>CAVQZI010000002.1:0-1791205 GCA_963718445.1 uncultured Acidobacteriaceae bacterium | reverse complement strand
TCGCTCTAACCACCTGAGCTACACCGCCAAACCATCGGACATACAGCGAGGAGGGCTTCACGGCAGCTTGCGCCTGCCGTCGACATTAGCGGAACCGGTTTCCGCCAGGAGGACGAGAGGTCTGTTCCCCGCCTCTCAAGTAAAAGGCCGGACGTGAACCCGCCCAGCCACTCCAATTCTAGAGTTGCCCTTCGAGGCTGTCAAAACCAGTACCCTTCCTTCTTGTTTGTTGGGTTTCAACCTGATCGCGGTTAACCAAATTGTAAGAAAACTATAGTTTACTTTGAAGGGGACTTGGCGTCTCGACGAAGCCAAAAGGTTAAACTGGGCCACCTTCGTCTGTGACGAAAGTCACGGCGGCAGCGAACAGCACTCTGTCTGATTGAAATTGAATTTCAATTTCAACAATTGGAAACCTGGCATAATTTTGATGGGTCGACCAATTTCACTACCCCAATGCCGCCTCCTCCTGCCGTGGCTGGTGTGGCTGGCGGTGTTCAACATTGCCGCCCTGGCGCAGGAGAGTCCACCCTCTTTAAACCCCGTGCCTGACGCTCCGCAACCGCCGGGGACATTTTTCGAGCATTCGCAGACCACGAAGTGGTGGGTCTCCGGCCAGGCGAACTTTATCTTCCAAGCGAATGGAAGCTTCTACGCCCAGTACAGTGGCAGGAACAGCTTCAAGAACAAGCCGGACAATGCGCTCTCGCGCGTGCTGACGCTGTTTCTGGGATACGAATTCACGCCCAGCTCACAGCTCTACCTCGATGTGGAAGAGACCGGCGGCAGCGGCCTGAGCGCCGCCTTGGGATTAGCGGGCTTCGTCAATCTGGATGTGGTGCGCAATCCCAGCATCGGCCAGCAGCCTTATATTGCGCGGCTGTTTTGGCAGCAGATTGTGCCATTATCGGGAGAGATGGTGGAGTCCGAGCGGACGCCTTTTTCCCTACCGACGCAGCTACCGGCAAAGCGGCTCACTTTTCGTTTCGGCAAATTTTCGCTGGCTGACTTTTTCGACAACAATGTTGGAGGTACTGACAGCCATTACCAGTTTCTGAACTGGGTGATCGACAACAACGGGGCGTACGACTACGCTGCCGATACGCGTGGCTACACCATCGGCGCGATCATCGAGTTGGACGAGCGCAACTGGGCCCTGCGGTTCGCCGAAACGCTGATGCCCAAAGTCGCCAACGGGCCCAATCTTGACGCCGACGTGGCGCGCGCCCGGGCCGAGAACGTCGAACTGGAGCTTCGTCCCCACCTCCTAAGAAACAGGGACACCACCATTCGCCTGCTGAGCTACGTCAATCATGCGAATATGGGTAACTATGAAGAGTCCGTCGCACTCTTCCTCAATCATGTGACGCCCACGCCGGACGTGACGGCGACGAGGAAGCAGGGGACCATAAAGTACGGTTTCGGCTTCAACTTCGAGCAGGAGTTCGTGGGGAACGCTTACGTCTTCGGTCGCTGGGGATGGAATGAAGGCAAGCACGAGTCATTCGCGTATACGGAGGACAATGAGGGTATCGAGCTCGGCGTCTATGCGCGCGGAACGCATTGGCATCGAAATCTTGATCGGGCGGGCGCGGCGTTCGTGTCGAGCGGGCTCTCCAAGGCGCACCAGCAGTACCTTGGTTACGGAGGGCTGGGATTCGTGCTGGGCGACGGTGCGATCAACTATGGGCGCGAAACCATCGAGGAGATGTTCTATACGGCGCACGTTTGGCGTGGGCTGTTCGTGGGACCGGATGTGCAGCACATCAACAATCCCGGCATGAACCGCGCGCGCGGGCCGTTCACCGTGCTGGGAGTCCGGCTGCATCTGGAGTTTTGAGGCGCAATTCAGGTTGCGGCTATGGTGCGGCGTAACATCGACGACAACTCTTCCGGATTGTCCACCGGCGGCTGACACGCGAAATTCGTGCAGATGACCGCTATCGACTTCTTTTCCTTGCGCGCGGGCAGGTTTGGGATCGTCTCCGCCAATACCGGCGGAAGGTTCTGGGCAACGGCTTCGCTGTCGGTGAGGTGGACGACCGACTTGTTCACTGCGAACGGTGCAACTGCGGCTTTCAGCAGGGCAGCGGCAATCTCATCTTCTCCAACGACCACGACCTGGATGTGGGGCCGAGAAAGCCAGGTCGCTGCGATCCCGTACGTCCCGGCGTAGATGCCGAACTGCTCGGCTGCGCCAGCGAACACCTCCAGCGTCTTCTGCGCCAGGTCGCGATAGCTGTTGTCGCCGGTGTACGGGTGCAGCCGCAGCAGCGCGATTGCGGCACTGGGGTTGCCAGCAGGAGTGGGCGCGTCCTGAAATGGCTTGCGTCGCGCCGATAGCGCCCCTAGCTGCAGCTTCTCTTCAAGGGAAGCTTCGGTATCGAAGAAACCGCCGCTGGTAGTGTCGGCGAAGCGGCGAATCATCTGATCGGCGATGCGCCGCGCAAAGTTAAAGTAGCTCACGTCGCCCGTGATTTCGTATGCGTCGAGACCAGCCAGCGCAGTAAAGGCGTAGTCGTCCAGCATGCCGCGGATGAAGCGCTTGTCCGCGTTCTGGCCCGGGGCCCCCAGCAAGTCTCGCGTTTGGACTTGTTGGGGTGGTTGATCCGCATAGGCGATGACGTGCGCCAGGCCGCGTTCTTCCTCCCATGCCTGCGAGAGAATGCGGTCCAGAGAGCGCAACGCGAACTGGCGCGCGTCGTCAAGGCTGAGCACCTGGGCAGCCTGTAAGTATGCTGAGACGCAGAGGGCGTTCCAGCTTACATAAAGGGTTTTGTCGACGAAAGGTGTCGGGCGCTTTAGCCGGGTGGAGTACAGCTTTGTCTTTGCCGAGGCGAGCCGGTCGAGCGCCTTACTGTTCTCGATTCCCAGCCGCGATGCGACTTCTTCCGGCAGCGCGCGCACCCATAGGACGTTCTTCGCCGGATTGTGGTGCATCTCGCCCGCAGCTTCAATGTCATAGTGGAGCGCGGCGGCCTCGAATTCCTCTTCGCTGAGTGCGGCTTTGGCCTCATCACGCGTCCATGTGAAGTAGTCGCCATCGTCGTCGAGACTGATGTCGGCATCCTGCGACGCGTAAAATCCGCCATGCTCGCGATCGCTGAGCCACTCGTCCATCCAGCGGATGATGTCGCGCGCGACGTGAGCGTAGAACTCGAAGCCGAGGACCTGGTATCCGTGCACGTAGTTCTTCAGCAGCTCCGAATTGTCGTACGACATCTTTTCGAAGTGCGGCACCGTCCAGTGCTCGTCTACCGAATAGCGATGAAAGCCGCCCGCGAGCTGGTCGTAGACGCCGCCACGCGCCATCTTGGTCAACGTCGTGGTTACGACAGTGGCGACACGTTCCTCGCCGGTGCGCGAGTACCAGTCCATCAGCAGATCGAGTGCGGCGGGATGGGGAAACTTGGGTGCCGAGCCGAAGCCGCCGTTCTTTTCGTCGAAGATCGGAAGCGCCGATTGCACCATGATGTCGACAACGCGCGGCGAAATCTCGGTTGAGCGGCCAGCGAAGTTCTCCGCATTAGCCAGTACGCCCATAGCTTCGTCCGCAGACTTCAGCACCTCGTCGCGCCGCTCGCGGTAGGCGTCGGCGATGGCGAGCAGAATCTTCTTGAAGCTGGGGCGCCCCCACTGATCGACTGGAGGGAAATACGTTCCTCCATAAAACGGGCGACCTTCGGGCGTGAGAAAAACCGTGAGCGGCCAGCCGCCAGTGCCCGAAATGGCCGAGATGGCGAGCTGATACCGACTGTCCACGTCGGGCCGCTCGTCGCGATCAACTTTGACGGGAATGAATTCACGATTGATGATCTCGGCCGTCTCGGCGTTTTCGTACGACTCGCGGTCCATCACGTGACACCAGTGACACCAGACCGCGCCGATGTCGAGCAGGATCGGCCTGTTCTCGTGCTGTGCGGTGGCGAAGGCTTCGTCGCCCCACTCATGCCACTGGATTGGCTGATGCATGGCCGAGCGTAGATAGGCGGAAGAGGCGCGGGCCAACGAGTTGGTGGCTTCTGACATTGAGGGTTCAGTCTAGCAGGGTCGTTGCAACGAGAGCTGATGTTAGGAACCACGAACGTGAGTTCACCACGGAGACCACAGAGCGCACGGAAAAAAGTGCTTTGAATTTATCTGCGCGCCCCGTGTGCTCCGTGGTAAAAACACAGATTCGGTAGGGCATTTGGAACGGAGACAACGGTGAAGAGTCAAGAAGCGCTGGCCAAAATCGTCGACGGCGTGGGGAAATTCCAGCGAGAAGTTTTTCCCGCGCGCCGCAAGCTGTTCCATGAGCTTGAACATCAGCAACAGCCCATCGCGATGTTCTTCACCTGTGCCGACTCGCGCATCGTTCCTAACCTGCTGATGCAGACCGAACCTGGCGAAGTCTTTATCGAACGCACTCCCGGCAACATCGCTCCGAGATACAGCGATCATGTCGGCGGAGTTACCGCCAGCGTAGAGTTCGCCATCCAGGCGCTGCATGTGCCGCTGATCATCGTCTGCGGGCACACGGATTGCGGCGTCATCAAGGCGCTGCTCGATCCGGAAAAGGCTGCCGGAATGCCAGCAGTGCAAAGCTGGATGCGGTACTCGCTTGGCGCGCGCGAGTGGCTGCTGCGTGACCGTCCCAATGCCTCCAAAGAAGAGAAGTTGCGATTGCTGACCGAATACAACGTGCTGGTGCAGCTCGAAAATCTGAAGACGCACCCGTCGGTTGAGGCGCGGTTGGGCAGGGGAGAGCTCGAGTTGCACGGCTGGGTCTACGACATCGGCAGCGGGACTGTGACCGCAGCCGACCCGAATACCGGGGTGTTCGACCTTCTCTCAACTCCGCGCCCCTGATCCTCCGGCGTCTGTGTTTGACAGCCGTGCCGCAGCACCCCTACTCTTTCCTTTGCTTTCGTATTGAATCTAAAGATGCCGGGTGGAGCACCGCTTCAGCGGTGCAGTTGTGATTGGATAACCAATCGGCTTTAGCCGCTGAAGTGATGCAGGGCCTTACCTCAAGGCGCTAAAGCGCGATCCTGACTGCTCAGAAAAATGCACGCCTGAAGGCGTGCTCCACCCGGTAGCGTAGGCGCTATGAACCGGAGCGCGGCTCGTCTATGAAAGTCCTGGTCCTCGGCAGCGGTGGTCGCGAGCACGCGCTGGTTTGGAAGCTGCGGCAGTCGCCGCGCGTCACCAAGCTCTACTGCGCCCCGGGTAATGGGGGCATTGCTGCCGACGCGGAGTGCGTTTCTTCGAACCTCAAGGACGTCCACTCGCTGGTGCGGCTTGCAGTGCGACTCAACCCTGATCTCACAGTAGTTGGCCCGGAGCTGCCCCTGACCTTGGGCATCGTCGATGAATTCCAGAGTCGTGGCTGGCCCATCTTCGGCCCCACGAGCGCTGCCGCCCGCTTGGAATCGAGCAAAAGCTTCGCCAAGGAGTTCATGCAGCGGTACCGTATCCCAACGGCGAAGTACTCAGTGTGCACCAGCGCGGACGAAGTTCGCGAAGCCCTCAAGCTTTTTCACACTCCGGTGGTGGTCAAGGCGGATGGCTTGGCGGCGGGAAAAGGCGTTGTGATTGCGCAGTCCAAAGATGACGCCCAGCGAGTAGCCGAAGAGATGCTTGCGGGCAAGACGCTGGGGGAGGCCGGCAGTCGCGTAGTGCTCGAGGAATGCCTCGAAGGCGAGGAGCTATCGTTCCTGGTGATGAGTGACGGCGAGAGGGTGGTTCCACTGGTCGCTACCCAGGACCACAAGCGTGCCTTCGATAACGACCAAGGGCCGAACACCGGCGGTATGGGAGCGTATTCCACCGACCAGATCGTCGACGGGCAGATGAGCGACTGGCTGATGGCGCACATCGCGCGGCCGGTCATCGCGGGCATGCGGGCAGAAGGGGCGGAGTACAAGGGCATCCTGTATTGCGGCATCATGATGACGGCGCGCGGCCCGATGGTACTGGAGTTCAACTGCCGCTTCGGCGATCCCGAGACGCAGCCAATCATGATGCGGATGGAAAGCGATCTGCTCGTGGCGATTGAAGCCTCGATCGCAGGTCGTGCCAGCGAGGGCCATTTCCGCTGGTCGCCGGATCCTGCTGTTTGCGTGGTGATGGCGTCGGGCGGATATCCGGGCGCCTTCGAGGCCGGCAAGCTGATCACCGGCATTGAAGAGGCTGACCGGATGTATGGAGTGAAGGTCTTTCACGCGGGTACAAACCCGCGCGATGGTGCGTACTACAGCTCGGGCGGGCGCGTGTTGGGCGTGACTGCTCGCGGCAAGGACCTGCCCGAGGCAGTGGAGCGTGCCTACGACGCGGTGATGAAGATTCGCTTCGAAGGTATGCATTACCGCAAGGACATCGCTGCGCGCGGGCTGAAGCATCTACGGACAGGGAGATGATCCGAGGCAAGGCTTGCGATGCGAAGGGAGTGGGTGTCGTGGTAATCGTCGGTTTAGGGGCTTGCCTTCAGCGAGCATAGGAAAATTCGACACTAGGAAATACGGAATGGATAAGAAGCCTGTTGTCTCCATCGTCATGGGCAGCGACTCCGACCTCGAGATCATGAATGAAGCGGCAAAGATGCTCGCTGAATTCGAAATTCCTTACGAGATCGACATTACATCGGCCCACCGCTCGCCGGCGCGCACCAGCGAATACTCGCGCCGATTGAAGCCTCGCGGCGTGAAGGTAGTCATTGCCGGAGCGGGCGGCGCGGCTCATTTGGCTGGAGTGATTGCCGCGGAAACCACACTGCCGGTCATCGCCGTTCCTATCCCGTCGACATCGCTGCAGGGTCTCGATTCGCTGCTCGCGATGGTGCAGATGCCGGCGGGAATTCCCGTGGCGACGGTTGCTATTGGAAAGCCGGGCGCAACGAACGCCGGCATTCTCGCGGCGCAGATGCTCGGCTTGTCTGACCAGGAAGTCGCGAGGAAGCTTGAGGCGTACAAGGAAAAGCTGGCCCGGGGTGTAGAGACAAAGTCGAAGAAACTGAAGGAAAGCCGGAAGGCGTGAGCGCAGTGGAACATCCCTGCTATCGCTGTCAAGCTGACATCCCGGAAAACGCTGCTTTTTGTCCGCATTGCGGCGCGCCGCAGATTCGAGTCATTCCACCTGAGGGCGAGGCGCAAGTTCCAGCTGCTGGGGATCTTTCGGGACAGGCCGTCCCCCAGCCGCAATCTACGCCGCCGAACTACTGGGCGCAGGCAGGTGTCTCATATGCGCCACAGCGGGGAGCGATTCAGTGGGAGTTGGCATGGAAAGGTGCGTTGCTGAGCGGCGTTGGTGCTGCGGTCCTGACCGCCATCCCCTTTGTCTCGATCGGCTGTCTGCTTTGGATGCTGGGTGCCGGCGCGGCATCGGTTGCGCTCTACCGCAGACAAGTACCCGGAGCGCAGATCACTCCGGGCATGGGAATGAAACTTGGCGCTCTTGCCGGAGTTTTTGGATTTGTGGTGAACGGCGTCGTCTCTACGATTTCTTTGGTCCTGCTGCATAACGGCGGCAACTTCCGTCGTGAAATGGAAGAGCAGATGCAAAAGCAAATGGCGAACGCCGGCGATCCCAAGGTGCAACAGATGATGCAGAACATGGTCGACTGGATGAGCACGCCGCAAGGCGCGGCTACGATGATCGTGCTGGTTCTCTTAATCTTCGGCGCTGTCTTCGTAATGCTTACTGCCGCCGGTGGTGCGTTGGGAGCTTCGATGCTTGGACAGCGGCGTGAATTCCGCTGACGTCTTGCTCCGGCGATCACACAGGGTTGTTCACCGGATCACAAACCTTCGTCCGTAGTTGCCCCACGGCTGAAGCTTTGCGTATCATGCGAGCGGCATGACGAAGGTCTCCACGCAGTCTCACAACGTTCGCGAAAAGTCACAGCTCCTGTCAGCTTCGGAGATCGAGCGCACGCTGGTCCGCCTGGCACACGAGATCGTCGAGAAGAATAACGGCGTTGAAAATCTCGGGCTGGTGGGGATTATGCGTCGCGGAGTGCCGCTGGCGCAGCGCCTGGCAAAGGTCCTGGGCCGCATCGAGAAAACTCAGGTGCCGGTGGGGACGCTCGACATCACCCTGTATCGCGACGATCTATCGACTCTCGGGCATCACCCCGAGGTAAAGCAGAGCACAATGGAATTCGACATTCAGGGCAAGGACATTGTCCTGGTTGACGACGTGCTGTATACGGGGCGCACGGCACGCGCCGCCCTGGACGCGCTATTCGATCACGGACGGCCGCGGCGCATTCAGTTTTGCGTGCTCATCGATCGCGGTCATCGCGAACTGCCGATTGAGGCGAGTTTTGTGGGCCGCACCATTCAGACCACGTCCGACGAGATCATTGAGGTGAAGCTGCAGGAGAGCGACGGCGCCGACAAGGTGCTGTTGCTGGAGCGGATGCCCGAAGCCCAATGAAGCCGCTGCGTTCATTGCTGAGCATTAACCAGCTAACGACCGAACAGATTGAATCGATCCTGGCGCTGGCCCGGCGCATGGATCCCAACCGTCCGTCGCACCTGTTGCGCGGCAAACGCGTTGTGCTGCTCTTCTACGAAGCGTCGACCCGCACCCGCACTTCGTTCGAATTTGCCGCCAAGGCCTTGGGTGTGGTCACGACGCTGGTTACGGCAACATCATCCAGTATCGAAAAAGGCGAATCGCTGATCGACACGGGCTGGACGGTCGAGTGCATCGGGGCGGACGTGATCGTCATGCGGCATCCGAACAGCGGCTCGGCGCATTTGCTTTCGCGTTACATGTCGGTACCGGTGGTGAATGCCGGTGACGGAATGCACCAGCACCCATCACAGGCGTTGCTCGATGCGCTGACCATTCTCAATCACAAGACAAAGCTTCGCGGGCTACGGGTAGTGATCGTTGGCGACGTTTATCACAGCCGAGTGGCGCGTTCCAACGCCGAGCTGCTGTCGCGCTTCGGCGCAGAAGTGATTTTCTGCGGACCTGAAGACTTCGTACCCGAAGTTGCGGCCACGCTTGCGCCGGGAGTGATGGTGAGCCACAACCTGAATGCTGCGTTGCAGGGAGCTGACGTGGTGATGGCGCTGCGGGTTCAAAAAGAGCGGCTGACGCAGCATCATAGCGTGGAGTACTACATCGCAAATTATCAGGTGACGCCGCAGCGAATGAAGCTCGCGAAGCCGGACGCCATCCTCATGCATCCTGGGCCGGTCATCCGTGGAATGGAGCTTACCAGCGAAGTGGCCGACGGCCCGCAATCGTGCATTCACGAACAAGTACGCAATGGTGTGAAGACCCGCATGGCGATATTAGCGATGGTGCTGGGAGCAAGATGAAGATGGAATCCCTGCTCATCGAACGCGGTCATGTGATCGATCCCGGGTCCGGTATCGACCAGACGATGGACCTGCTGCTGCGCGATGGACGCGTGGCCGCGATTGCTGCTCCCGGCAAGCTGCGCGGACAAGCCGAGCGAACCTTCAATGCCCGTGGCTACATTGTCGCGCCGGGGCTGGTTGATTTACACGTCCATTTGCGTGAGCCCGGACAGCGCCACAAAGAAACGATTGCGAGCGGCACAGCAGCGGCGGCGGCAGGAGGATTCACATCGGTCTGCGCCATGCCCAATACGTCGCCGGTGAACGACTCGCCGGAGATCACAGCCTGGATGCAGGCGCCGGAACGAGGAGCGCTGGTAAATGTCTTCCCCATCGCGGCCGCAACCGTGGGCAGCGGGGGCGAGAAGCTGACCGAGTTTGCCGCGCTCAAAAAAGCCGGCGCGGTCGCGTTCACCGATGATGGAAAACCGATCCTGGACGACCGCCTGATGCGTGAAGCGCTCAAGAATGCCGCAAGGCTCAAGATGCCGGTTGTGCAGCACGCGGAAGACACGCGCGTGACCGTTGGCTGCTCCATGAATTATGGCGCGACCTCGTTTCGGTTGGGCGTGCATGGCATGTCGAACTCCGCTGAGGCGAGTGTGGTTGAGCGCGACATCGCGCTCGCACGCGCAACAAACGGTCATCTGCACGTCGCACATCTCTCGACGCAAGAGGCGCTGCAAACTGTCCGTGCGGCCAAGAGACAGAAGCTGCGGGTGACGGCGGAGGTCACGCCGCACCACTTTACCCTCATCGACGAAAACGTGGGCGAGTTCAATACGCACTGCAAAATGAATCCGCCGCTGCGTTCGACCGCTGACCGTGAGGCGCTGATTGAGGGGATCCTCGACGGCACCGTCGATGCGATCGCCACCGATCACGCGCCGCACGCCTTTCACGAGAAGCAGGTCGAGTTCGAGCGCGCTGCCTTCGGCATCACCGGCCTGGAGACCGCACTGCCGATCGTGCTGACCGTCTTGCATCATCATTTCAAGCTGTCGCTGTGGCGCATCGTCGAGCTGATGTCGACGAATCCTGCGAAGGTCTTCGGGCTGACCGGACGTGGCACGCTGACAAAGGGCGCTCATGCCGACGTGACCATCTTTGATCCGAATCAGAGCTGGACCTTTGATGCCTCGCAATCGCTCTCTAAGTCGAGGAACACGCCATTCGATGGATGGAGTTTCACCGGCCGCGCCGTAGCGACGATCGTTGGTGGAAACATCGTCTACGAAGGATGAGCGGGCACGCTATTGAGTTACTTCCAACGCAATACCCTGTCCCAGGAACACTCTTTGTCCGGCGGCGGGGGCGGTCTTCACCACCATCCGTGTGCCGGTCGGGACGGATTGCGATGCGCTACCCTCCGCCGGCGGGGGCGATTGCGTTGAGATGCCCGCGACGCGCAATCCAGCATTCACGATTTCATCAATCGCGGCATCTTCGCTCTGCCCTAGAATGTCAGGCATCACAAATGACGGCCGGTCTCCCGGCGCGGCAAGCAGAAAACTTACCTTTGGTTCCGAGACGTTAACCGCATTGGCGGGCGGACTCTGCGCCACAATCTGATCGATGGAGGCACCGGGGATTGTGGCCATAGCGATGCTGCCCAGCTCCAGCCCGCGGCGGCGGATATTGATTTCCGCAGCGCGTTCGCTGTTGCCGATGAGGTCGGGGATGACTACGCGCTGTGGGCCCATGCTCGCAGCGACGCGCACATGCCATCCGCGGCGCACCTCCATACCCGGCACTGGCACCTGCGACATCACCCGGCCCTGCGGAACATCCGAGCTGAAGTAGCGGTCTCCTTCCTCTAGTACCAGTCCGTGGTCGCTCAGCAAGCGCTCCGCTTGCGACTGCGTGAGCCCGACGACCTTGGGGATTGTCGTTTGCCGGCCATGGATAGCGAAGCGCATGGCCAGCAGGGCCGAGGCCATGAATACTACAACCAGCACCAACCCGCGCAGCAGAAATCGAAAGAAGCGCAGCATCAGTGGGCCTCGCTGTCGCCCGCCGGGCTTTCGGGCTTCTCGACTTTCTGCGCAACTGCGGTCGGCGTAGTGGGCGGTGGCGCAGCGAAATCTTCAGACTCGCGTCCTTCGAGCGCAACGCGCATGAAATCAATCCAGACGGGCAGCGCGGCCACGGCTCCAGTTTCCTTGTTGCCTAGCGTCTTCTTCTCGTCGTAACCCACCCACGCACCGCAGGTCAGCGAGGGCGAGAAGCCGACGAACCACGCGTCGGTGAAGTCATTGGTGGTGCCTGTCTTCCCTCCCAGCGGATGGTTCAGCTTGCTGGCCGAATACCCGGTCCCGTGCAGTACGACCTCGCGCAACATGCTGACCATGATGCGCGCCGTGCGCGCGCTCACCACGTCATGGACTTCCGGATAGTTCTCCTCCAGCACACGCCCATCGTAGTCGGTGACCTTGCGTATATAGCGCGGCGTAACCCGCACGCCGTCATCAGGGAATGCGGTGAAGGCAGCCGTCTGTTCAGCCAGCGTGATGTCCGCCGCACCCAGCGCAACCGGCAAGTATGGCAGGAGCGGCGAGGTGATGCCGAATCTGCGCGCGTAGTCGATGACCGTCTTGATGCCGCCGATTCGCTCGGTGACCTTGAGCGCCGGGATGTTGCGCGACTCGGCAAGGGCGTGGCGAAAGGTAATGACGCCTTCAAATTTGCCGTCATAATTGTGCGGCGTGTACGGGCCGGAGGCTGTGTTGAACGTGATTGGCGCATCGAGCACGGTGTCGTCAGGCGTGAGGCCCTGATCAATCGCAGCCGTGTAGATGTATGGCTTGAACGACGAGCCGACCTGGCGCAGCGCTTGTGTTGCGCGGTTGAACTTCGATTGCTCGAAATCCCGCCCGCCGACCATCGCTTTCACGTCGCCGCTGGCGTTGTCCAGCGCCAGCAGCGCTCCCTGCACTCCCGATTCCTGCTCCAACGAGACGCGACTCGCAGCCCCGTTCAGCTCGTCAACCTTCACATACACAATGTCGCCCGCGGTCAGAAACTCCCGGGGTGATTTGTAGCGCGTCCACTTTATCTCCTCTGGCCCCAGCCGCGCCTCATAGTTGCCGAACCTGATGGTCGCGGCCATTGGCTCAACTTCCGTGACCAGCGCATGCATGTAGCTGCCCGGTTGTATCGCGCTGTCCCAATCAACATTGCGATAGCTCGCGAGCGACTCGCCATTGGCTATCACGTTCAGCAGATTGCCCTTCCATCCATGCCGGCGCTCATAAGCGGCGAGGCCATCGCGCACGGCCCGTTGCGCAGCACGCTGCATCTCCAGATCGAGGCCGGTATATACTCGCAATCCGGCTTCATGAACCTCCTCGGCGCCGTACTTCTTCTCCAAATACTGGCGGATCTCCTCGACAAAATATGGCGCAATGTCGTTTGGCTCGGCTTGCAGCTTCAGTTGCAGGGGCGCGCTCTTCGCCCGCTGAGCTTCGGCTGCGGTGATCTTCCCATCCTCGAGCATGTTGTTGATCACCAGATTGCGCCTGCGCAGCGCGCGCTCGGGATTGTTGAGGGGGGAATAGTAATTTGGCGCCTTGGGAAGGCCCGCCAATAGGGCGGCTTCCTCGAGCGTCAGATCCTTAGCTTTCTTGCTGAAGTAGTAGTTTGCACCGGCTTCGAATCCGTACACTCCGTGGCCGAGATAAATCTGGTTGGCGTAGAGGGTGAAGATTTGCGGCTTGGTGAAGCGGCGCTCGATCTGGATCGATAGCATCACTTCCTGCATCTTGCGGCGGAAGTTGCGGTCCGGCGAAAGAAACAGGTTGCGCGCCAGCTGCATGGTTAGCGTGGAGGCGCCTTGGGCGCGGCTGTCGAGCATGATGTCGCGCCAGGCCGCGCCGAACACGCGCCACACGTCGACGCCCCAATGCTTCTCGAACTCCTTGTCCTCGGTGGAGATCAGCGCGTCACGCAGCACCTTGGGAAAATCGTTGTAGCCGTCAATCACGCGGCGTTGCAGCGCGAATTGGCCGATAACACGGTTCTGGTCATCGTAGAGTTGCGTGATCGTGCTGGGACGGTAGTGCTCGAGTTCCGTGACCTGCGGGAGATCGGTGGAATAGACCAGGAGAAGCCCGGAAAGAGTGCCGGCGACAGCGGCAACAATGATGAGCAGAACAAACAGCGCATTCCCCACCAGCCGCACCCCCAGACGACGCGGTGGCGCCGTATTTTCGGCTGCAACTGTTGGTTCTTCTACGACGCGCTTCATGGGAGACTACGCCCAGAATAGCACTGATTATTCGGCGTATAGGTGCGGCCCGCCCCTGCGTCCTACCGTGATTTACAATCATCTATTTGCCAGTCGCCCTTGTACCAATCAGACGGGCCTCGCGGAAGATGCGTCGCCGCAGCGCGCCTTCCGGCTTAGCTGGACGGGCAATCATCCGATTCATCACCAGCAGAACTGGAGTACGCACTTGCCAGAAACCATCTATGACGTAGCCATTATCGGCAGCGGGCCTGCCGGGTATACCGCCGCGATTCGCGCCGGACAGTTAGGCCTGAAGACGGCCCTCATCGAGAAAGACAACGTACTAGGCGGCACATGCCTCCATGTGGGCTGCATCCCGACCAAAGCACTGCTGTTCAACGCCGAAGTTTACGATCACGTCAAAGAAGGCCCGGAGCTGGGCCTGGAGAACACAGCCGCTGTGACGCTGAATTGGGGCGCGATCCAGAAGCGCAAGCAGGGTATCGTCGACAAGCACGCCAAAGGGCTGACCTTCCTCATGCGCAAGAACAAGGTAGATGTGATTCGCGGCTACGGGAAGCTGACGGGACCAGCCAGTGGCGGCATTCATACCGTTGCCATCGAAGGGGGCCAGCAGAACGCCGTCAAAGCTAAGCACGTGATCCTTTCGAGCGGCTCTGTCGCGCGCATGCTGAACGGCATGAAACCGGACTCGCAGATATTGACCAATATCGAGGTGCTCAGTCTGAACCAAATCCCGAAGTCCCTGATCGTCATCGGCTCAGGTGCCGTGGGAGTCGAATTCGCCAGCATCTACAAGTCGTTCGGGACAGACGTAACCATCCTGGAGATGCTGCCGCGTTATGTGCCGGTGGAAGACGAAGATATTTCCAAAGAGCTGATGCGGGTTTTCCGCAAGCGCGGCATCAACGGATTTGTGAATGCGAAAGTTGAGACCGTCGACAAAACGAGGACTGGCGTTAGCGTAACCTTCACGGCCGATGGGAAGCAGCAGAAGATTGAAGCTGAGAAGGTGCTGGTCGCCATTGGCCGCGCACCGCGTACGGAGAGCGTCGGCATCGAGAAGACGAAGGTTGAAGTGGAGCGCGGCTTCGTGAAGGTTGACGGTTTTATGCGGACCGCCGAGCCGGGGGTTTATGCCATCGGCGATATTGTTGCGGGGTATCCGCAACTGGCGCACTCCGGCGCAATGGAAGGCATCGTCGCCGTCACCCACATCGCAGGGAAGCCGGTGAAGAAGATCAACCCGCGGCGCATTCCAAACGCCACCTATTGCCATCCAGAGATTGGTAGTGTGGGGCTGAGCGAGGCGAAGGCGAAGGAACAAGGCTACGAAGTCAAGATTGGCAAATTTCCCTTCACCGCGAATTCACGGGCCAGTATCGTGGGTCAGCATGAAGGCTTCGTCAAGATTGTCACCGATGCGAAATACGGCGAGATCCTGGGCGTACACATCATCGGGCCAAACGCTACCGAGCTGATAGCGGAATCCGTCGTAGCGCTGGAGATGGAATGCACGGCAGAAGAGCTGGCCAACATCTTCCACGCGCATCCGACATTGTCAGAGGCGATGCTGGACGCCGCCAACGCGGTGTTCGGTATGGCGATCAACGCCTAGCCGCACGGCAGCTAATCGGTGGTTCCGGTAGCAGCGCTGCTTTCGGATTACGCGCCTGCCGCTCGCGCCTGGGGAGTTGCCGCTGCCGGCCCCACGTAACGAGCGCTGCCGAAGCCGAGAATCAGATAGCCGACTCCGCACAACAAGAACAGGAGCACGACTCCGAAAACGGCGCTCTGCCCGAACGACTTCGCAATGTCGATGGCCAGGATGACCGAGACCACGATGTTGACGATTGGAATAAGCCAGAGCAAAAGCCACCAACCGGGCCGGCCGGCGATCTTGAGCATGATGTACATGTTGTAGATGGAACGATCACCGCCCATCCGGGCTGGCCAGCCTTCTCGAACACCTTCCAGCCGCCGACGATAACTACAACCGCAATCGCCAGAAAGAACAGCATAAATGTGCTTCCAAAAAGAGCACCGGCAGCACCGCCGGAGTCTGATTGCAGCAATAACAACCCAGTTCCCAAGGTCATATGCGCTCCTTGCACGTCGGTTCAACCTCAGCCGGACAACGCAATCCCACTTCCGAGCGCAAGGATACACGCGTGTGCAAAAAACACAATTAAAGTCGCGACAAAATTGGTCAGGTTATGTGGCCCGGCAGAGGTCCTAGGTGGGATCGTGCCAGCCGCCAATGTCAGCTGCCAGCTCCCGGGAGTCTGGCGGACCCCAGGTTCCTGGCTGGTAGATCTCGGTAGGGCAGCAGTCGCCAAGGATCGGGTCAACGATGGCCCATGCGGCCTCCACCGCGTCCTGGCGCACAAACAGCAGCTGGTCACCCTTCATAGCGTCGGTCAGCAGGCGCTGATAGGCGTCCATCTCGTCGTCACTGGTGTACTTCACGGCCGAGAGCTCGACCGGCATTGGCACCATCAGGGGCCCTGGGCGCTTCACACGGCCACCCAGGCTCAGCTCGATATCAGGGCCCAGCCGGAAGCGGAAGTAGTTCCGCCCATCCCCGCCCATCTTGCTCAACGGCGGCTTGCGCAGCTTAACGTAAACCTCGGTCGCGGTTATCGGCAGGCGCTTGCCCGCTCGGATGAGAAAGGGCACGCCAGCCCATCGCCAGGAATCGACTTCCAACCGCACCGCCGCAAAAGTTTCCACGTCTGAGTGGGGCGACACTCCCGGCTCATTGCGATAGCCGTCGAACTGTCCACGCACGATATTGGCGGGGTTGAGCGGCGGAATGGTGCGAAACACCTTGACCTGTTCATCACGCACCGAATCCACATACATTCTGGTCGGCGGCTCCATGGCGAGAAAGGCCACAACCTGCAAGAGGTGGTTCTGCACAACATCGCGGATGGCCCCGGCTTCCTCGTAAAACTTACCCCGTCCCTCAACCCCGAACTGTTCCGCCATCGTGATCTGCACGCTGTGAACGTAGTTGCGGTTCCAGATGGGCTCCAGAAAGCTATTGGCGAAGCGGAAGATGAGCAGATTTTCCACCGCTTCCTTGCCCAGATAATGATCGATACGAAAGATGTTTTCTTCAGGAAAGGCCTGGTGGAGCGTTTCGTTTAATTTCCGTGCCGAAAACAGATCGCGCCCGAACGGCTTCTCCAGTATGACGCGCGCATTTTTCGCGGAGCTGGACTTCGCAAGTCCCTGCACTACCACGGGGAACATGCTGGGCGGAATTGCCAGGTAGTGCGTCGGCAGTTGTGCGTTGCCGAGTTTCGCGCGCAATTGCGTGTAGGTGTCGTCGTCGCGATAGTCGCCGTCCACATAATCCAGCAGCGCGCAGAGTTTCTTAAACGTTTCTTCGTCGACTCCGCGGCCATGCTTGGTAATGCTGTCGCGAGCGCGTTCCCGTAACTGCTCGACCGTCCATCCCGAGTGCGCCACACCGATTACCGGCACGTCCAGCGTGCCCTGCTGCACCATGCTTTGCAACGCGGGGAAGATTTTCTTGTAAGCTAAGTCGCCGGTTGCGCCAAAAAATACCAATGCATCCGAATGCGCTGTCATCGGTTCCTCTTGGGTATGCCGAGAATTTACAGCGGAACACCGCTACCCGCCGAAACAGTTTATCTGCCGAGGGCGCGAAAGCGCGATAGTTTTCGATTTTCCTGCCGGCGTGAATAAACAGTGAAATACTGCCTACTCCAGGCTACCCTGCGCCCAAGGCAATCCAAAGATACTTCACGATGGAGTCTCCATGCCTGAAATAGGTAGGAGTTATCAGCCTGGCGGGCGGTTGAGGGCGAACTCCATCGCCGCTACGAGTCTATGCTAGTAGGCAATACGCTCAAGCACCGGTTTGGCCAGCGCCTTACATTGCAGGCAATGCGGCGAACAGGCGTACTCCCTCCTGTAACATAAAAACTATTGACGACCTCACCCTTCTCCATGCAGCACTCTAGTGAACGCGTCCTTGAGTTCGATCAACTGCGGCAATTGCTTGCGGCATACACCGCTTCCCCGCTCGGACATGAGCGGGTGATTCAGCTCACGCCGTCACGTGATCGCCACTGGATTGCCGGACAGCAACAGCTCACGGAAGAGCTGCGCGGCTATCTACGCACAGGCGGGCGCTTCGATTTTCATGGCCTGCTGGATCCAACAGCGTTGATCAACCAGTCGCGAATCCGCGGGGTCGCGTTGGAGATCACCGACATTCGCGACCTGCTCCTGGTGGCCGACCGCGCCGCCGAGTGGCGCGAAATCGCCCTCCATCCTGCCGCCAACATCGCGGAAAAATGGAACGCCATACGCGAGCTGTCCCAGAGCATCGCCGACTTCACGCCCTTGCTGCGCCATTTTCGCAACAAGATCCTGCCGGATGGGACGCTCGATGATCGCGCCTCACCCGAACTGGCGCGTATCCGACGGGAAATCGAGAAGCAGAAGCGAACGATTCAGGAGTCGCTACGCTCTTACTTGCGGCGGCTCTCCGAAGGTGGCACGGTCCAGGAAGAGCTGGTCACGATTCGCGGCGAGCGCTTTGTGATTCCCGTAAAGGTTGAGCAGCGCCGGCGCGTACAGGGCGTCGCGCATGGGACTTCGTCCAGCGGACAGACGATGTTCATCGAACCGCTGGAGACAATCGAGCAGAACAACGATCTAGTGCGGCTGCTGGAAGAAGAGCAGGCGGAGATTCATCGCATCATGCTCGACATGACCGCGCGACTTGGGGAGTACGCCGACGCGCTGATCGCGGCGGTGAACACGCTTGGTGAGCTGGAACTGCAGTTCGCCAAGGCACGCTTCGCCGAAGACTACGATTGCGTCACGGTGAAGCTGCTGGGCGAAGAAAAGTCACAGCCGGGTGTGTCCGCGCTCACGTCATCACAGGACAATAGCTCAGCGGACACAACCTCGTGTGACGCGCTGATTTTGCGCAAAGCCCGGCATCCGTTGCTGGAGCGCACTTTGAAAGCGCGCGGGGCTGCGGTGATTCCGCTGAGCATCGAGCTCGACGCCCAGCACCGGCAGGTCGTGATCAGCGGCCCCAATACAGGCGGAAAGACGGTGGCCCTAAAAACTGTCGGGCTACTGGCGTTGATGGCGCAATCGGGAATTCCGGTTCCCGCTGACAGCGCCGTGCTGCCCATTTTCGATGCCGTCTTCGCCGATATCGGCGACTACCAGTCGATCGAGCAGAACCTTTCGACGTTTTCGGCGCACATCACCAACATTGATATCGTCTCCCATCATGCGACCGAGCGGTCGCTGGTGTTACTGGACGAATTGGGCTCGGCCACCGATCCCGAGGAAGGCGCAGCCCTGTCGGTTGCTATCGCGGATTTCTTCCGCCAGGCTAGGTGTCTAAGCATCATTTCGACGCATCACACTGCGCTCAAAGTCTATGCGGCCAATACTCCCGACGTGCTGAACGCGGCCGTTGGCTTTGATGAACATACATTGGCGCCCACCTACGAGTTGCGCATGGGAGTACCGGGAGCTTCCGCCGGCATCAACATCGCGCAGAGGCTTGGACTCAACTCCCACATTGTGGGGTCCGCGCGACAGAGGCTCACATCGCAAGCGCAGGATGTTTCGCGTTTTCTCGACCGTTTGCACACCGACTTGCGTCAGCTCGACTTCGAACGCGCCAGGCTGCGCGATCGCGAGCAGGAGCTGGCTCAGCAGCGTGAGCACCTCAACGCGGAAGGCCGAAAGGAGCAGCGGGAAAAGCTGCGCGAGTTGGAAAAAAAGCTGGAAAGCGTGCTGCGAGATTTCGAGTACCGGGCTCGCGAGACGGTGAACGCGGTACAGGACCGCGCACAGGCGCTGAAGTTGTCGAAAGATGCGGAGCGCCGCATCGCAAAAATGCGCCGCGAGTTCCGCGACCAATTTGATTCGACTGTGGTGGCGCACGCCACCGGTTCCGATGCAGGCGACCCCAACGCGCAGCAGCATGTCGTCAAGCAGGTCTTGGTCGGAGACACGGTGCGGCTCAAGTCCCTGGGGCGCGATGCCCGCGTGCTGCGCTATTTCGACGATGACACGTTTGAGGTCAGCGTCGGGGCCATGAAGATGAAAGTTGCGCGCGACGATATCGCCAGTGTGGTTGCGCACGCGAGCGGCAGCCCGGTGGAGGCTGCGCGCTCACGCGGCATCAATGTATCGCTGGCGCGCGAGGATGAAAGCGTGCCTACCGAGATCAACGTCATCGGGCAGACCGTCGACGACGCCACGCAGGCGGTGGAAAAGTTTGTCGACCGCGCCTTTCTGGCGGGCGCTATACGGCTACGAGTTGTGCACGGCAGCGGAATGGGCATTTTGCGCAAGGCGCTGCGGGAGTTTCTGCGCAAACATCCGCACGTCGCAACCGTTAGCGAGCCTCCGCAAAACGAGGGTGGCGGCGGAGCAACAGTAGTGGAGTTGAGGACATAAGGCAGTGGATAGTGGTCCGTGGTTAGTGGCCCGAGTTCATGGACGCTTGGAGGTCCCTGCGGTTGGGGAGCAGGTTTGCAGTTCGGCGCATAACTACCTAGACTAAAGTACATAACGCAGAGAAGAGCGAATAGCGAAAAACACCTCTCAAGAATGAGTACCTTCGGACAGACCGTAAGAAGCTACTTCTGGTGGACCCATCCGCGGGGGAGCGTTCCGTACGACGTGATGGTGACCCTGATTCTCGCCTTCATATTTCTCGTGCCCATTTGGATCAACTTCCGCGATAAGCCGGTCGAGCGCTCGCCCCATCAGGCCGAGGTCATTGTCAAGCAAGAGGGAGATGGTTTCCTCTACACGGTAAGTGCGTCTAACGTGAAACAGGGCAGCGATGCTGAGACTCGTGAGTCACTGCTGCGAATCATCGAGCCGATCACGGGTTACGTCAGCATCGATCGCTACCAGGCGCTACGCGACAAGAACGACCATGTCATTGCTTATGAGGTGTGGGCGCATCGCTGAAACGAACTCTGACCGTTCCGCCGCAAGCAACTCCGAAGACGAATCCGGTTTCACTCTTACAGACGTTATGAATAAGCGAACTCTTGCCCTACTTGGATGGCTCTGCTTTTGCGCGCTCTCGATAGCACAGGCCCAGGACCTGGAACCGGTACTCAACTCCATGGACCGCTTCGCGGCCAATTTTCGTAGTGTGCAGGCCGATTTCGCGGCTGATACCTACCAGAAAGTAGTCGATGAGCACGACCTGCAAAAGGGCACTATGTACTTTCGCCGGCAGGCGGACAGCATCGAAATGGCGGCCGACATCACCTCCCCGGACAAGAAGTATGTGCTGTTTGCCAACGGCATCGTCAGCTATTTTCAACCCTCAATAGACCAGGTGACGCAGTACAACCCGGGGAAGAATAAGGCCGACGTGGAGAGCTATCTGGTATTAGGCTTCGGCGGCGGTGGACACTCACTCACCAAGTCCTACGACGTGCAGTTTGGCGGCATGGAGCAGGTACAAGGGATAAACGCTGCCAAGGTGCTGCTGACGCCGAAGTCACAGCGCGTGCACAACATGTTCCAGACCATTACGCTGTGGATCGATCCGGCGCGCGGGGTTCCTGTGCAGCAGCGATTCGATGAACCCTCGGGAGACTACCGCATCACCAAGTACAGCAACATAAAAATTAACCAGAAGATCCCCGATGATCCTTTCAAGCTAAAGACGGACAGCCACACCAAATACGTGAAGCCAAATGGGTGAGAAAAGCGGCATTTAGCAGTTAGCACTTGGCAGGAGCGACAAGCGTTCAAAGATGAGCCTGTCGCTGGTGGCTGTTTCGATTCGTTAACTGGAGAGTAGCGAGTAGCTAATTGCTAACGCTAAATGCTAGTTGAGCCCTCACTTCTTCTGCTCCGGTTCCGGCTGCTTGGAGTTGTCCAGGTGCTTCAAGTTTTGCGGATTCTGCTGTTGCGACGCGTCTTTCATCTGGCTGGAGTTCTTGATAAACGCGACAGTCTTCCATATATCGTCGTCTGACAGGACGCCATCCCAACCCGGCATTGCGGAGTAACGGATGCCGTACTTGATAACGTAGAACAGGTGGCCATCGGGGTCGTCGGGAGTGCGGCTCATCAATTGCGGCACGTTGGGATAGAACTTTGTCTGCATCGGCGAGATGGGTTGTTTCAGGCTCCCATGACATAAGGCGCAATTCTTGTCATAGGTCATGGAGCCGTCCATGATGTTGTCCATCGTGGGTTGGAACGGGTTTGCCTGCTTGGAGGCGTGGTCGTCGACCCATTCGTCCATCGACTTATTCGCGATGCTCCGCTCCAAGGTGCCAGGGGTGTTACCTACTGCTCGTATATCGAAATGCCCCGTCGTCGTATAGATGTAAGCACCTCCAAAAATCAACAGAAGCGCAACAATTACTCCGATGATGAATCCGCGCATCGCTCTCCTTAAGACTCCTGGCTCACAAGTACAGGATTCATCATCCTACTACGGCTCGAAGCAGTCGGTCAGTAGCGCCGAAGCCGCCGTGCTTCGCGCACCACGTCCTCCACTCTAGGCAAGAACACTTCTTCCAGGGGTGGCGAGAATGGCACCGGAGTATCGGCCGAGGCGATACGTGTAATCGGCGCAGCGAGAGAATCGAAACACTCTTCGTTGATGATTGCGGCAACCTCGCCGGCGATGCCGCCGGTTTTGGTGTCTTCATGCAGCACAATTACGCGGTTCGTTTTTTCAACCGTTTGCCGGATCGCTTCGCGGTCCAACGGGAGCACAGTGCGCAGGTCCACAACCTCGAGCTCGATGCCTTCTTTGGCCAGGATCTCTGCGGCTTCCAGCGCGGTATAAACCATCGCTGCGTAGGTGATGACGCTGACGTCGCGGCCCTCGCGGGCAAGCCGAGCCTGGCCGATTGGCACCGTGTAATCACCGGCCGGCAGCTCTTCCTTGATGCGCCGATATAGGAACTTGTGCTCGAAGAACAGCACCGGATTGTTGTCGCGAATGGCGGACTTGATCAACCCCTTGGCATCGTAGACGCTTGCCGGACAGACCACCTTCAGCCCCGGCGTGTGGGCGAAGTAGGTCTCTGGATTCTGCGAGTGAAACGGTCCGCCATGTACACCACCGCCGGAGGGCCCGCGCACCACCACCGGAACGGGCGCGCCCCAGCGGAAATGTGCCTTGGCGAGCATGTTGGTGATCTGGTTGAAAGCGCAACTGATGAAATCCATGAACTGGAATTCCGCAACCGGCCGCATACCGGTCAGCGCTGCGCCAAAGCTGGCGTTGATGATGGCCATCTCCGATATCGGCGTGTCCACCACGCGCTCCGGGCCAAAGCGATCGATCATGCCGTCCGTGACCTTGAACGCGCCACCGTAGATTCCAATGTCCTCGCCGATACAAAACACCGCGGGATCGCGCTCCATCTCTTCCCAGATGCCCTGGCGAATCGCTTCCAGATAAGTAACCGCTGCCATGAATGATTGCCCCCCTCGCAGGAGATTCTAAATGAGAGTCAATTCGGTCGCGTAGCAGAGTAGGACGCCGGGGAGAATCACGGCCTTCGAAAATCGGCGGCGAACATCCGAGCCGCGATCCAGCAGCCCGCGGCTTCCAGAACTGCCAGCACCATGGCGCTGATTTGAAAAGCAAGTGTCAACTTGCCGGCCGGCATGTGCAATACATTATCCGTTCCGGCGCTCAAGAAGTGTCTGTAGAAGCCTATGACCAGCGCTACCCCGAGCGGGGCCATGATCATGCTCGCAGCTGTTTTGTGGAAGCCCTTGACAAACAGTATCAGTCCGGCTGCCGGAATCAGGTTGATTAGGACCAGCAGCAAAAGTGCCGCTGTCGGCATTCCGGGCTGAACCTTCATCAGCAGAACTAAATGCCAGATCACGATAGCAAAATGCGCCAGGACGATCAGCGTGCCCCAAAGAAGTAGTTTTCGCTGTGGACCGGCTTCTTTTTCCTGCATCACGGTTTATTCCGCCTAGCACGTACTGAGATCTGGCGCCTGAGTTGCCACCGGCTTCCCGCAATAAGGACAGCAGACAAAGTCGCGGTGTACGGCACGGCCGCACCCAGGACAGCTCGGGGCAAGGGCATAGCCGCACTTTGGGCAGAATGCGAAGTCCGTGCCAACGGGATATTTGCAATTGGGGCACGGCTGCGCCAGCGGCTTGCGTAGCAGGAAATACGCGATAAACCCAATCGGCTTGGGAATCAGGATCACCAGAAGCGTCCACAGCACTGCATTCATGCCGCGGCGCTTGGCGTCGGCGTAGATGTACCCGATCAGCAGAATCGTTGCGGCCAGCAGTACCGCGCCGACAACCCCAATCAACGTCCACCATGGTTGTGGCGGCAGATCATGGGGCGCCCACCTTGGGATGAAGACAAGACAAAGAACCTCGACTGCTGCAAGCCCGACGCCCGCGGCAATCACCCAGCCCAGCGGAATGATCGACAACTCTTCTTGCAAACGTGACCTGTATTGCGCCATCAGCGGCCCCCTTCCCGCTCCTCGCCAACCATCCCCGTCCCCATGAGTAAGGATCTATCGATCACAGGATGCGACGAAGCGAGCATCGCAGCGGCGATGAGAACCGCGGGCAGCATCCAAGCAACGAAAATGCCCGGCTCGACTATCGCCGGTGACCATCCCAGTCGCTCCGCTACCCACGCTCCAAATCTCCACCACAGCGATCCTGATAGCGCCGATGAGCACATTCCCAGGCAGAACGAAATCGTGATCAGCACCGTCCGCGAGCGCTGTTCGCGCAGGTAAGTGGCCCGAGCCCGAACTCGCGTCTGCGTGTTCGCCACCAATGCCGGGCTGGCGGTAATCGCACTCGTCCGAAGCAAGCGGCCGGTGTTGTCGAACGCCTCAGCGTATATGGAGCATTCGGCGCAAACTTCCAAGTGTGCTTCCAGCCAGCTCAAATCGGCTGCGCCAAGATCTTCGGTTCCGCGCCGGGTAATGAGATCGATGGCACGGTCGTGATCATGATTGCTCATTGCGCGCCTCCCCTGATGAGCGGCCGCAGAGCCTGGACGCCCCGATAGATTCTGGTTTTCACGGTCGAGACTGGAATTTTGATCAGCTTTGCGATCTCCTCCAGCTTCATCTGCTCCTGAAAGCGCAGCACCAATACCTCACGAAACAGCGGCGGCACTTGTTGCAAAGCCTCCCCAAACATCTCCCGCCGCTGATTTGCAGCGACTTGCTCAAAAGGCGACGGCCCACCTGCCGGTGGTTCGAATGGCGCGCCATCTTCCGGGTCGTGCATGTCGTCCAGGCTGGCCGGACTGCGCTTGCGCAGGTAATCGATCGCCACGTTGTGGCCGATCGACATCAGCCAGGTCGCAAAGCGATTGCGGCCGTCGTACAGGTGGCCCTTTTCCAAAACCCGCAGCCACGTCTCCTGGAAAAGGTCCTCGGCGACGGCGCGATTGCCCGTCAAATGCAGCAGGTAACGCAGCAAGCGGTGCTGGTACTGCTCGATAAGGGCGTCAAGCAGATCAGGATCGCGGCGCCGGAGCCCTCGTGCGATTTGGGCCTCTTCGGTCTCCATCGTACCCAGCAAGCTGAAGGCGGTGGCGATCATACTAACGGGATATACGAGCGAGGGGGAGAAAAAGACTCACACGCAGCACTTAACGATTAGCAGTTAGCAATTAGCTCTTCTGCCCTGGCTTTCGCAAACCGGCGCTCCTGAAGCCTGGAAAGTTTCTGCGTAAGCGTGCTTCCGAAATCCCGTTGTCCTTATCTAATGCGTTGTAAGCTAGTTGCTAACGGCTAATTGCTAATTGCCGCCTTATGATCCACGTCCTCCATCTCGGTCTGGTTCCCTATGACACCGCTCTCCAGCTGCAGCGGACACTCCTGCAGCTCCGCAAAGAGGGCCGCATCGAGAACACTTTGCTGCTTCTGGAGCATCCTCCGGTCATCACGCTCGGGCGCAACGCGAAGCTGGAGAACGTGCTCGCCTCGCCAGAGTTCCTGGCGCAGCGCGGGGTCGAGCTGTTTGAAATCGACCGCGGCGGCGACGTGACCTTTCACGGCCCGGGGCAACTCGTTGCCTATCCCATCTTCGACTTGCGCAGCTTTGAGCCGAAGGTGGGCGCGGTGGAGTTCGTACGCCGTCTGGAAGAAGTACTGATTCGCACCTGCGGCGATTTCGGCATCGGCACGCAGCGGGTGAAAGGGCTTACCGGCGTCTGGACCTACGCCTTGCGCAACAAGCCTGAAGCAAAGATTGCTGCCCTCGGCGTGCACATTTCGCGCGGAGTCACCACACATGGTTTTGCGCTGAACGTCAGCACGGAGCTGGATTACTTCACGCTGATTGTTCCGTGCGGCCTCACCGGAAAGCAGGTCACATCCATGGAACGGGAGTTGCAGAAATCCATAACTCTCGACGAAGTCGCGGCCGCCGCGTCACGTAACTTCGGGCGAGTGTTTCAGTCGCAGATGCTGTGGCTCGAATCACTGGACGATCTTATGGGCCAAGTGGCGGCACGCCCGAGAATCCAGCCAGCACAGTCACCGGCCAATCAGGACATCCTTGCGCGCCCGCCGAAAGAGCTGCGCGAACTACACGGTGATGGTAGCGAATTTGTGTAGCGGCCTTTCCGCAACTTGCTTCGTATTCGCCATGGATTTATCGTTGCTTCTGCGATGCCTCACAAGAAGCGCGGAAATTCGAAGCCATCGACCAAGAACGCGGCGAAAGTACCTCTCGCTCCGTCGCAGAAGTCACCCAAAACGCCAGCTCCCGACGAGCAGGCCGACGGTTCGCCCAAGCCGACCGACACCAAGACCTCATCGCCCCGAAACAGTTCGAGCGGCGTTAATTCAGGCAACGGTGCCGGAAGACGTGAAAGCGCGCGCGACGACTCGGCTTCCTCTTCACTCCGCAGCTACAACATCCCCGATTACCGCCTGGAGCGTCCCGAGTTCCGCATTTACTTATGCGGCGAAGGCGAAAGTTGCGAATATCGGGTCGAAGGCGACCTAAGCGCTGCGCCTCCGCCGCTGCGCGACTCGAAATATCTCTCGCGCGAGCAGTGCATTGCGATCTACCGCTGGATGCTGCTGAACCGCCGCATGGAAGTTGCACTGGAGAATCTCTATAAGCAGGGCAAGGTGGTCGGCGGCGTCTACTTCGGGCTGGGCCAGGAGGGCTGCTCGTGTGCCTCGGCGTATGCGCTCGGACCTGACGACTGGCTTGGCCCAATGATCCGCAACCAGGGCGCGATGCTGGTTCGCGGCTTCAGCGCGCGTGACATCATGCGGCAGTACATGGCCAAGGGTGATTCGCCGACCTGGGGGCGCGATGCCTCGTCGCATTTTGGCGATTGGCAGCGCCGCAATGTGTGTGCGCCAATCTCCATGTTGGGTGAGTTGATCGGCGTGATGGCCGGCGTCTGCCTGGGAGCCAGCATGCAGGGCAAGAACATCGCCGGCCTGACCTATGTTGGCGATGGCGGCCAGTCCACCGGCGTCACCTACGAAAGCCTGAATTTTGCTGCCGTGCAGAAGCTGGGGCTCGTGCTCATCGTCGAGAACAACCTGTGGGGCTACTCGACACCGGCGGACATGCAGTTCTGCGTCAAGGACCTTGCCGAGCGCGCCATCGCCTACGGCATTCCTGGAGTAATTGTGGACGGCACCGACCCCTGCCAGGTTTATGACGTGGCGCACGAAGCTTGCGGGCGAGCGCGTCGTGGCGAAGGCCCAACCTTGATTGAAGCCAAGATGATGCGCATGAAGGGGCATGCCATTCACGACGCCGCGCAATACGTTCCGGCAAAACTACTTGAGTATTGGCGCGCCCGCGATCCCATCGCGCGCTTCGAGAACTATCTGGTTAATGAGAAGCAGTGGCTCAGCGCCAATGAAAACGAAAAGCTAATCGAAGACGTGGAGCGCCAATTGGAAGCCGATCGCGACGCTGCCGTCGCCTCGCCTATGCCGGATCCTCAGACAGACAAGAGCCATCAAGGCGTTTACTGCAATCCGGAGTGTCACAAGATCAAGCCAAAGTATGGGGCCGTAGTCGCCCGGCCGCGGCAAAAAGGCGCACCTGCACCTACGCAAGCCGAAGCTGCAGTTCATCTCAAGTGACGCCGTTGCGAAGACATTGGCGCACCTGAAAACAGCCCCTCGCTCCGTACTATGGTCGGGCCGAAGCGATATCCTCTGCGGGCACAACGAACAGGAAGTGCGCGTAGCCGACCTGCGCTACCGGCTTATATCGCTTGGCGAGATAAGTGGCAGAATCCCAGCGGTACACTCCCGTCAAGCGGTTGGCCCTCACAAGCACACGCCCAGCTACCGGTCTCGGCGGATCGAGAACGACATCAGGATTCTTCTTGAGGAACTCGGCAACTGCTGCGTGGTCCTGGCCCCAATCGAGATTGCTGTCCGACAAAATCGTGTAGGAGAGCCGCCGGTCGTGGACCCATTCGTTCATATAGGGAATCATCTGCGGATAGTAGCTGGCGACGGAAATAGCCATCCATAGAACCAGAAGGCACAATACGCTTTTCTGCGCCAGCGATTTGGCTGAGAAGTTATAGAAAGCGGCGCCGGCGATTATCGTTTCGATCGCCAATGCAGGGAGAATGTGCCGGATGCCTATCTGCGCCCTGCTGAATGAAAACCAGAGCAAGAGGATCGCAGCAGCCGCGAGCAATAGTCCCTCTCCCACTACAAAGTCCTCCAACTTGCGATTCCTGGCGATCCAGACGAGGCCCCACACGAAGAGGATCTGCAGTGCTATCGGCTCTTTATAAAAGAGAGCCACTGCGTAATAGGACTTAAATCCGCGCACCGAGGGATCGGTAGTGTCACGTACTTCTCCCAGGAGGTAGATATTGCCCATCATGCGGCCGCTCTGCTCATTCATTCTCATCATCGCCAGTCCCTCTATAAAAGGGACAGGAAAAGGGACCGGAACGTGACTAATCAATGGCCGCTGCTGAAGTCGATCTAAGAAAGCCTTATTAATATGATGTCCGCGTGCCTCGCTGACGTAATAACTCACAGGATGGAACGTACGGTCGAAGCAGAATGCCGCATTCAGTGTGGCGAAAAACGCCACCGCAGCGATTGCGGTGAACAGCAAAACACGACGCGGCGTCAGAGATTGGGTCGGAGTGCGCCTGAGCATCACGAACGCAATGGCCAGGTAACTAACCACGTAGAGGACAATCGCGAAAGACTTAGCGACCTGGGCCAGGGCCAGCGCTACAGCGGCAGCAATTGTCGCGCCCAGGGTGGGATTGCGAAGAAAACGATGAACCAGGAAGAGCGATCCAACCACTCCCACTGTGTGGTACATGTCTGTCGTTACTAATGTTCCATGTGCAATCAGGTTGGGGGAGATCGTACAAAGCAGGCATGACGCCAATGCCGGCCCCTCACCGTACAGGTCGTAGGTCCACAAGTACACCAGAAGACCCAACGCCAACGCCGCCAGAATGGTGGGAATACGGGCGAGCTCAAGAGTTGCGTCCTCAGATAATGGATGCAGCACCTGGCGAGCCTCGAGTTGCGAAGCGACCTCCAGGGGCGCAGCATTCAATGCTGAAACAGGCATCTGACTGTCGCACACCGCAGGGACCAGGCGATCGGCGTGGCCCTGAAGAATGCGTTTGCCATATCCGAGGTGACCCTGTTCGTCGGTGGTAACCGACGCCGTCATCGCCACGCCCACATCCAGCACAGCGGAGAGGCTGAGGATTAGAAGGAGCCAGACGAGTGACCTACCTCTGAGCTGCATGGTTAGCGGGAGCCCCTGCCCATATTGAGGCCGGAGAAGAAGTATATCCTTCTACCCTACAATCTCCTCGAACTTTAACGGGTCGGGTGGAACCGGAATCGGTGGAGGTTCGATTTCGCGCAGCACCTGGTAAGTGTGGCGGATGCGGTGAATGACAGTGATGGTGCTCAGGACAGCGATGACCCACAGGACCGGACCCATGCGATTGAACAGAGCGCCGATGATGACCAGCACGATACGCTCCGGGCGCTCCATAAAACCAACCTTACAGCTTGGGATGAGCGATTCGGCGCGGGCGCGTGCATAGCTCACCATCACCGAGCTGACCATTACGAACGCCACCATTACAACATAGAAAAACCGGTTTGCCCGTGCGTAGTACACCAACAGTCCAAAGAAGAGCGCCACGTCACTATAGCGATCGATGATGGAATCGAAGAATCCGCCGAACTGGGTGACTTGATTCGTCGCTCTGGCGACTCGGCCGTCGACCATGTCGAAGATGCCGGCGCCGATGATCACCAGCCCGGCGTAGAGGAAAATCCGGCGCTGATTTTCGGCGTGAGCGTATCCGAACAGAATGCCCGCGACCACGTTGATTAGTAATCCGATGAAGGTCAGGGCGTTAGGGGAGATGCGGGTGAGCGCGAGGCCACGCACGATTTTGTACAGCAGCCACTTGCAGGACCGCCCGACTGCGCTCGTCCAGGTCATGCCGCCTCGTTTACGCCTCGTCGTGAATGGTGATGAGCTTGAGCACCTCGAGTTCGCGTTTGCCGGTGGGCGTCACCACTTCGCTCACGTCGCCGACTTTTTTGCCCATTAACGCGCGTCCAATCGGCGAACTGGTGGAAATTAACCCCTTCGTCACATCCGATTCCTCGCTGGTGACCAGCTTGTACTCGATTTCCTCTTCCTTAGTCGAATCGTACACTACGACAGTTGAGCCGATCGCGGCACGGTCGCGGGGGATATTGGCCATATTGACCATCGAAAGGTCGGCCATACGCTGCTTAAGCTGTCCCAGCCGCGCGCGCACAAATTCCTGCCGCTGCTTGGCCATGTGATACTCGGCATTCTCGCTGAGGTCACCCATGGCGACAGCCTTCTTTAGTTCTTTGGGAAGTTCGTGGTTAAGCTCGTGTTCCAGGACAGCGATTTCCTCGGCCAACTTCTTCTTGATGTGCTCAGGCATACTTCGGAATCGATGGGCTCAGGCAAACCAACGCCCCAAGCCATCCCATGATTATACGTGAGTGGCGCGCCTTTGCACTGACGCACTAGGGGCCATGGCGGCCGAAGAGTTGCACTTAGGCTCCACGCTTCCTGTAGTGGCAATCGAATTGCCTTTCTTGAATGCCAGAGTCCCAGTCAAGCCACTGCGCTATTGCCATCAGAGTCAAGAGACAGATGACCGCCAGTTGAAACAGCCATGTCGTCATCGGGGAAGTATAGTGCTTTATTAAGAGACTATCGCAAGCCCGGGTGCGGTTGACCCATGTTCATGAGAGGGGTATACTGCACGTATATATTGACGTTCCCCTCGTAACCCAGACTAGGCTCTGGGGATCAGTAGCTCCGGCCCTCATGAATAGCCAAAGTTTTAGCATCGGAGACAAGGTCGTTTACCCGAACCACGGGGTCGGTGTCATCGAGCAGATCAGCAGCAGGACAATCGGCTCCCAGATCGAAAGATTCTACCTCCTGAAAATAAAAGCCAGCAGTTTAAAAGTGATGGTGCCCTTCCAGAATGTGGGCAGCGTGGGGCTAAGGCGCGTTATCCGCAATGGCGAGGTGCAGAAGATCCTCGACTTCCTGACGGATGGCAAGTGCGAGAACCACGCTGACTGGAAGTACCGCTTCAAGGAGAACTCGGATAAGATGCGGACCGGTTCTCTGATCGATGTTGCCGAGGTGCTAAAGAGTCTGCTGCTGCTCGGCCAGGTAAAGCCTCTCAGCTTCCGCGAGAAAAAGATGTTGGAGCGCGCCCGTTATCTGTTGGTGAGCGAGCTCGCGATGGCAAAGAGCTGGGAGGAACCTGAAGTGGAGGACATGCTGAACCGGGCGCTGTCCAAATGCAAGCTGCGCTTTCCGGAAGCCTCGCCGATGGAATCCTAACCCAATCCGGATAGCACTGGTCGCGGGGATTGTCCCGCTATTTTTTTGACTGACGCATTGCATAGGCACAAACGAGCGTTGAACGTACAATTCCGCTTGCAGACCGAAGGCGCATGCCAGGAAACTTACACATCTTTCGCTTGTCGGTTGACCCGCCGCAGTATCAGGTGAACTACAACCTTGGCGCCAACTCCTGGGTGCAGGTCTTTACTCCCGAGGGCCTGGATGAGTTTCTGCACCACAGCGCCGGACTGCCGGAAAGCGAAACCCACGCCATCCTTTCAGAGTTGCGCACCAACAACCACACGACCGAAGCCAATGTGGATTTGCCCGAAAGCCATCTTGGCGAAATGGGCTTCGTCGAATCCCCCAGCGACGAGTAACCAGCTACTTGGATCCAGACGACTGACCTGAATTGCTTACTGGCATCTCGCAGCTGGCAACAGGATCTGGTGCGCTCTCATCCCACAACTGGATCTTCTTTGGCGCGACGAATGGGAACCTGAAGCAATATCAGTTTGCCGCCGGACTGCTCCCGAGTTCTGCGGCGAGCCAGTCGCCACAAACATTCGCCTATCCCGGACCGACTCCAATGATCTCCACCAACGGGACCGAGGCTGTCGTCTGAGTGCTCGATAACTCCGTGTATTTCGGCGGTCAGCCCAGTGGCGGAGTCAACACGCCAGGACCCGCAGTGCTTCATGCCTATCGCGCAGACAATCTTGCGACCGAGCTGTACAACAGTTCGCAAGCCGGGTCGCGTGACACGGCGGGAACAGCAATCAAGTTCACTGCTCCCACGATTGCCAATGGGCATGTCTACGTCGGCGGAGCAGGAACGTTGACGGTCTACGGCGTATTACCGTAAGCGTCGGCGCTGAGTCATTGGCCGATAAGGGAATCTGCGATTTGCTGTGCCCGCTTCAGATCGGACGACAGTAAGCTGGCATGCTGTAATGCCGTTTGAGCTTCGACATTACGGCCGCTCTTTTGTAATGCTCGTGCCAGCAGCAAGTACGTGACATCCGAGGGATGTCCCTGGATGGAATGCCCATAATCCTCGATGGCCTGGCTTAGGTTCCCAGATCTTTGGGTTACCACGCCTAACCCCATCCACGCCCGGCTGTGATCTGGGTTGTCCTTCACCGCTTCCTCGAAGCTCTTTCGGGCGAGAACGTAGTCCCCTAGTGAGCCGTAAGCAAATCCCATATTGCTGAGGATCTCAGCCCGCGCAGCCGGTAGCAATGGCAGGCTCAGCAACTTCTTGTCCTGTGCGATGGCCTCGGGCAGCATTCCCATCCGCTGGTAATACATGGCGATTTCCACGTTGCCCATGGAATAAGAAGGATGAACCGCAACCGCTTTGAAGAAGTGCGGCATCGCGTCAAAAGGTCGCCCGTCCTTCTCCAGTGCTACCCCAAGATTTCCTTCGGCCACATAGTTGTTGCTGGTGACCTGCAGAGTGTATTCCCATAGGGTCACCTCGTCTTTCCAGTGCCCCAGTTGGCGATAGGTGAGCACCATCAACACTAACAGCACTGCAACACCCATCCCCGCTTCGGCCATCAGCCCATACTGCCGGCGGACTCGTTCTCCGGATTCTTCAACCCTGAGCGCAGTCAACAGCAAATCCGAGACTCCCCAACAGACCATGATGAACAAGCCCAAGAACGGCAGATAAGCGTAGCGATCGGCCATCGCCTGCGACCCCACTTGCACGACACCGATCATCGGTACCAAAGTCCCGAGGAACCATAACCATCCCACAGGCAGATAGCGGCGCTTCCGTCCCAGCCACACCAGCGCGGTAATACCAAGCAGCAGCGCCAGTGACCCAACGATCTGCGTAATGTTCAGAGAGTTTTCGGGGTGGACATACATGGGCGCCAGGTGCGAGGGCCACAATGCTTTGCCTAGATAAGAGGCATAGGAAACGATCGCATTCTCCAGGCGAAGTTGCCAACCGGTCGCGCTCAGCGCTCCCCCTGCCCGCTGTGCCTTTAAAGTGACGATGGCACTTGCCACGGCGAGGGCGCAAAGCGGCGCCTTCTCCAACAACAGCGCAGAAAAACTCCGCGTCGGAAGGTCGTGGTGGGCCTCCTTGTCATCGAAGGCCATCCGCTGCAAGGGCCAGTAATCCCAAAGCAGAAGAACAAAAGGAAACGTGATCACCTGGGGCTTGGCCATCAGACCACAGGCGTACAACAGTGCGACCGCACCATAACGTCCCGCGCGGGGCTCGCGCGCGTACCAGCGGTAAGCGCCGAGAGCAAGCAGGAAGAAGAACATGCTGAGCAGGTTCTTGCGCTCCGCAATCCAGGCCACCGATTCGACGTTAATCGGATGGAGTGCAAACAGCGCGGCCACCATCAGACTGCGGCCGGGATACCCCGTCGCCCGCCACAACACCCAGAACAGAAGCAGCACGTTGATTACATGCAGCAGCAGGTTGACGTCATGATGCCCGGCAGAGTTCAAGCCGAAGATCCGGACATCCAGGATGTGGGAAAACCAGGTCAAGGGATGCCAGTTGCCATTCGTGTAGGTGGTAAAAGCCCACTTCACGCTCTCCCAATCAAAGCCTTGTTTGATGTGAGCGTTGTTGACCACGTAGTCCTGATCGTCATAGACCAGAAAAGGGTGATAGGAGACCTGGCTATAGACTGCGACCGTCGCAACCACGAGGAGAAGGCAGCCAATCAGTGGCCAGTTCTTGGACCAGCTCGTCGGCCCGGGCCGCTCCACCCGGTGCTCAACGCGTCCCGCAGTCCTGGATTTTCGGCGAACCTCGACTACTCGTTCTCGCATCTTCCGGAGCTTTCTTCCCGCCTTCTAGTTTGTCTGCCCTGCCCAGCCGCCGAGGGTGGCAGCCTACTCGCAAAAGATCCGCACGTGTTTTCCTGACTTAGTTTCCATATCGACGTGAAGTTCGTCCAGAGACTGTTCGACATGCTGCGTGAACAGCTTGGGATCGAGGCCCTCCGCTTGCAGCTTCTCCAACACTCGCGAAGGCAAAACGCCCGCAAGTCTCACTCCCGAACGCACGAATGTGAGCGGCACCCGCACATTCACGTCTTCATCGCCAGGCTTTTCAACCAGAACGCGCAGGAACTTCTTGGTCCCACCATTTGCTGCGGCGACAGTTTCTCCAATGCCGCCGACATCCGGCGTCGCTGATAGTTTGTCGAGCAGCCGTTCCGCATCGTCAGAAGTGATTTTTCCTGCGGCCAGCATCTCCAGAATCTTTCTCGTTTCGACAGACATTTTGATTCCTCCTTATCGCGATCTCAACCGAGCCTGTCCAAGGCTTCCTCGACCGTGATCTCGCCACGTGAAAGTAGCTCCAGCACATACCCCCGTGGAGACGGCGCCTGCATCGACTTATCCAGTGCCGCGGCAATCGCATTCAGCCGATTCTTTACTGTCGGATAGCTGATGCCGAACAGGCTCTCCATCTTCTTGATTGATCCGTGATGACGAACAAACGCCATCACGAAGGCCTGATCTTCGAGCGGGAGCTGCGCAAGTGCGGAAAGCTCGATTTGCCCTTCCAACGACACATTGCAAGTTGGGCACGACAGCCGCGTGATTTTGAAGGGCTGACTGCATTGCGGACATGAGGTCTTGAAAGTCATTTTAAAACTCAGTTCGAAATAATATTAACTTGTATATTAATTTTGTAAAATCTAAAGTTGAATTAATTAATTTTTATCCTATTTTTTAAGCAGTACTGGGGGGGATCCCTGCTGGATGCGTTTTGGATTAAGTGGAACACGGAAAGCAAGAATCAACGAAATTCAAGGCCTCCGGAGCGAAAAACTTTTGGCCAAACACTCAAACTACCCGTCAAGTGGGAAAAAACCTGGTTCCTTGCCGTAAGCACAGCTTGTGACCGTTGCTTTACCCGACCAGCACCGCCCCACCATTGACATTGAAAATTTCGCCGGTAATAAATCCCGCGTACTTTGTGCAGAGGAACAAGATCGGCGCGGCAATCTCGTCCGGCGTGCCCACTCGACCCAGCGGGATTGTGCCGAAAACCTTTCTACGGCTCTCCGGATCGCTGAGCGTGCTGGCAGTCATCGGTGTCTCCACCCAACCGGGAGCGACGCAGTTCACGCGAATTCCGAACGGCGACAACTCGGTGGAGAGTCCCTTTGTCATGCTGATGAGTGCGCCCTTCGTCGCTGCGTAGTCGCAATGTCCGGCTTCTCCACGCTGCCCGGCGGTCGAGCTGACTAGAACGACGTTCCCGCCCAGGCCTTGCCGCTTCATCTGCGCGACCGCGTGCTTAATAAGAGCGAAGCTGCTGTCCAGGTTAGTTGCGATCGTCGTGTGCCATTGCTCGTCGCTCATTTGGTCCACGCCCGCATCAACCGCAGGCCAGATGCCATGATTGACAACAAGCGCATGCAGCGCGCAGAAATGTTCGACCGCCGATCGCACCAGAGTCTCGGCGCCGCCTGTTCCCGTGAGGTCCGCATGAATGGCATGAGCACGGTCCGCGCCGCACTCCTCGACCAGCGCCTCAGCCTCCGCCCTTCCGCTGCGGTAGTTGAATGCGACTCGCGCTCCGGCGCGCACAAACATACGGACAGTGGCCGCGCCGATCCCCCGCGACCCCCCGCTGACAAGCGCTATTTCTCCGTCAAGCGACAAACATGGTTTCTCAGGCATACGGCGAAAACGTTAGCACACCTCTTCCCCTGGACGGGATGTCTGCGCTAGACTGCAACCCGAGCCGCCTGTGACTTTCGCCGTCCGCTAGAACGAAACTCCGCTCCCACACGCGCCGCTCGCGGTGTACGCCACCCGTCCGTATACAACGAAGAGGGAGTTTCGCATGTCCCAGATCACGGCCCTTGCAGTCCAAGAACTGTCTAATTTTGTGGATGTAGACTTCGCCCGCCGTCTTGAGATGGCGGAGATGATCCTGCCCGATTGCGTCGAGGAGCTTCGTCGCTACAGCCCTTCAGATCCTATCGCCACCGAGCACGTAGCCGGCGGTATCGCTTACTTTGCCGGTCCAACTTATCCCGTGAACCAGATCGTAGGCATGGGATTTGAGGGAGAGGTAACTGCCCAACAGATGGACCGGGTGGAAGACTTCTTCCGCAGCCGCGGAGTCCCGTCAACGGTGGTCGTATCGCCGCTTGCTCATGAATCCCTGCGCGCCTTGCTGGGCGAGCGCGGATATCGCATCGCCGAGTTCAATTCCGTGCTCATCCGGCCCATCAACCCCGGGGAGCCATTCACCATTCCTTCCGGCATTGTCGTTGAGCGCGTCAGTCCCGCCACAATCAAGCCCTGGATGTCTGCCATCGCCCGGGGCTTCGCACAGGAAATTCAGGTCGCGGAGGAGGTGTTTGGCGGATTTGCAGCACTGCCGGGCGCTCTCGCTTTTCTCGCCCGCATCGAAGGTAAAGTAGTCGGCGGATGTGGCGGCCGCATCATTCCCGAAGCTCGCATTGCTGCGCTGTTTGGCACTGCCACGCTGCCGGAATTTCGTCGTCGCGGCGTCCAGAGCGCCCTTATCGCACAGCGTCTGCACGAGGCAGCGTTGGCCGAGTGCGAGTATGCTGTGGTCAGCACGCATCCCGGAAGCGGGTCGCAGCGCAACATGGAGCGGCGCGGCTTTCGTCTCGCTTATACCAAGTGCGTGATGATGCGCGATTGGCCAGACACGAGCAAGGAAGCAAACCATGGACATTGAAGCCATTCGGCGTTACTGCCTGGATTTCCCTCATACCACCGAAAACGTGCAGTGGGGTTGTGATCTCTGCTTCAAGGTTGATGGCAAGCTGTTCGTAGTGAGCGCACTTGAACCTGGCCCGGTGCGGCTCTCGTTCAAGTGCAGTTCGGAAGTATTTCCCCAGCTTTGCGAGCGGCCCGGCGTCCGGCCGGCCGCCTACCTGGCCCGTGCGCAGTGGGTCAGTCTCGAGCAGTTCAATACCTTGCCCGACTCCGAATTGCGCGAGCTGATCGCGGACTCCTATCGCCTGGTTTGGGAGCGTCTGCCTAAACGCCGGCAGCAAGAGTTGCAGAGTAAAGAGGAAAACGGCTCCCCGAAAGTCTCCAGCGCAAACGTGTCCGGGAAGGCGAAGCTCAAGCCTACAACCAAGGCAAAGCGGGCCAGGGCAGGAAAGTGATTGGTCTGGCCGCGCGCCGCTTGCTTTGCCGATCTGCGTTCGTCCTCGCCCTCTTGCTCGGAATTTCTGCCGGAACTGCGTCGCAGTCCATTCCTGCACCTGATAATCAGGCCTCCAGCCATACTTCCGTGGCCACGCTGGAGCGCGAATTCTTCGCCGGACTTCGCGACGGCAATCGCGACAGAATCCTGTCCTATGTCCCCGAAGGCGGCGTCAGCGTCGGGTCAGATGCTCATCATGAGACGCGCGATGAAATCGAACAGCAGTTCCAGTCACATCGCGGTCTGTATTGCAAGCTGTTCGACTCCTCTTGCATCGACGAGTTCATTAGGCTGGACAACAGCGCCCGCACTTGCTCCTACCGGGAGCTGCTCACTCACTCCGAGAAGGTGCGCACCGCCGCAAGCGAGGTCACCCGGAATGGCGTGCAGCAAGCTGTGCTGGTGGCCCAAATCCAGAACTCGCAATGCCCGGATCAGAAGCTCGTCGATTTCATCTTCAACCTCCAGGCAGACGGTTGGAAGCTGTTTTCGATTCCTTAAGAATTAGGCGGCTGATCTCAGGTAGGGAACTCTGGCCGTCGCATTGACGTATGACAAACTTTGCTGGGAGCGAACCGTATGCGAGGTTTGAAGAGCTGGGTTGGGCTTTTGAGCATTGCTTGCGTTCTGCCCATTGCCATTGGCGCGCATGCCCAGGAGATTGGCAATGGCGAGGCGCTACTGAGCGCAATGCATGATCGCTATCAGAACGACTGGTACGGCACCCTCACCTTCACGCAAAAAAGCGTCACCCATAAGGCTGACGGTACCACCTCAAGCGAGACCTGGCATGAAGCCTTGATGCCGCCCGGCAAATTACGCGTCGATATCGGCCCGCCGGCAGAGGGCAACGGCATCATCTTCGCGGACGGCACCGTGACGTCGTTCAAGGACGGAAAGCCGGTAAAGACCCAGCCTTTTGTCCATATGTTGCTGGTCCTGGGATTCGACGTTTATCGCCAGCCGCCCGCAACCACGATCGAGCAAGTTAGACGGCAGGGCTTCGATCTGGCGAAGCTGCACGAAGACACCTGGCAAGGAGAGCCCGTCTACGTTGTGGGCGCTGATAAGGGAGACCTGAAGTCGAAACAGTTTTGGGTAGAGAAGAAGAGGCTGCTCTTCGTGCGCTTGCTCGAGCCTGATCGACGTGAACCCGGAAAGACCGCCGACTCGCGATTTCTGGATTACCGCAAGCTCTCGGTGGGATGAGTCGCAGCCGCCGTCGAATTCTACGTAGACGGTAAGGAAGTCTTCAACGAGGAGTATTCGGACATACAGGCGAATCCCAAGCTCAATCCTGCCATCTTCGACCCAGCGCAATTCACCACCCAGCATTGGGAGAAATGATGGGCGCTCTATCGGGATTCTCGCAAGGTCATTTGATTCACTTCTGACGCCGTTCGGATTATCACGTTCGAGTGCTCCATAATGAGCATTCATGGACAGCGCTCGCTTGGCCGAATTGTTGCAACCGTTCACCGAAACGGCACTTCCTGCCTCGCTGATTGCGAGTCTACAACTCTATCTAAACCTGCTCCTGCGCTGGAACGCCCGCATGAACCTGACAGCTGTGCGTGAGCCCGAGCAGATCGTGACCCGACATTTCGGCGAGTCTCTATTCGCGGGAGAGGTGCTGAAGAAGAACTGCCAATTTTCGTCGGAGCGAGAGACCACATTAGTCGACGTGGGCTCCGGCGCAGGATTCCCAGGCATTCCGATCAAGCTCCTCATCCCTGAGCTGCAGCTGACTCTCATCGAATCGCAAAACAAGAAAGCTACTTTCTTGCGCGAAGTCCTGCGAACGCTGAAGCTCGACGGGACAGAGGTGTTTTCTGGCCGGGCTGAGCAGTGGCCGACTACCGCTCGCATCGTGACGCTGCGCGCAGTCGAGCAGTTCGCGCGCGCGCTGCCCGTAGGTGCACGTCTGGTTGCCGATGGCGGAAACCTGTGTCTCCTCATTGGCAGCGATCAAGGGTCTGCGGTTCCTCAGCTCCTCCCCGGATGGAAGTGGGCCGAACCCATCGCTGTTCCTGATAGCAACGCCCGAGTCGTGCTCCTCGGACAACGTGCAGTGCGCGATGAAACCCAGCGCGCACCCTGATCCGCCGCCACTAACACCGCCATTCCCGACCTGCGCCGCAGGCGAATCGGGTATACTCGTCCGGCAAAGAAGCTACCTGTGGCATCCGTTGGCGTAAAAGCTGAACCAGTTGTGCAATCGAAGAGGACTATTACCTCTAGAGATCTGCTCGTTTCGGCAGGCCTCAGCCTGCTGCTGGCGCTGGTGACCGTAGCGCTCTACGCACCGGTGCATAATCATCCCTTCGCGAGCCTCGATGACGCCAAGTACGTCACCAAAAATTCGCACATCGCTGGCGGACTGACGCCAGGCGCCGCATTTTGGGCGCTCACCCACGGCTATGCGGGTAATTGGCACCCTCTGACCTGGGTTTCGCACGCGCTCGACGTTGGATGGTTCGGCCTAAATCCCGCGCCACAGCACGACGAAAATGTCTTGCTGCATGCACTAAATGCCGTGCTGCTCTTCTGGGTCCTGAAGCGAGCGACAGGTTACACCGGACGCAGCTTCATGGTCGCGGCGCTGTTTGCCTTACATCCGCTGAACGTCGAATCTGTGGCTTGGATCGCGGAACGCAAGACATTGCTGAGCGCAACGTTCTGCCTGCTGGCACTTGGGGCTTATCGCTGGTACGCCGTGAAGCCAAGCGGGTGGCGCTACCTGGTGATGACGGGCTTGTTCGTTTTGGGCCTGATGAGCAAACCACAGATCATCATGCTGCCGCTCGTGCTCTTGTTGTGGGATTACTGGCCGCTTCGGCGCATGGCCGCCGACAGTCACCCACGCATCGACCGGAGCAGCGATGTCGTTCCAGCCAGGAGTTTCTGGTGGTTAGTACGAGAAAAAATCCCGCTCTTCTTCATCTGCCTCATGGACGCTGCTGTCACGCTGATCGCGCAACATGTCGCCGGCGAATCGCAAAGCTGGCCCTTGTGGGTGCGGATCGAGAACGCCCTTGTCTCCTACACACGGTACATACGGAAGGCGATCTGGCCAACTAACCTCGCGCTGTATTACCCGCATCCGGGAAGGTCGTTGCACTGGTGGCAAGTCGGAGCCGCTTTCCTGTTCCTGCTGCTTGTAACCACACTGGTGCTGCGCGCGCGCCGGCATCGCTATCTCCTTGTTGGTTGGCTGTGGTTCCTCATCATGCTGGTTCCGATGATCGGATTGGTGCAGGCCGATGTGCAGGGTATGGCCGACCGTTATGCCTATATGTCGTTCGTGGGACTCTTCATCATGCTCTGCTGGGGTGCTGCGGATTTTGCAGCGGAGAAGCACGTGAATGCGGCTGCCCTGCCGGCCGTCAGCATGATGGCTCTAGCAGCGTTGGTTTTAGTCACGCATCATCAGCTTGGCTATTGGTCGGACAACGTTCTTCTGTGGTCGCATTCTGCGCAGGTGACCACCGGAAACTGGAAGGCAGAGCTGATGTGGGGCTCAGCGTTGGACGCCAATGGCGACCATGACACCGCAATCCGGCACTACCTGCGCGCAGCCACGGTGGAAAAAAACGACCCGTTCATCAATATGTCGATCGCTCGCTACGAGCATACGCGCGGCAACCTGCCCATGGCTCTCGAGTACTACCAAAGAGTCTTGGCTAGTGCCTGGAACTCGGAACAACGAACCGTGGCCCTGCAGAACATGGCTAACGTGTACCGGCTGATGGGCGACTCCGTCCAGGCCGATGAATGCCTCACCCAGATACACACCCTACCGCAGCGGAAGGTAGATTGGCAGGGCGCCTGGTGGCAACAGATCATTCCACAACTTAAGCAGTGGTTGCACGGCGGTAAGACATAGTTAAGTACTACGGAGAGTGGGCGAGCCTCTCGATACGAGTTGTCAGGATGTGAAGCGGCTTTATTGCGTGGTAGCCTCGTCGGCCTGGACTGGCTCTTCACTCTCGCTGTCGGCGGCGGCAAGCTCTTTCCCATCCTTCGCTTGTTCCTCCTTGGGCGGAGGGGGCACGAAGTAGAGTATCCGGTTGCAATAGAAGCAGGTGACGATCTGCTGGTTGCTGGTCACGTCCTGGAACACTTGGGGGCGCAGTCGTACCCGGCACCCCGAACAGCTCTCATCTTCATAGACCGCCGCCATGACAGAGCCGCGCAGCTTCAGCACACGATCGTAGTGGTTCAGAGTCTCTTCGCTAATGCCGGACCGTAATTCCTTGCGCCGTTCCGCCAGCTCCGCCAATTGCTTCTCGTCTTCGGCGGTCTGCTGGCGCGTGTGCTCTTTTTCCTTCTCGTTCTCGGCCGTGTCGGCTTTCAGCGTCGCCTCGGCCTGCTTCAACGTCTCTTTACGCGCATCGGCGGCGACCATGATCACCAGAATCTTGTCTTCCAGGCTTGCGATGGCCGATTCCGCCTGCTGAATTTCGCTGAGCAGCGCCTTGTACTCCTGATTCGTCTTCACTTTCAGCGACTGGTCGCGGTACTTGCTGATCTTCTCCTGCTGGTCCTTGATGTCGGACTCGTGCTTGCGGCGGGCGCTCTCGTCGGCTTTCATGGCAGCTTGGGCTGCTTCGACCTTCGCTTTCGAGCCGGCCAACTTGGCCTCGATGGCCGCGACCTCTTTCGGCAGCGCTGCAACTTCGGCCCGCAACGCGGCAATTCGCGAGTCGACTTCTTGCAGCTCAATCAGGCTATGCAGCTCGGGATTCATCTAGACTGCCTGGATTCTAGCATGTGAAAACAGGCGTGGCTGCGCGGCCAACACGCAGCCCGCATGCGCCAGGGTTAAGGTTTTCGGCCTATTGAGCACCTGCCCGCAGAGTCTTACCATGCAAGCATGGCTGTTGAATTTGCGCGACTTCTTCTCGGCCTCATGATCACCGCGTGCTACCGCTGGATAGCTGATTTCATGCTGGAGCGTGAGCGTTCGCTCGTCCTCGCCTTCCGCCAGCGCGGCCTGCCTTTGCCCGCCGCCATGAGTACCGAGACCGCACGTAACCTTTATTTCGGAGTCGGGATCTTCGTGGTGCTGGTCGAGCTGTTGCGTATTTATCAGCTTGCCCGCTGAGACCCAAATTCCCCACCACAGGTGTCATCCTGAGCGGAGGCGCGCCGGGATCCTCGACGAGCGCCGGCGGATCCTGCCCTGAGCGTTAGTCGAAGGGCGCTTGACACGGTGGTTGGGCGCGCCGGAGTCGAAGCCCCCTATCGTTGCAGATTCGCTCCTCTGATATAAACTTCCGGCAGCAAAATTTCTCCTTCGGAGCTGCCGTGAAAGCTAGCCTCGCTCTCTTCGCCCTGATTGCTTTTTCCTCACCGCCGTTGAACGCACAAGCCACAACACCTGTAGCCTCTGCGCCCCAAGGACAAAAGGAGCTGACCATCGAAGAGATGTTCAAGCCGGGCGGTATTCTTGGCCGCGGCCCGGAAAACGTACAGTGGAGTCCCGATGGTACGAAGGTTTCGTTCGTGCAGCGGGATGACAGCGGCGAGCACGGCGAACTCTATTACGTTGACGTCGCTACTGGCAAATCCGCGGTGCTGGTCGCGAGCGGCAAGCTGGCCTCGCTAGCTCCTCCCGCCAGCTCCATTAAAGACGAGCGCAAGAAAGAGGCCGCGCAGCGCTACTCGATCGCCGCTTATCAATGGGCGCCGGATTCCAAGCACCTGCTCTTCGATTCCATGGGCCAGCTCTGGCTATACAGCCTCGACAGCGGAACCGCGGTGCAACTCACGTCGAGCAACGACGCCAGCGCCGACCCGAAATTCTCGCCCGATGGCGACCGCATTTCGTACATTCGCAAGCACAATTTGTACGTCCGCCTAATTAGCGCAGGCCCGGAGCGGCAGCTCACGAAGGATGGCAACGAAGACCTGCTCAACGGCGAGGTCGATTGGGTTTACGAGGAAGAGCTCTTCTCGCGCAGCAATTATTTCTGGTCGCCCGACGGCAAGCACATCGTCTTTCTGCAGATGAATGAGAAAGATGTCCCAACCTATCCCATCACCGACTGGATGCCCGTGCACGCGAGCGTCGATCAGGAGAAATATCCCCAGCCTGGTGATCCCAATCCCGGTGTGCGCCTCGGCGTAGTAGGCAGCGGGGGGAACAAGTTGAAGTGGATCGCAAGCTCGCCCAGCAGCGGTGCAAATCCTCTCGGCAACGATCCCAACGTCCTTATCCCGCGCTTCGGATGGGTGCGCAACGGGCTGCTTTGGGCGATTGTGCTGAATCGCGTGCAGGACCGCCTCGACCTGTATTTTGTCGACGTTGATAGCGGTAGGTCGCAGGTCATGATGACCGAGACCACCGACGCTTGGATCGACATGCATCCCGAGGTCGACTTCAAGCTGCTCCCGTCCGGCGATGGCTACCTGTGGACAAGCTGGCGCGACGGCCACAATCACATTTATCTCTACCGCTTCCGCAAAGAGGACCCTCTTGGCGGCTCAGCCGAACTGGTCACGCAAGTTACCCACGGCGACTGGGAGGTGGAGAGCCTCGACGGTATCGACGCGCAGCAGGGCATCGTGTACTTCTCGGCCAACGAAGGTGACTGGAGGCAGCGCAACGAGTACGCAGTCGGCCTGAACGGCCAGAACTTCCATCGCATCTCGCAGCGCAATGGTAGTCACCGGGCTGACTTCGATCCCAAGAACGCGAAGTACTACGTGGATGACTACTCGGCGCTGACTACGCCGCCAACAGCTTCAGTCTGCAGCGTCGGCGGAAGCTGCACGCCATTTTGGCAGGGGCACAGCGTAGAAGCCTATAACCTGCTCACGCCGAAGTTCGTTGACTTCAAGGCCGCCGATGGCACCACCACGCTGCAAGGGGAGATTCTGCTGCCCTCAGGCGGTTCTATGATCGCGAACGGCAAAGCGCCGTTGATCCTGAATCCCTACGGTGGCCCGGGCGCGCAGAGCGTTCGGGATGCCTGGATCGGCGGCGATCTCTTCGACCAGATCCTCGCGCGCCAGGGATTCGCCGTGCTTCACGTCGATAATCGAGGCATGGGCAATCGCGGTAAAGCCTTCGCGCTGCCGCTCAAGCACAACTTCGGTCCCACCGAACTGGCGGACCAACTGGCGGCGACCAAACAGGCACTCCAGCAGTTTCCGCAGCTCGATGGCAACCGCATCGGTTTCTGGGGATGGAGTTATGGCGGCTACTTCACGCTGTATGCGATGGAGCACAGCGACCTGTTCAAATCAGGCGTTTCCGTTGCGCCGGTGAGCAATTGGCTGCTCTACGACACCATCTACACCGAGCGCTACATGGGGCTGCCGAAAGATAACGAGAAGGGCTACCATGACAGCTCGCCGGTGAACTTCGCCGCTGACCTGAAAGGCAAGCTCCTGGAGGTGCATGGCACCAGCGACGACAACGTTCACATGCAGAACACGATTCAGATGGTCAACAATCTGATTAATGCCGGCAAGCAGTTCCAGTTGATGATGTATCCCGGCAAGACGCACGGCATCGCCGGCAAGGCCGCTCGCACCCACCTGTTCCACATGATCGACGATCATTTTCTGGAGACGCTGGCACCAGGGAAGTAGGATTCCCCACTTGCCCTCGCCCCGCGATTTCTGTTTGAATCATTGAGCGATTCCACGACTGCCGGGCCGAGGTCCCACCACGTCCCGCCTTTTGGACGTGGTGGGGTGAGGGAGCATCGACCTGGCGAACCAACTCTTCGCGTGCAAGTCCATCGACAAGCTGATCTCCCAGTCTGAGGAGCCTGAGCATCGGCTGAAAAAAACGCTCGGGCCCTGGTCGCTGACGGCGTTGGGCATCGGTGCGGTGATCGGGGCAGGCATCTTCACCGTCATCGGCACTGCCATCGCGGGGCAGAAGTTCGATACCTCGTCAATTCTCAACGCCCCGCTCGCCGATTACATCGTTCATCACACGGCCACACTCGGCCGCCCGGGCGCAGGCCCCGCACTCGCGCTGTCTCTGGTGCTCGTCGCCGTGGTCTGCGGTTTCACCGGCCTCTGCTATGCCGAGCTCGCCTCCATGATCCCCATCGCCGGCAGCGCCTACACGTATACATACGCCACCATGGGTGAGCTCATCGCCTGGATCATCGGCTGGGACCTCATTTTGGAATATGCGGTCAGCAACATGGCTGTCAGCGTCGGCTTCGCCGCACACATGGCCGCAACGTTTCAGTGGTTCGGCTGGCATCCGGCTCTGCGCTGGATCACGCCCGCCTACCTTCCCGGCGGCCTCACCGATCTGCAAGGCAACGTGCTCTACGCGCCGGGTTGGCACTTCGGGTTTAACGTCCCGGCGTTCCTGATCGTGATGATCCTCACCATTGTGCTGGTGCGGGGCATTCGCGAATCCGCTGAGACCAACAATGTCATGGTCTTGCTCAAGATCGCAGCCATCCTGGCATTCGTCTTCGTCGGCATGCGCTTCGTTCATCCCGCCAACTACCATCCGTTCATTCCCGAGGGTTGGCCGGGGGTGCTGACCGGTGGCTCCATCATTTTTTTCACCTACATCGGCTTCGACTCCGTTTCCACCGCGGCGGAGGAGGCGCGCAATCCCCAGCGCGACATTCCTTTCGGCATCATCGCCACGTTGATCGTCTGCACCGTGCTCTACATTGCTGTGGCGGTCGTGCTCACCGGAATCGTGAACTGGAGCAAGCTCATCGACGACGCCGCCCCCGTCGTCAACAGCATGAGCATGCTGGCCGGCACCACAAAGTCTGCGCTGCTCCATTGGACCGAGCTGGCTGTACTCTTCGGCGCCATGATGGGCATGATTTCCTCGCTGCTGGTGTTTCAGCTCGGGCAGGCCCGCGTCTGGTTCTCCATGTCGCGCGACCGCTTGCTGCCCAACATGTTCAGCCGCGTGCACCCGCGTTTCCGCACGCCTGCAGTCGCTACATGGATTGCGGGCCTGCTAGTCGGCATTCCCAGCGGCATTCTCGATATCGGCACGCTCTCGGATCTGTCAAACATCGGTACGCTCTTCGCGTTCGTGCTGGTGTCGCTGGGCGTCATCATCCTGCGCTACAAGCAACCGGAGCGGCATCGTGGCTTCCGCGCTCCCGGCGGGCTCGCGGCGCCGATTCTGAGCGTGATCTTCTGCCTGTTGCTGATGGCAGGCTTGCCGATCCTCACCTGGTTGCGCTTTTTCTTCTGGCTCATCGTCGGCCTCACCGTGTACTGGCTTTACAGCCGTCATCGCAGCGAGTTCTCCCCGCGCAATGCGAAGCCGGTGCTAGAGGCGGTCCCGAAGCAGTGAGTAGCGACGATTTCATCCTGTCGCTTCCGAAGGCTGAATTGCACCTGCACCTGGAAGGATCGGTCGACCCTCCCACATTGTCAGAGCTCAGCCGCCGACACCCTACCCTCCTGCCGAACACGAATCCCCGCTACAGAGACATCGAGGGCAGCGCTCGTATGTTCACCGAAGCTGAAGCCCGCGCACTCTACGAATATCAGGACTTCACCGGCTTTCTTCGCGCCTTTAAAGCCGTTACCGAGCGCCTGCGCGACCCGAACGACTACGAGCTTGTTACCTACCGCCTGATGCAGAAGCTGCACGCGCAGAACGTGCTTCACGCCGAGGTGTACATTTCGGCCGGCGTGGTGTTGTGGCGCGGGCAGGACTTCGCTCCACTGCTCGAGGGCGCTGAGCGCGGCCGCCAACGCGGCGAGCGCGACTTCGGCATCTCTCTCTACTGGATCTTCGACGCCGTCCGTCATCTTGGAGTCGACCAAGCGCAAGCAGTCGTCGAGGAAGCGATCTGCGTTCAGAACAGAAATGTCGTTGCCATCGGCATCGGCGGTGACGAGCGCCGCGCCGGACCCGAGCTCTTTCGCGACGTCTATGCACACGCCGCAAAGCACGGCCTTCGTCTCACCGTTCACGCCGGCGAGGCGGCCGGCCCCGAGTCAATCTGGACCGCTGTTCGCGAGCTCAAACCTGATCGAATCGGCCACGGCTTACACGCAATCGACGATCCCGAACTGGTTCGCTACTTGGCTGAGGAGCAGATTCCTGTCGAAGTCTGCATCACCAGTAATGTCGTGACCGGCTGCTGCCGCGCGCTTGCCGGCCATCCGGTGCGGAAGCTCTTCGATGCCGGCGTGTTCGTCGTCCTCAACACCGATGACCCTGACATGTTTCACACCACGCTCACGAACGAATACCAGATCGCGCGGGACCTATTCGGTTTCGATCAGGACGAATTACGCCAGCTCGCAAAGAACTCCTTCCGCGCCTCATTCCTGCCGGAACAGCGCAAGCGAGGGATGCTGGCAAGAATGGACAGCTCCTCCGCGCAAGACCGCAACGCGATAGGTTGATCTACGGCAGCTATTCTCCGGCTACCGTCATGCCGTCAATGCGAAGCGTCGGCGATGCGATCGAGCTGCGAAACTGCAGGTCGCTACCGATTTCGGAGATGTTGAAGAACATGTCCTTCAGGTTGCCGGCGACGGTGATCTCTTCCACCGGGAATGTCAGCTCACCGTTCTGAATCCACAATCCGCTCGCACCGCGCGAAAAGTCCCCGGTCACCAGGTTCACGCCGAAGCCCAAAAACTCGGTGACAAACAGCCCTTCTTTGATCTCGCCGACGATTTCTTCCATGCTCTTCGTTCCCGGCTGTAGAAAGAAATTCCCCGGCCCAATTCCTGGGGTGCCCGCCAGCCCGCGCGAGGCGTTGCCAGTCGTCTGCAGCCCAAGCTTCTTGGCGGTGTACGTGTTCAGCAGGTAGGACTTGAGAACCCCGCCTTCGATCACCGTGGTCTTGCGGCTGGGGACCCCTTCGGAATCGAAAGGGCTGGTGCCGAAGCCGCCGTGCATGGTGCCGTCATCGATAACATTGACGTTGTCACCCGCGATCTTCTCGTTCAACTTTCCCGTCAGGAACGACGCGCCGCGATAGATGGAGTCGCCATTCACCGCCTCAAAGATGTGGCCCACCAGCGCGCCTGCAATCGTATGCTCAAAGACGATGGGCACCTTGGCCGTCTTCACCTTGCGCGCGCCCAGACGTCGCAGCGTGCGTTTGGCTGCGATCTGTCCCACCTCTTCCGGCGACTCCAGTTTGGCTAACGAATTCGCTACCGAGTACCAATAGTCACGTTGCATGGCCGCGCCGTCGATCTGCGCGATGGGCACTGCCGACACGGAGCAATAGGAACGCTGATAGTCGCCAACAAATCCATGCGAGTTGGCCAGCAGCTTGTAGCCGATCGCCGCGTCGAAACTACCGCCCTCAGAGTTGGTGATTCGCGGGTCGGCATCCAGAGCAGCTTTCTCCGCGCGACGAGCGTAATCGATGCGATCGGCATTCGAGAGCGAATAAACGTCCTCGTGATACAAGCCGAGATCGCCCTCGAGTTTGCCTAACTGAGACGGCTCAGGAATTCCGGCCATGGGATCTTCGTTGGTGACCTTCGCCAGCGCCAGCGCGGAATCCACCATTTGCTTCACCCCAGCAGGACTTAGATCACTGGAATACGTGCTGGCTGCGCGTTGCCCGAAGAACACGCGGACGCCGATGCCTCTGGAGCCTGATTCCTTCAGCGTCTCGACCTCCGTGAGGCGTACGACTGTAGAGAACTCGCTGCCGTCCATCGCAACAGCTTCGGCAGCGGTGGCGCCGCCCTGCATGGCCCGGCAAACCACGTCAGCGGCGATTTCCTTCAGGTCAGTTGAGGTTGATTTCGTGCTCGTGGGGCGTTCTGCCGTGGAAACATTCATATTTGATTTCGATGTCCTATTTTGTCGGAGTACCACAATGTGCTAGTCGATGGCGCACAATATTCTTGAAGTGTCATCCCGCGCGCAGGCGGCCTGCTTTTGGTCGCCGCAGTCGAGGGATCTGCGGTTCGCCGCGGACGCATCCTATTTTCAGGAACCTCAAATGCTTCGACTTCATGCCAAGCGGGGTAGTTCGTTATCCACCCGTTCCCCCCACCGTCAGCCGATCAACCTTCAGCGTGGGTATCCCAACCCCGACCGGTACCGATTGCCCATCCTTGCCGCAGGTCCCCACGCCTTCATCGAGCTGCAGATCGCTTCCAACCATCGAGACCCTGGTCAGCACGTCCGGTCCGTTGCCGATGAGCGTCGCATTCTTCAATGGCGAGGTCACCTTGCCATTTTCGATCAGGTAGGCCTCCGACGCTGAGAACACAAACTTCCCGTTCGTTATATCCACCTGCCCACCACCGAAATTCACCGCATACACGCCGTATTTTACGGAGCGGATGATGTCTTCCGGCGAATCCTGTCCCGCGAGCATGTACGTGTTCGTCATGCGCGGCATGGGGATGTGCTGATAGCTTTCGCGCCGTCCATTGCCAGTGTTTCGAATCCCCATCAACCGCGACGACAGCTTGTCCGAAAGATAGCCCTTCAGGATTCCATTCTCGATGAGAACCGTGTTCTCGGTGGGATTGCCTTCATCATCCACGTTGAGCGACCCCCGCCGTCCCGGCATGGTTCCGTTATCGACCACTGTGCACTTGTCGCTCGCGACGCGCTGCCCAAGCATTCCCGAGAACGCCGAGGTTTTCTTGCGGTTGAAGTCCGCTTCCAAACCGTGACCGATCGCCTCATGCAGCAGAATCCCCGGCCATCCGGGCCCCAACACCACTTCCATCTCCCCGGCGGGCGCTTCGCGCGCATCAAGCTGAATGATGGCCTGCCGCGCAGCTTCTCTAGCGAAGTGCTCCGGTGAGGCTTCACCCTGGAAGTAGTCCAGCGAAACACGTCCACCGCCGCCCGCGCTTCCCCGCGCCGAACCCGAAGCTTCAGATTTCGCGATGCAGAAGACGCTCATGCGGGCCAGCGGCTGCGCATCTTCGGCAAAGCTGCCATCCGACCCGATCACCAGGATGCGCCGTAGCTCGTCGGCATAACTCACGCGCACTTCGCGAATCCGCGGATCGTAGTCCCGCGCCGCCTTATCGGCCCGTTGTACCAACTCAACCTTCGCCACCACATCCGCTCCTACAGAGGGCAGTGGAACGGGATAAAGATTATGCGCGGGTTTGTCGGTCAACCCAACCACCGGCTCCTTAGCCGGACCGCTGGCAATCAGCGCCGCGGTGCGCGCCGCATGCAGGATCTTCTCTTGCGAAAGATCGTCGGTATAGGCATAACCAGTCCGCTCGCCCGACAAAACGCGAACGCCGCAGCCCACCGAGATCCCCTGTGTGGCCGATTTCACCATGCTTTCGTCGAGCGAAGCCGAGGTCGAGGTCTGATATTCGAAGTAAAGGTCGGCGAAGTCGCCACCCGCGGACAGCGCCGCAGCCAAATAGCGTTCCATGTCTGCCTGCGCCAAGCCGTAACGGTCGAAAAAGAATTTCTTATCCATGATCACACTCAATTCGATGTCCTGATCGCCTGTAAAGACGCGCCTGCCTCTGAAATGCTTGCTGAAGGAACGGAGACGGGATACTACGCAGCTTCCTCTTCATTATCACACGGCGATGTGCCGGTTGACGCTGCATTCGCGCCCCTTGCCGAGCTACGCTCATTTCGGGCTCTCATGCACGCCGGCGCCATTTCACCCCACTCCCTCGACAAGATGCTTCAGGAATTTCTGGCCACTGCACCCGCCGCAGTTGTGGTCGAGGAAGGTGAGATTCTGTGCGAGTTCAGTAATGCCAGGTACTCGGTTTCGGGTGAGGACAAGTGCGTTCTCCACATCTGGTCGGAGGAGCGCAATCTGGTGCGGCGCGTGCTCGATGCAATTGCCAAGCCTGAGACATTGCAGCTTCAGGTCTTGCGCTTCGGGCGATCGCAGCCCAACCTGCTGGAAATCGCCGCCTCCCGAGACAAGCGCACCGGTACTGCCAGGCGCATCTCGCGTACGCGCTATCAGGCGATACTCGAACGCACAGTGGGGCGCGAGTACTCCGGATTTGCGCGGGAGCACTTCAGCAACGGTCCCGACCTGGAGCATTCCCTAAGTCCGGTCTATACCCGGGGCCTGCTACGTACGGGCCAAACTGCCCTCGCGGTGCTCGGCGTCAATGCGGATGAGAACCAGTCATCCATCGATGCTGCGCTGACCTTCGGTGTGCTCTGGATGGATTATCAGCGCCAACGTCTTGCCGGCCGGGCGGTGGTCGAAGGCTTGAAGTTGTTTCTGCCTCGGGGCCGCGCGGAGATCGCTCGCCTGCGTGCCGCTCATCTGAACCCAGACGCAGCCAAGTGGCAGCTCTACGAACTGGACGAGCGCTCCGAAATCTGCGAGCCCGTCGACATCGCAGATACCGGGAACATCATCAGCCGGCTAACGCGGGCCGTCGATACCAGCACAGCCCGCGAGCGCTTCAGCGCTTCCATTGCCCGCATTCAAGCGATCGTGCCGGCCGCAGAAGTCAGAGTCGAATCGGCATCCGAGATCGTCTTCTGCCTTTACGGACTGGAGTTCGCCCGCGCACGTATGACCCCCGTTTCCGGCTCGTTCCGCAACAGCGAGTCAATTTTCTTCGGGATCGGTCCGGCCGAATACGTCCTCGACGAGAACAACCAAGCCGCGTTTACGGAGCTTCTGCAGCGCATCACCGAGCAGCGCCAGCCCGGCGGCTCCCATACCAATCTGTTTTTCCGCTTGTCGCCCGAGCGCTGGCTGGAGAGTCTGATCGTCCGGGACGTTCGCGCGCTCGACGAGCGTCTGGATGGGCGCTTCGTCTATTCGCAGGTTCCGGCGTTTGCCGCCAGCGATCGCGCGATGCTCGACGTGCTCACCTGCACTCTGGATGGCCGGCTCGCGGTGCTCGAGCTGAAGGCAAATGAAGACATCCATCTCCCGCTTCAGGGGCTGGACTACTGGGCGCGCGTCCGTTGGCATCAGCAGCACGGAGAGTTCACGCGCAACGGCTACTTCGCCGGATGTGAGCTCTCCAGCGCGCCACCACTGCTATATCTCGTTGCGCCCGTGCTGCATTTGCACCCCACGACCGACGTTCTCTTGCGTTATCTGTCTCCGCGCATTGAATGGACGTTGGTGCAGGTGCACGAACAGTGGCGGGAAGGCGTCCGGGTATTGAATCGCAAGCATTCGTCTCAACGCTCGGCGGCAAGTACTTTCAACAACTGCTAGCCCTGTCAAGAATTTAGGCGTTAATTTTCATGGGCCATTCCCAAATCGGGACAAATTGTTCCACGTGGAACAATTTTCTGGCTTCCGACTTCCACGGAATTTCCAGCTTTCTCTTCGTCACTTCAGTGCAATCGCCTCAGCCCACTCGAGTTCCGGCGCATCCTATAAAATCGAACTTCACATGATGAACCGGATGATTGTCGCCAACCTGCTGCACCGGCCCTTTCGCACCATCATCGGTGTTGTCGCTGTCGGGGTCGAGGTCACACTGATCCTGCTGATCGTCGGCATCATGCTGGGCATGCTGAACGACAGCAAGAACCGGCAGGTTGGCATCGGCGCCGACATCATGGTGCAGCCGCCAGGTTCGTCGCTCTTGATGGGAGTCAGTGGTGCGCCCGTGTCAATCAAGGTTGCCGACAAGATACGCCAGGTGCCGCACGTCGTCGCCGTAGCTCCGGTGGTGACGCAGATCATCACCTCGGGCACCGTTGAGGTGCTTTATGGTATCGATCTGCAATCGTTCAATGCCGTCAGCGGCGGATTTCATTATCTATCGGGCGGGCCATTTCAAGGCCCGTTCGACATGGTCATCGACGACCTCAAAGCCGGCTCCAAGCACGTGAAGGTCGGCGACTCGATCGAGGCGCTGAATCATCAATTTCGGGTCTGCGGCATCGTCGAGCACGGCAAGGGGGCGCGCGAGTTCGTGCCCATTACTACCTTGCAGGACATGATCGGCGCCATCGGCAAGGCGACCATCTTCTACGTCAAGCTCGACGATCCTAACAATGCCGACCAGGTGGTCGCGGCGATCAAGAACATTCCCGGTATGCAGCAGTACGGCGTTCGCTCGCTGAAGGAGTATCTCACCCTGATGACCTCGGCCAGCATCCCTGGGCTGACTACAGTGATCGACGTCGTCATTGGGATCGCGATGATCATCGGCTTCATCGTGATCTTCCAGGCGATGTACGCTGCGGTGATGGAGCGCACGCGCGAGATTGGTATCTTGAAGGCGCTCGGGGCGGGCAAGCTCTACATCGTGAATGTAGTGTTGCGGGAGACGCTGTTGATCGCAATCAGCGGAGTCATCCTTGGGATTGCTCTCAGCTACACGGCGAGAGTTGGTTTGCGGACACGTTTCCAGACCTTGCCGGTGCTGATCACGTCGGCCTGGCTGTTGAAGGCCACAGTCATCGCATTGGTTGGCTCATTGCTCGGCGCGTTTTACCCGGCGATGAAGGCCGCGCAAAAGGACCCCATCGACGCCCTGGCCTATGAATAAAAGTTATTCTACGGTTCAGAAACTTCTAGAGAAAGACAGCCTTCGATGGCTCCATGCAAATTTGCGATGAGCTCATCCATCGTTTCGCCCTACGTCGCACAGCCAGGTATTGCAGGCGCTTCCGCCCAGTAGCCACCCTCTTCGGCCTCGTGTACCACAACCTTGATCTTCATCGACTACTCCCATCCAGCGATTGAGCAATCAGATCCGCATCGGCATCACGACGTAACGGTATTTGAAGCCGTCGTCGCCGGCGTCTTCGGGGCGAATCTGGCCCGCAGATTGGGCGTCCTTGAACTCGAGGCGAACATCACCGCCGTTCGAGGCCTTGAGGAAATCGAGCAGGTACTCGGAGTTGAAGCCGATGGTCAGGGGATCGGCCGTGTAGGCAGTTTCAATTGAATCTTCCGACTCGCCGGCATCGGTGGAAGAAGAAGAAATCTTTAGCTCGTTCTTCTCCAGCTTCATGCGAATGGCGCGCGACCGTTCATCGGCAAATTGCGCGACGCGTTGAATCGCTGTGTTCAGATCGCCACCGTGAACTACAACAGCTTTGCCGGGGTCGCGCGGCAGCACGGCCTCATAGTTTGGAAATTGTCCGGTCAACTGGCGCGAGGTCAGCAAACGCTCGCCGATGCGGAAGAAAAGCGTCGACTCGTCCTTCGCAAACTCGACGAAATCCACGTCACTGTTCTGTAAGAGGAAAAAAAGCTCGCTCATCGCTTTCTTCGGCACCAGCGTCTTGTTTTCTCCGCTTACGTCGAACTGCTCGCCCTGCTTCTCGATATGCGCCAGGCGATGGCCATCGGTCGCAACCATTGTGATCGACTCCGGCTTCAGCACCATCAGCCCACCGTTCAGCGTGTAGCGCGACTCCTCGCTGGAGATGGCGAAGATTGTACGGCCGATCATGCTGCGCAGCGTCTGGGCAGGGACCTTCACCACTCCCGTCGCAGGAAACGTTGGCAGGCCGGGAAAGTTGGCCCGCGCCATTCCGACCATCTTGGTGTTCGAGCGGCCGGAGCGAATGTTGACCCAGTGGTTTTCCAGCAGCTTGATCGAGATATCGCCGTCGGGCAGGAGTTTTACGTAGTCGTAGAGTTTACGGGCGGGTATGGTACAGGCGCCTTCGCGTTTCACCTTGGCGGCGCATGAGGTGCGAAGGCTCAGATCCAGATCGGTTGCCGTAATCGTGAGACGATCGTTCGCAGCGTCAAACAAAAAATTGGAGAGAATGGGAATTGTCGTCTTGCGTTCCACAACTCCCTGCGTGGCAGTAAGTTCCTTCAGCAATTCGAACTTGCTGACGCTGATTTCCATTGCTGTACCCTGCACTGTCCCCGTTGCTTCGGCAGCCATAAAGTCCCACCTCGGAAGTCCGCCGCGGCGGACCGGCCCTCTTTTATACTGCTTCTCCTTATATCAAATCAAAAACATATAAAACAGTAGTAACAGTAGGGGATGCGGAAAAGTGGAAACCGGGGGCATAATCGCGCCAACAGCGGTGAAGTGGGAGATCGCTGCGAAGGAGAAGCTGGTCGTGATTCGATGGACCGCTGTGCGGAAGCAGTCGCGGCTTCTGATTTCGACCGGGAGTTCCTCGCCATCCACATGTCATCCACAGCGCCCAAGGGAGAAAACCAGTCCGTAAAGTGAAAAACCGCGCTTAACGCGCGGTTCAAAGGCCCAAAGTCTCTGTGAGCTTATTGAGCACCCTGTTTAAATCCTTGTCGGTTTTTCGCTGTTGCTCGATCTTGTCAACCGAGTGCAGTACGGTCGTGTGGTGCTTGCCGCCGAACTGGCGCCCGATCTCCGGAAGCGAGGCGTCGGTCAGGTGCTTGGCCAGGTACATCGCGATCTGCCGGGGAAAGACGATGACATGGGAGTTGTTCTTGGCCTTGATCTCGAGCAACTTCAGGCCGAACTGCTCGCACACCGCCTTCTGAATGGACTCGATAGTTATCTTGCGCACCTGCGAATCGATCAGGTTCTTCAGGACGCTTTGCGTGGTCTGGAGGTTGATCTCGCCGCCGGTCAGCGAAGCGTACGCAGTCAGGCGAATCAACGCGCCCTCCAACTCCCGCACATTGCTGCGAATGTTGGAAGCGATGAACAGGGCCACGTCGGTCGGCAGCATCACATGTTCTGACTCCGCCTTCTTCTGTAGGATTGCTACTTTCGTTTCCAGGTCGGGCGGCTGGATGTCGGCGATCAATCCCCACTCGAAGCGGCTGCGCAGGCGATCTTCGATTTCCGCCAACTCCTTCGGGGGACGATCGCTGGCGATGACGATCTGACGCAGACATTCATGCAGCGCGTTGAAGGTGTGGAAGAACTCCTCCTGGGTGCGCTCCTTGTTCACCAGGAACTGAATGTCGTCGACCAGCAGGACATCCATGGTGCGGTACTTGTCGCGGAATCCCGTCATCTTGCTGTTGCGCAGGGCATTGATCATGTCATTGGTGAAGCGCTCGCTGGAGACGTAGCAGATGGAGCACTCCGGCTGGCGCTTCTTGATCTCGTGACCGATCGCCTGCATGAGGTGGGTCTTGCCCATGCCGACCCCCCCGTACAGGAACAAGGGGTTATAGGCTTTGGAGGGCTTCTCGGCCACCGCGCGGGCCGCAGCGTGGGCGAACTGATTGCCCGCGCCAATGACAAAGTCGTCGAAGGTGTATTTGGGATTCAATTGCGCTGCTCCATCCCAATCGAAGCGCCGCTGGGTGATTCGACCGAAGACAGGGTTATCGGAAGAAGGTGAACTCTCGACCTGCGCCTCGGCAGAGGCCGCACCTTGGGCAGCCTTGCGCGGTGCGGCGTCGCTCACAAACTCGACGTCGCGAAATTCAAGACCGAGGTTTTCGATGGCCTCGCTGATCAAGTCGCCATAGCGTTCCGCGATGTGGCAGAACTCCGGATTGGGGACCCGGACAAAAAGAGTGGGTCCCTGGGAGTGATCGAACCGGGTCGGCTTGAGCCAGGTTTCGTACGAGGTCCGGTTGATTTTTTTTTCCAGTGCGTCGAGCACGCGCACCCACGGATTGGCAGCAGCAGCAACACCAAAAGTAGACATAAGTAGCAGTCCTGAGGCGAGAAGCCCTTAACCAAGCGGAAAGTTGTTTAGAAGGAAAAGGAACGGCAAAAAAAGATGCAGCACAGAATCACTGGACGTCAGCATAGCAAACCCAATCTAGCGGTGTCAGAGAGTGTTGCACCGCATTTATGCAGCCTGTCGTTGTTTTCGGCTGGATGGGATACTAGCACGAAAAAAAAATCACGCCAGACAAATCTTGAGGCGATACGCAAGTTCGATTGTGAGAGATTGATTCGGGGAAAGTTAACCCGCAAAATATTTTTTTTGCGCTGCTGCACGCTGGTGCAGAGCGTTTGGCGAGCGAGACCAGTCGGCACCAAGTGTCGGTGTTAAGAACCACGTTGGCGCTTGGGACATGCCGTGAAGTGCTACGCTCTGGACACGCAGCACTGATGGACGCATGGCCGCGCGCGTTGCCGCTCACACCGGTCCCGATTCCTGCGACAAGCCATGCGACCTCAGGAACGAAAGCTTGTCCCAGTAACCGCGCTGGAAGGCGATCTTGCCGTCGACAACGTGGAAGAAACCGCAGCCGCGCGGTCCTTTTGGGTCGCGCCACTCACTACTTCGCGTGGCCGCATGGTTCGCATTTTAAACCGTGGTAAGCGAGGGGATTGGTCGCGGCGCTGCAGGTTGCCACAGTGGTGTGATGGCCTTTATACTTTACGTTTGCTCAGTACATTCTTATTGTCAGTTAGGAGCGCAGTTTTCGCATGCCCAAGCGCACATTCCAACCCAACCGTCGTCGCCGCTCAAAGACGCACGGATTTCGTTCTCGCATGAAGACCAAGAGCGGCCGTGCGGTGCTGTCGCGCCGTCGCGCCAAGGGCCGCAAGCGCGTGTCAGTGAAGCCCGGCTTCCGCGAGTAAGGCGCAAAGCACTGGCCCGTTCTACACAATCGCAACACTTGCCATAGAATCATAGGGTGATCGCTGTTAGTCGTGCGCGTGGTGCAGGTGTTGGCTCCGACGAGCACTCCATGTCCGGTAAGGTTTCCACCTCCAGCGGCAAGTTTCCGAAGTCGGGGCCCCCATCGCGCCCGCTTTTGGCGCGCTGGCGCAGGAAGTCGAAGCGCCTGCTGAAACACACGGACTTTCAACGGGTCTACAAAAGCGGGCGGCGCCAGTTCACGGGCAACATGACGGTGTTTTTTCTGCGCCGGGAAGATTCTGCGGAGAACGGGACGCGGGTGGGGTTGACCGTAGGTAAGGTGCTGGGCGGAGCCGTCGAGCGCAACCGGATCAAGCGCCGCATGCGCGAGGCGGTGCGGCTTTGCATATCGGCATGTGAAGGGCCGGTAGATGTTATTTTCAATCCTCGCAAGAGCGTTCTCGACCTGCCGTTTGCGGAGTTGTCGAGCGAGGTGACTCGGGGCCTGCGCCTGGCGACGCAACGCGCACGAGTGGTGGAAGTGGAGAAGTGAGGCAGGCGATCCAATTCGCGTTGCGGATGTACAAGCGATTGATCTCGCCTATGCTGCCGCACTCTTGCCGCTTCGTGCCGACTTGCTCGGAGTACGCGATGGAGGCGGTCGAGCGGCACGGCGCAATGCGGGGAAGCCTGCTGGCGGCATCGCGATTGTTGCGCTGTCATCCTTTCGCGCGGGCGGGAGTCGACCAAGTGCCGCGGCCCGGTTTTACAGGCAGCTCCGTTTTGTTGACCACGGAGGCGCAGAGAGCACAGAGGTTTTGAGATCTAGATCCTCCGTGTTCTCGGTGCCTCAGTGGTGAAAAGAAAGGCACGCTCGCCCATTACTACGCGGCCGTGAAGTGCCGCTGGCTGTTGAACGGAACCTGAACTTGGCTGAATATCGCAATCCACAACAAGAGCCCGGCGGGGACAAGCGCATGCTGATGGTCTTCGCCGTCACGTTTGCGTTGATCATCATCGGCCAGATTTTCCTTTTCAAAAAGCAGCCGGCGCAAACTCCCAAGCCAAATGAAAGCAAGGCTGCGCAAAGTACGCAGGCCGCGAGCCAGACCCCGGCGCCTGCAGCAGCACCTTCGCAGACGACAGCGGAAGCGAGCACCAGCCCGGCGCAGAGCGTACCGGCGAAGGCTGCCACCAGCGAAACGGAGACGGTGGTCGAGAACGATGTATACCGAATCACCTTCAGCAATCGCGGTGGAGTGGCGAAATCGTGGATCCTCAAAAAGTACAAGGACGACTCGGGGCGCCCGCTCGATCTGATTAACAAACAAACCGTCAAGTTCGGACTGCCGCTTAGTCTTTATGCGTATGACGAAGAGCTGCGCGACCAGCTCAACTCGGCGTTGTACGTGGCGAGCGCGAGCGGAAACATACAGGCGCCCGGCGAGCTCACCTTCGAGTACTCCGGCGGTGGCATCGTGGTTCGCAAGAGCCTCGTCTTTGCCAGCGGATATGTGATCTCCATCGAAACGGCTGTGACCCGCGATGGCAGGCCGGTCGCTGCATACCCGATGTGGCCAGCCGGTTTGGGCGACGAGACGACGCCCCAGTCGTACGCCGCGGAACGCATCGAGTACATAGCCGACGGCAAGGTGGAGCGGCTCGCGGCGAAGAAAGTAAGCGGTGGCAACACCATTCGCGGCCCCTTCAACTGGGCCGGCTCGCAAGACCAGTTTTTCGCGGCCATCTTCCTGCCCGACAATCCCGAGAGCGCGGTGATGGTCACGCTGCGGAACTCGATTACGGTGCCCAAAGATCCGAAGAAGCCTGACCCGAACGAGGTGGTGCATTACGAGGTGCTTGGCGCCGCCGTGGGTGATGTAAGCGGCGTGACCAAGGAGCGCGTGTTTGTCGGCCCCAAGACGCTGAATATTCTGGAATCGGTGCACTCCAACACCGCGCCCGGCCAGATGAATGGCCCCGATTTGCGAAATGTAGTGGACTTCGGTTTCTTCAGCCTGATTGCACGCCCGCTCTTTCTGTGGCTGAAGTGGACGCACGACCATGTTGCCAGCAATTGGGGCATATGTATCGTCATCCTGACGGTCATCATCAACCTGGCGTTGCTGCCGCTGCGCATCACTAGTACCAAGTCAGCGCTTAAGATGCAAAAGCTGCAGCCGCAGATGAAGGCGATTCAGGAGAAATACAAGAAGCTCCCGATGCGAGATCCCAAGCGCCAGGAGATGAACGCCGAAATTGGGGAGCTCTATAAGCGCGAAGGCGTGAACCCGGCAGGCGGCTGCTTGCCGCTGCTGATCCAGATGCCGTTCCTGTTCGCCTTCTACACCATGTTGCAGAATGCGATTGAGCTGCGCCAGGCGCCGTTCCTTTGGCTGCACGATCTGTCGGCGCCGGACAAGTATTACGTAATGCCGGTCATCATCGTCATCAGCACCTACCTGATGCAGAGGATGACGCCGAATGCGGGCATGGATCCCAAGCAGCAGCAGATGATGACGCTGATGATGCCATTGATGATCGGCTGGTTCAGCTTCAATCTGCCGTCGGGATTGAGTGTTTACTGGGTGGTGGGAAACATCATCCTCATGATTCAGCAATACCTGATTAACCGTTCGCACCTCGGGCGCGAGATGCGCGCCGAGATGGAGAAGCGCGCTCGCAAGAAGGCGCTGAAGTAGGAAGAGGTTTTTCTCGATATTCATGCCGATTACAGACAAAATTGCGGCTGCCAAGAAGATCAGCGAACTGCTGAACGCCGTCTTCGCCGCGGGAGACTTCCGTCTGCGCTACAAGATCACCGTCGATCCTCCTGTGGGGACAGATCGCGAGTGGGAGCGGCCCGACATCTTGGTTGAGCTTTCCGGATCCGACAGCCCGCTGGTGCTGGAAAATGGCGGCGAGTTGCTGCGTGCGTTTGAACACGTCTCACTGGAGATGCTTCGGATCGCTCCTAATGAGCATGAGAAGATCAGCTTCGATTGTCAGAATTTTCGCGCGGCTCGCCTGCAGGAGCTACGGTTGGCGGCCGATGTTGCCGCCCAACGAGTGCGCGAGACGGGCATGCCCTACGCATTCGCGCCGATGTCGTCGCGCGAGCGCCGGATTGTTCACCTTGCCATGCGGGAGGCTGACGATCTTCGCACTGAGAGTGCCGGCGAGGCTGCCGACCGCCATGTGGTGGTCTATCCCAAGGACTACAAAGGCAAGCCGCCGACACCGGCGGTATCGAGACGGCGGTAACGCGAGCCGTCGGCTGTCAGCTATCCACCATCAACTGGACCAGAATGATTCGGGTGCCCCGTTCTAGCCTGCCTTTGGCCAGGGGGGCACTTTTCGCGAAAAGCGGCGGCATCGTGAATAATTCCTGAGTGTACCTCGACGACACCATTGTCGCCATTGCCACGCCTCCCGGACGCGGCGGGATCGGTGTGGTACGGCTGTCGGGTCCTGAAGCGCTCACCATCGCGCGTCCTATGTTGCGCCTCGCACATGGACATGAGCTCGAGGCCGGTCGTGCCCACTTCGGCGAACTGATCGAGCCCGCAAGCCTGGGCCCCCAGCAAGCGCCGCTTTCGCCGGGGTCCCCAAAAGACGCCGCTTTTGCGGCTTCCGGGGTGACTTTGCGCTCGCTGGGGTGGGAAACTGGCGAGCGCATCGACGAGGTCGTCGTCACCTTCTTCGCCAAGCCGCACTCGTACACTACCGACGATGTGGTAGAGATCTCATGCCACGGCTCGCCTGTGGTCTTGCGCCATGTGGTCGAGATGGCGATCGCGGCCGGCGCCCGGCTGGCCGAACCCGGTGAGTTCACTATGCGCGCCTTCCTCAACGGGCGCATCGACCTGACGCAGGCCGAAGCCGTGCGCGACCTCATCGACTCGCAAACGCTGTATCAGGCACAGGTCGCGGCGCGGCAGTTGGAGGGCGCGCTCTCCAAGCGGCTGCAACCCATCAAGCAGCGCCTGATGGAGCTCGTCGCGACCATGGAAGCCGGAGTTGATTTCGCCGAGGATGATGTTGCGATCATCCCCGATGAGCAAATTCTCTCGCGCATCGCCGGCATCCGCGAACCTCTCGAAGAACTACTGGCCAGCTTCGCCTTCGGCAAAGTCGTGCACGAAGGATTGACGCTGGCGATTGTCGGCAGGCCGAACGTCGGGAAGTCAAGCCTCTTCAACCGGCTGGTCGAGCGCGAGCGCGCGATTGTCACGGCTACGCCCGGCACCACGCGCGACCTGGTGACCGAAACCGTTTCCCTCGGCGGCATCCCGGTGCGCCTGGTCGACACTGCGGGCATTCGCACCGCGCTGGATGAGGCGGAGAACATCGGGGTGCGCAAATCAATGGAGGCGCTGGCCGACGCGGATCTCGTGCTGGTTGTGTTCGACGCGTCGTCTGAAGCTGCAAGTTCGCAGAGCTCAGACGAGCAACATCACGATGAGCGGCTGCTGCAACTCTTGCGTGATCGGCGGGCAATCATTGTCTGGAACAAAATAGACCTTCCCGGTCGCGGTCGGAACATGCGCGGCTCGCCGACTCATGACGAGGAGCACTTGCGCATGGTCAGCGGCCCTGCGTGGGCCAGCATGCAACCGGCCGTGATGACCTCCGCCCTGACCGGCGCCGGCATCGACGAGCTCAGATCGGCCATTCTGCAACTGGTCGGCGGCAGCCACGGCGCCCAGCAGGAGAGCGGCTTCCTCACCAACGTTCGCCAGAAGCAGCTAGTGACGGACTCGATTGCTGCGCTCGATCGTGCCGCGGCAGCCGTGCCGCTTCGAATACCTCACGAGATGGTGCTGCTCGACCTCTACGGCGCGCTGCGCCCGCTGGACGACATCACCGGCGCCACCACCGCCGACGATATCCTGAACCTGATCTTCAGCTCCTTCTGCGTTGGGAAGTGAGTTCCTCTTAACTTGTTAAGAATGGTGAAGCCGAGGGTTGCTTCCGAACTTTTTATCGCGGGGAGGGTTTCCAATTTTGATGGCAATCGCAGCGGCGCCACGCAAGCGAAGAATCGGAGGAGACCATGAAGAGCAAGCGGAACTTCGTATTACTCCTGACGTTAAGCGCGGGGCTGCTTGGAACGGCGGCAGCAGCGCAGAGCGCCCAGACAGGCCAGAGTGCGGGCGCGCGGGTCGAGTACGCAACCTTTGACCCGAGCCAGAGCGGACTGCTGCGGCAGGCCGACTGGAACAACCATCGCCGCTGCGACGGCGATCACGACCGCGACGACCGCGGCTGTTACTACCGCGACCGTGATGATGACCGGTACCGTGGCTACTCCTATTACGGCAACGGTTATGCCTATGTGGCCCCGTACTACAACTACGCACCAAACGCCGGCTGGTACGACCGCAATGGCCGCTGGCATGCTTATGACAGGGATCGCGATAGAGACCGCCGTCGTCACGATGATGACGATCGCCGGTGAGTCCCGTCCAATGTTGAGCAAGGCCCACGAGGTGTGTGGCCACGCCTGAAACGGCGGTGGTGATGCGAGAGGCCCGGAGACAACTCCGGGCCTTCTTGCTTGCGGAATATCTGCGATACTGAATGAGTAAGGTTTTTGCGAGTACAGCGTTCATGAGCCCAGTAGCCGACCCAAAATCCGTGAAAGTGAACGTCACCACAGGTGCCGGCATGGAGATTGAGTGGAAGGACAAGCATATCAGCGCCTACAGCTTTCCCTATCTTCGCGACGCCTGCCCTTGTGCCCTATGCAATGAGGAGCGCGAGAAAGATGGCCGCCAGCCGGGTGATCCGCTGAAGCCGGTTGCAGGAGCTCTGCCCATGTTCAAAGCGGCAGCGCGGCCTACGGAAGTGAAGCCGGTCGGCAAATATGCCATCAGCTTCGCCTGGAACGATGGGCACCAGCACGGCATCTATTCCTGGCAGTACCTGCGCGAACATTGTCCCTGTCCGGAGTGCAAGGCGCGCCGCGCCATGGAAGCCCCGGCGGTCGGCAGCAGACCGAACTGATCTGCAAACCTCAAGAACACCACGGAGAACACTGAGAGCACGGAGGAATCTTGATCAAGGATTTGCTCCGTGCGCTCTGTGATCTCAGTGGTGAATAATTCAGTTTCGAGTAACCTGAACTTTGCCCTCGTATTTGTCGCAACTGAATCCGCAACAGCGCGAAGCCGTCGAGGCGGTGGACGGGCCAGTGCTCATCCTGGCCGGCGCCGGCAGCGGCAAGACGCGCGTGATCACCTATCGGATCGCTCACCTGATCGATGGAAAGGGCGTACCGCCGGACTCGATCCTCGCCGTGACGTTCACCAACAAGGCCGCGTCGGAGATGGCAAGCCGCGTGGACTCACTGGTGGGCACGCGCTCGGTGACGAAGCCTTTGATCTCGACCTTCCACTCCTTTTGCGTGCGCCTCTTGCGGCGAGACATAGAGACACTCCAGATCGGCGGCAAAGGATATCGCAAGGATTTCGTCATCTATGACGAGGCCGACCAGCAGAACGTCGTTAAGGCGGCGATGAAGCGGCTGGGCATCGACGACAAGCAGGCCACGCCGCGCAGCGTGCTGGGGCACATTTCGTGGGCGAAGAACCACATGCTCGATCCGCAGCAGGTGTATCTTGACTCGGCCGATCCTAAGACCGAACGTGTCGCCCACATATACGAGGTCTATCGGCAGGAGCTGGCAAAATCGAACGCGCTGGATTTCGACGATCTGCTGCTGTATGCGGTACGCGTGCTGAAGTCGTCGGCTGAAGTGCGCGAGCGCTACAACCGGCGCTATCGCTACATCCTGGTGGACGAATACCAGGACACAAATCGCCCGCAATACGAGCTGATGCGCATGCTGGCGGGCAGCGAGCACAATGTCTGCGCCGTCGGCGATGAGGACCAGAGTATCTATTCCTGGCGCGGCGCAGACATCCGCAACATTCTCGAATTCGAGCAGGACTTCCCCGAGGCGCGCATCATTCGCCTGGAACAGAACTATCGCTCGACACAGAACATCCTGCAGGCCGCGTCTGCGGTGGTGGCGCGCAACGTGAAGCGCAAGGGCAAGAACCTATGGACCGAGCGCAGCGGCGGCGCGCAGATCGGTTACTACGAAGCGCCCGACGGCGAGAACGAGGCGCTCTTCGTGGCCGACTACATCAGCAAGTATTTGCGGCTTGGACAGACTGAGCATGGCGAGACACCACGAGCGGCTGTGCTGTATCGGACGAATTCGCAGTCTCGTCTGGTGGAAGAGGCGATGCGCCGCTACCAGATTAACTACCACGTTGTGGGAGGCTTCAGTTTCTACGAGCGGGCCGAGATCAAGGACATGATCTCGTACCTGAAAGTGATCGCCAACCCGGATGACTCGATCGCATTGCAGCGGGTCGTTAACACCCCGCCGCGCGGTCTCGGCAAGGGGACGATGGAGACTCTGGAGCGCATTGCGCTGGAAACGCAGACCTCTTTATGGCAGGCAATCGGCGAAACCATTCTGCAGAGGCTGCTTCCTACGCGAGCGTTGGCATCGTTGAACAGTTTTCGCGAGCTTATTGAAGACGCAAGGGCGATGCATCTCGGGACATTTCGCCAGCGGGTGGCGGAGACGGCGGCGGCGGCGGTTGAAAATGGTGAAACTGGCGATGCTTTCCCCGAAGAAGACGACGCGCAGGGTGCGATGGATTTTTCGCCGGAGATGTTTGAGGAGTCCGAGTTTACTGCCACTGGCGAAGGCAGCGGGTCCCTCCACTCAGGCGGCCAACCGCAGGCCGCCTTCGGTCGGGATGACAATCATCAAAGGGATGACCGCAAGACTGGGGCAGATGACTTCAGCAATGACGAGCAGCGGATAGACGGCTTTCGCGCTCCCGGCGATGCGGCGAATACAGCCGAACTGCTGAAGTTCCTGCTTGATCGCACCGGCTACATCAAAGTACTGGAGCAGGAGGACACGCCGGTGTCGCTGGCGCGCATCGAGAACCTGCGCGAGCTGGTGAACGCGGCGATGGACTCGCGCGATCGCGGCGAGACGTTGAGTGAATTTCTGGACCACGCCGCGCTGGTCAGCGATGCTGACCAATACGATGAGAATTCGCGCGTCACGCTGATGACGCTGCACTCGGCGAAGGGACTGGAGTTTCCGCTGGTCTTCCTGATCGGCCTGGAAGAAGGTTTGTTCCCGCATTCGCGCACATTGCTTGCGCCGGACGACATCGAAGAAGAGCGGCGGTTGTGCTACGTGGGTATGACGCGCGCGATGGACACGCTGATCCTGTCGCGGGCGCGGTATCGCCGGCGATACGGTACGGACTTGCCGGAGGCGAGCGTGCCTTCGCGATTCCTCGAGGAAGTTCCGGAAGAGTTGCTGCAGGATCTGGGATCCCCTCAAAGTCACCGCAACTTGCACGCCAGCGACTACAGCGGCAGCCGTCATTACGCGTACGAGGATGAGGACCAGCGTCCGCAGTATGGGCGTGCCAACCAGAGGAGTTCTTACGCGGGCCCGACGTACAACTCGATCGACAACATCGCGGAGTTCTTTGCCTCGCGCGGCAAGAAGTTTTCGCGCCCGAAAGTCGACGTGCCGGCGCCGACCGGGCGCACCGGATTTCGGCCTGGGCAGCGTGTGCGGCATCCGAAATATGGCGAAGGGATGGTGTATCGGCGCGAAGGCGACGGGGAGGAGGCAAAGATTACGGTACAATTTCCAAAGTTCGGGTTAAAAAAGCTGGTAGAAAAATACGCCCAGTTGGAGAAGGCGTAATTCGCTCATTGAGGGATCGCAGAATTTCATGGCAAATACCAAGAGCATTACCGATAAGACAGAACGCAAAGCAGTGAAGCGCGCGGCACGCAAGAAGGCCGCTCCCAAGGCGCCGCGCACCTACGCTCGCGGCTCGGAAAAGCGAAAAGTGAAGAAGATGGCTCGCGGCACGTCGAAGCGGTAGGGCGGTTGTCAGTGGTTAGAGAGACGTGAGCGCGAGAGTCTGTCGCACGACAAGGCTCCAGTCCATAATCCGGGCTGGAGCTTATTTCTTCGGGGCATTGCTCGGCGGAGAAGCGGTTGTTGACGCATCAGATGACGCGGTCTGGTTCGGCTGATCGAGGTCGATCAACTGCGAGCCGGGCGGTTGCTGCAGCGCGAACTGATCGTCGTTCAAGGTCCCATTAATGGTGAGTTTCACCACCGTGAGCCGGATGGAATACTCCTGCTGCGGGCGTTTGATCTCAATCACATTGGGAAAGCTGACGCCGTTGTAATCCTGATAGACCTGGTACGTCGCTTCGGTCGCGATCGCGCCGTTCTGGTCATAGATGATCTGCTGATGAACCACGAGGTTGGTGCGATCAAAGATGATTTTGCGCTGGAGATACCAGTCCTGCCCGGCATGGTGGATCAGGTCAATGACGTAATCCGGTTGCTCCAGGTTCCTCTTGGTCTTCGTGTCGTAAATTATTTCGGTGCTCTGTTCCAGCGCGGCAATGTCGTTCTGCGGATCGATGTCCGGCAGCAGCAACGCTTCGTAAATGACGTCCGGCCGAATGTTTTCCAGTGTATGGGCGCTGGGATGGACCACAGTGTTGTGCCCCACGTAAAACTTGTTCTTGGCGGGAATCGACAGCTTAAACTGAGTGCCGTCGCTGACCATGTCGAAGGCCTTGTTGCGGACGATGGGGAACAGCCCGATCATGCGCAGCATGTTCGGCTTGCGGACGAGGATGTAGCCGCGGATCTCTTCGTATTCAGTGACCTTGCCCTTCTTCTCGCCTCCTACCGAAGTGGCGATGTCAACCGTCGCATTCAGCGTCTTGATCTTTGCCGCCTCGTCGCGGATGTAAGACACTAGTTGTTCTTTGGAGGCCGTCTCCAGCTTGGCCGTGCTGGTGCGCATCTCGACCGTCCGGGTGCGGAAGAGACATCCGGTCTCCCCCAGGAGGAAGGTGAGGAGGAAAATCGCGGCCGGTACTCTGGATCTTGTCATGAGCGGCCAGACAGCAGATTGAATCCCGTAGTATACGGCAGACGACATAGCTTGGAGCTGCGATCTCCGGGCTGCGAGCCCTGCCTCTCGCGCCTCGAAACTCGCGGCTTATGGCTACTGTCCCGCCGCCACCGACCGGCGATACGCCGCCACATTGCGCCCATGCTCTTCCAGATCGCGGGCGAAGCGGTGATGCCCATTGTTATCGCTGACAAAGTAGAGGAAGTCGGTGTGCGCGGGATGCAAGGCGGCCTGGAGCGAAGCTACTCCCGGGTTTGCGATCGGCCCCGGCGGCAATCCAGCATATCTATAGGTGTTATAGGGCGAGTCGAACTGGAGGTCCGATTCGTAGATGGTGCCACGATAGCGACCCGCAAGCAGCGCGGCGTAAATTACGCTCGGGTCGGCAGACAATGCCATATTCCTAGCCAGCCGATTGTAATAAACCCCGGCGACAAGAGGCCTCTCGTTGGGATCGGCGGTTTCCTTCTCCACAATCGAAGCCATGGTCACCACGCGATGGATATCAGGCTGGCCGAGAAGCCCGATCTGCTGCGCCTGCTTCCGAAAACGATGCACCATCGCCGCGGCGATGTCGTGGGCGCTGTCAATGCGAGTGAAATTGTACGAATCAGGGAAGAGGTAGCCTTCCAGCGACTTGGCAGTGGGGTCGATATCGCGTAACAGGAACAGATCGTTCTTGGCGGCGATGAGGAAGTCCGACGCCGGCCCCAGCCCCGCCTGCTCGACCGCAGCGGCGATATCGTACATATTGAGGCCTTCGGGCACGACGAGGGTGCGCGTGTAAACGTCACCACTGGTCAGTCGCCGCCAAACCTCCATCGCGCTAGCGGGCTGGTCGAACTTGTACTCACCGGCCTTGAGGGTTCGAATGCCTTTGAGGTAGTCGAGCATCAGGAAAGCGGTTGAGCTGCGGATCACGCCTTGCTGTTGCAGCGTGCGGGCGATGTGACGCGTGCTCCAGCCGGGACGCAAGAGGACGAAGGTGTTCGGCGGCGGATTCACCGGCAATAGCGCCGCCCAGGCGAACCAGACGGCAAACGCCAGCACCAGGACGATCACGACATTGACTACAAATCGCAATGCCTAGATTAGATGAGAAACACTCAAAAATGGTCTATCGCCTGGGTTTCGGCTTCATCGTCTCCCAACCGGAATCGGGGATGCGGCGACCGATCATGCTGAAGGTGCTGGCGCCCGCCAGCGTCTCGCCTCCGTCCATGTAAACCATGTCGCCATTGACGTATCCCGCCTGGTCGCTGACCAGGAATGCGCCGAGATTGGCGATCTCCTCCAGCGTACCGAAGCGATGCAGGGGGTTGTGATCGAGCACGGCCTTTTCCAGCTCTGGGATGGGCAGCAGGCGCGAGAAGGCGCCTTCGGTGCGAATCGCGCCCGGTGCGATGGCTACGGTGCGAATGCCACGGTCACCCCACTCGACGGCAAGGCTGCGCATGAGAGCCACTACTCCGGCTTTCGCCACCGCGCTGGGAACAACGTAGGCGGAGCCAGTATCGGCGTAGGTGGTGGCGATGCTGAGCACGACGCCCTTGTGCTGCGACTTGAGCCAGCGCCTCCCGCAGGCCATGGTCATGTTAATCGTGCCCTTCAGCACGATGCCGATGACCGCCTCGAACGCATGCTCCGACAGCTCTTCGGTGCGCGCCAGGAAATTGCCGGCGGCGTTGTTGACCAGGATGTCGAGCGGGCCCTTCGCCCACAGCTTCTCAATGAGCGGCTCGACGTCCTCGGTGTAGCGCACATCGCAAGCGAAGCCCTCAATGGCCCCGCCGGTGGATTGGGCGAGCTCTTTAGCCGTTTGTTCCACGACCTGGAGCCGGCGGCCGCAGATGTACACCGCTGCGCCGAGCTGCAAAAACCGCTCGGCCATGGCGCGGCCGATGCCAGTGCCGCCGCCGGTGATGAGGATGCGCTTGTCCTTCAGAAGATCATTGGTGAACATGGCGTTGGTTTCGGAAGGGATAAGCTATCACGCAGGCACGACAGACGCTATTCGCTCTTCGCAATTCGCTGTTCGCTCAACGCGGTCCCTACGAGCCGCAACAATGGTGCCAAAATGCGCGGCGCTTTCGTGCTCTGGACAGTGCACTTCTCATCTCGTAACGTGCTTCATTCTTAACAGAACGTAAAAACTGATACCTGAATTCGACAAAGCCGAAGGCGCCACCTCGTCCAGATGCGCGCTTAAGTTTCGTCACAAATCCGCTCTCATTGCAGTTTGTCTTTCCGGTTTCAAAAATAACTTAGCGGAGGATGAAGATGAAGCTATGGAGGGTTGTTGCGGCGTTGTTTGCGCTTGGGTTGATAGGCAGCCTTGCTTTGCCGGCGGGCGCCCAGATGCAAGAGGTGAAAGAAAAGCCGCGCATGTACACTTACGTGGCGCTGTGGGATCTCCCGCGCGCGCAATGGGGGGAGTGGCCGAAAGCTGAGGCCGCAGACCAGAAGATCAACCAGGATGCCCTGAACAGCGGGATGCTCATCGGATTCGGTGACGACACTAACCTGGTTCACCAACCCGATCAGCCGACGCACGACGACTGGTTCTCGTCCATGTCGATGGCCGGTCTGTTGAATACGCTCGAGCAGTTCTACAAGTCGGGACTGACTCAAAGCGCCATGCAACAGAGCGCGACCAAGCACTGGGACGCGATCTACGTCAGCCGTTATTACAACTGGCACGCCGGATCGTGGCAGGGCGTCTATAGTTACGGTTCGTCGTACAAGCTGAAGCCCGAAGCGTCGAGCGATGCCCTCGACACGCTTGCCAAGGCAGCGATTGTTCCACGGATGGAGAAGCTGCTGGCGGACGGCGTGATTCACGAGTACGAGATCGACACCGAGGCCGTGCATACCAGTTCCCCGGGCACGTTCTGGGTGTTCTACATTGCGGCCAACGCCGATGCTCTGGACAAAGCCAGTGCGTCACTACGCGATGCGTTGAAGGCGAATCAGCTGATTGCCCCGGCCTTCGGGGAGATGGTCGACTTCAAGGACCATCGGGATTACCTGGCGCGTACCAACGCGACGTACAAATAGGCAACTAGCTTGATGGCAATGTGGGCGCGAGTGACGCGCCCACAAATTAGCGATGAGCGAAAAGCGAACCGCGAAGAGCGGCTTTCCTACACCTGCGCCAGCTTCACCTCGGCGCTGCTACGTTTGCCGGAAGGACTCGGCGTGATCGGCAAGCGGATTTCGACTTCGAGTCCGTGTGGTGAGACGTTTCGCGCGACGACAGTCCCGCCGTGTGCCGCGACAGCATTGCGCACGATCGCTAATCCAAGGCCCATGCCGCCGGTGGTTGTGCCTCGCGAATCGTCAACCCGATAGAAGGGCTTGAACAGCAGCGGCAACGCCTGCTCCGGTACGCCGGGCCCATTGTCGCGGACCGAGATCGCCGCCGTGCCGTTCGTCGTCTCCAGTTTGATTTCGATCTTGCCATCCTTGCCAGAGTAAAAGATCGCATTGCGCACTATGTTCTCGATGGCGCTGTGCAGCATCCCGACGTCGCCGTCCAGCTTGACCTCGCCATCGCCCTGATAACTGATGCTTGCACCGGTGGCCGCGGCCTCGAAGTTGGCGTCGTCCAGAACGTCGCCGATGACCTCGTTCAAGCTGATCTGCTCGAATTTCGGCTTGTGCTGGCCGCTCTCAAGGCGAGCGACGGTGAGGATACCCTCCAGCAAGGCGTCCAGTTGCACCGTGTCCTGCTCGATGCGGTCGAGCATCTCAGTGCGCTCGGGCTCGTCAGCGTCGCGCGCCAGGGCAAGCGCCAGCCGGATACGCGCGATCGGTGAACGCAACTCGTGCGAGACGCCGCTCAGCAAATTGCGCTCGCTTTGGATGAGATTGCGCAGTTCGCCGGCCATGCTATCGAAGTCGCGCACCAGGTCGGCGATTTCATCGCGGCGGTTGCCCAGGTTCTCGCCGGCGCGGATGTCGAGGTTGCCGCGCGCCAACTCGTGGGTGGCATCGCGCAAGCGCTCGATGGGCTTAGTCAGGTAATGCGCGATGATGAGACAGATGATGGCGGAGAATATTGTGCCGAGTTTCAGAACCCAGAGCATGTCACCGGGAACCCGCTCGGAGAGCGGCGGCGGCGTGAGTTCACCGATCAGATCATATTCTCCTCTCGGGGTTGTCGTGCGGGCCGCCAGCACATTGGCTTGATAGGAATGGTACAGGCCTTCGTTTTTCTCGGCGGCTGCAGCGTCTTGCAGAATGCGGTCGGGAACTGCCCGGCCGGAAAGCTCGCGTCCCGCACCGTCCACCAGCCAGAATCGCGAGCGGTGCTGTAGAGAGAGACTGTCAAGCAGCTGCGCCAGCCCGGCTGGACCTCGGTCTTCGAATCGCCGCGCGGCAAGCTCGGCCAAAGCCGGCATCTCTTTGCGTTCGGGCTGGATCCACCAGGGATGCTCGGACGAGATGCGGTAATGCACGCGCAGATACAGCGCGCCGAGCAGCAACGCCTGCGCCGCCCAGAAGGGTAGAAAGATTTTCCAGAAGAGCTTGCGGTTCATACTCTGCTCTTCTCCGGGGTCTCGGCGGCGGCGAGAAAATAACCGACGCCGCGGATGGGACGGATCAACTCCTCGCCTGCGGTGGGGCAGCCGCTCAACTTCTTACGCAAACGGCTGACGTGCACGTCGACGCTGCGGTCAAAGGCGTTCAGCGGACGGCCAAGGGCGACCTCGGCGATCTGCTCGCGGGTGACGACGCTTCCGGCATGGCGCAGCAGCAGCTCCAGGACATTGAACTCAACTGAGGTGAGGTCAACCGGCGCATTCGAGCAGGTCACCGTGCGCGTACCCAGCGACATGACAATCATCCCGACGGTGAGCACTTCGTCGTGATCGCTGCGTGCAGCAGGAGCAGAGATTTCGCGGGTGCGCCGAAAGATGGCGCGGATGCGGGCTACCAGCTCGCGAGGATCGAAGGGCTTGGCAAGGTAGTCGTCGGCGCCGATTTCAAGCCCAAGGATGCGGTCGACGGCCTCGCCGCGGGCCGTGAGCAGCAACACAGGGACAGAGGATTGCTGGCGCAGCGCCTTCAACAACTCGAATCCCGTGCCCCCAGGCAGCATCACATCCAGAATGATGAGCTCGTGGCCGCCGGCGAGTGCCGCGCTCAGTCCGGAGGCGTGATCGTAGGCTGCATCCACGCGAAAGCCTTCGCCTTCCAGGAAGCGCTTGAGCAGACTGACCAGGGCATGGTCGTCATCGACGATGAGCAGGCGATCCACGGGATTCATTTTGCTCTTTCCCGCCTGGCCTTGCGGTGAAGAATTGTTTCGAGTTGTGCTGCCTGACTTCACACTTCTTAACCGTCCTTCACTCTTTCTTAACGGCTGTGCGGGTCCTCGTCCGGTCTAATAGTATTGATGTAAATAGTACTGCAACCGGCGCGCCAGGCTGCACTTAGGTATTTCAGGCCGGACGGCGGTAACCAATAGCAGCGGCGCACGTCAGCAAATCTGCTGGCGAGGAGGAATTGTGCAAACAGGGGCATCGTTTCACCCTGGAAGGACAGGAAGAAGGACCTTCTGGGGAGCTTGCTTGGGACTAGTGCTGGCGCTTGCCATGTGCGCATGGCTGGCCGGATGCAGTTCGCAATCGGCCAAGAGTGCGAAGGCGAGCGCGCCATTGCCCCCGGTCCCGGTTGGCATTGCTGCCGTAAAGCAGGGTGATTTCGACGTTTATCTCACTGGGCTGGGTACGGTCCAGGCCTTTAATACGGTTTCATTGAAGACGCGCATTGATGGGCAAATTATGCAGGTCAATTTCCGCGAAGGCCAGGACGTCAAGGCCGGAGAGCTGCTCATCCTGATCGATCCTCGTCCTTACCAGGTGGCCCTGGCGCAGGCGGAAGCGAACCTCCAGAAGGACGAAGCGCAACTCACCAACGCCAAGGCGCAATACGAACGCAACAATGTTCTTTACCAGCAGGGCGTTATTGCCAAGCAGGACCTGGATACGCTGCAGGCGTCCCTCGGAACCTACGAAGGCACCATCGCGAGCGATAAGGCGGCAATCGATAGCGCCAAGCTGAACCTGACCTACTGCCGCATCATCTCTCCCATCAATGGCAGGGTGGGATTGCGCCAGGTGGATCCGGGAAACTATGTAACCGCCGCCGGCAACACGCCGATGCTGACCATTACCCAGTTGCATCCTATTTCGCTGGTGTTCACTTTGCCCGAAGATCAGTTGCAGCAGGTGGCGCAACGCATGCGGCAAGGCGGCTCGCTTGAGGTTGATGCTTATAGCCGCGACGACCAAACGAAACTGTCCACCGGCACGCTGCTCACCATCAACAATCAGATCGACCCGACGACTGGCACGGTGCAGCTGAAGGCCACGTTCGAGAATCCTGACAACGCATTGTGGCCGAACCAGTTTGTGAACGCTCACTTGCTGCTGAATACTCTCAAGAACGCGATTACGGCTCCGGCAAGCGCGCTGCAACGCGGACCTGAAGGCAGCTTCACCTACGTCGTCGATTCCAACAACACCGTGCAGATGCGAAATGTTCAAGTCGCGCTGACGCAAGGCGCGACGCTGGTGATCGCGAAAGGGCTGCAGCCCGGCGACCGCGTGGTCACCGATGGGCAGGAGAAACTGCAAGCGGGCATGCGCGTCGCGCCGCAGGCCCCGGCCAAGAGAAACGGATCGACCAGCGGCAACATCGGATCCACAACATGAGTATTTCCCGGCCGTTCATTCTTCGTCCCATCGCGACTTCGCTGTTGATGGCGGGACTGCTGCTGGTGGGCATCGTCGCCTACCGGCAGTTGCCGATCTCGGCCCTGCCGCAGGTGGACTACCCGACCATCCAGGTTGTGACCTTCTATCCCGGAGCCAGCCCCGACGTTACCGCGTCGTCCATTACGGCGCCCCTGGAGCGCCAGTTTGGTGAACTTCCCGGGCTGAGTCAGATGACCTCGAGCAGTTCGTTCGGGGCGTCGGTCATCACGCTGCAGTTCGTCTTGGAAGAGAACATCGATGTGGCCGAGCAGGAGGTACAGGCTGCCATCAATGCGGCGCAAACCTTCCTGCCCAACGACCTGCCCAGCCCCCCGATTTATAGCAAGGTCAATCCCGCCGACGCGCCGATCCTTACGCTGGCGATGACTTCGGACAGCATGCCCCTTCCGCAGGTCGAAGACCTTGCGGACACAACGTTCGCGCAGAAAATCTCGCAGCTCCCCGGTGTGGGACTGGTGAGCATCAGCGGTGGGCAAAAGCCCGCGGTGCGCATCATGGCTAATCCGACCGCGCTTGCCTCGTATGGCATGAGCCTGGAGCAACTGCGATCGGTCATCGCGCAGGTCAACGTCGACCAGGCGAAGGGGCAGCTTCAGGACAATCGGCAGTCGTTCACCATCGGGGCCAACGATCAGTTGCTCAACCCGCAGGGTTACGCGGACACGATCGTCGCCTACAAAAACGGTAATCCGGTGCGAATGTCCGATGTTGCCACCGTGATTATGGGGCCAGAGGACGTGAACCAGGCGGCGTGGATGAACACCACGCCTGCGGTGATTCTTAACATCCAGCGGCAGCCCGGGGCCAACATCATCAAGGTTGTCGACAGCATCAAGCTGCGGCTGAAACAGCTTCAATCGAATCTGCCGGCATCGGTGAAGGTTACCGTTCTGACCGATCGCACCAACACCATTCGCGCCAGCGTTAAGGATGTGCAGTTCGAGATGATGCTGACCATTGCCCTGGTGGTGATGGTCATCTTCCTGTTCTTGCGTACGCTCTCGGCGACCATCATTCCTTCCATTGCGGTGCCGCTGTCGTTGGTGGGCACGTTCGGGGTGATGTATCTGCTCGGCTACTCGCTCGACAACCTGTCGCTGATGGCGCTGACCATCTCGACCGGATTCGTGGTCGACGACGCGATCGTGATGATCGAGAACATCGATCGCTACATCGAGGAGGGGCACGCGCCGCTCGAGGCCGCGTTGCTCGGCGCAGGCCAGATCGGCTTCACCATCGTTTCGCTGACCGTCTCGCTGATCGCCGTGCTCATTCCGCTGCTCTTCATGGGCGATATCGTGGGCCGGCTCTTCCGCGAATTTGCCGTCACCCTGAGCGCGACCATTCTGCTTTCGGCCATCATCTCGCTGACGCTGACACCGATGATGTGCTCGCTGCTGCTGCGGCAGAACACGAAGCACGGCCGCTTCTACCATTGGTCGGAGCGCGCCTTCAACAACACCATTGCGTTCTACGGGCGCACGGTGAAGTTCGTCCTCAGGCACCAGACCGCAACATTGTTGGTGGTAATAGGAACGCTGATGGCCACGCTCTATATGTTCATCGTCGTGCCCAAGGGCTTCTTCCCGGTGCAGGACACTGGCGTCATCATGGGCATTTCCGACGCGCCGGAAAGCATCTCGTTCGCGGCGATGTCGGAGCGCCAGCAGGCATTAGCAGCGGCGATCCTGAAGGACAAGGACGTCGAGAGCCTGTCGTCGTTTATCGGAGTCGACGGCACCAACACCACGCCCAATAGCGGGCGCCTGCAGATCAACCTCAAATCGCGCGATGAACGAAGCGACGATGTCACCACTGTCATGAAACGCCTGCAGAGCGAGACTGCCGGCGTGGAAGGCATCACGCTGTACATGCAGCCAGTGCAGGACCTGACGGTGGAGGACCGCGTAAGCCGAACGCAATATCAGTTCACGCTGGAGGACGCCGACCCGCAGGAGCTACGCGCCTGGACGGCGAAGTTGATGGACAAGCTCAAGGGCATTACCGAGCTGCGCGATCTGGCCACCGACCAGCAGAACCAGGCGGCGCAGGCCAACCTCGTCATCGATCGTGACACCGCCTCGCGCCTGGGCGTGACTACCAGCGCAATCGATAACACGCTCTACGACGCCTTCGGGCAGCGCCTGGTATCAATCATGTTCACGCAGTTGAATCAGTATCACGTGGTGCTCGAGGTCGATCCCAATTTCCGCGCCGATCCCGATTCGCTGAAGGACATCTACGTGCCAGCGGGCGGCGGGCAGAGTCCGGCGCCGAGCGCGGGGAACGCTCCAGCGACCACGCAAACAACAAACATGTTGGCCGCAAGCGCCAATCAGGTGCCGCTCAGCGCCATCGCTCATTTCACAACCACCAGCGGGCCGCTGACCATCAACCACCAGGGCCAATTCCCGGCGGTGACCATCTCGTTCAATCTCGGCGGCAACGCATCGCTGGGAGACGCCGTGAAAGCTATCCAGCAGGCCGCCAACGATATAGGTTTGCCTCCAAGTATTCAGTTGGCCTTCCAGGGAACTGCCCACGCTTTCCAGGCATCTCTGGCCAATGAAGGCTGGCTGATTCTGGCCGCAATCGTGACCGTGTACATCGTGCTCGGGGTGCTGTACGAGAGCTACATTCACCCGATCACGATTTTGTCCACGCTGCCGTCAGCTGGTGTGGGAGCAATTCTCGCGCTCACGTTCTTCCGCCTGGATCTGAGTGTGATGGCCTTGATCGGCATCATCCTGCTGATTGGTATCGTGAAGAAGAATGCCATCATGATGATTGACTTCGCGCTCGAAGCCGAGCGCAAGGAAGGCAAGGCGCCGGTGGACGCGATCTATGAGGCTTGCCTGCTGCGTTTTCGTCCCATCATGATGACGACTTTTGCCGCGTTGTTCGGCGCGGTGCCGCTGGCATTGGGCTCGGGTACCGGGTCCGAGTTGCGGCGTCCTTTGGGCGTGACCATCATCGGTGGACTGCTGGTCAGCCAGTTGTTGACGCTGTATACCACGCCGGTTGTCTATCTCTGGTTCGATCGCCTGGCGGAAGCGTTGCGCCATCTGCGCGCGCCCAAGCCGGCCGAGGCCACCGGGGATTAGTGAGTTGACCATGAACGCCAAAGCAGATTGGCTCAATGCGAACGCTCTACCCGCTGTCGCCCTCGACTGGTCGAATCCGGCGGTGATTGCGGCCTGGATCGCCGTCGTCGGTGGGGTTGTGGCCTATTGGGTGCAGAAGCATTACGAAGCTGAAGCCATCAACAAGGCGGTGCTGGCCGAGATCAGCCGGCTCCTGGTCGTGCTGAAGAGCCATGAGGACTTTTGGCGCAAGCGCGTCGAAGCCAAAGACACCCAGCATGTGCTCGTTCCTTTTTCGCATCTGGTATACGCCGCGCAGGTGAAGAATGTGGGCGTGCTGAAGGGCGAACTCGTCGCTGACGTTGTGCAGTTTTACGGCTATGTCGATTTCCTGAATGGGATGCAGGTGGCGAGGAAGGATTACATTGCGGCCGGGAAGTCTGACGACTTCGACAGACTGTATTTGAAGGGACTACAAACCTGCATTCAGCTTGGTGACAGGGCCTTTACAGACCAGTTCACCAAGATGAAGATTCCGACGGTCGTGTATTAGCTATGAATATGTCCGCTCCAGCCATCGCACGGCCCGTAGCGACCACGCTGCTGACCATTGCCCTGCTCTTGGCCGGTGGGTTGGCATACACGCGCCTTCCCGTTGCGCCCCTGCCGCAGATCGATTTCCCAGTGATCTCAGTGGGCGCAAGCCTGCCTGGCGCGAGCCCGGAGACCATGGCTTCGGCTGTGGCCACGCCGCTAGAGCGCCAGTTTGGCCGCATTGCGGGTATCAACCAGATGACCTCGTCGAGCCAGCTTGGCTCTACGGGCATCACCATGCAGTTCGATCTAAACCGCAATATCGATGCTGCCGCGCGCGACGTGCAGGCCGCCATCAATGCAGCGCGCGGATATTTGCCTGCCGACCTGCCGAGCAATCCCACGTATCGCAAGATCAATCCCGCCGACGCGCCGGTGATCATCCTGGAGATGACCTCCGAGGCGATGACCCAGGATCAGATGTACGACGTCGCCGACTCCATCATGGGTCAGAAACTTTCGCAGATTGAGGGCGTAGGCCAGGTTTTCGTATGGGGATCGTCGCAGCCGGCGGTGCGCATCGAGGCCAATCCCAACTCCCTGAACAACATGAACCTGGGCCTGGAGGGCGTCCGCAAGGCCGTCGCGGCGCAGAACATCAACATAGCCAAAGGATCGTTGGAGAACGGCAGCCAAGTGTGGATGGTGCGGGCCAACGATCAATTGAAGAAGGCCAAGGATTACCGGCCGCTGATCGTCGCCTACCGCAACGGTGCTCCGGTTCGGCTGGACGACGTCGCAACTGTCGAGGACTCGTACTCCAATGTCAACAACGCGGGCAGCTTCAATGGTAAGCCCAGCGTTCTGATCGTCATCTTCCGTCAACCGGGCGCTAACATCATCGCTACTGCCGACCGGGTCATCGCGGCCCTGCCGTTCCTTAAGGCATCGTTACCGCCCGCCATTCACCTCGAGATCGGGCTTGACCGGACCACGACAGTGCGGGCCTCGGTTTCCGACGTTGAGCGCACCCTGATCATCTCCGTCATCCTGGTTGTGTTGGTGGTCTTCGTCTTCCTGCGGGAGGTCCGCGCCACCCTGATTCCGAGCGTCGCCGTACCGTTGGCAATCGTCGGCACCTTCGGCGTGATGTACCTGTGTGGCTACTCGCTGAACAACCTATCGCTTATGGCTCTCACCATCTCCACTGGATTCGTGGTGGACGACGCTATCGTGGTGCTGGAAAACGTCATGCGTCACGTGGAAGAGGGAATGGCCCCTTATCCGGCAGCTCTGCTGGGCGCACGTGAGATCGGCTTCACGGTGATATCGATGAGCACCTCGCTGATTGCGGTGTTCATACCCATTCTGCTGATGGGCGGCCTGGTGGGCCGGTTGTTCCACGAGTTTGCGGTGACGCTGAGCGCCGCAATTGCCGTGTCGCTGGTGGTCTCGCTGACCACCACGCCGATGCTGTGCGCCCGCTTCCTGAAAGCCCACGATCCGGGAAGCCACGGCGCGTTGTACCGCATGAGCGAGCGCGGCTTTGTCTGGATGAACAAAACCTATCGGGTAACGCTAGGGTGGGTGCTGCGGCACCGGAGGCTGATTCTTGCGGTGGCCATTCTGATGGTCTTCGTAAACGTCTTCTTGTACATCGTGGTGCCGAAGGGGTTTTTCCCGCAGCAGGACACAGGGCGCCTGATGGGCACCATCATGGGCGAACAGGACGTCTCGTTCTTCGCCATGAGGGCAAAAACGGACGAGTACATTCGAATCGTCAAGCAGGACCCCGCGGTCGAGAACGTGCTGGCATTTGTGGGCGGCAATGGCGCGCAAAACCAGGGGCGAATGTTCGTGGTGCTGAAGCCGCTGAATGTGCGTAAAATCAGCGCCGACCAGGTCATTGCCCGCCTCCGTCCCAAGCTCTCGCACATACCCGGCGCGACCTTGTATCTCCAGTCGGTCCAGGACCTGCAGATCGGCGGCCGCCAATCGAATGCGCAGTATCAGTACACATTGTCGGGCGAGAACCTGGACGAACTCTACCTGTTGGCGCCGCAGTTGCTCGAGCGGTTGCGCAAGATTCCGCAGCTTAAGGACGTGAACAGCGATCAGCAAATCAGCGGCCTGGAAGAGAATGTCGTGATCGATCGCGACACGGCAGCCCGGCTGGGGATCACGCCGCAGCAAATCGACGCCGTTCTGTACGACGCCTTTGGTCAGGAGCAGATTTCGACCATCTACCAGACGCTGAACCAGTATCACGTTGTGATGGAGGTCGATCCGCGATATCAACGCACGCCCGACAACCTGAAAAGCGTGTACGTGATCACCAGCAGCGGGGCGCAAGTGCCGCTGGCGGCATTTGCCCACTTCGCGCCATCCAATACTTCGCTGTCCGTCAATCACCAGGGTCAATTTCCTGCGGTGACGATTTCCTTCAACCTGGCGCCGGGAGGTGATCTCGGCACGGCGACGCGGGCCATCAGCACCGCCGAACTCGAGATGCGCATGCCGGCGACGGTACATGGCAGCTTCCAGGGCACGGCGGCGGCGTTTCAGGACTCGCTCTCGTCGGAACCCGTCTTGATTCTGGCCGCGCTCGTCGCCGTATACATCGTGCTCGGCATGCTTTACGAGAGCTACATTCATCCCATCACAATTCTGTCGACGCTGCCTTCGGCGGGAACCGGTGCGCTGCTGGCCTTGCTGCTGTTCCATATGCAGCTGGATGTAATCGGCCTGATCGGAATTATCCTGCTGATCGGCATTGTGAAGAAGAACGCCATCATGATGATTGATTTCGCCGTCGAGGTGGAGCGCACGGGAAAGACGGCAGAGGAATCCATCCACGAAGCGGCCCTGATTCGCTTCCGGCCCATCATGATGACCACCGCAGCCGCCATGCTGGGAGCGCTTCCGCTCGCCCTGGGACGCGGCGTGGGCGCAGAGATTCGCCGGCCACTGGGCGTTGCCATCGTCGGCGGTCTCATCGTCAGCCAGGCGCTGACCTTGTATACGACACCCGTCGTTTACCTCTACATGGATCACTTCAAAGACTGGGTGCTGGCGCGCCTGCGCTGGCGCAAGAAGGCGCCGAAAACGGAAGAAGTGCCTGTCTTTGCCGACTAGTGTTCCTACACTTTTTCGGCGAGTGACATCTCACCTTCGGCTCAGCGCCTGGCTGTCAGTAGACTAGGCCAGCAGGGGTCTAATGAGATATTGGATTTCGTACGACCTTGGGTTGCGTGGAGATTATGAGCAGCTCTACACCTGGCTTGACAAGAACAATGCTCGAGAGTGCGCGGATAGCGTGGCAGGGCCAAACTTAGCGTGGGTCGAGGTAGACTCGCTTCATTTCGCCTGGAATACCGTGAAGTGCCCGAACTTTTCCAGATCGATGCGAATGTTGCACTCCCCGGGTGCGATTCGGCCAAAAGAGACATTTAGTGTCGCCTCGGGACTTGGAAGTTCGCCGGACTCCATCTGGACTCGCAGCTCGTCCTGCTGCTCCTTGTAGGCCCCGCTCACATCTGTGCTCTTCGAAACAATCAACGTCCACTGCTTGGAATTAGGGACAATGAACATCGTATAGGCGCCGATGGGCAACGTCTTGGAACCAAGCTGCACCGGAGTGTTCGTGAACAAAGTCATCGGCTTCCCGCCTGGCGCCCAAACCTTCCCGGTGGGCACCTGAATGGATAGAGGCTTCTTCAGGTTGAGCACGACAGCCTGGTACTCCACCACGAGTTGCTTGTCTTCATCAAAGTTGCAGGTGGCGGTTGTTGTCGCGGGACTAGCCTGTGCAAAAGCTACCATTCTGAAAACCGGAACCAGGATCAGAATGAAGACGGGAAAGATCACGCGGTGCATAGCCGGGCCTCCGAGCACCAAAGTTTAGCCCAAGCCGACTACTAAGTCTGTGATACTACCGGGGAATTGCCTTACTGGTTACATTCTTGAAGTTACTTAGTAGTAAAGTGGGCTAGTCTATAGGAGGCAGCGGATCAAGCTGCTTCTCTGTTTGGCGCATCTCTGGAGGGGTAAGCCGGCGGCTGCCGAACCGCAATTCTAAACGTCACAACAACATAGGCGGCGAAACTGGCGATCCCGGACTCGAACCGCAGACCGATGACTCAGCAGCAGAAAACCATGACCAGCGCGTGGCAGGAGCGCCTTTCGGCGCTGCGCAACCTGCCTCCGGTGCTGAAGATTGTGTGGGACTCAGGCCCCATAGTTGTGGTGCTGGGCTTTGCCTTCCGGCTGCTGGCGGCGTTGCAGCCCGTCGGCCTGCTGTATGTCAGCAAGCTGATCATCGACACCATCGTCCACGTCCTGTCGAAACACCAGCCGATACCGCACCGGCTGTGGTGGCTGGTACTCGCCGAGTTCGTCATTGCGGTGCTGGGCAACGTCTTTACCCGCGCCATCGACTACCTCGACTCGCTTCTGGCGGACAAATACACCCGCTACGTCAGCATCCAAGTCATGAAGCACGCAGCGGAGCTGGATGTAACTGCCTACGAGGATCCGGTTTTCTACGACCGGCTGGAGCGCGCCCGGGTGCAGGCCACCGACCGGTTGGCGATGATCCAGATGCTCGGACGCCTGGTACAGCAGATCATTACCACGATCACGCTCTCCATTTCCATCGTCTATTTCTCCCCTTGGCTGCTGCTGTTGCTGATTGCGGGCGTGTTGCCGGCGTTCATGGGCGAGAGCCACTTCGCGTTTCTGGGATATGCCAAGAATTTTCGCCAGACGCCGGTGCGACGGCAGCTCGATTACCTCCGCGTGCTGGGTGGCAGCAAGGAAGCAGCTAAGGAGCTGAAGCTCTTTGGCCTGAGCGGCTTCCTTACCGAACGTTTCACTCGGCTTTCCGACGAAGTATATGAAGAGAATGTGCAGCTCTCGAAGCGCAAGCTGATCGCCGGGGCGCTGCTATCGGTCATCGGCTCGCTTGGCTATTACGGGGCCTATGTCTATGTCATCTGGCGAACGGTAACAGGCACGCTCAGCATCGGGACGCTGTACTTTCTGGCCGGCGCGATTCTGCAGGCCAGCACCAACATCCAGCAGATCTTTTCCACTCTGTCCGGAGTTGCCGATCAGGCGCTGTTCCTGACCGATCTGCTGGCGTTCTTCGAGATGCAGCCGACGATCCGCTCGAAGCCCAACGCCCTGCCGGCGCCGCGGCCCATCCGCCGTGGTTTTGAATTTCGCAACGTGTCCTTCGCGTATCCCGGCAGCTCGCGTCTAATCCTTAAGAACCTGAACTTCACTCTCCAGCCCGGAGAGCGGGTGGCCCTGATTGGAGAGAACGGCCAGGGCAAGACCACCATCGTCAAGCTGATCACCCGCCTTTATGACCCAACGGAAGGGCAGGTACTGCTGGACGGCATTGACCTGCGCGAATACAGCCTGGAGGGCCTATACAAGGAGATTGGCGTAATTTTTCAGGATTTTATGCGTTATGAGATGACCGCCCGCGAAAATGTAGCCGTGGGACGCATCGAAGAGATTGGGAACACGGAAGAGATCGTTGCCGCCTCGCATAAGAGCCTGGCGGACGAGGTCATTGCGAAGCTGCCGCGGAACTACGAACAGATGCTGGGGCGGCGTTTTGAAAATGGAGTGGATTTGTCCGGCGGAGAATGGCAAAAGCTGGCGTTGGCACGCGCCTATCTCCGCGATGCGCAGTTGTTGATTCTGGATGAGCCAACTGCCGCGCTCGATGCGCGCAGCGAATATGAAGTCTTCGAGCACTTTGCCGAATTAACCGCAGGCAAGATGGCTCTGTTCATCTCGCATCGTTTCTCAACCGTGCGCATGGCCGACCGCATCGTCGTTTTGGCCGACGGGCAAATTATCGAGGATGGCAGCCACCAGCAGTTAATGGCGCTGGGCGGACAATACGCCGAAATGTTTGAGCTCCAGGCAGCGAGTTATCGCTAATAGATGGCAACCAACCGTAGAGACGTGCTGGTGGAAATGGCCGATCGCGTGGAACCTTCTCCACCCGACCCGCGACGCACTGATGCGACGCTCGCCGATGCCGCGCGCAAATGGGCGCAAACTCTTGTGTGGGTGCCGGCGACCAAGCAATCCGAACATTTCAGCGAGAGGGTCGCCAAGGTCAAGGCGCGCCTTGAGCCGTTACTCGCCGAAGTTGACTCTATTCCCGACGCCGACCCGCGCCTTCCCGAAGACCTGCAGTGGATGCACGATAATGTGCGCCTGGTTCGGACCTCCCAAACTGAGGTGCAGCAGTCTGTGGGATTCTTGCGGCGCGTGCCCCACGTCCGCACTCCAAACACGGACGTCATGCCGCGGGTCCTTGCGATGGCAGAAGATTTCCTCCGGGCAGTCGGGTATCGCTATGCAGACCACGCCTTTTCGGCCTACCTGGAGGCGTTTCAGACAATTGCACCCTTGAACATGAATGAGCTGTCGCTGATTCCCCCAGCCTTGAAGCTGGTCGTGCTGGAGGAATTTGCAGTCCGCAGCAGACAAGTGCTCGAGCATCCCGACCGGCCGCAGAAGATCAGCGATTTGATGGGCAGCATGCGCGAGCTATCGGAGGCGCCATGGAAGGAGCTGCTGGAGCCGCTGATTGTCTTCGACCGGATACTCGCTTCCGATCCCGCGAAAGCATACGCGCGCATGGATTTTCAGAGCCGGGAGCTGTATCGGCACACGGTCGCGGATTTCGCAGAGCACTCCGACTGTTCAGAGTTGGAGATCGCGCAGCAGGCGCTCGAGTTGGCGGAGGAGTCGATGCGCCATCCAGCTCACGATCCACGGCTGGCCTGGCGCAAGTCGCACGTCGGTTACTACCTGATTGGCGAGGGTGCCAGACAGCTTCGCGCCCGTGCGGGAGTGCGGCTGCCGTTCAGCGAAAGCGTGCAGGAATTTCTGCGGCGGCATCCGGACGAGTTTTATCTCGGCGGCATCGAGATCCTCACGCTGTTGATCGTCATCGCGATCATGACGCCGGTGTTCAACACCTTTAACACGTTCCTCGGCCGGATATTTACGATTCTTCTTCTTCTGCTGCCGTGCAGTCAGGCTGCGGTCGAGGTGATGAACTATCTCACCACCGCGCTGCTGCGACCGCGAATTTTGCCCAAGCTCGACTTTTCCGAAGGCATTCCCGACGACTGCGTCACCATGGTTGTGGTGCCGACCTTGCTGCTAAGTGAAAAGCAGGTGCGGCGCTTAGTAGAGGACCTCGAAGTTCGCTATCTCGGCAATCGAACCCCCAATCTGCATTACACGTTGCTGACAGATCTTCCTGATTCCACCGAAACTCCCAACGAAGAGGATCCGCTGGTCGAGCTGTGTGCCCACCTGATTCGCGAACTCAACGCGAAGTATGCCGCGGATGGCTCGGGCACATTCTCGCTGTTTCATCGCCACCGGATCTTTAATCCGCGCGAGGGCGTCTGGATGGGCTGGGAGCGCAAGCGCGGCAAGCTGCTCGATTTCAACCGGCTCATTAAAGGCAAGTACGACAGTTTTCCGGTCAAGGTAGGCGATCTGGAGTTGCTGCGCAGGGTGCGTTTCGTGCTCACGCTCGACGGCGATACCGAGTTGCCACGCGGTACGGCGCATCGGCTGGTGGGCGCGATGACACATCCCTTGAACCAGGCCATCGTCGATCCTTACGACAATATCGTGATTGCCGGATACGGCATTCTTCAGCCGCGTGTCGGCATCAGCGTCCAAAGCGCCTCGCAGTCGCGGCTGGCCAGTATCTACTCGGGCCAAACGGGATTCGACATCTACACGCGCGCGACTTCCGATGTTTATCAGGATCTGAAAGGCGAAGGCATCTTTACCGGCAAAGGGATCTACGAAGTCGAGACCTTAAGCCGCGTGCTGGAGCACCGCTTCCCTCGTAATGCGCTGCTTAGCCATGATCTGATCGAGGGCGCTTACGCGCGCGCAGGTTTGGTTAGCGATGTCGAGGTGATTGACGATTATCCGTCTCACTACAGCGCCTACAATCGCCGCAAGCATCGCTGGGTACGCGGCGACTGGCAGATCGTGAGCTGGCTGTTCTCGCGTGTGCCCGATGAAACCGGCCGGCGCGTGGCGAATCCCATTTCTTTCCTGTCTCGCTGGAAGATCTTCGACAACTTGCGCCGGAGCCTGGTCGAGCCGGGAATTTTTCTGCTGTTTGTGCTGGGATGGACGGCGCTCCCGGGCAGGCCGCTCTACTGGACGCTGGTCACGATTGCGATCTTGTTCGTGCCGCCGTGGTTCCAGTTCGCCTTCTCGGTTGTACGAGCACTAGCTTCGGGACGGCTGGCCCCCATTCGAGATGCGGCTGCGGGCCTGGTGCATTCGATGGTGAGCGTTTTTCTCACCCTCACGTTCCTGGCGCATCAGACGCTTATTTCTGCTGATGCGGTGTTGCGTACCTTCTACCGCCGCATGGTCTCGAGGGAACGCCTGCTGGAATGGGAAACTGCAGCACAGGCGGAGCTTGAAACCGGCAGGCGCACCTTTGTTGACGTGCTGCTGAATTGGACCCCGGTGGTCGCCCTGATAGTTGGGGTGTTGGTGTACTTCTCGCATCCTCATGCACTCCGCGATGCTCTGCCCATCCTGCTGCTGTGGGCATTCAGCAAACCGATCAGCTTCTGGTTAAACCGTCCGCCACGGCCGGTGCACAAGAATGTCAGCGCGCAGCAGCAGCGATTTCTGCGCCGCGCTGCTCTCTACATTTGGCGCTACTATGCAACCTTTAGCAATCCGGAGCACAACTGGCTGATTCCTGACACCGTGCAGGAAGAACCGGCGAGAATAGCCGCACAGATCTCGCCTACGAATCTCGGTTTCTTGCTCAACGCGCGGCAGGTAGCCGTCGACTTCGGATACCTGACGGTCCCCGAGTTTGTACGGCAGACGTTGCGGACTTTACACACAGTGGCGCGCTTACCCAAGCATCGCGGCCATTTTTTCAACTGGTACGACACCCGTACGCTGGAGGCGATGCGTCCGCGCTTTGTGTCCACGGTGGACAGCGGCAATCTTGTAGCTTCGCTCCTCACCTTAAAGGGGGGCTGCCAGCACTTGCTGCAGCAGCCGCTGCTGGCGCCGGCGCTATTGGACGGCTACGCCGATCACCTGTGTGCTCTGGCGGAGATGGGAGCGGTTCCGAAGAAGACTGCACGCTCTCTCGAGACTCCCAACGAGGAACATTGGCTTAACCGTCTTCTGTCGCCCGCTCCGATCTCCGCGACCGGCGGCAAGAAGGAACGCGCTGCCGATGCAAGCTGGTTTGCGGAGCAAACCGCAAAGCTCCTCGACGAGATTAAACAAACGATTGCCGCTTACATGCCCTGGCTGAGCCCCGAGTTTGCGCCGCTGGGTGCTGATGTCACGGTTGCGCCGCTGATGAACTGTGAGGAAGTTGCTGTGGGAGCGCTGCCTGAATGTATCGGGCAGCTGCGGGTGAAGTTGGAAGTCAGTATCACCCTTGGCATGGAAAATGCCGAACTGCGGAAGCAGCTTCTTGCCCGATTGCCGGAAGCGCGTCTCAACGCCTTGCGTCTGGTTGAAGAGCTGCGAAGCATCGCCGCCCACTGCGAGCGTCTGGTACGCGAAATGGATTTCGGCTTCCTGCTTGATCGCCGGCGCAAATTGCTCTCCATCGGCTACGACGGGGAAGCCGGCAAGGTACACGCAGCTTGCTACGACTTGCTGGCGTCTGAGGCTCGGATCGCCGCCTTTGTCGCCGTTGCCAAGGGCGATATCCCGCAGGAGAGCTGGTTCCTGATGAGCCGCTCCCACACTGTGGTAGATGGACGTCCAGTGCTGGTTTCGTGGACGGGAACCATGTTCGAGTACCTAATGCCGCTGTTGTGGCTGCGCTCCTATCCCGAGACCATGTTGGAGAACAGCCAGCAGGCTGCGGTGCTGGCGCAACAAATTTATGCCCAGGAGAAGGGCATCCCTTGGGGGATCTCCGAGTGTGCTTTCGCCAAGGTGGAGGAGAACGGCGCCTACGGTTATCGTGCATTCGGCGTACCGCAACTCGCGGTGCAGCAGGATGACGAGCGGCGGGTCGTTGCTCCCTATGCGACGTTGCTGGCGTTGCCAATCGACCCCGCTGCGGCCATCCGCAACTTGCGACGAATGACCAAACAGGGTTGGTTCGGGAAGTACGGCTATTACGAGGCGGCAGACTTCACGCGCGATGTTCGCCCCTCACGGCGCCGTCGCTTTGCTCTCGTACGCTCGTGGATGGTACATCATCAGGGCATGGGCTTGCTGGCCATCGCAAACCTTTTGAGGAATGACATCGTGCAGCAGTGGTTTCGTCGTGATGCTCGAGTACAGGCTACAGAACTTCTTCTCCAGGAGCGGCCGGCTGGCCAAGTTTCCGCTAAGCCGAAGAGCAAACGCCGGACTAAAAAAACAAAACGCAAGCAGGGTTCGCATGCCGGGTAAGCCCCACTGAGTCAGCGCATGCCGGCCCACAGCAACTTGCAATCGCGCTAGCATAGATCTACGGAGGAGGAACGCATGGACAGTGAAAGGAATGAATACACCCGCCAGGGAGATTACTGTTCGTCTGGAAGCAATATGGGCTTGGGGCTGACGATGCTTTTCATCGGACTTGCTGCCGGCGCGCTGGCGGCTTTATTGCTTGCGCCCAAGACCGGCCGGCAAATGCGCCGCACCTTGCGTCGCAAGTACGAAGACGCCCGCGAAGCCATCGACGATCTCACCGATCAGGCCAGCGACTGGGTTGAGAAGAGCTCGGATTGGGCGGAAGAGGCAAAAAGCCGCGTGGCCCCAATCGCAAAAAAATTCCGCAGGTAAGAGCGCGGCATTCACGCCTGCGAAGGGCTCCCGAGATGGCATTGGGAGCTCTAGCCTCGCATCAAGGTTAGAGTTCCAAAGAGAGCATTACATCGTCGCTAGCCGACGACGCCAGCCCGCAAGTGGCGTACATTCTCCCGGCAGCCTGGTTGCTGTCGCTGGTGATGACCCAAACTTCCGACGCTGTGGCATTCCGGGCCTCCGAGATGAAGTGCCGAACCAGCGCCGCGCCGATACCTCGTCCCCTGAATTCCGGCCGCACATCTATTGCATATAGAAAAAACTGTGGTTGCCTTCGGTACGGCTGTTGAAGGGCATAGCCGTAGAGACTCCCGGTAACCCTCTTCTCGCATACCGCAAGCAGAAGGTAGTTCTTTGGATTGGCGAGAAAATCCGATAAAGCACGATTATCCAGCTGCCCAGTATAGTGGGACGTCGACAGGTTCACCTCTGCGATAGCCTGTTTGGCGAGGTCAAGATCGTCGGCAGTCGCGCGGACGATCACTATTTGCGGATCGGACATTGTCTGATTCCTTATGTCGAATGCCATTATCTATCGCGCCCTCGGCGCTTGCGTGCTTCAAGATTCCTGCCCTGATATAGAATTCTTGCCGTAATCCTAACTGGTGCTTAACCCCCGTGCGCCCCCAACTTAAACTCGTTGCTCTAGTGCAAGTCATTCTCTTCGGCAGCTATGGGGCTGCGGAGATTGCGCTGGCGCCGGCGCAGGATCCTCCCGCGCCTCACTGGCCGTGGTGGCTGCGCGTGCTGGCCGTCATCGGCGTCCTCGTGTTCGTGCAGATTGTTGCGCGCACCATGCGACGTGGCGGAAGCGGTGGCGGGCCAGGGCCAAGCTCCCCTCCATAAGTTTCACGCGCAACTCTGGAGATACCTGTCGCCGGACACAAAATCGGGCTATAATCCGTCTTAAGCGGCCTGCTCCAGCGTTTCCCGGGGGTGCGGCAACCCTGCGACTTCCTGTTGGCGATTGACTTGCTTACAATCTGAGTGCTTTCTTGTCTAAGTCCCGGCTCCAGGGACTTCGGTCCGAGATCACAGATGGAACCGAGTGACAAATCCGCCAGGAAAAACATCATGTTAGCTTCCGGCTCGCGCGATGGCCAGACGGAAAGCGCCCGCGCGGACGCACCCGTTTTCTCGCCGGGCAATCTGATTTGCGAGCGCTACCGAGTCATCCGGTTCATCGCCCGGGGCGGTATGGGCGAGGTGTACGAGGTCGAAGACCTGGAGCTAAGGACCAGGATCGCCCTGAAAACCATCGCTCCGGAAAGAGCATCTTCAGCCCGGCAGGTCGAGCGCTTCCGGCAGGAGATTCAGCTGGCTCGAAAAGTCAGCCATCCGAATGTATGCCGTGTCTTCGATCTAGGGCGCGAGAAGAACCAGGTACATGGTGACATCCTCTTCCTCACCATGGAACTGGTCACGGGCGAGACCCTGGCCGCGTATCTTCAGCAGCACGGTCCCATGTCGCGCGACCAGGCATTACCTATCCTCCGGCAGATTGTGTCTGCGCTCTCTGCGGCGCACCACTCGGGTATTGTGCATCGCGACCTGAAGCCGGGCAACGTGATGCTGCTCGAAGGAACGCAGGGCCCGGTGGTAAAGATCACCGACTTCGGCCTGGCCACGAACCCCGAATTGCAAGAAACCGTCTCGGGTTCGCTTCCGGAAGTACTCGGCACACCCGAGTACATGGCGCCGGAACAGTTTCGCGGACGATGCAGCACCAGAACCGATATATACGCGCTGGGTGTGACTGTATTTCAGATGCTGACCGGCAACCTGCCCGCCTCCTATGAAGCCCCGTTTAAGGTAGCGGAGACCGGCAGCGGCAAGCGAATCGGGCAGCGCTGGCGAGAAGCGATTACGAAATCTCTCGCCGTGGATCCCGCAGCGAGATATGCTTCCGTGGAAGAGTTCTGGTGCGCACTGTCGGGCGAAACTCTTCCCGGTCAGTCGCGCTGGCGGACCCTCGCCAGCAGCATCCGGCGGCATCGGGCAATTTACGGCGCTGCAACTTGCCTGGTGATTGCGGCCGTGGCTTTGGTGTTCGCGGGCGTAATTCCCAATCCCTTTCGCCCGCTGCCACGAGAGAAGCATCTGGCCGTCTTACCCTTCCAGAACATAGGAAACGACGCCGCCAACCAGGCATTCGCCGAAGGTGTGGTCGAAAGTCTAACCAGCAAGCTATCTCAATTGGAGCGCTACCAAAAGTCGTTCTGGGTAGTCCCTTCCAGCGACACGCGGAGGGTGAAGAGCCTGGACGAAGCCCATCGTAACCTCGGCGTGACGCTGGCCATCACGGGCAGCGTTCAACACACCGAGGACGGTGTAAACCTCACCACGAATCTGGTCGACCCTGCTAATCACCGGCAGTTGGCGTCCCGAATCATACATGTGAAGTCGGCCAATCTGGACGAAATGCAGCAGCGCGTTTGGGAGTCGGTGGCGGACATGCTCGATCTGCAAGTGAATTCCCGCATCCGGCAGGAACTCGCCGCCGGCGGAACCACGCAGTCCGCGGCCTACCAACTCTACGAAGAGGGGAACGGCTACCTCCTGCGTGGCGATGTAGAGAGTTTGGACCGCGCCATCTCCTCCTTCAATATGGCGCTAACCAAAGACCCGGGCTATGCCTTGGCTTATGCAGGCCTGGGCAGTGCGTATGCGACAAAATACTCCGCCACGCAAGACCCTCATTACATTGCAGAAGCCACCCGCAATGCCGGGAAAGCGGTGGAACTGAATGACCAGCTGGTGCCGGTTCGGGTGTCACTGGCGAAGGTGTATGAGCAGACCGGACAGCTGGATAAGGCGCTCGCAGAATATAAACGCGCCGCGGATGAAGATCCCGCCGACATCGACGCAGCCTACCACATCGGTCTCGTCTACCAATTACAAGGAAAGTACCAGGAAGCGGAAGAAGCTTACAAAGACGTGATCCGTCGCCGGCCGCAGTATTGGCCATCTTATTCCGGTTTGGGAGACACATATTGGGAGCAGGGTAAGTTCACGGAGGCGTTACCGCAATTCCAAACCGTCGTCGACCTGGCGCCAGATAATCCCGTGGGCTACTACACCCTTGGGGGCACGTATATTGCTTTAGGCCGTTATCAGGACGCAATCGAGGTGCTGAAGAAGGGCCTCAGCATTAAGGATGATCCCACCGCTTGGACGAATCTGGGCGCGGCCTACATGTACATCGGTAACTATGAAGAGGCTGCGGGCGCGATGAAACGGGCGGCGGCTCTCACTCCTCACGACCACATTTTGTGGCGCAACCTCGCGGATGCCTATCACCAGATTCCTTCCCGCCAGGCGGATGCAAAGCAGGCCTACGCGAAGGCATTGGAAACTGCCCTGGCCCGTTTCAAGATCAACCCTAAAGACAAAGAGGTCCTCAGCGGAATCGCGCTCTACAACGCGCACCTTGGCCATCCCAGCGAGGCCGAAACCTATATGAACCGCGCCCTCGAGTTGGCGCCCAACGACAGCGACACACTGTTTACATCCACCCTGGTGTATGAGATTATCGGCCACCGCGAAAAAGCACTGGTAGCCCTCGATCGCGCGGTGAAGGCAGGCTACTCGCGCGAGGACGTGGAGAAAGAACCGGAGCTGAAAGCTCTGCGCTCTGATCCGCGTTACCAGCGCTGGTTACAGCAGGCAAAGAAGAAAAACGCATAACAGCAGTAGGGCCAAAATTCAGCAGGAGGAGGAAGACAAGTATGAAGTCTCAAGGTCTTATTCTCTGTTGTTGCACACTGTTGTTGCTGTTGATCACGTTAGTTTCAACTGGCGCCGGCGCCAGCACGGGGAGTTGCTCACTCACAACCTGTCCAACCGATGGCAGTGCCTACCAATGCCCCACGGACGGCAGCACATGCCAAGTCACAATCCAGCGTAATGGGTCCTCAGTGACCTTGATGGCGAACGGAACCGCCTATACCGTATTCTGCGCTAAACCAGGAACGCCCTTCGAGTGGAGGGTTGTGGATGCGACTTCGACTTCCTTTGCTGACATTCGCTTTGACCCCAACACCTACCCGTTCCCGAAAAGTTCAATCCTGGCTGATTCAGTCAACGCAGCCAGCGCTTCCATAAGTAGTACGCCCGGTGCTACGTGTTATCAGTTCGCGGTAGCGGACTGTCCGGCGGTTTCCGGCGCCGGCTCGTGTGGATATGCCGATCCGAAAGTCGTGATGCATCCACCGGCCCTGCGTCACCGTCGCCATGGCGAGGACGAGGACAAAGACGATAAGAAGCCTAAGCAGTAAGGTCAGGGAATCGGCGTTTCATGGTTGGGCTCGGCTGCTAAGGAGATGCTTGCCTCGGGATACAATCTGCGGGCAGGGTTCCTGCGGATAACATGCGAGAGATTCTGCTCGTACTTCGAAGGACACTTAGTACAAGCGGAAGTTCACTTCCACATTGATCTGTACTGGGACTGCGCGACCATCCAGTTTGGCAGGTTCGAAGCGCCACTGGCGCACCGCTTCCACCGCCTTCTCGTCGAGCCCCATGCCCAAGGAGCGCGTGACCTTGATCTCCTGCGGCTTGCCTTCGGGGTTTACCACCAGCCACAAAACCACTGTACCCTGATACTTGGCTTTGCGGGCCTCTTCTGAATACTCCGGGTCGGGATCATATACGACACGCGGCGCAGTGACACCACCGCCGACACGATACGCGCCACCACCATAGCCACCACCATGCCCCGGCCCGACGCCCGGGCCCGTTCCCGATCCCACACCACCGCCGCTACCGCTACCAATACCTCCGCCTGACCCGGTACCGTTTGAGGGTGGCCCCATTACTCTCGACAAGGGATCGCCCAGGTCGCCGACCGTCGGCAGCTTGATCTGTGGAGGAACCACCACTGTGGGCGGCACGACCAGCTTGGGGTTGTCGTTGCGAATAACAATCGCCGGCGGCACAATCTGGTCCTTCGACAGCTTTGGCAGAGCGCCTTTGGGGGCCTGCAACTTGTCGCGATCGCCACCACCTCCGCCGCCGCCCGCGCGCGTCTTGGAGATGGACATCGGCATGTACGGGCTGATATCAGTCACCACGCCAATGACTTGCTGTTTGATTACGTCCTTGTGTTCGAACGCCCAATGTCCCGACCAGATCAGCAGCCCCACTGCCAGCATGTGCACGATAAACGAATAGAGAAACGTGTCCTTGCGCTGTGGATAGAGACCCTCACCCTCGCCAAACAGCGCGGGGATCACCTGGTCCTGTGGCGCAACGGCAGCAAACTCGTCTTTTACCGGTTTTGCAGCTGAGGTTGTGGACATCAGAATTGTTACCAGTATAGACCCAGCAGAGTGCAGGAAGTTCCAAAAATCTCGCAACATTGCCGGGTTTGTCGACAGCCAGCCTCCGGGTATTTCCGTCAAGATAGCGCGCAATTACACAATACGTGATTCTGCCGGCATCTGTTCACCCCTTCTGTTCGAGGTCGATTGAGCGGAGTCGCCTCTCCGATTACCGCCTCGAACCCGGTGTAAGATTTGAACTTACACGAGGGGACGCCGGAATGTCGTATCTTTCCACAAGCCTGCTCGCCCTGTCTCTGCTCACAGGATTGCCGGTTGCCCAGGAGATGCATGAACACGGTGCTCCTGAGCAACTCGGTAACGTGGCTTTTCCCACCTCATGCAGCCCTGCCGTCCAGATTCAATTCGAGCGAGGAGTTGCCCTGCTTCACTCCTTCGCTTACTCCGCGGCGGAAAGCACTTTCGCCAGCGTCGCCGAAAAGGATCCCCGGTGCGCCATGGCCCATTGGGGAATGGCCATGAGCTATTTCCATCAGCTCTGGGACCCTCCGCTCAAACCTGAAGGCATTGTGCAAGCGCACCAGGAAATTGCGCGCGCTCAGCAGATCGGTGGAGGCTCTGATCGCGAGCGCGGCTTCATCAATGCGCTGGCTCTCATTTATGCAACCGATGACAAGATTCCTTATCGGACGAAAGCTCAGCGCTACGCGCAAGCAATGGCAACCATGGCGGCGGCAAATCCGGGCGATGTGGAGTCACAGGTGTTTTACGCCCTCGCGCTGCTCGCCACCGCGTCTCCAGCGGACAGGACGCATGCCAATCAGAAGCGCACCCTCGCGGTGCTTGAACCGCTCTATGCTCAATACCCGCAGCACCCGGGAATAGCGCATTACCTGATTCACGCTTGCGACAATTCGGAAATGGCGCCCAGCGGCTTGGCTGCTGCCCAGGCCTACGCGAAGATCGCTCCCTCAGCACCGCATGCTCTGCATATGCCGTCACACATCTTCACGCGGCTCGGCATGTGGAACGACTCGATTACATCCAATATCGCGGCTAAAGAGGCGGCAAGCCGACAGGGTGACACCGGAGAAGAGCTCCATGCAATGGACTACCTGGTGTATGCCTACCTGCAAAGCAGTCGGGAAAACGAAGCAGCCCAGGTGATTCAGCAACTAAAGATCATGCCGGCTTTGAGTGGAGGCGACTTTAAGGTTGGCTATGCCGCAACCGCCATGCCCGTTCGCTATGCGGTCGAGCGCAGACAATGGGCCGATGCTGCCAACATCGTACCGCCGTCTTCCACTGCGCCTCAGGTAATTGCAATTGCCGTTTGGGCGCGAGGTCTTGGTCTCGCGCACACAGGACACGCCGGCGATGCCCGCATTCAGGCCGCGACCCTGTTACGACTGAAGCAACAACTCGATGCAGCAGGCCGCGACTATTGGGCTGGTCAGGTGGACGTCCAGAGACTTGAGGTGCTGGCGTGGTCGTCTCAGGCAGAAGGCAGCTCAGAAGATGCGGTCACTCTTCTGCGGCAGGCAGCCGACATGGAAGATGCTGTTGAGAAACTCCCCGTCACTCCTGGACCGATCCTCCCCGCGCGCGAACAGCTCGGTGATTTGTTGTTCCAAACCAACCACGCGCGCGAAGCGCTGAAGGAGTTCCAGATCTCGCTCCAAAATGCCCCAGGAAGGCGCGGCGCGAAGATGGGAGCGACACGCGCTGCACAACTCGCAAGCGGGCGACAGACAACTCAGTTGCCGGGAAGCCTGCCGGCTACGTCGCAGTGATGAGGCGCAGGGCATCGCGCTGAACGCCAATTTCAACCGGCGTCGGACAGATATATTCGCCGTCGGCGAAGATCTCCATCACCGGATCGGTGACAATCCGCATGCGCTCAGCCTGGAAGTACTCCACTTCTTTCATCCCGATGTGACCACCGCGATAGACCACGCGAAACAGCCACAGCAATCGTGCTTTACTGAGCCTTCGGACGAAACAGACATCCAGCAGCCCGTCATTCATTTTGGCGTGATGCGTCAGTCGCATGCCGTGTCCGTATTGCGGGCCATTGCCGGCAGCGATCAGGAAACCCGGTTCGTCGACTCGCGTCTGCCAGCCCGACGCCCCGTCGCTCTCAACCACGATGCTTATGCGCGGCGCGCGGAAAGTGCCCAGCGTTTGCAACAGCGCGAGCACATAGCCGCCGTGCCTCCGCAGCCAAGGCGATTGTCGCAGCGTTCGCCGGTTCACCGCAGCATCAAGACCTGTTCCCGCGATGCAGCAGAAGTAGGTCGTGTGCGCGATCTCGCGCTCAGCTTTGCTCGCCCGGCGCAACTGCGATTGCATGATGCGCTCGCCCATCTGCGGCAGATCCCGCCGGGGCCCGTCGGGAACGAAGTGCAGCGTTTCGAGCGACTCACCGCGCCAGGCATTGTCCCCTTCTTCCGCGACGTTGCCGTTCGTACTTGTTAATGTTTCGCCGATGGGTTGAATGGTTCCCAGGTCGATGCTGCGAACGTTGTCGCCCGTGCCGCAGAATCGCCGCCACGCTGCAAGCGATTCCTGCACGCTGCCAACGCCGATCGACTGAGCGAAGTCGTTGGCGCTGCCGAGTGGAACAACCAGTGTGGGGATCTGCTTGAGTGCCAGGCCGCCGAGATGGCGATGAATTGTGCCATCACCGCCGAAGATGAGCACCGCGTCGGGCTGGTCGGTGGAATCAAGCTCGTTACCGGAGAAAATATTGACGCCCGGTCCCTCGAACGGCCGCACGTCACGCTCACCGGCATAGGGTCCCAACAAGGCTACGGCGCGCACCGCGCTACTTTCGCACAGCCTACATAAAAAGCAAAGTTACCGCTGTATCCTGTCTGCCATGAAACCTGTCTTCTTCAAGTCCCCGGCCGAATTCCGCGCGTGGCTCGAGCAAAACCAAGCTCAGGCGCAGGTACTTTTAGTCGGCTTTTACCGAAAGGAATCTGGCAAGGGTGGCATCAGCTACCCCGAGGCGCTCGACGAGGCGCTCTGCTTCGGCTGGATTGACGGCATCAGAAAACGTTTCGACGAGGTGAGCTACACAATTCGGTTCACCCCGCGAAAGTCAGACAGCATCTGGAGCGCCGTCAACATGAAGCGCGTTGGCGAGTTGATGCAGCTGGGGCGCATGCATCACTCCGGGCAGAAGACATTCGACACACGCGATGCAGAGAAGGCCAATCTCTATTCGTACGAACATGCGACGTGCAAGCTCGAAAGCGACTACGCCGAGAAGTTCCGTGCCAATAAGCGGGCTTGGGAGTTCTACCAGGCGCAGGCTCCATGGTACCGACGCAAATCCTGCTGGTGGGTCGCAAGCGCGAAACGAGAAGAAACGCGGCAGCGGCGGCTCGAGAAGCTCATTGCGGATTCGGCGAAAGGAAAGCGCCTCGACATGCTCAGCCCCAAGAAGTGATTCCTTGGCGCGGAAGGACACTGGATCTATTGACTTGCCCCGAAATGTTGCCAAACGTGATTCTTTTTACCCTACCTACAGCCAACGGCGCTTCGATGACCCTTATAATTCCGTCCATGAAGAAGCTCCTGCTGCCGCTCCTCGTCGTCGCGATGGTTGTGATTTCCGTGCCGGCATTCGCCGGCCACCACCATCATCATCACGGTCACCAGCATTCTTCGCACCACCACGCACATCACAACAGCTAAGCGTGTTGGTCGAATTAAGAGAAAAGCCCGGACTCGGATCCGGGCTTTCGCATTCTTATGAAGAAGTCTTGGTCAGCCTTTCACGCCCGCGATCTGCGGCGTCTTGCCCTGCTGCCTGGCCTCACTGATCATGTGCTCAATCAGCTCTCGATTCTGATCGTCCGGGTTCAGCTTCAGCGCCTTCTGCCAGGCCACGACTGCGCCGTCTACATCGTTCTTGCCCTTCCACTTGATGATCCCGATATTGATCAGCGTTCCGAGGTGCTTCGGGTCGTAGCTCAGCGACTTGTCCAGTTGAGCCAGCGCGCCATCGCTGTCACCCAGGTAGTAGAGGCAGGAAGCCATATCTGTGCGAGCGCCGGCATTCTTCGGATTGATAGCCAGCGACTTCTGGTAGTAGTCGATTGCCGTCTTGAATTGGTGGGTCGCGCGATACATCGTGCCGATCTGGTTGAGCAGGTCGGCGTTCTTCGGATCGGTCTTTAACTTCTCGAGCAGTGGCGCGGCCTGCTTGTCCGCCATTTGCTTCATCTCGTCCAGCGAGGGCATCCGCTGCTGCGCCATTCCCGCGTGTGGATTCTGCGCCGGCTGCGCCGTCACGTCAGGTGCCGCCGCGGTTGCTGTGGGCGATGCTGAGCCGCGCAGAAAATATCCGATCGCCAGCCCGATGATCAGACAGATTGCAGCCAGAGCATAGGTTTGGGCCGGCTTCCAAACTGGATTCTTGTCTTGAGGTTCGTTCGAGCCTTCGGCCATTCTTGCAACTCCTCAGGTTCCGGAAACGGTTGAGGGCCGCTTCGCGCAGGGAACCAGGATTACAAAATGCATCCGGAATGCCAGACGCTGTAGCCTCGAAATAACCTTATGATTCAGTTACTTACACGAAGGCAAGGAGAGTTGTCCGGGTCGGGAAGGGGTCTTTGCCCGCACCAGCGCGTGTGATTTGGCGCGGGGCCCTGGAGCGTAATCAGTTCCCGCAGCCGCCGTTCATCATGCAACAATTTGCCTGGCCGCAACCTGCCGCAGACGCACCAGAACCGCTGGCCTTGCTGACGGCGAAGACGGAGAGCTGCTTTTCCAGCTTTTCGGTATGGCACTTGGGACATTCCGGCGTTTGCGCGCCGTAGAGAATCGCCTCGAACTTGTGTCCGCAAGCTTCGCAACGATATTCAAAGATTGGCATGCACGGCTCCAACTCTGCTGCGCTTCACTAAACGTGAAGCAGGAAAACAGTATTATAGATGCAAGGATAGCAAGCGATTTCTGTGCACCGCCAAACTTCAGTGAAGCATTTACGAAAAGAACACAGCGTCACTGAAACGACGCGGTCGCATGACTTCTTTGGCGAGCCTTTTCAGCCGCGACGTTTCTTCGTCGGAGGGCACGCTCAGACCATTGCCGGAAATTTCCTGCCGCGCCGCAATCTGCTGCCTTCGCCCGAGGAGCGGCTGTTTAGTGTCGAACCCGAAGTGCAGGTGCTGTGTCACTGCCATTGGCAGGCGGACCGCACCTCGGCGATGACGCTCGTCATCGTGCACGGGCTCGAGGGCTCCAGCGACTCGCAATACGTAATCGGTACCGGCAGCAAAGCCTGGATCGCGGGAATGAATGTCGTTCGCATGAACATGCGCAACTGCGGCGACACCGAGCACCTTGGTCCAACCCTGTACAACTCCAGCATGTCAGGGGACATCGGCGCGATTGTGCAGACTCTCATTGCCGACGACCGCCTGCAGAAGCTGGCATTGGTGGGATATTCCATGGGCGGCAACCTGGTCTTGAAGTTGTTGGGAGAGTGGGGCGCACACGCGCCACGCGAGGTGAAAGCCGGAATCGGTGTCTCTCCCGCCATGGATCTTGCGCCGTCTGCCGATGCGCTGCACAACGCGGCTAATCGGCTCTATGAATGGAAGTTTCTGCGCGGCCTCCGTCGGCGGGTTGTGCGCAAATCAACGATTTATCCCGAGCGCTACCAGGTCAGCGGACGCGCTCTGCGCCGCATGCGCAGCTTGCGCGACTTTGACGATCAGGTCACCGCGCCCTACTGCGGCTTCCGCGATGCCGAGGATTATTACACCCGCGCCGCGTCTGCGAATGTTGTGGACGGCATCGCCGTCCCCACACTGATCGTGCACGCCGAGGACGACCCCTTCATTCGCGTCCAGCCCGAAACTCGCCAAAAGCTGCTGCGCAATCCGAACATCACGTTTGTTGAAACGTTGCACGGTGGACACTGTGCCTTTCTCGCCAATCCGAATGGCTACGACGGCCGATGGGCCGAGCGCCAGGCCATCGCCTTCATCCAGCGAGTCGAACGCGGTGAGCCGGTCAAGCTGTCCCGGTTCTAGCTAGACTATCGGTCCGGGAACTCGCCGCGAAGAGGCGTTATTTCCTTCCGCCCCAAACATGAGTTAGAATTTCCGCACTTCGTACTGAACGGACGCTTTACTGCTCAAAAGATCTCCCCGAACAGCAAGCGCAACTCACCGGAAGTTGGGGCGTTTTTTGGCCGGCCAGAGATCGGCTTTTCCTCTCGGGAGCAATGAATGTCCAATGGAATGTCGGATGCCTTTGTGTTCTTCGGTGCGACGGGAGACCTGGCTTACAAGCAGATTTTTCCCGCATTGCATGACCTCATTCGCGACGAAGGACTCGACCTGCCTATCATTGGCGTCGCCAAAGCGGCCTGGAGCCTGGATCAGCTCAAAGACCGTGCAAGGGAAAGCCTGGAGAAGCATGGCGGTCTGGAGCAGGGGCCTTTCGAGAAGCTCATCAGCCTCTTGCGTTATGTCGATGGCGACTACGCCGACCCGGCGACCTTCATCGAACTCCGGAGGCAACTCGGCACTGCCAAAGCCCCGCTGCACTACCTCGCGGTGCCGCCGAGCCTCTTCGGCACCGTCGCTGAGGGCCTCGCCAAGTCCGAATGCGCTACCAACGCGCGGGTCGTCGTCGAGAAACCCTTCGGCCACGATCTCGCGAGCGCGCGCGAGCTGAATCGCATCTTGCACCAGTTTTTTCCCGAAGGGAACATCTACCGCATCGATCACTATCTGGGAAAAGAACCGGTTCAGAACATTCTGTACACGCGCTTCGCCAACCCCATCTTCGAGCCCATCTGGAGCCGGCAGTATGTGCGCAGCATCCAAATCACGATGGCTGAGAGCTTCGGCGTGAGCGATCGCGGCAAGTTCTATGACGAAACCGGCACGTTGCGCGACGTGGTGCAAAACCATATGTTGCAGGTGCTGGGCAATCTCACCATGGATCCGCCCACGGGCGAAGATCACGAAGCCGAGCGCGATCAAAAAGCCGCGCTCCTAAAGTCGATAGTGCCGCTGCACCTCGACAACGTAGTACGCGGTCAGTATGAAGGCTATAAGAAGGTGCCGGGCGTAGCTCCCGGGTCGACCGTCGAGACCTTCATCGCCATCAAGCTGTATATCGATAGCTGGCGTTGGGCCGGCGTTCCCATTTACATTCGCGCCGGCAAATGTCTGCCGGTGACCTGCATGGAAGCTGTAGTGGAGTTCCGGCGTCCGCCGCGCGAGACCTTTCACGAGCTGGTGCCCCTGCGCTCCTCGCACATGCGAATGCGGGTCAGTCCCGACATCAGCATTGGACTGGGAGTGCGCGTGAAGGTGCCCGGCGAGCGCATGGCAGGACAGGACGTCGAGCTGAATTTGAAGAGCCAGACGACTGACGACATGCCGCCGTATCAGCGGCTACTCGGCGACGCCATTCGTGGCAACGGAGAGCTCTTCGCACGCCAGGACTTGGTGGAAGCGCAATGGCGGGTGGTACAGCCTATTCTCGACAACCCCGGCCCCGTTTATGTTTACGCGCCGGCAACCTGGGGCCCGGACGAAGCTCATCGGCTCATCGGCGCCGATGGCCCGTGGATCGATCCCAGGCCTGTGGAAGAAGACGGCCGGTCGCAGTCGGCGGCGAGAGCATAGATGACCGCACGTCAGGCGTCGAAGTCGCGCTCAATCTCGCGCCACAAGTCTTCGCAGCGTAAACCAGCGGAGCTGGTCTTTTTGTTCGATGTCGACAACACATTGTTCGACAACGATCGTATGCAAAACGACCTGTTCGGCTACATTGGCCACCATTTCGGAGAGGAAGCGCGGCGGCGTTACCTCGAGATATTTGAACAGCTGCGGCAGGAGCTCGGCTATGCCGATTACCTGGGCGCGCTTGAACGATACCGGTTGGAGAAGTTGCGCGATCCGCGCTTTCTGCGGGTGTCCAACTGGCTGATCGAGTATCCCTTTGCCAGGCGCCTCTATCCTGGCGCGCTTGAGGTCGTGAAACGGTATAGGCGCTGGGGCAAGAACGTGATCCTCTCCGATGGTGATGCTGTCTTTCAGCCGCGCAAGGTGGAGTGCGCCGGACTATGGAAAGCGTTCGCCGGAAACGTGCTGATCTTCATCCACAAGGAGCAGGAACTAGAGTGCGTCGAGCACCTCTATCCTGCGAAACACTACGTGATGATCGATGACAAATTGCGGCTCCTTCAGGCGATTAAGGACATCTGGAAGGACCGTGTAACCACCGTGTTCGTCCGGCAGGGTCATTATGCGCGCGCCAAGAAAGATGTTGCGCAGTACCGTCCAGCGGACCTCAGCATTCGCCGGATCGCCGACCTGCTGGAGATGAAACGAACCGCGTTCCTGAGCGCATAAGCGGAGATATTTATGAAAGCTACACAGCAATTGCATGACCTGGGCCAGAGTCTCTGGCTCGACAACATCACCCGCCAGATGCTCGACAGCGGCACTCTGAAGCGTTACATCGACGAGCTGTCGATCACTGGGCTTACGTCGAACCCCACGATCTTCGATCATGCCATGACTCACGGCGACGCCTACAACGACGACATGGGGCGGTTGATGTCCAGCGGCATGAGCGCTGAAGACGCGTTCTTCGAGATGGCGATCGACGACCTGCGGCGCGCCGCTGACCTGTTCGCTTCCATCTATCAGCGTACGGCAACCGTCGACGGCTACGTGTCACTGGAGGTCTCACCGGTGCTCGCCTATGACGCCAAGACCACAGTGCAGGTCGCCAAAATGCTGCACCAGAAGGCAGCTCGCCCCAACTTGTTTATCAAAATTCCTGGCACTCCGGAGGGAAGAATCGCAATCGAAGAGGCAATCTTCGGTGGCGTTTCCATCAATGTGACGCTGCTGTTCAGCCGCGACCACTACCTCGGTGCGGCTGACGCCTACATGCGGGGCCTGGAGCGGCGCCTCGATGCTGGGCTCAGCCCCGATGTTCGCTCCGTGGCCTCCCTCTTCGTCAGCCGGTGGGACAAGGCGACCATGGATAAAGTTCCCTCCGAACTGCGCGACAAGCTCGGGCCTGCCGTTGGTCAGCAGACATACAAGGCGTATCGCGATGTGCTGGATTCCAATCGCTGGCAGCGTCTGGAAAACTGGGGCGCGCGTGCGCAGCGGCTGCTGTTTGCCAGCACCGGGACCAAAGATCCCAAAGCTTCCGATGTGCTTTATATCGGAGCGCTGGCCGCCCCCAATACTGTGGATACCATGCCGGATGAAACCTTGCTTGCCTTTGCGGAGCATGGAAGCGTCGGCAACGTCATTCCGCGCGATGGCGGCGATTGCGAGCAGGTGCTGATGGAATTCACGAGGGCGGGTATTGACGTGCCCAAGCTTGCGGCTGACTTGCAGTCCGACGGCGCGAAGTCTTTCGTCAAATCCTGGGAGGACCTGCTCGAGTCGATCGAGAGCAAGAGCAAGGCGCTGAAGTAGGTCCTAATGGTGGGACTGAAAACCTGGGGTGCCCCATTCCGGCCTTTTTTTGGCCAGGGTGGGGCAAGCTGAACCGCTGCACTGCAACGCCAATTTTCGGAGAAGAAAATCATGCCGGAGCCTAAGATGACCACCCAGCGTCCCATCGACACGCCCGCATGGAAGTCGCTGCAGGCGCACTACGAAAAGGTCAAAGACCTCCACTTGCGCCAGTTGTTTGCCGACGACCCACAGCGTGGGACGCGTCTCACTGCCGAAGGCGCTGGACTATATCTTGACTACTCGAAAAACCGCGTCACCGACGAGACTATACGCCTGCTGCTGCAACTTTGCCGGGAACGCAGGGTAGAAGCTCGGCGCGATGCGATGTTTCGCGGCGAGAAGATCAACGTTACCGAGCAACGGGCCGTCTTGCACGTCGCCCTGCGCGCGCCGCGTGGCACCAAGATCGAAGTCGACGGAAAAGATGTGGTCCCCGAAGTTCATGACGTGCTCGCCAAAATGTCGGCCTTCTCGAATCGCGTGCGCAGCGGCGACTGGAAGGGTTACACCGGCAAGCGCATCGTTAACGTCATCAACATCGGTATCGGGGGCTCCTACCTCGGGCCCGAGATGGCTTATAACGCCTTGCGCGACTTCAGCGATCGGAAGATGAGGTTTCGCTTTGTCGCCAACGTCGACGGCGCGGCATTCACCGATGCGACCCACGACCTCGATCCTGCTGAGACGCTTTTCATCCTCTCTTCAAAAACCTTCACCACCCTGGAGACGATGACCAACGCAGCCACCGCCCGCAAGTGGATTGTGGATGCGCTAAAGAACGATGACGCTGTGGCCAGGCACTTCGTGGCCGTGTCGACGAACGCCGAAGGTGTGGCGAAGTTCGGCATCGACACCGCTAACATGTTCGGTTTCTGGGACTGGGTCGGCGGGCGCTACTCCATGGACTCCGCCATCGGCTTGTCCACCATGATCGCCGTGGGTCCGCAGAACTTCGAACAGATGCTGGCCGGCTTCCACGACATGGACGAGCACTTCCGCACCACTCCGCTGGAGAAAAATCTGCCGGCCCTGATGGGCGCTCTGACAGTGTGGTACAACAATTTTTTCGGCGCGCGAACCATCGGCATCATGCCCTACTCGGACAATATGAAACGTTTTCCCGCGTACCTGCAGCAGCTGCAGATGGAGAGCAACGGCAAGCACGTGGATCTCGAAAGCAATCACGTTGAGTGGCAGACGGGGCCGATCATTTGGGGCGAGCCGGGCACCGACGGCCAGCATTCGTTCTACCAGTTGCTCCACCAGGGGACGAAGCTGGTTCCTTGCGACCTGATCGGCTTTTGCCAGCCATTGAGCCCGCTGAAACATCAGCACGATTTGCTGATGTCCAACCTATTTGCACAGGCGGAGGCGCTGGCCTTCGGTAAGACCGCCGAAGAACTGAAGGCCGAGGGCTCTCCCGATTTCCAGACGCCCTTCCGGGTGTGCGAGGGCAATCGTCCGACGAATATAATTCTGGCCGACAAGCTCACGCCCCGATCACTCGGCATCCTGGTTGCGCTCTATGAGCACAACGTATTTACTCAGGGCGCAGTGTGGAACATCGATTCCTTCGACCAGTGGGGTGTCGAGCTCGGCAAGGTGCTGGCCAAGCGAATCATCCCTGAGCTGGAAAGTAATACGCCACCACCCCTCAAGCATGACAGCTCGACGAGTACTCTGATCAGGCGGTATCGCAAGGCGCTGGGCAGGAAAAACTGAGTTAAAAATCGCTATTCGCTTTTTGCCGGAAAGGCTGAGACGCGATTCAGCTTTGTTGAGATTTTCGTTTTAAGCTTGTCGCTCAGTTATTTGGTAAAGGGCTTTTGGACGGGCGAAAAGCGAATAGCGGAAACTACCATGACCGCCCCCACAACATCCGCCGACCCGCACGCCGCATTGAAAAAGGAAGCGGCGGAATACGCGGTCCGCTACATTGAATCCGGCATGGTCGTCGGCCTCGGCACCGGCTCAACCGCCATCTTCGCCATCCGCCGCATGGGTGAGCTGCTGAAAAGCGGCGAGGTAAAGAACATCGTTGCCATCGCCACGTCGCGCGCATCGTGGGATGCCGCGGTGGAACTCAACATCCCGATGCTGACCGACGATCTTCCGAAGAACGTCGATGTCACAATCGACGGTGCCGACGAAGTTGATCCGCAGCTCAACCTGATCAAAGGCGGCGGCGGAGCACTGCTGCGCGAGAAGATCGTGGCCCAAGCCACCACCCGCGAGATTATCGTCGTGGACGAAAGCAAGTTATCGCCCCGCCTGGGCACCTTGCACGTGCTGCCGGTCGAGGTGCTGCCTTTTGGCTGGCGCTCGCAACTGCGGTTCCTTGAATCGCTGGGAGCAAGGTGCGTCATTCGCCAGATGGCCGATGGCCAGGAGTGCCGCACGGATCAGGGAAATCTGCTCATCGATTGCGAGTTCGGCCCCATCTCCGATGCCGCCAAGCTCGCGCGCGAATTGGAAGCGCGCGCCGGAATTGTCGAGCATGGACTGTTCCTCAATCTCACCCATACTCTTGTAGTCGCCAGTACCAGCGGAATTCGCGAGCAGTCGCGCAAGTAACGCGATCAACTCTCCCGGAACAGGTCCGCCCAGGAGTCATCCAGGTTATCCCACCGGGCGCGCTCCAGCCAGTTGGCTTGCGAGTCGGGCAGATACAGCACTCCATGTCCTTCGGAGCAGACCATCTCCGTTCCCGACCAATCGAGCAGCACGTGTCCCGGCGCGCCGATCGCAATGGGCGTGCCCAGGCGGCGCAGGCAAACCCGGCATCGGCGGTGCTGGTCGCGAATCGCCCAGGATAGAGGCGCCACCGAGAGGATCAGAAACAGCCACAGCCCGACCGCGTTGGTCATCGGATGAATCGAGCCGTAGAGATAAATCGAGAGACTGTGCACGATCGACCACGCGAGCAGCCCGGTGAAGACCAACAGCAGAACTGTCTTACTTACGAAGAATACCCACCAGCGCCAGCGATCGCGCGCGGAAACCGGTGCGCGCCCCACGCCCCAGCCCGCCCGCGCGTAGACGATCAGCATCGCGGAGCCGACCGCCAGCAAGACGAACAAGAGGTACGTGACCAGGTAACGGCGCGCTTCCGCCCGTCCCGAGGTGACGGTGAGCAGCGAAGCGGGAAAGACGTAGCCCGCATTTTCGGTCAGATCGGCGAGATCGGTCTCGACCCTACGTTCGGTTGCCCCAGGCTTGAGGCGCGCCACCGCGCCGATTCGCTCTACGAAATTCGAAAACGGAGGAGCGCCGGAGTCGAGCAGTGTCCAAACCGAAATGTCGGCCGAGAGCAGATGAAAATTGCGCGGCAGCACTCCGATCACGGTCCGCTGGCCGCCATCAACCTCAATTTCGTGACCGACAACCGCAGGACTGCTGTGAAATTGCAGACGCCATATCTCATTGCTCAGGAGAACGCAGGCGCTACAATTCTTCTCATCGCCGGCGCCAAACGTGCGTCCTAGTGCTGCGTTCAGATTGAGCACCTGGAAAAAATCCGGGGCAACACGCGCGGTCAGCACGGGCACAGCACGATGCGCCGTTCGCAGCTTGCCCGGCCCCCACGAGTACGCGGCCACATCATCCACCAGCTTGCTGCTTTTCCAGGCCGACGCCAGGTCTAGCAGCGTCTCGGAGCGCACCCGCCGGAACTTGCCATTCAAGCTGATCACGCCCACGCGCTCGGGATCCGGAACCGGTGACGAGACGAAGGAGCGCACCGCGGGAATAATTCCCCCGGCGAGCATCACAAACACTACCGCCGCTGCGATTGCGCCGAGACACCAGGATGGCGAGCGCAGCGCACGGTCCTTGCGCCGAAAGAATTCTTCGCGGTCATAGCGCAGCCAGAAAGCTGCCGGGAAGGCGCTCCAGCAGAACTTGGCGAGTTCGAGCTTGTTGGCTCGATTCAGCAGCCCGCTTTCCGCCAGGAACAGGCACCAATGCCAAACTTGTCGTGTCCACTGCGCTCGCCATTCTCTCCTGACCACCGCAGGCGCAAGCAAGCTCGCCAGCCAGATGATGGACCGGCATAACGCAATCGTTCTCTGCACTGGACCGGGAAGAGACATGGGCTACAGCTTAAGATGTGGGAAATGGACTCGGGGCGCGAACAAATTGCGTCGTCGCCTCGAGCTCACCTCGATCAGGTCTTCGATTCGACGCCGTCATCTTCCCACCGGTAGCCGCAGGCATCGCAGCTCCAGTGGAACTTGGGAGGACATGCCGCTTCCTCCGGCGCGGAGGCTTCCTCGTCAAGAGCATCGGAAGGCTCCTCTTCCGGCGTGTCGGAGTCGAGGCCCTCAAACACGATTTCGCAAGAGTGGCATTTGGGACACGCGACGCCGGCGTCCGCAGACTCTTCGTCAGCGTCGTCCGACGGAAATTGAGCATGAAACTCCCGCAGCACGAAAGGCACCCGGTGGCGATCGCCGGCGAGCACCTTCACCTGCACTCCACGATTCTCCGGGAATTGCAGCCGGCCTACGTCTTCCACCAGATTAGGGCCAAAATAACATGGGATTCCGGCGTCGTTCAGGGTCTTTTTCACCCACGCCGCCTGTTCTTTGTTGTCCACGACGCAGGCGGACGTCAGCTCGAGATTGGCAGGATCAAAGTCCTCGTCGCCTTCTTGGGTCTCCTCCAGCACAGGAGCAAGTCGCACGATCACCTGCAAGCCCCGTTTCGAGATTTCGGCGTTCAACACTTGTTTCGCCACATCTGTAAGTTCGTAGCCCTCATCGGCAACAGACTGAAGCTCCTCTTCGCTCATTCCGGCATAGAGACTCTGCAGTCGGCGCCACTCCTGCGCAATGTCGGTGTCGGCCATTATGGAGGAAGATGATATGTGAATTGCCGCTCGCCGCCAAGCCCGCTTTTGCTCGCGTTCGGCTATTGCAAAACCGCTTCTTTCACGGTATAAAGCCAGACATTCTCCTCACTGCATTATGGCTATGTAGTTGCAACAATTAAGGTCAGGTCGGAGCCGTCGAAGTCGGTGTGTCGCGTGCCCGAGCTTCCAACAGTAGGCAAGCCTCGACATGCGCTTTTGGCTTTCAGCTAGCCGTTCGGGTTGTATGGACTCTCCACTTAGCAAGACAAACCGGGCCGAGCCGAAGGGCTTACGAGGCCGCACGCTGGGGTTGTCGCGCTGGCTTGCGATCAGGATGCTGTCTATATTCGGTCTCGGCTTTGCCAGCCAGTTCGCACTGGCAACCGTTGACCCATCGCCCACAACAATCTTCAGCCCCGTTTCAACGCCTGCGCACCAGATATACCACTTGTCGGTATTCGTGCTCGCGATCTGCCTGGCGATCTTCTTGTTTGTCTTTACGTTGATCGTCTATGCCGCGGTGAAGTACCGCCGCCACCCAGGCGACGACGATTGCGAACCGCCGCAGATTTATGGCAGCAACCAGGTCGAACTCGCCTGGACGGTCATCCCCATTCTCATTGTTGTGGTGCTGTTTCTGGCTTCGGCACGAGTGATCCACGCGGTCGAAGACGCGCAGTTCCCGCCTGACGCCATCGAGGTCACCGTTATCGGGCACCAGTTCTGGTGGGAATTTCGCTACCCCGCATACGGTTTCGTGACCGCCAATGAGCTGCACGCTCCTGTGAGTACAACCGGTCGTCCGACGCCAACTCATATTACGTTGCTGTCCGCCGACACCGACCATAGTTTTTGGGTCCCGAAGCTGGCCGGCAAAACGGACCTCATCCCGAATCGCAAAAACGAGATGTGGATCGAGCCCCACGATCCTGGACTTTACATTGGCCAATGCGCACAATACTGCGGTGTTCAGCACGCCAAGATGCTGCTGAACGTCGTCGTCGACAGTCCGGGAGATTTTCAGAACTGGGTCCGACAGCAACAAGCCCCGGCCGCAATGTCGGACCAGGTGTCGGCCGGCCGTCGCGTGTTCGAAACCAATGCTTGCGTTAACTGCCACGCCGTCGTCGGGACGGTTGCCAATGGGAAGTTTGGTCCCGATTTGACGCACCTGATGAGCCGCAGCACGATTGCCTCCGGCGCCGCTCCCAACAACGAAGAGAACCTGCACCTGTGGATCAAGGCTCCCGATGCGATTAAACCGGGCTGTCTGATGCCGGCGATGCAATTAAACGATTCGGATGTGAATGCGCTCGTGGCCTATCTCATGAGCTTGCGTTAGGAGAGTGGATGGCTGACGCCCCACCTATTATGCCTCCGCTTGTAATCTCGCCCGAGCGCGAGGCGGCGCCGCCGTTCGTGCAGCTGCTGCACGATTGGATTGTCACCGTCGATCACAAACGCCTCGGCCTGATGTACTTCAGCTACGGCATCCTCTTCCTGGTGATCGGCGGGGTCGAGGCAGCCATCATACGGGCGCAGCTCGCCGTCGCCAATAACCACCTCGTCTCGCCGGAGACTTTCAACCGCATGTTCACCATGCATGGCACGACGATGATTTTCTTCGTTGCCATGCCCATCGTCTTTGGATTCGCCAACTATCTTGTGCCGCTCATGATCGGCGCACGAGACATGGCTTTTCCCCGCCTGAACGCCTTCGGCTTCTGGATGAGCGCGCTGGGCGGCATCATTCTTTACTTCAGCTTCATCGGCGGCTTCGGACTATACGGCGCAGGCAGCGCACCCGACGTGGGATGGTTCGCCTATGCGCCGCTCACTTCGCCCGCATTCTCTGTGGGACACAGCACGGATTACTGGATCATCGGGGTGCTGGTGAGCGGATTCGGCAGCATTGCTACCGCGCTGAACATCATAACCACCACTCTGTGCATGCGTTGTCCCGGCATGACTCTGAACCGGATGCCGCTTCTCGTCTGGCTGAACCTGGTTACCGGGGGCCTGGTTCTGGTGGCCGTGTCACCCTTGAGCGCAGCACAGATCATGCTGCTCATCGACCGCTACTTCGGAGGGCATTTCTTCGACACCCAAGCCGGCGGCTCAGCGGTAATCTGGATGCATTTCTTTTGGGTTTTTGGCCATCCTGAGGTCTACATCCTGGTTCTGCCGGCCTTCGCCATCATGTCTGAGGTGATCGCGGTTTTCTCGCGCAAGCCGATCTTCGGCTATAGCGTCATGGTTGCGGCGACGATTGCCATTGGCTTCATCAGCCTGAGTGTATGGGCGCACCACTTGTTCACCATCGGGATGACCTCCTATGCGAACGCATTCTTTGTGGCTTCAACCGCGGCCATCGCGGTCCCGACGGGAATAAAAATCTTCAACTGGGTAGGGACGATGTGGGGAGGAAAGGTCAGGTTTAAGACGCCGATGCTGTTTTGCCTGGCGTGCGTCTGCCAGATGCTGATCGCAGGACTGACCGGCATCATGCTGGGAGCTGCTCCGTTCGATTGGCAGCTGGGAAATTCGTATTTTGTTATCGCGCACTTCCACTACGTGATTGTGGGCGTCATCATCTTTGCAGTGTTCGGGGGCGTGTACTACTGGTATCCAAAGGTCACGGGCAAGCTGCTCAGTGAGACGCTGGGAAAGTGGCACTTCTGGCTGTTCCTTATCGGCTTCCACCTGACGTTCGATTTCATGCACATCCCCGGCCTTTTGGGGATGCCGCGCCGCATTTACACCTACGAGGCAAACCGCGGCTGGGAAACTTGGAACATCATCGTCTCGGTTGGCGTCATCTTCCAGGCGCTCGGCGTTTTGATTTGGGTAGTCAACGTGCTCTGGTCGTACTACAAGGGTAAGGAAGCGGCCAACGATCCCTGGGACGCGTGGACGCTGGAGTGGACCACCACATCACCGCCGCCGGTTTACAACTTCGCGCAGTTGCCGGTCGTGAAGAGCCGGCGTCCGCTGTGGGACCTGAAGCACCCGGAAGATCCGGACTGGAAATACGAGTAGTGGCAGGAGATCATTTTGGCCACCGCAACCATAGCTCTACCGAAACATGAATTGCCGCCCTACGCGCAGTATCGCCGCAAGGCGGGCATGTGGTGCCTCATCATTGCCGAGTCGTCGATTTTCTGCATTTTCGTCGTTGCTTACCTCTACTACGCGGGCAAGAGCATCAGCGGCCCTACTCCGGCGCAGGTGCTGGAAGTCCCGATCTTCACCTCAGCGTGCCTGTTCTCCAGCAGCCTGACCATCCGGATCGCGGAAAAGCTGTTGCATCGCGGCAAAATCGTTCTGTTCGGAGTGCTCTGGTTCTTGACCATCGCCCTGGGCGGCATCTTTCTCGCGGGGACTGCGCGCGAATGGTACCACCTCATCTACGACGACGGGCTTACGGTCAGCACCAACCTGTTCGGCACAACGTTTTATTCGCTGGTTGGCCTGCATGCCTTTCACGTGACCGTCGGCCTCATCGGTTTGATCCTGATCCTGCTGTTCACGCTTTTCGGCGCGGTTAAGCAGGAGCATTCATCACGCATCAACGTCTTCGCCATGTACTGGCACTTTGTCGATGCAGTTTGGGCGGTGGTGTTGTCTGTGGTGTATTTCATCGCGCGTTAGGAACTGATAAAGGAACACGGGCTGTTGACATGCTTGCACTGAGATGGGTCGGTGAGTTATTGGCAAGGAGGTTGGACGGCTAAGAACAGAGTCCCGCTTGCGGGACAGGACAGGATAGCCCAGCGCTTCAGCGCAGGGTAGGCTGCCATTTTGAAAGTTGAGCCCCTTCAGGGGCGGCACACGGGGATATCAAGGGAATGAGCGCAGAACCACAAATCGACCGTGGCACGCACGAGCAAGGCGTTTGGATGCCCGCGCCCACAGGGTGGCCCTTCGCTCTGGCAATAGGCGCTGCCCTCATCCCCGCCGGCCTGCTTACCAGCATGGCAGTAAGCGCCCTGGGTGCGATCATCTTTGTTTTCGCCGCTGTGGGCTGGTTCCGCGAAGTGCTTCCCCACGAACACGAGGAACTGGTTCCGCTCGAAGCTGAAGTGCCCGCGCCCGTAGTGCCGCCACGCAAGGTCATGCGCATCGAGGTGGTACAGGAGGTACACCGCGCCTGGCTGCCGCTGAAGATCTATCCCATCTCAGCCGGCATCAAGGGAGGACTGGCGGGCGGCGTGGCCATGGCTGTGCTCGCAGCGGCGTATGGGCTGATTTCCCCCTCCCACAGTGTGTGGTATCCAATCAATCTGCTTGCCGGAAGCTTGTACTCGCCTGCGCAAACCCCTTCCGTTGAGGCCATGCGGCATTTCCGTTTGGATTGGTTCCTCTTCGCCCTCGCCATGCACATCACCATGTGCCTGCTTGTGGGCCTGCTTTACGGCGCCATGCTGCCCCTGCTTCCGCGAAGGCCCATTGTGCTGGGCGGCATCATCGGGCCGCTGCTGTGGACGGGACTGCTGTACCACATCATCGGTTATGTGAATCCGCTGCTCGACGAGCGTATCAACTGGTGGTGGTTCGCCTTGTCGCAGGCCGGCTTCGGCGTGGTCGCGGGGTGGGTTGTGACGCGGCAGCACGAAGTCTGGACAGCGGAAAATATTCCTTTCGCACTGCGGGCCGGCATCGAGGCTCCCGGGTTGATGGAAGAACGCGACCGCGGGGATCACGAGCAATGAGAGTCGCTCTCACAATCGCATTTCTCGCGCCGCTGCTCCTGCTCACTGCTTGTGCCTTGCCGGGCAGACCGACCCCCGCCGATATTGTGCATCGCCCCTCCGACAATCTCGATTCCGTGGTTCTCTACAAACAGAACTGTGCCGGATGTCATGGCGCGGACGGAAAACTTGGTCCTGCGCCGCCAATTGGCGATCCCGTTTATCTCGCGCTGGTCGATGACGACACTCTCCGCCAGGTGATCTCAAAAGGGCGACCCGGTACTCCGATGCCCGCATTTGCTCAGAGCGAAGGCGGCATGCTCACCGGCAAGCAAGTGGAGGCGCTGATGCTTGGAATTCGGCAGCGCTGGAGCAAACCGGATGTCCTACAAGGTGTGACACCGCCGCCATACGCCGCCAAAACCAATGGCAATACGCAACAAGGGTCCGCAGCGTTCGCAACTTTCTGCGCGGGTTGTCACGGCGCGGACGGCAGGGGGTCTGACAAAGTGGGACCGATCGTCAATCCACAGTATCTCAGTCTCATCACCGACCAGGGACTGCGCACCATCACCATTATCGGCCGGCCGGATTTCGACGCCCCCGACTGGCGCAACAATGTTCCCGGCCACCCCATGACCGATCAGCAAATCACCGATGTTGTGGCCTGGCTAAGCTCGCAGCGGCCAGCGGGCGTGGCCACGGCTCCTGTGCCGGTCCTGCCCGTGCAAAAACCCGGAGGTCGCCAGTGAGCGAGCAAAACGTTTCCCGACGGGATTTTCTCGTCAAGCTCGGCCTTGTGCTGAATGGACTGGCTGCGGCTGTTCTCGCAACGCCCATAATCGGCTACTTATTGGCGCCCATGTTTCGCGGGAGAGACGGTCGATATCGTGAGTGGATCGAGCTAGGAGACATCAACGAATTTCCCGAAGGACAGACGCGCCTTGCCCAGTACAAGAACCCAATTTCCAACGCGTGGGACGGGGAAACCGACAACATTCCCTGCTGGGTGCGCCGCGTCTCAGGCGACAAGTTCCAGGTGTTCGCCATCAACTGCGCCCACTTAGGCTGCCCGGTACGCTGGTTCCCGCAATCGGGACTCTTCATGTGCCCTTGCCACGGCGGCGTTTATTACCAGGACGGCTCGCGCGCCTCCGGCCCGCCTGAGCGTGGGTTATTTGAGTATCCCTATAAAGTTGAAGGCGGCCGCCTGATGATCGAAGCCGGACAATTGCCGACCTTATCCACCCATGCCAGCCTCACCAAGCGGAGCAACGGATGCGCAGGCTGACAGCGATCGGCGACTGGTTCGGCCAGCGGCTGAAGATAGGCGTCGCTATTCGCGAAGCCGTAAGCCATCCCGTGCCTCGCAAATCCGCCAGCTGGTTCTACGTCTTCGGCAGCGCCGCGCTCACGGTCTTCATCGTTCAGATATTCACTGGGATCATGCTGGCGCTCATCTACGTGCCCTCGGCAGGGCAGGCCTGGGACAGCCTGAATTACCTGAATCACGGCGTCATGCTGGGCTGGTTCCTGCGCGCGGTACACGGATGGGGCTCGAACTTCATGATCGCCCTCGTGCTCATCCACATGGTGCAGGTGGCGCTATTCGGAGCCTACAAATTTCCCCGCGAGCTGACGTGGATTGTTGGTGTCTTCCTGCTCCTGATGACGCTGGGCATGGCCTTCACCGGGCAAGTTCTGCGCTTCGATCAGGACGCCTATTGGGGCCTCGGTATAGGCGCTTCAATCTGCGGGCGCGTCCCGCTGATCGGCGCCTGGGTCGTGCACCTGCTACTCGGGGGCCCAATTATCGCAGGCGATACGCTGTCCCGCTTCTTCGCGTTGCACGTGTTCGTCATTCCTGGGCTGCTGATCGCCTTGGTCTCGCTGCATCTGCTGCTGGTGCTCAAGCTCGGCATCAACGAGTGGCCTATGCCGGGACGTTTGGTGCGCCGCTCCACTTATCTCCAGGAATATTCCGAGATGACGCACAAAGACGGCATGCCCTTCGTACCTGGCGCCATCTGGAAGGACCTGATCTTCGCGTTCGCCATCATCGTGAGCATCATGGCATGCGCCGCGTACTTTGGCCCCTTCGGTCCCAGTGGACAGCCCGATCCGACAATCGTCCAGACCATCCCCAAGCCCGACTATTTTTTCCAATGGCTCTACGCGCTGCTGGCACTGCTGCCGCCTGAAATGGAAACCCCGGCGCTGCTCATCGGCCCTGTCATCATCATTGCATTTCTGATCCTGTTGCCATTTTTCGCGGGTGAAGGCGAGAAGAGCTGGAAGCGGCGGCCCATCGCCGTGCTCACGATTCTTCTGACCGCTGTTGCCCTCGGTGAGCTGACGCATCTTGCGCAGTATTCGCCTTGGAGTCCCATCATGGATGCGTGGAGCGGCGACCCCGTGCCGGTGCAATATCTCAATGGCCGCTCGCCCCTGGAGCGTCAGGGCTCAGCTGTGTTTCAGGAGAAGCAATGCCGTAACTGTCACGCCATCGGCGGCTCGGGCGGGCTGCGTGGGCCGGCGCTCGATAGCGTCGCTGTCCGTATGACGCATGATCAGCTGGTACGGCAGGTGGTTCAGGGCGGCGGCAACATGCCCGCCTACGGCAAGCAGCTCAATCCCGCGGAGGTCGCAGCACTGGTCGCCTTCCTGGATACGCTGCATCCCGCCAATCAGCCGCGAGCGCGCGATACCGCCGGCGAGGTCACAACCGAACACTTCGCCACCGGAACAGGAAAGCAATAGATAGATTTAGCGTGGGGTGCCCCGTTCCTATCAGCCCGAGCGTGGCAAGGCAGCCGAGGCACCTGTCTCTTTTGGCTAGGGCGGGGCAGTTGAGTTATCGCGTCGCCACCGCCTCTTGCACCTCGTAGATGCTGTACCAGGGCGTGGCAGCCTTCAGCGCTTTATTGACGTTCTGGATGTTCTTCACTCCCTCATCCTTCAGCCATGCTTCAAACGCCTTCCCGCCCTGCTGCGCATAAATCGGAATGCCGTCTTTCCACGTCGCGCGTCCGCAGAGCACGCCATTGAACTTCACGCCCGCCTCGGCGGCGTACTCCAGGTCCTCGATAAACTCGGAGTTGCTCACGCCTGCCGACAGATAAATGAAGGGCTTGTGGGTTGCCGACGCCGCGGCGCGGTACTGGTCCAGCGCTTCCTTCTTGCTGTACACCTTCGTCCCTTTGAACGACCGCGATCCCTCCACGTACTGCATGTTGATGGGAATCTCGACCTTCAGCACGTCCACGCCGTAACGGTCCTTCGAGAACTCCTCCATCGACTTCGCGACCACTTCCGGCTTCAGCTTGGCGAACTCTGGGCCCTTCTCGTCCATCCCCTCCTTGTAGCCGACTAGCTCGAGGAAGAATGGGATGTCGTTGGCGCGACACTCGTCACCAATGCGCTCCGTCCACGCGTGCTTGTGATCATTGATTTTCTTATCGTCATACGGCGTGTAGTAAAGCAGGATCTTCACGCAGTCCGCACCCACTTCCTTCAGCCTCTTCGACGACCATAGGTCGAGCAGGTCAGGAAGCCGCCCGGGGAGCTGCTTGTCATAGCCCGTCTTTTCGTAGGCCAGCAACAGGCCGGAGCCCTTGGCGCGCCGCTTGGCCGCCGGCAGTCCCCACTCGGGATCCAGCAGGATCGCGCTGGCGTGCTGCGTCAGCACCTCGGTAACCAGGATCTTGAATTCTTCCAGGTGAGTATCAGTGGCATTGGCGCCCAGCGCCTTCTTCAACGAGCCGCGTTGATCCATGGCAGCGGCGGCGATCACGCCGCGATCGTTCGAAACTGCCTTCATGCCCGCAAGTTTTCCAGGAGTGAGCTTCACCATGAGACCTCCACGGGCAGATCGCCCGGTTCGAAAGAAAGGATTAGAACTGCTGCCCGGCAGCTCACGGCAGGCGCCGCGAAACACAGGACACAAGATTCTAAACCAATCCCCAAGGTGCGTGCGAGAGACGTTCACGCACCCTTGGTAAATTGGCCCTTCGGCACGATCCGCAGACGGAAGAGGTTGTTGGCATCACCATCGTGGATTTTTTCAAACGATTCGCCGAGCATCCTGAAGAAACCGTTCACGTACCCTTGGTGTCAGAAGCAGCGCAATCGTGACGATAGAAGGCGGGGCCCGCTCAGGATGACAAGTTCAGCATTTCTTCTTACTGCCTCAGCGGCAACCCGCTAAGGACCGCCTGCTGCCGCAGCACCAGCGCCTCGATTCCCTGCCGCGCGAGCCCCAGCATTCTTGACAACTGTGCATCGTCAAACGGGCGCCGTTCGGCGGTGGCTTGCACCTCGACCAGCTTTTTGCTTCCCGTGGCGACCACGTTCATGTCAACCTCGGCGCGCGCGTCCTCTTCGTAGCAGAGGTCGAGCATGATCTCGCCATCGACAATTCCAATACTGATTGCAGCAATGTAATCGCGAATCGGCGCGACTGTCATCGAGCCTGCCTCGACCATGCGCCGCATCGCCAGCCCCATCGCAACGAATGCTCCGGTAATCGATGCCGTGCGCGTGCCGCCGTCCGCCTGGATGACGTCGCAGTCGAGAAAAATCGTACGCTCGCCCAGCTTCTCCATGTCGGTCACGGCGCGCAGCGAGCGGCCAATCAGCCGCTGAATCTCGTGGGTACGTCCGCCGGCGCGGCCCTTCGTGACCTCGCGTGGGGTGCGGGTCAGCGTCGAGCGCGGCAGCATCCCGTACTCGCTGGTCACCCAGCCCTTGCCGCTGTTGCGCAGGAACGCCGGCACGGTGTCTTCGATCGTGGCAGTGCAGATAACGCGTGTGTTGCCCAGCTCGATCAGGCACGAGCCTTCGGCGGTAGAGATGAAGTCGGGCACGATGTTCACCGGCCGCATCTGGTCAGGGGAGCGATTGTCGGAGCGAAAGATCATAAGGCAGTTGTCAGTAGTCAGTTGCCAGTCGCCAGTTTATAGGCATTTCGGACTTCGACCGGGTGCCCCATTCTGGCCTTCTTTTGGCCAGGGTGGGGCAAGCTGAACCGCTGCACTGCCTCGCCCTAGAACGGGGCGCCCAAAGTAGGACTTTGACGAAGCGAAGGCTCGCGTTCAACCACCCAGATCCACGTGCTCCACATTATCCACCTGCCGCCCCAGAAATCGCGCCGCAAGGCGCTTGAACTTGTCAGTTGAATCCGTTACATAGAAACGGAAGGTACGGTGGTCGGCTCGAGGCTCAGGTTTCGCAGCTCGGGGCCCGTTGCTCGCGCCGACTGCCCCATACTTCTCGCCTGCGGGTGCCCTACCCTTCTCGCCTGCATTTGGCGAGAGGGTGGGATCCTGTTCAACCATCCTCTTCACCACCCGCGCCGTCGATTCTGCCGAATCCACGATCTGCATCGATTCCGGCACAATCCTTCGCAGCAACGGCACGATCAGCGGATAGTGCGTACACGCCAGCACCAGCACGTCCACGCGATCAGGCGCCGCGGCGCAGGCTTCACCGAGATAAATCCGCGCCACCTGCTCAGTCACAGGGTGATCGATCCATCCCTCTTCCACCAGCGGCACGAACAGCGGGCAAACTTTCTCCAGCGACGCCAGCCCGTGTCGCTCGAGCGCATCGCGATAGGCATGGCTGCTGACCGTCGCCTCAGTCGCAATGACAATGGCCGTGCGACTCTTGCTGACCTCCGCTGCCATCGCGGCTCCCGGCTCAACCACCCCAATCACCGGCACCTGCGCCGCGTCTTCGAGCGCTGGCAGCGCCAGAGCTGTCGCCGTATTGCACGCGATCACCAGCAGATCGATGTTCTGCGCTTCCAGAAACCGCGTGGCTGCAATCGCGTACCGCGCCACGGTCTCTGCCGACTTTGTGCCATAAGGCAGGCGTGCCGTGTCGCCGAAATAGATGTAGTGCGCGGGCAACTGCCCAGCAATCGCCTTCAGCACGGTCAGGCCACCGACGCCGGAATCGAAAACTCCAATGCGTGGCAGGCTCACCGCGACACCCCACTGGCCTTCGCCAGCACCGGACTGTTCCCCGGCCCCCGCTCCTCCACCACCTGCCCGATGTTCCCTGGCTCGTAGAACCTGCGCAAATCCGCATGACCGGCCAGCGTGTCACGCTCCTGGCCGTTGACCAGGATCTTCACCTTGCCGATTTTGTTGTCGTTCGCGTTCAGCGTCAGCACCATCGACGCTACGGTCAGCTCCTCAGCCAATACGCCGGAAGGATGTGCATCGGCGAATGACAAGTTGGTATCGACTATCGCCGTTTCGTCGCCCATCAGGTAAACCTGGCGAATGTCGGACGCAGCACCGACGAGATGTGACGATGACGGATTCAGGTAATGCGCCATCAGTGTACGCAGCACCGCGCGGTCACGCTCGCTTCGCTCCGTCGGCAAGGCGACGCTGACCTGCGTTTTGCCGAGCGTTCCGTCATTGTCATTTGCAATGTACAAAGCTATGGGCTCAGGAGGGCCAGTGGCTGCGGGACTAACGGTCATCGGCTGCTCGGCTGCGGCGTGCTCCGCGCGCGCAACCTTTCGCTTCAGGTGCAGCACGTATATGCCAAGCCCGACCGCAACCACTGCCAAAGTGACGAAAACGATGATCAGCCTCCGCGTCACGGTCGCACCTCGGGCAGTTTTCCCCGCACCGCAGCCACCCCCGCCGCAATCGACTGCGCCACTTGCTCCAGGTATTGCGTGCTGGCAATATTCTCCACCTTCTCATCCGGAGGCGCGATCTCGACCGCGATCGCCGGCGCTGCCACATTGTTCATCGGCCGCAGCGGCGCGGCCAGTGTGTTGTTGGGCAGCTTGCGGTTCTCCAACTCGGCGGCCACCGACCCGGCAACCGTAGCGCTCAAATCCAGAAAGGCAGCTTGCGCGGTGTCCCAGGGCAGAAAGCCCGTGCGCAATTGATTCGCCGCCGGCAGCATGGAAGTGAAGACATGCACGCCTCGGCCGGTGTTCGCCGCATGCAGCGTTATGTAGAGTGCGGCTCGGTCCGCGTTCGTCGTCAGCGCACGCTGGTCAAGCGAAACCGTCGCATCAGAGTTCCGCATCATCCAAGCGGTAATCCCACGGTTGGCCAGCTCGCGCTGCAGCCGCCGCCCCAACGCTAAATCCACATCTTTCTCGACCAGCGATGGCGTAATCGACGCCCCGCTGTCTGAGCCTCCGTGCGCGGGATCGATGATGACGAGAAACCTTGGCCCGGAGGGCGGCTTCGGCTGCGCCGCCGGGGTCGTCGGCGCCTGCGGCTGCGGAGGCGGCGGGGTGGCGGCCTGCACTGGTGGGGGCGGAGGAACTGCCGTGACGATAATGGTCTTGCCGCCATCGGCGAAGTTGGCCATCAACGGAGCGGTCGCTGTCACATCGAGTTCCGCCAGCCCATTATGTGCGGAAAAGCTCGCGCCTGTGATGACGGGATCGTCGAACTTGAAATTGTCCTGTCCAGCCGACACCACCGGCTCGCGGCGAAACGTAAAGCGCAGACGCCCCGGCTCCGTCGCGATGCTTGGATTCACCGCTGCCGGGAAGCTGACCACCAGCTTCGGAGGCGTGCTTTTCTCCAGATTCAAACTGAAATGAATGGGAACGTCGCCGATGAAGAGCCGCCGCGCAGCCAGCTCAAGCTGCATCGGCTTCGCCGTCAGCTTCGTCAGGATCTCCGGGAGCGAACCGAGCGGGACATAGCCACGCCCATTCTGCAGGAAAAAATTTGACGCCAGTTTGACGTTGTCCCCGACGATCTTCGCTTTGTCCTTGCCATCGTTGAACTGCGCTTCCACCGCGTGTCCGCCCGGCGGCGTGAACTTCACCTTGTATTTCTTGCCGTCGGCACGCGCGTCAATCGTGCCCAGCGGCTCCAGCACATCAACGACGCCCACATAAAAGCGCCCTTGCACATCCAGGATCGCGACCGGATACGTGGTCTGGGAAGAGTAAACCGTCAGCTGCTCCGGCGCTTGCGCACGCACAATCGCCAAATGCGCCAACATCCCCAACAATATTGTCGACAGGAGCAGGTAAAGAGAAATTCGCGAACGGTTATCGGCCGGCAGGGACCCCAACCTCCTCGAGTGCGTGAGCGAACCAAGAGCGGGGATGCAACCAACATCCTAGGCGCTCACCACGGCTCGAAGCAATCATACAAGTATTGGCGCACCATCCGGCCGTCGCGCAACGCGTGCTGGTTTCATTTCGCCTGGGCGCCCCGTTCTAGCCTTCTTTTGGCTAGGGCGGGCCGTTTCGCGCGCGCTAACGCCGCGCCGCTTGCATTACCTCTTCCCTGGTTGCTGATTTCTCTTTCCCCGCTTCAACCAACGAGTAAATCGTCAGTCCGCTCAACATCTTCGGATAAAAGTCAGTCGACTTCTGCGGCAGCACCTCGCCCGCGAATGCAATATCTCGCACCTGCTGCATGCGTACGGGATTCATCAGGAACGCGATCTGCGCGGCGCCTGAGCGCACTTCATTGAGCGCTTCCTCGGCATCGCGAATGTACTTCAGGTGCTTCTGCGCGCGAATGTCCTCTTCCGACATCCCAATGATCTCTTCCAGCACGAGCTTGTGCAGCTGAACCACATCAAGACCGCGTTGCTGCTCCGACAGATCTTGCAGCCGGCCCGGCACCACATCTTTTCTCGCGCGTAGCAGAAACGCGTTCTGCGCCGTGACCGCCAGCAGCGCCGTGCGGTCCTTGCCCGCCTCCCGCAACCGAGCCTGCGCCTCCTGCACATTCGCGATCGCGCCCAAATCCTGAATCTCGAAGTACTCCATCACCTGCGCCGCTTTGGCGAGGATGTCGAAGTTCTCCAGCCCGAAGACCACGCGATGCGTAGGCAGGATCACCAGCCCGGGCGCGTCCATGTTGACGAACGCAATCATCACCCGCTCATACGGCGCTTCCGGATCACTCGCGCCTGACCGCTTTCGCATCTCATTACGAAAATTCAGCGCCGTCTCATAGCGATGGTGCCCGTCAGCGATGATCAGCTTCTTGTCCGCCATCTTTGCTTTTGCCGCCGCTACCGTCGCCGGGTCCGACACCTTCCACATTTGGTGCAGTACGCCGTATTCGTCGCGCAGCTCGACAGTCGGCGGGGCCGGGGTTCTTGGCGCGATGGGGTGGGGGCCATCCTGCGCCAGAGTGCGGCCCACCTCATCCCCAGGATCGTCATACACCATGAAAATCAGCTCGCAATGCGCGTCGGTAGCACGCAGCAGATTCAGCCGGTCCGCTTTCGGCTTGCTTAATGTCTGTTCATGGCGGAAGACGACTTTGTTGTCGTAATCATTAACCCGCCCCAACGCGATGAAGCCCCGCCGCTCGGCTTCAGCTCCCGTCGGATCCCCGGGGACCTTGAACGTTTGCGAATAGACGTACAGGCTCGGCTCAGGGTCTCGCTCCAGCACGCCTTCAGCCTGCCACTGCTTCAGCGACGAGGCCGCGCGATTGTAAACGTTCTCCCGGTCCCCTTCCGCGGCGCTCGACTTACCGAGAATAATGCGCACCAGGTTATACGGGCTGAGTTCGTAGTAACGTTCCTGCATCGCAGGCGTGATCTTGTCGTAAGGTTGAGTCAGCACCTCGGCCGCTGATACCTTGCCCAGGTTGTAACGGAGAGCACGAAACGGAATGATGTCTGCCATAAGAGTCCCCTTGTCCTCGGCGTTTCGAGCTCGCCGAGGTAAAGCGAATTCTAGCAATAACGAAAAGAAAACCAGCATGACGGAAATCACATCCATACGTGCAGCAAACCTGAACGTTGCGCGACGGCCTCCCGAACAACCGGCTGCCGTAAGCTGTGATACGATTTACTCCACACGCCTCAGAGGATCCTATGGCCCGCGGCAGCAGTAGCGGATTCGGGTCAAGCGGCTCGAGCACTAAGTTTTCGTGTCCAAATCCTGCGGCAGGACATTTCTCCTGCCGGCCCGTCCAAATCAGTGTGCGCTCTCACCTGTTTTTCTTCCTGCTTGCCTGGTGTTTCTTCGCGCTGCTAGCGACGCCCCTCCTCGCCCAGAACGACGATGTCCACATCGTGCCTCGTGAGGCCAAGAAGGCCGAGCCCGCGCCCATGGACAACGTCGACCCGTCGCTCCGGACTCACACCAAGCCGCTGAAGAAAGAAGTTGATCTGGTGCTGGTTCCGGTCACCATTACCGACCCGATGAACCGCCTCGTAACCGGCTTGGAAAAAGACAATTTCCTGCTCACTGATAACGGCCAGCCGCAGCAGATTAAGCATTTCTCCAGCGAAGACGCTCCCATTTCCCTCGGCGTCATCTTCGACGTCAGCGGCTCCATGGCCGACAAAATCGACAAGTCCCGCCAGGCTGTGGTCGAGTTCTTCCGCACCGCCAACCCCCAGGACGAATTCTTCCTCATCACCTTCTCGGAGAAACCCGAAGTCCTGGTCGACTTCACCTCCTCGGTCGAGGACATCCAGAGCAAGCTGGTCTATGCCATGCCCAAGGGCCGGACGGCCTTGCTGGACGCCATTTACCTGGGAATGAACCGCATGCACAAGGCAAAGTATGAGCGCAAGGCCCTGCTCATCATCTCCGACGGCGGCGACAATCACAGCCGCTACACCGAAGGCGAGATCAAGTCCATGGTGCGCGAGGCCGATGTCCAGATTTATGGCATCGGTATCTTCGATATCCAGGGCAAAACGCCGGAGGAACGCGAAGGCCCTGCTCTGCTGAGCGATGTCACGGAAGCTACTGGTGGACGGACATTTGTCATCGACAACCCCAATGAGTTGGCCGACGTCGCCACTAAGATTGGCATCGAGCTGCGCAACCAATATGTGCTCGGATACCGTCCAACCAATCCAGCACACGATGGCAAGTGGCGCAAAATCAAAGTCAAGCTGAATCCGCCGAAAGGCCTGCCGCCGCTCCACGTGTACGCCAAGACCGGATACTATGCACCAACCGAATAAATGCACTTTTTTTGTTATCGCTGTTTTCCTGCTAGCCGGGACGTTGCTGGCGCAGAACGGCAGTGCTCCTGTGCCGCAGTCCGGCGCACCTACGGCCGTCCCACAGCAATCCGCTCCTCCTCCGCCCACCCAGTCGCAGCCCGCGACCGGTCAGAACCAGGAGGAAGCTCCCGCTCCCGCGCCTGCCCCTAACCAGCCAGGCGATACTGTGCAGGTGCCGGCAGGCGAGGCCCCGTCCGGCCAGAACAACGACGTTTACATCTTCAAGAAGGAAGTAGACGAAGTCACTCTCCACGCCACCGTCGTGGACGATCACTTCCGCCCCATTACCGGTCTCCAGAGGAAAGACTTCGTCGTATTCGAGGACGGCAAGCCCCAGAAGATTACCTACTTCAAGAACGAGGACATCCCGGTCGCGCTCGGCATCGTCATCGACAACTCCGGCTCGATGCGCGACAAGCGCCCGCAGGTAAACGCCGCTGCCATTAACCTGGTGCGTTCCAGCAATCCACAGGACCAGGTTTTCATCGTCAATTTCAATGAAGAGTACTTCCTCGATCAGGACTACACCGGCAGCGTCCCCAAGTTGAAGGACGCGCTGGAGCGGATCGAGTCCCGTGGTGGCACCGCGTTGTATGACGCGGTTGTCGCCTCCTCCGATCACCTGAAGAAGAGCGCCGAGTTGGAGAAGAAAGTCCTGCTGGTCGTCACCGACGGCGAAGACAATGCCAGCCGCGAATCGCTGGAGCAGGCGCTGCGCCGCCTTGAGGAGCAGAACGGCCCCACGGTTTACACCATCGGCTTACTTGGTGAGGAGCACAACAAGCGCGCTCGCCGCGCCCTGCGTGAGATGGCCGAGGATACCGGCGGCGTCGCCTTCTTCCCCAAGGACCTCAACGAAGTTCAGGCCATAACCACCGAGATCGCGCACGACATTCGCAATCAGTACACCATTCAATACAAGCCCACGACGCCGCAGAGTGCCGGCGGCTATCGCTCCGTCAAAGTGGAAGCGCAGGCGCAGGGGTACAAAAAGCTTCAGGTGCGAACCCGTAGCGGCTACTACGCCGGCCAGCAACAGCGCGCCTCCGCCAACGGCCCGAGTGGAAATCAGTAGACCTGAGTTTCCCGATTCGGGACAAAACTGTGACCTAATTCGGCCTGCAGCTCCTTTTACAAGAACATTTTGCGCGTAAGTCTCACGCCGAGGATATTTTGGCGGGTAATTTTGCAATTTCTTATTGTTTTCAATGGCTTAGAGGGCAAATCAGGGTGAGGGCCCCTGCTATTGAGGGCCCCTGCTATGGATTTCTCTTACCAAAGTGACCAGCTTCGCCCCTTCTGACCGATGGCAGAAAGCTGATGGCTGACGGCTAGTTATCGCAGCGCTTCCGATAATTTGCCGCTGGTGATTACCTCTGCGATCTTGACAAAATCGGGGCTAAAGACACGATCTTCTGTCACCGGCGGCGAAACGGCGCGAATCGCGGCAATCGCAATCTGTGCCCGTTTGCTCGTCTGTAGTGGCGCGCGGAAATCGTGCGCTTGCGCCGCTGCCATTGCCTCGATCGCCAGCACATATCTCGTATTGGCAACCACGCGCAGCAACTTGTTCGCCGAAGTCATTCCCATCGACACATAATCTTCCTTGTTGCCTGACGTCGTGATGGAATCAACACTCGCGGGAGACGAGAACACCTTGTTCTCGTTCACCAGCGCAGCCGCCGTGACCTGCGGCATCATGAATCCAGAGTGAAGTCCCGCTCCTGGCGCAAGGAACGCGGCCAAGCCTTCGTTGAGCGCCGGATTCACCAATCGCTCCAGGCGACGTTCGGAAATTCCGGCCAGAGAAGTGAGCGCAATCGCCATGAAGTCGAGAGCGAAGGCCAGCGGTTCGCCATGGAAATTGCCTCCGGAAAGAATCACGCCCGGAAGAGTGACGCCGACCGCACGCTTGGGAGCGCCGACCTTGCGTTCTTCGGGGAAGACCAGCGGATTATCGACCGCCGAGTTCATCTCGATCTCGAAGACCTCGCGGCAATGCGCGATGGTGTCGCGCACTGCGCCGTGAACCTGCGGCATGCAGCGCAGCGAATAAGCATCCTGGACCTTCTGGCACTCCAGATGAGATTCGCGAATTACGCTGCCTTCCAGCACATGGCGCAGATTTCTCGCCACCTGCAGTTGCCCGCGATGCGGACGCGCCTTCTGGATGCGCTCGTCAAATGCGACATCCGTGCCTTTGAGTGCGTCGAGCGTGAGCGCCCCGATAACGTCGGCAGCGTCGGCGAGAATCTCTGCCTGCATTACGGCGAGCACGCCAATCGCCAGCATGCCTTGCGTGCCGTTGATGAGCGAGATAGCTTCTTTGGCCTGAAGTTCCAGCGGCTTGATCTCCGCCTTCTTCATCGCTGCGGCCGCGCTCATCTGCTTGCCGTCGTGCACCACCTCGCCTTCGCCGATCATGCCAAGAGCAAGATGCGCAAGCGGGGCGAGATCGCCGCTCGCGCCTACGCTGCCCTGCGATGGAATCACAGGATGCACGCTGCGGTTCAGCATCTCGCATAGCGTGTCGATGACGATTGGCCGCACGCCGGAAAATCCTTTGGCTAGCGAGTTGGCCCGCAGCAGCATCATGGCGCGCGCTACATCCTGCGCCAGCGGCTCGCCAACTCCCACGCAGTGAGAGCGCACCAGATTCAGCTGCAACTTGTGGACATCCTGCAGCGGAATGTGGAGGTCGGCAAGATGTCCGACGCCAGTATTCACCGCATAGACAACGATCTCATTCTCGACAAGGTGATCAACCACACCGCGCGCACGCTCCACTGCAGCACGCGCCTCGGGCTGTAACAGGACTGGGCGACGCTCGTACACGACATGCCGCACGTCTTCCAGAGTCAGATCATTGCCGTTGATATGAAGAGCTTGCATCTTTGTAGTGTGCCACAGTGTTGCCAGGCGCGAAGCCGCGACATCAATTGCCGGAGATCAACTCTTGCCCGCCGCCTTTAAGAAGGAGCTACGATACTTCTCAGGCAGCGGCATGCGCTTGAACTCGGAGTCGACAACCATGTGGATTGTCTCCCCTTCGGCCAAAAGCGCACTATCGCCGTCGCGCACGATTTCGTAGGTGAAGTGCAGCAACGACTCGCGGACATTCAGCAAGCGGGTACGAATCACGACCAGGTCATCATAGAGCGCCGGCGACTTGAAGCGGCAACGCGCTTCTACCACGGCGAGGTTCGTTCCGTCCTGCTGCTCCATCTCGCGATAGGTGAATCCCAGCGTCCGCAACATCTCTACACGTCCTACTTCGAACCAGATGATGTAGTTCGAGTGATAGACAACGCCCATCTGGTCGGTCTCCGCGTAGCGAACGCGAAGCTTGGTCTCGTACACCTCCGGATGACGGGAAACTTCCACGACTGCCTCTAGTTTTCACGATCCACAAAAAAGCGGGCGCAATGGAGTTCAAGCGCCCGCCGAACCAACCTTGGTCAGCTAGTGCTGTGCTTTCTGGGCGGGCATAGAAGAGCTGCTGCTGGCTGCTGTGGCCGACGCATTCGAGTTCTCATCTTTCATCGATGTGCCGGAACTCGCTGCCGCTGCCGCTCCATTCTTCACGTATTGTCCGCGCTTGGGCTCGCCGGAAGCGACCGGCTTTCCAGCCGCGACGTAGTCCACAAATTGAGCCGGCAGCACCACACCTGCTGATTTCTGCAACTGATAATGGATATGTGGAATCGGTCCAGCACCGCTGTTGCCGCACTCTGCGACGACATCTCCCTGCTTCACCTTGTCGCCAAGCTTCACCTTCAGACTGTTTTGCTTCAGGTGGTTCATCACCGAGGATTCGCCGTTGCCATGAGAAATCTCCACGATGTTGCCGTCGGCAGAATCACCGGTAGGCTTGCCAGGCGGATTATCGTCATAATATTTTTCCGCTTTGACCACAGTGCCATCGGCAGGCGCAAGAATCGGCTGGCCGAAGCAGTAGTAATCCTCAGCCTTGCTGCCAATTCCGCCCCGGCCAGAGAAGAGCCGGCCGTTCTTCAGGTAAACGAAATCAAGGCCGTAACGCTGATCGTCACTCAGCGAATAACCATTCTCAAAGGGATTGCGTCCGCCCTGATAAACCAGCCACTCGCCATTAAAAGGCAACTTCAGCGTGGCCGTATCCTGATATCCGGCATAGCGGCCTTCGGCAACAGTGGGCATGAAGTTGATGCTGAAATTGTCGATCTGTCCGCGCTGGTTGATGGTGATGCTGGCGATGACGGGCACCTTCACTTTGGAGAAGGTTGACAGCCGGGAATAAACCGTGTCGGGAGCGAAGATGTAGGGAACCATGTTATCTTCCAACACCTCGGTTTCGGTGCCCATCCGGTCGCGCATTTTCTTGTTAGCCTGTACAAGATTTTCTTCCTTGCCTGATCGGCTTCTCAAACCCTCGGAGAGCGATGCCCACATCTGGCTGCTTTCGCCCTGGTTGAACATTTGGAAGATCTGGCGCCCACGCTCTTCGGCCGCTTTGCTCATGGGCGGATAAGCGCCGCTCAACACCGGCTCAATCGGGGCCTGCAGTGTGTTCTCCTGTCCGGCCGCCATCGGTTCCTGTCCCGTCGGTGGCGTTGCTTCCTCTGCGGCGGGCGGCGCCGATTGTTGCGCAGGCTTGGCCGGCGCTTGCTGCGCACGGGCCGCAAACGGCAACAGTAACATTGCACCTGCGATGGCGATGATCAAATGCAGACGAAATCTCATCCTGTTCTCCCTGGTAGTTTGGCCGCGGCTGCTCTCCTCCGAAAAGAGCTCCGCATGATTAAAGACTTCCTTGCAACCGCCCTGGTGCGCAAGCCGCAGACGCTATCGTTTGCAGGTAGAGATCAATCCAAGCGCAGATTGCCCGAAGAGAGGCATTGTAACAAGAGATATGCGTGTGCTGCTGGTTTCCCCGCTTTAACACCACAGAGAAGTGCCGAAATTGGCACAAGATCCGATTTGGGTCGCGATGCCAGGACCTATTTGCCGGTCCAGTAGGGCTTGCGCTTCTCCAGGAAGGAGCTCACACCTTCGCGGAAGTCGTCGGTGGTGCGAATACGCACATTTTCTTCCACGGCAGCGTCGAGCTCGCGATCAAGCTCTTCGTCAGCGAAGGTCTTCAGCAACCGCTTGGTGGCCATCAGCGATGTCGGGCAATTCTTCAGCAACGTCTGCGCCAGGCCATGCGTCCGCGCGAGCAATTGGTCGGGAGCGACTACTTCGTTGGCGAGCCCGATGCGGAGTGCCTCCTCGGCGCTGATGATGCGTCCGGTCAGAAGCAGGTCTCGCGCCTGCTTCTCGCCAACCTGGCGCAGAAGAAATGCGGAAACGATGGCGGGGATGAAGCCAATGCGCACCTCCGAATAACCGAACGTTGCGTCGCTGGAGGCGATGGTAAAGTCGCACAGCGTAGCCAAGCCGCAGCCACCGGCGATCGCGGGACCGTTCACTGCTGCGATCGTGACCTTCGGGAACTCGTATAGCACCCGGAACAGGGTCCGCAATAGCCGCGTCGTTCTCAGCGAGTCGGCGGCGCTTTCTTCTGGGGTGAGATTGGCTACCGAACGTAGGTCCTCGAGGTCCATGCCGGCGGAGAACGCCTTACCTCTACCGGCGAGGATGAGGATGCGTGCCTCCGATTGTTCGACATCAGCGAGTGCGTGCCGCAGTTCGTCGATCAACCTATAGCTGATGGCATTGCGCTTTTCGGGACGGTCCAGAGTGATCGTTGCCAGCGCGCCATCGTAAGCGAGTTTGAGGGTTGCGAAGGAGGAGTGTTCAGACATAGTTAATCCACAAAACGAATGGGCTGCAGAGCGGCAACCTGTTCGGAGCGCGCGATCTCCGACAACTGGCAACTGCTTTTACATCTTCGGACCGCTGAATTTGGAGGCTATTTCAGCCGACAACCGCAACGCGTCGGTGATCGGCTTCCGTATTGGCGACTCCACTCCCCGACTTCGCAATGCCTCCAACAACGTCTCGGTTGGAATGTTGCCCACAAGCACATCCTGGGCGAAGGGACATCCCCCAAGGCCGCCGATGGCCGAGTCAAAGCGGAGGCATCCCACATTGTAGGATGCCAGGACTTTGGCCGCCGCGTCGTCGGGACGGCTATGCAGATGTACTCCGATCTCCACGCCGTCGAAGCGCTCGAGCACCGGGCCAAGCACATCGGCAATCTGCTGCGCAGTTGCGAGCCCAACCGTATCAGCAAGGGAGATGGATTGCAGGTCCATGTCCACGAGCAAACCGACGCCCTCGATCAATTCATCGACGTTCCATAAATCTCCATAGGGATTGCCGAATGCCATGGAAACGTAGGCAATGGTGTCCAGGCCAGCCTCGTCAGCCTTTCCTTTGACCTTCTCCAATATGTCCAGGTTTTCTTCCGGGGTTTGATTCTGATTGTTCTTCAGGAATGCTGGCGAGAGCGAGTAGGGAAATCCGACAGTCCGCACCGCCTCGGTTGCGATCGCGCGCTCAGCCCCGCGTTCGTTGACCACGATCCCGATGATCTCGACATCGTCGGGCGGGTCGAGCTCACTCATCACATTTTCAGAGTCGGCCATCTGTGGCACGGCTTTGGGCGACACGAACGACACGGCGTCAATGTGCTTGAATCCCGCAGCAATCAGGGCCTTCAGATATTCGACCTTGAGCTCAGTCGGAATCTGCCCGGGCAAGCCTTGCCAGGCGTCGCGGGGGCATTCGATGAGTTTGAGAGAAGCAGCAGTTGGCATTTAGCACTTAGCAATTGGCGATCTTCTAGCAAGAAGCGGAAAGCGAAGAGCGAAGAGCGGCTTTCAAGTTTGCAACACTCCCACGCTGAACTTCGGCATATCGGGATTCAGCGACGCCGCCTCCAGCGCGGTAATAATTGCCTCCCGCGTCTCCGCCGGATCGATGATCTTGTCAATCCATAGACGCGCGGCGCCGTAACGCGGATCCATTTGCTCGTCGTAGGTCGCCTTCACCTCGTCGTACAGCTTCTTTTTGTCTTCTTCGCTCAACTTCTTGCCGCCGCGCTCCAGTTGCTTGATCTTAATCTCCACCAGCGTTCCCGCGGCGGACGCGCCGCTCATCACCGCATATTTCGCGGTGGGCCAGGCAAAGACAAAACGTGGATCGTAGGCCTTGCCGCACATCGCATAGTGACCCGCGCCAAACGAGCCGCCGATGATGACCGCAATCTTCGGCACCACCGAGTTCGACACCGCGTTCACCATCTTGGCGCCGGCGCGGATGATGCCGCTCCACTCGGCGTCGCGGCCCACCATAAATCCATTTACGTCGTGCAAGAAAATCAGAGGCACAAGGTTCTGGTTGCAATCCATGATGAAGCGCGCCGCCTTCTCCGCCGATTCGGTATAGATTACGCCTCCGAATTCCAGGCGCTTGTTGCCGGCGTGGTCCGTCTGCTGCACATGAGTCTTCTGATTGGCGACGATGCCGACGGCAAAGCCGCCGATGCGAGCGTAGCCGCACAGCACCGTCTCGCCGTACTCGGCTTTGTATTCGCCGAATTCGCTGTCATCGACGATGCGCGCGATGATCTCTTTCATGTCATACTGCCGCGCAGGATCCCCATCAAAGATGCCGTAAATTTCTTCTTCGGCGTAGCGCGGCTCTTCGGGCTGCTCGCGATCGAAGACGCCTGTTCGCCGTACGCCCATTTTGTCGACCAGCTTGCGAATGCGTGCAATACACGACTCATCATCGGGCTCGCGGAAGTCCACCGTGCCGCTGATCTGCGAATGCATCTTGGCGCCGCCGAGCTCTTCGGCGGAATACTTCTGTCCGATCGCCGCCTGCACCAGCGCAGGTCCGGCGAGAAACAGGCCGCTGCCCTCGGTCATAAGGATGTGATCGCACATGAGCGGCAGATATGCGCCTCCAGCCACGCACATGCCCATAATGGCGGCGATCTGCGGAATGCCCATCGCCGACATCACCGCGTTGTTGCGGAAGACACGGCCGAAGTCGTCCGTGTCGGGGAAGACGTCTTCCTGCAGCGGGAGGAACACGCCCGCAGAATCCACCAGATAGATCGTCGGGATGTGGTTGTCGATGGAGATATTCTGCGCGCGAATAACCTTCTTCGCCGTCATCGGGAAAAATGCGCCGGCTTTGACGGTCGCATCATTCACGATGAGCATGACCAGACGCCCGTGAACGCGCGCGAGCCCAGTCACGACGCCTGCGGAAGGAGCGCCGCCCCATTCTTCGTACATGCCCCAAGCGGCGTAGGAGCCGAGCTCGAAGAATTCCGTGCCGGGATCGATGAGCAGCGCGATGCGCTCCCGCGCGGTCAGACGGCCTTTCTTGTGCTGCGACTCGATCGCCTTGTCGCCGCCGCCCTGGCGGATGATCTCCTCTTCATTCCGGATCTGCGAGACCAACTCGGCGACGGCGCGCTGATTGCGCTCGAAGCGCAGCGAGTCGGGCTTCACTTTGCTTTCGAACGAGGAGGCGGAGTGCGAATGATCAGTCATAAGGAGGCTGGGCAGACCATCCACGATAAAGCAGGGGCGCGATGGCGCGCAATGCGGGGGCGTGAGCTCGAGGAATCACCCGTTTTATGAGATCAGCCATAGCCCACGCCTGAACCGTTGCAGAACATACGGCGCGCCAGAAAAAAGGGCTAGGCCGGTTCGCGTTAGGTATGCGATATTGATGCCCATTCGCACAGGGGACACGACGAATGGCTGATCCCGTGACAATCGACGCCGAAACTCAGTCCAAACAAGAACACGCTGAACGAAGAAAACTGCGCAGGCACAGGGCAGCGACCATCTTCCGCACAATAATCTTCCTCCTTTTGTTTGGGCTGATTATTTACACGTGGTACTCCTCGTTCATGCACTCGGGCGGGCGCGCCCGATCGGAGTTTGCCTGGTATGTCGTCGCCGTGGCCGCTTTATTGGTGGCCCTGTTCTTTCTCGAGGCCCTGGAGATTGCTTATACCCTTCTGCGAGACAAGCTCCTGGATCAGTTTCCATCGAGTGCCGACAGAGATTTCTTCCTTGGGATGCGGAAACACGAGTACGTGGTTTACGAGGCTCGCGAATGGCTGGTCATCATCATCATCGCTGCGATAACGCTTATCGCGGAATTTGGGAGCGCTGGTGGCTTATTCATCGGGCACTACGCTATCAAGCCCCAGTTCCTGTTCCCAATCGTCTTCGCCAGCCTACCCGTAATATGGTTTGCCCAGGGTCCGGGAAAGGAGCTCGCAAGATCTCTTCCCCGGCGAGTGCTGTTTGGTTTTATTGGGCGCATCACGTGGCCGTGCGTGCGGGCAGTGAGTTATGTAGTGGAATGGACTGGGCTGAACGTTCCCGCAAAACTCGTACCCTGGTGCTTGCGCAAGACATCTCGGGAGATTAACCCGCCGAGCGACGAAGAATTTTTCCTGCAGTCAGTCTATCGATACGGATTTGCCCTGCATAACCTGCTCATTCAGATCCATATCCTTCCTGACGGAGCGTGCAAAGTAAGGCAGAGCTTTGTCATTTACTTGCTCCGCTATCCACGGAGTGACTTTCGTCGTGAGGTGTTCTTCGACAGCAAGGTCGTAGAGTCGCAGTTCTTGCACGTGGAAGGGTACTATCAATGCCCCGTGTTGCAGGATTCTTACGAGACCGTCTGCCAAGTCCTTGAGCAGATTCGGGAGGGTAAGTCGAAGTTGGACGTCACGGAGAGGAAAAAGTTGGGGTTCACGGAAAGGGAGAAGGTGGGTTCCTGTGAGTCAAAGGTCGATCCGGAGAGGCCCGGGCATGTCCGTTTCGAAATCAGCACGCATCAACTGTTGCCGAAGGGGAAATGGGCCGCTGCTATTGCAGTGGTGTGCGAAGGACACTGGGCGGCTGGCGCCATGAAGATCCAACACGGCGAAACCGACTATTTTCAGCAGAGTTTTCGTTACCCTTGCCGAAACTATCGTTTGGAACTTGTGCCCGACCCTAGTTTAGACTTCGACTTTAGCAAGATCGAGGCGAGCGCTACATTTATGAATAATTTGCACAAAGGGGAGACAGACCGGCTCGAGTTCGCGAGAGAAGACGACAACGAGAGAATTATTAGTACGCTGACCTACCCCCTGCCAGGCGCGGAGTACCGGTACTCATGGCATGTCGTACGGAGAAAGCAAGCCTGAGGCGGGTGCCGGGTCCCGCAGATTGTTTGGTCAGCTATTCTGAGGTGACGACCCCATCGCTACCGCCGCCGCCCTCTCTTGAAATTCCACCACCACCACCTGTTGTCAGTCGCATAATTCCCCCACCCATATGATGCGCGCCTCGCTCGGCGGACTCAAGAGAAATTGCCAATTGCCCGTCACTCAAATTCCCAACCTCTTCACTTCCTCGTTGTAGTACTTGCGGTAGAGGATGTCCCACTCCTGGGAGCCTTCGAGAATGGTGCGGCGCTGGCTCTCGATCTTCTGCCGGGCGGCGGCGTCGATGCGGCCCTCCTGCGCCATCAGGCCCTCGAGCAGTCGCTTGGCCTCCAGGCGAATGCCGTTGCGGTCCTCGATAAAGTCGACATCGTCCATGTCGGCGAGGGTGTCGGAGATGGCGTGCGCCAGCTTGTTGATCTTTTCGCGGCTGATTCTCATAATTCAGCAATTAGCCAAAGCAGCCCGGGAAAGCTAGGTGCTAAACGCTCGTGCTGGCCTTACAACACGGCTTTGTACTTGCGCACCAGCTCATTCTTCACCTTTTTGAACATCTCCTGGTAGTTGGCGCCGCTGCGCTGCATCTCGTCGGCGTAGGTGTCGAGGATGATGCGGACTTCGTCATTGATGCGATCTTCCAGCATGAGCTCGTCGAGCAGGGCCGCGTTAATGCGATCGGTCACGGCGGCTTTGTTCGGCGTTTCAATGAATTCGCCTTCGATCAGTTTGTTGGTGATTTCGCGGGCAAGATAGCCCACATATTCCTTCGAAAAGAGCATTGCTGGATCGCGCCACGCGTGAGAAACAGTTAGTTTAACACATGAAATTGAGGCTGCTCTGCCGGGTTCGGCGCATAGATGCGGAGAGAGATCCCTGCCGCCCAATCTCGGGTGATAAGAGCACAAAGGGCGTCAGCCGCAGCTGGGCAAAATGGGCTAGGCATTGGCTTTTCGCTTGTGGGCTGTTCCAAAACGGACCGCAGCTCCGCGATGCTCACACATATTTGGTTGTGGTCACTGATGCGTCGGATAAACCGCGCTAGGCTAGGGCTGAAGGACCCAAATACACCGCTACCAGGAGCAGGGGATTTTCCCCGAACTCGCGCCACTAAGAAGCTCGGGTAGCCGCGGAGAAGAAAATGAAAAAGAACTTGTTTATATTCGCCCTAGTTTTTCTGATTGCTGCGCCACTTGTGGCACAGGAGTATCCCAAGGCCCAAGTTTTCGCAGGATACTCGTACCTCAGTACAGATACCTCGGGGCTGGCCGGCCGCCACGGTCTGAACGGCTGGAATGGCCAAGCCAGCTGGAACGTGAATGATTGGTTCGGCGTGACTGCCGATTTCGGCGGTTACTACGGGAGCATATCCCGGGCGACAACACACGATTACAGCTACCTGTTTGGGCCGACGCTTACCTACCGTACCAGAAATTTCGCTCCCTACTTCCACGCCTTGTTCGGCGGGAATCATATCGGCTTGTCAAACGGGGGACGCTCAGGCAGCGACAGTGCGTTCGCGATGGCGATCGGCGGCGGATTCGATGTTCCTATAAAGCCGAGCATCGGCATCCGTCTGGCACAGGTAGACTGGCTGCGCACCAATCACGGCAATACCGACCAGAATAACGTTCGAGTCTCGACAGGTGTCTTCTTTCAGTTCGGCAAGTAGAGGAGCGATCCTTCCCGAACTGGTGCACTTTTGGTTTGCGCCGCTGAGGGCTGACCTTGGCGGCGTTGCCGTAGTGTCGATGCTGTAGCTTACGGTCCGGCGCGTTACCGCACGTCGATAAAAGCTGGGCTAAGCCAGCTCTAGGCCGACCTGTATCACTGCGTGCTCATGGGAGTATGATGAATTTCGCCCGCGGCCAAATTCCCGGGCTGCGCGAGACGCCCTATGCCCGACGATCTGTCCAGCCTAAAAGACGACATGAACGCCTTCATCCTGGGTCACGGCCTGAGCCGCTTCCAGGGCTACGTGACCGAAGAGGTGCACAGCGTCATGTGGGACCCGCGGGACAATCCCGACAGTTGGAAGGACTTTGTTGAGCTGGCCAAGAAAGCGGGCGCACAGTTCCTCTCGATGGACGAGGAGGTGCTGCAACGCGACGAGCTGGACTACCTGATCCAGCGCTTGCAACACACCAGTTTTCCCAGCGAAGAGGACATGGACGAGGCGCGCTGGCTGCGCAATTACATCGGCAAGACGGGCTTCATCCAGTTAGGCTGGCCGCACCAGGGCATCATGTTCCTGTTTGAAATGACGACCGAGTGGTACGAGCGCTATCAGCACCTGCTGGACCTGGTGGAGGACTTCGGGACCATGGCAATCGACGACTCCGACCAGGATGAGGAACGGTGACCAGTGGCCAGTGGCTAGTGGTCAGTTGACGACCGGGCAAGATGTTGAACGGCCTGCTGGGTTCTTTTGCCAATACGAGGGTTGCCGAAGTCAACTGGCCACTGACGACTGGCTACTGACCACTGCTTCAGATGCGCTGGCAAATCCGCAACGCTGATCGGCAAAATGTACAGAGGCTGGCGCGGGATGTAAGCCTGCCGCTCTGGGTGGCGCGCTTACTCGCTGCACGCGGGATCACGAGCGCAGACGAAGCCCACAAGTTTCTCTCTCCATCGCTGCACGACCTCCACTCTCCCTACCTGATGACCGGCCTCCGCGTGGCAGTCGAGCGGCTGCGCGCCGCGATTGAGCGCGGCGAGACGGTGCTCATCTACGGCGACTACGACGTTGACGGCACGACCGCGATTGTCATACTCAAGGCCGCTCTGGAGCTCTGCGGCGGGGTGGTTGACTATCACGTCCCACATCGCATTCGCGAAGGCTACGGGATGCGGGATGACGTGATTGAGCAGGCGGCCGAGCGCGGCATCCGGCTCATCATCAGCGTAGACACCGGGATTCGCGCCTTCGCCGCAGCGGAAACAGCAGAGCGCTGTGGAGTCGATCTGATCGTCACCGATCACCACCTGCCGCAAGCGGCGGGAGTTCCGAAAGCTCTGGCGGTGGTGAATCCTAATCAACAGGGGTGCGAATATCCGTGCAAGTCGCTCTGTGGCGCAGGCGTGGCGTTCAAGATTGCGCAGGCGCTGCTGGTGGAGAGCGGACGGGAGCGGCTGCTGCCATCGTTCCTGAAGATGGTTGCCATCGCCACCATTGCCGATGCCGTGCCGCTCACCGGCGAGAATCGCGTCTTCGCGAAGCTCGGACTGGAGGGCTTGCGCAAGCCGGTGAATGCCGGACTGAGGGCGCTGCTGGCGAACTGTCAACTCGATGGCTCGCGTCCACTGAGCGCAAGCGATATTGCCTTCCGCGTGGCTCCGCGCCTGAACGCCGCCGGACGCATGGACATTGCCGAGCGCGTCATTCAGTTGTTTACGGAGAAGGACGCAGGCAAAGCCGCCGAAATGGCCATGCAGCTTGACCAGCTCAACGGGGACCGGCAGCAGGAAGAGAAGCGAATACAGCAGGAAATTCAGGAGAAGATCGAGTCATCGGCGGAGTTTAAGGACGCGTATTGCCTGGTTGTGGACGGCGAGGGCTGGCATCGCGGCGTGATCGGTATCTGCGCGACGAGAGTTGTCGAGCGCTATCATCGGCCGGCGCTGGTCTTCTCCTGCACCGATGGCGAGGCGCACGGTTCGGGACGCTCGATCACGGCTTTTCATCTGCTGGAGGCGCTGGAGTCGTGTCCAGAGCTGTTCACGCGGTTCGGCGGGCACGCGCACGCAGTCGGCTGCACCTTGCCGGCAGAGCGCATTGCCGAGTTGCGGTCGCGCCTGGAAAATCACGCCCGGCAACGTCTGACACCGGAAGATTTCGTCCCTGTGTTGGACTATGACGCTGAGATCTCCCTGGATGTGCTAGGCCACGATTTCTGGATGGCACTGCAGAGGCTGGAGCCATTTGGGTCGAGCAATCCGGTTCCGGTGTTTGTGGCGCGCGATGCGAAGCTGATCCAACCGGCTCGCATGCTGAAGGAAAAACATATCAAGCTGCGTGTTATTGCCGCTGACGCCAACTCGGATGGCGGCCGCTTCCAGCGCGCGCACGACGTGCTGGGGTGGCGGATGTGGGAGCGCGTGGCCAAGGAATCGCTGCTGGCGGGCGATGTTCTCGACCTCGCCTTTACCGTGGATTACAACGAACACCCGGACTTCGGAGGCGTGCAGTTGAATCTGGTTGATTTCGCACGGGCGGTTCCGATCACCGCCGCGGCACAGGCACTGGGCTGATTACAGTGGTGAACTTGGGCGCTCGGGACGATTGGGGAATCCTGCACTTTCGTGATCTGACGTCATCCCGCTAAGTGTGGCTGCTTTACACGCCAGCTACACGGGTTTAGTATTCCCAACCAATGCAGACGGTGCTAGAGGAACTGTGCGCAAGCTGCGGGAGCACCCGCATGCCGGATGGCCGTTTCTGCCTTTATTGCGGAGATCTGCTCAACGACGGCGCGCAGAAGATCAGTTCATCGCAGGCAGGTGACGCGCAACTCCGGCGCGGCTCTACCGTTTCTGCTGAGCCGGAGTACGCCGGCTTCTGGCTAAGGTTCTTGGCCGGAAGCGTCGATATCGTGATCGAGGCTACCGGAGCCTTGCTTCTGACGCTTGGCCTCGATGTGGTGCTACGCCGTTTTGGCCGGGGATTCGGCATTGACCCGTGGGACTCCAAAGTGTTTGCGGGTGTGGCGTTCATCCTGATCCTGGCGGTGGGGTCGTGGCTGTACTGTGCCTTTTCCGAAAGCTCTCGCTGGCGCGCCACCCTAGGAAAGCGGCTATTGGGTTTGCAGGTCATCACGGCTGATGGCGGCCGAACCTCCTTCGGCGTGGCCACCGTGCGTCACCTGATGAAGTTCCTCTCACTGTTCTGTCTCATGATTGGTTTCCTGATGTCGGGTTGGACCAAGCGCCGCCAGGCGCTGCACGACATGCCGTGCGATTGCCTCGTGATTCGCGTGCCGCAATAGCGGCCAGGTTTCTGGCTCGCCCTCCCTGGCGTAATATCGAAGTAGATGTTCCAGTCGCTAGCTCAGGTACGCAAGTGGATGGTGGCAAGCGCCTGTCTGCTGATCGCCGCCGTCACCCTCTCTTACTGGATCGCCCGCACGCGGATCAAGCCTTTTCTGCACAACGCGCCTCAGCAGTTGGGTCTCGACGTCCAGCAGACCAGCGACGGGTTCTCGCTCTCCAAGTCGGAGGGTGGGAGGACCATTTACACGATTCGGGCTTCAAAGGCGGTGCAGTTCAAGCAAGGGGGTCATGCCCAGCTGCGCAACGTGCACATCGTCGTCTACGGGCGCAACCACGACCGGTACGACCAGATTTACGGCGACCAGTTCACCTATGATCCCCAGAGCGGTGATATCCAGGCGGTTGGTGAGGTGCACATTGACCTGCAGGGAAACGCCGAAGGTCCGGCAAAGCCCGATCAGGCGCCTCCGGAAGAGTTGAAAAACCCGCTGCATCTGGTCACGCGCTCGCTCAGCTTCAATCAAAAAACTGGAATCGCCCATACCGAAGACGTGGTGAATTTCCAGACGGAACAGGCGACAGGTTCGGCAAAGGGCGCTTACTACGACTCCAAGCAGAACGAGATGCAGTTGAAGTCCGACATCCATATCGTCACCCGGGGTGAACATCCGGCGACGATTACCGGCACGTCGGGCGTTATACAGAAAGAACCCAGGCAGGCAATTCTCTCCCAGGTGAAGATCGATGAGCCAGACAAGACATTGACGGCTGATAAGGGAACGTTGCTGTTCTCGCCGGACAATACCGTGCGGCACGCGATCGCTGAGGGGAACGTCCAGATCGAGAGCCGCGGGCCATCGATCATCGACGTCTACGGTCCCCGCGGCGATCTCAATATGGGCGCGAAAAACGCCATCCAGCAGGCGATTGTCTCCGGCGGCGCAAGGTTCGAAACCCACGGCAATAGCGCCGCGCATGGCTCGGCCGATACCTTCATCGTCGATTTCGTCGACAAAAATGAGCCTTCACGCTTGCGCATGGTGCAGAATGCGCGGATGAGGCAAGACCCGCAACCTGGTAAGTCAGGCAGCAGCGGACAGCCGATGGAAATCGCTGCCGACCAACTCGACTTCCAACTGGAGAACGGAAACCAGCTCAAGACGGGCGACACGGTCGGCAAGGCTTGGATTACGATTTTGCCGACGCCGGGCGGCTCAAAGTCCGCGAAGGCCCCTGCCAAGGGCCAGGAAATGGGCAGCAGCAATTCCACGACGGTCGCGAGGGCGGGGAAGTTCCACGCCACGTTCGACGACCAGAATCGCCTGCAGACGCTTCATGGCTGGCCCGATTCGCGCATCGTCACAACCACTCCCGGTGATCCCGACAAAACCAGCATCGCAGACAAGCTCGACGTGACGTTCGCTCCCCAGGGCGGTGTGCAGAAGCTCATTCAGAGCGGCCACTTCGAATACCATGAACCGCCGCCTAATCCAAGCACTGGGGGTCGCGCCGCCTTCGCAGATACAGCGACCTACACGCCGGATGACCAGATACTCGTGCTCACTGGATCACCCCGCGTCATCGATGGCGGCATGACGACCACGGCGGTCCACGTCCGCATGAACCGCCAGACGGGGGAGGGCTTCGCCGATGACGACGTGAAAACTACCTACAGCGAGTTGAAGCCGCAGCCTGATGGCGCGCTGCTTGCAACGTCGGACCCAATCCACGTCACCGCCCAGCACATGACGGCGTTCAAGCAGCCGGGAGTGGCGCACTACACCGGCAACGTGCGGCTGTGGCAGACGGCCAACGTGGTGCGCGCCCCGAAAATCGACTTCGACAATGAAAAGCGGGCCGTGTTCGCACAGTCGGACGATTCGGAGACCGTGACCAGCCTTTTCATGCAGCAGTCGCAGGATGGCAAGCTGACCCCGGTAGATGTTACGGCGGACAAGCTGACCTACACGGATGAGCAGCGGCTGGCGCGTTACACCGGCAATGTGTTCGCGAAGACGACAACAGGCACGGTCAGTACCGAGCAGCTCGACGTGTATTTAAAGCAGGCCGATCCTGAGAGCAAGAGCGCGGCGGCATCACAGAAGCCGGTTCAGCGCAAAGGGCCGACGCTGCCCGGTCCGGACGCTCCTAGCAAGATTGACCACATGGTAGCGATTGGAAGAGTGATAGTGACGGAGCCAAACCGTCGAGCGGTAGGCGACCGGCTGGTGTACACGGCGGACGACGCCAAGTATCTGTTGACCGGCAGAACCCCCAGCATTTTTGATGCCGAACATGGCACGGTGTGGGGCGATTCGTTGACTTTCTACAGTCACGATGATAGGGTTCTTGTCGAGAGTAAGCGCTCCTCCCCCACCATCACACGCGCTCGTACCACGAAGTAAATGCAGACTTTAGCGGCGGAAGAGATCGGGAAAAGTTACCGCGGTCGAAGGGTCGTCCACGGCGTCAGCTTCCATGTAAAACAGGGTGAAGTAGTTGGCTTGCTGGGGCCTAATGGGGCCGGCAAGACCACCAGTTTCTATATCGTGGTGGGACTCATCCCGTCTGAGACTGGGCGGGTGCTGATCGACGGGGAGGACATCACAGGGGTTCCCATGTACCTGCGGGCTCGGAATCATGGCATCAGCTACCTGCCGCAGGAGCCCTCGATATTTCGCAAGCTCACGGTCGAGGACAATATTCTCGCCGTGCTGGAAGCCCAGGCGATGTCCTGGCATGAGCGGCGCGAGCGAATGGAGAGACTGATCGATCAGTTGGGGTTGGGTGTCATTCGCAAGAACCGGGGCTACGCTTTGTCGGGCGGCGAGCGGCGAAGAGTAGAGATCGCGAGATGCTTGTGCATTTCGCCTTCGTTCATCCTGCTGGATGAACCCTTTTCCGGAATCGATCCCATTGCGGTTTTGGATCTGCAGAAAATCATCTCGGATCTGCGGGCCAGCGGCATCGGCGTGCTGGTTACGGATCATAATGTGCGGGAGACGTTATCGGTGACCGATCGCGCGTACATTATTAACGAAGGACGAATTTTCCGGACCGGCACTCCGGAACAGCTCGGAAATGATGCCGAGGTGAAGCGAGTTTACTTAGGCGAGAGCTTCTCGTTGGTTTAGAATTTGTGCGAGGGGCGGCGCTCCTCAGGGTTCCGTTGCATGGCCTTACTACAGCCAAGATTAAACCTGAAAGTTTCCCAGAAGCAGATTCTGACGCCTGGGCTCGTGCAGATGGTCAGCGTGTTGGCGCTCAACAAGCTTGAGCTGGCCGACATGATCAACGCCGAGCTGACGGAGAATCCGGTCCTGGAGGAACTCGATAACTCGGTCCCACTGCTGGATGAGATTTCGGCCCGCGAAGAAAAGATGGAGCGCGACAGCTCCGCCACGCAACAGGAACAGCAGCCGGCCACGACGGCGCAGGAAAAAGATCCGTTCGAAGAAATTGATTTCGGCTCGTTTTTCTCAGAGTATCTCGATCCCGGACTGCGGACGCCGATCGAGATGGAGGACACCGAGAAGCCTTCCTTTGAAAACTTCCTCTCCAAGCCCAGCACTTTGACCGATCACCTGATGTGGCAATTGGGATCGCTGCATGTACACGAAGACGTGTATCGCGCGGCCGAGTTGGTAATTGGCAACTTGAACGAGCAGGGCTACCTGATCGCCACGGATGACGAGCTGTTGGGCCTGGCGGAAGAAGAAAGCGGGGGTGAGCAGTCACGTGATGTGTCGCACGACACCCCGGATGCGCAGGGGACAAGGCCTGTACCCCAGAGCGGCGATGCGGCACAGCCGGAGATTTCCGATGCCAGTATTGCCGTAGCCGAGGAAGAATCGTCGGTCGAAATAGAGCCGATAGCGTTTGAGCCGCAGATATCACGACCCAAACTGGTTCCTCCACGCACGACGCCGGCCCGCGTTCCTTTCAGCCGTGATGCTCTGCGGGAAGCCATCGACCTGGTTAAGCAGATGGACCCAATTGGGGTGGGGGCGCGCGATCTCCGCGAATGTCTGCTGGCGCAATTGCACGCCCTGAAGCACGTTAATCGCAAGAACGGCAACGGCAACCACCTGGCAGAACTGGAAGCGCTGGACGATGCGATTGTGCTGGTCGATCAGCACCTGCACGCGTTGCAGAACAAGCACTACAAGGAAGTTGCCAAAATCATGGGGCGGCCACTGGATGCGGTCATGCGGGCGATGGAATTCATCCGCACCCTCGATCCGCGTCCCGGCCTACGCTACAACAAGGTCGAAACCCGGCTGATCGAGCCGGACGTCGCCTTCATAAAACAGGGCGATGAGTACCTGGTAGTTATGAACGACGAAGAGGTGCCGCAGTTGCGCTTGAACCCCTCCTACCGGCGGCTTTTGAGCCGGGATGTTGCGGAGAAAGACGTTCGCAACTACGTGAAGGAGCGGTACAAGTCGGCCATCCAGCTGATCAAGAACATCGAGCAGCGCAAGCAAACGATTCTGCGCGTCTGTTACTCGATCCTGGAGCGGCAGCGCGAATTTCTCGACCACGGCATCGATCACCTGAAGCCAATGATGATTAAAGAGGTGGCGGAGGAGATCGGCGTTCACCCCTCGACGGTGAGCCGAGCAGTGGCTAACAAGTATGCTCACACCCCGCAAGGAGTCTTCGAACTTCGGTACTTCTTCAGCGAGAGCGTCAACGGGCCGGAAGGCAGCAGCACGTCGCTGTTAATCCTGAAGCGGCGGGTAAAGCGGCTTATCGACGAAGAAGATCCCGCCCGGCCATTGACCGACGAGCAGATCACCCGCATCCTCCAGTCGCAGGGCATCCAGGTCACTCGCCGCACGGTCGCGAAGTACAGGGAGGACATGCGCATCCCGAGCACCCACCAGCGCAGAGTTAAAAACTGACTGCTGTACCAGTCTCTCAATCGGCTTTGCTGGTTGCTGGGTAGTGGGGCGGTCGGAGGAACAATGTGCCCGAAGAGCGAAGGCCGTCGATTGACGAGCGCATCCACGCGCTGACGATGAACCTGGGATTGCTCCTGAAGGTACGTGCTGGATTGGACGAGTATCTCGGGAACGGAGATGGAGGGGAAGAATGAACTCCGTTCAAGAGTTCTTTGGGAAGGGATCTCCGCTGGCAGTAGCACCCACTAGCGCCGCGTGAAGAGCTAAATGAAGGCAGACCGAGGGTTCCTAGTGGCTAATTGCTAGTTGCTCTTCGAGAAGGGAGCGCAATGACCGTAGAGTATTTTGGAAGGCAGTACGAAATCACTCCCGCCATTCGAGACGAGGTGGAATCCGGCCTCGGCAAACTCACGAAAATCCTGGGTGACAACTTCAAGAGCAAAGTCATTCTCACCGCCGAGAGGCACCGCAATATCGCAGAGATTACGGTTACGCGGCGTCGCGGGCACCTGGTTGGCCTCGCTCAGGCGCCTGACATGCTCGTCGCGGTGACACAGGCGCTGGAGCACATTGAGACCCAGGTGCTGCGCCACAATGGCCGCCGCCGCACCACGCATCGCAAACCGAAAGACAAGAGTTGGACAGCTCCCGTAGAGGCGGACTCGGAGATGCAGATTTCGGTGGGAGCGACGGCTTCGACAGCGGTGCCCGTTGTTGTGCACAAGTTTCCCTCTATCGCGCGCACGACGGAGGCCCACTTGGTGCGTTCGCAGGATTCGGTAGCTCTCCGGCCCATGACGATTGAGGAAGCGGTGAAGGAATGCGAGTTTCGCGACCGCGACGTGTTCGTCTTCCGCGATGGCAAGGGCAAAGTGAGGGTGCTGCACCGCCGGAAGGACGGGAAAATCGAGCTGATTGAGGTGCCGTAAGCAATAATTTCCGTCGTTAGGTCTCATTGGGGAGGTCTTATGGGAACACGCGGCCCAGCTCCAGGGTTGGATCATCTTGTGCAGGGCTGGTTGACCCAGTTAGAGTCACGTCCGGATATACCCTGTCCATCGACGCTCGGCAAGCCACGACCCAATCCCCTCCAACCACCCAAAAGGCCGCAAGCACTCCTATTCCCGCCAAACACAGAAATCGATAACCGTAATTCAGCTCTCCGCAGAGTGCCCCAGGGGTTGATCGAGGTGCCGTAGCGAATTCCAGAGCTGAAAATGAAAACGGGTGCACAAAGCGCCCGTTTTTTGTTGGAATTGACGATGTCGTCGAGGCGAAACATCCCACGTGATTGTTACCAACGACTGACACAATGTTTGCAAAGTTGACTACTTCGTAAGCTGTCCTCAGCGTGCTCTGAACATCTAATGCTCAGGACGGTTAAGAGGGCCGAACCTGGGGACCGCAAAGCTTGTAAAGGAGTGCGCCAAACAACTCAGCAGCTACTTAGTCCATCTCAGTGAGGTGGGCAGCCCTCGCAGATAGGCCTGAGCCAGGAATTTTTGGCGACAAACAATGAAGACCGGATTGAATACCGCACTGGATCCCACGCGACGTAGCAATGAGGCGTCGGAGTTCGAAACCGCGTTACGACGCAAGATCGTTGGCCAAGACGCTGCCGTGGAAAAAATGGCTGAAATCTACCAGATGTTCCTGGCAGGCCTGAACCCGCCCGGCCGTCCGGTGGGCAATCTCCTGTTCCTGGGGCCGACCGGTTCCGGCAAGACGCGCGTGGTGGAAGCCGTGGCCGAGTCGCTGTTTGGCGATCCTCGCGCCTGCATTAAGATCGACTGCGCCGAATTTCAGCACTCGCATGAAATTGCCAAGCTGATCGGCTCGCCTCCGGGCTATCTCGGACATCGTGAAACCCATCCGCTGCTCACCCAGGAAGCCCTCGATCAGTGGCACACGGAAAAGCTGAAGCTCTCGATTCTGCTGTTCGACGAAATCGAGAAGGCGTCGGATGCGCTCTGGCAGCTTCTGCTAGGCATTCTGGACAAGGCTACGCTGACGCTGGGCGACAACCGCCGGGTCAACCTGTCGCAATGCGTGATTGTGATGACCTCGAACCTGGGCGCAGCCGAGATGAACGAGATGATCAACGGCAGCATGGGCTTCGCGCAGACTCCGGCACAGATGGATGCCAAGCTCGACCAGAAGATCGATCGAACGGCAGTGGAAGCCGCGCGCCGCAAGTTTTCGCCCGAGTTCATGAACCGCATCGACAAGGTCGTAACCTTTCGCATGCTGCGCAACGAGCATCTGGAACAGATTCTGGAGATTGAGCTGGGGATGGTGCAGCAGCGGATTCTGCAGGCGACGGGCAACAATCAGTTCGTCTTCAGTTGTACTGCGGCGGTGAAGCAGTTCCTGCTCCGTGAAGGTACTGACCTGCGATATGGGGCGCGGCACCTGAAGCGCGCCATCGAGCGCAACATTGTCTTTCCGCTGGCCAATCTGGTCGCGACTGGCCAGGTGAAGCTGGGTGACTTCATTCGCATTGATATCGATTCCAAGGGCAAGCTCACTTTCGTCAAGGAAGCGGAAGGAGCGCTGGTGCCGGTTCTACTGGAGCGCTATGGGCCCGAAGCGACGGCGCAAGCCGCAGCGGCCACGAAGTCGGGCAAGAGTGCAGCAGGGTCAACCCGAAGCCGCGATTTCGGGACAGCGATTGAGAGGAAGTGAAGTAGCAGTTAGCACTTAGCATTTAGACAAAAGCGCGGTCGATCCTTTCGGGTCGACCGCGTTTTTGTGTCTATTCCCCGCGCCGATCAGATGCATGGAGCATTCGAGTTGATCAGATTTCATGAGCGTTTACCGCTGCTCGTGTAGCCTGCTTTATGTCCGCGAGCACTTGGTCAACATCTCCAGTAGGGTACTCATGCTGCGTCGCGAGACGGAGTCCCTCGCGCTTCTTGCTCATGCTACGCGTCGGCTCCCCTCCGAGTGCCGTCTCCAGCGCTTCCCGGACCCACGCCGCAAGCGACACGTGACGCAATTGGGCAATCCGTTGGATCTCTCGATAATCCGCATCTTTCAGAGTTACCTCTAGCCGCTTAGCCATAGAACGAGTTTATCGTGAGTTATAGGTGGCTACTCGCCTCCCGGCGGAGGTTGCGCGGCGCCTGACTCAGGTAGAGGCGGGGTGGGCTCCCGTTGGGGCGGCAGAGGATAATAGCCGTGTTTGGCAAAGACCTCCAGCCCGGGTCGCTTCACTCTCACCTCTATATCGCGATAATTGCTTGAGGGTCGCTGCACCGTGTTGTAGCCAAGAGTGTACTGGTTGCGGGCCTCGACAGTGATGCGCTGATAGGCACTCTCAATCGCTTCCTTCGAGAACTCGTTCAGCACGTCGCCGCCGGTTGCATTCACGTAGCGAGGCAGGATATTGCTGTAGCCGAAACCGGGAATACGCGCCTTCGCTACCTTGCCATACACCGGCATCGCTGCTGTGTCCACACCGATGGCATACACGGCGATGCCGTCGGTCAGCAGCACCTTCAGCACCTGCGCATAGCTGGCGCGGCTGCCGTACTCTTGCCCATCGCTGATGATGAAAATGATTTTGCGGCTGGCGGGCGAACGATGGGCCAGGTCCTGAGCGGCCGCCAAAATGGCATCGTTCAGCACGTGAAATTCAGGCCTGGGGGTAATTACCTGCGTTGCACCGGCAACGGGTTTGCTATTGGTCTGGGGCCCAGAGCCAAAAGGACCGCCGACGACCGATGCACCAGCGTTTTGGCCGCTCTCGTCGCCAAGCCGCCGCAGCGCAATTTGCATGCGATTGGTGTTGCCGAAGTCCTGACGCTTGTTGACGGTGTTGCCGTAGGTGAAGACGGCCACTTCATCGAAGGGGCCGAAGGCACCGCCCAGGGCGCCGAAGGTCTGGTTGACTTTACGCAGGGCCGGGTCCGGGAGACCCTGATCGACAATCAGCGCCGCTGCGAGGGGAAATGGGTCACTGGTGAAAAACGTGAGCTTCTGTGGCACGCCGTCTTCGTAGATGCTGAAGTCATTTGCGAGCAGGCCGTCCACCATCTTGCCCTCATTATCTTTTACGGTGACGGGAACCGTAACAAAGCTAACGTTCTTCACCAGACTGTACAGCTCATCGCGCCCGCTCGCGCCGGCTTTCGGCACGCTCCCGGGGGGTACCGTCTTGATCTCCTGCGAGCCCGGAGGTGGCGGCTGAGGATTGGTCTGGCCGGCAGCGGGTTGCTGGCCCGTTCGAGTATTTCCGGGCTGCTCCGGGTTTTCACTAGATGACGAAGGCCCCTGATCGTCGGGGTTGCCCGATTGCGGAATACTGACGCTGGGCGCCGGCGCATTGTTCTGCGGGCTGGGAGCATCCGGCAGTTTCTGCTCCTGGGCCAATGCCGTGGACCACGCCAGCACGGCGAGGAGCGTCGTCAAAAAGACACCTCGGAGTTTGAAGCTCAAGGGGCAACGAAACATGGAATGTGTGTCCCCGGGGGGATTTCCGCAACTCCGCCCAGTATAACCGCAGGGCGCCCGTTGCGGCAGCTTTGATCGCCGAATTGACCGGCGTGCAATAGAATGGATGCATCCGAGCCGAAAGAGAAACTATGTCGTTCCGGTTTCGCCTTATTCCCCTTCTTGCCGGCCTGGCCCTGAGTTGCAGCCCAGCCCTGCGGGCGCAGTCGCAGGATGCGCCGGCGCAAGCTCCCAGCCAGGAGCAGCAAGCGCCTTCCGACCAGGACACATTGCAGACGTTCAAGGCCCAGGTCAATGTCGTCAATCTGTTCTTCAACGTGAAGGACAAGCACGGGCTGCTCATCCCGAACCTGACGAAGGACGACTTCCAGGTGGTTGAAGACGGGAAGCCGCAAACCGTCAAGTACTTTTCGGCGGAGGCGAACCAGCCGTTGACGCTCGGCATCATGATCGACACCAGCGCCAGCCAGACGCGGGTACTGGACATCGAGCAGTCGGCCTGCGCCGAGTTCCTGCGCGCCGTGTTGCGCGACAAGGACCTCGCCTTCGTAATTAACTTCGACGTTGATGTGGATCTCGACCAGGATTTCACCAACAATATCCGCGAGCTTACGCGCGCCCTGAATAAGATGCAGATCAACGCCGGCATCGGCGGTGGTCCTCCTGGGCTGGGTGGAGGCCCTGTGCCTACCACCCCCCGTGGCACGCTGCTGTATGACGCCATCTATTTGGGTGCCGACGAGAAGCTTAAGAATGAGGTCGGCCGCAAAGCGATGATCATCTTCACCGACGGCGAAGACCAGGGCAGCCGCCTGCGCATTCAGGATGCCATTGAGGCGGCGCAGAAGGCGGATACCATTTGCTATGTGATCCTGATTGCCGACCGTGGGTTCTATGGCGGCTTCGGCTACAGCGGCGATTCCGAAATGCAAAAGCTGGCCCAGGCGACCGGCGGACGCGTGATCGAGGTCGGCAACAAGCAGGACAAATTGAAGCAGGCATTCGATCAGATCCAGAACGAGCTGCGCAGTCAATACAACATCGGATACACTCCTACGAACTCCAAGCTCGACGGCTCCTACCGCAAGATCCAAATCCACGCCAAAGGCGGCGAATACAAGGTGCAGGCGCGGCAGGGCTATTACGCGATCGCCAAGGAGTAAACTCACACAGCGACTTCGTCCATGAACCGTTACAATTTGTCATCGCGAGCGGAGCCCGCCGCGGAGAGCGAAGTCGAGGGACCTGCGGTTCGCCGCGAATGGTAGACTCAACGAACTGCCCCGCCTCAGCCAGAGGAAGGCTGGAACGGGGCACCCGCACAAGAGGAAAATCTCCCCTGGAGCTCGCTTCGCACCCTGCATGATTGCTCACATTCTTGAAATCGTAGGCGCCTGGATTGTCGGAGTCATTTCCGCCATGGGTTATCCGGGCGTGATGCTCCTGATGGCGATTGAGTCGGCGTGCATTCCGTTGCCGTCGGAAGTCATCATGCCGTTCGCAGGCTACCTGGTGTACACGGGCCGCTTCTCGCTGGTGGCGGTTGCCACCTGGGGCGCGCTGGGCTGCAATCTCGGCTCGGTGGTGGCGTATGAGATCGGTTACTTCGGCGGCCGCCCGCTGGTGGAGCGGTATGGCCGCTACATCTTTCTCAGCCGGCGCGAACTGGATATCGCCGATCGCTTCTTCACACACCGCGGCGCACTCGCCGTTCTCATTGCGCGTCTGTTGCCGGTGATTCGCACGTTTATTGCGCTGCCCGCCGGAATCGCGCGCATGCCGCGACTTAAGTTCCACATCTACACGTTCATCGGATCCTGGCCGTGGTGCTTCGTCCTGGCCTACATCGGCATGCGGCTGGGCGAGCGCTGGGAGACTGATCCGCGCCTGAAGCTGTGGTTTCACCGGCTGGACGCGCTGATTCTCGCGGTGATTGTGCTGGGCGCCATTTACTTCGTCTGGTCGCATTTCCAGCATCGCGTGGGAGCCTCGGGCGAGCCCGGGGAAGCGGCAGAGTAGGGCTGTCCGCCTGGTCTGTTCTGTAGCGCGGCTCATCCCGCCAACGCTCGCCTTATCCCTTCTTTCGCGCACCGCCGCCGGAAAATCGGCAGGTCAGGTTAAAATAGCTCGCAACCTGAAAGCCACAGATTTCTGCTGCTCGGCAGCATCGGAAGTGGTATGACCTATCGCGGCATGCGCTCTCGCGTGGGGGCGAGCGTATTTCAATTCGGGCCCTCTTTTCTAATTAGTGCGGCCCTGGCGCTTCTTCTTGCAGGCTGTAACCGCAGCAACGCTGATTCTCCGCAAGGGCCGCCTGCCACTCCCGTCAAGGTGCAAAAAGTGCAAGACCGGCCTATCGGCGACGCCTCGGAATATGTGGCTACGATCAAGTCGCGCCACTCGGCGACCATCATGTCCGACGTAGAGGGTTGGATCTTCGACATCCACGTGCATTCGGGGCAGTTGGTCAAAAAGGGCGACACGCTTATGGAGATTGATCCCCGGCGGCAGCAGGCGACGGTCTCCAACTACGACTCGCAGCGGCGCTCGAAGGAAGCAGCACTGCAATGGGCGCAGGCGCAATACGAGCGCACTAAGGCGCTGGCGGCCGGTGGCGTGGTCAGCAAGCAGGATCTGGAGCAGGCGCAATCGAATTACGAGGGCGCGCTAGCGGACGTAAAAGCCATGGACGCCCAGATCGACGCCTCCAAGGTTCAGTTGAAGTATTACAGTGTCTTCGCGCCGACGGACGGCATTGTTGGTGACATTCCAGTACACGTTGGCGATCGCGTCACCAACACCACGCCGCTCACGACCATTGACGAGCGCTCTGGACTGGAGGCGTACATCTCAATCCCCTCAGAGCACGCGCACGACATCAAGATGGGAGCGCCGGTAGAAGTCGTCGACCAGGCCGGTAATGTACTGCTGAAGACTAATGTGTACTTCATCTCGCCGCAGGTGGAGACTGGGACGCAGTCAGTATTGGTGAAGGCGCCGGCTGATAAGGCGGCGGATGTGCTGCGTGCCATGCAGTTGGTGCGGGCCCGCATCGTGTGGAGCACGCATTCGGGAGTTACGGTGCCAGTGATCGCAGTCACCCGCGTCAGTGGACAGTTCTTTGCCTTTATCGCCGAGCAAGACAACGGAAAACTGGTTGCGCGCCAGCGCCCGTTGCAGTTGGGCGAAATTGTGGGCAATGACTATGCCGTGCTGAGCGGCCTGAACCCGGGCGAGCAGGTGGTCGTCTCCGGCGGTCAGAACCTTGCGGATGGTGTGCCCATCCGAATCGCAGAGTAGGTGCCCGATTGTTCTCCGATTTCTTCATCAAGCGTCCGGTTTTCTCGACGGTAACCTCGCTTTTTATTGTTATCGCGGGTGCGGTCTGCATTCCGTTTTTGCCGGTCGCGCAGTTCCCTGAACTTGCGCCACCGCAGGTTTCGGTCTCGGCCTTCTATACCGGCGCCAATGCCACCGCAGTGGAGTCGTCGGTTACGACGATCCTGGAAGAGGCGATCAATGGGGTGCAGGGCATGCGCTACATGACCTCGACCAGCGGCAATGACGGCAGCAGCAACATCAACATCACCTTCGAGCTTACGCGGCCGCTGGATCTTGCCGCAGTCGACGTGCAGAATCGCGTGCAAGGTGTAACCGGCCGCCTGCCAAATGAAGTGAAAACCACCGGCGTTGTCATTGACAAGGTGTCGACCTCGTTCGTGATGGCCGCCGGGTTCTACAGCGAGAACAATCGCTATACCGAAGAGTTCGTCAGCAACTACATCGATATTTACGTCAAGGACGCGATAAAGCGCATCGCCGGCGTTGGTGAAGTCGATATCTTCGGCGAGCGTAAGTACTCCATGCGGCTGTGGCTCGATCCAGCGCGGCTGGCGGCGCGTGGGTTGACGGCATCCGATGTGGTCTCGGCCCTGCAGCAGCAAAACGTGCAGATTGCCTCGGGTCAGGTGGGCGCCGAGCCGACAGCGAACACGCAGATGTACCAGATCAGCGTGCGCGCGTTGGGACGGCTGACCGAGGCGGCACAGTTCGACAACATCGTTCTCAAGCCGGGTAACAACGGTGCGCTGGTGCGCCTGAGCGACGTGGGACACGCCGAACTGGGGGCCGAGGACTACAGCGGCAAGCTGCGCTTCAACGGCTATAACGGCATCGGCATCGGGATCACGCAGCTGCCGACGGCCAACGCTCTGGACGTAGACAAGGCGGTTCGTGAGGAACTCGCGCGCTTGTCGAAGCGCTTCCCGCCGGGGCTGCATTACGCGGTTGCGTTCGATACTACGACCTTTGTCGGGGACTCGATCCGCGAAGTGCTGAAGACGCTGGTGGAAGCGATCATCTTTGTCATGATCGTCATGTTCGTGTTCCTCCAGGATTGGCGCAGTACTCTGATCCCGGCGGTCACCATTCCGGTTTCACTGGTGGGAGCATTCGCATTCATCAAGCTGCTGGATTTCTCGATCAACACGCTGACGCTCTTCGGAATTGTGCTCGCGACCGGACTGGTGGTGGACGACGCAATCGTGGTCATCGAGAACATCCAGCGCCACATGGCCGAAGAACATTCCGATTCGCACGTGGCTGCATCCGAAGCGATGGGCGAGGTGACAGGAGCAGTGGTTGCGACCTCGCTGGTGCTGGTGGCCGTATTTGTACCCGTGGCATTCTTTCCTGGCACGACAGGTTTGCTGTACAAGCAGTTCTCGCTGACCATCGCATTCTCAATTGCCATTTCCGCGTTCAACTCACTTACGTTTACCCCGTCGCTTTCCGCACTGCTTTTGCGTCCGGAAACAGGCAAAAAGAATGTCTTCTTTCGCGGCGTTGAGCACATCCTGCACCGCACCACTGCGTATTACGTTTACAGCGCAAAGAAAGCTATCAAATTGCGGTATGTAGTCCTTGTACTTTTCTTTGCGGGGCTTGCAGCAACGTATGTGGTTTACAAGAGCGTGCCCACCGGCTTTGTGCCAGACGAAGATCAGGGGTGGTTCATGATCACCGTGCAAGCGCCGCAGGGCGCGTCGGTGGAATACACCTCGCAGGCCATGCGGGGCGTGGAAGCCGCCTGCGCGAGGGAGAAGGACATCATCGGCGCATTCAGTGTCGTGGGCTTCAGCTTTACCGGGAGCGGTGCGAATAAGGGCATGGTGTTCCTGAACCTCGCCAATGTCGACAAGCGCAAAGGCGAGCAGCATTCCGCCGCCGCGGTGGTGAACCGCTTGCGCGGGCCCTTGGGCCAGTTGACCGAGGTGCAGGCTATTCCTTTCCTGCCGCCGGCCATCTCCGGCATCAGCAGCTTCGGCGGCTTCACATTTGAGGTGCAGGACGAGGGCGGCAACTCGGTCCAAGAGCTCTATCAGGTGACCCAGAACCTGGTGCGGGACGGGAACTCGAGGAAAGATCTCAGCGGCTTGTTCAGCGCGTTCACCGCGAACGATCCGCAGTTCGTGGTGAAGATTGACCGCGCCAAGGCGCGCAGCCTGCAAGTGCCTATTCAGCAGATCAGCGACGCGCTGCAGGTGTACATGGGTTCGGCGTACGTGAACGACTTCGACTTCAACAATCGCGACTATCGCGTGTATGTGCAGGCCGATCAGAGCTTCCGCCGCCAGCCGCGCGACATTCGCCAGTTCTACGTGCGCTCCGACAACAACAACGAGATGATCCCGCTGGACAACGTGGTGGACGTCACAGAAGGCACTTCGCCGCAGGTAATTACGCACTACAACCTGTTCCGCTCGGCCGAGATCGATGGCTCCGCTGGGCCGGGCTACAGCTCGGGGCAGGCAATTCAGGCCATGGACCAGGTCGCCAGCAAACTGCCGCTGGGCTTCAACTACGCGTGGTCAGGGCTCTCACTGGAGGAGATCAAGTCGGGCAAGCAGTCGGCGTTGCTCTTCGGACTTGGCCTGCTGCTGGTTTATCTGACGCTTTCGGCGCAGTATGAAAGCTGGGTCTTGCCGTTCATCATTCTGCTGAGCGTGCCTATGGCGATGTTGGGCGCGCTTATCGCGCAGTCGTTGCGCGGACAGTTGAATGACGTCTACTGCCAGATCGGATTGGTGATGCTGATCGGCCTGGCTTCGAAAAACGGAATTCTGATTGTCGAGTTCGCGGAACAGTTGCGCCACAAGGGCCTGTCCATTAAGGAGTCGGCAGTCGAGGCAGCCCGTATCCGTTTGCGGCCAATTCTGATGACCTCGTTTGCGTTCATCCTCGGTGTGTTGCCGCTGGTATTTGCTTCGGGCGCAGGCTCGGAGAGCCGCCACTCCGTCGGCACAACCGTCTTCGGCGGAATGATCGTCTCCACAGCCCTGAACCTCTTCTTCATCCCCGTGCTGTATGTGATCGTGGAGTCGTTGCGGGAGCGGAAGAAAGCGCCGGCAATAGCGTAATTTGGAACTGCCCTGTTCGTTCCCAAAAAAGCTCACTTATCACCCCTCCACTTGATCTGCGTCACAGCCTTTCTGCACGGTCGGCGCTACAACAGAATCAGCGAAGGATAGGAAGCCGCCGGCCGTTTGCATCAGCGTCAGCCGACGATAGCTTCCGCAGCCGTCCCACGCCCTTGGGGGAGAAGGATCGCATTATGTCCACAGCACAGCTCACGCCGGTCTCGGTGGGTATTCGTAACGTGCTCATCGCGACGGACTTTTCCCGCTACTCCAATGCCGCGCTTCACTTCGGCTTGCAACTGGGGAAGAGCTACGAGGCCACGACTTACATTGCTTTCGTGCTGCCCAATGACCCCTATCTGCTCACCGAGCCTGAGGCATACGTTGCCGCCAGGGACGCTGCGCGCCGGGACCTCGAGGCGCTAAAAGCTGAATTGGAGCGGGCCCACTGCTGGGTTGAGGGTGACGATTACCACCTCTACCTGTTAGAAGGGGAGGTCGCCAAAGCCATCCTGGATTTCGCCCGCCAGAAAAAGGCAGACCTGATCGTGGTGGGAACGCACGGGCGCAGCGCGTTGCCGAAAGCGTTGCTTGGTTCGGTTGCAGAGCGGGTCTTCCGGCACTCGCCAGTTCCAGTGCTGACACTTGGTCCCGCCGTTCGAGCAACTGATTTCGTTCGTGATCCACGACAGATGCTGGTAGCGGCGGATTTTACTCCTGCTTCTCGACATGCGGTCAAATACGCGGTCGCGTTGGCGCAGGAGCACAAATCGAGGCTGACGTTGCTGCATGTAGTGGATGCCAAGCAATGGCAGCACGTGCCGGATCGCGCCGCCGTTGAACACGGACTCAAAACGCGATTAGCGGAGCTGCTGGGACAACACGCAGACCGCCTACATTGCTCGATCCGGATCAAAGCTGGACAGGTTAAGCAAGCGATCCTGGACGCTGCCAAAGAAGAAGCCGCCGATCTATTGATACTGGGCGTGCGCCCTTCCAGCGGCGTGCTGGATCGGCTGGTAATCCCACATGCGTACGAGGTCATACGCGATTCGCCATGCCCGGTGCTGACGCTCCGGGAAACAAGTGCAACTCCTAAACGACGTGAAGATCTACGGAGGACGTATGTCGAAGAGTGAGGTAGTGATCGAGGACGCCCCGGCAGCTCCCGCCATCAGCCCGGAGATGCTGTCAAAACTGAAAAAGGAGGACATGAAGCAGGCGGTTGTGGAGCGCTTCAAGGGAAGCATCGAAAGCATGGCGCCACGCGCCACCAGGTCTGCGAAGAAGCGCTCGCCTTACTGGCAAGCTGCGGACCCCGAGTGCTAGCGCGCCACTAGACTGAAAGACGCGGGGCACCCAACCGGCTCCGTCACAAAAACTCGAACGAACGTTAGCTACGCCGCCGCTCAAACTCCCGCGATGACAACTGGCTCTCTGTCCTCAGGAACATTTTCCCCAGGATTCCGAATAAAACAGGGTGGAACTATAGCGGGAATCCCGGTGGGTGCACCTTTGGTTGCGGCACGCTTTTCAAGCTGAGACCTTCACCCACATTTTGCAGAACCGTGCTCTGCCCCTGGTTGAAAACCACGGTATATCAGTTCTTGGGAGGTGCTGAGGAGCTTATCCTGACTTTGGAGATCTCATCTTCGGAACGAGTTAGTTGATAACTGTTCGCAATCCCATTGAGTCTTCCCTCAGTTGACGTATCACAAAGTACGTAGTGATGCGTCAAGACTTGCCCGGCAAAGAGCTGAAGCCGGCTCTTCAGATTTCTCTGCTACCCCGCCGGAAGCGCTCTCCCGCTGAGACGCACCGCTGAATCCCCCTCCATCGAAATCCATCCAATTGGAGACATTCGGAAACTGGCCAACAACTATCCCGAGGCGGGCAAATGCGCATTGGCATAACCTGTTACCCCACGTACGGCGGCAGCGGGGTCGTCGCCACCGAGCTTGGACTGGAGCTGGCGCAGCGCGGCCACCAGGTCCATTTCATCTCCTATTCGCAGCCCATCCGTCTGACCGAGCCCCTGCCCAACATTCACTATCACGAGGTTGAGGTTTCGCGTTATCCGCTGTTCGAATATCCGCCGTACGATCTGGCGCTGGCCACGCGCATGGCCGAGGTCGCAGAAATTTACGACCTTGACCTGCTGCACGTGCACTACGCCATTCCGCACTCGGTGAGCGCTATGCTGGCGCGGCAAATGCTGAGTTGCGATCGCACTCGCGACCGGCGCCATCTGCCGTATGTCACAACCCTCCACGGCACCGACATCACGCTGGTGGGTGCCGATCCGTCTTATCTGCCGATCACTCGTTTTTCCATCAACCAGAGCGACGGGGTCACGTCAATTTCCAATTATCTGAAGCAGCGCACGATTGAAGTTTTCGACGTGCACACGCCGATTGAGGTCATTCCTAACTTCGTTAACTGCGATTTGTATGAGCGCACACCTGAGGTGCTCGCGTGCCGGTCACAGTACGCTGCCCCGGGAGAGAAAATCCTGGTCCACCTGTCGAATTTTCGGCCGGTGAAGCGCGTGCAGGATGTCATCGAGATTTTCTATCGGGTGCAGAAGGAAATCCCATCGCGGCTGCTGATGATCGGCGACGGCCCGGAGCGCTCACGCGCCGAGTGGCTGGCAGTGAACAAAGGCATTCACAGCAAAGTTGATTTCTTGGGCAAGCAGGACCGTATCCACGAGAAGCTCGGCGTCGCCGATGTGATGCTCCTGCCCAGCGAATTGGAGTCCTTCGGACTCGCGGCGCTGGAGGCGATGGCTTGTGAAGTGGTTCCGATTGCCACCAATGCAGGTGGCGTTCCCGAGGTCATAGATCATGGCGAAACTGGATTTCTGGCCAATGTTGGAGATGTGGATACGATGGCGAGATATGCCATCGAAATCCTGTCGGACGATGCCAGGTTGAAGCAGATGGGCGAGGAGGCGCGCACCCGGGCCCGGGCGCGGTTCTGCGCCAGTAAGATCATTCCCATGTACGAGAGACATTATCGGGCGGTGCTGGAGCGCTCGCAGGCGGCGGTGGGGTAGGTGGAGACTGTCATACCGCCCGGCTGCGCCGCTCCTCGTAAATCGCGCCCAGCACCGAACCGCCCATCTCTTCAGCCTGCACAACCGGCAACATCAGCCTCACCAGCGTGCCTCGATTCCGCTCGCTGGTCATAGCGAGCTCCGCGGCATCACCGTACACCACCTGCAGACGCTCCCGAACGTTCAGCATGCCGATGCCTGTACCCGACGAAGCGCTGGTCCCATCCTGCGACATGCCAACGCCATCGTCTTCCACCTCGATGACCAGCTGGTGGTGCGCGGTGTGGCTGCGCAGATAGATGCTGCCACCATCCACTCTCGACGAGAAACCATGCTTGACCGCGTTCTCCACGAGCGGTTGCAGAATCATGCTGGGCACAAGCAGGTCGAGCGAAGCCGGTTCCAGCTCCTTTACGACTTTCAGCTTGTCATGGCCGAACCGCGCGACTTCGATGTCCAGATAGTCGTCGAGGAAGTCGAACTCCTCGCGCAGCGGAACGAACGAATCGCCCTTGCGCAGCAGGCGTCGCAGAATATTGCCCAGCTTTACGATCATCTTGCGGGCTGAATCCGGGTCGCCCCTGACCAGCGAGGAAATGGAATTCAGGGTGTTGAAGAGGAAATGCGGGTTGATCTGACTCTGCAGCGCTTCCATGCGGGCCTGCAGCAGCAATCGCTCCTGCTGCTCCAGCTTCATTTCGATGCGGACGTTGTTCAGTACTTTGAGAGCGATTGCGACGGCCATCACCGTGCCTGCGTAGATGGCGAGCTTGACCCAGAGATTTGGTGAATAGAGTGCAAAGATGCGACGTGGAAACATCTGATGCAGCTGGATGTGAACGGACTCGAGTCCGAGGATCAGGAAGAAGAACGAGGTTTGCCAGTCGATAAATGATTTCTGTATGCTGCGCCGGATCCAGTGATAGATGCTTAGGTCGAACAGCGGCGAGAACGACCAGATGGCCTCGCGCTCGGGGGCAATATGACGCAGAAAGCCGGCACACGTCCCGGCGACGATATACATCGGCATTGCCAACCATTCGCCAAGCAACAATGATGGCAGGGCGACGAGAATTCCTCCCGCGGCGCCCACGAAGCGGCCGCCGATCACACCCATAAGGATTGCGCCCTCGAAGGCGATATCGGCTGCCTGGAAATTATGCACCCAGCCGCGGACCAGCACGCCGAGGGCAATCGGCGTGCCCACGATGTAGACCATCTCCAGCTTCTCGCGAAGAGTGCGCTCCTCGCGGAAGAGCAGGACGCGAAATCGCCGCGCGCGCACCAGCACGCTGCTGATCGCTGCGGCTACGCCGAGGCGGATCAGCAGGGTTACGAGAATGAGACGTTGGTCCAAAGTCAGTGGTTAGTGGATAGTGGTTAGTGGATAGGCTATTAATCACGCTCTATCCACTATCCACAAACGACTATCCACTCTTCCTATCCTATCGCGCTGGCGGCCTCGCGCAGTGCCAGCTCAGCGCTGGCTGCATCGGGTGCGCTGCCCTGCGCCATGTCGCGATTGCCGCCACCGCGCGTGTCCAACCGCTGCACGATCTGCTTCATTAACGCGCCCATATCGTGACTCGAGCCTGCCGTCTGCGCGAATACCAGCGATGGCTGCGAGCCTCCGCAAGCCAGTAGCGCGGTGGCGTGCCCGCTTCTCGTCAGCTTCTGTGCCAGCATTTTGATGAATCCGAGATCGCGCTCCGCCAGGTATTGCACGACAAGTCTCTGCCCCTGCCGGGCCTCCGCGGACCGCAACATTCGATCGGCTTGCAACTCCGCGACTTCCTCCAGCAACTTGTGTTCAGCTTTTTGCGCCGCTTTGATTTCTTCCTGCAACTTTCGGACTTGCTGCGGCACCTCCCGGATGTGGGTCGAAAACAGGGCCGCAGCCTCGGTCAGCATTTCGAAATCACGCCGCGCCACCGAGACTGCGCGCAATCCGCAAACGAATTCCACTCGCATTCCCTGCCGTACTTTCTCAGTCTTACGCAGCAGGATTGAGCCGACCTGTCCCGTACTGCGCACATGTGTTCCGCCACAGGCGTTCAAGTCAAAATCGTGAATGTCAATGAGCCGCAGGGTTTCGCGTTCCGTGGCTGGAATTTTGCGGACGCCCATGGTTCGTGCCTCGTCCGGCGTGGCGAACCGGATTTCTACCGGCCGATCTTCAGAGATAACCTCATTGGCCAGGCGCTCCGCCGCTTCCAGCTGCCTCGGGCTTACTGAAAGTGTAGCGAGATCGATGGTGCAACTCTCGTCGCCCATGTGGAACGAGACGGTGACGAAGTTATAGAGCTTTTCGAAAGCTGCGGACAAAACGTGTTGGCCCGAGTGCTGCTGCATGTGATCACGGCGGCGCTCGGGATCGATTGCGCCGCGAACAACCGCACCTGGCTGCAACATTGTGGGGTGGGTGTCAACGACGTGCAGCACATCTCCCGTGTGTTCGTCCTCTACTACCTCATGGACGCGCAGACGCGACCCATTTTCGGTGTCGGGAAGCTCCAGCCAGCCGGTGTCAAAGGTTTGCCCGCCGCTGGCCGGATAAAAAGCCGAGCGGTCGAGGATGACCGCGGTGCGTCCGGAAGAGTTTGTAACAGAGCGCACGCGCCCTTCGAACTCGTGCAGAAAGGAATCGGTGTAATAAAGACGCTCGGTCACTGACCAATTATCCCAGATACGCAGCGAGTGAGCGATCAGAGTTGTCGCACGGTGAGCGAATCGAAGCGGCCGGCGCAGTATTTCCGCAGGGCATCCAGGAAGAGCTGGTTGTCCCGCGTAGCATGCGCAAAGAGGGTCATCGAGGAGCAGAACTTAAGGTAATCCGGATCGCCAAAGATATCGCGCAATGAGCGCCCCTGGATGTCGAGAACAAGTTGCGTGCACTCCCGGAGTCTGGGTCCGAGGATCGGGTGGCTTACATAGGCGTCGGCTTCTGGCTTCGACGAGATTGCGTAAAACTGAGCCGTAGAGCTGTGTCCTAGTCCTTTTATTTGCGGAAAGACGAACCACATCCAATGGGTCAATTTGCGCCCGCTTCGCAGCTCCGAGCACACCTGCGGGAACACGGGGTCCTGCGCGGTGACGAACCGCTGGAGATTATAGGGATCGTCGTTCATCGAACCTCTAAGGTGCGCCGGATCGCCTCTTCGAGTGGCACTTGCGGCCGCCATCCGGTTTCCTGGCGGATTCGATGCGTGTCGTAGCAGCGGTCCTGCAAGGCGCGGCGCAGTTGATGGGGCGACAGGCGTATATCGCCCATGGGAACGATGGGACGCAGCGCTTCGGCGAAGGGCGATGCCAAATAGAGTGGCCAGCCCGAAGAGAACCGCGTGATGGTGTGGTCGAGAGCGCGCTTGATCTGGTGGTAGCGGCCCAGGGTAAGCTCGTCGTCATCAAGCACGTTGTACTGCCGAAACCGGTTGCCCGATGTTGCTGCGGCTTGCATGGCGTCGACGAGATTTTCGGCGTAGTTCAGCGGAAATCGATTTTGGGGATTGCCGAATACGACGTTGGTCTTGCCGGCTCGAAAGCCGAAGATGCCGATGGGCAGCGGCCTGCCTGGACCGAAGATGATCCCTTCGCGCAAAATCACGGTGGGCAGACCGGTGCGCTCGGCGAACGAACTCACCAGCCGGTCAGCAGCAATCTTCGATTGTGCGTAAAGATCACGCAAATCGGGGCAGCTATCGAGAGGCGTCTCTTCATCGATGCGTTCGCCTTCTGGAATCGGACCGTACACCGCGAGCGAGCTCGCATAGACAAATTGGCCGACGCGATTTTCAGCGCAGGCGGTGAGAACGCGTTCGGTGCCTGCGACATTAGTCTCGAAATAGTCTTTCCGCGGTGCAGCACCAACTTTCGCAGCCAGGTGGTAGACGATATCTGCGCCCGATACCGCGCGAGCGATGGATCGGGCGTCACGCAGATCGCCGGGAATGATCTCCGCGCCCGCTGATCGCAGTTTATCCGCGCGCGGGGAAGGCCGCGCCAGCACGCGAACCGACGTGCCCTTGGCGAGCAGATCGCGAACCAGAAAGCTGCCGAGAAATCCTGTACCGCCGGTGACGGTCGCGTGCATGGGTGGATAGCGAATCGATGTTACCGTGTGTTAGATTACATCTTCGCTTTCCAATCCAGTCGCGGCGCTGAGTTTCCCCTGTTTTCGCCCCAGCATGAATCCCGGTGAACCAACTTAATTCCATTTTTCGAGAGAACCAGCGTTGACGAGTGTGCGTTACATCGTCCTCGCGGCGGCCGCCATTCCCGGCATTTACTACCTGCTGGCGATCTACAGTGCGGCCCGCTACTTCCGCGTGGCGCGGCGCGAGAACCCGCCGAACAGCGACTTCATGCCGCCAATCAGTTGTCTGAAGCCAATCCGTGGACTGGACGATGACGCGTATGAAAACTACGCGAGCTTCTGCCGCCAGGATTATCCCGAATACGAGATTATCTTCTGCGTCGATCGTAACGATCCTGCGCTGCCCGTGCTGCAGAAGCTGATTACCGATTTTCCCGAGTGCAAGATTCGCTTGCTGTTTGGCTCGGGCCGCAACGCCATCAATGACAAGGTCGGACGCCTGACGCGCCTGGTCAGCGAAGCAAAATACGATCTGCTGGTCATCACCGACGGCGACATCCGCGTCGGCCCCGACTATCTGCGGGCCGTCGCGCACCCTTTTCGCGACCCGCACGTGGGCGGCGCGACGACCTTGTATGTCTCGACCAAAGAGACCAGCTTTGTGCAAGAGCTGCAATCCATCGGCATGATTTCAGATTTCTTTGCCGGCATTCTAGTGGCTTGGCAACTGGATGGGGTGAAGTTCATGTTCGGGCAGTCCATCCTAACCACCAAACAACGCATTGCCGGCTTCGGCGGATACGAGGTGCTGGAGAACCGTCCGGCCGATGACTTGAACGTCGGCCGCATGGTTGCCGCTCAAGGCTGCGAGGTCAAGCTGCTGCCCTACATCGTTCAGACTGTCGCGGACTTTCAGTCGCTCAAAGACCTGTTCTACAAGCGCGTGCGCTGGATGACGGTGATGCGCCTGGTGCGCAGACGCGGCCATCAGGGACTGATCTTCACCTGGGGTCTGATTTGGGCGCTGATCGCGGTTGCCGTTTATCCCACATGGCCGGTTGCAGTGGGCTATCTCGGCGGTTATTTCGTGCTGCGTGTCATGATCACGTGGTTGATCGGAATTCACGGCATGAAGCAGAAGGGCCTGTGGCCGAAGATGCTGCTGATTCCGCTGTGGGATGTGGTGGCGTTCATGATCTGGGTTGCCAGCTTCGGGCGCAATGTGATCCGCTGGCGAGGATATGACTATCACATTCGCAACGGAATTCTGGTGCCGGTGAATCCGGCGAATACGCCGGTGGGAAAATAGTCTCGAGTTTCAGGTTTCGAAATGCGCTCAACATGACTCGAAACTGGAGACTCGAAACTTGAAGCTGCATATGACTCACTACAAATCCAAGATCGCTATTGCCGGTGCGGGAATCTATGGCGCGACTACGGCCATTCGTCTCGCCGAGCAGGGTCATGACGTTTACCTCTTCGACCCACTGGGAGTGCTCAACGCCGCGTCGGGCATCAATCAATTCCGCATTCATTCTGGATATCACTATCCCCGCAGCCCCGAGACCATAGAAGAGACTATGGGCGCGCGGGCGGAGTTTCTGCAAAGCTTCGCGCCCGCCATCGTGCGCAACAGCCGGCACTACTACGCCATCCCGCATGAGGGCTCGCAGACGCCGCCGGAGCTGTTTGAGCGCGTGATGGCCGAGCACAACATCGCGCTGCGCCCGTGCCGGCCGGAGTGGATGAACTTCGACTTCATTGACAGGTGCTACGAGGTGGAAGAGCAGATCTACGATCCGGAGATTCTGCGGGAAGAGCTGACCAAGCAAATTAAGTGGCTCGGCATCAACTTTCGCCAGCAGGCATTCACGGAAGCGATGCGGCCTGAGTACGATTTCGTGGTGTGGGCTACGTACGGCCTAGGCCCCTCGCGCGGGCTGTTCAAATCCGTGAAGTATCAGGTGGCGGAGAAAATCCTCATTCGATTGCCGCGCCAGTTGCAGGGTATTTCGCTGGTGGTTGTCGACGGGCCGTTCACCGCGTTCGATCCGTATGGCGGCTCGGAACGATCGCTTTGGGGATCGGCCAAGCACAGCAACCACTGGACTACCACCGATCCCAACGAGCCGATTCCCGAGCAATATCGCGCGTTGCTGAACGGACCGGGTTTCGAGCCGATCTCATGGACGCGGCACGATGCGATGCGGAAAGACGCGGTGCTTGCCGTGCCCGCATCGGCGGAGGCGGAATACCTGGGATCACGTTTCACGATTCGCGTGGTCGAGAACAATCCCGCGCAAGACCGCCGGACGCTATACGTGCAGGAAACCGCGCCGGGCGAGATCCACATCTTCTCTGGAAAAGTGGTGAGTGCGGTGAAGGCGGCGCGAATTGTGAGCGAGAGAGTAGCGCAAGGAGTGAACACCGGAACCGCGACATAATAGTCGCGATGCCATTCACCATTGTTGTCATCCCGACCGGAAATGCTGGGTGGACGCTGCGCTCAGGATGACAAACTAGGACTCCAGCATCGCGGTGATCTCTCGCGAGCTGGCAGCGGCCTTCGCGAAATCGAAGGTGCCTTGCTCGCGCATCTCACGCGCACCGCGGAGAAACGCGCCAAGAGCGGTTCGTGCAAGCGCGCTGCCGACACTGACGCGTCGCACACCAAGGTCCGAAAGCTCTGCCAAACTCAACTGGACGCCCTGCAGTCCCATGACGACATTCACCGGGCGATCCACCGAGCTGACGACTGCGGCTATGTCCTCCCTGCTGGTCAGACCTGGAGCGTAGAGAACGTCGGCTCCCGCCTCCTGGTACGCCTGCAGGCGTGCAATGGTGTCCTTCAGGTCGGGGCGGCCGTGGAGGTAGTTCTCGGCGCGCGCAGTCAACGTAAAAGGGAAGGCTAGAGAGCGGGCTGCCTCGGCCGCTACACGAACGCGCGGCTGTGCGTGCTCCAGACGGTAAATAGGCGCATCGGAACGCCCGGTGGCGTCCTCGATGGAGCCGCCCACCGCACCGGCAGCCGCGGCCAGCCTGATTGTTTCCGCCGCCGTCTCGGGAGCATCTCCAAAGCCGTTTTCCAGATCGGCGCTGACGGGGAGGTCGGTGGCGGCTGCGATGGCCGCGACGTGCTCAATGACGCGCTCGCGCTCCAAGGTATTGTCGCGCTTGCCGAGGGAGAACGCAAGACCCATGCTGGTCGAGGCCAGCGCCTCAAATCCCAGGTAGGCGAGCATCCGTGCGGTGCCGACATCCCAGGGATTGGGGATGATGAAAGCATGATTGCGGTGGTGCCGAGAGCGGAAGAGCTGTCCTTTTTCGAGTTGGGTGAGCATGCAGGATTGGAGTAAAGCATTCGGGCGGCGGATTCGCGCGCTCGTCCGGGATCCGAGCCCGCGAGTTGCCTGAGGCTTAGCAGGCGACCTGCTTACGAATATAGGGGTCCTTCGACTCTGCCCCGCCCCAACTCGCAAGCGAGGCGACTCAAAAAGCGAGGCCGGGCGCTACGCTCAGGATGACGAGCTAATGCATGTTAGCAATCTAAAACGCGGACGGAAGTCCGCGTTTCATTTGTGGATGAATTGTCACTGACCCCTGGCCTTACACGCCCGACGATATCAACGAGGGGGCGACTGGCGTACGCAGGCGCGCGCTGCGGTCGTTGTTCCCGCTGCGCCAATTCACATGCGGCAGGAACACCGACGTATCGATGCGGTCGCTGTACTTCAGCGCGATGCCGATCATCGAGTCCAGCAGCGAGTCCGAGAGCAGGTGCGGGTGCAATCCAAGATCAATCAGCTTGGAGTGCCTGGCATTATAGTAATGCGTCTCAGCTTCCACGCGCGGATCGGGCAGATGGTCGATCTTTGCCTTGATGCCTAGCTTCTTGGCTGCCGCCTGTACCATCTGGGCCAGTTCCAGTACTGAGAACTGCTCGGTGAACTGGTTGAACACCCGGAACTCGCCGGGATCGGCAGGATTGAGGCAGGCAATCTCGACACAGCGGATGGTGTCGCGAATGTCGAGGAATCCGCGCGTCTGGCCGCCTGTGCCATAGACCGTAATTGGATGCCCGGCTGCAGCTTCGATGCAAAAACGGTTCAATGCGGTGCCGAAGATCTCGTCGTAGTCGAAGCGGTTGATCAGGGCTTCATCCAACGCGGTCTCATCTGTCATGGTGCCGTAGACCACGCCCTGGTTCAGGTCTGTAGCGCGCAGCCCCCAGGCCTTGCAGCAGAACATGATGTTGTGGCTGTCGTGCACCTTCGAGAGGTGATAGAAAGAGCCCGGCTGCTTGGGATAGGGCAGATTATCCGTACGGCCATTGTGCTCGATGCGAATGTAGCCTTCTTCGATGTCGATATTAGGCGTGCCGTACTCGCCCATCGTGCCCAGCTTCACCAGGTGGCAATCGGAATTAATCTCGCGCAAGGCGAACAGCAGATTCAGCGTGCCGACAAGGTTATTCACCTGGGTGAAGGTGGCATGCTCGCGGTCGATCATGGAATATGGCGCCGACCGCTGCTCGGCGAAATGGATTATGGTATCGGGCTCGAAATCCCGAATGTGCGAAGACAGGAACGGATAGTCCGTCATATCGCCGACGAACACTTCGATGGTCTTGCCGGTGAGGTCTTTCCAGACCTTCAGGCGCTCATGCAATGAGCGAATCGGGGTCAGAGTTTGCACGCCGAGATCGAAGTCCCACTGGCGGCGGACGAAGTTGTCCACGATAGCCACCTGGTGGCCCTTCTTGGACAAGTACAAGGCGGTTGCCCATCCGCAGTAACCATCTCCCCCCAGCACTGCAATTCTCATGCATCCTCCTCAGGGCTCATACTGTGTAGCGAGGCTCCTGGAACGCTATTCATCCTGCCCGACAGGCACAACACAGCCGCTTGAGTTGGCTCTATATGATGCAAAAGAGGCCCGACTTGAAAGAATATACCGAGTTTGCGGCGTGATTGCAGGATTTGTGAAGTCCGGATCGGGCGCACCGAACTCGACACGCCCCCGTCGTTGTTACGCGCTCGCGGCGCGTCAGCCTTCCCAAACAGTATAGTTGAAGGTACCGCTTTCGCGCGCGTATCGGCCGGCAGGAGTGTCGAATTCGGGAGCGGAAGGTTGGTAAGGACGTATTTTCCTCCGCTCTCAGCCAACACATTCAGCTTCTCGCGACCTACGACATTTTCCAGCCGCGGCAGCGCAACGTGACCCGCCACCAAGTAATATCGGGCAGAGCTGGACCAGAGTTCCTTTAGTTTTGCATCGTCGATGAAGACATTGGGCGCACCCGGAGCATAGGAACCATAGATCAGGTTGAGCACACGGCCATTCAGCAGCAGCGCGTCGCGATCGGTGTAGAAGAAGACCGAGGAATAGGCGTAGTAATGCTTGTCGACGATCAGCTTGCCCTCAGGCGCCTTAAGGATCGCCTCCGCCAGCGGCCGCGAGGAGAGATACGGGTCGAAGATGACCAGGGCGACTCGAGCAGCCTGGTAAAACAGCACCATCATCAACGTTGCGCAAACGAAGGCGCGCTTCGCCCCGGCACGAAACGTTCCCACTGCGCCGATGACGAAGGCAATGGCGGCCAGCAGCAACGGTGCGCGTAGATAGGCGAACGATTGCAGCGTTAGGTCTTCCATGTGTCCGAGCGAGAGCGTGTACGCTGACGGATTCGAGGTCAGGGCGTTGAAGATGTCTCCCGGCGTGGGGACATTGCGATCCAGCACCAGGATGGTGACGGCACCAGCGGCGCAGCAGCCGGCGACTGCGGTGAGGACGGCGGTTCCACGCCGGATCCATTTGCTATCGGCAGCCATGGCGCATCCCAGCAGTAGCGCCATCGCCGGATAGGCGGGCATCGAGTAGTACTCCTGCGTCGTAGAGAACGTAAAGAACACCAGCACCACACCAATCCAGCAGAGCGCCAACAATCGTGCGCGTCCGGCGCGGTCGACCGGGCGGAATGAAAGCTTGGCGATAGCCGGAAAGTAAACGCTCCATGGGAAAAGCCAAATGAGGTGGAACAGCCAGAAGTAAAGCGCAGGAACGGTGTTGTAATCGCGCGGATAGCGCAGGTTCAGGAAGCGCAGTAGTTGCTCGTTAATGAAGAAGAACCACAGGAAGCCGTGGTATTCGCCCGGTCCACTGTGCATGGAAAGCGAGAAGTACGGCGGGTTCCGCAGCGTCGCCAGCACATGCCAGGGGGCTGCGATCAACAAGAGGATCGCCAGTCCGCTAAAGGGATGTAGCCGCTTCCAGGTTCGCACCGAAAATAGCTGCTTGGTAAAGAAGAGGTAAATAAGTCCTGCGCTTACTGGAAAAACGACAGCGATGAGGCTCTTCAGTAGCAGCCCGGTGCCCAGACCGGCAGCCAGAACGAACGCCCAGGCGCGCGGATGAGCTTCAGCTTCGTCGCTGACGCGCAAAAGCGCCCACATTGCCAGGGTGATGGTGAACGTGAGTATGACGTCGGGGATCAGGACGCGCGTGAACAGGTAAAGCCCGACGCAGGTCGACATCACCAGCCCTGCGTAGAATCCGATCTTCTTGTCGAACGCCCACACGCCGAATGCTGCAGTGAGCAGGGCCAGACCAACGCAAAAAAGTGAGACCGGCAGGCGCGCCACCCAATCCTGTACGCCGAAAACCTTGTAGCTACCGGCGATCATCCAGTAGATCAGCGGCGGCTTCTCCAGATAGGGAATGCCGTTAAGACGGGCGGTGACGTAGTCGCCTGTCGTCAGCATGTTGCGGGCGATCTGCGCCTGTACCGAATCGACGTCGTCTGATAAAGAAGGCGGAGAGATGATCCCGATCATGTAGACGGAAGCAGCGATCAGCAGTAGTGCTAGATATACGCTCCCACTGCTGGAGCGGACACCCACTGCGTCGCTGGTGCGGGCTTCGGTGCCCGTACATTCCACTTTTTCATCCACAACAACAGAATCATCAATCCCCATAGGTGGTAGCCAATATTTACTCGCCTTTCCAAATGATCTTGTAGATAGCCGTCAATGATGTCCCCGCGGAATATCTCCGGGTACTCGGGAATTACCGAGTGAAGCGTCTCCACCAACAGCGAGCGAAGCGGTCCGCGCAGCCAATCGTGCGCCGGGATATCGAATCCTACCTTTGGCCGCTGCAGGATGGCTTGCGGCAGCTTGTCCTTCATAAGATGCTGCAGCACAATCTTTTGCCGCGAACCCGATATCTTCAGCGACGCTGGAATCCGGTTGGAAAACTCGACAATGCGGTGATCAAGAAATGGCGGCCGTACCTCAAGCGAATGGGCCATGCTGATGCGGTCCGACTTAACCAGGATATCGTCCGCTAGGTAGTATTTCTGGTCGAACCAGAGATAAGCGTTCAGATCGTTGCCATTTCGCCCAAGCTGCTCGCGCAGATCTGCCAGGACATCGTTCAGCGCCCGGGGCAGAGCATCGGGAACCAGGCGCCTCTTCTCAGAATCTGAAAACGTTCCGTTCCAGTACACGTGGCTGCGGTCAGCCGGCATCAGGCTGCCGGAAAGCAGCCGCTTGAGTTTGTACTCCAGGCCGATCTTCTCGTCCGAAACCGGCCATAACTGCATCATCTGCTGCCCCAGCCTCAGAACACTTGCGGGCAAACGCCGCACATTGGCGGCGATGCGGCTGGCGCGATAAGTGAGGTATCCGCCAAACAACTCGTCGGCACCCTCGCCGCTGAGTGCTACCTCGGTACGCTCACGGCTGAGCTTGGCAAGGAACCACAGCGGTAAAGCACCGGCATCGGCGCTGGGCTCGTCGGAGTAGTAGGCGAACTCCTGGATCGCCGACTCGAGGTCCTGGTCGGGGCTGAGGTCCAACTCCTCATGCTCCGTGCCATACTCCTGCACCATCTTCCGGATATAGCTACTCTCGTCGAAGCTGCGCCCGCGGAATGAGATAGAGAAAGTCTTCACTTTGGAGGCAGAAGCTTGGGAGGCGTAATGCAGGATGGTGGAGGAATCGAGTCCTCCGCTGAGCCATACGCTGAGGGGAACGTCCGAAATCAGGTGTTCCCGCACTGACTGCTGTAGCAGCCCGTCCAGTTCCTCGCACGCCGACTCTAGCGTCCGAGGCTCCGCGTGGGGTTCTGGCAGCCGCCAGTACGTTTCCGTTCGCGTAACGCCGTTGCGCCACTCCAGCCATGTTCCCGGCGCGACCTTGTATATGCCCTCGATCATCGTCCAGGGCGCGGGAATATAGTTCAGCGCTAGGTAGCAATCCAGGGCGGGCAGGCTGATGCGGCGCTCAATTTCCGGGTGAATCAGAATGGCCTTGAGCTCGGAGCCGAAAAACAGCTCCTCACCCTGCCGCGCGATGTAGAGCGGCTTGATGCCCACGCGGTCGCGCGCCAATACGAGACGCCGAGTGGAGTTGGTCCAGAGCGCGACGGCGAACATGCCCCGGAGCTGCTGGAAACAGGCAGTGTCCCACTGCAGGAAAGCGTGCAGTACGGTTTCTGTGTCACAGTGGGTGTGGAACTTGTGCCCGGATTTCTCCAGCTCGGCGCGAAGTTCGAGGTGGTTGTAAATTTCGCCGTTGAAGACGATGACGGTGTCGCCATCATCCGAGCGCATGGGCTGGTCGCCGGACTGCAAGTCTAGTATTTTCAGTCGAGTAGCGCCCAGCGAGCAGGTGGCGCACTCGTACGTGCCCTGCTGGTCGGGTCCGCGATGGACCAGCGTCGCCGTGGCCGCCGCTATCCTGTCCGGGCGCAACAACCCGTTCTTATGTGTGAAACCAACTATTCCGCACACGATCTCTAGGCCTGGGTTCCGCGAATTGCGTTGTAACTAAACTATCACAATGGGAGTGCTAAATCGGCGCAGGAAGGGCTGGAATGGCATTGTGTTTGTTGCTTGGACTGACCGGGAACATTGGCTTCGTAAGTCTCAGCACCCTACCACAGGGTCATTGATCCATGCTCGTGTACGATGAAAGAAGTTCAAATTGGGACTTCCGCCCGCACGAATGCATACTCGCCTCCACCTGAAGACCTACATACTTATCGCCATCATGGTCGTGGCCGGGCCGGTGGGCAATCTGCTCATTGCCAAGGGCATGAGACAGGTCGGGCAGGTGAAGCTGTGGCCTCCCGCCGAGCTGCTGCAGACCTTCACCCGCGTCTTCGGTTCGTTCACCATCTGGGCAGGGATCGTTGGCCTTATCACCTTCATCGTGGCCTACATGCTGGCGCTATCGCTGGCCGACTATAGCTATGTGCAGCCTGCAGCGGCGCTGGGTTATGTCGTCATCGCGGCGCTCGGCTATTTCGTGTTGCACGAGTCGATCTCGCCTTTGCGCTGGATTGGCATTGCCATCATCTGTTTCGGTATTGCCTTCATTCGCAACACACATCCTCGAACTACCGAGAATCCCAACTGATGTTGGAGTTCATACTGTTCATGTTGATCATCGTTGTCGGCACCGGAGGGGAGCTATGCCTCGGCCGCGCCATGAAGGAAACGGGCGAACTGGAGCGCTTTCATCCCGGTGCCGCAGCCACACTGCTTTGGCGCGCGCTGCGGGTTAAGTGGATCTGGATTGGTGTAGCGATGATGACGTTGGCGTTCTTTTCGCTGCTGCTACTGCTTTCGTTCGAGGATGTAAGCTTCGTCGTTCCGGTTACGGCGCTCAGCTACTTTGTCGGCGCGCTGGGCGGTATTTTCTTCCTGGGGGAAAGGGTTGATCCCCACCGCTGGATCGGCATCGGGCTAGTTTGCGTGGGAGTGACGCTGGTGCTCATGGGCAAATAGAATCATCAATAATAGAGGCTATGCCGCAAATCGCCATTCCCGCGCCGTCGGCCATCTCGCGCTTGAAGCTTTCACGCACGCTGGACCTGCGCGAAGTTCTTTCTATGGGGCTGGACTCGTTGCGGTCGGACAAGATTCGCGCCGCCATGACCGCCCTCGGCATGGCTGTCGGCACCGCGGCGTTGATCCTGGTGGTAACGGTCGCTCTTACGGGCAAGCGCTACGTGCTAGCGCAGATCGAAGCTGTCGGCACCAACGTCATTTGGGCGGAGTACAACGGCGTTTCCAGCGCCTCCGCCAACATTGCTGCCGCCGACTATCTGACCGTCAACGACATGACCGCGGCCGAGCAGCGAGTGCCCGGAATCAAGGAAGCCTCACCCGTTCTCAATTTACATCAGCGCATGGTGGTCGGCTCGGGCAAAGAGCAGGACATCCTGGTGCTTGGTGTCGATCCGCAGTATCAATCCGTGCGACGCATGGTCGTCACTGCCGGGCGTTTCTTCGATCAGGAAGATTCGCGCTCCGGCAATAAGGTAGCGCTCCTCACCGACAGCATGGCAGGGCGACAGTTCGGCTCGCCCGATCTTGCGCCGGGGCAAACGATCAAGATTCAGGAAGTCCCCTTTGTCATCGTCGGCACCTTCCGCGAGAGCGTGGACACCCTGGGCCGCTCCGAGATCGAAGACGACACGGTCCTAATTCCGTACAGTGTCGCGCGCTCCCTGACCGGAACGCCTTACGTGAACCAGATTTACTTCTCCATGGCCAACTCTGCCCGCATCCCTCAGGCTACGGACGACATACAGAAGGTAATCGCGTCGCGGCATCGGCCGGAATCCGTGTACAACGTGAGCAACATGACTGAGGTGCTTCGGCTGGCCAATAAAACTGCGAATGCGTTTACTGCCGTGCTGCTGCTGTTTGCTGCCGTGACGCTGATTGCCGCAGGTGTCGGCATCATGAACATCATGCTGGCGACGGTACACTCCCGCATTCATGAGATCGGCGTGCGCATGGCTGTGGGAGCAACGCGGCGCGCCATTCTGCTGCAATTTCTGTCGGAAGCCGTGCTGATCGCGCTGCTCGGCGGTATGGTAGGAACAATCGTGGGATTAGGAGTTCCCATCTCGGTTCAGACCTTTACCAATGTTCATCTGACGATCTCCGCCGCTTCGGCTTTTATCGCGCTTTTCGTATCCTGTCTTGTCGGCGTGGCGTTTGGGATCACGCCCGCCAATAACGCCTCGCGACTGGATCCCGTGGAGTGCCTGCGACACGAATAGGACAGCATGGACTATCGCAAGATGTTCCTCGTGAAACCCGGCAAGCGAGTGAAGATCGCGAAGCTGGATCCTGACTATCCGACCAAACATCTTTCCGAGCACCAGGCCAAGAGCGAGACAGAAAAACATCTCAAAAAATTGAACGAGCTCCAGAACCTGATGTACTCGGAGGGCAAGCACGGCCTTCTCATCGTGCTACAGGCCATGGATGCGGGCGGCAAGGACGGGACGATCAGGCACGTGCTAGGCGCGATGAACCCGCAGGGCACTGTGGTGACAGCATTCAAACAGCCCACAACGGAGGAGCTTAAGCACGATTTCCTATGGAGGGTTCATCCCCATGCACCGGCCAGAGGCATGGTTGCCGCCTTCAATCGCTCGCACTACGAGGATGTGCTAGTTGTGCGCGTACACAATCTGGTACCGAAGAAAATCTGGTCACGGCGCTATGACTTCATCGACCACTTCGAGTCGCTGCTGCATCACGACAGCGACACCCACATACTCAAGTTCTTCCTGCACATCAGCAAAGAAGAGCAGCTCCGCCGCTTTGAGCAACGGTTGATCGATCCGGCGCGCAATTGGAAGATCAGCGAAGACGACTACAAAGAGCGCGAATTCTGGGACGACTACATGGAGGCGTATGAGGATGTCTTCGCCAGCACCAGCAGCGATCATGCGCCGTGGTACATCATCCCTGCGAACAAGAAGTGGTTTCGTAATCTGGCGGTGTCGCAGATCATCGTGGCGACCATGGAGGAGATCGGAATGGAGATGCCGAAGCCGACGGTCGACCTCCAGACCATTCGCCAGCAGTATCACATGATGGCGCGCAGGAGCGTCAAAACACGGAAGCAAAGGTGAGCGAACCTCAGCGAGCGCCGCACGGGTTCAGGTTGTTCCAGAGCGTACGCCCGTTGAGCCGCGCTGAGTCAGTTCGCGACGCGCTTGCCGGCCTGCAACTGGCGGCGATGAACATCCCGCAGGCCCTCGGCTACACCAAGATCGCGGGAACGCCTGTCGTAACCGGCTTCTACACCCTGCTGCTGCCGCCGGTGGCCTTCGCGGCATTCGGTTCCTCGCGATACCTGGTCGTTGCCGCTGACTCTGCCACCGCGGCCATTCTCTTCAGCGGACTTTCCCCCATGGCGACCGTGGGCAGTCCGCGGTACGTGGAACTGGCAAGCCTTGTGGCCTTGCTTACAGCCGTGTTCCTGCTGCTCGCCCGGCTGCTCAAGCTGGGATTTCTCGCCGACTTTCTGTCGCGAACTGTGTTGGTCGGGTTTCTCACCGGCGTGGGATTTCAGGTGGGCATCGCTGTGCTCGGCGAAATGCTCGGCGCAGAGGTGACGTCTCATAAAACAGTTCGTCAGCTCGCTGAAGTCTTTGCGAAAGTGGGGCACCTCCACTGGCCCACCGTCTTGATCTCCGTCGTTGTGATCGCCAGCATTCTCTTGCTTGGGCGATTGGCTCCCAGGTTTCCTGTAATGCTGATCGCTGTGATTGCGGCGGTAGTGGCAAGCCGCGCATGGGATTTTGCCGGACATGGGATCGAGGTGATCGGTCCGCTCGCCGGTGGGCTGCCGCATCTGGCGTTTCCGACAGTAAGTTGGAGAGAGGTGGAAGCGCTGGTCGGCGTCGCCGGATCCTGCTTTGTGGTGATCGTTGCCCAAAGCGCAGCGACGGCCCGGTTGTTCGCCGCCCGACATCAGCAGTCACTCGATGAAAACGCGGACCTTCTGGGATTAGCGGCCGCCAATGCAGCTGCGGGCGTGAGCGGGACGTTCGTTGTCAACGGCAGTCCTACGCAGACGGCGATGGTGGAGGGTTCCGGCGGCCGAAGCCAGCTGGCGCAGATCTGTACGTCCGTCGTGGTCGCCGTCGTGCTTCTGTCTGGGACCAAGCCGTTGCAGTACCTCCCGCGTTGCGTGCTCGGGGCCATCGTTTTCGTCATCGCGATTAAGTTGATCGATGTCCGGAAGCTGGCAAGCATTCGTCGCGAGAGCCCGGGCGAATATACGCTGGCGGTAATCACGGCCGTAGTTGTGGTGGTTGTCGGCGTGGAGCAGGGAATCATTCTTGCGATGGTGCTGTCGCTGCTTCGTATTGTGGGGCACAGCTATCGTCCGCATACCGGAGTGCTGATCGCCGACGGAGACATGTACTGGCGCCTCATTCCCCCCGCTCCGGGCGCGATCACGCAGCCGGGGCTGGTCATTTACCGGTTTGGAGCGCCGCTCTTCTATGCGAATGCCGGACGCTTTGCGGAGGAGATTCTTACCATTGTCGGCCCATCCCCCTCGCCCGTGCGCTGGGTGATGGTTGATGCCGAGGCCATTACGAACGTCGACTACACGGCCGCAGGCGTAGTACGCGAGCTTTATAAGGACCTGGCGCAGATGGGGGTGTCACTGGCGTTTGCGCGTGTCTCGCCTTACCTGAAAGCGGATCTCGACCGGCATCACGTGACCGAGTTGGTTGGGGCAGAGCTGCTGTTTCCTCGATTGCACGACGCTTTGAATGCGTTCGCGAAATCGGAGGAGCGCGCTTCACCGCCGTCGTTGCGGAACTGAACCTTACCGCGCCCGCGCCAGCACCAGCGTCACGTCGTCCGGCTGCTCGCCGCCGGCAATCCAGTCGGCAACGGCAGCGGTCACCACGTCGCTGATCCGCGATAACGGCTGCTCACGGTGCTGCGAAATCAAGTTAATCAGGCGCGCCTCGCCGAACTCACCGAATTCGTTTTCCGGTTCAGTAATACCATCGCTATACGCGATGAAGATATCGCCGGGCGTCATGCCGACTTGGCTTTCATCGTAAGAAGCACCGTCGAAGAGGCCGACTACCGTACCAGAAGTTTCCAGTCGCCGCACGTCGCCGTTGCGGCCCAGCAACAGGGGAGGCAGGTGACCGGCGTTGGAATAGGTCAGCGAACGCGAGAAGGCATCATAGCAGCCCAGAAACATCGTCGCGTACTTCTCCGGAGGCGTGCTGCGGTAGAGCTGATAATTGAGCGTCGACATCAATGACGCGGGCGAAAGCTCACCGCGTTCGCCGTTGTGGTCGCTGCCGGCAGTCAGCACGTTGCTGCCCGGCGCTCCCGCTCCCAATGCGGCCGTCAGCGTTCGTTCCGGCTCCAGTGAGTAAGCGCGAACGAACGCGTGCACCGTCGCCATCAGCAATGCGGCGGAGATTCCTTTGCCGCTGATGTCGCCCACGGCAAGCACTAGCCGGCTATCGCTCAACGGGATGAAGTCGTAATAGTCACCGCTAACCGTGCGCGCCGGGCGACAGACGCCATGTACTTCCAGCGTGCGCAGGCCGCTCAGATCGGCGGGAAAGAGCAGCGCCTGTACTTCATGCGCGATCGCCAGTTCGCTCTCCAGCCGTTGCTTCTCCTTCTGCTCGGCGATGAGATTGGATAACGACCGAGTCATGGAGTTGAACGACTGCTCCAGCGCCGCCATTTGGTCTTTCGTGCGGACGCGGATCTGGTGGCTCAGCTCGCCGCGATTGACGTGCTGGGTTGCGGTGTAGAGCTCGGCAACAGACTTGGTCATGCTGCGCGTCAGCCGCATGCCGATGAACAATGCAACCAGCTCGATGATGCCAAAGAAGATCGCAATGGCGATCAGCATATCGCGGAAGATCCCAGCCTTCTCCCCCAGCGTGCTAAACAGCGTCGCGTAGATCATTGACGGCCGGGTATCTACCAGCATCAGGCCCGTGAGCGAAAGCCCGGTGGGCCAGTCGGTGACGTCGAAACGCGTCCCGAAGGGGATATGAAAGTCGAAGCGGTTGACCGGCGGGGGCAGATTTCCCGCGTGGACACTGCGCAGCTCCTTTCCCGGCGAGACGTTGAAGGTCGCGCGAGAAGATCCAAGGTCGATGGTGACGTGGCTGTCTTTACCTGACGTCTTGGTTTTCGCAGTGCTCTGGCGTTCAGGTGACTCCACGCCGCTCGAGCTCTTGCCGTCACTGGACGAACCCTTGCTTGCGTCCGGCGCCGGCTTGGTCTCCTCCTGAGGGACGATGCTGACCGAGCCCAGCTCCGATGTAGCAGGCCGCATCAGTTCCGGCGTTATCGGCATGTTGGAGATGACCGTCAGGTGATGAGCGCCTTCGTCCAGCAGCTTAACGGCCCGAAGATGCAGGCGATTGTTGTCCAGCACGAATCCGGAAAAATCGCCATGCAGTGCGGGAGAGGGTTTGATCGGCATCATAGCCGCTACGCCGGACTCGGCGAGAACAAACCCTTTGTCGCCGTCCCAAACGGTGATGGAGCGGTGATGGAAACTCTCGTTGGAGGCGCTGGCGATCTCGCCTGCCAGTTGAGAATTCAACCGCCCATCTCGCGCCAAGGCCGCGAATTGTCTGGTGAGCGAGCGGTTCGTAGTCTGCAAATGGTGCAGCTCGGATTGCAGATCGGAGGTCGCGACAAACGTTGCAAACTGTCCGGCGAAGAGAAAACCCGCGAGAAAGGCCATCGCGAGCAGCAGCAAGACCGGAATCACGCCTATGAAAACGTAGGTGACGACAAGCCGGTTGCGCAGCCGCCACATCAGCTTCTGTCGAACCCAGCGGAGGCCCATCAGCAGGGCGCAAACGATGAATACGAGCGAGAGGAAGACGGCCCAGCCGCTCAAAAATGTCCCCGGAGCGGAGCGGAAGATGGCGCGCAGAGCGTGAAGAACAAGCGCCAGGTACCCGAACCATAGCGTGGTCTTCCCCAGCTTCGAGTGGGGATGAAACAGGCGCCGCGCAAAGGCGCGCAAGTCGGTCGAGTTAGGAAGTTCGAAAGGCATGAAGCTGTCGGGCGTCAGCGATCAGCTAACTCCACGATTCTAATCGTTTCCTGCATCAGGATGCCTTGCTAGAATCCGAACGGCGCAAGCTTGGCTGCTCCGTTGCATCTTTCGTTGCGCTGCAGAATCAAACGATGTTCCTATGCCAGACAATGTTCGCAATGTCATTATCATCGGCTCCGGCTGCTCGGGGCTGACTGCGGCCATCTATGCCGCGCGTGCCAACCTCAAGCCGCTGGTTATCGACGGGCACGAGCCTGGAGGCCAGCTCGCCATCACTACGCTGGTGGAGAATTTCCCCGGCTTTCCCGAGGGTATACAGGGGCCGGAGCTCATCGAGAATATGCGTCAGCAGGCGGCGCGGTTTGGGGGGGAGTTCATGCTGGGGCACGTGGTGAGCGTGGATCTGAGCCAGAAAACTGAGGGTCTGGGCAAGAAGCCCATCGAGGTGAATCTTGGCCGCGAGAAGCTTCTGACCCGCACGCTGATTATCGCCAGCGGCGCGTCGGCGCGATGGCTTGGGTTGGCAAGCGAGCAGGCGTTGATCGGGCACGGCGTGTCATCCTGCGCGACCTGCGACGGGTTTTTCTTCTCGGGCAAAGAAATTGCTGTCATCGGCGGTGGCGATTCGGCTATGGAGGAGGCGCTGTTTCTCACGCGCTTCGCCACCAAGGTCACAATTATTCATCGGCGCAGCGAGTTCCGGGCCTCCAAGATCATGCTCGACAGGGCGCGTGCCCACAAGCAAATCGAATTCCTCACCGACACGGTTGTGGATGATGTGTACGATGCCAACAAGAAGGAAGTCACCGGGCTGCGCCTTCGTAACCTGAAGACGGGTGAGCAGTGGGACATGTCGACCAGCGCCATGTTCCTCGGAATTGGGCACACGCCCAACGCCGATTTCGTCGGCAGCCAACTCCGCCGCGACGGCGACGGCTACCTGATCCCCGAAGGCTATGTGCTCTCGCGTGTGCCGGGGGTCTTCATCAGCGGCGACGTCGCTGACCGTCGCTATAGGCAGGCTGTAACCGCCGCGGGTACAGGATGCATGGCGGCGCTTGAGGCGGAGAAGTACCTGGAAGAGATTGGGAAGTGAAGGTAGCAATTAGCAATTGGCAACTAGCAATTACCGACTAGCGACTCTCTGATAAATCGCTTTGGGTTGGGAAAAGTTGAGCCCGCGAGGGGGATCTGCTTTTCGGACTGTTGCAGCAGCTTTCGGTGCTCGCAGCGCTAATTGCTAGCTACTAGTTGCTGATTGCTGCTTTCAGTGAACCGGCCCGGCGCCGGGTCCGACCCGCGGATCGAGCTTGATTTCGCCGAAGGTGTTCTCGTAGTTAATCAGGTTCTGCTGCAAGATGGTGTGGAGCGCCTTGGCTTGCTGCGGGCTCAGATAGATTCCCTGAAAGTTGCGCACATCCACGCGGCTTTCATCCTGCTGTTGCAGCGTTCCGAAGACCAGAAAGAAATCCCACACGTTGACCCGCACCTGCACGCTGTTGGCGTAGCTCTCGCGATAATCCGGCGTGTTCGTCAACTGAATGGCAGGTTGCGTAATGGCGGATTGCGGAGGGTTGGGCATGTCGACCTCAGTTGACAATAGCTAGTACTCAGTGTTGATCAGCACCAGGAACTGGCAGGCAGAATATCACACCACGCACCGTGCGTTGCTCGCTGCGGTCAGTCTTGCTGCGCGGGAGATCGTGGTGCAGCTTCTTTGCTACCCAATGCTTCCAGTATGCGGTCGAAGTCCTCGAGTGAAGAGTACTCGATCAGGATTTTGCCGCGTCCGTGGTGGTCGTCGATGGTGACGCGGACGCCCAAAGCGCGTTGCAGCGTAGTTTCCGCTTCGTGCACATTGGGATCGACCTCGCGCGTTTTCTCGACTTTGGGATGAGGATGGAGGAGGGCCATGACCGTATCTTCGGTCTGCCGCACCGACCACCCGTTCTCGACCGCGCGCAGGGCAACCCGCTCCAGCTCTCCCGGCGACTCCAGAGGCATCATGGCCTTGGCGTGGCCGAAGCTGAGCTGGTCTTTGGCCATCATCTCCTGCACCACTGTGGGGAGCTTCAGAAGGCGGAGGTAGTTGGCGATCGAAGAGCGCTCTTTGCCCGTACGCAGCGACATCTGCTCCTGGGTGAGGCCAAATTCGCGGCCCAGGCGATCGAAGGCGCGCGCCTGCTCCATCGCGTTGAGGTCTTCGCGCAGCAGGTTTTCGATGATGGTCATCTCCATCGCCTGCTCGTTGGAGACCTGGCGCACCAGGGCGGGAATGGTCGTGAGGCCGGCCAGGCGCGAGGCCGAGCAACGCCGCTCGCCCGCGATGACGTGATAGCGCCCGCCCGAAACAGGGCGTACGACGATGGGCTGCAACACACCGACAGACTTGATGGAAGCGGCCAGCTCGTTAAGCGCCCCTTGGTCAGGCCCGATGGTTCGCGTCTGGTACGGGTTGCGCTCCAACCGGTCGAGTGGAATCTGATGTACCTCGTCAGCATCGGGTCTGGGAGCGGGCACCGCAATCGGCGCGTGCTGCACTGGGCGTGATGGCAACAGCGTCTCTAATCCGCGGCCGAGAACTTTGCGTTTGTCGGTGGTCATCGGGGGTTATGGAAATTACGAGCTCGTGCTGTCAGCCAAGATTAACTTACGAGCGCGTCTTCAGATTTTGGGTTTCGCGCGAACCTGCACATTATAGGCCTGCCCTGTGCGCATGTAAGCTGTGTTCCTCTGTGGAAAAAACTTTGCTCGCATCGGGGCAAGCTCAGGTAGCAGCGGCGGCCTGCGCGATAGGGTTGAAACCTACCAGTTTCATCGCGCGTTGCGCTTCGCGGGCTTTCATGAAGTGCTCCCAGATGAAACCCGTGCGATGGTTCTCCACCATCAGCATGGTGATGCCCTGATCGATGCCCAGCACATCCACGTCCGTCCAGGTGGTGCGAGGATCAAAGGCATCGACAAAGCCATAGCGCTTCCAGGCGCGCTCGCCGTAGCTGTTGTACAGGTTCGACAACACCGCAATCGTCTCCCTGGGCAGGAATGGCATCGAGCCTCCCGTGGCGCATGGAACCACCGTACCGTCGATATAGCCGATCTCCGGTGGGCCGCCCCAGGCCTGATATCCAAGTCGGGAGTCCGAGGCAGTTATGCCCCAAGTGTTGTCGTCATAGTCGGGAAAGCGCCAGCGGACAGAAATGCAGAACAGCTTATGGGCATAGGTTGCGATGGCGGAGTTCTGAAAATAGTTGGCGTACTGGTCGCGAACATTGCGGAAGTCAAACCAGGCGTGCGAATACTGATGTACGAACAGAGGATCGGCCGCGCTGATATAGCGGTAGCCCTCATATTCCATGATCGGGCGCGAGAAGGCGTCCCATGACGACGGCGTGATGTTGTAGATCGGCGCGGCTATTGCCAGCAGGTACATCATCAACAGCTCGCAGTAGACGTCCCAGCGTGCGCCAATGAACTTGTACTCGGGCGTCCAGCCCAGGGCGAAGGTGTCGCCGCCATTCAGCATCCACCGCCAATTGACACGGCGATAGATGGTGTTGGCCAGTTGCGTGATCCTGGCATCGCGGAAATACTCGCGCGCCATGAGCACACCGCAGAGCAATATGGCGGTGTCGATGGGCGACACCTCTGATAAACGAGCGCGTTTGCCGGTTTCCACGTCCAGGAAGTGATAGAAGAAGCCATTGACGTGTTCGGCGTGGTTGACCAGGAAGCTGAGCGTGGTGACGACGCGGGCGCCGATCTGATGCGGCGGCAGGTACCCGCGCTTATGCCCAATACAGAAGGCGCCCAGTCCGAATCCGGTGGCGGCAATGCTGGCGATGCGGCGCGGATCGGGGCCGCCGTCCGCCGGCGCACGGTCGCGCACCAACCCGGTGCGAGGTCCGGCTTCAGTCCAGAAGAATTGAAAAGCCCGGCTGACGATCTCCTCCAGTAGTTCGTCTTCTGTGAGCCGAGCTTCCGGCGGCATCGCTTGGACCCGCGGATGGTGGTCGTTAAGACCGGCCCACAGGCTCCTGGCGGTGAAGGGATACGCCAGCGCTCCCTTCGCCACCAGCGAAAGCAACTCGCGGCGAGTCAGACGAGGTTCGCGAAGCGGCAACAGATCAGCGGTGGGTTGCGTAGTGCGCCTGGTCTTATTCGACATTCTCACGCATATAGGTTGGGACGATCAGGTTGGAAAGGTCCCTTATCAGATGCCACTGAAACGAGTGTAATCGGTGAACGCGCACCTTCCAAATCACCGTGTTTGCCCGAAGGATGGCCTCCGAACAGGGCGCCCCGCATTGCTGTCGGATAACCCCGGTGCGTCAGCCATCACGCGGAACAACTTGGGCACACTGCTGCAAGCCATTGCACCACAGGTGCGATAATCTCATTTGGTTTCAGAGACTTACATTGGTACCCCAATTGCACCTTGTTACCCGAATTTGCCTGTGCTCGGGTTACCGGGCACAGGATGATAATGAGCACGAGGGCCTGCTTAGAACTCCACCCATTGATGCTCATTAGTACTCGTCAAGTGGCTCGTTTCGTGAAAAGAGGAGGAAACCCCTTGCGCAATAGACTGCTGTGGTTGCTCTCCCTGCTGGCAATCGCTCTCTGCTTGGGCAGCCTGCCGGCCATGGCTCAACAGACATTCTTCACCGACCTCGGACCGATGGGTAACGTATATCAGTGCTGCACTGGCTGGACTGTTGCCGGGACCGGGACCTTGGGTACGAGCTTTACGGCCGCCAACATGTTCACTTCGTTGGCGAACGGCAGCGTTACGCAGATTGATCTGGGCGTTGGCTATGTAACCGGTACGAACACGTTCTATGCCTCCGTCTGGACCGATGTTAACGGACTGCCGGGTGCCCAGTTGTGGCGCACCGACGGCCTCAGCAGCAACCAGCCCTTCGGCCAATGCTGCGGCCTGGTCACCATCACGGGTATCAGCGGGCTGACCCTCACTGCCGGTCAGGCCTATTTTGTTATTCTGGGCCCCGAGAACCTTACTGATACGACTTGGGAAGCCTGGAACCTGAACAACCAGAACGTCAATGGTTTGGATCTGTTCTCCACCAATGGTGGCCAGAGCTGGACCTCGAACGGGCAAACCACGATCGGTGCATTCGATATCTTGGGCAGCAACCAGACGACTACGCCTGAGCCGTCTTCCCTGCTTCTGCTGGGTACCGGACTGGTCGGAGCCTTCAGCACCATCCGCAGGAAGATGATGCGCTAACTTCAGTCAACCTTCCCAAGAAAGCCGGAGCTTGCTCCGGCTTTCTTATTTTCGGGTCTGATGGCGGACACATCTCACTGCGGCGGAGTTTGCTGCTGCGGCTGCGATGGAGGCCTGTTCCCCATCGGCGGCGTTGCCGTCTCGGGTGTCTCCGGAGTTGTACCGGCAGGCGGCCCAAGGATGTCGTTCATATCGGCCGGCACAACACCTTTCACCGCCGGCATGTGTTTGACCTGACCGGCCTCCGCATCACTGAGGTCGATGCCCATCTTGGTCAGGGTCTCTGCGGTCACGAAATCAAGTGTGACCTTCGATTTCTCATAATTGGCGGCAGCATTCAGCACATTTGACTCCCCTTGGGTCAGATTGCTCGAAGCCTGCAACACCAAAGTAGGCGTTGACGCCCCGTACTTGAACTTCTTCTGCTCTGCATCCAGGCTGTCCCGGGCGTAATCGCGTGCCGCGATCGCGGCCTGGAGTGCCGCATAGTTCTGCTGCAAAGCAAACTGCGCCTGCCGCACCTGCAGCGCGATCGTGTTCTCCGTCTGTTTCAACGCAACCTGGGACTGGCGATACTCCAGTTCAGAGCGCACCTGATTGGCCTGCGCGGAGCGGTTCCGCAGCGGGATGTTGAGATTCACGCCTATGCCTTTATCCGGAGCTGAGCTGTTGAACAAGTTAGCGAATGAGGTCCCGTACTGCGTAGGAATCAGCCCCGGAGTGTAGCAGGTAAACTGCCCGCTTCCCGGAGTGCAGATGGGAACAGCAGGGTTTCTCTCTCCCGCAAGCCCTGCCGCTCCATAGAAGGCAAAGGCATCCAAGCTCGGCAGCAGAGCGTTCCTTAGGGACTTGCGCGAGATTTCGAGGTTGGTCAGATTGATGCGGGCGGAGGCAATCTCCGGACGACTTTGCAATGCCTCATCAATCAGGTCCTGCACCGGCCGCACTTCGTATTGTTCGTTGGGTTTCAACGTATCGGTGGGTATAACCGGAGCCTCTGCGAGAAGCGGGTCCTCCATGTTCTTGGTGATGGCATTCTTCATCAGCAGTTGCTCAAGCTGAAGATTGGTTTGCGAGACAATCAGGTTCTGCTTGGCCGCTGCAACTCCGCTTTGCGCCTGTGCCAGCGTGATGGGTGCCATGGTCCCAATCCTGACCTGCTCCTGGTCGTCGGAGAGGACTTTTTCGGCGAGCTGCAAGGCGCGCTCGTTCACCTTCACCGCTTCGTAGGCGGTCACCAGGTCCCAATAGATGTTCTCAATCTGCGAAACCGTGGTAATGATCTGCTGACGGAAGACGACATCGCTGATTTCGCGGTTGTTGCGCGCGATGCGGATGTAGCGCAAGTTGGGATCGAAGCCAAACCCTTGCAGCAAGTGCTGGCGCAATTGGAAGCGGAATGAGGGACTGAGCTGCGGAGTTACCAGTGCGAACAAAGAGTTGGTGGTGATCCGATTGTTGTCAAAGGCCAGCGTCGCCAGCGTACCAGTGGAGAAACCCTGGGTATAGCTGAAGTTGTAGGTGTTCGTATTTTGAATAAGACTGGTGGTACCAGTAAAAATCGTGTTGGATTGGGGAGTGTTGGCGCGCTCGCCCTCAATGGTGCCGCCGATAACGGGATCGAAATTATCGATCGGCGGTCCCGCGCCTAGCGTCGATAAGACGAGGCCTGCCGCTCCAGCGCCCGCGCCGCCCGCGCCCACCTGCGTGCCACCGGCTCCCGTGCCAGTCGCGCCCGTCGAGGCGCTACCCGTGCCTCCGGTAGACGTGGAACCAATGGCGCCTCCCGGGGTCCCTTGCACAACGCTTGCGTTCACGCCGCGATTGGGCGAGCCGGCGCTGGTCAGCAGGATATCGGTATCGGCGATCGATAGGTTATAGCGCTGCAGCGTGATGTCGAGGTTATTCTCCAGAGCAAGCGCCACCGCGTCATTAATGGAGAGATAGATCTTGCCGTCACGAAATACTTGGTCGGTGCGGGCGGTATTGGTGAGGTTCGTCGGCGGAACGCGGCGTACTTTGTAGGGCGCAATGATGTTGGGAAATCCTGAGAGCGGCTTGGCGTAGTTCTGGTCCGAATAAACAGGCGCGTTGTGCTGCGGCGCCGGCGCTTGGGGCATAGGAGTCAGCGGCGGCACGCTGACCTGCGGATTCGGCGCGCTGGCTTGCGCCGCCGCCGTCGATGCGCTCTGCGAATCCGAGATCGTACTCGGGGGCTGTGCCGGCGGCGTGGTCTCCTGCCCGGTTGCGCCAACTGTCAGCCAAGCTACCAAACCCAGCGCCAGCGCTCTCAGCGCCGCGCTCCTGAAGCTGAACACGAACATTTCCATCTCCTCGAACCGGACCCGGTTCGCAATTCTGTACTGCGTTGAGTGCTGTTGAAGCCTTTGTGTAATACGCCCGACGGCGCCGAAAGGTTCAAGGCGCAGCCGTTTACCCGCGCACCGTCCTGCTCGAGGTAGGCGGCGCCAACAACCGGCCCGTCAATGATTTCGGCGAGCTTTAGCTCAGTTGTGCTCAGGCCATTGTAACGTTCGGAGGGGTGATGCTGGGGAGCTACCGCAGGCTCGCTGCAGATCCGATGCTAGTACGTGAAGGACTGGATTTCGGTTACTCCTGCATTCGGACCATCCACGAAGCCGCTTCGCCGGCTTGGATTCAGCGCAATGTGTGCCGGGACGACGTTAAACGTATTGGAGAAACTGAATCCGTTGAGAGTTTCCTTGAGAGTGCCATGGATGTCGTAAACGTAGATCGAGCTGCCGCTGGGCGCGGAACTCGAATTCGGCTGCGCAATCAGGAACAGCTTGTGTATGGAGTCAAACTCCACATCGGCGCCGCTGTAAAACTGCTGCCCGCCTGAATGTGGAAGCTGCACGGTGAAACCGGTCTGTGCACTGAGGTTGTAAAACTCTACGCCGGCGTCATCTTCGGTCGTGGTACAAAAGATGCCGTCGGCTGAATCGATGGCAATGCCGTTGACAAACCCGAATCCGACGCCCACAAACTCAGAGAACGTGCCGTGCGTGAGATCAACCACGCCGATCACGGGCAAGCGATCAAAAGCTCCGGTCCCTCCTCCCAGTACCGCCTGATTCGTCACGCTGTCGTACGCGATCGGCGGGGGTACGCTGCCGAAATTAGTGGAGTCCGTAACCTTCACCACTGGACCAAACGTATTGGCGGCAACGTTGGAGCTAAACACATACGGGGTGAATTGTCCGCTGTTGTCGTAGGCAAATACGGCGACGTTCGGCTCTCCCTGGCTGCGGCTTACCCCAGTAGGCATGATGATGTGCTGAAATCCGATCGGCGGCGTCCAAATGCCGGTGAACTTGTTCGAATTGAGAGGATTTATGACCTGGAAGCTACGAATGACGTGCAGGAAACTGACTTCGTGCTCGTGTTCGATGAGCCCGACGCTATTGCCAACAACCCCCAGCGTGATGAAGTCATCTTGGGTTTGTGTCTCTGCGAGCACATCCAGAATTTGACCAGTCCTCTGGTCAAACGTTTCCACAGCGGCCAGGACATTCCCGTTAGAGAGTGTGTGGGCCTCACTCAGCAAGCCCTCTGTGCCGTTTTGATCGATATCGAATCCAAAAATCTGGCCGCCAAACTTGCTATGGACAAGGATGTGTCCATTCCCTACCTGCCCGAGTGCGGCAACGCCCGTCAACAGCAGCAGAATCAAGCAGAACAATGCAGCCATGAAATACCGCCGAGAGCCAACCCACTCTGTTGCGGTCCTACCGGTTCCAACGGACGATTCACTCCCTGTATTCCGCATTTTCATTCTCCTTGGGATATGTTCGGGGGAACTGGGTCACTTGCCGTCCGCCTGAAGCTACGCCGGGAAAACTCCGGTTATGTCACGCCGTTATCAGAAGATTGTGGACAATTTGTAAAATCGTGGGCGGCCCGGCGGTCGAGAGCTCCGTCGGCGCGAACATGAAAATCCGGCTAATGTGCTCTTGATGGCTACCCAAGCACCAGTTGACGTTGTATTCTCTGAACCGCAATAGTCGAGCTATTCCAATGCTCTAGGGAGGATGGTGCGCATGGCGGTGAAGAAGGGTTCAGGTTCTCGGAAGCAAGCTCAGCCAAGTCCGGCAAAGAGTAAGGCGGTTAAGCGCCCGAAACCCAAACTACGGCCAGCTGTCCCCATCCCTAAAGGTTCTTTTCAGCACATCGTGGTAATCCTTAAGGAGAACCACACCTTTGACACCTACTTTGGGACATTTCCCGGCGCGAACGGACAGTCGGGCCTCGCGCACGCTTCCGACCCGCCGAAGGGCAGTTTTCACAATAATCATACGGCTTGGCTGGCGCGTGCTAAAGGGGCCATAAGGGAGCAATACCTTCAGGCTGACATTGCCACTTACTGGTCCTACGCCCAGCAGTTCGCGCTGTGCGACAACTTCTACACCGACGTGGCCAGCGATTCCACGCCCAATCACCTCATGTTGATCGCCGCCGACTCGCCGGTGATTAACAATCCGAGTTTCGGCTCCACGCCCTCCTACAATATCCCGTCGCTGCCAGCCAACCTCCAGGCTGCGGGGCTCACTTGGCGAAATTACGGGGGCTACGTCTTTCCCTACATCACCCAACTCAAAGGCAATCCATGGAACGTAACCTCGCAACAGTTCGCCATCGATGCCGCAGCCGGCAATTTGCCTTCGGTATCCTGGGTTTATCCGCCGAACCTCCAGAGCGAGCATCCCAACGACAGCGTGGCGTTTGGAATGCAATGGACGGTGGATCAGGTGAATGCCCTTGTGAAAGGCGGCCTGTGGAATAAGACGGCGATTTTCATTAGCTGGGATGACTGGGGCGGCTGGTTTGATCATGTGACGCCGCCCAATGTCGAGCAGTGGACCGACGGAACTCAGTTCCGCTACGGTTCACGGGTGCCCTGCCTGGTGATGAGCCCCTACACAAGAGCCGGTTATATTTCGAAGGTCATGCATTCGTTTGTCAGCATTGCGAAGTTTGTCGAAGAGAATTTTGGCGTGCCATCAATCAACCAGCGCGATGGTTCAGCCGACAATTTCACGGACTGTTTCGACTTTACCCAGATGCCGCTCGGCCCACCCAAGTAGGGCCGCAACTCATTCGTTGAAACCTTTGTCCGTACTGCGTGGGATGAAGCCTCATCTTTGGCTCTTATGGACGCCTGAATTCCATAGGTATACCGCGGCATAAGCTCTCCACGGTCGCCACCGCTCGGCGCGGCGTTCCAGTTCCCGCGGGTTGGACAACTGGAGAGCCCTCATAAGTCCGATATCACCTGCGGGGAAAGCGTCGGGTTCCCCCATGGCTCGCATTGCCACATACTGTGCGGTCCAGTTGCCAATGCCACTAATCCTGGTCAGTCGATTCAAGAAATCATTGCAGTCGCTCACTCCCTCAAAGTTGATCTCACCGTCACAGATCGCACGCGCCAAAGACCGAATAGTCTCGGCTCGCGATGCAGGTAAGCCGATTGTCGTGAGTTTGGCGTCTGCCAGTACCTCGGGTCGCGGAAACGCATGGGTAAGGCCGTTAGGCACCGACAATGGACGGCCGAACGTCCGCACCAACCGTCCTGCCAACGTTGTCGCGCCTTTCACCGTGACTTGCTGGCCAAGGATCGCTCGCGTCGCCAGCTCGAAACCGTCCCAACTTCCGGGGACGCGCAGACCAGGTTTTGCCTCAACCTGGCGGCGGAGCGCAGGATCGGTGCGCAATCGCGCCGCGATCGCCTGCCAATCCGCACTCAAATCGAACATGCGCCGTATGCGCTCAATAATGAGAAACAGCGCCTGCGGATCGCCGAACTGGATGCGCACCTTAAGTGTCGCCGGCTGCTGATCAAGCGAGACGTCGAAATATCCATCGTTGTTGCTCCAGCAAATGGAGCGGCGATAACTGCCTTGCTCCACGATTTCCACTCCAGGCGTCGCGCGCATGGCCAGGAACGCCAGCGTAGTTTCCCATTGATACGGCGGCCGAAAGCGCAGACGGAAAAGGTACTGGTTTTCGGGCAGTGTCGCTGCCTTCCGGGCGTTGCGCCGGATTTGTGTCGGAGTGCGGTGATAGGTGGTGCGAATCGCCGCATTGAAACGGCGGACGCAGCCGAACCCGCAGGCCTGAGCAACGTGCGCCATCGGCAGCCTGGTTTCGTCGAGCAGCTTCTTTGCAAAATGCAAACGACGGGTGTGGGCCACCGCGCTGGGAGTGGCGCCGAGGTGCTTGAGAAATAGCCGTCGCAGATGACGCGATCCCACGCCCAGGCGCTCTGCAAGCAATTCCACTCCGCCCTCCTCCAGTCCACTATCCCCGATGAGCCGCAAAGCGCGCGCAACCGTATTCGACGTTCCCAGCCAAGCTGGAGTTCCTGGGGAACATTCCGGCCGGCAGCGCAGACAAGGCCGGTAACCTGCCTCAGCCGCAGCTGCTGCGGTAGGAAAGTAGCGAACGTTCTTCTCCTTCGCCGTAGGAGCGGGACAGATCGGACGGCAATAGACCCTACTGCCGCGCACACCGATAAAAAACTTCCCGTCAAAGCGCGCGTCCCGCGACAGCCGCGCCCGGGAACACACGCGCCAGTCCAGACTCATGTCGTACACAGCACCTAGCGTAATCGATTTTGTGGAGCGAACTGGACGTTTTCGGACCATGTTCAATGTTCGGCCACAGCGGGAAACCCAGACTAGAGAGTGAGGTCCGAAAGTGTCCATTCCCGCAGCGAGCAACGTCCGTAAACGTCCATTTCTGTCAACGCAAGCGGTCTATGTTGACTTCAAACGGCGGCACCGCGTGAGCACAGCTTCCCTGCCTGGCAACGTCCTGTCAGCCATTTGTGGGGCGAGAAACCCAAAACTCAACTATGAGGAGGAACCATGAAGCTGAGAAGTTTGACTTGCCTGACCGCAATCGCGTTATGCGCCGGAGTGGGTGCTCCACTCGGGCGCGCACAGGACCAGGCCGACAACCATCAGGTGCAGTATCGCGTCTTCAACCTGGGAGCGCCGCTGGGCGGAACCTTTAGCAACGCAGCCGCCGTAAACGATCTTGGTTGGGCAGCAGGCGATTCCAATCTTGCGGGAGACACCACTCAACACGCCGTGCTATGGATCTATGGATTCCCTCTCGATCTTGGCACGCTGGGAGGTCCAAATAGCTCCGTGCTGTGGCCGGGACTAAATAACGAAGGCGAAGTTGTCGGTGTCTCCGACACTGCTACCGCCGACCCTTACGGCGAGACCTGGAGTTGTGGAGCATTCTTGCCGGCGTCGCACACTGGCCACACCTGTGTCGGCTTCCGATGGGAGTGGGGCAAGATGAAGGCGCTGCCGACGCTCGGCGGCAACAACGGATTTGCGACCAACGTGAATAACCTCGGCCAGATCGCGGGATGGGCCGAGAACACGGTGCACGATCCCACCTGCGTTCCTCCCCAAGTGTTGCAGTTCGAAGCCGTCATCTGGGGGCCGCACGACGGCCAATTGCAGCAGCTACCTCCGTATCCCGGCGACCCCGATAGTGCGGCGACCGGAATCAACAACCGAGGACAGGCCATCGGCATCTCCGGAATCTGCCAGAATGCGGTGGGGAATCAGAGCGCGACCCATGCACTGCTCTGGCAGAATGGTACGCCGAGCGATCTCGGCAATTTGGGAGGCACCGCCTGGAATACTCCGATGGCAATCAACAATCAAGGCCAGATTGTGGGATTCTCCGATCTGGCGGGCGATCAGGGCGGCTCAAACCCCAACTTCCACGCCTTTCTTTGGATTCGCCCCGGACCCATGCAGGACTTGGGTACTCTTTCGGGAGATTCGATCAGTGAAGCTTTGGGTATCAATGTTAGCCAGCAGATTGTGGGCGTTTCCTACGCCGCAGGTTTCAGCAATCCGCGGGCGTTCATTTTTCAGCACGGCAGGATGACGGACCTCAACACACTGACAGGGCCGAACCCTCCGCTCTACTTGCAGGTGGGAGGCGATATCAATGACGCTGGGGTCATCGTAGGCCAGGGTTGCGTTCCGGGAGCATGCTCGGCGACCGACCCAAGCGTAGCTTTCATCGCTGTGCCGACAGGTGATGGAAAATACCAGGTGTCGGCAGCGGGCTCAGCACTTGGGACGAACGGTGCGGTCCCGAATACGGCGGGAGTATCCCAAGCCTTGTTGCAGCGCTTAGCTTTTGGGCGCTTCGCAGCTACCGGCTCAACTCAGCATTGATTGACACCGAAGGCAAAAAGCTCAGCAGCCCGCGAGGATAGAAAACTACCCTCGCGTGCTTAGATACGCTAATGATGCTTGCTGTAGGGAGAAGACCATGGTGGGCGCTACAGGATTCGAACCTGTGACTTCCACCGTGTGAAGATGGCACTCTACCGCTGAGTTAAGCGCCCAAGCCTTGCGGGTCTATCACTTGCGGACCAGCCAAAACACCCACCGTACCAAAGCGTACCAAATTTTTCCGTTTCACGATACCGCGAACAGTTCGGCTTCGCCTTCAGCTCTGCGTAGATGGCATCCAACGTCTGCTTTACGCCCTCCTCGATCTGCTGCATGTAGACGTTGACCGTGGTGTCGGCCTTGCTCTCTCCCAGAATGCCGAACAAGGCAGGTCACCGCCGCTGCATTCGCTAACGCCGTGGGGGATAAGCAACTTCGGCTATGAGCTGGAGGAATATAATCTCGTGCCTATGCCAGTTGCCTCCGGCACAACCTTCGGCCCCTACGAGATCGAGTCACTTCTGGGTGTAGGCGGCATGGGAGAAGTCTACCGCGCGCGTGATACCCGGCTGCAGCGTACCGTAGCGATTAAGGTCCTGCCGGCGCATCTGTCATCGACCCCGGACCTGCATGCGCGCTTCGTGCATGAAGCGAAGTCCATCTCCGGGCTGCAACATCCGAACATTTGTGTCCTGCACGACATCGGCTCGCAAGCCGGGGTTGACTTCATGGTTATGGAGTACGTGCAGGGACGCACCCTCGACCACATCATCCCTGTAGGCGGATTGCCGGCGAATGTCGCCATCAAGTACGCGGTGCAAATTGCCGATGCTTTGGGGCGCGCTCACGGCGCCGGAATCGTGCATCGCGACCTGAAGCCGGCGAACATCATGGTGGACGAGCCCGGCTTCGTAAAAGTGCTCGACTTCGGTCTGGCAAAACTTGCCGTTACGGGTGGACTCGCGGCAATGCCCGACGGTGCGACCATGGCCATGAGCGCGGCGACATCTCCCGGTATGATCGTCGGAACCCTTGCGTATATGTCGCCGGAGCAGGCCGAAGGTAAGGCCATCGACGCACAGAGCGATGTTTTCTCGTTCGGGTCGGTGCTGTACGAGATGCTGACCGGCACCCGAGCTTTCCCCGGAGAATCGAGTGCCAGCTTGCTCGCCGCGATCATGCGCGACCACCCAACGCCGGTCGGCGAGCTGAAGCGCGACGTTCCTCCCGAGGTGCGGCAGATCGTCACCCGCTGCCTGAAGAAGAACCCGGCCGACCGCTATCCATCTGCCGTCGAATTGGCGCAAGACCTTCGCCATTGCCGCGACCTGCTGTTTCCAGAGTCGGGCGCAGCGCTGACCCCGGCTCGGATCATCCGAGAAGCCAGACACCCGCGTGTGCTCGTGCCTTTGCTGGTTTTCGTCTTCCTGGTATGCGGGGGAATCGGCTGGCTGGTGAAGCGCTCCCGTGATGAGCGTTGGGCGCGCGAAGTGGCACTCCCTCAAATCAGGCAGCTGTACGACCAGGGCAAGTATGGCGCCGCGGCTCCCCAGGGGGCATTCGACACCGAGTTCAAGCTCGCCACCAAAGCCGAGCAGGCGATTCCCGGAGATCCCGAGCTGGCCAAGTTATGGCCGATCATCTCTTATCCGATGACGCTCGAGTCGGATCCTCCCGGCGCCCGTGTTTATCGACGCGAATATGACGGCGGCAACGACTCCTGGGAATATGTCGGAACGACTCCGCTGAAAAACGTTCGCCAGCCACGTGGCGTATTTATCTGGAAATTTGAAAAGCCGGGGTACGGCACGGTTTTGCAGTTAACCTCGGCTTTATTTCCTCGATATTACATACAGCCCGGCGATGCTGTTGCGGGGCGGGTCACCTTGGACGAGGTGGCAAAAATTCCCTCTGGCATGGTTCGGGTCTCGCCGCGGAGATATTTCAAGCCGCTCGTTATTCCCGGCTACGACCGCATGCCGGAGTTGGTGCTAACGGATTATTGGATCGATCAGTACGAGGTCACCAACCGGCAATTCAAGGCCTTCGTCAATCGGGGCGGCTACCAGAAGCGCGAGTACTGGAAGAACGCCTTCATGCGCGATGGCAAACCGCTCAGCTGGGAAGAAGCGATGGCGCTCTTCCGTGATGCGACAGGGCGGCCGGGGCCGAAGGATTGGGTCGCCGGCGAATTTCCCAAGGGCCAGGATGATTATCCTGTCACCGGCATCAGTTGGTACGAAGCCGCGGCGTATGCGCAGTTTGCCGGGAAGAGCCTGCCTACCATCTATCATTGGAACCGCGCCGCCGGACCGTATCTGGCATCGCTGATTGTGCCCGCCAGCAACTTTGGTAGTGCGGGAGTTCTGCCGGTCGGCAGCAAGCAGGATCTGGGTCCGTGGGGCACCTACGACATGGCGGGCAATGTTAAGGAGTGGATCTGGACCGAAGCGGAAGGTGGCAAGCGCTATGTTTTGGGCGGCGCCTGGGACGAGCCCAACTACATGTTCGTCGATCCTGATGCGCAGTCGCCGTTTCTGCGCGCCTCGGACATCGGCTTTCGCTGCGTCAAGTACACCGACCCACATTCGATTCCCAAGGAAGCATTCGCGCCGATGCCGTCACCGCGGCGCGACTTGACTAAGGAGAAGCCGGTTTCGGACCAGATCTTCGCCGCCTACAAGGGGCTTTATTCGTACGATAAGATGTCACTGAATGCGACCGCCGAGCCGGTGGAAAGCAAAGATGAGGATTGGACGATACAGAAGATCACCTACTCGGCGGCATATGGTCATGAGCAGGCCATCTCCTACCTGTTCCTGCCGAAGAAGGGCAAGTCGCCGTACCAGGTGGTGCTGTTCTTTCCGGGATCCGGCGCTCTAACCCTCCGCCATTTTGCTGTGTACCCGTCCGCTTCGTTGGACGCTATTATCCGCAGCGGACGCGCGGTTATCTATCCGGTGTACAAGAGCACCTACGAGCGCGGCGATGGTATGGAATCGGATGTGTCCGACGTGAGCAGCAACTGGCGAGACCACGTCATCATGTGGACCAAGGATGCGTCGCGCGCAATTGACTACGCGCAGGCGCGGCCCGACCTCGACCACGACAAGATTGCCTATTACGGCTACAGCTGGGGCGCGGTCATGGGAGGGATCATCCCTGCCGTTGACCAGCGGATTAAGGCCGTCATCATCGCCCTAGGCGGCCTAGACTTCGGACAATCCCTTCCTGAAGTCGATACCATCAACTTTCTTCCGCATGTTAAGCAGCCTGTGCTGATGCTCAACGGGCACTACGATTTCTTCTTCCCCGAGCAATCGACGCAGGTGCCGTACTTCAACCTGCTGGGGTCACCGAAAGACCAGAAGAAACGCATGGTTTACGACACCGGTCATGCGATCCCGCGCAATGAGCTGATCAAAGAAACTCTGAACTGGCTAGATCTTTATTTAGGACCGGCAAACTGAACTCATCAACTGGATTGTCCACATACACACCAGGACCCCGATGCAAGGTAGAAGCTCAAACAATTCCGCTGATGCTTCGCTGTTCATGGTCCCCCATTCGACAGTCGATTGAGTGTTCATGCTCAGGGTCGCGAAGTTCCCCCAGTTCGGCTAACTGCATCCTCAGGCTGTTGAGGATTACGACGAACAGGAACGCGTTCGCATGGGCAATTCAAAGCCCTGAAGTCGCAGCCCCTCTTTGGCTTTCGGCACTCCCAGAGCATAATGCTGCCCACAAGTAAGTTGCCGTACCGTCGCAGCACGTCTGAGCTCAAGTGGGTTGTGGCGGCGCAGAACGACCCGTTACGGCTATCAGTATGCTGCTAACAGCATCCCGTGCTGAGTCCGCACTCTGGCCTCTACTTGTTTGCCGTTGTATCTGTATCGCAACGTGTAATTGCCGTCCGGTATGCTCACACCTGACGGCGCCAGCTTGATCTGAGAGATTGCACTGTCGACCGGGCGTGAGCTTTTATTCCCGTAGTGATCCTTCACAGTGATGTTGAGCGACACATTGTAGCGATGGCCTTCCCCCGCAAGCTCGCCCGATATCCTCTCAAAGCGTGTGTTCGTCATGGTTGATCGTACAACGAAAAGCTCTGCACGTAACACCGGCTAAAACCTCGCTCTACTCCGAAGTGCTCGCGGCACCGCGGCCTTGGACTACAGCTCGGCCACAAGCCGCGTTGCACTGCAACTTGATTGTCACTGCCATTGTGACAAAACGTTTGCACGCCCCTGACAAACCGACCCTCGAGGCTCGCGTAGAACTTAACCCAGCCGGCCGGGAAACACGCAGCCAACCAGCAGAAGGCCCGGCATTCACGACAATGATAATGAGGAGGTTGAAGTGAGGAAGTTGCGTCTATGTAACTCGATCGTCAGTGTCCCGGCGGCAAAGCTTAGCCGGGTCCTTACATGTGTTGTTCTTCTCGCGGCTGCGTCAACTGCGGCACTGGCTCAGGCCGGACGGTTGGATGCGAGCTTCGGCAATAACGGAATCTTCGCCAGCAATTTCAACAACGATTCTCCGGTGTTCGCAACATCGGTGGCGCTGCAATCGGACGGGAAGATCATAGTGGGAGGCGAAGCCGGCAATCCCGGCATCATCGTTCGCCTGAACACCAATGGCACCTTAGATACCAGTTTCGCAAGTAGCGGCGTTTTCAGCATCCGGTTCAGAGACGTTCAGAACTTCACGGTCGGAGTGGCAGTTCAAAGTGACGGGAAGATTCTAGCCGTCGGTACGGGACTGCCGCAGGGCGGGCAGCTCATCCGCCTCAATACCAATGGCTCGTTGGACACTTCCTTCGGTACTGCGGGCTCAGTATCTCTGACGCTGACGCCAGCAGCGCTTGCCTTGCAGTCAGACGGCAAAATCATCCTAACCGGCGCGATTGCGGGACAAGGCACCCGCGTCATGACGCGATTCACCGCCGAGGGGCAGGTCGATAACAGCTTTGGCAATGGCGGCACGGTTGGTTTAGTTGGGGGCGCGGGCCCTATTGCTTTGCAAACCGACGGTAAGATACTGGTCGCCTCAACGCCTCTGTCGAGATACAACACCGACGGCAGTCTTGACACCATCTTCGGCATCAACGGTCAGGTGTCAGATTTGGCGGGCCCGGCTGCGGCGGCGGTTCAGAGCAACGGGCAGATCGTTACCGCAGGAAGTATCACCAGCAGCACTTCTCCATCGGGCACGGTCACCGGCATTGGTTTGACTGCTGTCTTCCCGACTGGATTTCCCATCTTCCTGTTTGGCATCCATGGTGGCACCGTCACACCGTTCCAGGGCTTCGGCTCGGCATCCGCTTCTTCGATGGCCATACAACCAAACAACTTCATCGTGGCAGCCGGAACCGCTAGTTCCAGCGCCCAAAACTCCGTCTTCGCTCTCGCTCGCTACATCCCGAGTGGACAGCTCGACAACAGCTTTGGTTCGGGTGGCAAGGTTACGACGAGCCTTGGCAACACCACTGCAGGGATCAGCGCGATCGCACTACAAAGCGACGGCAAGATCGTGGCGGTCGGAACCGCTGCCGGCAATCTGGTTGTAGCCAGGTATCTCGGTCACTGACCCGCCATAACGGAGGTGATACAGGCCGTGCCCTGGGGTGCGGCCTGTTTTTGGATGTCAGCGTTGCGCCAGGAGCGCGGCGGCCTGCTATGCGGGAGAGCGACGCTGCGCAGCAGTTTTAGTCCCACTTCTGCGGAATTCGAATCGCAATGTCCACTCGCTAGCTTGCGCCCTCCCGTCCATCATGGGAGGTGCGAACGTCCACTCCCGCGCGGCTTCGAGCGCCTGCCGGGAGAAGTACGCGCTCGGTCCCCTCGTCTCCAGCGACGCACGCGACACTTTGCCGTCAGCAGTCACTACAACCTTCACCTTCACTTTGACTGTGCCCTGAATTGTGCTCATTGCCTTGCTCGGGATCACAGGCGTGACCTGGTGGACCACCGAGCCGGGAGCAGCGGGCCCAGTCTGAGAGCGAACCACGCCAGAGGCGCGCGTTGCCGGCGCACTGCTCGCCGCATGAGGCGAAACTGCCGCTGCGCTTGGTTGTGAAGTCGGCTTTCTGTGCTCGCTCAGACGAATGCCGATCAAAATGGCAAACAGTAAAACCAGCGCGGCAACCGCGATTAGAGCAGGAAGTTTGCCGGCAAGAATCTTATGTCGATCGCGGCTCTCCTTGGCCGTAGGGCTTTCAGGCGCTGCGGGCGAAACGCTCGGCCGGTTGGTCCTGATATTGGTTACAGGCGCGTTCTCCTGAGTTGCAGGCGCCTTCGCCTTGACGAGCTCCGGTGCCGGCCGTTCCAGCAAACTACCGATCGCGGCGATCGATAAGCGACGCTCGCGGTCCGCAATCAGACAGCCCTTCACGATCTCGTCGAAGGGCGCAGGGAGCTTTTCCGGCAACTCCGGATTACCGTCTTTATCGCGCGTGGGCAATCGCCGCGTGAGCGCCTCGCACAGCGTTACGCCGACCGCCCACGCGTCGCTGCTAAGGGAGGTGGTTCCGGCCGCTTTCTCCGGAGCATCGTACGGACTGCCAGTGCTCGCACCTTCCGCATCGGTGCAGCGACGGACATAGTCCGTCGTTAGCTTCAACTGGTCACCCGTGGCCAATATGTTTGCGGGAGTGAACTGTCCATGCAGGACGCCCTGGCGGTGTAAGTACTTCAGTGCCTCCAGTGCAGTCGCCAGCATCACCCGCGCTTCGCTCGGCGTAAGCGCACGCTGGCGCAGCACCCCCACGAGGCTCTCCTCGCAATACTCCATGACCGAAAACAGCATGTCATGCTCGTCGTCGGCGTGCCAGAGCCCGTTCTCGAAGACTCGCACCAGATTCGGGTGCGACAGCCCCTCAGCCAAATTCCACGATGCGACCTGCGCCCGAGCCCGCCCGGCATCGGCTGGCAGCAGCTTGATCACACCATCCCGGCCATCCACCTCGGTCAGGTAAACAGCCCCTTCGCCGGCGCTGCCAAGATACTGCCGCAGCGGATATTTCCCGTTAACGATCCGTCCATCCCACGACTGCCAATTTGTGATCAGTGCAACCGCCTGGCTCTGGCTCATATTTAGGCGAATTCTAGCCGCTGCGCAGGGTCGAAATCCGGGAACTTACGGTTTTTTTGAGTTGACGAATTGTGTAACCGTCGAAGAAGGTGCGATTCAGACGCCGGGTCTGCTGGTAGATCAGCCCCCGACGCGAACTGGCGATGATCACTCTACATCGTAGGCAGGAACCCTGCACCTTGCAGCTAGTAAACTCGTTGCCGCATCCAGATCGATGTCGGCGATCAGTAATCCTTCCTTGCCGTAGGGCTGATAGGCCTGGAGAGTGCCATCGGGCCGCACTATCGCCGAAGTCGTCGGCGAGCCCGCGCTCGCGAAGTTCACCGTGGCGAAATAGCAAGTGTTCTCGGCGGCGCGACACAGACATGCCTTCTCATGAAACGTATTTGCCGGATCGGCGAACGTAGAGGGCACGTAGCCGCCCGGTTCGGCTTCGTGGAAATGCGGATGGAAGACGATTTGCGCGCCCCGCAGCACGGCCCAACGCACCGTCTCCGGGTAGCGCCACCCCTCGTGGCAAATCGCGATACCAAACGTCAGCGGGCCGGTTTGGAAAACCCGCCTCCCGGAACCGAACGAGTACCTGGCTTCCTCGGAAGGATCAAGTTGAACTTTGTCCTGGAAGCCTGCGAACGTTCCATCTGGATTGGTCACCAGCGCGCTAATTAGCAGTCGCGTATCGACCACGCGCTCTGTGCCGAGAATCACCGCGAGCTTAGCCTTCGCAGCGGCAGCGGCGACAGTGGACCACGCGCACTGTAGGAAAGCAGGGTCGGGCGCGGGGATCGACTTGCCCACTCCCCTGTAGCCGGGCACGAAGCACTCCGGAAAACATATAATTCCGGCGCCCTGCCTTCCCGCTTGAGCCACCGCGTCTTCGGCCAACCCGACTGATTCATCGGGAGTCGCTGGGAATCGCAGGTTGGCAAGTGCAATTCGAAACGTGCTCACCTTCGAACTTTAACATCTGATTGTGGGCATCTGAGTAGCTGCCATCGCGAACTCCCGCAGTTCGGTTCAAGGAACGTCTTGCAGCGCTGCGGCCTTATATGTTCATCTAATTGCGCATGGCCCTTGAGGAATACAAGCGGAAGCGTGACTTCAAGCAGACCCCCGAGCCGCCGCCCAAGGTCGAGAAAGGCAAGCAGCGCCGCTTCGTAGTCCAGAAGCACCGCGCTACGCGTTTGCATTACGACTTTCGCCTCGAGATGGAGGGCGTGCTCAAGTCGTGGGCCATTCCCAAAGGCCCGTCGCTCGACCCAAAAGACAAACGTCTGGCAATGCAGGTGGAAGACCATCCGGTCTCGTACTTCGACTTCGAGGGCATTATCCCGCCCGGCAATTACGGGGCAGGCACCGTGATGGTCTGGGACATGGGAACCTGGGAGCCGCTGAGCGATGTCTCGGCGATGCTGAAGAAGGGCGACCTAAAATTCAGACTGGATGGCCAGAAACTCAAGGGCGAGTTCGCGCTGGTGCACATCAAGTCGCGCCGTCCGGACAGCAAAGGGACGGAGTGGCTGCTGATTAAGCATCGCGACGCTTACGCGCAGGACAGCTACGACATCGACAAGTACGACTACTCGGTGCTGACGGGCCGGTCGCTGAAAGAGATCGCGGGCGACCAGGGCTCGGCCGAGTGGGAGAGCAGCCGAAAAGCTTCCACGCGCGGTGGACCTGGTAAGAACGATTGGTTGGCGGACTCGATCGCGAAGGCGGACGCGAAGAAAGCAAAAGCGACGAAAGCATCTGCGGGCGTCAAGGCGCCAGCCTCATCGGCGAAGGTGAGCGATGCGAAACCTGCCGCCAAGAAAGCGGCTGTACCAACGAAGACTTCCACCGCATCCCCTAAATCCTCCGCATTAAAAAAAAAGTCAAGGCTGAAGAAGACCGCCTGACTCCCGCCGCCATTGGCCGCAAATCGCCCATGCCCCGCGGCATCCGTCCCATGCTGGCCACGCTCATCGACAAGCCCTTCGACGACGACAACTGGCTGTACGAGATCAAGTGGGATGGCTACCGCGCGGTGACATTTCTCGATGGCAAGTCGATGCGCCTCGTTTCGCGCAATCAGAATGATCTGACCGGCGCCTATCCGGAGGTGCACGACATCCCACGCTTCGTAAATGCCCGCACCGCGATCCTGGACGGCGAGATCGTCGCTCTTGATGACGAGGGCCGCTCATCCTTCAGCCTGATGCAGCAGCGCACGGGAGTCGGCGAAGGCGGCCGCCGCATCCGCCGCACCCGCGATGACATTCCCGTTGTGTATTACGCCTTCGATCTCCTCTATCTCGATGGCTACGACCTCATGCAGGCCAGGCTCGAGGACCGCAAGCGGCTGCTGCGCGACATCATCTACGGCAATGAACTGCTGCGCTATTCCGATCACTACGCTGGTCACGGCACGGCGCTGTTTAAGGCCGCAGCTCACCGTGGTCTCGAAGGCATCGTCGCCAAGCACCGCACCAGCTGTTATGAGCAGAAGCGCAGCCGCGAGTGGCTGAAGATGAAGATTGTCCGTCAGCAGGAGTGCGTGATTGGCGGCTACACCGATCCGCGAGGCTCGCGCGAAAACTTCGGCTCGCTGGTACTCGGCTTATACGACGACAAGCAACGCCTGATTCCTGTTGGGCAGGCCGGCAGCGGTTTCACCGAGAAGACGCACGCGGAAATGTGGGACCTCCTGCATAAGCTGGAAACCACGCGTAACCCGTTCTTCGGCAAGGTGGAGAGCGACCGGCGGGTTCACTTCGTCAAGCCGGAACTCGTCTCCGAAATCAAGTTCACCGAGTGGACGCATGAAGGACAAAGCGGCGGTGTCAAGATGCGCGCTCCCGTATTTCAAGGGCTGCGCTTCGACAAAAAGCCGAGCGAGTGCAAATTCGAAGTTCCCGCCAGCGCCGAAGACGAAGTGAAAAAGGCGGAAGCCGGCCGCGCCAAGTAAGAAGAACTTTTTGCATTCCGCTTTCGCTGCGTTGGCCGCGGCTGCCACCCGTCTCCCTTGCGCTACTTGGGCCCCACTACCAGGAAGGTATTCCCTTGTCGCCGTATGATCGATTGGCAGCTTACTGCTGTGGGTTCTGGTTGGCTGGGTTCAGCTGCTGCTGATATTGCTGCTGCTGTTGCTGCATCTGCTGCAGCTCCTGCAATAACTGGTCTGGAGTCTTACCGCCATTCTGCTGATCGCCTCCATTAAACCCATTCTGTTGCTCCGGCGGCGGCGCGGGTATCATCGGACGCCGAAATCCGCCCGGAGGTGGAGGAGGCGGCTCCTGGTTGCTCTGATACTCCTGATCGCCATTGTCGGCGACAGGAATGCCTTCATCGCCGGCATCCGCTTCGGCTGGCTGCGCATTCTGCGGCTGGTTGTTCTGGGCCGTAGCATTGCCCACTGCGCTACCGCCTTGGCGCGGCGTCAAGATCACCCTCTGCACCGCACCCGGATCGCCGGAGACACCCAGAATCACGTAATCGAATCTCGAGCCGTTCAGCAAGCTGTTTAGCACATCGCGCGGTTGGCCGGGCCCCAGTTGGGCGACAACCCTGTCATTGCCGGCGCCAGCCGGAATCTCCACCGACGCACCGGTCTTCGATTGCACCGCCCGCAATACCTGGGACAGCGTCGAGTTGTGAGCGTCAATCGTCAGAAGTCCGTTTTGCAGACTTACCTGCGGAGCAGTCGGTGGCGATTGCTCCAGCGTTGGAGGTGGAGGAGGGGGTTGCGGCGCTTCCGCTACGGCATTCTTCTTGGCACGCGTTCGCACCCTGGGAGGAGCAGACTGCTGCGCCGGCGCGGATTGCATCGGTGCTGCCGCAGATTGTCCAGGCACATCCCCAGCCTGGCCAGGCGATGCCACGACCTGCGGTGACGGTGCCACGCCCTGTGACGAGCTTCCGGCCATGCGCCAGTGCAACGGCTGCCCGGGTGCCGCAGGAGCAGCGGCAGACGCTGGTGCAGTCTGAGGCGAAATTGCCTGCGCGTCTGCGTGATTCGCAGCAATCGTGAGTCCCGTGGTGAGCAGCGCAGCACACGCAAGCTTTGTTCTAAGGCGTACCATAAAGGTTGGACGGCGAGGCGCAGGTACCGTTTCGCCGACCCTGCCACTATTCTAAACCGCGAGCCTGACCGTTGTTCCGTTCCATCGCGAAGAATTGCGAAGCGGCTACACCGGCGAGTGGCGCTGAAGCCCGATCCAGCATCTTACGGTTCAGGCGCCAAAAGCTGCCGGTCATAAACTGGTGATGCCATGATTCCTGTATCCAGACTTCTTCAGTGGTGTTGGTTCGTAATTGCATTGCTGGCGGCAATGTTGCCTGCCTCGCAAGTCGTCGCGCAAACCTGCTCATCGGGTGCCGACCTCGACGCCGGCTCCAAGGCTGCCATCGAGAACGCGGCCAAACGATACTTGGACATGTCCAGGAACGGCGACGTCGCCGGCCTGAAATCAAACGCAATTCCCGCCATCGCTGGTGATTTTGGCAGCATCGAGCAGGCGGTGGTGACGAACAAGCAGTACCTGGCGGACGGACAGTCAACCGTGAGCGGAACGTACTTGCTCGACGCTTCGCAGGCCAAAGCGGCGCTGGCGCGGGCTGATTTCTATTGCGGCATCTACAACTCGCAGGACCGGCTCTCTTTCTCTATTCCCAACCTGCCGCCGGGGAAGTATGCAATTGTCATTCAGAAGGTCAACGGCAAAGACCCTATTACGCTATCGCTGATCCTGCAAAACCTCGGCGGCGCGTGGAAGCTGGCCGGATACTATCCGCGGCTGGACGCCATCGGCGGCCACAATGGTCAGTGGTATCTCGCCAGGGCGCGCGACTACAAGGCCAAGGGGCAATTGCACAATGCCTGGTTTTACTATCTGACAGCGTGGGATTTGACCGCACCGGTAAACTTCATGAGTACGCCGCAGCTCGACAAGATCGGAGAGGAGATGCAGGGCTCACGCCCCGGCGACCTGCCCTCCGACAGCGCTCCTCTTAGCCTGTCGGCCAATGGCAAGGTATTCAGAGTAACCGAAATGGCAGCCGTGCCCGTGGACAACAATCTCGACCTGCGTGTGCGTTATGAGAATACGAATGCTGGTAATTCCGGCGTTGCCTTTCAGGACAACATGGCTGTCATTAAGGCGATTGTCGCCAAATATCCCGAGTTCCGCGACGCGTTTAATTCCGTCATCGCCCGCGCTGTCGACACCAGCGGCCATGAGTACGGCTCGCTGCTGCAGGTCAAGGACATCAAGTAGGTTCGGCGGAACAAAACGGAATTCTCTCACTTCTTGTCATGGAGGTTTCGACAGGCAGGAACAGAGTCGCTTTATTGATTACCGCATCACCGGCAGCCCAGAGGATGGCTCCCCGAAGTCGAGATCGAACCCGAGTTGCAGCTTGGCGGCTTCTGACATCAACCCCGGGCTCCACGGCGGTTCAAACACAATCTCCACATCGACTTCCTTGACGTCCGGCAACCGCCCTAGCTTGCTTTCGACATCAGCTTTCAGCACATTTCCCATGCCACAGCCCGGGGCAGTCATCGACATCTTCACTTCCAGCTTGTGGCCGCCACTGTCGGCTGGACTGATTTTGCATTCGTAAATCAATCCCAAATCGACAACGTTGACCGGGATCTCCGGATCGAAGACAGTCTTCAACTCGTCCCACACAAGCTGCTCGCTGAACTCGCGCTGCTCAGTAGGCTGATCGGCAGCGTCTGGCATGGGTAAACCCAGCGCATCGGCATCGCGCGCATCGATACGGTACATGGCTCCGTACTGGCCGCCGCTCACCGTGTAGCTGCTTCCCAGGGACTGCATGACTCGCACCACGGTTCCTTGAGGCAGGGAGGTGCGACTCCCGCTGGGGATTTCAATGACGTCGCATGCGCGACTCAACGTAATGGCTACGCCCATGTGCATAGTTTAAAATCGCTCGGTTTCGGACGCAGGCTGCGCTATGATGCAAACAATTGCGTCAACTTGGTCAGGCGCAGTAGATCCGCTAACCGGGGTGAAAGATTGATCAGCTCAAGCCTGCAGTACCCGGCGTTTACCGCCGAGACCTTCAGCCCGACCAGCGCGCCCAGGCCGGAACTATCTATATGTTCGACGTCGGTTAGATCAATCAGGATGCGCCCACCGCTTGGAATCAGAGGCTTGACCACCTCTTTCAGCTGACCTGCCGTATCGCTGACGATTCTGCCCTGACACTTAATCGTTGTAACCGCATTGCTGCGGTCGTCAGTGGACTTTTCTACTGCGTACTGCAAAGAAGGGCGCGGTGAGGTGCTCATGCTATTCCCCTGCTTGAGAAGTTCAGATGCTAACATCCGCGCCGGCCCGCCGAGTCACTCCGTCGTAACCGGTTCCTGCTTGTCTTCCAGTGCCGCCTGAAGCGTGTGCCACGCCAGGGTTGCGCACTTCACCCTGACCGGAAACTCCGAAACGCCGCTAAACACCGCCAGCTTGCCGAGTGATTCGCGATCGCCATTCGCCTCCCCGGTCACCAGATGGTGGAACTGTTCGAACAGCTTCCCGGCCTCTTCTTTGCTCTTGCCTTTGATGCTCTGCGTCATCATCGAAGCCGAAGCCTTCGAGATCGCGCATCCCGAGCCCTGGAAGCTGACATCCTGGATTTGGTCGCCTTTAAGGTTGAGGTAGATCGTGAAGTGGTCACCACACAGCGGGTTGTAACCCTCGGCTTTGTGGTTCGCGTTCTGCAACTCGCGGTAGTTTCGCGGTGCTTTGCTGTGCTCCAGGATCACATCCTGATAGAGCTCGCGCAAATCGGACATCAGGCGAAAACCTCCTTCACCTTTTTGATGCCCACGACCAGCGCGTCGATTTCCTCCCTCGTGTTGTATAGCCCGAAGGAAGCGCGAGCTGTTGCCGGTACGTGGAAGAACTGCATCACCGGCTGCGCGCAGTGATGTCCGGTCCTAACTGCGATACCCTCGCGATCCAGGATGGTGCCGATATCGTGCGGATGAATTCCCTCGATTACAAAGGAAATCACCGCTGCCTTTTGCGCAGCCGTACCGATTATGCGAACGCCGGGAATGGCGGAAAGGGCCTCCGTGCCGTATACCAGCAGGTCGTGCTCGTGGGCGGCAATGTTGTCGACTCCCAATTTCTCCACATAATGGATGGCAGCGCCCAACCCAATCGCTCCGGCAATGTTCGGAGTGCCCGCCTCAAACTTGAAGGGCAAATCGTTATACAGCGTTTTCTCGAACGTGACCGAGCGGATCATGTCTCCGCCGCCCTGATACGGAGGCATTGCGTTCAACAAGTCGAGTTTGCCATACAACGCACCAATGCCGGTCGGCCCATACACCTTATGACCTGAGAAAACATAAAAATCGGCATCAAGGTCCTGCACATCCACTTTGATGTGCGGCGCCGCCTGCGCTCCGTCGATGATCACGGGAATGTTGCGGCTGTGCGCCATCTCAATAATCTGCCGGACGGGATTGATCGTGCCGAGCGCATTCGAGACATGCGTCACGGCAATCATCTTCGTCTTCGCAGTCAGCAGCTTCGGCAACTCTTCCATCCGCAGTTCGCCGCGCTGGTTTATAGGAAGCACACGCAGCTCAGCCCGCTTTTCCTCGCACAGCATCTGCCACGGCACGATGTTGGAGTGGTGCTCCATCGCTGTGATAAGTACTTCATCGCCCGCTGTAAGGTGCGTGCGTCCGTAGGTCTGCGCGACCAGGTTGATCCCCTCCGTCGCACTGCGGACGAAGATGATCTCCCGCTTGTCAGCCGCATTCACAAAGCGCTGCACCGTTCGGCGCGCGGCTTCGTGCTCTCCGGTGGCGTGCTCCGACAAATAATGCACGCCGCGATGGATGTTCGCATTTCCGCGCTCGTAGTAGCCGGACATTGCCTCGATCACCGCGCGCGGCTTCTGCGATGTCGCAGCGTTGTCGAGGTAAACCAGGGGATGACCGTGCACCTGCTGGTGAAGTATGGGAAAGTCGCGGCGGACCTTCTCCACGTCATAGCCTGTAATACCTGCCCCCGTCACGGGCGTGGAAAGCTCCAAAGGCACGCTGTTTGCGGCCATGGTCATCCAACCTCCTCCCAGTTTCGTCCCAAATCCTCGCCGCCAACGCCGACGACCGCCGGCGCCGCAAGCGCCATTCCCAACAGATGATGATTGATTAGTCCTTGCAGATGAGTTCGGACCGTCTCCTCTTTCATCCGGTCCAGGCACTCGTTCGCAAACGCCAGCAGCAACAACTTCCGCGCCGCGGGCTCGTCGATCCCGCGCGAGCGCAGGTAAAACAACGCATTCTCCTCAATCTGCCCAATGGTCGCGCCGTGCGTGCACTTCACGTCGTCGGCGTAAATCTCCAGCTGCGGCTTGGTATCGATCTGCGCATCGTCAGAAAGCAGCAGGTTGCGATTCGTCTGCTTGGCATCGGTCTTTTGCGCGTCCTTGTGGACGATGATGCGCCCGTGAAATACGCCGTGCGCTTTGCCGTCAAGAATGCCGTTGTAGAACTGGCGGCTCTCGCAGTGCGCCTGTGCGTGCTCCACCAGCATGTAGTTGTCGAGATGCTGCGTCCCGGTGCCGATGAACAGGCCGTTGATGAGGCACTCGCCGCCTTCACCCGCGAGGACCGGATGCACGTTGTTGCGTACCAGCCCTCCGCCCAGCAGGATGGAATGCGTCGAAACATTCGCGCTTCTAGCCTGCTGAATACGCAGGGTTGAAACATTGAATGCATCCGTGTGCTCGCGCTCCAGCATGTAATGCGAGATGACCGCGCTCTCGCCCGCAACCAGCTCGGTAGCCGTATTACAAAACGCCACGCCACCGCTGAGCGACACGTAGTCTTCGACCACTGCCATCTGGCTTTCTTCTTCGGCGACAATCAGGTTGCGAGGATGCGTCATGATCGGCGCATCCGCAGCCGTCGAGACGAACAGCAGATGGATCGGCTTCTCCAGCACCGTGCCCTTGCGGAGATATATGTAAGCTCCCTCGGCAGCGAAGGCGGTGTTCAGCGCAGCAAAGGCATCACGCTTCGTATCAAGATAGCGACCGAGGTGGTGTTCCAGCGCAGCAGGATTCGTGCTGATTTCATCCGCCAGGCTGCTCGCGCCAATCCGCTGCGGCAGATGGTCGAAAGACGAGAGCTCGCGAGCGAAACGCCCGTTCACAAAGACGAGCTGACAAGCCGCGCCTGGAAGAGCGTACTGCCGCAGTTGTCCGCTGCTCACCTGGTTGGCGTCGTCCTCGGCTAGTTCGAACGAAGTTCTCGCAATCGGCGAGACATTAGTAAATCGCCAGTCCTCGTCGTGCGTTGTGGGAAAGCCAGTCTCGTAGAAGAGCGCGAAAGCATCCTCGCGGAGCTTCCGCAACCAGCCGACGTCACGGCCGGGAGCGGTGTTCTGGAAATCGCTAAAGCTCTCGAGATAGGTCTCTAGTTCTGGTGTCGCGGTAATCACGTCTTACGGTTCCTCGATTTGTCGGCCCAAAGAGCCTCGAACTTGAAAATTGTCATCACGAGCGAATCCGGGGTCCCCGGCGCGCGCCGCTCTTGCGTGCGCTGGTGGAGGAGCGAGGGATCTGCTTTCTTAGCCGTAACAACCATCAGCTTTTACGCCTGCATCGTTTCCCGTGCTTGCGATTCCATGTCGCTGTAGCCGCTCTCTTCCAACTCCAGCGCCAGCTCGGGACCGCCCGAGCGCACAATCCGACCATTCATCAGCACGTGCACAAAATCGGGCACGATAAAGTTCAGCAGCCGCTGATAGTGCGTCACGACCACCAACGCCCGCTCGGGGCTGCGCATCGCATTCACACCTTTGGCCACGATCTTCAGCGCATCAATATCGAGCCCGGAGTCAGTCTCGTCCAGCACCGCCAGCCGCGGTTGCAGCACGGCCATCTGCAGAATCTCGTTCCGCTTCTTCTCGCCGCCGGAGAAGCCCTCGTTCACCGAGCGGTTCATCATGCGGTCGTCCATCTCCAGCAGCTTCAGCTTGTCGCGCAGCATGGGCAGGAAATCCATCGCATCCATTTCGTCCTCGCCGTGATACTTCCGCACCGCGTTCAACGCCGAGCGCAAGAAATACGCATTGCTGATGCCCGGGATCTCGACCGGATACTGAAACGCCATGAAGATGCCCTCACAGGCGGCGTCCTCGGCCTTCATCTCCAGCAGGTCTTTGCCGTCATAAGTAATCGAGCCCTCGGTCACGTTGTAGCTCTCGCGCCGCGCCAGCACTTGGGCTAGCGTGCTCTTGCCCGAGCCGTTTGGCCCCATGATGGAATGCACCTCACCGGGATTGACCGTGAGGTCAATACCCTTGAGGATCTCGTTGCCACCCACGTTGGCGTGCAGGTTCTTGATTTCCAGTAAGCTCATTCGTTCAGTTCGTCCTTAATGAGTCGTTCAGTTCGTCTTTAAAAATGAGGCACCCAAACACAGCCGCAGCCTCAAATCTAAACGCGACCGCGAATCACCAATAACATGTGGAGGCTTTTACCCGACGCTGCCTTCCAGGCTCACGCCCAGCAGCTTCTGCGCTTCTACCGCAAACTCCATCGGCAGCTCGCGAAACACGCGCTTGCAGAAGCCATTCACAATCATCGACACCGCGTCCTCCGCCTTCAACCCGCGCTGCCGCAAATAAAACAGCTGGTCCTCGCCGATCTTCGACGTCGACGCCTCGTGCTCCATCTGCGCGGTCGAGTTCCGCACTTCAATGTACGGGAACGTATGCGCGCCGCACTTGTCGCCGATCAGCAGCGAATCACACTGCGTGTAGTTGCGCGCGCCGGTTGCGCCCTTCAGTATCTTTACCAGTCCGCGATACGTATTCTGACCGCGGCCGGCAGAGATTCCCTTGGACACGACGGTACTCCGCGTGTTCTTGCCGATGTGGATCATCTTCGTCCCGGTATCGGCCTGCTGATAATTATTGGTCAGCGCCACCGAGTAGAACTCTCCCACCGAGTTGTCGCCTTGCAGAATGCATCCGGGATACTTCCAGGTGATCGCCGAGCCGGTCTCCACCTGTGTCCACGAGATCTTCGAATTGATCCCACGACACGCGCCGCGCTTGGTCACGAAGTTGTAGATCCCGCCGCGGCCTTCTTTGTCGCCGGGATACCAGTTCTGCACCGTCGAATACTTGATCTGCGCATTGTCCAGCGCCACCAACTCCACCACCGCCGCGTGCAGCTGATTCTGATCGCGAATCGGTGCAGTGCAGCCCTCGAGATAGCTGACGTAAGCGCCTTCCTCGGCGACGATCAGCGTGCGCTCAAACTGCCCCGTCTCCGCCGCATTGATGCGGAAGTAGGTCGACAGCTCCATCGGGCAGCGAACACCCTTCGGCACATACACAAACGATCCGTCGCTGAAAACAGCCGCGTTGAGCGCCGCGAAGAAGTTGTCGGTGTACGGCACCACCGAACCCAGCCATTTCTGCACCAGCTCGGGATACTTCTGCACCGCCTCCGAGAACGAGCAAAACAGAACGCCCGCCTCTGCGAGCTTCGCCTTAAACGTCGTCGCAACCGATACGCTGTCGAACACCGCGTCGACGGCCACTCCGGCCAGCATCTTCTGCTCGGCCAGAGGAATGCCCAGCTTCTCGTAGGTGCGCAGGATCTCCGGATCGAGCTGGTCGAGGCTCTCCAGCGTCGGCTTCTGCTTAGGCGCAGAATAATAGGTAATGCCCTGATAATCGATTGGCGGATACTTCACGTTCGCCCACTTCGGCTCGGCCTGCTTCGCCTCCAGCGAAACCCAGTAGCGGAACGCCTTCAGGCGCCACTCCAGCATGAACGGCGGCTCGTTCTTCTTCGCCGAAATCAGGCGGATCGTGTCCTCCGTAAGCCCCTTGGGGACGCGCTCCTCTTCGATATCGGTGACGAAGCCCCACTTATACTCGCGCTCCGCCAAGTCCCGAATCGCGTTAACATTCGAACTCATTGAACTCTCCCGGATAAATGAACAATCGTCGGCACCAGCTTGCCCCGCATATCTCGAATTGCGGTCAACTGCATGGGCCGCGCCAGGTCCGCAAGCGCCACCTTCTCCAGCGCTCCTCGTATCACCTGGCTGATGATCCGCTGGTTCGCCTTAATCGGGCACGACCGCTCCAAATCGCACAGGCCCGTCACGTCGGTGCTGCACTCGGTGAGTGCTATCGGTCCTTCCATGGCCGTGACAATCTCGGCGACCGAAATCTCGCTGGGCTCCTTAGCCAAGCCGTAGCCGCCCTTGATGCCGCGGTGCGACTTCAGCAGCCCGCTTTGCAGCAATTGTTTGAGCAGCTTGCTGACCGTGGGCAGCGGCAGACGCGACACCGACGCCAGGTCGCGCGCCGTATGAACCCCGGCATCGCTGTCCCAGGCCATGATGGTCATCAGGACCAGCCCGTAATCCGTTAATTTGGCAAACCGAATCACTGTTTTTGCGCCCCGCAATTGTTAGATGAATATAGTACCATGTCGGTACTATTTCTTTCCTAGGTTTCTGCAGCGGGCCGTCCGGGTTGATTTTCAGGCTTCCTGGCGATGGTTGCGACGTGGGAGGTTCATCTACGATGCACCGAATGCACCAGCCAACAACGCAAATGCAGACTGGTTCGTCGCATCACGATGCAACTAAGACCAGGCCAGGTCCGCTTGACAATGTGTCCAAGTAATTGCCTGTCGGATTTAGCCTAGTTTGGATACTACTAGCTCGATAGTAGTTCAGAGTTCCTGATTGACTTCTCTCCTGCTTCAGAGTAGATTTCCAGAGCTGTTCGTTGAGATGTACATCTGAGGCCCCTCCTGCCGGACGCCAAGGGTTTGCATCGATTAACCCCCGCTCGACCACACTGAAAATTTAAGACTTAAGAACTGAGGAGAAACATGAAGCTCTTGCGAACGCTTGGAATCGCTTTGCTCGCCGTGTGCTCAATCAGTGTTGCCACGGCGCAGTCCTGGCAACGTACAAACACCAATCCACCGAAGAATGTCGGCGCCATGCTCCTGCTGACCGACGGAACGGTCATAGCGCATCAGGAAGACGATCAGCAGGGAGATGTGGCCAGCCTCGCCTGGTATAAGCTCACGCCGGATATTAACGGCAGCTATGTAAACGGAACCTGGACTTCGATTGCAAACCTGCCGACGGGATACGGGCCGCTGTTCTTCGGCTCTGCCGTGTTGCAGGATGGTCGTGTCCTCGTCGAGGGCGGCGAATACAACCAGTATGGCGGTGGCTTCACCAAACTGGGTGCCATTTACGATCCAGTGGCTGATGCCTGGACATCGGTCAACCCGCCTAGCGGTTGGGCAAACATTGGCGATGCCTCAACCGTCGTTCTCAGCAATGGAACTTTGATGCTGGCCGATGCCGTCAGCCGACAGCAGGCTCTGTTCAACGCTAAGAATCTCACCTGGACCTCCACTGGCACGGGCAAGTTCGACAGCAACGATGAGGAAGGCTGGACCCTGCTTCCCGGTGGTAAGGTGCTTACCGTTGACGCCTACGTCGACATGAACAATCCCAATGGCATGAATTATGAACTCTACGACCCCAACTCGGGCTCATGGACTGTGCCGGGAACCACGCCCGTCCAGCTTTGGGACCACTGCGGTTCCCATGAAGTCGGTCCTGCCGTGCTGATGCCCACTGGCAACGTCTTCTATACCGGCGCCAACGGCTGCGGTGGCGCGGGCCACACTGCCATCTACAACGCCGGCGCGGGCACCTGGACTGCCGGCCCGGACTTCCCCGGCACCTACGACGCCGCCGATGCTCCCGGAGCACTGGAAACCAATGGCAACGTGATCGTCTTCGCCAGCCCGGGCATTTTCCAGGCCGGCTCGGTAGTGTTCGAGTGGAATGGTAGCGCGCTGACCGAGATTCCAGCACCGCCCAACGCGATCAACGATTCTTCCTTCCAGGGACACTTCCTGATGCTTCCTTCCGGGCAGATCATGTTCACCGACTACACCAATGACGTCGAGGTCTTTACCCCTGGCGGCAGCCCCTACAGCGGCTGGAACCCGACCGTTCTGCTGAAAAACACCACCCTCACTCGCGGGCAGACCATTCTTCTGAACGGTTTCAAGTTCAACGGCGCCTCGCAGAACAACGCTTACGGTGACGACTTCCAGGACGCCACGAACTATCCCATCGTGCGCTTCACGAATGTCTCCTCCGGACATGTGTTCTATGCCCGCACCCACGACCATAGTGCAATGCCGGTTGGCTATACCGGTCCGACGTACACCCACGTGGACATTCCGGCCAGCATGGAGACTGGCGCCACCGACATGCAGGTTGTCGTGAACGGTATCGCCTCGCAGAACTACCTGATCGGCATCAACTAGCCCCCTCAGGGTATGAACCTCAGCGCCACGTTCTTCGCTTACCAGCGTAACGTGGCGTTTTTTGTGCGCGACCGTCAGGCGAGATTCCCGCTCCCTTTTCCCGATTACCGAATGGCCGGTAACACGTCTATTTATCATGCACATAGCTCTGCCACGGCCGGAGTACCACTTTTGCCGTAGTTGGCTCGGGAACACAGGATTTAGCTTGAAATAACGTGAAAACCGGACTATAGTGTTGCGTTCCTTGGCTGAGTAACGTCCCTCCTGGTTTCGTAGTCTCGGCAGGCCCAGCAGCGCCCTGAATCGCGGTTGAAGCTACTTGAATCCAATCAGATAGGCATGAGGACCAAGGCATCACTCGCAGTAAGGCGGTCATCCCAGATTTACTACTCTACGACAGGACATAACGCGAAACATGGCAAAACGACGTGGCAATCCTAACTGGGGCAAACCGGAGCCGATCGGTCCGGTCGTCCCCACCATCACCGAGTTTGAACAGGTGGTGAAAGAATTCAAGCTGCAGCCGGACCAGTACATCCGCTCCACCCGGCTGCGCGAATGGGCGCGGAAGAACAAGAACTCGAAGTACATCCCCGAGCCTCTCCTGGAAGCCTGGGGCTTCGAGATCGAATCCACGCTTTAACCCCACTGCCTCTCCGATAAGGGCCGCCCCGTGCGGCCTTTTCTATTTGGGAGGCTTTCACTGTTAGCGATTTCGTCGGGCATACGTTTTCGCCTCGGAGACTTCTCTGCGGGCTAACTCCGTGAGGTTTCCTATATTCTCGGTAGTGGCGTCGTAGCCTGCCAACGTCGCCGCCACAATCAGCGCGCCCTGCAACACACCGAGGCCAATGTGCGTCTCGGCACCCTGGGTCACAATACCGCCGAAGACCTTGTCGCCCACATGGGATACCGCAATAGGGTTGAACTCCGCCAGTTGCGTCTTCTGGACAGCTTGCTGATACGCGGACGAGGCGTCACCCGGATTGTCATACGCGTCTACGCTGAGGGTGATCTTCTTTGAGCCGTCCTTTGTGCCATAAATCACCATCCTGGTAGTTTTGGGGTTGCCGACTGCGGTCGAGTTTGCGCCCGTGCTGTATTGCCGGGTCACGTCAGGGAAAAAACTGCTGCACCACCTTCAGCGATATAACGCTTTTTCGGGGTAGCACTGAGTCAGACGTGCTGCTCTTGCTGCTGCTTGGCTCCGCAGATGGTTCGTCTTGCGCGCATGCACTGAACGACAGAACCCCGATTGCTATTGCTGCGATCAATGCCAGTCCTGACCGGCTACATAAAATGCCAATAGCTCTGCTCACGTACCCTTCTCCCCAACAAGCTCCAGTAGTACACGCAAATTTCCGAAATCCCTATAGGTTGTCGTGACTTTGATGTTATCCGCCAGGGTGCGCCGGCACTGGAAAAACCAGCGAGCCGATCCGTCCGCTAGAGTTGTCCACACGACAACCCTTGCCGCGGCGGCTTCTCACGAACAATAGCAGAACGAATCATCCGTCACCTTCCACGCATCCCAGTGTTGTGCTATTGAACTCCGACCAGACCGCGGCCATGTTGGCGGGCACAAGTTTTGCCGCCGGCCTCAACGTCTACGCCACCATCGCGACGCTCGGCCTGCTGTCGCGCGCCGACTTGATCTCGCTGCCGTCGAGCCTCGATGCGCTGCGTTCCTGGTGGATCATCTCGGTTTGTCTGGCGATGTTCGGGCTCGAGTTCTTCGCCGACAAAGTTCCCGCATTCGACCTCATCTGGAACGCTCTCCATACCTTCGTTCGCATTCCCGTCGCTGCCGTGCTGGCCTATGTTGCCAGCTCGCATCTTTCGCCGGGAGTGCAATTGGCCACCGCGGCTGCCGGCGCCCTCATCGCCTTCGCCGCTCACGGCGGCAAGATCGCTCTGCGCGCCGCAGTAACGCCCTCGCCCGAACCTTTCTCGAATATGGCCTTGAGCTTCGGCGAAGACGCGGCAGCAATTGGACTGACCTGGGTTGCTGTGCAACATCCTTATGTGGCCGCAGCAGTCGTCCTCATCCTGCTCATTGTTATCGTAATGGTAATGCGCTGGGTAATCCGCGCTCTTCAGGGATTGTTCTCCCGCGCGCGAACGGCGCTGGCAGAATGAAGCGAGCGATCTGCGGTTCGCCTGAACAGCCGACGTCGCGCGTCGCCCCGGGCTAGCACCGACACCGGATTAGCCTGTCCTGCTAGAATCCTGCCTAGACCATGTCCACCCACCCCCCATTCTGCGACGTCGAGACTGCTCTGGAAGAGATCCGCGCCGGCCGCATGATTGTCGTCATCGACGACGAAGATCGCGAGAACGAGGGCGACCTCACCATGGCTGCTGAAAAGGTCACGCCGGAAGCCATCAACTTCATGGCCAAGTACGGACGCGGTCTGGTCTGTCTCGCCATGACCGAGGAGCGGCTGCAGTATCTTCGTCTCGGCCAGATGTCTGCCGAGAACACCTCCAACTTCGGCACCGCGTTTACCGAGTCGATCGACGCGAAGGACGGCGTCACCACCGGCATATCAGCGTATGATCGCGCGCACACCATTCAGGTTGCGATCGATCCCGCAACGCGCTCCAGCGATCTGGCGCGTCCTGGACACGTTTTTCCGCTGCGCGCTCGCAAAGGCGGAGTGCTGGTCCGCGCCGGACAGACGGAAGCCTCTGTCGATCTCGCCCGCATGGCCGGAATGATTCCTGCCGGCGTGATCTGCGAGATCATGAACGATGACGGCACCATGGCGCGCGTGCCCGAGCTCACCGAGTTCTGCCGCCGGCACGATCTGAAAATGCTCACCGTCGCCGAGGTCATCCGCTATCGCATGGCGCACGAGCGTTACGTGCGGCGCCTGGCCGAAGCTCTTGTGCCCACCACTTACGGCGAGTTTCGCATGATCGCCTACGAGTCGGAGATAACGGGCGATTCGCACATCGCAATGGTGAAGGGCGACCTCGAGGATGCGAGCCAGGGACCGGTTCTTGTGCGCATGCATTCGCACTGTCTGGTCGGCGACGTCTTCGGAGCAAGCTGGTGCGACTGCCGCAACGTCATCGATGCCTCCATGCGCCGCATCGCGGAAGAAGGTCGAGGCGCTCTCATTTATCTGCATTCAACTTCGAAAGGCTACTCAGTCGAAAGACTGGGCGATCGCATGACCATCCAGTTCCATCACGAGCAGCGCCTGCCCACGCTGCCGGCCAGCCAGCGCAAGACGCAGCGCGAAATCGGCATCGGCGCGCAGATTCTCTCCGACCTGAACCTCCGGCGCATCCGCATTCTCACTAACCATCCGCGCAAGGTCGCCGGCCTGGAAGGCTTCGGCATCGAGATCGTGGAGCAGGTGCCGGTCTCCGCCGCCGACAAGGCGTCCGTCAGGTAAAGACGCTCTTACTGCGGCTTATTACTACCTTCTCCCCAATTGAAGGTGAGAGCTGGCGAGCACGCCTTCCCCGAAAGCTTCACCGTCGCCATCCCAGAGTTCTGCCCTTCACGGTTGGGCTCAACCACACCCTGCCAGCTACCATCTGCCGCAGCAGTTGGGCTGGGAGCTGGACTCCCCCGGTCGACATTGCCGGTGAGCGCCAACGATTCATTCGGAGCGAAACCACTCACCCGCACGATTACAACTTCAGCCAGCGGTTCCATTCGCACAATCGATAACTTGCAGTTGTGATCACTTGCGGTGATGGGAAACGGCACAGCCTCAGCAAACCCGGCAATTTTGCCGTCGGGCGAGACTACCGCAAAGCGCTTGGGCTCACCCAGGCTGGCGGTCGCCCGGATATTAATTGCATCATCCGTTCCTTGTCCGGAACAGAAGCCCGGCTTGCCAGAACACACCAGAACGCCGCGCTTGTCGAAACTCGCCCCATCGATGAGTTTCTGCGGCTTCTTGCCGACGGGCCACCCCCAAACGCTGTACGGAATACCTGACGGGAAGCCCTTGCCGAGGATGTTGTAGGTGAGCGTTGTGCCGGAAGCAGTGCGTTGTCTCGGATCCTCATGTGTGCCCAGCTCTACCCCGGGACTGTTCTTGCCCCAATTGCTTTGGTCGAGCTGTTGGGCGACAAGCGGCAAGCCGAGGAGCAAGGCGGCGAGAACTAACGACGCGAGCTGCGCAATCGCCCATGATGTTGAATTGCGCAACGTCAACGCTTCTCCGTATTTCGCGACGCCCCTGCCGGCAACGACATGTGATAGAAGAACACTTGCCGTGCCTTCTCGATCACGGCGTCGTCAAACCCTTCCATGATCAGCAGGTCGTTGTCGTGTCCTTCCACAATAACTTCGCCTTGCTCCGTATTAAAGACTGCTAGCTTCTCCGTACCCGGAGTGCGCGTAACTTTCTTGTAGCGCTTCGGCACATAGTCGGCGTAAATCTTCGCAAAATCCTTCGCCGCTTCCGGCGAATCCCAGCGCGAGTAATACAGCATCGCGATCTGGTCCTTCGGCGCGCTTTTCGGGTGCGCCGCGAAATAGTATCCGCCGCGCCAGTGCCGGTAATAATTGGGCGTGTCGTTGGCGCCGTACTGCTTGGCCAGCAGATACACGTCGAACTCGCCCATGCTGCCGAAGTCGATGCGTTGATAGCCGGGCCCGACCAGCGCATCAAGATCTGGCACCATCGGCTGCGCGACCGCCTGGTGCAACAAATACGTCTCCGGCTGCATAATCTGCCGCGTATCCACTGGAGGATCGTGCAGCAAGCCGGCGAACGCCGTCTCCTTGCCTCGGTTCGCGAGCACGGTGCGCACGAAATCGAGCCCGAACGTATACGGCATCAGCAGCTCTTCTTTCAGGAACATCGGTGCTTCAGCGAAGACGGGCGAGTCCTTGCTATCGCCCATCGCGGCCCGCAGCGCATCGACCAGGGCAGGCTCCGTAAGGATATTCTTGCCCGTGGGCGCGAGCGTGTAATTGAACCAGACCACCTGCGCCTGTCCTTCCGTGACGCATTGCCGCGCCGTCTGCGCCTCCTCTGCTGCGTACTCCTGCTGATCGGGAAGCGGCGCATCGTCCTTCGCTCCCGCGCGCTCCCACTTTTCTAAACCGACTTGCTGGTCCTGTAGCGCATGTGTCAATTCGTGTGCCAGCACCGGCTTCTGCGCATCGGCCGGCAGCCAGTCCAGCAGGTTCACGCTCTGCGACCGCGGATCGTAAAAAGCCGCCACTTGCTCCGCCATCAGGCGCAGAAACTCGGCGTGCAGGTTGTATCCCGCCGGAAGCAGCCCGAACTTCTGCAGTACCAGCTGCGCCTCTTCCATTCGCTTCGTGTCTTTGTCGTCCTTCATCCGCTTGTCGACATACTTCTCCACCTGTTCGCGGGTGATGAGATTACGCTTCACGTTGTGCTCAATCGGCAGCAGCGTGTCCACGCTGGCGAAGTGGAGGATCTCGTCCACCGAGCGGAAGAGTTCCTTGGCCTGTGCTTTGGTGATGTGAGTTTCCGGCTGAGGCTTCTCGTCGGCGTGATTGCTGTCCTGTTGTGCCGGTTGCCCCCCGGCCGTGGGCTGCGCTTTACTGGAGCCTTGCGATGGCGGGGGAGCTTGCGAGGGAGGCGGCGCACTCTGTGCCCAGGTTAGGCACGACACAAACAACACGAGCAACAAAACCGTCGAGGCGGTCTTCCAACCGCGGGCGATTTGTCTTGGGATTTTCTGGCGTGCTGACATGCAGTGAATTCAGCATACCGCAGAATCGTCGATGTCTGCGGGTGCCTCACTCATCCCTGGTTTTGGAATGAGTGAGTTCATTGCGCTCCATCCATCCGAGGGGGTCGGATCAGCGGCCGCAAATCAGTGCGTCACCCCGTGCCGGTCGCGATAGCTGAAGTCCACCAGCCCGTCGCGATAGTCGATCCGGGTGTCCAAGAGATACAGCAGCTCCGAAAACCCGAGCATGCCGGAGATTTCGGTCCCGGCAGCACGGCTTGTCGTCGCCAGATCGATGGTGGTGGTATTCAGGCCGGGCTGATGAAAGCGGCCGAACTCCAGATCGACCTTTTCCGTGCGATACACCTCTTTCACCTGTCCGCTGACGCCTTCCAGAACGGTATTAGCGTCCACCTGAATCTTGGCCGCCGACTTTGCCGCCCTGGAAGACAGGACGTTGAAGTAGCTCCCACTGTCCACCAGGAACAGCATCGGCTTGGAGTTGTTTACCGTAGTCGGCACCAGCACCATGTGGTCGAAACACAGAAAGCGCGTCCAATTTGCCATCTCCGGCGACACATAGCGGTCATGAGGAGCCGGGAATGAGTCTCCGTCTGTGGCCGCCAGCGAAATCCCTGCCGCCTTCAGAGTGACCGGCACCTCGGCCTCACCGGGGCGGCTGGGCAGAGGCGACAGCCGCATCACCTTTTGAGGAAAGTCGATGTCCACGAGAAACGAACTGAACGCGTCGGCGCCGATCAGCCCTTCTATCTCTGGTGCGACCTTCTTGTCGGCGACCGTGACGACGCAGTCGCGAAATTCCATGCCGCCGATGCTGATGTCGTCCGCCAGCGCCAGATATCCAGACTGGTTGCCTTTGTCGCCGAGGCCGGAATACTTGATATCGCTGATGCGCTGTAGCTTGGCGCGTTCCGCCATCTTGCGGGTGACCAAAATGCCGCTGGCGCCGGTATCCAGGAGCAGCTGCTGCTCCTTGCCATTCAGCTTCACGCCGATTCCGACGCCGAGGATGGGCGAGGCGGAACTCCCGATGGTCGCATGTCCTCCGGAGTAGGGATCGTACAACGTCAAGCTGGCGATATCGCCATGAACATACTCCAGCTTTAACTCCTTGACACCGGCAGCGCCGACCATTTTGCAACTGTGCGGCGGCTGATCCGCCGTTTTCTCCAGGTAGTGCAAATATTGCTCCGCAGCTTCCCGCTGCTCTGGCGTCTCGGGGTGCGGCGCGGCCAGATATTCCCGCAAGCCGGCCAACCGCTCCTTACGGGGAAGGGTGTCCATCCAAGCAAGCTGCACCTCGGGATTCTTCGGATCCAGATCATGGGCCCGTTTGAGTGCGGCATACGCATGAGCCTGAAGCGCAAACGCCTGATACAGCCGAGCCAGTCCGAGGTAGGCCTTCGCGTCGTTCGGGTTGATCTGCAGTGCGGTCTGGTAGGCCTTCTCGGCATCCTCCATGTCAGCCCGCCGGAACCGTACGTCTCCCAGCGCCACCAGCAGCCGCGTCGAGTCGGGATGCGCAGCCATGCCGGCCAGAGCAGCCGCAAGCGCCTCGTCGGTCTTCTGGGCGGCCAGCAGCGATCGTGTCAGCCCCGCCTGCGCCAGCTCTAGACTCCCGTCCATCTTGAGAGCAAGTCTGTACTTTTCAGCTGCTTCAAGAACCTTGCCCTGGTCGTAGAGTTGGTCGGCGGCGGTTACGGTTGCTAACGCCGCTTCCGGCTTGGGGCTCGCATCCTCGGCTAAGCACAGCGAAAACAATGACGTAAGCGTCAGCAACACGCAAAGAACGGAAAATTTCCGGGCCATCGTGCACCCCTTTCGAGAGCGCATATTAGCAATCGCCTCCAAGAGAAGCTATGCACTGGCGGTAATCTCTGGATAATCTGCCGTTTATTGAGAATTTCGCCGACGGCTCATGAGGGTGTTTTCGGCTTGAGGGTCAATTACTTAGGAAGCGGCGTCGCACCGATCTGGGGTTTCGAGTGCCCGTTGATATCATGCGTCTACCCGGCACCCTCTTTGCCGCTTTACACTGCCCCCGTCCTCTGGCAGAGTAAATAGTGGAAACGCAATCAATCGTCGTCCTCGATTTCGGCGCGCAGTATTCGCAGCTCATCGCGCGTCGCATCCGTGAACTGAACGTCTTCTCCGTCGTCCTCCCCTGCACCGCCTCTCTGGATGAGATCAAGAGCTACTCGCCCGCGGGCATCGTGCTCTCCGGTGGACCATCTTCCGTTTATGACGCCGATGCGCCTCCGGCAGATGACCGCGTACTGCACCTTGGAGTGCCCGTGCTTGGCATCTGCTACGGCCTGCAATTCATGGTTTACAAGCTGGGCGGAAAAGTACGCGCCGCCGACAAGCGCGAGTATGGCCACGCCCAAGTCGAGCTGCTAAACCCAGCTTCGCCGTTGTTCAAAGGCCTTCGCGGTCCGCTGCCGGTCTGGATGTCTCACGGCGACGAGGCCTTGGAGCTGCCGCCTGGCTTCGAACTGATCGGCAAGACATCGAACGCCGTCGCGGCCATCCAGAATCCAGCGGCGAAGTATTACGCCGTGCAGTTCCATCCCGAAGTTCACCACACGCCGCACGGCACCGAGGTCCTACGCAACTTCGTCTTCAATATCTGCGGTGCCAAACCGAACTGGAGCCCCCAAAGCTTCATCGAAGAGACGATAGCGAGCGTTCGTCAGACAGTCGGCAAAGGCCGGGTCATCTGCGGCCTTTCCGGCGGCGTCGATTCCTCGGTTGCAGCCGAGCTGGTGCATCGCGCGGTCGGCGATCAGCTCACCTGCATCTTCGTCAACAACGGTGTGCTACGTAAGAACGAGTTCATCAACGTGCAGAAGAACCTGCGCGACAAGCTGGGCCTCAACATCGACGCGGTCGATGCCAGCCGGCGATTCTTATCGAAGCTCGCGGGCGTCAGCGATCCCGAGAAGAAGCGCAAGATCATCGGCAACGAGTTCATCGCGGTCTTCGAAGAAGAGGCGCATCGCATCGAGCAGATGCAAGGCAAGGTCGAGTGGCTCGTGCAAGGCACGCTCTATCCCGATGTCATCGAGTCGCGATCGGTTCGCGGGCCCTCACAGACCATCAAGAGCCATCACAACGTCGGCGGCCTGCCCGAGATCATGAAGCTGAAGCTGATCGAGCCGCTCAAAGACCTCTTTAAAGATGAAGTCCGCAAAATCGGTCGCGATCTTGGCCTGCCGGAAGACATTCTGCAGCGACAACCATTTCCTGGTCCTGGTCTGGCGGTGCGAATTCTCGGCGAGGTCACGCCCGAACGCATTGCGCTGTTGCAGGACGCCGATGACATCGTCGTCACCGAGATCAAGCGCGCCGGGCTCTACAACAAAATTTGGCAGTCGTTTGCGGTGCTGCTACCAGTGATGTCAGTGGGCGTCATGGGCGACATGCGAACCTACGCCTACACTTGTGCCATTCGCGCCGTCCATTCGGAAGACGGCATGACCGCTGACTGGGTTCCGCTGCCACACGAAGTTCTTAAGACGATCTCCAGCCGCATCGTGAACGAAGTGAAGGGCATTAACCGCGTGGTGTATGACGTTACCTCGAAACCGCCGGGGACGATTGAGTGGGAGTGAGGAATCAGTTGCCAGTTGTCAGTGGTCACCGCAAGATACGAACGATTGCAATGTCATCCTGAGCGGAGCGTCCGCCTTGGTTTTCCGAGCCGCTGCCTGGAAAAACGACTGGCACCAGCATGGCTTTCCTGACATCTACAGCCTAGAAGTGCGCCTGACGATGAGTGACCAGACAACCGGACTTACCCTTTCCGCTCGCACGCTATCGCGAAGCTCGTGTCTGCATGGGGCGCACCTGATCAAGTTCGAGATTCAACTCCAAGACGTTCACTCTCGGCTCGCCCAGAAACCCTAAATCACGACCGGCGGTGTGCTTGTGCACCAGCGCTCGCAGCGCCTCTTCCGGCATACCCCTTTCTTTTGCCACTCGCGGTACCTGAAATTCGGCGTTGGCGGGAGTGACGTCGGGATCGAGACCCGAGGCGGAAGTGGTAACGAGATCAACCGGAACTCGGCGTCCCGGATTCTCCGACTGCGCTGCGGCACTGTCCTGCTTCACGCGGTCGATCAGCTTCTGATTCGTCGGCCCCAGGTTGGTGCCGCCGGAGTTCGCAGCGTCGTAGCCATTTCCCGCTGCTGACGGACGCGAGTGAAAGTAAGCGGGCCCAACGAATGGCTGACCTATGATGCGGGAGCCAACTACATTTCCCTGAGCAACGATCAACTGCCCGTTGGCTTTGTCGTGCATAATGAGTTGCGCGAGCGCCGTCACGACCAGTGGATAGATGATGCCCAGCAGGACCGTCGTTACCAGAGTCATCAGAATTGCGATTAGCAGGTTCTTCTTCATGGGTCCCTCCTACGCCAGCCCTACCATAGTGATAAGCATGTCAAGCAGCTTGATCCCGATGAAGGGAACAATAATGCCGCCCACACCATAGATCCAAAGATTGCGGCGGAGCAGCGCGGCCGCGCCCATCGGGCGGTACTTCACGCCACGCAGCGCCAGCGGAATCAGTGCGATGATGATCAGCGCGTTGAAGATGACGGCGGAGAGAATCGCAGATTGCGGGGTCTTCAGGTGCATGATGTTCAGCGCGTTCAGCACAGGGAAGGTGCCGGCGAACATAGCCGGGATGATGGCGAAATACTTCGCGACGTCGTTTGCAATGGAAAACGTGGTGAGCGAACCGCGGGTCATCAGCAGCTGCTTGCCGATGGCGACCACTTCGATCAGCTTGGTGGGATTGGAATCAAGATCGACCATGTTGCCGGCTTCCTTCGCGGCCTGCGTGCCGGTATTCATGGCGACACCCACGTCGGCCTGCGCAAGCGCGGGAGCGTCGTTGGTGCCATCGCCGGTCATAGCGACGAGCTTGCCTTGCGCCTGTTCGCGACGGATGAGGTCCATCTTGTCTTTCGGCGTTGCCTGGGCGAGGAAGTCGTCGACTCCGGCTTCGCGAGAAATTGCGGCCGCGGTGAGCGGGTTGTCGCCGGTAATCATGACGGTGCGAATGCCCATCGCTCGCAGTTGGTCGAAGCGGTCGCGCATTCCACCCTTCACGATGTCTTTCAGCTCAATCACGCCCATTGCGCCACGGCTTTTCTCGGCGACCACCAGCGGAGTGCCTCCGGAGCGCGCAATCTGTTCCACCGTAGATGCCACTTCCGGCGGCATCTTGTGTGAGTTCTCCAAGAGGTAGCGCTCGATGGCATCGACTGCGCCTTTGCGGATTTCGAAGCCGTTCAGGTTGACGCCCGACATGCGGGTTTGCGCCGAGAACGGGACGAAGTGCGCGTCGTGCTGCGACAGCTCGCGGCCGCGGAGTCCATAACGTTCTTTGGCGAGCACGACGATGGAGCGGCCTTCGGGGGTTTCGTCGGCGAGGGACGACAGTTGCGCGGCATCAGCGATTTCCGCTTCCGTAACTCCCGGTGCAGGCACAAATCGTGCGGCTTGCCGATTGCCCAGCGTGATGGTGCCTGTCTTGTCCAGCAGCAGCGTGTCGACGTCGCCAGCGGCTTCGACGGCGCGTCCTGACATGGCGAGCACGTTGTGCTGAATGAGGCGATCCATGCCGGCGATGCCGATGGCCGACAGAAGCCCGCCGATGGTCGTGGGAATCAGGCAGACCAGCAACGAAACCAGCACGAATACGGTTTGGGGCGAGCCGGAGTAGATGGCGAAGGGCTGCAAGGTCACGACTGCCAGCAGGAAGATGATGGTCAGTCCGGCGAGGAGAATGTTGAGCGCAATTTCGTTCGGCGTCTTCTGCCGCTCGGCGCCTTCGACCAAGGCAATCATGCGGTCGAGAAAGGTCTCGCCCGGGTTGGAGGTGACCTTCACGCGAATCCAGTCGGAGAGTACGCGTGTGCCACCGGTGACGGCCGAGCGATCGCCCCCGGCTTCGCGAATGACCGGCGCGGACTCGCCGGTAATTGCTGACTCGTCGACCGAAGCGACGCCCTCGATAATCTCGCCATCGGACGGGATGAATTCGCCGGCAGAAACGATGACCACATCGCAGGCACGCAGCTTCGAGCTGGTGACCTTCTCGACTTCTCCGTTCTCGTTGACGCGATTAGCGACAGTTTCTGAGCGCGCCTTGCGCAGTGTGTCGGCCTGCGCCTTGCCTCGGCCCTCCGCCATGGCTTCGGCGAAGTTGGCGAAAAGCACGGTGAACCACAGCCACAGCGTGATTTGCAGATTGAATAGGAACGCGCCGCCGCCCCGCACCAACAGCACGGTGGTGATGGCGCTGCCAATTTCAACCACAAACATAACCGGATTGCCCATCATGTGGCGCGGATCCAGCTTGATAAACGACTCCAGGATGGCGCGGGCAACGATCTTTCCCTGCCAGACTTTTCTTTTGCGTGGCTTCATGGGGGAGTGGCCAACCCGCAACATCTCCGGGTCCAACGTAACTTTCGGGTCGATCGTGCTTACCATGACAGAGTTCCTCAAAATGTCTTGCCTGCTGCCATGAGCAGGTGTTCAAGAATGGGTCCCAGGCTCAGGGCCGGGAAGAAGGTGAGCGCACCGACGATGAGAATCACGCCGATCAGCAACATGGTGAATAGCGGTGTGGTGACCGGAAACGTTCCCAGCGACGGCGGAACATATTTCTTCTGCGCCAGACTGCCGGCGATTGCGAGCATGGGGATGATCATGAAGAAGCGGCCAAGCAGCATGTCAAAGCCGATGCTGGTGTCGTACCACGGCGTGTTGGCGGTGAGCCCAGCGAAGGCGGAGCCGTTGTTGCCGGCGCCGGAAACATACGCGTATAGCATCTGGCTGAATCCGTGCGGCCCGGGATTGGTGATCCCTGCGGTGCCAAAGCCGTGCACGGAGGAAATCCCGGTGAAGACCAGAATGATGAGCGGGAAGACGAGCGCAACCAGCATGGCCATCTTCACGTCGTAAGCTTCGATCTTCTTGCCGAGGTATTCCGGAGTGCGGCCGACCATAAGTCCGGCAATAAACACCGCCAGCACGACGTAAATAAGGATGCCGTACATGCCCGCGCCAACGCCGCCGAAGATGACCTCGCTGAGCATGATGTTGACAAGCGGAACCATGCCCCCCAAAGGCATGAAGGAGTCATGCCAGCTATTGATGGCGCCGCAGCTTGCATCGGTGGTGACTGTGGCGAAGAGCGCCGAGTCGGTGATGCCGAAGCGGACTTCCTTACCTTCCATGTTGCCGCCGGCCTGCATGGCGGTGGCGTGCTGATTGACGCTGTGCGGGTACAGAGGATTGCCGCGAGCTTCCGCCCAGTACGCAACCGTGACGCCGGCCAAGAACATGATTGCCATGGCAGCCCACACTGCCCAGCCGTGGCGCTGCGATCCGGTCATGCGGCCTAAGGTGTAAGTGAGTCCGGCGCCGATGGCGAAGATGGCGAACAGTTCGATGTAGTTGGAGAGCGGAGTGGGGTTTTCGAAAGGATGCGAACTATTGGCGTTGAAGAAGCCGCCGCCGTTGGTGCCGTATTCCTTGATGATTTCCTGCGAGGCCACTGGTCCCTGCGCGATGGTTTGCGTGGTGACGGTGTCCATCACAGGCTTGCCGCTCGCATCGACCGCCGGCTTGCCGTCGGGGTTCATGTGCGGGACTTGTTGCGGCTCAACCAGCTTCACCGTGTCATACGGCTTCAGGTTCTGTACGACGCCTTGTGATACGAGGACCAGCGCGCCAATGATGCTGAACGGCAATAGTACCCATAGGCAGGAGCGCACCATGTCAACCCAGAAGTTGCCGATGGTTTGCATCTGGCGGCGCGCGATGCCACGGATAAAGGCGATGGCCAGGGCGATGCCGGTCGCTGCCGAGACGAAGTTGTGGTAGGCGAGGCCGGCCATCTGGGTGAAGTAGCTCATGGTGGTTTCACCCGAGTAGGCCTGCCAGTTCGTGTTCGTCGTGAAGGAAGCTGCGGTGTTCCAGGCGAGATGCTCGGGCGTTACACCGGCAAGTTTCTGCGGATTCCAAGGCAGGTGTAGCTGCACCCGCTGAATCAGGTACAGCAACAGCATCGATACCACGCTGAACAAGAGCATCGACGCGGCGTACTCCGTCCAGCGCATTTCGTGCTCCTCGTCGACGCCGGTCAGCCGGTATACCAGTCGCTCGACCGGGCGCATGACCGGATCCAGGAATGTCCGCTCACGATTGAAGACGTGGGTCAGGAATAGACCCATGGGCTTCGTCACCAACAGAATCATCCCCAGGTATAGCAGGATTTGAAACCAGCCATTGGCCGTCATATCAGAATTTCTCCGGGCGCAGAAGGGCGTAGAAGAGGTAGATCATGGTCAACGAACAAACGACTATCATGACGATCGATTGAGTCTGCATATTTTCCCTCACCTGACGCGGTCACAAAAGTAGACATAACCTATGGATAACGCGAAAAAGCCTATCGTGAGTACGACGAACACTAGATCCGGCATAGTTGTCTCCCTGGGCTGCTACCATTCTCCTTGCTTGCGGCCAAACCACCAGATCACGCCCATGGTGGCGGTATCCTGGCGTGTGCTGAATGCATCCTGGACACTGGTTAAGAAAAGCGGACGATTCGAAATATCGCGCCGGTACTCCCAGCGCATATCCAATCCATCTGCCACACGGAAGTCATAAGTTGCCGTGACTTCCTTGAGCGCCTCGACATAGCTTGTAATTCCGGTGAACAGGCCGCCGTGATCGTTGAGATACTCTGCGCGGGCGGCGGCATAGGTCCTCGTTGTCAGTTGATACTTAGCGTACGCAGCTCCGCCCCAGACATCGGAAGGAGCAGAAGATTGACCGGGCGCTGTGTGCGGCCATAGCCTTTGGATAGTATAGTCACCCTCCAGCAGGAAGCTCAGCTTTGGCGTGGTCTGCCAGTTAACGTAACTATCGAAGATGTGCGTCTTCCCGTTAGGTGCAGGGCTGATTTGCTGGAAACACAGCCCCGGCTGGACGGGCACTGGACCGCAACTGGCAACTGAGAAGGCGTTGGGATGGTCCTGGCCGAAATAGTAATTGATGGTCCAAGTTATGTTCTTGTTCGGGGTGACAACGAGGCCGAATAGCTCATCCTTAAAGCCATTCGTAGGCTCTGTCTGGTTTGTCCCATTAACAATCCAGTAGTTAATTGCGAGCTTATCGTTCACCTTGTAGTTCGCACGTACTCCCATATGGTAGAACGGCAAATAGTCGAACCAGTAGGAGCGGCTATAGTTGATCTGGAACTGGGTGTAGTTTCCTTCGGCTCCGAGAGAACTACTCCATTTACCGAAATCGACGGTCAATCCACTACCCAGAGGAACGACATAGGTTCCGTAAGCCTGAAAGATGTTGCGGTAAATGTCCGGACGCGGTTCGTTGAGCGGATTGCCCTGCAAGGTTGCTGTAGCTTGCCCAAATTGCAGATCAAGCCTCGCTCCAAAACGCCTGCCGGCAGCTACATCGGGCGCGCGTTCCACAACCAGGTCTGCCTGATTCAGGCTGAAGGCGTTGCTCAGGACGTCATAGGCGCGTAGCAGGTTAACTCTTCCCACGGGATCGTTGAAGTTGTAGGCATAGTATCCGTCGACCATGGCATTGATGGTGGTCCCCTTCAGAAAATCGACAGTGCTGCGGTCGTCGGCCGTTAGCAGGCCACCGTTCGGTGGATTGCTCGAAGGCGCAAGGCTAGAGGCCTGCACGTCGACCGTGCTGTGCTCGCTGTCGCTGCTCGCAGGTACCGTCTTCGCCGTCATTAGCGCTTTCATTTCTTTCACCTGCTCGCGCAACTCCTGGACTTCGGACTCAAGCTCATCCACATGCTGCTGGAGCTTCTGAGTTGTTTCCTCCGCCTCTGACTCTGGCGCCGCGGACATATCCCCCATGTTCCGCTGTTGAGCCGTAACCGGCACTGCACACGCCAGAGCCAAAAGCAGAGGCACAAACACCGCTCCAATCCAACCGCTGCACCGCGCAATTGAAATCACGTGAACACCTCCTCGATGGCATCCCCGCCGTTCGCGTCACTTTGGATGCCATGCAGCTCCCCTTGGAGCCTACTACGAGAAGGTGTTTGGTTAGCCGACTTACAAGCTTCGTGACCTCAGAACATGACCAACAGCGCGCCGGTCATACGGTTCTCGCTCTTAACAAGGTCGGGGGTAAAGCCCGGAACAAGCGATCCCGGCGACCCGGTGTTTCCGCCCGGCGGTGTGACGCCGCCCGGGCCAGAGAAGTACGGCACGTTGGCAGCGCGGTGGTTGTACTCCAGACGAAACGTGACGTACTGACTAGGCATGTAGTCGGTGGTGACGGACACGTCCCAAGCCTTGAAGGGATCGCCCGGATTTTCAGTGAAATAAGGCGTTCCGGAAGCCGCCGTTGCTCCATTAATCGGCGGCAGCAATACCAGGTAGCGGCCAGGGTTGTTGATCTGACCTCCGCCGACAGTCACTGCATAGAGGTCCTTGTGGAACCAGAAGCGGTTGTAAATCATGTATCCAAGGAAACTCTGTTTGGGCCAGAGAACACCCTGACCGCCGACTATGTGTATCGAGTTGCCGGTGCAACTGACGCCGCCACCGTGTTCGCATCCCATGTCACCGGTTAAGGAGAATGCCATCTTGTCGAGGGTGCGATCCGGATGGTCGTAGTACTTGACCTGAATGCTGTCGTCGGTGTGATAGCGTATGCGCCCGGGCACGCCGAGAGTGTCCGCGCCGAGCACGTACTGGTTGCCCACAAAGGAAAACCAGCCGTTCGGCCGCCACAAAATCTGTCCCCCGAAACCGGGCCGATGATTGAACCGGCCATACGACTGCCATCCGTTAATCAGCCAAGGCTCAATCTTGAGGTGCTGGTTGGGATAGATCTGCACTCGCATACCGTTAAAAAACCACGGCGTGTTCGATGAAACGTACGACGGCTGATAAGCCCAGTTGTCAAACTGGTAATAACTGAATAGACCGATGTAGGACATGAAAATGCCAGCTTGCACATTGATTCCGTCCCATACATCCCAGTGATATCCGCCATAAGCTTCCGAAACGTAGCGATACGCGTCGGCAAGCTGCCATTGACCGCGTGCCGGACTGGCATCGTTGCGGGGCGTGGTTTGGGAGTACAAGCCGAACTGCGTCATCAGTCTGGCTTGGACCTTGTCCCAATGAAAGTCTCCGCCCACTCCGAGCTGCGTTACCTGGAATTCGCTAGAGCGGAAGATCTCGCTGGAGCCGCCGATGGTGTCATCCTGCGGGTGGTTGAAGTCGTAGACGTAGTCCACATCAGCGCGAATTTCGGGTGTAAAGAACTTAGTGTCGAACGGTACCTCTTTGATACGACTGTTGCCGTTGAGCCAGGTAAAGTCGGCAAACGCGAAGGGCTCCGGTCTTTTGTTCGCGGGAGTTGCCTGTTGCGACAAAACACTCTCCGCCGACGTGCCGGGCACGGCGGGAGCAGCCTGTTCCTCAATCGTGTGGACCGGTGCGGTGGCCTTCGACGTAAGCGGTATCCCCTCCGGCCCCCGCGCTTTCAGTTCCTGTTCCAATTGATCGATCCGCTTTTGCATAGCTTCCAGCTGCTTGGCCACAGCCGGAGGGATTTCCTGGTCAGAAGCTGTGCTGTTCTGTGTTGTGTTCTGTGCACTGCAGGCGCACGTCAGGACGGCGCAGAGAATCACTAGGGTCAAATTCTTAAATCCATACAGACGCATAAAGGCTAGCCCCCAAGCTGGCAGTTGTCATGGAAGGATCCAGCTCTGCCAGGGACAATTCGACGTTAATGCTTATAAAGAACGTATAAACGACCCATAAAATTTACGTAAAGGGACGCAAACAGGAGATTAGCTGATGATCCAGTGTGGATGAGAGCGGGTAGCGAGGTAGCCCACGAGAAGAAGGTAGGCGATTATCGCAGTGCGCAATACTTCTGTAGCCCAAGTCGTTCTTTCACCCACGAGCACCTCCCACGCGGGTCACAAGACTTCAGACTTTGGAACTTGAGATGAAGTCTCGCTCCCGCTCATGCCATCGTCTCAACATCCGCACTCGCGTCCTTCCGTGCCTTCATGCCTCAGAGGCGCGTATTCATGGTGACTGGTGCGGGAGGCAGCCTCGATGAGCGCGAGACGCGTGGCCGCGACAAAACGCCGCCGCTCGTTCAGCGTCAGCTCTTGCCAATCCGGCTTCTCCTCGATCGGGCAGCCGAAATCGGGAGCTAACGCACTGTAGTAGTGGTGGAATAATTCCGCAAAACCTTCGACTCGTTCCAGATTCTCTGACATGTTCCTTTCACCTTGCTTGCGACCGTCTCTCATCGGTCGGCTTGCGACTGATCGAAACGGAGCTTCCCCGTGAACGCATCATCACCAATGTGCCTTGGCGCGATGATGAAGAGTTCACGACTTTAACAACCGATGGTGGCCTCACCGAACTGCCTCTACCCCACAGCACAAGAGCATCTGACAGGCGATCCGGCGATCGACCGTTTGGGTTGCGGTCATCCCAGCAAAGCATTGCCAGGAAGCAGGCCATGAAAAGCGCCGCCAGGCTCACGATTCCGGAGAAGACCATCATCTGCATACCAACTCCGGCACGGTCGCTGAACATCAATTGCCGATGTTATCGACCGCGCTCATACGATTAGAGGAGGAAGGCCGTAAAGTGCGAATAAAGTGTGTATAAAAGGTTCGTAAACCAGTGCTGCTGAATGGGAGTGGGGCGGGAAGGTCAGCCAAAACGTGGGCACAATCTATGGAATTGTCATTACGGGCGCCCGGTTTGGACTCGCTCGTGATGACAAACTCCAGTATTTCGTGACTATTTCGTGCAACACTCAGTAAGCGAGATTCGGAGCTAATCTTCTCCGGGCTCGAAGCGATAGCCTACCCAGGGCTCGGTCAGGATGTACTGAGGGGAAGAGCTCTCCAGTTCCAGCTTCTTGCGCAGGTGGTTCATGAAGACACGTAGATACTCCGGCTGCTCCGTGCTGTTGCCGCCCCACACGGCAGACAGCAGCGCGCGATGAGTGAGAACTTTGTTGGGGTGCCGAGCGAGATAGGTGAGGAGATCGAACTCTTTGGGCGTCAACCGGACCTCGCGTCCACGCACCAGGACCACGCGGGTTGCAAAGTCGATGTGGAAGTCGCCGACCTTGATTTCACTTACTTCCGCCTCCGTCATCGGCGTGGCGGATCGCCGCAGTCCGGCCCGCACCCGGGCAAGCAGTTCATTCATGTTGAACGGCTTGGTGACGTAGTCGTCGGCACCGGCATCGAGCGCCTCGACTTTTGCCTTCTCCTCGCCGCGCACCGACAACACAATGATGGGCACCGTGGACTTGGCGCGTATGCGGCGGCATAGTTCCAGGCCTCCCATATTCGGCATCGAGAGGTCCGTAACCACCAAGTCGGGCGGCCATCCTCGCATCACTTCGAGCGCTTCGTCACCGTCACCCGCGGTTCTAACGGTATAGCCATTGGCGGACAAAGTAGTTCGCAGCACGCGAGTAATCTGCGCCTCGTCATCAACCACCAGGATGTTGCGCCTGGAGAGCTCGGCGGGCACTCAGCGTGCCTCCTGGGTCACGATGTGTACGTCCACGGCAGGCGCGTCGCGCAGGAACTTGTGGATGGCAGAAAGGTACAGATATTTCTTCAGGCCCTTGATTGCCGAACGCCCGAAGACAACCTGCGTGATGTGCTTTTCACGAACGATCTTAGCTACCTCTTCCGCTACGCTCTTGCCTTTCGTCCGGATGACCTGCGCCCCCAGGTTCTCGGCGAAGCGAACGTTCTCCAGCAGCGTGCGCTGATATTCGGGCGAGTCGTCGCCGCCGATGTCCACGTAGATTACGTACAGCTCCGCATCGATGCCTGCGGCCATGCGGGCAGCACGCGCCATCAGGTACTGCGCTGCGGGATTCGAGCTGATGCAGACGGCGAACTTCTCCGCGATCGGGGTCCGCTGCTCGATGTGCTCCCTCTCGAGATAGGTCTCCAATCCGCGGTCGACCACATGACTGACCTGGCGTAAGGCGATCTCCCGCAAGGCGATGAGATTTCCCGGGCGAAAGAAGTTTGCTAAGGCTCGCTCGGCGCGATCCAGTGGGTAGATATCGCCGCGCTTCATGCGATTTTTTAGCGCCTCAGGCGTGAGGTCAGTGAGGACGATTTCGTCCACGCGTTGCATCACCCAGTCTGGAACCGTTTCGCGGACGATCACGCCAGTAATGCGCGCAACCATCGGGGTGATGCTTTCGATGTGCTGAACATTGATTGTCGATATCACGTCAATGTTGGCGTCGAGCAGCTCCAGAACGTCTTCGTAGCGCTTGCGATGTTTACTGCCCTCAACATTGGTGTGCGCTAACTCGTCGACCAGGGCGACCTGCGGTTTGCGAGCGAGGATGGCGTCAACATCCATCTCCTGGAAGGTCGTGCCCTTGTACTCCAAAGTTTTGCGGGGAACGGTTTCCAGACGGGTTGACAGCTCAGCTATACCGGCGCGGCCGTGAGTTTCGACCACACCGATCACCACGTCCTCACCGCGGCTATGGCGGCGGATACCTTCACTGAGCATGTTATAGGTTTTACCGACACCGGGAGCGTAGCCCAGGAAGACCTTGAAGACGCCGCGCTTCTTCGGGGACTCGGCCTCCTCCAGCCACTGCTCAGGGGTTTTTGCCATTGCGCATATTGTGACCAAGTTTGTGCCGGTTGTCGATTCAACTACAATCATGCCCTGTGAAGCTGCTGGACAAAGCCGCGGTGCGGTTCCCAGTTCTTGTGTTGATCGTTCTCCTCGTCGTGCTGGTGTACCGCAAGGTATTCCACGTTAATCCCACCACGGTAGGCTTCTCGTTTCTATTGGCGGTCTTGATCGTTTCGGCGGTTTGGGGATTGCGTTATGCCATCGTTTTGGCCGTGCTGTCGGCGCTGGCGTATAACTTCTTCTTCCTGCCCCCGGTTGGCACTTTCACCATCGCCGACCCGCAGAACTGGGTTGCGCTGGCAACCTTCCTGCTGACGGCGGTGATCGCCAGCCAATTGGCGGAGCGCGCAAGAAGCGAGGCTTTCAGTGCTAATCAGCGGCGGACCGAGCTGGAACGCCTTTATGCGTTCAGCCAGCAGATGCTGACTACGGAAAATGTCTTGACGCTGGTCAACCGCATCCCGCGCGCGGTTGTAGATACCTTCGGCACAACTTCGGCAGCCATTTACATTCCTGAGCGCAAGAAGGTGTACTACTCCGATATAAAGGCGCAGGGTGCGATCAGCGAAGACGACCTGAAGCGCGTTGCGGAGCGCGGCGAACCGTCGGTCGATAGCGCGGCGGAGCTGGTGTTGGTGCCACTCAGGGTAGGAGTCAGGTCGGTGGGAGCGCTCGGAATCGAAGGCGCGGGGGTTGCCCGGGAAACGTTGGACGCGATTTCCAGCCTGATTGCGATTGCCATCGAGCGCGCCGGCGCAGTTGAAAAGCTGGCCTACACGCAAGCAAGCCGCGAGAGTGAGCGCTTGCGCTCGATCCTACTCGATTCGGTTACGCATGACTTCCGCACGCCACTCACCGCAATTAAGGCTTCCGCAGAGGCATTGTTGAGCAACGCAAATCTCGACGACAACATGCGGCGCGAACTTCTGAGCATCATCAACGAGGAGAGCGATCGCCTCGATCGCCTGGTAGGCGAAGCCGCGGAGATGGCGGCCCTCGATGCCGGTGCGGTCGAACTTCGGCTCGAACCTCATCACATTCGGGAGGCGATAGACGCTGCGATGGCGATGACCAAGACGGCGTTGTCGAGGCACCCGGTTAAAGTGCTCGCGCCCGAGTCGCTGCCCGCGGTAAGGATGGACCTGCGCCGAATAACCGAGGTCCTGGCCCAGTTGCTCGATAATGCCGCTAAGTACTCTCCACCGGAAACACCGATCACCATCACCGCAGAGATGCAAAACCAGAAGCTCGTCACCAGCATTGCCGATCGCGGTCCCGGAATTGAAGGCATCGACCAGGGAATGATTTTTGAGAAGTTCTATCGCGGACGCGGACAGCGCTCGACCATCCAGGGGACCGGCATGGGATTGGCCATCGCCAAGGCCCTGGTCGAAGCACATGGAGGGACGATTACTGTAGTCAGCCAGCTGGAGCGAGGGTCGGTGTTCTCATTTTCGTTGCCCGTCTGAAATACGTTGTATTACATGGTATTATTGCAAACTCATGGATAAACAGGTGATTACCTTCCGTACCGAGCCCAGGAAAGTGAGGGCACTCGACCGTTTGGCGCGCTCACTGGATCGTGACCGCAGCTATCTTTTGAATGAGGCAGTGGAGCAGTATTTGTCGCTACATAATTATCATCTGCAGCAGATCGAGGCAGGTTTGGCGGAGGCCCGCGCGGGGAAATTGGTTGACTACGAAAAGGTCAAACGCGCCTGGAGGAAGCGGCTCGAGGGGTGAAAATCCGCCTCAGCCTTCGCGCTTCCGAACAGCTTGTTTCGGCTTATGAGTATTTGCAAGTCACAAATAAAGCTGCCGCAACGTCCCAGATGAAACGCATCTTCGACGCAATTGATGTTCTTAAACGATATCCATTGGCCGGACGAACCGGCAGAATTGCAGGCACCAGAGAAGTGGTGGTTGCTCGAACACCGTTCATCGTGGCCTACACGGTTACATCAGAGGAGATACAGATCCTGGCGGTCCTGCGCGGCTCGCGGCGCTGGCCGGAAAAGTTCTAGTCTTCGTTGGGCTTCACAGCATCTGTGTGCCCCACAAATCATGGAGATGCAGCACACCGTGCAGGCGGCCTTCCGCGTCCACGACAGGAAGGGAAGTAATCTTCTTTTGCTCCATAATGTCGAGTGCGGTGATGGCGAATATCTCCGCCGCCACCACTTGGGGGGAGGGCGTCATACACTCTCCGGCGCTCAGGTCGAGCACATGCTTGCCATGACGCTCCAGCAGACGGCGCAGGTCGCCGTCGCTGATGAGGCCAACCAGCTTGTCACCTTCAACCACGGTGGTCATGCCCAGCGCCTTGCGGGACATCTCGTAAATGACTTCGCTCATGGCGGTGGCAGGAGTGACCCGCGGGATGGCGTCGCCGCTGTGCATTAGCGAGGACACGCGCGCGAAACGCTTGCCCAGCTTGCCTCCGGGGTGAAGATTAGCGAAATCTTCTTCCGCAAATCCGCGGCGCTCAGAGAGCGCGACCGCGAGCGCATCGCCCAACGCGAGCATGGTCGTGGTGGAAGCCGTGGGCGCCAGCCCGAGAGAGCACGCCTCGTGAGCGACGGAACAGTCGAGCGCGATATCGGCCGCCTGCGCCAGCGTGGACAGCGTGCGCGGCTCCTCGGGGCTGCTCTGCACTGGGTCGCAGGTCATTGTGATCAGCGGTATGCGGAGGCGCTTGATCGTCGCCAACAGTTGCAATATCTCCGAGGTCTCGCCGCTGGCAGAGAGCGCCAGCACTACATCGCCGCGAACTACCATGCCGAGGTCACCATGCAAAGCTTCGGCGGGATGGAGGAACAGCGCGGGGCTTCCGGTGGAGGTGAGCGTAGCCGCGATCTTGCGCGCGATGAGTCCGCTCTTGCCCATGCCGGTCACGACAATGCGACCGGCACCACAGCAATACAGCAGATCGACCGCCTGCTCGAAGTGCTCGGCCATAGGCCCGGCAAGGCGGTCAGCCAAGGCACGCAATGCGGCCGCTTCGATGCGAACCACATTCTCTCCCGTATTCCTGGCCGAGATTTGTTGCGCCCGGGTTTCGCTCATTGCGCTGCCGCCTTGGGCAGCAGCCCGCGGACGCCAAACACCAGTATCTGCTCGTCATTGGGCCCGCCGGTAAGAGGAACGTTCTTGCCATTGAAGGCTACGTCGACCGCGCCGGCATTACCCGTGAAGAAGACGACTTGGTTGCTGGCGCGAATGGTTTTGATGTCAGGAGGCTTGAGGATTCCACGAACAACGTACTTGCCGTCTGACTTAATCGAGACCCAAGCGGCGTCTTTGGGGCGGACCGTCACTTCGAAAGGCTGCCCGGTCGAGGTCGCGGCAGTCGCCTGGGAAGAAGGTGCGATCTGAGAGGCAGCAGCAGTCGATGTGCTGTGGGAGGGCGCTGGAGCGGCAGATCCAAGCGGTGTCGTTTCCGCGGCCGCTTTTTCCCGCTGCCGGAAGTGGTCCTGGTACAGCCTCCATCCAGCCAGGCCACCCGCAACTATGACGAGCAGAACAAGAACAGGCAACCACGGGAAATCGTAGCGCTGCCGCCGGCGATCGGAATGGATCGACTCGTGTTGCTGGGCGATCACTCTGGTATCGGGCGGCACCTCTTTGGCCGCCTCGAGGTATTCGGCGACCGTCTGCTCCTCATTGAGGCCCACGCATTTGGCATAGGCGCGAACGTACGACTTGTTGAAGATGCCGCCGGGAAGCAGGTCAAACTGCTCTTCCTCAAGCGCGAGCAGTAGGCGGCGGCCAATTTTGGTGGTGGCAACGATTTCTTCCAGCGAGATGCCGCGCAGCTCACGTTGCCGTCGTAGATGCTCGCCAAAGGTGCTCACCCTCAGACTCCGCCGCTCATGGCTACTCGGGCCATGATAGCACTGAAGAAATCAGCATTTAGCACTTAGCATTTAGTTCCCCAAGTCAGAGGTACTGCCAGACGGATGGTTCAAATCCGATCGAAGCTTGCTGTTACTGAGACTAAGTGCTAAATGCTAAATGCTAAATGCTAAGTGCCAATCACTGACTGCTGACTGCTGAGTGCTGACGGCGAGCACTAACTGCTAATTGCTCTTCGCGGGCACTGGTTGCCAGGTATTTGGATTCGCGGGGGCGCTGGGGTTCACACCGAAGTCCCACACGTAGAGATTCATCTCTTGCGGACTGAGCATTTCGACCAGCGCGTACTCCCCTGGAGCCAGGTCCTGCGTTGGGACGGCTTTCAGCCACGCGCCTGTCCCCAGCTTCTCGACTTTGACGGGAATAAAGGCGGCCTCTTCTGAAGTCTTACCGGACATGCTGACCTTCACATCGCCGACGCTGCGGACTCCATTCCTTGCATTTGCGCGAACCAGGCGAAAGCGGTCGCCGAGAGCAGCATCGGTCTCGGGACCCGAGTCGATGTCGATGTAAATGGTGGGACGCGATGCGTGTGACTGGACCTGAGCGTGTTCTCCTTTGATTTGGAGGGCTTGCTTGCTGCTGGCCAGCGGGTTGATCGCCGAGCGCAGGACGCTCTTGGTCTTTGACGTTTTGTTCAGCTCGCTGCCGTTTTGTACGATTTCCGCTAACTCGGGCTTCCCTTGATACTCGTCCGACAGGAACACGCCGCCGGTGCCAGGTAAACGCACGCCGGGCGCGATCTCAGGAGAGTTCGCCTCCTCTTTTTCCCGCTCCTCTTTTTCCTCGGGTGTTTCGACGACCCTGGCGCGCAGCTTGCCGCTGCCCAGTTGCTCGTTGTATTTCTTCGTCGCGTCCCAATCAATCAGCGACGCCGGCACGTCTTCCCATTCATAACGGTCTGCGCTGAGGTAGTGGACGCGATCGCCCTGGAGCTCGTACTTAACCACCGGCTGAACTGTTCCGTCCTTCAGAATCAGGCGCTGCGTGCGCTGCTGTGCCTGCGCGGCGGCCAAATAGCTGACAAGGACCGCGAGTAGCGGGAGGGCAATGCGAAACCAACAGCGACAGCACATGATTTCACTCCAGACCGAGTTTGGCTTCGCGAGTGAGAGTCATGGGCTTGCTGCCTTCTATCGATAAGGTGAGGGTGACACCGTTCGGCGCCACGGCATAGCGCCAGCTCCCGGCGGCGATGCTCGCCTTGCAAGTGAAAGCGCCGTCATGGCGCTCATGAGAGGCCGATTCCAAGACTGTAATCTGGTCCTTTGCAACTGTGATCTCGGAGTCAGCATGCGATACAAGGCTGTCGCTTCCTTTGGTGCAGACCGCGATCTGGCGCACCTTTGCACGATGCTCGGCCGTTGAGTAGAACACCCACCGTAGCTGGACCCGCATTTCCTTGCTGTCTGCCGGAGGCAGCATCCACGAGCCATAGAGGCCTTGCGGCAAAGTTTCTACACTGGCAGCATCCGCTCGCGCGAGTTCCAAAAGATCCGGATTGCCGCCTGGATTCGTCAAGGTGACGCTGTTCCCGTCATCCGAAAGGGTATAGCTTAGGGAGCCGGCTTCAATGCGCGCTTCGCACAACGACTTGTCTGGAGCGGTTTCGACATCAGAGCTGCTGTTGAGGACTCGGATCGTATCCTCGAAGACTTCAACGGTAGAAACCGCTCTGGCGATGACGGGTTTACGATCACCGGCGCAACTGCGGGTCACCACCATTTCGTCGTGACCAGTGGCGGCATTGTGGCGAAATTCATGGCGCACGGCGGTGCTACTGGTGCCCTCGGTGTACCAGGTTCCATAGAGCTTTTGGGCAGAGGTGGCGTCTTGCGCGAAACCAGCGAGAGAGAGGACAAAGATCAGAACATAGCAGAAGGCAAGCCGAGCACCTCCCGTTTTACATCCGCTCATAGGAGTCCTTCATGGGCAACCATCTATCACAACTGAGACGGGAGGCGGCTGTCAACCAGAGAAAAGCCTGGAGCCAGGCGGGCGCGTATTTTTTGGGAAATACGAGAAAACAAAAGCCGGAATCCGGTGGTTCCAGCCTCGCGAGACTTTGGCGAAGATTTTGAACTACAGCTTCATCTTACGGCGAGCGTAACCAGCAAGTGCCAGAGCACCAGCTCCGAACATGCTCAGCGTCCCCGGCTCCGGAACGGTTGACGTTCCTTCCGAGAACTGGTCGCTTACGACCGAGAGCGTCGCCTGACCGTTAGTGCCAGCCTGGATCTCAACGTCCTTAGAAACCGAAACCTCAGTGACGCCCGCAAAGCTCACGGTGTCAGACAACAACTGTCCGTTGGGTCCAGAAAACACTTCCAGCGTGACAAACTGGCCGCCGCTGCAAGTCGGTAGCACAGCGCCCAGGCAGGCGGTTTCGTCAACCACAACTGTCCCGGTGCCGATATTCCCCACACCGGAAATGGAAAGGCTCAGGTCGGTGATTGGAGCTCCGCCCGGAGCCACGTTGACGTTGAACTGGAAGAGGGAGTCTTGCGCCAGGATCCCGGCGCTAGTTGACGCGAACCAGGGAGCACTCCACTGGAATCCAGGATTTCCTGGGGTGGTGATAGGTGTGACGCCAACCGAGCCTGCCTGAATGGCAAATCCGGGAGGGCTGGACGTACCTGTGTATGCGAAATCGGAGAACGTCTTATCGCCGATGTTGCAGGAAAAACCGCTGACAATGTAGTTGTCGTAGGTTGTGGTCGGGCAGTTATCAGCAAAGACGAATAGGCTGCTCGCCAGAATTACCGAAAGCGCAAGTACCGCGTTTCTCATAGTTCGCCTCAAAAGTCTCGGAAAGTGGTGACGCAGACTAGTCTGCGATGAGACAGCGGACAGAGTCACCTAAGAAGGGTTGCATTTCTGAGTCCAGACACAAACTCTCTAAGCTGTTGTGTCTAAAGAAGAAACTTAAGAACTTCAGCCGGACTAGCGCAGTTTCTTGCACATTCTTGGAAGGGGATGGGCCTTTTCCACGGGTAAATGTCAAAAACTTAAGCCGGAACCCCTCGGTTCCGGCCCTGCGAGACTTTGGCGAAGATTTTGAACTACAGCTTCATCTTACGGCGAGCGTAACCAGCAAGTGCCAGAGCACCAGCTCCGAACATGCTCAGCGTCCCCGGCTCCGGAACGGTTGACGTTCCTTCCGAGAACTGGTCGCTTACGACCGAGAGCGTCGCCTGACCGTTGGTGCCAGCCTGGATCTCAACGTCCTTAGAAACCGAAACCTCAGTGACGCCCGCAAAGCTCACGGTGTCAGACAACAACTGTCCGTTGGGTCCAGAAAACACTTCCAGCGTGACAAACTGGCCGCCGCTGCAAGTCGGTAGCACAGCGCCCAGGCAGGCGGTTTCGTCAACCACAACTGTCCCGGTGCCGATATTCCCCACACCGGAAATGGAAAGGCTCAGGTCGGTGATTGGAGCTCCGCCCGGAGCCACGTTGACGTTGAACTGGAAGAGGGAGTCTTGCGCCAGGATCCCGGCGCTAGTTGACGCGAACCAGGGAGCACTCCACTGGAATCCAGGATTTCCTGGGGTGGTGATAGGTGTGACGCCAACCGAGCCTGCCTGAATGGCAAATCCGGGAGGGCTGGACGTACCTGTGTATGCGAAATCGGAGAACGTCTTATCGCCGATGTTGCAGGAAAAACCGCTGACAATGTAGTTGTCGTAGGTTGTGGTCGGGCAGTTATCAGCAAAGACGAATAGGCTGCTCGCCAGAATTACCGAAAGCGCAAGTACCGCGTTTCTCATAGTTCGCCTCGAAAGTCCCGGGAAGTGGTGACGCCGACTAGGCCGCAGTGACGCAGCAGACCAAGTCAACGTAGAGTAGGTGCATGTGGAATACCAGAGAAGATGATTGTAAGTTATTGAGCCGTAGCTGGTTTTTTACAAGTGCCGCCGGAAAGAGAAAGTTCTTGCACATGTTAGGGAAGCCTTTTACTACCAGGCACTTAGGTGTTCAGCTCACGTATTGGTGTACTAAGCAGCCGCTTTCCTAGAATGACCCTTGTGTATGTGCGGCAACTGTCTGCGCTGGATGCGCCGTTCGTTTGGCCACATACATCGCCCGGTCCGCGGCTGCCTGCAGCGTGTCGGGATCCCGACCGTCATCCGGGTACAAGGCAACTCCGATGCTCAGGCCAGTCTTCACCTCAACGTCGCCAATACGAATTGCACCAGACATTGCGGCTTCCAGAGTGGCAGCCAGCGCTTCGGCTCCCACTAAGTCCGCCACATCGCCAACCACCGTGAATTCGTCTCCACCAGAGCGGGCCAGCGTATCGCCTTGACGCATGCAACTTCTCAGGCGGCTAACTGCCTCCTGCAAGGCCAAGTCTCCCACGCGATGTCCGTACGTGTCGTTGACTTCTTTGAAGCGATTTAGATCGAGTTGCAAGATGGCTACTTTGGAGCCGCTACGGGCAGCGACCGCTAGAGCCTTGTCAAGCCGGTCTCGCAACAAGCGCAAGTTTGGTAGGCCCGTCAGTTCGTCGTGATAAGCGAAATACTTGCTGGTTTCGATCTGGTCTTCGAGAAGGCTAAGAATCATTCCAACCGCAACCAGATACTTGGGAACGTTCCAAGCCTCGGATTCTACGTTCAGCGAAGGCGCCAAGAGGTTCAACAAAAATGATGCGGGGAATACGGCACCCCATAACACGAAGCCGCCTACGGCGGTCATCACCCCGGCAGTGATGCGCCTGTACCAGCGCCAATAAAGGTAAGCAACGGCGAAATTCAACGTCGCAAGGAGGAGGATGAAAGTTAACTCCGGACCACGACGTGCGACGAACCAGGAAATCGCGGCCACCGCGATCGCACAGCCGCTGGTCAAACCCGCCATCCTGGCTTGGCTGTGAGTGCAATAGCGCCAGTAAATCGCTAGCGGTGCAATTACTCCGAGCGTTATTACGACCCAGTAATAGCTGGTAGCCTTAACCTCCCAAACCAGTCCACTTGCAAAAGCAAGCGCCGGAATCGCAGCGGACAACACCAGCCACACGTGCCGTCTGTTGCTAAGGGTAAGCGCAGATACGGATATCAGGAAGGCGATGCCGGCAAGCACAAGCGAATCAAGGCTGACGGTGTCAGCGATATTGCCCCAAACACCCTTGCCCGTATCCAGAAACTCCGCTGCGAAGTGCACCAGAACGAGGACCCATCCGGCAAGCCAAAGGTACAGGCGCTCGCTGGTTGCTTTTCGCGAGATCGCCCAGAAGACGGCGACCAGAACCGCTAAAGCTACAAGGTTCGGCAGAATGGTGTAAGTCATCGACGTCGTGGCGATACCAGAGTATTACAAGATGTCCATGCATTATTCACCAAAAACCTGCTAAACGACTCCCTATTTCGGGTGATTTCCCGAAATCAAAACTTTAGTAACACCCGGTTTCTTACCTCCCGAACAGGTATAGACAATAAAAAGCCGGCCTTCATGGCTTTTCTTTACGAATCCATAATGGAAAAGTTAACTATCGAACTCTGACGTCCGGCTCGACCGACATTCCGGGGCGGAGCATTCCGTTCCTGTTGAAATCAGGCTTGTCGTTGCCATCGAAATCGATTCGCACAGGGATGCGCTGCACTACTTTCACGTAGTTTCCGGTGGCGTTTTCCGGTGGAAGCAGGCTGAACTTGGCGCCGGTCGCGCCGCCGAGGGCGGTCACGTGTCCATCCCATGTCTTAGCGCCATAGGTGTCCACCTTGACCTTAACCGGTTGTCCGGGATGCATATTGGCCAGTTGTGTTTCCTTGAAATTGGCCGTCACCCATATTTCATGGGTCGGGACCACCGCCATCAAGTCCTGATCCATAGCAACATTCGAACCGACCTGGACCGAACGATTCCCCACTATGCCGTCGACCGGCGAGACGATGGTTGTGTAAGAGAGATTGAGCTGCGCCTGATCGAGTGCTGCTTTTGACCGCTGCGCCTGCGCGTCAGCCGACTGCGCCTTGGCTTGCGTCGCCGCAACCGTTTTCGGTGTGATTTGGGCGTTGCGCAGTTCTGCGTTCGCCTGCTCGATCCTCGTCTGGGCATTTCTTACTTGGGCCTGCGCCGCCAGCAACGCCGCCTGCCGTGCCTGGACGGTTGCATTGGCAGCCGTGGCTGCGGCAATTGCGGCATCGAACTGCTGCTGCGAGATTTCGCGTTTGCCCAAAAGCTGGCGATAACGCTCGACGTCAGTGTTTAGTTTCAGGGCGTCGGCTTGCGCTTCTACCACCTGCGACTGGGCGGATTCGGCCTCCTTTTGCGCCACGGCAACAGACGCCTGCGCCGCGTCCATATCAGCCGCCGCGGAACGGATTTGACTCACCGAGCCAACGCTGGAAACAGGTACCCCATAACGTGCCGCTTCCGCCTGCGCCTCGGCATCCTGGTAATCGGCGCGAGCCCGCTCCAATGCGACCGCGTAGTCGGTGGGATCGATGAGCACCAGTATGTCGCCCTTATGCACGAATGCGCCATCATCGTAATTTACCCTGATCACGTGGCCGCTCACCCGTGGGCTGATCGGGTATATGTGGCCGTCGACCTGCGCATCATCGGTACTTTCCCAGTGCCGGCTTTCCCACCAGAACCAACCCACCAGGACTACAGCAACGATTGCAATCAGGAAGACAATGGGTTTCGCGGCGGGGTGCTTTTGAAAAAAACCACGGCGGTCCTCACCACGTTCGCGGAGTTCCGGGTCGTGATGCTCCTCCGGATGCTCTCCCTGCACCTCGGAAGGTTCCGCTTCGTTCGGTTCTGTTGTCGCAGGACTCATCTCGTCTTTCACCTGTCAGCCTTATTGATGACGGCCTGTAGTGTTCGTGATTGCTGGCTCGCTTTGCGCTTGCGGCGCGGCAATGAGATCTGTTTCTTTCTTCCCTGGGCTCGGAAGGACCTGCAACGCACCGACAGAGAAGCTGGTCGGCGACGCGCTCGGAGCCTGCCCTGGTCCAGGCGCAGGCGCCGGAGTTGTCGGAGCGTTTGGCGTGTTGGGCGGCGCGGTCGGATTAGCTGGAACCAGATTGCCTGGCTCGGACAAATATTGTTTCACCGCCTGTTCATCGTTTCCAATCGCACGCGCCAACAGCACCTTCGCGATGTTGTAGCCGAAGAGACTCGCAATGTATTGGTCGTTGGCCGACGCGAGCTGCTGCTGGGCCTGGATCACCTCAACGTTATTCGTCACTCCCGCCGCGAAGCGATCCTGCGACTGCTGCAACGTTTGCTGGGCATAGTCCAGCCCGGTGGTGGCGACCTCGACTTGCTCGGCGGCAGCTTTCAGATCGAGCAACGCATTGGCAATGTCCTGCTCAATGCTTCCTCGCAGGTTGTCAACCTGGGCCTGTCGTTCCTTCAGCACCGACCTGGCTTGTTGGATGTCCGATTCGATTCTTCCGCCTTGGAAAATCGGAATTGCCAGCGTTGCTGCCGCTGTCCAGTTCGGACCCAGGGCACTTGGGTGGAAGCCAAGAACGCCGTAATCGCCAGAAAAACCGATCGACGGGAGCCGTTGCTGCCACGCCGCGTCGAGGTTGTATTGTGCCGCGCGCAAGGACGCGAGTGCAGCCTGATAATCCTGGCGGGTCTGCAATGCGCGTTCATAGGCGTTTGCAACTTCTGCTTCCGGCAGCGGATGATACGGAGCTCGATCCACCAGACGGAACTTTTGCTGCACCGGAAGCCCGATCACCCTGGCGAGAGCGATGCGCTGCTTCTCCAGGTCATTCTGCGCCTGAATGAGCACCGAGTGTTGGGTTTGCAATTGCACCCGCGCGCGCAAGGTGTCAATTTGGGGTGCAAGGCCGGCGTTCTCCTGATCAACCGCCAGCTGATACAAGGCTTGCGCCGACTGCAACTCCGCTTCAGCGGCTGTCACCCGAGATTCATTGGCGATGGTGAGAAGGTAATTAGCTCCCACCGCCAACACTACCGTATCGCGCGCGTCACGGTAGCTGAATTGCGACGCCTTCACATCTTCTGTGGCAGCGCGGACGCCGCTGATGTAATGCAGATTGAGAGGATCCCAAGTCCCAGCGGCCTGCAGTTCAAACAAGCCGAATGGTCCAACCGAGGTCGGAAACCCGGGGAAGGCAAATCCAAACGCCTTCAGATTTATCTTCTGGGCCAGCTCGCTGACGGACCCGTTCACCATGGGCATCAGCTCGCTGAGGGCACGAAGCCGCGCCGCCCGGGTCTGCTCGGTCACGCGGTCGCTGAGATAAAGACCCAGGTTGTACTTCAAGGCGCGGTTGAGCGCTTCCGGGACTGTTAGATCGATAGTTTCCGTCGTTGCTTTGCCTTGAGGAATCGAACCGGCGAAGGGATCCTGATTGCGCTGAATCACCTGTTCCGCTGACGGCAGCGAGATGAGACCTGGCGCCTGGTTTTGAGCTGTCGCTAGGCAGGAAGAAAAGACCGCAGCGGCGGCCGCTATTAGCTCGGCCCAACGGAACTTGGATGCACACCACCACAGCTTGCTTTCTCTTGATTCCATGGTGTACTTAGCGCATACATGCATGTACGCAGAGCTTCTATTGTCGCATCTTAGATGTGAGTTGAGGCTGCCGCGATGCGTTGTGGTATCCGGAACTCCGCGCCATGATGAACACCCGTTGCTGGAACTCGCGCTGAAGCTACGCCAAAGCGAATTCGCTGGTGGACGGCCGCCCCATCAGGTCGCGGATGGCATCTTCCACCGACTTGCCGTGTTGCAAAATCGCGTGCATCTGCTCGGTGATGGGCATTTCAACGCCGGCCTTTCGCGCCAGGCCTACCGCGGCATTTGTGGTCAACACGCCTTCAGCCACCATGCCATGCATTCCGGCAATGATGTCGTCCAACTTGCGGCCGCGTCCCAGCTCGACACCGACGGTGCGATTGCGCGAGAGGCCGCCCGTGCAGGTCAGCACCAGATCGCCAAGCCCGGCCAGTCCGGACATGGTTGCAGCTCGGCCTCCACAGGCAACCACCAGGCGTGTCATTTCGGCCAGCCCGCGCGTGATGAGCGCCGCCACGGTGTTGTGCCCCAGTTCCTGACCGAACAAAACTCCCGCAGCAATGGCAATGATGTTCTTCAACGCGCCGCCCAATTCCACCCCGATGACATCGTCGTTGGTGTAGAGGCGAAAGCGCGGGTCGCTGAACTCCCGCTGCACGATCGCCGCCAGCTCTCTGTCGCTCGAGGCGATGGTGACTGCCGTTGGATCGCCTTTGGCGACCTCCTTCGCGAAGCTTGGCCCGCTGAGTGCACCGATGCGCGGACGGAAGTTGTCCCCGCTGGCTAAGACTTCGGCAATAACTTGCGTCATGCGCAACAGTGAGTCGTTCTCAATGCCTTTGGTCGCGCTCACAAACAGCATGTCGCTTCGCAGATGAGGCCGCATCGTCTCGAAGACATCGCGAGTGTGATGCGACGGCATGACGCTGACTACCATCTCGGCGCCAGCGAGTGCTTCTTCGAAGCTGTTGGTACAACGCACAGTTTCCGGAATGACTTGCCTGGGAAGGAAAAGCTCATTTACATGCCAGGCTGCGATGCTCTCGCGGACCTCAGGCTCGTGTGCCCACAGCCGCACGTTGTGAGTGCGTTTCCGGCCGAGCACGACGGAAATCGCCGTGCCCCATGCTCCCGCGCCGATGACCGCGATCTCACTCACGAGCAGTTGTTCCTAACGTAAACGGTTTTCCGTGCCCGCCAGCAGACGCCGTATGTTGTCCTTGTGGCGAACGATGACCAGCACCGATGAGGCCGCGATCAGGAGAAGGACCGGCGCCGTAGTGCGTTCGGCTGGGTTGAGCCACCAGACACACAATGGAAACGCCCCGGCGGCCACAATGCTGCCCAGCGAAACGTGGCGCGTGAGGACAACGATCAATACGAAAAGGACCAAGACCACCAGCATGGCCCGCGGTGCCAATGCGATGAAGGAGCCTGCCGCCGTCGCCACTCCCTTGCCTCCCCTGAACCGCAGCCACACAGTGAAGACGTGCCCTAGTATCGCGACGAACGCCGCCAACGCCGCCAGCATGAAAACAGTGTGGCTGCCCATACTTTCACTGCTGCGCTCGTAAATGCTGGTTGGAAGCTGGCCTTCGAACCGATACCTTCCTACGATCCAGAAAGCGAACATTACAGCCGCGTAGCCCTTGAGCGCGTCCAGCAAAAGCGTCGCAACTGCCAGGCCCTTCGATCCCGTGCGGGCAACATTGGTGGCGCCGATATTTCCGCTGCCGGTGGTGCGCACATCCACGCCGCGAAAGACGCGCATCAGCAGATAGCCGAAGGGAATTGAGCCCAGCAGGTAGGAAACGCCAACGATGATGAGGACGAGTTTGGCCACAGCCTGAAAGCGCAAGCTATGCGAGCGGATATGTCGCCAGCTTGGTGTATTTCGATCCTGCCGGCGACAACTTGCTCTGGTACAAGGAGAACTCGCGCGCCGTCATTGTACCGAACTCCGGCGATGGGAGACCCTCCAGCTTAGCGCGCAACGCGCTAAGTCCAGCCGCAGCGTGCTCGCCTTTGACCGGCTTTGGTCGCCCACTCCCCGCGCGCGCCAACGTAAGATGTGGCGTGAACGGCCCCGCATCGCGTTTGAACCCGAGCGGCTGCAACGCCTCGCCGAGGGAGTCTACGAGAAGTTGTAGGCTTTGAACAGCCTGCATGCCCACCCAGAAGACCCGCGGGGATTTCGCCGTCGGGAAAAATCCCGTGCCATGAAACGAAAGGCTGATCGGGACACCGCGCACCTGCTGCAACGCTTGCTTGATGGCTTCCAGCTTTTCCGTCTCGCCAAGAAATTGCAGCGTAATATGGAACGCCTCCGGCCCGACCCAGCGCACGTCGGGCGCGTACGGTCGCATCTCGTCGCGAAACTCGCTAATCCGCGCGCGGATGTCTGGATCGATATCAAGCGCGACGAATAGACGCATGACACTGAATACTAATTGCTAGTTGCTCTGTTTCACATCAGCATCCGCCGCACCATGTCCAGCGCCTGTTGGCTCGCCCAGCGCCGTACGCGCTCACGGTCGCCGAAAAATCGCCGCTGGACCACTTCGTGCTGGTGACCGTTGGACACGGCGATATAAACCAGCCCCACCGGCTTCTCGTCGGTACCTCCACCGGGGCCGGCGATGCCGGTGACGCCGACTCCGATATCCGCATTGCATAGCTCGCGAATGTTTTCCGCGAGCGCCACTGCGACCTCTCGGCTCACCGCGCCGTGATTTTCGATCATCAGCGGCGGAACGTCGGCGAACAGCGTTTTCAGTTCGTCGGAGTAGACGACAACCCCACCTAGAAATGACCGCGAGCTGCCCGCGACGGATGTGATCCGCTCCGCCACCAATCCGCCGGTACATGATTCCGCGACAGCGAGGCTGGCATTGCGCATCTGGAGGTAGTAGTTGACGATCTCCTCCAGCGACTCGCCTTGCGAAGAGAACACAGCGTCGTCCAGTTCGTCTTCCAGTTCGCCGGCCAGACGATCGACCTCCGCTTGCGCCTCTTCTTTGGTTGCCGCCGTCGCGCGCAGGTGAAATTCAACCTGCCCCTGCCCCGCCAGTACAGTGGTCTCGACATTGCGATACTTCTGGTAGATGGGAGCGGTGCGCTGATCGGCAGCCGACTCGCCCATCATCGCTACCTTCAGCACGCGAGTGGCGATCGCTGCCGCCGGGACCCTCTCGCGCAAACGCGGCATGCATTCGCTGTCCCACATGGTCCGCAACTCATGAGGAGGGCCGGGCAATAAAGCGATAATTCGCGGCTTGCCCTCGAAGTCGGTCTCCAGCCACTGCCCAGGTGCAGTGCCCTTGGTGTTGTTTAGCACCACAGCTCCTGGCAGCACGTCGCCTTGCTGCGCGTTGTTTTCGGGCATCTGCAGGCGGCGCTCGGCGAAGCGCTTATAGATCTCGGTAACAACGGCGTGGTCGCGTTTCAGCTCAACTCCTAGTGCCGCCGACACTGCCTCACGGGTCAGGTCATCTTTCGTTGGCCCGAGTCCGCCCATAAAAATCGCGAGGTCGGTGCGGCTGATGGCAGTCCGCGCGGCGGAGGTGAGGTGGTCGAGGCTGTCGCCGACGACCGTCTTGAATGCGACGCTAATTCCCAGTTCGTTAAGGCGTTCGGTGAGGAAGAGAGAATTTGTGTCCTGGCGGAACGGAGTCAGCATCTCCGAGCCGATGGCGATGATCTCCGCAATCACGGCTTCAGTCTAGCAAAAGCAGCACTTAGCGCTTAGCAGTTGGCCAGTACACGCAGCAGATCCGGCTTGCTAAGTGCTAAGTGCTAAATGCTAATCGCTAATTGCTAGTTGCTGATGGCTAGTCGCTGCCTAGCTCTCCGGCAGCAACGACCGTCCCTCGATCCCCCATGACAGGTGGTGAACGCCGCTGGTCGTCGCCAATACCGCCGAATCTCCGGGAGCAAACGCGAGTCCTACGAGGTTGTGTCCGGAGACCACAAGCGAAGCCTTGCGCTCGGGAGTGATTTTGACGACCCCGCGCCGGCCGTTCAGGGACGCTGCCACGTAAACGTTGTCGTCCACGTCGAGTGCGATCCCCTGCGGACGCCCCAGGCCGCGGTAAAAATCAGTGACACCGCCGTGAGGGTCGATCTGATAGACGGCGTCGAAACTCGACGTCGTAGGCCCGCTCACGTACAAGTTGCCGTTGTTGCCGAAGGCGAGGTGATAGGCCGCGACGCTCGGCTCCATGGTGGCGAAGACGAAAATCTGCCGGTCGCGGGCAATCTTGAAGATGGTTCCGCTGCGGTCGCCAACATAAAGATTGCCGCTGCGGTCGAAGGCGATGCCCGTCGCAACTCCCATGCCTTCGGCGTACGAAGTCATGGTGCCGTTTTGCGCGACGCGGTACACGGTGCCGTCATAGCGCGACGAGACGTACAAGCTGCCGGAGCGGTCGAACGCCAGCCCGGTCGCGTTCATCATCTCGTGTAGAAAGGGCTTGATAGTGTAATTCGTGTCGATACGGTAAATGGCGACCGGAACTTTCTGCCCGCGCGATCCGGAATATGTTGCGTAGATATTGCCCTGGGCATCGATTGCCGGATTCGCCACAGGGTGCAGGTTCTCAGCAATTGGCACCGCCAGCCGCAGCTCGCGCGGATTGCTGCGAAAGCCATTTGTAGCTACCACGACCTCGCCGGAGGCCGCGCCTTCTGGAACTCGCGCCACAATGAACTGCTCGGAGCTGATGATCACCGCGCCATCGAGGTCGCCGAAGCTCACCCGCGGACGCCGCAACTGGTGCGGACCCAGACCGCTGCCCACAATGCGGACCTCACCACCCGGCAAAGCGCACAGTGGGTCGAGCGCGTCGATGTGTGGCTTGCCGTTTACGTTTTTCGTTCCCGTCTTGCGATCCATCATCAACTCAGTGAGCGCGCCGCCATCAGTGAATGAGACCGAAATGCAATAGTAGTTGCAAAGTGATCAGGCCATAAACGCCCGCCCCCAGATCGTCAACCACAATGCCGATGCCTTCCGGCAATTTCTCCAGGCTGCGAATCGGTGGCGGCTTCAGGATGTCAAACACTCGGAAAAGTATAAAGCCCGCGAGCAGCGCTCGCCACACGATGGGACACGCAATTAACGTGACCAGTTGCCCCGCGACTTCGTCGATGACGACATGCGATGGATCTTTCTCGCCACACCCCCGTGCCTCAAGGGTCGCAGCTGGGATGCCGATGGCCACGACGATCACGATCAGTGCAACAGTCATTGGTGACCGGGCCGAGGGAGGCACATGCGATGCCAGCAGCCACCACAGCAGCGTTGTTGCCAGTGAACCCCATGTTCCCGGACCTGGCCGCAACCGCCCTGCGCCGAAAAATGTGGCGATCAGCGTCGCCCAGAGCGGTACAGGTTGCGATGTCGGCACCGGCTCAGTTTGGCTTCTTGTCATTCGGCTCTGGATAATTTGAATTATCGGTCTCCGGGTCGTTCAGCGGTGAGGAAATAACGTAACGTCCGCTCGCCCATTTGCCGAGATCGATCAGACGGCAGCGCTCGCTGCAGAACGGAAACTCCGGATCAGACGCCAGCACGATCTTGCGGCAGGTGGGACAGCGGAGGCTGGCACCGCGTTTCTTCGGCATAGCAATCAGCAGTTAGCAATCAGCATTCAGCCAATCCGGCCGCATGCTGATTGCTGAGTGCTGATTGCTAAACAATCCGCGCGACCACATCGTACTCATGCGCCTCTGTTATCTCGCAGCGGTAGAACTCGCCCTCGCACACATCTTCGCGATCGCCGAAATCGTTGACATACACCGTACCGTCAATCTCGGGCGCGTGCATCTGGGTTCGGCCTTCCCACAGCAGCTCGGTTTCCGCGGACGGCCCCTCGAGCAATAAATCGAACTGCCGCCCGATCAGCGCCCGCTTTTTCTTGCGACTGATCTGCTTCTGGATCGACATCAGCTTCTTGCGGCGGCGCTCGATCTCACGCGCCGGCACTTTGTCTGCCAATTCGAACGCCCCAGCACCCTCCTCGTCGGAGTAGCCGAAGACGCCCAGCCAATCGAATTGCGCCTCGCGAACGAAGTCGCAGAGCTGCTCGAAATCGCGCTCAGATTCACCGGGGAAGCCGACGATGAACGACGTGCGCAGCGTCAGGCCGGGGATTTCGCGCCGCATCTTCTCGATGGAGCGAAGAAAAATCTCGGCTCCTGCGCCGCGCTTCATACGCTTCAGCACATCGGGCGAAGCATGTTGCAACGGCACATCAATGTACGAGCAAATCTTCTCGTGCGCGGCAATCGTCTCCAGCAGCTTGCCTGTGATCTTGTTGGGATAGGCGTAGAGGAACCGGATCCAGCGCAGCTCTTCAATCTGCGCCAGCCGCTCCAGCAGCAGAGCAAGCCCGTCCTTCAGGCCGAAATCTTCGCCGTAGCAGGTGGTGTCCTGCCCAATCAGGGTGATCTCGCGCACGCCCTGCCGCGACAGCCGTTGCGCCTCCGCAATCACCGATTCAAAACGTCGCGAACGAAACTTGCCGCGCAATTGCGGGATGATGCAGAACGAACAGGGATGATCGCAGCCCTCCGCAATCTTGATGTACGCCGAGTATTTCGGAGTCGCCAAGATTCGCGGCGTGTTCTCATCGTAGAGATAGTTCGGCAAGTCGGCGATCGCGCCATCCCAGGCTTCCTTCGAGAAGCGGCCTGCGGACTCCCGCGCCTCCGCCTCGGGACGCGTATTCAGAATGACGAAAGGCGAATCGCTGTTCCCAGACGGCGGCTGTATTCCGGCGGCATTCAGAATCTGCTCCAGCTCGCCGGTGCCGACTACAGCATCGACTTGCGGAATGTTCTCTTGAATTTGGTTGCGGTAGCGCTCCACCAGGCATCCGGCGACGATCAGCTTCTGCGCCCGGCCGCTCGCCTTGTGCTGCGCCATCTCCAGAATCGTGTCGACCGATTCCTGCTTTGCTGAGTCGATGAAGGAACAGGTATTCACGACGATGATGTCGGCATCTTCGGCACGCGACGTAATCTGCGCCCCGCCCTGCGACAGCAAACCCATCATGACCTCGCTGTCCACCAGGTTCTTGGGACAGCCCAGGCTGACAAAGCCTATTTTTTTGGGAGTAGCGGTCGTGGGACCCTCTTCAGCGATGTCCTGCAGCTGGGGTCCCCGAGAAGCGCCGATTTTGCGCTTATTGGGGTGGTGGAGCTGGGGTCCCCGAGAAGCGCCGATTTTGCGCTTATTGGGGTGGTGGAGCTGGGGTCCCCGAGAAGCGCCGATTTTGCGCTTATTGGGGTGGTGGAGCGCTATAGAATCGATCTTAGAAGGCATGCAATCTTATTATTTTACATTACACTCGCAAGGGAGCGTTCATGGCTAACACCGTTTACATGCTTTGGTTCGAGCAGAAACGCGAAAACTGCGATGACTGCGAGCTCTTCATTGGGGTTTATTCGAGTGAATTCGAAGCACAAGCCGCAATTGAGCGTATGAAGAATCAGAAAGGCTTTGCCGAGTTTCCAGAGGGGTTTCACATTTACCCGTACGAACTGAACAAAGATCACTGGACGCAAGGTTTCATCGTCGACAGACATACGCCGGTGCCGTCCTGGCTTGGCGCCGAGAACCGCGGCGCCAAAAACTGATGCTATAGTGAGAAGTCGGGCGCTGGTCCCGCGCAACGCAATCTTGTGAACCCCGCCAGGTCCGGAAGGAAGCAACGGTAGCAGGCCAGTGCGTGTGCAGCGGTCAACTGGCGCCTGGCAATGAAGCCGCTATTCGCTGTTCGCTTGCAGTCCTGGCATAACTTCGGCGGGCGGACTCTCTTACGTCTGGGTCCCGCATAAGCAAGACCTCTCGCGAAGAGCGAATAACGAAAAGCGAAGAGCGAACCACCGGAGCACTCATTGCTTAGTCCGCGCCGCGCAAAAATTACCGCCCTCGGTACCTACGTTCCGCCTCGCCTTCTGACTAATCAAGACCTCGAAAAGATGGTTGACACCACCGACCAGTGGATCCTGGAACGTACCGGCATTCGCGAACGCCACCTGGCCGACAAAGGAGTGGCGGCAAGCGATCTTGCTGTCGAGGCGGTAAAGAACCTGCAGAAATCGCATCCTCTCGACTTGCAGACCATCGACCTCATCGTTGTTGGTACAGTTACGCCGGACATGATGTATCCCTCCACCGCGTGCCTGGTGCAGCATAAGCTCGGCATCCAGCGCACCTGGGGCTTCGACGTTTCGGCCGGATGCTCAGGATTTCTCTATGCGCTGAATGCGGGCGCCGAGTTCATCGAGTCCGGTCGCTACAAGAAAGTACTGGTGATCGGCTCCGACGTGAACTCCTCCATGACCGACTTCACCGATCGCGCGGTGTGCATCATCTTTGGCGACGGCGCGGGCGCAGTGCTGCTGGAGCCGGTGGAAGAAGGCGAAGATTACGGCATCCTCGCTGTGGAGGCCCAAGTCGAAGGTGCGGGCGGACAGTTTCTCAACATGCCCGGAGGCGGCAGCCTGCACCCGGCATCGCATGAAACCGTGGATAAGAAAATGCATTACATCCATCAGGACGGGCAGCAAGTCTTCAAATACGCCGTAAAAAAAATGGCGGAGATGACGGAGCGCGTGCTGCAGAAGAGTGGCCTTACCGGGCAGGACGTGGACTGCTTCATCGCGCACCAGGCGAACAAGCGCATCATTGTCGCGACCGCCGAGCGCCTGAAGATGCCTCTGGAGAAAGTCATCATAAACATCGATCGCTACGGCAACACGACGGCGGGCACCATCCCCCTTGCAATGCAGACGGCAATCGAAGAAGGCAAGCTCAAGAAGGGCAACCTGGTTTTGCTCGCGGCGGTGGGAGCGGGCTTCACCTCTGGAGCTACGCTGCTGCGCTGGGCGTTCTAGAGGCCGTCGGCATTCAGCAAACAGCACTCAGCCAATTGCGATCGTGCGGCGGCCGCCAAAGAAGGATTTCTTCAAAGGCTGCGTTGTTGGCTGAATGCTGAGTGCTGACCCCTAAGTGCTTTTTCTCCCGAATCCTTTTCCGCAAATTCCCGCTCTTCCTTAGTAGAGGGAAGAAATGGTTTCACAATCGACGACGCGGTACATCGCTGCCTGCTTCACAATACTCTGCTGCATGCGCCAAAGATTAGCGTCGCCATTGAAGCTGCGGTAGCAGTGCCGGGATAACCTGCCTCGCTTTCCGCGACAACGGAAGAATAATTACATCTTTAATGCTCGCGCGATATCCCCCTCGGCTTTGACGGACAAATTCTTCAGCGCTGTCTTAGCCAGGGCTACGTAAACGCCTCGAGCTTCGGGCAGCTTTTCAAGTTCAGCGAGGTGCTTGCGAATCGTGGCCACGTCCCCTCGGGCGATAGGTCCGGTGAATGCCGTTGCGGCATCGTGCTCCAGATAATTGCGCAACGTCTGTGACAGCAGCGGAAGCATGATCCGCTTGATGTCGCCTTCGCGAATACCTGCCGCCAGCGCCACCTCCTCCAGCGTAGACATTAACGCCACCACGAGCGGTGACGCGAAGCTTCCAAAGACGTGATACAGCACCTTGTTCTGCTTTTTGAGGGCGAACGGTATTCCTCCAAGATTCGCGACGATCTTTCGTGCCGCCCCTACAGCGACCGCATCACCTTCCAAGGCGAAGGCGACATCCGCGATGTCCGGCACTCTGCCGCGAACGAAGGTCATCATGGGATGAACCGATGCCACCCTTGCGCCTTTCGCGCGCAAGGGCGCCAGTTCGTCACTGCTCAGCGCTCCGCTGGAATGGAAAACAATCCTGTTCTTCCAGTCACCCGATTGTGCCCAAGCGCCTGCCACGCCGGCAATCGCGTCGTCGGGAACGGTGATCCAGACGACGTCGCTGTCGAGAGGTTGCTTTCCATGTTGAACGAGTCGCGAGCCGGCTCGGCGCGCCACAGCCTTTGCTTGTCGCATGCCCTTGCTGCCTGGTCGAACCGCGATGGACGTCACTCTGTACCCTGCCGCAGACAGCATCAGAGCCAGCGCGCTGCCCAGGTTTCCCGGGCCGATGATGCTGATGTCAGGGCGTTTCGAAAGCGATTTCTTGCGCACGGCGGGCAGCATAGCAGATTGGCGCTCGCTTACGGCAGCCGCCAGGCTGACTTATAGTTGTTCCATGCCAACCCACAAGCCTTCCGTGACCAAAGCAGCCAGCAACAAGCGTGTGAAAGTGCTGTCGTCCAAGGTCGTCTATCAAGGCAAGGTTTTCAAAGTCAGCTCCGACAAGGTGGAGGAGCCCTGCGGCATCAGTGCCACTCGTGAAGTCGTTCGGCACTCTGGCTCGGTGGTCGTGTTGGCCATTGAGGAAGAGGCTGACGAGCCGCGTGTTCTGTTGGAGCGCCAGTACCGGTACGCTGCGCAGAGCTACTTGTGGGAGTTGCCCGCCGGCCGTATCGATCCCGGCGAGGGAGCGCTCACTGGAGCCAAGCGCGAACTTATCGAGGAAACCGGCTACCGTGCCAGGCAGTGGCAACGCGCTTTGTTTTTCTATTCCAGCCCAGGCTTCCTCGACGAAACCATGACCATCTATCTGGCTCGGCAACTCACATTGGGCGACGCCCAACCGGAAGAGGACGAGTCGATCACGTGCAAACTGGTTCCTCTATCGAAGGCGATTGAGATGATTTTTTCGACCAAAATTCGTGATGGCAAAACCATCGCAGGCGTCCTCTGGCTGTCCGAGGCCCTTCGGCGCGGAGACTTGGCCTAGCGCTTTGGGCCATGAGGCCTTAACTGCCTGTTCCGGCAGAGACATCTCAAAAACCCGCTAAAACTGCGGCTCCCGCTTGTATACTCTATTGACAATACCACGAAACGGGAGCATAGTTAGAATACGCAGTTCAAGCAGGCTCCGACGCCGTGCCATTAGTTCGCGTGGGGATTTGTCCTTCCTAAGGCTCTCCTTAACTCTGGGCCCGGTCCAACCTGATTGACGCAATTTAAAACCAGCACCCTCGGGGTGGGAGTGCTGTTGGGCTTTGCCCGGAGGAAGAAGAAAGTGAAATTGAAAGGGACCGTAAAGTGGTTCAATAACGCAAAGGGCTTCGGCTTTATCGGCCGCGACGATGGCAACGCAGACGTTTTCGTGCACTACAGCGCGATCAATTCAGACGGCTATAAGAGCTTGCAGGAAGGCGATCAGGTGGAATTCGAGATCGTCGATGGACAGAAGGGCCCCCAGGCCGGCAACGTCGTAAGACTGCAGTAACTGACCTGCGCAAATATTTCCAGCCCGGCTCTCAAGGCCGGGCTTTTTTGTGTGCGCACAAGGACAATCGCACACCCGACAGTCTGCACTTACGACAAGCATTGTACGCGTACACCTGCCGCTTTTAGTCGGCGATTCACCTCGCGTGCAATGTCCACGCTGCCCGGCGTGTCCGAGTGGATACAGATGGTGTTCGCCGCAATGCTTAATTCAGTGCCCTCATGAGTGATGGCCCTATGTCGAACCGCAATGTCCACCGCTTGCTGCGCCGCGCGCGCAGGATCATCAAGTAGCGCCCCGGGAAGATTACGTTTGCGCAACCTACCGTCGGGCTCGTAAACGCGATCGGCGAAGGCTTCGGCTGCAACTCGCAGTGACATCGAGCGCCACAGGTCCAGAGCGTGCGAGCCGGCTTGGCCGATCATAGCCAGCCCCGCCTCAATCGCCTTCACCGCACGGCCAATGGCGAGCGCGACCTCGCGGTCCGTGCTGGCCGCGTGATACAGCGCGCCGTGCGGCTTCACGTGCGCCAGCTCCATGTCCAGCGATTTGGCAATCTTCATCAGCGCAGAAATCTGTTGACCGACAGAGTCCTCGATTTCTGCTGGAGAGAGCGTCAAAACAACGCGCCCGAAATTCGCGCGATCAGGGTAACCCGGATGCGCCCCAACCGTGACCTTCAGCCTGCGAGCCGCGGAGAGCGTCTCTCGCATGGTTCGTTCGTTGCCCGCATGTCCCCCGCACGCAATATTTGCGGACGTGATGTAGCGCATCAGCTCGAAGTCAGTTCGATTGGCCAGAGACTCTTCAGACTCACCCAGATCGGCATTGATATCGATAGGAATGTCCGTCATGTCGAAGCCCGCGCGCTAAACACCCTCAGAATATCGCGCCATCACGACACAAGAGGCCATCTTATGAAGCGCTTTGTGTCAGGGCACGTCTTCCGAGTCTGCGTGAGAACTAAACTTTGGCTTTCGGCGGTGGAGTATGACACGCGGTCATTTATGAGATGTCTTCAAAAATCTCTCCCCGCCGGCGCTCCTGCTCTCCCAACATTTGGATCGCCTCTGCAACCGATACTTCCGTGAATCGCACCTGGTCGCGGGGTCGCAGCTGGCCAACATGATGAAGATCGGCGGCGATCACGCTCGCGATCTTCGGATATCCTCCGGTGGTCTGCTGATCGACAAATAGAATAATCGGCTGCCCGTCCTGCGGCACTTGGATTGCCCCCAGCGGGATACCATCTGTGAGCAGCTCCGATTGTTCACGCTGGAGCACGACAGCTCCCTCTAGCCGCAAACCCCTTCGGTCCGACTGTTCGCTGACACTGTACGGAGTGGAGGACAGTTGCTCGAAGGCCTCCGGCGCAAACCAGTCCTGCTGCGGGCCTCTTGTGACACGCAAAGCTCCGGGCGCACGCAATGAGTCAAGAACACCAGGTCGCAGCGAGCGGACGCCCCCCGATTCGTGTTGCCGAACCTGCAGCACGTCTCCCTCCTGCAGGCTGCGTCCCTGAAATCCTCCAAAACGGCCAGGAACAAATGTCGCCGCGCTGCCCATAATCAGCGGTATATCGAATCCACCCTGAACAGCGAGGTAGCACCGCGCACCGTCAATCATGCTCCCGCATTCCAGGACCGTTCCCGCCGGGAGCTCGAATGCTGTGTTGGCCGGCACTTCAACGCCAGCGGCTCTGCCTGCACAAGTTGCACCGGTGAACGCGACAACGGCGCTCTCCTCGAACTCCAGCGCCGCACCGAGCAAGGTCATCTCCAACGCAGGAGCATTGGCGTCGTTGCCCACCAGAAGATTAGCGATGCGAAATGACAACGGATCGGCGGCCCCGGCGGGAGAGATGCCGAGGTGAGCGCAGTCATACCGTCCCAGGTCCTGGATCGTCGTGAAGAATCCCGGCTTAGCGACTCGAATCGTCATGCACACCGGGCCTCAGCCTCGCGCTTCATGTCCTCAAACATTGCGCGATCGATGGGAGAGAACTTCATCCCGTCGCCCGGCTGCAGACGAGTTGGCGGTGTTGCTTCCGGGTCGAACATAGGCACAGGTGTTCGCCCGATCAGTCTCCAGCCTCCGGGAGAATCCACCGGATAAATCCCTGTCTGACTGCCGGCAATTCCAACACTCCCGCCGGCAATCAATGGCCGGGGAGTTGCAAGTCTGGGCACGTGTAAGCGCTCGGGCAAGCCCCCGAGGTAGGCGAAACCGGGGGAGAATCCGAGGAAATACACGAGATATGTTGGGGAGGAATGGAGCCGGATAACCTCCTCCACCGAGACCCCCGCATGTTGCGCGATGTCGGACAGATCGGGACCGAACTCCGCGTCATAACAGACCGGAATCGTGACAACATCAGTCGGCGTTTCCTCGGCAAATTCCGTAGAGACTGCGAGGCGTTGAACGACAGAAGCCAGTTCGTCGTGTGTCAACCGCAGCGGATCGAAATCGACGAGCAGCGACGCGTATGCCGGATGCAGGTTGCGGATCCGCAGATCTTGCCAGTTCTGCAACCCACGAAACAGCGCCATGACGCGCTTGTGGAGGTCGGGGGAGATTGCTTCGCCGAAGACAACCAGCAGTGACGAGTCGCTCGCTGGAATGACGTTCATCAATAGTTGTTCGCCCTTCGCTATTCGCGCTTAGCCAGAGGTTGAAGCAGGCTAATAGCCCTCATCCATCTCTGTCAGCAATTTCGCAGGACGGGCACTGCTAAAAGCTAAGGCTCGTTTGGCGAAAAACGAATAGCGAAACGGAAGTTCCAAATCACGAACCCCCTTGCACCACCCCAACCGGCGTTCCCACCCCTGCACTCAGTTTCTCTGCCGCTGACGCCTGCTGGGCCGCAATCTCCAGATAACCCGAGCTCCCGACAATGGCGAAAAGCTCATCGTTCCCACCGTTCGCGTACGACTTGCACACGCGCCCGATCGTCTCTCCCGCAATTAATATGCTGACCGGCGTCGATTCAGGTCCGAACAGAGCAGGTGCGTCGCGCTCACCGATGTTGGTGATCAGGTTGCCGAACTTGTCGACCTTCAGCACTACACCGCGCACGCTGTTCTCAGAGACATGCTCCACCGGCGGCAGTGCAATCCGAACGTAATCGGAGATCACCGGCCCAAACTCCGCCGGCGCAACTCCTTTGCTGAGCCACCCCGCAATCGGCGCGAAAACGTCACGCCCATGAAACGTCTGGCTGACAGGCTGCAGAAAATAGCGCTCGGCGGTCACATGCCGAACCACGAACTTCGGCTCGCGCGCCTCGACCAGCGAGAGCACGCCATTATCGGGCGCAACCAAGACGTAGTCTTTCGTCTCGACGATGATGGGGCGGCGTGCGCTGCCCACTCCCGGATCCACCACTACCACATGCACGGTGCGCGACGGAAAGAAACGATAGGCCTGCGCAATGGTCCACGCGCCATCGAAGACATCATACGAAGCGACGGCATGGCAGACATCAACAATGGTGGTTTCTGGATGGATGTTCAGCACCACGCCATGCATGATGCCGACGAAAGCATCGCTCAGGCCAAAATCAGTTGTGAAGGTGACGATCCGGCCCTCAGACATGTATCCGCAAAGTAGCCGCAGCCGCGCGCATAGTCAATAGCGGTGACCTCACCAGAACCGCTGCGGGTGGGAAACTGCTACTTGATGTCCACATCACCCGAGCTGGTAGAAACCTCGACCTCAGGGCCACCACCACGGACCGTTCCCTTCAACCCCTGTCTGCCCATCGAACCCTGCACCGTGATCGGCAAGTCGGAATGAATTGAACCGGAACTGGTGTGGACATTCAGATTGAAACCGTTGCCCGACCCAACCGCTAACCGGATATTGCCGGACCCACTATGCAATTGCCAGGCGCCTGTCACAGCCCCGTCGGTTTCAATCTCGCCGCTGCCGGTCTGCGCCCGCACTCCGCCTTTAATGCCGCGTACCTGGATGTTGCCTGAGCCGGTATGAACGTCCACATCGCCCGACCCGGTCAGGCTCGCTTCGATGTCGCCGCTGCCGGTGTGAGCATAGATGGGCGCAGCCACGTTGTCGGCCCGAATGGCGCCGCTTCCCGTCTGGGCATGAATTCCACGCCCCACATCGCGCACGCGAATGTCTCCCGAACCCGTCTGGGCTTGCACATCCGAGCGGACTCCCGAAACTTCAATGTTGCCCGAGCCGCTATGGGTCTGGAGCGCCGTGTCAGGAGGGACCGTGATCTCGTAGTCGATCGAGACACGCCGTCGCACGTCTTCCGGCAGGTCATAGCCGATACGGATGCCGTTACCGCTTTGCTGAATGGGCGGATTCGATTCGACCTTTTGCAGCGCGCTCTCGTTTCCGAAGATCCAGTTGTTGCTGTGAATGGTCCCATGCACCACAACCTGGTTCGCGCTGCCGGTTTTGACAGTGATGTCCCCGGAGCCTGTGGTCACGTCCAGGTTGACCGCTCCGGAAACCTGCAAGGTGCGATCGAAATGCCGTTCGCTGCTGGCGTGCAGCAGAACGGGAAGTAACAAGAAGCTGAAAAGGACAGCAGCACAACGTTTGTTCACAATGCCGCTCCTTAGTAGCGTGAGTAGCGTGGCCCTTAGCTCTTAGCTTACGGTCCCAAGCTGCGTTCTTGGGCGCTGAGCAATCGCAGTCTGTAGCTTTCTGCTAACAGCCAAAAGCTAATAGCTAAGTGCTAACAGCCAACAGCTACTGTTGTAGTACCACCTGGTCCCCTTGCTTCAGACCGGAAACGACCTCCGTCTTCACGCCGTTCGAAATCCCAATCGTGACCGGGACCTTCTTCATTCCGTCCTTGGCGCTGGGAACAGGGATGTCGATTGAAGCCTTCTTGTCTTTGTCGTACAGGATTGCGCCTTCGGGAACCATCAGCACATTGTGGTGTTCGTCCAGGATGATCTCGGCGTTGGCCGTCATTTCCGCTTTCAATTCGCCGCCGGGATTGTTGATCGAAACCCGCACCTCGAACGTCGTGACATTATCTTTCTCGACCCCCATGGGCGAGATCTTGGTCACATGCCCGGTAAAAGTTTTGTCCTTGAACGTCTCCACGCGAATACGCGCGGGCTGGCCCAGGTAGACCTTCCCAATATCGCTCTCGTCGACTTTGCCCTTGACGTAGACTTCGCTGGTGTCGCCCAGCGTCATCACCAGGGTTGCGCCGGAGCCAAGCACCAGAATTGAGCTGACCGCGTCGCCGACCTCCACGTCACGCGAAAGCACCACGCCATCGATGGGAGCCGTAATCGTCGTATAGCTGAGCTGCTCCTCAAATTGCTTCAAACTGGCCTGGTCCTTCTCCACCTGCGCTTGCGCCTGCGCAATCTTTGCCTTGTTGACCGTCAATTGTGCACGAGCCACATCGCGCTTGTTCACCGCCAGGATGTAATTTCTTTCGGCGTCATCGAGCGTGGATTCTGAGACCACGCCGTCTTTCGACATCGCCTTGGCTCGCTCATACGCCCGCTGCAAGGTTGGAATGTCAACCCCCTCGGCGTCTACCTCTGCCCGCTTCTCGTCCGCCTGGGCGCTCTTCAGGTTCGCTTGCGAGGACAGCAATTGCGCGCGCGCCGAATTCACCTCCGCCTCGATCTCCACCTTGTCCAGTTCGGCCAACAACTGACCCTGCTTCACGCGATCGCCGGTGTCGACATAGAGCTTCTTCACAATGCCGCTGGCCTTCGACTTGATCTCGACCTTTGTAATCGGAGTGACCTTGCCGGTCGCGACTACGCTCTTGGTGATGTCGCCTCGCTCAACTTTTGCCAGCTTGGTGGGATCGATTTTGGTGCCGCCACGAGTCGCCGCTACCGCGACAATCACCAGCGCCACCACGGCGACTGAGACCGCGGTCGTTATCACCCAGCGCCTTTTCTTGTTCTTGCCGTTCGCCACTGCTCCCTCCGCCAACGGGCAGCATTCTGTTCTGAGTTCTACTACGTGGAAATGTGGGAATTAGTTCCGATGAAACACTCGAGGGGACAAACAATCCCCTATCTCTGTTAGACAAATGTGAAAGGAGTTTCGGTAGCAGAATTGCGCAATTGTGAACGTTTGAGTTTTGTTTTGGGAAACCTGCGTTCTACCGGCCCCGGGCCACAATCAGCGTCATATCGTCCGCTTGCTCGCCCTTGCTGAAGCGTTGCACTTCCGCGATGATCCCGTCGAGCATCTCGCCGGCAGGTTTACAGCAATAACCTTTCAAGGCTGCGATTAGCCGATCCTCCCCGAACTCCTCCGCTTCCTCACTTGCGGCCGCCTCGGAGATGCCGTCGGTATAGATAAGCAGGACGTCTCCTTTGGCGACTTGCCGTTCGCTAACCGAGCAATCCCAGTCCTCGAACAGCCCGAGCACGGTTGCCGTGGCATCCAACCGCTCGATGCTGCCGCTTGCCCGCATCAGGATTGGCGGATTGTGGCCGCAGTTGACGTAGCGCAGCGTTCGGCTCTCGTCGTCATAAATAGAGAAGAAGGTGGTGGCGTAGTTGTTTGTCTCAGTGTTTTTGTAAAACAGAGAATTCACAGAGCGCAACAGACGGCGAATGTCTTCCAGCGCCAGCGCGTACTGCCCGCGCAAACTGGCCTGAAGATTGGCCATCAGCAGCGCGCTGGAGATGCCTTTGCCGGAAATATCGGCGAGCACCAGTCCCAGCTTGCCCGAACCGAAGTCGAGAAAATCGTAGTAGTCTCCGCCGACCGCCCGCGTCTGAATGCACTTGCCGGCGCATTCTAAAGTCGCCAGCTTCGGCGCCTCCTGCGGCAGCAGGCGGCTCTGCACCTGGCGCGCAATTTGCATCTCCTGTTCGCTGCGCCGCTCAGCCTCCATGCGCTCGGCCATCTTTTCCGCCAGCGAAATACTTCGCATCGCGATGCCGGCCTGGCTGGCGACCGACGCCAGCAGCCGTTTGTCGCGCGTCGAGTACGGCTCTTCCGAGAGTCTGGGTCCCAGGGCCACCAGGCCTTGCAGTTGTTTATCAGAGGAGCCTCGAATCGGGACCAGACATTCCGCCCCCAGCGGCTCCAGCGGCGTGCCGCGCAAGGTCGCCGGATCCAGCACAACTGGTTCACTGCGGCCCCGTATCGGCTCCAGTCTGGCCGCCTTAGCCGACAGAGACAGCGCTTCCTCGGGCGGATGACCCGCATAGGCCCGCAAGCGCCCGTCATCGGCCAGCAAGTACACAATCAGCGGCGCGGGATGCAGCGCTTCATGGATGTGCCGGTGCAGCAACAGCGCCAGACTTTCGCGATCGCTCACCGTCAACGTGGTTGCGGCCAGGTTCTCCAAAATCTGCTGCGCGTCGTAGGCGCTGCGGAAGAAGGCACGATCCAGACGTGTCCTCACTTGCCGCTGCACTTGGGTTGCGCCGGTGACGAGCAGCACCCCAAGAGTCGCGCCAATCGGTATCGCCATCTTGGAGCCGGCCGAGAAGCGTTGCGAGAACGCTTGCCCAAACCATAGCGTCAGGCTCACCGCAACCACGAAAATCAGAATCGCGAACCCCCGCTCCACCAGGAAATAGCGGGCGCTACGCCGCAGCAGCACGGGAATGTCCATCACCCGGTGCTTGACCACGGCGTAAGCGAACGATGCCGGAAACACGAACAGGAAGACGACTTCGGTGAAACCCAGCCAGAAAGGTACGTCTCTGTGCAAAAGATCGAAGGGAAGACGGATTGCCAGGGTTGGGATGACTCCCACTACCGTGCCCCACAGCATGACCTTGAGCTTGCGCCGCTCTTCTACACCCCTGACGCTAATCAGGTTGGAAAGCAATGAGGCAATGCCCAGGGGAACGCTTCCCCAGCCGGTGATCGTCCTGATCAGGTCCAGGGTTTCGCGACTAAAAAAACGGGTCAAGAAAGGCAGTGCTTCCGCGCCGCCCTCGCCGAAGTTGCCCCATCTCACGGAAACGCCGATGACTAACAAAGCCCATTTCAGCCACGGTAGCTTGCGGTCCATCGGTGAACGTGTGGGAAAGACGGCGAAGAAGAAATAGAAGAGACCAGCCGCCAGGCCCGACAACAAGGTGTCGTACCCATTGAGAAACTGCCGCAGCCCATGAGGAGCGATCAAGCAGGCGAAAGGTGTGCCCGGTACGGCAATGAAGCCCGCGAACATCGACGCCAGCAGCCAGGCATTGCGGTCCTCCAGCCTCAGGAACAATACCGCCAGCCCGACCACCAGAAACGGCAAAGGATAGAGGAGCACGACACGACTCGCTCCTCGCCGGGCCAACGAGCTGTCGCCAGTGCCAACCGGAATGCGAAAAACCGGAGAGATCGACTGGGGGGCTGCTTCTCCGGCTCGTTGCACCGTGAAGTGGACCGTCTCGCCGGGATGCGAGCGCAGCCACAACCTGTTCACGATGGTGACACCGTCGTTGGGCGGCGCAACGTTTTGGCCGTCGAGGGTGAGAATGATGTCGCCAATCCGCAGACCCGCGTGTTGCGCCGGGCTATTCTGGTATACGTTCTTTACCAGCAGCCCGCTGGCCACCTGCTCGGTGTCCATGCCGACCTCGACCGGCGCTCCCCCGAGCGAGGTGTAATACATCCAGCACGCGCTGTAGAGGGTGGTCGCTGCGGCAAACACGACCGCCAGCGCCAGCAACAACGGACGATACTTCGCTGCTTCCCCCGACGTGCCTGCGGTACTCGGCAAACTGACTAGGCCCATTCGGCAGTAGTGTAGTCCATCCCGTAACCTGCGTACCGCATCCCTGCTATAACGCGGACGGACCGCCACTCATTGGTTGGCACCGGCCAATCTATTTCACAACAGGAGGATCTATGCCGGAGAAAGAGACACTGGAGCGAGCGCGCGAGGACGCTCGCGAGGGTAAGTCGCCGAGCACCCAGGCCGGCGAATTCGTCAAGCAAGAAATGGACTACATTCGCGAGGGCAAGCACGGTGCGCGCTCCACCAGGCAGGCGATCGCTATCGGCTTGTCGGAAGCCAGACGCGCCGGAGTGAAGCTTCCTCCGCCGAAGAAAGGCGCCACCTCCGAGGCAACGCGAAGGAAGGCGGAGCGCGACTTAAGCAAGGGACAGCGCCCGGCCAAGAAGAAGTCGGCTAAGCGTTCGCGTGCGGTGGAAAACGCGTTGCAGCGAGAGGGCCATTCGGCAGCATCGCATGCGGCGTTATCGCAGCATGCGCGGCAGTCGGCTCGCCAACGCGGCAGCGCCTCGCGCAAGCAGGCTGCAAGAAAAGCGATTCGCACCAAAGGGCCGGCAGAGCTCAGCCGGGCTGCCCGCAAAGCCGCCCGCACTCGCCAAAGGCATGCCGGCCGCGGCTGACGTCGGGTGTGAATGGGCGCGTGTATAATTTTTTGCAGCGCGCCCGTAGCTCAGCTGGATAGAGCGAATGCCTCCGGAGCATTAGGTCGGGAGTTCGAATCTCTCCGGGCGCGCCAGAGATTTTCCCCCCTTACCCTCCCACTCATGCTGGGCAGCATTGGCGGCGTGATTCTCGGTTTCCTGACGGCGGTCGCGCAGATTTACCACGATCGATCTGCAAGGGCTTCTTCGACTCCACAGAGCGGGGTACGACAGGTTCGTTCGGGGGGATGTTAAGGGAAAATAAAAGGGTCACTCGCGGAGGCGAACTCTGGCCGAAATTCGCATCCGAGTGACCCTATGCGCCACTTCGTCTGCCACTACATAGTGCATCCCTAGCTCCAAGTGCTCCCAAACCAAACAAAGGAGTTATCCAGCTATGTTCCTGAAAAGGCGAGTAACTCTTTCCGCTGCCGGGTAAAGTTTTCCCATCACCACCCGAAAGTGCTATAACACCCTATGCCCCGATATTGGTGCAACAAAAGAAGTTATTGAGAAAAGTGTTCGTTTTTTGGCGATAATGACCGAACGCGTATCTCGCGTGAACCAAGTCTTCCTGGAGGCACCATGGCCACATTCGGCCTGATTGAATATTCGGACGCAACTCCCGAGGTGCGGCAGATCTACGACGACATCATGGCCACCCGCAAAACCGACTGGATCAACAACTTCTGGAAGGCGATGGCCCACGACCCGGCGCTTCTGAAGCGCACCTGGCAGGACATCAAGCAGATCATGGCGCCGGGGGCCCTCGACCCGTTGATGAAGGAGATGATCTACCTCGCCGTGAGCGTGACCAACGGCTGTCCCTACTGCATCGCTTCGCACACGGTGGCAGCGCGCAACAAGGGCATGACGCCCGGGATGTTCCACGAGTTGATGTCCGTTGTCGGTATGGCCAATGAAAGCAACCGGCTGGTCACCGGATATCAGATCGAAATTGATGAGCAGTTCAAGACGCCGCTGAAGTGAGCTGTCCTCAGTCAAATAAAAACCTCTTTCGCCAAAGATCGCGCGTAGGTCACGCAGTTAATTCTTATCCGTGATCTCTGTGTTCTCCGTGGTGAAAAACGTTCGCGGCATTTGGCCGGCGGCTGACGGCTGCCGGCTGTCACTGCAGTGCGAGCTCCTGGCGCAATTGCTTCGACAGCTTCTCGATTCGCTTCAGCTTGTCTTTGAGATCTTTGGCCAGCATCCCTTGGGTGGCCTGCTGCGTGTCCGCATGGACCTGCTGCGCCAGCGACACCAGTTCGTCGGCTTGCTGAAGTAGCTGCGCCGGCGTGACCTTCTGCGCAGTCGGAATGGGCGCCTCAAGCTTCTCGGACTGCCGGGTGGCGTCATTCGCCGCCCTATGTCCGGGCGGAATAGGTTGTCCTGTCTGCAACAGAGTTTCGCTGGGAGATTGCGCCGTCATGGCCAGACATAGCGCGAGAGCGAGCGGCGTGAAGAATCTCACGAAGCACCTCCTTTAGGTCATCAACCGGCAGCTTTCAGTTAAGTGCGATTCGACGCTCCTCCGCTTGACGGAAATGATTGTAGATGGCTGACAGCTTGCTCGACGCCGGCAGATATAATTGTCGCTTCCCATGAAAGCCTACGTCTACGTGTCCCTCAAGAAAAGCGTTCTCGACCCGCAAGGGAAAACTATTCACGCCGCGCTCAAAAAGATGGGCTATCGCGGCATCGACGATCTGCGCCAGGGCAAGTACTTCGAGATCGCACTCGATAATGCGCTGAGCCGCGAGGACGCCCAGGCGGAGATCGACCGCATCGCCCGCGAAGTCCTGACCAACCCCCTGATCGAGGAATACAGCTTCAAGCTCGAGAGCTAGCGCAAAGCCCGACACCAGCCGCAGCAATGCGGCTACCTCGGACTGACGTGGGTAGACGGATTACCGCGCAGCTTGTAGCAGAAGCCCCCGGAACGCGGCCTCGTCGATGTCGGACGGCTTGCGTATCTTGATGTGCCGCACATACTGGCCCTTGCCTTCGAGGAGCCCGTGCGGATCCTCCAGCTCGGAGCCGCGGAAGAAACCAAACTGGACGTAGTCCGGAGCCGAGTGGACGTAGGCGATGGGGACCTTCCCCTTCAGCCAGCAGCCGTTTCCCCACTTGACTGACTCCTGGAGCGCTGGAGCTACGCGCTTCGCGAACATCCGCAGCGTGCGGATGATGGAACGGTTCTTCGGCGACTGGTCGGCGAAATACTCATCGAAGCTGCCATACCTCTTCATCTTCATCAGTCACCTTCAAGATGTGGAAGGAGGCGCCCAGTCGGGGTCGCGCTTGCCTCCACATCGTTCATCGAAAAGTTAATCGCGAAATTGCTGGCAATCCCACTCCGGACGTTTGGCCGGATTGCTTGTGCTACGGGGATGTTTCAATAGTAATTCTGTCCGAGCAGCGAGTTTTCGAGTGGCCGACGACACAGCCGGAATGTGCCTGCGGACTCTCACGTACAGCGGATTTTATTGGAGTCCTCCCCTGGCGAAACACATGGCCTCGCATCCAGTGGCTGATATAGTGCTCGAAGTTGGCATTCTGATCAGACAAGATCATTATGGAGACTCCTGCTCAGGCTCAGTCCGCATCAGGCCGATATCCCCACATCGCTAGCCCAGCCCACACGATTTTGGTGCTCGCCGCGTTGGGTGGTTGGGCGATCTGGCATAAGAGTTTTGCACAACTGAACTTGACGACTAATCCGAACCGCGTGCGCTTTTATGTGGTCACTATTTTCCTTGAATGGCTCTTGTTTGTTCTGGTAGTGGCGGGCGTGCGGCGTCGCGGCGCGTCTGTCTTGATCGTTCTCGGAGATCATTGGCATTCCGCCCGCCAAGTGCTCCGGGACATTGGAATTGCTTTCGGCTTCTGGATCGTTGCGTGGATACTCCTTTGGATACTTGGCTGGCTCCTGCGCATCGCCGCGCTGGGCCGCAATGTGTCCATGCTCCCGCACCGAGGTATCGAACTGACATTGTGGATAGCACTCTCCGTTACTGCCGGTATTTGCGAGGAGACGATCTTTCGAGGTTACCTACAACGGCAGTTCATGGCCCTGACTAAGAGCGCTCCCGCTGGCATTGTCCTGGCTGCCGCAACATTCGGCGCAGCTCACGCATACCAGGGCTTCCGCATGACGATTCTGATCGCCCTGTACGGGGCTATGTTCGGGATTCTGGCCTATTGGCGCGCAAGCGTTCGCCCTGGAATGATCGCCCATGCGTGGCAGGATTCATTGAACGGAGTGCTCGCCACTGTAATGGGGCATTAGAGTCTGCGTGGTGCCAGTGACGCGCAGTTAGTTGAGCGGAGATGTGGTCCGACTTGTCGGCTTGGCGATTGCGTCTGGATCGGGCCGTACTGAAGCAATTCCAACGAACAAACAGGGCCATCAAACCACTTGGATGCAGATAGCTGTCGCAATCAGGCCATTACACAAGTTGGCGCCCTTTGTTCGCCTGCACGCAACAGGATTAGGCTGGTCAGAAATTCTAGCCGGAAAATCTTCGAGCAGGAACAACGGCGCGAACCCCTGGAAAAGTTCAGCCTGAGCGGGCGGCTGCGACTCGATCGCTCTTGGGCATTCGGGACCATCGTTGACGACGCCGTTCACGTGCTCGCTCACCGGGTAGCGTTGCATTAGCTCCGCGCGGAACGGCGCTAATATCTCGGTCATAGCGATGCATCTGCGAGAAAGAAAATGCCGTTGTTGGGCCGGCGTACCGCCCAGCATACGAACATCATCGATTCATGGTCCCGTAGTCTAGAGCTGAGGGCAGCGACTTTTCGCCCTCCAAAGCGTCCAACAGGCAGAGGCGTTTATATGAAGCGATTTTGTCTGGTGGCGATCAGCTTGATGGTGCTCGCGGCGGTTTCCGCCAAGGCTGCGCCCAAACCGGCCACCACGAAAACACCAGCGTTTCCGGGCATTCTGGCCAACGCGCGCTATGTCTACGTTGCCTCCTACGATGGAGACCAGTTCGATCCGAACCTGCTTCCCGAAGATCGGGACGCGATTAACGCCGTGCAGAGCGCCATTCAGGACTGGGGCAAACTGATGATCGTGTATCAGCCCTCCCAAGCCGACATCATCATCCTGGTGACGAGCCGCCCTTCCGAAGATGTGATGGCCGTGTACGATATGCCGCCCAGCGGCAGTTTTCTCTGGCGCGTCATGGGACGCGGCGGTCTCCAGTCCGGTGAAACTCCGCTGGTCACGGAATTTGAACACGGATTCGAGAGCGTGCAGAGACATAACTAAGCTTGCATGCCAGACGTTTGGGTCACAACGCAGAAGCGAAGTCGAAGAATTCGAGCGCCGGGAGATCGTTCTCCACTAAGAGGCCGGATACATCTTCGCAGACTGTTCTCGCCCATCCAATTCTTCTTGCAGTTCGGCGGCGGACCATACATGTTACGACAGCAACCCAAGGAATCTGTCGCTCCGTGCCCTCAACCGTGAGGTGCCCCCGCTCCAGAATCTCACCCGCTCACATCAACGCTACGGCGTGATCTCGAAGGCAACCCCGCCCTGCTGGCCGAAGGTTCCCCCGACTGAGGCCGTTCCAAACATGTTTCCGGACGCATCAATCGTGACTCCGCCGTAGGGCAGGCCGCCGTCCGTGCCGCCGGTGAAGGTGTGGACGATGCTCTCCGTCCAATGGCCGCCGGAAGATGGCGTCACCCTGAAGAGCGTGCCTTGTCCGTAGGTCCCCCCGCCGGCCGTGCCATAGAGATTTCCGACCGCGTCGAAGGTTAGCGAACTGTTAGGCGTGGCAGCATCGTTACCACCTTGGAAGGAATACAGAATGGTCTCCGTCCAGGTGCCGTCCGATTGCGGAGTCAACATGTAGACGGTGCCCATGCCCGCCGAGCCGCCTTGCGAAGTCGTTCCATAGACATTCCCGGCGGCATCCAGAACCACTCCGGCGAATGGATTCGCGCCGTCGGATGTGCCGCCGTGGAAGGAATACAGGACGGTCTCACTCCATCCCTGGCTGCCGTGATTCGGTGTCAACATGTAGACGGTCCCCATGCCGGCCGAACCGCCTGCCCCCGTCGTGCCATAAATGTTGCCACTCTGGTCAAAGGTCAGCAGACCTTGAGGATCGTCACCATCGCTTCCACCAGTAAAAACGTAGAGGCGGAGGTAGTACCAATAGGAGACGGAAATTTCGCGCAGACTAAATACCACCCCGCCAGTACCGTGAATTCCGGTATTGACCGTTGCGCCGTAGATATGCCCGCCCGATCCTAGTGCAATGCTGCATTGGATAGGTGAACCGGTGCCGTACAAGTAGAAGAAATTGACGCACCCACCTTCGAAACCTTGCAGGACCGTTTCGTTCCACTGCCCTTGGGGTGTGGGCGTCAACATGACGACGTTGCCTCCCAGTTGCGAAGCGCAATCGTGAGTGCAATTGCTGATGACGTAAAGGTTTCCGCGCCGGTCGAAGATCACGGGCGCGCTGGGAGAACCTCCATCAACTATGTATCCTTGGAAGGTCAGCAGAACCTTGTTGCGCCAGCCGCCGTGTCCGTTAGGGGAGAGCTCGAAGACGGTACCGCATGTAGAGTCGCAGCCCTCGAGAAAGAGCGGACCTCCCGTCGAAGTATCTCCGTAAAGGTTGCCGCTGCTGTCCAGGGTCAGTCCGGCGACGGGATTCGCTCCAGCTTGCTCAAGGAGCGTTCTGCCGGGACCGCCGAAGTTGAAGATGACTTGGTAGCTCTGCGCCCAGAGAGAGGGCGTGCAGATCAATAGGAAGGCGACCAGGGCCAGCCGCTCGCTGGCGGCGAGCGTAAGAGTTTTGCTTTTCATGATGTGCTCCTCTTGCGATCAGGCGCCGATTCGGCCTGACCTAGGTGAAGGCGGCGGGCGATGCACACCCGCAGCTCGCAGCTTCCTAACCAGCGGCGGGGAGCGAAGGCCGCAGTTTCCGGATGCGCTCGTTGTTGAGCTTCAGTTGCACCCCTGGAGATCAGCCACACTAGGTTTTAGCCGCGGATGGCCCACGCGAAAACCAGTGGAGGCGGCAAAGGGCGATAAAGACGAATTGATCCGATCAGGTAGATCGGCGGCAGGAGATTTCCTGCTTCTGAGCCAGAATTATAGTGCCTATTGCGCCAAAAGCCAGATGAAAATGAATTGCAAATAGGAAATCAAGAGCTTCGCCCGCCACCTGGTATCCCCGAAAATCCAATAGGACCGTTTACCGCCAGCCGCCGTCTCCGTTAGGCGGGAACTGGAAGACGGTGCCGCAGCCGTTAATGCCGCCGCCGTTAATGCCGCCGCCAGAGCACATGTTGGTCCCTCCGTGGACAGTGGTGCCGTAGAGATTGCCCGCTCCGTCGATGGTCAAGCTGGCGAGGGGAATGCGGCCATCTCCCCCTCCCGTGCACAAGCGGGCGCTGTATCGTTCTCTGGCCGGGTATTGACGGCTCCAGTCCGATTGGGATAAGCCGCGCTCACTGATTTATGCCAGCTCGGTCTGTGGAATCGAGGTGGACCTCCATGCCTGAATCACGTATCGCCCCTCCCATTGCCTTGGTCTTCATGCTCGCCAGTGTGCTGTTGACAGCCAACGCTGCAGCTGAGCCGAGTTCCCTGAGTGGCGACGATCAAAAGGCCATCAAGGCGACGATTGAGGCCTATCAGGTCGCATGGCTGAAGAATGATGCCGATGGCGTACTGAAGACCCTCACCGACGACGCGGTGCTCCTGCCGGCGCATGGTGCGCCCCCGGTCATAGGCCTCGCTGCCATTCGAAGTTACTGGTTCAAAGCTGGTGGCCCTCATACAACCGTCACGCGGCTCGATATCACAGTCGAGCAGATTGACGGCAACTCAGGCGTAGCCTTCGTAAGAGGGGCCGACAACGTCGCATGGACGACGACGACGCAGGACGGCAGCGTTCGGCATCAGTCCCATCCCGGAACCTACCTGAACGTCGTCAAGAAGCGACCCGACGGCTCGTGGCGAATTCAAGCCCACATGTGGGACGACGGCCCGGAGACGACGGACTAATTCCGGTCAGATTCCCAATTTGGGAACCCCTCCGCTTATATCCTCTTCCCCATCTTGACCCGCTTCTGGTGCACCCGGATACTGATAAAGGTAGGGTAGAAGCGTCGCCTCTCGGGCGCTGCTGCCCGTTTGTTTTTTACGAATCCAGGCGGTTACCCCATTGGAGTTTTGCATCGCCTGTACCGAACCGGCCATGAGAAGAGCGGAGGTAAGTGACTGCAAATAAAGCTAGTTAACACATTCACTCAATTTGGCAGCTAAGCTCAAGGAAATCAATATTTTGATGTAACATCTTTGTTTTCAGCACTCGATTCGAGGGGGTAGGGGGCATGGATCTGGCGATATGCCGGCACATCAAGCTGGGTGGAGGGCGTTGCGGCTCACCGGCGCTACGCGGCCAGCACTTTTGCTACTTCCATGCCGGCGCCCACCGTACTATCCCCTCAGTGAACCTCCACCCCAACAACCACAAAGACAGCGCTTGTTGGGGACCCCGGCTCCCGTGGCCCCATCCCAAACCGCGAGACCCTGGGTATCCACGCAACGAGCCAGAGGAAGCAGCGGCCATCCAGATCGGCTTCACGCGGCTGATCCATGGCCTTACGGAAGGATTGCTCAACGTACGCCAGGCGAAACTCATGCTCGCCGCGCTGCACCGGGCAGCGGCCAACTTTCGAGACCGTACCGCGACCGAAGATTCCGCTGTAACATCGAATCAGCTACGACTTCCAAGTCCAGGCGGCTGTCGTGCCGCTACCAGCGAATCGCGGGGAGGCTGAGCGATGTGTGGCATTGTCGGTTATGTAGGACAAAAGCGGGTTGTGCCCGTCATCATCGACGGCCTGCGGCGGCTCGAATATCGCGGCTATGATTCCGCCGGCATCGCAGTGGCCGGCAACGGCGACGGACTGCAGGTTCGCCGCGCTGAAGGCAAGCTGCGCAATCTGGAAGAGGTCATCCGCCTCAAGCCGCTCGACGGTACCTACGGCATCGGCCACACCCGCTGGGCCACCCACGGTCGCCCAACCGAGGAAAACGCCCATCCCCATCGCGATTGCACCGGCAAAATCGTCGTCGTCCACAACGGCATCGTCGAAAACTACCTCAGCCTGAAGAAGAAGCTCATCGAGGAAGGTCACCAGTTCCGCACCGAGACCGACACCGAGGTCATCGCCCACCTGGTCGAGAAGAACCTGAATCCGGGCGGAAACGGCCATCCTGTTCCGCTCGAAGAAGCGGTCCGCAAGACGGTGCAGCTGCTCACCGGAGTGTTCGCCATCGCAGTCATCTCATCCGACGAGCCCAACAAAATTGTTGCCGCCCGTAACGGACCGCCCGCTGTCATCGGACTGGGCAACAACGAGTACTTCGTCGCCAGCGACGTGCCCGCCATCCTCTATCACACGCGCGATCTCTTTTTCCTTGCCGACGGCGATCTCGCCGTCATCACGCCTGGCGGCGTGCAGTTGAGCGACTTCGAAGGCCGCCCCATCACGCGCCAGGTGCAGCACATCACCTGGGACCCCATCATGGCGGAAAAGGGCGGCTTCAAGCATTTCATGCTCAAGGAAATTTACGAGCAGCCGCGCGCCGTCCGTGACACCACGCTGGGCCGCGTCTCGCTCGACACCGGCAAGGTCTTCCTCGACGAGATGGACATCACCGAGGACGACTTCCGCCGGCTCGACAAGGTTTACATCGCCGCCTGTGGAACAAGTTGGCATGCTGCCCTGGCCGGGAAGTTCATGATCGAGCGGCTGGCGAAGTTGCCGGTGGAAGTCGACTACGCTAGCGAGTTCCGCTATCGCGACCCGCTGACCGGCGCGGGCGATTTGTGCATCCTCATCACCCAGTCAGGCGAGACTGCCGACACCATTGCTGCCCTGCGCGAGTCGCGCGCCAAGGGCGCCAAGACGCTCGGCATCTGCAACGTAGTCGGCTCGATGATCGCGCGCGAATCCAACGGCACCATCTACACCCATGCCGGGCCGGAGATCGGCGTCGCTTCGACCAAGGCCTTCACGGCGCAATTGACTGCACTGTTTCTGTTCGCCGTCTATCTCGGACAGGTGCGCGGGACTTTAAGCGCCGACGAATCGAAGAAGCTGCTGGACGAGCTGACGCGAATCCCCGCCAAATTGGAAGCCCTGCTCGCCCACGACGAAGAGACGGAAGACCTGGCGAAGGAATATCACCGCGCTCACGATTTTCTCTTCCTCGGACGCGGCATTCACTACCCCATCGCGCTGGAAGGCGCGCTGAAGCTGAAGGAAATTTCCTACATTCACGCCGAGGGCTATCCCGCAGGCGAGATGAAGCATGGCCCCAATGCGCTGATCGACGAAGACCTGCCGGTCGTGATTCTCGCCACCCGCGACATCAACGATCCCGGTTCAGTGCTGCGCTATGAGAAGACGCTGTCGAACCTCAAGGAAGTGAAGGCTCGCTCGGGAACGGTCATTGCGATCGCCACCGAAGGCGACGAGGAAATTCGCGAGGCCGCCGATCACGTGCTCTATGTTCCCGATGCGCCGGAGCTGCTCGCGCCCATTCTCGAAGTCGTCCCCTGCCAGTTGCTGGCCTACCACATTGCGGTACGCCGCGGCTGCGATGTCGACCAGCCGCGCAATTTGGCGAAGTCGGTGACGGTGGAATAGAGCTCAATGGCGCGCTCTGCTGGCAAATCAAAAAAGCTTCACGAAAATCGATGGGCTCTGGCAAAATCACACCTGCTTAGAGTCCCTCGCGCCCTCTGTGTCTCTGTGGTGAAAACCCGCCTCCGCGTCTCGCGCCCTCTGCGTCGCATCTATATAAACAGATACCCATGAGCACCCAAGTCCAAGAGCGCACCACGCTTCAACGTCAGTTGCTGACTGCGGAGCTGACCAAGTCCGTCTGGTTGTCGCCGCAGACGAAGCACCTGGAACTGGAGGTCGAGGAAGTAGATGCCTTCCGCTTCCTTCCCGGCCAGTTTGTAACCATCCGGCAGCCCAAGCCGGACGGCAAGATCCACACGCGGGCCTATTCCATCGCCTCGGCGCCTCGTTCGGAGCCGGCCTTCGATATCTGTCTGAACCGCGTGGAGGACGGCTTTCTCTCGAACTGGCTCTGCGATCTGGAAGTTGGAGCGACGGTGCAGTTTCACGGTCCACACGGACTGTTTACACTGCGCGAGCCGCGACAAGACGCCATCTTTATTGCCACCGGAACTGGCATCGCTCCCGTCCGCAGCATGGTCGAATGGCTGTTCGCCACGTCCGAGCGCAATCGCGGACACGAATACTGGCTGGTCTTCGGTACGCGCTACCAGCACAGCATCTACTACCGCGACGAGTTCGAGAAGATCGAGCGGGAGAATCCGAACTTCCATTACGTCCCGACCTTAAGCCGCTGCGGCACTGACTGGCAGGGCTGCCGCGGATACGTCCAAGACCACGTGCGCGAGATCGTCGCCGGCCGCCGCGACATGGAGGCTTACATCTGTGGTCTCAACCCGATGGTCGCCGCCAACCGCAAACTGCTTACTGAGAAAATGGCTTGGGACACGAAGCAGATCTTCTTCGAGCGCTACGACTGAAAGCAGCAATCAGCAACTAGCCATCGCGGCTTGCTGCGAGCGCCTGCTATTTCTGAACTTGTCTCATGACTCTCTCTCCGGCATCATGTTCGCCATGCGGATATGTGCCGCGATCGTCTCGCTCATCTTGCTCTCTTCGGGTGCTTTTGCCCAGAACTGGAAGCAGGTCCATAAGAAAGACGAGGAAAAGTGGGCCAAGACGACCGGTCTCGATCCTGGCGTGATTCATAAGCTCTGGCGTAGCGCCTCGCGCGTTGTCGACGAGAAGGACGACGACTCGCGCATCGCCAACCTCGACCTCGACGGCCTTGCTGAGCGCCACGATGTGCTGCTCGTCACCTACGCGGGCGAGAAGAATTGCCTGACACTCACCGTCTTCCGCCAGTTTTCGGAGAGCAAGTTCGAAAAGGTCTGGTCAGTCGAGCAGCCGCCAGATGACACGGGTTTCTGTGACACCGACTTCGGTAGCGCCAAAGCAGATGCCGAAAACGGTTCGGTTCTGGTGCGCGTGCCGCGCTCGTCAACAACGGGAACGCAAAATTATACGTTGTATCCGTATGAGTGGAATGGGATCACCTACCGCTTCGCCGGGCAGAAGGATCTGCAATCCCAGTAGCTAGTCTTCAGCGCTGTTGCTCCTGGCCGATATCCTCCGCTCGCGTTCCGCCTTGGAAGCTTCGCGACGTCGCAGCGCGCCCTCGTATCGCCGCTTGTCCTCCTCGGTCTCGGGAATTACTGGCGCCACTTCCAGTTTTCTCCCGTGACGGTCAACGGCGACGAACGTCAGGTAAGCCGTCGCGACCTTCTGACGCGTGCCGGAGATGTAGTTCTCGACCAGCACCTTCACGCCGACCTCCATTGAGGTGCGAAACACGCGATTCACCGCGGACTGAAGGATCACCATGTCGCCGACATGCACGGGCACTAGAAAATCGATATGGTCCATCGAGGCAGTGACGGCGTAGGAGTGCGAGTGGCGATGCGCCGCGAGCGCGCCTGCGAGATCGATCCAGTGCATCAGGCGGCCGCCAAGCAACGCTCCCAACGGGTTGGTGTCGTTCGGCAACACGAGCTCGATCATCTCCGACTTCGACTCGCTCATCGGTTTCGGCCGTAAATTTCCGTCAGCGTGTTCCATATCGTTTCTGAGTCACTCTCCGCCGTTTGGCTGTTGCTCGGCGCGAGATTCCGCGCGCCGCTCCAACTGCGCCTGCACGTAGCACTCGGCCATGCGCTGCACGCAGCGATGGTCATGTGTTTTCGCCCACGTCGCATGCGCCCTGTCGTACAACAGTTCGCCATAGCTTGCCGGCAGATGCGCCCGCTCGCAGACGAAGAGCACATGCAGCAGTCCATCGCGCTCCTCACCGAGCGCGAACCGCACGGCGTCAGCCGCACGATCATCCGGAAGGCGGCTGCACGTCTTCGCATAACCAAGGTTGCAGCCCGAGGTCAGCTCTTCTGCGCTGGGCCGCGCGCCATCGTACCCCGGAGCTGTGCAGGTTCCGCTCCAGCCAGCTCCCAACGGAAGCCGCTGCGGGAATGGCCAGCTCGACTGGAATCGCTCTTCGGGCATGAAATACGGACAGGCCACAATGTTCTCGTTAAATTTGCTTACCCAATTGTAATGGCAGTTGCAACCGGGCACTCAGCGTTTGGCACTTAGCACTTGGCAAGAGCGCAACGCAAACGCCCCAGCAAATTCCTCGCTGTCCAGAGTCAAGTACCAAGCGCCAAATGCCAATTGCCAACTGCAAAATGCCATCTTTCGTGCGATCATCCTTTTAGGAGAGTCCTTAATGCCGGATGATGGTCGCCTCGCCACGCTGAAGCAGGTCCTGGTAGCGAATCCGAACGATGCTTTTGCGCGCTACGCGCTTGGGCTGGAATACGCGAACTCGGGGGACACTAATGCCGCGCTGGCGGAGTTCCAGCAGTTGCTGGCCGCCCATCCCGACTACACTAACGGATACTTCATGGCAGCCCAAACGCTAGTCCGCGCCGACCGCGGCGTCGAAGCGCGCACCATGTTGCAACAAGGTATTGAGTCCGCTCGGCGCACCCGCAATCAGCACGCACTCGCCGAAATGCAAGGCATGCTGCAGGAACTGGAGGGCGCTTGACCGCGGCCGCTGCCAACCTCGGCCTATCCATCATCACCTGCTGATCTGCTTCAAATACCCTGGCCATCGGCGATAATGGTCGAGTCATGACTCGGTATTCACCGGCCGGGGCCTCTGCATGCGGCGCATGGGTTGCGCTCCCCCGCATCTCTGCTGTTCTGCTCGCCTTGCTTTGCCTGTGTCCGGTCGGGTCCGCGCAGAAAGCCGGCGGCAAACCAATAACCTCGCTGCTTTCTCCGGCGAAGCCTGCATCTGCGCCTGCTTCAACTGCAACTCCGGCAACAACATCTGTCCCCCAGCACACCCCCGTTGCGATCCCGCTTCCCGATGTCGCAGCGCGCTCCGAAGAGCTGAAGCGCATGGTGCGCAGCATCTCCAACCAACTGCCCACGCCTGACGAACTCGAAGCCGCGAAAGCGACCCTGGACCAGCGCGATGCTGACTTAAACGCGCGACTGAAGGAGGCGGATGCGCTTGTCGCCGGCGCCCCCAGCACGCTCGAGTTGCGCGAGCAGGAAAACTATTGGCGCGCCCAGCAAGCGCAGACGGCTGGTTTGCGCCGACAATTGTTGAATTGGGCCAATGCAGCGCAATCGGCATCGCAACAGATACAAGCGCAGCTCCCGCTCTGGCAAGCCACTCTGCAGGAAAACGAAAACACCCCGGGACTAGGCCCGACCTTGGGTGTGATCGACCGGGCATTAGAAGATCTGCGGCGGCTGAACGCGCAAGCGCAGGAACAACTGAAGACCATCGTCAACTTGCAGGTACGGGCTGCGAGCCAGGACCAGCTTGCGTTGGATACGCTGGACCGCCTGAGCAAAGCCCACCAGAATCTTGAGGGCCGGCTCCTCGAACGTGACAGCTTTCCGCTGTGGCAAGTCAGGCAGCGGCGGCAGATTGGTGAGACCAATGATCTTTATGTTTCAGCATCCGCGCGCATGGTCGGAATTCGTACATTCGCCGCCGAAGCCAAGGGTGCGCTGGCCTGGTTGTTTATTCTTCTTCTGCTGTCGACCTTCGGCGCCTATCGCCTTCATCTGGCAACGCGCCACCTGCAACCGGCCACGGAGCGTCAGGCACAAGTGGTGCAAATCGCAAAGCACTGGATAGCGCTCGGCCTTCTTCCACCGTTGCTCTTCGCTTACCTACTTGCTCCATCGGCACCTTTACCCTTGATCGGCGCGGCCATACTACTGTCGTTCATTCCGATTCTCATCCTGCTTTCGCCTTTGATTCAGCCCCAGTTTCGCACTTTGCTGTACTGTCTCGCCGGGGTCTATACGGTCAGCGCGTTTATCGTCTGGGCAGGCTTCTCGCCGTTTGTGAAACGCGAAGTGCAGTTTGCGATTTATCTCGCCGTCGTTGTGCTGTTCGCCTACCTCGTGCGGCCGTCGCATCTTTCCCGTCCAGCCCAGGCTACTCGTCTTCGCGCGCTGTTCATTCTTGGACTCAGGCTGGCTGTGGCGGTCGTGGTCGCTTCGCTCATCGCCAACCTGTTCGGCTACGTAAAGCTGGCGCAATTCCTCAGCGTGGTGTGCCTGTATAGCACCTTCGCAGTGATCAGCATGTTCAGTGGCGTGCGTGTGTTCACGCTACTGCTATTGGACGCCATCGATAGCGAGCCCGCGCAGCAATTAGCTGTCGTTCGTTATTATCACGACGCCATCGCGCGCTGGGTGCCTCGCGTGCTGTCAGGGAGCGGGACCCTGATCTGGCTGATCCTCACGCTGAACTTGGCAGGCCTGGGGGGATGGCTCAACGACACGATCGCCCGGGTTGGCGATTTCCGCATTGCCGGCGGCTCAGCCAGCGTGACCTTGGGAGGTGTCCTGGGATTTTTCGTGATCCTGCTGTTCGGTTACGCCATATCCAGCGGCATCCGCTTTCTTCTGCGCGAGGAGTTGCTTAGCCGCTTCCACCTGGCGCGGGGATTACCCGAACTGATCGCCTCAACCCTGCACTACTTGCTGCTGCTGCTTGTTTTCTTCCTCGCGGTGAATGCCGGGGGCGTTGAGCTGAACAAGTTCACGGTCCTGACCGGAGCGCTCGGCGTAGGCGTCGGTTTCGGTTTGCAGAATATCGTCAACAACTTCATCTCCGGGCTCATTCTGCAATTTGAGCGTCCCATCCATGTGGGCGATGTGCTCGACATCGATGGCACCAACGGTACCGTCACCCGTATCGGCATCCGCTCCAGTACGGTGAGGACATTCCAGGGAGCGGAGGTGATCATTCCCAACGCCAACTTCATCTCCGGCAAGGTCATCAACTGGACGCTCTCCAATGCGCAGCGTCGCCTGGAATTGCCGGTTGGTATTGCTTATGGCAGCGACCCCAAAGTGGCAGCAAAGCTGCTGGAGCAGGCCGCCACCACTCACGAGAGTGTGCTTACCACCCCTGCGCCGGCCGTGTACCTGAAGGAATTTGGCGACAGCGCGATCAATTTTGAACTGCAATTCTGGGTGATGCAGGAGAGCAACACCGTCAAGGTCAAGAGTGAAGTTGCGCTCGCCGCAATGGGGTTGCTGGCCGAAGCCGGAATCGAAATTCCGTTTCCACAACGCGATCTGCGACTGCGCTCCGTCGATCCCGAAGCCGCAGCCAGCCTGCTTTCCGCGGAGGGCTCGCAGCACCGTTATTCTCAGGCGGATGCCGAACCACCTAAGGCAAACCTGGTTCTCGAACGCGCCAAGCATCAACGGGCTGGGGAGTAGGCTGTGGCAGCGGCCAATAGCAACCTCCAGAAGACAGTGCTCTTGATCGCGGTCATCTCCACAGCGGTGGCATTGCTGTGTTCTGCGACTGTGGCGTCCGGAACCATGTTGTTTCCGACCTTGCGCTGGATCGCGCTAGCGGCGCTCGTTATGTACGGTTGTCTGCGCCGGACGCTCACCGCCTGGATCTTCATCGCCATGCTGCTCGGCGCAGAAGTCGGCCACGACTTCCCCAATGTTGCCACTCATCTGCGCGTGCTTGCGCTTATCTTCCTCCGCCTGATTAAGACCATCCTTGCGCCGCTGCTCTTCGGAACGCTGGTGGTCGGCATCGCCGGACATTCCAACCTGCGGCAGGTAGGCCGCCTCGGCGTTCGCTCCATCGTTTTCTTTGAGGTTGTCACGACTATTGCGATCTTCCTGGGACTTGCGGCGATTAACTTGAGCAAAGCCGGTGTCGGCGTGCAACTGCAGGTGAGCACCGCTGATGCAAGTTCGGTGGGCAAGCTCAGCGCGGAAGACACCATCCTGCATGTTTTTCCCGAGAACATTGCGAAGTCCGTTGCCGACGGCGCCGTGCTGCAGGTTGTGGTCTTCAGCCTTATTTTTGCGGTTGCGCTCGCCATGCTGGGCGACGCCAAACGCCGCCCCATGCTCGCATTTTGCGAGAGCCTCAGCGAGGTGATGTTCAAGTTCACGAACATCGTCATGTATATGGCTCCGCTGGGAGTGGGAGCGGCGGTAGCCTACACTGTGGGACATACCGGAATCGCCGTTCTCGGCAGCCTCGCCAAGCTGCTGCTGACGCTCTATGCAGCGCTGGTGGTCTTCATCTTGGGCGTGCTGCTGCCCATCGCGGTGGTCTTCCGCGTTCCGCTGAGGGCATTTCTCCAAGCTGTCGCCGAGCCCGTGACCATCGCCTTCGGCACGGCCAGCTCAGAAGCCGCGCTGCCTCGCGCCATGGAAGCCATGGAAGCCATCGGCGTCCCGCGCCAGATTGTCGCCTTCGTCATCCCGACCGGCTACAGCTTCAACCTGACGGGCAGTTCTCTGTATCTGTCCGTCGCGGCCATCTTCGTCGCACAGGTCTCCGGCATCCATCTGTCGCTCGGACAACAGCTGATGATTATGTTGACGCTGATGCTGACCAGCAAAGGCGTCGCGGGTGTCTCGCGCGCCGCGCTGGTAATCCTGCTGGCGACGGCTGCATCTACCGGCCTGCCGACGGAGCCGGTCTTCCTGCTGCTGGGCGTCGATCAGTTGCTCGACATGGGACGCACCGCCGTAAACGTGCTTGGCAACTGTTTAGCGGCAGTGGTGATGGCGAAGTGGGAGGGCGACTTCGCTACGGAAACGCCTTCGCCAGTAGTGGCGGTTGCGCTAAAGTAGACGTCAACCCGAATCATGTCCAGGAAATCCACCGTCGCCGATAAGCTCCCCACCGACCTCCGCCGCCGTAGCAACGAGATCTCCCGCATCGAAGCCTTCAGCGATGTGGTCTTCGGTTTCTCGCTGACGCTGCTAGTAGTCTCGCTTGAAGTGCCCCGCACTTTTGGCGAGCTCATGGCCGATATGCGCGGCTTCGTGCCCTTCGCGGTTTGCTTCGCACTGCTGGCGCAGGTCTGGTGGCTACACCATAATTTCTTCCGCCGCTATGGTCTGGATGACCAGCATATTCGAGAGCGTCTTCCAATTTTCCGTCGGCGTGCTGTGTGCCGTGACGGCTGCAATTCTGCCGGCCAGCCTAGCCGGGCTGGCAGGATATCTCTTCTTCCTTCTGCCAGTAGGAATGACGATCATCGGCAGTCGCCGAGGTGATGCGCGCAAAAAAATGCAAGCCGCAATCGCGCAGTATCAGAGCGCTGATTAGAGCCGGCTGGCGGGCAGCGGGATCGCGTTCCTCGACTGGCGCATTTGGAGATGCTTCTGGCGAAAATGTCCGAGGGCGCGTTCGCCCCAGACTTTCACGAAGTAATAGTTCAGTGCCGCGCCGATTGCTGAGCTGACCACAGGAATCAATCGTGCCGACCACTTCTCCACAATTTCGGCGCTTGCGCGCGCGGCGATGCGCTGAACCACGCGTGGAATGAACTTGGAGACGAACTGCTTCTCCAGCAGCTCTCGGCTGATGTCCACGCCCGCCGCGCTGGCCGCAGCTACCCACAGCTCCGCTTCCTCTTCCTCGGTATCGTAGGAGAAGCCGTAAATCAGGCTGAGCTTCTGAATCATTCGTAGAGTAATGCCGGCGAGGATTCCGAGATCGGGCAGCATGGTGAAGAGTCCGCCCATGCCGAGCCCCGCGCCTTCGGCGGCGGCAATGTGCATGTGCCCGCGAATGGTGTCTTCAGCGATTTGGTCGAGCAGATCGGGATCGACCGAGTACACGCCGTTATAGGTCAGCGCCGGCAGGTTGTAGGCCATGCGCAGGTGTTCGAGGTAGTGCTCGGGATTGACCTTGATCGTGTCGTATGCCTTCATGAAGGCGGCGCGTACCGCATCTTCGACGCGGCGGCGGACCCAGGATTTCTTCGCAGTGTGCAACATCATCTCTAGAACCAGTATAAGCGGTCGGGTGGCGCTTACCTCCTGCCGGTTAGCCCTGTGCTAGCATCGAGAATTGCAGATGCCCGCAGGTAAACTCCAGGTTGTTCCCCTCGGTGGACTCGGCGAATTCGGCATGAATTGCATGGCTATTCGCTGGGGCGACGACATCATTGTCATCGACGCGGGCCTGATGTTCCCCGAAGCCGAACTGCTCGGCGTCGACATCGTCGTCCCCGATCTCAGTTACCTGCTCGAAAACCGCGAGCACGTCCGCGCCATCATCCTCACGCACGGACACGAGGACCACATCGGCGCGCTGCCGTGGTTTCTGTCCGAGCTCAACGTGCCGGTCTACGGAACCGAGTTCACGCTCGCCCTTGTGGAAGGCAAGCTTGAGGAACACGCGCTGCTCGATGACGCGGTGCTCAATGAAATCAAGGCCGGCGAGCGCTTCAAGGTCGGTCCCTTCACCATCAATCCTATTCAGGTGACGCACAGTCTCGTGGATTGCGTCTCGCTCGCCATTCACACGCCGCTTGGCATCATCGTTCATACCGGCGACTTCAAGGTCGACCCCACGCCCACCGACAACCGGCTCTTCGATCTGCATGCCTTCGCCGAGTACGGTAAACAGGGGGTTCTGGCGCTGTTTCAGGACTCGACCAACGTCGAGCGCCGCGGTTACACCCCCAGCGAACGCGCCGTACGCGCGCGTTTTCAGGAGATTTTCGCCCGCGCTGAGCGCCGCCTGTTCATCTCCTGCTTCTCCTCGTCGATCCATCGCATCAAGCTCGCCATCGATCAGGCATTCGAGAACGGACGCAAGGTCGCCCTCGTAGGCCGCTCGATGATGGAGTCGGCCGAGATAGCCCAAGACCTCGGCTACATCGAAGTTCCCGACGGACTGCTGATTCATCCCGCGCAAATGCGCGACCTGCCGCCGGACAAAGTTTGCGTGCTCATCAGCGGCACACAGGGCGAACCCATGTCGGCGCTCTCGCGCGCGGCCGTCGACAATCACAAGCATGCTCGCATTCAGCCCGGCGACACGGTTGTCCTCTCCTCGCGTATCATCCCCGGCAATGAGAAGGCAATTTATCGCGTCGTCGACCACCTGTTCCGCCGTGATGCCCACGTCATCTACGACGATGGCTCGTCGCCGCCAGTGCACGTCAGCGGACACGCCAGCCAGGAAGAGTTGAAGCTCATCATCAACCTGGTGAAACCACAATATTTCATCCCCATTCACGGCGAATATCGCCAGCTCAAGCTGCATGCCGAACTCGCCGGCACCATGCACGGCTCCGTCGGCCACATCCTGTTGATCGAGAGCGGCGACATCCTGGAATTCGACGAACTGGGCGCGCGCAAAGCGGGGAAAATCAATGTTGGGCGCGTCTGCATCGACTCCAACTCTATGGGCGACGTCGTCGAAGATCTCGTCATTCGCGACCGCCGTCATCTCAGCGAGGACGGCATTGTGCTGCCGATCATCGCCATCAACAAAGTGACCGGACAGGTAGAAACGCCGCCGGAGATCGTGATGCGCGGCTTCGGTGCAGGCCTTACCGACGACGGTTTTGTTGACGGCGCGCGTCGTACGGTGATGAGCACGCTGGAGCAGTCGAGCGATGAAGAAAAGGGCGACTACGGCATGATCAAAGAGAAGATCCGCCAGGACCTGAAGCGCTTCATCGTAAAGAACACCTCGCGCCGCCCGCTGATCATGCCGGTGATACTGGAAGTGTGAGAAGTTCATCCCGAAAGGTCTAAGAGGGTTTTCCCTCCGTTGACAATTGACAGTTGTCACTTTACAGTTGATACCATTAGGAACTGAAGCTATGCCAAGGAAGAGCCCAGTGCATCCCGGTCGCATCGTCCGTCATGACTGTCTTGAACCTTTGGGATTTTCGGTGACCGACGGCGCAAAGGCCCTGAACGTTACACGTCAGGCTCTCAATAATCTCGTCAACGGCAAATCCGGCGTAAGCCCGGAGATGGCTATTCGATTGAGCAAGGCCTTCGGCAGTACACCGGAAACCTGGCTGAGCATGCAGGTTGCCTACGATCTGGCTCAGGCGCGCAAGCATGAGAATAAAATCAAGGTGCGCCGCCAGCGCGTGCCGGAATTGCGTGCCAGTTAGCGCGCAGCCGTGACCACCGTTCCCTGGCAAAGCCGCAGCCCATCGCGCAAAGCTCGGCTGTTGGCCTGGTTTCTGCTTCTCATTCCGGTTGTCGTGGCTCTGCTCTATCCCATGACGCAAGACTATTTACGCGCGGCCTCGCTGCTGGAGCGTATCTCCGATCCGCATGCAACGGGGTGGATCGCCAACTACGACGTGCATCCCGTCGATGTGCGCGACACCGCATTCGACTTTCGCGGCCAGCCGATTCCTGCCCGCGTGTACCTGCCGCGGGGAGTCGGCTTCGCGCCCGGCATCGTGGTTGTGCACGGAATGCACGAGCTTGGCATCGACGAGCCACGCCTCGTGAGCTTCGCACGGTCGCTGGCCGCAAGCGGCTTCTTCGTCATGACGCCGCTTGTTCCCGGCATCGCCGACTATCGCGTCGAGGCGCAATCGGCCGACCTGATCGGCACCGCAGTGCAAAGCTTCGCGCAACAGCTCAGCGTTCCACGGGTTGGCGTGCTGGCCATCAGCTTCTCCGGTGGACTTGCGCTCTTGGCAGCTAGTGATGCGCAGTATGCGCCTGCAATCGCTTGGGTAGCGTCCGTCGGCGGATACTACGATCTCGCCCATGTGCTTCGCTTCTTCGCTACGGGCGATTCTGTGCGTCCGGAGGGAGCGGTCGAACATCTCTCGCCCCACGAGTACGGGCCGCTGATCGTGGTCTATGACGAGCCCGGCGATTTCTTTTCTCCGCATGATGCGCCCATCGCGCAGCGCGCATTAAAGCTGCTCCTCTCGGGACACGGCAAGGACTCCGAGGCGCTGACACACACCATGACTCCAGCGGGCCAGCAGATCATGCAGGATATCTACCAGAAGCGGCGAGCCAGCCTGGCGCCCGCAATTCTGGCTGAGATCGATAAGCGGCGCGACGAGCTTGCGGCTGCGTCTCCCGCTGGTCATCTCCGGTTCATTCGCGCGCCCGTTCTGCTGCTGCATGGCTCCGACGACACCATCATTCCACCGACCGAGCTGTTATGGCTGAAACGCGACATTCCGGAAGAGTACCTGGTCGAGGCCTTCGTTAGTCCCGCCATTGGCCACGTCGAGATTGGAGGTAAGCCTGGCACCCGCGAGGAATTGGCGCTCCTACACTGGATGGCAGCCATGATTCGCGTGGCGCGAAGTACGACACGAGGCAAGCCGGCAGGGAATTTGCCGGCAGGGGAGTGGATTGTCCGCTCGAAAGACCAAATCAATCTCACATGGTGAAACTTTCCCAAATCCAGGACGCCCAGCAGCGAATTCGCGGCATCGCTTTTCGCACGCCGCTGATTCCATACTTTGCACCCGCCGGTAGCGCAGAGCTCGGCGCGCGTGGGCGGCTCTGGCTGAAGCCCGAGAGCCTGCAACCGATCGGCTCGTTTAAGCTGCGCGGAGCCTACAACAAAATCGCTTCGCTCTCCGATGCTGAACGCCGGTGCGGCGTGATCACGTATTCCAGCGGCAATCACGCGCAGGGCGTCGCCTATGCGGCGCGCGCTCTTGGAGTGAAGGCCGTGGTCGTGATGCCGCGCAATGCGCCGCGGCTCAAGGTCGAGAGCACCGCCGCACTCGGAGCCGAAATCGTCACGGTCGGTCCGGCCTCGACCGAGCGCCTGCGCAAGGCAGAGGAACTCGCAGCCGAACACGGCTACGTCATCGTGCCTCCGTACAACGACGAACAGGTCATTGCCGGACAGGGCACCGTCGGCCTCGAAATTCTGGAGGACTGTCCCGACGTGGACCTGGTGCTCGTGCCCACCGGCGGTGGTGGACTGATCAGCGGGACCTCAGCCGCCCTGAAATTGAGCGGTTCGAAAGCCAGGGTCGTGGGAGTAGAACCGGAGCTGGCCAACGATGCCCAGCAGAGCTTTCGTAAAGGCTCAATCGTTGAGCTTCCTGCCGAACGCGTCTCCACCACGCTGGCCGACGGGCTGCGCACGCAATCCGTGGGGCCGATCAACTTTGAGCACATTCGCAGCTTCGTAGACGACATGCTCAACGTCACTGAAGACGAAATCCGCTTGGCGATGCGCCACATGGCGATGAACGCCCACATCGTCGCCGAACCCAGTGGCGCCGTTACATTCGCGGCGTGGCTCTTTCACCAGGAGGAATTGCCGCAGTCGAAGAAAACGGTTGTGGTTGTCAGCGGCGGAAATGTCGATCCGCAGCTGCTGGCACAGGTTCTGGCGTAACACTCAAATCAGCGGACCGATAGCGGAAATCTTACTAGTAAGACGATCTTACTTGTAAGATTTACTGCCTTTAGATTCCCAGCCCCGTCACCCTCCACCCTGCGCCGTGCACTTTGTGACGGATGTTGAGCGTGATGAGCAGTGCAGTCATCGCCTCAACGATGCGGGCATTCTCCAGCTTGCCGCCGTCGACTGCACGCACCCCCGGAATCTTCGCAGCAAGTTGCGAGGCGACTTGGCGCGCCCGATCGTCATCGCTGCACACGATCACATCGCAGTCGACGTCACCATCGGCGTTCAACACCGTTGCTGACAAGCTATGGAACGCGGCCGCAACCGCGACATTCTTGCCCACGATCTCCTGTGCCTGCTCCGCCGCCGAGCCCTGCCACACGCCAAGCACACGCGTGGGGCGACCGCCGACGGCCGCCGCAAGCGGCACCGTAGCGTCAATGAGAACCGTGCCTTGACGAAAAGAAGGCTTGAGTTGCTTCAAAAGCTCGGCCTGTCCGGCAAACGGAACGGTGAGCACGACCGTGTCGCACATCTTCACCGCGAGCGCGTTCTCCACGCCCTCCACGCTGCCCAAGGCGCCAGTTTTTTCCGTGACCTGCGCCGCTGCCGCCCGAGCGCGTTCGCCGTCGCGCGACCCGATCACCACCGATTCGCCTGCTCGCGCCCAGCGCAGAGCCAGCCCCGAGCCCTCCGGGCCGGTGCCGCCGATGATGGCGATCATGCCGCTTCACCTGCACGAACAGGTTCATGCGGCGTCGTGGGAGATGGATCGAGGTATTGCGTGTACAGCGTGTTACGCTGCGCCGGCACTCGGCCGAGCTCGAGAATTCGCTCCTGAAACTCAGCCGTCGAGATGTACTGCCCGGCTGTCGATCCCGCCAGCCGCGAAATATTCTCTTCGAAGAGAGTTCCACCGTAATCGTCAGCTCCCGCCAGCAGCGCCAGTTGCGAAACCTCGCGACCCAGCTTCACCCACGACACCTGAATGTGATTGATGGAGCCGGCGAGCACGATGCGCGCCAGCGCATGCACCTTCATGTGTTCCGCCAGCGTAGCGCCGGCGCGCGCTAAACCTTGCGCGAAGAGCAATGTGTTTTCGTGAATGAAGCCCAGCGGCACGAATTCGGTGAAGCCTCCGAAGCGCGATTGAATTTCGCGCAACAGCAGCATCTGGTCGACCCAGTGCTCGGGAGTTTCCCTGTGGCCGTACATCATGGTCGAGGTGCTGCGAATGCCGCATTCGTGCGCCGTCTCGATCACCTCGCGCCACTGCGCCGAGCTCAGCTTGTTACGCGAGAGCACGCGGCGCACACTGTCATCGAGGATCTCGGCCGCCGTGCCCGGCAAGGTGTCGAGGCCGTTCGCTTTCAGCATTAACAAGTATTCGCGAATCGGCATGCCGGTGAGCTCGACGCCGTAAACCATCTCCATCGGCGAGAAGGCGTGCGCATGCATCTTCGGCGTCGCTGATTTCACCGTACGCAGGATGTCGCGGTAATAAAACGACGGTAAGCCATGCGGCAAACCGCCCTGAATGCAGACTTCGGTTGCGCCCCACTGCTCGGCCTCGCGACACTTGCGCGCGACCTCGTCCAACGAGAGGAAATACGCCGTCTCTTCGCGCGGCCCCACGCTGAAGGCGCAAAACTTGCACCCTACGAAACAGACATTCGTGAAGTTGATGTTGCGGGTTACGACATAGCTGACGACATCACCCACCAACTGCCGCCGGATTTCGTTCGCAGCGACAACCAGTCCGAAGAGGTCGTCGCCGTCGCTGTGGGCGAGCAGCAGGCACTCGTCACGGCTGAGTACATCGCCGTCGAGCGATGCCATGACTTTCTCGATGGCGTCTCGCGCAACCGGCGAGACACACCGGCGAACGTCACTCCACGATGCGACTTGAAGCGTCGGCCGATTGCACCAACTCAATCCTTGCCCTTGCATTTCGTCTCCGCCCATTCCTACCGAAACAAATCCTTCTCCGCCGCGCGCACCAGCTCGCGCGCATTGCCGCTTCCGCGGCGATACGAATAACCCCGGATTATACAAGCCGGAATTCGCGAGTTCTTGCCGCACACCAGGCCAGCCACACACGCGAGCTCATCGGCTACAGCCTCTTCCGTCGCATGCATCTTGTAACCATACGCGTCGACCTCGCCGCGGTAATCGTGCATGACTTTCATGCCCGCAGCCCCAATCGCCGCCTCAGTCAAACCCTCTCGCCATGGGCGGCCGAAGCTGTCGGCGATGATCACCGGTATGTGCAGGCCCGTGCGCTTCTTCAGCCGCCGATGAATGCGAGTTGCGGAAGCATCGGGATCTCGCGGCAGCAACACCGCCGTCACGCCACCGTCCACATTCGAGATATCCACGCCGCTGTTGGCGCATACGAAACCGTGCTGCGTCTCGGTAATCAGAACGTGCTTCTTGCGAATGACGCGCTTCGCCTCCCGCGATGCCAGCTCCACCAGCCGTGCGTCGCCCCCAGTTTTCGATGCAAACTGCCGCGCGCCCGCCGACGGTCTCACCGTGTCCAGCTTCACTCGCCGGCCTTCAGCCTTCGACACGACCTTGTGTTTCAACACCAGTATGTCGCCTTCTTGCAGCCGCAACTCCCCAAACGCGAGTGCATCGACAACCAGATCTGCAATCGAATCCCCGGCACGCACTTCTTGAAGCCCGCGCACCGGAAGCGCTCGGAGTTCGTCGCTCTCACCATGGACCCTCGCGTGACGTTGCTTCACACCGCCGCTTCCCATGCGCCGATTTCCCTGCGCCCAAATCCCCAGGTTCGCAGCAAACGCTGAGCTCGGGTGTCGCCGTCACGCGCCACCAGCAACTGCAACTCATGGGGATTGTCGATGTCGAGACCGATGCCCGGGATCTCGAGAATGACCAGTTCTTTTCCGGTGCGCTTCATCGCCTCGCAATGCGGGAGGAAGCTATCGTTGCCGAAGCGCAGAGAAATGATCGCTGCCGGTCGGCGCAGGATGCAGTTGCTGCCACGGCGGTCGTAGGCGGGGACGAACACCGCTCCTTCCGCCGGCGCGGCATCCAGAACGCGGTGCAGTTCCTCGCTCGTGATCAGCGGGATGTCGGCGGGAACAACAATCGTCGTGTCGTAGCCGCGCTCCTCGCACCAGGCCGTCGCCATCTCAATCGCAGCCGTCTCACTCTCGTTCCTAACGTCTTCAATCAGCATGAAGCCGAATTCGCGCGCCATGGTTTGTGCGTGGGCATCGCCGGTAACCAGCGCCACATCGATCCGTCCCATCACTCCGGCAGCGGCGCTCATCACATCGCGCAGCATGGCTTCGGCAAGCTGCGAGCGTTGCTGCAAATTCAACGTTTGGGCGAGACGCTGCTTGGCGGTTGCAAGACTTTTGAAGGGGATGAGCAGGATGCCGTGCATGATTATGTGTGTCGCCGCTGACGCGGCTCTTGCGCGTTCAGGACTCAAACTCGGGACTTGCACCCCGAGCTCACTTCGAGCTCGCCGCTATCCGGCTCTCAGATACGCAACGGAGAACGAATGTTCCCAGTAACCGCTGATCTTCCGCCGAGCGCATGATCGTCCGCGTACATTCCACGCGCAAACCTTCGGTCCGCAATTTCTCCGCTTCGGCCGCGTCGGCTTCGTCGGCGATCAGCACGTCAAGAAAATCCCCATACGCCTGCGCCACGCCGGAAATCGAGCTTGGCCACCCCATCATCTCCATCAACTTGCCTGCCGGGCCGGAAACCGCCGCGCCGCCAACGATGGGGCTCACCGCGAGCACCGGCGCATTTGTGTGCCGCAGCGCATCGCGAATACCTGGCACCGCCAGGATGGGATCAATGCTGGTCACCGGATTACTCGGGGCGAAGATAATTGCCTCCGCGCGCTCGATGCTCTCGATGACTCCGGGCGCCGGACGTGCCTGCTCTGCGCCTTCGAAGCGCACCGCGTGCACCTCTACCTGATGCCGCTCGCGGACAAAGTACTCCTGAAAAGCTAGCGTTCCTTTGGCAGTATCGAGCATGGTCGACACGCGATCATTCGACATCGGCAGTACGCGCGCCCCAATGCGAAACTTCGCCGCCAGTGCCGCCGTGGCGTCGGTCAAGCTCCGGCCCGCACGCAGCATTGCCGTCCGCGTCAGATGCGTCGCAAGATCCAGATCGCCCAAGCTGAACCATGATGGCTCTCCGAGCTGTCGCATGCGCTCGAGGCAACGAAAGCTGTCGCCCTCCACGCCCCATCCGCGCTCCTTGCTCAGCAGACCGGCAAGTGCGTACAGCACGGAATCCACGTCGGGCGAAACGTGCAGCCCCCACCACGCAATGTCGTCGCCGGTGTTGACGACGACGGTCAAGTCATCGGGCGAGGTCACTTGCTGCAAACCCTGCACCAGCTTGCTGCCGCCAGTCCCGCCGGTAAAGACCACGATCATCTAGGCAGCCCTCGCACATCCACGATCATCTGTCGCCGCCCTCAACCTTTCGCCCAGCAAACCGCCGCGCTGCGCTACGCCGGCGACGAACTCCGGATAGACCGGCAGTCGCTGCACCAGCTTCTGTCCAGCGGCCTCGGTGCGCCGTTGCAAGTCGAGCAGATGCGGCCATGGCGCTTCAGGATTGATGTAATCCGGCGTCAGCGGCGAAACTCCGCCCCAGTCGTTGATGCCGCCGTCGAGCAGGCGCTCGTATCCGTTTTCCGTCAGGTTAGGCGGCGCCTGGACGTTCATGTTGCGCAGCAGCAGACGCGCCACCGCGATTGTGCGCAGCATGTCGCCCGTGTCCGGCTCGGGCCAGCTCGCCATCGGAATGCGTGCCTTCACGCGAAAGTTCTGGATGAGGACTTCCTGGATGTGGCCGTAGCGCTCGTGCAGTCGCCTGATTGCCAAGAGTGAATCAACGCGGTCTTCCATGGTCTCGCCGATGCCGATCAGAATTCCGGTGGTGAACGGTACGCCAAGTTTCCCGGCGTCTTCAATCGTGCGCAGCCGCAATTCGGGAGCTTTGTCGGGAGTTCGTCCCTGCGGGTGCGCCGCCGAAAGGTCGGTACTGGTGCTCTCCAACATGAGCCCAAGGCTGGGATTAAACGCGCGCAGCCGCTCGATCCAGTTGGCGCTCAGCAGGCCGGGATTTGAGTGCGGCAGCAAACGTGTTTCGCGCAGCACCAGCTCGCACATGGCTCCCAGGTAATGCAGGGTGCTGCGATAACCCAGCAGCCGCAGCGTCTCGCGCATCTCGGGAAAGAGCGCCTCGGGGCGGTCGCCCAACGAGAACAAGGCCTCGGTGCAGCCGAGCTTCTCACCTTGCTGCGCGACCGCCAGAACTTCGTCCGGCGTCATGGTATGCGCGCCAGCTTCGCCGGGATCCCGCCGGTAGGTGCAATAGCCGCAATAATCGCGACACAAGTTGGTGAGAGGGATAAAAACTTTGCGCGAGTAGGTGATGACGCCGGGCCGGAACTGCTCCTTTAGTGCGCGAGCGGTGGAAAGCAGCTCAGGCAGCACATCATCCTCGCATTGCAGCAGTTGGCAAGCCACTTCAGGCGAGGGCGGTTTTCCGTCGCGCACTTCGCGCAAGTGGCCGATGAAGTAGTCCGCACAGCAGTTGAGGGCTGGCATGCGTCGTGATGTGGAAGCCATGGATGAAGACATGCCAACTGAACAATCAGGGCCGGTTATCTCGACTATGATTTTTCTGAAGGGCTTCAGATAATCGCTCGAGAAATTGCTGGGGACTGATAGTTTCGGACGAGACTGCTTTCAAAGTATTTCCGTTCGCATAACAGTGCTCTCAAGCAACCAGTTTAATCGCCTTGGTGGCCATCGTCGATCCCGTATTGCCCGCGAAAATACAAGAGCGGAGTTCCTTCGCCCAGCAGCACCTCTCGCACTTCGGCGACGAAGATGGTGTGGTCGCCGGCCACATGGGCTTGAATAATGCGGCAATCCAGATTTGCCAAAGCCTTCTCCAGGACAGGTACGCTGCTCTTCATCTTCTTGTATTGAATACCCAGGCGATAAGCCGCATCGGGATTGCGCTCGGGATCGGCAAAAAACTCCGACAACGCCTCCTGATCTTGCTTAAGTACGCTTACGCCGAATTGCCCACGCTCCCGCAGGTGCAGATACGTCTCCGCCAAATGGTCGATGCAGACCAGCACGAGCGGCGGACGCAATGAAACCGAGCAGAATGCGCTGGCGGTCATCCCATGGACGTGCTGCTCCGCCGTTGTAACCGTAATAACCGTCACTCCGCTGGCGAATCGACCCAGGGCAGCGCGGAATTCGTCCGGCGTGACCAGTTCTGGCATGCTCGTGCGAAAAGGCGAACAGGTGCTTTCGCCAAGTGCTCACTATACCGGATATGTTCAAGCATTCGCCGCGAGGGAAGTGACGACCCGCTCGCTGCATCACGAGCGAGCCGATAAGGTTATTGCAGCAATCCGTACATCGCTACCTGGTTCTGCCCGGCGACGAAGACATGGCCATCGGCAACCGTGGGAACCGTGAATTTCACGGCGAGAGGGGCCGCGTCGCGCGTGGGATTTTGCTGCGAATTGTAGAGCTCAGTTCCCAGGCTGTTGGCGTTATAGGCGCGCAGCACAGCAGTTCCGGGATAGGCATCGGTCTCCACGATCCAGACGATCCCGTTGCTGGTCCCGTTCGAGGACACCGCCGGCGTGGGGCCCGGAAACCCGAAGGTCTCTGGAGATTGCGCTACGGGTCCCGCCGAAAGTTGCTGCGTCTGCGCATTGTAAGCGAACGCTTTGAGCTGATCGTTCATACCGCCGGTGTAAAGATTGTTGTTCCAGAAAGCTGGACCGCCGAACAACGCACCGATGATAAACGGCAGCGTCTGCACAATCTGGTCGTCGTTGCCGCTGTGGAAGTGACCCATGTTGTCCCGATTTATCAGGTCAATAGTGCCTTCCTTGCCGGCCTGCACCAGCAGGTGCGGATACTGTGCACCCGGCTGGTCCGGTAACAGCAGCACCCCGCCGGAGCCGACATCGGTATCGTTGCTGTCGAGCGCTAGTTGGTCCCAGGGAGTGAAGTAGTCTTGCAGGGTGATTCCTGTGCTGGACCAGCTCAGACGCATAATGCTGTCACCGTAGTCTGCATTCGAGTCGTAGGCGCCGTTGCCGCTAGCAGCGTAGATTGCTCCCGACGAGTCTACGGCCGGCCCGGAACCCCAGAAGCCGCCTTCGCGCCCATTAGGCGTGTCGACCCAGACTCCGCTGGGGTACAGGGCAATCTCGTTGAAACCCATAAGCCAGCCATGATAAGGGCGGTTGTCACAGTGAGAGGCCCACCCGACAAAAACGTTCCCATTTTGCAAGAGCAAGGAAGCACGCTGGCCTTCCAGTAAGGGATCGAAGGTCAAAATGCCATTTTTCGAACCTTCACCGGTGCCGGGGACGCGCCCGTTTACGCGATGCGGCGGGGTGCGCAGAAAGCCGGTCCTGATATCCAGGGCATACAACGTCTGGTAGAAGGTAGTGGTTTTGGTGACAGCGTTATATTCTTTCGTCTTGGCGACGAGAAACATTTCATTCGTGGCAGTATCGATCACCGGTGTGCCGGTAATTCCGATCTCTGGTACCAGGTCGCCACAATTCACGTCATTGCTTGAAACCGGGCTCACCTGGAGCAGGGGCCCTATGCCTATCAGGAGGTTCTTGCTCCAAAGCTGCTGGCCGCTATTCACGTCAAAGGCGTAAACCTGATCGTGCTCCGTGGCGACGTACAGGACGTTATGCAGAACCCCTTTGATGTTAACGTTGGGCACGTACAAGGGCTGCGCATACACGTAACCCGTTACCGAAAAAACCGTGCGGCGCCCAAACTGACTGGCATTGACGTTGCTCAATGTGAGAGTGGTTTCGCCGGGGTTCGTGCCGGAACGGTAGTTGTCATTTTGGTAGGTCGTGACCGCTACTTGTGCGGTGACGAGCGAGGCGAAACAAATCACGAAACAGAAAACTACACACACGTGCAGTACTTTCATGCCAACCTGGGCTCCTTTGCTGGCCAGAGCGTCAGAGATTTTTTTAAAGAATGAGGGCGATTATCTTATAAGGACCAGGTACTCACAATAGTTTATTTTTCGGAATGCTCAGGCGATTCCCTTCTGAACCATTGCCGGATCCGCACTGAGACAACGCACCGAACTCCGGGAACCACATGCCTGTCGCATTCGTATACGCGGCGAGGAGATTATGTCCGACACAGAGCAAGGCTCAATCGCTCCCATCGCACCCGCCAACGGTCAGTGGAAACATATCTTCGTTGGACCTCAGGAATTACGCGCCGGCTGGCGCCTGCTTATCTTTCTCGCGTTGGTCGCGGCCTTGAGCCTCGCTTCGGTGCCGCTACAGCGCAGAGTAGCGGCAAATCTTGGGCTCCATTTCACCGCGACCAACGTAATTCTTGCCGAGGCAATCGGACTCCTAATTCTGCTGATCGCCGCTGGCATCATGGCCCACTTCGAGCACCGCAGCATCGCCGACTACGCTCTGCCCTTCCGCCTCATATTTGGAAAGTCGTTCTGGGCGGGCGCGCTGTGGGGCTTCGTGATGCTCTCGTTCATCATCGGGTTGATGGCGGCGACGCATGCTTACTCACTTGGCGGCCTTGCACTCTCGCCGCTCGGGATCGTCAAGTATGGCTTGCTGTGGGCGCTAGGATTTCTCATGGTCGGCTTGTTCGAGGAATTCGCTTTTCGCGGCTACACGCAATTTACGCTGACAACCGGTATGGGTTTCTGGCCGGCCGCAGCTATCACTTGTATCCTTTTCGCGGCGGCGCATATTAGCAATCCCGGCGAGAACTGGGTGGGCGTGGTCGAGATCGTTCTCATCGCGCTCTTCCTATGTCTGGCGCTGCGGCGCACCGGAAATCTCTGGTTTGCGATCGGCTGGCACATGTCGTTCGACTGGGGCGAAAGCTTTTTTTACTCCACGCCGAACAGCGGCATCCACGCCTACGGCCACCTGTTGAATGCCAGGCTGATGGGATCGAAGTGGCTGAGCGGGGGCACCGTCGGGCCGGAGGCGAGCGTCTTCGATCTGATCGTGACCGTCGCCGGCATCCTGCTGCTGGCGAAGATCTATCCTCAGGCGAAGTATCCTCCAAGAGCTTTGACAGTGCCAGCTCTTGCCATCAATGCTGGTGCTTCGCATGCGAATGAGTGTGTGGATGGGAGTGTGTGACCTCGCCGTGCGAGTGCCGGTGCGCATGCACCAGGTTCGCCCGCAGTAACATTTCGTTGTTGCCGAGAATCTCCGCGGTCGCGCCGCTGGCGGCAACCCGCCCCTCTTCCAGCACAAATATGCGATCGGCGATGTCCTCGACAATCTCCAACTGATGGGTGGCCGTGATCACGGTCTTGGCCGAGCCCTTCCACTGCTGGATGAGGTCGATGACCTGGCTTTGGCTCCGCGGATCGAGTGTGGAAGTGGGCTCGTCCAGCAGCAGCACGTCGGGATCGATCACGATCACCGAAGCCAGCGCCACGCGTTTTTTCTCCCCTCCGGAAAGCCGGTACGGTGGCCGCTCTCGCAGCTGTGAGATCCCCATCAGCTCAAGGGTTTGGTTGACGCTTGCGAATACCTTTTCCTTCGGCCACTGCAGTTGCAGGGGCGCGAACGCGACCTCATCCCACACTGTGGGATTGAACAGTTGCACGTCCGGGTTCTGGAAGACCAGTGCAACCCGGCGACGAAAGGGAAGCGCGAAACCATCGTCTTGAAGACGTTCGGACGTGAGTGGTCCGCCATCGAAGGTGACGGAGCCGCGCGCCGCAGGGTAAAGCCCGTCCAAAATGCGCAGCAGGGTGGACTTGCCAGATCCATTAGCGCCGAGCAACGCAATGCGTTCACCCTGCGAAATGTCCAGCGACAGTCCGCGTAGCGCGGGAACGCCTTCATAATCGAAGTAGACATCCCGCAGTTGGAAGAGGGGCGGCATGCCGGCTTATCTGCCCGTCCACACGGCCAGACCGACGGCGAGGAGGAAGAAAAGCAGCGCCAGGTAGTCCCACATTGTCATATGAAAATCGGAGAGCACCTGGACGTCGCCACGAAACCCGCGTGACTGCATCGCTAGATAAACTTCGTTGCTCGTGGCGAGACTCTTGCTCAGCAAAACTCCCGCAGTGCGCGCTGCCATCCGGCGCTGCTCCGAGGATTTGAGCATGCCGACGGTGCGGCTGCGACGCGCGTCGAACATCTGGGTTGCGGTCTCGACCAGCAGAAACACGTAACGATAGGTCATGGCTAACATCGTGACCGCTTCTTTAGGCAGCCGTAACGCACGTAGAGCCTTCAGCACGTGCGCCCACGGCGTACACAAAATCAGCAACGTGGTGAAGGTCACTGCCGTTTCCACTCGCAGGATCAGCAGGACGGCAGTGCGCACCCCTTGCTCAGTAATACGTGCCGACCCCAAACCTGCGATGGTGCTCCCCGGTGTCAGAAAAATTGCCGGAAGCACGATGACTCCGGTGAACGCCAGCACGACCAGCCACACGCGTTTCACCAGCGTGAGCAGACTTACACGCGATAGCAATGCGAGCGCGACTGCGAGCCCGAACAAGGCCGCGATGACATCGATTTTTCGCGATAACGTAACCGCCAAAACCAGCGAGAACAACCCCACAACTCGTACTCGTGGATCGAGCGACTGCAGCAGGCCGCGCTGACGCGCAGTTCGTTCCGAAAGTATGGCACGCGTGATTGCGCGCGCGAAGCCCATAGCGGCTGTTTCTACGAACCCGCGGCTCATGCGGGAGAACCCCTTCGGCGCAGTCGCTCCATGACACTCTGCGCGGCCAGCGACAAGCAGAGCACAGCGCCAACGCCAAAAATCGCGGAGAGCAGATAGCCGAAGCCGCGGCTTCTGACGAACGCGGGGGCATACCGCGGAAACGGGGCCGTCCAAAGGTTAGAGAGGCGCTGCAATCCGCTCGGGATAATGGGCGCAGGGGGCGTGCTGCTCGGGGCTGAAGCAGCAGCGTGCGCCAACTGCGCCGGCGACCATTCTCCCCAAGCGGTTCCTGCTGCCAGGATCCCTAGCGGTGTAAGCACCATGAGCATGGCGGTGGCAGTCCAAAGCCGTCGCAGGGAATTGCCGGTAGGTCTCAAATCCCGCACTGCCCCAGACTCCGTGCCAACCAACCCCGATGTCCCACGCAGTAAGACAGGGTCGGCCACTTGCAAGTAGGCAACAATCCCGGCCGAGATCGCGGCCTCAGCCAATCCAGCGAATGTGAGATGTCCGATCATCATCGCCGGAATTGCAACGCTCAGGCGATACGGCGCATACAACGGCGTGCCACTGGCGTCGTGAAACAGCACGGGCTGTATTCCGAACTCCACCGCAGCGAGCAGCGCCGCAGCGTTGACCGCCAGATAGCCGGCGATGGCACTCGCAACCACGCGCCGCTTCGATTGCAACTCGGCGCGTGCGGCGATCAACCGATAGGCGCCATAGGCGACCAGCGAGCCGACAATCGCCATGTTGAAGCAGTTCGCACCCAGCGTGCTGATGCCGCCGTCGCCGAAGAACAGCGCCTGGATGGCGATCGCGATCGTAACCGCGAGGATCGCGCCGGACGGGCCGAGCACAATCGCGGCAATCGTCACTCCCAGTGCGTGGCCCGTTGTGCCGCCAGGAAGCGGCAGGTTGAACATCATCACCACAAAGGAAAATGCCGCGAACACGGAGATCAGCGGAATGACGCGCGTCAGCAGTACACGCTTCAGCCGCTTCAGCGCGGAGGACCATCCCACAGCCGCTCCGGCATAGAGCACGGCGCAGGTGGAGGGGCTCAGGTATCCGTCAGGAATGTGCATCGAGCAATCGCCGTTGGCGACGATTCTCATCCTACAGAGCGTGCGGTTTGAGCGCAAAATGCGGATTGCTGCCGCGCAGAGCAATGCCTGACATTAGCTTGGAGCGTCGGGATTCCGGCAGTGCTTCTGGTTCGCTGTCCAAGGTCAGGACTAATAATCGAATGAGCATGAAAACACAGTCTGCAGCCTCGCAAGAGTCAATCTCCGAGCGCATCGACGCCCTTCCGTGGAACGAACTCCATGAGTCGCTTTCGGAGTTCGGCTACGCCACCACTCCCCACCTGCTTACACCTGACGAATGTCGCGAACTGTGCAGCCTGTACGGACACGACGAGCTTTTTCGCAGCCACATCATCATGGAACGCCTGCGTTTTGGGCGCGGCGACTATAAATACTTCGCTCATCCGCTGCCTGAAATTGTGCGCGAGCTTCGCACCCACGCCTATCCGCACCTGTCCAACGTCGCAAACGAATGGCAGGAAGCCCTGGGCGAGCAACAACGGTTTCCGCCGACGCATGCAGCGTTTCTGGAGCAATGTCATCGCGCCGGCCAGAAGCGGCCCACGCCGCTCCTGCTGCACTACGAGCAGGGCGGCTACAACTGCCTGCATCAGGACATCTATGGCGCGGTCGCTTTCCCGCTGCAAATGGTCTTCGCGCTGGGACAGCCCGGGCGTGACTGGCGCGGCGGGGAACTCGTACTCGTCGAGCAGCGCCCCCGCGCACAGTCCAAAGCCGAGGTCATTTCACCTGACGAGGGCTGCGCCGTCGTCTTTACGACTCGTTATCGTCCGGTGAGGGGATCGAGAGGCTACTACCGTGTGAACATGAAGCATGGCGTTGCCCGATTGAAGAGTGGCAGCCGCTACACGCTGGGCATCATCTTTCATGATGCCGAGTAGTTGCTCGAAATCCGCTGCCCCGCCCCAGGCCATCTGGCCTGGAACGGGACACCCGGAGATCACACATCAATCCAGTGGTTCTGTTCCGCCGAGTTGCCGGAGCCGGAACGATGGCCGCGCAACCCTCGTCACCGGTTCAGCTCATCCGGAGGTCTGCCCGGCAGCGATTGCCTGTCCCGGAATCGTTTCGTAGGCAAATCCAGACACAATCGTGCTCGTCTGCAGGTGACCATTCTCATCGACGTACGCCACTGTGCTCAACTTGACCCAGCCGTAGTGGATCGCGTGGTCTGAGCCCTGGAACTGCACTCCGAGATAACGGTCCGGAAGATTCAGCCATTCACCCAGCATGCCTATTCGGCAACCCCAGTACAGTTCGGCCATCATGGCTGTACTGGAATAGAACGCCTCGGTCGAGTTCACGGTTACACCGGCCTGCAGAGCGGCGGCATAGCTGGACATCTGTCCACCCCCGGAAACCACCGCGTTGCCGCTGGCTGGGGTTACGGTGAGGCTCCAGATATATTGGTCGCCGCCTTGGCAGTAGGCCTGCAGGAATTTCGAGGTGAACGTGAAATTGGTTACGCCATCATGGGCGATGTCGAGGTTGTAGTTGCTGCCCACCGGGATGGAGATGTTGGTTTGCGTGTAAACCACTTCCGCCATGGCCGGAACGACGATGATGGCAGTCAGTACGGCGGCCAGAACTGTGGTGCTGGCGATCCTTTTCATAATTTCCTCCTTCGCTTTGCGTTCCGGATGAAATCTCTTCTCGGAAACGTGGCCAGAAACTGCGGAGTTGAAATTTCTGCCGCCGTGAGGCGACTTTGCGGCAGATGGCTGGATCGGACAATGCACCGGCGGTGATTTGCAGGTAATTTGCGGGTGAAACGCGGGTGGAATGATGTAAGCCTAGCGCAATGAATGGCTTGGGATAGGCATCGCCTCGGGAAATGCTGCCTGGGCAAGCTTGGCACTTCGGCCGACGATGGGGCTGATTTAGCGCTGATTGTTACGAGGCAAAGAGCTCTTCGCGCACACTTGGGAGTGTTATTCTCGGTGAGCCCCTGCTGCTCCGCGCGCCAGCAGCGCCAGAATTCCTCGAGGTGAGGCGCCGCGACAAACGCGGTGAAAGCTTCCCAGGATCACAGCAGTTTTCAGTGGCGACAAGCCAGGAAACGCGGAAAGGGCACCTCAGTTGCAGCATTGGTCGATCTCCGGGCCCGCCCTCATTCGCCGCTCGCCCCGCATTCCACTGTTCTCATCCCTCCGGCACCGTCGGTCAACGCATCGCTCTCAAAGTTACTTGCAATTCGCAACTAACCTCTGTTAGCGTCTTGGAAAATGCCTGGAGGGCGGAAGTCGAAGCGCCGGTCCTACACCCCACCACGCGAAAACCGCCGGTGGCGGGGGCCCCGGTCCCTCACCCCACCACGCGAAAATCGTGCGTGGCGAGGACCCCGGTCCGGATGTCCAGTCAGCGTCTCGCTTGAGCTCTTTGGCGATCGCTGGTCGCTACTCATCGTCCGCGATCTCATGATCCGTGGCTTCCGCACGTTCAAAGACTTTCAGCACGCGGGTGAGGGAATTGCAACCAACATTTTGGCGGGCCGCCTGCGCAAGCTCGAACGGGCGGGCGTCATCTCTGCAGAGAGTGTGGAAGATGATGCGCGTCGCATTAACTATTGCCTGACCAAGAAAGGTATTGATCTCGCGCCGGCACTATTCGAGTTGCTCGTTTGGGGTGCCCGGCATGAGAAAACCGGGGCGCCATGCGCTCTGATTGAGCGGCTGGCGAAGCATCGGGAAGAAATCCTGTCAGAGGTGCGACGGCGCTGGCAGACAGGCGACCCTACTCCGTTGCAGGCGAAGTCGGGCGAGTGGTTGTGGCCATAATCGCCCGCTGACTGGCATGGGCTGGACGATGATGTGCGGTGAAGTTTTAACGAAGGAGAAACCAGTGAACAGAAACATGGCAAAGACAAGCGCATTGGTAATCTCAGTGCCGATTGTTGTACTGAGCTTAGCCTGCGGAGCAGCGGCTGACGATCCCAAGGTGCAGTACACCAGCATGGCTCCGCTCCATTCTTATCTCGAAGATCATGATACCGAGATCGCAATGGCGCGCAGTGCCGCGCCCGAAGCTATATCGCGCGACGCGACCGTCATGGTGCTGGGAGAACATGGCTACGTGACCGCGGTTGAAGGCAAGAACGGTTTTGTTTGCATGGTGGAGCGAGCGTGGATGTCCCCTGACGACTCTCCGAACTTCTGGAACCCCAAGCTGCGCGGACCGATTTGCTTAAATCCTCCGGCGGCGCGATCGCTGCTACCGGTTACGCTGAAGCGGACGGAGATGGCGTTGGCCGGGAAATCCAAAGCTCAGATCATCGCCGCCAACAAGGCCGCGTACGACGACAAAGAGCTGCCCCCGCTGGAGCCGGGCTCAATGAGCTACATGATGTCGAAGCGGGCGTACCTGACCGACAACGGAGATCACAATCTAGCCCATGTGATGGTTTATACGCCGCACATGGATCCTGCGGCTTGGGGCGCAGATGTTACCAACTCGCCAGTCATGCTGAACCCGCAGTTCAAAGACGCCGAGCCAATCGACGTGTGGGTCATTCCGGTCGGGAAATGGTCGGACGGAACAGCGGCTCCGGTGATGTAGTGTAGGCTGGGAGTTTGATCTCGAAGTTGGCTCGGAATATGGATGCAACAGGGAATGCAAGTATTGAGCAGGAAGGAGATAAGGATGAGCAAGGTGCGCGCGCTGGTAGGCACCCGCAAGGGCGGGTTCATTTTGGAATCGGATGGCAAGCGCAAGGACTGGAACGTGAGCGGCCCGTTTTTTGCTGGTTGGGAGATTTATCACATGAAGGGATCACCTGCCGACCCGAACCGCATTTATGCCTCGCAGACGAGCAGCTGGTTCGGACAGGTGATCCAGCGTTCCAATGATGGCGGCAAGACCTGGGAGGCGCCCGGAGGCGACATAAAACCCGGACCTGAAGCCATGATGGGCGGAGCACCCAATAAGTTCGTGTACGATACGTCACCGGAAACCGGCGCCCCACTCACCACGCACCAGTGGTACGACGGCACGCAGAAGCCCTGGGTCTTCAAGCGCGTCTGGCACCTGGAGCCGTCACTTGCCGATCCCAACACGGTTTACGCAGGAATCGAAGACGCGGCGATCTTTCGCTCGACGGATGGCGGCGCAAGCTGGAATGAGATGTCCGGCCTGCGCGGCCATGGCACCGGGCCTGATTGGCAGCCAGGCGCGGGAGGCATGTGCCTGCACACCATCATCCTTGATCCCAGCGATCCTAAACGGATATACATCGCCATCTCGGCCGCGGGCGCTTTCCGCACCGACAACGGCGGCCAGACCTGGAAGCCCATCAATCACGGCCTGCACTCGCAATATATTCCCGACCCCAACGCCGAGATCGGCCACTGCGTTCACCACGTCGCCATGAACCCCTCGCGTCCCGGCGTGCTCTTCATGCAGAAGCATTGGGACGTGATGCGCAGCGACGACGAGGGCGAAAACTGGCGCGAGGTCAGCGGCAATTTGCCCACGGATTTCGGCTTTGTGATCGATATCCACGCCCATGAGCCGGAGACAATCTATGTCGTGCCGATCAAGAGCGACGGCGAGCATTATCCGCCCGAGGGCAAGTTGCGGGTCTATCGCAGCCGCACCGGCGGCAACGAATGGGAAGCGCTAACCAAGGGCTTGCCGCAGAGCAATTGCTACGTCAATGTGCTGCGCGATGCCATGGCCATCGACTCGCTCGACTCCTGTGGCGTCTACTTCGGCACCACCGGCGGGCAGGTGTACGCCTCCACCGACGCGGGTGACACCTGGGCGCCGATTGTGCGCGATCTTCCCTCCGTACTCTCGGTCGAGGTGCAGACGCTGCCATGATCCGGGTGGTAATCCCGCCGCACCTGCGAACGTTGGCCAACATCAGCGGCGAGTTGCAACTGGAAATTGAGGGCCGAGTGACCCAGCGCTCGGTCCTTGATGCGCTGGAGGCGCGCTATCCCATGCTGCGCGGCACCATTCGCGACCACGTCACGCAACAGCGGCGGCCATTCCTGCGCTTTTTCGCTTGCGAGGAGGACTTGTCCCACGAGTCTCCGGACAGCCCGCTGCCGGATTCGGTGGCAAATGGGACCGAACCATTCCTGATCATCGGCGCAATTGCGGGTGGATAAGTTTTCGCGCGACGAATGTGCGGGCTGATGTCGTCGACCTTAGCCAAGATACGATTTTGCCAACCATCAACTCAGAATCTTTTCAGCCGGTGGCTAAGTAGTCTCTGGATAGGGTGGTCACTTCGGCCGATTACTTGTTAACTACCAGAAAGCCAAAAACATAGATCTTCAAAGCTGAATTTATCCAGCTCTGGGCTACTAAAATACTCCCGGTACTAAGCTCTCGCGCCTAATCCCGCATAGGCGCATGAATCGCTTCATCTAAGGTCAGAACTCCGAACTAACTAAGCCCAACTACTGGTTTCTCCAGAGTTGATGCGTCTCTAGTCTCGGCGAAGTGGAAAGACACGACAGCATAATTTCAGGAGGAATAAGTTTTGAAGAAGTTTCTTGGCATCGCAGCCCTGCTCTGTGCTGCGAGCACACTCTCTCTCGCCGGTACTACAACCTACAACATGGTTCAGTCCAGGTCAGGATGGCAGACCTGTGACAGCTGCGCCGGCAGCGGTCCGGTCCAGCATTCTATGACCCAGCACATCAGCAATCCTTCGCTGACAGGCAATTCCACACAATACTGGCTCGGCGGGAACTCTCCATACCACAATGCCATCTGGTGGAAGCAACTCGGAGCGAATCCTGGCGCCAGCCACTTTACTTACGATCTTTACTTTTACTTGACCGCGCCTGGCGCTGCGCAGGCACTCGAGTTCGACATGAACCAGTCGGTCAACGGCAGGAAATATATCTTCGGTACTGAATGCAACATCAGGGGCGGCGGGCACTGGGATGTCTGGGACACCGCTGGCGGAAAATGGGTGAATACCGGCATCGGCTGCTCGACCCCTCCCGCCTACAAGTGGAACCATCTTGTGCTGGAGTTTCAGCGCGTCGGCAATCAGACCAAGTTTATTTCGGTATCGCTGAACGGACACCTGAGCTACATCAATCGCAGCTTCAATACCTATGGCGTGAATGCCTCCGAATTGAATGCGGCAGTCCAGCTTGACGGCGACTACAACCAACAGAACTACTCTATGTGGGTCGACAAAATGACGGTCACGGCCTGGTAAGTTTTCCCTCCCCAGAACGACAAAGAGGCGCTCTGCCCGGGGCGCCTTTTTTGTTCCAGCACGCGAATGTTGCTTCGACCGGCTTGATGCAGCAGCGGTATGATTTTGCTTGCATGGGGGAACTATGAAGCTACTGTCCTCACGCCACATTCGCGCGATATGTACTTTGGCTGCGGGTATCCTTTTTTTCTGGCAGAGTGCCGCGCATTCTCAATCCAGACAAAGTGCGGCCGCACACGAACCTGGCCACGTTAAGGCGATCGACGCGCTCTCGCAGAAGGACATCTCCGCCTGCATGAAGAACGATGTGGACACGCTCTGCTCGTTATGGACCGACGACGGCGTGCTTCTGATGCCGGGTGCGCCGCCTTTGGTCGGCAAGAAAGCAATTTGCGGCATGCTCCAAGAGCAGAAGGCCAAGTCGAACGGCTCGACGATCCTCGGCTACACCGAAGATTGGGAAGAGGTGCGCATCGTCGGAGACTACGCGTGGCAGTGGGGCAGGATGAGTGAGTCGCAGGCAAACGCCTCCGGCAAGGAGGAGACAATGCGCGTTAACGCTATTCGCATCCTCCACCGCGACTCAGACGGAAGCTGGAAGGTGGCGCGAGCAGTAGTCACGCCGGCGGGACAGTGATAAGCCACCTCTACGGAACTACTTATGGCGGCGGCGCTCACGGGCAGGCGTGGTGTTCGAAATCACGCCATGATCCTACAACGTTGCGCTCTTGCTCTCAATTAGCCCCTTCACCCGCTCCACAAACGCCTCCGCCTTCACCGATCCTTCCGCCCTTTCCTGGCCGCGAACGCGGACGTTGACCTCGCCGGATTCCATCTCCTGGTCGCCGACGACAAGCTGGAAGGGAACTTTCTGCATCGCGTGTTCGCGGATCTTGGCGTTCATCTTCTCGTTGCGCAGATCGACGTGCACGCGCACGCCGGCAGCTTTCAGTTTCTCGCCCACCTCACTGGCGTAGGCGTGGTGCTTCTCGCCAATCGGAATGACCACCACCTGCATCGGCGACAACCATACCGGAAACGCCCCAGCGTAATGCTCAAGCAGCACGCCGAAGAAGCGCTCCTCCGAGCCGTAGAGGGCGCGATGCACCATCAGCGGCTGATGGCGCTTGCCGTCCTCGCCGACATATTCCAGCTCGAAGCGTTCCGGCAGGGTAAAGTCGAACTGCACGGTGGAGAGCTGCCACAGGCGGCCGATCGCATCCACCAGCTTAATGTCGATCTTGGGGCCGTAGAAAGCAGCTTCTCCGGTAATCAGCTTGTACGGGATACCGCGCCGTTCCAGAACGTTCTTCAGCGAGCTTTCCGCCAACTGCCACTGCTCATCGCTGCCGATGAACGTGGTGTGATCGTTCGGGTCCCACGTCGAAAGCTCGACTTGATACTGCTCGAAGCCATAGGTATGCAGCGTCGCCAGTGCGAAATCCATGCAGCCGCTGATCTCGTCTTCAATCTGCTCCGGTGTGCAGAAGATGTGCGCGTCGTCCTGGGTGAAGCCGCGCACCCGCAGCAGGCCGTGCATCACGCCGGAGCGCTCGTAGCGATAGACCGTCCCTAGCTCACCCAACCGCACCGGCAAGTCGCGATACGACTTCAGCGAGTCCTTATAGATGAGGATATGGAACGGACAATTCATCGGCTTCATGCGATAGTCCGCGTCGTCCAGTTCCATGGGCGTGAACATGTTCTGCGCGTAATATCCTTCGTGGCCGCTCGTCTTCCACAGATCCACGCGCGCCACGTGCGGCGTATAAACCAGCGAGTAGCCGCGCTTCAGGTACTCGTTGCGCATCCAGTCTTCCATCTCTTTGCGGATGAGCCCGCCCTTGGGATGCCAGAAGATGAGCCCCGGCCCGGCCAGCTCCTGGATGGAGAACAGGTCGAGCTGCTTTCCCAGCACGCGATGGTCGCGCTTCTTCGCCTCCTCCAGCTTGTGCAGATAGTCGTCGAGGTCCTTCTTGCTGAAGAACGAGGTGCCGTAGATGCGCTGCAGCTGCGGATTCTTCTCGTCGCCCAGCCAGTACGCGCCGGCGATGTTGAGCAACTTGAACGCCTTGATGCGCCCAGTCGACGGAATGTGCGGCCCGCGGCAGAAATCCGTGAACTTGCCGGTCTTGTAAATAGAAATCTTCTCGTCGGGCGCCGTGAACTGCTCGATGAAGTGGCACTTCATGAAGTCGCCTTCCGACTTGAAGCGCTCCAGGCCTTCCTGGCGCGGCAGAAATTCGCGCGCGTAGGGCAGGTCCTGCTTCACTAGCTCCTGCATCTTCTTCTCGATGGCTTCGAGGTCCTCCTGCGTGAACGGCTTCTCGCGATAGAAGTCGTAGAAAAAGCCGGACTCCGTCGCCGGGCCGTGGCCGAGCTTGGTTTCGGGAAAGAGCTCGAGCACCGCCGCAGCCATCAGGTGCGCCGACGAGTGGCGATAGACTTCGAGCGCCTCGGGATCGCGCTCGGTGAGGATGCGCAGCTCGGCATCCTGCTCAAGAGGACGCGCGAGATCGATGAGCTGCGCGTTGTTCTTCGCCGGCTGTGCCGCCGCGCCGGTGGGCTCGCCGCTCTCAGAAGAAGCTGGGTGATGCCCGTTACCGCCGCTGCCGTTGTGCGACAGCGGTTTGATCTGCGCAGCCAGCGCGGCGTCAGCCAATCGCGGACTGATGCTCCTGGCAATATCGAGTGCGGAGGTCCCCCGCGGCACGTCCTTGATGCTGCCGTCGGGCAATTTCACGTGAATGGTTTCAGCCATAATGATGAACCTATGTGCAGTCTCAGCTGCCGACCAGAAACTCTTGAGTTTATCGGAGTGAAGAACGAGCGGGCAATTCGCGTTACAGCGATGTTCGTGTTCGGGTGCGCACTTCAAGAATGGCCGATCCAACCAGCGCAACCACGGCGGCGAGAAGGGCGATGGGAATGGCAACATGGCGGTAGGCGTTGGTCATATCGATCTGCCCGCCTCTCATCATGCCGAAAACCACGGTCCCGATGATTCCGAAGAACAGTCCAACGGCCATTCCCCCCGCCGTGAACAGCAGGGTCGTGAACAGCACGCGCAGAACGGAACTGAACACCAATGACGACCTGGATCGCTGGACGGCCGGATTGGTGGCTAATGCGGACATGATTTAAATTCTACCGCTTGCATGGGGGCTATTGGCAAAGGCAGCTTCCCGCCCGTGAGCTTCCGGTCAGCTTAGAATCGAAGCTTTTCCGCTTGCGTTACAATCGAAGGTTGATGGCTTCAACATCGCAAGCTGTAACCCGCACGCCCGCAGAAATAGTGCGCATGGCGCCCGTGACACAGGCTGCCAACGGCATCTGCTACTCGGCCATGGGCGAGGTCAACGCCGGCACCGCCGATCTGGAGCGCATGGTCAATGCCGTGCCGGGCACCATAGCCGCGGCGCTCAACCGGAAGGCGTACTACTTCGTTCCGCTCACGCTCAACCTGGGCGACGAAACGATGATCGCGGACCGCTACGACGTGCAGCTCTCCGACAGCGCCGTCTGCCATCGCAATCAGACGCTCGGCGACTCGCAATGCGTTTTCATCTCCACCCGGCTGATGGAAGACAACTTCGCCATTGCCTTCGAGTTCTTCATCAACGTCGGGCATAACTTTGTTGACCGCGTCGGCGTCTCGCAAGAGTTCGCCGACCTGGTGTGGAAGCAGGTGGAGGGCAGAGTTCGCGGCGAGACCTCTCTGGACGCCTATGAGTTGCGAAAAGTCGCAACTACCAGCGGCCCCGAAGCGGAGAAGGCGCGCCACGAGTACCTGCTGGCCGTTTTTTCCGATGCCATCGCGGTATACATGCTCTCGCTTTATCTCGATGTCGATTATCAGGACCTGCGCGAGCGCGACTATCCGCTGCTGGCCCCGGAAGCGCTCGCCGAGCGCCTGCGCAAGATCAACGAACTCTTCCCACCAAATCCGGGATTCGAGTTTGCGGTGTACCACAGGAGGCGACAGTGAGGAGACGGCCGTCCCTGCTATTTATATATATTTAGAAGTATGCTGGTCTGCGCCGGGAGTTACAATGTAACACGTTGGTGGGGGCGGAGACCTATAGTCCTTTTAGCTTGGCGACAAATTTGCTGTACGGGACTTGACCGGCGGCGTACTCTTCAATTTCCGTCCTCCACAAGTCAAACTTTTCGCGTGCTGGCTGAACAACTTCGGGCAGATTGACTGATATGAATTTCGTCAAGCGCTCATCGGGCTTATTGCCTACTCGAATGTCGTGATATCCGAGTAAGTTCTTGTCTCGCGCCTTGGCGGCCAATGCAGCATCGGCTTCTGGATAGATCTGGCCGTAAAGTTGATGAACGATCACACCACAACGATTGAGAACTGAAAATGTGGCATAGGGAATTCGGCGTGCTATCAGGACGGGAACGGCATTGAGTGCCGTACACTTGACAAGCATTTCGCGTATCCCCTCTCGATCGGGATAAAACCACTCGCGAACGTTCTTTACCTCGACGCCGATTGCACCAGCACTCTTGTGGAACAGCAGGAAGTCTAGTTTCTTCTTGCCGGGTATGCGCAACCCGCTCACACCACTCGGGGGTTCCTCCTTGCTGTAAAGTGTGCTGTCATCATGGTCGGGCAAATCTGTGTAGCTGCCTAAGAACTGAAACTCATGCTGCTCTAGCAGGCTTCGATAAACCGCTATCTCGGCTGCTTGTCCGAGTCTCTGAGTAAACTCTCTGTTCATCGTAGCTTCATGCACGACGCTTTGATCTGCAAGTCTAGCTGTAACTGAGCTGATGTCCGTTGCTGCCAAGTAGTACCAGTCAATTCCTCCCAGCGGTAGGGAGCGTATGACGTGTTGGGCCTCTAGGTCTTTCCTCGCAACGGTAAGGATGTGGGGGTCGACTCTCTGATTAAAGGGACCCGCGTCAGCAATCTTCTGTTCAAGGGTGCGCGCCATTGCCACGGTGTGGCTCTTTAGCACGTTTTGCAAGCGCTTTCTTGCGATCTCGCGACGGTGCAGAGTTGATCCTGGCACGCTGCTGGGATGTTAATTGGGACGTGCACCGCTAGGAAGTAAGCAGTTTGATTCGCGATAGTGCGATTCTACAGCTGTTTAGGCCCGCCATTTACAATGTGCCCGTGATCGCACATTTGCGCGGCCGTCTCATCTCAAAGCATCCCAACCAGGCCATCGTCGAGGCTGGGGGCGTGGGCTACGACGTCACCATCACCATTCCAACGTTCAGTGAGCTCCCTGCGGCGGGCGCCGAAGTCGCGCTGCACATCCATACCCACGTCCGCGAAGACGCACTGGCGCTCTACGGATTCCTGCGTGCCGAAGAGAAGCAGCTCTTCGAGAAGCTCATCACCGTCAGTGGTATCGGGCCGAAGCTCGCGATCACCATTCTCAGCGGCATGGCGACTGCCGATATGGTAGGCGCAATTCGCGGCAACGATTTCGTGCGCCTGACGAAGATTCCCGGCATCGGTCGCAAGACTGCCGAGCGCATGTGCGTGGAGCTGCGCGACAAGCTGGAAGGCTTCGGCGCGCCGCAGCCAGTCGTTACGCATTCAGCTGTAGAGGAGGACGTAATCTCCGCGCTCACTAATCTTGGCTATCAGCGCGGCATCGCCGAGAAGGCGGTCGAGCGCGCCGTGCAATCGGCCGGGCGCGAGAATTTTGATGCAATTTTCCGTGCAGCTTTAGGCTCGCTGTCCAAGTAAAGCCGCTTTTTCGCTCGCTTTGCCCCTTTCGCGAGTGCCCCGCTCATTCGTGGTGTTCGAATGAGTCGGCAGGCCTACTCCGAATCCTGAAGCGTCCAGCTTCCCAGCACCTCTTTCATCGCAGGCTCCCGCCGCGCGAGATGTTCGGGCGCGCACTTCAGCGCGACCGAGTAGATCTCGCCCTCCGGCCCTTGAATGAACACCAGCTCTTCAAGCCAATCGTGCCCGGTGGAGTTTTCGCGATACCGCGCCTTCAGCATCTGTGCTGGATCGCCCCCAACCGTGAGCTCCTTGCGCTGCAAAGTCTCGAAGTTCTGCCCCGCTTCGCGCATGGCTGAAGCCGCCTTGTCGATGACGCTATCCAGGGTTGGACCTTGGCCGCTTTCCGCCGGGGGCGGCGCAACCAGCGCAACGGTGATTTCGTCCCATAATGCCTTGTCCGCCTTCTGGTCGGGTGCAATCACCACTCCGCTTCCGTTAAAGATGTCGCCCAACACCATCCATGATGCCGGATACCGGAAGCAAAAGCCGCCCTGCGGGTGGCAATATTTTTTCGTCGCGGGAGGGCGGTGCGGCGTCGTGGTCTGCGCCAACATGCATGAGTACAGCGCCAGCACCGCGATGAGAACTACCGAGCTACGGCGCAGGAATGCGCTCAATCGAGGTCGTGATCTTCGAATTGCCAAATCCCCTTGCTTACATTTCTGAGTGGCTGCCCACTACGCATCCTTCGCCATAGCCGCAGATGCTAACAGCGCCGCGAGCCGATCGAAGGACAACGAGACACCTTCCTTCATCCCGCTCTTCAGCGCCGCATTACGCGCCTCCTGCGAGGGATAGAGCATGCTCAGTCTCATCGTAGTTCTTCCGTTCTCCTCGGTGAGCACCAGGGTGTTGAGAGTCTCCGGCCATTCGCCGCCCCAGTGTTCAGTGGTCACAAGACGCGATGGGGGTGCAACCTCGCGGTAATCGCCATGCATTGCCATCTCGTGGCCGTCGCTGTGTAGCCAGGCGAAGCGCCACTTGCCGCCGGGCTGAAGATCGATTTCGCACGTCGTCATCGTCCAGCCCTCCGGGCCCAGCATCCACTGCGGCAAATATTCCGGACTGGTCCAGGCTCGCCAGAGCAGCGCGCGCGGTGCATCGAAAATCCGGCTCATCATGATCTCCCGTTCACTGGGTGTGCTGATCTGCATATCTTTCATCTTTAGTCTCCCGTCTTGGCGTGTGGCCGCTTGTCCTGCAGACGGGCACTGGAAATTCCGCGTCGGGGCGCGCGAACATAAGAGCTTTCACTTACATCCGCAATCTTGATTTCCAAGTAAACGGCCACCCGCAGAGCCCAGATCATTCAGCCCGCCGCCAACGGCGGGTTTTTCTGGCTCGCCAAACTCCCCGATGGCCTCACAGGGAACCTTCCTGGTAAACGCGTTTTGTTGGGTTGGACCGATCGGAATCTACCACGCCTTGTGACCCGCCGCAGGCTCGCAACTTAGCCACAAAAACCTGCAATTTCCCCTTGACAGACAACTATTTATGAGCAAGGATACGTCTCAAGTGGGACAAAGTGGTAGTTAGTGGTAAGAAGTGAGCCTCGGTGGAAGCAACAGATTCGAAATGGATTTTTTACCCTATGCGCCTGCTGAACGGATCGCAGCTCCCAAGATGGCGTCGCTAGTTTGCACCTCCGTGGCGAAAGTCGAAGTCATCGCCACCAACTATGTTCCGCGGAACTCACCTAACCCGGCTCGACGAAAAAGGGCGTCTCAAGATGCCCGCGGAATTCAAGCGCGAAATCGACGAGAACTACAGCGCCCAATTCTATATCACCAGCTGGGACGGCAGGAGTGCCAAAGTTTATCCCATGCAGTCGTGGGAAGAGATCGAGCGCAAGTTGGCCGCGCTCCCCGAGATGCACAAGACGAAGCAAAAATTCCTGGAGCGCACCAGTTATTTCGGACAGGTGGTGGAGTTCGACGGACAGGGCCGTCTCTTGATGCCAGCGATCCTGCGCGAGACCGCGAACCTGAAAGGCGAGGTCGCGGTGATGGGCAACTTGAAACATCTGGTGGTACGCAATGCCGAAGAGCTCCGCAAGTCGGTCGCGGAACCCTTCACCGACGATGACGAAAACGTCCTTAGTGGGTTGGGGATTTAAATGTGTTTCAACACAGAGGCACACAGCGCACAAAGAATGAAGCGGTTGAGTGACTCTGATGAAGAAGGGACCGCGCCTATTAAGGGGCGAGCCCGAAGGGCGAAAGTGATTAGCCCAGCGCGGACGCGCTGGGTAGGCTGCAGCCGACAGATTCGAGTCCCGTAGGGACGGCACAAATTCATGGGAGTCGGTGGACAACGGCTCTTCAGAAACGAACGGCGCCCCGGGGCGCGGACATGGCGCGACACAATTTGGCCATGTTCCAGTTCTTTTACAACCAGCGATCGAATTCCTGGCCGTGCGGCGCGGCGGGACCTATATCGACGCAACCCTGGGCTTAGGCGGACACAGTTGGGAAATCGCAAGACGCCTCGGCCCACAGGGTCGTTTGATTGGCTTCGATAAGGACCCGGCAGCATTGCAACGCGCGCGCGAGCGATTGACAAATCCTCCGCCGAAGATGGCGGACGATTGGCCGCAGATCGAGTTGATCCACGACTCGTTCGCCGAGGTGGCCCAGCATGTGGCGGCGGCATCCGCGGACGGATTGCTCGCCGACCTGGGCATGAGCTCCATGCAACTGGAGGACGCCGCGCGCGGATTTAGTTTTCAGGCGGAAGGCCCATTGGATATGCGGATGAATCCGCACTCCGGGCTCACCGCCGAACAAGTGGTAAACCGTTTCGACGAGCGCGAGCTTGCCGATGCGATTTACGAATTCGGTGAGGAAAGGAGGTCGCGGAGAATCGCCAGAGCCATTGTTCGGGCACGGCCGATTCACAACACCGCACAACTTGCGGAGGTGATTTCGGCCGCGGCCCGGCCAATGAATCAAGCTGAACGACGAATTCATCCGGCGACACGAACTTTCCAGGCACTCCGAATTCTGGTGAACCGTGAATTAGACGATTTGCGAGCGTTGCTCAGTGCGAGTGGGGCGCCGCAAGTGCTGAAGCCCGGCGGCAGGTTGGTGGTCATCAGCTTTCACTCGCTGGAAGACCGCATCGTGAAAGATGCTCTGCGCGACGGCGCGCGTGACGGCATTTACCGTGTGTTAACAAAGAAGCCGGTCACCGCCGAAGAGGACGAGATTGCTGGTAATCCGCGCTCCCGTAGTGCGAAATTGCGGGCTGCGGAACGGATCTGAAGCACTGTTAACTTGGGCTGATTGTAGGCATTACAGGTTCCACGACGGCGACTGCGGAAAAGCTGTGCAAAATGTGAATAACTCTAAGTTGGTGGGAGTTTCGATCTGATATCCCACAACGTGTGACGTGACGTTGTGGTACTAAGAAACTGGCGAAGGAGCGAAGTATGGCAGCTGGAATTCTCTATCCCACAATGACGGGGGCTACTCATTGGAATGAGCCGCCCGCACAGCCCCGCGGCATGTTTGTCGGCACGCCCGAAATCTACTTCGCCAAGCGTATCGACAACTCGCGCGTAATCAAAATCACCGATCCCAAGCGGCGGCGCGAGATGGCGACATTCGGCTTCACCCTCGCAGTTTTGTTCCTGCTCGTCATGGTGTATCTGTGGCAGCATTTCAGCGCCATCGAATACGGATACAAGATTGAGCAGCTCAAGTCGGAGCGCGACGCCATCTCCGAATCGAGCCGCACGCTGGGTCTGGAAGAGGCGTCGTTGAAGGACCTCTCTCGCATTGAGCGCCTGGCGCGCGAGATGGGCATGCAGCCTCCCGTCGATGGGCAATGGCAGCCGATGGAGAGCGTCGCAGACCCATCCACGCCTGTCATGGCGAAGGCGAACGGCATTGCAGTTGTTTCGGGTATGCAGTAACGCGCCTGGCAGAGTTGCTTTCCCAGCGCTGTTGATCCTGCGCACGAGCTTTTTATCCGGCGGTCCGATAACAACGGACCGCTTCTGCACGTAAACGCACCAGAAACCGAGTAGGCACATGATGCGGGCGAGCGCTCCCCAGACACCAACTCGAAGGCTCTACCTCTTCGGGGCGCTACTGTTCCTCTGGATGTGCGCCATCTGTTTCCGTCTGGTGCGGCTCCAGGTCGTCAAGTACGGCGAGTTCGTGCAGCGCGCGCAAAAGCAGCAAAACCGTTCGATCGCTATCGAACCACGCCGCGGCAATATTTACGACCGCAACGGCTACGCCCTCGCAATGTCTGTGGACGTGGACTCGGTGTTCGCCGTTCCCACCGAAGTTCACGATCCCGAAACGACGGCAACACTGCTCGGCAAAGTTCTTCATCTCGATCCTCAGGAGATCGTTGCCCGCCTGCAGGCTTCGCACAATTTCGTTTTCATCAAGCGCAAGATCGACCAGGAAACCTCTAACCGCGTTCGCGAATTGAACCTGCATGGCATCTATCTCCGCAAAGAACCCAAGCGTTTCTATCCCAAGCGCGAGCTTGCGGCGCAGGTGCTCGGTTACGTCGGCATGGACGATGAAGGTCTCGGCGGTCTCGAACGTGAGTTCGACGACGATCTGCGCGGCATTCCCGGTCAGGACCTGATCTCGATTGACGCACGCCGCAAATGGTTCAGCCGCGTCGAGCGCCCGCCCGATCCCGGGCAGAACCTGGTGCTCACCATCGACCAGACCATCCAGTACATCGCCGAGAAAGAACTCGATCAGGGCATGCAGGACACGAAGGCGATTGCCGGCACCGTCGTCGTCGAGAACCCGCGCACCGGCGAAATCCTGGCTTTGGCGAACCGTCCGACTTTCAATCCCAATGTCTTCAACAGCGTTCCTCTCGAGTCGCTGAAGAACCGCGCGGTCAGTGATGTCTATGAGCCCGGCTCGGTCTTCAAGATTGTCACGTATTCGGCCGCCATAAATGAGCACGTGGTGACGCCGGAAGATCACGTCGATTGCCAGCACGGCTCCATCGATGTTTTCGGGATGAAGATCCACGATCACGAGAGCCTGGGAGTGGTGACCATCGCCGAAGCCCTGGCGCACTCCAGTGACGTGGCCGCGATCAAAACCGGGATGAAGCTCGGCGACCAGCGGCTCTACCGCTACATCAAGGACTACGGTTTCGGACAGCAGACCGGAATCGAGCTGCCCGGTGAAACCCGCGGTCTCGCCAAACCTGTGAATCACTGGTCGAAGGTCTCCATCGGCGCCATTTCGATGGGACAGGAAATCGGCGTCACCCCGCTTCAGACCATTTCGCTGGTGTCGACCATCGCCAATGACGGCGTATATACGCCTCCACGAATCGTAGCCGGCGAGCTTCCTCCCGACAGCAAGGCGCTCCCGGTGGTATTTCGTCCCGCGCAGCGGCATCGTGTCGTCACGCCGCTAACCGCAGTGCAGATGAAAAAGATGATGGAAGGTGTGGTGCTGGAGGGCACCGCACGACGCGCCATTCTCGACGGCTACACGGTCGCGGGTAAAACCGGGACCGCGCAGAAAGTCGATCCCGCAACTGGAGCCTATTCCAAAACGAAGTATGTGGCATCGTTTATCGGCTTCTCGCCGGTAAACACGCCGGCAATCACCATCGCAGTCATTCTGAATTCGCCGGTCGGCTTGCACCAGGGCGGGCAGGTCTGCGCGCCGGTGTTCAAGCGCATCGCTCAGCAGGTGCTGGAGTACCTGCACGTGCCGCACGATACCGAGGTCAAGAACCCGCAGCGCCAGATGCTGTTGGCCTCCGCCACAGACAGCGACGTCGACGAAAGTTCGGAGCATCTGGGCGCGCCTTTGCAGGGAGACACCACTGCGGCAACGAATGCGCCTGCACCGCCGATCGCGACCACGGATTCTCACAACAGCGCGCCAATTACCGACGCTAAAACTGTGTCGCCGTCGCGGACGAGCACGGCGGATGAAGGCCCACCGGCCACCGCTGCACCCGCTGCAGATAGTTTGGCACCGCCCCCGCAAGCATCGCCGAACGGAACCGTCGTTCTGGCTGTGGACAGCGGAGTTGTGGCGCCCTCATTCCTTGGCAAGCCATTGCGTTCAGCCGTAGAGATTGCTCAACAGTCGGGCGTAGAAATCACTGCTGTCGGCAGCGGCATCGCGCGCGAACAATGGCCGGCCCCCGGCAGCCGCTTGCCTTCGGGACAAAAGATCACGGTGCGCTTCGCACATTAAATTACGACAGTTGATGTCCCATGGAATCGATTAGAGGAGTTCGAAGCTAGGAAGCCGAAGCGCTTTGCGGTCGAAGGTCAGTGTTCGGGAACAGCCGACTTGCGTGTTCATCGCGCAGAGGCCCATCATTTTCGTGTTAGCGCCCACTGACGCGACCTTTGGCATCGATGACAGCGGCTCATAGGATGTGTCGATTTTAGGCAACTATAATGCACGTTAATGACTTTTCTTGATCTCCTATACGGCGCGGAGTACATCGCGCAGCAAGGTAATCCTGACATTTCGGGCCTCGATTACGACAGCCGCCGCGTACAGCCGGGCTGGTGTTTCGTCGCCATGCACGGCGCCAGCACCGACGGCAATCGCTATATCGACGCCGCTTTGCAAGCGGGAGCGGCTGCGGTGGTCAGCGATTCGCTCCCTCCCCGAGGATACGTTCCCTGGGCGCAGGTGCAACACGGACGACGAGCCCTCGCGCGACTCAGCGCAAACTTTTACGGCCGTCCTGCGGAGAAGCTCTCCATCACCGGAATCACCGGGACCAACGGCAAGACGACAACGTCATTCTTGCTGTATGCCATGTTGCGCGCGGCATCGCGTAAGACCGCACTCGTCGGCACCATCGAATATCGCATCGAGGACGAGCGCTTTCCCGCCCCGCACACCACGCCCGAAGCTCTTGAACTGAATCAGTTCTTCGCGCGCGCCCTGGACAGGGGCTGCACCGAAGCGGTGATGGAAGTCTCCTCCCATGCGCTCGAGCAGCAGCGCGTTTACGGCGTTCCCTTCGACGTCGCCATCTTTACCAATCTCACGCGCGATCATCTCGACTACCACCGCACGATGGAAGAGTATTTCGCCTCCAAGGCAATTCTCTTTCAAGGCTCGGGAACGGAGCCGCCGCGCGCCAGCGTCGTCAACATAGAAGATGAATACGGGCAGCGCCTCATCAAGCTCTGCAAGAAGCAGACCGACGTCCTCACCTATGGACTCGCCAGCGGTGACTTTCACGCCAAGAATCTGACGATTGAGGCCCGAGGAACGCGCTTCGACCTGGTTACGCCTGCGGGGGAGCACGCCATCTGGACTCCGCTGCTCGGCCGGGTAAATGTCTTCAACATCATCGCCGCTTCCGCCGCTGCATACTCCCGCAACGTGGGATGGTCGGCCATCGTGGATGCGATCTACCACCTGGATCACGTTCCTGGGCGCTTCGAGCGTGTCGATGTTGGCCAGCCGTTCACAGTTATCGTGGATTACGCGCACACCGACGACGCCCTCCGCAACCTCGCCGCCGTGGCCCGCGATTTTCTGGCCGAGCGCGGAGGCGCAGGCCGCGTGGTCACCGTTTTCGGATGCGGCGGCGACCGCGATCGCAGCAAGCGGCCGCTGATGGGCGAAGCCGCCGGAGCGGGCAGCGATTTCGTCGTCCTCACCAGCGATAATCCTCGCAGTGAGAGTCCGCTCGCCATCATGAATGACGCGCTTTCCGGATTGCAGCGCAGCGGCACACGTTACACTCTGGAGCCCGACCGCCGCAAAGCCATCGCGCTCGCCATGCACGAAGCCGAGCCGGGCGATATTGTGCTCATCGCCGGCAAGGGGCATGAGAAGGTACAGGTCACCAGCGGCGGAACGGTCCCGTTCGATGACATCGAAGAGGCCCGGAGCGCGCTGCATGCTGCCGGTTATGGCGCAGCGGAGGCGCAGCCCGCCACGCTATGAAGCTCACGCTCTCTCGCGCCGCTGAATTCATGCCGGCCACCGGCGACTTCAAACCGGAAGCGGTTGCCGCGGGATACTCCATCGACTCGCGTACCTTGCAACCCGGCGATCTGTTCTTTGCCGTTCGCGGTGAGCGCCTCGATGGCCACGACTATGTCGAAGCCGCGCTTGCCAAAGGCGCCGTCGCGGCGGTGATAGAAAAACAGCACGCATCTCGCTTTGCTGCGAAGTCACAACTGCTTCTCGTCGATGACTCGCTGCTCGCTTTGCAGCGCCTTGGTGCAGCCGTCCGGCGGCTGTGGGGAAAGCCCCTGATCGGCGTAACCGGATCCGCAGGGAAGACCACGACCAAGGAGTGCATCGCGCACGTCCTCGCCACCCGGCATCGCGTGCTGAAGTCGCAAGGCAATCTGAACAATCATTTCGGCCTGCCGCTGCAGCTACTCAAACTGGATTTGGAGCACGACCTTGCCGTCATAGAGATGGGCATGTCGCACGCCGGCGAGATCACCGCCCTGGCCAAGCTCGCCCAGCCCGACTGCGGTGTGGTGACCATGGTCGCGCCCGTTCATCTCGAGTTCTTCGACTCGATCGCAGCGATCGCGCGCGCCAAGTACGAACTTATCGAATCGCTCCGCCCCGGCGGAATCGCCGTCCTCAACGCCGATGACGGGTACGTGTCTCAGTTCGGACGCGATTTTCACGGCAAAGTTGTGATGTTCGGCCTGCATAAGCCCGCCGATGTGCGCGCCCGGAACCTCGAGTCGCGCGGCCCCGAAGGTTCCGCCTTCGATATCGTCACTGACGAAGATCAGGCGCGGGCGACGTTGCCGTTACTGGGTGAGCACAATGTCTACAACGCGCTTGCGGCCGTCGCCGTTGGCTTGCAATATGGCGTGACGCTGCAGCAGGCGGCCGCGTCCCTGGCGACGTTATCAGCTGGTGACAAGCGCGGACAAATCCTTAACATCGCCGGCGCGACTATCATCAACGATTGCTACAATTCGAATCCGAAGGCCCTCGACAGCATGGTTCGCTCGCTGGCGCAGCTTCCGGCGCAGCGCAGGATTGTGGTTGCCGGCGAGATGTTGGAGCTCGGCTCAGCCGGCGAGGCTATGCACCGGGAAGCCGGCGAACGCATGTCGCCGGGCGTTGATTTCGTATTGGGGGTTCGCGGACTGGCGCACGCCATTGTTGAAGGCGCAAAAAGCGCCGGCGTGCGCGCCGACTTCGTGCCAACGCCGGAAGAAGCCGGCGAATGGCTGCGGCGCGAGATCAAGCCCGGCGATGTGGTCCTGCTGAAGGCCTCCCGAGGCGTGCGCCTGGAGCGCGCCCTCGATGTTTGGACGGGCAACACTGTGACTGGCGCGCACTAGCTTTAGGAACGGGGAAGAATTTGCTCTATTGGTTGCTCTACCAGAAGGGATTCGTCGTATTTCATATCGGCCCGTTCCGAATCTTCCGCTATCTGACGTTTCGTACCGCCTTCGCCAGCCTCACAGCGCTGTTTATCGGACTGATCATCGGCCCCTCGGTCGTACGCCGCCTGCGTGAGTTTCAGATTGGCCAATATATTCGGGAAGACGGCCCCAAGGCTCACCAGCAGAAGGCCGGCACGCCAACTATGGGCGGCGTGCTGATCGTCGTAGGCATGCTGATCCCCACGCTGCTATGGGCCGATCTCACCAACCGTTTCGTGTGGATCGCAGTGTTCGCTACCCTCGCCTTTGCCGGCATCGGTTTCACTGACGACTATCTGAAAGTCGTACACCGTCGCAACCTCGGCCTTACCGCGCGCGCCAAGCTGTTCTACCAATTCCTGGCCGCCTTCGCGATTGGTGCGACGCTCAGCGGCCTCGAGGTCCACGGCCTCTATTCGACCCGCCTCATCGTGCCCTTCCTGAAGCACTTCCGCCCTGATCTGGTCATCAGCCGATGGCACCACGGCTATCTCGCGCCGCTGGCATTTCTGCCGTTCATGATTTTCGTTGCCATCATTATTGTTGGCTCCAGCAACGCGGTGAACCTCACTGACGGCCTCGACGGACTGGCGGTCGGCTGTACGGTCATCGCCGCCGGTGCGCTCACGGTGCTCACCTACGTCAGCGGGCACGCGGTTTTCGCCGATTACCTGGAGCTCGCCAAGATGCCGCAGGTATCCGAGGTGACGATTTTCTGCGGCTCCATGGTCGGCTCCGCCATCGGCTTCCTTTGGTACAACGCCCACCCGGCGGAAATCTTCATGGGTGACGTCGGCTCGCTGGCGCTGGGCGGAGCCATTGGCACCGTCGCCGTCATCATCAAACAGGAGCTCCTGCTGCCCTTCATCGGCGGAATCTTCGTGATCGAGGCGCTCTCTGTGATTCTTCAGGTGGGCTCGTACAAGCTGCGGCGTAAACGCATCTTCAAGATGGCGCCCATCCATCACCATTTTGAGCTGCTGGGCTGGAGCGAGTCGAAGGTGATTGTCCGCTTCTGGATCGCCTCGCTGGTGTTTGCACTCTTTGCTCTTACAACACTGAAATTGCGCTAGCGCTCCGCCGGACGTGGCACAATGGCGGATGGTTAAAGGTAGGGCAGAACCACGCTTTAGCGCCGTGTTCGCACGAGGCGGTGTGCAAAGTATGCAGAAAGAGCCCGAAGGGCGAAAGTGATTAGCCCAGCGCGGAAGCGCTGGGAACTGTGGTCCCCATATAATCCAGCCCCTTTCAGGGGCGGCACAGTACCAGTCCCTTCCGCTTGTGCTGACGGAAACAACGATGGACCTTCACTCCAAGCGCGTGCTGGTGGTCGGCCTCGGCAAATCCGGCGTGGCCAGCGCCCTTTTTCTCTCCGAGCGCGGCGCCCGTGTCGCTGTTTCCGACACCCGATCGCAGGAGCAACTTCGCGAAGAGATCCCCCTGTTGCTCGATCACGGCATCACGGTCGAAACCGGACAGCACGGCGAGCGCACCTTCCGCGACCAGGACCTCATCGTTGTAAGCCCGGGCGTCCCATACGATGTCCCGCAACTGGTGCATGCCCGCGAGCGCGGCATCCCCGTCATCGGCGAGGTGGAACTCGCGGCACGCTTCCTCAAGGGCCACATTGTCGCCATCACCGGCTCCAACGGCAAAACCACCACCACGACGCTGGCGGGCGAGATCATCTCCGCCGGCGGACGCCCAGCGCTGGTGGGCGGCAACATCGGCACTCCCGCCATCACCTTCGTTGATCGCGCCACCGACGACTCATGGCTTGTGCTCGAGATCAGCAGCTTCCAGTTGGAGACCATCGAGACCTTCCATCCCCATATTGCGGTTGTGCTGAATGTCACGCCCGATCATCTCGATCGCCATCGCACCTTCGAAAACTACCTCGCCGCCAAAGCTCGCGTCTTCGAAAACCAGACGGCCAGCGACTTCGCCGTCCTGAATGCCGATAGCGAGTCCTGCGTAGCAATGGCTGCGAGCTCGAAAGCTCCCGTGTGCTGGTTCAGCCGTCTGAAAGAAGTCGAGAGTGGAGCCTTCGTCCGCGGAGGTGAGATTGTCTGGCGCGACAAGGTCGGCGAGCGCGCGATCATGCCGCTGAATGAGATCCGCCTCAAAGGCGCGCACAACGTTGAGAACGTCCTGGCCGCGGTTTCGGTCGGGATGCTCGCGGGAGTCGAGCCGGCACAGATTCGCCGCGCCGTCTCCGCTTTCGAAGCCGTGGAGCATCGCCTGGAATTCGTTGCCACCATTCGCGGCGTCGACTACTACAACGACTCCAAGGCGACCAACGTCGATGCGACCATCAAAGCGCTGGAGTCCTTCCCCGGGCGCATTCACCTCATCATCGGCGGCAAGGACAAAGGCAGCGATTACACCCTGCTGAACGATCTGCTCAAAGAGCGCGTCCTACGTGTGTATACCGTGGGCGCGGCGGCGGCGAAAATTGAATCGCAAATTCGCGGTACCGAAGTCGTCAGCGCCGGAACGCTCGACTCCGCGGTACGGCGCGCCGGCGAAGCGGCAACGGCAGGCGACATCGTTCTGCTCGCTCCCGCCTGTGCCAGCTTCGATCAATTCGATAGCTACGAACATCGCGGCCGGCTCTTCAAGGATCTCGTGCGGCAGTTGGCGGCGCGCACGCACCAGCGCGAGCCCGGGGGCCCCGGCGCGCCTTCCGTTGGCGGCCAGGGGAGGGAGCGAGCAACCAGCCGCGTTCCGGGAGACAGCGAATAATGGCCAAGCGCGTTAATGTCGACAAATGGCTGTTCACGGTTACGTTGCTGCTCGTGTTCATCGGGCTGGTGATGGTCTTCAGCGCCTCTGCGGTCATGGCCAAGGAACGCTTCGGCTCGCCCTACGGATTTCTTGTGCGCCAGATGGCTTGGGCTGCCGCGGGCATCCTCGCGATGGTCGCCATCATGAACGTGGACTACAAGAAGTTCCGCATTCCGGCAGTAGTTTTTACCTTCCTTGGCATTACGTCGCTGCTGCTGGTTGCGGTGTTTCTCTTTCGCGACTCCCACAACACCCATCGCTGGATCAAATTTGGCGGCCTGTCGTTTCAACCTTCCGAGGTCGCCAAGCCCGCGCTCATCCTCTATCTCGCGTATTTCCTCGAATCGCGCTGGCAGCAGGTCACCGACTGGAAGCACGTGCTGCTTCCCGCCGCTGCACCTACGCTGCTGTTTGCGCTCCTGATTGTGAAGCAACCCGATCTCGGCACCGCGATCGCCTGCGTCGCCATCTCGGCGGCGGTGCTCTTCGTCGCCGGCATGAACATGAAGTACCTGTGGTATGCGCTGGGCGCCTCTCTGCTCCCGTTGTACTTCCTTATCGTGCGCGTGCCCTGGCGATGGGCGCGTGTACAGGCCTTCCTCGATCCCTTCAAAGATCCGCAAGGCAAGGGATTCCACATCATTCAGTCGATGATTGCCGTCAGCACCGGTGGCCTCACCGGACTTGGCCTGATGGAAGGCAAGCAGAAGCTCTTCTACCTTCCCGAGCCGCACACCGATTTCATCTTTGCCGTCACCGCGGAGGAGTTGGGGCTCTGGGGCTCGCTGCTCGTAGTCACGCTCTTCGGCATCTTCTTATATCGCGGCATTCGCACCGCGCTGCGCACCGACGACATGTTCGGCAAGTTTCTCGCCAGCGGCATAACAGCAATGGTAGTCGTGCAGGCGCTGTTCAACATCAGCGTAGTGCTTGCCATGATGCCCGCCAAAGGCATCCCACTGCCGTTCATCTCCTATGGCGGCTCATCGTTATTTATCACTCTCGCCAGCGTCGGGGTCCTGCTGAACATCACCCAGCAAGCGGAATAGCCATGCGCGTGATCGTGGCAGGCGGCGGCACGGGCGGACATGTGATTCCCGCGCTTGCCATCGCGCAGGAGCTCCGCTCGCACTACGCAGCAGAAGTAATCTTCGTCGGCACTTCGCGCGGCATCGAGACCAGGTTCGTTCCCGCGGCAGGTTTTGAGCTGCGCCTGATCGAAACCGGCGCGCTCAAACGCGTTGACTTCCGAACCCGTATCAAGACCTTCCTCGATCTGCCGCGCGCGGCGATGACATCCGCAAGCATCATCCGCGACTTCCGCCCCGACGTGATGATCGGCGTCGGCGGCTACGCCTCCGGCCCGGCCATGTTAGTCGCCGCGCTGATGAACGTCCCCACGGTCGCCTTCGAGCCCAACGTGGTGCCCGGATTCGCGAATCGCATCCTCGCGCCCACCATTCGCGCCGCCGCGGTCCACTTCCCCCAGACCTGCCACTACTTTCGCAACTGCCACGTGACCGGCGTACCGGTACGCCGTGAGTTTTTCCGCGTTCCATCGCGGCCGCACGATGCTCGCCCGACGCTGCTCGTCTTCGGTGGCAGCCAGGGAGCGCACGCCATCAATCAAGCCGTCATCGATGCCCTGCCGCTTCTGATGAAAGCCGTGCCTGACATCTACATCATTCATCAGACCGGCGAGAAGGATTACGTGGACGCGCAGGCGGCTTATCTCAGCGCGATGTTCCCGGCGGAGGTGTCGCCCTTCATCGACGACATGCCGGGCGCATTTGCGCGCGCCGACCTCGTGCTCTGCCGCTCGGGCGCAAGCACCGTTGCCGAGATCACTGCCGCGGGCAAGCCGGCGATCTTCGTTCCCCTGCCGACTGCAGCGGACGACCATCAGCACCACAATGCGGCAACCCTGGCAACCGGCGGAGCGGCGCGATTACTGCCGCAAGCTGAACTCACCAGCGAGCGCCTCACGAACGAAATATCTACTTTGTTGTGTGATCTCGCCGAGCTGTCCAGGATGTCCGAAGCCGCCCGCCGTTTCGCGCATCCCGACGCGGCTGCTAAGATTGCCTCTCTCGCGGCGCGTGTGGGCGGCTCCGGCGCGGCTGAAGCCGTGCCCTGATACAAAGCGTCGCCAAAACTGCGGCCCATCAACGCCGCGCAAATTCACTTTTCCATGTTCGCCAAGATGCAGCGCATACATTTCGTGGGTATCGGCGGCATCGGCATGAGCGGTATCGCCGAGGTGCTGCTCAATCTTGGCTACAAAATTTCCGGCTCCGACCTGCGCCCCTCCGACGTAACTGCGCGCCTCAGCAGTCTGGGCGCGGCCATCACCGAAGGACATCGCCCTGAGAATGTCGCCGGCGCCGAAGTCGTCATCGCCAGCTCCGCCATCTCGCGCGACAACGTCGAGGTAATTGCCGCGCACCAGCAGCACATCCCCGTCATTCAGCGCGCGGAGATGCTGGCCGAGCTGATGCGCCTGAAGTACGGCATCGCCATCGCTGGCATGCACGGTAAGACGACGACGACCTCCATGGTCGCCGCCGTGCTCGCCGCCGGAGGGCTCGATCCCACAGTTGTCGTCGGAGGGCGCGTCGATGCGATGGGCTCCAATGCGCGCCTCGGCAAATCGCAATATCTTGTGGCCGAAGCCGACGAGAGCGACCGCTCCTTCCTCAAGCTGTCGCCCATTCTCGCCGTCGTCACCAACATCGACCGCGAGCACATGGACTGCTACCGCGACATGCAGGACGTGGAGAACACCTTCCTTCAGTTCATGGACGCGGTTCCGTTTTACGGCGCGGTCATCGCCTGCAACGACAATGACGATCTGCGGCGGCTGTTAATCGGCGTCGAACGCCGGACCCTGACCTACGGTACGCGCGAAGATTCCGACTTCCGCATCTCCCACCTACAATGTGGCCGCAGCGAAGCGACCCGCGCCCTCAGCCGATTTCGCGTGACCTATCAGAAAGACGATCTGGGCGAGTTCGAATTGCGCGTTCCCGGCGCTCACAACGTCAGCAACGCCACCGCCGCGATTGCCGTTGGCGTCGGCCTGGATGTGGGGCTCGAGCAAATTCGACAGTCGCTGGCCAACTTCAACGGCGTCGACCGCCGCTTTCAGGTCATTGGCGCCGCCGACGGCGTGACCGTGGTCGACGACTACGGGCATCACCCCACCGAGATTCGCGCCACGCTCGCGGCCGCGCGGCAATATGGCTTCGCAAAAATTCACGTCATCTTTCAGCCGCATCGTTACACGCGAACCCAGTTGTTGTTGGACGATTTCGCCACCGCCTTCCGCGATGCCGACTCCGTGCTCGTGCTCGACATCTACGCCGCCAGCGAGAAGCCGATTCCCGGCATCACCGCAGAGCTGCTGGCTGACCGCGTCACGGAATCCGGCGGTCAGGAAGCGCTGCATGTTTCGTCATTTGCGGAAGCCACCGAGCTGGCCACCCACGCCGCGCAACCCGGAGACATGATCCTGACTCTCGGCGCAGGCAACATCTGGCAGCTCGCTCCGCTGCTGCTGGAGAAGTTGGAAACCCGCGCCGCAAGCGGTGTGCGGCTGACCGGGGCGGCAGAATAAGCCAGTTTTCGATACAGCTCCACTGAGAACACACCCATGAACCGGCCAGCCAGCCACCCTCCTCCAGCGGACGAAGCCAGTTTTAATCGCTCAATCTTGCAGCCCCACGGGTGCGCATCCTTATTCGAACTGCAGCTACTTTCCTGCGTGCTGCCCCGCCGGCGCCTCCTGCTCTACAATAAAGTCTGCTTTTGCGCATTCAGTCCGTCGCCTCTGGCGTAAAAATGCCGGAGTTGCATCTAAGGTAACGAAGGACGCCACTTTGCCGTCTTATGCTTAAGGCCGTGGCAGCTTCTCTGCATTCATAACGTGGCAATCAAACTCAAATTACCTGAGCGTCGAGCGGCCCGCACTGCGTCGAGGAGCAACTCCCGCCGCAACGCGCGGCCCCAGCAAAGCCGGCATCTCTCGCTCGCCGACCCGCTTGTGGAGCTGTTCCTTGCAGCATTCCTGGTCATCGCCGTCGCCTTCATAGGCGTGTTCAGCTACGTGTATTTCAAGTACGAGCGCGTAGTTGAGCGCCGCATGTCCGGCGAGATCTTCAGCAATGCCGCCAGGATTTATGCCCGTCCTCGCATCGTCTCTGTCGGCGAGAAGGTCGATGCCGCGGAGATCGCCGCCGACTTGCGCCGCGCCGGCTACAGCGAGGGCGACAAAGACCCATCCGGCATTGGCCATTACGCATTCCGGCGCGATGGCCTCCAGGTCATTCCCGGGCCGCAATCCTTCCATGGCTCCGAGGGCGCCGTTCTTCATTTCCAGGGTGGCAAGCTGGCGTCCATCACCGCTACCGGCAATCGCCAGGACCTCGAAGGGTACGAGCTTGAGCCGCAACTCATCACCGCGCTCTTCGAGGGCCAGGAACGCACCAAGCGCGAGCTCATCAAGTTTCAGGACATCCCGCCCGTGCTGGTGAATTCCGTGCTGGCCATCGAAGACCGGCGCTTCTTCCAGCACAGCGGCGTCAATTTCTTCCGCCTCTTCGAAGCCGCCATGATCGATCTGCGCGAAGGCCGTCACGGACAAGGCGGATCGACCATCACCATGCAGCTCTCGCGCGGCTTTTTTCTCAGCCCGGAAAAAACCGTTAAGCGCAAGCTCCGCGAGATGCTGATCGCCATGGAGTTGGAGCACAAGTTCTCCAAGCAGCGCATTTTCGAGATGTACGCCAACGAGGTCTACCTCGGCCAGCGCGGCTCGTTCACCATCAACGGCTTCGGCGAGGCCTCGCGTGCCTACTTCAACAAGGATGTTCGCAACCTCACGCTTCCCGAGGCCGCACTTCTGGCTGGCATGATTCAGCGGCCAAACTATCTTTCGCCTTACAAGAATCCGCGCCGCGCCCTGGAGCGCCGCAACCTCGTGCTTGATTCCATGGTCGAAACCGGCGCCATCACGCGCGACGACGCCGACCGCGCTAAGGCCTCCCCGTTGAAGCTAACCGCCCCCAACGTCGAGGCCAGCGACGCTCCTTACTTTGTCGACCTGGTGAAGGACCAGCTCTCATCGCAATTCAGCGAGCCGGAGCTGAACGATCACGCGTTGCGCATCTACACCACGCTCGATCCCGACCTGCAACGCGCGGCGGCCGAGGCCGTCGATGTCGGCATGAAGATCGTCGACGACCAGGTCGAGAAGCGGCGCACCCACAAGATCAAGGTGGGCACCGGCAAGACCGCCAAGACCGAGGTCAAAGTTGATACTGGCCCCATGCCGCAGGTGGCGCTCGTGGCCATCGATCCCCATACCGGCGAGGTGCTCGCGTTGGTCGGCGGCAGGAATTACGGCTTAAGCCAGCTCAACCACGCGGTTGCAAAGCGGCCCACCGGCTCTATCTTCAAGCCGTTCGTCTATGCCGCAGCCGTGAATACAGCCATCAGTGGAGTGACGCTGTCAGCCAGCACAGCCGATCCCGACACCGGCGTCGTGACCGAGGGCAGCGGCATTTTTACCCCCGCCAGTCTGATCGACGACTCCCAGGTCAGCATCGTTAATGGAGATCAGGTTTATGAGCCGCGCAATTATCACGAAACCTTCCACGGCGAGGTAACGGCGCGCTACGCGCTCGCGCTCTCGCTGAATAACGCCACCGTCCGCCTGGGACAGGAGGTCGGCTTCGACAAGGTTGCCGCGCTGGCGAAGGCTGCCGGTATTACCAGCGCTCGCGGGACGCCCGCGGTAGCGCTGGGCGCCTACGATGCCACGCCCATCGACATGGCCAGCGCCTACACCGTTTTCGCCAACGCTGGAACGCGTTTGTCTCCGCTGATGGTCACCTCGGTTCGTGAAGCCAACGGCAACCCGCTGAATAGCTATCACACCGACAGCAAAGATGTGCTTGACCCGCGCGTCGCCTATGTGCTGACGACGATGATGGAAGCCGTGGTCAACAATGGCACTGGATTTCCAGTGCGCGCGCGCGGCTTCGCGGCCCCTGCCGCGGGCAAGACCGGCACCTCGCACGACGCCTGGTTTGCCGGATACACCTCTAACCTGCTCTGCATCGTATGGGTAGGCAATGATGACTATACCGACCTGAAGCTCGCCGGCGGTGCTACTGCTGCTCCAATCTGGGCCGAATTCATGAAGCGTGCCGTCAAGCTGCCCCAGTACTCCGGCGCCAAGGAATTCACCGCCCCCTCCGGAGTCGTGACGGTCAAGCTGGACAAGGTGACGAACCTGCTGGCGACTGAATCCTGCCCTGACGATTACACCGTCGCCTTCATCGCCGGAACCGAGCCCAAACAGACCTGCGACCAGGGCTTCGGCGATCACCGTGGCTTCTTCACCAAGATTTTCGGCTTGGGATCCCCGCCTGTGGCAGCTCCACCTCCCAGCACCAACGGCCCGGTGCAGGCCACATCGGGAGTTCCCGGTCAGCCCATGCCCAACGGCGAAAATACGCAAGCTCAGCAGGCCGGCGCTAAGAAAAAGAAGCACGGTTTCTTCAGCCGGCTCTTCGGCAAGGGCGACCACGGGGATGAAGAGCAAAATACCGGGACCGGCGCTGCAAATAATGGGAACAATACCACCCCCAAATAGGTCTATTATTGGCAGTAGAGGGCTCTCTGCCTGGGATCAAACCGAGGATGGCTTAACCAGGTATCGGAGCCGGGGGTGAGTATGGCTCGTCTCCGATCGCTGCCACTGGCCTTTTGCGTTGGGGTTGTGTGTCTTCTTCCCGCGGCGTCAGCTTTCCCGCAAAGCGTTTCGCAACCCGCCTCGCCGTCAACGAATCAGTTCTCCGCCATTCCTGATGGCAGCGCCTCGCCGGCTGATCTCGAAAAGCAAGGTGATCAGTTCCGCTCCGAGAAGCGTTATCTCGATTCCATCGACTTCTATAATGTCGCCCTGAAGAAGGAGCCCACAGCCTTGCTGTGGAATAAGGAGGGCATGTCCTACCTGTTGATGCAACGCCCTGACAAAGCGGCCAAATGTTTCGACCATGCCATCAAGCTCGACAAGCACGCTGCGGAGGGCTACAACAATCGCGGCTACGTCGAGCAGATGAAGAAGAGGTACGATAGTGCAATCAAGTACTACACCAAGGCGATAGCGCTGCGCTCCGACGACGCCGTGTTCTACTACAACATGGCCTCCTCCTACTTCTGCAAGCACGACTACAGCAAGGCCGCGATGGAGTACAAAGCCGCGTTCGCGCTCGATCCCGATATCTTCGATCGTGTCTCAAGAATTGGGGTGATGGCGCAGGCCACCTCGCCTGAGGACCGCGCTGCATTCTCCTTTATGGTTGCCAAAATGTACGCGCAGGCCGGAGACGTCGACCACTGCCTCGAATATCTGCGCAAGGCCATGGAGAATGGCTATAAGGACATCAGGAAGGTATACACCGAGAGCGAGTTTGCCACCCTCCGCACCGATAAGCGCTTCGAAGACCTGATGGCCCAGCGTCCCCAGGCGATAGAGTAGCGGCCTGCGGCGTGTCGCATAGCGACCCAACCAAGAGCCTCGACATCATGGGTGTTTTCGCTTTGAGTCTCGGACACCTGTCGGGCTCTTACCCCTCTCCTCTTTTCCTCAGGAATGCCGGTATCTCCAGATCATCCGCGTCGTAGCGAATATCGACGCTGCTACTGGTGGTTTGCATCGGCTCGGGCGCGGCATGTTGCCGCTTCATGGTTTCTTCCAGCGCCGCGGTCCCCGGAAAGCCCCGCATTTGGGCTTGCTGGGGTGAGAGCGGCTCGGCATGGCGCACGATCTCCGACTCAACTTCATCTAGAACATCCGGCACATACGAAATACCGCGCTGGCTGGGCATCTCTTCGCGCGTGACAGGTTCCACCGGCTTCACTTCCCGCGCCGCCGGTACTTCGTAGGTGGCGTTCACGCCCGCCGCCGCCGCACGCGCGCCATGCAACGTCCCCGTGGCTTCCGAATAATCGCGCCGCCCGCGGACCTCCCTGAACCCGGTCGCGATCACCGTGATCTTTACTTCGTCCTTCATCTTCTCGTCCAGCACTGCGCCGAAGATGATGTTGGCGTCCTCGTGCGCGGCGCTCTGAATAATCGTCGACGCCTCATTCACCTCAGCCAGCCGCAGCGAACTGGAGCCGGTGATGTTGATGAGGATGCCGCGCGCGCCATCGATCGCGCCCGCCTCCAGCAGCGGAGATGCAATCGCAGCCTGCGCTGCCGCCGTTGCGCGCGCTTCGCCCTTCGCCCTCGCCGTGCCCATCACCGCATATCCCATGTCGGCCATGATCGTCTTCACGTCGGCGAAGTCGCGGTTGATGATGCCGGGAATCGTGATGATGTCGGAGATGCCCTGCACTGCCTGCCGCAGAATGTCGTCGGCCACACGAAATGACTCGAAGAAGCCCGCGTCTTTCGCCACCGCCAGCAACTTCTCGTTGGGTATCACCACCGTGGTGTCGACCGAGTCAATGAGGTCCTGCAAGCCGCGCTCCGCCTGGTTCTGCCGCCGCTTGCCTTCGAAGGCGAACGGCTTGGTCACAACCGCGACCGTGAGCGCGCCCATTTCGCTGGCCAGCGACGCGATGATCGGCGCAGCGCCTGTGCCCGTGCCGCCGCCCAGGCCCGTGGTGACGAACACCATGTCGGCGCCCTCGAGCGCCTCGATGATCTTGTCGGCATCTTCCAGCGCGGCCCTGCGCCCCACCTCGGGATTCGCCCCCGCGCCCAGCCCGTTCGTCAGCTTCACCCCAAGCTGAATCTTCACCGGCGCCTTCGATCCTTTCAGCGCCTGCAAATCCGTGTTGGCGACGACGAACTCCACGCCTTCGAGGCGCGACTCGATCATGCGATTGACCGCATTGCCGCCTCCGCCGCCCACTCCGATGACCTTGATCTTCGCCGTGTTCAGCAGCTCTTCGTTGAAGTGAATGCGAATGTCGTCTTCCGCCTTGCCTTTGTTGTTGAAGTCTTCAATCATCGGGATACTCCAAAGTCCAGTTGTGAGAGTGATGAGCCCAGCGCACAACCACCCCAATCTGCGCAAAGTTGGCGCAGCTTGGGACCCCGGTGAAGCGCTGGGTAATCGCGCAAAATTGTTTTCCAAGCCCTTTCAAGGGCGATACTGTAGTGTGCCGCCCCTGAAGGGGCTGTGTTATATGAGGGACACGGTTTCCAGCGCTTCCGCGTTGGGCTAATCACTTTCGTCCTTCGGGCTCTTTCCTGATTGCTTTCCACAGTGCCCCAATGTTGTTGTCATACTCTAGCGACAGCGAAGAGCGAACAGCGAACAGCGATTCACACCCCTTGCCTCGCAAACAGCGCCCTGATCCTCGCGCCCAATCCCCGATCCAGGTTCATCCGCGCCTGCCGCGCACGATGTCCGTACAGCACCATTCCAATCACCGTTCCAAACTCCGGCTCCAGCAAGTCCGACGGCAGCTTCGCAATCGGCACCGGATATCCCTGCCGCACTGGCCGATGCAGGATGTCCTCAGCGACCTCCAGCAGTCCGCTCAGCCGCGAACCTCCGCCCGTGAACACCAGCCCCGCGCCCAGCAAATCCGCAACCCCTGCCTGCCGCAGATGATCGCGTAACAGCTCCATCAGCTCGCGCGTGCGCGGCTCCAGAATTTCCCCCAGCAGGCGCTGCTGCATCAGCCGCGACGGCCGATCGCCCACCGACGGCACTTCAATCTCATTCGCCTCAGAGATGCGCGTGACGATGGCGCATCCGAACATCTTCTTTATGTTCTCGGCGTCGGGCAGCGGCGTGCGCAGCCCCACTCCAACATCATTGGTGAAGTGATCGCCGCCAATCGGAATTGCGCCGGTATGCACCAACACGCCTTCGTAGAAGACGATTAGGTCCGTCGACCCCGCGCCCACATCGACCAGGCATACTCCCAGCTCGCGCTCATCGCTCTGCAACACCGCATCGGCGCAGGCCAGCGCCTCAAACACCGTGTCATCCACGTGAATCCCCGCTCGATTCAGGCTGGTCACCACATTCTGTGTCGCCGCCGCACTCGCAGTGACGATGTGCACTCGCACTTCAAGCCTGCGCCCCATCAGCCCTGCGGGATCGCGCACGCCACCTTGGCCATCGAGGATGAACTCTTGCGGCAGCAGATGCAGCGCCTCGCGATCTTCCGGCATGTTGATGCTGCGCGTCTTCTCCACCGCCAGGCGCACATCGTCGCGGCTGATCTCGCGCGAACGCGAGCCTAGACTGATCCCCCCATGACTGTTCACGCCGCGTACGTGCGAACCGGCGACGCCCACAATGGCGTGCTCCACCGGCACCTGCGCCACGTTCTCCGCTTCCTCCACGGCCTTCTTAATCGAGTCCACGGCCTTGTCCAGATCGGCGATCACGCCCTTGCGCATCCCGCGCGATTCCGAAATACCGTGACCGCGATAGCGCAGCGCGTAATCGTTCACCTCGGCCACGATCACGCTGGTCTTCGCGCTTCCGACGTCAATCACCGTGAGCAGGTTCTCTGTCTGGCTTCCCATGGCTTACTTGTGCTGCTTGTGCTTCTTCGGCGCCGCAAGCTTCTTTTGTTCTTTGGCTTCCGCATTGGCCGGCGCAGCCGCTGCTGTAGTTGAAGTCGCACTGCTCTCGCTCGGCAGCGCGCGAGCGCTCGCCACATCCGGGTTGACGATCACGCGATGGTCATAGCGCAGGTCCACCGATTCCAGCTTGTGAAATTGCGTTCGCCACTCCTGCACATGCGCGACGTAAATCTTGAAGTGCTCCAGGAAATTCGACGACCCCAGATGCACCAGCACCGCGCCCTTCGGATCGGTGACCGTCGCCTTCAAATCGTCGGGATCAGACAAATCGACGTCACTTATCGCCGCCGAGTAGTGCGCGCCCGTGGACTCCAGCTCGGTGATGAACTGCGAATAAATTTTCATCCGCGCTGCGCGCACCGAAATTGGATCGGAATCCGAGACCCCCACAATGACGGGAAACGAATACTTCGCAGTTTGTTTTGCCGGCAGCTCCATTACCACACCGCTGGCATCCATCAGCGCCACCTGTGAGTTGATCTCGACGAACGCGACCGGAGTCCGCTCCGTGATAACGATCTTCAGGCGATTCGGCAGCAGACGCATCACCGACGCTGACTTCACCCAGGGAATCTGCTCCAGTTGTTGCTTGCGCTGCTCCAGCGGGACAAAGAAGATGTTGCGATCGATGTCGCTCGCCATCGTCTCCAGCACCTGCGCGCGCGAAACGTTGTGTCCGCCAGAGACGCTGATGTTGTCGCTGGAATCGAGACGAAAGCGCCACGACGATGTGCCATAGCGCTCGAGCGCGATCCACGCGACTGCGACGCAGGACGCGATCGCGAGCAGCACGAGAATCATCTTCAGCGGGAGCTTAGTGTTGCGCGGCAGCGGAATCGCTCCGCGACGCACCGGAACGCGCTTCTGGCCGCGCAGAAATGGCGACTCGGCCTCGTCTTCCAGGTCGAGCATGCGCGCATCCAGCGGCGACTCATCTGTCAATCTCGAACGGCTCGCGGCATCACTGACCCTTGCTTCGAGTTCCTCGTCCGCGATCGCCGATGAGTTCTTGCGCGCCATGAAAATATCGGAGGAAGTGCCTGTAACTCGGCCTCTTCGCCTCACTATAACTGTTTTATTTGTGAGACTCTTACGCGCCAAACGATTACCAGCGACAAAGGAACCACGAAGGTAAACTCAGCCGGCCATCGAGCGCTCGCTAGCACCGAAACCGGAGCTCCCCCTGGCGCGAAGTGGGATGGAATATGCGCCACAGAAGTTAGGTGTAGATACAGCCTGAACCGGCGAGCCCAGCCTGGCCCACGCCGATTCTTCTGAACAACCCGAAAGTTACCCCAAATTCATCAACAAGTCAGCGCCCGTGCATTGTTCCTTGCCGCCGCTCTACGCATAATCGCCCCACTGCAGCGGAATCACCGCTCCCGGTTTCGGCGCAGACCCAGAACGGAGACAACATGAAACGCACGAGTTTGGCGGTGATTTTCGCAATGACACTATCAGTCGCGCTGCTGTTTTTGTGCGTGGCTGCGAACGCCCAGGTTATCGGCTACCAGCCGAAGGTATCTCTGCTCGGCGACTCTATCGCCCTCTTCGAGTGGGGACTGGGGCCGGAAATTTTCCCGACCTTGAATCAGTCAAACCTATACATCTTCGGGCATGACAGCTATACCTGCGCCTTGGTCAGGGCTGTCATTTTGTATGACGCCTTTGGTACCACACGGTCGCCGCGCAATCCCGATGTCGTGGTGCTGGTGAACGACACCACCAACGACGTCGAGCAAGGCACAACCCCAGCAGCGCTTCTCACCTGCCTGCAAGGCACGGTGAGCGATCTGCTCAATCGCAAGTCAAACCTCAAGATTGTGGTGCTGACGACACCACCGTGGACGCAATACAACCCCTGCTCTGGGACCGATAACAACCCCAGCATCCCCGGCCTGATTGCCAGCTACAACACGGTCATGCCCCAGCTACAGGCCGACTGGCCGCACAACGTGAGGGTACTGGATGCCAACACGCCATTCCTCGATGGTCTGGGAGATGGATGGGCTGATCCTGCACTGATGACCGGTCCTTGTGGCATTCATCCTGGGCCGCCAAGTCAGTGGTCTGGCGGACAGCCCACGCTCGCTGCCGTCTACCGCACCCACTGTTCTAACCAGCAATCAACCCTGGTGACGGCGCGATAGTGGCTGAGTTTGGCTCGCACGGCGGTTGTCGGTTCAGCCGTTCACGCGGTCTTGCTTCAGCAACTAAGAATCAAACTTACCCACTCCGCCGTGCCGGCGCATTTACCTCATATACATTCACAGCAATGCAAGCTGCGGCATCGCGTCGGTGACTTACAATCGCCGGATGCGACCTCGCTTTACGTGGCAACTTCGCTCGCGCTCCCTACAATTGGGCGATCGGACGCTCGTCATGGGCGTGGTCAATGTCACCCCTGATTCTTTTTCCGATGGAGGTAATTTTCTCGACGCACAAAGCGCCATTGAGCACGGGTTGCGACTGCTGGACGAAGGTGCCGACATCCTCGACATCGGCGGCGAATCGACCCGGCCGGGCGCTCCGATTGCAGGCGACGACGTCAGCGCGGAGTGGCTCGTCTCTGATGTCGAAGAACTACGCCGTGTGCTGCCGGTAATTCAAGGCATTCTGCGCGCGCGTCCCGACACCACCATCTCGATCGACACCTACAAGTCCAACGTGGCGCGCGAAGCCGTCGCCGCCGGAGCCGAGATCGTTAACGACGTCAGTGGCTTTCAGTGGGACCCCAGGATGGCAACCGCATGCGCCGAACTACAGTGCGCTGTGGTGCTGATGCACACGCGCGGCAAACCACGCGAATGGAGCACGCTCCCGCGCGAGGCTAACATCATCTCGACAATTGAGCACGATCTCGCCAACCGATTGCAGGTTGCCTTGGAGCGCGGCGTCCAGCGTTCGCGCGTTGTGCTCGACCCCGGCTTCGGTTTCGGCAAGAACTCCGAGGAGAACTATTCCCTGCTGGCCCATCTGCACGAATTGCAGCGCTTGGGCTTTCCTCTGTTGGCGGGAACCTCGCGCAAGGGATTCATTGGCCGCGCAATCGGCAAGCGCGGCGCGAAAGATATGCCATCGGAGCGTCTTTATGGTTCGCTGGCCGCGATGGTCATCAGCATCATTCAGGGCGCCCACATTGTTCGCGTCCATGATGTAAAGCCGGCAGTCGAGGCCGCAGCTGTCGCCGATGAGGTACTCGCTGCAACTGACGCCAACCCACCATGATCACATGGAATATTGACCTCTCGCGCCAACCAAACGGGTGTAAAATCGCGCTACTCGTCGGCTGAAGCTCGCACCTACTCGTGCATTCCTGCGGAATCGTTCACCCTCTATGGCGAGTCAACCGGCACGGTTCCCGAGCCATCCAGCATGCTGCTCTTTGGGTCGGGAGTTCTGGGGACGATCGCAGTGCTGCGCCGGAGACTGCTCTAACCTACGATGGCGTCTCGCCAGATCGCCATCATCAAGGAGTTTCGCGATGTTTGGAAAGACAACGTTGAACGTATTCGCTACTGTCTTTTGCTTCGCGTTGGCCTTGATGTTGAGCGGATTGATACACGCGCAAACCTTCACCGTGCTTCATCAGTTCAGCGGCGCGGGCGACGGCGTCGCGCCTTTCGCCGGCGTAGTCGTCGATCACGCGGGAAACCTTTACGGCACGGCCTGGGTCGGCGGAGCGAACAATGAGGGAACGGTGTTTCAGCTCAAGCCATCCCGATCCGGCTATACCTTCAATACACTTCACAGCTTTACCGGAGGCGCAGACGGGAGCTTTCCTAAGGCCGGTCTGGTATTCGCGCCCGGCGGCGCCCTGTACGGCCAGACCGTCGAAGGCGGCTACTCCGGCTGTGGCGCTCACGGCTACAACGGATGCGGAACCGTATTCAGCATCAGACCGCAGTCAACGTTTTGCAAAACAGTTCTCTGCCCGTGGACGGAAGCCCCGGCCTACGATTTCCAGGGCATTACGAGCGCCGGCGGCGACAACCCGCTCTATGGCGAGCTCACCTTTGATGCGGCGGGCAACATCTACGGCACGACGCTGAATGATGGCATTTACGGAGGCGGCACAGCGTTCATGCTCACCCGGTCCGGTGGTACCTGGACCGAAACCGTCCTTCACTCGTTCGGCGCAACCGGTGATGGCAGCGAGCCGTTTCATGGCCTCACACTGGACAGCTCCGGCAATATCTACGGCACAACCTACAGCGGCGGCATGTTTGGCGCGGGCACGGTTTTCCAATTGGTGCCCAACGGCTCTGGCTGGACGGAAAACATCCTCGCGAACTTCAATATCTCCGGCGACGTCGGCGGCGCTCCTCAGGCCGGACTCATCATCGACCAGGCGGGCAATCTCTATGGCGCGACATCGATCGCCGCGGACTTCGACGGCGTAGTCTTCGAACTGTCGCGCTCCGGCAGCGGTTGGCAGTTCTCGGTCCTGCATCGTTTTAGCGTACGCAATCAGGCTGGCGTCGTCGGCAACATGGTCTTCGACACTCAGGGGAGCCTCTACGGCGCGACCTTCGGTGATGGCACCGGCGGCAATGGCATGCTGTTCAAGCTCACGCCAACGGGCAACGGCTGGAACTTCACCGATCTGCATGATTTTCTCACTCTTGACGACGGTGCCGAGCCCAGTGGGGACCTGGCAATTGACGGCAGCGGCAACATCTACGGCACTACCCAATATGGTGGAAACAACTACGATGGCACGGTTTGGAAGTACACGCCCTAGGTCAGTCCCGTTCCACGGGACGGCATTAGGACGAGATTAGGATAGCCCACCGTTTCGACGGTGCGTGACGATTGCCGGCAAGCCTGAGTCCCTCGGGGACGCCACAATCGGACCTGCGCGTGTACGGAAGGCCTTCTGTTAGTCGCCACATGCTAACTGCTAAATGCTGATTCCTACCGTGCAACCCTATACGGCAGCTCTCATCTCACTATGCTAAGTCCCATTCTTTACAGCAGTGATGTACGATTGATCTCGGCTGCCAGGAGGAGTCGTGGTCTGTAGCACTTGTGGATTCGACAACCAGCTGGGCATGCGATTCTGTGGGATGTGCGGCACCCCGCTGCCGCATCGGCCTATCACCGCACCGGGCGCAAATAGCACCCTGAACTTCACTCGCGTGCCCTTCGACGCGAGTCTCGGGACGCGCGACCAGTACCCGGAATCCACCTCATCCAAAGCCTCCGGCGTGCTGGTGGAAACGTCTGAGGAAACCGGCGCCGCCGCCGAGCCGGCCAGCGATTTGGAAGCGTCGTCAACCGCGCCAGACATATCTGCGCCGCCCGGCGACGAGCCTCCTCCGCACGAGCTCGTCCCCGACGTTCCTTTGGACCAGTACGTCCAGACGTTCCATTACGATCCACCCAGCGAACCCGGCGAGGTGACAATGCGTGGTGACGCCCACCTCACCGCACCCGAGCCGCCGCCCGCCAAATCGCCAGCTATCAGCGACAACGGCAGCAACGCAGTCACGCCAGGCGATAACATCATCGCTTCTACCAGCGCCAGAGAGATCCAGCCACCGCTCACGGCGGCCGGGTCCGAAGCCGCTGCCCATGACCTGGACAGCCGCCTTGGTCTGGAGCCGGAGACGCCGACCGAGGCGCGTATCGCACGCCCGCGATTTCTCGATCTCAATGAGGTGCCGAAAGAGCCCCAGGTCGTCAATTCCGGTACCTCGACGATTGCCGGCCCGTCGTTTCTTGGGTTGAACGACCCGCCGCAAACCTGGAGCCAGGTCGTCGGCGTCAACTACGAGCCACGCAGCAGCCACTGGCGAGCGTGGTTGGCCGTCGTCATCGTCCTTATCTTTGGCGGCTTGGGATGGCTGGAGTGGCGTTCGCAGAACTATCAGATCGACAATGGCCCCGTCGAAGTGATTCGCGCCAAAGTCCGCAGCTGGCGGCACGGCGCCGAGGCGCAGAACCAACCGCCGGCTGAGGCGCCTAATGCCAATAACAATGGCAAGCCCGAGATACAGGTGCAGGAGCAGCCCAAAGCGCAGACGCAATCTCAAACCGCCTCCGGCGCGGTAGCTGACGGAACTGCGAACTCCGCGCAGTCGGCCAATACTCAGCCGAACCAGCAGCCCGCGACCACAACACCGGTGCCCGCTGGCGATCGAGCTGCGCCCGGAGTAGCGGCCTCCACTACGCCAACGTCGCAAAGCGCGACCACGGCGCAAACTCCCGTGCCAGCCGACCAAAGCCAAAAACCCGCAGCTACCTCCGGCGACGATTCGCAAACGGCTCAGAAGGCTTCGACGGAGAAACCGAAGACGAAGCGCAGCCCCGACCAGGAGATCACAGTTAAGCAGATCGTCCCCGGCGCCGATGAAATGGCCAAGGCCAAGAACGCCAGCGATTCCGCGGCATCGGCCGCATGGCTATGGAAGGCGACAGCTAGGGGCAATCCTGAAGCGCCGGTGGAGTTGGCGGACATGTACATCAAGGGAGACGGCGTGCCCCGCAGTTGCGAGCAGGCGCTGGTGCTGCTGAAGACCGCGGCTGACAAGGCAAACGCGCATGCGCGCAACCGCCTGGCCTCGATGTACGCCACCGGAAATTGCGTGCCCCGCAGTCGCGTGGAAGCGTATCGCTGGGTGAGTGCCGCGCTGACCGCTAATCCGACAAGCGAGTGGGCGCAGCAAAACCGTGCCCTGCTGTGGCAGCAGATGAGCCCCGACGAACGCGTCCAGGCCGCGCGCTACCGGTAGTATTCTGGGTGCCCCTTCTTGCGCAACCCTATCCGTGCGCCGCACTGGCTCCGGTCAGCTCGCGGACGATGGAGTTCACGAACTGCTTGGCATCGCCGAAGAGCATCAGCGTGTTGTCGAGGTAGTAGAGCGGGTTGTCGATGCCGGCGAATCCCGGACTCATGCTGCGCTTGATCACCATCACCGTGCGCGCCTTGTCCACATCGAGAATGGGCATGCCGTAAATGGGGCTGCTGGGATCGGTGCGCGCGGCGGGATTGGTCACGTCGTTTGCGCCGATGACCAGCGCGACATCGGTTTGCGGCAGCTCGCTGTTCATCTCATCCATATCCAGCAGCTTGTCGTAAGGAATGTCGGCTTCGGCCAGCAGAACGTTCATGTGTCCCGGCATGCGGCCGGCAACGGGATGGATGCCGAACTTCACGTCTATGCCGCGCTTGGTGAGCGCGTCATACAACTCGCGGACTTTGTGCTGCGCCTGCGCGACTGCCATTCCGTATCCAGGGACGATGGCGACTTTGTTTGCGGCAGTGAGGATCGCGGCTGCCTCTTCGGGAGTAGCACTGCGCACGCTGCGCGTTTCGACGGCCCCGACGGCTGCGTGCTGCACCTGTCCGAATGCCCCGAACAACACGTTGGTGAATGACCGGTTCATTGCCTTCGACATGTTGACGGAGAGAATGAATCCCGACGCGCCGTCGAGGGCGCCGGCAACAATCAGCAGCTTGCTGTCGAGGACGAAGCCCATCGCAGCTGCCGACAGTCCGGCGTAGGAGTTCAGCAGCGAGATGACGGTGGGCATGTCGGCGCCGCCGATGGGGATGATCAACATCACGCCAAAAACCAGTGCGATGCCAACCATGAACGGATAAAGCTGGATCTGCGAAGGATCGCGCACCAGCATCACCGCGATAGCGATGGCGACAGCCAGAACGCCAAGGTTGACGAAGTTTTGGCCTTTGTAGGTGATCGGCCGTTGAGGCAGCCATTCCTGCAGTTTTCCCGCGGCCATTAAGCTGCCGGTAAACGTCAGGCCGCCGAGGATGACCTCCAGCGAGAGCACCGACATGACGAACCTGGGCACGCTCGGCGTGCGCAGGTAAAATTCAGCGGTGCCGACCAGCGTCACGCAAAGCGCACCGAACGCGTGGCTGAGCGCAGTCCGCTGCGGCACGGCGGTCATCTGCACGTTGCCCAGCGGCACGCCGATGATCGCGCCCAGCACCAGTCCGATGGCAATGGCTTTGTAGTCGACGATGCCGCGATAGCCCAGCGTGCCGATGATGGCCAGGAGCATCCCGACTTCGCCCGCCCACACGCCGTGACGCGCGGTCGCCGGCGAGCTGAGCCACTTCAGCGACAGAATAAAAAGGATGACGGCAACGATGTAGGTCGCTTCGATAAGGTGAGTGGCCGGGATCATGGTTTTTGGGTCCGGCTGGATTTGAACATCTTGAGCATGCGATCGGTGATGATGAAGCCGCCGACGATGTTGCTGGTGGCGGCGACAATGGCGATGGTGCCAAGAATGAGCGCGAGCGTCGACTTGCGCTCACCGGCGAGGATGATTGCGCCCACAACCGCAATGGCATCCAGCGCATTGGTCAGCGACATCAGCGGCGTATGCAGCAGCGGCGAGACCCGGCGTATGACCTCGAATCCAATGAATGCCGCAAGAATAAAGACATAGAGGCTACTGATGAGATCGGTGGTGACCACTACTTTGTCTCCTTTGCAGTGGTGGATTGCGAGACCAGTTTGGGCAGCGAGTAGAACTCGCGCACGCGCGGGTTCACAATTTCACTGCCGTGCGTGACCAGCGTGCTGCGTGTGATCTCGTCATCCAGATTGAGCGCAAGCGCGCCGTCTTTCATAATGTGCAGAAGGAAATTCGTCAGGTTCTTGGCATACATCTGGCTGGCGTGGTACGGCACGGAGCTCGCAAGGTTGATGGTGCCGACGATCGTCACGCCGTGCACGACGACCGTCTCGTCTGGACGTGTCAGCTCGGAGTTTCCTCCGCGCTCGGCGGCGAGATCCACGATGACCGAGCCCAGTGTCATGGCTTCGACCATATCTTTCGTTACGAGGACGGGAGATTTCTTGCCCGGAACCACTGCCGTCGTGATGACGACATCACTTTCAGCGACCACTTTGCCAAGCAACTCGCGCTGGCGCTGATAAAAGGATTCATCCTGCGCCTTCGCGTAGCCGCCGGCATCCTGCGCGTCGGTGGCTTCAACCGGCAGCTCGACAAAGCGGCCGCCCAGGCTTTGCACCTGCTCTTTCACCACCGGCCGCAGATCGTACGCAGAGACAACCGCTCCCAACCGGCGAGCGGTTGCGATGGCTTGCAGGCCCGCGACACCCGCGCCGATGATCAGAACGCGCGCGGGCGTGATGGTCCCGGCGGCGGTGGTCATCATCGGGAAGAGTTTTGGCAGCTTGTCGGCGGCGATGAGCACCGCCTTGTAGCCGCAGATGGTGCCCATGGAGGAGAGCGCGTCCATGTTTTGCGCGCGTGTGATACGCGGCATCAGCTCAATTGAAAACGAGGTGACGCCGGCAGCGGCAATTTCTTCCAGGGGGCGAACGTCGCCCAGCGGACGCAGAAATCCAATCAGCGCCTGCCCACGCTTGAAGAGCGGGAGGTCGGCGCGGCCGGTGCGATCGTTCGAGCCGTAGCACAGCACCTGGACGATTATGTCGGCGCGGCTGAAGACATCGCCGCGACTGGCGAGGACCTTGGCGCCTTTGCTCTCGTAGTCCGCGTCGTGATAGCCGGCCTCGACTCCCGCGCCGGCTTCGACGACGACCTCAAGTCCCGCCTTGGCGAGGGCGGGAACCACGCCGGGCACGAGCGCTACACGCCGTTCCCCCGGGAAAATCTCGCGGGGCACGCCGACAATCATCTTCAAATCTCCTTAACTGTTCCGGCAGAAGCACGGGCTTTAGCTCGGCAAGTCGAAAGCAGCATTCTACGCAGCGCACGGAGAATGTCCAGAGCCGCGCGGCAAAGCTGTAGTGCCTTGCGATGCGACCTGGTTACGCCCCGAGAGAGATTGCTCTTGGGCCACGCACGGTTTCATCCTTGACTAGAAAGTGGTTTTTCTGTCTATTTCGGGACACGAAGTTATCCCTGACGGGGTGGAGGAACCTCCGACGACACGGGCGATGCGGCTAAGGTAATCATTTGTTTACAAACATGTTATAGCTGCCTCGCGCTCCGCCTGGCGTCCAGAGGTGTGATTGAGGCACGCCTTGTGGCAGAAATACCACACCAAGAGCGAGTTACGGGCTTGTAAACTGTTGCATTGACTGCCATTCGTCTTCCGCTTTGATCTACGAGCGAACAATACGCCAACCAGTCGAGTGCAGTGGTGTCGGACTCCACAGCGGGGCGCCAGTCCATCTGCGAATCCTGCCCGCTGCGGCAGGCACGGGCATCGTCTTCCGCCGTGTCGATCTCGACGGCTTCGAGGTCGAAGCTATCAGCCGCAACGTGGCCCGCGTGAGCTACGCCACCAGCCTCATGAAAAAGGGCGTGCTCATCTCCACCACCGAGCACCTGCTGTCGGCGTTCATTGGCATGGGCGTGGACAACGCCGTGGTGGAGCTTGACAACCTCGAAGTGCCTATCCTCGACGGCAGCGCGCTGCCGCTTATCGAGATGATCACCGCAGCCGGCGTGCGGCAGCAGCGGCGCAAGCGGGTGTACCTGAACATCCTGCGCCCGTGCGAGCTGCGCGAAGGGGACAAGTTCATCGGAATCTATCCCGGGAAGCGCTACTCGGTCAGCTATGCCATCGACTTTCCTCATCCGCTGATCGGGCGCGAGCAATTCCAGGTTGAGCTCTCCAACGGCAGCTACGTGGAGCAGATTGCCCCGGCGCGGACCTTCGGCTTTCTCGAGCAGCAGAGCGCCATGCTGAACATGGGACTGATCCGCGGCGCCTCGCGCGACAACTGCGTGGTGCTTACGCGCAATGGGCTGGACAACCCGCCGCTGCGCTTTGCGGACGAGTTCGTGCGCCACAAGGTGCTCGACCTGATTGGCGACCTCGCTCTCCTCGGCAAGCGCATTCTCGGCTATGTGAAAGCCGACCGCGCCGGACACGCGCTGCATACCGCGATCGTCTCCCGTATCCTGCGCGAGCGCGGCTACGCCGAGGAGATCACCTTGAGCGGAGCCGCAGTCGCGGAGTGGCCGGAAGAGTATCTTGCGGTGGCGGACTGAGCCTCCGGCCGCGCATTCGCATGGTTTCGCCTCCATCGCTTTTCATTCTCACCTAAACCCCTTCTCATAATTCGCGGCCTCAATCTTGCCGATGTATTTGTGGCATGGCAGCGCGATGTCGCGCTCCAACCATGCGCCAAGTGTTTTGCGGAGAAGAGGCATGCCTGGTGCAAGACGTTCCGCTCTCGTCGGCATCCTGTTGCTGATTTCCTGGTCACTTCTAAATGTTGGGGGATTCGCGCAGGCGCATCCCGGCCCCACAACTATCCGGCGCGATGTGCACCACGATGTCTCGCTGCCGCTGGCCGACATGGTTCGTAACGCGCGGCCGGGCGAGCATGAGGAACGCGAAGCCGAACCGCGGCGCAGCATCCCCTTGCCTCCGGGCTTCACTCCATTGATGGAGGATCCGGTGCGGCAGGACAGCTCATCGGGGTTTTCGCCGCAGATCGGCTTGAACTTCGACGGATTGGGCAACGGGCAGTATGGCTTCTGGGTGGAGTACGTTCCCCCTGACACGAATGGGGCGGTGGGCGCTACGCAGTACGTGCAATGGGTGAACACGGCATTCGCTGTCTTCGATAAGGCCACCGGAGCTTTGCTGGCCGGACCAACTCCGGGCAATGTGTTGTGGACGGGATTCGGCGGCGGTTGCGAAAGTAATAACGACGGCGACCCCATCGTGCTTTACGACAAGCTGGCACATCGCTGGGTAATGGGCCAGTTCTCGGTGTCAACGCTGCCTTATTTGCAATGTATCGCGGTGTCTACTACTGCGGATGCCACCGGCACTTGGTACCGCTATGCGTTCCAGTACAGCTATTTCGACGACTATCCCAAGATGGGCGTGTGGCCTGATGCCTATTACGAAACCTTCAACATGTTCAATGGCGCTTCCTTCGCCGGCGCCGATGCCTGTGCCTACAATCGCGCGGCAATGTTGATTGGCCAAACCGCGACCCAGGTTTGCTTTCAGCAAGGGCCCTCGGTCGGCGGCCTGCTTCCCGCCGATGTCGATGGCACGACGGCACCGCCTGCGGGTTCGCCCAACTACATGCTGACCTACGGTGCGAACTCGCTGGATCTCTACAAATTTCACGTGGACTTCAACAATCCTTCGCACTCCACCTTCACTGGCCCCACGATTATCCCGGTCGCGCCGTTTACCCCGCTATGCAACGGCGGGCGTCAGTGCGTCCCACAGCGTGGCACGACCGAACAACTGGACTCGCTGGCCGATCGCCTCATGTACCGGCTGGCCTATCGCAACTTCGGCGATCACGAGTCGTTGGTGGTCAATCACTCCGTGGCGGTGAATGGCGGTGGCGGCGTCCGCTGGTACGAGATTCAGGCTCCGGGCGGAACGCCGCAGGTCGCGCAGCAGGGAACCTATGCTCCCGACTCCAACTATCGCTGGATGGGAAGCGTCGCGATGGACCACATCGGAGACCTGGCTGTAGGCTACAGCGTCGCCAGCGGCGCGATGTATCCGTCTATCGCCTTCGCGGGCCGAATGCCGTCGGATCCGGCGGGAGAGCTGGAGTCGGAAACCACCATAATTTCCGGCAGCGGCGCGCAGATCAACAGCGTGCGCTGGGGCGACTACAGCGCCATGGCCGTAGATCCGGCGGACGACTGCACCTTCTGGTACACCAACCAATACCTGCCTGCCAACGGCACCTTCAACTGGAACACCCGGATTGCGAACTTCAAATTTCCGGGCTGTATGAGCGGAGGCTACATCGGGTTCTATCCCAACGATTTGACGTTTGGAGACCAGACCGTCGGCACCATCAGCTCAGCGCAGCAAATTAACTTCAGCAACCACGAGTCCGGGGCCCTCACCATTAGCAGTATCAGCATCACAGGCGATTTCGTCGAGAGCGACAACTGCGGCACGACACTGGCGCCCAACACGAGTTGCATCATCAATGTGAAATTCCAGCCGACCACCAGCGGAGTGCGGCCCGGCACGCTGAAGGTAACTGACACCGGCCCGGGAAGTCCTCGCGTGGCCGACCTGACCGGGCTGGGTACGCAGACGGTCACCTGCACTCCCAATGTGCTGTCGAATGGCAGCTTCGAAAGCGGCACCCTCGACTGCTGGACCGGGGGCGGCGCGCTGCTGCCTGTGGTCTCGACTTTACAGGCCCACGACGGCAGCTTCAGCGCGCAACTTGGCGCGACTGGCCTGCCCGAGCCCAACGGCGATTCCTGGGTCGAGCAAACCATCACCGTGCCGAACACCATGCTCTCGCCCACATTGAGCTTCTGGTACTGGCCCTGGAGCAGCGACACCATCGAGCACAACTGGCAGGAATCCCAGCTCCGCGACAGCAATGGAAACTTTCTGACGCAAATCTTCAAAGCGGCCTCGAACGCGCAGCAGTGGACCCACGTTAGCTTCGACCTCTCCGCCTTCAAAGGCCAGGTCGTCGAAATCTACTTCAATGTGCACGAGGATGGTTACGGCAATCCGACCTATATGTATCTGGACGATCTTTCTATTACCGACGGGCTCTCCGGCTGGCGGCTGATTCCCGTCACTCCGTGCCGCGTGGTTGATACGCGGGGGAAACCCGGAAGCTTTGGGGGCCCGTCGATTGCCGGCGGAACCTCCCGCGATTTCGCCATCCCGCAAGGAAGCTGCGGCATTCCGTCGTCGGCCGCGGCGTATGCGTTGAATGTTACGGTGGTGCCGCACGGTCGGCTCGACTACCTGACAATCTGGCCGGCTGGAAGCGGCCAGCCCGTGGTTTCCACCTTGAACTCGCCGGACGGTCGCGTGAAAGCCAACGCGGCAGTTGTTCCGGCGGGCAGCAATCAGGCTGTAAGCGTGTTCGTCACCCAGACGGCCGATGTCATCCTCGACATCAACGCCTACTTCGTCTCAGCCAACAATAATTCCGCCCTTGCGTTCTTCCCGCTGACGCCTTGCCGGGTGGCCGATACCCGCTGGCCCGCTGGCCCCTTGGGCGCTCCACAACTTCAGAATGGCCAGGCGAGAGACTTTCCCGTGCTGCAGGCCGCGGCCTGCAACATCCCAACTAGCGCGCAGGCCTATTCGCTCAACTTCACCGTGCTGCCAAGCAATGGACGTGCGCTCGGGTACTTGAGCGTCTGGCCGGCAGGGCAGACCCAGCCGGTGGTTTCGACGCTGAATGCGCCCACCGGAACCATCACGGCCAATGCTGCGATCGTGCCCGCAGGTACGGGTGGTGACATCATGGCCTATGCCTACGGCAACGCTACCGACCTGATCATCGACATCAACGGCTACTTCGCGCCGGCCGGTTCAGCGCCCAATCCCATGTCGCTTTTCAACCTGCAACCCTGCCGCGTCCTGGACACCCGCAATCCCTCCCAGGGACATCTCTTCAAGGGCGAGTTGACCATCAACATCGCGGGCAGCCCATGCGCGCTGCCGGCGTCGGCATCTGCGTTTGTGCTGAACGCGACGGTGCAGCCTCCAGGCCCGCTGGGTTACCTCACCTTATGGCCTGATGGGCAGCAGCAACCCGTGGTGTCAACGTTGAACGCGAACGATGGAGTGGTCACATCCAACCTGTCCATCGTGCCTGCGACCGACGGTGAGATCGATAGTTTCGCGTACGATTGGACACATCTGATCGTGGATGTGTTCGGCTATTTTGCGCCGTAAGGCTGCTCGGCTTTACATTTTCGCGTTTCGTCCGTCAAAATACCTGCAGCACGTCTTTCCTGATGAGGTTGCGTTGAAGCTTCGCGGCTACCTGCTGATGCTGTTGTTCGCGCATGTGATGCTGCACCCCTGGGTGCACGCCATCGGCGTGGACAAAGTAGCTGGCCCGGAGCGCGTCTTTTCTGACGTTTCAACCGCATCCCACGCTGGGCTGGCAGCGGGTGACCAGTGCGAACTATGCCGCGTCGGCCACAATGCGACCGTGGCATCGCCGCTTCCGAAAACCGACCTGCTCAACCCGCATTGGATCCACACTGCTTTGCAAGCGGTCAACTATGCATCCTTGCAAGCTGACCGGCGCACCCCCTCCCGAGCCCCTCCGGCCCTCTAATTTCGCTTCGCTACGCAGGCTGCAATGCGCGTGAACTTTGCGCTTTGCGGTTTGGAATTCCATCCCCTCTGTCTTGCATGGCTCGATTTTTACTGGGCCGCTCAAATGCTGGGATAGAGACAAGCGAAAATTGGAGGATCGATGTCTCGAGCATCACAACTGCGCTTTGTAATTGCAGCGAAGGATTCAACCACAGCAGCCCCGGTGCAACGGTATCTCACGTTGCTCGCGCTGGCGGTCGCCATAGTCATTTCGTCCGCGCCGGCCCACGCCCAGACGACGGGTTCGGCGTCACTGAGCGGAACGGTTGCCGATCCGTCTGGCGCGGTGGTTCCGGGCGCAACCGTCGAAATTAAAAACCCCGTCAGCGGGTTCTCTCGAACCGCTAAAACAGATGACACCGGCAGCTTTGCTTTCCCGAACGTTCCCCTGAATCCCTATCACCTCACAGTCAACCTGCCCGGCTTTGCGCCTTATGTGCAGGACGTCGACGTTAAATCGGCAGTTGGAACGAACCTGAAGATCGCTCTTCAGATCTCGTCAACCGCGGAAAACGTTACCGTGCAAGGCGAAGCTGGCGATCTTATCGAGAACGACCCGACGTTTCACACCGACCTCGACCGCGCACTGTTTTCGAAGGTTCCGCTGGAAAGCACTTCTTCGCAGCTGAGTTCGCTGGTTACATTGGCATCGCCCGGCGTCGCCGCTGATTCCAACGGACTATTCCACGGCTTGGGCGATCACGCCCAGAACTCTTTCTCGCTGGATGGCCAGCCCATTACCGACCAGCAGAGCAAAGTCTTCTCCAACCAGATTCCGCTCGATGCGGTGCAGTCGATGACCGTCATAGGCGGTGCTCCGCCGGCGGAGTATGGCGACAAGACCAGTCTGGTAATTGACGTGACCACGCGTTCGGGACTCGGCTCTACGACGCCTCACGGCAACTTCACCACATCTTATGGCACATTCGGCACCTCCAATCTGGATGCCGATTTTTCCTATGGCGGTAAGAACTGGGGTAATTTTATTGCCATCAACGGTACTAACACTGGCCGCTTTCTCGATCCGCCGGAGTTCGTTGTCTTGCACGCCCATGGGAACGAAGAAAACATATTCGATCGCGTCGACTATCAGTTTTCGACCGCGGACGCACTGCACCTCAATTTTCAATACACGCGTTCGTGGTTTCAAAATCCCAATTCATTCGATCAGCAGTATCAGGTTCCGAACGGTGTTCCTAACCTGAACCCCATTACGGGACTTCCCCTAGGTCCTACCGACCAGCGCTCGAAGATCCAGACCTTCAACATCGCTCCGACGTGGACCCACACGTTGAGCCCAAATGCCGTCTTCAACCTGACGGGATTCGTGCGGCGCGACGCATTCAACTACTATCCCAGCAACGATCCCTTCAACGACCTTGGCCCGCAGAACCTGCAACGGGAAACCGTCGCCCAGCAACGCACTCTTCTGAATGCAGGAGCTCTGGCCAACATCACTTATACCAAGGGCATTAACAACATTAAGGCCGGCATTACCTACGAGCAGACATTCCTGAATGAAAATGACCAGCTAGGCATTATCGATGCCACCTTCAACGCGCCATGTTTGAATGGCGGTGCTGTTCCCGTCAACGGCTTCACCGATCCGGCGCAGTGCGTGGGCGCCGGGTTGCAGCCCAACACTGCCGACAACCCGAACGCGCCCAACTCTGCGCAATATCCACTGTTCAATCCTGACCTGCTGCCCTACGACTTGACGCGCAACGGAGCTCGCTTCCCATTCATCGGGCACACCGATGTAAAAGAGCTCTCGATGTACGTGCAGGACACCATTACCAAGCGTAATTGGAGCTTCAACCTCGGCATACGTGGCGATCTCTACAACGGGCTCACTACTGCAAGCCAGGCGGAGCCGCGCGTGGGAATCTCCTACAACATACAGAAGACCAATACTGTGCTCCGCGTCTCCTACGCCCGAACGCTGGAAACCCCCTTCAACGAAAATCTGATAGTCTCCAGCATCGGTTGCAGTTCGAACGTGCTGAACCCGCTTCTAGGTTGCTCTTCAAGTACCTTAACGCCACTCGCTCCGGGCTTCCGCAATGAATTCCATGCCGGCCTGCAGCAGGCCTTCGGGCGCTTCCTGGTCGTCGATGGCGAGTACATCTGGAAGTACACTCACAACGCCTATGACTTCAGCATATTGGGCAATACGCCAATCTTCTTTCCGATCGCCTGGCACAATTCGAAAATCCCCGGGTTCGCGCTGCGCGCCAGCGTCCCCGTCACCCATGGCTTCAGCGCGCTGGTGGTGATGTCCAGCGTAGCTGCCCGGTTCTTTACACCGCAACTCTCTGGCGCCGGAGCCAATCCCACAGCTCCTACCGGTGTCTTCCGAATTGATCACGACGAAGCCTTCAACATGACCGCGCATGCGCAGTACCAGACTCCCTGGAAGCGCGGTCCATGGATTGGCTTCAACTGGCGCTACGATAGCGGACTAGTCGCGGGTCAAACGCCATGCTACGGCATACTGCCGTTCAACAGCTGCGCACAGTCGACCACGCTCAACGGGCTCCCGGCCATTATGATGACCGGTACTTCGGGGATTCCGTTCACAGCCGATCAGGAGTTCCAGGCTGGATTCACCTGCAACGGGGTGCATGCCACACCAACAACGCCTCTGCCATTCATTTGTCTTGCCTCTCAGTTTGGCTCGACCCTCACGCAAGTAGCGTCACCTAATACGGAGAATGACGACCACAATCCACCACGCGTCGCCTCGCGAAATCTCTTTGACCTCGCGATCGGCGACGACAATCTGTTCAAGGGTGATCGGTACAAGTGGAGTGCGCAGGTGACCTTCATCAACCTGACAAACAAGGTAGCGCTGTACAACTTCCTGTCGACTTTCAGCGGAACTCATTACGTGACGCCGCGGGCAATTACCGGTGAGGTCGGATTCCATTTCTAGAAACTTCGCCTACAACGGGAAAATGCCACTCCAAGGAGTGGCATTTTCAAAAAGACGGAGCGACGACCCGGAACAGACAATACTAGTTCACTACGACTTCTTACGCTTACGCTCGGCCCAACGCTGCTTCATCATTTCCGAAATGCGTTTGCGTGCGGCAGCGCTCATATGCCGGCGGCGCTTGCTGGAGGAACCGGCGCTCTTTGTGCCGCCGCTTCCTGCTGGTCTTCCACGGCGCCGTGGTCCGGAACTCTCCAACGCCGCTATAGCTGAAATGAGACGGTCACGCTCACCTTTGAGATGAGCGAGTATGCTCTGTAGATCCATGCTGCTCCTTTTCAAGTTGAAACAACTCTCACTATTCTAGAGATAGCTAACCATCATACGCATACTTTGACGGGAAGCATACCCCTTTTGTAATCCTCAGCCTGAACTTCGTGCTCTTGGCACCTTCGACTGCCTACCAGATGGTTCTAACATGGGATGTACTATGGTAGGAAGGAGTCGCATGTATTGCCCGGAATATTCTGGACACAATGTTTTCGTTTATGGAAGAAGAGGCCAGCATAGTGCCTGAGAAAAGCTACCACATGACTCCCGAGCAGTTCCGCGAATACGGGCGCGCCGTGGTGGACTGGATCGCCGATTATTACGCGAATATCGAGGGTTTTCCCGTACTCTCACAGCTTAATCCGCGCGACATTCGCAAGCTGCTTCCGCCCCGGGCGCCCAGTTATCCGGAAGACTTCGCGGCGATGTTGCGCGACATCAATGACGTGATTCTTCCCGGGGTAACTCACTGGCAATCTCCTAATTTCTTCGCCTATTTTCCCGCCAATGCGTCGGGGCCTTCCATGTTGGGCGACCTGCTTTCGTCGGCTTTGGGAGTTCAAGGCATGCTTTGGGCTACCAGTCCGGCTTGCACGGAGTTGGAGACCCATGTACTGGATTGGCTTGTTCCGATGTTGGGACTGCCTACAAAATTTCTTTCGACCGAGACTGGAGGAGGAGTAATTCAGGACACCGCATCCAGCTCCTCGCTCTGCGCCATGCTTGCGGCACGCGAGCGCGCCACCAACTATCGCAGCAATCGCCAGGGGTGTCACGACCGGCTTGTCGCCTACACCTCGAACCAGGCGCACTCTTCCATCGAGAAGGCGGCCATGGTCGCCGGTATAGGTGTCGACAACCTCCGTCTGATCGAAGTTGATGCCCGCTTTGCTATGCGTCCCGAAGCTTTGGCTGCCCAGATTGACCATGACCGCAGCCGGGGACTAACCCCGTTTTTCGTCTCCGCGACTGTAGGCACTACTTCGTCGAATGCGTTGGACCCGCTGCCGGCGATCGCGTCAATTTGCGGCAAACATAATTTGTGGTTCCACGTTGACGCTGCCATGTCCGGTACTGCTGCCTTGTGTCCCGAGTTTCGCTACATCCAGGACGGAATCGAATTCGCCGACAGCTATACCTTCAATCCCCACAAGTGGATGTTCACCAACTTCGACTGTAACTGCTTCTATGTTGCCGATCGCAAGTCGCTCATCGACACGCTGAGTATTCTGCCGGAATACCTGCGCAACCAGGCAACCGAGTCGGGCGCGGTGATTGATTACCGCGATTGGCACATCCCGCTTGGGCGCCGGTTCCGTTCGCTGAAGCTGTGGTTCGTGATCCGCCACTACGGCGTGACGGGTTTGCAGTTTCATGTGCGGCGTCACGTAGAGCTTGCTCAACAATTCTTGAAGTGGGTACAGCAGGATGGGAAGTTTGAGGCCGCGGCGCCGGCTCCTTTGAACCTGGTGTGCTTCCGTCATCGCGGAGGCGACAAGAGTAACCAGGAGTTGATGGACCGCCTGAACCGAAGCGGCGAGCTTTACCTGACGCATACGCGGCTGGACGGGAAATTCACTTTGCGCTTCTGCGTCGGCCAAACCAACACCGAAGAGCGCCACGTGAAACGTGCGTGGCAGAAGATTCAGGCGGAAGCGGAGAAGCTGTGAAGGCGGTGAAACAGGGTAAGGTGCTCTTCGCTTTTATCTGCCTAGTGAATATTCAACACGCTCTTGGTCCAGCCGGCGGCCGAAAATCCTGTGCCAACCCATGGCGCCAGCCGCTCCAGGCGATGATGTCCGTGTTTGTGCAGCAGCCATCCCACTCCCAGCGTGAGGCCGACCGAGCCCGCCTGCCACGCGACAATTCCGCCGCAGGTCTGCGTCGGAATCCAGTCTTCCACCCCACCATGCGACAGTTCGCGGCAGGTCTTGATGGTATCGACCATCCGCATTCCACTGTGGACATAGAGCCCCAATAGTTGTTGGTGGTCGAAGAACTTGTGCCGGGTTGGCGTCTCAGGAAGCGCGCTTGGTGTCGCCGCGACGGCGGGCACTACAGGCGCGAAGTTTTCTGCGACCTGTGGTGTTGAGTTCTCTTGCGCGGCGAGCGGGAGCGTAAAGACACTGACGGCCAGAACGAAGCTCAGGAACCCGTGGCTTTTCATGGTTGCCCTGAACCATAGCAACCGCTGTCTGGCGAGGAACTCCGGTGAATACCGCAGAATTCAGAGTTGCTGCTACTTACGTCGTGGCGCTCGATCGTTCCCGGCAACTAAGGCCGGCAGGCTCCCCCTTTTAGCCTGCCAGCCCAGCGTCAGCTACCGCACAGGGTAACTGAACTTTAAGTTTCAGAAGACACGATGGGTGACGCTTCCTATTAACTGTCTCCTCGTATTACATCGTCGGAACGGCGGCTGGACTTCAACCCAGCGCTGTGCAAAAACAGCCCAACGCGAAAATGCACAACCGCGCGGGCTGCCGGAAGGCGTGGCGTATGATTTCTCCGCTCCCAACCTCCCGGATTGGTTCCGTCGTCATGCTGGTTGGGATGATCGTGTACAACTACCGGCTCATCTTGCGGGAAGAAGCGGGGATTCGGGCCGAGCAGGGAGAGATCTATCGCGCCTATTGCGCGGCAGTGCCGCGTCTGTGGCCGGCGCTGCACCCCAAATTGCCATCTGCCGGAGCAATACCCAACTGGAGTGGTGGTTTTTTGGGAGAAGCTTTCATGTGGGTGATGGCGTTTTCGGTGGCCGCTTTCGCCGTCACGTTAAAGCTGCCGGTTTTTTTTGTGGTGCTCGGCTCGGCTTACGTTGTGTATTTCGTCTGCGGTGCAATCATCCGAAAGCGACAGACGAAGACACCGGCGGACGCCGAACCCTCCGGCACCGAGCGCCCGCCGAAAGGGATCGGTCAAAGCAATTCGTCGCTTTAGTCGGACTCGTTGCTGTAAACCGGCTCCTCCATTTCAAAAGGATCATCCAGACCGCCGCCGGAACCGAACGCGGCTTCGTCGGAGATCTTCTGCAGTTCCTCTTCGAACTCGCGGCTACGCCAGCGCACCACCAGGACTTCCTTGCGGCTCCGGCCATGGCCGTGACAAAGCGGGCAAAGGACTCCATCTTTTTCAGATTGCATAAGTGCTTACTCCCTGCGAACGCCTGTATTGCAATCCCATTCGCGAAGGTGTGCAGTGAGCCGGGTCACGCGAGCTTGTGAGAAGGACTTAAACCGCGGCGTTGTCGAAACTTCGACACGAAACAAATCGCCCTCCGCGTTATGCGCGGAGGCGGCAATTGCTAGTTGCTAGTTGCTAATTGCTGGTTGCTAATACGAATACCCGTCCGGCTGCGACACCGCGCCGACCTCGACTTGCGTGTCGATGTAGTCGCGTCCCGCGGCCAATGCCTGCTTGTCCAACTCCAGCAACTTGAGATTACCGACTGTCGATTCCAGTACCAAGACCGCCGATTCCGGAGGTAGGCATTCGGTTTCTTCCAGCAGCGCGCCCAGCATGACGACATTGGCTACCTTGGCCGAGCCCAGTTTATCCGCAATGTCCGATGCCGGAACGCAGACGACGCGCGCCTGCGGTGCGCTGAAGCCCTCGGGCAGCCTCGTGCTGTTGTAGAGAATCAGCCCGCCCGAGGCGACCGTGTGCGCGAACTTATGCAGCGACAGTTCGTTCATGACGACCAGCACTTCGGGCTGCGCGATCAGCGGCGTCCCGATCCGATCATGCGAGAGCGTCACGTGACAGTGCGCACTGCCGCTGCGCATCTCCGGCCCATAGGAGGGCAGCCAGCTTACCTCCAGGTGCTCGCGCAGGCCCATTTCGGCAAGCAACTGGCCCATCAACAAAACCCCTTGTCCGCCGAAGCCCGCAATCTTCACCGTGACGTCGCGAGCGTGATGGTGCCGCTGCGCGAAATACTCATCGGTACTATTCTCGTTGACCTCCAGCGCCTCGGCGACGGTTTTGTGCGGCACCTTCGCATCGACGGGAAGCTCGGGCTTACGATCGCGATAGACGCCCAGCGGGAAGGCCTGTAGCAGCGTCTCGCCCACCCACTTGCGCGCGACCACCGGATCCATCTTCAGGATCGTCGGACAGGGCGAGAGGAACTCCACCAGCGAGAAGCCGCCGCCGTTCTTCTGGATCTGCAGCGCCTTCTTGACGGCTTTCTTCGCCTTCATAATGTTCTTCATGTCGCTGAGGGCGACGCGTTCGAGATAAGTCGGCGTCTCCAATGCGGCGAGGAGTTCACACACGTGAATCGGCAGTCCCTCATTGTGGGCGCGGCGTCCCCACGGCGACGTCGTACTCTTCTGGCCGACAAGCGTGGTAGGCGCCATCTGCCCGCCGGTCATGCCGTAGATGGAGTTGTTGACGAAGAACACGCAGATGTTCTCGCCGCGGTTGGCGGCGTGAATGATCTCCGCCGTGCCGATAGCGGCCAGGTCGCCATCGCCCTGATACGCCATCACGATCGATTCCGGGTTGGAGCGCTTGAGCGCCGTCGCCGCAGCGGGGGCGCGGCCATGCGCCACCTGCACGTTGCCGACGTCGAAGTAGTAATAAGCAAACACCGAGCAGCCGACCGGGCTCACCAGCACGGCGCGGTCCTGCACACCCAGTTCGGTCAGGGCCTCAGCAATGAGCTTGTGGACTACACCGTGCCCGCATCCCGGGCAGTAGTGCGTCTGGTGTTGCAGCTCGGCCTTGCGCTCGTACTTGTCATAGAACGCCGGCGATTTCTGATGAATTACCTGATAGCCTTCCACGGTATTCTCCTAACCCGTCCTAAACCTGTTTCATCCTGACCGGAGGCGCGCTTACCGGGGTCCCCGGCGAGCGCCGCTTTTGCCCTTGGCGGGGTGGTCATACGTGCGCTGCCATGCGCGCGAAGACCTGCGCCGTGATCTCGTCCGCCATGGGAACATTGCCGCCAACGCGTCCGTAGTACTCCACCGGAACGCTGCCGTTCAGCGCCAGCTTCACATCTTCCACCATCATTCCGGTGCTTAACTCCACCGCCAGAACCTGCTTCACCTGCTTCGCGGTTTCGCACAACTCGCGCGACGGGAACGGCCACAACGTGATCGGACGGAACAGCCCGGCCTTCATACCCTGCGCGCGCAACTGATCGACGGCGGAGCGCAGCACGCGCGAGACGATGCCGAAGCCGACCAGCAGCACGTCCGCATCTTCGGTCAGATAGTTCTCGTGCCGGCTCTCCAGTTCCTGCGCCAGCATGTATTTCGCTTCCAGCTTGCGCACGTGCGCTTCCAACGCGTCCGGTTCAAGAACGATGGAGCTGATCATGTTCTTCTTGCTCTCCGCCGTTCCCTTCACCGCCCAGTCTTTTTCCGGCGGGACCACATCGCGCATCTTGATCTCGAGCGGCTCCATCATCTGGCCGACATAACCGTCGGTCATGATGACGACGGGGTTGCGATAGCGATCAGCCAGCTCAAACGCGAGCACGGTGAGATCGAACATCTCCTGCACCGAGGCCGGCGCCAGCACGAGGTTGCGGTAGCACCCGTGGCCGCCGCCCTTCACCATCGCGAAGTAGTCGCTCTGCTCGGGAGCGATGTTGCCCAGCCCCGGGCCGCCGCGCACCACATCGACGATGACGCCGGGCAGCTCGGCTCCCGCCATGTACGAGATGCCTTCCTGCATCAGGCTGAGCCCCGGTCCGGACGAGGCGCTCATCACGCGCTGTCCCGCTGATGCCGCGCCATAGACCATGTTGATCGCCGAGACTTCGCTCTCGGCTTGCAGGAACGTGCCGCCAACTTCTGGAATCAGCAGCGAGGCATATTCGGCGATTTCGCTCGCGGGCGTGATGGGATAGCCGTAGAAGGAGCGACAGCCGGCCAGAACCGCACCCTTGACGATGGCGACATTGCCTTTACAGAGCTGCCTCATTGGCCACCTCCTGCTTGCTCGGAATCGATTGAGGGCCGGTCTTCGGAGGCGGCGCAAGGCGCTCCACAGTGATCGCGCCCGGCTCGGGGCAGCAGTAATAGCAAGCGCCGCAGCCGGTGCAGTCCTCGCCGGTGTATTGCGCCGGATGCACCCCGTACCCGTTGAGTTCGGGCGCCAGCTCAAGGCATTCGGGAGGACACGAGTCCACACACAGTCCGCAGCCTTTGCATTCTTCCTGATCGATGATTACGTTACCGCGCGGTTGCGATGCCATTTCTTACCCTCGCACTTCCACTGCATAGGTGTTGCGTTGAAACCAGCGCTGCTGCTCACAGTACTGGAACAGCTCGTCACGGAACCTGGGATGAGCCACCTGAATGAGCGCCTCGGCGCGTTGCCGCACGGTGCGCCCGTGAAGATAGGCGATGCCATACTCGGTGACTACGTAATGCACGTCGCCTCGGCCGGTAAGCACGCCCGCCCCCTGCGCCAGCCGCGGCACAATTCGCGAGATGGTATCGCCCTTGGCCGTCGACGGCAGTGCAATGATTGGCTTGCCGTACTTCGAACGCGCGGCCCCGCGCATGAAATCGAGTTGGCCGCCAAAGCCGCTGTAGAACTGTGGTCCGATCGACTCCGCGCAAACCTGGCCCGTGAGGTCCACCTCGATGGCAGAGTTCATCGCCACCATGCGATCGTTCATCGCAATGCGGAATGGGTCGTTGGTGTAGGCCGAAGGATGAAATTCGAAGATCGGGTTCTCGTCGATGAAGTCGAAGAGCTTCCTGGTGCCGAGCACGAAGCCGACGATGACCTTGCGGGGCTTCAGGTTCTTGCGGCGTCCGTTGATGATTCCGGCGTCGATGAGAGGTATCACATTGTCGGATATCATCTCGGTGTGCACGCCGAGGTCCTTGCGGTCCATCAGGTTCGGCAGGATCGCATCGGGAATCGCGCCTATCCCACATTGTAAGACTGAGCCGTCTTCGATCAGCGTGGCTACGCGCGCGCCAATCTGCTGGAAGACTTCGTTGCTGGGCTGCTTCTTCAGCTCGCACAAGGGACGTGACAGCTCGACGATGGCGTCGATCTCGCTGACATGGATGAAGCTGTCGCCGTAACTGCGCGGCATCTGCGCATTGACCTGCGCGACCACGTAATGAGCGTACTTCGCCGCCGTCAGAGTGCAATCGACGCCCACCCCAAAGCTGCAATAGCCGTGCGGATCGGGCGGCGACACCTGGATGAGCGCAACGTCGATCGGCATCTCGCCGCTTTCGAACAGCGCTTCCACTTCGCTCAGGAAAACAGGAGTGTAGTCGGCGCGGCCGTCGTTTACCGCTTCGCGGACGTTGCCCCCGACAAACAACGCATTGTGGCGAAAATGCTCCGCCATGTCGGCCGCGCAGTACGGCGAGGTGCCGAGCGTCATCAGGTGCATGATCTCGACTTCTTTGACGTAGGGCGCGCGTATCATCAGCGCTTCCACCAGCGCTTCCGGCTCGGCGCAGCCCGGGTGGATGTACACCCGCATACCCGATTCCACGCAGGCCACGGCCTCGCGGGCGGTTACAAGTTTGCTGCGGTATTGGTCGATCCAGGACATTGACAAGGCCTCTTTGCACCCCAGAACGCCCGCCGCGGCGGGGCGCATTCCGGGGACCCGCTTACGCGGGCACCACTTGTGACTTCACCGAATAGCCGGCCGTCGCGCGCTCATGTCCCAGCGAAGCGTAATAGATGGCCAGATGGAAAAACTTGTCGAGCATCTCGAGCAGCTCCAGCTCACCAAATATTTCGGCCGGGCGCTCCAACTGGGCATGCTTCTGCAGGTAGTCCCAAAGGTTCTCGCGCACCAGGCAGATCATCCAGACAACTTGGCTGACGGGCACTCCCTGGGCGGCGCGCTGTGCACCGATTTCGAGGTAGCGGTTCTCTATATCGGATTCGGTCTTGCCCAGCAGCCATTCGCCAAGATGGTGATAGACCTCGTACACCTTCTCGGTGAGTTCGGTTTCCGGGACGTTGGCGTAGGCGGAGCACTTGCCGCACTGCCGGTAGCGGGCGTGCAGGCTGCGAGCCAGCCCATCGGAATGGTTTTCGATAAGTCTTACAAGACGATACGCGAGCAGCATAGGCCCACCTCTCCACCTCGGCCAGGCTGCATAAGGCAGGGTGCAACCCTCGGCTCCGGCCCTCACACTCTTACGCTCAAGTGTGGCCCTGGGCGGGCAAAAGAGCCGTGATTCAAATCACCCGGAAAAGTGACGAAGGTCACGGGCCCGCTTTCGCTTGTCGCTCTTCGCCTTTCGCCAGACCAGCGTCTACAGAACTCAACCACTTATCCGGTAACCGACAGCCAACGGCGCAAGTGCGATCAGGACCTCTGGCGAAAAGCGAAGAGCGAATAGCGAATAGCCAACAGCGGCCTCCATGACATTTGTCACTCCCGCGCGCTGACATTCGGCACTACTTACCAACGTGCGAATCGCCGATGATCGTTGCCGTGGTGGAAGAAAACCGAACACGGGAGACAGCGATGTCAACTGCACCCTCAACCCAAGTCCAGAATCGGCAGCTGCCGGGTACTCCGGTCGTCCCAATGTCAAAGAGCGTAATCCGTCCTGATTCAGCTTGCGCCGCAAGTGTTTGCAACTTGAGGAAGAGCTATGGAAAAGTCGTAGCTCTGCACGATCTGAATATGGAAGTTCGCACTGGCGAGCTGCTGGCGCTGCTCGGTCCGAATGGCGCCGGCAAAACCACGCTGGTGCGCCTGCTGCTCGGTATGGCTCGCCCCGATGCCGGCTCGGTCTCGGTCTTTGGCACCGACCCCTACCTGCGCCAGATACAAACTCGCGTCGGCGCCATGCTGCAAGTCGCGCGCGTGCCGGAGACGCTCAAGGTCCGCGAGCACATCGACCTCTTCTCGTCCTACTACCCCAATCCGCTGCCCATGGAAGAGACGCTCGAGATTGCAGGTCTTACGGACATCAAGGACCGTCCTTACGGCGAGTTGTCGGGCGGGCAAAAACAGCGCGTGCTTTTCGCCATCGCAATCTGCGGCAATCCCGACCTGCTCTTTCTCGACGAGCCCACGGTCGGCCTCGACGTCGAATCCCGCCGCATGATGTGGACACAGGTCCGCTCGCTGATCGCGCGCGGCAAGACCGTCCTGCTCACCACGCACTACTTGAACGAAGCTGACAATCTGGCCGACCGCATCCTCGTGCTCAACCAGGGCAACATCATCGCTGAAGGCACGCCCGCCGAAATCAAAGCCCGCGCGATGGGCAAACAGATTCGTTGCACCACCCAACTGTCGCTCGAGGAAATTCGGCGGATTCCAGGCGTGCTGAGCGCGAAAGCGGACCGCAACTCATTTGAGCTGCAGGTCAACGCCGCCGAGCCGGTCGTCCGTGAGCTGCTCGAACGCGATGAGTGGCTGTCTGACCTTGAGGTCACGAATGCCGGGCTGGAAGAAGCATTCCTGGCGCTGACGCAGAACCACAATGCCGACTCTAATGGAAGGAACTGACATGGCTGCTACCACTTTTCCTGCTCCTCTGCTCACCCCACGCCGCTCGCTGGCGCGCACTCTGGCGATCCACGTCAAAGAAGCGAAGTACGAGCTCATCAACAAAGCCCGGATTCCGATTTATGCCATCTCCACCATTGTCTTTCCGTTGATGTTTTACGTGCTCTTCGGCATCGTGCTGAGCAGCGGAAAAGACCGGCAGGACGCCGCAACTTACATGCTGGCCACGATGGGGTGCTTCGGCATCATGGCCGTCGCGCTGTTCGGCTTCGGCGTGAGCCTGGCCATGGAGCGCGGGCAGGGCTGGCTGCAGGTGAAGCGCGCCTCGCCGATGCCCGTGAGCGCATACTTTTTTGCGAAGTTGTTTGCGGCAGTCGTGTTCAGCACCGTCATTATGCTGCTTTTGCTGGGCGTGGGAATCGCGTTCGGCGGAGTGCGCTTACCCGTCGCGACGGCAGCCAAGCTGGTCGGCATCCTGGTGGCCGGCTCGATTCCGTTCAGCGCCATGGGACTGGCGATTGGCTACTTCGCCAAACCGAACTCGGCGCCGGCATTGGTCAACCTCATCTATCTGCCGATGTCGTTCTGCTCGGGGCTATGGATCCCGGTACAGATGCTGCCGCATGGACTGCGTGGGTTGGCGCAGTTTCTGCCACCATATCACCTGAGTCAGTTGGCGCTGAATGCGGTCGGCATGGCATCCAACTCGGGCTCGAATTGGGGCCACATCGAGATGCTGATTGCGTTTACCCTGATTTGCCTCGGCGTGGCAGCGTGGGGCTATCGCCGGGATGAAGGCCAGACGTATGGGTGAGGAAGGCCGCTGTTCGCTATTCGCCCTTCGTTTTTCGCCAGAGGTTTGTATCAGGGCACGACTTTAGTCGGGCCGAACGAAACGCAACTTATGCGAGGGCTTTAGCCCCTGCACAATTGGTTGTCCTCAGAAAGGTCCTAATCGCAACTATTGGCGAATAGCGAAGGGCGAAAAATCAGGATCTCTGGCGAAGAGCGAATGGCGAAGAACGATTAGCGAAAAGCGACTAGCAGTTTACAAGGAGTTCATCATGCTATGCAAAACGACGCAATGGATTCTCTGGGCGATCGCGATGATAATTTTCGCAGCACTGGCGATGAGCGGCCGTACCCGGGAGCTGGGCATGGCAATTGCCGCTGTGGCCGTGCTGTGGTACGTCATTGTGCCGGCGGCCAGCTCCGGCGACAATAGCTCAAGAACCAAGTAACGAGATGAGCAGCCTGAAGAAAATCTGGCACAAGATCTATCCCTCGCAGGACGAGCATCGCTGGATGGCAGTGCTGTGGCTTCCATTCATGCTCTGGTTCTTCGTGGACCCGATCTGGTGGGACCACCGCACCCCGCTCCTGATAATCGGCAATACCATCTACGGCCTGGTTTTCATCTGGCTATACCTGTACTCCTTCTCTCACCCCGAGCCGCGCCGTCTATACGCGATTATCGCGATGTTTGTGATGGCAGCTTCGTTAGTTCCTACCCACAACGGCGCGGTCGCCTGCCTGATGATCTATGCCATTGCCGCCGGTGCTTTCACCACTAATCGTGCGCGGTTCCTGGCTCTCCTTGGCATCGACCTCGGCCTCCTCGGGCTTTATACGAGCCACCTGCATCTGCCACTACCCGCTTGGGGATCGATGTTCCTGCTGATTGTTCTGGTGGGAGTGGGAAATCATCTAGGGGCGATTGCGCATTGCGCTGTAGAAAAGCTGCGCCTTGCGGACGCTGAGATCGAGCATCTGGCCAAGGTGGCTGAGCGCGAGCGTATCGCCCGCGACCTGCACGATCTGTTGGGGCACACGCTGTCGCTGATCACGTTAAAGGCCGAACTCGCTCGCAAGCTGGTAGATCGCGACCCGCAACGGGCAAAGGAAGAGATGCTGGATGTCGAGCGCACCTCGCGCGCGGCGCTGGCCGATGTGCGTGAAGCCATCAGCGGATATCGCGGCGAAGGTCTGGCGGCGGAACTCGTGCGCGCGCGAAAGACGCTGGAGACTGCCGGAATCGCCGTAGATTCCCAGATCGCCGAGCTCCCGCTGAGTCCCGCGCAAGAAACTGTGCTGGCGCTGGCGCTGCGCGAGGCCGTCACCAATGTCGTGCGCCATGCCAACGCGCAGCAGTGCAGCGTTCGTCTCCAGCAGGAAGACAACCTCTGCCGGCTGGAGATTGCCGACAACGGTCGCGGCACCAGCGCTCCCGAAGGCAACGGACTGCGCGGCATGAGGGAGCGCCTCGAGGCGGTCGGCGGCTCACTGCGGCGCCAGAACCAGGCCGGGACCCGGCTCGTCATTCAATTGCCGCTCGCGCCCGCCGCCTCCGCTCTGCGAAACTGACAACATGACCGGCGCCAGGCGCGACAAGATCCGCGTTGTCATCGCCGAAGACCAGGCGATGGTGCTGGGCGCGCTGGCTGCGCTGCTCGAAATGGAAACCGACATCGAGGTGCTCGCCCGCGCGCGCGATGGCGAAGAGGCCTTGCGCGTGGTTCGCGAGCTGCGCCCCGATGTCTTGATCACCGACATCGAGATGCCCCGGCGCACGGGGCTGGAAGTTGCCGCAGAGTTGAAGCGCGGTGGCCCTCCGGTGCGCGTCATCATCCTTACCACGTTCGCTCGAGCTGGGTACCTGCGCCGGGCGCTTGACGCCGGTGCTTCCGGCTACCTGCTCAAAGACATGCCGGCGGAGCAGCTCGCCGAGGCGGTACGCCGTGTCTGTCGCGGGCTTCGCGTCATCGATCCGCAACTTGCCGCCGAGGCCTGGAGCGACGAACCCGATCCCCTCACCGAGCGCGAGCGCCAGGTGCTTCGCCTCGCCGGTGAAGGCATGGCAACTCTCGACATCGCCAATGAGTTGAGCTTGTCCGAAGGTACCGTCCGCAATTACCTGTCCGAAGCTATGAGTAAGCTCGGCGCTGCCAACCGTGTGGAAGCCGCCAGAATTGCCCGCGCCAAGGGATGGTTGTAGTCATCTACTGATTTTTTTCTGGCGTGCTTCTCGCGCCGGCCTCTCTTGTTCAGGCTTTTTTCACCAAATGTCCTTGACGTTGGGCGGGTTTGTTCATAATATTGCGGCCACTCGCTCCCAAATTTGCCACGGTCCAGCGCTCCCCCATCGGCGTTCCCTTCGGCCCTTTAAGGCTCCTCTCGCATTCGGCTGAGATTTCAATTGGGAGGACAAAATGCCCGACAACAGATCGAACCTGCTGCCCATTCTGAGGAGTGCGGCAATTTCACTGATTTCCCTCGCGCTGTTTCTTGCGACCGCGCAGATAGCCAGCGCCCAGGCGTACCCGGCATCGACCTTCAGCGTCCTCCACAACTTCACCGGTGGACTGGACGGCGCGAATCCTGAGGCTGGCCTCACGTTGGACAAAGCGGGAAATCTCTATGGCACGGCCTTCAACGGCGGGCTGGGATTCGGCACCGCCTTCAGGCTGACGAAGCGCAACGGCAGTTGGATTTTCGCTCCACTGTATTCCTTCACCGGTACTGATGGAGATGGTCCTGCCGGTCGAATATCCATCGCGCCGGACGGCAGCCTCTACGGGACAACATCGTTCGGAGGAACAAGGGCATGCACCTCGGGACAGTATGTCGGTTGCGGTACGGTTTTCCATCTGCGACCCCAACCGACCTTCCCGAAAACACCTCTGAGTCCGTGGACAGAAAATGTGCTTTACAACTTCACCGGCGGCAGCGATGGGCGCTATCCGCAAGGCGACCTTGCACTCGACGCTTCAGGAAATATCTACGGCACTACACTAAATGGCGGGATTGGCAGTGGCGGCGGCGTAGTCTACATGCTGACGCATGGTAGCTGGACGGAGAGCGTCCTCTATCCGTTTAATCCCGACGGCAGCGGAGGCATCTCCCCGCGAGGCGGAGTAATCTTCGGCAGCGATGGCAACCTGTACGGCACGACACAAATGGGCGGGAACCAGCGACTATTCGGCGTAGTTTTCGAGCTGGCGCATTCGGGCTCCGGCTGGAATGAGAGCGTCCTCTACAATTTTCAAGGTGGCAGCGACGGAAGCATGCCGTACGGCGGTGTGATTTTCGACGCCGCTGGAAATATCTACGGCACAACCACGGGAACCCCCACCTTGGATGACGGCACCCTCTTCGAGTTGAGTCCATCCGGCGGTAGCTGGACACTCAAGACGCTTTGCGCCTTCCCGGGTGGTTTGGCGGCTCAGGGACCAGTAGGGAGTCTGGTGATGGATGCCGCCGGCAATCTCTACGGAGCCACCGCCGCCGACGGACTATACGGATATGGTTCGGTCTTCAAGGCCAGCCAGTCAGGCGGCGTTTGGACGTGCACAACCCTCCATGATTTTACTGGCGGGATGGATGGCGGAAATCCGTTCGATGGTCTCGCGCTGGACGCGAACGGCAATCTCTACGGCACTGCTTTTACCGGGGGTACGGGATCAGCCTGCTCTCACGGATGCGGCGTTGTGTTCGAGATAACACCGCACTAGGGCATTTCGCAATCAACCAGGCCCGCTCGTTGCCGCAAGCGACCCTTGCATCTACAATTTTCTGACCATGGAACTGACGCAGTTACAGCAGAATTGGGAGACTCTCGCCCAACAGGACCCGATGTGGGCCATCGTGTCACGCCCCGACAAAAAAGGCCGGCAATGGGACCCAGAGGCTTTCTTCCAGCTGGGACAGACCGAGATCAAGCATCTGCTGGGCGACATTGAAGTGGCGCAATTCCCGCTGAATCGGGGTACTGCTCTCGATTTCGGTTGCGGTCTTGGCAGGCTTACGCAGGCGCTCTGTCCCCATTTCGAAAAAGCCTACGGAGTCGACATTTCCCCCACGATGATCGCCGGGGCCAATCACTACAACCGCTTTGGCACGGCGTGCAGCTATGTGCTGAACCACTTACCCGACCTCCGTTGTTTCGAAGACAACACCTTCGACTTCATCTACAGCAATATCGTTCTGCAACACATACCACCTGAGGCGAGCAAAGCGTACATCGCGGAATTTGTGCGGGTGCTGAGACCTGGAGGCCTTCTGATCTTCCAAATCCCGAGCGGCCTGCGGGAGCAGACCCCGAAGCCCACACCGCCTGTCGATGCGATGGAGAACTCCTCCGCTAAGGCCGAAACACCTGGTGTTTTCGGCAAGCTTAAGAACGCGTTCTCGCGCTGGAGGCAAGCTGAGACGCAGCCGGCGCCTTCTGCAGAATCACCGAAACAGCCGGAGACCCTCGAACGCCTTATCGATATGCATGTCATTCCGCGCGAGGAGGTCTGCAATCTCATAGAGAGTGCGCACGGAACCATCATTCAATTGCAGGAAGACCACTGGGTCGGGCCCGAATGGGAGAGCTTTCGCTATTGGGTGACCAAGTCCTGAATGCAACCGCGGCTCGACTCTCAGTGACTCACCTCAGCCGGCACCCTGAACCTTCGCATATTCCATCTGCGCTTGCTTGAGAATGGGAAGGCCCTCGTCGGCATCCTTCCATAACGCTAGAAATTCTTCGTAGGATTTGCGAGCAGCCGCCTTATCGCCGCTCATCGCCTGTGCGCGCGCCAATTGCAAACGCGCCAGTGCCGCCGTTGGGATATTTAAAATCGCTCCCCGGTACTTCAGCATCTTCTGGAACTCGGCAGCCGCATCTGCCCCCTGGCCCTGCCGCAGATATGCCAGGCCACCCAGGTACACGGGATAGAACACATAGCCGGGCGAAGGTGTGGCCGCCTCATATGGAGCCGTAGGGCGCAGAGCTTCGATAGCGGCGGCGGGATTGTTCTCATCGAGGGCGACGGCTGCCCTTATGACTGGCACCCAATAGTCGTTAATCATCGTGTCAGCCGGGAACTGCTTCACCAGTTGGCTGGCAATCGACTCCGCGCGTTTGCGATCACCGCCCCTGGCCAGCACCAAAGCCGACATGATTTCCACGTTCTTTCCCGGATTTCCGGCTAGCGCTTCGATGGCTTGCTGGCGGCCCGCTTGCGGATCGCCGATCTCGACCTCATGCAGCGCACCAGCCAATTGCCAGAGAGCTCCAACTTCGCGCGCGCCCGCGCTCGTAGCGGACGCCTGCGCGCGTAGCGACAGCTCACGAGCCTGTTGCAAGCGCCCGTGGTAGGCCTCCGTGTCCGATTGCAACGCCAGCAACTGATCTTCGATGCCGGACTTGCCGGCTGCCGCAGCAACAAACCCTGCCATCGCTCCAGTGTCGCCGCGCAGGAACGCGACTTCATACAAGTCGGCAAGCAGCGCTGGCTCTGCGAGCTGGCGCGAGCGTGCCTGGTCCAACACGGCTTGCGCCTCATCCAGCCGGTTCAGATAAATATAGGTCAGCGCCAGGTTGTGATAGTTGATGGAGTTGCCGGGATCTAATTGCAACGCTTGCTTCGCCTGCGGCAGAGCTGCTTCGTAGTTGCCGGCAGTGTTGTAGCACGAAGTGAGGTCAAGGTACGACGACTGGTCGCGCGGATACGCCTGCTGTAACAATCGATAGGTCGCGATCGCCTGATTTAAGTCGCCTCTCACCAGGTCGTGATAGTGCGAAGTTATGTAGAGCTTCTCGCGCTCGCTGGTGCGGTCGCGCAGCTCGAACGCCTGGGTGGTGTATTGGACGGCCAGCGTAGGTTGGTTCAGGTTGTAGTACTCGGTGCCCAGGCGGGCATGCGCCATGGCAAAGTTTGGGTCGAGATCGATGGCGCTCTTAAAGTAGGGCACCGACGCCGCGTACCCCTGCGAGTCAGCCATCTTCAGCCCCAGGCTGTAGGCTTTCAGCGCATCCAGCGAAGGAGTCGTCGCCTGTTCCAGCGGCGTGTCGTACTTCTGTACCGACGCCAGCGATTCGCCCAGCTTCCCGCGCATACCTCGCGCCGCCTTCCCCAACGCGGGTAGCACCTGCGAACGGCTGCCGGCGTCCGCCTCCTCGCTACCCAGCGAATCTCCGCTGTCGCAGTCAATCGCTTTCAGTCCGATGACGTAGTGCCCGCCCACGCCTGAGATGGAGCCAACCAGCATCGCCTTGCTGCCCGACCGTTGACAGACCTGGCGAGCGACATCGGCTTTCAGCCGAGTGTCGGCAGCCAATCCCATAAAGCGCAGTTGCTCGGCTACTTTGTGGTCGGAGAGAACATTAAGAAACGGTGATTGCTCCAGGTCCACGCTGAGCGCCTGTTTCAATGCGCTGTCGAACACGCTCTCGCCCGTCGTATTCTCGAAATCGGTGACCACGATCGTGTCCTTCTCGTTGAGGAGCACAGCCGGCTTTCGCGATCGCCAATAAACCACTGCGGCGACAGCGACGACCAGAACCACTGCCGCGATCACGATGAGTTTGCGACTGACTCCTTTGGCTTGTGCCGTGACCTCGGTCGCCACAGTTGGCGCAGGCGGTTCTTGGACGAGAATCGCGGGAGTCGCGGCTTGAGCAATTGCCGTTGGTGGCAAAGCGGTCGCCAGCGCCTTAACTGGAGCGGCTTGGGGAGTCGTTGCTCCAGACGAAGCTCCCGGAATCGGCACCCGCGTCTGGATTCCGGATGTCGATTCCACCACTCGCGGTGGCGGCGCTGGCACGGTCTTGGTGACAACCGGCGCTAGGAAGCGATACCCGCGTCGCGGAATCGTCTCTATGTAAAGCGGGGCATCGGCGCTATCGCTGAGGGCTGACCTGATCTGCTTGATGCAGTGGTTCATGCCCTGTTCGAAATCGACGTAGGTTTCACCGCCCCACAGGCCTTGCTGGATGTCTTCCCGGGTGACGACCTGTCCCGAGCGGCGGGCCAGCAGGGTCAGCAGCTTGAACGGCTGCGGCGCCAGCCTGATCAGCGTGCCCGATTTGCGCAGCTCTTCCGTCGTGACGTTGAGCTCGAAGACTCCAAAACGCAAAAGATCTTGCGTTTCGCTCACGGTTGCCACTCCAACCCAGCAGCTCTGAGTTGCGCGGATTATACAACGTGCTTCCCGGCAGCGCGATCATCTCGCGCTATAAATCATGGCGGGTCAGTTGCTTAGACGATCATCTCAAACCCATCCCCAAATCATGCCCTAACCATTGAACCGATCGTGCTACTCGGGCATTGTGACGCCACGCGGGAAGAGGTAACGCAAGCGGTTCCTCTGAGCTCCACAGGGGGGAGCGCCCGAGGGCGAGACAAAAAAGCCCGCCTTCGGGCCGCGCTGAGCCCCCAAAGCGGTGACGGCAAGTTGATCATCCTCGACGACCGGCGCAGACGGCGTCGAGGGGATTTTCAGTTAGGGAGCGCGATCACAAATCTGCTGGCCGAGAACGCGCACCCGGGCAGGGGCGGCACGGAGCCACAAGCCGCCCTTTGCTTCCTCCTCGCCGCTACCCGCCAGGGCTTACGGAGGAAATATGCGCAACATGACCCTCGGACGACTGTCAACTATCCTGGCCTTGCTTTTAACCTCACTAACTTATGCACACGCAGTACAGCCGACCGCTGGAGTTTCCTTTGCTCAGGTCGAATCCACCAATGGTTCGCAATCGTCCTCCTCGACCGGCCAAGTCTCGATCCAGCCTTGGATGTTCTACGGCAATGGATACCTCAACGTCGAACGATACCAGGATGGCAAAGCAGTCGCCTGGGTGGTGAGAAATCTTACGATTCAAAACGGCGCTACACCGGGAAATACCACGGCAACCTTCGATTTGGGCAGCTCGGGCCGGCAGTATTCCCTCAGCGTCTACGTGGATTTTTCCCCAACCCCTTTGCCCGACGACAGCTCACTCAGAGGCCAACCGCCTTCGGTGTACCTGTTGTCCCAACTCGAGTTGCCGGCGGACAATCCCAACCAGTTCGAGGACGTCGTCTGTCACATGGATGACGCGAAGTTCTGGGCCGGTCAGCAGTCCGTCGTCTCTGTTCTGGTACGCCTGGGCAAGCTCAGCTTTGGTGAAGGTACGGGATGGATCATCAAAGGCAAGGATCCCAACAAGACCCTGATGATCACAGCCTCACACAACTTCACCGATGGCCAGGCTCCCGACACCAGCGCCACTGTCTTGTACCAGAAGAAGAAGTGCGGCGGCAAAGACACGGAAGATTTCTGGCCAGGCGAGGTGGACGAGGTCCTGGAGCGGAACAGGAACCTCGACTTTGTGATTGTCAGCCTGAAGAAGCCTGAGCAGGGCAGGACCTATCCTCCTGCGCTTCAGGCGTTGTACAAGGACATCAAACTGGGCGACCCGGTCTCGATTCCGCAGCATCCCGCTGAGGTAATTCCATACAAGCAAGGCGGATACTACTACGATATCGCCAACAAGAAGAGGTGCGAGATCGCGCCCACGGCGGTGATCAATGCCAATCGCGGCGAGATCGATGCGAAGTGTGGCGCGGTCCATGGCACTTCAGGATCGCCCTTGCTCGACGCCACGGAAACCAAAGACAACACGCCGTACGCGATCGGTCTGATTGTAGGCTGCCGTCTTCAGGTTGGACGCCAGTGCAAGCCCGTGTCTGCCGCCGGATACAAGATGAGCGACATCTGCGACTACGACGCCGGGCAAAACGGCAAGCAGCTTCTCGACTGCAAAAAACCCTGAACCGAACTTCTGATCCTTAAGACTGCGGGTGCCCCGGGTCTCGCGATTTTCGAGACCCGGGCTTGGATTTTCGAGACCCGGGTGTGCTGTCGTGCCCCGGGACGAGCCTTCCAATCAGGCCCATTCGTAGCTCCTGAAAAATTGCCTACTGCTATACCTCACCGCGTTCGGTTATAAAGTTGTGTTAACAAAACAAAGGGTAGTGTTTCCGGTTTTGTCGAGGAGGCCTCCTGTGATGCGCCTGTCGTTTTATTCCTTAATAGTACTAGTGTGTTTTTCAGCCCTCGCGTCAGCCGACCTGAAAATCAAAACCCGCACCACGGTGATGGGCCACACTACCGAGAGCACGGTCTACATCAAGGGTGCGCGCGAGCGCAATGAGACGAGCTTCGGCAGCCACGGCGCCGGGGTCAGCATAATCCAGTGCGACCAGAAGCGACTGATCACCGTCAGCGGCAACCAATGCGTGGTGATGCCGATGGGCGGCGGCGAATCCGCCTGCCCCGCCGCTAATATGCAGGCCATGGCGCGAGCGATGGCTGGAGCCGAGCCAACCGCTCCCAGCAAAGGCGGCGTTGTCACCATAACCCGCACCTCCACCGACACCGGCGAACGTCAGGACATCTTTGGCTACAAGGCTCGGCATATCAGGTCTTCCGTAATCATGGAGTCCAGCCCTGATGCTTGCAATCAATCCCACACGAAAATGGAAATGGATGGCTGGTACGCCGATCTGTCGGCGGGATTTTCCTGTGCCGACGATTCCTATAAAGCTATGGCCTGCGGTGAAGGGGTCCGGCGTGGGTGCAGCGACCGCATCGTGATGAAAGGCGGTGGCGGCGCGCCCCTCGGGTATCCCTTGAAGCAAACGACGACCATGACGTCGCAGCAGGGAAATTTCACCACCACGACCGAAGTAGTAGAACTGACCAACACCTCGCTTGATGCGCCGCTATTTGAAATGCCGCCCGGCTGCCGGGTCATGGACGTCGCTGCCATGATGGGCGGTGCGCCGGCAACAGCGCCTGCGGCCTCGCCCGCTGAAAACCCTTTCGCTGCAAAACCGGAAGCTGGAACTCCGGCCGCGCCGCCCGCGCCTCCGGCCGCGCCTGCCGTAGCGTCCAAAGCCCCTGGCGTTGTACGCATCGGCGTCGTCAAGATCAAGGACGTGAGTGGACAATCGCTGCCCACCGACAATCTTCGGCTGGACCTGATGAGCGAGCTTGCTCACCAGCAACTGGAGGCCATCCCGCTGGACGCCGAAACGCCACCGGCGGAAGTGGAGAGCGAAGCTCGCTCCAAGCAATGTGACTATGTCGTGTACACCGTCTCCACGCAAGTGAAGGAGCCCGGCAACGGCGGCCTCTCACCGGCCTCGCTGCCAAAAGGCGTGACGTTGGATCCTGCCAAGTTCCAGGCCTTGACCGGAATGACCCTCTACAAGGTTGGTAAGCCACAGCCCGAACTCAAGGATGTGGTTCTGGCGGCCGATGCCGGCCAGTTCGCGGTCGACGCGGTGTCGGCAACATTCGTTGAGGAATCCAGCCGAATTGCCAAACAGGTTGCGGACGATGCCCATCCCAAGCCGGCTTCTAAGACAGCCAAGGTTCCCGCCACTGGCAACAAGTCGAAGTAAGTGTGCGGTTGCCCCGCGGGTGTCCCGGGTCTCGCGGTTTTCGAGACCCGGGCTTGGATTTTCGAGACCCGGGTGTGCTGTCGTTCCCCAGGGTCGCGTCCTTCCTTCGGACATTAACTTGGGATTACTGCCGCCCGACGGATCGGTCGCGATAACGCTTTATCATTCGCTATCTGGGATTGGCAGGCGGCGAGAGCTTTTGGGGCCACTTATCCGAAATGCCGACTACGCGCTCATGTGGATTGCTGGACGCTGGGGGCGTTTTTCGTTATCTATCCGGTGAAACTTCCTACAAGGGGAGTTCTGGCCCGGACCAGATTCTGGTTGGCCCGTCACCCTTGAACACTCGCCGAGGTGTTAGGAAGTGTGCTGGTCATGCTTATCTGGTTCGCCACATGCGGCCCGGGATGCCTGACGGTCCAGGCTACTGTTCGAACAGGATGCGCCGGTTTTTGGAATCGAGCGTCACGACAAAATGGCGTAGAACTTCGTACCCGATATTGCCGGCTGCCGGTCCCAAGCCGGGACGTGCATCGCTGAAGCGTACTTCGTCAGGGTCAAGCTTGTACTTGCCCAACTCGATTGTGCCATTGAGACGTGCGGTGGAAACCGAAAACTCGCCTCCGGCCGTGCGAACCTTTGCGGCTGGTTTCGGCTCTGAGGCCAGCGGAAGCTCGGTAAGGAATTTCACCGGAAGCGTCAGGCCAAAGGTGGAACCCGCGTCCAGGTGAACTTGGGTGTCGTGGCCGGCAATCCGGAGCGGCACGGTGGGGAGAACCTGTTCTTCGGTGTACTGAAAGGAGCTCTTGGAATCGGCGCTCTGGAGTGCGCCTTTCTTGATCGAGATGCGTTTGCCGGGATAGTCGTAGATAAGCAGATAACCTGGGAAGTTGGCAGCACTCAGGACGCCCCGGGGAGCATTCTCACCCTTCAACAGGCCACCCAGTGGCATCGTCGCGGCCATCACGCCTTCCAGCACTGCATTGCCGATGCGAATGTCATGAATCATGACAATCGCCGGGACCGGGCCGCCACCTTTGGAGGCAACGTGCACTCCGGCAAGCGGAGGGAGAGACAGCTCGCGACCCAACTCGTCGCTAACGACCGTCACCGAGGCGCCGGTGTCGAGAACAAAACGATACGGCCCTTTTCCGTCGATCTTGACGTCAATGACAGGCCTTCCTTCCATGTCCTGCATCGGAACAGTGACCGCATCTCCGGGGACCTGAATGCTCGCCGGGGCTGGAACTTGTGGGCCACCGCCCATGTGGGACTGACCGACGGTGGGCAAGACGCATACCGCCAGGAGAATTGACATCGCAAGTCCGTTTGGCATGGGGTGTGTCCTCGTTCAGCGTTTGCTGGCTTTTCAGTACGTATAGTACGAGCCGCACTATATGCGAGTCAATGGCGGCTGCTGGGCGGAGCTCTATGGTACGATCCGTACGATGGTGCCCAGGAGTAAGAAGGCTCGGCCTTTCGGCGGCCAGTTGAGTGAAATCGAGGCGTGCGTGCTTGCCCTTGTCTCGGAGGACGGCCCGGCCACGCCTTACGCAATCCGAAAGATATTCCTGGATTCTCCGAGCCCGCAATGGAGCGGCAGCGCGGGCACTATCTATCCGTTGATCGAACGCCTCTCACGGCGAAAGCTGATTCACTCCAAGTTACATTTGACGGGGAAACGGCGTGGCCATCAGATCTCATTGACCATTGCCGGGTCGCATGCCCTGCGGCTATGGCTTTCCCACCCCGTTCCCGAGTGGGTGGGGGGAGTCCCGCCCGACCCTTTACGGACCCGCGTTCGCTTTCTCGGCGCGATTAGCGCCAAACATCAGACGGCATTCCTTCAAAATGCGTATCAACGAACTCAAGCACATCTGCGTGCGGTGAAAGCAGACTGTGAACGGAAGCGTACACAGGGCAAATTCCAATATCTGATGGCACGCGGTGCCCTCCTAACCATGCAATCCCGTTGTGCCTTCGTGCAGGAGGTGGCGGAGGTACTTGAGGTTCGCCTGAAGGATGGCGTCCTATCGGCCAAAGACAAACAGACAGTATCGAGAGAGACGCGACCTCGAGTTGCAAGGTAGCTGCCCCACTCAGAGGACGGCTTCGTGCGACTGTAGATCCTGCGTAACGCCGCAATGGTTGGCGAAGCAATCAACTTTGAGTTGTTGGCCACAGGGAAACTATCCAGAAACCGGCTTGTGTGAGATTACTCCCGATAAGTCAGCCAGTGTTTACGAATGCTTTTCACCTGGCCGTATAACGCCCATTTCACACAAATGGCCAAAAACCTTTCGCCGCTTGCCCACCCAAGTAGTGAATGACAAACGCCTGTTCCCAACAGCCAAAGCATTAGACCTTCAGGATGGGAATGGTCCGAGTGGGGCGCACACAAACACGGAAAGGCAGCCTGCCCATGATGTAAACGACACTGATTAGTCAACGAAGGGCCTGATAAGTTGCATTTATAGCAACGTCTGTACGTCCAGCAGCCCGACCGATTCCGCAACACTCCACACATGATCTGAGAATCCGACCCGTTGGGTGCCCCAGGTTCGCCCTTCCGTTGGGCTAACCTGGGTTCAAACACCAAATCTACAACCAGAGTTGATGCTCCGGTAAGCTGTTACGGCAATTCAGAAGCCCACGGGAGGTGAGCAATGAAACTAACCGTTCGTATATTTCTTTTCGTCGTAGCCGCTTTGGGGGTAGCGGTCGCAGGTGTTCCAGCGAGCCAGCATATCGTGGTTGTGGTGGAGGAAAATCATGGCTACAACCAGGTGATCGCCAATCCACAAATGCCGTATTTCAATTTTCTGGCCGCTGACTTCGGTCTTGCCACTAATTATTACGCCAACACCCATCCCTCAATCGGCAACTATTTCATGATGACAGTTGGGCAGATCATTACCAACGATGACGGTTACAACGGCACAGTTACTGCCGACAACCTGGTTCGCCATTTGCTGAACGCGGGAAAGACCTGGAAGTCGTATGCGGAAAGTCTGCCCTACGTCGGCTACACCGGCGGTGACACCGGCCTTTACATCAAGCACCACAATCCCTTCGCGTATATATCGGACGTGCTGAACAGCCAGGTACAGAAGGACAATCTCGTGCCGTTCACGCAATTTGCCACGGACCTGAACAACGGCGCGCTCCCGGATGTCTCGTTTGTGATTCCCAACCGGGACGATGATGCTCATGACGGCTCGCTGCAGCAGGCCGATACCTGGTTGAGAACGAACATCAATCCGCTGCTAAACAACCGTGAGTTTCAGCACGACGGCATCTTGATTGTGGTCTTCGATGAGGCGCAGTCGTCGGACCAGGACCACGGCGGCGGTCACATTGCCACGGTCGTAGCCGGACCGAAAGTTACGCACCGCGGACGGTCTTTTGCCTTTCATCAGCACCAAAGCCTTCTCCGTACCATTTGTGACGCACTCGCTCTGACCAACTGCCCGGGCGCGGCCGGCAGTTCCAACGACCTCGGCGAACTCTTCAGCGGCCCAGCGCTTGAGCAGTAGCGCTAACCTGAACCGTAGTCTGCTGTGTGCCCCAGGTTCACCCTTCCGTTGGGCTAACCTGGGATCACTCGCCCTGTCCAAGTTTGGCTGCGGTTTCCGGATTGCCGAGCAACCTCAGGTAGATCCGGTTTGCGACCAATGCGTTCCCCGCCTCGGTGTAGTGACCGGCCGCTCCCAGAACATCCATGGCTTGCGCAGAGATGAAAAGCTTGTCCAGTTGTTCGGGAGGCTGGCGGCGGAAGTCGTCGGTGAGGTCGATGTAAAGAACATTATGCTGGCGGGCGTACTCTGCCAGGATCTCGCGCCAGTATCCTGTCGATTTCCAGCCGAGTTCCTCTCGTATTGGAAGATATGCCAGAACCAATACGCTGTTCCGGGCCCGGTTCATCGCCAGCAGATCGTCAAGCATGTAGGACAGGACGCGGGCGGTCTGCTGATTGCGTTCCTCTGATCGAGCCACCGGAGCCGCGGGATTGAGCTTCAGTGCGCTGCGCAGCAGACGCGTGACCGTCAGATTGGACAAAGCGCTTTCCACTCGCGTGAACCGCGGCGCCCAGACCTCCATCGATCGCGGAACCGGAACGTTGCTCACCACCAGGCGATCGTTCTCCAGGCTCAGGACCGGCTTCCCATATCCGTTAAACGTTGGGTGCTGCATGCGGTACAGATCGGGATAGATCAGGGCGAGGATGTGGATGTCATAATCCAGCGTCACGCCGTCGCGTTTGTACCAGAGGTAGGCCTGGCTGGCGCCGTATCCTCCCTCCCCCATATTGACGGTCTCGATATTGGGCGCCTCTGCGGCGAGAAGTTGCGGCCATGTGTGCTCGTTGTCGACGCCGAATCCAAAGGTGAACGAGTCGCCGGAGCAGATTACGCGCGTCTTGCCGGGTGGCACACTCCTGGTGAAATCCACGTCATTGCGGAATCGCTGTGAGTTGGTTTTCAGAAACTTCCCCGGCCCAAACATATTGGGGAGATAGACATTCGGCAGGCTCACCCATCCCAGGTCACGATCGTATTCAGTGTAGAGACTCTCGGCGACGGGAGGCGCCGCGAAGGCATTGCGGAACGCATAGTAAATGCTTGCCGCCCCTTCAAACATCAGCAACAGCGCCAGCACGGCAGCGATGTTATACAGCACAAATGCGGCCATGCGCCGGCCCCGGGGGGCAGGATTAACCAGGTCGTCGGTTTTCGGGCGCGGGGAATCTAGGGAGAGCTGCGCAACCTGATCGTCTTTCTCACCCACGGCCGGTGTGCCTCCGCCTGGCTCACATTTGGGTGGGACCGCACAGGCGCGACGACATCATACGCCAACCTCGTCGCCCGTAGAAACCCTCGGCAGGATTCCGTAATGGCTCTGCCATTACCCAGGATTGGTTAGCCGTTTGCTTTCTCTGCTGCCTCCCGGGCGAGCAGATGCTTGGCTTGGATGTCGCCGGCATTGGCTTCTCTGCTCGTCTGGGCCGGCGTTTCTATTGCCTCCTGCAAGGCTTGAGCAGCAACGCTGATGTGAACCGTATCGACGGGGGCCGCCGCGGGCTGTGGCTTCGGTTGAGGCGCCCGGGTCGGTACTGCGGTGGGCCCAGGGGCGTGCACGGGCGGTGCTACATGCGAGGTCGGTGCGATCATCGTAGATCCTCCTAAGAGACCTATCGACGACAACCCCAATGAGCTTCAATTTCCGCAGCCGCTTCTGCCTCAGCGCAACTACCGCTCGCGCCAAGCACAGAAACCTACTGCCGCCCGACCACCACAATCATGAAAGTCCCCGGCTTGGCTTTCGGACGACCTGTCTCTCCCGGTTTCTGCTCCTCAAACTCCGCAGTCGGCAGATAAACCTTGTGCGCCCCCGCGTCGATGTCCATGGTTTTCGCGCCGACTGGGGTGGTCACCGTTTGCAGGATTTCGAATTTGCCGGGCGCGCTCTCGCCGGCAATATTGAGCTTGCCATCGCGGCAGCTTGCGAACGCCTGGCTGCCGTCGAACCGCGTAGCGTCCACGCCCACGCCGATGGGCAGGTCTGCCAGCACTTTGCCGTCGTCAGCGCTCATCACAATCAGCTTCTGCGGATTTCGGCATCCGATAAAGAGGCGCCGATTCTTTGTGTCCATCGACATCCCCACCGGATTGCCCCCGGGGGCGACCGGCCAGTGCGCGAGCACTTTCCTGGCCTTGATATCGACGACCGCAACTTCGTTTTTGTCCACCAGATTGATGTAGACCTTACCTGCTCCGTCGGACGCGAGAAACTCGGGTTTGCCGCCCAGCTCAATGGGAGCGTCGATACTGCCGGTCTTGGGATCAACATCCGGCTTGAGTGTCATCAGCACCCCGTTGTCGCCGGACACCACCAGCACCAACCCGCTGGCGCTGTCATAAATAATTCCGTCCGCGTCGGGTTGTGCTGCGATCGTGCCCAACACCGCATTCGTCTTCAGATCGAAGATCACGACTGAGCCCGCGCCATCGCTGATGAATCCGCGTCCCACCTCTGGAACCAAAGCCACTCCGTGATTGTGCTTCTGGCCGGGAATGTCGGCCAGCGTCTTTCCCGACTCGGCATCGATGACCATGGTGTGCGTGCTTCGGGGAACGTATAACCTGTGATTCTTCGCATCCAGAGTGACGTAGTCCCACCCGCCGTCACCGCCAATGTGAAATGTCTTTTCAACCGCCCAACTGGCCTGGGCGGCAACTCGTCCGCTAAATGTGAGGGAAAGTAGTGTCAACAGAGCGGCGATAAATGTTCTACGAACGTGCATCGGACCTCCGAGGAATGAGCCGGGCAAGAATATCATTTCCAGTTAGCCGCAGGTGCCCCAGGTTCGCCCTTCCGTTGGGCTAACCTGGGATCACTGCCTCAGGTTGTCTTCGGTGAAAGCCACGCAGCCCAAATCAAACACACTGTAATCAAGGTTGACAAAACGATAGGTGTGGTGAAGGCGTATATAAAATTCAAAGCTGTGACCGCGACGAAGCAAAAGGCAAGCGCCCACGCAATCCCGCGAACACGCGCCAAAGTCTCTGGCGGAAGACGGCTCAGCTGCCAGGCCAACACCGCAGAGAACAAAAGAAACACAGAGAAAAAAAGCCCGAACGCGCTGAAGAAATCCCAATAACTCCGGCTAAACCCTTGGGCGTTAAAGTGAATTGACCGCATTGAGGCCAGAACCGCGTCCGCTCTCCATTGGGGAATATTCTGGCGAAACCCAAATGTATGTCCGATGGTAAAAACCACCAGAAAAACAGAAGCGATGCGATAAAGCATCGATGCCTTCAAGTCTTCCTCCCGTCATTACTCGCGGCAGTCTACTACTGCGCTGGCCCTTCACGCGTATCTTGTATGATTCGGCTGTGAAGAGTCTACGCTTCGTAGCGGTCATTTTGGTCGGCGCTGCGTTGTGTTGCGCTAACGCTCAATCACCCTCGACCGACGTTGTCACCTGCGGCATTGAAGACTTGCAGACTGCTCCGGTTCGCAGTAGCGCAGGCTTCACGGCTGTCCTCAACATGCACGCTGACGACGACCATGGCTTGAATAGCCATCAATGCGAGGCCGGCTTTACTCTCCAGATTACGCGCCCAGACGGCTCGTCCCTGCCGCCCATCAAGATGGGCTATTGGGATGGGGATTGGGACAGACCCCTTGTATTTCGGATCGAAGGCTTCTCTCAGGATGGCCGCCATGTGTTCGTCTTCATCTCCGACGGCCCCCACCCCGAAGGCCTCACCGCACTCGAATACGACATGAGCTCCGGCTCGAAAGTGAAAGTCATATTTCTCGAACAACACTTCACCCGGCGGCTGAGCCGTGAATGTGCTGCGACCCTGCACATCGTCGGAACCTCTCCAGCGGGCCTCATTGTGCTCGGATCAGATGCGAAGGACGGGTGCGCCCGAGCTGAGCTTTGGCAACTCAGACCTAACAAAACCACCACGGACGGCAGCCCTGTACCGCCAGAATATCCCGGGCACCTATCACCCAAGACCGAAATAACGAACCTCGAAGCTGGTATTCCCGTACCGCCGTCATAATCGAGGTTCCGCTGTTAGTCGCGCTGACGCTTGATGCTTTGAGGCTGGAAAATCGAGCGAAAGGCCACGCCAACCGCTGACGCGAATCCTTCCGCTCTAGTCCGCGAACTTACAATACGCTGGGTTCGGAAGCGGTTACTGCGGCTTCACCACAATCAGCTCGAACGTCCCGGGGATGAGTGCAGGCCGCTGTCCCGCAGCCGCCGGCTTGTCCTCGCGTTGCGCGGTCACCAGGTACACCACGTCGTCGTCTTTATCGAGCGCCATGGTGCGCGCGCCCTTCACCGTCGGCACATTTTGCTTCACCCTGTACTTGTCTGGGCTGTCCTCATGAATAACGGTCAGCACGCCTTCGCCGCAGGACATGAAGACTTCCTGCGTCTTCGGATTAAAGGCGCCCGCATCCACCCCTTCGCCGATGGGCACAGTCGTGACCACCTTGCCGGAATCCGTATCGACCACCGCCATCATCTTGTTGTCGCACCCGGAGAAGAGCCGATGATGCTCCACATCGAAGGCCAGCGCGCTGGGCTCCTGGCAGGGCGCAAGCGACCAGTTGTTCAGCACCGCCATCTTGGTCACGTCAACCTCGGCGATCTGGCTCTTGTCCTCGATGTTCACGTACAGCTTGCCTTTCCCGTCGCTGGCGGGAAACTCCGGCTTGCCACCCAGCGGCACCGTGCCGACGACTTTGTCGGTCGCCGCATCCACCACCGTGGAGTCCTTGCTGCGCGCATTAAAAGTAAAAACATGCTTGGAAAATGGCTCGTAGAGAATTGCGTCTGGCCGCTCGCCCACTTTCACGCTCTCGATCTTCGTCAGTGTTTTCAAGTCGAAGACCGTAACCGTATTGTCGCCGCCGTTGCTCACGAAGCCGCGGTTAAGTTCCGGCGCCAGCGCCACGCCGTGGATGCCGGAGAGCTCGGGGATGTCGCCCGTGACCTTCAGCGTGTTGGTGTCGACAACCATGACATGAGTGCCGCGGGTGATGAACACGCGATGGCCATCCGGGTCATAGGTGAGGTAATCCCAACCGCCTTCGCCGCCCAGTTTGACGCGCTGGGCAACTTTAAACTGTTTCTGGGCGAAGGCAGGTACGGCCGCAAAAATGGCGGCCGCAAGAAGAATGGCAAAAACTCGTTTCATGAATCGCTCCTTGTTTGTAAGTTCCGTGGAGGAATGGCCTATGCTCACTCCGCATCATGGCTCAGGTAATAATGCACCGCGGGCGTGATGATCAGCGACAGCACCATCGAGATCGTAATGCCGCCGATAACCGCAATCGCGAGCGGCTGTAGCATCTGCGAACCTGCGCCCAGCGCCAGAGCCAGCGGCAGCATTCCGGCCACCGCAGCCATCGCGGTCATCACGATCGGACGCAAACGCCGCCGTCCGGCTTGAATCATGGCGTCGTGCGCCGACGATCCCGCCGCTCGGAAGCGCTGGTCGGCATCCAGCAGCAGAATGCCGTTCTTCGCCACGATTCCGATCACCATGATCAATCCCATGAACGACGCGATGTTGAACGTCGTTCTGGTGATCAGCAGCGCCAAAAAAACCCCCGCGGTTGACAGCAGCGCCGAGGAAAGAATCGCCAGCGGCGCAGCCAAAGACCGGAACTCGAAGAGCAGTACGAGGTACACCAGCAGGATCGCCATGATCAGCACCAGAACCAGATCGTGGAAGGACCGTTGCTGCTCGGCGTAGGTGCCGCCGTACTCAACTCGAATCGAAGCCGGCAGGTGCAGGTCTTTCACCGCCTTCTGCACCGCCGCGACGCCGCTGCCCAGGTCGGTTCCTTCCAGGCGCGCGGTCACGGCCACGTCGCGCTGCAGGTTCTCACGGCGAATCTCCGTCTGCCCGGGCAATGCGGTGATGTTGGTAAGCGTGCCCAGCGTCGCTGTATGTCCCGACGCGCTGTTGAGCAACGTATCGCTCATGGCTTGGAGCGAGCTGCGGTTGGCGTCCGGATAGCGCACGCGGATGGTGTACGCGATGTCATTGGTAATCACGGGAGTCGCCGCCGGCTCGCCTTCCAGAATCGCCGCAGCATCCACGGCGACTTCTTCCGGCGTGAACCCTGCCCGCGACGCTGTAGCGGGATCCACCTGAAACACCGTTGCCGGTCCGCTGATGGTGTTGTCGATGCCATTCAGCACGGACACTACTCCCTGCACCTTGGCGATGGCGTCGCCCACCCGGGGCGCCCATTGCGCAAGCAGAGCGGCATCCGGTGAGAAGAGTTTGATTTGGATCGGCTCCGGTGCGTTCGACAGGTCGCCGATCATGTCCTGCAACACCTGGATAAATTCGACATCAACGGCGGGTTCCTCGCGATTGATCTTCGCGAGCAACTCCGCAGTGATTTCGTCAACGCTGCGACTGCGCTTGTCCTTGAGCTTCACGGCAATGTCGCCGGTATTGGCCTCGGTCACCGCCGCAAGACCCAACTGCAAGCCGGTGCGCCGCGAGTAGCTGTCCACCTCCGGCAGTGCACGCACCATTTCGCTGATGTGCGTGACCATGCGGTTGGTCTCCTCCAGCGAGGTGCCCGGAGGAGTGATGTAGTCCAGCACGAAGCCGCCTTCATCCATCGCGGGCAGCAGGTCGGAGCCGAGCCCCTTGTAGCAGAAGTAAGACGCAATGACCAGCACTACCGCAAACACTCCAATCCAGCGCGGACGCTCCAGGGCAAAGCGCAACGAACGCTCGTAGAAGTCGATTACCTTGCGAAACGTGCTGCCGACGGACGCTTCTTCGGCGGCCAGCAGGCGTTCCCGCTCGCTCAGTTCGGGATTCGGTGGAGGGCCTGAATTTTTCTTGTGAATGAAGTACTGGCTGAGCGTGGGTGTCCAGGACAATGCCAGCGCCAGAGAAGTTAGAAGCGATACGCCAACCGTGATAGCCAGCGCGCGAAAGAAGACGCCGGTCACGCCGGTGATCGCGATCAGCGGAAGGAACACAACAATCGGCGTGATAGTCGAGCCAACTAGAGGGACCGTGATTTCCTGCAAGGCGCGATGGATGGCTTCCAGGCGGCCCTCTCCGGCGACGCGATGCAGCGCGACGTTTTCCACCACCACAATGGCGTCGTCGATGATCAACCCGACCGCTGCCGCCAGGCCGCCCAGCGTCATCAGGTTGAAACTCTCGCCCATCACCTTGAGCACGATGAAGGTAATGAGTACGGTCACAGGAATCACCAGCGCGGCGATGGCCGATGTGCCCCAGTCCCGCAGAAACAGCACCATGATGGCCGACGCCAGCACCAGCCCGATCAGGATCGCATCGCGCACGCTCTTGATGGATTCAGTGACAATCTGCGACTGGTCGTAGAACGGCTGGATGTTGATTCCAGGGGGCAGGCCCTGGCGGATGCGATCGATTTCGGCGTGTACCTCGTTGGCCACCGTGACCGTGTTGCTGTCCGGCTGCCGGTTGATGTTGAGCAGCACTGCGGGCTTGCCATTCGCCGCAACAATTGTGTACACCGGCTTGACGTTGGACGACACCACGGCGACATCCCCGACTTTCACCGGCACGCCGTTCTGCGTGGTCTTGATGACGATCTGCCCGAGCTGCGCCGGGTCCTTCACCTGCGCATCAATCAGCGCGAGATCCAGTTGATGGTTCTCCTGCAACAGCCCGGGCGAATCGACAAGATTGGTGCGGCGCACCGCGTCCAGGATGTCGGTGACCGTGACGCTGGTCGCCAGCAGCTTGGCAGAATCCGGCGTGATGTGGAACTCTGGCTCCTGGCCGCCCTGGACGATGACCGTCGCAACGCCATCCAGGCGGTTGAGGCGTGGCTTCAACTCATAATTGGCCATTGTCCAGAGCTGCGTCTGCGGCACCGTGTCCGAGGTAACGCTGTAGCCAATGATGGGGAAACTGGCGAAATTCAGCCGGTGAGTCTGGATTAGGGCCGTCGAAGGTAGCTGCGTGCGGATGTTGGCCAGCGCCGCATCCACCAGTTGCAACGTGGTCACCATGTCCACGTGCCAGTCGAAGAAGAGATCGACCTCGGCCGAACCGCGGCTGGTGATGGAGCGCACCGATTGCAGTCCGGGAACGCTGTTTACCGCTTCTTCAATCGGGCGCGTGATCGTCACCATCATCTGGTTGATGGGCATCACGCCGTTGTCCACGCCGATCAATACCCGCGGGAAGTCGGTTGTCGGGAAGACTGAGATCGGAATGGTGAAGGCCAGATACGCCCCCGCGATTGTCAGCACCACGATCAGAAATATGAGCGACTTGGAATAGCGACTGAACCAGTAATCGCTCTCGCCAAGCGCAAGATCGGCCTGTCGTGGAGACTCCGTCGCCTCAGTGGGGTCGGAGGCCCGCCCGCGCCGCAACCCGGACCGGAGATTTTCCAGAACTTTATTCATTCCCTTTGTCGTTACCAGAGGCGGAGGCGGCAGGCTGCGCTGGCGCAGCGATCTTCACCTGCGTGTTGTCGGGAAGCGCGTAGCCGCCGTTGACGATAATCGTTTCACCGCCGCTCAATCCTTTGGTGATTTGCACGCGGTCGCCCTCCCGAATCCCGGTCTCCACGGCCACCTGGTGAGCGTGGTCGCTGCTGACGATCATGACGATGGTTGCGCCGTCCGGCGTCTTCTGCAGTGCCGCCGCTGGAATCACGATGGCGTTATCGATGGTCTTGGCGACCGCGGAAAGTCCCACCGTGGTTCCCGGGCGCAAGCTGCCTTGGGGATTTTCCGCCTGCACCCACACCTCAACCGTCGTACTGTTCGGATCGAGCGCGGGACTCACCAGGATTACCTTGCCGGGCACGCGGACATCGCCGGGAGCCGTGATGGTTGCAGCGTCATCCGCTTTGAGCGCGGCAGCTTCGTTCTGGGGAATGTGGGCGCGCGCGGTGACGATCGAGGCGTCCATGATGGTCATCAGCGGTGTTCCCGCAACCGCGGTTTCGCCCCCGTAATAGGGACGGTCGGTCACCACCCCGTCGATAGGGCTACGAATCTCCGTGTAGCCCAGTTGCGCGGTGGCGCCCTCGTACTTTCCCTGGGCTGAAGTAAGCTGGCCCTGCGCCGACTTCAACTGGTCCTGCTTGCCCGCCGATTGCAACGCCCCCAGATGCTTCACCGCCAGCTCGTACTGCGCTTTCGCCTGCGCCAGGGTAACGGCGGAAGCGTCCAGCTCCTTGCGCGGCATCGCTCCCTCGATATACAGCTTTTGCCGGCTGTCGTAGACCTTCTGCTCCGCGTCATAGTTCTCTTTCGCCGTCTGTACATCGAGCTCGGCCTTCTGCCATTCCTCCGGTAATGCCGATTTCGTCTCCAGACCATAGGCCGCCTGCGCCTGCTCGTAGACGCCTTTGTTCTCTACTGCGGCGGCGGCAAGGTCGCGATTCTCCAGCACAGCCAACAGCTCACCGCGATGCACGCGGCTGCCGCGGTTGACGTAAAACTTCTTCACCGGCGCAACGATCTTGGGCGTGATTGCCGCCTGATCGCGCGGAAACAGGATGGCTTGTGCGGTGATGATCTGGTGGATGGTGCCGCGTTCCACCGGCGCGGTTTGCACGGTCACGACCGGCTGCGGTGTCTCTTCTTTTTTGGAACAAGAGGTGAGAGATAGCGCGAACAGCGCGAAAATCGCACCACAGGCTGTCATCCTGAGCGAGCTCGCGCCGTTGTTGCGCGGGCGAGTCGAAGGACCCCTATCGCCTGCATAACCCTGTTCTTCGAATAGGGGTGCTTCGACGCCCGCGGCCAACTGCAGCCGCGCTGGCTCAGCATGACACTCTTGCAGGAGCATCGCTAGAAACTCCCCGTCAGCGTTTGCAGCTGGGCGATAGCCACGTGGTAACGCGCTTGCGCATCACGAAGGTTGATGCGCTCCGTGGTCAAGGTGTTTTGGGCGTCCACCACTTCCAGCGCTGTTGCCTCGCCCGCCTTGTAACGCATGGTGGTCAGCCGCAAGCTCTCAGCCGCGAGATCGGCGTTGTTGTTCAGCAAATCAATTTGTCCGCGGGCCGTTTCCGCCTCTGCGTAAAACGATTGCAGATCGGCGACAGCCTGCCGCTGCGCCGCACTAAGCTCCACCTTGGCCAGTTGCTGCTGCAGCTCCGCCTGTTTCACTTTGGCCTCGGTTGCGCCCCAATGCCACACCGGAATGGTCAGGGTTGCAGTGGCGGCATAGCCCAGATTGCGAAAGTGGTCGGTGTTTACCGCGAAGTGACTTGCATCGATGCCGTAGTAATAATCCAGCACCAGCGTCGGCAGATGCCCCGCCCTGGCCACGGTCACTTCATCGTTGGCGACTTCCAGCGATTTAACCGCCGCGGCTAATTCCGGGTTGTTCTTCTGCGCCATCGCCTGCACGTCGCTCATCGGCGGCAAGCTGGGCGCGATCGCCAGATCGTCAGCCAGGGTGAAGTCCTGAAAAAAGTTGGGGAACAGCAGCACGGCCAGGTTCAGGCGCGCGTTTTCCGCGGCAAGTTTGGCATCTTGCGCGGCGCGCTGCTGATCGTTGGCCTGGATTTGGGCCTTGATGACGTCGGAATGCGCTACTTCGCCCCCCTGCTCCAAATCGCGGCTTAGCGTCAGGAAGCGTTGCGCTTCATCCGAGGCCGCCTGCGTACTGACGGCTTTCTCCTGTGCCGCCTGTAATCCATAGTAGCTCTGCACCACGGTCACGACCAAGCCGCGCGCGGCGACCTCGCTCTGTGCCCGGGCCAGTGCTTTGGCCGCCAGGGTACGGCGGTAGTCGGCGACCAGGGCCAGGCCCATGCTCTGCTGCACCACGCCCTGGCTGAGGTACTCATGGACGCCGTTGTTCGCGATGAATCGCCCCGACAGCGTCCCGTTCCCTTGGGTGTAAAGGAACTGGTTGTTGTAATCGACGCCCGGCAGCAAACCGGCACGCGCGATCACCGCGTCCTGACGGGCCAGTCCCCACTTGGTAAGCGCCGCCTGGAAGACCGGGTTGTTGGCCTTGGCACGAGCCAGCGCATCGGCCAGGGTCAGCGAGATCGTCTGCCCCTTCGCGCTGCCCGTCTGAACAGGGACGCTCTGCGCCCGCGTAAAACACGATGCGAGCAACACGACGGCAATGTACGGCATGGCTTTCGAATGCACGGATTCCTTCCCGCAGTGGAACAAACTTCCGCAAAATACCTTAATACAAGCGAGGGACTCTCGTCCGAGCAGACGATTTTGACCGTCACGACTGGCCTGAAAACAGGTAGAATAAGCGGAAGACGACCCTCAAAGGACCAGGTGTGGCTGCCGGGTTTGTAGCTCCGCCTGATCAGGTATTGCATGAAGAGAATTCTCGCTTTTACTGCCGTGCTTTTCGGCGCCTCGCTTCTTCTGGCTCAGACGCAGTCTGCCCCCAGTGACACCGTTGTCGAAGAAATCATCGCGCGGGTCAACAATAACATCATCACCCGCGCCGACCTGCGCAAGGCCCGCCAGGAGTTATACACCGAAGCCCGCCAGGAGCCAGACCCTACCCACGCTGAGCAACAGGCCAAGGAACATGAGCCGGACCTGCTGCGCGACCTCATCGATCAGCAACTGCTGTTGAGCAAAGCGCAGGAAATGGGCATCAACGCCGACACCGAGCTGGTGAAGAAGCTCGATGAGCTGCGCAAGCAGATGCACGCTGATTCTATGGAAGACATGGAGAAGGCTGCCGAGGCGCAGGGCGTCTCCTTTGAGGATTTCAAGCAGAACCTGAAGAACAACCTCATCACGCAGCGCGTCATCGGGCAGGAAGTCGGTGGCCATATTAGTGTCCCCACCGCGGAAATCCAGCAATACTACGATCAGCACAAAAGCGAGATGGAGCGCCCCGAGCAAGTGCGCCTGAGCGAGATCCTCGTCTCCACCCAGTCGCCCACCGCCGTCAAGAACGACAAGGGCGAGAACGCACTGCCGGAGACCCCCAGCCCTGAGGTCATAGCGCAGGCCCAGGCCAAGGCCAATCAGATTTACGACATGCTGAAGAAGGGCGGCAACTTCGACGACCTGGCGAAGAAGTACTCTAACGGCCCGACCTCCGCCATCGGTGGTGACCTGGAATACTTCAAGCGCGGCACCTTATCGAAGGAATATGAGTCGAAGGTTTTCGACCTGCAGCCCGGTCAATACACCATGCCCATTCAGACCAAACAGGGCTTCGTCATCCTGAAAGTCACGGAACACCAGACAGCCGGCGTGCCTCCGCTGAAGGATGTGGAAGGCCGGATTCAGGAACAGCTTTACTTGACCAAGATGCAGCCCGCGCTGCGCGACTACCTCACCAAGCTGCGCGAGGATGCCTACATCGACATCAAGCCTGGATATCTCGACACCGGCGCCAGCCCCAACGAAACCAAGCCTATCTACACCACCGCCGCCGCCGAGAACACGAACAAGGAAAAGAAGAAGAAAAAGCTGGGATTGTTTTAGCCGCAAGCCACGAGAGGCTGCTATGAAGTTTACGTCTGAGTAGGCACTTTTCCTGGAGTATTTGTTTGTAGGGCCTTGAGGCGTGAGCGGAGTTCGGGGCGAGGATATACTTCTTCACAACCCCATCATGAAGCGGCACGCCCTCATCTTTGGTCTCGTCGGCGGCCTCCTCATCGCCACCCTCCAATACACCGAATACCGCTTCGTCATTATCGAGCACTCCGTCGAGCTCTATAGCGCGCTCGTCGCCATCCTCTTCGCCACCTTTGGCATCTGGCTCGGTCTCCGCATCACGCGCAGACGCGAAACCATCCGCGAAACGGTCGTCGTGAGGGAAGTGTTTGTCCCCGCGGAAGCCCCCGCCCTCGAACCCTTCGCTCCCAGTACGGCCCACCAGCAGGCCCTCGGCATCACGGCACGCGAGCTCGAAATCCTCACCCTGGTCGCCCGCGGCTTTAGCAATCGCGAGATCGCCATGCAGCTTTTCGTCTCCGAAAACACCGTCAAGACACACTGTGCCCGCGTCTTCGACAAGCTCGGGGCCGCTCGCCGCACCCAGGCCGTCCAGCGCGGCAAAGAACTAGGCCTCCTGCCGTGACCGTGTCACCCGAAAGCACGATTTCAGCTCCATTCCTGCAAAATCATCCGAAAGGATGATGACATTCGGCCCCGTTACGCCGCATCATGACTCCATCGTCACTTGCACCAGGAGCCTCACATGAAGAAAACCGTCCTCACCTTCGGCCTCATCGCCGGCGTCATCATCTCCGTCCTTATGGGCGGCTCGCTTCTCCTCGCCGACAAGATCGGCTCCGGCCACAGCATGGCTCTCGGCTACACCATCATGGTGGCGTCGTTCCTGCTCATCTACTTCGGCATCCGCAGCTACCGCGACAACACCCTCGCTGGCCAAATCTCCTTCGGCCGCGCCTTCGCCTGCGGCATCCTGATCACCCTCATCACCACCGTCTGCTACGTCGCCATGTGGGAGGTCCTCTACTTCAACTTCATGCCCCACTTCATGGACAGCTACTTCGCCGCGCAGATTCACAACGTCCAGTCCTCCGGACTTGACCCCGCCTCCACTGCCGCGAAGGTCGCTGCCATACAGCGCTCTCAGCAGCTCTACCAGAACCCCTTCGTCAACATGGCCTACACCTTCATGGAGCCTTTGCCCGTCGGCCTTATCATTACTCTCATCTCCGCTGCCATCCTCCGCCGCAAAGCCCCTGTCGAACCCGCCGCCGCCCCCGCACCCATGACCATATAAATCAAAAGGCCGGAGCGTAAGCCGCGACCTTCCGTCAAAAGCCAATTCCCCCAGTCGTTTTGTAACCAGAGTGATCTTGCGAGTTGACTGCCTGGTCCTCGGTTCTGCCGATTTCCTGACAACCGGCAACTGGCTACCGCCTACTGGGTGGTGGGCGACTTTGACCGGAGGAAATGAGTCTTGCTTGAGCGGTCTGGCATCTAAATTGCAAGCATGATTCCTGTTGCGGGAATCGATGGCGAGTTGCACAATTTCATGCTTGCAAGCGCCTTGATTTGTGGCACAATCCAAGTATGCCAAAGCGGTCAAGCAAACGGGATGTCAACCAGATCGCCGCTGAGATGGTGCGAGAAACGGCCGCAGCCGGTCTTGATTTTAGCGGTAAGAATCCAGCAGCCGTAGCCCTCGGAAGGCGAGGGGGGCTAAAGGGCGGCAAGGCGAGAGCTAAAGCGCTTTCAGACGAAAGGCGCGCCGAGATTGCACGAGTAGCCGCAATGGCGCGGTGGAAAGACAATTCTCGTGGCGCTGAAGACTAGTTCAAACATAATCATAATCGAGCAGTTGAAAGATCGCCTTTGCGCTCTTGAGGGTGTTACTGGCGGCGATGCGCTGGTGCTTTGCGCTCCCATCCGGGTTGGCTTGGATGTTGTCGTCAGAGAGGCTGTTGATGAACTGCCGCACAGGAAGCGAAAGCTCAGCGTTCTGTTGGAGACGGGCGGCGGCTATATCGAGGTAACGCAGAGGATAGCCCAAACGCTGAGACATCATTATCGAGTCATTGATTTTATCGTTCCCAACTGCGCTTATTCGGCTGGAACCGTTCTGGCGATGTGCGGGGATGATATTTACATGGACTACTTTTCGGTCCTGGGGCCGATAGATCCCCAGCTGCCGAAAGACGACAAAATGGTGCCGGCGCTAGGCTACTTGGAACAATATGAGCGGCTCATCAGGAAATCGGTAGCGGGAACACTGAGCACCGCAGAACTCGCATTTCTAATCAACCGCTTTGATCCAGAGGAGCTTTACATGTACGAGCAGGCCCGCGAACTCTCGATTTCGTTGCTGAAGGAATGGCTCGTTAAGTACAAATTCAAGAAATGGAAGACAACCAAAACCAGAAAGCTAAGAGTCACACAGGCGATGCGGATAAAGCGCGCCGAAGAAATTGCAAAGGCGCTAAACAAAATAGACAAATGGAATTCGCACGGGCGCGGCATCCACATGGCTGTTCTTCGCAAGGACCTAAAGCTGCTCATCCGCGATTTCTCGGAAGTAGACGGGTTGAGCGAGGCCATCAAAGACTATCATCGCTTGTTACAAGATTATCTTTCGACTGTCAAACACAGTTGGGTTGTTCAGACCCGCAAACAATTTACGCCATTAGGATAGAAACGAGGTAGCGACGATGCCGAAGCAGCAACTTGATATAGATAAGATCATCGCCGATAACCCGAATGTCGATCCAGAGGCGCTCAAGAAGGCCGAAGAAGCCCTCAAGAACCTTAATCAGACCGGGGTAATACGGCGTTCAACCTATGGGCTGGAAACGCCTGAATCGAAGAAGGAGATTCGCCATGGCAGCCAAGTTACATCTGGTGAAATGCCAGTCAGGCGACTCCGATAAAATCAACACTTTTCGCTTGACATCCTTGAGCGCTCAAGCATATTCTGGACGCATGAATTGCTTGAGCGCATCTGATCGTGCCCGTGTTGTTGGATGTCTCATCGAAGGTAATTCCATCAGGTCAACCGTCAGACTGACTGGCATCTGCAAAGATACCGTTCTCAAGCTGCTCTGCGATCTTGGGGCGGCGTGCAAGTGCTACCACGATGCAAATGTCCGGAACCTCCGCAGCCGTCGCATTCAATGCGATGAGACGTGGAATTTCTGCTATGGCAAAGATAAAAACGTTACTGACGAGCAGAAAGCGGACGGCGCTGGCAGCGCATGGACGTGGATTGCTCTCGACGCCGATTCCAAGCTGGTTGTGGCATATCTGACAGGTGGACGTGATGCGGGTTGGGCGCACGCCTTCATGTGCGACGTAGCTAGCAGGCTTACCAGTCGCGTACAGCTAACGACGGACGGACATCGGGTGTACGTCGAAGCGGTAGAGGATGCGTTTGGGCCGGAGATTGACTACGCGATGCTGGTCAAAATCTATGGTTCGGCTCCCGAAAAGCCGGAGACGCGCTACAGCCCCGCTCAGATCATTGAGACGCGACTGGCGGTCATATCTGGCGACCCAGACCCCCGCCACATTTCTACCAGCTATGTCGAACGCCAGAATCTCACGATGAGGATGTCGATGCGGCGGTTTACGCGGCTCACGAACGCATTCAGCAAGAAAATCGAGAACCTGCGGCACGCCGTAGCGCTCAATTACATGCATTACAACTTCTGTCGGATTCACCAAACGTTGCGCGTAACCCCGGCGATGCAGGCAGGCATTGCCGATCACGTTTGGTCGCTTGAGGAATTGGTAAGATTGCTAGACCGCAAGCCGGTTTCGGCAGCGGCGTAGCGGAGGCGGCAAATGGAATGGCTGTATCACGTCGAGCCGGTTGATTTCGCCAATGCGTCAACCGAGGAAATCAGAAAACAACTAAACGAACTCGGGGCCGCCGGATGGGAAGCCTTCGTGGCTATACCTGTCGGAGGGCGCGGGGCGCAAGCCGTTATCTTTAAGAAGCCAAATTCAAAGTAGCCCACTACCGCCTGCTGCCCACACTGGCTACTGACTACTGCTGCTGATACCATAGGCCCTCAGCATCGATTCTGCGCCTACGATGCTGCTCACAGGCCCCTGCATGAAAGAGTTCTACATTTGCGACTGCTCCCGGGTGGAAAACCAGACCATCACCTCGCTGTTCGTTGTCGCCTCCAAACAGGTGAAGTCGAAGAAGAGCGGTGAGCTGTACCTCTCTCTGCTGCTCGCCGACCGCAGCGGCCAGATCCAGGCCAACATGTGGGACAACGTGAACGACACCATCTCCACCTTCGATCAGGATGACTTCGTCAAGGTGAAGGGTGTCATTCACAAGTACAGCGGGCGCTGGCAGCTCACCATCCACAAGATGCGCAAGCTGGGCGATTCTGAAATCGATTACGCCGACTACCTTCCCAAAACCTCGAAGGACGTGGAGCAGCTTTGGCAGACGCTGTGCGACTTTGTCGCGGGCTTCCAGAATCCGTGGCTCAAGTCGCTGCTCAACCAATTTCTCAACGATGAGGCGATCGTCGCGTCGTACAAGTGCGCGCCCGCAGCCAAGACTCTGCATCATGCCTTCGTCGGCGGCCTGCTCGACCATGTGGTTTCGCTCCTCAAGCTTTGCGACCTGGCAGTACGCAATTATCCGCAGGTCAATCGCGACCTGCTGCTCAGCGGCGCTTTTCTGCACGACATCGGGAAGCTGCACGAGCTTGCCTACCATCGCTCCATCGCCTACACCACCAGGGGACAGCTCCTGGGCCACATGATCATCGAGCTGGAAATGCTGCAGGAAAAAATCGCCCGCGTCCCCGGCTTTCCCGACGAGCTCAAGCTCCTGCTGGAGCACATGATCATCAGCCATCACGGGCAATACGAATTCGGCTCGCCCAAGCTGCCCATGTTTCCCGAGGCGCTCATGCTGCACTATCTCGACGATCTCGATTCGAAGATGGAAAGCATGCGGGCGCAGTTCGAGCGCGAAGCCGAGCTCGACAATCCCTGGACAAGCTACAACCCGTCGCTTGCGCGTCCCTTGCTGGACACCCGAAAATTTCTGGAAAAAGGTTTGGCAAAAGCGCGAGTCGTGGAGCCGCCGAAGCCGGTTGCGGCCGTTGTTGCTGAAGTGAGCCATCCGCTTGAGGAAGCGTCTGACGACGATGCCGGCAAAACGCGAAATGACTCACAGGTCGAAGCTGCGGCTGCGACTTCAGCAGTCGCCGATTCCGCCATCCCTGATGAAAAGCCGGAGCCCTCGGCCTTTGAGGCTCTGCAGCGCAAGTTCGTGTCCCACAAAGTCACCACCGTCGGCGACAAAAGCCACTGAGACACGCCGCGTTCCTCTGGTTCGTAACACACCTGCAATGTTGTCAGTTTGCACGCGCCGCGATGAAATCTCTTGACGTGCCCGACAGAATGCCTGAAGATTCCTTCATCGTTTTGCGTTTTAAAGGTTCTCAGATCATTCGGCATTTCTTGCTGAAGTCAGCCGGCGCCACTGCGCAATTATTCTTTGCGGTCTTGGTAGTCACTCAATCTGGCCCTGAAAGGTCTGTGGAATGAGCTCCAGATTGACCCTTTTGTTCGTTTGCGATGAGGCTGACCTCTATTCAGTCTTGATCTCAGCTTTCGTCTCGGCAGAGTTTCAGCTGCTTCTCGCGCGCAGCTCGTCGCAGGCAAAAGGCATTCTCATGAAGCGGCCGGTGGATGCAATCCTCATTCGCCACGACGCCAATCGCGATGACCGCCAAATTGCCACTCAACTGAAACGTGTCACTCCTCGCATTCCTGTTTTCCTGCTAACCGATCAGCCCCAGCAGCGACAAGCCGATATCGAGTGCATCTGGCGCGCCGACATTGAGGACATGGTTGTCACCCAGGCCATGGCAATGTTTTTTCGGACGTTCCTGAAGCCTTCAACCTTGTCCGGCAGAGGCCAGCCGATGCTCGGCGACCCTGGCTTGCTGTTGACCCTGATGAGGCCTCAAGGTTCGGGATAGCAGCTTTACCTCCTCACAACCAGACTTCAACCGCGCTTTTTCGTCCTCTGCGCTTCCTTGCGCGCGCGGTTCTTGATCCAGATGGGCGTGCCGACGAAGCCGAAGGCCGCCCGAATCTGGTTCTCCAGAAAGCGCTCGTAGGAAAAGTGCAGCTTGACCGCGCGATCCGTAAACAGGATGAACGTGGGCGGCGAGACCGCCGCTTGCGTCATGTAGTAGATCTTCACACGCTTGGCGACGGGAACCGATGCGCGCTCGAAGTCGATGCGGCTGAGGAAGCGGTTCATCTCGCCGGTGCCGATGCGCTTGCGCCGTTCGCGCGCGACCAGCTCCAGCGTGGAGTAAAGCTTGTCCAGTTCCTGCCCCGTCGTTGCCGACACGAAGACCACCGGCGCATAAGACAGAAACTTGAGGTGGCGCCGAACCTGCTCCTCGTAGATGCCGCGATCGGCCGGCCGCTTGCCGTCGCTGCTTTTCCCTTTCTTCGGCAGACGCGTAGTTTGCATCTGCTGGGGTGACTTGGCGGTTGCTGGGGTGCTCACTAAATCCCACTTATTGACGACGACAATCACCGAGCGCCCGCTCTCGTGCGCGTAGCCGGCGATGGTTGCGTCGCCCGCGGTGACGCCTTCGGTGGCGTCGACCATAATCAGCGCCACGTCGGCGCCTTCCAGGTGCTTGCGCGCCATCACTACCGAGAGCTTCTCCGCCATCAATTCGGTCTTGCCCTTGCGGCGAATCCCGGCGGTGTCGATGAAACGATAAGTCTGCCCGTCCCGTTCGACGACTTCGTCAACTGCGTCGCGCGTCGTACCAGCGACGGGAGAGACAATCGCCCGCGCGCTTCCGGTCAGCGCGTTCAGCAGGGTAGATTTGCCGACGTTCGGGCGCCCGATGATCGCGACCTTGGTTTCGCGTGCGGGCTCCGCTTCCGTTTCGCCAGTATCCTCGCTTTCTTCCCCCGTTTCGGGATCTCTCTGGTTTGTCATCCCCAGCGGAACCGGGGTCCCCGACGACGGCTGCCTTTGCCGTCGATGGGGTGGGGGAGTGAGGTCGCCGGAGGCGACCGAACGTAGTCGAGGGATCTGCGGTTCCTCACGAGCGCCATCCCTGTCGCCTTCTGGAATCACGCTCAGCGCATGCTCCAGCAGTTCGACCACCCCATTGCCGTTCTCGGCCGATATCGGAAACAGCTCCCGGATTCCCAGCCGCCGAAACTCCTCCGCATACGGCTCCATCTTGGTCGTGTCGATCTTGTTGACCGCAAGCAGCAGCGGTTTGCCGGTGCGCAGCAGCAGACGCGCCAAATCGATGTCGGGGGACGCCAGCTCAGTTCGCCCGTCCACGATTAGCACGATGGCGTCTGCCTCATCGAGTGCCACCCGCGCCTGGCGAAATATTTCTGAAGGAATCAAGGCCTTATCGTCTGGAATGATGCCGCCAGTGTCCACGACGCGCAGCTTGCGACCCGCCCATTCGGCTTCGCCATAGATGCGGTCGCGAGTGATGCCGGGCTCGTCACCGACGATGGCGCGCCGCGAGCCCACTAGCCGGTTGAACAGGGTGGACTTGCCGACATTCGGCCGTCCGACGATGGCGAGGGTAGGAAGTATATCCATCAAATTTTGGCCTTTGACAGGTTCTAAAGTGGTTAGTTATAGTTTAGAGTCTAGGAGGACGAAAATATGAATATTTTAGTCGCGGACGAAGCATGGCTGGCTACAGCGCTGCTCCACCGAGAAAATCCTAACGCCGAGGATTTCAGCCTGGATGACATCCGCGATCGCGCTCGACACGAATTTCATGACAACCGCCCCGGAGTCTGGCAACACATCGTGAGTCACTGCGTTGCCGGGAACCGCCCGAACCCTGCTCAGTATCGCATGCTACACAGCTCGGGAAGGGGAAGGCGTCGTCTTTACCGGCCGGGAGACCCAGTCCATCCCGATCGAAAGGGCAAGATGTATCCGGAAAAGCGGGACATACCCGAGCGTTATCACGGATTGGTCGAGTGGTATCTGCGGGATTACAGCCGGCGCAAGCCCCGAGTTCCGTCTAGCCGAGCGCGGGATTTGCTCCAGTTCATCGGCTTAATACCAGCATACGATTTGGAGAGGATGAAAGAAGCGATCAAGGACTGTGAACGAGTAGATCCCAATGAATGGTAGGCTGCTTCTCGACACCAATGCAGTTATCGCACTCTTCAGCGGTGAGCCAGCGGCGGCGGAGCGATTCGCGTCGGATGACGCAGTGTTCTTATGCGTTCACGTTTTGGGAGAACTACGCTATGGCGCTTTAGGTTCAGCGCGCGTGGCCGAGAATCTTATGCGTCTGGACCGGTTCAGCAATCTGTTACCGGTGTTGCCTTGTGACTCGGAAACCGTCATTCACTATGCCAACATCAGGCTCGCGCTGCGTCGAACAGGCAAGCCGATTCCGGAGAATGATATCTGGATTGCGGCTATCGCGCGACAGCACGGCTTGACCCTGCTTTCGCGCGATTCGCATTTTAATCAGATCGCTGACTTGGATGTAGAAACGTTGTGAGGGCTCGTAGCAACTTCACGATTGTCTGATCGAGCGCGTAACATCAAAACGGTGTCTTCCGCCCCCCCAACTCCCGCCTCGACCGCCGCTCGCCTGCCGTCTCTCTACCAATTCTTCGGGCCGGGCGGTCTGCTGGCGCGCACGCATCCCGCGTACGAGTTTCGTCGCGGGCAGCTGCAAATGGCCGAGGCCGTCGAGCAAGCATTGCAGGACCGCCGTCATCTGATCGTCGAGGCGGGCACCGGCACCGGCAAGACGCTGGCATACCTGCTGCCGGTCATCCGCTCCGGCAAACGCGTCATCATCTCCACCGGAACCAAAACTCTCCAGGAGCAGCTCTTCTTCAAGGATGTGCCGTTTCTCCAGCACCACCTGGGCGAGCTGCGCGTCTGCTATATGAAAGGCCGCGGCAATTATCTCTGCCGCAAGAAGCTTTACGACCTCGCGGCGCAGCCGGTGCTGAACGGGTTGGAGGAGATCAACCACTTCCGCATCATCAGCGATTGGGAGAAGACGACCGAGACGGGCGACCGCACCGAGTTGGCCGAGCTGCCCGAAACCAGCCACCTGTGGCCGAAGCTCGACGCCCGCACCGATCGCTGCATCGGTGCCGAGTGCCAGCAGTTCGATCGCTGCTTCATCACCGAGATGCGCCGCCGCGCCGCCGAGAGCGACATCATCATCGTCAATCATCATCTGTTCTGCGCCGACCTTGCGATCAAGGCCGCGACCGACCGCGCGCAGGATGGCGGCGTGTTGCCGGATGCCGGCGTTGTTGTCTTCGACGAGGCGCACGAACTGGAAGACGTGGCCGCGAATTACTTTGGCGTGACCGTCTCGAACCTGAAGGTGGACGACCTCCTGCGGGATGTGGAGAGCACGTTGCGCCAGGCTGACGTGCCGTTTGCCGATGTGCTTCAGGCATCGGCGCGGGTGCGCGAGCACTCGCAATTTTTCTTCGCGCTGATTCCCCCCGGTGAGGGCCGCTTCGCCTTCGAGAACCGTGCTGAGTTCCTGGAAGAAAACGGCGACGAATACATGGGGTTGCAGAATGCGCTGACCCATCTCTACACGGAACTTCAGGGGATCCCGAAAAAACCTGACGAAGTGCACGCCATCGCGCGACGGGTGGAAGAGTTGCGCGTGCAGTTGGGCTTCATCCTGGAGTCGCAGGAGCGCAATACCGTTTTCTGGATCGAGCGGCGCGGAGACCGCCGCGGCGCTCAGCACAACGTGTTCTTGCAGGCGACGCCGATTACCGTCTCCGACATTCTGCGCAGCGCGCTGTTTGAGCAGCTGGAGTCCGCAGTGCTGACATCGGCGACGCTCGCGGTGGCCGGCGGCTTCCAGTACATCCGCGACCGGCTTGGCATCCAGAACGCGCGTGAGTTGGTCGTGCCCTCGCACTTCGATTACCGGAGTCAGGCGCTGCTCTACATCCCTCCCGACCTGCCCGATCCTCGCGACCCGCGTTTCGTCGAGCGTGGCGCCCAACGCGTGCGGCAGTTGCTGGAGATCACCCGCGGCCGCGCCTTCTGCCTCTTCACCAGCTACGCGCTGATGCATCAGCTGTACGAGCGCTTGCTCGGCGAGCTGGACTTCCCCATGCTGCTTCAGGGCAGCGCGCCCAAGAACGCTTTGCTGGAGGAGTTCCGTCTTACGCCCAACGCAGTCTTGTTTGCGACATCGTCATTCTGGCAGGGCGTGGATGTGCAGGGCGAACAACTGAGCTGCGTGATCATCGACAAGCTGCCGTTCGCCGTGCCCAACGATCCGGTCGTCGCCGCACGCGTGAGGGCAATCGATGAGGACGGCGGCAACGCCTTCTTCGAATATCAGGTGCCCAGCGCGGTAATCTCGCTGAAGCAAGGATTCGGGCGGCTGATTCGCTCGCTGCACGATCGCGGATTGCTGTGCCTGCTCGACAATCGCATTCTCAATAAGCGCTATGGACGGGTGTTTCTGGAAAGCCTGCCAAACTACAGCCGCACCACGGAAGTGAAGGCGGTGGAGGAATTCTTCGGGAAAGGTTCCAATGCTTGACCCCTGCCTAAGGAGACACTAAGTCCGCTGAAAGTGGCAGGTGCGCCAACATTCTCCGATCCCAAATCTAAACAAAACTGCAGATGTATCCTCGCAGGACGCGACCAAGCCTCGCAGAGGCGAAACTGATTAGCCCAGCGCGGAAGCGCTGGGTTATTCGGATGGCAGCAAGGTTACGGCGCGTTCAGCGTGAGCCCCTCTCAACTTGACCGAGTTCGACAATATATTGGGAACCAATCCAAGCCTCGCAGAGGCGAAACTGATTAGCCCAGCGCGGAAGCGCTGGGTAAGCGTGAGATAAGAATCCGAGCCCCTTCAGGGGCGGCCTCTCTCGCCGGTAAACACGATACAATACTTTTTGGACTGTAACCCGCCTATTTGCGGCGTTTGCAGCTCGCTTCAATGTACGAAGTCACCGTAGAAGACACGTTTTCCGCCGGCCACTACCTGCGCAACTATCGCGGCAAGTGCGAGAAGCCGCACGGCCACAACTATCGCGTGCGCGTCACCTTGAGCGGCGCGGAACTTGACCAGGCCGGCCTGCTGCTCGACTTCAAAGACTTGAAAGACGTCCTGCGGCCGGTGATGAACTATCTCGATCACGAGATGATCAACGAGCTGGAGCCCTTCACTACCGTGAATCCGTCGGCCGAGAACCTGGCCAAGTACTTCTACGACGAGACCAATTCCCGGCTGAAGCGGAGCACCAACGGACGGGTGCGCGTCAAAGACGTCACCATCTGGGAGACCGATACGACCACCGCTCGCTACTACAGCGAAGAACGCGACTGACTACTGATCCATGGCTACTACGACCCAGACTCTTCCCGCGGCCCTCAGCCCTGCACATGCAGGCACGCTACTGCCCGCAATTTCGCTGTGGTGGCGCGAGGTCATTCGCTTCTACCGGCAGCGCGCGCGCGTGGTTGGCGTTATCGCATCGCCGCTGCTGTTTTGGGTCGTGATTGGCTCCGGATTCGGCACCTCATTTCGCTCCAGCGGCGGCGGACAGCACTATCTTGAGTTCTTCTTCCCCGGCGCGCTGATCATGATTGTGCTCTTCACCGCCATCTTCACCATGATGTCGGTCATCGAAGACCGCAAGGAAGGCTTCCTGCTTTCAGTGCTGGTGGCGCCGGTAAGCCGTTCGGTCATCGTGCTGGGCAAAGTGCTGGGCGGAGCGACGCTGGCCACCTTGCAAGGCCTCATCTTCCTGGTGTTCGCGCCCGCCGTCGGTGTGCACTTCACCCTCGCCAGCTTCGGCCTGACGGTGCTGGCCATTTTCCTGGTTGCGTTTTCGCTCACCGCGCTCGGCTTCATCATCGCCTGGCCCATGGATTCCACCCAGGCGTTTCACGCCATCATCAATTTGTTTCTGATTCCCCTGTGGCTGCTCTCCGGGTCGCTGTTCCCGCTCTCGGGAGCGTCGTTGTGGATCCGCCTGCTCATGCGCATCAATCCGCTCACCTACGGCACCGAGGCGCTGCGCTCGCTGCTGTTTCCGGGCGCGGCTTCCACCGACTTGTCGCTGCGCGGCAACTTCGCTGTGCTGGCGCTGTTTACGCTGGTGATGTTCGCATTGTCATTCCTGGTAGCGAACCGCCGTTCCACCAAGGCCGCCGCGTGATGCAGTTGAGCCCCACATTTTTCCCCGCGCTCGATGCGGTGCTCAATGGCTCCAGCGCCGTGCTCATCGGCTCGGGCCTGTATTTCATCAAACGAGGCCGCCAGCAGGCGCACAAGCGCATGATGCTGGCCGCCTTCCTCACCTCCACCCTGTTCCTGATTTCCTATCTTTACTACCACCTCGTGCTTCACGCCGGGGTAACGCACTTCCAGGGACAAGGCGTTTCCCGGCCACTCTATTTCACTCTGCTCATCTCGCACACGATTCTGGCGGCGGTTGTGGTGCCCTTCGTTCTCATCACGCTGGCGCGTGCGTTGAAGGGCAGCTTCGCGCGTCACAAGCAGATCGCGCCGTATACCTTTGCCATCTGGATGTACGTCTCCGTCACGGGCGTGGTGATTTACCTGATGCTGTACAAAATCTTCGTGCGGTAGGCCGCAATTTTCACGCCGCGCACCGTCATCTTTTGATATCCTCCGCCCAGGTCCAAAATACACTCTTCCCCGGATGTCCTGTGATGAAGGTCCTTGTCCTTACCACCGACCAGGAGCTGGCCCTGCTGCGGCAACGCGTGCTGGAATCGGCCGGTCATGAAGTCCTTGCCCTCACTACCGAAAACGAAGCTGTCGAGGCAGCCGAACAACAAGTGCCATTCGACGTCGCCCTGGTGTGTCATCGACTGCCTGCCGCAACGGCGCGCAGAATCATTCGAATCTTTCGCGACGGCAAGCGCGACGGCAAGGTGGTATATGTCGCGCGTATATATGGCGAATGGCCGGAGGTCGAGGCCGACCGCTACGTCGTCGGCGCCGACGGCCCGGATGCCTTGATTCGCGTTGTCGCCGAAAGCGGGCCTCGGGCCGCTGCTGCCGCAATAAAGCGCACACCTCCCGGCGAAGAAGAAGGGATCAGGGATTAGGGTGAACTAATCTCTAGTCCCCAGCCCCTAAATCCTGGCCCCTGGTCCCTGGTCCCTTCGCCACGTCCTGCGCCCGGCCTTTCCATTCCCCGCCGTGACCTCTCCAATAATTGACCGCGGAATGGAGCGTCGCCGCGGTATAAAACACCGCACTCAACGGCAGCGACAACGTCCACAGCGGATTGAGGCGATAGAAGCGGGCCATGGGAAAATATGCCGCGCTCATCAGCGCGTAGGAGGCGGCGCCCACGAACGCCAACCGCGCCGATCCGCTTGCCAGCAGCGCAATCGGCAAGAGGTATAGCAGCAGCATGCCCACCACCGTTCCCAGCAGCAGCCAGAAGGAGTGCTTGAGCTGATTGAATGCGGTGCGGGCGATCATGCGCTCAATCGCTCCGAAAGATTTGTACGGCCGAAGGCTGTGCGTTTCGGCGGCAGCGGGCTGAAGCCCGCTCGCGTCATAAGATGTCGCCCGTCCGGCACGACTGAAGTCGTGCCCTGACTCATTGCCCTCCACCCCGAGCCAGACCTTGCCGCCCGAGCGCTTCACCACCCTTGCCAGCCTGCAATCGTCGATGATCTCCCGCCGGATGGCGGCAATGCCTCCGATGCGCTCCAGGGCGGCGGGACGAATCAGCATGCAGCCACCCGCGGCGCCGGCGGTGTTGCTGCCCCACAGCCTGCCCTGAGCTTGCCCAAGGGTTCGCGTCCTTCCTTTGGACGATAACGTGGGCGACTTCCGCACCCACTCCGGCGGATAGAGCATGAAGAAGAAGAACACAAATGCCGGAATCAGCAGCTTCTCGGCCACACTGCGGCAGTGCAGCTTCACCATGAACGACGCGAGATCGTAGCCGCCGCCTTCCGCCACGCCGACCAGCGTGGCCAAATTCTCCGGCGCGTGCTCGATATCGGCATCGGTCAGCAGAAGGAAGTCGGGAGCGAGCAGAAGCGCTTGCTCCACGCCTTGCTCGACCGCCCACAGCTTGCCCGACCAACCGGCGGGCAGCGGACGTCCGGGGATGACGGTGACGCGAGACCATTCCGCCTCTCCCACCCTGTCCGCAAGAGAAGTGGACCAGGGTGGGGCACCCGCGGCTCGTGCGGCATCGGCCGTTCCGTCGGTGCTGTTGTCATCGACGACGAAGATGTGGAGATTGTTCCAAGCTCCCACCCTGTCGCCAACCCCGGCCGACAAGGATGGGGCACCCTCGCTCTGTTGCAACAGAGAAGTAATAGCCCTTCCAATCACGTCCGCTTCGTTGCGGGCGGGAATGATGACGGCAATGACCGGCTCGGGCGCCCCACTCATTCGCCCTGGTTGCGAATCAGTGGGAACGACTCGCGCAGAAGCGACGCGCCAGAAGCGGCCGTGTCCCAGCAGCAGGTACAGCCACGCCGCAACGCACACCAATCCGGCGATTAGCGCGAAAGTGAACATTCAGTTCTCAGGGTAAATGAACGTGCTCCCGCGTTTTCTGCAGAAGCCGCCGACGCACGGTGTAGCGCGTGAGTCTGTCCCTGCTTGTCACCGCGTTTCGCGGCAGCCGTCACTGACGAGCCTTCGCTTGCCGGTGTTACATTTCTCTTGGGTGTTCACGAGAGGGAATGTGGAGAGAATAAAAATCGAGCAGCAGACCTTTATGGGGAGTGTGTGGATAATCGGCTGGCTTTTTACAATCGGCTTCCTGCACCTCGGCTTCTGGAAGGGTGTTCTTGCGATTGTCCTGTGGGCTTATTATCTCGGCGACCACTTCAGCTCCCTGGCGCATTAATAGCATTCCAGAAAATCGATGGTGGCCAGGCCGAGCCTATTCGAATCCCTCAACATCGCACGACAGCGGCATCGTTCGGACCAGCGGCTTCGCCCCTGCCTTATCGATTGGCAGAGGCGTGTTCTTGTCGACTGCCACGTCCATGTCGGCCAAGTTGAGCTTGACCTGCCCCTCAAGCTGCATGCGATCAATCACAAACGGCAGTGAGGTCGCATCCAGGCTGGATGGCCGGTCCATCAGTTGAAAGTGCAGGTGCGGCGCGCTGGTGTTTCCCGTATTCCCCAACCGGCCAATTTTCTGCCCCTGCTGCACGTAATCGCCGACGTGCACGGGAATGCTGCCGGGCGCGAGATGCGCATACATGGCGTAGTGTCCCGAGCCCATGTCGATGATGACGCGGTTGCCGGCAATCTGGGCGATCGTCAGGCCTTCGGGATTTTTGCCGGGCGGAACGTTGGGCAAGTCGCGCATCACCTCGACCACCGTGCCCGGGGCGACCGCCAGCACATCAACGCCGTAGCCGAACCAGTCTTCGGGCGCTTTGCCGTCCGTCTTGTACGAGCGGCCCTGCGCATCAACTTTCACCCAATCGATAGCGAACTGCTCGCTGGGATCGAGCGTTCCATTCATAGGATTGGTGACGAAGCGGTGTGGCCCGACTTCCAGGCAGCAGCCGTTGCCGTCCACCCACCCGTCGCCCTTGAAGGGCGGACTGATTACCAGAGCCTCGCGGCCGAGTGGGACGGAGCGGCCAATGACGGTGTGCTCGGTCCCAGCACGAGTCGGCGGAGTGGTCACTGTCACTCGGTGCGCGATCGCCTTCGGTACCTGCGCGGCATCGTCATAGGTGACGTCGAAGAACATCACTCCCGATTGGCCGCCGGGAATCTGCGTGGAGTAGCTAGTCTTGTCCATATTGCCGGGCAGGCTCAAGAGCTTCACCTGGCCGGTGACATCTTCGTTCTTGATGTCGAGCACGCGGTTCTTGCCGGTAACCTGATTGCCGCGCGCGGGATCGACGACCTCAACCGACTTAATTGTCGCGGGCATGCTCCACGAGTTGGTGAACATCAGCGGGTAGGCCACGTGCATAAGTCCGTCAGAGCCTTTCACCGGATAGATGCCGCTGCCGACCACATGCCAGGTGAGCGGGCCGATCTCCAGCGGATAACGCAGACCGTCGCCGTTGGTGAGCGGCTGATACCAATCGCGATGGGTTGACTCTTGCGCGAAGCACGGCAATAGGAAGATCGCCAAGGAGAGACTTGCCACGGTCGCTTTCATGGAATGCTGTCACCTCTGTCGCCCCGGAAGGGAGTCGGTCTCTCTCAGGCGCCGTTACCCAGAGCTTCCGCTCCGGGCTAATTACTCTCGCCCTACGGGCCCAACCGACTACTGGCCACTGACAACTGACTACTGACTATTGCTTCTCACGCCTCGCGCAGCGCCCTCGTGATGGGCATTCGCGATGCGCGAAACGCCGGCAACAATCCGCCGACAAAGCCCATCAGCACCGCGAAGGCCATACCGATCGCCAGCAGGCCCGGCGTCACCTTGAAGGCAAATGCGAGCTCGCTGAAAGCGTTGGTGCCGGTAGCCGCGGTGTAGCCATTCATCGGGAGAGCCACCAGGCAGCCCAGCAACCCGCCAACAATCGCGAGCAGCACCGACTCCATTACAAACGAAAATAGGATGCTGAAGCGCGAGAAGCCGAGTGCCCGCATTGTGCCAACCTCGCGCGTGCGTTGCGCGACGATGGCATACATCGTGTTCATCGCGCCGAAAACCGCACCAATGCCCATCACCACGGCAACAAAAACGGCCAGCCCCAGCAGCGCGCCCGCCGTCGGTCCGGCGAGGTTCTCGTAATATTGCTTCTCCGAATCTGCCTGTAACTGAAATTGCGGATTGGCGCGCAGGTCTTTGTCGAAGGCGGCGAGCACGGTGGGCTGGGTCAGCCGCACGGTCAGCGACTCGCAGCCGCCATTGCGTCCAATGGCCGGCGCCATGGCGTCGTAATCGCCCCAAATCTCGCTCTCGAACGAGCTGCCGTCGGCGGTGAACAAGCCGACCACCTTCCAGTTCTTGCGCTGAATGGGGATGACCGAGCCGACATCCACTCCCTGCAAACGCTCGGCAATCTTCTTGCCGACAATCACCTCGAACAGGCCCGGCGTGAACATCCGTCCCTCGACAACCTTGATGCCGTTACGCACCTGGAAGGCCTTAGGCGTTACCCCGCGGAAGGTGATGTTGGTGGGCAGGCCACTATCTTTCGCCGGGCGCGCCGTGATCACGACGACTTCGCACGACGCCAGCGGCTTGCCATCGGACCCGAGCGCCACGCGCGGATCGACGGCAACGAGATTCGCATTGCTGATGTTCATCCATGAGCTTAGCTCCGACATGGAGCCGCGCTGGGTAACGATGGCGTTGTTGTCGGAGCCGGTGGAACTCAACGCGATCTTGAATCCGCGCACCATGGACAGAATGGTCACGAATGCCGCCACCACCAGCGCGATACCGAAGATGGCCAGCAGCGTGACCTTCCATCGCGAGCGCAGGTTGCGAACGTTGTAGGAAATAGGGAGGGCCATAAATTAGTAATTAGTAATTAGCAACCCTTGATTTTCCATAAGCGCTTTGATCAGGGCACGGCTTCAGCCGTGCCGTCGCGCGGCTCACCCAGCGCTCCCGCGCTGGGCTAATCACTTTCGTACGTTGCAATTCCACAGATAACTGCTGCTCCGGAACTGCCAAATGCCAACTGCTAATTGCTGCCTTTCACACCTGCCTCAACACTTCCGTAATTCGCGCGCGATACGCCAGCAGCGCGGGAACAAATCCAGCCAGCAATCCCAGCAGCAGGGCCACGCCCAATCCATAGGTAACGATTTTCGGCGATAATCCCAATCCCGGGAACTGACGCACCACGTCGCCGATGTAGGGAAGGCTGGGCAGCGCGCGGATCGCGCCACTGGCGAAGAGCAGGCCCAAGGCTCCGCCCATTACTCCCAGCAGCAGCGCCTCCACCAGCACCAGCGCCATCACCAGCCCGCTGGGAAATCCCAGGGTCTTCAGCACTCCAATTTCCTGCTGCCGCTCGCGCACGGCAATACTCATGGTGTTCGCGGTCACCAGCAGAATCGTGAACGCCACCGCCAGTCCGATACCGTTCAGCAGCAAGGCCAGGTTTCCCGCCATGGCAATGAAGCTGGCGCGGAACTGCTGCTCCGTCTCCGTCTTCGTCTGCGTGTCGCTGTTCTCGAACTCCGCGTCGATGGTCTTGCTGATTCGGCCGGCGTTATTGGGATCGTCAATCAACTCCGTCAGCGTGCCGACGCCGGCGTTCCGCCCCGTGGCCTCGTAGAGGTAGTTGTAGTTGAAGTACATCGCGGTCAGATCGGTCGCGGGATACTTCACCAGGTCGGTGTCGTAAATTCCATCGATCACAAACTCGAAGGGCTTACCCACGCGGTACGGCGGAATAAAGCTTTCCAACTGGAAGGTGTCGCCGATCTTCCATCCCCATTTGTCCGCCAGCTTGCGGCCAATGATGCAGCCTCGGCCATCGTGGAACCATGCCTGCTTCTGGTCTTCCGGCAGCATGATCTCGGGATAGATTTCGAGAAACTTCCCCGGCTCGACCGCCAGGTTGGGGAAGAAGTACTTCAGGTCGCCGCGGTACATGCCGCCGAACCAGGATACGATGGTGACGTTTTGCACGCCGGGGATAGCGGCGATCTTGGCCTCGTAATTATTCGGCAGGTTGAAAACCAGGCTCACATAATGCCGCGTCACCAGGCGGGAAGCATTGCCCAGATGCAGGCCGTAGTCCACCGCGTCCACCACCGTCTGCAGCGTGCAGATGAGGAAGATGCAGACCGCCATCGCCAGCACGGTCGAGAGCGTGCGGATCCAGTTCTTGCGCAGATGCTTGAGGATGAGAGGGGCGAATTTCATATCAGTAGCAACTAGCAATTAGCAACAGCAATTAGCTCTTGTCTAATCCCAGACCTTCCGAACTGGGCTTCGTCCTGCTTGGGCCCGACCTGTCAGTCAAACTACAGTCGAATTGTGAGCTCTTAGCAGCTGATTGCTAGTTGCTAGTTGCTAAGTACTCCCTTATCCAGATGGTGCTGGATGCGGGCACGGGCGGCGGCGCGCGGATCGTGCGTCACCATGACGATGGTCTTGCCAAATTCCTTATTGAACGTCTCCATCAGCGTCAGGATCTCCTCGGCGCTCTGGTGGTCGAGATCGCCGGTCGGCTCGTCTGCGACCACGACGGTCGGATCAGTGACCACGGCGCGCGCAATGGCCACGCGCTGCTCCTGTCCGCCAGAAAGCTGGCGGGGATAGTGCTTCGCGCGGTCTTGCAGGCCGACGATGCGCAAGGCCGTCATCGCGCGCTGGCGACGCTCGCTTCGCGACAGCGACGTGAGCAGCAGCGGTAGCTCGACGTTCTCCACCGCGTTGAGCACGGGAATAAGGTTATAGAACTGGAAGATGAAACCGATGTGGGTGCTGCGCCACTTGGCCAGCTGGCCTTCCGAAAGCGGCGTCAAATCCGTGCCCGCGACGGTGATGCGGCCGGAGGTCACGCGATCGATGCCGGCGATAAGGTTCAGCAGCGTGGTCTTCCCCGAGCCCGACGGTCCCATGAGCGCCACAAATTCGCCCTGCGGCACCTCGAGGTTGATGCCGTCGAGGACTTTAATCTGCAGGCTGTCGCGCTGATAGAACTTGCGCACGTTTTGCACGCTGACGGCCGTGGTCGTCGCCGATTGGGTTGTGCTCATCACGTCTCCACTCCCGATTTGGGAAAACGCGTTTATTTGCCTTCTGAGGGCCTCCAGACCGTTTGGACGACCCAGAATACCACCCGATGCCCGATCGTCGTTCTGGCGGCTTCCTAGCGCCGCCGAGCACCACTTTACGCGCTGCTGGTACTAGCAAAATCGTGGCGCAATAAATCCCAAAATATAGCACTAAAATGCCGTACGATCGCAACTGCTTAAGACGCTAGCCCTTAACCTTTATCGAGTCCCCATCCTTCAACTTTTGTGGCGGATTGTTGACGATGGTCTCTCCGCCCCCCAATCCCTGCTTCACAATGATCTGCCCGTGCAGGTCAGCGCCGGTCACCACCGGCAGCGCTCGCGCCTTGTTGTCCTCAATCTCAAAGACCGTCGCCTTGCCATCGCGGGTAATCACCGCCTCTTTCGGCACAGTGATGATTCGTTGCGGCGCGGCGCCGGCAGTTTGCGTTTTCTGCGGCTGCAGGAACGTCACATTGCAGCTCATCTCCGGGCGCAGGTATTTGTCTTTGTCGAGGATCGAGACCTTCACCGTTACCGTGGCCTTGGTGCGGTCGGCGGTCGGGATTACCTGACGCAGCAGGCCCTTGTAGGTATGGTTGGGGATCGCCTGCACCTGAATCTCGGCCGGCTGGTTCGGCTGCAACTCGCCCACGTTTGACTCGTTGACGTCGACCTCCGCCTCGAGCGAATTCATGTCGGCGATGGCGACAATTGCGCCGGAAGAGGTCGAGATGTTGACGCCCGGCGGAATGGGTGCGACGCTCTCGCCGGCTTCGGTCATTTTCTTGACTACGATTCCTGCAAACGGCGCGCGAATCGTCGTGAAATCAAGGAAGGCTTCCTGCACTGTTAGGTTGGCCTCGTCTTGCTGAATGGCGGCCTGGGCCAGGTTCACCTTGGACTTTGCGGCGTCCAGCGCATCCTGCGAAACGACCTTGCTGCGGAAGAGGTTGTCCTGCAAACGCTCCAGGCGTTGCGCCTCGGCGAGGTCGGCTTTGGCGTACTCGATGTCGGCCTTGGCTTTGGTGATTGCAGCCAGCACGTCGGCATTGTCGAGCGTCGCCAGCACGTCGCCAGTGTTCACCACGCTGCCCTCTTCCACCAGCAGCCGGGAGATGCGGCCCTGAATCTTGGACGAGACCACCGACTGTCGGCGCGCGACCAGATAGCCGGAGGCGGTCAGGATCGGAGTTCCGGCATTCGGCCCAGTGCTGCTCTGTACGCTGGGCTGGACCGTCTCAACCTCTACGGCGCCGAAGACCGTCCTCGCCTTGGCGAAGTAGAACCAGCCCGCGGCGGCGACGGCGACCAGCACCAGCAGCAGAAACGGAAGACGCCAACGTCCCCGGCGCGGAAGGTCGCGGTCGATGCGCAGTGAGGCGAGATCGTCCTTCAGTTCCCGCATAGGAATCGTTTCATCAGCATGAATAGCATCCGGATATTGCAATAAGTTTAATTGAGGCGGGACGTGTTGTCGCGAACTGCGACGTGCCGCCTCGGAGTTGGCCGTCTCAATCATGTACGTAGGCAATTCTGATTGAGTTTCAAGGCGTAGGTCAGTGCGGAATGTCAGCGTGGGTGGATGACAAATGTCATGAGCGAGCAGTCAGCAGTCAGCAATCTTACTGCTAATGGCTGCTGCGGAACGCCTGCTGGCCGGTGGGGTCGCCAATCTCCATGCCGCGTCGCACCAGGGAATTGTGCGTGTGCCGGAAGACGAAATCTTTGATGTCAGGCCAGAACTCGTTGAGGATATCGCCTTGCGCCACGCCTCCCAGACCGATGAGCGCATTCTCAATGGTTCCCCTCGCCGACTCGTTGCGGTAAGGAATGTAGGCGTTGGCGATGGCGGCTTCCGTGAACTGGCTGGCAATCACCGAGGTATTGATGACATTCCTGCCGTCGTCACTGCGCCCGATGAGAGCGCGGCTGGCGGCGTAGGCCAGACGATTGGCAATGCTGTGCTGGTGCGACGCGAAGTAGCGCGGATCCTGATGAAAGAGCGTGGGGTAGACAAAGCCGCCGATAAAAGCGGCGCCTTCAGCACCCGCGGCAGAGATTCCCAGCCGCTGGCCAAAGCCTTGCATGCCGCCGCCAATGCTCGGATAAGCGCCGGTAGCCTGCGAGATGAGGGCAGTCGAGACGATATTGACCGCCATACCTGCCGAGTGGCTGTTGCGCAGGAAGGCTTCAAACTTCTGCTTGGTGGTCAGCGGCACGTACCATGGCGCGTCGGGCAGCGGCTGACCGGGAACGAAATTCCGCGCCATCCGCACCAGGTTGTCATGCGTGAAAGAGGCCTTCAGGGCGGCAGTGCTCAGATGATGGTCGAATGCGTTGTCGATGGGCTGTTCGGCCGCGGCCCGCAACATAGCTTGTGTGCAGACGGGGGCAGGTCCTTGAGACCAGGCACTCTCGTAAAACGCGAGGTGTGCCGGTAGTCCGGAGATCGCGATCGATTCAGCGAGGCTGGCGGAAATGGGCGGCTTGGCGGTTCCGACCGTTGCTATGGGCGAAGCCGCGAAGTGCAGGGGCTTATGCGGAGCCGACGCCAGCAATGTTTGTTGTGCTGCCGCAAACGAGCAGCTCACTCCCAAACACAGGCATATGGCCATGCCCACTTTCATTGCTATCCCACCCAACGTTCGTGCTACATCTAACGTGCATTATCTATGAAGGTCGCCGAAGCTGAAAGGCTGTTTTGCTATTTGGATATTAATTTTTGGTTTCCAGGGCAACCTGCGTGGGGGAGGAATAACTCGCAGGTGGCCGGGCCGGAGAGGAACTCCCTTTTGCACTGCTTGCACTGCTCTGGCGCTAGGCGAAGCCGCAAGCTGCAGTTATGATGACGTGATGGCACCACGACCCAAGACGGCTGTAGCCATTCCGCTCCTGGTGGTGTGTGCGGTGCTAGGCGGCTGTAAGTCGAAGCCGAAGCAGCCGGTCGTCCTCCACGTTTTGCGCAACCTGAGCTCGCCTTATGGCAGCGAACTCGACCACCGCATTCTGGATTTTCAGGGCAGCAATCCGAGAGTGTCATCGGGCCAGCTGGTGGTGATGCAGAGCGAGACCGGCGACTACAAAGACATGCTGCAGAAACAGACCAGCGGTAGCGAAGGGATTGGTGTGATCGTTCTGGACTCGGCTAAAGACGCCGAGGCGAATGCTGCCTTGCAGATTGACTTGCCGAAAGCAGTCAACGTTTGCGCCGGACTGAAGGCTTGCCCGACGGAGGTCCCCGCCATCATCCCGCCGCAAGTCAGCGGAGTGCAGCGCGAAGCCGCCCAGCAATTTGTGGAGTATTTGCAGAAGGCGCCGTAACCCAGGCAAAAGCAGGGTTGTTCCCAGAGCGTGACGCAGGTTCATTTGGTCGTCGTCTTCCGCTTAGTCTTCGACTTCGGCGCAGCCGAGCCGCTGTTGGCGGCGGGGCGCGCCAGCGGCAGGTCCTTCATATCTGCGGCGCGCCACAGATACCAGCTCGCCACGCTGCGATACGGGCGCCAGCGCTCGCCGTAGGCCATCAGCTCCTTCGGCTTGGGAAGCTCCGCCAGCTTGCGCATCCTGGCGAATCCTTTGCGCACGCCGTAGTCGTCCACGGGAAGAACATCGGGACGCCCGAGGCGAAAGATCAGCAGCATCTCAACCGTCCAGCGGCCGATACCACGAACGGTGTCGAGCCGCTCGATGAGTCCCTCATCGCTCATGCGATGCGCCTGCTTCACCGTGGGCACGGTGCCGTCAAGCGTTTTGGCGGCCAGATCGCGGATCGCCAGCATCTTGGCACGCGACAAACCGGCGGAGCGCAGGCGTTCTTCGGAGGCTGCCAGGATCTGCTCCGGCGTGGGAAAGCCGTCGACCAGGCCGCGGCGGGTGCGAATGCGTTTGGTGTTTTCGGGGAAGAGCGCCTTCACGCGCGCCATGATCGTCGCCGCAACCTTGCCGTTGAGTTGCTGATAAACGATGGACTCCAGCAGCGCGGCGAAGATGCTTTGCGTGGTTTCCTGTTGCAGCCGGCACTGTCCGGAGCGCGCGATGATGCGCGCCAGTTGCCGGTCGACGCGGGAGAGATGCTCGCAGGCGGCGGTATGGTCGAGTCTCTTGGGCATCTTGATTAGCAATCAGCACTCAGCAGTCAGCATTCAGCCAATCCAGAAGCTACTAACTCCTGGCTGTGGAACCGGCCCTCGCACCCTCTTCGCGGGCTGAATGCAGAGTGCTGACTGCTCAACTCTGGCTACTGCTTTCCTCCTCCAACGCGGTAATCGTCTCGTCGTCTACGTCCCACTTCTTCAGTATGCGAAAGATGATACGGCTGGGGAAGCCGGCGCGCAGCAGAGTGCGGAAGACGCGCGCGGCCTGCTTCTGTCCTACGGGCTTGATGATACGGCGGCGGCGCAGGAACTGGCGCGCCAGCTCCTCTTCGTTGACCTCGTCGTATGCGGCGTGGACCGCTACATCGATGATGTCAGCATGCACTCCTTTGATTTTCAGGTCCTGCACCACGCGCAGGCGTCCAAACTTGTCGTTCTCCTTACGCAAGCGCGAGTAGCTTTCCGCGTAGCTGGTGTCGTTCAGATACTTCTGCGCCTTGAGGCGGGCCACGACGGCTTCGATGAGCACGGGGCCATTTTCCTGACTGGCGACACGGTTGCGCATCAGGCGCTTCAGCTCTGCCACGGTCCGCATACGACGGCCCAGAGCGCCTATAGCGTACTCGTACAGGGCTTCCTGGTCATAGGTCTTCTGCGTGCGCTTGAAGGGCATGGAGAGATTGTAGTGCGAAGCAATCCGCTATTCGCCTTTCGCTCTTCGCCAGAACTGGCGACCCGATGCTTTGGCGAAAAGCGAAGAGCGAAGAGCGAAAAGCGGGAGGTGCGCGCATCACCTCGGCATGTGAGGGCCATCACTGCCGCGCTGGACCTAAAGGGAAGATAAACGAAACAACGGTAGGTGCCCCATGTTTGCCCGCAAAGCCTTTTTCCGCCTGAAGTCGATCAGCGTGTCGTCGGAATTCAAATGGACCTTCGACAACGAGGTCTTGCCTTTGCTGTGCAGCCAGAAAGGCTTCGTCGGCGAGTTGATGCTGGCCAATCCCGGCAGCCTGGAGCGCATAACCACCAGCCTTTGGGAGGGTCCGGCCGACGCGGCAATTTACGACAAGAACGTCTATCCGCGCGTGCTGAAGATCCTGTCCAAGACCATCGAAGGAACGCCGAAGATCCACATTTTCGATGACGTGACGCTCACGTTGCACAATGGCGCGAATGAGGCGGTCAGAATCCCGAATCAGACTGAGGCGGCCAGGGAGCCGGCGAACGCGCGCGCTTCTTCCTCTGCGAAGCACTCTGAGCACACCTTCAACCAGCGCTTGCAGTTCGTCCTCGCCGGGATAGGTTTCGATTGGGGCAATCCAACTGACACGCTCTTTCAACGCCGTGATCAGGCGCTGGGAATGAGCCATGCCTCCGGTGATGAGCACCGCGTCGACTCGCCCGCGCAATACTGTCGACATGGCGCCCATGTCTTTGGCAATCTGGTAGACCATGGCGGCGAAAACGGTGGCCGCGTGCGCATCGCCGGACGCAATGAGCTTCTCCACCACGAGCAAATCTTTCGTCCCCAGGTAGGAGCTCAGTCCGCCCTCGCGAAAGAGCAGCGCTTCGACCTGGTTGCGGGTGTACTTCTGGCTGAAGCACAGGTCAACCAGTTGCATCACCGGCACCGTTCCGGCGCGCTCGGTCGAGAAGGCGCCTTCTTCGCGCGAGTTGGTGACGTCGACCATGCGGCCCGCCTCGTGCGCCGAAACTGAGATTCCGCTGCCCAGATGCGCAACGATGAGCCGCAGCGAATGGTAAGCCCGTCCATGCTCGCGAGCATACCGCTTGGCGACGGCCTTCGAGTTCAAAGCGTGCGACAAGCACTGGCGCTCCGACAGCGCGCTGCCCGAGAGACGGGCGATCTCCGGCCACTCGTCGACGCTGACCGGATCGACGACGTAGGCCTGCGCGCCGGCCTTTTGCGCGATGGCGTGTGCCAAGAAAGCGCCGAGATTAGACGCGTGTTCGCCGCGTTTAGCCAGCCGCAGTTCATCCAGCATGGCCTCCGTCACGGCATAGGTGCCGCTCGGCACTGGCGGCAGAAGTCCGCCGCGACCTACCACTGCGTCGAACCCGATCCCACCCTCCGCCAACCGAGGGCGGAAGGGCGGGGCACCCGCGTTGACGTCGTAACCGGCTTCCGCCAGCGCGGCTTCAATCTGCGCCGAACGGAATTCCTGCTGCTCGAGTATGGGACGCCCGCGACACGGCGCCAGATCGGCATCGGAGTGCCGGATGTTCTTTACCAGGCTGGGGCGCTCGTCGATGTACACGGCGAACTTCGTCGAGGTGGAACCCGGATTAATCGCGAGAATTGTGCATTCGTCCGGCAAAGATGACCCCCAGCGCGATGGAATTTACCTTGTCGTCCACGCTCTCGACGCGCGATGGAATCAGGATGGGCACGCTCGCTCCGACTACGACGTGCGCGCACTGCGAGCCACCGAGATACTTTACGGCTTTTCCAAGCAGATTGCCGGCCTCGATGTTAGGCACAATCATGCAATCGGCCCGACCGGCCACCGGATGCGTGATGCCCTTCTCGCGCGCCGCCGATTCCAGCAATGCGCAGTCGAGTGCAAGCGGGCCAAAGATGTCAGCGTCGCCAAACTCGCCCGCCGCGCCCAGTTCAGTGAGCAGCCGCGCGTCGACGGTCGAAGGCACCGATTCGCTGACCGCCTCAGTGGCGCTCATGATGGCAATTTTCGGGCGCGACAGTCCCAGGCAGCGCATCACCTCGATGGCGTTCTGCACGATTTGCTTCTTCTGCTCAAGATTCGGCAGCACGTTGAGCCCGCCGTCGCTGATTCCGACCAGCCGTGTCTCGCCGGCGAGCTTGTCTTCGTAGAGCAGAACGTCACTCAACACGCGCCCGGTTCGCAGGCCAGTCGCTTTGTCCAGGACGGCGCGCAAGAGCTCGTCGGTGCGCAGATGGCCTTTCAATAGCAGATCGAGTTCGCCCGCGCGTGCGAGCTGCACCGCGACGGCGGCGACATTGTTGGCGGGCACGAAATCGGCGTTGGTGGTGAGCTGGTCGAGCTTGAGGGCGTCCAGCTTTGCGCGTATGGCCGCTTCGTTTCCGATCAGGACGGGATGCGCAATGCCGAGACAGAGAGCAGCATCAGCGGCCGATAGGGCGACTTCGTCATCGGCGACCACCACGCCCAGCCGAAGCGGATGCTCAGGTTGAGCGCAGTGGCGTAATTCCGCGAAGTTCCCGATTGTCTTAGCAACAGCAGGAGCTGTGGTCGCCGGCATGTGCCCATCATCACCTCAGCGGGTAGTCAATTGCAGTGAGGCGGGTCACATAGCCAAAACGAAGAGGGGCTTTGCCTGGTCGAAAATCTTACCTTGCTAAACGCGTGCGCTGCCCCGCCCTAGCCGAAGGATGGCTAGAACGGGGCACCCCGCCTACCCACCCTGGCCAAAAGCAGGCCAGAATGGCTGTGAGGGTATGGGGTTGTCGCGAAAGCAGCCCTGGCCTGATGCGGAGCAGCTGCGGCTGATCAGATACACTGCGGGAGAGCGCTGACTCATGCGTGTGCTTTATTTCTCACCCCGGATTTGCTGGCCTACGATCTCAGGCGCTCACCTGCGCGATTTTTATTTCGCGAGGCAATTGGCACGAAATGCGGAGCTCACCTATGTCGGACTGGTCAGCGGCGATGCGCGGGCTCAGGCCGAGCAGCTTCGGGAGAAACTGGGGCCGCAGCAGGGGACAGAGGTCATCGCCCTGCGGCGCGGCAGGGGCTACAAACCGGCAAACATCGTTCGTGGAGTTATCGGGCCGACGCCGCTGAATGTGCTCAACTACACCTCGCCCATGGTTCTGGCCGAGCTCGATCGCATCCTCCAGCGGCACAGCTTTGACGTGATTCAGATCGAGAGTATGCACCTGATCGCCTATGCCCGGCGCGTCCGCGAGATCGCGCCTCGCACGCGGCTCATCTGCGACTGGCACAACGTGGAGTCGGAGATCCTGGGGCGCTATGCGGAGAACGACCGCAATCCGCTGCGAAGCTGGTATGCGAAACGGACGTCAGTGCTCTCGCGCAGCATTGAGAAGCAGCTTCTGCGGCTCTGCCACGCCCACACGGTCTGCAGCGAGCGCGAACGCGAGCTGCTGCTGGCACGCGTGCCGGATGCGCGCATCGAGGTGGTTGGCAATGGCGTGGACTGCGAGCTGTTTGCCCAGCCGGCGGCGCCGAGCGGCCGCAGACGCGATGTGCTCTTCATGGGCCGCATGGATTATCACGCCAACATCGACGCCGCTCTGTATTTCGTGCGCAATGTCTGGCCGCGCGTGCGCCAGCGGAGGCCCGAACTGCGACTGGTGATTGTGGGAGCGCAGCCGCCGAAACAGATTCTTGGGTTGCGCGCGCAAGACATCGTTGTCACTGGGACCGTCGAGGATGTGCGGCCGTTTTATCACAGCGCGCTGGTTTCGGTGGTGCCATTGCGCGTGGGTGGCGGCACGCGGCTGAAGGTGCTGGAAGCGATGGCGGCAGGAACTCCGGTGATTTCCACCTCGCTCGGCGCGGAGGGATTGGCGATTACTCACGGCAAAGACATCCTTATCAGCGACACTGCTAAAGCTATGGCCGAAGCTATTGTCGGCCTGGAGGCGGAATCGACGCTATGGCAACAAATAGTGGCCAACGGGCGGCGGCTGGTCCAGGAAAAGTATGACTGGTCCGTGGTGGGGACGGTCCTGTTGCGCCTGCACGCGGAGCAGGTGGAGATGGGTGCGGCATGCCTGGAAGCGAATTAGCGGCTAGCCACGAGCCACGAGCCGCGGCACTCCCCCAAGGACCACGCCGGCGCAAACGCGTCACCGCAATCGCGATCGCAGCTGCCGTTGCAGTGGTGGTTCTGTTCCTGCTCTCTCGCGCTGGGTCGTTTCTGATCATGAACGCGCCTGAGCGGTCCGATGTGATCGTCGTGATGGATGGCATGTGGGCAAAGGCCGTCCACCTGAGGAAGCAAGGTTACGGTTCGCTCATTCTGATCGATGCCGACGTGACGGGGCGCATCTACGGCAAGACCGAAGCTGAGCTGGCGGCAGATTTTTTGCAGCGCTCACGGCTCAGTGGGGCGGTCATCTGTCCCACGGCGAGCGGCACGAAGTACGACGAAGCCAAGTACGTGCAAAATTGCCTGGCGCCGCTGCAGCCGCGGTCCGTGCTGATCGTCAACACGGATTTCGACACGCGCCGCTCGCTCTCGATCTTTCGCAAGCGATTACCGCAGTATCGTTGGTCGATTGCGGCATCGTCAGCTCCGTTCCACGACGCCGACCAGTACTGGAAACACCGTGAGTGGGCCAAGACCGTGCTCATCAGCTGGGAGGGTTACCTGACATGGAAGGTGGTGGAGCAGTGGCGCCCGGACGTGGTGCTGCGGTGAGTAGCTTGCAACTTCCGCGCATTCACCGGGTTCTTGTCTATGCATTCTGCACGCCCTCGCAATCCTGGTCCTAAGGAGACCCGTGTCTGCCGTAGCTCTTCTTTCTTGGCGACGCTGTCTGATTGCAGTGGTGCCCCTGCTCCTCTCGACCTCAGCCTTGCCCAGCCAGGAGGCCTCTGCTTCCGGCGCGCAGACGCCGACGTTTTCCTCGAACGTCAAAGTTGTGAACGTGCTGGCGACGGTGCGCGATAAGCACGGCCAAATCGTCAACACGCTCACCAAAGACGACTTCAAGCTGGAGCAGGACGGACAGCCCCAGACCATCCATTACTTTGCCAAGGACACCGACCTGCCGCTCACGCTGGGCTTGCTGGTGGATACCAGCGCGAGCCAGCGCCGGCTGATCGAGCAGGAGCGCACGGCAAGCTATGGTTTCCTCAACGAGCTGATGCGCGTCGATAAGGACAAAGCGTTCGTCATCCACTTCGATCGCGAGATCGAACTGCTGCAGGATTTGACTTCGTCACACGACAAGCTGGAGGCGGCCCTCGACAAGCTGAACGTCCCGGAGTTAGAGCGCGCCGGCGGAGGTTCTTCAGGAGGGGGCGGTTATCCCGGCGGCGGTGGCAGTCCGGGCGGGGGTGGACATGGCATGCACGGCGGAGGTACCACACTGTATGACGCGGTATTTCTGGCCTCGGATGAGGTGCTGCGCAAGCAGGAAGGGCGCAAGGCGCTGATCCTGCTCACCGACGGCGTGGACAATGCCAGCAAGGTCAGCCTGGACCTCGCGATTGAGACGGCGCAGCGCGCGAACACCATGGTGTATTCCATCCTGTATGCCGATCCTGACGCTTATGGGCACCAGGGCTACGGCGGTCCTGGAACGGGCCGTCACGGCGGCTGGGGCGGAGGCGGCGTAGGACGCTATCCCGGAGGCGGGTACCCGGGCGGAGGCTATCCCGGAGGCCAGGGCGGAGGCGGATATCCGCAGCAAACGCAGCATCCTGATGGCAAGAAAGTTCTGCAGCGGATGTCGAGAGAGACCGGCGGACGCTTCTTCGAAGTCTCGAAGAAGGAGCCCATCGACCAAATCTATAAGCAGATCGAAGAAGAGCTGCGCAACCAGTACAACCTGGGCTTCACGCCCGACAAGGCCAACTCCACGCCCGGGTACCACAAGATCACACTGACCACGACCAACAAAGACTTCGGCGTGCAGACAAGGGAAGGGTATTACGCGGGGGAGTGAGGTGGGCCGTAACTGCGGACCCTTATGCTCTTCTCGCTTTCGGGGCGACGTTGCGCGCCAGGTAGCGTTGGTCGAGTGCCTGCCGGAGCAATGTCTTGATCAGCGCCTGCCGGCTGATATTCAACTCCTTTGCGGCGTTGTCAAGTTCGCTGAGCATGGGGGCGGTAAAGTCGACATTCACCCGCTGGATGGGCGGCATCAGGCGTCCTCGATTGGTGAAAAAGCGCGAAACATCCTCGCCGCGATCAGCAAGGCGGGCGATTGTCTCGGCGGAAATGGGTTTCTTGCGGTCACGAGTGTTCTTCATATAACTGTTGCTCCTCGGTTGTCGCTTTCCAGAGAGTGACAAGGTGACAATATTCGCCTTCTACGTCGGTCCTAACTTCGAAGATCAGTGTGTACAGGCGTTCTCGGACCCAGCCAATCGCCCGATACTGGGAGGCAAGATCTGAGCGCTGATCAAGGTAATACGGATGCGAGAAGATCTGCTGCGCCTCCTCAAAGCCGATTCCACGTTTGCGGTTCTGCCTCAAGCTGCGGCTCTTGCGGGCGTCAAATGCGAACCGCATTGATATAACAGTTATACCATACGCGGGGGAGGGGTATTATGCGGAGCAGTAGGGGCTTTAGCAACTTGCCGAAAGAAACCGCATCTGAGGGAGGAGGAGTGTATATGCCGCTGGAGCACTGAATCGGATTGATCGCTGGGTTATACTGACATGGCTCATATCCTCAACAAGAAGGCAGCGCACATGGCGAGCATTGGGACAAAATCGAAGTCTGCAACCGAGACCCTGCTCGACAAGTTCACCAAAATGGCGACGGAGCAGTCAAGGCGGATGAGCGAGAAGGAATTTCAGGGCTCCGTCGAAGCCTCCCGTAAGATCATCAGTCGAGTCCGCGCTTCTCGCGCACAGCGTCGCGGAAAAGCATAATCCACTCTTTCAGATCTTCCGCAGTGATATCTTTAAGCCACTTCTTCACTAACTCCACGAAATCTTCCTCAGTCCCATATTCCAGAATGTCCGGCAAGCCGCGGCGAATCTCCGCGATGGCCTTCAGCCGCTCCTCATCGTAATAGTCGCGCTTGCCGCCGTATCGCTTCGTCATGACGGAATAATAAGGCGGCCACCGAGCTTCGGCCAGCCCGCAAAAATGGGAGGAAATTTGTCTGGGTTAGGCAGCTGAGCGCTGACGGTTGAGAGCTGACAGCTCGCGGATGACAACCTAACAGGCCAACGGATACGATTGAAGGTTGCGGTTTGTGGAGGCAATTCTATGGCGACGATGGAGCAGAAGGCGCCCAGCATTCGCGCTGGTGCGAAGCCACGCACTTATAAGAATTTCATTGGCGGCGAGTGGGTGGAGAGCCATACCGGCCGCACCTTTGAGAACCTGAATCCCGCCGACACGCGCGAGGTGGTCGGCGTTTTCCAGAAATCCGACAGGCAAGACGTTGACCAAGCGGTCGAGGCCGCAAAGCACGCTTTCAAGAAGTGGCGGCTGGTGCCCGCACCGCGTCGCGCTGAGATGCTGTACAAGGCGGCGGAGATCCTCATCGAGCGCAAAGAAGAGTACGCGCAGCAGATGACGCGCGAGATGGGCAAGGTGATTAAAGAGACGCGCGGCGACGTGCAGGAGGCCATCGACTGCGGCTACTACACTGCCGGCGAAGGACGCCGCCTGTTCGGGCCGACCGTGCCGTCGGAGCTGCCCAACAAGTTTGCCATGGCTGTGCGCCAGCCGCTGGGGGTCTGCTGCATGATCACGCCGTGGAACTTCCCCATGGCGATTCCGTCGTGGAAGCTGTTTCCCGCGCTGGTCGCCGGCAACACGGCGGTCATCAAGCCCGCGCAGGACACGCCGCTTTCGACGCTGAACTTCGTGCAGGCGCTTAGCGATGGCGGCATTCCTGCGGGCGTGGTCAACATCGTGACCGGCTTTGGCGGCGAGGTCGGTACACCGATGGTCGAGCATCCCGATGTGCGCGCGGTTTCGCTGACGGGATCGACGGCGGTGGGCCGCATCGTCGGACAGGAGGCGGCGAAGACCTTCAAGCATTGTTCGCTGGAGCTGGGCGGCAAGAATCCGATGATCGTGATGGATGACGCGAACCTCGAGCTCGCGCTGGAAGGCGCGCTGTGGGGCGCGTTCGGCACCACGGGGCAGCGCTGCACCGCGACCAGCCGCATCATCGTGCAGAAGGGGGTGTACAAGAAGTTCGTCGATGAGCTGGTGGGGCGCGCGCAGAAGCTGAAAATCGGCAACGGCCTCGACGAGAGCGTGGACATGGGCCCGGCGGTGAACTCGTCGCAGATGGAGACCGACTTGAAGTACATCAAGATTGGCAAGGACGAAGGCGCGAAGATGCTGTGCGGTGGGCATCGCCTGGAAGGCGAGCCGTACAACCACGGCTGGTTTGTCGCGCCGACGGTGTTCGCCGATGTCGATCCGAAGATGCGCATCGCGCAGGAGGAAATTTTCGGGCCCGTGGTGTCGATCCTTCCCTGCGATGGGCTGGAGAACGCGATCGAGATTGCCAACGACATTGAGTATGGGCTGTCGTCATCGATCTACACCAAGGACGTGAACAAGGCCTTCACGGCGATGCGCGACCTCTACGCCGGCATCACGTACATCAACGCGCCGACGATTGGTGCGGAGGTGCATCTGCCGTTCGGCGGAGTGAAGGCGACGGGCAATGGCCATCGCGAGGGCGGAATCGGGGCGATCGATTTCTATACCGAGTGGAAATCGGTGTACGTGGATTATTCCGACACGCTACAGAGGGCGCAGATCGATCGGCCGGAATAGTGATTCCCGAACCCGCCCTATCCGCAACCCCAGCGGATAAGGGTGGGGCACCCGAATTCTATCGATTCGCGCCACAACCAGCGCCAACCAGATGCCGCTGATTCGGGACACCGATGGTTTGTTCAGCTGCATGGCGTCCTCCGATAATCAGAGTGACGGCCCAAACGCCGGGTACCAGCCTTTTGGCCTCCCTGTGCGAGATGGTCGGACCAGTTACCGTAGAATACTGAAAGAAGGCGTAACGATGGCGAACCCTAGCATGACCATTCCTCTCGATCCCGAAACCGCGCTAGCGTATGAGTCGGCCTCTCCCGAAGACAAGAGAAAGATTCAGGCGTTGCTAAGTCTTTGGGCCCGCGAGCTAGCCACACCCGGGGCTCCTTCTCTTCAGCGCGTGCTGGATGATGTCGGAAACAAAGCAAAGGCTAGGGGACTCACGCCTGAGATTCTAGAATCGCTGCTGAAAGGCGCGTAATTGCGGTGCGTCTTCGACAATAATGTGCTCGCGAGCGCGCTGCTACTTCGGGAATCAAAGCCTCGTCGCCTGAGCTTGATTGCCTGGGTCCTCTGCGTCAGCTCATGGACTGCCGTAGGCCAATGCTCCTCGCGCACCCAGGTCGAGCATGTAGATAAACAGGCTTATGAACAGCTACAACAGTTTGTAAATGAGGGGCACGAACCGTGGCGGTTGGATCCCCAGGCTGTGGCTGCGAGTCAAGTACTAACCTTGGAGAAGGTACCCAAAGAAGGGTAATTATTGATTTGACAGACTGACAGATGCTACCATCACCAAAGCGAAAGGGGCGACAGAATCGCCCCGGAGATGTTTCGGCTGAATTTTCCTTCGTAGGCGTCACGTTGGGTGTCTCACCACACAGCGTGCAGGCGCACGAACTTCTGTAAGTGTATCTCGGAGGCGAGTGTGACCGCAACCACTATTGAAGTCAGCCCAGAACGGACACCGCTACCGGTCTGCCTCTGGCAAGAGAATCCCAACAGGCTGGTGAGCTTGTGGGACATGCTGCAAAGCTACTTTCCGATCTATCAAATTGCCTTAGATATTAGCGAATCGAGGTATTCAGCAGAACTCCGTAAAGGGGGCGGAACTTATCAGTCCAAAATATCATCCTCGGAGCAAGATAGGCTTCGTGCACTTATCGAAAAGGTCGACCAAGTATGTTTGGAGCATAGATTAGTCCAAACTTCAGATTTCGCCAAACGCATTCTCGGAAGACCGCTGCCTGACACAAACAGCGACGTGTTTTCCGCTCTCAATCACCTAAACGATGCACTCAGCAGTGAGCTGGAGAAAGAGGCCGTCTTTCGCGTTCCACCAGAGCGCAAAAGCTACTTTGAACAGGATGAACTCTTCGGGGCCAAGGTCGCTGCTGCCTTCCCATCTTGCGCACGGGACATTCGGAAAGCAGGCGACTGCTACGCTCTTGGACAGGAAGACGGCTGCGTTCACCACCTAATGCTTGTACTCGAACGCGGGTTAAATGCGTTGGCAATAAAGTTGGGGGTTCCATACCAGCGTACCAATTGGCAAAAAGTTATTGACGGGATCGGACTAAAGCTAAAATCATCACCTCCCGACCCACGGCGGAGTTTTTTTGTTGAGGTGAATGCGCAGTTCGGCTTCTTAAAGGATGCATATCGCAACCACTCGGAACATGCACGGGATGATCCATATGACATGGAGAGGGCCCTTAGCATCCTCAATCATGTTCGAGCATTCATGCAAGAGTTGGCCAAAGGCGGGTTGGCCGAATGAAAGCATATAATGCCCGCATGAAGCAGGCCGCAGAGATGATCGAAGGGCCGGAAGCGTTTGAACGATTCCGTGACGCCGCGAAGAAGATGATTTCCGTGCCCAAGAGCGCGGTTCCGAATCCTTTCAAGAGGCAAAAGCCGCAGAAACGGAAAAAACGGGCCTAAGCTTGTTTCCGTTTGCCGCGCTTCTGGCGCTGCCGTTCCTTTTCAGTTAGGACACGTCGCATCGTCGGCCTTGCCTGTTACCTGATCCCAAGTGAGCCGCTTGCCAACGATCTGACTAGCAGCCATCTTGAAGCGGTCGAAGTCGTTCAGTGGGTTGTCGCTTGTAGCGCGGTTCTCGAAACGAAACACCTGCTCATCCAAATAGCGGAAGAGATGAAAGGGTTCGACGCTCACATAGGTTCCGTTAATGCCGCGCTTCAGCAGGCTCCAGAAATTCTCCAAGCTGTTGGTGTGGACATTGCCTTCCGCGTACTTTATGGCATGGTCAATCACTTGGTGAGCATACTCTTGGGCCAAGCCGTCATAAGACTTGAGAGCATCCGAGTAGAGAGCGGAGCCTGCTGCTACGTGCTCTCTCACTTCGGCTTGTAGTGCGCTCTTGCGGCGACTGGGAACAACCTTCACGCGGACTCTGCCGCCGCGCTCCATGATGCCCATGACCGCAGTCTTGTCTTTTCCACCAGTACCAGTAATGCGGCGCTCGCGTTTGTCGAGATGCATGTTGCGAGCCTTGCCGCCGATGAAGGTTTCGTCCACTTCGACTTCGCCGGAGAGCTTGTCGAAAGTGCCTTCGTGCAAAGCGTAGCGAATGCGATGATTCAGGAACCATGCCGACTTCTGAGTGATGTCCAAATCCTTCGCCATCTCGCAAGAGCTAATGCCGTTCTTGCAGTTGACGACGAGCCACAGAGCGGCGAGCCACTTGTCGATTCCGATGGGCGAATCCTCCATGACGGTTCCGGTCTTGAGGGAGAACTTCGCATGATCGTGCTTGCCGTAGCACTTCCATACGCGCTCTTTTTCAATCCAGAACACGCGCTCCGATCCGCAGCGGGGACACTTCACCGCGCCGTCGGGCCAGCGAAGACCGACCATGAAGGCTTTGCAATTCTCGAAATCGGCGAAGTGTAGAATCGCTTGTTGCAGGCTCTTAGGCTCTTTCATACTGCAAAGTATGCGCCTACGAGCTTAGTCTGTCAAGTAAATAGTTACCCAAAGAAGAGTGGGATGTCTATTCTGTTCACTTAACTGCAGTTCACGAAACCGAAACGCGCTCCGTGTACGAATACGAAAGTCATTCTCATCATGGGGTTTCATATCGAATAACTGTGCAACGCTTCGACTGGCTTCTTCCAGCCGCCAAGAAGTGGGAACGGATGGTGTGGGTTCCAGTTCAGGCCACCATCACAAACTGTAAGCAGGCATGATTGGGAGCAAGGTGCGAGCCTCGTTCAAGTGCTCGCGGAGTTATATGATGTTCTAAACAGATAGAGCTTGCGTCGCTACCTGCAAGAAGACGAGGTCCATAGTTTCCTGGCGGCCCTGGCGCGGGAGGCGAAATGGGTAGAGCCGGATGTGGAAATCAGCGAGTGCCGCGACCCGAAGGACAACAAATTTCTTGAATTGGCTGTCACTGGCAGCGCAACTCACATCATTACTGGCGATTCTGACCTCTTGATGCTCAATCCCTTCCGTAGCATCCAAATCGTCACCCCTCATTCCTTCCTCGTCAGCCTCTGACTTACGGCTGGCCCCTCACTCCGGTCTAAACCCCACGCTCTCCCACAGCGGCTTGGGATCGTACAGCACGCCGTTGGCGAGCACCATGCGCACCGTACGTACGTTGTGAATGTTGTCCACCGGATTGGCGTCGAGCACGTCGAGGTCAGCGCGCTTGCCTACTTCGACGCTGCCGCTATCGGCGTCAACCTTCATCGCACGCGCAGGTACGATGGTTGCCGACTGCAGCGCCTCCATCGGGGTGAATCCCGCCTGCTGGTAAAGTTCGATCTCGCGATAGACCGAGAATCCTGGCACCGCCTGATCGGTACCCGCCACAATCGGCACGCCCGCGCGATGCAACGCTGCAATGACCTCCAGCGAATGCTGAAGGATTTTCTGTCCCAGGGGTGCGAGCTCCGGCGGCATGCCGCCGCTCATCAGTTGTTCGCGCAGCTCGGGTGCGACGCGCGCAATGCCGGGTTCCATCTGCGTCGCCGGCTCGCTCGCCGGACGGAATTGCATCTCAAACAGCGCGACGGTCGGATCGATCACCGTGCCATGCTCTTTGAAGAACGCGACCGCCTTCTTCCCCTCGTCGGAGTTGACGTCAACGGTGGCTATGACCTTCAAGCGCTCCGGTCCCTTGACCTTCTTGGGATCGAAGTCTTTCGGCAGCAGCAGCTCGACAATGTAGTGAATGTGGTTGATCATGTCCATACCGTCATCCACACCCTGGTACGCGTTCATGCCGATGGGGATGTGGCCGGTGACGGTCATACCTACTTTGTGTGCGTCAGCGCAGATGGCCTTGACGTTTTCTTCTTTCACCGAGCTGTAGATTTTCATCTGCTGGAAGTCGGCGTCGTGATAACGGGTGACCCACTTCTGCGCGTCTTCCGGTGTGTTGACCCGCGTGATGCCAATCGCGTACGGCGAATCGCCATCGACGATGCCGGCCAGCAGCATGTGCGGCCCCAGCGCCTTGCCGCTGTTCACCGCATCGCGCACCTGGGTGATGAAGTCGAACTCGTTGCCCACATCGCGCACCGTGGTGACGCCCGCTGCGAGATAGATCGGGCCCCATTCGACCTGCTCGTAGTGCGCATGCATGTCCCACAGGCCCGGAATGATGTACTTGCCGGTCACATCAATGCGCTGCGCGCCGGTGGGAACCTTGACCTGGCCGCCAGGCCCCACCGCTATGATCTTTCCGCCGCCGGTCACGACGGTTGCATTCGGAATCGGGGCTTTGCCGGTCACATCAATCACCGTCGCTCCGACAAACGCAAACGTTCCCATGCGCCGGCCGGGAAGAGAAGTGCTTATCTCGGCAAGCTTCTGCATCTCGTCACGCGCGGCACTGGCGACGAACGCGGAGAGCCCGGGCTCGTACTCCTCGCGCACCGCCTCGAAGTGATCGAACTCAGCGTCGGTCGAGACCAGCGCGGCCAGATTGTTGGCGCTGTCCATCCACAGCGTCTCCATGCCCCAAATGAGTCCTTGCACCGTGTAGCGCTCCACCTGCACATCGCGGCCGTTGATCTGCATCTTCTCCGAGCCGCGGTACTGGATTTTCACCGCGCCCGAGGGCAGGGTTGTCATCTGCGCCGGCAGACCGTGTACGCGCCAATAGCGCATCATCTCCATCTGCACTGCAACCGGAGCGTAGCCGGAGATGGTGAAGAACGTCTGCGGCGGCGCAAAGGTACGCGTGTCCTTGCCCTGGCGGATGGTTGCCGTGCCGGCATTGATCGTCACTTCCGTATCAATGTCCGACATGCGCGAAGTCTTACCCGCGATGACAAAGCTCTGCGGCACGTAGCTGTCCGAGGTGCGAAGCGTCGCGCTCAGCGGAACCGGCGAGCCGCGATCGGTGAACTTGAAGTCGGTCTTGAGCGTCAGCGTGCTGCCCTCGGGCGTGATGGTGTAGTTCTCCTCGCCGATGGCCTGCTCGAACTTGTGCAGGCGAAACTTGCCCGATTCAGGCGAAGCGGTGGTCTGACAAAGCAGGATAACGGGAGAGAGGACGACAAACAGGCAAACACGGCAAAGACGGTTCACGCGAAGAAGCTCCTTGGCAGGGAAGATGACGATGACAGGATATTACGGAAGCGAACGGCCCAGAGTTCCCCTGCTCTGAGTGACGCGAGACGGAGTGGCTTAGTTAGCCATGAACGACACCGTATTCGAAAGGTAGAGTTCGTGAACCTTGGAGTCGATTTCAGCTTCGGTTAGCTTGCGGGAGGCGAACCAGTTGCGAAGCTCGTTACGAAGATTGGCGCTCACGATTTTGCCGGTGGCACGGCCGTCGATGAAGATTTCTACCTGCGCGCCGGTCCGCACCAATTTGTAACTGTGCATGGAGAGGAGTGTAGCACGCGATCGCGGCGTTGCCCGGTGACGACGACCGGCTTCGAATCGAGGCGCGGCCTACCCGCTCGCAATCTCCACGCGGGACGTGATGGCGAACGCCGGAGTCGAAGGACTCCTATATCGGACGGTTCTCACTTTGTGCGGAATGGGTACAGCACGAATTTCACGGCGCCTGTACCAGCTTGTCAGCTTTGTCTTGCGGCGCCTCCGCCACTTTCATCTTGAGCACTTCGCTTTCGAGCTGATGCCGAAAGTCATCCCTGATCTGTTTGAACTGTGCCAGGTACCGGCCGATCTGACGAGCGATCTCCGGCATCTTCTTCGGGCCGAAGATAACCAGCGCAAGCAAGAGAATGAAGATAATATGTGGCATTCGAAAACCTTACAGGCCAAAAGCCTATGCGCTGCCCGCAGAGGAATGGCTATCGACAACCGCCTCTTCTTTGCTTGCCGGCTTCGCTTCCCTCTCTCTCATAGAGTCCTTGAAGCTCCTGATTCCATCTCCCAAGCCTTTTCCAAGTTCCGGCAATTTCTTTGGTCCGAATACTAATAACGCGATGAAGAGGACCACCAGCAAATGCATTGGCTGAAACAAACCTTCAAACATCATGCCTCCGGTAATGCACCGTAATTTTGCTATCAGAATGAACAGGACCCCAGGAAAAACGTCGGCTGGAAGAGTCTAAGAACCTTCGCTTTTCCTGACGTCCTGCCCACCCTCTAGTACGCCGAGGCACAGGTTGGTGAACTCGGCGATCTTGTTGTAGTTGTGCCGAGGCGAAGTTGGTAGCCTCGATCATTTCGTCACCGCTTTATGAATCCGTTCTTCCAGTCCCCAGTGGGACAGCTAAGAAAAGATAACTTGCAATCTCCTTCGGCTATCAACGCTGACGTCGAGCTTCGTCCGCGTCTTCCGCCAGATCACCCAGGAACTGGAAGAACTCTTGCGACTGGCCGATGAAAAGACCGTCATTGGTCAGGCCCTTCACCGCGCCCATCGCAGCTCCCTTCGTCCCCGTGGGACGAATGATGGACACTGCCGGAAACTTTGTCTTGCTGAGGAACGCAGTCGCTTCCGGCATGATCAGGTTTGTCTGGAAGTCTTCCCCGCCGAATGGAGAAGCATTCAGGTTTGGGAAGGTTACCGTCACACCAGTCACCGGGTCCTTGATGTCGATCAAGGTCGGGGCATTGCCGGCCTTGTCGTGCCAGGTCTGGAAGTGCGTGATCTCCACTCCGCCGATGCTGAGCAAGATCCGTAAAACTTCTGCATTGCTTACCCGCTGCGCCAGACTTGGGTAGAGACTGGTGCCGCCCTGCTCAATAAACCCAAAGTGAAAGCCCGCGGTGTTGGCGATCGCCTGCAGGAAATTGGGATCGCTCAAATCGGCGTCGGTGCGCGGAATTGCCGTGTGCTGATTCACCGCCAGGCTCGCGATGGCCTGCTGGAACGTGTCCCCCAAATCGGGGTTCCCGGTGCGGCTGCGGTACCGCGTCCACCAGCTTGTGTCGACACTGAGCTGCATCAGATTGGTGAGCCGCCCAAAGTTGTTGGCGCCCGTCGCCTTGCTGCTGGGCAAAGTGCGGAACTTGTCCAGACTGACGGTATCGGCGCCCTTCGACGCCAGGTACGCGTTAATGAAGACTTCGTGGGTCAACTCATCTTCAGTGTTGTCGTGAATGTACTGCGACATGTCTCCGTCGAGCGGGATGAATGCTGCCGTATACGCTGCACTTCCGCCGGTCGGCTGTGAAGGGTAACCCGGAATCAGCTGGCTAGCCAGCGTTGAAACTTCGTTGTCCTGGATGCCCGCCAGCTCCTGGTACTGCAGCCATAGATCGCTCTCGATGATCTCGGCTGCCGCCAGGAATCGCAGGATGGCCGCATCGCCTTTCGTCAGCTCGCCATTGCGCTCCTCAGCGTTTGCCTCAAGGTCGAGGGTCAGCAGTCCGCCGGCTGCCAGCGCTGCCCCGGTGACGCCGGCGCCTTTAAGGAATGAGCGCCGCTCGATGACGCGGTGCCCGATGGAGTCAAGCTCCTGTGTCACGTATGTAGCGGTGTCCTCGTGGGTCACAGCTAGTTCTTGTTTTTTCATGTTACGCACTCCGGTCCTTCCTGGCTCAGTCACCTCCAGGTGATCTAGCCGATGATTTCGATCAGGCTAGAGCGCTGTTGATTGCCGTGTGTCACGCAACCGCTACCAATTTGTAAAAGGTTGGTGACCATGCAGGGACTCACCTTCTTAAGTTCATGGTGACCTCGCCGATAAGAGAAGAGAAAGCAGTGTTGTGCGAAAGGGACTCTCCATGATGCGAAGATTAGCTTTAGTTTTTGCCATTCTGATGCTTAGCAACGTTGCCATTGGGCAGCAGAGTGCCTCGAAGTTCGACCTTTTCGGGGGGTATTCGTATTTCAACGGCAGCACCTCGGGCGCTCACGGCCGCTTCAACCTGAACGGCTGGAATGCCCAGGCCACATACAACTTCAACCACTGGCTGGGAGCGACCGCCGATTTCGGCGGCTACTATGGTTCACCTTTCCGCGTCTCCGCCAATGACTACAGCTTCCTGTTCGGCCCGACGGTGAGTGTGCGGGTTCCGCATTGCACGCCGTATGCGCACGCGCTGTTTGGCGTCGATCGCTTTCACGTATCCGTGCTGGGAGGCTCGGGAACAGACAGTGCCTTTGCTATGGCGATGGGGGGCGGGCTGGACATCCCGATCAAGAGCAGCTTCGCCATTCGTGCCGCGCAGGTCGATTGGCTGCGAAGCAACCACTTCCGCAACAGCCAGGACAATGTGCGAATCTCAACCGGTGTAGTCTTCCGCTGGGGAGAATAATTGTCATATAAATAAGGCGCACGACCTCAGCGCGCGCGCCTTATTCACTTTGTCATCCTGAGCGAGCCCCGAGTATTCGCAGAATAGGCGGGCAGTCGAAGGACCTGCGGTTCGCCAATACCATTGAGGGTGCGCCGTTCTAGCCTGCTTCCGGCAAGAGCCTGCCCTGAGCGGAGTCGAAGGGACGGGGCTTTTCCTTTTGTGGGGACGAACTGCCCACACGCCAGACGCATCCTACCGGAGTACATGGAGGTCTACATGCGCCTGTTAACCTGGATCGGCGTTGTGGTGTTGATACTCGGGATACTTTCCTTCGTTGTGCCCGTCCCTGTGAGCCATTCCCGCAGCGCGAAAGTCGGAGACGCCAGCATCTCCATCACTACGCACGACAAGGAGAAGCTGCCTCCGGCCGTGGGCGGCGTGCTGTGCGCCATCGGGGCCGTTCTGCTGATAGCCGGCACCCGCCGGAGCACCGCATGAGCTCCATTATGTGTCATCTTGAGCGAGGACTTCAGTCCAAGTCGAGGGATCTGTGGTTTCTGACAACCGACAACCGACAACCATTGCGCGTCAATGCGGCAAGCTTGCCGGATAAACCGCATCGATCGGATTGATCATGTAATAGCTTCCCCCGCCATCCTGCTCCAGCTGACCGTTGGGCCCATAAACAGTTACACCAGCGCCGAAGCCGCTGCCCTGGTCAATGGTCACGTAGCCATAACTGTCAGCAGTAATCGCGGTGACATTCCCGCTGATAACTCCAACCTGTGACACGCTGAAACTCGTCTTATTGATTGCGGCGGTAGATGTACTTTGGTTGGTCGAGACATAGACGTTAGTTGGGTTCTGCGCCATATAGCACGTTACTCCGCTGCCGCCCACAACGCTGGGCAGGGGAACGACGGCGATCATTTTGACCGAAATGTTGTCGGTGGAAGCCGTGACCATGTCTGTCCGCCTGTAGGCGGTCAGGGTTGCTCCACTGGCGGTCGAGCCGGTATCGAGAATGTAGATGTACCTGAGCACCGTGGTGGGATTCAGCGGGCCGGGAACACTTTGTACGATCGCGCAAGCGTTCGTAAACGGACCGAAATTACCTGAACCGTAGCACCCCGAGCTTTGCTGCGTAGAGCCGCACGTTAACCAGTTAATCTGGTTTACCGCTCCCGAGTAAATGGTGAACAGTGTACTGTCGGGAAGCTTCTGTTGAGCATGAGCGGGAAGCGCCAGGGCCAGGGTGACAAGCAGCATAACGGTGACGACAGTCGAGTGAGCGCAAAGACGAACCATAGTAAGTTCCTCCAGTGGAATACGTGGGGTGGATGTTTGCTGAAAGGCTGCAGCTTACTCCCTTACTTGCCCCCCAACAATGAATATTCTGTGTAGATCAGGAAGCTCTCCCGAAGCGGAACGGACCTGATGGTGGTTCGCCACGAATAGCCGGACGGTCACAGGGGTACCCCTTCCGTTGGCTCGAAAAAACTTGAATCGCCTCCTGGCAAAGATATATCTTATGCTATATCGTAAGATATATTCCACGAAGAGGAGACATCATGATTTCAGAACAAGAAAGCTTTGAACGCACTGCCCGCCGTCATTGCGGCGGACATCATCACCAAGGACGCAGCGAATTTGCCGGGCCCCGCGGCGGCTTCGATCGCTGGTTCGCCGGGTGGCGCGAACGGGACCGCGAGGGCAGACATGGCTTTGGAGGCCGCGAACGCGGATTCGGCCGCGGCGGCGAGCGCTTATTCGACGCCGGCGACGTGAGGCTGGTCGTCCTGAAGCTGCTCTCCGAGCAGCCGAGCTACGGCTATCAGCTGATTAAGACCATGGAGGAGCGGCTTGGCGGCGGATACACGCCCAGCGCCGGCGTGATCTATCCGACGCTGACCATGCTGGAGGAAGAAGGGCTGGCGTCGGTCTCGACCTCGGAGAACAACAAGAAGGTCTACAGCGTGACGGCGGAAGGCAACCAGTACCTCGAAGCCAACAAGGAGCGCATTGCGGAGCTGTTCGCGCGGCTGGAAGTTGCGGGCCGAGGCTTCCGCCGCGGCCGCTCGCCGGAGATCATGCGGGCGTTCATGAATCTGCGCGGCGCAATTGCCATGCGACTGCATCGCGAAAACGTGACCCCCGAGCAGATCCGCAAGATCTCCGAAGCCATCAACGCCGCAGCCAAGGCCATCGATGAGATATGAGGTTGGGTGCTGTGATCTGGGTGCTTCGCTTGAACGGGGCACCCGAATTTTACCCGTTCACCAGCTGAGCTCGCGTCGCTTGTCGCAGCCGGCCGATCTTAAGGCAGCGAGGCGATAATCTTGCGAAACTCGGCTTCGTTGAAAGCCTTCAGCGTCAGTGTGGTGACGTTTCCCTGCGCCCCGACGGAGAGCATGAATCGCGCCAGAGCCTCGTCGTCGGGAAACTCCGAGACGAACATCCCGTCATACTTTCCCATCGTCAGATACCAGGTGAGAATCTTCCCGCCCATTCCTTCCGCCGCCTTTCTGGCGGCGTCCAGGCGATTAGCGCTTTGCTTGACCTTGGCAACGCCCTGAGCGGTCCAGCGGATCAGTGTCACGTAATGCGGCATACGATGTCCTCCCTTGAGGTGGGGAGAATATGCCTCGGCACGTGGCGAGTCAATATAGAAGTGGATAGCGCCGATTTCGAGTTCACAAAGAAAGCTCGTCCGAATGGGCGGGGTGCCCCATCCTTGTCATCCCGAGCGACCCCGACCGCAGCCGAGGGGAGTCGAGGTACCTGCTTCTCTTCCGTTCTCTTTGGCTAGGTGGTTTTTTTTGTCCCCCACAACAGAAATCCCCACCCAAGCAAAATCGGCTTGGGTGGGCCACCCCGTCCGAATTAACACCAATGCAACGAGACGTGTTGAGTTCTTTAAGCCGCAGGCAGAAATATCAAGCCGCAGGCAGAAATATCGCAAAGACGCTACCGCTTCGGCCTGATTGCGTGCTGCTTCTCACTCGCAGAGCGCCATGATGTTTCTCGACCGTTTCTTTCACGAGTGCGAGTCCTAAGCCCGTGCCGGTAGTTCCTTTGGTCGTAAAGAAAGGCTCGGTTATTCTGGGGAGATTCTCCGCTGCTATCCCGCAGCCGTTATCCGCAAAGGTCACCCGCAACCCGCGTCTCTTGAGTCCCGTCCACTCGTGCGCCCTGGACACTCTGACGTGCATTGTTCCCCCGCTTGACATCGCATAAGCAGCATTCAGCAAGAGATTGGAGAACACCTGGCGCAATGAGCCAGGATCGACAGGAAGGTCTTCACCAGAACAGTAGCGTGTTTCAACCTGGATGCCCTGGGAGTGCAACCGCGACATGTAAAAATCGACTACGGAACCCAGCAACCTCGGTACGTTAGTGTCCTGTGGACCTACGGGACTTCGGAACCGATCCATTGCTCCGTGTACGATTTGGGAAATCCGGTGTACTTCTTCCTCTGCGAGCGCCAGGTAATGACGACCCGTGGGCGTTGCCTCGGCTTCAATGAGATAGAGGAGATTCAACAGCGATTCGAGGGGATTGTTGATCTCGTGGGCCAGAGAGGCACCTGGCAGGCTACTGGCTGCGGGCGCTCGAACTCGGTCTTCTTTTTCGACACCCAAATGAACACCTGGAAACGCGACCAGTTTCGACGCGCGGCAGTATACGCTTCGTCTGATACCAGACACAAGCCCGAGGTTGCTCCAAAAAGCGTACAATTGAGCTACATCTTCATACGCATCTACGCCCGCCTCTGAAGGGCAGGTTCAAGCTGCGCGTCCAGATGCCGGATGTTTTCGGCGAAAGGAGCAGCCATGAACCCGCCCGCAAAAACTCCACGTGTCCCCACACCCTACAAGAATCGAATCTTGGCGGCATTGCCGAAATCTGAAATTGACCGCTTGGCGCCACACCTGTCGCCTGTCGACCTGAAACTCCGAGCCCAACTGCTCGATGGCAAGGCTGATCACGCCTACTTCCTTGAAGAGGGGCTGGCGTCAGTTGTTTTGACTCTAGCGAGCGGGGCCACGGTTGAGGTCGGCGTGATCGGGATTGACGGCGTGGTCGGACTTCCCGTTCTGTTGGGGGCCGAGCACATGCCGGGGGAGACGTACATTCAGGTCCCGGCATCAGGCTTTCGAATCGAAGCACACCTTCTGAAGAGTGAATTCGAGCGGAACGGGAAGCTGCGAAGCCATTTGCAGAAGTACGTGCTCGCGAATCTGATTCAGAGTGCTCAAAACGCGGCGTGTAACCGGCTGCACACCATCAGTGAGCGCCTGGCCCGATGGATTCTGACCTGTCACGATCGGGTGCAGTCCGACCACATGCCGCTTACGCACGAGTTTCTCAGCCAGATGCTGGGCGCACCGCGAACCACGGTGACACTGGCGGCAGGCATGTTGCATCAGGCCGGCCTCATTGATTACTCCCGCGGCGATGTAACCATCAGAAATCGACAAAAACTTGAGGATGCTACCTGCGAGTGCTACCGGACAGTGCGAGAAGAATTCAGCCGGCTTGGACTGCTCTGATCGTCTGTTACCAGACAGACAGCAGCGGCGCTCTCGCATTATCGTCTCTGCATTGCAGGTCCGTGGTAGGGGAACATGAGCACCCAACAGTTTCGCGGTGAGTTTTCTTCTCCATATCCCACCAAGAACGGTGTCAGACTCATTCTGTCAGTTGACGATGAACCTGGGATTCTGCTGACACGACAGCAAATACTGGAAAGCAGAGGATACAAAGTCCTGAGTGCGTGTGACGGCGAGCAGGCGTTGCAGCTTTTCGCGCTTTATCCAGTGGATCTCGTGGTCCTCGATTATCTGATGCCGGGTATCAATGGTGGGACTGTCGCCCGGGAAATGAAGCGTCACAAGCCCAATGTGCCTGTCGTCATCGTTACCGCGAGTGCAGTGCCGGAAGAGATCATGATCTGCGCAGACTGCTTCGTTCGCAAAGGCGACGGACCGGCACAGCTGCTGGAGAGAATCACGGAATTCCTGTCGTCAAGTTCCATCTCAGTCACGCCTAGCAAACAATCCCCAGTCAGCCCTTAAGCCACCGGTTAACGGGAAGGAGGTCATCGCAATGAAGCCAACCCGCGTTCCAGCAAAACCCAGCGCACCAACCGACCCCAGTCGCGACCTCGAAGAACAAGTCCGCATGCGAGCGTACGAGCTCTACGAAAACCGGGGCAAGGAAGACGGACGCGCAATGGAAGATTGGTTGCAAGCCGAGCGGGAGGTTCGTGGCACCAAGAGTTTCGCTGAAGCTGCCTAGCCACGCGCCTCTGGGCTGCCAATTGGGCAGGAGAGTTTCGATCCTCCAAGCAAGCAAAATCTGGTGAACTTTGGAGGCGGGCCATCACAAAATCGTCTACACTTCGCTGGGGTGAACCCCTCTGTTGAGAGAGTTTTTAGTTGCTACACTCGCCGTCGTTTTCTGAGTGAACCCTTCAAACCGAACGGCCCCACCCAAGAAGGTGGGGCAACGGCCGATTACCCGCAATTTATTGTTGCGGGGGCGTGGTGGTGGTGGTCGTCGTCGATGTGGTGTTTTTTTGCACCGGGGTGTTTGTAGTAGTCGTCGTGTCGGTCTGCTTCATCTGATCAGCCGGCGTGTGGGTTGTGGTCGTTGTCGTATCGGTCTGCTTCACTTTGTGGTGCTTGTTGTACTTCGTAGTGGTATCGGTAGTCTGAGTGGTCTGGGCCGGCGCCGCATTGACCGGCTCCTGCGTCGACGTTGTGGTGGTGCTCTGCGCCTGAGCGGGAGCTGGACTCTGGGTCGTTGTGGTGCTGCTCGATTGTGTGGTGCTCTGCGCCATTACCGACAGGGACAGGGCGAGCACAACCAGCGACCCCAGAACGAAAGCAAATAGTTTCTTGGATATCATTGAATTCTCCTTACAACTATGGCTGCTGGGGCGTGGTTGTTGTCGTCGATGTTGTGTCCTTCGTCACCTTCGGCGGTGGCGCGGTCGTGGTGGTCGTGGTATCGGTCACCTTCGGCTGAGGCGTGACTGTGGTCGTCGTCGTATCGGTCTGCTGCATCTGAGGGGCGGCAGGCGTAATAGTCGTATCGGTGGTCTGAGTGGTCGCGGTCGGCGCCGTAGCGGCCGGTTCGTGCGTCCACGTGGTGCTGGTGCTCTGCGCCTGGGCAGCCGGTGGATTCTGTGTGGTGGTCGTGGTGTTGGATTGCGTGGTGCTCTGTGCCATTACCGGCACTGTCAGGGCGAGCACAACCAGCGAGCCCAAAACGAAAGCCAATAGCTTCTTCGATATCATTCGATTCTCCTTCATGACTTGGTCAGACACCATGTTACGGTTCTGCTACCAAGTAATCTGAGCACAATTGCTCGCTGGGCGCGGGGTGCCGCATTCTTGTCATCCCGAGCGAAGCACAGCGTAGTCGAGAGCCCGCCCTGAGCGCAGCCGAAGGGGGGGCACCCGGCGCAGTGGAAGGATGCAGAGGGTGCCCCGTCCAAGCTTCTTTTGCTTGGGCGGGGGTTTTCGAATGAGATGTGAGAAAAGACCCCACCCAAGCAAGACCAGCTTGGGTGGGCCACCCGGCGGAGGACGGCACGGTGTTGTGTCGTCCCTGAAGGGACTCGGGATTTCTTGGGACTGTTTTCCCAGCACTCACGTGCTGGGCTACGATTGTGGCGCCCTGCGGGCTGCGTTCCCTGGGCTCATGTTCAGCGGCCCACTGCCGATAGGATCGATCGAATTGGAGGCTGATCATGGAACCAGAGCGTCATACGAATCCGAATCCACCACTCTATTTTCATCTCCTCGCGCTACTGGAGGAGAATGGCGGCGCGCTCTCACTAAACTCTGAGGAAGCTTTGGCGTACTGGATTACGGTACTCCAACGCCATGCGTCAGAATCTGAGTTCGGCACAAATTCTGACCCCATCACGGAAGCACCAAAACTGATGGTCGGCGACGTCTCTGAGACACCGGAGGTTTTGATGGAGGTGGACTTACTCAAGTACGACCCAAGAAACCTCTTGGATGAGAGTTGGTCCCCAATTGAGTTACACGCATAATGAAAAGGCTCGAGTTGCTTGCGTTCGAGCGCACTTCGTGACCCATCTCTTGTTACCGAGAGCGACAACGCGATGAACTACGACCCGACTATCTTTGACATCTTTCTAATCCGGCTCGCAATGGCGGGTGGGTCACTCAGGCTCACCCTTAATGAAGCGCTTACATGGTGGATTGCCGCGCTGCAACGCGAGGCCGCGGGGGCCAATCCGGCGACCAAGGCAGGTGAGATAGACAGGACTCCTAAGTTGATGGTTCTCGGCTTGGATGGGGATGACGAGTTGTTCACTGAAGTGGTTATTACCGAGGACGACCCGGAGAACCTGCTCGATGGAACTTGGTGGCCAATAGAATTATGGGAAACGTAAGCCATTAGCCAAGGAACTACAGGATTCGGTATTGGCCTGGCGCCAGAAATTCAATGAAACCGAGGTCTCTGAGAACTTGTAATTGTTGTCGTATTTTGTCCTGTACGTGTCGATTCTGAGGGTGAAGAGCTGCAAGCGAGCTCTCGTGTTCGTAAACGTTCTTGAGAGTAAACCGCTCCCGTCCTAAGGTCCGCACGACATTGAGCACGTCCAGAGTCCAACCCCTCTGTTCCGGGTTTATCTTCGCCAGTGGCGCTGTTCGTCGAAACTGTGCGCGCGTTTGCGAGCGAGGCACTATTGCGCCCTGACGAATAACATTGATTCTTGTGTCCGCGGGAATATTTTCTAGCAATATGTTGCAGCCTACCCATCCTGCCCTTCTTGCGCTTACTCGCAGTGGTAGACGTTTCTCCAGCGAGGATTCCGTCAAGGCGACTTTGGGTATAAGAAGTAGGTCGGCAACCACAGCCTCCATCCGAGCATAGTGGAGCAACAACAGGTGCGGAGTACTACCCATCTTCACGGCCCGAAGCATGGTCAGATAGGCGCCGTCCATTACGCGGTAACTGAATGGATGACTGCTGCTCTTAAGCTGGTACGGTGCCTCGCAGCGAGGGCACAAAAAATCGACGACCGGGCTGCCTGTTGGAGTGCATTCGATTCGAGGCGAAGGACACGCCAAACAATACATGTTCTCGGCAGCCCACCTCTCGGTAATCACGCGCGCTTGTTGCGAGCGGCTTCGATAGGCATCGCCCAACGTGAACTGCAGAGCTATGTTCATCTGTGACAAGGGCACGGATTGCTCCGTGCCCTCTTCTCTCTTTCCCTGTCTAGGTCATAGGTCTAGCTGCACCCGCTCGTACTTCCGCAGCTCATGCACCGATAGCAACTGCCGTTCCGCGTCATGATGGCGCCGCAGACGGTGCAGACGGGGGCGTCGCCCATGTCGATCAGTTCCTTCAGGGCGTTGGCGGCGTGGTGATGCACACCCGCGTTTCTGCCACTATAGGGGTCCTTCGACTCCGACGCGCCAGAAGTGGGCGCGCCTCCGCTCAGGATGACACCCTGGTTTTGTTCCGGCGGCGTGAAATCGCCGAAGGATTTCTGACCGTAGCCATTCTCGTCGGGCGTGCCCGGCGGTGGGGCGTTGACGTACTTCGGGCGGAGGCCGTCGAAGAGCGCCTGCTGCTGTCCGGTGAGGAAGCGCAACTGCAGCCAGCGGAAGATGTAATCCATGATCGACTTGGCGAAGCCGATGTCGGGATTGCCGCTCCAGCCGCTGGGCTCGAAGCGGGTGTGCGAGAATTTCTCTACCAGCAGCTTCAGCGGCACGCCGTGCTGCAAGCCGATCGAGACAGCGCAGGCGAAGCTGTCCATCAGGCCGCTGACGGTCGAGCCTTCCTTCGCCATGGTGATGAAGATCTCGCCGGGCATACCGTCTTTGTAGAGTCCCACAGTGAGGTACCCCTCGTGGCCGCCCACGTTGAACTTGTGGGTGATGGAGAGGCGCTCGTCAGGGAGACGATGACGCACGGCGCGCGGGGGCGCAGCGGACTCGTCGACAACTTCCGCCGGAGCTGCCGCAACCGCACCCGTACCGGACTTCGCGGTCGCCGAGCCCATCGAGCTCAGCGGCTGCGCCTTCTTGGAGCCGTCGCGGTAAATCGCGACTGCCTTCAACCCCAGCTTCCACGCCTGGATGTAAGCCTCGGCGATCTCTTCCACCGTTGCCGACTCGGGCATGTTGATGGTCTTGGAGATTGCGCCGGAGATGAAAGGCTGCGCCGCCGCCATCATGCGCAGGTGTCCGAGATAGTGGATTGACCGCGTGCCTCTGGACGGCTTGAAGGAGCAGTCAAAGACGGGTAGGTGCTCGTCCTTGATTGCGGGCGCGCCTTCGATGGTGCCGGTGGCGTCGATGTAGCTGACGATGGCGTTGGTCTGGTCGGCGGTGTAACCGAGCTTGAAGAGCGCGGTCGGCACGGTGTTGTTGACGATCTTGATCATGCCGCCGCCGACCAGCTTCTTGTATTTCACCAGCGCGAGGTCGGGCTCGATGCCGGTGGTATCGCAGTCCATCATGAAGCCGATGGTGCCGGTCGGGGCCAGCACCGTCACCTGCGAGTTGCGATAGCCGAACTTCTCGCCGTGCTTCAGGGCTTCGTCCCAGCAATCCTTGCTGGCTTCGTAGAGCGCGGCGGGGACGTTCGTGCGGTTGATATTGTTCACCGAAGCGCGATGCATGCGGATGACGTCGAGGAAAGGCTCGCGATTGATGTACCAGCCGGGACAGGCAGCGCCAGGAAGACGGTTGTCAGTTGCCGGTTCTCGGTTGTCAGCAAAAGCAGATCCCTCGGCTTCGCCTGGTGATGACAATCTTCCAATTCCAACGCCTGATTCTTTCGCGACCAGTTCGGTTGCTGGAGACAGCGGCTGGCAGAGTTCGGCGATCTTCGAGGACTGGAGATAGGCTTCGCCGCACATGATGGCGGTGACGCAGGCGGCGTAGTCGCGGCCGGCATCGGAGTCGTAGGCCAAGCCCGCGGCCATGAGCAGCGCGCCCAGGTTGGCGTAGCCGAGTCCCAGCGGACGATAGTCGTGCGAGTTGCGGCCGATCGCCTCGGTGGGATAGCCGCTGTTGTCGACGAGGATTTCCTGCGCGGTGATGATGATGGCGCAGGCATGGCGATAGGCTTCGACGTCGAACGTTCCGTTCGGTGCAAACTTCATCAGGTTCAGGCTGGCAAGGTTGCAGGCTGAGTCGTCGAGGAACATGTACTCGCTGCACGGATTCGAGGCGTTGATGCGCGCGGTGTTCTTCGAGGTGTGCCAGCGATTGACGGTGGTGTCGTACTGCATGCCGGGATCGCCGCAGTGCCAGGTGGCGTCGGAGATTTTGCGCAGCATGTCTTTGGCCTTGAAGGTGGCGACGGGGCGGCCATCTTTCACTGCGCGGGTGGAGAAGTCGCTGTCGCGCAGCGCCGAGTACATGAAGTCGTCGGTGACACGCACGGAGTTGTTGGCATTCTGGAAGAAGATGGAGGAGTAGGCGGCGCTGTCGGGGCCGTTGCCGTCGTAGCCGCACTCGATGAGCGCCCAAGCTTTGGCTTCTTCCTTCTGCTTGCACTCGATGAACTCGACGATGTCGGGATGGTCGATGTTGAGGATGACCATCTTGGCGGCGCGTCGGGTCTTGCCGCCGCTCTTGATGACGCCGGCGAAGGCGTCGAAACCCTTCATGAAGCTGAGTGGGCCACTGGCGGTGCCGCCGCCGGAGAGCGATTCGGTGGAGGAGCGCAGTGGCGACAGATTGGTGCCCGTGCCCGATCCCCACTTAAACAGCATGCCTTCGGTCTTGGCGAGGGTGAGGATGGAGTCGAGCGAGTCCTTCACCGAGTTGATGAAGCACGCGGAACACTGCGGAGTGCGATAGCCGGTGACGCCGTATTCGACGCGATGCGTTTGTGGATTCCAGTGCCAGTTCTGCGCGTCGGAGTTGGGCTCGATGCGGTCGCAGCCAACATTGAACCATACCGGCGAGTTGAACGCGGCTTTCTGCTGCAGGAGCAAGTGCGCGAGTTCGTCGTGGAAGATGGCCGCATCTTCAGCGGTGCGGAAGTAGCCGCCGGCGATTCCCCAGTCGCGAATGGTCTCGGCCACGCGGGTGACGAGCGCGCGCACGCCGCTCTCGCGCTCAGGCGTGCCCAGCTGGCCGTGCAGATATTTGCTGGCGACGATGTTGGTCGCCGTCATCGACCAATCTTTGGGCGTCTCGACATCTTTTTGTTCGAAGATGACGCCGCCCTGAGAGTCGGTGATCTGCGCGGTGCGCAGCTCCCACTCGAGCTCGTCGTAGGGCGAGACGCCGGCCTTGGTGAAGAAGCGCCTGAAGGTGAGGCCGGGGTTGATCTTCGTCATAGTCGTGGTCGTGGTTGGCGCCTTTTTCGTGGTCGCGGGGACTGCGGCGCTCGTCGTTGTTGTTGTGATGTCGGCCATTGTTCTTGCTCCTGAGGAGAATGTATACCGTTATGAAGGTCGCGGGAGCGAACTCCCGTTGGTCTTGTGTCTTATGCCGTCCCACGTTGCGGGACTGGTTTCGTTGCAATGCAACAGCAACGCCGAAACGAACTGCTGAGGACCACGGATTTCCGGGCTCGAACCATCGCGATCCAAAGAAAGCATGAGCGATCAGCAATGCCCGATGGAAGCTGCGAGTTTGGCGTTCAAGAAAACGCGCTGCTCGTCTTCCGCCAGTGCATAGAGGGCCAGGATGTCTACTCCTCCGACGCGAATGGTGCCGAGCCAGATAAATCCGTTGGGCTGAAATTGCCGCTGTATTTCCCACCCGTAAGGGAGTGAGTCGGCAGAATAGCGGGGGACAACCTTGTCGCTCGCCACCTCTTGCAATAACTCGGCGTAGAGCCTCAGTTCTTCCTGCATGGTCATTTGACTCCTCCCACTCACGATTGATCGTGCCGACCCCGGGCTCTACCCATTCTTTGCAGCAAGGTTGCGGGGGCCTCTTCTCTGGCTCGCGTATGGCAGCAGAGAAGAAGCCCCCGGGGATTACGTCACCGCAATAACATCCGCCACGGCGCGGGCCGTGACGGGCTTAATCCGGTCCCAACAAGCGCAAAAACGGCGCTTGTCGGGAGCCCGGCCTCTGACTTGGAAAATAACACCGCAGATGTCATCGTCTGGGCGGTGACTTCGTCGGTCAATAATCCCCAGCGCAACACGATGGGGGAGGGCCCAATACTCTCGCAACCAGCGAGTGATTCAGCCTGCGGTCACCGCAAATCCACCCCAACAACCGCCCTTCGGCTGCGCTCAGGGCAGGCGCCATCAGCGCTTGTTTGAGGGTCCCGGCTACTACCGCCGGACCACCCCTGTCCAACGGCTTTTCAGAGGGAATGTCAACTGTCATTCCCGAACGTGGGCCAAACAATAACTCCACATCTTGTGGATGTCAACAACAGAATACAACATATTGTGATCTTATGTTGCAAATCGGGAACCCGCGAAAATCGCCGGATTTTTGGGGCGACTCCTCGGAATGTAGTCTCCTGCAAGGTGGCGTTCAACGCCCATTCACGGTGCAGCAATGTGGATTTGTGTGAATGATGAGGAAAAACTGGGTGGGAACCGTGCTTTGGACGCGCACTCCGATTATGCGCGGCTCACCCAGGTCTCTAAAACCGCGAGACCTGGGGCACCCGCGCGCGACCTCTACCCAGGTCTCGAAAACCGCGGGACCTGGGGCTCTAGCAGCTTGCACCCGGTGCTAGAATTTGAGAGTAGTCCTATGTCTCGGGTCCGCTATTTCGTTGTGCTGGCTGTTTGCCTGGCGCTGCTCGTTCCTGCTTCTGCTCGCACTAAAAACAAGCCTCAGTCCTCTGCGGGGATAAGTCACGACATTGAGGCCATGCTGGACGATCCTGAAGCGGCGCACGGCTTCTGGGGAGTCTATGCTGTCTCGCTCGACAGCGGGCGACCGCTGGTGGCATTCAATAGCGACAAGTTATTCGCTCCGGCTTCCGATGCGAAGCTCTTCACGACTGCGGCGGTGTTTGGTTTGATCGGCCCGGACTATCGTTTCAAGACAACGGTAGAAACGATGGGCACGCTGGATAAGTACGGCCGCCTGGATGCGGACCTGGTACTGGTGGGCCGAGGCGATCCCAATCTCTCCGGTCGCACGCTGCCGTACAGCATGCACACCGAACGCAAGGCGCCGCCGATCCAGGTGCTACAGCAACTGGCAGATCAGCTGGTGCAGCATGGGTTGAAATATGTCGACGGCGACATCGTGGCCGACGACTCCTACTTTGTGTGGGAGCGCTATGGCGAAGGGTGGTCGCAAGACGATCTGGCGCGCGAGTGGGGCGCCCCGGTGTCGGCGCTCACCATCAACGACAACGTAATTTTCGTGAACATCATGCCCGCGGACCGGCCGGGGGAACGGGCATTTCTCAACGTCACTCCGTTTCCCGGGTACTATAAGATCGAAAATCGCGTGATCACCACGCCGGGCAGTGAGCCGCGCGTGGTTTCGATCAATCGGGAGCCGGGATCGAACCAGCTCACCTTTTGGGGAACCATCCCGCAGGACGACCCGGGGTTCGGTGAGGCGCTGGCGATTGAAGATCCGGCGGATTTCAGCGCGCGGTTGTTTCGCGAGTTGCTGGAGGAGCGCGGCGTGACGATTTACGGCCATGCGCGCACACGGCATACCGAGCTAGCGGCTACGCAGACGTTCAGTGTGACCTCGATGGCATCGGGAGGCGGCGACAGCACGCGCCCGCCAATTCCGACGCCGCTGGTGCTGGCCAGCTATCAATCCCAGCCGCTGGTGCAGGACCTGCGGGTCATCAATAAGGTGAGCCAGAACCTGCATGCCGAGCTGATGCTCCGGCTGTTGGGAAAGGAGAAGGGAAACTCCGGGTCGATAGAGGGAGGACTGGAGGTGCTGCGTGGTTTTTTGGTGAATGCCGGGATCAAAGCTGACCAGTTCGCGTTCTACGACGGCTCCGGGCTTTCGCGCGAGGACCTGGTAACGCCGCAAGCCATCGTCACCATGTTGGGGTATTCGGCCAAGCAGCCATGGGGGAAGGCATACCGGGACACGCTGCCGGTGGCGGGGGTGGACGGCTCGCTCGCCGATCGCTTCCGCAACACAGTCGGGGCGGGAGTGGTCCGGGCCAAGACGGGATCGCTCACGCACGTGTACACGCTGGCCGGCTACGCGACCACGCGGTCGGGCGACCACATCGCCTTCTCCATCATGACCAACAACAACAATATGCCCACCAGGAAAGCGCTCGACACCATCGATCGCATGGTGCTGCGGCTGGTTGACGACAAGAAGTAGGGCCGCCCCTCATCAACGATTTCAGCCTCTTCCGCGCAGGGAGAACCTTGTATGCCAATACACGTCAAGGGCTTGGCGAGGGCCCTCGGCATGTTACAAAATGGTTATCAATACGACAGGACCTGTTACGCTGACTGGATCGACGCCGAGCTTTGTGAATTGACAGAGTGTTGACAGAATCCAGGCACTTTCCGAGCGGGGTTCACGTCTATAGGGGTAACAGCAGCAAACGGGACGAGGATGGGTCCAGCATCAGCCGCTGGATCGGGGAGGTGGGCCATGGATATCGTGACCATTGCCGTGGTGGGAATTATTGTGGTGAGCTATCTGGTGGGATCGTTGACCAGCTCGGTGGATACCGAGCAAGAGCTGCCACACCACTATTAGTGGCGGCGCAGAGAGATTTGAGGCGCGGAAGATTTCCGCGTCTTTTGATTTTGTGGGGTTGATCTCGCTCTGCTGAATCCCCTCAGCGGCTAAAGCCGGCTGGGTCCCGCCACTTGCGGCACGCCTGAAGGCGTGCCCTTTCAAAAACAACGGAACGCCGTCGCGTACGCTTTCAAAGCGAGGGAACGCCGCCGTTGCCCTGGCTCGGCTACAATGAAGCTCACCCGCTCGTTCCGGAACGCCCCGCGATGACACATGCCTGGCACGACATCTTTCCCGGTGAAGATTTGCCGCGCGAGTTCACTGCGGTTATCGAGATCCCTTTCGGCTCCAGTGTGAAGTACGAACTCGACAAGCAGAGCGGCCTCATCAAGCTGGATCGGGTGCTCTATTCCGCCGTGTACTATCCGGCGAACTACGGCTTCATCCCGCAGACGCTGGCGGAAGACGATGACCCGCTCGACGTACTGGTTTTGTGTCAGGAGGCGGTGGTGCCGCTGACTTTGATCCATGCGCGATCGATCGGCCTGATGACCATGGTCGATTCCGGCAAGCGCGACCACAAGATCATCTCCGTGGCCACGCGCGACCCGGAGTTCAATTCCTATCACGAAGCTTCCGAAATGCCGGAGCACCGGCTCAGCATGCTGCGCCGCTTCTTTCTTGACTACAAGCAACTGGAGCAGAAGACGGTAGAAGTGGACGAAATCCTGCCCGCGAAGCATGCCCTGCCGGTGATCGAAGACGCGCTCGCGCGCTACAGCCATCAGCGGCGCAAAGGCTTCAGCCAATCGCAGTAGAATGCTGGAACGAAGTTCCTGAGCCGAGGGCCTCTGCAGGCAAATGAACAGTTTCGCCACCACAACTGCAAGCCGGCAGAATGTCAGGACGGATGCGGGCGCGCGCCTGGCGACGGCGGCGAATGTGCTCTCCTACGCGATATTGGGCGCCGGCGCCGTGACTATCGTTTTCGCCGCATACATTGCGGTGCTGGGGCACAGCAAGCTTCCGTTTTGGGATGGATGGTCGCAGATCGACTTTGCCGCGAATGAAGGTCCCGGCCATACCTTTGACTGGCTATGGCGGCAGTACAACCAGCATCGAGTGCTCATCCCAAGGTTGTTTCTACTGGCTGATCTGCGCTGGTTCCGCGCGACGCAAACGTCGCTGTTGGTGGTGAATCTTGTCCTGCAATTCGTGCAGCTGTCGGTGCTCGCCTGGAGCATGTGGGTGCTGGGCGGGTGGCGTGGCGCGCTGTGGCGTGCGTCCGTAGGCCTAGCGGCATTTTGCCTGTTCTGTCCCTCGCAGTGGCCAAGCCTGGTGATGGGTTTCTCCGGCTTCTGCTCTTTCCTGCCTCCTCTGTTTGCCAGCTTGTCATGCGTCGGACTGCTGCTGTACTGGCGGGATACGCGGGCGAATCCTGTTGCCTCGTCGTCCTGGAAGTATCTGGTCTTGAGTATTGCGGCCGGTTCTTGCGCCACATATTCGCTGTCGAATGGGAACCTGGTGTGGCCGCTACTGGTGATTGCAGCGGTGCTGCTACGGGTAGGAATTGCGGCCATTCTGAGCATCGTGGTTGCCGCAGGCGTTGCCATCTTTTCTTTCTTCTACAACTACACGGTGTATATCGAGCCCAGCCAAATCCACTCGCGGCGCCAGGTGCTTACGCTGATCAAATGGGTAGTGGTGTATTTCGGGAGCTCATGGGTACACAGCAATGTCCGGATGGCGGAGATCATGGGCGTGGCCGGTTTCGTCGTGCTGGCATTCGTGCTATGGCAACTGCCGGCATACTTTCGAAGTTCGCCCGCGCTGTGCACGTTGTTTTCGCTGCTGTTGCTGTTTGCTCTCGCCACCGGTCTGGTGACGTCACTGGGACGGGCCGGATTCGGAGTGGATGAGGCATTTGCCGGGCGTTATCAAACGTGCGCCCTGCTTTTCTGGTTGTGTATGGCGCTGCTGCTTTTCGGGAGGTGGGCGTCGTTGCGTCCCATTGGCATAGGCTTTGTCCTGGCGGAGGTCGCCATCCTCGCGATAGTCGTGCTTGCCGCCAGCAAAGTGCAGAATCCGATTGCAAAAGCCAGGCAGCAGGGCTTCAACATCAACGTGGCGGCGGTGGCTCTGGAGACTGACGTTCGCGATAATGAGCAATTGGCATGGGCTGACTCGCATCCGGACTATGCTCGCTCGCTCGTCCCGTACCTGCGAAACCAGCGACTATCGGTGTTCACGGAGCGCAGCCCATATCTTCTAGGGCGGCCGCTGGCTTCGGCATTTAGTGTCGCGCCCGGTGATAATTGCCGAGGCAAGGTGGAATCGACTACGGTGATCGGCAGCGGCTGGCCGCGATCGGTTTGGATCGCCGGCTGGGCATGGGATTTGCGGGATGGTGTCGCCCCGTCAGAGATCGTGTTCGCCAGCAACGGAACGATTACAGGTCTGGGAGTGGTTGGTGACTGGCGCTCCGATGAGGTAAGACGGAGCGCGGGCGCGAACAGCAGTTACATTGGATTTAGCGGTTACATCCGGGACGTCTCGCGCTCGAATGCGGTGGATGTTTATGCTGTCCCGCACAAAGGCGGGACCGTAGCTTGTCAGGTCGCCACAATCGTTCCCTAAATAGCCCTGGCGGAGAGCCGCTGTCACCCGGTTCCGCTGTGGGGCAAGATCATGGCCGTGGAACACACGCTGCTGCTCACGTTAGCGGGAATCGTTGCCGGCTCGATCGCCGCCATCTCCGGCTTCGGCATCGGCAGTATTCTCACTCCGCTACTGGCTGCATGGGTCGGCACAAAACTGGCGGTCGCGCTGGTCTCGATCCCGCACTTCCTCGGCACGGGCCTGCGCTTTGCCATCATCCGCCAACATGTAGACCGGCGCGTACTTTGGAGCTTCGGCCTGACCAGCGCGGCCGGCGGGCTGCTGGGCGCGATTCTACACATCTGGTTGCGCAACGCCGTTCTTGGTTATGTGCTGGGAGCGCTTCTCGTCTTTGCGGGAATCACGGGATTAACGGGACTCGCCGCGCGCATGAAATTCGGCAGGAATATGGCGTGGATTGCGGGCGCACTCTCTGGCCTCTTCGGAGGGCTGGTTGGCAACCAGGGCGGCATCCGCTCCGCGGCGCTGCTGGGATTTGACCTCCGGCGCGACTCATTCGTGGCCACCGCAACAGCCATAGGTTTGCTCGTCGATGTGTGCCGAATGCCAGTCTATGGAGCGCTGCAGTTCAGGGCGATAGTCTCGCATTGGCAATTAGCTGCGCTGGCGACGGTGGGGGTGGTCATCGGAACGCTCTCCGGCAAGTGGATGCTGCAGCGCATCCCGCAAAATGTTTTTCGCGCGATCGTCGCAAGCATCATTCTGGTACTGGGAATCTGGATGTTGCTGCACCCGGGCGCTTGAGTGTCACACGCAAGCCGCACCGGAAACGTCCAGTGCGGCCTCGATGTTCAAACTGGGTGCGTACGCGCGAATAACACTAGCCGCGAAACACCGGCCTCTTACACGGCCGTGCAGGTTAGCTGGGCTGTGCCGCTGACTTTCGGCGAGGTGTTATTAATGCCGTTGTTCACCGTCAGGTTCAGATCTGAGGGTGCGGTCCCGGTGATCGTGACCTGTCCGACTGACACACAGGTTGCGCTGCCGCCGTCGCTGATGGTGGCGACGGCAGTGTTGGAGCTGGCCCACGTCAGTCCATCAACCGTCGACAAGTCGCGGCTGGTGTTGTTGGTGAAGGTCGCGGTGGCGGTGAACTGCACATCGGTCCGCGGACTCACCGGCGCGCTCGAGGTTGCAGGAGTGACCGTGACGCGAGTGATTGTTGGATGCCCGGCGCCGCACGCGATCCATGTGGCGGCCAAGGCACAGATACAGAGTACGTGCAGGGCCCTAAACTTCATAGTGTCTCCTGCTACGTTTTGATTGCACATCGCGGCCCCGAGTTGGTTTCTGAACAAGCGCAGTCCCACGATGGGGGAGTGTGGCGCTACTACTGGGGCGTGGGATTTAAGAGCCGGAGACGGTAACTGGAACCAGGACAATAGTCAGCGCCAACATGACGGCGCCAAGCAGAGAAAGCCAGCGGCGGCCACGACCGATGTCGGGCCAGGGTGGAACGTTGGGATGGCGCATTCCAGTGACTCCTAAAATGACGGCCCAGAGCCACCAGCCCTGCCAGAACTTGCCCATCACGAGAAGCGCGAGAATCGCGGCGCGAGTGACCCACTTGTGAGCGCGCGGTGAGACGGCGTAGGTAATGTGACCGCCGTCCAGTTGCCCACCGGGCAAGAGATTAAGCGCAGTAGCGAACATTCCCACCCAGGCAGCAACGGCGACGGGATGCAGGTACAGGTTTCTCAACGGGGAAGCGTGGGCATTGAAAGGCGCCAGCAGGTGGTTGACGACCTTGAAGATGAGCGGATAACCAAACTCTACAACTGAGTTCGAAGCCAGCGGGGAAATGGGTTTCGACAACGCCAGACCCCAGAACAGCGCAGGAACCGCAATGAGGAATCCGGCAATTGGGCCCGCGATTCCGATGTCGAAGAGGACCTGGCGTGAGCGAATGGGCGACTTGATGCGGATGACCGCTCCGAAGGTACCGATGAACGTCGGGGCGGGGATAAAGTAAGGCAGCGTAGCGTAGACGCCGTTCTTTTCGGCCAGTACGAAGTGGCCCAATTCGTGGGCCATCAAAATGCCCATCAATGTAAAAGAGAACGGCACGCCCAGTAATATTCTGCCGGGATGTTCCAGAATCCAACCCAGGTGAAAGAGCGGAAAAACGAAGGTGTCGGGATCGAATGCCGGCAAGTCGTGGGTGAAGTTGTATTGCAGCCGTGCGCCGACGATCAACGTGCTCAGCAGCGTCAGCAGCAGCAGCAGAATGTGCAGCCAGTAGCGCCGGTGCCGCGCAGGTGGGGCGACAAAGACCTGCGGATACGAGGAAACTTCGAAGGTATAGGATACCGGCGTGGAATCAGACATCGTGGGAAGCAGTGCCAGTGGTCAGTGACCAGTAGAGTGGCCGACTCTTAGTTTACAAGATGAATCCGCAAAGCCGTGGGAGTCACCAGCCGAGGGAGGCGAAACTTGAAATTGGCTGTTCGCAACCGGCCAGTAGCCACTGGCCACCGGCTACTCGATGGATTGCAGCTCCTTGCCGGGCTTGAATCGTACCGCTTTGCCGGGCGGAATGTTGACTTCGGCGCCGGTGCGCGGGTTGCGTCCGATGCCGGTCTTACGCGGACGGACGGTGAAGACGCCAAAGCCGCGCAACTCGATGCGATCGCCGCGCGCCAGCGAGCGTTTCATGCTCTCGAAGACGGTTTCGACGGCCATTTCGGCCTTGGTTTTGGTAACGCCGGTTTTGGTGACAACTTCGTTGATCAGGTCCAGTTTGATCACAAGTGGCTCCGCAGGGAACGCTCGCACAGGCGACGTGGCCCGCACCGCAGGTGCATCCTCGATTCTACCGGAGTTCCAAGGGTCGACGTAAGCCCCGGTGAAACGATGACTTGCGAGCTGATGGGCGAATCGTAGTGAAGTGGGGAAGCATTGTCAACGGTCTTGCAGAATCTAGTGCTCACGAAGCAGGCAGTACTCCCCAAGCGGCTCTTCTTGGAACGAGTCTGCACCGAGGCGGTAGAGGTCTACATTCGGACAATTAGGGTAGGAACCTTCGCCATCGAGAAGCCGCTCGATATTGTATTGAGCCTGCGACAGCTCCTTACAATCGCTGTGCGAAGCTACGCACCGGAGTACGACCGACTTGTCGCCGAGTTCGCCATAAAGCAAAACACGCTCGCCCGGCTGACCCTTCCCAGCCCTGGAGTGGCTCTTGATAGTGATGGTTTCGTGCTGAGCGTGCAGCAGTACAGGTACTAACAGGAGTCCGAGCAGGACGATGATTTTCCTATCCAGCGTCCCGAATAGGTTGGCATTGCGGCGCACGCGTTTAGGATAAGGCCTTTGTCAATTCGCCCGGCATTCCGTAAGATGACGTTTCTTAAAATGACAAGGAGCCCCATGTCCATCAAGAGCGACCGCTGGATCCGCAAAATGGCCACCGAGCACGATATGATCAATCCCTTCTCGGAGAAGCAAATCCGCGAGGGCGTCATCTCCTTCGGCCTTTCTTCGTACGGATACGATCTGCGGGTCGCCGACGAGTTCAAGATTTTTACCAACGTCAACAGCACCATCGTTGACCCAAAAAAGTTCGACGAGCGCTCGTTCGTCAGCATACAGACCGATGTAGCCATCATCCCGCCCAACTCGTTCGCCCTGGCCCGCTCGGTGGAATACTTCAAGATTCCGCGCGACGTGCTGACCATCTGCGTCGGCAAATCAACCTATGCACGCTGCGGGATCATCGTCAACGTGACGCCGTTTGAGCCGGAGTGGGAGGGCTTTGTCACGCTCGAAATTTCGAACACGACGCCCCTGCCCGCGCGAATCTATGCGAACGAGGGCCTGTGCCAGATTCTGTTCTTCCAGTCCGACGAGATATGCGAAACGAGTTATAAGGACCGCGGCGGGAAGTACCAGGCGCAGAAGGGGATTGTTTTACCGAAACTCTAGGCCAGCGGCTCGCTGATGGAGCTGGAGACTCAGGTGATGATCGCCGAACGGCTTTGTTACATACCTCCGGAAAGCGCTGAGCTCCTCCGTGGCGCAGCAGAGGTGGGGAAAGGTCCTTAACGGACTTCTCCGTTCATGGCAATGACGGATTGTTGATTTTACGGGCTGCTGACTATTGACTACTGCCTCTAGCGAACCTACTTCGCCACCCCCGGTTGTGATTTTTGGAGGCGCACTTCTGGGATAATTCTCCTAGCTCTGGCGTATCGGCAGACCAACTGGCTGTCAAGCGGCTACTCACAAGTGGCCACTGACTACTGCCTTTTGGCGAATCCGCATCGGTTGTACTTCCCGGCAAATCTTGCGTCCTGACTTGCTGCGGGGTGATTCGTGTCTGCTTGCACGGGTGAGTTGGAATGAGTTCTCGCAAGCGGCGCAATCCAAGACGACCGAACGCCACGATGAGTATCGCTCGTCCATTTACTCTGACGGCCAACCGCCGACTCAATGAGCTGATCGGATTCCTGGTCTTTGTCTTTGCGGCCCTCCTTGTCCTCGCGCTGGTCTCATACTCGCCGCTCGATCCCTCGCTGAATACCGCTGCTACTCCGCTGGCGGGGCGTCCCTCGCATAACTGGATTGGCGTTGTGGGAGCCTTTGGCGCCGATATCGCACTGCAGATTTTTGGCGTTTCGGCGTTCCTGCTGCCGGCGTTTCTGGCGATGTACTCGCTGAGCTGGTTTCGCTCGCGGCCCATCAGGTCGCCTTATGCGAAGACTGCCGGTGCTGCGTCGCTGGTCATATTTCTCGCGGGGCTCATCGGCCTGCTGCCGCGGCCGATCCACTGGAAGGGCGTTCTTCCATCCGAAGGGCTGCTGGGGCGCATTGTCGCAGACGCGCTCATTCATTATTTCAACATCGTTGGCGCTTATCTAATCTGTCTGGCGTTCATCGCCGTCGGGCTCTATCTCTCGACCGCATTCTCGTTCGGCGCGCTGCAAATCTGGTCGCAGACGCGCTTCGGCTTTGTTTACGCCGCGCTGGATCGCTTCACCGATTGGCGCATAGAACGCGCGCGAAAGAAAGCCGCGAAGGACCTGGAGAAGAAACGCGCCGCAGCGAGCAAGCCGGTTGTGACCGCGCAGCTTGTGCCCAAACGCGCGCAGGAGGAAGAGCCTGCGACATCGCACAACACGGCGCCGGCGCCCATTCCGAACAGCGCACCGGCAAAAACCGGCATCGAGCGGATGTTTGAAGCCGAATCCAAGACAGCGCTGGGGACCGCTGGGCCTGTCGAAGATATTTCCGTCACCTCGCGGGCTGATGCCACGCAGCACGGCAAGACGACGATGCCGCGTCTGGCCGGCAACTTCAAGCTGCCTTCGACGGCGCTGCTCCATCGTCCTGACGAGCACAGCGCGATTAACGAGCTCGATCTCAAGAACCTGGCGCAGGTGCTGGCGGAAAAATGCGGCGAGTTCGACGTCCGCGGCCAGGTAGTGCAGATCAATCCCGGGCCAGTGGTCACGACATTCGAGTTCAAGCCCGAGGCCGGCATCAAATACAGCCGCGTCACCAGCCTGTGCGACGACCTGTGCCTGGCGTTGCGCGCTGAGAGCATACTCATCGAGCGCATGTCCGGCAAGTCGACGGTCGGCATTCAAGTGCCGAATCACGAGCGCGAGACCATCTGGCTGCGCGAGGTGGTGGAGGCGCAGGAGTTCATCGGCACCAAGTCGAAGCTGACGCTGGCGCTGGGCAAGGACATCAACGGCCGCATCGTCACCGCCGACCTCAACACCATGCCGCACCTGCTGATCGCGGGCTCGACAGGCTCGGGCAAGAGCGTCGCCATCAACGCCTTCATCATGTCGATCCTGTACAAGGCGACGCCGCAGGAGGTGCGGCTGATTCTGGTTGATCCCAAGCGGCTGGAGCTGGGCAACTACGAAGGCGTGCCGCACCTGCACACCCCGATCATCACCGAGCCCAAGCTGGCGTCCAATGCGCTGCGCAACGCGGTGCGCGAGATGGAGCGGCGCCTGAAGGTGCTGGCGGAGAAGGGCGTGCGCAACATCGAACAGTACAACAAGCTTTTCGAAGGCAATACAGCCAGCTTGTTTGAGGATGAGGAAGAGCGCCCGCTGCCATACATCGTCATCATCATCGACGAGCTTGCCGACCTGATGATGCTTGACGGGCAGAACGTTGAAGCGTCGATCACGCGGCTGGCACAGATGGCGCGGGCGGTGGGAATTCACCTGATATTGGCGACGCAGCGGCCTTCCGTCGATGTCATCACCGGACTGATCAAGGCGAACTTCCCGGCGCGCATGTCGTTCCGGGTGGCGACGAAGATCGATTCGCGAACCATTCTTGACGCCAACGGTGCCGAGGCGCTGCTGGGGCGCGGCGACATGCTCTATCTGCCGAACGGATCTGCGCGGGTGCATCGCGTACATGCGCCGCTGGTTACGGAGAAGGAGATTGCGGCGGCGGTGGAGTTCTGGCGCTCGCAGGGCGCGGCGCAATACGAGGAGAATTTCCTGGAAGCTCCGCGGGAGGATGGCGAGACGGGTGTGGGTGGCGCGGAGGGCGAAGGCTCGGGCGGGGACGAGCATGACGAGCTCTATCAGGACGCGGTGCGGATTGTGCTGGAGTACGGCAAGGCTTCGACATCGCTACTGCAGCGGCGGCTGCGGATTGGTTATGGGCGGGCGGCGCACCTGATCGATCTGATGGAGCGCGACGGCATTGTTGGTGCGGCGGATGGGCCCAAACCACGCGAACTGCTGAAGCGGCCGGATTGGCTGAGCGAAGTGGAAGACGCGATGCGGTAAGAAGAGTTTCACCACCGAGATACAGAGGCACAGAGAGGTTTGTGTCAGGGCACGGGCCTTCTGGCAAGCTCAGGGCAGGCTCCTGATACAAAGGCTTACTTATTGCCCCTCCCGCGGTAGCTGACCTGGTCCTCCCGGCGAGATGAGCTGCCCGCCGGTGATCACGTGTCCGGGAGGAGTCTGCTGCGGCACCCCCGGCTGCATGCGCGATTTTCCATAGGCGCGATAGGCGAAGATCACGGCAAGTAACGGTGCGGCCAGCAGCAATCCCCAGAAGCCGAAGATCAGGCTCAGGAGAATCGGAACGATCAGCGATGCCCAGATGGGCACGCGCGCCGTGCGCCGCATGATCACAGGCTGCAGCAGAAGTCCATCAATGACGATGACGGCTCCATAGAGGATGAGGACGTAGAGAAATCCTTCGAAGCCGTCAGCGATGAGGGCGGCGAGTGCCGGCCCGAAGAACGCCAACACAGGGCCAAAGTGTGGAATGAACTGAAACGCGGCGGCCAGAATCCCCCAGAACGGCGCGAACGGCACATGCAGGTACCACAGCCCAGCCCACCATAGCGCGCCTACGGCGAGGGAGTCGTAGCACTGCGCGACGAACCATCGCTTCAGGGCCTCGCCGGTGATGTTAATGTGGCGTGAGACTTGCATGACTGATTGGATGCCCACCTGCTCAGGGTGGCGCAAATCCCATGCTACACTCCAGGAAGCGGCACGTAGCAGTTGGCATTTGGCCACGAATGAAGGTGCGAGAAGTTTTCGGCTGACTGCTAATTGCTAAGGGCTAACTACTGCCTTATGAAATTCGGTGTCATCATTTTCCCCGGCTCGAATTGCGATCACGATGCCTACTGGGTGATCTCCGAGGTGGCGCGGCAGCCGGTCACGTTTCTGTGGCATGATTCGCCGGACCTTCAGGGCTGCGATGCGATTATCGTCCCCGGCGGCTTCGCGTATGGCGACTACCTGCGCACGGGCGCGCTCGCCAAGTTCTCGCCGGTGATGGAATCGGTGCGCAGGTTCGCCGCCGCTGGCGGGCTTGTGCTCGGCCTGTGCAACGGTTTCCAGATCCTCTGCGAGGCTGGACTATTGCCGGGCGCGCTGATGCGCAACGTAGGACTGAAATACGTCTGCAAGCCGGTACATTTGCGCGTAGAGAGCACGAGTACGCCGTTCACGCAGCAGCTCACGAAGGGCGAGGTGCTGGAGATCCCCATCGGCCACATGGAAGGTAACTACTTCTGCGATGAGCGCACACTTGCCGAGCTGAAGGACCAGGACCGCATCATCTTCCGTTACAGCACGCCGTCGGGTGAGATTACGCCTGAGGCCAATCCCAACGGTTCAATCGAAAACATCGCGGGAATCTGCAATGAAGGACGAAACGTGCTTGGCATGATGCCGCACCCGGAGCGAGCCAGCGAGCCGCAGCTCGGCATGACCGACGGTGCAAAGGTCTTTCGTTCGCTGGTCTCGGCGATGGTTGGCGAAGCAGCTCTTAGCTCTTAGCACCCCCCAACAACCCTATTCGCGCAGGTGCGCGTGTGCCGCGCTCGTCGAACTCATGCCGGCGTTATGGATGATGTCCGCCGGCAAACCGTTCTGGACCCATTCCAGCAGCGCGTCTTTCCCATGCAGCTCGGCCAATCGAGTGACGAGCGCTTGTGCATCGGCGTAGGCGCTACGCAGCTCCTGCTCGGTCTGTGGGGCGCGCAACGATTTCTCCAACGCGGCGGCATCCACTGCGGCTTGGGGGGAAGTCGCACGCGCGGGCGCCGTCAGGTACAGCACCAAACCTTCGCGAAACCATTGCGGCGTGCCGGGCTGCGCGTACGACTCAATCAAGATGTGGAGCAGCTCGTGGCGGATGGTGCTGTCGAGCGTGCCTGCTTGGCGCAGCACATCGAGCGGTTGCATCCGAATGGTGCGCCCGCGGGTGGAAGCGGCAACCCACCCCGGCTCGCCGGTTGAGTTGCGGAACTCTGCAACTGTCGCATAGACCTTCAGGCGCGGCTTGGCGCGATAGAGCAAGCCCGTGCTCTCTTCGGCCTGGTGCATGGAACGTGTGGCGATGGGCAACAACGAGCGGTCGCGATCGGGTTGTAAAGTGAGCAGCTCGATGTCGTCGTTGGCCAACTGCTGCCATGCGAGGCCCTGCGCCGCCACTCCGAGGCGCGTGCCGGGATAATAAAAGCTGAGGATCTGCCGATAGGAGTGCCCTTCTTCACCCATGACCTCGGCGCCGATCTGGCACAGGCCGACGCCATGCCCCAGGCCGCGGCCATGAAAAATGATGTGGTCGCCACGATCGCTCACGTCATAAAGATTGCTCTTCAGGCGGTCCCAACCGATGTGGCGTCCGACTGCCGAGCGAAAGGCAATACCGGAGACAGTTACGCTCGTGCTGCCGGCGACGCGTAGGAATTCCACCCGCCCGCTTGTGGTGCGATGCAGAACCGAGACTGACTTCAACCTGCCCGGAACATCGATACCGTCATCGGCCAGCGCGCGCTGCAGTTCGTGCTTGAAGACTTCACTACGCCACTCGGTGCCGCTATCGCGTACGCAATAGTGATCCGAATGCTGCACAAGATAGGGCGCGCGCGCTTCGTCGTTGCCGAGAATGTAGCGACCGTCCTCGGTGGTGCCGCCGCAATTGGCGTGATAGTAGGTTGCGGCGGGCTCGCCGTCGTACCAGAGAACTTCGCCCGCGGTTTCGCCGGCGATCTTGCGAAGGTGGCTGTTGATGCCGCCGATGCGCAGGTCCTGGCAGTGGGTGGTGTCGCAGAACTCGAAGCCCTCGAGCGCATGCCGGCTGCCGAAGTGCAAGGCGTAGGTGCGAACGGCGACGGCCACCGCTTTCAGCGCTTCGTCGGATTTGAAGTTGCCCGTCTCGCCCGCGAGCACGCCCGCGACGTACTCCTCCATCGGCAGCAACGCGGTGATGAGCAGATGATTGTCGATGGCGCGAAGTTCAACGGGGAAGTCTGCGTGGATAGGCGGCGAATCGGTGGCAAGCAATTCATAGGCGCCGTTGAGACGAAGCTCGGTCGCATTGGATTTTCCGTTGTCTATCTGGATTGACGAGCCCGAGGCGCGCAGAGCCAAGGTAATGATCGGTGCAGCTTTGCAGGTGGCGCATATGCGTAGCTGCGCCTGGCCGGAGCCGGCGCGAATGCGAAGGTCGCAAAGCGGATGCAGATACCAGAGCCGGACATGCAGAGTTTGCGGAAAGCCGGTTTGAGCTGGCCCGGCGCCTTGCCCCGTGGCGGGAGGGGCATTGCCGGCGACTGCGAGCAGGAGCGACACGACGAAGGGACAGCAGAGTCGCTTCACCGCCGTCCCCCTGGTTGCGCAGAAGAGGATTGTGCGGTCCGCGACTCCGCAAACGCTGCGAAGATCGTACGCGCAACTCCGGCGGCATCGCTTCCGCCACGGCCTTTCTCCAGAAACACGGCGACGACGATCTCTGGGTCGTTTGCCGGCGCGTATCCAGCGAACCAGGCATGCGTCCACGAACCTTCGTCCGCGGGTGCGGTGCCGGTCTTGCCGGCAACCTTCATCGACGAGTCGGGCTGTGCCGCGTGGCCCATTCCATAGGCGACCGACTGCTGCAAGCCGTCGAATAGTGGATCGAGCTTCGCGTGGTGCTTCGATTGCTGCGCGGCGACTTGCCGATATGCGCGTGCCAGCTCCAAAGGCGTGATCTTGATGCCCCACTCGCCGATGGCTTGCAGCTGCTCCTGCTCCGGGGATTCTGCAAGCGCGACCGCGCCCGTTGCTTCGTCCGGCGCCAGAGAGGTGACGGAGGCGAAGCCGTCGCGCACCAAGCTGTCGTGCAGATGCGCCGGAGTCAGGCGCAAAGCCACGGTGGTGAAGTAGGAGTTGCAGGAATAGGCCAGGGCTGCCGCGGTATCGAGCGGCTGTTTGATGTCGGGATGAGTGCAGTCGAGCTTGCGGCCGGCGATCGTCAGCGGGCGCTTGCAAACGAGAGCGGTGTGGCCGTCGAGCTTGCCGTTTTCCAGCAGCGCCATCAGCGTGAAGGGCTTGATGCTGGAGCCGGGATAGGCAACACGACGCGCAGCCACGTCGAGATGGTACGACGCAATCACCTGAGCGGAACGGACATCAAGCACAATTGCGGTGCCGCGCTGCCCAACCATTGCGCGGGTGACAGCATTTTGGACTGCCGTATCGCGCGACTGCGCCGCAACCAGAGTCGACAGCAAGGCGCACGCAAAGGCGACGAGCCAACAACGGGAGTATCGCCTGCGAAAACGGTAAGGTTGTGTCAAGGCAGACTCTGACCTTCCACAATCGCTTCCGGGTTGTGCGTTACCAGCGCGGCAGCGACCTCCGCGCCCGCCATCGCTGCTATGGCATCGCGCGCGGCCGACATTATCGGCTTTCTCCTGACCGGATCGTGCGCATCGCTGGCGACGACGTGAAGTGCCTGGCGCTTCAGCAGCCACTCCACCATCTTTTGCGAAGACTTACCCCACTCGCCCGTGACCGCGTTGGCCGTCACCTGCACCAGGCAGCCTTGCTCGATGAGGGAGAGCACCAACTCAGGTTTCTTCAGCAGCGCCTGATTGCGTTCCGGATGGGTGATGATGGGAATGATGCCACGGCTGCGAAGCGCGAAGACATCCTGCTGCACGCTGGGAGGAATGTCGTAGTCGCTGAACTCGATGAGCAGGTATTGCGTGTCGCCGATGGAGTAGCGGCGGGGATGATCGAGCGCATCGCGAATGTTGTCATAAGAAAAATGGAAGTCGCAGCCGAGGGTGAACATCAGCTGGCCATCGGCTGCGTCGTGGAGTTGGCCCAGCATCTCCGTATAACGCTCGCGACTGTAGGGGTAGGTATCGTTGGCGTGCGGGGTAGCGACGATGTGAGTTATGCCGTCGTCCGCAGCCATGCGGCACATCTCCGCCGTCATCTCCCACGATTTCGACCCGTCATCGATGCCGGGCAGGATGTGGCAATGAATATCGACCATGGGCTATTGATAGCGCTGCTTGATGAATTCCGTCATGGCATCGTAGGCCTCGCTCAGCACGTGCTCCGGCGGCAGGAAGACGATGCGGATGTGGCGCGTGCCCGGCTTCTCGCCAAAGCCCGAGCCGTGCACCACCAGCACATGTTCCTGCTTCAGCAAGTCGGTGACGAAGGTAAGGTCGTCGTCCGGAATTTGCAGCGTGGGATAGGCGTAAAACGCTCCCTTCGGCGCCGTGAGCTTTACGTGCGGAGTGCGCTTGGCCCATTGCACCGTTAGATCGGCACGGCGCCGCAACTTGCGAAGCACCTCTACCAGGTGATCTTGCGGGCCCTCGAGCGCCGGCTTGATGGCGTGCTGGAAAGGATGGGGCGCCGACAAGCGAGCGCGCAGCAAGCGGTGCACCGCCTGCATGTAAGGATGAAGCACCTCGCGTGGGCCGGTGGCGATGGCCCAGCCGATGCGCCAGCCGGGCACAATGTAGGCCTTCGATAAGCCGTTGAAGGTGACAATGGGAACATCGGGCGCCAGCGTGGCGATCGAAGCATGTTTCTCGTCGGGATGGAAGATCAGCTTGTCATAGATTTCGTCGGCGAAAACGATGAGGCTGTGCCGGCGGGCCAGCTCCAGAATTTTCTCCAGCGTGCGCCTGGAATACACGGCTCCTGTGGGATTGTTGGGGGTGATGAGCAGAATCGCGCGAGTGCGCGAGTTGATCTTCCGCGCCATGTCCGCGACGTCGGGCTCCCAACCATTGTCTTCGTCGAGATCGTAGGGGTTCGCCGGGCAGTCCAGCTTGGCCAAGATGGCGCCATAGAGCGGATATTCAGGGCTGGGCGTGAGAATGTTGTCGCCGGGATTGAGCAGCGCGGTCAGGCAACTGTCGATGACCTCGCCGGTACCGATTCCGACGAAGATGCTCTGGATCGCGCGGAAACCGTTGCGCTCGGCCTCGTGGCCAATGGCGTCGATGGCAGGCTTGATGCCAAGCGACTCGGCGTAGCCGTTGTGGCCATCGACCATCGCCTTCAGCACGGCCTCAATCATGTGCGGCGGGGTGCGGAAGTCGAACTTGCAGGGGTCGCCGATGTTGAGATAGAGGATCTCGTGACCTTCGCGCGCGACCTCTTCGGCAGCCACCACCAGATCGCGAATGGCGTAGCGCACATTGATCATGCGGCTTGCGGCCAGAACTTCAGAGACGGCTTTGGTGACCATGATGGCGTTCCTTTAGCTGTGGGCCGTCGGCTCTCAGCCGATACTCATTGTGGCATGAGTCGCAGGCAAGCGAAACCCTTACGATCGTGGCGAGTCACAACCTCCGTCATACAGCCGCGTTACAATTGTGGGCGGCAGTTGCAGCGTTCGACGAAGCGTGGAAGACGCGGAACTGCCTGCGCCCGAGATACTTGCTGCACACATCCTGGCGAAGGACGGAATCATGACCAACAATCCTATGGAGCGTCCGCTGGCGGAAGTTGATCCGCAGATTGCAGAAGCGATTGAGAACGAAGAGCGTCGTCAGCACGAGGGGCTGGAGCTGATCGCCTCGGAGAACTTTGTGAGCGAGGCGGTGCTGGAGGCCGCGGGGTCGGTGTTCACCAACAAGTATGCTGAGGGGTATCCCGGCAAACGTTATTACGGCGGATGCGAGTTCACCGACGTGGTCGAGAACCTGGCGCGCGATCGCGCCAAGCAGCTGTTCGGCGCAGAGCACGCCAACGTGCAGCCGCACTCCGGCTCGACCGCGAATATGGCCGCATACGCTGCCGTCATCAAGCCGGGCGACACTGTCCTCGGGCTGAACCTGGCGCACGGTGGTCACTTGACGCATGGGCATCCGCTGAACTTCTCGGGCAAGACCTACAAGATTGTTCCTTACGGCGTGACCAAGGAAACCGAGACCATAGACTACGACGAGCTGGAGCAGATCGCCGAGCGCGAGCGCCCCAAGCTGATTATTGGCGGCGGCAGCGCCTATCCGCGCACCATCGATTTCGCGCGCATGCGGCAGATCGCCGACAAAGTGGGCGCAATTTATCTCGTGGACATGGCGCACTTCGCTGGACTGGTTGCCGGCGGCGCGCATCCTTCGCCCGTACCGCACGCGCAGATCGTCACCTCTACCACGCACAAAACGCTGCGCGGACCGCGCGCGGGACTCATTCTCTCCAAAACCGAATACGCCGCGCCGATCGACAAAATGGTTTTTCCAGGTGTGCAGGGCGGGCCGTTGGTTCACATCATCGCCGCGAAAGCGGTGTGCTTCCACGAAGCGATGCAGCCGGGCTTCAAGGATTACGCGCGGCAGATCGTCGCCAACGCCAAGGTGCTGGCGCAGACGCTGGCCGACGAGGGCTTCCACATTGTCTCCGGTGGCACGGACACGCACCTGATGCTGGTGAACGTGTTTGCCAAGGGCATGCTGGGCAGCGAAGCGGAGAACGCACTGCACGAGGCCGGCATCACGGTGAACAAGAACGCGATCCCGTTCGACACCAATCCGCCGCTGAAGCCGAGCGGCGTTCGCATCGGCACGCCGGCGCTCACCACACGGGGCATGAAAGAAGGCGAGATGCGGCAGGTGGGCAAGTGGATCTCCGAGGTGCTGCACAACCGCACCGACAAGGCGCTGCTGGCGCGGGTCCGCCACGAGGTGCTGGAACTGGCGGAGATGTTCCCCCTGTACGCGTCGCGGCGTGCAAAGCATGCGGAGGCGGTCAGGGCGTAGGCGACGTTTCGAGTTTCCAGTTTCGAGTGCTGGGTGCGCACTTACCCGGGTCTCGAACACCGCGAGACCGGGGGCGCCCAGGCACACGCTACACTAGAAACTTGATGAGCATTTGCACGCTTTGCTTCCGGGTATTTCGATGGCTGTTCGCGGGCTGCATTTGCGGGCTGGCAATGAGCCTGGCTCTCGCGCAGGTCCAGAATGCCCCGGTTACCGAGCCGCGCGGCGAGAAGCAAGAATCGGCATCTCCGGCTGTAAAAGGTGCAGCGGCGATCACCGAGCAGGATGAGAAATGCTCAAGCCGACTGGTTGTGGGTGCCGATGCTTTATTCGTGCCGCATCGCTGGACGTTGAATCATGATGCCTCGCAAACATTAGACATTTTGGGACCGCTGGTTGCGAAAGCCGGCAAACATCCGGCGCGCATCGTGGCTTATACAGCCGTGTCGGACGCGGACGCAGAGAATCGCGACGTCAGCCAGAGGCGAGCCATCAGCGTGCGCACCTGGCTGGTGAATCATCACTTCATTGCCGAAGGGACGCCGGCGGAGGGGTTAGGCAAAGGTGATTCCTCAGGACATCAGAAGAACGGGAGTGTCGAAGTGGTGATCGATACCTGCAAGTAGCGAGAGAGCTCTAGTTGGTACGCGCGAGCTTGGCGCGGACCAGGGCAGTGGTGAATTCTCGTGTCCATCGGCAGTGCACGACACGCAGCTTGTGAATCGGTACGGTTTCCAGGCTCTCGAGGCGAAGGCCGCTGGCCGCTACCAGACACTCGAAGCGCGCGATCGTCATCTGATTCAGACCGCCTTCGACTTCGCGGAAGCGGGTTGCGCCGTCGGAACGGATATGTCCGCGCCAGCGAATAAGCGCCTCTTCCGACATCACGAGGTGTGCCCACGGAAATACCGAAAACAGATGCCCGCCGAGCGGGTGATACCAGGTTGGCCCGAAGCTGGTCAGGACGATTCCGCCGGGTTTCAGCAGGTCGTGCATGATGGCCAGCACGGCGGCGGGATCGGCGAAGTGCTCGAAGCTATCGAGCGAGATGATGACGTCGGCTTTGGCTGCGGTGGTGGTCGCGAACTCGCAACGCTCGGCAACATCGGCGGCGCGGGCGTTGGCGGCTGCCGCGGCGAGCGCACCTTGGCGAATGTCGATGCCGATGACTTTTGCGGCACCACTCCGCGCCAGTTCGATCGACTCCAGGCCGTCACCGCAGCCGAAATCGATGACCGTGCGATCGCGGACGAACTCCGACACGTCGCCCAAGGTCATCTTGAGCTTCGACTTGTTCTGGTAGATCGACTCGCCCATGATCCGCGGTTCGGCGGGGGCGATTTTCATCAGCAGACGATATTGAAGAGCTGTGAGCAAAATTCCAAGCGCTCCGACGAGACTGCACTACGACCAGCGCTCAATGATAGTGTTGGGCGATCCAGTCCGAATAGCGGTATTTCAGCATATACAGCGCCCAGGCCGCTTGAATTGTAGAGTGCCCGCGATCCTTGTCCTCGTGCAACTGGAACTCGAGAATTCCGCGGCACCAGCCATGCCAGCAGTAATTCCAGGTACCGTCGGGAGTTTGGGCATCGAGGATGCGCTCGATCCAACGGCTGCGCAGGAGGTCGGGCCTGCCCGCGCCGAGGATGCAGGCGCTACGCTGGTAATAGGCGTCGTTGACGCGGAAGTCCCAATAGGCGTCGCGCGCCACACCTTCCGCGACCGGATTGATGGCGCTGTCCAACTCCGCAGAGGGGCCGTTGAATCGGCGATAGATGTCCAGCGCCACGAGCTGATAATGAAGCCGAATGCCCCACCTGTATTTCGTGGGCGAGAAGAGGTCGTCGCGATCCGCGGGGGTGATCTCAACCCGGCCGGGCGCGCTGGCGTAGGTGAACCAGCGGTTCTGCCAAGTTAAATATGGTATTTCCGCGCGCGGAATGATGGGAACGTCAACGGCGGGGCTTGCCCAATGAGCGTAGTACCAGGTAGCCGGCCGTCCCGGGATGCGCACGCGATTGCTGGCGAGGTAGTCCTGAACATATCGCTGCAATCGGGGATCGGCCGACATCTCGGCCATGTCGCCCACCATAAACATGAGGGGCGGATTGCCATAGTTATCCGGGTTCTGGACAATCCGGCGCGTGGAAGTCTCGATGGCGCGGTCGAGTTGGGCGGTGAATTTCGTCCGCGATCTCGCGCCGATGGAATGGTTGTTGTTCAGGACAGCTGCGCCGAAGAGAAGCACCAGAACAACGAAGACCGTCAGCAGCCAGGGAACGAAGCGGCCGACGGTCTTTGGTGGTTTTTCTTCGACGGGAATCATCCCAGGCTTCGAGGCCATATTACAAGATCACATCTGTGGGGCTCTATGCTCCGCTTCTGGCGAACTGCGATCTCGCGGCCTCAGCCCGCGGCATCGCGCCGGTATCGGACTCGACCATCATGCGCACCAAGCCGTGGAAATCGACCTCAGGCAGCCAGTTCAGCGCGCGCCGCGCCCGGGAAGAGTCGCCGCGCAAGTCGTGAATCTCGCCGGTCCGGAACAGCTTGGGATCGACTTCGACATACTGGTTGACGATCTCGGCGACATCGGTGCCGGGGGGCACCAGATCAAGGCAGCGCAGCACCTCCACAACGAACTGGTAAACGCTGTGCGATTGCCCGGTGGCGATCACGTAATCGACAGGCTCGGATTGCTGAAGCATGGCGTGCATGGCGCGAACGTAGTCGCCGGCGAAGCCCCAGTCGCGGCGCGCCTCCATGTTGCCGAGCTTGACTTTGTTCTTCTTGCCGCGCGCCCAGTCGGCAGCGGCCAAGGTGATCTTGCGCGTCACCATCTCCGGGCCACGGCGAGGCGATTCATGATTGAAGAGGATGCCGCCGACGGCGAAGATTCCGCGCGCCCGATAGACCTCGCAGAGGCGGTGGGCCGCGGTCTTCGAGGTCCCGTAAGGAGAGGTCGGCGCCAGCGGTGTTTCTTCGTTACGCAGGCCGTTCAGGTTGCCGTACATCTCAGAGCTGGAAGCCTGATAGACGCGGGCATCAGGCTTGAGACGCTCAACGATGTTGAGGACGCGCGTGAGTCCCCCGACGTTGATGTCGAAGGTTTCGGCAGGCATGTGCCAGCTGGTAGGCACGAACACCTGCCCCGCAAGGTTGTACACCTCATCGGGCAATGCCTTGGCGAAGGCGACTTCGAGCGAGACCGTGTCCCGCATGTCGCCGTACAGCAGTTCGATGTTGTGTGCGATACCCTGCAGCCAGCGCATGGTGCTGGGTTCGCGGCGCACCAGTCCATAGACGCTGTAGCCGAGCTCCAGCAGATATTCGGCAAGATAGCTGCCATCCTGCCCTGAGATGCCGGTGATAAGAGCTTTTTTCATGGAGTAGTTTCCCTTAAGGTTCAATGTCTTCGCACACTGCCGCCTGACGCGTGATTATGGCGTAATCTTCCACACTACACCTTGCCATTCACTCCACCAGCAGCATAAATAATCCAATAGCAATCTCTGCGATCCGGGTTAGCAGGAATTTCGCACAAAACATGACGTTCACGTTTATCGGCCGCCCCGGCCTAACAGCAAAATTTTAATCGTCGAAAACATGATGAACAGGTCGAGCCCGAACGACACGTTCTTTATGTAGAAGAGGTCATAGGCGAGCTTTTCACGATTGTCTTCAAGAGTAACATTGTAGCCGCGATTAATCTGCGCCCAGCCGGTCGCGCCCGGCTTTACCAACCAACGTTCCTTGTAGAACGGGATCTTCGCTACACACTCTTCTTCCTGCTCGGGGATGAAAGGCCGCGGGCCGACGAAAGCCATGTCTCCCTTGACGATATTGAAGAGTTGCGGCAACTCGTCAATGCGGGTGCGTCGCAGCCACTTGCCTACGCGAGTGATGCGATCGTCTCCGTACTCTGCCGGGCGTAGATGTTTCTTGTCCGAGCCTTCGTACATCGAGCGAAACTTAAAGACCGTAAACAGCCTGCCGTTTTCGCCGACGCGCTTCTGGCGGAAGATCGCCGGCCCGGGGGAGTCGAGGCGAATGGCGATAAGCGCCAGCAGCATGATGGGCGCGGTAATGACAATCGCGAGACTGCCCAGCAACAGCGAAAAGACGCGCTTATAGAGACGCAGCGCGGTGCGGACATGAAAGCCGGGAGAGAAGAGCAGCCAGCTCAGGCGCAGCGAATCCAGTGGGATCTTTCCGGTAATGCTCTCGTAGTACTCGGGACCATCCTGGATGTACACGCCCTGGGTTTTCAGCTTCAGCAGCTTATCGACTCTGAGTCTGCCGCGACGGTCGCCCATGGTGACGACGATCCGGCGAATGCCGCGCTGCTCGACGATCTCATCCAGGTCGTTATCGTCAAAGCGGGGGATGCCGGCGCTGGTCTCGGTGCTCTGACCGACGAAACCGACTACCCGCACGCCAAGTTCGGAGCGGCTGGTAATCGCTTCCATCAGCGGCGCTGCAAGCGGGCCATCTCCGTACAGAATGGCGCGCTCAGAAAAGCGTGCGGAGCGGTTCAGAACGAAGAAGAGCTTTCGCCAGGCCGGGACGGTGACGCCGACGATGGCGATTCCGACCCACAACGTGGTGCCTGCCAGCCTGATCTCCGGGAAGGCGTAGTAGAGAACGCCAACGGTCACGAAACAACAACCAAGCACGCCGACAAGGCGGGTGATTACCTCACGGCGATTCGACAGAACAATGGAATCGTAAAGGTCGAAGTAGTACATCAACAGCAGGAAAACGCCTACTACCAGTCCAATGCGCCCGAAGCCATTTTCGTAGAGGAGATAGATATTGGCGTCGGTGGCCGTTCCCGCCCAAAACACCACTGCTGCCACGAAGCCGAGTGTGACAAGTAAGGCCTCGGTCACCGTCAGCAACAGTGTGCGGGTGGGGAAGTAGGCATTGAACAAACGAATCATGCCGAAGCCGCTTTGACCTGGTCCTTATCCTTATCCCTCTGAACGTCCTTTTTGGCTTCTTTCTTCGATTTGGAAGAGGAGTAGTTACTGCCGTAGTAGTGATCGTAGTCAATGTTCAACATGGAGGAGCCGTTGAAGACCACGCCCACCAGTTTCGATTTCTCGACGCAGGAGACCGCCTTGTTCAGTACCTTCTTGCGGGTGACGCCGTCGCGGACGACGACCAGCACGCCGTCGCAGAGTCGCGCCAGCGAGGTACAGTCGGCCATCGGCAGCAGGGGTGTGGCATCCAGCAGGACGCAATCGAAGCCGGTGGAGACCTGGTCCAGCATCTGGGCAAACTTGTGGGACTCCAGCAGCGGCAGCGGCTCATCCATGGGATGACCAGCAGGCAGGAACCACAAGGGCAGGTCGTTGACCTGGTAGAGAGAATCTTCCAGCGCCAGCTTGCCCTCACACCATTCGCTGATGCCGGGCAATGGAGAAGAGGAGAGCAGCAGGCTGGCGGTGGGCCGTCGCAGGTCGGCTTCGATCAGCAGGACGCGCTCGTTGGTACGCCTGGCGAGAGTAAGAGCCAGGTTGACGGCGATGACAGATTTGCCTTCATCGACCACCGAGCTGGTGATGAGCAGCTTCTGCAAACGGCGCTTGTTCTGCATATGGGCCAGCCGCGTGGCCAGGACGCGAAACATCTCGGCGCCCGTGCCCTCCGGCTCGGTGATCGCGACCAGGCGTTGCTCGGGGGTGGGCATAGGCCGCAAAATCCGATCCGTGGGGACATCCAGCCAGTTTTCCGCCGGCGCTTCGGCGGGGGCCAATGTGGCTGTGGCAACGGCAGTGGCAGTTTCCTGCTGATCGGGAACCAAAGGCGAGGCACTGGATTTTTGATCACCTTGGGACCGCTGTAACGCTTCGTACACTCGACTCATGGTTTAGATTCTCCTCCCGGCAGTGGCTTGCATCGGTTTCTCGGTTTGTAATTGCTGGTTATCCATGGTCCGCAGCATGCGGAACAGGGAGCGCAAAAGGCTGTCGTTGGTCTCTTCGCTGGCGGCGAAGGACGTGGGCACTTCCTCGGGCAGCGCCGGACTGATGAGCCGGAAGTCTGCCGCTACCTCGGTGATCATGTCGCCGGTTACCGGGCGCTGCTCGCGCGCGAAAGCGTTGACCATCGAATTTTCACAAAGGTTGTTGATGATGCGCGGAATGCCCCGCGAATATTCAAAGAGCTTGGCCAGCGCGTCGTCGGAAAAGATGGGTGGCTGGGGCGGAGCTCCGGCGCGTTCCAGGCGCGAGAGCACGTAGGCGCGGGTCTGCGCTTCGTCCAGAGGCTGCAGCTGGCAGCGCAACGAGACCCGCTGCTTGAGCTGGCGCAACTCGGGGGAATCCAACACTAGCTCCAGCTCGGGCTGCCCCAGCAAAACGATCTGCAGGAGTTTCTGCTGGGAGGTCTCCAAGTTAGTCAACAAGCGGATTTCTTCCAGCAAATCGTTCCGTAGTGCCTGCGCCTCGTCCACCACCAGCGCGGTGATTAAGCCGCGGGCATGGCGTTGGATGAGAAAACGGTTCAAATCCAGCAGCATCTCGGTCTTGGTGCGTCCGGCGTAGGGAAGCCCCAAGTCGGCCATGATGTACTGAAAGAACTCCACCACCGGCAGCAGCGGGTTGAACACATATCCGAAGGCGATATTGTTCTTGCGCAGCTCGGCCAGCAGGCAGCGCACCAACAGCGTCTTGCCGGTTCCCACCTCGCCGGTAATGACAATGAAGCCCTTTCTGCGGCCAACTCCATAGTGCAGGTTGGCCAAGGCCTCGTTGTGGCGCGGGGTCGGGTGATAGAAAAACGGGTCGGGGCTGATCTCAAAAGGATTGCGGGCCAACCCGAAAAATTGTTTGTACATTTACGTGCTCCACCAGTAGGCGTAGGCAACGCCCGAGGGTAGCAAGATCAAGATCACAATGGCCGCTGCCACAGCGAGCCGCGGCGCCCATCGGGCCCGGCGCAACTCCTTCTCGGTAGACAGAGGGGGAATTTCGGCCAGGATCGGCAGATCGATCGCTTCGGTCAATGCCTGCTCGCCACGGATACGGTCATCCATAAACTCGGAGCCAAATCCAAACAGGATGGCGAGAGCCAGGCCCGCTCCGATAGCGGCGAGCGAGAACTTAAAGCGATCAGGGAAGTAAGGCTTGTTGGGAAGCGAAGGGGGATCAATGATGCGGAATTGCGCACCCTGCTGCTGTTTCTCCAGGCTGGTGGCCAACGCTGACTGTTGTTTCTTGGCCAGCAGTTCGGCATATTCCTTCTTCATGTTGCCGAAGTCGCGAAGCATGTCGCCCATCTCCGCTTCCACCGCGGGGGTAGCGTTGAGGCGCGCCTGGTAGACCTGAGCAGTTTGCTGCAGCCGCTGAATCGTCTGATTGGCCCGCTCAATCTCCGTCCGGTTGAGCTTCATCTGGGTTTTCATCTGGGCCAACGGCATCCCCGCCTGCACCTGAGCCGTAGTTGCGTTGCTGGACTCCATGTTGTCCCGCGCCTCTGCCGCCATGTCTTTCTTGAGCTTTTCCAGTGACGCAATGGTTTCCTTCAGCTTTTTGACGTCGGGATGATCGTCGGTATAGCGGGCTTCCATGGCGGCCAGGGTGGACCTTGCGGCGTCCAGCTGGTTGTCGATGCTGGTGGGCACCATGGAGGAGTCGCTCATGTTCTGATACTGACTCTGCACCGAGTTCAAGTAGGTCTGTTGCTGGATGGCACGTTCCTTGGCTGCTTGTGCCGCCTGCATCTGCTGCTGAATGCCGCCGAGGATCTGGATGTTGCTTTGCAGCTGTTGCGGCAGCGAGCCGTCGTGCTGGGCCTCAAATGCCCGCACTTTGGCCTCCCCGTCCGCAAGAGCTTCGCCCAGGGCGCGCACTTGCGAGTCAAGGAAGAGGGTAGTCGCTTCCGACTGTTCCTGGCTGGCGCGCACGTTCTCATCCACAAAGAACGAGGTGAGAGCGATGGTCACTTTCTGCGCCACGCTGGCGTCCGTCGCCTTGTAGGAAATCTTGAAGGCGACCAGCTCGGGCTTGCTGGAGATATTCGATTCGCCGGTAATCATGTCCATCTTGACGTCGTCACGCATGTGCTGCACTTGATCGTCGGGCGAATTGGCGTAGCCCGGGTACAGGTGAAAGCGCTCGATCAGGTTGAGCAAACGCGTGCGGCTGAGGATCTGCGTGCTCATGCTCTGGACGCGGTCCGCCAGATCAACCTCGACGTTGGGTGCGACCAGGCTGCTGGGCACCTTCGGCGGCTCGACCAGGATGACGCTCTCCGACGCGTAGTGCGCCGGCAAGAACCAGGCCGATGCAAACACGATCGCCCAGCCAAAAAACAGGGGCCCCAGGATCCACCACTTGCGGCGGAGTACGATTGCCCAATAGTCTTCGAAACCTTGTCCCGACTTCTGCTCGTCAAATTCTTGCATCATAAGAATCACCGTCCAAGTGAATGGTTCCAGCCATACCGGATCGAAAACCCCACGCCATTGGCTGAGGCCTTGCCCGGGAAACCGATGTAGTTTTGTGATTGCCACAGGTATGCGTAGTACGCGTTCAGGCTCCACGCCTCACTGTAAAGTTTGCGAGTAAAGCCTGCCGTCCACGCCCAGGACTTCAAGTACTGATTCGCCCGGAACTGGGCGATGGATTTGCTGTCCTGGTACAAACCGCCAAGTCCAAAGGCCCACATTTGGTTGAGTTGACGCGAATACGTCAGCGCTCCCTGGTAAAAGTTGGAAACGCCCAGGATTCCGCCACCGTTGGAAACCTGGTGGGCGGCAGTAAATCCCAGCGAGTTGTTGTACGAGGGGTTCCATTTCACAGTGCCGCCTTCGGCGATATTCCACTGGTGTTTGTGTTGCACTTCCACCAAGCACCCGTAAGGCGAGCAGAAGACCGGAATAATGTTTTTCGTGAAGGTCAGCTCGGGTCCAATCCAGCCGCTGACGGTCAGCTTGGCGTTGAACTTGTAATTCACGAAGGTCTGGAACGTGTTTACGCCCGCGCGCGATTGTCCATGACCGAAATCCAAGGCCTGGAATATGTACCCGCCTCCCACAGCCAGATGGGGTGAGAATGCGTGCTGGTAAAAGCCGCCTCCGGAGTAGGTGAAGGAGTTCCACAATCCGCTGTAGCCTCTCAAATATCGGTTGAAACTCTCACCACCTACGAAGTCCACTACGTCGCGCTGGCTCAACTTATAGCTGAGGTCGGCACTCGCCGTATTCTGCTCGACGATAGCCTGAGGAATGTAAACGACCGGATTGGGATTGTTGGCAGTAGGCTGCCCCAAATACGTGAAGAAGGGCTGGAAGGGATCGTCGGTGTAGATGTAGCTGTCCTTGGCGCGAAATTGCCAGCGCTTGGCGAACGCCCAAGCGATCTGTGCGTTTCCTGCCTGACTCAGACTGGTATAGGTGCCGTAGCCGTAAGAGTTCGACAAATTGGTACCCGCGGCATACCCCACCGACCACAGCAAGGAAGGCCGCACCTGGGCCAGGCTAAGGCCGCCCGTGAAGAGCGAAACGCCTTCCAAATACGCAGCAGAGCCGGTCTGCGTGACACGCTGCAGACTAGATCCCACGGTAACGAACGCGCTCATGCCGGTATGGCCTACGACGTCACTAAACAAGTTAAGGGCGGGTAGTCGCTCGGGATGAGTGAAGGTGTCCTGTGGTCCACCTGCGCCGGTTTGCGACGTGTCGGTTCCGCCGGTCGCGCCAGTCCCGCCACTCTGGGTTGGGTCACCAGAACCATTTTGCTGAGCATCGCCTGCCCCCCAGGTTGTGAACATGCCAGGAGACGAACTCGTGGAAATACCTGCTGGCGCTTTCGTGACATCGTTCGATGAGGAACTGGTCGAAACGCCGGATGACGAGCTTCCGGTTGCCCCCTCCGACGAGTTACTGGAGGCGCCCTGGGACGAACTACTACTACTGGAGTCGCCCTGGGACGAACTACTGGAGGTGCCCTGGGACGAGCTACTGGAGGCGCCCGACGAAGAGCCCGTCGAGCCGCTCTGGGACCATGCTATTGGGGCGCAGAGCAATACCACTGCGGTCAAAATGGGTCCGAGTTGCCGTTTCATCTCATCCTCCCCTAGCTCTCGCGTCTTTTCTTACGATCAGGGAACTACCAGCGTGTCGCGAGGCTGAAGCAAGATATTCTGTGACATCTTCTGGCCCTTGATTACTTCCTTGTAGTTGAAATGCAACTTCTCCTGTTTGCCGTCGGGTGAGGTCCGCAGGATGTAAATCTTCTTTTCCTTGGCGAAGTCACGGAACCCGCCACTGAGCGCGATCGCATCCAGTACGGTCACAGGACGGGTCAGAGGATAGTACCCCGGCTTCAGCACATTACCCATGATGTTGAAGCTGAGGCTATTCACGGAAAGGACTATCACTGTGACCTGTGGATCCGACATGACCTTGGTCAACGAGGCAGTCAGCTGGTCCTGCAATTGGGTCGGAGTCAACCCTACCGCCTTGATCTCGCCGACCAAGGGCAGAGTGATCATCCCGTCCGGACGGACGCCGACGGTCTTGGAGAGTTCGCCCTCTTTCCATACGTTGATATCCAGTGCATCACCGATGCCGATGACGTAAGCGTCCGGTTTAACGCTGGACACGCGGGATGCCGTCGTGTCGGTAGACGGCAACGGCGTCGCCTTAGCAACGTCCTTACCTTCGTCGTTCGCGGGCAGTACCGGTTTAGCGGCGCCCGAAGAATCTGTCTGCTGCGATGGAGCGTTCTGCGCGAAGCTGGTGATCGCGCACACGCCCAGCAGTACGGTTGTAACCAACATGAATTTCAGCGTTTTCAGAGCCCATGCTTGCGGATACATCAGTCACCTCATCACGAATTACTCGGCCTTATCTTCCACGTGTTTATTGTTGGAACTCGAGCGCCGCTGGGGAATGCCAACTTCCTTCAGCTTGTACAGGAGGGCGCGATAGCTGATGTCGAGCGAGCGCGCCGCCTTCTTGCGGTTCCAGTTATTTGCGTGCAGCGCGTTAAGGATAATACGTGCTTCTAATTTACGGACTGTTTGTCTTGTTAATTTCTTCAGAGAAACCGGACCGTCGAGCATAAGAGCGTCCACAGGGTCACGCTCATTGGGTTCCAGCAGTTCGCTCAGGATCACATCTTCCGTTCCCATCACGACATAGCGCTTAATGAGATTTTCCAGCTGGCGAATATTGCCCGGCCAGGAGTAGCGCTGCATTTTCCCCATGAGGGCGGGACGGACCATTACCGCGCGACCGTTCAGCCTCTCGTTGTAATACTGCAGCAGGTAGTCGCAGATAATCGGCAAATCCATGGCCCGCTCGCGCAGCGGCGGCAGGTGAATCGTCATCGTGGCAATCCGATAAAACAGATCGGCACGGAAGTTACCTTGCTCAATTTCGTCGTGCAGTTCGCGGTTGGTGGCGCAGACGACGCGCACTTCCACCTTCTTGTCTTCCTGGGCACCGATGCGGCTGAACTGGCCATCTTGCAGTAACTGCAAGAGCTTGGCCTGGAGCATGCCGTCGAGTTCGGCGATTTCGTCCAGAAAGAGTGTGCCCCGGTGCGCCATTTCCACGCGACCGGGCTTGGGATTATACGCGCCGGTGAAAGCGCCGCGCTCGTAGCCGAACAACTCGCTCTCCAACAGCGTGCCAGGGATCGCCGGACAATTGACTTTGACGAAGGGTCCGGCTGACCACGGCGAGTAAATATGCAGCAAGCGGGCGATGATGTCCTTGCCTGTGCCGCTTTCGCCACTGATCAGCACCGAAAGATTGGCGCCTGCGACTCGCTCCAGCTTCTGGCGCACATCGCGCATGGCAGGCGTTTGGCCGAATATTACTGGCTCCGGAGGAAGCTGTTGGACTGAGACCGCACTGTCGTTGTTCGAGCCAGCCAGCAGGGGCATCTCATCCTCGCGTCGCCTTGGAGGGGGACGTATAAAGGAATTGCATTTCTTGCGCCAAGTTCCTGCACATCGCAAAAAAATGCGCATATCGTTTGTATGTTGCTGGATTTTATGGGATTATTTGTCGTAAGCGCATGCAGTAATTGGCCGATGAGAGGCCCAATGAGAATGATTTTGCGCTCAAATATGTGAAAACATTTTCACCCTGAGGAACTCAGTTTCCCTGCGGCAACTGGCTGGTGATTTAGCAGCGGTTGTTCGAACTGCACACCCAGGAGAAAATATTGGCGGTCTGCGGTACAGCGGATCACGGTAGCGTTCAATCGGGAGACAGAGCGTGGTAACTGCGCCTTATTGACCAGTGCGACCGGCACTTCCAGGGATATTTTGGTTCCAGGATCAAGATAGCGGCGAGTGGCCAGAAGAACACCGCCTGCGGAGAGGTTCAGCGCGGTAGCAAATTCCAAAAATTCTTCGCCAGCGATAGTATTCCCACGGACGAAGAAGGGGATGGAGATAGGGAGCCGCTCCCAGTCGCGGCGCTCGGCGACGGTCCCGGTTCGACGCACTACGATCTCCTACGTTACGTTACGGTAACGCACATCGATCACCAAATCGGTAACGTACATAACAGCTTGGATTTGTGCTACATACGTTGGACTGGCGCTTTGTGACGCAGCCTCGAAACATGCAATGTCTTGCGGACTAGGGGAAGAGGAATACCTGCAAAAGGTGAAATACCGTTCCTGAAAAGACAATTGGATTGCACTTTATTCCAAAATTAATTCAGTTAATCGTTGACAATACACGACTTTGCGGTAAGATCATGTCTCCCCCTGTAGAGTGTTTCTACTCTATTTCCCGAGGAACTGGTAACTGACTAAACCCAAGGCTATCGTTTGTCGAGAATATGCCTGTGGAACAGAGATCGGGGATCATTCCTGAGGATGCGGAGTTGTCCTTCAGGAATCGGAAGGGAGTCGCCCCCATGTCATCGGTGAAAATGTCTCCGGTGAAGCATAAGCTTGAGCTTGTAACCGAAGAGCACTGTAGCTGTTGCCGCGATGCCTTGGCCTCCGCCGCGCACGAACTGAAGACCCCGCTCGCCATCATGGGAGGCTACCTGCAATTACTGTTATCGGAGAAACTGGGTCCGTTGAATCCGCGGCAGATGGAAGTGCTGGCCGAGATGCAGGCCAACGGCGTCCGTCTGTCGAATTTCATTCAGAACTTGTTGACGTATACCGCACTCAAGGTTGATCGCTTCGATATCAACTATGAAGTGGGCAGCATCAATGACTGCTTGCGCGAAATTGCCGAGGTTTGGTCCCAGCGCTTCCAGGAGAAGGCCATAGCTTTCTACTTCCTGCCCAACGAAAAGCTGGAGCCGTTCCCGTTCGATTACTACAAAGTGCAACACGTGGTGTCCAACCTGTTGGACAACGCCATGAAGTACACCCCGTCTTCGGGAACCGTTTGGCTCCATGTGGAGCCATATTTCTGGGAGCGGCGAACCGTACAACGGACACCGATGGCGGAGCGGCGCAAGCAGCGGGTCTCTGGGCCTAACTGCTGTCGCATCTCAGTTTCCGACACCGGTCCCGGAATCGCGCCGGAATTCCAGCAGGACATCTTCGAAGAATACTTCCGCCTGACGCCACAGGGTGTGCGAGCGGAGGGTTACGGGCTGGGACTGGCGATCGCTCGCCGCCTGGTGCAATCGGCCGGCGGAAAAATTTGGGTCGAAAGTGACCCGGGGGCGGGAAGCAAGTTTTCGTTACTGGTGTTATTAAACCCGTCACCAACACCGATCACGGAGGAGCAATGAGCGCTGGGCACATCTTGGTAGTGGACGATGAACCGAGTATGCTCCGCTATCTCCAGACTGTCCTGGAGCTGGATTCCTATCGGGTGTCGACCGCCTCGAACGGGCTGGAAGCCGTCGAGAAAGTCCAGCGCGAAACTCCTGATCTCGTACTGCTCGACATGGTGATGCCGGGCGCGGATGGGCTGGAAACATTGCAGCGCATTCGTGAGAGCCGGCCCTCGACCAAGGTGGTCATGCTTTCGTGCGTGCGCGACACCCGCAAGGTGGCGCAAGCCATGCGGCTTGGCGCTCAAGACTACCTTTCCAAGCCCGTTCAGAAAGAAGAGATGGACGAGGTGCTGCGCTTCTGCCTGGAAAACACCGATCCCGGCGGACCGGGCACGGGCGAAGCTATTGAAGTCAGCGAAGGCGTCTACTTTTTCTCCGCGACCGCGCAGATGCGGCAGCTTCGCGCCCAAGCCATGCAGGTGGCGAAGTTTGATTTTCCCGTGCTCATCCTGGGCGAGAGCGGCACCGGCAAAGAAGTTCTGGCGCAACTGATTCACAAATACTCGGACCGCTCGCACCGCACTTTCCTTAAGGTGAACTGCGCGGCGGTTCCCAGCGAGCTGCTGGAGAGCGAACTGTTCGGCTACGAGCCGGGCGCGTTCACGGGCGCGAACAAAGCCAAGCCCGGCAAGTTCGAGCTGTGCAATAAGGGAACGCTACTGCTGGACGAAATCGGCGAAATGTCGCCGGCGCTGCAAGCCAAGTTGTTACAGGTTTTGCAGGATGGCCAGTTCTCGCGGCTTGGCGGGCGCAACACAGTCAGAGTCGATGTGCGCGTTCTGGCGGCGACCAACATCAACATGCCGCAAGCGATCGCGCAGAAGACCTTTCGTGAAGATCTTTACTACCGTCTGAACAGTTTTGTGCTGCGGATGCCTTCGTTGCGCGAGCGCCGGGACGAAATTCCCATGATGCTGCGGCACTTCATGATTCACCTTGCCGACCGTTATGCCTGCGCGCAGCTCAGCGTTTCACCGCGGCTGGTCGAAGCTTGCGAGAACTATACCTGGCCGGGAAATATTCGTGAGCTAGAAAATTTTGTTAAGCGCTTTCTCGTGCTGGGCGACGAAGCCGCTGCTATCTCTGAGCTGCAACGCGGCACTTCTCGTGGCACAGCTCCGGGGAGCGAACATGGGTCGCAGGAGAAGCCGGCGCAGTCGCAACCCGATCTGAAAGAGATGGTCCGCAATCTGAAGAATGGCGCGGAGATGGAAGTGATTGCGCAGGTGCTGGAAGAAACAGCGTGGAACCGCAAACGCGCCGCCACCAAGTTGAACATCAGCTACAAGGCCCTGCTCTACAAAATCCGCCAGTACGACATTCGCCCGCGACAGGCGGGGTGAAAGAAGCAACTGGCTGGGGAGCCGCTAGCAACTAGCAATACTACCTGGTGGCTCAGTACGGTTAATGATTGCTGGCTACTGATTACTGACTACTAGCTACTGCTCCACTTCACGCCACGATTTCTGACGCTGCCACCAGCACCGGGCCGGGAAGAGTTCCGGACTTCGTCTTGCCGCGCCGCGAAGATCTGCTCTTCGTTTGAGGCGCTCGCAGGTAGCGCTTGCGCATCTCCTCAGCCGCGTGCAGTGCCTCCTTGAACTTCGTCTGCGTAATCTCCTCGATCTTCTTTATCAGCTTGCAGTCGCCGTGCCTCTTCAGCACGTTATTGGCAATGGCCGAGAGCTCAACCCAGTCGTGCCATTCGCCGATCAAGTCCTGGACCTGCTTCAACTCGTCGATGAACGCCTTCTGTTGTCCGTCGTCGCCGGCGGCCAGCTCCAGAATGTAGCGCAGGCGCTTCACCTCGAGGCGGTAGGCGTGCAGATTGTCACGGCCGAGGCGCGGTATAGCGCTCAACTCCTGCGAGAGCCGCAGGGCTTCGCTTAATGCATGCAGCGGCGCCTCATCGATATCGTCACTGCCCTTGCGGTCCAAATCGAACTTCGCATGGGCAAAGCGCTCCACCGCCGCATGCAGCTTGCGGCGCTCCTGCTTTAATCTCTGCCGGACTTCGGGCGCTTGTTGGCGAACGTCGGAGTAGAGTTTGACCGCATGGCGGTGGCGTTGGACTCCTAGATAATGAGTCAGCCGCACTACACAATCGGGATCGTCCTTCAGGCCGAGGCCGACTGCATCCATGGTAAGCACGTCCATGTCGCGAACTTTGCCGGCGCGCCGGCGGATGGTTTTCAGCCCAGAGAGAATCCGGCGCTGATTGCGGGAGGAATCCATATCGAGCGACTGAAGAATGGATTCGACACGTCGAGTACGCGTGCGCAGGTCATGCACCTCTTCAGGAGATGGATCTTTGGGAAAGCCTTTCAGGCTCTTGCGCAGCTTTTGAACTCGGAGGTCAAGTTCGCGGGGATCCAGCGGCACTCATCACCTCTTAACAATTGGAGACCGCAGTCGCGGCTTACTGGTTGCAGCAACCGGGCAACTCAGATGGGCAGCTACTTGCCAAGCCGCTTCGCGGCGCGCGCGAGAAGTGCCTCCTGCGCGTTGAAGGCATTCCGCTTGTCGTAGTTGGGGTTGCGCACGTACTTGCCTTCCGAGGTCATGTGCCGCGCCTTCGCCGTGTCCTTCAAATACGTTCCTAGAATATCGTTGTGTATGAGCCGGACCAGCCCCTTGTCGCTCACGGGAAAATCCACTTCCACCCGGTGATTCAAATTTCGCGGCATCAAGTCGGCGCTGCCCAGGTACACCTCATCTTCCCCGCCATTGGCGAAGTAGAAGATGCGGCTATGCTCCAGAAAGCGGCCCACGATGCTGGTCACGGTGATGTTCTCGCTCACTCCAGGAAGCCCCGGAATCAGGCAGCAGATGCCGCGCACGAGCAGCTGGATCTTCACCCCTGCCTGCGATGCCTGGTACAGGAGCTGGATCATGCTCCTGTCCACGAGGGCATTCATCTTGAAGATCAGGTGGCCGCCGCGTCCCGCTTTCTGGTGGGCGATTTCGCGCTCGATGAGATGTTTCATGCGCGGGCGCAAGGTAACCGGCGAAACCAGCAGCTTGCGATAAGACCGCTTCGCGGAATATCCGGTGAGGAAGTTAAACAAATCGGTGCAATCGGCGCCGATCTCCGGATCGCAGGTCAACATGCCGATGTCGGTGTAGAGCTGGGCGGTGACGCTGTTGTAGTTACCGGTGGAAAGGTGAGCGTAACGCCGGATGACATCGCCCTCTTTGCGCACGATCAACAGTTCCTTGCAGTGGACCTTCAGGCCAATCAGTCCGTAGACCACGTGTACGCCGTATTCTTCCAGCTTGCGCGCCCACTCGATGTTGCTCTCCTCATCGAAGCGCGCTTTCAGCTCCAGCAGCACTGCGACCTGCTTGCCGTGCTCGACGGCGTCCAGCAGCGCGTCCACCACGGGAGCGTTGCGGCCGACACGGTATAACGTGATCTTGATAGCCAGCACATTCGGATCGCGCGCGGCCTTTTGCAGCATTGCGACGAGCGGTTGAAACGAATCGAAGGGATGATGCAGGAGAATGTCGCCGCGCCGGATGGTGGCAAAGATGTCCTCGTCGTCATTGTCTTTGGCAAGCGCTGCCGGCAGGGCCGGAACAAAGGGGAGAAACTTGAGGTCGGGACGATCCAGCTTGGTTAGGCCGCGCACCCGTACCAGCGACAGCGGTCCACCGGCAAATTTGTATATGTCCTCGCGCTCCAGCTCCATGTTCTTGGCCAAAATTTCCAGGATGGGCGCGGGCATCGCTTCATCCACCTCGACGCGAACAACGTCGGCAAAGCGCCGCTGCCACACGCCTTCCTCGACCGATTCCAGCAGGTCGCCCGCTTCCAGGTCCTGAATTTCGCTGTCGGCATCCCGGGTCACGTGGAAGGGATGCGCCTCTTCGATGGTCATGCCGGGGAAGAGGTCGGCAAGGTTGGCGGTAACCAGTTGCTCCAACCAGACGAAAGTTTGCTCTTGCAACGCGGGCTTAGTGCGACTCTTGCTTTTGCGAAGCGGATTTACCGGCACTAACTGTGGCAGAGTGTCGGGGATCTTCACCCGCGCGAAGTGCTCCTCGCCTTCCGTGCCGCGCAACAAAACAGCCAGGTTCAAGCTGAGGTTCGAAATGTGCGGAAACGGCCGGCCGGGATCGAACGCGAGTGGCGTCAGAGTTGGAAAAACCGCTTCTTGAAAGAAGGAATTTGCCGTGGAGCGCTGCTCCGCCGTCAAATCGGAGTAGTTCACGATGTGAATACCGGCTTGCTCGAGCGCGGTTACGAGCTCCTTATTCCAACAGTCGTAGGCGCTGCGGAACAGGCGAATCACCGAGGCGCGGATGGCGCGCAGTTGTTCCGCCGGTGTCATGCCGTCGGGACCGGTGTCGAGCACTCCTTTTTCAATCTGCCGCTTCAGCCCGGCGACCCGGACCATGAAGAACTCATCCATGTTGGAGCCGACGAAGGACAGGAACATCACGCGCTCGAGCAGGGGATTGCGCTGGTCCTGCGCTTCTTCCAACACTCGCCGCTGGAAGTCGATGAGGCTGAGCTCGCGGTTGATGTACAGCGAAGGATCGTCGAGTGGGGGCGCCGTCTGGGAGCCATTGCGCCGCTCGGCAGGTGTTTGGGTGCGGGTGGACGGACGTCTACCCTTTACTGGTGCGAGTTCAACCGACGTACTCATATCGCTTTTGACCACGGAAGAGACAGACGCTTATTGTAATGCCATCGCGCTGAGTTGAACACCGGGAGCACACGGACTGCAGCGCTCCAGATGGACAATTCACCCAATATTTGCTTGGAAAAGATTTATCAGCGCTTGAACAAACCGCGAACGGACTCCCAGCCCTTGGCTCAATCCTACTACACGCCTTCCAGTTGCTTTTCGGTCATCCCGAAGTAGTGCCCGAACTCGTGGATCACGGTTCGGCGAACCTGCTGGCGCACTTCATCGTCGTTGCGGCACACGGCCTCAATGTTCTTCTGGTAGAGGACGATGCGATTGGGACCATAAGGCAAGGCGAAAGAACTTCTTTCGGTACGCGGCACACCGTGAAAGATCCCCAGTAGCAGGCGTTTGCGTTGCCCGGGCTCGGTGGGCGGCTCCTGCTCTGGGCGGTCCTCGACCAGAACCGCGACGTTCTCGATGCGGCGGCGAAACTCCGCTGGCAATGAGTCGAGCGCCTCGGCGACTAACTTGTTGAACTCTTCACGCGTCATCTCTTACCTTGCATTCGCGAACGAGCTACATTTATCCGGCTGCCTGGCCGCTGGCCTCGGTTCCGCCGGCAGAATCGTCCTCGCCGACGTCGTCCTCTGCCTCCCACTGTATGTCCAGTGGAGTGCCGCAGACGCGGCAGATAAGAGCGGAGCAGCTGCCGCAGGTGAGTGGATCAGTTGCCTTGCGTCCGCAGCCAGGGCAGAGCACCGCCTCCTCCGGCGGGGCCACCGTGAAAACTCCGGGCTTCAGTCCTCGGCGGTCGAGTTCGCTTTGCAGCGCCTTCTGAGCGCTGTCGACCAGCGACGCGGATCCGCGAGAGAGCTCAATCAGCTCATCATCCGCCATGGCAGAATATGTTCGAGCAAAATCCAAGTCACCCTGCGTCATCAGTTCTCCCTCCAAATCGCGAGCCACTGGTGGAAGAATGCCGCTCATGTTAGCTGTGCAGCCCGGAATATTCAATGGTTGGCGGATTTTCCAGAAGAGGTTCGCGGCCGCATAACTCGAGGAAACGACTTCCTTGACTTGGGTTTCTCGCCCGACAAAGCGCTGGCCTTGAAATTCAAAGCCAAGATTCTGATTGCGATTCTCGATGAGGTCAAACGCAGGAAATACCACCAGGCCCAACTGGTAAAGTTGCTCGATGAGCATCAGCCGGTTGTGAGCAATCTGCTGCGCGGCAAAATTACGCAGATGCTCTGCGCTGTCCCTCTCAATTACCCTGCTGCTCTTTCCTCCGCGCCAGCAGATAGGCCCGAATCAACTGGTTCAGATCGCCGTCGAGCACTCGGTCCACGTCGCCGATCTCGACGCGCGTACGCAGGTCCTTCACCATGCGGTACGGTTGCAGCACGTACGAACGAATCTGCGAGCCGAAGTCGATGTCGAGCTTGGAGTCTTCGATCTGTTTGGTCTCCGCGCGTTTCTTCTCGAGCTCGTACTCATAGAGGCGCGAGCGTAGGATGCTCATCGCCTTTTCGCGGTTCTTGTGCTGCGAGCGCTCGTTCTGGCAGGCGACCACGATACCCGTCGGGATATGCGTAATTCGCACCGCCGAGTCAGTGGTATTGACGTGCTGCCCGCCCTTGCCGCCGGAGCGGTAGGTATCGGTGCGGATGTCTTCCGGCTTAATGTCGATCTGAATGCTCTCGTCGATTTCCGGCGAGACGAAGACGCTGGCGAAAGACGTATGCCGCCGCTTGGCTTGGTCGAATGGCGAGATGCGCACTAGCCGGTGCACGCCGATCTCGCTGCTCAGCAGGCCGTAAGCGTACTCGCCGTTGACGCCGAAGGTCGCCGACTTGATGCCCGCCTCGTCACCCGGCTGGTATTCGTAGAGCTGCGTTTGGAAGCCCTGTCGCTCCGCCCAGCGCAGGTACATACGCATCAGCATCTCGGCCCAGTCCTGCGATTCCGTACCGCCGGCGCCCGGATGAATGGTGACGATGGCATTGCGGTCGTCGTTCTCGCCGGAGAGCAGCGTTTCCGTCTCCAGCTTCTCAACCAGCGCGCGCAGATCGTCGACCTCGCGCCGCAGCTCGGCGGAGACGTCTTCGCCTTCATGCGCCAGGTCGAAGTACGCGGCGATATCGCCGGAGCGGCGGACAAGTTCGTCATAAGTGGCGAGCGAACTCTCCAACCGCTTTTTCTCGCGCATCACATGCTGAGATTTTTCGGGATTCGACCAGAGCGTGGGATCGGCGGTTTGCTTTTCGATCCCGCTCAGCTTCTCGCGCAAACGAGGCGCGTCAAAGATACTCCTGAAGATCGTGTACCTTGTCGCGCAGTGCGGAGTATTCCTGTTCTAACTCTTCAACCATAAAACCCTTGTTCACCACAGAGACACAGAGAAAATAACGGTCAAGTTATCTCTGGGTCTCTGTGCCTCTGTGGTTAATTCAAACCGCTACGGGCTCCAATACATTTCCCGGGATGCGGAAATACCGCAATACCAGCCCCGCCAACGTGATTATCGCACATAGAAACGGGAACCAGTCTCCGTGGCGGGTGTAGAAGGTCGTGCCTTCTTCGAGAGAATAAGCACCCTGCAGAGCTGCTCGCACGTTGCGTGGCGCTTCAGCGACAATCCGGCCGAACGGGTCGACAACCGCGGTTATCCCGGTATTGGTGTCGCGCAATAGCCAACGATGGTTTTCCACCGCCCGCATGCGCGCCATGTTCAGATGCTGCCGCGCAGCGCCGCCCTCGCCGTACCAGCCGTCGTTCGAAATGTTCACCAAGAACTCGGCGCCGTGCTGCGCGAACTGCCGCACCTCGTTAGGGAAAATCGATTCATAGCAGATAAACACCCCCGCCTGCGAATCGCCCACGTTCAGGGGCATACGCGACTTGCCGCGTGCAAAAGTCCCAACCTGCCGCGTGAGTCCGCCTGCAAAGCTGAACAACTTCTCAAAGGGAACGTACTCGCCGAAGGGGACGAGATGGATCTTGTCGTAGCGCGCGGTCCATGCGCCGGTGGGCGCAATCACCGACGCTGAGTTGTACACGTCAGGGCGGCGGCCAGGCTCTCCGGTGTGATCGATGCCTAACGAACCGCCGATGATGTAGGAGTTGGTGCCGCGGGCGATGTCGGCCAGGGTGCGGCGCAGATGCAGGTCGGTCGCCCAGAAGGGCGCCGGGGATTCCGGCCAGACGATCAAACCTGGCGTAGAGGGTCGCTCACTGCGCGGCCGCCCGCTGAGCGCCTGCAGCGAACTCAACGTCTGTTCAAGATATTCCAGTGACCACACGTCGGACTCACTAATTGGAATATCGGCCTGCACCAGCGTAGCGCCCTGGCCGGTCGGGAGCGCCTCAGGTTTGAACAGCTTCCCGGAGTGCAGGGCGATACCTGCCGCGAGCGAGGCCGTCAACAGCAACTTGCGTTTGGCATGAGGGACCAGGAATGCTGCCGCGACAGCGGTATTCACCAGCGCGATCTCGAACGAGATTCCGTATACCCCAGTCGCAGTCGCGATGCGAGACAGTGGAATGTTGTCGATCTGCGTGGTGCCCAGCAGGTCCCAGGGGAATCCCGTGATATAGGTTCGAGCCAGTTCCACAGCGACCCACAAGAAGGGGGTGAATACCAGCGCGCGCAAGCTGTATCCATTGCGGCGGGCGGCAATAAGCGCCAGAAACAGCCCGAACAGCCCGTGATACAGGCCAAGGTAGAGAGAAAACATCAGCAGCAGCAGAGCCGAAAGAGGCGTGCCCATTCCGCCGTATACGTGCATGACGTGGAAAATCCAGTAGCAACTGCCCAGATACCAGATGATGCCGCTGGCGTAGCCGAGCAGAAATCCCTGCCACGCGGTGGCGGGGGCGAGGAACTGGCCGCCGTCGGCGAGCACCATCATGACGTCCTGCTCGCGGCACTTGAGGATGGCGTAGATGAGCGGCGCCAGCGCCACCCAGCTCAGAAGGTAGAGCGAGAAGTTAGGGAAGATGAGGACCTGGAGTACGCCCGAGGTGCAAGCGAAAATCCAGGCTCTCGGGCGGATGCGTCGCACCTAGGGAGTTTAGCAAAGGGGAGATGAGAGCAGAACGCCGGAGATTACGAGTTGATTACACCAATGGTGTAGCAGCATTGGCTCGCGTGAGAGAGCTGTTCGCTGAAGACTGGAGCGCGAAGAAGAGCAATTTGCGCGCGAGCGGACATGCTAAGGTCTCGACTTCTCGGAAATGGGGTGCGCCTGGAATGACTTCCGGCTATTTCTCCTAATCGGCGTGCCCTTCCACGCGTCCCAGTCGTCGCTCGTGCGATTCGATTTCCTCGGCCTGTTTCGCCACGGTTCCGGCCAGCGTTGCGATCATGGAATCGAGGCTGTCTAGCCGCGCGTCGGTCGCCTGCATCTGCTGACTCGTTTGTTCCTGCGCCTCCCGCAAACGCCCCATTGGTGCTTTGTCATTGGCACTCTCTTCGTGACCCCTGCCCAGCGCTGCGCCGCATTTCAGGCGGTCGAAAAACACACTCGAAGCCGCCCAGAACTCCCCGAAGCTGCCAGATGTGGTGTTCATCAGAACAGTCTACGATGCCACAACGTCTCGTGCTAGAAGCTTGATGAGGGCGCCGATTTACGGCTGTACCTTCTAGTGTCAGTTGGTAACAAAGTTCCGCCAGGTGGACAGGACTCAGCAAACTGGTGCGCAGGCGCAAGCGGAGCTTCAAGAACCAGCCGCAACGCGGCGGGATGGGATTAGGCGTGGGCGGAAGCCCACGCTCCATGGCAACAATGAACTGAGCCGCAGCGCGGCGACACCGCCTTCGGTGATCGATCTCACCGACGCTCAAATACTCGGATCAATAATCTCTCTCCATGGCCGACACGTATACGAAGATCCTGGTCCATTGCGTCTTCAGCACCAAGAACCGCATACCACTAATCGGTGAACCGGAGAAGCTATGGACCTACCTTCGGGGCATCGCCCGTAACCGCGGAGTCGATACACTCGGCATTGGCGGCACGGCCAACCACGTCCACATGTTGCTCGCGCTTCCGTCTGGGCTGACAATCGCCCAGCTTATGCGCGACCTCAAGGCCAATTCGTCCCGGCATATGAATGAGAAGCGACGCGGCTTTGCATGGCAGGACGGATATGCGGCAATCAGCGTCAGCCCGTCGCAGGTTGACGCGGTTCGAGGGTACATCGAGACGCAGCAAGCACATCATACGAAATGGAGCTTCGAAAGCGAGTACGTAACGATTCTGGACAAATCAGGCGTGCAGCGTTCGGCGGAGTACACGTTCGGGTGAGTGCCGCCGCGCAGCGGCTCAGCCGTATTGCAACACCAGCGGGGGCTTCCGCCCCCGCCTAAACGCATCCCGCCGCGTTGCGGCTGGCTTCAACCCCTTACTATTACCTTAAGCGGCCGCAAGAGTTCGGAACCGCCGATCTCAGAACCCATTGCCGACAAGTGTGTTCTCATCAATGTCACGGTTATAGGTGCGGATGCGCCGTTCTGTATGAGCCGACAAGCCCGAGTCCCGAAATTAAGGCGCCCGCAGCAACACCATTTAGCAGGATCTTCGTCGTTTCATCCATACTCAACCAGAAACGACAATTGTGCGCGAACCTATTTTATCGCCACCAGCTTGTTCATCAGCTCCGAGTAGTCCTTCTTCTCTATCCCGTGCACCTGCTTGTTGTACTCGTCTACCTTGGCGGAGTAGTTCATCGAGCAGAACTTCGGACCGCACATGGAGCAGAAGGCCGCCTCTTTGTAGTAGGCGTCGGGCAGGGTTTCGTCGTGCATGGAGCGCGCGGTTTCGGGATCGAGCGATAGCGCAAACTGCTTGTCCCAATCGAAGGTGTAGCGCGCATAGCTGATGGCGTCGTCGCGGTCCCGCGCGCCGGGACGATGCCGCGCCACGTCTGCCGCATGCGCCGCAATCTTGTAGGCGATGATGCCGTCCTTCACGTCTTTGTCGTTGGGCAGGCCAAGGTGCTCCTTCGGTGTGACGTAGCAGAGCATCGCCGCGCCGTGCCAGCCGATCATGGCCGCGCCGATGGCGGACGTGATGTGGTCGTAGCCAGGCGCGATATCGATCACCAGCGGGCCTAGGGTATAGAACGGCGCGCCATGGCAGAGCTCGACTTCCTTATCGACCTGCTCCTTGATCTTGTCGAGCGGCACGTGCCCGGGCCCTTCGATCATCACCTGCACATCGCGTTCCCAGGCCTTTTTGGTGAGCTCGCCAAGCGTCTTCAGCTCCGCGAATTGCGCGTCATCGCTGGCGTCGGCGATGCATCCCGGACGCAGGCCGTCGCCGAGCGAATAGCTCACGTCGTGCCTGGCGAGAATCTTCGTGATGTCGTCGAAGCGCTCGTAGAGGAAGTTCTGTTTGTGGTGGTGAGCCATCCACTGCGCCAGGATTGCGCCGCCGCGGCTGACGATTCCGGTGATGCGCTTGGTGATCAGCGGCAGATATTCGACCAGCACGCCGGCGTGAATGGTCATGTAGTCGACGCCCTGCTCGGCTTGCTCTTCGATGACCTCCAGCATGATGTCGGCGTTGAGGTCCTCGATGCGCTTCACGCGCGCGACCGCTTCATAGATCGGAACAGTGCCGATGGGCACCGGCGAGTGCCGCAGAATGGCCTCGCGAATCTCGTGGATGCCGCCGCCGGTCGAGAGGTCCATCACCGTGTCAGCACCGTAGTGGACTGACGTGTGCAGCTTCTTGAGCTCCTCATCGACGTTGCTCGTAACTGACGAGTTGCCGATGTTGGAGTTGATCTTGCATTTCGAGGCCACGCCGATGCACATCGGCTCCAGCTCAGGATGGTTGATGTTGGCGGGGATAATCATGCGGCCGGCCGCAACCTCGTCCCGCACCAGCTCGGGGGCAAGTTGCTCGCGCTCGGCGACGAAGAGCATCTCTTCCGTCAGCAGGCCCTTGCGGGCAAAGTGCATCTGCGACATGTTGGTATTGCCGGTGCGCGTGGCTTCCTCGCGGCGCTTGGCGATCCACTCGCTGCGCGGCTTCGGCATAGTCGCACCGTTGCTGCCATTGTTTGCACTCATGATCTTGTTCCCCCCGACGAACCTCAATTATAACGCCGCAAAAATAAAGGGGTTGATTGGCGTGATGGGCCTAACGAGCTTGCTGCGAATTCTGGCGACTAAGGCCCCGCGCTGAATCCCGCTGAAGGTCGGCCCGCCCCGGAATTGGACCGAAGATGCGATTCACTCTGCCCCGCGCCGGAGCACGGTGATACTCTATTTTCAAACGTAAGGAAATACGGAGGAGTTTCAGCTCCCCCAAAAAGCGACAAGGCGATGTCGCTGAATGCAGTTCAGCAGCGAATGCCTGGATTGCACCTGACGCTATGGCCCAGCCACCGCAAATGCTGCCCGTGCCGGCGGGCGCTCGAATTCGTGGTGCAGAAGAGCGCTTCGTCACCATTGACGGCGTGAATTGGCGGTATTGGTTTGCGGGCTCCGGTCCTCCGCTGCTTCTCATCCACGGCTTTATGGGGTACTCGTTCTCGTGGCGCTTCAACCTGGAGCCGCTGTCACGCCATTTTTCTGTCTACGCGATTGACCTTCCCGATTGCGGTTTCTCGCAGCGCACCGATTGCGACGACTGCACTCTCACCGGCGATGCGGAAAAGGTCCTCAGGTTCCTGCAACAGCTTGGAATCGAGAACGCCGACATTGTGGGATCATCGCGCGGCGGGGGGCTGGCGATGGTGCTGGCGGCGATGGCGGCCCGCACCGATCAATTGCACCGAATTCGGCGCCTGGTATTAGTGTCGCCGATCAATCCCTGGTCCAGTCATGGAAGGGTGCTGACCCGCCTGCTGGCAACCACCCTCGGGGGCCTCTACGTGGTCCACGTGCAGCCCCGCATGCCCATCATTTCCAAGCGTTACTTCACCGCGCTGTATGGCGATCCCAAGCGCATCGCTCCGGGGACCTTCGAAGCCTACGCCGCCGGAGTCGAGGTTCCCGGCAGCTTCGAGCATCTGCTACGAATTTTGCGCTCCTGGCATGATGACCTGGACGCAATTGGTGAATCGCTGCGCGAGATCAGCGGCCTGCCAACCCTGCTTCTGTGGGGATCACGCGATCGCGCCGTCTATCCGTCGTCAATCCATCAATTGCAGCGGCACCTGAAAAACAGCGCGTTGGTTATGTTCCACGGCGCCGGCCATATGCCTTATGAAGAGGTGCCCGAGGAATTCAATCGGGTGCTATGCGATTTTCTGTTGCACGATGCCCCACGCACTCCGTTCGAGATCGCAGCCGACTCTCCGCCGCCGCTCCGCATGGCGATAGAGCATGGTGAGCGGCCGAGGCGCTCCGGAACTCAATAGCTATCCTCCCGACGCCTGCTGCTTGATCTGCCGCGCGCGTTCATAGACCTTCACGTATTCGCGTGCCGCAGTGCTCCACGAATAATCCTGCGCCATTCCGTTGCGCATCAGCACCTGCCACGCGTTCTGGTCTGTGCGATAGAGCGTTGTGGCCTGGCGCAAGGTCTCCAGCATCACCTCGCCGCTGTATTCGCGAAACTTGAATCCTGTTCCTTTGCCGGTACGCGGATCGAACTGTTCTACCGTATCGTCCAGTCCTCCGGTGGCGCGCACTACCGGTACTGTGCCGTAACGCATGCTGTACATCTGGTTTAGGCCGCTCGGTTCGTAGTGCGAAGGCATCAGGTACAGATCGCTCCCCGCCTCAATTTTGTGGGCCAGCGCGTTGTCGTACGCGATCTTCACCGCAATCTTTTGCGGATACTGCTTATTAAGACGGCGGAAGAGGTCTTCGTACTCCTTCTGCCCGCTGCCCAGCACCACCAGAATCATCTCCTCCAGCGCCAGCCGGTCCGCGACCTGCTCGATAAGATCGAAACCTTTTTGCTGCACGAAGCGCGAAACCATGCCCACAACCGGCAACTGAGTGCTCTCCGCCAAGCCGAACTCATGCAGCAGGTCCGCTTTGCATTTCGCCTTGCCGCTGAGGTCTTCGGCGGAATAGTGCGCCGCAATGTGTGGATCGGTGCGCGGGTCCCAGGAGAGGTAGTCCACCGCATTGAGAATTCCGGCAATCGTGCCACTGCGCGCGCGCAACACGCCTTCCAGGCCAAAACCGTATTCCGCAGTCTGGATTTCCTGCGCATACTTGCGGCTCACGGTGGTGATGAAGTCTGCCATCTCGATTGCGCCCTTCAGAAAATTCACCTTGCCGTAGAATTCCATCTTCGACATGGTGAACAGGTCCCAGGGAAGCATGAGTAAGGGCAGAATTTCCGGCTGAAAGAGTCCCTGATATCCCAGGTTGTGAATGGTGAAGACGCATGGGGCGCCGCGGAATGCCGGATCTTCGTCGTAGAGCGTCTTCAACAGAATCGGAACCAGGGCGGTTTGCCAGTCATGGCAATGCAGCACGTCGGGCGCTCCCAAAATCTTCACCGCTTCCAGCACGGCGCGCGAGAACAGCGCAAAGCGTTCGGCGTTGTCGTGGTAGTCACCCAGTGCGGTGCCGTACAGGCCGTCACGATGAAAGAACGGGGGATAGTCGATGAAATAGAATTGCACTCCGGCGCGCTTGCCGCCGTCGAGCACCGAGCAGAAGCGATAATGGTCATCAAACGGCACGGTGATGCTGGGGATGATGGTTTTGGGATGTTCGAGCTCGGTCTGCTTGTAATGGGGCAGGAAGACCGTGACCTGATGGCCGAGGTTGGCAAGGGCCGGGGGCAACGCCCCGATCACATCCGCTAAGCCGCCGGTCTTGGAGAACGGCACGCACTCGGATGCGGCAAACGCGATATGCATCGAACCTCCCAGCGCGGCACAATATTCCCGCGGGGTTGAAAACTGGTTGTGGAGCTACGCTGAGGGTAAGCGAAGTACGAAACACATGAGTCTAATCGCCGAATCGAAAGAGGGTCAACGTGCCTAGGACCGCAGCCAGCAAGCCGGCCCGCGCCGGCACAAAACGCAAGCCGAAACTGGGACAAAACTTTCTGGTGGATGCCGGGGCCGCGCATCGCATCGTCGATGCGCTGGGCGACATTTCCAACCGGACGGTGATTGAGATCGGGCCGGGACGCGGAGTGCTGACCAGCCTGCTGATTGCCCGGGCCAAGCGGGTCATCGGCATTGAACTCGATCGCGTACTGGCTGCCCAACTCCGCATGAAGTACGCGACCAGGCCGAACCTCGAAGTCCTGGAGTCCGATTTTGTTACCGCCGAGTTTCCCTCGATGGTCGGACGCCGGCCCGGGCCGCTGCATGACCTTCGGCCCACGCAGCCCGAAACGGTCGATATCATCGGCAATCTGCCCTACTACATCACCTCTGATATTGTGCTGCGCATTCTGGAGCTGCACCAGAATATTGAGCACGCGGTGATCATGGTGCAGCGCGAAGTTGCCGATCGGATCTCGGCCAGTCCTGGCAGCCGCGATTACGGGCTGCTCTCGGCCACGGTCCAGCTATTTGCGCGAGTGCAGAAGCTTTTCACCTTGCCGCCGGGAGCATTCTCGCCGCCGCCGCAGGTACAGTCGACCGTGCTGCGGCTGACCATGGCGTCACGTCTCGAAGAACTCCAGGTCGAAGAACAGCCGTTCATCGCGTTTCTTAAGCGGACGTTCGCACAGAAGCGCAAGACCCTGACGAACAATCTGCGCGGGCCTTATGAGGAGACGAAAATCCGGGCGGCGTTGAAATCCGCAGGGCTGCGCTCCGACGTGCGCGCCGAGGCCATGTCACTGGAGAAAATGGCGACGGTGTTTCGCGCACTGCAGAAAGCGTAAACTTAGGCAGATCTCGCGGCGTTCGCGTCGCATAGCAATGGCAACCGCCATCCGCCAACCTGCCGTTGCCGGACGCTTCTATCCGGCCGATCCGCAGCGCTTGCGCGCTGAAGTGGAGAGCTATAGCGCCCCGGACGACTCTGACACCCTACCGAAAATTCGCGCCCTTGGTTGCATCGTCCCTCATGCCGGCTATATGTATTCCGGACATGTTGCCGGCGCGGTCTATCGCCGGCTGGAGTTACCGCAGCGCGTCGTGATCTTGTGTCCGAACCATACCGGCATGGGTGAGCCGCTGGCCATCATGAGCGAAGGCGCGTGGCACACGCCGCTGGGCGATGCCGACGTCGACGAGGAACTCGCGGCGGAGCTGAAGCAGAGAATGCCGTTGCTCTCCGAAGACGATCAGGCGCACCGCTCGGAACACGCTCTGGAAGTGCAGCTTCCGTTCCTGCAGGTGCTCGACCCCGGGTTTCGGTTTGTGCCCATCACCGTCGGCACCGGTAACTTCGCAGTGCTCAGCGCGCTGGGCATTGCGATCGGGGACACGCTGGCGCTGCAACAGGAGCGCATACTTGTCATCGCCTCCAGCGATATGAACCATTACGAAAACGACAGCATTACTCGGGTGAAAGATCGGCGCGCCATAGACCAGCTGCTGGCGCTTGATCCCCGCGGTCTTTATGACGTTGTGCGCGAAAGCAACATCAGCATGTGCGGATACGGTCCGGCTGTGGTGATGCTCACGTCGTCAAAAAAGCTGGGCGCGACCAAGGCCGAGTTGATTCGCTATGCGACCTCTGGCGATGTCTCGGGTGACAAGGACATGGTCGTGGGCTATGCCGCAATTGCCGTTTATTAACCACGATCAAAACCTGAGCGGAGTACAATCCTGAACGGAAGCAGCAAGGAGAAGTCAGATGAAGCGTCTCATGTCCGCCTCGCTGTTAGTGGTAGCGCTCGGAATCAGCGGGCTCGCCCAGACCTCCATGACGCCAGGGTTGCAAAACGCTCCCGCGCGCAAGTCGCCCTTGGCTGGATACGCCGGATCCTGGATCGGCACATTTCAAGGGCACACCTGGATCACGATTCGGCTTAACAATCAGGGCACTGAGCTTACCGGGATGCTGCAGCGTCCCCGTGAATTGCAGTTCGAGGATTCCGGCATGCTGAAGAGCGTCAGCGAGGAACAGACCACCGATGCCGTCCAAAACGCGGCGCTGCAGGGTGACGGTCTCTTGCTGACCGTGAAAGATCCCAGTACGCAGGAGACTTCTCGCTATGTCATGCGGCTGACCAGTGACAACACGGCCGAGCTCAAGATGGTGGCAATGTCGATGCCGCCCGGAATGCCGAAACCCAAGCCGTGGCAGCTGAGCCGAGTGGGACCGAGCGCGATTTCGCCGGTGCGCTGACGATCCGCGACATCAGTGCGAAAACTCAGCTGTTAAACCGGCGAGCAGCAGCATCGCGCCTCCGGTTAACAGGCTGAGCGTGAAGACCGGTGTCGCGCTCCGGGGAAACTGCTTTCGATATTGTCGCAGCAGTTCGCGACCATGCAGCACGCGTGTTTCCGGTGCCGTCGCGTCGCTGGAGCGCATCATCATGATTGTGCGCAGGGTGAAGCCAAGTATCAGAAAAACTAAACCGGCAATGATCAGCCAATTCGCCAGCATATTGCACCTACGCGGAAAGCATTTGCTGCGATGATAACCCCATCGTCAATGCCGCATCCAGTTCGTCACAACGGCTGGTAAACTGCTACCCATCGCCATGACCTCTCCAATTCTGCGCCTTCTCGGGGCCGTTGCCGGTCTGGGGAGTGCGATTTTGTGCTGGTTGCTGGGAAGCACACTTGGCCTGCCGTTGCGGGAGCACACGCTGTTCTCGCTCGATCAGTCTAAGTACGCGTTATTGGCGTTTCTGCTGGTCCCCGCTTTGATTCTAGCGGTGGTGGCGCTGTTCTGGGTGCCACCTCGCGTGGCGGGCGGTGGTCCGCTACCCGAGGGCAGGCGCTGGAGACTGGCGCTGGTCTTGCTCTTCGTTGCGGCATTCGCGCTGGGACTCGCGCGGTGATTCGAGCGGCACCGCTACTTTGGAGTGGGAGTCGTGATCAGTGGGCGACCCACGTAGCCGTATCAGCCACGATGTGCTGGCGTCCTGGCCGCTGGTCGCGCGGCTTGGTCGATCGGGCGCTGAGAGTTGCGGTCTCAACGTTCAGCTCTTTCGACGTGAACACATGAGTTCCGGCTAACCGCACGTCGGCAACCGCCTGGGTTGAAGTTTCCAGCCAAACGCCGTTCACATGGCCGTAGTTGATGGTGACGTTGAGCTTCTTCAGCCAGAACGAGGGGCTCTTTGCAGTGTCACCCTCGATCCGCCGTACCTCGAAGTTGCCTGCATCCACCCAAGCCTTGCCGCGTACCAACTCCACGGCTTCGCGCTTGGGCGTTAACTGCAACACGTAACAGTCATGGCCGTCGAGGGTCTCGCGGCCGAGCAACGCAAAATCGTAATTCGCGGAACTGACGTCGTGCGGCTGCGTATGAGTCGCCATGCTGACCTCGCGCTCCAGTACCCTGCGCACGATACCGACGCCGCGCTCGTTGCCCTCCGACTTAACAATCACGTAATCCTTGGCTGAGGGCGGAATAAAGCTGACCTGCGCCACCACCTCGGAACTGGGCCGCGGCGCACCGGCAGCCGAGAGTTGATACTGGCGCGTGACTGTGTAGGCCGGATTGTGGCCACGTTCCACCGCTCTGGCCTGTTCCATGCGGCGGACAATCTGCTCCACACTCAAGCCAACAGATTGCGCGCGGCAGAGTACCGGAACCGCCGCTAACATGGCGAGGATCGGGAGGCTGAGAACAACTGCTGGCCGCATTGGCATAAGAACCCTCATATGTTCGGCCCGAAGGAAAGTACCCTTGCGGCTACACGGGTTAGAAGCACGCCATAAGCCAATCGATGTCTCCGGCAAGCCTGTTCCTGGCGGGATATTTAGGAGAGTAGAAGCGGGTTTCGACCCATGGGCAGAGTTCGAATTGACGTAGAGATGGAAAATCTTGCGCTATCTATGGAATGCGTTGAGTGGATCAGGCCCGGGTTGCTGCTGAGCGTTTATTGGCAACTTCCGTGTAGATTTGCAGCATCCGGCGGATGCTGGCCTCCCAGGAAAACTTCGCCGCCTGCTCCAGACCCCTGGCCTTCAGCTTCTCGCGTAAGGCCTGGTCGAGCAGCACGCGGTGCAGCGCGCGCATGATCTCGAAGATGTTCTCGGGATTCACCATCATCGCAGCATTGCCTACCACCTCCGGGATGGACGACGTGTTGCTGGTCACGACGGGCGTGGCGTGCGCCATCGCCTCCAGCGGCGGAAGCCCGAAGCCTTCATACAGTGACGGGAAGATGAAGATTTTCGCCTGATCGTAGAAGATGCGCAGCACGTCGATAGGCAGAAATCCCAGAAAGCGAACGTCGTTCTGCACGCCGCCCTTGACGCAGGCGCGGCGCAGGTCGGGATGTTTCGAGACTTCGTCGCCGATGATGATGAGCTTCAGGTCTTCGTAGTGGCCTTCCTTGTTCAATTCATTTTTCAGCGCAGCGAACGCCTCGATGATGCGGGCGACATTCTTGTGCGGACTGATGCGCCCCGCGTAAAGCAGGAATGGGCAGTTCACCTGGTAGCGCTCGGCGATGAATTGGCGTTCGGCGTCGCTCGCGTGGCCCATGCGAAAACGGTCGTCGATGGCGTTGTAGATGACTTCGATCTTCTCCGGGCGGACACGAAAGATGCGCACCGTGTCCGCTTTGGAAAAATTGGAAACCGCAAAGATACGCGCGGCCCGCTGCAACACGCGCTTGGTGAACTCAAAGTGCAGGCTGCGCTTCACCGTCGAGTGGCTGTTCACCCGATACATGTGGTCCAGCAGGTCGTGAACGGTCACGACATAGGGACAGGGAATTCCCTGAGGCTTCCAGAACAGATGAGGGACGTGCAATAGGTCGCAGCGATTTTCCTTGAGAATGCGGTGCAGTTCCAAGTAGCTCGCCAGGGAGAATACATTCGGCTGGCCGGGCACGGTGATGAAATTGGGCGGGAGCTCTCCGATGTCGCCGAGCTTTCCGGGAATGCCGATGAGAAAGTATTCGTTATCGCGATCAAGCCGCGCGAGCGTGCGAATGGCATTGCGGGTGTAAGTCCCCACACCGAAGTCGGTGATACGGCGGATATCGATGGCCACGCGCACAACAAATTAGTGTAAACCCGTAGTAGTCAGCAATCAGCTTTCAGCGCTCAGCCGATGACGCGCGAGAGCACCTTAGCCGACGGCTGATGGCTGACGGCTCCTTTACACTGTGAGCGATGGCCCGCAGCACCATCCTGGAATATCTGGACAGCTTTCAGCGGCACGGGCGTGAGATCGCCTATGTTCAGCGCCGCGGATATCGCACCCAGCGCTGGACCTACGTAGACGTGCTCGCGAATATCTACCGCTTCGCGCGAGACCTGGAGTCTCGCGGCATCGGCAAGGGCGACAAAGTCCTCATCTGGGGAGAGAACCGCGCGGAATGGATTGCAGCTTTTTTCGGATGTCTGTTGCGCGGGGCCATCGTCGTTCCGATCGACAAAATCGCCACGCCTGACTTTGCCCAACGCGTGGCGCAACAGGTAGATGCGAAACTGTGCGTCTGCTCTGCGCCCAACCAGATTACCGGAATTCCCTCGCTGCATCTCGAATGTCTTCGCGACGAAGTGGCGATGCACTCCGACGCGCCGCTCACGCCGCCTCCGCTCACGCGCGACGATATCGTCGAGATCGTCTTTACCTCCGGCACCACTGCCGAGCCGCGTGGCGTGGTCATCTCGCACGGAAACATTCTGGCGAACCTGGAACCGCTGGAGCGCGAGATCGCCAAGTATCTCAAGTACGAGCGCATCTTTCACCCGCTGCGCTTCCTCAACCTGCTGCCGCTCAGTCATGTCTTCGGACAATTCCTCGGCATCTTCCTTCCGCAATTGCTCGCGGCGACGGTGGTCTTCCAGGACACGCTGAACCCGTCCGAGATGCTGCAGGTCATCAAGAAGGAGCGCGTGTCCGTGGTAGTTGCGGTGCCTCGGCTGATGCAATCTCTCAAGGAAAAAATCGAGCGCGATCTCGAAGCCGAGGGAAGATTGTCCGCCTTCCAGCGGCAGTTCGCAGCCGCTAAAGATGAGCACTTCGTGAAACGCTGGTGGCGTTTCCGCCGGATTCACAATCGCTTTGGCTGGAAGTTCTGGGCTTTCATTTCCGGAGGCGCCGCGCTCGATGCCGAAACCGAAGAATTCTGGCGACGGCTCAGCTTCGTCGTGATTCAAGGCTACGGCCTGACTGAGACAACTTCGCTTATCTCGCTCAACCATCCTTTTCACACCGGCAAGCGTTCGATAGGGAAGGTGCTGGAAGGCCGCGAGATCAAGCTCGATGCCGGCGGTGAAATCTTCGTCCGCGGCGCAAATGTTGCCGCAGGATACTGGCAGCACAGCGAACTAACGCCGGTGCTCAACGAGGAGGGATGGTTCCGTACCGGCGACATCGGCGAGCTCGATGCCGAGGGCAATCTCTACTTTAAGGGTCGGAAGAAGAGTGTCATCGTCACACGCGAAGGGATGAACGTTTATCCCAACGACCTTGAGGCCGCGCTGCGGCAACAGCCTGAGGTGCGCGATTGCGTCGTCGTCGGTCTGGAGCAGGGTGGCAACGCGGAGCCATGCGCCGTGCTGCTGCTGCGCGACAGTGGCGATCCGCAAGCGGTGATCAATCGGGCTAACCAGCAGCTCGCGGATTATCAGCAGGTGCGTCGCTGGCTGGTGTGGCCGGATGAAGACCTTCCGCGCACTGCGACCCAGAAGCCGAAGACCGCGGTCATCCAGGAAGCGGTGCAGCGGCACTTTGCTTCTGGGGACGGCGCTGCCGCTTCGCAAAGTGCTTTAGGCGACCTAATTGCGCGCATCACCGGCCGCCATGTCGGAGCGCTTGCGCCCGATGCCAGTTTGGAGGTCGACCTGAACCTCAACTCCATGGACCGGGTTGAGCTGATGAGCGCGCTTGAGGACCGCTACCAGGTCGACCTGAACCAGGCGGACTTCACCAAGGTCACCACCGTCGGCGATCTGGAACGCCTGCTGCGCGAGCCGCACAAATCGCCGCAAAGCGCATACCGCTATCCGCGTTGGGCGCAGCGCTGGCCCATTACCTGGATTCGCGAGGCCATCTACTACCTGCTGACCTGGCCTGCAACGCTGATCATGGCGCATCCCAAGGTCGTGGGCCGCGAGAACCTGCACGGCGTCGAGGGCCCGCTTCTCATCAGTTGCAATCACGTCACCTACATCGATGTCGGATTTGCATTGTGGGCGTTGCCGCCGCGCCTGCGCCGCAAGCTCGCGGTCGGAATGTTAGGCGAGCTCTTGTGGCAGATGTGGCGCCCGCCGAAGGAATGGAATCCGTTTCTACGCCTGTCCTACAAAGTGGGATACTACCTTGTCGTCGCGCTATTCAATGTCTTTCCTCTGCCACAGCAGTCGGGAGTACGCGAAAGCTTCGCCTATGCCGGCGAGTCCGTCGATCGTGGCTACAGCGTTCTCGTTTATCCGGAAGGCCAGCGCACACTCGATGGCAAGCCGGTACCCTTCCGCTCCGGATTCGGAATGCTGGCGTCGCGGCTGAATGTGCCGGTGTTGCCGGTGCGCATTGACGGCTTGTGGGAGATGAAGCTCAAGGGCCACAAGATCGCCCGTCCCGGCCAGCTGAAAGTCACCATCGGCAGGCCCATGCGCTTCCCGCCGGAAATTCCCGCCGACGAGATCACGAATCAGGTGGAAGAGGTCACTTGGAGCATGTGAATTTTCGAGACGGTATCGCGCATGTGATTCGCGAACTCGTGTAGCATAAACAAATTGTGTGGGGCCGCCTAACCGGCGGAATTCTCGGATGAATATTCTGCTTCTTTCCATGCCTGATTCGTTCGAGCACATGCCTACGGTCGCAGTGCGCATGCCGAACGGCGCCCTCTGTTCTCTGGCGGGGAATGTCGATTCTCACCATAACGTCACCGTCGCCGATCTGATCCTGGTCCAGCGGCGTGTGCGCGAGACCATCGAGCAGCTTGTGCATGAGCACCAGCCCGATGCGCTCGGGCTCTCGGTCATGACCTTCCAGCGCAAGACGGCGCTGCGGATTGTCGATCTGGTCCGCTCGCTGCGGCCGCAGATTCGTGTGGTGGTTGGCGGCTACGATCCCAGCCTCGCTCCTCAGGCCTACATACACGACCAAAGCGGCGTCGATTACATCGTGCGTGGCGAAGGCGAAATCACCTTTCGCGAATTGCTGCGGGCGATGGAACGCGGTGAAGGGTTCGGCAACATTCCTGGCCTCACGTATCGCAGCAGCGAGGGCTGGCATGAAAATTCCTCGCGTCCGGTGCACAGCCTGGAGGGCGATGAGATTCGCCTGCCGAAACGCGATGCTCGCGTGCTGAACGGCTACACCATGATGGGCCGCAAAGTTGACGTGGTTGAGACCTCGCGCGGCTGCACCTTCGACTGCAGTTTCTGCTCGATTATCGAAATGCGCGGACGCAACTTTCACACTTACACTTTCGACCGAGTGCTCGCCGACATTCGCGATGCGCGCGAGCACGGGGCGCGCGCCATCTTCATTGTTGATGACAACATCAGCCTCAACGTCAAGCGCTTCGAGGCGCTGTGCCAGGCCATCATCGATGCGGGGCTGAACGATATCGATTACACCGTGCAGGCGATGACCTCGCCCATCGCAATGCATGGCGACACGCTGGCGCCGCTGATGCGTGATGCAGGCTTCCGCTACGTTTTTCTCGGAATCGAAAATGTTCTGGAGAACGATCTTGATTTCCTGAAGGCTGCAGCGAAGAACGAGTTTCGCGAAGCTGGACGCAAGACCGGCAACGCAACATTGCGAGCCATCGAACACCTGCACAACAACGGCATGTACGTTGTGGGCGGGCTCATCATCGGCAACCCCGATGACACGCGCCAGTCTATAGAAGTGAATTTGGAGTTCGCCCGTAAGTATGTCGATTGGCCTTACATCCAGCATCCCACGCCGTATCCGGGAACGCCGATGACGAAAGATTTCCGCGACCGGGACCTGATCAAGATTGATCGCATGGAAGAGTACGACGGTACCACCGCAATCGTCGCCACGCAGCATCTCGAGCCGGAGGAGATCGAGTACCAGCGCTGGCGCGCCGAGCGCTGGATGAAGACACGGCACATTCCCGCCGTGCTCACTCACGACCCGCTATTCGTTCTACGCAATTGGTGGAAGATGCTCGCCCACACCTTTCGCGGCTGCAACTTGAAAACCATGCTGGGATTCGAAAGCGATCGCAGAGCCTTTCAGCGCTATCGCTCGATTCGCAGCACCGAGCGCGTGTACTTGTAGACCGCTGCCCAACTCAAACGATGTGACTCCCACAGTGTCCCCACGACATCATTCGCGGTATAACGTTCAATAGACCACTTTTTCATGTTGCCCGTTTTAGCCACCAGCGAAAAGAAAGCCGGCCTTGCCTATTGGGCGGACCGCGTCTTGCAGGAGTGCGACAAGGCCAGCGCCGGTTTCGCCGCCGATCCCGTGCACGACTTGCGCGTCGCCATCCGGCGCTGCCGCTCTATGGCTGACGGTTTTCTCTCCGTCGATCCCGATCCTGCGTGGAAGCAGATGAAGAGACTCGCCAAGCCCTTGTTCAGCAGCTTGGGCGAACTGCGGGACACGCAGGTCATGATGGAGTGGGTCGCGAAACTTTCCCCGCCAAACGATCCGGTGAGCAAGGATCTGTCGGCCGCTCTTTTGCGACGTGAGATCGAACTCAAAGCAGCGGCGCAGCAAGCGCTGGCCAGTTTCGATCGCAAGCGCTGGGCATCGCTGAATTCTCATCTCGCAAAAAGGACCGGCCGTGTTCCGCTGGAAGAGGCCGTGTTTCAGCATCTGGCTCTCGAGCGTTGGATGGATGCCCGCGTCTTACATCGTCAGGCTCTGAGAAACCGCAGCGGCGTCGCCTGGCACCAGCTCCGCATCGGCATCAAGCGCTTCCGCTACACGGTGGAGAACTTTCTGCCGCAACGCCACGAGAAGTGGTCGAAGGACCTGCGCAATTTGCAGGACGCGCTGGGTGAGGTCCACGACTTCGATGTGTTGCGTGCGCTGATAAAGGCTCATCCAGGGATCCATCCGGACGAGCGTGGACGTTGGCAGCAGCGCATCGCGGAGGAACGGCACAAACGCCTGGAGCTCTATCGCAGCAAAATGGTTGGACCGAATTCGCTGTGGCAGGTCTGGCGCGCTGAGTTGCCGAGCGGCGTGTCCCTGGAAAATGCGGCAATGGAGAAGCTGCGTTCTTGGGCTTCCTTCCTCGATCCCGATGTTGCACACTCCCGGCTGGTGGCGCAGCACGCTCTCGCGCTCTATGACGGCCTCCTACAATGTGGGACTCTGCGTCCCGTGCCCGATGACAGGAGAATTCTGGAAGCTGCCGCCTGGTTGCACGAGATTGGCAGAAGCAAGAATGGGAGCCGTCAGGCAGGAGGGCATCAGAAGCGCGGTTACCGGATGGTTCGCGAGCTGAAGCCGCCGTTAGGCTGGAGCGAAGAGGACATGCATCACGTCGCCTTGTTGGTCCGTTATCATCGCGGCCCGCTGCCGGCTCCGGGGACCGACCCCTTGTTCGTAGGAGTCGACCGCAAGAGCCGTTCGCAAGTCATGTGCATGATTGGAGTGTTGCGGCTGGCGAATGCCTTCGACGACTCACATAGGGGAGCGGTAAAAAAGGTGGCTGTAGCACGGAAGAATCATGCCGCCATCGTATCCGGCGAAGGTCTTCATCCCATGAGCCGCGAAGCCGAACGTGTGGCTCGCGCGCGCTATCTTCTGGAGACCGTGTGCCGGTGCCCAATCGTTGTCCGCGCAACCCGCGCCCGGACTACAGCTGGTTTGGCATCGGCTCAAAAGCAAAAAGCTGCTAGCGATTGACGGGTTCGCCCGCGTGCTTTTTCGGCCTTTTCTTGTATGGATCGCCCACGAAGACAAAAGGATATTTGCTAAGCGACTGCACATCGCCGGCGGCAGCGTAGCTCTCTACTTCGGCCATAAGGTTTTCGGCCTCGTCTTTAGGCATATTCTTGGTGGCTTGCCAAAACTTGTCGGGAAAAAACCAAATACGATTGCGATGGTCGGAGTCTCCTGTAGTCTCTGACATCAGCGCCATATGAAAGCCTCCCACATTGTCGGACATCAAGTTATTCTGGGTGATTGTTGGTTTCCGATGTGCAAGTACTATTATGGACTTCTGCCAACCGGTTGTAAAATTTCGGGCGCTTAAGCGACAAAATTCCGCTATCTGCAAGTGCAAGAAAAGGGGCGAGTAATTTCCTTCCGCGTGGTTAGTTCCCAGTTGTGGAAAATTTTCTTTTGCCCGACGCGAAGAATTTCCGGATTGTGATGACAGTAACAGTCTGATTTGCTCCGACTCATACCCACGGCAGCAACAATTTGTTCACCCTGACAATGTGGTACATGAGAGGATTGCAGCACTATGAGCTTGGAGAAAAAAATCCGGAGGACAGAAGTGAACAACGAAACTCTGCCTCCGGTTTGTGCAGACTACGCGTGCCTTTTGCGCCGCAGGACGATCACGCCCATCAGCGTTACTGCCAGAATTGCGGCAATCACCCGAATCACTGTGACTGTGTCCATTGCTTTTCCTCCTTCCATTGCATTTCGCCTACTTGAAAATCCCTTCCATGTTCCTAGAGATGAGAATCACTGCCGGTCCCAGCAGCACGATGAAGACACTGGGAAAGATAAACAGCACCAGAGGGAAAATCAGCTTCACGGTGGTCTTGGCGGCGAGTTCCTCGGCCTGCTGCCGGCGTTTTTGCCGCACGCCGTCGGCGAACACCCGCAATGCACGCACCAGCGGTGTACCGAAGCGGTCGGTTTGCGCCAGCATATGGACAAAGCTCTTCACCGTTTCCACCTGCGTGCGTTCCGCCATGCTCTGCCAGGCTTCCAGGCGCGGCTTGCCCGCGCGTTGCTCGAAATTGACCTGAATGAATTCATCCGAGAGCTCCGGCTGGCTGACCGCAAGCTCCTGTCCGGCGCGCAGCAGCGCCTGATCGATGCCCAGGCCGGCATCGACACAGACCACCATCAGATCGAGCGCGTCGGGAAGGCCCATCCGTATGCGTTCCCGTCTGGCGCGAATGCGATGGCCCACCCACACGTCGGGGGCGATGTACGCCAGCGCCATCAGACCGACGATCCACAAGAATGTGTTCTGGCGAATGAAGGTTCCGGCCAGAACAGCCACCACCGGGCCGAGCATCCGGAGGCCGAAGTAAGTGTCGATCACGGAGCTTTGACGCAGTCCCGCGTTGATCAATTTCTCGCGCAACTTGTCGTTCTGCGAGAAACCGAGCCGCGTTCGCAGATATCGCACCCCAGTCAGCAGAATTTGCGGGACCGGATTGGCGCTCTCAGGAGGTCGTTCCGCCAGGCGCAATGGCTGTCGGGTGACGTCCATGAGGCGCTTCGAAGCATCCGTGGAGTGCATCAGCAGCAACACGGTCAGCACCGCGACCGCGCAGAACACAGTTGCCAACACGCTGATTAGCAATCCCGGACTCATGCGCTCATACCTTCACGTTCACAATCTTGCTGATCGCGAAGCCGCCCAACGCCATCAGTCCCAGACCGGCAAACACCAGCTCGCGTCCTGTGGGATCGTCGACCAGCACGCGGGCGTACCCGCGGTTTGCCATCCCCATCAGGAAGAACATCGCAACCGGCAGCAGCGAGAGGATCCATCCCGTCATGCGGCCTTGGGCGGTGTAGATTCTTATCTCGCCCTCGATGCGCAGGCGCTCGCGGATCACTCCCGCCGTGCGGTCCAGCACTTCCACCAGGTTGCCGCCCGTTTCTTTCTGCAACAGCATCGCGGTGATGACGAAATTCAGCTCGGGTAAAGGAATGCGCTGGCCTAGCTGTAACAGTGCTTCACGCGCGGGCAGCCCGAAGTTCTGCTGCCGGTAGACCTCGCGAAATTCGCTGCGCACCGGCTCGGGAGATTCTTCCCCCACGATCTCGATTGCCGCCGGCACCGAGTGCCCCGCGCGCAGAGCGCGAGCCATCAGGTCGATGGCCTCAGGCAGGTGGCGATTGAAGACCTTCAGCCGTCGTGCGCGCTGCCAGCGCAGCACCAGCACCGGGACGGCCGCAAAGACCACGCCCGGCACAAGTGCGATAAGCGGGCTGGGCAATTCGTAGCATCCAATGCCGAAGCCAGCGGCCGCAGACAGCACGCTGCCTCCCAGTACTCCGCCAACCGTCCAGGAACTTTCGGCCTGCGAGATCAGCAGTTGTATCTTCTGTGTGAGGCTGAAATTCTGCAGAAGAGTGTTGAGACAGGGAAGCGCACTGAAGCGCGTGTGCTTAACGATCTCAGAGGTCTCCTCCTCGACGACTGGAGCGCCGCCGCCGCTCAGCTTCTCAATCCTCCCTTCGATCACACGCTCGGCTTGCGTCGGGCGCGTCACCACCAGGACGACCAAGAAGGTCAGCAATAGGACAAGGAAGAAAACCAGCACGATCAGAAACATGAGCCTGCTGCCTCCCTAATTCGACAGCGACGCGCCGGCTCTCCGCCCTGCTCCTTCACGTTGATAGCGCTGACGGTCGTCATTCGCGCTCTATATTTCCTCGGAAAAGGCGAGCAGCGTGGTGTCCAGCGGGATTCCCGCCGCGTGCAGCTTTTCGGCGAATTTGGGTACGATGCCGGTGGCGTAGAAACGTCCCAGCACTTTGCCGTTCGGCCCCATGCCGCGCTTCTCAAACAGAAAAATGTCCTGCATGCTGATGACGCGATCGCTGGTGCCGGTGATCTCCGAGATGTGAGTAATGCGCCGCGAGCCGTCGCTCATGCGCGATACCTGCACGATGACGTGAATGGCGGCGGCAATCTGCTGGCGCAATGCCATTTCCGGCAGGTTAAGGTTGGCCATCAGCGCCATTGTCTCGATGCGGGCAAGGGCGTCGCGCGGGCTGTTGGCGTGCACGGTAGTGATGGAGCCATCGTGACCCGTATTCATGGCCTGCAGCATGTCGAGCGCTTCTTCGCCTCGCACCTCGCCGACGATGATGCGGTCGGGGCGCATGCGCAGCGCATTGATCAACAGCTCCCGCTGCCGTATTCCGCCTTTGTCTTCCACATTGGGCGGACGGCACTCGAGCCGCACTACATGCTCCTGTTTCAGCTTCAGTTCGGCGGAGTCCTCGATGGTGACAATGCGCTCACGCGGCGAGATGAAGCCGGAAAGGACATTCAGCAGGGTGGTCTTGCCGGCGCCGGTGCCGCCCGAGACAACGATGTTCAGTCGCGCCTTGACTGCTTTCTCCAGCAACTCCATCATCACCGGCTTCAGTTCGCCATAAGCCACCAGGTCTTTCGCGGTAAGCGGATCGGTGCCGAAACGGCGAATCGAGAGAATGGGGCCGTCGATGGCCAGCGGCGGGATGATCGCGTTCACGCGCGAGCCGTCGGGCAGGCGCGCATCCACCATGGGCGACGATTCGTCCACTCGCCTCCCCACCTTGGTAACGATCTTCTCGATGATGTGCATGAGGTGGTGATTGTCCTTAAACACCACATTGGTCTTTTCCAGCACCCCACCCCGCTCGACGTACACCACATCGGCGGTGTTGACCAGGATGTCGGTGACCGAGCCATCCTGCAGCAGCGGCTCCAGCGGCCCTAAGCCAAAGACCTCGTCCAGAACCTCTTCGGCCAGACGGTTGCGTTCGCTGGCGCTGAAGGGCACAGCATGTTCGGCCACCAGTTGCAGAATCACAGACAACAACTGCTGGCGCGCGCGATTGTCCTGCATATACAGCAGTTTTTCCAGATCGACTTTGTCGATGAGCTCGCGATGTACCGCCGACTTCACCTCCTGCTGCGCCCGCCCCAGAAGCGGATTGGCGGCGCGCTCGGCCGGCAGCGGCAGACGCTTGTCCTGAAATACAGCGATAGCAGCTTCAGCCATCTGTTCCCCTTACCTGTGCACGGCGGCGGCCCACGGTTAGCTCCAAAACGCGAACCTTCGCTTGGGTTCGACCGGCTCCGGATCGCCGCCTGCCAGGCTGGCGGCCCACTTCTTCATCTGGATAGCGAACTCCGATTTGCGGTCGGGAAGCACAGGATTGCCGGTATTCATCGCCCGAATCAGGTCCGACGAGGCGTTCGGGATGGTGATGGCAATGGGCTGCCGGATGGCTTTTTCAATTTGCTCCAGGGTGAGCGCACCGTCCGAGGAGAAGCGGTTGATCACGACTTTAATCTTGCCCGGCGGCACATTGCTCTGCAGCAGCCGGTCGATGTAACGCGACAGATCGCGCAGCGCCGGAACGTCGGGCGTCGCGATCAGAAAAAGCTGGTCACAGCAGTCGATGGTCGTCAGGCTGAGATTGTGGACCCCATGCGGACAGTCGATGACCACGAACTCGTAGTTTTCGCCGAGGAAACGAATGGCACGCTGGATGTCGTCGAGCGAGACATTGACCGAGTCGTCGAAGACGTCCGGCGACGGCAGAATATCGAGACAGCTGGAATGATGCACCACAAAGCCCTGCAACAGGGTTTCATCCAGACGTGCGATGTTGCGCACCAGCTCGTAGAAGTGATAGTTGGGGTTGTCCTCACCCAGATACAGAGAGACGTGCCCCAGCCGCCGGTGTTCGTCCAGGATCAGCGTCTTCTTGCCGTGCTGCCGTACCAGAAAGCATCCCAAATGGACCGCGAGGGTGGTTGTCCCGGCGCCGCCGCGCGCTCCCAGCAGCGCCAGAATTCGGCCTTGCGGCTTCACCCGCGACGGCTTGCGCGAGGTCAGGCGGGTACGTAGCCGGTCTAACGCGTCACACAGCTGATCGACCTCCACCGGCTTGGTGAGATATTCGCTGCAACCGGCGCGCATGGCTTCCAGAATGAGCGTGGGATCGCATTGCGTTGACACCGCAATCAGCGTGCTGCGTCCGTGCAGCGTCTGTTGCAAAAGGTTTGCTGACTGCACCGCTGCCGCGCGATCGCGATCGAAATCAATCACACAGACCGAGAGCTCCGCCCGCCGCAGCGTCTGCAGCAGCAGATGATCGCCATCCCAGCGCGCGTAGTCCGCCAGCTCCCCGGCGAAGCTCCCGTTTTTGCGTGCCACCGCCTGTCTTACCGTGTCGGCGGTAGCGGGATCGACGCTCAAGGTGGCGGCGCACAGGCCGGCGGTACGGTCGTCCTCGTCTCCGCGATTCACGTCGTGCTCTCCAATCTGGTATTCCACGGCCATCTCTTCTCAGTTCTTCGGCAAATTCTGATCAAACGTTTGCGGCTGCAGCAGCGGTACCGGCATACCCGGAGGCGACGCTGCCGGCGCCTGCCTGCCACCCAGCGTGTCAATGATCTTGGGGGTTACGATCACCACCAGCTCCATGGTTGAACGGTCCAGGTTCTTGGAGCGAAACAGTTGTCCCAGTACGGGTATGTCGCCGATGCCGGGTATTTTGCTCAGGGTCTCGGTGGTGCGGTGGTCGAGGATGCCGGAAATGCCGAAGCTCTGGCCGTCCTTCAGTTCCACCTCGGTCTCAGCTCTGCGGGTCGACAACGCCGGCAGCACGTAGCCGGCAATCACCACCTGGTTGGTGTAGTCCAGCGCGCTGACCTCCGGCGCTACCTTCAGCCGGATTGTCCCGTCCGAATTGACGAACGGAGTGAACTCCAGCTTCACGCCGTAAGGACGGAACTGCACCGTCACTGTAGGGACGCTGCCCACGCCGCCCGGCTGCACGATGGGATAAGGAAATTCGCCGCCCGCCAGAAATCGCGCCGGCCTGCCATGAATCGTGGTCAGGTTCGGCTCCGCCAGAATTTCCAGGACCCCTTTCGTCTGCAGGTCCTTGATGGTCACGCCCAGCGCATGATCGAAATTGAAGTAGAAGAGGTTCAGGAAGTCGCTGACCACCGCCGTATTCACCCCGTTCTGTGTCTGGAACGTCGGCGGGCTGAACTGCTCGGTGGTCACGGCGCCACTGTTTTTGCCCAGGCTGAAAAAGTTGATGCCGAAGGCGTTCAGCTTCGAGCGATCGACCTCGGCAATGCGCACCTGCAACTGAATTTGCGGCAGGTGATGGGGATCGACGACCAGGGAATTGACCACGTCCTTCGAGTAAACCCCGGCCAGCCGCGCAGCTTCATCCGCTGCGGCATCGCTGTCCACCACGCCGGTGAGATGTACCCGGCCCTGCTGTGCTTCCACATCCACGTGATCGCCGGGCAACGCCTGGGCAACGGCATCACGCAGACCTGCAACGTCCACATCGGCCAGCACGGTAAACGATTTTCTTTGGCCGGTATTGCTCCACATGACCAGCGTGCTGGTACCGGCCGACTTTGCCGTGATCACCACCTCCCCGGCACTGGCCGTGATGGCATCCAGTACCACCGGATTGCTCACATAAACCCGGCGCAGCCGCTCCGGAACGTCGATAAACAACGAGCGGCCAACGATCAGGCGCAGTACAGCTCCCTCGTCAGCTGTCGCCGTTGTCTGCGATAGCGTCGGCCCACCAGCCGCACCTTCCACCTTCAACGTCAGCGGAGCAATATGCTGTTGCCCCGCAGGAGAAGCGCCGGTCCCGTTCGTTGCAACCGTTACTGGAGCCGGCGTAAGCGCAGTTGTCGGCGCGCTGGTTTGCGGCGCACCGGGAGCGGCAACCGCGCCCGCCGGCAGAGTCTGGGCGCTCAAGCTTGCGGCCATCAGCAACGCGAGCCAGCATGCGAGCGTTCCGTATTGCGCAAGCGGTTTCATGGCTTCAGTCGAAGCTCCGGGTCGTACGCTTGTCGCCCAGTATGGTTTCAACTACGTACGGTTGTTTCATCGGCAGATGCGGACGCGGCGTTATCACCGCAGCGGCAACCGGGCCCTCGCCCGACAGCTGCGCCATCTGCATCGGGCTGGCCTCGATGCGGCTATGATCGGCGCCGTTGCGCAGCACGAACTGTATGCCGCCCTGCGAGCTGGCCAGCACCAGCTTCTGTGCATCTTCGGGAGTGAGCAGCAGTGTGACCACGTTCACCGGCTGCGGCTTTCCCTGGGGATCGGGCTGCAGGTTTTGTCCTGCGGTCAAAACCTCCACATCCTGCAGCACGATCTGCGTTGCCGGCGTGGGAAAGCGGTCCGTGTGGAACGTAACCAGCACGTCCACGTGGGATCCGGGAAACAGGAACCCCGCCACTCCCACAATCTCGTCCGACTTCACCGAAGTCGCGCGCATACCTTCCGGTATTTTCGTGGTCAAGCCAATGCCCGACCCGGGTGCGGCAAGATAGTCCTGCAAGATGGGTTGCGAAGCGGCCACGGGATAAATCACCGCCCTGCCGGAGAGCTCGCCGGCCTTCGTAAAAGCGCCCGCTAACGGTTTCGCCGACGGCCATTCCACCTGCGTCAGGTCTTCCGGCTTCAACACCTCTCCGGCCTGCAGCGAGCGCGCTGCCGCCACATATCGCTGAACTTGAGGAGCGGAGGCGCCGCGGGCAATGAGCTTGCGGCTGATGAACAAGGTGACGCCGCCGGAAAGCAGCAGCGCGATGACGAGAGCGGCGAGCAGACGACGGGAGTTCATGTTTTCATCTCAAAAGAACACGGCACAGGGACACCGGCCGGCATTGCCGTTGCGCCAGGTCTCGCGAAACTGGCCGGCAATGCGCAAGGTCTGGCTCAACCGCCTAAGCGATGGAGCTGCTCAGCTTGCTTCCCACCGCGCTGAATGCATTGCTGATGTTGCTGGCCAGCGTAGTCATTCCGGCTACTGCCGCCAGGGCAAGCACTGCGGCTACGAGAGCGTATTCGATCAAGTCTTGACCGGATTCCTCCCGCAGCAGGTTGCGAAACACCCGTAATTTCATATTTGACCTCTCCCTTCCTGCGAAGCCCGCGACAGCCGTCTGCACGAGCTTTCCTGTAGCTACAAGTACTCTCAGTCATCCCCATCGGCAGAGTGGGCGAGATCTATAGTGCGAATACCGGTCGTGGGTCGAAACGGGAAGGGAAAGGTCGGCCCGCAGAATTTGCGCGGAGAACGGCGCGCGCCGCCAGCGGCTTCACACCCGCCTGTGACCCGGCTCACGGCAGATCTTCGCCCGCGGCATTAGCCTTAATGTGGTTTCATACGCCCGCCCAACGCGGGCCCTTACTGGAGGAACTATGTCTCAAAGAATGGTGGTTGCCGTGCTTTTGGCGGCACTCACAGTCTTCGCCTGCACCATGCTGGCGACAGATAACCCCATGGGAATCGCAGAAAAACAGAACATCACGTTTAGCGCCCCAACTCTGGTCGGCGGCACTCTTCTGCCCGCTGGCAACTACAACATCACGCATGAGATGAAGGGCCAGACCCACGTGATGATCTTCAAGCAGGTGAAGGGGACGGCCGAGGCCAAGGCCAATTGCAACCTCGTGCCGCTGAAGGGCAAGGCGCAGCACAGCGAGCAGCGCTATACCACAAACGCCAAGAACGAACGCGTATTGCAGGAGATGACCTTCGCCGGCGACCAGGCCACGCACGTCCTCGTACCGTAATACTTATGGTTGAAAAATCAGAGGCGGCCAGTAAAACCGCCTGTTTTGTTTAGCCTAACGCGACAGCCGCACAGTCTATTGCTGCTGGTTCTGGTCCGGTGGATAGTTGTTCCCCGGTTGCAGCGACTGCGGGAGGTTCGGTTGTTGGCTGTAGCTGCCACTCGGTTGCTGCTGCCCAAAGCCACCCTGCTGTCCCGCTCCATTCTGCTGGCCAAATGCGCCCGGCTGCTGACCAAATGCACCTTGCTGTTGGCTACTCAACTGGCTCGCCGGAGTTCCAATTCCACGGCTCCCGATGGTGATGGGCTGATAAGGTCCGCGCAGCAGAACGTTTTGCTGGTCCATCATTGGGTTGTAGATGAACACCCACTCGTCATACTTCTTCTTCTTGTTGTAAATGCGGATGGTCGGATCCTTGCTCTCGCTTGCTACTCCGACCAGGGCCCCGCCGCCGAACACCTGATTCCCGCCGCCGGAGTTCTGACCGAACGTTGTACCGCCCTGCTGGCCGTTGTTCCCAAAGCCACCCGGCTGATTGCCGCCAAGGCCGCCTTGTTGGCCCCCGCCGGAATTGCCGAACCCGAAAGTATTAGTCGGCACGCCCTCGGGATTGCTTCCCTGGTCCGAATTGGTCGAGAATCCTGATTGCGCCCCGGGATATTGCTGCCCTTGCAACTGCTGCTGTTGGAAGGCTTGCGGCGAAACTTGGGGTTGTGATCCCAAGCTAAAACTCGAAGCCCCGCCTGCCGGCGATGGCACTCCAGGAACGATGGCTCCGCCCGGCGTCAGAGTGCCGCCCTGATTCAATGCGCCGGCAGGCGTTCCTGGGGCGCCCGCGTTCAGCAACGTCTGAATGTCGCCGTAACGCAGGACCTTCCACTTGCCGTCCTTGGTGAGCGGGTCTTTATAGCGCTTGCGCAGAAAGCGAATCTGGCCCTTGTCCAGGTCGTCGAGACTCGTGGGGTAGCGGGCGTTCTTCTTGTAGTACTTCTTGATGGCGCGCGCGTACTCGGTGCCGCGATGAATCATCTCCTCTTCGCGGTCGCGCTTCATCTGTTGCACTACGCTCGGCCCCACAACGTAGGCAAGGGTAATCACCATGAACGCCATCATCAGCATGATGGCCAGCAGAAGATATCCTCCGTCGCGCTGTCGGCGTGCCGGGCGGAACCCCCGAATCTGCGGTGACGAATCCTGCTGCATGTTCTCAGTCTAGCTCGCGCTGAGCGGTATGGTTTGCGTGTTGTTGGTCAGCACGTCCTGGATTTCTACCGAATTGGGCCCGACATGAACAATCTTATAGCGACGGTCGACGATGTCGCCTTCCTTCGCCAGGAAGATGTCCTCGCCCTTCAATAAGAAAATGCGCTTGCTGCCATTCTTCGGCCCCGCGAAGCCGTAGAACTTCAGATCAATCGGCGGCGGCGGTGGCGGCGGAGGAGGACCGTTATCCACGATCGCAGACTGCACTGGCTTGGGAATGTCCGGCGGCGGCGCCTCAGAGCGGAAGATATTCCGGCCGGTACCCTTGTACGCCACATCCTCGCTGGACTTCAGCAGATCGAAGCGCAACGTCGGATCGAGCGACTGAGCCAGCGTTAGACGCTTGCGCCCAGACTTCGCCGCGGCCGCCCTGGCGGCGGAAGTCGCCGGTGCTGCCGTGTTCTGCGCCTGGTTCCCCCCACTGTTGCCGGAAAACTGATACACCAGAAGCGCGGCCGCAACTACCATCAGCGCAATGGCCACAGCGGTCTTCTTCTTGTTCTCAGTTCCCAGCTTCACGAAACCGCTCCAGCGCGCATATACGTTTCCAGCTTCAGTTGCAGACGAACGTTGCCCTGCTGCTCGCCCAGCGTAATTCCGTCGATCAGGAAGAACATCTTGTCGCGCTCCAGCGCATTGATGAACTTCACTTCCTGAAGATAATCGCCGGAAATCGATGCTTCCATCGTGAGCTTGCGCAGGTCCTCAATGGGCGCATCCTTCTCATCATATTTGACGTTGCTCAGGTGCACCCCGGTATCAGCCGCCACCTTGCCCAGCTCTTGCGCCACCGACGAGTACTCTGCCGGGAAACGCGTGTCATAGAATCCCGAGATGTCGTGCGATGCCTGCATCAGCTTCTGGTCCATGCCGCGAGTCGGCTGGACCTCCTGCTGCTTGGCCACCAGTTGCTCGCGCAGGTTGCGGTACTCGCGCTGGCGCGCCTGACGCGAGCGCCCCGCCGGCGACACAATAAATCCCACACACGCCAAATCGAGAACCGCCAACGCAATCACAACCGGCATGAGTTTCTTGCGAGTTTCGCGCAGGCTGGCCATCAGTGCTCCCTCGTATAGGGACGAACCGGCTGGCGCTGTGCCGTGCTCATTCCCTGCGAATTCGCCGCAGCGGCGTTTGGGTTCGGCACTGCGTTGACGCTTTGCGACATTGTGATTCTCGGCGTGGCCCCCGAAGTTCCCGGCGCATTCGCCTTCGCCGTCGCGGCCTTCTTCACTGCAGCACCGGCGGGCGTCGCCTCCGCTTTGCCGCCAGCCTCGGGCTGGGGAGCTTCATCGCTGTCCGTCATACCCGGCAGGTAAACCGCGGCAATGTCGAATTGAATCGTGCCGCCGCCGGCCGCTTGATCGCTGCTATTGGTGGTGACCGTCTCCGCCACAATCTGCGCCTGCCGCAGATGGGCCGACTTCTCCATGTTGCGCACCATCTCTACAGCCCGATCGCGCGAATCCGTCGCCACAATCACGTGCAGCACCAGGTCGTTCGTCTTGGTTAGCTCAGGCTTCATGGAAACCACATGCAGGCCGGCAGGCACGATCTTCTCCATCTCCGTGAAGACGCGCGTCCAGGAGAGCGCCTTTCTCGCGAACAGCTGATTCAGAAAATCCGACTGGTCGGCAATAACGCGGTTGGCCGGCTTGTTCAGGATCGCCCGTGCCTGCGCTTCTTCATTCTCCAGTCCACGAATCTGACGCTGCACCTCGGTCAGCTGGCGATTGATCCCGCGCGAATGCTGCCGCTGATAAACGATGTAGCCCAGCAGCAGCGCCGCAATCACGCCCAGCGCGGTGATCAGCATCGTCATGCGATGCCGGTAGGTCTGCGCAACCTCGTACGGCTGGCTGGCAAGATTGATGTTGACACGCATCAGGACGCCAACGCCCCCATCACTCCAGCCAGCCCCGACCGGTTTACCGTTCCTGCAGTCACTCCCATTGCCGTGCTGGAAACCAGTTCCTCAACGCGTAGGTTGGATGTGGCGCTCAACGACTCCTGCAGTCCTTGTGCCGATTGCACCCCTGTTACCAGCATGCGGTCCACGCCCACGCCGCAGCGGTCTTCGAAGTACACAAGCGAAGTATTCACGTCATCCGCCAGCGATTCGCCGGTGACTTCAGCGCCGCCATTTTCCAGCGCCCGATAGAGAAGCAACTGCTCCTGGTCGACGATGGCAAAGGTCGTGGTTCCGTGCTCCACTTTGATCACCATCGTAGGCCGTGACGCATCCACCAAACCAAGCGCGGCCAGCATCGAGGGCAGCACCGCGCCGGGGTTATAGCCAGCCTCGCACACCAGCGACTCGTATTCCTCGAGGATGCTGCGCGGCGTCACCGCGGCCACCACTCTCACCGGATTTCCCGTCCCTTGCCGGTCGAAGGACACGGCGCACTGGTCAACGTCGAAGGGCAACGATTTCTTCAAGCGAAATCGGACGACCGCGTCGGCATCAGCCGCCTTGTCCGGAAGCGTTTCAAAATCGAGCAGCATCACCCGCGTGCTCGCATCCGGGATGATCACGCAAACATCGCGCGAGCGCCCAGATACCCCGGCAAGTAAATCCCGCAGTGCCGGCACCAGCTTCGCCCGCTCCGGGATATTGGCTTGTTGCAATCCCGGCGTCAGCAGACCGGGAGGAAGCGCCGCCGTAGTGGTCGCCTCCAGGCTGCCGCCCTTGTCCGCAGCGCGCGCCGCGACCACGCGATCAGCACTGATCTCGCAAGCAACGCGCGGGCGGGATGTGTGAGTTTGCGCCATCTATCGTAGTTCTCTCGCTGTGGCAGTTGGCCATTAGCACTTGGCATTTGGCCGGACACCAGTATTACGCGTTCGTTTGCAGGGAAGCACTCAGAATCGGCAGCATTCGCTTTGGGTAATTGCTAACTGCTGAGTGCTAAGTGCTCGCTGCTAGTTGCTAGTTGCTAGTTGCTGCTTTCCTACCTCGTTGTCTCAATAAACGTGACCTTGTTGATCTCCTTCAGCGTCGTCAGGCCACGCCTAACTCTATCAATTGCCGACTCGCGCAGGAAATGCATGCCCTCCTCTTTGGCGCTGCGACGAATTTCGCTGCTTGGCTTCTTGGCCAGAATCATCTCGCGCACATTGTCGGTCAGTTCCAGCAGTTCGTGAATCGCGGTTCTGCCGCGGAACCCAGTCCCCGCACACTCAATGCACCCCTCGCCTTCATAGAACGAAAACGTCGCCCACTCCTTCGGGTCCAGGCCGCTCGCCTCCAGATCTTCGGCGGAGTAGTGCACCTCCTTCTTGCAGAATTCGCAGATCAGCCGAACCAGCCGCTGCGCCAGAATGCAGTTCAACGCGGAGACAAAGTTGTACGCCTCGACGCCCATGTTGAGGAACCGGCCCAGCACATCAACCACGTTGTTGGCGTGGACCGTAGTGAATACCAGGTGGCCGGTCAGCGCCGAGTTGATGGCGATCTGTGCGGTTTCCGTGTCGCGGATTTCGCCCACCATGATCTTGTCGGGATCGTGGCGCAGAATCGAGCGCAGTCCGCGCGCGAACGTCAGCCCCTTTTTCTCGTTGACCGGAATTTGCGTGATGCCGCGAATCTGATACTCAACCGGGTCCTCAATCGTGATTAGCTTGTCTTCGTCAGTCTTGATCTCGTTTAGCGCAGCGTACAACGTAGTCGTTTTTCCCGAGCCCGTCGGGCCGGTCACCAGCACCATCCCGTACGGCTCTTTGATATAGCGCCGGAATTTGCGCAGGTCTTCGTCGCTGAATCCCACAACATCCAGGGTGAGCTTGTGGAACTTCTCGCTCATCGATTCTTTATCGAGCACGCGGAGCACAGCATCTTCCCCGTGGATCGACGGCATGATGGACACGCGAAAGTCGATCGACCGTCCGTTATAGCGCACCCGGAAGCGCCCGTCCTGCGGCACTCGGCGCTCCGAGATGTCGAGCTCGCTCATGACCTTGATGCGCGAGATGATCGTGGAGTGATGCTCCTTTGCGATCGGCTGCATGGCCTGCTGCAGCACGCCGTCGATGCGGTACTTGATCACCACCGAGTCATCACGCGTCTCGATGTGAATGTCACTGGCTCGCCGCTGCAATGCGGTAAAAATCGTGGTATCGACCAGGCGAATGATCGGGCTTTGGTCCGTCTCGCCTGTCAGCTTCTCGATCGAGATCGTCTCGTCGGTGGTTTCGTCTTCACTGATGACGTCGAGCGCGAAGTTTTCGCCGGCTTCTTCCAGCACACGCTGCGACTGCTCGCTCTTCTTGAGCACGTCGCTGATCTGCGACAGGCTGGCAACCCTGATGATGATGCGCCGCCCCAGCAGCAGGCCGATTTCGTCGATCATCATGATCTGGCTGGGATCGGCCATGGCGATGACCAGGCGGCCGTCCGGCTTCTCTTCCAGCGGCACGAAGTTGTAGCGGAACATCAGGTCCACTTTGATCTTGCGAAACAGTTCGTGCTGGATGTGGAAGTTCTTCAGGTCCACGAACTCGCAGCGATAGCGCCGCGCCAGGTCTTTGCCATGCTCGATTTCATCACTGACGGCAAGGCCGCCATTGCCGTTAACGAAGATTACTTTTGGTTCTGCCATGTTGTAATGCCTCAATTTGCCATGCTTCGGGTTGAGCACTTAGCAATTAGCATTTAGCACTTAGCCAAACCTGTTGCTCACTCTGCTTTGGCTAAATGCTAAGTGCTAAGTGCTGCCTTTTAGCACTTAGCCAAAACCGCTCCAACCGTGAGCCTTTGCTAGGGCTAAGTGCTAAGGGCTGCCTTTAATGCAAACTTCCCGCGCCCAAACTAAAGATCGGCAGGTAGAGCGAGATCAAGACGAACGCCACCACCACGCCCATAACAATCAGGATGACCGGCTCAATCAGCGCCATCGCCGTCGCCAGCGCGTTCTGCACATCTTCTTCGTAGAACTCGGCGATCGAGTTCAACATTGCCGGCAGCGCGCCCGTCGATTCGCCGACCTCGATCATCTCCACCGACATCTCGGGGAAGACCTTGGTCTGTTCCAGGCTTCGGGCCAGCCCCTGACCTTCGCGAACGCCGCGCGTGGAACTCTCAATGCCTTGCGACATCAGGCTGCTCTGCATTGACTCCCCGGCCGTCTCCAGCGAAGGCACCAGCGGCAAGCCGCCCGACAACAGCGTCGACAACATACGCGAGAATATCGCGACCTGATATTTCAGCCAGATGTCGCCGAGCAGTGGGACCTTCAATTTGAAACGGTCCATTTGCGTCGAGCCGCTTTCGCTTCTCATCCAGCGCCACAGGAAAAATCCCGCCACCACCAGCACTGCCAGAGTGTAAGGAAAATAATGCCTGGCATTCACGCCAATGGCCAGCATCATTGACGTCATCGCCGGCAACTCCGCGCCGAGGTTGTGGTATAGGTCGGCAAACTGCGGCACGACAAACGTGATGAGAAACGTCATCATCACGATCAGCACCGCGACCAGCAGCGTTGGATACACCAGCGATGAGATCAGTTTTTTACGAAAGCTGACGGCCAGCCGCTGAAACGCGATATAACGCCCCAGCACTTCTTCCAGGTTGCCGCTCTTCTCCCCCGCCAGCAGAGTTGTCGTATAGACCTTGGGAAACACTCCCTGCGCCTCGAAGGCCTCCGACAGCAACTCACCTCCGCGGACGCGATCGCGCACATTCTGCAAAACCGAATGGAAGAACGGGTTTCGTTGCCGCTTAATCAGCAGTTCCAGCGACTGGATGATCGGCAGCCCGGCATGGATCAGTGTCACGAATTGCTGGTTGAAGATGACAAACTGGTCTTGCCGGACCTTCCGGCGTCCTGGTAGCCCTATGTCGGCCGAAAGCAGCCCCTTACTCTTGATCGAATATACGAAATAGCCCTGCTGCGCAAAGCGGTCGCGTATCTCCCCTTCTGAGGCGGCGTTCTCGGTCTGCTCCAGAACGTGCCCCTGCTCGTCGGCCATTTTTATCGTGTATTCGGCCATGTTTGAGAGTAGTCCTTAGCGGGAGAGCGGTTGACTGTAGTCTAACATCGAGCAATCGGTAGCCGATGGCTGAGAGCTGAGAGCTGACGGCTGCCGTTAATCCATCTCCGTTCCCGCCACGATCTCCACTCCCGGCGGCGGCGCAAAGTGAAACTGCTGCTCTGGTATTTGGACGTTTTCTTTCTGCTGATGAAAGCGGAATTCGGTGACCGAGCCATCCAGCTCCTCGACCACGATGCGCGTGATTAGCCCGTCCGGCGCTATTTCCAGCAGAGTTTGCGCTACTCGATCGCCCATGCCCTTGGGAATTCCCCTTAGTACTACGTCGCCCGGATTAAGCGGCTTCTCGTCAGGCGCCAGCGAGAGGCCATCTAGTTCCTTTTCCAGCTTCGTCTTGCCTAAGAGATAGCGAAGCGGAGAACGCAAATCTTCCAACTGCTTCACCGGAGTGCGTCGTGCCTGCCGCTCGCCCGGCACGTAAAACCAGGCCGTCTTTCCATCGGTAATAAACAGCTTGGGACGGGGTTGGTCGTAGTCCCACCGCATCTGCCCCGGCTTTTTCAGCCGGAGCGTGCCGCTCTCGGCGCGCGTCATCCCGCCGCCTGAATAATTTTCCGTAAAATTCGCTTCCAGACTGTGCATGTGGTCGTAGCGCTGATCAACCTTGTCGGCCATGGCGTGGACATCCATCTGCGCTGCAGCAGAAGATGAGCAAATCAGCAGCAGGAAGAAGAGGAGAGCGCCCACCTTAGGTGGCAATGACAGAAAGCACATGAACCGTTTCTTGAGCGAACGGCAACTATCGCGACCCGAGTTAGTGATGTCAAAGGCGATAAATGTCGCGACGATGCCCCACTTTGACTACGAGTACCAGCAGGCGGTCTTTAGCTTCCCCTACTGCAGCACCGGACTATTCACGTCCGCCGGTCCCGCGGCATTGTAGTGCACCTCGCCCGACTCGTCCGAGTAGAAGCGGCGCGTGCCCGTGGTTCCCACCTGGTCAGGCACGGCGACGATGGTGTAGGAGCGAATCGCTCCGTTCACCTTTTCTCCGGGAGTATAGGTGAAGGAGTAGCCGGTCTTGCGGCCGGTGGCGAGATTATTGTCGATGGTCTGCTCGCCGCCTCCCTGTGCCGTGCCTCCCAGCATCGCCAGGTCCGGCGTAAAGCCCACGTCAGGATGGCTGCTGGTGTAAATCATCTCCGCTTCATTGATGGCCCTGATGCTGGCAACGGCTGAGGTTTCGTTGGCCGGTATCTTGGCTTTGGTGATCTTGGGAATGGTGAACGCGGCGATAATCAGAATGATCGTGACTACGATCAAAAGCTCGATCAGCGTGAATCCCCGCTGCCGGTTACGTCTGCGCATAGAAACCTCTTCTCTTCTCGTCAGCATGATTGCTGAATTCCCGCGCCGCCGCAGGGTCCAGGATTGGCATGAATGCACGGAGCGATAGAAGACCGCGGCAAGCACGAGCTGACAAGCAGAATTATTCGTCACTCGCAAGGCGATGTCAAAGAATTGGGCGAGCGCAGAGGCAAAAGGTGTTGCTCTTCTGTTCGGCCTTGCCTCTCCCCTTCACCCCGCGATAATTTCGCAATCGATAAGCCGTCTTGGCAACATGCCATCCCTCGCGCGCCCAAACGGGCCGGTCCCTTTCCGCGGCGCAAGATGCTTTCTGGCACATTCCGGGGCCTAACAGGTTACCTTGTACGCAGCCCTTAGTTACCCCACTAACATGGGGCACTCTAAACCATTGAGCGGCAATGGCTTACAAGCTAAAAAATTGTTCCACGTGGAACAATTTGAAAGTTGCTCCGAAAGACCGCAAAAGGGCGCTCTTAACACGCCAGCGAATCTCTCGTAATTTTCAGCCCGTTCAGATTGCCTAGCACGGTCACAGCAATCAATTCCGGCCGGAACAATTCGTTGGCAGAGGCCAACAGGTCTTCTTGCGTCACCGCCTGAATCCGATCGATGATCTCGTCCATACTGACAAACCGGTCGTAGTACATTTCCTGACGCGCCAGGTTTGACATGCGAGCCGTGCTCGATTCCAGACTCAACATCAGGCTTCCCTTGAGCTGATCTTTCGCACGCTTCAACTCTTCTTCGGAGATCGCATCCAGTTTCAGCTGGCGGAACTCGTTGACGACCGATTGCACTACCTTGGGCGCCGATTCGCGCGAGGTTCCCGCGTAAACCGAGAGCATGCCGGTATCGCGAAACGGATTCAGCTCCGAGAAGATGGAATAGACCAGCCCCTGTTTCTCGCGAACGTTCTGGAACAGCCGCGAGCTCATGCCGCCTCCCAGCAGCGTGTTGAGCACGTACATCACATAGCGACGTTTATGGCTGATGGAATACGAAGGCACACCTATGCAAATCTGCACCTGCTCCAGCGCCTTTTTGTTACGCAGAATAATTCGCGAGTTGATTTTCGGCGGCGTGTCGTGCCAGCCGTTAGTTCCCGGCGGCAAAGTTCCGAAACGCTGCCGCAGCAGATCGACGAGTTCTGCGTGCTGCAGATTGCCGGCCGCCGAAATAATCATGTTGCCGGGAGCGAACTTGCCGCCGTAGTACGCCAGGATCGCATCCTGATCAAAACGGCGCACTGTCTCTTTGGTACCGAGTATCGGCTTTCCCAGCGGATGGTCTTTGAAAAAGTTCTGGGTAAAAATTTCGTGGACGAGGTAGTCGGGATTGTCCTCGTCCATCTTGATCTCTTCCAGAATCACTCCTCGCTCGCGAACAATCTCCTTCACATCAAAGACTGGATGGAGCACCATGTCGCTGAGCACATCAACTGCGATGGGCAGGTGCTCGTCGAGGACCTTGATGTTGAAACAGATAGTTTCCTTGCCGGTGAACGCATCCATGTTGCCGCCAATCGAATCCACCTGGCGGGCAATCTGTTCCGCGGACCGGTTGCTGGTACCTTTGAACACCATGTGCTCGACGAAATGAGAGATGCCGTTGACGTGAGGGTCTTCGTGACGCGAGCCGGACTTGACCCAGATGCCCATCGAGACCGAACGAATGTGGTCCATGCGCTCGGTAAGCACGGTCAGTCCGTTGGGAAATACCTCGCGTTGGATGTTGCGTAGCTCTTCCACCATGATTGCTGCTCCGAGCGACACAACGTCGCTCAGTTGAACGAATATGAATAACCTGACCTGGTTGCGTGTAAGCTACGGCGCGGGAGCCCGCAGAAAGCAATTACGCGCATTCGATCGTTAAAGACGAAAATGCCCCGAAGCGACGTCGGGCGAACGGGAATCTAATCAGCATATTGGATGCATGAGCCAACCGCAACATACCGAACTTTTGGGCCTTTCGCTTCAAGAGCTTAGCGAAATTGCCGATGAACTGGGCGAGGCCCCTTACCGAGCCCGGCAGCTATTTGACGGCTTGTACCGGCAAAGGTGGTCAGAGCTGCAGCAATTTACACCGCTGCCGGTTGACCTGCGGCGCAAGTTGGACGAATCAGGCTTTTCCGTCGGTCTGCCTCGAATGGAAAAGAAGTTCACGTCTTCCGACGGTACGGTGCGATACCTGTTTGCGTTCGCCGATGGCCAGAGCGTTGAAACCGTCTGGATGCCGGAAGGCGACGGCGGCGAGGCGGGTGATGGCACGCTGAGTGGAGACGAGGAGCTCGAGGACAACAAGGCGTGGCAGCGCGCGACGGTCTGCGTCTCCAGCCAGGTCGGGTGTGCGGTCGAGTGCGCTTTCTGCATGACCGCCCTGCTTGGCCTCAAACGAAATCTGACGGCCGGAGAAATTGTCGGCCAGGTCCTGGCAGTGCTCGCCGATCAGCGCGCCGAGATGGAGCGCGATCGCGTGAACCTGGTTTTCATGGGACAGGGCGAGCCCTTCCTGAATTATGAGAACTTCATGCGCGCGGTACGGCTGCTGGTGGAAGGAGTGGGAATTCCCGAGTCGCGTATGACCGTTTCAACCTCGGGCATTGTGCCGCGCATCCCCGATTTCGGAGCTGAGCCCGTCCGCCCCAAGCTCGCTGTTTCGCTGAATGCTCCGACTGAAGCGCTGCGCACCGAAATCATGCCGGTCACGAAGAAGTGGACGGTAGAAAAACTGATGGCTGCGCTGCGCGAGTTTCCGCTTCGCAATCGCGAGCGGCTGACCTTCGAATACGTATTGCTGGGCGGGGTGAACGATGATGTGCGGCACGCCCGCGAGGTGGTGGATCTGGTGCGCGGATTACGAGCGAAGGTGAACCTGATCGCGCTGAATCCCGGGCCCGAAATTCCCTTTCAAACTCCCGCGCAGGAGCGGGTGCTGGCGTTCCAGCGCGTGCTGACGCAAGCCGGAATTCCTGCATTCATTCGCCGGCCTCGCGGTCGCGACATCTACGCCGCCTGCGGCCAGCTCAAGCACACCACTGAGTTGGTGCAGCTGTAAACATGGTCAAGTAGAGCGGGGCTTTAGCGCCGAGTGCCGAATGCTCGTTACTTGATATTCAGGGTGATGATTTGCGAGCCGGTCACGACGTAATCGACCGGCGTTGCCGCTTCGTCCACCGCGGATTCGCCGACGACGATCATGTCCTGCGTACCGCGCAAGCCGTCCATGACGTTCATCACCGACAGGGGCAGAGTTGGCATCACCTTGTCTTCCACCATGGCTTGCGGGTTGGCCTCCAGCAGCGAGACATAGACCTCGGAGTTGGTGTGCTCTTTGTTGAGCAGGGCGATGGTCGAGCCAAGGTCGAGGTGACGGCTCATCGGGCCGGAGACGCGATGCATCTTGTCGAGCGTGTCGCCGTCGCTGACCAGAATGTGCAGTGTGCCGCGCGGAGTTGAGGTGGGAATTTTGACCGGAATGTGACGAAGAATGCTCTCGCCGCGATAAGGCCGCAGCAGAGTCTCAATCGTGATCTGGTCGCCGGGACGAGCTTCGGTGAGATCGGTGCGCGCGGTCTCCAGCCGCGCTGAGCGTCGGTCGGGCACGAGATCGAAGCTTAGCTCAACGGCTTCGATCTTCGGCGTCTCGTAAGGGTTCTCAAAGATGCGGCTGAAACGCTCGCCAATCGACAGCGCAATGCCATATGCGGTAGGCGCGGAACCGTCTGCAGGCGCATACATGTTCTGTACGCGCAGTTTGGGATATCCAAGGACGGAGATATCGCCGCGCAAGCGATAGGTCGTGTCTTCGCCGTATTCGTTCATGCCCTGAATTGCGTTGAAGACGGTCGCCATCATCGCGGCGGGGGTGATCTTGGCGTTGTTGAGCACTTCGTAGTGGAACTGCTTGGGATGGGAGACGCCGTTGAAGCTGAGCGTCACGGGAATCATCTGCGGCCGGCGATCGAAGCGTCCCATGATTCCGGCGCGGCGATCCTGCACGAACGCGCCCACGGGCTCAGTGCTGTTGACGATCTTGAATGAGTTCTGCGGCGAAGGCAGGGTAGCGAGCACTGTTGCCTTGGTCATCGGCATATCGACGTTGCCCGATTGCATCAGCGGATGTCCGCACGCGAGCAGGTGCGAGTCGTCGATATAGGTGACGGTGCAGGTGCCGGCGATGTTCATGTCGCCGCGAACCAGAATCGCGCTGACGGCCGAGCCCGGCTGCAACGGCTCGGGCTGCTTCTCGTTGCTGACCGAGCCCGCTCCCATCACCGGCACAACGCCCGCGGAAGCGAAGTCCTTGGCGAACAGGCGCAGCGTGTCCTGGCTGAATCCGCTAAAGACCAGAGGAGTGTCGATGGGCTTCAGCAGATTGGAATACGAAGATTGCGAGGACGGGGAAGTGGCGAGACCTGGTCCCGAAGTGCGACTGGCTTCCTGCTTCTCGCCGGCCATGCCCTGCGCGACGTCGGTGGCGAGCGTTTTATCCATGGCACTGATCTCGAGCATGGCAGCCGCGGGAGTGATGCCGGCGATCGGCTCTTTGGAGAACTCTCCGAGGCGGTACGCGATCGCGCCCACCAACTTGCCGTCGATGTAAACCGGACTGCCGCTCATGCCGGCGACAACTCCGGTGTACTCAACCTTCTTGCCGTGAAGGCGCGCGAGAATCACGTCGGACTTGGGACCGCCCATATCGCGCAGCACACCGAGAATTTCGACGTCCATCGCCTCCGGCGTTGTGCCCTCAAAAACGGTGTAAGCCACGCCGTGCATGCCGGCTTTGACCTGGTCTTCGGGCATGATCGCGACTTTCGGCTGGACAGCAAAGGTTGCAAGGGCGGTGAAGCAGACGGCGAGCGAGGCGATGGCGCGGTGGAGCATGTGTCTCAATCCTTAAGGTCGAGCTCCGGTTCGGAGACCGGAAATTTCCGCCCGTCACTTCCAATGTGGAGACACTTACGTCTAAGTACCAGCGGAGTGCACCGGCCCACATCAATCCAGAGAGGCTGAAATTGCATTTATACTAGCAGAGAGTCAGCCTGTTGAGGCACCCGATGTATCGTGACAATCACCTAAGATTTCCCAGTAAAACACCTGTGGTCTGTAGTCTCTTTGGTGCCGCGTTTGTCGCCTTGGTGACTTCTTTCCTCCTCCTGTGCGCACTTCCCAGCCTTGGGCAATCGGGAGGCGCAGACTCGCAATCGCAAAAGCAGCAGCAGGACCAGATGCCGGCCGCAGCCGGAGGTCCCACCGGCGAGTCAGGATCCATCGCCGTCCCCAAGAAGAGTGATACCGAGGCGCCACCTCCGCCTCCCAAGCCGAGCCACCCGGACATTCCGGAGTACTCGCTGCACGTCACCGTCCCCGAGGTCACGATTGACGCGCACATCCTGGGCAGAGACGGACGTCCACTCGCGCTGCCTGTCGACGTCGTGCAGGAGCACTTTAAGGTTTGGGAGGACGGTGTTCCGCAGAAGATCCAAAGCGTGACCAAGAGCAAAGCGCCGATAACCGCGGTGCTGCTGGTCGAGTTCGCTGCTACCAACTACAACTTCATGTACGACGCGCTGAACTCATCGTACGTGTTCGCGTCCAACCTGGAGCCGCAGGATTGGGTGGCGGTGGCTGAGTTCGACATGAAGTCGCACATCCTGGTCGACTTCACCCAGGACAAGCAGGCAATCTTCGGGGCGCTGAACTCGCTGCGCGTTCCGGGCTTCCAGGAGACGAACATCTTCGACGCCATGTTCGACATGCTGGATCGGCTGGACCGTGTTCCCGGTCACAAAGAGCTGGTGGTGGTCGCCAGCGGGCGAGATACGTTCAGCAAGCTCAATCTGGATCAGATCCTCAAGAAGATTAAGGCAACGCCGAATGTGACCATCTACACCATCTGCACCGGAGAAGCTTTCCTGGAACGGGTGGATGCCATGGGCGCGGGCAATCCCAACGTGGGCGCCGCGCTGATGGATTACACCCAGGCGAAGAACCAGATGAACGCCTTCGCCAAAATGACCGGTGGGCGCTCGTATGCCCCGCGTCTGATGGGCGAGTTGCCGGACATCTTTCGGGAGGTCGCAGGCGCCATTCGAGACCAGTACACCATCACCTACAAGCCGACGAATGCCAAACAAGACGGCACCTATCGCAAGCTAAAGGTGGAATTGGTTGGGCCGGATGACAAGCCGCTGGTGATCAAGGACCAAAAGAACAAGGACCTGAAATATACCATCGCGGCGCGCGAAGGATATACGGCGAAGCACGAGGTTGAGTAGCAGCGCGTGAGCTTCAGTCGCGTCCCGTCATTCGGAGCGTGGAGCGGCAGAATCTTGCCGTTGCGAGTCACGGGGACCGGGCTAAGGAAGTTACTGCAGAGTGCGAAAATCCTGAACTTCTACCAGCATCCGGTTGGCCATTTGATTGCTACTTCTAAAGCAAACAGGCTAGCAAGCCAGCCAAACAGTGGAATTTCGAGCCGTCCCTGCCGCGCACAGAGTAATTTGTGCATCTCACGCGTAAGTTTCCCAGGCAGAATTTACCGGTCGTCCTCTCCGCTATAATCGGTAGCTTGGCTTCGCTATTTTCGAAGGGAGCTAGTGAATGCACGCAGGCAGAAAACCGAGGGTCTTAGTGGTGGATGATGAACAGGTCATCGCCGACACTCTCGCCAAGATCCTCGACCTGAACGGCTACGACGCCTCAGCGGTATACAGCGGCACAGCAGCAGTAGAAAGCGCGCGGGCCCTACAACCCGACCTCGTCATCAGCGATGTCATCATGCAGGACATGAACGGCATTGAAGCTGCCATCCATATTCGGGGATTCTTGCCGAGTTGCAAGATTCTCCTCTTCTCCGGACAGGCCGCAACGGCCGACCTGCTGGAAAATGCGCGGGCGCAGGGACATGAATTCGAGATCCTCGCGAAGCCTGTGCACCCTTCGGACCTACTCGCAAAACTTAAAAGCTAGAGTTTCTCAAACGGTGCAGCCCATCTGCGCCACCAGAGTTGCCGGCTCTCCCAGTCGCTGGTTAGGGGAGCGCTTTTAGCTCGCCTTGCTTCCTCGGTTGTTATCTTGGTATATTGGTACCATGGTTGACACAACGAAGCATCCCATTGTGGTGGAGCGGGTGCAAACCGGCGTCCGGATGGAGAAACGCCCGCTGAAAGTCCTGAAAGGGCTCGCCGAACTGAAGGACATGAGCCTGGGGGATCTGCTGGAGGGAATCGTTCTACACGCCTTCGAAGGCAAAGCGCCGTTTTCTCCGCCCACGCTGAAGGAAATCGCAAAGCTGCGCGAGATTTACGGTTTGACCCTGACGGCGGCCGACAGCCACAAACTGAAGGAGCAACGGCGATGAACACATTGCATACAATTCTGGCAATCGGATTCGTGGTTGCCACTCTCAGCACTTCGCTGTGCGCGCAGCAGGCATTGACGCACACGCGTACTGAGTTCAAGTTCACGGCGAATGCGCCGTTGGAGCAGGTGGCTCCGCTGTTTGGCGCGAACGAGGAGCGCAAATGGTCACCGGACTGGAATCCGCAGTTCCTGTATCCGACGCCGGCGCACGATCAACAAGGCATGGTGTTTCAGGTGATGCATGGGCAGCATACGGCGACTTGGGTCAACACCGCGTTCGATCTCGCCGCCGGACATATTCAGTATGCCTATGTGTTGAATGACGCGATGGCGACGCTGATCGACATTCACCTCACGCGCGAGGGCGAGCAAAGGACCGGCGTGAGCGTGGTCTATGAACGAACCGCCCTGATCCCGGAAGCCAACGAGCACGTGCAGCACTTCGCGAAGGGTGACGAAAAGGCGGGCAAGGAGTGGGAAGAGGCGATCAATGGGTATCTAATGAAGGTCAGCAGTTCAGCAGGAAAGCGATGAACAGCTCGTCGTAAGCGGAGCTGCTTTTCCGAGACCAACGAACAGCAGGGCCCTCGACTCCTCGGTCGCCGCCGCGCCCTCGTCGCGGGGGATGACAATTTCAAACGAATAAGCGGCGTCCCACTGTGATGACGTCGGCGACACGCGAAGGGGGAAAGCCTAATAGTGAACAGCGGGGTTTCTACAGCTCGCGACGGCCTTCCATCGCCTTCTGCATGGTGACCTCGTCGGCGTACTCGATGTCGCTGCCGACGGGGACTCCGGTGGCGATGCGGGTGACCTTCACCGCCGCCGACTTGAACAGCCGCGACAGATAAGTCGCCGTCGCCTCGCCTTCGATGGTGGGATTGGTGGCGAGGATCAGCTCATCCACATTGCCCGACTCGACGCGCCGGGCGAGATTGCCGATGCGCAACTGCTCGGGGCCGATGCCGTGCAGCGGCGACAGCGCGCCGTGCAGCACGTGATACACGCCGTTGTAGTGGCGCGTCTTCTCGACGGCGGCGATGTTGGTGGGCTCCTCGACCACACACACCAGCCGCTGATTGCGCGTGGGACTTGCGCAGTAGGTGCAGGGGTCGATGTCGGTGATGTTGTTGCAGACCGAGCAGAGACGGAGGCTCGCCTTGACGTCGCGAATGGCGCCGGCGAGCAGCTCGGCGTCTTCGTCGCTGGCGCGCAGAATGTGAAACGCGAAGCGCTGAGCGGTCTTGCCGCCGACTCCGGGGAGCTTCTTCAGTTCTTCAATGAGTCGAGCCATGGGCTCGGGAAACCTGGACACGATTCCGCCTCAATACGTCGATAAGCCACAGAGACACAGAGGCACAGAGAATTTCAAATTACCTTAAACTCTGTGTCTCCGTGTCCTAGCCTGCCCTGAGCGAAGCCGAAGGGTGGTGAAAACCTCTTACAGGCCTGGCAGACCCATGCCGCCGAGCATACCGCCCAGGCTGGATTTGAGCGCCTCGTCGACTTTGCGCGAGGCCTCGTTTACGGCGGCGACGACGAGGTCCTGCAGCATCTCGACGTCGCCGGATTTAACGACCTCCGGCTCGATGACGATGCTCAGCAGCTGCTTCTGGCCGCTCACGCGCACAGTGACGCTGCCTCCGCCGGAGGAGGCCTCAATCGTGATCTGCTGCATTTTTTCCTGCAGCTTTTCGGCCTGCTGGCGCGCCTGCGACAACATGTCTTGCAAGTTGAATCCATCCATATTGCCTCGCGATCGAGGTTCTCTTTTTCACCACGGAGGCCCGGAGCACACGGAGTTAAATATAAAGTAGAGGAACAGCTTTGCGTCGGGGCACGATTGAAAAGCATGCCCTGGGCTTGCCGAAAGGCGCCCTGATGCAAATCATTTCCGAAGTGTAACTTTCGAAACTCCGTGTTCCTCGTGCCTCAGTGGTGAATATGCCTTCACCCTCGGTCTTTCTGATCGATGACGGTGCGAATTTCGGCACCGAACTTCTCCTGCATGCGCTGCACCACTGGATCGGCCATCGCGCGGCTGCGTGCTCCGGCGCCATTCGCGGGACGAGAAGTTGCCTCCGGCTTCGCGGCCGGCGCCGTTGTGCCACCCACCATCTTGAACTTGAGCGGCCGGCTGGAAGCTGTGCTAAGCGCAGACTGAATGATGCGTTTGGGTTCTGCTCCGAGCGCCACATCGATCAGCACCTGCGACATTGCGACCTTCACTGCAAGCTCTGTGCCGCGCAGCGACCACTCACCGGCCTCGAGATTGTGCGCCAGCATATTCTGCCCCGCATCTTCCAGAGCAGCCAAAACCGCGCTCCGGAGCGCATCGACGGAGTCCTGGTCACCTCCGGGGGAAACCACCTCTTCTACCTGCACAGCTGTTGCGGTCGCCGTGGCGGTGCCGTTCGCGACCCTGAGTTGTGGAACTGCGCTCACCGGGAACGGCACACTCACTTGAGCCATAGGAGCTGTCTCGGGCGCTGCGGATTTCGGCTCGGACTTCCGACTACGGTCGGCCTCGAACGGAGAAGGACGAGTGAACGGCGATGCCGCCGGAGCGCGGGACGATGCAGGTTCCGGTTCCTCAGATCTTGAGGGTTGAGGGCGCGGCGAAGAGCTTGCGCGTGCCGGCGTGCTACTGGATTTCGCCGCCGCGCCAGTGGCTTTCAGTTGCGCCGCTTCGCCGCTCAGCAACTGTTCCAACGGCAACAATCGCTGCGCGTGCACCAGCTTCAACAAACCAAGCTCCAGATGGAAGCGCTGCTCCTGCTTGTAGCCGAGTTCGCTGTGCGTGCGCAGCATAATCTGCATGAATCGCGATAGCTCTTCCTCGGTGAAGCGCTCGGCGACACGCGACACGCGCGCGCGCTCGTCGGCGGAAATCTGCAGCACAGGCGAGTCGCTGCCTGCGACCTTCGCGACTACCGCGTTGCGCAGGAAGCGCAGCATCTGCCGCGCGAAGTGCTGCGGGCTCTGCCCTTCCACCAGCAAGCGGTCGATGGTGCGCAGAACGTCTTGGCTGGAGTTGCGCGCGACCGCTTCCATCACGTCCTCCGGGACCTGCGAGGAGACGGTCCCGACCAGGCCTCGCACCACATCTGCGCTAAGCGTGGTGCCACAACAGGCGATCGCCTGGTCCATGATGCTGAGCGCGTCGCGCATGGAGCCGTCGCCAACCTCGGCCAGCATCGCCAGCGCATTGTCGTCGGCCTGAATTCCCTCCTGCTTCGCGATATCGCGCAGTTGTCCAACGATGTCGTCGAAGCGGACGGCGTGAAAGCTGAAGTGCTGGCAGCGCGAGCGGATGGTCTGGGGGATGTCTTCCGGCTGCGTGGTGGCCATCATGAAGACGATGTGACTGGACGGCTCTTCCAGCGTCTTCAACAGCGCGTTGAACGCGGCATCGGTGATCTGGTGCGCTTCGTCGAGGATGTAAATCTTGAAGCGATCACGGGCGGGACGGTAGCGCGCGGCTTCACGCAGCTCGCGAATTTCGTCGATGCCGCGATTGGTGGCGGCGTCGATCTCGATCACGTCGACCGAGTTGCCGGCACGAATCTCGATGCAGGAGTCACAGATGCCGCAGGGCTCAGGAACAGGATGGTCCTGCGACCGGCAATTCAGCGCCATGGCCAGAATGCGCGCGATGGTCGTCTTACCGATGCCGCGATGCCCGCTGAAGATGTAGCCGTGAGCGACACGGCCCTGTTCGATGGCGTTCTTCAGCGTGCGGGTGACATGGTCCTGCCCAATCACGTCAGAGAATTTTTGCGGCCGGTATTTGCGGGCGAGGACCTGGTAACTCATGGGATGAAGTGTTGATTATACGGTGCCAACGTGTGGAACAGGTAAGGCGAACTGGGAGATAATTGGCGATGGTTTTCGGGGTGAGAGATGAACAGTGTGGAATCTTTACGCGAGCTGATTGCTCGCCTGCCGGAGCGCCTGAACGCGCAGCCATCGGACAAGGTGGAACGCAAGCCTGCGCCCAATGCGTGGTCGGGCAAGGAGGAGTTGGGTCACCTGCTGGACTCGGCTGCCAACAATTATCAGCGCATCGTGCGCACGCAACTGGAAGAGCACCCGGCAATGCCGAGCTATAGCGGCGACGCATGGGTGGCGCTGCAGCGCTATCAGCGACGTGATTGGAAAACGCTCATAGCCTCGTGGGCGGCGCTGAACCAGCAGTTGCTGGCGGCGGCAGAAGCGGCGCCGGGACCGGCGTGGTCGCGCACCTGCACCATCGGCGACTCGGCTCCGCTGACGCTGCAATTCGTCTTCGACGATTACGTCGAACACATGCTGCAACATCTGCGGCATATGGGCGTGGAGGTTGAGGACCTGGCGCCGGCGAAAGCGGTGGCGCAGTAAGGCGTCGCTCTTCGCCCCGCGCTCTTCGCCAGACATGTATATCCCGAGCGAAGCCTTTGAGAGGCGGACTCTGGCGAAAGGCGAATAGCCAAAAGCGAAGAGCGAACCGCGGAAAAGTGAGTCTTAGCCAATTGCTAGCTGCTAGCGGCTCGCTTCCCTGAGCCGTTCTTCTTCGCCGCCTCGGCTTGCTTCTTCTTGCGGGCCTCGACGCCGCGCTTCTTCTTTTTTAGCTCTTGGGGCGAGTACATGCTGCCCCGGCAGTTCTTGCTCCCGCAGAAGCACGGGGCGTCGTCGTCGCCGTCGTAGAGCCAGTAGTCGTAGGTGAGCTCTTCGCCGGCAGCGATGTCGCGAATACTGGCGATGTACATGCGGCCGTCTTCTTCATCGGTTTCGCAGTTGGGATCGCAGGAATGATTTACGAACATGGCCATGCTGTGACCGTCGATCACGACCTCGCCGTCACCGACGCCGAAAAGGTAGGTAAACGGCCGGCCGTCGTAGCGGGCGTCGCCTTCGGCTTTGGTAATGCGTTCTCCGGCGTACTCCAGGACGCGAACGCCGTTTGGGATGTCGTCCAGCGTGAAACATCCGGCGGCGTGAATATCAGAGGAGCGGATAATAAGACGCGGCAAGCAGCGATTCTCCCGTCGTGAGGAAGGCAGTATAGCGCAGCCGGCAGCTGACCAAAACTAAGCGCTAGATGCTACTGTGCCCAGGTCACAACCGACTGTTCATTTGCCAGTTCACAAGTGCCACAGGATTTCGTATCTTGGGTGTGGCAAAGCAAGGAGGCACGCTCTAATGGTCCACGTTCTGGTACGTCATAAAGTTGCGGATTACACCCGCTGGAAACAAGCGTTCGATTCCCACCTTACGACCCGCAAGCATGCAGGGGAAACCGGATGTCATCTCTTCCACAATGCGGATGACCCGCGCGATCTCTTTCTGCTGCTGGACTGGCAAACCATCGAAGAAGCGCGCAAGTTCATGAACTCTGATGAGCTGCGGCAGCGGATGCAAGAGGCGGGCGTGAAGGGAACTCCCGAGATCCAGTACCTGGAGGACGCGCGAGCGGTGCATCGCAGCTCCGCCGACTAGCGTCGCCCAAGCGCAAAAAAAAATGTCGCGATCGCTCTTGACATGCACGCGGTTCTGCGTTCCATTTCGCGCGAGCAGTTTGCTGCGGCAGGAACTCCCCAGATCAAGCTCAGACACCCGTAAAGAGTGCTGAATCCTCCGTATTCCTTGCAGTTTCGCGCACGGATGCTTTTTGTCAAGGACTTAGGTGAAAGAATTTGCGCACAGCAAGAAAATGTTTTTTGGACTCCGTTGACAAACCCGCCGGGAGCTTTAAAATACGCGACTGACTCTCCGAAACGATTTGCGACCGTGACCAGTTCAATTCAAAGCAACGACGTTCTACTGCAAACCGATTTCCGCAATCTCGAACTCTACGCCAGCGGAAAAGTTCGCGATCTGTATCTGGTGGACAACGCTCACCTGCTGTTTGTGGCCACCGACCGGATCTCCGCATTCGACTACGTGCTGGCCACCGGGATCCCGCAGAAGGGGCGGGTGCTGACGCAGCTCTCGCTGTTCTGGTTCGATTTCCTGAAGGACATCGTTCCCAATCATCTCTCGACGGCGGATGTGGGCCGCTATCCCGCGGAACTGCAGACGTACGCGAAGCAGTTGCGGGGGCGTTCGATGCTGGTGGTGCGGGCAGAGATGATCGGCATAGAGTGTGTGGTGCGCGGCTATCTGTCGGGCTCGGGGTGGAAAGAATACAAGGCGAGCGGTTCGGTGTGCGGGATCTCGCTGCCGTCAGGGCTGCGCGAGTCGGACAAACTGCCGGAACCGATTTTCACTCCGGCGACGAAGGCGGCCAGCGGGCATGACGAAAATATCTCATTCGATCAGATGGTCACGCTGGCGGGCCGGGAAATCAGCGAGAAGCTGCGCGATCTGAGCATCAAAATCTACAAGACTGCTGCCGATTACGCGGAGACGCGCGGCATCATTATTGCCGACACCAAGTTTGAGTTCGGCCGTGCGCCGCGAGGGCTGGTGCTGGCGGATGAAGTGTTGACGCCGGATTCGTCGCGCTTCTGGCCCAAAGACAAGTATCGTCCGGGAGGGCCGCAGGATTCGTTCGACAAGCAATACGTGCGCGATTATCTGGAGTCGATCAAGTGGAACAAACAGCCGCCTGCGCCGGGACTGCCTCCCGAAGTGGCTGCCAAGACCAGCGAGAAGTACGTTGAGGCTTATACCCAATTGACCGGACATCCGCTGCCGGACTAGAGAACACCCATGATGGGTCTGTCGGCGCTTGACTGGTTGATTGTGCTCGTCGTTTTTGTTTCAACCGTACAGGCGATCACGGAAGGCTTCTTCCACGAATTTTTTTCGTTGGCCGGAGTGGTCGTGGGATATCTGATCGCGGCATGGGAGTATCCGCGGGCAGCTTCGTGGTATTTGCGGTTCGTCAACTCCCAGTGGACGGCGGACATCGCCGGGTTCTTTACCATTTTCTTCATCGTTGTGCTGCTAGCAGGGTTGCTGGGGCGAGTGGCGCGCTGGGCGGTCAAGGGTATCGGGCTGCGGTGGTTCGACCGCATTCTGGGTGCGCTGTTCGGTTTCGTGCGAGGCGTCGCCATGAGCGCGGTAATTGCGCTGGCATTGGCGGCGTTTGCTCCGCAATGGGGACTGCAGCGATCGCGGATTGCGCCCACGCTGCTGGTGACCAGCCGGGGAATGATCTGGGCAGCGCCGGCGGAACTGCGGCAGCGCTTCTGGCAGGTAGGCGCTGCTGCGCACCGTGCCTCAACATGTCCCGCTGGAGCAACACAGCGACAACAACGGCCGATAGGATTTGCAATTAGCGATATGCGAGAGAGAGGCGTCGTGAAAGATCAACTGGAAGCTCTGATCGTGCAGATGTTCCGGAGCGGCATTACCTATTCCGAAGCGGTCTGTGAATTCAAGAAGAAGTTTATCCTCACCGTCCTGCAGGACAGTGATGGCAACCAGTGCAAAGCTGCCCGCCAGCTTGGTATGCATCGCAACACTCTCAGCCGCACCATCGCCGACCTCAAACTTGATGCCAAAGCACTTCGCAACGGGACGCGCCGGCCTCCGCGCAGCGTGCGCACGCTGCCGCCAGACAAAAAGGCTGCGCGGTAAAGCCGTTCCAGCAGCAATCGTAACGTTCTGAATACAGATCAGGTGTCTCTTCGCGGGCAGTCCAGGTAAGCTGTCCCCGAATTCTGTCGAATGCTCGCCGGTTCGTGCCGCCCACATCGACGAAAGAAATAAAAAATGGAGCGACCGTCGCCGCTCCCCAAGAGGCTTTCATGCCGGTTACGAACTACTGCGTCGTCCGATGATGCGTGGTCGTCGTATGATGCGTGGGCGTCCCACTTGAAATGGGGTTTCCCTTGCTGTCCAGCAAGATGCCATCGGTCATGGTCATCATGAATGGATTAGGGGTGTAGCTGGCTATCGTTCCCTGGAAGGCGGTCATCGCGCCCACCGGCATCAGCCGTGCAGGAATCGGCTTTGCCATAGTGAGGGTAATGTCAGCCTTCTTGGCTTCGATGTCATCGTCGCTGCCGGCAAGCTGCAGGCTGGTCGGAGTTGCGCTAATCACGTTCGCGACCAACTTCACGGCCTTGCCTTTAATAGCGCCCCAAACCTTGTCTGCCGCCTGCTGATTGCCGGAGGAGAGCACCAGTTCCCACTCGGCAAAGCTCATCTGCGTGGGATCTTTGGTCTTCACCAGATCTGCCGCCTGCTCAGCAGGGGACGGCGGAGGCGGAGCGGGTGCCACGGTAAAGCCGGCGGGCGGCATCATGCTCGGATTAGACTTAGCGTCGTTTACCAGCTCGTTCCAGCCCTGATCCGAGCCGTGGTAGCGGATGTACTTCTTCTTGCCATAATCGAGAATCGTCTGCTGCGTCCCACCCTGGGCCAAATTCGCAGCTTTCACGATGAACCAGAAGCCGGCAGGATTTATCGGCTTCGCTTCCAGATCGGCCGTGGCCAAGGGATAAAGGTCGGCGATGTTAGGCTGCGACTCCCATGCAACCGCCTGCTCGAAATCTTTCTGTGCAGTGGCGAAGTCCTTGGCTTGTAGTGCGGCAAAGGCGACTGCGCCGTCGAAGATGGCTCCGGTTTCATTGTGGAGTTTGGTGAAGTCGGCATCGCTCATACCGTCTGGCTTCTGCATGTTCTGCAGAGCCTGCAGACCTTGCTGCCCGTACTGCTTAGCTTTGGCCAGATTGTCCTGCATCTGCGGACCGCCGTTCGCCGCGGCAGCACGATAGTTGTAAGCCAGGAGGGCCAAAGCGCGAACGTTGTTGGGATTGGTTTGCAGAACGCGATTGGCGGCATCGAGCGTCTTTTGCGCGTCACCGGCCTGCTGATACGCAGCCATCAGCAGCTCCTGAGCATCTTCCTTCATGACGGTGTTGGGATAGCTCTGGAGAAAGGCTTCCAACAACTGCGCTTTTTGCGCGGGGTTCGTCTGCTGGATGGCGTTGACGTAGGCGTTGTACTCCGCAGGGTTCTTGATCTCTTTCTTCTGGCCGGCAGGCGCCGATGGCGCGGCCTGCGGTGTGGGTTGCCCAGCCGGCGCGGCCTGGGCGCCGGTTTGCGCCAGCAATTGCTGGACCAGCCCTACGCTGGATAACACCAGCAAAATCATCATTAGCGACGACTTCTTCATTCTCTTGGCTCCTCGGTTTGGAGAACTTCGGCTTGCACGCGAATACCGCACCTGCCTAAACCAGCTAACCCCTCATCTGTGCTGCACGAAATGAACAAGGGTCGCGATGCCTGTGGCCCACCCGGGTTTGCACTGCAAAATGCGGAAAGCGGATTATAAGTAGCCCCCTTAGTGTTAGGCAAGTCACTTAGCACTGGGGACACAACCGGGAGCGTAAGATGCCCGACCGCCAATTCCGGATGTGCCGCCAAGCGGGGGAGAGATTCAGAATGGTTGGGACCTCTTCCGGGCCGGGCATCTGGCGAGCGGTTAGGTAAAATCTCAGCCTACGGAGCTATTTTCGATGTCGCCAAAAGACATGGTTTCGCTTTCCGGATCAATCGCGGTGGTTACAGGAGGCGGGCGTGGCATCGGCTACGCAATCGCCGGCAGGCTGGCAGCGCTCGATGCCAGCGTGGTCCTCACCGGACGGGACGCAGTGCGCGTGCAGCAAGTGGCCCGTGATCTGCAGGGCCGCGGACACAGCGCGGAAGGCGTGGAATGTGATGTGACCGACCTTGCCAGCGTGCAGGCGCTTGGGGGATATATCCGCGACAAGTACCACCGAGTCGACATTCTGGTGAACAACGCCGGCATCGGAGGCCCACCGGGACTGCTGCACGAGCTGCCGCCGGGCGAGTGGGAGGCGATATTCAACACGAACCTACGCGGCGTGTATTTCATGTTGCGCGCGATTGTTCCGCTGATGATTGCGGCTGGAGCAGGCCACATCATCAACATCTCATCTCTCGCGGGTAAGAATCCCCTGCCGCGCGGCGCGGCGTACTCCGCCTCCAAGTGGGGCTTGAACGGACTTACGTATGGTGTGGCGGAGGAGCTGCGCGGGCACAACATTCGGGTCAGCGTCATCTGTCCTGGTTCGGTGGATACCGACTTCAGCCCGCGACGTCACGGCAAAGACACCCAGAAAATGCTCAAGCCGGAAGACGTAGCGCACGCGGTCGCGATGCTCGTCACCCAGGAGCCGCAGTCGTTCATCAGCGAGGTGCTGATACGGCCGACGCAAAAGCCGTGACGCGCTGTTCCGGATCACGAGACAGGCCCGGGCTTCTTATTAGAGCTGCCAGCCTTCAGTTCTCAGCCAAAGCGCCCACAATGCTTCAAGTTTTCTCTGTGCCTGTTGGGGTAATAATCGGGTTTATTTGGCGAAGGCCTATAATCGCAGTTTGCTTCCTCACATCTCCCTGCCTCTGATAGGTCCTCACCGATGAGAAAGAAGTTGATTGCTGCCAACTGGAAGATGTACAAAACTCCGGAGCAAACCGCGGCATTTTTCCGCGACTTTCTACCCATGGTCAGCGGCCACGATCGGGACGAAATTGTGGTGTGTCCCCCATTCATCGACCTGCAGGTCGCAGTCGAAAGGGCCTCCGGATCGAACGTCGCCATCGGAGCGCAGAATGTCCATTGGGAGAAAGAGGGCGCGTTTACGGGCGAGATTTCCGCACCCATGCTCACGTCGCTGCACGTGACTCACGTGATCATTGGACACTCGGAGCGCCGGCAGTATTTCAACGAGACCGACGACACCGTCAACCGCAAGCTGAAGACTGCGCTGGAGTATGGGCTGACGCCGATCGTGTGCGTCGGTGAAGTCCTGGAAGAGCGCGAGGCCGGGCTGACGGAAGATGTGCTGCGCCGGCAATGCGTGCGGGCCTTCAACGGAATCTCGGCGAAAAAGGCGGCGAAGCTGGTGATTGCCTATGAACCGGTGTGGGCCATCGGCACAGGCAAGACCGCGACCCCGCAGATGGCCGCCGACGCGCATCTTGTGATTCGGCATGAAGCAGGCAAAACGTTTGGGGAGGAGTTCGCGCAGAACCTGCGCATTTTGTATGGGGGCAGCGTGAAGCCGGAACTTTGTACGCCGCTGATGTCGGAGAGCGAAATCGATGGTGCGCTGGTTGGAGGGGCGAGTTTGGAGCCGGGGTCGTTCGCGAAGATTGTGAAGTACTAACCAGGAGCTTCGTCAGATCAAGTCGAGGGCTTCCCTCAACGCCTGATCCACCTCCTGAGACTTGGCATGTGAAAGTGAGCCTACATAGTCTGTGAGGTCTCCCTTTCGTAAACTGATCAAGTTGTCGCAACTTATCCAGCTGGGATGCTTCAGGCCCTCCGATGTACCAATCTCGACCTGAGTCGTGAGTCCCTGGCCGTGGCTGAAAACTGGTGCACAGACCACGGTGGCGAATTTGGATTCAATTAGCGCCCGCCGACTCACAACCACATATACGCGATGCCGCTTAGGATCGCCATGGCCCGGTCGGTGCACGCGATAGAGATCGCCTCGCCTTTGCTATACTTATTGGGCCTTTACGTTTCTGCTTGGAAGCCCGGAATGCCAATGCTTCGGGCCTGTGTGCGGAAGTGGTGAAATTGGCAGACACACCATCTTGAGGGGGTGGCGCCGAAAGGCATGGGGGTTCAAGTCCCCCCTTCCGCACCATACCTCACACCAAGTCGCCAGTAACGTCTAGAGATTTTCAACATCCGGCGATGTCCTGCGCAGGAATGCGCAACCGCCGCAAGAGAGAGCTGAGAGCTGCATGGTTGCACTGATTACCGCTGTTCACATCATTGTTTGCGCATTCCTCATCATCGTGGTGCTGCTGCAGAGCGGCCAAAGTGGCGATATTGCCGCCGCCTTTGGAGGGATGGGTAGCCAGACCGCGTTCGGCGCCCGTACCGCGGCCACCGTGCTGACCAAAGCCACCACCTGGGCCGCCATTATCTTCATGCTGACGTCGATCACCCTTTCGGTGTTCGCCGCGCGGCGCTCGCATCGCACCGGATCGGTGCTGGAAGGTACAAAGCCGGCTCCCGTGAAGACCGCTCCGGCGCAGAATTTGCCGAAGCCGACGACGCCGAGTGTGCCCGCGCAACAGCAGCCAGCTCCTGCACCAGCGGCACCGAGCCGGTAAGGCCGCATTGGGGTCGAACTCTGAGCCTCCGCCGCTGCGCGGAGGCTTTTGCTTGTCTTGGGAAGATGGCTCAGCTCACAAGGTAGTCCAGAGCTTCCTCGCGGGTAGGAAAGATGGGAAGCTCGCGCGCGCTAAAGCTTCGAACCGAGTCGTAGAGTACCTTCGGAAAATTCGCGTCCAGGACCCAGGCTGCTCGCTTGATATGGGGCTTGTCGAGGGCGGCCGCGATCTTGATATGCTCCACCGCATCGCGGGTGAACCTGGCGCCGGTGAAATCGGCCGCCAACAGCACCGACCCACTTGGCTCGCTGGTTACAATCGGCGGGACCTTGTCTGCTAGTTCTGCCAGCTGTTCCGGATTGCAGTTGGTGCCGTCCAACAGTAGAATGCGCTGGTCTCGATGCGTCACAAACCGTATCCGGTCCATAACCTTCTCCTGCCACCAAACGCAAGCGCCGAGCCTGCTGACTGCGAATTGGGACGCAGTTTACTGTAAAAAAGCAGCGTTCAGCAATCAGCACTCAGCAATCAGCCGAGTCGGGATCATCCAAGTTCCAGCGTTTGGGCATCCCACTCCACTACCTAATGTGAACGTAGTTCTCACCTCCACCCTTAAGGGCTGAATGCTGAGTGCCGGCTGCTATCCTTGTAACATGATTCACGAGATTTTCCCGGTCGGGCCGCTGCAGTGCAACTGCTCGGTGGTGGGCGATGAGCAGACGAAAGAGGCGATAGTCATCGATCCCGGCGATGACATCGAGGACGTTATGGCGGTGGTGCAGCGGCACGGGCTGAGTGTGAAGCAAATTGTTGTGACTCATGCGCACATCGATCATGTTGGCGGAGCGATGAAATTGAAGCGGCTGACGGGAGCGCCCATCCTGCTCAACCAAAATGACTATGCATTGCTGAAGATGCTGGACGTGCAAGCCGCGTGGATCGGAATGCGGAGCCCGGAGGCGGTGACCGTCGATGCCAGCCTGAGTACCGGCGACAAAGTGCAAGCCGGCGGTCTGGTTGCCGATGTGCTGCACACACCTGGTCACACCGAGGGAAGTATCTGCCTGTACTTTGCGCCGGAGAAGAAGCTGATCGCCGGCGACACGCTGTTTGCGGGCTCTATTGGCCGCACCGATCTGCCCGGCGGCTCGTACGAAAAGATCATGCGCTCGTTGCACGGGCCAGTGCTGGCCCTGCCGGATGAAACAGTGGTTGTGCCCGGGCATGGGCCGCTGACCACTATTGGTGAGGAGCGCGCTCACAATCCATTTCTGGCGCTCTGACCCAGGATAGACTGCAGCTATCCAGCTACTCTGGATTTTTCGTATTTACCCTGACCACATCGAGCCGGAATTGCACTACAATCTTCCGAAGGAGTCGAGCTTGCCAAAGTTCGAAGAGTGCCTTGACCGGTTAGAGAAAATCGTCAACGAACTGGAGAAGGGCGATGTTTCGCTGGAACGCGCGCTGGAACTCTTCGAAGAAGGCATGAGTCTTTCAGGTTCCTGCCGAAAGCAACTGGAAGAAGCCGAAGGTAAGGTGGAGATACTGCTGAAGCGCAACGGCAAGCTTCAGCCGGAACCTTTCGAACCCGTAACCCAGTCCGGCGGTAAGTAGCTTCGGTCCCCTGTGAATGCAAACGCGCACCCTGGGGTGCGTAGTCAGTAAGCCCCAAGCATTACCGGATGGCAGCGCCGTCCCTCATCGTTCGTCGAGGAGTTTGTTATGCGGCCTATCAATGCGGTTCTAGCCCATCATGACCCAGGTTCAGCGCAGTACCTTGCTGCATCACTGGCCAAAGAGTTCCGTAACCTGCCGCTTGCAGAATCAGCGCAGGAACTGCGGTCAACGGTCGCGCGTTTCCGCGCCCCATTCGCCGTAGTGGATTTGGAACTCATCAGCCTTGCAGAGTTAAAAGAGCTGTGCGGCGAATTCTCATCCACCGCGTTTGTCTGCATCCATCGTTTAGCGGATGACCGCATGTGGGCGGAAGCGTTGGCCATGGGCGCCGTCGACTGCTGCCAGAGCGATGACCTGCGCGGCATTTTGCTGGCGGCCGAGCGCTACGTGGTTTTGCGGCGGGGCCACACCGCGGCAGCGTGAAAGAAGCAGCACTTGGCACTTAGCAGTTGGCAATTAGCTTCTCTGTGATTTTCTGGGGCATTGGTGCGCAACGTGCATGTCGTGGCGCGTCGCGTTTTGGCCAAGTGCTAAGAGCCAAATGCCGGCTTCCTCACGCCGCCAGCATCTTCTTCAGCGCCCCTTTGCCTGGCTCTGACTTCAGCTGCTCGTACGTACAGCTTCGCGGATCTTTCTCCGGCCGCCAACGCAGAAATTTCGTGCCGTGACGGAAGCGTCCGCCGGAGAAGTGGTCGTAGCGCACCTCGCATACGAGTTTCGGTTCGAGCCGTTCCCACTGGCCGCTGCGTTCGGTGCTCCAGCGACTGGGACCGCCGGGCGCGTGTCCCGTAAATCCCGAGCCGCCCATGTAGGGTTTAAGCACGTGCTTGAGCTTCTTGCGTTCCGGCGCGGCGAAGCTGGAAGTGAAGCCGACGTGGTTTAACAGGCCGTTCTCGTCGTAGAGTCCAAGCAGCAGCGAGCCGACTTCGCCGCCCTTGCTGGCGTAACGGAAGCCGCCAACTACGCAATCGGCAGTGCGGATACGTTTGATCTTCCGCATCGCCGAGCGCTCGCCCGAGGCGTACGGGCAATCAAGTTGCTTGGCGACGACGCCATCGAAGCCGCTGGCCGCTAACTCCGACATCCAACGCTGGGCCGAGGCATAGACGCGCGTGGCAGGCGAAAGGCGAATTAGTTCCTGCTTTCCGAAGCTTTTGAAGAGGTGTTCTAGCCGCTCGCGTCTTTCGCTTAGCGGGACATTCACCAGCGACTTGCCGTTTTTATCGACCAGAAGATCGAACAGCAGATACGCTGCCGGAGTTTCATGCGAGAGCTTCTGAATGCGGCTGGCGGCGGGATGGATGCGTAACAGGAGATCGTCGAACGATAAGCGGCCGTCGTGCAGGATTACGATTTCGCCATCGAGCACGAACTGCGCGGGATTGAGCTTTTGCAACCCCGCAACCAACTCGGGGAAGTAACGCCCCAGCGGCTGGCCAGCCTTCGACTGGAGCAGGACTTGGTCTCCCTTGCGAAATGCCAGGCAGCGAAAGCCGTCCCACTTGGGCTCGTATTGCCAGTTGTCTCCGCGAGGGATTTCGTCGACCGATTTGGCTTCCATCGGAGGATACGGCGGCCGGATGGGCAGAGCAATGCGGGGAAATTCCTGCTTCAGCGCGTCGGTAGGGACGGCGCCTTCAGTGACAGAGGACGGCTTGGATGAGGACTTGCGCGGCACGACAGATTAGATGCGGGTATAGAAAGCGCCGACACTTCCACGAATTGTCATCACGAGGAGGGATTCAGGCCGACGAGGGATCTGCTTCTTGCCGCGAACAGCAGATCCCTCGCGTCCAACATCAGGCGCTCGTGATGACAATCTTCCAATGCCAACTACGACCGCGCGGAATAAGATTGACCTACACTACGAAGTACTTCGCTGCCGGGTGGTGCACGATGATCGCCGACGTGCTCTGCTCGGGATCCAGGAGGAAGCCGCTCGTCAGATGCACACCGATGTTTTCGTCGGGATGCAACAGCGCGAATAGCTTGGTCTGGTCTTCCAGGTTGGGACACGCGGGATATCCGAACGAATACCGCGACCCACGATACTTCTGATGGAAGAGGTCGCGGATGTGCGGCGAGTCCTCGCCGGCGATCCCCAGCTCTTCGCGAACGCGTTTGTGGGAGAGCTCAGCCAGCGCCTCGGCTGTCTCTACGCTCAGCCCGTGCAGGTAGAGGTACTTGGTGTACTCGCCGGCTTCAAACAGCTTCTGAGTTTCACGCGACGCGATTGCGCCAATGGTCACGCATGACATGGCGAGCAGATCCATGCGCCCGCGACGCTTGGGCAGTATAAAGTCAGAGATGCAAAGCCCGCGGCCTTCGCGCTGGCGCGGGAAGGTGAAGCGCAAGCTCTCGAGCGGAAGCGTTTCGTCTTCGGTCCAACCCTGCTGAAGGTTGTACACGATGAGGTCGTTGCCTTCGCTCTGCGCGCCGAAATAGCCGTACACGACCTTGGGCTCGAACCAGCCCGCACGGATCACTTCCTCTTGCAGATCTTTCAGGATGGGCCGGTACTTCGTCTCCACCAGCCGCCCGTAGTCTTCCTGCGAAGCGGTCTTCAACTGCCACTGGTTCTTGAACAGCGCTGTCTGGTTGATGTATTGGAAGATCTCGCGCAGATCGAAGTCTTCGGGCTTCAGCACGCGCACGCCCCAGAACGGCGGCTGCGGAATACTCGGCGCGGGCGGAATTTCGATGCTCGGCGCGGTTGCGCCGTCCCCATTCGCTCCAGCGACGGCGGCGCGCGCGAACTCCTTCACCACGCGGCCTTCGGCGATGCGCTTCTCGCGTTCGCCGTTGGGCGAGGAAAGGTCCTCCATCAGGTGCAGGCCGGCGAACGCATCGTCCGCGTAGAAGATGCCGCCGTTGTACTCGCGGCGCAGATCGTCCTCGACATACTTGCGCGTCAGCGCGGCGCCGCCGCAGATCACGGGAAACTCGAGCTTCTGATGGTGCAAGTCCTGAACGACGTACTTCATCTCCAGCGTGGACTTCACCAGCAGGCCGCTGAGACCGATCGCATCAGCATTCTGTTCCTGAGCGGCTTTGATGATGGCGTCCGACGGCTGCTTGATGCCGAGGTTCACCACGCGATAGCCGTTGTTGCTGAGGATGATGTCCACCAGGTTCTTGCCGATATCGTGGACATCGCCCTTCACCGTCGCCAGGACAATCGTCCCCTTCTGCGAGCCCTCCTTCTTTTCCATCTTGGGCTCGAGATAGGCGACCGCAGCTTTCATGACGCCGGCCGAATCGAGCACCGAGGGTAACTGCATCTTGCGCGCGCCGAAGAGGTCGCCGACAGTGCGCATGCCGTCAAGCAGGATGTTGTTGATCAGGTCGAGGGGCGTGTAGTTGATCAGCGCTTCTTCGAGTAGTTCGTCCAGCGACTTTTTATTCGCGCCATCGCCCACAGACTTTTCGCCGTTGATGATTGCCCACTTCAGCTTGTCCTCAACCGAGAGGGTGTCGACGTGCGCCGTTGTCTTCTCTTCCTTGCCCTTCGTGCCGTCGAAAAGCGCCATGTAGACCTGCAGCGGATCGCCGTTGGACTGGTCGTAAAAAATCAGCTTCCGCGCGAGATCAACTTCCGCTTCCGGAATCTTGTACAGCGGATAAATCTTGCTGTAGTTGACGATGGCCATGTCGAGGCCGTGGTCCACCGCTTCGTGCATGAAGACGCTGTTCAGGATGCGCCGCGAATAGACATTCAGCCCGAAGGAAATGTTGCTGACGCCGAGGATCGTCTTCACCTCGGGCAATTCCTGCTTGATGGCCTTCACCGCCTTCAGGGTCTCGATGCCGGCGGTGCGGTAGTCCTCCTGGCCGGTCGAGATCGGCAGCGTCAGCGCGTCGAAGATGATGTCACACGGACGAATGCCGTACTTGTTTACCGCCAGATCGAAGATGCGTTTGGCGATGGCGAGCTTCTTCTGCCAGGTCAGCGCCATGCCGTCTTCGTCGATGGTGAGTGCGATCACTGCCGCGCCGTAGCGCTTCGCCATCGGCAGAACTTTAGATGTGCGCTTCTCGCCATCCTCGAGATTGATGGAGTTGATGATGGCCTTGCCGGGAATCCGCTTCAGCGCCTCCTCGATCACGTCCGCTTCGGTGGAGTCGACGGTGATGGGTGCCGGCACACGGGTGGCGATCTTCTCGAGGATGTTCGAGATGTAGCCCTTCTCGTCCTCACCCACAATGGCGCAGCACAGGTCAAGCATGTGCGAGCCTTCGTTCACCAGCTTTTTAGCGAGCGTGAGGATACCGTCATAGTCCTGCGCGCGGACCATGTTTTTGAAATGCTCGACGCGCGTGGTGGTGTTCATCTCCTCGGCTACGATGAGCGGCTTGGGATCGAGGTCGAGCGGCACCATGGAATAGGCGCTGGCCGCAGCGGAAACCGGCTTGACCTCGCGCTTGGCGGGCTCAAGATTGGCGCAGGTCGCGGCGACGGCCTTGATGTGCTCGTAGGTCGTACCGCAGCATCCGCCGACGATGCGCACGCCGTACTCGGTGATGAACTGCTTGTGGTAATCGGCGAGCTCCTGCGGCTGGAGCGCGTAGACCGCGCGTCCACCGACATTCTGCGGCAGTCCCGCGTTGGGCAGCACGGAAACCGGACGTGGCGAATTCGCTCCCAGATAGCGAACGCCGTCGTTCATCTCTTTAGGGCCGGTGGCGCAGTTCATGCCGATGATGGCGACATCGAACATCTCCAGCGAGGTCAGTGCCGCGCCGATTTCGGTGCCGAGCAGCATGGTGCCGGTCGCTTCCAGCGTGACCTGCACTTGCACAGGAACGTTCTTCCCAGTTTTCTTCAGCGCATCGAAGATGCCGACCAGCCCAGCCTTCGCCTGCAGAATGTCCTGGCAGGTTTCAAGCAGCAAGACGTCGACGCCACCCTCGATCAACGCAACGGCCTGTTCGGTGTACGCAGCAGCCATGGCGTCGAAGCCGATATGTCCGAGCGAAGGCAGCTTCGTCGTCGGGCCCATCGATCCGGCAACGAAACGCTTCCGGCCGTTCGACGAGAAGCTGGAGGCGACTTCGCGTGCCAGCTTCGCCGCCGCCACGTTAACCTCGTGCACTTGGTCCGCCATGTCGTACTCGGCCATGACGATCCGCGTTGAGCTGAACGTGTTGGTCTCGACCACATCGGCTCCCACCTTAAGGTAGCTGGCGTGGATCTCCTTCACGATGTCGGGACGGCTGAGCACGAGGATGTCGTTGTAGCCGTCCTTGCCCCAGAACTGGTCGAGAGGGAGGTTATAGGCCTGGACGGCAGTCCCCATCGCGCCGTCGTAGATAACGACGCGCTCCTTGACGGCTTTGAGATAGTCGCTCATTCGTATTCAGTGCGAGAGTCGCATCTCCTACAGATGTGTCATCCCAAGCGAGCGCTTCAGCCCGAGTGGAAGGACCTGCTTTTTCGCTAGGAGAGGGAAGGAGAACTCGCAGCTCAATATCTAAGTATCGCAGTTTTGCGCGGCTTTGGGGAGGCTGCCCCAGCGAACGGTGCTGTTCGCAAGCTACTGGACGGTTTCAGCATTGAACAGCAAATTGAGATGGTTGGCTAGTCCTTCTTGAGCTAATTGCTAGTCGCTAGTTGCTAATTCCGCTTGCGATGTTCCTTCAAGATGCAAAGGTCCATGACGACGAAAATGCCTGCCTGGCGAGCTTTCTCGGCTGCTTCTTCGTGGACGACGCCCTCCTGCATCCAGATCGCCGGGGCCTTGATCTGGATCGCATGCTCGACGACTTCAGGCACGGCATCCGGGCGGCGAAAAATGTTGACGATATCAATCTTCTCCGGCACATCAAGCAGCGAAGGGTAAGCCTTCTGCCCCTCCCATTTGGTGATGTTGGGATTGACAGAAATGATGCGGTATCCCTGCGCGCGCATGTAATGCGAGACGCCGTAGCTGGGGCGGAGAGGTGAGTCGGTGAGGCCGACGACGGCGATGGTCTTCGCGGTCTTCAGCAGCTCGGTGATGCGGTGGGATTCGGTGGTAGCCACAATCGTAATAGGGGTCCTTCGACTCCGGCGCGCAAAAGAAGCGCGCCTGTGCTCAGGATGACACCTGATCTAACAAACCGACAACTGACCCCTGGTAACTGAAAACTGCTTCACCCCAGCGCCTGTTCCAGATCCGCGATCAGATCCTCGACATCTTCGATGCCAACGGAAATCCGCACCATGCCATCGGTAAGGCCGATGGCCTTACGTCCCTTCTCGCCGATGGCCGCGTGGGTCATGGTTGCGGGGTGCGAGATGAGGGTTTCGACTCCGCCCAGCGACTCGCCCATAGTACACAGGCGCACGCGCTTGAGCAGCCGCTTGGCGTTGGAGAGTGAGCCGGTTTCGAATGTAATCATCGAGCCGAAGCCCCACATCTGACGGCAAGCCAACTCGTATTGCGGGTGGCTCTTCAGTCCGGGATAAAAGACCTGCCTGACCTTTCGATGGCCGCTGAGGAAATCGGCCATCGCCCGGCCGTTCTCGTCGTGCTGCTTCATGCGCACCGCAAGCGTTTTGGTGCCGCGCAAGACCAACCAGCACTCGAAGGGCGACATGATGGCGCCTGCGGCTTTCTGGATGAATGCCAGCTTCTCGGCCTGCTCGCGGGTGGTGCAGACCAGCACGCCCCCCAGGCCGTCGCTGTGGCCGTTGAGGAACTTCGTCGTGGAATGCATGACGATGTTGGCCCCGAATTGAATCGGCTGCTGAAAGTACGGCGACATGAAGGTGTTGTCGACGACCACTTCGCAGCCGCGCTTGTGTGCGACCTCGCTGACGGCGGCGATGTCGGTGAGGCCCATCAGCGGGTTGGTGGGGGTCTCGATGTAAACGTAGCGTGTGTTCTTGCGGATGGCGCGCTCGACGTTGCGCGGCTCGGTCGAGTCAACATAGGTGAACTCCAGGCCGAAGTTCGCCATTATCTGGTTGAACAGGCGCGGCACGCCGCCATAAAGATTGTTGGAGGCGACGACGTGGTCGCCGGCCTTCATCAGATGGCAGATCGCGCCGACGGCAGCCATTCCGCTGGCAAAAACCGGCGCCGCGATGCCGCCTTCGAGCGATGCAAGGTTCTGCTCCAGCCGCGTGCGCGTGGGATTGCCGGCACGCGAGTAGTCATAGCCTTTGGTCTTGCCGAGCTCTTCCTGCGCGTAGGTCGAAGTGGCGAAGATAGGGGGAGCGACGGCGCCGGTGGATGGGTCGGCTTCATTGCCGGCGTGTATGGCGCGAGTGGAAAAACCAGCAACATTCTTAGGCATAAGAAATCAATTCAACACAGAGACACAGAGGCACAGAGTTCTAATTAATGAGATCAAAAGCAATTGTTCCTGAACGGGCGGCAGCCTGCGCCGCGGCTTTGCACACGATGTCGGGAGCTCATCTGCATTACTGGCATTACTCGATGACATTCCAACGTGCTTTTCCAAACCTCTGTGTCTCTGTGGTTATATAAGTCAGAGAACTCTTCTGCGGATTCCGTCCTTTAGCACGGGCACATTGAAATTGATCAATAGACCCACACGCAACCCTGACAAGCGGAGGTACGTCAGAAGCTGCGCCTGATGGACGGGCAGTATCGCCTCGATGGCCTTCAACTCGAGCACGACCTTCTCTTCTACAACAAAGTCGATTCGATAGCCGCAATCAAGCTTCACATCTTTGTATATGACCGGCAGGTCGACTTGCTGTCGAAATCTGAGGTGGTGCAGTTCCAGTTCTCGACATAAACAGGCCTGATACGCAGACTCTAGAAGTCCTGGGCCGAGAGCACGATGAACTTGAATGGCGGCAGAAATGATAGCTCGAGTAAGCGGCTGCTCGGCATCAACCGGCAGCGCAGTGCTGCGCGCCATGCGCGGTGCGGTAAAGGAAGGCGAGATGATTGTTCTCAAGCGGCAACCTTCTTTTCTCCGACCCGAGAACCTGGAAGCGCTATTCAGAATTCTAAACCTCTGTGCCTCTGTGTCTCTGTGGTGAAATCAAGGCTTCTCGTTGAAGTGGAAGATGTCCTTCGACAGATACCGCTCGGCCGAGTCGGGGATGATCGTGGCAACGCGCTTGCCGGGACCTAATCGCCGCGCGATTCCGATCGCCGCGAACACATTCGCTCCCGCGCTCGATCCGGCCAGCACGCCTTCCGTTGCGGCCAGCTTCTTCACCATGTCGAAGGCATCGTGATCACTGACGGCGATGATCTCGTCGGCGAGTGAGCCGTCGAAGGTCTTGGGAATGAAGCTGGCGCCAATGCCCTCCACTTCGTGATCGCCCTTCTCGCCTCCACCCAGCACGGACCCTTGCGTCTCTACTGCGATGGCCAGGGTGTGCGGATTACGTTCTTTCAAGTAGCGCGCAACACCGGTGAAGGTACCTCCTGTGCCGCAGCCGATGACAATGGCATCGATCTCGCCGCCAAGCTGCTCGTGAAATTCGCGGCCCGTGGTCTCATAGTGGAAGTCGGGATTATCTTGATTTTCGAATTGGCCGGCGATGAAGGAGTTGGGGGTGCGAGCGGCGCGCTCTTTGACATAGTCGATTGCGGCCTGCATCCCATCGGCCTGAGGAGTGCGAATCACCTCAGCGCCGAACGCCTCCATCAGCAAGACTTTTTCCTGAGAGAACCCTTCGGGCACCGCGAGCACAGTTTTGTAGCCTCGGCCAGTTGCAATCAGCGCCAGTCCGACGCCGGTGTTGCCGGCCGTGGCTTCGAAGATGGTTGCGCCCGGTTGCAAACGGCCCGCGCGCTCCGCTCTGGTGATCATGCCTAGCGCGGCGCGGTCCTTGATGCTGCCGCCGGGATTGAGGTATTCGAGCTTGGCGTAAATATCCGCACCGCCGGCTGGAGAAAGCCTGCGCAAATGAAGAATAGGTGTGTCGCCGACCAGTTCCGTTATTTCTTCGGCGACGCGTCCGGGTTCCCCAGCGCGCCCACGGTTGGCGCGATGAGGTGGAGGAAAAGAGGCCATTTCAGCAGTCTTCATGAGTGTTTAGCGGGTCCGCGGAACGCGCCGCTTTTGCGTGTTCCGGGGTGCCTTAGACGATAACGTTCAAGGGTACGTTATGGTACTGCGACGGTCAATCAGGCTGAACGCTATTCGCCATTCGCTGGCCGCTATTCGCTCTTCGCCAGAAATGCGGGAGCAGCGCTCTGGCGAAAAGCGAGGAGCGAACAGAGATATCAGAGTGACAGGACTGCGCAACCAATGACCTTCTGCACCGCGTCTCATTTGGCAGGAGGCTAGAGCATTATGGCAACAGCACGGAAATCCAGTTCGAGCCATCGCAGTTCGAGCAGGTCGCGTAGCAGCGGCAGTCGCAAGAAATCGAGCAGCAGCAGTCACCGTAAGTACAGCAAGAAGGCGCAGAACAAAGTAGGAAAGGTGATGCGCGAGTACAAGCACGGCAAGCTGAAGTCGGGCGGCCGTCGCAAAGTGAAGAGCCGCAAACAGGCGATCGCCATCGGCATCAGTGAGGCGCGCCGTTCAGGCGCGAAGGTCCCGCGCAAGAAAACAGCGTGATTGCTCGTTCTCGAGTTGTCATCCCGAGCGGAGCGAAGCGGAGTCGAGGGAACTGCGGTGGACTCCGAACCCGCACCAATCGCCACCCGAAGCGCAGGTCCTTCGACTACGCGCCCGCCCGACCCGCAAAATCCATCCCAGCGAGCGCAACATCGGCGCTCGTTTGGGGGGTCCCGGCAAGAGCGGGTCGGAAAATTTGCGGCACGACTAAGAGTCGTGCCCTGATACAAACCTGCACAACGACCTACGCCTTCGCCGCCTCCGGCTTGCTTTGCAACTGGCGCAGGACGTACTGCAAAATTCCGCCGTGCTGGTAATACAGCACCTCCTGCGGAGTGTCGATCCGCACGGTCGCGTCGAACCTGGTCACGGTGCCGTCAAGTTTCTTGGCGTGAACCTTGACCGTCTTGCCCGGTGCGAAGCTCTCAAGAACACTCTTCAGTCCCTCAATGTCGAACGATTCTTCGCCGGTGAGGCCGTGAGTCTCGGCGTTCTCTTCCGGCAGGAATTGCAGCGGCACAATCCCCATGCCAACCAGGTTGGAACGATGGATGCGCTCGAAGCTTTCCGCCAGCACAGCACGAACACCGAGCAGGCGCGGCCCTTTGGCCGCCCAGTCGCGCGATGAGCCCGAACCGTACTCCTTACCTGCAAGCACGATCAGCGGGGTTCCCTTGGCGCGATATTTTTCCGACGCGTCGAAGATCGTCATCTCTTCGCCATCGGGGAGGTGACGCGTGAATGCGCCCTCGCGATGCGGAGTCAGCTTATTGCGCAGACGCACATTGGCAAATGTGCCGCGCATCATGACCTCATGATTGCCGCGGCGCGAGCCGTAAGAGTTGAAGTCCGCCGGCTTGACGCCGAGCGCGATGAGGTATTGCCCCGCGGGGCTGTTGGGCTTGATCGAACCCGCGGGAGAGATGTGGTCTGTGGTGACGCTGTTGCCAAGATAGCACAACACGCGCGCGCCCGAGATGTCCTGCACCGGCACCGGCTGCGCGGGCATGTTCTCGAAATAGGGCGGATTCTTCACGTAGGTTGATTGGTCATCCCATGCGAAGGTTTCGCCTGCAGGTACTTTGAGCCCGCGCCAGCGCTCGTCGCCCTTAAAGACGTCGGTGTAGCTCTTCTGGAACAGATCGCCGGTGACGTACTTCCGCACCACTTCGTCCACTTCTTCCGAGGTGGGCCAGATGTCCTTGAGATACACCGGACCACGCTTGCCATTGCGGCCGAAGCCCAGCGGCTCGTTGTAAACGTCGAGATCAATGCGTCCCGCCAGCGCATACGCCACGACGAGCGGAGGCGACATCAGATAGTTGGCGCGAACTTCGGAGTTGATGCGCCCTTCGAAGTTGCGATTGCCGCTGAGCACCGAGGCGACGACGAGGTCGTTCTCCGTGACTACATTCGAGACTTCCTGAGGAAGCGGGCCGGAGTTTCCAATGCAGGTGGTGCAGCCATAACCAACGAGATTGAACTTCAGCTTCTCCAGGTAGGACATCAGTCCAGAGCGGGTGAGGTATTCGGTGACGACCATGGAGCCGGGTGCGAGCGAGGTCTTCACCCACGAGGGAACCGTCAGTCCTTTCTCGACGGCTTTCTTCGCGAGCAATCCGGCGGCAACCAGCACGTAGGGATTCGAAGTATTGGTGCAGCTCGTAATCGCCGCAATCACCACGCTTCCGTGATTGAGCGCCTTGTCAAGTTTCACGTGCTCCTGAACTCCGTCCCGCTGCGAGTCCATACCGGCGGGATGTCCACCTTCACCCTCCCAGCGTGCCTCCTGCTTGGGAGGAATTTGCTGGCCTGGCTTCAGCAGGCTCGGTAATGCTTCTTCGAACGACTTGGCGGCGTGCGAAAGTGCGACGCGGTCCTGCGGACGCTTCGGCCCTGCGATGCACGGCTCGACAGTTGAGAGATCGAGTTCGAGCACGTCGCTGTATTCGGCTTCAGGTGAGTCTGCGCCAAAGAAGAGACCTTGTTCCTTGTAGTAGGCTTCGACCAGGCTGACCAGTTCTTCGCTACGTCCGCTGAGCCGCAGATAGCGCAGCGTCTCTTCGTCAACGGGGAAGATTCCACACGTCGCGCCGTATTCGGGGGCCATGTTGCTGATGGTGGCGCGATCGGCCAGGGGCAGATTGTGCAGCCCGGGGCCGAAGAACTCGACGAACTTGCCTACGACGCCTTTCTTGCGCAGCGTCTCGGTAACCGTGAGGACGAGATCGGTCGCGGTCGAGCCTTCACGCAGCCTGTTCTTCAGGCGGAAGCCGACGACATGCGGAATCAGCATGGAAATTGGCTGGCCGAGCATGGCAGCCTCAGCCTCAATGCCGCCGACGCCCCAACCAAGCACGCCGAGTCCATTGATCATCGTGGTATGCGAGTCGGTGCCGACCAGCGTGTCGGGATACGCCAGGGGCTTGCCGGTCTCGCCATTTCCGCCGACGAAAACTACGCGCGCCAGGTACTCAAGATTGATCTGGTGAACGATACCGGTATCGGGCGGCACGATGGCAAAATTCTTGAAGGCGGTCTGTCCCCAGCGGAGAAACGCGTATCGTTCTTTGTTGCGCTGGAACTCCAGTTCAGCGTTCAGTTGAAACGCCTGCGGGGTGCCGAACTCATCGACCTGCACCGAGTGGTCGATCACCAGCTCTGCCGGCTGCAGCGGATTGATCCGTTTAGGGTCGCCCCCCAGCGCCTTCATGGCATCGCGCATCGCGGCCAGATCGACGACCGCGGGTACGCCGGTGAAATCCTGTAACAGCACGCGGCTGGGCATGAAGGCGATTTCCTCCGACCCAACTGATTTCCCGCTCCAGGAGGCGAGCGCGCGAACGTCGTCGGCCTTTACCGCCTTGCCGTCTTCACGGCGCAGCAGGTTTTCCAGAAGAATACGAAGCGAGTAAGGCAGATGCCGCGTGCGACAGCCCTGCTTTGCCAACACATCAAGACGGTAGATTTCAAATTCGCGCTTGCCCACGCGAAGGATAGAACGACTGCCAAAGCTGTTCATGGATGAATCCCTTCTTCTTACTATGAGGAGTTGAGGCAGGGCGCGGATTCCAATAAATGTGGAACTAACTATGTTAACTCAGACGGAGAGACTTGATTAGCTCTGGACGACGCCCGGAGGGCGAATTCGACGACCAACGGCGTTGCTAAACACGAGTCCAAAAAAATCCGCCAATCAATCACTGCGCCCGGTGCCCTTACAGGTCCGGCACATGCCATCACCGTGGCAGGTGCGGCACTTCGGCTCATCGTCGTTCAGGTGCGTGTTGACGCCGCTGCCGTAGCAGTCGCGGCATTTGCCGTCGCCGCCGCAGTCCAGGCATTTGGTTCTGTGGAACATCGCACTAGCGCGCCTTCTTCTGCAGCTCGGAACACAGGTTATGGAGCTTGGCGTCCTCGGTCAGACCGTCAGCGATGACGCATTGATCCAGGGCCGCCTTGGGATCCGAGTCCTTCAGCAAGTTCACGAGCATGATGTGTGGGGTCGGCCAATCGGGCGATAGTTTTGCGGCCTGGCGCAACTCGGCAATTGCCGTCGCCATGTCTCTTTTCTTCTGGTACACGATAGAAAGGTTGTAGTAGGCGCTGGCATTGTTGGGCTGCAGGCGGAGCGCTTCTTTGTATTCAGCGATGGCGTCGTCGGGCTTTCCGGCGTCGTCGAGAACGCTACCCAGATTCATGTGAGTGCTGGCGATGTTGTTGCGCTCCTGGTCACTCATTTTTTCTTTGGGCGCCAACGCCAGAGCCGCGCGATAGTGCTGGACCGCTCCGTTGTAGTCGCGCTTCAGGTACAGCACATTCGCCAAATTGTTTTGCGCGCTCGCCATCCTCGGATTGAGACGCACCGCCTCCTGATACTCGGCTTGCGCGCCGTTCAGATCGCGATTGTGCTTTAGGGCCAGTCCCAGATTATTGTGGACGTTGGCATCGCCGGGCCTGACAGCGACCGCGCCTCTGAGTTCCGTAATCGCTTCGCCATAACCCTGCCGATCCAGGTAAAGACGTCCGAGGTTGTAGTGCGCCTCGAAGTAGTCGGGATATTCCTTGAGGGCCGCTTTGTACTCTGCGATCGCATTCGCGGCGTCGCCGCCGCGCTCGAAGGTAACCGCCTGATGAAAGTGGCGTTCTGCGCCGGCAGGGATGATCTTCTCCTGCTTTTCCGGCGGTGCTTGCGCCGGGGGCGGTGTTTGTTGGCTCGGCGTGGTCTGCGAGGGGACCTTCGGCTGTGGTGTCAGTGCAGGTGGGGGTTGCGGCTTCGGCGCATCCTGGCCCAAGGCACAGGCCAACGTGATCAAAAACAGGAAAATGAGAGTAGCAGTACGACCGAGCGAAAAAAGTTTAACGGTGTCGCTCATGACCATCTATGGAAGTATACCGTTTGGCGAGCAGGCAAACTCACGGGAGTAGCAGATGACGAACGCCGTGCGCTCACTCGTCGCGAACGTGCGGCCTTGAATCGAAAGCCTTGCAGGAGCTAGCAAGGCTGCTATATACATCGGGAGGTTGGTGGTGCTCGCCAGCAAACAGTAGTAATGGACAAACGCAGCTTTCAATACCTACTGCGCCGCACGGTCGCCCTGCCGGTAGTTCTGCTGGTGTGCCTGGCTGCACTGCTTGCGGCGGAGACGATTCTGCTATCGCGCTCGCTGCAGTGGGTGGATCATTCCAACAAGGTCATCGGCAACGCGCGGGAGCTGCTGCGCTACATCAATGAGATGGAGACCGGCCTCCGCGGCTATTACCTGACCGGCGACAAATCCTTCCTTCAACAATTTGAAGAAGCCCGGACACGCACGCCTGAGCAGCTCGATTACCTGGCCGATTTGACCATCGACAATCCCAGCCAGCAAGAGCGGCTGCGGCTGATGCGCGCGGTAGCAGAGCAGTGGATAGCGTGGGCCGACCAGCAGCTCAGACAGGGGCCTGAAGGTCGTCCCTCCGACGCTATGACGGGCCATCGGCTGGCCGAGGAGCTTAAGGAAAAACAGCGAGAATTCGTGAGCGCCGAGGATGCGCTTTTCGCTCAGCGCTCGCGGCGCGTGAAGGTATTGGAAGACACCGTGGTCGGCTCGGCGGTAGGACTATCGCTGCTCGTTGCCATTTTACTTTTCACGCTTACCCGGCGCGAGTTACTGGCTTTGTCATCGACTTACGAGCGGCATTTGCAAGCGGAGGCCGAGCAACGGCGGCAATTGGCCGAGAGTCGGGAATGGTTTCAGAGCACTCTCGATAGTCTGGGCGAGGCCGTCATCTCGACGGACAAGTCGGGAAAGATTTCCTACATCAACCCCGTCGCACAGCAGCTTACCGGATGGCAGTACCGCGAGGCGCGAGGGAAGAACTTTGCCGATGTGGTGCGGCTGACGGACGAACGCACACAATCCCAAGCGGAGGACCCTATCGAGCTCGTGGGTCGAGCCAGGAATGCCATAGCCTTCCCCGATGGACTGGTTCTCACCAGCCGCGAGGGGGCGGCTCACCCCATAGAACTCACGGGCGCACCGATTCTCGATAGAAGCGGGGAAGTGCTGGGCGTAGCTGTGGTTTTCCGCGATGTGACACAGCGGCGGCAGACGGAACAAACTTTGCGCACCAGCGAACGTTTGACGCTGGCAGGACGCTTGTCCGCGACCATCGCTCATGAGATCCGTAATCCTCTCGACACGGTCTCGAATCTTGTGTACCTGTTGCAACGCGAAAACCCGAACCCCACGCAAGCGCACTATCTTTCCATGACGAGCGACGAGGTGGCGCGCATCGCGCAGATCACGGGGCAGTTGCTGACCTTCCATCGTGAATCGCGCAGCCCCACAGAGGTGAATGTGACAGAGGTGCTGGAAAGCGTGCTGGCTCTCTTCGCTCCGCAGATCAAGCAAAACCATGTGGCTGTGGTGAAGCGGTTCGACACGCACAAGAGCGTCCGCGGATTTCCCGGCGAACTGCGACAGGTCTTCTCCAATCTGGTCGGCAATTCCGTCGAGGCGCTGCCCATTGGCGGCAGCCTCGTGCTGCACACGCGAGAGTCAAGCCTGGCCACGGATCCGGCGATAAAAGGGGTGCGGATTACGGTCCTCGACAACGGGGCCGGCATCCCGGTTGGGGTTCGCAGAAATCTCTTTGCGCCGTTTTATACGACCAAAGGAGAAAAGGGCACGGGTCTTGGCTTGTGGATCAGCCGGAGCATCGTGGAGAAGCACGAGGGCACAATCCATTTCGCAAGCAGAGTGAGAGACGGAAATAGCGGCACAGCATTTTCGGTTTTCCTGCCGTTCGGGCAGAGGCTCGGATTGCTCGATGTGAACAGTTCGCCGCCGCTGATATAGCACTCCATCACCGCTTCACCGTGATTTTGCGTTCTTCGTCCCCTATTCGCTCGATCGCGATCTCCACGTCGCGCTCTTGCTCGAACCGTGGGAACTTTTCGCCCCATTCCAGCAGCACCAGATTGCCAGGTTCGCTGAAAAGTTCGTCCAATCCGAGAGTCTCAAGTTCACGCGGCGTGTCGATGCGGTAGAGATCGACATGGAAGAGGTTGACCTGGGGACCGCGATACTCGTGAATGAGAGTGAAGGTCGGGCTGGTGACATCGTCGCGCGAAGCTGCGTTCAAGCCTTCGGCTATACCCTTCGCCAACGTTGTCTTCCCAGCACCGAGGTCGCCGCGAAGGATCACAATGTGCGCGGTGTTCAGAGTGGGTGCCAGTTGGCGACCAAGCGCCATGGTCTCTTCGGCGGAGCGGGTGATGTGCTGGTGCGCGCTCATCGCATCGAGGAGCCGATCCGGGTGGTCTCTTCTGTTGCCCACAGCGCGGAGCGGCGGAAGGCTTCCGGTAGAGCATCAAGCAGATCGGTAGCGACGAGCGAGTGCTCACCCATCCTCTCCCTGGCCACATCGCCGGCTAATCCATGCATATATACAGCGGCGATTGTTGCACGTGCGTGGGCGCTCGGCATCTGCGCGAGCACACCCGCCGTCATGCCGGTCAGGATGTCGCCAGTTCCGCCCGTTGCCATTCCGGGATTGCCGGTGGGATTGACCCAGGCCGTTCCATCGGGCAGGGCGATGATGGTGCGGTCGCCCTTGAGCACGAGCAGGAGGTGATGGTCGCGAGCGAAGGTGCGCGCCACCTTGAGCCGGTCCGCCTGCACAGCCTTCACGGAAATACCTGCCAGGCGCGACATCTCTCCCGGATGCGGCGTAAGTACCAGCGGCCGATGGCGACCGTCCAGCAGATGAGTTTGTCCCTCGAACGCGTTGAGCCCATCGGCATCGAGCACCAGCGGGACTTTCGTCTGGTGAACAGCCTGGTGGACAAACTCCACAGTTTCGGAATTTCGCCCAATACCGGGACCGATACCGACAACCGTCATTGGTTTCGTCAGCTCAAGGAAGCGTCCGCTGTCGGCTGCCGTGACCGCAATCGACCCTGCGCTGGTTTCGGGCAAGGGCTCAGTCATTAGTTCCGCACCAAATGACGCGACACTGCTAAGCACGCGCGTAGGCGTGGCGACCGTGCTCAAACCTGCTCCAGCGCGCAGAGCAGCCATGCCGGCCATAGCTGCGGCCCCTGATTTCCCGAAGGAGCCGCCGACGATCAGCACATGTCCGTACATGCCCTTGTTGCTGTCCCGAGGGCGCGGCGCCAGCAGCGACGCGAAGTCGCGGGGGGTCGTGACCTCCAGATTCAAGCTTGAGACTATGGCCTCAGGTGGTGTGCCGATGGGTGCGACGATTACCGGGCCGGAGGTAAGTTGACCGAAAATGTGGGCAGGACGCGGCGCTGTGAAGGTCACAATGGCGTCTGCCCGCGCGATCCCCTCACCCGATTGCGGCGTCATCGCATCGGAAGCGGCCCCGGAAGGAATATCTACGGCGACAATAACTTTCTTGCTGCGATTGATTCTGGCAATCGCATCCGCATAAAGGCCGGTCACAGGCGGCTGAAAGCCTGTCCCGAGGATTGCGTCAACAATTAAATCGCAGTTGCCGAGGCTGCCCGACGACTCAGCATCGAGCTCTTGCTTCCTGGTGACTTCGATGGGCCGCAGCGGCAGACGCTCGAACATGGTCAACGCATCGCCCTTCAGATCTGTTCGCGAGGCCAGCAGCAATACCTCCACGACGCGTCCGGCGCGATGCAGCTTTCGCGCGACGACGAATCCGTCGCCGCCATTGTTGCCCTTGCCGCATACAACTACCACCCGGTTCGCATCCGGCCAGTTCTGCAGGACGAACTTGGCGAGCGCGCCACCGGCGCTTTCCATCAAGGTGAGGGAAGGTACACCGAAACGCTCGGTTGTCGCGCGATCGATGGCGCGCATCTCCGCCGCGGTAGTGATCTTCATAGAGGTTCCGCCGAACCTTGCAGGAGCGGTAGCATTTGCCGTAACACGCGACTTATTGTGGCAATCGGCAGAGGAAAGTGCAACGCAAGCGCCTGGAAGCGGACATTGGGGGCGGTGTGACGATCTCGATGGCCGAAATAGCGCCCCACCTTCGTCAAATTAACCACCACCCTATTCATCCGGTGACGCCAGTGTCGGGCAGCACCAATGTGGCACCTGTTGGCTATCCTACGGTGTGGTATAGATTTCGCTTTGATTAATGTCGTTGTCTTCGTATACTCATGCGAATTAGAAGTGGGCCGTACCCTGTAAATTCTGGCCAATGCACGTTCTGACCAATAAGCGCGCCGCTTTAGCGGGATCACGCCAGGAAGTTTTCCGCGCCATGTTCGAGCAAGCAAGCTTCGGCGTGGTGCAGGTCGCGTTGAATGGACGATGGCAGGCTGTCAACCAACGTCTATGCGACATTCTGGGCCGCCCGCGCAGCGAACTGCTTTCCAAGGCAGTTGAAGGCCCCACGTGGATCAACGATTTTCGCACTCAACTCACCCAATGCAATAAGCTGCTTCGCGGTGACACCCCCAGCTTCACAACCCAGAAAAGCTATGTTCGCGCTGACGGACATCTCCTGTGTCTCAAGACAACGGTGCTGGTTCTGCGCGAAGAGGCGTCCGGCAAGCCAGAGAGCTACCTGGCTTTCGTGGAGGACGTAACCGAAGAGGAGGCTTCCGGGCTGCAGGCCAGATGGGAGCGCGAAAATACACTTCGTGCGCTGGCAGAAAACCTTAGCGATGTCTTTTTCATTTTGGATGCCGATCTCAGGTGCACGTATTGGAACAAAGCTGCAGAGAACCTGACGGGACTTGCTTGCTCCGAGACTATCGGCAAACGGATCACAGCAGTAATCCGGCCAATATCCGGCTCTGCTCCCGTGGAGGAATTCTTCCAGTGGGTGCGGGTTGGCCGTCACACCCGATCCGGTAACTTGGGTTGCGTCGTTCGGGGGAACGACTTCGTTCTTGAAGTAACCGCAATTCCCTCGGGAGACAGCCTTTTGGTTGTGGCAAAGCCAAGCAAAGTACATTCCATCAAACGCAAGGGCCGGGTCGTGATCGCTCATCGCGATGCGCGGTTGGCAGAAGCTTGCAAGAACCAGTTGCAGTCGGAATTTCAGGTGTTGGACGTTGTCGACCAGGGAGAGAGCCTGCTCCGGTCGATGTGCGAGCTCAAGCCCGACTTGGTGGTTCTCGACGTTGTTCCACAGCGGTCGAACGAGGTGGATTTTGCCGAACAGATCGCCGAAAAGTTGCCGGACACGAAGCTGGTTTTTGTAAGTATGAACTCGGCGTCGGAGGTCGCGGCAGCGACATTTGGACGCGGCGCCAGCGCTTACGTTCTTGGCGCTTCGGTTGAAGAAGAAGTGCTGGTCGCCATCCGTGCGGTATTGCAAGGTGACACGTATATTTCACCCAGCATCAAGGCAAGGGTCGAGACGCTGCTGGACGGCGCCGATTCGCAAGCACAGCGGAAGCAGATTACTGACCGGCAGAACGAAATTCTGAAGCTGCTGATGGAAGGTCTGACGATGAAGGAAGTCGCCAACCTGCTTGACCTGAAGCCTTGCACGGTTGCGTTCCACAAATACCGGATGATGGGGGCGCTGGGCCTGAAGACGAATGCGCAACTTCTGCAATACGCCATGAAGAAGCAAATGGCCTCCTCGTGATTCGACAACTCATCCGGGATTAACTTCGGCTTTCTCTACTCTATTTTCCACCAGATCGAATATATTGGCTGCGATGCCTTCGCTAGCACTTTCCGAGCTCATTGGCGCGCCGGTCATTGATAACACCGGCTCGAAGGCGGGAAAGGTGCGAGAAGTAACGTTGGCGCCGCAAGAGAACTCCAGTCGGCTGGCGACCTTTGTCGTCAAGACGGGCAGCGGAGACCGACTAGTGCCGGTCGGGGCAATCAGTCTGATTGGCGATGAGGTGCGAGTGGCCAGTTCCGCCGGGGAGTGGAGCCCGTATGCCGGAGGCGAAGGCCTGCTCCTGCTGGAGCGCGATCTGCTCGATCAGCAAATCATCGACGTCCACGGCCGCAAGGTGGTTCGCGTCAACGACGTCGACATCCACGAAGAGAGCAGCAATGGTCATGTCATCCTCAAGGTCGGCGCTGTTGATGTGGGTGCGCGTGGGGCGGTCCGGCGATTGCTGAAGGGAGTGTTGCCCGCTGCGGTGCTCCAACCTTTGTTGCAGAAAATTCCGCCGAGAATGATTCCGTGGGAGTTTGTTGACCTGATCGAGACGGACCCCGCACGGCGGGTGAAGTTGAAGATTTCCCTCGACCGACTCGCCAGTCTGCACCCGGCAGACATCGCCGACATCGTGGAAGAGCTGGCTCCGGCCGAACGGGAAGCCGTCTTCGAGACGCTCAACGAGGAGCTCGCCGCCGAAACCCTGGAAGAGATCGATCCCAAGCTGCAAGTCTCGATCCTCTCATCGCTGGATTCCGACCGCGCAGCGGACATCGTCGAGGAGATGGATCCCGACGCTGCGGCCGACCTTCTCGGCGACATGCATCCCGACGCGTCGCAAGAGATCCTGACCGAGATGGAGCCCGAAGAGCGCGCCGAAGTCGCCGAGTTGATGAATTTCAAGGAGGACACGGCAGCCGGCCGCATGACGACTCAGTACATGGCGTTGCGCGCCAATGCCAAGGTCGAAGATGCGATTGAGATGTTGCGCAATTTCGAAGGCGGGCTGGAAAGCATGAGCACCATCTATATTGTCGGGGAGAAGGACAAGTTGTTGGGCGCAGTATCATTGGCCAAGATTGCGCTTGCGCCGCCGGGCACGCCGCTGATGCTGCTGAGCACCGGCCATATGACAACCGTCCATCCCGGTGCCGATGAAAAGAAGGTGGCAGAGCTCTTTGATAAGTACAACCTGCTCACTCTGCCTGTGATTGATGACGAAGGCGTGTTGACGGGCGTCATCACTGCCGATGACGTAATCAATATGTTAAGGGCGAAGCTGTAGGGCCTACACTCCGAAAGCTCAATGCTGGCCGTTTCCGCTGCGATCCAGGAAGCGTTTCAGAGACTCCTCGGTGCGCTCCTGTGCTCTGATAGCCTGAGCTCCACGCGTTCACCGCTCCTGTGCGCCAGCATCCATGAATGAGATTGTGACTCTCTTGGGTTCCCGAATCGCCTGCGAACTACTTCGCGTTTCCGACGGACGCCGCCTCCTTCTGCTGCCACTCTTTGGCTCGCCGATCCAACTCCTCGGACGAAACATCTTCCACGTGGGTCGCGACCCACCAGGTGTTACCCTGGGAGTCGGTTACTCCGCCGTGACGGTCGCCGTAGAACTGGTTGGAGGGCTCGCCAATTGACTTCCCGCCAGCCGCCAGCGCTTTCTTATATACAGCGTCAACGTCTTCTACGTACAGATAGAAGTTCCCGGGACGAGCCTTGTACTCGCCGTGCGCGCCGCCCAGCATCAGCATCGAGCTACCCACTTTGACTTCAGCGTGCTGCACGCGGCCATTTTCATCGCGCATGGCGAAGGTTTCCTGCGCATCGAAGGCCCGCTTGAGAAAATCGATCACCGCGCCCGGATCATCCAGAACCAGGTATGGGGTGACGGTGTGGTATCCATCGGGAATCGGTTTGACTGCCATATGCCCCTCCCACAAAAAGTTGATTCCATGTTACCCCGGTTCGAGGCCCCGCGGCGATCTTCATTCCATTTCTGCGGCCAAAAAGTTCTTTAGCCTGCGCAAAACGGATTCCGCCGCCTGCACGTCCAAATCGACGTAGCCGTCGCGGTACGCGCGCGAGAGAACCTGCGCCCTGGCGTCTAACATCGCCAGCGCCTTGCCCTCCGATTGTGGAACATGCAGCCGCACCCGCTGCACAGGGTCTTCAGCAATCTTGGCATCAATCGTTTGCAACAATCTGTCCAGTCCAATCCTCTTGGCGGCGGAGACATGTACGACATTGTCTGAGTCGCGCAGGCTCTCGCGCTTTTTGTCCGCCAGCAGATCGATCTTGTTCATGACATGCAGCCGCGGCTTGCCCTGCGACTCCAACTCGCAAAGCACCGCTTCAACCTGTGCTTGTTGCTCGTCGGCGGCGGGGCTGGTCACATCTGAGACATGCAGCAGCAGCGACGCCCGTTGCACCTCTTCCAGAGTAGCGCGAAACGCTGAAACCAACGTATGCGGCAGATTGCGGATAAATCCCACAGTGTCAGATAGCAATACGCGGCGCTTGGAGGGCAGGTCGATGTGCCGCAATGTGGGATCAAGCGTGGCAAACATGCGCGGGCTCTCCAGCACGTCTGCCTGCGTCAGAGCATTAAAGAGGGTGGACTTGCCTGCATTGGTATAGCCGACCAGCGCGACGGTGGCAATGGGGACAGACTCGCGCCGCTGCCGCTGCTGGCCACGGATGCGCCGCACATTTTGCAGTTGCTGCTCAACATGGCGAATGCGGCGGTAGATTTTCCGGCGATCAGTTTCGAGCTGCGTCTCGCCAGGGCCGCGGGTGCCAATGCCGCCTCCCAGCTGCGACATTTCCGCGCCCCGCCCGGCCAAGCGCGGCAGCAGGTACTGAAGCTGCGCCAATTCGACCTGTAGCTGCCCTTCGCGCGTTCGGGCATGACGCGCAAAGATGTCGAGGATAAGCTGGGTGCGATCGATGATCCGGACACCGAGCTCACGCTCCAGGTTGCGCTGCTGTGAGGGCGTTAGCTCATGGTCGAAGATGACCAAATCAGCCGCTACGGACGCTACCGCACCCTTCAACTCTTCCACTTTTCCGCTGCCGATCAGCGTCGCGGGATCAGGCCTTGCCCGGCGCTGCAGGAATTCTCCAACATTTCTTGCGCCAGCGCTGGTGGTAAGCTCGCGTAGCTCGGCCATCGAATCATCAGCGGCGAACTCCTGTGTCCCAGCTTGCTGACCACTCTGCGGAGAGTCAGTTGCGGCGTGCCGTGCGGCCCTTGCCATTGGCGGAATTTTGGCCAAAGTGCCGCGTTGGGGCGAGCGGGACTCACCTCCACTACCAGTTTTTTCAGCATCCGCACGTGGCTCGCGATTTGCAAACGAGCGTGACGAGAACTCAACTCCAACCAGAAAGGCGTGTTCTTGCCGGTGCGGAGCTATGCGAGCTCCCGAGTTCCCTGCCTGCGTCCGCGAAATAAGACTAACCCTCTACCGTCGTGCTGGGATTCCCGGCGGCCACCGGAGTTGCGGGTTCGCTGACCGATCGAGTCTCCATGTGGCGCTCCATATGCGGTACGCGGGACATCACGACGGTGGAGATCGCATGCTTGAAGATCAACTGCTCCTGGTTGTTGGTCTCGAGAACGACAGAATACTTATCGAATGAACGAATACGGCCAGTCAGTTTTACTCCACTGAGGAGATAAATAGTGATGACGGACTTTTCCTTGCGGGCGGTATTCAGGAACGAGTCCTGTATGTTCTGTGCTGGCTTGCTTTCCATGGGTCCCTCCCCGGCAAACTGCAAAAAGCAGCACAGCCCCAAGGTTAGTGGCCCCAGACGAACCGAGGGTCTGTCAAATAGCTGTCCCACCGCGCATCCCCAGCGGGTGGCGGTGGTGCCTAAATTATAGGCCTATACCATAAGGGTACCGGGCAGCGAATTGCAACGTCACGCAGCACATCGCTCCGTGATGTAGAATCCGCCCACCTGCTCAAATAGTTGCAACAGAACAGTCTTACCTTCGGAGAGACGATGCATTCTCATCACGCGGTGCTGTTACTTGCTCCTCAGCTCGATTTTCCCGGCGCCCAGGAAACAGTGCTGATGCTCATGCGCTGGATACATTTCATCGCCGGAGTGTTGTGGGTCGGCCTGCTCTATTTTTTCCTGCTTGTGAATACGCCTTTCCTGCAGGAACTCGACCCGCAGCAGCGCGGTGTAGTGATTCCCAAGCTCATGCCGAGGGCGCTGTGGTGGTTTCGCTGGAGTTCTGTTGTCACCGTGCTCGCGGGATTGAGTTATTGGGGACACATCGTGGGGAGCGAAGCTCGTGCCGCCACCGCCGTTGGAGAACCGGCCTCGGCAGGCCGTGTCTTCGGCAGCTTCTTCCTGATCTGGACCATCGCGTTTGTGATCGAGATGGGCATGCTGATGTCTCCGGCGGAAGTTCTGCGCAAAGGCCCTGTTCTCGGTGTTGTTATGGCCATTGTTGTTTGCGCCGCCTCCTACATTTTCCTCAGCATCAACCAGCAAGCATGGACCAGCAATCGCCTTTTGGCCATTGGCATTGGCGGCGGCATAGGTTGGTTCATGATGCTGAATGTGTGGGGCGTCGTCTGGCGCATGCAGAAGAGAATCATCCAGTGGACAGAGGAGTGCGCAGCCAAAGGTACACCGCTGCCTGCGGACGCAGCGAAGATGGCGCAAATCAGCTTCCTTTGCGCGCGGGTAAATTTCTGGCTCTCGTTTCCGATGCTGTTCTTCATGGGTGCGGCGAGCCACTATGTAATCTTTGCCGGGCGATGATTCGAAGTGGCGTGGCCGCCGCTGCTAAAATCAATTTTCGTCATGGCCGTGAACCAACTTCAGCCATCCCGGGCAGCCGTGTCGACCTCTGAGCACCCGCAGCCGGTCCCGATGCTCGATTTAAATCGCCAGTACCAAAGCATCAAGGACGAACTTCATGCCGCCGTCGAGCGCGTGCTCGCATCGCAACACTTCATCGGTGGGGCAGAGGTTGAGGCATTCGAGCACGAGTCGGCCGAGTACCTGGGCGTGCGCGCCAGCGTGGGCTGCGCTTCCGGTACCGACGCGCTTTGGCTCGCACTGGTGGCCAGCGGAGTCGACGCGAATGCCGGCGTCGTCACTACACCCTTCAGCTTCTTCGCTTCAGTCAGCTCGGTTGTTCGCTGTGGCGCCACCCCCATCCTGGCGGACGTCGATCCTGCGACGCTGAACCTCGAGCCGCAAAGAGTTGAGGCTGCTCTGCAGCGCGGGCGGAATATCCGCGCCGTCATGCCGGTTCACCTTTATGGACAATGCGCGGACATGGACCGCTTCGGGCAGCTCGCAGAGGAATACAAAGTCGCAATCATCGAGGATGCAGCGCAAGCGTTTGGCGCATCGTGGAAAGATAAGAAGGCAGGGAGCTTCGGCGAAGCTGCAGCCTTCAGCTTTTATCCCACCAAGAACCTCAGCGCCTGTGGCGATGGTGGCTGCGTGACCACCGATAACGAGCATCTGGCGGCGCACGTTCGCCGACTGCGAAACCACGGCAGCGAGCGCCGTTACTATCACCAGGAGATCGGATGGAACAGCCGGTTGGACGTTATCCAGGCCGCGATCCTGCGGATCAAGCTGAGGCACCTCGACGACTGGAACCAGCGGCGGCGAATTGCCGCACGTCGTTATCAAGATCTGTTCACCGGAGCCGGGCTGGTGCAAGCTCAGACGCAGACAGTGAGCCCGCGGGCCCCCATCGCACTGCTGGCGGCTTCGCCCGACGCATATCACATCTATCACCAGTTTGTACTTCGGGCCCTGGACCGCGATCAGTTGCGAAATTTCTTAACTGAGCGTGGAATCGGCAGCGAGATCTATTACCCACTGCCGCTGCACTTGCAGGAGTGCTTCACATACCTGGGATACAAGGCAGGCGATCTGCCGCAAGCAGAACGCGCGGCTAAGGAAGTTCTAGCGCTGCCGATGTTCCCGGAGATTCAGGAAGAGGAACAGCACAGGGTTGTGGCCGCGATTGCCGAGTTCTACAGCAAGTGAGCCGCTGCAAAGCGCGGCGATACCTGCGGTAGTCCCCGAGGAGCCTTGCCTCTTCTTCCGTCCCGGCTACGGACGCCGCAGCCATCTTCGACCACGCCAGGCGGAACATGGTGTACGCCAACTCATAATTCTGAAGCCGTCGCTTGACGTCATCGCCGCTAGCAGCGCGATATTTCGATATCAGGAAATCGCGCGCGCTGGAAGACAATTTCCACTCCACAATTATTCCCGCCAGGTCCCACGCAATGTCGCACGGTCCCGGGAAGAAGTGGTCGGCGCCGTGGATTGCAGCGTCGAGCTTCAGCCAGCGGCCTCCTGTTGTGAAGAGCCAGGAGTGCGGCGCCATGCGATTGTCACAGGTTGCAGGTCGCTCGATCTTCAGAGTCAGGTGTTCTAGAGGCTCACCGAACTCACGTTGGAAATTGACGCTGACCATGCTTTCGAGTTGGCCGCAGTTGACGCCTTCAGCGCAAAACTTGCGCGCTCGCCAGGCGCAGTACTCGGCAATGTGAGCTAGCAGGTTCGACGCCAGATCATCTCGCCGCGCCAACCTTCCCGGCGGCAGCAGGTGTCGTCCAAAACCTGCTTCATGTCCGAGGTAAGGAGCACCGAAACCGGAGTTGGACAGCTCCTCATTCCTGGCGCGCGCTTCCGTGCCGTAAGGGCCGTAGCCTTCAAACGTGAGCAGCTCTTGCCCATCGGCCGACAGGCATTTCAGGCGCTCCATTTGCGACCATACGGCTGGCCACGCCTCGCCTTGCGCGATGAACCTGCGCCGCCACTCGCCACCCCCGAGATATTCCTGCGCATCGGGTGGCAGCCGTTGCGTCATCCCTGTTGCCGCAGAGCGGTACCGCAACCAACGCCGCGCGGCATCAGGAGCGCACAATGAGCTGACGTCCGGCTCGCAGGAGCAAAGCTCCAATATTCTGCTTCGCGGTACACCCTCCCGCTCCAGCGCCTCAGCAACCGAAAGCAACGACGATCCGCTCCGTCCCGGTCCCTCGTCGCAGACCAGAAACTCGGCATCCGCCGTAAGTGCAGGCGAAATTGCCTCCCGCTGTGAGAAATCAAACTTGCACTGGCGTTGGTAGGGATGGCCGGTGGGGCGTATCGTGGTTCGCTCGGCAGCATTCCCCAGCTGCCGCAGCTTGGCAGTTACCACTGCGCTCAACGTCGTGCCAATGCTGCGTATTCCGATGACAAACGCGCGCGCGCGGGGCACTTTGACGCGAGCAATCAAGTCGGCATAGTCAAGAGGATGGAGCGCGTAATAAGCAAAGCCTTCCGGCGCGCTTGCGTTGACGGTGCCGCGGAAACGAACTTCATTCAGAATTCGCAAAGCCGCGTGCTGAAGCGAGCTGCCGAGTTGCTGACGTGAGGAGTCGGGAGCCAAAGCAGCATCCGAGAACAAATCCGTGAGTTGCGCTGCTGCAACGGCGTCGGTGGAAGCCTGAGCGTCTCGGAGAGCGCATTCCAGCTCGCCCGCCAGCAGCAGCAGTGAGAGCAGTTGGTCGAGCTGTGCACCGTCTCCATGCTGGCGCAATTCTGCGCGCAGGCGCACAACCAGATCAGCAGCGCCAATCGACCGGCGGGCCTCGCGAAAGATCTGGAATTCTGAGTTGGAATTCACTGGCTCACAGCCTATGGAGCTTCTGGCGCATAGTAGGCCAAAAGCTCAGGCCGCCTTCTTGCTTCCGCCACGCGAGCCTCGCGGAGAACGAGAGATGTCGCCCTCTTTGTCGATGAAGTACAGATATTGGTTGTCGCGATCTACGGCGTTCTGCACCAGCACCTTAGACTCGCCTTCGCCCGACTTCGGCTTTTGGCAGACATTCCCCTCGCCGTCAATGAAGTATAGGTACTTCTTGTAATCGCGCTCCAGGTTCAGCTGTTTGACCTTCTCCGCCATGAGACCTCCCGACACTTGGATGGGAGGGCTTGGCCTGCTGCTGCCTGAGAAACTGCCCGATGGGTGGCGATAACGTGGGTTATCAACGTGGCGAGCGGACAACTCCTTCATGCGGGCCTCCAGTGCGGCTTGATGCTTCGCCTTCTCGGCGGCTTCTTCTTCCGGCGAGAGCACGCGGCTATCATCCCCCGCCTTCAACAAGCCGACGTAGTCCGAGCGACGCACCCGGGGCTTGTCGCCAACCCTCGAAATAGCATGCCGTAGGCGGGTTGCCGGGCAGGATGGCATAAAGGCTCACGACGGCGCCCGGCTGCGGCTGAGGCACAAAGGCGTAGTACCCGATGTAGCTGGACGATATTCCCGGGTACAAGGTGCGGGCATCGGGCAGCCAATCGCCCTCTGCACCAAGGCCCGTGATGGTGCCATTGGTCGTCACAATGATTGTGGACGCAGGCCCGTGATGCTTGATGTCCCATGCCCAGCCGGCAAGAAGAAGCCCGGGGCCGCTGGGTTCGTCGGTCGCCAGGCCACCTTTCAAGAACCCGACGCATTCACCCACCTTTGCCGAGGGCAAGACCGAGCTCAGGGTTTTTCCTAGTTCCGCTGGGGCCGTGCTGGAAAATATCGACAACCGATTTGACTTCAGGTAATCCACCGCCTTCAGCAACCCGTCCATCCCCTCAAAGGTTTTGCTCAACGTTACCGGTTCATGGACACCCGTTAGCAAAGCAGCCCTTACCACTCGCTGGGCAAACGCGCGCTCCCCAGCTGCCCTGATTGGATATCTGACGAGGACGGCGGCCCTTACGAAAATCAGCAACAGACAGACCTGCAGCACCACGAACGCATAGCGCCTTCGCGGACTGCCAAAGAAGGCGCCCCCCAGCAATAACAGTCCCAGGCAACACCAGAAGAGCAGGGCAGTCGTTTGGTAGCGTGAAGCGCGGGCCTGCTCGATCCCATAATTTAGTCTTCCGGATGCCGTAATCAGCGCGGTTGCCGCACAGAACAACATGATTAGGACCAACTGAATCGCAAAGGGCCTGAAGACGCGAGCATGGGACAGCACAGGGAGCTGCGCCAAGATCACGATGCCCAACGCAGCAAGCGCGATCACTTCCCACGCGCCGATATTGCGATGGTGCCATGAGCTGAGGAAATACGTTGCGAAATACTTGAGCAACGCGACCGGTTTCCCAAGGGAGGCGAGCGGATTGGCATGATTTTGTGGCCGGACAAAGTTATGCAGATAAATCGCAGTGCTCACTACTCCGGTTAGGGCAATCGTCAGGACAGCCGGGGCGCGCAGCCGGAGATAAAGTGCTGCGAGCACCAGCAGCGGCCACAACAGAATTCCGCTGGATAGAGAATAGGTCGCTCCCAGTGCAGCCATCACCGACAGTACGAGAAACCTCAGGGATGCCCGCTTGTCAGGCTGCTGTTGCGACTCCATCCAGTACAGCAGCAGCGCCACAAAAGCAGCCGTCGCCAGAAGTTGGGTTAATACAAACGAAACCTGAATGCCCCAGATGAAGTTCTGCCATTGCGCGGGGCAAAACAGGCAGAAGACCGCCAGTCCGGCGCCGCTGCGCCACAATGCGCCGCGCCACCCTCCCAGCGTGCGCATGCTCCAACTCAGCAAGCCCCAATGTAAAAGTTGAATTACGAGAATGCTGGCCAGCAGAAATATTTGCCGGCCCTGAAACAGCTGCAGGTCGGCGGCAAGAAATAGCTTCGGGATGACCCACCGGTGTTCGTTGAGCTGTTGCCAAAGCCAGGCAGGCGACCATGGGTTTACCCCGCTGGCAACATTTTCAATCTCTATCCACCCGTCCGAGGAAGGCAGGCTGGTGTAGGTGATCACCACCAGGTAGAACGCAACCGCGATGGTCAGGAATCCACCGAACAGCACTGCGTAGGAGAGCGCGGACGTAGTGCGCGAGGTTGCAGCTTGCTCGTCCTTCGCTGCCATAACATCGTGGCGGACCGCGGTCGCAGAGCTTCGATTCAAGCCAGGAACTCCATCTGGTCGTCTCGGCGTCCAACACTATATATCCCACGGGGCATCGAGGTGCGGCACTACTGATGTTTGTGGTGCTTGTGGACGGGATGCTGCGCGCCGCCTAACTGTTTCATGCGGGCTGCCAGCGCGGCCTGATGCTTCGCCTTCTCTGCTGCTTCTTCTTCCGGCGAGAGCACGCGGCGCACGATAGGGCCGTTCAGCTTGTAGGTCACTTCTACGATCTGCCCCTCATCGTTCTTCTTACGAATCGTGAAAATGGGCAGGTCGCCTTCCTTGCCGAAATCCTGATGCCCCACCTTTACCGGCAGGTAGCCCTCGAGATTGCGCTCGCGGTACGCAGTCTCGTAGCGGTGGCGGGCGCGGTTGCGCGTGAAAATGCGAATCTGGTTGTAGTCCCACGGAATGCCGTCCTTGGGCTCGTTCAGCAATAACAGATATTGCGGCTCCTGCTTACCCTCCTCTTCAACCGTGTTAAGGACGAAGTATCCGATGATGCGCTGGCCCTCGGCGTACTGTGCGACATCGAGCGGAACATCGAGATCGACCATGCGCAGCAGCACCCAGCCCACGTGACTGGATGGAGCCCTCACCAGATACCAGTCTTCCATCACCGGCTTGGGCGCAGGTGTCTCATCGGCCGGGGGCGTACCGGGTGCAACCGGTTTCGCAGGGCCGGAAGCGGGCGCAGCAGCGCTCACAGGCTTGCCGGCTTTCTTCTGCTGCTTCGCGCCCGGCCTAGATTGAGGTGCGGGAGTCGGCTTAGGGGTTTTGGGTTGATTCTTCTCCGCGGTGGCGCGCCTCAGGACCTCGACCTTGTCCCCATCCTTGAGCTGATACAGGTGCTCGCCCTCGCGCGAGGGGGTCAGGTGCATATTAAGTTCGGCGCGCGTGGTGCCGTGCGCCTGCACCGGTGTGCTGGAATTTTCCTGCGCCAGCTTGTCGAATCCGTCGTACACATCCTGCGGGACGAGGCTGCGCTCCTCGATCCATCCCTCCTGGCCGCCTGAGGTGCGCACCCGCAGGAATCGCCGCTGCTTCTCCAGTACCTCGACGCGGTCGCCGTTGTGTACCGTCCCGACCTTGTTGTACATGGTGGCCACACGATCGCGCAGGCTGGTCTCGGCGGTAGAGACGTACATGTATTCGTGATGCGCGAGAGTTTGTCGCTTGCAGCCGGCAACGAGCGCGAGCAACAGCAACAAGACCGCCAACAAAGCTCGGTTGGAGTGGGAACGGAGGGATTTCACTGGGCCACAAAACAATATAAATCAGGGAATAGTGGATAGAGGTTAGTGGATAGTGCCGAAGCAGATGCCCGGGCCAGGAACTAGGGATCAGGGGCCAGGGGCTAGCGAGACACTGCGCGGTCTCGCTTCAGGAGCTAGGATGCGGGGCCCGGGATCGGTCGGCACGTGGGAAGCTCCACCACACATACAAAATCGCATTTACAAGTTACTTTGCCCTATCCCCTGGCCCCTAACCCCCTAGTCCCTGATTCTTACCACGTTCTGCATGCCGGCTTTCGCACCATGGGCGCATCGGCTTTGCAACCGAATGCCTTCTGGAACTCCGGCATATTTCCGACGACACCGTTTACGCGATACTTGCCCGGCGAGTGCTCGTTGGTTTGCGCCAGCAAGCGTGCGAACTCCGGACGCATGCTTTCGCACCAGATCTGCCCCCAGCCCACAAAGAAGCGCTGCTCCGGAGTGAAGCCATCGGTCGGCTTCTCCGGGGTGCCGGCCAGCACATCCAGCAGCGCGATATGCGAGATGCGAAGCCCGCCATTGTCGGCCGTGTTCTCGCCCAGCGTTAACTTGCCCCGGACGTGCACGTCATCAACCGCGACGAAGTTGTCGTACTCATTCACGAAACAGGACTCCAGCTTGTCGAACTGCTCGCGGTCTTTGGCCGTCCACCAATTACGCAGGTTGCCATCTGCGTCGAACTGACTGCCCGCGTCGTCGAAGCCGTGCGTGAGTTCATGCCCGATGACTGCGCCGATGGCGCCCAGGTTCACAGCATCGTCGAGCTTGGGATCGTAGAACGGAGGCTGCAGAATTCCTGCCGGGAAGTTGATGTTGTTTTCCAGGTCGCTGTAATAGGCGTTGACGGTTGGGGGCGTCATGCCCCACTCGCCACGGTCCACCGGCTTGCCGATCTTGTTCAGTTGGCGGTTGAACTCGAATTCATTGGCGCGCAGAGAATTGCCCAGCGCATCGCCGCGAATGACCGTGAGCTTGCTGTAATCGCGCCATTTGTCGGGATAGCCGATTTTGTTTTCGATCTTCGCCAGCTTTTCGAGCGCCTGCTTCTTCGTCTCCGGCGCCATCCAGGAGAGCTCAGTGATATCAGTCTTCAGCGCGGCCTCGAGTTCATGCACCATCTTCAGAGCTGCGCCCTTGCTCTCGGGAGGGAATTCCTCGGCGACGTACACCTGCCCCAGCGCCTCACCCAGATCGCCATCGGTGAACTGCACGCACCGCTTCCAGCGCGGACGAAGCTCATTCGCGCCCGTCAGCGTCTTGCCGTAAAAGGCGAAGTCCTCTTCCACGAATGGCGTGGGCATCAGTTTTGCCGCGCTGCGTACCGCATGCCAGCGCAGATAGGTCTTCATGTCGTCCAGGCTGGCCATCTGGATGAGCTGGTTCATGCCCTTGACGAAATCCGGCGCCGACACATCGAGGCTGCCAAAGGTGGGACCGTTGAGGGTCGCGAAGTATTCTTTCCACACGAAAGCCGGGCTCAGCGCCTGCAGCTGCTCGACCGTCATCTTGTGGTACACGTTGTAGGGATCGCGGCGCTCGACCCGGTCCATCGATGACTTTGCCAGATCGGTTTCCAGCTTCATCACAGTGTTTGCATCGGCGGCGGCTTTGTCGGGCTTCTCGCCCAGAAGCGTGAACATCTTCGTCATGTGCGCGAGATACTCCTTGCGCAACTTGACAGATTTTTCATCGCTCTTGAGATAGTAGTCGCGGTCAGGAAGGCCTAAGCCGCCCTGATCAGTGCCGGCAATCTCCATCTTCGAGTCTTTGGCATCGGGCTCGGAGCCAAAGTCGAACAAGGCACGCACGCCGTTTTTTTGCAGGTATCCGACCAGCGCCGGCAGCTCCGACTTGTCGTTCAGCGCGCTGATGCGGTCGAGCAGCGGCTGCAGCGTGGCAACTCCCTTGGCGTTGATGCCGGCCTCGTCCATGCAGGAGTAGTAATAGTCGCCGATCTTCTGTTCGTTCGCGTTACGCTGGGAACTGTCGGCCGAGTACTTCTCCAGAATGCTGCGCAATACGAGCTGGTTGTGCTCATGGAGCTCGTTGAAGCGTCCCCACGCCGGCTGGTCGGCGGGAATGGGATTGTTCTTGATCCAGTTGCCGCAGGCGTACTCATAGAAGTCGTTGCACGGATCGGCCGACTTGTCCATCGCATTGGTATCGAAGCTGACCATCGGCTTCGGTTTTTCCGGTGCGCTGGAATTGCTGGCGGACTGGCCTAGTGCGGCGGTTGCGGCGAGAAGCGTTGCACAAACAAGAAAAGCAAGCTGTTTCATGGAAATCCTCGGATAAAGTAACCAGCCATGCTAAAGCAGAATGGCAATCAGCGCATCTGACGTGCCAGAGCTGAAGGGGTTAGGGCCGCTCAGAGCGAAAGCCATCTAGTCATCCTGTTTCCGGAAGACGCGGTCGATCACCTGGCGCATAAAATGGCCGCCATTAGCGCCTGCGCTTGCCGCCAGCACCTGCAAGAACGCACCGTACACCTGCCCGCGATCGTGCGGCCAGTGAACTACAAAGTGGTAGTACGCAAGTACCACCGGCACGCCGATCCAGACCAGCAGCAGCCAGCGCCAGGGCCGCTCTTTTTTCCATGCTCCCATGAACATGGTGAAGGCCAGCACGCACAATGCGGTCAGCAGCGGATCGTCAACTTTCTGGTTGACCCAACCTGAGAACAGGCCGAGCGCGATTGCGATTACATAAATAATTGGGCTGGTGTAGGACGCGGGTTTACTGGCTTTCTGTTCGTTGTGGAAAGCGTCTCTCGCGACGTCGGCGGGCGGCTGCGGCAAATCGGTGCGGCGGTCCAAATTTCGAGTGTAACAAATCGGGGTCAAGCAATAATAAGGGGAGCATTTTGTCAGTTCAGCTTTGAGCACCGTTTGAACAACTGGATGTCTCCTATCTAAGCGCTGATAACTGACTACTGCGCCGCACGGCGTGCCAAACCTCACATCCCCATGTGACCCGCATCACTTCGGCTCGGCCCGCGGCTGGACAACAATCGAACCATCGTTCGGTAACGGGTGAGCCTCCAACCCACGCAAAGCCGGCATGCGCTGGGGGCCCCGGCCAAACCGCAACGTAATTCCAGGTGGGATCGCCAATCGTTAGGTGGAAGCAGTTCCCTTCCGATGCTCCCGCAACAGAGAGGGCAGCAATGGCCAAAGGTTCGGTGCAGATCGTAGTGGAGCGGTGCAAAGCCTGCGGTTTCTGCGTTGAGTTTTGCCCCACGCACGTGCTGGCGCTTTCCTCCGCCTTCAACGCCAAGGGCTACCACACGCCTTACATGGTCCATCCGGAGAAGTGCAGCGGCTGCGATTTGTGCGGCATGTACTGTCCGGACTTCGCGATCTTCGGGTTCAAGTCGCCGGCGGAGGCGACTTCCGCAGCCGGTCTTTCCGCCGTTGCCGAAGAGACCAAGGATTCGGGGCCCCCGCCGAGCGCCAGCATTGCGGCTGAGGGGGCGAAACAGGAGGAGCAAGATGCACGCTGATCCCGCAGGAGTGATGACGGGCACGCACTTTCTCGACGGCGACCACGCCTGTTGCGAGGGAGCACTGGCTGCCGGAGCGCGGTTTTCGTCCGGCTATCCCATCACCCCTTCCACCGAGGTGGTCGAACGCTTCGCCAATCGCATTCCTACCGTCGGCGGAACGTTTATTCAGATGGAAGACGAACTGGCTGCCTCCATCGCGCTTCAAGGCGCGGTCTGGGGCGGTGCGAAAGCTTTCACCGTGACCTCCGGGCCGGGCTTCTCGCTGATGATGGAGCACATTGGCTACGCCGCCATGACTGAGACGCCGATGCGTCTTCGTCGACGTGCAACGCGGCGGGCCCTCCACCGGTTTGCCGACGCTTCCCGCGCAAGCCGACATGATGCAGGTGCGCTGGGGATCACATGGCGATTACGCGATCATCGCCCTCTGCCCGAACTCGCCACAAGAATGCTTCGATCTGACCGTCACCGCTTTCAACATGGCAGAGAAGTATCGCTGCCCGGTATTCGTCATGCTGGACGAAGTGGTTGGTCACATGACGGAAAAGGTCGTTATTCCGCCGCCAGAACAAATTGAAGTTGAGCCTCGACGCTACACCACCATTCCTCCTTCCGAGTTTAAGGCGTTTGAGCCGCGCGAAGACCTGGTTCCTGACATGCCGCGCGTTGGCGAGGGCTACAACGTGCACGTCACCGGATTGACGCACGACGAGCGCGGCTATCCCGACATGCGGCCGGTCGTGCAGGACCGGCTGGTGAAGCGACTGGTGGAGAAGATCACCAAGAACGTCGACAAAATTGTGCTCTACGAGGAAGACCGGATCGAGGACGCCGATGTAGTCGTCGTCTCTTACGGCATCACCTCGCGAGTAGCACAGCGCGCCATCGAGATGGCGAGGCAGCGCGGCGTCAAGGTCGGAAAGTTCCGGATCATCACCGCGTGGCCCTTCCCGGAGAAGCAGATCGCCGAGATCGCCGCAAAAGTGAAGGCACTGGTCGTACCGGAACTGAACCTGGGACAGATGGTGCGCGAAGTCGAGCGCTGCGCCGCGGGCAAAGCGGAAGTCCGGCTGGTGCCGCATGCCGGCGGCAGCGTACACAAACCCGAAGACATTCTGCAGGTCATCCTGGAGGTGGCGCGATGAGCGAAGCGGTTGTTCAGATTCCTCAGAATCCCGTCGAGCAGTTTCTGCGGATGGACCGCATCCCCCACATCTGGTGCCCGGGCTGCGGCATTGGCACCAGCGTCAACTCCTTCGCGCATGCGCTGATCGATGCCAAGGTCGACATCAAGAACGTGGCGATTGTCTCCGGCATCGGTTGCACCGGGCGCGTTGCCGGCTACACCAATCTCGACTCGTTCCACACCACGCATGGCCGCGCGATTCCCTTCGCCACCGGCCTGAAGCTGGCCAACCCCAAGCTGAACGTGGTGGTGTACTCGGGCGATGGCGACCTGTTTGCGATCGGCGGCAATCACCTGATTCACGCCGCGCGCCGCAACGTCGACATAAAAGTTATCTGCGTCAACAACCTCATTTATGCCATGACTGGCGGACAGACCGCGCCGACGACTCCGGGCTCGGTCATCACTTCGACCAACCCCTATGGGACATACGACCCGGCGTTCAACCTGCCTTACCTGGTCGAGGCGGCGGGCGCGGTTTACGTGGCGCGCTGGACGGCATTTCACGTCAAGCAACTGGCACGCGCGATGCAAGAGATTTTCGCCAAGAAGGGTTTCAGCTTCATCGAGGTGCTGTCACCTTGTCCGACGCTCTATCAGCGGCGTAACAAGATGGGCGATGGACTCGACACCATGAAGTTCTACAAGCAGGTCAGCAAAGTGCGCAACGGCGCTCCCACTAGCGAAGTCGCGCTAACCAAGAGCGGGGAGATCGTTGTGGGAAAGTTTGTCGATCGTGAGCGCGCCGACTGCGGCGACCTGATGCACGATACCTTGGCCGAAGCTCTGGGCGACGAATACGTGGAAACGGAGGCGTGCACATGCCAGTAACGGAGATCCGCATCGCGGGATTTGGCGGGCAGGGTGTGATCCTGTCGGCGGTGGTCATCGGCAAAGCGGGCTGCATCTATCAGGCCGGCTACTCCACCATGACACAGAACTTCGGGCCGGAAGCGCGCGGCGGCGCGTGCAGCGCGCAGGTCATCCTCTCTGACTCGCCGGTGCTTTATCCCTACGTTACGCGGCCGGACATTCTGGTCGTCATGTCGCAGGAGGCGTACACGCTCTTCAGTCCGCAGCTCAAGGACGATGGCATCCTCATCATCGAGGAAGACCTGGTCCGCATCGGTGAGCATCCGGCAGGCGTGCGCGTGTACAGCATTCCGGCTACCCGCATTGCAGAGGAGCTGGGCAAGAAGATGGTGCTCAACATAGTGATGGTCGGATTCTTCGGCGCGGTCTCGCAGGTCGTCGATCCTGATGCGCTGCGCAACGCGGTTGCGGCATCCGTGCCGGCGGCGTATCGCGATCTGAACCTGAAAGCTTTCGATCGTGGCTTCGAATATGGAACCAAGGAGTTGAGCGAAGTGATCGTCAAGCAGGAATCTCAGGTCGCAGTCGCGGCGCTGGAAACGTAAGCGCATAATCGCAACCTGACGGAACCAACGCCGGCGACAAGTTCGCCGGCATTTCATTTTGCAGATCGCAAGGCAACAACACGCGCACAATCTCTCATCTCCTCGCACTGAGGTGAGACGGATGACAGAGAATCAACAGAACCGGCGCGACGAGGATGCCGGTAAAGGCGCGGTCGAGCAGGACCGGCCGGGACAGAAGACCAACACTTCTCTTGCGGGACAGAATCCCCATCGTGACCAGGACCCGCTAATCAAATCCTCCGACAGCGATTTCCCCGAGCCGGGAGAAAATGAAGAGCATACCGGCGAGCCGCAGGGGCAGAACGAACTCAATGCCGACACCACGCTTGATCCGGACTGCCTGACCCCGACGTCCCCAAATCGCGCCAATTCTGCGCGGACTGCGGCGGAGAACCAGAACCCCGGACCGCGTCAGAAAGAAAGAAAACTAGAACAACAGCAGGGATGATCCGACTGGCCGCCTGACTGTCCGCTCCTCCTACTGGAAGAACTCGGTCATGCCGGGCGAGGTGGCGCCGTCACCGGGACAACTGGTGATTCCCAGCAGGTCACAAAACATCCGCAACTGGCTGCCCTGCATGTAATGAGTGTTGGACTGATAGTTCCGCTTGACCTGGGGCCCAATCAACACATGCCAGATGTGGCCGCCGCAGTCGTCGGGGTCGGGATGCCCGCCGCAATGGCTGTCAGCAAGTTCGCCTTCGTCGAAGGTGACGAGGAGCACACCATCTCCACCCGCCCGGAATGCCTGGGTCGCCAGCAGTTGCGGCAGGAAAGTCTGCAAATATAGATCGGCCCTCTCCAGGGCCTGCTGATCGTTCATGCCGTCGTGGGCATCATGCAGGAGGTCGGGGCTGATCCAGACGAAGTTTGCCAGCCGATTATTCGCGATATCCAGCAGCAGGTAAGGGTCGGCTGGCGCCATGTTCCATTGCTCGGGCAATGAGTATGCCACGTCGCTATAGAAGGGAAATGGATTGTGCCGCCGAACATATTCACCGGACTGGTAGCCCATGTAACCGATGGCCGGCATGGACTGGAAGTATCCCTTCCAGGTTTTTCCCTGTGCGGCGAAGTGTCTCACCAGGTTGTCGATGGTGATGACCTGCTTGCATCCGTCGCCGTTGCAGATGCCATGGTTGCCCTCGCCGTGAGCCGGCGCCAATCCGGAGGTCAGCTCCCCGTAAGCCAACCATGAGCCGTGCGAATCGGAATATACCTGCAAGCCTTGAGCGTACTGGTCAGCCAGCGACTTCAGGTAAGGCATATATTCCTGTGCGAGATTGACGTCGCGGTTTTCCTCCATAATCACAACTACGTGATTGGAGCGGACCAACGTGCCAAAGTCTGGCGATTGCTGGGAGTTGTCCGCTGAAGAAGAGACATTGGGGGTATTGATCACCTCCTGGGCCGATCCTACGGCGACCAGGGCTGACAGTATTAAGGACAGTGAAAGTGCTCTACAGCGCAACATGTTTTCTCCTGACTTTGATTGGTCCGACGTTAAGGCGCGTGACGTGTAGACCCGAGCAAACCCGTTGGCTTCGCCGGATCACGGCAAATGACGCAATTCATGTGGCTTCAATGAATTGTCAGCGGTGGGCTCAGCCGCTTAGACGAATAGAGGCAGCATAGCTTGGAGTTCTGCCGGTAGTAGCTGGAGCGAAAGCCTTAGTAGCGGAATTTAATCCCCCTTACACTCCGGAAGGCGATGGTCGTTCATCTAAAGTTTTTTGTTTCTTTACCACGTCAGAACAACCTGTGACCTGTGCTGCTGAATCGTAGAAGTGACGAGGCCGTCCGCCCGTCGCCTTCGGAGGTTCTTCCATGCTGCCCTTTAGGAAACTTCTGTCTACCTCGATTCTCATCTCCGCTGTTGGCGGACTTTCGTACGCCTCATCCAGCGACGCGAATGCGAGCAATCCAACGTCAGCAGCGCAATACTTCGCTGTCTCTCCCACAGTGGCGGCGCCGGGACAGTTCATCCAGTTCAGCTGGCGAGTCAGCAGCGGCAATTTTGTCGTGGTCCCAAGTATTCAGGGCGAACAAGAAGACCAGATTCCGCTGCCGAAGGCTGCTTCGAATTACATGCAAGTGGCCCCGGCGACGAGCACAACCTATCGGGGAGTATCCGTCGGCGGAAGCGCCGCTTCACTGAATGCCGCGCTGACCGTCGTCCCGCTCACGCTGCATGCATCCCAGAGCAGCATCGCCGCCGGCCAGTCCGTGGTGTTGAACTTTACCGGGCCCAACAATGGCAGCTCGTACTTCCTGGTGACGCTCCCGGAGAATTCAACTATACCTCTGGTTCCTGACTCCTGTGCCGGAGCGACCTGCTCGGGCAGCTATGTCACTCCAGCATTAGGAAGCAACCGGACCTTCATGGTCGGCGCCAACGGACCGCACGACGGGCAGGCGTACTCGCAGCAGGTTGGCGTGAGGGTGGAAGGTGGGATGTCTTTGAGCTGCGCCGCGAGCCCCATCACTCCATCGCCGGGACAGCCGGTCACCATCTCATGGAACGCGAGCAACGCTACCTCGGTGCAGATCGATCAGGGCATTGGCAATGTCTCGCCTGCGACCAATGGCCGGGTGACCGTCAATGCCACCCAGACCACAACCTTCACTTGCACGGCGACGGACCGCTTTGGCGATCACCTTTCGGCACGGACCAAGGTCATCCTCAGCACGGGAGATGTGCACAACCTCAACCACATCGTGTACTTGTTGCAGGAAAACCGCTCCTTCGATAACTACTTCGGGGAGCTCGCCTACTATCGCGTGGACATCGATCACATCCCGGGCGCGCAGCTCAGTGATGTAAACGACCTGCACAATCTGCCCTCCGGCTTCATGCTGATGAATTCGCAGGGCCAGCGTTTCCCCCCCTATCACCAGCGCACCGTCTGCATCGACGGGCTGAACGTCAACTGGAACGTGAGCCACGACGACATGGACCTGGTAGGCAAGAACTGGCTGCACTTGACCAACAACTCCCAGTTCCTGATGGACAGGTTCCTGTACAACACCACGGGCAGCCAATATGACCCGACGAACACAAGGCCGCTGGGCTACTACGATTGGACCGACCTGCCGTTCTATTACGAGCTCGCCACCCAGTTCGACACCAGCGATACCTTCTACTCGCCGGTGCCCGACACTACGGTCATCAATCGTGCCTACCTCTTTGCCGGCACTTCCTACGGCGACATCTTTCCGCCGGGGCAAAATAACTGGTTGTGGCTGAGGCCGACGCTCTTCCGCATTCTGCAGAACGCCGGGATAAGCTGGCGTTACTACTACCAGGACAACAGCGTCTTCCTTGCGTCCTGGGCCGACTGGAACAATCCGCAGATCCAGAACAATGTCCGCAACATCCAGGAGTGGTACAACATCCTCCACAGCCAGAGTGCCGACCAGGATTTGCCGCAGGTAGTCTTCATCGAGCGCGCCAGCGCGACCGGCTACGATGAGCACACGGGCAATAACGTTCAGCTGGGCTCGGCTCGGGTTCAGCAGATTCTTGGCGCACTGTTGACCAGCAAAGCGTGGCCGGATTCGGCCTTCATTCTCACCTACGACGAGGGTGGCGGCCTCTTCGATCAGCAGCCGCCGGTTCTGGTCACGCCGCCGGATGATAAGGTGCCGGGCCCGGGCCAGTCCGGGGTCTTCATTCGAGGCTTGTTCAATGTGACAGGCTTTCGTGTGCCTGTAATCGTCGTCTCTCCCTGGTCAAAGCCGCAGTTCGTGTGGCACATGCCGACGGACTACACGAGCATCCTGAAGTTAATCGAAACGCGCTTCAACTTACCGCCGCTGACCCACCGCGACCAGACCTCCGCGGACTTAACCGACCCGACGAACGGTCCCTTTAATTTCAATTCGCCACAATTGCTGCAAGTGCCGCAGTTGCCAACTCAACCGACGAACGGCACCTGCGACTATAGTTTGGAGAGCTATCCGCAATAGGGCGGTAGTGGGGCCATTCTTACTGGCTTGGTCGCAAGTAGTTTCGGGTCAACGTAGTGTGGAAAGCTTGTGAGGGTGTATCGCTTCGATGTCGGAGTAGCGCTGGAAGTCTTTCTCGTCGAAGGTCAATATGTGCTTTACACCATGAATCCGCATTGCGGCGACCAGGCGCGCGTCGTGAACGTGGATTCCGATGACAGCATACTGACAACTAACCGGCGCCACTCCTCATGAATAGCGGGATTGTCGGGCAACAGCTGCAACCGCGATTCAAAAACCTTGGCTCGCCGGTCCGTCTCCTGTGGAGGCAAACCGAATCCATTGCGATCCACCGGTCGAGTGCAAGCATTCCAGAACTCGGCAACATTCTGAGAGGTATGGCAAAGGACAGCTCCTTGCGACGCTAAGACCCCAGCGCAGAGGCAACCACTTCGTAATCCCGGATCTCTCGGTTGCACCCACCGCAAAAGCTCCAGATTCGCGTCCGCCTGTTCGGCGCTAACCTGGGACCAGCTTCATTTGTTCTCACATACTTTTTGAGGGGCGTCGCCATCTAAGCAGATTTGCTGAGGTCCCGAGATGAACAAACTGCAACTGCCTTCATTGCTGATTACAGCTCTGTTTTTTTCCTGCTTAACTTGTGCACAAAATTCGGCGCCGCCGCCCAAGCCGCCTTTCACCGACTATCGTTACCAGAAGCCCGGCGTCACTCGCAAGATCACTCCGCAGGATCTGCCGCCGCCGTACGCGACCAAGGCCGCAGTCAACGGGCCTGACGTCGTCGACCGTCCGAAGGACGCGTGGCCGCAAGCACCCGCCGGTTTCAAGGTTGAGCTGTACACGACCTTCGTGCAGGAACCGCGCAACATCATCACCGCTCCCAATGGCGACATCTTCGTTGCCGAAACTCATGGCGGCAATCTTCGGGTCTTTCGCGGCATCACTGCCCAAGGCAAGCCGCAGCAGTCATCGATGTTCGTCACCGGACTAAGTGAGCCTTATGGGATCGCCTTCTATCCGCCGGGTCCAAACCCGCAATACGTTTACGTCGGCCAGGCCAAGGCCGTGCTGCGCATCCCTTACCATAATGGAGACCTGAGGGCGACGGGCACGCCGCAGCACCTTGCCACGCTGCCGGATCACGAGGGTCACTCGACGCGCGACCTGGTTTCCTCGCCCGACGGCAAGCAGTTGTTTGTGGGCGTGGGATCGTCGTCCAACGTCGATGATCCGGATACGCATCCTGCCGAGAAGAACCGCGCCGACATCCTGGTGATGAATCCCGACGGCTCCAATATGCACGTCTACGCCTACGGGATTCGCAATCCCGGAGGCGGACTCGCCATCAATCCCAAAACCGGTGAGCTCTGGTGTTCGGTAAACGAGCGCGATGACTTGGGCGACGATCTCGTTCCTGACTACATCACCCATGTGCAAGCAGGCGGCTTTTACGGCTGGCCGTATTACTACATCGGCGGCAATCCCGATCCGCGCCTGAAGGGCAAGCACCCCGAACTGAAAAGCAAAGTGATCGTCCCCGACGTGCTGATTCAGCCGCACAATGCATCGCTGGAGATGGTGTTTTACGAAGGCCAGCAATTTCCCGCCGAGTATCGCGGCGATATCTTTTCGGCGCAGCATGGCTCGTGGAATAGGAAGCCGCGCGCCGGATACGAAGTGATTCGCGTGCCGCTGCATCAGACCGGTAACGCCAGCGGCGAATATCAGGACTTCCTGACCGGCTTCGTGCTGCCTAATGGCAAGGTCTGGGGGCGGCCCGTGGGCGTCACAGTTGCACCTGACGGCTCGTTGCTGGTCACCGACGACGCCTCGAATTCCATCTGGCGCGTGAGCTACACCGGAAAGTAAGGGTAAGCCTAAGCAAACAGCTACGAAGCTCTAGTTGCTAATTACTAGCTTCTACTTCCGCTGCGTACCTTATAACCTTCATTTCCTGAGGCGAGAAATTACTATATCGGCTCGAGTCGATTTGCCGCTGCCGAGCATCCGGGGGCATGCCGCGCAGCGCCCGGATGACATTCTGCACCTCCGGACGCATCGGCGGAAGCTGGCGCGCAGCAGAAGACGGAGGGTTATTGTTCGCGGAAGCAGTTCTGTAGGTATCAGCCGTTCGGCGGTACGTCGCCTCCCGAATGGTCAGGGAGTTCGAACTGGGAGCAGGTTGAGGAACAGAAGCACTCGGCTGCGCCCGGGAAACGTCATTCTGATAGCCGCTGCTGGTCTGACTGTAAGCTGCCGGATCCGGATAATTCGATGAATCGCCAACTGGACTGTAGTAATTGTACGGGTAGTAGGGATACGGATAGTACGGTGGATAGGCATAGTAAGGAGCATACCCATAGGCATAAGGGTATCCATACCCCCCCCAATAAGGCCAGCCGAAGTTAAAGCTGAGACCGAAGTTCCATCCGCAACAGTAGCCGCCACCCCAGTAGCCGCCGCGCCAACCATACCCGCCGCGCCAACCACCATAGCCACCGTGCCAGCCGCCGTAGCCACCTCCACCGTGCCAGCCATTGCCACCGCCATGCCAGCCACCGTAGCTACCACCGCCACCGTGCCATCCACCGTAGCCACCACCGCCATGGAAGCCGCCGCCTCCGCCGTGGAAACCACCGCCTCCACCACCGTGAAAGCCTCCTCCACCGTGGAAACCGCCTCCGCCTCCGCCGTGAACGCCGTTTGCAAAGACGAACTCAGGCGACAATCCGAACGTTACCAATGCCACGCTGAGCAAAAGAACTCGCAATGCTCCAGTCCGATTCATTTGTCACCCCGCGGCAGCGCCCATACGAGCGCCAAGAACTCGCCACTATTATAGAACCGAGGGAAGGTTCAAGGCCTCAAAATAGACTTTATTTATGCGGTCATGGCGCTACTATCCATCCCCGAAAGTTGACATCGCCCTCGACCTTTACGCCCCATCACCAACTTTGTTTTCGCCGCCCTCCGGGCCGTAGAAGAAGACCCAGGTGGCGAAGTCATCGGTGAATTCCACGAAGCGATGTTCCTGGCCGGCCGCTACGAAAAGCACATCTCCGGGCCCGAACGACGTCTCCTGCGAGCTCCAGCGGAACCGTCCAGTGCCCGTCACGATGACGTAAATCTCGTCTCGGGTATGCGGCGTCTGAGGATCGTGGCCGCGCGGCGCGTACAACTCAACACTGAGCGTGCCATGGCGGAAGAGCTCGAGGAAGCGCTCACCCTTGGGGCCCGGCAACTGCTCCAGACCGCTAAGCGCCTTCAAATACCCGGACACAATGCTGCGTTCAATTTTCATCGTGGTGTTGAAGCCGTGCGGGCCGGCTCAAGCGCTGCTTTCGGCTTCCATACGCCAATAATGATGCCCATCAAGACGCAGCCGATCAGTGGGTAGGCAGCTGAGATCAGGACAAACGAAGCGGCGCGGACCTCAAAAACCATCTCCGTCACCATAGCGACCGCCGCAGCCAAGCCGACCAGAATTCCGGCAATGATGCCGCGCATTAGGCCATGCGTTTCCGATCCCGCAACCACCCGCGCGATCACATACGCCAGCAGCAGGCTGCACAGCAACGCAATCAGGTAAGGCCAGAAGTTGGGATGGGACATGTAGGCCTGCATCTCCTCCGGCGCCATGCGCAGGCCGGCCTTCCACTGAGCGGCAAAAATCGTGAACCATACCGCTCCAAGCAGCCAGTCGGCCACTCCCGCAAGCAGGATCGCACCCCAATTCACCCGCATGGCATCGCCCTCCAAACCACGCCAGACGATACACTCGCCGACCCGATTCTGCAATCGAATTGAGCTAAGCACGGTTCCCTGCAAGGCACGAAGACCAAGTATCGCTCTTCGCTTTTCGCTCTTCGCCTTTGGCCAGAGAACCTCCCGATGGTTTTCTCGCAAGGGCCAACCGTAGCCATTCTGGCGGGGAGCGAATAGCGAATAGCGAATAGCGTTTACAATCCGCCGCACATTCGCAGTACATCTTCTGGGCTGTGGCCTCGCTCGCGCAGCGTGCGCAGGCTAAGCGCATCATGTCGCTTGGCCAGCCGCAAACCTCGCTCGTCGCGAATGAGATCGCAATGATAGTAGGCAGGAATCGGCAACCCGAGCGCGCGAATGAGCAGCAGTTGGCGCGCGGTTGACTTCAGCAGATCGGCCCCACGCACAATTTCGGTGATCTGCATTGCCGCATCATCAGCCACGACTGCAAGCTGGTACGCAGGCACATCGTCGCGGCGCCAGATTACGAAGTCGCCGAAGTCACGACCGGCAACAAAAGATTGCGGCCCCTGACCCAGATCGTCAAACGCGATCAACTCGCCATCCGGAACATGAAATCGCCAGTTCACGCCCACCGGCGCCTCGTATCGTTTTGCGTCGCCAATCTTCTCGCGGCAGCGCCCCGGGTACAGCGGCTCGTCGTCGCCCTCATTGGGTGCGCCCGCCGATGAGACCAGGTCCTTACGCGAGCAGCAGCAGGGGTAGGTAAACCCACCGTCGCGGAGCTTGCGCCAGGTCTCGAGATAGAGTTCGCGGCGGCAGCTCTGTTCGTAGGGCGCAAATGGACCACCGACCTCCGGGCCTTCCTGCCATCGGATGCCGATCCAACGCAGGTCTTCGATCATCGCTCGCGCGAATTCCGCCCTGGAGCGTTGCGGGTCTAGGTCCTCATTGCGAAACACCAACGTCCCATCATGGGCAAGCGCGCGCTCATACGCCGTCCAGAACGTGCATGCGTGTCCGATGTGCATCAATCCGGTCGGGGATGGAGCAAGCCGTCCGCGATAGGGCAGGTGCCGCGTGCTCGAAGCCGCATGCATGAGGGGATTGTAGACGTAGCGAATTGTGTCACCCTGCCCTCGGGCGCGCCCCACTCGCCGGGGTGGATAAACGGTTTTCGAATGAGCGGGAGAACGTTACACCCAACCTCCCGCGACATTCCGCGCATTGTCGGCTAACATCTCACCTATGGACGACTGCCTCTTCTGCAAAATCATCGCCGGGAAGATTCCCTCGAAAAAGATTTACGAGGACGACAAGGTGTACGTCTTTGAGGACATCAACGCCAAAGCGCCGACCCACGTGCTCATCGTCCCCAAGCGTCACATCGCCGGATTGAAGGAAGCCACGCCGGAGGATGCCGAGATCATTGGCTACAGCCATCTGATTGCGGCAAAGATAGGGCGCGAGCGCGGCATCGAAGACGGATACCGCACGGTGTACAACGTCGGCCCGCGCTCAGGCCAGTCGGTGTTTCACCTGCACCTGCACCTGCTCGGCGGGCGCGACATGACCTGGCCGCCCGGGTAAGCGAGCGCTAGGGACTTGGGAATGGCTTCAGCTTCTAGTGCCCCAAATACCGCACCACCTTAAACGACGTGTCGCCGGCAGCGCCCGATTGACGCGCTTTCTGTCGTCGAGATCGCGAATCAGCGGCGTTCATCATCACAGTTTTCTGGAACCCTCAATCATCCATCGCAGAATTTATCCTTGACAGCGCGCGCCCGGCTGTACAAAATTCTTCATTCCGTAATTAAGTAACCGGTTTTCAGGGGACCACTTCCAGGCGTCCGTTGAAGCAGTACCTATCCATCCGCACACCAACAGGAGCGGGAATGACTGCACCTTCTAACGAATCGCTCTGCAATTCCTTGTGTCTGAAAATTGTGTTAGTGGCACTGCTGTCCACGCAGCTTGTTCTTCTCACTGGTTGCGGGGGCAGTGGCGTCGCGTCGGATCCGCCGACCCCTGCCCGGATGCAGACGACCATCTTGCCCACCAACAACACCCTGGTTGCGGAATACTCAATTACCACGTCAGCAGCAGGAACGGTTGCGGTTCAATTCGGGCCAGACACGAACTACGGCTTCCAGACCTCGTCGCAAACCGCGCCTGGGGGAGGCTTCCCGGTGGACATTCTCGTGGCCGGAATGAAGCAAAACACGCTATACCACATGCGCGCGGTGCTGACCTCGAGCAGCGGACAGACATTCGACCAGGACCATACCTTTCAGACCGGCGTCGCCCCGGCGAGCGACTTGCCGCAGATGCACATAACCATTCCGCCTGGCCAGACTCCCTCTCCCGGGGTCGAACTGGTAAGTATGGGTGGAGCGACCATGGCAATAAACCCGACGGGAGACATCCTCTGGTATTACCCATATGCAGGCACCGGCGGCCCCAACCTGGTGAAGCTTCTGCCTAACGGCCACATGTTGATGCTCCTCACGCTCCCAGGTCCCGCCGGAAACACCGGCATACGGGAAGTGGACCTGGCCGGCAACATAATCAGGGAGCTTGACTTGAGTGTCCTGAAAAAGCTCGTTTTAGATGCTGGTTACAACCTTCAGCTTGAGTCCATCGACCACGACGTTCTGCTTCTTCCCAATGGGGATTTGCTCTTTATTACCACTGATTACCGGGTCTTCACTAACCTGCCCGGATATCCGGGACAGATTACCGTGGCCGGCAATGCCATCATCGACGTTAATCAGGACAACAACGTCGTGTGGGTGTGGGATGCCTTTGATCACCTCGACGTCAATCGTCATCCTATGAACTTCCCGGACTGGACGCATTCCAACGCTCTGGCTTATTCCACTGATGACAACAATCTTCTGCTTTCCATCCGTCATCAGCATTGGGTCATAAAGATTGACTACCGGAATGGAACGGGTTCCGGCGATATCCTGTGGAAGCTCGGCTATCAGGGAGACTTCACGCTGCTGGACTCGACCTCTCCAGCCGACTGGTTCTACGCCCAGCACGACGCTAATTTCATGAGCCCGAACACCACCGGCGATTTTCAATTGGCGCTCTTCGACAACGGCGATAACCGCGTCCTGGACGATAACGGAGACGTGTGCCATCCGACCAGCCCGCCCAAGTGCTACAGCACGGCTGCTATTTTTGAAGTGAACGAGACAAACAGGACCGCTAAGCGGCAATGGTCGTACCAGACTCCGTACTCCTTTTGGGGCGGCAGCAGCCAGGAGCTAACAAACTCGAATATGTTCGCCACCGAAAGCGCTCCCAATGATTTGATGGCCGGCTCTCGCCTCGTTGAAGTCACTCAGCAGCCGAATCCGACGGTGGTTTGGCAACTGGAGATGTATAACCAGCAGTCCTACCGCACCTACCATCTGCCCAGCCTCTATCCCGGCGTGCAGTGGTAGGTTTTTCCGGGCGGCAGTATCCGAGTTTAGGATGCCCCACTCCTGCAATTTTCGAATGAGTGGGGTATTCCGAATACTGTTTTCCTCTATCCACTATCCACTGACCACTGACCACATGTAACGTAGTACTCCATGGGGCGCATCCACGTTCTCTCCGAAAATGTAGCCAACAAGATCGCTGCCGGCGAGGTGGTGGAGCGGCCTGCGTCGGTAGTGAAGGAGCTGCTGGAGAACGCGCTGGATGCGGGCGCGCACCGCATTCGCGTCAACATTGAAGCCGGCGGCAAGAAGCTCATCCAGGTCACCGACGACGGTTGCGGCATGGTGCGCGATGATGCCATGCTCGCCTTCGAGCGTCACGCTACCTCGAAAATCCGCAATACCGATGACCTGCTGAACGTGGCGACGCTCGGCTTTCGCGGTGAGGCGCTGCCCTCGATCGCATCAGTAAGCCGTCTTCGGCTAGAAACGCACGCGCCGGAAGATGTTGCGGGCACGGTCGTGGAGATTGCCGGCGGCAAAATACTCACCGTGGAGGAAGCCGGCCTGCCGCTGGGAACGTGCATCACAGTGCGCGATCTTTTCTTCAATATCCCTGCGCGCCGAAAATTCCTGAAAGCCGAATCGACCGAGCTGTCGCACATCGCATCACTGGTAACGCACTACGCGCTCGCTCATCCCGAGATGCACTGGGAGCTGCATTCGGCGACCAACGCGATGCTCGTCGCCCCTCCCGTGGCGGGCCACCAGCAGCGCATTTACCAAGTCTTTGGCAAAGAGACGCTGGACCAATTGATCCCGTTGAGTGCGCTGCTGCCGCTGGAACGAACCGGACTGCCGCAGCCACCTCCATGGCGACGCAGCCAAGTGGAAGAAGCGGAAGAGCCTGTTAAGGGCGAAATCAAGTTGCACGGCTTCATCTCGCGCCCGGAGATCCAGAAGCTGAATCGCAACTCCATCTTCATCTTCGTGAATGGCCGACTCATCCGCGATCGCCTGGTGCAGCACGCGCTCACGGAGGCATATCGCAATATCATTCCGCCGACGGTCTATCCCGTCGTGCTGCTCTTCCTGGAGATGCCGCCCACCGAAGTCGACGTCAACGTGCACCCGTCGAAGACCGAGGTGCGCTTCCGACAATCGTCCGTTTTGCACGATTTCATTCGCGACTCGGTACGCGCACTGCTGATGAAGTCGCGGCCGGTGCCGTCGTTCATGACTGAAATCCATGCCTCGCCCACCGCTTCGGTTTCACTGACTCCGGGCGCGCACGACTTCGCCTCCAGCGAGTTACACGTGACCGAGGGTGACGCAGATTTCGCACTGCGCGCACCGGAGCTTCAGCCGTTCACTGCGCCATTGCACTTCGAAGGCAGCGGATTTGCAGTCGAGGCGAACGCGGCGATGCCTGTGGCGCGCTTCGGTCCACAGACTTTTGGCGATCCTCCACCCCAACAAATCCAACCGCGGGATTTATTGGGCGCCCCGGGGCCGGCCGCTGCTCCGACCCACGCTCGCGGCAACAACGGCTGCTCGCCGGAGCTCGCCGAAGACGATGCGCCCGCGGGACTCGAATCGCTTGCGTCGCTCAAGCCGGTCGGCCAGATTCGTGACTCATTCATCCTCGCCATCAACCCACAAGGGCTGTGGATCATCGATCAGCATGTCGCCCACGAGCGCATCCTGTTCGAAAAAATTTGTAGGCAGCGGCTGGCCGAATCGCCCGAGCGCCAGCAGCTCCTGATGCCGCTGATTGTCGAGCTGACGCCCGGCCAAATGGCCGTGTTCGCCGAGATTTCGGATGAGTTGCGCCGCAACGGCTTCGAGGTCGAGCCCTTTGGCTCCCGCACCATCGCCGTGAAAACAACCGCTGCCGGTGTGCCCGCGGACGATGTCGAACATCTGCTGCACGAGATTCTGGAGCAGTTCGAGCGCGAGGAGCAGTCGGTGAATCTGGACAGAATTCGCACCAACATTGCCGCCAGCATCGCCTGCCATGCCGCCATCAAGGTCAACATGCCGCTCGAGCAGAACAAAATGGAATGGCTGTTGCGCGAACTGGCCAAGACGGATTGCCCCATGAGCTGTCCACACGGACGCCCCGTCGTGCTGCGCTATTCTGTAAAGGACATTCAGCGGGCGTTTAAACGCATCTAGCAATCAGCAGTCAGCACTCAGCACTCAGCACTCAGTATTCAGACAAAAGAGTTTTCTTAAGAAATCTCAAAGACTGATGCACCTTACCAATAAGCTAAAGGGCTGAATGCTGACTGCTAAGCGCTGACTGCTTCTCCTATGCACGACGATCAACTCCACGAACTTCGCCGCGAGAAGTGGCGGCTGAACGGGCGGCCTCTGCGCACGCTCGAAGATGCGCGCGAGTTCATCGACGCCACCGGCTTCTCGTTGCTCTATCCGCAACGGCCCGCGGTGCTGCTGCCCACCTTCGTGGGCGCCTACAAAGGCAATGACGAGAAACTTCCAACTGCGCAGATGGCCTTTGCTGATCCCGGCGCGCGCGAAGCCAAGCACCTGATGCTCCGTCTGCTGCGCGAGAGGACAGCATTCGAAACCAATATCTTCCCGGAAAATAATTTCGTCGTCTCCTCGGCGGTATTTCCCTATCTGTACGCGGTGGTCGGCGATCGCAATCCGCGCCAACGGCTCAAGGCGGGCGCGCGGTCGGAGTATTCTCCTCTGGCGGTGCATACATTTGAGCAGCTCGAGAAGGAAGGGCCGATCCCCAAACATCGATTGCTCGAGCTGCTTGGCGGCGAGATTTCCGAAGCGGCATTGGACCGCGCTCTCGATGAACTCTGGGGCAGGCTGCGCATCACCCGCGTCGACTACAAGCCCGACGAAGGCGTCTATTGGGACGTGCTGGCGCGCTGGGCCCCCGACGCGGTGAAGCAGGGCACGCAGGTCTCGGTGGCAGAGTCGTTGACCGCATTAGTTTCCAAATATCTTGACTGTGTTGTGGCCGTCCCGCAGGAAGAGTTGGAGCAGTTCTTTTCGCATTTCGTCGGCCGCGCGCGAGTACGCGAGGCCCTCAATGCGCTGCAGGCGGGACGCGAGCTCAGCTATGTTCACGTCGGCGGGCGGGTCATGCTCCAGGTTGCGTCCTCGCAAGCGGCGCCGGCGCGCGAGCTTCCGCCGAAGCCGAAATTCGAAGCGCTTCCACCGCGGCCTGGCATGCCGCTGGTGCAACGCCGCGCCGCCCCAAGCCGCGCAAAACGCCCCAACACTCCCACGTACTCTGCACCAAAACCTCCAGGACAGGACAGCGACAAGGAATGAACGCTGCGAGGAAGTTGGTGATCGCCATCGACGGACCCGCAGGCTCAGGCAAGAGCACCATCGCCGCGCGTCTGGCGAAGAAGCTGGGGTATATCAACCTGGAGAGCGGCGCGATGTACCGCGCTCTCGCGCTGAAGGCGCTCACCAACCACGTCTCCCTCGACAGCGGAGAAGCGCTGCGGCAATTAGCTCTTGCTTCGGACATTCAGATCGAGCCCAGCGGCGAGGGCAATCGCGTGTTGCTCGACGGGCGAGACGTCTCCCAGCGGGTCCGCGAGCCTGATGTAACCGCGGCAGCATCGCTCGTCTCGGTGCATCCTGCGGCGCGGCAGGTCATGGTCGCCAGACAACGCGAGCTGGGCCGCGATGGCGGGGTGGTGATGGAAGGCCGCGACATCGGCACCGCGGTTTTCCCAAACGCCGACGTGAAAATCTTCCTTGATGCCCACCCCGAAGTCCGCGCCGAGCGCCGCTTGCTTCAGACCGGACCGCAATCGCGCGAAGATATCCAGCGCATACAGTCCGAGATTGCCGCGCGGGATGAACGCGACCGCACTCGCGCCGCCTCGCCGCTGGTTCCGGCAGCCGACGCTGTGATCCTCGACACCACTCACAAGAGCATTGACGAAGTGGTGGACGACGTGGAGAAGATCGTGAAGAGAGTGGTAAGTGGATAGTGGTTAGTTTCGCGTGCAGTTAACAACACTTTGTTCGTTGCGCTTTAGGCCTGTCCTCAAAATGGAGTATCATGCTCGCGCCTGTACGTAAGGCGCAGCTCTGCCACTGAGATGGCTGGAGGTGTTTCTGGAGAAAGCGCCCGCAGAGCAGATAACCTTCCGCTCAATAAGCAAGAGCAATACGCCTGCGAACTCCAATCAGCACCCGCGAGGTGACCAATGTCAGAACCTGCGCCCGCTCTTACTCCGGTAGCCGAAGTATCAGACAAACCGCCGCAGTCCACAGCAGCCGACCAGGCTGGCGTGACCTATTCGCATCCCCCAGACTACTTCACCGCCGCTCTCGAGGATGCCGAACGGCTGCTCAAGTACGCTGCCGAAATAGGGGTAGAGATCGACGACACTACGCGAGACAGCGTTTTGAAGGCTCGAGCCGCAGTGACGACTGGCTGGAACGAGAAAACCGCGGCCGATCTTCTAACCGCGCTCACCGTGCTGGCAGCCAGGCTGAAGCCCGTAACTGCCGAGAGCCTGCGTAGCTTTCAGTCGAGGCCTACGGTTCGCGTTTATTGGATAGTTGCACTGTGTCTCGCCGTGGTGATTGTTCCGTTTTCAGTGGCAAGCTTTATTACTTCCGGCTCTTCCGGTCTTGCCAATCTGATTCGCAATGACATCACCAACGCCAACGCTATGGCGGTAACGTTAACCACGCAATTGACTCCTTTCACAGAACCCGCTGCACCCGACGCGCAGCAGCAATCAACTAAAACCTCAGCCACAGCGGCCGCCCCGTCCGGGAACCCTGCCGCCTCCACGCTTCCTCCGGGTGTCAGCCCGACGGAGGTGGTTACCGAACTGCAGACTTTCGCCTCCCTGATCCGATCGATTCATGCCCGCAGCCGGCAAATGAATAAATACATATTTCCCAAGGAGAGAGATCCCTTTGCTGAAGTGCTGCAGCAAAAAGATGGATACAAATCGACATTTCAATTACCGGTACCGCTGCCGGATGACGTTCCCCGTCTTCAGAAGGTGCTGAGCGGCCGGGTAATGGTGTTCCAGGATACACGGCAATTTGGGCAAGATGTTACGGATGACGCGTCGGTGGCCTATGGCGCGATAGGTACTTGCATTCTGCCCGTTCTGTACGCATTGCTCGGGACTTGCGCCTACCTGTTGCGCTCCTACTCGCAGAGTATGAGCACCCGTACCTTTGTCCGATCTCACTCCGACTCCGCGCACTTCCTGATCGCCGGCATTGCAGGCTGCGTGGTCGGGCTGTTTAACAACTTCAGTCTTGCCGGGGGAACATCGATCTCGCCTCTGGCGATTGCTTTCATTGTGGGATATTCCGTAGACGTGTTTTTCTCGTTTCTGGAAACCTTGATTGAGGCTTTCACGAAAAGCAAGAGCGGATCGCCACCCACACCCACAACGGCGTCAGCGTCTGCAGGCGGGGCTTAAGAACTGGCGATGGAGGCGCAGCTCTTATTCTTTACTTAAGAGGCGTAATGATTGAAAGACGAGGTTTCTTTACCGAAACTCGATTGTGCATCTGAAACTTATTCTGCGGCGGGACCGTAACTATTCCGTAGGAGGTTGACATGCATGACACAAAGGAGCGGTTGTCTCTATTGTGGATCTTCGCGTTATTGAACTACCTGTATGCGGACGTGCTTGCCCTGTTCGCTTTCGTTGGCTCACCAAATTCTGCCCCACATCTCCCACAATGGGCTCTGCTGGGTTCAGCGGTCTTGATGGAAATACCCATCGCCATGATTCTGGCGTGTCGACTGCTTCCGTTTAGAGCGAACCGGCTGGCGAATATCATCGCGGGTGGCGTTATGACCCTTACCAACGGTTTCCTGACCTTCGTTCTGCCTCTGACTAACGGTGACTTTCGGGATCCCGTTTATCCAGCGTACGTGTTCTTCGCGACGATCGAAACGGTCTGCACCTCGGTCATCATCTGGCGGGCGTGGACTTGGTCAGGGGGTGAAGACGCAGTTAGTTCGGCGCGGATCGTCCGCCAACCGGAAGCTGGGATCACTTCTTCTTAACTCCGGGATTGCTCAAAAATGTACTGAAACGATCCATGCTTAAAACGCTGGTTCGCACGTTGATGTCTGTTGGAAGGTGTGCGTTCTTGAGGATGTCCGGGTGTTGTCACTTCTAGGTCCTATAGGGCAGAAAGCAGAATACTATGCGATCCTCGAAATCACCGCTGAGGACGACACTAAGATTAACGGCGATATAGGCGACTATCGCCTAATTCTGAGAAATGATTGACGGAGGTGCTGGATGTTGGATCCAAATTGGGACGCGGGGGTCGAAAAGGATATTCCGCTTTACACTCAAATCGCCCACTTTCTCGTGCAACTCAATTATCCGCACAGATTTTTGGCGCAAATAATCTCACTTGAACGCAACTTGCTTGGGTGGGACATCCTCTCCGTTTATCATCACCTGAAGTTTCTATCCACTAACCACTAGCTCTTCAGTAGCTTGATGTCCCCGGTATCCGTACTCACCTGCAGCTTGCTGCCGCCGCTGCCAATGGTGCCGCTTGCTTGTGAGCTACCGTTGTTTTGGTTGATCTTCACGGCGTCAAAATCGGAGCTGACGTCGCCCTTGCGCGTGACTGCATTGATCTGGAACCCCGCGTTCGGCGAAAGCGTCAGGGTTACGTCTCCATGCTGGGTGGCAACGTTCACTTTATCCGGCGGAACCTTCCCCGCCAGGGTCAACGCAACATCGCCGTGTTGCGTGGTGACGTTCATCTTTCCGGCAGGCTGCTTCCCGCCAGTCGTTACTTCCACGTCGCCATTGTTGGATTGCACTTGGAGATCGCCCGAGACCGACTCCAAATGAATGCTCTTGGAACTGGTCATCACCCGGCTGGGCCCGTCGAGTTGATCGCCGCGCACCTCATCGCTGGAGATTTCGATCTCCCCGGGTACTGACGCAATCTCCATATCCGAGCGCGAAGTCTTGAAGATTACGGTTTTGGCAATCTTGCTGAGATGGACGTCCTCATAGAAGTCGCCACTCAAATGCACGGAGCCCGCGACTTCATCGAGGCTCACACTGTCCACGTGCCCGTTGATGTCAACGTCGCCGGTAATCTGGGTGGCGCGAATAGAACCCTTCTCCAGGCTCACGCTGACCGGCCCGGTGATCTCGGTCATGGAAATGTCGCCGTGCTGCAAACTTAGCTTGACGCCTGCCTTGCGCTCGTTAATGGTGACATCGCCGCGCTTGCTGGCCACATCCACTGCGGCGCCCGCGGGGACGGAAATGTCCATGTCTGCCTCGACATTGTGTTCGCCCGCACCGTTGGTATTTGCGTTCAGCAGCAAAGAATCACCGCTCACGCTGAATTGCGGCTTCGTCCCCTGGTTGTACTTGTCGGCGTTGCCCTGGTTGTCCGCATAAATCTTCTTGTGGACGACTACTCGAATCGTGTCGCCTTCGGAAGGCGTGATGTTCAGTGCCCCGCGATCGCACACCACACGCAGAGTACCGTGCGCCGGAAACGATTGCTCCAACGTGTCGTCGAACGTATACGCGTTGCCGAAGACCCCGCCCATATCGTCGTCCATCTGAAGCTGATCGCGCACACCGTTCCAATCGACATCGGAGCTGTAGTGGGCCGATACCCCGACCGCGACCAGCAGGATCAGCAACAGGATGCCGCCCGCCCCGAGCCCCCGTCGGCGATAGCCCATGCGATCGGCGCTCATGCGCTCCACCAGCACAACCACACCCCAGATAATCAGCAGCACCGGCCACCAATGTCCAAACCAGCGCCAGATGGGAAAGTGCCAGCCGAGATTGCGCGCCAGAAACAGTCCGCCGAGGATAATCAGGATCAGCGGCCCGGCAATCGAGCGGCGATAACCATACGGCGGCGCGGGCGCAGGTGGCGGTTCAGGCGGTGGTGCAACCGGAGGATATTGGTTCCCGCTGGCCATCATGCGCCTCCCTCATTGTCAGGTTTGATCGCCGGCGGGCCCGGCGTGATGAAACCCGCAGGAGAAGCCGGCGGCGTTGTCACTACCGGAGGTGGCGGTTGTGGCGGATAGCCCGTGTAGGTGGTTGAACCCGGAGGCATCGGCTGCCCCGGGTTGGGAGGCAACGCCCCGTATTCGCGTGGGGTATGCCCGTTCATGGAAGCGCCGTGCTCCAGCAGTTTGATAAGGCCGATGACGATCAGCAGCGCCGGCCAGGTGTAACTAAAGTCCATCCAATGCGCGTGCCCCATCTGGTCGAGCAGAAACAGCACGCCGAGAGTAATGAGCACTCCAGGTCCCATGTACCCGTGGGCCCGGCAACGTGGACAAGAACAATTACTGTTATAGCGATATCTCATGATGTCCTCCTCACCAGCCTCTCCGTTGGCGTTGCATTAAAATTCGCACGCCGATAGCGATGAGGATGAGCGGCCAAAACCGCCAAATCCAGTCGAAGTGCAAAGCCCCGACTTCGTCCAGCAAAAACAACACACCCAACCCGATCAGAATAAGCGCACCGACGGGCACGCGCGAATGCGGATCCTCCCGCAGCGGCACATCTGGCGCTAGAAGTGGCTGGCCCGTGCCTGCGGGCCCCGGATTGGCGCCTGCCTGCCCCGGATTTGCGCCTGCGGGCGCCACGTAGGGGTTAACCCCTGCCGCGCGATTTGTCGCGGCTCCCGAAGTGAACAAGGTGTTAAGGCCCAGAGGATCAGGCGCCGGCAATCCCATCTCCCGGGCGCGCGCCGTCTTGTAAGCCTCGATGGGCATGTAAATCACGAACGCGGCGATGCCCAAACCAAATATGCCGCTGATGTGATCTGTCATCCAGATGAGCGTGGCGAAGATCAGCACATGGACAAAGCCTTTGGCAAACTCGCCGTTGTACATGGCCCCCACCCCGGGAATGAATCCCAGGATCAACGCTAGCTTAGGATTGGGCGTACCCGGCCGCGGTTCCACACTCGGTGGGACAGCGGCAGCGCCGGGACCCGGCATACTACCGCTTAGACGCGAGGCCAGACACTCCTCGCAGTAGACGACTCCGTGGACGTCTCGCGCACACGCGTTGCACAGTGGCTTGCCACAGGTGCGGCAGTAGGCGACCGCGGGTGCGTCAGGATGATTGGCGCAGTTCATGCGGTTCTCCTTATTAGCCGGGCCTGGGAAAGTTCTGGTGCAGCCTCACGGAATGAAAGTCCTGGGGTGCCCCGTTCTAGCCATTTGGCTAGGGCGGGGCAGTGCAGTAGTTCAGGTTGTCCCACCATGGCCGAAAGAAGGCCAGAATGGGGCATCCCAGCCGAGGTCTTCGTAACCGGGAAGGCGGCCAGTTCAGGCCCGCCTTCGTCGCGGCTGTAGTTTGGGTGACTGCCATCGTGCTTCTGGTTCTCCGTCTTCGACGGATTCTTCGGAGTGGGATTCGCCGCGGGAGCCTCTTGCTGCTGCTGGTTGTCATTGTCGGGAGTCGCGGCCTTGCGCAGATCGCGTACCCGCGACTCAATCTCGTATACCAGGCGCATGTTCTCGTAATAGCGCATTACCCGCGCCTCGGTGATGTAGTAAGTCTTGCGAATACCCTTGGTGCTCAGGTCCCAATGCCGTACATCAGCAAAATGGAATCCCGCAATGCCGAGCAACATGGTAATGGAGAAGAACGCCATACCGAATGACATGGCAAATCGCGGCGTCGCCACGGGTGCGAACACCGGAGCCAGGCGGCCCTTCAGCTTCTCCAGGAAGCCCTCGCCCCGCGGCTTGGCTACCACATGGTCGGACGGCAGCGCCCCAATCGTTTGCGACAGAACGTTGTGTACTAGATTGCGCGGCGGCTCCGCTTCGTCCAGGCCGTGCAGCAACAGCATTCCGGCCCGCGCCTCTTCCACCACCGCGCGGCAGGAAGCGCAATCCTGCTGATGGGCCTCGAAGGCCGCCAGCGTGGGACCGTGCAGCGCACCGTCAAGGGCTTCGGCCAAAAGGGCTTCCACCTCGACACACTGCATTCCGGATTGGAGTTCGCCTGCCATCATCCGACCTGCCTATAAGTACGTTGTAACAGCCTGGCCAGTTCCGTTCGTCCCCGATTTATGCGACTCTTCACAGTTCCCTCAGGTACATTGAGGACTTTGGCAATGTCCTTGTAGTCCAAATCCTGCAAATCGCGCAGGATAACCGCTTCCCGCAGCTCGGGCGACAGCCGCCGCAGCGCCTCATGCACCAGCTTCTGGGTCTCCTGGCTGTGTACCCGCGCCTCCGGACTGGCGCCCCGGTCCTCCAACTGCTCTGCAATCGTCAGGCCGTCTTCCTGATTCCCGGGGGTCGCGTCCAGCGAGTCGGTGATCCGGTCGTACTTGCCTTTACGGAAGTGGTCCACCAGCAGATTGCGCGTGACCGTGGTTACCCATGTCATGAACGAAGCTCGCGAGGTGTCAAACGTACTCAGCGTGCGATACATCTTTATGAACACTTCCTGGGCCAGGTCCGACGCGTCATCTGCCGATCCCGAAAAGCGATAGCAGATGTTGTAAATCCTCCGGTGATACTGCTGGACGATTTCCTGCCACGCCGCCACATCGCCGGACACACAGCGACGGACAAGGGCATTGACAGCTTGGTTGTCGTCCAATCAGCGCTCCCCAAGGGCGTGACTCCTGGCCCAAATCCTTTTTGCTGCTAAAGGCTTATACGAGGATATAGGGCGAGGAGTTCGAGCAATCGGGCAACCCGCAAATGCGACTTGTCGCACGATTCCGGCGATTGCGCCTGCATTGTAGCAGGACGGTTAAGCCGCCTAGGCTCAGCGCGACGTCTGCAACGTCGCGAGATGTGAGTTCACCAGGTCAGGTAGTATGCGCCACGGTTTCTAGTAAACCATCGTCTAGATGGCAGACGTGGAAGACAAGCAGGAGGCGCCTACTGGTGGGCCAGCATGATGCTGGCCAGCTTGCGACCGTCCTCCACCTGCTCAAGGTCATGACCGATCCGGTCGTACGCAGCATGATTGATGATTGACGCGCCGTTTGAGGACGAACCGATCAGCGAGGAAGAGACCCGCGCGGTCGCTGTTTCCAAGGCTTGGCTCAAACATCATGAACCCATTCCGCATGAGGATGTGCTAGCCGACTTCGGCCTGACCTCTGCAGACTTCGAAGCCATGGGACAAACCCCGCTCAAACCCAGCGATCCGGATCGATAAGATGGCCAGTAAGTCACCGTTTGTCGCGTATAGCACGACCGATAAGGACCGCTCGACGACAAACTGCACGCCCGGATGCGGCACAGTTTTCGAGCTGTCACCATCGGGCGGCGGTTGGACGGAGAAAATCCTTTACGCCTTTCAGGGCGGCAGCGACGGCCAGTTTCCCAACGCCGGAGTAGTTATGGATGCTGCAGGCAATCTGTATGGCAACACCTGGCAGGGAGGCTCGGGTGGCGGCGGAACTGTGTACGAACTCTCGCCCTCGGGCGGCGGCAACTGGACTCTCACAACGATCTACAGCATCGTCGGAAATGGCTTTACCGTTGGCCGTCTGGTTCTGGATAGCGGCAACCTGTACGAGGTGTCGCAAAGCGGCGGAGCCTTCGGGGTTGGACAGGTCTTTAAACTGACACCTACGAACGGTAGTTGGACGTTCACTGACCTGCACGATTTCACGGGTGTCACTGATGGCGGAACCGGTCTCGGCGGCGTGGCCTTCGATGCCAGCGGCAATCTCTACGGCACCGCTTGGGGCGGCAGTGCCAATTCATGTGCCGGAGGCTTTGGCTGCGGCACGGTCTGGCAGATCACGCCCACGGCACCCTAGGAGCTCGGGTCTAGGGCAAACTCGCGTGGGTGCCCCGTTCTAGCCATCCTTTGGCTAGGGCGGGGCAGTTCATCCGCCCAAGAGCGCTGTGCGCCCTTACGGCTTCTCGCGTGATCCTTCGGGCTCGGCTTCCGTCGCATAAGCACCGTCTTCCGGCATGTTGCTTTCGCCGACGAGATGCTCGCCCGGGTCCGGCACGGCTTCGGTAACTGGTTCCTCTCCATTCGCCGACGAATCCGCCGAATTGACCGCAGCCACAGCGGCGGAAGATTCGGCGGAAGCCGCGAACATTTCCGTCTGCGGATCTCCCAGCTTCTCGAATTCCTCAATCGTCGGCAGCTCGCTCACGTCCTTCAAGCCGAACCGCAACAGGAATTCCTTCGTCGTCTTGTAGAGGATAGGCCGCCCGATGACCTGTTTGCGCCCCGCGGTCGTGATCAGCTTACGGTCGAGCAACGTCGCGATCACGCCCGCCGCATCAACCCCGCGAATCTCGTTGATCTCCGGCACCGTGATGGGCTGCTTGTACGCAATAACCGACAGCGTTTCCAGCGCCTGCAACGAGAGCCGCACCGGCGGCTTCAGACTCTTAGCGAAACTTGCAACCACATCGTGGTGCTCGGGCTTCGTCGCCATGCGATACCCGCCGGCGACCTGGCGAATCTCCATGCCGCGATCGCTGGAGGCGTACTCGGCAATGAGTTCGTCGAGAACGCTGCCGATGCGTGCTTTGACCGCCCGCAGTTGCTCTTTGTCTTTGTTGTCGTCCTCGGTGGATGAATTCGCCGTCTGCTGAGCTTCGTCTTCATTGCGCAGTTCCGCGACGACCGAGCCTTTCAGCAGGGAGGCAAGCTCGTTCAGTGTGACCGGCTGTTCGGTCGCGTAGATGATGGCTTCGAGTTTGGCTTTAAGGCTCATGTCCTGATCCCTGATCCCCAGTCCCTGACCCCTGCTTCACCGCCAATCGTCCTTCACCGCGGGGCTCTCCGCCATCAGGGCGTCGAAGTTGGTGTGCTTCCTCAGCACGATCTCGCCGAAGATGTTGTCCTGCCGCGCCAGCACCGCCTGCAAGCGAATCAATTCCAATATCGCCAGGAACGCGCACACTAGCGCCGAACGCGAACGCAAGCTCCGCAGCAACTGCTTCAAAGGCAAAGGACGTTCTTCCAGCGCCAGGCGCCTCCGCACAAACTCAATCATCTGCGACACCGTTACCGCCTCCTCGTCCACATCGAACGAGGGCCGCTTGCGTGCGCGGTCCAGTATCTGCTGAAAAGTCTTCACCAAATCGACAACGTCCGCCGCCAACTCCGGCTCTGTGCCCGCGGCATTGACGAAATCCTTCAGCGCCGGATTCGACCACACCGATTCTTCGATCTGCTGCTTCTGGAGCAGCATCTGCGCGGCCGTCTTGAAGCGCTCGTGTTCCAGCAGCCGATTGACCAGCTCCAGCCGCGGGTCGTCCTCCGCCGCAGGTCCGGCAGGATCGCGCGGCAGCAGCATCCTCGATTTGATGTGGATCAGCAGCGATGCCGTGTAGATGAAGTCGGCGGCAACATCCACGTCGAATTGCTTGATGGTCTCGACGTACTTCAAATATTGCTCGGTGATCTTCGCAATCGGAATGTCGTAGATGTCGATGTCCTGCTTGCGAATCAGATCGAGCAGCAGGTCGAGCGGCCCGTCATAGACCTGTCCCACAATGACGGAGAACGCCGAATCGCCGGCATCCTTCTGTTGGATGGGCTGCGGCGCGGGTTGTGGATTGTCGTTCATCGGTGAAGCGCGACCTAATGATTTGTCATCCCGAGCAAGCCTCTTTTGCGAAGCAAGGGATCTCACCGCCCGGAGACGCAAAAGCGGCGTTTTCCAATGACCCCGACTCGGCACGAGTAATTCGGCGCCCGTGGCATGCTACTTCCCCTCGTCCACACTCTGCACCGGCGGCTCGTATTCGTGCGACAAGTTCGCCGCGGCGCGAGCTTCCACCATCGTTGCCTCGGCGGCCTTGCGCGCCTTCTCCGACCCTTCTTCCAAAATGTCCCACGCCAGCTTGGGATCGGCTTCGTACTTTTGCCGCCGCTCCTGTATGGGGCCAAGGACGCGCATTATGCTATCGGCCGCCCAACTTTTGCACTCGATGCACCCGATGCCCGCCGACCGGCAGCCTTCATAGACTTTGGCGATCGTCTCTTTCGAGCTGAAGATTTTATGCAGGTCGCCTACCGGACACTTGTCGGGATCGCCGGGATCGCTGCGGCGAATGCGCGCAGGATCCGTCACCATGGTCTTCAACTTCTGCCGCACCGAGGCTTCCGGCTCGCTCAGCAAAATCGCATTCCCATACGATTTCGACATCTTGCGCCCATCGGTACCGGGAAGCTTTGCTGCGGGTGTTAACAGCGGCTGCGGCTCAGGGAAAACCGTTTCACGCTGACGATCGCGGTCACCCGCTCGGACCTTGCGCGGGTAGAACTGGTTGAACCTTCGCGCCACCTCGCGCGTCAGCTCCACGTGCGGAACCTGGTCTTCGCCGACAGGAACGAAATTCCCCTGATATACCAGGATGTCCGCCGCCTGCAGCAGCGGATATCCCAAGAACCCATACGTCCCCAGGTCTTTGTCCTTCAAATTTTCGCGCTGCTCTTTGTAACTTGGCACTCGCTCCAGCCATCCTAGCGGCGTAATCATGCTGAACAGCAGATGCAGCTCGGCATGTTGCGGCACGTGCGATTGAATAAACAGCGTGCTCTTCTCCGGGTCAAGCCCCGACGCCAGCCAGTCGATAATAATCTCCACCGAATTCTGCTTGATGTTGCGCGTATCCGCATAATCCGTGGTCAGCGCGTGCCAATCCGCGACGAAGAAGAAGCAGTCGTATTCCTCTTGCAGCCGCACCCAGTTCTGCAGCGCGCCCACATAGTGGCCCAGGTGGAGTTTGCCGGTCGGACGCATGCCGCTCAGCACGCGGCCCTTGCTCGGTTTGGTGTCGGTCATCGGAAACCCAGGAAGAGATATAGCAGCGCTTGGAAGAATCCCATGAAAGGCGCGATCAGGATGCCCACAATATTAAAGCCGATCATCGGCAAAAGAAACAGTACAACAATCAGTGCCCCGTAGCCGATCCGGTCGTAAACGCGCAGCGCATTGTACGAAAGGAAGTGGCGAATAACGTGGCTCCCGTCCAGCGGCGGCAAGGGGATGAGATTGAACACCGCCAGCACCACATTGATCCACATCGCATCGTAGAACAGCGTCGCCAGCGCCTCGGCAACCGTTTGCCCTCGCATATGATTGCCTATGGTCATTGCCGATCCATGTGCGATCACCGCAACCACAATCACCGCAACAAACGCCGTCAGGAAGTTGCTTACCGGTCCAGCAACCGCGGTGAGAATATCGTCTTTCACCTGGTTCTTGAAATTGCGCGGGTCCACCGGAGTAGGTTTGGCCCAGCCGAATGGCGGGAATCCCAGCACGATCAGGATCAGCGGCATGATGATGGTGCCGAACGGATCGATGTGCACAATGGGATTCAGCGAAATGCGTCCCAGCATCTTCGCCGTCGGATCGCCCAGGCGGTTCGCCATCCAGGCATGTGCCGACTCGTGTACGCAAATCGCGAACAGCAGCACAATCACCTGGAAGAAAATATCGACCGGGTTAGCATGGGAGAACATTGCGTTTTGCCTTCGATACTACCATGCGCAAAACGCAATGCTGATTACCCTAACTGGGTTGTTCCGTGGTGATGCGGTCGAACTCACGCGTTAACGCGCGCTCCACCGGTTCGGAGCGCCTTTCGCCCCTTGCCACGCGGCTGACGTACGAGCGGTCCACCTTCAGTTGCCGTGCCACCCGACTGTACAGCCCGCACAGAGACTGCATGTAATGATGGATCGACGAGACTTTCTTGCCGGTATCGTTTCCGTCGTTCATTAACCTGTTCAGATGCGAACGTCGCAACCGATAGTTGTTCCCGCTCAGAGTCTCTCCGTCCCGTCCAACCGCACAGTGATTCGCGGCGAAACAGGCCCCCTTTTGCGATCATCGGTCAGCATTGGTGACAACCCGTTCGGCTTAGCCGTGCATCAGACTCATGGACGAGCGGTATCTCTGGTTCCCTCACCAGGGGCGAAAAACGAAGCTTCGGGTCGTGACTGGTTCGTGGAGGTTGAAACACACCCACTGGTCAATGAAACGAATAAAAATTAATAAGGAGTCGGACATTCGCGGCGCGTTGACCGCAAGCTAGCCGCTAACTGCCCAAACCGTAATCTGACAACTGACGCGGCTGAGCGGCGTTCCATCCCTGTGGAATTCTCTCTGTTCGCACCGACAATCTTTTTCGGGACCGATGTTCTAGCGCGCGGTGCCGTGAGCAGGGTTTCCAGGGTTATGACCGTTCACGACGATAGCCAGCAGCAAACTTACGAACCGGGACAGATAGTGCCGGCCTCAGGGATCTACACGGCGGTTCACAACGAGCACCGCTCGCAGCATGAAGTGGTTGCGATTCGCGGCGAAGAATTTCCGCCCTGCAGAATCTGCAAGGATGAAGTCCGCTTCCATATGGCTCGGCCGGTGCCGCACATGACCCACGATTTCGATCTGACCGGCCCCAACAAGTGGACATTGAGACATCGCGCCAGGGCGGCAAAAAAAGGTTCGGCGTGAAGGTTCATTAGGGCCTGCCTCATAAATCTTGCCTTGTATCAGCGCACGTCTTCAGAGTCAGCATGAGAACCAAGTTTGGTTTTCGCCGATGGAGTGTGACCCACGAAAATAGAACCCCGAAGGGGTGGAATTGCAGTTAGCCTGGGACGGAACGCAACCGGGAGTCCCCGATTCGCGCCGCTGTTATCGGGGCCAGTGGTGTGTTGTCCCTCCTCCTCCCCATCAAGCGCAAAGGAGGCGCTTGCCAGGGCCTCCGCATACGGGACTCAGTCCTGAGGGTGATTACCTTCCCACAGCTTCCGCCGTGGGCTAATCACTTTCGCCCTTCAGCACTTGCTAATTGCTAACTGCCAACTGCTAATTGCAAACTTACGGCTGCCCGGGTTTGTCGCTGCTGCTTTGCGGCTGGTAGGGCTTCTGCAGGTACTTGCGCGCGGTATCGAGGGCGTTCTGCGTGTTGTCGTTGGTCTGCAGGGCTTGACGATACTCGTTGGTGGCACGCTCGCGCTGTCCCGTCAGGTCGAAGATGATTCCCAACTGGATGTGGCTCCAGACCTCGGTCCAGCGCGGGATGCCGTCGCCATTCAGCGCCTCGCGATAGGCATTGGCCGCCGACTGGTAGTTGTGCTGGAGGAAGAACACGTCGGCAATGCGATAGTGCGCCAGCGAGCTGTTGCGGTTGATGTCGAGCGCCTTCTGGAATTCCTTCAGCGCTTCGGTCAGGTCACCCTGCTCAATGTCCTGCTGGCCGCGCATGATCGAGGTCCGCACCTGCAGGTCGGTCGAGTTCTGCAGCACCTCGTTGTTGGGATCGATGGTGATGCGCCGCGGCTTGCCGAAGGTGTCGATGGAGTACGCCGAGTTCGTGCCCTCCACTTCAATGCGCTTGGTCTCGGTCTTGCCGTCGGTGTCGATGCGCAGCTCCACCGGCATGCGGAAGAGGTCCATGTCCTGCGAAATCTCGCCGACAACGCGGAAGCCTTTCTGGGTGCGGTAGACGGTGTATTTGTTCTTGAACTCGGGTGCGCCGGTGGAGTTGAGCCATTGGGTGAAGAACCACGTGAGCTGCTGTCCGGAAGCCTGCTCCGCAACCTTGCGGAAATCGTCGACAGTCGCCGTCTTGCCGGCATATTGCGCGACGAACGTCCGCATCGTCTTGTCGAAGGGTTCTTCGCCGATGACCGAACGCAGCATGGCGAAGATCATGCCGCCTTTGTCGGTGACCAGCGACTGGAACTCGGGCGAGAAGGTGTCGAGGCGGCCGACGTCGGCCAGCGGAACCGAAACGTATGCTAGCGCACCGACGGACATGTCCTTGGTGACTTCCTGGAAGCCGGCTTCTCCGGCCACATGCTCGACGTAGAGCGCTTCGGAGTAGCGGGCGGCGCCATCGCTCAACCACCAGTCGTTCTTGGTCGCAGGACTCACCATTGTCCCAAACCACTGGTGGGCGAGGGAGTTCGCCAGCAGCCGGTAATTTCCCTTTTCCGTGAAGTTGTGCCCGGCCAATGCGGCGATCTCGGGCGCCCACGCGGAAGGAAGCGTGTCGTTTGGAAGCTCGACGACACTGAGGTTCTGATCGAATGCCGTGCCGAAGGTCGAGGTGAAGAAGAAGAATTCCTTGGTCGCTGTGTCGGCGAAGTTTGTCGCTGCGGCCTTGTGCTCAGGCAGTGTGTAGATGTTGATGCCCAGACCGCCCTCGCTGCTCTTCGTCTGCACATATTTGCCAATGATGAGGGTTCCGGGAAAGCTGGGACGATCTTCGTAGGTGAAGGTGACTGTCTGGCCGCCGGAGGGCGTTGCGAGCCGGGTGATCGTATCTTTGGGTGCGCCTTTGCGTGGCGCGGCGCCTTCCTCAACTTCAGGCCCCGGCGCTGCGCTACGTTTGCCGCTGGCGATCACGGTATATCCAGGAGGTACGCTGACGCTGATTGTGGAGGTGAAGCGGTTGGTGCCGTAGCCGACCATCGGGAACCAGCGCCCGGCGTAAAGAAGATAGGTGATCGGGTCGCCGATGTAGGCCAGCTTCAGTCCCTGCACCGGACTGTCGTCGGCGGACTGGATCACACCTTCATATTCGAAGATCAGCGTGTCCGGTGAGCCCTTCGTCAGCATGGTGGGGAGCGTGATGCGGACGGTGGAATCCTGACTGACGCGCTCGACCGAGAGCGGTTGACCGTTGGCGTCGAGGACCCGCGTAGGCCGGAGCGCATTATGCAGCTCGAAGGTCGCGATGTTGATGTCGTCGAGTGCGGTGAACTTTACGCGAGCTTGGGCTTTGAGCTGGTGGTTCTGCGGCGTGACCGCCACGTGCATGATGTAGTCGTTCACTTGAATGCGAGGCTTCTCCGCCGCGAGGCAGACTGTGGCCGCCGTGAAGAGGCCCAAGACTAGAAACCGTCCAAGTGATCGTGCCGCATTATGCATTGGGGAAAGAGCTCCTGCTCTGCTGACTATAAATGATGGAAAATGCGCCGGGAAAGATGCCGGTACATGCTCATCTCACCACGGAGGCACGGAGGTCACGGAGTTTCTTGCGTTTGCTATCTGCGGCTCGTGATTGCGATGCCTCTACTTCGTCACAAGAAACTACAAAACTCCGTGCTCTCCGTGCCTCCGTGGTGAACTCACCGCCCCTCTCACTATTTCCAGTACGGTCCGCGCTGCCCGGTCGGATGCGGTACCACAATCGTTTCGCGGCTGCAAGCATTGTTTAACCTCGCCGAAGGCCTCCAGCATTGTTGTCCTCGGCTCGCCATCGGCGATGATCCGCCGCAATTCGGCGCAAACTCGTTCCGGCGTGAAGTCCGCCTGCACCAGCTCCGGGACGACCTCTTTCTCGGCGATCAAGTTCACCATCGCAAACCTATCCACCTTTACTAGACGGCGGCCAAGCTTCCAGGTAAGCGGCGCAACGCCGTAGACCATGACAAAGGGCGTCCCGATCAGGCAGGCTTCGAGCGTTGCAGTGCCGCTGCTCACGGCGGCGGCGCGGGCGTGCAGCAGGGAGCCGCGAGCGTCGCGGGTGAACGTGATTGGCGGCCCGGAATGGCCGCGCAGCAGCGAACTCATCCAGTCGGCATCGAGGGTGGAGGCGACCGGCACTATGTAAACGTAATCGGGACCCAGAAGTTGCGCCGCTCTCAGCAGCACAGGAAGAATGCGAGAGACCTCGCCGCGGCGGCTGCCGGGCAGCAACGCGATCCATTCGCGTCGGGGATCGATGTTGTATTGGCGGGCAAACTCTTCCCGGGCGACGGTAGGGAGCGGCAGATTGGCGAGCGGATGACCGACAAACTCCGCTGCGATGCCGCGCTCGCGGTAGAACTTTTCCTCGAATGGAAAAATCACCAGCATCTCGCGGACGTACTTCCGTACTCGTTCGATGCGCCGCTGCTTCCAAGCCCACAGCTGCGGGCTGACGTAGTAGATAACGGGCACGCCGCGTCGGTGAAGCTCGCGCGCCAGCCGCAGGTTGAAGTCGGGGAAATCGATCAGCACCGCCGCATCAGGGCGGCGCCATTCAGCCTCGCGCACCACCCCGCGAAAGCGCTGGTAGATGGTTGGAATATGTTTGACGACCTCGACGATGCCGACTTCGGCGATCTCTTTGGCGTCGACCAGCAGTTCGCAACCGGCGTCGCGCATGCGCTCTCCGCCGACCCCGAAGAACTCGATCGCAGCTTCGCCCTGATTTTCGGAGATCTGCCGGCGCAAAGCATGGATCAGTTCTGCGCCGTAGAACTCGCCGGAGGCTTCTCCAGCGGAGATGAGGATGCGCACAGTTGAATTATGACAGGTGGGAGTGAGCAGACAGTGCGGGTGCCCGGTTACTGTCACTAACTCTGATGGCCACACTTGAAGTGCCACCCCTTGACCCGGAAGATGGATGCTGCCCCGCGAGCCTGCTTCTCAAGAAAGAGGGCGTTGAGACATTGACTGATGCTGGCAAGATTAGCAAAGCCGTCAGCGAGGCTGCAGGTCACATCCCTAACTACATTCACTGGCTCGTTTCCAGAGTTCGAAACACAACGAACCAGTCGACCACCTCCGTAGTGAAAAACTTTACGCGCGCAGGTCCCGGCGAATGAGGGTCGAGTCGAGGAAGAAACCTACTCCGACCGCAAAGGGTATGACCCCGAAGGCCGCCGCGACCCACGCGTCAGGCTCGGCGCGTGCGATCAGCGCGAAAGCGATGGTATATCCCAGAGAGCCGCAGACCAGAAGGATGCCCGCGCGTCGGGAACGCGCCGCTTGCGACAATTCAGGTTCCATAGGTACGCTCACGCCGCGCGCAATTGCCGCCATCCGCTCCTCACTGCGCAGCCGCCGTACCCGATAGTAGGTGTACATCGCCGCCAACGGTATGGCCAGGCTCATCACCACTGCTGCAAGTCCCACAATATTTCCGTCCATCGTCCACTCCTCCCACTTCAGTCTGCCAACATGAAGAGGTACGAAGGGAACTGACGGGAAGTTCCGGGGACTTTATTTTCTCTTCGCCAGCGCCTCCGCCTTGCGGATCGCGGCCTCGTGGAGATCGTAAGCCTCCAGCGCCTTGCGCGCGCCCTCCCGTGCCAGGCTGGTGCTCATTTTTTTCTCCGCTTCTTCGAAAAGGTCTTCAGCGTCTTCATGAGCGTTGTAGGCGTCGTCGTCGGCTTGCTTGACGTGCATGACCGCAACCAGCACCTTGGGATCGGTACCGCTGCTTGCGCTGGCGTTCGCATGCTTCGTCTTGCGGCGGGCGCGTTTGCCCTCACCGCCGTCGGACACAAGCTGGTTGTAGCCGAGCTTCAGATCGTCGCTCCAGGTGAGCTTCACTTTCATCTCGAGATCGTCGAGCGCAGCCCTGGCTTCGTCGGCGATCGCGCGTACGCGCTTCTTCTCGAGGAGCCACTTCCAGACGCCCCATTGCAGGCCTTGCGTCATGATGGCGCGCGCCTCTTCAACCGCGGCAAGCTTTTTCATCGCAGGACCTCGCAGAGAGTAGGAGTATGAGTGCATCCGAAGCTAGAGGTCCGGTGGCGTCTCCGATTCCGGTTGCTCCAGGCCAACGCATAAATCGCTCTTTTGTTTGTAACGGGACACGATCTTCAGTCGTGCCAACGACACGCAACTTGGGTTAGGCCTTTAGCCCCTGTAAAAATGGTCTTCAGGGGCTGAAGCCCACGTCGGGGTGAGCCGTTACGGCACGTCTGAAGACGTGCCCTGATACAAAACGATTACGAGATAGCTCTCGATAACCTCTATCGTAAGTGGCAACTACCGAATCCAAGCCGGCCAGTGTGAATCGGTGAGTATCAGTTCCCGATTTGGAATCGGCAGCAAGAACTCCTCCTTCTTCAAGCTGCGTCTCGCGAGTGTGCTACTGTGGTCGCATCCTGCTTCACAAGGAGTCCTCATGCGGAAGACCGCCTTATCTCTTGCCGTTTGTCTATTCATGGTGACACTTGGATTGGAACTAAATGCAGGCAGTCTGGCGGGAGTGACCCTGCCCGAGACAGCACAGGTCGGGGGCAAAACGCTGGTGCTCAATGGCATGGGCTTGCGTACGAAGCTCATCGTGAAAGTTTATGTCGCGGGGCTCTACCTCGAGCAGAAATCGTCGGACCCAGACGCCATTATGAAGGCCGATGCACCCAAGCAGATCGTCATGAAGTTTCTGCACGCCGCGAGCAAGAGCCAAATGGCAGACGCCTTCGAAGAGTCGTTCGAAAACAATGCGCCGGATGCCAAGAAGACAATGAAGGCCGATATCGACCGGTTGCTTGCGGCGCTCGAGCCCGTCAAGCCGGGTGACGAGATGGTCTTCACTTATCTGCCGGGGACGGGCACAACCCTCGCCATCAATGGTAAGGATAAGTTGACGATTGCTGGTCCAGCCTTCGGTCCAGTACTACTCTCGGTGTGGCTGGGGCCGAAGCCGCCCAATGCAGATTTAAAAAAGGGAATACTCGGCCGGTAGAGTCTGCGGGGCCATTCAGAAACCAGATGGATTGGATCGGCGTTTTTGCCGGCAGGCGAGTACGCTCGATTGCGGCACGACGTCAGCAAGAACCACAAACTCGATCACGACCGGATGGTGAAGCCGACGGAGCAGTGGGGCCTCTCCAACAATTCACACGCGGTAATCGAAATGCCCTCCTATTGCAAATTTGCGCTCAAGCGCGACATGGAAGTCTACATTAACATGCAGCAGTGACGGAGGTTTTCGCACGCAGTTAGAAGCACACATGTCCGAAGCTCATGTACATGTGCATGCGTGGTCGTTCCCGCTGGTTGCCACATCCGCTCTGATCATCGTCGGGCTAATTTATTTTCGGGGGTGGTTTAGTCTTCGAAAAACTTCTCCAGGCCGCAACACCGCCTGGCGGCTTACCGCATTCATGTCGGGACTTCTTGTTGTGTGGACAGCCGCAGAGTCTCCTCTCGCGATGCTGGATCATCGGTCACTCACCATGCACATGGTGAAGCATCTGCTGCTGATGACGATTGCTGCTCCGTTGCTCTTAGCAGGTAAGCCACTATTACCGCTGCTCCAGGGGCTACCCGGGCACTTCATTCAAGTCGAGGCCCTTGTCAGCATCGAGGCAACGCGGTTGCTCGCACGCCTCGTCACTCACCCTGTGTTCTGCTGGTTGGCGGGGACGATGACGGTCATTGGATGGCATCTTCCCGTCGTGTTTGAACTAGCCTTGCAGTTCCATTGGGTCCATCGCTTGGAGGATGGGTGCTTTCTGTTGGCTGGTTTTTTGTTCTGGTGGCCGGTCATGCAGTCTTCGCAGACGAGGACGTCGGGAAGTTGGTTCATCGCTTTATATCTCTTCCTCGCCACATTGCCGTGCGACATTCTGTCTGCATTCCTTGCGTTTTGTGGCCAAGTTGTGTACCCGTCTTATCTATCCGCACCTCGGCTTTTCAATATGTCACCTCTCCAAGACCAGGAATTTGCAGGCGCACTCATGTGGGTCTTTGTGACGTTTGCCTACTTGTTACCGGCAGTGATGATAAGTTTGCAGATACTCTCGCCTCAGGGCCCGCATTCTCATGAACAAACCGGCAGCGTCAATCCTACGGGAATTTGAAGCAAGCGCTGGGTGAACGCAAGGGGGAATTAAATGGAAATCGACCGACCACGACAACTGTAGGTCAAAAATAGGAATTGCTGTCGGATTAGTGATTACGGCAGTGTGGCCCGAGCGCACAATTAAGCCATCGACGGCGTAGAATCTGCAGTGGTGCGGATTTGATTCTTAGCCTGGTGATGCTATCTTTCGTTGCGAAGCAGTGCTCGTGCTCTCGAAGTGTCCGAGCCCCGGGAGCGGAAGCAAGTTGTAGATTCCCATGGAAAAACTCACCACGGTAATCCATACAGCAAGCACACCCAGCCACGGCACTAAGAAGAGTGCTCCCATCAGGAAGAAGTTGGCAAGCGGACCGGCATAGGTGATAGCGAGGTTTTGAACTGGAGTGCCAAAATCGCGAGCTAAGCCTATACCGCGAAGAGTGAGCCGAAATCCATAGGTCTTGACACCGAGGGAGCGAGCCTTGAAGTAGTGACCGCCTTCGTGAACTATTAGTGCTAAGACTGTCGCTAGCAATATATATAATTGAATCATTATCTCTTGTCCTCTTTTCGCATTACTGTCAACTGCTATCCATCCATGGTAGTTACCGTTGTGGCGAAAACTCAGCAGAAGCCTGGCGAGCAGCGCCCTGCAAGAAATCCGTAACTTGGCGATGTCTGTGTGTTGCGAGACGGTTTCGGAAAGGCTTCTGGCTTGAGACGTCTGCTTGCAGCAACGTCTTACTTACGTCTTGACTGATGCTGGTGATGGTTCTTGGCTTCCCCTCAACGAATTCACTTTCCCAGACTGACCGCCAATCTCGTCCGCAGCGACCGCGACACTTGAATGCTCTCGAGCGTCCGCCCATTGGGCCGCCACATTCAGGGCAAACCCAGTTCCGAATCGAGGAGATGTGGTCCACGGTGACATCAGTCATCTTGATCAAATGCATAACTTTTTCACACCAGTCAGTCACGACTGCCGTCCAGAATCTGGTCGGCGTGAATGGGTTTTGTGCACCCTAAAAGAGGTACACGCGACGCAGACCCTCGGTCCTTGGCACCGACCTAAGTGGCATCGGCTGCGCGACAGGTGCTCCAACACGAGCAACCGAATCAGCCTCCTGGTTAGCTATCCGCCATAGCCTGACGATCGCTTCGAGGCAGGGCTGACAGAGCCTCCGACTTGGCTCCCGATAATCTGCGGTACACAACTCGCACTTCATATCGACCTTCCCAGACCAGCTGTCAAATGCCAGCCGGCCATACCTGAGAGTTAGCACGTTGAATGCCAGCAACCGGGTTCGACGGAATCGGGTGCAAAAGCGATGGAAGTAAAGCGCTGCGAAAGGCTTAAACCTGTTCGGTTCACTGAAGATGTCAACCGGGTGGTTGGCAACTGCCTGCGGGTTGACACGGGTGTCGGCTGGTCGGCGTTAATGACACCAGGATCAGCGCAGCCGTAGATTAAGGGGTGCTAAGAGCAGTCGAGTTCTGGCTGAATGGGGCCGTCATGCGAGGAGTTTGGGACTGCGGGTGGGCATGGAACTTGTCTTGCGGACCGGAGATGCAAGCGGGCTGGAGGTCTCGCAGACTGGCGGCAAGGCAAAGAATGGCTCCTCAGGTAGGACTCGAATCCGCGTGAAGACGTAAATACAACAACTTACAGCGCAGCAGATGGCATGTTGTATCTTCTTTTTTTCGATCTAACGCACTGCTAGTCCCCTGCGCGCGGGCCCGCCGAGGATTCATCCGGACAAGATTCTGCACTACTTCCTGCGCGGTGAGCGGAGCACATTTGGCAATGAGCGGGTCTGGTTGCTGGGCCGTCACAGGTTGCCATAGTACGACCAGGATCACGAGCAGCAGTCTGACGGACACAGAATGGGAGTGGAAGGCGTTTTCGATCGGCCTTATTGCTCGGTGATCGATTTCGTGCGGTTCATGCCGAATTCCTCACCAAGTGCAGGATTTCAAATTCACGCAACCGGCGACTGTAGTTGCGGCATTGGCTTTGCCTGGAACAGCTTTCTACATTGTCTGGCGGTCCACCGCGCCCATCTCTTAGACTTCTTTCTGCGAGCGCTATCGGTCGAGATTCCAGTTCCGGCATACATCTGCCGATACAGCTTCGAAAGGAACACAAAAGCTATTCTGGATCGCAGGCGTGGAGCGCACGCCGACCTTTGCCAGACAGCGCTCCAGCTATAAAACCTGTCCCAAACTTTCTGAGTACGTTCTGCAATCTCCTGCGAGCTCATCAACGGATGTGGCGTAAACATCTTCGGCCGGACCTCGCTCGGAATCAGCCAGTACCGGGTAATTGGTACATCGCCCACCAGCGTAGGGTTCTTCGCCTGCTCTTTTTCCCATCGGATAAAATCCACGGTGCCGGGAAATGGCGTCATCATCAAGAACTGAGCGAAGCGCACGCCCGACTTCAGCGCCACTTCCACTGTCGCATCGAACGTTTCCGGCTTATCCGTCGGAAGTCCGAAGATGAAGGATCCCAGCACGTGTACGCCATGGCGCTCGAATGTAAGCAATTGCCTGGTCAGCGCCTCGCCAGACTCATTGAAGTCTTTGAAGACTGCCTTGAGTCCTTCCGGAGTTACCGCCTCGACTCCCACCAAGGCACCCTTAATGTTGGCCTTCCGCATCGCGTCGAGGTACTCATCGTCCTCAGCCGCTTCCATCGTAATCTGGGTGAAGAACACCATGTCTTTCGGCAGCTTGGCCAACTCTTCCATAAGCTGGAAACGCCCTCTGCGGATCGCCGTCAGCTCTTCAAGTTTGGCGATGTTGTTGTGCTCCCGGGCCAGCCGCAGGTCAGTCAGTGTTACTGGATAAAAGTTGTCGTCGGCCAGGGCAATAAATCGGAAACCCCTCCGCCGCAGAGCAACAATCTCGTCGACCACACTCCGATATTGCCGTTGCCGCGGCTGCTGCCCATCGGTGCGCCAAACGCTGCAAAAAGAGCAATGCTTCGGGCACCCGCGAATGGTCTGCACCGACGCCCACATATACTTGTCAGGCGGCATGAGGTCCCAGCGCGCGGCCAGAAACCGGCTGCCTGCAATAAGGCCGCCCTCATAGATCCTGCTTGGCTTTGAAGCGACGCAGTCGGCGACGACCTTGCCCCAGACGATGTCGCCATCGCCCTTCACGACGGCATGGGCCTGGCCGGATTCCAAGGCCTCTTCCGGGAATAGCGTCGCGTGAATACCACCATAGATCACCCAGGCACCGCGCTCCCGTGCCATTCGGCCCACCTCGTATCCACGTAAAGCGTTGCCCGTATGGACGCTTATGCCGACGATGTCTCCCGCCACAATGCTTTCCGGCACTATCTGTTCCAGCGACTCATCGACAAGAATGGGATCCCCCGCTGCGCGAGGTGTCGCCGCCGCCAGGACAAACAACCATCTGGGCGTAATGACGGCCGTACCGAAAGAATGGTCGCTGGGATTTACGAGATGAACACGCATCGAATCTGGCTTCTCTTGGTGCGAATACGGCGGCTTCAACGAGCGTCACAATCAGCAAGCGTCACAGCAGGACGAAATCACTAACTCTGGAAGAGGCCCGGTACCAGCTTTTTGTCCGTCCGGCTCAAGGAGACAAAGCTTTGTGGATTCCGTTGCTCCTAATTCTGTTTAGTGCGCTTGGGCGGGGACGAGGTTGCTCCGACATGCTGCATCAGACAGGATACTCGTCGCACGGTCTCCGGAAGTGTGCAAAATTGCTCACATGCACAACATTGCTGAGTCAGCGAAAGCGCGAAGGGAATCGTGTTCGCCGTACCGAATCGGCGAACGGCGGGTTTGTGATGCAGGCGGTTGATAGCTCCCCGAGCTGCATGCACCCCGAAAGCACGATCATTCTTGCAGAAAGATATTCAAAAGGGAGTTGTGCACTCGAATCTCGCCGTTATATTCGATGAATCCCAGTTTTCTAAAGCGATTCATGAAAAAACTCACTCGCGAACGGGTTGTGCCGATCATCTCGGCCAATACCTCCTGACTGATCTTGGGCACTACGGTCTCGGGTTTGCTTTCCTTGCCGAATTGCGCGAGCAGCAAGAGAATTCTCGCGAGCCGCTTTTCGCTGGAATTGAAGAGTTGATCGACCAGATCCGCCTGCATGCGAGCGTTGCGAACCAGAAGAAAGGAGACGAACACATTAGAAAATGCGCGTTCTTGATAAAGTGCGCGGAGCATTTCCGTCTTGCTAATCCTGAGCAGTGCACACTCAGTCATCGCGGTAGCAGTCGAGAGTCGAAGAGGATGAGCTGAAACCATGCAGTCCTCTCCCAAAAATTCCCCGCTGCCCACCAAAGCGATCGTCGCTTCCTTCCCATGGGCGGAGCTGACAGTTACTCTCAGCTGGCCCTTCTGCACGTAAAAAATCGCATCGGCAGGGTCGCCCTGCGCGTAGGCTGCCTCACTTTTCTTCAGATGGACGTTTTTCTTGCCCAACCCAGCTCTCGCGAGAAAGGCCGCCGGATCGAAAGCTCCATTCCCATTTCTTGGCTCCGGTTTCTGTGTTTGGAGAGCATTAGGTCTTAAGACTTCGCCTGCGGCGCCTTTGGCGGGCCGCGCCGTGGCAACCTGGCGAACCGGCTCGGCTGGCAGGCGCTGGCTGCGGACGGGCTTTCCACTGACCCTCATTTTGCACCTCCGAAGGGCGGCGTTCACACTTCTATACGATACCTGGGGAAAGCCGGCCGTTTAGGGTGTCTGTTCAATATTGTACAGGTTTGTCAATTGTTAATTTCAGGGATTTGTGAGCGATTCTGCACAGCCTACTCCGTTCCTGAACGGTAGGCTTGGTTTGTCGAAAGGCCCGCGCACCAGAACCCCGAAGGGAGGCGATTCTAATGCGTCCCGAAAGACTCTCTCCCGTGCATCTTCTCCTCATTGTGTCACTTAGCACTGTGATGCTTTCTGCCCGCTTAACGTGGGCGCAAGAAACGCCATCTGCAAGCAAAACCCCAATCCAGTTTGCAAGTCTCGCACCGCAGTCGGTGGCAGCTTCAGAACCTGGAATACGTCTCAATCTAGCCTTTGAAAAGTTGTCACTGCCATTTGCGCCTCACCAAGGGTCTGCGCTGTTGAGATTCCGCCCATTTGACGTCGGCCACCTTACCCCGCTCATCAAGAACTACACATCGAATGGGCCTTGGCAGCTCACCAAGATGGATGAGCCGCAGGCCAAGGCGAACCGCTTGATGGGCAACGCTCCGACCGCATGGCTTATATCCCCCGTCCCGCAAACTACAGTGCATTATCGTGCGCCTGATGCGGGCAACGCCTTGCAGTATTACGGCAATCGCGTCCCTTGGGCCGGCCGGATCCTGCTAGGGGTCGGTCGGCAAGCTGAATTTCATCCGCGCGCCTTCCGCCTATTCGAGCTAGTAAGGCCGGGATTAAGCTTGGGGAAATCGACTTACCCGCGGTGGCTACACCGGTAGAATCGATATTCTTGAACCGGCACTCCGCTAGCGATTGCTTCACTATCCGGCATCCGGAGCAGGCTTTCATCGAACTGAAGTTGGAAGTTCGGCTCTTGGCTCGCCATAAGTCAGCATTGCGCCCCCTCGCTGACTCGAGGGATTACCTCGCTCTTCCCAATGGACCTGGTAAGTGCCGGTTTCGCCTTTATCAAGGGCCAACCTCCCGCAGCAGCTACGGCGGCCATTGTCTTCTCCGGGGAGGTTACAGAACGGGAAAAATCGATGATGTAGCGCACTTCGTTCGAACAGAAAACACACGCAGTCAGCAGGATCTCCGGAGTTGCTTCCTCGCCAACATTCATGGGAAACGACCTTAAACACTGCGTGCAGGTGATCACGATGAACGGCCGCCCGTTGGCGTCGTGTCCGTTCCGCGGAATCCACACCGGTGCTGTCTGGCGCAGATGGTCGGGTGTCCTCTCCCGGGATGTGCGCAGTAAGTCGTCCACCATGTTCAGGAGGGGAATGGCGCTCCGTTTCCCCTTGGGATAGAAAGCGTCCGCAAGGACGCCAGCTGGGACTTCTTCTTTACATTCATAGGCGCCGCTCATGGCGATCACCATGATCTGCGGGAAGCGCCGCCGCACCACCGACAGGAGCTCGAAACCAGACATGTGCGGCATATTGAGGTCGGACAGCACCAGGTTCGGAAGGGCCTCACTTATACTCAACAGCGCACTGAAACCGTCCTGCGCGGTGTCGACTACATAGCCCGAGCTAAGCAACAACGCCGAGCAGACGTTTCGAATGCCTGCATCATCATCGACCACCAGCACCCGTGATTTGCGGGTGGGGGGTTGAACACGCTCTATGGACATACGACTGACTCCTCACCAGAATGGGGCCGATTCGATAAGTATCTCGACGAGAGTCTCGCGATGGCTGTGCAATAGTGAACAGTCGTCAAAAGATGTCATGCAGCGAGACCGACCTGCCCGGTGATCCCGTTCAGTGGACGAGCTAACTCCAAGAAGGCTAATGTGCACGATTGATTGGTCTAGCGATTAGGTTTCATGCCGCAACCTCGGCCTCGTCAGTGTCGTCGGCAACGGCCGGCCGTGGCATGGTAAAAGTTGGGGCGTGTCTGTGATGTGGGTGGAGGCCCACATTAGGCAGGAAGCTGTCAAAACTCTTCGCTGCGGATGTTGTATTCTCGTAAACTTCAAAAAACTGTCCAATGCGGGTCAATTCGAGCACAATCGAAACGAGCGGGGTCAGTCCAGCCAGCTTTACATCGCCATCGCACTTCATAGCTTCGCGAAGGCAACGCAGCAATATGTCCGCGCCCCTTGAATCCATGTATCCCGTCTTCGACATGTCGAAAACGATCTGAGGACGATCGGAATTCAATAGCTGCCGGGCTTCGCTGTAAAAACGGATCGCATGCTCGCGATCAAACCCTTTAGGGACTCTTTTGACAAATACTGGCCTGCTGGCGCTTCTCATGCGTTCCAGTATCAAGCGTGGGCGTCCAGGCTACTGGTCAATATTGCCCATAGCATCGGCCCACGCTAGAGGCGAGCCAACTGCGCCGCTGCGCGATTCGACGACCCGCAGCTCGCAGAAAGTGACCTGACATTTTACCTAGTGGTCAAAAGGAAACAGTTAATTGTCTCTGCCGCGCTTAAGCTGCAATTGAGGGCACTACCATGAAACGAGTTGGAGTTATCAGTACGGCAGTTCTGTCTTTGCTTCTCGGAACCGCCGCATCTGCCTACGCACAGCAGGAGCAGCAAGCCGAAAAGCAGAAGCAAGAGCAGCAGCAAGCCGAAAAGCAGGGCAAGCCCGAAAAGCCGCAGAGCGGACAGCAGGCTAAGCCCGAACAACAACAGCAGCAGCAACAGCGCGCCCAGCAACAACAGCAGCAGGACCAGAACAAGCAGCAGCAACAGCGCGCCCAGCAACAACAGCAGCAGGACCAGAACAAGCAGCAGCAACAGCGCGCCCAGCAACAACAGCAGCAGGACCAGAACAAGCAGCAGCAACAGCGCGCCCAGCAACAACAGCAGCAGGACCAGAACAAGCAGCAGCAACAGCGCGCCCAGCAACAACAGCAGCAGGACCAGAACAAGCAGCAGCAAGAGCGCGCCCAGCAACAGCAGCAGCAGGACCAGAACAAGCAGCAGCAACAGCGCGCCCAGCAACAGCAGCAGCAGGACCAGAACAAGCAGCAGCAACAGCGCGCCCAGCAACAGCAGCAGCAGCAGGACCAGAACAAGCAGCAGCAAGAGCGTGCCCAGCAGCAGCAACAGCAGCAGGACCAGAACAAGCAGCAGCAACAGCGTGCCCAGCAACAGCAGCAGCAGGACCAGAACAGGCAGCAGCAACAGCGCGCCCAGCAACAGCAGCAGCAGCAGGACCAGAACAAGCAGCAGCAACAGCGTGCCCAGCAGCAGCAACAGCAGCAGGACCAGAACAAGCAGCAGCAGGGGGAACGTCTCTCCCAGCAGCGTCAGCAGCAGCTTGTTGCGCAGCAGCAGCAGAGCCTGACGCAGTACCGCCAACATCTAGACCAGCAGCAGCGTGTGCAGCAGCAGCATTCAGAGCAATTACAGCAACAGAATCGTATGGCGCAGTACCGTGTTCAGGAAGACTATCAAGGACACCTGCGTCAACAGCAAGTATTCCTGGAGAACGACCGTCACCCCGACTACGAACACGATCCGTACTTCTACACGGCTCCGATCTATCGTTACAATCGCGGCGGCCGCTACTATGAGACGAATCAATACGGCGCAGATTCGCTTCGCCAGGCGGTGAACTACGGTTACCAGGAGGGCTTCCAGTCTGGAGCGGCCGACCGCCAGGACCGCTGGCGTTCCGACTACCAGAACTCTTACGCCTATCAGGACGCGAACTACGGCTATAACGGTTATTACGTAGATCAGCAAGATTACAACTATTACTTTCGTCAGGGCTTCCGTCGCGGGTACCAAGACGGGTACAACAGCCGCTATCAGTATGGCGCCTATTCCAACGGTTCCTACAGCATGCTTGACAACGTGCTGTCGCAAGTCCTCGGCTTCCAGTCGCTTCGCTAAGGATAGTCAGAGGCTAGCGGCTGGGACAGAGCACCCGGCTTTCTTGACCAGGGGAGCCAGTGAGGTCGGGCGCAGCCTTTAACCAGATCAACTCTCGTGGAGGTACCGATGCCAGGTAAACGTGCGCTCACCTTCAAGCCCGGGGCATTTCTCCAAAAAATTGGCAACGATCGGACCAGCCGGGAATACGGCAACAGGCAATCCATTTTTTCTCAGGACGATACTGCGGATGCAATGTTCTACGTCGAGGCTGGAAATGTGAAGCAGACGGTTCTATCCAAACGCGGCAAGAAGGCCATTGTCGCTATTTTCCGAAAAGGCGATTTTTTTGGTGAAGGCTGTTTAGGGGCACCGTCGCGACGGACGTCTACCGCAGTATCGGTACAGATCTCCACGGTCGCACGGGTGGAGAGAGCGACCATCATTCGTATCATCCACGACGACCCCGAGTTCGCCAGGCTATTGATCGGACAATTGCTTTCTCGGGTTGCCCGTATGGAAGAAGACTTCCTCGATCAACTCTTTAATTCCAGCGAAAAGCGGCTCGCACGAACTCTGCTATCGCTCGCCAGCTTTGGGGCCAAATCCAAGCCGGATCCAGCCATTCTGAAGGTCAGTCAGGGAACCTTGGCCGAGATGATTGGAACCACCCGGTCGCGAGTGAGCTTCTTTATGAACCGGTTTCGTAAGATGGGCCTCATCGACTACAACGGCAGCGTGCGGGTGCACCGAGCACTGCTAACCTTCCTTCTGCAAGAATAGCGCCTCAGTCTGGTCGCCCTCCCCGCCCCCCCCCACTAACGTGGAGAGGTGTGCAATATTGACCAGATTCAGAAACGACCGGAGAGTTACCTTCTAATGGCGTTAAGTCCGATCAGCAGTTCCGGCCGGACCTGCGAGGAACGGTTATGATCGATGTCATTTTCGCAGATCACCAGGAGCTCTTTGGCATTGGAATGGGCGAGATATTGGCGGATACCGAAGATATTTGCCTCATGGCTCAGCCACGATCTGCCGAACAGTTGCTGAGCATCCTGCAAACCTTCGTGCCTCACGTGCTGGTCCTCTCAACGAATTTTCTGCCGACGTTTTCGAAGATCGAACCAGTCTTGAAGCGGCGCCGGACCGCACTACTGATCCTTGCCGAGGAGAACGACCGTATCCCCTATGTACGCTGGTTGCGAGCAGAAGGTATTGTCTATCGTTCGGCCGACAGACCCATCATGTTAGATGCGTTGCGCCGGGTGGCGAGCGGCGACTTATTTCTTCAGAACAGTAGTTCCGATATAAGAGGGGACTCGTCCAACGTTGCACGAGGCCTCACGGAGTCCGAGAATCGCGTCCCAATCATCTTATCCGTCGGTGAGGATTCGGCAATCCTTTACAAGCGTTACAAAGCTTTGCAAGGCGCGGGATACGGAGTATTGAGCACCGCCGAAGGCGAGCACGCTTTGAGCATATTCGAGGCGTATCCCGTGGACCTTGTCCTGCTCGATTATGCAATGCGTGGCGCAGACGGTGAACTCGTTGCCCACAAACTCAAACGGTGCAAACAAAACATTCCCGTCATCGCTGTTTCAGTTAAGCCAATTCCCGAGGAGATTCTGTCGTGCGCGGACTGCGTCGTTACAAATGAACAGGGTCCGCTGCAGCTGTTGGAGAAAATTGGACAACTACTCGTGCCGCCCACGGGCCGCGTCACGGGAATACTGCCATTATGAAAGTGAGCCAGGGATTCTCGCCGGAATGGTTGGCACCGCTCGGGATCGTGTGCAATTTTGATCGTAAACGTCAGAGGATGTGCCGCGTGAATGGCTTAATTGTATTGATCACCTGGCCACCTTGAGTCATCCGAGCAGATAAGTCTCGAAGCTCTTTGCCCGCCGCAGCTTCAGCCAGTTCACGTGTTGGCTCATGTCCCCAGGACACTAATTCCTCAGGCTTCTGCTCCCGGCGAATCATCCAATGATGGCGCCTGCGTTTGCAAAAACGCTCCGCTTGAAACGATATGGCATATGGACCAGCAGTTTGTTTCATTGCATACTTCTTACGACAAGGCTAGCACGCACCGGTACATAATTGTCTTGAAATGAAGCTCACACATTCAACGACGCTAGCCCTTGGAGTGCGATCTTCGCAAAGTAATTCTATGCGCAGCGCGTCTTCTCTGCTTCTTGGCTCTCAAAGCTTCAGCGCGCTCCTCGGCTGTGCGCCAACGGGAAATATACTGTCGCGAGTGGACCGCTGCCGCAGCAGGGGTTGCAGTCGTTTCAGCACTTTCTTCTTTGGTAACCATGCTCTTCTCCTTAGCCATTCTTCTTGATTTCTTGCTTTCGCCGGCAAGATTTTCGCTCGACGGGCTTCGCACCATCCCCGAAAGCGGTTGCCGCAACTTCTTTAATCGGCCGGACTAATACGTGACCTGCATGTGTGGATCGTTGGTTGTTTCCGTGCTCAGGCAATTGTCCTCTTGATCCGCTCGACGCTCTTACCCCAGTCCCACACTTGCTTCTCGGCTTCCCGTTTCGTGATGCTGTAGAGTTCCTGGATCTTACCTGCAAGTTGTTCCCGCTTTCCGGAAATCTCCTCGAGGTCATGGTCTGTAAGCTTACTCCAGTTCCCCTTGGCAGAGCCGATCAAATATTTCCATCTGCTTGCCACTTCTTCCCAATTCATTCGTGTCTCCCTTGGTTAAATGTTGCCTTTGTCATGGGCGCCCCGCGCCTGTGCGCCGTCTTGGGCGCGCTGCTCGGTCGATCGAATCTGACTGCCCAGTTGGATGTGGCGTGAGTGCCCGGCTAAGGACACATACGGAATCCCCAAAAAGCGCTTCTTGAGTATGTGCGTCAACTCAAAACAATTGAAATGTTGCAGCCGAGTTTGGGCCAGGAGTCGCTTTATTCCTCGGCGGAGAGTGTTCTCGCCGCCCCATGCTGGCACCACCGTTTTCAGCTCGCCAGCCATAAAAAACAATTTCCATCCTGCAGTCCGAATTTTGCGATCCAGATCTGCGCTCTCGAGAAACCCCAATGAGCGCCAACCCTCGGAATAAGGCTCGCTTTGTATTTCGAGCGCCTGCAAGTGTGCTGATGGTTGAACCATCATCGTGCCGGCTTGTGTTTGGTTTGGCATAAAGCCTCGCTGGTCTGGCCGGAACAGGAGACACACGGAGGCGTCTCCTATTTTCGGGAAATGGATTTCAGGCTGCGACCACCGCGACCTGACGTACAGTGGAATGAATCACTGTCACAACTCGCACCTTCGGTTGGCCGTCGAGCACCTTCTCCAAGCTCTTGAGCACTTGCGGATATGCGCTCTTTTCGTAGGCATCCGCGTGTTCCCTGCTGTCCCAAAGGCTGATGGCTGTAACATGGATTCCCTCATTTTCCGTAACGATTTCGTCCTGGAACCCGGGCTGTTTCCGCAGCATCGGCAGAATCTGCTCTTCGAATGTCTTGGTGAAAATGGACAGTGTATCCGGCTTTAAACGCAGACATACGTTGCGAGCGAACATGTAACCTCCTAAAGGTCGTAGGTGTGCTAAGAGGCGCGACTCCAGATGGGCTGACTTAGATCAGGGAACCTGAAAGAGGAAAGGAACTAACTCACTCACTCCCGACCCTAAGCTTCCTGAGTTCAAATGTCAATTCTGCCAAGTCGCCAGTCGCTCACGAAGGACTTCCATCATACCGGTGGCCGCCACCCTATCACCATCCGTCGGCGGGTGGACTTGGATCATGCGATCTTTGCCAGGAGCGGCGCCCACGAAAAATATCCCTTGACGCTGCATGATCGTGTCTAACACTTCGGCTAATCGATCCGACTTGTAGCCGTTACTGAAGTGGAGCCCGCCCTGGTGGGAATCATTCCAGCGCATCCAGTACTCACAAATCAGATCCCAGTAGCCGCGAATCGTAGAACCCCACACTTTCACGAACTCAACCGATCCTGTCGCTTCGACGTGATATTCGATGTGAATCTGCCCCGACCTGAGTTCTGGCACCAGGTCACTCCAATTGAGAATCACGGCATCGGTAAGGATTGCGTCTAACTGAATCGAGTCGACGGCGGGCAGATACGGAGTAGCGATCATGGTTCCTCCCGTTGCGGTCATGACGTACGACTAATGCGTTCGAAGTCACAGTCCCATGCTGCTCCTATAAGATCACGGTCGTCTGAGCAGGATTGCTCACTGAGCAATGTTGAACAGCTTTCCTCAGTCAATCCCGCCGATAATCCACTTCGAGCGAGCGAATTGACTTTCGCCGAGCTCAAGAGGCATAAACAAAATGGCGACTAGGTTGCGAATACTCTGTATGTCACTGATGGCGTTTGTTATCTGCCACTCGGCGCTGATGAAGGCCCAGTCGACCGATCGTGATCAGAACCTCTTTGCGTGCGAAAATGGCTGGGCCTCCTGTGATCGGTCCGTTTTGACCGAAACGGACAAGAGCATAGTCGCTGCTGCCAGGCACAATCAAAACATTTCAGATTGCGAAAGCGCTTGGACCTCGTGCGATCGCTCCACGCTCAGCGCGTCGGAACTGACCGAAGTGGCCGTAGCTGTGCACCGCAACGTGGTTTCCAATTGTTGGAATGGCGTGGGCTCATGCGACAGTAGCAAATTGACGACGTCTGAAGCTGCCGGCGTTGCCATAGCGGAGCGCGAGAGAAATATTTCTGATTGTTGGAACGGATGGCCGTCCTGTGACTTATCGACCCTGAGTCCACCCGAACTGACCGAGGTAAAGGTCGCTCAGCACCGGCGTAATGTTTCGCAGTGTTGGGATGGCTGGCCAACTTGTGATCGCGCGCAGTTATCGGCGATAGAATTGAGTGAAGTAATGGTTGCCGATCATCAGCGCAATTACCTCGCATGCGTTAGTGACTATCTTCCCTGTGATCTGGCGAGGCTAACACCCGCTGAAGCGAGCGAGATCAACGGCGGCAAGCGTAAGACTTTGCGATGAGGGCGGTTACAGGCTCCCTTGAGTTCGAAAAAGGACACCGGGCGATTCAAGAAATGCACCTATTATCAGCGCACTGCCGTGTGTGCCGCGGAGACCAGTTCAGAGCTGAGCCTGCCGAGGGTTGGATTGAAAGAGTGCTTTTGCCCCGGCTCTTTCTCTGTCCGGGGCGTTGCATTATCTGCCACAAGCGCCGGTATCTGCCGACGTTTCAACGATGGACGCTCGTTCCAAACTCGTGGCGATAACCTACACAGGAAAGTACCGCCGCGGCTTTATTCGACTAATTGCTCACCGAAAGAGCGTCGGCTACCCACCTTCAGTTATAACGCCCACTCCACGGGTGCAAACTCACGCACGATCCTCGCGGCACTCATGTCCAGTGGTTGATTGCCGCACGACAAACAAATCGTTCCGACCTGTCTAAAATCGCCCTCCCGGGAGATCTCCGTTTCGCGCGTTCCGAATGAGCCCGCAATCACCGGGCCGCGGCACTTGTCGCAAATGTACGCAGAGATGTGAAAATACTTTGTCTTCATGATGGTGTCCTTCGATGCCTGATTGACGCGGTTCACAAAAGCGGCGTAAGCCGTACCAATGCGAAGATAGGCTGGGGCATTCATGCAGTGCTGGCCTGTTCTTTCCATCGGCGAACATTCACACCCATCACGATGAGCCATAGCATCAGCGATGCTTCCGCGAAGATGCCGAGGCCCTCAATGGAAACGGATAGATAGTGTGGGAGAGTGGGGGACAGAAAGGCCAGCCAGCCCAAGCCGGCTAATGCCATGAGCACGCCGAAAACGCGAGGCAGAAACGTGGACCTGAAGATAAGGTAGCCGATCAGCAGGCAATAGGGTCCGAAAAACAGCAGGGGGCTGATGGGCATGAACGCTGGATGAAAGAGGCCAACAGTCATCACGACGCAGCCCGCTAGGCTGAACAGAGCTGCGAGCAAAGACAGGCTCTTGTTCACCGGCTTGAACATGAAATAGAAGAGCAGTGTCAAAACGACGTAGAAGCTGGTCGCGATGAGGTTTGTGGCATTGCCATAAGCAATAAGTTTGCGTCCAACCAGGAACTCGGCGAGTATTGCCGTCAGAAAATACAGCAAGTAAACGACACCGGTAATCCTGGCCTTTCGGCGCGGCAACGCTTCTCGAATCCGTTCTATCATTCGCAGCCTCCGAAGGGATCCACTCCCAGGATTGTGGGCGGCGCCGAACATTCCACAGCCCATTCAGGGTATCGAGCATGACAAGACTTCCGCCCTTCAACGCGGCCCGCGGTTTGTCTAATCAATACACGCGTAAGTGGCTGCTGACTGAGCAATATTGAACACCAGGGCGGATAAAGAGGCGATTTGGAGCGACAGCCGCTCGGGCTTTTCACGTGGGTTTTTATCCTGGAAAATAAAAACCGGAGCACGGGCGTTCCACGGAGGTGTTCATTCTTGCTCAGACGTGGACGAGTGCGGAATGAGACAGTGATTAGGTGGAGTTTTTGTCTCGCTGTCCCCGTTAGGAGGGAACATGCCAAATGGCTCGAAACGCCAGGTTCTTGTTGTGGACGACGAACCGAGCGTTCGCGAAAGCCTGGGAATGTTGCTGTTGGCGGCCGGCTATGACGTGGCGGAGGCAGATAACGGCGCGGCTGCTGTGTCGCAGTTGAGCAGAACGGTCCCCGATCTGATCGTCACCGATCTCAACATGCCGCAGATGTCGGGTATCGAGTTGATCTCGCATGTACGTAGCCGCTATCCGCCTATTCCCATTGTCTTGATGAGCGGCGACTATCAGGGGGATACCGTGCCTGCCGGAATCATGGCGGACAGTTTCTACGCCAAAGGGCAGAGTCCTCACAACTTTTTGAAGGCGATCGCAAGCTTGATTGCAGCTAACTCGGCCCGCGGGAGCGCCCACGAAAAGCGCACTCGCTCGGCAGATTCTTAGAGAGGAAAGAGAAAACATGATTGGAACCATCTTGATTGTTCTTCTGGTTTTGTTTCTGGTGGGTGCCCTGCCGAGGTGGAATCACAGCCGTTCGTGGGGTTACGCTCCGAGCGGCGGTCTGGGATTGGTCCTCGTGGTTGTGGTTATTTTGCTGTTGCTTGGCCGGATCTAGTGAATCGCCGGATAAAGCTTTACGATTCGTAAGGCTTGGCGCAACAGCGAGGCAGCGGACTCGGAGTTAACTTCTGTGCCAGTAACAGCGCAGCTCTGTTTGAGCAATCGCACAATCTTGAGCCCACATTCGGTATAAGGAGAACCATGTGCTCTGGACGATTTTTGTCATTCTCTTGATTCTGTGGCTTCTCGGCTTCAGTTTCCACATTGCAGGTAGCCTTATCCACCTTTTGTTGGTCATTGCCGTCGTCGTCCTGGTCATTAACCTGATCAACTGCCGTCGTACGGCCTGATTCTCCCGCGGTTTAGCCGTCACAAGTTCGTCCACAAGCGATGTGGAAGAAAAGGAAGTGTTCTGATGAAGAAATATGCAATTGCCTTGTTAACGTTGTCTTTGGTCCCCTTTGCGTTCGCTGGTTCGGACCAGCAAGATACTACTGCGCGCCTACAAGCGGCGGGCACGGTCATGAATGAGATCATGGCTGCGCCCGATAAAGGCATACCGGACGAGGTGCTGAATGACGCCAAGTGCATCGCCGTGGTGCCGAACATGGCGAAGGGCGCATTCATCGTGGGTGGAGAGCATGGACGCGGCGTGGTTACCTGCCGCACCGGCCATGGCTGGAGTGCGCCAGCATTCATTTCCATCGGTGGTGGGAACTTTGGCTTTCAGGCTGGCGGTCAGTCAGTTGATCTTGTCGTGTTGTTCATGAATGACAAGGGCGTGCAAGGTTTGCTGTCGAGCAAGTTTGAACTTAGCGGCGAAGCATCGGCGGCCGCTGGTCCGGTTGGAAGGCATGCCTCGGCAGGCACCGACTGGAAGATGAACACGGAGGCCTTGAGCTACTCGCGGACTAAAGGTCTGTTTGCTGGGATCGCGGTGGATGGCGCCAAGATCCAACAGGACAATGACTCCACAGTTGCGATGTATGGCAAGGACACTTCCTTCCGTAAAACGCTTTCGGGCGAAGTGCACACTCCCGCAAGCGCCGACCCTTTTCTCGCGGCGGTAAAGGCTGCCGAAAAACGAGCGAGCCAGCACGAAGCTGCCGAGAGCAGATAGTTGACGTTACGGCCGTTTCGCTGCGGAATGCGACACGGCGGTAATCGAACAATTCGTGGCGTTGTCAGGCGGAGGCATTCTCGGGGGAGACTCCGCCGATCAACGCCACGATTACTCTGTTACCTTCCCAAATGCTGAGCAGATCGGATCCCATGTCATTGCCAAAGACCCTGCCATTCAGGAAACCCTCGGGCACTGCTGCCTTGCTGCCGCATGTGTCGGAGATCAAGTCAGCGAAGCCGTTCGATACAGCGGTCAATCTTTCTCTGCCCAGCCGAATCGCTATCATTGGGAACTATCTTCCCCGGCAGTGCGGGATCGCCACATTTACAACCGATTTATGTGATGCTGTCTCGGCGGAGTACGGAACCGAACGCTTATTCGCACTGCCGGTGAATGATCCGGAGTCCGAATACAGCTATCCCGAGCGCGTGCGATTCGAGCTGACCGAAGAGGAGCTGCCGTCGTATGGACGCGCGGCTGAGTTCCTCAATTTCACCAATGTCGATCTGGTCTGCGTGCAGCACGAATACGGAATTTTCGGCGGGCCAGCCGGGAGCTACATCCTGGAGTTACTACGGAAACTGCACATGCCCATCGTGACCACCCTTCACACGGTGCTGCGCGAACCAAATCCTGACCAACATCGCGTTATGGTGGAGCTCGCGGAGCTCTCCGACCGCCTTATTGTGATGAGCCAACACTCCGCGCAGTTTCTACAGGAAATCTTCCAAGTTCCTGCGGCCAAGATTGACGTCATTCCGCATGGAGTGCCCAACCTGGCGTTCGTCGATCCGAATTTTTACAAGGACCGCTTCGGAGTGGGAGGCCAATCTGTATTGCTGACCTTCGGCTTGCTCTCTCCAAATAAGGGTGTCGAAACAGTCATACAGGCTCTACCACGCATTCTGTTGCACAATAGCAATGTTACGTATATTGTCGCAGGCGCGACCCATCCTCATATTAGAAGGCGCGAGGGAGATAAATACCGCGAATCGCTGCAGTTGCTTGCCAAGAACCTCGGGGTTGGGGAGCACGTCATATTTCACAACCGGTTTGTCAGCCCTGAGGAGATGATGGAGTTCATCGGTGCAGCCGATATCTACATCACACCGTACAAGAACGAGGCGCAGGTTGTTTCCGGAACGCTGGCCTATGCCCTGGGCGCCGGGAAAGCCGTCATCTCGACTCCTTATTGGCATGCGCTTGAGCTTCTCGATCAGAGCCGCGGAATACTAGTCCCATTCAACGACCAGGACGCAATTGCAGAACAGACCATTCGGCTACTGGAGAATGAGGCCGAACGGCACGCAATGCGCAAACGCGCGTACTTGTACTCGCGCAATATGGTTTGGAAAAGCGTGGCCCAGGACTACATGCGCACTTTCCAGCGAGCCAGAGCAGAGCGCCTGTGGAATCCTCGCCTGGTCAGTCCAAACACAGTTGGGCCAAACCGCGCCCCCAGTTTGCCGGAGGTAAAGCTGGACCATCTCACTCGAATGACGGACGACACGGGAATGTTGCAGCACGCAGTATTCGCCGTCCCTAATCATCATGAGGGCTACACCACCGACGACAATGCTCGCGCCCTGATCGTATCGATTCTCGTGGAGCAATTTGGAGCGAATGGAGAAGCTGAGGCGAAAAAGTTGGCTTCGCGATACCTGGCTTTTCTCTGGCTTGCTTTTAATTCCGCCAATGGACGGTTCCGTAACTTTCTGAACTATGGACGTCAATGGCAGGAGCCACAGGGATCGGAAGACAGTCACGGCCGCGCTTTGTGGGCCTTGGGAACCGCGGTAAAACAGACGGTGGATGAAGGTCTGAGAGGTCTTGCCGGGCGTCTGTTTGAGCTTGCCGTTCCGGCGGTGCTGAGCTTCACCAGCCCCCGGGCCTGGGCGTTCTCTTTGTTTGGGATTCAGGCATACCTCGATCGTTTCCCGGGAGATAGGTCTGGACAAAGGCAGAGAAATACTCTCGCCAACAAATTGCTGAATATTTATCGAATCACGCGTAGGCCAGGTTGGGTTTGGTTTGAAGAAAGTTTGGCCTATTCCAACGCACGTTTGCCCCAGGCGTTATTGTTGGTAGGCTCGCGCAGTTCAGACCAAGGGTTGCTTAGGGCGGGCCTGGAGTCACTGGAGTGGCTTACGACACAACAATGTTGCAACGTTAACGGCCACTTTGTCCCCATCGGCTCGCAGGGTTTCTACTGCAAGGCCGGTGAAAAAGCCCGTTTCGATCAGCAGCCGGTAGAGGCATGTGCAACCGTCTCCGCATGTCTCGAGGCGTATCGCGCGACCGGGGATGAACGATGGCGCACGCAGGCCCGGGCGGCGTTCAATTGGTTCCTGGGAGATAACGACCTGAAAACCGCTTTGTACGACACCACCACGGGCGGCTGTCGGGATGGTCTCCACCCTGATCGGGCCAATGAGAACCAGGGAGCGGAGTCAACGCTGTCGTTCTTGATGGCACTCATGGAGATGCGGCAGCTTCAGAATATTCAACCGCCAGAGACTACAATGTAGCTAGCTGCCAGTGCAGTGCGGATGTTCTTGCGGTCCAACATTTGGAATACCAGTTCATGTTTTGTTAAATCATTATGACCCTGGCTATCGACTCTATCGAATCTACCGACTCTCTGCTTCATCGGCATGCCTCCAATCCGATCCTGGCGAGCAAAGATTGGCCGTATCGCATCAACAGCGTGTTTAACGCCGGAGCAACCCTGCTGGCGGACGGATCGACACTACTACTTTGCCGGGTGGAGGATCGCCGCGGTCTCTCGCACCTGTGCGCGGCTCGTTCTGTAAACGGTGTAGACGGATGGAACATCGATCCAGCACCGACTCTTGTACCTGATCCAGATAGCTATCCAGAAGAGCTTTGGGGTATCGAAGACCCGCGTATCACTTACGTTCCAGAGCTGCAGCAATTTGCCGTGGCCTATACCTCATACTCCAAAGGCGGTCCGGGTGTTTCTCTCGCACTAACTAAGGATTTCCAGACATTTGAGCGATACGGAGTCATTATGTCGCCGGACGACAAGGACGCAGCCCTTTTGCCATATAGGATCGGCGGACTGTGGGCTCTTATCCATCGGCCGATGACTCCTCTGGGGGCTCACATCTGGATTTCTTACTCCCCCGACCTACGGCACTGGGGAGGTCATCGGGTGATGATGGAGGCGCGCAAGGGCGCGTGGTGGGATGCAAACAAGATTGGCTTGTCATCGCCGCCTATCGAGACGCCCGGCGGTTGGCTCGTGCTGTATCACGGCGTGAAGCAGACGGCCTCCGGCTCGTTATACCGAGTCGGTCTTGCTCTCTTTGACCTTCAAAAGCCAGAAGTTTGTTTGTTGCGGGGCGATTCCTGGATCTTCGGACCCGAAACCGACTATGAGCGCGGAGGCGACGTACATGACGTGGTGTTCCCGTGTGGACACACCATGCAGCAGGACGGGGATACCATTAACATCTACTATGGTGCGGGCGATTCCTGTGTAGCCCTGGCCCAGGCAAGTTTGCGTTCCCTACTGAGCTGGCTGGAGCTTAACGGCAAGCCGTGTTGTGTTGATTCCTATTGATCCTACCAAGTCCAGACTGCCAGGCCGACGCATCTCGATTTGAATGCCTTACCATTCGTTAAATCCAATGATCAACGGGTGTCCGCATCCGGCTTGCCCATCTCTCATTGCGCACACACTTCCGTCCTCTGGGTTTCACGTTCTTCTGTTGCCATCCCCCGTTACGACTTGCCAATGTGAAAGTTGGTAAGGTAATGCATGAGCCCAAAGACATTCAGTAGCCACAATACCACGGCGATTGTCACCACGGCGTTCAATATTGACTTTATAGAGCTTGCCATGGGGATGAATCGATCCACCAGCCACAGAAGAACCCCAACGACGACCAGGACCAGGACAACTTGAAGTAACGGCATACTGTACTACCTTTCTATGTTCCGATAGGATTGTTATGTTGTTGCTCTGCTGTTATTTCAGAGCACGGCTCGTCAATAAATCGCAGGCTGCGCGCGCGGTGTCGGTCCACTTGCCAGACGTGATGGGAAGGCTATCGCAAGAGGATAACTGGAGCCCAGTTGCGGACGCTCCCACGGGCCGATCTGCAGGTTAGGCTGGAGGGTATACGTCCGTTGCGCTCCGCAGTCACAGCAATGCTGTGAAGATATCCCCTCTCCGGCGCAACGCACGGGCCAGCCAACGTTGGCGTGGGGGCACAATCTAAAAAGCCGCATCATTATGCCGAATGCTTTCGGTAGAGTTCCGTCGAGCGGATAATGCAGTGTCGCACTCAGATAGCCTCCTATTTAGGTTTACGTCCATCTTGCGAACTCAAGCGTCAAGCCAATTATGCTTGGGAATGATATGCCCCGTCTGGTCAAGACTGACCACTCCTCGGACACACTGCTGGAGCTAGCCCCATTCCGCTTCACCGCGAAGGATCCAGCGCCGAGGACCATGTCAGTATGCGGTCTGTTGGTAAACATTATCTTCGCTTTATCATCCAGCCGATAAATATTCCGGCGGCAACGCCGATCGTGAATGTTGCTACAACGGTTTCAATTGGATGTCGCTGGAGGCGCTTGGTTGTGTCATCGAGAAACTCTTCAGCAGCGTCGCCGCCTTGCTTCGCGACACGCCTCGCGACTCCTACCCCGTCCTCAATTGCATCGGCGATGGCGGATGTCGCACGAGATGCCTTGCGTGCTGATTCGGCGATGTGCTCGGTCGTGTGTTCCAGGATTGATTGTGCCATCTATTTCTATGACCTCTCGTCTCTTTGGAAAGTTACAGGTTCTTGTGTTACGCGACTCTTTGGTCGCCAACTGTTTGCGCCTGCACCAGTTCGTCGAAGAGTGAGCGATAGTGGATCATCGCGGTGCGCAGCTCTTCGGTGCTGGCCTCTCCTCTGCCAAGGCGCAATGCGATCTTGTGTGCCGACCGGTAGTTCTCCACTACTTGGGGATGGTCAACGGAAATGTCTGCCGCACGCTGATCAAAGTCAGCCACAGGATAGCCACGCGTCCGCATGAGCGAGCACACCAGTTCGTCGGCTTCCGTCACTGCGCCCTTCGGATAATCGACAAAGCGGGATTGCACCGTCTGCCACTCGCGTAAGTAGCGCTCACGCTCGATTACGTCAAGATCACGGATCTTCAGCATCTCAACCCGTGTTTCACGATCCGCCAGTTGTGCCTCGGCTTTACGCTCGGAGCCATGTTGTTGAACAGCAAACTGGTACTCCGGTCCAAAACGATTGCGCAGCTCTGCCGAGGTCTTCCTGCGTTTTCGAATGTATAGCGCAACAGCGACGACAATTAGCAGAACCACTGCGACTGCGAGAATAATCAGTTTGGGATCCATCAGATTGAGATTCATCGAGAGCTCCTTATTGCTCGAAGGATGTGACCCGCTAAGGTCTGGGTTGGGAGGTTTCCTTATCTGAAGTAGAGTATCCACCGATCAGTTGCCGAAAGCTGGTCACAATTGCTCGCTTCACCGCACCCTGCTCCGGAGTCCCGGAGGTTCATATGTGCAAATTTGAACATACAAGACATTTTTAAAAGCGTTAGAGTGTTGTATCCACAACGCCATTGCGCTAGACATCTTTGGCCGTCGCGGGTAAGAGGCTAGGCCTCCAGCAAAGGCGGCATAAATTGTTCAGCGCGTGTCCGGACAAAGTATCGGTTTACCTTCTCCTCATGATGCTTCTCCTGTCTGGCATGTCAGCCCAGGAGGTGAATGCTGCTCCTGCCACGCTGATCATTCCGGACGGCACTCGAGTCGACCTTCGGCTTGCCGAAAGCGTTTCTTCTGCTCACGCTCACGTTGGGGACGTCCTGAGTTTTGTTGTCGTGAAGGACGTGAGCGTTGGAGGTTTCACCGTTATTCCGGCCGGCACCATGGCCCGCGGCTCGGTCACTCGAGTCAAGGGCAGACGGCTTCTAGGAATAGGCGGGCAAGTAAACCTGAAACTCGACTCCCTGGAGCTGAGCAACGGCGATCGAGTCAGGCTGCGGGCACGCATGGATGTAAAAGGCCACTCCCGCACCAAGCTGATGGTCGCAGCAATGATCACCACCGGTTTAGTCTTCCTGCCGGCCACTCCGGTTTTCCTGCTTACTCGCGGCCACGACAGCACTGTCGTGAAAAGTACGGAAATCGCGGCGCAAATCGACGGCGCCGCATCGGTTGCATCGGCAGGTTTACGGCGCGCGCGAGCAAGATCTTCCGAACTGGGCGAGATGGTGGACTATCTGCCGCCACGTGTCTTCAACGGTGAAGGACGGGAGGGCGACATGGTGAACCTGGTCTTTGTCGCTCAACAAGACGAGCTACAGGAAGCCTTTCAACGCGCGGAGTGGGTGAAGACCGATAAATGGAAGCCGATGTTCGTCTGGCACCTTTTGTGGCGTCGAACCAAGGACTCGCGGCTGCCAATGGCCAGGTTTTACTTGTTCGGAAGAGTGCAGGACTACTCGTATGCATTACCCGATCCGGATGGGATTGTCTCCCGGCGTCATCATCTTAGAATCTGGAAAACCGATTACACAATTGGCGGGACGCCGTTGTGGGCGGGTGCCGCCACACATGACGTTGCGATTGAAATCGCCAAGCGAGGGCACCTGATCAACCACAGGATCGACCCCGCGGTTGACGCGGAGCGTGATTTCATCGGAACCGACCTGACGGACACCGATTCAGTCAACCGGCGGGAGTACTTGGATTGTGCCATGCCAGTTTTCGAGGCGCAGACTGCATCGGGCGAGGCCTACCACTCTGATGGCAGAATTCTCCTCCTAAATCTCCACCAAGAAACCGCCGCGGCCCACGTGCCCGGACAATCATTCACGATTGTTGGGGCGACCCCGTGGCCTATCGCATCTCCAGGAAAGTCTTTCCATAGCAATGAGCCGCCTCGTTGAACTGGGTCCTGTAGCGATAGCATCTAGGCAGAGGAAATACTCGGATTAGCAGTCTTCATTTCCGGAGAACTGGCCCAAGCCACCAACATTTTGCGTCCCAACCGCCATATCATCGCGTGCTCATTTAACCGTGCATGGTCGCTGGCGAGCGCGATCCTCGAACCCTGCGGCGCGTTTGAATGGGTCGCGCTTTCCTATCTGGGACTCAGCGGCGCCCTGATGTTGATTTTCCACAAGAATCTCGCGCACCCTGCATTGAATATCACCGTGCACTTCGGAGTCTTTGCCGCAATTCTCTTCCTCGTGAATGTCGCGGATCGCGTCAGCCGCGGCGAACGCTCGCGGTCTCGACTTGCCCGGACTCTTACTTGGGTGCGCGATTGGTACCCGCAGGCTGTCTTTCTTTTCTGCTTCGAAGAACTGCAAATTCTCGTTCACCTGACTGATCAGCCGTGGCGGGATTCCGCCCTGATTGAATTCGACCGTCGGCTTACGGGCGTTTATCCGGCAGTGTGGCTTACTCGGTTCTCCAGCATCTCGGTCAACGAGGCGATGCAAGTCGCCTACATGAGTTACTATCTATTCCTCACGATTCTTGGAGCCTCGATTTATCGCCGCCATCCGGTCCGCTCTGCTTTCTCACCCGCAGGGGATCCGTCAGGAGTTGCCGGGTTGCGCGCGTTCTGGACAGTGATGACCGCTTCGATGATCGCCTACTCGATCGGGTATATGATTTCGATTTTCTTTCCCGTCGAAGCGCCGTTCTTTGCCATGCGCTCACTCGATTTACCCCCGCTTGTGGGCGGCCCCGCCACCAGCTTGATCGATTTCATTGAAGGCTGGGGACGGGTGCGCGGCGGCGCGTTTCCTTCCGGTCATGTTTTGGGATCGTTCGTTGCACTGCTCGGTGCTTGGCGCTACCGCCGCTACTTGTTCTGGGTGTTCCTCCCCTTCTTCATCGCGATGTGCGTGTCCACAATTTATGGTCGCTACCACTACATCGCCGACGTATTTGCGGGGATTCTTGTCGGCACGGTAGGTTTCATTCTCGCTGAACGGTTGATGGTTGTGCCCGGAGCAAATCCCGCTGAGCGTTCCGGAGCCATCATGTCCAACTGGAAAACCTGAAATCCGCTATCGCGGCTCGAACCCGTAGAGGAGAAGACCCACGGCAGCGTATTCTGGCGCAAATCCCCAAGAATTCTCTGAACGCCAAAAGCCGGGTACAGGTCTGCGCGCCAACCTGCGACGGAGAGTTCGCTCCTCCGACTCTTTGGCCGGCCTGCAGGTCTGCGAACCATCGACTTTTCTTTCGAATAACATGATCTTTCCCTCATGCACTCTATTTCACGAAATGCGGTGCTGGTCCTGATTGGCACAACACTTGTGCTGCACACGACCGAGGAGTATTTGAGCTTCCCGGCGTTCTTGTGGTCACCCAGTCGATTGCAGCGGTGGCTCCCTACACCTGACTTATTGCAGAACCCGCATGACCTCCGTCTGGCGTTGGTGATAGGAACAGTACTGCCCCTGGCAGTAATCGGGTGGGCAATACTATGTCCAAGCAAGGCCCTACTGATATCGGCGCTCTTGCTGGAATGCATCCTGCTGGTGAACGCAGGTTGGCACATACTGGCTGCTCTGGTCAGGGGCGGCTATGCTCCTGGAGTGATCTCGGCGGTGTTGATCAACCTGCCGTGCGGCGTTTATGTGCTACGAAGAGCGATCGGGGAAAAGTGGATTGGGAGGCGAACAGCATGGCAACTAATCGGCATAGCGGTCGTACTGCATATAGTCTCTGTGGGCAGATTGCTGGCAGGATGAGCATCTCGGTTGTGGCTGCCAGATCCCGAAATCCCGGATCAAGCCAGAGGTCATAACTCGTTGGCGGGAGCATCACCGGCATCCTAGCGTGCACGTCGGCCAGTAACTGATTGGGCGTCGTCGTCAGAATGGTGCAGGTTTCGGCGCATCTTCACACAGCGGTATCCCTTTGGGCACCATGCCCGACAACTTCAATTAGATCCGCTATCCGACTGCCCCCGCGATGCGTACTTTCGGCGAGGCAACCTCGACCGAAAAGTCGATGACGTACCGGACAGGGTTTACACAGAACAGGCAGGGAGTTTCCTGAATGTCCTGCACGTTTTCCCGTAGGACGCTCAAGGGAAACGAGCGCAGGCATAGGGTGCAGGTCAGCACAATGTAAGGAACTCCGTTGGAGTCCTTTCCGTTGCGCGGTATCCAGACCGGAGCCGACTGGCGGCGATGCGCCATCGCTCGCTCCGACTTGTTGGCAATCAATTCCGCAACCGTACGCAGAAGCTCTTCGGGGTGATGTCGCCCCTTGCTATAGAAAGCATCCGCGATGACTCCGCCGGGAACCTGATCGCCGGAATCGTAAGCGCCGCTGACCGCAATCACCGGGATTTCAGGAAAGCGGCGACGCACCACGGAGAGGAACTCGAATCCCGACATTTGCGGCATGTTGAGGTCAGAGATGATGAGGTCCGAGGCTACTTTTGCGAGTTGCAATAGGGCGTCGAAGCCGTTTTCGGCGGTGCAAGCATCATATCCTGCCGACTTCAGCAGCATGGCCGTGCTGCTGCAAATGCTCGCCTCGTCGTCCACGACGAGAACCAAGCCGTTGGATATGTTCTTCACGACTGTGTCGCCTCCATCTTTTAAGGTTCTAGCGAGAATCCTAGTGTGCTCAGGAACACGAGTCTGTGCAATATTGCACACTGTCGAAAACCCGCTACCTTACGAGGCGAATACGATAAGCCTGATGAAGGACTCCACTGTGCGCATCCCGTGTGAGCTTAACACCGGAGCACTGGTTCTATAGGTGCAATGCGCTCACGAAATTTTTGTGATACCGCGCGGTGAATAAAAGTCAATGTTCGCCCTACCAACACTTGCATGAACTGGACGCGGCTGCCGCTTGTAGCGACTCGATGACCACTGGGCTGTTTGTCCTTGTGGCAGCGACACCTCAAGCAGCGGGAGATCCATTCTCGTCGATGAATCGCTGGAGGTCGGTCAGATGGTCGGACCGCGCGTAAACGCGGCGCACGGACGATCTAGGGTGGCATTCACGCAACGCTGTTTCCCGAAGAGGCATTCGAACAAGGAGATCCCCAGGCGGTCGTTAAAGAAGACGGCGATATCGGGTGAGGCAAGGCCGTGACCGATTGCTTCGCAGGCAAGGCGAACAGGATCTACGAGGGTGGACGCATTGAAGGTCGTGGAACCTATCGAGGAATATCCGGAATTCAGACATCGGACGGCGAGTAACTGTTTAGGGCTAAGTTCTTTTGTCACACAACTTCTCCGTACCAAAGGGTAGTCAATTTCGGGAAGCCCATCTGGACGCTACGCCCTCCTGACTACTGACATGGGCTGACGTTGCAGAAAGGCGCTGATAAGTGCGCTATTTATTTGCAAGCCGCCGTTGTAGCGGACGAACCCTTTCTTCTTGAACCCATTCATAAATTTATTTACCCTTTCGCGGGTAGTACCAACCATCTCCGCTAGAGTTCCTTGGCTCACCTTCAGGGAAGTCTCCGGCTTTGATTCCGTTGTTATTTGCGCAAACAACAATAGAACTCGTGCCAGTCGCTTTTCGCTGAAATTGAAGAATTGGTCTGCCAGGTCTTCCTCCACTCGAATGACTCGGGAAAGCAGGTACGCATTAAGCAACGCTGCAAACTGCCGGTCGTGCCTGAGCGTGCGGAGCGTGCTCTCCTTCTCCAAGCGAGTGATTTTGGAGGTCCCAATTGACCTCGCCGTATACATCCGCAGAGATTGCCCGCCCAGACAGCCTTCGCCAAAAAAGCTACCCCGCAGCAGGACGGCGATTATCGCTTTTTTGCGTCGCGTAGCGGCCATCGTGAGCTTCGCGGTACCGCTCTGGATATAGAAAACTGCATCGGCTTTGTCCCCTTGCGAAAAAATGATCTCGTTGTCTCGGTAGGTTCGCACCGTCATCCCAGAACCAAACTTCTTGCGGAAAACTGTGGGACTGAAACCGAGAGTTCGCTCAATCGCCATCTGTCTCCTCGGTACAATTCAATTGGGGGTACCGTCCTTCATAGAAAAAAATACATCATATGACTCAGGAATCTAGCGTGGATGGTCAATAAAGCTCATGCACAATTGCACACGGTATCTAAGTGGTCATACCATTGCCCTCCCCGAGCAGAATCGAGCACTTAGAATTTGACCGCAAGAACCAGATCAATGGCCTCTCGCTGACTCGCAACCCTCATCATTAAGAAGAAAGACAGATGAACTACTTTGACCTGCAGGGGACGGAATAGAACCGGCTCCGTCAGGCTCCGGGGAGCAGCGGGGGCAGTGCTTGCAGTAGGGACAAGGAGACTCGAGTTTAAGGTTGTATCCGGCGTGGGCTATGGCCTGCGCGGCTGCGTAGCGCAAAGATGCGATTCGGTTGCCAGTCGCTGCCCGGATTGCTGGAGAAGGTTACAACAGGAAGATCGTTTGGCAATTAGGCAATCGGTATGGCCGGAGCTACGACACTCAGCTCAAAATCGAACAGTTCATTGCGGCCCATCAGGCAGAGATTCTTGCCTGGAGTGGTCAGGCAGGTACAGCGGTTGGAATGGGGTTGCAGAGTGTGATTTGGGTTGTTCTGATTCCCATCCTTGCTATCTTTTTCTTGCGCGGCAGACGACAGTTCTCCGCAACCTTGCTGCACACATTTGGCGAGGTCAACCAGCGGCGACTTCTGCGCTTGATCATGACCAACCTTGACGTGATGCTGGCTCGTTTTATTCGCGCGCAGCCCATGCTGGCGGGCATATCACTGGTGCTCTATAGCGCGGTGTTGTCGGCTCTGCGGTTTCCGTATGCGTTGGTACTAGGATTCGCGGCAAGAGCTATGGAGTTCATTCCCCGTTATTGGTCCGCTGGTTGCCGCGCTGGCGATCTGGACCTGCGGCACCGATGCCGGATCCTGTGTGGGCGGGCTTGGTTCTGCTCTGGGTCTGAGCGGCTAGCGGGTTCTGCGTAGTCGTCGTGGGCTGGATTGCGAGCTGCTCTGCGCCATTAATGGCACGAACAGGCGAGTGCAACAAGCGGACCTTGGGACGAACCCGAGTAGTTTCCTGGGTGTCATTGGATTCTCCTTGACTATGTTGGAGACACGATGGTAAGGCTACCGCTAGCATTTAATCTGCGCACGTCGTCACCAACCTATTCAGATTGGCTTAGTCGTTTTTGTCATAACTAACACTTCCAGTGACAGTGGCCGTGTTACGCACGCTTCCCGAAATTGTCATGAGCACCCCTGAGACAGGCGGATGTTGATCCGCCAGTGCCTCAAGACGATTGCTAACGCTATGAAGCTGCTGAGCTTCCGCCAGAATGGCTTCAAAGGCCATGTGCGGCACCATATCGCATTTCGTCCCCGGGAACGGCTAAGCGTGTCCTGATCAAAACACGATCAATGATCTCTTCCGCGCAATCGCCGTACAACGTGTGTACCGTGCTGCGCCAGCCGGTGAAGTCGCCACGCAGGAACTCAGCATGGAAGCTTGCGGGATTCTTGTCGTATTCGGCGTGGTAGGTTTTCAAAAGGAGTTCGCCCTGGGTTACCAGGCGATCGATAGTTTCTGCATTTTGGAATAGATGCATGGCCGTCATCCTTCATGCGCGATCGATGGCATGCATATATCAATCGCGCCCTTTACAACTAAGGTGTCACAAGCGGGAATGCATGCTGTGTGTGATGGCTTCTTGAGACACGGTGTAGCTCGGGAAGGCAGGATTAGCCACCTTCCCGTTCGACAGGTTGTCGGAATTACACGGCTGCGGCGACGTTATGGAAGGTCGACACGACCGTCTCAAACGTCTGGACCCGAGGCGTTCCATCAATTACATTCGCCAAGGTCTTCAACACTTGCGGGTAGATGTTGGTATTGTAATCGTCCGCAGTGTACCTGCTCTCCCACAGACTAATTGCAAGCGCATCCTGGCTGCCGGGACTCGACAGCATGATTTCGTCCTTGAAGCCCTTCTGCTTGCGCAGTAAAGGGAGAATCTGGTTCTCGAATGTGCGGGTGTAATCAGACTGCATATTGGTCTTCAGACGAAAAGAGATATTGCGTGCGTACATATTCAACCTCCTAAAGGTTGCGAGGTATATAAGAGGAAGGGAGCTTCAGATGGGCTGACTTATATTCAGGAAACCTGAAAGAGGTGAGGGTGGAAACTACCTCAATTCGGACTATATCTGATTGCCTGAGTATTGTCAACTCAAACTGACAATTACAGCGTGCCGACTACCCACATGAACTGCGTAGCCAGTACGAAAGATGACCTTGGCTGGAGCGTAACAACTGAAGATAAAGCTTGGATAACGCCGGTTACTAGGCGTACCATTGAAGGTAAGAGAGATTTCCTGCTTCCTATCTCTCATTCAGATCCCCTGAACTAGGTCAGCCGTTCTGGAGTTTTCTTCTCCTAGTTGTGGCAGGCACAGGAGTTAAAGTGCGTAATCCTAAGGTTCAAGTTGGCCAGAAATCAAACCCTCCCAAGCAGCAAGAAACCTTCAAGAAAGATTCAGCGAGCACCTTCTCGCAAGAAGAGATACGGACCCGTGCTTACCAGATCTACGAGTTTCGCGGCAGAACCGATAACCATGCAGACGAGGATTGGAGCCAGGCCGAGACCGAACTGATGGAACTCGTGGGCGGCAATTAGACCGAAGACCGCCTCGGCGTCTTCGCTCGCAGGGATGCGATTTCGTTTCCGCCGTTGTCGCGATCTCTGTCGCGTAAGCGCGGGGCCAGGCGTGTGCTCACCACAAACCCCAATGAAGCCTTGCGATCCGGCTTTGCGCTTCTCGTCGCATAGCCATGTCAACAAGCTCTCGTCGAGTGGTGGTGATGCAGTTAAATCCCGCTTTGCGCAAAATTGACCAGCATTCAATATGTATGGCGGAATAGCTCGTGCGCGCGAATCAGCTCTGGGCTCGCGCACTGCGCTTGTGAACAATGTGACCGGTACGTTGGGTAGCTTTCATAGCGTGGGACGAGCAGAGGACGCTGCCCGCGGTCGAAAGCGCATGTCCCCGGTTTCTTGGAGGGGTACAATGGGAGGTGTCGGGGCGCTGCCCCCTTTGGAGGTACGAAATGGGCACCGACGCCATTCCAGACCGCAGCCAAGGCCGACCTGGCAAACGGATTCCCTCGGCTAATTCGGTGCGACCCGCGAAACCAAGGACAAGCGAAATTTCAAAGCCTTTCCGGCGCCAAACACCCACGTCGGGACCAAGAAGTGGCGACACGGTTTTCGATCCCGCGGCCTTTTTCACGAGAGCTGGGGTTGGAAAGCAGGTCCTCAACCTGAAGAAGAATGAGACGGCCTACGTGCAAGGCGACGCTGCCGACGCGATTTTCTATGTGCAGAAGGGCCAGCTGAGAGTAACTGTCACCTCCGCCAACGGAAAGGAAGCGACGCTTGCCTTGGTGGGTGCCGGGGAGTTCTTAGGGGAGGACTGCATGGTCTTAGCTCATCCTCTGCGACTCGCGACTGCTACCGCGATGATCGAGTGTGCATTGCTCAGGATTAGCAAGGCAGAAATGGTGCGTGTCCTTCATCAAGAGCACGCGCTCTCGGATGTGTTCGTTTCTTTTCTGCTTACCCGCAACGCTCGCGTCCAGGCCGATCTGGTCGATCAGCTTTTCAATTCCAGTGAAAAGCGGCTGGCGAGGATTCTATTGTTGCTTGCCCAGTTCGGCAAGGAAAGCAAGCCCGAGACGGTGGTTCCAAAGATCAGCCAGGAGATGTTGGCTGAGATGATTGGCACGACCCGGTCTCGAGTCAGCTTCTTCATGAACCGCTTCAGAAAACTCGGGTTCATCGAATATAACGGCGAGATTCGGATTCACAACTCCCTTCTCAATATCTTTCTGAAGGAATCTTCATGAATAAGGGCGCTGTAGTTTTTTGTGCCGGGTCCGTGCGAAAGACAAGCGCCTCTATCCACAAGCCTCAGTGTTCAACGGTGTGAGAAACAGCTTACGGCAATTCTGCCGAGCTCGTTATCTTCAAGCATCCCTGCTCAGACGGACTCGAGTGCGTTTACGGGCGGGTTCCGGCAGCACAATGCCCGTAGCCTCAAACAATAACGCAGGGACCGGAGGAGAATCGCAAGTCTCTGAAGAACTGGTCTGAACTGACCGTTCTTGCTTTTCAAGGTGTGACATGATGGTTCTATGCCGGTGAAGGAAGTTGAGAAGAAAGGATCCGACGAAGAAATTCTTCGCGACGTCGAGAGGGAAATGGCAAAGCCCCGCATTGCGAAGTCAGCCAGGAGAACTGCCGCCGTTGACCCGGTTCGGGAGCCCACCAACCGGAACGACCGTCAAGCTGTATAGCTGTTGTTGGAAGCAAAACTACGAGCGTGTAAGCGTACCCAGGGGATATCGGACAGCGATAAGAACCCTGCAGTGAGCGCGCACGTGCGGCCTGATCGCCGTCCTGCGAGTAAGGCCGGTCCAGCCATAAGCCCTAAGACTCCGCAAACAGCCGACGAAGCTATCATGGCCGCGAATATAAAATGGAAGGCACCCATCAGCGCTAACGCGTCAGGTACGCGATTGGTCGACCGGGTGCTTGCTTCCATGAGCCTCATGGATGTGGAAGATTATCCGGCCGCCAATCAATCATGTCGCGCGGGTGCTGCAGCCGGGTGGCGAGTTATTGATGAGCATTACGCATCCTTGCTTTACGCCGCCCGTTTCGCGATGGATGAAGGACGACCTCGGCCAGGGAAAGTACTTCATGATCGATCGCTACTTTGAGCGGATCACGTGGGAAGAGATGATGGTGCCGAATCTCACGCAACCGGTGCTTCGCCGTCACCGTCCACTGGAAGATTTTATGGAAGCGCCGGTCACGGCTGGATTGCTGTTGCGCGAGTTTCGCGAGCCTTGCGTGTCTGACGAAGAGTGAGGAATTCCTGTCGCTTCTGGAAGCTGCAGCGTATTCCGTACTCGGGATACATTTCTAGTCACCCAATTTCGGCAGTCTCTGCACTTGAAGGGGCTTTTTCAACATCAGCCACAGGTGTTATCACTCGTGATCCAGAGCCAAGACCGCTTGCAAGGGGAGCTAATGGGAGCCGAAACCCATGCTCTTCCGTGCGTGGGCGCCGCGTTACATGGAGTTGAGCGGAGCACTCTGCCAGGCAGTTGGGGTGCTTGCCCAAAGAGCTAGAGCCTAACTTCCCAGAAGCCGACTTCTGGCTAGCATTACTTCCTGATTGCTTCGTTCGTGACCCGTGTAACTCTGGCTGTTGCGCGCTTGCGCTGTATTGAGCTCGCTCTCCGCAGCGACGGAACGCCGCACTCTGAGGTCCCGCGGAAGAGTGGCGCTTCGCACAGGACACAGCTGCCGCACCTCACTTCAATCCGCCTACCGAATACAGCACAGTCGATTTCTGCCGGTAACCATAGGCATAACCGGTGCCGTCAGGAGTCACATCCACCAGCGCGATTTCATTCGACAACGTAGTGTTAGGGCCTTGCAGGTGCCATAGTAACGACCTCGTCCCGTTCGTCAGGTTAATGCGACAAACGTTGAGTCCCGGGACTCCCTTTACCGAATTCCGTACGAAGATATCCTTGCCGTCGGAACTGAATCGGACCGGCCGGTCGCCCGGTCGCAGATACGGGAACGGTGCGGGATCGCCGCCGCTCACCGGGTACAACTCGAAGTTCCCGTTCGTCGTCCGTACCAGCACGGACTTTCCGTCCGCCGTCGGCAGGTATCCGCTCATGCCCGTGGGAGTGAGAGCAATGTCTTTCCCTTCCAGGTCGAGCAAGTGTGTCCGACTGTCATCGCCGACATAGGCAATACGCTTGCCGTCCGGCAACCAGTCAGCTGGCAGGTCAGCCCGAATCGCAATCTGGGAAGCGTCTGCCCCTGACCGGTCCGTGCTTGCTGTGGAACGTGACAACCGGCGAATTTCGCCGGCGCCGGTAGGTAGCAATACCAGCTCGTCCGGCGGAATACGCGATAGCACCCACTCCCCATCCGGAGAGAGCGCGATGCCGTCTCCTTCGCCTACTCTTACCGCCGAAGATCCGTCCACGTCGCGTAGAAAACTGGCATGATGGATTCCGCTGGCGCTGCTTTCGTCGCCCATCAAAATCTGCGTCCCATCCGGCGAAAATCGGAAAAACTCCGTATCGTCGAGCCAGGCAAGGTTCTGTTCTTCCGGATGCCCTTTCGTCGAAACCATGATGATGGTGCGCTCGACGGCGTCCGTGACGAGTACTTTTCCATCCTTCGCGATGTCGTTGAGCACCACACCGCCTGGTACGGTCAACACTTGTCGGGACTTGCCCGACTGCGTCGCGGCGTATAGAGCGTAATGGAAACCGACATCGGTTGCTGAGAACCACACTTCGCCTTGGGGATTCCACGCCGGGCCCCGCACGTTTCCCCACAGGCGGCTGAGCCGCCGCACCGCTCCTCCAGCGCTCGGAATCACAGCCACATACCCCCCGTCATCGCCAAACTCCGGGTGATCGATGAATGCTATGGACCTTCCGTCCGGGGACACCCGCACTCCTGCAATCCATCCCGCTGTTTCATACAGCACCTTGCCGGTTGGATATTCCAGTCGATACACCCGCTTTTCGCGGACATAGCGGGCCGTCGCCAACTGCTCTCCGTCCGGCGACCAGTCCGCGGATTGTACGTCCTTCAACACCATCTTTGGTGCGCCGCCGCCCAGCGGGACCCGCGCCAACAATCCCACGCCCGTTGAGCCGGCCAGCGACTGCCATGCCTGCAGCACCGCCGCCTCACCCTTCGACGAGATGCTGAGTACCTCGTCAGCCTCTACTTCAAGCGGACGCACTCCGATGCTGTCGAAGCGGATCGAATACAGTTGGAAGCCTTTGGTGAACCGTGCCGCGCAGAGAACGGTCCGTCCGTCGGGCGAAATTCTCGCCGACGTCACTAAGCCCGGCTGGTAGGTCAGCTGCTCGTAGTGCGGTGTCACGATGGGCGCCTGGTTCAAACCGAAGAGAAATGCGACCACTCCCAGCGCCACGGCTGCGGCTGCTGCCAGCGCTACCGCCGGCCAACGTGACTTTGGCACAGGCAACGCCGCAGGCCTAGCGCCCGATGGTGCTGACCCCGCAGTAGACAATGCCTGCAGGCTGAACGCAATGTCACTCGCCGACTGAAAACGTCGCTGCGGTTCCTTCTCCAGGCAATGCCACACGAGTTGTTCCAGACCTGGCGGAACACTGCGACTGGTTGTGCTCAAAGGTTCCGGCTCGCCGCGAAGAATCTCGGCCTGCGTGTCGGCGTCGGTTGCCGCCTTAAACGCCGGCTTTCCCGCCAGCATTTCATACAGAATCAGCCCGAAACTGAAGATGTCCGTCCGTGTGTCGCATAAGTTTCCCCGTACCTGTTCCGGCGACATGTAGCCCACTGTCCCCATGACCACACCCGGCAAGGTTCCTCCTTCCGTTACCGAGATCGTCTGATCGCTTGAGCCTACCTGCGGCAGGTCCATCAGCTTCGCAAGACCGAAATCCAGGATCTTGACATTCCCATCCCGAGTCACAAATATGTTTTCCGGCTTGAGATCGCGATGAATTATTCTCCGTTCGTGCGCCGCCGCCAGACCGCGGGCAATCTGGCCCCCATAGTCGATCACCTTCTGTAGTGGTAGCCGGCCATGGCGGAGGTAATGGCGCAGGGTGAATCCCTCCAGCAACTCCGAAACGATGTACGGTGCCCCTTCATCGGTTGTGCCGATGTCAAACACTGCCATAACGTTAGGGTGGTTTAGCGCTGCTGCCGCTTCGGCTTCCTGCTGGAACCGGCGCAAGCGGCCGGAGTCTGCACTGAATGCCGGTGGCAGCACCTTGATAGCGACCAAGCGCCCCAACCGAGTGTCCCGTGCACGATACACAGCGCCCATGCCGCCTGCACCAAGCGGCGACAGAACGTCATAGGGTCCGAAACGTTGAGAAGGTGCAGCGCGCATCGATCCCTTCTGGCAGCCATTCTAGGCGCACAGCAGGTTGTCGTTTCTGGCGAGCATTATAGCGCCCGTCGTTAGGGAGGAACTTGGTTTGCGAGTGCGATCTCAGATAGCCGTAGCCGTTTTGGTGCGGACTTCCGCAGCTAGCGGTGCTTCACGAAGCGTCTTTTAAGATCTCGGCCTGGCGCAGGTCCGCAACGATCCGCTGCCGAATGTGCGTCAGTAGCTCCAGCAGGTCAGCACAGTACACGCTCGGATTTGCTATCCCTGTCGCCCGCCGGTAGCGGTGAGGAAGGTACCCACCGCCGCAGATTTTGCCATAGACGCACTTTCGGCATTGCGGCGACAATAGCTCCTCGCTCCGCAGCCCCATCTGATACAGCGGAGAATTCCAGATCGACTCGACCTCGTGGCGGCGGACATCGAGCCCCGTACGCGTAATCCCATTGCCGCAGATGCGCAGAGTATCCAGCGGCTCCCAGGTCCCGTCCGACTCCACGATGATGTCGACAACCGGGTGTAATCCCAATGCGTCGCATTCCGATGCTCCCCCCACCATCAGGCTCATCGCGCTCTCGAAAAACCGGATCTTCGGCGGCGACAGCATTTCGTCGTACCAGTAGTCGAAGAGCGCGCAGAAATACCGTGCCAGCGTCCCTTCTGGCCAGGGAGGAGGATTGTCGTGGTTGAAGTCCGGCCAGATGAAATCGACCCGTTGTACCCCGAACTCTGCCAGGTGCTGTAATACCGCGCTGCCCTCGGCCGCCGGGTTCACTACCGTCAGCACACCCCAGCGCGTGCCCGGCGTCGCCGCCAGCAACTCCATGGCGGACCTGACTCTCTGGTAGGATCCGCTGCCATCAAGGCCGATTCGTTGCAGGTCGTTCCATTCTTCCGGTCCATCGCAGCTTATGCCAATCGTCACCCGGTAAGCGTTCAGCAGCTCGATCCAGTCGGCATCCAGCAGGATGCCGTTGGTTTGCACTCCAACAATGAACCGTGTTCCGCTGTTCGCTTCTACCTGGCGAATCTCCTCCAGAAACCACTGCACCCAGCGCCGCCCGACCAGCAGCGGCTCACCGCCGTGAAGCGCCAGTATCACCTCGGGTAGATGGTGACGCACCGCGTAGCTGGCAATTCGTTCCAGCGCAGCCGTCGCGAGCTCCTGGGACATGAACTTGGGGCGACGGAGATATGAGGTGTCCCCCTTGTTGTACATGTAGCAGTAGCTGCAATTGAGGTTGCAGCGCTCCGCTATCTTCAATATAAATGTGGTCGCTAGCGGCGTGCCGTCCGGAGCGGGGGCCGCCTCTGCCTTTTTCTTCCGCGCCAATGGCACTGTCACTCCAAACTCAGTGGCTGCAAAAGGTGATGTTGGTGTAATGGCTACGCACCTTGTGGTGCTGCTCGCACCTTCTGGAGCCTTCGATAACCTGCTGCAGCAGAGGCCTGAGTAGGCTCAGCAGGAATTTCAATTCTTTGTCTGCGCCTAAGAAATCCAAGTCAATATCGAATTCTTTTGGATGGGGGCTGTCGCTGTGATGCCTGCCGGCAGGGGCCTTGGTGGTTTGCTTCTTGGCTGCGGACTTGGTGGGACGCTTTATCGCATGGGGCATAGTTTAGCCTTCTTTCTCTCTCTCTGGTGTGTGGGGCCGTTCAGCTGTTCGAACTCGGGTTAAGATGAGCCCGGCTCATGCTTCTCTTCCCTCGGAGCCCTGGTTGCTTGGATGGCCGTCGAAAATACCATCCTCTCCCCCCAAAGTCAACGGTTAGCTGTTTCAGTATTTCGCTAACGAGTCTTCTGAGGGTCCTATCAGGGCACAACTTCACCTGCTGCGGATTCGAGACGAGTTTCACAGGCTTCGCGGCGCACTATCCCGTCCTTTGAGCACGGTATCCACTTCGCCAGCTGTGGCCCGAGTGGATTGTCGGCTATTCGGAAGTTGGCCAGAAACCGGCTTGTAGGAAGTAACCCGATGCCAGCTTCCGAAGAGGTTTCGAGTCGCTGCAGCAACCTCGCATATTTGGGTTGTTACCCCAAAGGGCATTCGCGCAGAAGGCCGGTCTACTGCGATTCGCTGAGAATTGACCCTGCGGTCCGAAGTCGCTCACCATTGCCCAAGATAGGGCAATCTCTTTGTCCTCAGTGGGAATAATCAGTCTGATCACACCTTCTATGACTCTGCTTAGCCATGGGGACCTCCGTGCCAGCCGAGTGCCCAGGGTACGAATGCAGAGCAAACTCCCAATCGAGATCGCCGCTCGATGAGCGCTATACTCGCCGCCTTGCCCGCTCAGAAGAACACTCGGTTCTCGGACAGGGTGTTATCGACAGGTTCTTGAGGCAAAGTCTGACCCTTCGGGAGGGAAATGTATGTCAAGCAATAGAACAGAGGCCGCCCCTGAAGCGGGGCCCACGTCGAATCCTCTTGATGTCGTCCCAGACCAAATACCATTCGATGTACCCTACGGGCCTCCGATATCACTAGAGCGGGCCGAGGCGGTGATTCACGCCGCGGTGGCAGAGGCGAGGAAGCGGAATTGGAAGATGAACGTAGCCGTAGCCGATTCCGGCGGTAACCTCGTTGCCTTCCAGCGAATGGACGGTGCAATGCTTGCCGCCATCCAGATTGCTATGCACAAGGCGCGCGCTGCCGCGACTTTCCGGCGTCCCACTAAGATTTTCGAGGATGGAATCAACCTTATGCACCTCAATTATCTGCTCGCGTTCGATGGAGTGATTGCATCTCGAGGCGGTATTCCGCTGATCGACCAGGGAGCGCTGATCGGCGCAATCGGTTGCTCGGGAGGCACGGACTCCCAGGACGAGATCGTCAGCGAGGCAGGCGCGGCATTAGTTAATCAAGCTCCGGCGACGAATAAGTAATCTCGATACTGAGAAAGTGTTACTGGTGAGTCCCGAGCCTAACCAATAGACAGGAGAAATCCCATGACAACCGCGAACGCGGCTACGAAATCCCGCAGCGGGCGCCGAGTGGAGTTTAACGAAAGGATTCCCACGTGAAAACGATCCCAATCGTAATCGTCGCAGTGCTAATGGTTGCAAGCGGGGGCGCGGTGCACGACCTCCGGGCGGAGCAGGCAGTGAACCAGCCGGCCAATGTAAATCGAGAGGAGCAGTCCAATATGACGAACGAAAAGGTGATCATGCTGATCGAAGCAAAAATTCAGCCACAGCGCCACGCGGAGATTGTTGAGGCCGTACGTCAATACCTGCCGTTGGTGCGGGCGGAGCCGGGCGTCGAAGCGTTTTACGTCACGGCACGAAAAGACAATCCCAATACATTCGTTTTCTACGAGATTTACAGGTCCCAAGCAGCACAGGATTTCCATCTGCAGCAGGACTTCACTAAGAAATTCCTTGCGACACTAAAGAGCGCGCAGGTCGGAGACCGAGTGCGGACCAATCTCGTCGAACTCGCAACCCAGTAGGACCCTTTGCGGTTGAGGCGGTCAAAGGCTGGTATCCGTCCGCCATCCATTTAGCAAGTAATTCAATGCGCACTAGAGTCGCAGGACCGTCTCCGTCATTGCGCGTCACAGTGTTCGGGTGAGCCCGAGAATCAAAGGGCCTCAAAGAATGATGCGGTTCGTCCAACCGAAATCCACTTGGACGAGGAACTCGGCATCTAGGATAAGTAACCAAGCCGTTGGGGGTTGCCAAGCCGAGTAGTGAATGATAAAAGACGTTATCGTGCGCTGCCGATAAACGGGATTATCATGCCGTTTATGTGACTGCTTTCGCGCAGCCGTATGGGGCGGACTCCTTCGACCACTTCGTATGTTCGGTGGGTTTCAGAGACCGGCACGAAACCCATGATGATGGCCCGATTGCTAAAACTTCGACCTCCCCGACTGGGAAGGTCCGGCAGTTTTGCGCGACAGAATACATTATCATTCACTACCGGGAGGAAGGTGGCAAAGAGACTGGCGGCATCGATTCGTGCGCGCGGCCTTCCAAACTCCTTACCTCTTGCCCGCGCATTGCGTAGGCCGGTGCGGACCGCTCGCTTATCAGGTCACGCTCTACCTGTGCGACCGCCGACACGATCGGATTGTCCTGGTCGCAGGTATGCCAAAGGCTCAAGCTAAGTAAGGGAACTGCTCAGCGAGCGTTCTACTACTTGCCCAATCGCCCTCAGGAAACGACGCCTGTAAGTGCCTGATTGTGCGCTGTGGCGAGCTGACGGTTAGCTTGCCCACAGACATCAGCTTTTGGTGCGAGCAAGATGCGCCCGACCAACGGACTGCCTATAAAGCGTCAATAGAGCGATTCTCGCGACCGAGGGCTTCTAATGGGTGTGCAGGCTATTGCAGCCTGGCGTATTCGGCTTTGGCTTGCCGGTAGATAGAAATATCGGGATCGGCATCTTTCCAGAGGGTGAGGAAGTTCTCGTAGGCAGCTCGGGCTCTCGTAGTATCGCCTTGCATAGAATATGCACGCGCCAAACCGAGGCGCGACAGGGCTCCCAAGGGAAGGGTTCCGGTCACTCCCCGGTGGTCGATAAATTTCTGAAACTCCGCGGCTGCTGCATTCCCATCCTGCAGCATGAGATACGCTTCTCCCCGCAAATAAGCAGGGTGCAAACCCCCTTCATCCGTCAGTTCTATTGCGTTAGCCGTCTTCAGTAGTTCGATCGCTCGCTTCGGCTCCTTGCGATGCAAGGCGACTGCCGCACGGATTGTGGGCAGCCAATACTGCTGTACAGTCGTACCGAGCGGATGTGCCTTGTCGAGGTCGGCGGTCAGCTTCTCAGCCCTTGCGGTTTCTCCCGCCCGGGCCAGCGCCAGAATCGCCCACGGTTGCTCCACGTTCGGGGCAAGCTTTATTGCCGCCTCAACTTCAGCGCGGCCCCGCTGCGGGTTTCCGAACTCCACGTCGCGCACAGCCGTCCTTGCCAGATAGTTTGCGGCAGCTTCCTTGCCTTGGTTGTGCTGGATTGAATCCAGCGCCCGCCTGCTCAGTTCGTTGGCGTTTTTCAACTTTCCGTACCAGGCTTCAGTGTCGGCTTGCCATTCCAGCAAATCCGTGCCCGCGGCCGTCACGCAGCGCGACATCTCAGCCGTGTCCCCCCTTAGAAAAGCGAGAAAGTACCAGCGAGTAAACAACAAGATGTTGTGCTCTTTCGCCTGCTTTAGTACCGCTTCTGCCTCGTCGAGACGGTTGAGGCTTGTGTAGGCCAGGGAGGCATTTCCATAGGCAATATGATTTGGCTCGAGCCGAAGTGCCTCGCGGGCCTGCTCCAGTGCGTTCTCCCATTCGCCAAGTTCCTCGTAGGTGTAGGACAGGTTTGTGTAAGACACAATGTCCCGCGGATAGCTCTGCCGCAGCAACTCATACACCATCGCCGCCTTGTCCAGTTCCTCTGTCACATCCAGGTAATAGATTGCCTCGATGGAGAGGCGCTCCCGTTCGCTAACCTTGTCCCGTAGCTCATAGGCTCTACGGGCAAGTTCGGCTTCCTGCTGCGTTCCCTGGTAGTGCATCGAAAGACCCACGTAGCCCATGGCAAAATTGGGGTCGATCTCCACCGCCTTCTTCAGGAAGGCCAAGGATGTTTGATCCCCTCTCGAGAATGCCCTTCGTCCCAGGCTGTAGGCTTGTAGCGCCTCAAGTGATGGTGTGGTCACATCTTCCAGGGGCACGTCGTACTTTTGTACCGAAGCGGGCGATTCTCCGAGCTTCCGGCGGATCCGCGAAGCGGCCTTGCCCAGTGCCGGCAGTATCTCTTCCTTTTGGTCGACGGTAAATTGTTCAAGCGCTATGTCTTTGCCGGTGTGACAATCAACCGTTTTCAATCCCACTACATAGTCCTTACCCAACAGAGCGATCGTTCCTTCGATGGTGGCCCTGCTCCCGGTGCGAACACATATTTCACTCGCTAGTTCGGGCGTTAGAAGAGCTGCCTTAGGTTGGGTCATCAGCGCCATGGTCTGCGCAATGCGCCGGTCAGAGAGGATGTTCAGAAAGGGAGATTGCTCCAAGGCGGACGAAAGCCCTTGCCTTAGCGTTTCATCATCGAGAATGCTGTCACCGGTTTTATTCTCAAAGTCCGCCAGCACAATCGTGTCTCCCTCCGTCAGTACTGGCCGCCTATGCGCACGCCGATAAATTACGCCGCCGGTCGCCGCTCCGACTATCACCACTGCTCCGAGCCCGATGAGAAGCCATCTCTGGAATCCAGGTTGCCGTTTGGGTACAGGCGCCGGTATGGGTGTTGTCATTACTTCCGGCGCAGGCGCATGGCTCGGCGCCGCGGCTTCCGCCAGGGCTGCCGCCACTCCCCCTGATGCGGCCAGCCGAACTGTGGGGCGGTCCCGCTCACCGGACTCGGACTCCACCACCTGAGGCCGCGGCGCGGGAACGACCTTCGAGACTACCGGTGCGACAAAGCGATACCCCTGGCGGGGAAGGGTTTCGACATAGAGGGGACGGTCGGCGCTGTCGCCCAGTACATTTCTGATCTGCTTGATGCACTTGTTCACTACATGTTCGGAGTCGGTCTCGGTTTCATGCGGCCAGAGTTGCTTTTCGATCTGCTCGCGGCTCACCACCTGCCCAGCCTGGCTGGCGAGCAGGGCCAGCAGCCGCAAGGGCTGCGGCGGCAATTTCACGACCGTGCCGGCTTTGCGCAGTTCTTCGCTGTCGAGATTTAGCTCGAAGACCCCGAAGCGGAGCAGTTGTTGCGTGGCGCTCACTAATAGCCACCTGGGATAGGCGGATCGCTGCGCCGGATTATACCCCGCTTCACCTCCCAGTTCGAAAGCTTCCGGTTACCACCCCTGAAAAACCTAGCTTCTCCAGCATCTTAGGCGGTCACCGCCAACCCATCCACAAATCAGCCCTTGGTCATTGCTCCTGTCGGCGAGCTGTCCTACTGTGCGCTCACGAAAGCCGGAAATCGGGCCGAGCTTGATGTCTTGCCTTTCAAAGGGGAGCGCTTCCGGAGGTGGGACAACCCTCCCGCTTCCGGGAGTGAGACAAGACGACCGCTATGGCATGGAGGATTGTATGACGATTCTGAGCGTAGCCGCGGCAGGCGTTATCGCCGTAGCTCTGTACCACTACTTCGTCAACGTGCAGGGGTGATTCGATACCGGTCGTCAGGCAGGTGGAAAGAGGAGGCGCTTATGAAAACGCTAACCATAATGCGAGCCGATCAGGTGGGCAAGTTCGGCCGCTTTCTCGACGAGCATCCCGGCTTCTCGCCCGAGCTCATCGGCGAGAACGCCTATGTCTGCGGCTTCCGCGTGGGCGAGAGCTTTCTCTCGGTCGAGGAGATGGAGAGGCTGATCGATACGTCCGTGGGTCAGCAGACCGCGACGCTGCTGCGCACCGCGCTGATCAGCGCAGCGAAGAGGAGGGCTAATGAAGGCGCAAGAGTTGGATACCGCTCCGATCGCCCAGCAGCCGGTGTCGGACTGGCCAAAGGCAGTTATTCCAGGAACGATACCGGCACTGCTGGTGATTATTTTGTGCCGGTCGCGTGGACACCGCCCTGGTCGCCCCGAGTGGGTGCTGCCGCCGGGATGTGTTCTGGCCGTGCGCTACCGGTCGCGATGAAAGTGCGCCCAGCAGGAAGTTAGAAGTTGCGATTTAGCTAACTGCTAGTTGCTAAGTGCTAATTGCTGGTGAGGAGCAGGTATCGCGGTGAAGTTGCTCCTCGCTCATCAAGACTATTCGCCGCCACAACCTATGACCAGAAGAAGGCCAATATGAAAGCAACCATGAAAATCCGTCCGATACTGAAGAGCGTAGTTATGGTGATAGCTGTACTCACCTTCCTGATCTCGCCCGCTGTGAAATATCTTCCTGCCCAGGAAGGATGGGCAGTAGGAAACAAGGGCACCATCCTCTACACGGCCGACGGGTCGAAGGACGAGTGGACACTGCAGAGCGCAGATAAGACCACACCTAACCTTAATGGCGTTTCTGCGGTGAACAACAAACTCGTCTGGGCAGTAGGAAACGCGCGAGGCGACGATAAGAAAATGGGAGCTATCGTTTACTTCGAAGGCAAGCTAAATGACGATCTAAAACAGATTTGGAAATTCAAAGACAGTAACACAACAAACAACCTCAACGGCGTGAAATTTGTTGATGCCGACCATGGTTGGGCAGTTGGTGACATGGGTACGATCATTTTTTATAACGGTAACAAGTGGAAAGTTCAGAGAACCGGCGGACCTCCGCTCTATGGGGTCTTCTTTGTTAAAGTCGGTGCGAAATACTACGGCTGGGCGGTCGGCGGTGCTGCCGCGGCTGCGCCAACCATACTTTTGACGGTTCAAGACAAAGACGGAAATGGCGCATGGACGCCAGCCATGACTGTGCCGAACGTGATGAACCCTGCCCGAAGTGTCTGGCTTATCGGTAACGCCGGCGTGGTTGTCGGAGATGACGATTTTGGAGCGTGGAAGTCACTCGATGGTGGCAAAACCTGGAAACAACAAATCTTGAAACGAAATGGCGACCTTAGAGGGATTCAGATTTCCGGACGAGCCGTGTGGACAGTTGGACAGGCTCCCGACGACGTTCTAAGGTCTTTCGATGGCGGCGCCTTTCAGCCTAAAAATGTTCCCTTCCCAGGCAATGTCAATCTCTTTGGTCTGTCTTTCACCGATCATCAGACCGGTTGGGTGGTGGGACAGAAAGGTGTTATTGCAGAAACCAGGGGTGGTGGGGACTTCTTCCTGCAGACAAATCCCCAACCCTTCATTCGCAGGCAGCAGTTGAACAGCGTCGTCATGCTGCCAAAGAGACCCGGAGTCCAACTGGATAAGCCGGCATCGCCGAGTAGCGGAGTGGCCGGTATCAACTACATCAGCCTTGCGGCTTCTGGGTTCCCGGATGGAGGCATCAGGGCGGAGAATATTACAGTTGAATTGGCCAGGGAATGCCGAGACGCCGCTTTAACCACTACCACTGCAGCAAGCATAGTGAGTGGTTCCGGCGAAAGTCAACTGGTGTCCTTTTTGCTTCCTGACGGCTTATCTCCCGGGAAGTACTTCGTAAGTATCAGCGACTCAGCGGATGGCGACGCCAACTTCGAGAGCAACAACTGCTCGGAGGTGAATGTCACCCAGTAGCTGCCCTGGATATAGGGATCCGGCCCGGGCTCCACTTGCCTGGGTCGGATCCCAACGGTGAGCGGCTACGCGGTGAAGTTGCTCCTCGTTGTCGAAGACTAGCCACCGTCACAAACCCATGACCATAAGGAGGTCAATCATGAAAACCGCGAAGACTCATACCTCGATAGATCTACGGCAGCGCGCACTGTTTGTCGTCGCTTTAGTGATGGTGATGCTGAGGTTTGCCTATGCCGAACAGCCAACGTCGGGCATATCCTTCGCCCAGATCAGCTTTACAAGTCCGGAAGCGCCGCAGAAGTATTCGCGTTACGGCCAAATATCTATCGACTACACCATGCTCTATGGCGACGGGTACATCAATGTAGAACGATACAACAACGGTCAAGCTGCCGGATGGGTAGTGCGAAACCTCCCGGTAACCAGTCGTTCCCTGGTGCCCGGATACAGCACGACGTTCGATCTGGGCGCTTCCGGATATCAGCAGACACTAGGCGCCTACGTGGATTTCTCACCAAGTCCTATGGCCGCCGATAGCTCTCTGATAAACCAAACACCGGTAACTTATAAGTTGGGACAAGCGGAGTATCCCCTGCCTGTCCCTACGGTCGCTGATCATCCGTGTTCTTCGGCCATTTCCAACGGCCCGCAAACCGCGACAGTCGGTTGCAACAAGAAGATGGAAATCTATCAAAATACGACCGACAAAACTGTGCAAGTGACCGTTACCTTGACGAAGCACGACTGCAAAGCCGGCTCCGGGGACAGCGCGACGATGGAGGTAGAAGGGGGCCCGAACTTATGTAGCAAAAACTTACACCGGTGGAATGCTGCGGAGACATGTGACGTTGCCCCTAAGGCTCGACTACTGCTTGCGTGTCACGGCGCCCCGCCAGGACGCGGGTGCACCGTTACATGGACCGCAACGCCAAAATAGCTTTCTATTACCAGTGCCCCACCCAAGCCGCTTCTGCTTGGGCAGGAATTTCACAGAGGAGCGGGTCCCCCACCCAAGCCGCCTTTGCTTGAGTGGGAAGTGGGAGCAGCTAATGCCGGTGAAGCTGGTACTCACTATTCAACACCAATCGCCGCCACAACTATGGTCACAAGGAGGTCACAGATGCCAACGCAAATCTCCAACAAACATACTGAAAATCTTTTCTCGAGCACCGGGACCGCTTGCGGTTCCTTGTTCCTGGCGCTTCTGGTGGTGACTAGCTTGAGCTACGCCCACGCGCAGGACCTCGGGCCACTGACATTCAATCAGCCAGAGCACAACGCCCACATCTTTCCCACTCCCAGTGAGGGACTCCGGCTGCAGCAGATTCCTCCCGGTGGAGCGGTTTCTTATCGCGGCGGGCCCGTCATGTTGTCAGCCACAACCTACGCGATCTTCTGGATTCCAGCGACCGGACTGCTGCAGGACGGCAGGACCGGAACAAGCATGTCCGCTCACTATCAACTCCTCCAGAAGAACCTTCTGGCGCAGTATGCCGGTCACGGCATCGATAACAACAATACTCAGTACTACGACATAGTCAACGGCGTCACCCAGTACATCAACAACCTCGCTGGCCTGGGCGGCGTTTACGTTGAAACCCGCGCCTACCCTGTCAGTGGATGCACCGACCCCGTCACGGGCATAAACTGCCTTTCCCAGACTGAAGTACAGAATGAGGTCGGACATGCCATGGCTTTGAATGGCTGGTCGGGCGGGCTCAACAAGATATTCCTGGTGTTTACCTCCAGCGGTGAAGGCTCATGCCTACCGGATGGCGGTTGCGCCTACTCGAATTGGTGTGGGTACCACTCCGACTTTATATATAACGGAGCGACGTTCATATACGCGAACATTCCTTACGCCGACCCACGATATTGTCAGATTCCGGACACGCCATCTCCCAACAATGACCCAGCCGCCGACGCGGCGGCGAATGTAGTCTCCCATGAACTAACGGAAGCTATAACCGATCCAATAGTGGGCACAGGTTGGACTGCGTCAAGTGGGGCCGAGATTGGAGATCTGTGCGCATGGCTGTACGGGACCAACACCTGGGACAACAACCAAGCTAACCAGATGTGGAGTGGAGTCTTTTTCGAATTGCAGACCGAATACGACAACCACTCTGGTAACTGCGTGCAGGTGGGACCTTGGTCTCAGCCTATATATACCAGTCCGCTCGTTAGTCAAGACCAGACACCCGGGTAGCCGGACTTGCTGTCGGGATTGGCGGATTCGGCTGTATCCCGCCAGCCGACCAAGATCGTTTGCCCAGTGCTTCACCTAAGCCGGGCTTGGCTTGGTTGGGAGTGAGGAGCGGCTAACGCGGTGAAGTTGCTCCTCATTATTCGAATCTAGTCGCCGCCGCAACCTATGACGACCATAAGGAGGTCACTATGACAACCAAAACTACAAAACGTTCACGCGCCTTCGTCGGCGTTTTCCTGCTAATCGCCTACTCTCTAAGCTTACAAGCGGCAGCACCAACTGGCTGGTTTCTGGCCGGGAGCAGGCCGGCGTCCTACGACACCGGCATCGACGGCCAGATCGCTTACAACGGTCATCCCAGCGCTTACCTGAAATCCAACCAGCAGGTGAGCTACGGGTTTGGTACTCTGATGCAAGAATTTCGCGCGGAGAAATATGCTGGCAAGCGCCTCCGCCTCAGCGCATTTATAAAGCCGGACCAAGTACAAGATTGGGCCGGTTTGTGGATGCGAGTGGATAAAGACTCACAATCAGTTGCTTTCGACAATATGGAAGACCGTCCGATCAAGGGAACGAACGGCTGGCACAGCTATCAGGTAGTACTGGATGTGCCGCAAGATGCCAGCGTCATTGCCTTTGGTGTGCTGTTGAGTGGAACGGGAACGGTTTGGCTGAATAGCGTCGAACTACAGGTTGTTGGTACGGATGTTCCCAAGACTGGGAAGGTAGGTTCGTCCATGCCGGATCAACCAATGAACTTAAATTTTGAGAACCCATAAGAGAATCTCGTGGGCTTAGACGACGGTCGCCACTTCCGAATGCAAGGGTCAGACGACACATCCGCCTCGACGCCCGGAGGCCACTTTCGGCGGATCTTCGTCGGACGCCAGGGCGTGCGCGCCGGTTGGCGCCTGCTCCTTTTCCTTGTCCTGATGGGAGTCATGCTTGGAGCGACTTGGCCTCTTCGCCGCCTGGACCATCTCCTGCTACGAGGTTTCCCGGCGGTAAGCCAAGCCATCGACGTAGGGGTTCGATTCGCCGCCGCGCTGGCCGCTGCGGTGCTGATGGGCAGCCTGGAGTATCGCAGTCTGATCGACTACGGCCTGCCATTCCGCCGCATGCTCGGCAAACACTTCTGGACGGGAGCGCTTTGGGGATTTCTCATGATCTCGCTCATCATCGCCATCATGGCAGCGGCCCATGCTTATTCCCCTGGAAGGTCGGCCCAGGCGCCACTCGAGATAGTGAAGTATGGCGTGCTGTGGGCTGTCGCGTTTCTAATCTTAGGATTGCAGTGCGAATTCCTATATCGCGGCTACATGCAGTTTACATTGACCACCGGTGTGGGTTTCTGGCCAGCCGCTGCCGTCACCAGCGTCGCTTATGCTGTGATGACTGAGAGCCATTGGGGCCAGTTCGGTTGGTATCTTCTGATGGCCTTCTTCCTGTGCATGGCGCTGCGGCGCACTGGCAATCTTTGGTTCGGCATCGGATGGTACGTGGGATTCTCCTGGGGCCTGTTCTTCGTTTACTCGGTTCCGGACATGGCGGGGGTCTACTACACCGGCCACCTGCTCAACGCGTCGGTGGCAAACCGGGATTGGGGATATATTCTCACGATGATCGTGATCGCCGCCGGCATCGTTCCTCTGGCGAAGGCCTATCCTGAGGTGAACTATGCTGCGGCGGCTCCCGCACCCGCCGCCGGCCAGGCAGAGCCTGACAAGAGCGCACTCGCTGAACAACCCTCGTCTACAGAAATCGGGGAGCAGATCCACGCGGCTGTCGTCATTCCCGACGCAACGCGCGACGGTCTCCTTCGGCGCATCTTCGTGGGAGCGCAGGACACGCGCGCCGGCTGGCGGATGCTCATTTTCGCGGTACTGGTAGGATTGATGATTGCGGTGAGCGGGCCGCTGCAACGCCGCATTGCCGATCGCCTGCCGGAAGGCTTCTCCCCCTGGGACCCCATCCTCGTCTTCGCCCCTCAAGTCGCCATCTTGCTGATCGCAGCGTCTCTGATGGGCCACTTTGAGCACCGCAGCCTGGCGGATTATGGCCTGCCATTCCGCCGCATGCTCGGCAAACAGTTCTGGACGGGAGCGCTCTGGGGCTTCGCCATGTTCTCACTCGTCATCGTCATGCTGGCGGTCGTGCATAACTACTTGTTCGGAACGGTGGCTCTATCGCCGCTCAACGCAGTGAGGTATGGATTCCAGTGGGCCGTCGCTTGCTTCATCCAGGCATGCTTCATCGAGTCTTGTTACCGGGGATACATGCAGTTTACGTTGACCAGCGGTCTGGGGTTCTGGCCCGCCGCCGCCATCACGTGCTTGCTGGATGCTGTGGCCAGCAAGGGACATTGGGGCGACATAGGTTTCTATGTCCTCATGGCGTTCTTTCTGTCCGTGGCGCTGCGACATACCGGCAATCTCTGGTTCGGTATCGGCTGGAACACGGCATACCTGTGGAGCTGGAATTTCTTTTACTCGCTCCCGAACCACGGCGTTCGCGGCACGGGCCACCTGATGAACTCGCGGATGAGCTTTAATTGGATGAATCTTCTCAGTGTAATCGTGATTTATGCCGCCATCGTGCTACTAGCGAAGATGTATCCCGAGGTGATGTACGCTGCGGCGACTACGCCGCCAGCGACCGGCGAGGCGAAGTCCGAGTCAGATGAGAGCGCTCTGGCCGCCCTGTAGCTGTCACTCGACCGGCATCTACAATGATCGCGCGACTCGCGTTCCTTCGCATCCTGTCTGGCCGTAGGCCAGTTGCACGCTTCCCATTAACAATCCGGCCAATTTCCTTGACTCATGGGCTCAAACCGAAATGCCGAACGTGCGACCTTGCGCGCTGGGTACTCAACGGCGGCGTGTTGCTTTCAAGCCTGCAGCGATTTTAGCCAGAGCGCGAGTGTAGGCTGCGATGGTTCCAGGTACGGCCTGGCTATAGACGAACTGCCCTTCGCGCCGGCAGACGATGAGCTTGGCCTCGCTGAGAACCTTGAGATGATGAGAGACAGTTGCGGGAGTGACGCCGCGCATGGAGACGATCTCGCCACACTTCATGCGGTCCGTTGCTGAGATAGCTTCAAAGATTCTAAGGCGCGTTTTATCCGCCAGTGCTTTCGATATTTTCCCCACCTCGGAATAATCCATAGTCGTTCTAGAGTGTAACGAACTGGTTTGCCTGCCGCACAGAGCATACTACGAGGCGAGAAATTGAGAAAAGTTGCATCCGTGATTTATGATAGTCATCTAAATGTCTAAATCCGGCCGGGGCGGAGGCGGCATGAAGTGGTTGCCTCTGACGGCCCGGCAGACAATACAGCATAAGAGGGAGAGTGACATGAAGAGGCTCGAAGGAAAAGTGGCAGTGGTAACCGGCGGAAACAGCGGCATTGGACTGGCGACCGCAAAGCGCTTACAGGAAGAAGGCGCGAAGGTAGCTATCTTGGGCCGGAGCAGAAAAACCCTAGATGAGGCACTGAAAACTATTGGAAACGGTGTGGTGGCCGTCCAGGGGGATGTGGCCAAACTCGCGGACGTAGACAAACTGTACGCACAGGTCTCGCAGAAGCTGGGCAAAATCGATGTCCTGTTCGTGAACGCGGGAGTGGCGAAGTTTGCACCGCTTGCTGAGACCTCGGAAAGCACGTTCGACGAAAATTTCGACATCAATATCAAAGGAGCGTACTTCACGATCCAGAAGGCCCTGCCGCTGTTGAATGACGGCGCATCGATCATACTGAATACCAGCGTTGCGGGCCAAACAGGTACTGCCGGGACCAGCGCGTATTCGGCAACCAAAGCGGCACTGCGTTCTTTGGCACGAACAGCAGCCGCGGAGTTGGCAGGGCGCGGCATCCGCGTCAACACGGTCGCGCCAGGGCCGATTGTCACACCGATCTTTGACAGGACCGGACTGCCCAAGGAAACCATTGATGAATTTGCGAAGGAGATTATTGCCCAGGTTCCTCTGAAGCGGTTTGGACAGCCTGAAGAAGTGGCGGGGACAGTAGCTTTCTTGGCTTCGCAAGATGCGTCCTACATCACAGGTGTGGAAATCAACGTCGATGGTGGACTCGGCCAAATCTGAATCGATCCAGAAAGGAACACATGATGAAAGCTGTGCTTGATAAAGGACAGTTCGGACCGTGGGCGCTCGTTACTGGCGCCTCGTCGGGCATCGGCAAGGAATTTGCGCGGCAAATCGCAGCGTCGGGAATCAACGTGGTGCTGGTGGCCAGGCGAGACGCATTGCTTGCCGAACTGGGACGCGCCATCTCAAAGGAGTTTGATGTTCAGTACCGCGCCTTGGCTATGGACCTCTCACAAGAGGGATTCATAGCGGGACTCGCCGACGCTACGCACGATCTCGACATCGGCCTTGTCGTCTCCAATGCCGGCACCGGAAATCCCGGCGAGTTCTTGAAGCTTGATCGGCAATTGCTTCAGGAGACCTTGCGACTCAGTACGATGGCTCATCTGGACATCGCCCACCATTTCGGTCAGAAACTCGGCGAGCGGCGCCGGGGCGGAATCGTCCTCGCGGGGGCCATGGGTGCGGAGAACGGCGTTCCCTGTATGGCGAATGACGGAGCTGCGAAGGCGTATGTACACAGCCTTGGCGAAGCGCTTCACTATGAGTTCAAACGTCTAGGTGTCCATGTCACTGTACTGGCAGCCGGGTTTACGAACACAGCGGTGCTCGAAAAGTTCGGCCTCGATCCGAAGACCATGCCGATGAAACCGATGAGCGTCGAGCAGTGCGTATCTGAGGGCCTCAGCGGTCTGCTCAAAAACCGCTCCAGAGTCGTTCCAGGCCGGCTGAACCGCATCATGAACGCCCTCGTGCCCGCTTCTCTTGCGCGGAAGTTAGAGGCGGAATTGCTTGGTAAAGGGCTTTCCAGCAAGTCCGCTCCTGCGAACGCACGGGCGGAGGCCTGACTAACAGGCTGCCAATGGGGCGAATCATGGAACAAGCAAAAGGTTGGGGGCGATGCCCAAGATCCGAGTCGGACGATCGCTTCGGAGCGGGCGTTGAACGCTGCGGTTGTGGCAGCGGACATAAGCCAAAGCTTTGAAGAGTACCTCGAAATCTTCGATCATTTCTACGCCGAGGACTCTGCGGGAACCACAGACACGATGAAAGAGCCGGTTTACAGTAAGGCCGCAGTGCGTACCAGGCTCGCGGGTTTCCTCGTTCCGCTTCACGTATTCGCCGAGATTGGCGGCGTGTCCGTATCGATTCAGTCGATCCCCATCAGGGGAGATCGCGCGGATGAGACGCACTCAGCGTGTACGCTCCAGCTCCGCGGCGCGACAGGCGCAACTTGCAAGGTAACCTGGTGCGCTCGCCGCAGGTGGCGGGCAGGGCGCGTCATCTCGGAGCACCATTATAACCACTCGCAGGTCGGTGGTCCGCTCACTGAGAGTGATCTTCCCTTGAAGGGAGACGGGATGAACCCGGATGAACCTACGAGGTTGGAAGAGCTGCAATAGACTTTGGCACAACCTATCTTTCAGGAGGCATTGAAAATGAATCTGTACGAGCCGAAGCAACTCGCAGACAGTATGCGCGGTGTGCGGAAAAACTACGATTGCCGCAGGACGAGAAGAAGGAATGAACCAAAGCCAACATCTTTGAGTGCGAGATGGGGGTTTCTCGACAGTGATCCGGCATTTGCCAAGGGCAGGTTTATATTTGAAGGACGCCCCACCCGGTAGAGGTTTGAACGGCATGGACAAGTACAAGAACGCGACCTAAGGAGACCGCCTCGCTTTCAGTACGACGAATCTGTTCAGATTTCTCCGGAGCAGATACAGGCGACAGTGGAAGCCCTGGCCATTCTGGCAAACGACTGGTGATGATTCGCTACTGTTTTCTCTTAGCCAGTTCCGCTTCGTATGCCGCCTGGAGATTCTGCATTGCAAAAATACGCTTAGATTTCGTCGAGACCCGGGCCTTTTTTCTGGCGCTTGACTTTGGAAGATGCATTTCGCGAAGTTCAGCCATAAATTCTGCTCTCAGCTTCGGCCCCCCCGCTACCAGGACCTGAGCTAAACCCCTCAGCCTGGAGGCCGGCAAATATTTGTGCCCCCATTCATTCATCTCCATCAGAAGAGGAAGCATTTCGATCCCTTTTTCCGTAAGACTGTAAATGACTTTCTGTTTATGGCTGGGGTCATGAGACTTGACGATGATCCCTTGCTTGACAAGCCTTTGAAGTCGATCGGCTAAAATATTCGTCGCAATCCCTTCCAAAGACTTGGTCAAGAGCTCGCGAAAATACCTTCGGTTCATGAACATGATGTCCCGGATGATGAGTAGACTCCACTGATCGCCAATCACCTCGACCATTCGGTTCATAACGCACGCTGACCTGTGATCCCTGCGCACTCTTCCTCTATTCAGGTTTGGCATTCTTGCCCTGAATGATTGTACGACTAGTTGCATATAAGAACCAGTGGTGTTGGGGCAATGTACCCGCGAATGTGTCGCGCGATCAGTGGGATGTCTGAAAAGGAGGTAATGAAAAGGAGTTAATAAATAGAAAGGCGACACGTCGCGAACCTCTCATGCTAATAATAAAACTAGTTGCTATTTACAACTAGTTATAACGTGCGAAATGACAACTATCTTATTCTTCCTTATTCCATAGAATTGTTGTTGCGAAACTTTTGTTTCTTGTAGATGTACGCGGGCTTTCCGCAACCAACTCTGCAACGAATGTGATTTCAAGCAGTGCTTTGGTGTAGATCGCACCGCACCGCGAGTGGTCCGCCCCTGATTTCATTCATACCGCAATTAAAGCCGGGGTTAGGCGGCCTGTAGCGAAAGTGTATGGCGCTGCAAATGCTTTCGTACACGCCATGCGCGGAACACCACATGATTCTGCTCTGAGTTGCACATTAACCATTAGACCGAGCCGAGTAGGCACGCAGCGTGAATCGCCAGGATCGCGCATCTGCACGTACGGCTACTTGGACAGCCTGCGGCCTTGAAGTTTTTCTTGAGACGAACAAAACCGACTGGTCGGCTGCACAGAAGAAGAGATGAATCTGATGTCAACAGCTCTGGGCCAAAACGAGAAAATTCTCCTGCCTGGCTGGAAGGCCAAGGCGGAGAGACTCAGCGGTATCGCAAAGTAGGCGGAGCCGGCGGCAGTAACGTCTGCCGTCTCCAAACCAATAACAGAACAACTAAACACCAGCCACTGCTTCCAAGGAGTTCCACCATGACCACTCATTTCAAATCAACTCAGGAGGAGTTATGAATCGCCTGCAGCTTTGGAAAGTAATAAGCGTCGTACTTCTTGCATGTGGTTTAGCAAGCGCTCAACACATCACCACCTTCGAGGCTCCGGGCGCAGGCACAACCGACATCGGTTCCAACTGTTTTGTCCCCCAGACTTGCCAGGGCACTTACGCTTTCAGCAACAACGCGTTCGGCGTGATTGTGGGTTTCTACCGTGACTCAGGCAACGTGATTCACGGCTACGTGACCGCTCCGCCCTACAAGACCTTCACCACCTTGAACGAACCGGACGCGGGCACAGGCGCCGGCCAGGGCACTTTGGCCCTGAACATCAACCTGGAAGGGGAGATCGCCGGAAACTACACTGACGCGAGCGGTGTGTCTCACGGCTACGTGACCGCCCCGCCTTATACCACCTACACCTCATTCGATCCCACGGGCTCCGTATTCACCCTTACCGCAGCGGCGCTCGGCCTCAACCTGGAGGGGGCGCTCACAGGAGAATACTTTGACGCGAGCGGCGTGGCCCACGGCTACGTGCGCGCTGCGAATGGCACCTTCACCGAATACAACGTTACGGGCGCAGGCACGGCCTCCGGCCAAGGCACCGAGAGCTCAGGCATCAACGACCTGGGGGTGATCACGGGACCTTACATTGATTCGAACGGCGTGCTTCACGGCTACGTGCGCCTTGCGAACGGCGACATCACCACCTTCGACGTTCCGGGGGCGGGAACAGGCTCCGGCCAAGGCACCGTGCCTGAGGGCAACACCCTGTTCGGGGAGATTACGGGAAATTACATCGACTCGAGCGGTGTGAATCACGGCTTCGTGCGGAGTCCTTCCGGCGTCATCACCACCTTCGACGCTCCGGGGGCGTCAAAAAGCTCTGCTCAGGAGGGCACCATTCCGCAAACCCCCAACCTGTTTGGGGAGATCGCCGGATTCTACCAGGACGCGAACGGGGTGTTTCACGGCTTCCTGCGGAGGCCGTAGGCCCGCTCTGGGGTAAACAGGCATCACCAGTTGACGGTTAATTCTGCGGCACCGGGACGCGGGAAACCTGGATGTCCGGTTGGAGGAGGGAGGGGGGTCGTATCGCGGCCTCTCCCGACCTCAACACGCTGTTTCCTGCCAGTGCCAGCCTCTTCGCAACCATGGCTAACAAGATCAACGAGCGCGGACAAATCTCGGGCACGGCAATCGTGCTCAGCGGGCCGGATGCGGGCAGACACCTTCGCATCTTGAGCATTCTTTGCTAACGAGGCGTAGCCCCGGGAAGTGGGAATCAGAAATATCGTGGGGTGGCTGCGGTCTCTTCGCGCGCGGGCAACCGCAAGCGAGGTTGATCGCATTGGTGAATCAAGGGGCAGTGCTGGCACTGTTACATACCAATCGGTTCGTAAGCTCGGACAGTCAGCATCGCGATTCGGGCGAAGCGCTTCAAACTACATCATGAAAAGGAGAACGAACAATGACAAGGATCGCAGTGTCGCGCAGGAATCTGCTCGCAACGGGAGCCTGCGCGCTGGTTGCCGTGAGCCTGCCGGAACTGGCAAGTGCCAGCGCATTGGGAGTGCAGAACTTAACGAACGAGGAGATAGCCCGGAAGTGGTACGCAGCCTGGGAGAAGAAAGACTGGGGCCCTGTGGATAGCCTGCTCGCCGATGACTTCACCTTTACAAGCGCGGCCGGCGATGACCACATCAGCAAGAGCACTTTCAAAACGCGATGCTGGGAAACACAGATCGATTTCATTGGACATTTTGACCTGGAGCGAATCACCACTGGCGCGGAGGATGCTTTTGTGAAGTATCTTTGCCAGACCAAGGACGGTAAATCGTTCCGGAACGTGGAGTATCTCCGAATCAAGGACGGAAAGTTGCAATCCATTGAGTGTTATTTCGGCGCGCAATCCAGCTTTCCGTCAGCAGTGAGCGCAGGGCAGAAGTAACCTACGGGCATGGAAGGTACGGCGTGGGGTGCCGATTCGGCCGAAATCACCGGTGATTGCTGAATCCACAATTCGAAGGCGCTCAACCAATCGACGCTGGTGGAATTCACTGGGGCGCACCTGCAACTCCAAACCACGTTGGCCTCCGCCAAAGCTGAAATGAAGCGGCCGCAAAGGCGGCTCGGGAAGAGGCACGCAAGAAGACCGCCAAGCCGGCCGGAACGATCAACCAAACAGCATCGGCGACACCGGCGGCGACGCCAGTCCAACCGGAACCAGAGCCGCCTGCGGTGATGTCACGATTATTGAAACAAACGCGCGCCGCGCGATCGACAAGTGGGTATTGCGATCGCAGGTTTTGTATTGGCTTGACCTTGGAAACAACGCGTCCAGCGGCCAGTTCGTTCTCGGGCAGCCGAACAATTCAGCGAACAGGAAGAAGAAGCAGCGCCTGCCGACGATTGCTGAGTTGTACCCGGAGATCCTCAGAACAGATAAGAAAGACAACGACCAGCCTTCGTGCAGCGCAGCCGAGGCGCTGACCCGGCAGGAGCCATTTATTAACCAGAATCTTGCCTACCAAGCCTTGGGAATGCTGACCCAACTGCTGCGCCATGGATCTTTGTCTTACCAGGGCGGGTTCTGCAATCTGGCGACCAGACACCTTGTGCCGATCCCGATTAGACTCCCGATTGTCCTATGCTACTCTCTGGGCCCTTATGATTAAGGAGTCAGAAGCTGCGCAAGATAAAATCTCTTGCGCTCGCTAGCACCTTCTCTCGCATCGCGGGATCTGGTAGCAGGCGAGCAATCTCAACTGCCCCTATCATTGTTGAAAAAATCGCAAAGAAAGCACGTTCTTTATCCACGGTTCGCCGGCCAGGCATGAACGGCAACATTCGGCTCTTGTAGTTCACTAATTCCGCCACGATTTGAGGCTTCATCCTCTCATCTGCCCGGCCTAGTTCCGGCGAAAGTGCCGCCAGGGGGCACCCACGCTCGGGATGGTCACAGAGTTCTGGGCTGAGGTAGGTTTTTACAATCGCCTTCCACGCCTCCCCGGAGGGCGACTGTTCCGCGGCACGAACCAGGGTATCCTCGATTTCCCGGAATCCCTCGCGAAGCGATTCCACGAGCAGGTCGTCTTTGCTCCCGAAGTGCTTGTAAAAGCCTCCGTGAGTCAGGCCAGTGTCCCGCATCACCGCGGCAACCGCGGCGCCATTTAAACCCTCGGCGCGAACGCGCCGCGAGGCGTCTTTCACAATCTTCCGATGGATCTCAATTTTATGTTCGGGCTGGTAACGCATCACAACATAGGATGCTGCTCATCATCCCTAAAGTGCAATTCAGCCCCGAACAGGGGGATAAAAACAAATTCGGAATCCATAGGATGATGTATATCATCCTATGGGACACGAAAGGAAAACCCCCATGTCTCGTCCAATCTTAGTGACAGGCGCAGCTGGTGGACCCCAGGGGTCGACCGGGCGCCGGGTCGCAAGTCTTCTGCTGGAACAAGGCATTCCGGTTCGCGCCTTAGTTCATCAGCTCGATTCGAGGTCCGATGCGCTCCACAAACAGGGTGCCGAGGTGGTGGAGGGCGACCTCCTGAATCCAGCGTCAGTCCAGACCGCAATGCGGAATGTCAAGCGCGCTTACTTCACATACCCGGTAGCCGACGGGCTCCTTGAGTCAGCCGCAATCTTCGCTGCATCCGCTCGCGATGCGGGCCTGGAGCTGGTGGTGAACAATTCGCAGTTTCAGGGTCGGCGCAGTGATCTTGCTTTTCGCGATCTACAACATGCTCCCAGCTTCCGCAATTTGCAGCATCGGCTGGCTGATCGCATCTTTGATTGGGCGCAGGTGGGCGCTGTTCATCTCCAGGCGCCACCCTACTACGAAAACGTGCGCGCTCTTGTCAGCCGGAGTGTCGCCGAGCAAAGCACCGTTTTCCTGCCGTGGGGCGAGGATACGACCGTAATTCCACTGGTCGGCGCGGAAGACGTGTCCCATGTAGCCGCAACCCTGCTGGCGAACTCTGGTGTGCCATCTCAGAACGCGTACGCTCTGGTCAGCGAAACTCCAACAGTGAGACAGATGACCGAAGCTCTCGGGAGGGCCATCGGACGGCCAGTTCGATACGTGGCAATCACAGACGAGCAGTGGGCCAATACGGTCAAGGAGCGGCTCAACCCTCACGCGCTCGATCATCTGACACACCTTTGGCAATACTTCCGCAACGGTGGAGAACGCTTCCAGGCCACCGATGCGATCCGTGTAGTCACCGGACGAGATCCCCAGACACTGGGAGTGTTTTTCAGCGCGAATGTCAAAGCAATCGACACTGGACAAGCCTGACGTTCTGTTATGCGAGTGAGAAGGAGACGGTCATGACCAAGCCAAGGATCATTGTGACGGGCGCGACCGGGAAGACGGGCAGCGTCGTTGTTACCGAACTGCTGAAGGCCGGCTATCCGGTCCGCGCCATGGTGCACCGGGAAGATGGCCGCAGCGCACGGCTGAAAGCCCGAGGGACGGAGATCGCGATCGCCGACATGAGTAATGTCGAGCGCGTCGCCGCCGCGCTAAAGGATGTCCGGCGCGCTTATTATTGTCCGCCTTACGATCCGTACATGATTCAGGGCGCGGTCGCCTTCGCGGTCGCCGCCAAGGAAGCGGGGCTCGAACACATCGTCGGTCTAACCCAGTGGCTGGCGAGCCCCTCGCATCCCTCGCCCATGACCCGCCAGCATTGGCTGGTCGATCGGCTGTTCTCGATGATGCCCGGAGTTGCGCATACGGTCATCAACCCGGGTTTCTTCGCTGACGCCTATCTCGTGACGATTGGGTTAGCTGCGCATCTCGGCATCTTTCCCTGGATGTACGGCAATAGCCGCAACGCGCCACCTTCGAACGAGGATATTGCCCGAGTCGCCGTCGCGGCCCTGATGGATCCTGCTCAGCACGCCGGCAAGAGCTACCGTCCCACTGGACCAGAGCTTCTCCGCGCGGAGGACATGGCCAAGGCAATCGGCCGGGCAGTGGGGCGATCGGTCAGAGTTGTGCCGACACCGACCTGGCTGTTCATGAAGACCGCCAGGATGGGTGGCTTGCCGATCGAGCTGATGAGCAATTTTCGCTACTACGTCGATGATCACAAACGCGGTGCCTTTGAACTGGGCGCACCAACCATCGACGTGTTCAACGTGACTGGGCGCCCGGCCGAGGACTTTGAGACGATCGCTCGTCGTTATGCAGAGGACCCTCGCAACCGGCGAACCGTCGGCAACTGGCTTAGCCAGTTTGCGCAATTCATGAGGGCCCCGCTCAGTCCCGGCTTCAATTTGGAACGCTACGACCGGGAACTGCGCCGTCCGTTCCCGTCGGAGCCACAGTTCGCGCCCGACTCTGAACTTTGGCGGTACGAGCACACCATCGCCGAAGCTACTAAGGGCGGGTCCTCGCCGAGACACGGCTAGACCCGCTGCCACGGGTCGCGCTCAATCGCCGGAATTCTAATAAGGAGACCCTCAATGCCGCCGCAACTATGTTTCTTCGTGAGCATCGCATTCAGTTTCATCGCGTGGGGGATTGTCACTGCCCGATACATCTGGCCGGAACTCCGCCTCCAGCGACGGGTCGAAGCGTTGCGGCCTCTGCTCATCCTGCACAGCTTCCGCTTCATCGGATTGGCATTTCTGGTTCCAGGTGTCGTGTCGCCTGATCTGCCGTCTGCCTTCGCGCATTCCGCGGCCTATGGGGACCTCATTGCAGCGACACTCGCTTTGCTTTCGCTGGTGTCTCTGCCACGTGGAGTTGGCTTCGTCATCGCATGGATCTTCAATCTCTGGGGCTCAGCCGATCTCCTGAACGCTTTCTACCAGGCCAATCACGCTGGGATCTTGGCTGGGCAGTTGGGAGTCACCTATTTCATTCCGACTGTCTTTGTGCCGTTACTGCTGATCACGCACGGACTCGTTTTCCGGATTCTTCTGCAACATCAAAACGAATCCGCGATGCGGGAGAGTCGCCATCCGGCATAAAGCACTTCTGCCATCGTGATGACTGCCGCGACGGCGAGGGCAGAGCACTTCCCAAGTCGTCAGCCAGATCACTACGTGTTCCCTTCCGAGGGCTACGGCGCCTCAGGAGACGAGTTCAAGGCCTGCGTGTATCGAACGGACCCCGAAAAGCCGATGGCTCGCTTCAAGGCCTCTTGGGAAAAGGCGAAGAAAGACGCGAGAGTGACGTGCCGCTTTCACGACCTGCGGCACACTGCCATCTCACGCATGATCGATGCAGGCGTGCCATTGCCTAAAATCGCGAAAATCGTCGGTTGGGCACCAGCGACAACGGTTCGCATGGCGGTCCGTTACGGGCACTTTAATCTGGAGTCATTGCGCGATGCGGTTTCCACGATCAGTCGCACTGAAATTCTGGAAGGGTCCCCGGTAAATCCCCCGGGGGCGGGAGCCGAGGAGAAGGCGAGTGTGAACTAACGCTATAAAAAGAATGGCTCCTCAGGTAGGACTCGAACCTACAACCCTCCGGTTAACAGGGCGAATCAGGCCACTATGCCAGCCAACCGCATCCAGTAACCCCCAACAAAACCAACGACAATCCGTCTGCTCGTTTGGCTCATTTTGGGTGATTCTGGCAGCAGTTCACGGACAGAAAACGGACAGTTGCGGACAGGCCGCGATGTCGCGCTGCGGGTTGCCTACCCGATGTGCTGTTGTAGCTCCCTGCAAATCCGATAGCTTACGGGTCACTGTCCGCGAACTGTGCGGGAAAGTGAAACGAGTATCATGTCCCGTTTGGAACCGCGCGGCAAGCCGGAGAACGCCAGCATAGCGCCGTCAAATCGCCCGGAACCGGCGCGGGGATACCTGAGCACTCGACACCCCGGGCTGTTGCCTGCCGGGATACATTTACCCTGTCGCTCATGTCAACGGCACTCGGAAGCATTCTTTCCCGGCCACCCCATGCCCCCCTTTCCGGGCCGGGGGTGCCGTGCTCATACCATCTGGCTCCGCGATTTTCCCCCTAAAAGAGCCTCACAGATTGGCCTGCCCAGCCGCTGCTGTACCGGTTCTGCGAGAGCTAGGCCGTTCAGGGAAGCCGCACGCCTGGGACGCATTGCCGGCCACACTCTCGAAGCTCTTCGTAAACAAGGAAACACCCCAACGCCACCACCCGTAGACGCAAGCTGACTGGTCGCCGACGGACCAGCCCCGATTGGCTCACAGAAGAGTTCTTCGCTGAGAAAATTCAACCCAAGATCGCGGCGCTGTCGAGTTCGTTGATTGCGTCCCGGCTCGGAGTCTCGCGCTGGTATGCGAGGCACATCCGGCAGGGCTACCGCCCGCATCCCCGGCATTGGCAGCAATTGGCGAAGCTATCCGGTGCATTAGAGACCTCTTCCTTAAAGCAACACATTCGTGGAGCTGGCGAAATTGCTTGACACTTAGGGTTGTTCGTAGCATATTGCTACGCCAGAGGATGGCACGGAATGAAGGACAAGAAAAGTCGCAATGCTGCGCTTCAGGAATTCGCGGCTTCCATAGCTCGTAAACTCGCGCTTTTGCTCGGTGGAAGCTTAGTCCTTTCGTCGGCAGTTCCGAGCATCACAGCGGAAGTTAAGCTTCCGCAGGATCTCGGTGCGAATCGTGTCGAAGGTCTCAATGCTGTGTGCTCGAAACTGCTTCCTCCGAAGCTGATCTTGAAGCAGACAGGTTCAGGATTCAAGATGATTGCGCAACATGATTCGCACTCATCCCACTCGTCACACGCCTCGCATGCTTCGCACGGGTCGCATTCGTCGCACACGTCGAGCGCGATGTAGACGGTATGTCATCACCGCAGGCTAGACGGATGTCCGGCAGCGAAGCAAGTCTTACGCTAACTCTTGATTCTCGACAATTCAGTCGTGAGGCGGCCCTCAAGGTCGCCTATTGGTTCACCCGAGACCTTTACATCGATTTTCCGCCATCCACGACTGAGCACTTGTTTGAGGTGGTGCTTCGAGCCAAGTGTCCGACTCCAACGCTCGACAATCCCGCTCCGAAGACGCTTGATGAGCTGGTGTCCGATTTTCGCAACGCCCTTATAGACTCGGAGCTTCGCATCCAAGTGCAGCGTGAGACCTCCGGAGTCCGAGAGTTGCTTCTCGCGAAGGCCTTCGCTGAAGCTGGTGTTCTGGAGGGCAGCCCTTCCGGCTGTTTCAGTGACCCTGTGCTTGCTGCTGGAGAAGAAGCGACTAGGACCTCGGATCTCGTGGTGATCGACGAGTCGATCAAAACAAACTCAACACCTCCAACTAAGTAATGGCGAGAACCTTTCTTCCTCTCGACGCGTTTACGGGCTCCGGAAACGGGTATCACCTACTACCATTCCGATTCCTCAGATTTGATGGCGAGCGCGAACTCCTGGTAAATGAGGTCGGCGAATACCTTTTCGCGCCCGTGGGAACCGTGGCAGGAGTAGTCGGTCGGAAGGTTCAGTTCGGAACGCCTTTGTATTCATCTCTAAAGGCTAAGCAGTTTATCTACGATGGCAGCTCCTCGCCGAATTTTGATCTTCTGGCGACGAAGTATCGCACGAAGCATGAATTCCTTGATGGCGGCACAAAGCTGCACATTTTCGTTGTGACTTTGCGGTGTGATCACTCTTGCCACTACTGCCAGGTTTCCCGGCAGACGGCAAACCTCAATGAGTATGACATGAGCCTTGCCACTGCTGATCGGTCCTTGGCCCTGATGATGGATAGCCCCGGGACCGATCTGACTTTGGAACTGCAGGGTGGCGAAGCGACGTTGGCGTTCGATTTGGTCACGTACGTCGTTGATAAAGCCAAGAAGCTGGCATGCGAGCGAGGGAAGAACCTAACCGTGGTCCTGACGACCAACCTCGCGAACATTACCGACGAGCAGCTAGGCTATCTCAAAGAAGAATCTGTAAAAGTCTCAACATCCTTGGACGGACCGGCGTTCATTCACAACCCGAACCGTCCTCGACCGGGGAACAATAGCCATGAGTTGGCTGTGCAGAATATCGAGCGTTGCCGGCAAGTGCTCGGGACTGAGCAAGTCGCGGCGCTCATGACAACAACCCAGCTTTCGCTAGCTTATCCCAGAGAAATCATTGACGAGTATGTTGCACGGTCGTTCCACTCGATTTTCCTCAGGCCAATTAGCCCCTACGGTTTCGCTGTTCGTACCCGCAGGCGAACCGGATACGAGATGGACGCATTCCTGGACTTCTACAAAACCGGTCTTGATCACATTCTGGAGATCAATCGCAACGGTTACCACCTGGTCGAGGTGTACACGAAGATTCTGTTGACTAAGATCCTCACCCCATATGGGACCGGGTTTGTTGATCTTCAGTCTCCCGCTGGGGCGGGTTGGAACGTCCTCGTCTACAACTATGACGGTGACGTGTACATTTCGGATGAGTCGCGGATGCTGGCAGAAATGAATGATTTCACGTTCCGTCTAGGCAATGTGCATCAACACTCCCGGCGCGAGATATTTGGAGGCGATGCATTCCTCGAAGCGCAACAGGCATCCTGCAACCAAAGCCTACCGGGTTGCTCGGACTGTGCGTTTCAGACGTATTGCGGCTCGGACCCAATATTCAACCATGCTACGCAAGGCGACAGCTTCGGATTCCGCCCGACGAGTGCGTTCTGTCACCGCAATATGTCAGTGCTCAAGCACCTGTTTGGGATGATCGCCGAGAATGACCCTGACACGATGCGAATTTTCTGGTCGTGGCTTACCGATCGCAGCGTCAGCGACTTGGGAAAGGAGCTACCGGCGTGAAACTTACTACTGCTGGCGTAGCTGTCGGGTTTGATAGGCAGATTGTGGGAATTGTGACGCGATCTCCGCTCCCGCCTGATCAGCGCACTAACCGCATCTTGGTGGATGAGTTGGTACCGGAAGATATTTCCGGGTACCGAGGAGCATTGACCACAAGCGATGTGGGGAATCGTCCGCAGAGGATTCCTGTCGTCCATCGGACGCGCGAAATCGACCATCTGTGCTCAGAGGACATTATCGTAATGGAGCCCACGTCTGGATTTGTGCGCTCCCTTTATCGGCCCGCGGATACACACAATTCGATTTTCGTGACGGAGCGTTGCAACTGACCTGACCGATCTTTTGTACCAAGTGGAATGTTAGTGTAGCGCCTTTTTCGACCCTAGTCCGTAGTCGTAGTCGGGGGTGTGGAGATGTGGGAAACGCGCAGCGTTTTCCATATCTCCATGCCCCGGTTCCTTCAGCAAGATGGCTTGCGGCGCTGGTGGTCTGTAGCCCAGCGAGGAATGCGGCCGTACCGTGTTGTAGTGCACTCTCCATTGTTCGATCACCACCTGGGCCTCTTTCAGCGAATAGAAGATCTCGCTCTTTAAGCATTCATCTTGCAGCTTGCCGTTGAAGCTCTCACAGTACCCGTTCTCCCAGGGACTGCCGGGCTCGATGTACAGCGTCTTTGCGCCCACCGCCGACAGCCACTTCCGCAGTCTTTCGGCAATAAACTCGGGCCCGTTGTCCGACCGTAGGTGTTCCGGGATACCATGCACCAGCATCAGGTCGGCCAGGGTTTCGATCAGGTCATAGCTGTTCAACCGCCGCGCCACCCGGATCGCCAGGCACTTCCTGGTGTACTCGTCAATCAGAGTCAAGAGCCGCAGCGTCCTGCCATCGTGCGTGCTGGCGCGCACAAAATCGTAGCTCCAGACGTGATTCTCATGCTCCGGTCGTAGCCGTACACAGGAGCCATCGTTCAGCCACAGCCGCCCTCGCGGCCGCTGTTTCTGTGGTACTTTGAGGCCTTCCCGGCGCCAGATCCGCTGCACCCGGTCCTTGCCTACCTCCCAGCCTAGATCGCGCAGCAAAGCCGTGATCCGCCGATACCCGTATCGTCCGTACTCACTGGCCAGTTGCAGGATGGCTCGCGTGAGTTCATCTTCATCGTTCCGCTGGGTTACGATGTAACGCTGCGTCCCCCGCCATTGCCCCAACAGCCGGCACGCACGCCGCTCCGACAACCGATGTTGCTCGCGAGCATGCTGTACCGCGCAACGTCGCCGTCCGGGGCTTAGAAGTTTCCCTCCGCCACGTCCTTCAAGACTTGCTTCTCCAGCGACAACTCGGTCACCAGTCGGCGCAAACGGCTGTTCTCTTTCTCCAGCTCTTTCAGCCGTCGAGCCTGTTCCAGCTTCAGTCCGCCGTACTCTTTCCGCCAGCGGTAATAGGTCTGTTGGGTGATCCCGGCCTCTTTGCAGGCCTGGCCGATGTTCTTGTGGTTGGCTAACTCGACTTCGATCTGACGCAGGATGGCAACGATCTGCTCCGCGCCGTGCTTCTTGCGTGCCATTCTCCAGCTCCTTCTGTACCAGTTTCTCTAACATTCCCCCTGGTACAAAATTCGCCGGTCACGTCACCTGCCTCTCCCCACATAAGCGAGAGAATTGGTTCAGCATATCTAACCAGCACTTGCTTAGTTGGCAGTCTAGATAACTGCCAACTATTCGAGACTTATTCAGGGCATTACATTGGTTGGCCCGCTATCATTCGGATAGCCATTGATGGCGTCGGATATTCTCCTGAGCTTCCCTTGTACCTAAATATATTAGGTAGCTGTGCATCGGCAGTATTCATTTTCCTAATTGGCTGCTTGGCGACCGACGATGTGACCGCCGCGACGGCATCAGCATTTGTTTTTGCAACCGTTCCTGTATTTGCCGTTAACGGTATAGCTAGCTATGCTGAACCAATATCGAATACGTGCATAAGTGCTGCTCTGTTGTTGGCTCTGAGGTTCCTGTGCCACAAGCACAATTCCCCGTACCAACTTGTCCTGAGTTGGTTTGCCCTCACAACCACTATGTTTTTGGCAGTCCTCGTGAAGCGCGAAAACATACTAGTCGCTATCGCTCTGCTTTTGTGCGCAGGCGTACTGAGCCTGAGAGGTCGGACACAGAGGCTGCTTCCACAAGAAGTCACTTGGGCAATATGTAGCTGCGTCGCTGTTCTCATATTCTGTGTCACGGTATTGAAGCTTGGCACGACCGTTACATGGGAAACCAGGGAATTTGGGGGATTCCCATTTGGGTATCGAAATGTTCACGCGCTGCTGCTCCCTTTTCTACAAGCATGTTTCTCACTTAAGTGGTATTCAGTATCAGCCGTTTTCGTTGTCGTCGGGATAATGCAGGCACTACGTATAGGAAAGATGGCGATCGTGTCAGTGTGTCTGCTCGTGGGCTATTTGCTGCTCTACATCTTTCACGTGCACGGCTATTACCAAGTTCACGGTGCTCCCGTACTGCCATATGAGACATTGCGTTTCGCCATGAATGTGATGAGCTTGTATTCGCTGCTTGCAGGACTGGGGCTAGCGGTCGTTCTACGGAACGTTCCCCGAGCTTTTGCCGGGCGCTACGTCTTCGCAGCAATGGCGCTGGCGCTGTATATCGGCTTCTCTTATTCCTCTACCAGAAGACTGCGCGAGGAGTCGCACACTGAAGAATACGCGATGCGAATCACTCCTGCCCGAGCAGCCCTAGAGGTTGCGCAGCAGACCGGCTCCCAAAACGTCTATATCGTTACGCTCGAACCTCTTGTCCTGCAAATGTTCGGGTCGAGGCAAACAAATGTCGTGGGTTTGTACGCGCTAAGTGACCACCTGACCGCGTCGCTTTACATCCACGATCCGAAGATGGACCTGTTGTTCGTGGACCAGTCAGAATATGCAAACGAGCTCACAGAGAGGCGCTATGAGTCCTCGCTGCGATGTCTTGATCGATTAAGACAACAGCCTGTACTCGTGGGAGAGGAGTACGTGTTGAAGCGAGTTTCTCCAGAACATAAATAACCCAATGATGGGCGCGGCCCGAATCGACAGCCGTCGACGCCCAGCTTCCACATTCAGAACCCCGCCCCCCTGACGCTGCACCGCAAGTGGTGCTGTAGCAAAATCCCCTCAGGTCATAGTACAGCAACCGCGCCTGGGGATGCTGCGCGGCCGTCTGTTTCGCGGCCATATCCAGCGGCACGATCTGCTGATCCAGATAGGCCAGCAACTCCAGCAGGTCCTGCCGTCGGCACCGCGCCCATCCCGCCAGCGGCAGTGCGCGTAAGGCTCTCTGTCCCTCCACACTCCACAGCTGGGCTTTCTTCTGCATGCCCTGATTCATGGCCAGGTGTTGTAACCCGTTCTTCACCCGCGCCCGAATCTGCACCAGCTTGTGGCGATGGATCAGCAGTTGCCGCACATCGCGCTGCTCCACATCCGGCACCCACAAGCGTGGAAAACGACCTTCCTGCAGTAGCTTCAGCACATGGCCGGCGTCCCGTCGATCGTTCTTCTGCCGGCGCACATAGCTGGCACGGATCGCTGCCGCATCGCCGATCCACACTTCGTGTCCCAGACGTTGCAGCAGATCGATAAACCACTGACTGTTGCCCGTGGCTTCCAGTCCGACCAGCGAGGGCACCGGCACCCCCTGATACCAGCGCTCCGCTTCTCCGTCGCCGTTCACCAGCTTCTGTTCTCCCGTTTCTCCCGTCTCCACATCTAACCAAGCCACTTGTTGCCACCGCGGATGGTAATCACACCCTACCATAAGCATGGAAGGCTCCTTCCTTCCCCAGTGTCTTAGTCCTCAAACCAAGACTACAGGTCGGAAGCGAGCCTTCGCTCTTATCCAATCAACCCAAGTCGAAGTTACTTGGGGGCGCGCGGCCATTAGGTTCAGTTTGGGCTGCACACCCAGCATGCGCCATAGCCGGTGTCACTGGCGCCAGTACACGACCCCGTGTCAGAAGTAACCGTACACCTTGCTCCGCTCCTATAACCAAGAATGACACACTGTTCCTGTATCCCGTGACAGTAGGGACAATTATTACCAGTATTCGAATTCGAATAGCACCCTGCAGTTGTAGTCACGGGCGGCCCTTCTGGTCCTTGTGGCCCCTGTGGTCCGGTAGGCCCCTGTGGTCCGGTAGGCCCCTGTGGTCCGGTAGGCCCCTGTGGTCCGGTAGGCCCCTGTGGTCCGGTAGGCCCCTGTGGTCCAGGAGGTCCTTGGGGGCCCTGAACTTCGGCGGTAGTTTGCCGCGTGCCGTCGGGGAAAATAACACCGTTTCCGGCTCCCTCCAGTTTCAGAGTGCCTACCACGTCCAAGGCTGATGCTGGAGTTGACGTGCGGATTCCTACGCTCCCGCCAAAATAGCTGGGTGTTGGGCCGCTGGTGTAAATTGCGTAATTGTTGGTCGCACTGGTCAAGGGGACTGTGAATACACCATATTGAGTGGTCGCAGCCTTGCCGATATCGTCAACGAATAGGCCGGCTCTATTCGTCAGAGTACCTCCTGAGAGGAAATCCGGAGACGCATAGAAGTTGTAAGCATTAGTGACGCTACCTGTAGCCTCAACTTCCAGGCGAGACTCGACGCCAAAGAGGCTGCCGAGCGAGCCATTGCCCACCCTCCCCACGGCATAGATCGGCGCATTCTCGTTGCTCGGCTGATTGTTAGCACCAGTCTTCTGATACCGAGCGCGCAACGCAAACTTGGTGATGCCTGCCGTATCGGTCGAGTTTGAGTCAGTGAGAAGGACATTAGCCAAGTTGAGCGAATTTGGCGATGAATCTGTTTGACTCACTTCCAGCGTGGCACCCGGGGTCGTTGTGCCAATGCCAACGTTATGCGTGCCGGGATCTTGATATATAGCTGAGCTCACCAGATAGTTGCGCGTCGCCCAGAGTGGAATGTAATTCGTAGTGCCATCCCCACCGATGATTGGGCTGTCGATCCCAATCGGCAGGGTACTACCACCCTGAGCTACTGGTTCGGCCGAGCTATTTAGCTGTGAATCGCGTGCAGAGCTCTGCACAAAGGCTGCCGCGGGAAGGCCGCCCAGAGTCTCAGCGTCGTGGGCCTTGAACGCATACGGGACGCTGACAAAAAGTACGCGCGATTGTTCAGGTTCTCCTTGGACCTGCACACCGAGCCATCGCAGCTCTTGCTGTGAGAAGATGCCGCTCGGCAGCGCGGTCGTACTACCCAGCAACACGGTGTACTCGCCGTTTGCATCTGGCGTGATGTTCTGTGTCTCCATCCAGATCGGCGCACCAGCATTCTCTTGCTTGTAGATGGCAAACGTAACACCCACAGTGGCGGACGATAATGGCGCACCGTCGGCACCTTTCAAGGTGCCACCATAACGAATCAGGTTCGGTACAGATGAGCTTGCTGCGTCTTGAGCGAAGCTAGCGGTAGTCAGAAGACTGAGAATGCAGAAGGTTGCAACGAGGCAGCGCATGGGCACTCCTTGTGGGTCGAAGTTCCGGATGAGTCCAAGCCTGATGAATGTGGTGAATTTTCCGCCGGGACGCCGCCAATGTCAATTCCACAGAATTGCGGTTGGGATGCGTTATCCGGAGGACATCCCGAAGAATAAAGGAGTCCCTGCTGCGCAGTCTGAGCAAGATTGCTCATTTTTGTAATTTGGGTTCGCGAAATATCCAGCATGATGAGGCAATTCAAAGCCGCTCTGTTGCTCTCACGCCTTCGCTGGAAGCTTGCGTATCGCCTCTAAGATTATTTCGAGGATCTGCCTGATTAGATAACCGTGTCGGCTCCCAGCCGCCGAGTACACTTGGTGCGCTCAAAGCTACCAAGGCTCGGAGGAAAGGAGCCGAGCACATGAAGATTGTAGGTTGTGATTTACATACGCGCTACCAGCAGATCGCGATGCTGGACAAGGAAACAGGCGAGCTGACGGAGCGACGTCTGGAACACGCCAGCGGCGAAGCGCGCGCTTTCTACCGCGAGCTGGCAGGTCCAGTTCTAGTGGGGATCGAGGCCACCGGGCACACGCGCTGGTTTGAGCGGATGCTGGCCGAGTTGGGACATGAGTTGTGGATCGGAGATGCAGCCCAGATCCGAGCGGCGATGGTGCGCAAGCAGAAGACGGACGCACGCGATGCCGCGCACGTGCTGCAGTTGCTGGTGGAAGAACGCTTTCCGCGTATCTGGCGACCGAGCCTGGAGGAACGCGATCTGCGGCAGTTGGTGTGGCATCGGCAGAAGCTGGTGTGGATGCGCAATGCGGTGGGCAATCAACTGCATGCGCTGGCCATGGGCGAGGGCGTGTGCCGGAAGAAGCAGCTGTTCACCAAGAAGGGGCGAGTCGAGTTAGAGGCTCTACGGTTGGGTCTGTGGGCGAGCCATCGCCGGCAGGAGTTGCTGAGGATGCTGGATCAACTGGACGAGTCGCTGCGGGAACTGGACCGGGCAGTGGCCGAGCAAGCCGAGCAGAATGCGGCGGCACAACGGCTGATGACGCATCCCGGAGTGGGGCCGGTTACGTCGCTGGCCTTTGTGCTGACTCTGGGTCCGGTGGCGCGATTCGCACGCAGCAAGCAGGTGGCGGACAATTCTAAAACGGATTGAGGCGAGCGACCCGATGTTGGTGCCGCTTTCTGAGATCGTTCGCGTGTCCAGCGATGAAACCTGGCTGCTAAAGGCAGTCGAAAAGGTTATTCAGTCGCTCCGGGACCATGGAAAACTCGGTGCGTTGAAGATCAGATGCGAGTGCGCGCAAATGGCTCAGGGACAACTAGACGGCACCTCGCTGCCCCCAATGACCTATCACTTCTTGTATCTAGATGCATATAAACACGAATACTACGTCCACAGTTGCTTACAGAACATCCATGATTCTCCGGGCCTGAAACATCGCGAGATTTTGAAGCTGAAGAGGGCTGTGGTAGAGGCGATTCAGAGGCCCTACGAAGCGAGCGACTCCGACAAAGTTCAGGAGAGGGTCAGTCCCGCATTGACTTCAGACCTGCTGCATAACAAATTTCTCGTTGAAACAGCGGTACGAGCGCACCTGGCCAGAATTCAAGTGCCAGCACCTCCGCAATTCACGTTCGAGATCGAAGCACTAGGCCAGGATACCTTCTCAGTCACTACCGACCTTTCCGCGAGAGCTGGTATCTCACCCGACGCTTGCCATGGCGCCTTGGAAGCGCATTTCTCGCCATTGGTGAGTTGGAGGAAAGACTTTCCGAGATGCAAGCGTATCAGGCTCTTTCCGGATTCGGGGAGGATGACGTTCCGCTGTTTGGGGCGAAGTTAGCGCATTTGGCCTCACTAGCGAATTCTGCACCGGCAGAGATGCGATTTGATCGCGTGATGTCAATCGCTCTGCCGGGACTAAATCTCCAACCGGGAATGAAGATCAAGGTGGACAAACTTCTAGACGTTCGAGCCAGTTCGGAGCTGAGAGAGTTCCGTGATTGGCTGGTCACCATCGACTCGTTGAGTGATGCAGAGATACGCGAGCAGGTCGCTAGCATGAGAGCGCGACTGGGAGTCTTTGCGCAAAGCACGGCGGGCAAGACGATTCGTTTCGCGCTCGGAGCGACGACAAGCCTTATGTCCGGGCACGCAGGGGTAATTATAATTACCGGTCTTGCGGTCAGCGCCCTCGACCAATTCCTAATTGACAGAGTGTTGCCGCGCAGAGGCATTACAGCATTCGTCACCGAGCTTTACCCGTCCCTCTTCGAGCAAGACGCCACAGGCGACAGAAAGAGCTGAGACGAAACCCCCCGTGCTTTCCGGTCCGTGGTACACAGGATGGTCAAAACTGAGGCTGTGCAGTAGGCTCTCGCAAAATGGTGGCACATCCTGTGGCACAGTTGGAGGGATGCTTTTGGGGCAGGGGCATCCCCCCGCAGGCATCCCCCGCCTTGTTCGTCATAGATGCGACTCCCGCAATTTTTCACTAAAAAAGGCTCAGTTGAAGGGTCACATGGCTTTTGTGTTGTAATCTGCTGTTGCGACGCGGGCGAATAGAAAGCGCAAACTTGCGCAATCGCCTGTTTGCGACAGCTATCTGAACAACGCGATTAGACGGTAAGCTCCTCCCGTGACACATAGGTTTAGCTTTTGTCTGTGCAAAAGCCCACGTACGCGGCAACAGCTTCCGGCTGGCACCTTCTTACCCACGCGGCACCTCCTCGGCGGAGCACTTTGGTAGTCCGGCTCTTAGCGCAACAATGCCACTGTTCAACTTTTTTGAATCCATCGCACATTGCTGGAAATTTAGCTTGTCTTTTGGACAGGAATGGCGCTAGCATCTGCTGGTTTCCCCGGCTTCTTCCAATCCTGATTCCACTTACTTTGTCGTCCGGAGTGGCAGCCACTCTGCAAGTCTTCACGTTTCAATTTCGCAAAGGAGACAACATGAAGATAGTCGCCGCCAGCGTTTGTTTATTGCTCGTGTCAGGAGCATTGACCAATCATGCCGCAGCGCAGAGTTGGACTTCTAACGGGCCGCTGCCGAGATTGTTGGAATCCATGGTGTACGACACGTCGACACACCGAATCATCGTATTCGGGGGCGGCTCTAGCGACCTTACCTCCTCGTTCCCGGCTCTGAATGATGTGTGGCGACTTTATGGCTCACCCAACCCGCTTGGAGGTACAGGCCTCAACTGGAACCAGGTGCATGCCATAGGCACGCCGCCAGCACCGCGGACTGGTCACGCTGCCGGGTATGACCCCGCGAGCAACCGAATGATCGTGTTCGGAGGCGCCGTAGGGCCGACCACCTGCGCCAATGATGTTTGGGTTCTGACCAACGCCAATGGATTCGGAGGCACCGCCGGCCCAAGGCATCTTGTCGTTGCCGTAGATGTAGAAGCGCGAGTCCGAAAAACCTGGGTAAAACGGAAAAGTCATGTTTTTGTCCGAAATCTCGGAAAAACCAACGCTAAGATGTGCTTCTGACGTGCAAGCGAATACCTGTTGCTTTTGGTCCTCGAGATGCGGACTTCACTTCGCGCGGTAAACACATGACGAGGTCGTATCCGTCGCACGCATGGGATCGCCACGGTCAAGCGGCCCAATATGGGTTCGCCGTCCTGGCAATAGCGGGCGCCGCTGCCTTGCGTGCACTGCTCGACCCTCTACTCAGTGATCGGGCATCTTATGAGTTCTTCCTGTCCGCAGTGGCGGCTGTCGGATTATGGTGTGGACGCTATCCGACGCTGCTAGCCCTTCTTCTGGGCGGAGCAGCTGGCGACTGGCTCTTCTCTACCCCTCGCCACAGCTTCAACGAGACTCTCCCCGGCCGATGGTCGCTCGCCAGCTACTTCTTGGCGGGCTTGTTGATTCTCATCATCACCCAGGCCCGGGTTGCTGCTCTTCGCCTCGCTAACCAGGACGAGCTGACGGGATTACCCAACCGGCGGCTGCTCGAAGATCGGCTGCAGCAGGCTATCGCTCGGGCGGGCCGAGCGGACAGTAAGGTGGCTGTACTCTTGCTCGACCTAGATCACTTCAAGGAGGTCAATGACAGCTTCGGGCATCGAATTGGGGACTCGACCCTTCAGCAGGTTGCAACACGCCTCGCTAGTCGTTTGCGTGAAAGCGACACCTTCGCTCGCTCAGGAGGCGATGAATTCACGATTGTCAGCGAGGTGGCTGACGCAACCGGAGCGAGAGTTCTGGTTGCGGCTTTGGAAGATGCATTCGCCATTCCGTTCAAGATAGACGGAAAGCTGATTCACATTGGGGTCAGTGTCGGCGTGGGTGTGTACCCGGATGACGGCCGCAGTCCTGACGAAATTCGTCTAGCAGCTGACAACGCTATGTATGTCGCAAAGCGTCTGCACAGAACGTCAAGAATCCACAATTGACCCCGTCGGCCGGGAGAGGAACCCAGCGCCGCAGGCGGAATAGTTTAGGCCCATGTATTGGCTGAACACATCTGCGGCGAAAGGCGTCCATCGCATTAGGTGTTGAGAAATCGCCTCTCTGACAATGTCGGCGTTGTCAAGAGCGTAGTTCGGCATGCGCTTTAAACAAAGCGCCACTTCGCTCTAGTTGAAAAAACTCTGTCCCAACCAACCACGGCTCGCCTTGTAATCCTCTCAGGTCAGGAAACTCGGTCCGACCCATGCATCTCTTCGGTCGCAACTGCGATCATGATTACCAGTTCGAACTCCTCGGTGAAGAGGAGCGGGGTGCCCACTCAATATGCTCGGTGTTCTACTGCACACCATGGCGATTTCCGGGCTGCCCCACGTACGAACCGAACTCGACCCACTGCGGATAATCCCATCCCTGGCGCATCATCCAGTACAGACAAACAGCCAACCGCCGTGCCATGGCGACCTTGGCGATCTTTCGCCCTCGCCTCATCATCAGGTGAAAGTATCGGCCGCGCCATTCCGGAAGGCTGCGCACCGTAACCTGCGCCGCCTCCACCAGCAAGAAGCGCAACATTGAACTTCCTTGCTTGGTGATATGTCCCAACCGCCGACGATTCCCACTGGAGTCCTCCAGTGGAACCAGACCGAGATAGCTGGCCACCTGCTTCGCGCACTGAAAGCGTTTCGCTTTTCCGATGATCAGCACAAACGCTAGGGCGGTGAGTGGGCCCACACCAGGATGCGTCGCCAGCCGCTGCGCCTCAGGGCACTTCTCCACTTCTTGTTCCACTGCCTGGCTCAACTCCGCGATGGCTGGATTCAACCGATCCAGCAACTCCAACAGATCGCTCCGTCGCCGACTCGCCCAAGGAGCCAACTGGAACGATTCCAGTTGCGGCCGTTTGGTACGCCACAACCTCTTCTTGCAGCGCAGACCTTCGTTCAGCGCCACCGCTTGCAACTGATTCATGATCCGGGTGCGGGCCTGCACCATGCGGTGGCGGTGCCATAGTAGTTGCCGCAGATCACGATTCTCCCAGCTCGGTACCCAGATCCGCGGAAAGTCATCCTTCAGCATCAGCTTCAGAATCAGCTGGGCATCTTGCCGGTCCGTCTTCTGCTTACGTACTCGTTTGGTCCGTATCTCAGCGGCATCTCCAATCCATAGCTCGATCCGCAACTCGCCCAGCAGCCGCTCGAACCAGCGGCCATGTCCGCTAGCTTCCATTCCCACTCGCACCGGGATGGCTCCCGTCGCTAGCTCACGGTAGAAGCTCGCGGCTTCGTCCGGATGCTTTAGTCGTCGCTCCTGCAGTTCTCCCGTCTGGGTGTCAACCGCTGCAATTTGCTGAAACTCGGGATGGAAATCTACTCCTATAATGATCATCGTTCGGCTCCTTTCTCCCGAGCCTGTTGGTTGGGTTCAGCACCACCAACTCTACTCGGGTCTGGGAGCCGACATTGTCATGGAATCAATAACGCTCAGTGACCCGCTGACCGGGGGTTTGAGTGTGATCGCTGTTTTCGCCAGCTACGGCGATCTTCGTCATCGAACTCCTGCCCAAAGGTGCCGCCCGCGCCATCGGAAGTCGTGTTGAGGAGGGCGATCCGCCGCAGAGTGGCCTTGTCATAGGCCAGTATCCAGCCGTGATTGCAATGCCCGAAACCGATATTTGAAGTAATATCCTCCCGGCGACACACGGCTTGGCGCAGAAGAGGAGAAACATGGATAACGTAACCCTGATTCGAGTGGCCGCAGGGGTATTGGCTGTAGTGGTGTTGATCGTGCTGATTGCTCGGCGCAAGAGAATGAGCAGCAAACCAAAGTAGTAAGCGCGGCAGAGCCGGAAGATTTAGAATTGGCGTGGCTCTCCGGGCCAATCAGCAGCAGTTGACGCTCGTTTGCGACAAGTCACTTTCAGCGAGACTTCCACAAACCACGAAGATGTGCCAATGACTACAACGGTAGGCGGAGACGTTAGAAACAACGCGGGTCTTTGCTTGCGGCAATATCACCGCCAGTTCTACGCCCTCTAGCGGGTGGATGGTGTGATCCAAGCACAGCGGACATGCGATAGGCGTTGCCATTGCAAAGGAGCATATTGCATGACATCACAAACGGGTGTGACGCTAATCACAATTTGGCGTACCGCTTTAGTGGGATACCTTGTCAGACTTGTTCTTCTCTTCGGCGCACGCCCAGCATCCGATTGTGCGGGGAAATGTCTCACCTATGCGGTTGTTCCGCAGCGTGATTAGATGACCACAGGCGAGATAGAAGTGAACGAAGATTCCATCAACAACAGAACGCACTACCGGCTGCGTGTTATGGCGCGAATCCGGTTGGAACTTGGACAGCATTGCACGAGCGCCTGGAGAGAAGGGCAGTGCGATAGATGGGGATTATAGCCCCGAACTGCCCATGTGCGCTCGTTCCTGTTCGTCGTAATCCTCTCTTTGAGCTTCTCGTGCTGCTCGTTGGCTTGACGTTCACTCGCAGCGTAGTCCTTGCTGCTCGTGTCATATGAAGGATCACTGACGAAGGGGAAGTTTTCTGCTCCCCCGAGACCGCGGGGAACGCTCATGAGGTCAATGAGCGCTATCGCCTGTTCACAACATCTATCGCTTGGGGCTGGCGATTTCGCTTGTATTCTGCCGGGCCAGACTTTAGCCTCGATAACACCCTAACTCTCTCTTGTCTTTGACCTTTTGCCGCACCTGCGCGGCTCCTGTGTCGCTCGCGCTTTTCCGTTCAGTAGGCCACAGTCCGAGCTATCGGCTCGCATGATTTTGGAGAGAATATGAAAGCTAAGCTCGCATTTCCGTTCGCAGTTCTCATAGTCGCGCTGGGCATGATCGCATGCTCGGATACGGGCACCAAACCGGCCGCCAGCGGCCAACCCGGTGTCGAAGAGGCCGTCAGCACCGCGGTCGACGCCTACATCTATGGGTACCCGCTGGTCACGGTGGACATGACTCGCAAGCAAGTGACCAACGTGGCCACACCCGACGCGACGCATGCGCCAATGGGCCAACTGGTGAGGTTCCGCACCTATCCCCCAGCGGAGATGCACACCGTTACCGCTCCTAACGCTGACACCCTGTACACGACCGCTTTTGTGGACGTGTCGAAGGAGCCGTGGATTCTGAGTGTTCCCGATATGGGAGACCGCTACTATCTGCTGCCCATGCTGGACGGATGGACGGACGTATTCCAGGTTCCGGGCAAGCGCACCACCGGCGACAAAGCCCAGAAATATGCCATCAGCGGACCGGGTTGGTCAGGTACGCTCCCTGCAGGGGTAACGGAATACAAGTCGCCCACGGGTATGGTGTGGATCCTCGGGCGGATTTATTGCACGGGCACTCCCGCCGATTACGCTGCGGTACACGCCCTACAGGACAAATTCTCGCTCGTTCCGCTAAGTTCCTATGGCAAGCCCTACACCCCTCCTGCAGGTCAGGTTGACGCCAACGTGGACATGAAGACCGCGATTCGCGACCAGGTCGATCATTTGGATGTTGTTGCCTACTTCACTTACCTGGCGCAGTTGATGAAGAGCAATCCGCCAACGGCTGAAGATGCACCAATGGTAGCAAACATGGCAAAGATCGGTTTAGTACCGGGGCAGGATTTTGACCCCAGCAAACTGGGCGCGTTCGACAAGGAAGCCATAAAGGCTGTGCCCAAGCTGGGCCAAGCGAAAATCATAGAATTCGCCAAGAAAGTTGAGCCCATAAATGGGTGGCTAGTCCTCCAGAAGACGGGTCTCTACGGTACCGACTATCTGGATCGGGCGTTAGTCACCGCCATCGGTCTCGGCGCCAACAGGCCGCAGGATGCGATCTATCCCACTGGTCAAAAGGACGGGAGCGGCAATGACTTCGACGCCTCGTCAAAAAAATATGTCATTCACTTCGATAAAGGACAGATGCCTCCGGTGAACGGCTTCTGGTCTCTCACTATGTATGACGCAGCATATTTCTTCGTGCCCAACCCGCTCAATCGTTACACCTTGAGCCAGCGCAACAAGTTCGTAAGCAATGCGGATGGTTCGGTGGACCTCTATCTCCAGGCCGACTCTCCGGGCAAGGCGAAGGAAGCCAACTGGCTGCCCGCTCCAAAGGCCAAGTTCGTTCCCATGCTGCGGCTGTACTGGCCCAACGAAACTCCACCTTCAATCCTTGACGGGAGTTGGAAACCGCCTGCCGTAAACGAGGCGAAATAGCTGTGACCCATAACACCGGGACGGCAGGCAACCGTCCCTGTTTGTCCAAGTCTAGTCGCACGCCGGGCTGGGAACCCCCTTCCGGTGCGGAATGCTGGTGGTTCACCTACTCAAGAAGTTCAAACTGACCTATTAGCAATCGTTCACCCTCCAATGCCCTTCCTCAGGGATTGCTGGCGTAACATCGTCATTACACTCATTGACCCTGGCGGGCAAGGGGGAACATGCATCTGGCGGCTGCTATAGTGAGTGCATGCCGCGCAGTGCGATTGAGTCCGTCCCCGGCCAAGTCACCCAGCCAGCACCGTCAGATCAGCCCATTCCTGGCCGGAAACGCGGCTTGGCTCCGCTCATTCGTGCGACCAAGCTCCGCTACCCTGAACTCTCTGAAGCTGGGATCGCCAAGCGCGTCGGCTGCAGTCCTAGCAATGTCCACCAAGTGCTAAGCGTCTTCCTGCATGGCCATTCAGAGCAGGAGTTGCGCGATTTCCAAGCAAATAAAGCGGACATTTACGATGTCGTGCAGATGCGGGCGCTTGCATCTGTCACACAGGAGAAATTGCGAAAAAGCTCAGCCGGGAGCTTGGTGACCGTCGCCGCGATTCTGGAAGATAAGGCCAGACTCACCCGTGGCCAAGCAACGAGCATCAATGTACAGGCGCTAGTGGAAGTCCTCGATCTCATCCGACAACGGCGCGATGAACGAGAAGAAGCCGGAATTGTGACTTGAGAGGGAAGGACAGGTCTGTGGTGTTCTAGTCTGTTACTAAGGCCAGACGCCCAAAAAGCGTGCGCGGCAACTCACGGGTTGCCAGTTGTGGAACAATCGCGTGCTGTTAAGTGGGAGGCGGATTGGCGCGGATTCCTATGCGCTAGTAGTGAACAGCGTCGTGCTAAATGTCAACATTATCATCAACAGGCTGCGACAAGGCCGAATTGCAGGTTTCCACGGAAAAAATGCGGGTTTGGATGGCATGGCGACGGTGCTGGAGGTTGCGTCTAGGACACAAGGTGAAATTGCAAAAAAGTCCCCACCGTCATTGCTGGGCTGTCCTGTGACGCTCCATGTTGGTGTGGTGTTCATTTGGAACCGCAGGGAAAAGCATCTCTCAAGGCGATATGAATAATCAGGTCTGCTCTCTCATGAAGTCTATTAGGGTGGTCGTCCAACCACTTCTTGAGGATTCTTAGTACCTGTCCATTATTAACCTCATCTGGCATGCAATAGTGGGACCCTTTGCTACTCCTTCCCTCTACCCCTTGCCACATTCTTTCCCTATCGGTCACTCCTGATAGATAACCGGCGCAGAAGCCCATATCGATGCGTTCCATATTGGTTGTTGGCATGGAACCATCATCGGCAAAGAAATAGTGGCATTTGTGTAGAAGGTCATTGCCGTCCATTTGGGCAGTGGAAGCAAATGCACAATGCGATGTAATGAGAATATCCAGTGCCGCTGCCAGACAGCACATCATAAGTACAAATAGCGCGACTACGATTTTCCTCATTTGTTTTTCCTTTCCGCTGATTGGAGGTGTTCTTGTCGGTCATTAGCTGACTTCTTCAGAGCCACTTCGCAACCCCACCATGATGGGAACAGGTTCCACGGCGACTCTGACTGAAACTGTAACTCCCATCGTGGCACTGAGCTGTCGCTCCCTTGGGGGCTGATGAGCAATGCTCAGGACGTTTTACGGTTTGTCGCTTGCTGTTCGTATATGTTCCGTTGTTTGTGCAATTCGGGTTGGTTTGCTGGGCCTTGGGTTGAGCGCTATCGGACGACCCTGCACTGCCTTGAGACGCGGACGGTGCCTGAGACACCATCGGCTGTGCAAGCAACACCAAGATGAGTGTCGCAGCGGATAGAAGGCGGTACATGTGGCGCATACCCGTAACCCCGCAATTGAGTTGCTTAGATATTCTTAGAATAGCCCCTTACGTCAAGACGAAGAGACGAAGTGGCTGGGCAAGCTGTGGCTTTGGCAGACTGCCTTTTCAGTAGACACTCCGGCCGCGGCGTATTACGCTGGTTATCCACAACAAGGCCGCCTGGAGGAACCCAATGCGTCACCCCTACGTAATGGTTCAGCAGCTCCGGCTGAAAGCGGGTGGTGCATGCGATGTGTTCCCCTGAGTTGCAGACTGGCCACTCTTGTCGCTATTGCGGCGGTTTCAGTTTATGCTGCTGAGAGCAATCGCATAGAGAGCTGCTTCCTTGCAATCCCTTTCGGTAATAGCAATATAGCCTCTATACAGCTAACGAACGGTGATACAAAGAACCAAACCGCGACAATAGAACGATATTCTCAGGGCGGTAAACTCTTGGATAGCGTCACCAGAGTTGTGCAATCGGGTGAAAGCACCGAGCTGCGAATAGACCTGTCTTCACCCGAAGCGGAGCTTGGGTGGATTCGAGTAATGTCGAATGCTAAAACGCTCAAAGTGTGGGCGGCAGTTGACACGCTTGAGGGTGCCTCAATAGAAACCGTTCCACAGCAAGCCGTTCCCAGACATCCATTGCTCACAAAAGGTCACCTTCCAGCGTCACTCCACCGGTGGACATTCGATGTCGCTAACAATCTTGGCTTCTTGATGTATTTTGTGAACTTATCCGCCTACCCCGTCCAAGTGGCGATGTGTCAGGACGACGTGCCTGGTTGTACTAATCCAACTTTGCCGTACTCCGTTTTGTCGATGGCGAGTATCTCGTTTCCCATTGACCAGTCTCGTCGCTATGCAGTCATTGAATCAACTCCCGGTTATTCGGCGGCGACGGCAGTGAGGATTGCGGAGGGCAACAAGCGGATTTTCAAAGTATCCAGTTGCATCAGACTCGAAGGGAGCACCGCTTGTACCTCCGAGCCGATGCCGAAAGCCGAAACGACGCCAAAGTTTATGTCACCTGTGGGGCAACAGCTCAAAGCGAACGTAGAAGCTTCCTTAAGCTCCCCCGCAGCAGCCGCAGCCGGGGTGGCTAGAAGCCCCGCTGAACTGGCTGAGTTGATTAAGATGGGCAAGGCTTCTAGGTGTTTGATTGTGACGGAACCGCCGGGGGCTGACATCTATATAGATGGTCTGAAGGCAGGACTTGCACCACTGGTGTTTGTGCTGCTTAAGAACGGAGAATCAGCGCGTACCGTTGAAATTCGGATGGACGGCTATAGAACGGTCACAAAACACTTAGTCCCGGACGGTCAACTTATTTCAATTCCGGTAACTCTTGAAAAGTAGCGGGAAGCTACTCAGCAGCACAACTTTTCGCCTGCCGGAACGCGATCTTACGCACATATGCGCACAAAGAAAAAGGCTGATCCCCGCCTACCGCAGCTTCCCCATCATTGTGGCTTCGCCTGATGCGCCTCAAACCACTTCCGCGCCCGCTCCTGTTCGCGGGATAGATCGGCAGGCGCCAGGTGTGACGCGGCTTCATCTCGATGCTTCGCAGCCAATTCCGCCAGCGGGGGCTTGCCAGCAGCCGCCAGATCAAGCCAAAAGTAGGCTTCCGCGTAGTCCTGCATTTGGAAGCGCTACAGATGCGAAGTCCGGATGAACCACGCTGCCGCCTTACTCTCTTCCTACCACTGTGTCATAGAGCCCATAATGTGTGAGCCCTTCGTGGCTCTCGATGCCCGTGTACCGCAGCGAGGCATCCTCGTAGCGACGGAACGCGAACACCGCCTGATTCATCTGCTCGGTGTTGAAGACCTTAAGGTTCACCAGCAGATGGAAGTCCTTCACCGTCAGACCGGTGACGGCCAGAAACAAGTCCGGTTCCAACTTAGTGATCACGTCCTGCAGCGTGTTCTCACGAAAATCGGTAAGGTACATGAACGCAGGGATGCGCGTCGCGAACTTGATCAGCTTTTCTTGCACGAGCTTGCGCTTGGACTTGTACTCCTTCTCCTCCTCGGTGAGCTGCTTCTTCTGTTTCTCGGTCAGCTCCTTGTCTTTGGCCTTGTTCTTGAGCTCCTTGACCTTCTCGCTCTTGTTGATGATGGTCTCGATAATGTTGTCGCCCAACGCGCGCCAGCCTTCGATTCGTTCTACAGCAGCCATCGCCTCGGGGTTATCAAGGACTCGACGCAGAGTGTCATTGTCCACGTTGACCAGCAGAGCGCTCTCCCATTTGCGCGCCAACAGAGTAGCCGAGGTGCCTGTCATCGCGGTTTGCAGAATGCCGCCAGCATCGATCTGAATCATGTTAGCGCCGTCGTAGGCCAGCACGGGCAGATACGACACGAGGTCTCTGACGGCGTTCTCCGGATTCGATTCGTTGGGTGAGAGTCCGATGCCGTAGTCGGAGACCTGGCGGAGAGCGCGCGTGAGGGCGAAATCAAACACAAAGCACACAGGTTTGAGAATCTCTTCCTCGTTCGGGTCGTCGCCATTCGGGTTTCTGATCGACCATGGAGACTGCACGCGGAAAGCGGCTTGGAAATAGGTTTCAGGACTCTTCAGATTGCGAAGCATCAGGATCGCAGACCATTGCGGAATGGTTACGCCAGTGGTTAGCTTGCCGCATGACAGTGTGATTGTCTTGGTGTCGAAGCCACTCCCAATGGCATCACGCACCGGCGGTAGAGCATCGAGCCCGATCCCTGCTGATGCGCCAGCGGCCACGACAACCTTGTACTCGTGCCAGAAGATATTGTGTTTCTCGGCCAGTAGGTTCTTCATCGCGTGGCAAGCGGCAACACTGGGCAAGAACCAAAACGAGTGCTGCAGGTACGGGAGGAGCCGAACATCAGAGTAAGGGAAAGGCGGGCGCGAGCCTGTCTTCAGGCCCTCGACCTCCTTCGGTATGTACTGGCCGCGGATAATGTCGAGCCACTTTTGTACGTCGCTGTTGTGCTTGAGCTGCGCGTCTTTTTCCGAGCCCGTAGCCGCAAAAAATTCGTTAAGGTCGAATTCGTTGAACTCTCCAGCGCTCGCTACCGCCAGCAGTTCCTCTGGCATGCGGTAGGTAAGCAGGCGCATTTGCGGCAGTGCGCCATATGGATTCCACTTGCCTGGTTTTTTGGCCGCAAACTCTTCCTTCGCGCGTTGTTCGTCTGTGTAAGTCCAGTTAAAGATTTGTTCCTCGATGAACTCGCCGGTGGCAAGCGCCCTGAAAGGTGTGCCGGAAAGATAGAGGTAAGCTCTGGTCGTAATGGGGAGGAACTCGGTCTCCTTCTCTGAGAGGACTTCGAGGCCTTCATTCACATTTTCCAGCGCGGCTGCGTATTCGAGCTTCGCTTCCTTCTGCGCGACGGCTTCTTCCTCGCCCTCAAACAGTTCTTTCGCCGTTTCCCTCCAAGCGCCGAAGTGGTATTCGTCGAATACTACGAGGTCCCAATTTACCGTGTGTAGCCATTCGTTCTTAGGCTTGATGTTCCCTGCCGCGTCGCGGCCTAGTAAATCCTGGAATGAGCCAAAATAGACGACCGGTTTCTTGCGGTCGATCTGCGTCGGGTCACCGCGGGAGGATTTCGACAGGTACTGCCAGCCATTGAAGTCCACATGATTTTCGAGGTCCGTCTGCCACGCGTCTTCCACTGCCGGCTTGAACGTCACGACGAGTACCCTCTTGGCACCAAGCTTCTTGGCGAGTTGGTAGCTGGTAAAGGTTTTTCCGAAGCGCATCTTTGCGTTCCACAAGAAACGTGGGACCGCGTGCATGTCTTCCGCCCAGCGCGAGAGGAAGTAGGCGTGCGTTACCTTCACCGCTTCGGCCTGTTCGCGGCGCATTGAAAACGTTTGGTGATGGGTGCCAGTGAACTGCTGCCCCGTGCGCAGTTCGCTGAGCACGGTCTTTACGTCCTGGAGGGTGCAGCGCATCCATTCCAGTTCGGGGTTCGCGAACTTTTTTCTGACGAGTGCCGCGCGTACCTCGTGGTCGCTGAAAATCGTTCCGTCATCGCGCTCGGCGGACTCTTCTAGCTCGATCTTGTAATTCTTGATAGCGGCGGTCTTGAGTTGTTCGGCCACCCGCTGCTTGACATTGCGCGTCGTCTGCCCAATCTTGAGGAGGCCGTTATGTGCCCTATCGTCAATTGAGTAGGCATAGATGCGCGGCCTAGCGCTTGGCTTCGATGCGAGGATCTCCTCGATGGGCTTACTCATCTTCGACTTCGTCCGGTGTGACCTCATCGAACAGTTCGCTGTCATGCTCAGCGACCTGCGACTCGATAAAGGCGATCTCTGTGTCCGTCAGCCCGTATCGCTTGTAAAGCTTCACGTCTGTCCATTTGCGATTCAACGGAAGGTCGGGGACAAAAGAGTAAACGTCCCGGGTTGCGTGCTGGGTAGCTTTTCGCAATGAGACAAGAAAGCGGACGAACCTAGTGCGCAGGTACTGCGCACAGTTGGCGGCTTCGGCCTCGCTACTAAAATGGCCCGCAACGAGATAAGTTTCAGTGCATGCTGTGCAGGGTCCAGCGACTATCGGCTTGCTGAGGAACTTCGTTTCGACTGCTGCGCTGGTGCCCTGAACAGCCGTCATGAGCACCTTCCACTCATCGATCCACTCAGGGTTGACTGAAATAGCCTTCCGGTCAATCCAACCGGTGCGTTGATTCTCGAACAGCTTCACAGGTTTCTTTAATCCCGCAGACGACGGCTTACCCCTAAAATTTGTGGCTAGTCCGAATGGCTTGCGGCTGGAGACCCGCCGATCGAACGTGCTCTCACTTTTGGCCTTAACCTTCTCTAGAATCGGCACCGCCTCATTGCGCCGGACGAGAACGTCGTACGCATCCAGATAACGGGCAACGGCGGGGCCGGTCGGCTGCCCGTCCCAGATCGTCTGCACAACGCAAGGCCCGTTGTGCTCGCGATCCCACAGAAAATAAGATATGCCACCCCGAATCTTCACTCCCGGAAAACCCTCGTAGAGCTTTGGGTAGTCCACAATGGTCCGGATTCGCCTGTCAGAAAGCATTCGTTCGCGGTACTTGTCGAGGCCCTTGCCCCCAGCCATCCATCGCGAAGGCGTCACGAACACTGCATAGCGAGGATCCAACTCTAGCGCCTTTTCCACAAATAAATGGTAGATTGGCGCAGCGCTCGTACCGTAACCTCCATCGTCCAACTGGTACGGCGGATTACCTATGATTACGTCGAACTGCATGTTACCTCCAAACATCTCATCGATCCGAGCTTCTATATCGTCCGTATGGATGAACGCATAAGCGTGCGTTTCAAGACCTTCGCCGCGGTCGAGCGTTTTCTGGCTTGCGCCGCAAAATTTGCATCTACCCTGCAGCCAGCTGTGCTCCGTGCGCTCGAACCAGATTTGACCAGCTTCGCTGGTGAAGCCTCTGGCAATTGAATGCGGGCCATTTGCGTGTTTTGAGCAATAAAGGCTGCGTCGCGCAAGCAAGGTCGTTAGCCGAGTGGTGCCAATGCCAAAAACCTGGTTGGTGAGGATATGATCGACGCGTTCTTCCAAATCAGGAATCTGCTCCGCCAACCCTTTGATGAGGCGGCTAGTGATTTCGCGCAAGAACACTCCTGACTTCGTGCAGGGGTCGAGGAACCTGACAGAGCCATCGGCCCAGAGGTCCGCTCCGCCAGTGTTTGCACCCCAGGCCTCGGCCAGAGTATCAAGCATTCGGTTGGCGAACTCAGGCGGAGTAAATACCTCGTCGTTGGAGAGATTCGCAATACAAGTCAAGATATCCGGATTGCGCCCGCGAAGCGAAAAATTCACCTGCTCGCTCATATGGCTTCACCCAAGCCAACGTCAAAAGGCAAACCAGCAAGCTCACGCGCAGTGATGGGCGGATATTCATTGATCGGGGTAAAAATCTCATGCTTGCCGAGATGCGCGAAGAGCGATCCTTCCCGGCTGAAAGAAGACATTTGCGCAAGAGCTTCAAGGCGGAAGTCACGCCGTTGGAACTTACCCTTGCCGAGGTATCCCCACTCGGAGAAGGTAATGGGTCGCTCCTCATCGGTGAGCATCGTCAGCGCGTCACCATGCACCAGATTCTGGAACAGAACATAGGACGCGGCCAGATAAAACTCATCCGTTTCAGCCAGATTCAAGTAGTCGGCAAAGACCTCAAGCATGTTGGCGCGGCACTCCGCGATATTGTCCGCCAACAGCTCAACCCCGTATGTGCACATCACCGCCAACAGAGCGTAATGCCGCCTCTCGAAGTCAGACTTGCCGTACTTCGCCTCCACGGCGGCCAGTTTGCGCTGCAAGACGGGGACGAGGAAGTTTCCACTTCCGCACGCAGGCTCCAGGAAACGAGAGTCGATGCGCTCGGTCTCGCCCTTCACGAGGTCAAGCATCGCTTCAACCAGCCACAGAGGCGTAAACACCTCTCCGTGGTCTGCAACGCGCCTCTTGGACTTGATCAGATTCATAAGTGATGGTGGCTTGCCCACTACTTGTGCCAGCAGCATTGTTAGTTTGTTATTAGTGTATCGCGGCAGTGGGCCGGGATTTCCATTTTGCTTTCCCGGTCGCGGCAAGTATACGCGACACACAATCGCAGCGTTGTGGGGGAGTAGTAGCTTCGTACTCCCCACACTACGATGTGATGAGGGTCAGTTTGTACGTTTGTTCTCTCTCCTATAGGCGCGTACACTCCTCTCGGAGCACAGCAGATGAGTCAAGACCTGGAAGAACTGAAAAAGGAACTACAGAGCCTCCTGCAGCAGAGGAAGGCAGAAGCTGAGGCGCTGAGAAAGGCCCAAGTTCGTGCTGGTGGTCGCCGACCCGACTCCGCCTCAAACAGAAGTTTTGCTGCCAGTCTCGCTGGAGACTATAAGGAACACGAAAAGAAACGGGACCAGCGTATTGCCGAGATTCAGGCCGAGATAGAAAAGGCGGAGCGAGGCGGTCAACAATCTTGAGAACCAATTCGTTGTAGCCCGCCCCAGATGTTTTTTTTACGCATGAACGCGAAATTTCCCGTTTTGGGAAAGACCTTGGGGCCAAACGACTTCTAGTCCCCATTAATTTGTTTCGAGAGTCTCCGGCGGATACACTTCTCGCAGTGGATATCGCGGATCAAAAGAAAGCCGTCACCGACCTCGCATTCGAGGTGTACCACTTCCGTTGCTATTCTCGGCTCTATCGCGATGGTCACTTGGCGCCAGTCGTCCGACAAGCGGTCATCTACTCTCTTCTCCTGCACGTGCGTGTCTTGCTTGGTTTTTTTAGCGGACCTCCCGTCGAAGACGATTGTTGGATGGGAGACTTCGTAACAGATACGGCTGCAAGGAAAAAGCTAACCCCTTCGAGTAAGGCAAAAGCCTTGGTACCCGAACTAAATAAACGCCTCGCTCACTTCACACGAACACGATGGGAGAAAACGGCCTTCGTGATGGATTTCTATGCAAAGTATTTTGACGAGATTGAGAAGCTCATCAATGACTTTCAGGCGGCCCTCCCTACAGAAGTCCAAAAGGTTTTCACCAATCGGCTGGATTCTTTCGCGAAGAGCGAACCCTGCATGGCTTAATGTCCGTACGGAATGCCGATTCCATTCAGGCCATCGGTAGAGGGCAGTTGTTTTTCTATTGCGATGGATTTATCGAATTCACGAATGTGTTTGACGCACGTTGGCGACTGAACTTTAGTCAGAAGTGGGAATATTTGTTGCTTGGAAGTGATCCGGAATTTCTGATAGGTCGTTGGGTAAGCTGCGGTGACGCAGACGCAAACAGTGAATATCAGGTCGCGTAAGAAGCAGTTTTTCCACAGCCCAAATTTCCTCGATTTGAAATTAGGACAGTACCGGATTTCCCTTGTCGCCGACGGCCAGCGGAGTTAGCGGTAAAATTTGTGGTGCCGGATAGTTGCTGGCCGTACACCAGCAGCGAACGGGCGGGCGCCTTCCCGTCCGCCCTTCCTGCAAGCCTCAAATGGGAAGGTTCGCGGAAGGGCGAACATGGCAAGCGGGAATCCTGAAACAGAGCAGGCAATCAAAGAGCATTGCGCCGATGCTGCGTTCCGCAAGTTGGTCGATGCCGGATGCGAGGAATCAACACTCTTGGGCGGACTTTCTCTAATGCGGGATTGCGATGACTCCTGGGAGGGTCTGATCGGACAAGCCTACCCTGGCGTCGGTGATTTGAGAAAGAGACTGCAAATCAGCATCAAGAAGATTCGGGACTGCGCAGCCGAACTGAAACGGCTTCAGAGCACGAAACTATGGGCGCAGATACTTTATACGCGCTCCCTGCATTCTCCGGATTCTCAATTCGTCCCCTTGTCGCAATGGTTAGAGCTCTACGCGGATATATGGAGCGAGGTCATAAGTAAAACTGGGCCGAAAACACATCCGTACCAGGCTGAGGCGAAGGCCACACTGATGGCTTATGTCAAGGAAAGAACTGGCCACTGGCACGATGAAGAGGTGTCAGCTTTGATTGCGGCTGCAACGGGCAACCCGTATGAGGCTCATACCCACCTGCAATGGCGCCGCGCAAACAAGGAGTTGATTTGCCGGTGTCAGGCAGAGCTACGTCAGACAAACCAGCCAAAATCCAACGTTTGACCTGACCTCAGGCAAATCGTCCGAAATTCGTCCGCCAACCTCATTCCACCTAGAAGCAGGCCGAAGGTACTTTGTCCCTGAATGGCGAACCCCGGTTTTTGCGGAACCGGGGTGAAAGGGAAAAACCAGCGTTGAACAGATTAGAGCGCAACTCTCAGCGCGTTGCAAGCCGACGGCTCACACGAGCTGTCACCCTCCTATCTCGCGCTAGTCGACAATTGGACAGCGCCAGTCGATTCGCTCCCGATCAATACAATGCAGACCATCTTCGCTTCCTAGCATCAGGCATCCGTGATCTGTCGCTCCCGCTGTCACGCATAGCGTCCCGCCTGGAGAAAGGTGGCACGCGATGACCGGCGGGCTCTGGCAGAGGCCCACACAAACAGAACTGCTGATCGCCAAGCTGCGAGGGGCGCGAGCTGAAGGCCGGGCACTCGAATTGCCGGACATCATGCGGTTGGGTGTCGCGCAGCACGGTACTCGCATGAAGGAAATCCGTGGCCGAGGATTCAGGGTCATCAACGAACTCGAAAGCGTTGACCGGATGTTGCACTCGCGTTACTGGTTGCTTTTTGACCCGGAGCGGGACGGAGCACAGCCGTGACAGCGCAGCCGTCGATTATCACTCCCAAGTGGCCGTCCCCGCTTGCGTCCGGAGCACTTGTAGGTCTGGCAGGCGAGTTTGTGCAGCTCGTAGGCCCGGAGAGTGAGGCTGACCCAGCCTCGCTACTTTTCTCTTTTCTCGTAACCGTCGGAACGATCATCGGGCGGAGGCCCTATTACGAGGTCGGGGGAGATCGTCACTATACGAATCTTTTTGTGGTGATTGTTGGGGACACCGCGAAGTCCCGCAAGGGTATGTCTTGGGGCGAAGTGCGACGGCTCGCAGCAATCGTTGATGAGAAATGGAGCCAATCGCGGATTGCCGGGGGACTGTCCTCGGGGGAGGGACTCATTCATGCTGTCAGGGACCCCGATCCCCAAAAAGATGACCTCGGGGAGAGCGAGAAGCGGCTGCTAGTAGTGGAGGGCGAACTGTCTCAGGCTCTGCAAGCAATCAAACGGGACGGGAACACGCTGTCGGCAATCACTCGACAGGCTTGGGATGGACAGCCGCTGCGCGTCTTAGCGAAGAACGCTGGAGAGGTCTGTTTAGAGCCGCACGTTTCAATTCTCGCGCATATCACTGCATCGGAGCTTAAACGACAACTCGCCACTACGGAGATGGCAAACGGATTTGCGAATCGATTTCTCTGGAGCTGTGCAGCGCGGTCAAAGTGCCTGCCATTCGGCGGCGCAGTCGATCAGGCTGCCCTGGCGGAGCTTGCAGGGAGGCTCAAAGAACTAATTGAGCGCGCCCGCAAAGTGCGACGAATCGAGTTTGCTTCCGGCGCGCGAGCCATGTGGTCGAAGGTCTATCCGAAGCTCAGCGAGGGGCGGCTAGGCATGTTGGGTGCTGTCACTGCCCGCGCAGAGGCGCAGACGGTACGTCTAGCGATGCTCTATGCACTGCTGGACGAGTGCGCCGAGATAAGACTGTCTCACCTGAAGGCTGCGCTGGCTGCTTGGAAATATTGTCAGCAGTCAGCCAAATTCATTTTCGGGGACAGTTTGGGTGACGCAATAGCCGATGAAATTCTAGGGCTGTTACGCAGCAGCCCGGACGGCGTAACGCGCAGTGAGTTGATCGACCATTTCAAGCGCAACAAGCCCGGTGCGGAAATCGCAAGGGCACTGGTGGTCCTGCAATCCCACGGGTTAGCCCGAGCTGAGACACGCAACACCTACGGGAGACCTGCCGAGATTTGGAAAGCTGTCACTTCAGCAGATGAGAGTACGAGGTAAACGAGAAAAGAGCATTAACTCGTTTTTCTCGTAAATAACCGATGCGAACCGAACTGCAAAACGTGTTGAAAGCGGTCACAGAACTCCCGCCCGAGCAGTTGCCGCGTCTGCTTGGCGAGTTAGAGGAAATCCGTTGCACTGCGATTGCACGCCTGAGCGCTCCCGCACCCGTTCAATCGCAGTCCGATGAACTGCTAGACCCGGAGGAAGCGGGCCGCCGTTTGGGAGTGAGCAAGGATTACCTGTATCGCCATTCCCGCGAATTTTCCTTCACTCGGCGCATCGGGCGGAAGCTGCTGTTTTCCGCTTTGGGAATAGAAAGATATCTGAATCATCAAAATGTCTTGACATCTAAACATCTACGCGCCTAGAATGAATTGCTACACGGGAGGCGCGAATGAAACAGCCAAACAAAGATGCTGAGAGCACGGTTAGAACGACAGTGCGACTGCCGCAAGCGCTATGGGACGCTGTACGGCGGCGCGCGATTGATGAGCACTGTGACGCACAGGACATTGTTAAACGTGCCCTTGAGCAGTATGTGGGCAAGCAGAAGGGGGGCGCTAAATGAAAACCAGAGGCGAGGGCCGCATATTCCAGCGCAAGGGAAGCACATTGTTATGGTGCGCGTACTACTTGCGCGGCAAAGAATACCGCGAATCGACAGGCGAGAGTGACCCGGAGCAGGCAGCAAGATTCCTGAAACGTCGCCTGAAGGAAGTGGGAGCGGACGAAATCGGCGCGAAGCCCTTTGTCGGGCCGCAACAGGAGCGCGTCAAAATTTCCTGCGGGATCATCGCAGAGGAACAGCGAAAGCCGGATTGCGATTGCCTCTGTTGCGCGCTAGAGCGCGATTTCAAATTGCGCGGGAAGGACAGCCCGCAGAACCTTAGCAACATCAAGCGGGTCCGTCTGGATTTTGCCGGCCGGCGGGCCGCAAGTCTCACTGCGGAGCAGGTTGACAAGTATATCGAGGAGCGGCTTGCTGAAGGCTATGCACCCGCATCCGTGAATCGAATCACGCAAACCTTGGCACAGGCTTTCAGCCTTGCGGTTGAGCGCAAGCGGTTATCTCAACTTCCCATGATCCGCCACTTGTCGGAAAAGGGTAATGAACGCAAGGGTTTTTTCGAGAACACAGAGTTTCGAGCCGTCGTACAGAATTTGCCGGAAGGGTTGCAGGACTTCGCCCGATGCGCTTATCTCACGGGCTGGCGCAAAGGCGAGATACGCTCCCTGCGATGGGAAGATGTTGACGGCGACGTGATCCGGCTCCGCGCGGAGAACGCGAAAAACGGCAAAGCCCGTTCCGTGGCAATCGAGGGCGAATTGGCCGAACTTCTGGAACGGCGCCGGGTCGCGCGCCAGGTGAAAAAGGATAATTCGCCCGTGATCCTGTCCGCTTTGATATTTCATCGGAACGGGGAACCAATTGGCGATTTCCGCAAGGCATGGGCGACGGCTTGCGTTATGGCAGGACTCGGGAAGCTGGTTTGCCCGAGGTGCAACGGTGCGGTAGATGCCGAATACAGATGCGCGGGCTGCTCTCGGGAATGGGATCGCGACGAACTGAAGTATGTGGGCCGCATCTTTCACGATTTCCGCCGGACAGCCGTCCGTGACATGGTGCGGGCTGGCGTGCCTGAAACCGTCGCCATGAGTATTAGCGGTCACAAAACGCGGTCCATGTTTGACCGCTATAACATCGCCAACGAACGGGATCAACGCGAAGCATTGCGGGCGACGGAGGCATACCGGCAGCAACAGGCCGCACAGCAGCAATTCGCACGCATCAACTGAGCACAGCCCGAATCCGCAAGCCCGCTCCGGCGGGCTTTTTTATTGCTCCGCGAGAACACGGACAGAACACGGACAGTTGGAGGAAAACCGCGATTTGTCGGGAAGTTAAGTTACTGAAAAGAATGGCTCCTCAGGTAGGACTCGAACCTACAACCCTCCGGTTAACAGCCGGATGCTCTGCCATTGAGCTACTGAGGAGTGTGTGCGCTCGACGAGCGGACTTGCCTTGTCTCGATTATTGTAGCGGCAGAGGTAGCGGTCGTCAAAGAACGATTCTATTAAGGTGCACGCGGTCACACGAACGAAGACTCGCCTCGACCTGTTCGCTTTCGTGCCGCAGCCGTAAGGAACACAATCAGTGACGTTGTATCAACTGCAAGTGGATGTCGAGACCCATCTTCATGGAGAGGGTGATCCAAAGCATGCACAACGGCTCGAGGTAGCGGGCGGTCTTGAGCGGGCCGGCATCGACGGGATCGAAACCGATATCGCCGATGAGTCGGCGCACAGTTTCTTTGGCCGCGTCATCGTCTCCCGCATACAACATGGCCAGCCTGGTGGCCCCGAATCGAGGCTCGCGCATATTGCCGAACCCGGTGGTGTTGAACGCCTTCACCACGCGGGCGCCCTTTGCGAGGGAGGCGACGACCTCGCCGGCTGATGTCGTGCATCCGACGGCCAGCTCGAAACCCGGTCCGACGGGATTGGTGCAGTCGATTAACGTCTTCCCAGAAAATTTATTGGTGCTGAGTAATTCCTGAACCGCGTCCCACGGGACTGCCAGTGCGACGACTTCTCCGTGTGCAATGGCTTCTTTTATCGACCCGAACTTCCGGCCGGAGGCCGATTCTTTCTCCGGCGAGCGTGAGCCGTAAACCACATCATGACCAGCGGCGCTCCAACCGTCGCCGAGTGCTGAACCGACGTTGCCGCTTCCGATGATTGCGATCCTCATTGCGGCGTTCTCCTGGCCGTCAGTGCTTCGATGATGGAAGGCGTAGGTCAGGTTCCGGAATTTGATGTCGCGCGACCCAATGGCGGAAATTGCCGCGCGCCGTTCCGTCGTATAAAATTCCTGCGGCAAGACTCTATCTCTCAGGAGGTAAGATGAAGACCAGGGGAACGGTTCTGTTGATGCTGGTGGCAATGTGCTGCCCGGGCCTGGTTGCGCAAGACGCAATGAAATCCAACGCCGCCAAGCCAACGCCGCAGATGATGCAAATGCCGGCGCCTGCGCCGGAGATGACGAAGCTGATCAAATCTTTGTCGGGCACCTGGGCGGTGGCCGAGAAACATTATCCAAACCCAATGATGCCGAATGGCGGTACCGGGAAGGGAACTGCAACCCTCACACCAGGGCCAGGTGGCTTGTCTCTGGTGGAGAAGTATCACTCTGTAGGCGCGATGGGTGGCAACTTCAACGGCATGGGCGTGTTCTGGTGGGACCCCAAGGCACAGGCTTATCGCGGGCTTTGGTGCGACAACCTGACACCGAGTGGCTGCGATGCCAGCGGCACTACTAAGTGGGAAGGCGACAATCTGGTGGGAAATATGGAAGGTGACATGAACGGGCAGAAGATGGTGACCCGTTTCACCTACTCCGATTGGAAGCCAAATTCCTTTGTCATGACGATGGAGATGGGGCCGGATTCGAGCTCCTTGAAGAAGGCGATGACCATCACATACACCAAGGCTGGGATGGCGGCTGCGAAGATGGAAAAACCTGCGCAGTGAAAACGTGAGCTTTGCAGCGTTGCTGATGAGGTTGGCGAAGAGCTGGCGCAGTTCTCTACTAGGGGCGAATGCAAAAGCGAGCCGGAGCTAGTAGGAAGCAGTTAAGGTCACATTGTCGAGCCAGACGCTGTACGGGTCCTGACGATAATCGCCCTCCATCTGAAACGCGATGGCAATGTCCTCGCCCCTCGTCGAGGGAGCTCGCAGCCTGGTGCTAATCGTTCGAGGTCGCGTCCGTGAGATTCAACTGGAATTTAACAGCGGGACGGAGGGCCAATATGTTATTTTGAAAGTCGGTAACGACTCTCTCCTCGCTGGAGGCCCTCACAAATTGTCAAAGGACATGGTCCCCAAGCGCATCTTTCTGACAAAGGGCGTAGGGAAGCACAGGGAACGTCTCACGTCATTCGAGTTGGGGCTGCGCGATGCTGGAATCGCTGCCCAGAACCTGGTTCGGGTGTCTTCCATATTCCCTCCCAATTGCAAGCTGATTCCCCGCAAGGAAGGGCTGCGCTACTTGTCGCCGGGCGAGGTGGTGTTCGCCGTGGTGGCAGAGAATTCCACCCGCGAGCCACATCGGTTGACCGCTTCCAGCATTGGTCTGGCGATCCCGGCCGACCGAAGCACCTACGGCTACCTTAGCGAGCATCACTCCTTTGGCGAAACGGAAGATTACGCCGGGGACTACGCCGAAGAACTCGCGGCCGAGATGCTGGCCACGACGCTCGATGTCGAGTTCGACGCCGACAAGTCATGGGACGAGAAAAAGCAGATTTACCGGCTATCGAATAAGATTGTCCGCACGGCCAATATCACGCAAAGCGCGGTGGGCGATAAGCGTGGGCTCTGGACAACGGTGATCGCAGCGGCGATTCTCATCTTCGAGTAGTTCGACGGCGACCGCAAAGCCGCGTCAGTTCTGACAAACGACAGCCGAGGACCGCCTTCCGGCGTGATCTTCCACACCTCTCCGTCGCTTGCAACGAACCCAAAGTCCCACGCTGTGGGACTATGGTCACTTACAACCAGCAACCAGTTCTACGGGGTGATCTGCCACACCACACCGGCGGAGAAGCCGCTGGTGCCACCCTGGCTGGTTGTGCCATAAAGATTGCCGTTGCTGTCGAGGGTGACGCCGCCGGTCGGGTATAAGCCATCCGCGGCGGCGTGGAAATCGTGCAGGTCGGTAAACGTCCAGCTATCGCCGGAACGCGTCAGTTTGAAAACCATGCCCAGCCCAAAAGCTCCATCCTCGGTGGTGGTTCCGTAGAGATTTCCTGCCGAGTCGAGGGTCAGGCGGCTGAAGGGCCCGCTATGACCCGAAAAACTGTGAATGGTGTTCAGGTTCCAACCCTGGCCGGAATGGATAAACTCGAAGACCGTGCCTCCACCGCCCTGACCTCCGAAGACGGTCGCGCCGAATATGTTTCCGGCTGCATCCTGAACCAGCGCAGCCGCCGGATTACCACCATCCAATCCGCCGGTGAAGGTGTAAAGCACATTTTCTGTCCAGCCTGATCCGGAGGGTGTCAACTGAAAGACGACGCCCGACCCGTGACCGCCCTCGTAGTTCACTCCATAAAGGTTGCCATCGCTGCCAACCAGCAATCCGGCGAAGATCAGCCCTCCGATGTTGGCCAGCACGCTCTCGTTCCAGTTGTCGCCAGATTGCGTCAGACCGTATGCAGTTCCAAAGTTGGAGCCTCCCTCATTCGTCGTGCCGTAGAGATTTCCCGCCGAATCGAAAACAACTCCGGCATAAGGGACTGCACCGTCGGGGTCGCCCGCGAAGTTGTGCAGCAAACGCAGGTTCCAAGGACACATTACGGTCTTACAGGCCCGCGCCGGAGGCTGAAGCCGGAAGACAACGCCTAAGTTAAACTGGCCGCCTCCAGCGGCTGATCCGTAGAGATTGCCGTCCGGACCAAAGATCAGCCCGCCGTAGTTTTCCGGTAAGGAGCCGTCTTCAATGCCGCCGGTGAAGGTGTGGATGGGGCTCTCCACCCAGCCACTTCCGGCGCGCTTTAACCGGTAAACGACACCGTTGCCAAAGGTACCGCATGACGATCCGCCATAACCCGTGGTGCCGTAGAGGGCTCCCGAGCCATCCATGATCAGCGTGCTGCCGGGGTATTCTCCGTCGGCGCATCCGGTGAACTTGTAAATGACGCTGTAGGTCTGCGCGCGGGCCGGACAGGTCAGCAGGACAAAAGTGCCGAACACGGTGGCCAGGACAAAACCCGTTGCCGCAGACGGCCGTTGCTCTGAGCGCGTCATAATACTCTCCTTTACTGTTCAAGTCCGGGGATGTGGCACTTATTCTCGACCGACAACTGAGAACTGACTACCGGCAACTGTTTTGTACGGCGCGATCTCGTAGACAACCCCATAACCGTGATAGCCCTGTCCGGAGCCGCCAATATAAGTGCTGCCAAAGAGGTTGCCGTGGGAATCCAAGGTCAACGCGCTGTTCGGCCATGCGCCGTCGCTGCCGCCGGTGAAGTCCCACAATGAGGTATAGCTCCAGCCGCCGCTGCCGGGGCTGAGCTTGAAAACATTGCCCCAGCCGTATGTTCCTTCCATCAAGGTAGCGCCATAGAGATTGCCCGAGTGGTCCATGAGCAGGCCGCCGTTCGGCCCATCATTAGTTCCGCTGAAGGCGTATAGCACCGTAAAGGTCCAACCGCCGCTGCCGGGGCTCAACTCCCAAACCGTGCCGGCGCCGTTTGGACCATACTGCGACGTCGTTCCGTACAGGTTTCCCGCCGCATCGCGTACCAGCGCGCCGCTGGCTCCGCTTCCATCAGTGGCGTTTTGAAAGCTATGCAGCACATTCTCCGTCCATCCCGATTGAGTTTGCACCAACTGGAAAATCACACCAGATCCGTAAGTCCCCCCAAAGGTCGTGGTGCCGTACAGATTGCCGGCGTTGTCAAAGATGACGCCGCTCCAGGGAGCGTCGCCGTCATAGCCATCGGTGAAGTTGTGCAGGATGGTTTCGGTCCAGTCATTTCTGGTGGTGGGGGTCAACTCGTATACATTTCCGGCGATACCGTGAGGTCCGCCCCAGGCCGTGGTGCTATACAAGCTGCCGGACTGGTCGAAGACAATGTGTCCAAACGCCGGCTGCGAGCCGTCGTTGGGAGCGCCCTGAAATTGGTGAAGCACGGTTTCCGTCCAGGGACACGAAACCGTCCGGCAGAATGTGGCGGGAGGTCGCAGCCTGAATACCGTCCCACAGCCATTTCCTTTGCACCCAGTACCCGGACCCCAGTAGGTCGAGCCATAGAGAGCGCCATCGGGCCCGAAGCTTACGATCTGGTCGGGACTGTAACCGTCGGTTATCCCGTTAAAGCTATAGAGGACGCTGAAGAGCCATCCTGAGTTCTTATGGCTCATCTTGAAGACGGTGCCGCAGCCGGTCTGGCCTCCTCCCCAGTCGCAGCTTGAGGTGTACTGACCGCCGAAGCCGGTTGCGCCGTACAGATTTCCCGCGCTGTCGCTGGTCAATCCGCCGCCACTAGGGTTCGCGCCATCCGCTCCGGCGGTGAAGGTGTGCAGCACGGTGAAGGTTTGCGCCTGGACCGGCGATGCTAGAAAAATGGCCAGCACAAACACCGCTGCCATCACAGCGCTCACTCGACCGGAACTGGTTAGGGAAAAACGCTGTTGCTTTGCTGACGCCATAACTCTCTCCTTCCAGCCCGCTTCCATCAAAGTCCCACAATGTGAGACTTACTACTGAACTGACTACTGATTACAGGCTACTGGTAACAGGCTGCTGGCTACTGCTTCTATGGCGTGATCTCCCACACTGTGCCACAGCCATTGCCGCCGCAAGTTCCACCATATATCGCTGTCCCATAGAGTTTCCCGTCGGCGCCGATGGCAACCGTGCTGGACGGAGCTTGACCGTCGCTGCCGCCATTGAAATCGTGAAGGGAGGTAAACGTCCATCCACCACTGCCGTGGGTCACTTCGAAAACCGCGCCCGGACGATTCGTGTCTCGGCTGCCAAGCGTGCCATAGAGATTTCCTGCGGTGTCTAGGGTAAGCGGGGTGCTCGGGCCGACCTCATACTGCGGCGGGATTTGAGCGAGCACGGTATAAGCCCAGCCGCCATTCAAAGGGGAGAACTCGAAGATTGTGCCGTATTGAGAACCAGTACTGCCATAGAAGTTTCCAGCAGCGTCGGAGACGAGGCCGGCTAAGGGCGAACAGCCGCCAGTTCCGTTGCAATCGAAGTTGTACAGGACGCTTTCGGTCCAACTGTTGCTCGAAGGCGTCAGTTTGAAAATCACTCCGACGTCGTGCGCTCCTCCATTTACCGTGGTGCCGATCAAGTCACCGGCGGAATCAAAGGTTATGCCGGTGGGGTATTGGCCATCCGCGCCGCCCAGGAAGACATACAGTATGGACAGCGCCCAAACACCGCCTGAGGGCGTTAGCTCGTACACCATGCCGCAGCCCTGATTGTCGAAGCAACCGTTGCTGCCCCCGGTGACGGTCACACCATAGATGTTGCCCGCGCTGTCGAATATCACGTCACCAGCAGGCACATCTTTGTTTAGCGGGAAGCTGTAAAGCCAGTTGATCCTCCAGGGAGAAAGCAGCGACGGCGGAAATGTGGGCGACGGCTGCAATGTGAATACCGTACCGCCATTACTGGTCGTGCCATAAAGCAGGCTACCAGGGCCAAAGAGAACGCCAGCATCGGGATCACCCCCGGGACCACTCGCACTGAACGCGTAAATCGGGATAAAAGTCCAATTCGAACCGTGGGGCGACATCTTGAACACGATTCCGTAGCCGCTATCCTGCTGGACTCCGCCACTATAGGTGGCGCCGTAGAGGTTTCCTCCGCGGTCCATGCTGAGGCGACCTAACGGATTCGCGCCGCCAGATCCCCCAGAGAAGTTATGAATGACCTGGAAAGTTTGCGCCTGCGCCGGCATCGTGCCGAGCAGGGCCAGCACAAACACCGCACCAATCGCTGCAATTGCTTGACCAGAACTGGTTGCGGAAAATCGCTGTTGCTTTGAGCGCATCAGACACTTCCTCCCTGATCATGGGCTATGTCGCTTATCGACAGACCCACAACATGCTGACAACTGACAACCGATATCGCGGCCGTCGCTGATCTGGCCCGTGCTCTCCCGATGTAGGTTGCCATTTTCAATCGGAAGGAATTTGACATTGCGACCCTCCTTGAGGACCACCGAGGCTGATCCGGTGGCGGTTTCGCAATGTTGTGCCTGTGAAGCACGAGCGTCAAATTAATTGCACATTACGGTCTAGGCCGCTGAAAACAGGAAGAATGTCTTTTACAAATAACGAGAGAAAATCAGGGGGACGTGCGAACGATCGGCGGCTACCGTCGGTATTCCTGAGGCTGGGGACCTTTTTCCAGAGTTTCGCGGTCCCAGATGAGTCCTTCGCGGCTGTAGTTCGCCATCTCAAAGTCCTGGGTCAGTTCCAGCGCGTCCACGGGACAGGCGTCTTCGCATAGACCGCAGAACATGCAGCGGCTCAGGTCGTAGGTGAAGGTAGTGAGTTCTTTGCGGCGAGTCTTCTCGTTGCGCTCGGTGCCGACGATGATGAGATGCTCGGGACAGACTAGGGCGCAAAGGTCGCAGCCAATGCACAAGGTCTCGTTGGTTTCAGGATGATTGTTCAGGCGAGGCGCGCCGCGAAAGCGTTCGGCTACCTGAGGGCGCTGCAGCGGATACTGTTCTGTGTAGACACACTTCGGGTCCTGGTTGCGGAAAGTGACCCTCAGTCCCTTGAGCAGGTCCACAAAGAGCATCTTGCGAATCGTGCCGTTCATCCGCACCCCCGAATGGGCTGAAGTGTAGCACACTGGCGGGGAGGGAGTTCGCAGTAAGAAGGCCTGCCTTTGCGGCAGGCCTGGCGGCAGGTTTCTTACTTAGTGAGGAGGAGGCGGGGTGCCGGTGTTGCCACCCGACTGCTGGGCCCAAGGAATGTCAGTCGCCTGACGCTCGTACAGCGGCTTGTTCTGATCGTTGCCGCTGTTAGCTGCTGGCGATGTTGAGTTGGGCGAAGTGGGCACCGCGTTTGGGTTGGTCGTAGATGGGTTGTTCACGCCCTGATTATCCACACCGCGCCCCGCTGTTTGCCCGGTTTGCGGATTCGCGTTCAGCTCTCCCTGACGTGCCGCCTGCGCGTCGTGATTGGCTTCGCTTTCCGTCATACCGCTGTTGTTCGCCGGACTGCTGCCCACCTGGGAGTTTGCGCCCGCCGTGGGCGAATTCGGTGTCGCCGATGTCTGGCTGGTTACGGGCGGGGTGGCCTGAGTTGCGCTACTGTTGCCCGCGGTGCTCTGGGCAAAAGCCATGGTCGCTGCCAAGATGCCAAAAGCCAGCACCAAAAATGTTCGCTTCATTATTGTTGTCCTCCTTGATTCTTGTCCTCCTTGACTTGCCGGCATCAACTTCCGATGCTCCCTCACTCAGATAGTTGGAATTCATTTTCCCGGGCGAGGTTTTCCGGGGAGAACCGGTTTCGCCAGGGAGAAGAGCTGCGAGCGAGGAGCGGCCCTCGTCCGCTACACTGAATTCGATGCCCAATGCGTCCTTCAACTGGCGTCAGTTCGACGCATACTTGTTCGACATCGATGGCACGCTGGCGAACACGCGAGGTGGGATCCACTACAACTCCTTTCATACTGCGCTGCGCGAGATTTATGGATGCGAGGGGCGCATTGATCCTGTTCCGGTGCACGGCAGCACGGACATCGGCATTCTCCGCGCCGCGCTCGAGTATCACGGGAAATTGACGGACGACTTTGAGGCGTCACTGCCAAGAGCACGAGAACTGATGTGCGCCGAGGTGGCCCGCAATGCGGCAGGTTTGGAGGTGGAGCTCTGTCCGGCAATTCCAGAATTGCTGGCATGGCTACGCCACGAGGGCAAGCTCATCGGAGTGGTGACGGGCAACTTCGAGCAGATCGGATGGCGCAAGCTGGAGCGAGCCGGCGTGCGGCACTTCTTCAACTTTGGGTCTTTCAGCGACACGTACGAGAAACGAGAAGACATCTTCCGTCACGGCATCGAGCTGGCGCGGCAACTTCGCGGGCCGCAAACCACGGTCTGCTTTATTGGAGATACTCCGAGCGACATTCGCGCTGCCGCTCAATTAGGCATGCCGGTGGTCGCGGTGGCGACCGGCATCTATTCGCAACAGGAGTTGGCGAGCGAAGCACCAACGCTGTGTGTGACGACATGCGCCGAGTTGATGACGAACTGACAATCGGCGACTGCGTGGCTTACAATTTCACTCACATGCGGTTTGTCACAGGGGTAATCTTAATCTTCGCGATAGGGAGCTTCCTGATTGCGCAGCAAACCGTCGCACCCGCTGGGTCGGCAAATTCTCCGAGCATCCAGACGAACTCGCAACGCGCGCAGTCTGACGGGGGGGCAAACAACGCCGCAGCGTCGGGCGATTCCAGCTCGAAATCGCAAGCCGCGCAGGCGGTCGGCCCCGCCGCACAATCGAATCCACAGCAGCAACCATCGGACCAAACGACGGGGCTATCATCCGGAGTCGCCATCCTGCCGACAGTCAGCAAGAGCGACGCGGCCGAGGCGAAGCGGCAGTTCCAGTCCGGGGTGAAGTTGAAGAAGAGGGGCGAGCTTGACGAGGCGTTTACCAAGTTCGCCAGCGCTTCCGAGCTTGACCCTAACAACTACGATTATGTAGCCGCGCGCGAGTTTACGCGGCAACAGTTGGCCATGCGGGCGCTGCAGCGTGGCAACAAAGCCATGCTCGATCGCAACGAGATTGTCGCCATGGCCGAGTTCCAGCGCGCTTTGCAGTACGATCCGACGAACGAATACGCGCTCCAGCGCATGCGGGACTCCATGCCGGAAGATGCCCTGCCAGTGCAGCCGATGAGCGTGGTAGAGGAGTCGGCGCCGATTGAGTTGCGGCCGCTCGTGCAACACCATGACTTCCATTTTCGCGGCGACTCACGCACCCTGCTGACCGAAGTGGCACGCGGGTATGGGATTACTCCCGAATTTGACGATTCTGTGAAGCAGCAGCGAGTGCACTTCGACATTCAGGACGTCAACTTCGCGACGGCAATCCAAGCCGCCGAGAGCGTCACCAAGACGTTTTCGATCCCGCTCTCTCCCGGGCAGGTCCTTTTCCTGGCTGACACGGCAGAAAACCGCCGCCAATTTGAGCGCATGGGATTGCAGACGTTCTATCTGCCGGAGCTGAACGACCAGCAACTGGCGGAAATGACCAACTCATTGCGCGTGCTGCTGAACCTGCGCTTCATCAGCCAGGACAGAGCACAGTCGACGCTGACGATTCGTGCCGAGTTGCCGGCGTTACGGGCTGCGGAGCAGCTGATCAAGAGTCTGACTACCGGGCGCCCGGAAGTACTGCTCGACATGAGCGTGTACGCTGTCAACAGCAGCTTTGCGCGCTCTCTGGGAACAGCGCTACCGACGCAATTTAACCTGTTGCACATCGATCAGGCGCTGCTGGCCAGCCTGCTTGGGCAGAACGGGCAAAATCTGATCAACCAGTTGATCGCATCCGGCGGCATCAACCAGGCGAATTCGCAGGCAATTGCGGCGTTGCTGGCCCAGTTGCAGAACTCGTCCACCAGCTCGATCCCACAACCCCTGACGATCTTCGGAGGCGGGGCGACCCTGTTCGCCGTTACCGCCCAGAACCCCATCTTCCAGGGGCACTTCAGCGTGAACGATTCCGATATCCGCAGTCTGGAGCACGTTACCTTGCGCGCCTCCCATAACGACCCTGCGGTGATGAAGATCGGCGAGCGCTATCCCATCATCAACGCCACCTACGCCCCCATTTACAACTCGCCGGCGATCGCACAGGTCCTCGGCAACCAGAGCTACACCGCGCCGTTCCCTTCGTTCAACTTCGAGGATCTCGGCATAAATCTGAGAGCCACTCCGTGGATTCACGGCAACTCGGACGTGACCATGAAGCTGGAGCTGAACATTCGCGCGCTGACCGGGTCCAACAACAACGGAATTCCCATCATCGCCAACCGCGAGTACACGGGAACGATCACGGTGAAAGACGGTGAATCCAGTGTCGTCACCGGACTGATCGACCGGAACGACACCCGCGCTATCAACGGCGGCTTGCTATCGCAGGTACCGGGTCTGGGATCTGTCGCTTCAATTCACGACAAGAACGTGTTGCAGGACGAACTACTGGTCGTGATTACCCCGCACATCCTACGCCTGCCGCAGCAAACATCCTTTGCCGTGCAATTGCCGTCCGGCCACTAAGCCTGTTCTTATCGTCCGCCCCGCGCAACGAATTGAGAGTCTCAGACTATAATGTCTCGACTTTGTTTCGGGACAGGCGCTCATCGCCAACAACCTGCCTGACTTGCGCTGACAGCCGCCCTTTACCCTGAGCAATTACGAGGAGAAAACATGCAGGTTTTGCGAACATTCGCCTTCGCTGCGCTTGTCCTATTGAGCGCTGTAGGCATCTCCAGGGCGCAGTCCTGGCAGCCCTTAACCCATCAACCCAGTTTTACGGCCGGGGCACTACTTCTGCTCACGGATGGCACTGTTATGGTGCATCACGAAGATCCGAACGATGGCTTTTCCGAGTGGTACAAGCTGACCCCCGACATCAACGGCAGTTACGTGAATGGAACGTGGTCGCAATTGGCTTCGCTCTCGTCCGACTACGGTCCGCTCTTCTTTGCCTCGGCGGTGCTGGCCGATGGGCGGGTGATCGTCGAAGGCGGCGAACAGAACTTCAGCCAATACGTGTGGACCAATAAAGGCGCGATCTATGACCCTGTGGCGAATACATGGACGAGCATGAACCCGCCCAGCGGGTGGGGCAGCATTGGGGATGCGTCCAGCGCGGTGCTCTTCAACAAGACATTCCTGCTGGCCAATTGTTGCACCCAGCAGCAAGCCATACTCGACCCCACTACGCTGACGTGGACTCCCACTGGCAGCGGCAAGTTCGATGAGAACGACGAAGAAGGTTGGACCCTGCTGCCCGGCGGCAAGGTGCTGACGGTCGATGCTTATGTCAATAACTATGATCCGAACGGCACCAACTCCGAGCTTTACGATCCCAGCACAGGATCATGGTCCAGCGCCGGCAGTACCGTCGTGCAGCTGTGGGATTCGCAGGGGTCCTACGAAGTGGGACCTGCTGTGCTGCGGCCTGACGGAACCGTCTTCGCGACCGGCGCCAATGGCGCTGGCGCGGGCCACACCTCCATCTATAACGTAAGCGCGCATACATGGACGCCTGGTCCGGATTTCCCCGGCAACCTCGACATTGCCGACGGTCCGGCGGCACTGCTGCCCGACGGCAACGTGCTGGTCGCTACCAGCCCGGGGATATACCTAAACGGTGTGGAGTTCTTCGAGTTCGACGGCACCAGGCTGATCTCCGTTCCGGCAACCCCGGATTCTCCTAACGATTCATCTTGGTACGGGCGCATGCAGCTGCTGCCGACAGGGCAAGTGCTGTACACCGATGGCAGCAAGGATGTCGAGGTCTACACGCCGACAGGCAGTCCGTATCCAGGGCTTGCGCCGTCAGCCATTCTGACGTCGGCGGTGATCTCCCGCGGCAGCTCGTTCCGGCTTGCGGGATTCAAGTTCAACGGCGCATCCCAGGCCAATGCGTACGGCGACGACGCGCAGTCGGCCACTAACTATCCCATCGTGCGCATCACCAACGTGAGCACTGGGCACGTGTTCTACTGCCGCACACACGACCACAGCACGATGGCCGTTGGATATAACGGCCCCGCGTATACACATGTCGATGTGCCCGCCAATATAGAGACGGGCCAGAGCTATTTGGAAGTGGTGGTGAACGGAATCGCGTCGCCCAAGTACACCATCGGCGTCCACTAGAGAGTTTGCAAGTGCTGACAATCTGTATTAGGCCAGAGCGCGAACGGATTGCCGTGCCGCGATGCCGGAGTGTGACTTGCCGGCGATGAGAATCGCTTTTGATTATCCTTTAGCACGAAAATCCTACTTACGGTCAACCATCTCCTGTGTTCCAATGCGTCGTAGGTGGTCTTTACATCGCAGACGTATTGGAACCTGCCGCTTATGCGTGTTGCGCTACTCACGACGTTCGCCGCCAGCAGGAAAGAGCCACTCGTTGCCATGATGGACCGGGTTCATGAGGGCTTCCTCGATTCCGGGCTGAGTGAACCATTTATCCGCTTCAACTTCGGCGATGGCCTGCCGGTCAGCTTCTCAAGCGTCGACCGCGTGCTGAAACGTCACCCGGAGCTGGCGCGCTTCGTCACCGAGGCTGCTCCGATGCCGGGAATCACGGGCGCGCGGCGTATCTCCAATGGGCCGATGTCAGCGGGCTCAGGCGATGCGGTACCGTACACCACATTGCAAGCCATCGCGGCGGGAGTACCCAGGTCGTTTCCCTTCCACAGTGTCATGCTTCACTTTTATGAGCCGGAGTTCGGCGAGTTAATGTCCACAGGGGCGTACGCGGCCGAAATGATGGCCGGGGTGCTCATTGCCGACAGTTGGTGGGTCAATGGCCGCCAGCGATCGCTGTCGGCGTGCAGGGTTGTGGAAGTCGAACCCGGCGATAAGCAGCTGCCGGTTCCGAAGGGGCCGTTGGCCACGGTGCTGGCTGCGTGTGGCAAGGCGAGGAAAACCATACAAGCACCGTTGGCGGGGCAACTCGAGCCTGGCCCCGTGCCAGCGGTTCGCCTGCCCACAGGAGTGGCGGTTCCGAGCGCGAATCCACAACTCGCCGTCGCGGTAAAAGCGATTGCGGTGAAGTACCGCGACCGGCTGCCGGAAATCGTGAAAGAGGTGAAGCTGCCGCACGACCTTCCCGGCCCGGCGGAGATGACGAAGCTATCGCTTGGCGTTAACACCGGCCCGAAGAAACCAGCGCTGGAGCGCGTGTTCAAGGCCCATGGGATACATAGTCCAGGGAGGGACTGGCGGATTCAACTTGCGCCGGCGCACCGCGGCGAACAGCACGCTGGAACTGCATCTCGATTGCGGTACCTGGCACCACAGTCTCCTGGCGATGTTCCAGGTGTGGGGACTGGGATTCAAAGCGACGCTTACGCTGCCGCCTACAGAAAAGGCAGGGATCGGCTCACAGTACTGGATCGGCGATGCCGAACACTGGGAGAAAATCGCGGACAATTTGGGAGCGTTGGTAGCGGAGTTGGAACGCACCTTCGTTCCAGAGATTGAAGCGGTCGCCGGCCCCTCGCCCGAGTGGTACCACCCGGAGAGCTGATCGGGCATGGCAACGGGCACAAAGAACACTCCGCCGTCCGTGCCTGCTCCTCCTTTTCGTCAAAGCTCTCCCTACTCAATCGAGTTGAAAAAAGGGGGCGGGCGCGTGGCGCTCTTAGGGTTGCCGTTCTTTCTGGCCGGTGTAGCGATGGCCCTGAGCTTGATCGGCGTTCTGCCCATCAGGGTCGAGCCTGGCGGCGAACGGGTTGGTGTTTTCGCGAGTCTCGTGTTCATAACTGTGGGCGCGGTGATGGCGTTCGGACGGCGGTGGTTGACGGTGGACATCAGCAGGGGATTGTTGGTCCACCGCTGCGGGCTGATTGTTCCTATCCGCCAGCAGGTGCGGGCGCTGAGCGAATTCAATGCCGTCGTTATGGCCTACGACGCCGGCGATTCGGATTCGCCGGAGCGATATCCGGTGCGCCTCCGCAGTATCAGCGGGAAAGATTTCGTGATCAGCACGCCGGCAACGTTCGGCGAATCGCGAAAGCTGGCGGAGTACCTGTCGGCTTTTCTGCGCTTTCCGTTGGTCGATACCATCACGGACCACGAAACTGTGGTGGCTGCCGAAGGGATTGGGCAGACGCTTCGCGAGCGCCTCCTGGCCGGCGGCGGAGAACTAGCGCAACCCGTGCGTCCGCTCAAAATGCGCTGCGAGGTCACCGAGTCGCCGGGCAAGACAACGGTCGCAATTCCCGGCGGAGGCTCCTGGCCCGCGGGCGTGTTCAGCATAGTCATGCCTCTCGTGGTGCTGCTGGTCGTGATACCCGCGCTGCTGCGATTCTTCACACGAAGCGGCGCCTCGCAGGTCATTTATTTCGGCGTCCTGCTGCTACTTGTCGTGATATTGGTTCTGCCCACGATTTTTGTCAGCGTCAACCTGATGGTCGGCAGCCAGCGCAAACGAATAATGATGACGGCGTCGCCCGCCGGGCTTGAAATCGAGCAGCGAAGTGCGTGGCGCATGCACACCACGGTGGTTCCTGCCGCCGACCTGCTGGATCTGGACTGCAGCACCGCCGACGCAGCGATGAAATCGGCGAGAAGCTCTTCGATAAGGCTGGCCGAAGCTCCGAAACCCGGTGCGGAAGGATTAGCCGCGAGTCTGAAGCGGTGGTTGCCTGCCAGAGGCATCGTCGTGAAGTCGCGGACCGAACTGATTAGCGTCGGAGAAGGGCTGCCGGCAGCCGAGCTACAGTATCTGAGTTGGGAGCTGCGCAGGGGGCTGATAGGGGCAGATTCTTCGAGAGCAGCTCGGTAGGTTTTGATGTCGTGGGCCAGTTGCGCCTGCAGAAGCCTGAGTGGGCCTCGCATCTCCCCCAGGAGGAACAGGTCGCTGTAGTAAGGCAGGGTGAAAGGGGCGGACACTCGGTCCGCCCCTTTTCAGCTATCAGCGAGTTACGGTTAGGGATACGCTAGTCGAGTGCCGCAGCGTACCGCTAGTACCGGTAATGGTCAGCGTATACGTCCGCAGCCGCGTTTGCGAAGTCGTCGCAACCGTAAGGGTTGAGTTGCCCGGAGGTACGAGCGACGAGGGATTGAATGAACAGGTGCTATGCCCGGGGCAACCACTGAGAGTCAGGCTGACGGTCCTGGCAAAGCCGTTCACCGGCGACAGGGTCACTGTGTACGTGGCACGCGAGCCGCGTCGGACGCTTTCCGTGGACGGCGATGCAGAAATGGTGAAGTCCTGGGCGCCGGCAGTCACGGTCAGCGTAACCGTCGTGCTCTGTTGCACGCCTCCGCCATTGCCAGTCACGGTGATGGGATAGGTTCCAGGCGTCGTATTCGACGCGACCGTGATCGTCATCGTCGAATTACCCGAGCCGGGGGCCGGTATCGGATTGGGGTTAAAGCCCGCAGTGACGCCGCTAGGCTGACCTGTAGCCGATAGAGTGATGGAGCTGTTGAAGCCATTGGTTGCGGTGGTGGTGATCGTCGATGTGCCCTGATTGCCAACTGCGACCGTCAGCGAAGAGGGCGAGGCCGAAATCGTGAAGCTCGCCGGCCCGGTCACAGTGAGCGTCACCGTCGTGCTCTGTTGTACGCCTCCGCCATTGCCGGTCACGGTGATGGGATAGGTTCCAGGTGTCGTGTTCGAGGCGACCGTGATGGTCATCGTTGAGGTGCCCGAGCCTGGCGCCGCAATCGGATTGGGGTTAAAGCCGACAGTCACGCCGCTAGGCTGACCCGTAGCCGACAAAGTGATTGAGTTGTTGAAGCCATTGAGGGCAGTGGTCGTGATGGTCGAGGTGCCCTGGTTGCCCTGAGCGATGCTGAGCGAGCTCGGCGAAGCTGAGATAGTGAAAGTTGGAGGTGGCGGGCCGCCACAATTGGGAAACTTCAGCGATGCAAGCCGAGTGCTCCAGTCGAACGTTGCAGTCACCATGTAATACTCTTGCGTGTACCAGAAGGTGCAATCGTCGGCCGCATCGATCGCCATGCTGCTGTAATCACCCCAGCGATTCGAAGTGTCACTCTGGGAGCCCGTGCCGCTGACGATCGAAGCCTCGGATTCCATCGTGCCCAATGCATCGGTTGCCACGCGACCGGTGTAACTGATGGAGGGATACAGGCTGGAGCTGGACACGCTGTAACCAAGAGCAATGTCCTGTGCGCTGTCCATCGCGATTGAACCCATCCAGCGATAGTTGCTGTCAGGGGCAAACGTACCCTGCTGGTACACCGAGAGGCTGGTCGAACCCTCAGGCGCGCGGAACTCATACCATCTCTCGCCGACCGAGCTACCAGCACTGACGGAGTGGCTGACCAGCCAGGTTTGGTGGTCGCCGCTGAAGTTGCGATATGCCAGGCGGTACATCAAGCGGTCGCCGAGGGAATCGAGCAAATCACTGACGCCTTGCTGCGGGATGCAGGCACCGAAACCGCCGCATGCCAAGCTGTAGGAAGCCACGCCAGAAACTGGCATGCTTAAGCCCGTGCCTGTGAACGTGGAGTTCGACGGCGTGGTGAAATCCACATGGAATAAATACTCGTAAACCCTGCCGGCATCGATGCTGCCCAGGAAGACTTCCTGCTCACCCGTGGGTGGCGGAGTATTCACCGAGTCCAGGTCAGCGGGCAACAAGCTGTCGTCAGAAGAGCTGGCCTGAAAGCAGATTTGCTGCGCGCCCGAATTGCCCGCCAGCATCTTGGTCCGGTCATAGGCACAGGCGTATGCGCCCTGGAACGAGTTTCCGCCCGCGCCGAAGTTGTTCTGGCTCTGGTAGTAGGCGTCGGGCCAGATGCCCCACTTGGGATAGTCGGGGAACCCAGGTTGCTGGAAGGCGTAGCGGTAGTAAGTGCCCGTCGCATCGGGGGTGGTCGAGACGGCGATACACGTCATATACGGCGACGAGAACACGTTCTGCGTCATGAACCAGCGGTGCGCGACCTTGTCCCATTGCGCGATGATGTCGCCGCTATTGCTGCTTTGGCAGGCGCCTCCGAACCCTGACCAGAAGGCATTACCCAGGATAGGGCCCATGATGACGGCACCGGTTGTCTTGGCGAAGACAGCGTAGGAGACGTTCACCCACTGCACGACTTGAGTGTCGCCTACCGCAAGATTCACGTCTGGAGGCGCATCAGGAACGGAGTAGCCAGGGAAACCGTTTCCCACGCCCAGCAGATTCAGGCCGACGGTGGCACTGACCAAAGGGCCGATGGATTTTTGCAACGCGCCGTCTTTAGGCTGTTGGCCGCGCCGAGCAGCCTCCATCAATTGTTGCAGCTTTGGATACCTGACCGGTGGCGCCTCGTGAAAACCCACTGGAGACGAAACCTCGGTAGCCATGTCGCGCAGCGGGCGTGAGACGTCGAACTTTATCGCGGCGTGCACTTGCGGATTGGTGAGCACCACAGGATGGTTTGGTGTTTCTTGCGCCGATGCCAGAAGGGTGGTCACCAACGCCGGGAGCAGTACAGCGACGACTCTTGCTGCAACGCTTGCAGTCTTGCCTTTCATGGGAGCCTCCGTGATAGTGAGCGGATGGGTAAGGCTGTCGGAATCAGATCCGACGTAACGACTTCAGCAGGCCCGGTGTACGGAAGGAAACTGCCAAAGGGCTGCTAGCTCCACCAAATGAAGGTTGCTTCCGCTGCCAACCCACTGGCTCAAACGCCAGCAGCGTAGCATGCAGCGGCCATCCTCGCAACAGACTTTGGTGCTAAAAGCACCCGGAGCGGCGGCGGTCAATTTTCATATACTGGATCTGGGAGCTGGCTGTGCGGAGTTTGTCACCCTAAGTCAGTTCAATCAAGAATCTCCGCATACGTGGCGGCCAAGCGGGCGCAAAGGCGGCCAGGTGGGAAAGGTTGTCAGATGAAAAGGACGGCAATCATGGCAGCGGCGCTCGCCGTTGCGGGTTTGACCACCGGATGCAGCGATAATCGCACCACAGCGCTAGAGCAGCGGGTCGCCGGTCTGGAACAGCGGATCACAGGACTGGACCGGCACATCGCAGCCCTGGAACAAAATTCCGAAAAACTCGAAGCAGAATTAAAGAGGATTGCCGCCGAAGAGCCAAGCAGGCGCGGTCTCTTGCAGGGCTGTCTATCGGGTGCAGACGCTGCTTATGAACGAGCGGTGATGGATAACGGGAGGAAGGAGCGCGACGGAACGTATTCCCTTCCCGGCCCGTTACTGGATCAATTGCGCAAGCAGAAGGAGGAGAAAATCGAGAAGTGTAATCAGCTCTATTCCAAGTAAGCTGTCGCATGTCGCTTTCCTGGCGACCACTCGTCGTTGTTTAGCCCGGGCGATGATCAGGTGGAGGTCGCGACGGAGCCAGTACGTAGATTTTCGAACCTGTGTCCGGCGATGGTTAATCACGATTGGCAGCTTGAGGTGTTTCCCGGGTATGCGAACTCGCCGTGATCTCCGAGCTGGCTAAACTGGCTTTTATAGGAGTTACTTGACGTGTAACGGGTGCTGGCGGGGTGGCGCGTGAACTATAGCGCAGGATGCACCAGAAGCCGCGTATACCGTCTTTCCAGGTAATTTTCTTGCCTTCGGCATAGGTACGGCCGTAATACGAAATTGGAATCTCGAAGACACGCCAGCCCTTTTGCGCGACCTTGCAGGTGATCTCCTGCTCAAATCCGAATCGGTCCTCTCGCAGCTCGAGTTGCGCCAGCACGTCACGCCGGAATGCCTTGTGACACGTCCAGACGTCGGAGAGGTTCAGATCGGTGAACATGTTGGATAGTATGGTGAGGAACTTATTGCCAACATAGTGCCAGAACAGCAAAACCCGATGAGGGCCTCCCAGAAATCGCGAGCCATAGACCACGTCAGCTTTGCCTCGATCAATCGGCTCAATCAACGCGTGGAAGTTTTCCGGCTCGTATTCCAGGTCGGCATCCTGGACGATCACAATTTCACCCCTGGCCTCTTGAAAGCCGCGACGCAGCGCAGCGCCCTTGCCGCGATTCCGGTCCTGGAAAAAGAATCGAATGTCGTCGCGAGAGGCGCGTCTACACTGTTCAGCAAGGCCGGCCAGAAATTCGCGTGTGCCGTCTGTAGAACCGTCATCTACGATGACGAGCTCCTTGTCGAGGTTCACGGCCTGAACGCTGGCGAGGATTTCCTCAATGGTCGAGCGCTCGTTGTAAACGGGAATAACTACGGAAACGTGAACTGGAGGCATTCTTAAAACTCTTTGCACCCTTGCTTCTGGCGTTTACGCGCGCATGTCCTAGGGCTAAATCGACATTTACAGGTGTCAGCCGGGCACGCGATGACGACGAATCTCATCCAAGCGTGCGTAATAGCATACCGCAGGTCCTGGCATTCCATGGCCACTGCGCTTTCAACGCATTGTCGCAGGCTGCCCGAAAAGCATTTGGGAAGGGGTTTGCTGCTGCAAGATAGGCACGAAGCAATTTCTTGCGATCCGCTACAATTCAACACTACGAGACGCTAAATCAAACTGTGGAGACGCTGTGCGAGTCCTGGTTACCGGAGGAGCGGGATACGTCGGGGGGGTGGTTGCCGATCGCCTGCTGCATGACGGGTATGAGGTTGCGGTCCTGGACGATCTCAGCAGGGGCCAAATGCAGAGCGTACCAGCAACTGCCCAGTTCCTACGCGGTGACGTCGGCGACGAGACCATGCTGGAGCGTGTATTCCGTGAGGGTTCTTTCGATGCTGTGATGCATTTTGCTGCGTTTATTGACGTAGGGGAGTCGATGCGTTCACCCGAAATCTACTTCCACAACAACTCGGCCAAGACTCTCACATTGCTGCGCGTGCTTCTGAAGTATGGAGTTCGACGGTTTGTGTTCTCGTCCACGGCGGCAGTGTACGGAGAGCCTGCGCACCTCCCGATCACAGAGGACCATCCCCTGAACCCAACAAACGCCTATGGGGAGTCAAAACAGATAGTCGAGCGAATGTTGGCTTGGTTCCACAAGGTTCATCGCTTGCGCTATGCGACGCTGCGCTACTTCAATGCCGCGGGGGCCCTGAATGAGCGGGGAGAGGCTCACTACCCTGAAACGCATTTGATTCCCTTGGTTTGCAAGACCGCGCTAGAGCAGCAGGAGTCCATCTCTATCTACGGAACTGATTATCCTACCAAGGACGGAACCTGCATCCGCGACTATATCCACGTCGCTGACTTAGCCACAGCACACGTGCTTGCACTTGAGGGATTGGTAGAGCACGCTGAAATCGTCTGTAATCTGGGTAGTGGAAGCGGGTTCAGTGTGCGGGAGATCATTGAGGTTGCCCGGAAGATCACCGGCAAGAGCATACGAACCGCGGAGCTGCCGCGCCGTCCTGGTGATCCCGCGGTTCTGGTCGCGAGTACGGAAAAGGCGAAGCGGATCCTGGGCTGGATTCCGCATCAGTCGGACATCGAAGCTATTATGCGTAGCGCCTGGGAGTGGCATAGTAAGCATGAGAAAACACACGCGCGAATCACACGCACGGGTTCCTGAGATAGTCCGGCACAGTACGGGGCGGGTTCCTCACGGTGGCTGAGTGGTGCGACAGGGATAGTTACAGATCGGACTTCGAACTGAGAAAGGTGTCGATCAGCGGCACATTCGAGCCCATAAGTTGACATCGATAAAAGGTGCGGAGCAGGTGAGATTTGTTGCACGGTGCACCTCAGGAGATACTCGGTAATTGAAACCGGCGATCGGCATAAGTTTTGCTATTCTCTATCCAGGGGCCGCCGTCCACTCCATGAACTTTGCGCCGATTGCCGGGTTGAGAATGCTGGCCGTCGAGACCGGGCTTCTAATCGCATTCACCATCCTGACATGCGTGCTTCTTAAATTCTACCGGCCGCACCTCTCTGGTGTGCGCTGGTTGGATGCGATCCTGACAAAGAACTGGTTGCCGGTGGTGCTGGTTGTAGCGGTCGCCCTGATTGGGCGTGCGGTGGTGATGCCGTGGATTGGTATCCCGCAACCGCGTATTAATGATGAATTCAGTTACTTACTGATGGGCGACACCTTCGCTCATTTTCGCCTCACCAATCCCACTCCACAGGCGTGGCAACACTTCGAAACGTTCCATGTGAATCTGGTCCCAACCTACCATTCGAAGTATCCCGTAGCGCAGGGCTTGGCGTTGGCGGTTGGCGAAGTGGCGTTTCGTCAGCCGTGGATCGGCATTTATCTGACCACAGCGCTGCTCTGCGGCGCGATCTGCTGGACGTTGCAGGCCTTTGTGCCGCCCGTTTGGGCGCTGGTCGGAGGTTTGCTGGCAACGGTGCGCATCGCGCTCTTCTCGTATTGGATGAATTCGTACTGGGGCGGATCGATGGCGGCCCTTGGTGGAGCGTTGGCCTTAGGATCCGTGGTGCGGCTATTTGACACAGGACAGCCCGCGCGAAATCGTACGCTGCTGGCATCGGTGTTTGCGACTTCATTGTTGCTGCTCGCGACTTCGAGGCCTTACGAAGGACTCGCCTTTTCTATACCGCTGCTGGTGTATTTCGCTTACAAACTGACAACTGGTTTGTCGCGTCAGGAAGTTACGCTCCGTTCAACGGCGCTGCCAATCGTGGTTGTTGGAGTGGCCGGCTTGCTCATGATGGGGTACTACAACTGGCGAACAACGGGTGATGCCCTCCTTCTGCCACACCTGCTGAACGAGCGCACTTACTCACCCCTTCCACTGTTTGTATGGCAACGGCCGAAATCTCATCTGACATTCCATGACCCCGTATTCGCGAACTTTTTTGCAATCACCGAAAACGAATACAAGTACGAGCAGACGAAGGCGATCTCCGGGCTGCTGAGTATCGAAGGCGGTCGCCTTTTAGGGGATTGGTTCTTCTATGTTGGCGTGGCATTGTCGTTTCCAGCGCTGATAGGTTTCCTTGCAAGTATGAATGACCCGCGAATGCGCATCGCAGTTGCGGCTGCACTTTCTACGGTGGTCGCGCTCGTCCTGTGCATCTATAGCATGCCGCACTATGCTGCACCGGCCACAGTGACAGTTTATATTTTTGCAACCGAAGGATTATGGTACTTGTGGCAGCAAGGAAAGCGGGGTGAGCAGGTCGTTGTCGTTGCGCTTTGCCTCACAGTGGTAGTTTCGTCGCTAGCTCGGCAGACCGGGAGCGCTGCGCTAAATTCGAAGTATGACTTTCCTAACACGCGGAGAGTTGTCACTGGGCAGCTGGAAAATCAGCCGGGGAATCATCTGGTGTTAGTGTCGTACGACATGCAGCACCACTACCCGGGCGACGAGTTGGTACACAATGGAGCGGATTTCGCCACCGAAAAGGTGATTTGGGCACGCTCGAAAGGAACCGCTGACGATCTGGATTTGTGCCGTGCTTATCCAGATCGGACCTTCTGGAGTCTCACAACGGACGACCTGCAGTTCTCATTGCATCCTCTTCAACTTTGTGGCACTCAACGTCTGTACGTTATTGAATCTGCAAGCCAAGGATCGAAGTAATCACATCAGCCAGTACCTCCTCAATTCCATCCGGTCAGTTCGGGCCAACCTGCCCTGCATCACTCACATCCTTACTACCAGCCACGGGATTCTGCATCGGTTAAAGTCCGGGCAACCGGGTGCCGAACGAGTAGTGTGTCGGACGTGTAGGGCCCGTATCACCTGAAAGTTGGGACCGCCGAAATGACGATTCTTCTCGCTATGCTTTTTGTAATGCTGCTCGGAATTCCTGCGATGCTCCTCCACGAATGTGGACACATAGGAGCCGCGCTGTTATGCGGCGTTCGGGTTAAGAAAGTAGGTCTGTCGCGGATCGGCTTGTACACCGTTCGAGAACCTGGGCCAAAATGGGCAAATATCGGAATCTCGCTGGCAGGGCCCCTGTTCAATCTTTTGCTCGCGATCGTCTTGCGAGACGTGCTGCCCACCTTTGCATGGGTGAACCTCATTGCATGCATTTACAATTTGCTGCCGATACCACACTCGGATGGCAGCCGAATACTCGCAATACTGGGTGGAGAAAGCGCGATTACGCAAGCCGCCGACACGCGTGCTTAACACAGTAGGCGGAGCGTCAATCTAACCTAGACCAGGAGAGTAATCACTCTAAGTTGAGGACTTTCTGTTCCAGGAAGCCGCCAACCCTGCGCTTACCGGCGGTCACCTGGACTCTCCGCTGCCAGATAGAAAAGTCCTTCTTTCGCAGATCGATGGTATGTTCGCCTTCGGGGAGCTCCAAGGAATACGGCGTCTTCCCTACGTAGGCGCCGTCTACGAAGATGTCCGCACCCGTGGGATTTGACCAAATGTCCAGCGCTGGCGGAGGGGGCGGCGGAGCGCTCACCCGAGAGGTTGTTACCGAAGGGGGGGCCGGAGCCGGTGTAGAAGGCAACGATGCATTACGCAATGTCGGGGAAACCGGCGCACCATCCACATCACAGTTGACGTAATAAACCGACAGTGGCGATGCGATTTGTTTTCTGCTCGTAGGCGGAGCTGAATCCGTAAGGATGTTGTCGAGCACCTTCTCCAGGAGCTTCTCGCGCGAAGAAACGGAGGCTAAGGAATATTGGGACACCTGCCTGCCACCCTGATCGAAGGCCCGTACCTCCAACGATTTCGGTTTGTCGTCGCGCTTTAGGCTGAGGGTGTCGGTGTTTGATTGGGGTGCTGCACCCGTGTATGCGTAACTCCAGGTGCCTCCGTAGCTACTAACCGGGGTTATGCCATCGTGGGACTGAGGGGCGCTCCTGTACGTATGCGCGGATGGTTTCAGCCCTTCGAACGCGCCTGGAGTCGTGGAGAACACAACGATATAGTTAGTCAGGGTTGCGGACGGTATTTGCGAGAAGCAAATGGAGGAATAATGGTCTCGGCGCGAACTGCTACCGAGCCATTTCAAAACGAATTTCGGGACGTCCGGTACCGGCTGTCCATTCTCGGCGACGGCAAAAGACACATTTTTGTCGCATCCAACAGGGGCAGCCTGAGCTTGTCCCCAACCGAAACTAGTCAATACCAACAGCGAAATCAGCGTGGCCCAATATCTCATCGCAATTCACCACCGCAGGATATGTTGCCGGTCCTACTGCAACTAAGATCGTGCACCCTTTGCAGCAAGCTCTTACCATGGTAGTCCTTAGGACTCTCGCCCATTTCGGCACAGCTTGCGACCGGGGACAGCTTACACCCGCATCTCTTCTCCGCCAAGAGAAATAACGCTAAACATCACCTAAGTGGTGTCTTGACCTGCGTCTGGCTTTCTGCTAAACCTTCGGAAACGAAATGCTCCGGCATTTTAATGCCATCCGGCTCGACATAGTCAAGGGCTTCTCGTCCATAACGAAAGTGGACGGCCAGTGAAGCCTCGGTGGTCTGGACAGCCAACTAACAACTGCGCAAGATGAGGGGATGAAAGCCGTGCGTACAGCCATCGTGGTGGTGGTTGGGTTCATGCTCATCATGTTGGGTGTGGACGTGTGGATCCACGATGAGACCCTAGTTGAAGCTTGGAAGAGCTCCCCTCACGAGTTCCTGCATTACCTTGCTACCCTCCTGTTGTTGGCATGGCAGTACAAGCTTGCGACGCTGGTTGTTTTTGCGGCTGCAATCGCGATCGTGTACATTCGCCGCGTACCCGGCGTGAAGAGCCACTAGTCGAGCGGATAAAGCACTGTCCACCTGGTGTCACTTGTGAGCGCTGGCTGAGCTGCGCTCGAATACCACAGCTACTGGGTCTGAATAGATTTCCTGCCACGCCGGAGAATGCTCCAGAAGATATGTGAGAGGCTGGTTCGGCTGGATCAGGACGTACTCGATCCCGTACTTGTCCAGCACCTCGAAAGATTTGTTCAGGGACATAGCATTCAGAAAATCGATGAAGATCCCTTTGTAAACGAATATGTCTGCTCGCCCGTCGATGCCCGTCTTAATTTGAGGCGCATACCACTCCATATAGCCGCCCCAACCATAGCGGTTGAACATCCTTCCGTTCATGTTGTGGCGCTGCATAAAATCCAGCGCAGCCCGGGGGTACTCTGCATCCACATCCCGCTGTAGTTGCGCGTTCGAGGGGAACAGGAGGAACATCGCCGCGATCACACCTACGATGATGATGGCGTTAAGCCATTGCTTGTCGAGCTCCGGCTCGTAGGGTGGGAACAATTTGAGCCGGGAAGCAAGTATGGGGACCACAATCAATCCCGCGAAGAACATGAAACGGGCGTGGGACAGAGCGACCCAGAGAGCAAAGATGGTTAACAGTGCCTCGTCCAACTTCCAGCGCCGGGAGGAGAACAAGACTGCCGCCAACGAGGCGAAAATCAAGACCAATGCCAGCTTGCCGTTGATGGTGCTGAAGTCGACTGGCTGCCACTCGTCGATAAGCTGCATAACGCTTTGCTGACGGAATAGAAGGTCGAATGGGTACCAGACCAGCTTATAGCCGAAGGGATTGAGAAAGAGAGCAGCTACCGAAACAAGTGAGGCCAGCAGCAATTTCTTCAGCTGCGAGGGGGACCAGCGTCGGGCAACGACGAGCCCCCACTCTCCTTCTACTAGTCCGCTGGCAATGGTTATGCTGAGAACAACAAACCCGAAGACCCACGATGCGTGCAAATTAATCCATAAGGCGAACAACGGGGGTAGCAGCCAGAGTCCGCGACCCGTCCGCTTGAAGTGGTCGAGCACAAGCAAAAGGCCAGTGAGACACAACCAGCCGAACAAGAGCATGCGCGGGGCAATGGAGACGCCTCCGAGGCAAATTGCCCCTAAGGTTGCAATCGCTGCATCCTTACAGTCAGCGCCCGCACGACATGAGCGGTAATAAACTCCGATGTAAATCAGTACAAGAATGACGAAGTAGGTCGCCAGAATACCTTGTAGTCCCGCAGCCCGGAAAGCAAGAAAGTAAGGTATCTCCGAGAGCCACTCAAAGTTGATCCAGGGAGAGCCTGCTGCCGTAAAGGAGTATGTGTCTACGCGGAGAAAAGTGTGGTATTGCAGCAGGGTGCGTGCATTGCGCAAGTGCCACCAGATGTCTGATTCTGTGATTCCTCGCTCCAGATATGCGAAGATCGATGCGGCTAGTAGAAACATGCACATCACAGGAAAGGAGAAGATGGCGGTAAACAGTTTGAGCCGCGAGCGATCCGCGCGCGTCTGAACAGGTTTGGCTGGCGAGTGTGATGGGCTTGACACAGCCGTCCTTCCTACACTCCTTCGAATCCAGAGCGCACAAGCGTCACCGTTGCCAAGCAACAGAGCGGGCGTTCGCCTGGTTGGCCAGCTATCTCTAAGGCGCTTGCCGCAAGGGCGGTCAACCAGAGAGGCTAGAGCGCGCGAGCAAGAGCGGCTGCGTACTAATTCAAGGCCGGGGAAGCTGCAGCTGCCGTCACGGGCGTGCGTTCATAGAGAACCGCGACATTGTCGGCATAAGCGAGCTCCCATCCCGGCGAGTGCTCCAGCAAGTAAGCCAACGGCCGTTGTGGTTGCAGGAGCACATAGTCGATCCCGTACTTGTCCATGATCTCCAATGGCCGGTCAATATCGTTTGCCTTACGATGGTCATTCAGCACTCCGTTATCGGCGAAAATGTCTGCCCGCCCATCGATGAATGTCTTTAATTCCGGCGCGTTCCATTCCATGTATCCGCCCCATACATATTGGTTAAAGGTCCTCCCGGCCAGGTGCTGCCGCTGCATGAACCGCAATGCCGCATCAGGATATTCTTCGCCGACTTTCTGCTGCAGAGCCGCATTCGGGGGAAAGAAAAAGATCAGGGCTGCAAACACCACGGCCATGATCGCTGCATTCAGCCAGGGTTTGTCCAGTTCGCGATCATAGGGTGGAAACAGGCTGAGACGCTGAGCCAGCATCGGGGGCAGAATTAGCCCAGCAAAGAACAAGAAACGACCATGCAATAGCGCAGCTCCGAGGGCGAGGGCCATCAGGAACACCTCGTCTAATCTCCAGCGGCGGCGAGAGAATGTAATCGCAGTCAGCAATCCCAGTATCACGAAGAGGGCCAATTTGCCATTGCCGGTAGAAAAATCAATCCCGCGCCACTCCTCCACATACTGGACGTTCCCTTGCAACCGGAAGAGAGACTTGAACGGAAAAACTATTAGCTTGTAGCCGAAAGGATTGACGAAGAGGGCAGCGACCGAAGCCGCAAATGCCCCAACCAGACTCGTTAGCTGCGCTGAGCTCCATTTGTGCGCTACTACAAGTCCCCATTCTCCCTCGACCAGCCCGGAAGCGAGGACCAGCCCCACGACTATAAGACCGAACATCCAGGAAGGGTGAAGGTTGATCCAGAGCGCGAACAAAGGCGGTAACAGCCAAAGCCCTTTGCCGGTTTGTCGGAAGCGATCGAGGACGAGCAGAAGCCCGATCATGCAAAGCCAGCCGAACAGCAGCGTCCTTGGACCGATGGATACGACTCCCAGAGAAATACCAATCAAGGTGGTGATGGCTGCGTTCTTGCAGTCGGCCCCCTCTTTGCAGGAGCGGTAGTAAACGCCGGAGTAGATGAGCACAAGGATGCCAAAGTAGAGTGCGAGAATGCCCCGCAGTCCCATGGTCTTAAAGGCCAGGAAAAATGGCACCTCGGAGAGCCACTCGAAGTTTGGGCGATAGGATCCCGCTGCGGTAAACGAATAAGTGTCTACCACGGGAAAGGAGTGGTTTTGCAGTAGGTCGCGGGCATAACGCATGTGCCACCACATGTCCGGCTCGGCAAATTGCTTTACGCAAAACGCAAAAATTACGGCCGCAAGCAGGAACATGCACATCATTGGGAACGAGAAGATTCTGGCAAATCGCCCAACCCTCACCGTTCGAGTCATTGCGGGTGCGAGATTCGCAGTGACGGCCATCAAGCGTCCTTAAAGGCAGTTTCACTTGCAAGTTTTCATGCAGACAATATCATGGGACGAGCACGAAGTAACCTTTGATTATAAAACCATCGTAACGCACGGAAGACGTTACCGAAGTGTCAATGGGCTCTGAGTTGGTGTATTTTTACTCTGCCGAGTTCAGGATGACGATCCCTCGGTTGAAACGCATACTGTGACTGAATATACGCCGATCCGCTTGGTAGTAATAATGCCTCTCCGGGACGATTGGCTCTCCGCCTCGGAACTCATACGACGACTGGATAAAACCATTTCTTTATGTCCTTGTTCCGTCGAGGTTCTCCTCGTCGACGATGGCTCGTTGCAAAGGTATGAGCGCGATAACTTCCAGAGCCACTTCTCTGTAGTGCGAGTGATACGGGTACTGCGCCTGCGTCGGAATCTCGGGCACCAGCGGGCGATTGCAATTGGGCTAGCGTTCATTCAAAAGAACATGAGCTGCGACGCTGTTCTCGTGATGGATTCCGACGGAGAAGACACACCCGAGGGCGTTTTGGATTTGCTGAATGCCTTTTCGAGCAATCATGGGGCTAATGCCACTTTTGCGGAGCGAACTCGGCGCTCGGAATCTCTTGTCTTTCGTTTTTTTTATCAACTTTATCGCGTTCTCCACCGAGAACTGACGGGGATCAGTGTACGAGTAGGCAATTTCAGCATTCTGCCGGCGGAATACTTAAATACGCTGGTCGCGATGTCCGAACTCTGGAATCATTACGCTGCGGCGGTCTTTCGATCCAAACTTTCGTTTACGATGATCCCGATTCCCCGGGGAACCCGCATTGCGGGAAGCTCAAGAATGAACTTCGCCGCATTAGTTTCCCACGGTCTCAGTGCTATTTCGGTGTTCGGAGACATTGTAGGCGTGCGCCTTCTGATCGGTTCTTTAGCGGGTTCCCTCCTGGCCGCCTTGGGAATTATTGTGGTCGTCATAGTTCGAATCTTTACCAACCGGGCAATACCAGGCTGGGCTACGTACGCAACAGGTGTCCTCGCAATTATCATGATTCAGTTCATCACAATCGCTGCCAGCTTCACATTTTTTTTGCTTTCCAGCAGAACCGACCTCGGTTTTGTGCCGCTCAGGGATTATTCATTATTCGTGGAAGAAGTCGCGGACGTCTTCTCTCATGAGTAACTTCAAATATGTCGGCTCGGAGCTCGACTTATTTGCGGCGGCATACAACTGGAAGTCGTATTGGTCAAACCGTGTACGCCCCTTCATTTCCGGCGATGTCCTTGAGGTCGGCGCTGGGATAGGCAGTAATACACCCTACCTGAATCGAGGGGGATACGGACGCTGGGTCTGTTTGGAGCCCGATCCGGCTCTTTCTGCTCAGTTGGAGTTGAATCTTCGACAAACAAACCTTACCGCTAGATGCGAAATCCTTTGCGGAACTGTGCAAAGACTAGAAGGACGTCAGTTCGACACCATCATCTACATCGATGTCCTGGAGCACATCGAAAACGACGGCCAGGAACTGGAATCCGCAGCGACTCTTCTTCGACCCGGGGGTCGGCTGATCGTTCTATCGCCTGCTCACCAGCAGCTTTTCACGCCCTTTGATGCCGCAATCGGGCACTTCCGGCGCTATGATCGTTCGATGCTCCGCGGCATATCCCCCCCCGCCCTCGGGCTCCAATACGTCTGGTACTTGGATTCTGCTGGTCTGGCGTTGTCTCTAGGAAACCGGTGCTTTCTACGGCAATCTATGCCGACCAAAGCACAACTTCGCTTCTGGGACAAATATATAATTCCAATCTCCCAGGTTTCCGATCGATGCCTACTCGGGCTCGTGGGCAAGTCGATATTGGCGATCTGGCGCCGGCAGATCAAATAAAACGGCAGTGGGGCTTGCTTTCTTTACGCGCTGGAACAGAGAAGCCACATTGTCTGCATAAACCAACTGCCAATCAGCCGAGTGCCTGAGCAAGTACAGCGGAGGTTGACTCGACTCCATAAGAACATACTCAATTTGATATTTATCTAAGACTTCGAACGGTCTTCGCATCGCCAACACCCGCACCGAGTCCTCATACACCCCATTCGCTCCAAACAGCTCGCGTCCGTCGACAAAAGACTTAAACTCGGGAGCGTCCCATTCGATGAAGCCCCCGAACTCACAAGGGTGAAAGATTCTACCGTTGATATGGTGCTGCCTCATATAGGCCAGTGCAGCCGTAGGATACTCAGTGTCTAATCTCTGCCGGAGCTGTGTCTCAGATGGGAACATATAGATCAGCATCGCCAAAGTCGCGACCATAATCGCGGCGTTCAGCCATGGCTTATCCAACTCACGCTGGTATGGCGGAAACAGCTTCAGTCGCGGCGCGATAATCGGCACAATAATGATGGCAGCGAAGTCCAGGAAGCGCACGTGCGACAACCCAGTCCAGAGGGCAATAACCACCAACATAACCTCATCTAAGCGCCACGGGCGGCGGGAATATAACGCCGCGGCAAGAATAGCGAGGATTAAGGCGAACGCGAGCTTACCGTTTGTTGTGGAAAAATCCACAGGGCTCCAGTACTCGACGTACTCCACTAACTCTTTGAAGAAGAACTTGAACGGGAACGCCACCAGCCTGTATCCAACAGGATTCACAAAGAGCGCGGCGATTGAGCTGCACAAGGCCAGAAGTAGTTTTTTTAGGTCTGCCGGCGTCCAGCGGTTAGCGATCACCAGCCCCCATTCGACATGTACCAGCCCGGCGGCGATGGTCACAACCAGTACGACCATCCCATAAATCCACGACCCGTGCAGATTGATCCAGACAAAGAACAGGAGAGGCAGAAGCCAGAGGCCCTTTCTCGTCCTCCGGAAATGGTCCAGTATCAGCAGCAGCGCGGTCAGACAGAGCCAGCCGAACAGCTCCGGACGCGGAGCGAGCGACACACCTGCAAGGCAAATGCCGCCCAAGGTAGCAATGGCGGCATCTTTACAGTCGGCACCGGCACGGCATGAGCGGTAGTACACGCCCGCAAAAATCAGCACCATTGCCAGCGCGTAGAGGACCACTAGGCCCCGCAGTCCGATCGCTCGATACGCAAGTAAGAACCACAGGTCCGAGACCCACTCGAAATTGGTCCACGACATACCCGACGCTGTAAAGGAGTAAGTGTCCACTCGTGGGATAGCGTGGTACCTCACAATGTCGGCAGCGTTGCGGAGGCGCCACCAGATGTCCGGCTCGCCAATCCCAATTCCTCGCGGTGCGTAGGCAAAAATCACCGCCGCTAACAGGAACATGCACATCACAGGAAAAGAGAAGACTCTAGCCAGCAGGCCGGCCTGCCGGCTGGGCGTGGCCGGTTGAATTACTTTGGATGGCTGATGCGAAGTGGCGGGCACCAAGGATCCTCGGGGGTGATTTCAGTTCGAACTTTTCATGCAGACGATATCATGGGCGGGAGCAATACACTAGTTTTTCTGAATCACACGATCGTAATGTCCGTCGGTTGTCACTAAGGTGTCTTGAGCTAGGCCTCCTTGCGCGGGTCGAGACTTAAGCTGTTGGTATTTTTTGCGTCACGAAAGAAAGGCAATTGGCAGGGTGGATTGGAATGAGAAGCCCCATCGGTGCCCACGTCTCACCCTTGTCCGCACCGGGAGAGTCGAGTCGCAACGCTTCGCGCTCTGCGAACCCCTGGAGGCGGAGTGCTTCGAGCCTGCTCTTTGCAGCAGTATTTCTGCTGCAGCTCACATTTTTTGCATATGTGGCCCGGCATCGATTCATTGACTCGGACGAAGGTTTCTATCTGCTCGCCTCCCGGCTCGTGCTCATGCACAAGCGGCCGTACCTGGACTTCTTCTATACTCAGGCGCCGCTGCTGCCTTATGTGTATGCGTTGTGGATGAAGTTTGCCGGAGTGACCTGGGTCTCAGGCAAGCTATTTGCTGCCCTGTTAACGGCCTTGCTGGGGACGCTTCTGTCTGATCACGTTTACCAGGAGACGCGAAATTGGCTGACCGGAGTTGTGACCGTTGTCCTGTTCGCGTCCAGCACGCTTATCTTCGCTTTTTTCCCGGTGGTGAAGACATTCTCTCTAGCCGGGCTGTTTCTTTTCGGCGCTTACGTCTTTGTCAGCAAGGTCTCCGTCATGTCTCCGCGATGGCTGCTGCCGGCGGCCGGTTTGCTGTTTGGCTTGAGTGTTGACACCCGATCATATCTGGTGCTGATCATCCCGGTGTTCCTGTGGTGGATCGTTCAGAAGGTGGACAAGGGTCCCAGAATGAAATCCATTTTCGCGTTCCTCGGTGGATTCCTGCTGGCGATCATCCCCTGTCTCATTCTTTTCCTGGCTTCTCCAAGCGCATTTCTGTTCAACAACCTGGGATACCATGCCCTGCGATCTGAGGCGGGACTAATTGGAATGTGGGAAGAGAAGTTTCTTGTCCTCCTGGTGTCATTCCTGGGGGGATTAGGAAGCAATGGAATTCAAACAGGCCTTCTGTTTTTCATCAGCTTGGGATTTGTTTCCTCAGCCCTCCAGCGAAGACGCCCAGCGCGTCTCGCGTTCCTAATCGCCGTGACCCTCGGACTGGTTTCACTGCTCCCAACGCCGGTTCACCCGCAATATTTCTGCCTATGTATTCCCTTTCTGGTGGTGAGTGCGGTGTTTGTGGTACACGACTGGCTTTCGGACTTGAAGCCGGGGAGGACAAGAATTGTTGCGGCCGTTGTCTGTGCCCTTCTGGTGGGCGTTTATCTTGCCGCATCGCCTAAGGATTTCCGCCGGTATCTCATCACGGGAGATCAAGTAGCCGGCGTCGAGCCCGGCTTGGAGGGTGATTTGAGGCTGCAGCAAGTCCTCGCGGTATCGCGAGCGATTGACGAAGTTACGTTTCCCGGGGAAACGGTGGCCAGCTTCTGGCCCGGGTATATTTTCCAAACCAAGGCGAGCCCTTTGCCAGGATTTGAGAATGATTTTAGCCTTCCCGTTGCGGAGGACCTCACTCCGGAACGGCGGGCAAAATACCATCTCCTGTCTCCGAATGAAATCGAAGCCGATTTTGAGACTCATCGGCCACGCATCGTTGTGTTGCGTGACCACGTCCTCACCTCGACGAGGGTCGAATACAGGAACAAAGTGCGGCTGCGGGAGGACGGCTTTAGGGCCTCACTTCAGTCCAACGGATACACTCGCGTGCGGACGGTGGGTGACATCTCGATTTACGATTGCTGTCGGAATCACTAAAGAAGAGGCTAGAATGGTTCAGCGTATATCGGAAGGTTCGCGTCTTGCGAAAAACCTAACCGGCTTTGCTCCATTTTCCAACGGCAGCTCGTCAATCTGGAAATAGCTATCGTCAATGTAGCTCCGCAGCTCAGGATCGGATTCGTACCCATTGTCTTCGGTCCACTTCCAAGGCCACAGTATCGCACCTCGCACGACGGTATCGATAAATAGGTCTGGTGGGTTTTGCTGTAGATCGGCTAGGAAGCGCCTCTGGAAGTAATGCTGGTAGGGGTGCGAACTGTCTATTGCAAAGAACGGAACAGCGTCGCGAGTTGCAGGAGGTATTCCAGTGAGAACATACACGCCGGGCGCCCAACCCCAAATGGACAGGGTGCGTACCGATCGCGTCTTTCGTATGCGACCTACAGCTGCGACGATTCTATCCGTGCCGTAATCCGGCAAAATCCACTTACGAGGTCCAATACAGTCGGCGAGACCCCTCAAAGTAGTTTCGTTATTCGCTGCCGTTACTTGTAACCGGGAGTCGATGCTGGCCATTCTCCCGCCTGATACCGGCTGCACATGAGATAGCTCTTGAATGGTGTGAACCATTTTGACATATCGGACTACATACCCGACGTAGAGCGCTGCGGTCGCCCCAAGCAGAAACAGGCCCAAAACAGGTAGCAGATTTCCTGATCCTGGCGTTTCATGGGACCGTCGCCTCTGCATCAATGCGGTCACGCCGGACGATGCCAACAGCGCCGCTATATAAGCCATCGGTGGAATAAAAAAGAAGTCCTTAGGCCAGAAATATTTTACTCGGCAGGCCGCAAACAGGGCTGCGCCGGCATAGACTGCCAGTCCGCCAAAAGCCCACGCCTGTCTCTTCAAAAGGAGCGACCATTCGCCGCTCAGCGAAAAATAGTCGAGCAGACCAATGCCGAGAATAGCAACCAGCAACATTTGGTTAACCGGCGTAAAAAGGACCAGGAGCACAAAATGCTCCAAACAGCGGGCCACGCTTAGGTTGCCTCCATAGGCGAAGTTGTTGAGTATATAGGAGTACCAAAAGTCTTTAAGTGCTCCGGATTTCGTCAATACCACCAGCATGATGCAACTTGTCAAAACCGCCCCACAACCGAGTGCGACCACCTCCATGCCCCGCCGCAACGGAGCGGACGAAGGACCTCTCGTTCTGAACAGTGATGCCAGCAGCACGAGCCCGAGCGCACCTGTAACGGGCGCAGCTTGCAATTTGCACCATGGCGCAATGCCCACTGCCAAGCCAGCAACAAACAGTAGGGACAAGCGCACACCAGATCGCCGTAGTGAGGTCTCATCCAGCGATACGATGAAGAGATAGAAGCCCAACATCAAAAGCAAGGTGGGCAACAACTCAGTGTTGTAGAGCAGGTAAAGTCGGTCGGTGGGAAAACCGTACGCAAAAGCTAACAACAATCCGCCCAGGGTAGCCGTTTTTTCCGACCCCAGCCGCCGAAGCGTGAGGTATGCCACCAGCACTTGCAGGCAAATCAAAAGACTGGCCAGTATGTGCACCAGAACATATCCGGGCTTGAAACCCATAACTAAGAACGCCGATATGAACAGAGAGTTCAGCGGTCCCGAGGTTCCGCCGTCTACGGCTTTCCATGGCCGCGGGTCGACCATATATTTCATGGCCTCGGCGAGCAACTGACTCTCATCGACACCCAGTTCACGCGGCATAAGAGCACTGGGCAGGCGAAGCAGGAATACGCATGCCATGAGCAGCGAGACCACTATGGCAGGAGAGAGCAACCGAAATTTCGAGAGCCGCTCAAGCGGGCGCTGGTCGCCCGCTTCCGGGCGGATTGTTAATGTATCAGACACGTCACAAGTGTTTTAGCTAAAAATCTTGGGAACAGACGTTCTTACTTGACGTTGGTCATTCCAGTTGGCGATTGCGGGCCCCTATCCAGGGGCGTCGCCATGTGTTGAGGCGATGTCGTACGCGCTAACAACACCGCAACGCTGTCAGAGTAAATCGTGTGCCACATCGGAGAGCGACTGAGAACGTAGACCAGCGCCTGGTTCGGTTCGAGCAAGGCATAGTCGATGCGGTACTTGTCCACAAGCTCGAACGGCTGCCTTAGCCGCACAAGACTGACGTAATCATCCAACGTGCCGTTGTATACGAAGATGTCATCACGGGTGTCCACGAATGGCTTTAACGTAGGTGTCTGCCACTCCATGTACCCACCCCACCAATCCTGGTTGAGCACTCTTCCGCTGATATGCTGACGTTGCATAAACTCCAGGGCGGCCGTAGGGAATTTAGCATCCACGTCCTGTTGCAGTTGTGCCTGGGTGGGACACGAGAATATTAGCCAACCCACCATAGCGGCCATAATCGCCGCATTCACCCAAGGCCTATTTTTGGCATCATGTGGTGGCCACAATTCCAAGCGTGGCGCAAGTATCGGGGTGACGACGAGGCCCAAAAAAAATAGGAAGCGGACATGCGCCAATCCCACCCATAACGCAAAGAGCACCAGGAGTACTTGGTCCAACCGCCAGCGCCGCGCCGAGAACAGGGCTGCCATCAGCAATGCCACAACTGTGATCAGTGCCAGTTTTCCGCTGCCTTTGCCGAAATCCACAGACTGCCACTCTTCGACATTCTGCACCATGCTGGTCTGGCGAGAGAGGAGTTCGAACGGGTAAAGCACCAGCTTGTAACCGAAGGGATTGACGAATAGAGCAGCGACAGAAGCTGCGAACACGAGCACAAGCGTCTTTAGCTCGGAAGACGACCACCGGCGTGCCACGACAAGGCCCCATTCGCCTGTCAGCAAGCCAGAGCCAATGGTCCCCGCAAGTACGACTATCCCGAAAACCCAGGAGCCGTGCAGGTTGATCCACACGGCAAACAGTGGCGGCAACAGCCACAGGCCCTTCCTGGTCCGTTGGAAATGGTGGAGCACGAGTAACAGCGCCGTCATGCATAGCCAGCCGAACAGCAGCGTGCGAGGACCAATCGACACGGCGCCGAGCATAACCGCCAGCAGCGTCACCAGGAGAGCACTGATGCAATCGGCTCCAGCCGAGCAGGCAATGTAGTAGACGCCGCAGTAAATCAGCACAAGCAAACCGAAGTACAGCATCAAAATGCCGCGTAACGCGCCAATCTTGAAGGCGGCAAAAAAGAGCACTTCCGAGAGCCATTCAAAGGCCAGCCGTGGCGACCCTGCAGCCCCCCAGGAATATGTGTCGACGCTGGGAAAGGAGTGATACTGCAGGATTTGGAGGCCGTCGCGCAGATGCCACCAGATGTCTGGTTCCACAATGCGTCGTGCGCAGAAGCCGAAGATCAACATCACAACCACACAAATACATATGGCCGGCAGGGAAAAGATACGGTCCACTAGACGAGCCCGTACGGGCGCTAGCCTCGGCGTTTCGGTATTGCTGATCGGCGGTATCTGGGCCGTTGCCTGGTCAGTGGCTTCCATCGGCATCCTTCACAAAGGTCCGAACAATTACCCTACTTTAGTTTGGCGTGGTGCTTATCCCGGCGGGGGGTATCCTCTCATAAAGTTTTACTACTTTGTCCACATAGATGGAACGCCAGCGAGCGCTGTGATCGAGCACATAATTCAGGTGTTTACCGACCGGGAACAACACGTAATCGATCTTGTACTTGTCCAGCAATTCGAAAGGCTGGTCGATGGCATTGATCCTGAGATAATCTGCGAGAACCCCGTTGTAAACAAAAATGTCGGTCCTTGGATCCGCGAAGGTCTTGATTGTAGGGGCGTTCCATTCGATGTAGCCGCCATATCCGTAGTAGTGAAACAGTCGGCCGCTGATCTGCTTTCGCTCCATGAAGCCAAGGGCATCGTGCGGAAACTGCGAATCGATGATCATCTTCAGTTGCGCCGCGCTGGGATAACTCCATGCAATGATCCCGGCTATAATGGCGATGGCTGCAAGATTGGCCCATGGCTGTTGTTTCTTCACACTTCCACGCCCAAACAATTGCAGACGCGGACCCAGAATGGGTATCAGGATAATAGCCGCAAAGAGCAGGAACCGAATGTGCGTCAGCGATGCCCATAATGCAAAAGCGGCCAGCACGATATCGCGCAGCTGCCAAGGTTTGGGGGAGAACCACGTTGTCGCAAGGACGCCTAGAACCATAAACATGGCAAGCTTTCCCCAAAACGTGTGAAAGTCTACTGATTGCCACTCGGTCAAATCCTCGCGTACGGCGGTCTGGCGGGATAGCAACTCAAACGGATAGAACACTAGTCTGTAACCGTAGGGGTTGACGAACAGAGCGACTAGCGATGCGGCGGAAGCGACTAACAACTTGCGGAGTTCCAGCGGTGTCCAGCGCTCGCTGACGACGCGACTGGAGTGAATCTCACCAAGTCCGCAAACAATGCAAGTCCCCAGTACCACGAACCCGAGGACCCACGAGGCGTGCAGGTTGATCCACAAAGCAAAGAGCGGCGGCAACACCCAAAGCCCCTTGCCCGTATGCTCAAAGTGGTTCAGAACAAGCAGCAAGACGGCCAAGCACAACCAGCCAAACTGAAACATACGCGGGCCAAACGAGTATGAACCCACTGCCGCTCCAGCAATCGTGACCAACGCAGCGTCACCATAACCTGCCCCGCGCCGCAGCGCCAACCAGTACACAGCCCCAAAGATGAGCCAAAGCAGCGTAAGGTATATCGCCAGCAGCCCACGCAAGCCCCAGACCTGAAAAGCGAAATAGTATGGCAATTCTGAGAGCCACTCGAAGTTCACCAACCGTGCGCCCGCGCTGGTGAACGTATACAAGTCCCTTTCTAGAAAGCGATGAGCAGATAGCAGCTCTTTAGCATTCCGAAGGTGAACCCATATATCGGTATCAGCGATTCGTTGGCTGGCTAGCACGAAAATGGTAAAAGCGACGACCGAATACCACACGAAGGCAAGGAACAAGAAAGCGCGCGAGGTAGGTTCTCGCACTAAAGTTGGTGTGTCTGAGATAGCGTAACTACTCATTGGTGGTTATCTAGGGTGTTGACCTCATCGTGGTCGCTACCGCGCGCCGCCAGCATAGCACTCTAACAATGTCAGAACAACGCTCCAGCAATTCCTCCCACAAAATAACGGACTTAGCTCCATCGTGAATGTGTAACCACCACTATAGTTACTATAGTGCGTGACTATCAAAATTTTAGCTTGCTAGTCGTAGCTGCCCTTGCTATGTTCTAGACGCCGCGTTGACCCAACTTCCATTGTTTCAGCCGTAAAGCTGCCACCGAGGGAGTGGCGGAGTGTTGGATTCATCCGGTAAACGACGACCAACAGGAAAGGACGCTTGCAAATGATTAAGATGCTGAAGAACCTGCACAAGGAAGAAGCTGGCCAGGACCTCATCGAATACGCGCTGATCGCGCTGATCATCGCTCTGGGAGCCCTCGCTGGCATGGGTGCGCTAGCTAAGTCGATCAACGCTGAGTTCAGCAAGATCGCCGGTAGCTTAACCTAAACAGCGCTTTGCTGGTGGGCCCAGGCTGAAAGGTAGGTATAATTCCGTGAAACAATTGCTACTCCTGCTCAGGGAGGAAACAGCCCAGGACCTGATCGAATACGCGCTAATCGCGCTGATCATCGCTCTGGGAGCCCTCGCTGGCATGGGTGTGCTAGCTAAGTCGATCAACGCTGAGTTCAGCAAGATCGCGGGTAAGCTTACCTAATCACCGTTTTGCCTGTTGGAAGCAGGCTATGTAGGCGGAGCGACTGCAAACCAGCGATCGGTCCGCACGCGAGACAAGAGGGGCGAGCGCGCTTGGCCGGGCGTGTAGCTACGAGTCAATTCGTAACCCTCGTAGCTTGCTTCCGCTACAAAACTTAATTGATGCGCCATGGATCGGGCTTCTTATCTCATCTTAGTCGCGCTGCTGTTGGCCCTCACAGCCGCGGCGCTCGATCTGCAGCAGCATCGGATACCAAACTGGCTCACCTATCCGGGCATCGTGCTCGGCTTGGCGTTGCGCGGAGCCCTATTCGGTTGGAAGGGCTTGGTGAGTGCACTTGCCGGCTGTTTATTGGCCGGCGGCATCATGTTCGTTTTCTATGCTGTGCGGGCCATGGGTGCTGGCGACGTGAAAATCATGGGAGCGATTGGGGCGTTGGTTGGACCCCGCGAGGTTATCGGTGTGCTTCTGGCGACGGCGATTTGCGGGGGAGTGTTGGCCATCGTCTATGCTTTGTACCGTCGCCAGATGATTTCCACGATTAAGAACGTCGGTTCGGTCTTGCGCTTCCATGCTTCGGCTGGGGTGCAGACCCATCCCGAATTAAATCTGGACAACCCCGCGGCGCTCCGTATGCCGTACGGGCTGGCGATAGCGCTAGGAACGCTGTACGCGTTCGTGGCGATCTGGTGGAGGTGATTTACGAAGCAGCGTCGCCTAGGTCTCGCTCTTTTCATGGCGCTGGTGATTTCGGTCATCGTGTCTTGGTTTCTATACAACCGAATCAAACGGCAATATGCGCAAGCCGTGCAGCCAATGAAGGTTGTGGCTGCGACGAAAACGCTCGACTCGGGAGCGACAATCACCGCTGACGCCGTGGCGCTGATTGACTGGCCGGTAAATTTTCCGCTTGAAGGTTCAATGACGAAGACCCAAGATGCAGTCGGCAGGATCGTAATGTTTCCAATCGCCGCTAAGGAGCCGGTTCGTGAAGGGTTGTTGGCAGCTCCCGGATCGGTAGGGTTGACCGCCAAGATCCCTGATGGCATGCGCGCGGTTGCGGTGGAAACAAACGATGTAGCCAATGTCTCCGGGTTCTTGTTCCCTGGTTGCCGCGTCGATGTGCTGGTTACTTTTCGTCCCGAGGGGGGTGCTAAAGCGAACGAGGACCTCACCGCTACTGTCCTGCAAAACGTCGAGGTGCTGAGCACGGGCGAGAGGCTGCAACCTGATCCGTCCGGCAAGCCGCAGAAGGTACGTCAGGTCACTATGCTGCTCAACCCGGATGACGCGCAAAAACTGGTGTTAGCCGCCAACAAGGGAACGGTGCAGTTCGTATTGCGCAACGGTACCGACCAGGCGCAAGAAACGCACCGTCCCATCGAGATGAAGGATCTGCAAGCTCAAGGGCCGGCTACTCCGGTGGCGGTGAAGAGAGCACCGCCTCTGCCGAAGCCTCCCAGCTACTACGAAGTCGAAACTTACGACGGCACCAAGAAAAATACGGTTAGGTTCTAAAGAGAACGAGGGGTGGTGCACCGTGGGACTGAGAAAACGAAATAGAAATTGGTATTCGCAAACTGTGCTCGGCGCATTGTGCGGTTGCGCGGCTATTTGTTTCATTTCGCTCGTGGTGGTCGCTCAACAGGCCGAGCCAGCGGCACCCGCGGCCCCAGCGACTACTACATCGGGAGCCTCGGAACCCGTCAACATAGCGGCAAACCCGCAAGCAGCTGGCATGGCCGGGTCGCAAGCGGGCGTTACGGCGTCCCAGGAACCAGCCAACGCGCCGGCGGCTCCGCAAGAGGCTACACCGCCCGCACCGCCGCAAGTTACGGAGGTGCCGGGAACGTCGCAAGGCACGACCGCGCCGCCGTCTACCCGGCAGGCTCAACAATCGGGTGAAGAGGGACCCCAGACGGTACACATCGTCGTGGGGCACTCGCTCCTGATCCACACTCCTAGCCGAGTAAAACGCATTCTTACCGGTAATCCCGCGGTCATCGAATCGGTGGTTACGTCGCCGGCAGAGTTGGTAATCACTGCCAAATCGCCGGGCAGCAGTAGCCTCATGTTGTGGGATGAGTCTGGACGCAACCGCTATCTTGATGTCTACGCTGATCTGGATGTAGCTGCTTTGCGCAACAGTTTGGACCAGTCCTTCCCGGCCAGCACCATCGACGTCGAATCCGAGGGCGGAAGAGTCGTGCTGGTTGGTACTGTTCCCTCGAAAGATATCGCCGACCAGATGTTGAAGATGGCGACTAACTTTTCGAAGGAAGTGGTGAATGGTTTACGCATCGCGCCGCTGCCGCGACAAAGACAAGTGATACTGAAAGTGCGTTTCGCCGAAGCGGATCGTACTAAGCTCACGCAGTTTGGAGTTAATCTCTTTAGCACGGGCGCGACCAATACTATCGGCACCATCGGTACCCAGCAGTTCGGGCCGCTGGCTCTCCAGCAATTGAACAGTAGTAGAACAGGAACAACAACGAATTTCAACCTCTCGGACCTGCTGAACATCTTCCTTTTCCGTCCCGATATCAATCTGGGCGCTACCATCAAGGATCTGCAAGAAAAGCAGGTGTTGCAGATTCTGGCTGAGCCTAACTTAATGGCAATCAGTGGGGAACCGGCGCACTTCCTCGCCGGTGGTGAATTCCCGTACCCCGTCGTGCAGGGAGGCGCTCAGGCTGGAACGGTTCCGACAGTCACCATCGTGTTCAAACCTTTCGGTGTAAAGTTGGAGTTCACAGGATATATTGAGGACAACAACACCATCCGACTCAAGGTTGCTCCCGAAGTAAGCTCGCTAGATTATTCGAACGCTGTGACAATTTCGGGATTCGTTTTGCCGGCTCTCTCCACCCGACGTGCTGAAACGCAGATCGAACTTAAAGATGGCCAGAGCTTTGGCATTGCTGGGTTACTGGATCACCGCACGACGGTGCAGCTTAGTAAGATTCCGGGCATTGCCGACATTCCCATCCTGGGCGAGCTTTTCAAGTCGAGAAGCGCGAATTTCACCAACACGGAGCTGGTTGTCCTCGTGACGCCTACTATCGTGGATCCGGTAGCCGGCGAGGCGCCACCGCCGCAGCCCCAGGTCAATCAGCCGATGAAGAACCTCGAACCCAGTGACTTCGACAAGCATTTGCCTTATTCACCAAAACCAGAGGTATCGAAGTGAGTACTAGTGGTATCCCGACGAATATTCAAGGATCCCGCAGTTCGGAGCTGCGTATCGGCGTTCTGTGCGTCAACATCGATCCGGTCTCGCGTGAAACATTGGAAACCTTGGTTGCGCAAACGCCTGGAGCTCGTGTTGTTGACAATGTAGACCGCCTGATTACGCCCCGCGAAGTGATGCGTATGCTGGAACAATTTCAGCATCGTGTCTGTGTAATCGATTTCGACGATGGCGAGGAGAGCTCTCGGATTGCTCATAAGCTTCATGCTGCCTGCGGCACGGCGGTAACCCTATTTGCCGCTTCAAGCGATTCGCGTCCCGACCACATCATCACGGCCATGCGCGCCGGATGCTCGGAGTACCTGGTCAAGCCGTTCCAGTCGGACCGGCTCATGGACGCGCTTTCGCATATCGAGTCTTGGACTCAAGGCAAGACGCCGTCGCAAAAGGGCCGGGTGGTTACGCTGACAGGGGCTAAGGGAGGAACAGGCGTCACCACTCTCGCGGTGCACCTCGCCCTGAGTTTGGTCCAGAGACATCACAAAACTTGCCTGTTGGTCGACCAGCATCCGGCCCTCGGAGAGGTGGCGCTCTGTCTTGGATTGGGTCGCCATCAGTACAGCTTTTATGAGTTGGTCCACAACATGGACCGGCTCGACGCAGAGTTGTTGAAGGGCTTTCTTTTGCAGCATCACAGCGGGCTGCACGTGATGGACGCGCCTCAGGCTATGCAGGCCTTCCGCTCTACGCCGCCGGATGCGATTGAGCATACCTTGGCGTTTCTTGCTGAGAACTATCAGTTCGTGATCGTTGATGCCCCGCCTGGCATGAATGAGGATACCTGCGCGGCCATCCGCCAGTCGGATCGGCTGGGCATCATCATCACGCCTGAGCTTCCGGCTATCCACAACGCGATCCGTTCGATCGAGTACCTGACGGGGATGCACTATCCCGGCGAGCATATCGACATTGTGCTCAACCGGCATTCTGGGAGGAACACACTGCCGGACCGCGAGATTGAGACATCGCTGCGCCGCCAGATCGCGGCGAAGGTGCCCAATAATTATGCCCAGATTGTCAGTGCGATTAATTCTGGAACCCCCATCGAGCGGGGACATAAGTCAGACTTGCCCGATGCAATCGATTCCTGGGCCGACCAGCTCGTTGGGGAAGAGCCCGAAGCAGCGTCGCACAATGGAGCACGGCGCAAGTTGTTCAGCCTCTTCGGAGGATAGCAGGGAATTTTGAATGAGTAATACGAAGACTTTCGGCCCTGACATGCGAGTCGGTAGCGGGGTGTGGACTGCGCCCCGCACCGTTGGTGTTCCCGCGAAAAGGTATCAAGAACTGAAGACCGTCCTTCACCGGGAGCTCCTGGGTCAAATCGACCTTGAAAAGCTAACCACGCTGGAAGATGCCAGGGCCCGCTCGCAGCTGCGGGAAGTCATTCAGCAACTCATAGTGAAGCTCGATGTCCCGTTTAGCACTGGCGAGAGGGACCGTCTTTCACGAGAAGTCTTACACGAGGTCTTCGGCCTGGGTCCGTTAGAACCTCTGCTGCAAGACGCAACCATCAATGACATTCTTGTCAACACGCACAAGCAGGTCTATGTAGAGCGTAACGGTATACTGGAGCTGACCAATGTCGTTTTTAAGGACGACGGTCATCTTCGCCACATTATCGACAAGATTGTCTCTCAGGTGGGCAGGCGAGTAGATGAATCTTCGCCGATGTGCGATGCGCGGCTTGCCGACGGATCGCGCGTCAATGTCATCATTCCGCCGCTGGCGGTTGACGGCCCAATTTTGTCAATTCGTCGCTTCGGAAAAATTCCCTTGGGGACACAGCAGCTGATTGCCAACCGGACTGTCACCAGTCCCATCTTCGAAGCGTTAAAAGGTGCGGTCCGCGCCAAGCTGAACATCATCATCTCCGGCGGTACCGGCGCCGGCAAGACGACACTGCTGAACGTGATGAGTGGTTACATCAGCGACACGGAACGCATCGTTACTATCGAAGACTCTGCCGAACTTCAGTTGCAGCAGGCCCACGTTGTTCGCCTGGAATGCCGTCCCCCGAACTTGGAGGGAAAGGGCGCGGTGCGGCAGCGGGAACTCGTCATCAATGCCTTGCGTATGCGACCGGACAGGATAATCGTCGGCGAGGTGCGTGGCGAGGAGGCGCTGGACATGCTGCAGGCGATGAACACCGGTCACGATGGCTCGTTGACCACCATTCACGCCAACAGCCCTCGTGATGCCGTGGCTCGCCTGGAAACCATGGCGCTAATGTCCAATCTCAATCTTCCGGAGAAGGCGCTCCGGCAACAGATTGCATCCGCCGTCGCTCTGGTTGTGCAGATCGCCAGGCTTAGCGATGGTACTCGCCGCATCACGTACATCACAGAAATAACCGGCATGACCGGCGACGTCGTTTCGATGCAGGACATTTTTGTCTTCGAAAAGCTCGGAATCGATGTCAATGGGCACGTGTTCGGGCGCTTCCGGGCTACGGGCGTCTCGCCCAAATTTGCCGATCGATTGAAGAAGGCCGGCATTACTCTTCCTCCGAACATCTTTGAGCATTCCTTCGAGGTATAGGACCAGCGATCCCATGTCAATCATCAGCATCTTCTTGATTGTGCTGGTCGCCGCCTTCGCCACCATCGCCTACTTCACGGAGCCGACGGAAGCGGAAAAGCGAATTCACCAGCGCCTGAGCGACATCGTCCGGCCGGTCCAACAGGGAGAAGAAGAACAAACCGAGATCGTGAAACGCGTCACCTTCAGCCGCATTGTGTGGCTCGATCGTGTATTGCGGGAGCACAAACCCGCGCTGCAGTTGCAATCCTGGCTGGAGCAAGCCAAATTGCCATGGACGGTAGGCCGTTTCTTTTTCTATTCGGCCTGTTCGTTGCTAGTCGGCGTGCTTCTAGGTAGCTGGTGGTTTCCAGTGGGCTACGTAGGGTGGATCCCCGGTGTCGCAATGGGATTGGCTCCCCTGGCTTATGTGGCATATCAACGCTCCAAACGCTTTACCCAGTTTAATTTGTTGCTTCCTGAGGCGATTGATCTGATCTCGCGCTCGCTGCGTGCTGGACAGTCCCTGACTGCTGCATTGGTTACTGTTTCCGAGGAAATGGGGGATCCCGTTGGGCCCGAGTTTCAGATTTGCGCCGACGAGATGAATTATGGCCTGCCGTTTCGTGAGGCTATGACCAATCTTTATCACAGGTTTCCTATTCGAGATTTGCAGTTTTTGATCTCCGCGATCCTCATTCAGCGAGAAACCGGAGGCAATCTGCCGGAGTTGCTGGACAAAACGTCGGCGGTGTTGCGATCACGCATTCAACTGCAGCAGAAGGTAAGAGTACACACGGCACAAGGCCGGATGACAGGTGTTGTGCTCATATCCCTACCGTTCGTGGCTTTCGTACTCACCAATCTTCTGCGGCCGGGTTACACTGCTCCCCTGTTCGAATCCGCAATTGGTCATAAGTTGATCTATGTTACTCTGGCCAGCATGGCCCTGGGTACGATCGTTATCCGCAAAATTATTCAGGTCAAGTACTGATGGCGCTGATACTCATCGCCGTTTTCGTGGCACTCGCAATCTTTACTGCGGGCGCGCTCATCGTCTACTTGATTGTAGGAGAACGATCACCAGCAGAGTCCCGGCTTGCCCACCTGCGGCAGGAGATTGAAGTTGGGTTGGAGGATGCTGGCCCAATCCGGAGCCTCGGGCCTCGAGATCTATTTGCTGCGGTCACCAGCCCTCTTGCCCCGTTCCGCGATTGGTTGCGATCACGAGACCAAGAGCTGTCGTATCGCCTGAGCCTCGCCGGTTTCCGCGACCCGAAGGACGCCGACACCTTCCTCAGTTGCAAGCTACTGTGTCCGGTGATAGGGATCCTGTTGGCCACTTTCGCCGGGACGGATAACTTCTTCTACTACGCAATGTTCTTGGGCGTAGCCGGCTTCTTCGCTCCGGACGTATTTCTATTTCGGGCGATCAGTCGGCGAAAGGCAAAAATTGGCCAGGCCTTGCCCGATGTGCTGGACTTGTTGGTAATTTGCATGGAAGCAGGTTTGGGAATCGACCAGGCTACGCTGAGGATCGCGAAGGAGATTGAGCTGGTCTATCCGCAGTTGAGCGAGGAGCTGTTTATGGTCTCCTACGAACAGCGGGCAGGGAAACCCCGCCTCGAAGCTTGGCGAAGCATGTCCGACCGGGTGGACATAGAGGCCGTCCGCCAGTTTGTGGCGATGCTCGTCCAAACGGAGCGGCTGGGGACGCCGATTGCTAAGTCGCTGGGGACCTATGCCGACGCGTTGCGGACCAAGCGCTTGCTGATGGCCGAAGAACAGGCCGCCAAAACTACCATCAAGCTTGTTTTCCCGCTCGCAATTTTCATTTTCCCGGCCCTTTTCGTGGTCTTACTTGGACCGGGTATACTCACGGTGCTTAAGGCATTGGAAAACGGTGGCTAACAAAGGAGAGAGGGACAAGCATGGATAGCGTCACAATGATCAGGGTGGTCGCAGGAGCACTGGCCGTAGTTCTGCTGGGAGTCATAATCGCTAGGCGCAAACGGATGGCTTCGGCAAGGCGTCCTACACCGAAACGGTAGCATGGCAACGGAAACGGTCGGAGTCCTCAACACGACCAGGAACACGGTGTTGGGCGACCGGATCGGTGTTGCTGAAACGAGTATCACCCGGCTCGTGGGATTATTGGGCAAACGCGGCCTCGAACCCGGTACGGGCCTGCTGATTATTCCATCGCAGGCGATACATACGGTCGCGATGAGGTTTCCTATCGATGTGCTGTTTGTTGATCGCCATTGGCAGGTAATTCAAACTCGGCCCGTGATGGTGCCGAATAGGATCAGCGCTATTTATTGGAAGGCGCGGTGTGTTATCGAATTGCCGCAAGGTACCATTGCTGAGACATCCACTGAAGTGGGGGATCAGCTAGCTATCACTTAGGTATTAAATAGCTTGTAATCATTGACTGAACTGCATTACGGTGGTAGCCTTTGCTCGCGGCAGCCAAGCTGGAGAGTGCTGTTCATCAAAATTGGTGATTGGCGAACGCGCCTCTTGCCGACATTCTAACGAGCAGTATCGGGCCATGTGTGCGCTGGCAAGCGCTTCGCTCAAGGTTCAGGAACCAGGGGAAGTAACGCGCAGCATGCGATCAAAGTCCGCGACCCTCAGGACTAACGCCATATTGATGTTGTGCCTTTCCCTCCCTAGTTTCTGTAGGCAATAGATTGAGCTTCTGCGACGTGCCGGGTGCGCATCTAGGGTTGCAGGCTGGTTAGGAACACAACCTCGGATAGAAATGGCGAGTGCTTTCATTCCGTACACAATCGCCATCCGGGCCGAGAGTATCCAGGGCGGCTCCCTGCGGAAGGGTTGAAGACTTATGTTCACTCGGAACTGTAGACTTCGCAGCCGGCTAAGTCGAGCTGAGTCGGGCCAGGCGCTCGTCGAAACTGCGCTGTGCGCCTCCATATTCATATTATTGATGTTCGCGATCATCGACTTCGGTTTTCTATATTACTCGAAGGTAACTATTCAAAATGCCGTTCGCCAGGCCGGCCGATATGCTATTACCGGCAATTGCCAGTCTGGAACCTGTTTCGACCCAAAGAACGGTGCAGGCGACCGGTTGAATACGATCATTAAGACAGTACAGAACTTTTCCTTCGGCCTGAATCCCACTGTCTCGGTGACTTGCATTTCGGGGACCTGCCCCGCCTACGCTGGTTTCGGTTCCAACAACGCCGGTGGCCCTGGGGATGTAGTTGAGATAACCGCTACCTATACGTTCACTCCGATCATGATCTGGCGATTTATAGGCGGAACATACACATATACGGTCCGTTCGGTTTTTAAGAATGAGATATTTCAGCCGCCGGCCAGCTAAGGAGGACAATGTGCTAACTCAAAAGCGTCAGGAATCAGGTCAGGCTCTGTTGGAGTTGGCGCTCGTGTTGCCGATGATGCTTATTTTTGTGCTTGGCATTGTGGATTTCAGCCGAGCCATATATGACAGGGAGGTAATTACGAATCTTGCCGGGGAGGGCTCCAGCCTGGCATCCCGTGGCACTAGCTTGCCCAACGCCATTGCTGCTGTTGAGGTGGACACAGGGTCAGATATAAGCTTGAGCACTCTGGGCTGTGTGATCATCAGTTCCGTTGGCACAGGTGGCAAAACCGGGTATCAGGTTACGGGTCAGGCCACGTCGGCTGTGTGCAATGGTGGTGTCAGCAAGGTTGGGTGCTACCCGGTATCCCCCAGTTGTACGACTACGGCGGCCACCGTTCCCGCCGGTGTCCGGACACTGTTGACGGCGAGCCCGAGTACAACGGTGTTCGTCACCGAGGTCTTCTACAAGTATACAGCCGCGACTCCAATTGGGTCTTTCTTGAATAATAGCAATCTGTTTCCGACGGATCTGTACAGCGCCGCATATTATTAGGAAGGTCGAAATATGCGAAAAACATTTTTTCACAAAACCGACGGCCAAATAATCTTGTGGCTCGCGTTCGGTGTAGCCGTGCTTATACTATTCACCGGGATTGCGGTCGACATGGGCCTTATCTACATGACTAAGGCGCGGCTTTCCAATGCCGTGGATTCGGCCGTGCTCACGGCTGCGAAGAATTACTCGGCGGGAACGCCCACGGCACAGGGTTACGGTGAGGATATGTTTGCGGCCAACTTCGGCGCCAATTGCAGCGCCAGTTCGCCGACCTGTACCTGGACGTGGTGCCCCGGAGGCCCGGGCTGCACCGGCAGCGCGATTAGCGCCACACTGAAAGCGACGACATCACTGAATACCAATTTTCTCGGCTATTTGCCCGCATTAAGAGTCTGGTCGCTCAGCGATACCGGGGCGGCAACACGCAGCACGCTGGTGATGACAATCGTGTTGGATCGCTCCGGTTCCATGGGGCCAGACGGCGGCATGGCGGCGCTGAAATCGGCAGTCCCAACCTTTGTTGGTGATTTCACTCCGAACGTCGATTACATCGGCATGGTTAGCTTCGCCAGCCACTCGAGCATAGACGCACCCATATCAACGAACTTTGTAACCAAAATCGACAACGCCATCGCTGCTATGCAACCTAATGGCGGGACGTTTGGCACTGGCGCCGGCTCAGGTCCGGTCTATAGTGCGACCAACGGTCCGCCTTTATCTCTGGCAGACGCTCAAAACAACAGTATTGTCCTGCCGCCCACCCAACCGGAAACCAAAGTGGTAGTTTACTTTACGGATGGCTTGATGAATGCCATTCAGGACCAGTTCAATTGTCCGGCACAGACGCTCGTCAACTATGGAGGGTACGACCCCCCAGGGACGCAGATAGCCAGCTTGGATCCCTTCAGCGAAAATATTTGGGGCTGCTATGCCCAAAACGGCGATAACGGCTGCCAAACAAAAGGTCTTCAATATGACGCTGCCGGTGACGTCTGTACAGGCCCTAACGGACCTGTAACAACGTTCCCCTCCCAGGAATTTGGAGGGCCCGTGGCGATTTCGCGTGCGAATGTGACCGAGGAAGCCGATTGGCGTGGCAAGTACACTGCGGCTCAGATGCGTAAGGAGAGTCCCATCCCTACTTACATCTACTCTATCGGCCTGGGGACAGATGTCAGCACCCAGCCATGCACGGAAGCCTTGCTTTCGACAATAGCGAACGATCCCAGTGGTCCAGCTAACTACAACTGCCCGGCACACCCCGCGGTCTACGATTCCACCTTGCCGGCTGGGTTGTTCCTGGTCGTGCCCAGCTGCCCCGGGGCGCAGTGTACCCAGGAATTAAATACAGCTTTCCAGACTATTGCGTCTAAGATTTTGCTGCGGCTCTCGCAGTAGCCGGATATCCACATAGGTCACCTCGTGAAAGGCAGTTATTCGCTTTGCCTGAGGTGACCTGCCGCGTTATCCTCGCCCAATGCCAAGAAAATTGCCGGGTCTGGTTGTCATCCTGTTGTGCTCATTATTAACCGCGGCACAGGAGGTGCATGTCTCCAGCATCAAGGGAGGCATCGTACTGGGCGTCCACGCGCAGAAGTCCTACCAGTTAATGCCGGGCCAGGAACGGGGAGCTGTATTGAGCATTGAATGCCTGCACAAAGGCAGCAAAGTCTCCCACCTCCTGATCTTCTCGCCCGGCGGCACCGTTGTCCCAGACAGTCCCGACGCCAATGAAAAAAGCGGCCAGGCATTCACCATGACGATAGCCGGAACGAGGCAAGAGACCGCCTGGGTCCCCTATGTCGATCCCGAAACCTTCGCCTACTTTGCCAAGACGGAGCCTGAGCGCCTGCAATTCATTCAGACCGTGCTCCGTTCGGGAACGGTTGCCATCGAGTTCAAGCCCTTCCTTTCTGGTGTTCCTACGACCACTTCATTCGACGTAAGTAAGCTCGAAGAGGAAATGTCGCGCCACACCGAATGCACCGCCGCGAAATAGGTGTTTGGCGGATGGGCACCGAACAGCCCGTGACTCTCCTCCTGCAGATGCGTCCCCTGTCTCCGCTTCTCCGCATCTCTTGATAGAGTAAATATAAGGCTGCTCTTCATGCCTTTCGCCACAGCAACCGCGCCCCCCACAATCCGCTGCCAAAACTGTGGAGCCGAAGCTCCGGCCGATTCCGACCATTGTCCTTCGTGCGGCCGGCTGCTGAGCGCGCGATCGATTCGGATCACGATCGTACTCACGCTGGTGTTCATCGTCGCCGGTTTTGCCCTTACGCAATACTTTGTGAACCTGCATCGCGTGACCCAGCAGGACCTGGCACGCCGCTGGTTCATCCGCGGTGAGCAGGCTATGCAGGCGCATCTTCCCCAGGTCGCCGCGGACGACTATCGCACCGCGCTGAATTACGACCGGGAGAACCGCCAGTATCAGCTTCGCCTGGCGCAGGCGCTGCTGGCAGCCAATCGTCTGGCGGAGGCCCGCGCTCACCTGGTCAGCCTGTGGGAAGAGGAGCCCGCCGATGGCGAGGTGAACCTCACGCTGGCTCGCCTGGAAGCGCGCCGCGGCCACTACGGCGAGGCCGTTCGCTACTACAACGACGCTATTAACGGCGTATGGGAAGACGACCCTCGCGAACGGCGTACTGCGGCCAGGTTTGAGCTCGCACGTTACTTGATGCAGCAACAGCAATGGGCGCGTGCGCAAGCCGAATCGCTGGCGCTTTTGGCGGACCCGCCCTCCGATCCTGCCGACCAACTACGGCTTGGGCAAATGCTGCTCCAGCTGAACGAGCCGGCGCACGCTCTAGAGGCCTACAACGCATTGCTCGCCCGGGACAGCAACAACGCGCAGGCGTGGATGGGGAAAGGGCAGGCATTGCTGGCGCTCCGCAACTACTCCGAGGCCGAACGCGCGAGCGCCAAGGCGGTGGAGCTTGCTCCCAACCTGGAGGGCGCGCGCGGGCAGCTTGAACTTGCGCGCGAACTGTTGCGCATTGATCCCGCACTTCGCGGACTGCCACTGGCGGAACGTGCCAACCGGGTCGCCAAAGCTTTCGACGCGGCCCTGACGCGTTTGACCGGGTGCGCAAAGCAGCGAGGGATCGATCTCGCTGCCCCGAGTGCTGCCGCGCCAGGCACGAGCAACGGTGCAACGGCCCCCTCCACGAACGTCAACAGCACCGCAACGGCGCCAAGTGAACCGCAACTGCTCTACACCAGCGGCTTGCAGAAGAAAGCTGCCGCAACCCCAGAGGCGCTTCGAAAAGATCCTGACGCGCAGGAACCAACGATACAGTGGGTTTTCGAAGTCGAACGCGCCACCGCCCCCGTCTGCCCCAGCATGAGTGTGACTGACCGTGCCCTGCTGTTGCTGGCGCAGCACGAGACCGAAAGGCCGAGATGAGTCCGCAAGAGCAAACTCCCGCGAAGGCGAAGGACTCCAGTGGCATCAAGCCGGCGGTTTCCACCCCTACGCGCCGCCAGTACTGGAGCAGTCTCCGTGCCATGCTCTCGCCGCAACGCTTCAGCCTGCGCGAAGAGCAGTTCTTCCTCTTCCTGGCGGTGCTGATCGGTATCGCAGCGGGATTGGCCGTGGTTTGCTTCCGCACCTGTATCGAATTCTTGCAAATAAAACTTCTGGGAAGCGGATTGCAGCCTTCGGTGCCGCGTGTGATTCTGGCCCCGACGCTGACGGGACTAGTGATCGCTTTTCTCGTGGTGCGGTTCTTCCCGCGCGCTCGCGGCAGCGGCGTTAATCAAACCAAAGCCGCGCTGTACATCTATGACGGTTACATCCCGCTGCCGACGGTCATCGGCAAGTTCATTACCAGTGCGCTGGCCATCGGCAGTGGACAATCGCTGGGGCCGGAAGATCCTTCGCTGCAGATTGGAGCGGGGCTGGCATCGGCGCTTGGCCGCCGATTGAAGCTGTCGCGTGAGAAATTGCGCCTCATCGCGCCGGTGGGAGCTGCCGCCGGGCTTACTGCAGCCTTCAATTCTCCAATAACGGCGGTGTTGTTCGTCATCGAAGAGGTGATCGGGCGCTGGACCGCGGGCATTCTCGGCGCAGTGGTGCTCGCCGCAATCTCCAGCGCGGTAGTCGAGCGCTGGTTCCTGGGCGACGAACCGCTGTTTCGCGTGCCGGCATACCACCTGGAACACGCCGGAGAATTAGGCGCATATGCCAGCCTGGGGGTGATCGGCGGGTTTGCCTCGCTCCTATTCGTCAAGTACATCGCATATCTGCGGCCGAAGCTGCGTCAGTTTCCGTCGTGGACCCAGTATTTCCAGCCCGCTGCCGCTGGCCTCATCATTGGGCTCATCGGCATCAAGTTTCCGCAGGTAATGGGCGCTGGTTATACCTACATCGACCAGGCCATGCACGAACAGTACACCTGGCAGATTCTGGCCGTGCTGGGAGCATTGAAGATTTTCACCACCGGATTATCTTTCGGTAGCGGTACGCCCGGCGGACTGTTTGCGCCCACGCTGTTCATGGGGGCCATGATTGGCGGCGCCGTGGGAATGGCCGAGCGCCAGATTGTCCCCCATCTCGCGATTCCCGTCGGCGCTTATGCGCTGGTGGGGATGGGCACGCTGTTCGCGGGAATCCTGCGCGCGCCAATGACGTCGGTGTTCATGATCCTCGAGGTCAGCGGGAATTACAGCATTATCGTTCCCGTGATTCTTTCGAATGCGATTGCGTATTTCATCTCGCGGACATTTCAGCCGACCCCGATCTTCGATCTGCTGTCGCGCCAGGATGGTCTGGACTTACCGTCCCTTGAAGAAGAGCGCGAGGTTCCCTTGCTGCGCGTGGAAGACGCCATGCGTCCAGCCATGGGACAAACTCTCACCGGCGAGATGACCGTAGAGGAAGCGCAGCGAACGATACAAGGGTCGGCTCAAGAGTTCTTTGTAGTCGGCATGGGCAACCAAGAGTGGGCTGGAATTACGCGCGCAAAACTGCTCAGCCTCGGCTCAGATCCCGAGCTGCCAATGCCGTTATCCGGTTTTCTGATAACCAGGATTCCCTACCTGCACCCCGATCATCCGCTTGATACTGCATTGCGCCTGATGGGCGAGTGGCCGCTGTTGCCCGTTGTGCATCGCGCCAATGTCCACGAGTTGTTGGGTGTCGTCTCCCTCGATGACGTGATGCGCGCTTACCGCGGTGCTGGTGTAGGAATGTCTCACGCCGAGCCAGCCCCGGTCATTTCTTAGTTCGCCCTGCAGGTTTGGCAGCGCCGTTCTGCACTGCGCAAACAGAGCAGCAGCTCACAACTCCACTGTCGTCTCGCCGCGTCTAACTTCTTTTCCGCGGTTCGCTCCTTATGCTCTCATTACGTACAAGGATTGCCCGCTCTGCATCCGAGATGGACCGGCTTGCGCCGCTCTGGAACGAACTTCTGCTGGGGCAGGCACATACCCTATTCCAGAGCTTTTCCTGGAATCGCTTGGCGGCGGAGATGTTTCGCGACCGGCTCACGCCTAACGTGGTGTGGGTGGAGAGCGATGCGGGAGCGGCGATTGTCCCGGCTGCCATCAACCATGCGGCGAATCGCATTGAATTGCTGGGGGAAGCGCTCTTCGACTATCGCGACGTTCTTCACGCTGGCGATGCGGAAATTCTGGCGCTGGCGTGGCAGCAAGTAGCCGCATGCGGGAAACCGCTGCGGGTCGTCTCTCTTGAAGAGCACGCAGCCCGTACTCGCTGGAGCGAGCTGCCCATGCAATCATGTGCGAACGCGCCACACGTGGATCGTTCGCAAATTGATGAGAGTGCATTCCGGGTTGCGCATTCGCGACTGGGTCGTCAACTGCGCCGGCTCAACAGGCTTGGTATTTCGCTGCGCCAGTTTGCCGGCGGCAATTCCGTGGCGATTCGCCATTTGTACGAATGCAAACGCACGCACTTCGCCTCAGATACCGGCAATCTTTTCCTTGATCCGCGACGCAGTGAGTTCATAGTCGCGGCAGCAGCGATGGAAGCACCATCTTGTGAGGTCTTCACGCTGGAGAATGATGCGGGCACTCTAGTTGCCGGATTGGTCAGCTTCCGTGATTTTGATGTGCGCCGCTGTTACACGATTTACTTCCATCCCGAATGGGCACGTTATTCACCGGGCGTCGCTTTACTTTATGAAGTGACCGCTCGGTCCCTGGCGGAAGGGCTGGGCTGCGATTACATGACCGGCGAGTATCCCTACAAACTCCGCCTGGCGAATGCTTCCCGCCCGCTCTACAAGGCTGAGGTCCGCGCGCAGGAGCTGGCTGGCATCGCCGCGCGTGCCATTTCGCGCGCTGCCTGAGCAGCTACAGGCGCTTCAGGAAGTTCTTGGCGTGCTCGAGATGCGGAAACAACTTCTCCTCGGCTTGGAACTCTGGGCCGTGAACACAGCGCCGGCTGCCTCGTAGCTTAACCGGGTGCTTCAGGTGCAGCATCTCATGATAGACGATGTATTCGACGGCATAGCGCGGAACGCGCGGCTGGTCGAACACCCGGCTGACGACGATCGCATTGTGTGCCGGATCGTAATGCGCCAGGCTGTTCCGCGCATGTGACCGGCTCCACGTCATGCTTGGCCGTGCCAGCAATCCATAAAAGAACTGCTGGTTCAAGTCCTCGAACAGCTCATCCAGGTCGTACGTCTGTCCGCGCGCGGAGTCAATGCGCTTGCGGCCACGCACCTGTCGCACCAGATGCGCTTTGTTCGTCATGTCGTGACTGGAAACGTACCGCCGATATCGCGTTGCGTGCAGCGGCTGGATGGGCTTGCGGCAAATCTTCGCCAACAGGATGTGGGCGATGGCCTCGATGACGCTGTCGGGGGCGCCCTCCAGCAAGTCGGAGATGCGGACGTGCATCACACCGTCACGCAGCCGAATTGTGCTGTTTACGTTGGTGAAGGCGTAAAACTCGATGCGAAATTCCGGCATGTCAGCCCGGGGACGCAGCTCACGATATGTCGTCTGAAATATGTGGTGCAGGTTCTGACGCAATGTGACTATTAACCTACCATGCCTGCGCCGAGCGGCGGGTACGCGATCAGCAGTAACCCTTTACGAAGCAGGTACTAAGGTTTTGACGCTATTGAATTGGCTGTCTCCTTTTGCTAACGTCACAGGGTAGTTTTGTTGTACACAAGCAGGAAGGCCGCCACAGGGGGAAATTCGGCGGCCTTTTGTCATTTAGTCCGGCCTCTCGGAATAGACCTTCGTCAGTTTCTTGTCTTTCGCTAATTCATTCTGCTGTTGCAACTCCTTGCGCGTATCCTCGGCCACATCATTCACTGCCTCCGTGGCATTGGTCAGCACAAACGAGTACTGATCCAGCTCCTCCGGAGGCGACTGCTCCTTTAGCCGCCGCAACTTGAGTTGCCACTCGCTGCTCGCCTCAATTACCAGCGTGAGGCCCTTTCGCATGTCGGCTTTATGTGAGGAATACATGTCGATGTTGTCCTCGATCTCATCGAGCAACGCCGTAAAGTCCTCCAACAAGTCGTGGATCTGCATGGGCCGGTCTTTCGCAGTCTTGCCGTTGCTCTCGAGCGCCTCGATCGCCGTCACGCGGGCCCGCGTGATCTTCACCATGGTTTCCAGCCGCTTATTCGGCCAGTCCGCCGACTCCCGCATCTCGTCGATTTCCTTCTCGTTCAGCGGATCGCGCTTCTGCGCCGCGGCACAGGAAACGAATACGAAGAGCAACGAGGCGCCTACCACTGCGTACCACATTCGACGCTGTCTCATGATCTCCCCTTAGGCTCTGCCTGCGGTCCCCACATCCTTACCATCAGATCGGAGCGGATCTGCTCCACCTGCTCAACCGCCTGGCGCACCGGCGGCTGGTCCTCAAAGGCGAGCGACTGGCCGATGTCGTGCATGCGCTCGGCCAGCCTGCGCAGCTTGATTTCCGTTTCCTTCAACTGCTTGCCCGACGCTGACGCTGCGTCGGCGGCCTTGCGCGCATACGCCACGACTTCCTGAATCTGCTGCTGCGCCTTTTCCACCTGGCCGTCCGTAAACAACGCATTGGACGTTTCCAGCGTCATGCGGGCATACTCCAGACACAACTTCGCTTGCTCCGCTCCGTGCGCCGCATCGGCCCGCGCTTTTAATGCAGTGGCCGTTTCAGGTCCCGCCATCAGGTTGGCCGAAAGCAGCACCAGGACCACTGCGGATTGAGCATAGGCACGCATGTTACTTCGTAACGCGGTACTTGTCGGCGTGTTTCGGATCAAGCGCAATCAACCGATGCCGCGCCTGCCATTCCTGGTCAGGAAACTTGCCGTCCGCCGCCGCCAGGAACCGTTGATAATATTCCACCGCCTGGGGCACAGCTTTCAAGTTGTCGAAGCTCGTCGCGCGCAAAAAATACGTTGCCGGCGTGTCCGCCTGGAGCTTCGCCCTATCGTCCAGAGCCTGTAAGGCGAGGGAATAGTTCTTGTTCGCAGCCGCAACCACCGCCAGATTGCCATAGGCATCCGCAAGGTCAGGTTTCAGCTTAATTGCCGTGATCAACTCCTGCTGTGCCTCGGGATATTTCTTCTCGTGCATGAGGAGCGAGCCCAAAGCGTAGTGCGCTTCGGCGTCCTGCGGTAGCCTTTGTACGGCGATGCGGAACTCCTGCTCGGCCTCGGCATTCTTGCCGGCTTTAACATTAAGCGTGCCGAGTTCGAGTGCCGCGCGGGGATCTCCAGGACTGGCTTGCAATCCCGCCTGTAGTTCTTCGGCGGCTTGGTCGTTCTTCCCCTCAGCCGAAAGCACGCGAGCCAGCTGAACATGACCGGTGCTGCTCTGCGGATCGAGAACCACCAGTTTCCGCAGTGCCGCCTCGGCTTCCGCATATTTCTTCTGGGCAACGTAGATCTCTGCCACTCCGGAAAGAGCGTCAGCGGACTTCGGATCCAGTTCCCCGGTTATCTGATACTCATGCGCAGCGGCGTCGAGCTTCCCTTGCTTCTGCAACAGCGCGGCGGCCGCAAGATGAGGCTCCGGATTCTTCTGATTGAGTTTAGCCGCCTCTGTATACGCGACCAATGCCTGCTCGGGGTCGGACGATTCTTCCACCCGTCCGAGGGCCTGCCACGCCCGTGCTAAGGACTCTTCCGGATGGCCAGTTGGTTTGAGCTGAGTTGCGGCCTTGAGATACTTGGCGGCTTCGGCGTTGTTGCCTACTTTCGCAAGCAGAAGGCCGAGGTTCAGGTTCGATTCAAAGACGTCTGGCCGAGCCGCTATCGACTTTTGGTACGCAGCCACAGCATCGGTGGTACACTGCGTCGCGTTGTAAACGTAACCCAGATCGAACCAGGCGCGATAATCGTCAGCTTTCGCGGCGACGGCTTTTTGCAGCAGCTGCTCAGCCGTAGCGAAATCGCCGCGCTGCATCGCCGCTTCGGCCCCATCTACTTCTGGAGCGCTGCTTTGCTGCGGCACTGGTTCTTCGACCCGGTGATGACGGATGGTCGGCTGGCTCTGCTGAGATTCCCCGGCAAGCGCACCGGCCGCGAGCGCAACAGTCGCGGCGAACAACAGTACGCTAATCCTACTGAGCTGCATTTGAGTGCCTTTGGGACTGTCCTTGCCCGTCCCGCGGCAACACCCGCGCCAGCCACTGTCCAGTGTAAGACTTCGGCGTGTTCGCAATCGCCTCAGGTGTCCCTTCAGCCACAATCTCTCCCCCACGGACGCCGCCTTCGGGGCCAAGATCGATCACCCAGTCCGCAGTCTTGATCACATCGAGATTGTGCTCGATGACAACAATCGATCCCCCCGCTTCAATTAGACGGCGAAAGGCCGCCAACAGCTTACTTACATCGTCAAAATGCAGGCCCGTGGTCGGTTCGTCGAAGATGTACAGCATTCGTGGCTGGCGCTTATTCTGCTCGCTTCGGGGCTTACCGATGTCGCGCAATTTGGGTTGCAGGTGCGCCGCCAGCTTCATGCGTTGCGCCTCGCCACCGGAGAGCGTGGTTGCGGATTGGCCAAGTCGCAGATATCCCAAGCCAACCTCTTCCAGAACGCGCAGCTTCTCGACAATCTTCGGGACGCCGGAGAAGAAATGCAGCGCTTCCTTTACCGTAAGGTCCAGCACCTCGTGAATGTTCTTGCCGTGATATCGGATTTCGAGAATTTCCGGCTTGTAGCGCGTGCCCTTGCATTCCTCGCAAATCAACTCAACATCGGCGAGAAACTGCATCTCGACCGTGACTGTGCCGTCGCCCTGACAGCCCTCGCAGCGGCCGCCTGGAATGTTGAAGGAGAAGTGGCCTGCCGCGTAGCCGCGCTTTTGGCTTTCGGCCTGCGAGGCGAACAGCTCCCGAATGGCGTCGAAGGCCTTGATGTAAGTCACCGGATTGGATCGCGGTGTTCGCCCGATGGGCGACTGATCGACGAGCACAACTTCGTCAATCCACTCGGCGCCCTCCACTCGCTCCAGCTCCGCGTGTGGGCCTCCGGTGACTTGGCCCTTCTCCGCTGCCAGCGCGTTATAGAGCACATCGTGCACCAACGTCGATTTACCTGACCCGGAAACGCCGGTAATGCAAACCAGCATACCGATTGGAATGCCGACATTGACCTTCTTCAGGTTGTGTGCGCGCGCACCAACCAGCTTGATCTTTCGTCCCGTGCCGGTCCTCCGCGCTGCCGGCAACTGGATACGCAGTTCGCCATTCAAATAGCGGCCGGTGAGCGACGCGGTATTGTGCCTGATCTCGTCGTAACTTCCGCTGGCGATCATGCGCCCGCCGTTTTCGCCGGCGCCCGGGCCAAGATCGACAATGCGATCAGAGGCGCGCATGATCTCGGCATCGTGCTCCACCACCAGAATGGTATTTCCCAGATCACGAAGATCATGCAGGATCTTGATCAGCCGCTCCGTGTCGCGGCTATGTAGCCCAATTGACGGCTCGTCGAGGACGTAAAGCGTCCCCACCAGTCTTGATCCGAGCGAAGTCGCCAGCTGGATGCGCTGCGCCTCGCCTCCGGAGAGCGTCGATGCCAAGCGGTCGAGCGTGAGGTATTCCAGCCCCACGTCGTTTAAGTAACGGAGCCGGTCGTTGATCTCTTCCAGCAACTTCCCCGCGATGTCTGCCTCCTGGCGCGACAGCTGAAGTTGTGCGAAGAAGCGGGTGGTTTCTTCCACCGTCATGGCCGCAACCTGGCAGATGTCCTTGCCGCCGATCTTCACCTGCCGCGCCTCGCGCCGCAGGCGCAGTCCGCCGCAATCCGAGCACAGCGAGTAACCGCGATATCGGCTCAGAAAAACGCGCACGTGCAGCTTGTACTTTTTGCGCTCCAGGTAGTCGAAGAAGCCGCGCACGCCAGGAAATTTGCCATCGCCCTGAACGATGAAGCTCTGCTGCTCCGTGGTCAGGTCTTGCCACGCAACGTCCAGAGGAACGTTTGCGGCCCGCGCATAGCGCCGCATCTCCGTCGCAAAGGGCCGATACTTTGGTTTGGTCCAGGGCTCAATTGCACCTTCAGCGAGCGTGAGGGCCTTGTTAGGAATCACCAGATTGAGGTCAAAATCAATCGTGTTGCCGAAGCCCTGGCAGCGGGGACACGCGCCAAACGGGTTATTGAACGAGAACAGGCGCGGCTCCGGCTCCTCGTACTTGATGCCGCAGTGCTTACATTCGAAACGCTGCGAGAAGCGGAGGAGTCGCGGGGTCTCGGCTTCTCCCACCCCAGCAAGCGCAAAAGACGCGCTTCCTGGGGACCCCGGGTCCCTTGGTGCCGTTTCGAAGATGACCTCGCCGGCTTCGCGATAACCCTGCTCTACCGCATCGACGATGCGCAAGCGCGCATCCGGTCCCACCGAGATGCGGTCGATCAGCACCAGCACCGGCTCGGCGAAATTCAGGTCCAGAAGCGATTCCGGCGTGGAGAACTCGAAGACTCGTCCGTTTTGATAGAGCCGGTTGTAGCCGCGCTTGCGCAGCTCGAAGAGGCGCTCTTTCAGGAATGAATCATCGACCGCCGCTTTCGCGGTCTTCCTGGCGGTGCGGCGCCCCTTCGGTTTCTCGGGTTTGGATGGTTTCGGTGGCGGCTGAAGAGGAAAAAATACCTGCACACGCGTCCCATCGCCGAGGGAGAGGATGCGATCGGCGACCTCGTCCACCGTGTCCTTCTTCACCTCGTTGCCGCAGTTCAGACAATAGGTGCGGCCGACGCGCGCGTACAGCAGACGCAGGTAATCGTAAATTTCGGTGGCGGTCGCGACCGTCGAGCGCGGGTTGCGCGTCGTGTTCTTCTGGCGAATGGCAACCGCCGGAGCGATACCGTCGATCAGGTCAACGTCCGGCTTCTCGATGCGTTCCAGAAACTGCCGCGCGTAAGCCGACAGCGATTCCACATAACGCCGCTGCCCCTCGGCATAGACCGTATCGAACGCGAGCGACGACTTACCCGAACCTGAGACTCCGGTCACCACCGTCAGCTGGTTGTGCGGAATCTCGAAATCGATGTTTTTCAGGTTGTGGACCCGCGCTCCACGTACGATGATGCTTTCGTTCGACATAGCCCAAAGCTCGGCAGCGCGGCGTCGGAGTCAAATCCCCAGCCCTACAGACTCGATCAGAACGGGCTGCCGAAACTTCCTATTATAGCTGGAGAGGCAGCCGGGAGTTCACCACGGAGAACACGGAGCGCACGCAGACTTCAGGGGTCTAGGTTTCATCGCGAGCTGACGCGAGGTCCGTCTTCTTGTTGGGCTAGTTCTGCTGGACGGACAAATTCTCCCAAACACTCCGTGCCCTCCGTGTTCTCCGTGGTGAAAATAAGCCCCTCACGCCGAATGTGCCTTGAGCCGCTGCGCATACTTCTCGCGGATCTTCTTCACCTTGGGCGCGACCACGAACATGCAATACGGCTGCATGGAATTGTTTGCGAAGTAGTCCTGGTGATAGTCCTCAGCAACGTAGAAGGTTGAGGCGGGCTCGATGGCGGTCACTATCGGATCGGCGAAGACCTTATCACGCGTCAGCTCTGCAAGCACCTCTTCGGCTGCCTTCTTCTGCGCTTCATCGCGATAGAAAATTACCGAGCGATACTGTTCACCGACATCGTTGCCCTGGCGGTTCAGCGTAGTGGGATCGTGCAGGGTGAAAAATACGTGCACCAGGTCGCTGTAGCTAATGACCTTTGGATCGAAGGTGATCTCGGCCACCTCGACATGCCCGGTTTTGCCGGAGCAGACCTGCTGATAAGTCGGGTTGGCGATACGGCCGCCCATGTAGCCGGAGCGGACGGACTCCACTCCCTGAAGCTGTTTGATAGCGGCTTCCACGCACCAGAAGCATCCGCCGCCCAGAATTAGGGTTTCAGTTGTTGGCATATGGATTGGATGTTGGCACTTGGCATTTGGCACTTAGCACTTGGCCAAAGCGCATGGGCGCAGGTGCCGCAGATTTCGAAAGCAGGCGCTAAGTGCTGAGTGCTAAGTGCTAAATGCCAACTGCTGCTTCTACAGCCCCACTTCAATCCTTGCCCTTGGATCAAGATAGTCCCGCAAGCCGTCGCCGATGAAGTTGAACGACAGCACCGCCAACATAACCGCCGCGGCGGGAAACAGTACGAGATGAGGCGAGTCAAACAGGTGCGAGCGAGCGTCGTTCAGCATCGTCCCCCAGCTTGCCGTCGGCGGCGGGACACCCAATCCCAGAAAGCTCATCGTGGCTTCGGCGAGAATCGCGCCTGCCATCCCAATCGCCGCCTGCACGATCACGGGTTGAATGATGTTGGGCAGAATGTGACGCGTGACGATGCGCAGATCGCTAGCCCCGAGCGCCCGCGCGGCCTCAACGAACTCACGCTCGCGGACCGCCAGCGCCTGCGCTCGCACCAGGCGCGCGTATCCCACCCATCCCCCGAGCGAGAGAGCGAAAATCAGGTTGAAGATTCCCGGGCCGAGAAAAGCTACGAACGCAATGGCCAGCAGAATTCCCGGAAATGACATGAACGCATTCATAACCACCACGTTGAGCACGCGGTCGGTCACACCGCCGTAGTAGCCGGCAAGGGAACCGAAGATCAGGCCCAACGTCAGCGATGCCGCTACTACGCAGCTGCCGACGAGCATCGAAATGCGCGCTCCATAGATAACCCGGGAGAGGACGTCGCGTCCCAGTTCGTCGGTGCCAAACCAGTGCGAAGCGGAGGGGCCCATCAGGCGCGCCGGAAGATCGATTCGTGCCGGATCCTGTGGCGCAATCCAGGGTGCGAAAATCGCGCACGTAACAAAGACCACAACCAGCACAACTCCCGCCGTCGCCAGCAGGTTATATCCCGCAGCGCGTCGCAGCGATCCGATCTGTGCAGCACAGGCGATACTGTCATCCTAAATGATCGGGAGTCAGCCGGCGCCGATATGGCCCCTGCAATGGTGACCCTGGCCTGAACAGGACTAGAATGGATGTTTGGCTCATGAGTCAATGCGGCTTAAGCAATCGAACGATGCTTCCCTTCAAGCTGGTTTATAGCGAAAAGTATTTCCTGCCGATCGGCGAGCATATCTTTCGTGCCGACAAATACCGGCTTATCCGCGAACGCCTCTTGCGCGAGCACTTCGCGGATGAGAGCGATTTCATTGTTCCGCAGCCGGCCAGCGAATCTGAAGTTATGCTGGTGCACTCCCCGCACTATGTGAATAAGCTGATGGAAGGCGCCCTCAGCCCGCGCGAAGAGCTACAGATGGAGATCCCATATTCGCCGCAGGTGGTCGATGCGTTCATGCTGCACACCGGCGGCTCAATTTTGGCGGCCGAACGGGCGCTGGAAGACGGGATCGGCATCAATATTGGCGGAGGTTTCCATCATGCCTTCCCGGAACATGGCGAAGGCTTTTGCATGATCAACGATTTCGCCGTTGCGATCCGCGCCTTGCAAAGCCGTGGACACATACGCCGGGCCATGACCGTCGACTGCGACGTGCACCAGGGGAACGGAACGGCATTCATTTTTGGCGGTAGCGGAGTAAGGCCGGGTACACTGCCCTCGTCTTCTGCCCCGTCGTTGCCTGTCGGCTCGGGTGGCAGCAGACCTCAACGCAAACCTTGGGACGTCTTCACCATCTCTCTTCATCAGGAGCACAACTATCCGTACAGCAAGCCGGCATCTTCTATTGATGTCAATCTTCCGGACGGCTGCAGCGACGCTGAGTATCTGGCGTGGCTGGACCATGCGTTGAGCTCGGGTCTGCGACGGTTTGACCCGGAGCTCATTTGTTATGTGGCTGGGGCCGACCCTTTCAGCGAGGACCAGCTCGGTGGACTCAACCTGACCATCGACGGCCTGAAGCGGCGGGATGAGCTGGTGTTCCGCGTCGCCCGCACGCGCAACATTCCAGTGATGGTCACCTACGCTGGAGGCTATGCCAACCATGTGGAGGACACCGTCACCATTCATTGCAACACAGTACTCGCGGCCGCCGAGGTGTACAAACCCGACACCTCCCACTCAGCCGTAGACGTGCGCGGAACAAATATCAATCTCGACTAAGGAGCCAATTTCCTTGACGCCGCAACAGGAGCTTGCCAAAGAGCTGACAACTCTTGCCGAAGCCGCCGACACTGTAGAAGACCTGATGAGCATTATCGTCGGGCGTTTGCAGGAGAGGCTCCCGCACTTCGACTGGGTGGGCTTCTACATGATTGAGAAGGGCGCGATCGGCGAAGATCCGGTCCTGGTGCTCGGACCTTATGTGGGAGCGGTTACGCAGCACACGCGAATTCCGCTGAATCAAGGAATTTGCGGGGCAGCAGCTTCGTCCGGCCGCACCCTGGTGATTGACGACGTCGGCAGCGACCCGCGCTACCTGGCGTGTTCCACCGACACCAAATCGGAGATCGTCGTCCCAATAACGGTGAAAGGCGAAGTCGTCGGCGAGCTCGACATTGACAGTCACACGTCGGCGGCATTCAAAGCCGACGACCGTCAACTGGTAGAACATTGTGCGCGCCTGGTCGGCCAGCATCTGGAGAAGACGACGTAGGGATTCGTTTCTCGTCCCTGCGCGGAACAAACCCTATGGTGAAGCAAGTGGTGGCGGCGCTGATCTTGCGCGAAGACGAGGTCCTATGTTGCCAGCGCACAGAGTATCAAGCCCTGCCGCTGAAATGGGAGTTTCCCGGCGGCAAAATCGAAGCGGGAGAGGAACCGCATGAGGCGTTGCTCCGCGAACTCGACGAAGAGCTTGGGATCCGCGCGGAAATTGGAGCGAAGGTTGCGCAACTGCAACATCAGTATCAGAACGGCAATGCAGTGGAACTCCACTTCTTCGCCGTGGAACGATATGCAGGCGAACTGCAGAACCGCATCTTTCGCGAGATTCGCTGGGTGAATCGTCGCGACTTGCCCACGCTGGACTTCCTCGACGCCGACCACACCCTCGTCCAGCAATTGGCACAAGGCAAGCTGTTTTAGCCGGCGCCGCGGCTGGTCACAAGCCAGGCAATCGTCAAGCCAATCATGATGACGGTTGTGGCCCAGGCAATCACGTTGAACCACCGGCCGTTCACGTGCTGACCCATCAGCTCACGCTTATTCACCAGCAGGAGCATGAAGATAAGCACGAAGGGAAGCACAACCCCGTTTACCACCTGCGAAAGAATACTGATTTGCACCAGTGGCACATTCGGCAGCAGAATAACGCCGGCGCCCGCGATAAGCAGCAGCGTGTATAGCCAGTAAAATACCTTGGCATCTCCGAACTTGTGCCCCACGCCCGACTCAAATCCCAAGCCTTCGCAAACCGTGTAGGCAGTCGAGATCGGCAGGATGGACGCAGCGAACAGCGATGCATTGAAGAGCCCCGCTGCGAAAAGTATGTACGCGTATTCGCCCGCTAACGGTCGCAAGGCCTGCGCAGCATCCGCAGCATCGCGAATTTGGTGCAAGCCATGGACATACAGCGTTGCAGCGCAAGCCACGATGATGAACCATGCGACGATGTCTGTGAATAAGCAGCCCACAATGACGTCCCAGCGCGACGCCCGGTATTCACGCGGCGTAATCCCTTTTTCGACGATCGAGGCTTGCAAATAGAACTGCATCCAAGGTGCAATCGTGGTCCCAATCACTGCAATCACCATGTAAATGTACGCTGGAACGTGAAATGGAGCGGCGGTCGGCGGCTTGAACGTCGCGACAAAGGCTTCCTTCCAACTCGGTCCGGCAATCACTCCCGCAATGATGTAGGCGAAGTAGAAGAAGGATGCGGCCAGAAACACCTTCTCGACGCTCTTATAGGTACCCTTGACAACCAGCAGCCAAACCACCACGGCAGAAACCGGCACGCTCACATATCGCGAGATATGAAACAACTCCAGGCTGCTGGCGATGCCGGCGAACTCCGCGACCACATTGCCGAAATTCGTGATAACCAGCCCAATCATCATCAACAACGTGATCCGCAGCCCGTATTCCTCGCGGATGAGGTCGCTAAGTCCTTTTCCCGTAACCGCGCCCATGCGCGCCGACATCTCCTGCACGACCACGAGAGCGATGGTCATGGGAATCACCACCCAGAGCAGGAGGTAACCGAACTGCGCTCCCGCCGCGGAGTAGGTGTAAATACCGCCTGCGTCGTTGTCGACGTTCGCCGTGATGAATCCCGGGCCGATGACGGCCAGGAACATCAGCAGGCGGATTCTCCAAACCTTCAGGCTGCGGGGCTGGCGCATAAGATCGGTGTTTTACAGTGAGATCGCGAAGAACAGACAGGATAACGGCAGCCGTCTCGATTAGCCACCTCAGTCTGCGATGTGAGCCATAAAGCTTGTAACCGCGGTGCTATAATTTTCGTTCGTCCGTCTGAGTTCTGCCGGGGATTTGCGGCAGACCCATCGCTGTGTCCGTCTGTCGCCGCAGTATCGGCAGCTCCGGCAAGGTTCGAGCGGGACGCAGCAAATCGGCACTCATTCAGTCATTCAAATTCTGAGGTCCCTCATGTCAGGCCATTCAAAATGGGCAACAATCAAGCACAAGAAGGGCGCGCTGGACGCCAAGCGCGGCAAGATCTTCACGCGGTTGATCAAGGAAATCACCATCGCTGCCAAGAGTGGTGGTGATCCCGAGAAGAACCCGCGCCTGCGAACGGCTGTTCAGGCCGCCAAAGCCGAGAACATGCCCGCCGATAATATCAAGCGCGCTATCCAGCGCGGTACCGGCGAACTGCCCGGCGTGTCCTATGAAGAGATCACCTTCGAAGGCTACGGTCCGGGCGGAGTTGCCATTCTGGTTGAGGTCTCCACTGACAATCGCAATCGCACCGTTAGCGAAATTCGTCACGCCTTCTCCAAGAACGGCGGGAACATGGGCGAAGCCGGTTCTGTCGCCTGGATGTTTCACAAGAAGGGTGACATCGTGATCCCGAAGTCGGCGGCCAAGGAAGACGATTTGATGAACCTCGTGTTGGAAGCCGGCGCTGACGACCTGAAAGACGATGGCGAGAGTTGGGAGGTGCTGACCGATCCCTCCGTTTACGAGAGTGTTCTGGAGGCGATCAAGAAGGCCGGCATCACGCCGGAAGTGGCGGAGATCGGCATGGTGCCGCAAAACTACACCAAGCTCGAAGGTCACCAGGCCAGCACGATGATCCGCCTGCTTGAAGCGCTCGAAGATTCCGACGACGTGCAGCATGTGTATTCGAACTTCGACATCGACCAGAAGCAGTTGGAGGAAGTGGCGGGGTGAGCCAGCAACCAGCAATGAGCAACTAGTGGAAGGCCGAAGGGCGAAAGTAATTAGCTGGATACAATGCGTGCCTCGAATCCAAGCCCTTTCAGGGGCGACACACGCCACTCGAAAACGCCTCACTAGCCGATTCCTTGAAAACGACCGCGCCCTTCGCGGTCATTTCGTTTGCTACTCATGTCCTCGAACGATGTTCATCCATCACAGAAACTCTTTTCGCGCCGCGAATACCATAAGAGCATCCATTACTACGTAAAGGAGCACGCATGGCCACTATTGCCGAACCTGTTCTCATAGAAGAAACCGTCGTTCATCCTCCGAAACGCCTGTTGTACGGACCTGGTCCGGGACAAGTTCATCCGCGTGTTTATGCCGCGATGGCGCAGCCGATCGTCGGTCACCTCGATCCCTACTTCTTTGAAGTTTCCGCGGACATTCAGCGCTTGCTTCGCCACGTCTTCGGCACGAAAAATCAGGAGACCTTCGTCATCTCCGCGACAGGTAGCGGCGGCATGGAGACCGCGATCAGCAACTTCGTCCAGCAGGGAACGAAGGTCGTCGCCTTCGCCAATGGCTACTTCTGCGACCGCGAGACCGAAATGGCGCGCCGTCAGGGCGCCGAAGTCGTGCGCTTCGAAAAGCCCTGGGGCGACGTTTTTGGCGACGACGAAGCCGCCGACTTCATCCGCCGCGAGAAGCCGCAGGTCGTGACCTACGTGCAAGCCGAAACCTCTGCAGGTGCTTTCCAGCGCGGCGAAGCCATCTGTAAGGCCGCGCATGAAGTGGGTGCGCTAGTCATCGCCGATGTCGTGACCTCGCTCGGCGCAATGCCGGTTGAAGTCGACAAGACCGGCATCGACATCGCCTACAGCTGCTCGCAGAAGGGCCTGAGCTGTCCTCCAGGACTTTCGCCCATCACGGTTTCGCCGCGCGCCATGGAATGGCTGCGGGCCCGCACCACGCCGAACCGCTCCTGGTACTTCGACATCAAGCTCATCTCCGACTACCTGGTCGAGTCGCACCGTTATCACCATACCGCGTCGGCGACCATGTTTTACGCCATGCGCGAAGGCCTGGCGCTGATCGAGGAAGAAGGGCTGGAGAACCGCTGGGAGCGTCATCATCGGGCGCATCTCGACTTGGTGAAAAAGGTCGAAGCGCTCGGGCTCGAGATGCTCGTGCCATCGCCGGCGAATCGCATCTGGAACCTGAACACGCCCAAAGTTCCCGCGGGTGTTGACGAGGCGAAGGTCCGCGCGACGCTGCTCAAGGAAAACGGCATCGAGATCGCTGGTGGCTTCGGACAGCTTGCCGGCAAGGTCTTCCGCGTCGGTCTGATGGGTCCGCTGGCAACCAGCGAGAGCGTGACTCACTTCATGCACTGCTTCGAGAGCGCGCTGCGCGGGGCAGGTTACATGGGCTGAGCTCGTCCATTTTTGAATGGCTCTTGCGCTGGCTGGTGTCGTGGCGGGAATCCTGGCGGCACTGGCACTGACACGCCTGATGGCAGCCTTGCTGTTCGGGATAAGCGCGAAAGATCCGCTCACGCTCGCCATGTTCACTGTCTTATTGGCCGCAGTGGCTTTGCCGGCAAACTACATTCCGGCGCGGCGCGCGGCGATGGTGGAACCCATGGTTGCACTGCGGCAAAGAATGAGCGACTGGCCCACCTTTCCTGTGAGCTGTCTTTCGCGAATAGAGGCGTAACAACGGAATACCCTACCCCCCATCCGGTAAAGCCTCTGTTATGACTACTTTGGCCCTAAAATCCTGCAAACATTGGAGTTGCGTGAAAGAGTAACCCCTGTTGTTTCAGTATCTTGCAACATTACTCGCAAGATCCTGTGGAATAAGGAGTTATCATCCAACAGCAACGGCAATGATATACTTGACAGACCGTGGTCAGTGTAGTATCTTGAATTCATGGAAGCCCCAAAGACATTGCAGCAAGCCATCCAATTCTTCGCCGACTTTGAGAACTGTCGTCAGTTCATGATCTCCGTGCGCTGGCTTGACGGGATTGTACGCTGCCCGCGCTGTGACTCGGATAAGGTGACTTATCTGAAGAATGCCCGCGTCTACAAGTGCAGCGCCAAACATCCGAAGCAGAAATTCAGCCTGAAGGTCAACACGGTTTTCGAGGATAGTCCGATTCCGCTAGAGAAATGGCTTCCCGCTCTTTGGCTACTCGTAAACGACAAGAACGGAATCAGTAGCTATGAACTGCATCGTGCGCTTGGCGTGACTCAGAAGAGTGCTTGGTTCATGCTGCATCGCATTCGCACTGCTGTTAAGACTCACGCGTTCGGGATGAAGTTCAAGCTCGGGGGCGGTGAGAGTGGCGGCCCTGTCGAAGTTGATGAAACCTTTGTCGGCGGTCGCGTCCAGAACATGCATAAAAACAAGCGTGTCGAAATGCAGCGCATTCGCGGGGAGCAGAACGAAACCAACCATCTCAACAAGACCATTGTCATGGGGATGCTTGACCGCGATCTGCGCCAAGTGCGCGCCAACGTTATTCCGAATGTGAAGCGCGAGACTTTACAAAATGCAATCCTGAAAGAAATCAAGCTCGGCTCTAAGGTCTACTCCGACAATGCGACCAGCTACGGCGGCGTCATTCCGCACAAATACGTCCACGATGTCGTGAACCACGTCAACGAGTACGTGCGCGGGCAGGTTCACACCAACGGAATCGAAAACTTCTGGAGCTTATTGAAGCGCACTCTCAAGGGCACCTACGTTGCTGTCGAGCCGTACCACTTGCAGCGTTATGTCGATGAACAGGTATTCCGATTCAACAATCGGTCTACTAGAGACAACCCGTTGAATGACGCAGACCGATTCCATCTTGCGTTGTCGCAGATCATAGGCAAGCGGTTGACTTATTCTGAGTTGACTGGCAAGGAGGGAGAAACGAAATTCTAGCCCTTTTCGGAAGAAGCGCGGGAAGCGCGTTTCCGCTTCTTCTCTTCCCGCTCGGCATCCAGTTGAGCCTTAATCTCACTGTGCGGGACTCGCACCAGATGCCGCATGAAATCTGTAAACCGCGCGTATTCGCCCGTGTCATTCTTGGCGGAAGGCTTTGGGCGGCTCGTCGGCATAGAACTAAGCAGACCTCAGAAATGAGGATGCGCCGATGTGTGCCGAAAAGTCAAGCGCTTCAGATCGTCTCAACGAAAGCCTCAAGAGACTGCACGACCTCCAGAATCATGGGCAAGTATATAGAGAACGTGTCTTGTATGCGCGGAGCGCCCTCGAACATAGCTTCGTCGATTGCTATGCTAAAAAAGAGCTTTCCCTTATCCTTCACGCTCAAGTTGCTAGCGAAAGTGACGCGATATGGAGGGGGCTGGTCAGTTCCCCAGGTATCGCCTCGATGAATGACGCCGCTCTCATCCTGCAATTTGAAGCCGCTGATGCTCCCGTAGTGCTCAAGAGGAATCAAGAGGCGGTGTTTGTCTCTTTTGTCGAGAACGTAAATTTCCCAAACGGCAAAATTCGCTCCATAGTAAGGGCGTATTTCGTCAAGCATAAGATCAAAGAGCCGTCGGCAGGAGATGTGTATTTCTCTGCCGCGCAGAGCGGCTTCAAGGTCTTCCCGAGTGGGATACACGGGGAACTTGGCGAAGTTACTGATGGCGGTCGGCGCGGCTCGCTCAATAGTTTTGATCCACGCATAATCGAGGGCGCATTTGAGGTTGTGGACAGCATCCCCAATCATCAAGGCGATGTCGATAAGAAGTTGATCTTTGTCCACGACATCGTGAATGAGCGTTTCATTGGAAAGCTCCGTGTCAACCTCGACTCTCGAAACATAACTGTTTGGCAGGTCGGCGATCAGTTTCTCAAGTTCACCGATGTGTTTGTCGGCCCGTTTAATCTTCGCTCTGGCATGGCTAAACTGCACAGAGCAAAGGATAAGGCATTATTGTGAGTCAGGCAAGTATATTATTGCCACAGCAACTATTTTTGAATCAATCCGTTGCGCGATTCCGGCCAAAGATTGCGGCTGGCGGCGGCATTCGTTCATGTTGTCAAAGACCGATGCCGCATCTTCCACCCCAGTTCGCGCCCTTCGGCCCCGCTCAGGGCAGGCTCCAGCGATTCGAGCCGGGAACCCCGGCAATTTTGCGGCGCCGGAGGCTGGCTCCGGCTCTTTCAGTTTATTTGCATGGAGGAAACGAGCCGAGAAGGAAAACGCAGTTGGCAAAACGAAGGTAACCACAATTCCCAAAATGGAATGGTTCGCCCACCCTAATCGCGTAGTGCTCCTGACGTGGAAGGTATCCTGGCGCCGACAATGTTGCTTGAGGGTCTTTCATTCTCAGAGTTTCTCTAACTCTGCTGTGAGATGGATGTCGCCGCCGGTCACCTTCAGCTTTCGCTGCCAAGATTTGTAGCCGGACTTGGTGACAGTCGCAACGTGCTCGCCAGCCGCTACTTCAACCGGCGACGGCGTATTCCCGACAAAGCTGCTGTCGATATCAATATCTGCGCCGTCCGGAATGGAAGTTACGTTCAGTTTTGGGCTGTTAAGCGGTTTTCCCTAACCCACTAATGGAGGCTGATGGTCTTGCAGTCCTCGGTATTCGGCCACGACGTTTGCTTAGCGTCGGACTTAACCATGTTTACGGGTGGGTCCCCAGGCTTTCGCTCGTAGAACAGGAAGTATGGAGTTTGATTTGCCTCAACCGAACCGTTGGAATTCGTTGTGGATACGACCAATGCTGCCTGCGCGCTGGGGCCAAATTTCGTGTCGTCTCCCCCCTTAACCGTGGTTGGCACGGCCGCAAAAGGTCCAAGTATGTCCTTGTACAACTGCATACTTGGGTCAACGAAATCCTGGTGGGCTGGTGTGGTTGTGGTTGCCTTTTGGTGGACAAAGAGCTGCGAGGGATCAAAAGCGAAGGGGTTGGTAGCCAGCGAATTGTCGATGCTTTCGATGCCAAAGATCACATAGGCAAAATTGCTACCTGCCTCAGTCAAACTGCCAAACGAGTTGGTGAAGCCGTTGCAGGCCCCAGTCTGGTGGTAGGAGATGGTAACCGCCGGCGGCTCGATGGGGGTGCAGGACGCATAAATCTGGATGCCGGAGGAGCCCTGGACATGAACGCCCTTGGGCACGGTGGCGGAGGCCCATGCGCTGCAGATGGTGGGAATGCCAACCTCGTTAATGGTCGGGTTACACGCATTGCCGTTGTAATCGCCATACTTGGTGGTGTTGGGGCCCCACTGCTGGCAGGTTTCCGGGGCCTTGCATATCGTTTTGGCTTTCGGCCCATTGAAATAGCAGGGAGTGGCGCTGCCGCAGCTGCCCGAACAACCCTTACAACCCTTTTTGATTGCCGCGCAGGGGAGCAGGCATTCTCCAGCCAACTGCGGGGTCGGACAAAGGGTCGCATCGGCCGGATTGTCTTCGCCTCCGGGCCATCCCGAGGCGCATTGCGGGTCGTTGGTTCCAGAGACATTTTCTTCCGAGGTAGCCTGGAGAATGCCCGGTGGACTTACCCGCTTCACGCTGGCGCGATAGTACGCTGTGAGATCGTCGGCGCCCTTGGTTGCCGCTCTTCGGTCATACCAGGAAACGGCTGCGGTGCCCCCGGCAGTGCATATCCAGGGCATGAAGCGCGGGGCAGCGACACCAGTGTTGGCTTTCACCGGCTTACCCCAATGTTTGCCACCGTCGATCGAGTCATAGACCAGGATGTCGTCATTATTGCCGCTGGTATTGTTGGCGAAGGCCACGAAGACGTGAGAGGGGTTGGTATCGTCCACGGCGACCATCTGGCTCGACATGGTATTGCAACAGTTGCAGCGATCAAGTCCGGCCAAAGGACAAGAGACGATATTGTACTTATGGACGGTAGTGGGAAAGCCGGGTTGCGGCACGAGTCCTTTTGGGCCGCAGGCGCTGAACTTATTCACTGCAATAGACGAACCGCTGATGTAGGCGGCATAGACGAAGCCATCACTGCCCACGGTGACCCGGGGTAAGTCCCCGTTTACGCTAATAAAGACTTGCGCGGACCAGGTAGCCCCTCCGTTATTGGAGCAGACGATCCTGGGCGTGTTCCCGACTGAGGAAAAATTACGCCAAACCAGATAGACGAGGTCTTTGCCGGACGCGGAAGAATTCGTGCGGTCCGCGGCTATATGCTCTTGGTCGGGCAGGCTGCAGATGGTCGGAGTTGCTTTCGGACATACGACAGCATTGCTCAGGAAAGTGAAGCTGTGCCCATTGGTCTTGGAAATGGAAAGGCTGTCGGTCGTGGTGCCCGGCGGATATCCGATCCATGAAAAATACACAGCGCCGCTCTTGCCGATGGCCAGCGAAGGGTCGCCATCGCACTGCGGGTAAATGCAGGGAATCCCCCCACCGAAAGTAAAGTGTTGACCGCCGTCATCGGAATAAGAATAGCCGCTGTTGGCGCCGACCACGACATGCAGGCCGTCGGAGGAAATCACGACTTCCAGCTCGCCGAGGCCATTCTGCACGAGCGTAGTGCCCGGGGCGATGGCTTTCGATGCGCCCCCGCCGGTGGCAGCAGCCCCAGGCTCACCAGGGTTCTGCGTCTCGCTTTGTTGCGCAGCGATTAACTTAGAGAGCGTCTCGAGATCGCGCTTTGCCGCATCCTCATTTCCAGGCGGCAGGTGGACCTGCTTTGCAATCTGGAAGGCGGCGTCTGCCAGCTTCGGGTCGGCATCCGGAGCCAGCACGGCCTCGAAACGTACCACCATGGTATCGGCGGCAATCGCGGTGGTGGCAAAGGTGGTAATCACGTTGACGGACGAGTCGCTCTCGCCTGGATTTGGCAGCGGCCCCTTGCGCTCTCGTTGCAACGCCGGCCAGCCGGCAATGACCAGCAATTGCGAACGCTCCGGCTCCTCAGCGGCGATCTGGGCCAGCCGCTCCAGCGCATCGGTGTGGGTACCACGCTGTTCCACAACAACCGCAATGCGAGCATCCGCCGTGATGAGCTCTTCGGCATTCGGATGCTTTTCATCCGGCGGCGGACCCGGCCGCTGGATTGAGGATGGGTACTCGATTTCCACCCCGTTAGTCGTTCGATTGGCAAGAGACCAGGGAGCAGGAACGGAAATACTGACTCCCTCTACCACCTGCACTTGCTGCGAGGCAGGAGGCGCTGCCTGGCTTTGGGCCAAGGCGCAACATAGACTCAGCGCAAATAGCAAAGAGGCCCTATTCATGTTCCCTCCCTGATCGAAGATTGAGCGCCCCCTTTTGGTTCTCATAAGGGGACACCTTCAGGAAGCATTAGGTCTCACCGTTCGAATGAACTCTTGCCCGAGTGGTGACTGTACCGGGTGACTAACCCTACGACGTGTCCCTAATGATGTAAGCCACGATTTCCGTTTTGGCGTCCGGGGTGGCGAATACTATACACCCGAATCGCCTTCGTTTCCATCTAGGCTCCTCTAGCGGTAGTGCCTCAGTTTGAAATCTCACTTTCCGATCCGCATTGTTCTGAGACCTTCTCCCAGTTCGTAAAACTGCCACCAGAGGAACCCAGCGATGGCGGCGATAACTCCTACAATCCATAGCAGCGGTTTGGTTCCTTTTTTCATCCCGCATTCCGCTTCTTGTAAGGGCCGCGCTTCGCTGGTTTCGGCTCTGGCAGCAGTGCGACCAATTCTTCCAAGCTCCAAACATGGTCGCTCAGGCTAGCTTCCATCGCTGGCGTCACACGCAGTGTTTTGTGAATCCGGCAGAAATTGTAATACATGAAGTACACGGCGACCGCGTGACCGTGGTTATCGACCTTCTTGCTGAATCCATTTGTCAGCCGTGTGAAACGCCGCATCGACATGCGCATAGTGAGGTTCTGTCGTTCGACGTAAGACGTGCTCACATGCTTGGGGTCGGGGTCTCCGCTCACAACCTTCATGTCACAACCGATGCACGTTGCAGGCGTGTACCTCGACTCATCGGGCGTTGGAGCGCCGTAGACCTTGTGAAGCTGCGCATAGTCGGCATCGCCGCCGAATGCGGCTTCGACAGCGGGAAGATAATGGCGCAGCGCATCCGTTGTGATCTGAGGATGGCCGACGATGCGAGAGCGGGCATCGCTGACGAAACTGAACGCCGAATGCTTGCCGCGATCTCCCACGTAGTACGTGACGCACAATTTCGTGTCGGCGTCGATGGCCGTCCACGTCCAGCAATCACCCCAGCCGTTCGCTTCCTGTTCCGGCGTGACATTCTTCCGCTTGGCTCCGACGAAGCACCAAATTTCGTCGGCCTGCAAGCGCCGGACGCGCACGTTGCGAACGTGCTCGTGATGGTAGTTCGCACACGCGCAGCCCATTTCGCAGAGCAGGCGCGCCACTGTGTTCTGGGCAACGCCCGTGATGCGCACTGTCGAACGAATGCTGTTTCCTTCGCAAAGGCACCGAATCACTTGAGCACGACGAGCTGTGTCTAGCTGGTTCATATTGCGTATTATGCTTGAACGTGTATGCAATGTCAATAGTTTTCTTGAACTCAAATAGTTAGCTGCTGCATCGATACCTTCCTCTCGAAGTATTCGCTCAAAGGGTGTATCCTCAGGGTGAAACTGTAACCCATGGTGGCGAAGAAAAAGCAAAAATCGGATAATAAAGCGAAGCCTGTACTCACGGTAAAGCTGGAAGGACCCGGAATACGCAAGGGTCGCGTGCCAATCCCCGATCTTGTCAGGATATGCAGAGACGTACAGGACGCCATCAATAAACAGGCTGAGGCATTACAAGAGCGGAAGACATATCACCCCGGACCGATCAAACGCAGTATACAAGAGGACTGCACCCTAGAGCTTATTGGGATACGCGGCAACAGCCCGACGAGCTTGGAGTTTGATTTCCGCAGACCCCAGAGAGCACTGGATTTCGTGGACGAGCCTGGAATGAACGTCATTCGCGAACTGGGCAACACGATCTCCAATGTGAGAAAAAAGCGCGCCAACGGCCTGGACCCCGGTGTCCTGCTCAGGGTGTACTCACTTACCGGTGTCATCACGCCGAAAGGAATTTCTCGTATAGAACTAGTCGCTCCGGCGCATAATGGGCACGCAAAATCATTTTCTACGACCATTACAAAGAGCGTTAGAAATAGCGTCGCAAAGCGACTCAGTGCCCCGCGCACAATCCCGGTTGAGGTTGATGGTGTTTTGGAGATGGCCGATTTCAAGAGAGAAGATTACAAGTGCAGAATCGACCCAGCCATAGGGCCGTCGGTGATGTGTACCTTTGACCCACAACAGGCCGATGAAATCTATGGCATGATGCGCCGATACGTGAGGGTCAGCGGTTCGGGCACTATTCATCCGTACACAGACAAGATTGATGTTGTGCACATCGATACGATAATCCCGTTGACGCCGGATGCTCTAGGCGACGAGTCGTTCTTTGCGAATCCATCATTGTCGGAGTTGATGGAGAATGTTCAGCCGCTAGACGATCCATCTATCCTTGTCGGAGGAATACCTGCCGACGAAGACGTGGATGAGATGCTAAGGGTCATCTACGAAGCAAGAAAGTAAGGACTGACATCTACGGCAGACACTGCTTCCAACGTCGAAGTTGTGCTCGTCGATACCGACGTTTTCTCTTTTCTGGCAAAGGGACACACCCTTGCAGCCAAGTATGAGAAGCACGTCAAGGGCAAGAAAATGGCCCTCTCGTTCATCACCGTGGGCGAGTTGTTGACTTGGCCTAAGTACAAAGGCTGGGGCGAAACCAAGACGAAACAATTAGAGAGCCGGATCGCGCGTGCTGGCGTCATACCCTATGACGAAGAACTGTGTCGGGTATACGGAGACGTAAGAGCGCAGACACTAAAAATGGGCCGCCCAGTGCCTGACAATGATCTCTGGATTGCCGCAACGGCTATCAGACACTCGATACCCCTAATTTCACACAACCGGAAACACTATGACGAGATACCTGGACTTGTTCTAATCTCTGAGACGCCAAAGCCCATTAAGGCGCAGATGGACTTAAACGAATCAGCATCGGGTTAGCGCCATCTCGCGTTAGCCGCTTTCTTTGCGATGGCCTTTCGCTTTGCCGCTGATAGTTTCTCAGCACGCGCCCTACCTCCCTTTGCGCCTCCGAGCTTGCCGAGCGTCACAGCTGCGGGATTCTTGCCAGCGTTGGGATCGGGCAGCGGCTCCCCGCTTAAAGTCTCTCCGATGGCCTGCTCCACGACACGGCGGGCGACAGTCGCGAAGTCGTGGTCCTTACTGTTGCTTGAGCGTCTAGGCATACCGTTATGATGGCATAAGCTGCATCATGGCGCATTAAGATTCAGTAAGAGCTGATTTCAAACTGAGGCACTACCTCCTCTAGCTACTTCAGTCTGGCGTTCAGCTACCCGCTTTCTGGCCCTGGCGATGAGCTTATTGAGGACTCTGCTAGTCGAGATCCCTTTGCAAAGTTTCTCGGTTCCCGCGTGATTTCCGCTGCAACCTTAAACATTCCTTAAGCCGCGATGGGAACAGCCGCGCTTTTGGTAGACGCCTCGACCACCTGAGGAGTGGAAGTGGCATGTGCCGACCAGCAGGCTCTGGTTCTTATACAACAGCGGACCCACGGCTTCCGCCGTGGGCTAATTGGTTTCGCCCTGGCGGGCTCTGTCCGTTTAGGCCTCCGCCTGGTGCACACTCGCCCGTCTATCGATGTGAGCTGGGGCTAACGCCACCATCATTTAAAGTTTCGACTCAGATATTTCGTTTCAGACGAAAAATCCCACCCAAGCAGGAGAAGCTTGGGTGGGCATGCTGTTAGCGGGAGCCCACGAGGGCCTCGCTACTCTACCTAGTTGCTGGGTGTAGCAATGAATCCGCTGCAAACCCCGTTCGCGATGTGACCCGCGACGAAGGCATTGAAGTCGGAAAGCTGTAAAGGACCGTTGGTGTTGCCAACGGCAAACGTGAACAGAGTCTGGCATCCGGTTCCATCCGGAGCGCAGCCGCTGCCGCCATTCAAGCCGGTGTACAGCGTGTTCTGGAAGCTGCCGAAGCCGTCTTCCTGTTTGGCTCCGCCCAGCGACGCTCCGCCAACACCGGAGCTGCACGAAGCTCCGAAGTTGAAGCAGTCCAGGGTGAATCCGGAATTGATATCGCTGTTGAAGCCCATGCGATCAAACTGGAATGCGCCTCCTATGCCTGAGAGCTGCACCGTGACCATCAGGTCGTTAGAATATGCGCCCGTGCCGAGCGCCACGTCGAGAGAGCCGCACGGAGCCGAACTCGAACACGGAATCTGGCTGGGATTGTTGGTCTGGGTGAACGAGGCGTTCAGATCGTACGCGAAGTGTGGCAGCTGAATTTCACGTTGCTGCCGGAGCGACAAGGTCTGGCAGGCTGAGGCGGGAACGATGGTACCGTTCTGAAATTCCACCGCAGCAAAGGCATGTTGCGTGACCGGGAATTTCTGCAGCGGGAATAGTATGCCTAAGGTGATGGTCACATTGCCGCCAGCGGGGAAGAACTGGGCGAAGGTGCCGCCAGTTGCCTGAAACGTCCCGAGCATGGTCGAGTTGATGCCCACGGTTTTGGAGACGGTCGTAAAGTTGAGCAGACCAGTCAGCGTACCTTGCATCGAGGTGTAGTTGAAGGTGATGGGCGCCGTCTGGTTGACTACGGAACTGCCGTCGGCAAGCACGGTCAAAGAGAAGGGCCCGGCAAAACCGCCAGTCACAGGGATTGTGCCCGGCGCGGTGATCGAGTAGGTCCCGTTCGAGGACAAATCACCGGTGCCGTTAGCACCAGCTGCGGCGAGGGTGCAAGTACCGGCGGAGCAATTCATGGTCGGCATTATCAGGTTTATGTGATTACTTCCTCCTCCGAAGAAAAAGGAGTTCACATTGCCATCGCTGAGATTGAGCTGGTTTTGCGCCAGCGCTGGAGCCACAGTGCCCAACACCAACGCAAAAAGAGATAAGACAAGGACCACTAGCTTTTGTGTTTTCATGTCGACTTTCCTCTTTAGCAGATCGTGAATTTTGGAAGGCGCAGGCAAGCGATTGTGAAAGGGGGCAGCACAGATCAGTTGCCAACCGATTTATCAGTTCTGGCTGTCGCTTGAAAGCTCCTCTACGCTGCAAGAGTTGTACCTCTATTTCATTGCAGCGGGAAAGATGCAAAGGTGGGGATGAGACTTCGCGCTTCGGTCGGGCTTAAGGTGCGGAATAAGTGGCAGAAGGCGCGGGAATGGTGTTCGCTCTAAGTGCCAGTGAAGCTGTCATTGTTTTCGGCGTTTAGTGGTGGGCGAATGGGCTACTCCACGAGTGGAAAGAAAACCCCAACTGCAGGAATGTTTAGCGAGCGCTGGAAGCATTGAAAGTAGCATCTCGCCAGTTGAATTACTTCGTTCATACCAGCGGAGGCGATTTTCATTGCATTCGGTGGTACCGTTGCCGAGAAGGCCTGTCGATTTCAAGAAGGGCACGGGGGATCGATGAAGCAATTTGCGTTAGGTATGCTGGCGGCTATCGTTCTCCTCACGATCTGTGGCTTTGTATATCTGAGATTCGGATTTGCCGAGGTTCGGGGTGATGTTCATCCCTCAGGGTTCGAAAGCTACCTGATGCGCGCTGCGGTGCACGCCGCGGTGAGACGAAACGCGGCGCAGATATCGAATCCCGTACAGCCTACTGACGAAAACTTGATCGCGGGCGGAAAACAATATCTCGGCGAGTGCGCCGGTTGCCATGGCACGCCGGGAAAGGCCAACAAATTCCCCGGCTCCTTAAATCCAGATGCTCCGCAATTTCCGACAGAGGGGACGGAGTACACGGAGGCACAGGTATTCTGGGTGGCAAAACATGGGATCCGGAGAACGGGAATGTTTGCGAATGGTATGTGGGATTCCGACGAGGAACTATGGCGAATTGCCGCCTACATAAAGCGAATGAACAACCTGCCTCAGCATGTGCAAGACGAGTTAGCGAAGAAAGCGAAAACCGGCCCAGCTTAGCGTCAAAGGGAAGGACGCGAACCAGGGGCACAAGCAGGGGCTAAAGCCCCATTTTGTTTTTGACTTTTCGGCACGACTGAAGTCGTGCCCTGTTACGAATCGTGCCTACGCTGTTCCCAATCGCTTGAGTACGTTCTCGCGGAAGCCGCGGCTCAATGTGAGCTTGGTGCCGTCGCGCAAGAGGATGGAATAATCTCCATACAACGATGGGCGCAGCGTTTTGATGCGATCGACATTCACCAGCGTCGAGCGATGAACGCGCAGGAACTGATGCTGGCCGAGGCGCGTTTCCAGCGAGGTGATGGTCTCGCGCAGGATGTGCGTTGCCGCGCCAACGTGCAGGCAGACATAGTTGCCGGCCGACTCGGCCCAATCAATTTCGCTGGGCTTAAGGCAGACAATCTCGCCGTCGGCTTTGATGACGATGCGCTGCGGCTGGTTCTGGCGCGAGTCGCGTTCGGCGAGCAGGTCGAGTACGCGGCGCTGGAACATCGCCTCGGAAGGATGCTGTAGTTGTTTGCGCGCGTGCTCAAGCGCCTCCGACAGACGCGCCTTCGCCACCGGTTTGAGCAGGTAGTCGAGTGCATGCACCTCGAAGGCCTTCATCGCATACTGATCGTAAGCGGTGACAAAGATGGTCATAGGCATCTGATCGCGCAGTGCGGAAACGACACCGAAACCGTCGGTCTCCGGCATCTGAACGTCAAGGAAAACCAGATCAGGCTTTTCGCGCTTGATCGTCGCCATGGCCGATTTGCCGTCGCCGCATTCGGCAACGATCTCCAGGTCGGGCTCTTCCTCCAACAAACCGCGCAGACGTTCGCGCGCCAATGCTTCATCGTCGCTAAGCAACACTCGAATGGGCATCGCTGGTACTAACCTCCTCGGAATAGGTGCGGAACGGGATGTGGATCTTAATGATGCAGCCTCCGCCAGGCGCATCTTCCAGAATCAAGCGGTGATCGTGGTTGTAAAGCTGTTGCAGGCGGGCGCGCGTGTTGCGCAAACCGACGCCTTCGGGCGGCACCGAGCCATCGAAACGCGTGAGACCGATGCCGTCGTCGCAGATCTCCATCCACAGCTCGTCGAAGACCTGACGCGTGATGATGCGGACATGACCGGGACCGCGTCTTGGACCAATGCCGTGGCGAATCGCATTCTCGACCAGCGGCTGCAGAATCATGTTGGGTACCAGCGCCGATAAGGTGCTGGGCGCGACGTCGATCTCGACGCTGAGGCGGTCCTGGAATCGGGTCTGCTGAATGTCGATGTATTTCTGCAGCAGAGTGAGTTCGCGGCTCAACGGCACCTCATGTACGCCCATCGCATCCAGCGAAAAGCGCAAGAGGTCGGCGAGTTGCAGCGTCATGTTTTCGGCGGCGAGACCGTCGTTGCGGGCCAGAGCGGCGATGGAGTTCAGGGTGTTGAAGAGGAAGTGCGGCTCCAACTGGATCTTCAGCACCTCCAGTTGCGCGAGCGCCAGCTGGGCTTCCAATTGCGACGACTGCAGCTCTCTTTCGCGATATTTGCCGTAATAGCTGATGGCCTCGGTTATCAGCACGATGTACCAATAGCGCTGCAAATCCATGAAGGCGCGGGAGAGCACGTGCGCGAGATAAGGCAGATGGGCTTCGGGAGTCCAGGTGATAAACGGTTCGAGCCAGACGATGAGGCAGGCAGCCAGGAAGGTGAGGGCGACGCTGACCGCCAGATGGAATGGCAGCATCACCTTCCAGTTGCTGCGGTCGAAGGTGAATCGCCGCGCAAACGCGTAGATTGGCGGTGTGAGCGCCGACCAGACAAAGGAGATGGTGACATTCCAGGCGAGCAGTTGCGCCCAGCTTTCCGGACTGCCCATGGACGCGGTGTAAACGTGCGCGCCGGCAGCGCTGAGGAAAGCCAGCACCGTCCATAGCACAAAACTGATGGCCCAGATTCGACCCCAGCGTTTTAACCCAGCGAGCGTCGGGCGACCATGTGCGGCACGATCACGGCGCCAGCCACGATCTCCGGAGGGACCGGCGCTCGCCGGGAACCCGAAATCTCCTGCCATGATGAGATACCTGCTCTGCGTTGAACCCCAGACACACGAAGACCAGCTACTCGTTAATTGATAGACGGAATTCCGCGACGAATGTTTCCAGAAAATGAGGGGGGTTGCGCGGATAAAATCACGCAGGATGGGTCGGTCAGGATAAAGTGTCCAATCTTGGACGCAAATCTTCTGCGGTGGCGGAAGCGTTAGAATAAGTGGGTGACTTTGCCTGAAATACAGCGCGCAATCGCTCTTCGTGAAGAGAATGACGTCCACTGGTTCTGGGATTGGGTCGCATGAAGCCTACAATCAATTGCTGCGCCGACTGAAATAACGCATGCACGAACTCGGGATTGCCGCCTCAATTCTCGACTGCGTTGACCAGGAAGCGGAGCGGCATCCGAGCGGGCACATCTCCAAAGTCGGGGTTAAGATCGGAGAGCTCGCGGGCGTCGATGGGGACGCGCTGCAGTTCGGCTTCGAGGTGCTGGTGAAGGACACCGATCGCGAGCCGCTCACGCTGGAAGTGGAGTTCGTTCCACGAATACAGCGGTGCCTGAAGTGCAATTACGAGTTTCGTATGAGCGACTTCGACCCACGATGTCCATTGTGCGGCGATATGGGTACGAAGTGCATTGGGGGCGAAGAGCTGGACATCGCCTATATGGAAGTGGATGAATGAACCGCATTGCGGTCGAAAAGAAGGTGCTGAGCGAGAACCAAATTCTCGCTGAGCGACTGCGCAAGCGATATCGCGAAAACGGAGTGTTATGCGTGAACCTGATCAGCGCGCCAGGTTCGGGCAAGACTGCGCTGCTGGAGCGCACGCTGGAGCTCATGGACAAAAGCGAGCGCGTTGCGGTGCTAACCGGCGACTTGCAGACTGAGAATGATGCGCGGCGGCTGGCGAAGTTCGGCTTTCCGGTGAAGCAGATCACGACCGGCGGAACGTGTCATCTGGATTGCCGGATGATTGAAAAGCATCTCGAGGACTGGAAGCTGGAAGAGCTCGATCTGCTTATCGTGGAGAACGTCGGCAATCTGGTTTGCCCGTCGAGCTACGATCTGGGCGAGGACGCGAAGATTGTGCTGCTTAGCACGACCGAAGGCGAGGACAAGCCGCTGAAATATCCTTCCATTTTCTTCAAGTCGGAGCTGATGCTGCTGACCAAGGTCGATCTGCTGCCTTACGTGCCGTTCAAAGCCGAGCTGGCGCGGGAGAATGCGCGCCGCGTTCATCCGGGAATGGAGATCATCGACGTCTCCAGCACAACTGGCGAAGGACTCGATCGCTGGATGGAATGGCTGTCGGCGCGGCGCAGCACGAAGGTAACGTAACCATGAGACTCCCCCTCTCTTATTGAGAACATTGATTTCCCCAAAATTCCCGGCAAGATGTTATCGGGCTTTAACTTGCGGGCAAAATGTTCCTGCCCAAAGACTAGCGGAACGATTGCGGCACAATTTCCTCCGAACCGGGAATTAGAGCCCTTTAAGTTCGATCTAGCCCAACAGCTTCGACAGCACCAGGCCCGCGGCTTGTGATTGGAGTCACAACTGGTTGTGATCCGCACTGTAGGGCGCGAGGCGCTTTCGCGTTTCAATAACTGCAGAGAGTTTCTCACGGGGTTTCTTCAATGTTGGAACGCAGTTCACTGCCATATTTTGGGCCGTTTGCTTCTTTGGGTCATTTCACATCCGGGGTTGTGAGAAAAGGCTCTCTTCAGGACCTATCGCGTGCAAGTGAGTTATGCGCGAACCGTCTCGGGGATGTTCAAGCTACTGCAAACAGAGAGGTTTACGAAAATCGACGGACGGTTCTATGGCGACCGCGAAACGGCGAGGTTCGTGCTCATGACCCTGGTAGAGGAATTGTGAGGGTCTCCAGGGAACAAGAGCAGGCGAGAGACGTGATGATCGGGGTGATCATCTCCAGCGCAAGATTGCTCGTGAGAATTGTTCTTCTTATTGTGGCAGTTGGGTTGGTATCGCGCGCATTCGCCGGCGTGCATCCGGTGCCGCTGGACAAGAACACCAACGCGGCGAAGTGTGCCGAGTGCCATGCAGACAAAGCCAAAGGGAAGTTCGTACATTCGGCGATTGCCACCGGCTGCACGAGTTGTCACGAAGTCCGCGTGAACAAAGATGTCACGCGCATCAAGCTCACGACCACAACGCCGCAAGCACTCTGTCTTACTTGTCACGCCGATCACAACGCCGCTGAGATCAAGGGGAGGGTCCATCCTCCTGCTGTCCGCGACTGCGTCAAGTGTCACGACCCGCACGAATCCGATAACAAGTTCCAGCTAATAAAAGCGACTTCCGGCGATAAAGACCAGAACCTCTGCCTCACTTGCCACACGCAAGGAGTGAACGTGCCCGAGAAAGGCAGCCGGCACGCCGCACTCGACATGGGCTGCGAAACGTGCCATGTCACGCATAAGACGGGCGAGCGCGGCAAGGAAGAATTCGATTATCACCTGACGAAGGCGGCTCCAGCGCTGTGCATCGACTGTCACGATGTGAAAGATGCCAGCCTGATCAAGGCGCATCAAGGACAGCCGTTCGGTACCGCCAATTGCGTGCAGTGTCACGATCCACATCAGTCGGCGCAGCCGAAATTGATGCAGGCGTTCACGCATCCACCGTTTGCGCCGGGAGGGTGCGACACCTGCCATCAGCCGGCGAAAGATGGCAAGGTCGTCCTCACGCAAGCCGATACCAAAGCGCTGTGTGTAACGTGCCACAGCGACCAGGCGGAAAAGATCGACAAGGCGAAGGTGCAGCATCCGGGAGCGCAGGGCGAGTGCGTTGCCTGCCATAATCCGCACGCCGGCAAGACACCGGGATTCATTCAGCCTGATCCCGTCGACGCATGTTTGGCTTGTCATAGCGACCAGGCCGACCAGTTCAAGAAGGCGCACCTGCATCAGCCAGCGTACGGGCTGGGCTGCGCAACCTGCCACGAGCCGCACGGCGGGAATAATGAGCATCTGCTGCGGGCCAAGGGTAACGCGCTGTGTCTGGAGTGTCACGGCCCGGATTCACAACCGCAGAAGCTGGAATCCGAACACCTGCTGACCATCTTCAAAGGGCAAGTCAAGCTGCCCGAGGATTATTACGCGAAGAACAAGGTGGCAATCCTTCCGTTGCGGTACGGTCTGGGCCATCCGACGGCAAACCACCCAGTTTCTGACGTGATGGATCCGAAGAACATAACCGCGGTGAAGACGCCGCTGAGCTGCCTGAGTTGCCACCAGCCGCACTCTTCAGCCCACGCGGGCCTGCTGGTGAAGGACCAGGCGAACAACATGGCATTTTGTGATAACTGCCACAAGAACAGAATCGATATGACGGAGATTACGAAGTAGATTTTTGATTGGAGATAGGGAAGATGCTTACGACTTGGCCAAGCTATTTTCGCGGCGGCAAAGCTGTCATGGCTGTGGCCGTCCTGCTGATGCTGGTGCTGGCTTCGCCAGTTGCGGTTTACGCCGGCAAGAAGAAGGCCGCAGCCGCTGCTCCCGAGCCGAAGACAGGGCCCATGGTCGATCTGTCCAAGATCGACATCTCGAAACTGGTGTGGCCGCAGCCGCCTTCGATCCCACGAGTGCGGTACATCGCCTACTACGCCGGGATGAAGATCGACCAGACTCCGGCGGCAGAGAAGCCCAAGCCCAAGCAAAGTTGGATGGACAGGCTGGCGGGTTCCAAGCCGCAGGACGAGAAGGAAACTGTAAAGAATTTCCCCTTCCAGCTAATCGGTCCTTACGGGATGGCGGTGGACTCGAAGGGACAGCTTTATGTGGCGGACCAAAGGGTGGGGGCAATTTTCATTTTCAACACGGAAACCCGGGATGTAGTGCTGATTCGCAACGGTTACGAAGCTCACTTCGGCCTGGTTAACAGTCTGGCCATTGACGATGATGACCGCTTATTCGTTTCCGATGGCAAGCTGCGCCGGGTGCTGGTGTTCAACTCGAAGCATGAAGTGGTGGACCAGATTGATAAGGGCCTGGTCGATCCGGTGGGACTGGCGATCGACAAGGAGAACCGGTTCCTGTACATCGTGGATACTCAGCAGGACCAGGTGCTGGTTTATGACGCGGACAGCCTGAAGCCGTTACGTAAGATCGGCACCGGAGGGAAGAACCACTTCCTCACAGATCCTGGAAGTTTTGCTGCGCCGCAAGGTATCGCCCTGGACAGTGACGGCAACGTCTACGTCACCGATACCCTGAACGACCGTGTGGAGATCTTCGATGGCGACGGCAATTTCCTCAGCACCTTCGGCAAGAATGGCGACGGGCCGGGATACTTTGCGCGGCCTAAAGGGATTGCGGTGGATGGCGATGGTCACATCTGGGTGGCGGATGCGGTGCAGAATCGTTTGCAGGTTTTCAACCGTGAAGGGCAACTGCTGACCTATATCGGCGGACCGGGTCACTATCCGGGACAATTCGAATCGCTGGTCGGGGTCGCGATCGACAAGAACAACCGCGTCTTCACCTCAGAGCAGTATCCTGGCCGCGTGCAGCAGTTCCGTTACATCACCGATGCCGAAGCCGAGCAGTTGAAGAAGGAGAAGGAAGCGCAACGCGGCGGCGCGAAGTCTGCCGCCCAGCAACCCGCAACGGTACAGCAAGCTCCCGCTCAAGCCAAAGCTGACGCGACGAAGTAACGGATCTGTTACCCAGGTCTCGAAAGACGCGAGACCCGGGGCACCCCGCACCCAGAGCAAGCAACGGCACCCCGAATAAACGACTTACATAATTCCTATTTTGAAACGACCTCGGCGCTGCGCTATTTCGCGAGGCTCTTCGGGACATTGGCTCATTTCCCCCACCTCAGCTCTACAGCCCCCGTGCTCATGGGTATTCAAGATCTCTGGATTCAATGCGTTACAGGAAATGAACGCTCATTCAACTTTGGTCTGGGGCGTGCACTGATCTGAGTCGGAGACCACCGGGGGGCCAGGCCTCCAAAGCAGTAAAGCAGTCATTAAAAATGCAATTGCATATCAGGAGATCGATCTCATGAAGAAAGTAATGTTAATCACGCTCATGGTTCTGGCCGTCGGGATGTTCGCGGTGGCCCAGATCCAGCCGCCCACGTCTGACGTGTTGGGCGCTCACTTAAACTACGGTCGCGGTTGCGCGGCCTGTCACGCTCCGCACAGCGGCGCATCGGGCAACGGCGCCAATAAGTCTGGGGACACCACCACCGGCAACGTCGCGCTGTGGGGCCAGGACGTAGGCAACCTGGTCGGAAAGACTCTTACCTTCGGCGGAACCGGCCCAGGCTCAGGTTTCTCTGAGACGCTGGTTGGATTTACCGCTTCCACGCCTGACCTCAACATCACCTTGTGCCTGAGCTGCCATGACGGCAACTACGCCCAGGGCGCCATGATGAAGAACAAGGTCTACGAGACGCTGCCCCCAACCTATGGCGGCTACAACAACATTCCGACCCTGCTCGGCAACGACGGCACCGGGGCGGGCAACTACCTCAACGATCACCCGGTGGGCTTGAACGCGGCCGTAAGCTGCGGTGGCTCGCACAACTGGGATTGCGTCGAGACCAACGGCTCCATCGCGATGACTGGCCCGAAGTCATCTGAGTTCGTTACGAACTATGGCTTCTTCGTTCGCCTCAGCGCTTATAACAACACAGCGGTCGTTACGTGCACGAGCTGCCACAATCAGCACCTTATGAACGTGGTGCCGGTCACGAACGGCAAGAACAGCGGTCTGCCAACGGGTAACTACGCGACGATGTTCTTCATTCGCGCGCCTTACAACCCGGCCAGCGGCACCGCCGGCGCGAACCAGACGGCGCAGTTCTGCCGTCAGTGCCATGGTGGCGAAGCCAACGAAATGAACGGCGGCGACGCAATTCCAACCACCTTCTAATCTGTCCACTTAACCGAGGGGAGGAACTCCCTCCCCTCAATCTTCAACTCAGGGGTGAGGAGAAGTGATGAAGCACCGGAACACAATCGCTATAGCTCTGCTTACAGTCTCCGCCGCATACGCTCAGGTTGCCTCGCACGCCCCCACCCAGCTCTCCGCTCCGCAAAAGACGACCAGCCAACCCAGTGGCAAGCCGGTGGCGAGGGTGAATGGCGCGGTGCTCACCGATCGCGATCTGCAAACTGAAATGTTCACCATGTTTCCTTATGCGCGCCAGCATAACGGCAATATTCCTCCGGAGATGGAACCGGGCATCCGCAATGGCGCGCTGAAGATGATTATTTTCGAGGAACTGGTCTACCAGGAGGCGCAGCGGCGGAAGATGACGGTCTCGCCGGAGCGCCTGAAGCGCGCGGAAGTGGATTTTCGCAAGCAGTTCGCGACTCCCGAAGAGTACCAACAGTTTCTGAAAACAGAATTTCAAGGCTCGGAGCAGCAGTTGCGCGAAAAGATCAGGCGCTCGCTGTTGATCGAGCAACTGCTTAAGGCCGAGGTGGACAAGAAGTCCACGGTGAGCCTGGCCGAGCTGAAGGCCTATTACGACAAGAACGCGGCGCGATTTGATTATCCCGAGTCGTTCGCCTTCCAGACAATTACCTTTCTGCCGCCGGAAAAACCGACCCCAGCCCTGCTGAAAGAGCAGCGCAAGCGGGCTGATGATGCCCTCAAGCAGGCGAAAGCGGCGAAAACGGATGAATCGTTTGGGACGCTGGCGGAAAAGATCTCCGAAGATGACTACCGGGTAATGATGGGCTACCACAAGCCGGTGGATCGCGCCAAGCTGCCGCCCGTCATAGTGCAAACACTCGCGGCCATGCAGCCCGAGCAGGTCAGCGACATTATCCAGGTTGAGCAGGCTTACACCATTGTGCGACTGGTCAAGCACATCCCGGCCGGCAAAGCGAAATTTGAAGATGTCAAAGCCTCGCTGCAAAAGGAGCTGCAGCAGAAGAAGACCGACAACCTTCGCGCCAGCTTCGATAAGCAACTGCACCAGGGCGCCAAGATCGAGGTTCTGTAGCGACGAGGGGTATGCAGGTGCGCCAAATTATCCGAGATGCGTTTTGCGGGATAGTGGGGCTGCTGTTCCTGGCGCTCCCCGCGGCGGGGCAGGTCCAGCTCGGCGAGCTCAGCACCAGCCTGAGCGGAGTCGTATCAGGCGGTTACAGCGCAGACTATGGAAACGACATCAACTCATCTCATAGTTTGAGTCTGTCCGGCAATGCCACTGCCTCCGGATACTATTACAGTCCCAATTTCGTCTCTTTCACAATCTCCCCTTATTATGGACAGTCGCGAGCCAACTCCAACTACCAATCTATCTCCGACAGCAGCGGCGTCAATTTCGAGAGTTCTATCTTCAGCGGCAGTCATTTTCCCGGAGCCATCAGCTACGCCAAGGCATATAACAGCGAGGGGCAGTTTGCGGTGCCCGGGCTGCCCAACTACACTACTCACGGCAATAGCGATACGTTTGGGATTAACTGGAGCGCCTTCGTTCCAGACTGGCCCAGCCTCACGGCAAGCTTCCAGACAGGCAGCAACCAGTACTCGGTGTATGGAGTCAGTAGTAACGGCAGCTCAAATTTTCATTCCTTCAGCCTGAGTTCAAACTACTCGATTGCGGGTTTCAATCTGGGAGCTTCCTATCAAAAGGGAGCTTCTAACTCAGTCGTCCCGCAGGTTTTTCAGGGCGAGCAGACCGGGACAATCACCGCCGATAACAGCGGTTACGGGGTGAATGTGTCACACCGTCTTCCCCTGGAGGGGCAATTTACCACCAGCTTCTACCGGTCGAACATTAATACCGATTATCTGGGATATACCTACAAGGGCAACTTCGACACCTGGGTCACGGCTGTGGCGGCGCAACCTACCGAGAAGCTGCATATGGCAGTGACGGCCAGCTACACCGATAACCTGGCTGGAATTCTCTTCCAATCGCAGCTCCAGTCGGGCAATGGCCTTCTGCCGGCCAGCAACCTGGAATCATCCCATGCCTGGGACCTGAATACGTCGGCAAGCTATTCCCTGGCACCGAATCTGCAACTCCAAGGCCAAGCCGATCGCCGGGTCCAGACTTACCTGGGAGAGACCTTCGGGGCAACTTCCTTTGGCGGGGGCGTAACGTACGCACGCGATTTGATGGGCGGCACACTGAACACTGGTCTGAACGTGATTGATAGCATCATCGATAATAGCAGCCAGAACTCTCTCGGTTTCTCGACGAACGCCAACTACAATCGGAGGATCAAAGGGTGGTTTGTTGGCGGCTCCTTCAGTTACGCGCAGAATGTCTCGACCTTGCTGATAAGCTACACGACCTCGTATTACAGCTACTCGGGGAATGTGAGACGCCGCTTCGGCAATTTCAATTGGAGCGGGGCTGCAAGCTTCGGCCACAGTGGCCTGACCAATCAGCCCGACACGAGCAGCAGCAGCCAAGGTTACTCGACTGGCTTTGGGTGGAAGCAGTACGTCAATCTGAGCGCCAATTACGGGAAGTCGAACGGCCTGGGACTTATTACTGGGACGGGGATACAGCCGATAAACCTGCCGCCGATCATACCGCTCTCGCTGCTCACTCTGTATGGCGGGACGAGCTACGGATTCAGCCTGGGAAGCTCGCCGGTGCGCAAGCTGACGATCTCGGCCAGCTATTCAAAATCCTCTACCAACACGGAGAACGCCGGCATCGGGTCTGCGAACCAATTCTCGGGAAAGAATCTGCAGCTGCAGTATCAATTCCGTAAGATGTACTTGACGGGGGGATACGCAAATCTTTCGCAGGGCTTCAGCGCGTCGGGTCTGCGACCGGCCAACATATCCTCGTTTTATCTTGGGGTGACCAGGTGGTTCAACTTCTTCTAGGCGGAGCGCGCAGGCGGACCTCACAATTCTTGGCAAACGTCGCCTGTGTGGTCCTTCTCCTGCTGGCTCCCGTGTGGGCGTCCAAGCCCAAAGAGAAGGCCGCCGCCCAGCCTGCGCCTCCGGATATGTTGCTGGAAGGCGGGCGCAAGCTCAGCTACGAGCGCAGCTTCAGCTCGCAACGCGAAGTGAAGCCGAAGCGTAGTTTCTGGACCAAGGTGGTTGACTTCGTCGCCGGCGAACCGGAGTTCCACAATCTGGTCCGTCCCTACAGCATTGTGGTCGATTCCCGCGGGCGCATCATCGTGACCGACCCGGGCGCGGTCGGAGTCCACATCTTCGATTTCCAGCAACAGAAGTACAAGTTCCTGTCGCGTGCCGACAAAGGTAAGGACCCAATGCTGGCGCCGCAGTGCGTCGCGGTGGATGCGCAGGACAACATCTATGTGACCGATTCGGAGACGGGCAAGGTGTTCGTCTTCAACTCCGACGGAAAGTATCAGCGGGCGATTGGGAGCTTAAAGGGCGGCGAAGGTTTCTTCAAACGCCCTACGGGAATCGCGGTGGACTCCCAAGCCCAGCGGATCTATGTCACGGACACGCTGCGCAACAAGATATTTGTTATGGACATGCAGGGCAGCGTGGTGCAGACCATCGGCGAGAACGGCGAAGGTCCGGGCAAGTTCAATTTTCCGACGGAGCTGCGATTGGACGGTGACAACCTGATCGTGGTGGACGCGATGAATTTCAGCGTGCAAGTGCTGGACCGGTCTGGCGTCTACAAATATGCGGTGGGAAAGATTGGCGACGGACCCGGTACCATGTTTCGTCCTAAAGGTATTGGGAGAGACTCAGAGGGCGATCTCTACGTAGTGGATGGGCTGTGGGGCGTAGTGCAGGTTTTCAATCGTGAGGGCGATCTACTGTACTACTTCGGTGATCGCGGCACAGGAGCAGGCGAATTTCAGCTTCCTACCGGATTATTTATCGACCACAACGACCGAATTTACGTGGTGGATTCGTTCAATCGGAGGGTCCAGGTCTTCCGTTACTACGGCGTGAGTAAGCCGGGCAAAGGGGGGTCGCAGTGAAGCGCTCGTTGATATCGATGTGCGCGCTCCTCTTGGTGACTGGGGGTACGCTGGTGGCTCAGATCACCGGAGATGTAATCGGCATGCATGATCTGGGACCGGGGAGCAAGTCGCCGATTACCGGCGCCCGGCCGGGTTCCTGTACGTATTGCCATGAGCCGCACAATGGGGCGGGCGGGAGAACGCCGCTGTGGAACCAAACGCTGACGAAGGCGACATATTCGCTGTGCACCAGCACCACCTATCACCAAAAAGGTACTCAGCCTACTTTAGGGGCGGATAGCAATTTGTGTTTGAGCTGCCACGACGGGACGGTTGCGCCGGGCCAGACTATCGTCTATGGGCAGATCGCGATGACTGGATCCATGTATGCTGCCGACGTGTTCGGGACCAACCTGCAGAGTTCGCATCCCTTCAGCCTGGTGTTGCCGATCAAGGACACGATTGACCTGGTTGCATCGCTGGCCGCGCAGGGCAAGACAGGCGACCCGACGGGAGCGGTGAAGCTGATCGACGGCAACATTGAGTGCACTTCCTGCCATAACCCGCATGTTCAGGCGATGGATAAGTTATCGCAGAATTTTCTGGTGCGCGACAGTTCGAACGCGCAGATGTGTCTAGCGTGCCATGACCCAACGCGGACCATCTCAGGGCAGGTCAACCCACTAGCCGGATGGGCCAGCAGTGCGCACGCCTTGGCGACCAACAAAGTTTCCGGGCAGGCGAACCTGGGCAGCTATGGCACCGTCGGGCAAAACGCGTGCATCTCCTGCCATGTTCCCCACAATGGGCAGGGGCCGGTGCGCCTGCTGCGCGGGCCCAATGAGCAGGACTGCCTTGCCTGCCACAACGGCAGTTCGAATCTCAACCCTGCGATCCCAAATGTTTACGCAGAGTTTGCCAAGGTAGGACATCCGTTTCCCGCGGGTAATAATGCGCACGACGCTGCCGAAGACGTTTTGCTGAACAACAACCGTCATGCAACCTGCGCGGATTGCCACAACGGACATTCCTCCAATCAGGTTTCGATTTTCCCGCCGCCGCCGACCGTTCGTGTGTCGCAGAAAGACGTTGCCGGAATCAGTGCTACCGACGGCATAACGGTGGTGAATCCTTCTGTGAATCAATACGAAAACTGTCTGCGGTGTCACGGTACAAGTGCGGGAAAGGTTGTGAATCCGATCTTCGGATATTTGCCGGTGAGGGCGGTTTCTTATGGCGATCCGCTGAACGTTATTCCGCAGTTCAGCGCCACTGCGACCTCAAGCCACCCGGTGACACACACGCGCAGTAGCTCGCTACCGCAGCCTAGTTTGCTGCCTACGATGTTGGATTTGACCGGCGGTACGACGCACGGGCGTGCCATGGGCAGCCAGACGTTCTGCACCGATTGCCACAACAGCGATGACAATCGCGAGTTTGGGGGCGTCGGCCCTAACGGCCCGCATGGATCGACAAATAAGCACATCCTGGAAAGAGATTATGAGTTCAGCCAGGCGCCCGCGCCCGGGCAGTTGATCACGAATCTATTTCCCAACCCAGACCTAAGCATCCATGGTCCATACGCGATGTGCGGCAAGTGCCACGATCTGAACAACGTGGTCTCGAATGCCAGCTGGAACCATCACGGCGACCATATCAATACTGGGTTCACCTGTTCGGTTTGCCACACCGCCCACGGCATGGGCGCGAGAAGCGGGACCATCTCCGGTGAGCGGCTGGTGAACTTCGACGTCAATGTGGTCGCGCCGAATGGCAGCACGCCGGTATCGTATTCGCGCGCAACCAACACCTGCATCCTGGTATGTCACAACACCGCCCACAACGCGGACGGCTCGATTACGCAAGCCACGTTGAAAAACAAAGGCGGTATCAGTACGGGTCCGAGGAGACCATAACTCCACCCGTGGCATCATGCGTTCATTGTGATGGTGGAAGCAGAGACGAGGACTGGCCAGTGCGCACAAACACTGCTGAGAGCACGTCCTGATACACAAGTTGAAAACGGGGATCAGACTGCAACAGGGTAGCCAGATTTTTGTCCTTCTGCACGATCACCACGCCCGCCTGGTTCAGGTAAGGATCGTCGGGATAGGACGCCGCGCCATTGGCCGTGTTGAAGAACAGCTCTTCGAGGTCGTCTCCGTAGAGATCGGTGCGGCCGTCGATGGCGACCAGACGATCAGGCATATACCAGGTGAGGAAGCCACCCCAATCGAGCGTGTTGTAGAGGGGCCCTGATGCGGGATGCTGGCGCAGGTAGTTGACGGCGTTGACGGGCAGGAAGCCGCTGATCGCGCGGTCGAGCCCACGGGTGTTGAAGTCCGTACTACGAGCAAAAAGCAACAGGCATAGCGCAACCCCTGTTGCCACGCCAATGTTCTCGAGCCAAGTCTCCCTGGGTTCGTGCTGGGCGTGTTCTGCGAGCGAGTCAGCAATACAGGCTGCGGCGACAATGCAGATAAACCAGGCATCGCGCATGGTGCGAAATGCGATCACGCTGGAGGCGACCAGCAAAGGTAATTTGAAAGCGTTGACCTTGGTCTGGCGGCCGACGGCAAAGAACGCAAACCCCATCAACAATAGCTGTGCGTAATGACTGCCTGCACGGAAGTTCAGCGGCTGCAACTCCCTGATTATGCGGTAAGGGGCCTTAGCTCGGGCATATTGCAGAATCACGGCGTAGAGATGGAAGGAATAAGGCCCAATACAAGTCGCGATGAAGCAAGCCGCGAAAACAAGGACCAGCGTCGCAGCTGGAAGTGACGGAGGCTGCAGCCATGCGGGCGACCAGCCCACGCGCTCAGCGAGCCGCTGCCCCAGGTTCACCGCCGTCAGCAGGCCGATCACCATCAAGCCGTAAACGAACTGAATGTGCAGGTTCGCCCAGAGCAGGAAAATCAGCGGCAGCCAGTAGAGAAGCTGCACGCGACCGGTGCGGTTGGCTTCGAGCACCAGGGTGAGCGTCACGCAGAACAGCATCATGGAGAAGAAAACCGGGCGCGGCATCAGGTTGAAGAGAAACGCGGAACAAGTGACGACCGCCAGCAGGCAAGCCAGCCAGAACTGGTCCGAGAGGCGGCGGACCATCCAATAGATGGAATAGGCAACGCCGAGAGTGAGTAGCGTTCCGTATAGTCCCACTCCGACCAGGCCGAACCAGACATAGGCGCGCGAGAGCAAAACTTCGTAGCCCCAACTGTAAGCGACCCATGGGTGGTCGGCCGCCGTCCACGTGAACAAGCCGTTGTGTGGAACTGCGAAGTGCTGGACGATCCAATCGCCAGTCTTAAGGTGCCACCAGATGTCGAGGTCCATCACGGAGAACTTCAAATTGAAGGCAATCACTCCGACTGTGACCAGCAGGCCGGCCAAGGTGAGCAGTTGCAGCCAGCGGAGGCGCAGGAGTGGAAGCAGCTCGTCGATGATACCCATGGTTCTTTCTAATGCAGGCTGTTCTCCAGACACGAACTCCCCCCTAACCTTAACAACTAGAGTACATTGCCAAGCTTCGTAGTCCCTGCGGAAGCATACTGACGCGTCAAGTCGCAGGTTGTTGTGCGGCAAAAGGCGCTGCGACCGCGTGTTGGATAACCCGACCAGGCCTTGGTTGCATACTAAGTGATTGATAATACGCAGAATATTCCGATTCCCAATCCATGATGTTTGGCAGTCGGGGTGCAATTTCAAAAGCTGATTGCTGCCCCAATTCCGGTCATGTCTAATGCCACATTGGAAGTCGGAACGGCACGTCTGGAAAGGGACGCCACACTGCGCCTGCAACACCACAGTTTGCTCGCGGCGGCGTACGGCGCGGCGCTGTTGGCTTGCATTTCGGTATGGTTTCTTGCGGTGCGGGCACCGTTATGGACTGACGAGACCCTTTCTTACTGGCAGATTGCCGGCGGCTTCAAACAGATTTGGTCGCGCTCGATACAGGGCAATTCCTTCGCCGCTTATGCTTACATTCTTTGGGTCACGAAGACGTTCTTTGGCGACAAGGAACTCGTCCTTAGAATCCCCTCAATCCTGGCCATGCTGGCCGCCGTGTACCTGTTCTACCGGTGCGCGCGAGAGCTGTTCGACTGGGATGTGTCGCTCATCGCAACCATGGTGTTCATTCTCCCCAGGAACATCGCTTTCGCGGCGATTGACGTCCGGCCTTACCCGTTTGCGCTGCTGGTGACGAATCTCACGATATTCATATTCCTGCGCTGGATGAAGACCCATCGCATGGGGTACGCCATATTGTGCGGCATCGCAGCAGCGGGCATCTTCTATTTCCACTATCTGTTCGCTGGAATTCTGGTGGGGCTTTCTGTCTATTACCTGGTGACTCAGCACTCTTCGATTCGCGCCGATCTGCGGCAGATCGGAGTCGCACTTGGCTGCTTTGCAATCTTCCTGCTTCCGGTGCTGCCGCGTCTCAAGTACATCTACCAGACACGTGCGACGCATTCCTTCGCCGACGCGCCACACTGGACATCAGTCGTTCAGGTACTGAACCCCGGAAAGGGGCAATTGCTAATATTCGCTGGCGTCATTCTCTTGGCGGCGGTGGCGCGCCAGCTGATAACCCCCGCGCGCCAGGCGTTAGGCAAGCTACTGCTGTGCATCAGTCTGGCACTGGTCCCTATCTTGTGTCTGTATACGATCAGCGTGGCCACCTCGGTGCATGTGTTCATCCCACGCTATTTGCTGGTGGCCGTGCCCGGCATTGCCTTGTGCTGGGGATGGCTGTGCAGCCTCATCGATTCGCGCGCTTTCCGTAGTTTCTTCTATTTCGCTTTTGTAGCGCTGTGTGTGTCGCAGGCCTACTCCTCGCCACTGTCGCGCTGGCACGAAGAGTCATGGAAGGCAGCCCTTGCGTTTGCCGATGCCAACGCCGCCGCGGACCACGCGCCTATGCTGATGTGCAGCCCGCTGGTGGAAGCCGACTTTCAGCCGATGCCGGCAGTTCCCAGCGATAGTGTGCTCTATGCCCCATTGAGTTACTACAAAGCCAAGTCTCGGGTAGTTCCGCTTCCCCGCACCCTGAACGAGAAGACCGAAGGCGCGATCGAGGAAGTCCTGCGAAAAACAATCCAGCAGCGTCGCCGGTTTCTACTGCTGGCTCCCTGGCCCTCCTTGAGAATAGTCGATTACCTGGCCTATTACTCGCAGGCAAAATATACGGCACGCGTGCTTGGAAATTTTGACGAGATATGGGTTGTGGAGTTTGTTCCGATAGAGGGTGACTACTAGGTTGCTGCGGCCAGGCGCACTACACCAGCCAAACTTCGTCAGCAAGGGGTGGATTCGCATTCGGCTGTGAGCCCTTGCTGAGATTGCCCAGCGACCGAAGCTTCGTGTCCCCGGAGAAGCAACCGTGAGGAACCACTCCACGAATGAACCCTGCGCCTCCGATGACTAATGTCCGCATAATGATCCCCACGACCTCTTGATCGCTTCGCCTCCAATTCCAAAGGTCCAGAGTCCTAGCCCCCTTTGCTCTTCGCTGGAACTTTCGAGAGCCGCATCGTTGCTCATGAACGCGCGGCTATATTCGTGTATATTTATCGATTTGAGTCGTTCATAATCGCAGACTTTTGGGAGGGGTTGAATGGTGAGAAACCCGCATCTCGTCCTGCTGACGTTGTTACTTTTGGGTGGCGTACAACCACTGCCGGCGCAAAACTGGATTGACGCGTACTTTGATCGGGTGGCGCGCAACCAGGCGGAACAGCCGCACTGGATCACGCCGGTCGCGACAGTGACGCCGCGCCTGGAGCAGGAGATCCGGTACGACATCTTCTGGCAGCAGCAACCCGCAGGTTATTACGGGGAGAATTACGGCGGCAGCAAGGGTCTTGAACTGATACCGGCGGACAACATCGAGGTCATCGTCAACCTGCCGCCTTACCTGGTCCACAACAATCCTAAGCAAGTGAATGGCTGGGGCGACGAGTCATTTCTGCTGAAGTACCGCCTGACGTCGAGAAACGAGGAGAACGGCAATTACATTCTGACGGCCTTCATGGGATGGACAATTCCGACCGGCACGCACAAGAACGGATCGACCCATGCAGCCTTCACGCCGACGCTGGCATTCGGCAAGGGCTGGGGGAAATTCGACGTGCAAACCACGGCGGGGATCAGCCTGCCGATCAATGACAGCCAAGTCATCGGCAAGCCGGTTGCATGGAATTTGACCGGGCAATATCACGTGCTGAAAAAACTCTGGCCTGAGGTGGAGATGAACTACACCTACTTCCATCAGGGGCCGCATGACGGGAGGACGCAGATCTTCATGACCCCGGGGTTGGTCGTAGGCCGGTTTCCCATCTGGCGCCGCCTGGCGTTTTCGATGGGAGGAGGAGTTCAGATCGCGGCCACGCATTTCCACACCTACAATCACGGCTGGATCCTGACGACAAGGCTGCCGTTCTAGCAAGCTCCGCCTAGCAATGGGCAGGGGCCAAAGCCCAATGTAATATCGAGCATTGCGGAACAGCGGAAGCCGTGCCCTGATACGAAGCACTCTCTGTCCTGCTGGATCAGGGAATCGCGAGCCATTACCTGATGCTAACGACCAAATACCGCACGCTGGTGGATGCGCTGTACGCGGCACCGTCTGATCGTCGCTTCGTGACCGCGTGGATCGACGAGGACGAACAGGAGACTGTCACCTTCGGCGAATTTCGGCGGAGGGCGCAGGCACAAGCGGCGTTGCTCCAGAAGAACGGGGTGGAGTCAGGAGACCGGGCGATCCTGATCATGCCGCAAGGCATTCCGCTGATGGCGGCCTTTGCGGGAGCGATGCTGCTGGGCGCAGTGCCGGCGATTCTCGCTTATCCAAATTTCAAGGTCGATCCTGCGAAGTATCGTTTCGGGCTGGCCGGGGTTACAGCGAACCTGCGGGCAAAGGTCATCGTTATAGACGATGAATTTCCGGCTGACCTGCTTGAGCATGTAGCGCTGGGCGAAGGCACGCAGTTGGTGCGAGCGGCAGGTGAAGCTCACGTTGAGAGTGCAGATTCGCCCAGTGATGTCATCGCACCCGACGGGCTAGCTTTTATTCAGCATTCTGCGGGGACAACAGGATTGCAGAAGGGTGTGGCGCTCACGCATGGGGCCGTACTGCGGCATGTGGAGCATCTTTCATCGGTGTTAAAGATCGACGACAGCCACGACTCGGTTTATAGCTGGTTGCCGCTGTATCACGACATGGGGCTGATCGCTTGCTTCATGCTGCCCATGATTTGCCATCTGCCGGTCGTGATGCAATCGCCGCTCGATTGGGTGATGCATCCCGAGACGATGCTGCAAATCTTCAGCGAGCACAGATGCACGCTGTCGTGGCTGCCGAATTTCGCCTTCCAGTTTGTTCCGCGGCGCACTCCGAAGGAGCGATGGTTGCAGTACGACATGACTTCGGCGCGGGCGCTGATCAACTGCTCGGAGCCGGTGCGCGTGTCGAGCATGAGCGAGTTCTATAGCGCGTTTGCGGCCTGTGGACTGAAGCGCTCGGCGCTGCAGACGTCATATGCGATGGCGGAGAATGTGTTCGCGGTTACGCAGTCGGGCATTCAGGGCAAAGTGGGGCCGGAGGTGATTTGGGCAGACGGGCAGAGGTTCCGCAGCGAACATTTCATCGCGTCGGTGGCGGAAGGTACCGCGGGAGCTGTGTGCTTCACGTCGTCGGGGCGGCTATTGCCGGAGAACCATGTTCGGATTGTGTCGGATTCTGGGGAGGTGCTGCGCGACCGCTGGGTGGGAGAGATCGCGATTCAAAGCGATTCGCTCTTTTCCGGCTACTACAACCGGCCCGAGCTGACGGCGCAGGCGATTCGCGAGGGTTGGTATTACAGCGGCGACCTTGGCTTCCTGCTGGATGGCGAGCTCTATGTCGTGGGCCGGAAGAAGGACCTGCTGATTGTGGGTGGAGAAAATATCTATCCGCAAGACATCGAGGAGATCGTTTGCAGTCATCCGTCGATACACGACGGCAGGGCGATTGCGTTGGGGTTATTCAATCCGGAGCTCGGCACAGAAGACATTGTGGTGGTCGCCGAGGTGGAGACAGAAGAGCAGTTGTCGGAGGCTGCAAAGATTGAGCGCGAGATTCGAGGGCAGGTGGTGGCGAATATGGGAGTGGCCGTGCGGAAAATCTTTCTGAAACCGCCAAAGTGGATCGTCAAGAGCACGGCCGGCAAGGCGGCACGGTCGACCACGCGCGAGAAGTTGTTGCGGGAGCATCCGGAGGTGGGGAGGCAAGAGTAGGTGCGGAGGAAAGAATGGCTGAAGGTATAATCTCCGCGTTTGCCAGGGTCCAGATAACGTTCGCGACGCTGTTCCTTATATGGCTCTGGATTGTTCGAGCCCGGAGCGCGCTGCGGGCCGCACAAGATAAAGGAGACGCGTTGCTGTGGTTGGCATTGGCCTCCTACACGCTTGGCGCCGCCGCTGTTTTCTACTTTTGGCATGCACCCGCCTTACATAGCCCTCTGATCTTAGCTTCCTTTTTCTTGGGATGTGCAGGACTTGTTCTGGCTTTGCTCGGAAGAGGAAAAGGAAGATTGGCGACGGCCGTAGCTTGCTGCGGGCTCGCTGTATCATGGCTGCCATTGTTTCCGCCGTGATGTCGTGGTGTTCGGATGACTGCTGATGTCTTTGGAGATTCTCAGACCGCGGGCAAACAGCAGGTCCCTCACGGTCTTAAAGGCCTCCTCGTGATGACAATTTGCTGACCCGCCGGTTCGTTCTCAATTCAGCGCACGAAGTAGGCGCTTGCGGCACATAAGATCCCAACCGCCGCCAGCACGAAGCCGAAGTACCAATAAGCGCGCCTCTCGGTCAGCAAGGTGATGGAGGTGACTACGAGGGCGATCTCCAGGAACACCTCACCCAAATCGAAGCGATTGGCGCGGCGGCTGGTCAGTTGTACTTCCGCCTCCAGGCTGCGGGCTTCGTTCTGGATGTCTTTCTGTTGGTCGCGGTACTTGTCGATCTCCTGGTGAAAGTGCTTTTGCACCTCTTGGGCGCGCTCAGCTTTGGTATTTTCCAGGGCGGTGAGAACCTCGTCCAGCGCCTCGAGATTATTGCGGCGCATGTTCTTCGCCTGGTAATAGCTCCATTGGTCAGTGGCGCGAGTCTGCAACAAAATCTCTTCGGTATGCGCACGGTGGCCCAGCAGAGTGACGATAGCTACCAGCACGGCCAGAATGGCGATGGTCAGGCTTACAGGCGCCAGCTGGCGGCGCTCCTTACCCTTTTCGGCTGCTTCTTGTACTTCGTCGGCTTCGCTCATTTTGCTTTGTAATCCGGCGTTTCAGGTTGAAAAGAGGATAGTACGGACTAAGATGGTGCAGTGCAAGCCGGTATGCGTCGCAAGTTCAACCCGTGGGTTGAGTGGGTGCGGCGCTGCTGTCTGCGATATCACCCAGCTCCCAATACTTCTGCAGCAAGATGTCCGGCACCCTGACCGAATGTCCGGTGAGCATGTGCTTCAACTGCAAGGCATTCACCGCGGCTTTGCCCTCGAAGTGATTGTTAGCGATGACGAAGGTCTTCTGCGCCTTGCCGGCGATGGTGTCGATGCGGGTTTTCCAGCCCTTCAACTCGGGCTCGGTATAAAGGTAATTGTAGCGATCGTTCCGCGAGTCGCTGTCGAACCACTGCTCATAGTTGCGGCCGTGCAGGCGAACGTAGCCCACGGGAGCAGTCACATGGCTGCTGGGAGTGATAGCCTTGCCCAGCTTTGGTTGATCGATATTGCAGAAAGAGACGCCTTTCTCGGCGAAGTAGCGCAGCGTGCCTTCATTGCTCCAACTGTTGTGTCGCACTTCGATGACGAGGGGGAACTGTTTGAACTTCTCGATAACGGATTCCAGGTAATCGCGGTTGGCGTTAGTGTTCTTGAAGGAAATAGGGAACTGGGCCAGAACCGCGCCCAGCATCTTCTCAGTCGCGATGGAGTCCAGGCCTTCTTTCGCCAGGCGCTCGTCTTCGTCGCCGACGCGGATGGTGTCGGCGGAGGTGCTTTCCAGGACGGCGATAGGGGAGTGCGTGAAGGCGCGATTCAGCTTTGCGGTGAAAACGAACTGCGGATTCACGGAGCGGGCCATGCGCGACCAGAGCTTGCCCCACTCGGGCTTGATGTGGCCGTAGAAGGAGGTATTGATCTCCAGCACGTCGATGTAACGGGCGAGGTATTCGACCGGGTGCTGCGACTTTTTCATCTGAGCCGGATAGACGATGCCCTCCCAGTCCTTGTAAGACCAACCGGCGGTCCCGACATAAACCCGTGGAGTCTCGGCCATAGTCAGAAGCCGAGGTTAGCACAAGGTTTTGAGGGGCGCTTCGGGGGCATGTTGGCGACGGACATTTCTGGTGTGAGCGGCGTCACAGGGGGGCGTGATGTCGGCCATCGTGCTAAAAGCGGCCCGGCGGTATTTCTATGGATGTAAGAAAAATTCATTCTGTCGGGAAGCAGAAATGATTGATCTCAAGAAGAAGTGCTGGCGGGAGAAAGTGACCGCCGAAATCACCCTAGCTCATTTGCAGCAGTTTGCCCACGAACTGGGGACGACCATGAACACCGCCGAAGTCGCGGCGTTCCTCAACGAAAAAGGGCGGGCGCAGGCCGTCTGGACGCACATGATGCAGGCAGGCGAGGAGTACATCAAGTCCAGCCTGGCCAGCAAGACAGTCGGGCTTCATGCGATGGGACGCAGCGGGTCACAATTACGCTCGATTCACTGACGCTGAAGGCCAGATTCGTTCCTATCAGTAGCTGACGATTACTAACCAATAAATTCCTCCGGGATGGCTCACGCTGGGAGCAAAACAAGCTCCCAGCGAATATCCGGACGGCAGCTCCGCCGCCAAAAACCTCTCCATTGCATTGGGAAGCTTGCCTGGATCGCTGGCGGTCCACGCGAAAACGCTGTGAACTCCGGTGAGCTGCGCCGCGCGATCGGTGTCCAACCGGTCGGTCAGTGCCATGTCGCAAGCAATCTTGCGCAAGGCCGGTTGAGGCTTGCGCGACGGAGCGGACAGGCCATGGGAGCGTTCGTATTGATTGATGGCGGACTGCACAGCCGCCTCGGCCTGGGGCTCCGACATCTCCGGCAACCGCCGTGCAAAATCCTCGGTGACATAAATTTCCGCACCGCTACGGATGACTCCCACTCCGACCGCGTTGTAGTCAGGGTCGAGAATGTTGCGGCGATGGGGAGCTGAATGCATGAGGGCGTCATGTGCCATGGGTACGGTGTGGTCCAAATCGACGTTCTCGGCTTCGCGGTCGGAGGGGAGGCTCTGGTCAGCAAAGCGGTCTTGCAGAGGTGACTCCCCAGGAAACTGATGCGATAACGCCCCATGCTGTACCATCAGCTCCGTATGTTTGCGTGCGGCCTGGTTCAAGCGGGGATCGATCGCCAAAGGTTGAAGGCCGTTGTCTCCGCGGCTCTGGTTGATGAGATCAACCATTTGCTTTTCGGCTGGGGAGTCGAACTGCGACGACTCGCCCGCAGAAGCTTGCGCATTGAGCGGGACGGCTAAGAGTGTAAAACCGACAAGAAGAGTAAGCGCGAGTTTACTCGCTCCAGATAGCCAGCTCGTTGCCGTTCGGGTCGGCGAAGTGGAAGCGGCGGCCGCCAGGAAAGTCGAAGGTCTCGCGCACGATCCTGCCGCCTGCAGCCTTGACCTTCGCGTAAGTGTCCTCCAGCGAGGCAGCATAGATGACCACCAATGTTCCACGGGTGTGGGCTCCGTCAGCGCTCGCGGGCTGCGCTTCGGTGTTGAACCCTCCGCCGAGCCGGCCGTCGTGGAAGCTGGTGTAGCCCGGGCCGAAGTCCTGGAAATCCCAGCCGAAGACCTGATGGTAGAAGCGCCTGGTGGCTTCGATGTCGGTGGCGGGGAACTCGATGTAGTCCATCTGCAGGTTGTGTTCGTGCTGAGCCATGATTGGTCGCCCCTCCGGAGTGCAAACCGAGGGTAGCACAACCCCTTCGTCACGTTGTCGCCGGGTTGGAGTTGGTGTGAATTACTGTCCACTAGAACCGAAACCCCTGGCGCCGCGGGAAGTCTCGTTCAGCTCCGATTCGATCACTTCACCGGCGAGAAAAGGATGCTCCAGCAGCTGCGCGATCTTCTCGCCTTTGCGAACGGTGTAGGGCGCGTCACCGAGGTTCTCCATGAGCACGAGGATCTCGCCGCGATAGCCGGCGTCGATGACTCCGGCATTGCACAGCAGGCGCTTTTTGGCGACTCCGGAGCGGGTCTTCACGATGGCACCCGCGGCAGGGACGAATTCGATGGCGATCCCAGTGGGAACGGCGGCCGCGCCGTGGCCCGGAATCGTCAGCTCCGCGGCGGAATACAGGTCATAGCCGACGTCCTCGCCGGGATGAGCGACGGTCGGGAGAATGGCGTCAGGTGATAGTCTTTTTACTTTGAGCATTGAGTTCTATTTCACCACACCTCGGCTTTGCTCAGTGCAGGCTCCGACACGGAGAGCACGGAGTTTCGCAGGGATTTTTGGCACGCATGCTTCTGGGACAAATGGGAGCTTGACGGGTTGCAGTTCCAACAATCGTGCGAGAAAAACTTCACAGAGCATATGAAATTCAATTGAAATTCGCCTCCGTGATCTCTGTGTCTCGGTGGTGAACCTATGGCTCTGAAAGTACCAGTATGACTGAACCTTCTCACACAACTGCTTGCATCAGTTTCCTTGATGAGGATGCGGTCCGGCCGCTGCTGCGGTTCGAGGACCTGATCCCGACGATGGAGCGAGCGCTCGCCGACTTTTCCTCGGGACGAGTGCAGCAGCCTGTGCGCCAAATTGTCTCGGTCGCACAGCACGACGGGTTTATGGGACTGATGCCCGCGATTTATGGCGACGTGACGGGAGCGAAGCTGGTCAACTTTTATCCTGAAAATGCTAAGCACGGGCTGGCGACGCATTTGGCGGTTATCGTCCTGTTCCGGGCAGAGAGCGGCGAGTTGCTGGCGGTAATGGATGGGCGGCTCATCACGGAAATGCGCACGGCTGCCGTGACCGCAGTCGCGACCAAGCTGCTGAGCTCACCGACGGCGAGAAGCCTGGCGATTCTGGGGAGTGGAGTGCAGGCGCGCGCCCACTTCCGCGCGCTATCGCTGGTCCGGAAGTTCGATGACATTCGGGTGTGGAGCCGCAATCCACAGCATGCGCAGGCGTTTGCGAATGAGATCGGAGCGAGAGCAACGTCGGCGGAAGAGGCCGTTCGTGGAGCCGACGTGGTGGTGACGGTTACAAACTCTGCCGAGCCAGTCGTAGAAGGCGCATGGCTGAAAACAGGCTGCCTGGTAAACGCAGTGGGTGCGGTAGGGACCAAGCGGCGCGAACTCGATACGGAGGCGATGCGTGGCGCGGTCATCGTGGACTCTCGAGAGGCGGCACTAAAGGAATCGGGAGATATCGTGATGTCGGGGGCGACAATCTATGCAGAACTGGGAGAGCTGTTGGCGGGGACTAAGCCCCGGCCGAGCGCAGAGATCACGGTTTTCAAGTCACTGGGATTGGCAGTGGAAGATCTCGCCGCAGCCAAGCTCGTGTTGCAAGCGCAAACCATAACCGCAGATATCGAACCTAGCGCCGGGTGAACATCCCCGCCATTCCGTAGCCGGTAAGCAGAGCGAACACAGATGCCCCTGCGGCCAGTTGCCACAAATGGCGACGCGCGAATTTGTTGACGTTTAATCTCTCGCGGACCTTCTCCTCGACGGACGACTTCAGGTCGGTGAGCGAGATTTTCAGCTCGCCCACCGACTGGTGAATGCGCTGCCGCTCTTCGGCTGCACGTTTTTCCAGAGTTTCGGGCGGAAGATTGGCCTCAGCTTGAAGGTTCATAATTGTGTCTTTGCCTCCGTCTGTATCCAGATGCGGTCCTGCTCGAGCACGCGGATGGTGCGCTCCGGCTTGAGGCCTGCTTGCTTAAGCTGCTTCCAGCCAGACATCGCCGCCACGCCACCCGCTATTGCATAAAGCGCGACAACGATGATGAACGACAGGACGTAAGCCCACGGGCTGGGCAAAAACGCCTGCGCGATTATGGTGACAAGAAATCCGGTAAACACCAGCCAGGCGGTGATCAGCAGCAGCAGCCCGACGACAAGCATTGGGGCAGCCACCTTGATCTTGTGCAGCTTCTCGCCCATTTCCAAGCGGAGCATGGCGACACGGGTGGTGAGGAATTCCTTCAGCTCCTCTTTGAGCTCGGTCAGCACTTCGGGAACGGTTTTGGGGTAAGGGTTATTCACTGTTAGACCTCCAAATTCTGAGAGCGACTCCCAAGACGAACGCAGCAGCGGCGCAACCGCCAATCACCTGCAGGGGCCGTTCTGTATCCCAATGGCGGGCGTCGCCTAGCCACACACGAACCCGTCGCCGCAAGAGGTGGACGCGCCATTCGGTCCGGTGCCACAGCTCTTCCAAGCGACGATTCGCGCGATCGGTAATGGCATAGGTGTAGACTTCGGCCCTTTCTTTCAGCTCGTCCACGGTGTCTTCGGCGGCATCGCGCCATTCGGCAGCCTTGTCGAGCGCAGAATCTTTGAGGCTGGAGACCGATCCGGCGACGTCTCCGCGTCCACTTACGATATGAATGTGCGAGCGCAGCCTGTCGAGTTGATGCGGCAACCGGCGCACGCCAGCGACCGCCGCACCAACGCTCCGCCCCACAACTTCGGCGGAGCGGTTTAACGCCGGGTTGTTGGCTGGGCCTGCCGATCCCGGCAACTCCGGAAGATCCAGCTGTGACTCGGGTATTGCCTCGCTACGTTCCGGCGCTCCCGTCGGATATTGCACATTGCGACCAAAGGCATTTGGCCAAGGCTCGGCCATCGCTCCTCCTTGTTGCAGCTCAGGCGGATGGCTAATCCGCCAGTTTGTAAGATGAGTAATGCCTGCGGCGCGTTTGACGTCAGAAGCGAGAATCGAGCTTCTCGCGTAAGCATCTCTGGCCGGAGAAGGGAGACAACTTCTCGTGACTTGGACTCGCGGCGAACCAAGGGTCCAGCAACATGGCGGTATAGACCGAGTTACCGTCAGTCGATAACCTGGTACTCGCTCTTAACTAAGCCGCTGGGATAGTGCTGTGTGGCGACGTGATGCAGCCGCACATCGTGGGGAAGAGTACCGAAAAGGGGAACCCCGTCTCCAATCAGCACAGGCACGCGAGTGATGATGAGCTGTTGCACAAGGCCCGCGCGCAGGAACCCCTGAATCGTGATACCGCCGTCGACGTAGAGGTTGTGAGCGCCGCTAGCAGCGAGCTTCGCAACGATCTCTGCCGGGGAGCCGGCGATTTGCTCCACGATAGCTCCGCGCGGCGCGGCGGACAGGTCGAGCGGCCGGCTGCTCAGAACTACTACGCGCTTTTTACCGTAAGGCCACTCGGGGAAGGCCAGCACCGTCTCGAAGGTCTTACGCCCGATCACAAGCGCGTCGACGGTCGCGATGAACTCGTCGTAACCGTGGGGTTCGCCGCCACCGATCGGAAGGAAGTCGAGAGCGCCATCAGGCCGGGCGATGAAACCGTCGACGCTCGTGCCGATAAAGACAGATACGGTCATCTTGTGAGTGCTCCTGTTGCCGCGGTTTAGGAGACGGCGGGCATGGCCAATTCGTCGGCGATCCAGCGCCGCTTGAATCTTTATCGAAGCTGCAGTACTGCCAGGCCGTTTACCGGCAAGTCGAGGGTTATGGTGCCGTTGGTCAGGTCTTCGAACTCAGGGTCGGGCAGTTGCGACTGCTGCCGCAACTCCTCGAGTTGCTCTTGCGTTGGATAGCGCGGACTGCCCATCTTCTGCCATAGTCCCAGGGTATCACCGTGGTTCGCATCGACGCGGCGAATGGACACGTGCGCATCGAGCGCCACGCCTTTAAACTCCAACTTCACCTTCCTGGGTGCGCCGTCTGAACCGGGATTCACGATGTTCCACAAGGCGACGTTCAATGTCCCCGTGTCCGTCTTCGTGACTAGCACGTCGGGATTGCTGTTGTCGATGCGATGCTCGCCCAGCCGGTGCAGCAACTCTAGCCCATAGAAGGAAGGCTTGGGGATGTTGCCGGCGGCCATGACTCCGAAGCCACCGTAGAACGGTTGTTTGACCACGCCCTGTTCCTCGAAGACATCGGAGAAGGTCCAGTAGGACATCATCTCGGTCAATCCGTCGCACTGCGCGAGCGTGGTGGCCAGCCATGGGCCCATGTAGATGGAGTCAGTGACGTCGACCTGGTTGTCGTAGGCGGCGTTGAACTCGCTCCAGATCAGAGGGATGTCGGGCCGTGGAGAAGCTTTAATCTCGTCGTGAACTTTCTTGACGGCGCGGCAGACCAACTGGTCGCGCGGAATCTTTTCAGTTGTGCCGAGTACTTTGTCCGGCGGGTCGTTGCCGTATGCGTGGCTTGAGACAAAGTCGAGAGGTGCGTGCGTCTGGTCGGCGTGGCGGATCATGTCGCCGACCCACGCCGCCTGTGCGCTTGCAGGACCGCCGACGCGCAGGGCCGGAGCAACGTTCTTGATGTCACGAGCGGTATGGTCGTAGAGCTCGAAATAAGTTTGCTGCCGCGGCATGCCGCTCCAGAAGTCGAGATTTGGCTCGTTCCAGACCTCGAAGTACCACTTCGCAACCTCATCGATGCCGTAGCGGTCGATGAGGTGCTTGATAAGTTGCGTTATCAGATCGTCCCACTTGGCGTAGTCGTGTGGCGGCGAGACATTGGGGTGATACCAGAAGGCCTGCAGGTCCGGGCGCGCGGCCAGCTTATACGGCATGAAACTGAGCTCGACGAATGGCTTTACTCCGGCGGCGAGCAGGCCATCGTAGATCTGATCGACGTAGGAGAAGTTGTAAATTGGCCGGCCCTGCGTGTCTTCGTCGTACACACCGACGTCGTCGAGCAAAATGCCGTGGAAGCGAATGTACTGGAAGCCGGTGATCTGTCGCACCGCCCGCACGTCACGACGATAGGACTCGCGCAGGCTGAGCACGGCGCGGCCGGAGCCGAACATCTGCTCCCAATAATGAGGAAAGGGGTGCGCAGGCGCGGCGGCATCGATGGTGATGGTCTCAGCATTTTGAGCGACGTTTTGTGCCGGTAACGGTGGCGCGCTTATGGTGAAGATGAGGAGAGCGAAGATCCGAATGCGCATGACTGTTCTTAGAATTGGCCCCTGAATGATTATGGCCACTGGTTGGTTTTCTGGGAAGTGGGGAACGGCGGAAACCATTGGAACAAGGGGCACCGATTACCGGCATGACCGGAAAAGTCGCAAAGATTACAATACCTCATATCATGCAGCTCTGAATCTTGAGGGCCGGATAAGCCTATGTTGATGCACTGCGCCGGAATAGCTTTGTTTTGCGTGCTCGCTTTCGATATGCTCGCCCAAGTTGGTGGTCCTTCTCAGAAGGCATCGCCCCCGCCTACTCGACGTGACAGTACGCAAGAAGTCCTGCACGGCGTCACTATCGCCGATCCGTACCGCTGGCTGGAGGACCAGAACAGTCCCGACACCAGGGCGTGGATTAACGCCCAGAACGCGTACACGCACGCCCTGCTGGATGAATGGCCGGGGCGAACGGGTCTGGAGAAGCGCCTGACCGAACTGGAAAAGGTGGAAAGCATTCGGCCGCCGGTGGAGCGGAGTGGCAGGCTCTTCTACTTGAAGCGCGCTGCGAATGAAGAGCAGTACGTCATATACATGCGGCAGGGAATAGAGGGCAACGATAGAGTGCTGATCGACCCGAATCCAATGAGCAGCGATCACTCGACGAACGTCGAGATATTGGATGTGTCTAACGATGGCAAGCTGATGGCGTACGTGATTCGCCAAGGGGGCAAGGACGAATCCGAGGTGCACATCATGGACGTCGACAGCGGACGCAGTCTGCCCGACGTTCTGCCCTCGGCGGTCTACTTCGATCTGTCATTTCTGCCGAATGCCAGCGGGTTCTATTACGCGACAATGACCGATGATGGCCCGCGAGTGCGTTTCCACAAAATGGGCAGTTCGGCGACGTCTGATGTCGAGGTTTTCGGGAAGGGCTATCAAAAGGAGGCGATCATAGTTGGCGATCCGACACTGGACGGACGTCACCTCGTTATTCAGGTATTGCACGGCTCCTCCGCCGATAAGACGGAGATTTGGCTCCAGGACCTGGTCAACAAAGGCCCGATTGTTCCCGTCATTAAAGACATCGACGCGCGATTCTTCGCTTTTCCGGGAGGCGACCAGCTATTCCTGCAGACGAACTGGAAAGCGCCGCGGGGGCGTATTCTCGCGCTCGATATCGCCCACCCCGCGCTGGACAAGTCGCGCGAGGTTGTTCCCGAGGGCGAGGCTGCGATAGACAGCGTGGCGCTTGCGGACGGGAAGCTGGTTGTGAGCTATGTGAAGAACGCGAGTTCACAGGTGAAGGTTTTTGCTGCGGATGGGAAGCCCGCGGGTGAAATGGTTTTCCGGCGCTGGGTAGTTCCAGCTATATTCAGTCGCGCTGGGACCTGCATAATGTTTTTCTGCGTTTTGATTCATTCGCTATTCCTCCTACGGTTTATCGCTACGATGCAAAGTCCAACCAACAATCGGTATGGGCGCGGCCGCAGGTCCCGGTGGACAGCGACAAATTCCTGGTAGAGCAAGTCTGGGTCACGTCCAAGGATGGGACACGCGTGCCCATGTTCCTCGTCCATGCGAAGGACCTAAAGCTCGATCGCCAGCGGCCGACGCTTCTGACCGGCTACGGAGGCTTCGTCATCAGCAATACGCCCCAGTTCGCACCGGACGCCATCCTATTCGCAGAACGTGGCGGAGTTTTTGCGTTGGCAAATCTGCGCGGCGGGGGAGAGTTCGGCGAGGGGTGGCATCAGGCCGGGATGCGGGAGAAGAAGCAAAACGTATTCGACGACTTCATCGCTGCATCCGAGTGGCTGATTCAGAACCAGTACACGCAGCCGTCAAAGCTATCGATCCTCGGCGGCAGCAATGGCGGCCTGCTGGTTGGGGCAGCGCTGACGCAACGTCCCGAGCTGTACCAGGCAGTGGTGTGCTGGCATCCGCTGCTGGACATGTTGCGTTATGACAAATTCATGGAGGCGCAATTCTGGGTGTCAGAGTACGGATCGGCTGACAATGCCGAGCAGTTTCGCTGGCTTTATGCTTATTTCCCATACCAGCACGTCAAGTCTGGCGTCGATTATCCCGCGGTGTTATTCATGACAGGGGACGGGGACACGCGCGTTGCACCATTGCACGCCAGAAAGACGGCGGCGTTGCTGCAGGCTGACACGGCCTCGAGCCGTCCGATCTTGCTGCGTTACGAGCTAACAGCCGGGCACGCGGGTGGCCGGTCTGTGTCGCAGAGCATACAAGACTCGCTGGATACATTGAGCTTTCTGTTTTGGCAATTGGGCGTGTCGCCGTAAAAGAGCCTAAGTGAAGTTGGCGACATGGCCAGTTTTATCATCTACTGCTGAAATAAATAAATGGCCAACGGGACATTGTTGACCTTGTCTTCTGCGAGCAGAAATATGACATATTTCTGTTCCAGGCTGCCAACAACGGCAGCTGCCGGGAAACTAATTCCAGAAACTGTGATGGTTGCCGATGGATACAATCCATTGCTACTTGTAGACTGAGCTCCGAGATCGATGGTGACGTTTTGAGCTGCGGGCAGGTTAGGCTCATCGACAGGAGACATACCGCCTGTATTTGGAAATACTCCGCCGATAATGGCTGTCTGCGATGGAGGTGACGGGCAGCCTGATCCCGAGCAACCGAAGGAAGCTAGTTGGGTGACTGCGCCTCCTCCCAATATTCCAGGCTCATAGTAGAAGCCGAGGTATTGCTTGCTCACGACATCGTTAGTGTTCAAAGCGCTTGATGGCTGTAGAGCTCCTATCGCGCCGACTCCCGCACCAAGGGCATTCGACGGAACCACGCCTGCAGGGGTCCCCTGGGATGAACCATTGTCCTCAAGGAAGAAGCCGGACGGACCAAACCCCATCGTTACGGTGGCTACAGGCGGATTCGTAGCATTGGATTGAGCAGTGACTGCGTACCCGGTCGATCCTATACCGCAAAACCCTTTGGGAAGTCCGGTCCCGGGGTTAGCGGGCGATGCTCCGGTAAGTGTGAACTGGGTAACGTTGGTAAAGTTCCAAGCCCCGGTTTTGTCGGTGGCGACCTGAAATGTGCCGTAAGTGCTGTCTGTATTTGGCAGCCAGCTGGGAGGGGACGAAGCAGCGGGGATGGTCACATAGTTGTAGGTCACCGAACCGTCAATCGTTGTACAGGCGTTGGTTGGAGCAAGCGGAATCAGAGGACGGAAATAGTCTCCATAGCGAATAAGACCAGCCCGACCAGGAATCTCAAGCGCGAACCCTATCTTCTGAGCAGTAAAAAACGGGTCTTTGGGAACTGTGGTGAGAGTCAGATCCAAGAAGCCACCGAGATTATCGAATGTGGCTACAATTGCTCCGTCAAGTTGCGTACCATGTTGGGTCTGGTCCTCGCCATTGACCTGGTTGGCGGTGTCATTGATCTTCGTGCTCCAGATGTGCCCGGTCGTGCCGAAGTAAGAATTGATTGTCGAAGCTGGGGAAGCCGGAGCCAGTCCTTGCTGGGTCGTGCCTGAGTTCTGTGAACCTGAACTTCCGCAGCCGACGCTTAACAGAAGCGCGCAGAAGAGTGGTGCACTAAGCAAGATGGTACCTATACTTCGGCCCAAATTCTTGTGATCATAGGCACTCAATCTATTTCGGCTTGTAGCTTTCTTTCCCGATGCTGGTACTTCGTGCAAAGTGATCTCCGGTTGAAAATACGGGGTTGTTTTCGTCTAGAAACTGAACTTAGCTCCTAACTGAAGAATCCGTGGCTGATGGGCGTCGACAGGATGAAGGAATGAATTCCCTGTCAAGCAATCTGTACCACCCCCGCCAGCGGCAGAGTAGCCCGTCGAAGCTGCTCCATAACAATTTATGACATTACTGCCCGTGTTGCCCTTAAGCGGATCGTAGATGTTGAATTGCGTATGATTGAATATATTAAAAGCCTCTACGCGGAACTGGAGGCTGCGCTCACCAAGTACTCGCCAGGTCCTCAGCAAAGACATATCGAAATTAGTTCGTCCGGGATTATTCAGGTAATTTCGGCCGGCATTCCCGAAGGTCAGTCCTTGTGGAGCGGCAAACCCGGCGGGATTACCCAGCAACGGTCCGAAGCTGAGATTGTTAACCCCGACATTTGGGAAAGGAGCATTGGGAACAATGTCGGGGTACGAACCATATTGGAGCCCGTTGGCGACCCCCGCATTATCGAGCGCCCCGATCGTGCTCGAACCTTGATTGATGACAGTGAATGGTGCGCCCGATTGATAGGTAGTCACGCCGGACAATTCCCATCCCGAAAAGAGCGCGTGAACGAGTCCGGAGAGAAAACTGTGGGAATCCGACTTTTCGGTCGCGGGGGCGCCGGCTTTCTGCGAGGCGTCCTGGCCAGTGGAGTTTGGGGGCGGATACGGGCCACCATGGGACCGGTCCGAACTCGGTTGTGTGGCTTGACCGCCAGCCTCACCTTGGGACTGACAGTCAACACAGGAAGCCTGATAGAAAATGCTCCTATATAGCCTGGCGACAGACAAGAATGGCTCTTGTATAACGTAGCCAAAGCTCAACAGGTGGCGCTGGTCAAAGCTTGAGCTGGCACGGTTCGCGGCCAGGTCAGCCAGGCTCACAAAGGTAGAGTCGGAGCGGTCAGAAGAATCGTCGATCGAGTGACTATAAGTATAGGCTGCAATCATAGTCACCGGACCTTTTGTGCTGCGTACCGTGGCCTGGAACGCATTGTAGGTCGAGTCTGCACCGTTCTGGATTGAGTAGATCTGACCGATGCCCGGCGCATACTGGCGCAACGAGTTTGGGTCTATCAGGACCCCTCCTGGCAACTCGCCATAGCAGGCGGCAAGCAGATTAACAAAAGCCGGCTGCGTTCCTGTAACGGCTGTATTGCCGACCTGGAAGCTATTGCCACCATAGCTCCGGCATGTGCTAAAGGTTAGCGGTTGACCTGGAGCAAATGGATTTTGTATAGACGGCAGCGAAGCGAGCTGGTTCGCGTTGCCTTCCACTGCGAGATGTGTCCCCTTGCTACCGACATAGGCTAGCGTGCCGACAAACCTCTCGGAAAGCTGGTGTTCTACACTCAAGCTCCATTGCTGCACGTAAGGCCAGTGTACCTTGTTTGGAATACCTACGACGTTGATGGGAAAGGCACCAGAGTCAGCACACCCTGGTGTTCCCCCTCTGCCGCCGTTGATGCAATTCAGCGTATTGGGCGCAAATTGGGTCATCGTAACTACCAGTGGAGCGCTGCCGATGAGAGATCCTGTGTTGGCCTCATAGCTGGTGCCATGTTCGTAGAAGATGCCATAGCCGGCTCGTATCGAGGTTTTGCCGGATCCGGTCGGGTCCCAGGCGAAACCTATGCGCGGAGCGGGATTGAAGACATGTCCCTGCATGCAGCCGCCAGGAACTCCATTAACTCCACACCGTACCAGGCCATTTGTAATGGCGGGATTCAGGTTGTTGAGGTTCAGCGGGATATTCTGCAGGGTCGAACTGCTGACCAGATGTCCAGTCGTCGGGTCCACAAGGACCGTGGAAGCGAGCGACTGACTAAATGCCGGGGCAGTCCAGTTGTAGGCATTGTTGTACTTTTCGTGCCACAGATCGAAAAGACTAAGGCGCAATCCCAAATTCAACGTGAGGCGCGGAGAGATTCGCCAGTTATCCTGCACATAGGGCTCTACCACGGTGTAACGGTTGTAGTACTTAAGCTGAGTGCTATCCTGCTCAAACTTCTGGATACCGGAATGGGCTTGCGCCTGGCCTAGAGAGTTAGTGGGTCCAATTAGAAAATCCGCGAATGCATTGCCAGTGCTATACGGACTGTTTACATTGTTATAGAACAATATTCCCTGAACATCACCGGTATTAGCGCCCGTAGCTCCGCTCAGTTCGTTTTCCTGGCCGAGATAGGCCTGCGCACCGAACTGCACAGTATGCTTGCCAAACGACTTGCTCAGCGTGTCGCGAAATTGATAGGTAGGGTTGGAGTATACCCAGGGTGTATATCCGGTATCGACAGCAAATCCACTTCCGCCATAGGTTGCATTGCTACCGCCGATCACGATCCCTGGAATCTTTCCTCCAAAGCCGTTATCGTATATCACTCCCATGGGACACTGAGTGTACTTCGTTACCGGATCGGGCGCGGTACACGGGGCATCCAAGATGGAAGGCCTCGCCAGACTTGAAACTCCGATGCCGGGCAGAGCGGACAACGTGACAGATTCGCTTGTGTAGGCGAAACTGATGTCATTCAGCGTTGTCGGGGAAATCGTCCACGTCAAGTCGGCAACCATGTTGACACCAGGACCCGCGAACTTGTTCAGCACCGTGGGAAAACTATTCTGTGAGTAGCCGCTGCTCTGCAGATAGCTCTGCCAGACGGTCGGGATGGTTGCATTCCAGGAGTCGTGTACATACCGAAACATCAAATGCACGCGTGAGCTAAGATCCTGATCGATGCGAAAAAGTTCTTCATGCCAGTTAGTGGGCAGAGAGGGAACCACCACGTAACAAGAGCTGATCGGGGAGTCACATCCCGTCGTGGAGTTCGCTTGAGGAAGAAGACCGGTATTTAGTATCGCCTTAGCGAACGAGGTCACCGGAACAGTATTGTTCGGGTAGGCCACCACGCTACCGGGAGTCCCGGTGTAGTTATAAATCGGACAGTCCGGGTAGGCACTCTGCTTGAACAAAAAGCCGCCGCCGGCAGACGGCACACCGCTGGTGGGACAAACATCGTTGAAAATCCCCGCCCGCTCCGCATTTGACGGCACAGCTTGATTGAACGGGAATGGCGGCGGCGACTCCTCACGCCGAACTTCTTCCGAAAAAAAGAAGTGTGTCTTGCTCTTCTTGCGATCATATATACCCGGTATATAGAATGGTCCGCCGATAGTCCCTCCAAAATCGTTTCGTCTATATTTTGGCGTCTGGCCTACGGGATCGAAATAGTTGCGGGAATTGAAAAGTTCATTGCGAACGAACTCATAAAGATCGCCGTGGAAGGTTGAGGTGCCTGATTTGGTTGTCGCCTGGACGGTGCCGGATGCCGACTTCCCGTACTCTGCACCATAGTTTGAGGTGAGAATTTTAACTTCGCTAAGGGCATCGACGCTGGGGTAAACGATGAGCACGGGCTGGCCGTGACTAGCGTTAATGCCGGCATTCAACACGTCGCTGCCGTCGATCTCGAAGCTGTTATACTCCACCCGGCCGCCATTTACGCTGTACTTTGCGCTTCCCAGCACGCCGACTTTCGCTTCGTCCTGACCCGTCTGGTTGCTAACGCCTGGAGCAAGAGTAATAAGCTGGGTGAAGTTACGGCCATTCAATCCCAGAGTGACAATTTCTTTCTGTGTTATGGTTCCCGATACCTCGGCAGTTTCGGTCTCCACCTGGGAAACGGTGTGCTCCTCCACCGTGACATTGGTGCTCGTCGCGCCAGGTTCAAGGGAGACATCCAAAGCGAGATCCTGCGCAGTGGTCAGCGTCAGGTTCTCGGTGTGGAATGGCTTGAAGCCAGGCGCAGTGACCGTAATGTCGTATGTGCCCGGCGGCAGATCCGTCACCTTATAAGTGCCCTGCGCGTCGGAGGTGGCGGTCAGCTTCACACTAGGGCCGCTGGTTACGGTGACACTCGCTCCGGTGACTACTGCACCCGTTTGATCGGTAACTGTTCCGGAAACAGACGCCGGGTGTTGCTGCCCAGCTAAGAGCAAATGTGCAGAGAGAAGGAAAACAAGAAGCGAGACGAAATGTCTGTGCTCGAATTCCCGTGGCAGATAGCCCTGTTCCATCAGTGGGTCCGCTCAGTCTGAGCCTTGTGCTCGTGATCGTCAGCCCGCGCACTCTCTACGTCGGGAGCGCGCAGTTGTTCCTTAATCCAGTCAAATGCCCTACCACCTCCCAACAATTGATATTGCTGGCGTCTTGTCGGGTATTCCAGGACCTGGGCCGAAGAAGTCATCGCTACCTTCATGTGCTGAATCGCTGCGACAGGTGTAACGGTGTCATCCATGACAAACTGTATTTGAAGAGCTTTTGTCTGCACACGGCCAACCCACTGGACAGGATCCAACGGCGCAACGGTGGAGAGGAATTCCGGCTTCAAGTAGGTTGGGCGCTCCGCCTCTGGAATCAATGATGATTTTGCCAGCCAGGTCGGCCAATCTCCCCAAGGCTGCAGCGCCTCGACTGCGCGAATGTGCGGCTCAACTGCGGCTGACAATATGGCAATGGTTGCACCTGATCCGCTACCGAACATACCAAGGTGCGCGACATCTGTATCTCCCCGATCAGACAGATACCGGACAATCATCTGGACATCGTGGACCGACTTAATTAGAGCTTCCGGCATCTCGCTGATAAACCACTCACGCATGGGCCGGTCGTGGTATCGGTGGCCGGTCAACGCTGACACAAATCCTACGGCGGCGTAGCCATTGGATGTGATTCGCTTGCAGTATTCGTTGTCCCTAAATCTGTCTGTCTCAGATGGGTAACTATAGAGATATAGAACAACAGGCGGCTTAACGACCCCACGTGGCTTAATTAGCCATAGATCGATGGGATCGCCGTCCCGCCACTGCACCTCCAAGAGCTCACGGGTAAACTCCGGATAAGTGTCCTTCTCACCCGGAAGAGGAGTTGCCGCATGCAACCTACTATCGCTGAGTGACAAGGTGTGCAGGTTTTCCTCACCGTAAATTGATGGGGGTAGGGGGGGCATGTCTTGCTGGAAGGACGTGCCGGGCGAGGCGGCTTTTTGTTGTTGGGCTGGAAGTAAGATGGCACTAAAAAGACCTAGAACGACCGGAAGCAACATAGATTTCATACCCTGAAGAGCTCTACTAAAACGAAAGTGTGTTCGATACAGTGCGGGCGAAACGCAATATATCAGATTGTTATGCTGATTCGGAACTACTAAAGCTCTGAGGCGGCTGGACGCCACCGTCTGGCCGCCTCTTATCGAGCTTTGGTAGTACGGAATCCTACTGCATCTGCTGAAGGATTTCTGTACCGGTGTCGGCAAAGTAATCCTTGTCATCGATGATGTTGAAGATAGCTCCGCCCATGTCGCCACCTGCTTCAGGTGTACCACCAGCAATTCCATTCGAAGCTATTACGCCCGACTGGTTGTAGTGGGACCGGAAGACGGTTAGGTTGGGGATAGGAACGAAGTCGGGAATCTGACCCGCTTCCTGAATGGCTGCGTTATATAGCGTCTGAATGCCGGAGGGTATGGGTGAGACGGTCACAATGCGCAATACCGACCAGATCGGATAGAGGCCCTTCTGGATATTCGGGAAGGCCAGAATTCCGGGACACGGCGGAACACTGCAAGACGGGAAGCCGCCGCCGGCGTAGCTTTGGCGAAGAGGATCGACGCCATCGATCATGAGGTACTTGGTGGTTGCGAGCACGGGGGCGAAATTACCAAAGCTCCAGAAGGAGTAACTGATGCAATCTGGGGTGGAACCGCACTTGGAAACCAATTCACCGGTTCCAATGGCACGTTGGCGGGTGCCGCCGGAAGCGTAGGTCTGGTTCAGTGGATTGTCAGCCGGAGGTGTTACGTTGTTTTCCTGAGAGCTATTCACCTCGAGGCTACGGACGATGTCAAACTCCATCGTGTTATAGGTGCCCGAGAGCGGCTCACGCAATATCACGTGCAAGCCAACCGATGGAAGGCTGGCGGGAGTACTCGTAAGATCGCGCCCTCGCGTCAGGTTGCCATTTAGGACCCATCCCAGCACAAACCGAGGCAGGTTGGTGACCAGGTTACTGCCAGCGTGTCCCAAGCCGGTATTCTGGGTGTTGACAAAAACGACCAACGGGGCCGCACCGGTGCTGGAGGTAACGTAGGTGAAGTTGATCGGGTCGTTTGTAATCGGGTCGTTGCCGCTGAGCGCGAACTGGACCGGCACCGCACTCTTGCTGCTGAAAACACTCAGGATGGGCTGACCGATAGGCGGCGGACCATAGCCGAGGCCAGAGCGGTTCATGGTCAAAGGAGCCAGGGCGCGATTGGTAGCGAACAGCGCGTCCTCCGGTCGAATGTCAGTGAGGGCGGCGTTGAAGGCTGCTCCATTCAAGGCGGTGAACACGGCATTGGGAAGGTTGACGTCCGGGTGGAAGGGCGCAGGAACTATGTTGTCACCCCCCGATCCGTTATCGGAGCTGTTCAGCACCAGATTGGCGGTCGGTACGGCAAAGAAAGCACGCACGCCAACGCCAGAATCGACGTTGATGTAGGCACAGATCTTGGTGGGATTGTTATCGTCGTCCCATACGATCCAGACGTTGCCTGCATTATCAGGAATCTGGGAGCTACGACTATCGTGAACTACACCACCATTTTTTTTGGACCAGTTACGTGAGCCGCAGACCGGAGGGTTGGTCAGTTCTGCAGCAAATGCCCAGGTGTTGAACTGGGCCGACGATCCCGCGCCGTTAAACAGAATTTGTTGAGCAGAGGCATTTGAGGCGAGCAGCGCCATCGCAGAGAGCGCCAAGCCGAAGACAACAGACTTGAACTTCGTCATCGATGTCCTTCCTTTCACTATCGGTGGGTAGGTTAAACAGTCATCAGCGGATGCCGTTGCGGAGCAGCTACGGCGAGATATTGGACAGAACTGTGTCAAGCGTTCGGCGCAAGTATCGACACAATGTGTAACTGTTTGATGAAGGGAAGATTAATTTTTCTACCGCAGCACTAGAGGACTACTGCCGCTTGCACTAATGTGGGTTTTACCGATCCCGCTATAGAAAGCTCCAACCTTTCGTCTCCACGGAAGATCATGAAACCAAAAATTCATTTGTTAGTTATGTTCTATTCATATTGCCGTTACGTGTGATGGCATTTAATGGGGACATTTATGCCTTCAAACTGCGGATATTTTCAGCGTAAAGGCCGGATTCCCTTTGGCCGGCTTTCATTTCTAACGCTTTTAGTCACTGTGGGATTGATCAGCATGATGCTATCGACAGCAGCATTTGCTCAGGCTCAGCCTAATAGGCAAAAAGTTAGCAACGATGCTGCCAAGTCGCGTGCCGTGGCGATGATGTCCGGTCTGCCGCTTGGCTTCGAGCCCAATCGCGGGCAGATGGATTCGGCGGTGAAATATGCGGCTAAAGGTAGTCAGTATTCTCTGTTTCTTACGTCGTCCGAAGCGGTCTTCGTGCTGCCCGAGCGTCTTGAATTGCCGTCCAGCGTGAAGTCCATAGCTGCCCAGACAGCGGCGCACCAGACAAGCAGACCTTCCTCCTGGACTTCCATAGTCCTGCAATTGGTTGGAGCGCACCCGACGCTGGATTTTTCAGCCACCAACCAGCTTCCGGGAAAGAAAAACTACTATATTGGCCGCGACAAAACGCGATGGGCCGCCGCGGTTCCGCTCTATTCACGAGTCCAGGCGAATGAGATTTATCCAGGCATCGATATTGCCTTCAGGAGTATCACGAGAGAGCTTGAGTTTGACTTCGTGGTAAACCCGCATGCCGACCCGAAACGAATCAAGGTGGCTTTCAAGGGTGCACGGCGCGCCCGGATTGACGGTTCAGGAAATGTGGTACTGTCGTCGTCAGCCGGCGATCTTAAGATCCATCGGCCCCTAGCCTACCAAGACACGCCTGATGGGCAACGAAAATTGGTTGATGTCCGTTTTGCACAAAGTAGGAACGGCGAAGTTAGACTGGCGCTGGGACGGTATGACCGGCGCCGGGAGTTGGTCATTGATCCCTCGGTTACCTACACGACCTACCTGGGTGGAGACGGTCAGGATGAGGGACTGGGAATCGCTGTCGATGATGCCGGTGATAGCTTTGTCACAGGTGCCACGGCCTCGGCAGACTTTCCGAATACCGGTGGAGGCTATAACTATGCCGGCGGTTTCGACGTCTTCGTGACTGAATTCAACTCCAGCGGGCAACTTATATTTTCCACGCTGGTGGGAGGCAGTGGAGATGATGTTGGGACGAGCATCGCGGTAAACCCTGGAGGGATCTATGTCACTGGATACACGGATTCCGATGACTTTCCTGCAGGCACGAATTTCTGTGGCACAGGATGCTTCCCGATAGCTTACGGGACGAAGTGCGGCACGCAGAATGCGTTTGTCTTCGTGTTGAATGGTTCAGGGGTTTACAACGCGGGGTCGTCGGCTTACCTAGGAGGCTCGAATTCAGACGCCGGCCTGGCAATAACAGCCGATACTGCCTACGGCGAGGGGTTCAGCTACATCTATATTGCCGGCGAAACAACTTCGCCAGACTTCGCGAGTTGCTTTCCTCTGGGCAACGACTCCCAAATCAATATGGGGCACGGTTCGGGCCCGTCCGACGGGTTTGTGACAAAGCTGGCAGAGAGCTTCGGCGAACTCTGGTTCTCGACATTTCTAGGGGGCTCCAACCAGGACTTCGCGGCGGGGATTGCTCTGGATAAGCCAGCTAGCGTCGAAACCAACATCTATATCACCGGAGGAACGAACAGCCCCGATTTTTACACGACCCCCGGCGCCTTTCAGCCCACCTGTGGAACAGATGGTAAATGCAACGGGGGTCAGGACGACGCTTTCGTTACGGTGCTCTGTACGTACGCAGCGGAGCCGTGTAACGCCAACGTGGCGCCCAACTATGTGCATTCAACATTCCTGGGTGGCAGCGGTAAGGATGACGCCTATTCGATTGCAGCCGATATGAGCGGTAACGCGTATCTCACGGGGCAGACGTCGTCGAGCGACTTCAAGCTACAAAATCCTTTCCAGGGCGCGCTCAAGGGCGCGCAGAACGGGTTCGTCTCCAAAATGAATCCTGCCGGCACTGCACTCGTGTTCTCCACCTATCTTGGCGGCAGCAAGATGGATGCAGGACTAGGGATTGCGATTGATCCCAGCACCAATGTCTATGTTACCGGACGAACGAACTCTCCTGATTTTCCGTTATTTTCCCCCACGCAGAGCACAATTGGAGGAGGCAACGATGCTTTTATTAGCGCCTTCAATCTTGGCGGGAATGCGCTGACCTTCTCGACGTTCCTCGGGGGCTCTGGAGATGAGGACGTTATCGGTGGCGGGATTGCAGCAGACTCCGTCGAGAACGTCTATGTGACAGGAGATACAAATTCCACTGACTTTCCCACCAAGAATGCCTACCAGGGCTCGATTGGAAGCACGCAAAACTGCACTATCAATGGAAACCAGGTTTTATGCCCTGACGCATTCGTTGCCAAGCTGAATGTGCCGCCTCCCAACTACGCCACTCTCAACGTTACGATCAACGGTGGACCGAGCGGCGCCTTGGGCTCAGTTTCAAGCATGCCTGCCGGCATCGACATGTGCTCCGACGATCCTAATAACCCTGGAGTCTGCACCGCCAGCTTCCCGCTGGGGACGAACATTACACTCACGGCGACGCCGTTCCAGGACCAATTTGGAGGCTGGGGTGGCGATGCCCCGGCGAGTTGTGCGATGAACCTCACGTGTGAGTTTCAGCTGGCCGGCAACATGAACGTCACAGCGACCTTCAATCCCGTCTCGCAACTCTACAACCTTACCGTAACAGGGATAGGTCTCGGCTCTTCTCCGGGAACTGGAACGGTCACCAGCAACCCGGGAGGTATCGACTGCGGCACCGTTTGCAGTTTCAACTTTGCTGCCGGCACGCAGGTGACGTTGACGGCCACGCCGGATCCCGGCTCTTACTTCTATGGCTGGAGTTCTACACAAAATCCTCCACTCTGCTCAGGTACCGGTTCTTGTGTTGTCGTGATGAACTCCAACATAACCATTGGCTATACTTTCCTGGCCAATGGCACTACTCCGCCGCAACCGGACTTTACCATCACCATAAGTCCACCTTCGTTGGGCACAGTTCCTGTTGGAGGTCAGGGGGTGGCCGGCATCGCGATCGGCACGTTGAATAACTTCACGGATACGGTGAACCTCAGTTGTTCCGTTCTTCCCGCCTCAGCATCCTCCCCCACTTGCACGGTGACGCCATCGTCGTTGGATATACCGGTGGGTGGGGCAGGCAACGCGACGTTGGCCGTAAACACCTCCGGTCTAACCGCAGCAAGAAAGAGGCCCACTGTAGCTGCGCTCGCCATCTTCTTCCCATTCCTGGGGACTTTGATTAGTGTCAGCGTGAAATCGCGATGCTCGCGGCGCACGCGAAACTGGCTGAGGCTGTTGCTTTGCGTCGGCGTGCTGAGTTTGGTGTCGTTTCAAGTCGCTTGCGGTAGCAGTGGGGGGAGGTCGTCAGGCGGTTTGGCGCAGCCGGGAACCTATACGGTGGTCGTGAATGCGCAAGGAGCAACCACGCCGGTTTTCCATACCGCTCAGGTAACGATAACCGTGCAGTAGTGCCGATCAGCTCTTCCAGTCAACAACGAACGTCATACCGCACGAAGCAGCGAGCGCCAGCTTAAGTGATCGGACTCGACGAGGCTGTTTGCCGCGTCCGGTCCTTCGCTGCCCGCTGCGTAGTTAGGAAATTCTGGTGGAGAGAGCTGAGCCCAGGCATCCTCGATGGGCGTGATGATTCGCCACTCGGCTTCCACCTCGTCGCGGCGGGTGAAGAGTGTGGCGTCGCCGCGCATGGCATCGAGCAACAACGTCTCGTACGCGGCGGGTGTGTCGGTGCCAAAAGCGTCGTGATAAGAAAAGTCCATGTCCACGCCGATGGCTCGCATTTGCTGGCCCGGCTGCTTGGCGCCGAAGCTCAGCGCAATACCCTCGTTGGGCTGAATCCGCAGGGTGATGACGTTGTGGTGCACGTCCTCGGGATTGCGCGAAAACAGCGCTTGTGGGGTGCGCTTGAAATGCACCGCAACCTCCGTTAACGGCCTGGCGAGCCGCTTGCCCGCACGCACATAGAATGGCACTCCCGCCCAGCGCCAGTTGTCGACGTGAAACTCTACCGCCGCGTAAGTTTCGGTCATGGAGTGCGGGTTGACTCCGGGCTCCTGGCGATAGCCGGGCACCGGCTTTCCGTCGATCTTGCCGGGACCATACTGGCCGCGAACGGTAAACTTTGCGACCTGTTCGCTCGTCATCGGCTGGATTGCGCGTAGCACCTGCACCTTCTGCTCGCGCACTGAGTCAGCATCGAAAGCTACGGGTGGCTCCATCGCGGTCAGCATGAGCAACTGGAGCATATGATTGGCTACCATGTCGCGCAGCGCACCGGTTTCCTCGTAGAAAGCACCCCGACCCTCGACGCCCAGCGTCTCTGCGGCCGTAATCTCGATGTACTCGATGTAATTGCGGTTCCAAACCGGCTCGAACATCGAGTTACCGAAGCGGAACATCATGATGTTCTGCACTGTCTCTTTGCCGAGATAGTGGTCGATGCGGTAGACCGAGCGCTCATCGAAGACGCGCGAGACGATTTCGTTCAACTCCTGCGCGCTTTTGAGGTCACGGCCGAAGGGTTTTTCCAGGATGATGCGCGTCCAGCCTTCGCTGTTACGCGCCAGTCCGGCCTCGCCCAGGTCTTCCACGATAGGCGGCGCGAGTGACGCCGGGGTCGAGACATAGAAGAGCACATTCTTGCTGGCGCCGCTCTTCTGCATTTCCTCGATCTTCGCCTTCAAGGCGGAATAGAAGTCACGCCGATCAGCGTCGCCGACCAGGTAATGCAGCCGCTCCGCAAAGTCCTCCCAGCCCTTGGGGGTGAAACTTCGCGCGTCTTTGGAGGTGGCAGCTCCTTCGCGCAAGCGCGAGCGAAACTCTTCGTCATCGAGATGGGTACGGCCGACGCCGAGTACTTCGAAGTTGCGATTGGTGCAGCCGACGCAGGCCAAGTCATAAAGAGCGGGGATCAGTTTGCGGCGGGTCAGGTCGCCGGTGCCTCCGAAGATCACAACCAGGCAAGAGTCGCCCTGCGGCAATTGAGGAGTTTGAATCTTATGCAGTGACGGTTGTACCACGGTGCTCATGCGATTGGCTCCAGCGCTTAATCTCGTATGTGCTTACTGTGTCATGCTGCGACATCTTCGTTGACGCGCTCCGGCGTCTCTGATTTCCTTACCAGTGCCACCAGCCAGCTCTTCAGGATTACGTACAGCACCGGGATAAAGAGCAGATTCAGCATCGTGGAGAACAACATGCCTCCAACAATTGCGGTACCTACGGAGTGACGTCCCAACCTGCCGGCGCCGGTGGCAAAGTAAAGGGGCAGCACGCCCAGGATGAAGGCGAACGAGGTCATCAGGATCGGCCGCAAGCGCAGTTCGGCTGCCTCAATCGCTGCTTCGATGATGGAACGGCCGCGCTCGATCAACTGCTCGGCGAACTCCACGATCAGGATCGAGTTCTTGGCTGAAAGTCCAATCAGCAACACGAGGCCTATCTGAACGTAGACGTCATCCACGAGTCCACGCATCGAGACAAACAGCAGAGCTCCCAACACCGCCATAGGTACGGCCAGAAGAATGATGAATGGCAGGGCGAAACTCTCGTACTGCGCGGACAACGTCAGGTAGACAACCAGCAGACCCAAGCCGAAGATGATGATGGCCTTGCCACTGGCTTCTACCTCTTCCAGCGCCAGGCCCGACCAGCTACTGGACATGCCCTGGAGCATGTTCTGCTTGGCCAGTTCTTCCATCGCCTTCAAGCCCTGACCAGAGCTATAGCCAGGCGCCGCCGCGCCGTCGATCTCGGCTGACCGGAAGAGGTTGAAGTGGTTAATGACCTGCGGCCCTGATGTCTCCTTCAGCGACACGATATTGTCCAGTGGCACCAGACCGTTGGTGTCCGAGCGGACGTAGTATTGCCGCAGGTCACGTGAATTCATGCGAAACGGCTGGTCCGCCTGCACGTAAACGCGATAGGAGCGGTTATTGAAGTCGAAATCGTTTACATACTCGGAGCCCATGTACACGCCTAATGCTTGCGTCACCTGGTTAATGGGCACGCCGATGGCTTTCGCCTTCACGCGGTCGATCTGCACCAACTGTTGCGGATCGGTAGCTGTGTAGCTGGTGAACAATCCGGTGAGGTCGGGACGCTGCCGACTGCCCGCGACGATCTTGTGAGCCACCGTATCTAAGTCTTCCAGCGTGTTGCGTCCCAGGTCTTGCAACTGGAACTGGAAGCCGCCGAAACTACCGATGCCATTGATCGCCGGCGGTTCAAGGGCAACGATGACGGCTCCTGGTACGCCAAAGAGCTTGGGAGACACTCGTGCCACAATGTCGCTGACAGCGTGTCCCTTTCCTTTGCGGTCATCAATCGGCTTGAGCGGCGCGAAAATCAATCCATAGTTGGCCGAACTGCCTCCAGAAAGCGAGAAGCCAGGTACGGCGAACGTGCCAAAAACATCAGGATCGGCGCGCAGAATTTTCTCGGCTTGTTGCGCGACACTGGTTGTGTAGGAAAGCGAGGCTCCAGGCGGCGCCTGCACAATCACGATGAAGTAGTTCTGGTCCTCCTGCGGCACGAAGCCTGTAGGCACATGAATGTACATGTAGCCCGTCGCTGCCAGCCCAACCAGAAATAGAATCACGACGGCATAGCGATACTTCAGCACCTTGGAAATCACGACGCCGTAGCCCACGCCAAGTCCGTTGATCGCACGATCGACTCCGTGTGCGAAGGCCCTATAGCCACGCGAGAGAAATCGGATACGCGTCCAATCGAACAGGGAATATTTGTGCTCTTCGTTGCGCAGCAGAATTGCGGCCAGCGCCGGCGACAGGGTCAGAGCGTTGAACAGTGAAATCGCAATGGCAAATGCGATGGTCAGCGAAAACTGCTTGTATAGAATTCCCGTCGTCCCCGGGAAAAACGACACCGGCACGAATACCGAGATCAATACAAGGGAGGTGGCGACGACGGCACTGGAGACTTCGGCCATGGCGACCGATGTCGCGGTGCGCGCGTCTGTCCGATCCGCGTTGATGTGTCGCTGTGCATTCTCGATGACCACGATGGCATCATCGACTACCAGCCCGGTCGCGAGTGTAATACCGAACAGGGTCAGCGAATTGATGGAAAAGCCGAAGACCTTGACGAAGGCAAACGTGCCTATCAGCGACACCGGGATAGTAACTGCGGGAATGATTGTGGCGCGCCAATCCAACAGGAACACGAAGATGACGATGATGACGATGAGGACTGCTTCCTCCAGTGTCCTCACTACTTCCCGGATCGAGTCGCCCACGACCGTGGTAGTGTCAAAGGCGATGACGTACTTGATTCCGGGAGGAAACGACTTGGACAGCTCCGCCAGTTCGGCTCGGGCGGCCTTATCGACCTGCAGGGCATTGGCGTTCGACAACTGCTGAACGCCTATGCCAACGGCTTCATGGCCGCTGTATAGAAGGTTGGTGTCGTAGTTTTCCGCCCCGATCTCCGCACGCCCAACATCCTTAAGCTGCACGATGCTGTTCTTCGTGTTCTTAATGATGATGTTCTCGAACTCCCGGGGGTCGGAAAGACGTCCGACCACGCGTAGTGTGACCTGGAAGTTTTGTTTCGGATCGGCCGGCGGACGTCCCAGCTGGCCTGCCGGGATTTCGACATTTTGCTCCTGCAACGCTGCCACGACGTCGGCAGCGGTCAATTGCCGCTGAGCCAGTTTCGTGGGATCCAGCCAGATTCGCATGGCGTACTTGCGTTCGCCGAAAATTATGACGTCGCCTACGCCCGGGATGCGCTTCAACGCGTCTTTTACATAAACGTCCAGGTAGTTCGAGATGTACTGGTTGGAAAGGCTGTTGTCGGGAGAATAGAATCCAGCGGCAAAGACGAAGTTCGGATTTGCTTTGGTGATGGTGACACCGGTGTTCTTAATTTCCTGAGGCAATCTTCCCTGGGCAGTCGCCACCCGGTTCTGCACGTCGACGGCTGCGATGTTCAGATCATATCCAGTCCGAAAGGTTACGTTAATGCTGCTGGTGCCGTCGTTTGAACTGGTCGAGGTGATGTAGTGCATGCCCTCGACGCCGTTAATCTGCTGCTCCAGAGGAATGGTGACCGCCGACTCCACTACTCGCGCATTTGCGCCTACGTAGTTACTGGTGACCGTGACTTGCGGCGGAGCCAGGTTGGGATAAAGCGAGATAGGCAGCGTGGGAATGCAGACCGCCCCCGCCAGAATAATCAGCAGAGCGCAAACAGTCGCAAAAATGGGTCGCTGAATGAAAAAATCAACCAACGCAATTCTCGATTTCTCGTCGCCACATGCAAGCGGCGGGAATGAAATAGGCGACCGGTTGGGTTAGCTTATCGGCCGCACCGGTGTCCCATCAATGAGGAACTGGGTGCCGGAGACGATCACTTTTTCCCCTGGCTTCAGTCCACCTTTTACTGCGTAATCGTTACCGATGGTGTCACCAAGTGTCACTGAGCGCTGTTTGGCGACCGTGACTCCGTTTGCTTCCGTGGCAACGTAGACGAACGGTTGTCCGCCGATACGGGTAACGGCCAACACGGGAACCGTCGGCGTGGGACTGGTGCTCCAGACCACCCGAGCCTTTACCAGCTGTTCGGTACGGAAGCGGTCGAGTGAAACGTGAATCGGCGCCTTGGCCAGGACGCCCTGGACTGCGTTGTCGACTTGCTGCGAGACGAAGTTTATCTGGGTATTCTCGATGACTTCGCCAGTCGTAGTTACGATCTGCACCGGGAGACCGATGCGGATATTTCCCGAGCGTTCGGTCGGGATATAGATATAGGCTTCAAGGTCGGCATTCTCATCCACGGTGGTAAGCACCGTCTGCGGAGAAACATAGTCGCCGATATGGACGGGAATGTCGCCGATAACACCGGCGAACGGCGCGACCAGGTTGTAATAGGCGAGCTGGCGCTGCTGCGTGATCCGCGCAGCTTTGGAAGAATCCCAATCCGCCTTGGCGTTGTCGAAGGCCTGTACCGCCTGTTCATAGCTTTGCTTGCTGATTACGCCCGCATCAAACAGGTGCTGCTGCCTCTCTAAGTCGCGCTGAGCATAGTCGAACACCGCTTTCTTCTGGGCTTCCGTGCTGACCTGCTGGTCGACCGTGGCCTGCTGTTTGAGCGGGTCGATGGTCATCAAGACTTGTCCAGCGTGGACATGATCGCCCGATTTCACCAGTATGTGCGTCAAGGAGCCATCCACTTGGGGCTGGATAGTGGCCGAGCGGCGTGACTTGACGGTCGCTACATACTCATCGGTTTGCGGCACCTCTGCCAAGTCAATGGTCTTAGTGTTGACAGGCAAGGTCTGAGGCGCAGGTTTCTTTGCTTCCGTATTGCTGCAACCCGAAGTCGCCAGAACAATCAAGCCCAACAATAAAGGTGAGAGAACTGCGAGAATCCTTTTCAAATTCCTCGTCCCCGAAGAAACTGCTTTATTACAGATGCTATGCGAACACTGAGAGGTGCAGAATTCGCGCCCGGATGACCTCTCGGAACACTGCTCGTGGAACCGCGCGGAAGGCGTGCAACTCATTGAAGGGCCAAATAGTTTTGAGGTGCCCTGTAAACGTGAGGCGAGTAGATTGTTGCAACTGTGTGAGAAGAATGGTAGGCACGAGGAGACTCGAACTCCTGACCTCTACCGTGTCAAAGCCCATCTATTCAATCCCCACAACAACTTACGCCATCGCAGGGAACCGCCTGACCTCCTGCAAACACGCGTAAGCCAGCGGCTCGATGGATTGAAGAATGGATTGAGCTGGGCCTTGACCTCGAGCTAGAAAGGCGCAATGATCCAGCGCACACGGTCTTGTCGCTACAGGAAGCCCCAGCCAAAGGAATACACCCCCATACCTTGATTGGCAACTGCTTCCGTGTATCTGGTGATCCGAGGTGCGACGTGCGGTCCGAAATGCGCGAGTGAAGACGCGCAGCCGGTTGCAACTGGTGAAGCCGAAGTCATACTCGGTGCGCTCGGCGTTCAGCGCCTCCAGCATGTGCGCGGGCTCGATCGCGCACTCTGCCAGGATGAGCACGTCCACCAGCTCCTCCCGCGCCAGCCGCGCAATCAGCTCAGGAATGTGTCTTTGATTGAGGTTCCAGAACAAGAACTTCGGCACAGCGGGAGCGTACCAGATGTCTCGCTGATCGCCAACGCAACTTTCCCGCGCCGATTCAGGCTCCAGAACAGAAACCGCACCATGCAGCGAAGCTTACCAGCTTGACTTCTCCGTTTCGAGTTTCGAGTAGGAAAGATTCGGTACCCCGTCCTGTCACCAAAAGACCGCAACGAGGATGGGGCACCGAGGTCTATGGGGAGTAGCATGACAACGAAAGCATGGGCCACTCGCCGCAACTAGAACCACAACCCCATCTGAATCCCGGACCTCACTTGGCCGCAGCAGTCGTGGCGGCAGCCGTGGGAGCAGTCGTGGTCTCGACCTTGCTGCTTACGACTTCCAGCGTCACGGTGGCTTTCGTGCCATCCTTGAATGCGAAGTTGATGTCGCGAGTGATCGGTTCCGTGGTTACGCCGGCGGCAACCAGCCCACTTACAATCAGGGACTTCTTGTCGAGCGCCAGACTAACGGCGAGGGTCTTCGTGTTATTAAATGTAACCGAGCTGATGTTGGTGTAGAGCTTCTCCAAGTTATCTCCCACCAGCGCGACATCATCCATTCCAACGGTGATCCGGTACTTCGGCGTAAGCAGCGGTGTCGACGCGGCCTTGTCGTCCAAAGCGGGCAGCGTCACAAGCTCGGGGCGCTCGTTGACCGTCTTTTGCAGGAGGACGCCCTTGTATAGCTTCCAGTCATCAAGCGAGAGAGTGAAGAAGCGGATCGTCGCTGTATCCCTCATCGCGATGTCATGAGTGAAACAGGCGCTTGCTGGCCCTTTGATTACGGCACTATCCAGTCGATTACCGGTCAGCATAAACGTGGCTTGGTCTTTGGTTTTCCCAACCAACACGATCTTCTCGGACGTGCTCTCCAGTCCTATGTATCCAATGTTGGCAGACAATAGATAGTTCTGGCCCTTCGCAGTCGCCTTTGTGCCCCAAAACAGTGGTTGTACGCTGGCCCTGCGCGCCGTAGTTACCAGCGAGGTGGGAACAATGGCCCGGAACTCTACGTACCCGTCCTGGTTTATCGGTATGCGCACTATAGGACTGTCCGACAATCCGAAAACGCGGTTGGCGACAATGAGGGTGTAAGCATCCAAATCCGGTTTTCCGTTAAGCTGGGGGCCACCATAGGGAAGCTTGCGGATGGTGAACGTAAGTAGCGAGTTCGAATCGTCGAATGTAGTTGTTTTCACTGCACAGTTGGAGTCGCATGGATCCGGCTGTTTCTCTGCTTGCGTCTCCTTTTTTTTCTGCTCGTCACCATCCTTTGTTTCCTGTGGGAGACGGGGTGTTTCGTCAAAACAGCCCCCAGCGGGTTGAGACCGCGGATCACGAACAGAGGGATCAACGATCGCGACCTCCGATCCGTCGCGATTGACCAGGTAAGGCTGGTCCTTAACAATGTCGTTGGCAGCGGCAACAAAGCGAATCCGTTGCGGCTCGAAGGTGAAGCCGGGAGAACCGGGCCTATAGTATGCGTTTCCAACCCGCACATATGTGCCGTCAATGAATTGCCCGGGAACGCTCACATCAATTTGACCACCGCCCAGATCTTCGTACGTTACACGCCGAATGACCGGCGTGAGGTCAAAGGTAGGAATAGCCCACATTGTGTACTCTCGGATTGAATCCGAGATGATGTCGCCGGCGGTGCCCTTTTTCTTGTCGAAGTGCCGCCAATATGTCTTAATGTACGCGGTACCGAAGCATTGCGATGTGTCCTCAATAGGAACAGCTACTTGCGCGAAGGTTTGCCGCATGCCCGGCTGCACAAATGCCTGGCCAAGTACCGGCTTGAACTGCCATTGGAACGCAACCTCGTTCTTAGGATTGGTAGGCGCCATCGTTAAGGCAATTGTGTCCTGGTCCTGAACTACATAGTAAGTGCTTCTGCCGTGAAGAAACGAGAAACTACCGCCGATGACCTGAGTTACGAAGCCCGCACCGACGGACGCTAGATTGTTTGTAATCGCGGCCACATTATATGTTTTCTCGCGTGGCAACAGTGCTGTAATTGCAGGGGGCTCGTCGGAGAAAACATATATGGGCGCTTTGATTTCGACCTCAACCACGGCGACGGCATTCTTGTATTCCTTGCGGGGAGTGATAGTGATCGGAAAACCAAGCGTAGTGCGACGCTTATCAATCGGGGCGGGGGTCGTTGGGTCAATTTCCCCGGGCGTGGTCGGTCCCACAAATCGGTCCGTGAGCGATCCTTCCAGCAATAGCGAAACATTCGCTATCTCGTAGGTGAGCTGCAGTTGCTCATTCAGCGCTCCCAACGCATTAACGCCGAAGCTCGCTGGAGGCGAAAATCCAGCGCTGGTGGGGAGGGCTGCTGTCGGAATCGTCGGTGGAGTCGCCGTTGTAGTGACTACCTGATTCGGCGCGGTCGTCGTGAGAGTTGTCCCGGGCGTCGCTCCACCGGTTGCGACTTGTTGCTGGGAAGTTGCCCCATTAGCTACAGTTGCGACCTGGGGAATGGACGGTCCGCCTGAGATCTGCGCGGAAAAAGCGTTCTGCACCGACGTGCCGCCGGTTACGGCACCAATCTGCTGAAGCAAGCCGGCCTGATTGATGCCCTGCACGGAGGCGAGCTGAGCACGCGCGGCGTTCAGCATCAATTGCAGCGAAGCATCGTCATAGACCTTAGGTGAGCTAATGTAGATTCCGTTGTCGACGCCGTCGGTTGATTCTCGGTCAGCCGCTATCTTCTCCTGCCGCCCCTCACTAGGCTTATGAGGAGCGAAGGGTTTCTGTGCCTGTGCCCACGCCTGGTAACCACAGACAATGACCAAGCAGAGCATGGCGAATGACAAAATGATGCGAGCTTTCACGGTGCCTCCCGTACTGGTGCGTGCCACGTGCCTGTACGTTTTTCGAATGACTAGCCGTGCTTTGAAACCCGACGGCGTCAGGCCACTAGTCGACCTAGGGGCCGCTACCGATCGCGTCGGTCATCAGGATGACCGCGCTGTGGCCCGCGAGAGTGCTTATGGTTCCAGCAACTGTAATCAGCATTCCATTGCCGAAACCCTTACCCCGAAGGAACCGGGTTGCGATGGATATGTCGGGTGGGTTGCCCATAACGAGCAGGGCGGTATCGAGAAACGATTGATCGTTTGGGCTTATTTGCAAATGCCCTGTGAAATGACTCATATCTCCTCCCTTTGTCCTTTCGCTTCGGAGTCGTGTCCTCCGGGAGTGTAGCGCTTTGCGGTCTTCCGAGATTTGCCACTACCCGGATAAGCGCAGTCCGTTCGAAAAAAGGGACATCTGCGGCCAGCGCTTTATAGCCAGAAAAAGTTTGCGTCAGCTTGGTATGCCTGGAGCAGGAAATCTATCCCCGAAAGGTGCCGAGTAGCTGTCTGGGTGCTGAAGACTCAGTTAATAGCAAGCCAAGTGCGAGGGGGCAGCCGTTTCTACTTCCTGCAGGCGGCGCAATAACCGCCGATTCCGAAGCGGGCCACCAATATATGAAAGTGGCAGTCGCGCTCGACCTGGCCCTTGACGCGATCGAATAAATCGCTTTCGAACTCCTGCACCTTGCCGCACCTGAGACAGGTCATGTGCATGTGGTCGCGTTGCGGGCGGCGCTCGTAGAAGTGGCCCTCGCCTTTGACGTGCAGCAGGTCGAGCTCGTCGACAGGCCTTGGCGCTTGAGCAGTCGGAGTGTACGATAGGACGGTGACGCGATTTAATGTTGGGTCGATGCGGACGGCCTTGCGCAGGATCTGCGCGGCATCGCGCGGCTGTGCCGCAGGCGCGGAGCGAGGTATGCCTGGCCTATTGCTCAACACCGTTTTGAGGAGATCACTGATACGAAGGTCCAGTTCTCCCCGAAGGAAGAGACTGAAAATGCGGGTCGCGTAGGGCGCTCGAGAGCGCTACTCGATCGAGATTTCAACCGCTGCGATCGGGTACGGCGGATTAAATTGCGGATTCAAATTTGGGTAACTATTTACTTGGCAGACTAACGCAGCCGAGTCATTCATATGGGCTATTTGCAGATGAGCGAACTCTCGCTCCGCAATGGGCGCACTTTGTTTTGTCGGGCCTAAACTTGCTCAAGTAACGGTCGCAAACGGGGCAGCGGTAAATAGCCAGCGTAAGGGCGAAGGCAGATGTGAATATGCCGAAGCCAACCAGTTCAACCGAGTATCGTGGCCATATCCACCAGTCGTGGAAGAGGGCGAAGGCCCCCACTACGGCGCCGACGAATATCCAGATGGCCCCAAGCCGGAAAAGATAATTGCAAATGCGGTATCGCAAGCGCACTGCTTTGATGATCTCTTCTTCGGTCACTTCTTCGGCCTTTTGCGTTTCTGTGTCCGCTTCTTGAAAGGATTAGGAATCGCGCTCTTCGGCACAGAGAGCATTTTCTTGGCAGCGTCATGGAAACGCTGAAACGCTTCTGGACCTTCGAACATCTCCGGACGTGGCTTGGTCATTTTTCTAAGTCAGTCCATGATTTCGTCGATGGCATCAATTTCTTCGATCCAGCATAGGAGTATTCGTTCATCGTCCTTCCCTTCGTTCTCGATCTGAAAGAACACTCGGAAAATGGGAAGGTCTAGTCCAAGTGATCGGGTCTTGGCTATGCGTATAGGCCCCCACAGCTTTTCATATCCCTGAGGGTTTGTCGCAAGTCCCCAGAACACACCTTTCAACACTCGGTCGATCGCGGGAGGGCGTGGAAGCCCGTCAACTGCTCGAATGTAAGGCGCTTGCCGACGATTTGTCCAGCGGCCAACTTGAAGCGGTCGAAGTCGTCGAGCGGCTTGCCCCTTGTGGCGCGGTTCTCATAGCGGAACACCTGCTCGTCAAGATAGCGAAAGAGATGGAATGGTTCGACGCTGACATAGGTTCCATTGATGCCACGCTTCAACAAACTCCAGAAGTTTTCGAGGCCGTTGGTATGGACCTTGCCGTCAACGTACTTTTCGGCGTGGTCGATGACTTTGTGCGCGTACTCCTGTGCGAGTCCGTCATAAGACTTTAGCGCATCGGAGTAGAGCGCCGATCCCGCTGCAACGTGATTCTTAACTTCTGCCTGTAGAGCACTCTTGCGCCGATTCGGAACGACTTTCACGCGGATTCTGCCGCCGCGTTCCAGAATGCCCATGACCGCAGTTTTATCTTTTCCCCCTGTGCCAGTGATGCGGCGATGGCGCTTGTCAAGATGCATGTTGCGGGCTTTGCCCCCGATAAACGTTTCGTCAACTTCGACTTCGCCAGAAAGCTGCTTGTCGAACGAGCCTTCATGCAATGCATAGCGGATGCGGTGATTCAGGAACCATGCGGATTTCTGAGTGACGTGCAAGTCTCGCGCCATCTCAGCGGAGCTAATGCCGTTTTTGCAGTTGACGACAAGCCACAACGCAACCAGCCACTTGTCGATGCCGATGGGCGAATCTTCCATGACAGTTCCGGTTTTGAGGGAAAACTTCGCATGGTCGTGCTTACCGTAGCACTTCCACACGCGCTCTTTCTCGATCCAGAACACCTTGTCCGACTCACAGCGCGGCGTTTCTCGGGACTGATCCGGCGAACTTCCTAGAAGCCGACTTGGGGCCCGCGTCAATGGGAGTCCCGTCCGGGCACATGCAGAGCCGGGCCGTGCTCAGGATCACGTACGAGTTGGGATATTACGCAGGTTAAGCAGGGATGCGCCTATCATGTCAGACGAATGGGTTTCTCGTTGATGTTCTAGGTCTTTTTCCCCTTGCTCCTCTTTCCACGAATTCTTACCAGGAGCAGACGATCATGCTGGTGACCCCCGAGAGGAACCGGCGAAACCGCGATCAGGCCTTCGCCCTTGCGGGCGGGACGGCAGCGGTGTCTTTGGTTGCAGGTTGGTTCTTCCATCCTGCTCTGCTCTCTCTGGGTCTCTCTCCGTTCATCTATTGGTTGGTTCGACGACGATGCGTGCGGCGATTGGAGGTTATGGGACAACCGTTCCCCGATTCGTGGGAAAAGGTGCTTCAGTCTCACGTCGCATTCTTCCGATCGCTGCCAGACCCTGAGAAAGAACGATTCCGGCAGCTTGTCAAAGTCTTCCTCGATGAGGTCCGGATTACCGGAATCGAAACCGAGGTCGATGACACCGTTCGGGTCCTGGTTGCCGCCAGCGCAGCGATCCCTATCTTCGGATTCGATGATTGGGAGTACCATCGCCTAGGCGAAGTGCTCGTCTACCCCCGCTCTTTCGGAGAGGATTATCAAACCGCCGGAGGGCCCGATGAGAACGTGGGTGGGATGGTCGGAATTGGGCAGCTACGTGGTGTAGTGATTCTGTCCAAGCCATGGCTCTTCGATGGGTTCGATAATCCCTCCGCCAGAGACAATGTGGGCGTTCATGAATTCGCGCATCTAGTCGAGCGAGAAGTGGCCGAAAGCGGTGTTCCCCGCGAGGTTCCCCTGCAAGCGGTCACGGAATGGGTGCAGTATGTCGCACGTGAGCTTGCCCATCCTTCCAAGAACCGTTCCTACATCCGCGATTACGCTTACACGAACGACCGCGAGTTCTTCGCGGTGCTGGCGGAGTACTTCTTCAACTCGCCGGAGTTGCTCAAGGAAAAGGACCCGCGATTGTATGGGATGCTCCGGAATATATTCCATCAGGACACAGCATCTCTGCTGCAACAGACCTTCGCGCGCAGCTCGAGCTACGATCCGAATGCCGGCTGCCCATGCAGGAGCGGGAAGAAGTTCAAGATTTGCTGTCGGTTGAAGGGGGGTAAACGGGGAGCGGCGAAGGCGATTGAGACCCAATCTCCAACCTTGGCGAAGAAGCGGGAGAAGTAAGCGGTGAAGACCAACACTCCGATGATTCGAAGGTAAGAAGGTGAGGAAAGTGAAAATACGAACACAAATTTCAGTGGTCTTGATGCTCCTCTGTTCAATGCTGCTTGCCCTGCCGGTGTTCGCCGATGCCGGCGACCCGCCTAACCGCGTGGTACGCCTTGGTTATGTGGATGGCGCAGTGTCCTTTGAGCCTTCCGGCGAAAATAACTGGAGCCAGGCAACGCTCAACTATCCCCTCACCACCGGCGATCGTCTGTGGACCGACCAGGGCGCGCGTGCCGAACTCGAGACCGGAAACATCGCAATACGGCTGTCGGAGCAAACCGACCTCACAACGACTAATGTCAGCGACCAAGTGATTCAGCTCGGGTTGGCGCAGGGAACGCTGCGCATCCGGCTTTATGAGATTCGCTCCGGCAGCGAGATCGAAGTCGATACTCCAAACGCCGCGGTTACCATTGCCCAACCCGGCAAATACCGGATCGACACTTATCCCGACCAGAACACGACGGTTGTCACGGTGAACAGTGGTGAGTTACAAATCACCGGCAACACCATTAACCAATTGGTAGAGGCCGGGCAGGCTGTGCAGTTGAGCGGCACCGATCAGGTGCAAGTTACTTCCGTCGAAGTGCCGGGTAGCGACGCCTTCGATAAATGGGCTGACCAGCGCGATGCCCGCTACCTGAATTCCCGCTCCCGCCGCTATGTCAGTCCCTACGTCAATTGTTGGACGGGATCCCCGTTGATCCTCCCGAGGGCTTCAGAAACATGAGGACGCGCGGTAACGATTTCCGCATCAACCAGCAGCTTTCCGTCAGGGCCGACAAGCACCGCGATATTCCCACCAGCCCCTAGAAGGACGCTGACATTGCGGCGAAGCTTAGTGGCGCTTACGATTCCGGCGATCAGGTTCCCGGCGGAGTCATCGCGGATGCTTTTTATAGCAAGGGGCGGCATCATCCCGAAGAACTTCTGCGTACGGTCGCCGAATTAATCACCACCAAGGTAGCGCGAGCGATTGACCATCATCGCCAGTCGGCTCCCGTTTGGATACCGCGTAATGGAAAGGACTCCAACGGGGTACCTTTCATCGTGCTGACCTGCACGCAATGTCTCCGGTCTTTCCCTTTGAGCGTTATGCGTGAAAACGTCCAGGAAATCCAGGAAACTCCCTGCCTGTTCTGCGCTCACCCTGTCAGGTACATCATCGATTTTTCTGTCGACGTTGCTTCCCCATGACCTGACCGATCTTTTGTACCAAGTGGAATGTTAGTGTAGCGCCTTTTTCGACCCTAGTCCGTAGTCGTAGTCGGGGGTGTGGAGATGTGGGAAACGCGCAGCGTTTTCCATATCTCCATGCCCCGGTTCCTTCAGCAAGATGGCTTGCGGCGCTGGTGGTCTGTAGCCCAGCGAGGAATGCGGCCGTACCGTGTTGTAGTGCACTCTCCATTGTTCGATCACCACCTGGGCCTCTTTCAGCGAATAGAAGATCTCGCTCTTTAAGCATTCATCTTGCAGCTTGCCGTTGAAGCTCTCACAGTACCCGTTCTCCCAGGGACTGCCGGGCTCGATGTACAGCGTCTTTGCGCCCACCGCCGACAGCCACTTCCGCAGTCTTTCGGCAATAAACTCGGGCCCGTTGTCCGACCGTAGGTGTTCCGGGATACCATGCACCAGCATCAGGTCGGCCAGGGTTTCGATCAGGTCATAGCTGTTCAACCGCCGCGCCACCCGGATCGCCAGGCACTTCCTGGTGTACTCGTCAATCAGAGTCAAGAGCCGCAGCGTCCTGCCATCGTGCGTGCTGGCGCGCACAAAATCGTAGCTCCAGACGTGATTCTCATGCTCCGGTCGTAGCCGTACACAGGAGCCATCGTTCAGCCACAGCCGCCCTCGCGGCCGCTGTTTCTGTGGTACTTTGAGGCCTTCCCGGCGCCAGATCCGCTGCACCCGGTCCTTGCCTACCTCCCAGCCTAGATCGCGCAGCAAAGCCGTGATCCGCCGATACCCGTATCGTCCGTACTCACTGGCCAGTTGCAGGATGGCTCGCGTGAGTTCATCTTCATCGTTCCGCTGGGTTACGATGTAACGCTGCGTCCCCCGCCATTGCCCCAACAGCCGGCACGCACGCCGCTCCGACAACCGATGTTGCTCGCGAGCATGCTGTACCGCGCAACGTCGCCGTCCGGGGCTTAGAAGTTTCCCTCCGCCACGTCCTTCAAGACTTGCTTCTCCAGCGACAACTCGGTCACCAGTCGGCGCAAACGGCTGTTCTCTTTCTCCAGCTCTTTCAGCCGTCGAGCCTGTTCCAGCTTCAGTCCGCCGTACTCTTTCCGCCAGCGGTAATAGGTCTGTTGGGTGATCCCGGCCTCTTTGCAGGCCTGGCCGATGTTCTTGTGGTTGGCTAACTCGACTTCGATCTGACGCAGGATGGCAACGATCTGCTCCGCGCCGTGCTTCTTGCGTGCCATTCTCCAGCTCCTTCTGTACCAGTTTCTCTAACATTCCCCCTGGTACAAAATTCGCCGGTCACGTCACCCAAACGTAAAGGTCGCGGGGGCAAGCATGTAGCTGTCTTAGCTGAAGCTGACGGGCATCGTCCGCCACGCGATGCCGTTGGGAGAAGATGTGCGGAAACTATTGTCTCGGGATCGAGTGGAGTCACACTCGTGTCTCAAGTAATGCTCGGCATCACGACACACCAGTTGACATTTGTGACATCGAATCGGACCCCTGACTTTGGGCGTAATCCTGGTGCATTCATCTTTCGTTTTGTTAATTATGCTCATCCCTCATCGTACGCTCCGCCGCAACTAACCTCCAGTTATTCGACCGAGCGAAGTCTGGCCACATGATTGCGTGTCAAGGGCGCAACTTGTGGCTAGGTGTGCTCGGGCGGCGATGACCTGACCGATCTTTTGTACCAAGTGGAATGTTAGTGTAGCGCCTTTTTCGACCCTAGTCCGTAGTCGTAGTCGGGGGTGTGGAGATGTGGGAAACGCGCAGCGTTTTCCATATCTCCATGCCCCGGTTCCTTCAGCAAGATGGCTTGCGGCGCTGGTGGTCTGTAGCCCAGCGAGGAATGCGGCCGTACCGTGTTGTAGTGCACTCTCCATTGTTCGATCACCACCTGGGCCTCTTTCAGCGAATAGAAGATCTCGCTCTTTAAGCATTCATCTTGCAGCTTGCCGTTGAAGCTCTCACAGTACCCGTTCTCCCAGGGACTGCCGGGCTCGATGTACAGCGTCTTTGCGCCCACCGCCGACAGCCACTTCCGCAGTCTTTCGGCAATAAACTCGGGCCCGTTGTCCGACCGTAGGTGTTCCGGGATACCATGCACCAGCATCAGGTCGGCCAGGGTTTCGATCAGGTCATAGCTGTTCAACCGCCGCGCCACCCGGATCGCCAGGCACTTCCTGGTGTACTCGTCAATCAGAGTCAAGAGCCGCAGCGTCCTGCCATCGTGCGTGCTGGCGCGCACAAAATCGTAGCTCCAGACGTGATTCTCATGCTCCGGTCGTAGCCGTACACAGGAGCCATCGTTCAGCCACAGCCGCCCTCGCGGCCGCTGTTTCTGTGGTACTTTGAGGCCTTCCCGGCGCCAGATCCGCTGCACCCGGTCCTTGCCTACCTCCCAGCCTAGATCGCGCAGCAAAGCCGTGATCCACCGATACCCGTATCGTCCGTACTCACTGGCCAGTTGCAGGATGGCTCGCGTGAGTTCATCTTCATCGTTCCGCTGGGTTACGATGTAACGCTGCGTCCCCCGCCATTGCCCCAACAGCCGGCACGCACGCCGCTCCGACAACCGATGTTGCTCGCGAGCATGCTGTACCGCGCAACGTCGCCGTCCGGGGCTTAGAAGTTTCCCTCCGCCACGTCCTTCAAGACTTGCTTCTCCAGCGACAACTCGGTCACCAGTCGGCGCAAACGGCTGTTCTCTTTCTCCAGCTCTTTCAGCCGTCGAGCCTGTTCCAGCTTCAGTCCGCCGTACTCTTTCCGCCAGCGGTAATAGGTCTGTTGGGTGATCCCGGCCTCTTTGCAGGCCTGGCCGATGTTCTTGTGGTTGGCTAACTCGACTTCGATCTGACGCAGGATGGCAACGATCTGCTCCGCGCCGTGCTTCTTGCGTGCCATTCTCCAGCTCCTTCTGTACCAGTTTCTCTAACATTCCCCCTGGTACAAAATTCGCCGGTCACGTCAACTCTTGCATTCCTGCATAGTTTCCTTTGGCAGCTCCTGTAAGCACTCAGGGCGCGACACAAGGTGCATCTCCTGAGTGCGATCCAGGAAATCACGCACGACCGAATTGGAGACGAAGGGCGATACGATGAGCGCTTTGTCTCGCCGCGCGCCAAAGGGCGCCGCGGTCTTATCCTCCAGGCCCGCTACCCAGAAGCGACATTTGTTCTCATCGAAGCCTTCCGGCCAGGCGAAACGCACGCGTCGCAGCTCGTCAGCGATCATTTCCACTCCCAGACGACGGCCACGCGGGAGCGGGCGACTGGCAAGGCCCGGCAGCGCCGCTACAAGATCCGCGAGAGGATGATTTACAACAATGGCATTCGAACGATCAGTAAGTTCGCCGGCGAGCGCCACAACCGTATCCCAGCAACGGTCAAAGGTCAGGTTGCGGCTGAGGCAGAGAACGCGATACCGAATCGCGCCGTCGTCGGCAATGAAACGCAGCGCCCATACCTTTGGGTGAAACACGCCATCCGGGTCAGGAGGAGATACGTCGTAAATACAGGGTTCGAGAAACGTGAGAAGCGGCGGGTACTTGGGAGGCAGTTTCGTCTGCCCGCTCTGGCAAAAAATGGTGAACCGATCTCCATAGCGCCTTAACGCCTCCAGCAAGGCCAATGGATCGGCAACCAGCTGGCCGTCCGCGTGCTGCCAATCAAAGAAGGCAAATGAAAGGGGAAGCATCAGTGCGCTGATGAGATCGAGCGAAAATGTGGTGCCGACGGCAACGTCCAGCTTGCACCCGGCTGGCGGACGGAGCAGCTCCAGCAAATGTTGTCTCTCGTCTGGCCTAAGCATCATCTCCCTTCAGCCCATCGAAGATGTCTCCGAGCAACTCCTGGCAAATCCCCCATCGGTACTCCAGTTGGGCAGTGCCGGAATCGCCGGTCCACAACTCTTGTGCGCGGGGATTGTCTATTCTTGCCAGGTTCTTTTTCAGTCGTCGCTCACGCTCACTGATCAATAACCGCGCGGTCGGATTGTCGCAAAGCCGCGACGACTCCCCTTGCAGGGCAAGGTCCCACCACGTATTAATAAATTCGTAGGTCGGGTTGGTAATGCGCGGATTAACGGAGCGCACCAGCTCCCAGAAACGCTCCCTGTTCCAGTGCGCCAACGCCTCAGAACGTGCAGAAACGGATGCCCCCCACTCTTTGAACCATCGACGGTACTTCGCAACCCCGTCCGCTCGGCGGGCTTGTTCTGCCAGAATCAGGTTATAAAGCAACTGTGCGCCGTGCATGACCTCCGAGAAATCCTGGGCATGAGCCAGCACTTCTCGCAATTTCTGGGGCAGTTTCGCACATTGTGGGTGCATCCAGGGGAATGGCACCTCGGCACTTCGTTCATCTTGCGCTACAAGCTCCGCCAGGAGCGAACCAGAACAGCCAGGACTCAACCGGATGCGCTCAGCGAGATATTCCGCTTCGAGTTGGGTCAGCCTAAGGGAGCATTCAGTCGGAAAATCTGGTGGCGGGTCGATCAGCTCCGGATGCCAGTTCGGGGAAATGAGATCATCATGCTCGGCGTCACGCTCTGATTTGCGTCCGCGATGCCCCTGGACCTGTTCGTAATAGCGATCGAGGCTACGGTGATATTGAATCTGCGCTCCCCGGAAGGAGCGGATTCCCCACACATGGAGCCCCTGCCAGTAAACGCTGCTAGGAAGCCGTTTCAGCGCAGTTTTCGCTAGCTTGCCTATGTTGCCATCGTTATCATCCGACCTCTCTATGGGCTCTACAAGGTCGAGCTCCGCTCGTCGTGCTCGCGTGGCAATATCTCCCGATCTGACATGAAGCCTTTCTAGCCTTTCATATGTCCACGGGACCAGAAGAAAATAACGCGCCCGGGTCATGATCGTGCTGGTCCCCGGGAAGAGCCTGTCAGCGAAGGCGTCGCGCACCGAGCCAATTCCCAACTCGTCTCGCGTGTCGTGCTCTCTGAAAAGATCGACAACATCGAGCATCTTCCTGCGCTCGTGCTCCGAATAATCCAGCCAGACAAACGCCGACATCACTACGTCCTCTTATTCCAAGGGGAAGGTATCACATCAAGTTTCTATTGTCAGCGCAAGGCCTATTTCTGCGCTAAGTCACAGGTCCCCATTCGTCAACCGACCGATTAATTGCGCCGGCAAGCCATTAACGGCTCGCGGCAGCCTGCTAAAGCGCGGCATTTCTGAAACTTACGTTAGCGTCGAACCATTCCATCTGTTTCGTTACTTTGATGGGCAGATGTTCCGCTATAACAATCGCGCTACGAAGGACAATCCACTGACTGACGCTGACCGCTTCGATATGGCCGTCCGCCAGATCGTCGGTAAGCGCGTTACCTTCGCCGAGCAACTGACAAGCCTAACTGAACAAGGACTGTGAAGTTCAAGCGCTAGAATCGCGGGAAGCGGACGAAGAAGCCTTCGCCCGCCTTTTTCTTGCGCGCTTCTGCCTATATTTACGCTCCCTCTCCTTTAGTTCGTCATAGGACACTGAGAGCACCTTCCGTACTACAGCATCGAATTTCTCTGATTCTGATGGTATTTTCACTACATTTCCATGGCCGCGCATCCTATACATGCCCTCGCGGAAACACGCGCCAATTCGTTTATTGATCCGAAGTGGACGCCACAACGGGTGCCATCAGCCAAAGTCTCCATGCCTGATTGAGAGCGATCTAGACCATTTGTGCATTTCAGGTAATAAAGCCAGCGATGCATGGTGTTCTGTTCTGCACTTATACTCTCATCCATTTTGAATCGTACAGTGCGAGACTTGAGAAGCATGGCACCAGCCAGCGTACAAAGCGATTCACAGTCTTTTGCTCCGTGACCGCCTGTTATGCGCCAAGATTCAATCGGCGGACGACCGCATCTATTCCAATCGGCCCTGATGTCGTTCGGCAATTTATCAAAACGGTCGGCGAGCTGCTGCCAATCCGAACTCCTGACCGCTTCCCTTTCTTCTTCAGCGGCCATGCGCTGCAAGAGGGACTTTTGCGATGAAGCGATATGTTCCCTCACCTCAGCCATTGGAATTTTGATTTCTTTGTTTGATGGTGTTCCACTATTGGCTGCATGTTGCTGGTCTGCAAGCCTAATCCTGTGCTGGCCAGTCCTGATCTGCTCATGCCATCGCGCGAAAAGTAGCTCGCATTCCGAGATTACGCTTTTGCCCTCCGACTCGTAGTGGACTTCGAGCCACAGGGACTTCTCTTGGAAAACTTCGTTGACGCCCTCGTCTTCGCAGAAGCCATTAAGAAACTCAGGAAGGTGGTTTAACCTGAAGCGTGACAGTGTGTGCTTCAAGCGCGCCAGTTGTTCGTACTCCGGCACAACTTCCGCTGAGCCGCCCCCAACAACGCATGTGATGATGTCCGGCCTGAATACCAGTTTTTCGCCGTGATCTTCAACTGGCTGCACTTGGACATTAAGCGCATTCTTACCAGCAGTGACGTTTTTCAAGAGCAGTGGTCTATCGCGCGATGGCACTGCGCGGTTACGGTCGTCGTGCTCATACTCTATGAGCACATCGGCTACGTCTGTTGGTGTGGGTGGCGCAGGCTTAACCGCGCTAGGCATCGGCCCAATTGCAAGTGGCCGGTTACCCGCAATACGCGGGGACTTAAACAGATTTCTACCCCACTGCCTGATGCGGGGCCAGTGATACCCCACAAGAGACAACGTAACGCCTATTGCAGCCCACACCGCTGCTGATTTCCATTCGTGCGCCCTGACTGAATCGGCGGCTTCCAATAGGCAGATAAAATCGAGAACGCCGAGCAGCAGCAGAGATGGAAACGGACGGTCAATATTACCGTCACCCGCCATACGAAGCTCCCGCCATAACGGATTCATCGTATGCCCCGCGTAGTGGACGGGTCACGGTAATAATTGCCCAATTTTGGGTTGGACGGCCATGCTGGTCGAGATCTGGCGCGGCAGCCCGCGTTTCTGCTTCAGCTCTTCCAGCACGCGCACGACCCGTGTTCCTCCCAGCGAGGTATCGACTCGATCGCCAAGCCCTCCCGCGTGTAGTCATCGACAATGTTCAAAATAGGTCATGAAGTCTACCGACCAGACCCGGCGGTTGATGGCCAGTCTCTTACGCGCGCTTATGGTTTACCTGCCATCCTTCGCGCTGTAGCAGGATTTGCAAGTGTCGATAGCCGAACCGGCGCCTGGCTTCGGCCAGCTCGCGCAGCCGTACCCGTAGTCCACCAGGACGCCGGCACAATTCTCCCGTCTCCACCCCGGCTGCAGATTCATTCAAGACGGCGATGATCTGGTCTTCGCTGAATCAAAGTCTGCTCGTGACTCCCGCGATGGAAGCGGGCATCTCGGACCACGTTTGGCAACTCGAAGAACTTGCGGGCCTGCTCGGGAAGAATCAGCTCGCAGCCGCCGCGTAGGAGGAATCATGAAACATGAAGTGTTTGAAGCCGAAGACGGCTCTGGCGACTACATTGCCGAAGCAATCGCATTGCCGGGAGAGGGCGAGATTTTCACGGCGGTATTTTCTGGTCCCGACGCCAAAAACCGCGCCCAAGAGTATGCGGCATGGCAGAACCAGAGGACTCGTCGTCCGGAGGCGGCCTAATAATAGTTGGCAACTTCCGCTTGTAGCCTAACCACGCACTTACCGCGGCTCTTCGGCTTCACGACAGGACCGAGAAAATCGCCATCAATGATTTCTGCTGCTGAGAAGCTGCCTATCGGATGGCATCGCCAATTAGCGCTTGATCCTGGTGGCTTGAGCCCTCTTGTGCTGTAGCCGTCCACTTGGTAATGGAGCACATTCTGGTTGTCCTCGTTGGACCATCCGATCCGGTACGGGCAGATGATGCGTTCATGGCCTTCGCGGATGACGCGAACGCGGCGTTTCTGGTTGATGGCAAAGATGATGATGTCTTCCACAGTCATGGCTGTACCGGGGCGGAATCATACGCCTAGAAAGCGTGCATTTCAAAGTCGCCCACTACCCGGTACTGGTTTGGTTTCGATTTCCACAGGAGGATAGCAGATGGAGCTTATCTTGGATGTTAAGCGTGAGTACCGAGGGGGCTTGGGATAATTGGATTCGGTTCTGCTTGGAGGGTGTTATCGCTCAAGCCATAGACGCGGAGAAGAGATGCGACAACCTGCTCTTTTTACACCGCGAGTTCCATGAGCGCCTAAAGGGAGGGAGTGTCCGGTTGTCAAAACTGGTAGACAAACTCTTTTCCAGCCCCGTCGTAAACGTAAATCAGTACGCACGGTTTTTTCAGGTCAGCTACCCAACTGCACGTTCCGATCTCAAGAAGTTGGAGGCTGCGGGAATCGTGCAGCAGTTGGAACACATGGAACAGATAACGTACTACTGCACCCCGATATATCGAGCGACGTTCGAGGATATTGAGGAGAACTAAACGTCCTTCGTCGCTTCCCGTACGACTCGGAAGGCGGCTTGGTTCGCGTCCTCGCTCGTCTGGCCGGGTCGGTGGGATTTCAGCAGATGCTCTTTGAAGATTTCTTCAACGTTCCCCGGAGTTCCCACCACTTGCAGTGGGAATCCGCAAACCGAGCAGCGCTTCACTTCGCCGTCGAGTTTCCAATGAGGGGGCAGTTCCTTCCTTTTGGATTTCATGTTGGACATGTCCCAAGTTTACGCCGTTCGCTCTAGCGTTCAACACCTGTGGAAATCGAAATCAAACCAGTACCCACTACCCGATTTGTCGATCGCTTTCCGCCTGTGACTCGACAGGGGCAACGCTTGTGACCGTAGGGCCAGGCAGAAAAACCTCGCGGGTCAAACCGAGTCTGCCTCAGCGGACGGCATGCCAAGACCGTTCGTTAAGTCTTCTTGGCAGATCACCTGATGGGGGCCGGTTAGGAGTAAATGAGGAGTAAGTACCTGAGCAGCGGTTCCGCCGACACGAGCTAAAGAGCAGAGAGCCCGCATAAACACTGGAGAAAACATGGTAGGCACGAGGAGACTCGAACTCCTGACCTCTACCGTGTCAAATCTCGAACCCGTCCGAGATGACGCGACACCGAAGAAGCGTGAGTGAGTCTGAGAGGCAGTGTTCATGCGGCTTTGGTCGCTATACGCTGCCTCTCACCTATTCCCGAGCGACACCCTTCTATACAGCCCGACACCGGCAGGGATGGCAGGGTTACGACACAACTCACGACACAAACTGTCGTCGGTTGCCGGGCCGTAAGCATTCTTTCCCGGCCACCCCATGCCCCCCTTTCCGGGCCGGGGGTGTCATGCGCATACCATCCCCCTCACCGATTTTTCCGCTAAAAGGGCCTCAGATTGGCCTGCCCTGCCGCTGCTGTACCAGTTCTGCGAGAGCTAGGCCGTTCAGGGAAGCCGCACGCGTGGGTCTCATTGCGGGCCACACTCTCGAAGCTCTTCGCAAGCAGGGAAACACCCAACGTCAGCACCGGCAGGCGCAAAGTGAGTAGTCGCCAGCGGCACAACCGGAGTGGCTCACGGAAGAGTTCTTCGCTGAGAAAATTCAACCCAAGATCGCGGCGCTGTCGAGTTCGTTGATTGCGTCTCGGCTCGGGGTCTCGCGCTGGTACGCAGGGCGCATCCGGCAGGGCTACCGCCCGCATCCTCGGCACTGGCAGGCGCTGGCGAGTCTTGTGGAATTCACACGATCTGGGAAAGCGTATTAGGATTCATGTAAAGCGAACAGTCAGGTGCACGAAAGCAATGCTGCAGGCTGGTTCACACACCACGGCTTGAGGGGGTACCGGGTGAGCTTAGAAGAAGCCCGTGAACATCTCGAATTGGCGAAAGAGCAGTCGGAACGTGCCACGGTGGATTGGTATGAGCCGAGCGATCCTGCTTCCTGTGTTACAAACACCTTCTATGCATATGAGAACCTAATCGTTGCGGCGGCAGAGGCGCATGGTATCGCTTGGCCCAGAAATCACTACGCAAAGGCTGACCTCGCAAAAGAACTTGCGGATAAGAAAATTCTGAGCGTTGACTTAAAGGATGACTTGTTGCGCTTGAATGATCTTCGCAAGGACGTTTCATATGGTGAGCCCGGTTCCGAATTATCAGAGGAGGATTTAGGGGAGCTCGTCGTGGGTCTCCAACAGATGGTGGACGAGGTTGACTCTCTCGTTAGCGGTTTGGAAGAGGAGTCTAATAGTGAATGACCTGATCCAGACGGCGGTGCGACAAGTTATTGCGCAGTCAGCGCAAGTCGTTACAGTTGTGCTCATTGGATCGGCGGCCAGAGGGAAGCGCGCTGAACAAAGCGATATAGACATCCTCGTCATCAGCGAGGACCACCCAAATGCGCGCCTTCACATGTCAGGTTTTCACATCCAACAGATTTCGAAAGCGACTTTCCTGGCCAACTTGAAAAACGGTGAAGATTTCGAGAGTTGGTGCATTCGGTTTGGCGTTCCTCTGCATGACAGCGGGATTTGGACGGAGATTCTCAAGTCGCCATTCGCAGCCAAATGGCCGGATTGGAAATTGAAAGTCATTCACGGTGTCCGTCGGTTGCTGTTAGGAAACACAATGTTGGAGATTGGTGACAGGGACGCGGCTGCAGAGGAATTGATGTACACAATGGGTCATGTAGCTCGGGGGTTGCTGCTTAAGATGCAGGTTTTTCCATTGTCACGCCCAGAACTCGCGGAACAGGTCGCTGAACTTGGCTATAGGCAGTTAGCAAATTTTCATGAGGAACTCCGAAATCACGGCAGCGTCTCATCGGAGAGGTTAGAGCTGGCGGTCCGCTATTCGAAGAAACTGCTCTGCCATCTCGACGCTGCAACATACGGTCGTTATTGGGAAGAATACCGCTCAAAGAAGCGCTCAAAAATCGGGCAGACACGCCAGCGCCGCTCCCCAGACATTCGACGCGATCAGGTGTGAGATTCCGTGACTTCGGTTGCGCTGCTAGGGTTGATCCAGTCCATTGGTATGAGCTTTTCGTCTCCACGCCATCGCGCGACGACCGCACTTTGAAAAAACTCTTCCTGTATGTTGGCGTGGTCCACAACAATCACTTGCAGAGCGCCATTGAGTTCGCCAACAGCAGTTACCAAGAAGCGATATGCATCACGAACAGCCTGACGGTCTTCATCAGGCGTGTCAACTCCAGTTGCTTGGTCCTCAGGATAGTGCGCCTGCGAAGGTTGATCTAGCATTAGGAATCTCGGTACAGGCCGGCCCGATCCAGCAAAATGCGCATGCAAAGCCATAAGTGCGACCAGATGGTACCCGACCCAGTTCTCGCCGCTGCCCATTCTGTCTAGAGTCACTGGACCTGTATTCGTGTCGGCAACAATTGTTAGCTTTTTGGGGTCAATGCGCAGTGGAAACTGCGCGAATTCGAGGTTAAGGCCCTTACCCCAGTTCGACATCCGCACGCCCACGGAATTTAATATCGAAACGAGGTTCTCCTCCATCCTTTCCCTGTCTAGCTCTTTCTGAAGGGCCTCAATTTGAGTCTGCAGTGCTGAAAGGCGTTCTTCGAGATTTCCGTCCTTCAGTACCTGACTGGCACTCTGGAGGTAGAGGCTAATTCGTCCCTGTACAAACCTGCGATTCTCGCGGATATCATTCTGGTCTTGAATTGCTCGGCGACGAGTCGTTTGTGCCGAAATATCAGCCCAGTTGCGATCGAGTTGCGAGCGGTGATTTTGTAGACGATCGTAAAGATGATCAATATGCTTTCTTACGTTCGGTACTTCTCGCTCTACAGGACCAAGCTTCTGCTGAAGATCCGCCAGCAAAGTCTGGAGTTCCGCCACCGTTGGAACCGTGGCACTGATTTCTGACAAACACACGGGGCAGTGGTTAGACCCGATATCGCGATATATGCCAGTAGGTTTCAGTCGGCGGAGTTCTTCTTGTAACTCGGTGGAATAGCCGATTTGCTCCGACTCCCACGCCTCGGCAGCCCGAATTTCCTCGCGAATATCCCGGTATTCACGGAGCAGTTGAAACCTGGCGCGCTGCAACGTGTCCAGTTCATCGTCAATTACCGCCGGGGCCTCCGCCTCAGGCATTGTGACAACTTGAGTTAGGATGGCATTGATCGCCGCTCGCTGCTGCGGAACCTCTGCAGGAATCTCAATCATCTTAAGCTGTGTCGCTTCCCTCAGCAGACGAACCGCCTGTTCTGCTCCACCGACTATCCGATCGTATTCAGCAATTTGCCTAGCCAGGTCTTCATGCTGTCGCTGTAGACGATCGAGTTCGCTCAGTTTGACAAGCCGATCCTCGCCTATCGCACCAACAAAATAGGGAAATGTCTGCCGAATAGCGGGCGGGATGAATTCTTCAGCTTGACGGTGGAACAGAATTTTCTTGGATGCAATCTCGTCTTGTTGCTGAAACATATAAAAGGTGGTGTGGCGGAATCCGATTGCAAAGCTCGACTCCGCTCCGGGGTAAGCGGCTACGTTGAGATTAGGTGCAATGCCAATGCTTCCGGTAAGCAGAGCTTCAAGGCTTTCAATGTTTGTAGTTGGCTGCAGTTCGGCAAAGGCCGGTACAGTTACTGTTGGCCCAGTTCGCAAAAACACCGCCGATTGCCATTCGCTCCCGGTCTCAGGGGGCTGCCGCGCCACGAAAATCTGGGAATTTGCCAATTGCAGCAGTATTCCGTACCAGCTGACTGCTGAGCGAATCGGACCCACCGGAATGTGGCACTGTTCGCGACCAAGGCAGTAATCCACGATCTCTAGTAGTGCCGATTTCCCTCTTTTCGATCCGCCAGTCACAATTGACACTCTGCCCAGTGAGAAATCAATTCGCCGTGTGCGCCCATCTTTGCTATACAAAATAATCGATGCGATTTGCATTTAAAGTGATAACCCTAGCCTAATGAGGATGTGCTCCGGGGGACCGCTCGCCAGCAGACGCGCCAACACAGCAGACTTGCCCACAGCGTCTTGCAGAAAATGATGTTCGCTCAGGATGTTACTCGGAACACGCGGCAAGTTCACAATTTCAACTCTACCGCCGGGTCCGATCTGGACATAGTTTCGAACAGCTAAGAAAAGTAAGGACTCACGCGTGATGGTCACAAGTACTTGTACTTTTCGATTTAGATCTATGCGGACTTCCGGTGTTCTCGTCAGCCATAAATCGAAAGGCGTTCTGCGTGTCCGAGGCAGCGAAGCTCGCAGAGTTGTGTTCAGCAAGAAAGGAAGTATCAAGAACACGAGCGCAAATGGCAAGTGCTCACCCGCACTCTCCCGCTCGTATGACCGGAGCGTACGTGTCAGCAGCACACCGCAAAAAGCTGGATTGAACAGTGATGCAACCTGCTCCCCGCGGAGTCTCCACGGCCTCACGTTATTGGCTTCGAAAGAATAGCGGCGAGACGCGCTTCAAACTCCGGGTGCCAACCGACGCGTGCGGGGTTTGCGTCGGCTAACATTTGGTACGTGCCCCGTAAGACATATGGTTCTCGGCACTTTGGACGGATTGGAATGTCCGCATGCTCTTGAATCCAGTTGTAGATATTTCGGCCGGCGGCTCGTTTTTCGTCCTCAGATGACGTTTCCTTAAGCTCTTCCAAGACTCGGTTACTAAGCCGCATCCATTCATCGACTAGGCGGTCTTCATACGCTGCCAGTTCTTCCCACACCAGCTGGTCTTCGTTCAACCACCGAGCTTGCTGTTGGTAGGCCCGATAGTAGTCTCTGATCGCATCGCCAATTCGCGGAACGGACACAGCAATCAAGCGCAATTGTTCAACGAATTGGCGCTTATCGTCCTGTGGCGACACCCCTTCGGGCGGTAAGGCATAGTAGAAATCAATTGTCAGATTGTCGGCTTGAAACTGTTCTCGGATGCGTTCTACCTCTGCTTCGACTTCCATTCCGAGTATAGGAAGGGAGTCGCGACCCGAAAGATGTGAAATAACTCGCCTGAACCACCAGCCCTCGACGCGGTCGACAAGACCATCTAAATTCTTCCGATCGGCGGCATAGAATAAGTGGTCGGCTATCTTTTCACGCACGTTTTCGACGTTTGGAGAGGCATCGAACACACGGATTGCCTCCACCAGGCTTCGCTGCTGTGGTGCGGCGAGCTGATTGAATGCGGTGACTCCGGGCATATTCTCTGCCGAGACTGAACTACCAATCGCAACGTTGCGCATCGCACGCAGCGCCTTGTCTTCGTCTCTATCCCTGTGTCGCAAGTACGATGGTGCGCTACCCTCAGTGGCGGTCGCAGTTGTGAGTAGGCTTAGTAACATGCCCGGCAATCTCATCTCGCCAGACAACACTCCCTCAGCCCAAACTCGTATGGTTTTCCAAAAGTCAGGGCTTTTGTCGCTGAGTGATGGCTGTCGATGCAGGTGATGCTTCGTTTGCACCTGCTCCATTGGATCGGCATCGGAATCGAACGAAACGTCGTCAACGCGCTCGATCTGGACTTGAAGCCCGGGATCATGAATCGTCTTTTCCAGCGTCAACAGAAGGGCGAGCCGACACTGGTACAGATAGCCGACCAGAGATGCTCCCGCGTCGAATTTGTTTGGAGTTGTCACGAGTTGGAATCTGGGGTCTGTAGGCGGCTCTGAGGGTATCCTCTTTCCACACCTGAAGTATAGTTCCCTTCCTAGTAAACGTGTCTACGTCGTTAACGGAACAATGCGTCTTGCGAGCGGTAGCTCGCCCAGTCCGTCCGACCCGCGCGCCCGTGATCGCCGCCCCGGCTCGCAGCGCTGCACCTGAGCGCTCCAGCGGGCCGTCGCTGTTACTATTTGGTCGCGAGGGCAGGTGGTCCTGCGAATGTACGAAGAACACATAGCCGGTCTGCTGATGAACAACAAATCACGTTGTCCGGGCCGGGAAGGCGGAGCAACGAGTGCCGCCGACTCCTGGTTTGTATGCCCGCGCCGGTCCCGCACGCCGCACACTCCCGATCCTCGGCTCGGCACGCCGTGTTCCCACGGTACCCATCCCAGGCCAAACCTCTCGTATGCCCGCTCATTTGCGATAATGCCTGAAATGAATTAGCTGTCTGTTTGCAATGAAGACATACGGGGATTCGACAAAGACGCCAGGACAACACGTCGACGAACGCTGCTACATCCTCGCTCAATTTCTGGAAAGCTCTAATTTTGACTGGGCGCGGGATTTGCGCACTGCTTTGGGTGGTGGAGAGCTCAAGTACCAAAAGTACATTGGACTTCGGCACAAAGTTCAAGCTGACAAGAACTTGTGGGCGCGAGTACAGCAGGGAACATCGGAAGCGACCATTGTAGTCATTGAGAATAGCTTCTACATTAATGCAATTGCATACCGGCTCAAAGAGGAAGGCGCTGACCTAGGCCACGATGTGACGTTCGCAGCCATTCTGCGGGAAGCGGCGCTGTGCATGATTGATCATGCTCCCATTATGCGAATCCCCGACCTGGTGCCTGATCTGCTCGTCGCTTCATCGTTAATGACTCCATTAAAACTACGGCAATACACCCCCGAAATTGTCTACGGCAAAATCGGTGAAAAGTTCAGCGATGCGACTGTGTTTGCGGCGCGCGCCCACGCAACTTTCGACATCGACGAGCTGGGAGGCGCAGCCAGTACGAATGAGCTTTTTCTTTCGCCTTACAGGCGTAGATTGATTTCCGGAGTAGACAAAATAGAACGGGTATTCGACAAGGAGCACCCAAAGAGCGCGGCGATGTTGAATGAGATATTGAACTCCCGCGATGTATCGATGACCCACTCTCCGATACGTAGGGTCTCAGAGTCGACATCAGACTCGATCGACGCATTGCAAGCCGCCGATTTCTGTGCAGGATTCGCTTCTGAAATCATGATGAATTCCAGCGATGACAGGGAACGTGCCTTACGCCGGCACTTTCGAAAGGTTATTTTTAACGGCGCAACACGCTAAAAGCACACTCCGTACGCCCCGCGCACAGGCGGGAGCTGCGCTCCGCCATCCGTACGCCGCCCCCGCGCCCTGCGCTCCGAACTCTCCCGCTCGATAGCGCGGACCGTGTTCCGACACGCAATCCCGCTCCCCTGGCCCTGCACCAAAAGTGGTGCTGTAGCAAAATCCCCTCGCTGGATAGTACCCCTACATTGGTTTGTCCCCTTTTTTCTACGCTTGTAATATCAACAGTCTTGCCCCACTGTCCCCGTTTGCGCAAGAGCAACCACTACCGCCGGTGAGCGTGGTTCCGGGGTTCCCTGGGGCTGCCGCCCTATGCCTGCATCTGGTGGCTGCTAGTTGGCGACGGGTGAAGAAAGTCACTTGATTGAGGAGCCACCCAGCCCGGTCATTGATAGACAATAATTATCCTCGAATTCCGGAACCGTAGTGGCTACCCTGTCTTGCCGCCAGTACATGTCATTTGGGTCCTTAGAGCGCTGTCTAAAAGCGCGCTGGTTGGCAACACTCTTCGGCACAATGAAAACTCGACGGTTGGATTGATCAGCGCCGGGGAGAAGGACGATTGCTAGCCAATCAAATTCTCCCTTGGCGTCCCACCACACAAACGTATCGCCGCCACGTTTAAACGTTCTAGATCGAACGGAGATTCGCTGTGGCGTTCCGCCGCCTTTTGGTTGAGCGATGACATCGTAATGAGGCCAGTTATCAGGCATCTTCATAGCTGGAACCCCAGCCAGTGTCATTTCGGCTGCCACGAGCATCTCGCAAGCGTCGCCCATTTGCTTTGAGGTGTAGTCACGTTTTGCCATTCATACAAGGTAACCGGTTACTCTGGGCGGTAGGATTGTTCCAGAGTCGGCCAGGACGAACGATCTCATCAGAGAGATGCTGGTTGCTCGCGGCGCTCCGTTGGTACGGAGCTTGCTCACGGATACGCCTCAGCTTGAAACTTTCATTCCCGAATCGCTACCTGAGCCGGGCGCTAGCGCAGGCAGTCCGTGCTCTTCGCGCCACTGTCGCACGTACGCCTCGTCTGCTCTGTCTCTCTGGTCCCGGATTATGTCCAATACTTCAATGAGCAGGCCCACATTCATCGTGGGCTGGCCTTTTAGCAGTTGCGCCTTGTCAGTCGCGATCGCTGCGGACACGGTCCTTTGGTACGCGTTCAGCTTTTTGATGTCTTCATCGGTGATGCTACCGGCCATGCGCTTGGCGAGATCATCGAAAATACCGCCCAAGTCCTTTTGCATGGTTTCCACTTCTGCGACTACCTCAGGGGATGCCGTCAGCGCTCGCTTAATTGTGTGATCGCTCTTGCCCAATTCGCGGCCAATCCGCCGATAGCTGTAACCCATAGCCGCAAGGGTTTTGGCCTTCGCCAGTTCGGGGCCGATTAGAGAGACAGCGCCTTTGGTTTTCGCCATGGCTTCACCTCACGAGTTGGATCTTACGCACATATGCGCACAAAGAAAAAGACTGCTGCTGCTTTCTCCCAGTAGCTTCTTGGCGGACCCCAGTCTCCCCCCAGACGGCCCCCCGCCCTGCTGCGTACACATGCGGCTCAGGCAATTTTTCGCTAAAAAGCATTCCACTTGACGGCGCTGCTACAGTGGGTTCATGCCACGCAAGGCCAAACCGTTGCCGCTGCCACTGGTTGATCCCGCGAGTCATCCGCCGCCCGGCTTTCGCGCCATGCTAATCCGCCGCATCAAAATAAAATACCCTGAGCTGTCCGAGTCGCAGATCGCACGCTACGTGGGGTGCAGTCCCAGCAACGTGCATCAAGTCCTAAAGAGTCTCCTGGCGTGCCGTCCCATCAGGATCGCATCTTTTCGATTCTGATTGCCGGGTTGCGTTGCAGACCTGCTTTTTTTGTTGGGACTGGGGACAACCGCCAACGTGCATCGGGCTAACTTGTGCTATGGGGATTTTACGCAAGTAATCTCGCTTTAGCAGGAACAAGTTAGCTTCTGAGTTGACGCTGCCGGATTAGGGATACTGTGGTTACAGCCCTTCCACGTACCGCAGAATTTCACTTACGGCGTGATCTCCCATACAACGCCATCCCCATAAGCTCCGCCCGAGGATGCCGTGCCGTAGAGATTGCCGCTGGCGTCGAATACAACGTTGCTGACTGGGCCTGCCCCGTCGCTGCCACCTGTGAAATCGTGGAGCGACGCGTACGTCCAGCTACCGTTTGACGGCGTCAGTTTGAAAACTGTGCCCTTCTGATAGGGGCCGCCAACGAATGTCGTACCGTAGAGACTCCCAGATGCGTCCATAACTAAGCTGCTGGTTGGTTCCCCACGGTCAGTAAAGGCATACAGGACAGAAAAAACCCAATTACCGTTGGAAGGGGTCAATTCAAAAACCGTGCCACCTCCCAACCCTGCTTCCACGGTCGTACCGTAGAGGTTACCAGAGCTGTCGAAGATAAGGCCACCCTCTGGCAATTCGCCATCGCCAGTGCCGTGGAAGGCGTATAGCGTTTTTTCTAGCCAATCGCTCCCCGAGCGCATTAGTTCGTAAGCCGCACCGCATCCGTACGTACGACAGTTGCCTCCGGTGTAGCCGCCCGATCCGTCCGTGCCGTAGAGATTCCCATCACCGTCAAAGATTATGCCGGCAGGAGTGCCCCCATCATTGCCTCCGGTAAATGCGTAAATGGTGCTCTCCGTCCAGACGCCTCCAACGGAGTGCGTCAGCTCAAAAACGGTTCCGCAGGAACCGATTGGGGGACAGCCCGCGGCGCCTCCTTGAGCGGCTGTGCCGAAAATGTCCCCGGATTGGTCAAGAACGATGCCACTGGGAAATTTTCCGCTGCTACCTCCCACAAAGCGATACAGGACCGTTTCGGTCCAAGGAGCGAACAGGTTAGGCGAGAAGTGCGCCGCCGGCGTCAGGCTGTAAATCGTGCCGCAGCCTCCGTATATGCGGTCGCAGGATTGTATTCCTCCATACTCGGTCGCGCCATACAGGCTGCCGTTGGTGGCGATGACAACCCCGGTGGAGGGATTTGCTCCGTCACTGACTCCTTCAAAGGCGTACAGGGGAGTGAAAATCCAGCCCGAACCCTTGTAGGAGAGCTTGAAAACCGTGCCGACTCCGCGCCCGCCGATACTCGTCGTTCCATACAGGTTTCCACCTGCATCCATGGTCAAACCGGCGAGCGGGCTATTTCCATCCGCCCCTCCGGTGAAGTTGTGTAGGACACTGAAGACTTGGGCTTGCACCGGTTGTATTGCATTGAGCGTCAGCGCACAAATCAGCCCCAGTGCGAACACTGTTGTTCGCAAGCTGCTGCGCAAAATCAGCAAAAGTAGCGCCTTTGGGATCGTCATGATTGGCTTCCTTCACTGATACGAACCGATGACATTGGCACTTTACATCCAAACGGTGGACTTTTCGCAACAAACGGATAGCTGTTGAAATCAGGCGTTAGCACAAGCTTGCGCCTTTCGTTCGCCCCCCGGCAACAGGAATTTACGCACCGACTAAACTTGCCCTGTCTTACAGAATTTGTCACGGAATCGCGTCCCGCAAGAATCGCAGGTTTCCGAGCCAAAATGCGGACATCTGAGGCGCGGCGCAGGTGCGGGCGGTTGGGTCTATTACTAAGGCCAGACGCTCAAAAAGGCGCGGCACCGGTGCCCCGGTCTAAGCCCATTTATGCCGGGGGTCGCTACAGTATCCGCTACAGTCCCGCAAAGCATTCTTTTCCGGGCACCCCATGCCCCCATCAGCCCACCCCGGCCCGCGCGTCATAGGTCCGGCTCAGGCAATTTTCGGTAAAAAAGGCCGGTTCGCGGATGCCAGTAAGTCGATGCACTGGGTAGTACCTAACGTCATGCATCTTGTCATTTTCCTTAACAGGCTGCGCCAAGGCCGAGTTGCAGGTTTCCACAGTAAAAATGCGGCTTTCGACGGCATCGGATGGCGCTGGGGGTTACGTCTATAACACAAGGTGAAATTGCAAAAAGGCCCCTACGGTCATTGCGGCTTCGGGTCATGCACCTGCACCCTGCACCTGACATACCTTCATCGTGACAACGCCCGAATGCGGGTTGATATGCTCCAAATACAACGAGAAAGAAGAGAAAGAAGAAAACAGCGGTTCGTTTGAGAAGCGGCATGAGTAGATTGAGTAAGGTACTTTGGTATCAAACTCGCTCAGGGGAAGGTAATAGCAGTTCGTGGAAATCTTCGTCACACTTTCCCCTCCCCAGATCAGACCGCCTCCGGTGTTCACGTACAGCACAGCCCCATACTCACCCTCTCCTGACTTGGATAAATGTTTGCGTATCTCCCGCACCTCAATTTTAGTTTTGGCGAATTCCTGAACACTGCCCACAGGAATTTTAAGCGTAACCAATCTCACGGTTGCAGGGAAGGATAAGGGAGTCTCTTGCTCTGGGATAGCTGCGGCAGGAGAAATCGGTGTAACGACGTTCCCAGTAACGTCGGGTGGGGCTATACGCGAGCTTATTACTCGCCCTGGAGGTGACTGGTAGCGCGACCGAGCGGCCAGTAAATTTAGAAAGCCCGCCAAGAGGATGCAGACGGCTAGGATCGAGGGCATAAGCCAACCGCTCATTAGTTGGCCCCCAGAAGCTGTAGCGGCGCTATCCCGGGAGGAAAGCATCGGTATGACCATAAGGGCCACCACGACGATTGTGAGCACGAAGGTTCCGATTGAGCTAACGTCGTGTGCCTTTTCAAGCAAAGTTCGCATCTTTCGCCATATCGTTCTTGCATCGAGCACACCTCAACTGATACGCTTTTGCGAAGCGTCGCCCGACGCTAAATTTCAGGACGGCAAGAGGCCCCACGGCAATGGGGCTGTTCTTGTCTGCGGGAATATTACTCCCCGGCGAGTACCTTCCATAACAGATTCTTGTCGGCCTGCCGTGCTGCCGATTCCGCTTTTGGGAGCAGTGAGCACATTTCCTCGACGCTCCAAACGTGATCGCTGATTCCGGCTTGCATGGCTGGTGTGATTCGCAGTGTGCTGTGAACTCGGCAGAAGTTGTAACGCCGCAAAGTGCAGCGCACCAATGCAGTCGCCGATCCGTCGCATGATAGTGAGGTAGTATTTTGACAGCCGGATAGCTGCTGGCCGTACACCAGCGGCGACAAGGCGGGACGCCTTCCCGTCCGCCCTTCCTGCAAGCCTCAAATGGGAAGGTTCGCGGAAGGGCGAACATGGCAAGCAAGCGCTCGTTTCACAGCAGAGACGCGAGAGACTAGCAATAACAATGTATGCGAGGCACTCAAATACGATAGGCGATAACCTTGGGCGCTTGGCGCTCCTATTTGGTATGGCCGCCTGGGTGTCAAAGGGATTTCACATAAATTACTTTCTTTCTTTGCTAATTGTGTTTGCTGTCTGCATGGCCTGGGTGGGTATCGTTCTTGCCACTTCTTCTCTACTTGAATGGAGACGAAGGGCCAAGCCCTGTGCCCATGGAGTCAAACAACACGGTCTGACATGTACGATTTGTGCGCAGGAGCGAGAGCAGCAGATCGCCGCCCAAAAGAAGTATAGGGCGGAGCGGGAGCAAGCCGAGATGCTCAAAACTCACGCGCAGCGCCTAAGACGAGAAGAGCTTCAACGCCTTTCAAAAGCTTGGCTTAGTGACTCAGAGACATACTATTCAATGTCGCCGCAACAATTCGAAGACGCGATTGCTCAGCTATTTCGTAAGCTTGGCTATAGCGTGAAACAAACGCCATACTCGAACGACAAGGGTAAGGATGCGATTCTGGCAAAAAATGGAGAGACATTCCTAGTAGAATGCAAGAGATATGGTGAATTGAACTGCATAGGTAGACCAGAGATACAAAAGTTTGTTGCTGCCATGCATGACGAGAAGGCCGTAGGTGGGTTTTATGTCAACACTGGTAGATACTCACCTGAGGCGAAAAAATACGCAGGGGAACACAAAATAGTTGCTTATGACAGGCACACCTTCCCAAGTCTTGTGCTGGAAGCATATCCCGTACTTGAAGACGCAACAGTAGCAAAGACCATGTGTTTAGCCTGTGGAGCTATTGTGGAGATTTCTGTCGCCGAGTCGCCAGTTAGCGCCTTATGCTCCAACGGTCATACCGTGACTAACACTATAACTCCAGCCGACCTCAGAGTCTTTAGTCCAACAGGGGCGGTTCCGCCTTGTGAAAAATGTGGTGCACCAATGCGGGTTGTTAAGAGCTATAGAGGTCGGTTTTGGGGATGCTCCGAATATCCGAAGTGCAGATTCACACGTAAATTGTCGAGCAACTCATCAAGTTAGAGCGGAGGCTGCAAGAAAAGCGGCGCTTATGCCTGATGAATCTCGAAGTCATTGCCGCTGGACTCGGTGCGTGTGACTGCGCATCTCTGGTGAGATGCTTGTCACGGTATACCGTCACGCTCCTTGCCTACCCCTGTGGCAGCCTGTAATCGGTCATCCTCTCCCTGCCAAAATCAAAAGCGACTGGTATCGGAGAACTGCCCGGAGTGAGGTACTGTCCTAATTTGATCCGACTTTACCTCGGGAATGGCAACCGACTTGCCTTTCCGGCGTTATGATGAAGTGTGCAAGACTTCACTGGCATTGTCGAAAAGCTGAAGCGGGCCGAAGAGAACATCAACAATCTCTATTCCGAAATGGACAGGTTCTTTCAGGAAAGCGACTACCCCACTTTCCCAGAGAACGACCCGGAGCTGCGTCTTAAGGCAATTGAGTACCACAGCAATCTCACTATCCCACCGCGATTCAGTGTACTCACTGGCGAGATCGTTCACCATTTGCGATCTTGCTTCGACCATCTTGTGTGGCACTTCTCTGTCGGCCCTATAAAGAACCCTCGGCAGGTTGAGTTCCCTGTCTTCAAGGAACGACCCGTCAATCAGGATAGGTGTGCCGCTTATGAACGAAAAGTACAGGGAGTCATGGATTCTAGCGTGCGTGCTCTTATCGAAGGACTTCAACCGTATAACGCCACCGACCCTGTGGACAGTCCTCTTCAACTGATCCACGATTTCGACATTGTCGATAAGCACCAGGGACTTATTCTCTGCGTCAGAGCAAAGGCCAGAGCGCTGCCTCGGGAGATGCGGGGGGAGTTGGAATGTTATCAGCGGGAACATCCCGAACTTGACACCGCCCAAGTCGCAAGTCACTTTAAGGCCCACGGCCCCTCGCAGCCTTGTATAGCGTTCAGGAATTTTGGTAGGCGGGAAGGTGAACCCATCAGCGAGGGATCGATAAAGTTGTTCTACTACACGCTTGGCGCGGTCGGAGCATTCAAGGCTCTCTGAAATCAATTTTCTAGGCACACGTCCGTCATTTCTGCCACCGTGTTAAACTGGCGGCAGCGTGACGGGCATACGCTTATGAGCTAGGGAAGCCGAGCGATCTACCCGTGCTGAATTTTGAACTGCGAAACCCCGCTGGCAGGCGGGGTGTTCTTTTTCTAATTAGAGCATAGGTTGTCAATTAATGGGTGTTTCGAGCGGCCAGCTCGTGTCAGTGATTCCTGCCGCCATTGTAGGGGTCAGTCGCAAACTGGAATGCACTCGGCAGAAGTTGTAGTGCGTGCGGCACTGTGAACACAAACTTCGCCGCGCCCCCGAACAAAGCCTTCGCTGAATGTGGCGGACCTTCAGCCGCATCGGGGGAAAACCTGAAACTCTGGAACTAAGCTTGCACCGTCTAGTGTTTTCAATTGCTTTGGCGAGACGAAGTTGGAACCTCGGCTGGAACTTGGAACCTGTCACGTTTCAAGTTTCACTTAGGTTTCAGTATGAATGGAACTTTATAAATTTTTGATTATCTGTCACTTAGTGGAAGAATGTATCCTGTGTTCCAAGCAACCCCTCCCTAGACCAGCTTCTTGAACGTGCCGTCATCCCCTCGCACCAATGCACCTAAGCTCAAGGCGGTATTGATTATGCGGGAAAGGCTTGCGCCTGGGACGCAGGTATCGGCGACGCTCTCGAACCTGAACTCCTGAGGCAGCGAGTCCCAATAGTCCCTCTGTTTGAGGGTCAGCGCTTGCTTCAAGAGCACTTCGTCCGCCCTCGCCTGCTCAAACCCAGCAAGCTCATCGCTGGCATTCTTGGCGGGACGAATGAGGAGCGCCTGCATCTCGCGGCCACGAACGATTCCGTTAATCACCCGCACATCATCATTCCCTGGCGGGGTGTCGATCCCCAGCCGGACATCGCAGCGGTTCAACAGGTCAAGCGATCCGCAGACCTCTTGCAGCCATTCCCTGGGACCTGACAGCAGCTCCGCCTTTTTCACCTTCTTGTCGCGTTTGCGTAGATTGAAAGTGTTCAAAATCACGGCGTGGGAGAACCGAGACTGCAAGTTTCGCAACTCCCGGTAGAGAGGCATCACCTGGTCCTTCTTGCACGTGTCGAGACGAAATAGCATCTCCAAAGGGTCGATGAAAACAACCGCGTTCGGTTTGCTTCGCAGCGCCTCGGCAATGAGGTTGAGCTTGGACGAATGCCCCAGCTTGGATACAGCCGACAACAATGCAGCGGTTGCCTTCTCCCCGGAGTCGTCTCGCTCCAGGTACACGTCCAACTCATCCGGCACCACTGGCGTGCTCACGCCAAGTCGTGAAGCAATGGCCTTGATGGTTTTCCTGAAATCCGAGCCCGGTGTTTCGCAGTCAATTAGAATTACAGGCCGCTGCGCCACTCTCCTTCCGCACCAATTCAGGCCATTTACCAAGTGCAGTGCGAGATCAGCCAGCACAGGCGTCTTGCCCATGCCGAACGACCCGGCGAATGCCGCGAGGTCGCCCTCCCGCAGCAGCCCTTCGACAATTTCAGGCCTTTTTTCGCAGTAGCGATCAAAGAACGCCGAGCCGCTTCTCTCTTCTGTGGCGACTGCGGCTTCTTCAACGGTTGCTGTGTCCCCGCGATTCTTGATTCGTGCTTGCTGTTCCATTGCAGGCTTATCGGTATTGCTCTGTCGAATGTTCAGGCTGCTCACGCGGGCAAGGTTGTTCGCCTGCCTCTGCAATAAAGCGCTGAATTTCGGCAGGGTCAAAGAGCAGCCTGCGACAAATTCGCACTGGGTGCAGCTTGCCCTTGCGGACCCAGGCCCGCACCGTGTGCGGTGAGACGCATAGCGCCTTCCCAACGGCCAGCAGCGTGAGGAGTTGAGGAATCGCGTCTGGCATTACACGCTCCGTTGTTTCAGCCGGGCGTCTACTGCCTCAGCCGGAATGCGCCACTGTTTGCCGACCTTGCGACCCTGCAACGTTCCAGCCCATAGCATGTGGTACACGTAACCGAGGCTTACTCGCAGCTGCCTCGCGGCCTCTCGGGGCATTAGCTCTGTTTGCTTCTTCACAAATCCTCCAGCGTTTTTTCTATTGCACATGGCAGACAGTTGGATTACTATAACTATTGTAACTATGAGTTATAGACGAACACGGGTGTTACGAAAATACGCAGGAGAGAGCGAGGCCAGGGAGCTTCTGTATTGGCTGAATGCGCGTCGCCGGACAGCAGATCACACGAGTATCGAGCGCCTGCTGAGAAATCTCGCGCTTTTGAGACATTCATTTGGGGAAGGAACGGACAACACCGACGGGTTGTCCTGGGATGTTGCGGGGATGGCCGCAGTGTCGAGTGCGGACATCAGGAGTGCTTTTGCGAGCGCCCGACGTGAACTGAGACGGCATAGATTCTGGCCAGAACTCGCAAACATCGTGAATCCAAGCACCCGAACAAAGGGCAGCCAACTGGAATTTTGGTGGTCTCCAGTCGGGCGAAGCGGAGCGAGCGCGAGCGAAGCCGTGCTGACGATACAGCTATTAGGAACAAGAGGTTTGCTGTACAGAATCCAGCAATGCAAAAAATGCTCCCGGTGGTTTTTCGCACGAACGCTTAAGCAAACCTCGTGCTCGGAGAAATGTCGAAAGCAGGTTTATAAGTCGAGTCCTCAATTCAAGGAACACCGACGCAAATACATGCGGCAGTATCGTGCTTTGACAGAGGCGAAACGTTTCCCAAAGCAGAAGACAGGAGGCAGGAAACATGGCTCTCGTAAAACGCGGTAAGACGTGGCACACACATTTCTTCGTGGACGGACAACGCGTCCGGCAATCGCTGGAGACTAGCGACTGGCGCGAAGCACAGGCCAAAGAGAAGGAACTCATAGCCCAAGCGACTCAGGGCAATGTCGCCGCCTCGCATCAGGGCTTCGCGAAGCTCCCGTTCGCTCAAGCTGCTGCAAGCTACTTCAACGGGCGCAAGCTGGAGCTGGGCGAATCCAGCCAGAAGAAGGAACGGCAACTCTTAGTCAAACCGCGTGAGTTCTTTCAGGAAAAGTGCCTCACGAAGATCGCGGCGGAAGATGTCCTGCGCTTCAGAGAGTGGCGAAGCGAGAGCGGAGTGGGGCCCGCAATCATCAACATGGAAGTGGGCGTCATTCGCCGCATGTTGAAACGGGCAAGGCGCTGGCATCAGCTTGGCGCGGATATCCGTCCGCTGAAAGAGCCGCGCTCTATCGGAAGGGCGCTAACCTATGAGGAAAAGCTCAGACTGGTCCGCGCTGCTGGACAGAATGAGGAATGGCAACGTGCCCAGGCCGCAATGTCCCTTGCGCTCTGCACCACCATGCGCGGGTGCGAAATCAAGCGGCTACAGTGGCGGGACATCGACTTTCTCAACCGCGCAATTCTCGTCCGCACCAGCAAGACGGATGCGGGAGAGCGGTTGATCCCGATGAACGACGAAACACTAGAGATCGTCATGCGACTGCGCGAACGGGCAAAGGGATTCAACGGTACCGAAGCGCAGCATTATGTCTTCCCCGCCTGTGAGCACGGCCACATTGACCCTACGCGCAACCAGACGAGCTTTAGAACGGCATGGCGTAGGCTCACAAAGGCCGCTGGCCTCGCCGGGCTGCGCTTCCATGACCTTCGGCATCACGCCATCACCGAACTGGCCGAATCACAGGTTTCCGATCAAACCATCATGGCGATTGCTGGCCACGTCAGCCAGAAGATGCTCGCCCGCTACTCGCACGTGCGCTCGGAAGCGAGACGGCAAGCAGTGACAGCACTCTCGGCAAAACCGTTGGGAAGCACTCTCAACAAGGGGAGCAAAAGCGGGGGTTACGACACAAACCACGACACAAATCAGACGGTGACGCGTGTACCAGGGCCGGAAGTAATTGAAAAGATGGTAGGCACGAGGAGACTCGAACTCCTGACCTCTACCGTGTCAAGGTAGCGCTCTAACGGCCGGTCATTGATTCTAATGGGCTTAACAGCCGGAGGAACCGGAGAAACCGGCATAAACGGCGCAGTTTGCTACCAAATTGCTACCAAGTTGACTGCTACCTAACTGAGCAAGTGGGTCAAGTGGGCTGGTTCGTGGGGGACCAGCCCCGTTTTGGTTGATCTCGTCCTTACCGCACGCCTTGACTGGCATCAACCGGCGATTCGTAATCGCGGAGGTCGCCATAGACCGCGAGTTTTTACTCATGTACACGCTGGCTGATCACACTCCGTTGCGACTACAATCACAGACCTCTAACGGCAAGTGTGAATAAAGTTGCTCACCACCGTCCAAGTATTCGGAGTTGAGACATGCGCCGTCTCGTCAGAATCGCCGCATTGGCGGCCGTCATTCTCGTTTCACAACTCGCAGTTTTCAACAGGTTTTATGGCGATCTGTGAGGCCTTATGAAATGGTACTTACTCGCGTTTAAGAAATACGCAACGTTCAAAGGAAGATCAAGCCGCAAGGAATTCTGGCTGTTCGTTCTCTTCAACTTCATTGCTGCCAATGTAGTTGCATTCGTATCCGGCTTGGTGGCGAGAACAACCGGGCATCTAGAGATCGCTTTGGCGGGTGTCCTGCTCTACTACCTTGCAACATTAGTTCCGACTCTCGCCGTCACAGTTCGCCGCCTTCACGACACAAATCGGAGTGCCTGGTGGCTTCTGATAGTTCTGGTGCCATTTCTCTGCGGCGTCGCTCTGGTGGTCATCGTGCCCCACAAAACGAATCCCCAGTTGGTGGGAGCCATATCAGCGTTTCTCGGTGGTATCGCTCTGGCGGTCCTCTTGGTGCTGAAAGGCCAGAAAACCGATAATAAGTACGGAACGAACCTCGTTGTTGCAGAGCGGAGGGTTACCAGACTTGATCACTGTGCGAAGTGCGGGAAACCGTGCACTCCAGATCAGCGCTTTTGCAGGGCGTGTGGTGAACCGCTAGAACACACGCTAGCACAGACCACTCAGTTCTTTCACGCAAAGAACCGCCGAATAGTGATTGCTGCCGCTTTGATCCTGTTTGTGGCCGTGGGAGTGGGAGTGCTAGTTATAGTGCGCCAAAACTCGCGAAACCAGAACCAGACGTCAGGTTTGGCCCCTCTTGGTCCAATCGTGCAAGTTCCACCAGCCGTACTTTTTCGTGGTGCAATTCGTCCTCCCGATGGAAGCTCAGGAGGGGCCCCCCAAGCGGACATCGCGGCAGCCGAGCGGGATCTTACTCGTCATCCGAACGATCCACGTTTACTTAATGATCTAGGATGTCTCCTTGACGCGTACGGTAACAGCGCCCGGGGGCATGCGCTGCTGTCGGAAGCTCGTCGTTTGCAGCCGGATGACCCCGATATCGGCTATAACTACGGCCGTAGCCTTTTCCAGCAGGGCAAAACCGATGAGGCGGAGAAGGAAGCCGACCGCATAATTGCACAAGACCCAGATTTTGCTGAAGCTCGTTTACTGAAGGCGAGCACCGCAATACAAAAACGAGACTACGACACAGCACAGGATCAGGTTGCCAAGGTGCTGAAAAAGGATTCCGAACTATCAAACCAAGGTGCAGAGCCTGCAGTTAAACAGGACAAGGTGACGCAGGTTCAGAAGGCAATTCAGATGGCGGCGCTTGTTATCCAGGGCGTCATAGACCTAGCGAAGGGGAGAACCCAGCAGGGCCTGGCCTCTTTTCAAGCCGCGTTGAAACTCGGGAACGATCCGGCCGCGCTGTACAACGCCGGGGTTGCTTACCAGCAACTGGGGCAGCCAGCACAAGCGGCGCCGTATTATCAACGTGCCATTGAGGCCCAACCTACTCTTGCTGAGGCACATAACAACTTGGGCGGTCTGATGCTTGCGCAGAATGACCTCTCTGGCGCGCAAAGGGAGCTAAAAGCGGCGGCTGCATTGAAGCCGGAACTTCAGCCGTCGATTCAAACGGCGTTTGAAGCCGCAAGCAGGCCGGATCGCCAGACCACTGGACTGATTGCCTGGACAGAACTGATACGTTCAATCCAGAACGCGATTGCCCGACTAAGCGGCAAACAAACGATGACCTTACAGGCTGCGGTCAAGAACGGCGCGGTAGAAGCGGTCGGGCAGATTACAGCGAATAACATTCGAGTGCAATTGAAGAAGACGGCCCAAGCTGGATCGGGCGTTCTGGAGCTATCTTTTCCGCCCGGCTCCATTTTGGCGAGTAGCAGCGGTCAGTATAGTGATTTGGTGGTTACTAAGGTTATTGGCCGCGAAACCGTCGGTGAGCGCTACATTCCGGGCCCCATCACCCTTTCTGATTCAGAACCTGTAACCTATGCATTTGACGGTTATCTCGCTGCCCTTAAGCCACCGCCACAAAACGTGGCTCTATCCGTGGCTATAAGCGAACCTGGTCCGGTATTGGCCTGCATCGCCGGACAGAATCGACTGCCGGCTGGCATGGCCGTCCAACTTGCAATCTTGATGGAGACGGCAGGATTGAACGCGATGCAATGGCAACAATTACGACAGCGTTTGCAGGTGAATGATGCAGATTGGTCTGAAGCTGAGTCGCTCGTCACGCAATGTAAGACCCAGGTTCGTTGATCAATCCTGTAAAACAACAGAGTCAAGAAGCTGGTTGTGTTCTGGAATATCCGCAGCGCAAGCCAACTCCTCCTGGACAACACTATCAACCTTGTCATCAATAGCATGAACCAGTATGTCTACTTTTACTCCGCCCTTCAGAACAATGTGAGTTTGATTGCCAAAAGCGCTATTTACCGCAAGCGCGGGATACCGCGCTGGTCAAGATCTTGACATACGAGCCGTCGTGATTTGGGGCCGGAAAATTGTAGCTGCGATGAGCCAAATGAATCGTAAAGAAAGGATCGAGCCCCATGAATCCTCCGGCTTTTCCTGCCTTCCTTATCTCCGCGCATGAGACCGAGAAGTTGTCTTCCGGGTGCGCGCCTTGCCCGGATTCTTCCCATCGAATAGAGTCCTGAGAAATGTACAGCGTCCCTGGGTGGTAGTGGACGCCGGATTCATGTTCGAGTTGGTACGACTCGACGGGGATCGTCGCGATTTTGGGTACCGAGTAAGTCAACGTAGCCTGGGGTACAGGTTCGACCCTATACATGGGCGCGGGTTGGATGACCTGCATTTGTATTGGGGGCCTTATTTCCATCAACTGAAAAGTTTGAGCCCGAGCAACATGATGGGTTTTCTGGGTCGGTTTTGTGGCGCTTTTCAGCGCCGTGGCCGTTGAGGGTACCTGGCCTATGCTTGAAGCGGCCGACTGTGGGTCGGTGGGATCCCCACGAAAAACGACGGAAGGCGGTATCTTCACTATAGGAGCGGTGGGCTGCAGTAACTGTGCGCTGGGCTTTCCTAATGGCCAAGAACGTGCTAGTCGATGCCAAGCCGTGTCACGTCCGATCAGAAACAAGGCAACAGTCGCGGAACTCAGAAAAATGATGGTGCCAATCATCAGTGATTTGTGGTGTTCCCTTGCTGGGCGAACCTGACCTACTTGAGCCCTTTTTGAGGTAGTAGTGGGCTTTGTTTTCTCAGGGGTCAACTGATCCAGAAGCCTTGCACCGCACTTCGGGCAGAATCTCTTGCCGACCCCTATTTCGCTATGGCAGTTGCTGCAGAGCATTCTCGGCCTCTCGGCGTTCGACTTACTGCTGAGTGGCTTCCTCTTCTCGCACCCTTCGTCCACAATTAGGGCAAAACATATCATCATCACTGAGAGAAATGCCGCATTCTCGGCAGGCATCATTTTCGTTAGTGGAAGCCGCGAGTCTTTGTCCGCAATTGCCGCAAAAGGTGCTAGCTGACTCAACCGGTTCAGCGCATTTGGGACACCGTGGGACCGGGGGGGCCGTCGATTTGGCCCGGATAGATGCGCCCAAATCCCCACCACACTCCGAGCAGAAGAGGCTACCGGGCTCAGAAATCGCAGAGCATTTCGGACACTTTACCACCGGCAGGTTTGAAGCACTTGCCAGTAGGTCAGAAGTGCTGGTAACAGTTTGAGTGGTTAACACCGATGGCTCGTTCGTTGGGTGGTCTTCGACGAGCGGATTCTGAGCGAGGACTTGTTCTGCTGTTCCGTCCATGAGGCCCGCTATCCACGCCTTTAGCGTGACATTAGGAAGATGAGCGAACGCAACTAACCGCTCGAAACGCGAATCTGCCGGTTGCGTGCTCTTGGGTGACGCAGGCGCTTGCTTGGGAGCAGACACCGTTAAGTGAGTACACAACAGTCGACGACCGGGAGGACCGACGAAGAGAAGGCGCTTCGAAGCATCCCTTTGATCGTCGGGTGAGACATTATCGCGCAGCGTGGTCCGCTCGATTTCAAATAGATGGCCTGACCAGACCAGGTCCATGCAGTTACGGTAGACACTCTGCAAAACGAGCCAGTCATTCGACTCTTCAATTACCCCAGTCTTAAGGAGGCAGGTAATGATGGCAGAGGCGTCTTCGGGATTGAACTTGGCTCGACTGAGTGCAGATAACGCATCACTGCGGCGTATGGCTTCTGTCGCACGTTTATCGCAGCCTCCCCAGATGAATGTGCTCAGCCGAATCTGGCTCGCCCAAATCAAGACCCGTGCAGGCCCTATCTGTGGTCCGCTGTCGACATTGCGCTCCAGGTTCTGTACGAGTTCGCGGATACCAAATGGCTCTGCGACATGGAGTGCCCGGGAATCAAAATAGCCCAGTGTCACCTTCTCACCGGCACTGAAGAGAGTGATCAGCAACGGTTGGTCCGATGGAGTGATGACTGTAACCCGTATACGCGACGTCGGTTGCGCGAGTATTTCGAGAGCTGTTCCGAGCAGTTGTGCCGAGCGGTCAGTTCTGGCCGTTGCTGACGAAATTCCTCTCAAAAGGCCCTTTTGGACCACCTCTTTTCCAGCGGCGATTCTTTCTTCTAAACTCGTGCGTAAGGGTTGTTTAAGCAAGAAAGCTATCGGTGACCTAGGCGAGGGGGAGAGGCTGCCAGACTCCAAAAGCCACTCAAGGGCCGGAAGAGACAGCGGGAACACTGTGGTGTTCGGAACCGGAGAGTTGCCGTCTTTTTCGTGCACGTTCAATGGGCTAGCCTGTCTCCAAGAACTGCAGATCCATTCCCACCAGGTGACATGGGTTATTAATACGCGTGGCCTTGTGTGCCGTCATCGTCCGAGGTACCGACTTATATCCCCTGCTCGTAAAGCGTTAAGGAAGCCGGTCGGGTCAAGCGTAACGGTACCAAGAAGCCCAAATTGTCCAGCATTAGCCTTTGTAATCCAATCTTGCAGTACACCACCATCGATATTGCCTTGAACGGCAGCATCCCACCCAGTCTTTCCTAATGCGTACAATGCATCAACGGAACCAGCCCCGAATTTTCCGACTTGGTCACCAATGCTTCCGCCGGTAACAGCATCGATCGCAGCGACTTCTGGAAATGCTGCCCCAAAAACAATCTTGTACTCCTCACTAGAGGTAACGTCCAAAATTCTTTGGGTAGTGAGATCCCCTTTTGCAGCAAGGTCCGACATCTCAGCCAAGAAGTCCAACCCCGTGGCGGCGACCCCTAGGAACCCTTGAGGTTCCTTCAGGGCCTCCGTAACGTCATCTGCGAAGAGTGCCCGGGGATTGTCAAGCACATAGTCGAGAGCCGTTGCCTCTGCGTTACCAACTTTAAAGCCTAAATTCGCACTAGCCCAGTCCGGGTCTCGGTCAGATGGAAAACCGTCAGCCCCATAAGACTTTTGAGAGTCATCCACGCCGTAAGCATTGGTCAGCGTTATTGGCCCAACTGGATGAGGCGAAGCAGAGTCATCCGTTCCGTAGGTCTGAATGAGTGTTACTGGCCCAACCGGCCTCTCAGAAGTAAACGGCGGAGAAGGGGGTGCACCTTGTAACGGGGGCGAAGGAGGACCGGACTGCAGCTGATCAGGGCTGGCGATCACTCCTAGCGCACCCGCAAGACCAGTCGGTACGGCATTTCCCGCCAAAACGCTCTGCTCGGTACTAAAGCATGAAAAATCAGGATGAGGCCGCATGTAAAAAGCAGGCATCTCAAGCACCGGGGCTGCATAGTGCATGCTGCAAAATGCCCCAGCAAATGCTCCGCACATGCCAGCGAGATCCTCAGCCAAGGATGGTGCGGGTTGCGCAACAGATGCGCCATCGGCGGTAGCGGTCGCAGCCCGCCGGATTGCTGAAACGACCACCCTACGAAGGATTCGGGAGAGGATTCCCGGTATGAGTCCCATCACAGCTACTGAAGAATACGCAAGGATATATCCTAGAAGAGCACCCCAGTAGTCTAGTGAAAATCTACTTTGAGCTCCGTAAATATCATTCACAAACAACTTTTGAACGACGTCGGCTGCTCCAAAAATTAGGGCGCAACAAAGCCCCAGAAATGGATTGAACGATGACGTGGCGGCAACGACGGGATAAATGGCCATATCTGTTCCGATATGGCCCAGGTTCGTGGTCATGATTCCACGCCACGCACAAATCATCGCCGGAAGCGCGACAGCAATGGGGTAGCGGGTAGCGAGTGACCGCGTCTCTAACACCCACTCTGCCTTTTCGAGCCAAGGCATTTTCTCCAAAGCTTTCTTTGCAAAGGACTGAATGGGGAGTGCAATTGGCAAGGAGATAGCGTTGAGTTCTTTCCAAAGTGGAAGTCTTGGTAGGGACTCTCTAAGCCAAGATCGCACGCGCTCGATCGGATTCGAGTTTTGTCGCGGATTGTTGGTCATCGAGCACTCATCGCATCTGCTGTCCGCAATCGCCCATCGATGCATTTAGGCTTTGAGCCCAACGTTCCGCCACTCGTTGGGCGTTTTCCGAGGCCGACTTGTCCCCGGGTAGAACGTCTAACAATGGTGCGGACCCTTCGAAACCGACGGCGTACTCGTCGGGCCCTTTACGAATGACGGAAACGACTCTTTTGTCATGTGAGTGTGCCACTTTATTGAGCGCTTCTACCACAGGGACGGACCGCTCCCGGATGCTGCGGTGACCACCCTTGTCGCGCAGAGTCAATAACTCGCGACTTCGGAAATAGATAGAGACCCGGTCATCCAGACCAGCACCATCTCTGGACGGTTGCCCGCGGGAGTCAGTCGCCCAACAACTGAAAGGAATACCAGCAGGAGGGAAGAATTGCGAAAGGAGCGTGTTGGCAAGAGCTACACATCCCAAGAGTAATCCGCTCGCTGCAGCCTTGCGAATCACACTTAAACCAAAACGTCTTGGGCAGTGACCACATTCCTTGAACGGGCGGCAGTCCAGTTCCTTCGCCGTGGTGACGGGCTTCATAACGCACCGGTGCGAACAGTGGGCCAGGCCGTTGAGATGCCCAAGTTCGTGCATGGCCTCGTTACAAATTCGGCGTTTTGAAATTTCCCAAGATGCGGCGTGTCCAATTCTGTTTAGCGAAACGAGTGCGATCCGAGATGCTTCGTGCGCATACCCAAACACCGTGATGTCGTTTGATTTCAGTTCACGCAAAGTTAGAACGAGACAGGGTCCATGAGATACTCCAAGCCTACTAACTAATCTGATCAGGTTCTTAACATCAACCGGACCGTCCTCGGGCTGGACACTGGTTTCCTTGACGGAGATCAATGACTCTGATCGATCGGGCACCGCATCGTGGGGAATGGCCCCGACGATTATTACGGTACGAAAGTGATCGGCCCGCATTGCTGGCCCCCGCAAGTGACTGAGGGAGACACTTGACGAACTGGCGAAACTCCCATTCAGTTAGTACACGTGTTAGTTCGCTCACATTACTATGAGCATCTAGCTCCGTCAAGCACTTGCAAAGCGCTCACAGCATTCCGAAAAAGCTGCGGCACCGGAGTCTCACCGACGCTCCCCTTTGTGCCAGTGGCGCACGCCAGTACAAGTGCAGGCCCCCCAAGTGCTGATTGTCGAGCAAGTCAGGCTGTGTTGTCCATAACCGTCACCCCGACTGGCCGCAATGCCCGAACACTTGGGCTAAGGTCGCAACATCCTGGTTTGCGATTCGGACCCATCCGCCGGCGGAATGTCTTCGATGTTCACAAGTATTGGGATGAGTGTAAAATTCTGGCGTCTCTTGGAAGTTTGCGTGGAGATCCTCAATGAGGTGTCCTCAGTGTCAAGCTGACCTTTCAGAGAACGTGCGTTTCTGCAATAAGTGTGGAAAACCGCTCACCGCGGGAAGCCCACGCGACACAGTACAGCGCGCCCCTGCTTCAAGCCCGACCACCGTCGTGCCCCCTGACTTGGGGAAACGCAAAACTCTCCGAACGACAGCAGTTGCTTCGATCATTGCGGCGGTGGTGTGTGGTCTTGCAGTTGGTCTTTGGTTCTATCGGAACAAACGGTTGCGACCTGAGCCGCCAAGCCTGTCGGGGCCAGTTGTCGAGGTACCGCCTGCAATCGTCTTCCGTGGAGAGTCTGAAGCCGGAACCAGCAACCAAGCGACTGCGCCTTCCCCGCAGCAAATTTCAAAAGCACAGCAGGACGTCGCACACAATTCAAAAGATCCCAAAACGCTGAACGATTCAGGCACGATTCTCTCGGCTGCCGGAGATCCCACTGGAATTCAACTCTTGCAGCAGGCGCACCAAATTGCCCCAGACGAGCCGACGATTACTTACAACTTGGCACGCGCTCAGTACCAGCAAGGAAACACGGATCAGGCTGTTCAACTTGCCCAGGCCGCGGTCCAGCAGAAGCCGCAGTTCGATGAGGCCCATCTCCTACTGGCAACAACTGCCGTCAAGAAGCAGGACTATGACACGGCGGACCAGCAACTAAAGCAGGTCGAGAAACAGGTTCAAGAATGCGCGCTTCTGATTCAGGGCGCGATCAAACTCTCCAAGCACCAGCCGAAACAGGCACTGGCAAGCTTCCAGCAGGCGCTGCAGTTGGCAAGCAATGATCCCAACGCATCGTATGACACCAGGCTGGGTTATCAGCAAAACGGAGACCTTGCCAATGCACAGCAGAACTACCAGACCGCAATCAACCAGAACCCGCAGTTTGCGGAGGCTCACAACAACCTGGGTGCGGTCTTGTTGCAGAAGGGCGATGCTCAGGGCGCCTTTAACGAATTCCACCAGGCATCGTTGTTGGGTCCCGAAACCGGAAGCTTTTCCAAGAATTTAGGGCAGACAGTCTCGAAGTCGGCGCAAGCCGAAGACAATATAGTCGGAAACTGGGTCTGCCGTGATGCCTCCCTGCAGGGCTCAGGTACGCAGAACGGTAAGTACTCGACGATTTCCGAGCCTCTTCAGTGTACCAACTATCAGGACTCTTATACCCATCAGGCCTCTTATACCAAGATGGGACGTGGCGCATATCGACGAGAGAGTGGAGTATGGTCAACAGCAGTTAGTTTACAGCCAGATGGTTCATACCTAGGGATGACCGTCCTTCCCGCCCAATTTGTCCGTCTATTTCCCGGCGACAGTGTAAGCGGTAGTGAAACAATCTGGATTCGAGGCAATACGCTCTTTAGCGACTTTCGAATAACCATCGTCGGACCTCATGAATCAGCCCATGCAACCATTACTTTGAAGCAAAGTCGCACTAAGTGAGTTGACAGTAGGCTAGTGCCTAGTCCTGATGTCGACAGGGACAACGAAAAGATAAAAGCCGAGTTCTTTGTTTCACCGCACGATTGGAGCAGAGTCATGAGGTGTTCACACTGTCAAGCTGTAGTTTCAGAGCGTGTCCGCTTTTGCACCAAATGCGGAGAGCCCATTCCGCTAGCCGCACCGGCTATAACGCCTCTGCATACTGCGCCTGAAGAGAAAGAAGCTTCCTCAAAACCAGGCAAACCCAAGAGAATGCTCGCCATGACTTTGCTCGTGCTTGTAGCATTGATCGCTGCAGTCTGGATCGGGCGCACATTTATGAGCAAGCGTCAGGTGGCGCTGTTGCAACCCTCTGGTCCGATTTTGAGAGTGCCGCCGGCAATCGCGTTTCGTGGCGGAACTGGAGGTTCCGAAGTAGGTTCCTCTCGTTTAGGAAAGGCATCGCCGGACGATATCGCGGCCGCGAAACGGGACGTCCAGGCGCATCCGAACGACCCCAGAGTCCTGAATGACGCGGGCTGCATTCTGCAAACGTCCGACGAGAAACAAGTCGGCTTCGACCTGCTCGCGAAAGCGCACCAACTTGCTCCCGAGGATCCGATAATCACCTACAACTATGCGCGCGGTCTGTACAGCCAAGGGAAAGTGAATGAGGCAACGCAGCAGGCTCAGGCGGCCTTGCAGCGCAAGCCGGATCTGGACGAAGCGCACATCTTGCTGGCCGACATAGCCACTCAGAAGAAGGATTACGATGCGGCCGACCAGCAACTGAAGAACTTGGCCAACGTGATGAAGGAAATCAAAGTAGCGGCGCTGACTATTCAAGCAGCGATACTCATGGGTAAGGGCAAGTTGCAAGAGGCGTATCAGATGTTTCAGCAGGCCTTGACCCTAGATCAGCAAGACCCGACATCGCTCTACAACGCTGGGTTGGGATCACAAATGCTCGGTAAGCTCCCGCAAGCTCAGAACTATTACCAACAGGCTCTACAGTTGAATCCGAATCTCGCTGAAGCGCACAACAATCTGGGAACGGTGCTGATGGCGCTGCAGCAGTTCGCCGCCGCTCTGGATCAACTCCGGGCTGCATCAGCAGACGACCCAAGCAATGCTACCTTTGCGTCCAACCTGAATGCGCTTCAGCAACCCGGGTCTTCAACAGCGTCAGTTCCACCTCCAAATTCCGGGTTGCCGTCGGCTACACCCGCCATCTCCAGATCAGCACAGCCGTCGAGCGACTCCTCATCTGCTACACCGTCGGCGCCACCGCCGAGCGCTGGGACACCCTATAGCTCAACCGTCCCTCCCAGCCAGACGCAGCCCTCAACCGGATCCTCCATATCGGGCTCTTCGAACCCGCTTTATTCGAAGGTCGTGGGAACATGGAAAGGAAGCTGGTGTGGCTTGGAGATTGGAACTCTGCAGATTAGCGAAGCAGGTGGAGGACTGACCGGCACCATGGTCATGCGTGAGTTAACAATGAATCAAGATGCGTCTACCTGTGCTGCCCTCGATCCCCATTTTAGCGGACCGCCGCAGCAGATCAGGTTGAATGGTATTGGATTTGACGGACGGACTCTCTGGTTCTCAGCAGCTGTTGGAGGGCAGACCGCTGCCATTCGGCTTCAGTATTCGGGAGGTGAATTGGTTATGCCGAGCTTCACACCCGGCGCGGATCCGCAGATTTATAGAAAAGTCCAGTAGGAGTGTCGACTCCTTTAACTCATTATTGCATTATTGAGCCGAAAGAGTCAGAGAAAAGCTATTCGCCCGGGACTCAGAGGCTCCCGCTTCGGGTCGAGCACGATAGCACCGCGATGACAGGTGGGCAAAGAGAGTTCGCAGCCTAAGTTCTTCATGCAGAAATCGGTACAACCCATGCGTGGTCAGGATCTCGTATCATTTCAGTAAGCTAATGTGCCGGTCGCTTCAATGAGGTGTTCCTTGATTCTGCTGGTTCTTACAATCTTGCGAGGTTTTAACTGCTGTACTCAATTTGGCAGTTGCTCCGTCGCAATTGGCGCAAGCTCGGATACAAGCACCTGCGGCTTCGGTGCTCAAAGTCGGAGAGCACTGGGAGAAACGGAGAAACAAGAAACGAACTGTTTGAGGAGCTATTAGTCTAGAACCCGTGCATGAACGGGTGAGGCTGCTCAGGACCTAGCGTTTTTCGAGTGAGGGGGAATACCGGCTGAGCGACCGTTGGGGATGTCCGATTGGAGAGTATCGCAATCATCACGGGCATGAATCCGCCGCCGCTGTGCATGCCTCCGATGCATGCATACAGGCGACGTAGCAGCCGTTTAGGTAATGATTTGGGTCACAACGGTTGTCGCAAGCGATGGCATCCTGCATGCACTTGTTGAGTTTAGCGATTTTTAAGTTCGTGCGGTAATTGAAGTTTGAGCAGTTGAGACAGCCGTCGACGCCTTTCGACGCTTGCTGGTTAGCGTCACCCAGTGATGAGCAAGGGTCGATGGCCGTCAAAAACGGTTGGTCTTCTTTCCGCATGTTCTCGATGGCCTGATCAAGAGCGGTCCAATCTGGTTCGTGGGGCATGGGAAGTGGCAGCAATGTGATTTTCGGATTCCGAATGGCATGGTCGGCGGCTTTGAGTGCATCTACCTTAGCTTTCACCGCAACTATAGACTCGGCGAGGCGTTGATTCAATGTGCCTAATCTGGCTTCCAACGCGCCCAATTCGTTGGTAGAGTTACCAATATCATCGAGGGTCTTCGTAGACCACGCAACTAACTCGCCTAGTTTGTTCGCAAATTCAGACCAATCCTTGAGATCCGGAGCATCCTCACTTGGATTTGAGAATTTGATTACCTGGATTAATTCCTTGATCGCGTCCTTCGTTTGGTCGTAGGCACTCTCACCGAACGCGGCCTGCCGGTCGGCAATTTTCGCATTTTCGAGTTGAAGTTGTTGGATGTACTGTTTATATAGTCGCTGAATTGATTCCGGAGTTAATGGCTGGGCTCGCATCTGCTGGCCCATGCCAGCGCAAGTCACACAGAGCGCGACAAGAGTGGCCGCTGCCCGTCTGATGGTCCACCGAGCCATGTACCCTCCATAGCTATAGCAGAAGTATATCGCAGGTTAGGTTGGTCGCACGGAGATTTCAACGTTACAACACACGGTCGGGGGCAAGCGCTGCTGAGGCTCGCGGGAGTCATTGTGAAATGATCAGTAGCTGCGCCGTTGGCTGGCCATAAGCGGCTACATTGACGGCAACGCAGATGTGCTGGTAGGAAGGGACAAATGCTCCCACCAGAGCGCGGAAGCGTTGTGTTGACCTGTGCAAAACAGGCGAATATTAAGGCCCATCTCCGAACGTGCGTCTGGCGCATCTATCCCGTAACTCACACAACGAACCTGAGGCTTGGCGGCGGATGAATCGCAGATGGCATGACCTTCAGCACCGGCGTTCAGGCCGTGGAAGGGTCGCAAAGTGTGCGGAAGACGGCCGGAGGTCAATACACGGCGGAAAAAAAGACAGCCAAGTTATACATTGCATGCATTACCGCCGCGGCAGCCGTCGAGCGCGATACCACGCGGATCCAGCCATAGGCTACACCTGTGGCGGTAAAGAATACCCAATGCGCCACGTCGGCCGGTTGGTGAAAAAGGGCAAACAGAATCGCAGTGAGGATCACCGCTATTCCGCTGCCGGTGGTCTGAGCCAAAAGGGGCAGTAAGCATCCCCGGAAAAGAGATTCCTCCAACATGGGGCCCAGCACAAAATCCAACACCAGCAGTTCGACGACTCCCAGGGGCGGCTGGCTTTGACTTCGAAAGCTAAGGTAGAGGGCAACACCTGAGGCAAGGAAGAGCCCCCCGAGGAGAGCAACAACGATGTGGGCCGCGCGCGGCCAGACCCAACCCAATGGCTGCAACACCGGTTGGTGATGGCGGATTTTGAGAACTAAATACAAGGCCAGGCTCAAAGACGCGACGACCGCGAACTGCAAGCCGAAGCTTGGATCAGTGAGTTCGGAGCGCTGAAGAAGACGAAGGCGGACAAGAAAGCGCAGGACCGAACCAAGCAGAACGAGAACTAGGAAAAAGACCCCGATGTCGTCATAGCTCCAATAGGGCTTCGCATGCTCCAATAGTTCTTGGTTTCGGACCAATCCGCTCGCAACGGCTCCTCTCCTTCTCATCACGTCAAAACAGCCACAGCCGAGCAATCAGGCAGGCCGGCGCATCTGGCGTCACGTAAGAACCAACAGTTGTGTCACAGTGCATAAAGATGTCGGAACTCCGGAACCACTTCGAAGGGCTTCGTCGGAGGACCGACGATTTCGCCAGCCTGGTCGATGAGGGCTGTAGAAGCATTGCCAAGGAATCTCGCACCCTCGCGAATGTGAATGACTCGATCGGGATGAAATCCCATCAATCGTGCGCAGGTACCCGTTGCTCCGCCGCGTGCTGCACAGCAGTTTTGTCACGCCCGCTCAGTTATACCAATTCATGAAGCTGGACTATTGCGCGTCGTCGCGCAATGCGTTTGACAACCGCCTACGACGGTTGCTGGCTCACGACCTGCTGGTGCGGCACGAGATTCCAACCATGAACTGCGGCGTGGTGTACTCGATATCGCGAGCTGGAGCGTCGGAATTAGTTGGCAGAGGAGAGTATTACTCCGGGTCGACCGACATCGGCAAAGAGTCCAACGGTCACGTGCAACATGCCTTGGAGTTGAATGACATTCACCTCGCGCTGAAACAAACGCGCACGCTCATTCACTGGACGCCCGAGTCTGACATCCGGTCGCGCAACGAATTCACCGGCATTGGATACGTGAGGGATTATGACGCAGTAGTCGCGGTTCGCATTGACGAACACGAATACCGCTTCGCCCTTGAGTATGAACGCACCCAGAAAGCAAACGGGCGATACCTGGCGATCCAGAAGAGGATACAGGCTGAGACCGACCTCCGTAACTTCTTGTATCTTGTTTCGAATTATGACTTGTTGCTGTTCCTCGTAAAAAAGTTCGAAGGTTGTCGCCGGCCCGTTTACTTCGGCCTACGGCAGGATTTCCTCGCTCAGCGCCTTTCCTTGCCAGTCCAAAGCAATCTCTCGCCCGTGTCCACCACCTTTCTCGCGGTTCTAAAATATGGTCTCTCCCGTCCGAGTAAATGGCACACATCTGCTTCGTAAAATGAAGCCTGATTTACCTATTGCCGTGGGTTTGAAGTGGAATTAGCGTGGAATTGCCGTGAATGGAGTTCTTGCAACCTGCTGATAAACGGGCGGTTATCGGTTGACTATCCCCTGCTGAGATTCTCGATCTCCGAAAAACGACAGGGGAGTTGTGACGGCAATGTGCAGAAGACCGACCAATAATCTCTTAGTTGGTCATGGGACCTGCTGACAAGTGTACGTTTCCACGGATGTGCCACCAGAGGAAATGTTCACGTTGTCAACCCGTGAGCCGCAACTGGAGGACACCGAGATGCTGTAATTACCGGGAAGCAGTGCGAACGATGACGTGCCCGGTGAAGCGCTAAACGACCTAGACTCGGGTCCAGAGGCCTGTACCGAAAGCGTCACCCCAGTACGGTTGTCGATCGTGAGCTTTCCTCTCTTCGCCTCGCGGTGTGTCGGTTCCTTTTGCGTCTTTGGCGGAGGCGGAGGAACATGCTCCGCAACTTGCTCGCAGTAATAGGTGGCGCTATAGCTGGTTCCTGGCTCGGCAGAGAGGGAGTCATTCAGTGTTCCACATTTCGAGTTTACTGACACAGAGTAAGACCCCGGCAGAAGCGAGGTGCTCTGGTTGCCGCCAGAAGCGACTGTCATGCTGGCCTGTCGTGTTCCACTAATGCCGATTGACAGCGGCGCTTGAGTTTTGTTCGTCACTGACAAAGTGGACGTCGGAATTTTGAGTTCCCGGAGCTGAGGTGACCTGATGCCGCTGGGAGAGGTCCGGTACCACATGATATTTCGTTTATGAAGCGCAACTCGGCTCTGATAAGGAAGCCTGATTGCCCGATACAGTCTACCGTCATAGGTAAAGTCCCACATCGTTTCTCTTGCCTTGAATGCTCGTTCTGCAGCAGCCAGAATGGGAGAAATAGAAACGGCGTTGGCTGCATACTTGTTCGGCTTCTGAAAGTCAACTCCTCCCTCTATCCCCAATCTGGCAAAACTGTCGCCGTTCAGCAAGCCGTTAACGACCGTGATTCTCGGCGTTGAGTCCGGTGCCGAGACCGAACGGGGAGTGGAAGAGATCCAGTCGCGATCCACTGGTATTTGAAGATCCTCAACCCATTTGGCCAGGGAAACAAGCGCTGCAGATCGTTGTACATCCTTGAAAGACGGGATAAGGCCCGTCAAGTCTAGGAATCGATTTGTCAATGTGGTGGCGAACTCCTGGGCGCTGAGAGGACTTGGGTATCCAGCAGGAACGCTCTGTTCGTTCACCTGTAGACGAGACTTCGGAATGCGAATAGCCATCTTGGCATCTTCACGTTCCACGGGATTATCGTTGAACTCTAACCAGAACCGGTGCCATTGAGCTTGGCCAAGCGCCGCTTTACCCTTTGAACGATAGTCATTGCTGAATAATTCAAGCTCGGCCACGACGCCCGGTGGCATTCCTGTCCATCTGGAGCAATTCCGATTATCAAAACCCGTGGACATTACCTTGAGTGTTCTGTCGGCTTCAAATAGTGAAATGCCTAATTGTGTCTGCTCTACTTGCCCAAAATACCGAACCTTCATAGTTCGAATGTCCGGACCCGGATCGATGCTTACTCCGGGCGAACTACCTGCCGCAACTGCGCGAAGTACGGCAAGGAAATCATCCGGGCGAATGCCGTCATACCCGTGGGACGGCGGGCCGATGATCACCAAGTCGGCCTTATTCGCGCGATATTGTGCAACCTCAATGTCATCCAAGTAGGACAGTTGCTCAAAGGAGTGAATCGAGCGTTTCTTCGCTTGGGACGCTGCTTGACGACCAGGAGGTCGTCCACTTACTTGAGCGCTTATAGGGACGACGCGATAGGGCGGGAGCGACGTGTCTCGAAAAGAAGCGGAAAAAGCGAGGTCTGATAAAGACAAACTACCTTGATAACAGTGTTCCCCCAAGGTCTTCAGTGCATCAAGGTATTCTTGATTAGAGGAGATTGTTTCGAATCCCGAGTAGCGCAATTGAGGTGCGCTGCGGTGGTGGGATCCGCCGCCTCCGCACGAAAGAAGGACTGTCGCCAGAAAAACGACTCCAACGAAGCGCCGCATATAGCGTCCCTATTCTGTTCTATAACGCAACGAAATCTGTCCTAATTTTTCTTCGGCACATCTTCCGTGCCTTGTTGCTCCTGCCGGATCTCTTCGTCAAGGCCAGTTACTGCTTGTTGGTTTTGCTTTGAAGGATCCTCATCAATGCCACCACGATTTGGCGCGGCCGCTGGACTCCGCATCGGAGCTTGGCTCGACGGTGCGGCGACGGTCATCTGAGATGCACTCGCTTTGCCATTCGGAATGACTGTCCGCTTCCCTTGAGAAGGTTGCGTTCCCAGCGATGCGGGCTTTGAACTCGCAGCAGGAGTACGTTGAGCTTTAGTATCTGAGCTTACGATGCCACGGCTTCGGGCGGGGACCGGCTGGCCTGGTTGACTGGTTAAGCTAGCCTGCTTGAGTTGCCAGGAAAGACGTTCTATGCTTGTCAGTAACTCAGGACTAAATATAAGTCCCGAATCGACGGTTAAAGACGGACAAATTAGATACAAGCTACCGACCATTGCTTGGCGTACTGTATCGTCAGCTCCCCGCAGGTTTAGGTTTCCAGAAGTAATCTTGATCACAAAAGCGCCGGTTCCGCTGTATTCTCTAACAGCCCTTATTAGTGGCGGACCGGCAGTATGAACGTCCAGAATATCGGAGCAACCAAATGTGAGGCTTTTAGCTAAAGGCTTGTTCTGGTGGTCCAGTCGTCCTAGCGGCGCTTTGCGGCTAAGTTCCATATTTGGGTCGCCGATCCAGAACTCAGCTTTATCAGCATCCCACCAAGTTTGAAAGGTCATTGCTTTTCGCAGCATCGATCGAGCGGAGCCCTCGACTTTACCTGAAGTCAGCGCCCCTAAAAGATCCGTGAGCTGGTTAATTCGATGCATAGCTGCAGCCGCGGCTAAATTGTGGCGGTTCTCGTCTGCCTTAAGCTTTAGGATCTCCGCCCCAGCGACTAACCCCAATGCTGTTGCGGTGTTACTGGTCCCTGCCTGAGCAGTTCCTGGTTGTGGAGTCACAGTTGGCGAAATCAGCGCCTGCGAATTTCCCGCCTGTGAATCCGCTGCCGCCGGAACCCATGTGGTTGGTACCAGTGGCTTCAACTCGCGAGCTTTAGCTTTTCGGGCATTTGCCTCTTTGATCTCATGCTCGTACCTCGCGCTGTACTTCTCAATCAGGCGGACGATTTCGTTGCCGACCTCGGTATTCTCCGGGATGTTCGACTGAAATTGCGCATTGTGTGCTTGTAGGACATTCAATTGTTCGCGCTTCTTATCTGCTTGAGCATTGAGCTGCTCAACTTCTTTCTCTCGATCAATACGCTTCTTTCGCTCCGAACCTAGCGTAGCGACAACCACTACTGCGCTCGAAGCACGATCTGGTACCGTAACTGTGCCTGTCCAGTAGTCAAGCCCGTCACTAGTGGCGACCTGGATAACGTAATTGCCCGGCGAAATAGAGACGTTTACTGGTACATTCGCGGCAGTCTGTCCTGTCTTCTGTCCAATCGCGAAAACACAATCAAGATCACATTGGATTTTCACGCTCGGTCCAGGCAGACCAGAAGCCCAGCAATGATGTGCGCCGGCGACGGCCACCAACGCAATACAAATGACGGTTACGGCGGTAGGTCCTGCTTTGGTGATGGCTGCGCAAGACATGCTTCCTCACTGACAGTGAAGCAAAGGCGTGTGGTACTGGACGCCGTTAACGATTATGCCCGCGCCGACGTGTTGGTCTGGGCATGTACATGGGACCCAGTCTGCGGGAATTGTTATTTTGATTCCATGTGCCTGTTGCGCAGCCAAGGTCTGCGCTATTGCCTGTGCACTAGCAATCTGCGCGTCCAGATCGGAATTAGACCGCCTCGCGGCATTTTCGGCATTGCTGAGATCGTTTTGCCGCTGGCGTGCTCGCTCCAGAATATCCGTATTCACTTCTCTTGCGATGGCCGCTCTATATTGGTTGTCAATGTCGGGATATTCCTTGGCGATCCTTGCCACGTTGTCCTTGTCCTCGACAGACCAATCCTTTGTTTCAGCAAACCTAAGAAGAACTAGGGCATCATCAAGCTCCGATAAGTCTCGCGGTTGTGCTTGCGGCGGCTGGTCTGGAAGTGGTGGTTTTGCCTGGGTGTCGGGCGAAACATCAGTGTTGTTTGAGACCGAGTTGTCCGTGTTGTTTAAGACAGAATTGTCCAACTGAGCCTGTAGGGAGATCTCAACATCGCGCAGCCGCCCATCTTCGTGAGATGCGTTTACAAAATTCACATAGTCTTGAAGCATCAAAGGGAAGGTGGGAAGTGCGCCAAAGGCATTGAAAATGTCAGAGATTGTGCCGGCTGCTTCATTAACCCTCGTCATACCTTCTAGGAAAAGCAGACGCCCTAACTCACTCACCAATGTTAAGTCGACCATTCCGCCTTGCTGACTTGCTTGCGCTTTCAACTCATGGGCGACTTCGGCAATACGAGTGAAGTTCTCGCTCGAACTTACTTCCCCCTGAGACGTGGCGAAATCTAGGCATTTCGATGCAAAGCCATCAGCCGCATCCCACATAAGTTTTTGATTGTCAGCCCGCTGGCGTGCCGTCTGTGCGAGTCGACTCTGTAGCGAACTCGGACCGCCCGAGGATTGGCCATGGCTAAGTGACCCGGTTACAAAACTGCCCAGTATTAGAACAGTTAATACTTGGCGGACCATTTGTCGCTTCATGCGAGAGTGCTCTCGGCCACTAGGCGAGTGCCTACCACAAGACGAGGAGAAGTTTGTTCCCACGGGAGGCTTCGGATTGCGACTCCGCAAACGCTCCGCTGCAGGCGGCCGTGCCTGCACAATCGTGGCTGCGCCGGAACCCTGGGCGGGCTTCCGATACAACTCCCATCGAGAGCATGACGCCCTCCTACTCCAGCCAGAGTACATCTTCAAGATAGGCAGCGCAAGAAAAATGCCATTGGCATCAATAAGTTCCAACGGCTCATGTGGAAACGAAACCGGGCAAATGCCCGGCAAGGAGAACTGCGATGTTTGGACGAATGATGGTTGAACCCGTTGTGCAGGTTGACCTTGGCGTCGATCTGCTGACAGCGATATCCACCCTAATAAGGGTTACCGAAAACGTCGAGATCGTTCGCTGGATCGAACTGCCAGCCTCGGTCCTGCTGTTCTTGCTCGTGCCGGGAGACCCGGAATCCGGTGCGGTCTACGTGCTCGACCGCAAGAAAGGAACCTGGTACGCCCTGGATTTCGAGGACGAGCAATTCGGCGGCTACAGCGTCAGTCAGTTGGAAATGCTCTTGAAGGACTGCAACTTCCTCGATCTCGTTGAACGGCCAGGGCTTTGGCGGACTGGCTTGCAGTGGGTGGTATTGCCCGGAATGGTGCCTGAGGCGGCCGTTTGACAGAAAAAATATTCCGGGTTATCTACCAACACCCACATCCGAACACCGCGTGGGGAAAGGCGAAGAAGAGCGCGCGGAGGCGCGAAATTGCCAGAAGGAGGTGACCGGTTATGCCACGTCACTGATGGATTATCTCTTCCGTTGGATGGAGCTCAAGTTTCTGAAGAATGAGCAGGGAGAACTGTTCGAGGCCCGTCCAGTGTCCATTCATGCCATGCCGCTCCCGAATGGGAAAGGAGAGGTTGAAGCGCTCGGTGAATTCGTGCAATTCGGAGATGCGCCTGCCTGCAACGTCTGTGGTTCGCTAATGCTGCGGAGTGGTACATGTTACCGCTGCACCTGCGGGAATACAAGCGGCTGCTCCTAGTCAAGCCGTTTATAATCAATATGATACAGCGAGACAGGCAAACTGCAGTAGAATTACGCAAGTTGCGTTACGCATCTTGCGTAATGGGGCTGGTGCTATGAAGAACCCTTTCGAATACGGCGGCGTGGTCGGCGGTTCGGCCTTCTGCAACCGGAAGAAAGAGCTGTCCGACCTGGTTCGTGCTATGGAAAACAGCGAGAAACTCTTCCTGTATTCCGAGCGCCGACTAGGGAAGACTTCGCTGATCCATTATGCGCTGTCGAAGTTGCCAAGAGACAACTACGCATCAGCCTATGTTGATTTGTGGGCTACCGATGGGGAGGTCTCATTTGTTACTGCGACCGCCAAGGCGATCACGGAATCGATGGGCCGTAATGCCGAGCAACTGCTAGATACGGCCAAACGTCTGTTCACTCATCTTGTGCCCAGCGTGACCGTCGACTCGGAAGGCAAGCCGAAAGTCACCTTCGGGGTAAGCAGCGAGAGAGCACGGGATCCGGAAATCGAAGAAGTGCTGATGGCCCCGGCAAAGATCGCTGCCCACGGCAAGAAGAAAGTGGCAGTGGTATTCGACGAGGTGCAACGCATTCTTGAGTATGAGGATGACCGAGTGGAGCGGCGACTGCGGAGCATTATTCAGAAGCAGGAAACCGTCTCCTATATTTTTCTCGGCAGTCGGAAGCACCTGATCCAGCAAATGTTCCTCGATAAGTCCCGGCCACTGTACCGCTCAGCCGGCCATTATCCGCTGGGCCCAATTCAAACGGCAGATTGGCTGCCATTCATTGCCGAGAAATTCCGGGCCGCAGACAAACAGATCGGAGAAGACACAATCACTGCCGTCTGCCAACTGACTGAAGGGCATCCTTTCTACACGCAACACTTGTGTCATGTACTTTGGGAGCAGTGCGACGCTGGTAGAGACGTGACGGAAGAGTCGATCAAGATGGGAGTTAAACTGTTGCTGGATCGTGAAAGCTACGCCTACACCGCGCTTTGGGAGTCTTTACCACTGAGCCAGCGACGGTTCCTGAGCAGCCTGGCTTCCTCGCCCAAAGGAGTGAAGCCGTTCTCAGGAGAATTCTTGCAGCAGCATCGCCTTGGATCAGCATCAACTGCGCAACGAGCTGCTGAAGGCCTACTGCAGCGGGATCTGATCGATCGGGACAACGGCTCGTTCTTAATCAGCGATCGTTTCTTTCGAATTTGGATTCAGCAATCGCAGAACTAAGCGCTGGCAATCGCGGACTGAACGGTCATCCGTAGCAAAAATCCCTCGTCTGAATTCCTAGCCAGGATTCACGTGCTGGGGACCTTTCTATTTCTACCTGATCTGCTCACCCTGCCGCGTCCCCGCCCGAATACAGATTAGAGAACCATGTCCTTTAGTGCAGAGCCTCTCGGGCGGCACCGGCATTGCAGCCGAAAAACCCAATCAATAACGAGTTCACGCTTTTCCACCCGGCAGCATTCAAAAGCACTCAACACATTGGAAGGAGGTACGTTCCCATGGCAAATGGTGAAACGGCGGCATCGACTTCGGCACTCGACGTGAAGAAGCTTCTCGCGGAGCTTGAAGTTCCGTTTCCACCGGATCAGGTCCGGTGGCGAGTCACGAATACGAGCAACGACAAAAAGCGTGGTCAAATCGTACCCTACGCCGATCCGCGCGCTTACACCGACCGGCTGAATGCGCTCTTCTCTCCCCAAGGCTGGACGCGGGAGTACAAGATCGAAACGATGAATAACATCACCCGGATAAAGAAGGGCGAGAGCATTGTCTCGGGCAAGGTGCTGGTCACCTGCACTGTCACCATCATCGGTCTGTGGTCGCACTCGGGAACTGGTGAAGAGTGGGCCGACGATGACAACGGCATGACTTCAGCTGACGCGCAAGCCTTCAAACGGGCATGTTCGTGCTTCGGTCTGGGCCGCTACTTCTACGATTTTCCCGCAATGTGGGTCGATCTGGACCAGAACCGCCAGCCGGCGAGAGCACCGATCTTGTCCGCATGGGCTCTTCCTGAGAACTGGCGTAAAGGAATGCGGCCCTCGGGCTGGAATGGCAACGGAAAGGCAGACGCAGGATTCCAAGCGGGACGTCCGAACGGAGCAAGCAACGGCAACAATGGGCAAGCACCCGCTCGCCCAACCTCCCCCACAAATGGCAACAGCAGCAACGGGCAAAGCCAGACCGAGAAGGCTAACGGCTCATCTGCCGCTGCCCAAGCCGACGACCTCGATGAGCGCATTCTGTGTATGGAAAAGGCTGTTGGCACGACCTTCTATCGCAGCATCCTCCGGGAGTACGGCCGCGTCAATCAGCCAAAGCTGATTCGCGACGCCAGCATCAAGCGGAAAGTCCTGCAGATGCTGGAGTCGGTTGCACGGGGAATCAATCGTCTGGAAGCAGTCAGCAAACGACTGGATACTAAGACTGTCGAGGCGTTGCTTACTAAACTCCAAGCCCCTCCTCTCGGCGAGATTTCGGACCTCAAGACGCTGCAACACATTGTGTACGGTCTCGAAGAACTTGCCGGTCCCAATCAACACGACGCAGCATAACCATTGCCTCGCTGCCAACTCGAACAAACCTTCATTGCTCAAGATTCACACGTCTCGAAAGGAGTGTCCGATGGAAGATCAACAAGCTGACCAAGAAGAATCACTCGATCCAACACAGGTTCTGGCGAAAGCTGCGATTCTCGCGGAATGCGAGAGGTTAGCGGCCGCCGGCGTCGCGTTTGTAGCAGTCCACTTTGACGGCTACGGGGACTCCGGCGTTACAGAAGAGGTCCGATGCTTCGCCTCCGATGAATACATCCACGACGACAGCCACCCGCGACAATTTGACAGAAGCCGGTGCCCCTCAGACGGTAGTATTGCCGACTGACGAAGGACGCAGCGATGCGCTGTGTGCCTGCGGTTTAGGCGTCCGGACGCTCACCAGTGATGAGCCCCCCTCGGGTCGCCGACTCTCGCGCATTTTTCAGCGGCAGTGATCACCATCTTAGGGCGACACTGCCAAAGACTCATTCATCTTGACATCCCCGTTCATCGCAGGCGACTCCAAGCAGGTGGAGCAAGTCGTGATCCCTGGTATTGGGCTCATCGCGGGAAGGTTACGACAATGGGCTCCGCGCCTGATCTCGTGCTGTCGGGCAATACGCGAAAAACGATTCTAACGATCTCCTTTGCTATCTCGATTCTCTGCACAAGAGTTCGAATCATCTCTCGTTTGTGATGCCAATCGGCCTGCACGAGGTCCGGCCCTGTGGTTGTCGAAATTTCGCGAAGCCGCTCCGCTGCCAGACGCACATGTTCCATTTGGTCAATGCCGCCGGCGTATGCTTCAATCTGTTGCTCAAGCTCTGCGATTCGGCCCTTGATTCGAGCCGTTCTAGATGCGAACTGCTCCTTTTCGATCAACCCCTCTGTAAAGCTGTCAATGAGGCGCTCCAACGCTTGTTGTTGCTTGAGGCGCTTTGCTTTTAGAGCTTCCGCATTTTGCAACGCAGCAATAGCGTTGCCGTCTTCGCGAAACTCCCGCTCCAGCTTCTCAGGGTTCCTGAGTAGCTCGCACACCTCACGCCATACTGATTCTTCCAGAAACTCAGCTTGGATCTGTCCGTTGCTACAAATACGCTCGCCTCCGAAGCGATAGCCATCAGACCCGGTGCATCGATAATAACGGTAATCCTTGAGGCAATGTCCAGGGCCTCTTTCGCGAGTGGTCTTGCCGTAATAGGCATAACGACAGATTGCACAGCAAGTCAGCCCCTGTAAAAGATATCCAGGCCTACGTTGGCCTAGACGAGCCCGAGCCCGATTTTCCTCCAGTTGCTGCTGTGCCGCTCGGAATAATGCTTCCTCCACTAATGGTGGAACAGGAACAAATACCCAGTTCTCGGATTCCACCGCAACTGGCGTATTGCTTCGTCGTGGTTCTACCGGCCGGCCACGCGGCGGTCGAGGGCGAGTTTTCCTGGTTCTGGCCATCATGCGAGTTTTGCCGTATGCCGCCCGGCGTACGCAGGATTTTGGAGAATGTGCCAAACCGCCTGCTTGGACCACACTCGGCTGCCAGATGCTGTCAATTCGCCTGCTTTCTGTAGCCTCCGACAGACTTCGTACAGGCTGCAGCGATCCCGCACGATCCAAGAGAAGATTTGCTGAACAACTCGGGCTTGCTCGGCGTTCGGCTCAAATCGGGCCTGACCTCCGCCCTCGCGAACAGAAATGTATCGATAACCGAATGGGGCACCGGACATGACATTGAGCGAACCGCCCTGTGCTGCATGCCGTTTACCGCGGCGACTCCGCTCCATGAACTTGGCTCGCTCATATTCCGCGATGATGCCTTGCATTTGGAGTAAAAGGTCGTCTTCCGGGCTCTGGCCAAGCGATCTGTTCAAGAAAATGACGTCGACATTGGCCCGCCGCCATTCGTCCAAGAGCAGGACCTGGTACGCATAGTTGCGAGCCAACCGATCGGGCGAATGCACATAGATGCGGTCAATTGCACCAACGGCAGCTAGATCGCGTAACCGATCTAGGGCCGGACGAACCAGAGTGGCACCGCTGACCCCATCATCAACAAACTGTCGCTCGGGCGGCACGGGTGTGCCGTCACTCCGTGCGCGCTGATTGAGCGCAGAAATCTGACTTTCGATTGTGTGCGCGGTCGCCTGTTGTTCGCTGGAGACACGCGCGTAGAACGCAGCTCGAATTGTCGTCATAGGAGCCTCCTACCGGAGGCTTTTAGCCCCACCGAGGGCAATCGAGCACAGGTTCTTGTTAGTGAACTCAACCTTCAAAGGAGAAACACCACATGTCAGAAACAAGCACACTTGTCTCATGCACGGGTAAGGTCACCCGGGCGGAGTTGGCGCAGATTCCAACTCCGCCGTCAACCGCAACCCACGTCCCGATCCCTCACGCCGCTGTAGTGGAGGCCCTCGTCGATACTTTGAGTCACCGGCAGATTTCAATAGTCGATGAGGAGTTCGCAGTCTCGAAAGATGGCATGGAGATGTTCGGCGTCCTGGACTTGGCTGCCGGATTTGAGGGATGCCGATTTGCAATCGGGGTTAGGAACGCGAACAACAAGCGATTTCGGTTAGCATGCACCGTCGGGTTGCGAGTCTTCGTGTGTCACAACCTCGCGTTCAGGGGAGATTTCAGCCCGGTCTTAGCAAAACACTCGAAGCACTTGTCGCTTGAAGATACGCTCTCGATCGGTGTGGACCGAATGCAGCGGAACTTCGAACCACTACGTCAGCAAGTAGAAAGGTGGCGCGCCGAGCAACTCTCAGCAGAGGTGGCAAAGCTGACGATCTACCAGGCATTCATCGAAGGTGACTTGGAAGTCCCAAGGCACTTGGCACGGAGGGTGCACGAGTTGTATTTCAATCCACAATACGAGGAGTTCCAGCCTCGAACTATGTGGAGCCTGTCTAATGCGTTCACATCCGCGCTCAAAGAACTCGATCCGATTCCGCAATTTCGCGCCACAGCGAAGTTGGGAAGCTTTCTTGGTGCGCCATCTCAGATGTGATCCCTTCCCGCAGCTGCTTCATTTCCTGCGCTTCGCTGACCGACATGCCGTCGCAGTTCGCTTCCAGGCGTAGATGGTGTGCTTAAAGACTCCGGACTCCCGCCCCACGTCCTCCATCATCCGTGCCGCCTCGACTTGCTGTAAGGCCACGATGATCCGATGACCTGCACCTCCGTGTGCTTGCTCCGAGACATACCCAGATCTCTGCCTTCCGCAGAGTGCCAAAATCATACTCAGTTCTGTGCGAATCTAGGGGTGCAGATCAGTCAGTAAGTCAAGGGGTTCACTGAGGCGCGTAACTTGCACCGAGCATTCCAGCTCCCAGCCAATTACCTTCGTCATACAATTGATTTATCTTTGGCTGGATTAATTTACGGGTCTCTTCTTGCTCCTTCGCAGCAACCGCTACTCCAATAGTAAGTGTTGCTGGCATTGAGATTGCCATACCTATCTCTGCCACAGTTCCACCCGCAGCCATCATTGCACCATCTCCCCACCAAGCCCCCACGCCATAAGCTAAGCCCCCGCTAAATTGCAGTGCGGCCCCAACGGCTAGAGGTGGCCTCAGCACATCCGGCGTGTCGGAAGAGGCGGCACTATATAAGTCCAAAGCACCAGCTCCCATAGTCATTGCGCCCATGCCGGGTCCCAAGACACGCAGCCAAGGCTTCTCAGTCCCGGCCTGAATGGTATTAGGTGGCAGGAACAGCGGAGCTGACGGATCAGATAATGTCCAGTCGTTCTGGGTATTTACGCCATGCAAGCTAAGGGTTGCATCGATAACAGCACCGCGCGATGGCACCACCCAGATCTTGTTATAACGGTCTTGGGGGAGGTCACCTACCGGTATGCCAAGCTGACGACGGAGCTTGAGCTCCTCAGCCTCAGCCGCGGCATAATAGGCAGTATCTTTTATCATGTGGTTTTCGCCGGAAGCGCAGGAGGCCTCAGCTGCTGCACGTGCCGCATTTCCAAAGTCATTTTTGGAATAAAGTTGCAACTGACCTCGTAGCGGCGTTCCGTTTGGACTGGTTGGCTGAAACAACTCTACTGTTGCTTGGATTGAACCTTTGATTACACCTGATCCAAGGGCAGCGGTGGAACCCGACGTGGATTGGCTCGCGTGAGCCGCATCCCATGTGGCTCTTTTGGACTCAGTGGTTAAAGGTGTGGGTTGTTGGGCTGCGTAGCTCTCAAAGTCTGGATAATTTAATGGATCTTCAGGGTTGCTGGTGTTTGCTACCGGCTCATCTGTGCTTCCCTGTGGATCGACGCGCGAAAGAGGGCTGTCGCTCGCGTAGGTATACGGATTGCTAAAGGAGAGGAAACGAGCAGGATCAACTGAAATCCACCGTCCCAAATATGGGGCAAGATATCTTGCACCAAAATAATACAGCGCGCTTTCCTCATCTCTCTCTTTACCAGAGAACCTATACCGCTTTTGACTGAAGCTGCCGAAGCTGGTATCTCCGTACGGCGTGTATTCTTCACAATTGATCAAAGCACCGCCGGAATCGACGATCACGTTACTGCTCTCCAGATGATCACAAAGTTGATATTTCACTGCAGGGGTTGAGTCGTTTTTGAACGGAATACCGATGCGGAGCATCGCGATCCGTGCCTGGGCATCCATCACGTGCAGTAGATTGTTTTGCGTCGCGATAGCACCATGCGAAATAGATTGGAACTCGAATAAGCCATCTATGTACACTGTGTCTTGGATCTGACCGCCTTGCTTTCTTACTACTTTCTTGACGCGCCGCCCGCCAGCATCGTACAAGTACTGGCCATAGATGGAAGGCTCGGCGTTACTTGGCTGGATACGAAAAACTCGCAATCGGTCACTATGGTCCCACTCGAAATTACGCGAACTCGTCTCTTGGATAAAATTCCCATTGGCATCGTAGGCATACTGGATATTTTGCTGACCGATCTTGAGTGAGGCCAAGCGATTCGTGCCCACGGCAAGGTCAAAAATTCGTGTGGCCCCTGTCGAGTGACTCAGGGAAACGAGGTTGCCGATGGAATCGTAGGAATAGGATTCCGTGTATGGGCGCGCGAGTGTCACATCTGCGCATCGTGGCAAATCGTCCCAGGGCGGCGGAGGGGGTGGAACATCGCATTCGCGCCCGGTGGCATTGACTAGACGGTAGATTGGGTCGTAAGCGAAGTAACGGTCCAGTCCATTCAATCCCAGAATAGTGTTTGGGACGCCACTTCCAGGGGTTCGATCCTTTAGGTTTAGGAGGTTACCCGCCAGATCATATGCATACGCAAAGTCCTGCAAGGCTGCTCCGTTGGCGTGGTAACTAAGTGCCATTGCTGTATATGGCTCGCTACACAAACGGACCAGGCGAAATGCTTGGGAATCATACGCGTAACGAGTCATGACGCCATTGCCGTATGCGATTAGAGAGCGCTGCCCCTTGGCGTTGTAGGCGACGTAATCGACATAGGTGGTGCCATCAAGGTCAAGATGTTCGAGGCTACCAGCCTTGTTATATCTGGGGAGGAGCATCCTGCGATAGCCATTTAAGTCCTGGGGGTACAGTAGACTTTGGATCCGGTTTAGAGCATCGTAAGCGCTTGAAATCTGGTAAACCGTGGGATCGAGCGTCGCGTCGGCATAGTCGTCGAATGACTGGTTGCTAGGGGGTTGCCAGTCCACCCGAAAGGCTTGTAGCTGCCAGTTCACTGGAGGCTGGTTGAAACTGGAAAGGACCAAGCCGTCACTGATGACCTGACGAATCTTTTCCTGAATGTTCCCCTTAAAGTCGCACTTCCCAATTGTCAAAAGGCCGGCTTCATCGTACTGCTTATACGGTTTCCCGAGTAGGTTCAGATCGACAGCCTGCACACGAGTTAATTCGGAATCCGGCCCGTCTCCATAGATAGATTTTTCGCGGAGCGTGAGCGCCTGTCCTGCGCCATCTCGCGCCCAGAGTCGCACTTGACGGTTTAGAATGTCATAGACGCGCAGTTGGAGAGCGCCGTTTGCGGAGCGAGCCTCAACAGGATTGCCATTCGCGTCAGTGATGGTGCGTCGGATCCCCGCGTCGATGTTTTCAACCCGCAGAGGGTGTTTGACCAAGTCGTAATCGTATCGAAAAGCAAGTCGGTTTTGTGCATCTGTAACAGAGAGAAGATTACCATGGATGTCATATGTGGACGTGGTTGTATACCAATCGGAAGCGGGAGACGGCCCATTCCGCACTACTGCTTGAACCGTGCGACTAAGTGCGTCAACAACGATGCTGGAGGGTGTATTCCAGTGGCTTTGATAACTCAGGGATGCTATCGGATGTGTACGCCCTGCATTGTCATTTGAGTCATACGTATAAGCCTCCCAAGCCGTCGGCTCAAACACCGCGGGGTTCTTAAGATCTGGTGTCGTTCGATCCCCAGGAACACCGTGGACTACGAGTTGCTCCGATCCGTCGGGGTTGACGGTACGAGTTAGTTGAGCGCGAGGGTCATAGAACATCGTCACTCTCTGCCCGAGCTGCAAACCTGAGGGCGATTCGTAGTCCCAGCCTGCAGAAAAGAAAGGTTCGTACTTCATTACGACTCTGCCCTTGTTGTTGTGGACTTCCCAACCGCTGACCCTAACCCATGGTCCGGACCCCAATGGAGCGGCGACCCCGATTGCGTCTCTTGGTGGAGCTCCTTGGTCGGAAGAGAGTACGCCACTACCAAATACCGGATCGCCGAAGATCACGTCTTCTGCTTGGGCTCGCGTCTGTAGCAACCGCCCGAAACCGTCAGAATATTCAACCCTCTCGATTGTTTCGTGCCGCTGCGGCAGAGGAACATCGATTTGGGTGTCGTGGTAGATTCTGCGAACAGTCCGGACCGAAATCGGCTGCTGGCTAGTTTCGAAAGCCAGCACGTCGTATTCCCTCGAGACGCTTGGAGACTGCTGATCGCCTTCGCCTGCTTTGCCTTTCACCCACGATGCCACCAATAGTCCGAGTGGCGTAAACGTAAATGAATTCATATTTCCGTTCGGATCGGTAACCTCTTGTGGCTTCATAACGCGATAATCGTAGATCGCACTTGTCGTGAGGTTAGCCGGATCAGTAACCAAAATTGGGAGTATCTGATAAGAATCATATGCAACGAAAGTGTCGTGACCAAAAGCATCGCGCTCCACTACTCTCAGACCGCGTGCAACCCCGACCTGCTGGAAATCGTATTTCTGGGCACTCGACGTGAAGTATCCCTCCGCATCCAGCTTCCCTGGACCACCTTGATGGAAGATATAGCCTGCAAGCGGAGCTAGAGTGGTCTGGAACTCAGCAGAGTAATCGGAATTCCAAGGGGGACTGCCAGTCGTCGCAAAGTACGGTGGTTCTTCTGGTGGATTGAGAATCGTATCCCCACTCCGGTAGCCCCGGTGGAGAATTCCTTTGGTCAGAACTAATGTCTCTGTTCGAACCGGAGCACCGTAATCGCCCAATACGCCGAAAGGAAGACCCTGGAACGCCGACCCGTCATAATACGTATATGTTTGGCCGATGATTCGAGTCGGAGAGATGCCAGCCAACGCAGCAGATGCGAGTGCGAAGACACTCGGGGATCCGTCGTTTAGAATTTCGAATGACGTAGATCTGGCTACGCGGTTTACGCAATAGCGTTGCGCGTCATCTCTGGCTGCATAGGTGGTAAACGAAACCGTTGCCAGATAAGGCTCATTGGGTGGGGCCGAAACGCGAAAATCCCTTCCTCTGGGAACAGCTACACTGCATTGTTGTAGCGGTTGCCCGTACGCATCATAATTGCCGGAAAACGTGAACTGCGTCATCGGATCGCAACCCCGCTCCCATTGCGTGGTACGGTTTGCAATGTGAAACGGAAAGAAGATATGCCGACGATCGCCTTCGGTCGGCGTAGGCGGACTCTCTTCGCGAACGCCGGCAAGATGCTCTGTGACTGTGTAAGGCCGGTCTTGGCGGAACGAACCATCTAGCGCGTAAAGCTCTGAACGGATTATCTGGCCCCGCAATGCGCGCAATGCATCACGTTTTACTCGTCTAGGCAATGAGGCGAGGAAAGCTTCGACTGACGGAGGGCGCGACAACACATCAGGATCACCTTTCCAAAACTCGCTACTGAAGTCAGCCTCGTACCATCCGCCGAACTCATCACCAACCGGTCCCAAATGAAACCATGTTCGCGTCTCGGTAGGCGGCGAGAAGTGGATGGGATCGACAGGCGTGAATGACAGATCGTGTAAACCGGAGGAGTGATAATCAGTGAAGACTTCGGTATCTCGTTGATCCACTCGGCCGAAACCACGAAATTCGCGATCAGCGCCATCCCAGTATCCGTGATGATAGCTGTACTCAGTTGTTAATTTGCCACCTGAAATTTGATCAATAGACTCGACCCGCGCGACGACTTGAACTGGGAACGGCAGCGGGGTCTTCCATTGTGTTGCGAGGCGTTGTTGATCTTCAAGGTAAAACCGCGTCGAAGAGGAGTATTGAACCCGTGTGAGAGAACCTATGTGGTTGTTCATCTCGGTCAGCAGATATGGTTTTGTACCACCTGTAAGATCGAGAAAGAACATCCTCTGGCCGGGTAGTCCCGTTGCATTTGCTGACCAAAGCACTCCAGCGGTGCCGGCCCCATTTAGGTCGGCCAACCGGACTGCGTCGGTATCGGCTACCGGAGGTGTGCCTTCGATCACGATCGGGTCGGTCCATGCGTTACCGCAGATGTTGATCCACAGCGTAATCCGCCGATCGTCCACATAGACGATATCCGCCAAACCATCGCCATCCACGTCGCCCACCAAAATGCGTTTCGGGTTGTACCCGTAGGGAAATCGGGGACTATTCCTCATATGAATGCGTTTGCCCCAATTGCCGTACCCGAGGTTTGGCCAATAATCGACATTGCCATCGTGAACAAGGGCGATGTCCTGCAGGCCGTCACCACTGAAGTCTGCCCATTTGACGCGCGGGTCGGAAAAGTTGACGTTCGGAAACTCGTCCAGTGCCTTTCGCTCGACGCGGCGGGTTTTGCCCCACCCCGTTTCGGGGTTGTTGAAGAAACAGTCAAACCGCGTATCGGACCGGAGTGCATCAGTGACTCCGTCGCCGTCCAGATCGACTAGTCGTACTTCAGGATCCTCCAGATTGAAACTCGGCGCGATCGAGTAGCGGTGAAATGAGCCCTCGTCCCACAAGCCCTCGAATCGCATTGAGTAGTAGCCGGAGATAGAAGGCTTAGTGACTAGCAAATCGACCCGACCGTCCCCATTCGCATCGAGCAATCGGACACCGACATCCGCCAATTTCGCGCCCGCCGGCGCCCGCTCCATATATTGAGGAACTGCAAAATGCCCGTTGCCAACGTTGCGCCAGTAGCGGGTTACACCGTTCATCTCCAGGATGGCAGGTAACCCATTACCTAAGAGGTCCACCAGCTCACAGCTAGGGTCGGCGATAGAGGTGACCGGCATTTCTGGGCCAGTCACAGCACTGAAATGTCGCTGTTTAGGCTGAAACTGCGTGTAATTGAATTCCAAAGGTGGCAGCCACTCAGATGCGTTTCCGTCGTGCCCTTCAACTTGAATCTTGTTTAGTAATGAGAAGCCGTCCATCGGCAGTTCAGACTTCGGCAATCCTTGCTCGTCCAAATACGAAAGGTGGTAGGTCCGAACGGGCGTAAGTACTCCAGGGTTTGTAGTCACTTTGATACTCGTACAGCGGCGGACGGTACGGATCTCGAACCCAGACCGATAAGACGAGAAGTGGTCGGGACGGTCTTCGTAGGTAAATGTGATTGAAACCAGGAATTCGGGATTGTTGGGGTCGCCATAGTCGCAGTATCGGATTTCTGAAAGATAGATTTGATCCCATTTGTGAGGGCCGTCGACTGCAATGGAGGCTCTTTCATAAGCGTACTCGATACGATTGCCGAATGGATCAATTGTCTGGGTTAACTTCCATGCGAAGACGTGCGTAAGGTCTCGGGGATCGGCAAGAACAGCTGGATCGATCCAATCTGGACCTGCATTTGCAGGCCGAGGCGTGCCATAGGTATTACGCAAGCCATCTTTGGTGCGCACATCCCAATAATTGTTTTGCAAGTCACGGTAGTGATCAATACGGGCGAATAGCCCTTCAGCGCGGGGACGGTAGCGCTGGGCTCCAGTCGGCGCTCCGGGCACCGCCACCAAGTCCTCGTGTCCAGAGAGCACAAAAGTGTCACTGTTATCGTCGAAAATAGGAATGCGACTCGATATCTTCCGGGCCACGCCCGGCACACTAATGCCCCAACCATGACCGAACGGTCCGTTGGGATTGCCAGTGCTGTATTGAAGGGTTAGTTGAGGTTGGAATCCATTGCGGCCAGGTGGAATGCTAATGGGAATACTGAAATTTCCTGTTCCTGTTTGAAGGTCTGGGGAGAACGTCTCCCCAAGCCCGTGGAGCGCGCCGCCGCCCTGCGGCAGCGAGATGATCGATCCGGGATTGTTACTCTTGCCGCTCATAGATTTTGTATACCTCAGCGGAAAGGGGCCGAAAATCAGATTACCGTCGTTACGCGGGCCAGGCCGGCGTACGTGCCGAGTACGTCAGATCAAACAAAATCTCTTGAATCCCGCCATTCGCAAACCATTCTCTGACGATCTGCGTATTGGGAAGAGCTAGCGTCCAAGTGCCGAAAGGCGCTTTTCCAATCATTGGCATCCAGCTCGCGGCATTTCCCCTGCGAGTGCTGATGACCCCCCCTACACTCGTCGCTGCGCCGCCTACCGAGCTTCCGTTACCACTCTCGGAGAAGCTGAAGGATCTCACCGCCACTTCGAATGTCGCACCATCAGCGCGCGAGAAGTACAAAATGACCTGCCGGATGCGCAGGTCTTCTAGGTTTGGCGGGAAGTCACTCCGTGACGTCGTGAACTGTACCGTCATCGGTGTCGCAGATTGATCAGGATTGTTAAAGTCATACCACTGGTCGGCGAGATCATTGCGGAAACTGTACGGCCGCTCTAAGCTGGTCTCTCCTCCCAGTGACCTTAGGACTTGGACTCGATAATCAGAGTTATCAAGAGCCGTATAGTCGTATGCAATCAGAACGTCGGCTAGGCTTGAGTAATCGCACTGGTTTGCCGCCTTAGGCATCCGGAATTCCCACTGTGCTTCCACACCCAAACCTTGAAATGGCATCAATAGCTCGGCTTGGGGATCGGGTGAAAAGACACCCGTGGCATTTGTGGGCGAATTTATCGAGATCGATTGCGGATCACGACGCACCACGACCTTTTGAAAGACATCTGGACCGATTACTGCGCGCGTAGCTGCCGTCGTAGACAGGGTGGCATTTACCCCTTGCGTCGGCGGAATCAGAGCGATCACGGAAACGCGAACTTGTTGGATTAAACGTAAATAATGACCAGGAAAGTCCTTGTCGAAGTCTGCCAGGGACGTAGTAAAGTGCATCACGCCAGTGTCTCGCAGGCGCTGGAATTCGATCGGATTTAATTGTGCCAGTGAATATGTCTTAGTAAGTTGCAGTTTACGTTTATTGGTTTGGGCATAGTATTCGTCGAGTTCCGTGAGATCTTGCGAAAGCCGCTCAGCTCCTGTCAGACCAAGCACGTTCGGGGTGCCAGCCGGGGTTCCTGTGTTCATGCCGGTCGGCGCCTGCCAATAGTCCGCCTTTATGAAACCGGGCGGGACCTCCTGCCGTTCGAAAGCCATCTGGTTCTCCGCCATCCGTGCCACGGCAGTCGCCTCGTGCAGGAAGTAACTATAAACCCCCTGCAGCACGCCGCTCATCCAGTAATAGAGGTTGGCGTTTGTAAATTTATTCGCCAAGAAAGTCACAATGTCTGACTTCTGAGTAGCCTGGAGCTGCGCAATCTGAAGCTGTTGACTGGCGACGCTAACCTGGTCGTTAGCAAGCACCACTTGCTGGGCGCTGATGGCGGCGTTGTCAACCCCCAGATCATATTGGTATTGCCAGTCACTTTGCTGTGCCTCATAGCTGGCTCGCGCTTGATTAATTGCGGCATATGTGCCAAATGAATTGGCTAGGGAAGAAAATCCACTAGCTAGGGTTGACAGAGTATTCGCACCGAACGTCGCAATATCAGCAAGGCTTGGTGTCCCAGCCGCAGCAGCCGCAAAACTCGCTGCCGATGCCGTGACCTGGAGTTCGGCCTCGGTCGTCTGCGCATCTATCGCCTGCTGCTCCAAAGAACCAATATCGCTTTGCATCAGCTGCTGGAAATGGTCCATCTGTGTTTGTGCCACTCGCCCCTGCAGTTGTGCCAGAGTGACACCGTCGTTCGCTTGAGCGAGGGTAAGGTTCTGAAGTTTCACTGTTGCGTTGGCGACATCCAGATTTTGCCGCGCCTGCAGTTCATCGTAGGCAGCCGCATAGTATTTCTCGAGTGCCGTCAGCATGGAAGCTTCCATCTGAGTCGCAACCTGCACTAACTGCTTTGCTCTGGCGAGCAGAACCGGATAACTGTAGGGCGTAGGTTGAATAGCAACCCGCCCCGATACCTGTGGCTGAGCTGACGAGCAATTTGTTCCTTGGCCGTCCGACAGACTGAATGCTCCCGAATAGGGATCTAGATCCCGGTACACCCCAGCTATGTTCATGCAATGCCGAAGCTTGTAAAGGTTCAGAGTTGCATGCATGCGCAGCGCATTGAGTAGAGGATCGGGAGGGGTGCAGAACCAGTAGTTCACCATCGGCGTGGTGCCGCCGCCGATTGGGATCGTAACCTCGTGCGGGACGAGATTGCCACCTACTCCGGCAGAGGACGGCAGCTGCACTGATGTTTCTCCCAGGGTGTCCTGCACAGTGGGGGGCAACGTGAGCATGTTCGGCGCTGATGTGCTCATCATCCCGCCGTTCGGCCCGGCCGGCGATACAGGCTGCACCCCGCCGGAGAATGGAGCAGTGACTGTTGCGTCAAAGGAGTTGCCGGCGAACGTGATCACTGAGGTAATAGTCTTGTTAACCGGAGGCTCCGTGAGTAATGCGTTGTACGCTCTGGTCAGATAAGCATCGCGGCCAGCGACCAGTTGTCCGGTGGTTCGCCGTCGCTGCGATTGCCGCTTCGCTTCTGCTATCAAGGAACGCGCAGCTGCGAAACGATCTGCAGGTGGCTTGTTCTCCGCCATCAAGTGTTGCATCTGCGACGCGGCTGCACTAGCGGCTGACACGCTGCCGAGCGTTGTGATCGCAGATGAAAGGGAATTGTTAGCTGCAGCCCATTGGTCATCCGCGGCAGAGGATTGCGGCAGCGAAATTGAGAGTCCGTCACAAGGTCTGCTTGATTGGTCAAAGATGTCGAGCGCCAAAAGGTCCAAAGCCGTCATGTACAAGGTTCGCGCCTCGGCGTCAGACTCCGGCGTGTCGTAAGTGAACCGGGAATCGCCAAAATCGCAGAGACACTGGACAATGCACAAGACTGTGTAGCGCTTGTAAGAATACCTGCGCGCGGCCGCAATCAGATGGGGATCGAGTGGATCGAGAAGCCAGTCTGTCGAGCGCTGAGTTACCGATGAAAGTTTACTCTCCTCCTCAAATTCGTAGTAAATGTCACGTACACTGACGGGCATGCTGTAGTCATAAACAGTTCGATAGAAGTCAAGAGCTGCAGTGTATTGCCCACATTTGTCTAACGCTGCTCCCAAATACATGGGAACAAAATAATATGCCTCCTTAAGGTATGTGAGATTCGCTTCCTTTGTGCCTGCATTTATCTCGAATGCTAACCTGATCTGGGCCCTGCGAACTTGCAGGTCTTGACTTGAAAGATACTCTGGAATATCCAGTGGAATGGTGAACACGGGAGTCTGCGGGTGGGACGGAATGGTCGCGATAGGGGCGTAGGATTGATTCGGCGGCAAGGGGTTATTGGGCGGCCCAAAGTCCACATCTTGATAATACGTAGTGTAAATGCCGTCCGCGGCCGCAATGAAAAGGTCTATGCGATTTGGTATACGTGATATAGCGGCGATCTGGGTACCACCACTATTTATCTGAGAAACACCGGGACTGATCGCGTACCACTGCTGCCATTTCGCGCCGTTGTCGATGTTAGAATCCCACCAGTTACCTTTAACTACATATGATGGATTGGTTTGTGTGCTGCTTGGAGAACTAGCCCACAAGAACGCGTCGAGGTGCGTAGGCATACGGCCAAGAAACGCCGACCCGTATACGAAATCCTGAGTCATAGCGGGATCTTGGTCTAGTTGTACCCACTGATGCCAGTTGCCGTTGTTCTGGGCAAGGTCAGACCAGTTCCAGTAGGACTCTAATATGCTATCATTCTGTGCTAGGGCACAAAAAAGCAGATCGACAACGTCTTTGGTACGAGCCACTGATAACAGCTGATTGCGGGAATTGTACGCCGGATCGTAAGGTGCTACTGGCAGATCGATTGACTGCCAAGTCAACCATCCTTGGCTAATACTAAAGATGTTCTGCCAGACTTTAGCATTCCAATAATCTACTGCGAAGACGTCAAAACGCTGAGATCCACGCGCCACCAATATCGGCTGAGTAGCAGTTGTAAAACTTCCTGTTACAGGCCCCCAATCGTGCCAATTGCCGTCCCACCAGGTGTGCTGTACGTCCTGATTCTGGACGACAGCCACCACATCCAGACGGTCCGGTGCGAGAGCTACGCCCGCCACGCCCTGTATGTAGCCATTTTTACCGAATCCCGGTTGACTGATCGGTTGAAACGAATGCCACTGGGCATTATCCTTATTGGCATCCCACCAATTAGCGTATATTGTGCCGTTTGTCCCGTACTCGACAGCGAGCACGTCGAGACTGTGAGGGGTGCGCACCACCGCACTAACGACAGAATCCACTTTACCCGAGAAGCCTGGGTCAATTTGGTAAGGCGAACTTAGCTTCCCGCCGTTAACATGCGCGTTCGAGATTGCTGACCAGATCGAGCCATCATTGCTATCAACCCAAAATAGGTCGATCTGGTCGGGGATGCGTGACACGGCTGTAATTTGCCCATGCTTGACATTGGCGCCCGTGCCACGGGTCCACGGCTGCCAGGCACCAACTTGCACCCAATCGATGTCCGACCAATCATTGCCATCGGCATTGAGTTGGCGCTCATAATAAGCCGACCCATTGCCAAGGATAAGAACAATTCGCGGAGGGTCACTTAGACTTTGTTGCACTCCAAGTTGGGCGCTTTTCACGGACCACCCATCTGGAAACGTCAAGGAGTACGATTGCCCGTCCCATTGGTCTTGACTCTGATTGTATCGAACGAAACCCAACTTAAGCGGACCATTACCTTCGCTTGCCAAAAAGAAGAGGTATATGAATTCTGGCCCGGCCGGACTCACGAACCAAGCCGATCCGAATAGACTTGTGAGATTGAGGCTCGCGAGGCCCGGCACCACGTCCCAGAAGCTCTGAGCATATCCGGAAGTGTCGTGTGTAAAGTAGGTCGACCAATACGCTTTTTTGGAATTACCTGCTAGTCCAAACATGAAGAGTGTTGAAGCGTCTCCCATGCAGGAGGTCTCGACTGTGATCGAACAGACGTCGCGAAAGTAATCTGAATATTTGGAGGCTTCGTCGCGAGCCTGCTGCGCCGTCAAAGACGTGTTCGCATTAACGTTACTTACTAATCTCTGGAAAGCCGGGGTTTGCCACTTGCGGAGTGCTGGGTCCAGAATATCTTCTGGATGCTCAGAGACCAAAATCGCCGACCGCCATGACTCGTAGGATCCCATCCACTTCCACTCTTCGTCGAAATTGCTAGGATCGCTTAGCGTAAGTCCACTTACTCCCTCCCAGTCATGCCAAATTCCAGTCGAGGAATCGTCGCACCGCTTATGCCAAAGCCTGGCGTCAGGCCCTGCTACAAAAACATCGAGGCTTGCATTTCCTGCGGATGCGACAGCCACACCCGCAGTCGCGAAGCCGCCTAGGTTGGTCCAGGCTCCCGACCATACGCCGGATATCTTCCTCCGCGGCAAGTACCATACGTGGTGCTGCTGGTCCTGTCCTATCGCGAAAATATCAATGCTACTAGGAGCGGCCGAAAGCGCAGCCGGAATGAATCCTGTGTCTGGATTGAGAGATCCACCGAGCGAAAACCAGCCAGACCAATTTCCATCAAATCCCGCCCACCAGAGAGTGTCGCCACCACGCGCGAATGCATCGTACAGATTTATGTCCCTAGCTACCACCGCGGGAGCAGAAGTGATGCCGCTGGCCGGCAAGGTTGCGGTTTTCGCGGCGGGCTGCCAAGAACCCCATGACATAGCATTTTGATACGAGTCGAACTGACCAGAAAGCTGCCAAAGATTGCCGTCTGGGCCAACAACGAACACCATGAGATTTCCGAGCTCCGGGGATATAACGCTAGGACCAGATAGCAAATATCCTCCCCATGATTCCCAGTCATGCCAGTCCCCATCCCACCACTCGTGCCAGAGTGCGTTGTCAGGACCCCGCACGAAAAGATCAAGTCTGCCCGACATGACGGAAGTAACAGCTGGAGCCGAAGTAGCGAATCCGCCAAGTGATTCCCAGTCGTGCCAGTCCGCGTCCCGCCATTTGTGCCAGACGGCGCCGTCAAAACCGCGCGCGAACACATGTAAAGAACTATCAAGGTAAGTAGCTGCTGGCGCGGAGGTCAGAATGATATCTAGAGTGCCGATCTGTCCGTTGCGTACGCTGGTCATGAGCGTCTGTAAGGTTTCGATCGCTTGCTCAACGCGAGTTGTTTTTTGGCAGCCGTCGGTCTCCGCGTCGATCAAAAGATTCTTAGTCAACCAATCAGCCTTCGCCTTAAGGTCCGCTCCCGGAGCATTAGTAGCGAGTACCAGGGCATCTCGTAACGAAGTGAGCGTCTCGCCTTCAGTTTTGTCGACCACAGCTTGTAGCGCTGCTATGGTGGTGTTCTGTTGCTCGACCCGCGCGTTCAGGGTGTCTTCCCAGTCTTGCCTAACTTGAGTAGTGGCTCGCCATTCAGGTAGCGCCACAGTAGAGGTCTTGATAGTCGTTGGCGATAAATCTGGAGGCTGAAATGAGTCCGGCCCAAGTAATATGTTCTGAGCAGCCTCATCTTGCAGCCATACCGGAAACCGGAGCTGCTTCATGCACTGTGCCAAGATTGACCAGAAAGTATCCCACTCTGCCGGCAGCACCGGCACGCCTCCCTCTTTCAAGCTGCGAATGCCAACGAGAGTGTCGAAAGCGTTTGGCGTGAGTCCAAGTTGCGCGAGTCGCGTAGACACGTCGGTGCCAGCAGCCTCCTGTTGTGACAGGTCGACGAGATCGGTACCTTTGATTCCTAGCGCCGCCGTGATTGCCGTATCTACCTCGCCGATGTTTGTGGGGTTTGTCTGGTTGAGCAGAGGCTGGAGCCAATTGGTCCGGGCCTGCCACAGATCAAAGGCCGGATCACCCGATACAGGATTAACAAAATCGCTCGGGCCAACAACGTCGGGATCAATGATCGGTGGAGAACTCCTTTGAGCCAGTGCGGTATGCCACTGCGCCCGTTGATCGGTCGAAGCACGCCATAGAGGCAGTTTTGCTTTGCGAGCGGTCCAATAGGTTACGCCGGCGGATGATTCTTCATTGAGCCACACCGGATACCAGCTTCTTCGTACTTCGGCTGCCGTCAGAATTTCGTAAAGCGCAAGCCAGTCAGCGGCGGTCGGCTTCAAGAGCGGATTGGGGTCAGCGTCTGCTGCCCGAATTGACATCAACTGGTTGAAGTCCTCGACCGACATGAAAAGTGTCGACTGAATAGTCGCGGTCGCTGCCGCTACGACCTGAGGGTCTGGGTCGACGAGTTGCTGTGCTAGTAAATCCAGATCGACGGGCAGTGGATTACCAAGCGCTTGGGTGAGAGCCGATTGAAGACCGCTGGTTTCCTGGGTGGTTCGCAAGTCTTGGGTGATCTGTATCCGTTGTGTGCTCCGAGCCAGCCAGAAAGCGGTCGCGCTCCGAGCCTGCCAGAAAGCCGTGTCGCGTGCTGCAAGCGTAGGCTCCGGCAGGTCCGTGAGGGCCACCAATGCTGGATCAATCACGGGCTGCTTAACTGGAATTAGGGGTGGCCAGTTCCCAAGGGCGGGCTCGTGGAGCGACACCACGAACGTTTGGCTGCTAAAAAGAACCCAAGGAGGCGGGAGGAGTGGGAGTGGAGGGAGGAGCAGGAGTGCAGTCTCTTCGCTTCTCCATGCTGAGAAGAACCTTCTTTTGGCGGCCTCGACGAGGATGGAACACACTTCCGTCCATTCAGCATTGCTAACAGGTGGGTTGCGAGAGTCTAGCGCAGCAGCCTCATCCTGGTGCTTCAAGTCCATCAATCTATTGAACGCGTCAATGCTGAACCCGAGATCTGCAGCGATCTGATTTCGTGTTACTTCTACGCTTACGCCTTCTCCCAAGTTCTCCCACAAATTCTCCAGAGCAGAAAGTGGAGTAGTGGTGTTCCAAGGCGCGAGCGTTACCGCACCATATGTCACGCCGATGTACATGGAGTCCAACATCGCTTTAAGGTCGGGGACCATAGCTCCATTGAGCGGCTTCGTCATGCCCGCCAGCGCGCCGAGTTGCGTATCTACCCAAACGCGCCGGCGAAGCCATACGTCGAACGGCTGATCTGGATCCGCGGCCTGCAACTTGGGCACAGGCACTCGAAAGTCGTCGGGCCCTATTACGTCGGGGTCAATCACTGGTGGGCGCTGGGATTGGACATACAAAGCCTGGATGGCGGCGAGATACCCTCCATCCTGCGACAATGAGGTGAGCGTTCCATAATCTGAAGGGCCCATTACACCCGTGAATGTCAAGATTTTTGCACGAGTGTCGAATTGAATTCGGGACTGGAGCGCAGGCGGAAATACGAGGCCGGATGGGAGAGCCGTCAACGAAACCACCGACGCGCCGTCAGCGTACGCATCTGTGGGATGATCTTCCGACTGCCACTGCAAACGTAACGTCTGCAGTTGCCAACAAGTGACCAGCGGAATCGCGGCGACAGCTAACGTAGCATTCTCCGTAGGAACTGCGATCTCGAACTGGCCTGCGAGGCCGCTGGAGTATTCTTCGCCGAGCGTAATGGGACCGGTGACAGTTCCACCGCTAATCGCTTGCGTGCCAGATGCGACGAGCTGGCTTCTTGCGGCGTCCTTATAGAGGGACACGCGGCTGGTCGCTATGTTGGCATGGTCTACTGAAACGTAAATTATGCCGTCCTTGTCGGTGTTCCGCCCCCAAACGGCTCCGTTTACATTCCAGCGCGTGATTTGCTGGCCCGAATCATTGATCGTCTGGCCGTCAGAAAGCGGATTACGGGTGGTATCGGCCAATCCGAAGAAACGTTCCAGGGCCATTTCGGTCAAGTCCTGATCCAGAGAGCACCATGGCCCGTAAGCAGTGCTCATCGGAGCGCAGAGCTGTGGCTGAGCGCTGGATGGAATCTTCGTCGGATCCATCAAAAGCCAGTCGAGTTCATCGGGGCGTGATTCGGAGTAAGGATCGACCGTAAGGCCGAGCCGCTCAGCTAGTGCGTACCTGGTCGTCGCGTCAGCGTGACGCGCCAGACGGAGCTCTTCGTAAGTCGTGCCGATGCCGAGAAGCAGAGCCGAATATGCAGCGAGCTCGTAAGCAGATTCCGCTGTCGCGCTGAGATGGCTAGCACCGAGGTAGCTGCGCAGTACTTCGATGCATAAACGCACTTGCCGAACTTGCTGTTCAACTGCCTCGCAATCCGTCGGCAAGTCGCCAAAGGGCTGGTGGAATGTGTTTACTAGGAAGTCTAAATCGATTGGTTGCTGATGGTTCAGCAAGTGCTGGACGACGTAGGCGAGTAGATCGACCAGATACGCTGCGGGGCTTTGCGAGTTCTGACAATCGCAGCACTGGCAAGGCTGATCTGAAGTTGGGTAGATGGTGTTATTAGTCGGCGCGGAGAACCCTGCGCCCACCCCATTTGCCGCATCAACGCGTGCACCCGTTAGAACTTGGTCGAGCGCGTGATACATTGCCGTTGCCGTTGCGTGTATCCGCAGTGCGCTGGTAGTACCCAAGACAGGTGCTGCGGCGGTCAGAAAAGTTACTTGTGCCGATCGGGCAATTCGCAACGTACTGTCGAATCCTGCCGATATGAGTGCCCCGTTCGCCACGAGGTCGATTGAAATCCGAGCTAGATCAGCGTGCGCGTCGATTAGGCGCGCGGTAGCTGCCACACCGGGGCTTACTAGATTGGTTACGCCACCCGCTTGGCGAACGTCCTCTAGGGTCCGGATACCGCGGCCCGCGAGCTGGCTTACGAGTTGTGAACTACCAGGGCTGAGCGACGGTGCCAAGTCCAAGAGTGTCGGTCCAGCATTTTTCCCTTGGTCAGACTGGGGCAGCGCGTCAGGAGGCGCAGAGACCGCGACTGTCGTCGGAGGCACAGGAGTCGAGATTCGAGTACCGGGATGTGAGGTTATTGGCGGACCAGCCGAACTTGGTCTTGTGACCGGTCCCGACGGGGTCACGATGTCCTTAGGACTCTGTCCCTCTGATACTGACCCAGTATTGGTGGGAGTGCCCGGAAGCGTTTGCTCTGTTTCTCCTTCAGAGGTATTGCTGCCGCCAGAGCCCGCAGGGGCGGAAGCAGAAACTCCCTTGTCCAAGAGTCCTCTTGACGTTGGAACAGCAGGGTTCGCCCCGTCTGCAGGTGCTATTGTTGCCGCCCTGGTGACGCCCGCTACTCGGAAAGACGATGAGAGTTCATCCGGTCCGATGGTTGCTGGCACCTGCCTGCCGCCGCAGTGGCAGATAGCGCCGTATCTTACGACATCACCCGGTCCAATCCATGACGCGGGCAGGCGCGCAACGAAATACTGGTTATTTGCCAAGCGCCGCGTAGGCTTGGCAGCAATGACTTGCGGCGATCCGCCGTTGACACGGCAGATTATTTTCACTTGGTTGCTCGGATGAGCGGGCGACACGCCAATCGTCAGGAATACGTCCTGAGCTGGAGGAATGTGGTTGCGTGGTACGGGTGTGTCAGGCAAGCCATACCATAAGAGGATGCCCTGGTTTTCGTAGCGCATCGGTGTGATCCTTTGCTTGCGGCAGGGCTGACCGGCTTATTTCAATGCTTCACGGACATCGGGATCATCTATGACGAGCCTGATTTGTTCAGCAACCCTGAAACGAGGTCCTCTGTCATCGTCTGTGAGGCGTTCTACACAGATGTCCATTGGAACCTGAAGGCTGATGGAGGCGCGAGCGAGTGAAAAAATCACGCCCGTCTTGCCGCCGGCGGCCTCACTGAAGAGGAATCCTTTGTCTGCCAATAGCGGTTGGATTTGGTAGATCGGGGCATCCATTGGATTCTTTTGGTTCCTGTATGCCTCTCGGTATAAGTCAGGCGAGACGATGACATAGTACGTTTGCGATTGCCCTTGCCCTCTGCTCTGAAGCGTCTGGATTCCCTCGAGGATGCTGTCTAATATCGGCTTCGTGACCTCTTGTGCTTTATCGAGCAACCCTTCCTGTTCGTCCAATTGGCTGGGTTGGTCGAGTTCGATGTTTAATTTCTTGAGAAACGGTCCGGCTTTAGCGCCGTGTAAAATTACCGCTTCTTCCGCCGCAGTAACATCTGCTGCCCCATATTGGACAAGTTGTTGGAGAGCGAAGGAGTCGTTCAACTGCTCTTTGAAGAGCCGTATGTTTCGTGCGATCAACAGCGGCTGAAGATGTTGATTAGGACGAACCGAGAGATTATGTCCCTTCTCGACGCGGTGCCCAAGGACGCTGTCCACGTACGCGCTTGTTGGCACGGGGTTAAGCGCTTGGCGGACAGTTTGGAGCGGTGCTGCTTGGGTTCGAGCAACTGTAGTCAGTTTGCCCAAATCATATGTAGAACTATCGCCGGGAGTGCTGGCTGCCATGGCGTTTTCCCCTTTCGAATGAGGTCCACGCTGCTGGATCTCGCGAAATGCGGCCTATTATACACCTGATGCTTAAAAGTCCGGACAGATGATGATTTCTGAAAACCCCGCTAATGCATTGCAAGACATGGGTTAGGGCGCGATTTTAATTTTTTTGAATGAAGTCGGATACAGCTGAAAATGATCTTCGGAAGTGGAAGCCGGGTTGCACAAACGGTAAATGACCTTTGCCAAAAGGTTTTCGCTCACCTCTTCGATCACCTACCCTCGTATCAGTCTTAACAATTTGGGACTCCGACATCGCGACGTTTTTCCGAAGAAGGTTCTGCCGCGCCGGATGGAATTCTTCATGCCGCGGATTGGAAATAGAGGTGTGGACCTCTGCGTCAGGTGCTTCGGCACTTCCAACCTGCGCTTTGATGAACGCTGGCAGGACAGCCCACTTTGCCGCTGCCAGCTGAAAGCTGTTTGGGTTCTACAACCTTCGTCTCCTGCCGCATCGGTTCAAGAAGTTCGCTGCATTTGGTCATCGCCCATCCATTGCGTTTTATTCAGACAAGCAATGTTATGTCCCGGCACTTCGTTCGATTCGAAAGCTTGCGCTCTCCTCCGTGTGAACGAACGCTTGATTGCCTCCTACGCTCAATTCTCGCGACCACAAGCGGGATATCACATTTTTCACAGAAGTCAATCAGGCCCGCGAACTGCTGTGGATCGCCATTGCGATTGATGTGATCGAGACATATCGGCACATCGTCAAGGCGACGTAACGCGACGATGGCGCGTACGGTCACACGGGCTCTACGCGATTACAATTTCGCGAATGAGCGGTGGAGCGGCTGAAGGTGGGCGAAAGTATTTGCGGCCAAATCTGATTCTGGATCCGGCTGAGAATCCGAGTTTATGTCATTGGTAAATAGCTTAACTGCAGGAAGGCCAAGGTGATTTTGAACCCTCCAATCCGTACGGCGGAATTTGAAGTCTCAGAGACCTCGTTGCTTCGGAAACATCGTCCCATGAGTGTACACTCCCGTGCTCGCGAAGCATTCCAAGCACTTTTCGCTCGAAGACAGCTTAGCCATCGGCGTCGACCGGATGCAGAGGAACTTTGGGCCTCTGAAACAACAGGTCGACGAATGGCAGGCGCTACAGTTGTCAACGGCTTCGGCAAAGCTACTGATCTACCAGGCGTTCATCGAGGACGAAACGGGATTTCCGAAGCACTTGGCCCGGCGGGTACACGATCTGTACTTTCAGCCTGTGCATGAGGAGTTTCAGCCGCGAACCATGTGGAGCCTCTCGAACGCGTTCACCAGCGCGTTTCAGGATCTGGAGCCAATTCCTCAGTACAAGGCCACGGCGAAGCTGGCGGGCTTTCTGCAATCCGTCCGTCCTCAGTAGCCCCTACTGGAAGTACCGGCGTACGGTCCTGAAGTCGAGCCGCCTGGCTCAGTCCGTTAGCGACGCTGAGGAGGTGGAGGGACCGTGCGCCGAGGGCGCTTGTAACAGTGCTATGCCGCAGGCCAAGGAACACAGATCAATACAAGTCACACTGGAGCACTCCCATGAAACTCCGTCGCAACGAATATTGTCCAATCCACCGCTCGCTGTTCTGCTGCGGCCGCGAGCAGGCACGGAAAGAACGCAGATTTCAGCTTGGCGTTCAGCGTATCGAAGATCCACACCACCCCAGGGGATATCGCGAACTCCGCTCGCCAGCCGAGATGCGGAAGCTGCTGAATCGAAAAATCATCGTGCAAGACGGGAAATGCGCAATCTGCCGCGTAGCCTTCACGGATTACAGCGAGGTTGTGCCCGACCACATCGAGCCGAAGGGTATGGGAGGGGCTTGGAGAGACGACCATGCCGACAATGTTCAGGCAGTTCATCGGCGGTGCAATCTTCAAAAGGGATCGAAGAGATTACATCTCGGCCAGACCATTTGATTGGCGCCGGCGCGTGCGTGGAGCCTGTTTTCTTGGACAGTGGGTCCGACCCCGCAGCTGAAGAAATCTCATCGTGGCCAGGAAATCTCTTACTGAAAGCTGATCAGCCGACCCTTGACATAACCAACAGCCCGATAATTCCCCTCGGAGGCAAACGCCGGCCAGATATCCGCTTGGAATGCAAGATGTAACTTATGGGGACGGAAGTGGTTGGCTATTTTTCCTTCTTGTCGCAGCGTATTCGGGTCAAATCAAGTCCTGCCCTCTTCCAAAACCAATCACAGTCCGGTGCATCGGCGAGATTACCCATTCGAACGTAGTTCTCCACCGATGGTTCTTTGGAACCGTTCTCCCACCGGGAGACGGCCGCCTGGGTGACACCGAAATGAAGAGCAAATTCGACCTGCTTGAGGCCTAACTTCTTTCGAAGCGCCAATATGCGCTCTGCCCAGTCCGGTATCGTCACATTGGTACCTTGTAGGACTTACTTGACACATAACCACAGGTTATATAACTTCAGGTTATGTACTCGGCGTGTCATAGGACTGGACAAGATATCACGCGCGGTTCGGTTTTCGAGCGAGCAATGGTATTGGCCCGGTTACTCAAATGACACTTGTGCTCGCGCCGAGAAAGGGTAATATGAAACATGCTGAAACGCCATGAAACGTAGCGCTACGGTCTGCAACGACTAAACATGCCTGTAACCATTGAGGATACGCAGTACTACAGAGTCATCGAGATTACCAGGGAGCTTGGTATCTCACGAACGACTCTCTGGCGGTGGAGATCTGACGGAAGAATTCCCGCCGGAAGACTGTATCGGGGAGGCACGGTGGTGTTCACCAGCGATGAGTTCGATGCCATACGGGCCTTCGCAAACCGGCTAGAGCCAGTTCAGGCGCCGAATCGAAATCAGATGAGCTTGTTCAATGGTGGAAGGCGAGGTGAATCATGAAGAACCAACGCGCGGTTGGCTGGGCACGCGCCTCGCAGAGATGATCGGTCTGCCGGTACCCATCGCCGACGTCGTGGACGTACATCCTTGGTTAATTGAGCACTCGCCTGAACTGCGCATCGAGCTTTGCGGTCGGCGGACGATGGTTTCATCTGGCCCGTCGTTCGGCTCACGCTACGTGGCGTCGCCCCAGGAAGGTCAGGTGTATGACTACTTACCGGAGAACATGATCGGGCGAGTTCGAAACTTGGGCCACTTTGCTGGAATGCTGGCATTCGACAAGTGGACCTGCAACGCCGACGCCCGGCAAGTGGCATTCTGGAAGCGCCTGCGTGAGCGAAAGTTCAACGCTTCGTATATTGATCAGGGCTATTGCTTCAACGCCGGGGAATGGAGCTTCCCCGATGCTCCACTGCGCGGCGTCTTCATGCGAAATGACGTTTACGCCGGTATCACCGGGTGGCACAGCTTTGAGCCTTGGCTCAGCCGGATCGAGAGCTTTCCCGAAAGACCGCTACAGTCGCTTGTCGACCAGATTCCTCCGGAGTGGTACGGCTCCGCCGCAGACGATCTCGATCGGCTGTTGTACCAACTGCTAGAACGCCGCTCGCTAGTTCGTGATTTAGTTCTTTCTTTCAAGAACTCGTCCCGAAATCCCTTTCCCAACTGGCGTGATGGAACGGTAAATGGGGCCGGCACGGACGAAGTCGGGGTCTCAGTGACCATGGCCCCCTTGTAGGCCTAAAGAACCACTCCCACAAGCCGGAATCTCTTGCAAAGCGCCGCCTGGCGACGGCGATGTGTGTGGCACCTTCACGGATCATGCCCAGCACCGACGCGAGCACGCCCCGAACGGCGGCAACCTCCCTGCCGTCCTCATCCCGTGCGGATGGCAGCGCGTAGTAGTGCCGAAACAACTCGTATGTGCCGTCGACCAGATGGACGTCCACAGCGCAGCTCCAGCCCAGCCCTATAGGACTCACAGCGGCTGGATCAAATCGGCTAGGTTCCCTTCAGAGGTTCCCATCCAGTGGATGTATCCAGCGTCCACCCAAATCACTTCCGCTCGGCCGACTTCCAAAGTCCTTATCTGAAGGCGGCACTTCCGCGGTTTGCCGACTAATGAGATGGTCCGCCGTTTTGATTAATCTGCGTAAGCAGGTTGATCGTAGCGACAGCTTTGACAAGGAGGATCATCGATATGCAGATAAATTCAGTTGGCATTGATCTCGGCAAGACGACTTTTCACCTGGTGGCGCTCGGCGAAGCCGGCAAGGTGCTAGTGCGAAAGAGGTTCAATCAACGACAGTTGTTGACGTACACCGCGAACATGCCTACATCGCTGATTGGACTGGAAGCCTGCTCAGGCGCGCACTTTCTCGGACGCGCGCTGAGGAAGCAGGGGCATGATGTGCGGCTGATTGCAGCACAGTTCGTGAAGCCGTTCGTAAAGTCCAACAAGAACGACTTTGTGGATGCCGAGGCGATCGCCGAAGCCGTGGAGCGCAAGAACATGCGCTTTGTTCCCATTAAGACCGATGACCAACTGGATCTGCAGGCCATCCACCGTGTTCGAGATCGGTTGATTTCGCGACGAACCGCGGTGATCAACCAGCTCCGAGCTTTCCTGCTCGAGCGGGGCCTGACTTTCGCCAAGACTCCAGCCAAGCTACGTAACGCGTTGCCGGACATTCTGGAGAACCCAGAGGTGGACCTGACAACGCAGATGCGCAACCTGATCGATCTGCTTTGGGCTGAGTGGAAGACAGTCGAAGATCAGATTGAAGGACTCAGCCGCGAATTGGAGCGTATTTCTGCCAGCGATGCGGGCTGTACTCGTATCCGGCGGATCCCGGGAATTGGACCGATCGTGGCCACGGCCATCGTTGCTGCCATCGGCAATGGCGCAGCCTTTCGCAAGGGACGCGATTTTGCTGCGTGGCTCGGGGTCGTGCCCCGGCAGTATTCAACAGGAGGTAAAACGAGGCTGCTCGGCATCAGCAAGCGGGGGAACGTCTACTTGCGTAAGGTCCTGATCCACGGAGCGCGGGCCGCCGTGTTACGCATGAAACGGGATCAGGCGCCGATCGGTGCGTGGCTGGATGCGCTCGACGCCCGGGCTCCGAAAAACATCGTCGTAGTCGCGATGGCCAATAAGCTCGCGCGCATCGCCTGGGCTGTGCTGTCCAGCGGAGAAGATTACAAACCAGCCAGCAACCTGGTTACAGCATCGTGACTTAGCGCGGAAAAGACGCCTTACGGCTTGGAAGCGCTAACGCGCTCCCACTTTACCGCACTACGGCTACGACTTGAACTTACCCACCGAGGTCTGCAAAGGAACAGCAAGGACGAAAGAACAGTCACAACGGCATGTCTTCAGCCTGGGAGACGAGAATGGTCTCGAAAGAGCAACCGACCGACTTATAAGGACAGGCATGCGCGCAACTCATCATGGCCAGGAGAACTGATCTCCATTACAGGCCGAATACATTTGCGCAGACTTGCCTTCGCCCTCGGCTTTTCTTGCAGTCGTGCGGCGGACCATACATTCTCGTCAAAGTGACGGGAAGAGCGTTTACCGGGACTGATCGTGGTCTGCTTCGGCTGGTTTTGGGTCCGTGGTCTCCCGTTCCCAAATGCGAGGCACCTGGCGCACCCATTTCAGTGGAAGAACACGCTTCCATGGTACCTAGGCCCCGCCGCGAAAGTCAGAATCCTCCGCTTCAAAAATCTTCCGCCATTCCGGCATGGCCCTGGACTTCAAAACCACGTTTGAGGTATTCACCAGGGTTAGCCCCGACAACTCGCTTGAACGCCTTACTGAACGCAGCGTCGGACTCGTAACCGACCAACCGAGCGACGTCTATGAGCTTTTTGTCGCGCTGTTCGAGCAGCTGGATCGCTTTCTGCATCCGCCATTCGGTTACGTATTCCAGCGGTGTCTGTCCGAGTAGCTCTTTGAAGCGTGCTGCGAATGCGGAGCGAGACATGCCCGCCGATTCGGCCAGTGATTCGACCGTCCACGGTGCATTCACTTTGTCGTGAAGGGCACTCAGCGCGGTGCCCAACTGAGGATCGAAGACTGCGCGGAGCCATCCCTTGCTGCGGGACGGTCCCGACGCGATATGCGCTCGCAACAACTGGATCACCAGTACCTCGGCTAACCGAGTCGCGACGACTTCAGATCCAGGCGCCTGTTCTGCCATCTCTGACGCCAGCGCTTGCACGGTGTTGTGAAGAGCCAGCGTGCGTGCCTGATCGGCCTTCATCAGAATAAAGTTCGGCAAGAGCTGGGTGATTGGCTTCAAGCTGGCCTCATCGAAACTCAACGACCCGCAAACAATAGTGGTGGGTGCGCCGCCGCCGCCACAAAGAGCGACATTGCCGTTAGCCCTGGCCCCAATCTCGCGAAAGGTCCACTTCGGGCGCGTTCGCGGGCTGTCGCGCAGAACAATCGAAGTCCCCCGCGCCAGCAAGAAGCAATCGCCACCGATGAGCGGAATCGGTTCCTCGATGCCTTCCACACTCAGCCAGCAGTTTCCCCGCGAAAGCATCGCGAAGTGCGCCAAATCTGCCGGCGGCATCGTTTTGCCGGAAGGCCTGCCGTGTACTTTGACCTCGTTCTCTTGTCTTAGGCCCCAAGGGGCTGTCGCTTCCAGCCTGTGAAGACCGAAGGCGGTGACGTGCATCGTTTTGAAGATGTCTGTAATCGGGTCCACGTTTGTCTCCAGTTCTGGACGAATAGGCAAAAAGACTGGACTTCTGAGCAGTTCCCGTCCACCGCCAAATCACTCTAATCAACTGTATTGGATGCTACGCATCCATCGAGGGAGCAAGTATGGGAAAGCTTGAAGGGAAAGTTGCAGTCATCACAGGCGGTAACAGCGGGATTGGCTTGGCCACAGCCAAGCGCTTCGTTGAAGAAGGCGCGCACGTTGTAATCAGCGGCCGACGCGAGAAAGAGCTGAAAGAGGCCGCAGCCTTTATCGGGAGAAACGTCACGACGGTCACGGGCGACGTAACGCGCCTGCAGGATTTGGACCGGCTCTATGCAGTCGTGAAAGAGAAACACGGTCGCATCGACGTACTTTTTGTAAATGCCGGCTGGGGTGAAGTCGCACCGCTGGAAGCGGCTACGTGAGCCCGCCCAAACAGGACAAACGAAATCAGAACTTCGTCTCGGCCGAGGTTCACCATGGAGGCCTTGGCATCAATACGGTCTTCCTGCCCTGCGAGGTCCTGCGCAGTTACTTCTATCGCTTACCTCAAGACAACGGACTCGATCATCCGACCCTGTATGAGATCCTGCGTATTCCAGCCAGCGCTTCTCCCTCTGAGCTGCGCGTAGCTTTCAAGCTACGCGACTTGGAACTCCAAATGGCAGGAGCTGCTCGCAGCCAGCGCGCGGCGCTGGAGCGAGCCTTCAACATCCTCGGTCAGCCGGAGTTGCGTGCTTGCTATGACGTGCTGCTGGCCGATTCCGAAGCCCCCGTTATATTTCCATATGGTGGGTTTGGGTCGCTTCTGGTTTCCGGGGAGACTTCCCGTGACGGACAAACATTCTTCGCTCGCCGCATTCTTGCGTTTTCGCCCGAGCTTAGGCGCCGGCGGTTCGATGTGCCACTGCGCAGGTGCGACTTCTACGACGACAGGGCACTGTACCGCGACGTGCGTCGCAAGCGCGAGTTTTGGCTCGATCCAGCCAGCCTCCATACGCTTTGGGACAGTACGTGGAATCAATGGAAACATCTCTTGGGAACAAAGATCGAGGTGGATGGCACGTTTGTACAGAGCGGCAAACACCGCAAACGCCGCGGGGAGTGGAATCTCATTACTTGGGAGACCGCATTACCAAGCCGACTGGACGTCAAACTCCCCGCTGATTTCCAGCAGAACTTGGAGATGGCGCGAACGACTTATCATCGCTTCGGCCAATACTCGCAGGCTCTTGATCAGATCCACCTGTGCTTGGAACATCGGGCGGTCGAGAAAACGGAACTTGAGCGAATGTGTTCCGGACTATATCTTCCCGGCGACTTTGATGTCGCACAGATCAATTGGCGTGCGGATTATGACCCGTTCTTCTATCGCCAGCTCTCACAGTGGGCACGCCGGATTTATCTTTTCCGCGAAGAATACATTTTCGACGTTGAGAAAGCTGTCGTAGTCGAAACTCCCCAGCTGGGTCATGCGACTTATGTCTTCGCGAAACCCAGGAGCATGGACAGTTTTCTCGTCCTTTATACCAGGGTTACAAAGGATGACATTCGGCGAAACAACGATAATGCCGCCGAGCGGCTGAGCTTTCTGGGACGCGTGATCCATGGCTCGAATCCCACAGCTTGGCTCAAAGAAATCAGGCAACGGATTGGTGAAAAGGCACAGTTCCCGGCGTCTGTCGAACAGTGATGGTGTGCCCGCGTGAGATGGCCTTTCCTCGAGGTCAGTCAAAGTGCAATCGGTAAAATAAAGTCGAAGCCCACCATGATTTGATTCGCCTCTGCCGTCTTCAGAGATCGAGCGTATTTCCCCTGCAATATTGGCTTTCCTGCCGCATCTTGCCCTACTCGCGGGCCGGCACGACCGTCCCCAATCGGCTTTTGCCTGATTAGCCCGTTTGACCGGGCTTCGAAACGCGGCTAAACCCTCTTTCACAGGAAGTCCTAGTCACGTCGGTCGAAAGGACGGGCAGCCCTACTCGGCCGATTCGGTCTGCAGTCCAACAGTGATTCCGAGGTTTCTTGTTCTGGAGGTTTTTTCTGTGGAGATTGACGATCAAGCGGTAACCACTCGGCATGAGGACGACGATCCTCTTCTCACCCCCAAAGAAGTGGCCAAGCGGCTGAACACATCGGTCGATTGGGTTTGGGATCACTCAACTCGGAAGACTCCTCTGCTGCCAGTCATTCGTTTCGGTGATGGTCTTGGCCGGGGCGGAATGCTGCGATACCGGGCGAGCAAGATCGAAGAATTCATAACGGAGCAAGAGCGTTTCACCAATGTCCGCCGGAAGAACAAGCGGTTACAATAGCGCAGCCCACTTGTCCCCCCACAGAAAACGAGGAATAAATGGGTAAGTCGCATCAGGCGGGTTGGGTCGTGCCTCGCGGGAAAAAGTGGTACGGCTATTACCGTAGGACGGTTCTCAACCCAGTTACCAACAAGCAGAAAGTCGATGCCGTACCCTTGATTCTCGGCCTCAAGTCTCAAATGACGAAATTTGAGGCACGGGAAGCACTGGCGGCCGAAGTAATCAAGCAAACCGGCCAAAATCTTGGCGGCAGAGTATTGAATGACAGCTCTGTCACCTTTGGATGGTTTGTACGCAGTCGGTATTTGCCGCTGCGGGAGGCAAACTGGAAGCCCGAAACGGCCAAGGTGAAGAAGATTCAGATTCAGAGGGACCTGGTCGAGAAGTTCGAGAGAGTGCCGCTGGACAGCTTCGACAAGTTCATGCTGCAAACGCACATCAACCACTTGGCCGCGATCCTCTCCAAGGACCGGGTGTTGCAGGCTCGATCGTATCTGAGGTCGATCTTCAGCGAGGCAGTTGAACAGGACTTCCTGCTGAAAGATCCTTCACGCAAGGTCACGATTCCGAAGGACCTGCGCAAGAAGGACAAGACAGTACTGACGTGGGATCAACTCCGACTGGTGTTGGCAAGTCTGACGGTGAGGGATCGCGTGTTGCTGACATTGGAAATGACCGACGCGCTACGGCCGAGCGAGTTGTTCGCCTTGCGCTGGAAATCATTCGACGGCAGCAAACTTACGATTACCGAAACCGTCTACAAAGGCCGGATTCGCGCATGGGGCAAGACGGATAAGAGCCTCGGAGATGTCCATCTGCCGCAAGGACTGGCGGATGATCTTCGGCTCTGGAAACGGAATTGTCCCGATTCGTCGTCCGATGCCTTCATCTTTCCGAACTCAGAGCGTGGGTTCATTGACACGGGGAATTATCGTAACCGCGTCTTGATCCCGCTCGCTGAGAAACTTGGACTGCCAAAACTGAACTTCCAGGTTCTGCGCCGCACGATGGCTACGCTGGCGCAGAAGAAGGGTTCGGTCAAGGACATCCAGGCTCATCTCCGGCACGCGAAGGCCGACACCACGGCCAACGAGTACATGCAGGAGTTGCCGGAAAGCGTGATGCAGATGGTCGATTCCGTGTACCAGGAGCTTATGAGCGCCACTGAGGACGGTAAGGCAAGGCAAGCCGGACTTTGCTACCAAATTGCTACCAAACGGAAAAATCGGATGGCGGCAAGAGGCGATTTGCTACCAATTGCTACCAAGCGGAGAAAGCGGTCGGCTGTAAGTGCTTGAAAAAATGGTAGGCACGAGGAGACTCGAACTCCTGACCTCTACCGTGTCAAGGTAGCGCTCTAACCAACTGAGCTACGCGCCTACTGCGGCTGGCAAACCTATTTTACGCGGGCCCCAGAGCGGGGAGCAAGTTCGTCTACTGCGAGCGCAAGGCACGCATAGGATCGATGTTGACGGCGGTCCGCGCTGGCAGGTAGCAGGCCGCGGCTGCAACCAGCAGCAGCCCGAGGCAAACTGCGAGATAGATCCCAGGGTTCGAGAGGCTCACTCCGAACAGGAGACTTTGCAGCACGCGCACAGCGAGCAAACCCGCCAGCAGCCCCGCCGTGACGCCGATAAGCACCAGCTTCAAACCGTAGGCGATCACCAGTCGCATGACGTTCTCGGGGCGTGCACCCAGTGCCATACGAATCCCGATTTCGGCAGTGCGCTGCTGCACAGTCGAGCTGAGCACGCCATAGATGCCGACCGCGGCCAGCAGCAGAGCGAGTCCCCCGAAGATGCCCATTACATAGGAGTCGAAGCGCCTTTGCCCGGTGTTTTGATCCACGACTTCGCTCATTGTCTCGACTTCATATACCGGGAGATCTTTATCGAGGCTCCAGACCACGCGCTTGATACCGGACGTAAGCGAACCGGGGTCGACTTGCGTCCTCACTGAGAGCGTGAGGTAAGTGTAGTCAACCATAGGGCGCAAAACCTCCGGTCGCGCGCTGCTTTCCAGGGAATCCTGATGGATGTCGGCGGTAACGCCGATCACAGTTAAATCAAGGGGCTCAGCTCCCGGCTTGGCAACGGTGCGCAGATGCCGCCCGACAGCGTTTTGTCCCGGCCAGAGATGTGAGGCGAGCGCCTGATTTATGACGATTACCGGCTCGCTCTTGTTGATTTCGTCCCCGCCGAAGTTGCGCCCGGCGATGATTGGGATCCCCAGCGTCTCGAAATATGCTGGTGAACTGATACCGCGCATGTCAGCAGTGGGCTCGCTGCCGCGCGCCGGTGTGGGCTGGCCGTCAACCGTGAACTTCATCATGCGAATGCGCGTCATTGGCAGCCCGTCGGAAAAACTGGCGGACTTCACGCCGGGCAGAGCGCGAATGCGCTCCAGCGCCTGACGGCAGAAGCTCGCGAGTTGTTCATTCTTCGGATAACGAGAGGGCGGCATGCTGAAGTGCATGGTGAGCACGTGATCGGCGCGGAACCCAGGGTCAACACGCAGCACGGAAACAAGGCTGCCGACCATGAAGGTCGCCAAGATGAGCAACACTACCGTCAGACCCACTTCACCTACTACCAGCGCAGCGCGTATGCGCCCGGGATGTCGCTGGTTGGGATTGGCTTCCTTAAGCACTGTGTTCACGTCAGTCTTCGATACGTAAAGCGCAGGCACCAGGGCAAAGAAGATGCCGGCCATGATCCCGATCGCCATGGTGAAAAGCAGGACGGCGACACTGAGATGTACCTGTTCAGGGCGCTGCAAATCAGCCGGCTTGAGGGCCAGCAGCAGCTTGATTCCTACATAGCCAACGGCAACCGCGAGCAGGCTCGCAAAGAAACTGACCAGCAACCCCTCGCCGACCATCTGAACAATCAGGCGTTCGCGGCTGGCGCCAAGGGCCTTACGCACCGCAAGCTCCTTCTGGCGCGCGATGGCGCGCGTCAGCATCAGGTTCGCCAAGTTCGCGCAGGCCAGCAGCAGTATCAGCCCCACCGCGCCAAGCAGGATCAACAGATTGCGCCGCAGGTCCTTGCCGAGATCTTCGACAAAGACTGGAAAGATGTTGATGCCGCCGAAGCCTGCGTTCAGCGTGGGATTTTCAATTTCCAGACGCTTGCCAATCACTTCCATCTCGCGACGGGCTTGCGCCAGCGACACGCCCGGAGCGAGCCGAGCAAATACCTGCATTTTGCGTCGCGTCAGGTCCGCTTCGCTGCGCCTGTTGGCGGTCTGGTACGGGACCCAGATGTCGGGTTTGCGCTGCTCAACGCCTTCCCGGGTTGAAGGCAGGTAAAACCGGGCAGGAAGCACACCTGCCACAATGTAGGAGTCGTCATTCAGCGTAAGCGGCTGTCCGATTACGCTTTGGCTCCCCCCGAAGTGGCTTTGCCAGTATGCATAGGACAGGATGGCGACATTGCTTTCCGCAGGATCGCGCTCCACCGTATCGAAGCCGCTGCCGAGTTGAGGAGTAACGCCCAGGACGCTGAAGAAATTCGGCGACACTCGCGCGCCCGCAATCCGCTCGGGCTCTCCTGTGCCGGTGCGGTTCAGGCTGACATCCTCAAATCCGGCAATGCCGGAAAAGACGTGTTGCTGCCGCACCCACTCCTGGAAATTGAGGTATGTGGTGGGTATGCGGTCGCCAATTTTGGCGCCGAGTGTGGGGTTTCTTTCCCAGACCATGACCAGGTGGTCGGGATCCTGGAAGGGCAGGTGGCGCAGCAGCACCGCATCGACAACGCTGAATACGGCGGTGTTGGCGCCAATGCCAAGCGCGAGGACGAGAACCACAACAAGGTAGAAGACCGGGGATTTACGAATAAGCCGCAGGCTAAAACGGATGTGCTGAGCGACAGAGTTCACGGCAACGGCAATTTTACTGGAACAGTGATCAGTGGATAGTGGATTGAACACGGCGGGACCTAATTCCCATGCCGTAAGCCAGCCTCCTAGTCACTGTCCACTCTTCTTGCCCTCTGATTGGGCGAGATCGACGCGATCACAATCCGGCCCGGCTGTTTGCGGTTCAACGGTTGCGAGGCATTCTCGATCGCGGCTTTCATCAGCGCCTTAACCGCTGGTTTGTCGAGCGTGTCAGGCCCTTCGAGGCGCATATGCCGGGCGATCTTGCCACTACCTTGCAGAAGCGCTTGCGGATCGGGTAGGCGATCGCCTGCGAAGAAGCACAGGTTGATGTGTCGGGGATAGACGGCAATTGACAGGATCACTTCGGATGCGCGCTCCACCGGGCAAAAACCAATCACTAGGGCGTTATAGTTGTCGTAGACCATCTGCACTGCGCCGGGCAGTCGCTCGCGGGCTTTCTTGAGCACGGCACCGGTCTGGGCGGCAATTTCGGGCGAGAACTTATCTATGAATTGTTCCAGTTGCGACTCAGGAGACTTGCTTTGGGCGGTCGCGGGAGAAGTTCGTGGCATTGCGATGAGTCATGATACTCGCACTCACACGGGGTAAAGCAACGTTCGGTTACTGCGCGCCGGCCTCCTGCGCTTCTTCGTGCACCGTCGCGGTGGTCGCATCCTTCAGGCGCGAGGGGCGCAAAGGCTTGGCGCAAGCGGCCGGTGGGTTGATCATCTCCTTGGCAAAAACTCGATAGCCGACAGTGCCGGGTTGCAGCGTTGACCAGTAGGATTTTCTAGTCACAAGCGGGCGGTGCAGGGTGATGATCTGGTTGTCTAGAATCTTGATGCCGCACTCCAGATTATTCCTGGGCTGAAGGATAGTCTTGGCTGGATCGTGGCTCGGCAGTTCGCGATCTCTCTCCCAGTCGAAATCGCAGTCGTACGCCTTTTGGTCTTCATAGGTGAGTTGCAACAAACCCTCGCTGTGCACATGCTGTCCCGTTACCTTATCGGTTTTGGCGATCTCGGGGTGGCGAACATTGGTCGTCGGGTTGAGTCCGGCCTCAGCTCCGGCGAGCGCCTGGAAAAAATATGCCCAGAAGACGCGCTTGTCGGTTTCGTTCATGCGGTAAAAATTCGGGCAGAATCGGCGGACGTCACGCGGAACCTGGGAGGAGAGCATCTCGGGAGGAATCGCCTGCTCAACAATCTGGTCCCAGGCAGGATTCCAGGTCTTGCCGCCAAGCTCGGCTTTCTTGGCATCGATGGGCGTCGCTGGAGCAGGTTTCGTGGCTTGGGAAGATACGAACGCCCCGCTTAGCAACAGCGCAGAAGCCACGATCGTATTTCTCAAAGGTCTCATGGGGGTTGACCACGCCCTGGACGGCTCAAGCATGCGGTGTTTGACGCGAAGCAGGGCTATTTTGTTGCCACACGGCTGCAAGAACAGCCGCTAGATGCCAACTACTAGCTGCTGAACTACACTCGTCGCATGCTGGAGCATGCTGATCGTCTTTGCGTGGTGCTCGTGAGCGCACGGAATCCGCTGAACATTGGGGCGGCCGCTCGCGCCATGAGCAACTTCGGCTTTCTTCGTTTGCGCGTGGTGAATCCATACGACGTGGCCTTTCGCGAGGCCCGTTCGGCGGTGGGAGCGGCGCAACTGTTAGCTAATGCCGAAGAGCACAAAACCGTTGCCGAGGCAGTGGCAGATTGCACGCTGGTGGTGGGCACGACGGCCGTTCGTCATCGCGAATTGCACCATCCATTGCGTCGCCTCGAAACCGGCGCGCGGTTCATCCGCAAAGAACTCGCTAGTGGCCGGGTCGCGCTGCTGTTCGGAGCGGAGAAGACGGGGCTCTCCAATGACGACCTCAGCCATTGTCATTGGTTGATGCACATACCCACGCGCGAGCAGCACATATCCATGAATCTTGGACAAGCGGTCGCTGTGTGTCTTTACGAGCTCGTGCGCGATGCGAAGAAGGCAATGTTGGGCGCCGAGGAAACCGCGCACTCGCGTGCGACTGCCGACGAGGTCGAACGCATCTCGGCCATACTATTTGAGGCATTGCACATCAGCGGCTATGTCAATCCGATTACTGCGTCGTCAGCAGAGGAGCGAGTGCGGCGCATGGTTCGGCGACTCAATCTCTCATCCCGTGATGCCGAACTTTGGCTTGGAATGTTGCGGCAGATTCTGTGGAAGATCAGGGCAGGCGACAAACCGGAGCCGTGAAGCAGTTTAGACGGCGACCGTCACGCTGGTCTCGGTGCGGGTGACGGGGCGATAGAGCGTGTCGCGCTCGAACGGGATGCGGCCTGCTTCGGTGATCAGTCGAATCAACTCTTGCCGACGCAAGCCTTGCGGCGTGGTTGCACCCGCATCGTGATAAATCTTCTCCTCCACAACCGTTCCATCGATGTCATCCGCGCCGAAGCGCAAAGTGATCTGCGCCATCTTGGGTGTGACCATCTGCCAATACGATTTGATATGCGGAAAGTTGTCGAGCACCAGGCGGCCAATGGCGATCTGCTTCAGGTCGAGCATGCCGGTGGTTTTCGGCAGGTGCTGAAGGGGCGTGTTCTCGGGATGAAACGCAAGTGGGATGAAGGTCTGGAATCCGTGCGTGTCGTCCTGTAGGGCGCGGAGCTTGAGCAAATGATCGACGCGATCCTCGTCATTTTCAACATGCCCGTAGAGCATGGTCGCATTGGACTTCAGACCAATTTCGTGGGCCGTGCGCGCCAGTTCCAGCCATTGACCGCCGTCAATTTTGTGATCGCAGATGATGTGCCGGATGCGGTCGGAGAAAATTTCGGCGCCGCCGCCGGGCATGGAATCGAGTCCCGCTTCTTTGAATTTGAGCAGCACTTCTCGCGGCGTCATCTTGCCAATCTTCGAAAAAAAAGCGATCTCGACCATGGTGAACGCCTTCAGATGAACCTGCGGAAAGCGCTCTTTCAGGCCGGCAATTAGATCGATGTAGTACTGGAACGGCAGATCGGGGTGGAGACCGCCGACGATGTGAAACTCGGTGATCGCCTCGGTGTAGCCGGACCCTGCCGTGTTCCAGACCTCCTCCAGCGCCATGGTGTAGGCGCCGGGTGTGTCCTTCTTGCGACCGAACGCGCACAAGCGGCACGCGGCGACGCAGACATTGGTGTAGTTAATGTGGCGATTGACGTTGAAGTAAGCGATGTCGCCGTGCATGCGCTCGCGAACGTGATTAGCCAGCCAGCCGATGGCGAGGATGTCACCAGAATTGTAGAGGGCGAGCGCTTCGTCAGCCGAGAGCCGCTCCTGCGCCATGACCTTATCGTGAATAGGCCAGAGGCGCGGGTCGTCCGTTTGAAACGGGTGAGAGGTGCCGTTGGATGGAGCGGGCATCCTCATCATGATAGCGCAACAGGGCGCTTGCGGATGAGAATTGCGGGTCAAGCCAGCCTAGTCAAGAATGCGAGTTCCCGGCCGCCTCCTACTTTTTTACCGTAATGCTGTCTGCGATCTTGTTGTACTCGTCGCGCGCGATGACTCGGCGGTCCAGCAGTTCGTGCTCGCTGGTGTAAGGGCGGCCTGCAATAATTCGGTCTGCTGAGGCGTCGTCGATCCCCGGGAGGCTCATGAGTTGAGCTTTGGAAGCGCGGTTCAGGTCGAGCGGCTTGTCCGGACTGGGCCGCGTCAGCCCGTCACGTATGCCCTGCGTCACCGCCTTGGCGTCGTCTTTGAGAGTTGCCGTGGCTTCGGCGGTCTTCTGGCGGATCTGCTCCGGGTTCGAGGACTGATTGCTAGAACACGCATTGCACGCGCCGAATCCGAGCGGCAGGGCGCTCACGAGGAGTGCCAACAATATGGATCGTTTCCGCATGTTGGTGGGATGCAGTTTCAGAGTGTCGGGATTGGCGCTAGCGCGTCGCAAATTTCGTCGCGGAGCCCAATGCCCGGCAAACTCGTGCTACCCTGCACAGCAGGATTTCCACGCCATGACTCGCGTTCTATTCGCTCCCGGTACTGTTTTCTTGGTAATTTGCGCCGTCGCCGCCTCGGCACAAACGGCAAACTCCAGCGGCCAGGCTTCCAACACGTCGCAGACAACATCGACGACTACCAAATCTGGAATCACTCTACAGATGTCAAAACCGACTGCGGAGGGGTCGACTCCTGTCGCGCAACCCATAACTCCTGCGAACGAAAGTTCCGCCCTGCAGATGGGTGACCGGCTTCTGGCAAGCGGCAAAGCAGCCGAGGCACAGGCGCAGTATCAGGCCGTGGCCAACGTCGACCCAGCCTCCGTACCAGCGCAGGTAGGCTTGATTCGCACTTTGATTGTGCAGCAAAAATTTGATCAGGCGCACTCCGCGGCCGATACGGCACTTGCCCTGCATCCGGAATCCGCTGAACTGCTGTTGACCTTCGGCGATCTTCAGTTCGCGCAGGGGAAGATCCCCGACGCGGAGCGTTCTTTCGTAAAAGCGGAGAACCTCAAGCCCAACGATCCTGCTCCTTACATCGCATTGGCGCGCGTCTATCGTGCCTATTCGCTCTTCCGCCGCGCCTATGACAACCTGAAGCGCGCGCATGAACTGGCGCCCAATGATGCTGCGGTGCAACTGTTATGGTTCAACTCCCTGCCTCAGCAGGACCGAATTCCTGCCTTGCAGGCGTACCTCGCTACTCCCACACTGAATCCGCAAACCAGCAAGATGCTACAGCAGTATCTGGCGTTCGTGAAGAAGAACGCTGACGCGCCCGTGCATCCCTGCAGGCTGGTCAGCAGCGTTGGGGAAACCGAAGCCAAGCTCCATGCCATCGCGCGTTCGGGAACCGAGTTAGGCGCATCCGGTTTGACGGTGAAGATCAACAATCAGGAGATGCACCTGGCGCTCGATACCGGCTCGAGCGGGGTGCTGCTGGGCCGAGCGGCCGCGGAGAAGCTGGGACTTCAGCGCCTGGGCTATCAGCCGATTGTTGGGATGGGCGATTCGGGCATGCAAGGCGGATATACCGCAGTCGCCAACCGTATTCGCGTGGGCGATCTGGAATTCTCCGACTGCACCGTGAAAGTCACCGAAAAGCCGACTCCGGTGACTGGCCAGGACGGGCTGATTGGCACGGATGTTTTCAGCTCATACTTGATCGATCTCGATATTCCCGGCGCCAAGCTACACCTTTCGCCATTGCCCAAGCGGCCTGACGAGGCAGCACCGCCCACCGCGCTGAGGACGATGTCGCACGACAGTCAGGAACTGGAATCGGAAGGTCCGTCTGCTGCTGGAAAGGGTGGAACGACGGAGATGCTCGAGATGCCAAAGGACGCGTATGTCGCTCCTGAGATGGCGAATTGGACGAAGGTCTACCGCTTCCGCAGCTTATTGCTTGTGCCGACGCGCGTGGACAAGAACGGCCCTATGCTGTTTCTTATCGACACTGGATCGTTCAACAACGTTCTTTCCACGAAGGCCGCGCAAGATCTCACCCAGCTGCGCTCCGATCCAGGAACCCAGATCAGCGGCATGAGCGGTTCTGTCGCGAAAGTCTACCGGGCCGACAAAACAACCTTGCAATTCGGCCGCTACGAGCAGGCGAATCAGGACGTGGTGACGTTCGATCTGTCGAACATCAGCCGTGTGACGGGAACTCAGGTCTCCGGCATTCTAGGATTCAACATGCTGCGGATTCTGCAAACCAGGATTGATTACCGCGACGGTCTGGTGGACTTTCTGTACGACCCGAATCATCTGCCGAAGCAGATAAAACTAAATAAGTAGCGGGCGCGTACGGATGGAAAACTGCCTAAGTTCCGATCGCTATGTCGCATTGGCGGCTCCCGCTTGGACTGCCGAGCGGAAGTAGTCGAGCGACATTCGCAAACCCGTTCGCAAATCAATCCTCGGCTCCCAATGCAGCAGCCGTTTTGCCTTGGTGATGTCGGGACAGCGCTGTTTTGGGTCATCCTGCGGCAGAGGCTGGTAACGAATCTTGCTCTTCGAGCCCGTGACCTCCAGCACGATCTCGGCACATTGCAGAACCGGGAACTCGTCGGGATTGCCGATGTTGATTGGCTCATGCTCGTTCGAATTTGCCAAAGCGAGAATGCCGGCAATTTCATCGCTCACATAGCAGAAGCTTCGCGTCTGCGAGCCATCGCCGTAGACGGTCAGGTCCTCGCCCGACAATGCCTGCTTCATAAAATTCGAAATCACCCTTCCGTCATTAAGCTGGAGCCGCGGGCCATAGGTGTTGAAGATGCGGACAATGCGCGTGTTCACTTTGTGATAGCGGTGATAGGCCATGGTGAGCGCTTCGGCGAAGCGCTTAGATTCGTCGTACACCGAGCGCGGGCCGATGGGATTCACGTGTCCCCAGTAGTTCTCGCTTTGCGGATGCTCCAGCGGATCGCCATAGCACTCTGAGGTGGAGGCCAGCATGAACTTAGCACCGTAGTTCTTCGCTAGCTCCAGGCAATTCGTGGTACCGACTGAACCGACTTGCAGGGTTTCGATTGGGTGCTCAAGATAGTCCGCAGGACTGGCGGGTGAGGCGAAATGAAAGATGTATTCGACCTTGCCGAAGTCGAAAGGCTGGCAGACATCCTGCTGGCGGAACTCGAAGCGCGGCTCGTGCCGCAGGTGAGCGACGTTCTCCAGCGATCCGGTGAGCAGGTTGTCGGCACAAAGGACGGAGTGGCCCTCGGCCAGCAGCGCGTCGCAAAGATGCGAGCCGAGAAACCCAGCGCCGCCGGTCACGATTACTCGCATCGTCATTGAGGTTTCGCGCGAACGAAGATTGTTCTTTCGAATCCCTTAGAGTACCCGCCACCATCTATGCAGCGCAAATGCGTGTGATGCGCGTCATGGCAAATCCGGCTGCTGCGGCCTATAATCGCCCGTTTTGCTGAGATCGACTCTATGGCTGATCGCGAAACAGAGGTGCTGGTAATTGGAGCCGGAATTGTCGGTTTGGCGACGGCGCTGGAAGCGATAAGGCGCTTCCCGGGTGTGCGAATTATCGTCGTCGAAAAGGAAAATCGAGTTGCAGCTCACCAGATCGGGCATAACAGCGGAGTAATTCATTCTGGCATCTACTACAAAACGGGATCGCTGAAGGCGCGCAACTGCGTGGCGGGAGCGGCGTCGATGAAGCGCTTCTGCCAGGAGCACGGCGTCGCCTACGAAGAATGCGGCAAGCTGGTGGTCGCAACCACTTCCGAAGAGGTGCCGCGTCTGGAGGCTTTGCACGAGCGGGGAAATGGCAACGGTGTCCCGGGGCTGCGGATGATGCAACGCGACGAATTTCGCGAGATCGAACCACACTGCGAAGGCTTGCGCGCATTACATGTCCCCTCAACCGGCATCGTCGACTACACCGCGGTCGCGCAGAAGTATGCAGAACTCATCGCGCTCGCGGGTGGGGAAGTGGTTTGCAATGCGAAGGTCGTCGGGTTGCGCGAAGACAATGGCGCAAATGTTGTCGAGACGCAAGCGGGAGCTTTTCGCGCCGAATACGTCATCAACTGCGCCGGGCTTTACAGCGACAGTATCGCGCGTATGGCCGGGGTCGAGACCAACCTGGAGATTGTTCCGTTTCGCGGTGAGTATTACGAAGTTCGCGCCGAGCGAAGAAGCTTGATTAAGAACCTGATTTATCCCGTCCCTGATCCGCGATTCCCGTTTCTCGGAGTTCACTTCACGCGCCGCGTGAACGGTAGTGTCGAAGCTGGTCCAAACGCGTTGCTGGCATTTCGGCGCGAGGGATACACGGGCACCGCACCCGATCTGGGCGAGGCCATGGACACGCTGCGCTTTCCCGGCTTCTGGAAGATGGCAAGGAGGTATTGGCGCAAGGGAATCGCCGAGCAATACCGCTCCTGGGTGAAATCGGCGTTTGTGAAGGCGCTACAGAAGATGGTGCCGGAGCTGCAAGACTCCGACCTGACCCAAGGCGGCTCCGGCGTGCGGGCGCAAGCCGTGGATGCCAACGGCAACCTGGTAGATGACTTTCATTTCATTCACAGCGATAACATCGTCCACGTTTGCAATGTGCCTTCGCCGGCGGCAACGGCTTCGCTTGAAATTGGCCGCGAGATTGTGGACCTGATGGCTCGCATGGGATTTACAAAACTTATGTTTTCTTAACACAGTGACTTGGGGCCGGCGTTTACCTTTGTAGTTGGTGATGCGTAGCAGAGTCGCAAGAAGTGTGTCGGCGGTCGTCGCGGTTTTGGTCGTGGCTATACTCGGGGCCGCAGCAGCGCCGCGCATTCAGGCACAGCAAAGTGCGCCCGCACCGGATTCGAGCGCTTCGAAGAACGCGCGCGCTGTCGGTACCATCAGGTCGATCAACGGCAACACCGTCACCCTCACCACCGATGCAGGCTCGGAAATCAACGTCAGCGTTTTGCCTACGACTCGCCTGGTGCGCATGGAGCCCGGTCAGACTGATCTGAAGAGCGCTCTAGCAATTTCGTTCAGCGACGTGCAGGTTGGCGACCGGTTGCTGGCAGGTGGAACTGCTTCCGAGGACGGTAAGTCGGTCACCGCGACGACAGCAGTGATCATGAAGAAATCCGATGTCGCCGAAAGACAGCAACATGAGCGTGAGGAGTGGCAAAAGCACGGTGTCGGTGGGGTGGTTAAGGCAGTCGATGCGGCGAGCGGAAGTATCACTCTGTCCACGGACACGTTGGGAGCGCCGAGCAGCCTTGTTGTACACACCTCGAAAGAGACAATCATCCGGCGCTATGCTCTCGATTCCATCAAGTTTGACGATGCGAAGCCGGGTACGCTCGGGCAGATCAAGCCCGGGGACCAGCTTCGTGCACGGGGAACGAAGAGCGAGGACGGTAAGGAACTGACCGCAGCAGAGATTGTTTCGGGCACGTTTCGCAGCATCGTCGGGCTCGTTGTCGCAAGCGATGGCGGCAACAATACGATATCGGTGACGGACCTCGCGACCAAGCGGCTGGTAACGCTGAAGATGGGACCTGAGTCGCAGACGCATCAACTGCCGGCGATGTTCGCGCAACGAATTGCCGCGCGATTGAAGGGGAGCGCGCAAGGTGGGCCCGGCCAAACCGGTGGAGGTGCAACGCATGCGCAAGCAGGCGGCAACCAACCCGGCGGCGCTGCTGGGAATGGATCGCGTCCAGGCGGCGCGCCTGACTTTCAGCAGATGCTGAATCGCATGCCGGTCCTGAACGTCGGCGAATTGAGTAAAGGCAGTGCGGTGATGATCGTCGCAACCGAAGGAACGCCGCAGTCGCCCTCGACGGTGATCATCCTGCTCAGCAGTGTCGAGCCCATCCTTGCGGCTGCCTCGCCCGCGGAGGCCAGCACGATTTTGTCGCCCTGGAATCTCTCCACCGGAGCAATTGCTGGAACGGGAGACACCCAGTAACGGAATACATGTAGCTCCCGTTTAAGTTTCACGAAAGTCTAAGAACTCTGAATGCGTTCGTTTACCATCGTCCTACTAATCTTCTCGATCTACGCGTTTGCTGCGTCGGCGCAAACTTCTTCCGGGACGGTGCGCGGGCGCGTCACCGATCCATCCGGCGCAGTGGTGCCGCGGGCCAAGGTCACGGCTACGGGCGCGGACGGAAAAACGGTTGAGGTTCTGACCAATCAGGAAGGCGCATTCAACTTCAAGCTGGCTGCAGGCTCTTACACGGTCACAACGGACGCCAAAGGCTTCGCCGAGGACACCGAGGCCGAGGTGCAAGTGGCGGCCGGACAGACGCAGGAACTTGATATCAAATTACAGATACAGGTTGAGCAGCAACATGTGGAAGTACAGGAAGAGTCGCCAACAGTAGGCGTGAGCTCGGAGAGCAGCGCCGGAACAATCGTGTTGAAGGGCAAGGACCTCGATGCACTAACCGATGATCCGGATGAGCTGCAATCGGAGCTGGAAGCGCTGGCTGGGCCGTCCGCCGGGCCTAATGGCGGCCAGATTTACGTCGATGGGTTCACTGCCGGCCAGCTTCCGCCCAAATCGGCAATCCGCGAGATCCGCATCAACCAGAATCCCTTCTCGGCGGAATACGACAAGCTGGGCTATGGGCGAATCGAGATCTTCACCAAGCCTGGGACCGACCAGTACCACGGGCAGTTTTTGGTGAATGGAAACTCGTCGGCGTTCAATTCGCTGAATCCGTTCGTAACGGAAACCCCGGGATATTACTCGGAAATTTTCAATGGCAACGTGAGCGGCCCCATCAGCAAGAAAGCATCGTTCTTCTTCACCGCGCAGCAGCGCGATATCGATAACGTCAGCACGGTCGTCGCGCAGGTGTTGGGGCCGGGCAACGTGGTAACCCCCTACATCGCATCGGTGCCCAGCCCGGCAAAGCGGCTGAACATCAGCCCACGCGTGGATTTCCAACTCACGCCCAACAACACGCTGACAATTCGTTATCAATACGTGCGTAATACAGAAAACAACGAGGGAATTGGTCAGTTCTCGCTGCCTTCGGTTGGCTTCAATTCGCAGAGCACGGAGAACACCCTTCAGATCACCGACACGCAAATCATCAATCCGAGGATGATCAATGAGACCCGGTTTCAATACATCCGCGACAGCGACACGCAAACTCCACTGAGCACCGATCCTACGCTCGTGGTGCAAGGTGCGTTTACCAGCGGAGGAAGTTCCGCAGGGACAACTCTCAGCCATCAAGACCACTACGAGCTGCAGAATTTCACCTCCATTGCACGTGGTAAGCACTTCATCAAGTTCGGTGGCAGACTGCGCGGCACGTTGTTTTCCAGCAATGAGAACTCGGGTTTTAACGGCTCCTACAATTTTTCGTCGATAAACGCTTACCAGATCACCGTAGCAGGCCTGCAAGCGGGACTGACTCCGGCCCAGATTCGCGCGATGGGCGGTGGGGCCAGCCAATTCACCCTCGTCGCAGGAGTACCGTTGTCCGACGTTTCGATGGTCGATGTCGGGTTGTATGTTCAGGACGAATGGAAGATCCGTCCCAACCTGACCGCCAGCTACGGCTTGCGTTATGAAACGCAGACTGGCATTCCGTACGAGGGGAACTGGGCCCCTCGGCTGAGCCTGGCCTATGGACTGGGGCACAGCAAGGCGCCGAAAACCGTGCTGCGCGGCGGCTACGGAATCTTCTACGATCGCTTTTCCTACGATTACCTGCTGGAAGCCGAGCGCTACAACGGCATCACGCAGCAGCAGTATGTGGTGGCGAACCCGAACTTTTATCCGCTGATTCCCACCCCGGCGCAATTGTCGCAACTGGCCACCAACTCGCCAACTACGTACCAGGTGCAGAGCAATCTGCACGTGCCCTACACTTCGGAAGCAGCGTTCAGTGTTGAGCAACAGGTGACGAAGAGCGCGACGGTTTCGGTCACGTACCTCAACTCGCGGGGGATACACCAGCTCTTCTTGCGGAACGCGAATGCGCCTTTGCCCGGGACATACAATCCCGCCGACCCGAGCAGCGGAGTACGGCCCTTCGGCGGGACCGAGAACATCTACCAGTATAATTCCGGCGGCATTTTCAAAGAGAACCAGCTCATCACCAATGTGAGGTTTGCGCTCGGCAATAAAGTTTCACTGTTTGGGTTTTATGCGCTCAGCTTCGCCGACAGCGATCTCGGCTCGGGTGGGGGCAGTTCGATTATTTCCAGCGGCGGCGGTGGCGGTTTCGGAGGCGCATTTGGCGGCAACGGTGGGGGCTCTCCGCAGTTCGTGATGAATTCCTATGATCCTACCGAAGACTGGGGGCGCGCCGCATTCGATGTTCGCAACCGCGTATTTTTTGGCGGAACTATTTCGCTACCGCATGCGTTTCGCTTAAGTCCATTCATTGTTGCGAACTCGGGCACACCGTTTAACATCATTGTGGGGCAAGATTTAAATGGCGATTCCATCTTCAACGATCGTCCCGCACTAGCGTCCACGGCAGGGCCGGGCGGTAAAGTTGTCGTGTCAACGTACGGCACGTTCAACACGGTACCGATACCTGGCCAGGTGATTGCTCCCATCAACTATGGCGGCGGGCCAGCCGTATTCACGCTCAATTTGCGATTGAGCAAGACCATCGGGCTCGGGCCCAAGTTGGAGGGTAAGGCTGCGACTGGGGGACAAGGCGGGCGGGGCGGTATGGGCGGACCCGGGGGCGGTGGTCGTGGCGGCGGGCTCGGCGGCCGCGGCCTGGCTGGCGGGCCGGGTGGCAGTCCGTTCACCTTCGGTAACGAGACCAGCCACAAGTACAACCTCACGTTCAGCGTGAGCGCGCGCAACCTGCTGAACAATGTGAATTACGCGGCCCCTATCGGCAACCTTGATTCGCCCCTCTTCGGGACATCCAATGCGCTGGCCGGTCCGCCGTTCTCGTCCGGATCAGCCAACCGGCGAATCGACCTGCAGATGCTGTTCTCGTTTTAAACGCGGAGCATCTGACTCACTTCATGTTCTGAAAAATCGCTGCGTGTCCGGAGAGGATACGCTGTTTGGCCGCGAGATCGGGTTCAAGCGACCACACTCCCGTGTCGTGCGTTCCGCCCAGCAGGATGCCATCGCTGCGAGGGAACATGTACAGCTCGTCGGCAAGCGTCACGTACTCGACCTCGGGTTGCGGCAACAAAAAGGTGAGCTGACCTTTAACAGGCGTGAGCTCTTCGTCCCCGAACAATGCCTTCGCGCCGAGCCCGGTACAGTTCACGATCACGCGCTGCGGCAGACTTTGCAGCTCGGCAACGCTGTGAAACTCGCAAGCGCTGATCTGTCCTCCCGCGGCACGGAAATCGTCCATCATCGCGGGTAGGTACCGGTTGGGCTCGATGATCATGGTGTCGAACTGCAACACCGACGGAAACGGAAATGGGTTTTCGGAAGGGTCAAGATAGCGCCATTCGGGCAGGAGGTCGCGGATTGGGCTGTCTTCGCTGAGCAGACCGCCACTGCCGATGGCTTGCTCCCCCAGGTGATAGTTAGGCAGCCATCGAATTCCGTAGCGTTCACCCACCATGATTTGGTACCGCCGGTTGGCGATATGCGCTGCCTCCACGAACTGAGACATGAACGCAGGTGACGACTGGTCCCGGTGAAAGACAGTGAAGGGAAACCATTGCGCGCCTGCAATGTTGGAAGTTGTGTTGGGCGGCAGGTCTTTGGCGTAAATCGTGACCGTACAGCCACGCTCCTGAAGCAGGCGTGCCGTCGCCAATCCCACGGCGCCGCAGCCTAGCACGGCGAGGTTCTTCTCGCCGCCGGCGTCGACCTCGCGACAGGCCAACTCGCCGGTTCCCCACGACAGCGTGACGCCTCCGCCGCCATGGCCGTAGTTGTGAACAACAAGTTTACTGTCGAGTTTTTGCGTGCTGACCACGAAACCGGAGGGACGGAACGGCCGCAATCCGACAACCGTACGAATCTCGCGATCAGCTCGCGCTTCGACCTTCGGCAGCTTGAGTAGAGGATGGCCGGCGGAGGGCGCTGGTGTTGTGGCTGCGCGCCGGACGCGCTTCCCGGCGCAACTGTCCAGTGCGGCGGTGCCGGCGAGAATGCCCAGTGCCTTGAGTGCCGAGCGTCGATCCATGCGTGGCCAGTATAGCCGCATAAAAAGCGCTCATTTACCATCTGGGACGTGGCCCTTGTGCGCGGTACCGATAGTGGCAATAGCGAAATCGCCTTCACTGTGAGCGAGGATGAAATCTGATCCCATCGAGAGCGCACTGAACGCGTTGGGTGATCTGCGAAGCGCTGACTCTCCCCAACAGGTCAAGAAAGAGCTGCGAGGGTATCTGGGCCACCGCTCAAACCTGGTGGTTGCGAAAGCAGCAAAAATTATTCGTGAGTTGCGGGTCTCGGAGTTGGTGCCGGAGCTGGTTGGCGCGTTTCACCGGCTGATGGCGGATCCCGCGCGCCTGGACAAGCGCTGCGCCGCGCTGACCGAAATAGCCAGCGCGCTTTATCAGCTCGATTGTTCGCAGCCGGATGTTTACCTGCGCGGCTTGCGTCATGTGCAGAAGGAAGCCTCATTTGGGCCGCCGACCGACGCTGCCGCCGCTCTGCGCGGGATCAGCGCGCAGGGATTGCTTCGCACGCGCTATGCGAACGCACTCCCGGAGGTGCTCCCGCTGCTTGTAGATGCTGAGGCACCGGCCCGGCTGGGAGCGGTTCGCGCACTCGCCACGAACGGTGGCGATGCTGGTTTGTTGCTGGTGCGACTGAAGGTCTTGACCGGTGACAAAGAGCCTGACGTCCTTGCGGAATGCTTCTCCGGGCTGCTCGCTGCATCGCCGGAACAAACTCTGGCCTTCGTAGCGGGATACGTTGATAACGAGGAAGAAGCCACCGCAGAAGCCGCAATGTGGGCGCTGGGCCAGTCGCGTCTACCGGCCGCAGTTGAAGTGCTTAAGGAGAAGTGGAATAGGACCCTGGATCGATCGCTCAAGAAAACTCTGCTCGCCGCTCTTGCAGCCTCGCGAACCCGGGAGTCGCTAGACTTCTTATGTTCTCTGGTACGAGATGCTAATCGCCAGACCGCGACCCACGTAATCGTGGCACTCGCTCCTTATGGCAGCAGTGAAGCGGTAGAGAAAGCTGTCCGTTCCGCCGTAGAAGAACGCGGGGAACAATCACTCCGGGAGAGCTTCCGACAGCAGTTTTCGAGTCGCAGCAGCACGTAAGCGCAGAGCAGCCAAACCGCGACGTAGGTTAGGCACTCTCTTTTCTCACCCAGCAAGGTCTCCAGTGCAGCCTGGACCGCCGGCGTCGCGATGAAGTTGCGCGGACCTCTTCGCATCAGGCTACGGTGCCATGGCCAACGTCGCTGCGTCGCGTATGCTCCGAAGACTCTCCGCGCACGAGTTCCATGCCGGCATTGACAAGAGAAATATGCGAGAGCGCCTGCGGGAAGTTGCCAAGTAGCCGGCGATGTTCGATGTCATACTCTTCCGACAAGAGGCCGACATCGTTGCGAAGCTTTAGCAGTGCGTCGAATTTCTCCTTCGCCTCGTCCTTTCGACCGAGCAAGCTGAGCACCTCGACTAACCAGAAGGTACAAGCGAGGAAAGCTCCTTCGCCTGCGGGAAGGCCGTCGTTGCTTGTTCCTGTGTCGTATCGCAGGAGCAGATCATCGCGCATGAGGTGTTTCTTGATGGCATCGACCGTGCTGACCACGCGTGGGTCGGAGATAGGAAGAAACCCAACTGCTGGGATCAATAAAAGGGAACTATCCAGCGTTCTCGACCCATAGGATTGAGTAAAGCTGCGAAGGTCTGTATTCCATCCCTCCTGGCAAACTTGCCGGTGAATTTTATCGCGTATCCCGCGCCAGGCTTTTACGTTGCCTTCCAGTCCAAACTGTTCGGCATTCTTGATGGCGCGGTCGAAACCCACCCAGGCCATTACTTTCGAAAATGTGAACTGCTTCGGACCGCCGCGCGTCTCCCAGATGCCGCTGTCCGGCTTCTGCCAGATGTAGGAGAGGTGATGAGTCAAGGCGCTTAGAAGATCGAGATCTTCCTTCTGCGCCTTCATCCCGGACATATGTGCCTGCAGCAGCACGTCGGCGACTTCTCCGTAAACGTCGAGTTGGAGCTGCTCCGACGCCGCGTTACCAACCCTGACTGGTTTGGAGTTCTCGTAGCCTGGCAGCCATCCGATCTCCCACTCCAGCAGGTGGCGCTCTCCGCGGATACCATACATAATCTGCAACTGGTCCGGGCTTCCCGCGGCTGCGCGCAGCAACCAGTCGCGCCAGGCCCGCGCCTCCTCGTAGAAGCCGGCATTCATGAGCGCGAGCAGCGTGAAGGTCGCATCGCGCAGCCAGCAATACCTGTAGTCCCAATTACGGAGACCGCCAATGTGTTCCGGCAACGAGGTGGTCGGGGCCGCCACCATGCCTCCCGTCGGGCGGTACGTCAAAGCTTTAAGCGTGATCAGCGAACGTTCAATAGGTCCAGCATATGTCGGCGGCAACTTATGGTCTCCGATCCAACTTGTCCAGAATCGTTGCGTCTCCTCCAAAGCTTTCTGCCAATCAATCGCGCGGGGAAGCCCGTGGAATGATTCGCTATAGGTCAGAACGAACGCTACGGTTTCTCCTTCATTGACATGAAAATCGCTGCTGATTTTGTCCTTTTGTGAATCGAGCGGAGCATCGGTGCGCAGAACAGCCATATTTGGACCGGAAACGACCTGAAGAGTCCGATCCGACGGCAGCGTTACCCACGGGACAGAACGACCGTAATCGAAGCGCATGATGAGGTCCATGTGCATCTGGACGTGGCCCTTAATGCCCGTGACCAGTCGCACGATATCGGAATGCCTGCCGCGAACGGGCATGAAGTCGACCAGCGTGACCGAACCCTCGCCGGCCTCAAACACTGTTTCCACAATGAGGGTCCGATCGCGATATCGACGGCTGGACTTTGCTTTAGAAGAGGGCGCGATACTCCAGTGTCCGTTTGTTTCGTCCCCAAGGAGCGCCGCGAAGCAGGCGGGCGAGGCGAAGGTCGGCCAGCACAGCCAGTCAATGCTCCCGTCGCGGCTTACGAGAGCGGCAGTTTCACAGTCTCCAATCAGAGCGTAGTCGCCAATGTCCAAAGGCATAGCGGCGGAAGTGAGAAGTGAGAAGTACAAACGCACTACTTACTGACCGGTTTTGGGGCTGCCGCCTTGATTTCCGGTGGCGCGTCAAACTTCTCGAAGTTCTTGGCAAAGCGCGCAGAAAGATCGGCCGCGGTCCTGTCATACGCGTCCTTATCTTTCCACGAATTCCGCGGAGCGAGCAGCTCGGACCGAACTCCGGGACACGACTTCGGAATGTTCAGTCCGAATGCGGGCTCAATCTCATATTCCACATTGGCTAGTTTGCCTTCGACCAGGGCATCCACCATGGCGCGGGTGTAGGGAAGACTCATGCGCTTGCCGATTCCATACGGGCCACCCTGCCATCCGGTGTTGACCAGCCAGCATTGCGCATTATGCTCGCGCAGGCGGCGGCCTAACATCTCAGCGTAGACCTTTGGCGGCAGCGGCATGAATGGTGCGCCGAAGCAGGTGGAGAAAGTTGCTTGCGGTTCGGTGACTCCCGCTTCGGTGCCCGCGACTTTCGCCGTATATCCCGACATGAAGTGATACATCGCCTGCTCGGGCGTGAGCTTCGAAACCGGCGGCAGCACGCCGAAAGCATCGGCCGTCAGGAAGACGACGTTCTTCGGATGTCCACCGATACCTGGAATCACCGCGTTGTCGATGAAGTCCACCGGATAGGCAGCGCGCGTGTTCTCTGTCTTGCTGTCATCGTCGTAGTCAGGAATGCGCGTGATGGGATCGAGCACCACGTTTTCCAGCACGGAGCCAAAACCCAGCGCATTGTAAATCTGCGGCTCAGTTTCCGGACGCAGATGGATGCACTTGGCGTAGCATCCGCCCTCGAAGTTGAAGACACCGGTCGCGCTCCAGCCATGCTCGTCGTCGCCGATAAGGCGGCGCCTAGGATCCGCGGAAAGGGTAGTTTTCCCGGTTCCCGACAATCCGAAGAAAAGCGCGGTCAGACCATCCTGGCCGACGTTGGCCGAGCAGTGCATTGGGAAGACGTTCCGATCGGGCAGGAGAAAATTCATGATGCTGAAGATGGACTTTTTCATCTCGCCGGCATACTGCGTGCCGCCGATGAGGATCAGTTTCTTGGTGAAGTTCACCATGATGAAAACTTCAGAGTTGGTGCCGTCCCGTTTGGGATCGGCAAGGAAGCTGGGCGCGCTAACAATGGTGAATTCGGGTTTATGCCTGCGAAGTTCCTCCGGAGTGGGCCGGATGAAGAGCTGGCGCACGAACAAATTGTGCCAGGGGTATTCGTTGATGATTTGGATGGGGAGCTGGTACTTCGGATCGGCGCCAGAGAACAGGTCCTGGACGAAGAGCTCTTTGTCGCTTAGGTAATCGAGCACGCGTTCATACAGCGCATCGAAGATCTCTGGCGTGGTGGGCTGGTTCACTGCACCCCAATCGACTGCCTTGGCGGTCATGGAATCGCGAACAACAAACTTGTCCTTGGGAGAGCGACCGGTTCGCTTGCCGGTTTCCGCCACCAGCGATCCCCGGGCCCCCAACTCGGCTTCGCCGCGACGCAACGCAGCTTCGATCAACTGCGCTGGGTAGAGATTGCGGTGCACGTTCTTCTGCCCGAGAAGCTGAGTAACGTCGGGAGTCTGCAAAACTGTGGACATAAGAGAGCTCCTTAAGAAATCGACAGAACAGCCGGGGAAATTTACCCCTTACAAAAAAACAGCACAGTGCAGATCTAGAAACCAATTGGAGTAAGTGCAACTGTCCCGCAAAGACGTCAGCGGGCAACAGGGTGGAACGCTTCGTCCATTACGGCCTTTGCCTGATCGAGTGTCTCCTGTACCGTCAAGGTGTACATCTCGCGGCCGTTGTCCTCGCCTGACTCAATGGCCCATTTCAGAAAATGACCGGCAATCTGCACTGCCATAGGATCGCTGATGACTTTCCCGGTCTGCCGGTTGTATTCAACCCAGGCCATATGGGGAAGCGCGATCCATACGGGGCGATCGTCGACCAGGAACTTGATGTCGACCGCATCGGCGTGCCGCGTCGCAATGGCCACGATCAGCGCCTGGTAGCTGCAGTGCACCGGGTTTCCTGTCCAGCGATCAATGGCCCGGAAGTCGTCATACATATCCAGAAATGATATCTGACGCCGTAGCAGGCGGGCAACGGGCTATAAAGATGGAGACTTCGTGACCCGGAACTTCACTTGAACTGAAATCTTCACGGCCACAGCCTTGCCAGATTTCATCGCAGGGCGCCATCCCCATTTCTTGATTTCATTCAAGATTTTCATTTCCATGGGTGTGTCGCCGTGTCAGCGAGACCTGGGATGACGACAGCGAACGCGGACTCAGGCCCGCTGTCGCGCTTCTCCCAGCATCACCTGCAAATTCATTTTTTTTCGGCCGCGATAGAAGGTGACGTTGACGGAGTCTCCCGCACGATGCTTGTTCATGACATTCGCGAGGTCCTGCTGATCACCGATCGGATCGCCGTCGATAGCCACGATGAGATCGCCGCCGATCATGATTGGCGAGGCGCCGAGGTATGCCCGCTCGTTGCCACCACGCAGGCCGGCGCGTTCGGCAGCACCGCCCGCTACAACCCGGATGATCAGGACACCGTAATCGGCAGGGAGCCCGATTTCCTGCGCTAATTCAGGACCGATGGGAAGCGAGACAATGCCTAGCGATGGCCGGCGAACAGAGCCTAGCGTGATCAGGTCGTTCAGCACGGCTTTGGCGGTGTTGACGGGAATCGCGAAGCCAATGCCAGCGCTTTGATTTGAGCCGCCAGTCGCGATCATGCTGTTGATGCCGATAACCTCACCGTGGGAGTTGAGAAGCGGCCCGCCGGAATTGCCGGGGTTAATGGCCGCGTCGGTTTGAATCGCCTCGTCGATGTATGCGCCCTCCGGGCTGCGGATGGGCCGCAGCGAGCTGATGATGCCACGAGTCATCGTCCCGGAGAGTCCGAAGGGATTGCCGATGGCAAATACCTTCTGGCCAACCTGGAGATCCTTCGATTCGCCGAGCACTGCGGGGGTCAAGTCTGGCGCCTTAATCTGAATGACAGCCAGGTCTCGTGAGTGGTCGCGCCCGATCACCGTAGCGCGATACGTCTTTTTGTTGTGGAGGGTCACTTCCACTTGGGGCGCTTCGCCGACCACGTGATAGTTGGTGAGGATGTGACCTTCTTTGTCGATGATGAAACCGGAACCCTGACCTTCCTCGGGAACAGCTCCAAAGAAAAAGTCATAGGCCACCGTTTTCGATGTGATGTTCACGACCGAAGGGATCACGCGGTGATACACATCGATGTTGTTCTGCTCTTCAGGGTCGAGTTTCTCCGGGCCCGCGGCTTCGCTCAATTCAACGTGGGTGGGGCGCGAAATTACATCCGCCGCGGGATTGGTGCCGTGGTGGTGCGTTGTAAACCAATAAAACGCACTCGCCAGGACGACGCCGAGAATAAAAGGCCTTACAAATCTCATGTGCTGTGAGCTTCCTCTAGACCAAGTCGCGAAACGGTAGACGATATCTGCAAGAAAGTGTAACGAAAGAAGCCGGAGTTGCGCACCTCAGCTTATTGTCGGCATTCAGGGCGCTCTATCGGCGGAAGGAGCGAGCGCCTGCAATTCTTGCCAGAGTATTCTTACCTGCTCCTCCAGCTGGTGAAGGGAACCGGAGTTTTCGATGACATAATCAGCGCGGCGCGCTTTCGCTTCATCGCTTAATTGTGCCGCGCTTCGGCGCTCCACCTCCGCCCGGGCGAGGTCCAACGACATACCCAGACGCGTTGCATAGCGTTGGATCTTTTGCTCGAAGCTGCAAGTAACCACAATAATCTTGTCGAAGTCCTTCTCCGCGCCGGCCTCGAGGATGAGGGCGGCTTCAACCACCGCGATTCCGCACGGATCGGCGCGCTCCATCGCGGCCATCCAGCGCTTCTGCACTTCGATCACTGCCGGGTGAACTATCGCATTTAACTCGGCTACACGACTGGGGAAGACGGCATCGGCCAATTTCTTCCGCTCCACTGTTCCATCTGTATTGAGAATTGCACGTCCGAAGCGAAAAACGATCTCGTCGTAGACGCCGGTGCCAGGTGCATAGAGCTGATGGGCGAGGCCATCAGCCGCCAGCACGTGGGCGCCTCGAGCGGCGAGCATCTCAGCTACTGTGGACTTGCCAGAGGCGATCCCACCTGTGATCCCTACCCGAAGCATGATGCACCGAAAGCTGCGACTGAGTTGAGCGGCGCGAGTGACATGTAAATTTGGGACAGCAGGCAGTATATAGGTACCAACTCCGGTGGGCCTATCGGGAGCTTCGCAAGGTAGTGGGTTGGTGTTATTCCGCAGGTTCTTGGCGTTTCAGAGAGTCCCACGGGATCCTCGTTCCCCGATGCGCCGTCCCGTGAAGCGGGACGACTCAGTTCAGCCCTGGGCGAAGTCCTGGGTCGGCGAGCAGAAAGAAGTAGCGACGTCCCGGCCGAAACGGTCTCTCTTTGCATTGCAAAGTACTTGACAGCTCTCCGGTTTGGCGATACCTTCTGGGCTGTATGGCTGACCTTCGCCCCTGTCGAAGCAAGAGCACGCGTCCGCTTCTCCCCGATAACAACGCGGCCCTCGACGATCTGCGACTCATCCGGCGAACTATGGAGCGGAGCACGGCGTTTACCGCAGTGCCGGGCTGGGGATTTTGCGCCATGGGAGCTACGGCATTAGTCGCTACCCCCGTGGGCCTGTGGCAGACCACCTCGCAAGGTTGGCTGGCAGTCTGGCTTGCGGAGGCGCTGATCGCGGCGACAATCGCGCTGGTGACCATGCATCAAAAGGCCACGCGTCTGCGCACCGAGATGCTGTCGATGTCCGGGCGGCGCTTGTTCATCGGCCTACTGCCGGCACTAACGGCAGGCGGGATTCTTACGGTCGCCCTCGTGAGGGACGGGCCCGTGCGGCTCATCCCCGGCGTATGGCTGGTGTTATATGGAGTCGCAGTCATGCAGGCCGGGGCGTTCTCTGTGCGCGCCGTTCCCGCGATGGGAGCAGCCTTTGTGGTGCTGGGAGCCCTGGCGCTGCCGCTGCCATGGTTCTGGGCCAATGTGCTACTGGCTGTTGGCTTCGGTCTGCTGCACATCGGATTTGGAATTTTCATAGCTAGGAGGCACGGTGGCTAGGTCTGCAATTCGAGTTCGTGACAGCTCAGGGGTGACTGGCCACCGCTCAGGAAAGCGTCGCCGGGTAAATGTGGCTGAGGCGCTCAGCCTCGATCCGGTGATTCACGAACGCGTACGGCTGGGCATCATCAGCGCCCTGGCGGTGAACGAGACGCTCAGTTTTAATGAGCTGAAGAAACTGCTGGAAATTAGTGACGGGAATCTGAGCGTCCATGCCCGCAAGCTGGAAGATGCCGGATACCTGCGCTGTACCAAGTCCTTTGTCGGGCGGCAGCCACGGACCGAGTTTAGTCTCACCTCTGGGGGACGGAGCGCATTAGAAAGCTATCTGCAGCAGATGGAATCGGTGATTCGTTCCGCCCGCACGACTTCTACGGAGTGATGGCAAATTTTTTTGCCCGCTGTACTTTGTACTGAAAAGTACTTTTCTCGCGACGAGGTCAACCCATGTACTTCAATACGAATTTCGAGCCCCACCTGAGCGCGCTCTTTTTTCTTGGAACTGCCGGGCTCCTGATCTTGCTCTCAATTGCGAGCCTCATCTTCTTTTTCCGCGGGCGCAAATGGCTTCGATATGCAGCCACGGCGATGCCCGCGCTGCTAATCGGCTACATGGCCTTGCTGCTGACGTTCTCAGCGGTCAGCCGCGAGCGCACGCTCGCTCCCGGACAGGAAAAGTATTTCTGTGAACTCGATTGCCGCCTGGCCTACTCGGTACAGAAAGTAGAGCGTGCAAAGCAGATTGGAGATCAGGTCGCGAACGGCGAGTTCTACATTGTTACTGTGCGGAATCGTTTTGACGAAACGACCACGGCATCCTGGCGTCCTCGTGAGGTGCCTCTGACGCCCGTTCCGCTTACGATTTCCCTGATTGATCGCCAGGGAGATGTGATCCGAACTTCGGCTTCTGGGCAACAAGCCTGGGATGCTCTTCACGGCGTATCGCCCTCGCTGTTCAAGCCCATACGTCCGGGCGAATCGGTGGAGGCAATTTTCGTGTTCGATGTGCCGCCGGCAATGCAGTCCCCGCGCTTGCTCGCTTCGTTCACGGAGTTTCCGACGTAGGTGCTGATTGGCGATGAGAATAGCTTCCTCCACAACAAGACGTACTTCATGCTATAGCTCGTTTGCGGCCGTCACAGCCCACTGGATGTCTCTTCGTTCGTTGACAATCGCGGCGGAAGTAGTCTATTCTTAGTTCTTTCGCGGTCCTGCGTTTGCCCGCCTGGAGATCTCTGCGCATCCAGCGCCTGAACCGAGCGGCTCTTTCGCGGTTTCAAATCTGGGAGAGTTTAGAGATGTCAACCTATTTCCCCAAGGGGGAAATTGCGCGCAAGTGGTTTGTCATTGATGCCGATGGCCAGACTCTGGGGCGGCTGGCTACGCGTGTAGCGCGCATCCTCTCTGGCAAGGACAACCCTAAGTACACGCCGTTCCTGGACATGGGCGATCACGTGATCGTGATCAATGCCGCGAAGGTGCGGCTCACCGGACTGAAGTCGGAGAGCAAGGTCTACCATCGGTACACCGGATATCCCGGCGGCATCAGGTCGGAGGAGTACAAGAAGAAGCTGGCACGCAAGCCGGAGCAGATTGTCGAAGAGGCGATTGTCGGCATGCTGCCCCACACCAAGCTGGGAAGGGCAATGGCGGGAAAGCTGAAGGTCTATCGCGGCGACAAGCATCCGCATGCGGCACAGAAGCCAGAGGCCCCGACATCCGTTGCCAAAGGCGCATAGGGCATAGGTAGGACAAAACAGTTAGGACACTGATTAAAGATGGCAGAACAGATTCAGTACTACGGCACGGGACGGCGCAAATCGAGCGTCGCACGTATCTTCCTTCGTCCCGGCAGCGGCGAGTTTACCGTGAACGGGAAACCGTTTGACCAGCACTTTGTCACCGAGGCGCAGCGCATCATGGCGAAGTCACCGTTTGTAGTGACGGAGACCACAAGCACGTTCAACGTAGTTTGCACGGTCAGTGGCGGCGGCGTGAACGGTCAGGCTGGCGCGGTACGCATGGGTGTATCGCGAGCCCTGCAAGAGTTCAATTCTGAGCTGAGGGCGAAGCTGAAGGCGGAAGGTTTTTTGCGCCGCGACGCTCGTACGAAAGAACGTAAAAAGTACGGCCAGAAGGGCGCGCGTAAGCGTTTCCAGTTCAGCAAGCGGTAGTAATACAGTGGCCGGTGGCCAGGCAACGAGCACCAGTACCGAGGACTGATCGCTTCGTTCTAGACTAGTCACTGACCACTAGCCACTGACAACTCGCTTTTTGGTTCCGGGGGCGAGTGGATGAAAGTTGACACCGGAACGAAATCTTCCCGCACTCGCAATGGTGACGGGGGCGGGAAAAGCAATTCCGAACGACCGGCCGAAGGCCGCCGCGAGGAATGCAAGCCAACCGAGGAGGTAGCTTGGCAAACATCACGATGAAGGAGTTGCTCGAAGCAGGCGTTCACTTCGGGCACCAGACCAAACGCTGGAACCCGAAGATGAAGGAATACATCTTCGGCGAACGCAACGGTATTTACATCATCGACCTGCAAAAGACGCTGAAGATGTTCAAGGAAGCGTCGAAGTTTGTGCAGGAGCAGGCAGCGACCGGCAAGCTCGTGCTCTTCGTCGGCACCAAACGCCAGGCGCAGGACGCCATCGCTGAAGAGGCCACGCGTAGCGGTATGTTCTACGTGAACCAGCGCTGGCTGGGCGGGCTGCTCACGAACTGGGTAACGGTGCAGAAGTCGGTGAAGCGGCTGAAAGAGCTCGACGAGATGGCCACGGATGGCCGCTACGAGCTGCTGCCCAAGAAAGAAGTTGTCAAGCTGGAACGCGAGCGCAAGCACCTGCAGGCCAACCTTGCAGGTATCAAGAACCTGAATCGCCTGCCCGACGTGCTGTTCGTAATCGACTCCAATAAGGAGCAGATTGCGGTCAAGGAAGCGCGGAAATTGGGAATCCCGGTGGTCGCGGTAGTGGACACCAATTGCGACCCGACGGAAGTGGATTACGTGATCCCGGGCAATGACGACGCGCTGCGTGCGATTCGGTTGTTCGCGTCAAAGATCGCCGACTCTGTGGTTGAGGGTTCGCAAGCGGCGACCGACAAGCAGACGGCTGATATTTCCGCGGGGGTACAATGCAGCGAAGCAGCGGAAGCTGCTGCAGCCAGTGCCGTGGGCGCAGATGGCGAGGCTGCCCCGCAGTCGACCATCGATGACTCCGAGGAGGTCAGCATGGAAGAGGTGCTGGGCCGAGGGGGGCGTCGCGCGGAAAACACCAGCGCATAACTTCGATTAGATTGACGACTGGTTCTCAGCCCGCGCGTTGATCGTAGCGCGGGCGTTGTTTTAGCAAGAGCGCTTTTCGCTGTTCGTTTTTAGCTCTTCGCCAGGGCAGGGCAAATCGTTACAGAGAAAAGTTGATAGTCAAGACTTAGTTTGCGCTTCTGCTTTTCTGGCGAAAAGCGAAGAGCGAGAGGCGAAGAGCGAGGGGTTTCCGAAAGATGAGTACTACGACCGTGAACATTTCTGCCGCACAAGTAAAACAGCTTCGCGACAAAACCAACGCGCCGATGATGGATTGCAAGAACGCGCTTACGGAAGCGAAGGGGGACGTCGAAGCTGCAATCATCATTCTCCGCAAGAAGGGCGTTGCCACCGCCGCGAAGAAAGCGACGCGCACCACCAGCGAAGGTTCCGTGGCCAGCTACATTCATGCCGGCGGCAAGATTGGCGTCCTGGTGGAAGTCAACTGCGAGAGCGATTTCGTCGCCCGCACCGATGACTTCAAGAACCTGGTGCACGACATCGCCATGCACATCGCCGCCACCGATCCGCGTTTCATCCGCAAGGAAGACGTGACGCCGGAAGCGTACGAGAAGGAGAAAGAAATCTATCGTGCGCAAGCGGCGCAGACCGGCAAGCCTCCGGCGGTTATCGAGAAGATCGTCGAAGGCAAGATGGCCAAGTTCTATGAGGAGGTTTGTTTGTATGAGCAGCCCTTCATCAAGGACCAGACGATCACGGTATCGCAGTTGATCGCCAGCGTCATCGGCAAGCTTGGAGAGAACATAGCCGTCCGCCGTTTCGCCCGCTTCAAAGTTGGGGACGTGGGCGAGACTATTGCCGTCAGCAAGGCCGGCGAACAGGCAGCCGAGTAAACTCCCATCAAATCAGTAAATGGCAGCGGGCGGGGACCGAGATCCCGCCCTTTTGCTTCGTAATCCTCCGCCGGTAGGACCGGCCTGCCCGCATCGCACATGCTGCGGTGACGCAGGTTACTGCCCCTTCGATCGCCGAGTGGTCTCCTATAGGTGATGACGTGCTCGCAAGCCGTTAAGCGTTGGCCGCCACATTGACGCACACAAGGAGAACCGCATGGCTGACAAAAAAGCAGATCTCGCTGGCCCGGGGATCGGCGATTACAGGGAACTGGAACAAGTGCTTCCGGCGGATTACAGCTCGCTGCTGTCGCCCAAGGAAACTCAGAAGGCTATTTTCGAGCTGAAAAAGTACATCGAAGACAATCTCTGCAAGGAATTGAACCTGATGATGGTCACCGTGCCTCTGATCGTCGACGAGGAGTCAGGTGTCGACGACTATCTCGACCGCGACGGCTCGCGCACCCCCATCCAATTCCATATTTCGAACGATCGCGACAAGCACCCCATCGACGCACAGGTGGTGCAGGCGGCGACCAAGTGGAAGAGGATGGCGCTCAGGCAATTCAACATGCAGCCGGGCGAGGGGCTCTGTACCGACATGCGCGCCGTGCGCAAGGATTACTTCCTCGACCATGACCACAGCGCATACGTCGATCAGTGGGATTGGGAGCGAGTCATCACGCCCGAGCAGCGCAACCTCATCTTCCTGAAAGCTATCGTCAGCAAGATTTGGCTGGTCATGACCGGCGCCGAGCGTTATGCGCAGGAACTCTTTCCGCAGCTCAAGGACTCACGGTATCCCAGTCTGCCTCGTGAGCTGAAGTTCCTGCATGCGGAGGAGATTCTTGACATGTATCCCGACCTGCCGCGTAAGCAGCGGGAGACCGCGATTCTGCAAAAGTACCCGGCAGTCTTCATCATCGGCATCGGGTGGACGCTGAAGGACGGTTATCCCCACGAGATGCGCGCCGCCGATTATGACGACTGGGTCACCGAGACGCGCGCCGATGACGGACACGTGCGTCACGGGCTGAATGGTGACATCCTGGTGTGGAATCCGGTGACTCAGCGGCGGCACGAGCTGACATCAATGGGTATTCGCGTCAACTCTGAGTCGCTGAAGAAGCAATTAGAGCTGACGAATCAGACACATTTCCTGAACTACCCCTACCACAAGGCGATTATGAATCACGAGATCCCGCTGAGCATCGGTGGCGGCATCGGACAGTCGCGCACCCTGATGTTGCTGCTCCGCAAAGCGCATCTCGGCGAAGTTAGCGTCACCGTGTGGCCGAAGGTGCTCAAGGAGATGTGTGAGAAGAAGAATATTCATGTGTTGAACTAATCAGCAATTGTCATTTGCGGCGCGCGGCAGGGCCCGCGCCTCGTTTTGTAGCTCTTTTCTTCGGTTCCTGCTTTACAATTTCTTCCTCCATGCGGCTGCTCTCGATAGCTGTGCTGGTTTGTGTGCTCTCGCCTTCTGTTATGAACGCGGAACTCGCGTTTCAACAGGCGCGCGCGGCTGCACCGTCCCAACCGAATCCGGTGCAACACGATGGTTCGGGCGGCCAAAGCGTGAAGGTCAGCCAGCTTCCTCCCTTATCCATTAGCAAAGACTGGACCGACCGGTCCTACTGGGTCTTCGCGTTGTTTCTTGCGGTGATCGGCGGATTCCAGGCCTTTCTGTTGTGGGGAAATCTGCGTGCCATCGAGCGGCAGGCGATTCAGATGGAGCGCCAGACCGGAATCCTGCAGCAGTCAGTTGCGCTGGCGGAGAAGAGCGCCGAAGCCGCAAGGCAGAATATTGACTTATTTATCAATCGCGAACGCGCGCATCTGCGCATCGAGTTGCTGCCGCTGCAGTGGCCTCTGCAGCCAGGAGTTCCGAGCATTCATTACAAGATAGTCTTGCACGGAGCCACCGAGGCCTATGTCAAAGCGTCGTGCGCCCGAGCGGAGCTGACCGACTCGCCGGAGCCGAAAGAGGATACCCATTGGTCGCCTCCCATGAACATTCCACAGGTCATCACTCCGGAGCAGCGCATCGCTGAAGGCCGCATCGCAGGCGTTCATCCGAAGATGGGCCTCGAGGCACCGGAAATCGCAGCCATCGAAGCAGGCACAGGATTCATTCACGTTCGCGGCTTCGTCCAGTACAACGATGTCTTTGGCACGGAAAGGTGGACGCGCTTCCGGCGGGTTTGGGACATCCCCAGGCTCTCGAAGCTCGACAGTACCCGCACCGGCCACTGGAGCAAACGCGGCGGCGCAAAAGACAATTCGGAAACCTAACCGACCAGGCCAGTCAACATGCGCTCGCCTTCTGCGACTGTCATCTCCCTTGAACATCCAATGTGATAGCCTTCTACAGGGTGAGTGTCTTCCGCTGACAAGCCGTGCCTGATGCACGTCTAATAGGCAGATCGCCAAGGAATACAGCATTGTTTAACAAAGTTGTTGCCGCAGTTTTCGGCACCAGTAACGAACGCGAGATCAAGCGCATCATGCCGCGGGTCGAGCAGATCAACTCGCTCGAACCGGCGATGAAGCAGCTTACGGACGAGCAGCTCCGCGCCAAGACCGAAGAATTCCGGCAGCGAGTTCGCGAGCGTGTCGATGCCATCGAAGACGCCGACGAGAAAGACGAGACGCTGAAGGCGGTCTTGGACGAGATTCTTCCCGAGGCATTCGCCGTCGTCCGCGAGGCGGGTTGGCGCGTGCTTCAGATGCGGCACTTCGATGTGCAGCTGATTGGTGGCGTCGTCCTGCACCAGGGCAAGATCGCCGAGATGAAAACTGGTGAAGGCAAGACGCTGGTCGCCACTCTGCCGGTTTACCTCAATGCGCTCTCCGGACGCGGAGTCCACGTCGTGACCGTCAACGACTACCTCGCCAAGCGCGACTCGGAGTGGATGGGCAAGCTCTACACTTTCCTCGGATTAAGCGTCGGCGTCATCGTGCACGACCTCGATGACGTACAGCGACGCGAGGCTTACGGCTCCGACGTCACCTACGGCACGAATAACGAGTTCGGCTTCGACTACCTGCGCGACAACATGAAGTTTGACTTGAAGGATTGCGTGCAGCGCGGTCATAACTTTGGTATTGTCGACGAGGTCGACTCGATCCTGATCGACGAAGCCCGCACCCCGCTCATCATCAGCGGCCAGAGCGAGGAGTCGACCGACAAGTACTACAAGGTGAACCGCATCATCCCGCAGCTGGAGCAGGGTGAGGAGATTGAGCGCGGCCTGGGCGAAGACAAGGTTCTCACCGGCGACTATGTTATCGACGAGAAGCACCGCACCATCACCGTCACCGATCCCGGTTGGGAGAAGGTCGAGAAGCTGCTGCAAATCGGCAATATCGCCGATCCTGAGAACTGGGACCTGAAGCATCACGTCGAGACCGCGGTCAAGGCGCATGCACTTTACCGGCGTGATGTTGAGTATGTTGTTAAGGACGGCGAAGTCATCATCGTTGACGAGTTCACCGGGCGACTCATGCCTGGACGGCGGTGGTCCGACGGCTTGCATCAGGCGGTCGAGGCGAAAGAGAACGTCAAGATCGAGCGCGAAAATCAGACGCTCGCGACGGTCACCTTCCAGAACTATTTCCGCATGTACAAGAAACTGGCCGGCATGACCGGTACTGCGGAAACCGAAGCGCCCGAGTTCGACAAGATTTACAAGCTGGAAGTCGTTGTCATCCCGACCAACAAACCGCTGCGGCGCGTCGAGAACTCCGACGTTGTATATCGCACGGAAAAAGAGAAGTTCTTCGCCTCAGCGGACGAGATCCAGAAATTTGCCGAGAGTGGTCAGCCCGTGCTCGTCGGCACCACATCAGTCGAAAAGTCCGAGCGGCTGTCCGACCTGTTGAAGAAGAAGGGCATCAAGCACGTCGTACTCAACGCCAAGTATCACGAGAAAGAAGCCGAGATCGTGGCGCAGGCAGGCCGCAAGGGCGCAATCACCATCGCCACCAACATGGCCGGCCGCGGTACCGACATTCTGCTGGGCGGCAACCCCGAATTCATGGCGAAGCAGGAGTTGCTGAAAAAGGGGATTGCCCAGGCGCTGAAGGCCGTAGCTGGCGAGGTCTCGGTCAAGCCAGATGATCCCAACCTCTCGCACTTCTACTACGGCGGGGTCGAGTACAAGGTCGATACGGCGAAATGGAATGAAGTCTATCAGCGGCACAAGCAGGCAACGGATGCGGAGCACGACGAGGTAATCAATCTTGGCGGCCTGTTCATCCTCGGCACCGAACGTCACGAGGCGCGACGCATCGATAATCAGCTTCGCGGCCGCGCCGGCCGTCAGGGCGATCCTGGCGCTTCGCGCTTCTATCTGTCTCTGGAAGACGATCTGATGCGCATCTTCGCCAAGGAGTGGGTCTCGAACCTTCTTCAGCGGCTTGGTATGGAAGAGGGCGTGCCCATCGAATCGAAGCTCATCACGCGCCGAATTGAAGCCGCGCAGAAGGCAGTTGAAGGCCAGAACTTCGAGGCCCGCAAACACCTGCTCGAGTACGACGATGTCATGAATAAGCAGCGCCAGGCCGTCTACGCGCTGCGCCGCCAGTTGCTGGAAGGCCTCGACCAGAAGGAGTTGATCCTCGACGATTACGTGCGCGACATCCTCGCCGGCCTACTGGACAAGTACGCGGCGAAAGAGACTCGTCCCGAGGACTGGGACATTACGGGGCTGAAGAACCAGTTGTTCACGCGCTTTGGCGTTGATATTACGGCAGAGGGCGTCGACGCCGAGCAGCTGAATCGCCAGGAATTGGGCGACACCATCTTCGACAAGCTGAAAGAGCGGTACGAGGCCAAGGAGCAGCTCATCGGGCCCGAGGCGATGCGTCATCACGAGCGCATCATCATGTTGAGCGTCATCGACCAGCAATGGAAAGACCACCTGCTCAGCATGGACCACCTGCGCGAGGGCATTGGGCTGCGTGGCTACGGCCAGCACGATCCGTTGGTGGAGTACAAGCGCGAATCGTTCGACATGTTCGAAGCCATGATGGAGCGCTTCGAGGAAGAGACCGTTCGGTATTTGTATCTGATGCAGGTGATCGAGCGTCGCGACGACGGTGGAACTTTCTACAGTAGCGGTGGCCCGACCGACGGCGGCACCGGATCGGGCCTTGCCGGTGGTGTGCCAGTGCCTGCCGGCGGTAATGGACGCTCGCCGCTCCGCTCGGCACGCGCCGTCACGTCCATGGATGACATGGAAGAGGCCTTCCAGCGCCGCAAGCGCCGCGAACTCGAGCAGGCACGTATGGCAGGCGCTGGCGAGATGGGCACTGTGCAGCAGGTCATCCGCGGCGAGAAGGTCGGCCGCAACGATCCTTGTCCTTGCGGCAGCGGCAAGAAGTACAAGAAGTGCTGCGGAGCGTAGGAAGGCCGCGGTTCGATGTTCGCTTTTCGCCGCCCGCCTCGACTTCTACCAAGGCCGGAGTTGCAGTTGTCACGAGCAAGCAACATCGTCGTGAGTGATCCCAAGATCCTTGGCAGAATGCCCGTTTTTCGCGCCACCCGTGTTCCGTTCAAGAACCTCCTCGACTACTTCGAAGAGTTGCAGCGCAATAAAGCTCTGTGAATCATCGAAAATGCAGCCCGAGCGGACCAGCCCTAGAGCGCTGTCCAGAAAAACACCAGGTTCGCCACAATCATTCCCGCGACAGCTCCACCCAGCCAGATGTTCTCCGACATGGTGTTCTTGCGCCCACCCAAACGAGCGTTGTTCCCCAGCAGCAGAATGAATCCGAGCACAGGCACGACTAGGAAGCCCGCGATTACCTGCGACCAGTAGAGTACGGTGACGGGATTGATGTTGCCGAAATCAATCACAGTCGCAACGATAATGCACGCAGATATCAGGATGTAGAAGGGACGCGCTTCCCAGGCTGGGACTGTCAGTCCTGATTGCCAGTTCGAAGCCTCGGCGATGCTGAAGCACATTGAGGCCACCAGAATGGGCAGCGCGATCAGGCCCGAGCCGATAATGCCGATAGAGAAAATCACCGGCGCCAGCGATCCCAGGGGATGCAGGGCCTGCGCCGCCGTGAGAGTGGACATGTGCTCGGGATCGGCCACATGCAGCGCCGATGCCGCCACAATGACAGAGAGCGAAATCAATACCGCAACCAGCGTGCCCGCCTTCGACTCGCCGGAATGAAACCCTCCACCGGAGGCTTTGCGGTCGCGCCGTGAGCTTGTCTGCCACACCAGAACGTCGGGCGTAAGCAATGACCCAAACACCGCGATGATGCCGATAATGTATGCCGAGCTTACCGTGATGTGCGGTAAGAACAAGCCCCTGAACAACGCCGTCCACGACTTCACTGCCATCACGGCGGCAACTACATAGGCAGTCTGGAAGAGCGCAAACCAGATAAACGCCCGGCTTGATTTGCGATAGTCCCCCAGCACAAGCAAATACCAGACGGCAAAGGCGACGACCGGCAGAAAATAGAAACGCGCCTGCTGCAGGATCAGGGAAAATGCGTCGCTTACGGCGATAAGATCGGCAATAATCATCGCCATATTGACCGAAATCATCGCCACAGCCATGCCCCAGCCCGCCGTGCGCCCATAAGTCTGGCGAATAAGCTCCACCAGACCGCGATTACTCTGGTGACCGATACGCGCAGAAACCGTGAACACGGCCCAGAGGACTGGAATGGCAAGCAGCACGACCCAGCCGATGGAGTAGCCGAAAGAAGCCCCGGCAACGGTGGCGGTCAGTACGGCGGCAGGGTCAAGGTCAGCCGCGCCGGCAACGATACCGGGCGTCAGCTTGCGCATCCGGTTGAAAACACTGCCGTCCTTGCGCTGGTCTTCTACCAGGTGTGGCTGATGTTCTTCGCTGAGCAGGCGAAGGGAATTCAAATGCATCCCCAGGGTATGAAGTCATTTGCTTCCAGCCGAGAGCAGCACATCTAATAACAGACGCGAGTTGCCGCTGCCGAGGTTGCCAGAGTACGACGGCCACTCTCTGTCAGCTTCCGGGATGCGTGCCGCTGCTGATGAGGCCACTCGCACCGCTGCAACACTGTCAGATTTTTTCGTCGATTTCTGCGCGAAAGAGTCATGATGGCTTCTCGCGGGTTCACTTAGAATATGAGGGTGCGATTTCGTTTTCTTCTTCTTACGATCGCGGTTTTCTGTCTGCTGGGAATTTCTTTGGCGCAAGAGGCGCCTCCGGTCGAGCGCGTGCCCACGGATGCATCCGCTCCGCCGCCAACCGATAACAGGAAGGAGCCTCCCCGCTCAGACAATGTTCCTGCAGGAGAGAGTTCCAGCAAACAGACGCATATTGACGTCGCGCCGCCTGCAAACGACGAGAAGGCACATCCCGAGGCGGCATTGGGTAACAGCGACGTCGACGAATTCACCCCGTACAACCCGATGAAGGCGATGAAAGCGGTGGAAGTGGGCGATTTCTATTTCAAACGGGAGAACTACTCCGCCGCTATCAGCCGCTATCGCGAGGCGCTGGAGTATAAGCCTCACGATGCGGAGGCGACGTTCAAGCTCGCCGAGGGTCTAAACAAAACGGGAGATACAGCTGGCGCTATCGAAAACTACGAGGCATACTTGAAAATCCTTCCGAACGGCCCTTATGCCAAAAAGGCTAAAGAAGCGCTGAGCAAATTGAAAGAGAAACCCGCAGCACCGAACAGCGCCGCGAAACAATAACGTGAGCCCAGGTGAGCTACCGACGCTGAAAGTGGACGACGAAATCGCCCTCCAGGCTAGCAGGCTGGTCGTTGCACATCAGTGGAAGGAACTTCCAGGTTGCGACGGTACTTAGGGCCTCATCGTTCAAGTCGGGGCGCGGGGACGACTCGATCTGCAGCCGCGCGACGTTTCCATTCGCAAGCACCCAGCCGTGAACAATGACGTCGACAATGTCTGTGCCTGATTTTCCGGGTGGCGGCATAGGGGTAGAGATGCCGACGGGACGGCGCTTCGTGGTGCAGTCGAACAGCTTGTTCCAATGTTCCGAGGGCAGCGAAAAGATGCTGGCGTCCAGCGGCGCTTCGATGGTCTTCATGTGCTGCTCGATTTCGAGTTGCAGAGCACCGCGCAGGAAGCGGCGGATATGTCCGGGCTCCCAAAGATTCGCGATTTGGAAGAACTCGGAGTTCTCGATAACCTCGTCGCCGACTTGCCAGCGCACGAGCGCACCGTTTTCGCTATCCACACAAAGCTGGTTCGCCTGCAAAGTGGCGCCGAAGTGCGTGTCGAAGTTGATGCACTTGGCGGACCGGCCGACAACATTAGCATTTTCAATCGAGCGGATTACATCCTCCTGATCGAAGCGCCCGAGGTGGATAGGCACGTACTTGCGCAGTTCGCGGACTTCCGCGGGCATCATGCTGCTCCGGGTCTGCGAGATGCGATCGCCGGAGATGACGATTATCTTGTGATAGTCGCCGAAGGTGAACTCGTCGCGGTGGCCCTCCGCACCTGCAGATAAGCGCGTGAACGAGCCTTCCTTCACCGAGCCGTCCGGCTCGTGAACGCGGAAGGTGACAACCTGCTCATAATTGCGCAGAGCGCCGGGCAGGCTGACCGCGTTGGCAACCTCCATCAGACGGACAGCCTGTTCCCGGAGCTTGACGTCTTCCGCCGCCAGCATTTGCGCGACGAGAACAGCCAGCAGCAATAGTTGAGCATTCGTCACGTGGCTGCTCATTGCGCCGTAGATCTTACTCCGGAAGTGTGAGTTTCGGCTACTCGGAAGCAGACTGGACGCGCGGAGTTCTTGGAAATCCAGCTACGACTCTCCCGCCGCATCCCGGTCCGCAAGCAGCACCGCTTGGGACTGGCTGATGCGCCCGGCCGGAATCGACGGGTCGGCGGCGCGCAGCTTCGCCAACGCGGAGGTTTTGTCCCTCCCGCTTACTAGCCACAGAATGCGGCGCGAGCGATTGATGACGGGATACGTAAGCGTCATGCGCTGCCGCCCTTGATAAACGCCCGTGATCGCGACGTCGGCGTCCCTGACGTTCAGCACGGGATCATTGGGGATGAGCGACGCAGTGTGGCCGTCGGGCCCAAGCCCAAGATGGGTTAGATCGAGCACCGGGGGCTTACCGGCAACGCGCTCCAATGTGTGCGCGTACTCTTTCGCCGCGGCTTCCAGATTCGGCAACTCGACGGGCATGGGGTAGATCTGTTCCGGCGGGATCGGCGCGTTCTCCAGCAACGTATCGCGCAGGTGCGTGTAGTTGCGGTCAGGGTCACCTGCGGGAGCAATGCGCTCGTCGACCTGGAAGACGTGCACGTTGGCCCAGGGTACGTCCTCGTTGGCCAGATCGGCCAGCATCAGCCAGGGGCTCTTGCCTCCGCTGACGGCCATCACGAACCGGCCGCGCTCGGCAACTGCAGCGCGTGCATCGGCGGCAATCAATTGCGCCGCACGGCGAGCCAGCCAACCGACGTCGGGAAGGACTTCGATGGTCATCCTGAGCACTTAACAATTAGCACTTGGCACTTAGTCTTTGCTAAAAGCTAAGTGCTAATTGCTGCTTCACCCAAATATTTCCTTCACCTTATTCAGCAACGTGCGGCTGACGGGCTTGTTTTCATGCGAGAGTGTACCGTGCAGCTCCTGTAGCAATTCACGCTGGCGCTTGTTCAGCTTGGATGGCGTTTGAACCTTGACATCCACGAACAGGTCGCCCCGCCCATGACCGTTCAGTACCGGCACACCTCTGTTCTTCAGCTTGAACCGCGTCCCCGTCTGCGTTCCTTCAGGAACTTTCAGCGTTTGCTCGCCTTCCAGCGTCGGCACCTGAATTTCTGCGCCTAATGCCGCCTGCGAGAACGAAACCGGTAGCGTGCAATAAAGGTCCTTGCCTTCGCGCTCGAAAAACGAATGCTGCTTCACGTGCAGCACGACGTAGAGATCACCGGGAGGTCCGCCGTAAACCCCGGCCTCGCCCTCGTTGGAATAAAGAATGCGCGCGCCTTCATCCACGCCAGCCGGAACCTTCACTGTGACGGTCCGTTCGCGCGTGACACGCCCTTGTCCCCGGCACTGGTTGCAGGGATCGACGATCAGCTTGCCCGATCCCCCGCAGGTGCTGCAGGCACGCGTGATGGAGAAGAAGCCTTGCTGATAGCGCATCTGACCGCGACCGCCGCAAGTTGTGCAGTTGATCGGCGATTTGCCGGGCGCGACTCCGCTGCCTTTACACTGCTCGCATCCTTCGTGTCGGCGCACCTCGACTTGCTTGGTCACACCGAACACAGCTTCCTCGAATTCAAGAGTCAGGTCCTCGCGCAGATCGGCGCCACGTTGTGCGCGCGAGCGGCGTCGACCCTGCCCGCCGAACATGTCGCCAAAGCCGAATAGGTCTCCGAAGATGTCCTGGAAATCGTTGAAGACGGTCGCATCGAAGCCGCCGAATCCCTGTCCGGCAGCGCTGCCGACTCCAGCATGGCCAAAGCGATCGTAACGGGCGCGCTTCTCGCCGTCAGCCAGCACCGCATACGCCTCGCTACACTCCTTGAAGCGCTCCTCTGCCTCGGGATTGTCGGGGTTGCGGTCCGGATGGTATTGCAGTGCGAGCTTGCGATAGGCGCTCTTGATCTCCTGGTCGTTCGCAGTACGCGAGACGCCCAGGACCTCGTAATAGTCACGTTTCACAGTGGTGGCCAGAAGTGTAACCTCTTATTGCTTGGGATTGCGCGCGACGCGAACCATGGCTGGACGCAGCAGACGGTCCTTCAGCTTATACCCGCGTTGCAATTCGTCGATGACGTGGTTGTCCTCAGCCTCGTCGGTCTCCACCATCTGGACGGCCTGATGCAGATTGGGATCGAACCGTTCGCCCTCCGCCGGCACGGGCTGCACACCGAGCTTGGTTAGCGCGTCGTGAAATTGCTTGTCGATGAGCTCAATGCCCGAGCGGAAGTCCTCTACCGACGCAGCATTGGTCCTAATCGCGCGATCCAGGCTGTCGAGGAACGGCAACAGCGTTTTTAGCGCATCGGCCAGGGCGTAATCGCGATATTCCTGTTGCTCGCGAGCGTTGCGTTTGCGAAAGTTATCGAACTCAGCCTGCAATCTCGCTGCGCGATCCAGGTAAGCCGCGCGCTCGGTACGCGCCTTTTCCAACTCGGCTTCCAACTCCGCGGTAGGCACGCTGGAGACCTTGCTTCCATCTTCCGGCGTGGTGCTGGGCTTACTAGCGCTCTCGCTCTCGCCTGGGGGTAATTCGTGGTCCAAGTCCAGCTCCGCCTTGGAGCCGCCATTATGTTTCTTGTAATGCATGCTTATCCTTACGGATGTGACCGGAGCCGCTACTCCGGCTCATTCCATAGTTGATCGAACATGCGCGCGATATACGACACGGCGCAGATAGTGTGCTCGTAGTCCATTCGCGTGGGCCCGATGACGGCCAGTGAACCCACTACCTCATCCCCAACCCGCGCCGGCGTGCCGATCAATACAAAATTATTTAGATGCGGCATAGTGTCTTCCAGACCCACAACCACACGCACGGCTTCCTGGCGGGCATCCAGATAGGCCGAGAGCAGATCGACGACGCGCTGCTTCTCCTCCAAAGTCGCGAGCAGCTGGCGCAAACGCTCCTTGTCCTGTTCGGTGAGAACGAGGTTGGCCGCGCCTTCCACGTACACCGATTGCGCCGGACCGTCGGCAGCCAACGCCCCCTGCGCACAGAGCTGCTCCACCGACGCCATCAGCCGATCATATTCGCTGCGCTCCTGCTGCAGGCGCCTGGCGATTTCGTTGCGCAACGACTCCATCTCCCAGCCCCGAAAGTTCTGGTTGATGTACGCCGCCGCCGCTTCCAAATCGGCGATCGGAAGATCGCTGGGCAGCCGCAGCACGCGATCGCGAACCAGCCCGTTGCGAGTTACCACCACAGCCAGGACCTTCTTATCCGCGAGCCGCTGAAAATATACGTGTTCCAGCGCATTACGCTGCCCTGCGGCCGAGCTGACGGTCACACCCACGCCGTGCGACACCAGCGAAAGCACGTGGGAGGTGCGCTCCATGAACTCCTGCAAGTCCTGTGTGCCGTTCAGGCTAGCTTGAATCAGACTCTCATCGGCAGGAGAAAGCCGGGCCTCACCGGTCAACTGCTTCACATAAAAACGATAGGCCTGAGCTGTCGGGACTCGTCCCGCAGAGGTGTGCGGCTGCTCCAGAAAACCGGCGTCCGCGAGGTCGGCCATCACGTTGCGGATCGACGCGGCACTGAGGTTTTCGCAATTCTTTCGCGCCAAGGTGCGCGAACCCACGGGCTCTCCCGTGGAAATATATGTCTCCACAATGGCCGTGAGGATCTCACGTTCCCGCTTTCCGATGCCCGCTGGTGAGCCCATAATCTTGCGCCTGACGATTCTAAGTTGCTGTGCCGGTTACTTTTAGGCCAGCGACCGAATAGAATCCGACACCTGTATTCTAGGAAGCCAGCAGGTACGTGTCAAGATAGCACTCGAGCCCAGAGAGTGCCAAACGATGACCGTTGGCCTCAGGATAGCAATTGGGGAAGACGGCTCCAAAAGGGCTGATGCGGAGTGCTGATTGCTCGCTCTTACTGCACCTGCACCTTGACCTGCAGCTTACTGTCCGGCGGCACCTGCACCGTTTCGCCGCGCTTCAAATACGCCTGTAGCACGGCGGGATTCCCCCACTCCAGGTCCCAGCCATTGGCGATCGCGATTACGGTGTACTGTCCAGGCACAACGTTGGCGAGCGTAAAGGTTCCATCGCTGTCGCTCTGGTCGCGACGGAATAGAGGGCTGTTATTGCCGGGATCTTGCGGAACCAGGACGACCATTGCCCCCGCGAATGGCGTGGAATCGTGCAGGGCGGTGCCGTCCACTTGCCCTTCTCCCCGCGCCGCGATAGCTGCCACGTGCACGGTGCCGCCTGTGCCGATCTCGATAGCGCGACCACTCGATTTGGCTCCCGTCGCAGCCAGCTTCCGCAGATAATAGCCGCGCGCAGTTCCCAGCATAAATAGGTAGCGTCCAGCTCTGACCTCATCGGAGTTGAAGTCGAACTCGCCGTTGTCGCTGATTTCGCTCCGAAAACTTTCCCCGGTCTCTTGATTCAAGAGCTGGATCGAAGCGCCCCTCGGCACACGAGAGTTTTCGAACAGGACCGTCCCGGTGATAGTGACAAAGCTCGGAGCTTCCGATGCACTGATGTCGGCGTCACCTGCGAGATCGATTTCGCGATACCAGCCTCGGGAAGGCCCTTTCTCATTTGCTCCGGTCGACGGCGGAATCTCCACCACATAGTGGCCTGGCGCTAAACCCGAGATCTCGACCACCCCAGGCGCAACCCACGAGTCGGGAGCGTTGTACACTGACTCCAGATAGCCCTCAAATATACGTTGCTGAACGCGCGGAAAAATCATTCTCCCGATGACCGCGCTGTGCGCCGCTTCTCCAGTGTGGATGCGCAAATGCAGCGAAGGCACCGGGCGCAAAACAACATTCGCCGTCTCCCTCGCGCCGGGCGCAAGCTGCAACGGAGTGGCGGCGGACGAGTCGGTCGCATCGGGATAGAAGGTGAGCGGATAAGTGACGTCCAGTGCAGCGTCCTCCTGCGCTGCTTGAGAGCTTGCGTTGGAATCACCGCCCTTCGGTACGCGAACATTTTGCGCATACCAGGGCCGCGCCGATACTGTTACGTAGTACGCGCCCGGCTCGAGGTGTCCGATATGGTAATGCCCCTGGTCATCGGTCTGCCCTTGGTTCACAGAAATTGCTTTCCGCAACCCGCCTTCCAGGTTGGTCTGGAAGAGCCGCACCATCGCAAATTGAATGGGATCGTTGTTCTCATCCGTGACATCGCCTTCCACGGACGCGTCCGGCTCGAGACGAAATATCAGGTGCTCGCTGTCGAGATCGGGGCCGACCGCTATGGCTGTCGCGTATGCGTCGTGGCGATCAAAGGACTGCAGCGAGAATCCACGCGCGCTCGCCATCAGCGAATACTTGCCCTGGCTAAGAGCAGCGAATGAGAAGCGCCCGTCAGCTCCCGTGATAACTGACTTGGAAATCTCGCGCTCCGTCCCATGCGTGACGCGCGCAATCGCCACCGAAGCCGATGCCATCGGTTGACCGGTGAGCGAGTTCACAATTGTTCCGGCGATCCGAAAGCCGTTCTGCGCAGTTACTGAAGCCCCGCTGGCCTGTGTTGGCGCGGTGTTTGCCGGCACGGCAGGAACCCGCGGCTGTTGCGCAGCCAAGCTCGCAAGCAGCAACATCGCGCAGAAGACTCGGGCGAACAATGTCACTCCGTTTTCTCAGCGTGGATCGGGTCAACTATGACCTGCTGCTTCTGGCCGGGCCCTACAGTCACGTGCGCGGATTGCGAAGCGTAAGGCGCAATCACATCGGGATTGGCGTACTCCAAACCATCGACCCGATCGAAGGCATAGACCAGATACTCGCCAGGAGCCAATCCTGTAGCCGTGTATGTATTGGTGATGCCGTTCAACACATATGGCCTGACCTTCGACGCCCGCTGGGGAACAATCACCACCACCGCTCCATGGTCAACGGCATTCTCGAATCCTCTCACCGTTATTGTGAGGCTTGCCCCGTCGTCGCGCAGAACGACGTCCAGCGGATAGCTCTGGCCCGGCGCCACGGTTAGGTCGTCGTAAAGCACGTTCGTCTGGCCGTAGGTGGCCGCCTGCACATACCAGGGCGGCTGCGGCATCAGGTTCACGCTGTAGTTTCCGGGATTGATATTTTGCAGCAGCATCACATTGTGTCCACCGCGCTGCTCAATGGTGGAGAACGCTTCCGGCGCATTCGGCTGGGCGGGAGAAAGCGAAACACTGAGCGGTGGCCGGTCCTCGCTCCAGGCGCCTGGGTTGGGGCTCGTAGAACCTGCGCTGGACGACGTCCGCGATTGCATGTGCGCGACAACAGCGATCGAGATTGCCGGCGCGAGCGCAAGGTGCACGTTTTCGACATTCGACGCTACGTTGATCCTCTGCTCGGCTTCCAGACGCTGTTGATTCACGTTTGAGAAAGCCCTCAGAATGTAAGAACCCGCCGGTACCTTGTCCAGACTGAAGCTTCCAAGTTGCGTATTAAATCTCGACGTCAGCGACAGCTCATCTCCTGAGGAGGTGAAAACCGTTACAGCGACACCGCGGTCGGCCCCCTGCCCGCTAACGCTTCCCGAGACGCGGTATACCGGCACCGCAGCGACAGAGAAATCCGCTTGCATCTGCTGTCCCGCACTGAGCTGAATCGGCGCAGCGGAGGCTAAGTCCGGAACGCCGGGGAAGTACAGGTGTGGGAAGCCGGTGGTTGGCTTCTCGCCCGCAGCCAGGATTCGGCCCTCCGGATCGGCCGGTCCCACCGCAAGATAATATGTTCCCGGGTTCAGATTAGCGAAGCGGAAGTGACCGTCCTCATCGGTCTCGAACATGCCGCGCTGCTCCCATTGCCGGCGGCCCTCGCGCAAGCTACGCCCGGTCAAGCGGACGGGAATGCGCTCGATAGGCTGCCCGGAAGCGTCGAGGACGCGTCCGTAGATCGCAGCTTGGGGCACCAGCTTGACTAGCTGCGCGCCGCTGTTCGGCCCAATCTCGATGGGATGAAGTGAATACCCCCCACTGTCCATCTCGCTGAAGTATCCGGGCTTTTGCGCGGTGAGTACGACCTGGCCCGGAGGCATATCTTCGAATTGGAAGTGACCCTCGCTGTCAGTGAATGCGCTTCGGGATGCCAAGCCATTGGTGCGGACCAGCGCGCGCGAGATCGGCTCGCCAGTCACCGAGTTCACCACCGTACCGCTTAGAACGAAGCTCTCGCGACCATACGATGTTGCGCCACCAGGTGCCCCCTGGGCGGCAACTGACGTCGAAATCAGCGCCAGCAATAGCAACAGCAGCATTTCCCACAACGTGGGACGTAATCGGACCGTGCTAGGTGAGCACAACAACATCACGTAACCAGGTTCGGATGCAACCATTCCGCGACGAGACACGGAGATCGAACAGCCACGCCGCCTGGTTTCGAACCGGGAAGTTCTATAGTAACCCGCATTGTTCGCAGAAAGCTCGCGGCCAGCCGGTTAGAGCTGATGCACAAGCTGCACGTCAAGATCGATTATGGACTCGTGGATTTCGTCTATGACACGAAGCGTTGGGGAACGGGCAATAGTTAAACGACCCTATCCCGCGTACTTCAGCCAGCGTCGTAGTTCGGGCAGGGTTGGCCGCTTGCCATACATCAAAATTCCCACTCGATAGATACGCGACGACAGCGAGAGCAGCCCGTAGATTGTCGCCAGGATAATCCCGATACACAGAATGATCTGCCACAGCGGCGGTTGCTCGATGAGGATGCGCAGCAGCATGAGGATAGGTGCGAAGAACGGCACCATCGACAACCAGAACGCAAGCGTGGAACTCGGGTGCTGAATTACGACATTCATCAGCACGATACCGATCACCAGGGGAAGCATGGCGGGCCACTGCATCTGCTGGGCCTCCTGATCGGTATTGACCATGGAGCCGATGGCCGCGTACATCGCGCTATAAAGCAGGTATCCCAGCAGGAAGAAGATAGCGAACGCGATCATCGCCGCCATCGAGATGTGCACCTCGCCCAGGAACGACTTGCCCACCACCAGCCCGGGTACCGAGAATACGACGGCAAAGATCACCCACACGACAATCTGCGTCAATCCCACTGCTCCGACCCCGACTATCTTTCCCGCGAGCAATTCTTTGGCGGTGACCGACGACAGCAGGACCTCCAGGATGCGCGTACTCTTCTCCTCAATAACGGACCGCATCACCGCCAGGCCGTAAATCAGCACAACCGAGTACAGCAGCATCACCATGGCGAACCCGGTGAGGAAGACCGCCGTCCCACTGCTGCCTTCTCTGCCTTTTTCAATGCGGATGGTATCGAGACTGATCGGGGTCAGCAGCGCGTCGATATCGGGGCCGCTCATGCCCTTTTTCGAAAGACGATACCTGGCGACGGCATTCGAGATGGCCGTACGCAGCTCGCGTGACTGGCCAAAATCGGCCGCTTCCTTAGTGCTGTAAACCACCTTGTGGTCCGCCAGTGCCTCGTCCGTCAACCATAGGAAGCCGGTGATCTGGCCGGCGCTAACCTGTTGGCCCAGCCGCGCACGCTCGGCGTTGCTCGTGTCAGTGTCCACCTGAATGGCATAAACCGTAGGCGGGCCCATTTGCTCCATCTGCTCGCCGCCGGCTTGCGATTTGGGCGTACCTAGTTCATGGCCGACAGCGCTGGCCAGTTGCGGATTATTCGCCACAATCACCAGTCTGCGTTCGCCGCCCGAGTTCATCTGCTCCAGCCGCGCGGGAATGAGCACGATTGCGGCCATTATCGCCGGCATCAGCAACGTAAAAATAACGAATGAGCGCGAACGCACGCGCTCCAGGTATTCGCGCTTCACCAGCGTCCAGACGTTATTCATGCGTCCCCACCTGGTCGATGAAGATTTCTTCCAGCGATGGCTCCAGTACCTCAAAGCGGCTGATGCGCACCCGACCGGCGGCCATGCGTAGCAACTCCTGCGGATCAGCCCCGGGCTTCAGCCGCACTTCCACATAGTTGCCATAATTGTTGACTGACTGCACCGCTTCGCAGTCCTCCAGGTGAGGCTCACCTTCATACTCCATCTGGACGTGGTTCTTACCGTAACTTGCCTTGATCTTCTTCAGGTCGCCTTCCAGAATTGCCCGTCCATGGTTGATCAGGCATATCGCATCGCAAAGCCGCTCCGCCTGGTCCATACGATGAGTGCAGAAGAGAATTGTCTTCCCCGCCTTCTTCAATTCGAGGAGTACATCTTTGAGCATGACGGCATTGGCGGGATCCAGTCCGGAGAATGGTTCGTCCATGATTACGAGATCGGGGCCGTGCAGCAGCGTCGCGATAAACTGGACTTTTTGCTGCATTCCCTTGGAAAGCTCCTCGATCTTCTTGTGCGTCCAGTCGCTGAGTTGCAACCGCTCACACCACTCCAGCGAACGCTTGCGCGCCTCGTGCTCACTGAGGTTGTGCAGCCGCCCGAGGAACACCAGATGATCGAGTACCTTCATCCGCTTATAGAGCCCGCGCTCTTCCGGCAGATAGCCGATGCGGTGCAGTTGCTCGCGATGAAAGTTTTCGCCGAACAGCCGCACCTCGCCATCATCGGGCAGGGTGATGCCGATCATCATGCGTATGGTCGAGGTCTTGCCCGCTCCATTCGGGCCAAGCAAACCATAAACACTACCCTCGCGAATGCTGACGTAAAGATGGTCGACGGCTACGAAGTGGTCGTAGGTTTTGCGGATGCCCCGCAACTCCACTGCATTGGTAGTAGATTGCTGCTGCGGTCGAAGCCGAACACTCTGGGTTTGAGACACGTGCACCTGTTACCTAGCTCTCCATCGTAGGCTATCAGGGCACAGCGTCGGCTCGCGCAAGATATGAATCTGACGCATGGTTGCGCTGATGCGGGGGTCCCCTGGCCTGATAAAATTCTGTACTGCAAAAAATCGGCGAGATCAGCTCAAGATATCTGTAGCCAACTATAAAGGCCACGCCTCATGCCTGTCGAGACGGATCAAAGGCTGAGGAAATTCCGAACGAGCCGCATTCCCTGATCGGTCAAAACGCTCTCGGGATGGAACTGCACTCCTTCAACGGGAAACTCGCGATGGCGCAGTCCCATGATGACCCGCGTTCCATCACGATCGCGGCAGCTCGCTGAAACTTCTAATTCTTCCGGAAGGCTCTTTTCTTCGACGATGAGCGAGTGATAGCGCGTCGCAGTTATCGGGGAAGGGATATCATGAAAGATGGTCTTACCGTCATGTTCGACCGCACTGGTTTTTCCGTGCATCAGGTTGGCCGCGCGGACTACCTTTCCACCAAACGCAGCGCCAATCGCCTGATGCCCAAGACAGACGCCCAGCAGAGGCACGCGCCCGGCGAAGTGCCGAATGAGATCGATGCTGATGCCCGCTTCCTGCGGCGTGCACGGGCCGGGTGAAAGCACGATGCGCTCCGGACGAAGAGCTTCGATCTCCTCAACCGTTGTCTGGTCATTGCGCACAACCACGACCTGCGCCCCTAACTCCCCCAAATACTGAACCAGGTTGTAGGTGAAGGAATCGTAATTGTCGAGAACGAAAACCATGTTTAGGGAGCGATCGCCTCTCAGCGACCGGATGTAAATCTCACGTTCAGTTAATAGTGCATAACTTCTATCGCGTATTTCTTGTTCTTTCGCATCGCTGTCTTTACTTCGTTTGACAGATTCTTGGCTCCGCCAGATACAAGAATTCCGCGCGCCTTAACGCCAGTTTCTTTATGAGCCAGCTTAAGATATCGGACTAACTGCTGAACCTTCGAGCTCGTCAATTTACCGTTTTTGCATTCAATGATGATCCCTATCCCTCGCCCGCTCCGCCGCTCGTAGCAGCGCACTTGCCTTGTTCATGCACTCCTGGTATTCGCTTTCTGGATCGGAGTCGGCGACAATTCCCGCTCCCGCCTGCACGTAACCTCGTCCTTTGCGCACAACCATCGTCCGAATGGCGATGCACGAATCAAGGTTACCCGCGTGATCCGCATACAGGACCGACCCACCGTAAACTCCTCGCCGCACCGGCTCCAGCTCTTCGATAATCTCCATGGCGCGGACCTTGGGCGCGCCACTCAAAGTACCGGCGGGGAAGCAGGCGGCCAAAGCGTCCAGCGCATCGAGATCGCCACGCAGCTTGCCTTCGAGCGCTGAGACCAGATGCATCACGTGCGAATACTTTTCCACATACATCAGGTCGCGCACCTTCACGCTTCCGTATTCACTAACTCTCCCCAGATCGTTGCGCCCGAGATCGACCAGCATGACGTGCTCGGCCCGCTCTTTTTCGTCACTCCGCAGTTGCTCAAGCAGCCGCTCATCTTCGGCTGCGTCGGCGCCCCGCTTGTGCGTGCCGGCAATGGGACGGTACTCGAGCTTGCGTCCGCTGATGCGCACCAGCATTTCCGGCGATGCGCCCAGCACCTCCATGTCATCGAGTTTCAAGAAAAACATGTATGGCGACGGATTCACCGTCCGCAGCGCGCGATAAATCTGAAACGGCTCGGCAGGCGGTTTGAAGTCGAGCCGCTGTGACAGCACGACCTGAAAGATGTCGCCGGCAGCGATATACTCCTTCGCCCGCCGCACACTCTTCACGAATTCCTTACGCGAGGTCCTGTTGTGGACCTTCATTGCGCCCGCTTTGCCCGACTCGCCCCAGCGCAGATGTTGCCCGCGCATGCCTTTGTCCAGCTTTTGTTCAATGGCGGAAATATCCGCAAACGCGCGGTCATAGGCCTTGCGCGGCGACTCGGAGCGCACATCCGCGGCGGCGATAATGTGCAACTGGTGGCGGAGATGGTCGAACCCCAGCAGCCGGTCGTAGAAGGTGAAGACACAATCCGGCAGGCCCACATCGTTTTCGGCACGCTCGGGCAGCCGCTCAAATTGCCGCACCATGTCGTAGGCGAAGTATCCGACGCCGCCCGACGTGAACGGCGGAAGCCCGGGCACGTGAGCGGGGCGATGCTGGCGCAGTTGTTCGCGAAGCAGCTCGATAACCCTGGCTTGGCGTTTTTCGGTAGACGAACCGTTCCGGATTGTTATGTTCCGTCCACGCGCGATAATCACCGTCCTGGGCTGCGCACCCAGGAATGTATAGCGCCCGATCTTTTCGCCCCCCTCGACGGACTCCAGCAGAAAAGCGTATTTTTGCCCCGCGGCGATGCTGAGAAACGCGCCCACCGGAGTGAGCAAGTCCGCACTGAGCGTCTTCGCAACCGGGATGAGAGTGGCGTCGCGACTGAGCTCAAGAAAACCGCGATAGTCGGGAGTTAGCATGGGAGCGAGGAGTAAACGGATTATACGGGAGGGTGCGGTCACCCCCATCGCCGCGTTGTAACTTATAAGTTACACTTTACTTGTGATCGACCTCCGCCGGTATGTCACGCCGACAGGCAATTACTCCAACCTTGGCCACACATGCACTCTGCTCCTGTGGGGCGGAGATAAACGAACCCAGTCGGCCGATATCGCAAGGGCCGTCAGGTATCTTCAAGATTACAAGCAAAGCAGTACGCTATGAAAAACAGAGCCAGCGTTTCCCATGATGAAGCCGTCGTCCGCGAACTACGCAGGGACCCGGAGTTGGCCGCTGAGTATCTGAAGGCCGCCCTCGAGGATGCAGATCATCCGGGCGTTCTGTTGATCGCATTACGTCACATCGCTGAAGCTAGAGGAGGCCTCGCAAAGGTGGCTAAAGCAGCCGGCATCGAACGCGAAAGTCTCTATCGTGCCTTGTCGCCTCGCGGCAACCCTCGGCTATCTACGCTCGTTGCCGTAACCAAGGCGATGGGATTGAGGCTCAAAATCGAAGCCGCCTAAACGACAATGTGAAAAGAGTAAGTGCTGGGAGCGATGTGCTTCATGTAGCTCGTGCTTGCGCCCCATCCTCGCCGCTGCATATACTTTGAAGGTTTGCCCCGCAGAACGCGCGCGCTCATTCAATCGCGCCCATTCGTGCTGCACGATTTCCGCCTTCATTCGGAGAAGCTAAATGGCTACCGCACACACCGTCGAACAAGAAAGTAATCCCTGGGAACAGCAGGCTGCGCGCTTTAATCTTGCCGCCGAGAAATTGCAGCTCGACGAGGGCCTGTGGCGCGTGCTTCGCCAGCCCAACCGCGAGATCATCGTTCACATCCCGGTCAACATGGACAACGGGCAGCTGGAAGTTTTCACCGGATACCGCGTGCAGCATTCCATCGCGCGCGGCCCGGCGAAGGGCGGCGTCCGTTACGCGCCCGATGTAACGCTGGATGAAGTCCGCGCGTTGGCCAGCTGGATGACCTGGAAGTGCGCGGTGGTGAACATCCCATTCGGAGGCGCGAAGGGCGGCATCATTTGCGATCCCAAGCAGATGTCGCGCGGCGAACTGGAACGCATGACCCGCCGCTACACTTCGGAATTAATCGAGTTCATCGGCCCCGAGAAAGATGTTCCGGCGCCCGACGTCAACACCAATGAACAAACCATGGCCTGGATGATGGACACCTATTCCATGCACATGCGTCAGACCGTCACCGCGGTTGTCACCGGCAAGCCGCTGAACATGGGCGGCTCCCGTGGACGCCGCGAAGCCACCGGCCGCGGCGTCATGATCATCTGCGACGAGTCGATCAAGAAGCTTGGCATGCGCCGCGAGAGTACGCGCGCCATCATCCAGGGATTCGGAAATGTAGGCTCCAACGCCGCGCTGCTCATGCACAACGCCGGATACAAGATCATCGGCATCGGAGAGTGGGACGGCGGCCTCTACAACCCCCAGGGAATCGACATCATGGCGCTGTGGGACTATCGCCAAAAGGAAGGCACCATCCACGGCTTTCAAGGCGCCGAGCCCAGAGCGACCGAAGATCTGTTGGTTACCGATTGCGAAATTCTGGTCCCGGCCGCAACCGAAAACGTCATTACCTCCGCCAACGCAGAGGACGTGAAGGCCAGGATTCTGGTCGAAGGCGCAAACGGACCAACCACCGCCGCCGCCGACGACATCCTCGCTGAGAAGCACGTTTTCGTCATGCCCGACATCCTGGCGAACGCCGGCGGCGTGACCGCCTCCTACTTTGAGTGGGTGCAGGACCGCCAGGGCTACTTCTGGAAGGAATCGGTGGTCAACGAGCAGCTCGAGCACATCATGGTCTCCTCCTTTGAGGACGTGGTGCGCTACGCTGAGACCCATCATGTCAACAACCGCATCGCCGCCTATATGCTGGCTATCGACCGGGTTGCATATACGATCCGGCAACGCGGTATCTACGCTTAGTTACAATGCAGTAAACCCAACCTCGGAACAGCTCTCCAATGGGAGCTGTTCCTGTTTTGGGACAAAAAAATTTTCCTTTACACGACCGCAGTACGCCTCCACTTAGGGCATAATAGCGTCCAAGTTAGTACAGTCGGTGGGCCACCTTTCTCGCGTAGGTCATCATGCCACGTCTGTATTTCTGTTTGCGCTTGCTCGCGGTAGCGATTGCCTTTCCCGCTATTGCGGTCTACATGCTTTGTGCCACATTGCTGCACGCTGCGTGCACCCTGGGCCGCAACCCACGCACGTCTCGCATGAACAGCCTGCGCGTGCCGTTACGCATTTGGCTTGATCTGCTGGACTGGACGAAAGGAATTCCCGTCGGCTACAGCTACTGGGAGCAATACGAAGCCCCGGTCATGCTGGACGAGATTGAGGTCCACCACGACGAGTAGCCGGGCTACTTTTCTGCGATTGCTTTCGATCTAACCGGTAGCGCATAATCGCCTTGTTGCAGCTGCGAACTGGCGCGGTGGTGTGCCCCATCTCGTTTTGTGAACCTTCCGACCTACATCACGCTCACCCGCATCTTCAGCATTCCCGTGCTGATTTGGATTTTAACCAGCAACCGCTTCAGCTCTGCCGATGGCGAACGCGAGCTGCTGGCCTCCTTCGTATTTATTGCGGCGTCGCTCACCGACGCTCTCGATGGATATCTCGCACGCCGTCGTGCCCAGGTCACCACCATGGGCATGCTGCTTGATCCTGTCGCCGACAAGCTGCTGATCGCCGCCGCCTTCATCACTCTGGTGCAATTCAATCCGCACGTTGTGCCCGCGTGGATGGCCGTAATCATCATCGGCCGCGAGTTTCTGGTCAGCGGTCTGCGGTCGATTGCTGCCTCGGAAGGGTTCACTATCCAGGCTAGCGATTTGGGCAAGCTGAAGATGTTTGTGCAGATTTTTTCGGTCGTGGCCGCAATCGTGGACCATCACTGGGCATACCTGCCCTGGTTGTTCGGCCTGCCGGTGCGCCCCATTGCGCTGGTTTCTATCTGGGTGATGGTGGCGCTGTCACTGTGGTCTGCCGCGGATTATTTCATCGCTTTCTGGAAGCGAATCGACCAGACTTCAGCTCGTCGCCGCCGCAAACGTTCCTTCGTGCTCAGCCGACGCCGGAAGCGCAACGATGTGCCCGCAATCTGACCAAACTCGTCCGGCACTCGCGCCAGAAACTGCCGAATACTCGCCGCAAGAGCGTCAAACCCTGCTTGGCCTGGCACACCGATCCATAGAAGCGGCATTGCAGGACCGGGATCTCGACCTGACATCTCCAAACGATCATCTCGCCGAGCACCGTGGAGCGTTCACCACCCTGCATCTAAACGAACGCCTACGGGGCTGCATCGGATACGTATTTCCCAACCAGCCTCTGTACCGAACAGTCGCTGAGACGGCGCGAGCAGCAGCGTTTGATGATCCTCGCTTTGAGCCGGTTACCTTGGAAGAGGCGCCCCTGCTGAAGATCGAGATCAGCGTCCTTTCACCGCTGCAGCCCATCGCTCCCACCGACGTCGTGGTTGGGAAGCACGGTCTGGTCGTGCTGCAGGGAAGCCGCCGCGGACTGCTGTTGCCCCAGGTGCCGCTGGAATGGGATTGGGACCGCGAGACCTTCCTGGCGCAGACCTGTCTGAAGGCAGGGCTGCCTTCGGACGCCTGGTTACACGGCGCAGAGTTTCAGGCGTTCACGGCCGAAGTCTTCGGAGAAGCGTGAACGCAAGCTTCCCTCAACGTGGATCTACTTCTTCTGCCACTTCTTCTGCCACTCGGCTGCTTTATCCAGGCACTCCCGAGCCTGGTCCACTTCGCCTAAAGCACGATAGGCGCTTCCCATGGACATGTAAACTGAGGCGACGTCGCGTGGCAGCAATGAGTAATCGCGCAATGCCTTCTGATATCCCGTCACCGCGTCCCGCAAGTTGCCGTGCTGCTGATCGTAGACCGCAATGGCAATGTTGCTTAGACCATCATCCGGTTCGATGGTCACGGCGCGCCGGAAGTGCCGCATCGCCTCTTCGGTTTTTCCCGCTCCCAGCAACTCTCTGCCCACCTGGCCCTCAGCCACCCAGTTATTCGGAACAACTGCCAAGGCGTGCGCCCACAGCGTGGGCGGATCTTTCCAATAGCCGATCTGGCGATGAGTGACCATGGTCAACGCCAATAACGCTACGGCACTGCCGGCCGCGAGCCACGCGCCCGAGGGCTGCCGTTGTCCTGCCCAGTCCGATACACCCCAGCAAATGGCAATGAATAACCCAATCAGGGCTTGATAGGCGAAGCGATCCGCCATCCCTTGATTATCGAATTGGAAAATTTGGATCACCGGCACGAGCGTGCCCAGAAACCAGAACCAACCCACAGGCAGATAGCGATGACGCCGCCCCGCAATGACCAACGCAGTGATGGTGACGAGCACCCCCAAGCACGCCCCCACCTGCCATGCCGCCAATGATGCGCCCCGGTTGGGGTACATCGGCGCCATATTCGAAGGCCAAAGAGTCTTCGCAAAATACTGTGTGTACGAGAAGATCGCGTTCGCCAGACGTTGCGAGAGTGGCCGCCAGAACCGCACCTGGGCGCCTGCTACGGAGTGCAGGGTCATCAAAGCGGGAAAAACTGCCAGCAGCAGAAACGGGATCTTCTCCCCCACCAGCGAGCGGAAAGATTTTTGAGGAAGTGGAGGCAATTTCGCTTCCGGAGAAGGCTCCTGTCCCAATGACATTCGCTGCAAGGGCCAGTAATCCCACAGCAGGAAGACGAACGGTAGGGTGATGATCTGCGACTTGGACGCCAGGCCGAGAGCGAACAACAGTGCGACAAGACGGTAACGGCTTTCCTTCGGTTCGCGGGCGTACCAGTCATAGGCTCCGAGCGCCAGCACGAAAAACAGCACGCTGAGTAGGGTCTTCCGTTCCGCGATCCACGCCACAGCCTCGACATTCATGGGATGGAGCGCAAACAGCGCGCCGACCATAAAGCTGCGCCCAACGTAGCCTGTAGATCGTTTCAGCACCCAAAACAGCAGAGCTGCCGTCGTCGCGTGCAACAGAACATTGACCTCATGATGTCCTGCGGGATCGTCCCCAAAGAGCTGATAGTCAACCGCGTGGGAGAGAAAACTCAGGGGAATCCAGTTGGCGTGGTCCAGACTGGTAAAGGCCCACTTCACCGTTGCCCAGTCCAGTCCCTGATGGACATGCTCGTTGTCGACTACATAGTAGTTGTCGTCGAAGTTAAAGAAGGTGTGACTGTGCACCGGCAGGTAAACGGCAATTGTGGCTATCGCGAGAATTGCCGAAAATACAGCAGTCCGTGTGCCCGATTCGGTGACCCAGAATCCCCGGCCTGTTTCCAGGTTTGCCTTTAGCTCGACCCTGGCAACCGCCACATCGTTCCCCTTTGGCGAGGAGTATATCCGAAGCGCCCTCCAGAACTGGATCGTCCCTTGCCGTGCCAGGTTATAAAACACCGAAGGCTTAACTCTTCTGTTTCATCAGAAGCATTGATGTGCGCCTCAGGGAGTTTCCGCACGGCGAAGGCAGGGCGAGTGTCGAGAGCGGCCCTGTGCGCACGCTTCCGATTACGGAGTCAGCTTCCATACGACCCCGGCGTTATATTCGCCGCCAATCTCATTGGTCCCATAGAGATTGCCGTTGCTATCCATTACCACACCGCCCTCATGATCCAACAATCCGTCGTCCCCAAAGGTGTGCAGATCGGTATAGACCCAACCTTGACCCGAGGGCGTCAGTTTAAAAACCTCACCGAAGCGATGCCCGGTGTTCTGTGTGGTCACGCCGTACAGAGTACCGGTCGCGTCCATAATGAGGTTGCCATTCGGCCCAGTCCCACCAAACGTGTAAAGCACCGTATAGGTCCAAGCGCTACCAGCGGGCGTCAGCTCGAAAACTCTGCCGAGGGTGTAAGTTGTGCCATAAAGATTGCCTGACTGATCAAACATCAACCCACCCCAAGGACCTCCTCCGTCAGTTCCTCCTTGAAAGGTGTAAATAGTGTTCTCTATCCAGCCGGATTCTGAAGGCGTCAACTGGTATACCGTGCCATAGCCGGCGGCGCCGCCCCTCGTAGTGCCATAGAGTTTGCCGGTGTTGTCGAAAATCAGACCGCTGAAAGGATACGCACCCGAGCTTCCGTCGAAGCTGTACAGAACCGTTTCCGTCCAACCTCCGCCGGAGGGTGACAGCATGTAAACTGTGCCCTGGCCTGAGGGACCACCGTAGGCTGTGGTCCCATAGAGGTTACCAGCGGCATCGAAAACAACTTCGCTGGAAGGAAAGCTTCCGTCAGGCGTTCCTGCGAACTGATAAAGGCTCGTTTCCGACCAGAAACAGAGTACCGTCGGACAAAAGGTCGCTCGGGGTGTCAACTTGAAAACCACTCCATGTCCTGCTCCTCCTGCCGTGGCCGTTCCGTAGGGAACGCCATCGTTGCCGAGGACTACCCGGGCTTCAGGCCTGGCCCCGTCACCGTTCCATGTGAAGTTCCAGAGCGGGGTGAGAGCCCAGCCGGATCCGATGTTTTTCATTTTGAAAACACTGCCGCCGTCATGGAGGCCCGCAACCGCATTAGTTCCATAGAGATTCCCTGCCCTGTCGATTGTCAGACCGGCGTAAGGGCTTCCCCCATCCACCCCATCCGTGAAGTTGTGAATGATTGTGAAGGTCTGTGCGTGCGACAACGGGATTGCCACTGTTAGCAAGAGCAAGGAGGAGATAGACAACGACGCTCTGAGACGACACATACAAGCTCCTTTCCCGAATGGACGATAGACCAGCGAGCCATGGTACATCAGCCGGTTAGACGGATTATGGGCAACGAAAAGCCGGAGCGCTAGCTCCGGCTCTCGAATGACCTTGGGGGAAGGGTCCGGTCAATTTAGAACAGCTTGCGGCGAATGACGCCGGCCAGGCCGAGGATGCCAGAACCGAACAGCAGGATGCTGCTGGGCTCAGGAGTCGTCGTGCTGGTGGTGGTCGTCGTCGTTTGGGTCTCGCTGCCCAGAATGGTGAACGCTTCCGACGGAATCGTTCCGACTGAGTTCTCAGAAGCCGATGACGCGCCGGAGTTCTCATCCCAGAAAATCGGGTCGCCACTGTTGACAACTGCGTTCTGCAGGTTCAGCCAGTAGGTGCCGCCCGCGAGTGGAACGTCGCTAAAGGTGCCCGTCTCGGTGCAAACATTGTAGCCGAAGCCATTGGTTGGGCAGCCCGTGGACTGCGTAAAGCTGACCACCTGGTCGAAGAAGGTGGTGCCACCAAACTCAGCCGAGGTGATGGAAACTTCAGCCGACAGCAGAACGTCGCCCGGGAACAACCAGGCGCCAAACTGCAGGCCGGTAACTGAGGCGTTGGGGCTCGTGGTAAAGCTGTCGCTGACCACAAACCCGAAATTGATTGTCCAAGCATCGGTGTTCCCGTTGATCGGACCGTTGTTATACAGCGTCTGCGCCATTGCAGGAACCGCGGCTAAGCACAGAGCGAGCAGTGACAGCGAAACGATACGCATTTTCAAGGATCGAACCCTCCTTTAGGTTCAATTCACGTACAGACCGGTTTTTGCCCCATAGCGAGAGAGGCTGTACTACCAAGTAGCAATCCTAATGCCAATATAAGTCCTTTAGATGCATCGCATTCTTACATTGCGATATGCAGCCGTTTGCGACGTTGTTCTAGTCGTTTTCTCTTGCCAAGCGGCCATGGCCGGCGGTGAGGCGGCTGGGCGGAGCGACGCAAGCGCCGCTTAGCTGCGTACGTCATCTAAATAAAAAGCCGGAGCGTTAAGCTCCGGCTCTCGAATGACCTTGGGGGAAGGGTCCGGTCAATTTAGAACAGCTTGCGGCGAATGACGCCGGCCAGGCCGAGGATGCCAGAACCGAACAGCAGGATGCTGCTGGGCTCAGGAGTCGTCGTGCTGGTGGTGGTCGTCGTCGTTTGGGTCTCGCTGCCCAGAATGGTGAACGCTTCCGACGGAATCGTTCCGACTGAGTTCTCAGAAGCCGATGACGCGCCGGAGTTCTCATCCCAGAAAATCGGGTCGCCACTGTTGACAACTGCGTTCTGCAGGTTCAGCCAGTAGGTGCCGCCCGCGAGTGGAACGTCGCTAAAGGTGCCCGTCTCGGTGCAAACATTGTAGCCGAAGCCATTGGTTGGGCAGCCCGTGGACTGCGTAAAGCTGACCACCTGGTCGAAGAAGGTGGTGCCACCAAACTCAGCCGAGGTGATGGAAACTTCAGCCGACAGCAGAACGTCGCCCGGGAACAACCAGGCGCCAAACTGCAGGCCGGTAACTGAGGCGTTGGGGCTCGTGGTAAAGCTGTCGCTGACCACAAACCCGAAATTGATTGTCCAAGCATCGGTGTTCCCGTTGATCGGACCGTTGTTATACAGCGTCTGCGCCATTGCAGGAACTGCCGCTAAGCACAGCGCGAGGAGTGACAGCGAAACGATACGCATTTTCAAGGATCGAACCCTCCTTTAGGTTAAATTCAGGTATAGACCATTTCTTGCCCTAATAGCGAGAGAGGCCACAACTCAGAAGAGCAATCCTGCTGCCATGCTAAGTTCAATGAATTTGGTGCTTTTGCCGCCTCGCCTGTGCAGTCGTTTGCGACATTGTTCCAGCCAACTTCCCTTGCCATATTGGGAAAATAGGCACCATAGTTTTACACTTGCAGGGCACTACATGCTGAATTCGAGCTGTAAATCTTCTCCCCGGGCAATCATCCCCAGCTGCTACCTGATCGTCTTCGCCGCTTAATTTCACCTCAACGGGGTCTTTAAGTATGTGGTAAAAGTCGAATTGCGCGCCCGGAGACCCGATGGCAGTTGCTTCAAGAGCTACACAACCGAAGGTCATGGCCTCTGCCAGAGGTGTGAGCTGCCACGCTTCGCAACATCTCTTTGCCTCCCTGTGCGCACGGCCATGGTTGCTCGCCGCAGTTCTTGCCGCGGTCACGATCGCCGTGTACCTCCCCGTTCACCACCATCCCTTCTTCACCCTGGATGACAATCCGTATGTAGTAAACAACTCGCACTTGCGCGACGGGCTGAGCGACACCCTCGCCTGGGCCTTCACCACCTACGACCTGTCCAACTGGCATCCAGTCACCTGGTTTTCCCATGCCGCCGACGTCCACATGTTTGGGCTGGATCCCGCGGGCCATCACGACGTCAATCTGCTGTTCCATGTAATCAATGCCCTACTGCTGTTCTGGGTGTTGCTACGGGCGACCGGCTATGCCGGCCGCAGCTTCATGGCGGCAGCGTTATTCGCGCTGCATCCCGTTAATGTCGAGACCGTAGCCTGGATCGCAGAACGCAAGACCCTCGTCAGCATGATGTTCTTCCTGCTGGCCCTGGGCGCCTATCGCTGGTACACGAGCAAGCCAGGAATTGGCCGTTATGCTGCCGTCGCCGCCTTATATGCCCTGGGCTTGATGGCCAAGCCGCAAATCATCACCTTCCCATGTGTACTTCTGCTTTGGGATTACTGGCCGCTGCGGCGCATTTTCTCCTCGCCGGCTAACCACGGCATGGCCGCCCGAAAGTTTTCCTGGCTGCTGCTGGAAAAGCTGCCGCTGTTCGCGCTTTCCGCGGGCAGCGCGGTTCTAACATTGCGAGCGCAAACGGCGGCCCTGCGCTACTACCCGCTTTCGGTCCGCCTCAGCAATGCGATCGTCTCCTACGTCCATTACCTCCAGAACGCCATCTGGCCTTCGCGTCTTTCGACCCTCTATTCCCATCCTGCGCTTCATCCGCCACAGGTGTTGGGAGCATCGCTGGTGTTGCTGGCGATTACCGCGCTCGTCCTCTATTTACGCCAGCAGCGCCATCTCGCCGTCGGTTGGTTTTGGTTCTTGGGAACGCTGGTGCCGATGATCGGCATCGTGCAGGTGGGCGAGCAGGCGATGGCTGACCGCTACGCTTACGTCAGCTTTGTCGGACTCTTCCTCATGGCTTGCTGGGGATTTTCCGAGGTAGCGGAACAACGGCGCCTCTCTCCCGCGTGGTTGGCCGCGCCGAGCATCGCTGTGCTGCTGGTGCTGGCCGTCCTCACTCATCGCCAGCTCAGCTACTGGAGCGATAACGTGACCCTGTGGTCGCGCATGATAACAATCACCCCGACATATGAGGTGGAAGAAAATCTTGCGGGTGCGCTGCTGGACAGCGGGCAGACCGCCGCCGCTCTCGACCGCTTTCGACACGTGACCGCCCTTGTTCCGCCGCCTCCCGCGCTCGTCGATCGTGAGCTTGCGGGTTTTGCTGCAGTCGCCTATTTGTATCTCGGCGCTGACGTACAGCGGCAGGGACATCCTCAGGAAGCTCTTGCTGATTACGAACAGGTGCTGCGGATGGTGCACGATTTCGCTGCCCAGAATGCCTTCGCGCAAGTCCCGCCGCTGCTCCTGCGGATGAAGATGGTGGCGCTCGGCAACATGGGCGACGCCTACTACGCCACCGGCGACTTCAGCCAGGCAAAGGCCAGCTATGAAGCGGCGTTGCGATTGGGGCCCTTGAGCGCACATCAGTGGATGGGTCTGGGCATTGCCGATCAAAGATCGGGCAACCTCGCCGCGGCCGTCGAGGCCTACTCGCGATCGACTCGTTTGCAGGTCTCGGATGTTGGCTTTCTACTTCTAGCGCAGGTTTTGGAACAGAGCGGTCGCACTAAGGAAGCAGACGCCGCCAGGCAACAGGCGCGGTCGATATCACCCAATCTCGCTGCCGCCGAGCAAACTGTGGCAAACGTGCTCGGGCGCTAGCTCAGCCGTGTCAACGAGCCCCGACATTTGCCGCCTCTCGCAGGCACTCTTGCGCTTTTGCCGTGTCGCCCAGTGCCTGGTACGCCTTGGCCATCCCTTTGTAGCCTTGTATCTGGAAGCTCGGCCGGCTGTTTTTGTCTTTCAACGCGATCGCGTAGTGCGTGATGGCCTCTTGATAATTCCTCTGTTGCGAATCGTAGATCGCAATTCCCATGTGGCTGTTGGCGTCGTCGGGATTGATTGCCACCGCGGTGTAGAAGTGCGGCATCGCCTGCGCGATCTTGCCTTCGATAGCCAGTGCCGTTCCCAGCTGGCTCTCAGCCACCGAGTTCCGCTTCGTGATCTGCAAGGTGTGCGCCCAAAGTATCTCGTCGTTTTGCCAGTACCCGATTTGATGACGCGCTACGATGGCCAACGCCAGCAGCACGGCTACGCTTACGGCTGGCAGCACCGCCGCCGGGAGACGACGCGCGTTCGCCCAGTCCGCCGCTCCCCAACACACCACGATGAACAACCCCAGGAACGATACGTAGGCATAGCGATCGGCCATCGCCTGTGCGCCGACCTGCACAATTCCCAGCATCGGTACGAGCGTTCCCAAAAACCAGAACCATCCCACCGGCAGGTAACGATGCCGCCGGCCTGCGACAACAAACTCCGTGATGGCCAGAAGCAGGAGGGCCGATGCCACGACCATCCACCAGTTCAGAGATGTACCGGGATGGGGATACAACAACGCCAGATTTGACGGCCAGATTGCCTTCTTGATGTACAGGCCGTAGGCGAGGATTGCATTCCCGAGGCGGTACTCTTTCGGATACCAAGCCCTGGCGGCGTGCTGCGCTTTCAAGGTGATCGCCGCACTTGCGGCAGCAATCACAAACAGCGGCAGCTTCTCCAATACCAACCACCCGATACCTCTCGTCGGCTCGATCGTCGTCGACGAGTTTTCCGAGGTTTTTGTGCGCGGGAACATCCGCTCCAGCGGCCAGTAATCCCACAGCAGCAGGACAAATGGCAAGATAATGATCTGCGGCTTGGCCATCAGGCCCAGTGCATACAATGCGGCTACCACGGTGTACCGCCGGGCGCTGGTTCGACTGGCGTACCAGCGGTACGCGCCCAGTGCCAGCAGGAAGAACATCATGCTGAGCACGTTCTTGCGCTCGGCGACCCACGCCACCGATTCGACGTTGATGGGATGCAACGCGAATAGTGCAGCCACCATGAAGCTGCGGCCGGCATAGCCCGTCGCGCGTAGCAGCACCCAGAACAGCAGCACCGCGTTCAAGGCGTGGAAGAGCACATTTACGTCGTGATGACCTGCAGGATCGAGTCCGAACAGTTGACAGTCCAGTGCGTGACTGAGCCACGTCAAGGGATGCCAGTTTCCCGCCGCGTGCGTGGTAAACGCCCACGCGATCGTTGATGGAGTCAGGCCCGACTTAACGCGCGAGTTCTCGTAAACGTAGTCGCGGTCGTCATAGTTGATGAAGGGGTGATGATGGACGGGATAGTACAGAGCGAGAGTTGCGACCACCAGAAGCAAGCTGAGCAACACCGGCCGGTTCATCGCAGCCATGAGCCGACTGCTTGTGCCGATCGAACGAGTTTCTTCGTTGGCTCCGAGTGCCACCCCAGCCATAACTTCCTCTCCCGCTCGCTCAGGATTATATGGGAGAGACTTTTGGCAGAGGCATTCAAAGTAAAGCCCCGGGACGAGCTCTGCGCCAGCATCGTCCCGGGGTGAGCACAGCTAACACGAAGCTAACGGAACTAACCTTTCGTCGCGCCGGCTCCGTGCATTTTTGCGCGCTCAATCAACATTTGCACCTGGTCTTTTTGCGGGTAGTCGGGGTTGGTCGCGAGCAGCTTCTCCCAAACCACCACCGCCCCTTTCGGGTCTTTCTTGCCTTGCCACTTCACAATTCCCAGGTTGAACAGCGTCCCCGGATGCGTCGGCCGCACGGCCAGCGCCTTCTCGAAGTTTGCGATGGCTTTGTCGGCATCTCCGGTGTACCAGTACGCAGTTCCCAGGTCGGTGCGAACGTCTGCATCCTCAGGCTGCACTGCGAGCGCTTTCTCGTAATACTCGATCGCCTGCGGATACACCTGGCTGTCGTAATACAGGTTGCCAAGCTTTGCCAGCGTGGCGAAGTCGTTCGGATTCGTCTTCAGTTGGTCGAGGAATGGTTCTGCGGCCTTGGCCAGCGCCTCCGGCGGAACTGCCTGCGGCTGTTGTCGCGAGCCGATTCCCGGAAGCTGCGCCGTGCCCATCGGCGTGTTATTCGGCGACACCGGCGCTGCAGCTTGTGCGCTCTGCGTCGGTGACGATACGTCGGCTGATCCGCGGGCGAAATATCCGACAGTGATTCCTATCACGAGTGTAATGACCGCCAGCGTATACGCTTGTACGGTCGTGAACCTGGAGTGATCTTACTTTGCGCAGATTGAGACATTGGTACTCCTTGTTAGCTACGAGCTTCGAGCCCGGGCTTCGAGTTTTTCCACTGCCCGGCCGTGTTCGTGCTATGTTTTGCAAAAAAGTTAGTTCAACTTCTCACCGATCGAATTTCCCGCCGATGATCAGGTTCTAGTTTCAAGCTTGCAACTCGCGGCTAGTAGCTCGCAGCTAGTTCCGTCCCACCGGCTCTCCCAACTGGAACAGCCTTCCTACCGCCGCGGTCAGCACCTCTTGCTCGGCGCGCTCTGGAAGCTCCTTCAATTCCCGCGCCAGCGAACCGGCGATCCGTTGGGTTATATGTGTGGTGAGAGTCGCTAAAGCCTGGTCCTGATCTTCCGTAAACGGCCCAAATTCTTTGCGCATGACCTCCAGTTCATGACGACAAAGGTCATCCAGGCGTCGCCGCAATGCCACGATGGTCGGTACCACCCGCTCTGCCATCAGCCTGCGACGGAAGCCCAGCACTTCGGCTTGCACGATCTTCTCTGCTGCCTCGGCCGCGCCCTGCCGTCCGGCCACATTGCGCTTGACCACGCTTTCCAGAGCATCCATGTCGAACAGGTGAATGCCGTTGACCTCGCGCACTGCCGGATCGATGTCCCGCGGCACTGCAATGTCGATCATCACCATGGGCTGGCGATTGCGTCCGCGCGCAATCTCCTCCGCCTCTTGCTGCGTCAAAATGACGTGCGGGCACGAAGTCGAACTCACCACGATGTCAGCTTTCTTCAGGTGCTGCATTCGGTCTTCCCACGACACCGGCATCGCACCCAACTGTGTCGCCAGCTCCTGGCCGCGCGACGATGTGCGGTTCATCACCTTCACATGACTGGCGCCCGTTTCATCAGGTAATGCGCCGCGCGCTCGCTCATCTTGCCGGCGCCGATGAGCAGCAGCTCCCGGCCTGCCAAGTCGCCAAGAATCTCGCGCGACAGCTCGACCGAGGCGTACGGTACCGATACTGCCGACGTCCCAATGGCCGTCTCTGTGCGCACCCGCTTGGAGACAGTCAGCGCCTTCTGCATAACCGCGTCCAGGAACCGCCCTGTCGTGCCCGCCTGCTGTGCCTGGGCCCAGGCTTCTTTCACCTGGCCGGTGATCTCCGGCTCGCCCAGGACCATCGAGTCCAGGCTGGAGACGACGCGAAAGGTGTGCGTCAACGCAACGTCGTCCATCAGCCGATAAAAATGCGACCAGTCGCACAGCTTTAGCTCGTATTCCTGCGTCAGAAAGCGAAGGACCGAATTGGCTGCCGTGGGAACATCGCTGGCCCAGACAATGAACTCTGTCCGGTTACAGGTCGCCAGGACGATGACTTCCTCGATACCTTCCGAACGCACCAGTTGAAGAAGCGCCTCCGAGCGTCGAGCGGGGCTGATCCAGAAACGCTCGCGGACGGCCACCGGCGATGTACGAAAGTTGAGTCCAATTACGGCCAGGGTCGGTTCCACGGAGCACTCTCCAATACGGTCTGACAATGAATAAAGCATCGATAATGCCAAACTCCAGCGCCGGGCCGGGCTTGTCTAAACGACCGTAGGATTGGGGGTTATCTCTGGTCAGCTAAGCGGCGAGCGCCCCTCCGCCGCGGCCCCTCAGCGGCATATCACACCGTCCGAGGGTCTTTTCCCACCCGCGTGAGTCGTAGACCTGTTACACCCAAAAGGGGACTGCCTGCGAAGGCACGTTGCCGACCTACTACCGGCTGCGCAGAAACATATGGCGAGTGCAGCCTCGAAGGAGTACATTTACTTCGCTGTAATTCGCAGCGCTTTGTCTGAAATCTGCGCCCGGGAAGCGCTTGCTCAAAGGGAGAGGAAATCGATGACCATGAAGTGGTTGATCCGTGTTGCATTATTCAGCATGTTGCTTGCTCTCGCACTACCTCCAACCGCCGCCGCGCAGTCTGCCGCCGATCTCTACAAGTCAAAGTGCGCCGCCTGTCATGCCACAGATGGTAGCGGTAAGCAGACCATGGGAACGAAAGACCTGGGCGGCGCTGAAGTCAAGGCCATGTCTGACGTTGACATGATCGCCATCGTCGAGAATGGCAAAGGCAAGATGCCTGCCTACAAAGGCAAGCTGACCGATGCCCAGATCAAAGACCTGGTCGCCTACATGCGGTCGCTGAAGAAATAACCAGGCACGCTCACGTTTTTCGACGGCGGCTCCTGCGTGGGTCGCCTTTTTCTTTCCTCTTCCAATTTCCCTCTTCCGGGCAGGGTGACCCCGACAAGGCCTTCGCCTCAGCCGCAGCAGTTTCCGAAGGGCTCTACGGAGCATCCTGTATCACCCACTGCTGTCTCGAGACGCACGGCATGGCCTCGGAATGGACGAGCGCCAAGGACCTGCTCGTTCATATTTCGACCCAGAACCTCTCCGGCATCGCACCGCAGGTGGCCGAACCTAAACACGTGACCTCTTCGACGCATCAACTCTGGACTCAGGCTGTTCTAACGCCCCCTGCCATGCGTGGTAAAATCACCCCTGAATACCTCGCTAGAGAGCTTTTGTCTTGATCGAGATAGCGCCGTCCATTCTGTCGGCCGATTTCGCCCGTCTGGCTGAGGACGCCAACGCAGCCATACGAGGTGGCGCCACCCTTCTCCATGTCGATGTCATGGACGGCCACTTTGTACCCAATATTACGATTGGGCCGCCGGTGGTCGCGTCGCTGCGCAGGGCCGTGGACGTTCCTCTCGATTGCCACTTGATGATCGAGAATCCCGACGAGTACATTCCGGCATTCGCTGATGCCGGCGCGAATTGGATCACGGTGCACCAGGAAATCTGCATTCACCTCAATCGCACGCTGCACCTGATTCGCAGTCATGGCATGCGTCCCGGTGTGGCGATCAATCCGGCGACACCCGTCCAGACCCTCGGCGAGGTGCTCGACATTGTAGACCACGTACTCGTGATGTCGGTGAACCCTGGCTTCGGTGGGCAGAAGTTCATCCCTGGCGCGCTGGAGAAAGCCCGCAAGCTGGCGACCATGCGCCATGCCAAGGGCGTCGATTTTCGTATTGAGATGGACGGCGGCATCGATCTCGAGACTATCGGCACTGCCGCCCGCGCTGGGGTAGAAATTTTCGTGGCCGGGAGTCACATCTTCGGCAAGGGCGACCCGGCGCGCAATGTGGAGGCGCTATTGCGAGCAGCCCAGGACGCTATATTGGAGCGCGTGTGAATAGCCGGCCATTAGGCCAGCGTGTAGCTCTATAATTTGTTATCGGTTCCCAGAAGGTGGTTAGGATGTATCGTCACGCAATCATTACGCTGATCGGGTTTACCTTGGCAGGTGTGTGCGCCGTCACGCAGAGCACGTCCGGCACTCAGGTTCAAAGCACTACCACCACAACCACAAGTCCCAACGGGACCCCTCAGTCCTCGACTACAACTACCGTCCCGCTGAACTCCGGCAAGAAGAAATCCAGCAGCTCGAAGAAGAAAAGCAAGAAAGTCACCAACCCTATCGCCAACGTTGACTCCAAGCAGCCCGACAAGGTGCTCTTCGACCGCGCTGAAGATGCCATGAAGCACGGCAAGTACGACGTGGCGCGGCTCAGCCTGCAGACGCTGATCAACACTTACCCTGATTCCGAGTACGTAGCCCGCGCCAAGCTGGCCATCGGCGACTCCTGGTATGCCGAGGGCGGCACCGCCGGATACACACAGGCCGAGAGCGAGTACAAAGACTTCATCACCTTCTTCCCCAACATGCCGGAAGCAGCCGAAGCGCAGATGAAAATCGCTAACATCCATTTCAGAGAAATGGAAAAGGCTGATCGCGATCCCACGCACGCCCGCCGCGCTGAGGAAGAGTATCGCCAGATGATCCTGCAGTTCCCCGACAGCCCGCTCGTTCCTCAGGCCAAAGAGCGCTTGCTGGAGGTGCAGGAGGTGCTGGCCCAGCGGGAGTACATGATTGGGCACTTCTATTTTCTGCGCGAGAGCTATCCCGCCGCCATCGCTCGCCTCAAGTCCGTTACCGATACCTACCCGCTGTTCAGCCAGGCCGATGATGCCCTGTTTGAGCTAGGCAACGCTTACGAGAGGGAAGTAGACCTGGTTCGCCGGACGAAAATCTCCGAAACCGCCAAGGGCGCGCTGATCAAGCAGTACACCCAGGGAGCGGCGGCCGCTTATGATCGCATCCTCACTCGCTATCCCCTCGAGGGCCGTGCCCCAGACGCCAAGAAGCGCCTGGAGGCGATGAAACAGCCGGTTCCCAAGGCTACCCCGGAAGCTATCGCCGAAGACAAAAAGGAAATCGCCAGCCGCGGTCAGATGGGCCACATCGGCAAGGTCATGGAGAATTTCCATCGTGGGCCGGATGTTTCGGAAGCCACTAAGGTCGGCGAGCCCACCCTCGTAGATCCTAAGCAGGCCAGCGCGCCTGAGATGGTGCGGGCAGCTAACGAGAGCGTAATTGGTTCGCTCCCCGGTGGAAACAATACTGTAACCCTGGAGAAAGTAGGGGACGGCGCCGCTCCCCCCGAGAACGCTCCTGTTCCTCGCTCCGATGCCACACCTGGTACGGCAACTCCTGCGGGTGGCGATACGGCAGCGGTGGCTGGTCCAGTAAGTGGGGCGCCGTCGACTGGGGCAACGAACTCTGTCCCGGTTACCGATATGAAGAACGATCTTGCGCCCGCCAATAATTCCGCCTCTGCGCCGCCGCTGCCCCCGACGCAGGTAAACGACGTCGCGGGCGCGAGCTCCAGCAGTAGCAGCAGCAGTAGTACTCAGCAAGCTGGCACGTCCGCGCAGCAGCAATCGCCGCCGGTCAATGCCGATGTCGAGAGCTCATCGAAAAAGAAGAAGAAGCATCACCTGCTGCCGTGGTGAGAGGCGAGGTGGTGCTCAGTTTGGGGCTGGCACCTGCTGCTCGTCCAGAAACGCGACCGACTGCACGCCCGTAACCTCAAACCTTTTCCGGCAACGCGGGTTCTTGCACCCCACCAGGTCATCTCGCCGCACCATGTACGAGCGCGCTTTGGCGAACTTGGCGCGGTCTCTTTCGTCAGCGTGAGAAGGCAGCTGTCGGCGCTTGGTGCGCACCAGCCAGCCCAATTCGTATTCGCCGGCCTGATGGCAATGGGGGCAGTTCAGGGTCGCTTTTCTGGTTTCCGGCCGCTCGTTATAAAAATCGCGCTCTTCCATTCCTGACCCCCTCCCGGAGCATACAGCTGCTGGGCTGCACCGACTAAATTCATTAAAGCACAACTGCCTCGCGCGCGATGCAACAAAACCAGCTCACTCCCAGAAGCGCTCGTCAGGTACTCGCGCAAGAAAACGAGTTCTTCTGGCATGCTTGCGTTTCTTCTAGCCAACTCCATCGTCCTGCTTGCATCTACTTACCTTCACCGTTCGCTGCCGTGAATCAAAGAATTCTTCTCCGCTTCTTTGGAACTCTTGTATGAAGTTTGCCCTTGTCAATCCGGCGTGGACCTTCGAAGGTTCAACCTATTTTGGATGTCGCGATCCGCATTATCCGCTGGAGTTACTTTTCGCCTGCGACCAGATTGTCGCTGCCGGTCACGACGCCTTGGTCATCGACGCACAGACCGATGTTCTTACCCTCGAAGATGTCCGCCGCAAGCTGTCTGGATTCGCTCCCGATTTTCTGGTGATCCCCACCGCTCCTTCGTATCTCTTCTGGCGTTGCCCGCCGCCGGAGTTGCGAGTCCCGATGGAATGGTTCGCCGCCCTCGGTGCGGGAGCAACTACCGTTGCCATCGGCCCGCATAGCTCCGCCACGCCCGCTGCCACTCTCCGCAAGATCGGCTGTGATGTGGTGATGCGGGGCGAGCCGGACCAGGCGCTTGCCCGCCTTGCCAGTGAGCCCTGGGAACAGATCCCCGGTTGCGGCTTCCGGCGGCTGGACGGAAGTTTTCACATCAGCACTGAACTCGGCGTCGCCGACATGCGGGCCCTCGGCCCACTCGACTTCCACAACTACAACGTCGAAGCCCACTCGCACCGTCATCATGTCTTCACTGGCGAGGGTCGCGGGGCGGAGTTGGAGTTCGCTCGCGGCTGCCCATGGTCCTGCAATTTCTGCAACAAAACTTTGTTCCGCAACAAGTTTCGCGAGCGCACGGTCGACGCTCTCCTCAGCGAGGTCGATCGCCTGGTGGCCCGGGGGGTGGATTACATCTACTTCATCGACGAGATCTTCGGAGTAGGCAGGAATGTCCTGAAGCTGCTCGAGGCCCTGGCCCAGCGCGAGGTGAAGATTGGATTTCAGACCCGCATCGACCTTTGGGCGGAGGAAACTCTCGATCTGCTGGGCCGCGCCGGATGTATCTCGATGGAGGTCGGGATCGAATCCATTACCGACGAAGGGCGCGACGAGCTGAACAAGAACTGCCGCATGTCCACCGAGCGCATCACTGAGTTGTTGATCTATGCGCGCACCAGGATTCCGTGGGTGCAGGCGAACCTCATCCTCACCGGCAAGGACAACAAAGATGAAATCCGCCGCTGGCAGCAACATCTCAAAGCTCACGGCGTCTGGGTGAGCGAGCCCGTTCCCATGTTCCCCTTCCCCGGCAGTCCCAGCTACGTCGAGACCTTTGGTGCTCTGCCGGACGATCAGGCGTGGGAGCGCGCTCATCATTACTACACCAGCCTGTTCAGCGACAAAGGGTTCAGCGATATCCAGGAGCAGAAGCCGCTCGCCATCGAGGAACTCGAATACGTAAAAGCGGGGCCAGGAATTAGGTATCCAGAGGTCAGGGACTAGGGGGCAAATCCCTAATCCCTCGTCCTTAGCAACTACAAAGGCCCAGTGAGGGGAGCACTGGGCCCAGCCTGTACTTGCTGAAGAACCAGCTGCAAGGGTAAGGAGAAGAAACCCTGCTTTGCTTCGCCCCGGCCTGTCAACGGGGGCAGCCAGTCCAACCATTGTTGCGTGAGTGCATCGTGCCACGCGGTGGTACTCGGCACAATCCCATGTTGGCCGTAGAAGCGTGACCTTTTGGTCGCAGGTCTGCGCCTTTCGCCGCCAGTTTTGGGTGTTATCCAGAGCGAAGAGTGCCCCAGAGCGCCATGCGCCTCTGGGGCACTCGGAGTCGAAGGACCTGCTGTTCTTCGGCGCTGGCTGATCGCTCGGGGCAAACAACAGTATCAATCAGCTTTGTCTGGCTTGTAATGCGGTCTTCAACGGCATGGGCGGAGAGGTATTTTCGGATTCCTGAGCACCGGCGGCGGTTTTGTTTGCGGGAAGGTAGATGCTGAATGTGGTGGCTGTCTCGCCCTTCGTCGAGCTCTCCACTCCGATCCTTCCGCCGAGCTTGTCCACAATCCCCTTGATCACCCAAAGGCCTATCCCCGTTCCCTGATCTCCCTTGGTGCTGAAGAACGGTTCGAAGATGATCTTTAGATTTTCCTGGGGAATGCCGCAGCCCGTATCGCGCACCTTAATCACTATCTGCCCCTCCGGCGCTTTTTCAATGGCGAGCGATAGCCGGCCTTTTTGCCGATCGCATCGATCGCGTTGGTGATCAGGTTGGTGAACACCTGCCGCAACTCGCTGGGGTAAATCGTCACTTCACCTTCGATGTCGTACTTGCGTTCCACTTCTATCTTTGCCGCCTGCAGGCGCGGGCGGTACATGGCACAGACATCGTCCAGCAGTGCGGAGAGCTTGGTCACAACCGGCAGCTTGGTCTCGCGATGCGGCGCCAGCGTCTGCCTGCTGATGGCCGCCAGCCGGCGGACTTCGCGCTCCGCAAGCTCCACCAGTTCGGCAGCCTCGGAATCCAGCGAAGAATTCTGCCTCAGCAGGTGCATCATGTTCGAGAGCGCGTCCAGCGGGTTGTTGATTTCATGCGCGATGGTAGCAACCAGGCGGCCAGTCGTCGCCAACTTCTCCGACCGCCGCAATGCTTCCTCAAGTTCGTCGTTCAGCTTCCTGATTTGTTCCTCCGCCAGCTTTCGTTCTGACACATCGCGAATGGCGCTGGAGGCAAGAGTTCCCGTCTCCGTCGCCAGCGGGCTCAGGCTGATCTCCACCGGAAACTCGCTTCCATCTTTGCGCAGTCCGAAGAGCTCCAACCCCACTCCCATCGGGCGCACGTGAGGATTGGCGAAGAAGTCGGTGCGGTGCCGCGGATGCAGCCCGCCATAACGCTCAGGTATCAGGCGTTCCACCGGCTGCCCAATCAGTTCGGAGCGAGCGTAGCCGAACAGCTTTTCCGTCTGCGCGTTCACCAGCGTGATGCGCCCGCGCTCGTCCACAATTACCATCGCGTCGGGCGCAGCTTCAAGCAGCGAACGGAATTTGTCTTCGGCTTTTCTGCGCACGGTTATGTCTCGAACAGCGCTCGCCACCAGCACGCCGTCGGGCGTCCGGATGGGGCTCAGGCTCACCTCGACGGGGAATTCGCTCCCATCTTTTCGCAGCCCGAACAGCTCCAGCTCCTCTCCCATCGACCGTTGACGCGGCTCGGCGACATAGCCTTTCCGATGGAGAAGGTGGTGCTCGTGGAAGCGCTCCGGGATCAAGACCTCGACAGAATAACCCAGCAACTCCTGCCGCGGGTAGCCGAACATCTCTTCCGTCCGCGAGTTGACCAGCACGATCTTTCCCCGCTGGTCCACAATCACCATCGCGTCGGGGGCCGACTCCAGCAGCGCCCGGAATTTGTCCTCGGCCCCTTTGCGCGCGGTCACGTCACGAATCGCGCTGATCACCATCACCCCTTGGGGCGTATCCATCGGACTCAAGCTGATCTCAACCGGAAACTCCGTCCCGTCCTTTCGCAGTCCGAAAAGTTCCAGTCCCACTCCCATGGGACGGACATGCGGATCGCCCGCGAAATAGCCGGAACGATGTCCAGGATGCTTGGCGCGAAAACGCGGAGGAACGAGGACTTCGATCTTCTTGCCCACCAGCTCCGACGGCGAGTAGCCGAATAGGCGCTCGCTCTGTAAGTTCGCGAGCACAATTCGGCCCTGCTGATCGACGACCAGCATCGCATCCGGAGCCGCGTTCAGGATGGCTCCGAAGTTCGCCTCAACTGGAATTTCCATGATCCGTCAGCGAATTGTAGTCGCTAAGGAATTCAACGGCAATAATCGCTGATCACGATAGTTTGGAAATGAAAAGACGTAGGGGGTGCCCCAGAGCCTGCCCTGAGCCTGCCCCAGGTCTCGCGTTTTTTTCGAGACCTGGGTGAACCGGTTGATGGCAATAACGGATTACGCCTTCACAAATTTCAACGACGCCGAATTCATGCAATACCGCAACCCGGTCGGGCGCGGACCATCATCGAACACATGTCCCAGATGCGCATCGCACTCGGTGCACACGACTTCTGTGCGCATCATGCCCAGGCTTACATCGCCCGAGGACTTCACGTTTTCCTTGGCGATGGGCTCCCAGAAACTCGGCCAGCCCGTGCCGGAATCGAACTTCGTATTCGAGCTGAACAGCGCATTGTTACAGCAGATGCAGCGGAACAGACCTTTGGCGTGCAGATCCCAATACTGGCCGGTGAAAGCGCGCTCCGTCCCTTTGTGACGCGTCACATCGAACTGTTCAGGCGTCAGCTGCGCCTTCCATTCGGCGTCCGTCTTCACCACCTTCGCCACCCGCTTCGGTCCGATTTTTTCGCCATTGTCTTTGAATTCGACGACCTCGACATAGTTCGTCGCCGTGTTTGTGGCCGCCGGCTCAGCCGAGGCTTCGCTTTGTTTGAACAGACTCATGAAGGCAACTCCTGTGAGCGATAGAAAACTGGTCTTGAGAAAACTTCTGCGATTATTCATAAGCTTTGAAGTGCGCAGCTTCAGCTGCGCTGATGAATGTCCGGTTGTGTTGATCCATGTCCTATTGTCATTCACTATCCACTAACCACTATCCCCTGGCCCCTGCCCACTGGCCCCTGTTCCTACTGGTTCTTATAAAGCTGCGGAAACATCTGCTGCAACGCCGCCACCTTCGGCGCATCGAAGCGCGCGATGTACGGGTTATCCGGATGCCGCGTCGCATAGTTTTGGTGATAGCCCTCCGCCGGATAGAACCCCTTCAGCGGCACCACCTGGGTCACGATCTTGTGCCGGAACACCTTCGCACCGTCGAGCTGCGCGATGTACGCGTCTGCAATTTTCTTCTGCTCATCCCCGCTATAGAAGATGACCGACCGGTACTGTGTGCCCTCATCCGGGTCCTGCCGATTCAGTTGCGTCGGATCGTGCGCCACCGAGAAGAACACCTGCAGCAACTGGCCGTACGTGACCTTTGACGGATCGAACACAATCTTCACCGACTCGGCATGGTTTGTCGTGCCGGTGCTGACAATCTCGTACTCCGCGGTGCTCGACGAGCCGCCCGAATACCCCGACGTCGCGCTGATCACGCCCTTCACGTGTTGAAACACTGCCTGGATGCCCCAGAAACAGCCGCCGGCAATCACCGCCGTCTCCTGGCCCGGAGCACTCGCCATCGTCTCATCCACCGCCGGCTTGGGAAGGGCCATCCCCTTCTCGCTCGCCGCCACATTACCGTGCATCAGGCAGCCTGCGAAGACTGCAATCATCAGCACGGGCAAAGCAAAACGTCCTACCACTTTCGCCATGACTTCTCCTGGTCGGTTCAACTACCCCGTTGCGCTTACCTGATTAGAGTCCGAGCCACCGCGAAGGTTACAACCCATCCAAAACCGGCGCTCGCACGTTGTAGCATTGAGACCGTCATATAAATTACGGACTGGTGGGCCGATTGGATTTGCAACCTGATCCCGAGAAACCCCGCTCCAACGTCAGCCGTCTGCTGCTCACCTGGGGCTCGCTTGCACTTGCCGCGGCCGAGAGCATCTGCGTAGCCGCCGTGGGGCTCAGCGGACTGCGCGTCGCACTTGGGCTGACATCGCTGCTGGCGGCAGGAGCGGGCGGCCCCGCGCGCGGCTTCCATCGCGAAGCCATTCGCATACCGCTGCTGACCATCGGCGCTGTCGGCGCGCTCATCAGCCTGCTTCTGCTGTGGAATGAGGAGAAGCTGCGGCGCAATCCCGCAGCCGCGTGGCGCATCCGCCCCTTGACGCCGCAACAGCGCCGCCGCCGCTGGCTCCAACTCATCCTGGCGATCCTTACGCTATTGCTCGTCGCCGCCGAACTGATCACCCACCCCTGGTTCCACCACGAGCTCTGATGTATACCAGCGCCGTAGGCGCGCATAAGTCAGCCCAGCCGTTTACGGCTGGGAAGACGTCACGCGCATCATCTCCGAGTGCCGTGGGCAGGACACGTTCCACAAGGCGCTACAACTTCGCGTACTCCGCTTGGGCCTGCTTATAGATGGGAATATCGGGATCGGCATCCTTCCAAAGCACGAGGAAATTCTGATACGCCGTGCGGGCTTTCTCGCGAGCCGCCACATCCGTCGCAGCTTCTAGCGCAAAAGCCCTCGCCAGCCCCAAACGCGCCAGCGCGCCCAGCGGAAAATTCGTTACCAGACCGTAGTGCTCAACGAATTTCTGGAACTCTGCCGCCGCAGCCTTTCCGTCGTGCAGCGCGAGGTACGCTTCTCCCCGATAATAAGCCGGTAGAAGGTAGCCCGAGTCTCCTAATTCGATTGGGCTCGTTACCTTCAACAGTTGAATGGCTTGTTCTGGGCTATTGCGTTGTAACGCGATGGCAGCCCGGATGGTTGGCAGCCGATACTTCTGAACTCGCGTATCCAGCGGAAATGCGTTGTCGAGTTCGGCAGCCAACCTCTCCGCCCCTGCTATGTCGCCGGCCCGGGCCAATGTGAGTGCTGCCAGCGCACGCACATGTTTGCTTGGCATCATGGCCAGTGCCGCATCCGCCTCTTCACGGGCATGCTTTGGGTTTCCGCACTCCACTTCGCGCAACGCCGCCGCCGCCTTATAGCCGGCTGCCCTCCCGCGGCCGTCGTTGTGCTGCGCCGAATCAACCGCCCGCCCGGTCAACTCGCGCGCGTTTTTCAATCTTCCGTGCCAGCCCTCCGTCTCGGCCTGAAGTGCCAGCATCGTGTCGTCTATGCCCGGCTTACCCTCGGCAGCTTTCGCCATTTGCAACATCTGCGCCGCGTCACTCTTCAGAAACGCCAATAAGTAACGGCCGCGAACCAGATTTTCAGCTCCCCAATTGTGTTCCTCGGCCTCCTTGTACACCGCCTCTGCCTCGTCCAGACGGTTGAGATACTGATACGCAGTAGCCAGGTTGAGATACAGTGCCCACTGATTCAGCCCTAAGCGGATGCCTTCTTGAGTTTCCGTCGCCGAGGTTTCGAAGTTTCCGAGTTGCACCGACACCCATCCCAGGTTGATATAAGGTACAAAATCCCTGGGATAAGTTCTTAGCCAGTCCTCGTACGTCCGCGCCGCTTTCTCCAGTTCTCCGGTAGCTCTCAGGTAGTAACCTGCCTCTATGTAGAATCGCTCCCGGTCGCTCACCTTCCCCCGCAACTCATATGCCGTGCGCGCGTCCATCGCCGAGCGCTCGTCCTCGTCGCCATAAATACCGGAGGTGACGGCGTACGCCATCGCGAAATTGGGGTCGAGTTCTACTGCGCGTTTATAGAGCGGCAGGGCCGCAACCCCTCCGTGCGCCAGTCGCGTCTTCCACCCCAGGCTGTACGCTTTCAGCGCTTCCAGGGATGGCGTGGTCGCTTCCTCCAACGGAGTGGCGTACTTCTGCAGCGAGGTTAGCGATTCACCCAAATTCCTTCGCAAATCGACGCTCGTAGTATGTAAAGCTTTCAGGACCGCATTCTTGTCGGCCGCCCGGGCCTCCACCTTTGCTATTACGTTGCCTAATTCGCAGTCCACAGCCTCGAGCCCAACCACGTACTGGCTACCAGCACTCGTTATCGATCCCGTCAGCATCGCCCTGCTGCCCGTGCGCTGGCAAACCTCTCGTGCAATCTCAGCCGTCAAACGCTGGTCAGTTTGCCGGCCCATTTCCTTCAACGTCTGATTCACCCTCTGCTGAGAAACCAGGGTGAAGAATGGCGATTGCTCAAGCTCCGTTGAGAGTCCCAGCTTCAGCGTGTCATCGAAGACAGGATCCCCTGTTTGGTTATCAAAGTCAGCGATAACGATGGCATCCTGCGCAGTGAGTTTTGCCCGGTGGTGCGAACGCCAATACAGCCCGGCGGCAATCGTCGCGACCCAAACTATCGCCGCCGCCGCCAGCCATTTCCAACGCCAACCAACATGGACCTTCTCACTCTCAGTTTCCAGGGACTGGTCCGCCACAGCTCGGAGATCGGCACGCAGTTCTGCGGCGCTCTGATAGCGCTCTTCCCGGTTTTTCCTGATTGCCCGCTCAAGAATGGCCGCCAGCTTTGCCGGGATCGTGGCATTTTGTTCCCGGGCCGGAGCTGGAGTTTGATTCAGGATCGCTTGCTGCACCATCACGTCTGTATAGCCGCTAAACGCCCGCTGTCCCGTTGCCATCTCATACAGCACCAGTCCAACAGAGAAGAGGTCCGTCCGCGCGTCCAACTTTTCACCACGGATCTGCTCCGGCGACATATACCCGGCTGTCCCCATCGCAGCTCCGATTCGCGTGATGGTCTCATCCAACGGCACTGACCCGGCACGCAGGGCCGCCGCCGCCGCTGCCCCACCTTCAACCTGGACCCCATCGCCCGCGGGAGATGGGCTGACCTGCTTCGCCAGCCCGAAGTCCAGAATCTTTACCTGTCCCGCAGCAGTGAGGAAGATATTCGCCGGCTTGATGTCGCGGTGAATGATGCCCTTGTCATGCGCCGCCTGCAGCCCATCGCAGATCTGGGTCGCAATGTCCAGCAGCTCATCGAGGGGCAGCGTACTCCGGCCGATGGCAACCCCAGCCAGACGGTCGCGCAGCGTCTCGCCCTGCAGCAAGGGCATGACGATGAATGGCTGCCCTTCATGCTCTTCAATTTCGTAGATACTGCAGATGTTGGGATGATCCAGCGACGACGCCGCCCGCGCCTCGCGCTCAAACCGATGTAGCGCCGTCGGGTCCCATGCCAGATCTCCCGGCAGAAACTTGAGTGCGACCCGCCGTCCCAGCTTCAGGTCCTCGGCTTCATACACCAGCCCCATCCCGCCGCCGCCAATGACGCCCAACGCCCGATAGTGCGAAACCTTTCTGCCGACCAGGCTGGCATTCTCAGCTTTGGCCCGCAGTACCGCAGCGCCGCCGTTAGACACACCTCCACCGTCGCTGCTGGACGAAGGATCCCCAAGCTCCGGTATCCGTTCCACGGGCACTAGCAGCCGATAGCCGCGCCGCCCGATGGTTTCCACGTATCTAGCTTCTTCTGCGCTGTCCCGCAGGGCCTGCCGCAGTTTCCTGATCGCGGTGTTGATGCCGCGGTCCCAGTCAACCACGGTGTCATTGGGCCATAGTTTTTGTCGGATCTCTTCGCGAGTGACGATTCCGCCCGCCTCCTCCACCAGCAGTCGCAGCACCAGCAGGGGCTGTTCCTGTAAGGAGACCGTGCTCTTACCGTCGCGCAGTTCACCGGCGCGAAGGTCGACTTCGAAGACTCCGAGGCGCACGCGATCGGGCAGCGTGTTTCCCATGGCAGGACCTGGTGGGAGCGATGCCCGGAGTCTACTACATACCTCCTATGCCGCAAAGCGCAGTCTTCCGCCATTCGTACAACTTCAGGGTTGCCGGCTCCGCTGAGAAAACTCCGTCGTCGAAGGACATGAGTCAGGGCACGACCTTTGGTCGTGCCGGTTAGCGTTTTTCTCTTTGTTATCCCGAGCCGACTTCAGTCGGCGAGGGTTCTGTTAATGACAAGAGGCGGAGCGCGAACCGCGGGTGCCCCGGGTCTCGCGGTGTTCGAGACCCGGGAAGTCGTCCCGGAGCGCCGCAGGCGCGACCGAAGTTAGCCCAGCCTTTCAAGCTGAATAGAGATTCCATTTAAGCCGTGCTGGTGCGGATGGCAGACGGTCGGGAGTGCTCCCGATGAAAAATCGGTTTTACGATGTCGCGAACAGGCGAGACAGGCGTACTATGGTGCCATTCTTGAGGCCAAAAGGAAATTCCGGATTAAAGCTTAGGAAGAGAAAATCGACGAGCTGGCACGGCGTCTGTCCAGGCTGGAAGCGCGCATCGCTGGTGAGGAATCAGCCATCGCAAATAAATGACAGGCCCCGCCCCGGGTTCCCACCCATTCGCGCTTTTCGAAGGACTGGGCGTCTCGACATGTCTCTAATGCTCTCCTCCTTTGCTTAGGAGGCCGGGTCGGTGAAACGAAGATTTCCCAGCTCAGGCCAGAAGAAAGTCCAGGATGGCGAACCGCAATAAACGGAATCAGGAACGCGCAATATCAAACCTGAGAGAAAGGTAGGCCTGAAATGAACCCGCTAAAGAATGCATTTTGGCAAATCACTTTCCGAGCATTAATTGCATCAAGCCTACTCATTTTTTCAAGTTCGATCTGGCTTCAGGCCCAAGCCTCCTGCGACAGTACCAAGGACTGCCTTAAAGAATTCACGCCTCCGCCACGGCCCTATGTTCGGAAAGACGCCGCTAAAATGACAGCGGCGGAATGGGCCTCGTTCAGCAAAGGGGTCGAGGAAATGATGAAAATCAAGGATCCGACAAACCCTTTGAGCTGGCAGTACCAGGCCAACATCCATGGGTTTGATGCCAGCAAGGCGCGTATGCCCCCTCCGCCGGGCGCTCCCTGGTATTGCTGCAGACATTCTGGATGGTTTTTCTTGCCGTGGCACAGGATGGAACTTTTCTACTTCGAACGAATTCTGCGCGCCATGTCAGGGGACGATAATCTGACAGTGCCCTATTGGAACTTTGCAGTCCCCGATTCCGACCCGAATTGGAAGGTGAAACGAGCAATACCAACACCGTTTAGAACGCCAAAAAGCGGCAATCCTCTCTATGCCGAAAAGCGGAATACCATAGCCGGCCCGGGCTGCGGTATTAATGACGGACAACCGCTTTGTTATGACGTGGTGAACGCAGAAAAAGCTTTCCCCAGTGACAAGAGCAAAGCGAAGTTCTGGGGTCCACCACTTATGCCTGGCGTATTGACGTTCGCTGGAGGCGTTGCGGACCGGCATAGCGCCTTCGGAGGCAAGCAGGGCCAAATCGAGAGCCAGCCTCACAATCCGATGCACACGACGGTTGGGGGCGTCGGTGGGTTATTGACCAATCCCGTCGGGGCTGCCTCCGATCCCATATTCTGGCCTATTCATGCCAACATTGATCGTGCTTGGTATTGTTGGGACAAACTGTATAACAGGACAGGTCAGTATCCTCCGAAGGATGCCAGTAATGACTGGTGGACAGCGCCATTCAAGTTTTACGACGTGGAGAAGGTAGTCACTAAGGGTCCTGATGGAAAAGATGTGGTCACCTTAAAGTCGAAAGAGGTCTGCCTGACCGGTGAGCAAGTCGTCCTAGCCGCTGTGAATCTTAGATATATCTACGACTCTTGCGAAGGTCTTCCGCCGTTCCCACCAGGCGGTCCGGAAGCAGACGACGCTTACACACTCTTCGCCGGGACCGTAGAAAATCAAGCGCCCACTCTGATTGCGTCGGTAACGGCCCGATCGTCCGTCGATTTAGGCGCCGAGGCCACGACAGTTTCCTTTGATCTTCCGCCCGACGTACAACAGGCGATAAGCGGGGTAATCTCCGGCAAGACGCGCGATTCGGCTGTCGTTCTCAACATCGAGGATATCCACATCAGCAAGCCGATCGGTATGTACTACTGGGTGTACGTAGACCTCCCTGAAAACGCGGAGCTTGACCCGGCAGGATCATACTATGCAGGCAATCTTGACTTCTTCGGAGTTGGAGAACACCACCACGATGCAGAGGTTCATGGCGAAGGCGCGGCTGGCGATTCCCGCAGCTTCGATATCACCGACAATGTGCGTTCGCTTGCGGCAAACGGTGAGTGGTCCCCATCGAAGCTGTCGGTGACCCTTTCTCTGCCTGTAGAGTCTGTTACCAGGGACTGCAGCAGCGGCGCATGCCCAAAATGTCCGGCATGTATTCCCCGTTATAACCCGCCGCCCCCAAGCGATGGGCTGGTACGCTTTGGGCAAGTGACTTTGGATGTAGTTTCATGGCAGTCTGTCCCTCAGTAACTCAGCAGCTGAACCAGTTTCGATCACAGCTTTTGGGCAAGTCCCGACGTTATCCCTCTACCCGTTTTCTGAGGAACGCGGGAATCTCCATTTAAGGCCCGGAGTCCCGTAGGGAAGGCAGGCGTTTTGAGCGTATTGAGTATGCTCGATCCAAGTGCCTGATTCTCGGACCGCACACTCCGTCCAGTCTGCACGCAACACCTGCCGTCCCTACGGGACTCGCATTTTTGTCTTCTCAACTCAGCCCTGCAACAATCCCCACGTGCTGTCGCTATTTATATCCCACAATGTGGGACTACCCAATTTTCCAACTAATCTCCGCCCGCAATCGCCGCCTGCAAGCGCGCGTGCAGACGGTCGCTGTAGCCAATCGGCAGCTCGAACGTGCGGTCATCAGCGATGAGAACCAAAATGTTGCGCGTCGAATCCAGCACGGCAGCGCAGTGCCGGCAGTGGGCCAGGTGTTCTTCGATGAGCTCGCGCAGCTCGGGCGCAACCTCGCCATCGATGTAGTCGGAAATTTGATCCCACACGTGCCTGCAGTTCAGAACCATGATCCACCTGCCTTGCTGCGGAACAACCCAAACAGCCCGCTCCGCTTCGACGCCAGTTGCGGGGCCAGAATCTTCTGCATCATCAGCCTGGCGCGCAACAGTCGCGTCTTCACCACTCCTTCGCTCACGTCCAACGTCGCCGCGCTTTCGGCAATGCTGAATTCTTCGACGTCGCGAAGCAGCAACACCTCGCGATAAATCTCCGGCAACCTGGCGATTGCCGCTTGCAGCAGCGCGCGGAGCTCTTGGCGCTCCAGCGCCTGCGCCGGAATTTCTCGCCAGTCGCTGATGACCGCCGGCAATGGCGCTCCTTCTTCGTCGTGCTGCGGCGCGTCCAGCGATTCAAACTTGAGCACTCGCTCGTGACGCAATCGCCCGCGCGCCTCATTGATCGCGATAGAAATCAGCCAAGTGCTGAACTTCGACTCGGCGCGAAATTTATCGATGTTCTTCAGCGCCTTCAGCACCGCCTCCTGCGCGGCATCTTCCGCATCCTCTTCCTTCTGCAGGATCGAGTAGGTCGCCAGGTAGACGCTGTGTTCGTAGGGCCGCACTAGCTCGTGAAAGAGCTCGCGTTCGCCGCCAACGATTCGCGCGATCAGCTCAGCGTCGCGCGTCGCCGGCGACTGGCTGGCGAGGGCACCGGTGCTGTGTCGTTGCGCGGTCACGGTGTTTTCGCTCTGGCGCATGCCGAAACTCTGCCTTGAAGCTTTGATACGCCAGCCCACCAGAAGTTACCGGCACAATAATAGCGCCTGGTTGTCGCGAGTTGGCTATAACGATATGTTCAACGGGAAGAGGTTTGCGGTAGGCTGTGACTTGCGCTCGCGTGTTATTGCTTGCGATAGCTTAAGAGGTCATGTCCAGTCCCAGCGCGTTTGGCACCGTCATCGATCTTACTCACTCGCTGAACGATCGCTCGCCCAATTGGGAGGGCACGGAACAGTCGCCGTTTCTCGCGACCACGCTGGGAGATCTGGAACGCGATGGTTATTATTCGCGTATCTTCACCACCCAGGAGCACTACGGCACACACCTTGATGCTCCGGCGCACTTTGCTGCCAACGGCTGGACAGTCGACGAGATTCCGGCAGATCGTCTGGTGCGACCGGTTGCGGTGCTCGATGTCCGCGAGCAAGTGCAGACCAACGCCGATTATGAAATCAGCGTTCGCGACATCGCCGATTGGGAAGCGAATCATGGCACGATTTCGAGCGGCGCAGTTGTGCTGGCGTTGACGGGATGGGAGCAGCGCTGGCAATCGCAAGAGGAATACCGGAACGAGAGGACCGATCGCCTGACTCACTATCCCGGTTTCTCGCTCGAGGCCGCGAAGTTTCTAGTGAAGAGCCGCGACGTTGTTGGGCTTGGCATCGACACTATGAGTGTCGAGAAGGGCGAGACGACGACCTACCCCATTCACCTGTTCACTTCAAGCGAGAACGTTTATCACCTCGAGAATCTCGCGAACTTGGCTCTCCTTCCGGCAACAGGCGCGATCGTCGTTGTCGCTCCCATCAAGCTGGAAAAAGGTTCTGGCGCTCCAGCAAGAGTTCTGGCGCTGCTGAAATAACGCGATTTTGGGTGCCGCAAAATTGTTCCACGTGGAACAATTTTGTGCCTTGCAAGCCATTGATAACAAGACTGTTACATACAACCATCTAAGTGGGGGTAACTAGGGCCTGTCAATGAAGTAACCCAAAGACCGCCACTCCGGTCTGTGTGCCGACAAACAACCTGCCGTTGGCAACGATGGGGGTGATGAACTTGTTGCCCGGCCCAAAATTATCGCGCCCGCCTGAGGCTTGATTGCTGTTGTACAGCTCGTTCGCGAGATTAGTCGCGTCGTAGGCGTGCAAGACGGCGGGATCAGTGTTCTCGATCGCCCAGACAATGCCATTCGATGTTTGATTGGCAGAGACGCTGGGCGTGGTGCCCGGATATTCGAAGGCGGTGGGGCTTTGCGAGCTGGGCTTGGTCGCCAGCATCGCATTCGAAATCGGGAAGGCCATCAGATAGTCGCCCACATCCCCGTAATAAACCGTGTTGTTGAAGTAGGCCGGCTTCGACCACACGCCATTGGGCAGCGCACCGTCAATTTCCTGATAAATCTGGTTATCGTTATTCGGATTCCACTTGCCCATGTTGTCGCGATCGACGACATAGATGTTGGTGTCTTTACCCGCTCCGATCGCGAGATGATGCACCTGCCCGTTGTTGTCCTTGAGATCGGGTAAGACCATCACGCCGCCGGATCCGAGGTCCTCATCGGCCATCGACTCGTTCACGGTGTTGTACATGTTGAAGTAGTCGGCGACCTGGAGCTTGCCGCCGGAGGTTGAGAGCTTCATGAAGGCGTTGCCGTAATCGCCCATGATGGGGAAGCCGTGCGAATCCAGGGTAGTGTCGAAGGTGCCATTGCCGTCGAGGAAGTAGATGTTGCCCGAGCTGTCGGCAGCCAGTCCATCTCCGGCCATCCAGATGGCGCCTTCGTTGCCGTTCGGCGTCACGTCGATGACCGAAGTTTGCGCGAGTGTGCGCGCGCTGTAGGCCATGATCCATCCGGTGTAGGGACGAGCATCGCAGTGCGAGGTGAAGGCGAGGTAGAGCGTCGTGCCGTATTCCAGGATAGCGGCGCGCTCAGCGAATTGTCCGGGGTCGAAGATGACCATACCGTTCTGACTGCCGTCACCCGTACCGGGGTACATGGCCGCGATTTCGGTGGGCCCACCAAACAGTTCGGCGCCGCTCGTCAGGTCAAGCGCGTGCAGGCGCTGATGATATTTTCCGGAGAACTCCTTAGTCATGGCGACAAAGAAGATGGCGCCGTTCGGGCCCGCACGCTTGTCGATGACGGGAGTATCGGTGATGCCGATCTGGGGCGAAATCTGGCTGCAGCCGTGATCGTCGCTCGGTGTCTCACCCGAACGCAGCACCGACACCATCCAGAACTGTGTGCCGGACTCCGCGCCGAAGGCGTACACGCTGTCGTTCTCCGTGACCACGTACACCGTGTCGTTGATGCTGCCGTGAATCAACTGTTTGTTGACGTAAAGGGGCTGGGCATCAACCTTGCCGTCCACCGTGAGGAAGCCGACCTTTCCGAACGAGTTCACGTTGACGTTGCTGGGCGTCAGCGTCGTCTCGTGGAGCATCGCGCCCTGACGGAAGACATTGTAGTGATAGGTGAGGACGTCGGTGGGATAGGGAAGGGTGAGGTCGGGGCCGCCTGACTTTGAAGACTGCTTTTGAGCGGCAGGGCGAGAGGAAGAATTGGCTGCTGCGCAGTACAAGTTTGCAATACCGATAAACGCGACAAGCAAGGCGAGCAGGCGGGCTTTGGTTGGCAAGATTCACCCCCGGACAGGATTCAGACTGGGAGGAATTATAAGACGCTGGGCCTTTTGTGGTAGTCAAAAATTGCGAAAATTGTGCCAGGCTGGCGAGCGCTTTAGTGGGGTAAGAGCTGATAATTTGCGATTCTTCAGTGAACCGATTGAACTCGGTGGCGGCAGGCCCGTGTTCCGACCTTGATCCAGCTCTTGGGTACTGGGTCAGATGGCGTCAGCCACGGAGGCAGTTGCAGCATGCCTCTACGCACACCGACGATGAGCAACTTTTCGCGCCCGGCTGTATGTTCGCTGAGCAGGAGAGCTTCCATGTAGTACTGGCGGGCACGCGCTTGCGGGTTGAGTTCTCACACAATTTTGATTGTCCATCTCCGAACAAGTGGTATCGGTAACGAACAACCGTTGTCCGTCCGCCGTGCTGAGCGGCGCCGAAGAAAGGGCTTAAGTATGAAATCGATGGCAAGGGGATTGCCGCCTAACACCTGATACTGGGTTGTTGCCGGCTAATCATAAGGGCGGAATAACGCTCCTAAGACGCGAGGTTTCATGTCAGGTGATATGCGTCAGGCGCTACGGCGGTTGTGGAAGACGCCTGCATTTTCGATGCTGTGTGTAGTGACGATTGCTGTCGTCATCGGCGTCAACACTGCTGTCTTCAGTCTGGTGGACGGGCTGCTTCTTCGTCCTCTGCCGTACCGTGATTCGCAGCAGCTGGTCAATCTGTGGGAAAGCATTCGGCAGGGGGGCCGGGGCGGCGTGGCTTTCCCCAACTTCCTCGATCTTCAGAAGGGGAGCCATTGCTTCAGCGATCTCGCCGCGTGGAGCTCCATCGAAGCAGATGTGGCCGGGGGCGATCGCGTGCAGCGCTTGCTGGGAGAAAATGTAACTCCCGGCTACTTCCGCGTGCTGGGGGTCTATCCTGCGCGAGGAAGAGAGTTCAGTGAGCGAGATGACCTCGGGCATCCCGCGATGATCATCAGCCACGGCTTGTGGCAGGAACGCTTCGGCTCGGACCCAAACATCCTGGGTCGCACAATGGAGCTGAGCGGAACGCCGTTCACCGTGGTGGGAGTGATGCCGGCGGGCTTCCACGGCTACTCGGGAACAGCGCAGCTCTGGGTACCGGTTGCGACCCACGATCTCATCTATCCTCAAGTAGCGCGTTTTGACTTCGTGCATAGCCGCGACATCCACTGGATCAGCGTTATCGGCCGCTTGCGGGACGGAGTGAGCTCTTCGGGGGCGGCAGCGGAAGTCAAGACTATCGGAGATCGACTCTCCCGGGCATATCCTCAAGAGAATCGCGACCGCAGCTTCGGCCTTGTTGCCGCGCAACAAGACCTGGCTCGCAATTACAAGCCAGCCTTCATCGGATTGCTGGTCGCAGTCGGGCTGGTGTTGCTGATTGCCAGCGCGAACATCTCCAATCTGTTTCTGATACGGCTGTCGCGGCGGGAACGTGAACTCGCCGTCAGGCTGGCGCTGGGCGCCACCCGCGGCAACCTATTCGGTCTGGTTTTGAGCGAGACGGCGATGGTTGTGGGTGCGGGAGCGATTCTGGGCGTAACACTATTTATCTCCAGCAGGAGTCTGGTGACTTCGCTGCTGCCGCTCGATTTTCCCGGTTTCGCCGCTCCGGCGACGGACTTCCGCGTGGTGGCCTACACCATTGCAATGGTGTTGTGTGCCGTCTTCGCGGTGACGGTGGTGCCAGTGTGGCAATGCTCCAAACGCGATCCGCAGTCGGCCCTGACCACGGGTGGAAACCGCAGCGAGGCGTCAGGTCAACACCGCACGCGGACGGTGATCGCGATGCTTGAGGTCGCGTTGTCGGTAACCTTGACCGTCGGGGCCGGGCTGGTGATCAAGAGCTTGTGGCAATTGCGGAAGGTCGATCCCGGCTTTCGCTCTGATCATCTTGTGACTCTGCGGTTCGATGTGCCTAATGGAAAGTACGAAGGGGACGCCCGCCTGGGCGTCGGTGATGCTGTCGCCGAACGCACGAGAAACCTACCAGGAGTGGAGAGCGCGGCGGTCACATCGGTCGATCCGTTTGTTTGGCCGGGACTGAACCGTGGTTTTACACCGGAAGGTCAACCCGAGGTCACAAGCCCCCAGGATTTCTACAACGATGAAGTCACTCCGGGATACTTCAAGACGATGGGAATACGCCAGTTTGCGGGACGAGACTTCATCTCCAACGACGACTTGAACGCGCCTCCAGTCGCCGTCGTGAGCCGTTCGTTCGCACGACGGATCTGGCCTGGACAAGATCCTATTGGAAAGCGCGTTAAGTTTGGGGGATCTGGAGCGGCATGGATGATGGTGATCGGAGTCGTGGGAGATGCCCAGATTGAGGACCTGCACCAGGACAAATCCGAGCTTGCGATCATCTACACTCCCCTGCGGCGAAGCGAAGCTATCATCGGTCTTAGTCTGGTGGCCCGGGCGCACGGCGATCCAGACACACTGCTTGCTTCCTTGCGGGATTCGTTACAACAGTTTGATCCCGATATGCCGGTGTACAGTACGGCGACGCTGGAGCAGCGTCTGGCCGGCGAGAGCTCGGCGGAACGCTCTTACGCGGCACTGATGGCAATCTTTGGGACGATTGCGATTAGTCTGGCGCTTATCGGCGTCTACGGAGTATTCGCTTTCAACGTGGCGCAGCGGGTTCAGGAGATCGGCATCCGAATGGCCCTGGGAGCGCAGCGCGCGCATATCTCACGCATGATAACCAGGCAGGCGGCTGTAGTGGCGTGCTCTGGAGTGGTAGTAGGGCTGGCAGCAGCTTTCGCGCTAACACGGTTCATGGCCAGCTTGCTGTTCCGCGTCAACCCGCATGACAGCGCGATTTTCTGTGGTGTATCCCTTGCATTGTCCACGGTAGCTATTGCAGCCGGATATCTGCCAGCAAGAAAGGCGGCTTCGGTCGATCCCATGGAGGCATTGCGTGAAGGGTGATAGCGACCGGATAAAAGCACTCCCAGGACGACCCTAAAGACCTGCCCTGATACAAGGCAATTCATGCTGCAGAACCAGAACGGTGGCGTCGTCGCTCTGACGTCTGCGCGAGAATTCGTCCATGGTAGTGAAGATTGCGTGAACAACTCCGTCGGCGTCGCGCGCGGCGCTGTCGGATGCTGCCCGGCGTAGCCTTTCAACTCCCAATTCTTCGCCATCAGGATCCGTCACCTCAGTTACGCCATCGGTGTAGGCGACAAGCAGATCGCCGCGCCTAAGCTGGACCCGTCCTTCGTCGTAAGTGGAATCGGGAAACATTCCGACCGGCAGACCGGTAGCTGCCAGCCAGGAGACAGAGCCGTCTGGGCGAAGCAGCAGCGCAGGATTGTGACCGGCATTGACGTAGCGCAGAGTGCCGGTTGCCTCATCAAAGACCCCGAAGAACAAGGTAGCGTAGCTTCCTGCCCGCAGCCATGCATGCGCCTGCCGATTCACCGCGTGCACGACAGCGTCGGGATCGGCGCCAGCAAGGGCGAGCGCGGTTCGCAAGGATGACTGGACAGCGGCGATGGAGAGCGCAGCCGGCAAGCCCTTGCCAGAGGCGTCAGCGATGAACAGTGCCAGGCGATTGTCGGGCAGCGGGATGAAGCCGTAGCAATCCCCGCCCAGCTCGGCCAGCTGCCGGCAGCGTGCGCTGTAACTCAAGTTGCCGATTGCCGGAGTCTGGTGCTGCATCGAGCGCTGCGGTATCGCGCAGGTTGCCGCTAGATCGTTATAAGCTTCCATAATTGCCGGGTTGCTCGTCATATCAGCCTCTGTGGGTAGTCGGTTCGCAGGGTGCGAAATCGACATGCGCGGGCAGGGAAATATTTTTTTTGGAGGGCCGCCGGCGATGTCGAGAACGGGCCGGGGGCTCCGACTACGTGATGAAGGAGCAGAAATCAGCGCACATTTTGAGGAGCAGAACAGATGAAATACATGCTGATGATGAACAACATGACAACCGGAGACTCTTATGCGGGAGTTTCCGGTTGGCGAAACGAGGACATCCAGGCACACATCGCGTTCATGAAGACCGTGACCAGCGGGCTGCGTGAATCGGGGGAGTTGGTCTCGACTGAGGGGTTGGAGCTCGCGACCGAGGCGAAGAGCGTGCGCGCAGGGAAAAACGGCGAACCGGTCACGGATGGTGTGTTTCCTGAGTCGAAGGAGTTTCTCGCGGGCTATTGGATCGTCGATGTCGCCAGTGCAGAGCGGGCTTATGAGATTGCGGCCCAAGCTTCAGCAGCGCCGGGACCCGGCGGAGTGACGCTAAATATGCCGATCGAAGTACGGCGAATTATGAGCGTGCCTCCTGACGGACGGATACCTGGGGCGTCAAAGTAGCTGCGAGACACGAAGCGGGTGCAACCGGTCAAAAAAATTCTTCAAAATCGATATTCCGGGATGTCGAGAACACGCTACCCGCTGCGACTTCAATGTGAAAGCACAAACCAGAGCAAGGAAGGGGAAAAACATGAAATACATTCTGATGATGAACACGATGAAAGCGGGCAGCGATCCGCTGAAGGGCTGGTCCAAGGAGGATTTCCAGGCGCACATCGCATTCATGCGGCGCATCGACCAGGAGCTCCGACAATCGGGAGAGTTGATCTCGGATGAGGGTCTGGCGTTTCCCGATCAAGCGAGACTGGTGCGGGCCGACAAAGATGGGACGCCCATGACCGACGGAGTGTTCCCTGAATCCAAGGAATTTCTCGCCGGTTTTTGGGTCGTCAACGTGGACGGTCCGAAGCAGGCCTATAAAATTGCGGCGCGAATTTCGGCAGCTCCCGGTCCCGGGGGACAGGCGCTGAATATGCCGATTGAAGTGCAGCCCGTGCTGGGCCCAGATTGCAGGTAGGGGTGGTCCCGCAGGCATTTGAGCCGATAACTTCGCCGCCGCGCCGAGTGGCGCGTGTGAAACAGGAGAAGAAATTATGAAATACATTCTGATGATGTCGGGCACCAAGGCGGATTTTGCCTGGTTTGCCACCTGGACCAAGCAGGAGATAGAGGCGCAGTTTGCCTTCATGCACGCCTTCAACAAGGAACTGAACGATGCGGGAGTGCTGGTGGCAGCAGAGGGCCTGGCGTTTCCCGATCAGGCGAAAATCGTGCGCGCGGGAAATGATGGGGCGCCGATCACGGATGGAGTTTTCCCGGAGAGCAAAGAGTTTCTCGCCGGCTACTGGATCATCGACGTGGACACTCCGGAAGAAGCGTACAAGGTAGCCGCACGGGCTTCGATGGCGCCTGCTCCCAAAGGTAGAGGGACGATGCCGATTGAAGTGCGGCCGGTGATGAGCGGGCCGCCGCCGGAAATGCTGTGACGGGAGATGGCGCGGTGAGGCAGTGGGACGACAGTTCCGAGCATCTGTTGCGCGAGCTTGCGCCGCAGGTGCTCGGCGCGGTGATTCGCCGCTTCCACGATTTTGCGGCAGCGGAGGATGCGGTGCAGGAGGCATTGCTGGCTGCGTTCCTGCAGTGGCCGAACGAGGGCGTTCCGGAAAACCCTCGCGGCTGGCTGATTCAGGTCGCTTCTCGCCGCATGACTGACCATCTGCGAAGCGAGATCTCGCGCCAGCGCCGCGAAACCGCGGTGGCGATGGAGTCCGAACTGGTCGCGCCCGCAGTCGATCTGGAGCCTGAGGTGCATCAAGACGACACGCTCATCCTGTTCTTCATGTGCTGTCATCCCGCACTCACACCGTCATCGGCAATTGCTTTGACGTTGCGCGCCGTGGGCGGCTTGACGACCGCGGAGATTGCGCATGCGTTTCTGGTGCCCGAAGCGACCATGGCGCAGCGGATCAGCCGCGCCAAGCAAAGCGTGAAAGCGTCAGGCGTACCATTCCGTTTGCCCAGCCCTCAGGAACAGGCGCAGCGGCTGCGGTCGGTGCTGCATGTGCTGTACCTGATTTTTAACGAAGGCTACACCAGCAGCTCAGGCCCACAACTGCATCGGGTGGAGCTGGCGCAGGAGGCGATTCGCCTGACGCGCGCGGTCCATAGTTTGGTGGCTGACGACGCCGAGATTGCGGGGCTGCTGGCGCTCATGTTATTGACCGACGCGCGGCGCAGGGCGCGAACCGGAGCAGACGGCGAGTTGATCCCGCTCGACAAACAGGACCGCAGCCTGTGGGACCAGAAAGCCATCGCGGAGGGCATCGCGCTTTTGACAACAGCGCTGTCGAAGGGAGCGATTGGGTCCTACCAATTGCAAGCCGCGATTGCCGCGGTACACGATGAGGCGGGGCGCGCCGAAGATACCGACTGGCCGCAGATCCTGGCGTTGTATGAGCTGTTGCAACGTATCTCAGACAATCCGATGGTCGCGCTGAACCATGCCATCGCGGCAGCCATGGTGCATGGGCCCAGGAAAGGGCTTGAGCTGCTGAAGGCGCTGGACTCGGACGCGCGTGTGGCCGGGCATCATCGTCTGGACGCAGTTCGCGCGCACCTTTTGGAGAAGGCGGGCGAGCCTGGGGCGGCCATCGAGTGCTATCGAATCGCAGCTACTCGGACAACGAGCATTCCGGAGCAAAACTACCTCATCACACAAGCGGCGCGGCTGAGTGAGAGGGTAGGGCGCTCGAAGGATGGTGGTGAATAGAGCGGCACCGTTTGCCGGGGCACCCGCGGTTCGCTCCGCCTCTTGTCATTAAGAAGATGAAAGTTAGTCTTTCGTCTGCGGCGCGGCGTGGCTGTGGGCGAGGTACTTAGTGCGGATTTCGCGCAGCTTGTCGACGTGGTGGTCGCTGAGGGTTTGTTGCTTGCCGAGCAGGTGGGTGACGAGCGCGATCTTGGCGAAGTGCTCCACGGTTTCCATGTTCATGTAGGCGTTGAGGAGGTCAACGCCATAGGTGACGACGCCGTGGTTAGCCATGAGGATCGCGTCGTGGTCGGCCACGAGAGGGGCCAGCGCTGCGGCGAGTTCGGGAGTCCCGGGAGTTTCATAACTGGCCAGCGGCACCGATCCCAGAGTGACGATGAGTTCGGCGCAGAGAGCGCGGTCGAGCGCCATTCCGGCGGCGGCAAATCCGGTAGCGGTGGGAGGATGCGCGTGCACTACCGCGCCCACGTCGCGACGGCGGCGATAAATTAGGATGTGCATCGCGATCTCGCTGGAAACGTCGCGCGGCCCTGCCAGCTTATCGCCGTTGGAATCGACGATGACCAGGTCGTCCGGCTCCAGCAGGCCCTTACTCATCAAGGTCGGCGTGCAGAGGATGGCGCCGTCATCGAGGCGCACGGAGAGATTGCCGTCGGTGGCCGCGACCAGTCCGGTCTGATGCAGCATTTTGCCGAAGCGGATGATTTCTTCGCGGTGCTGTTGCTCAGTCTTGCGATGCACGGAACACCCCGCCAGGCAAATATCGTACCGCAGCTGTTGGGCTGGCCGGAAGGAAAAGATGAAAGGGAATGCCGATAAGCACGGGGAATTCGTAATAATTGTGGTGTGCTGGTTTCCGAGTTCGATTACCACCTGCCGGAGGAGCTGATTGCCAAGCAGCCGCTGGCCGACCGGGCTGCGGCGCGCATGCTGCACCTGGATCGCAAGCGCGAGCTGCTGGAGGACCGTGGCTTCCGCGAGTTTCCTGAGCTGCTGCGTGACGACGATCTACTAGTGTTCAACAATACCAAGGTGCTGCCGGCGCGACTGTATGGGCACCGCAGCGGTTTGCGTGCGCACAAGCTGTCGGAGGAGAATCCTGCTGCGAAGGGATTTCTGCGCGGCCAGGTTGAGGTGCTGCTGACGAAGCAGCTCTCGCCATCGGGGCTGGAGTGGGAGGCGCTGGTGCATCCCGGCAGAAAGCTCGGAGTGGGCGAGCGGCTCTACTTCGGACAGGACGCCACGGAGCAGTCGCACGAACTTGCGGCCGAGATCGTGGACCGCAGCTCTTATGGCGAGCGCCATCTACGCTTCGATGCGGTCGAGGATTTCTTCGGCGTGCTGAATCGTATCGGGCACATCCCGTTGCCGCCATACATCGACCGTCCGGATACACCGGAGGACCGCGAGCAGTATCAGACGGTGTATGCGAAGGCGCTGGGTTCGATTGCGGCACCGACCGCCGGGCTGCACTTCACACCGGAGATCCTGGAGCGGATTCGCCGACGCGGTATTGAGATGGCCGAGGTGACGCTGCACGTGGGGCTGGGAACGTTTCAGCCGGTGCGTGCGGAAATCGTTGAACATCACGTGCTGCACAGCGAGTGGTTTGAGATTTCGCAGGAGACAGCGGAGCAGATCCAGACGGCGCGCGATGCAGGAAGGAGAATTGTGGCGGTGGGGACGACGACGGTAAGAACGCTGGAGTATGCGGCGCGACAAATACCCCCGCCCAAGCAAAATCGGCTTGGACGGGGCACCCTGGCGGAATCTTCTGGTACGAGCAGCTCCTCCGAACAACGAATTTCTGCCCAAGGCGGCGAAGCCAACATCTTCATCTATCCGGGATTTCAGTTTCAGGTTGTGGGTGCGATGTTAACCAACTTCCACCTGCCGAAATCAACGCTGCTGATGCTGGTGTCGGCGTTTGCCGGACGCGAGGGCATCCTGCACGCCTACGAGCATGCCGTGCGCGAGCGATACAGGTTCTATTCGTATGGCGATTGCATGTTGGTGGAATAAGAGGGGCTTCCCTCGGGGGTTCTTTTTTCACCACAGAGCACACGGGAGGCAGGGAAAATTCTTGAAAAACCCGGTGCTCTCAGTGTTCTCTGTGGTGAAAATGTTTTTCAGCGCTGCTTGAACCTGTCCAGGAACCTGAACACGAAGATTCCGATCACCGCGTTGGCGAGGGCGGAGATTGCGGTATGGCTCCAGCTCCATTGCAGAGGTTGGCGCAGGAGACCATGTGCCACGCCGTAGTACACACCTTTCTCGACTCCAAAGAAGACGAATGTGATGAGGAAGCGCGAGCCGGGGTTTTCAACGTCGATCTTGACCCCGAGCGATGAGGCCAGGTAGCCGACGACGGTGAGCGCGATTCCATACATCCCGAGCGGATGGTTGTAACCGGCGAAGAGATCCTGAAGAAGGCCGATGAAGCAACCGGTCAGGCATCCGCTGATGGGATTGCGACGCGCGGTGGCGAAGAAGATGGTGACCAGGAAGGGAAGGTCGATAACCGGCATGAAGCGGACCTTCACCGGGATGAAGACCTGAATGAGGACGGCGATTAGAGGTATGAGAAGAATTGCCGGCCAACTGAATTCGAAGACCGAGATCTGCTCACGACTGGTCAGGCTGCCGCGAAAAGGCATGTCGCGCGTACTCATGGCTGCGGCTGCGCTCCGGCGGGCGGAGTAGTGGGCGGCGGTTGCGCAGGTGCGCTCTGGGCCGGTTCTGGAGCAGGAGGGGCCGGCTTGTCACCGGGAGCTGAAGCTTCGCCGCTGGTCTGTGAGCCAGGCTGGCCAGTCTGCGGCTTGCTCTCTGGTGTGGCACCATCTGCGGGGCCGACCGGTGTTGTGGCCGGAGGCGCGGCGGATGTGGTCGCAGCTTTTACTTTGACAGGTCCGGTGGTGGCCGTTGACGCCGGAGTTTTTCGCACAGGAGTTACACTGCCAGCAGGCTTGGCGACGGTGGTCGCAGATCCAGTGGGAGGTTTCACGCCGGGACCCGATGGCGCCGTGCGACCAGCGGTTCCAGCGCCAGGAACAGTTGCCGCTCCTGCCGGTGCGGTTCCAGGCGCCGCTGAAGCGCTGCCTGGTTTGGCATTGCCTGCGGCGTCAACGTCGGTCTTGTTGGGGACGGTGGGCAGACGTTCGGCGAGGATGTCGGAAGCGCGCAGCGGGCCGAGTTCTTTGGCGTCGGGCATCTTCTCCGTGATCTTGGTGACGACCAGCACCTCCTCCACTTGATCGAGGCGGGCTGAGGGGATCACCCGAATGTTGAGGAACAGGTCCTTGCCTGGAGCGACCGAAGCGACTTTGCCCACGGGCAGGCCTTTGGGGAAGATGCGATCGCCGCCGCTGGTAATGACGTCTTCGCCGGGAATGACTTTCTCGTCGCTCATGATGTACTGCAAGGTAGTCGCTCCATTAGGCGTGCCCTTCAGAATGCCTTGCAGCCGCGAATTCTTGAGGGCGGCGCCGACTCCACTGAACTGATCGTTGATGGGCAGCACCTGCGACCAGTCGGGCGCGACCTGTACGATCTTGCCAACGACACCGATCGGCGTGATAACAGCCATGTCGGGCTTGATGCCGTCGCTGGAACCTTTGTCGATGTACAGCACGCGCGATTGTTCGCTGCCGCTGGTGCCGATCACCTGGGCGGCGACTGTGGATTCGACATACTGCTCCTTGAAGGCGAGCAGCGATTGCACGCGGCGTGCCATGCGAGCGTCTTCGCTGAGGCGCGCGTCCTCAATCTTCATGCGTTCGATCTCGGCGCGCAACTCGCGGTTCTCGCGGCGGACGCCATGCAGATATACGTAGGTCGTCCACAGGTCTTGCACCCACTGCTGGCTGTGCACCACGGCTTTTTCAAAGGGCGTGACGGCGGAGATTGCCCACACGCGAATCAGGCGGGTATCGCCCTCGTGGGTGGGACGGCGCACCTGCACCGCGAGAAAGATGATCTGCGCGAACAGGATGGCCGCCAGTACGATCAGGTTGCGATAGCGGCCGAGGAAAATATCCATACTGATGCCGGCCTAATAGCGCCGGTACTGCGAGGCTGCGCGCCTAATGAATGCTGTACGCTCTATAAAAATTGTCATCACCCCGGATTCGCTCGTGATGACAATTCTTATACTTTGCACATTCTTGGCTGCGCGCGTGATGACAATTTCTTGACCCGGGCGTTCTTCGCTACATTCAAGTGATGCGTCACTCGATCAACCAAGTGGTGAGTCACTCGATCAACCACTAGTCAATCGATATCTTGCGCAGGAGCTTGAAGTCGCTCAACATTTTTCCGGTGCCCAGCACCACGCTGCACAATGGGTCGTCGGCGATGGACACGGGCAATCCGGTTTCTTCGCGGATGCGTTTGTCGAGGTTCTTCAGTAAGGCGCCGCCGCCGGTCAGCACGATGCCGCGGTCGCTGATGTCGGCCGAGAGTTCCGGCGGAGTGCGCTCCAGCGCGACCCGAATCGCGTTCATGATTGTCGACACGCACTCGGTGAGCGAATCGCGAATTTCGCTGTCGTCGATGGTGATGGTCTTAGGCACGCCCTCGATGAGATTGCGGCCCTTGATTTCCATGGTCAGCGGTTTCTCCAGCGGATAAGCTGAGCCGACTTCGATCTTGATCTGCTCCGCTGTGCGCTCGCCGATGAGCAGGTTGTACTTGCGCTTGAGATAATTCATGATGGCTTCGTCCATCTGATTACCCGCCATGCGCACCGAGCGCGAATAGACGATGCCGCTGAGCGAGATTACGGCGATGTCAGTGGTGCCGCCGCCAATGTCCACGACCATGTTGCCGCTGGGTTCGGTGATGGGCAGACCGGCGCCGATGGCGGCGACCATCGCCTGCTCGACGAGATGAACTTCGCTGGCCTTGGCTCGATACGCCGAGTCCATGACCGCGCGCTTTTCCACCTGCGTGATCTCCGAAGGCACACCGATGACGATGCGCGGATGTACCAGCATCTTGCGGTTGTGCGCCTTTTGGATGAAGTAGTTCAGCATCTTCTCGGTGACTTTGAAGTCGGCGATCACGCCGTCCTTCATGGGCTTGATGGCGACGATGTTGCCCGGGGTGCGGCCAAGCATCTCCTTGGCCTCTTTGCCGACGGCCTCGACCTCACCGTTGTTCTTGTTGATCGCCACGATGGAGGGTTCGTTGACCACGATGCCCTTGCCGCGGGCATAAACCAGCGTGTTCGCAGTACCCAGATCGATGGCCAAGTCGCTGGAGAAGACGCTGAACAGCGACCGCATGTTGCTGAAACGCGAGGAACTGCTATGAAAGCCGTTAGATGACATTAGGCGATAGTTCTTTCCAATGATCGAAGCGGTGGTTTAAGTTTATGACACAAGCGGCGCGACAATACACTCGACCAAAAGCCTTAACCGCAGCCGATCAAGCAGATTTCTTGGAAGAGGTTGCGTGCCCGGAGTTTCCGTTACGCGCACCACGGACGCCGTGGACGTATCCAGAGTACCACCTGCCCGCCCGCCGGGCATGAGAATGTTACTTTGAGAATGTTACTTAAGGTGTAAACATTGGGCGGCGCACTTGCGCCGAAATGCGTTCGGTTCGTTGTCCGTTTCTGAACGAAGCATGCCGAATGTGGACGCGGGCGGATTGTTTTGGCGACCTGATCCGAACGTTATCTCCGCTGTTTGCAAGCGTCTGCGTAGCCCTCGCCGTGGCCATTGACGTGTAACTCTGGCAATGGATTCACCCGGGGAGGATGGATGCAGGGTTTGCTGCAAGACCTACGATTCGCAATCCGGCAACTGCGTAAGAGCCCGGGCTTCGCCCTGACGACCGTGTTGACGCTGGCGCTGGGCATCGGCGCGACCACCGCCATCTTCAGCCTGATCAATGCAGTGCTGCTGCGGCCGCTGCCATTCCTGGAGCCGGACCGCCTGGTCTATCTGCAGCAGCAAGACCACAGCTCCGGTGCAGCCGTTCCTGAGAACCTCAGCTATCCGAACTTCTTCGATTGGCGTAACCAGACCCGCTCGTTCGATGCAATCGCCTGCTACCGCCGTGACAGTCTTTCCCTGACAGGCAGTGGCGATCCCGTCGAACTTGAGAGCTACGTCGTCGCAACCGACTTCTTTCGCGTTCTAGGTGTACAGCCCATGCTGGGCCGCAGCTTTTTGTCCGAAGAAGAAAAACCTGGAACCCACGTGGCTGTTTTGAGCCACGAGCTCTGGCGATCGAAGTTCGGCAGCAGGCGTGACATCGTCGGCCAGACAATAACTCTCGACGGCCTCAGTTACGCCGTGGTCGGGGTGATGCCGTCGGGTTTCAGCTTCCCGCTGACCAATCCTCCGCCGGCGCTATGGACCACGCTGGCGGACGATGCCACGGGACAGAAACCCGCGACGGCCGCCCGTGGCGAAGACATGCTGGACGTCGTCGCGCGATTAAAGCCGGGAGTATCGATCGCGCAGGCGCGCGCTGACCTGAACTTGGTCTCGGGACGCTTGGCGACGCAGTACCCCGACAGCAACAAGTACACCACGACCGCGCTGATTGAACCAGAACTTGAAAAGCTGGTAGGCGACACCCGGCCGGCGATGCGGGTGCTTTTCGCGGCGGTTGTTTTTGTTCTGCTGATTGCCTGTGTCAATGTTGCGGCGCTGATGCTGGCACGGGCCTCGCGGCGGCGTCCGGAGATCGCGGTCCGGTCGGCGCTCGGTGCGAGCCGCTGGGAGATCATCCGCCAGATTCTGGTTGAATCGGTCTTGCTGGCGCTCTGCGGAGGCGCCGCCGGGGTGGCGATATCGGTTTTCCTACTGAAAACGATGTTGCACTTAGGGCCGCAGAACCTGCCACGTCTGGATCAGGTTTCGGTTGATTCGACGGTGCTCGCGTTTGCCGCATTCGCTTCGATTGTGACAGGTGTGCTGTTCGGAGTGATGCCCGCGTGGCGTATGTCGCGGCTCGATCCTGCGCTGGCCATGCGCGAGGGCACGCGCAACGTCACCAGCGGGCGCGGACAACACCGCTTGTACAACTCCCTCGTGGTCGCAGAGACGGCTATGGGGCTGATTCTGCTGGTAGGCGCCGGACTTCTCATTCATAGCTTCATCCGCGTCCTGAACGTCGACCCCGGATTCGATCCGCAACGCGTCCTGACGGCCAGAATGGGCCTACCTGAAGATCAATATAAAGGGCTCAAGAAGGTGCAGTTCATCCAGGAACTGATCTCCCGGATGGAGGCGCAGCCCGGGGTGCAGTCCGTAGCCGCGGGTTGGCCGATCCCAATGAGCGGCGGCCAGATCAACATTTCTTTTCAGATTGAGGGGCGGCCCGTTGCGCCGAGCGACGAGCCCGCCGAGCATCTGGCCATCATCACCTCCGGCTTTTTTCAGACGCTACACATCCCGCTCGCCGCCGGACGCGACTTCCGCCTGAGCGACGATTCCAAATCGCAGCCTGTGGTCATCGTCAATCAGGCCTTCGCGAGGAAGTATTTCCCGGGGGAAAATCCGCTCGGAAAGCATTTCAAGACGGGCCTCAGCGACGGAGTTACACCAGCCTCTATGCGCGAGATAGTGGGCGTGGTGGGTGATGTCAAACGAAAGGGACTTACGGCTGACGTCGACCCCCAGTATTACCTTCCCTTTGCGCAGGCGGCAATTACCACACCTCTGATTGCGATCAGGGCGGCTGGCGATCCCGTTGCGATGCTGGGACCATTGCGATCGCAGGTTGCGCTGATGGACAGAAATGTTCCGTTGTACCGGATAAGTACCCTGGCCGATGCTGTCTCCAGCACGGCGGCCGGCCCGCGTTTCCAGACCATGTTGATCACGAGCTTTGCGGTGCTGGCGCTGTTGCTTTCGGCGGTCGGACTTTACGCGGTGCTCACATACATGGTGGCGCAGCGGACGATGGAGATCGGGCTGCGGCTTGCGCTCGGCGCGCAACGCGACAGCGTTCTTGGCTTGATTCTGCGGCGTGGTTTGTTGCTCTCCGCTACGGGGCTGGCGATCGGAATTGTCGCGTCGCTGCTGCTGACGCGATTCATGCAGGAGATGCTTTACGGGGTGCGGCCGTTCGACCCGCTAACGTTCGTGGGTGTGAGTGCGATGCTTCTGGTAGTGTCACTGGCGGCGAGCAGCGTGCCTGCCTATCGCGCGGCGCGAGTTGATCCGATGCAGACGCTGCGGGAGAAGTAGCGAGATGTGGTGAAAGGAGGCAGCATGGCACGACTCGAACGCATGCGGCAGGAAAATCCAGAGTCATTTGGAGCCGACGAGATTGCGCGTCAAACGGCAGATGGCTGGAAGCTGGTTGCCGTCGAGTGGGAGCGTGAGCTGCCGGAGGCAGCAGACGCGGCGCGAGGACCGGAGGAGGTCCCGTTCGGTCTGCAAGTCGCAAGCGATCCACCGCGGTTGGAAGAAAACCCCAAGGAGCAGGAAATTCTGTTGCTGATGATGGAGCTGACGGTCCAGGACGGTCCGTACTCAGTGATTGCGGAAGAACTCAATCGCCGCGGCCATCGCACGCGGCAGGGAACAAGATGGACGCCGGTGTCGGTCTTCCAGATGCTGCCGCGGCTGATCGAAGTTGGACCGAGAATTTTCGCCACGCGAGAGTGGCAGGAGCGTCGAGCCCGGTTGGCCAGCTTGGGCGGGCGTTGAGGTACGAGCCAGCGGAGCAGTCAGCATCACTCGGTTATTAAAGCCTGCATCGGCTCAATTGAGGCTGCGCGCCGCGCCGGAACCAAGCTGGCGACTAGTCATGCTTGCCCAGACTTATTTTGCCACAGCTTCAGTCTGCGGCTTCCAACGCAGCACGGGCTTGCGAGCGGCACTGACCTCATCGAGGCGCGAGATGCGGGTGTTGAACGGCGCCTCGGCAATCAGTTTGGGGTCCTGCTCGGCCTCTTCCGCGATCGACTTCATCGCATCGATGAACAGATCAAGCTCTTCCTTCGACTCGCTCTCCGTCGGCTCGATCATCAGCGCGCCGTGAACGACGAGCGGAAAGCTGACGGTGTAGGGGTGGAATCCGTAATCGATAAGACGCTTGGCGATGTCGCCGGTCTTGATGCCTTTGCGGTTCTGGATGCGGTCGCTGAAGACGACCTCGTGCATCGTGGGGGTGCTGTAGGGCAGGTCGTACACGCCCTCCAGCTTTTTGCGGATGTAATTCGCGTTGAGGACGGCGTCTTCCGTCGTCTGCCGCAGGCCGTCCGGCCCGTTCGCCATGATGTATGCCAGCGCGCGCACGTGCATTCCGAAGTTGCCGTAGAACATGCGCACCCGCCCGATGGACTTCGGACGGTTGTATTCGAAACCGAGCGTCCCAACGGGCTTGGCGATGACCACGGGCGCAGGCAGGAACGGCTCAAGAATTTTCTTGCAGGCGACCGGACCTGAGCCGGGACCGCCTCCGCCGTGCGGTGTGGAGAAGGTCTTGTGAAGGTTCAGGTGCATCACGTCCGCGCCAAAATCGCCGGGCCGAACCTTGCCGACCAGCGCGTTCATGTTGGCACCGTCCATATACATCAGCGCGCCTTTGGCGTGCAGCACGTCGGCGATCTTGTGGATCTCCTGCTCGAAGACGCCGAGCGTGTTGGGGTTGGTGAGCATCAGCGCGGCGACATCTTCATTCACCTGCGCTTCCAGCGACGCAATGTCCACCATGCCCGATGCGTTGGATTTCAGGTTCTCGACGGTGTAGCCGGACATTGCCGCGGTCGCAGGATTGGTGCCGTGCGCAGAGTCGGGGATGAGGATCTTCTTGCGCGGATTGCCACGCGATTCGAGATAGGCGCGCACCATCAGAATTCCGGTGAGCTCACCATGAGCGCCGGCGGCGGGCTGGAGCGTGATCGCATCCATGCCGGTGATTTCGATGAGCTGCTCGCTCAGCATTTTTAGAATGCGCAGCGCGCCCTGGCTGATGCGCTCGGGCTGATAGGGATGTGCCTCGGCCAGGCCCATCAGCCGCGCGACGTATTCGTTTACGCGGGCGTTGTACTTCATGGTGCAGGAGCCAAGCGGATACATGCCGTGATCGACCGCGTAATTCCATGTCGAGATGCGCGTGTAGTGGCGGATGATCTCGATCTCGCTGACTTCCGGCATCTCGCCCAGCTCTTCGCGCGCGTGTTCGCCAAGCAGCTCGGCGGGATCGACCGCAGGAACATCCAGCGGCGGCAGTTTGTAGGCTTTCTTGCCGGGCGAAGACTTTTCAAAAATCAGCCCTTCGTTCTGGCTGATGTGGGTGGTCGCTTTCTTGATTTTGTCGTTGGGGTTCACCGCGCCACCTCCTTCGCAGCCGCGTCAATCGACGCCTTGGTTGTCGTCTCAGTGCAGCACCACAGCGCCGCATGGTTCAGCTCGGGATAAAACTTTTTCAGCGGGAAGCCTCCGATGATGCGCTGCCCCAGCAGCTTGTCGTTGATCGCGTACGGGTCGTTCTTGGTTTGAATGACAAACTCGTTGAATCGCGGCGCGCCGTCGAAGAGCAGGGTCGCGCCGCTCTTCTTGAACTGCTCAGCGGCGTAGTGCGCTTTGGCGAGATTTTGCGTTGCCAGCTCCTTCAGCCCTTCGCGTCCATAGACGCTCATGAAGATGCCGCACATCAGCGCGACGAGTCCCTGGTTGGTGCAGATGTTCGAAGTAGCCTTCTCGCGGCGAATGTGCTGCTCGCGGGTGGAGAGGGTCAGCACGAAGCCGCGCTTGCCATTGCGGTCGCGGGTTTCGCCAACGAGGCGGCCGGGCATCTGGCGCACGAACTTCTCGCGCGTGGCGAGCACGCCGCAGTACGGGCCGCCGAATCCCAGGGGGACGCCGAACGACTGCGCCTCCATGCTAACGATGTCAGCCTCGCCCGGGGGCTTCACGATTCCGAGGGAAACGGCCTCCGCAATGGAGACGATAAGCAGCGCGCCTTTGCTGTGAACGATGTCGGCGAGAGCGGCGACATCTTCGATGGTGCCGAAAAAGTTAGGTGACTGGATGAGCACGCCGGCGGTGTCTTCGTCGAGCGCCATGTCGAGGGTATCGAGATCGACGCGCCCATTCTTGGCATATCCAAAGGTTGAAATCGGCATGCCCTGGTAGCGCGAGTAGGTGGTGATGACTTCGCGATATTCGGGATGAACGGTGGCGGCCACCGCGGCCTTGTTCCGCCCGGTAATGCGGGCGGCCATCATCAGCGCTTCAGCGGCGCCGGTCGAGCCGTCGTACATGGAGGCATTGGCTACGTCCATGCCGGTCAGCTCGCAGATCATGCTTTGGAATTCGAAGATGGATTGCAGCGTGCCCTGGGCGATCTCCGGCTGGTAGGGCGTGTAGGCGGTGAAGAATTCTCCGCGCGAGACGAGCGACTCGATGACGACCGGGCGGTAGTGCGAATACGCGCCCGCTCCGAGAAAGGTGGCGTAGCCTTGCGCACTGTTGGCCGCGCGCTCGCGGAAGAACTCCACGATCTCGCTTTCGGCGTACTGGCGCGGGATTTTGAGGTCGCCCTTCAGGCGATACTCGGCGGGGATTGCGGCGAAGAGGTCGTCGATGGATTTCGCGCCGATCTCGCGCAACATGATTTCGCGGTCGGACTGCGACTTAGGAAGATAGCGCATGGGTACCTGTAGCTTTCCTGGGCGTAGTTAGAGTGAAACTATAATCGTACAAGATTTGTATCAGGGCACGTCTTTAGACGTGCCGCAACAACTTGACCAATGAATTGGGCTTTAGCCCCTGCCTCGGACGTTTGCAGGGGCTAAAGCCCTGATCTCACCAAGCCCCTGTTCGGCACGACTGAAAGTCGTGCCCTGATACAAAGCAAAATTCGCTGTCGCAGCCCTAATGTCCGCCCTCTTCGGCGACGAACTTCTCGTAATCAGCGGCGGACAGCAACTGTCCGGCTTCCCCCGGGTCTTTCAACTTCACCTTAATCATCCACGTCGCGTTGGCGTCTTTGTTCACCTGCTCGGGCGCAGTATTCAGCGCCTCGTTCACTTCGGTTACGGTGCCGGAGACGGGAGCGAACAAGTCGGAGACCGCCTTGACCGATTCGACTGAGCCGAAGGTCTTGCCGGCGGTGATTTCGGTGCCAACCTTGGGCAGTTCGACAAAAACAATGTCGCCCAGCGAGTTCTGCGCGTAATCCGTTATGCCGATGGTGCCGGTATTGCCGTCGATCTTCAGCCACTCATGTTCTTTGGTGTACTTATAATCCGCGGGATAAGCCATGCTGTCCTCCTTATGTCCACGGGCACCACCGAACCTGATTGGATGATGACCGAGCGAAAATGAACTACGACTGCTTCTTAGGGCGCTTGTAAAACGGCGTGGGTACGACCTTGCACTTCACCGGCTGATTTCTACACTGCACGGCCACTTCGTGGCCGATCTGCGACTGCTCGATGGGCACATAAGCCAGCGCGATGTTCTTCTTCAGGAACGGCGCGTAGGAGCCGCTGGTTACATATCCGATCTCGCTACCGCCTAGGTCAAAGACCTTGTAGCCGTCGCGAGGAATACCGCGATCGATTGACTCCAGGCCGACCAGCGTGCGCTTAATGCCAGCGGCTTTCGCGTTTTGTAGCGCGTCGCGGCCGATGAACTCCCCCTTCTCCATTTTGAGGAAGCGGTCAAGCCCGGCCTCCCATACGTTGATGGAGTCGGAAATCTCGTGACCATAGAGCGGCAGCTTGCCTTCCAGTCGCAGCGTATTACGGGCGCCCAGCCCGCACGGCACAATGCCGAATTCCTTGCCGGCCTCCAGCACCTCATTCCAAACCCGCGCGCTGGTCTCTTCGTCAGTGGGCACATAAATCTCGAAGCCGTCCTCGGCGGTGTATCCCGTGCGCGCGATTAATATGTTGCGCAAGCCTGCAACTGTGCCGTGGGTAAACCAGTAGAACTTGACCTTCGACAAATCGGCGTCAGTCAGCTTCTGTAACGTATCGACGCCCTTGGGTCCCTGGATCGCAATCTGGGTATAGTCGTCGCTCAGGTTCTCGACCTTGACGTCGAAGTGGCGCGTGTTGCCGGTGACCCAGTTGACGTCCTTCTCGCGCGTGCCGGCGTTGATGACCAGCATGTAATCATCTTCGCCGAGGCGGTGCACGATTACGTCGTCGACGAAGGTCCCCTGCGGGTACAGCATCGCCGAATAGCGGCACTGCCCGACGGACATCCCGGCGGCGTCGTTCATGGTGATGTGCTGCACGGCTTCGAGTGCCCGCGGGCCGGAGATGCGGATGTCCCCCATGTGGCTGACGTCGAAAACGCCGACGCCTGTACGCACCGCCAAGTGCTCCTTAATCAGGCCGCCGACGGAGGGGTACTCGACCGGCATGTCCCAACCGTTGAAATCGACCATTTTCGCGCCCAGTCGGCGATGGACGGCATTCAGGGCAGTCTTGCGAATTGGTGCGGCCACCTGGGTTTCAGAAGACAATTTGGGGTCCTTCGGCGGACTGACCACCCCAGAGCCGCAAAATCGGCATCTCCGGGCACCAATCCGGCGCGAATGAGGATGGTGTAACTACGTACCGTAACATGCGCGATTTTGGCGGGTCAACGACGCGCGTCACAGGGCATGTATGCGGCTCGCCTGCCGCGCTTTTTGAGCTAGGGAGTTACGTCTAGTTGCCCTTCCCTTTTTCCGCTATCCTGTGTGGAACAATTTCGCGTACGATTATGACCACCCGTCCCCGCGGATCATTCGATCGCAAGTTTGTCCCGCTGTCCACGCGCTTCGATCATGCCCTGCTCTTCGCCGCCCAGGTACACCGCGATCAGGACCGCAAGAAGAGCGGCATTCCGTATCTCTCGCATCTGCTGGGCGTGGCCTCCATCGTGCTCGACTATGGCGGCGACGAGGAGATGGCGATTGCGGCGCTGCTGCACGATGCAGTGGAAGATCACGGCGGCCGCCCGATGCTGAAGGTGATCGAGCAGATCTTCGGGCCGCGGGTGGCGAAGATCGTCGACGGCTGCACCGATTCGTACGTCGAGGATCCGAAGAAGAAGGAAAATTGGGAGCGGCGCAAAATCCGCTACCTGCATCGGGTGCGCCACGAGGATGCGGAGACGCGGTTTGTCTCGGCCGCTGACAAGCTCTACAACGCGCGCGCCGTGTTGCGTGACCTGCGCTATGACGGAGACATCGCTTTCTCGCGCTTCTCGGCGCCCAAGGCGAAGACGCTGTGGTACTACCGCTCGCTGGTGCGTGAGTATCGCCTGGGCGGTGTGACGCACCGGCTTAAACCGCTGATCCACGATTTCGACCGCGTAGTGACCGAGATCGAGCACCTGTCCGGAATACTTGGAGCGCCGATTCGCCCGCCGCGGCGGATCACCGCGAAGTTGAAGGGCAGGCGTTAGCGACCACGTGCGGCCAACCGCTATTGCGACGGGGCCGCTGTCTGTCCCACAATCTGGTATTCGTGCTTCTTGCCGCTGGCGTCGATCACCTTAATCTGGTTCTTGTTCTTCAGCGTGTACTGAACGGTCTCGCCCGCCTGCAACTGCGGCTTGGTTTCTTTGTGCCGAGCGATGGAGTACGTCGTGCCGTCGGCCTGTAGCTGATAGACGACCCAGTTCTTCGTCTGCTTCTTTTCGGCGTAGGTGCCGTTTTCCCACTTGAGAATTTTGCCCTGGCTGTAAGTGTCGGCAGCCCAAGTGACCGCGGACGTCAGCAAAGCCATCAACAACGCCAACGCAGTTCTCTTCATAGAACTGTTATAGCGCAATCTAACCTGCGATACACGCCGGGCGCTCGTCTGGGGGTCTTCGGTTTTCGTGCTTTGCGGTGGGTGCAGCCTCAGCAGGGTAGGTGACGTCCATCTCACTTATTCGCAGGGCCAGACATTTCGCCGCGCCGCCCGCTTTCAGGAATTCGGTCAGGAGCACTTGCACTACCTGGAAGCCGAGGGATTGGAGGCGATCGCGCAGTTCGTTGCTGATCTGGTTGAGCAGGATTGTTCGTCCGACATTGATGGCATTACATGCGAAGCGGAGTGCGTCGGCCTCGCTCACGGGAATGCGCTTATCTTCCGGATAATGCGCCTCGATCCTGGACTGCGATGCTGCGTCGAACGCGGCGGGGAAGTACATCACGTAGCCGCCATATAAAGGACAGAAGCAGGTATCGAGATGGTAGAAGCGGGGATCGATCAGGCGCAGCGAGACCACATCGACGTTCCAAGTCGCACTGAGACGCTGATGGCTGCACTGTCGCGTGCGGATCCCGTGGCCGGCCCAGAGGCATGACCCATCCACCGCAAACAAAGCGTCGCCCTCGCCCTCGAAAGGAGTAGAACGGGGCATCTCGCAGACGTTGAAACCCGAATCGTCAAACCATTTGCGAAAATGCGGCTCTTCGCCCTGGCGCTCCGGATGGAGAAAGCTGCTGAGCGCAACCACTCCGCGATGCACCAAACCGGCGTTGGCCGTGAACACCATGTCGGGCGAGCCCTCTTGTGGGTCGACCAACTCGACCTGCGCGACTTGTGCGAGGGCACGATGCAACTGTTCCCACTGCGTCATGGCTTGCTTCCGGCATGAGCGGTGTACGTTGCCTTCCATCCAGGGATTGATTACGTAGTGGACGTCGTACAGCTCCGGCGGACACATCAGGAACGTAGGTTCGCTGATGGCACGCCAGCGTGGATCTGAGGAGAGTGGAACGGTGCTGAGGCCCATCGTCGGTCTCCCTTTGCAGCACAAGTGTCGTCTGGTTGCAGGGGGTCGCGTCCAATCAAAAATTTCTATGAGAGGTATAGGGGAAGGTTGATTGTGGGCACTAGCTGCGTCCGCCGCGGAATTGGATAATCCTGCGGCGGTCGCGCTTGGAGGGCCTGCCTTGCGGCGCGGGAGCGAAATCTCTCATTAGCTTGCGCTCCTCGGCGGCCTTCAGTCGCAGTTGACGGCTCGAGCCGGTTTCCTCATACAGTGTCTGGGCCACGGATGCGGGCCCACGTACCTCGCTGAGCAACAGCGCCTTGACTTCAAAGTCGCCGCTGTCGGTCTTGATCTGGAGCAGGTCCCCGACGCGAACCTCGCGCGCAGCTTTGGCGGGCTGGTGGTTGGATTGGATTCTTCCCAGCTCGCATGCCCGCGCGGCAAGCGAGCGCGTCTTGAAGAAGCGCGCAGCCCACAGCCATTTATCGAGACGAACGCCTTCCATGTGCTCATGTTAAAGCAGTTGTCTGCTGTCGGTTGTCGGTTCGCAGTTGGCGCGATTGCGCCAAGCGGCGTTCCTCCCGGCTTCCGCAAACAACTCGAGGCATCATTGGCACTCTGCAAGGGCATCGAGAGCGCCTGGCGTGATTAGCAGCCTCGGCGAGAAATTCATAGCAGTTCTTTAAGAGGCGCTTACGGCGCGTGCTTCCTTGGGTTGCGGCAGATGCCGCCTGACTGGGATGACCAGCAGCAGCCCAAGCAGCGCGGCGCCCGCCGCAAGAAAAACCGGCCACTTGTAATCGTGCGTGTAGTCCGCCAGGAAGCCCGCCAGCGGCGGACCAATGATGCAGGCAACGCCGAATCCGGTGAACAGGATCCCCAGCAGTTCGCCAAGTCCTTCGATGCCGAAGATCGCCGCGGCAACCGCCGGCGCCATGGCCGCAATTCCTCCGTAGCCGACGCCCATCACCAGCCCAAACAGCACCAGAGCAGGATAGCTTCGCGCGGTCATCCACAGGGCGAAGCTCGCCAGCAGGATTGCGAATGAGACCTGATACATCTTCAGCAATCCGAAGCGCGGCGCAAGGGCGTTGAGTCCGAGACGCCCGATTACGCTGGAGGCGCCGATATAGCCGATCACTGCCGCTCCAGCGACGCGCGTGGCGCCAATGTCCATCGCGAACACCGGAATGAAGACGAACGAGACAAAGATCGCGACGCCCGAGAACATCAGGCTGATGTACAACAGCAGGAACGCCGGCGTGCGTACTTTGTACCCGATTTCGGCCTTGACTTTCGGGCCTTCCGCGGGAGAGCGCGAGATCAGCGCCGCATCGATGAGCAGCAGCAGGGCGCTTGCCCATCCGAAGATGACGAATGCGCCGCGCCAACCGTAGCGGTCGATGAGCAGCGCCGAAGTTGGTGCGGCAACCAGCGTTCCGCAGCCGATGCCGCTGATTGCGATGCCGAGCGCAATGTCGCGCTTCGCCTTGAACCATTCGCCGACAGCGGAGATGCCGGGGACATAAATGCATGCCGCGGAACACCCCAGCCCTCCGCCGTAAGTAAGCATCACCAGGGGAAAGGTGTGAACCTGCGCGGTAACGATCAGCGAAGCGCCCATCAGCACGGCTCCCGCGGCGATCACCGGGCGCGGGCCGTAACGGTCGGCAAGCTCGCCGGTGAGAGGAGCGAGGAAGAAGCTCAGACCCGCGATGACGGAAAACAGCACCGACATCGTCGCGTGGTCCACGTGAAACTCCTGCGACATGGGCCGCAGAAAAACGCCGAAGCTGTAGGTGACGCCGAAGCTGACGAAGGATCCGATGAAAGCGGCTGCAACCAGAAGCCACGCGCGCGACGAATCAATTTGCGACTGCGGGTTGGGCGGCATGGATACTCCGGGCTTGCGTCTGGCAAGCATACCCAGAAACTGGGAAGGTGCCAAGAGTCCACGGGGCACTGCATGCTACCTCGGATAGCCGAACAAAGCCATACGACTGCAGCCTAAGACTCCGAGCCTGGGAGAACCATGGTTGGTCGATCGCCACCGCCCAGCGTTGTGCAGTCTCGATTACTGCGGAATGTCCTTTTTTGTAGAAAGCGGCAGTCTCCATATTTATGGTGTGACGGGACGGACCCAGTTAATGCCCCACTTGGTCAATATCTTTTCGATTCCATTTACATTCGGTTTGCGAGGATCAAAGTCCTCATACCATACCCCCGCAATGTCGGATGGCAGCTCGACATTGCCCACCTTGAGAAAGCAAACGTGCTCGCCCTGCCGGAACAGAGCATTCAGCCACCCACCTTCAAAAATGACATTCTGGCGGGCACGGTCCTGAAGCTTCTTGTCCTCGTAATAACGGCCTTTGTCATCCGGAGTCAACAAAACGAAGCCGGCACAGCATTCCACTAGCAGATCGTCCAACTTCTGCAACACTTCCCCAACACGAGCTTGCTCGCCGAGGATCACCGGAGTGACGCCGCGTTCCATGAGGATCACTTTCAGGCAGTTAAGTGCGTCAAGATTTCGCCCGTGGACAATAAAGACGTTCTTAGATTTCGGCCGTGATGCCAAGTCCAAAGCAAAGCACAAGCTATTTACTGAAACCTCAATTGTAGTTCTCTTTTTATCGGAAAACGGACGATCCGTTGGTGGGTTATGGAAAGAGGCAACGCCAAGAGGATACACTCGCGAAGGGAGAATAATCGGCACGCATAACATGTCGCGGATAGGTTCTCCCGTATCTATGTAATGTTTATTCTTGCTCACGTCTGGATCGTACTGGGTGGTGCGGGTGGTGAAAGCCAGCCCGGCAAAGCATTCGTGCAGCGCAAATTTTAGGTCCGAGTCCTTTTCCTTCGTCCACTTGGTCTTGTCCAGGTAGCCCTCCCTAAAAAGAAAGCCGTCTTCATTGAAGAGATGCAGCATGCCATCCTCTTTTTTCCAGAGTAGTACGGCACCCGATTTACTAAGTCCGCCCCGGAAAATGATCATCCGCAGGAAGTCCTTTAGTATTTCCGATTGTGATTTTCCGCGCGCTGCATTCAGGAAGTTCTTTAAGTTCGTCATGATGAGCGAGCTGTCGGTACTTGTTGGCATAGCAGTCCCCCAAGGAGATAGAACCGAATTACTTCTTCAAAAGGCGGAAGAAATCTCCAATACTCTACACCAACTCACCCATTCGCTCCCGGCCTGCATCAACTGGAGTGAGCGGCAATCGTGGCGGACGCGGAACCGCAAACTGACAACCGGTGTAAGATGGCGCGTTCGTCTGGGAGGCTCTCTTGCTCGATCGCCGCCGATTTCTCACCGCCAGCGCCGGATTCGCCGGGGCCGCGCTTGCCTTTCGCAACCATCTTTTCGCGCAGCTACAGAATGCTCCTGCGTCGCTGCCGAATCCGAACGCTTTCGCCGGCGATGAGGAAGCTTATTGGAACGAACTACGCAAGCAGTTCCTCATCCCCGAGGACGAGATCTACCTGAACAACGGCACCGTCGGCTCGAGTCCCGCTCCAGTGCTGCGCGCCGTCTTCGATGGTTACACCTCAACCGAGAAGCTGGACGAAACCGACCCAGAGGACTACCCCATCTGGGGCTACGGGCCATGGAACGAATTTCGCGATCCGCTGGCACAGTTCGTCGGCTGCACGCGTGACGAGATCGCGCTGCTGCGCAACGCCACCGAGGCGAACAGCTACATCGCGAACGGCATCGACCTGAAATCCGGCCATGAAGTGCTGATGACCGACCAGGAGCATCCCGGCGGCGAGCAGCCATGGCAGCTGCGGGCAAAACGGTACGGGGTTGTCATAAAGAAGATCACGCTGCCGAAGCCGGTGAAGGACACGCCGCAGGTGCTGCAGCTATTCAGTGACGGTGTGACGCGGCGCACGCGCGTGATCTTTTTCAGCCACATTACGACCGTGACCGGCGTTGTGCTGCCGGCGAAGGAGATTTGCGCATTGGCACGATCCAAAGGCATCCTGTCAGCGGTTGATGGCGCGCACGTCCCCGGCATGATGGGGCTCAATGTCCACGACATCGGCTGCGACATGTACAGCTCCAGCCCGCATAAATGGCTGCAGGCGCCAAAGGGCTCGGGCTTCCTCTACGTGCGCGACGAGGTCATCGATCGCGTGTGGAACACCATTGCGACGGAAGGATGGAACGATCCGAAGCTGCGCGCCGAGCGCTTCCAGCGGATTGGATCGTCGAACGTGCCGTCTCTGTGCGGGCTGCGGGCGGCGATCGCCATGGCAAACGAGATCGGGATGGAGCGCATTGAGAGCCGCCATCGCCAACTCTGCGACTACATGCTGAGCGCGATGATGAACCGCGGTGCGGAGTCGTGGACCTCGCCCGACCCGAAGCTGCGCTGCGCCATTGCGACGGTGAATGTTCCGCCCATCAAGCGGATGCAACTGGAAGACTGGATGTGGAAGAGGAAGAAAATTCGCATTCGCGGTGGCGAGCCGTCAAAGCTGCGGCTCTCAACGCCGTATTATCTGTGCAAGAAGGACATCCACCAATTTCTCGGCGCCTTCGACGAGTACAAGCGCGAAAACGGCCTCAGCTAAACACTGCTTGATCACCGGGCAGAACAAATCTAATCTGCTACAACAAGGTTGCTCCGCGATAGCAGTCGAAGAGAGAACTACAGAAATTCTCCGTGCCTAAGCTTTCCACATTGCACGCGAATGGGTCTGTCGCGCTGAATTCGGCAGTCCGCAAGAGCTCCGCCAAGCTGACGTTCTGGCCGCTGGTTATTGCCACCTTTTTTATGGTATCGGGTGGCACATACGGCACGGAAGACATCGTACATGGCGCCGGTTATGCAAAAGCGATCCTCATCCTACTGCTAACGCCTGTGCTCTGGAGCCTGCCGACAGCTTTCATGATCGGTGAGCTTTCCAGCGCCTTGCCTAAGGAAGGCGGCTACTACGCCTGGGTACGGCGCGCCATGGGCAACTGCTGGGGATTTCAGGAGGCATGGCTATCGCTCGTGGCCAGCATCTTCGACATGGCCATCTATCCCACCTTATTTGTCGTGTATCTCGCGCGGCTTTTCCCGTGGTTTGGGTCAGGTTATCGCGGCATTCTTGTGGGAGTGGCAGTAGTGGCGGCCTGTGCGGCACTGAATATCGCCGGCATTAAAGTTGTTGCGACTACATCCGTCTGGCTGTTCTGCCTGCTCTCCGCTCCATTCGCCGCCATCGTATTACTGGCTCCATTCAAGTACGGAGTGCTGGCACAGGCTGTGACCCGGCCGACCACTTCGCATGTCGACATCGTCGGCGGACTATTGATTGCGATGTGGAATTACATGGGCTGGGACAACGCTTCAACCATAGCGGCCGAGGTGAGCCAACCGCAGCGTACCTATCCGCGCGCCATCATCGCAGCAGTGATTCTAGTTGCGATCACATACGTTCTTCCGGTCGCCGCGGTGTCCCTGACGCGCCTTAGTCCCTCGGCATGGGAGACGGGATCGTGGGCGGACATTGCCGGCCTGCTTGGTGGACCGCTGTTGCGGATTGCACTCGTGCTGGGTGGCATGATGAGTGCCTTCGGCATGTTCAACGCCCTGGTGATGAGCTACTCGCGTCTTCCCTATGCGATGGCGCTGGATGGAATGCTGCCCAAAATTTTTGCCCAGTTGAACCGGCGCAATGTGCCTTGGCTTTCTATTGTGGTTCTCGCGACGGGATGGGCCCTTTGTCTTGGGCTGGGATTCGAGCGCCTGGTCACAATTGACGTGCTTGTCTACGGTGGCAGTCTCTTCCTCGAGTTCCTGGCTCTGGTGGTGCTGCGCGTCACCGAACCCGGGCTGCCACGCCCGTTCAAAGTCCCAGGAGGTATCTTTGGAGTGATATTTCTGGGTGTGTTGCCTGTGCTGCTGCTGGTCTTCTCCGTGATTCGCGGTGAGCGCGAACAAATCCTCGGGATGAGCAGTTTGCTGTTTGGAGTTTTGGTTGTCGCCGCCGGCTTTGTAGCTTACGGAATTGACATTCTTCTGCGCCGAGCGCGCATGGTGTAACTGCCGGCCGATCGCTCTTGCAAAAGCCCCACCCAGGCAGAAGAAACTTGGGTGGGGCACCAGCGTTCAGAACAGCAATGCCTCTGTTTCCAGGTTAGCGCGTCGATGTTTGCGGTGTGAACGAAACTCCGCGCAGAACTTCTGCGAAACCAGCCGTCTGGAAGGTCGTGAAGCTTTCGCTAGGTGGAAGGGTGGTTGCGCTTAAGTTATCGGTGATGGCCACCACTTTGTTTGGGTCGGCGCCTTGGTCGCCGTTGCCGCTCACGGTGGAGGTGATGCCATAGATCGTTACCGTGCCGTCGCCGTTGGCGATGCCGGTGATGTTACGCAGTCCATCTGTTCCGGGCGACCACGGTAGGTTGGTAGCAGGATTGTTTCCCGTGGGATAGTTTGGAACGGTATACGGAACGCCGAGCTGCAACCCGGATTGCAAAACATAGGCCAGGTTCCATTGGCCAGTGGTGGAATCGAAGATCCACTTCTGCAACCCGGCTGTGGTTGAAGATGCAGCAACGGTATACAGACCGTTGGAGTAAGTGTTGTCACCACTGCCTTCGTCAGCGATATAGACCGTGTTGGCATTGCCGAACCAGATGCCGAAAGGAAACGCGGTTTTTGATTTAAGGGCAGTAGGAAATCCCTTCAGGATGCACATATTGTTGGGATCGAGCCCTTTGGACTGCAGCAGGCTTGGATCGTAAGCCAGTGGGGCAGTAGGCAAGCTTGCGTTAGTGGGAGGCAAGCCGACGCCGTTGTTATCGTTGCATATCGTCAACGTGGGATCGAGCCAGTAAAGGGTGTTGACGCCGTTGCCGCCGCTTCCCTTGGTGAAATAAAGAACATTGTTGAAGATGGTCAAGCCGCGGAAGTTGTCGTCTTTGCCAATCTTGTCGTGATTATCGCCAAGCTGTGTGATGTTGAAACTTCCCACCGGGGTAGGGAATCCGGGGCTTTGCAATACCAGGGACTGCGACAGCGGCGTGATGATCTGCGCGCCTGCTCCGACTATTACGCCATCAGGTTGAGGGCTGGCGCCATTTCCGGCGTTACCCGAGGTGTAGAAGAAATTTGCGCCGTTGCTGTTGTTCAGGATGGCCGCGCGGCCATTGTTCCCGCTGTAAGCATTGGTTTCGGTGAAGTGCATGTTGGCGTTGACATCGACCAGCGCCACCGCGCGGTAGTAGCTCCGGCCTACCGGGTTGGTCGGATCGACGACCTGGTTGGTGTTGGAGTTCGAGACGTCGAGGTTATCGGTACCCGAAACGTATCCCATGAAGGTCAGGTACTGGCCGTCGGTCGAGAGATTCAGGGCGAGTTCCGACTTGGAGGAGAAGCTGGTGACCATCTGGTCGCCCAGCGGCGCTACACCGATCGACCGGGTGTTGGGAACTTGCAGCGAGTTGACCAGCGAGCCGGCGACTGTGTACTGGTCTAAGAAAATCGCTGACGTAAGGCCGAAGCTGCCATCCACAAGATTGTTGTTCCAAACGGTGGGATAGGTGCCGTCGTTGGTGGCATTGCCATTGCAGCCGGCCTGGGTCTGCTGGCAATTCGGCGGCAGCAGTTGGCCGACCTGTACGTTGTTGGGATTGTTGTCGTACACACTCCGGCTGACTACTAGGTTGCCGGGCTGGAAGAAGGTATTGTCAGGTTTTTGCGCCGACGCACTTACGGCGCCGGCCATGAGGGCCGCCGAAACCAGTACAAGCGCACGTAGGTCGTTACGCATGTTAGCTGTCATAGAGAGTCTCCTTCGGATTTGGTGATAGAGCGGACCCCAATTTGCAATCAGTGGGGCTTCCGACCATCTTGGCAGCTCGGTGTTGCAGTCCCGTTGCAGTCACATCACGGGAGAGTGAATGCGACAGTCGACGAAGAAGAAATGGCTTGGTTGGTAGTTAATTCCGGCAACAATAACTCGGAAAGGGGCCATCGGCGCAGGTGTCGGCAAGGGCCGGAGTAGAAGCAACTTTCGTTTGTTGCCCAGGGTTAATGAGAGCGAAAATCAATCTTGGCGTCCCCGACGGGATTTGAACCCGTGTTACCGCCGTGAAAGGGCGTAATTCTTCCCACAACTTAACGACTTAGCAGAACTAGCAGCGCACGGGCGGGCACCGTAGAGACTGCTAACGACATGCTACTGTTGTGGGGAGCGTTGTGGACGGCCTCGCTGCACAGCCTCAGTGTACGGCTACACGATCGAACAATTTCCAAGAACCGGGCGTGCTCCGTCATGGGGACGGGCTAAACCCGGATCCAAGTTACATCCAGCGTCACAACACTTTGAATTCGACCGCGATGAGTCGGTTGAAGGGGTGTCCAGTTGTGCGTTCCCCAGAACAACTGCGGCTGCATCGAGCATTGGTTGATATGGGCTTGATTGATGTGGTGGAAGAACTGAACGAGGCCACCCGATTGAAGGACCTGTCCGCAGCCGAGCCGATTCTGATCACGATGAACGGGACGATTCTCGCCGGCTTTGGGCGCTGGCGGTCGGCGGTTTTCGACGGTCGGCACGAAATCAACTGCATCGAATATCCCCTCAGTGAGGACGAAGCCCTAGAGTTCATCGTCCGCCACCATCAACCTGAGCGGGGATGGAATGGGTTTATCCGTATCCGCCTGGCGCTCAAACTAGAGCCCTACTTCCAGCAGCGAGCGCTCGACAACATGCGCGCCGGGGGCAAGTACAAGGGTTTGGCAAATTTGCCGGAGGCTCAACGTATTGATGTTCGCCAAGAGATTGCCAGTGCCGCTGGGGTAGGCGCGCGTAACGTCAGCAACGTCAAGACAATACTAAAGCATGCGCCCTCTCGACTGATCACAGCCTTGCTAAACGGCACGCTAACGATCAACGGCGCGATGCCTTTCTGCAAGGTGCCCAAGGCCGAGCAGTTGGAGCGCTTCATCCGTCACAGTGAAGATCGCGAAATCAACAAGGTGATCCGCAGGTCTGTTTTGCGACCCAAAGAAGAAAGAACCACCGCCGACGTTGCCGCGGTACTCGACGCCTTGCAACAGCAGGAAGCGCGCCAACCTGGATCGGTTCTGCTGCAGGTCGGTCGGTTTCAACGCACGGTAATTCTTGTCGGTCAGGATGTGTTAACCGGCCCGCATTCGCAAAAGGAGCTTGACCTACATGAAATACCCCAATCCACTCAGGCAGGTTCTGTCTCTGACACGTCCACATTGGGACCGGGATGAGACCCGGCCCGCAGCTCGCTGGGCCTTTGGTAAGGCGTTGCAATGCCGTACACCCGAGTTAGGCGCCGAAGTCTACGCTTCGGAGAAAGAAGAGCGGACCTTCTATCACACCTGCAAATCGCGAACCTGCTCCAGTTGCGGCTACCGCGCCACCGTACAGTGGCAGCGCGAACGCTGGGCCGCATTGCCAGACGGGCCTTATAAGGGGATCACGTTTACGATGCCGCGGGAACTCTGGCCCTTCTTCCGCGACAACCCGCTATTGGCTAAAGCTCTGCCAGCTCTAGCCGCGAAGCTCATAGAGGCACGGGTACGTGCGAAATACGGCTTGCGACCTGGCGTAAACGCCATTCTCCACACCTTCAACGGAAAGTTAGAGTTCAACTCACATGTCCACACAATGGTCACTGGGGGAGGGCTGTATGGTTCTTCCGACACGTGGGTTCCTCGCGTCTACTATGAACGTGACCCATTGATGGAGGCTTGGCGCAGGGCCGTGATCGCCCTTCTCCGCGCGGCCCTGCGAGCGGGTCAGCTTCATACGAAGATGCCCGTTGAACAGATAGAAGAGATCCTCACCCGACAGGAAAATCGCTGGTGGAGCGTAAAGATCCAGTCCTTCAAGTCGAAAGAGCATTTCCTGCGATACGCTGGTCGGTACGTAAGGAGGCCGCCCATCGCCCAGCGCCGCATCACCTGCATCGGGGACCACACCGTCACGTTTTGGACCAAGGACAAGAAACTGCGTCGCCGGGTTTATGTGCGGTGCTCGCTGGAAGAGTTCACTGATCGTTGGGCGCAACACATTCCAGAGTGCCATCAGCACGCTGTTCGCAGCTTTGGGCTGTTTGCCCCGCACGCTCTCAGGCAAACGGCGGCAGCCATCTTTGCAATTCTGGGACAGGAGCTAAGACCACGCCCCAAACCTCGTCCCTGGGCAGATTCCCTCAAGCGAGACTTCGGACACGATCCGCTCCTCGACCAAACCGGCAACAGGATGAGATGGGTGCGACGAATACCGCCAAGGGTCTCCCGCTAGTCAGAATCCAGCCGAGAGTGCTCCACGTTCCGAGGCGCAATCGCGCGATGGGAGAAGCCCGCTTCCGTCCCCTCTTGCCATTCTCCACCCCGAAGCCAGCCAGCGGTTCTAGACCGCAGACCCATCTGAGTAGCTTCTTCCGGCCAACCATGCCCGCCAAGAATGCCGCGTTTACGCCGAATACGAGATTTTGATTTTCCTATACTTCTAGAGAGCAAGGAGGAGCAGAACGTCCCAGCAACGGACATCAGCGGAACGTTCACTCCCGCCCCCAAGAAATGAAAGCGGGTTTCCGCTATAACCAGAAACTTCCATCCACCCGCAGGACCTGGCGAAGACCCATAACGAAAAATTCAATTGATAACGTTTCTCTCGTCGGTGACTCACAGTAACTTGCCGCCGGCACCCCATATATCGCTCTTTATCTCGTGGACAACGATCCACACTGCATCTCGGATTTTCGGACTGAATAGCTGACAACGTAGATCCTGTCTAAGTGTAAATTCCGGACCTCTAACCCACGCCATGTAGTTGAAGGCGATCTTGGTCAAAAAGCGCCTCACCACCGAATTGAATTCATTCATGAAACTGATACCGACCTTGCCGTCTTTTCCATCGTGACTAGGGTGTTCCTTTTTGAACTGACAGCTCAATCTCGACCGGCTACCCTTAAATACCTGTTTGAAACCAACGGTAATGTTTTGAGCAAAATTACCGCTGGAGACGTGGGGCGAAGCATAACGGAAGTAAAGCCTAGCATCTCGTCAGTTTCCGGGCCACACGGGCCCGCGCTACATCCAGGCCGGTGGTAACGATCCGCAATCAAAAGGAGAATGGTCATGCAGAGATCTTATTGGTCCCCAAGGCACTTTCGGACACAGATTTTCTTCGTATTTCTCCTACTCCTGCCAGCCACCGCGGCCGCAGCAGTTGGCCTGAGCTCGGTCGCTCTGAGGCCAACCACAGTTGTGCAGGGCACGCCGTCGCTGGGCACTGTCACACTTGATGGGCCGGCTCCGTCCGGCGGGGCCATAGTCACCCTGACCAGTCTGAACACGGCGGTGGCGACGGTCCCCAACAGCGTCACGGTTCCAACCGGCGCTACCACCGTCAATTTCATGGTGACAACCCTCGCGGTGACGACACCGACCACGGTGACGATCCAAGGCTCTTACAATGGGGTGGGCATCTCGCCGAAGCTTACTGTCGTACCCCGCCTGGCGATCCGGGCTGTCAGCGGAGACCTCTGGGCTGACGTGATCGTCGGCCAGCCGGATTTTGCTGATTTCACGCCCAATCAAGTCACCGCGAAACGAGTCATACATGCCGGCGGGGTGACGGTTGACACCTCGGTCCGGCCCAACAGGGTTTATGTCTATGACGGGGGCAACAGCCGGGTTCTGGGGCTGAGTCACTTGGGCACTTGTCTGGCCGGCCCTAAGGGCGGACAGTGGTGCACAACCAATTCCGACTGCCCCGGCTCCACGTGTCAGATCCAGCAACCAGCGACCGCAGACCTCGTCCTGGGCCAGCCTTCCTTCAATACCTCAGCTTGCAACGGCGACAGCAATTATCAGAACTATCCCACCCGAAAGCCCGCCAGCTCCTCGACCCTGTGCAGCATGGTTGAGAATCAGGTCTCCATCCTGGAAGGCGGTTCCTTTGCGAATCTGACGGTAGACATCAGCGGCAACCTTTACGTCCCCGATTGGGACAATCACCGGGTGCTGCGCTACAACTCGCCGTTTACCACGGACGGAATTGCCGACTATGTCTGGGGCCAAGCTGATTTTGCCGGCAACGCCTGTAATCGTGGCCGCGGCGTCGGCTTTCCCGACGCCGACAGTCTCTGCTTCCGCAGCCCTTTTAACGAGGGATTTGTGGGTGGAACAGCCATCGACTCCTTAGGAAACCTCTGGGTGGCGGACAACCAGAACAACCGCGTGCTTCGCTTCCCAGTAGACTCGAGAACTGGCATAGCGGTAACGACCGCCGACTTGGTTCTGGGGCAGCCGGATTTCGTCTCATGGATGCACGGTCCCGGACTGAACCAGATGTGGGCCCCCGCGGGCGTGCGCGTGGATAGCACAGGAAACGTCTATGTAGTTGATGCTCAACCTGGAGGAGGTGGGGATCAGGGAGGCAGAGTCCTCATCTTCAGTCCGCCGCTCTTCTCCGGCATGTCCGCGACTAGCACCCTCGGCGCCGGCCAGCTTCGGAATCCCAGTGGGATTGATTTTAATACGGGTCCCGATGGGGGAATCTGGGTGAACGACTCGGCGAACAATCAACTGCTCCTCTTCGTCGGTGGCGTGGTGACGAAGGTCCTATTTAAAGACGTACCCGACTACACCGGCAAGTGCGGGGGCAATTACCATGGTGACGGCGCCAATTTCGTTTATGAAGATGGGGTCATCGACCCATCGAACGTCTGCGGGGCGTTTGGATCGATCGGGGTCGACAGCGACGGCAACGTGATCGAGGCTGCTGCATCTGATTGGCAGGACGTCTGGCGCTTCCCCTTCCCCTTCCCCTATCCCACGCCCGGAATCGCGCATTCTGCCGATGCGGCAGTCTTCAAGTCATACCAGCACGATACGATGAATCAAGTTGGGGCAGCGGGTATTAATTCACCCAACGGATTGGCCGTGTCGGGTGGCCAACTTGTTGTTACCGATCAGGGACGGATTCTCTTCTGGAACGATACCTCGAGTCTGACCAATGGCCAACCCGCTAACGGCTGCGCGGGTCTCGGTGTCACAGACTGCCTGACTCTGAACCGGGGGGTGGGTTACGGCCGCCTGGCTGCGGACAAAGGCTCGCACCTTTGGCTTGTTGATAACACGGGGAACACCGGACAGATCGACGTTTACTCGCTTCCTTTGACGATCGGGGCGACGCCTTTTACCACACTCACCTCTCCTCTGCCCGTCTTAGGGGGAGGAAACATCTCCTGGGATTTCTTGCTAGTTATCGGTGGGGTCGCTCCCGTGGGGAACGGGACCAAACTCTGGGTGGCGGACCCGGTCAGAAATCGAGTCTTTCGCGTGAGAGACCCTCTGACCAGCCCGGTGGTGGATATAGTGCTGGGCCAAACCAATGTCGACGGGATCCTCTGTAATCAGGGAAATGGGGACGAAAACAATCGCATGCCAAGTCAGAACAGTCTGTGCAAACCGGGAAATGTGACGCTCGACCCGGCGGGCAATGTCTATGTCTCCGATGACTCCTTGGAAGTGTCCGGTAATTTTCGTTTGCTCGAATTTGACGCCACTTTGTTCCCGGACAACCCTCCCGCCGCACTCTTCGGAATTCCGGCGACCCGAGTGTTTGGTACTAACGGCAGCTTCATCGACCCGAACTGCGAGTTCCTGCAGGACCCACTCTGTGGACCCTTGGAGCCGGCCTTCACCTCAGACGGCCAGATGGTGGTGGGCATGATGGGCTATATCGGCTCTCGCTTCCCTCTGGTGTACAGCAACCCCCTCGCCAGCCAGATGCCAGACAATTATCTGAACGATTTCTCCTCCTATGGCGGTTACGCCGCCGTCTTCGACTCGAACAATGACCTATACATCGCGGATCTTGATCGGGCCCGTGTCCTGGTGTATCGGCACCCGCTGGTCATTGGAGGAGCGCCAGCGGTCAGTCTCTCCCCGACAAGCGTAGACTTCGGGCCTCAAAACATCAATACCCTGGTCAAGCTGCACATCGTCACCTTGAGCAACAGCGGCAGTGCGAACCTGCTGATCACTAGTATCGCCATCACAGGGTCGAACAGCGGCGATTTCACGCAGACTAACACCTGTTCAGCGAGTCTGGCAGCCGGAGATAGATGCAGCATCACGGCGAAGTTCTCGCCGATGGGCATCGGAATGCGAACCGCGGCGATTACGATCACCGACAATGCTCCCACCAGCCCGCAGATGGTTCCCCTGACCGGCCTCGGCGTGGGCGGTAAGGTGGGCATAGAATAAGTAATTCCTCCCTGGGCATGGAGCGCCGGCATCCTCGATTCGGGTTGCCGGCGTTTGTCTATCGGCATTGTCAATATCGACCTCATATAGCGAGAGCATGACTGTCCTCCGAACTTTTAGAAGCTTCAGGCATCTTCCTCACCATGACTGGGGAAGCGAACCCGGACTCCTTCGTAATCTGCGTCCTCTTTGATTCGGGCAACCTTCACGGACTTCCGAGTCGAACTCGATACCGTCTGGTTCGGATTCGACAGCGCACAATTGCGCGAAGAGAATTCGGATGTGCTCAAGTCTCGGCTGTCGCCCTCCACACCAGGCCGGCGGGATACGGGTGATCGGGCGGCATCCGGTAATCGACTGAGATGACTTTGAAGCCGCCATACGCAGCGATCGACGTCGGTTCCTCGGTTCCAGCTATGCCTGGGTTATAGACGTACCCACCGCCATTAATATTCACGAGAAGGCGATTCTGATTCTCTGGCGCAATCACCTTCGGCGTCAGGATGAATGCTTTGACGCCATCAATTACGGTTGGCTCCACGATGACGCCGAGTTTTTCCTGCATGTCACGAGTTGCGGCTGCGGTCTCGTCGCCGAGCGTATTGATGAGCGCCTCCCAACCCGGGCAGAAGCGAAGCCGAAGAAGTCCGCGTTCGTGTTCCCCGGCGCTGGGAATGCGGGGCACATCATCTCGCTTCAGCATCCGCACGAAAAGGCCGTAGAGGACGCCAAGCTGGAGCCGTTCGAGTTCTACTGCTGGCGTCACACGTTCGGGACGCGGGCCGCACAGTCCGGCATGGATCGCTACAGCCTTGCTCGGCTTATGGGCCACAGCTCGCCCGCCGTCGCTGCTCGGTACTATGTCCACGTCACGGAGACGCACGTTGCAGCCGGGTTCGGGAAGTTTGTCGAGTATCAGACCCGCAACGTAGCAGAAGGAATTGCAGCAGCGTTTCCAGAGGCGAGCGATGCCGTGCAATAGGGCAGTTTTTGAATTTGTGGTACACAAGGTGGTACACAGCTTGGTCACAAACGGCTGTAAGTGATTGACGGCGTTAGCTAGGCTGCTAGATTCTCAATCTTCAAACCCGGGTTCGATTCCCGGTAGCGCTACCAATCACCTCCTGCTATTTCTCTGACGTTTCCCGCGCTCGTCGCCAGTGCTCTAAGGAAGCAACCAGTCCAGGCTTGGCCGGTGCTTTTGTGGTTGGCTAACTCGACTTCGATCTGGCGCAGGATGGCAACGGTCTGCTCCGCGCCGTGCTTCTTCCGTGCCATGCTTCAGCTCCTCTTGTACCAGTTTCTCTAACATTTCCCCTGGTACAAAATTCGCCGGTCACGTCACCTCACAGTCACAGTACGACTTCGAGCTATAACTGCCCTATTTTCAGCGGTCGAACCTAGCACGGTAGTTATCTCACTAGAGCCGAGATTCGCTCGTACTACGTGGTCGCACGGTAAATCTAGGTAGCTAGTTCCGTAGCGTACTGCCCGGAACGCCGTCGTTGCGGTGTAGGTGTTAGGTCACGCCTAGTCGAGCCTAGCTAGTTATGACTTGGTGCATAGGTTGCCGGATAAATCGCGTCAATTGGGTTGATCATGAAGTAGTTTCCGCCACCATCCTCTTCCGGCTCCCCGTTTGGCCCATACACGGTAAACGCATTGCTCGCTTGCAGGATCGTGACATAACCATAGCTGTCGGCAGTAATGGCGACAACATTTGTACTAAAATCACCCGCCAAGCTCGTGCTGAAAGTCGCTTTGTTGATCGCTGTAGCAATCGTGCTTTGGTTCGTCGCCGCATATACATTAGTAGGATTCTGCGCCACGTAGCAGGTTACGCCCGGGCCGCCCACAACCGTCGGCAACGGTACGACAGCGATCGTAGTGATGGTGATGGTGTCATCCGAGGACGAAACCATATCTGTCCTCCTATAGACGGTCAGCGTCGCGCCACTCGGGCTTGAGCCGGTATCAAGAACGTAGATGTATCGGAGAACCGTATTTAGGTTCACCGGGGCGGGGACATTTTGTACGATCGCGCAGGCGTCGGTAAACGGGCCTAGAAAACCGCTGCCATAGCATCCTTCAGTCAATGGGAGAGTGCCACAAGTGAACCACGTGAATTGAGTCAATGAGTGGTTAATCTCATATGTAGTAAAGAGTGTGCGGTCGGGATTCCTGTTCTGCGCGTGGGCCGAAAAAGCAATGGCGAGGGTGAAAAGCAGGGCGGCGGTGAGCAGAGCGCGAAGACGACACATCGCAGTTTCCCCCAGTCGAATCAATTTAGATTTAGGGCGGTGAAGGTGCTGAACCCACCTTGCTGCCCGTCTAGTTTCGGCCCGACGTTATCTCCGAAACTACTCTGCTGTCAAGCAAATTAAACCGCTTTACAACCGTTCTACGTGTTACGCTGTCCTCCCGCGTAGTGCCGGAAAGCAAAATAGTTGTTGACGTGATCATGCGCTGTCGGAAATGAGCGAGCTCACGATGCATCGCCGTACCCGACTGCTCCAAAGCGCGTATCGACTTCCGTTTATTCTTTGGTGTGTCCTGCTCGTCGGTGCGATTCTAACGATCGTATCGGTCTCTATGTTTGGGTCGGCAAATTTCAGACTCCACGCCCTTCAGGTGTTTTCCCTTACGCTACTGATCACGCTGGTGATGCTTGCCATAGCCGATATAAATCAGCCGTTCCGCGGCTGCGTCCACGTGAGCAACTATGCCTTTCAACGGGCACAAACGAACATGCGAGATCAATAGTGAACTCTGAGCGGAACCAGGTCCGAGAATCAGGCTTGGGCGGGGCAGGTCCGCCTTTTCAGGAGCCGGCGCCTGGCTTTGCGTTGCCTCGTACGAGGTTCACGACAGGGAGTGCCGCGAGTTCCAGGAGCCAGTCCTGGCGAACCTCGGGTCGCAGAATACAGATTACTATTCCGCCCTTTTTTTGTATTAAGTCACGAACCTCCTTCCGCCGTCGCTGGGCGTCCATCGGTATTGCGTTCGGGATGGGTACGAAGGCTGGATCATAAACAAATGCGTGAGAGTCGCTCATCGAGACGGGGTCCGTGAGTTGATTGATTTCGAGATCAAATCATGGGTGGCGGTCACGCGGTAGTTGAGGATGCGTAACTTCATGCCAATGGAAAGTTTATTACTCTTCATTCACAATCGCAATAAGCGCCGAGGGAAACGGGCAGGATCGGCACATCTTGATTTACAATCGTGCCGTCAGGCAGGCGAGATCATGAAAAGACTCCTCGTCATAGTGGCATGTCTTGGCATTGCCGTTTGGATTGTGGGATTTGTCAATGGCAAGCGTGAGGCGGTGCGAAGGGAGCGTCTCCTAAGCCAAGCCTTAACGCTGGAGCGGATGTCTTACGAACTCAGTAATATTGCGGTACCCAGTAAATGTCCATTACTGGTTTTGGCTGCCAACAGCGTCAGCGGAGGCTCCCAGGGGCCTTATTCCTTGGAAGTATCCGGCGTCGAGGTTACGAATAACTCACATTCAGATCTGCTTTCCTATCAGATTGAGTGGACCGTGTACCGGGTTGGCAAAAAAGCCGCAAGACTCACCGCGGTGCATGTGCCAAAGCCGTTCGGCACGATCCTGCCTGGTGAATCCGACGCATTTGATAAGTTGCATCTTGCGGCAGACGCCGAATTCGGGTTTAAGGAGGTGTCTGGCAGACTGAGTTACGCTCGTTTCGCAGATGGAACAAGTTGCCAGCTGGCTGAACCGCCTGGTGTTCAGTATGACTCAGGTGCCACTTGGGTGTTTTAGGACTTCACCTCTCACCCTTCTTATGCGTTGGGAGGGGATGGGAGGTAGAGGACACGAGTACCGTAGGGAGGGTAGTGATCTCGAATTGCCACTTCGGAATCGCAAAATCGGGCAGCATGAAGCAAGAACATCGGCCTCCTTCGACTCTGCTCGGGCCGCCGGGCGGCTACCTCATAGTGTCCACAATGACACCGATTGAAGCTGCCGGGGGTATCCCTGCCGGTTTGCTGAGCGCGCGAAAATGAAACATCGTATTGTTCAGGCGGTTCAGAAATACTTACTCAACCCTCCAATTAAGCTTTTGTTTGCCATGGGCGTGGCGCCGCCCGGGTATGCGCTCCTAGAGACGACCGGCCGCAAGACCGGAAAGCCACGTCGCACGCCCGTGGGCAACGGACGCGTTGGGGAGCAGTTCTGGCTAGTGGCAGAGCACGGCATGAAAGCCGGATATGTCCTCAACCTGGCGCGAAACCCGCGCGTGCGGCTGAAATTGCCGGACGGACTACGGGCTCGCTGGCACACGGGCACGGCGCGTTTGCTCTCCGACGATGATCCGCGTGAGCGTCAACGTTGGCTCGCGAGTCACTTGCCGAGCAGCGCCATGAACGCGACGGTTGTGCGCCTCTTCGGCACGCAGTTGCTTACTGTGCGGATTGATTTGGATGCCTGAATTCCTCTCACGAGCGCGGATGGCCCACGCAAGGTTCTTGTGCTTACGGGCAGAAACAATGATTCCTCGACCCGCCAAAGGCGGCTTGAACTCAGCTTCCCGTACGTTCTTGGTTGCATTATTGAGGGAATGCGGTTTCGAACCATTCACAATCAGTTGAGCCATCGTCCTCATGTGCAATCACTTGAATCACATAGTTCTGCTTGGTGTTGGCGTACACGTGGGATTGAGGAAACCAACCTTGCTTTGTGTTGTCATCTCCCCAAGTCCACGATAACGGCGTTCTTGTCGGTCTTCTATCGTCATGTCCGTTGACGGTTACCAGACCAGTGCTCGCGTCCATGTTAGGAAATATGGCCAGATGTCCGCTCCTAGGCTGTCCGTTGCATGGGTTAAGCCCACTGTCAGTCGTAGCATCTCTTTGCTTCGCGTTGTGGATAGCGGAAAGAAAGTCGTTGATTTGCCGCTCGGCCGCGGACTGGTCTTGATCCACGACATCGGCAGAGCTGGCCTTTGATCCGGTCAACTGAACGAAACGGGCCTGATCGGGCCAGCCAACCTGGCATAGGCGGAGCAACTCGCGTCCACCACTGTTCAGCACACGTATGCCGCTGTCGCCTTCGTCACAATGCTTGTAACTCACGATTCGATCTTGGGCGCAACACGCTACAGCCGTGAACGTCAAAAGGGCCGCAGTGCGCCAGGTCGGGTGGCGCCGTGAGGGGAGACATGCGTCACTCATATGTGGTCTCTTTCACCGGAGCATTCGAAGCAGGCCATACTAAACTTAACGAATGGGACCTGCCTCCGAACCGCATGATAACGTCCGTAGCTGTTGAAAAAGTCCCGTTTACCGAAAATCGACTTCGAAAAGGTGACCAGAAATGTATGCTCGATAGGAGAAAGTCGTTTATAGGGCATCCTAGCGCGTCGATTTCTTAGGGCCACTTCGAGGAAAGAGTTTTTCAACAGCCACGCAACCTATCCAACATCGCACATCATGTCCCAGAAGCCGACTTTTGGCGCCCCCGTTTCGGATTCTTGGCGAGCAGAGGGGCGTACGCACGAGTGACAATGTCTCCGAATTCTGCCTGCCGGGGGGGGTGCAACTTCCTCGAAGCCGACTTCTGGCCCGAGTCGATCGAAGTCCGTCCTCGCATATACACTCAGAGTTGCCCGTTACTCGGGCGAAACCGGCTGCGGAGAACTGCATCCGACGGGAAAGATGCATGAGTGGGGTCAGGATTGTGCACTTGATACAAGATAGCACAAAGCGTATTCTGACCGAAGTCGAGCCGAAACTCAAGGCTTGGCGGAGGTATGCGTCATGGGGGGCTGGTTCTGGTCAATGGTGGCATCTGCATGGCACGTCTTGGTTAGCGGATTCGACCAATCAATTAATCGATTTTCTACTAGCAGGTTGGCTCTTTCGGTGCTCGTCGCTGCTTTTATTTTTCCCCACATTCGGACGTTGGTAAAGGATGGTTTCAAGGCGATGTGGCCGAAGCTATGGAAAGACATAGGATTAGGTGGAGCATTAGTTATAGGAGTGTGGCTGTGCCTAATAGTATGGTCGTCGATAATGACAATTTACAAAGACCACTCCGGTTTTGTGGAAATTGTTCGCAATCTTAGGTATGAAAACAGAGGCCTCCGTGACGAGAACACCAAACTAAGCGGTGATAATAAGATGTTGATTAACCGCCAGCCCGCGACAATAACCCGATTTGTGCCGCCTCCGGAAGTGGAGAAACGTTGTTGGGTGTCTGATTACGCCGGATTCCCAAACTCAACAGTGCCGGGAGCGGTAACAGCCACAGCAGCAATCATCCACTGCAATTACAAGATCGAAGCACCTTTTAGGGTAGCAGTGGAATTTGATAGAGACTTCTTGCTAGGAGCAACCGTATTCCCCGATTCAGGCATTGTTATGGGTCGTGGAAGCGGAAAAAGAGGGCGCGTCTCGATTACTGAGATAAATAGTCCATCCCTACTAACTGGGCAATTGGCGATTGTGACTGTATATGGACTACAGTCCAATACCCAAAAGTTGTTAGTGGAGGTATTGAGTCCCTTAAGTGAGCAGTTCATGTCAGGCCGCTATGAGTTCCTTGTACTCAAGATGCTCCGTTTGGAGCAGTCTGAGAAGTGTGTCACGAAACAGAAACGGGTTCTTACGGTTGTCGAATCGGAAGCACATTTCGTCTAGATAGGCTTGCAGATGCTTTGCGCTAACACGATGCCACGTACCAATGATGCCACGCTTGAGCAGCGAGAAAGCGGACTCAACCGTGTTCGTGTAAATGTCGCCATCAACATATACACCATCCTTGTGCTTGATCGTCTTGTGTTCGCAGAGCACACCAGCATCATGCAAAGCCTTTGGGTATCCAGCAAATTCGTCGGTCATAATTACGTCAACGTCCTGCGACACATTCTCGCGAATATACTTTGCCAGTGTTCCGCTCTTAACGTCTTGCGCGTGGAAAAAGCGGAGCTCCCCGCCACGCTGACGGATACCGATAACAACCTGCTTCTCGCAGGCGGGATTACCTGGCTTAAACTGGTGGCCGCGATTGCGGCCGCCTACAAATGTCTCGTCAACCTCGATAGTTCCGCCCAGCTTTGGGCGCTCTGCCCCGGCTTTCATGGCGTCCCGAATCCGATGGCAGAGATACCACGCCGTGCGGTAGTTGATGCGCAGCATTCTCTTAAGCTGATTCGCGGACATTCCCTTGCGCGATTGGCAAATCAGGAACGCAGCAAGGAACCATTTAACCAAAGGCAGATGCGTGTCATGGAATTGCGTATCTGCCGTAACCGAGAACTGGTAGCGGCATGACTCGTTATCGCAGTTGTACTGATCGCGCTTTAGGATTGACGAGATGCGCTCTCCGCTGCACTTGGGGCAGCGCACGCCATGAGGCCAGCGCAAATGCTCAAGGTAGGTGCGGCAGGATTGCTCGTCGCCGTAGCGTTCCATCAACTCGCAGAGATCAATGCCTTCTGTCATAAAGGACTCACTGTGCCACGAAAGAAGTTGAAGAAGCACCCAATGGAGATGACGGACGAAGAGGCACTAAAGCACCTGTTTCATCCGAAGATCGTCCGCGCTGTAAAGAATCACCTGAAAGAACAGGAGAGCGAAAGTGGGAAGCCTCGTTCACGTAAACAACAATAGCAGATTACCGTCCTTGTGTCAAGTGCATAATCATGAGTGGGGTCGTTAAAGGCTGCCGCGGGAATTCTCGACTGGGACGAGCTTGGGATATTTGACCTCTCGCAGCCAACCTGCGCAGATCAACCACACCACAACAATCAGCAAAGTGCAGAGCAGACTGCCTTCAGGACCGACAGTACCGCCGGACAGCCAAGCCGGGCCGGACGAACTCGAATTCAGAAGATGACCGGGCAGCTTATGGCCACTGTTGGCCACACCATAGAAGTATGTCTCGCCCCAGTCGAAGGCCATGTGAAGTCCGATCGGCATCCAGAGATTGCCGGTTCTACGCAGCAAGAGGCAGGCCAGCAATCCAAAGGCGCCGGCGTTAAACAATCCAACCCAATCCTCTCCCGAGTTGCCGTGGTGAGAATAGCCGAAAAACGCTGCCGAGAGAATTGCGGCGGGCCAGAAACCGATGCCTGCCGAGAGCGTGAATAGTCCGTATCCACGAGCTCGGAACTCCTCCCGCAGAGCGACAAGGATGAAGACGAAGACGTAGACGACGGCCCACCTCCAGATGTCGGCACCGTGCAGTGCGATGCTTCCAAAATAGAAGACTCCAACGACTCGCATGGCAACCAACAAACCAGTGATGGCCGCGAAGCCGAGCAGAGCACCCTGCCAGAACTGAACGCGGAACATCTTGCGCCAGGGCAAGCCGTAATCGGCAATGGTCCTGCCTTCGATGTTCCCCATAATCCAACTGGCGAGGAGGAAGATGAGAAAGTCGCTCACTTCGCGGACGAAAAACAAGGCGGTGTCGTCCGCACCGTGCAGCAGCCGGCGAACTATCAGGTTCCTGGCGTTGATCACGGCGACGACGATAGCTAGGAAGATGAACAGCCGCCAACCGGCGCGGAGTTTCGAGGGGCCGTAGAAAACACGATGGAAGACAGATGGGCCAAGCGATGGCTCTGCCTCGATCATGTCGGAGGTCTCCTTGCAGGTTCATACGATGCCGATCTGACGTTTGTTCCGGACGGTTGTCAGCAAGGACCCGGGGGCCGATAACCGTGACCGAAGACGCCGACCATTCCCAAAAAATCAGCTCTAGAAATCGGGCTCATCGATCTCACTGTCCAGAAACCGACTTCGAGGAGATCGGAGAGCAGGAAGCGCTCTGTGACACCACATGTCCTCCAAGCCGACTTCTGGCCCCCGTCGACGGGGGTCCGTCCTGGCCATACATTCAGAGACGCTTTTGTCGTTTACTCACGAATATAACGAAAAAAACGAGAGCAGCGGTGGCAATCAGCCCGACAATAATCAATAGTGCTGGATGTCCGTGTTGCGAGATGAAGGCGAGTATTTGTCGTCCATAACGCGCTGCCAGAAATGCCAGAAGGGTGTATCTGACAATTCGTCCCAGCGCGAGCGCGAGCAGCAGTTTCCTCACTGGATATTGCATGGCACCCGCGGCAAACAGAAATGGGACCATGGGCACTGGTGGCGGCAACAGGGCGGGGATAGCGATCGCGCCCAGGCCCCAACGCTCGAAGATCTTGTATACCTTCTCCAACTTCCTGGGCGGGAACCTGCGCGCGAGTGTTTCCTTTCCTCCTTTGCGAGCAAGCCTGTACGTGACGAAGCCTCCTATCACCGAACCGACGGTGGCCATCAAGGCGTAGTAAAGCCACAACTGTTCGTTACGTGCCGACAAGAAGATAGTCAGTACGTCCATGCTCCCGGGGAGCGGAATGACGGAGTTGTCGAGGAGCCCGAGCGGAATAAAGCCCAGACCACCGAGTTGGTAGATCCAGAGCCTGACGCTTCGGGCTACAGCGGGTGCAGCCGCAATAATCTGAAGATTGCGCATTTTCCTTCAGAGTCAGCACCCCATTCTCGCATGCACATACGGCGACTTCCTCTCAATGGACGAAAAGGCGACTGTCCGTCTATGTGGGCGAAGTCATCTGTCGTGTGCGAGTATCAACGGCCCGGCGTCTATCGGCAGTGATCTTGACGTGCTCGCGAGGCAGCACGGCGTTGCTTCAACCTAGGCTGTTCGCCTCCCGAAGAAAAAGATCCTGGCACCAACCGTGGAGATTGTTGCTAGTGGAGCGTCTCTCCATCAGATTCCGCAATTCAGCCATATCACCGTGGCACCAGAGGCTGCCTTTTCTAAACATGCGATCTCTGCGCCGTTCATACCAGCCTTACCGCCTTTGAGGTGGACGAGCCGCAGAGCCAGAACACCTTAGTCCGATCTGTGGCCGGTGAGAGAGACCGCAGAACCCGATGGTGCGGTGCGGTTCGTGCTGAAGAATGGCATCGAGATTCATCGTGCGAGGCCCCTGAGACATTGCGGTATTGATAGCCGCCGAGCCCCCGCGCATCGGCCTAGCCAGGCGCAGCCAATGCAATGGGATTTAACCTGTGGGCGGGCATTTGTTTGTCTTAGCGATTGTCCGCCACGAAGATCTGTCTGTTGAGTATGTCCGCGGCCTGAGCAAGTGTCAGCTCATCGGGCACTCGCTGGAAGTCGGTGCGCTTTTCGGTCTGCTGCACCTTGATTGACTTGAAGAGGAGAGCTTTTCCCTTCATGTCCACAGCCATGAAAGTCATGTCCCAGTGACCAGGTGCAACTTCTGCCTGCCTGACCTCAAAGTGGCCTCCTTTTTCTAAGTGCCCCAGCAGACCACCTCCAAATTTCACGTCCTCCATGAGATGGCCATTGATCGCGGCCAGTCTTTCTTGATTGACGTCGACCCACAATTCGCCTGCCATGTCATGGAGTTCCGGCAGTGGCGCGGCAGACGAGTACTCAAACTCGCCCTCTTTGCCAACCGGAAGGGGCGGCCCACTCAAGTCAAAAGCATCAGGTGTAAGCAACGCCTCGATTGTTGCCCAAACTCCATCGGCGGAGAGTCGTCGGTTTGGTACTTCTCGCCTAGGATGTGCTTGAGAGTGCCCGTCCTTCCCGTCGTTTCGTCATAAAACTGTACGGTGGGATGATTGGGCGGCTCGGCCTCGATTCCGACGTAGACCGTTCCTCCGGCGAGTCGGTAAGCACCCTGTTTCACGGGCGGCTGCGCTGGTGACCCCTGTATTTGCGTAGCGAGAATCATTCGACTGAGTCGCGAGCACTGGCGGGCTAGTGCTCATAGCTCCCGCCTTCTCCCGCGACCGCCCGCCATCTCCCGCGAGTCACCTTCAGGTTTGTAAAGGTGATAACTCCGATTTTTGTTGGTCGATGGTGGATCGGAGTTGCGAGAGCTAATTTGGTTGCCGGCAACCTGATACCCCCCGCTGCTCGAGAGAGCTTCTCATTAGAGCATCGTTATTGTGCTGATTCGCCGCCTCAAAAAACCCTCCACACGTAATGGCCTAAGAAAACCAGAAGCAGCAAACATCCTACGCACATCCAAATGACAAAATGCGCGGTCAGTTTTGGGGAATTGATCTCCTTCTTGTCCATGGCTGAGAATACTCTCACCAGTGCAAACTTGCTTGATGCCGACCAGGCCAGCGTTCTCTGGTCCCTCCGCCCATGGTCAACCCTACCTCGCGGATGCGATGTCTGGGCATCGGAATGTGGACGGGTGGACTTGTTGTTCGGGCACGAACTCGATTTTTTTATTGCATAATTCTATCAATGTTATCGTGGGTCTACTCAGGCAGTTCTCCGATCGTCGGCGATGCTCAGTGCGTGGGTCTTGTTTTTCGGGCGTGACCAGTCCATTGGAGATTATTGCTGATGAACCTACTGGACCTCGTTGTCGGGAAGCCCATCCAGACCAGCGACGAACGCGCCGAGCAGATCGGTCCTGCTCAAGGGATCCCGATCTTTGGCCTCGACGCGCTTAGCTCGGCTGCTTATGGCCCGGAGGCGGCCCTCAGCCTTCTGATTCCCCTTGGCCTTCTCGGCGTCCGCTATATCGTTCCTGTGAGCGCCGCCATCATCACGTTGCTGGTGATCGTGTACTTCTCCTATCGCCAGACCATCGCCGCCTATCCGGCCGGCGGCGGCTCCTATACCGTGGCGCGCTTCAACCTTGGCGCATCTGCCAGCCTGCTTGCCGCAGCCGCGCTTCTCGCGGATTACGTCCTCACGGCCGCAGTGGGGATTTCTGCAGGGGTGGGCGCCTTGATCTCGGCCCTTCCATCCTTGCTGCCGCATACGGTTTCCATCTGCGTCGGCATCCTGATTGTCATCACCGTCCTCAATCTCCGCGGCGTGCGCGATGCCGGCCTTGCTTTCGCAGTTCCCACCTATCTCTTTGTTGGTACGCTTCTCATTACCATCGTGGTAGGGATATTCCGGGTTGTCCTCAGTGGCGGGCATCCCACGCCAGTCGTTCCGCCTGCTGTTCCGTTGCCCACGACCACAGTCGTCAGTTACTGGCTACTGCTGAAGGTTTTTGCCAGCGGTTGCACGGCATTGACCGGCGTCGAAGCGGTCAGCAACGGCGTGAAAGCCTTCCGCGAACCGGCGGTGAAAAACGCGCAGCGCGCTCTGACCGTGATTATTTTTCTTCTGGCGGTGCTGTTGGCAGGCATTTCCTATCTCGTAAAGGCTTACGGCATCGTCGCAACTGATCCTGGCCTGCCCGGCTACCAGAGCCTTCTCTCCATGCTAAGCGCCGCCGTTTTCGGCAAAGGCTTTTTCTACTATCTGACCATCGCATCCATTCTCGTTGTCCTGTCGCTCTCCGCCAATACTGCTTTCGCCGATTTTCCGCGTCTCTGCCGCGCCATCGCGCAGAACAACTACCTCCCGCGCGTCTTCGGGTACCGCGGGAGGCGACTGGTCTACACCTACGGCATCGTCGTCCTGGCGGTACTCTGTGGCGGCCTCCTCGTCCTTTTCGGCGGAGTCACGGACCGGCTGATTCCGCTCTATGCGGTTGGCGCCTTTCTGGCCTTCACGCTTTCACAATCCGGCATGGTCAGGCACTGGTGGAAGCATCGCGGTCCGCATTGGCGGAGGAAGGCACTCGTCAATGCGATAGGCGGGTTCGTAACCGGCCTCACCGTCGTAATCGTGCTGTTTGCAAAGTTCCTTCAGGGCGCCTGGATCACGCTGCTTTTCATTCCGCTGACAATTGTCATCTTCGTGCTTGTCCGCCGCCACTACCACTCGGTCAGGGTGCTCACGGCTTGCAAGGACCCGGTTGATGTGGCAGGTCTCAGCCGGCCTCCTATTGCCGTCATCGTCATTGACCGCTGGAGCACAATCACCCGCCAAGGAATTGAATTTGCCGCCCGGCTCTCCCCGGAAGTCATCGGCCTGCACGTTACGCTCACCGAGTACAACGAGGTCCTGCAAGAGGAATGGAAACGCTACGTAGAGCAACCCTTCCGCGCGGCCGGCAAGGAGCCGCCCCAACTTCATGCTCTGCCTTCTCCCTACCGCTTCGTCATCGTTCCTATCGTTCAATTCATTCTCGATCTTTCGAAAAAACATCCGGCTCGCAATATCATCGTGGTCATACCGGAGCTCGTGGAGGACAAATGGTACGAGTACTTCCTCCACAATCAGCGTGCCCATCTTCTGGAATGGGTGCTTCTCGCCCGTGGCAATAAACGCATTTTCGCGGTGAGTGCGCCTTGGTACATCGGGGAACAGACCTAATTCCTTCGAGAGCCGAAGATAATGATCAAGGAGATCTGGGGAAGGCGTACGTCGCGCTGCATGGACTGCGGCCAGCAGAGACTTGGCTATACTGATTGTTTGATGAACGTTAGCTCAAAGACGCTCCGCTTCGTGTTAGCGTGCAGCGTGTTCCTCTCGCTCTGCCAGCCGGCCGTCGGGCAGGTCCCCGTGCACCACACCGAGGGATTGGTTCATGGCTTTCTTGTACTGCGGACGCTGGAGGGCGAAACCTTAGCCCACGGGGACCTGATCCAGGTGGCTCATGCTAATCGCGTCACCACCCATCTTATATTCCACTTCAAGGATGGCTCCGTGCACGACGAAACCGCTGTCTATTCTCAACTTCGAAATTTCCGACTCCTGCGGGACCACTTGGTACAGAAGGGCCCATCGTTCTCGCATCCTGTGGACGTCTTAATCGACGCGCTCTCAGGCCAAGTCACGGTCCGCTACACCGGTGACGATGGCAAGGAACAAGTCAAGATCGAGCACATGAAACTACCTCCAGACCTCGCCAATGGCATGATTTTCACACTTTTGAAGAACATGCCGCCCGAAAGCGGAGAGATGAAAGCATCGATGGTCGTAACTACGCCCAAGCCGCGGCTTGTAGGGCTGACAATTTCCGCCCACGGTGAGGATACGTTCGTAGTCGGCGACAACAACCGCAAAGCTACACATTACGTCGTAAAGATAGAGATCGGGGGCGTCACCGGAGTAGTGGCCCCCTTGCTGGGGAAGCAGCCTCCAGATAGCCACGTTTGGATTCTGAGCGGCGAGGCTCCAGCATTCGTCAAGTCAAGAGGCCCTCTTTATTCTGGAGGTCCGATTTGGCAAATTGAACTGGAGAGCCCGGTTTGGCCACATCGGACGGAGGGGGATTAGATACTCAAGGGCGGAACGACGGCGGGGCGGACAACCGTTGATCGGTCGATATGGATAAGAGCAATCTCTCCTGTCGTTCTCTCAGGATGCAGTCCTGGGTTTCCCCGTTCATCAGTGCGCGGAGGATTCCGACGAGTTCTGCTCGAGTCGTCGGCCCACCGGAAGTTGGCCGGAAACCATCTTCGAGGAGATCGGAGCGCAGGAAGCGCGCTGTGACACCACATGTCCTCCAAGCCGACTTCTGGCCCCCGTCGACGGGGGTCCGTCCTGGCCATACATTCAGAGTCGCTCGTGACTTGGGAATAATTCTCTGGACAGCCAAGATGCCCTTCCAGGATCGACTCGTCTCAGTTAGGTCAGTTCACGAGAAGGCGATTCTCCAACAACTGAGCTTAGCGACGAGGTCAACTTCCGGATTGCCGACGATCCAGGAGTTGTGGCGTGGTGGCTCGAATCGAATGCCCATGGCCAGGAATCAGAGCTTGAGGCACGACTAACTGCGCTGGACGCATGGACAGCAGCTCAGGTTTTCAGTCGTCGGTTTGAGACCCGAAAGCTGTTCCGTCCATTTTGCTTGACCGCATACATTGCTGCGTCCGCGCTTTGGATCAGAGTATCCTCATCCCTACCGTCCTCTGGAAAGACGCTGATGCCTATGCTGGCGGTGATATGAAAAATGTCAGGTGTGAGGTCAAGTGGGGCCGCGATCGCAGCGAGAATCTTCTGCGCGACTGACGTCAAATTTCTTGAGTGGTCGATTTCTGACAGCAATATTACAAATTCATCTCCTCCATAGCGGCATACTGTGTCCGAAATGCGTACACAAGCGAGCAGGCGCCCGGCCATTGACTGAAGCACTCGGTCGCCCACAGCATGTCCTGCGGAGTCGTTGACCTGTTTGAAATGATCCAAATCCAAAAAAAGTACAGCGAGTGGCCTGCCATAACGGCTCGCAAGCGCAAGCCCACAACCGAGTCGATCTTTCAGTAGCATTCGGTTGGGCAAATCGGTAAGCAAGTCGTATAGCGCCAGGTGCGACATTCTGAGGGCCTTGGCCCGCACTTCTTCGGTGAGGGCACGAAAGACGATCACCACACCTGCGGCGCGACCTTCCCGGTCGTGAATAGGCGCCACGGAGTCTTCAATCACAGTTCCCATTCCGTCCCGTCGGATGAGCATGCGGTTCACAGTGAGATCGGATACCGCACCCTGGTCGGTCGCTGTAGGATGCCGAGGGGACTCGCACGTAGTGAGGTCGGTGATCTTCATCACCTCTGCCATTAGCAGGCCCAATGCTTCCTTACTTGACCACCCAGTCATTTTTTCTGCTGCGGGGTTGAGATAGGTAATCCTGCCAGAGATATCGGCGCTGATGATGGCGTCTCCGATGCAGCTGAGAATATCCTGCGCCCGCACAGGGGGATCGGCCTGCCTTCCCGATGTAGATTCGTTCTCAGAGCCCGAGTCTCTAAAATTATAAGGGCGCACAGTGCCACTAAGATACCCGCAATCGTCTTCGGATGGAACGGCACGAAGGGCACTCGGAAGGGTCACTCTGATGCTACGCCCATCGCAGGATGGATGGGCGCGAATGGCGATGCCAGAGGGGCACTGTGATGCTAGGCTGAACCCTCTTGAGACGCGCCTCGCCTCAATGTGTGGAGGTCTGTAAGTGAGAGCATGGCTTTTGCTCGGTGGTGCGCGATGCGCGACGTGTGACAACTGCCTGCGACGGGGCGGGCTGACGCTTGAATAGCGATGACCCGGAAGTCTGCCGCCGGCACGTCCCATAAGCCGGTTTCGGGCCAACTTCAGTTGACTGACCATAAACCCACCATCATTGATCGGCTTTCCGGAGGTCTTCTTTTCTGGAACGACAAACAGCCAATTCATGCGATGGCCCGTTCTCGCCAAGTGAGTCAACTCCGAATAGCAATGCTGAAGGATCTTCAGCGGCGCAACTATTCGCCCGACACCGTCTCAGGAGTCAACCAGCGCCTGAGAGCTTCTGCCTTTTAGGCGCATAAGCTGATCAGCCGGTCTCGATACCCGCATCGCATCGACTTAGCCAAAGTCGGCGGCGAAGAATACACTGTATATATGAGTGAAGGATCTACTGCTCAGGACATGTCTGCTCGTGACTAAACTTAGTTCAAAGTAGCCCACTACCAGTAATTTAGACTGACATACTGGTTATCTGACGGTGGCCTTTGAGTTTGAAGGTTGGTATGAGTTTATACCTCCCAGACACTCAAGCGAGGATTCCAGCTACTGACCTGTCTCAAAGCTGAAACCCTGTTTTATGAGCACGTAGCAGGCCCGGCCTCATCTCCTTGCAGGCTCCTGTTCCTCTAGGCAGACGTGTTGGTGTTCAAGCTGTTCCAATACTTCCATAGTGGGAGCGACGATTGTGTGGAGGCAAAGCACGCACACGCTCTCCGGAACATCCTGCGGATTGTGACAACGCTCAAAAGAGGTTTGTGTTTCTTGGATTTTCGCCATCAAGCGACTCCGGCCAGAAAGCCGCCCTGGATATGCCTCGGTACTATCGAGTTGCATACTACGCCACATCAGGGCGTTGTCAATGGCACTTTAGATTCAAAAGAGGGCTTTGGGAGGCATTCCAAGGTTGTCGGGGTTACTGATCTTGAGTATGAAATCGCAGGAGCGAACGACGAGGGACTAAACGTAATTACCAGCAACGTTCTGATACTCCTCAAGGTCGGCCTGGTCGGGAATGGCGGGTTTGTGACGTCCAGTTGAGCGGAACAGCGGAACGCAGCATGGCACGGCGATGGTTCATAGACTGCGGCGACGATTAACCTGCGCTCACGAGAGCGGGCCACAGGATAAAGGACGACCGGACGACCTGGGCGGGAAGTGCCTTATCTTACGGTCATCGGGTGCAGCGCAGAGGAGATCGGGGTCTATTTTTCCATCAGTCGCCAAACGGTTTGCGCGCGCTTCGGACGCGCTTTAGAAAAAGGCCGCGCTCTGAGGAAGCTGCTGCTGCGGCAAAAGCAAATGGACGTTGCATTGAAGGGCAATCCGGCGATGCTGATCTGGCTAGGAAAACGGGAACTGGGCCAGCGCAACAATCCACCAGAGACCAGCAGCCAGAATGGTGGCCCAGTGACGATTGCATTCTTTGACGCGATCTTGGCAGAGAAGAAGCGCCGCAAGCTGTGACATCCAGCATGGTGGCATCTCAAAATTGAGACACCTATCAGATCAGGAAAACTTGCAGCAACCGCGCCGTTTCTTCGATGCCGTTCTGCCCCACCATCACTCACCCAATTGACAATAAAGTACACAGAGATAGATCGGCGTTTGTTCATCGTTACTGACGATCTACTCCCAAGTTGCCGTCGATGATTTCGTTGGGTGACCTGCTCCCCAGAAATTAGTCCATTGGAAATGTGACCTCTCCCATTTTCCATAGCCCTAACTTCCTCTGCTTTGATTCTACAGCGCGAAATCGTTTTTCTTGTCCACATCTGAACACTCCAAGGGGCACTGGAACTTTCTGCTTCACCACTGCGTACGGCCGAGCATGAGACACACCGCTGCCCGTCTTCTCCTGTTCTGCTTCTGCAGTTTCTTGCCTTCCGTCGCACAAACCGCGGTCCCTCATCTTTCGGCAGAAGAGTGGCGTGACGATCTGCACTACCTGGCGCAGGAGATGCCGAAGCAGCACAAGTCGCTGTTCCACACCATGACGCAGCCGCAATTCCAAAAGGCTCTGCAAGCCCTCGATGCTGACATCCCTCGATTGAACGATGACGAGATCGTCGTCCGTCTCGCGCAGATCGGAGCCAAGGTCCAGGACGGTCATAGCGGCCTGGAGTTGATGGAGCTGCCAGGGGACCTACACATCCCCATGCTTTTCGCTCAGTATCCCGATGGCATTTACGTTCGCGCCGCCTCGCCTGAGTATGCCGAGGCAGTCGGAGGACGATTGGTGATGGTCGGTTCGGCCACGATAGAAGAGGCGATGAAGCGTATCGATACCATCACACCAATGGATCCTAATAACACCGGTCAGCAGACTGTTTGGGGTGCCTGCCTTTATCTGAATTATCCGATGGTCCTGCATGGCCTCGGGCTGGCTGCTTCCAACCAAGCTGCCGACTTCGTGATCGAGAAACAGGGCCGGCGCCAGACCGTTACCATGCGCGCTTCCGTACCGGCTGGTCAGTGGTACCTGTTCAATCCTCCGTCTGATTGGGTCGACGCGCGTCCCGCATCTGTTCCGGCGCCGCTGTGGATCCAGCACGCGAACCAACCTTACTGGTTTACATATCTGCCGGAACACCAAGCCGTGTATTTCCAATTCAATGGCGTGATGAACGCCAACGATGAGTCGCTGGAACAATTCGCATCAAGGCTGGCTCCGGCCATCAATCAGAACAACGTCGACCGCCTGGTCATCGACATGCGTAACAATCCCGGCGGAAACAATACCCTGCTTCGTCCGTTGCTGGTGACCCTCATTAGCTCCAAGCTCAACCATCGTGGCGGAATGTATTGCATCACCAGTCCCAGGACATTTTCCGCCGCGCAGAATTTCGTTAACCGTCTGGAGAGCTATACCGATGTCATCTTTGTTGGAGAGCCTACGGGCGAGAATGTCAATCTCTATGGTGATGCCGCCACTATTGAACTGCCGCACAGCCATCTGGGAATGGCGGTCTCGCATTTATGGTGGCAAGACAAGGATCCGCGAGACAATCGCACGGCTACCTTTCCCGAGCTGTCATCGGTAATGAGCTTCCAGGACTACGTTGCCGGTCGGGACCCCGTTCTTCAACTCGCGCTCACCACTGCAACTCCTGCGACACTTGCCGAAGTCCTGACGGCAGCCCTCGGAGGAGGTGTGGATGGAGTTCTGGCGCGTTACAACGCCTGGTCCAATGATCCCGTGCATCGCTACGCACAGGATCCGGAACGGCAAGTGAATGCCCTCGGCTATAAGCTGATGGGGGCTGGCCGTATCCCGGACGCGATCACCATTTTCCAGGTTAACGTTCGCACCCATCCCGACTCATGGAACGCGTGGGACAGCCTGGGCGAAGGCTATGCGAATGGCCATAACAAACAAGGCGCCCTGCAAGCTTATCGCAAGTCGATCCAGCTCAACCCCAAGAATACCGGCGGGCAGGAGATGATCGAGCGTCTTGAAAAAATGCAGTAGCCGACTCCAGCAAGGCAATGAAACCTCGTACGCTTGGTCGTCGGGTGCTCACATACCCCTCGCCTTACCCCTGACGCGCCTGCTGTACCATCTCGACGAGGACACCTCTGGTCTGTGCCGGATCGCTCACTTCCCGCAAGAATGCGATGCGGGCTCCGTGCATACCATCCTGGGTTTTCAGGCGAACGTGGAAGCCGAGGCGATCGACCGAGGTCATCTCAGCCTCGAGCGCCTCGATGCCGGCAAACCGTTTTGCGAGCAGGATGAGCGCATCCTTATGGTCGGCATTCATGTGTTGGACGATGTCGTTCTTGCGCTCCGCCAACGGATCGGATTGGGCTTGGGAGTAATCCGAGGCGGCCACCCATCCCATCACTCCGAAGCCGCCCACGTAATAAACGTCCAATACATCCATTCGGTAAAAGAAGAAGTCCTCGAAGTCGACCCAGTAGTTGCTATCTGGGTAACGCGTCAGATAGACGGTACGCGCGGCAGCCAGCTCTGGCTCCGGAATTCTGCTAACCATTCCTACTAGCGTGACCCTGGAGGCACCGAGCGGGTCGCCGCTGGCGTCAGGCTCTGTCATAAACAGGCTGGCTCGCGGGTCCGCTTGCAGATTCTGCGTATGCATGGCCATCGTGCTGATGAGGAAAAGTGGGCGCCCCTGACCATCAAGCGCATAAGGCATCAGGGACCCGAAAGGAAAGCCCGGTAGTTTCCGCGACAGTGTCGAGAGACTTCCAATGCGGCCCACGTGCATCAACGTGCGTGCTCGCTCGGCGAATGACGGTTCGGGAACCACAGGCTGACCACTCGTCGCGCCACTCGCGTGCTTTCCGAAGGAAGAGGAAGACATTGTTGACCGCTCTCCCGGCTTTTCAACCGACCATGTGATGATATCTCCGGGCACGAGGCCACGCGGTCCTCGAAAGGTTCATCGTCATGGGGATGGAGGGGAAGCTAAGACAGGCCCCCAGCCAGCGCTGTTAAGGGCCTTGGACTATGCCTTCGCCTTTTTCCTCGCTGCCCACCGCGCCTTCATCAACGCCGACAACTTCTTCCTGGCAGCGGCACTCATTGCAGGACGGGCTTTGGTCTTCTTGGGAGCGGATTTACCCTTCCACTTTGCCCACCGCTGTTTCATTGCTTCCGAGATTCGCTTGCGGGCGACGGCGCTCATCGTGCGCCGTTTCTGGCGTGTTGCCGGTGCAGTTTGTGACGGGGGGCGCCCACGGCGAGGAGCGGATGGGCCGACGAGTCCCTCGAGTGCAGAGATGGCGTGATCCATGCGAGCGCGTTCTGACCTAAGTTCTGCCAATATGCTTTTTAGATCCACGAGAATCCTTTCAGTAGGAGCGACCGTTGCACAGTGTAGCAGCAGAGATAATAGAGGTGGAACGGCACAGCTGAGGCAGGGTGAACGTTCGATTCGCCAGCCTCTCCCGCCTCTGCTGGCCTTCTTCCGGCACACAGAACCAGCATCAGGAGCTAGCGATAACACAACGCGCTGGCTAACCGACAGTCAGTCTCTCCTCATGTCGCCATCGGCAAGATGAAAGGAAAGCATTCGTAAACACTGGCCGCACTATCGGTAGTAATCTCACAGAAGTCTTGAGTAGCCTGTTTGTACAAGGCGTAAAGCCTCGGCATAGTATGGTTGTCCGAACGCTGTGCAAAGGCGTTGAGGTTTGTTTGGGCCTGAGTAAATCGCTCCTGTAATGTGGACATAACGCATCCGTTGAATTGGATACGACTCCTCGCCATTATCGTGCACCGCTCGCCTTCCTGGTGACGCTCGCTGGATTCATCATCCACGTGGATATGGGCACGGCGGTGGTGTGTGGAGGCTTCTCCTCCGGTCATTCCCGGCAACGTTTCGGAGGGCTGGGTGCTCGCTACCGCCACCGGCTTTGGTGCGAGCGCATCAGGCGGCCAGGCGGCGAAGAAGTATAGGGGGCCTCCGTTTCCCTTGTGTTGGGAAATGTGGGGAGCCCGAAATCCCTGGGCCACTAGCCCATATCTGCCGAGATTGTCGTGCCGGAATCTACCCGGCGGCTTGGCTTGCCTGCTCTGGCGGCTTGTCCAACTTTGCCAGTCCCGCTTCGATCCACTCGGCCATCCGCGTGTCCCCCACGGCCCGATAGTTCTCGACCGCTTTAACGAAGAATTCTTTCGCCTGGCCCATTTGCTTGCGCGCATAGTAAATGCGTCCGAGATTCCAGCAGTAAAGGGCCATACTTGCCTTGTCATCCAAGCGTTCCCGGATTGCAATTGCCTTGCGCATCAAAGCTTCTGCTTCCTCCAGGCGATCGACCTTCATGTATAGATCGGCAAGATTATTCGCGCACTTGGCGATCAGTTCGTCGTCCTGTGCCGCTTCGGAGGCGTCGAGAGCGTTCCGATAGACCTCCTGAGCGCGCTCGCGATCGTTCCTTGAGCCATGCACCACGCCGAGGTTATATAGCGACGTGGCGACTCCCGCGGCGTGCTGTTCCCCTTGGTACAAGTACACCGCCCTTTCGATCATCAATTGGGCCTGGTCAAGATTTTTCTCCTCCAGATACTTGATCCCCAATCTAAGGTATTCGTAGGCTGCCTGTACGGGGTCCACCATAGACGCGGTGATGGGATGGAGTCGCTCCAGGAGGCGCTGCTCGGCCTCCCGCCGGTATCTGGGCAGTTTTGCCGAGCGAAGAACAAGATTTGCGCAAAGTAGGCGCCTGGCAAACAGCAGTGAATCCGTGCCGGTGCGCATGATGCCTTCCTTCACGACCGTCACGAACGGGAAGGGATTGAACTGCTGCCCGGGGTCGCGTGCAGACATCAGCTCGATTTGCATCGCGGGGCCGCGGTCCGACATCAGCTCGATTTCGTCGAAGCCCCATTCCCGATTTTCCAATTTATCGAGCACGTCGTCGTAAACCGGGTAACGGTCGTCGCTTCTGGGCTGCTTGCTCCGCACGTCGAGGGCAGTCCCGAGATACTCGCCGGCAGCTTCGATCTGCAGCGGGGTTGAGGCGAGGGTACGAGCTGCTGAGATCTCCAGCCCTGCTTCGCAAGCCTTCAGTTTTTCCAGAAAGACGACATAGGCGTCAGGCGGGTTTGCATACCGCAAAGCCAGCGCCGTCGCGGGCAGAATTGTGTCGAGTGCGCGCTCTCCGCAGATTTCTTGCGCCACCTCGAGTGCTCTGCGGTAAGTTTCGTCGGCGTCGTTCCACGCCGCGGCCAGGTGTTCTTCCATGCCTTCTCTGCCGTAGGTCAACAATTGCTGGAAGACGATAGCGCTGCCCTCGATCAGGTCTTCAGCCGAAAGTCCGCGAACGCCAGGCTTCCTGATCTTCGCCCATAGCTGGTCAAATCCTTTCGCCAGCGACGGCAGCTCTGCCGCGAGCAGCGAGTAGTCACCCGTGGAAGAGTCCTGCCATGATCGCGCCTTCTCTGCTTGTTGAACGAGCTCCATAAAACCTGTAAATCGCTTGGCCTCAATTGCACTCGATTGCTCCAGGCTAGCCAGCAGAGCGTTCTTTACTAAAGCCTCGGTCTCGTCCTTCGGCTGCAACTCGGTTTTCGCAGTTTCCTTGAGCTGAGACTGGATCGCCTTTTCTTCTTCCTGTTTCTCCGTTTGCTGGATTTCACGCCGGCGCTGTTGCGCATTCGCCTCTTCGACGATCAAGCGCCATACTTCCGAGGCGTAGGCGTATTGATATCCCGTGGCCAATGTTTGGAAGTAGTGATAGGTCTCGTGATTGATGGTGGAGAAGAGCTCGATCTCTTGTGGAGTCGGCGTCTGATTCGTATAGTTCTGCGCGGCCGTCTGTAAGGTTGCCAGATCAACGCTCAGGACCATCACTCCAGAGGCCACTTCGAACAGCGCCAGAGTATCCGCGGGCAACCGGGGTAGCTGTTCCAGGAGACTTGGCACGGTGCCTCCTCCTTCCCATCGACGCCTTCTAGATCTTCAGGGCCTTCCAGTGTTCGTTCGCATCCTTAGTGGCGAGTTTTATGACCTGACCGCTGTTTAGTTCGATCTCGCTGAGGCTTTGCAGGGTAGAAGCGACATCGTCCTCCGTAAGACTCTTACCCGCTTTGCTGAGGCCCTGCGCAAGGGCGCTCAGCGTCATGGGGCCTTGCGCCTCCAGGAAGCCATAGACCGCGACCTGCGGCGCCGTAAGATATGCTCCCCGCCGCCAGACCCGCCAGCACATATTCGCTATGTGCGACAAGGCAGTTGCGATTGCCGGCCAGGCGATCCCGGCTGTCGTCAGCGTCAGCGTCACCGCAGTTGCCATGGAGCTGACGGCTTCGAAGATAGGCAGGTCCTCATCCCGAATCACCCACGCGCCCAATTTCAGATGGAAGGCCTGTGACTCTCCTCCGCCGCCCTCAACCCGGAGATCGTCGTCCGCTGAGGAAATGCCGGACAGCAATGCCGAGCGAACGTTCGCCTCCGACTCTTTCGTGGCGAGGTGTGACGACACGGCATTCAGGAATTCATCCTTCGTTTTGTAGGTGGACAGCATTGCGGCACTCCACCTCCTTAGCAATCTGCCGCAACAAGATAGCACAATGAGACCCTGAGTCCAGAAGTTGGCTTCTGGGAGATTGGACGGTCGGGAACGAGAGACAAGTAAGTGTGTACGGATCTGGTGCGCAGTCCTCCTGTTGGCGGGTCAGCTCACTTGGACGAGAATGTATGGTCCGCCGCACGACTGCAAGAAAAGCCGAGGGCGAAGGCAAGTCTGCGCAAATGTATTCGGCCTGTAATGGAGATCAGTTCTCCTGGCCATGATGAGTTGCGCGCATGCCTGTCCTTATAAGTCGGTCGGTTGCTCTTTCGAGACCATTCTCGTCTCCCAGGCTGAAGACATGCCGTTGTGACTGTTCTTTCGTCCTTGCTGTTCCTTTGCAGACCTCGGTGGGTAAGTTCAAGTCGTAGCCGTAGTGCGGTAAAGTGGGAGCGCGTTAGCGCTTCCAAGCCGTAAGGCGTCTTTTCCGCGCTAAGTCACGATGCTGTAACCAGGTTGCTGGCTGGTTTGTAATCTTCTCCGCTGGACAGCACAGCCCAGGCGATGCGCGCGAGCTTATTGGCCATCGCGACTACGACGATGTTTTTCGGAGCCCGGGCGTCGAGCGCATCCAGCCACGCACCGATCGGCGCCTGATCCCGTTTCATGCGTAACACGGCGGCCCGCGCTCCGTGGATCAGGACCTTACGCAAGTAGACGTTCCCCCGCTTGCTGATGCCGAGCAGCCTCGTTTTACCTCCTGTTGAATACTGCCGGGGCACGACCCCGAGCCACGCAGCAAAATCGCGTCCCTTGCGAAAGGCTGCGCCATTGCCGATGGCAGCAACGATGGCCGTGGCCACGATCGGTCCAATTCCCGGGATCCGCCGGATACGAGTACAGCCCGCATCGCTGGCAGAAATACGCTCCAATTCGCGGCTGAGTCCTTCAATCTGATCTTCGACTGTCTTCCACTCAGCCCAAAGCAGATCGATCAGGTTGCGCATCTGCGTTGTCAGGTCCACCTCTGGGTTCTCCAGAATGTCCGGCAACGCGTTACGTAGCTTGGCTGGAGTCTTGGCGAAAGTCAGGCCCCGCTCGAGCAGGAAAGCTCGGAGCTGGTTGATCACCGCGGTTCGTCGCGAAATCAACCGATCTCGAACACGGTGGATGGCCTGCAGATCCAGTTGGTCATCGGTCTTAATGGGAACAAAGCGCATGTTCTTGCGCTCCACGGCTTCGGCGATCGCCTCGGCATCCACAAAGTCGTTCTTGTTGGACTTTACGAACGGCTTCACGAACTGTGCTGCAATCAGCCGCACATCATGCCCCTGCTTCCTCAGCGCGCGTCCGAGAAAGTGCGCGCCTGAGCAGGCTTCCAGTCCAATCAGCGATGTAGGCATGTTCGCGGTGTACGTCAACAACTGTCGTTGATTGAACCTCTTTCGCACTAGCACCTTGCCGGCTTCGCCGAGCGCCACCAGGTGAAAAGTCGTCTTGCCGAGATCAATGCCAACTGAATTTATCTGCATATCGATGATCCTCCTTGTCAAAGCTGTCGCTACGATCAACCTGCTTACGCAGATTAATCAAAACGGCGGACCATCTCATTAGTCGGCAAGCCGTCCAAGTGGCTCAGAATCGGATTAAGTAAGGAAGACGGTTTGCCGGAAGTTTTCACCGCAGGTTTGGGAGCGTGCGAGAAGAACCGGAATCACGGCATTTAGAGAAATTCGTTACAGACAGGTTGAATGCGCGTTGCCAACAGAGAATCTGGTTTGCTCGTGACTTGCTGGTAGGCCAGCCCAATTCACTGGTGGTTCGCTCGTGACTTCCTGGCCAGAGGGGAAACAGGGTGGCCGGCAAACCCACGGAAACACGTAACTTATTGACAGAGAATGATATGTATCGCCTGTTCGAATTCACTTTTCTCCTCCATCAAGTCGTTAATGTCAGAGAAGTAACGAGTCTCCAGGCCAAGAATTACGCATCTGGCCGCATTTCCCGCAATGTCGTGGCTCGAACCTGCACTAGAGAAAAGCCGCATCGGTCCTGCGCGGCGCAAATACCCAAGGTTTCTCTGATCGCCAAAGGCCGAGTACAGGTCTGCGCGCCGACCTGCACCGGAGAGTTCGCTCTTCTGACTCCTTGCCCAGACGATCAGTCTGCGAACCGTGAACTTCGTCTCCATTGCGACAGTGCCTCACTGCGGGCCCCTTTTTACACGGCTCGCGAAAGGGCGATCTGGCGGATGCTGAGGACTCATGTGTAAGCGCGCCCATGAATGGCGAGGTTCTCGGAAATGAGTTAGGGGCGCCGGGCACGTCGCAGAGATACGGGCTATCCAAGCGCCTACTCTCATCATGGCGGGGGATAAGGACGAAACTCGCCTGGACCATTTTGTAGAGATATATAAGCTTTTGCCGAACGCACAGCTGGCAATCATCCCCGGGTGCGGTCACGTGATTTTCCGATGCAAGCCGGACTTGTCGATCAAAATCATGTCAGATTTCCTGCAATGAGGTGGCGGAGAAATAGTAAGACATCACATTCTGTTGGTCGGGTTGTTGGTTGCCAGCGTCAACACGCCGTGGTGGTTTAAGGGACCTCCGCTGAGTCAGTGTTGAGACATGGCGACTTCACCAGCAGATTCTCAGGCGGCGCAACCCCTGATTTTGCCAATTGTCCCTATCCAGCCGTTTGTAAACCCAGCTTTCGTGCCAGGCGGATTACTTCCGGTTTGCCCGTCATTCGGCCGTAATTGTCAAGAGTTTCCCGGCTACCCTCCAACTCGAGTTCTGGCACGCGCTGCAGGTCCGAGTCAATGCTTGCTCACGTGATGGGTGCTGACCGCGACAGGGCCGTTTGACTGTGGACTCCTGGTACTCCTAACATGGGCCACCGGAGTTCCTGATCAGTCTCATGATCGGCAGAACCATCTCGCACTATCGAGTCATCGAAAAGCTCGGTGGCGGCGGGATGGGGGTGGTATATAAGGCGGAGGACCTGCGTCTCGGCCGCTTCGTTGCCCTCAAGTTCCTTCCCGAAAATCTAGCCCACGACCAGCAGGCTCTGGAGCGCTTCCGGCGCGAAGCCAAGGCAGCTTCGGCTTTGAACCATCCCAACATTTGCACGGTTCATGATATTGACCAACACGAGGGCCAAGCCTTCATTGCCATGGAATTTCTGGATGGCATGACGTTGAAGCATCGCATTGGCGGCCATCCCATGGAGGCAGAACTACTGCTGACGCTGGCTATCGGCATCGCAGATGGGCTGGACGCCGCGCACCAGGCGGGCATCATTCATCGCGACATCAAGCCCGCCAACATCTTCGTAAGCAAGCGCGGGTACGCCAAAATTCTCGACTTCGGCCTAGCGAAGGTGATCTTCTTAGATCAACCGCTGCAAGCTACGGGTGCAGCTGGCGAAACACCTACTCTCAGCAAGGAGGATCTATCCACCCCGGGAGCCATGCTGGGGACGGTGGGCTACATGTCACCGGAGCAGGTGCGGGCCAGGGAGGTGGACGCGCGCACCGACCTCTTCTCGTTTGGCGCGGTGCTCTACGAGATGTCGACAGGCAAGATGCCTTTTCGTGGCGAAAGCTCAGCCGTTATTTGCTCCAAGATTCTGACCGGGAATCCGCAGCCGCCCTCGCAAGTAAGTGCGAGTGTGTCAACCAAGCTGGAAGACATTATTCAGCGCGCACTGGAAAAAGATCGGGATCTGCGTTACCAGCATGCGGCGGACATGCGGGCTGATTTGCAGCGGCTAAAGCGGGATTCGGATTCCCAGCGTTTCGCGACCGAACCGCCAGAGGCGCCGACTGCCAGGAAGCGACTCCGTTGGCTCGCGGCAATGGGCGTCTTGCTGTTAGGGGGACTGGCCGCATTGTACTTCGCGTCGCACCGTCCGGCAAAGCTCAGCGATAAAGACACCATCGTCCTTGGCGATTTTACCAACACTACCGGCGACAGCGTATTCGACGACACGCTGAAGCAAGCGTTGGCGGTACAGTTGCAGCAGTCTCCCTACCTGAGCATCTTGTCCGATCGGAAGGTAGCGACCACGCTGCGCCTCATGGGACGATCACCGGATCAGCCAATTGTCGGCGAGGTTGCGCGTGACCTCTGCGAGCGGGTGGGCAGCAAGGCCATGTTGACGGGCTCCATCGCCAATCTGGCCAATCAGTATGTTCTTAGCCTGAACGCGATCAACTGCAGTACCGGGGAAGTTCTTGCCGAAGAGCAGGCACAGGCGCCTAAGAAAGAAGATGTGCTGAAAGTGTTGGGAAATGAAGCCACAACGATTCGCGGTAGGTTGGGGGAGTCGCTGGCCTCGGTGCAGAACTTCGCAACTCCAGTGGCAGAAGCAACCACACCGTCACTAGATGCGCTGAGGGCGTACAGCCTTGGTTGGAAGACCTGGAGCGCGAAGGGTGCAACCGCGGCTCTTCCTTTTTTCAAACGTGCCGTAGACCTGGATCCTAAGTTCGCAATGGCCTATTCGGCGTTGGGAACTATGTACGTCACACTTGGCGAAGCGGGACTCTCAGCCGAGAGCACCCGCGAGGCCTACGAGCTACGGGACAAAGTGAGCGAGCGGGAGCGGCTCTATATCGAATCCCACTATTATCAATTCACGACCGGAGAGTTAGAAAGGGCGGCGACCGTATACGAGCTGTGGCAACAGACTTATCCGCGGGATAATACGCCCAACGTCAATCTGGGAATAGTCTACTCAACCCTTGGCAAGCTTGAAAAGGCGCTTGAAGAATTTCGTGAGGCTCTGCGGCGGGACCCGAACAGTGTAGGGAACTACCTCAACCTCGGCCAAAATTACTACAATCTCAATCGAATGGAGGAGGCAGAGACCATCTTCAGGCAAGCGGAGGAACGAAAGCTGGAGACCGATAACCTACCGCTTTACCAGTTGGCCTTCCTGACGAACGATAGCGGTGCCATGCAGCGCTTGGCCACAGCCACAAACAATCCAGGATCAGAAGACGTGCTGCTGGCCTCGCAAGCGGACACTGAAGCATGGTACGGACGGCTAGCTAAAGCGCGGCAGCTCACACGAAGCGCCATCGAATCAGCACGGCATAACGATGTCATGCAGGCAGCGGCCTTTTACCAAGCCGAGTCGGCGCTACAGGAGGCGGAGTTCGGCAATCGCGCACAGGCGCGTGAAGATGCGGGCGAAGCAGTGCGGCTCGCTCCGGACCGCGACGTTCAAGCCATGGCGGCGTTGGCACAAGTAAGAGCAGGCGACTCCGCCGCCGCAGAGAAGCTGGCGGCGGAACTGAACAACAGCATGCCGCAGGATACGCTAGTACAAAGCTACTGGCTTCCGACAATCCGAAGCGCGATCGAACTAGAGCGCAACAACCCACCGAAGGCTGTCGAGCTACTGCAGGCTGCGAGCTCTTACGAACTGGCACAGCCGAGGGGCAATGGGGGATTTCTGTGCCCGGTCTATCTGCGCGGCCAAGCCTACCTGATGATGCACAACGGCAGCGCGGCAGCCGCCGAGTTTCAGAAATTTCTCGATCATCGTGGTCTGGTGGTGAACTTCCCGATGGGCGCGCTGGCGCGCCTGGGACTGGCTCGCGCTTACGCGCTACAAGGCGACAGTGTTAAAGCACGTGCAGCATATCAAGATTTCCTGATGCTCTGGGAAGGTGCTGATCCCAATGTTCCCATCCTCATTCAAGCCAAAGCGGAGTACGGCAAGGTCCGGTAGTCTGCGGGATGCTCCATTGCGGCACTTCGCGCATCGACCTCAATCGCCGCACGCCAAGTGCCGAGTGGTCGGCAAACAAGAAACTATGCCGTTGTTGTCGCAAAATCTGCGGGTTGGAGGATGCTTTAGAATCAATAAGTATTTCTAGTCGGGGCGTAGCGCAGCGCAGCCCTCAATTCTTTCCGGTAAGCGGCCATTTTTTTGCCATGCTGGTGCACGTGTTCCCACACGCAATCCCGCTCCCCATTCCCCCAGGGTCCGCTCTCGCACACGTCGCTCCCAACCGCGCCCATTAGAGATCTACCAGGTGGCCGGAGACTGCATAGGTCCCAGAAAATGAGGCAGTGGTTCCCGAGGAGAAGCCGCCGTCGGCATCGAATTGCAATTGCGCCGGTCCGTCGACATAGATTCGAACGAAGTGGTTGAACCCATAAAATCTGCGATCGCTGAAGCTCGCGCCCGGGCTCGTGCATTGCACCCAAGGGAACGCGAACTGAACTCCGCCGATGGTGATATAGGCTGCGCCCAGTTCAGAGCCGTCTCCATAGTAGAAGCCGGTTACAGTCTCTAGAATGAGACGCTTTTTCTTGGGAACCGAGTCAGGAAGGATGCACCGTCCTAAACTGCTGCCCGATTGGTCAAAGTTTCCGCCTGACTGAAAGACTGTGGTCATGATTCGCCTGCCTTCATGATGAAGAGTTGGGCCGTTTGCGTTGCGAGTCCTGTCGTTCTCCGCCACGTGCTGCGGCACCGGCAAAACCCAACCGTCTCAAATTGAGCCCGTTACCTGGCTTTTATCTTTGGAAACCCGCCGAAATGTTAACTAACTTCGCCAGCGATTGCCAGTGGCGGGGATGCGGGCGGTAGCCCTGGCGGATGCGTCCCGCGTACCAGCGGGAGACCCCGAGCCGAGATGCTCATCGAGTTCGATTATGTCGCGCGTCATTCCTTCCTATCCAAAAGCTTCGCGTATTGCTCCGGCGTCAGCTCCAGCCAGATACCGCCGCCGCCCTTGCGGACTTTCTCGTATAGCTCCTGCCTTCCGGCGATGTTCAGCGTGAACCCACCGCGCTTTGCCATCTCCCATATTTTCTGCTCGTCCCCGACCGTGATCTTCCGCGGCAATGGCGTTTTCAGATCCTCTTCGAGGAACTCACAGAACCAGCCCTTCCGAAACACGAAATGCATGTACACGCGTTTTTTGCCTCGACCGCCGCAACGGTCGCAAAGGCGCTCGCCTCTCGACATTTCTCCTTCGCGGCTACCGCTCTGGGATCCGATCCTCGTTACTTCTCCGTCAGTGCGCTGCCACCGTCAGGAATCCTATCGAATCCCTTGCAGATCCTCCCGGAGGAGTGGCAGCACCTTTTCCTTCGGCCATTCGCTATTGTTCGTGAGCAGGATGACTGTCAGATCATTGTCTATCCACCGCAGATACTGCGACGTAAAGACTAGGTTTGACCCGGACGTGCTGATGTACTTGCGGCCAGTACGATCTACCCGAGTGATAGCCTCCAGATAGAGGTCGGTGAGCTGCGTAGGCAGGATCCTATTCGCTCGTATCGCCGAAAACCATCGGTCCAGATCCGATCCAGTAGACAGTGTTCCCCCGTTGCCGACCAGATACCACGAGGGTTCTTGAGGCCCGAAATAATCCGCCACCGAACCCCACCGCTTGCCGTCGCGCATCCCGCAGGCGAGTTTGCGCTTCGCCCATTGCGGAAGAAAGTATCCGGTATTCTTCATATTGCTCGGAACAAAAAGATAATCGCGCATGAAGTTCTCATATCTCATGCCCGAAACCTTCTCAATGATAGCGGCGGCCATACTGTACGCAACGTTCGAGTATTGCGACCCTTCCCCCGGCTTGAACAACAGCGGCGCCGCAAAAGCATGTGCCAGGAGCCACTCCCTCGATACGTAGTTCTCGTCCTCGCCGAGCGATTCAGGTAAGCCGGAGGAATGACGAAGAAGTTGCTCGATTGTGATGCCTGCTTTGTCGGGCGGGACTTCGCTGAAGTACTTAGAAAGCCGGTCATCCAGACTCAATTTGTTCAAAGCCTGAAGTTTCAATATCGCTACGGCCGTGAAGTCCTTAGTGATGGATCCCACATCAAAGACGTCAGTCAGTTGTACCGGCCGACTCTTGCAATCTGCGACGCCATAACCCTTCTCTAGCAACGTACCGTCACCTTTCTTGATCAGCAATAGTCCCGAGAAGCCCTTCCGTTCGATTTCGGTCATCTTTGCGTCGATCCGAGCGATGCGTGAATCAAGACGTGGGGTGGATTTGTTCGCTACGACAGGGTACGCAGCGTTTAAGAATGAGGCGACAATGAGGGTGCCGAGAAATGCGAATGACCTAAGAGGCACACAAGATAAATACAATCCACCGCGGACTCCCGTTGCGACCTTGAACATGACGGCGTCGATAATCCAGTGTGCCGGGCAACCGCTCCTAGCACAGAGGGCACTGAGGCATGGCACAAAAGCGGTAGGAAATTGATCAAGACTTCGCTCGTAGACAAACTGCGGCAGGCGGTTCAGGAAAACTAAACGCATAGTGCAGACTGCAAACGATACCAGTCGGCATAGAATCATAGTTGGTTTTAGTCCTCGCGTATGTTTTTGTTCCTTCGCCACGCACCGTACGCTCAGCAAGATGTAAAATCTTCAATAATTATCAAGCAATTCTCAGAAGAGATTTTTGATGGCAAATCCGGCCAGGCTTGGAGCGTCCTTTGGAAAAGTCGATGTGGATCCCGGTGCACGGCGGCTTGTTTGCAACGGGCGAGAGGTACCTGTCTCCTCGAAGGCCTTCGATGTGCTCAACCTGTTAATCGAGCGACGTGGGGAGGTTGTCGACAAGGAGGACTTTTTTAGCCTTGTATGGAGTGGCGTGGCGGTGGAAGAGAGCAACCTGACGCAAACGGTTTTCCAGCTACGTAAGGCGCTGGCCGACAATGGAGAGAACCCCGAGTGGATAAAAACCGTGCCGAAGAGAGGTTATCTGTTATTGACCGCCCCACCCCGGACGAGCGGACCTTCATCGACAAATGAGGTCGGAGGGCAGGATGTCGCATCAGACAAGAAAAATTCCTTCATTGCACTCGCCGTCATACTTTCGACTTTCGGATTCGCCTATTTCCTTCTCGACAGGTTGTTCGCCCGGCAGTTGGATGCTTTTCCGACGATGTTGGGTGTCGCAGCTGTGCTGCTGTTTACGCTCGTCATTGTCTGGTGCGTCATCAGACGCCTTGTCGTTCGCCAAAAATAGATGGCATCTTGTTTCGGGCTGGTCGACACATGCAGCCGAAGCCAGGCATCGTTGGCGAGATCGTTCGCAACTCCAGTTCCTTTGTTCAAAGACCCGTACCGGTGTACGTTCAAGCAAGTCGATCCGAGCCACTGAACGCCGCCCTGTCGGATAGGGGGACCATTAAGCCATTGGAGCGCCAAGCACTGATGTTTCCCTCTCGGGATTCTCTCGTCCCGACCGTGAAACCTCCGGACGAGCCGAAAATGTAGTGATACTATTGACGCGCTTGAACTGCCGGAGCTGGTATCGCAATCGAAGAAAGGATGCTCATGGACATTCAAGGCATAGTGGCACAACTTAGACTGGAAGTTAGCCGCTTCGAGCACGCCATTGCAGCTCTTACCGGATTAGGCCCCCAACCCGCACGGCGCGGTCGTCCACCCAAAGGGGGCCAAACTAAGCAGGCAAGCGGCCCAAAGCGTCGCCGGATGAGCGCCGCTGCACGGGCCAGAATCGCAGCTGCGAAGAAGGCGTGGTGGGCAAAGCAGAAAGGCAAACGCGGTCCGAAAAAAAGTGTGTCCGCCTCTAAGAAGACGACCGGTCGCAAGCCGATGAGTGCCGCTATGCGGAAGAAGCTATCGGCGATGATGAAGGCGAGGTGGGCGGCCAGGAAAAAGTCGAAAGCATAGTCCAAGGTCTGAACGTCACTGTTCAGAGGCAGTCCTGCCGAGAGAGCGATCAGCAATGTCTTCCCCACCCTTCGGAAAACACGCGAGTGGTGCGACGAATAGTCGGTCTGCAGTTCCCGAGCCTTCGTTCACCGAGAGAGCGCGCACGTTGATGCACTCGGGTCGCATCGGGAGTCTCTCGACCATGTCGCGAAAACAGCCTGGCTTCCCCTTCGGATCGTTGATGCCTTACGGGCTGGACGGTCAGGGGCTGTGAGCCGAAGTCACTGTCTGCGAACGCTTGTTGAGGACGTCCGTTACGCTCTCTAATAGTTCGCACTGTGCTCATTTACTGTGAGGTATTGACTGACCCATGGATCGTCTTGAGAAAGCCGCTCCGAAAGCGGGGGCTGCGTGAAGGACAGGACTATGGATAAGCCCCATTCTGACGCACTCGTCATCTTCGGTGCCACGGGAGATTTAGCCTACAAAAAGATATTCCCGGCGCTGCAGGCCATGATCAAGCGCGGCCATCTGAACGTGCCCGTCATTGGTGTAGCTAAGTCGAATTGGAACCTGAGCCAGCTCCGAGCGCGAGCAAGAGACAGCGTCGAAAAGCACGGGGGACTCGAGGGGTGCGGCACTAAGTATTTAGCTGTTTAGGAATTCATGCGAGGAGCTATTGGAGGACAGAATGAAACGACTAATTTGGATTTTCTGGGCTGGGCTGCTTCTTCCTCTCAATGCCGCTTACGGTCAGATGAACGAGGTGGAGTGCCAACAGTTCAGTACAAGTTGCGGTGCCACGAATGTGGAGAGTCTTTACCAAATCGAGAAGGACTGCAAAACGTACTACAACGAGGTCAAGCTAGGTCTCCCAACGGCTTTCACTTTCGCGGCCAGCGATGCGACCGGGTTCGACGCCTTCAATAATTGCCTCATCGATTGGCAGGTGCAAGCAGCTCCGTTCGGCGGCAGCCTGCCGGACGCGCAGCAGGTGATTACCAACTACATCGACATGCTGCAGCAAATGGGCTCAGCAGGCGCTAAGCCCCCGGTCGCCATCGGCGGCAACTGGAACCAATTCGGTCCAGACCAGGCGACACCGGCCGGGGAACGTGGTCGCTTGGAATTCGTGACGTTCGCTCCACAAAGCCCCAGCTTCATGCTGACGGGTTCGCCAGTCGGCGGCGTTTGGTTTTCCGACAATGGCGGCGCAAGCTGGCAAAACGGTGGCATGGACTCCTTGCCTCAAGTCTCGGCACACGACTGCCTAGTACACCCCACGAACATCGATGTCTGGTTCTGCGCCACTGGGGGATCGTGGACCCAATCGTACGGGGTCTACCGCACAGTGAATGCGGGCGCAACTTGGGAATTCATCAACCTCAATATGATGTATTGGGGCTACCAGATTCACGAGCTGATCTTCAAACCCGATGATCCAAACACAATCTACGCGGCTACGACGAGTGGCGTTTGGCAAACCACGAACGCCATGGCCCCTGCCGGGAGTGTGACGTGGAACCAGCTCAATATCAATCCGGGGGGGTCGAATAACGTGAACATTCTCGACATGAAGTTCCAGCCGGGCTCGTCAAAGAATATGTATGCCTCAGGCGCGATTCTGGTGCAGTCGACTAATGCCGGAGGAAATTGGACGACGGTGCCAGGAACTACGTTTATCGGTCCCAATCTGGAAGGCATGGCCATGGCGGTAACACCAGCCAATCCGAAACTACTCTATCTCGTGTTGATAAACACGGACCAGGCATACGTATACCTGAACACTGACGGGTTCAATAACGGACCCTGGGTCCCAAAGGGTCCCGTCCAAAACACCGCGAGTTATGGGTCACCGTCCGGAGTCCGTCTGGGCGACGAGAGATCGCTAGCCGTTTCCCCGACCGACGCAGACCTAGTCTACATCGGCAATGTTGGAACAGCTCGCTGCCTGAATGGGACAGACTACAATCCTTGCAATTGGGTGAGTGTGCAGACGGGTTACATCCACGCCGACATCCGCGAAATTAGGTTCTCCCCCGATGGAACTACCGTTTGGGCGGCCACGGATGGGGGCCTCTTTGAGTCCACTCCGAGTAACAACTCGTGGACAGATCAAAACTACGGCATTGGAGTGGCGACGATTCTCGGCTTCGACGCCGCGGCTACCGATCCGAGCGTAGTGCTGATTGGACAGTATGACAACGGGACAGCACTTTCTTCGGATAGCGGCACCTGGAACTGGGTCAACGGCGGTGACGGTATGCAGCCCATGATCGATTACACAAACCTCAATAACATGTACGCATCTGACCAATTCAACTTGTGGCGCTCTGCTAACGGAGGCCAGGACGGTTTTCCCTACTATGCCACTTGCCCAGCGCAACCCACCTGGAACCTGTTCTCAGTGCTGAATACGATGAACCCGGACATCTTTTTTGCCGCCTGCATGGAGGTTCAGAGAACTCCAGACCAAGGCGTAACCTGGACTTTAAATCCGCTGCTTAATGTGCCAGAGATATCAAACTGGGGCTGGCCTCTGATTTGGCGAGTGTACGCTGCTCCTTCGAACCCGGACTATCTGTACGCTTGGGCGCTGGACATACCGCCCCATTCGGGGACAACGGATGTGGCACACCTGTACAGGACCGAGAATGCTAACTGCAACGCGTCGGGCACCTGCGACTCGACCGGAATACCAACCTGGACGGAGATCGCTCTTCCGGCTTATTGCGGGCACCCGGCGGCATTTCCTTCGGGACTTGCGGTGGACCCGGAGAATCCCAACCAATTTTACGTGGCATACGGAGGATACTGTGCCGCACCCCGGGTTTTCGAGTACATATGCACGAACCTTGCTTGTACGACCCAGAAATTTGTACTTTACGATGCCCCAGGTGACGGTCTTCCGCCAGTTAGCATCGATTCAATTGTGGTCGAACCGGGACCGAGCGGATACGTATTTGTAGGCAGCTTTGCGGGCGTCTACTACACGACCGACGGAGTAACGTGGACGCAATATGGCAACTTGCTGCCCGATGTGCAGGTCAGATTTCTCAAGATCAACTGCACTGCAAACCTAATGTATGCAGCCACGTTCGGGCGAGGGGTGTGGACAATTCCCCTATCTGCCATCGGAACTTGTCCCCTCTTATAAGAATCCCAGGTTTCCTGAAACTCAGTACAGCGGATTCTGAGTTCACCCACGACACGAAGCAAAAACCGAAAGGGAGAATCGTATGAAGAAACAGAGCATTACCATCCTAAGACTCGCTGTCCTATGTGCAATGGGCGCCATCACTCTAGCGCTGGCGGTATCTTCAGCGAACGCGCAAAGCGGTGGACAGTCGAGTGAACGTAATGACACCAAGGTCCACAGAGATAATACAAGTGGGAACTACAACCCGACGTACAATCCCAACCAGATTGCGCTTCTGCGCTGGTACCAGGCAAACACCGGCCCAACTACTTTTCTTGTTCCCGCTACTTCTACGGATACAAAGGGGATAGCCTTTGACGGCACCAACATGTGGGTGGCGTCGTACAGCACCGGCAAACTGAATGAGTTGAGTATCAACGGCCAGCCGATCTCGACTACCATCACCCTCGGAGGGGGGCCCTATGGCTTGGCCTACGACGGAGCTAACATTTGGGTAGCAAATAATGGGTCAGGTATTCTCCAGAAGGTGAATGTGACAAACCGTGCCGTTACCCCGGTCTCGGTGCCTGGCTTGTCGTCCCCCTACTTTCTGGCCTTTGACGGGTCACATATATGGGTGACCGATCCTGTTAGCAACGCAGTCTTCGCAGTGGGCATAAACGCCCCTTACTCAGCGCAAAAATTCTCTGTCGGGCTGGGACCGACAGGCATAGCCTTCGACGGCGATTGCATTTGGGTCACGAATACTAACGACGGCACGGTGTGGACCGTGCCCGATCCATATGGGTTTAACTGCCAGATTAATGGCGGCGTGGCCGGGCCCGTCGCCTGGAGTACCTCGCCTAGTGCGCAACCTTACGACATCGCCTATGACGGAATCAACGTGTGGGTTTCCGTACGGTTCGCCAATCAAGTCGTCGAACTCGACGATTCTATTAATCCTGGGAACTTGCTGAAGACCATCACTGTGGGGACGCAACCGGAACCCATAGCTTTTGACGGCGCCTACATTTGGGTGGGCAATCGTGGAGGCGGCAGCGTGACCAAGATGACGGCTAGCAACAATCCCAACGCTGCCGCGGGGACGGTCGTCGGGACGTATAGCTTGCCGCATAACCCCTTTCGGTTCGCCTTTGACGGAGTCAACATGTGGGCGACATATTCTGGTGTCTTTGTCGGGAAAATGTAGCCGGCGATAGGTTCTACGGCAGGTGATTTGGATTGTAATGGTTAAGACACTCCGCAGGGGCCGCCAAACGACTTACTTTGAAAACTCAGGACTAAACAGGCGGATACCCCACCGTAAGGTTCTCGGTCTGAGTTGGCGAGGGAAAGCAACATGAGCGTGCCCCGTTCGAGCTTCGTTTGCTTGGGGATGTAATTGGAAAAAATCCCCGTCTGCCCCGACCTTGTTGAAGCGGAGCGTCCGCGTTCAAATCGTTCCCGGCGTCAAAACCGCTTATCTCGCCAGCAATCAACCGCTTACGACAACCTCACGCAAGTTTCCCCGGACAGCAGTGGTGCGGCATTGGTTACCTTGTGTCCAGCCCATTGCTGCCTAAAGAGGGCTGCTTGCGCGAAGGTTTGGCACAGCCGGGTGAGGGTGGACGAGCACGTAGCCCTTTATGGCAGCTGGCGGAAGTCGTCGAACGGGATTTTCGTCAGACGTTTGCACTCGAAGGTAATTCTTGAGCGATGAGAGAGGAAGTGAGGGCAGGGGAATCACCCACCCTCGCTTGTAATCGAACGCGGTTTAGTTAGCAGACACTTCGAGATGGATCTGGAAGCTACTTGATAAATAATCTGGAGCGCACCCACTGCCGAAGCTGCTGACGGACATTCTCCGGGAGTACGACCCTCGTGTTTCCGCTGCCGTCCTCGACGGTATGCGTGCCGACAACAACATTGGTGGGGACAGCGAGGTAGGCATGAATCTGGCCACTATTCGTGTCATATGCATAGCCCGCGATCTCACCGGACGAATTGATGCTGAAGGCATGCAGCAGGTACAAAGGCGAGTTGGGCGGGATAAGGGTGTTCAGGTCGTACATCTGCCCGTTCTCCCACAGGAAAGCGCGGCCGTTTCCACTGGCATCGATGGAGCCGCCAGCGACCTGAGCTCGGTTGTTGATACCGCAGCCGACACTGTTGACGTCTCCCGGCAGGGTGCCAAGGTCGGCCATCCTGCCGTTTTGCCAGAGAAATGCGTGTTGGTATTGGTCACCGGTCAGGTCCGACGTACCCACAACCTGCTGGTGGTCGTTCATCGAGAGGGCTACGTTGTTGATTCTGCCACCCAGATTGCCGAGGTTAACCGGCAAGTTGCTGACTCTCTGCCAAAGCAATGCGTGGTGCGGCGAAAGCGGTAGCCCGTATCTTTGATCAAACGATGCGCAAGTGCCCGATGCGCCGACCATCTCACCCTCGTTGTTGAGCGCGAAGATGCCACCCTCTGGATCACCAGGGTAGGTCGGAAACGCACGGATTTGGCCATTCGTCCACACCGCTGGCTTGAATTGCAAAACCTGCGGCGCCGGGCAGTTCAGGTCCGGCGTGCTGTTCTCAGCATACCCCGCAATCTGGCCTTGATCGTTGAGTCCGCCACCCGACGCATTGTTGCCACCAAGTGTTTCCAAGGGCGCCATCACCCCGTTCTGCCAGGAAAAGGCGAGGCAGATGAGAGCGTCTCCATAGCCGCAAAAGTTCTCGCCGTAGGGATCGGAAGTGGACGTTTCGGCCAAGCCACCAGCCTGCAATAACGCATTCGGCCCTTGGTAGGACCCGCTGTTCGGTCCTCCCAAGGTGCCGAGATCAGTCATCACTCCGTTGGCGTACACAAAGGCATGTTGGGCGGTGTCCCCGGCCAGATTCGCAAATCCATCCACCTGTCCCCTGTCGTTAATACCGAAAGCAAGGCCAAAGCTTCCTCCCAGCGTGCCGAGATCGATTACCGCATAGCGCGGCGCTGACAACTGCTGCGCGTGCGCTGCGAGTGCGGTCGCGATTACCGCCAGCAAGCTAATCGCGCAGAGGAATAACACTACTCTCGATTTCATACTGCCTCCTCGGGTGACCGTGAATCCTCTTGCATGCCACCCTGTCCAAATAGGCGCAGACGGGCCGCGAAAACTATCATGGAAGCCGCGTCAGCCGGGCTATAATTCCGCCGGACAGCCACATGCCGGCAGCTAACAGCAGGACGGATGCCCGGCCGAACGTCACGGTCTTGCTGCAGGCCTGGAGCAGCGGCGACCGCGAAGCGCTCGACCAGCTCACGCCCATCGTGTACGACGAGCTTCGGCGCCTGGCCCGGCGCTACATGCGGGGCGAGCGCAGCGGGCATACTCTGCAAACCACGGCGCTGGTCAACGAGGCGTACTTGCGGCTGGTGGACATGAAGCGCATGTCGTGGCAGAACCGCGCTCACTTCTTCGCGGTGTCGGCGCAACTGATGCGGCGCATCCTGGTGGACCACGCTCGCCGGCACAACCTGAAGCGCGGTGCCGGCATTCAGCACGTTCCGCTGGAAGACACGGCCATGGTGGGCGGCGAACGTGAGCCGGACTTCGTCGCGCTCGATCTGGCGCTACGTGAGCTTGCGGCAATGGACACGCGCAAGGCGCAGGTGGTCGAGTTGCGTTTCTTCGGCGGGCTGAATGTGGAAGAAACGGCGGAGGTGCTGAAGGTTTCGCCGGTTACCGTCATGCGCGACTGGAGCACAGCGCGGGCATGGCTTTATCGCGAGCTTCGGCCTGCGCACAACGGCGAATAACCTGGTCCTGGTCCCATGCATCCCGAGCGATGGAAAAAGGTGGACGACCTGCTCCAGCGTGCGCTGCGGCTCCCGCTGGACGAGCGTCGTGCCTTCCTTCGCCGCGAGTCGGGCGGCGATGTCGCCTTGCAAGATGAAGTCGAATCGCTGCTGAGCTCGCACGAGCAGGCGGGGAGCTTTCTGGAGCAGCCCGCCGTCCAGGTGGCCGCGCAAGCAATGGCTCATGCGGCTGAGTCGCAGGCTCCGCCGGTTCACGACGGGCAGATCGTCTCCCATTACCGCGTCCTGCAAAAACTCGGTGGCGGCGGCATGGGCGTCGTCTATAAGGCCAAGGACATGGAGCTCGGGCGCTTCGTCGCGCTGAAATTCCTTCCCAGCGAATACGCCCACGATCCGCAGGCCCTGGACCGCTTCCGTCGCGAGGCGCGTGCCGCGTCGGCGCTGAACCATCCCAACATCTGCACCATTTACGAGATCGGCAGCCACGAACAACGCCCGTTCATCGCAATGGAGTTCCTGGATGGAATAACGCTGAAGTACAGAATCGCGGGCCAGCCGGTACCGCTCGACCTGCTGCTACCACTTGCGGTTGAGATTGCCGACGCATTGGATGCCGCTCATTGCGGCGACATCGTCCACCGCGACATCAAGCCGGCGAACCTCTTCGTCACCGTGCGTGGGCACGCGAAGGTGCTGGATTTCGGGCTTGCCAAAGTCATGGAGCCACGAGTATCCGCAAACGCGGCGACGGCAGACGAGCGCCTCACGAGGCCCGGAATCGCGATGGGCACGCTCGGTTATATGTCACCGGAACAGGTGCGGGCGATGGAGTTGGATGCTCGCACCGACCTATTCTCCTTCGGTGCGGTACTGTACGAGATGGCCACCGGTAGCGCAGCCTTTCGGGGCAACAGCGATGCCGAGATTATCGACACCATCCTGAACCGCCGGCCCGCCCAATCAGTGCGCCTGAATCCCGATATCCCGGCCGAGCTCGAGCACGTCATTGACAAGGCGCTGGAGAAAGACCGCAACCTGCGCTATCAGCATGCATCGGAGATGCGTGCCGACCTGCAGCGCTTGAAGCGCGACTCGGATGCTCTTCGGCTGCAAAACCCGCCGCGGCCGCCCAGCCGAAGGAACTTGAGGACGCTAGTCTTTGCCGGGGCCGCACTGCTGGCGATTGCCGTTGCTGCGCTGCTCTTCTTACACTTCCGCTCGGGGCCGGCGAAGATCACCAGCCCAGCGAAGCTCACGAACAAGGACACGCTTGTACTGGCGGACTTTACGAACACGACGGGGGACCCGGTCTTCGATGGCACGCTGCGGCAAGGGCTTTCCGTACAACTGGAACAGTCACCCTTTCTCAGCATTATCTCCGACCCGAAGATCCAGCAAACGCTCCGCCAAATGAGCCAACCTGCTGAAGCAAAACTCACACCGGCGATTGCGCGCGAGATATGCCAGCGGACTAGCAGTGCCGCCGTTCTCGACGGCTCGATAGCCCAAATTGGTGCGCAGTATCTCTTGACTCTCAAGGCTGTGAATTGTGCAAGCGGGGAATCGCTGGCCAGCACGGAAGCCCAGGCGAGCGACAAAAGTCATGTGCTTGAGGCTTTGGGAAAAACAGCCTCGGAAATTCGGAGCAAACTGGGCGAATCGCTGAGTACGGTACAGAAATTCGATACTCCGCTGGAACAAGCTACCACGCCATCGCTGGAAGCCCTGCAGGCCTACACGCTAGGCCGCAGGGCAATGGTTGTCCAGGACAACTTCCCTGCAGCGAAACCGTTCTTCCAACGGGCCGTCAGCCTGGATCCAAATTTCGCGTTGGCGCATGCAGCGCTCGGCTCGGTCTACTTCAATCTTGGCGAATCCACTGCCGCGTCGGAACACATACGGAGCGCCTATGAACTGCGCGCACGGGCGAGTGACTGGGAGCGGTATTACATTGAGTCAACCTACTATGACTATCTCATTGGAGATTTGGAAAAGGCTCAACAGATCTACGAGGTGGCGTCACAAACATACCCGCGGAATCCCAGCGCTTCGATCCGCCAGGTAGGCTTGTACGAGAAGCTCGGGCAACCCGACGGGGCGTTGGCGGCGGCACGTGAAGCAGTTCGGCGCGACCCCTCAAGGGCTGTGAGTTACAACGACCTCGTGAGGGCCTACATAAGTACAAATCACTTGCAGGAGGCTCGGGTGGCAGCCGAAGAGGCGCCAGCTAAAGGCCTTGACTCTTCGAACATACACTTAAATCTATATCTGCTTGCTTTTCTGGAGAACAACCCGGCGGCGATGGCACGGGAGGCCGAATGGGCTGTAGGCAAGGCTGCTGTAGAAGACACCATGCTGGCAATGGAGGCTGATACTGCTGCGTATTCCGGAGAGCTGGAAAAGTCCCGTGGTTTTTCGCGCCGCGCTGTCGCAGCAGCTATGCGAACGGAGGAGCGGGAGAGAGCGGCCGCCTGCGAAGTTAAGACAGCACTACGCGAAGCTCTCTTTGGGAACAGGACAGAGGCCCGCCAACGGGCCAATTCCGCACTCAAGCTTTCCACCGGAAGAGATGTGCAGTACGGAGCCGCGTTGGCGTTCGCTCTGGCCGGCGATACGACCCGGGCGCAAGCGTTGGCAGATGATTTGGCCCGCCGCTTTCCGTCCGACACCATCGTTCAATACAACTATTTGCCAACCCTTCACGCGCAACTGGCGCTCAGCAACAACGAGGCCCCGAAGGCAATCGAGCTGCTCCAGGCAGCCGCCCCTTATGAACTTGGAGCGCCCGGGACGGTTTTTGTGCCGGCTCTGTACCCGGTGCATGTACGCGGCGAAGCGTATCTGGCCGCAGGTCAAGGCGCCGAAGCTGCCAGGGAGTTTCAGAAGATCATCGGTCATCGTGAGCTCGTGATCAACGATCCAATCGGGGCGCTTGCACATTTTCAATTGGGCCGAGCATATGGGCTGGCAGGAGACAAGACCAAAGCAAAATCTGCATACCAGGATTTCCTGGCACTGTGGAAGAACGCCGACCCCGACATTCCCATCCTGAAGGAAGCCAAAGCCGAGTACGCGAAGCTGCAATAGCGCGGATTCGCGAATTTGCTATGGCGGAGACATCAACTCCCCAGAAGTCTCGTTTGGGGAAGTCTCTTCGACGTGTTGTCCCCTACGGGTGCTGCGCTTATTGACAATATGCAACACATGGTAGTACTGAAACCCGTTTAGAGGACCGCAATGGCGCCTGCTGGTTTGATCGGTGATGATCACTTGGACGAGAATGTATGGTCCGCCGCACGACTGCAAGAAAAGCCGAGGGCGAAGGCAAGTCTGCGCAAATGTATTCGGCCTGTAATGGAGATCAGTTCTCCTGGCCATGATGAGTTGCGCGCATGCCTGTCCTTATAAGTCGGTCGGTTGCTCTTTCGAGACCATTCTCGTCTCCCAGGCTGAAGACATGCCGTTGTGACTGTTCTTTCGTCCTTGCTGTTCCTTTGCAGACCTCGGTGGGTAAGTTCAAGTCGTAGCCGTAGTGCGGTAAAGTGGGAGCGCGTTAGCGCTTCCAAGCCGTAAGGCGTCTTTTCCGCGCTAAGTCACGATGCTGTAACCAGGTTGCTGGCTGGTTTGTAATCTTCTCCGCTGGACAGCACAGCCCAGGCGATGCGCGCGAGCTTATTGGCCATCGCGACTACGACGATGTTTTTCGGAGCCCGGGCGTCGAGCGCATCCAGCCACGCACCGATCGGCGCCTGATCCCGTTTCATGCGTAACACGGCGGCCCGCGCTCCGTGGATCAGGACCTTACGCAAGTAGACGTTCCCCCGCTTGCTGATGCCGAGCAGCCTCGTTTTACCTCCTGTTGAATACTGCCGGGGCACGACCCCGAGCCACGCAGCAAAATCGCGTCCCTTGCGAAAGGCTGCGCCATTGCCGATGGCAGCAACGATGGCCGTGGCCACGATCGGTCCAATTCCCGGGATCCGCCGGATACGAGTACAGCCCGCATCGCTGGCAGAAATACGCTCCAATTCGCGGCTGAGTCCTTCAATCTGATCTTCGACTGTCTTCCACTCAGCCCAAAGCAGATCGATCAGGTTGCGCATCTGCGTTGTCAGGTCCACCTCTGGGTTCTCCAGAATGTCCGGCAACGCGTTACGTAGCTTGGCTGGAGTCTTGGCGAAAGTCAGGCCCCGCTCGAGCAGGAAAGCTCGGAGCTGGTTGATCACCGCGGTTCGTCGCGAAATCAACCGATCTCGAACACGGTGGATGGCCTGCAGATCCAGTTGGTCATCGGTCTTAATGGGAACAAAGCGCATGTTCTTGCGCTCCACGGCTTCGGCGATCGCCTCGGCATCCACAAAGTCGTTCTTGTTGGACTTTACGAACGGCTTCACGAACTGTGCTGCAATCAGCCGCACATCATGCCCCTGCTTCCTCAGCGCGCGTCCGAGAAAGTGCGCGCCTGAGCAGGCTTCCAGTCCAATCAGCGATGTAGGCATGTTCGCGGTGTACGTCAACAACTGTCGTTGATTGAACCTCTTTCGCACTAGCACCTTGCCGGCTTCGCCGAGCGCCACCAGGTGAAAAGTCGTCTTGCCGAGATCAATGCCAACTGAATTTATCTGCATATCGATGATCCTCCTTGTCAAAGCTGTCGCTACGATCAACCTGCTTACGCAGATTAATCAAAACGGCGGACCATCTCATTAGTCGGTAAACCGGAGAAGTGTCCTGGCATCCGTTGGGACACGTTAGCACGGCTTGCCCAATTGCCCTACCGAATCGCTTCGTGCAAGGTCCTGATTCTGCGCTACCAGCCGCAGGCTCACCGGGCTGCCCACAAACATCAGATTTTGATGCAAGGCACCAAATCGCCTAATGCTTGTGAGAACTGAAATTGCGAGATTTAGGGCTGTGTATTTCCGACGGCTGCTGCATCTTGGATCACTGTTCCGTAGGGAAGATTCGCCTGGCGATGAAAATGCCAACCACAGGAATATCTCCGAACCTCCGTTGAAGGAGCAACTTAGCAGCTCTAAAGTGCGATCCAGCGGTCAGAATGTCATCAAATAGACCGACGGCGGTTGGCGGGGGCTCCGCAAGCCTCTCGTCAATGGCGTAGTTTTCCAGAATCTCTGCCACCCGTGGCCGATAATCGCCGCTGAGATGAGCTGGAACGGTGCTCGTTTGCTGCAAGATAAGTTCGCGCAGGTCAACCTGGAGACCACTAGTTGTGCATCGAAGGACTCTAGTCATTCGATCGTCATAAAGCGGGTTACTACAGGTGGCCGACGGCGGAATAGGTACGAGCGTCGCTGCCCTGAGCCACTCTTCCCTCAGCGCAGACCGCAACTCTACGCCTGCGCTCTCGATCGCGGCCTCTTTGTACCGGTAATCTCGCTGACCGCGTCTCTCGACGGACTTTTTCAAATTGGCGATAAGTTGATTCGAGGAGCTTGCTTGATATCCGCCGCCCTTTGTGTACTCGCGCAAAAAATAACACTCGTCATCCACGGTTAGAGAGCCGTGTTGATCGAGAATTAGCTCATCAACTCGCGTTAGCCGGGGAGGCAAGGTGCTTTTTTATATCCTCATATTCGCGAACCCGAACTGCTCCTTGAGCAGCATACCGCTGCGGCCAAGTCAACCTCGGATCTAGAAAACAACTGTCGAGAATGAACAGCTTACGACCCTGCTGTATGGCGGCTCTAGCCTGAGTGAGTGTCCCAGATGTTTCACCCGCCTCGACAATAATCGTCGCTTCGGTCAGAGCGGACATCGTGATGTTCCTCTCGGGGAAGAAAATCCGGTTCTGATCTGGACGTTGTCTCGAAGACCGAACGATTGGCGCTTGGCTAATCAGCAGATAGCTCCGTCCAATATCATCCTGCAAAGATGCATTCTCCGCCGGATAATGATCGCAGATCGCGGTTCCAATCACTGCGATCACCTGCCCGCCTTTCGCGATAGCGCTGGTCAGCGCTGCCGTATCGATGCCACGCGCGAGCCCCGATACGACAGTGAATCCGTCGTCGACGAGCAGAGATGCCAACTGACCGGCGCGACGTATACCATTGGCGCTGGGCTCTCTTGTTCCCACAATCGCCACTGACCGCATCTCCACAAGATTCCACCAGCCAGTGTAGTAAAGCAACTCGATCGGATAACGCGCATCCCGTAACTTCATTGGGTACTCGCCCGCACCGTGAATCCTCACTCCAAAATGTGATAGCCCCTTGCGGGCAGCAATATCAAGCGCCAAGTCAGCATAACGTTCTGCGGACCCAGGCGAAACAAAATCGCTCGGCAGCGCTCCCGGTTGGGCTCTAAACTTTTCAGCGATCGTTTTGAAGGATGCTTTGCTGGCCATCCAGAGGGCCTCGTAAGCGCCCATCTCTCGAAGGGGCGAAACTGATTTTGGATCGGGCGGACTAAAGGCGAGAACGGACATGTGGGTGACGGCAGTGTAGCCGCTCCTTGCAAGATTTTTCAACGTGAGATATTCACCCAATAGAGAGCTTTGCTTAACTTTCCACAACAGTGCTCGGCTTTCCTCAACCTGCTGCCCTAAAGCGCAGCAAGACCCCGGTGCTCGGGATTCGTTTGGGCGTGCAGGTGTTCTATCGGATTCAATTCACTTAGCCTGCATGTCCACACCAGAATCGCGGAACCGTTTGAACAATGCCTCGACGATTTCGTTCGCCTCGGATTGCACGGCCGCCTGTGGTGTTGCCAACGCTCTTATGATCTCCGCCTGGCGCTCACAGGGAACCTCGCCGTAGCTCAGAAAAGTGGTCAACGGCCCTGCGTGTCCGAGGTTCTGGCTCCATGCCTTGAACTGTTCCGGAGTCTTGCAGACATCCTCGCCGAGCCTAACAAGAGTCTTTCTGAAGCTATGGGGGTTGAAATAGGGCAGGCCAGCCCTTTCAAATGCCTCTCGGAAAATCGCGCGAATCGGCGAAGCACTCCTCCAGTGAATCCGGTCCAGCCCTGTCGCCTCGAACTGGCGAGTTGCCCCGAGCGAAACGCGCGTTGCAGGAAACAGCGGATCGTCGTTTCCCCAGAGCTTTTCGTCTCTGAGGTACGAGGCCCACTCTGCCACGATCCCCCGGAACTCAGCGTCCACGGGAAAAAAGAATGTGGTGAATGTCTTGCTGAATTTGGTCTTCACTTCCCGCGCATCTTGTATGACATTGTTCGAGTTTAGGTCAACATGCTTTAGCTTGATTGAAGCGACGGCGCGGTCCCGCGCTCCCGTGAGAACCGTGAACGCGATCAGCGCACGATTGCGATGCTCAACGTCCGTGCTGCACGGCATTGTGTCGATAACGTGCTTTATCTGCTCCAAAGTTGGGGCTTTTTGTTCCCGATGAGCCGTTGCGATGCGTATGTCCTTGTCGGACAGGTTGAAATAGTCGGCATCGGAATACTGAAGACGCGACTTGTAGCCAGGTTCCCTCGCAAGCCATTGGAAGAATCTCTTGAGCTGGGTCAGTGTCGCATATTGGGTTGCCTTGCTCAGCTTCTCCCCGGACTGAAGTGCTTTCTGTTCAGCAAGGTGCCTCTTGAAGGCAATCGCCTGTTGAGAATGAAAGGCCTTGAAATCTCGGTGTTTGGTGTAAACCTCAAACCTGACGAGGGCCTTAGCGACCGCGTCCACGGTTGCCTCACTGTGACGTTGTGCTTCCTTCAGGTAAGCGAAGTATCCATGCTTAATCCGTTCGTTATCGGGGTTGTGTGTTGTCATCGTCAGATACCCTCCTTCAAGTCACTGCTTAGGCTGGATTGATCACTCTCGTATATACGTTGCAGTGCTTGCGGGAGCATGATGTCGATTTTTCCCCGAGCCTGGTCCAACTTGAGCAGGTTGACACGGCGATTCATGATCGTGCTGCAGTCCGGACAAATCGCGACGAGATTTCCGATCACGCCGGTGATAGGGACATAATCTGCCATGTCGCCAGCAGGGAGCTTCGGGGCGCGGCAGCGGACGCAATACAGTTCGCCAGGGCGGCAGGCCTGTTTCCGTCGGGCTCGCCGAGATTGAAGAAATGAGGCGAGCTCACGCCCCAGAATCAACGTCGGCCGTTTGTAGCCGCAGGTTGCAAGCCCGGCTTTCAACCATACGCGAACGGTATTCTTGTGGACCCCCAACGATCTTGCGGCTTCCTCGACCGTGTAGCTGCGGTGAATCTTGACGCGGCGGTGGTTTGGATGACGTTTTCTTCTAATGGCTGTCAGCCCCGTGAGATCGAGGTTCTTCTATCGCAGTCGTGCGGCTCTGGTGCCAAGCACGGAAAACCCCTTGGACGCAGGCGCTCCACCCAGGTACAGCGGCGCTACGGCCGCGATCTGCTCCGCTTCCATTTGGCCTCAGTGCTCTCTTGTGTCGTTACGGCGTGCTTCTAGCACAGGCTATCGACCGCCCTTTCGTGGCGCCGGAGACTTACCCCCGTCATCAATGACCTTGGCAAGCTCGCTCTCGCGGATCATCGTCCGACCACCCACTTTGGTCCGTTGCAGCCGCCCCTGTGAGAGCCATGCGTGGATCGTCCACTTGCTTATGCCTCCTAAACGACGCGCTGCTTCATCCACTGACAATAGCGTTTCCATGCCGTCCCTCTTCAAGTGATCTAGGTACAAATGAAATATCGCTTGACCAAGGCAAAACATGGTAGTACTTTTTAACACACGGCTATGGTACTGAAGCGTGAGTTAGAAAAGAGAGAGTTCAAAGGGAGCCCTTTCGCTGGTAACGTCGTGGCTTGGCTCAACGGGGAGCAACCAGCGCACAGCGGCAAGAACACCCAGACATCCCGGAAGCGGATACTGGACTTAATCGACTGCATCCGGGAAACACTCGCGGAGATTGACAAGAATCAGGATCGACAACTGATGTGCTTCCCGGGCAAGAAACTTAGGAGGTTGATGCATGAATTGGATTGCAGGACTAGCGAATATCAGTTAGAGCCATTTTGCGAAATCGATTGCGACAACAAACTTTTCATTGATGAAGCTGTATCCGGACGTGTTCCCGCAGGGGAATCAGTGGCCGCCCATGGTGTCTTTGAATTGTTAAAACAAGGCCTTTTAGATCGCATCCGGTGCTGTATTTGCGGCCGCTGGTTCTTCGCACGATTTGCCCATCAGAGATCCTGTTCTGGGGCCTGCCGTCACAAACTTTACGAGCAATCTGATGATTTCAAAGACAGACGTCGGAAGTACATGCGTAGTTACTACCGCCTAAAAATCTCGGGGAAGGTGAAATAGCGGTTGCGAGCCGAAAGGATGGAGAAACAACATGGCGAAGGAATTCTCAGATGGAGTTTATCGGCGTCCAGACCGCGACGGGTACTGGATTACTTGGATCGATGCACAGGGACGCCGCAGGAGACGCAAGACAAACGTTAAAACGCTATTCCAAGCGAGGGCTGCTCGCGCTGCGGAGTTGCAGAAGGTGGAGCGCGCAAAGGCTCTCGGATTCATGCCGCCCGGCGAGGAGACATTCGCGGCTGTAGCGACCCGATTCCTGTCGCATCAAAGGGCACGGCTGACCACCAGAGCTTACGAACGTGAAAAAGGGATTGTGGAAGGACGCCTGACCAAGTTCTTCAATATCCCAATGGCCTCCCTTCGTCGGGTTGACGTGCAGCGGTACATCACTAAGCGGGCGCCTGAAGCGTCCGCCCATTCGGTACAAAAGGAGCTCAACACCGTAAAGCACATCTGCAGAATGGCTGTGGAATGGGAGATCATTCCATTCAGCCCGGCGCAAGGCGCTAAAGCGCCCAAAGTACCGGCGGGACGGGTCCGTTACCTGCAACCTGGCGAGCTGCGAAACTTGCTGGAGATGTGCCCGCTTTGGCTACGGCCTCTCGTCGGTTTGGCGGTCGCAACCGGTATGCGACGCGGCGAAATCCTTGGCTTACGCTGGCTTGACGTTGACACAGCTAATTCTCGAATCATGCTTCCGCAGACCAAGAACGGGGAGGGCCGAATCGTTTACCTGAATCAGTTTGCCCTGAGCGCGATTGCTTCTGTTAACCGAGAGGAAGGCAGATCCACTGATCGTCTGTTCGGCAAGTGCACGCCAGCACAGGTCAGCGTTGCATTCGTCCGCCTCTGTCGAACACTAAGAATTGAAGATTTCCGATTTCACGATCTGCGACACACTGCAGCGAGTTGGCTGCGGATGAAAGGTGCTGACATTCACACTGTGGCACAGTTGCTGGGACACAAGGACTTGAGAATGGCTGCTCGCTATCAGCACCTGAGTCCAGCCTTTCTAGCTGATGCTGTCGCTCAACTGGATGGCGCGTTCCATGTGGCGATGCCTGCGCTACGTGGCGAACTCGCCCGTTAGCGAGCGCGCGAACCGCAGGGGCTTTCGGTTATCGGGGGGATTCCAGCATTTAACCATGGGTGAATGAGATCAAACATCCTCTACTGTGGCTTACGGATGTCTATCCCACCTTTGAAATATGCCCCATCTTCTATCGAGGCCCTCTCGGTTGTGATATCGCCAGTCAGTCGTGCGTCGCACTGCAGCGAGACCTGCGACTGTCCATGCATGTTACCTGTTACTGCACTTCCTGGCCGTAGCGTAACCTGCAACGCTTCGATGTCGCCGACGACTGCTACAGCTTCCACGATCACAACTTTGTCAGGCAGAATTATGGGCCCGGAGTAGTCTCTTATGACGTGTACGCCATCACTCAATTCGAGCAGATGAGACGGAAGCGTGTTGTCGGTGAGTTGATGTCGTCTGGCTACATTTGTCAGCTCACACCCTCGCGGTAGTGGCAGAACGGTGAGCCTACCTTCAGAGTCGCTATGCAAGATCACTCCGGCGGACTGAAGCTTCTCGAGCAACTCGATTTCGGCCCTCACGGCATTTATTTCCGCTAAACGGGCATCAGAGTGGGCCTTTCGCGCTTTAGCCTCTTTCCTGCTGACCTTAGATTCGGCCGTTCTACGTTGGAGTTCAGTCTCAGTCTTGATTCGTTCTGCATCGGCGAAGTTTCTCGCTGCCTCAGCGAACTCATGGTTCGCAAGCCCCTCTATTTTGCGGCGGCCGAGTTCCACGCCGCTTTCCAATAATTCAGCAGGCGTCAGGTGATGTTCCTCAGCAAAATCGGAGATCGCTCGCGTTGTCTCGCGAAATTGCGCCCCTGGACGGCTGGTCCAGTCCTTCGGGAGAAGCGCTTTCACGCCAGCTATCAGTCGAGTAAGCAACCCCTCATCGGACGGCATGGGTTGTTTCTCCGATCAATACGTCAGCACACTCGAAATCGATCTGCAACCCCGCACCACCACATGCTCGATAGAAGTCAGCCAAAGCGGTCAGAGATGCGGTGACCTGGTCCGCTGTAAGCTCAGGGGCGAAGAGAATCTCAAACTTTCCTGACGTAGGTTTGTTTTCCGTCATGCTCACTCAATTCCTGATGTTAAGTTCCAGAGGGAAGTTTACCTTTTTGGCCTTGCTGCGTCACCGTGGCGTCACCGATCCTTCGACCATGAAGGCCGCGATTGCCGTAACCCCTTTATTTTATTGGCGTCCCCGACGGGATTTGAACCCGTGTTACCGCCGTGAAAGGGCGATGTCCTAGGCCGGACTAGACGACGGGGACGCTTGCGAGGCGGGAGGAACAGTTCATCGTAGCAGCCGCTGAGAAACAGTGTCAAAGTTGACGAACTATCCCGGCGATCACCGGCAGCCGCTTCAGTTGACAAGACGAACAGGCTAGCGCGTAACCGTCCTCATCGCGGAAGCGTGAATCCGCACTCCTTCCATAGTCTCTCCCAAACCCAAATGCCATAGCCAGCCTTCATCGGGAGCGGGAATCCAAGCTGGTGCGCCAGCATACATACCTGTCCGCGATGATGCGCCTCGTGCGAAATCATGTACGCCACCATGGCTGCGCCTGGGACCCACGGTCTCGCCCACCCATCGCGGCGAAAAGTTTCGACCCGCCTCGAGCTGGATAGAGCGTCCGCCAGCATCTCGCAGCAGCGCTCGGCACTTTCACTCAGAGCCGCTCGGGCCTGCTTCTGTGTGCAGCTAGTGCGGTCGAGCGTGGCGGGCAGCTTCAGATGCGGTGCGGACAACCTTAACCATTTGCGACGGATGTTGTGGACGTGCGTGACTACGGCAGCGATAGTTCGTCCCTTACTTTCGGGCGGCTTAGCGCGCCATGCAGCGGGATCGAGATGCTCGAGGACGATCTGATTCATCCGCTCGTTTACCGCGAAACTCTCCACCAGGGCCTGGCAAATGTCAGCCTGTGGGCGGTCCATCGGATCACCTCGTAGGCCGGAGGCGGCAGCATCTTTCTTCTTCATAGTTCGCATACACCTTTGGAGACGACTAGGGAGCGAGTTCCAGCAGCGCGGGCTGGCCAATCCAAAATCGATTACTAATGCGCGTTGCGAGCGTCGGCGCCGGCCTTCCTCTAAGTTTTGCCTGTACCTCGTTATAAGGTCCTACGAAGCGCAGCAGCGCTGGTAAGTGGGGATAGATTCTCCGAATCCAGCGCAGAGCACGATTGGCTGCTTGCTGCTCACGTTCTCCATAAGCGAACTGAAACTCTTCCCGAAAACGCGGCGGGAGTAGTTGGGTTGTGAGCGCGCGGTACCAGAACGGCAGCCGGAACTTGAAGCCTGCGCCTTCTTGTAGCCGTTGCCCCAGCTCTCGAGTCGCCGCACTCACGCCCAACATGTCCGACGCCAATGCCGATTCCATATACAACTCGAATCCGTGCAAATCCTGCGGCAAATCCTCGGGCGCAATGCCAAACAGCGCAGCCGCCTGGCGGCTTTTGGCGTAATAGTGTTCACGCTCGCCCCCGCTCAACGGCGGCAATACCAGCTCATATGTGAGCAGTGCGCTATCGATCAAGGATGCGTAAACCCACACCAGCGCGTCAACTTCATTGGCCTGGTAAGCCGAACGTTCGGCGAAGCGGCCGGTCGCCTGCGGCAAGGTTCCGCGAATGCCCTGGTGCAAACGGTGTAGCCGCCGGGCGACTGCAAAGGCCTGCTCCAGTGAGCCGAACCAAATCGTGAACATGACACGAAAGGTGTTATGGAAGCGACCGACAGTATCGTCCAACGTCCGGGAATGTTGGGCAATGGCGGTCGCGATCCAGGGATGTGCGATTTGCAAAAGTGCGGCCCGGCCGCCGGCCAAAAACAGCGCCGATTCACGATTCACCTTCCAGTTAACGGACCCAGGGCCGAAGATGCCTGCGGCGGGATCAGGTGTGGATCGCCTGAGTGCGGCGAGCTGGGCTTCGAGATCTTCCGCCGATACGACGCGGGAGGGCATGTCTCCATGTTATCGCTAAGGTGCAAGCAGACTTCAACCCGGCGGCATACAAAAAAAGACCCAGCCAGCAGCACGGGGAGCTGGCTGGGTAAGCACCAATCAGGAGGCATCGTCCTCTGTCGGTAACTTCATCGGCAGCGCGGGCGGAGAACTTTAGGGCATTTTGCAGTCCGCTCCATCGGACTCTAAGCCGAGTGTGCGATACCCATGCCCGCGACCGCACTACGGACCATATAGTGCTGCTCGGGTACGGCAAAACCCGCCGCTGTAAACGTGTCCTTGATCAGCCGGTTCGTGTCGAAATAGACCTGCCAGTAATCCTTGTTATTGCAATAGGGCCGCACCGCAAGAACTGGTCCAGCCAGGTTGAAGGTCAGAATCTCCACATCGGGAGTCGGATTCGTCATTACGTTGGGAATTTCGGCCAGCGCCTTCTTGAGCACCGCCATTGCGGCATGCACGTCGACGCCGTGCGCCAACTGTGCGGTCAACTCCACTCTGCGATAGGGGTTAGTGGAGAAGTTCTGGATGACGTCGCCGAAAATCTTGGCGTTGCCCACGATGTTCCGCACGTTATCCAAGGTATCGATGGAGCTGGCGAATAACCCAACCTCGTGTACCGTGCCCGTGACTCCACCGGCGGTCACGAAGTCGCCTACTTTCAGCGGTTGGAGGATGACTAGAAACACGCCGGCCGCGAAATTGGACAGCAATCCGCTCCATGCCAGTCCGATGGCCACGCCGGCGGCGGCGATCAGTGCTGCCAGGCTTGTTGTCTGCACGCCGAAGAAGCCCAGAATCGCAATCACCAGGACAATATTCAGAAGCGCAGCAACAGCATTCTGGATGTAGCGAATCAGCGTGGGATCGATCTTCTGCTTGGTCATCGCGCGGCCGATCATGCGCAGCACAAGCCCAATCAGCCAGCGTCCTACAATCCACAGGACAATTGCTTCCAGAACGCGTATGCCGAGCGCAACAGCTAACGTCCAGCCCGACTGCATAAGCCCGTTTATCTTGGTTTCCATACTGACCTCCCGGACGGCGAATTTAGCTCGCAAGGAGCGGACCAAGCGGCGAACGGCGCGATGTTACCACGGATGCGACTTGGTTGGTTAAGAGGGGCGATGGCGTAACAACGGGAGAAAAGGAAAAATAGCGGCGTAGCGATTCTTGTTACTGGCGCGCTGACAGCTCAGTATTCGGAGTCGACAATTGCCGGCGGTTCATCCGCGTCCGGCTCGACCGGGAACTGCTGATGAGACTCGTCGTGCGGAGCGTCCCCTTCTTTTCTCTTCAGCCGCACAACTGTAATCTTCGCGAAGCCCTCTTCGAATTTCGGAGGACGCAGCTTGCTTGCCATGCGCTGCATCACGTCTTCCGGGACATTGCGTTCGCGCCGGCGATTACGTTCCACGCAGACTTCTGGCGGCACGTCGAAAAACACTGCGTGCGCCTCGTATCCGAAATCGTTTGCCAACTTGATCCAGCTGCGCCGCTCGTGGGGAGACAGGTTGGTCGCATCCAAGTAGTTCCAGGGACGCCGCGCCAGTAGACGGGCGCGCAGCATGGAACGAAGCGTCGAGAATACGAGATCCTGATAACGCTGTTCGGTAAGATCGTCGAACAGCAGAATGCGGACCATATCGCTGGAGAGCGGGAGAATGTTGTGGCGCTTGAACCAGGTACTTTTGCCTGAACCCGGAAGCCCGATGGATAGCACCACGGCGCCCTTGGGCTGCTTCGACGATTCCGCCTGCGCGGCCGGTTGCGCTGCCTTCCTGGGAGCTTCGGCTTCCGCTGCCTCGCCGGTGGGACCACCAGGACGGGGTAACGCAGGAGCTTGCGCCGCGCCCTGTGGACGGCTGCCCCGTCCTCTACGTCCACGGCGGCGACTGCGATCGCGCCGCGACTGCTGCTGCACTCCTTCTTTGCCGCTGGCTTCAGGTTCGGACTGCGATTGTTGCAACTCCGCTTCGTCCGGCTGAGCTTCAAATTCGGGCTGCCGTTGTTCTAGCGCTTCGCCGGACGGCGCCTCGGGAAACTTCGGCTGCAATGGCGCCGGAGCTTCGTGCCCCTGCTTTTCGCCCGGTGGCTTTCGCCAGCGATTTCGGTCGCGGTTCCATCTCCGCATGTTGCACTTGTAACACGCAACGGTAGCTGGTAGCAATCCGGGAAGTTCCCTCTTTCATCCCCCGCACAGCTTGCTTGTGATTCGCGTCATTGCCTCGCCCCACCGCGAGTGCTAGGATTTTTGGTCTTGCATAGCTTTCCGCTACCCAGTAGGGTGCTTCTCATTCGAGGTTTCTTACGAGGTGATATGGCAATCAAAGTAGGGATCAACGGCTTTGGACGAATTGGACGCAATATCCTGCGGACCGCCCTCAAGGACCCCAACCTGGAATTCGTAGCCGTCAACGATCTCACCGATCCGAAGACGCTGGCTCATCTGCTGAAGTACGACTCCATTCTCGGCAACCTTCCCAACCAGATTTCTGCCGGCGCGGATTCGATCAGCGTCGATGGCAAAAACATTAAGGTATTTGCAGAGAAGGACCCCGCAAAGCTGGATTGGGAATCGGTGGGAGCGCAGGTGGTGATCGAATCCACCGGCAAGTTCACCAAGGCCGAGCTCGCGCGCCAGCACCTGCGTGGACCGGTGAAGAAGGTCATCATCTCCGCTCCCGCCACCAACGAGGACATCACGATTGTGCTCGGAGTGAATGAGGACAAGTACGATCCGGCGAAGCATCATGTGATCTCCAACGCTTCGTGTACGACGAATTGCCTCGCGCCGGTTGCAAAGGTGGTGAACGACAACTTCAAGATCGTCTGCGGGACCATGACGACGATTCACTCCTACACCAACGATCAGGTCATCCTCGATTTCCCGCACAAGGACCTGCGTCGCGCTCGCGCCGCTGCGCTGTCTATGATTCCGACCTCGACCGGGGCAGCCAAGGCAATCTATTTGGTCATCCCCGACTTGAAGGGCAAGCTCGACGGATTCGCCATGCGGGTGCCGACGCCGAACGTTTCGGTTGTCGATCTCGTAGTCTTTGTTGAGAAGAAGACGACCGCTGAGGAGGTCAACAAGGCGTTGAAGGCGGCTTCGGAATCCGGGCCGCTCAAGGGATATTTGGGATATGAAACGGCAGAGCTGGTTTCCGTCGATTATCGCGGCGACCCGCGTTCATCGGTTGTCGACTCGCCCATGACGCGCGTGGTCGGCGGAAATTGCGTTAAGGTCATCGCCTGGTACGACAACGAATGGGGATACTCGTGCCGCGTGCGCGACCTCATTCACTATCTCGGGCAGAAGGGATTGTGAGGCGGTTGTCAGTTGTCGGTACGTCGGTGTGATCCCTCGCCGGCTTACGGCTGATAGCTGGTGGCTGACTGCTGAATACCGTCGGCAACTGACAACGGCAACTGATAACTGGTGCTTATGTCCAAACTATCCATCCGCGACCTTCCGCTGAATAATAAGCGCGTGTTCATGCGCGTCGACTTCAACGTCCCACTCGACGACGGTCGCGTCATGGACGACACCCGCATTCGCGAGACGCTGCCAAGCATTGAATACGCGTTGCGTCACGGTGCGCGTCTGATCCTTGCTTCACATCTTGGACGTCCCAAGGGCAAGCCTAACGCCAAGATGAGCCTGAAGCCCATCGCCGAGCGTCTCCGCATTCTCCTGGACGAAGTGCTCCGTCGCGGCGAAAACGTCGGCTTCTCCCCCGACTGCATCGGCGTGCAGGCGGAAGAGATGGCCGAGAAACTGGAGCGCGGCCAGTCGCTCCTCCTGGAGAACCTTCGCTTCCATCCCGAAGAAGAGGCCAACGATCCGAATTTTGCCAAGCAACTGGGCCGGCTCTGCGATTACTACGTCAACGACGCCTTCGGCTCCGCGCATCGCGCGCACGCGTCAACCGAAGGCATAACTCACTTTGTGGAGAAGAACGCCGCCGGCCTGCTGATGGAGAAGGAACTCGAATATCTGGGCAAGGCGCTCTCCCATCCCCAGAAGCCGTTTGTCGCTATCCTCGGCGGCGCCAAGGTTGGCGATAAAATCGGCGTCATCAAGCACCTGATGAACAAGGTCGACACCCTCATCGTCGGCGGCGGAATGGCGTACACCTTCCTGAAAGCTCAGGGCCAGGAGATTGGTAAGTCGCTGCTCGAAGCCGACAAAATCGATCTCGCGAAACAAACGCTCGCCGATGCCAAGGCCCACAACGTGAAGTTCCTGCTGCCCATCGATCATATCGTTGCCGATAAGCCCGAGGCTGGCGCCCGCATTCAGAGCATTGGCATCGGCAAACCTATCCCGCCCGACATGATGGCGCTCGATATCGGCCCCGAAACCATCAGTCAATTCGGCGACGAAATCGAAAGCGCGCGCACCGTCGTGTGGAATGGACCCATGGGCGTCTTCGAAATCGAGGCCTTCGCCAAAGGTACGAAGAAGATTGCTCATGCAGTCGCCGATAACGGCGCTGCGGTTTCAATTGTCGGCGGAGGCGACAGTGTTGCTGCGGTCAAGGCCGCCGGCGTCGCCGACAAGATCACGCACATCTCCACCGGCGGCGGTGCCTCGCTGGAGTTTCTGGAAGGCAAGAAGCTCCCGGGAGTGGAAGCCCTGAGCAACAAGTAGTCAGGGTGGAGCGCGCCTTCGCGTTCATCTTTCCAGCATGTTCACCTGCGCCCGCCGGAACGGGTAGTTGCTGATGTGAATCCTCCCCTGAAATGGCCGGTTAATGTCGGCCACCGCCACCAGGCAAAGTGCGATCAGCAGCGAGAAGGCAAATACCTGCAGCCCATGCAGCTTTACGCTGGCCGAGCCAAACATGCACGACGAGATGATAGTTAGTGTCCCGCCGACCAGAAGCACGCACCAGAGCACTGTGGGAAGTCGCGAGGTGCTTTGCAGCAAGCGTGTTCGGCGGTGTTGGGTGAGTGCGCTCAACTCGGAAAGTGCGTGGTCTTCCGCGATGATCTCGTTGGGAGACGCCGATTTCACCGACATCAACGTCTTCCACATCTCGGCATTAAGCTGCACTGTACCACCCGGCTCCTTGGCTCTCAGCATCTGCGGCCAGTCTTGAGACAGGGCCGTTTCGGCGTAGTCGCGCGCCAGGTTTTGCATCTGCGTCCGTTGAGGATCGGGAAGCCCTGCGGCCAGGCTGTAGACATTCACCAGCGCATCGGCTTCGAGGTCCACGTTCAGGTCGGCAGCGACGAAATTCGTCCACACCGTGTACAACATGAAGCCGAGAATGACGGCATAGGTGGTGCCCAGAACGCTGAGCTGCCATCCAATGAGGTCATTGTGGATGCGGCGCATCTCCCAGGGCCAGAGAAGGTTCAATCCCACCATGAACAGCAGCGCGCCAATTATGGTTCCGCCTACGAGAATGCAGTCCTGCAGGAAGGTCATCATGGCAATAAGGGTTGCGACACCACCGGCTAATACCGCGAAAAAGATATTACCTGATTACCGCCCTTCATAAATAAACATGGATTCTACTGGCACCCTCTCGGCAATGGCTCCGTCGCTGCGACTGCTATTCGTCACAAGCGCACTACCGGAATTAACCGCAACGGCATTCTTTCTGGTACCCTGCAAAGTTTGACTTCTCTTGATGGAGCTATTCCCACGATGCTGAGCAAGCTCTTGCGCGCTTCCTGCACTCTTCTGATCTGTTGCACTCCTCCCCTTTTCGCTGCCGACAAGTCCAAATCGAATTCCGCCAGCCAGCCATCGTATGAGCTGCCACAGCCGGAACGCGAGACCTTGGACTACGGCATGTACCAGCGGATTCGCCTGGAAGGCCTCAACCATTCGCACGTGATGGAGTACGCATCCGCTCTCGACGACGACATTGGGCCGCGTCTCACCGGTTCGGCGAATCTCAAGCACGCCAACGAATGGACGCGCGATCAGTTCACAGCCATGGGCTGCGTCAACGCGCACCTGGAAGATTGGGGCGAGTTCGGCATGGGCTGGCAGCAGCTCAATACCTGGGTGCGCATGGCTTCACCCGATACGGCCGTCTTCATCGCGCAAGCGGTGCCGTGGTCTCCCGCAACCAACGGGGCCGTGACCGCACCGGCTGTCTCGATGGAAGTGAAGGAGCCCAAGGACCTCGACCAATACAAAGGCAAGCTAACCGGAAAGATCGTTCTACTTGGAGCCATGCGCGATGTACCGCCGGTCGAAAAGCCGCCCTGGGTCCGCCTGGATGACGCCGATTTGAAGAAGCTGACCGAGTACCCGCTCAAGCCGCGCAATCGAGACTTTTTGCAGGAGTTCGGCAAACGCCTTGAACTGCGCGCCAAGATACGGCAGTTTCTTGCGGACGAGCACCCGATGGCGGTGATCATGCCCAGTCGCGACGGCCGCGACGGCGGCGGCTCCGGCGGCACATTCTTCGACGACAGCAGTGCCGGCTTCGCCTGGGAAGCTTACAAGCGCGAGAACATTGACCCTCTTCCCGTCGTCGTTATGGCCATCGAGAACTACGGTCGCGTCTACCGCCTGCTGAAAGCGAATGTCCCGGTCTCGATCGAAATGAACGTCGACGCAAAATTCACCGGCGATCATGAGCACGGCTACGACACCATCGCCGAGATTCCGGGTACAGATCCCAAGCTGAAAGACGAAGTAGTCATGGTAGGCGGCCACCTGGACTCATGGACGGCCGGAACCGGCGCAACCGACAATGGCGCCGGAACTGTTGTCACCCTGGAGGTGATGCGCATCCTCAACACGCTTCACGTCAAGCCGCGCCGCACCATTCGCGCCGCCCTCTGGACCGGAGAAGAGGAAGGCGAGTTCGGATCATATGGCTACGTGAGCCAGCACTTTGGAAAAATTCCGCTGTCCACCGCGCCCGATCAAATGAAGCTGCCGGAGTGGCTGCGCAAGCCTGCCGGGCCGGTCGAACTTAGGCCTGAGTATCCGAAGATTTCCGGATACTTCAACCTCGACAACGGCAGCGGCAAGATTCGCGGTGTGTACCTGCAAGGAAACGCCGCCATCGCTCCCATCTTCCAGCAATGGATTGAGCCGCTGAAGGACCTTGGCGTCAGCACCCTGACCATGCGCAACACCGGCGGCACCGACCACGAAGCGTTCGACGGAATTGGGATCCCCGGATTTCAGTTCATCCAGGACCCGCTCGACTACGACTCGCGTACCCACCACTCCAACATGGACGTTTACGAGGAACTGTCACCGGGTGACCTGGCGCAGGCTGCGGTCGTCGAAGCCATCTTCGTTTACAACACCGCCATGCGCGACCAGATGCTGCCACGCAAGCCATTCCCGCATCCCGAACTGGAGGAGCAGTTGAGGTCGCCGCTGAAGAATGTCATGCCGGGCGCAGTGGTGCCGGAGGTGGGCGCTCCGGCCAAGCCCGACTCGACGCCGGAGCAGCAGTAGCTGCCCTGGCCAGAACGAATGGATCTACTTTCTTGAGTTCCTTGCGGACCGTTGATGCATAGCTGATCGGATGGACTAGGTCTGCTTAGCTGTCTCCGCCCGCACCCATCCGCCCTCAGTCGACTGCGTCCACAGCACACCATCCATGTCGAGCCAGGGACCGAAAGGCTCATTCGCTTTCGAATCGGAACCCATGCGGAGAACGTTGCCATCCGGGTCCGATACCTGCATCTCGTAAGCCCAGGGATAATTCGTCGGAGGATGCCGAATCCGCGCGCGTTTTTCGCAATACTCCTGAAACAGCAGGTCCGCGTCGCCAACTCCAATCCACACCCACGTGCCGGGATGTCCTTGGTCGCTCTCCGCCAGCATGAGATTGCAGCGTCCGCGCCCGACCGAGGCGAACACCGGAGTCTCCCAGTTCACTTTGAACCCGAGCACGCGCGTGTAGTACTTGATGCTGTCCTTGAGATCGGCAACTGGCAAGATCGGACTAACACCTTCGAAGTAAGTCACATTCTTGCCCGGATCTTGAACGGTGCACATGCGCCCTCCTGTCACTTCGTTGTTGCGGCTGGCTTCAGCACAATCACCAGGACCCGTCCGTCCGATTGAATGTTCCCGCCCGTGGCCGTCTTCGCCGATTTAATCGGTTTTGAGCGCGTCATGTACGACATGGCTTCCACTTGTCCGGCCTGTTGCAAGGTCGCGCCGATGAAATCGCGCTCGTTGTCCACATCCTGATCGATCTTGTGTGTGATAGCGTTCGCCGAGCGCTGGTCTTTTTCGATGCCGACGTCATGCGTGCCCGCTCCCGCCCACACCGGCTGCCCTTGCGCTGCAGTCAGCGGCGCCTTCCAGATGCGAAAGTGGTTGCGCTGCGCTGCTACCATCACCGCTTCGGCGCGTTCGTAGCCGAAATCCTGCGGTCGCCCGAACAGATACAGAATGCTCATCGGGACGGCGACGTACACGTTCTTCTCCAACGTCGCCATCAGGGCGCTTACCACTGCTTCCTTATCGGTTTTATCGGCAGGGATCCAGCCCGCAGCTTTCAACGCATTGGTCACCTGGTCCTGTGTGCCCACAAGAACGAAGTTGACCAGATCGCCTTCGTTACCCCCTTCTGCCTTATCCGTAACGCGGTATGGCAACTTGGCATCCAGCTCCGTAAACAGCGGCTGGAAGTTGTATTTGTTCTGGCTTGCCGCCGCGCCGCTTGCAGTCGCCGTGCTGCTCGCGGTCCGGTCGATGTGGACCTTGTATTCCCCATCCGGCGTCTGCGTCGGGTCCGCGTTGATCGCCAGATAAAGCCGCCCGGCAATGGGCGCCTGTACTGTTCCGTTAGCGCCGATGAAAAACGGCGTGGCGGCATCGCTGTTGCCGACCCGTCCCACCAGCGCTCCCCGCCCGGCGCTTGGCACCAGTAATGGGCGCAAAGTATCGACCCAGCCGCGCTGCGCCCCATCGGCAGTTATACCGGTGTTCTTCCCCATGTTTACCGTGCCCTTGGCGGTGATGTGCAGCTTGTCGCCGGGCTGTACATCCATACCGGTATCAACCCATTGCGGGCTCGTGCCGACTGTGACGTTGGCACTCTTGACATTGGAAGTTGCCGCATTGGCGACCTGCGCCCACAGCAGGAGCGCTGTGGCAAGCAACGAAATCATAGTGAAGCGTGAATATTTCATTCCGTTGGCGCCCACTCCATCACACAGTAGAAACACAAGGCGGCAGCAAGGTTGCACTTCACAGGTTCGACGAAGATGATGCGATTAACGAAAAGTCTTATTGCTGCGGCCCCTGCTTTTCCGCTTCCGCGACCGCTCGCTCCGCTCCTTGGAAGCCTATGCGCGAATGGGTCCCATCGCAAAAAGGCTTGGTTGTCGAGCCCCCGCAGCGGCACAGCGAAAACACGGTCTTGCCTGTCAGGTCATAGGGCTTGCCGTCGGCGTCCACCAGTTCTACCGCGCCCTCAGGCGCTTCGACCCGCAGCGGCCCGTTATTGCGGACCGTAATCTTCACTTGTGCCATGAACCCTCCAGGAGTGCTAGGTTGGTGCCAAGCGACAATTGTAGTCAGTGTTCAGCGTATAGGCTACCGGTACACCAATCCCTCGCTACATACCAACGCCGGTGCCCTTATTTGCGGCAGCTTTTTGCTATAATCGCGGACACTCTCGTCCTAGTCTTCTGGGTTTGTGCTCTATGTCCTCCTCGGCCCCGAAAGAAAGCGAACGAAGGCACTCCGCCGAGATCCTGAATCCTCTCCAGCATCCCACCGCCGAAGAGGCGAACCGCCAAGCCCAGGCCCAGCTGGAAGCCGTATTCCAGGCGGTCTCAGACGGGATCGCGGTATGCGACATGTCCGGGCACATCGTGCTGGTGAACGAGGCATGCGCGCGCATGAATGGGTATGGAAGCGCCGCTGAGATCCACAACGATCTCGCGCACTACCAGCGGATCCATGAGCTGAGAACGATGCAGGGTGAGACCGTTCCCCCAGCGGAGTGGCCGATCAGCAAAGCCCTCCGCGGCGAATCGCTCACCAATTGGGAGTTGTACGCCCGTCGCAAAGACACCGGCCAGGAGTCATTTTTCAGCTTCAGCGCGGCGCCCATACGCGATGCGGCCGGTCACCAGATTCTTGCCGTCGTCACAACCCGAGATGTCACCCTCGCCAAGAAGGCCGAGGAAGCGCTGCGCCACAGTGAGGAGCGCTTTCGCACCCTCGCCGACAACATATCCCAGTTTGCCTGGATGGCCAACGCAAACGGCTGGATCTTCTGGTACAACCGCCGCTGGTACGAATACACCGGCACCAATCTGGAGGAGATGCAGGGCTGGGGCTGGAAGAAGGTCCATCATCCTGATCACGTCGAGCGGGTGGTGGAAAGATTCAGCCGCTCGGTGCAAGCGGGCGAGACTTGGGAAGACACCTTCCCGTTGCGCGGCAAAGACGGCAACTATCGCTGGTTCCTCTCTCGCGCCATGCCCATACGCGATCACCACGGCCAGGTTGTCCGCTGGTTCGGGACCAACACCGACATCACGGAGCAGCGTGAGGCGGAGCAGGCGCTTCGCGAAAGTGAACAGCGCTTCCGGGCTCTCGTGAATGCCGGCTCCGATCTCGTGTACCGCATGAGTCCCGATTGGGAGGACATGCGCCACATCGATGGCACCGGCTTCAATGTCGACAAGGAGAATCCCAGAAAAGACTGGCTCCGCGCCTACATCTATCCTGATGATCGGGCCAAGGTGTTGAACGCGATCCAGCATGCGATGCAAACCAAGAGCTCATTCGCGCTTGAGCATCGGGTTCGTCTCGCCGACGGAGGTCTAGGGTGGGCGCTGTCGCGCGCCGTTCCCCTGTTGAACGATAAGGGCGAGATAACCGAGTGGTTTGGGGCCACAAGCGATATCACCGCACGCAAGCAGGGCGAGGACGCGCTGGTTCGCAGCGAAAAACTAGCCTCCGTTGGTCGCATGGCCGCGACCATCGCCCACGAAATCAACAACCCCCTGGCCGCAGTCATGAACCTCTTGTACCTCGCCCGCCACAACAAAGATTGCCCTGAAATCGTTAAGCAGGACCTGGTCAAAGCCGAGGGCGAGCTGAAGCGTGTCTCGCACATCACGCGCCAGGTGCTCGGCTTTCACCGCGACTTCGCCGCGAAACGGCGCGTTTCTCTCGCCTCTGTTCTCGATGAGGCGCTCGAGCTGTTTGAGACCAAGATTGCCGCCCGGCAGGTAAAACTGGAAAAGCGGTACAGCGATACGATCCACATCACCGCGGTAGGTGGAGAGCTGCGGCAGGCAGTGTCCAACCTCATCGCCAACAGCTTGGACGCCATACCCGACGGTGGCACTATCAAGTTACGACTCTCCGAGTTCTCCCGAGATCGCAAAAGGTTGGTGAGAGTGACGGTGGCTGACAACGGCGACGGCATTGACCGGGCAGCCCTGCCACACATCTTCGAGCCGCTCTTCACAACTAAAGAGTCAGTCGGTACCGGGCTGGGCCTCTGGGTGAGCAAACAACTGGTCGAAAAGCACGGCGGCTCCATTCGCTTCCGCTCCAGCACAAACCCCGAGCGCCGCGGCACGACCTTCAGCATCGTACTGCCGGATTCTTAGCTATTGTCTTGGGTGGAGCACGCCTTATGCCGTGCATAAAGTGCCCACCCCGAAAGTCGGCTTCAGCCACTGACGCGAGTCTTAATACTGCCCATACCGCCCCTTGACCGAATCCATCAACTTCTGCGAGTCGTAACCAACTCCATCCTTGAAAACAATCTCCACATTCTCTACATCAGAAACCTGCTTCGAAGGGTCGCCCTTAATCACCATTAGGTCGGCATTCTTTCCCGCAGCCACCGAGCCAATCTCTTTGTCCCTGCCGAGATAAATGGCGCCGTTCAGGGTCGCGATCCTTATCGCCTCAACCGGAGTGAACCCGGCCTCCACCAGCAGTTCGATCCCGCGTTGATCGCCGAATCCCGGCAGCACATCGCCGCGCCCTGTGGGATCGGGCCCCGAGAGCAGCAGTCCACCCGCGGAAACGAAAGCACGCTCCATTGCCAGCTCGTGTTTCCAAGTCAGCTGGATATCGAGTTTCGGTGGCGGCGCCGAGGCAGGCCGCGGCTGCCGCAGCAGGAAGAAGTCCTCGCGCGCCTGTGGCGTCATAGCATCCAGCATCTGCTGGCGCACAGGCGGCCTTCCGGGCCCCGCCTCCGCCTCGAACACCGGCAGCGTCGAAGTGACCGCAACGTGATGCTCGACCAGCGTCTTGATGAGGTCCTTCGCTTCCGGTCCGGACGGGTCCATACGAGCTATCGTTTCCGCGCCGTCGCTGTCGGTGCATACATCCGGCTTCTTACCCGTATCCAGCTCGGTGTTCACCTCGAAGCCGTGCTCCAGGTCGTCGATGCCCAGTTCGGCAGCCTCTTTGTACGTTACCGCGCAGAGATGGCCTGTGATTTTCAAACCGCGCTGGTGGACGGCGTCAATCGCGGCCTTCAGCTCAGCCCGCGTGAGGTTCATGTACGCCTTGAACGACGTCACGCCCTGATCGGCCCAGTAGTTTACGGTCTGGCGCACTTCGTCGGGACTCCGCAGACGCAGCATCTGAATGAAATAACCGTTAGGGCTGTCTCCTTCGAGGTACGGCCCGGTTACATCGATATGCGGCCCGGGCAGCTTGCCGGCATCGATGTCGCGCCTCAGGTTCAGGTCGGCGTACGTTTCCACACTGCCAGTAGTGCGCATGGTGGTGACGCCACCTGCGAGATAGAGCCGCGGCGCCGAGAACGTCATCTGCGGAACCAGTAAAGGCTGATCGGAATGCCGATTCGCGTCGAGGTTCGGCCGCGCAATATAAAAAAGATGGTTGTGCATGCCGACAATTCCCGGCATCACCGTGTACCCGCGCAGATCGAGCACCGTCATACCGTCCGCCTTGGCAACATCGGCACCCTTTTCTAATGTCGTGATCTTTCCGCCCTCAATCACAACATTCTGATCTTCAATTGCCGCTGCTCCGGTGCCGTCAATGACCCGCACATGCGTTAGTACTACCTTCGGCGCCTGTACCCGGACGAACTGCTGCACCGTCTTCGAGAGCTCAGGAGTTTGGGCCGACGCCATGGACACCAGGATCAACCACAACGCAACGCTCGCAATACCGCGCGCTTTCATGAGGCCTCCTCGATTGACAGGTGCTCACGTTAGCATGCAGGTCGCCGGGCAACAAGGGATTGTGAGGTGTCATCCTGAGCGCAAGCGCGCCGCTCAGCCGAAAATCTCAGCGGCAATGGCGACAGATAGGAAGATCAAGGGGTGCCGCATTCTGGCCTTCGTTTGGCCAGGGTGGGGCAGTTGCTTGAGCCGCAACCACTGCGTGGCGTCTCCGTTTTAGACCCTGTGATCATGAGTGTCGCCGGGCCTGCGGGTAGTACCCTACAGTAAGTACCTACCCGCCCTGCCCGTTTGAGCCCCGCATTCCCCTGTGCTAGGATTTCAAGTTTGTTACAGCTTCACCATGCACCCACGGGGCATGGTCCCCCGCCTTTCTGCCTCACCGGCAATTTCGGGGTTTTTCGCACGAGCCACACGTGCACGGCGTCCCATCGCGCCCCAGGTTGGCGCGTTGTAGTAGGTGCACAAGGAGTCCTACGTGAAGAATTACGAAGGCGCAAACATTCGCAACGTCGCCCTGGTCGGGCACTCGCACTCGGGCAAGACCTCGCTCACCTCGGCGATGCTGTTCACCTCCGGCGCAACCCAGCGTCTCGGCCGCGTCGACGAAGGCAGCACCACCACCGACTACGACGAGGAAGAGATCTCCCGCGCCATGTCGCTTTCCGTCGGCACTGCCGTCGTCGAGTGGGGCAAGACCAAGATCAACCTCCTCGATACTCCCGGGTTCAGCATGTTCATGCACGAAGCCGAGATGGCACTGCCCGCCGCCGAGGCCGCGCTGGTTGTCGTCGATGCGGTTAGCGGCGTCGAGGTCGTAACCGAGCGCATCTGGCACTACGCCGATAAACTTGCGCTGCCGCGGGTCATCGTCTGCACCCGCATGGATCGCGATCGCGCCGACTTCAACCGCGTGATGGAATCGCTCACTTCCACCTTCGGCCGCACCGTCGTTCCCGTGCAGTTGCCCATCGGCTCCGAGAAGAGTTTCAGCGGTGTCGTCGATCTGGTGAAGATGCAGGCCTACACCTACGAAATGGGCGGCAACGGCAAAGCCAAGGTTGGACCCATTCCCGACAACCTGGCTGGCCAGGCGCAAGCCGCTCACGAGCGCCTCATCGAACTGGTCGCCGAAGGCGACGACACGCTCATGGAGGAGTTCTTCGACAAAGGGACCATCGCCGAAGAGCACATCGTCAGCGGCCTCCACAACGCCATTCGCGAGGACAAAATTTTCCCCGTGCTCTTCGCCTCCGGCCTCGGCAACATCGGCACCGACGAGGTACTCGACTTCATCGTGGACTACATGCCCACCGCAGTCGAACGCGGCAAAATCTCTGCCGCTCCCACCGCGAACAACGGCGAGCCCGCGACCCGCAAGATCAGCGACTCCGAGCCGCTCTCGCTTTACGTCTTCAAGACCATCAGCGATCCCTTCGCCGGACGCATCTCCTTCTTCAAGGTCTACTCCGGCGTGCTTAAGAATGACGCGACCGTACAGAACTTCAATCGCAGCACGGCAGAAAAGTTCGCGCACCTCTCGGTGATGCAGGGCAAAACCGCCGTCCCCGTCAACCAGCTGCACGCCGGCGATATCGGCGCAGTCGCAAAGCTGCGGGAAACCTTGACCGGCGACACCCTGGGCGACAAGACCTCGCCGATCCAGTATCCGCAAGTCACATTCGCTGAGCCGGCCATCACCTTCGCCATCGAGCCCAAAACGCGCGCTGATGAAGACAAGCTCAGCAACGGCATCCACAAGCTGATGGAAGAGGATGCCATGCTGCGCTTCTTCCGCGATCCCCAGACCAAGGAATTCCTCATCGCCGGCACCGGCCAGCAGCACATCGAGGTGGTCGTCTCCAAGCTGAAGAACCGCTTTCACACCGAGGTGAACCTCAAGGCGCCGAAGGTGCCATACCGCGAAACCATCCGCGGACGCGCCGACGTGCAAGGCCGCCACAAGAAGCAGAGCGGCGGTCACGGCCAGTTCGGCGACTGCAAGATCAAGATGGAGCCGCTGCCCCGCGGCGGCAACTTTGAGTTCGTCAACGAAATCTTCGGCGGCGCCATCCCCAAGAACTACGTTCCGGCGGTCGAGAAGGGAATTGTGGAGGCAGCGCAGCGCGGCTTCCTCGCAGGTTATCCCGTCGTCGACTTTAAAGTCGTTCTCTACGACGGCTCGTACCACGATGTCGATTCCAACGAGCTATCGTTCAAGACCGCCGGCCGCATCGCCTTCCGCAAAGCCATGGAGCAGGCAAAGCCCACGCTGCTCGAGCCCATCATGAACGTCGAGATCACCATCCCTGACGAGTTCGCAGGCGCCATCATGGGCGACCTCAACAGCCGTCGCGGACGCATTCAGGGCATGGACAACAAGGGCGGCAAAACCATCGTGAAGGCCGTCGTGCCTATGGCGGAGATGCTGACCTATGGCACCGACCTGACCTCGATGACCCAGGGCCGCGGCAGCTTCTCGATGGAGATGGACCACTACGACGTCGTGCCGCAGGTGCAGCAGGAAAAGATCATCGCCGCCGCCAAGGCCGAGCGCGGCGAAGAAGTCGAAGTGGAAGAGTGAAGCAGCAACTAGCAATTAGCAACTAGCAATTAGGCTACTAGCTACTAAAGGTTATCCCCGGGCTTTAAAGCCCGGGGTCACAGCACTAGCCGGAGCGGACTTGGACCCCGCTCACCGACGCTCGGGCAGGCCATTGCCTTCTGCTTGCGGCAAAGGGTGCTGCTGCTTGCTGTCTTGCGGTTCCATGCAATTAGTCGTGCCCCCGACCGTGCCCGCACCGCGAGTGGCTGAGAACTGCGGCCTGCACGCAACATCTGGCTGGGTAAGATTGCCGCTCACGTTGTTGGCGCCGTCAAATTCAGCGAAGCTAAGGTCTCCGATCCTAACGCCATTACCGCTGTTGCCGGTTATCACGTTGCCATTACTTAACTGTTCGATGGCCGCGCTGGAGTGCTGTGACAGGTCGATGCCAGCCAAGCCGTTGCCAGTGATTGTGAGATCGAAGACCCGTATAGCTGCGGCTTTGAGTACCCAAATCCCCTGCCCGGAATTGTTCTGCACGGTGTCCTGCTGAGCAACGAGACTGCTGCCGGGCAGTACCACGATACCGGCGGCGCCGTTCCCGCTGATCGTGTCTGAGACTGTGTCGACTGCGGAGCCGTTCGAAGCAGCAATCCCATATTGGCCGTTATTGTTGACCGTATTTGAGATCGCGTCCACGGTAGAACCGTTAAGAACATCAACTCCAGTCTGGGCATTGCTCGAAATGTTATTCCTTATGACAATTCCATGGGAGTGGTAGAAATTTACCCCATCCCAGCCGGACTGCTGGATTATGTTCAAGTACAGGGTGCAATAGCTGACTTGATCGCACACGATACCATCAGAGCCTCCTTTCACGGTGAAGCCTTGCAGAGTCACATCGTAGGAAGCATGTATGCTAACGACCGGAGCATTGCCGTTCGATGCATCCTGGATGCCGGCAACCGGCCTTGCCTGCAGCGTCAGATGATCGAAGCCTGCGATTGAAACATTTTCCCGGCAAATGCCGGTTACGAAGATCGTGACTCCACGCGTGTTCCCGGCGTTGGCGAGACTCGCAAGCGTGGCATTGATACTGCCCCCTTTGCCGCAGTTCACTGTGATCGGGGCGGCATAGACCGTTGACGCAAGAACAAGTAGAGCGGCTGCGCTGAAGATGCTTTTCCACATCCATGTGCGGGATTTCATGTTCTTCTCCTAGTTATCTCGTGAATGGCGATTCAGCTTGCCCAGAGCCGAATCGCCGATGAGAACCGGGAGCAAGTTCACAAGCCGGAGCGGAACGGGGAACCGCTAACAGTTCCGCCCGGGCAAGACACGCAAAAACTAAAATCTGCCTTGAATCGGAATTTCCTTTTTGGCGTCAAAAACGGCACCATAGTACACCCGTCTCGCCTGTTCGCGACACCATTATTAGGCACGGTGATCCGGGTGCGCCACTTTCTATCCCTATCACCTGCCACTAACAAAGGTTGCCCATTGTTGAATTTCCGTTGCGAAACGACCTTCTATCCACTACCCACTATCCACCACCCACTATTCGGGATGCCCCGCCGGCCGCACCACCATCCTTCTCTTGTTGAAGAATCGCAGAACATACTTCACATACTGCGGCGTATTCTCGCTTAGCTCATACACACCGGGCGGGACCTGCTCCTGATAGATAATTCCGCCCGCAGGCCGCGACAGGAAGGTCATACTATCGCTCTGGGGATTGAAGCCGGACTGGAAATTCTCATCCATCGCACGATAGATCGCTCCATAGTTGCGATACTCTCGCAGCACCGGCCTTGTGTGCCAGGCAACTATAACTCCGGCGCACAGCAGCAGCGGCGCCAGCACCGTGACCGAGCGTTGATGCAGACGCTCGGCCCAACGCGCGCCAAGAAAAACGATCGCAATTCCCGCCAGGCCCATAAAGATCCAGGTTCGCCGGACGGTTTCGTGTCGCGAGCAGCAGACGGCGTGGAAATGAATCTCGGCGGCAGCAATGGTCAGAACAGAAGATAGCAACAAAGCTGCCGATAACGCCGCCATATCCCATGCCACTTCCTTCGAGCGCTTCCACATCCGCGACCAGCACAGCGCAATGCCGAGTGCGAGCAGCACCTCGGACACGAGCCTGCTGTTCACGATCAGCCTGCCGTCAGCGCGAGTGCTTACACCGAACACTTCGCGTGAAACTTCCCATAAGCCGATCATGACCAGAGACGCGCTCGATGTGCCGGGCGCATACCAGGTAGGGTGCTCTGACACGCGTAGACGATAGGCTTGTAACGCGACTAACACCAGCATCGCGACTACCGTAGGCACCAGCCACCATGCCACCGGCCCGCGCCACTCGCTCTCGCGCCGCTCTTTCGCAAACACGATGCGCTTCACAACCTGCGCCGCGGCATATACCAGTACGAAGCCCGCTCCCATTTCGCTGCTGCCCGCCGCCGCAATCAGGCAGGCACTACAAACCCGCCGGCCGCTGGCGCTCCCCAGCCGGCCCTGCGCCGTCTGCAAAAAAAGCAGTAACGTGGCTGCCACCGTCAGCAGACACTCAACCGCTCCCGCCGGCCAATAGAAGGCCTCCGCCATCCCACCGCCGGTGACGAACGAGGCCATCAACGCCAGCGCAATCAGCAGCTCAAGCTGCGCCGACCCAGCCTCAGAATCGCGTTCGCGACGGCTTTGCCAAAATGTGAACAGTCCGGCCGCCAGGAACGCGCACCACAGCAGCCCCAGGAATGGAAGGATCAGCGGACGGCGCAGCTCATTCACCGCCCACCCATATATAAGGAAGAGCGGCTCGGAGACCGGGCGCGGGCTCCAGTGGAATCTCGCCCACACCTCGTGCCAGCCTTCCTTCGCCAGCCTGCCGAAATCGTCGTACTCATCGGCCGCCCAATTGCCAACGCCAATCAATCCGAGGTACAGCAGGACAACTCCTGCGAGGAAGAAAGCGGCGATGCGTGGGATCATGCGCTCAAGGCGCGAGGAGGCTGGAAGCTCGCCTGATGCGCGGATCACGCCTCCGCGCACTTTCCCGTCCCGCCGGCGAGGATCGCTGCGTTCTCGTCGAGCAACGTCGCCACCTGCTCTTTGCTCCTGGCGTTGAGATGTTCGAAAGCCTGCACGCGCACTCCATCTCGCAGGGTCAAAAGTTCTGACGCTCTGTAACTGGGAATTGTAGCGCAAGCCGCCAGGTGGGATGCAGGAGAAGCCAAGCTATACTTGATGTGGACGTGCGTGGCCCTGTAGCTCAATGGTCAGAGCAGGCGGCTCATAATCGCTTGGTTGGGGGTTCGAGTCCCTCCGGGGCCACCAGATGCCGCCACTATCAGCCCTCTTCTGACGTCCCTCGTTGCGCTTCGGGATTTCGCCTGCGGGCTCGCACCCCTCAAGACGGCTCAACTTTTAAAATCCCGTTACGCAGTTGCCAGATCGCTGGCCGGGGAGGAGACTGTCCGCAATGCGGAGGAGACGATGTTTCACATAAACTTGCTGTGGCAGTGCGCTTTCGCCCTGCGCGCCAGAATGGCGCTCACCTTGTTGTCGATCGCAATCGTTGTTCCGTTTTCCGCGACCCAAGCCCAAAACTACTCCATCATCTACAACTTCAGCGGAGGTTTAGGCGGAAGTTACCCCTACGACGGCCTGACCATGGACCGCGCCGGAAATCTCTACGGCACCACTCATGACGGCGGCAGCTCAGACCAGGGCCTCGTGTTCAAACTGACAAACCACAACGGCAGCTGGATATTCATCCCTCTCTATTCTTTCCGCGGCGGCAATGATGGGAGCCACCCCTACGCGTCAGTGACAATTGGCCCTGACGGCAACCTATACGGAGCTACCTTCGACGGTGGCCTGGGAGGCCCAGAGTGCGCGCCGGGTGGCTGCGGTACGGTGTACAAACTTACTCCGCCCGCCAGACTATGTAAGTCCCTTAGCTGTCCCTGGACGGAGACTGTCCTTTATCGCCTTTCGCAAAGCCCAACGGGAGTCAATTCTCCCTATGGTCGCGTGATTTTTGACACCGCGGGCAATATCTACGGTACAGCGTGGGGCGGCGGCACAGGCGGTTGTGAGAGCCCTGGTTGCGGAGCCGTGTACAAGTTAACTCCATCCGGTGGAGGTTGGACATTCAGTGTGATATATAGCTTCACCGGTCACGGCGACGGTTCGTCTCCTTATAGTCCCGTGACCATGGATCCCGCCGGTAACATCTACGGCACCACCTTCTACGGTCAAGGTTTGTTCCAGGGATACGGCACCGTCTTTGAACTGCTTCCATCGGGAAGCGGCTGGATCGAGAAAACTCTCTACACTTTTGGCGGAGGCAGCGATGGAGGGTATCCCTGGGCCGGAGTGATACTCGACAGCGCAGGGAATGTATACGGAGCTACCAGCGAAGTTGTTCATAACGACTTACGTGGTGTAGCTTTCGAACTCTCGCCCTCAGGCTCCGGTTGGACCTACTCCGTGCTTTCCGTTTTGAGTGGATCGGTGGACGCTGATCTCTCATTCGACAAGGGCGGCAACCTATATGGCACAGCCTCGTTTGGCGGAGCTTATGGATTTGGCTATGTCTTCAAGCTCTCCTATTCCGCTGGAGCCTGGACGCAAACCGATCTTCACGATTTTTCTACCAAGAATAACGATGGCTTTGGACCGTGGAGCACTGTGGTCTTCGACGCTGCCGGTAATCTGTTCGGGACCACAAATGGCGGCGGAACGACAGGCGGCGGCGTCATCTGGGAGATCACTCCTTGAAGTAGGTTTGCGCGCCTATGGTATTGGAAACCGGCGGCCATCCAGCGCTGCTCAAGGATGCCGTGGCCACACCGGCGGGCTGCACCGTCGACGGCATCCTCGAATTGGAAGAGGGCGGTCTGCGAGTGACCCTGATAAAAGCGGTGGTCAAGGCCTCACAACGCTTGGGAGTTGCTATTCAGCTAACCCACCTCAAGCCCTCTAACGTGAAGGAGGTGCCGTGTACGCGCATTGATTACCCCCGCCGGAGTATCCGTCGGGAGGTAACACCAATTTGGTGGGATCCTGTGGAAACTGGGTCGGCATCGGTGGCTTCGCCATGCCGGTCGCGAAACTATTCGGCAGAGTTATGCCCCACGAAAAGCACCCTTTAAGTGGGCAATCGATGTCCTTAATGGCCCAGGAGCAAACGGAGTTGTCGGTGCAATCCTTGTTCATCGGATTGCACGCACACTGGGTCTGCGCCCCCGAGCCCTGCGCTTGGCAGTAGGTAGTTGGTTGGCAAAAAATCTGCTTGGCGGCGTCAAATTCGTCCTGATACGCACTTAAGCTAATCTCTACCGTGACCAGCCCGGCGGTCGGGCTCGTTCCCTTCGGGCTAGGGTCATAGCTCTTGTTAACGATGAACAGCTTATCGTTGTCCGCCCCATTGAACATGAAGTCTTGGTCATTGGCGATCAGGCGATACTGCTTGATCGAAGCCTCCACCGTGTTCTTGTCCAGACCATATCCAACGAACATCTGATAGGTCTGGTCCATGTCGGGCTTGGCATAAATGAAGTAAGTGTAGTAAGTCTGCCCGGGCAGATAAACATTGAGGTTACCAGTTGCACCTACCACCAGCTCCTGCAACAGTCGGCTTACCTGATCGTCGATGTAGTACTTCCCATGGTTGACAGTCAAAGTGCTGCGCTGTCCAGTGCCCTGTCCCATCATGCGTATGACGGGAGGCTGACGAGGGTTGTCTTTGGAAGTCAGGTACTGGCGATACAGCGGCACCCCGTAACAAGTTTGGTCGGTGCAACTTTGTCCCCATGCATTCCAGCCGCCCGGCTGCGGGCAACCGGTGGGTCCGATGCCACACTGCGCGATGGTGGCGGTGGTGACGTATTCATAGGGACTGGTATCCGCCGTATTCGGAGGGCCTGTGTCCGGAGGACTTCCATCGTGAATATCGGAAGCACATTCGGGGGTGGTCACAGGCGCGTTGAAGAAAGGATCTTTATTTACGGAAAGCGTTTCCCGCAGCACGCCATTTCCTGGGTTCGCCAGCAAACCAGTTAACGACCCATCGTCATCATTCAGCACGGTCTGCCGGTCGACGTCGGTGAAGTTATTGAACAGCAAAAGTCCCGTTCCTTGATAACCCCCGGGGAAGGTGCAGTAGTTCTGCGCCACTTGTGCCTGATTAGTTTGGAAAGAATTGTAGTTAAACAGCGGCTCGATGACGAAGTGCCGGATGGCCACATTGCTGAAAAACAAGTTGTCCGAGTGAAACGCGGGAGGATAGAAAAAGCCGTTGGACTGCTTCCAGGCAATGGCCGCATTGGGTAGATAACACTCAGGAGAATCGGGAGGGCCCTCAGGATCAGCGGGAACTCCGCCCTCAGATGCAGCTGGATATTGGAAGTCGCAGTACTGATAGTTTTTCTGCTGCGTGGGAGGGGGGCAAGTGGTTGTCGTGCGCTTGCCAATTTTGCTTACCGGAATGTCGAGAAAGGCATTTCGTTGCTGATACGAGGGGCCATCGTAAATGTTAATTAGCCTCTGGTTGTTGGCGAAAGTGTCCTCGGGATAGGTAATTCCCTGGTCACTGGACAGACACCAATTTACACCCGGAGTTTGCAGCGATGGCGTGCATTGTAAACCGTGGGGATTGAAGGGTCCGGCACTGGAGGCGTAAGGATTATCCGGTTCCCCATTGGGAGCTTGCGTGTTGCCCACCAAAGCGCTCTTGCGCATCAGTGACCAGTAGCCCTGCGCCACATCCGAGCGGGTATAGCCGCCGCTGGTAACGAAGGTTATGCCACCCTGCTGCACATCGGTGATAGCGCTGTTCTGCACCAGGAACCACCACGGCCGCAGCCAGATGGCGGAGAAGTTTTTCTCGGCCCAGTTAAAGGACGTGGTAAAGCGATCAAGGGTGGTAACCACACAGTTTTCCTCTTGACCGTTTGAGCCAGTGCAGGGAGGGTTGCAGGTGGGCTCGCCAGGTGCGCATCGGCAGTTGCTGCCCGTGCATCCCGTGGGGTTCCGCTTACTGTCGACAAACGGATAGTAGTTATCCATTCCGTCCGGGCCTCTGGGAGGCGCGACGGGGTTGGCGATGGCCTGGAGTTCATTGCTGTTGCCGTCATTGCTCACGCCGCCGCATTCCGTCGCTTTGCCGACATTCAGGAAAGCCATCATCGCGGTCGAGCAGGAGTTGCCAACAAACTTCTCCAATGGCGTATAGCCGGCCTGGCTAAAGAGGCCGGGGCCCAGTGGATTTGGCTCTACAAGCTGTTGTCCAGCGTAGCCATAGAAATACTCGAATTGTGACAGATGGCTGATGCCCCCCGGCAATAGCCAGTAACACACACCGCAGGTCCCCGCCGAAGAAGCGAAATTGTATTGGAACTCGTTCCAGCCATTCATAATCCAGAACACGGTCGGCGTCCGCCAATCGGAGTGATACGGGTCTTGCTCAGGGGGGTTGGAGTCTCCGGTTTCGGCGAGAATTCCAGGGACCTTGCGATCATTCTGTCCATTGTCAACCGCGGCCCGCGCAAAGACGCCGAGGTTGGTATTCAGCACATTATTGGCTTCGCTTCCGTCCTCTAGGTAAAAACCGTGGCCAATTGACTTGTAGCCGACGTTGCGCGCCAGCGTCACACCCTGCGTGGCATGGACGGTGATCCAGCGCGTCATCGAGTCCCACATCGAAGAGTCTTTGACGTAAGTGTCTGGGGGTGTCTGCCGCGCCATGTGGAAGTGCACCGGATAATGCCCTATCGAACCACCCTGTCCCAATTGATAGAACTCGACTCCCTGAATCTGATACGACAGAAATGCCTGACGGGCTACGGTGTGTCCGCCGTAAAATCCGGTAAATTGGGATCCCGGCGTGGCGCCGTCGGACACAATGCGAATGCTGCGGCTCAACAATCCAACCGCCGCCCGCGTATCAATGTTGCGGTCTGCCGGCTTCTGTCCCGGCAACAAATCAGGACCGATGTTGCACCTGGTCTGGCCCTGTATGGGGTTGCAAGGAACAACGGCCAGCGAATAGGTCTGTCCCCAGTGTGGATTCTGTACCGTGCCGATCAGGTTAACCGTCGATCCGGAAACGCTGGCTACCTGCAACTGCTCCGCGTGTCCCGGCAGGTAATCGGTTGAGGTCACGACGATGTTGTCCTTAGGCTGCCAATCCGCAGGCATGCCGCTGACGGTCAGTGAATTCTCTCCTCCCTTGAGCGTGGCATTCAGCCGCATCCAACTGCTGCCGGTAACCATCGGATTGCCGTCGTCGCCACCTTGCGCTCCCTTATACCCGGACAGATTGATGGTCCCGCCGTATGACAGCGCCAGCACTTTGTGCCCGAAGTACGCGCCATTGACGTCATTGTTATCAAAGACGTCGTACTGGTAAAAGCAGTCGTCCACGCCGCCGGGAAGCTTTAAAAATGGGTCACCGGGGATGATTTGCGACACCGTAAGGCAGGTTTTCGGGTACCGGTGCTGCATGTCCTTCATGACCAGGCCGAGATTCGACCTCCAAATAACCGGGGGTGCGCCGCAGGTGGCATCGTCCACCACGTTGCCGTTGTCGATCTTCTTGCAAGTGACGCCTGGATCGCTCTGGCTGCCATACAGATGAATGGTGAGGACGTGGCCATCATTGTCGGCGCCGATCCCCGTCGCCTGCAGCACACCGTTGTTTTGCACAAGGATGTTGGCGGCATAAAAGTCCATGGTGGCGTCATCGAACATCAGGGTGCCGTTGAAAATGTACACATTGTGAAAGTAGTAAGACCCATTCCCCTGCATCCCATCCACCCTGCACGTCATGTTGGTGATGACCAAATCCGTGGGATTGTCCTTATGTCCGCCGTCCAGGGTTCCACCAGTGCACATATCGGTAGCGGCGGACGCCCCTGGTAACAGCACGGTCAAAGCCAGGAACACCCCGAATACTACGGCCACAGCCTTGGCCGAGGACTTAGCAGTTAGATTGTCGATGGTCTTCACGCTGCATCTCCTTAACATCCCGAACCGCAATCGTCGAAAAACACAGCCAGCAAGGAGGGCTCAAAGTAGGGTCCGTGGTTAGTACTCAGAGATAAAAAGGGCGTAGTACCCATGCCGTCTGAAAGAAGAGAGGGAACTTAGGAGAACAACCTAACTCAAGATCGCGCTCGTGGCAAGTAAAAATGATAGCCCGAGTTTGTTAGCTTCTACGGCTCGCCAACAACGTCAATGAGGTCGAGAGGCAAATTAATCCCTAACCGTCCTTAGCCGGCGACTGTTACTTAAGATATAACAACAGTGATGAAGCCTTTGATCTTTGTTCTCTGTCTTGGATTTATGTTTAGTAGTTTGACCGCGCAGCAGGCTACCTGGCAGCCATCACCGGGACATACGCAAGTGCCGATATGGCCAGGGAAGGTGCCTGATCCGCAACCTGTCGCGGGGCCGGAGGCCGCTAAGACCACGGGGAAGGAGTTCCTGGTTGCCGGCAGGCCGGCGGTGGGAGTTAGCAACGTGTCGCGGCCTACGATGACGCTCTATTCGCCGAATGGAAAGAAGAATACGGGGGCTGCGGTTGTCGTCTTCCCGGGTGGGGGCTATCTGGATCTGGCTATCGATTTGGAAGGCACAGAGGTCTGCGACTGGCTCACCGCTAAGGGGATCACGTGTGTGCTGTTGAAGTACCGAGTGCCGGGTGAGCCAGGGTATCCGAAGCCGGCGCCATATCCGAAATCCGGGCCGTATCCGGAATCACCGATGGCCTTGGAAGACGCGCAGAGGACGTTGGGGCTGGTGCGCTTGCACGCGGCGGAGTGGCACATCGATCCCCACAAGATTGGTGTGCTTGGGTTTTCCTCCGGCGGGCATCTGTCGGCAGCGATCAGCACCCACTTTGAGAAGCGTTTGTATGCGGCTGTCGATGCCGCCGACCAACAGAGTTGCCGCCCGGATTTTGCGGTGGCTGTTTATCCCGGGCACCTCTCGCTTTCCGCGGCGGAATGGGATGCTATGCAAGGCGCCAAAAAGTTTGTGATTCGAAAGCCGGAGCATGAGACGATTACCGATAAACAATTTGGATTGAATCCCGATATTCCTGTTACCCGCCAGACGCCGCCTACGTTTTTACTGCAGGCCGAGGATGACCACGTGGACAACGTAAACGACTCGCTGGCGTACTACATTGCGCTGAAGGAGGCTGGAGTTCCCGTGGAGATGCATTTGTACGCGCAGGGCGGGCATGCGTTTGGGCTGCGGCGCACGAAGCTTCCGATTACGGCCTGGCCTCAGTTGGTGGAAATGTGGCTCGTGACGATTGGCATGATTTCGGAGTAGCTGTTCCGGGATCACATACAACAAAATTATAGGTTGTCATTTTCCTGAACTGTCCGGCCAGAACCGCAGTGACAGCCGGTGGCCGAATGCCCCACTCATTCGTGGTTTTCGAATGAGCGGGGAAGACGAGGAAGTTGTCGGCGTGCGCCTCTCGGAACAGGTGAAGCTGTTCCATCGATAATACTCAAAATGGTATGAACAACATTCCGTGGGGGTCAGCCAGTGCGCCTGAATTGCCGACGCCCGTGGCGATCGGGGTCAGATGGCCTGTCTTAAGGTCCGTCTTCACTACCTGACCTTGCGCGCAACTATAGGCATCACCCGGCGTAAAGAATTGTGAGTCTATGCGGTAAGTATATTGCGACGCGTCGGTAAAAAGCATGATGGTGGTACCCAACGAGCCGGCGGATGGAACATAGCGAGTGTCATCCACTGGCGTGACCGGACCATCCTTGTCGTTGAAAAGCGTAAGCAATAAAGTGCTGACCGTTTGATTAGGTCCAATGTTGCTGATGAAGGTAAGCCTCCCGTCTGCTTGGCTATCCAGGAGCAACCCACCGGTCGGGGTAGTCTCTTCCGAATCCGGATCGGTGAGGACCAGCGGGATCATCGTATTGTAGGTAGGATTCGGAGAGCCGCCAATGCTCGGCGTGATATCCAGCGCCATAGCATTTCCGGCCAGCACGGGAGCCCAGTCGAAGGTGGTCCCATTGGCATTGAGCGTCAGCGAAACCACGGTAGGCGGGGCCGTTCCTGGACTACTAGGGTTGGAAGCGCTAGCGTAGACGACGCCACTAATAAGCCGCATATCGTCCAGCCCCCCACCCCAACTGGTAGGAACGGTTGGCGTATAGCTGGTTTGCGCGCCGCTTCCCAGATTGATGATTGTCAGCTCCGGATTGCCATCTTCGTTCGACATCGCCCACAGTTCATGGGTATCTGCACGCGCCAACAACCCATCATTATGCCCCGGAACTGTGTAGGACGTTTTCTGGTTGCCATTGACATCGTACGAGATGATTGTATTTGTAAGCGCAGGATTCGACCCATCCTTGACGTCCCCCGTATTTTGATACCCGATAAATATGATCGAGTTCAGCATAACGATGGAATCCGGGTGCATGGTAGTCGTAGGCGCCTTCACAAAGTAAGAAAGCCCGTAGCCGGTCGCGGTTCTTGTGTTGGGCACGACAGTTTGATCTGGCTGGGGAACTCCTGTTGACAGCGGCTGTGTATTTGTATTCGATCCGCACCCGCTGAGGCCCGCACACAACACCAGCGAAGCCGCCATCGCGATGATTGAATTCGTTCTTAGCATACGCATAAGGATCTCCCTTTCAACGAACCGTTCCAATGTGGTTTTCGTTACCACTTAAGATTCTTCGCCGTGCTGCAGACGCAGTTACGCAGCCGCACAGCACCAGTGACTGAGAGCTTTAAAACAATTTCTTTGTCGCCTAAGAAGCTGATACGCAAGTACCGATGTCCCCGCGCAGTCCCCAAAACTGCCGGGCGTTTCCCTGCGAAGCAAATCAGCCTACGCCTCGTTTGTTAAAGACAGGTGAACACCATGTAACGAAATGATGACTAGCAGATACGAAACAGCGACTCTTCATCCTCACGCGGCCGCATCGGATGGAGTTTTTTCTCAGAATGACGACTAATCTCTCGCTGCCGTAACACGCGTCACGAGTTGCCGCAGGTCCCAATTTGGAGTTACATTGGCTCCAGTCAGCACGGGCACGGGTCTCAAGATCTACGTCGGTGATGCTTCCGGTCGGTTTTCCCGGCCAAACCCGGCACACGGCTTAATGAGAGCTTCCTTAGCGCCGGAAGCCCGTGCCGCAACCGCAGCAAAATGGGCGCGGGCTTTAGCCCCTGAGGGATCACCTGAGATTTGGTCGGGGTTTCCTTAACGAATTGGGCACGCAGAATGGCCGGCACGTATTCTCTGGAAAGCAGTCTTGCGAAAGGATAATCCGATGAAGAAGCTGATCACACCCTGGGTGCCGCTCCTTCTGTCCCTGGCGTTTTGTCCCGGGATTTTTGCGCAGCAGACCCCGAATTCACAAAGCGCTAAGAAGCCAGCCACCCCTTCTGCTATGACGGACACGCAGAAGAAAAATGTGCAGGAATACATCGACCTTTTGCGCTCCGACATTCGCCAGCAGAAAGCGGAGGTCATGGGTTCCGTAATGGCCTTGAATATCGACGACTCGGCGAAGTTTTGGCCTATCTACAGCGAGTACGATGCGGAGCTGACCAAACTGAATAATCAACGCCTGGCGAATATCCGGGAATACGCGAGCAGCTACGACGACCTGACTGACGCCAAAGCCGATGAGCTGGTCCAGAATGCGTTGGACTATCGCAAGCAACGCGGCGAGCTGCTGGCGAAATACTATGGCCGCGTAAAAGACTCGTTGGGCGCTGTGCAAGCCGCTCGCTTTCTCCAGGTTGAAGACCAGTTGCTCATGATCCTCGATCTTCAAATTGCTTCCTCCTTGCCGATTGTCGCGCAAGGTTCTTAAAACGAAGGAGAGCTGGATTTATGCGACACGCAATCGTTCAGGCAGCTTTGTTGGTCACATTAACGATTTCTTGTGCAGCGGTACCGCAGACGCAAACCTCGAGCAAGATCACGGTCCCTGCCGGTACCCGCGTCTTAGTGCGCATGGTCGATGGAGTGGATTCCAGCAAACAGAAGGTAGGATATCGCTTCACTGCCAACCTGGAGACAAATTTACAGGTCGACGACACGGTGGTCGCCCCTCGTGGCACCACCCTCTATGGGCGTCTGGTCAACGCAAAATCTGCGGGTAACATGAAGGGTGGCGCCGAACTCACGCTGGAGCTGACCGACATCGTCATCAACGGTACGGCCTATCCACTCCTGACCAGCACCTATGAAGTGCGCTCGCAGGGCCAGGGCAGCAAAACGGCAAAGCGCGTTGTTGGAGGCACAGGACTCGGCGCGCTCATCGGCGGAATCGCCGGCGGCGGTAAGGGCGCCGCAATTGGCGCCGGCGCTGGCGCGGCAGCCGGGACCACCGTCTCCGCAGCCACCAAAGGCAAGCAAGTATCGGTGCCCAGCGAATCTCTCCTTGAGTTCCGCCTCGAACACCCAACCAGCCTTCCCGTGGCAAAGTGAGCACCTTGCCGGTTCAACTTCCGCGGACGGATCGCCCCATACCTGGCGACCGATCCATGCTGGTGCCCCAGGTTCGCGTCCGTCTTTTGGACGCTAACCTGGGATCACCACCTGGTGCCCCACTCAAACTGACTTTCTAACTATCCTTCTGCATAGCCGTCGCCTTCATCTCATGCGCCAGTTCTAGTTTGCTCGTCTCTGCTTTCGCTCCTCATGTTGGTGATCATGGAACGGAATGGGGAACTCCTGAACCTTCTTGCCCTCTTGTCGCTGTTCGCCCTGCTTCTTCGGACGATACCATTTGAAGTAAACCAGAGCAGCGACTCCACCAACAACAGCCAGCGCGATCAATCCATATAGAAGCGGCTTGTAATACTTCGAAAGCCAGTCCACTATCTGTGTGCCATAGATGTGACCTAGATAAGCCAGACCGAAATAACGAATCACTCTACCGGTAGCTAGCGCCGCGATAAAGTTCTTGCGCGGATAATGCAGCGCTCCTGCTGCGAGAAGAAATGGAACGATAGGAAACGGTGGAGGCAGAATGGCGCCGGCCACAATCGTTGCGAAGCCATGCTTCTTGAAGCGGCTATAAACTTTTTCCGCTTTCTGTTTTCCGACCTTCTTCTCCAGCGTCTCCTCGCCGCCTTTTTCTGCGAGGCGATAAGTCAGATATCCGCCAACCACCGCGCCCACCACGGCCATGACGGCGTAATACGGCCACCACTCGCGACGATGCGCCGACAACAGAACCACGAACACATCCATGCTGCCGGGCAGAGGAATCGCGGAATTATCGAGGAGACCCAGGACGATCAATCCGGGACCGCCGAGGCGGTGAAGCCAGGTCCAGAGCGGGCTTGCGGAAACCAACGCTAGTAAGAGTCTCGTCATTCGTCGATGGTGAAGCTGCGAGCAGGACTCTTGCTTAGAAGCACTTTTCACTCCGCCAGATGCAGAGCTCGCTGCCGCTTAATGACGAAGCTCGTGTTGGCTGAGCGGGGGGTAGCAACGCTGGGCATCGTATAATCAATGTTTGCGCATCGCATTCCTGTCTTTCGGGGTCTCCGTCGCGCGCCGCCGTTGCGCGTGACGGGGTGACGGAGCGCATCAGGAACCATCGACGTGAGCTCTCATTCGCACATGCCAGGACAAGCGCCGGCTGGGCCGCAACCGCTTCCCGGCGTCAACAGCATCATCGCTGTCGGCTCCGGAAAAGGCGGCGTCGGCAAAACTACAATCGCCGTCAACCTCGCCATCGCGCTCGCGCGAATGGGCAACAAAGTCGGCCTGCTCGACGCCGATGTTTACGGCCCCAATGTTCCGCTGATGCTCGGCTCCAGCGAAGCGCCAAGCGTCGTCGGCGAGAATCGTATCCTTCCGCCGGAACGTTACGGAGTCAAGGTCATCTCGGTCGGCTTTCTCAGTCCGGGCGACAAGCCTCTGGTGTGGCGCGGCCCCATGCTGCACTCCATCATCAAGCAGTTTCTCGGTCAAGTGGAATGGGGACAGCTCGACTACCTCGTCGTCGATCTGCCGCCTGGTACAGGTGACGTGGTCATCTCGTTGGTGCAGACCGTGCCGTTGACCGGCGCAGTCATCGTCACTACGCCAAGCGATGTCTCGTTGCAGGACGCGCGCAAGGCGATCGAGATGTTTCGGCAGGTGAAGGTCGACATTCTCGGCATCGTCGAGAACATGAGCTACTTCGTTTGCCCGCACTGTCACCACGAGATCGACATCTTCTCGAAAGGCGGAGGCCAACGGACCGCGCAGCAATTCGGCGTGCCGTTTCTCGGTTCGATCGAACTTGATCCCGACATTCGCAAGGCCGGCGATACCGGTCATCCGATCGTGATGGAAGGCGACCAGTCGCCGCACGCGAAGTCGATGTTCGCTTTCACGCATCAAGTGATCGAGCGCACGAGACAATTGCTGGAATCGGCAGGCGGAAGCGTTATTGAGATTCGGTAGCCTCCAAACGGGGCCCCGAAAAATTGTTCCACGTGGAACAATTTTTCGGTCTGTAATCGACACAAAACAAGATGGTTATGATAGACCACGTTGGTGGGGTAACTAAGGCCCGCCGGAATGGTAACCACCTGAGCGGCTTTACTTCTTCTTGGCGGCCTTTTTCGCCATCTTTCGCGCGCGTTTCTTCGCGGCTTTCTTTGTATGGGATCCGCGCCGGGCTGTGGAGTGCAGTGAGCAGTAGAGCATTCCGGCAAGCGCCGGGTGAACGCAACCTGGTTTGATACAGCGTTTTTCATCTGCCATAAGCTACCCCCAGATACTTATCATCGCCAGCACTGCCAACCAGACTATCGAAAGACTTATCAGGAGCTGTGACCAACTTAGAAACCTCGCCTTTATCTCCACCGCATGTTGGACGGTTTCATTGCATCTCGTCCACTCCGATATCTCCTCGCGTCCCAAGTCGCTAAGCCTGGAACTGCGTTCCTCCAGTGGCAACTGTAAGAAATCCTCGATTGTCGATTCGATGTCGCCGAAGTGAGGCGGTCCAACCACCTCGCGAATTTTCAAGGATAGCGCCGCCATGGCAAGACTCGATGTGAACAGGGCCACGCCAACGACATATATAGCTCGCTGGGCTGCCGAACTCGGCTGAGTCTTGGTTATGAACGCGACAAATGCAGCGAGCAAGATTCCGGCAAGGGCAATAACGCCCTGTGCCTTGGTATCGAGGTGTCGCCAGAGCTCCGACAGTTCGCTGTATTCTTCGCGGCGAGCCTCAACGATCATGCGAATCAGGGTGACATCATCAGGCGCCGCGTTATTGATAGGGTCAGGCATTTATGAATGCCCAGAGTGTACACGTGATTCTTGCCTGCGAAAATTTAACCGAACCTAAGGCGTAGTTTCATCCGGTGTGCAGGAACCGCAGGTGCCTCGACTCCGCTGCCCCCGCCGAGCGCAAAATCGGCGCTCGTCGGGGACCCGTTCGCTCCGCTCGGGATGACAACTCAATGAGGGTGGTCGGGACGCGGGGCTGAAGCCCCGCTCTACCTGCTGCTCGAGATGACAATTCCACTGTTAGCGTCGATCCGAGGACTGAATTTTGTCCCCGTACCTAGCGCTGAAGTCCTCCACGAAAGTTTGCAGCATCTTTGCTTGCTCGTCGTAGGCTTCGCCCCCCAGTGATGCCGAGGCTTTGATCCCGACGGCGCGGCTCATCTGCATTGCCAGCCAATCGGCGTCGCGCCATTCGCGGATTCCGTCGCCGACCGTGAGCCGGTGCAGACCGAATCCGCGGATGAAGATCGCGCAATGATTTTGCGTACTACCCTGAGTGGCATGGATGGCGGCAATTTCGGCGACAGGCATAGTTCGCGTGCGGCGGAAAATGCCGGTAGTGTCAGAGAGCACGCCGTTCGCGATCGTGGCCCGCTCGGGAGCGAACCAAAGTCGCAGCACGCGCAGAAACACGAGTAGGGTGAGGATGGCAAGGACGACGAAAAAGGTCATGGCCAACCATTCGCCGGAGTGGTTGGTGTAGTCGCTGTTAAACAGCAGGCCCCTGACGGCGGAGAGAACTGAGACCATAATCAACAGGAGGAGCGTGTTGCCGGCAGCGTTGGTGTCGAAAGGCGCAGGCGGGAAATAGAACTCGGTTCCGCCATCGGGCAGGGAAGTTACGCGTATCTTCAAATCGGGGCCGGGCGTGTAGGACTCCAGGTCGGCGGTGCGGGCGGCACGAATGGAATCCAGTTTTTCCAGTTGCTCAGGGGTCAGCAGATGATCGTGCTGTTGCTCTAAGAGTTGGCGGAGCAATTCCTGTTGGTTGCCGGTCAACCGCAGGCGCATGGTGACCTCCAGAGATTGCGATAGTCCGAATTGATTGTAGTTCGGGAGTCAAGGACGCCAATGAGTCTCCCACTCATTCGAACCCCGCGAATGAGTGGGCACCCGGCGAAAAAACCAGTTGCCACTAGTCAGTAGCCAGTGGTCATTGCCGACCACGGTTCTGGTGCACCAGGCCCGGCGGTAGTGTCTCAGTTTGAAATCGCACGCGGCTCAAAAGTCGCATCGATAAGCCCAAAAGAAGGGCGAACCTGGGGCACCACGCGTAGAAGCTCGGGAGTATTTCCTCCCTTTCGAAAGAGCCGACTGCTGATTGACTTTGACGGCGGAGGTGGACGTAAGATCGGTTCGTGAGCAAGAGATCATGACCGATCCTTCAGATGGAATGAAATCATTTCAGCAAGAGCTACGACGTGGCGGCATAGCGATTCAAGCTGCTAAGACCGACCCAAAACTCTTTGTCCATCTTGATGCTCCCAATGGACCGCATGAGATTCGGTTCACCTACGTCAGGTTGAAGGGAAAAACTGTGACGGCGATGGTGATCTTCGCAGCACAACCACCCGAAGACGGAAAACCATATTTTGCTGTTGGATACGCAGTCCCTAAGAGATTCCAAAAGCAGGGTCGTGCGAAAGATATTCTCGTCGCGGCGCTTGCCGACAACGCTGATGCCGTTCTGTTCGTGAAGGCGGGAGTTGCTGAAGGCTTTCTCTTCTCAGGCCGCAACTTAGTTGATCATGAGTATCGCAATGTGTGCTATCGCTACTTTGTCAACCTAAATGGCCAGCTCGTATTTAGCGGCCAGGACAATGGACCGCCTGATCCAATGTTTGAAGTTGGGGATGTTTACCCTGGCGGGGTCAGGAATGGGAAGCACTTCGACATTACCGATGTTATTACCGGCGAAGTGGCAAGAGTCAACGGCTGTGGTGTGATGATCGTCGGCAAAGAACGCGATGTGTCAAAGGCGAACTAGAAACTACCCTATTTTCCGTTCGTCGAAAAGCCGGGGACGTCCTGTCTGCCCCCGGCTTTCCGACCAGGGCCCGAGCTGCTAAAATGCGCGTGCCTATCAAGGGCCTAGGTAAGATTCGCACATGAGCGATAGATTAGCGGTTCCACAAAAACACTCCCAACACTCCTCCGTCCTCGAAACGCTCGACTTTGGGAATGAGGCCGGGGACGATGTCGACCCTGAGGAACTTCTCAAGTACTTTGTGAAGCAACGGAATTTTGGGCATTTTCTGGATGACAAGAATCGGCTCTTAATTGCTACAGCACGGAAAGGAGTAGGTAAGTCTGCTCTTCTGAAGTGGACCGCTTACCAAGTTAAACAGAGGGATCCCAGTGCGTTGGTTATAAGCCTTCGCGGCGCTGACTTGGTTCGCAGTAACTTCAACCTACAAACCGTTCTTACTAACCCTAGCGACTATACCCGCGACTGGATGATCAGAGTGCGCAATCGTGAATCGGCACCTTGCGCGAGAGCTTGATATCGCTCTGACGGACGATAAGATCACCCTTGTGGAGACCGCCGAGCTAGAGGGCTATAAGGCCCGGAACTTGGCTAGTGCCCTCATAGATAGAATGAGTTCGCTTTTCGCGGGCGCGGGCCGCGGCACAGTAAAGATTCCGGCAAAAAACGAGATAGAACTTCTGAAGCGCGCTAAGGATCGGAACGTTTGGATCATCATTGACGACCTCGACGCAACCTATCAGAATACGGACACCGAATCACTAAGCCTGGCGACGTTTTTCGCAGCGTGCAGGTACCTAACCCAAGACATGAAAGGCGTGTTTTTTCGTGTCAGCCTGCGCACCGACGTATGGGCGCTAATTCGCCGTTACGATGAGGCGCTTGATAAGACTGCACAATATGTTTCCGAGATCCTGTGGGGCCAGGAGGATTTCCTCGCCCTATTGTTTCTGAGAATTTGGGCTAACGCAGTCCATCTAGGGACGCGGCTGCCCGTCCGGGGGCGTACGGAATCTGCCAAAAGTTATAGGGAACGCGTGCTGGCAACAGCTTTCGTGCCGAGCATGCAATGGGGTGACAGTAGGCAGGAGTCTCCCATGCAGCCGTCGTTGACCGCCCCACGAACGGTTAAAACCTATCGCGTAATTTACACGCTGTCGTACGAGAGGCCTCGGTGGGCAATTCAATTGTGTAAGTTGGCCAGGGAGGCCGCACTGCGGAAAAACGCCCGACGGATAACAAAGGATAGCATCGACGAGGTCTGGGGCGAATATGGCGCTAAGCGGATCGAAGACCTTGTCGCAGAGCAGAAACATCAGTGCCCGCATGTCAACGAGTTGTTGAACGCATTCCGCGGAGCGCTGCGACTTATGTCTCGACAGGAGCTCTTTGCGTGGATCAAGAACCGTGTGTCCGAACATCTTGAACTAAAGATCGAGGGCACGCGAACGCGGTCGCCAAGGGAAATAGCCCGATTCCTATATCGGATTGGATTCATCGTCGCTCGCAGTGAGAACCCCGACGGGCAATATGAGCACTACCGCTTCGACCAGATGTCGGACTTCTTGTTGGCTAGAACCGAGGATGACTTTAGCGTCAAATGGGAGATTCACCCCTGCTACCGGCAGGCTCTCGACATTAGGAAGCTTAACCAGTCTCACCGGGAACGATTCGTGCGCCAACGCCGGGGAGAAGGGTAGCCTGGTGCCCCCAGGTTCGCGTCCATCGTTTGGACGCTAACCCCTTCGACTGCGCTCAGGGCAGGCTCTGGGCGTCGGCCTAACCCGGGCAGAAGGAACACGCGGGGCCGGCCACCCGTCACTTTGAGCTCGCGATCTCTTCCCGTCCGCTCCGATTCAATCTCCACCACACCCATTTCGCGGAAGGCGTAATGCCGAAAACTGCTCCACTTCCAATCGCCCGGGTCACGCACCAACCCGCGCTTCACCGGCTTCCACCCCAACCAGCGCAAAAAAGCGCTGCTTGGGGTCCCCGCCCGTCGATGAATTTCAAACTGAGACACTACCGGCCCGGCGGAAGATTTGACTTCCCGGGGACAATTCTTTTGCCTTGCGATGACAATGTGTCTGCCTTTCGCGCTCAGGCTGGTTGGTCAAGGAGCGTCCTATGAGAAGCTTCCCAGGCGTTATCAGCCAAGCGAGCGGCGAAGGCGAGCAACCGGCCGGCAAGTCCGCTCTATCCCGCAGGCAACTTCTTACTACGATGGGTTCCGCGGCAGCCTATCTTGGGTTACAGCCATTGGCGCGTGCCGGGGAGAGCGGGGCGACAGCTGCGTCGGGCGCGTCGCCAGGTTCGAACCCTGCGCCCACTCCCATTCCCGGCGGGTTCAACGCGCAACAGGCCTTCGGGCCGCGATTTCCGAATCGATTCTTCCACCTTTTCCTGCCCGGGCCGGGAGCGGAGCCGTCGACGATTTTCAACTTCGAGGGGAAAGTTGCGATCCTTAACATCCACGGGACGGGACTCCGCACGGAGTTCGATCTTGATACCGGTGAAATGTTGAGCCAGACGCCTCACCTGCCGTATGCGACCGATGTGCGGTTTATGCAGGGGACGTACGTGGGGGTCGACGGACAGCAACATCAGGGGACGTTCGCCTTCTTTTGAATGGATGTCTTTAAGACTGGTCACCAGTTCGGTGACTTCGACTTCCAGCTGAATGATCATAATCCCGGTGTGTCGGATGGCGGAGTTTTCTGGACGGTGCCGATTCCCGCGGACAGCGTGAGCCTGAACCTGTCGGAAGGGAATGCGGCGTTCTCGCTGGGCGATATTCTGATGCCCGATCTGCACGACCTTCTGACAGCGCTGTGGGGAGGAGGAGCGGTTGATGGTCAAGGCATGCCGCTGGGGCCGGTGTTTTCATCGACGGTGTCGCTGCAGGCGCAGTGGTTCAACCCGATGAATTTTCAAACGACCCGCGACCCGGTGAATCAATTTGTGTACAGCAATGCGCGAACCCAGGCGAAGGTGCAATGGAAGGGCGTGCATCGCGGAGAGATGTTCCAGAGTGACGATGGTCCGCAACAAGTGCTGTTTGCGGCGATCGGGATGGAGAGGAACGGAGTGTTCTTCTCGTGATTGTTCGCAATCCTTAGCCGAAGGCGTGGTCTTGTCGGGTTCGCGCGAACCGCAGATTGCAGCGGAGCGCTATTTTTTGAAAGCGACGTTGACCAGCAGCTTGTCGCCTTCCACGTCCACCACGTTGCAGAAGGTGCGATCGCCGCGGCGGCTGAAGTCGAGGCCCACGCGGCTGCGCCCGATACGCAGGTTGCGCATATGTACGTGGTCGAGCCATTCGGGTAACTGGGGATTGACGATGTTGAGCTCTTTGCGTGGCGCGCTGGGATGAATGCCCAGCACCGACGACAGCATGAGGAACATGGCTCCCGACGCCCAGGCCTGCGGCGAACATGACACGGGATAGTGCACAGGCACGTCGTATTCGCGGCGTTGCACGCCACAGAACAATTCCGGCAGACGGTAGTCGCGAAAGGTGGTCGCGGCCTGATAGAGCGAGGTCAGAACGCGCAGTGCGCCATCTCGCATATCGTTGATCGCCATGCCATGCGCGATGATGGAGTTATCGTGCGGCCAGACCGATCCGCGGTGATAGCTGAGCGGATTGAAGACCTTCTCCTCCTGGGACATGGTGCGCCAACCCCAGCCGCTGAACATGTCGTCACGCATTAAACGGCTGGCAACGACGCGCGCGCGGTCGCGGTTGACAATGCGGGTGAACAGCAGTTGTCCGGGATTGGAGGAGATGACCTCCAGGGGCTTCTTTTCCGCATCGAGCGCCATCGCGTAAAAGCCGCGAGTTGGCACCCAGAAGGCGCGATCGAAGCGCCGCCCGAGTTCAGCCGCCTCGCGCTTCAGGCGGTCGGCTGTCTTCATATCTCCAAAGTTACGCAGCAGGGAAGACATGCGGAATTTGGCGTCATAGACGTAGCCTTGCACCTCGCAGAGCGCGATCGGCGGTTTAGCGATGCTACCGTCGCGATGCATGTTGGCATCCCAGGAATCCTTCCAGCCCTGATTGACCAGCCCGCGGGGCGAGCGCCGCAGATACTCGACGAAGCCATCGCCGTCGAGGTCGCCGTACTTATCGATCCACTCAAGGGCGGCATAGGCGTTGGGCAAGAGTTCTTCGACGAGTTGCTCGTCGGCCGTCCAGTTGAAGGTCTCGCTCAGCAGGACGAGGAACAAGGGCGTGGCGTCTACCGAGCCGTAGTAAGGACCGAAGGGCATCTCGCCATCGAGGGTCATCTCGCCTTGGCGATACTCGTGGAGGATTTTACCTGGCTCTTCGTCGCGCCAGTCGTCGTATTCCTTGCCCTGATGGCGGGCGAGCACGCGGAGTGTGTCGACGGCGAGCTGCGAGTTAAGCGACAACGACTGATAGGCGGCGATGATGGAATCGCGTCCGAAGATGGTGGCGAACCACGGGATTCCGGCGGCGATGATGTGCTGGTCGCCCATGGGAATCTGGAGTGCATGGAAGTCGCCGATGCCGGTCTTCAGCATGCTGTCGAAGACGTCGTTGTCGGTCCGGAAATTGGTGGAGCTGGCCTCCCAGCGCGTATAGTTCGCGCGCCGTTGGCGCAGGTGATAGTCCATGTCGTAGACCTGCGCGCGCGATTTCTGCGCCTGGACGAAGGGTGTGACGGAGAGTTCAATCTCGAGGCGCTTTAGCGGTTCGAGCTGAAGCTCCCAGCGAGCCCCGCGCTCCTGGAACTCTGTTGGCTTGGGAGCCAGCGTGACGAGCGTCTCGCGCATGAGGCCGTCGAGTCCGCGATAGTAAAACGCGATGCCTTGGCCGCGAACCATGGGCTGGTAATACTGGCCGTGCTTCTGGCGCGCCACTCCGCGCACTTGGAAGACATCGACGAAATCGGCGTCGAACGCAATCTCAACGCTGAAGTCCACGGGTGTGAGATTGAAGTTCTCGAAGCTCATGCGGTCGAAGAAGATCTCGGACGCCAGCAGTTGCTCGCGGCGAATGTGGACCGTGTTTTCGGGAAGGTCGAAGGAATCGCGGAGAGTAATGTTGCCGGTGGTGAGCTCGATCTGCGAAGAAAACGTCTTCTCTGTCGCGGATGAAAGCACCACCGTGCGGTGACCACCGATGCGGAGCTCGAGGTGACTTAGAAAGCGAGTGTCATCGTGGAAGAAGCCGACATCAGGAGAGCCGGGGGGATAAATATCGCCCGAGGTGCTGGTCGCGCTGAATGTCTTGCCGTCGATGAGGGTGAGATTGTCGACCTTGCGAGGCTCCAGGGAGTGGAAGGCGAGCCGCGGCTCCGGATGCGGCGAAGGGATCTCGATCAGTTCCTCGTAGGGGATTGTCAGGTGCGTGCTCATGCCGGCCGGCGGAGGGCCTCCTCCAGCGACAAGGGGATACGAGCCGTAGGCTTCACAGGTGGAGTTTCCTCGGCTGCGAGTTCCTGGTAGAGGGAAAGGTAGTCGGCCACCATTCGCTCAACGGAAAAATACTGCTGGCAATACCGACGCACCTCGCTGGGATTGAAAGCGCCAGGCAGGGTCTGCGTACGTTCGACCATTTCGTCCACTGACTGGCAGACGAATCCGGAGATCCCGTCACAAACAACTTCTTCGACTGCCCCTCCGGGCAGCGCTAATACTGGAGTACCGCATGCCATAGCCTCAATCATTACCAGGCCGAAGGGCTCGTTCCACTGAATGGGGAATAGCATAGCCAGCGAGTTGCCTAAAAGTTCGTTCTTGGTTTCGAGATCAGCCTCACCGATATATTCGATGAACTTGCCGTCGATGTGCGGTTCAATTTGAGAGTGGAAATAATCCCGAAAAATGGGCTGTACCTCGCCGGCGATTTTTAGCGGAATACCTGATTTTTTTGCTACCTCGATGGCGATGTGCGTACCCTTCATAGGCGCGATGCGACCCAGAAAAGAGAGATATTCCTGTTTCCTGGGCTGCAGGCGATACCAGTTCAGGTCAATGCCGTGATGGATGGTGCGCACGCGGGGGATGGTTTCAGCCTGGCGCTGAAAATCACTGATGGTGACAAACTGCACCTCAGGGAAGAATCGGTAGAGCCGGTTCAGGTAGTCTTCGTGCACGTGATGAAGTGTGTAGACGAATTTGCTCTCGTGCACAAAGCGGGTAAACATGAGCGCGGGTACGTTGTTGAGATGGATGATGTCGCAATCGCCGGCGGCGTCGGCAATTGACCAGGAGGCGTGGTTGAAATCCTGCACATTGTCGAAAACCTCACCTCGTAATGGCCATTGCTTCTTCTCATAAAGCCAGCGGGTCTCAACGCCAACGGTGGATTCGCCATTGGCATAGACCACGACGTCAGTGCCGGACGCCTGGAGGCCTTCGGCGAGTTGCGCAATAAAGAGTTCGGTGCCGCCATATCTTTCGGGAGGCACAGGTAAGAAAGGGGGAGCAATAAGAGCAACTCGCATGTAAAAGTCCTTCTAGGAACAGGGGTTGGCGATCGTATCGTGAGATTTGCAGAGCTTGCTCAAGTGGTTAAGATGCGCGGCGCGAGCGATATTCTGCCTGAGCAGTGCTGGATTGCGGGATCGGACGTGAGTGAATTGCAGTGAGGCTTTTTGAGGGGACGAAGCTAATCGCCGATTGCCTCTGAGGGGCGGCTTCCTATAGGAGCAGAGGTGGCCAGCTGCGGTATCGCCAGAGCGCGTTCGATCTCGAGTTCGAATTGAGCGGCGCGATGAGCGCTGGTGTGCTCAGCCATGACCCGAGCTTGTGCGCGATCGCCGATGCTGCGCACTTGTATGGTTGTGAGTTCCGTCAGGTAATGCACAACATCGCCTGGACTGGAGGGCAAGAGAATTTCTTTTCCTGGAACGAAGAAGCTGTCGAGGCCGGGCCAATTGTCCGAAATAATCGCCGCTCCGCAGGCTGCGGCCTCGAATAATCGTACGGATGGCGAATAGCCAGCCATGGACATATCGCGGCGAGTTACGTTCAGCGTGAATGTGGAAGAGGAATAGAACTCTGCGTGCCAGCGGGGGCTGAGGTGTTCGATGTGGCGCACGTTTTTCGGCCAGAGCAAATCCGTGGGATATTGCGGCCCAGCTACGACGAATTTCTTGCCGACAAGGTGCCGGGCCGGCTGACACAACAACTCCTCGAGCTTGGGCTGGCGGTCGGGAGCATAGGTGCCCATGTAGCTCAGGTCGCAGGCGAGCTTCTTGTTGAGCTTGGAGCGGTGATAGTGCTGCGGATCGAACGAGCAATAGAGCGGCACGACATAGGGCGCGGCAAAGCGGTCTTCGAGCTCGCGAAGCACCGGGCCGCCAGTAAAGCTGAAGTAAATGTCGAGTAATGGGATCTGTCGTGGAGCGATGTAGTCGGCCGCTCCTTTGTCGCGGAGCGCCGATAGGGTGATGGGAGTATCGATGTCGTAGAACGCCTTTACCGGAGTGTTGGCGTCGAGCATTTCGTCAATCGCAGCGATGCCGTCAGGGAAGTACGAGCCAACGATGGCGACGTCAGCATCGTTGAGCTGCTTGCGAACGCGGGGTAGAACCTCTCTCCAGTTGTCGTACAGACGTACTTCGCAGAAAGCCGGCTTGGGCAGATCGCGATTGGAGGCATACCATTCCACGTCCTTTTCGAAGAAGACAATGTCGTGCCCGCGGGCATGCAGGGCTTCGAGCAAAGCACGGTAGGTGGTGCCGTGACCGTTGCCCCAGGTAGAAGTGACCGATAATCCGAAAACAATGAGTTTCATAAAAACAGCGGGTAGCGGATAGTGGGTCGTGGATAGGGACCGGTCATAACTGACTCTCCACTATCCCCTAGCCACTATCCACTTCTGCTCACGCCGGCAGCTGGATTTCGCGGTTGCGCCAGGCAAATACCTCGCCTGCCGATGCGCGCAGGATCTCGCGTAGCTGCAATGCTCGCAAGGCATACGTATGTTCAAGCATGGCGCGCCTGCGCATGGCCTCTGCCATGTCGCGTGCCAGTCTGGCGTCAACCGTACGCAGCAGGTCTACAATCTCACCCGCATTGCGAGCCACCAGGATTTCACAGCCTGGTTCGAAAAACGTTTCGATACCTTCCCAGTAGTCTGTAATTACGCAGGCTCCCGCGCCTGCCGCTTCGAAGACCCGCGTTGGCGGTGAATAGCCTACCTGCACCATCGATTCGCGATTGAGATTGAGCACCATGCGGGCGGAACAATTCACGCTGTTGTGATCCTTGGTACCGACGTGGCCAATCCAGCGCACATTGCCGGGCAGGTGCTTACCGCCCCAGCCCTCTCCGCCTAAGGCGAACTTGAATTCCGGCGCGCGCTGGGCGGCGGCGAGGAAGAACTCCTCGACGCGCTGCTCGCGATCGGGCAGGCGATTGCCGACGAAAACCAAGTCGCATGCCTTATCGGAATCGGGCGGCACAGGATGGTGCGTCTTGGGATCGAGCGCGTTGTAAATAGGATGGCAGGCGCGCGCCCCGAGCCGCTCATAATGCTCGACAACGGGCGGGCCGCCGCCGTAGGTGAAGATGTAATCGTACTCCGGAATCAAGGCGCGGAAAGGATGCAACACATTGGCATCGACGCCGGCCAGAGTCGCGGGCGCATCCACATCCCAGAACGCTACCTGCGTCATGGGAGACCTGCACTCGAGTACAAGCTGCTCGAGCAGGGAGTCGTCGACGCCGACGCCGCTGTGCTTTATCACGAGGTCGGCGTCGCAGGCCTGGTCGATAAGCGCGGGGATGTCGCGCGGCGAATCGTAGACGATCACTTCGGCGTAGCTGAAGTCTTCATCGTCGAGATGCTGCTGCCGTCCGTAGGCATCGGGCTCGGCGAATGTAATGTGAAATCCCAACTGTGCAAGGTTCTTGTAGATTCCGCGATAGTAGGTTGCGGCACCGTTCCAATACGAAGAAGTCAAGCTGGAACCGAACACAAAAAGTTTCATCGATTCAATTCCTCACAGATGTCGACGAGCTGCTGGGCACGATGGGAACAGGTGTGGCGCTCGAGGATTTGGTTTCTGCCGCTGGCGCCAATCTGGCGGCGCGCGGCTTCGTCGTGCAAAAGCTCCTGGATTGTCGCTTTCATCTCGGCTCCGGAGAACGCAACAATGTAATCCTGACCAGGACGAAAGAGTTGCTCAACGTCGTCCCAGGGAGCACAGATGAGAGTGGCGCCGCAAGCGAGGGCCTCGAAAACGCGGATCGTGGGGATGCCGCTGAGGCCATTGGTGTATTGACGGCGCGGAACGTGCAGAGCCAGCGAACTGCGCGCATAAACTTGCGGAGCCATCAAGGTCGGCAGGTATCCGCGGTATTCAATACCTGCTTCCGATAAAAACCGGCGGGACTCTTCGGGATAGCGCACGCCGTAGGCGACAGTCTCACAGTTGCGCAACTCAGAAACTGGCACGATGAAGAATTCCATCAGTTCCCGGGTGCGCTCTTCATCGCCCCAGTTGCCTATCCAGAGCAAGTCGAAGTCAGGCGCGGCATCGAGTGGCTGAAAATGCGAGACGTCGGCGGCCTCGTGAAATGTCCAGGCGCGCGGTACTCCGAAACCGTCGAGATAGATTCGCCGGATAGGCTCGCCGAAGGCCAAGACGCCGTCAAAGAGCTGAAGAGGGAAGCGCAGGATCTCGGCGGCATTGGTATAAGCGCGGTGGTGTGTGTCGTGAAACAAGGCGCGAAATCCGAAGCGGTCTTTGAGCGACAGAATGGAGGCCGCAACCTTAGGTTCCGTCCACTCATGCACGATGACGATGTCCGCGTCGCGCAGCTCTTGGGTCAAGGTCGACAGGAGAGTTTCGTCGTTCTGATAAAAGCGAACATCGAGCTCGGGAAATTCGCGGCGGAACTGCTCGATGGCCTGGTTCGCAATCTCGCCTTCCTTTATTAGATTGGTGAGCGACCAGGAGCCGAGCTCCTCGTAGCAGCGGACTTCGTGTCCCATGCGGACCAGCTCCCGGGCCAGGCCGCGCAAGAAATGGGCGTTACCGTGGTTCCAGTCAGAGAGCCAGGAATGCGCGAAGATGCGGAAGCGGATCCTGCCGCTCATGCCGCCACCGTCCGTTGCGCGATGAGACCCGCGTAGGTTTCCAGGTATTCGTCGACCATGCGATCTGCAATGTAGAGGCGTTTCGCGCGCTGGTAAGCCAGCTCGGCATATTGCCGCCGCAGAACTCTACTTCTTCGCAGCCGGGTGATCGTGTCGCGCAGGCTCGCAGCATCGTTCGCGCGGAAATAGCAGGCGGTTTCGCCCCAGAGCTCGCGGAAGCTGGGAATGTCGTTGGCGACGATGGCGCATCGCGAAAGCGCCGCCTCGACCAAGGCGAGGCCGAAGGGTTCATATCTGGAAGTTGCGGCGTAGACAGCGGCGCGCGAGAACAGGGAGCGCAACTGTTCTGTCGTCTGCTTGCCTTTCAATTCCAGAGTGCCTTCGCACACGATGCGGCTGGTGTCGCTGCGATAGGCTTCGTCAGGATGCTGGGTCTCACCGGCGACAATGACAGGCCATCCGCAGTCATATTGCGTGAGAAGCGACACCTGCTTGGCCGAATCCCAGAGGCGGCCGACGGTGAGGACCATGTCTTCTTTGTCGCCATGAGGATTGAAGCACTGCGGGTTGCGCCCGTTGTAGATGACGCTGCTCGGTTGCTGGGGGCCATAGCAGGTTTGAATTTGCGATAACAGCCAGCGTGAAGGTGCGACTACTGCGGTGGCGCCGTCGAGACCCCGTTGCACCGTCTCGCGATACCAAGCTATCCAGTCGGAATGAGGGGGCTGCTGGCCATGCACGGCAACCCACCAGCTCACCACATCGCTGTGGGCCACTACGATCTTAGGTATGTCGACATCGAGCGCGCCATAGCAGAACTGGTTCAGGTGGAGGAGGTCGGGAGAGGTCTCGCGAATGACGCTGAGCAAGTAATCAGAGGAGGCGGCGATGTCCTCAGCCGAATCCTGCATCCACTCCAGGCGAAAGGCGGTCGGGCGGAAGTCGAGATTGCGAAGGCCCTCGAGCCAGGTCAACTGCCGTGGCTCGGGAATGTGACCGAAGCTGACCAGGGTGACGTCGACGCCGCGACGGATGAGTCCGGTGACAAGTTCGCGGGCGTAGGTCCAGATGCCGCCAACCGTATCTGCTGTGATTAGGACCCGCATGGTTGTCCGTTAGGCTGTCAGGCCGTACGCCGTTAATTCCTGTACCATCTGCGCCGCGCGATCCACGGCAGTTTGCGAGCGCAACCAGTCGACCAGCTCCGCGATGCCGTCGGCGAATCGGTAACGCGGCTTGTAGCCGAGAACGCGGCGCGCAGCTGAGATATCGGCAAAGCAATGACGAATGTCGCCCGCGCGGTACCTTCCCGTAATCTCCGCCGGAATGGGTTCGCCCAGGCAGCGCGTCAACTGCTGCGCAACTTCACCGATGGTGATGGGATGTCCTGAGCCAACATTGAGGGCGAGGCCATCACCTTCGTTGCGTTGCATGGCGAGCAGGTTGGCCTGCACCACATCGTGTACGCTGACAAAGTCACGCATCTGCCGCGCGTCTTCAAAGACCATGGGAGCTCGCCGGTTCAGCAACCGCGAGGCGAAGATGGCCGCGACGCCGGTATAAGGATTGGATAGCGCCTGGCGTGTCCCGTAGATGTTGAAGTAACGCAAAGCGACAACCGGCACGCCGTAGGTGCGGCCGAACAGCAGCGTCATTTCCTCCTGATCTTTCTTGCTGAGCGCGTAGATCGAGGTGCACTGCAACGGCTTCGATTCGTCCGTAGCAATGGGTTTGAGCACGCGCCGGCAGACCGGGCAAAGCATTTCCCATTGCCTGGTCTTCAACTGCCCGGTGGTGCGGGGCGGGGGAGCGACGCCGCCGCACTGGCTGCAAAGGTAGTTGCCTTCGCCGTAAATCGACATCGACGAGGCGACGACCAGTTTTTCAATCTTCAGCTTGGTATCGAGCAGTGCCTGGAGCAGATTGGCTGTGCCTTGGGTGTTGGAGCCCATGTAGTGGGAGATTTCGTACATCGATTGGCCGACGCCAACTGCAGCAGCGAAGTGGAAGATGACGTCCATGGCCGCGACCGCGCGCTGGACCGCGTCGGCATCGCGCATATCGCCGCGCATCAGCTCGAGATCTTTCGCCAGGTAATCCGGCCAGCCATCGTGATGCACTTGTGGGGTGAGGTTGTCGAAGATGCGCACCTCATGACCCTGCCGCAGCAGAGCGTCTGCCACATGCGAGCCGACGAAGCCAGCTCCGCCAGTGATCAGAATTCGCTTTCCCATCTATCGCGCTCCCACTGTGAGATCCATGAACGGCTGGGTGAAATTTGGGACGCCGTTCGCCTCCGAGTGACACGCCAAGAAGCGGTTCCGCGGAGGTGCGTAGCGCTCGACCGCCCAGGCGGCAAAGTCCGCGAAGTCCTGCGGGTTCCGCGGAGGGCTGGTGTAATGCCGCTCGACCCCCAGGTGCTCCGGAGTGAAGCACAGGGTCATGGTGACGGCAAACTCATCGAGCGCATTCATCTGGCGGTCAAACCATTGTTCGGCTCCGGGGCGAAAGCTATCAGCCCAACTGATGCCGGTACGCAGGTACCGCACACCCAATTTCCGCAGCCACTCGACCGAAGACTCCAGCCGATGATCTTCAAAGTGCAACCACTGGCAGATGCCCATCCCGTGCGGAAAATGCTCGGCGGCGGGCTTGGCAGAGCCATCCTCGCGCAATAAGCCCATGTAGTAGTGACGGTAGTAGGAGCTGCCTTCGGCTTCCTTGTGGCGGGTGGTCGCTGTCCATGTCGCGGGAAGGTCGTGCAGGCTATACCAGTGGAGGCGTTCCACCTCATCCAGAAGCAGTTCAGCGGTGCGCTTGAGGCCGAATACCTGGACCTCGTCGGCGCCAAAGGAGGAGGCGCCGGCCTCGGAGACCCAGACTGGTTTTTGGGTCACCGCGCGAACTTGGGCGATCTTGCCGGGCCAGTCTTCGATCTTCCAGTGGTTCCAGTCGAGAGGAAATCCGTGAACCGCGACCACATCGATTTCGTCGATCACGCCGTGCGCGGCAAGCAACTCGATAAAGTGCGGATCGATAGGAGATATGCCCCCGAGCGCTATTTTGAGCTCTGGGTGGATGGTGCGAATGGAGCGAACAGCGGCCCTGGTCATCTCCGAAAACAGCTTCCACTCAGGGTCGATCTTGAAATCCCAATGCGAAAGATTGTTCGGCTCGTTCCAGAGCATCACCGCTTCTACCATGAACTCTCATCCTTCATGTTGGGTTACAACCTGCCGCTTAACTCGAGGTCGAGGATGTACTCGCCGTCGCGAAGCACACGGCGCGGCGTACAGATCCAGGTTTCGGGTTCCGGATGGTCGAGGATCTCCAGCCCGGAGCTGCGCAGGACGGCCTCCGCTGCGGCGCGGTTGGGAATCCACCAATTTGTCTGGTCGTTGGCGTAACTGTTCTCTACGAAATACATGGAGGGATAGGCAGGGTGCCGGAATTGCTCGGTCTCCCAAAAGCGGTAGTCCTCCTGCCACTCCTTTACCTCGATTGAGCCGCGAAGCATGGACTGGAAGACGAGCCGCCCTTCAGGCCGGATTTTCTTCATCACCTGATCGAGGGCGAAGACGGGATAGCGCAGGTGATAAAAGACGCCCATAAAGAAGACGTAGTCGAACTGGCTCGCAATCCTGTCCACCTGGTAAACGGAACGCTTTTCGAACTCGATTTGGAGGCCCAGCGTCCGGGCGGCAAATCGCGCCTGGTTCAAGTAGCGGTCGTCAACATCGATTCCCAGCACCCGCTCAGCGCCTCGGCGCTTCATCTCGATGGAGTAGAAGCCGCCGTTGCAGCCGATGTCGAGCACCTCGGCGCCGGAGAGATCCGGAGGCAGTGAACCGGCGATGTGCTGCCACTTCACGTTGGGAAAGTCGCCGAGAAAATGATTGGGCGCGGTGGGGACGCCGAACAGGTCGATGTTGTGGAACCAGTCCCCTAGCTGCTGGACCTGCTGCTCGATCGTCGCCCGGTCGGTCGGCAGAATATGCGAATGAGTAGGCGAAGCAAAGTGCGATGTATGCATCGGAGCAGACGGGCCAACCTGTCGGCCGCAAACCAGTTAGAGGGCCGCAAAGGTACTTACGTTGCCTCGATGTCGTTGACGGATTGAGACTTGGCGGAAAATGGCGGACGCGCAAAAGGGTTGCCGTGTCTCTGTCCGGAAGCGAACGCCAAACTGCGGCGTCGGACAGGCGAAAGGGTGCAAAGTGGGCCTAAGTGGTTGATGGAACGGGCAGAAACTTGGACTGCTGATTGCAGTACTGATTAATGAGCGCTGGGCTGTATGCCCGGTGCGGATTGCTGATTGCAATCGGTAATTATGAACGACCTGCGCTACGCGTTACGGCAACTCCGGAAGGCTCCCATCTTCGCAGCCGTCGCAGTACTCACGCTGGCGTTGGGTATCGGCGCGAATACGGCCATCTTCACTCTGCTGGATCAGGCGCTGATCCGGTCACTGCCCGTCAGCCATCCGGAGCAACTGGTACGGCTGCGCTACATAGGCGGACACAAGGGCAATATCAACTATTACGGCGGGGACGAACACGACTACTTCTCGTACCCAATGTATCGCGAGCTGCGCGACGGCAACCATGCCTTCTCGGGCCTGCTCGCCAATGATGAAGCCGAGGTTGGGGTGCAGTGGAAGGGTCAGCCCGCGCTGGAAGCCGCCGAACTGGTCAGCGGCAACTATTTCGACGTGTTGGGAGTACATCCCGCCCTGGGCCGATTGTTCGTCTCGGCCGATGATGCCGCGCAGAACGGAAATCCGGTTGTTGTACTCAGCTTCAACTATTGGAAGACGCGTTTTGCGTCCGATCCTGGGGTGATCGGCGCGGCGTTGATGGTGAATGCGCAGCCCTTCACGATTGTAGGAGTTGCGCAACCCGGCTTCCGCAGCGTGATTTCGGGGTACGCGCCGAAAGTTTTCTTTCCCATGATGACCAAGCCATTGGTCACGCCGGGATGGAATGATCTGGACAACGTTGGCTCGGCATGGTTGACGATTGTGGCGCGCCTGAAGCCGGGCGAAAGCCTGGCGGCTGCCGAGGCGGCCATCAATCCTTTGTGGAAGAGCGCCCGGGCGCAACACCTGGCGCAGATTGAGGATTCCCAGCCGCCGTTGGCCAGCTCCGAAGAAAATGCGAAATTACTGCTGATCGACAATTCGCGCGGCTTCTCGCCGCTTCGCGACCAGATCGCCGTGCCGCTGCTGATTGTGATGGGCATGGTGGGGCTGGTCCTGTTGATGGCTTGTGTCAACGTTTCCAGTCTGCTGCTGGTTCGAGCTGCCGGGCGTGTGCGCGAGATGTCGATCCGCTACTCGGTAGGAGCTACGCGTTGGCAAGTCATTCGGCAGCTCTTCGTCGAAGGCTTGGTACTGGGTGTAGTTGGAGGATTGCTGGGGCTTGCGCTGGCGCCGGCCGTGTCTTCGATATTGTTGCGAAACCTTCCCATCGACTCAGCCAGTGATCTTCCTTTTTCCGGCCAGCCGGACCATCGCATTCTGCTGTTCAACTTCGGGCTGGCGATAGTGGTGAGCTTGCTGTTCAGCTTTGCTCCGGCGCTGCGATTTCTGCGTCCCGATCTGGTCAGCTCGCTTAAGCAACAGACGGCGACTGCGGCCGGCAGGCCGCTTCGCTTCCGCCGGCTGTCGGTGGGATTGCAGATCAGCCTGAGCCTGCTTCTGCTCATCGGCGCCGGACTGTTTGTGCGTACCGTCCGCAACCTGCGCGCCGCGGACGTCGGGTTCGCGGTGGACCAGCTTGTCAGCTTCGGTATCGATCCCGAACTCGCGGGCTATAAGGCCGAGCAGATCGTACCGCTGCATCAGCGCATTCTTCATCTGCTGACTGCGCAGCCCGGCGTTAGCTCAGTAGCCGGCAATGCCGATCCCGAGCTGATGGGCATGGAGAGCATGACCACCTTAGCCATTGCCGGCCAGAGCCCTTACCAGACAATCAGAGTTGAGGCGCCTTCCATAACTCCGAGATATTTTGAGACGCTTGGTATTCCGCTGCTCGCGGGGCGCGACTTCACCGATCAGGACGTTACCGGTAAACCCCCGGTGGCGGTTGTGAACCTGCAATTTGCGCGTAGGCATTTTGGCGACCCGGGGAGCGCGGTCGGTAAGTTCCTTCGCCAGGGCCGTGGGAAAGACCAAACCACGTACCAGATTATCGGTGTAGTCGCAGATACCAAGCACGTCGATATGCGGACTGGCGCGATGGACACGTTGTACCGCGCGCTGTACCAATCCAAGCACCCGGGCGGTCTGCAGTTCTATGTTCGTACTTTGCAAGCGCCGGAGGCTGCCAAAGCCACGATTCAGGCCGTCATGCGTCAGCTTGATCCCAACCTGGTCGTCGACGGCCTTCGCATGATGGACGAGCAGATTGCTCAAAGCATTGCTAATGAGCGGATCATAGCGATGCTGGCGGTGAGCTTCGGGGCTCTGGCGGTATTGATGGCGGCGATCGGCGTGTATGGCGTGCTGGCGTACGCTACCTCGCAGCGTACGCGCGAGATTGGCATCCGCATGGCACTGGGCGCTCGACGTCAGGCCGTGATGCGCCTGGTAGTGGCCGATGTGGCGTGGCTGGCGGGCATCAGCATTGTTGTCACACTACCGTTTGCGATTCTGCTGTCGCGGACGCTGCGCAGCCAGTTGTACAACGTCAGCCCCGCAGATCCGCTGGTGATCGCGTCGGGGGTGTTGCTGGTGGCGTTTGTCGTGATCGTTTCTGCGCTGCTGCCGGCGCGGCGCGCAGCGCATGTGGAACCTATGCAGGCGTTGCGAATGGAATGATCAGGAGCAGTAACTAGCAACTAGCGAGACGTTTCGCATTAGATATCTGAACTCGCCGAGAGGGCTTACGTACAAGTAGGTAAGGAATCGCAATTTTGGTTTTGCTAATTGCTAGCTGCTAAAAAACATGATCACTCAGGACATCCGTTTCGGATTGCGTCAGTTGCGCAAGTCGCCTGTATTTACGCTAGTGGCGGTGATCACGCTTGCCTTGGGTATCGGCGCCAACACTGCGATTTTCACGCTGCTTGATCAGGCGCTGATTCGCTCCCTTCCCGTAAGCCATCCCGAACAATTGGTGCGCTTGCGCTACACCGGCGAGAGTCCCGGCCACACCAATGTCTACGGAGGCGATGACACGGACTTCTTTTCCTATCCGATGTACCGCGACCTACGGGATAAGAACAGCGTGTTCAGCGGGCTGGTGGCCAACGACGAGCAGACAGTCGGGGTGCAGTGGGAGAACCGCTCAGAGCTCGTGGAATCTGAGATGGTTTCAGGTAACTACTTTGAGGTGCTGGGGGTACACCCGACGATGGGGCGGCTTCTGCTTCCCTCCGACGACCAGCCCAATAGCGCGGGCGTGGCGGTCCTTAGCTTCAATTACTGGAAGGCGAAGCGCGGCGCCGACCCACGCGTGATCGGCCAGACGCTGCTGATCAACGCGCACCCGTTCGTCATCGTGGGCGTAGTCTCGCCGCAGTTTCACAGTATCGTCAGCGGCGAAACGCCGGGAGTGTTTGTGCCCGCTTCCGCCAAGAACGTGATTACTCCACGCTGGCAGGATCGGGAAGACCGGGAGTCGCACTGGCTTACGATTGTGGCCCGGCTGAAGGGGGGCGAGAGCGCGCAACAGGCGCAAGCCGGGCTGGAGCCGCTGTGGCATGCGTTGCGTGCCGAAGAACTCAAACAGTTCGCGTATCACTCGGAGCGCACACGCAGGCTGTTCCTTGATGAATCGCATATTCAGTTGCTGGACAGCGCGCGGGGATTCTCGCCGCTGCGCGAGCAGTTGGGCACGCCACTCATCATCCTGATGGGGATGGTTGGGCTGCTGGTGCTGATGGCTTGCATGAATGTCTCCAGCTTGCTGCTGGTGCGGGCCGCCGGACGCGTGCGAGAAATGTCGGTGCGTTACGCGATGGGAGCGGGTCGCTGGCGGCTGATCCGGCAATTGCTTCTGGAGGGCCTGATTCTGGGGTTGATCGGAGGTACGCTGGGCATTGCCGTAGCGCCGGGAATGTCGAGTGTGCTGGTGCGGATGGTTTTTACGGATCCGAGCAATGAGATACCGTTCTCCACGGCGCCTGACCTTCGCGTTCTTATCTTCAACTTTGCTGTAGCCTTTGCAGCGAGCATGCTGTTCAGTCTCGCGCCGGCTTTGCGGTTCCTTCGCCCCGATCTGGTCAACTCGCTTAAGCAGCAGAGCGCAACCGCAGCCGAGGGTCCGCTGCGTTTCCGGCGGATTTCTGTGGGGGCGCAGATCGGCGTAAGTCTGCTGCTGCTCATCGGCGCCGGTCTGTTTGTGCGCACCTTGCATAACCTGAGGTCGGTCGACGTGGGCTTCGCCACCGACCATCTGGTCAGCTTCCGTTTGAATCCGCTACTGGCTGGTTATCAGACTGAGCAGCTTCAGCCGCTCAATCGGCGCATCCTTGATGCGCTTGCCGCGCTGCCTGGAGTTCGTGGCGTAGCAGCCACCGACGATCCCGACCTGGCCAATGACGATGAAACCGGCAACATTGCGATTGCCGGTTATAAGGCGGCCGAGCGCGAAAACATGCAAGTGGAGGAGCCGTGGGTGTCGACGGGATACTTTTCGGCGATGCAGGTGTCGTTGCGGGCCGGACGCGCTTTTACGGACCGGGATGTACTCGGTAAGCCGAATGTCGCGATCGTGAACGACAGCCTCGCGAAGCATTACTTCGGCAACCCGCAGAACGCGATCGGACGCGTCATTGGGTTCAACGGCTCCGGACGTAAAACGAACTTCGACACCCAGATTGTGGGGGTGGTTGGCGACACCAAGCATTCGGCAGTGCGCGATCCGGTGCGGCGGACGATCTACCGGCCCCTGCTGCAAGCGCCTCAACTCAATTACATCACTTACTTGATGCGGACTTGGCAGTCTCCTGAGGCTGCGAAAGAAAGCGTTCGCGCGGCAATGCAGCAAGTCGATTCTAAGCTGGCGCTTTACGACCTACAGACGATGGAAGAGCAGGTTGCCAATAGCTTGTCGACCGAGCGGCTGATCGCGTTTTTGTCCGTGAGCTTCGGAGCGCTGGCGGTATTGATGGCGGCGATCGGTCTCTACGGCGTCCTGGCGTACGCTACCTCGCAGCGTACGCGAGAGATTGGCATCCGCATGGCACTGGGCGCTCGACGTCAGGCCGTGATGCGCCTGGTAATGGCCGATGTGGCGTGGCTGGCGGGCATCAGCATTCTTGTCACGTTACCGTTTGCGATTCTACTGTCGCGGACGCTGCGCAGCCAGTTGTACAACGTCAGCCCCGCAGATCCGCTGGCGATCGCGTCGGGGGTGCTGCTGGTGGCGTTTGTCGTGATCGTTTCTGCGCTGCTGCCGGCGCGGCGCGCGGCGCATGTGGAACCTATGCAGGCGTTGCGAATGGAATGACTAGGAGCTGGCAATTAGCAACTAGCAACTAGCAAAAAACATATGAACTCGACAAGGTTGCTTACGTACAAGTGGGTAGGGAATGTTTGCCTTGGGCTTTAGTTCGAGGGCTGGCCTTGTATGACTTTGCTAGTCGCTAGTCGCTAGTCGCTAGTTGCTAATTGCTAATTGCTAGTTGCTGGTTGCTAAAAAAATGATCACTCAGGACATTCGTTTCGGATTGCGGCAGTTGCGCAAATCGCCGGTCTTCGCGCTGGTTGCCGTGCTCACGCTGGCACTGGGCATCGGGGCGAACAGCGCGGTATTCAGTGTGGTGGATTCAGTCCTGCTGCGGCCTCTTCCTTACCCGCACGCCGAACGTCTGGTACAGGTTTCCGAAACGCTCAGTGTGGCCCCGAATGATGAACTCGGCGTGGCGGCCCAGGAGTATCTCGACTACCGCGACCAGAACCGCTCGTTCTCCAGCGTCGCCGCATTTGAAAGCGTAGGTTTCAATCTGACGGGAAAGGGCGAACCTCTGCGGGTGCGGGCGGCGCGCATGTCGGCTTCGGCATTTCCGACGCTGGGCGTGTGGCCCCTGATGGGGCGCGCCTTCACTGCTGACGAGGACCGGTCCGGCTCTGACAATGTGGTAGAGCTCTCGCACTCACTCTGGCAGAACCAGTATCACGGTGATCCTAATATTGTTGGCCGCACCGTCAGACTTGACGAGAAACCATACGTCGTCATCGGTGTGATGCCACCGTCGTTTCACTTTCCATTTGACGGAAAGCCATTTTCGGAAATGGCCGATCTGTGGCTGCCCATCGGCTTCTCTTCTGAGGTGCTTGCGCCGCAGAATCGGCAGATGGAATTCGGTGTTGGTTTGATTGGACGGCTGAACCCTGGCGTAAGCCGTGAGCAGGCGCAACAGGAAATTCGCCATATTGCGGATGTTTTCCAGCAAGCACATCCGGACATTTATTCGGCGAACGCTCGCGTCTCGCCTCGTGTGTTCGCCTTTTCTGGTTATACGGTGGAAAAAGCCCGCCCTCTGGTGCTACTGCTTACCGCTGCCGTGATTTGCGTACTGCTCATTGCATGCGCAAACGTTGCAAATCTATTGCTGGCGCGGGCGAGCATCCGCAGCCGGGAAATGGCGATTCGCAGCGCGATCGGGGCAAGCCGCGCCACACTGCTGCGACAGTGTTTGCTGGAAAGCTCGCTGCTCTCGGTTTTGGGCACTTGTGCGGGCGTTGCTCTTGCCGCGGCTTTAGTTACGGGATTACGCAAGTATGGCCCCGCGAGTGTTCCTCGACTGCATGAGGTGACGATTCATCCCGTCGCCTTGCTGTTCACGCTTGCGCTGTCGGTGTTCACAACTGTTCTGTTTGGATTTCTGCCCGCGTGGCGACTCTCACATGTATCACCGCAGGCGTTCCTGAAGGATTCGGCTCAGACCGGGTCGTCACGCAGCAGCCTGCGCCTGCAGAACATTGTTGCCATCTCCGAAATCGCGCTTGCGCTGGTTTTACTGATCGGTGGCAGCTTGCTGCTCCGCAGTTTCCTGCGCGTGCTGCAGACGCCACTGGGCTTCGATCCCAATGGCGCGTTTGTCGTGCGTACCATCTTCGACGAGCAGCGTTATCCCGACCCGGTAAAGCGAATGGCCGTGCAGAAGGAGTTGTTGTCACGGTTGGAGCGTCTGCCGGGCGTGACGACGGTCGCCGCCGCCAGTCACTTGCCGCTGAGCGATGACCGCGGCATCGGTTTCCGCCTGGAACATGCTGCGCCTGACGACTTTCACTTCGCGCAGAATTCGCTGGTGACGCCGGGATATTTTCATGCGATGGGGATCGGGATTCGCGAGGGCCGCACGTTCAGCGAGCAGGACAGTCCACAGTCGCCGCTGGTGGCCATCATCAGCGAGGCCATGGCGCGCGATTACTTTCACGGCAAGGATCCTGTCGGGCAGCGCTTCTACTGGGGAGACCGCGGCCTTTTCACCATCATCGGAGTCGCGCAGGACGTGCACATTTCCGCTCTGGATGCCGACCCGCCGCCGATGATTTACCAATCGATGTTCCAGATGCAGACCTGGACCGCGGGACACACGGCATTTTTGCTGCGCACCGACCGCGGTGGGCAGGATTTGTTGCCCGAGGTGCAGCACCAGGTGTGGTCCATCGACAAGGAACTGCCGCTGTATAAGAGCACGACGTTGGCGACGCTGGTTTCCGATTCGGTGGCTCAGCGGCGCTTCACGGTTTTCCTGCTAGCTACATTTTCGGGAGTTGCCGCGTTGCTGGCCGCGATCGGTCTGTTTGGAGTGATTTCGTATCTGGTATCGCAGCATCAGCGCGAGATGGCCTTGCGCATGGCGCTAGGAGCGAATCGCGGCGACATTCACCGCATGGTGTTAGGACGCGGCCTGGTGCTTGGCATCATCGGTTGTGCTCTTGGGTTCGTACTATCGCTCGCGGGTTCGCGCCTGCTGAGCAGCAGTCTGTACCACGTCAGCCGCTTTGATCCGATAACGCTCGCGCTGGTTCCCGGACTGTTGCTGTCGGTGGTGGTGTTGGCAGCGTATCTGCCCGCACGCCGTGCCGCCGCGTTGGAGCCAATGCAGGCGCTGAGGACGGAATGAAGGTGGCAATTAGCAACTAGCACTCGGCACTTAGCATTTGGCAGTTAGCCAAAAAAGGCCGACGCCGCTGATGACTAATTGCTAAGTGCTCACAAGAGTGAAGATATGGCAGCTCTCTTGCACGAATTTCGTTATGCGCTACGCCAACTGCGCAAATCGCCGGGATTCGCGGCGGTCTCGATCCTAACGCTGGCGCTGGGGATTGGCGCGAATATTGCCGTCTTCTCGGTGACCAATGCAGTGTTGCTGAATCCCAGCGGAATTCCACACGCTAACGGATTGGTGGCCCTGCGCGCGCGCTACATGAAGATTCCCGACCTGGCGAATATAAGCATCTCGCCCACCGATTTCGGCGATGCATTGGCGGGCAAGGACACCTTCTCCGCGGCAGCGGTGATGCAAGGGTCAAATTTTAACTACAGCCCGGAAAATGGGAACCCGGAGCTGTTGAAAGGCGCTCAGGTATCCTCGGGCTTTTTTGACACGTTTGGCGTGACGGTGCTCATGGGCCGGGTGTTCACGCCGGAGGAGGACCAACCCGGCGCTGAACACGAAGCCGTATTGTCGTATGCCACATGGCAGAAGCGGTTCGCGGCTGATCCTAATATTGTTGGACGCACACTAATGCTCAACCATAAGCCGTTTCGCGTTGTCGGCGTGATGGGGCCGGCGTTCAACTGGCCAAATCAGGTAGAGCTATGGGTGCCGATGGGTCTGCCTCCGGCCCGTTATCGTGACGAAAACTATCGCTACAACGAGTACCTGTTCGGCATCGCGCGCTTGCGGCCGGGAGTTTCGCTGCAACAGGCGAATGCCTATCTCAACATGATGGCGGAAGAGCATATCGCCGCAGAAAGCACCACACCGCGCGACGGTGGGGCCCCTAAGAGCTATGGCCGAGCCAGCGGATGGGGCATGTTCGCGGTTCCGTTGACGCAGATGACAGCGGGTCCCCTGCAAAAACCGCTTGCGCTGTTGCTGATTGCGGTCGGTGTTGTGCTGCTGATCGCCTGCGCCAACATCGCGGGCTTGCAGATGGCGCGGGCTTCGGCGCGGCAGCGCGAGTTCGCGGTGAAAGTGGCGTTGGGGGCCAGTGGTGGAAAGCTCATTCGTCAGGCGCTGATTGAAAGCGTAATTCTTACGGTGGGTGGAGTGGCGTTGGGATTTGCGGTGGCCGCAGTGGTTGCTCCGTTGCTCGTTCGTGGTTTGCCTTCCATCCTCGGCTCGCAGATTCGGGCATCGCTGGGCGGTCCAGTCCTGATTTTCGTTACGGCCGTCGCGAGCGTGTGTTCGCTGCTATGCGGCGTTGTTCCGTCGTGGCAACGCGCCCGCTCCGGCTGGTTCCAGGCATTGCAGGATGCCGGACGGTCGGGCACGAGCGGCGTGGTGCATCAACGAGCAAGGTCGTCACTGGTGGTAACGCAGATCGCGTTGTCGCTGCTGTTGCTAGCCGGCGCCGGTCTGCTGCTGAGCAGCCTGCGCGCGGTGGAGCAGGTCGAAACCGGATTCCAACCCAGCGGTGTGCTGTCGGCGCGCTTCTCGTTGCCCGACGCTGTATACGGTCCCGTGCCGGTCGCCAATCCGTCGTCGGATAAAGATGTCGCCGCCAAACAGGAGAAGGCGGCGCAGGATACCAGTGATGCAAAAGTCGCGGCATTCTACAGCGGATTACTGGATCGGCTGCACAGCATTCCCGGCGTGAGCACCGCGACGCTCGCCGACTCCGTGCCGTTCGATAACAACGGAGGATCGGCAAGCTTCACGATCAAAGGCGAGCCCATCCCGCCCAATCACCCTGGGCCGCACGGCAACGCTCACCTGGTGGCGCCAGAGTACTTCTCAACGTTGCGCGTGCCGCTGGTGAGAGGCAGGGAGTTCACGCCACAGGACCGGCTGGGGACCGAGCTGGTCGCCGTTGTCGATACCACGCTCGCCCGCCAGTATTGGCCGGGGAAGGACCCGGTCGGCGAGCACATCGGCTTTGACAGCAAAGGCCCGTGGTACACGATTGTTGGCCTGGTAGGACACGCGCGCACATCGTCTCTGGAATCGGACACGAACGAAGGCACCTACTACTTCGACGCGGCGCAGTCGCCACAATTGACGGCTTCGATTGCGCTGCGCAGCTCGCGGCCAGCGGAGAGTCTGGCGGCCGAGGTAGCTGGGGCAGTGCGTGCGGTGGATGCAGGCGTCGCCATCTACGATGTTGAGACCATGCGGCAGCGGGTTGACGAATCGCTCATCGGCCGACGCTTTGTGGTCTTGCTACTGAGCACATTTGCCGGACTCGCGCTGCTTCTGGCTGCGCTTGGACTCTACGGCGTGATCACCTACTCGGTACGGCTGCGAACGCGCGAACTGGGGGTGCGAATGGCACTGGGCGCGCAACGCGGGAAGGTGCTGCAGTTGGTGCTATTGCAGGGCATGCGCCTGGCAGTGATCGGCATGGTGTGCGGCGCACTCGCCGCGATCGCGCTGGGGCGGGTCTTCTCCAGCCTGTTGTTCCATGTAGGCATGATTGACGCGCTGCCGTGGATCACCGCCGTCGGCCTTCTGCTTGCGGTGGTGTTGGTAGCGACATTTCTGCCCGCCTGTCGTGCCGCGTCGATTGAGCCGATGCAGGCGCTGAGGACGGAATAGCGGGAAGCGGCACTTAGCATTTAGCACTTGGCATTTCGTAACTGGCCAAGCGCCAGTCCCCCTCTTTCCAGCCGGAATTCCTTGAAATGCCCTCACGATTCGCAGCTGAGCAAGCTGCGCGTAATTTCCTGACTCCTGAGTTGATACCGTCACATTCGCGAGGAGGGTGATTTGCATCGAATAGCTACCTCGGCGAGATAGTGCGCGGAATTAGATGCTGCCAATGCCAATCGTGGGCCGTCCAATCCTCCTGTGTCCTGATCCCGGTCCGTCCGTCCGGGGATTCAGCTGAGAGTGAGCCGACGAATGTCCGCAGCCCATGCGAAGATAGAGTTGCCGAGCCAGAAACCCGCCGACCCTATGAACGGTTCGAAATTTCAGCGGACATTCAAAGCATTTCAATATCGCGATTTCCGCTTGATGTGGATCGGCGCGTGCACGTCGAGCATTGGCACCTGGATGCAGATCGTGGCGCAGGGCTGGCTCATCTATCGCCTCAGCCATTCCGCGTTCCTGCTGGCGCTCGACCAGTTTCTCGGTGGCATCCCGATATTTCTCTTCTCGCTGATTGGCGGCGTCGTGGCCGATCGCGTAGAGCGGCGCAAGATCCTGCTGGGCTCGCAATACATTCAGATGGCGAGTGCGGCCGTACTTACCATACTGGTGGCAACGGGAGCAGTACACGTCTGGCACATTCTCTGCCTGTCGTTCGCCTCCGGGTTTGCCCAAGCATTTGGCGGGCCAGCGTATTCGGCGCTTATACCAACGCTTGTCGAGCGCGAGGACATGCCGAACGCGATTGCGCTGAACTCCATTCAGTTCAATCTCGCGGTGACGGTTGGACCGGCGCTCGCCGGGCAGATGTTGGCGAAACTGGGGGAGACATGGTGCTTCGGGCTCAATGCGCTGTCGTTTGTTGCGCCGATAATTTCGCTGATGATGATTCGCGCCCGCTTCCTGCCGGCGAGCACAACCGAATCAATGTTCACCAGCCTGAAGGAGGGAATCCGGTTTGTGCGAAGGCAAGGGTCGATGGAAGCCCTGGTGGTGTTGGCCTTCTGCATGACGGCGCTGGCGATGCCCATGCGGACGTATATTCCGGTGTTCGTGAAGGATATTTTCCATCGCGGGCCGGAGACGTACGGCAACTTGCTATCGCTGATGGGCGTAGGCTCGATTTTGGGCTCACTGATGGTTGCAAGCCTGGGGAACATACGCAACAAGGGGCGGTTCGCCATCACCACGCTCATCTGCCTGGGAGTGGGGATTGCCGTGTTCGCGCTTTCGAAGTCGCTGCCGTTGAGCTATGTGATGCTGGTGATCGTTGGCGCTTCCATGATGGCCGTCTTCGCCACGGTGACGTCGCTGGTGCAGTTGATTACGACGAACGAAATGCGGGGACGCGTGATGAGCGTCTACAACTGTGCTTTTCGCGGCGGCATGCCGATGGGAAACCTGCTCTCGGGGTGGCTCGTCCCGGTGTTTACGGCGCCGTTCGTGCTGGGCGTAAACGGATTTCTGCTGGTTCTGATGGCGCTGTACTTCCTGCTGGTGCAGAGGCGAGTGGCGACGTTGTAGAGCCCCCTCCCCCCCAAAGCAACATCATTGTTTACACGATTTTGCGCGCAAGATAGTCTTAATAAAGCAGTTAAACGTCAGCCTTAACTCCTGTGTCTTCAGCAAATTGCGTGGTTCACGTGCAAAATCCTGCGAGCAAACGAGTTAGCGCCCCGGTATTGAGCTGCAAAGGCTTACGTCCAAACCGCGGAAGCGTGGCCTTTACGAATTTTTCAAAGATCACGACCGCGGTAGCTCTGCGAAGGACCGCGATACCAGAGTCTAGCTCCAGCTCCTTCATTTTATTTGTCGAGAAGTAGGGCAGACTAGCCGGAAGAAGGCTGCGCGAAACGAAAGTAACCACAGTTCCGGAAATGGGAAGACGAGGTCTCGGGCCCTGAAGCCAAAAGAAGTGGTTCGCGTTTCGTCTAGCGCGCAAGCTCCGCCGACAGAGAGTTATCGGCATGGCGAACGTTGTCGGAAAAGCGCCTCACCTATGCAGCGCTGACTGTCAAGGATGCAGCCGCGCTCCACCACGAGACGGCAGGGACGGGGCAAGAGGAACCCTTCTAGCCGCGTTTCCCGCCGGACGCTGTGCGGCGTTTAGCCGCTTTCTTCGGCTGTTGTTCGGATTTCCGGCTCGAAGAACAGCCGTCGCCAGTCGTTCGAAGTTTTCTCTTGCTTCCGGCCCTTCTTTGTATTCTGCTTTCCTTTTGGCCATATGCAAATTATGCGCCTCTTTGCCGCACTCGCAATCGCGCTGTGCCTACTGCAATCAAAGCCACCATCCCCAACTCGAAATAAACCCAGTCATCCAGAACAACAACAGGCTTCCCCAGAACAGCAGAAACCCGCATCCGATCAGCAGCCTTCCGGTAGTTCTCGTGCCTCTCTTCAGCAGCCGTCTACCCAAGTAACAATTTGGAATGAGAGAGAGTCCGGTAATCACGCACATCAGGAATCGTCTGCCGATTGGTGGGCTCGAATATTCTCCGGACTCGTCGCTCTCTTCACGGCTGCGCTTGCATGGCTCGCATACAAACAGTGGGGTGTTCTCGACAAACAAAGAGAGGCGCTGCGAGAGCAGGCCGACTACATGCGCCGCGGCGTTAGGGTATCCATCTTGTCCGCCAGAGCCGCAAGACGAAGCGCAATCGCTGCGAAGAAGAGCGCAGACGCCCTCATCAATTCGGAGCGCGCTTGGGTAATGGTAGACCTCACTTGGCAAAGTGGGAGGGGTTGCGAAATATTTGGCGCAGTTGGCGATGCTGTGAGCACTAGCTTGGCACTTGCTCTGACTTGCAGGAATGAAGGGAAAACTCCAGCATGGATCACCCTCAAGACAGCCGCCATGAGAATCGTTGAGCACGTACCGCGATATGACGATATGCCCGCGTCCATGAAAGGGCCGATTACCGGAGACTTTGTGGAGGTGTGCACGGAACCACTGTCCGTAGGGCAACAGCCATCCATTAAGCACTTTACGTTGATGTGCAAAGGCGGTAGAGAGGACGGACGGTTCCCGTTGATCTTCGGGATGGTGGAATACCGAGATGTTTTTAAGCCGAATAGAGCCACGTATTTCGGATATACGGTTACCAAAGATCGCCGGCTTGAGCGTATCGCTGGTGTAGATCGTTACTCCGATTACAACAAGAACACATAAAAGCCCTGTCACGGCAAGCCAAGTGTCCCATTTCGGACAAATGTGCGTCGACCGCTTTAATGCCTTCGCGAATAGCTGGGGCCAGCTATCCTGATGAATTTTCGGGCACTAATATACGTGGCAAAATGATGGAATATCGTGGGATTTGGCGGACACCATGATTCATTGAACGGTATTCGGTTTGTCGGGGGGGCGGCAGTTTCAATCTCTTCGTCGTCAGCAACGATGTTAAGGTTGCCGTCCTCGTTGGTTATGCAAACCCTGCTTCCCTCCTTAAAGCCCATTTTCTCGGCCATCCAATCGGGAATAGTGATTTTCAGGTACTCACCGTCTATCTCGGAGATACCCTGCGAGCATTGAATGAACTGATCGCCGCCAGCCCACAGGGGAACCATGAGAGTGAGCTTCCCATCTATTTTTTCGATGGGGCCGTGTAGCGACGTTATATCGTCTTTCTTCTCCACTGATGCCTCCACACAGCTACTTCTTGCTTCTTGCGCTCTCGCGTTTTCTTCTCCCGCGCTTCCTGTTTGAGCACTGCTTCCTTTGGCACGCTGAGCACTTGGCGCACAGCGTTGTCGAAGTTCAAACTCTGTCTTGCCGGGTATTCTTGGTGCCGGGTCTTTCAGCCGCGTCAACTATATTATTACCAATTGTCGGACCGCCGGCTCCGTCGGCGCACAGCCGCATCTTGTCCGACGCTGTATTTCCTGCTGGTGCAGAGACGAGTGGCAACGTTGTAGCAGTCCAATGACAATGAGGTGGTGTCACCTTTCATGAGTGCGACTCGCTGCGTAGGGTTGGTGGGTGGTCTGGGGGTCGGAGCTGCCGTTCATTACTATCAGGCGCTAGCCAAAGCGCACGACGCCCGCGGCCGCACCATGGATCTGGTGATGGTTCATGCCGAGCCGCCTCGCGTGATGGAGTTTGTTCGTGCCAACAACCCCAACGGGCTGGCGAGATATCTGGCGGAGTTCATTGAGCGCATGAAGGGGGCCGGCGCCGACTTCGCCGTGGTCCCGGCGGTAACGCCGCACTACTGCATCCACGAACTGATTGCGATCTCTCCCTTGCCGCTTTTGGACATCTTCGCGCCGCTCAATCGCGAGCTTGCAGCGCGAGTGCTCAAGCGGGTAGCGGTTTTCGGTACTCGGTTCGTGATCGAGTCGGACATGTACGGCGAAGTTCCGAGGGTCGAGTTCGTCAGACCACACGCGGAGGAGATCGAGCAGATCCACAAGCTCTACACCAAGCTGGCGCTGAGTGGCGAGGGATCGCCGGAGCAGCACCGAGAGCTAACGGCCATTGCTCAGAGGCTGGTGGAGCGCGAAAAGCTGGATGCAATCATTCTGGCCGGGACCGACCTTTCGCTGCTATTTGGCGAGGAAAACACTAATTTCCCCTATGTGGATTGTGGAGAGTTGCACATCAAAGCGATTCTTGGGGAGTTGTTTGGGGACGAGGACGATGGGCTTACTAACGCTTGGTGATTGCGGCGTGTCTGGCCGGCAAAGCGAAAAACACGGCCAGGGCAGCATTTAAAACAAGGCTGAGCAGCGGACTGACCCACGCCAAGGCTATGCAAATCAGGTACAGCAGAGGGCCGACTGCATACTGCCGCGAAATGGCCTGGGCCGATTCGCTGTAGTGCTCATCCAGCAAGCCGGCCGAGACCGCATAGTGCCAAAGCACATTGAAAAAGATGGCAATGACGAAGTAGACCGCGCTGTAGAGCATGGCAGCGGTACGCGCATCGGCGCCCTCCAGGTGCGCAGCCAGCACCGCGGTGGGAAAGGGGACGACGGTCACTCCCAGCAACAGCAGCAGATTGAAGAAGAGCAGCCCGTTGTCGGCGCGCTTGATGTGGGTGAACAGCCGGTGATGGTTGATCCACATCACGCCGATGAAGAGGAAGCTCAGCAGGAAGGCGAAGTATGAGGGCCACTGCTGCAGCAGATCGCGCGCGAGGGTGTGGTCAGGGCCACGAGGGATTTTGATCTCCAGAATGAGCAACGTGATGGCGATGGAGAACAGGCCATCGGAGAAAGCTTCCACCCGTCCGGTTTCCGTCGTCATACAGGGTCCTCACCTGTGGAGCCGGGAATCATGGTTGGCGCGAGCGATAGCATCGGTGCAACGGGTACACAATAGCAAACTAGAATCCCGCATGGCGCCGGTTGAATCGTTATTAGGCTATGGCAACCAAAGTTGACCGGCGCACCGTTGACCTGTCGTCTTATCCCGAACTCGTCGTCATTTATCTGGGTATGCGGGTCAATCGCCTGTTCGGCCTGAAAACCCTCTTCGGTTTCGGGCCTCAGATATCGGCTTCGGCGGCGGCAAAACCCGGAGGCTTGCTGCTCCACGAATGGTTGGTTTTCTCGCTCTTCCCGTTCCATCTCGGCATGCGGCAGTATTGGCGGGATATGGAGTCGCTGCTGGCGTGGACGCGGTCCGGCCCGCACCGGGAATGGTGGAAGAACTTCTTGAGGGACTCGGGAGGCACCGGGTTTTGGCACGAAACTTACCTGATGAAGGGCGGCATGGAGGCAATCTATGATGACGTCCCAGAACCTATCGGATTCTTGCGCTTCGCTCCAGCTGCGCCGGCGCGCGGACCTATGTTCGGGGCCAGCAAGCGTGCGAACCGAGCGGAGCGCCCAGATCCCGTACTAACAGAATCAGAGCTGTACGAAAAATAGCGCTGGCACACGTCAATCCGCGTTCCCAATTCAGCTACCTGGGCCCAACTTCCAGCGAAATGGAATGCGCCTGGGCGCCCCTTGCATGCTTCCGCCGTGTTATATTGGCGGCCAGAATGCTTAATACACTGCTTTGGTGGCTGCACGACCATGCTCTTCCTTTGGAGGTGCTGGTCGTCATACTGAGCGGCCTGTTCGCGGTTTATGCCGATACGGTGCGGCATTTCGTGTCTTTGCCGCCGCAACGGCTGGGGACCTGGTTCCTGAAGGCGCGGCTGCTCTCGGTCAATTCGAAGCTCTTCAATCTTTGCGAGTGTCACAATAACGCGTTCGCCACCGTCGTCTACATATCCCGAGCATTTGTCTTTGTTCTTCTGCTGATGGGACTGTTCCTGGGCGGGGTTTTTCTGGAGGTAGTCTCGATTCGCTCAGCCAATCGCGTCGCCGACCTCGACGCCGCTTACAGCAGGTTTCACGCCAATCTCGATACTTCGCTGGCCCTGATCTTCATCGTGGTTGTCTGTTGCAGGTTGCTGCTCTTGGGCGAGTTTCTCTACCGGCTGCGCAATTTCAAGGGGTACGATCATTACCTCATGGAGCATGTCGCCGAGCTGGAGGAGAAACTGGTGGTTGCGGAAAACGCCGAGTCGACCTCTGTCCCCGACTGACCAGAGCGGCAGCAATAACTGCCCAAACCTCCCTTGCCTACCGCGAATCTCCTGCCGCTGGTCACACGCGAGATGACAACCGGCCTAGTTCCGTAGCATCCTTGAAGTTGTCCATGAAGCGCCCAGCCATTCCGACTACGCAATGTGTGGCCTTCGTGCTGGCGCTGTTTTTCACGGCGTCCGCGTCTGCACAACAACGCGCTGCCTTAACACCGCCTGCAAAAGTTCCACCGTCTAATGCGATGCCTATGGTTGCAGGGCCGGTGCTGCCGCTATATCGTGCGCTGCGGGAAGTCGGCCTTGATCCACAAAAGGTCTACACGATCCGCGAAGCGGAGATTGAACGCGAGGACGTGCACCTATGGCTGAGCGACGGGACGATTGCGTTCACTCAAGCAGTCGATGGCCGGATTACGGGCGCGTACTTCGAAGGCGAGGGCGAGGTGCTGGTGCGACCCCCCGACCGCATGGAGCGCGCCTCACTCGGCCTGTTCGTTAACGCCGGGGTACTGGAGGAGAAGTTTACTTCGGCCTATCTGCGCTTCAACGACGATACAGCCCGGGATTTGCAGCCCTTCCTGCGGCCGCCGGAGGATGCGGCTGATTTCGTCGTCCACAACGATGGCAGCGCCCGCACACTCGCCACGATGGACGCCATGCGCCTGTGCATTTCGTTTACGAGCACAACGAGTGTCGCGGGGCCGGGCGAGCTTCCGCCCGTACCCGACCGGCTGCTGCACGCTCGCGTCTCGGGAGAGCACTACGGCGTCTTCGATGTATTGTTCGACACACGCAGCCCGGAGCAGGTGGTGGTGGGCAATACTTCGGCGCACGAGAAGGAAACCTATTACGACCTGTGGATGAGCTTTCCCATGCGTTCGCTGCGCAAGACGCCGCTCTCCGACACTCGCTTCGGCGGCCCCAGCGGTTCGATGTGGACCCCACACGTGCTGTCCATCAGCAAATACACCATCAATGCCGCGTTAGACCGCTCGCGTACTCTGGCAGCCGATGCGACCTTGGACGTCGATGTAAAGGAGGGTGGGACGCGCATAGTCCTGTTCGAGCTCTCGCGCTATCTGCAGGTGAGGCAAGTCGAGTACCAAGGCCAGCCGCTGGAGGTCATCCAGAACGAGGCCGTCGAGGGCAGCGAATTGTCACGCCGCGGCAACGACATGATCGCGGTGGTGTTTCCCGCGCCACTGCAGCCGGGCGCGCATTTTGCGCTGCGATTCACCTATACCGGGTCGGTGCTCTCCGATGCCGGAGGGGGACTGCTCTATGTAGGAGCCCGCGGCAACTGGTATCCGAACCGCGGGATCGCGATGGCGAACTACGACCTGACGTTTCGCTTTCCTCAGCCTTGGTCGCTGATCGCGACCGGTAAACGGATTTCGCTGCAGCGCGAGGGCGATGGATTCGTCGGACACTGGGTCAGCGAGCAGGCGATTCCGATTGCGGGCTTCAACCTGGGCGAATATGTGGAAAGCAGCGCCAAGGCGCTGAACATCGAGGTGGACGCGTACGCCGCGCGCGGGGGATATCAGCGCTCAGGTCCGAATGCGAGCAACCCTTCCTCATTGTTGTCGCCGCACGCGCCGGGAACAGTTGAGCCGGTGCCTGAGCCGCCGGCATTACGTGACCCCGCGGGTACGGGAGAATCGTTGGCGCAGCGCGCCGCTGAAACGCTCTCGCTAGAGGCACAGATGCTGGGGCCGTACCCTTTCAGTTCGCTATCGCTCACGGAGAATCCAAGTGCGGAAAGCCAGGGCTGGCCGGGACTGATCTTCCTCTCCAGCTACGCCTACCTTCAGCCGGACCAATTGCGGGCCTTGAATCTGTCCTTCGCCGATTCGATCATTTATAGCGAGGTGATGATGCCGCACGAACTCGCTCATCAGTGGTACGGTGACCAGGTTTCGTGGGCCAGTTATCACGAACAGTGGCTTCTGGAAGGACTGGCAAATTACGTTTCGCTGCTCCTGCTGGAACGGTCGCAGCCCACGGATGTCCAAGTGACTTTGGAAAACTACCGGCGGATTCTGGGGAGCCGTTCCCGCGAAGGGCGCAGAATCGTAGAAGCCGGGCCAGTGACCCTGGGCAGCAGGTTGTCGTCATCGCACTTCCCGGACGGATACGAGATCATCACCTACGGACGCGGCACATGGCTTATGCATATGCTGCGCTGGATGCTGCGAGACGCGTCACGTTCGCCAATGAATCCCAGCGGCGACGATTCGGTGTTTCTGGGCCTGCTGCGAAACCTGGTGGAGCAGTATCAGGGTAGGCAGATCACGAACACGGATTTCGAAGAAGCCGTTGAAGCAGTATTGCCGAAGTCGCTGTGGTTCGAAAATCGCAAGTCGCTGGACTGGTTCTTCGATGGTTGGGTGAACGGCACGGCGTTCCCCAAACTGGAGCTCTCGGGAGTGAAGTTTGTACACACCGCACGAGGAGCGACTGCGAGCGGGGTCATTCACCAGAACTCCGCACCCTTCGATCTTGTGACCAGCGTGCCGGTGTACGGGATTGCAGGAGACAGTCAGGTCTACCTTGGGCGCGTATTCGCGGAAGGGGCAGACACTCGCTTCACCTTGCCAGCCCCTGTTGAGGTGAAAAAGCTGGCGCTCGATCCCTACCACACCGTGCTTACGGAGCCGTAGACATCTATTCTGGTGCAACATCGAGCGGAACGCTCTTTCTCTTGGGGATGAAGGTCGCCAGTCCCGACACCCACGAGACGAACTCGTTATCAGTTAACCGGTGATGGTCGAGGAAGCGTGGCAGCAGAAATACGTCACTCTTGCGTGAAGCGAGGCCGTGGATGGAGGTGGTGGCGGACTTCACGCCGGCCTCTCGCAGCCAGGGAAGAAATTCCGGTCGCACGGCGCCACTGGGATAGCAGAAGTGGACGCGCTCTGCCATTCCGGTCATCTCTTCCACTCGTTTCATGTTTTCGCGGATTTCGTCCACGAAGCGGGTGCGGTCCAGCGGCGTCCGATGGCGATGGCTGTGCAACTGGATGTCAACGCCTGCATGGGCCATCTGCGCAACCTCGTCCGGCGACATCAGGTTGAAGAGACGTTCCCGGCAAAGTGCCGCGTAATCAAAACCTATGGCTCCGGCAAATTTGGCAGCGAGTTCATCCTTCTGCTTTCCCGAAAGGTTATGCTGTTTGGCGTAGTCGTCGACCCGCTTGAGCAGGTCGTTGCGGGTCGTCTCATTCCGGAAATCAAGTTGCCGCGGCAACCAACCGAGGGCCGCGTTGTCGACTACCTGTGCTCGCAGCTTCCACATCATGTGAGCGAGCGCGAATCGAAAAAGCGGGCGGTTGAATTGGCAATAATAAGTGGTGAGGTAAACGGTGGCCGGGAAGCCATATTTCTGCAGCACAGGAAACGCGTGCACGGGGAAGTCAGCCCAACCGTCGTCGAAGGTAATTGCGACGCTGTTGGGCGGAAGCTTGCCCTGACGCAGCAGCTGAAGCGCTTCTTGCAGGGGCAGCACCGTGCATCCGGATTCGGCGAGGATCTCCATGCGGCGCGCGAACATCCCAGCCGGCAGGAACATGCCGGAATGTGATTCCAGTTGCTCACCGGCTGCAACGCCGTGATAGCAGAGAATCAGCAGTCGCTGCTGCCGCCAGTTGCTGCGGGAAATTGCCCGCGAGAGCGCCGACGATTTGCCCGGCAGCAGCGCGTGTTTGATGGTTCGCAGGCCATTCATAAGTTGCAGGCTTGATCTCCCGCACAAGTGGGGAGAAGAGTAGAGTACCGCATCTGTCGGATTGGCTGCCTTGACACTGCTCTACTGCGAACCTTATGCTAGTTCTTTGCCTTAGCACGACCCCGCCCGTCTGTATCTGCCAGTGTTTCCCGTCAGGAGCTTGGCCTGCCACCACGGGATTTGCCCCGTGCCGCTTCTGCATGGGTGAGCGCAGGCGGTTGCGGTGGCCGGGCGTTGGTGCGGGCTGAAGCCGGTGCTGCCATGCTGATACGTGTTCGCGACCTGGAACTCCGTAATCTGGAGTTCGATGAGAACTACGAGCCTGGCCAAATTGATTTCGGCGACGAATTCCGTCAACTTGGCCGGCTGCACAGCGATGGGCGCGCCGAGTTGTTGGTGGAGCATCGTGGACACCATCAGGACGTCGAGGACATCCGGCTGGTGGGCAAAGTAGAGGCACGCTTGGAGTTCAGTTGTGCCCGCTGCCTCGATCCGGTGGCTCACGATGTAGACAAGAGTTTTGATCTGATCTTCCGTCCGCAGGGGGTGGACCGCCGCGCGGACGAGGTGGCCATCAGCGAGGCAGAGACCGAGATCGGGTATTATCAGGGCGAAGGCCTGCTGCTGGAAGATGTCTTACGCGAGCAGGTTTGGTTGGCCACGCCACTGCGGGCATTATGCCGGGAGGATTGCAAGGGTTTGTGCCCCCATTGCGGTCGCAACCTCAATCTCGAGCAATGCGATTGCGAACAGCATGTCAGCGATCCGCGCTGGGATGCGCTAAACGAGATTAAGAACAAGTTGCAGAGTTAAAGTTCCGATCGCGGTTCGCCGTCGATCATCTGAGAGGTTTTCCATGCCAAATCCAAAACGGCGCCATTCCAAGGCGCGCACTTCGAAGCGTCGCGCGCACGATCATCTGACGGCGCAGTCGTTGTCCGAGTGCCCCAACTGCCATGAGCGCAAATTGCCGCATCGCGCCTGCCCCAAGTGTGGTTACTATAAGGGGCGTGAGGTCGTCGAGATCGAAGAGGCCACAAGCTAGTTGCTGGCTGGCGACCGATTATCTGTGTCACCACGGAGGCACGGAGTCCACGGAGAAAACTAAGGAAGTCAGTTCCGTTTGCTTCGTGTCTCCGTGATGAATTGCTTTCGGAAATTGCTAACTAGCGGGCAAGCATGCCTACCATAATCGCGGTTGACGCTATGGGCGCTGATCGAGCGCCCAAACCCGAAGTCGAAGGCGCCATTCTCGCAGCCCGTCACTACGACGTCGAAGTGGTGCTGGTTGGCAAAGAGGAAGTCATTGCCGCCGAGCTGGAGCAGCATCGACTGTGGCGCAAGCTGCCGATCAGCATCGTGAATGCGCGAGAAGTGATTGGCATGCAGGACAAGGTCGCGCAGGCGGTGCGCGCCAAGCGCGATTCGTCAATGCGCGTGGGTTTGCGGATGGTGCGCGACGGCAAAGCCGATGGCTTTGTCACCGCAGGCAACACCGGCGCTGCCATGGCGACCGCCAAGATGGTGCTGGGCGCGATCCCCGGAGTAGACCGGCCGGCGCTGGCGGCGGTTTTTCCTACGGCCCAGGGCACTGCTACCATCCTCATTGACGTCGGCGCGAACGTCGATTCCAAGCCGCAAAACCTGCAGCAGTTCGCCATCATGGGCGACGTATATTTCCGCTCAATTTTCGCGGGAAGGTTTCCCAGCGCCGAGCATCCGCGGGTGGGCGTTTTGTCCATTGGCGAAGAGGAGAGCAAGGGCAACGACCTGACCCGTGAAGCCTACAAGCTGATCAAAGATCTGCCGATGAATTTCGTAGGCAACGTTGAAGGCCGCGATCTATACAACGGCAAAGCCGACGTCCTGGTGTGCGATGGGTTTGTGGGGAACGTGGCGCTGAAGATTTCCGAAGGCATGGTGGAAACGGTGCGCTTTCTGCTCAAGCAGTCATTGCAGGCGACCATCACCAGCCAGGTGGGATTTCTGTTGTCGCGCAAGGCTTTCGCGGATTTCAAGAAACGCCTGGATTACTCCGAATATGGCGGTGCGCCCTTGCTCGGCATCAAGGGCGTGTGCATCGTGACCCACGGATCGTCGAATGCAAATGCAATGAAGAACGCGGTGCGGGTGGCGATGGAGTTCGCCAACAGCAAGCTGAATTGTACGATTGAGGAGCGCATCGCCGAAGCCAGCCGGTACCTCAACCACCACGCGGCCGAACCCGCCGAAGCCGGGCCCATCCGCACAGGATTGGTGTAGTTCCTTCCCGGGTTTCCTCGCTGAAGCTATTTGCGAAGAAAGTTAAGTATGCGGTCTGCACTCGGCACGGCGAGCGCCAGGTTCAGCACCATACCGTAGATGGCGGTCGCGGCAATCGCACACGCGAGGAGCTTCTTGATCCCTCGTACGGGAACCTTCTGCCATAACACGGCCTGTGCTACTACGGAAGCTGGACGGAACGGTATACTCGCGAACGAGGGTTTGAGCGTTGACTTCCACCAGCCAAGCGCCTGTCAAACAGACACAGTTTGTTCACGACAAAGGGCCGTTCACAAGGTACGCGACATTACTTCTCGGGCTTGTGCTCGTGGCTGCGACACTGGCGGCCTACCATCGTATTCACAACTACGATTTCGTGAACATCGACGACAACTGGTACGTCTACGGAAATCCTCATGTTTTGGGTCCGCTCAACTTTTCGACGGTGGTGTGGGCGTTCACGCATGCGTATGGATACAACTACGATCCGCTGACATTTTTTTCGCATAGCCTCGATGTCCGCATGTTCGGGCTTGACGCCGGATGGCATCATACGGTCAACCTTGCTTTCCATGTATTGAACGCACTGCTGGTGTTTTGGGTTTTTAAACGTGCCACGGGCTTCACTGGTCGCAGCTTTATGGTGGCAGCGCTATTCGCGCTTCACCCTATCAATGTTGAAAACCTGGGCTGGATTTCCGAGCGCAAGACCCTCTTGAGCACGGTGTTTTTCCTGTTGGCGCTTGGCGCCTATCGCTGGTATGCCTGCGAACCGAAACGCCGGCGAATGCTGGTGGTGGCGGCGCTTTACGTGCTGGGACTCTTGGCCAAACCGCAAGTGATCACGCTGCCCTTTGTGTTGCTGCTTTGGGACTATTGGCCCTTGCGGCGAGTGCACATTGGCGGTCAGGATTCCGGTTCGAGTGAGGCTATCCCGTCGAGAGGCTTGTTAGCAGTCGTCAGAGAGAAGATCCCGCTGTTCGTCATCGCCGCGGGTGATGCCTTGGTTACATTAGTGGCCCAACATGTGGCTGCTGTTCAGAACCAGTCGCCTTACACGCTTCCGGTTCGCATTGAGAACGCTGTTGTCGCCTACGCGCAATATCTCGGAAAGGCCGTATGGCCGACGAATCTCGCTTTCGAATATCTCTATCGGGGGAACTCGATTCGGTGGTGGGAGTTCCTGGGCTCGTCAGCGCTCTTGTTGCTGATTACTGCTGCAGTGTTGGCTGCTCGGCAGCAACGTTATCTATTGGTGGGATGGCTCTGGTTCCTGGGAACGCTGGTGCCCATGATAGGTCTGGTGGTGCAATCGGACCTGGAAGCGCTTGCCGACCGATATGCCTACACGTCTTTTATCGGCCTTTTTGTCATGGTCTGCTGGGGAGCGGCTGAGCTGGCGGAACGCCTATCGGTCCCAAAGTTCGTGCTCCCGGCGACCAGCGTTGCGGTGCTGGCTGTGCTGGCCCTGATTACTCATCAGCAAACTGCATATTGGCGTAACAGTTTTACGATGTGGAATCGCACGCTGGACGTGACTCACCGCAACTGGGTCGCGGACACCAATCTTGGCGGGTTATTGTGGCAGCAGGGACGACTGGATGAAGCTTTAACGCACTATTATCGAGCCGCACAAGAGAGGCCACGCGACTCCGACATCAACCTGCCCATCGCTTTGATTGAGTACAAGCGCGGGAACCCCAGGCAAGCCGTCGTGTACTACCAGAAGATCCTGGACGTATCCAAGGACCCCAAAATCAATGCACAGGTTCTCGCGAACATGGGACGTGCCTATGGTGCTCTGGGCGACTATGAACAAGCCGAGGAGTGTTACCGCGCGGCGCAGCGTCAGCGAGCAGCTCCACCTCCAACTGCCGCAATCAATTGGCACGGAGAATGGTGGCGCGATATTGCGAAGCTGGTGCGCGAGCGGTGGGATGAGTGGCGCTCCGGCCCCACAACTTCTCACTAGCACGTCGACCGTTACCAGCATGCCTGAGGGTGAGTGCCAAGGTGCGGCAAGTCCTCGCATGTGACATTATGTTCATTTCTATCGAACTGACACGATGACCTCTCATTCTTCTCCCATTGCATTTCTGTTTCCTGGACAGGGTTCGCAGTCGGTCGGCATGGGCAGGGAACTCGCGGCCATGTATCCGGTGGCGAGGGAAACCTTCGACGAAGCCGACGCGGCCGTGGGCTACAAGCTCTCGCAACTGTGCTTCGAAGGGCCGGAAGAGCAACTCAAGCTGACCGAAATTACGCAGCCGGCGATACTCACGGTGTCGGTAGCCGTCTGGCGCGTGCTGCAGTCGAAAGGCATTACCCCTTCGTATTTGGCAGGGCACAGTTTGGGTGAGTACTCGGCGCATGTGGCGGCGGGTACATTGTCCTTCGCGGACGCGGTGCAAACGGTGCGCAACCGCGGCAAATACATGCAGGAGGCGGTGCCCGTGGGCGTCGGTGCAATGGCCGCCGTGCTCGCGCTGGCACCCGAGAAGGTGGAGCAGGTTTGTAAAGAGGCGGCGCAGGGTGAAGCCTGCCGAGCGGCTAACTTGAATTCGCCGGATCAAACCGTCATCTCCGGTAACAAAGCTGCGGTGGAACGCGCTGCCGAACTGGCGAAGCAGCGGGGTGCGAAACGCGCGATCATGCTGCCGGTCAGCGCCCCCTTCCATTGCCCGCTGATGCAGCCGGCCGCGGACCGCCTGGCCGTGGATTTGGCCGCGATCACGTTTCATACGCCGCAGGTTCCGGTGATGTGTAATGTGGATGCGGCGCTGGTCACAAGCGGGGAACAAGCTCGAGACGCATTGCTGCGCCAAGTGACGGGAGCGGTGCAATGGGACAAATCCATGCGTGAGCTTGCTGCGTTGGGCGTACACGATTTTGTTGAAGTCGGTCCGGGTAAGGTGCTCTGCGGGTTAATGAAGCAGATTGACCGCTCTCTGGCTTGCTTCAACGTGGAAGATGAAGCGTCGTTACAGAAAACCCTCAACCATCTCAGCCGGGCTACGCCGAAGCCGGAGTGATCAACGGGGATTCTGACTAACGTGGATTGCTCGACCGGCGCGTACTGCGTCAGCGTTTGCCAAAGCCTCCGAAGGCGAACATTTAACGGAAATTAACTGCCGGCAGGTTCCCGGCTGGTCACTAGTGAGTGCCGATTCCGGGATTAGGATCGCAACATGAAAAAGCTTCGGGTGGGCGTCCTGTTTGGCGGACGCAGCGGCGAGCATGAGGTTTCGCTGTTATCGGCGGCTTCGGTCCTCGACGCGATCGACAAGAAGAAGTATGAAGTAGTTCCCATCGGAATCACAAAGGAAGGGCGTTGGGTTACTTCGGGCCATGCCGAGCGGCTATTGAAGGGGAAGGCTGCCGATCCAGCCGAATCGCGACAGCTTCGCGCCGGCGATCCCGAGACGACGGCCAGCGCCGCAGTTCTGGCGCGCGGTGAAGGCGTGGTAGTACCGCCAATGCCGAGCCAGGACCACTCGGCACTTGTGCCCTTCGAGACCGACGCTCACCAACTAAGTGCAGGCGTTAATCCCGTCGGCGTGGACATCATTTTCCCAGTGCTGCACGGGACCTTCGGCGAGGATGGCACCATCCAGGGATTGCTGGAACTGGCTGACATCGCTTACGTGGGTGCAGGCGTTCTGGGCTCGGCCACAGGGATGGACAAGGATGTCATGAAGCGGTTGTTCCGCGATGCCGGCCTGCCGATCGTGAAGCATGTCACGGTTTTGCGTAACGATTGGCGCGAGCAGCCCAAGAAAATCCGCAAAGAGATTGAGAAGGCGCTGAAGTATCCGGTATTTGTGAAGCCTGCGAACCTGGGCTCGTCGGTTGGCATCAGCAAGGTCCACGAGTCTAGCGAACTGGCAGCGGCAATGGATGAGGCTGCGCGTTTCGACCGCAAGCTTGTGATCGAGGAAGGGGTCGGCGGCAACAGGGGCAAAGCACGAGAGATCGAATGCTCTGTGCTGGGTAACGACAAGCCGATCGCATCGATTGCCGGAGAGGTCGTACCAATCAAAGAGTTCTACGACTACAACGCAAAGTATCTGGACGAAGGCTCAGAGCTGATCATTCCCGCGAAGCTGACGAAAGCGAAGCAGAAAGAAGTGCAGCGCCTCGCGATAGCGGCATTTCAGGCGATAGATTGCTCCGGACTGGCGCGGGTGGACTTTCTGATGGATCCGCGACGCGGCAAGATGTACGTGAACGAGATCAACACGCTCCCGGGCTTTACCTCGATCAGTATGTATCCCAAGCTGTGGGCGGCAACGGGGATTTTCTACCCAGAGCTGATCGACCGGCTGATCCAGCTTGGCCTGGAGCGCCACGCGGAAAAAAAACAGAACCAGTACAGCAGGTAGGAACCACCAGCGCAGCCGCTATAATTGGCCGCGAGCCAGCCATTCTGAGCAGTTGGCTGAAGCGCCGTGTTGCGCGACACCACCATTCATCACTTTCATATTGGAAATGGAGACGTAGTGCCGGACAAGCGACTGCTGGAAGAGCCAACCAGTAATGCCCACGTTTCGGCACTTCAGGAGAGTGCCAAAGCGGCGACGGACACTTCGGCTTTGGAGCGCCGCCTCTTCGTGTTCCTCGGCGCAGTTGCACTTCTCTTTGCTTTCGTCACTGGACTTAAGCCGCTAGTAGACCCGGACTTTTTCTGGCAACTGGCTACCGGGCGCTGGATAGCACAGCATCATCAGATCTTCTCGACTGATGTTTTCTCTTACACAGCAGCCGGGCAACCGTGGATTTACCCCGTTGGATCGGCGTTGCTGTTCTACGGGGCTTATGTGCTGGGTGGCTACGCCTTACTGTCGTGGCTGGGGGCCGCTGCCTGCTGTAGTACGGTCGCGTTGCTGTTGCGCAAGGGCTCGGCTGTTACTGCTGCTATTGCGGTCGTCGCCGTTCCTTTCATTGCGAGCCGTACGAATCCGCGCGCGGAAATGTTTACGGTCGTCTTGTTTGCCGCGTATCTCTCGATTCTCTGGCAGGACCATCGCGGCGTGCGGGCTCGCCTTTGGCTGTTGCCGGTGCTGATGGTCGCCTGGGTCAACCTTCACCTGGGCTTTGTCTCGGGATTGGGATTGATTCTTTTCTTTGTCGCGTTGGACGTGTTGGACATCTTGCGTCCGACCATGCGTAGTGCGGCCATTCAACGACTCAGGCGCGCATCTCCGTGGTTTGTTGCTGCGGGACTAGCCACTTTGGTCAATCCATGGGGCTGGGGAATCTATAAGGCGCTGATACGTCAGAATCGCGTGATGGCGGAGCACTCGGAGTGGTTTGCCGAATGGGGCAAGGTGCCGCTAAGTTGGACTGGATTCTCGCGAGCTTTTTCTCTCCACAATCCGGATCCGTTTTACCTGCTGCTGCTGATCGTTGCGATTGCGGTCGTCTCTGCGCTGCTACGGCGGCAACTGGGAGCAGCGGTGCTGCTATTGGCAGCGATCTACGAGGGCATCCAGCATCTTCGAATGCAAGCAGCAGCGGCATGTGTGGTTGTTGTTGTCGGCGGCTCCATCCTGCTTCCTGTCATACGCCGGCTTGACACGCAAATTCGCGGTGCTCGAGTGCGTCTGGTTCTTGCCGGCGCAAGCGCCGCGATCGTCGTCCTATTTGCGGGGATTTGGTCGGCTGATGTTTTCAAGGTTAGCGACATGGCATTGTCATCCTATGGAACCGGGTTGGGTTGGTGGTTTCCGGAGCGCGCAGCCGAATTTATTCAGCGGGAGAACATTCCGGGAGAGATTTTCAACGCCTATTCGCAAGGCGGCTATCTGATTTGGCGATTGGGTTCGCAACGTCGCGACTACATTGATGGACGCGCGATCCCGTTCGGGCCGGGAGCGTTCCTGCATCAGGCCCGGCTGCTGGACTCGCCGCCTGACTCCGAGCCATGGCAAACGGAAGCGAATCGCTACAACATCAACGTCATCCTGCTTCCGCTGAATCGCTTCCAATCTGAACTCGGATACCTCAGAAGGTTCTGCAACAGCGCGATATGGAAGCCTGTTTACCTGGACGAGATCTCGGGAGTTTTTGTGCGACGCACGCCGGCAACCGAGGACCTGATCAGCCGCTCAGCCGTAGATTGCGCGACCGCGCCTCTGCCGGCCGTAGCTCCCGCAGGCTCCTCAGCCGATCGCTTCAATCAATGGGCGAATGCGGCAGTTGTTCTGGCGGCGATTGGCCGCAATACTGAGGCGCTCTTCGCCGCCGACCAAGCGAACGAGATCCTTCCTGACAGCAGCTTTGTGCCCTGGCTTCGTGGAAATGTTCATTACGCGATGGGGCTTCGTTCTGAGGCCGAACGCGAATATCGTCAGGCGATTTCCCGCAGTCCGGACGTGGCGCTCTTCTGGTTCTCTCTAGCGGCGGTGTACAAACATGAGGGCCGAATGCCGGAGACCATCCAAGCGCAGCGCAAAGCCATCGAGCTTTCGACAACGCCCAAGCCCTATGAGCTGCTTAAACTCGCGCGGCTTTACCTCGATGTTCAGCAACCCAAGGCTGCATTGCAGGCGTTCGACGAAGCTGCCCGTAGCGCCTCCCCTGACATTCTCGCTTCTACAGGCACGCATAACTTCCAATTTGATGTGGATCAGGGACGCGCCGAAGCGTGGAGAGCTCTCGGCGACACAAAACAGGCGGCTGTGTTCGACCAGAGGGCGGTTCAGGACCTGGTGCCGAGTAACTGAAGGCCTGGGTGCGAAGCTGGTTGGAATCAACAGCGACTCACTGCCTGAAGAGATTCCTGGCGATAAACAGCACATTCGCCGGACGCTCGGCCAGCCGACGCATGAAATACGGATACCACTCCGATCCAAACGGAATGTACACCCGCAAGCCGTAGCCCTCGCGTACGAGTTGCTGCTGCAGATCGCGCCTGACGCCGTACAGCATCTGAAACTCATACGCCGACGACGGGATGTTTTCCGCGCGCGCGAACTGCTTGAGTTCGGCGATAATTTTTTCGTCGTGAGTGGCCAGCCCGTGAAAGACGCCGCTCTTCATCAGGGTGCGCGCCAGCTTCAGATAATTTGCGTCGACCTCGGCTTTCCTGGGGAACGCGATCTCCGGCGGCTCTTTATAAGCGCCCTTGCACAGGCGAATGCGAATGCGCTCGGCCAGCAGATCGTCGACGTCCTTCTCGCTGCGATACAGATAGGACTGGATCACCGTGCCCACGCGCCCGCCATGCCCGGGCAAGCGGTGAAGGCCGCGAACGAAGTCAAGCGTGCGCTGCGTGTAGGGCGAGCCCTCCATGTCCACGCGGACGAAGTTGTTGATGCGCACGGCGTGGTCGACCAACTGCGTGACCAGCCCGAACGCCAGTTCCTGGCTTACATCCAGACCCATGTGCGTGAGCTTGAGGCTGATGTTGGCGTTCAGCTTGCGCTGATGAATCTCGTCCAGCATGCGGTGATAGAGCTCGGCGCTGTGCTTCGCCTCGTCGGCGTTGGTGACATTCTCGCCAAGATTGTCGATGCTGACGCCCGCGCCCCAGTCGTTGACCACCTGCGCCGCACGGATCGCGTCCTGCACGTCCATGCCGGCCACGAAACGTTGCGAGAAACGGAGGCCCAACCAAGATCTTTCGGCGAAGTTGCGCAGCGACTTGCTATCGGAGAGGCCGATAAACAGCGATCTCAGCATGCGGCCTCTGCGGGCCTGCGAAATGGAACGGAAACGTCACCGATACTCCACGCTCGGGCTAGAAAGCTGGGCTTTGGCTCAAGACAAAATTGGTATTGATGTGTTGTTTGGTGGGATCGCGCGAAGCCGGTGCTCCGCGAAAACGAGTGGCTCATAGACAGGCTCGTGCCGGCTCTGCGGCCAGCTTAGTACATTCTTGTGTATCACATCGGCTGTTGCTTCCGCATAGGAGCGGCGTCACAGTGGTCTGTGCCTGAGCAATCGGATCATAACTTTCCAGAGAAGATGCTTGATGTTGCTGTCAGCCGTTGTATGTGAGTTTCTGTCGGCAACGGCGGCTACGCTCCGTGACCACCCTCGAGCTGTGCGAAGGTGTTGCGGAGGAACTTGTGCGGGTTCACAGGGATGTCGTGGATGCGAACTTCATAATGCAGATGCGGACCAGTGCTACGGCCCGACAGTCCCACATAGGCGATCACCTGTCCTTTACGGACCGTCTGACCGTCGCTCACTGCAAATCCCGAGAGGTGCCCGTAACGAGTTGAGACACCACCGCCGTGGTCAATCTGCAACATTCGACCGTAACCGTTGTAGAAGTTGGCGTAGGTCACTATGCCATCTGCGGGGGCCAGGACCTGCTCGCCATAACGGCAGGAGATATCGACGCCGGAGTGAAACGCGCCTTCACCATTAAATGGGTCGATGCGCTCGCCGAACGATCCCGTGATCGGACCAATAACGGGCCACAGAGTCGGAGCAGTCGCGGCGTTTGTCCACTCGGAGAGAGTCGCGTTGTGTGTCAATCCCAGGCTCAACGCCGTGGTGGCCGCCCCAGTTAGAGCCGTGTTACGGAGGGCATAGAGCTGGTCCATGGAGTACTTAACTTCATCTGTGTCCGTCGGCGCAGACCCTTCAGTCGCTTTCAGCAGCTTCGAATTCGGCTTCAGACCGTAGATGACGGAGACTTCATTGGCCAGCGACCCAAGCGAAGCCACCTGGATGTCCTTCTCGTGGTTCACCTTCTCCAGTTGCTGATAGCGCGTTTGTAGCGCCGTTTTTTCTAACCGCAACTGATTGAAACTGGCGACCTTCCATAACATGCGGGCGTAGGAGCCGGCCATGCCGGTAATGGTGAACATGCCAATCAGAGCGCCGGCAAGGAAGACGTAAAGGTAATGAATGGGGATGGGGATCTTTCGTAGCTGGCCTTCGGCATCGCGCGCTACGAAAAGAATGTAAAACCGTTTCCGCAAATTAATGACCCCTTAATTAATAAACAGGCTCCGGGGATAATGCGAACAGCTATAAAGGTCCGGAACCGCTAGCCTCGCTGAACCGACTGCCAAATTCGATTCGTGGGATGCCGTGGGCTTACGGCTTTCCCTGCGGACAAGAAACTGCCCTGTCCGGGTACTCGGCTGGAAATAATGGAACGACATCAAACCGTAACAGACGGCCCAAACGGGTGTCAACCACTCTGGTACAAGGCCGTACCACTAAAGTACTGTAAACAAAGTAGTAACCGTCCGCCGCCTCCCCCTTCCCAGCTGTTAACCACCTCACCAAGCTAATAGCATCCGAGTATTGACTTGCCTTTAACGTATATTGACGCTGAATGGCAGTGGGAGGCTGTCTGTGCCCCTACAGGAGAAACAACTCATCGATCGCGTCCGCCGCCTTGCTGGCCCGCCAGGGCGAGGCCTGGCGCGCGGTATAGGCGACGATTCCGCCGTATTTCGGCTTCCGCACGGCCATGACGCGCTGGTAACGACCGACTTCAGCTTGGAAGGCGTGCACTTCCGCCGCGACTGGCACCCCCCCGACTCGGTGGGCCACCGCTGCCTGGCACGAGGCTTGAGCGATGTGGCCGCCATGGGCGGCATACCCCGCGCCGCCTTCCTTTCGCTGGCGCTTCCGCCAGAGCTGCTGCAGAGCTGGGTAGACGGCTTTCTGGGCGGTCTGCTGAAGCTGGCGAAGCGGTATTCCGTGATTCTGGCGGGCGGCGATACGGCCCAGTCCCCCGATGGAGTTCTGGCTGACATCGTCGTGCTGGGCTCGGTACCCGCCGGGGAAGCCATCCTGCGCACCGGCGCACGACCGGGCGACCTGCTTTATGTCACGGGTAGCCTTGGCGAGGCAGTCGCCGATCTGAATCGGCTGCGCAACGGAGAGAAGCTGCGCCCGGGAACGCATCGCAAGCATTTCTATCCAGAACCGCGGGTTGCCGTCGGCCAATACTTGCGGGAGAGAAAGCTGGCTTCCGCCATGATCGATATCAGCGACGGATTGTCGACAGATCTCGGTCACATCTGCAAAGAGAGTAAGACCGGAGCAGTGATCAATGCTGACGCGCTGCCTATCGCCTCAGACCTTGGTGAGAATGGATTGCAAGTCGCACTGCATGGGGGCGACGAATACGAGCTCCTGTTCACCGCGCCTCCCAACCGCCGCGTCCCCAGGCAGATTGTCAAGGTGCCCGTTACACAGATTGGCGAGATCGTGCGCGGCAAGCACGTGAAGCTGGTCACGCCGGGTGGCAAAGCTGAGATTCTGAAGCCTGGCGGGTGGGAGCACTTTGCATGAGGGGCTACCTAGTCCCTGACCCTAATCTCCGGTTTCCCTCAACCTCTTCGCCATCGCCCACGTCAGCTCCTTAATACCCGCTCCGGCGACGGCGGAAATGGGATACAGCTCTAGTTTCTTGCGCTTGCAATAGCGCTTTAGCTTCGCCAGCTTCTCTTTGTTGGCGACGTCGATCTTCGAAGCGACAACAATGGTCGGCTTCGTATCCAGTCCGCCGCCGAAGTTCGCCAGTTCGCGTGTGATCACTTCGTAATCCTGTACCGGATCAGCCCGACCGCTGGCATCGGAGACATCGATCAGGTGCACGAGAAATCGCGTGCGCTCAATGTGTCGTAGAAACTGCGTCCCCAGCCCCGCTCCTTCGCTCGCGCCCTCGACGAGGCCGGGTATGTCAGCGACCACGAAGCTGACCTGATCCGGCGGCTCGCCGACGGCAACCACACCCAGGTTGGGCTGCAAGGTGGTAAAGGGATAATCCGCGATCTTGGGTCGCGCCGCCGAGATGCGGGAGATGAGCGTGCTCTTGCCCGCGTTGGGATAGCCGACCAGGCCCGCGTCGGCCAGCAGCTTGAGCTCCAGACGCAGCTCACGCTCTTCACCGGGGCGGCCTTCTTCGTGCTCGCGTGGCGCCTGATGGGTCGAGGTCGCGAACTGCGCGTTACCGCGTCCGCCCCGACCGCCGCGCGCGACGATGACGCGCTCATCCGGCTGCGAGAAATCGTGCACAAGCTCGCCCGAAAGCTCGTCGCGGACAATCGTGCCGACCGGGACCTTCAGGACGATGCTCTCGCCCTCCCTGCCGGTTTTGTTGGACCCTTCGCCGTGGCGGCCGCGCTCGGCCTTGTACTCGGGATTGAAGCGGAAGTGCACCAGAGTATTGTGGCGCTCGCTGGATTCCATAATGACGTCGCCACCGCGTCCTCCATCACCACCGGAGGGACCGCCGCGCGGCACAAACTTCTCACGGCGAAAGGCCATGCAGCCGTTGCCGCCATCGCCTGCCTTCACCCGGATTTTGGCTTCGTCGATGAACATAGCGGATAGTGGTCAGTGGCTAGTGGTTAGTTTTGGCATCGGGCCTCGGCTGGGCTATGTTCAAAAGCCCCGCCCTAGCCAGAAGAAGGCTAGAACGGGGCACCCAGGGTTTGATTTTAGCTAATTGCCAGTCGCTAGCTGCTAATTGCTATCTTGCGGTACCACCGAGACGAACTTGCCCATCGTGCCACGGTCTCTGTACTCGACCAGGCCGGTCACTTTGGCGAAGAGCGTGTCGTCCTTACCACGACCCACATTGGTACCCGGCTTTATGCGTGTGCCGCGCTGCCGCACGATAATCGAGCCGCCAGAGACGAGCTGTCCACCGAACGACTTAACTCCCAGCCGCTGCGCGTTCGAATCGCGGCCATTTCGCGAACTACCTAAACCTTTTTTGTGTGCCATAACATTTCCCTCGATGCGGCGAACCGCAGATCCCTCGGCTGCGGCGGCTCGGGATGACAAATCATTGAAATCGCGTAACGCTGGCCCGAAGGCCAGCTCGACCTATGTTTGCTGTAAATCCGAGCTACCCATTTTTGCTCGCGACACGACGCGCCGGACGGCAGCCGGAATTGTCAGCAGCACCGAATCGAAGCGTCTCGCGACAGCAGCAAGCACTAGAACCAACTGGTGGAGCAGCATGCGCTTAAGCTTTGAGCTCCCGCCCATTGACGCTAATGCCGGTGATCTTCACCGCAGTGTACGGCTGCCGATGCCCGTTCAACTTCTTGTACTGCTTCTTGCGCTTGAAATGGAAGACCAGCACCTTGTCGCCGCGGCCCTGTTCAACAACCTGTCCGGCGACGACGGCTTTCGAGGGCTTGCCTAGTTCGCCTTCTGCGCCGCTGACTGCCAGCACCTCGTCGAACTGAACATTTTCGCCCCCGGCCTGGGCCAGCTTTTCAATCTGGATTACGTCTCCGGGTGCGACGCGATACTGTTTTCCCCCGGCGCGGATTACCGCGTACATGGCAAACCTCCAACGGCGCGCTCGCGCTGACGCGGCGAGAATGGCCTCAAACTTTTGTGCTTGCACTTTCCCCAGCCAGGACAACATTCAGACGGGCCAAGTGACCCTGCTTCTTCTCTGCGGAAGACCGGCTGCGGACGTCCCTGACGGGCCTGCTCTACAGGCAAACCATAAAAGTATAGCGTGCTTCAGCAGAGAAGGTCAAAAATTGCATCCGCAACAACGTCGATCAATTGGGTCGGATTTCAGTGCCTCACGGATGTATGTGGCTGTTTTTTGGGGGGCTGCGGCTTCGCTGTGTCAGGTTGCGGTTCGCCCGGCTTCTGCGTTTCGGAGCCGAACTCAACGGGTGGCGCGCTCAGTACCTTCTTGAAAAACGCGAATGGGACCTTAGCGGTCAGAATGGCTTCGTTCTTGTCCGGATGCACTTCAAGGCTGTCGAACGCTGCTTTAACGTCTTTGTCCGGACCGCCCGCGTCCGTCGAAATCTCCAGTGATTTGAACAGCGTGAGATATGCACTGACCTGCTGGGTGAAGCTCTGGGCTTCAGCATCGCTGCGGGTAATGACCTCCGCGCGCAATCGGACCTCATTCAGAGGGCGAGCCGAGGCAATCACCAGGCTATCGGGAGGCAGCAAGCCACTCCAGTCGCCCGGCAACAGCAACTCGCTATGACCTTCCGGGGCACTCGCGGCAGGAGGTCGTGCAATGGTCCAAACAACGCTGCCCAGCGGGACACGGCGGTAGTAGTCGCTGACCAGCGTGGGCCCGGGAAAGGGAAGGGCTGCTTGCCGGTAGCGATCGATGATGCCGCGTATGGTGTCACCGCTCTCGGTGTTCGACGCGGCCGCGATGTCCACACCGAGCAACGCAACTCTCACCACGCGGTCTTCGACAGGGATGTCGTAGATGTCATGCTCCTCGTACCGCTCCACTTGCGAAGCGAGCTTGCGAAGATAGTTAGCAACACGCGTGCTATCGAAGTGTCCCTGGAGGACCTCACTGTAGCGCGTCTCGGCGGGCTTGCCCTTGCCGGCAGCGCCATAGTGGATTGCGAAGGCAGCCTTATCCAGATCGCGCTCGAATTCGAAACCGGTTTGGCGGACGAAATCCTCATATTGTGGATCGCGTTCCTTAGGAGGAGCCTTGCCGATGTCACTGAAGAGCCGGATAGGCTCGAGGTTGATGTAAAGGACAGCGTCAGATTCCGGCAGAAGCCGCACCGCATCGGGAGCTGCGCGCTTGCGCAGCAAGAGCGCGGTCACAATTCCGCCAACGATGATCACGAGGAGCGCGAGGGCAATCCACAACTGGATCTTGCGGCTTCGCATGGATGGAAACTAGATGATACGGGAAAAGCCGCCGCCACGGCTAACCGGGTCGCGGAATGCAACCGGATGAGCGGCAAGTGGAATGTGCAGTTCTGGCTGGAGCAAACACCAGCCGCGCAGCGGCGGAAGCGCCTTGAGCCCGGCGCGTCAGCGCCGGGTTGGCGTCGATTAAGCGTAGCGAGCCGCGCCAGCGGCGACAGCACAAGGCCTGGTGATTCCTCTCACATCATCGTTGCCATCGGAGACGAAGAATAGCGAGGATGGCGCACACCTACACGCTACAACTGGTCCACTGCGTCTTCAGCACCAAGGGACGCTCTACTTTGATTGCAGACCCCCCACGGTTGTGGACCTACATGCGGGCCATCGCCCGAAACTGCCGCGTCAACGTCGCTGCCATTGGCGGCACTGATAATCACGTCCATCTCCTGATAAAAATTCCACCGACGGATCGAACCGCCGACGTCATTCGGACTCTCAAATGTAATTCGTCGCGCTGGATGAACGAGATCGGCCACGGGTTCGCGTGGCAGGACGGTTATGCCGCAATCAGTGTCAGCCCATCGCAGATTCCTACGGTGGTGCACTACATTGAGCATCAGTCAGAGCACCATCGCACGCGCAGCTTCGAACAGGAATACAGAACGCTCCTGCAGAAATCCGGGGTCTCTTTTGATCCCAATCAATTGTTCTGAGCTGTCGCCGCTGGCGCGGCTCACCCGGTATTTGGGGATCGTTTACCCGGCGCTCACGCGCCGGGCTCAATGCGCGTCCGCCGCTGCGCGGCTGGATTTGTCAACTATGACCGAGCACGCCGATTTGGAGAGATAATTTCTGTAGGAAGCTGCAAAAATGCCTATTCCTTTCAGTGCAAACCGAAAGACCGACACCTTTGTACGTTCTTGCCCGCCAGATTGCCGGCCTCGACCCCGGTTCACTGGAACGTCAGTAGCCCGAGAGTCCTAGCAAATTTTCGTCGGATCCTTCGGACGGCTAAGGATGAGAGACCTCTGCAGAGTTTTTTCAAAGAAAATCCAATCGCACTGGCTACTGGCTTGCTTCGGCCGCATGCTGTCTGGGTCATACCGTGGCCGAGCCTCCTCCTTCCCCAGAGCGGTGGGGGCATTCCCGATTTCATCCTTTGCGAGTGGTCCTCCATTGGGCCCCAGTGGATCATTGTGGAGTTGGAGAGCCCCCGGAAGAGTCCGGTGACAAGGTCTGGGGTGTCGGCGATCTGCAACCATGCGGCCGAACAGATTAACCGATATAAAACCTACCTCCGCGATAACGCCCTGTTCCTGCGTGACAACGGATGGCCGGGGATTCACGGCGAATGTGAGGGAGTTATTGTAATCGGGAGGAGGAGTGATCCCAATCGTAGCAAGCATTGGCAGCGGTTGGAAGAGTTTCGACGCCAGCACATTGAAGTCGCGTCGTACGATAGGCTGTTGGAGATTTTTGCAGAAACCCAAGAACGAATTCGAACGAGAGGGTTCTAGCGGAATTGATATCGAAGGTGAGGGCACGAGAAGGTTAACAGCTCGGCAAATACCATACTCGCGTTGCCGCACGCTTCTTGCCCCCATCCCTCGCATCTACTAGCATGGAAGGTTCGTCCTAGTGTGGGGAAATCATGGCCAACAGCCGCAAAACTGATGGGAAGGTTCTATCTGAATCGCCGGTAACCGATCTGTTCGAAGCCAGCCGTCATCCCTCCGAGTTGGAGAAGCAGTGGGCGGAGAAGACGCTCGCCCCCACATTGGAGAAGGCCCCCGAGCGGCCCATCGGCGCGCCCACTGGCGTAAACATCGACGAGCATGGCCATACTCGCTTCACGACCATCTCTGGCGTTCCGATTCGCCGCCTGTACACGCCCGCCGATCTTCCCGAGGACTGGAGCTACGACCAGTACCTCAACTATCCCGGACAGCCGCCGTTCACGCGCGGCATTCACGCCTCCGGCTATCGCGGCAAGATGTGGACGATGCGCCAGTTCTCCGGCTTCGCCTCGCCGGAGGAGACCAACCAGCGGTACAAGTATCTGCTAGCGCACGGCGGTCAAGGCCTGTCGGTCGCATTTGATCTTCCTACGCTTATGGGCTACGACAGCGATCACCCGTTCAGCGAAGGCGAAGTCGGCAAGTGCGGTGTCGCCATAGACTCGCTTGAGGACATGGAGATCCTCTTCCACGGCATCGATCTGGAGAAGACTACCGTTTCGATGACCATCAACTCCCCCGCGTCAATCCTGTGGGCCATGTATCTGGCGGTCGCCGAAAAGCAGGGTGCCGACTGGAAGAAGATTTCTGGCACCATTCAGAACGACATCCTGAAGGAATACATCGCGCAGAAGGAGTACATCTATCCGCCCGCGCCGTCGATGCGCCTGGTGATCGATACCTTCGAGTTCGGATCGAAGTTCACGCCGAAGTTCAACACGATTTCCATCAGCGGCTACCACATTCGCGAGGCCGGCTCGACCGCGCTCCAAGAGCTGGCGTTCACCATCTATGACGGCGTTGAGTACGTGGAGTGGGCGCGCCGCCGCGGACTTGATGTCGACGAGTTCGGGCCGCGCCTCAGCTTCTTCTTCAACGCGCATAACGACTTCTTCGAGGAAATTGCGAAGTATCGCGCCGCACGCAAGATTTGGTATCGGCTGATGAAGGAGCGCTTCGGCGCCAAGAACCAGCGCACATGGCTGATGCGATTCCACACGCAGACGGCGGGCGTCTCGCTGACCGCACAGCAGCCGATGAACAACATCGCACGCGTGGCGCTCCAGGCGCTAGCGGCCGTGCTGGGAGGAACGCAGTCGCTGCACACCGACAGCTACGACGAGGCGCTGGCGCTGCCGACGGAAGAAGCCGTGCGCATCGCCCTGCGCACGCAGCAGATCATCGCCTACGAGTCGGGCGTGGCGCAGACCGTCGATCCGCTGGGCGGCTCGTATTTTGTTGAGCGCTTCACCCTCGACATGGAGAACGGGGCGTTCGACTACTTCGACAAGCTGGACGCGATCGGCGGCATGGTTGCGGCCATCGAGAAAGGTTACCCGCAGAAGGAGATCGCCGAGGCCAGCTATCAGTTCCAGCGCGCCAGCGAAGCTAAAGAGAAGATCACGGTCGGCGCCAACGAGTTTGTCGTTGACGAGCCAGGGCCCAACATTCTCTACATTGGCGAGGAAGTCGCGCAGGCGCAGACCAAGAAGCTGAAATCGCTGCGCGAGCGCCGCTCCAACGACGAAGTCCGCCGTCGCCTCGACGCTCTGAAGCACGCCGCCGCCGAGGAGCCGAAAGCCGGCGACAACGGCCAGATCTCGCCGGCGAACACCATGCCGTTCATCGTGGAAGCGGTGAAGGCTTACGCAACGGTCGGTGAAATCTGCGACGCCCTGCGCGAAGTGTACGGAACGTACACGGAAACGGCGTTTGCGTGAGAGCGCCGAGTGTCGAGCCTGTTCCGTCTGATTGATATCTAGTTTTACGGCTTCAAACCCGCCGCCCGCGCGAGCTTCGCCTGGGGCTCGTCGAAGGTCCAGAATCGCTCCGCTCCCAGTTCCAGGGCTGACGCGACGTGCAGCGCGTCCAGGGTTGTCATCGCTATACGTGAACCATGTTGGTGGGCGAGCCGCACACAGGTCTCCAAAGACATCTCCGGCATCGCCGCTTCCGCCCATAAACCCTGTTGTCGATCGGCCATGAAGCCAGAGTTTAACCGGCGGGCGTCGTGGTCTGAAATCAAACCGCGAAATTTGGCTCGCGTCACCGCATGTGCCCATTCCGCAAGATGTAGCGGCGTGAGCCAGACGTGGCGATGCCCTGAGACGCGGCGCCGTGCTGGACCTCGCACTCGGTGCTCAAGTCTTGGGTACCTATTCTACGGATAGTGCGAATTCGAATTTCTCACCCATCACCGGCACTGTCACACGCACCATACGGCTCTTCTTGCCGTGTTCCCCCGCACCCGGGCTTTGTGCCAGCTTGCCGAACGGATAGTAAAGAACGCCCCCTACGTTAGTTCGGGGTGGGATGGTGTTGGCCCGGAAGGCGGCATTTTCTACGGTTTCAGGCGGCGTCTGGTCTTGCAGTTGCGCCAGCGGGTCAATGCCTTGCGCCTCGCGATTGCGCAGCCGGCAAACCTAGTCACACTCTACCGCCACCGGCGGTGCATCATCGTCGGCCAGCGCTCCAGGGGTATCGGTGTAAAGGACGTTCTTGCCCGCGGGAATCGCTCCGCCATTAGCGCGTGCGGCCATGGCCATCATCATTTGCAGCAACTGCGGGTTCATCATGTCGCTCGTGATCGGCGCATCCCTATCGGCTCCGGCAATGCCGTTCACGGCGTAACGTGCCATGTTGTAGGGCTTACGCATTCTGCGCGCCAGCTCCGCTCCCGATACAGCCGTCAGCACGCGTTGGGCGACTTCATCCTCCACCACAATGTCTTCAGGTTTTATGGTGATGGAGTGCTGGCCTGCGTTGTACACCCGAACTTTAACCGCAAGAAATTTGTGATTGATGGCCGAGTGAGCGGCTGCGACGACGGTGTAGTTTGTACCCGCCGCATACTGGTAAACGATGCCGTCAACAAAAAATGTGCCCTTCGCATCGAATGTCTCCCGTGTTACCTGTTGAGCAAATAGAGAGCAGCCAAGGAAAACCACACATAGAAGTGTGCGCACGAAGCCTCCGATTCTTGTGCAGGGGGAAGCTGAGAGCTAGATCGGCAAACCGGCTGCGCAACATGAGTTCCCGCATTTAGGTGTTGTAATCTGAGATCAGGTCGCGATGTCTTACCAACGCACGGTTGAGCAGCTTTACGCGCTTGGGCACGAGCTGGCCGCCATGCCTTCGCACAAGTTCGACTTGACCTATGTGCGCGAGATGCTGGGTGCGCTCGGTCATCCGGAGCGTCGCTTTGCCAGCGTGCTCATCGCAGGCACGAACGGCAAGGGATCGACTGCCGCAACGCTCGCCTCCATCCTGAACAGCGCAGGTTACAAGACGGGCCTGTACAGCTCGCCTCACCTGGTCCACATCAACGAGCGCATTCGCGTAAATGGCGAAATGATCTCCGACGTTGAGTTCAGCGCGATGCATGAACGCGTCGAGAGCACGGCGCAACAGCTTCTGAAGCTCAGCAAGCTGCCCTGGCATCCCAGCTTCTTTGAAATGCTGACGGTGATGGCCTTCGAGTACTTTGCGAGCACGGGCGTGCAGATTGCCGTTCTGGAGGTTGGTATGGGCGGCCGTCTGGATGCGACAAGTGTGGTCGAGCCGCTGATCTCAGTCATCGCCGATATTTCCCTCGACCATCAAAAGTATCTGGGCGAAACCATCGCCGAAATCGCACGCGAGAAGGTGGGAATTATCCGCAGGCACGGAGTCGTCGTAACGTTGCCGCAACACCCGGAGGCCAATGATGTGATCGGACACGCGATTCTGGATAAAGAGGCGCGCGGCGTGAGCGCGGTGAAGTACGTTCCTCCCGTATCGCCGGGGGCGGCGGTGTATCTGGCCGGCCATGCCGCTGCTGTGCCCTGTCGAAATCGCTATCCGCTCACAGTAATGGACGAGGAAATCGAAGTCGACGCTCCTCTGCCGGGGCGGCATCAGCTGCGCAACATCGCTCTGGCGATCGCCACGGCGGAAGAGCTAGGGCAATTCGGGTTTCCGGTGACACCGCGGCAGATTGAACGGGGCATTCGTGACACTCACTGGCCGGGTCGTTTTCAGGTACTTCCGCCGGCAGCCACAAGGCTCAACCGCGAGATGGTGTTCGATGTGGCGCATAACCCAGCGGGAGCGTGGGCGCTGCGGTCGGCGTTGTCGGAGAATTTCCCTGGGCGCGATCTGACTTTCGTCTTTGCCGCCATGCGCGATAAAGCCATCCAAGGGATCGCCGAAGTGCTGTTCCCGATTGCCCAGCAGGTGGTGGTGACGCACGTAAACAATCCGCGGGCAGCCACAACCGGCGAGCTGATGCAAGCTGCATCGCGTACAGGAGCGATGCTGTATAGCGAAGAGATAGTTTCCGCAGCTTTGGCGCGCGCCCAACAGCTCAGCAAGCCAGATGGTGTGATCGTTGTTACAGGCTCGATTTACTTGGTAGGCGAGGTGATGGGGGTGCTGGGAGTGCAGTCCTAAGAAGCTTTGCCAAACGCAGACGGTATGAACAGGGTTGAAGGACAATCCGGGATCGAACCGCAGCCCCGAGGCTCGCTCCTGACGCGCCTACGTTCGTATTTGTTCTACCTGCCAGTCGTGTACCTGTACACAGGAGTGCTGGGAGCGCTCTCGCTGCTCGTTTCGCTGTTCGATCCCCAAGGCCGCGCGCAACACTCAATAGCGCGCGCCTGGGCGACGATCAACTTGAAGACAGTCGGTGTTGGGGTGCGGGTGGAAGGGCTGGAACACCTCAAGAACTGCGAGGTCGCGGTTTACGCCGCCAATCACCTCTCTGCGGTCGACATTCCTGTGCTCTATGCTCACCTGCCAGGACGATTCCGAATTATGGCGAAGAAGCAACTGTTTCGCTATCCGTTTTTGGGATGGTATTTGAAGCGCTCGGGGCAGATTCCAATTGTGCTGGGTGACGCGCACGCCTCGCTTCGCAGCCTGAATCGTGCCTGTGATGCGCTGCGCAGGGGCACGCCGCTGGTGGTATTTCCCGAGGGTGGGCGCTCGGCCACTGGTCAGTTGCAAGACTTTTTGGGCGGCGCGTTCTATGTCGCAATCAGGGCACAGGCGCCGGTAGTTCCGATGGCGATCGTGGGCAGCTACGAGGTGCTGCCTATAAATAGCTTCCATGTAATACCCGGCGAAGTCTCATTGGTAATTGGCGAAGCTATTCCAACACGAGGTATGCGTCTGCGTGACGCTGGGCGGCTCTCCTCACAAGTTCGTCAGGCAATCGAACAGCTCTACGACTCTCATACGGAGCGAGTTCCGCAGCTCAATAGCAGCGAAGGTGCGCCGAAACCAATAGTCAACACATAGACCAGCTGGCGAGCGCTGTTAGACTGGGAAGAGCCGTTCCGGCCTGTCATCACTACGGATTTACAAATTCAGAAATGAAGCCCCGTATCGCCATCCCCGTGCCCAATTCGCAGCAGCCGCTGTACGTAAGGCTCAGCTTGCCGGAATACGAACGAGCGGTACGCGCGGCCGGTGGCGAGCCAGTCGTCATTCAAGTCAGTGCGACACCATCGCGAATCGCGCAGGCGGTGAAGGCTTGCGATGGCGTGCTGCTTCCCGGAAGCCCGGCGGACGTCGATCCCGAGAAATATGGGGAAGAGCGTCATCCGGCCACCGCGGACGCCGATCCATTCCGCGACAATACGGACGAGCTCCTGTTGCAGGATGCCTACAACATGCGCAAGCCGGTCTTCGGAATCTGCTATGGAATGCAGTCGCTGAACGTGTGGCGCACGGGCACGCTCAAGCAGGAACTGCCGGCGGGCGTCAATCATAAGCCTGGACGAACCGTGGCCCAAGCACATCGCGTGCAAGTTGATAGCGAATCGAAGTTGGCGGCGATCTTGCGAGAAGCGGGCGCGCTACCTGACTCGCAGGAGCCCGTCATTCACGTGAATTCGAGCCATCATCAGGCGCTGGAGACACTCGGTGACGGGTTGCGATTGGATGGGTGGTGTCCCGAGGACGGAATAATAGAGGCAGTCGAAGGCACCTCGCCCGACCAGTTTGTGCTCGGCGTGCAATGGCATCCCGAACGGACCTACGACAGCGAGGAGTCATCGCGCGCCATCTTCCGCGCGTTCATCGAAGCGGCGGCGCGCTGGCACGAGCAACTGGCAAGCAAGCAGCAAGACTTCGAATCGGTAACGCGAAAGAGCTGATTCACCACGCAGACACGGAGCACACAGAGACGATTGGGTGGTTAGTAAGGCACTGCAATCCTCTCCGGCCGGTGCCCTCCGTGCCTCCGTGGTGAACGATCTCCGCTTTGTGACGCACGCGCTCTTCAATTACTCTGGTCACTTATGCTCGACCTCGCCTTCGTACGCGATCATCTCGACCTTGTTCAGCAGAAAATCCGCCAACGCGGTATGGATCCCGATGCTCTCCTTGGAGACTTTTCAACTATCGATAGGGATCGTCGCGCTGCGATCACCACCGCCGAGAACTTGAAAGCTCAGCGCAACAAAGCCACGGAAGAGATCGCGCAGCTCAAGAAAAACAAGCAGGACGCGACCGCGCAGATTAACCAAACCAAGGAGCTGCGCGAGAAAATCGCTGAAGCCGAGAAGATCGCCGAAGAGGCGGATGCGAGACTTCGCAATATCTTGGTTGGGATTCCCAACCTTCCCGACGACAGCGTTCCCATCGGCGCCAGCGAGGCTGACAACGTTGAAGTCCGGCGCTGGGGCAATCCGCCGCCATTTGATTTCACTCCCAAGCCGCACTGGGAGTTGGGCGAGGAGCTGGGCGTGCTCGATCTGGAGCGCGCAGCCAAGCTAACAGGCGCGCGCTTCGCGGTCTATTGGGACCTCGGGGCGCGGCTGGAGCGTGGGCTGATGAACTTCATGCTCGACCTGCACACCCGCGAGCACGGCTACACGGAGGTGTTGCCGCCATTCCTGGTCAACGCCGATTCCATGTACGGCACCGGCCAGCTCCCGAAGTTCGAAGCCGACTCATTCAAGGTGCCGCATGGCGAGAAAAATCTCTACCTCATTCCGACGGCAGAAGTCCCGGTAACCAATCTCTATCGCGACGAAACGCTGGATGGCGCGCGCCTGCCGATCTCGCTGACCGCCTATACGCCGTGTTTTCGCAGCGAGGCGGGCTCCTACGGGAAGGACGTGCGCGGGATTATTCGGCAGCACCAGTTCCAAAAGGTCGAGCTGGTAAAGTTCACAAAACCGGAGCAATCGTGGGAGGAGCACGAGAAGCTGACGCACGACGCGGAGTCCGTTTTGCAGAAGTTGGGCCTGCACTATCGTGTGATGACCTTGAGCACCGCGGATCTGGGGCCATCTTCTGCCAAGACATACGACCTGGAGGTTTGGCTTCCGGGCCAGCAGCTCTTTCGCGAGATTTCGTCGTGCTCGAATTACCTGGATTATCAGGCGCGCCGTGCCAATATCCGTTACCGTCCCGAAGGCGGCAGGAAGACCGAGCTGGTGCACACATTGAACGGGAGCGGTCTGGCCATTGGACGAACCTGGGTTGCGATTGTTGAGAACTATCAGCAGGCGGATGGCACAGTGCTGATACCTGAAGTCCTGCGGCCGTATGTAGGAGCGGAGCGGATCACGCCGAAGAAGTTCTAAAGCCGTTCGTGTTTAGTCGTGGCGGGTGCCCGTCTGCGACTCGATCATCGCCATCAGCTTCTTCGTGGTCGGGACCGGAACGCCGTACGTCTCACCGCCGCGCACAATGGGCCCGCCAATCGCGTCAAGCTCAAGCTGTTTACCGGCAATCAGATCTTTGAGCATTGAACTGCGCATTGTGCCGGGTGAGGTGTCCAGTATCTTCTGTATCGGAGCGAGCTCTACCTCCGCGCCCGACGCGGTTGCCACCGCGATAGCCTCATTAATCGCTGAATAGAGCGTGGCTTTCCATTCCGGATCGGAAAGGATGCTGCCTTTGTCCTTTTTTGAGGCGGAGGTTGTGAGCGCGAACGGCGCCAGGAAACAGAGCTTCCTCCAAAGCAGCGTCTCCTCATTCTGAACAAAGCCGCAATTGAAGCTGAGGCGGTCGTGCAAAGGTGTAAGAATTGCGCCGAGGACGGCTTCTCCCATTCCTGCTACGCTGAGCCGAACCAGCGAGCGCTGTGCGAAACAGCCATCCGCAATACGGTCGGCTTCAACCGCGATGGTCGCAGGTATCACGCGGTCGTGCCCAAAGCGAGAACGAAGCATGGCGATGTGGTCGACGCCATTCAGCAGGGGGACAGTGGCGCCGGCAGAAGCCTCTGCCGACTCCAGCGCCGACTCGAGCTGATGCGTCTTCGTCGCAACCCACAGGACATCGACCGGCGCGGTCAGTTTTGAGACCGCATGTGCCGACGCGGTAATCATCCCGGTGGGCTGTTCCAGCGAGAGCTCTTTGGGATAGTTCGACAACTTCTCCGGGCGCACCACGACTGTCACATCTTCGCCTACGAAGGCCAACGCAGTGGCCATGAGTCCACCTATAGCTCCAGCGCCCAAGACTGCATGCTTCATACTCCTCCAGTTCACGTACAGTAGCCGTCAGCGGCACCCGGGCAAGTATTGCAGCATTTATTCGCCATTTACAATCGCGACTCTTGAACCAGAACAACGATCAGCCGCCACAACGAGAGTCACTAGCGCGTTTCGCGGAACGGTCATTCCGTTTACAAATCGTTACCAATCATGGTGGGCGAATACCCGTGCTCATACGTATCTTCGGATGAGAGGGGGGATGAGGGCTTGCGCCCCGGTTCTACGTGATGGCATCGAATTCAGTAATGACTTCGCTTCAAACTCCTTACGCTGTCCAGACGGAGAAAGTGTGCCGTTACTACACCATGGGGAGCAGCGTTATCCGCGCTGTGGACGGCGTCTCGCTCACGATTGATCGCGGCGAGTTCGTCGCCCTTCTTGGGCAATCGGGCTCTGGGAAATCGACTCTGCTGAACTTGCTGGCTGGCTTGGATCGCCCGACCTCCGGCTCGGTGCTGGTGCAGGACCGCGACCTCGCGAACATGTCCTCGCAAGAGCTGGCGCAATATCGCCGCAACGATGTCGGAATGGTCTTCCAGTCGTTTCATCTCATCCCCAGTATGACCATCACCGAGAACGTCGAGCTGCCCATGCGCTTCGCAGAAGTTGATCGTGGGGAGCGGGCGCAGCGAGTGCGCGAATCCCTGGAGCGCGTGGGACTCGGCCAACGCCTAGCTCACCGGCCATCCGAGCTTTCCGGCGGCGAGCAACAGCGCGTCTCCATTGCACGTGCGCTGGTGAACCGGCCGTCGTTGCTGCTGGCGGACGAACCAACCGGCAACCTCGACAGCCGTACTGGTGAGGACGTCCTGGAGCTCATCCGCGACCTCAGCCTGTCTCTCGGCATGAGTGTCGTCATGGTGACGCACGAGCGTGCACTGGCCGAGCGCTTCGCGCAGCGGCTGATCTTCCTCGGTGACGGCAAGTTGATCTCTTGCAGCGAGCCGGGGCCCCCAGCAAATACCGGGTCTGGGTTTGCCGGGGCAGAGGAGGCGCTGGCATGAAGGGCTACGATTTGCTCGAGCTCGCGGTCCGCAACCTGCGGCAATCGAAGCTGCGCAATGGTCTGACCACGGTCGGCATCTCCGTCGGTGTAGCCTCGCTGGTGGCGATGTTGTCCCTCGGCGTGGGATTACAGCAGCTGGCTACGCGACGCCTGGCCGGCTCCGGCATGTTCGACACCGTCTTCGTGACCTCGAAGCAGGATTTTCGCGGCTTCGATCGCGAAGAAGACCAGAAGGACCAGCACCCCGAGAAGGCTCCTGTACTCGACGAAGCCGCACGCCAGAACATGGAGCACATGCGCTACGTGACCGAGGTCGAACCCGAGATCCGCGTCATGGGCGAGATCATTTACAGCGGGCAAACGCACTTCGGTTTCGTCACGGGTCTGCCCATGTCGGCACACGAGAATGAAGCATTCGAAAATCTGCAAGGCAAATTCTTCTCGCGGTCGGATGCCGATGAGGTAATCCTGCTCAACGACTTCGCAAAGGAACTCGATCCCAACGACCCAAAGGCCTTGATCGGTAAAGAGGTCACGCTGCGCTACGGCGAGCACCAACCGCTAGCCTCGGACTCGGAGACACCTGGCCGACCGCAGTTATCGGGTGACCAGCCCGGCAACTCAAGGGGCGATGATTACGGATTTTCGGTCGTACGCAAGACGCAGCAGCTAAAGGTGGTCGGCATCATCGACGAAGAGCCCTACGGCGGCATGCGCACGGTATCGCGCGGTCGCATCTTCCTGCCGGTAGATTTGACCGAGAAGCTGAACATGGCGCAGTTCGGCGACATGCGCAGCTCGCTTCGCGGAAGCGGCAAGACCTTCATGACGCTGACCGTGCGCGTGAAGGACCCGGCCAAAGTTGCGCAAGTGCAGGACGCGATTAAACAGATGGGCTTCCGCACGTTTTCTGTGCTGGATGCGACCAAGAGTCTGCGTCGATTCTTTACCGTGCTCGATTTATTCCTCGGCATCTTCGGCTCGCTCGCACTGGCGGTGGCAACGCTGGCCATCATCAACACCTTAGTAATGGCGGTGCTTGAGCGGCGGCGTGAGATCGGCGTCATGAAAGCCATCGGCGCAAGCGATAGCGATGTGAAGCAATTGTTCTTTGCCGAAGCGGGAGCGATGGGATTTTTCGGAGGCGTGCTCGGAGTCGGGTTGGGCTTCGCCATCGGCAAAGCTATCAATGTTGGTACAGGAATTTATCTCCGCATTCATCAACTGCCTGCCGAAGCGGTGTGGATATTGCCACCTTGGCTGATCGGAGCAGCGATTGGCTTTTCCATTCTGGTGAGCTTGCTGGCCGGACTGTATCCGGCGAGCCGCGCAGCACGGCTCGATCCCGTGCAGACGTTGAAGTACGAATGAAATCCCTACTTCGCAGTGCTCTCGTCCTGCCGATCTTCGTTTCGGTTCTAGGCACAGCTGTTCACGCTCAGGGCCGGGCGGAGTGCTCGGTCATCGAGTCCCATATCCTCGGCCACTCCGTGCGCTACTGCGCCTACCTGCCGCCCAGCTTCGATCAGGACAAGTCGCGACACTATCCCGTGCTGTATTACTTGCACGGCTTGGGCGACAATGAGCAATCGCTCTTGAACTCTGGCGGCTGGGACCTGGTCTCAGAGCTGCGCAGCCAAGGCAAGGTTGGTGATTTCGTCATCCTCGCGCCCAGTGGTGGTCACACTTTCTTCCTCAACTCTGAAAATGGAAAAGTGCGCTACGAAGACTTCTTCCTGAAGGAATTCATGCCGCAAATGGAAAAGAAGTATCGCGCGGAGGGCACGCGAGCTACGCGCGGCATCACCGGCGTTTCCATGGGAGGCTACGGAGCGCTGAGGTTCGCATTCCAGTACCCCAACGATTTTGCGGCGGTCAGCGCCCAAATGCCCGCACTCATAACCGACCTGCCGAACAATATCGGCAGCGGTGGCGGCTATGTTGGACAGTTGCTCGGGGATGTCTTCGGTGCTCCGTTCAACCGCGCCTATTTCGATCGCAATAATGTTTTCTACTTCGCGCGGAGCGACAGCGTAGCCGTCCTGCGCCAACTGAAAATCTACTTCGATGTCGGGAACAACGACGACTACGGCTTCGAGCAGGGAGCGGAGAAGCTGGACCAGTTGCTGAAGTCACGTGGCATCCCGCACGAATTCCACATCTATCCCGGCCGGCACAGTATAGAGTTCGTGGTCCGCCATTTCCCCGAAGTTATTCAGTTTCAGTGGAACGCCATCGGGGTAGGGAAGTAGCTGACTCGGCAGAGTCCACCTCTGGCACATACGCGTGAAACCCTGCTAAATTAACTAGCGAGTGCGCAACGCGACGTCAGGGCCGTCTTCCTCTCCTGCGCCAACTTCGCTGACGTCTGCAACCGCAGGGCCAGTTGCCCTGCTTATCCATACGCGGTATTGCTGTGTTTGATCGACGATCCAAGCTTCTCAGCACGGTTACTTTGCTGCACGATCTCGCGGTCACCTGTGTCGCGTTCGTGCTTGCGTACCTGCTGCGCAGCTTTCTCGTCCACTTCCAGTTCTTCACCCAGCGCTTTCCCGACATTTATCCCTTCAGCCACTATCTTCCGCTGTTGGTTTTATTCCTGGTGGTGTGGGCGGTCGTAGGATATTTCTCCACCTTCTACCGCGACCTGGAACTCAGCAGCGTCATCCAGCTCATCCTCAACATCGTCAGCCAGCTTGCGATTGTTCTGGTGATCGTTTACGCCGTGCTGTACCTGCTGCGCCGCGGCGACATCAGCCGCTCGTACGTCCTGCTGATCGGCGCAGTTGATTTCCTGCTGTTGCTGTGCGGGCGCGCTGTATCGTACTGGGGCGTCTCGTTCATGCGAGACCGTCTCGGACGATATCACTACTTGCTCATCGTGGGCTGCGGCCCCCGTGCGCGAGAGATGGCAGCGCTTGTTGAAGAATCTCGCGGCATGGGGCTCAGGCTCGTCGGCTTTGTCGATCCCGAGTTCGCAACTGATTCCCACCCCATCGCGCCAACAGCGGGCGCGCTGCCACCCCAACCACCGCAAGAGCGGCGGTGGTCGGGGACCCCGGCGCTGGGGAACCCGACTTCGGCGGCGAAACTTGGCGGGTACGATGTTTATCCCCTGCCCTCGGTGGGCAGCATTCTGCAGAACCATGTTGTCGACGAGGTGGTGTTTGCTGTCGATCTGCAGGATTTGGCGCGGCTGGAACCGGTGATGCAGCATTGTGCCGACCTCGGCATCCGCACGCGGTTGCAGTTGGAGTTTCTCCCACCGGCCTATTCGCGCATCTATCTGGAAAAGTTTCGCGATGTGCAACTGCTCAGCCTCTCGAGCGCGCCCGATAGCGAGCTGCGCCTGTTTTTCAAGCGTGTCTTCGATGTCGTGCTGTCGTCGGGAGCCCTGATCGTGTTGTCCCCAGTGCTGCTGGCAATTGCCGCCATGATCAGGATCACGTCGCCGGGCCCGATTCTGTTTCAGCAGACGCGCTGCGGTCTTGGAGGCCGGCGCTTCACGCTCTACAAATTTCGCTCCATGATTAACAATGCGGAACAACTGCGGGCTGAGCTGCACCAGCGTAACGAGCTCGACGGCCCCGTCTTCAAAATCAGCGATGATCCCCGCATCACCACCGTGGGCCGCTGGTTGCGCCGCTTCAGCCTGGATGAGCTGCCACAACTATGGAACGTCTTTCGCGGCGAAATGTCGTTCGTCGGTCCACGCCCCGCGGTGCCGGAGGAAGTAGAGCAGTACGAGGATTGGCAGCGGCGGCGCCTGCGCATGCGTCCCGGCCTGACGTGCACCTGGGTGCTGGAAGGCCGCAGTCACGTCGACTTCCACCGCTGGATGCAGCTCGACTTGAAGTACATCGACAACTGGTCGCTGTGGCTGGACGCCAAGATTTTCCTGCGCACGATCCCGATTGTGCTATCTGGGCGGGGGGCGTACTGACGGGCGCGCACGGAGGCTATAATCCATCACATGGCGCAACTCACTCTACCTATCGTGATCGAGGCCGATGCAGATGGATACTTCGTCTCCTGCCCGGCGCTGCAGGGCTGCTATAGCCAGGGCGACAGTTACGAGGAGGCGGTGGAGAATATCAAAGACGCGATCCGGTTACATGTCGAAGACCGCCTCGCCGACGGCGAAGAAATTCCCGAACACGTCTCTGTTAGTCTGTCGATGGTTGAAGTCGCCGTGTGATGACCAAACTGCCGCGCCTCACTGCTCGCCAGATCATCTTTGTGCTCCAGAAGGCCGGATTCTCCCTCGCCAGACAGAGCGGCGGTCACATGATTTACAAGAACACGGCCGGAAAGCGGGTCACGGTTCCGTTCCACAGCGCCAAAATCCTCCACCCTAAGGTCCTGAGAAACATCCTTCGGGATGCTGACCTCAGCGTAGAGAAGTTGGAGGCAATGTTGTGAGTTGACGGTTGACCGTTCGGCGCCCCGACTCTTCCTCTGTCAAGTTTGATTCCGCAACCGGGCGCGAAACCTGGGGGGCACCGAGCCACGTCAACTTCAAGCGCTGGATGCAGCTCGACTTGAAGTACATCGACAACTGGTCGCTGTGGCTGGACGCCAAGATTTTCCTGCGCACGATCCCGATTGTGCTCTCTGGGCGGGGGGCGTACTGACGTCCGATTACGACAGTTACCCCGCAAAGCTGTGCGAAGCTATCCTCGTCGGCAAATCGCCATTCACAAGTAACTCGCCTAAACTGAAGCTTGAGCGCAGGGGCACGCGCTCGGTCAATGGTCTCCGTCACAATCGTCACCTGGAATTCGGAGAAGTACCTCGACGAATGTTTCGTCTCGCTGCTACGCCAGGATTACCGCGAGCTTGAGGTGATCATTCTTGACAACGCATCGGAAGATGGCACCCGCGAACTGCTCGCCAAAGTTGATCCGCGCTGGCGGGTGATCTACAACGACACCAATGTGGGCTTTGCTGCCGGACAAAATCAGGCGATTCGCGAATCACGCGGCGAGTGGATACTGTGCCTCAATCCAGATGTCGTGCTGAGCCCCGACTTCATTACGCAGCTTGTTGCGGCCGGCGAGGCTCACGCTGATTCAGGGTCGCTCTGCGGCAAGCTGCTGCGCTGGAATGCGTCAGCCTTGAAAGGGCACGGCTTCCAGCCGTGCCGACAAAAACTCGAAAATTCGCCTTCAGGCGGTGAGGGCGAGCTCCCTCAGGGGCTAAAGCCGGATTCTTCGGCTGCCCCTAATGGCACGCCTGAAGGCGTGCCCCTTCAAGGATCCGCTCCTGAGCCCGTGCCTGGAATCGACGGCGATCCGCACAAAACCAACATCATCGATTCCACCGGAATCTATTTCACGCCCAACATGCGCCACCTCGATCGAGGAGCGGAAGAGACAGATCGCGGACAGTATGATCGCGCGCAATATGTCTTCGGTGCCAGCGGCGCGGCGGCATTCTTTCGGCGCGACTTCATCGAGGATGTGTCCGTCGAAGGCGAGTTCTTCGACGAGGAGTTCTTCGCCTTCCGCGAAGACGGCGACCTCGCCTGGCGTGCGCAGCTGATGGGCTGGAAGTGCCTGTACGTCCCGACGGCTGTTGCATGGCATGTGCGCCGTGTTACGCCCGAGCGCCGCAAAGACCTGCCGCTGGTCATCAATTGGCATTCGGCGAAGAACCGCTTCCTCATGCGTGGCAAGAATGCCTCAGGTTGGTTGTGCCGACGCCTATTTTTCCCTGTTGCGTGGCGCGATCTGATGACCTTCGGCTACGCCGCGCTACGTGACCGCCGCTTGTGGTCCGCGGTGACGTACTGGTGGCGCGCGCGCGACAGCATACGCCGCAAGCGTGCAGTCATTCAGTCGCGCCGCCGCGTCTCCGACCGCGATTTGTTATGGTGGTTTAGCAATAATGCTCGCGCAATCAATCTAGGAGACGGTGGCCAGCACTCCGCAGTCAGCACTCAGCATTCAGCCAGGGAAAGTTCGTAAAGAGGATTGGCGTGGGCCAGCACATTTCTTGGGGCTCACATGCTAAGTGCATCAGCTGAATGCTGAGTGCAGACTGCTTCTTTCATGAACATCGCCATCGTTGGAACTCGTGGCATCCCCAATCGCTATGGCGGCTTCGAGCGTTTTGCCGAGGAGGTCAGCTCGCGATTCGCCGATCACGGCCACCGCGTCACCGTCTATTGTCGCCGCGCCTTCACGCGTCCTGACGACATCTACGACTGGCGCGTGCGCCGCGTCATTGTACCCAGTCTCCACCAGAAGCATCTCGATACATGGGTGAGCACCTTCTTGGCCGCAGCGCACGTCGCCTTCACCGATAACGACGTCGTGCTCCTGTGCAATGTCGCCAACAGCCCCTTCGCGTATATCCCGCGTTCATTTGGCAAGCCGGTGGTGTTGAACGTTGACGGCCTTGACCGCAAGCGCGAGAAGTGGAAGGGACTGGGGGCGCAGGTACTGCACCTGTGCGAGTGGATGTCGTCTTTCAGCTCCAACCAGCTTGTGACCGACGCCAAAGCGATTCACGATTACTATCTCGAGAAGTATCGAAGCGAGTCGGCGGTGATTGGTTATGGCTCCGAGATGCCTCAACCCGATTACAGCCTGAATGGCTTCAATCTTGAATCCGGGCGCTATGTCCTCTACGTCAGCCGGCTGGAGCCGGAGAACAATCCTGAGCTTGTGCTGCGCGCCTGGCGCGATGTGCGCACAGACTGGCCGCTGGTGGTGGTGGGTGACAATCCTTACGATCCACGCTATATCGAACGCCTGCGCTCGCTGGGCGATAAGCGTGTGAGCTTCACCGGAGCCATTTACGGTGATGGCTACTGGGCGTTGCAGAAGCACGCTGGAGTTTTTGTATTCGCCTGTGAGATCGGCGGGGTGCATCCCGCGCTCATCGAAGCTATGGCAGCGCAAAACGCCATCCTGTATCTGGATACGCCGGAGAACGCGGAAACGGCCGCTGACTCAGCGATTGCTTACGCGAAGTCTGAAGCCGACCTCGCCCGCAAGCTGCAATCGTTGCTCGATTCTGCTGACACTCGCAGCACGCTCGCCGAACGGGCCGGCAAACGCGCCCACGATCTGTACCGATGGGAAGCGATCGCGAAGAAGTACGAAGAGGTCTTCGCGAGCCTGAAACGGTAGTGCTGCTCGTCGCGAACCGCAGATCCTTCGACTCCGCTCCGCCGGTTCTGCAAACAGGCGGAGCTCCCCTCAGGATGACAATTCCATACGTACAGTCATCGGATCACCGCGCCGCCGCGTTCGCACCCGAGTTGCCGGCGCAGACTGCTCGTCCTGGTTGCAAGCTGCTAACATGTTTCGGGCGTTCACGCCTGCTGTTCTCATGAATCCTGAGGAAAGATTGATGCCCGACTTCCAAAACCTTCGATTCGAAAAGAAAAATCAGATTGCCTACGTCACCATTGACCGCCCCAAGGTGCTCAACGCCCTGAACATGGCGACCATGCAGGAGCTCAAGCAGGCCTTCACCGCGATCAAAGAAGACAACGAGGCCCGGGTGGTGATACTCACTGGCGCCGGGGAAAAGGCATTTGTGGCGGGCGCGGATATTGGCGAGCTGTCGCAACACACTCCGGTTTCCGCCAAGGAGTACACGCACCAAGGCCAGGCTATCATCGATACGATTGAAAACTTGGGCAAGCCGGTCATCGCCTGCGTGAACGGATTTGCGCTCGGCGGCGGTTGCGAACTCGCCATGGCTTGCACCATGCGCCTGGCCAGCGAGAACGCTAAGCTCGGGCAGCCAGAGGTGAAGCTCGGCCTCATTCCCGGCTACGGCGGCACGCAGCGTCTGCCGAGATTGATCGGCAAAGGCATTGCCATGCAACTCGTGCTCACGGGCGAGATGATCAGCGCGCAAGAGGCGCATCGCATCGGGCTGGTGAATGAGGTGGTTTCTGCCGGTGAGCTCATTGCACGCGCCGAAGCGATCGCGGCCAAGATCATCGCCAATGCGCCACTGGCGATTCAGTACGCCATGGAAGCTGTGAATCACGGACTCGACCTGCCGCTCGCTGACGGCCTGTTCCTCGAAGCCACGCTCTTCGGCGTTTGCTGCGCCACCGAAGACAAGAACGAAGGCACGAAGGCCTTTCTGGAGAAGCGGCCGGCGCAATTTAAGGGAAAGTGATTTTCGGCTACTCGGATGTGGTGAAGCTTCGTCTCGACAAGTTGCTGCTGGAACGCGGGCTCGTGCCTTCGCGCGAGCGGGCTCAGGCGCTCATTCTTGCCGGCCGCGTTCTTGTCGACGAGCAGAAGCTGGAGAAAGCGGGCAGCCGTGTTAATGACGATGTTGCCATTCGCATTCTGGGCGATGAGCTCCCCTACGTCAGCCGCGGCGGCCTCAAACTCGCGCGTGCGCTGGAACACTGGCACATCGACGTGACCGGTAAGACGTGCCTGGACATCGGCGCATCCACCGGAGGCTTCACCGATTGCTTGCTGCAGCACGGGGCGCGGCGCGTCATTGCCGTAGACACTGGATACGGCCAGATTGATGCCAAGCTGCGTAACCACCCGCGCGTGCGCCTGCTCGAAAAGACCAATGCACGGTATCTCACCCCCGAAACCCTCTGGGTAGAAGATCAGCCCGAGCCTATTGCGCTCGTCGTTATGGATGTGTCGTTCATCTCAGCCACTCTCGTGCTTCCGGCAATCGTCCGCTGCGTTAGTTCGTCGACTCCGCACTGGGAAATCATGGTCCTGGTCAAGCCGCAATTTGAAGCGGGACGCGAGCAGGTGGGCAAGGGAGGCATCGTGCGCGATCCAGCCGCGCAGGAGATGGCAGTTGCGAAGGTAGCCGGCGCCGTGAAAGATCTTGGAGGACGCGCCATCGGGTCCATTGAATCGCCTCTGCTTGGCGCTGAGGGGAACCGCGAATTCCTTCTGCATGCGGTGTTCGCATGACCAAAACGTGATACGCGCTACACTGTTGAGGCCGAATAGCGTATTCACCACGGAGACACGGAGTACATGGAACGGCTCCAGGTTTGGCTCTTAGCTATTACCTTTTTAGCTCCTGGCTTTTGGCAGGCAGAGGTCTAAGCTGCCCTCCCGTGGTGAGAGGTTTTTCCATGGGCGATCAACATGAAATCAGCGGCGATTATCTCCAAACCTGCTAAGTCGGAACTGGCCACCATTCTGCCTGAGTTGCTCTCGTGGTTTCATAAGCATGGATACAAGCTCTACCTCGACTGCGAAACAGCGCAATACGTCGACGGGGAAGAGGTGTTCGCTCGTACAGAGTTGGGCGCCAAGCGACCGGACTTCGCGTTGGTGCTCGGTGGCGACGGCACGCTGTTGTCAGCAGCACGTGCGGTTGGTCACGATGGCGTTCCCATTCTCGCCGTGAATTTGGGGTCGTTAGGTTTCCTGACCGAAGTACCGCTTGGCGAGCTGTATTCCACGTTAGATGCCGTTGATGCTGGGCTCTGTCCTCTAGAGCACCGCGCGGTCCTCGACTGTTCAGCATTCCGGGAAAACGAAACCCTCGCCCACCATTTCGCGCTCAACGATGTGGTGATCAATAAGAATACGATCTCCCGGCTCGTCGACTTCGACCTGCTGATCGACGGCGCATTTGTCTTCAGCTACAAGGCCGATGGAGTGATCATCGCCACGCCGACCGGCTCGACCGCGTATTCCCTCGCGGCCGGAGGGCCGGTAGTGATGCCTTCTGTGCAGTCGTTCGTGGTCACCCCCGTGTGTCCGCACGCGCTGACGCTTCGGCCTCTGGTGATCAGAGATAACGCGCAGATCGAAATACGTGTAGAAAGCGGAGTCGAGGAAGCATTCCTCAGTATCGACGGACAGGTTGGCATGCCGCTGCGGCAGGGCGACCGAATCGTCTGTCGCCGCGCCGCGCACACCGTGAAACTGATGCGCGTTCGACGGACGTTCTTCGACGTCTTGCGCAACAAGCTGAAGTGGGGACAGCGATAGCGCCAAGCCTCCAGCTGCAAGGTGTCTAGGGTAATCAGCGGATATTGGGAAGAAGGCGCGGCCTGAAGCCGCGCCTCGGTTATTCGCTGGCGGACTTCACGCTCTCTTGCAGCCAATAGCGCGCTTCGTACTCGCACTTTTTGCAGCAAAAGGTTTGCCCGTCACGAGCCCGGCTTGTGCTTGTCAGATATCGGGAATAACACCAGACACACACTGCGGTGGAAGTGGCTGCGTCGTACTGATTTGGTTGCATGGGTTCTCCCCAGTGGACTGCGAGCATAGGCCAACTTTTCGCGAAACGCAATCAGCAAAATTGCGGAATCAAGAGAGTCAATTCAAGAACGGGGTCTAGGCGAATTCGGGGCCCAGGATTTCGGCAATAGACTCGCGCTTGCGGATGAGGCGCGCGCGTTTGCCATCCACCAGCACTTCCGCCGCCCGGGGGCGAGTATTGTAGTTCGACGAGAGCGACATCCCGTAAGCTCCGGTGTCGAGAATGGCGAGCAGATCACCCTCTTCCACGCGGCTTATTGCGCGATCGCGGGCGAAGAAGTCGCCGCTTTCACAAACCGGCCCCACGACGTCCACCGTTTCGACTCGCTCTGGTTCGCTCCGGACACGAACCGGCACGATCTCGTGATAAGCGTCATACAACGACGGTCTAAGCAGGTCGTTCATCGCGGCGTCGACCACCACAAATTGCTTGCCATTGTTTCGCTTGCGATAGAGCACCCGCGTAACCAACGCTCCCGCGGTCGCGACGATCGCCCTTCCGGGCTCCAGCACCAAATGCACGTTGAGCTCCCGCAGTGGCCGCATGATCGCGTTGGCGTACTCCCGTGCCCTGTGGGCAAAGTCGTTCGAATCGCCGTCGGTGTACGAAATGCCCAGCCCGCCTCCGGCATCGACGTACCGGATTTCCTGTCCCTGAGCGCGCAAAGAGCGCACAAGCGAGGCAATTCGTTCGACGGCCTCAGCAAATGCATCAATCTGGTTGATCTGTGACCCGATGTGGACGCTCACACCGCAAGCGCGCAGATACTTATTCTCCGCTCCCCTCCGGTAAAGCTCGCCTGCGTCTCGCCAGGGTACGCCGAACTTATGTTCATGCAGTCCGGTGGAAATGTAAGGATGAGTCTTGGCTTCGACATCGGGATTCACCCGAATCGCGAAATTAGCGGGCTTGCGCAGACGGGCCGCGCGTGCCCCCAGCAGCTCCAGTTCACTTGCGCTTTCGACATTGAATAGCAGGATGCCGGCACGCAACGCCTGATCGATTTCGTCGGCCAGCTTGCCCACTCCCGAGAAGACAACGTTGCCGCTGAATTTCTTGTCCACCGCGATTACGCGTTGCATCTCACCGCCAGAGACGATATCGAACCCGGAACCCAGATTCGCCAGCAGCCGGAGGATCGAGAGATTGGAATTAGCTTTGACCGAGTAGCAGACGGTGTGCTCAACCGCCCGAAATGCCTGATCGAAGGTGCGGTATCGCTCTCCTACAATCGCCGCAGAATACACATAGAGAGGGGTGCCAAAGCGCTCTGCTAATCGCGCAATTGGAAGCGATTCAGCGTACAAATCGCGATCGGAGCTGCGAAGGATCCGCTTCTGGCGAACATACGTAAAGCCAGGTGGGCGTGGCTGGGGGCCATTGCCTTTCACTTTTTGCCGGAGGGTCCTTTCACTTTGAGAGCGAGAATCGTCTGATCATCGAATGCTTCGACACCTTCAGCATGGCCGGAAACCGCGGTGAAGATCGCATCTACAATTTCCTCCGCACTGCGATTTGCGTTCTCCCGTGCAATCTCCTCCAGCCGATGTCGTCCGAACATATCGCCTTTCGAACTTGTGGCGTCCAGGATGCCGTCGGTCAAAAATAGAAACACATCACCTCGGCGACAATGCAAGCTCAGCTCATCGTAGGTGGCGCCGGGGAACAGTCCGATCGGCAGCCCAGTGGCCTGGATCTCCTCCACCTTTCCGTCGCGACAATAAATGGGCCGCGGTAAGCCGGAGTTCGCGAGTTGCAAGATGTGCTGGTTATCGTCCCAGATCGCGTAAATAATCGAAACGTACTGCCCATCGATCGGCCGCTCCGAAAGCGACAAATTGATTGCTTCCAGCATGCCGGCCGCACTGGGTTCCTCCAATGCATGGGAGCGGGCGATGCCGCTCACCAGCGCCGCGTAAATCGCTGCCGGCGCGCCCTTGCCGCTCACGTCGCCAACCGCGATTCCGGTGACACCCTGCCCGCTGTACTTCAGAAAGTCGTAAAGGTCGCCCCCAATTTGACGAGCCGGGACGAAACGCGATGCGACTTCAGCATTCTTGAACACCGGCAGCTTCTGCGGAAGCAGGCGGAACTGAAGTTCGCGAGCCAGCGCCAAATCCTGCTCCAGGCGCTTCTCCTGACGCGCGATGCGCTCGTACAGGGTTGCGTTCTCGATCGCAATCGCCACTTGCGCCGCCATGGTGGTCATGATGCGGACGTGATCTTCGTTGAAGTAATTGCGGCGCGTGTGCTCGATGTCCAGAACCCCGATGACCTTATCCTTGTAGATGAGCGGTATACAGAGCTCCGAGCGCGTCTCAGGATTGGCCTTGATATAGCGTGGGTCCTTGGCCACGTCAGGGACGAGCACGGCCTCGCCGTGTTGCGCGGCATAGCCAACCAGACCAACTCCCAGCGGAATCTCGTGCTTGAGCTGTACGCTTTCCTTGAAGCGCAGCGAAAACCGATGCTGTAAAACGCTGCCGCTGGCGTCCAACATCAAGATCGAGAACATCTGGTAATCGATGATGCGGGTCAGCAGATCGGCGATCCGTTTGAGCAGTTGATCGACGTTGAGGATGGACGTCAGCTCACGGCCAATCTCGGTCAACAACGTAAGTTGGCGCGCCTGCCGCGAAACCCGGGTGTACAGGCGTGCGTTCTCAATGCCGACGGCAATGCGGGACGCAAACAGCGTCAGCAGGCGCTTGTGTTCTTCGGTGAACGCGCCGGGCTGGTCCGCTTCGATGTCAATAACGCCGATTACTTTGTTCTTGGCGATGAGGGGAACGGCGAGCTCAGAGCGTACTCCGGGCGCCGAGTTGATGAAGTTCTCCTCCGCCGCGACGTCGTTCACCAGCACTGCTTCGCGCCGCTTTACCGCCTGGCCGGTGACGCCTTGTCCCACTTTGATGCGGATGCGCTCGGCCACCTCCGGCGGATGCCCCACCTGGAAGCGGATCCGAAGTTCCTGCGTCTTCTCATTCAACAGCAGAATGGCGAAAACTTCGTAGTCGATGAAGCGCTTCAGCATCTCGGCTACGCGCTGCAGGAGAGTGTTCAAATCCAGCGTCGTGTTTACGGCATCGGCCACCTCCAGCAGATAGGAGTCGAAAGTGGAGGAAACCAGCGGCTGTGGAATGACGGATGACATCAGCTCGTATCTGATGATAGCAGTGGTTGTGTCTGAAGCTGATCACGTGAGGGGCGTCAATCGCGACCATCAACTCCCGCCGCTAGTTGCAGCTTGCCTGCGCAATTACTAGAATCTTGCCTGCCCAGGAGGTGAGCGATGCCTTTGCCGGAGTTCAAGAAACTGGTCGACGAAGCCAAGGCGCAGATCAGCGAAATTAACGCCGACGAGTTGCAGCGCATGCAGCACGCCGGCGAGGACTTTCTCCTCATCGACGTGCGCGAGCGTGATGAGCATGCGAAAGGCACCATCCCCGGCGCCATTGGACTTCCGCGCGGTATTCTGGAGGTCAACATCGACCAGATTACGACGGACAAAAGCCGGAAGCTGGTGCTGTATTGCGGCGGCGGAAGTCGCTCCGCGCTTGCCGCTTTGAACTTGAAGAAGATGGGATTTCGCAACGTGACCTCGCTGGCCGGTGGTTACAGGGGCTGGCGCGAATCGGAAACCCAATAGCTGTCATTCCTCTAACTTCCTTAACTTCATTTCCGAAGAGGACAACATGGACCTGCAAGGAAACCAGCTCACGTGGCTGGGTCACGCAACGTTCCGCCTTCGAACCAAAGATGGAGCCGTCGTTTACATCGATCCCTGGCTAAGCAATCCGCTTTGTCCCGAGGGCGAAAAAGATGTGAAACAGTGCGACGTGATGATTTGCACGCACGGGCACTCCGACCATATCGGCGACGCGGTGCGCGTGGCGAAGCAATGCAACCCCGTCGTGGTGGGCATTTTCGAGCTTTGCAGCTGGATGGAAAAGAAGGGCGCGAAACAGATTGCGCCTATGAACAAGGGCGGCACACAAGCAGTCGCCGGGATCACGATCACCATGGTGAATGCATTGCATTCCTGCGGCATTCAGGACGACGATGGCAGCATCGTCTACGGCGGCGAAGCCTGCGGCTACGTGCTGGAACTGCCTGGCGGCGTGAAGCTCTACCATGCAGGCGATACGGCTGTCTTCGGTGACATGCACATCATCCGCGAGCTGTACGCGCCTGGAATTGCGCTGCTGCCCATTGGCGATCACTTCACGATGGGGCCGCGCGAAGCGGCTTATGCCTGCAAGCTACTCCAGCCGAAAACGGTCATACCGATGCACTTCGGCACCTTCCCGCAGCTGACCGGCAGGCCAGGTGAACTGAAAAAGCTGCTTGGCCCCGGCGGACCAGAGATACTGGAGATGAAGCCGGGGCAGACACTGTAGTGTTCTACATGACCGGCGGTACGCTGATCCCCATTACTGCCAGCACTCGGATCAGTTCCCGCCGCACCACGGCAGCCGTGGCGAGCAAGAAACGTCTCCGCTCTTCATCGGCTTCGCTGAGGATGTGATGCCGGTGGTAAAAGTTGTTGAACTGTTGCGCGAGCTGGAACGCATGCTTGGCTGCGAAGGCCGGCTCCGCCGTGGCAATGCATTGCTCGATCACGTAAGAAGTTTTGCCCGCCAGCAGCCATAGCTCCCAGATCTCCGTCCCGCTGGGCTCGCCGAAATGGCGCGCATAATCGATGTCGGCCGCCAGTGCCTGCTCAGGCTCAATGCCGGCCTTCCTGAAGATGTTGGTGGCCCTCACTACCGCATATTGCGCGTAAGGGCCGGTCTCGCCTTCGAACGCCAACGCTTCTTTGAAGTCAAACGCAATGACCGACTGCTTAGTGAACTTCAGCATGAAGTAGCGCAGCGCGCTGATGGCAATCTGCGTCGCGATACGGCCGCGTTCATGGTCGCTAAGCTCGGCATGCCGGCTGTCGACTTCTTTTTTTGCGGCGGCAATCAGCGCATCCAGTAGGTCGTCGGCCTTAACGCCGAAACCCCTACGTCCGGATACCTCAATGTGGGACTTGCTGCGATCTTCCTCTTTGATCTCGTATCCCAACTCCATAGCGCAGCGCGGTGTCAGCGCGACCATTTCGTAGGAGAAGTGCGTGTAGTGGGCGGCCTGTTCTGCATAGCCCAGCAGTCGGATGGCCTCAACCACTGTGTTCTGCGGATCGGATTGCCGGGAATCGACTACGTTATACGTCGCTTGGACACCGCCGAAGTGCGGATGATTAGATTCGCCGTGTTCGGCCGAAATCCAGACCTCATGTTGATTGGGGTAGCGATAGAAGCGGCGATAACCGAAATCGCGCCCCAGCAGACCAAACTTCCACAGCAGATAGGCGATGTCCTTGCCGACGTAACCAACGGTTCCGTTGGACCGCACGATGACCTTCGCGTCCTCGTCCGGACCTGAAGGATCTTGAGGGTGCCCCGTTCTAGCGTCCTCGTTTGGCGCTAGGCCGGGGGTTTCCGATGAACTGGGCTGCCACACCCTTGTCTCCGAAGAAGACAGGCTGGCAGTCGTTTTGGGCCTCGTCATCACCCAGCACCCTTTGTTCTTTCCCTCAGTTTCGAAGTAGAGCACTCTCTTTTGCTTCAGCAGCTCAAATGCGGCGTCCCAGAAGTGCAAATGCAAAATCTCGCTCTCGCGGGGGAGAAAATCGTATTCGATATCGAGTCGGTCCATGGTTTCCAGGTGACGGCGTAATACCGCTGTCGAGATCATCTCGGCGATCTCGGCCAAATCGTTGCCACCTTCTTCGATTGCGTGCAGGGTGTTCGACCGCGCCTTCAGGTGCTCTTTTTCCTGCTCGTACCACCGCGACACACGCGCGTAGAGGTCCCAGCAGTAATAATCGAAGCGTGGTGTCGAAGAGATCAGGTCGGCAATCTCCTGCTTCGATTTCCCCTCCAGCTCCACGAAACCAACGACCACATCTGCAACCTGCACGCCGGTGTTGTCGATATAGTTTTGAACATCTACGGCGTGACCCGCAGCTCGCAGGAGACGCACGAAACTATCACCGAGAATCGCGTTGCGCAGATGGCCGATGTGCGCGGCTTTATTGGGATTGATGCTGGTGTGCTCGACGAGAATTTTGCCACTGACGTTGGCGGCGCCTTCGCCGGCATGACTCGGCGCACCAATGACTGTGCCACTGGCCAGCGCTTTGGCAGCCGCATCGCGCTTCAGGCGTGCATTGATGTATCCCGCGCCCGCCACCTCAAGCTTCTCGAAGCCCTCCGGCAGGGGCATCTCAGCCGCAATTTCCTCTGCGATCTTGCGCGGTGGTTTCCGCAGCCGCTTTGCCAGTTCAAACGACAACGGCAGCGCGAACTCCCCCATTTCAACGCTGGGGGGCTGGGAGATGACGATGTTCGGCAGATCGACGTTGTACTTCTCGCGCAGAAAGGCGCGTACGTGACCGGCGAGTTTGCGTTGTTGTTCCAGGTACATGAAAAGCCGCTCTTCGCTCTTCGCCTTTCGCTCTTCGCCTTTGGTTCTTTAGGTGTTTCGGCTTTGAGCTGCTGGGTGAGCAATCAGAATAGCAAAGCAAGTGGTGATGGATGGCCGCTGTCGGCACGGTCGAAGCAAAGAGCGAAAAGCGAGCGGCGAATAGCGGCTCTGACGTTTGACGCTGTATGTCGGCTTACCTATGATGAAATCTCTGCCGTTGGCGAGTGCCTCCCATGCGCATAGCCTATCTCGATTGCTTCTCCGGAATCAGCGGCGACATGTTTTTGGGCGCGCTGCTCGACGCCGGAGTTCCTTTCGAGCTGCTGGAAAAAACAGTTGCAGGGCTCAAAATCGGAGCGATGCTTGAACGGTCGCGCGTGCACCGCAGCGGCATTTCAGCAACCAAGCTCGATGTGATCGTCAATGGCGAAAAGGACACGCCTCGCGAGGAGTTCTGGGCACAGCGACAGGCTAGGGATCAAGAACCAGGGATCAGGGGCCAGGGGCCAGGGGCCAGTGATCACAATCCGCAGCAGCAGCTGCATCGTGCTCACGACCATGAACACAACTGCGCCCACGCGCCTGGCCGCAGCCTGAGCGACATCCTGAAAATCATCTCCGCCTCTTCCATTAGCGATCGCGCAAAGCAGATTGCGGGTGAAATATTCCTTGCTCTCGGTACAGCGGAAGCGAAGGTTCACGACACACGTCTTGACGGCATTCACTTCCATGAAGTCGGCGCGGCCGACGCCATTGTTGACATCGTTTGCGCAGCAGTGGGGGCAGAGGCGCTCGCTGTCGATCAGTTCCTATCGTCACCGCTGAACGTTGGGGGAGGAACGGTCGCCTGCGCGCACGGTGTGTTGCCCGTGCCCGCGCCCGGTACGCTGGAACTTCTCAAGGACGTGCCCATCTATGCCGGCGAGATACAAAAAGAGCTAGTCACGCCCACCGGTGCGGCAATCGTTAAAGTGCTCGTTTCCAGTTTCGGACCGCGACCTCCGATGAAGACAGAATGCGTCGGCTATGGCGCAGGCACGCGCGATTTCGCCGGACATCCCAACGTTCTCCGCATCAGTGTCGGCGAACTGGCGGAGACGAACCTCGCCGCGGCGAGCTCCCCGCAGGAAGAAACCATCGCCATCCTCGAAGCGAACCTCGACGACCTGAACCCCCAGCTCATCGGCTACGTCGTCGAGCAGGCATTCGCGGAAGGCGCGCTTGATGTCTTCACCACGCCTGTGCAGATGAAGAAGAACCGCCCCGGCACCCTGCTCACCATTCTTTGTCCACTGGATCGGGAAGAGCAATCGCGGGCGTTGGTCTTTCGCGAGAGCAGCACGCTCGGCATCCGCGTTCGCCACGAGCGGCGCTACGTGCTCCCGCGCCATCATGAATCCGTTACTACGCAGTGGGGCGAGGTGCGGATGAAAGTCGCTGGAGTCAACGGTTCGGTTTCGCAATACTCTCCGGAGTACGAGGACTGCCGCCGCATCGCCAGCGAGCACCATGTAGCGTTGAAGCACGTGATGCAGGAGGCCACACGTTTGTATCTGGAACGACAGCATGGATAATCCCGGCAAGTTCTACATCACCACGCCTATCTACTACGTCAACGCTCGCCCCCACATCGGGCACACGTACACCACCGTGGTGTGCGACGCCATCGCCCGCCGGCAGCGCATAATGGGTGTGGATACGTTCTTCCTCACCGGCACAGATGAACATGGGCAGAAGATCGAGCGCTCAGCCGCCGCGGCGGGCTGCTCGCCCAAGGAATTTGTCGACAAGATCTCAGGGGAATTCCGCGCGCTATGGGACCGGATGAAGATCACATATGACGATTTCATCCGCACCACCGAGCCGCGACATGTGCGTGGTGTACAGGCCATGTTCACCCGCCTGCAGGAGCGCGGCTACATCTATAAGGGCTCCTACAGCGGCCAGTACTGTGTCTTTGACGAGCTGTACGTCGATGCCGCAGGGCCAGGCGCGCCATGCCCCGAGTGCGGACGTCCCACTGAAACCGTTCACGAAGAGAACTACTTCTTCAAGCTCTCCGCCATGCAGGAGCCGTTGCTCAAGTACTACGCCGAGCATCCGGACTTCATCCGTCCGGAGACACGGCGCAATGAAGTGACTACGTTTGTGCGCAGTGGGCTGCGCGATCTCTCGGTGAGCCGCACTTCGTTCAAGTGGGGCATTCCCGTGCCGGGCGATCCCAAACACGTCATTTACGTGTGGCTGGACGCATTGGCCAATTACATGACCGCGATCGGCTTCGGGTCGGACGATCCCAAGGACCAGCAGAAGCTGGAGCGCTACTGGCCGGCCGACGTACACATGATCGGCAAGGAGATCGTGCGCTTCCACTGCGTCTACTGGCCGGCGTTTCTGCTGGCTGCCGACTTGCCGCTGCCGCGCTCGATTATCGCCCACGGCTGGCTGCTGTTCGAAGAGAGCAAGATGTCGAAGTCGCGGGGCAACATCGTGCGAAGCGAGACCATCCTTGACACTCTCGGCCAGGACGCACTGCGCTATTTTCTGCTGCGCGAAATCGTCTTCGGGCAGGATGGCTCGTTCAGCTTCGACGCGCTGGTGCAGCGCTTCAACGCCGATTTGGCCAACGATCTCGGCAATCTCTCCAGCCGCACACTCAGCATGATCTCGCGGTACTTTGAGGGCGAGATTCCTTACCCTTCGGCCAGCGCTGGCACCCGCGCCGACAAGTCAATCGAAAAGCTGGCACAGCAGACTATTGCCGACTTCCACACGCAGTTCGAGCAATTCCAATTTTCGCGCTCGCTGGAGACCGCGTGGACGCTGGTATCGGCCGTCAACAAGTACATCGTTGAGAACGAACCTTGGGCTGTGGCCGAGCGCGACGACAGGGACTCGAGGGCGCGGCTGGCCACCATCCTCCGCACTGCAGTCGAGGCGCTCAGAATCGTTACGGCGCTGGTTCACCCGGTGATTCCGGAGGCTACCGCCCGCATCTGGAGCCAGCTTGGGCTGGGAGACATTCAGCAACTGAACTTGCGTCAGCTCGCGTGGGGGCAAATCGAATCCGGCACCAAGCTGGGCAAAGTGGAAGCTGTATTCCCGCGCGCCGACAAGAGCATGATCGAAAGGATGCAACAGATGGAACAACAACGCTCCGCAGAGAGCGAGACGAAAGCAGCCGCAGCGGAATCGCAGCCCGCCGGAACCGGCGCAAAGGCCGAACCGCCGGGTGCCCCATCCTTGTCGCCCTCAGTTGACGACAGGGTGGGTACCGACAGGGTGGGAGCAGTCGCCGATAAGATCAGCATCGACGATTTCCTCAAAGTCGAGCTGCGAGTCGGAGAGGTGAAAGTCGCAGAAAAAGTAAAGGGCGCCGACAAATTGCTGCGCATGGAAGTCGATATCGGCAGCGAAACTCGCCAGATCGTCGCGGGAATTGCCAAAGCTTATGAGCCGGAAAAGCTCATCGGGCGCAAGGTTGTGATCGTCGCCAACCTGGCACCGCGCAAGCTTCGCGGCCTGGAGTCAAATGGCATGATTGTCGCGGCTTCAATTGGCGAGGACGGCTTACCAGTTTTGGCAGGATTCCTGGAAGACGTCCCAGCCGGCGCCAAGTTGAAATAACGCGCAAAGCCCCGCGTCTCTCACAATAAAGTCACCAGGCCGGCACTAATGGGACTCTGGAAAGAACGTGGCTTTGAATTGCTCGTGACGCTCACGTGCCTGCTGCAAGAGCGTTTGCAATTCCGGCTCGCCGCGTAGACTCTGTAACAAAGGGTCACGTACGAAGTAGGGATAGCAAAAGAACCCCCCGTCAATGCTGTGCCGCAGCATGTGCAAGGCGGAACGCTTGTCGCCTAACGCCGCATAGGCCTGTGCAACTTTGTAAATGCCTTCAGGATCGCTCACCCCACGTTCTTCAATCTTGTTTTCCGTCTGCTGCAGGAGCGTAAGTCCGCGGGCATTCTCCTGGCTGATGGAATAGCTGATCGCTTTTCCAACATCGGCGGGCAACAACGAAGGGCTCTTTTCGAAGGCGGTATCGAAGTGCTGGGCCGCCTGGGCGCGATCGTTGAGGTAGTACTCGGCAAGCCCGCGGTAGAACAGGATGTAGGCAGAATCATTCGCAGGCAGGCTTTGCAGGAACTTCTCATACTGTCCCAGGTAGAGATAGCTGTTCATAGCGGAACTGCTTATCTTTACTTGGGGATTGTTCTGGCGGGCTTTCTCGCATTCGGCCACAGATTCCTTGAGCATGCCGGCAAAGCGGTAGGCATAGCCGAGTTCCCAGTGGGCCTCCGCGTTATTGGGATTCTCCTGCAGCACCGAACGCAGCAGCGGGACGGCCTGCTCCACTCGTCCGGTATCGGTCAGCAGGTTAGACAGGTAGATTCGCGGATCAACCAATGCCGGGTTCAGTGCGATCGCCTTCTCATAAGCAGCCTGCGCTTTGGCGTATTGTTCACGGCCGCCGAAGTGCAGCGAAGCGTTTGTGGTATATGCCCGGCCCAGATGCGTCCACGCAGGCGCATAGTTCGGTTCCAGCGTCGTAGCCTTTTCCAGCATATCGATGGCCGCAGAAAACTCATTCAGAGAATAAAAGTCGATTCCCCGAAGATAGTCTTCATAGGCGGCGCTGCTGATCGGCTTCTCGGGTTTGAGATTCGCGGCTTCCGTAGGTGAGAGGTTCAACTCCAGTTGCTTGATGATCTGCTGCGCCACATGGTCCTGCACGGTAAGCAGCTTGTCGTACTTCACGTCGATTGCTTCCCGCCAGAGAATCTTGTCCGGCTTTACATCCACAAGTTGCGCCGTAATCCTCAGATCATCTCCGTCCCTCAGATAGCTGCCCGTGAGCAGCGTGTCCACGTTCAAATCCGCCGCGACTTTCTTCGGATCGATAATCTGATTGCGATACTTGTCCACCGACGACGACGGACGAACCGTCAGGGAATTGACATAGTCGAGCTTGGTGATGATCTCATCGGCGAGTGAAAAGCCGAGAAAATCACTCTGTGGATCACCGTTAAGATTTCGAAAGGGAAGGACTGCCAGGCTGCGGGGCTGCTTCGCTGTGCCCAGGGCATGCGGCTTACGCATAAAGAAGTAGCCGACGGAAATGAGCGCCGCCAAAAGTACCACGGCTGCAAATAACCACCAGTGTCGGAAAGAAGACTCCTGCTCCTCGGTTGCAACCGCAACCGCCGGCGTCTTCGGGTCCGACCGTCGCTTCTGCGGCTGAGTCCAGGCGGGCCCTTGCAGCTTAGCTTGAAACTCGGCCTCCTTCTTGAAGTCTTGAAGTTCAATCAGCAAATCTCCAACCGACTGGTATCGGGTGTTGCGGTCCTTGCGCAGCGCTTTCCCGACTATGCGCTCGATCTCTGCCGGAACTTCGGGCGCAAACTCGGCAGGCGGAGCCGGCTCGCTTTTTAGGATGTCGGCAATCACATCGCTGAAAGTATCGCCTCCGAACGCCGCCCTCCGCGTGAGCATTTCGTACATCACCAAACCCAGGCTAAAGATGTCGGTACGCCCGTCCACCAAAAGACCGCGGGCCTGCTCCGGAGACATGTATTTTGCCGTGCCCCGCACGATGCCCGCTTCGGTGCTGAGAACTCCTTGAACTGATACTGTAGCCCGCATCGACGATACGATGTGCATCGGACTAAGCTTGGCAATCCCAAAATCCAGGACTTTCACGATTCCGTCACTCCGGACGATCACGTTCTCCGGCTTGATGTCGCGATGTACGATTCCGCTGGCGTGGGCCGCAGCCAGCGCGCTTGCAATCTGGATTGAGATATCGACAGCGGCATTGATCTCGATCTTGCTGCTCTCAATTTTCTGCCGAAGGGTCATGCCTTCGACGTACTCTGAAGCGATGAAGTGCAATCCCTCAGCCTGCCCGAATTCATAGATCGTAAGGATGTTGGGGTGATTCAGGGCCGAGGCAGCATAAGCCTCTTGTTCGAAGCGAAGCAGCCCCGCTTTGTCGTCTACAAGCTTGGACGCAAGCATTTTTAGGGCAACCTTGCGTTTCAGGAGCATGTCCTCGGCCAGATATACCTCGCCCATACCACCAGCTCCCAGCATCGATATGACTCGATAGTGCGCCAACACCGTGCCGGAGCTAATCGGGGCTTTGAAGTGCGGCGACTGAGTGCCGGTTGGAACCGCTTGAGGAGAGCCCTGCGCGCTTAGCCCTTTGGCGACCTCGCCCAGAGCTTGCGGCAGGAAGTCGAGGGGCTTCTCAGCGGAATCCAAAAGCGACTCGACTTCTTTTTGTAACTCGGTATCGCCGCCGCAGGCTTGCTGGAGAAATGCTGGACGGGCATGGGCTTCAAGATTGAGAGCAGTGTAAAACAGCTCTTCTACGCGTCTCCAGCGATCCCCTGTCCCCACTCCCATGTCTCCTAGGACTGCGCCAACTCCCGATGCAGCCAAGCTTTGGCTAATTTTAGTTCGCGGTGGACAGTTGCGGGGGAAATGTCGAGAGCGGCGGCCGTTTCATCATAGGTCATGCCGCCGAAAAACAGCAGTTGGATGATGTCACTCTTGCGCGGGTCGAGCGCTGACAACCGTTGAAGTGCCTCGTCCAGCTCCAAAACCGTCGATGCAGCCTCAGGTCCGACCACCACCGCCTCGTCCAATGGAACCGGCTCTTCGCCCCCGCCACGTTTCTGGCGGCCGTGCGTCCTGGCGTATTCCACCAGGATTCGGCGGACGACCCGTGCAGCGACGGCATAGAAGTGCGCTCGGTCCTGCCATCCGATATCGGCATCCATTAACCGCAGGTAAGCCTCATGGACCAAAGCTGTTGCGCGCAGCGTGTGGCCGGGTCTCTCCGATTGCAAACATCGCGACGCCAGCCGGCGAAGCTCGTGGTAGACGATCGGCATTAACTGATCGAGCGCCTCACGGTTGCCGCCCCTCCACTGCTGGAGCAGTCTGGTCACGTCTTGCCGTTCGGGAGACATCCGCGTTCCCTTTAGGTTCAGTGGTTTGAAAGTTGTTGTGGACCGTGTGCTGCAACTCCGGTGAATGCTGCAATTAGAAGCTGCTCTCTTCTTCGAGTCAACCCACTAGGGTTTACAGCTTTGACGCGCCGTGTCCTTAACTAAAACTAATCACATCGCAGTGTGATACCGGTCACTCCCCAATTCCGCCCCTTCCCTCTACCTTCTGGATTGGCACCGCAACGACGTGTTAACATCGCGAAAACTTTCGCGGTCTCCCTTGCTGGGTTTGGCCTGAAAGTACCCGCCCTATTGGCCACCGGCGAATGGACCTACGTCTGGAGGCTCGTGTGAACACTTTTCCGATCATGCTGGGGACATTGTGCGTCTTTGCCCTCGGCTATCGCTTCTATAGTGCTTTTATTGCCGCCAAAGTGCTTGCCCTGGATGACAGCCGTACGACTCCTGCGCACGTTTACGAAGATGGTCACAACTACGTGCCCTCTCCGAAATGGGTGCTGTTCGGACATCACTTCGCCGCCATCGCCGGCGCCGGGCCGCTAGTCGGTCCCACTCTGGCGGCCCAGTTTGGCTTCGCTCCCGGATTCCTCTGGATCCTTGTCGGCGCGGTCTTTGCGGGTTGCGTACACGATTTCACTGTGTTGGTGGCCTCGGTTCGCCACAAGGGACGCTCACTCGCTGACGTCGCGCGCACTGAGATCGGTCCGTGGGCGGGGTTGTGCACCATGGTCGCCCTGCTCTTTATCCTACTGGTTACGCTGGCGGGTTTGGGCATCGTCGTTGTCAACGCGCTGGCCAACAGTCCCTGGGGCGTCTTCACCATTGGCACCACCATCCCCATCGCGATTTTCATGGGGCTGTACATGTTCAAGAGCACCCCGGGGAAGATCAGAATCACCGGCCCCAGCATTGTGGGCGTAATTTGCCTGCTCGGTGCAGTGATTGGCGGAAAAGTCTTCGCCGCCTCCGGTTCCGCGCACGTGCTGACCCTGAGTCCCCACGCCATCGTCTACCTGATGGCGATTTACGGCTTCGTTGCCTCGGTGCTACCCGTGTGGTTCCTGCTGGAGCCGCGCGACTATCTCTCCACCTACATGAAGTTGGGGACGATCTTCCTGCTCGTGATCGGCGTATTCATCGTCCATCCCAACATTCAGTTCCCCATGGTCACGCAGTTCATTCACGGCGGCGGCCCGATCATCAAGGGCAAGCTCTTCCCATTCCTGTTCGTGACCATTGCCTGCGGCGCCATCTCTGGCTTCCATTCGCTGATCTCCTCTGGCACCACTCCGAAGATGCTGTGGAAGGAAACCGACGCGCGCTTTATCGGCTACGGCGCCATGATGTGTGAGGGGCTCGTCGCAGTGTTGGCGCTGATCGCGGCCTGCTCGATGTACCCCGGCGACTACTTCGCCATTAACGCGACGCCCGCGGTTTTCGCCAAGCTGGGAATGCATACCGTGAACCTTGATGCGATCTCGGCCCAAGTTGGCGAAAAGCTGGCCGGACGCACTGGCGGCGCGGTCTCGCTTGCCGTCGGCATGGCTCAGATATTCCGCGGCCTCCCCGGCATGCAGACCCTCACCAGTTACTGGTACCACTACTGCATCATGTTCGAGGCGCTGTTCATTCTTACGACAGTCGACACGGGCACGCGCGTGGCCCGCTACGTCCTGCATGAGTTGCTGGGCAAGGTCCATCAGTCGTTTCGTAACACAGCATGGCTTCCGGGCAATCTGGTAACCTCCGCGATTGTCGTGCTGAGCTGGGGCTACTTGATTTACACCGGCAACATCTCGACCATCTGGCCCCTGTTTGGCACCGGCAATCAGTTGCTGGCGACCATCGCGCTCGCTGTCACCACCACGTTCATCATCAACATGGGCAAGGCACGGTACGCGTGGATCACTGCGATTCCCATGTGCTTCGTGGGCGTCACGACGCTGACCGCAGGCGTGCTGTCGATCAAGAACATTTATTGGCCGCTGGCGCATACGCCGGGCAAGGAGTTCCAGGGCTACCTCGACTCCACTCTGATGGTGATCTTTGTCCTCGGTGTGATTCTAGTACTGATTGAAAGCGGACGGCGCTGCTGGAAGACATTGCACGGAGCGCCGATCCCAGAAGAGGCCTTCGGCCCGGTCAAGGAAGACGATGTAAAGGTTGCGTGTTGCTGAACTGTTCAGCAGTTAGCATTTGGCCATTGGCGTTTAGCATTGCGCTTTGCATCTAGTTTGAGCGAGAGAGCCGGTGTGGGATGACGCAGGTTGGCGATCACTGATCTGCCGTTCATCCATTCACCAGTTCGAAAGGCAAATTAGCAAGACTCCAACCGCTACGCGCGCCCAACGCTAGCTTGTAAGCGGCGGAGACCGTTACTGCCAAAGAAAGTAGATCGCGGAAAGGCCTGCGCCGCGGCAAGCTGCCAGTCCGGCACGGGAACGTGGATAACTTTTTAACGGGAGCGCTGGGGAAAGGGAAGAGTCAATGAGAAAGTTCTTCGCAATACTGGGTTTCGTTCCTCTAGCATGTCCGCTGTTCGCCACCGATGGTTCTGCACCACAGATATACCATCAAAATTACAATCCTCTGGGCAATGTCGCTCTTTCGACAATTGTGGCGGCAATCCCCATCCTGACCCTGCTGTATTTCATCGCCATTCATCCGCACCGCGATAAGCTCGGAGTTCGCCACCTGGGCGTCAGCGCACCTTATGCGGCCTTCTACGGCGTGCTGGCCGCGTTTCTCGTCTCATGCGTTGCGTTTCGCATGCCCTTCAAATCGGCAGTCTCAGCCTTTGCCTTCGGATCGCTGTCAGGCTTCCTCGGCATCATCTGGATCGTCCTCGGGGCCATGTTCCTCTACACGATGACGGTCATCACCGGCAAGTTCGAGATCGTCAAGGAATCGATCATCCACATCTCGTTTGACCGCCGGCTCCAGGTGCTGCTGATCGCCTTTTCCTTCGGCGCGATCATCGAGGGCACCTCCGGCTTCGGCACACCGGTGGCTATTGCGGGCGCGGTCATGGTGGGCCTGGGCTTCTCGCCCTTTGACGCTGCCGTGCTCAACCTGCTGGCCAATACCGCCCCGGTGGCTTGGGGCGCGATCGGCACTCCTATCGTGACGTTGGCCTCGGTGAGCGGTCTCGATCAGCTCACGCTGTCCGCCATGGCCGGCCGGCAGCTCCCCTTCGTCTCCATTCTCATCCCCTTCTGGCTGGTGACGACCTTTGTGCTCATGCAGGGAGGCAAATTAAAGGACGCATGGGAGGTGTGGCCGGCGACCCTCTGCTCCGGCGCCTCATTCGCCATCATGCAGTTCTTCGCCTCCCAGACCGCCGCTTTCCACCTCATGACCGACGTGGTTTCGGGCGTCTTTTCCGTGATCTGCACTGCGCTGTTCCTGCGCTTTGTCTGGCATCCAAAAACGCGTTTTCTGCTGAGGTCCGAGCGGGCGGCACTGGCCGCAGCCCCCGCCGGTGGAAGTGGGGGACAGGCGGTGCAGCCGGCCAAAGCGGAGTGGAAGTACCCCTACACCATCGGCCAGACTGCTTATGCCTGGGCGCCGTGGGCGGTCTTGATCGCCTGCTGCGCCATCTGGGGTATGCCGACCTGGAAGACGCACCTCAATACCCTGCTTGCCAGCATCAAGATCAACACAACCCTGCTTGGCTCGAAGTTGGGCGGCACCCTTTCGCTGCCCACCTGGCAGATGCCCGCACTGCATAATCTGGTGCAGCGCATGCCTCCGGTGGCGGCGCTGACCGCCAAGCCTGAGGGCGCTGTCTTCAACATCAACTGGTTCTCAGCCGCCGGCACCGGCGTTTTCGTTGCTGCCATTCTCACTGGCCTGATCTTGAAATTGAGCGCCAGCCAATGGAAGGAAGCGACCGTACGCACCCTTCGCCGCATGAAGATCCCCGTACTCGTGATCGGCCAGGTGCTGGGCTTGGGCTATTTGACCCGCTACTCCGGTACCGATGCGGTCCTCGGACTGGCCTTCACCACCGCGGGTCCTCTCTATCCCTTCTTCTCCGCTTATCTTGGTTGGCTGGGCGTCTTCCTGACTGGCTCCGATACCGCGTCCAATGCGCTCTTCGGCAGCTTGCAGCGGATCACGGCACAGCAGCTTCATCTCAATGAGGTGCTCATCGTGGCCACCAACTCGACGGGTGGCGTCATGGGTAAGATGATCGACGCGCAGTCCATCATGGTCGCCTGTGCCGCTTGCTATGACGATCCTTACGAGCGTTCCCACGCGTTGGGGCCGATCTTCCGCAAGGTCTTCTGGCACTCCATCGCACTGGCAGCGATCATCGGCGTGATTGTAATGCTCCAGGCATACGTCTTCCCGGGGATGATTCCGAAGCTGCCGGTCAAGTAAACGATTGCGTGGCGGGCTGTCTTGGAAACAGCCCACTCCATCTCGTCAAACGTGCCGCCGGGCTAAAAAGCCCGGCTTTGTTCCTATCGGCACTGGAAGCGGGTCTGAAAGCCCCCTCTACGGTGCGTCTTGTGATCCGATTCACAACCTCCGGCGACGTACATCACAGCCCCATGTTTATCCCCCTGTCATGCTGGCCGGTACAGCTTACGACTGGCTTTTTGCAAGCTCGAAACTCGAAACTCGAAACTTGCTTATGAGTGCCATCTTCGATCAGTTCAAACTCCGCGCCGAGGCCGTCAGCGCTGAGGTCCACCGCTTCCCGCAGAAAACCGCAGCTCTGGACTTCATCCTGCAATACTTGAAGGAGGCCGGCGTTTCCGATTCGCCTCAGTCCTATGCTGTCTGGGCCGACTGTCCTTTTCTCCGCACGGTCAACAAGGGTCAGCTCGCCGAACGCGTCCCCGGGCTCATTTTCGACGTTACCCGCGGCAACGCCGCTGCTTCGAAGGTTGGCATCAGTCAACTGGACTGGGCGATGGCGAGCACGGGCTCGCTCATCCAGGACGCTGCCACAGTGGATCGCCGCCTGGTCTCAACGTTGCCCAACATCCACATCGCGATCATCGAGACCAACCGCCTGCTGGCCGACATGCCCGCCGTCTTCAGCAACATTCGCCCGGAGCAGACCAACTACATCTCTTTCATTACCGGACCCAGCCGCACCGCCGACATTGAGCGCGTGCTGACCATCGGTGTTCACGGCCCCGAAAAACTCATCATCGTCTTCGTCGACGACATGGCAGGGGTGAACTGATGCGCAAAGAATTTCGCGAATCGATCAATACCGCCCTGCACAATCCCAATCTCACCGGAGCGCTTGGCCGTTTCTCCGAGGCCTATCGCATCAGCCGCGAAAAAGCTTATGAAGGCATCGACTTCGAAGCTATCCGGGCCCAGATTGCCGAACGCAAAGGTTACGCCGCCTCTCATTTGGACGAACTCGCCGATCGCTTCACGCAGCAAATCGAAGCGCGCGGTGCCAAGGTTTTTCGCACCAACGATCCCGCCAAAGTCCGCGAGTACATCCTCAATCTGGCGCAGCAGAACGGCGTGAAGACCGTCATCAAATCGAAATCAATGGCTTCGGAAGAAATACATCTGAATCCCTTCCTCGAGAAAGCTGGCATTGAGGTTCGCGAGACCGATCTGGGTGAGTGGATTATTCAGCTCGCAGGCCAGACCCCTTCGCACATGGTCATGCCCGCTATTCACATGACCAAAGAGGAAGTCGCCGACGTCTTCAGCGAGCAGGTCGAGCCAGGCCAGGCCCCCGATATCCCCAAACTCGTGAAGTTCGCGCGTGGCAAGCTGCGGACCAAATTCCTAACGGCCGAGATGGGCATCACCGGTGCAAACATCGCTGTCGCCGAAACTGGCACGCTAGTCATCATCACCAATGAAGGCAATGCGCGCTTGGTGACGACGCTGCCCAAAATTCACGTCGCCATCGTCGGCATCGAGAAGCTGATGTCCGACTTCGCCGATGTTGTTCCCGTGCTGACTGCCTTGCCGCGCAGCGCGACCGCGCAGTTGCTCACCAGCTATGTGTCGATGATCAGCGGCCCTGTCCCCAACACGGACGGCACTCCCAAGCAACTGCACGTCGTCCTGATGGATAATCGCCGCACTGAGATGTCGCACGACCCGAAGTTCAAGCAGGCGCTGCAGTGCATTCGCTGCGCATCGTGCCTGAACGTCTGCCCGGTGTTTCGGCTGGTCGGCGGCCACGTCTTCGGGAAGGTATACACCGGCGGCATCGGCACCATCCTCACGGCCTGGTTCGACGCGCTAAAAGCGTCGGACGAAATTCAGAGCCTCTGCATTCAATGCGGCAATTGCACGCAGGTATGTCCGGGGAAAATCGACATCCCTGGCCTGATTCTGGAACTGCGACGTCGACTCGCGGTCGAGAAGGGACAATCGCTCGCCCAAAAAGCCATCTTTTCGGTCGTCAATAATCGACGGCTCTTCCACTCCATGCTGCGCACCGCATCGCTGGCGCAAAAGCCTCTGGCGAAGGACGGTTTCATTCGCCACCTGCCGTTCTTCCTCTCCGACATGACGGAGTTCCGCAGTCTGCCTGCCATTGCCGACGCGCCTCTGCGCGACAAGTTCAAGCAGATCCAGCAGCCCAAGTGCGAAGCCAAGGCCGCGTTCTACTCCGGCTGCCTCATTGACTTTGCGTATCCCGAGATGGGCGAGTCGGTTGTAAAGATTCTGAACAAGGCTGGTATCGAGGTCATCTTCCCTGAAGGGCAGACGTGTTGTGGCGCGCCTGCACGCTTCAGCGGCGCCTATGAAGTCGCGGCACAGAATGCGAAAGACAACATCGACGCGTTGCTCTCAGAAAATGTTCAGTATGTAGTTTCCGCCTGCCCCACATGCACTGTCGCCCTCAAGCACGATTTCATCAGCAACTTCGAAAGCCTCGGCCAAACCGACTCTCTGCCTCGGGCCCAGGAGCTTGCTGCGAAGGTCACGGATTTCTCCAGTCTCATTAAAAAACTGGTCGATGAAGGCAGGCTGACGTTTAAAGAAGGCCAGCATCTCGGCAAAGTAACCTATCACGACTCCTGTCACCTCAAGCGCACGCTCAACGTTTCCCAGCAGCCGCGCGAACTGCTAGCCAAAGCCGGCTACGAGATCTCTGAAATGTACGAACCCGATATGTGCTGCGGCATGGGCGGCTCATATTCACTGAAGCTGCCCGAAATTTCCGCGCCCATCCTCGAACGCAAGCTGAAGAACATCCAAGACACAGGCGCCCCATTAGTCGTGATGGATTGCCCCGGCTGCGTGATGCAAATCCGCGGCGGCATCGACAAAGACGGCGCGCAGATCAAGGTTGAGCACACCGCCCGGCGCCTGGCGGAAGAGCTGGAGTAAAGTCACCCTCCGAACGCAGACTTCCCAAAAAGTAATTTGGCCGCAAACTGCGGGGTGACCTGTCCCCTAAGTGACATGTAAAGTTATGTTGGTGCGGCGCAGGAGTCGAAAAAGACTGCATCCTGCTGCCATCCATAACCTTCTAAATCATAAAAGGTGGTTAGTCATGGCGATTGGAGAAACGGCTTACGTAAACAGCGTCCGCGAGCAGTTGTTGGCGGGCCGGACGCGCCTCGCCGATGTGCTGGCGGGTGAGGAAAAGCAGCACATCGACCGTTTACTGAACCAGGTCGATGAGGCCTTGCAGCGGATCGAGGACGGCACCTTTGGTATATGCGAGGAGTGCCACACCGAGATTGGCGAGGACTGGTTGCGCGAGGACCCGTTGACGACGGTCTGCCTGGAACACATGACGCCGAAGCAGCAGCGCGCTCTGGAGTATGACCTGGAAGTGGCAGCGCAGCTCCAGAAGGGCCTGCTACCCCCCGCTGAAACAGCTTTCGAAGGATGGGAGATTGCTCACTACTACCAGCCCGCAGGCATGGTGAGCGGCGACTATTGCGACGTGATCCGCGAGAACGGCCACTTGTATTTCATTATGGCGGATGTGTCGGGCAAGGGCGTGGCCGCAGCCATGCTTGCAGTGAATCTGCGCGCGGTGTTTCGCTCATTGATTCCGCTCGGCCTCAGTGTCGAGGAAGTCATGGTGCGCGCCAACCGCCTCTTTCGTGAGAGCGCGCTCCCCTCGCAGTACGCAACCACAGTATTTGGCAGGACCACAACCCACGGCGCTCTGGAACTTGTGAATGTGGCTCATCCGCCGGTGCTGCTGGTGGGTAAAGGCGAAATCAGCCGCTTCGAAAGCACCTGCAAGCCGCTGGGCATCTTCTCCGATGACACGCTGTGCGTGACTACAGGACAGATGTCGCCGGGCGACACGCTCGTCCTCTACACCGACGGAATCTCTGAAGCGGCCAATGAGCGTGACGAGGAGTATGGCGTCGACGCAGTGGTAAAGCTTATTTCCGAGCAGCGCTTACGCGGCCCGAACAGACTGGTGCAGGCATTGAAGCACAACCTGGCTGCCTTCCGCGGACGCGCCGAACGCGCCGACGACGAGACGGTGCTCGCAATCCGGTATGCACCGGTTTCGCAGAGTTGACCGCCCGGAAACGGCGAATCCCTGGGGCCCCGCAGGTTTAGGAATACAGGACGATGGGTACGTGTTTAGCGTAGCGCTCGATCGGAGGTATAGATGGCCCATTCTCGGCGCTGTTCGGAGACAAATGAAGGGGCGACGGGAAGCCCGTTGCCCCTGCACTACAAACTCATGTGTCGTAATCGCTTTACGGGTGCGTAAACGCCGCGAAACCAACGCCGCCGTAAACACCAGACCCGTAACGGCCGACTATGACGAGCGTGTCATTCAGGCCGTCAGCTCGGGTGCTGCCTACGCCGTTGGGGTCGTCAAACGAGTAGTACTGTCCCCCGTGAAACAGCACGCCGTGACGGTTGCTGGAGGAATCGAAATAGGTGGCTGTAATGTCTCCGTTGTTGTTGATCTCATGGATGGCCGTCCCAATCGTCCCTTCCCCGGGCGCGTGAAACGGTGTGTAGGTGTGGCCCCCGTCAGCGGTAGTAAACGACAGGTAAGTCCCGCTGGAGTTGACGCCGAACACGGTGATCACGCCCGCATTGTTGATCCCCCAAGCTGTATTCAAGCTTGTGGTACCCGGCGGGTCCAACTTCGTGAGCGTCGAGCCAACCAGCAAAAATCCATGCTGTTTGCCGGACGAGTCGATGTAAGTGCCTACCACCGAGCCCGCGTCATTAATCCCAACCGCATTGGTGAGGGTTGCGCCCGCGATTTTGATGTCGGTGAACGTTCCCTTGGCGTACGTAAACCCTATTTCAATATTGCTCTTGTTGGTGCACCAGCCCGCAGCCACACCCGCATTATTGATGCCATAAAAGGCGATGGATGACGCGCTGGGGGTGGTTACGCAATCCGGCCGGTCGGCGCTGATGAAGCTGTTCGTACCACCCAGGATCAGGCCGTGCTGGATCCCGGCGGCGTCGACGTAATCGCCGGCGATTGCCTGTTTATCGTTTATTCCATACGTATCCGTCTCCTGCGCTGTGACGGTGGCGATGACATCTTTGAACGTGAACGTCAACGCCACCGCAATACCTACGAATACACACAGAACAAGTAACAACACGCCAATAACGGTCTTCCGACTTTGCATTTGGCTCCTCCTTCTGAGAGAGAATTGTTGTTCCCTTTCCCTGTCATAAGCACAAAAGCCTGCTTACGAGGAACGCGAAGGCTTGATTTACCTGGGCTACATGCGAGTGGGGAAACTCGCATCTGCAACTGAGGGCTTCAGTCTCTTCCCGTGAGGGGAGGCTGTCAATATGCAAATTCTTCTAGATGGTAGACCATATTCCCGGTTTGGGATTAAGCGCAAAACCCCGATGCCTAAAAGACACATCCTGCACTGGGAAAACGAGAGGTGCTGGTGCCGAAGAAGGGACTCGAACCCCCACACCCTTGCGGGTACATGGACCTGAACCATGCGCGTCTGCCAATTCCGCCACTTCGGCACGGGTGGATGCGAGCTGCGAACGCAACTCGCGCTTCAGGAAGCAAGACGATTGTACAGGCGGCAAGCGGCGGTTCGCAATTGCTGCTGGTCGCCATTCGCTTTTCGCCAATGGATTCCCGGGATTTGTCGTGTCGCAACTGAAGAATGGTCGCGCGATTGACCGGAGATATTGCGCTATAGGGGTCCTTCGACTCCGGCGTGCATAAGCGCCACGCCGTCGCTCAGGATGACACAGGAAGGGCTGCTGACAAGGTAGGCCGAAGGTCACTGGCGAAGAACGAAGAACGAATCGCGAACAGCGAATCGCGAATAGCGGCCTTTCTAGCTTGCCGCTTCGGCGGCTTCGCTGGCGCCTTGCGCCCCGTATTCTTTTAGCTTGTTGTGCAGCGTTTTTAGACTGATGCCAAGGATCTCGGCGGCCCGCGTTTTATTGTTGTTCGTGGCCTCGAGGGTCTTCAGGATGAGCAGCCGTTCCGCCTCATCCACCGTTGTTCCCACGCCCAGACGCACCGCGTTCGCCTCCTGCACGGGAGCACGAGGCACAACCTGCCCGAAGCCCGGCGGCAGGTGCTTCATCTCGATGATCGAACCATCGCAAACGATCACCGCGCGCTCCAGCGTATTGCGAAGCTCGCGAACGTTGCCCGGCCAGGCGTACGACTGGAACGCGCCGCTCACCTGATCGCTTATACCGCCCACGGCGCGGCCATGTTTTTGGTTCATCTCTGCCAGAAGCGCCTGCACCAGCGCGGCCGTATCTTCCTTGTGGTCGCGCATTGGCGGAAGCTGAATGTTGAAGACGTTCAGGCGGTAATAAAGATCATTGCGCAAATACCCCTTAGCCACTGCGTCTTCGGGGACTTTGTTGGTTGCGGCGAGCACCCGAACATCGACGGAAGTTTCGCTCTTGCTGCCCAGGCGCCGTAGCTTGCGGTCTTCCAGAACGCGCAGCAGCTTGGCCTGGGTCGCAATGGGCATCTCGCCGATCTCGTCGAGCAATAACGTGCCCCCCTCGGCCAGCTCGAAGCAACCGATGCGGCGCTCCAGCGCTCCGGTGAAGGCGCCTTTTTCGTGACCGAATATTTCGCTCTCGATTAGTGTCTCAGGGATCGCGGCGCAGTTGATGGCGACGAACGGTTTCGTTTTTCGATTGCTGAGCGAGTGAATCGTGCGTGCAACCAGCTCTTTACCTGTTCCGCTTTCGCCAGTGATCAGCACCGAAGCCGTACTGGGCGCCACCATCTCGATCAGCCGGAAGACCTCCTGCATTCTCTTGGAGGGACCGACCAGCGCTCCGAAGACTCCGACATCGCGCAGCTTGCGGCGGCTCGCTTCCAGCTCGCGCTCGGTACCGCGCAATCGGGAAGCGTTTTGCAGGATATTACGCAACCGCGCGGGATTGACGGGCTTCTCGATAAAGTCAAAGGCGCCACTCTTCATTGCACTGACCGCAGCGTCGACGCTGCCCTGAGCCGTCAGCAGAATCACCGCAACCTGCTGCGGCTGAGCGGCAATATGCTCCAACAACTGCATGCCATCCATACGAGGCATTCGCAAATCGGTCACGACGATGCCGGGATTCCACGCCTCTACCGCCAGCAGTGCCTCAACTCCGTCGCACGCGGTTTCTGTGTCGTAGCCCCACCCTTGGACCAGTTCGGCCAATCCGGTGCGTTCGTATTCCTCGTCTTCGACGATAAGGACTTTTTCTTGCGCCATGAGACCGTCTCGAATATCTCAACGACAGTGACGCCACAACCGGCCGTTGCCCGCCAACAGCAGCTTAGATGCGCAGCCGCCCTTCTTAGGAACAAAGAGCAAATCTTCTACGGCATGAGGGTGGCAGACTCTCCACTAAGGTACCATTTCCCCCCGGCGTTCCTGCCCGGCTAGTTCGAATGGACGATTCCCCTTTTTGCACCGCCCCGAGATTCGGGGGCCCCCGCACAAGCCGGGGGAGGGCTGTTAATATGCACCGAGCGCTCATGGCGCAACTTTCAGGGGCAGGAAACCGAAGAGCACCGATAAACAAGCAGAGTTGCCGGGTACAAAACTAGTAAATACCGTGATTTAGAACAAGTAACCGCTGGAACATAAAAGGTTTGTTAATCTTTGCTGTTGCTGTACAATTGCCTGCTGTTGCGAGCAGGACGTTTTCCCTGCACTTGTACCAGGAATTTTGGAAACCGAGCTGCACCACTTTGCTTGCGGCACTGCTGAGTTCCGGAGGATCAAGAATGTCTTCGCGTATTGGAGTAGTCCCGAGACGCCTTATTGCAACACTGGCCGTTGTGTTCGCGTTGTGCCTGCTTGGCACCTATGCGGCGGCCCAAGTCACCATCCAGCCGAAAGCTGAAATCTACGCTGGGTATGCCTGGTTGCATCCCGGCGGACACTACGATTTCGGTATTCCTACCACGGACCATACAACGGGAATCGACGAGTCGTTCGTCTACTACACGCCTTGGTACCACAATCTCGGCGTTTTGGTCGATAGTAGCCAACATTTCGGCACCCAGGAACAGAACATTTATTACATTCTCGGCGGTTTGCAGTACAAGTACCACACGGACAGTTTTTCCCCGTTCTTCCGCGTGTTTGCCGGCACCATACGTCAGATCGCACCGACCTACGTTGACCAGTGGAACGCAGCCTTGGGTGCAGGCGGCGGGTTCGACTACAACATTGGCCATCATCTGGGCCTTCGCGTAGCCCAAGTAGATTACATCTACAGCAATTACAGCCAGAAAATCCCCATTACCAAGCCACAGTGGAACAGCGTCCGGCTATCGGCCGGATTGCTGTACAACCTGGGTAATTACTACACCCCCAATCCCACGGCAGCTTGCACCGCGCAGCCGACCGAGGTGACTGAGGGCGAGCCGATAACCGTCACCGCGACCCCAAGCAATTTCAACCCTAAGCACACGGTTGCCTACGCCTGGACAACCAACGGCGGCAAGCTGGACAAGACCGATGCCCAGTCCGCCCGGATCGATACCACTGGCGTGGCCGCGGGCAGCTATGCGGCGAACGCTACCATCAGCGATCCGAAGACGAAGAAGGGCGGAACGGCAACTTGCGCCGCGAACTATACGGTGAAGGCGAAGCCGATGAATCCGCCGCAGGTCAGCTGCTCGACCAATCCGAGTACGGTACAGTCTGGCACGCCTTCCACTATCACCACCATTGCGAGCAGCCCGGATAACTCGCAGATCGCCAACTTCTCCTACAACGCGAGCGCTGGCAAGATCAGCGGCACCGGTATGACCGCGACCCTTGACACCGCCGGCTTGCAGGCTGGACCGGTCACGGTAACTGTCACCGCGACCGATGCTCGCAATCTCTCGGGTACCGGCACGTGCACGGTGAACGTCGAAGTTCCGCCGCCACCGCCGAGCACCAGTAAGATCGCTTCCATCCAGTTCCCGGATCTCAAGCGTCCGTGGCGCGTGGATAACACTGCCAAGGCCATTCTGGACGACGTTGCCAGCCGTCTGAAGGCCGATCCAAACGCGAAGATTGTCATCGTCGGTTACGCCGATGGCGAGAAGGCGCCGATGGAAGGCAAGGGCAAGAAGCGTCAACCGATGAACCTGGCTGCTCAGCGCGCCGTGAATGCCAAGGCGTACCTGGTGCAGCAGCAGGGCATCGACCCGAGCCGCGTTGAAGTGCGCACTGGCACCGGCCAGCAGAAGGTCGCCGACATCATCTGGGTACCGCAAGGTGCGGATGAGGCCACGTCCGCCGATCTGCAGAACACGCAGACGGTTGACGAGTCGGTGGTGAAGCCCAGCGAGAACGCCTATCCGAAACCACGGAAGGCGCCTTCCATGAAGCACAAGAAAGGCGCTGCGGGCATGGCCCAGAGCACGGGCGAGGCCGTGGAGCAAGGTGCCGAGACCGCTGCGACCGAAACTGGCAAGGCGGCCAAGAAAACTGGGCACGCTGTGAAGAAGGGTGCCGAGAAGACTAAGGACGCAATGACGCCACAGCAGTAGCGATTCGACTGCTTCGAACACTCTGGCCGGTGGGAACGAAAGCTCTCACCGGCCTTTTCTTTGCCCTGAGTCTTTGGAACTTACCGCTGCTTTTGCAACGCAGCTTTGGAAATCGAGCATCCCTATGTAGTAGCTGAATTTCGCCTGCTGTTTTTTCCGGGCGATCGCAGGCTGTACGGTGCCTGAAGACTTGCGAGCTCCGGCGTAACCTCAGTGGAAAGTTACCTTCATGGTGCTTATTTCGCCTCGAGACTCCCCGCGCGCAGCTGCTCGGGATTATGATGAAAAGATTGGCGCCGTTTCTCTAATGTCATGTTAAGGGTCGGAACATTCTGTTATGGGTCGCAAAATTTCGTTTGTAGTAAGAATCGTCTTTTTGTCTTTATTGGGATTCCTGCTCCAGGCCTCAGCTTCTGATTGGCGCTTGATCGGCCCCGAAGGTGGCGATGTCCGCAGTCTCGCCTATGATCCCGGCAATCCCAGCCGGATACTGCTTGGCACGAGTGCCGGACAGATGTTTATCTCCGAGGACAGTGGCGCCTCGTGGTCGCTGTTCGAGCACTTCGGACCAGACGACGATTACGTCCTGGACCACATCATCTTCGACCCCGCGCGTCCATCGACCATCTATGTGGCTGCGTGGAGTTTAAGCAATGGCGACGAGGGCGACGTTTTCCGCTCCGATGATGGTGGCCGCACCTGGCGTACGCTGAAGGGCGTGCATGGGAAATCCATTCGCGCCCTGGCGATGGCACCGAGCAATCCCAACATTCTCGTCATTGGCGCGCTCGATGGAGTATTTCGCTCGCCTGACGGCGGCGCGACCTGGGAGCGCATCTCTCCCGCGAATCAAGCCGAGATCAAGAACATCGAGTCGCTGGCCATCGACCCGCAAAATCCCAACATCATCTACGCCGGCACCTGGCACTTGCCGTGGAAAACAGAGGATGGGGGCGCAAACTGGCACAGCATCAGCCACGGCATCGCTTTCGATTCCGACATGTTCAGCATCATTGTCGATCCCAGGAATCCTTCCACGGTCTACGCGAGCGCGTGCTCGGGCATGTACAAGAGCCTCAACAGGGCCGAATACTTTCACCGCATCTCTCTTGCGTTACCGCACTCCGCGATGCGCACCCGCGTGTTAAAGCAGGACACGCAGCGCTCCTCGATCGTTTACGCCGGCACCACCGGCGGCCTCTGGAAGTCAGTGGATGGCGGGGATAAATGGAAGCTGGTCACCGACGATGCTGTCATCGTCAATGATGTGTTGGTCGATCCGGTCAATCCGGATCACGTGCTCGTGGCCACCGATCGCGGCGGCGTGCTGGCCAGTAATGACGGCTTTGCGCACTATCAGACCTCGAACCGCGGATTCTCTCACCGTGTCATCGGCGGCGTGGTTGTCGATAACCAGGACCCCAATCGCATCTACGTGGGCGTGGTGAACGACAAATATTTGGGCGGCTTCTTCATCTCTGACGACAGCGGTGCGACCTGGAGACAATCCAACCGTGGCTTGGATGAGCGCGATATCCTGAGCTTGCGGCAGGCGGCGGATGGCGTGATCTTCGCCGGCACCAACCACGGAGTCTTCTATCTCACATCGCTGAACGGTGAATGGCAGCCCGCGACCATGATTCAGGGACCACTGCCGCAAGCGGGGGAAAAGCCGTCCACCCCAGCCCGTACCTCGGCTTCGCGATCTTCTAAGACCCGGACGACCGCTCGCGCGACCGTCGCGCACAAAATCCTCGCCACCGAGCATGTCATTCCGCTGGACAACGCGCCCCGAATTCGCGCCTTCGACCTTTCCGGCGACACTTGGTATGCCGTTACTGCCGAGGGACTATTCCTCAGCGTCGATCATGGCCGCAAATGGTACGGAACGTTGGTCGCAGGCGAGAACGACTTCATCGCCGTCAATACCTTCGTCGATGGGACAGTCAGCCTGATATCACCCAAGCGTGCTTTCTTGTCTCAGGATTCCGGCAAGTCGTGGAGTGAGGTCAGGTATCCACAGTATGTTACCGGCCTCTATAACCTGACCCAGGTTTCCGATGGCTCACTCTGGCTGGCAACGCGCGAAGGCGCGCTGCGGTCCGTGGATGGGGGGAAGACCTGGGAGCACACCCTCGGCGGACTGCCCGCGCGCGATGTGTTGGTGGTTTACGATGCGCCGGGATCACAACACATGCTGGCCACTGCGATGCATGCGCACGGCGTCTTCGAGAGCAACGATGGCGGCCAGACTTGGAAGCGCACACCCGATACCGGAGTTTCCATACGCTCCGCTTTGAGTTATCAGGGACGGCTGCTGGCCGCCTCGGCGTACAACGGGCTTCTGCTGCAACAGGACGGCGCATCGGCGGAGACGGCGAATGCGGCCAGCAATAGCTCCAACGGCAGCCGCCAGTAGCTGACGACCAAAACCGCGACACAGCTATCGGGGCCCTGGGGCGATACGTCGCCCCAAGCCCCGATTCTATTTCGGGCGTCGCGACCGCTCCGCTTTCCCGGAACGAGACGTCAGTCAATTCCCCCAACAACAATGGTTTGCGACGTTTCCCGTCGCCCGCAGTTCCATTCTGAACTCGCACTAATGTAGCGACCCATACGCGAATTCGGCCGCATACCCGTAACTTCCTTCCAATCAGCAGTTAACCCAGCGTTAGAGTTGGCGATTCGCTTGCTTTCAGTGTAGCCGTATCCGGACCAATCTGAAGGCGGCGGACAGGCCATGAAGGCGACGACCGGCGGCACACTGCGGAACGAACCAAACAGGGCAGCACAAGGCGCGATTGGATCCGCCTTCGATGCTGGTTCGCCCGCCAGTCAACTCGCGAAGGCACTGTTTTGCCCCGCGAATCCAGCACCAGGAGCGAGTCCTCCTCCGGGCGACGATTTCGACTTAAACCTCGACGGAAGCACTGAAATCTGCGATGCGATGCCCTCCTCCCGCGGTGACAGCGAGGGGCATGTCAGCGATAAGGCGTGCCCCTCGCAGCGGTCAAGCAACGATTGCACGGACATTGTTCACCAGCTTTCCAACCTGATGACAGCCGTGTTGATGAATGCCCAGCTTCTTGAGTGGAAGTTGCCTCCTTACAGCCATTTGAAGCGCCCGGTGCATGAGCTGACACGCAATGCGCAGCGCAGTAGCCAGCTGCTGAAGCGGCTCGTGCAACGCTGCGAAGCCCTGGCAGCCATCACTTCAGCTGAGGATGGCAGCAACCGACACTCTGTGTCAGAGCTTTCTCTCCACCTCACAGGAGGCTGTGACCGCTGCACTAGCAGCGTTTTCCCAAAAAGGGATGATGGTAGTGAACGCTAAAAGATCGGTGACGGCTGTACCATACGCCGCCGAAAAGAGGCGACTAACGTGATTGCGACAGAGGCAGTTCCGGCAACTGAGCGGACGGCTGAGGCTAACCTCTTGAACCTGTTGATCGTAGAAGACGAGCGCGCGGTTCGGGAGTGCTGCCGCGAGGTGGCACGCTCGCTTGGCTTTGGTACCCAGACGGCTGAGTCGCGCGACGAAGCATACCGCGCCTTAGAAGCCACTAATGTCGATGTAGTCCTGCTTGATCTGCGTTTGCCTGGAAACAACGGCCTGGAGTTTCTCCGCGATATCAAGCGGCGCCGCCCCGAAACGCTCGTGATCGTGATGACTGGTTTTGCCACGGTGCAATCGGCGGTGCAGGCGATGAAATTGGGGGCATACGACTACATAACCAAGCCATTCAATTTCGAGGAACTACGCCTCGAGTTGGAGCGGGTGACCTCGCACCTGAAGCTGACCGCTGAGAACAGGCTCTTGCGCGAGCAACTCAAGTCCAAGCAAGGCTTTGGCCAGCTCGTCGGACATTCCCCCGAGATGGAGAAGCTGTATCGCATCATCGCCAAAGCGGCCCATAGCACCCATCCTGTCCTCATCCTGGGAGAAAGCGGCACCGGCAAGGAGTTGGTGGCGCGCTCCATCCACTACGCCGGCCCCTACAAAGACCAGCCGTTTATCCCGGTAGATTGCGGCGCGCTTGTCCCGACCCTGATCGAGAGCGAACTCTTCGGCTATGTGCGTGGCGCTTTTACCGGCGCACTCCGGCCCAAAGAAGGCCTGTTGGCAACAGCCGAAGGCGGAACCGTCTTTCTGGATGAGGTTGGCGAACTGCCCGTCGACCTGCAAGCCAAGCTATTGCGGGCCATCCAGGAAAAAGAGGTGCGACCGGTAGGAGGCACTCGCGCAGTCCCCATCAATGTTCGTGTCCTGGCTGCCACCAACCGCGACCTGGAGGCGGCGGTGAGCCAAGGGACGTTTCGTCGCGATCTCTACTTCCGGCTCAACGTGCTTACGTTGCGGATCCCGCCGCTGCGCGAGCGCAAGCAGGATATCCCGCTGCTGATCGGGAGCATTCTCGACAAGGTCAACAACGCCGGGGCAGGCCAGAAGCACACCCTTTCTGACGATGCGCTGCGCTTGATGCTGGAATACGATTGGCCGGGCAATGTTCGCGAATTGGAAAACTGTGTTCAGCGGGCTTGCACGACTTGTTCGCTGCCGACGATTCAAGTGGTTGACCTGCCAACACAGATACAGAATTTCAAGGCCGAGGCCAAGCCGGAAGGAGCAGCGCCGGATGCTACGGTGATAATTCCACTCGAGCATCTGGAGAAACAGGCGATTTTGCATGCCATCTCCGTGCTCGGCGGCGACAAACTGGAGGCGGCGCGCCGGCTCGGAATAGGCAAGACTACCCTGTATCGCAAACTCAAAGAATACGGTCCGGGTCTCTGAGCGTTACGCGGCCAGCCGCGAGTACAGTACCAGCCCGAACTGACGATGGTATGACCGACAAGCGCCCCGCGCACGCCGGAGAGTTGAGGTGCGCTCCACCGAATGCGCGGCAGAAAGGAACCAAGATGATTCTCCTGGTGACCACTTCTTCCCGTTCAAAGGAATATGCTGCTGCGTTGGAGCAGGGGACCGGACACAAGACCCATGTCGCGGCCGCGGTGCCGCAAGCGGTGGCTAAGATGCAAGCCGCCGAATACGACATTCTCGCAACCGATCAATCGTTGCTGGAGGCCGACTTCCGCGCCGTCGACACGCTCCTCAACCACTGCGGGACTGCCATGCCGTTGTATGTGAACCTGGCTTTGCACAGCCCCGAACGAATTGTGCGCGAAGTGCAAGTGGCGCTGCGGCGCGGCGAAACAGAAAAGCTGGCGGCCGAGCGCTCAGCCGGCAGAGTGCTGCGCAACGAGTTGCGCGGAGAAATCACCGGAATCCTGTTGAGCTCTGAGCTGGCGCTCCGGCAACAAGGCCTCTCTCCGGAGATTGCAGAAAAAATCAGGTCGGTGCGGGAGCTGGCGCAGAAGATGCGTTCGCGCCTGGAAATTGGCTGAGTTCGGCTGGGCTCGCGACCGCGAACGGCATCTTCGAGTCGAGTGGCGGAACACGATTGTAGCCAGTCAATAGATGCCGTGCGGCTGCCTTCACCAGGTCAATCTAGCTCCACGCGTATCTCCGCTTGCGGGTTCCGAAGCTGCGCAACAGACGCCAGCCAATCGCCGCCCCCGCGAGCGCCAGTCCCGCGCCCATGGCAATCTTCTTCAACCGCTGCCCATCGTACGTTGGCTGCTTTCCAGCCACAGCAACATGCTCGGGCAGAATCCCTACGCCAACCACCCGCGCTACCACGTGCTGAACGCCGGGTATGCTCATGACGGCCTTGAATTGCCATGGCGCGCGCATGGGTCCCGAATTCCGAAACACCTTCTCCAGACCCTTGTGCGCGTTTACCTGCAAAAACTGCGTCACAACCGTCGGAAATTCCCTACGCTGCTGCACGCGCGCCAGCAAAGCTTCATTGACGCGTCCCTGGCGGAGCGGTTCGGTTAGCAGGTTCGCTGTAGCGACCGCGTCCTGGATAGCGAGATTGATGCCGACTCCTCCCGCCGGCGACATCGCATGCGCCGCGTCGCCGATGCACAGCAGCCCCGCCCGAGACCAGCGGCGCAAACGGTTGATCTGTACGGAAAGTAATTTGATCTGCTCCCAGTCGCGCAGTTCTTCAACTCGCTCGCCTAAGTATGGCGCGATATGGCGAATGTCTTCACGAAAAGCTTCCAAACCACGTTCCTGAACTTCGGCGAATGATCCCTTGCGGATGATGAGTCCCGCCTGAAAATAGTTGCCGCGAGGAATAAGAACGAGTGCCTTGCCGTAATTAATGTTGCCAAACAGCTGCTCGGGATCGTTTCCGGTGCGGCTGATACGAAACCACAGAACATCAATTGGAACACCAAACTCCTGTACCTGGAGTTGTGCGGCTTCGCGGAGGCGCGAATGCCGCCCTTCGCAGTCGACAACCAAATCCGCCAGAATCTCGACTTGCCCGTCCGGCGTCTGCACCACCACGCCACGCACGGCACCGCTGCCGGTGATCACGTCGACCGCCTCGTGCTCCGTGCGCAAGCTGAAGCTGGGGAACTGCTTGGCCTTTGCCGAGAGGAAATTCAAAAAGTCCCACTGCGGCATCAACGCAACAAACTTGCAATGCGTCGGTACTCTGCTGAGATCGGCGACTGTAAAGTGAAAGTCGCCAAATACTCCCCCCACTGATCTGAGCTTCTGGTGTGGCAGCTTGAGGAGATCGTCAAGGATCCCGAGTTCATACATGACTTCGAGCGTTGAAGGATGCACGGTATCGCCGCGAAAGTCGCGAAAGAAGTCTTTGTGCTTTTCCAGCACGGTCACCGCAACTCCGGCACGCGCCAGAAGGTAACCGAGCATCACACCCGCCGGGCCGCCACCCACCACGCAACATGTAGTTTCCACAGTTTGCTTCGCCATCAATGCAGCCTCGCTGGACAAGTCTGATTTACCACGGAGAACACACACACCACGGAGAATTCTCAGAAGCCGGAATTCTACACAGCACCTTTACCGCTTCCGTGCGCTCCGTTGTTCTCGGTGGTGAAACAGGGTTTACCGCACCGCTTTGACCGCTACCGGCGGACTTAGCGCCACGCGGCGCATCCACAGCAGCCCACCGCAGATCACTAGAAGGAGTGCTACGGCCTGTGTACCGCTCATCCACCCCAGGAACTCGCCGCGTCCTGGATCACCGCGGAAGAACTCGATGAAATAGCGGCCAATTCCGTAAATGATCATGTACGTGCCAATGATCTCGCCTTCAAACTTCTTGCGCCGAATCAGCCACACGAGGACCAGACAATTGGCGAGTTCCAGCACCATCTCGTAAAGCTGCGTGGGATGCAGAGGAATGTTCAGCGGCGTGCCGACAATTTCGTTCGCTAAAGGATTACGGAACGTCACCGCCCACGGCACATGCGTCTCGTGTCCATAGCAGCAGCCTGCGGCGAAGCAGCCGACGCGCCCGAAGGCATGCCCCAGCGCCAGGCCCGGCGCGAAGACGTCGCACGCGCGCAACACCGGCATATGGTTTCGGCGCATGTACCAGATGCACATGATGAGTGCGAGCACGAATCCGCCAGACCACACGCCCCCCGCCTGCAACGTAGCCAGCGAAAACGGATGTTGCCGGAAATCGGCGTCGGTCACGAAAAGCAGCAGCTTGGCTCCCACAATGCCCGACAGGATCGCGATGATGCCCAGGTTCCAGAGCTTTTCGGGATCAAGGCCCTGCTCTCGGCCGATCTTGACAATCAGCAGCAGGCCGAAGACCAGGCCGAGCGCCGCCATCATGCCGTACGTCGGCAAACTGAAATTGCCCAGGTGAAATAAACGGGGAAACACGTTGCTATTTTAGATGCAGAGAGGCCGCTGTTCGCTCTTCGCCATTCGCTTTTCGCCAGAACTGGCCCGAACCATTGCCTTTTTCCAGCTCCGGCACCAGCTAATTATTGTGGGGGTGCCCCAAAGGGAAATATCCGGCGAAAAGCGAAGGGCGACAGGCGAATCGCCCCAGTAAAAAAACCGACCCGCGGGGCCGTGCTTAGTGGGCCGTCAATGAACCCGTCCAAGACGGTGGGAACCCGCCGCGGTCTTTAGGCATCTCCGCATGGCGGAGCATCGCACACCAACCGAATACGAGCCGGGCCCCCTGTTCATTAAGCATTGGTTCAAAAAACGGTAGCCACCAACACCAACTTTGCAGGCCGGTTTCCTGATGAGATGCTATGGAAAAGCCAAGTAGATGACAAGAGCACAATCGCAAATAGTTGGAAATTCACATGCCGGAGCTTTTGGACAACCGGGGCTCCTTGGGCTGCTCTGAGCCCGTCCGCGAAGGAAGCGGATTTGGCTCCCGGTCAATGCTCTTCGAAGGTTGAGGTCACCCCGGTCATAACCCAGTTGCCGTTTCGCTTCTCATAGGCGGACATCCAGGCCGCCGTCGAATCGTGTTTACTCTTGATGCCTGATCTGTCTTTCTCCGTGTAGGCTATGCGGACCCGCACGATCATCCAGCCCATCATGCCGTCATCGGAGGCGCGTACGACCGGCGGCTGGACATCGTCCCAGGCGGAAAACTCGGCATGGCTGAAATAGTCGGCAAATTTCGCCCGTATGTCCTCGCGGCTCATCACCGCGACCTTGCCATCCCGCACATCGACCAGTTGAGAGCCGACGTGTGCGAGCAAGGCGTTAATGTCGTGCTTGAAATGAGCCCGACGGTCTCCCTGATGCAGAGCCAGCAGCTCGGCTTCGGCCTTTTGTTGAGCAGCACGCGGATGTTGCTGTGCGACAACGGCGAGCGTGGCGAGTATGACGGCGAGTAGCAGGGAACCTCGCGGGTGCAGCATGGCGCACCTCCACGGCTTAGACCCGCAATTCACAGAAAGGGCACCAGACAAGCCTGCCGCGCATCGATTCAATAAAATACACGGAATGGTAAAGGTGTTGTATTCGCGAAACTGCGCAGTTGGGCTTTACAATAGAGATCGAACTGCGCAGGATGGCAACCCTAAGCGCGCGAATCGCGGAAAGAGAGTTTAAGCTGATTACTAGCTGCTAGTTGCTAGTTGCTGATTATGGCAGTCCCAATCTCCCAAATGTGGACGGTCGCGACGTACGTCCTGAAGCAGCGCGTGAAAGGGCGCAAGCGCTACCCGCTCGTCTTGATGCTGGAGCCGCTCTTCCGTTGCAATCTGGCCTGCGCCGGCTGCGGCAAAATCCAATATCCCGCGCACGTGCTCAAGCAGAACCTCTCGCCCGAGGAGTGCTTCCGCGCCGTCGACGAATGTGGCGCGCCCATGGTCTCCATCCCCGGCGGCGAGCCGCTCATGCATCCCGAGATCGACAAGATCGTCGAGGGCCTGGTCGCGCGCAAGAAGTACATCTACCTCTGCACTAACGCGCTGTTGCTGAACGAAAAGCTCGACCTGTTCCAGCCCAGCAAGTACCTGACCTTCTCCGTCCACATGGATGGTGAGCGCGAGCACCACGACTTCTCCGTCTGCCGCGAAGGCGGATTCGACGCCGCGCTCGACGGGATGAAAGAAGCGCTGCGCCGCGGCTTCCGCGTCACTACCAACACCACTCTCTTCGATGGCGCCGATCCCGTCAGCGTGCGCCGCTTCTTCGACGAGATGATGGAGCTCGGCGTAGAAGGCATGATGCTCTCGCCCGGCTACTCGTACGACAAAGCGCCCGACCAGAAGCACTTCCTCGGACGCGCGCGCACCCGCCGGCTCTTCCGCACAATTCTCGCGAACCGCAAGAAGAACTGGGTCTTCAATCAGTCGCCGCTGTTTCTCGAATTCCTGATGGGCAAGCGTGACTACCCGTGTACCGCCTGGGGAATGCCAACCTTCAACCTCTTTGGCTGGCAGAAGCCGTGTTATCTGCTGCAGGACGGCTACGCCGATACCTTTGACGAGTTAATGCGCGAGACTGAGTGGCACAAGTACGGCACCGAGTCCGGCAATCCCAAATGCGCCAACTGCATGGTCCACAGCGGATACGAGGCTTCGGCCGTGAACGATACCTTTGGCTCGCTGAAGGGATTTCTGGCGACCGTCCGCGCAACGTTTTCGACGGAGTACAAAGACGACGAAGCTCTCGCCTTGCTGAACGAAAAAGTCCGCCCCGTGCACGAATACAATCCACTAGTGCAGATCGGCTCCTCCGACTCGTAACCAAAGCTTTCACCACTGAGGACCCAGAGAACACCGAGGAACTCCGTTTCAAGAATTGTCATCACCAGCGACACCGGGGTCCCTATCGAGTGCCGATTTTGTCTTGAACTGGCTGCAACATTCGTGAGCGGCAAGAAGAGAGTCCCGCTGATTCGAACCACTTAGCACCACCCGCTCGGAACTCCGCCGCCCAAACCGGTGTCTAACACATCATGCTGGAAGTGCGGCAGCTAACGAAAAAGTTCAACAGCCTGCCCGCAGTGCAAGACGTCTCTTTCACCATCACTCCCGGCCAGATCCTCGGCTGCCTTGGGCCCAACGGGGCCGGCAAGAGCACCACCGTGAAAATGCTCATTGGGTTGCTTCAACCCAGCAGCGGACAAGTCCTGTTTAGCGGCGCAGACATTCACTCCGACCTGGTCGGCTATCGCAAGCAGCTTGGCTACGTGCCGGAGGAACCGAACCTGTACCCCTATCTTTCCGGCCGGGAGTACCTTGAGTTGGTTGGCACGCTCCGTGGTATGGAACGTAAACAGCGTGACCAGAAGATCGCCGACCTGCTTCATTTGTTCTCGATGCACTCGCATCGCGATGGATCAATCGCCTCATACTCGAAAGGCATGCGGCAGCGGATTCTGCTCATCGCCGCATTGATCGACAATCCCACCTTACTCGTCTTCGACGAACCATTGTCCGGACTCGACGTCGTATCCGCGCTTATCTTCAAGAACCTGATCCGGAGACTCGGCGAGTGTGGCAAGGCAGTGTTCTATTGCTCGCACGTCCTGGAAGTGGTGGAGAAAGTTTGCTCCCATTTGCTGATCCTGCGAGGAGGGAATGTGGTCGCCTACGAAGCCGCCGCCAATCTGCCCAAAGTTCGGAAAGAGGCGTCATTGGAGGAAACGTTCTCGAACCTGGTGAACGCAGTAGACGCTGAAAAAGTTTCCAACGAAATCATCGAGGTCGTTGTGAATGACAGATCCCGGAATCGCGGACCGTACGTCGCGGCGCCTTGAGGGCTCCCCGCTTTATCAACTCGTAAAGCTCAAGCTTGGCCGCATGCTTCATGGCGCCAACGCCGATAGCGACGAGATGGATCGTGGCATAGTCCTCGCTTTAACTGTTCTTACGCTTCCCGGAGCTTTCCTTTCTTTGCTTCTGTTCAACAAGTATGGCAGTCTGCTGCGCTTCCTGCGTGGTCAAATCAAATTTGATCCTTACGCCTCGTCACTGTCCGATGAATATCTCTTCATCGCGCTTGCCATGCTGGTCAGCGGCGGCGTTGCGCTCTGGAAGTGGGACATGCTTTTCCTGGACCGTCGGGATATGGTCAACATCGTTCCGCTGCCCGTCCACACCCGTCAGATCTTTGCAGCGGGCCTGGCGGCGATATTGCTGTTCGCGATGATCTTCTGCATCGACGTGAATGCCGCCTCAGCCGTCCTCTTCCCACTGGTTGTGAGCGCGTCCCAGGAATCCTTCCTCTTCTTCGGCAAAATAGCACTCGGCCATGGTGTAGCAATTGTCGCGGCCAGCATGTTCAGCTTCACAACCGTGTTCGCCGTCGCCGGAGTATGCATGGCGGTTCTCTCAGCGCGGGTTTTTCAGGCCATCTCACTCTATCTTCGCGGCCTTATAGCCATCGCGCTCCTGCTCTTTTTCGCAAGCGCGTTCACCGTATCGCGATACATCGCACAGGGAGCCATTGCAACCCATCCCGTTCTCCGCTATCTCCCGTCTATGTGGTTTCTCGGAATGTGCCAATGGGCACGGGGCGCAACCAACTCAACCTTCAGGCACTTCGCCCTTGTGGCGCTACTCGCCTTGTTGCTTACGATCTTCGTGGGCGCGATGGCGTATGGCTTGGCTTACAAACGTCATTTTTCGCGGATGTCGGAAATGTCAACACCGCGGACTCGAAGTCACTTGTGGCGAGTCGGCTCAACCCTTGGCCGAATTCTGGACCGCACGGTTTTGCGAACTCCCTTTGAGCAGGCTGGATTCCGTTTTGTCGTGCGGACACTGCTTAGAAGCGACCGTCATCGTGCGGCGATTGCCGTATTCGCAGCCATAGGTTTCGTCGCCGCAAGTCAGCTTTTGCTGGGGAGCGGTCTTGGTGTTGAAGGCCCAACGACGGCTCAGTTCGCGGCATCGCTCATCGTCCTGTACTGTTGCGTTCTCGGCATACGATATACGTTCGATATGCCGGTCGAGCTGAATGCCAACTGGACCTTCCGCTTTCTGATCGCGCCCTCCCTGGAGGAGTGTGCAGTGCTCGCCGGAAAGACCGCTTTTCTTCTTGTCCTGCCGATAATCGTTGCAATCTCGATGGTGTTCGCATTTCGTTGGGGCGTGATGGCAGCTCTGTATCAATGGCTGGTCCTGACCGTCCTGTCTGCGACGCTCATCGCCGGTCTCGTGCTTGCCTTCCGCAAGCTTCCGTTCACCTGCGCCAAAGCCGGATTCCAACAGGCTGCGCTGCTCAAGATCCTGTTTTGTATGCTCGGCGTTTTTGCCTTCGCCGTCCTGCCCGCCACTATCGAGCACTGGGCGCGCTCCAACCCAATCCGATTACTTGTTTTGCTTCCGGTATTAGCCTTGGCCTGGTGGGCGATTTATGAGGGACGATCAGGACAGTTAGACATCGATCGACAAATCGTGTTCCATGACTCAATTCCAGGTGAAATCGAGCTCCTGAATTTGGACGCTTGAAGAGGCCGGCTAGTGATGACGGTCACGCCGCCTGCCCCACTCATTAGCGGTTTCCGGGCCCCAACAAGTCCCGGTTTTGAACTTGTTGGGGTAAGGGAAGCTTCGTTCTTCGCTGCCGCAATCTGTTTAGTGTCCCGTCGAATCCGGACGCCGGGTGGCCTCGAACAGGAACCAGGTGCGGCGTTCCGTCTCATCGATCCATACTTCGATGAGGCTCGTTGTAGCAACGTCTTCGTGCTCTTCGCAGGTGGTGTGCGCTTCGCGCAGGCGTACCGTCAGTGCCTTATTGTCCTCACGCAGCTCAGCCAGCATGTCTGCCGGCTCAACGTATTCAGCATCGTTGTCATCCACTCGCTTGAGCCGAGCGACCTGCCCAATCGACCGGATGGTGGACTCGCCGATTTTGCGGATACGCTCGGCAATGGGATCGGTCATCGCGAAGATTTGGTCGGCTTGTTCATCCAGCAGGAGATGGTAGTCACGGAAATGAGGGCCAGTCATGTGCCAGTGAAAATTCTTGGTCTTCAAGTACAGGGCGAACACGTCAGCCAGAATGGCGTTCATGGCCCCGGCAATGTCCCTGGTCGCGGACGCGTCCAGGTCGGTAGGAGTATGTAAGGGCGCCGTCTGTCTGCGCTCGAGCGTGGCAGTCGAGTTGCCAGATCGTTTCATCGCGGATCTCCTTTCTTTCGGCAAAGCACTTGGTCTCGGTTGGATCGTACGGCAGAACTTACGATTTGATGTCGGGGGTGGCGTGGGCGACTCAACGGAAGCGGGCTACAATTCGTTGCGAGTGGCAGCCAGGGGCAAGCCCGTCCAATGTCAAAATAGTGACACATTTCGACTCCACCCAGGGCGCGCGCGGCACAAAGAATTCGGAAAAGTCGGTGATTTCTGTGTCTCTGTGGTGAAATAGCTTTATGTCCGAACCACAACGTAACCTCACCGCCGACAATTTAGAAGTCGTGGATGGCCGCGAGCGCGAGGCAATCGAAGGCTGGATTCCCGGCCTCGCCAGCGAAGCCGAACTGCGCGATGCGCTGGAGAAAGCCTTCGACTATCGCGGCGACGTGACCATCACCCGCAAAGACGGCTCGCGCGTGGAAGGCTACATCTTCGACCGCCGCAACGGTGCCACGCTGGCCGAGTCGGTCGTCCGTCTCATCCCACAGAACTCGCACGAGAAGATTTCCGTCCCTTACTCTGATATCGCTGCCCTCGCTTTCACCGGACGCGACACCGCGGCCGGCAAGAGTTGGGAAGCCTGGGTCCGCAAGTATTGGGAGAAGAAGGCCGCCGGCGAGAAGGGCATCGCGCTGGAGCCCGAAAATCTGGAATAGCGGGTCAGCGATACCTCACTAAGGAATGCCGTCGGCCTCCGCCTTTCCATCCAGTCATAAAAAAGTTTTCAGCCGCTACCCTGCCTGATGTAAAGTGTGTCTGCCGAACGCATGTTTTGGATAGCGGCATCTTGATTTCGCCATCCATCCATGTCCGTCGCCGGGAATGCCACTGTCACAAGGGGGAGCGCTCATGAAATCCCTGAAGTTCTTCTGGGCTGTGCTTTTGATGCTGACCTGCCCGACAGCTGCAGTATTCGCACAAGGGACCCCTCCACCGCAAGCCCAGCAAGGCGCTGGCGCCGATAAGGGCGCACAAAAAGACACCGGTGGCAAGGGCTCCGCCTCCGATACCAAAGGTGCGGCCGATAACAAAGGCACCGCCGACAAAGGCACCGCCGACAAAGGCACCGCAGACAAAGGCACCAATAACAACAAAGCTACCAGCACTGCGCTCAAGGCAAAGCCAGACCATTTAGATTTTCCAGCCCAACAGCTTTCCTCCACCGAACCTCCCCAGAAGACGGTCACAGTCACAAATACAAGCACGGCCGATGTCGTTATCCAGAACGTTCTCGGCAGTAAATACTTTGAGGTGGATGCACCTGCACCTATGCCGCAGACGCTGTTAAAGGGCGGCTCCATAATCATTGCGGTCCGCTTCAAACCGGAGCAAGACGGAAATGCGTCAGGAGTGCTGCGGGTTCAAACTGACAAGGGCGATGTGCTCGACGTTCCCCTCTCAGGCGCCACCTACCCGCCTCTAGGCGGGCTCTGCTCCTTTAGTCCCGGGGCCGAAGTCCGGTTCATTTTCTGGATTAGCCTGATCTATTGGCTGGCAATGGTCGTGGTGCGGTGGCACCGAATCGCGAATCCCACGCGCGAGCTTCTGCGGGGACAGATAGCCACTCTGCACACCGAACTTGATATGCTGCCGAACCCGGCCACCACGGGTCCGACGCCAGGAGTCAGCGACTGGAGACAGAAGATCCACAGTGTTATTGAGGACGCCAGCCGTGAGATATCTCCCAAAGCGGCGGGCAGGAGTCGTATCTATCGGCTTGCCAATTTTCTTTTCTGGTCACGCGGTGAGGAAATCACCGGCTGGGGCTACGTTCACGATGCGGAAGTCAAAATGGTCGACTACCAGCTGATCCCGACCGTCATGGCGCGCCTGGAAGCGGCTGAGCAGAAACTGCGACTTTCGAATGACCCCCCATGCCTGGCATTAGCGAACACCATTCACACGGCACTCACGGCCACTCAGCCGCCGACCGATGAATCCCGGTTGCGAGCGTTGCTTGCGCAGGCGCTTAGCACCCTGGGAGATCGCTCCGACACCAGCTTTGCCGACCTCGTCAGCTGGCAGAACAAGGCGTCATGGCTGGTGGGCTGCGGCTTGTTCGTGCTTCTGATTCTCACCATCGCCATCCCGCAGCACAGCATTCTGCTGGTCGTCGGCGCAGCGGGTGGGTTGATCAGCCGCATGAGCCGCTCACTCAATCGCAAGGATGTACCGACCGACTACGGCGCTTCCTGGACGACGCTTTTCCTTAGCCCCGTCTCCGGTGCATTGGGCGCGTGGGCTGGAATTCTTGTCTCCGATCTGGCCGCAAAACTCAATGTCCTCGGACCTCTGTTTCAGGCAGATTTCACCGACGTCTGCCGCCCCTCCACCCTGGCCATTGCGTTTGTGTTCGGCTTCTCCGAACGTCTGCTGGATGGCATGCTCGACAAGCTGGAGGACAAGAGCGGGGCCACGCCGCCCAAGAATCCGCAGCCTCCTCAAAAGACGGTCCCGCCTGCTACGCCCAGCGGTGGAGGAGGCGCGGGCTTGAAAATTACAACCCAGAAACTGGATGACGGAATGGTCACCCAGCCCTACAACGCCCAGCTTCAGGCATCCGGAGCCGGCGGCAACGTGACGTGGTCGGTGAAAAATGGCTCGCTGCCCGACGGTCTGGATTTGACACCGAGCGGCCCGCAAGCGGGGTCGATCGCAGGGACGCCAAAGGTTGCAAACAGCTTCGCTTTCACCGTAAGTGTGACGGATGGCAGTTCGACGACAGATCAGCAGCTGACAATCGTCATCAAACCGACCGCGTAAGTACGGAAACAGCCTCTTAGCGGCCAGCACTAGCTGGGAGGCTGGGGGCCGCAAATATCGGGAGAAGAAAGCCGCGGCGGGAAGGGCATCGCGTGACATCCGGAGAAGCTCGAGCAGGTTTCCCCATTGCGGGTGAGTGATGCGATTCAAGTAGACGCGCAGTCGACTGGGGGCATCGATGGCTATGTTTCGGCTTCTTCCTCTCCCGCACCCTTTCTGCCCTGTCGCTGCAGCAGGATCAGCGATCCCACCAGAATCAGCACCATTAGCGCCAAAAGCGTCAGCTCGAAAATGGCACGGCGAAAAACTTCTTCACTGGCCCCGGGGAGATTGGGCAGCTCCGCAGTTAGAACCAGAATCCTCCGAATCACAGCGATCAGCGCAACCACCAGAAACGGTTCGGCCAGCAAACCATGCTCACGAAACGACACCTGCACCGTGTACAGCAATTCGATCACAAGCAGGATCAGCAGAATCTGGTCCAACAGGTTGACTGCCTGGCCGGCGAACTGGTGGCGCCACAACGTAAGCGCGGTTGTTTTCAGTGCACCCACCAGCAAGGTGAGCGCAGCAATCGTGAGCAGGACACCAAGACCGACATAGACGATGTCCTCGACATAAGACAATCCTTGCACGATAACTTTGCGGCCGACCTCCATCGTCGCTGGCCCTCGCTCCGGCATCTCTGGTGGGATGCGCGGACTGGCAGCATGGTGCGGCAAAATTGTCGCCGCTCACCTGCCGCCCTAGCCGCAAAGTCCAACCGTCGCCAGCTTCTGAAACTCCTGCCTTCCACGAACCGGAAGAGCTCGGCTAATTTTCCCCAATACGGAACCTAGTCGGGTTGGACTGACGAGAGCGTTCTCCGGGAGTGGATGGAGTAGCAGCCGATAGCCGAGACTTCTGGTTGGAATCGGACAGTCTGTCCGCCTTTGAACAAATCCTATATCAGCTCTGAAACGTCGGGCCCAATTGGCCGAAAGCTAGGTTGTCCAACCCCGCTTGACAGTGGCAAGAAACCTGCAGTTGTACCCAGGGAACTGCGGACGCCCAATGTGCGTATCGCAAGCAGGAGAGGCAGGCGATGACGAGCTTAGGTCAGGACATCCGCTACGGGTGGCGGGCGCTCCGCAAAAGCCCCGGCTTCACCGCAGTTGCCGTTCTGGTGCTCGCGTTGGGCATTGGCGCGAACACCGCCATCTTTAGCGTGGTGAATGCTGTCCTGCTGCGGCCGTTGCCGTTCGATCAACCGGACCAACTGGTGAGTCTCTATCACGTTCCTCCCCAGGCCATCTTCCCCGGCATGCACATTTTCGACGTCTCGCCAGCCAATTTCCTCGACTGGCGCAGCCAGAGCCACAGCTTTGACGGCATGTCAGCCTACGGCTTCGGCCGTTACACCCTGACCGGCAAAGGCCAGCCACAGGCGATTCGAATGATTGCGGTTACTTACGGCTTCTTCTCGATTCTGCACGCCCAACCGCTTCTCGGCCGCGTGTTCCTCGAGGGGGAAGACCAGCAGGGCCGCGATCACGAAGTGGTTCTGAGCTACAACTTCTGGCGCACTTATTTAGGCGGGAATCCAGACATTGTCGGCAAGAACATCGAGCTGAATAATGCGGCGTTCACAGTGGTCGGAGTGATGCGGCCCGGCTTCGAATTTCCGCTTTCCACCGATTTTCGCCCTCAGATGTGGAAGCCGCAGAACTGGAGCGCGCAGGAACGCGCCGTTCGTGACAATCACAACTACGGTGTAATTGCCCGGCTGAAGCCCGGGGTCACGCTGCAGCAGGCCAAAGCCGAATTGGACACCATCTCCGACCGGCTCGCGCAGCAGTATCCCAAGGACAACAAGGGCTGGGGCGCAACCGCGATTCCATTGCGCGAGGACCTGGTGGGCGATGTGCGTCCGGCGTTGCTGGTTCTGCTGGGCGCGGTCGCATTCGTTCTGCTGATTGCGTGCGCCAACGTCGCCAATCTGGTACTGGCCAAGACACTGGCGCGCCGCAAAGAGGTCGCGATTCGTGCGGCATTGGGAGCAAGCCGCCGCCGCCTGCTGCAACAGGTGCTTGCTGAAACTGTCCTCTTGGCAATCGCGGGCGGCGCCTTCGGCCTCATCTTCGCGCATTACGGAACCATGTTCATCGTGAAGTTTGTGGGGGAACAATTACCGCGCTCCAGCGGAATCGGGCTGGATGGCTGGGTCTTGGCGTTTACCGTCGGCATCTCGCTCGTGACCGGATTCGCCGCCGGCCTGCTGCCCGCCATGCGCCTGACCAGGGAAGATGTGAGCGAGGCCCTGAAGCGGGGCCAGGGTCGCACCACCTCTGACTCCGGCGGAAATCGCACGCGCGGCGTGCTGGTCGTTGCCGAGGTTGCGCTTTCGCTCATGCTGCTGATCGGCGCAGGTCTGCTGATTCGCAGTCTCTGGATGCTGCGGCACGTAAACCCGGGCTTTGATCCAGATCACGTCGTTACCATGCAGTTGTCGGTCCCATCCACAAAATTTGCCAAACCGCAGCAGCAGAGCACTTTCTTTGAAACCGTCCTGCGCCGCGTTCGCGCCTTGCCCGGCGTACGCTCGGCCGGCGTCATCGATGCTTTGCCGCTTACCGGCGGCGGCTCACACCAACCGGTGCAGGTCGAGGGCCAGGCTGTGGTGCCCATGTCCGATCAGCCCGAAGTTGATGTCCGCTTGATCAGCACAGGGTACGTCAGCGCGATGCACATGCCGCTGCTGCGTGGCCGTGACTTCAACGACAGCGACGTTGCCGGCCGTCCGGGAGCGGTGTTGATCAGCCAATCGATGGCCCGGCAATTCTGGCCAAACGAAGATCCGATCGGGAAACACATCAACATGTATTTCTTTCCGGAGTTCGCCCCAGTGGTAGTTGGCGTAATCGGCGATGTGAAAGACGATGCCCTAAGCCAGACGCGCTCGGCGTCTGCGCTGTACATGCCGCTCGCCCAGGTTTCCGTGCCGCGAGGCAGTGAATGGCAATCCTTCGGAATGACCTTGGCCGCGCGCACCGACACCGATCCGCTCAGTGTTGTTTCGGCGATCAGCAACTCCGTTCACCAGATTGACCCGGAAGTACCTTTGCTACAGATCCAGACCATGCAGGATACGGTGGACCAGTCTTTGACCCAGCAGCGCTTTACCATGCTGCTGCTGGCCGGATTTGCTGGGCTTGCGCTGCTCCTGGCCGCAGTCGGCATCTACAGTGTTCTGTCCTACGCGGTGCGCCGTCGTGTGCGCGAGATCGGCATTCGGATGGCCCTGGGTGCACAGGTTCGCGACGTACTGCGTATGGTCGTGGTTGAGGGCATGAAGCCAACGCTGCTCGGCGTCATTATCGGCTTGGCCGGAGCGCTGGCATTAGGACGTGTGCTGTCGAGCGTGATCTACGGTGTAAGCGCGCGAGACCTGGCCACGTTTGCGTCGGTGGCAGTGCTCATGACCGCAGTGGGATTGCTGGCCAGCACCTTGCCGGCCTACCGCGCCACCCTCGTCGATCCGATGAAAACGCTGCGCGAAGAGTAGAGCAACGCCGCTCTAGAGCGCCGTCACGGTCCCGCTGCCCACATCATAATAACCGGCAACCACCTTAATCTTTCCGTCCTTCACCATACTGGAGATTACCGTCGATGCCTGACTCAACAGCATTGCCTGATTCTTGGCATTGGCCCTCGTCGCCGCTGCAAGGTCCGGCCCAGCTTGGTCCACCGCGGGCTGGATATGCGGAAACAGCGAGCTGATTTGGCCGGGCACGGGCTTGCCCTGAATCGTTGCCTTCACCGCTCCGCAGTTGGAGTGTCCCAGCACCAGAATCACTTTCGTTCCCAATACCGCAGCACCGTATTCCAGGCTGCCGATGAGTTCCGGCGTAATCATATTTCCGGCTACCCGCGTCACAAAAATGTGCCCGATGCTCTGATCGAAAACCAACTCCACCGGTACCCGCGAATCGGCGCACGACAGCACCGCGGCGAACGGCTCCTGCTTTTCCTCAGTGTGCTGCTTAAGGATGTCCAGGTCATGCTCGAAAGAAGTGAGACGGTTTGAGATGAACCGCTTGTTCCCGGCCATCAATTCCGCCAGAGCGGTATCCGGCGTTGACACATCCTGCGCGTGCGCCAGCGATGGACCCGCGAGATCCAAGCCGCCAGCCAGCAACGCGGCGGCGCCTCCGGTCAAACCCATCTGCAGCATACGGCGTCGGGAAAAGGACTGCTCCGACCTGTGGTCTCTCATAGGGCATTTCCTCTACCTGCATTGCAGTACCGCGAGTGTAACTCGCCCGCACTCGCGGAACAACATGCATGCGCAGTGTGAAATAATGGCCGCGCTATGCGAGCCATCAAACTTGGTGCCCTTTTCCTATTCATGTTCCTCACTGTGTCACTGGCCGCCATTCCCGCGTTATCGCAGGCGCAGCAGCCCCAAGCCCCGCAGGCATCGCAATCGAAAGCCGACGATGCGGCGGAGCTGGTAAAACAGGGCGAGAAGCTCGCCGGCGAAGGCAAGCCTGACGAGGCCATGGCGCTATACGAGCGCGCGTTGCAGCTGGATCCCAACCTCTACCAGGCGCAGCTCTTCATGGGCGTTGCGCAGGATTTGCTGGGCAAGTACGACGAGGCGCGCCAGCACCTGGCCAAGGCCATTGAGTTGGCACCCGAGCAACAGGCGGTGCAGCCGTTGCGCGTCATGGCTGTCTCCTACGCCTTCCAGTGCAATCTCGACAAAGCATCGGAGTACGAGCGTCGCGCCTTCGATCTGCAATACAACTGGAAGAAATATTCCGACGCCGCCAACACGGCGGATGAACTGGCGCGTATCTACCTGGAGTGCGGCGACACCGACAACGCCTTCCAGTGGTATCAGACGGGACATCTGACCGCGCTCAAGAATCCGGCCATTCCCGCGGGAGAAAAAGATTTGTGGGAGTTTCGTTGGGAGGCGGCACTGGCGCGCATCGCGGCGCGCCGCGGACAGGGCGACAAGGCTCAGCAGCATCTCGCCGCGGCCAAGGTGGCCCTGGACAAGTCCGCCAATCCCGACCAGGCGCCGTTCTACCCTTATCTCGCCGGATACGTGGCCTTTTACGCCGGCGATTACAAGTCAGCGATTGCGGACCTGCAGAAGGCGAACTTGAAAGACGCGTTCGCGTTGAGCTTACTGGCCCAGGCCTACGAAAAATCAGGCGACAAGGCGCAGGCAATTGAGTACTACAAAAAAGTTCTAACCATCAACACACACAATCCCGGGAATGCTTTGGCGCGTCCGCTGGCGAAGCAGAAGCTGTCAGCGTTGACCGCATCGTGATGGGCTTTCGTGAGCAGTCTGCCGTCTTTCGCCGGGCTTTGCCGAGTGCAGACTGCTGCGTGCTGATGGCTGACCGCTGATGGCTGATGGCTGAATTTGGGTGCCCCATCCTTTTCGCCCCTCATTTGGGCGAAAGGGTGGGAGGCGACGCTACTGCAGCAGCCCTTCGACTACTCCATAGCTCGCGGCCAGCGCCGAATCCAGCGCTCCGGGGTCTTTGCCGCCGGCCTCCGCCATATCAGGACGTCCCCCGCCGGAGCCACCCACCTTCTTCGCGACCTCGGCGATGATCTTGCCCGCTTGCACGCGCGACGTCAGGTCTTTGGTGACGCCCACGATCAGCGCAACACGGCCATCGTTGACCGAGCCTAGCACGACCACACCCGAGCCCAGTTTGTTGCGCAGATTATCGACCAGCGTGCGCAGTTGCGTCCGTTCGAGATTGTCGGCGCGAGTGGCCAGGACCTTCACGCCTTTGACCTCGCGCACGTTCTCGGTCGCCGAAGAGACCGACGATGCGGCTGACTTCATCCGCGCCTGCTCCAGCTCCTTGCGCAGCTTCTTCAGCTCGTCTTCGCGGCGCTCCAGCTCGCGCTTCAGCGCGTCGGCTAAAGACTCGTCATGAGCTTTAACTTCGGGCCCCTCAGTGGCGCCGCTTTTGCGCTGCTGAGGGTTGACGAGTGTCGAGACGACATTCTCCAGCTGATGGTCCGTGCGGAAGTGGCGCAGCGAGCCTTCGCCGGTGACGGCTTCCAGCCGCCGCACGCCGCTCGAGACGCTGCCCTCTTTCAGGATTTTGATCAGCCCGATCTCTCCGGTCGCCGCGGTGTGCGTGCCGCCGCACAGCTCGGTGGAGAAGTCGCCGATGCGGATGACGCGCACGCGATCGCCATACTTCTCGCCGAACAGCGCCATCGCCTTGTATTCGTTGACGGCGACGTCGATGGGCACGTCCTCGATGACCTCGACGCGATCGTTGCGCAGCACTTCCTTGTTGGCGAGGTCTTCGATGTCCTGCAGCTCCTCGTCGTCGAGCGAGGCGAAGTGCGAGAAGTCGAAGCGCAGGTGGCCCGGGTCGACCAGCGAGCCCGCCTGCTTCACATGCGTGCCCAGCACATTGCGCAGCGCCGCGTGTAGAAGATGCGTGCCGGTGTGGTTGCGCATGGTCGAGCGACGTACTTCGTCGTTGACCATGGCGTCGACTTTGTCGCCGACGTGGATCGTCTGTTTGGCGACGACGCGGTGCGCGCGCACGCCCTGCACGGGATAGGTCGCGCCCTCAACCTCGGCGACCAGCGTGTTGTGATCGTCGGAGTAGAGCCAGCCGACATCGCCGACCTGTCCGCCGGCATCGGCGTAGAAGGGGGTGTGATCGAGCACGATCTCGCCGCGCTCGCCGGGTGCCAGTTCTTGTACACCAACTCCGGTGACGGGGTCCCCGGCGCGCCCGTCTTTGGCGTGCTGGGGTGTCTTGATGATCGCCAGAACCTCCGCGCCAGTCGTGAGCGTCTTGTGGTAGCCCTCGAACTCGGTGCGCGGGAGCGATTGATATAACGGGCTGGCGGTCGCCTTCGCACCACCCTTCCAAGACGCTTGCGCTCGCCGGCGCTGCTCTTCCATGGCCGCGTCGAAACCGGCTTGATCAAACTCGATCCCCTGGTCACGCGCCGCATCAATCATGAAATCAAGCGGAAGGCCGAACGTGTCGTAGAGCTTAAAGGCCTCTTCGCCGGGGATGCGCCGGTCCCGCCTTCGAAGGTCGGCAACGGCTTCGTCTGAAGTATCGGCCCCGGTCTCCTTCAGGAAGACCCGAATCGCATCATCTGTTGTCCTTGGAAGAGTCCAGCCCTTCTTTGCCCTTTGAATCAGCTCTTCTAATCGGCTCAACCCAATATCTAGCGTGTGCGCGAAGCGCGTCTCCTCGCCTTTGATCATCTCCGCGACGCGGTCTGCACTCTCGATGAGCTCCGGATAGGCATCCTTCATCAGGTCGCACACGGCGTACACCATCTCAAATAGAAACGGCTTCTCCTGTCCCAGCAATCTTCCGTGCCGAATCGCGCGACGGATGATCTTACGCAGCACGTAGCCGCGGCCTTCGTTCGAGGGCAGCACGCCATCGGAGATGAGGAACGTTGACGCGCGCGCGTGGTCAGCGATCACGCGCAGCGATGCCGCCTGCTTGTGTGACTGCTCAACATCTTCTTTCTTCTTCTCTTGATCGACGGAAACACCGGTCAGCTCCGCCGCCCGCTTGATCAGCGGCGTGAACAGGTCGGTGTCGTAATTCGAAATCACGCCCTGCAAGACGGCGCGTCACGCGCTCCAGTCCGGCGCCGGTGTCGATGGACGGCTTGGGCAGTGGATTCATCTTGCCGTCGGGCTGCTCGTCGAACTGCATGAAGACCAGGTTCCAGATCTCGACGTAGCGGCCGCACTCACAGGCGAACGCGCAGTCGGTGTGCCCGGCGTCGCTCGCCCCTGGGCCCATGTCGTGATAGATCTCGCTGCACGGGCCGCAGGGGCCGGTATCGCCCATCATCCAGAAGTTGTCCTTCATGCCGAGCTCGAAAATGCGCTCGCGGGCAACGCCAGTCGAGAGCCAGTGCTGGTAGGCCTCGTCGTCGCGCGCGATGCCCTGCTCCCCCTTGAAGATGGTCACGTAGAGCTTGTCCTTGTCGATGCCGAACCACTCGGGCGAGGTGACCAGTTCCCAGGCGTAGGCGATGGCTTCCTTCTTGAAGTAGTCGCCGAAGCTGAAATTGCCCAGCATCTCGAAGAAGGTCAGGTGGCGATTGGTGAAGCCCACATTCTCCAGATCGTTGTGCTTGCCGCCGGCGCGCACGCACTTCTGCGACGAGGTGGCGCGCGAGTAGTCGCGCTTCTCGATGCCCAGGAAGACGTCTTTGAACTGGTTCATGCCCGCGTTGGTGAACAGCAGCGTGGGATCGTTCGCCGGCACGAGCGAGGACGAGTGAACCTCTTTGTGTCCCTTGGAGACGAAAAAGTCCAGAAACATGCGGCGAACTTCCGAGCCTGAGAGCTTGCGCGTGGGCATGGGTGCTGAGGAAAGTTTATCAGCACTCTGCATTGGTATGCGCCGGGGGAACGCATCGGCGTCAGTACAAAGAACCGCAGATCCTTCGACTGCGGCGCGCACAGGAAGCGCACCTCCGCTCAGGATGACACTCCATACCTTTTCGAATATTCTTCAATTGTCATCCTGAGCGAGGACTTCAGTCCGAGTCGAAGGATCTGCGGTTCGTTCGAAGCAACTTGACCTCTGGCTGGATGACACTCTGATCTCTTGCAATAGCTCCATGCGGCAAATATGGTTCTAGTTTGCCGGCAACAGTCCAGGAAGATATTCGCCCGCAAGTGCCCGCCTCACGCCGCTTCTTCCGCCGCGTGAAGGGAATCGTACTCCGTCCCGAGTTCGTTTACCGGGTGTATCTGCAATGGAAGTTCGGTGCCGGCAAGCTGTCGCAACCTCCCGGGCCGTTCGTCGCGAATCGCACGCTCAAGAGCACGCAAGAATGGCGGGCAGCGTCGCAACGGGCAAGGGAACTGCACGTCCCTTTACATCGAGGCGACGAGAAGAATTGGGATCACCTTGCCGCGGTGTCCACCATCCTCGCCAGCACCGCGCCTTCGGCTCGAATTCTCGATGCCGGCGCCGAAATCTATAGCAACGTCCTGCCCGCGCTTTTTCTCTATGGTTATCGCGACCTGCATGGCATCAACCTCAGCTTCACCGATGCGACCCGCCGCGGCCCGATCCGCTACATCCCCGGAGACCTGACGCGCACGCCTTACGCCGACAGCTCGTTCGACGCGATCACCTGCCTCAGTGTGATCGAGCACGGAGTTCCGCTCGACGCGTATTTTCATGAGATGTATCGCCTGCTGAAGCCCAATGGCCTGCTAATCACCTCGACCGATTACTGGCCGACGCTGATCGACACGCGCGGGCAACAGGCGCATGGATCGCCGATCAAAATCTTTTCTCGCTCTGAGATTGAAGCGGCGCTGGAGCTGGCGAAGTCTGTCGGTTTCACCCTGACCGGAGATGTTGACCTGGATTGCGACGAGCGGCCCATTCGATGGGAGCCGTTTGGGCTGGAGTACACGTTTCTGTTGTTCACGCTACGCAAGCCGGTATGATCGCGCTGGGACTCAGCCTCCGAATTCCAGCACCGTGAGTCCCTGGTACTTCGTCACTCGCGGCTCGCCGAAAATCGACTGCAGCTTTGCCGAAAGATCGGGCGAGTAATCCCGCAGATTGTTCTTGCCTGGCCCTTGCTCGCGCATCATCACCCATACGTGAGAAAACGCGTGCGGATTTTGGCTGAGCGCACGCTGCAGCGTCTGCTCATCCTCGCCGCGATCATAAAATCTGGGGAACGTTTGTAACTGGGGCACATCCCGTTGCCGATCGTAGTAATAGTCGAATCCGGTGCGCGCGAAAAATGGGTAGATGACGAGAGCGTCTCCGGGTCCAGCGGAAGCAAGGACCGCAGCCGTAGCCCTGCGCCAGTCCTCTCGCGGCTTCCGATATCCCATGAAGATGTTCACCACGGAAGCGACGCAAAGCGCAACCACCAGCCACACGCCGATGTTGTGCCTGGGCAGTGCGATCATGCCACGTGCTGCCAGCATCACCGTCGCCGGCAGGCAGAGGATCAGGTAGCGCTGCACGAACAACGGCTCCGCGACGGAGATTATCGCTAAGAGCACAACTGGAAGAATCGCCCAGCAGATCAGGAAAATACCGCGCCAGAACTCTTCCCCCTCCACACGGTTGAGCCGCTCGCGCCAGATTGCCACGAATGCTGCCACCCACAAAATCGCAGACAGCACTGCTTTTTCGCCGCTGCCTCCCAGGAATGTGACCAGGTGCAGCAGTTGCTTGGGAGTCGCTCGTGGCCACTCCGGAAGCGAAGGATCATGCACGGGACGCCCATTCAACAGGAACGCAAAGCCCGGAGCCGTCAGCGCCACAATCATCAATCCGTGAAGCATCATCCGCCGCCACGGTCTTGCGCCGTGCAGTGCAAACAACGAGCACGCTTGCGCGATCACCGCCAGCGACGCGAACAGATGGCTGTAAATCGCCAGCGCGCTGAACAGTGTCCACAGCAGCCAGTCGCTCTCGCGCCCGTCCTGCACAGCGCGCACCCAAGCCCACGCTGACAGCAACACCAGAAAAATCGTCAGCGTGTAGCCGCGCGCTTCCTGCGAGTAGTAGACGCTCGTAGAACTGAAGGCCAGCATCGCAGCCGAGGCCAATGCCGCTTTCTCGCCGACTAGCTTGCGCGCAACCACGTAAATCAGCGGGACCGATGCAATTGCGAAAAGTGCTGACGGCAACCGCAACCACGCCTCGTTGTCGCCAAGACGAATCCAGCCACGCATGAACAGAAAATACGCGCCTTGATAGGCGGCTTCGCCATTTGACCAAAGTCGCGTGAAGCTCGGCCACGAGATTCGCGCCAGCGCAACCGTCAGCGGCTCGTCATACCACAAGCTCTTGGCCCCAAGATGGAGCAGGCGCAGCACCGCCGCGGCGAGCGTCAAGAATGCGACCAGAAGTGTGTCGCTTATCCTTGATCGCCTTCCGCTATTCGCCGTTGTCGCAGCGATGGAGTGCTCGGTGGCCTGCGGCATGGGGAGAGTTTAGCAGTAGCGCTGACTGCGAAGACGAGCCTGATATCCTCTCCTGTTGTCGCCATGCCCACGTTCGCTGCCATCGACATCGGCTCTAATTCAGTCAGGCTGAAGATCGCGAAGGCCGTGCGCGGACGCCTCGAGACCCTGCACGAAGATCGCGAAGTCACCCGCCTGGGTGAGGGCGTCTTCGCCAACGGAGCGCTCGATCCCCAGGCCATGGCGCACACCCTGCGCGTGCTGCGGCGTTTTCATCGCGCTACCCAGACCCATGCAGCCGACCGCGTGCGCGTTGTCGCTACCAGCGCGCTGCGCGACGCGCGCAACAGCCGCGCGTTCGTAGATTGGGTGCGAACTGCCACCGGCTGGAGGGTCGAAGTCATTTCTGGGCTGGAAGAGGGTCGCCTGATCCACCTGGGCGTGCTGGCACACTCCCGTGTCGCCAACGCGCGGGCGTTGCTCATCGACCTCGGCGGTGGCAGCTGCGAGTTGACCCTCTCCGGCAACGGCCACATCGAGGAAATGGTGAGTTTGCCCATTGGCGCGGTACGCCTCACCCAGACCTTCCTGCATCATGATCCACCGTGGCGAACCGAGCTGGAGCAGATGCGAGGCGTGATTCAGCGCGAGGTCTCGCGCATCAAGAAGCGAATCATCAACGCCAAATTGCAGGTGACCATAGCCACATCCGGCACGCCCGCCGCGCTCTCCAGTTTGTACTCGGCGAAAGTCCGCGCTTACGACGAAAGCAAACCGCAGACGGTTCCGCAATCCGCAATCGCTTCTCTGGTTGACGAGCTCAGCCGTCGTAACCTTACCCAGCGGCGAGCGCTTCCCGGCATTGGCCCGCGCCGTGCCGAAATCATCATTGCCGGCGCGATGGTCTTTGCCGAGCTTATGCAGCTCTGCAAACTTCGCAGCTTCCGCTACCTTCCACTTGGATTACGCGACGGCCTCTTGGCGCAAATGATGGCCGACTACCACGCCAGCACCGCCATGCGCGAGCGTGTGGAATCCGAGCGCCACGACGCGCTGCTGGCAGCCGCTAAACACTACGGCGCAGACCTGCAATTCGCGCAACGCATTCGCGACCTCGCGCTCACGCTCTTCCGCAGGCTGCAATCGGTGCACCAGTTGCCGGCCGAGTACGCAGACTGGCTGGAAGCAGCGGCCATGCTGCACGAAGTGGGGGCCTACATCAATCGCTCCGGCCGGCGGCGGCACACCTACTACGTCATATCGAACTCGGAAATTTTCGGTTATACGCCGTTGCAGCGGCGCATCATCGGCGCAATTGCCCGCTATGTCGGCAAATCGCTTCCTTCGCCCAGCGATCGTGTGATGCGCATCCTGCCCGGCATCGAACAGATTCAGGTCGCCAAGGCGGTGGCATTGCTGCGGCTGGCGCGTGCGCTCGACCAGGGCCGGCGCGCGGCTGTTGCTGAATTGAAAATCCGCATTCATCAGGACGGACGCGTGCGCCTGATGATGACACCCCGTCCGCCTGAACCCGTCGAGCTGGAGCTCTGGGCGGTGGAGCAGGAAAAAACCTACTTCGAAACCGTCTTCGGGCGTGAACTGCTGGCCGAGATCTGCTGAATGCCGCGCACTACCTTCGGCGGCATCGACCATTTCAGAATGGCCGGCGCGCGGCCTTCCTTGTCTACGCGGGCGATGGCGCCCTTCTTCAACTCAATCGGCTCCGACGAACCGTCGCCAATCAGCAGTTTGTTCAGGAACTCCGTCTGGCTGGGATTGTGGCCCACCACCATGATCGCCTGCTTGCCGCCGTGACGCGCTAGCAATTCCTGGAACTGCTGGTAGCTTGCCTCTGGCCGTAGCGCGTCATCGATAACCAGCTCCTCCTCATGTCCGATTTCGCTCGCCACGATGGCCGCAGTCTGCTTGGCGCGAATCAGTGGGCTGGTGATGATGGCATCCACCTGCAACTTCAATCCCGCCAAGGCATGTCCGACAATGTGTGACTGCTGAATCCCGACTTCGTCGAGTGGTCGCTGCTCGTCTTTAAGTGGATTCAGCTTGTGTTGCCCGGCGCTGGCATGGCGCAAAAAGTAGATTTCCATGAATTCTATTTTGCACTGCCCGGCTGAAAATCGGGAGGCAATCTACTTGCTTTTTGGCGGGAGTTGCGGAGCCTGCGATGTCCGGCTGGCGGTGGTCGATGGCGGCCCAAACGTCAGCTCGTGACGCCGCGCCGATTCGGTCGTGCGGGAACTCGTCGCGGAGTCCGCCACCGGGACACGCGGCACGCTTGCGACGGGAGTGTGTTTAGGTTGCGCTACCGGCGCAGAGGCAGCGGGCGGATGGAACACCGTGTGGTCGCGCCCCTGATAGTGTTGAGCCGCGAGGGGTGCGCACGAAAACAACACCGTCGCGATTCCGAATTGGCAAACCTGACCCAGCTTCTGCATTGCCCGATCTATCGTGAATTTATTTCTATTTTACGCCATCGGCAAATGAGAACAAGCAGTCCGGAACTCGCGCCTACAACTTACGTCGCAAGCGCGACGAGGAAGCTGGCTTTGAACCGGGACGGGTGCTCGCTTTGCCAGCAGCTCTGCCGAAACGATGTTCGAATTCGCCCAGGTTGACGCGCCGCCCCCTGAAGCGAACACCCTCGGCTTCGAGCAGAAAGCGCTGTTCCATGGCCGCTTCTCCGCGCAGTGAGATGCGGCCGCCCGAGCCCAGGATACGCTGCCAGGGCAAGCCTCCGACCTGCTTCAACACTCGCCCTACGTGCCGCGCGCAGCGTGGATAGCCGGCAGCTTTGGCAATGGCTCCGTACGTACTCACTCGGCCGCGAGGGACCTGGCGGATCACGACGGCGATAGCGGAGACCATGGATGGGTTTTGTGGCGGCATTGGGGCGAAGCACTTTAGCAGTCGGCACTCAGCACTTGATGAGTTCACAATTTGCCGCAACAAACCAAGTGCGAAATGCTAATCGCTAGTTGCTACGTATATCATTTCCCTGATGCCCGAAACCGTTCGCGATCCCGTGTCACGCTTCTCCGACCGCGCCGAAGACTATGCCAGGTATCGCCCCCGCTACGGCTCCGACGTGGTACACGCAATTCAGCAGGCCTGCAATCTGCGGCCAGAGCACTTGATCGCCGACGTCGGCTGCGGCACCGGTCTGCTGGCGGAAATTTTTCTGCAAAATGGAAATCGCGTCATCGGGGTCGAGCCGAATTGCGAGATGCGGCTGGCCGGCGAGAAATATCTGGCCGCTTACCCGAATTTCAGCATGGTCGAGGGCAGCGCGGAGGCCACGACCCTCCCTGCGGGTAGTCTGGACTTCGTCATCGCTGGACAGGCGTTTCATTGGTTTCAGCCGCCGCAAGCTCGCGCAGAATTCGCTCGCATCCTGAAGCCGGGCGGGTGGGCAGTGCTGGTCTGGCACGACCGCGATGTCCTCTCCACAGCGTTTCTTCGCGCCTACGAGGCGTTCGTGCGACAACATGCTGTCGATTACGAGCAGGTTACCCACAAGTATCTCGCCAGCTACCACGTCTTGCAGCACTTCTTTGCTCCTAACGAGATGAAGCTTATCCACCAGCACAATGCGCAGCGCCTCGACTTCGACGGTTTACGCGGGCGCCTGCTCTCGTCGTCGTACATCCCGAAGTCCGGCGAGCGCTACGACGCCATGATGCAGGCGCTGCCCCAGCTCTTCCAGGAGCACGCCACCGATGACCAGCTCGTGCTCGAGTACGACACCAAGATCTACTACGGACATCTCGATCGATGAAGGCCGCGCCCGGCGACGCGATTCTGCGAACCGAAAATCTGTCGCGCCGCGTCGGTGAGGTTGCGATCGTCAACGACATCTCACTCCAGGTGCAGCGCGGAGAACTCCTCGGCATCGTGGGGCCCAGCGGCTCCGGCAAAAGCTCATTCCTCCGCCTGCTCAACCGCCTCGACGAGCCCACCAGCGGCACCGTCTTCCTTGAAGGCCAGGACTATCGCCAGATCGAGCCGCGTGAGCTGCGGCGCCGCGTCGGGATGGTCACTCAACGGCCATTTCTGTTTTCCGGTGAGGTGGCGACGAATCTGCGCTTCGGCCCGTCGCAGCTCGGCGAGATGCTGTCCGATATGGAAGTTGCCAGCCTGCTCGATCGTGTCGGCCTGCCAGGTTTTGCCGCGCGCAATGTCGCCAACCTCTCCGGCGGCGAGCAGCAACGCGTCTCGCTGGCTCGCGCGTTAGCCAACAAGCCCGAAGTCCTGCTGCTCGATGAACCCACATCCGCGCTCGACGAAAAAGCCAAAGCCGGAATCGAAGAGCTCATCAGTAATCTGGTTCACAAGAATTACTTTACCTCCGTGCTGGTGACGCACGATCTCGATCAGGCGCGCCGGTTGTGCCACCGCGTCGCCATCATGGAAGCGGGCCTGCTGGTGCAGGTCGGCGTGACGTCGGAGGTGCTGCGTGCCCGGTAGAGCGGGCCTTCACCGGGACCTCCAAATCGCGCCGCATTTGCGCGATCTGGGGTGGTCAGGCCCCGCGTACAGTGGCCATCTATCATGACGGGCTTTAGCCCGGCTTAACAGTTCGAGCTTTCGGGAAGGTGCTGCATGCTTAAGTCGATCTTCCATTCGCAAATCAGTTTGGGCTTCGCGCAGGCTGCAATCGCCTCGGTCTTGGCGCTGCTCGTGATCCTGCTGGCGCGCCGCCGCAACATTCATCTGGAGAGCGACGCCGCCATCGCGCTGGTGCGTGGCCTGGTGCAGATCATGGTCGTCGGCACCATCCTCGTGGTCCTGCTGAAAGGCCCACGCTGGACCAGCGTCTTTCTGCTGGCAGGCATGGTCCTTGCCGCAGGCTCCATCTCCGGTAAGCGTGCCGGCAACATTCCCGGAGCGCGCAAAGTCTCGATCTATTCCATCGCGGCAGGCGCGGGTCTGGTTACGGCGGTGATGACGTGGGCGGGCGTCATCGACACCGCCATCACCTCACTCATTCCGGTCGGAAGCATGATCATCGCGAACGCCATGAACACCAACGGGCTGGCTCTCAACCGCTTCCGCTCGGAGGTGCTGGCGCACGCGGGCGAGATCGAAACCGCGCTGGCGCTGGGCGCAGCTCCCGAGAGGACGATTGCCAGCTATACCGAGGCGAGCATCCATTCCTCGCTCATCCCGGCCATCGATAACCCGCGCTCGCTGGGCATCGTCTGGATTCCCGGCCTGATGACCGGCATGCTGCTCTCCGGCGCCAACCCGCTCTACGCGGCAATCTACCAGTTTGTCGTGATCGCGATGATTCTCGCTTCTTCGGGGCTGACCTCGCTGCTGAGCACGACGATGATTCGCGCGTACGTATTCTCGCCCGCGGAGCAATTGCTGCTGAAGGAGAGCGCATGAGGACCAGGCGCGGTTAACGCGTGGAGCGCAGGGGCTAAGCTTCCCAAACCTACGACGGGATAGTTGCCTGCCTTTCATGCTTCGGAAGGCAGTACCGATCAACGTCTAAGTCCTCCGCGGATGGCGAGCATCTATAATTGAGAATTATTGAGTTAGCTGCTGGGCCGGACGGTCGCTGCGGGCGCAAGCCGGCAGAGGAAAGTCCGAACTCCACAGAGCGGTGTGCCGGATAACGTCCGGGCGGCGGTCCTCAAAGGGCCGTTGACGGCCAGTGCCACAGAAAACATACCGCCCCGTTGGTTTCGACCGGCGTCGGTAAGGGTGAAAAGGTGCGGTAAGAGCGCACCGCGCTGTCAGCAATGGCGGTGGCAGGGCAAACCCCACACGGAGCAAGACCAAATAGGGGAGGATCCCGCCTGCTGGCGGGGACGTGCTGACTCGGCGCGTCACAACTCCCGGGTAGGTCGCTAGAGCCGTGCAGTAATGCGCGGCCCAGAGGAATGACCGTCCCCCGTCCCTTCGTTTCGCGCCTGCATTGGACGGGCGCGACAGGAAGGGACGGGGACAGAATTCGGCTTACAGGCCCGGCAGCTAAAAAAACCAGCAGTTAGCATTTGGCACTTAGCAAAAGCGCTTGTGGATTACACCTGATTGCACATTCAGCATTACCGGTACGGAGCCAAGACTAAGTGCTAGGTGCTAACTGCTGCTTGTCTGGCTTCAAAATCATCCCCTCACTTGCCTTCCCATTCATCAGCACCGTTATCGGCGAGTCGAAGCGCAGGTGCCGCACGCAATCCTGTTCCTCCAGCGCCGGTTGCTCGCCTAGCCATGCCCAATCAATAAAGCCTTCGCCCGCGTCTGGATTCACAGTGAAGTATCCGATCTGAAACGCGGTAAGGTTCTGGAAGAAGTGACTGCCTTGCGACGGCGCCACGCGGAAATCACGAAAACCCGATTCCACGATCACCCGCGCGCCGGAGATCTGGTCCCAAGCGACGGGAATGCCCAGCCAAGGGTCCGTCGAACCCCAGCGGCCAACGCCGATCAGCAGGTAGGGTGTGTTTTGCTGGCTCAGCTTGGCATTCATTTGCGCGACGGCGTGCGCCACCTCGCGACTGCGCGACCGCTCAAAGCGATGCGAGTCGACGACCACGATGTCGCGAATGTCGCTCAACCTCCCGTGGCCAAGAACGACCGAACTCCGGCAAATCACTTCCTTCGCGTCGACTTCTTCCATGCGGATGTCCTCGCCCTCGCGCGAGAGCACCAGCGGCCGCAGCTGCAGAAATCCAAAATCCGCAGGCTCATCCGGACGCTGCGGCAACCGCACTGCAAACTCAATTTCCACCGGCCGCCCCAATGCGTCCTCGCCGATCCGCATTAACCGGTCCAGGATTTCCGCCAGCGGAAACGTTCCATGCTTGAGGATGGGCGCAAAGCTGACGATCGGCGATCCACGGCGACTGAGGCCGTCATACACAGCATGGTTATCGGCGGAATACGTCGACGCGACCGGGCCCAGGGTGCCGTCCCGCTCGGCGACATCCAGACCATACGAGACCTCGCGCAGGCTGTTGGCCGGATCGTCGGCAGGAACTTCGTGCGTGAGCTCCAGCGCCCAGAACTCAGTCTGCGAATTGCTCAGCATGTCCTCGACCGACGAGAACTGCACCAGATGTCGCGGATGCTGCGGGCTGAAGGTCAAACATTTTCCTCCGCCGACCACCGCCCGTCCCAGGCCCAACGCGACTGCCGCGATTCCGTCATCAACCTTCACCGGAGGCATGGGATAGAAGTTGCGCGAGCGCACGACGCCGGAAAAATCGGGATAGAAGCGGTTCTCGTGCGCCGCCCCCACCACCTGCTGCAGCACGACAGCCATCTTCTCCTCTTCCAGTCGATACGGGGTCGCGCGCACATAAGTCTTGGCATGCTGGCTGAAGGTCGAGGCGTACACCAGTTTGATCGCCTCCAGCAATTGCTCCAGTCGCACTTGAATGTCGAGGTGCCGGTTGGCCAGCATGAATGTCTCGTACACCCCGGAGAATGGCTGGTATTGCGAGTCCTCCAGCAGGCTGGATGAGCGCACCGCCAACGGATAGTGCACTCGCTCCAGAAATGCCAGCAGGCTCTCGAGAAGCGAAATCGGGAACGAGCCCGCAAGGAACCGCCGCTCAATCTCGGCATCGTCTGTGCCGTGAAGCGCAAGATCCAGCAGGTCGTTGTCCGTCAAAAATCGATCGAATACGGCTGTGGTCAACCCCAGCGTCGGCGGGACCGCGATGCGAATGCCCTGGAAGCTGCGGTTGATCGCCCGTTGTCGCAGGATGTGGCGGATGAAGGCCAGCCCGCGTGCTTTGCCACCCAATGAGCCGCCGCCGATCTGAAGAAAGAACGTGTCCGCGGGTTGAAACGTTGCGGGATTGAACTCGCCTATCAGCACCTGGCTCTGCTCGTGGCGATACTCGGCGATGGATGCGATCAGATTTTGCCGCAGGTTTTCCAGGCTGCCGAAGTCGCTGACTTTGCGTGGCCGCAGTCTCTGTGCCAGCGCGAACTCAGTCCGCGCCATAAGCCAATGGGAGAAATGATTGCGCTCGGCGTGATAGGCCAGGCTCTCTTCCGGTACTGTCGCCAGCGCAAGCTCCAAACCGTTCAGGTCGGCGGCGCGTGCGACCTCAGTCGTCTCATCCGGCAGATGAAAGATGAAATCGCCGAAGCCCATCTCTTCGGTAAGGATCTGTCGCAAGTCTCCCAGCAGCGTCGGCGAGCGCTTCTGCAGGAACGAGAAGCCTTCGGCGTGGGCGCGGTCCATGAACTCTGTCCGGCCCGATTGCAGCGCGATGGGAACATCAGGAATCGTGTGCCGCACCATCCGCGCCAGTGCGAAACCGGCTTCCGGCATGAGTTCGCCCGCGCACGGAAATTCCACGTCAGAAATCACGCCCAGCAGGCAGTCACGATACTTCAGCACCTCGCGCTCCGCCTCTTCGTAGTTGGAGCACAGCAGGATCTTGGGACGGGCGCGCATGCGCACCAGCTTGTGCGCCAGGTTCAGCGCCTCGCTCAGCAAACGCCGCGACTGGCTGATGATTTCGGTGTAGATGACCGGCAGAAACAGCGAGTAGTAGGTGATGTCATCCTCAACCATCAGCAGCACCGGGACGCTCATCGCCTGTGTATCGTGCAGTACGTTGCGCTTGTCTTCGATGTAGTTGACGATTGAGAGCAGAATGCGCGCATTGCCCTGCCACAGAAAAATGCGGTCGATCTCCGTCTGCGGATTGCGCGCGACGAAATTCTGAATTTCGCGATGGTCGTAGGCGAGAACGATGACCGGCACATCCAGACCGGCAGCCCTGATCTCGCGCGCCAGTTGCGCCGCATCCATATCGGCCACCTGCAGGTTAGTGACGATCAGATTGAAGCGCGGCTGCGTGCGCGCCAACTGCACCGCCTCTCTACCGCTGGAGACGTGCGTGATGCCGGGCACCTGGTGCAGGTTCAACTCTAGCGACTCGCCGATGAGCAGCTCGTTGAGGCGCCCGTCTTCGCGCAGGATGAACGAGTCGTACAGGCTGGAGACCAGCAGGATGTCGTTCACTCGGAACGGCATCAGGTTTTCGAAGCCCTCAAAGAGGCGCTCGGGAGCGTGAGCAGGACCGGAGATGGACCGGGGTGTGGCCAAGGTACTTGCCTGGCACCTGCGAATCGAGGTGCTGGCTGAAATCGTACATTAGGTGCTTGGGACGCGCAGTGATTTTCCCAATTCCGAAGCACGGTTCGGGTAGAGCCCGCCTTTTAGGCCAGCGTCCAGGCCGGTATGTATTTTTTCCCGCGCGGGCTTCAGCTCGCGATAGATCCTCTGGCGGTCACTAGCGCAATCGGAATGCCCACAAAAAGTATGTGCGAGAAGACAAGATTCAGAATCGACGCCGCACTGGTTCACGCGAGTGCAATCGTGGACCAACCGCAGCCTTTGCTCCTCAGTCGCTGCGCAGCCGATATGGGCAACACTCACGCCCAGCCATTCCCAACCCAACAGCAGTGCCAAACTGGATTCCGCTCTCCCGGATTTATGCACTATTCATGTGGCATTTACTGGTTCGTCAACATTAGCAGCAACAATATAACTGTCCCCTCGAGTTCCTACTCCGTGGGACGAGCTGGTACGGATGGCGACGCTGCGCGCGGAAACATTGCTTGAATCGCTGGACCTGCAGAGCGCGACCCGTATTTCCCTCGACCAGCTTCCTTTCACCGCACTGGACGCTACGGCCGGAAGCGAAGACGAATTGCAGGCCGTGGTGGTGGGCTCGTCCAATTCTTGCGACCTCCCGTTGAGCATTCGCGAGTCGCGCTTCTTCCGCAACATCGCCCACCGGAGTGCCAGCGGTGAAGCGCCACAGCGCACGCTAAGCGAACTGGAAGCCTTCCTCAACGGCACCCCCGGAGTCTGGGAGAACAGTTGGATTCGCTTCCCGGAATCACGCCTCAGCCGCTGCGCGCGCGAGGTGTTCGAAGTCGATCTGCACGTTGCGCGAGATGGCGCCATTACCGAGCGCTCCGATGCCGCGCGCTTCCGTTTTGTTCAGGCCGGGGAGCGATGGCTGCGCATTCCCATCAGCTACGCGCTCAAGCTGTCGCTGGCCGATTTGTTAGGCGTACAGCCGCACATGCCCGAACCAATGCGGCAGGAAGCACTGCGCCTGATGCGCCACTTCCTGAACGACAACACCTCGCCGGAGACGACGTCGTTTCACATCGTCGCCAGCGATGCCAAGAGGTCGCTGGGCGAGCAGGTCGCACGCGAGGCCGCGCGGCGCTTTCTGTTCACTTCGCTGCTGACCTCATGGGCCAATCGGCGCTTTGGCCTGCTGGAAAACGGACAACGCGCGCTGGTCTATCACGCGCCGCTCCCGTCTGTGCATCAGGAGGAACTCTCGCGGTGTACCTCCGACTCGTTCTACCGCGAGCTCTTCATGAGCCCCTGCCTCTCCGGCTGGAGCGACGGCGAAGCCAAGTATCAATACATGCACCTTTGCCATCAGGTGCTGAGCCGTAGCCAGTTGAATGCCGTAGGCAAGCTGCGCGAAGCCGGCATTATCGCGAACGACCTGATCGTGCTACCCAGCTTGTCGAACGTGAGCCTGGCGAACAACGGCATTCACGTCAGCGTCGGCAGCCGCCTGCTCGATGAGCGGCTGCGATGTAGTGACGACTTCCTTCCGCAAGACGAGAAGCGCCTGGGCGATTTGGCGATCAAGATTTACGAGCATTTCCTTACCCTCTTCGTCGGCACCTACACCGCCGCTCCCTACCGCGTCGGCTTCACCGACTTTCATCCTGAGCGCCTGTTGTCCTTCCTGCCGCATGAACTGGACTTCACCCATCTACGGCTGCTGTGGCGCGAATGGAAGGAGAAGGCCAATCTCAGCGTCTGCGGTCATGCGCTGACGCCGTATGGGCCGCGTGGGCTCGACGACTTAGTTTCGAAACTGTTTAAGCTTCGCGGCGATTGCGTCCCGGATGCGCGTCTGCTCACCTACCCAGTGGCGTGGCTGGCGACGGAACATTCCTCGGCCCTCAATGGGAGCTCGCGCAATATTGAGCAACTGTCATCGGAGCTGGACGAGCTGGGCATCGTGGACAAGCGCATGTCGTTCTACATGCCACTGCGCCTGCGCGAGCACGCTCAACAGGGCTATTCCGGATTCGAAGCGCGCTACTACAGCCTGTTTCCCAGCTACAACGGCGACATGGCCTCGGCGATCAACTTGCAGCAGTTTCTGTTGGCGCTGGCGTACCGCCTGGCGCTCGACGGCGAGCTCACTCACCAGCACATTCCCGACGACCCAACCTCCGAAAGCGAGCGTCGCCAGTCGTTCTTCTTCTCCGCTGCGGGAGTGCCGGCGTTCTATGTGCATCGCAACTCGCGTAATCAGTTTCTGCGCGACATCCTCCACCATTGCAAGAAGACGCGCCCCAGCCGCCGCCACACCGGATACATCCGCATTTCCATCAGCGACTATCGCCGCGCATTGCTGGCTTACATTCAGCAGACCGCAACCGATCTTGCCGAAGCCATGAACATGCAGCCGATGCTGGCCGAAATCGCTGCGCGTTGCGACGACAAGGAACTGGGAGCAAGCCGGCGACTGCTGCAGGGAATCCTCGGGGATTCCGGCAAAGACGCCATGCGCATGGAAGCCCGCGAATTCAATCGCATGGCCGAAGAGTTCTATCGCGGGCCGCTACGGCAGCAGCATCTGCGCGAAGCCTTAACCCATTTGCGTGAGGACATCCAGGGCCTGGAGCGTTCGGGGTACAGCGAAGTGAAGGCTTACCTGCGGCACGGAGTTCGCTTGCAGGACCCCGGCAGATTTCTGAATGGCGTGGAGAAACGCGCCCTCAACGATGATCTTTCGTTGCACGAAATCTCTGCGCTGCTGAACTTGCTGATCCTGCTGGTTTGGCAGGAGCGCCGAAGTTCACAGAAAGCCTCATGAGCCAACACCAGTACATCGATCGCGCCACCGGCAACGTCGTACACGAGCAGCTACTGGGAAACTCGGTCATCGCCGCGCTGTACTCGCCCGCTCTGGAAAAGGCGCCGCTGCTGACGCGGCTGGCGTCAAGCCGTTACGTGTCGCGCGTACTGGGATATCTGAACTACGACAATGTGCTGTCAGCGCGTGCCACGGGCATGCTGAAGTTCCTGCGCGTATCCGGCATTCAGTTATCGGAATTCGTCGGCAATCTGTCCGAGTACGACACCGCGCGCAAAATCTTCGAGCGGCAGATTCGCTATTGGAATTGCCGCAGCATGCCCTCGGACCCTCGCGCTGTGGTTTGCCCGGCTGATTCGCGAGCGCTGGTCGGCTCCATGAAGGAGTCGTCCGGGCTTTATATCAAGCAGAAATTTTTTTCATTCCCCGAACTGCTGGGACATGGCTCGCCTTGGCAGCCGTCGTTTGAAGGCGGCGACTACGCCGTATTCCGCCTCACGCCGGAGAAATATCACTACACCCATTGCCCGGTTTCCGGGAGCGTGCTCGACATCTACTCGGTCGGGGGCCGCTACCATCCGTGTAATCCGAACGCCGCGGTGCAGTTGATGACCCCGGTCTCGAAGAACCGGCGGGTGGTGACGATTCTTGACACCGATTGCCCCGGCGGATCGGGCGTTGGCCGCGTCGCCGTGGTTGAGGTGGTGGCGCTGATGATCGGACAAATCGAGCAGCGCTACAGCGAATACCGCTACGAGAGTCCGCGCGCCATTCAATCTGGGATGTTCCTGCAAGCGGGCGCGCCCAAGGCGCTCTTTCGTCCGGGAAGCAGCACCGTCGTCCTGCTTTTTCAGAGCGACCGCATTCGATTTGCGCCCGACCTGGTGAACAATCAATCGCGCCAGGGAGTGCAAAGCCGCTTTTCGCTCACCCTCGGCGAGCCGCTCACGGAGACCGATGTCGCCGTGCGCTCTTTGCTGGCGCTTCCGGCGGAGGAGGGAACATGCTGAACGTTTTCTTCGTCGTCGCTCTTGCAGCCGGGCTTTTCGTCCTGCTGGTTTGGGGCGTGCGCACGCTTCCTGCGGAGAAGTGGCAGATGCTTGCCGCAGTGCCCATCGCAAAGGCGGCTGATGGCTCATGGCGCGGGCTAAACCTTACCTTCTACGGCTTCTTCAGTGCAACCGGCACCACCTTCGGCTTCGCCATGATGTTGTTACTGCTGGCGTCAGTGGGAGTACCGGCGTTCGTCAGCCTGCTGCTCATAGTCTTCGTGCTACTGGCGTGTGTTCCGGCGTCACGCTTGATCGCCGGCATCGTCGAACGCAAGCGCAATACGTTCACCATCGCAGGCGCGGCGTTCGTCGCAACCATCATGCTGCCGCTGCTGGTCCTCGGCGCGCAGCCTCTGGCTTCGCTCCTGTTCCACCGCGAACTTCCAGTATTGCCGATCTTCGCGGCGGCCGGAATCTGCTATGCGCTCGGCGAGTGTATTGGACGCCTGGCCTGTCTCAGCTTCGGATGCTGCTATGGCATGCCGCTGCGGGATGCGAATCCGGCAATCGCACGGCTCTTCCAGAAGCACAATCTGGTAATTCAGGGCCCGACCAAGAAGGCGGCGTATGCCTCCGGTTTGGACGGCGAGCCGCTCATTCCCGTACAGGCCATCACATCAGCTGTCTTTGCCGCATCCGGAATCGCCGGACTTGCGCTGTTTCTCGCCGGCCAGTTTCGACTGGCGGCGCTGGTTCCTGTCGCCGCTAGTTGGGGATGGCGCGCCTGTTCCGAATGGCTTCGCGCGGACTATCGCGGCACATCGAAAATTTCCGTTTATCAGCTGATGGCGATTGTTTCCGTGCTCTATCTCGGGGCGTTTCTTTTGCTCATGCCTGCGTCCACGGCGATCACACCGGATCTTTCGGCCGGATTTGCGCAGGTGACCTCCACGCCGGCAGTATTAGGCCTGCAGCTCTTCTGGATCGCGCTGTTCCTGTACTACGGGCGCAGCCGTGTGACGGCTTCCACGCTGTCGTTCCATGTGCTGGCTGAGCGGATCTAAGTTCCCAGCAATTCGCTGGCGCACGCTACTGGCAAAAAAAGCAAGGTCGAGGTGACGTCTTCCGCAGCATCGGTGCGGACAAGACCTTGCTAGCCGTTGCGCAGAGCCTGTTTGCGCAACGGTTCGGCAGCCACGCATTTCTTTCAGTTGTCAAAGACCGCGGCCGAACTGAACGCTAGGTCCGTCCGTTTTGTTTCCGCGATTGAGCCGCACCGTCGTGCATTTCCACCGCAAAACAAAAGGGGCGGGAAGAAGGTACGTCTACCTTCCTCCAACCCCACAGCGTAGGATAGCACCTTCCAGGGCGGCACCAATACAACTTTAGTGAAACCCCATCTGGCCTGAAACGGGGGTATCAGCGTTTGATTTCACCCTCCCCCCTTTTTTCTCTTGATCAAAGTGGCGCACTGCTGAGCAAATTTTCTAGAACGTAATCTTGCCGGAGAACTGTATCCCGCGCGGGCCCCCTCCTCCAAGAAACGGATTGCCGATCCCCACATCGCCTGTCGCGGTCAGGGCGTAAGATCCCAAGCCGCGCCCGTTACTGCCGATGCCGCTGGCGCCGGCATCAGCAAAGAAATTCGGCAGCTCCGGGTTGGAGAAGTTGGGATGGTTGAATATATTGAAGAACTCGGCGCGCAGCATCAGGTTCACGCGCTCCGTGAGAGGCGTGCTCTTGAACACTGCGAAATTGAATTCCTTGAAGGAGGGCCCAACCAGTACGTTGCGTCCCAGATTGCCGAAGTGCCGGCTGCCGGAGAGGCAGTGGCTGTCGCCGTAAATTGGCGCCATGGGCACAAACGTTGTGTTGCCGAAGGTACACGGCACCTGGAAATTCGCCAGGTTCAGGAAGTTCGCCGGGTTGCTGCCGTACTGAATGGCGCCGACCACATCCGGGCGATCAAATCCTTCGCCCGAGCCGGAGTAATCGCCGTAGAAGTTGTAGTTCAACGTGAACGGCTGCCCGTCTTGCAGCGTGGTGGTTCCGTCGATTCCCCAGCCCCCCTTCAAGCGGCTCGTCCCGCCGGGAAACTGATACGTGTAGTACCAGCTGAAGCGGCGCCGGATGTCGAAGTTGGAATTGCCGCGCTCGCCCAGCGGATTCAGGCTGTTATTGGGCTGTGAGGCGTTGGGTATGAAGTCTTCCAGGTCGCTGGCATTGTCGATCGAGTGCGACCAGACGAAGTTCGCCTGGCTGGACAGTCCATGCCACCCGTTGAAGTGAACACTGCCCTGCAGCGCGTTATAAGTCGAGAATGCGTGCGATTCTTCCTGATTGAAGTAGAAGAAATTGGGGTAAGCGGTTCGCGGCACGTTGCTCCCGCTATCAAAACCGGCGATCGGACAATTCGGGAAGGTAAAGCCTACGCAGGACGGCCCGGTATCGAACGCTGTAATCTGTGCCTGGCTCGGCTGGTTGATGTCGCGGAAGCGGAATAACCGCGTTCCCTTCGATCCCACGTAACCTACCTCCACACTAGTCCTGGTTCCCAGCGCCTGCTGAATATTGAAGTTCCAGTTCTGCACATAAGGCGTACGAATGTTGGGATCGACTCCGAAGAAGCTGCCCAGCGGCGATCTATTGATGTACACGGGAGAGCCGGTCGTGATCGCCGCCTTGCTCGCGGTGAAAAACGTTATCGGCGCGGCGCCCACGCCGGTGTAGGCCGGTCCCGGGCAGAAGGTGCAGTTGTAGGGGACGTGTCCCAGGAACATATCCTGCGAGAAGGCGTCAAAAAAGACGCCATATCCCGCGCGCACAACGGTTGTGCCTTTGCCGCTGACATCCCAAGCCACTCCGACCCGCGGTGCGAAATTCTTCCAATCGGGATTGTAGAGTTTCGAGGGGCCGCCCGGGCCGCCGACCTGCACCTGCGTGCCACCGTTGGCCGGCAGCAAGCGGTAGAACAGGTTGTCCTTCTCGCCGGCTACGCCGAAGTAATCCCACCGCAGCCCCATGTTCACGGTGAGGCGAGTAGTCCAGCGAAAATTGTCCTGAATGTATAGACCATGGCTGTTCTGGTATTCATGGCGCTTGGTGTAGCCGGCCGCCTGGCTACCGCTCGACGTAAAACCTTCGAGAAACGTGGTCAGGTCGCCAAAGGTAAGCTTGCCGCGGAAATTGGAATCCTGGATGATCTGGATGGTGGTGCGACGGAACTCATAGCCGAATTTCAGCTGGTGGCGGCCAATCTTCCAGGAGTAATTGTCGATGAACTGCCAGTTGCTATCGACACGTTGACGCGGAACGCTGGCACTGGCTCCCAACTTCGAGAAGCTGCCCACCGAAATCAGCGGTAGTCCGAAGTCAAAGGAACTGACGCCCGTATTCAGGCCAATGCTCGCCGGGTCGAAGGTACTGTCTTGCGGAAAGAACCCCTCCGCAAAGCGGTTCCAACCGAAACGCGCTTCGTTCACCTGCGCGGCGTTGACGATTTTCACCCAGGACAGCGCCACCAACTGCACGCGAGTGGGCGTGGTGGTGTTGAAGCCGGGAAGCAGGCCTCCGGCCAGCTGGGCGAAAGGAAAGCTCTGAGTGCTGTTGCCAAAGTAGTAACGGCCGCTGATGTTGTTATTGGTACTTGGATTGTAGTCAATCTTGCTGATGACGCTGTCGATGTCGTTGTTAAAGCGGGTGGATGTGGCCAGGTTCGGAGTCAAACATCCGCTGGTGGTGGTCGCGCCCCCAAGATTCGGTGCGGGCCAGGGATTGCGCGCCAGCAGGTTCAAAATCGGCTGGCTGAGTGGAATCCCGGCCATTGCCGCGTTTGCCATCGCCTGCGAAATTGCCGCCTGGTCGGGAACGCAGCTCAGTCCGGCTTGCGCGCCGGTCTCTCGCTGGCCCTCGTAGTCTACGAAGAAAAATGCTTTGTCCTTCACAATCGGCCCGCCGAGGGCGCCGCCGAATTGATTGTTGAGGAACGGGTTCTTCCGCTGACCGACGGGGTTGAAGTAGTTGCGAGCTCCCAGCGCGCCGCTACGCCAGTACTCCAGCAGAGAACCGTGCCAGTTATTGGTGCCGCTCTTGGTCACGATATTCACCACGGCGCCGCTGTTCCTCCCGTACTCGGCCTCGTAGTTGGAGAGGACATGGAGTTCGGCAACCGCGTCGATGGGCAGGATGGTCGCGGGATCGCCAAACACGCCCGCTTCATTGATTGCGGGATCGTTGCGATATCCGTCATTCATGTCCGTGCCGTCCAGCAAGAAGTTGTTGGAGCGGCCTCGCGACCCGTTCATCGAGAACACACCGAAGGAGCCGGGAGAATCAGTGATCTGGTCGGGCGACCCTGCGACACCGGGATTCAGGTAGATCAGCTTGGTATAGTCGCGGCCGTTCACCGGGATGCTCTCAATCGTCTTCGAGGTCAGAATGCCGCCGAGATCGTTGCTTGTGGTATCGACTTGCGCCAGCTCTCCGGTGACCTCGACCTGCTCGTTCACCTGACCGGGCTTAAGCACGACGTCCACCCGGCTCTGTGCTGCCACGTTGACGGCGATGCCCTTGTTCAGCGTGGTCTCGAAGCCCGACTGCGAAACGGTGACATCGTAGTTGCCGACCGGCAGCTCGGGAACACTATAGCTGCCGTCAGGAGTGGTCTGGGTGGCGCGCTCGAGCCCGGTGTCGACGTTCTTCACCTTGACAGTCGCGCCTGACACTACCGCGCCGGAGGGATCGGTCACCGTCCCCAGAATGGTTCCACGAAACGTTTGTGCCGGCGCCACGCTCGCCAGCAGCAGCGACACGAACAGCAAAAGCAAAGACCGTTTGCATTCCATGTTGTGCCCTCGGAGATATGAGTTCTATTGGGCGAGAATTATTCACCAAGGAAGCCGTTGCGCCAAGGACAATCTGCGGGAGGCATTCAGATGGGAACAGTCGGCCGCGCACTCATCGCGCTTTGTAGAGGAATGAGAGACAATCCGTGTGGGCCCATTTACATTGAGCGGCGGAAGTTCGGCATAAGCATGCACTGCAACCAAACATTCCGCCGTGAGCGCGGATAGCCATGAGTGACCCGTATTCGGTCCAGTTCACGATCTGCCGCAGCGTACTCGTTATACTCTCGTTGCCATCATGGCTCTGATAACGTACGGTTGTGGCTGGTATAGGCATGCATCGAAACCAGGCGCGAACATTTATCTTCGCGAGACCAAGTTGGCCACGGCGACAAAGACGCTGCCAATGGGGTAGTCCGTGCGGGGCGCTTTTTTTCGCATCACCGCAGGCATTCGGCGTTACCATACCTCCGGCTAATCACCCCTTTGGGTGATTGCTATCACTGCCAGGTTTGTGCAGGAGGACTTAAATAATAGCGGCCTTAATTACAGGTTTGCTGTCGTCTGTCGGTGAACGTTTTTATGAGTGCGAAACGGTTCGAGGAGGACCTCTATGAGTGCAACTGTCTCTACGCCGGGGATCAAGACTCCGGCGACCTACATCAACGAAGTTATGGCGCTGGTAAAGGCCAAGAACCCAGCCGAGCCCGAATTTCATCAGGCAGTACAGGAAGTCTTTGATTCTCTCCGCCTCGTGTTGGAGCGCCATCCGGAATACATCTCCGCCAAAATCCTGGAGCGCATTACAGAACCCGAGCGCCTCATCATGTTCCGCGTACCGTGGTTCGATGACCAGGGCAATGTCCAGGTCAATCGTGGCTTCCGCATCGAGATGAACAGCGCCATCGGCCCCTACAAGGGCGGCCTGCGCTTCCATCCCTCGGTCAATCTCGGCATCCTGAAATTCCTGGCTTTCGAACAGGTGTTCAAGAACTCGCTGACCACGCTGCCCATGGGCGGCGGCAAAGGCGGTTCCGACTTCGATCCCAAGGGCAAGAGCGACAACGAAGTGATGCGCTTCTGCCAGAGCTTCATGACCGAGCTGTGCCGCCACATCGGCCCTGACACCGACGTGCCCGCCGGCGACATCGGCGTGGGCGGACGCGAGATTGGCTTCCTGTTCGGGCAGTACAAGCGCATCGTGAACGAATTCACCGGCGTGCTGACCGGCAAGGGCCTGCACTGGGGCGGTTCGCTGATTCGTCCCGAGGCCACCGGCTACGGCTGCGTGTACTTCGCGGAAGAGATGCTGAAGACCCGCAAGGAAACCTTCGACGGCAAGATCTGCCTGGTCTCGGGCAGCGGCAACGTCTCGCAGTACACCATCGAGAAGCTGCTGCAGCTCGGAGCGAAGCCGGTCACGGTGTCTGACTCCGACGGCGCAATCTACGATCCCGACGGCATCAACGCCGAGAAGCTGGCGTGGGTGATGGAGCTGAAGAACGTGAAGCGCGGCCGCATCCGCCAGTACGCGGAGCAGTTCAAGAAGGCGATCTTCATGGCGACCGATCTGAAGCTGGGCTACAACCCGCTTTGGAACATCAAGGCCGACTGCGCCTTCCCCAGCGCAACCCAGAACGAAATCAACGCCAAAGACGCGACCAACCTCATCAACAATGGGATCAAGGTCGTTGCCGAGGGCGCGAACATGCCGAGCACGCTCGATGCTACCAAGCTGTTCCTGGAGGCGAAGGTTCTCTATGGCCCGGCGAAGGCGGCGAATGCGGGCGGCGTGGCCACGTCAGGCCTCGAGATGTCGCAGAACAGCGCACGGCTGGCCTGGACTCGCGAGGAAGTCGATCACAAGCTGCACAACATCATGAAGGCCATTCACAAGACCTGCTTCGAGACTGCCGAGACCTATGGCACTCCGGGCAATCTGGTGAACGGCGCCAACATCGGCGGCTTCCTGAAGGTCGCCAATGCCATGCTGGACCAGGGACTGGTGTAGTTGTTTTGAAAGGGCACGGCTTCAGTCGTGCCGATGAGCGCAACCATCAGCTCGGGGCTTCGGCCCCGGCCCTGAAGTCTGGTTGAAGTGCTAAAGCGGGGTGGGCGCAAGCCCACCCCCTCTGATCTGGAGATCCACTGAATAGTTATGACGCTGTGCACCCCCACGGCGAGAGGATGGTTTACCGCGACGCGTCGGGTACCACGAAATCGCCGCCGCGTTGCTCGTTGTCGCGCTTGGTGGCGGGAATATCAAGGTCGGACAGAGGTACCTTTTTGGCGCGGTCCTGATTGAATATCCAGACCGTGTTGCCTACCACCGCGTAATTGTTCACGGTTTGGGTGTGGCCGTCGCGATAAACCAGCACGGTATCTGCGTGAACCTGTACCCTCTGCGCCTCTTGCTGTGCTTTCAACTCCGCGACTTCCTGTTGGATCCGCTGCACCTCGTCCTCACTGGCATAGCTCGCCGAGGAGCTGCTTGGACTGGCGTATACGTACGAAGAAGCATAACCGGGAGGCGGATTGCCGTATCCGTCGGAGGAATATTGATCGTAGGAATCGTAGCCAAAGCCGGAATCGAGGTCGTACCAACCCCATCCGGGATACCAACCCCAACCGCCGTAGCCCCATCCCCACCATGGATAGCCGCGCCAGCCGTTGCCACGCCAACCGTTGCCATTCCAGGTATTGCCGTGCCAGCCGTTTCCGTTCCAGTTGCCGCCATGCCAGCCGTTGCCGCCCCAGCCTCCACTGGAAAGAGAGGCATGATACCCAGAGGACGCGCCGCCATGCGCGCCACTTGCGCCGCCAGAGAAGCCGTGGCCGCCGCCCATACCTCCGGCGTGTCCACCTCCGCCCCCTCCGCCGTGCTGAGCCCAGACTGGAGTGGAAACCAATGCCACGCAAAGAGCCGCGCACAAAACCCAGTACCGCATAACGTTATTATGCTCCCTAATGCAAGTTGGATTATCCAAAATGCAACGAAGTTTCCGAAATTGAAACGACACATTGTGAAATCCAGCGGAGCTCCAGCCGGGGCTCGGAAGGCGAACCTGGACGGTGCAGATTTTTGGCTCCAACTTGCAACGCAAAAATCAGACTCAGTTCTCACTTGCCTGCTATCGTCGCGCACCCCAGCTGCGTCCCGCACATCAAACTGCGCTGACTTCAAATTGTGAGGCAAGACATGAAAATCGCATTTATTGGTTTGGGAAACATGGGCTCGGCTATGGCTCAGCATCTCGTGCGAGCCGGTCACGAGATCACGGTTTGGAACCGCACGTCGGCGAAGGCTGAGCCGCTAAAGGCGCAGGGAGCAAGAGTCGCACACTCGGCGGGCGAGGCGGCCAAAGACGTGGAAGTCGCCATCACCATGCTGGCGGACGATCAAGCGGTTGAGTCCGCTGTGTTGCAACAGGGAGGTGTGGCTGAAACGCTGCCCAAAGGCGCGCTCCACATCTCCATGAGTACCGTCAGCGTTGCGCTCTCGGAGAAACTGGCAGAAGAACATGCCAAGCGCGGACAGCAGTACATCGCGGCACCAGTGTTCGGACGTCCAGACGCTGCTGCGGCAGGGGAGCTCTTCGTCGCGACGGCCGGCGATAAAGCGGCGGTCGCACGCGCTATGCCGGTGCTGGAGGCGCTTGGCCAGCGAGTGTTTGTGATGGGAGAAAAGCCCGAGATGGCCAACGTAGTCAAAGTCACCGGTAATTTCCTGATTGCCACGGTCATTGAGTCTCTCGGCGAGGCGATCGCGGTGGCGCGCAAACACGAAATCGATCCACAAACGTATGTTGACTTCCTCATCAATTCGTTGTTTGCGGCGCCGGTGTACAAGACCTACGGCGGCTTGATCGCCAGCCAGAAATATCAGCCTGCGGGATTTCGCATGCGGCTGGGGCTGAAGGATGTGCGCCTGGCGCTTACCGCGGCCGAGGGGAGGAATGTGCCGCTGCCGGTTGGCAGCCTCATTCACGATCACATGCTGGCTGCCATCTCGCGCGGCATGGAAGACATGGACTGGAGCGCGCTGGCCAAGTTCGCTGCTGAAAACGCGGGCTTGCCATAATTGTGTGTTATAACACATTTGCTACTTTTGGCGCCTGCCGGCATCCAATCGCCTGGAGAAAGATATGATCACCGTCAGGCCATCGGCAGAACGCGGCCACGCCAACCACGGCTGGCTCGACACCTATTACAGCTTCTCGTTTTCCGACTATTACGATCCCAAGCACATGGGTTTTCGCGACTTGCGGGTCATCAACGAAGACCGGATCAGCGCCGGACGCGGCTTCGGCATGCATCCGCATCGCGACATGGAGATCCTCACCTACATCGTCGACGGTGAATTGAGCCATCGCGACAGTATGGGACGCGGCGCCACCATCAAGCGCGACGACGTGCAGCGCATGTCGGCGGGTACGGGCGTTATGCACAGCGAGGCAAACCAGTCGCAGAAGGCGGTGCACTTGCTGCAGATATGGCTGCTGCCTGAGGCCGAGGGATTGAAGCCGAGCTACGAAGACCGGAACTTCTCGCCGGAGGAGAAGCAGAACCGGTTGCGGCTGATCGCGTCGCACGACGGTCGCAAGGAGTCGACGGCCATCAACCAGGACGCGAGCGTCTATGCGTCGCTGCTCGACAGCGGCAAGTCGGTGGAGCTTGAGCTTAAGCCCGGACGGCACGGGTGGGTGCAGCTGATCAGCGGGAAGCTTGATGTGAACGGCACCAAGCTGGCTGCAGGCGACGGGGCCGCGATCAGTGGCGAAAGCGCGCTGCGCATCGCGAGCACCGGGGGCAATGGCGCGGCGGAATTTCTGCTGTTCGATCTGGCGTGAGCCAGCGATGGCTTTGGCCCGCAGGCCTGAAAGCCTGCTCTACCTAAGCCGTCCTGGATACAGCGCGCCGGAACTTGCTCTACCATCCTGAGGTGCCCAAGCACGCGCCTCATTCTGATCGCGACAACACCACAGAGTGGATACGCGAGGCGATTCGCACACGAGGATTCCTCGGCGCGCTAGGGTATTACGCTTCAGGATTGTTCGAACTTCTCCGCGATCTGACGCCGGCGCGCCGGAAATCGCGCTACGGCGACATTGACTTCGATTTCGACCATCAGGTCGATACCACCTGGGCGAACATCTCACTGCGCACGCGAATTCGCGAATGGCTGCGCGGCGTGCAGTACCAGGCTTCCGAGCCGGCGCTCTTTCGGGGGATCATCGAGTCGGTACCGGTGAGCGTCGAGGGCTTCACCTTCATCGATCTCGGCTCGGGCAAAGGACGCACTCTGCTGATGGCGTCAAGCTTCCCATTCGCCCGGATTGTCGGTGTCGAACTGCTCACCGAATTGAACGCAATCGCACTGCAGAACATCGCGCGATACAAGAGCGAGCAGCAAAAGTGCTTTGCAATTGAATCCCACGCCGCTGAGGCGCGCGGTTTCCAGTTTCCCGCCGAGCCCACGCTCCTGTATCTATTCAATCCTTTCCCGGAGCATGTGCTGCGCGAAGTGTTGGCGAACCTGCATCGGTCGTTACTCGCTGCGCCTCGACCGGTGTGTGTCATCTACCACAACCTGATACACGAGGATGTTTTTCGGGACCAGAATTGGCTGCAGCAGATCCATGTGACCCATCAGTATGCGGTGTACAAAGCAGTGGTCAGTGGTTAGTGGCTAGTGGTTAGTTGCCGCCGGGGTAGTGCTAGGAATGGAAATGGGAGCAGCAGTTCACCCAGCCTACGTGTCCTCGCGAGGCAAGTCCTACTAAGTCGCTTGCGCCGTAAATTTAGACGGAGGCTCGGGGCGTGTAAACGTTCCGTCGGTTAAGTACCTGACTAGCTTTTCGAAGCCGCCGGGTTCGCGGATGTCGAAGTACATGCGCTCCCGGAAAGCATAGTTGAGATCACCACCCTCGATCGACTCCATAATCACGGGTATGCGATGCTCTCCGATAGCCCGGTTGATGTAGTCGGGACTCTCGCCCGCCATCTGGATCACACCAGCGCCGAGACAGAAGAGAATGGTCGAGTCTTCCATGTTGGGCTCGAGTTTAACTACCAGGTTACTTCCCGCCAAATGGCCTTGCACCGTAGTCGCATAGATGCCTCGCGATGCGAGTTCCTTCTGCAATCGCTGTACCTGTGTGAAGTCAGCGGCGTCGGCAACCAGAGTTACTCTTCTTTGTTGGCCTTGGGAGGGGGGCTCGGAAGCGGCGGGTGCTTCCGCAAAGTCTTCCGCAGTTACTGTGCCAGGTGTCTCAGCAGCGGGAGCATCAGCCGTAGGCGGCGCAGACTGTGTTACAGGCACCGGGGCGGGCCGTCCACCTGCACCTCGATCCAAAGAAATGGTGTGCACCCTCGGCGCGACTCGCAGCAACTTCCGCACATCGACCCCTATAAGACTCCAGGTCCGCCACCCCGCCAGCTCAGCAGGAGTTGCCGAGAGTGGCGCAGCCCCCTCATCGCCGCTCATCATGGTGGACTTCAGCAGCTCGGTCAGGGCTGGATCCGATCGCCAGCGATTCGCCGCATCGCTGAGCTTGGATGGGACATCTGCGTCCACCGCCACACGCGTAAGAATTTCAAGCATCCGCGGCTCGCGTTCGAGGTCGACTAACAACAAAGGCCAGCGCAAATTCAGCGCGACAAACTTGCCGAGCTGTCGCAAGGTGAGGCCGTCGTCGCCATCGAAGAGTCCGGTTTCGGCAGCGATGAAGGTCCGCAAGCGGAAGAGATTGACAAACTGCTTCATGCGGCGCGGATTGTTACCCAGGACGGGAGCGACCGAGAGCACGATGTTGCGGACGGTTGGCGAATCGCCGGTCACCGCGAGCTTGAAGTTCTCCCGGCGGACTGCAACCGCGGCAGGCGTTGTTGGAGCGCTGCCGGCGTCGGCGGGAAGACCTTCTGTTATCGTAGCCTCTCTTTGCCGGGCAACCTCGCGGGCGCGAAGCTTGCGAATCAGCATTCGTTGCTGGCCAAGGAACCATGCCATGATTGCTTCCTGCGCTCGCTGCAGCGCTGAAGAGCTTGGCGCGGCCAGCTCGGGCTTCGCCAGCTTGTCGAAGAATTGCTGGACATTGTCTGGCGCAGGTGAGGGCACGAGAAACGGAATCTGGATGAACTTCTCGATGAAGTTGTAGCCAAAAGCGAGCCCGAGCTGGGGATCGATGTGACTGGTGTCGGCGTTCGGCCCCATGGCGGATGCGTAGAGGTACGGCAGCAACTTCTCGTTCTTGACTGCGAGCCCGGCGGCGACTTTGGCGCGGTCCATGCCGATGATGAAGATCAATCCCCGCCGATCGGTGGACATCATCAGATTCAGCGCCTGCATCAGCTCCGCCGCTCTTGGGACCTCGCAGCGATCGAGATCGTCAATGAAGACGTAGACCGTCTTATCGCCCGCGTAGGCGTCGACGATGCGGGAGAAGTCTTTGTGGAATTTTTCGACGAACGATATGCGCGCGGCATAATCCGGCTGCGCAATGTACTTCTTTAAGTCGATGGCCAGGGGGTTGCCCACGTATTGTTTGAGCTTGATCAACCCAGCCAGTAACAGGGTGAAGTAGGCGAGTGCGCCGCCCACCCAGCCCGCGCGGGCGAGCCCCTTTGTTAGCGACGCCCACGCAGTTGCATTTAGCGCACCGGGCCTGGAGAGAGTTGTGACAAAGGTGGCCACTCCCCCCGCGCCCTTCAGCCATGCCAAGGCGAATAGCAGGGTCGCGAGAATGAATACCGTTGTCCAAAGAACGACTGCGCGAAGGAGGTCGAGCCAACCCTCGCGCCAGGTGAAGCGGCGCCACAGCAGCACCATGTGTCCCCAGAGGCGCCTGCGAATGTTCTGCTCTTCAGCTATGCGGCGAGTGAACTCGGTGGCGAATGCGGCCCACAGTGCTTCGTCCTTGTCATGACGCCAGGCATTGAACCATACGGTCAGCGGGGTGCGAAGCCGGCGGGCAGGGCCAGGAGCATCGCCAATGTTGGTGAGGCGGTCCTGCAACTGCAGCATGAAGGAAGACTTGCCGCTGCCCCACTCACCTTCCACCGAAACGGTGAGCGGTCCGTGGGTTGAGGGATTGAGCAGGAATTCGGCCAAGGCCTGAACATAAGGCTCGAAACCTAAATTGTCGTCTTCGCTGGGGAGGTCGCCCGTGCTGGCTGCGAGCACCGACTCCTCCGCAATCGCGCCGCTGGTCGTCTGGGTTGCTTGCGCGTCGGCGGCGGCACTGGAAGCTTGCGGCTCCGGCGCATCATCAGATAGCGGCCGGGAAGACTTTGGATTTCGTCGAGTTGCCAACGGAACTCCAAGTTGGGCATTGCGCCCGCAGATTGGTCTGACAGTCTACACCAGATATGTCGCCGGGCCGCGAAAAATGCGGCTGAATCAGGACGCGGAGGGCACGCGGAGAAAGGGTCCGTCAGATAGCGAGAGAAGCACTGTGCCCAAGCGCCGCAGTTGCGACTTACAGCGACCGCAGGAAGTTGATCAGGTCCTGCTGATCCGAATCCGAGAGATGCTTGTAGTTATTCACTACGGCGTTCGCTTCCGAGGCGGGGTACTGCTGGTTCGCGTTGCCGGCATAGTTCTGGATTGTCTGGATCAGGTCGTTGGTGCGGCCATCGTGCAGGAAGAAGATCCGCTGCCCCAGTCCCCAGAGCGGTGCGGTACGGAATTCGTCGCCGCCGGCTACGCCTTGGCTGATGTTGTCGGCCAGCCCCGGGCCCATGTGGTGCAGGAGGAGGTCGGAGAAGAGGTTCGCCTGAACGTTGCTAAGGGCCGCGATGGACGACTGTCCCGTCTGCAGCGATGGCGTGTGACACAACGCGCAGCCAATCTGACTGAAGAGCTGGCTGCCGTGCCGGGTCGAGGGCGAACTTGGGCCGGGCTGTGGCTGGTTCAGCATCTTCATGAACATGGTGAAGCGGACCACGTCGCTGGGAAGCTCTGCGCCGCTTAGGTTGAAGTTCGTGCCGTCTTCGGGGGTGGGGTTGAATTGGCAGCCTGGGGTCTGGTCGCGCTCGGTGTTAAACATCTCGTTGGTGACACCCATCTCTACGTTGTAGGCCTCGCCGGAGAACACCTGGAGCGACTTATTTTGCGCCTTCCAGCCGAAGCGCGTGATGGTGGCGTCGTTGGCGCTGGTGTTCGGACGTCCGGCAATTCCGAGCAGACGCTTCTGCTGAAGATTGCTGTTCAGGTTGGCGAGGATGGTTGCGTCGGAGATCTCCTCGATCAGGCCGTCACCGAAAAGAGGAGTTGGAATGCGGAATACGAGGTCGTTCTCCTGCGCCGCCTTGGCGAAGTTGTCCTGCTGGATGTTGCAACCCGGAGCATCGGTTCGCCCGGTGATAGTGAACAACGCGTGCGCGCTGCCATCGACATGTTGTAGATCGAGCGTGTAGGGGAAATGGGCTTCGAGCACCGGGCCGTCTTGCGTGATGAACGAAGGTATCTGGTTGGTCGCGCCCTGATCGTTAGCTGCCGCAATTTCAGGATTGATGAACGGACTAGTGCCGCCGGTCGCGGGCTGGGCGTGGCATTGCGCACAGCCTTCGGCATTGAATCGTGGACCCAGGCCTTTACCTGTATTGCTAAGCGTTCCTGTAACCGACTCGATCTGCTCAAAATCGGTGAGACCGGTATAGAAGAAGGCCAGTTGACCAGCGGTGAGACCGGGGATAGGTAAGCCCACCCCCGGCGGGCCACCGCGTACTCCGGGATCGAAAGCGAGATTAGTTCCCGGTTTTCCATGCAGTCCGCCCGCGAGCATCAACAGCAACGCCGGGACGAGAAGAATCGTAGACCAATTGCGTTTCCGCGACCGCTGGACAACGGTGCGGACCATCGTGGTGACCTTCATGGACCTGAGTATCTCCCCGGCTCGCAACGAGCCATGCTCTCGCCGATGCTCGGCGACTAGTTCGTTCTCACCCTGAACGCGGCAGACAAAAAGAGACGACGCAACAGCAGAAGCGGCGTTTCAGGGCAGGTGCTGAAATTACGCAATGCGAATGCTTGCGGTGAGTGGAAATAATGTAAGCAGCTCTGCTTTGGGAGTCAATGGATTTCTGCTGACTGAGAGAAAATGTTGTTGAGCGCAGTTGTTCCTGGCGGGAATTGCAACAAATTCTATTTTGGGAAATCTGGCCTCCGCGGCTTATTTCTTTTCTTTGGTCGCACTGGGCGGCAGCAGATTGTTCAGGCGAAGATACATCGCGGCCATGCTGTAATGGTCGGCCCAACCGACGACGAGACGGATCAAGGCTGCCCCGCGGGTGGTGGTTTGTCCGCCAGAGACCGTCGTCGCCTGCGCCAGGTTGCTGTCATCGGTCTTGGCCAGCACCTGCTCGCAGTAGGTGAAGGAATCTTTCACCGCACTGACCAGCTTTTCTTTGGTGTCGCTCTCGCTCAACTTCGTATCATGGGACGGGTCTCCTGCGATCGCAGCGCACAGTACGTTGTTGGCTTCGGCGACGTGCGTCATCAGATGGCCGAAGGTCATCTGCTCGGGCGTGGGACGGTAGTCGTATTTGGCGGCGGGCATCTCGTCAGCAGCACCGGTGAGGTTCTTGGCGTAGCGGCCTTCCATCTGGCGAACCGTGCTGACAATGGGATTGCCGGCGGAGGGTGATGAATCCTTCGCCTGTTGCGAAGAGCCTGGTGTGATGGCCAAAAGAAGCAGGGCTGCGATCGCGATGGGCTTCATAATCTCTCCCCCAGAATCGAGATTAGAAGAGCATACGCCAATAGCGAGGAGATTGCGTCTACCCGCTTGAGGTGAGTTTAAGTTGAAGAGGCGGTCAATCGCGGATACGGCCATTCGCAAGCGCCGGGATCTGTCAGCTGGATGAGAGCGTGCCCCCCGGCAAGCCCTTGGAGGGAGGCGCCGGGGCCGGCTCCTGAAGCTGCGGTGGCGGTGGCGAGGCAACGGCCTTCTGCTTCTCTTCCATTTCGATCTTGAGCAGCTCGCTCTGCATCTGGCGCTTCAAGTCGTCGCGCATCATGCGCATTTGCACCATGAACTTCGCGATTTGACGTGCTACCTCGGGCAGCCTCTTGGGGCCGAAGATGACCAGCGCCAGCAGAAGGATGAAAAGGATGTCAGGCATCGGTAGCAGCCTTGAAAGGGTGGGACTTCCCCGCGAAATGGCGGAACTTCCCGGCGCGAATCAAGCGGTCAGGGCTTCTTTTCTGCGTCGGGCGGCGTGGCCTGGTCCTTGGCATTCATCGACTCTTTGAAACTGCGAATGCCCTCGCCCAGCCCTTTTCCGAGCTCGGGCAGCTTCTTGGGTCCGAACACCAGCAAGGCGATGAACAGGATGACGAGCAGGTGCATCGGCTGAAACAGGTTATCGAGCATAATTACTCCTGGCACAAGGATATCTCACTTTGAACGAACAGGCGCAGTTTACCAGCAAAATCAGTGCCACTAGTGTGTGACGTTTTCGTCGTGGAAAAGTTGCGCCGCAATGCCTTCCAGGATCGTCGGCTGGTCCATGCGGCCCGCGTAGCCGACGCGTGCGACGGAGTGCCCGACGTGGGCGACGACCAGATCAAGCGCAACGTTCTGCTGCGCGTACGTGTTGAGGTAGGCGATGACGCCGCCAATCCGCGAGCGGCCGTAGACGATGTTCCACGGGCTCGCGGCCTGCTTCACCGCGATGCCGATCGCCGGCGAATGCTGCCCCTGCAGCTCCTGCGCGATGCCTCCCAGCACCATCGAGAAGCCGGTCGAGGCAATCGCGCCGTAGAGCGCCATCATGGCGGCGGCGCCCATCGGGCCGCAATAGATCATGAGCGCGATGCCAGCGACCAGCATCGTAGCGCCTACGATGATTTTTGCCATGCGAGGAGAAGGCGATATCGCGGAGATATCGCGACGAGGTCAGAGCGATGTCAGGAGGGTCTATGCAGGAATATGCCATTAGCTGTGATGGCCAGGGCTTCAGAAATTGACTTCCGGCTTGTCCGTAACCCTCCCGGCAAGCAAGTTTGATCCCACATGATTGAGTGTTTGCATAAACTGATGTGTAGGCCATGATTCGCGGCCAGATGTGGTTTCCGCAACATAAGAGGCTTTCAAAAGTGCGCAGCCGAACAGATTGGAAGGAACAATGAGGAGATTCGCACTTTCCTTTTTCTTCTTTGTAGTCCTATCAGCAATGGTTTCGGCGACAGGCGATTATCCTAGCTCGCCAAAGAAATCCGCTTCCGGCGGTCAACGATCAAAAAGCAGTTCAGACATCGAGCGGGAGAGGCTTGAATTCGACCGCCAACGAGCGAACCAAGATGCAAATCTGCGGGAGCGCGAACTGGCGCTTAAGGAACGCGAGATAAGGGTGAGGGAAGCTGAACAGCATGCTTCGAGCTGGAGTCCCTTGATGGTTGCCATCATAGCTGCCGCGTTGGGACTTTTTGGAAATGTCTTAGTCACATTCCTCACGGGCAGCGAAAATCGAAAAGTTGCACGAGGCAAAGCAGCATCCGACGAAAAACTTGAGAATCTCAAGGCCCAATCCAGTCTGATCCTCGAGGCGATCAAGGCCGGACCGGACACTGCTAGAAACAACTTGAAATTCTTTGTCGAGGTGGGCCTCATCGATGAGCCCACTAAGTCCAGGATTCAGACTTGGCTTGAGGGTCACGAGTCACCATCTTTGCCGCCTCCGATGCCCGGGTTCAATATAGCGTTTACGGTACTGGACTCTGTTACTGGAAAGCCCATTCGTAATGCTGAGGTATTAACCACACCCGCCTATTTTATGAACCTTGCTGCCGTAGGGAGGACCAACGAGTGGGGCGTCTTGAGCGCTCAATTCCTACCGGGCCTGTATTCGGTTGTTGTCCGAGCAGAAGGCTACTTGGACTCCACTGAGAGGCTCCGCATTCCGGGCGTCACCGAACTCCTTGTGAAGCTGATCGGAAAAGAAAGCAATCCGCCAAACCACGTGCCTATTTAGCAGATATATAGTTCCTTATTGTGTGGTCGGCAAGCCGGAAACTACCTCGCTGGGTCAACTCGTCTTAAATCGCCTTAAGCCTCAAAACCTCATTACAAATTAGCTTTGCGCGGGCGGTTGGAGACTAAGGAACGCTTGCCCTCAAGACCAGCCACACGCTGATCGCCGCGGCGCTGGCGGAGACGGGCACGGCCAAGAACTGAGTCACTTTGTACCTCTACCGGGGCAGCGTCGGCTGCCCCATTTTTTGCCCTTGGCAACAGTAGGATAAGAATACGTAGGCCGCTACCAATTACAGCGCTTCCTTGATTTCGTAAGACACTGAGAACAGCCGATTGAGCCCGACCGTCCAGGAGCGCTTGTTGCTCTCCAGCGGGAACAGGCCGGTGGGATTGTTGAGGATGATGGGGTCGCCATCATTCGACGCTTCGCGGAGCGACGGCCAGATATTGATGGTCGCGTTGCCGTGCTCATCGGAATTGACGTCCTGACCGATCACCATGTGCAGGCGCTTGGCGATTTGCAGATAGTCGCCCACCTTCAACTGCGCCTGAACGCTCGGCAACTTCGCCGATCAGGTCCGTCATGTCCCACCTATAATCGCGCAATGAAAAAACGCTGGCAGACCAAGCTGATTCACTCCGACGTACAGGCGCCGCAGGGATTTCGTTCGCTTTCTGTCCCCACATTTCGCGCCTCGACGACCCTGTTTCCCGATGCGGCTGCGGTGACCGACACCTGGGACCAGTACGAGGCGGGCTACACCTATGGCCTCTACGGGACGCCTACGACGCTGGAGCTGGCGGGGCGAGTCTGCGAACTGGAGCAGGGCTACCGCACAATCATCACTGCGGGCGGCCAGGGCGCCATCTCGCTCATCAATCTTGCGCTGTTGCAATCCGGAGATCACATGCTGATCCCGGAGAGCGTGTACGGCCCAAATCGGAAGTTGGCCAACGACATCATGCGGCGATTCGGGGTTCAGGTCTCTTATTACGCGCCCGAGGTTGGAGGCGATATCGCCAGGCTGATACAGCCGAATACTCGCGTGGTGTGGTGCGAAAGCCCGGGCTCCATCACCATGGAGGTGCAGGATGTGCCGGCGATCGCCGAGGCAGTGCATCGCGCGGGTGCCGTGGTGGTGATGGATAACACCTGGTCTGCCGGTGTGTATTTCGACGCCTTCGCCCATGGTGTTGACGTGAGCATGCAGGCACTAACCAAGTACATCGGCGGGCACAGCGACCTGTTGCTGGGTTCGGTGACGGTGAAGCGCAAAGAGCTTTACCAGCGGCTGGGCGCTACCCATCAGCTCCTGGGCTGTGCAGCTTCGCCTGACGACTGTAGTCTCGCGCTGCGCGGCATGAAGACACTTGCGGTTCGGCTGGAGAAGATCGAGGTTTCGGCATTGAGCATTGCGCGATGGCTGGCTGAACGCGCCGAGGTCGAGCGCGTGCTGCATCCGGCACTGGAGTCATGTCCTGGTCACGAGATATGGAAGCGGGATTTCTCCGGGGCAGCAGGAGTGTTCTCCATAGTTCTGCGGCAACAATTCACGAAGCAGCAGGTGCAGGATTTCGTGAACTCGCTGCAGCTGTTCAAGATTGGATATAGCTGGGGAGGCGTAACCAGTCTGGCAGTGGCCTATGATTTTAGTCATTACAAAGGGCGGCCGAGTTATGACCACCGACTAGTTCGATTGAATATTGGACTGGAAGCTACGGAAGACTTGATTGCTGATCTAGAGTCGGCATTTGCGGGCGCCTTACAACAGGCCGGGATTCGCAGGGGCTGAAGCCCAGATCGTGGTGGGCGGCCCTTCGGGGTTCGATTTTCGGGTGTCATCCTCCACCGCCGAAAACTAAACTGAGTTCTCACGCAGACTCTTAAGCCGTGCCCTGATACAAAGCGTTCATGAGATGCTGACCGTTGCGCCGCAGCTCACAATGCCCTCCGCATTTACTGGTTAGGAACCTCGCAGGACAGCTCTGCGCCTGCCGCGTCTAATGCATATAATGCGAGATAACGAAAGTAGAGCCTGTCTTTCCCATGAATCTGTGTTACTGCCTGCTCGCTTCGGCCATCGGCGGTGAAATTTCAGGTCTGATCGAATCCAGCGGTCCCGTTGCCAAGACAGTCCTCGTCATCCTGCTGATATTCAGCCTCGCATCCTGGACCATCATCTTCTCGAAGTGGGGACTGTTTCGCCGGGCGCGCGCGCAGAGCAACCGGTTCATGCGCATGTTCCGCAAATCGGAGCGCCTGAACGATGTTGCTGCGGTGGTCGAGCAATTCAAGCCGAGTCCGCTGGTGGCAGTCTTCGAGGGCGCGTACGACGAGCTTCGCAAGCAGACGACTTATCCCATTCGCGTCGCGTCGTTACAGCGCGCAACCCAAATCGCCGCCTCTGAGGAATTGACCCGATTGGAAAGCCGGCTTCCCTGGCTTGCGACCTGTGGCGCGGTGACGCCGTTCATCGGCCTGTTTGGGACGGTGTGGGGCATCATCGACGCGTTTCACGGCCTGGGCACGGCAGGTTCGGCGACCTTGCGCGCGGTTGCGCCGGGAATTTCCGAGGCGCTGATCACCACGGCCGCCGGGCTCTTCGCCGCAATTCCGGCCGTGATTGCCTACAACATGTTCATGCAGCACATTCGCGAGTTCGCCGCACGCATGGACGATTTCAGCCTGGAGCTGGTCAACGAGGTCGAGCGAGCGCAATCGGGAGCGCCGCGGACGCCCGAGTCGGTGGAGCGGCGGTAATGGCGTTCACCAACTCACGAGGCCGCACACAGACTTCGCTGTCCGACATCAACGTCACGCCTTTCGTCGACGTGGTGTTGGTGCTGCTCATCATGTTCATGGTGACCGCGCCGGTGTTGCAGTCGGGCATTGAGGTCGCCGTCCCGCATACCAAGACGGTGAAGGAAATCACGGAGGAGCGGCTGGTGATCACCATCGACCGCGACCAGCGCGTGTTTTTCAACAGTCAGCCCGTCAACATCAACCAGATTGGCGCCAGCATTCATGAGAAGATCCGCGATCCGCAGGGGCAGGCAATCTATATTCGCGCCGACGAGAACGTTCCGTTCGGGGCATTCGCGACCGTGATGGACGCGGTGAAGCAGTCAGGTATCACCAACGTGAGCATCGTGACCCAGCCGATACAGAGCAATGCCGGGCGACATTGACATCTTCGCGGGGGAAGGGAATGTCCGAGCACCGTTGATCGGCTCGGTGGCCCTGCATATTGCGCTGTTTGCGCTGGCGCTGTTTGGATATCTGATTCCCAGCAGGCGCGGCGAGAGTTGGGGCGGGACGACCGGAGGAGGCGGCGCAATCAGCGCAACACTGGTCAGCAGCATTCCGCTGCCGAAGCCGCCGACGGAGACGCAGAATGTCCTGGCGAATGAGTCTAAAGGGCTGACGGAGTCGCAGCTTCGCGAAGTCGAGAAGGAACAGCCGAAAGCTATTGAGATTCCAGCGCCGGACGTAAAGCTGAAGGGCATCCGCAAGACCGAGCAGAAGAAGCCGCCGCCGAAAGAGGTGGCCAAGGTGGAAGACAACAAGATTCCGTTCGGCGAGGGGGGGCCGGTGAGTGGCCCGTACGGTACGTTCTCCGCCAGTGGGGCGAAGGGCGGGTTGAGTTTCACCGGAGGCACGGGCGATTTCGGCAGCCGGTTTGGCTGGTATGTCGACGCGGTGCGGCGCAAGGTTTCGGAGAACTGGCTGAAATACGAGGTCGATCCGCGGGTCGATACTGCGCGGCGCGTTTATATAACGTTTGACATCACGCGCTCGGGACAGCCGGAGAACATCCAAGTGGAGCAGTCGAGCGGAGTGCCGTCGCTGGATTTATCGGCGGTGCGGACGTTGCAGAGGATCGATACCTTCGGCCCGCTGCCGCCGGAGTATTCGGGACGGTATGTGGCAGTGGAGTTCTGGTTTGATTACAAGCGGTAGGGGATTTTTATCGGTACCCAGGGCTTCCGCCCTGGGCTAATTAGTTTCGTCCTTCGGACTTTGCTGAATGCAGGTTAATCGCATCGCTCGGGAATCTTTGGTGATCTTCGGAATGCCTCGAATGAAACGTCTGGCTGCGCTCTCTTTGTTCTCATTTCTGACCGTCGCACTTCTCTCTGCCCAGGACTGGATTCGCACCGGCACCGGCCTTGGGGTGGAGAAGATCAGACTGGCTGCGCCTGATTTCAAGACGATAACCGCGGGCACGGAAGCGCAGAACCTGGCGCTGACGTTCAACACCACATTCCAGAATGACCTGCAAAACGCGGGCATCTTCGACATGGTTTCGCGCAGCTTCTTTCCGCTGTCGATCCCGGGCGCGCCGCAGGAAGTGCATCTGACCGACTGGAATGTCCCGCCGCCCAACGCCAGCATGTTGGCTTTCGGCAATCTCGCAGTTGAGGGAGGATACCTCAACGTTCAAGGCTGGTTGTACGACACCAAGAACCCGCAGTCGCCGCAGGTGCTGGGCAAGCAGTATCGCGAGCAGGCCAATGACGCGAATGCGCGGCTGATCGCGCATCGCTTTGCCGACGAGATCATCTTTCGCCTGGGTGGCGGCATCCAGGGTATCGCCGAGTCGAAGATCTTCTACGTCAGCCGTCGCAGCGGGGCGAAAGAAATCTGGCAAATGGACTATGACGGCGCCAACCAGAAGCAGCTTACCCATCTCGGCTCGATCGCGTTGTCGCCGCATGTGTCGCCGGATGGCTCGCGGGTCGCGTTTTCGGGTGTAACTAACGAGGGATGGCAGATCCTGATGTATTCACTGGACCTGAACCGGCTGGTCTCGTTCGCGCGTTTTGGCGGCGACAATTATTCGCCGGAGTGGTCTGGCGATGGGCAGAACATAGCCCTCTCCTCGTCGCGCACCGGGAATACCGAGATTTATACCGTCAGCTCGGCAGGCGGCAATTCGCGGCGATTGACGGAGAGCCGCGGTCCCGACGTTTCGCCGACCTGGAACCCCAAGACGAACGCGCAAATTGCCTGGGTCAGCGGCCGCACCGGGCTGCCGCAGATTTACACCATGGCATCCGACGGTACCAATGTTGTGCGCATGACCGACCAGGGCTATGCGGTGTCGCCGTCGTGGTCGCCCAACGGACAGTTTCTTGCCTTCGCGTGGGTGCGGCATTATGGTCCGGGAGCGCCGGGCGCCAGCGACATTTATGTGATGGATATCGCGAGCAAACAATGGGCGCAGTTGACGCACGACGGTGGGCGCAACGACTTTCCGTCGTGGTCGCCCGATGGGCGGCATATCGTGTTTCAGTCGAACCGCACAGGGAAAACGCAGATTTGGACGATGCTGGCCGACGGCAGCGAACAGCGGCAGCTTACGACCAGTGGGGACAACTCGCAACCGAACTGGAGTTTCAAGTAAGCTGAAATTGAGCAACCAGCAACTGCAATTAACAACTAGCGATGGGAATGAGGCTTTTGATCGATTACGGAACAGGCTGCGGGGCTCGCACTGTTAATGCCGGCTTGCAGCTGGCGTTGAGGTGGTTGTCAGCTGCGAAAGATTGAGAGGGTTTGCAATTGCGCTGATGCGCGGCACTACCCGATCACAAATGGAGGGAGAAAGTTGAAACTGAGACGGAGTCAATGGAGCAAAGTTGTCGTGGCGCTCGCCGTTGTGATGACGGTCAGCGCCTGTGGTAAGAAAAAAGCGGCGCCACCGCCGCCGCCACCACCGCCGCCGGCCCCGGCGCCAACCGCATCCTTGACGGCCAATCCTAATTCGATTACCGCGGGACAGTCGACGACGTTGATCTGGAGGACCGACTTTGCGACGGATGTCAGCATCGACCAGTTGGGGAAGGTCGATCCCAGCGGCTCGCGAACCGTGACGCCGACCGACTCGACGACGTATCGGCTGGTGGCGAGGAACGATACCGGCACGCAGGAAGCAACTGCCCGCGTCACGGTCACGCGCGCGGCACCGTCTCCGCCGCCGCAGGCCAGCAACGAGACGGAAGAGCAATTGTTCGCTTCCAACGTGCAGGACGTTTTCTTCGATTACGACAGCTACGACATTTCGTCGCAGTATCAGCAGGTGTTGCAGGCGGACGCGCGCTTCCTGCAGCAGCATCCCAATATCAAGTTCACCATTGAGGGACACTGCGATGAGCGCGGCTCGACGGAATACAACCTGGCGCTGGGCGACAATCGCGCGAACGCGACCAAGCAGGCGATAGTTGCGCTGGGGATCTCGGGTGACCGCATCCGGACGATCAGCTATGGCAAGGAGAAGCCATTCTGCACGGAAAGCACGGAAGCGTGCTGGGCGCAGAACCGGCGGGGCCATTTTGTGTACCAGAGGTAGGAGCGGGGAACGCTCATGATCGGATTGGCAATGAAAATGTTGATGGGTATTCGCAATCAAGTCGCCTCGCTGACCGTGGCTGCATTCCTCCTCGCCAACGCGCTGCCTTGTCTCGCCGCAAGCAAGGAGATGATCCAGCTGCAAACGCAGGTGCAGGCGCTGCAGGACCAGGTGGCGCGCATGCAGCAGTCCATGGACATGAACATGGGCGTGATGCGCAACCTCATCGAGCAGAGCTCCGACAGCGTGAACAAGATGAACGCCGCTGTCGCCGATCTGCAGAACAAAGTGCAGGGGCTGAATGCGGACAATGGAGGCAAGATCGATCAGCTCTCCGGGCAGATTCAGTCACTGCACGATTCTGTCGATGAGTTGAAGTCGCGGCTGGCGAAGGTCAGCAAGCAACTCGACCAGATGCAGCAGGGCGGGCAGAATCTGGCAGCCGGACAGCCGGGAATGACGGCCCCTCCGAACGGAATGCCGCCCGCGGGTGGCACGATGCCGGATGCGAATGCAGCGGCAGCAGCAGCGCCGCCGGCCGACGTGCTGTACAACAACGCGCTGCGCGATTACAACGCGGGGAAATACGACCTGTCGTCACAGGAATTCGGGGATTACTTAAAGTACTACTCGAACACTGACCTGGCGGGAAACGCGCAGTACTATTTGGCGGATATCGAGTACCGGCAAGGCAACTTCGCAGCCGCGGTGAAAGATTACGACAAGGTCCTGGAGCAGTATCCGGGCGGGAGCAAGGCCGCGGCGGCGCAACTGAAGAAGGGATATGCTCTGCTGGAGCTTGGGCAGCGTGACGCGGGTGTGCGCGAGTTGAACAGTCTGATTTCGCGCTATCCGCGGTCGATTGAGGCATCGCAGGCGAGGGATCGTTTGCGAAGGTTGGGTGTCACCAGCGGCAGCACAGTGCACCGGCCCCCGACGACGACACACTAAGGAACTGAAATTTACAGTCGACTGAAGATCCCGGGTCTGGAAATCGCCAGACCCGGAGCACCCGGCAGTCTCCTCACGACAATCCTTCGCTGGTCGCGCCTTGGGCGGGAGTTCCCGCCATCATGCCTTGGGCGAGCACCAGTTCACGTGCTTCGCGACGGAAAGTCGGCAGCTGCGTCCAGAACAGAATTGCTGCTACGACACAAGCCATTCCGCCGAGAGCGACCGTCAATGGGGCGCCGATGTGGTGCGCCACAACTCCGGCGCTCAACGCTCCGAAAGGCGCCATGCCCATAAACATCATGGAATAGACAGCGAGGATTCTGCCGCGAAGATGGTCGGGGACCATGGCCTGGATGAGCGTGTTGGAGGAGGCCATCTGCACCATCATGCAGAAGCCGACAGGCACGAGCAGCAGGGTGGAGAGCCAGAAAATCCTGGAAAACGAAAACAGCCCGAGGCTGAGCCCGAACCCCCCCGCGCACAACGCGATGAGCCTTCCCAGCCCGCGTAAGCCAACTCGGGCGGCGAGACTGGCAGCGCCCAGCAGCGCGCCGACACCGGTTGCGCCCATCAGAATGCCCAGGCCTCTGGCGCCGCCGTGCAGGATCTGGTCAGCGAAGACCGGCATCAACACGGTGTACGGCATGCCAACGAAGCTCACCAGCCCGAGCAGCAGCAGAATCGCGCGGATGGGTCCAGTGTTGCGCGCGAAGGCGAAACCCTCGAGGATGTTTTCCAGGGGCGAACCGTGCGACGCGAGATTTGCCGGATGCTCGATGCGCATCATGAGCAATCCCGCAATGACTGCGATGTAGCTGACAGCGTTAGCGAAGAAGCACCACCCCTCCCCAATGGTGGCGACGAGAATTCCGGCGATGGCCGGACCGATGATGCGCGCGCCATTGAACATCGAGGAATTCAGCGCGATGGCGTTCATCAGGTCTTCGCGGCCGACCATGTCGATGAGGAATGCCTGGCGGGCGGGTATGTCGAAGGCGTTCACGATGCCCAAGCACGCGGCCAGCACCATGATGTGCCACACCTGCACGCGACCGCTGAGGGTGAGCGCAGCGAGGATGCCGGCAAGAATCATTGACCCGGTTTGCGTGGCGATTACCACGCGCTGGCGATTGTGGCGATCGGCGACGATGCCCCCGACCGGCGCCATGATGAACACCGGAATCTGGCTGGCGAAGCCGACGGCCCCCAGCAGCAAGGCCGAGTTCGACATGCGGTAAACCAGCCACGACTGCGCCACCGTCTGCATCCACGTACCGATGAGCGAGATCAACTGGCCGGCAAAGAAGAGCTGAAAATTGCGATGGCGTAGCGCGCGCACCGCCAGGGCCAGCTTGGACTCGCGCGACGCCGGGCGGGCGAATTCCCGCTTCTCCTCCTCCAAAACGGCGCGCAGGCTTTCGGGTTGGGAGTCCTGGGGCTGGTCGGCCATAGACATTCGATGCGCTGACAAAACCGCGACTCGGTGCGCCGTCGTGTTTTCGCCAGCACTACAAATTTATACGAGCGGAGGCTTGCGCTACCTGGTCATCTCGATTGCGGATTGACTGGTTCGAATTCCCGGATGTCGGTACCGCAAAACGTGGGAAGGGGAACCGGGCGAAATTCTGGAAGTGAGAGCGGGTGGCCGTTGCTGCAAATCAGCCAAAGATGATGCGCTGCGGAGAGGCGGGAGCCCGGTGACGCGAGCCCGGTGGTTACTTCCATGGCAGGCAAGTCGATTTGTGAAGCGCGGCGATTGTAATCGAACGGCGCCTGACAATAGCTATAGGCGAAGACCAGCAGGTCGCCGGGAGCGGCGTTCCCGGCCACATAGGCAACGGCGGCCTTCCAATTTTCGGGATCCGGTGTGCGGTAGTGCTTGCCGAGGGCTTCGAGCGACGCGCAAACCACGATGACAACCGCAGCGATGCCGAGCCACCTTGGCCGTAACAGTGCGAGCCCGTGCGCGAAAAGCAGCAGTGCCGGGGGCAAACCAATCAGCAGGAAGCGCGGCCAGAAGATGGGCGTCCAATGCGACATAACGAGGGTGACGAAAATCGGGAGCAAGAACCAGGTCAGCACAAAAAGCAACGGCCAGGCGTTTAGCCCGCGCTGCAGCCAATAATGGCGCGCCACGACAGCCAGCGCGATCACAAAAACGACGAAGCAGAGGCCGATCCCCGCGAAAGAGGTGAAGAGGTGGTAAACGTCTTTCGGCGTGGGATGCGTAATCCAGCGTAGGTGCGATGTGCCGTGATGGGCGATGAAGAGCATCAGCGGGACGCCGACCACCGCGACGATGAAAATGTTGCGAAACTGTGCCCATCGGCGGAGCGGTGGTGGCAAGAAGATCCAGGAGACGAGTTGTGCCAGCAGCACCAGCACGGCGAAGAAGTGTGCGTAGAAGGCTGCCGCCGATGTGAGTACGTAAGCGATCCCGCCATGGCGGCCACGGGTTTGCACATTGCGCACGAAGAACAGCGAAGAGCAGGTGACGAGCAGGACAGCGAGGCTATAGCTCCGGGCTTCACGGGAATACTGGATGTGAAAGACATTTACCGCAAGCAAGACGGCAGCGATGAGGCCCGCGCGATGGGAAAACAGGGTCTGTCCGGCGAAGTAAATCACGGGCACCGTCAACACTCCGGCAAGCACCGAAAGGCCGCGGACGTAACCGGGCGCCTCACCGAAGCGGCTCCAGAGGCGAAGCAGCAGGTAGTACAGTGACATGTTCGCTTCGTCGTGGACGAGGGTGTGGAGGAATTGCGGCCATGGGGACTGTGCCAGCGTGATGCTGAAGGCTTCGTCGGCCCAGAAGCTTCTGCGCGAGATGTGGAGGAGTCGCAGCAGAGCCGCGGCACCGGTGAGAAGAATGAGCCACAGCGCTGTCGTGCGCGGGTGAGAGTTGCTCAGCGGATTGCTGTGTGGCGCTGCCATGGCGGCGAGGCTTTGTGTTGCAAACTTGCGGAACTCTGCTCTGTCTTATCTGTCTTACAATAACCGGGTGTCTGCCTTGTCTTCCAACCGGGCGTTGGCGACGCCGAATTTGCCGGCGAAGTTGCTTTCTCTGCGCGCCCATTTGCGCTCGATGCGGCGCTTGCTGGTGGCATATTCGGGAGGCGTCGACTCGGCGTTCCTGGCCTGGGTTGCGTATCGCGAGCTAGAAGATGACATGCGCGCGGTGCTGGCGGATTCACCCAGCCTGGCGCGGTCGCAAATGCAAGATGCTGTTGCCTTCGCGGCGGAGCAGGGCATCCCGCTGCGGATCATCGCGACCAGAGAGATGGAACGGCCGGAGTATCGCCGCAACGACCATTCCCGCTGCTATTTCTGCAAGGACGAACTGTTTGCCGTGATGGAGGAGTACCGGCAGCGAAACGGCTTCCAGGCGATTGCCTACGGCGCAAATGTTGATGATCAGGGCGACTTCCGGCCGGGTCAAAAGGCTGCGGTGCAGCACGCCGTCGCCGCGCCGCTGCTGGATGCGGGTCTGACCAAGGATGACATACGGCAGCTCGCGCACGAAGCCGGACTTCGCATCTGGGACAAGCCTGCGTCGGCGTGTTTGTCGTCCCGGGTGGAATATGGCCGTCCGGTAACGCGCGAAGTGTTGTCGGCGGTCGAGCAGGGCGAGGACGCGCTGCGGCAGCTGGGGTTCCGCCAATTACGCGTTCGTCATCATGGGGAGATCGTGCGCATCGAGATTGCGCGCGAGGAGTTGCCGCGTGCCCTGACCGTCGACATGACGGAGGAGTTTACGCGAATCTTCAAGGCGCTGGGATTCGCGTATGTCACGCTGGACTTGGAAGGGTTTCGGTCGGGGTCGATGAATGCGGTGCTGCCGGTGCAGTCGCTGCTCAAGAAACGTAACGGACTGTGACTTTTTTCATTTCAAAATCAGCTGCTTCGCAGGTGAAAACCACGGCAAACACCGCCTCCGTGAGATAATAACTGCTTACACTTACCTTGAAAGGCGGCTTTTACACTTTGTTGTTGAAGCGAGTAGCAATCGTGTGTCTGCTGTTGTGCGCCCTGAGTTGCGCGCAATCGAGTGCGCCAGCCATCCCGCCGGACGTGGCCGATCGTGTTCAGCGGCAAGTTCGCGCTTACTTCAATATTCCGCCGGACGTGGAGATTAAACTCGGTACACCCGCCCCCAGCGAATTCCCCAACTACGAGTTGGTGCCGGTCACCATGAGCCGCGAGGGGAAGGTACAGAAGACGGAGTTCCTGCTGTCCAAGGACGGGAAGACGCTCATCCGCTTTACCCGGATTGATTTGACCAAAGACATCTATGCCGACACGATGAGCAAGATCAACGTGGCCGGCCGGCCAGTGCGCGGAAATCCCGATGCCAAGGTGACGATCGTCAATTTCGACGATTTCGAGTGCCCGTTCTGCGCGCGCATGCACACGACGTTGATGAGTCAGATCCTGCCGCAATACGGCGACAAGGTGAAGATTGTCTACAAGGACTATCCACTGCTGCAAATCCATCCCTGGGCCGAACATGCGGCCAACGACGCCAACTGCCTGGCGAAGGAGAGCGGCCCGGCATATTGGCAACTTGCGGATTACCTGCACGCCAATCAGCGCGTGATTTCCGGAGGGCAGCAGAATGCACAAGTCGCCGATGCGGAGTTGGATCGTCTGACCCTGGATTTCGGCAAGAAGAATGGGGCTGATGAGGCCCGGCTGCAGGCGTGCATCAAGACGCAATCGGATGCGACGGTAAAGGCGTCGATGGATGAGGGAGACAGTCTGGGAGTAAGCGCAACACCGACGGTCTTCATCAACGGCGAGCGGTTGGAAGGAGCGATGGGTGCAGACGAGGTAAGAGCGGCAATCAACCGGCAATTGCTGGCAGCCGGGGTTCAGCCGCCGCCAATGCCACCACCAGCGATGCCCGCAACACCGGCGAAGCAGACAACGCCGTCACCGCAGACAACGCCGCCGCCGCAGCAGCAGCAAGCGCCGAGCAAATGACCCGCGAGCCTGTAAACGCACGGCAGATGTGCGATTGGGTCGTGATTGCCTCTCAGGAGGGGCAAAAGTTACAAGTGAAACAAGCTAGAAGATGGAAGATTGTCGCGCCGGCAGCTCTCTTGCTTTTGATGGTCGCAGGGGGCTGCCAAAACAAGCAGGTGGGCAGCGATGTGATGGCGTCGGTCAATGGCCGCAAGATCACTCGCTCGGAGGTGCAGAAGTTCTACGACAGCCAGGTTGCCGACGCGCCGCAGAAACCCAGTGCCGAGCAGGGCGATACCCTGCGGTTGAACATCCTGCGCGAACTTATCGACAACGAGATATTGATGCAGCGTGCGGAAAAGCTGGGCCTGCTCGCCACCGACGAAGAGATCAATGCGAAGGTGATGGAGATCAAAGCGCCATTTACGCAACAGCAGTTCGACCAGCGGCTGAAGGAGCGCAACATCACGCTCGACGACTTCAAGCGCGACCTTCGCCGGTCCCTCACCATTGACAAGGTACTGAACAAAGAGGTCACGTCGAAAATCGACATCACGGACGATGACATCACCAACTACTACAACCAGCACAAGGCTGAATTCAATCTGATCGAACCGCAGTACCACCTGGCGCAGATCCTGGTCACCACGCAGCCCAATCCGCAAATAAAGAGCATGAAGGCGCAGAACGAAGCGGAGGCGCGCAAGAAAATCCAGATGGTGGCAAACCGCCTGGATAGTGGCGAAGACTTCGCGATGGTGGCAACGAATTACTCCGAACAGCCGGAGACCGCACAAAACGGTGGCGACCTTGGATTTATTCCCGAGTCCTCGCTGAAAGGCGACCGTACGGCATTCGAAGCGATTTCGAAGCTGAAGCCCGGACAATATACGAGCGTTCTGCTGGTCAGCGATCCCAACAGTCATCAGCTGTTTGGGTTTCGAATCGTCAAGCTGATCAGCAAGGAAGCGGCGGGACAGCGTGAACTGAAGGACCCGCGCGTGCAGCAGGCGGTTCGTGAGCAACTGCGCGACCGGCGGGAACAACTGCTGAAGGCGGCTTACTACGAGACCGTTCGCGACAAGGCTTCGGTGCAGAATTACTTCGCGGAAGACATTCTGAAACAAGCGGCGACGACGAAGTAAGTTCCAGCTGGGCTTACTGAAGCCGAAATCCCGATCATGCTCCAGCTTATAATCCCCTGCATGGGCCGCCGTGTGGTTGCTGCCGTTGGATTGCTTTGGTTGGCGAGCTCACTGGTGCATGGTCAGACACTGCAAATGCAACTCCCGCAAGCGCAGGGCGTAATTGTGGGGCAGAGCTACACCCTCCCGCTCACGACAAACGGCGGTGCGCAGCCCTACACATGGCAATTGGCCGGCGGCGAGTTACCACCGGGATGCAAGCTGCATGCTCGCAACGGCAGGATTACCTGCGTGCCCACAACCGCCGGCGATTACCACTTCACAGTTGCAGTTACAGATTCGAGTATCCCGCAGCTGCGGGCGCAACATGACTTGACCATTCATGTCATCGAGGGGCTGACGGTCAGCTGGCAGGAGCTTCCGCGGGTCCACGGGGACGCGATTTCGGGTTCGGTGATTATTTCCAATCAGACCAGCAACGACTTCGACCTGACGGTAGTCATTGTTGCGGTTAACGAGATTGGCCGCTCCACGGCGTTGGGTTATCAGCACTTCATTCTGTCGGCGAATACGACCAGCCCGGTGATCCCGTTCGGATCAAGTCCGGGGAATGCGACATACTACGTTCGGGCGGATGCTGAGGCGCATCGGCCAGGCTATCGTCGCGTGTACCGGGCCAGCAAGCAGACGCCCGCTACGTTGAAGGTGACGCAGTTCTAAGCTCTCCAACCAAGATGGATTACCTGGCGCGGCAGAAGAAGTTCCAACAGACGCTGGAGGGGGAAGACCTCGACGGCTTCATCGTCACTCACCCGCCAAACCTGCGCTATCTGTGCGGCTACACCGGAAGCAATGGCTTGCTGCTCTTCCTGGGAAGGCGGCGCACATTTCTCACCGACGGCCGGTACACGGAACAGGCGCGTGAGGAGGTGCGAGGCGCGAGAGTGGTCATCGCAAAAGGTCCGCTGCTTCAGACAGTTGCAAAAGTGCTTGAGTCGTCGAAATCGGCGCGAATCGGCTTTGAGGCGGACAACACTACGGTCGCGGCGGCGGCTGAAATGCGCAAAGCCGTCGCGAAAAAGGTCTCGTGGAAGCCGAAGTCAGCGCTCGTCATGGGCCAGCGCATAATCAAAGACGAGAACGAACTGGGCCTCATCCGCAGTGCAGTTGCGATTGGGGCGGAGGTGTTCGAGAAGGCGCGGGAGTGGATACGTCCGGGAGTGCGGGAATGCGAAGTTGCCGGCGCGCTGGAACTTGCGGCGCGTGAGGCAGCCGCTGACGGAATGGCGTTCGAGACCATCGTGGCTGCCGGGAAGCGCTCGGCGCTGCCACACGGCCGCGCTACGGGCGAACCGATCCCCCGTTGCGGATTCGTGGTGGTCGATTCGGGTGTTATACTGCGGGGCTATTGCTCTGATATGACCCGGACCGTTCATGTGGGGCGGGCCAGCCGGGAGGAGCGCAAGTGGTACGAAGCCGTCCTGAAAGCCCAATTGGCGGGCATCGATGCCGTAAAACCGGGCAAAACGGCAGGCGAAGTGGATCAAGCGGCCCGTCAGGTGCTGCGACAGGCCGGACTGGACCGGTTCTTTACGCACTCGACCGGGCACGGGGTGGGTTTGGAGATACATGAGCCGCCGCGACTCGGCAAGGCGCAGCAGGAGGAGTTGCGGCCGGGAATGGTCATTACCATCGAGCCCGGCATCTACATCCAGGGCAAGGGTGGCGTTCGCATTGAAGACATGGTGCTGGTGACGGCAGGCGGATGTGAGGTCTTGACCCCGGTGGACAAACAGCTGATCGAGTTTTGAGGCGGTTTGGTTCACCCCGGAGGACACGGAGTTTGGTTTCTTGAATTCGACGGACCGGATTTTTCTTCTTAACGGGGTCTGTGAGTTTAGCAGTCGCCATTTTGCCAATGGATTTCATAATCTCTCCGTGCTCTCCGTGCCTCCGTGGTGAAAACAACCGAACGGAATTGAATGAACCAGAAAGAAATTAAAGAACTGATCGAGCTTCTTGTCGACAAAGACATCACCGAGTTCGAACTCGAGCGCGGTGACGTGAAGGTGCATATCAAGCGCGGCAGTTCGGCGGCCCCTGTGGTGCAGATCGCGCCCGCGATGCCGGCCATGCAGCAAATTCCCATCGCTGTCGCGCCTGCGATTGCTCCATCGGACGGAACGGCAGCGGGTTCCGAGGCGGCTGCTCCACCGGCCGGGCCCGAACCAGCGGCACCAGCGGAAGCCGACCTGTTCATCGTGAAATCGCCCATCGTGGGGACGTACTACGAGGCGCCTTCGCCGGGCACGCCGCCGTTTGTCAAAGTTGGCGACACGGTGAAGGAGGGCCAGGTGCTGTGCATCATTGAGGCGATGAAGCTGATGAACGAGATCGAGGTTGAAGTTTCTGGCGTGCTGGCCAAGGCGTTCGTGAAGAATGGAAGTCCCGTCGAGTACGGTATGCCGCTTTTCGGCATACGCCAGCAGTAGATTCCCCCAGAATGCGCGTGTTCACCACGGAGCACACCGAGCGCACGGAGAAAAATAAGAAGATAGCTTCGAGCCCTCCGTGTTCTCTGTGGTCAATGCCAAACTACGAGCAGTTACGAAACGCATGTTCAAGAAAATCCTGATTGCCAACCGCGGAGAGATTGCCCTGCGCGTCATCTGCGCCTGTAAGGAACTGGGCATCCGCGCGGTTGCCATTTATAGCGAAGCCGACCGAAATTCGTTGCACGTTCGGTTTGCCGATGAGGCGATTTGTATTGGGCCGCCGCGGTTGAATGAAAGCTACCTCAACATTCCAGCGGTTATCAGCGCCGCCGAAATCGCAAACGTCGAAGCTATCCATCCGGGGTACGGTCTGCTGAGCGAGAACGCCAACTTCGCCGAAGTCTGCCAGGCCTGCGGCATCAAGTTCATCGGGCCGCCGCCGGAGGTGACGCGGCTGATGGGCGAGAAGGAGAAAGCCCGCGCCACGATGAAAAAGGAAGGAGTACCGATTCTGCCGGGTTCGGATGGCATCGTCAGCTCGGCGGAGGAGGCGCAGGAGTGGGTGCGCAGCGTGGGATATCCCGTGATCGTAAAGGCGTCGGCTGGTGGTGGGGGGCGCGGCATGCGCGTGATTCGCAGCGATCAGGAGCTGCCCAACCTGTTCCACGCGGCACAATCGGAGGCGGCAGCCGCCTTCGGCAACGGCGATCTCTACATGGAGAAGTTCATCGAGCGGCCGCGCCACATCGAGTTCCAGGTGCTGGCCGACGAGCACGGGCACGTGATGAGCCTGGGCGAGCGCGAGTGCAGCATCCAGCGCCGCCATCAGAAGCTGCTGGAAGAGTCACCTTCGGTGAAGATGACGCCCGAGTTGCGCGAGCGCATCGGCGGCATCCTGGTGAAGACGCTCAGCCGTATCGGGTACATGAATGCCGGCACGGTCGAGTTCCTGATGGACGAGGACGGAAGCTTGTACTTCATCGAGATGAACACGCGCATCCAGGTCGAGCATCCGGTGACGGAGATGGTCACGGATGTTGACCTTGTGAAATCGCAGATCATGATTGCGGCGGGCGAGAAGCTGAGCAGTATCATTACCCAGCCGGTGGTTTCTCGGGGACACGCGATCGAGTGTCGCATCAACGCCGAGCATCCCGAGCGCTTCACGCCGTCAGCGGGCAAGATTACGGTGTTCAACATTCCGGGAGGGACAGGTGTTCGCGTGGACACCGCCGCGTACGCCGAGGGCGTGATTCCTCCGTACTACGATTCGTTGATTGCCAAGCTTGTGGTGCGCGGACGAGACCGGGAGGAAGCGATCTCGCGGATGTCGCGCGCGCTGGAGATGTTCGTGATTGAGGGCATCTATACTACGATTCCGCTGCACCAGCGCATCATGCGAGACCCGGAGTTTCGCGCCGGAAATTTCGATACGAAGTTCATGGAACGGTTCCTGGCGCAGAGCTAAAGAGGCCGCAAAATAGAATCTTTGAACCACAGAGACACAGAGGCACAGAGGTTTTGTTTTCCGGACGCATTCCCTGTGTCTCTGTGCCTCTGTGGTTCAAAGATAGTTTTGTCCACATGAATTTACCCAAGCTCTACGCCATTGTTGATGTTGCCTGCTTTGCCGCGCCGCTGCGCACTACGGCTGCTATTGTTGATTACGCCCGCGATCTCGCGGCGGGCGGCGCGACGCTGATTCAATATCGAAACAAGGTTGGCACGACGCGCGAGATGCTGAGCCATGCCTGCGAGATTCGCCGCGTGCTGGGCGAGGGCGTGACGTTAATCATGAACGACCGCGCCGACATCTGTATCGCCGCCGGATTGGAAGGCGTTCACGTGGGCCAGTACGATCTTTCGCCGGAAGGCGCGCGCATGGTCATTGGGCCGGGGCGGATTCTCGGCGTTTCTACGCACAATCTTGACCAGTTGCAGGAGGCCGATGCCGGATCGGCGGATTACATTGCCTTTGGCCCGGTGTTCGCGACCTCGTCGAAACGGAATCCCGATCCAGTCGTTGGTCTGGAGGGAATTCGTGCCGCACGGGCCGCGACGAAGAAGCCACTGGTGGCGATTGGCGGTATCACACGCGCCAATGCGCGCTCGGTGATTGAAGCGGGCGCCGATTCGGTGGCCGTGATTGCTGACCTAGTAAGTTCTCCCGCCGAAGTTGCTGAGGAATTGTTGCGAGTGTTGGTGTAAATTCTGAAGGGCTGCTAGCGGGTCGCCCGATTGGAGTGTGCGGTCCCTGCGGGACCTCGACTTAATGATTTGATACGTCAGTAACTACCGAGGACCTTTGGCTACTGAAGCAAAACCCCTGTCCGCCGTCTCCAGCGAAACCGAATTCGTAAAAGGCATCGGGCTGACCAGCGCCACCGCCCTGGTTATGGGCTCGATGATCGGCTCGGGGATCTTCATCGTCTCGGCCGAGATTGCGCGGCTGGTGGACTCGCCCGCGTTGCTCATAGCGGCGTGGCTGTTGACCGGCTTCCTTACGATCACCGGCGCGCTTGCTTATGGCGAACTCGCGGCGATGATGCCGCACGCCGGCGGACAGTACGTCTATCTGCGCGAGGCGCTCGGCCCGCTCTGGGGATTTCTTTACGGGTGGACGCTGTTTCTCGTCATCCAGGCCGGGACGATTGCGGCGGTAGGCGTGGCATTCGGCAAATTCCTGGGCATCCTCTTGCCCTCAGTTTCGTCCACACACTGGCTGGTGCATCTGTGGCATGTGCCGCCCATTCCTATCGGCCCCATGGTCCTGGGCAACATGGATGTCGGCCTGAATACCCAGAACCTGGCCGCGATTGTGATCGTGGTTTTCCTGTCAGTGCTGAACATTTTCGGGGTGCGCCTGGGCGCGGCGGTGCAGAACGTTTTCACCATCGCCAAAACTGCTGCACTGGTGGGACTGGTGCTGCTTGGCATCTTTGCCGGTCGCAACGCCCAGGCCCTCGCCGCCAACTTTGGCGCGAACTTCTGGCGCAATGCGGGATGGCACTCACTGCATGCGGTGCAGGTGGGAGCAGGCGGCCCGATTGCGCTGGTGGGGGCGCTGACCATCGTCGCCCTGGCACAGGTTGGCTCGCTGTTCTCGTCGGATGCTTGGAACAACATCACTTTCACCGCCGGCGAGGTCAAGAATCCCAAACGCAATCTGCCGCTTGCGCTGGTGCTGGGCGCGGGCACGGTTACTCTGCTCTATGTGCTGGCCAACGTGGTTTACCTGACCGTCCTGCCGCTGCAAGGGGATCCACACGGCGCGACGATTCTGGCGCGAGGCATCCAGCACGCCTCCGAAGACCGGGTGGCGACGGCTGTGATCCAACAGATTTTCGGCCCGAGCGGCGCGGCGATCATGGCTGTGGCCATCCTGATCTCCACCTTCGGCTGCAACAACGGCCTGATTCTGGCGGGTGCGCGCGTTTACTACGCCATGGCGAGGGACGGCCTGTTCTTCCGCGGCGCAGCCAAACTGCATCCCAAGTACCGTACCCCGGCGCACTCGCTCGGCATGCAGTGCGTCTGGACCTGCATTCTGTGCATCTCCGGCAGCTACGGGCAGTTGCTCGAGTACATCATCTTTGCCGTGCTGGTTTTTTACATCCTGACCTTAGGCGGATTGTTCGTGCTGCGCGTCAAACGTCCCGACGAGCCGCGGCCCTACCGAGCGGTGGGATATCCGGTGCTGCCCGCGCTATATATTTTGATCGCCGTATTTATTGATGTAGTCTTGTTGCGCTATAAGCCGCAATACACGTGGCCCGGCTTGATCATCGTTCTACTCGGGATTCCCGTGTACTTCCTGTGGTCTCGCCGAAGCCCGCAGGCCGGCGCGCAAACCTAGTGGTTGAGAAGAGGCAATCCTTAATGTCAACGTCCAATCTGCTGAAACGAAAACCGCTCGACCTATTGATGGCCGAGGCATCGGAAACGGGGGAGCACTGCCTGAAACGTGCTCTTGGGCCGATTAACCTTATCACCCTGGGGATTGGCGCGATCATCGGCGCCGGAATTTTTGTGCTCACCGGCGCCGCCTCGGCGCTCTATGCTGGACCAGGCATCGTGCTGTCCTACGTGCTGGCCGGTGTCGCCTGTTGTTTTGCGGGCTTGTGCTACGCCGAATTTGCCTCTCTGATTCCCATCGCCGGCTCCGCTTACACCTACGGCTATGCCACGCTGGGCGAGATCTTTGCCTGGATCATCGGCTGGGACCTGATCCTCGAATACGCCTTCGGAGCAGCGACCGTCGCCTCGGGCTGGAGCTCAACCCTGGTCGCTTTCCTTCAGGATTATGGGATCAACCTTCCTCCGCAGATCTGCGATGTCCCGGGCGCGGTGTGGGTGAAGTACCAGGGACAATGGCGTCCCCTGCTGACGATGCAGTCCGTGTTCCAGCAGCAGGGCATCGATGCCAGCTCGTTGCCTCACGCCACCGCAGTCTTCAATCTACTGGCTTTCCTCGCCATTGCCGGCGTGACCACCATCCTGGTCATCGGTATCAAAGAATCGGCAAACTTTAACACCGGTATCGTCTTCGTCAAGCTGTTCGCGGTTCTCACCTTCATTGCGGTGGCAGGCAACTATGTCCGCAAACATCCCGATGTGGCGACCGCCAATTGGCATCCCTTCCTGCCGAACGGCTTTGCGGGTGTCACTACCGCTGCCGGCGTGGTCTTCTTCGCCTACATCGGATTCGACGCTGTGTCGTGCGCCGCCCAGGAAGCGCGCAACCCGCAAAAAGATATGCCGATCGGAATTCTCGGCTCGCTGGTTATTTGCACGATCCTCTATATTCTTGTCTCCGGACTGCTGACCGGCGTCGTGCATTACGATCGCCTGAACGTCGGCGCTCCGGTGTCGCTGGCCATCCGCGAGACGGGCGTGAAGTGGGGCAGCTACATTGTGAACGCGGGCGCACTGGCCGGACTTAGCACGGTCATGCTCGTGATGTTGCTAGGCCAGTCGCGCGTCTTCTACTCCATGGCCCACGACGGCCTGCTGTGGAAGTGGGCCGGCGAAATCCATCCCCGTTTCCGTACCCCGTGGAAATCCTCCATAATTGTGGGACTGTTTGTGGCGATCTTCGCGGCCCTGGTTCCCATCGGCATTCTGGGACAACTGGTCAGCATTGGCACGCTGCTGGCGTTCGTCATCGTGTGCGCTGGGGTCTGGGTGCTGCGCGTCCGCCAGCCCGACCTGCCGCGTCCCTTCAAGGCTCCGTTGGTGCCGTTCACCCCGATTATGGGAGTAATCGTGTCGCTGCTGCTGATGATTTACCTGCCGCGCGATACCTGGATTCGGCTGGTGGTCTGGCTCATCATCGGGATGGTCATCTACTTCACCTATGGCCGCCATCACAGCAAGGTGCAGAAGATGGTGGACGAAGAGGTGAAGGTGGCGGGAGATTGAAACCAGTTGTCAGTTGTTGGTTGTCAGTTGTCGGACAGTTCGGCCTGAGGCGGCAACAGGACCCGCCTGCAAGCCCTACTCGTCTTCCTCTTCGTGCGCGCCGGACACGATGAAATCTGCGGGATTGAGAATCGTCGAATACTTATCGAGATAAGGAAACGGCGTGTCGCAGCAAATAAACGCCGCGATCACCTCGCCGTCGGAATTGCGGAAGCGCTCGAAGTCATGATGCTCACCAAGGAATCGCAGCAGTCCGGTGAGCGCGAACCCTGAGCTTGGGCCGGCCAATAATCCTGTGCGGCAAAGGTCCAGGCTTTTTTTGTACGATTCAGCGGTGTTCGCAGCAACGCGATGCGGCACCTCCGACTCCCAATCGAAGGAAACCTCCTGCAATCGCTCTACTGAACGGACTCCCGGAATGGCGCTGCCCTCAGCTACGTAGATTCCAACTACTGTGACTTTGCTTTCCTGCTCACGGAAATATTGCACCGCGCCGAGTGCGGTCCCGGTCGTTCCCAATCCCGCAGCGTAGATGCTGAGCTTGCCGTCGGTCTGCTCCCACACCTGCTGCGCCGTCCATTTCGCGTGCGCGTTGATGTTGGCGGGATTCTCATATTGGCCGAGATTCAGAAAGCCGGGCCGCTTGCCCATGCGCCTCGCCAGCGCAACGCCTCCACCTTCGGGCGGCGCGAAGCGCACCTCGGCACCTGCCAGCCGCAGCAGTTCGAGTTTTCCCGGAGCGATATCGATCGGTACAACCGCTCGCACGGAGTTGATCCCAAACAATCGCGCCACAATAGCCAGCGAAAACGCTGTGTTCCCCGACGAGTTCTCCACCAGCGTGTGTACACCCTCGAGTTTGTCCGACGCTTCCTGCAACATCGCCAGCACCGGAAGCGACTTGAGGTTCAGCAGCGGCAACAGGTACAGGAGCTTGGCGAAAATTCGGACCCTTTGCTCGGCGAACGGGTTCAGCGAGGCCGGCAGCTCCACCAGCGGCAATGGCGGATTGCAGTCAGGATCCAGGAAGCGCTTGAGCGCGTCGGCGCCGGAGAAGACATTCTTGGGCTTGGATGCTGAATTATGCATGATTTCGGAAGGCCAAAGACCAGAACTGGGCGGAATCTCCTACCGTGCGCACTTGAGCGACCGCCGTGGCTGAGCAGCAAGAACTGTCAACTTTAAAAAATCCGCATCAGTGTAGCACACGCAATATTACGCGTACGAGCGCTGGAGTAGGCGGTAGTGTCCTAAACTTGCGTTGATGGTTATCCGAACCATGTGAAGCCGTACATCGCCCAGTAAACGAGCAAGAGCAGGAAGAAAGAAACCCCGGTCAGAATGGCGAGTATGCGCCCAACCTTGCGACGGTGAAAAAGGTAAAGGACCACACCTATCACGGCGAAGACCGCAGAGCAGCCCGCCAAAATGATCAATAGGTTGATCGCTCCGAAATATGGCGATAACATCGCTACCCTAGCAACTCCCGCAACTTCCATGCGTGATCGGCAATCCCCGCTTCCATTGCTGGCGTCACAATAGCAGCGCTGGAATCCAAGTGCAACCGCCTGCTGTTTTCATCAACGCAAGTTTAGGACACTACCGAGTAGGCCGTCCTGAGATTAGTACCTCCGGGGTTACGAATCGGAAGCGTTGGATTGCGTCACGGGCTCAGGGAGCGACTTTGAATATTCTCCGAGCAAGTACATCCTGCGCAACATCAGGAGCTGTTTTCGCCCGATTGATACCGATGAGGACCACAGGCCGTCCGTCGGCGTGGGCGCGTCCCACCCCAGACGTGATCTCAAAACGCCCAGTGTTTCATCCAAGCCCCGCAATTCCTTTTTCCGCTGCACCTCCGTTGTACCGTGCCACAAAGCCCATGCCTCTGAACGGGACTCAAACTTCTCTACATCCAGCCCGAATTTTCGCGCTGCTCGCCAGCCGTAACGCCTTAGGATCCACCCAGCAAGATATTGAACGGCAGGCCGTGTACGTGGAATGAAGGTTGGCGTGTGCTCTGCATGCGGCAGGGTAGACATTTTCGGCCAGCGCGTCTGATACATGTACGCAAGCAGTGCCCTATTGTCGAGCGCCATCCGAGGTAGAGACAACCAATACTCCATAAGAGGACGGTAATAGAAAACTGGTACCGGCATGAAACGTTGACCGACATATAGCAACTGATGCCCAACCAGGCGCCGCTGAATGTTCTCCAGGTTCCACAATATTGTGGTCTGGTGAGGCGCCACTCCTAATAGCATTTCATCTTGAATGTCTTGGATGGCGGCCTTCACCGATGCAGAAAGTCGGAGCCGCTCGGCTGCATCCGGCGCCACGCCGCCAAAAAAGTGTGCCGCAGCATTGCCGGCCAGTTCCTCAGGCGTTGTCGCCGTATCTTTGGAAATGAGGGGCAGCAATGCACCGGATAGAGTATCGCCGATGAAGCCGTGATAAATGGGCGTGCCATCAGGATCAGGTAGGGATAGCAGATTCGCTATGAACAAAGTGTGCGCGTCCGCGAGACCTTCTAGAGTCCCAAGCCACAAAGGCACCAGATCAAGGATGTCCGGATGGGGAGGCGGAAAAACTTTCGTCGTCGTTCCAAACTGCGACGCTACGGCCTGGGCTACCTGTGTCTCCTCAAATCGCGGATAACCAAGTGTGACCATCCGAACGGGCCGTTTCTGCTCAAATGCGAAGCAGGTTATGAGTCGCGAATCGAAGCCCCCGGTCAGGGTGATAATTCCGGGAGACGGCAGCTTCTCGAAACTTTCACGAATTAGACTTGCTACCTGGTTTGCGGCATTCGCAGTACCTAAACCAGGATCCGGCGGCAGGACCCTTATCCTGTTGCTCCGATCAATGCGAAGGCCTTTGTCGCGATCGCAGTGAATCACCTGGCCGGCTGAGACCAGTCGGACTCGCTTATGGAAGGTACGTGGGCCGAGAGGCGCGCCGCAGCAGAGGAACTCAAACACTGCCTGTTCGTCTATTTCGCGGCTGAGCTCCGGGTAAGCGAGCAGCAAATGACGAATCGAGGAGCAGATCAGCGTGCCGCCATCAACCTCTGCCATGTAGAAGGGCAATACCCCGAGCGGGTCCGAGGAAATCTCCAAAGCATGCGGTTCGCAAACGATGAGGTTGAAGAGGCGGAGTTTGTTCCCGGCGTAGCGAACGGCATCCTCGAGCCTGCTGATGTTGGCGAGCTCGGAACGGGTATTTATCTCGGTTCCGGCAGTTACCCGTGTCCAGATATGCTGTTGAAGCTCTTCCTCTCTTTTTTCTGCCGTCGAGAACGGAATGGACCCGAGCAAATATGGTTCGCGCTGTGTACGATAGCCGATCGCCGCAAATGCCCGGTCCACATCCGCTTGCATTGCGACCTCAGCGCCGTCAACGGGCAGATATGCGAAGAAGTGCTTGACCGCGAGCATCAACCCCTCCAGGTCCGACGCCGAGTCTAGCAGATTTTAAGATGACGGTATAAGAACGGCTGTGCCGTTGGCGTAGGCCCAGGTTGGGAACCCTGAGGCTTGACGTCACCAATGAGCCCGAGATGCTTTGGCATGTGCGTGTTCAGATCAGCTCTGCACACGGGCCCATGCTACATTGAGAAGCTATGTCAGCATTCGCTGGAGTTTATCAGCTCGACCGCGGAAGAACGCTGAGCCCTTCGGTCATCGAGAAACTCCGCCGTGCCTTCGCAACGCCTGATGAGTTGACGCGTAGCTACAGGTCAGCTCAGTTTGCCGTTTTCAAATTTGATTTCGGTGCCTTCGATGGAATCGGATACCTGGAGAATGACGACGCTGTTGCCGTAGTCGCTGGTGAACCTCTGATGGCCCCGACCAAGGTGGTAACCCCGTCCCGTCAAGAGGATCTAAGGACGCTACAGACAGAGCTCAAAATAGGGAATTTGAATATTCTGACTCATTGCCAGGGGACTTTTGCGGCCTGCTTCTACGATTCACAGAATCATAGCTTACTACTGGCGACCGACAAGCTTGGGAGCCGCCCCGTCTATTTTTGGCAAGGCGACGAACATTTGTATTTCTCCAGCTTTCTGAAGACGTTTGAACGCCTGGAGGTCATTCCGAAACGCCTGGACGTGACTGCGTTTTGTGAGCAATTTGTTCTTGAAACACCGCTTGGCAGCAAAACTTTGTATGAGGAGATAAAGATTTTGCGCGATGGCCAATTCCTACGGATGGATTCCGGCCGGTGCACCATTTCGGAGTACTTTCAATGGCAGAAAGTGGAGGCACAGCAGCGAAGCGGAGAGCAACAGGCTGAATTATGTTACGAGGCATTTACTGAGGCGGTGGGATGCCGGAGCGTGGCATCTGAAGCTGCGTACTCGTTTCTGAGTGGTGGCCTGGATTCACGTTGTATAGTGGCTGCCTTGCATGACCAGGGGAAGAAGATCACAGCCTTCAACTTATCTGAACCAGGCGACCAGGATGCTGTATTTGCGAAGCAATACGCCGACTTGATAAACATCGACTACGTGAGCGTCCGCCGCTCGGCGACATTTGACGGCTCGACGAAAGCGCTTTTTCAAGATGCTGTGACGAAACTGCGCAGCGTTGTTGACTCCTCCCGATGGTCCAAGCGAATATTCTCCGGCGACGGCGGCAGTGTGGGCATGGGATTCGTATACCTCGACGCTCACATCATGGATCTAATGAAATCTGGCGCGGTGGACGATGCCATCCGCTATTTTCTGCGTCAATCGGGGGCAATTCCGCTCAGGATACTGAATAAGAAGATCGCAGATGAATACGGCGACGTTCTTGCTCAGGGAATGCGCGCCGAGCTAGAGGAACTTCGCGAGTGCAGTCCGGAACACAGGATGTTCCTGTTCCTGCTGCGCAACGACCAGCGCCGCCATCTCCATGGCTTCTACGAACTACTCGACGAGCTCCGCGTCGAACTGATCTTGCCGTTCTTCGACAGCAGATTATTAGAGGCAGTAGTCAGCGCGGCTGACCTGCGCCCCATGCTTCGTCACCGGTTCTACCATAAGTGGCTGAAGTGCTTTCCCGCGACCACCTATGCTGTTCCCTGGCAGACCTATCCAGGTCATCTGGCATGTCCGATCAGCACGGAAGAGAGGACAGTCAACCAGTGGAAACGTACCAAGGATACGGGGTGGACGCGAGAGGCGCCCTGGTTCGATCAGTGCAGAAGAGTATCGCTAAAGGGTGGCCTGCCGAAGCAGTATATTCAGTCGGAACAGGTTTGGATCTCACTCCTTCTGCATGGTCTCCGAGTCAGGAATTACGGCTACGTCTTTCGCTTTTGTGTCAAACTCGCCGATTTACAGCGACGGTGCACCGACGGATAGCTGTGCGCGGAGCGCAGACACGGCAATCGCGCTGGAAACCATAGCAATCATTCCACACTTCCAGCGGTTTTCCATCCCAATTCCAGGCGGCATTGTTCCCCGGTTTGTCGCGAAGCTACACTACGGTTATGCCCCATCTCCACAAGCAGCAAGACATCTCTCTGGACGAATCACTCGATCCGCAGGATTGGGACGCGTTTCGACGCCTGGCGCACAGGGCTCTGGACGAAGCCATTGACTATGTGCGAGACGTGCGCCAGCGTCCCGTGTGGCAAGCAGTGCCCGATGATGCGAAGCGCGAACTGAGCGGCCCCATGCCGCTCGACGGCGAAGGCATCGAGGACGCATACAAAGAATTTTGCGATCTCATCCTTCCTTATCCCACCGGGAACATTCATCCGCGCTTCTGGGGCTGGGTTCACGGGACCGGTCTGGCCAGCGGCATCGTCTCGGAGATGATGGGCGCCGCGATGAACTCCAATTGCGGCGGGCGCGATCACGCTGCGCTGTACGTTGAGCGCCAGGTCATCGAGTGGTGTCGCGAACTGGTGGGCTATCCGCAGGAATCCAGCGGCGTACTGGTGAGCGGCACATCGATGGGGACAATCATCGGCCTGGCGGTCGCGCGCAACGCACGCGCTGGTTGCAATGTGCGCGCCGAGGGCATTGGCTGCGCGAAAAAGCAGTTGATTACGTACGCGTCGCGGGAGGCGCATACATCGCTGATCAAGGCGCTGGAATTACTCGGACTCGGACACAGTTCACTGCGGCAGATTCCGGTGAATGATCATTTCGCCATCGATCTCTCGGCGCTGCGAGCGGCGATTCGTGACGACCGGGAGGCCGGGCGCCAACCCTTCTGTGTTGTCGGATGTGCCGGGACGGTGAATACTGGCGGCCTCGACGACCTGAGTGGGTTAGCGGAGATCTGCGCCTCGGAAGGGTTGTGGTTCCACGTCGATGCCGCGTTCGGCGCGCATTGCGGCTTGAGCGAAACACTGCATCCGCTGATCAAGGGGATCGAACTCTCCGATTCGGTCGCATTCGATTTTCATAAGTGGATGTACGTGCAATACGACGCCGGCTGCATCCTGGTTCGGAATGGTGAGCTGCACAAGAAGGCCTTCGCCACGCGGCCCGACTACCTGCAGCATCTCGACCGGGGACTCGCCGGCGGCGGAGAGTGGTTTACCGACCTGGGGCCTGAGCTGTCGCGCAGTTTTCGTGCGCTAAAAATTTGGTTTGCGATGAAATCGTACGGCGCGAGCGGTTTCGCGCGGATGGTGGAGAAGAATGTTCGCCAGGCGCAGTACCTTGCGGAGCTGGTGAAGGGCAGCCCTGCGCTGGAGCTGTTGGCCGAGCCGACGCTGAACATCGTCTGTTTTCGAGCTCATCCCACGGGCGTACCTGCTGAGGATTTGGACCGGCTGAATCGCGATATCGTTGCGGGACTGCAGGAGCGCGGCATCGCCGCGCCGTCAACTACGCGCATAGACGGCAAACTGGCTATTCGCGTTGCGATTACCAATCACCGCAGCCGGCGCGACGATTTCGACATCCTGGTTGAGGCTGTTGCAGAGCTTGCGAGCGAGCTTGTGGAGAAGTAAGAAACCGCGGGTAGGGCACACTCGCTCATGCTTCATCGCCGGTCAGCAAATTCGAAAGCCGCTCGTCCGTTAGCCAATGTGCTGCGGCCCCAGTCGCCACCCGATTCCGAAGATCCAAGAACGCTCGAATGTTGCCCATCCGTAGGCGCTCGTATTCTGAGATCGAAAGGACCACCGCGACATTCCCATCTGTCGGCGAATAACGACCGGCTCACGCTGCGGCTCGTCGAGGATAGAGCCAAGCTGGTTCTGAGCTTCGGTTGCTGCGATGGTTCTAATGCGCTGATATTCTCAGCGATTTTCGATATTGCCATGCCCCACCAAAGCCGGCGTTCTTGGGTGGGGATTCCTTACTGCACGAGCACGCCCGTCTCGCCTGCGCCGTTGCCGTTTTCGTCGGCTTCTTCCGGCGGGATTACTGACGCCGCTGCCAGGCGATCGCCTTCTTCCAGATGCAGCAGGTGCACGCCTTGCGCGCCGCGCCCGGATTCACGGATGGTCTTGCTGTTGATGCGGATGATCTTGCCGAACTGGCTGATCACCATCACCTCCGACTTCTCGTTTACCAGCATGATAGAGACGATCTTGCCGCTTCGCGGGCTGGTCTTGACGTTGATGATACCTTTACCGCCACGGCCGGTCAGGCGGTACTCATCGACATCCGTGCGCTTGCCGTAGCCTTGTTCGGTGACGGAGAGAATAAGGCTCGACTCGGCTTCGCCGTCTTCGGCTTTCTTGCGTTCTTTGGGCGTGACTGCCATGCCGACGATGTAATCATCTTTGGCCAGATTCATCCCTCGGACGCCGTAGGCCTGGCGTCCCATAGGCCGCACCTCGCTTTCTTCGAAGCGGATGGCCTTGCCATCGTGGGTGGCGAGGAAGACGATCTGATTTGCGTCGGTGCAGGCCGCTGCGACCAGTTCATCGTCCTTCTCGATACCAATGGCATTGATACCGATGGAGCGAACGTTGCTGAAGTCCTTCAGGGGCGTCTTCTTCACCGTGCCGTTGCGGGTTGCGAAGAACACGTATCGGTTCTCTTCTTCCAGATCACGAATCGTGAGCCAGGCGCGGACGGTTTCGCCGGGCTGCAGCGCCACCAGATTAGCGATGGCTTTGCCTTTGCCTGCGGCGCTCAGCTCGGGGACCTCGTACACCTTGAGCCAGTAGACGCGGCCGGTGTTGGTGAACACCAGGATGTAATCGTGAGTGGAGGCGACAAAGAGGCGCTCGACGAAGTCCTCCTCGCGTGTGCTCATGCCTTTGCGTCCGGTGCCGCCGCGGCGCTGCTGGCGATAGGTCGAGATTGGCGTGCGCTTCAGGTAGCCGGAGTGGCTGACGGTGACCGCGACCTGCTCGTCGGCAATCAAATCTTCGAGGCTGATCTCGGCGGCTTCGTCCTGTATCGCGGTGCGGCGCGGGTCGCCGTACTTCTTCTTGATCTCCTCCAACTCTTTGACGATGACGCCGCGCAGCTTCTTCTCGCTGCCGAGAATCGATTCGTATTCGGCGATGCGCCCGCGTACTTCGCCCAGTTCCTTCAGGATTTCGTCGATGGACAAGCGCGTCAGGCGGTGCAGTTGAAGTTCAAGGATGGCGTCGGCTTGCACAGTATCGAAAGGTTTCGTGAGCTGCGAAGGAACCAGTCCCTTCAGCGATGCCGACTTGCCTGACTTTCCTTCGGAGACGCTGACCGTCTTGCCGGTGAAGTACTCGACCAGGTTGGTGCGCGCCTCGGCGCGGTTCTCGCTGCCGCGAATGATGCGGATCACGTCATCGACGCGATCGAGCGCAACCTGGTAACCCTCAAGGATGTGCTCGCGCTCGCGCGCCTTCATCAGCAGATAGGCGGTGCGGCGCCGCACCACGTCGATGCGGTGATCGACAAAGTGCTGGATGGCCTGCACCAGCCCCATCTCCTTGGGCTGGTTGTTGACCACCGCCAGGAAGATCATGCTGAAGCTCTCCTGCATCGAGGTGTGCTTGAAGAGCTGGTTAAGGACGATCTGGGGCTCGCATCCGCGCTTGAGCTCAATGACGATGCGCATGCCTTCGCGATCGCTCTCGTCGCGCACGTCGCTGATTTCGTCGATGACCTTGTTGTTTACCAGTTCGGCGATGCGCTTGATGAGGTTCGACTTGTTGACCTGGTAGGGAATCTCGGTGACGATGATCGCTTCTTTGTCTTTCGTGAGGTGTTCGATCGCCGCCTTGGCGCGCATCATGAAGCGGCCCCGCCCGGTGCGATAGGCCTCCATGATGCCGCTGCGTCCGTGAATGAAGCCACCGGTGGGGAAGTCCGGCCCCTGCACAAATTTCAGAATATCCGCCAAGGTGGCGTGCGGATTGTTCACCAGCGTGATGGCGGCGTCGACGATCTCGGTGAGGTTGTGCGGCGGGATCTTGGTCGCCATTCCGACCGCGATGCCGTCGGAGCCATTGATAATCAGGTTAGGGATGCGGGTTGGCAGCACCAGTGGCTCGACCGTGGTGTCGTCGAAGTTGGCGACGAAGTCGACGGTGTCCTTGTCGATATCGGTCAGCAATTCTTCGGAGATTTCGGTCATGCGGCATTCGGTGTACCGATATGCCGCGGGAGGATCGCCATCCACCGAGCCGAAGTTGCCCTGGCCGTCAATCAGCGGATAGCGCAAGGAAAATGGCTGCGCCATGCGCACCATCGCGTCATAGACCGCGGTATCGCCGTGAGGATGATACTTGCCGAGTACTTCGCCGACGACCTTGGCGCACTTTACGTGCTTGCGGTTGTGCAGCAGACCCATGTCATGCATGGCGTACAGGATGCGGCGATGCACCGGCTTAAGGCCGTCACGCACGTCGGGCAGCGCGCGCCCGATGATCACCGACATCGAGTAGTCGAGATACGAGCGCCGCATCTCATCTTCAATGTTGATGGGCTGCACATTGCCGGGGCTGGGGCCGATGTTGTCGAGCGGTAATTGCTGGTTTGGATCGTCTGCCATGTTTAGCTATGAGCTTTCAGCCGTGGGCTGTCAGCTTGTTCCTTCCAAGTATTCTGCTGTCAAAAATAGAGCCGGAAATGTTCTGCCTGAACCGTCCGCAAGTTATTGCAAATGCAGGAGATTAATGCACTGAGGAGCACTAGTGATTATAGCACGAGTGAAGCGGGAAATCGTCTCATAAGGAGGCTGCCAAGTGCAGCATTCCCTTGGCTTTAGAGTGCGGCCCGGTTCAGCCGGTGGCGGAGGAACCATCCTTAAGCTACGCGCGCCGGCGCAGCTTCGCTTTACCGCCATTGATGACAATGAACGGCTTTGCGATCTTCTGCTTTCGCCGCCGATCGTTCACGATTTCGTCGTGGAAAGTCACTCCAAAGAGGATCAATACAGCCGTGAGGCAGTAAATGACAATGAGGACAATCTGCATTCGTCACCTCCAAGACCTGTCGCTATGGGCAAGTGACTGTCTTGACGGTACACCTTGGGTCAGTGCCGCGCAGTGATGTGGCGCACACTTCGTGTGGGAGTCGGGGTGAGAGGCGCTTTAGCTCCGCGCGGGCTGTGCGTCAGGAGTGAGCTGCAGCACGGAGTTCGCGGCTTCCATACCCGAGCGAATGCAATCAGGAACTCCGATCCCGTGATAGGCGTTTCCGGCGAGGGCCAAGCCGGGGATTTCCGGTATGCGCTTCTCGATCTGCGCTACCCGCGCGAGGTGGCCCGGCTCGTACTGGGCCATCGCCTCTCGCCAGCGATAGACCCGCGCGAAGATGGGTGGCGCCTGGAGCTTTACGATATCGCGCAATTCGCGGTGAACGGTTTCCAGCATCTCTTCGTCGCTGAGGCTGAGGACCTCCTCATCGTGAGCTCCGCCAAGAAAACATCGCAGTATGCCTTTGTCCTGCGGCGCGCGGTGCGGGAACTTGTTATGAACGAAGGTGCAGGCCAGCATGCGGGTACCCTCGCTGCGCGGGACGAGGAAGCCGAATCCCGGCGGCAGGGTTGTGAGTTGCTGCTGATAGTAGCCAAGCGTGACCGTCACAGACGAGCTGTAGGTGATGCCGAGCAGATTGTGGGCGAGTTCCTGGTCCACGCCGTCCAACAGCGTGCCCGCGACATTCGCGGGAGTGGCAACGATGACCGCATCGTAGCGTTCTTCGCCGCGCATTTCGATCGCGATTCGCCAGGCTCCATTCTCTACCCGGAGGCGCGCAATGTGCTGTCGCAAGCGAATTGATTCCGGCCGCAGCCTGGCGATAATCGCATCCACCATCTGCTGCATGCCATCTTTCAGTGATGTGAAAAGCGGGCGCGGGGGGTGGGTCTTGGTCATTGCGACCATTTTCCGGTGTGCGGCCAGCATCGCCCGGCTCAGGCTGCCGTACTTTTCTTCCATCTCAACAAAGCGTGGCAGCACGGCGCGCGCGCTCAGCGCCTTGGCGTCGCCGCCGTAAACACCGGAGAGCAAAGGGTCGGCGAGCCGATCGACAACCTCAGGACCGAAGTGACGCTCGACCAGTTGGGCAACGGTTTCGTCCTCGTGCATGGGGCGGGGCGGATGAAGGAGTTCCTGGGCCATGCGGAGCTTCGTGCTCCAGGAAAACAGCGGCGACAAGGCCGTGGGAAGCAGCCGCGTGGGAACCATGAACATCAGGCCGTCGGGCATGACGATCAAACGGCCATGTACCACAATGTAGGTCTTGCGCTGGGAGTCGTTGGAGCCGATAAGCTGATCGGCGATGCCGAGCTCTTTACATAGCGACTGCGCCCACGGCTTTTCAGTAAGGAACGAATCGGGGCCGGCCTCGACGAGACAGCCCTCAACGCGATCGGAGCTGAGGCAGCCTCCAAGCCGCTGTCCACTTTCGAAGAGCGTGTAGTCGAGCTCGGCGCCGGCGGCGCGCGCCTTTTCGAGGTGGAAGGCTGCGCTGAGACCGGAAATTCCTCCGCCGATGATGGCAATCCGCTTCATGCCGTGATCCACAGGAAAGTTTCGCAGCCTATGCGCCCGACGTGCAAGCCTGAGTCATTGCAGCGAAGCGCGTTTTTGCCAGATCGGCCAGTGCACGCACAAACTGCGGCGAATCGTTCAGCGACTCGGAGCGATAAAGCCGCATTCCGCGTTCCTCGGCGAATTGGCGGAAGAGAATATCAACGTCAAAGAGAATCTCTACGTGGTCGCAGACAAAACCAATCGGCTGAATAAAGACGCCGGTCTCACCGCCGTCGCGCAATCTGGCGATCGTGTCCTCCACTGTGGGACCCAGCCACTCGCCGCCTGACATTCCCTGGCTCTGAAAGGCGAATTGCCAGGCCCCGATCTCGGGCACTAGATTCGCTACCAGCGCCGCAGTCTCGCGGGTTTGGGCCTGGTAGGGGTCGCCTTCGGCGATGGTCCGTTGCGGCACGCTGTGGGCGGTGAAAATCACGGGCAGCCGAGAACCGTGCTTTTCGCATGCACGGTGCCATCCGGTACGAAGCCTGTCGGCGAAAGCTTCGATCAGCAGCGGATGGTCGTGCCATTCCTCTACAAAATCGATGGTGAATGGTGCGCCTGCGCTGAACAATACCTGCTTGTACAGTCCCACACTGGTGCGCGAATTGTGGGGCGCAAGGCAGATGGCGACGGCCTGCTCAACGCCATCGGCGGTCATCTGCTTCAGGGCATCGGCGATAAAGGGGCGCCAATTTCGCATGCCGACGTAAGCGGGGATGCTCAGGTTGCGGGCGACGCCGGCCGCCTGCGCCTGCGTGAGGCGGGTTAGAGGCGAACTGCCGATTTGCGCGTAGCGATGCTGTACCTCGTGTACCACAACGTCAGACATCGGCCGGCCGCGCGAAATGTTTTGCAAGAACTCCGGAATGTCTTCCACGCGCTCAGGACTGCCATGAGCAATTAACAACACAGCCTGCTTGCTCATGAGTTCCTCGCGGGAGCGGCTGCGGCGGAAAATTCGTGGACAAATTGCGCCAGGTTCTTCACGTTGTCCACGGGAGTGTGGGGCAGGATGCCATGTCCCAGATTGAAGATGTGCCCGGGACGGCCATCGGCGAGGCGAAGAATGTGCTCAGCACGTTGCTTGAGCTCACGCCAGGAGGCAAACAACAGTACCGGATCAAGGTTTCCCTGCACGGCATGATTATGTCCCACAATGTGCCAGCCTTCATCCAGAGGAATGCGCCAATCCAAACCGACCACCTCCACTCCAGTCTCCGCCATGGAGGCCAGCAGCGTAGCACTGTCGGTCCCGAAATAGATGATGGGAACCTTGCATTCGAGTTTCAGCCGCTGAATCAGTTGCGTGGTGGGAACGAGCACGTAGCGGCGATAATCTTCGACGCTGAGGCAGCCTACCCAACTATCGAAAATCTGTAACGCATCGGCGCCATTACGTACCTGGTCGGCTGCATACTCGGCCAGAACATCCACCAGCTTGCTCACCAACTCATCCCAAACCTCGGGCGAGTTGTACATCAGCTTCTTGATTTCCAGATAGTGGCGCGAGCCTCCGCCCTCGACCATGTAGCTCGCCAGGGTAAAAGGCGCTCCACAGAATCCGATGATCGGAAGCTTTGGGCCGAAGTGTTTCGCGACCAGCGCCACGGCGTCGGCCACATAGCCCAACTCGGCGGCGCGGTCGGTGCGGAGCAGCGCCACATCCTCGGCGGTGCGGATTGGCCGTTCGATGACGGGGCCTTCACCTGCGGCGAAATGAAACGGCAGTCCCATGACCTCGAGCGGCAACAGCAGATCAGCGAAGATGATGGCAGCGTCCACGTTCAGGAACTCGGCGGCAGTGATCGTGACCTCAGCCGCAAGTTCGGGGTGCTTGCAGATTTCAACCAGGGAGTGATGCTTGCGGACATCGCGGTACTGCTGCATATATCGGCCGGCCTGACGCATGAACCAGACGGGAGTTCTATCAACCGGAAGCCGCTGGCAGGCACGCACAAAGAGGGAATCGGGTGCGGACATAAAACAATTATCGTAGCATTCGAGGTCACCGCGTCGTGTGATGCGGCTCACACGCAGCCAGGGAGAGAATGCGTGAGGTTTGTCACCGACTTTGGGGCAGTGTTTTCCTATGCTGGCTTTAACAGATGCCCGACAGCAGCCCCAGCCACGTCAACCCATGGGTTGTGACTATCGCGGTGATGCTAGCCACGTTCATGGAGGTGCTGGACACCACGGTGGTCAACGTCTCCGTCCCGCAAGCCCGAGTTGTGGGGGCGGCCGCTTCCCATTGAGAGTCTGCGCTCTTAGATCGAGTGAAGATATGGCCATGCGCTGGCATCGAAGGCTGCTGATTTCCGCGATGTTATAATTTTTGTCTACGCACGGTGGGTGTAGTTCAGTGGTAGAACTCCGGACTGTGGCTCCGGCTGTCGTGGGTTCGAATCCCACCACCCACCCCAGTTAACCTATCTACTTACAGGAAGAGTGCAGATCTGTGTACACATTGATGTACGCGCGTCGCGCTTTGCTACTTGTTTTTTTGGCTATCTGCGAAGACACTGAAGAACTCATCAGTAGTTTTTCCAGCACTGTCAGGCGGCAATTGGGGGATTTTGAGTGTAATCGCCTGATTGCCCACGATCTTGAAACGCGACAACGACTCTTGTAAAACAGCCGACAGTCCAATGTCAGAAGACAAGGGCAAGCGGTCCCGCGCATGGTGGATTCCGGCACTACTGCTGGTCATCTTTGCGGCGCAATCGTTGTGGTTCATCGCAACCCAGTCGCTGACCTACGACGAGGTCGGCCACATCTATGCCGGGCTCGATGCGTGGCAGCATGGCCGCTTCGCGACGTGGGTGGATCATCCGCCGCTGGGACGCTACTGGCTGACGCTGCCGCTGGCGCGCGGCAGCGTGCGGCGGCTTTGGCACGCCTCGCTCGGCATGTCGGGCGACACGCTGCACGTGACGGCGTTACGGCCAGGGCCGGAATGGCTCGCCTGGCACACCCGCCCCATGGGCACGCTGCTGGGCCTGGCTCTCGGGGTACTGCTGTGGTTCACGACGCGGCGTCTGTTCTCTGAGGGCGCGGCGAATGTTGCGCTCGCGCTGTTTGCGTTTACTCCCTCGCTGATCGCACATTTTTCCGTCGCGGCTACCGATGGAATTGGCGCGCTGTTTATCTTCCTCACCGCGTGCCAGGTTGTGCGCTGGCGAAGCAATCCCAGCCGCAATCAAACCGTCCTCATGGGATTGATACTCGGTGGCCTGATACTGGCCAAGATGTACACGCCGCCGGAGTTCGTGCTGGCCCTGGGCCTGATGCTGGTGCTGGGACGCGATCGCGTGTTGCCAACCCCGCGGGACTGGAACTGGAAGCCGGCGCTGTGGGCGCTGGGAATCGCTTTGCTGGTCTTCTGGGCGGGATATCAGTTTCATGTCTCCCACGTGAAGGTCGCAAACCAGCAGATCGTGATGACCTTCCCTCATCGCAACCCGACGACGCTGGAGACGCGATCGCAGGCGCAAGTGAGTCTGCTCTTGCCGGCGGGAGAGTACTTCCAGGGTTTGGAACGGGTAGAGCTCAGTAACCATAGCGGGCGACCGACATGGTTTCTTGGAAAGATCTATCCCAATGGCGGTCCGATGCTGTACTTTCCCGTCACCGTCGCGCTGAAGTGGCCAACGGTCTTGCTGCTCATATTCTTCGTGAGCCTTTTGCTGGGCGTGCGGAAAACCTGTCGCGCTCCCGGCGACCTGCTGATCATTGCTCTGTTCGGTCTGGTCTTTCTGGTTTTCGCTTTGCAGTCGCGCACCACCATCGGCGAGCGGCATCTGCTTCCTCTCTATCCTTTCGCGCTGCTGATCGCAGGAGGCATTTGGGAGCATGCGCGAGGGCAGCGCGTGGCAGTTAGTGTTCTGGCATTGGCGCTGGTGCTCAACGCAGTTGACGCTCTGCGGTACGCCCCGGGCTATCTGGCCTACTTCAACGTTTTCGTCAAACCCCAGAACAGCTGGCGACTGCTCACCGACAGCAGCCTGGATTGGGGTCAGGGCTTCATCGCGCTACGCAAATATCAGCAGCAGCATCCGAGCGAGCCTTTGTATCTGGCGTACTTCGGCACCATCGATCCCCAGTTGTACGGCATCAAAGCAGCGCCTCTTGAACCGAACCAGCGCGTCCGTGGCACCGTTGTCGTCAGTCCGAACTGCCTGTCGGGCCAATATCTGGAGGACCACGACGGTTTTCACTGGCTCTGGCAGTATGAGCCGCAACGCGTGCTCGACCACTCACTTTGGGTGTACGAGACGGGTGAAACCCAATCTCCCGCCGCAGACCAGTCGCCGGCGACGCCTCCAGGCGGCATTCGGGGGGCATGCTAGAGTGAGCAGCCGCATGCTTGGTTTGTAGTTGGTGAGAAATCCCCATGTCACTCATCGAACCGGTTTTCGGCGAACAAACAGCGCAAACTGGTGAGGAACGCCTGATTTCGTCAATCATCGCGAACAATCAAGCTAATCCCATCCGTATCAGGTTGATTCAAAACTAAGTATCGGGCCGACAACGCCAAGAAAATCGTATCCTGCTGGAACTAACGACAACAGTTGCGGTAAAGTGCTACCGACAGTGAGCACGCGCATACATGGGAGGAGCCAATCGTGCCGAACTCGGCAAACCACTCCCCGTTGATTTTGATTTGTAGGCCGCTCCGCATCGCCACGATGCTGGCGCTCTTCTTTGTCTTGACCCTTGTTACAACGGCAGCGGCGCAAACATTCACGGTACTGCATGAATTCACCGGAGGGGAGGATGGTTTTCTGCCCCTGAGCGGCCTGACTTCGGATCGGGCCGGCAATGTTTACGGCACGACCACCTACGGCGCCAACCAGAGTTGCCTGGGCGGGTGCGGCACGGTGTTTCGCATTTCGCGCGCGGGAACTTTCAGCACGCTCTACCGCTTTCATGGAATTGACGGAGATGCGCCGGAAGCCAATGTCACCGTCGCTTCCGACGGGACACTTTACGGCACAACCGAGTTCGGAGGCGCCCAAGGCACAGGCAACATCTATCGGCTGCAGCCGCCCATGCGCGCTCTGGGCAACGCTACCGGGACATGGAAAGAGACGGTGATTCACACCTTCGGCGCGTACAACGACGGCGAGGGCGTTTTGCCGTGGTGGGGCTCGCTGATCTTCGACAGCGCGGGCAATATTTATGGGACAGCTTCCTCCGGGGGGACGGGACCTTGCTCGTCCGGAGGTTGCGGCACAGTCTTCGAGCTTTCGCCCTCCAACGGCGCATGGACGTATAACGTGCTTTATCGCTTCACCTGTGGCGCCGATGGCGCCACGCCATTTTCGGGCGTCGTCATGGATGCTGAGGGCCGGCTTTATGGCACCGGGGATGGGGACCGCGGTTGTCCGGGTGGAACCGCCTATCAGCTTACGCCTTCCGGCTCGGGCTGGACCGAGAGCACCATGCATCAGTTTCAAAACCTGGATGACGGAGGAGAGCCGGTCGGTGGCCTGGTGGTGGATGCCGCGGCAAATGCCTACGGCATGACGGCAAATGGAGGCACGAGCGGCTGCGGCGGCGTGGTCTACGAACTGAGTCCCAGGGGTGTTGGCTGGACGTTTCTTCCGATTTATTGCCCGGCGGGGTCCATGGCAGGCGGATCCGAATCAGCAATGACCATGGACGCGGCGGGCAATCTGTACGGAACCACCACAGCTGACGGGGCCAACCGCCTGGGCTCGGTTTTCAAGCTGACATACAACAATGGAAGCTGGACCTACACCGACTTACACGATTTCACCGGCGGCGCCGACGGTAGCGGTCCCCTTGGAACCATGGCATTGGATGCGGATGGCAATCTCTACGGCACGTCGCAGTACGGTGGCACGGGCGGCAGCTGCGAATTCGGCAACGGCTGCGGTGTGGCCTGGAAGATCACGCCGTAGCTGCCGCTTGCAATTCGACGCCTTGCCTAACTGGCGTAACTCCCCATTGCACAAGTGATCAGTCGTCCCAGCCTTCGGGTTTGAGCACCGGACCCTCCTCGTAACCAGCTCCAAAGTCTCGAATAAGATGGTTTTGCTGCTCACCACTATCCAGCCAGGGCTTGGCGAAGATATGCTGCGACGTCACCGACGAAGCGATGCACCGACACTTCTGCGATGCGATGGCCGACGATAGCGTTCATTGTCTTTCCCACCGCACCGAAAGGCGGCTGGTAAATACCGGAGAAATCCAGCTGGGTTTCGGTCGAGGTCAGCGGGTAAACGGAAAGCTCGCCCCGCATAAGGGGAAACAACCGCGGCAGGGTTGCAGCCTCCCATTCCAAGAACAGTGTTGTGCTGGCGCTTGAGGGGCTATCACCGATCTTCTCCTCGACGCCGTTCACGAGGATCTTGATGTCGGCCTTCACTCCGACACCAGCAAAATCGACGTGCAGCTCAGCGGCAACCGACTCTGCGCGGCTCGCGGCAGCCTTTGTGGCGGACTGGAACACTGCGACTGCGTTCTGTTTGAGCGTATCGCGGACGCGATCATAGGGATGGTTCACGTAATCGTAGCTGCGAATCTCACGCCCGGTGGTCATCAACGAAAACTGTAGCATAGAGCGGGCCGAGTTCGAGGTTGCGGAGTTTGGGAGTTCGTCCTGGGCTGAAGTGAGTCGTCACGCTTTGCAGGACGCATCGTGGGTTGAAGCTCTTCCGTCGGCAACTAGCGACTCTTGTATGATATCTACCGCTCCAGATTCAATCGGTGGTTGCGATGCAAGGGGTGAGGAGGCTCGATGGCTCTGATTGATGTCCCGTTGACGCGCTCGGGTTTCGGGCAGACGCGGCGCGTCGACAACTGGTGGGTGCAGCCGCTCGTGGTGTTTCTCGGTCTCTCGGCGTTCATCCTCTATGCCACTTGGGCGGCACTTCAAGGGCAGCACTACCGTTTCGGGCCATATCTCTCTCCGTTTTACTCACCGGAATTGTTCGGCTCTCCTGACGGCTGGTTTGGCCGTGCGCCGGGCTGGATGCCGGCGTGGGTTACTGCGGCCATGCTCATCCTTTGGGCGCCGGGTGGCTTTCGAGTTACTTGCTACTACTACCGAGGGGCCTATTACAAAGCTTTTTGGGCTGACCCGCCTTCCTGCACGGTAGGCGAACCGCGCAAGACCTATCTAGGCGAACGATCTTTTCCTTTAATCATGCAAAACATTCACCGCTATTTTCTTTATCTCGCGCTGGTGTTTCTTGTCATCCTTGGACGCGACGTGTGGAATGCGTTCTGGTTCAACGGCCGATTCGGGATCGGCGTCGGCACTCTGGTCCTGCTCGCGAACCTCGTGCTGTTGACCTCGTATACATTTAGCTGCCACTCGTTTCGGCATATTGTCGGCGGCTTTCGCGACCGGCTGGCCGGCGCCCCATCCCGCAAGCGGCTCTACGACTGCGTGAGTTGTCTCAACCAGCGACACATGCTGTTTGCCTGGTGCAGTCTGTTCAGCGTGGCATTTGCTGATCTTTACGTGCGGATGTGCTCGATGGGTCTGTGGACGGACTGGAGGATCGTCTAGTGGCCGAGTACATCACGCATGAGCATGATGTCGTAATCATCGGAGCGGGAGGGGCGGGATTACGCGCCGCCACTGAGGCTTCGGCCGCCGGCGCGAAGGTCGCAGTCATTACGAAGTCGCTCCTAGGCAAAGCACATACCGTAATGGCCGAGGGTGGAATCGCGGCGGCCATGGCCAATGTAGACGATCGGGACAGCTGGCGTGTTCATTTTGCCGACACGATGCGCGGAGGGCAGTATCTGAACAACTGGCGCATGGCGGAGCTCCATGCGAAAGAAGCACCGGCCCGTGTGCGCGAACTCGAAGCCTGGGGCGCACTGTTCGATCGCACGAAAGATGGTCGCATCCTGCAGCGCAATTTTGGCGGGCATCGCTATCCACGACTGGCGCATGTTGGCGATCGGACGGGGCTGGAGATGATCCGCACGCTGCAAGACCATGGCATCCACCTTGGCCTGGATGTGTTCATGGAATACACCGTGGTGAAGCTGCTAAAGGACGGCGATCGGATGGCGGGAGCATTTGGCTACGATCGCGAACGCGGGCGATTTCACTTGTTCCGGGCAAAGGCGGTGGTGCTGGCTACGGGAGGAATTGGAAGGGCTTTCAAAATCACCAGCAACAGCTGGGAGTATACCGGGGATGGCCACGCTTTGGCTTACGATGCGGGCGCGGCGCTGATGGACATGGAGTTTGTGCAATTCCATCCCACGGGAATGATATGGCCGCCTAGCGTGCGCGGCATTCTGGTCACGGAAGGAGTGCGCGGCGAAGGAGGAGTACTTCGTAACAGAAACGGTGAGCGTTTCATGTTCAAGGACATTCCTCCGCTGTATGTGAACCAGACCGCGGATTCAGAGGAGGAAGGGTGGCGTTATACCCAGGGTGATAAAGACGCGAGGCGTCCGCCGGAACTTCTGACCCGCGACCATGTGGCGCGCTGCATTCGATCTGAAGTGCGGGAGGGACGCGGTAGCCCACACGGGGGCGTGTTCCTCGATATTGCCTGGATTAAAGAGAAACTTCCCAACTCTGCCGAACATATCAAGAAGAAGCTGCCGAGTATGTATCACCAGTTCAAGCAGCTGGCCGATATCGATATCACCCAGGAGCCGATGGAGGTTGGGCCGACGACCCACTACATGATGGGCGGAGTGCGGGTGGATGCCGATTCGCAAATGTCGGAAGTCCCCGGATTGTTTGCCGCCGGAGAATGCGCAGCAGGGTTGCATGGCGCCAACCGGTTAGGTGGAAATTCCCTTTCGGATCTGCTGGTCTTCGGTCAGCGCGCAGGAGAATACGCTGCGAGGTTCGCTAAAGAGAACTCTTGGGGAGCGATCGATACTCAGGAACTTGCATCCGCGGAAAAATCGGCGCTTCGGCCCTTCGAGCATAGCGGCTCGGAGAACCCATATGCCGTACAACACAAGCTTCAAGATCTCATGCAGGACCTGGTCGGGATTGTTCGTCAAGAACAGGAGATGCGGCAAGCGCTGGAGCGAATTCGAGAGCTAGAAATCGCCAGTGCCGCCGTCAGTGTGGACGGGAACCGGGAATACAATGCCGGCTGGCATACCGCGCTCGACCTGCACAATTTGCTGACGGTGTCAGAAATTGTCACGCGCGCTGCCCTTGAAAGAAAGGAAAGCCGCGGCGCTCATTTCCGCGATGATTTCCCCACCAAAGATGACCAGTTTGGAAAATTCAATATTGTGGCGCGAAAAGCAGTAAATGGAGAGGTGCGGCTCACGCGCGAGCCTATTCCGCCCATGCGAGAAGACCTGAAGCAGATCATTGAGGAGATGAAGTAATGGCGACCGCGACGTTCCGCATCTGGCGCGGAGAGAACGGACAGGGCAAGTTCCAGGACTATACGACCGAAGTCTCGACGGGGATGGTGGTCCTTGACGCCGTTCATCAAATCCAGGCGGAACAGGCCGGTGACCTTGCCGTCCGGTGGAATTGCAAGGCGGGGAAGTGCGGTTCATGCTCGGCGGAAATCAACGGAATGCCGAAGTTGATGTGCATGACGCGGCTGAATGCGCTGTCGCTCGACAAGCCTGTGACGGTCGAACCGATGAAAGCCTTTCCTCACATCAGGGACCTGGTCACTGACGTATCGTGGAATTACAAGGTCAAAGAGCGCATCCCGAAATTCCAGCCCCGCAAGCCTGATGCCGCAGACGGCACCTGGCGCATAGCACCCGAAGACGTCGATCGAGTGCAGGAGTTTCGCAAGTGCATCGAGTGCTATCTCTGTCAGGACGTTTGCCACGTATTGCGGGACCATCACATGCACGAACAGTTCATCGGGCCGCGGTTCCTGGTTTATGTAGCGGCGCTGGAAATGCATCCTTTGGACACCGGCGACCGCGTTGAAGAGTTGCGAAAGCAATTCGGCGTCGGCTTATGCAATATCACGAAATGTTGTACCAAGGTGTGCCCGGAGGGCATCAGGATTACAGATAACGCGATTATTCCGCTAAAGGAACGGGTTGTGGACCGGTTTTTTGATCCGCTCTCAAAGCTGTTCCGCGTTTTCAGCCACACGAAAGCAAAAGCATAGGAGATGGTTATGCATTTCGAACTCAAGTCCATTTCAGTGCAAAGTATTCCCGAAGCGCTTGCTAAGGCGGAGCGGTACAGGCTGCTCAATGAACCTGTCCTTGCGGAGAGCATCTGCCTTGATGTTCTGGCTATCGTGCCCGATCACCAGCAGGCGCTAATTTCGCTGCTGCTTGCACGGACGGATCAATTCCACTTCAACGTGAACGTGCAGCCGAAAGCAGCCCAGGAAGTTCTCGATCGAATTCAGGGAGAGTACGAGCAAGCCTACTACGCCGGCATTATCTGGGAGCGTCTGGGAAATGCGCACATCCGTGAGGCCGATCGTGGGGCTGGCGCTTCCGCCTATCACGCTCTGCGGGATGCCATGAGTTATTACCAGAGAGCGATGCACTTTGCGACGCCGGGAAATGACGACGCCATTCTGCGATGGAACACCTGTGCGCGGGTGATCATGCAGAACCCGCAGATTCAGCCGGTATCCGAGCACGATCCACAGTCATGGCTGCGCGATGAAGCCGGTTCCAGAATCGCGGACGCGTAGGTCGATACGGGAAATGATCCGTGAAGGAACATGTTGAAACACGACGCCAGTTCCTGAAGAAGACGGGACTGACCGCGGGGGCGATGTTTCTGGCGCCCGCTTTCGGAAACGAAATGTCAGCGCTCGCTCCAGCAGACGTGTTGAACATCGCAGCGCAGGAATCTGGCCCGGCCGATTACACCATCCGCATCGCTGTTGCGCCGATTGAGATCGCGCCCAAGCATATCATTTCCACGACTACCTACAACGGACAGTTTCCCGGCCCACTGCTGCGCTTCAAGGAAGGCCAACCGGTCACGGTCGACCTTATCAATGAGACCGACGTCGCTGAGCAGCTACACTGGCACGGGCAGAAGGTCTCGACTGACGTGGACGGCGCCGCCGAAGAAGGTACGCCGTGGATTCCCGCGCACGGGCAGCGCCGCATCCGGTTTACGCCCAACCCGTCCGGCTTGCGTTTTTATCATTCCCACAACCGCGCGGGCAGCAATCTTTACGCCGGACAGTACACCGGAGAGGTCGGCCCGGTATACATCGAGCCGAAGCAGAATCCCGGCAACTACGACCGGGAAGTCTTTCTCACGCTGAAGGAATTCGAGCCCACCTTCAGCCGTGGTGGCGACATGCCGCAGAATTTTCTTTCGCCCGCGACCAAGGTGAAGGAGTTGGAGGAGCAGGGTGAATCGGCAATGAAAGCCTCGCTGGCAAAAGGAATGCCGCACGGATACGAAGTCGGTTACGGCTCGTTCACTATCAATGGACGCATGCTCGGGCACGGCGAGCCGGTGCGCGTGAAGCAACGCGAGCGCGTGCTATTTCATATTCTCAACGGCAGCGCTACCGAGATTCGCAGCCTCGCATTGCTTGGTCATATGTTTCGAGTCATCGAGCTCGACGGCAATCCCGTGGCTAATCCGGCAACGGTTCCGGTGTTGTGGCTGGGGACAGCCGAGCGCATTTCCGCCATCGTCGAGATGAACCATCCCGGTGTTTGGATTATGGGCGACCTGGCCTACGACGACCGTCATCGCGGGATGGGCATTATCGTTGAGTACGCGGGACATTCCGGCAGAGCACAGTGGGTTGCGCCGCCGCCATTCAAGTGGAACTACACGCGGTTTGGCACGACCGGCAAGACATCAGCTCCACCCGACGAAACGTTTGACATGCTTTTCGCCAAGGACAATGCTGCTGAAGACGGATTCAACCGCTGGACCATCAACGGTGTTCCTTATCCGATGACAAACGCAAGCCAGCCCGCGACGTTTCACCTGCACGAAGGCCGGCGATACCGCCTTCGCATGCGCAACGCGAGCGACGACATTCATCCCATCCATCTGCACCGGCACAGCTTCGAGCTGACACGGGTCGCCGGACAGCCCACAGCCGGAGTGATGAAGGACGTGGTAATGCTGGGCGGATACCAGGAGGCAGAGATTGCCTTTGTGGCTGACAATCCCGGGCTCACGCTGTTCCACTGCCATCAACAGCTGCACATGGACTTCGGCTTTATGACGCTCTTCGACTACAGGTAAGAGGTTCGGTCAGCGCGGGAATCTTATCCTACGGGGACGCTGCCGAGCGGCAATTCTGCGACATCTATCCAGCGATCGCCACTGCCTTTCACCAACGTGAGTGATGCGATGCGAATGGTTTGCGGGCCGCTGTAGGCATTCCAGCGCTCGCGCGCGAGCTCCAACAGCTTGGCGGATTCTTCAAAGGTATCCACCTTCGCTATCGTCAGATGAGGCATGTAAGCCCACGGCTCGACGAAGCACAGCGCGTCACGGTTCAACTTGTCATGCAACTCTCGCATCCGGTAAGCGCCGCGCGCCACGCGTAAGAAAACGGTGGGCGTGATCGGGGCAAAGGTCTCTACATCGCCCAAGGTGATTTCAAACGGCGGAACCGATTCGCCGACCTGGGACAGAACATCGTGCGCCTGCTGCTCGTTTCCGCACAGCGGACGCGGTGGAAGCACGGTCAGGTGTGCGTCGGCGTGTGTGTGCGCCGGATGCAGTTCGCGGCGCAATTCCTCTACGAAGATCCCCACTGGGCTGCGCACATACGCAATCACAGCGTAGACGAGGCCACTCATTGAGCATCCATTATAGCGGCGCACCGGGTACGGGTTGAAACCGCAGGTTCAACGAAGGCGGTCGGGTCAATTTCACGAAAATGCAAAGCGCGGCGGCATTGCGGCGGGGGGAAGGGATGCGAGCGGAGAAGGGCGAGCTGCCCTGGGCAAACAGGGGCGCAGCCGCTGCTATAATCGAGCGCAGTCGGGGCGTAGCGCAGCCTGGTAGCGCACCTGCCTTGGGCGCAGGGGGTCGGAGGTTCAAATCCTCTCGCCCCGACCAACCTTCCAGATTCCAACTCTAATTTTGAGTAGGAAAACCCCCACCCAAGCAAAAGAAGCTTGGGTGGGCCACCCGTCCAATCATCCTGGAACAAGCAACCCAAATCTCTTCCTTTCAGTTTATTAGGCCGTAATCCGAAATTAAGTTGCATTGCTGATAGCGCGTGATACCTTTTTCGCCTAACGAGCCTCAAGGAGGAATCGGCATGGCCCGGCAGCGGATCGCAGCTTCGATTTTCGACATCGACTTACGAGCGAGGCCAGTGGCGTTCATCTCATTGGCCGTTTTGGCGGCAATTCTCGCGATTGGCCCAGTCGCACAAGCGCAATCCTTCACTGTCCTGCATGCCTTCACTGTCGCAAGCGGCGCTCCTTACATGCCGTATAACGGCCTGGCAATAACGCCCGGCGGCATTCTTTATGGAACAACCTTGCGGGGCGGAAGCAATGGGAACGGTACGGTCTTCGAGCTTAAACCTGGCAGATCCGGCTGGCTCTTGAACGTGCTTCACAATTTTCAGGGAGGCACGGACGGAGCGATGCCGGTATCGGGCCTCACCATCGGTCGCGGCGGAGTCGTATATGGCACGACGAGTCAGGGAGGCGATCAGTTTTGTGGCGCTGACGGCGGCTGTGGCACGATTTACAGTCTGCGGCCGCCAGCCCACGTGCCCTTTAGCGCACTGACGCCGTGGACGGAGACTGTGCTGTACGCCTTTCATGGAGGCAGCGACGGTAGGACACCGGGATACGGGGCTCCGGCATTCGATCCCAACGGCAACATGTATGGCACCACGGAATTGGGCGGCGATGTTCAGGATTGTGGCAGCAACGGCTGCGGTACGGTTTACGAACTTTCGCCCACGATTTCCGGCGGCTGGACGGAACAGGTCCTGCACCGCTTCAACGGCAGCTCCACCGAGGGCGCAGTGCCGGTGGGCGGAATCATCCTCGATCAGGGCAACGACCTCTACGGCTTCACTACCGTCGGCCATCCAGTGTTCTTCACCTTGCAGCCCCAATGGCAGTACTACTTCGTGGACCAGTTGTTGAACAACTCAGGTTGTGATGTCAACACCAGCTTGCTGCTCGATCCCAGCACCTTCAATTTCTACGGAGTGGCACAGGGATGCGGATCCGGCGGAGAGAACGGCGGGGGCACGGTGTTCGACTGGTTCTATGGATTCACCCTTGTGCACGACTTCGGCACGACACGAGAGAACTATGTCACACCCGAGGGCCCACTCATCGAGGATGCGGCGGGAAATCTCTACGGCGTTTCGTTCAGCGGCGGCACCCACCAGGCCGGCTCTGTTTACAAGTTGACCAGCGTGCGTGGCAGCTGGAGCTACACCGAGCTGTACGACTTCACCGGCGGCGATGACGGTTCTGGTCCGGTCGGCAATCTCGTCATGGATGCTGCCGGCAATCTTTACGGGGTGACGGCATACGGCGGCCCATATTCGGGCGGGATAGCATTCGAAATTTCTCTGTAGGCGCAGTTGTCTTGATGGTCGTCAGTAGTCGCTGCTGCGAGGCGCGTCTTATTACTGTCGTAAAATCGCCTCTCTGACAATGTCGGCGTTGTCAAGAGCGTAGTTCGGCATGCGCTTTAAACAAAGCGCCACTTCGCTCTAGTTGAAAAAACTCTGTCCCAACCAACCACGGCTCGCCTTGTAATCCTCTCAGGTCAGGAAACTCGGTCCGACCCATGCATCTCTTCGGTCGCAACTGCGATCATGATTACCAGTTCGAACTCCTCGGTGAAGAGGAGCGGGGTGCCCACTCAATATGCTCGGTGTTCTACTGCACACCATGGCGATTTCCGGGCTGCCCCACGTACGAACCGAACTCGACCCACTGCGGATAATCCCATCCCTGGCGCATCATCCAGTACAGACAAACAACCAACCGCCGTGCCATGGCGACCTTGGCGATCTTTCGCCCTCGCCTCATCATCAGGTGAAAGTATCGGCCGCGCCATTCCGGAAGGCTGCGCACCGTAACCTGCGCCGCCTCCACCAGCAAGAAGCGCAACATTGAACTTCCTTGCTTGGTGATATGTCCCAACCGCCGGCGATTCCCACTGGAGTCCTCCAGTGGAACCAGACCGAGATAGCTGGCCACCTGCTTCGCGCACTGAAAGCGTTTCGCTTTTCCGATGATCAGCACAAACGCTAGGGCGGTGAGTGGGCCCACACCAGGATGCGTCGCCAGCCGCTGCGCCTCAGGGCACTTCTCCACTTCTTGTTCCACTGCCTGGCTCAACTCCGCGATGGCTGGATTCAACCGATCCAGCAACTCCAACAGATCGCTCCGTCGCCGACTCGCCCAAGGAGCCAACTGGAACGATTCCAGTTGCGGCCGTTTGGTACGCCACAACCTCTTCTTGCAGCGCAGACCTTCGTTCAGCGCCACCGCTTGCAACTGATTCATGATCCGGGTGCGGGCCTGCACCATGCGGTGGCGGTGCCATAGTAGTTGCCGCAGATCACGATTCTCCCAGCTCGGTACCCAGATCCGCGGAAAGTCATCCTTCAGCATCAGCTTCAGAATCAGCTGGGCATCTTGCCGGTCCGTCTTCTGCTTACGTACTCGTTTGGTCCGTATCTCAGCGGCATCTCCAATCCATAGCTCGATCCGCAACTCGCCCAGCAGCCGCTCGAACCAGCGGCCATGTCCGCTAGCTTCCATTCCCACTCGCACCGGGATGGCTCCCGTCGCTAGCTCACGGTAGAAGCTTGCGGCTTCGTCCGGATGCTTTAGTCGTCGCTCCTGCAGTTCTCCCGTCTGGGTGTCAACCGCTGCAATTTGCTGAAACTCGGGATGGAAATCTACTCCTATAATGATCATCGTTCGGCTCCTTTCTCCCGAGCCTGTTGGTTGGGTTCAGCACCACCAACTCTACTCGGGTCTGGGAGCCGACATTGTCATGGAATCAATATCGTAAGTAACGGTCGAATCAGGAACCTTCCAGCACGAAGTTGACGTTGATCGTAGTTTCTACTTCTACAACCTCGCCGTTGAGAAGGTACGGTTTATAGCGCCACTGCTTTACCGCGTCGAGAGCGGCAGAAGTAAGCTCTGGGGGACCACTTACGACACTCAGGTCTCGAATGATGCCGTCTTTGCCGATTACGGCCATGAGTACTACGGTTCCTTGCACGTGGTGTTTTATGGCTTTCTTGGGATAGACCGGCTGAACCTTGTGGATCAGGAGTCCTTGCGAGACTACCTGCTCTATGCGAACTTTATTCGGTTCCGCTTGGGTGGGATTTGAGGCCGTCGGCGTTGTTTCGGCTTGCTGAGGATGAGGCGTACCTTGAGCAACGACAGCACATGCCAACAGAACAGCACATATGAGCCAGCTATCGCGTTCCATAGCGACGGAATTGTACTGCAGCCATACCGCTTCCTCCAAGCGTGGCCACGATGCGGTAGTGGGAAAACAGCGGCGGCTATCATAGGCTGAAATGGTGGGGCTAAAGACAGGTCAAGTCAGCGGTTAGCGCATCCCTGCGACCACTGCTGGTGTAATATCGCCTCTCTGACAATGTCGGCGTTGTCAAGGGCGTAGTTCGGCATCCGCTTTTTAAGAAAGCGCCACTTCGCTCTAGTTGAAAAAATACCGTCCCAACCAACCACGGCTCGCCTTGTAATCCTCTCAGGTCCGAACTCGGTCCGACCCAAGCATCTCTTCGATCGCTACTGCGATCATGATTACCAGTTCGAACTCCTCGGTGAAGAGGAGCGGGGTGCCCACTCAATATGCTCGGTGTTCTACTGCACACCATGGCGATTTCCGAGCTGCCCCACGTACGAACCGAACTCGACCCACTGCGGATAATCCCATCCCTGGCGCATCATCCAGTACAGACAAACAGCCAACCGCCGTGCCATGGCGACCTTGGCGATCTTTCGCCCTCGCCTCATCATCAGGTGAAAGTATCGGCCGCGCCATTCCGGAAGGCTGCGCACCGTAACCTGCGCCGCCTCCACCAGCAAGAAGCGCAACATTGAACTTCCTTGCTTGGTGATATGTCCCAACCGCCGGCGATTCCCACTGGAGTCCTCCAGTGGAACCAGACCGAGATAGCTGGCCACCTGCTTCCCGCATTGAAAGCGTTCCGCTTTCCCGATGATCAGCACAAATGCCATTGCGGTGAGTGGACCGACCCCGGGATGGGTCGCCAGCCGTTGTGCCTCCGGGCACTTCTCGACTTCCTGCCCTACCGCCTGGCTGAGCTCTGCGATGGTTGGATCCAACCGATCGAGCAGCTCTAGCAACTCGTGCCGCCGCCGGCTTGCCCACGGAGCTAGTGGGAACGATTCCAGTCGCTGCCGTTCGCTTCGCCACAACTTCTTCTTGCAGCGCAGACCTTCGTTCAGCGCCACCGCTTGCAACTGATTCATGATCCGCGTGCGGGCCTGCACCATGCGGTGGCGGTGCCATAGTAGTTGCCGCAGATCACGATTCTCCCAGCTCGGCACCCAGATCCGCGGAAAGTCATCCTTCAGCATCAGCTTCAGAATGAGCTGAGCATCTTGCCGATCGGTCTTCTGCTTACGTACGCGCTTGGTTCGAATCTCGGCGGCATCTCCGATCCACAACTCGATCTGTAGCTCGCCTAGTAAGCGTTCGAACCAGCGTGCGTGACCACTGGCCTCCATGCCCACTCGCACGGGCACGGACCGCGCAGCAATTTCTCGGTAAAAGCTCTCAGCCTCCTCGCGATGCCGCAGACGTCGTTCCTGTAGTTCCCCAGTATCCGTGTCTATCGTTGCGATCTGCTGAAACTCGGGGTGAAAATCTACTCCTATAATGATCATTGTTCGGCTCCTTTCTCCCGAGCCTTGTTGGTTGGGTTCAGCACCACCAACTCTACTTGGGTGTAGGAGCCGACATTGTCATGCAATCAATAGCACAAGTAATCCGGCTCACAGGCATCGGGCGCGGCTCGCCGATTCCCAAAATCTACTTCGCTGGCCAAGACGGTTTGCATACTGAGGATTTCTCAAAAGATGGGCATATACCCCCCTGCCCCCAAGCGACTGTGCCCAATTTTGTGCCCACCCCTCTGCCTCTCTCACCTGTTCTGACGTGATACGGACTTGATTGCGACGTGCTCCAAGTCTGCATAAATACTGCGTCCTGACACTTTGTGGCACTTTAGGTAAGTTGTTGATTCTTCGTGCGTGCAATCCTTGGGCGCAGGGGGTCGGAGGTTCGAATCCTCTCGCCCCGACCAACCTTCCAGATTCCAACTCTAATTTTGAGTAGGAAAACCCCCACCCAAGCAAAAGAAGCTTGGGTGGGCCACCCGTCCCGTCCCGTCCAGAAAAGTTCGAAAATCGTCTGCTAGGGCCGACCAATCCTTTCAAGCAGATGTGGTCCTTTGAAATCGGCTGCAAATCGAAAACTCCCGCTCTCCTTTCGCAATAACGTACTATTGCGCGATCTCCGTAAACGTAACCACCGGATGGCCCAACCCGTACTGACCCTCGGCGGTGACGTGCACCGTGCCAGGATTCCAAGGCAGTGTCAGCACAACCGGCGCCTTGCCGGAAGAGTCGGTGACCACCGTGCGGTGCGACAGCAAACCTCCACTGGCGGTAAACAGAATGGTTCCTCCCGCGGCACTACCGCCTGACTGTCCAGCGTTCAGCGTCACGGAAAGATTCAACTGCGTTCCACGCCTGCCGTGCTGGTTGTCGCCGGTTTTGCTCAACGACGCGGGCGGATTTCCCACCAGAATCCATCCTCCCTGCCGCTGGGCCACTCCCCCGCTATCAGTGCTGGGCACGGAGTAGTGGTAGAAGCCCGGAGTGCTGCCCGCGGTCACGGTGATGCTTCCGTTCTGCCCGAACCTGAGGGTCGGCTGGGTCACGGTAACGGTTATTCCGCTGTCAGACTGCGGCGTCCCCAAAGTAACGGTTGCTGATCCGGAGGTGATTTTCGGACTCAGCACAACGGTACCTCCCGCAGGCAGCATCGTTGTGTCAGGATTCAGGTCCCACTCCGCAGCGGGAACCTGAGCCGACCCGGTCACCACAAGCAGCGTCGCTGAGTACGGCGCGAAGCTCATCGTCGATGTCCATGACTGCGGAGACGAAGGGATGATTTGCGTCGGATTCGCCGAAGAAAGCGTGTAGGTTGTTACCTGCGCCGGAGTGAAACCGTTGAGCGCAAACTGGACTTGCGCGGTGTTCGCGGGATCCTTGTTCAGAACCATCGCAGTGAGAGTGTTGCCTGCTGAATTCAGCGAGTCGTAGCTGCTGAACAAACCAGGGTCGCCGTTATTCGCAGCCGAAATCGATGTAGGTTGAAACGCGCTGTGCTGACCATCGTAATTTCGGTAGAGCTTCAGGGCGAGATAGTTAGGGTTGGCCGGATCAGGCGCCACCCAGCGTGACGCCAGATAAGCCCGTTCCCGCCCCAGAATCCCGTAGGCATCGGCATCGGCCAGCGCAGTCGAAAAATCGCCTTCGCCTGCAAATGCCGCACTCCACTCCGTAACGCTCAACGGCGTTCCCGGATAAATCATATTCACAATCGCCCGCATGCGCGGCAGGCGGAAAGGAATGGTCTTGTTGGGCTGGAGAAACGTCGTCCAATACTGATTGATCGCGCCCGATTCGCTCACGTACGTCGGGTCCCAATAATCGCGGTAGATGCGCAGCGAGAGCGCCTGCTTCTGAGCCTGCGTCCAACCTGAAGTGTCCGGCCCGTCCGGGTAGGCGTGAATGTCAAACACGTCCAGCGAGCGAGTTAGAGGCACAACTATTCTGTCCTGCCAATAAACTTCGTTCAGCCACCAGTCCACGAAGTCGACCCCGGCGTGCGCCCCTTTGTCGTTGTTGTTAGCGCCGTTCCAGTAAAACCACCAGCAACAGCTCACCGGGCCCAGCCGGATTGCCCTCGGGTCCCAGCCTCTGAGCTTACGGGCTTCCGCCAGATACGTGTCGCGCAGTTCGTTGTAGCCCGAAGGATTCGGATGGACATCGCGGTGCGTTCCACCCCAGATATCCATTTCGTTGTCCATGTTGTAGAAGTGCGGGGCAGTTCCAAACGCGTTCGCCAAGGCCGCCGTCCACTGGTTGCGGTAGACGCTGCCGGGCGGATCTCCGGTGCCGGGCTGATCCAGCAGCGGCACATTTGCATCGTTGGGATCATTTCCCGTGACATTTGTGCTGCAATCGGAGTGGACGCCATCTCCGGCATCGTTGTTATACGGATCGGCGTAGCACTGCGAACCATATTTGCTGACCGAGAAGCTCCACCCGGAACTCTTTGCCACCCAGGGCAGCATGATCATCGTGATCAGGGGATTGCTGCCCGCTGCCTTCACATCGCGAATGTACTTGGCAGAATCGCCATCGCCGATCTCGGTGTAGGCAAAATCCTCGAAGAACCAATCGGCCGCAGCGTTGTAGGTGAACGTCTTCCAGTTGTAGCGTGAGGTCGCGTTCCCTCCCCAGCGCACGACGGTCATACCACTATCGGTGATCGTGGGCGCATCTTTGGGATACGCACCGCCATATACATAAGAGCTGATGGGATGCCGATTAGTCAGGACGTCGAGTGTGACGTTGATCGTGCCGGGATCTGAACTGTCCTGGGGTTGAGGATTCGATTCGTTCGCCGCACCGGACGAACCGTTTGCGAGAAATAATGCAAGGAACAGGGATGCGACTGGGCGAGCAAGAGGAGTCATGGGCAGGCCTCCGTTCCCGCTAATTTACCACCTTCGCCGCTCGGGCCCGAGATTCTGACTGTCACGACAGAAGGGCGCTGCCATCTGCCGTTCTCCCTTTGCAGAAAATGAGATACTTTTGACACTTCCCTGACAATTTCTGCATTCGAGGGTGAGACCTACTTTGCAATCCGCCCTATGGCTGCGGGGTGATCTTCAAGCTGACGCTGAAATAGCCGATGTTAACTGTCTACACCCAGCAATAAAAAAGGCGGCCCCAAGCGGAGCCGCCATGTAAGTCAGCTAACTCTAGAACACCAGCTTGCCCTGGAACTGGATGATGCGTCCCGAAGGCAGACCGGGGAAGAAAGAGCCGTAAGGCCCGGTCGGAGGCGCGGTGGTGGTGAGGACCTTGCCAAAGGTTCCGCCCACGGCTGGATCGCCATCCGCGAAGTTGTTATCCGGGTTAGTAAAGTTGGGATGGTTGAAGATGTTGTAGAAGTTGGCGCCGATGCCAAAGGCCATCCTCTCCGTCAGCTTGAAGTTCTTGTTCACGCTGAGGTCGGAGTCGAAGAAGCCCGGGCCCCGGAACAGGTTTCGCCGCTGGTTCGGGAAGGAGTTCACTGCGGTCCCGAACGAGTTGAAGTTCAAGCAAGTGCTCAGGCCGTTGGAGCAGCTCTGCTGCGCAGGCCCCAGCACGTCGGCCGGCGGATTGAGCGGCCCGTAGTTTCCGATACCGGTGTTGCCGTCGATGACGGTGAATGGCAGTCCGGAGCGGACGAAGAAGTTCTGCGAGAGCGTCCAGCCGCCGAAAGCGCCATTCGCATACTTGTTGCTGAACTTGTAAGGCATCTGCCAAACATAGTTAGCATTGAACGAGCTGCGAATGTCGTAGTCGGCATTGCCGTAGTTGAAGCAACGCAGGCACGCGGGGTTGATCTGGTACTGCACGTTGGAAGGCGTCGCGCTAAAGGCGGCGTTCGAGTTGTTGTACGGGGTTGACAGCACGCCAGTATTCGAGACTTCGTCGATGGCATGGCTCCAGCTGTAGCTGGCCTGCACGGTGAAGCCGTAGGTCACCCGCTGCGTGAAGGCTGCGGTGAGGCCGTTGTAGTTGGAGACACCGGCGCTCGCGTATTCCTCCACCGTACCGAAGATGGTGGTCGGCGGCGCAGCCGGGAAGGGGGCATAGCCGGCGCCGAAGGAGTTCACACCCTCGTTGTAAACCGGGACATGGAGGCCGTGATTACCGACATATCCCAAGCTCACAGAGCTTTTATCGCCCAGCGCCTGCTGGATTCCGAAGCTCCACTGCTGATACTGCGGAGTGTGGAATGTACCAGCCTGGTTGTGGAAGAGCGGAGTGCGGAACGCGGAACCCAAGCTTCCCTTCAGGCTGTTGAAGGTGGCTCCGCCAGCAAATCCCGCCATAATGGCCGCTGCCGAAGCCGAAGCTTGCGCTTTGGCACCATTCGCGGTCGTGTCCGCCCACTGCGCGTTCGGGAGGCGCTCCTCTACCAGGTCCGGCAAGTTCGTCAGGAACTGATCGCCGATGACGGCGGGCAGCGCATCGTAGAAGATTCCGAAGCCGCCGCGAACAACTGTCTTATCGCTGCCGCCCGGGGACCAGGCGAATCCGAACCGGGGCGAGATGTTGATCCCATCGGTTGAGCGGAAGACCTGGTGACGGTTGGCCTGGATGATCGAGTTGTACGGGGTATCGGGTGTAAGTTGGCCGTTCGCCAGCAAGGTATTGAACGACGACGACAGAATCGCGGCGCAGTTCAGCTGGCAGACCGGGTTCGAGTTGTGCTCGGCGCGCAAGGCCAAGGTGAGTTTCAGGCTCTTGTTGACACGCCACTCGTCCTGTCCATACACGCCCAGACCCCAGAGTGCGACCGGTTGCGAGGAGCGCGATGGGAAGGTCTGGCGATACTGCAAGGCCGTCCCGTTAAACAGATCTACAGGCGTGGCAATGAACACCTCGGGGTTATTGCGTACGCTGAAGGCGTAGTCGGTGATGTCATAGCGCCGGAAGTTGGCCCCGAACTTCAGATTGTGCGCTCCTTTGGTTATCGAGAAATCGTCCACAATCTGATACTGCGTCGTGTTGCGGCCCTGGGGGAAGTCGAAAACCAGTCCGCCCACCGACGTCAGGCTGAACCCAGTGCTGACCAGCGAGTAGGGAAACAGCTGGGGGTTGCTCTGGGTGAAGATGGCGCGATAGTAGCTGCCGGCCACGATGAACTGGTTGGTGGCATTGGCGCCGAACACGTGGTTCCATTGCGACTGGCCATCGTAGGCTGGCTGATAGCTGGCCGCATTGAACGCCGCATTGATGGGATCGGCCGCCGTGGCCTGCGTACCCTGGTCAACCCGCACGCGCCAGAAAACGTGGTCCTTGTCGGAGAAGTTCTGGTCGATGCGGGAGCTGGCGATGAATTCCGTTCCAGGCAACGCCGGCGTTGCCTGATATTTCCCTATGCAGTTGCCGACGATGCCGACACTGCAGCCACCATCACCCGGCCCAAACGGAGTGACGTTGTACCCTGGCGCCGACTGATACAGCTGAAACAGCTTGCTGTAAAGCGGTACAGAGCTGGGGTCGGTAGCCGCCAGGTTCGCCAGCGTGGCCGAGGCGAAGTTCGGACTGGGCGCAAACACCGGAGTGCTGGAAGGCACGATGTAGCGAATCCCCTCAGTATCGAGGAAGAAGAAGGTCTTGTCCTTCTTGATCGGCCCGCCAATCGAAGTTGCCCACTCGTTGTTGTTAGCGAAGGGACGTGGCGTGCCGCTCAGATTGTTGAACCAGTCGTTGGCGTCCAAGGTGCGGCCGGTCCACCAATATTCGGCATTGCCGTGAAATTGGTTTGTCCCCGACTTGGTGACATAGGATACCTGGGCGCCTGCCTGCTGGCCATATTGACCGGAATAGGCATTGTTCACCACAGTGACTTCCTGGATGTCGTTCTTGCCGAGAGTTAGATTGGTTGCACCTGAATTGTTTAGATTCAGGTAGGGATCCATGTCGTTCTCGCCATTCACGATGAACAAATTGGATGTGGAGGGAAGACCGTAGCTGCTGAAATTGCCATATCCCTGGCCGGTATTCATCGTGACACCGGGCGCGGTCTGGGCGACAAAGGTGATGTCGTTACCGCCGTTCGGCTGGTTGGCAATTATCGCCTGGTTGAAGTTGGTGGATAGGTCGGCGTTATCGGTCTGCACCAGGGGCGCGGCCGAAGTCACTTCGACGGTTTGTGAAGAGGCGCCCACCGCCATCTTCACATCTCCAATCGTCGCCTGGCCAATGTTAACGGCAACCTTGGTGTCGGCCTTACTGAAGCCTTCCGCCGAGACACTTACCGTGTAGTTGCCCGGAGGCAGCAGAGCGAAACGGTATGCGCCGTTGGAACTGGTGGTGGTAGTGCGGGTCGCGCCCGTAGCGTCACTCTTTAGAGTTACGGTCGCAGTGGAGACAACCGCGCCGCTTGGATCGGTCACCGTGCCGGTAAGATCGCCCGATACCAGCGACTGCGCGATCAACAATGGTGCGAGCATCGTGGCTAGCCCTGCTACAGCCAGGATTTTCGCGATCAGCGTTCCTGCTCTCATATTCACCTGCTCTTTTGTCTGTCGTTAAGGACCACCGAATGGTCTTGGTTCTTGCGGTTCGGTGACCTGACAGACGTAAGAGCATTCGGGCCGCCAGCCGCATTGCCTGCCGGGTGAATGCGAAAAGCGCGGGATGAAATGTAGATGGGAGGGGCTAAACAGCAGGTAAGAGGGTTGTTTACCATAATCTAAACTACCGGCGCGATGAAGAAGCGGGGCGATTCGTTCCGCACAAGTAGCTCGGGCGGTACCAGCGTTTTGAAATCCAGGTGTACGGATACGGTCAGGAGTGGGGGTGCGATTTCGAATTCAGAGTAGCGGCGAAGGCATCGCGGTAGCTACGTCCCACCGGATATGTGGATCCGTCCAGCAGAACAGCCTGGGACAAATTGTTCTTTAGGTCGATGGCGGGATCCAGATGGCGGGAATTGATAATCACGGAGCGGTGAATTCGAACAAATTGGACAGGGTCAAGTCTCGAAGCTATAAGGTGGATGGGTTCACGGACCATAAAATGGCCGGTCGTAGCACGAATTTCCACGAATTTTCGCGCCGCTATGATCGACACAATGGAATTGGCCGGTAGTTCTATCCGCTTGCCATCGTGCTCAACTTCGATTACCGACTTGTATTGCGATCGCGGCTGCGATCCAGTGACGTATCTCTCAACCAAATAACAAAGCTGTTTCAACTTACGGTCATAGACGTCGCTGATCGCCTGATTAAGCAATCTCTTTACGGTCTCCGCATCTGGGAGCGGGGAGTGAGGATCTGAATGCATCGCCAGGATTCCCGGCGCGTATCCGCCCAAACTAACAACAACCGGCAAGAAGTTATTTTTGTCCTCGCGGCTAGCCCAGTCATCGGGCAGCAGTTCCGATCTGATAATCAATAGCTCCGGAGCGAGATCGTCGAGGTCCGCCTTACATTCGCTCCAGTCGCCAGGTTCGGACGCCACGGTGAACAGGGGGTTGCTGGCGACGACCCATCGCAGGCGCGCGCGCAAAGACGGATCGGGTTCACAAATGATGACATGTATGCCGGCACCTGAACGCAGAGCAAATGACGGATCGGGACACATCTGGGTCGCCATGGTCAGCACTGTCTCTCGAATTCGCAGCCTCAGCTAATAGACGATGCGGCTGCGGGAAATGTTCGCGCAAAAGACGAGTACACAATGAAGCGTGACGAGCAGCAGTTATCACTGGTGGACAGTTTCGAAAAGTTGAAAGTGTTCCTGGCTTCGGCGGTCTACAACTCGATCGAGTTTGTTCTGCGTCCACTCATGAACACTTTCTTTCGGCTTCAACCAGCGACGGCAGCGCGACCATCTTGGACCGTGAGCGATTCGTGATAACTGGAGTTCGCAAATTCTGAGCCCTCGCACACAGTCGCTTGAACTCGCGCCGGGTGAAGAGCGCCCCGTAAGCTAGCAACGCGATCATGAACATGATTACGCCACCGAGCAACAGCGCTGCATCTGGCCCGGCGGTTTGAGTTGGCTTCGGCGACGCAGGCAGCTGACCGCTTGCGGTAGAGAAGTCCCGTCGACCTCCTCCTGCGGCCGGAGGCTCGCCGGAGTTGCCGTTGGTCTGGCTCAGCGCTATTGCCGTATCGGACCTGGGATCGTCCGACGGTAGATATGTGGTCAAGTAGAGATACACATCCGCAGCTTCGTCCTGGCTTAGGTAATCGAAAACCGGCATGCGGCCGCGGTGCGGCGTCGGCGGGGTGCCCATCACGATGGGTGCGCCACTCGTGACCTTGCGAATGAAGGCTGCCTGGTTCACGCGCGCCGTAAGCGTCTGGAGCGGAGGAATCGCTCCGTCTTCGAGTTCCTGCGCGTTGGGATTTGGCCCGGTCGCGCCGTGACAGGTATGGCAGGTGGACTTCACGATGTGCTCGCCCACGCGAAGCGCGGACTCCGTGACCGTGCCCGATTCAGAGCTGCCGGTCGTGACCCCGGCCAAGTGATTCAGGTACGGCAACAGCAGACGAATCTCAGTTTCGCTCAGGTGCGGAAACGGCGGCATGTTCTCCCCACCGTTATGCAGACGCTGTAACAGCGCAACTTTGGACTGCTTCGCCAACTCGGCGGCTGCAGCCGAGCTGATGTCCATGCCGTTGCTTTTCATCCTCTCCATGACGATTCGAGCAGAAGCCGCGCGCACCGGATTAATGATGGAGTTGATCTCCGGAGGAGCGCCCAAACCAGCCTCTCCATGGCAGCCCTGGCAATTCAAGCGGTAGAGGTCGGAGCCGTGCAGCGTCACCGCTGCCCCGGAATCGACAGGTAACAGGATAAGCTTCTCCGGCGGGGGCATGTGTGCGCCCGGTTCGGGAGCGGGAGGTCCCAGACGTCCAGTCTTGCCCATGCTGGTATCGCCGTACGAGCGACGCAGGTGGTTGAGCCAGCTTTCTCCGCCGACCGGAGTCGGCTGCCTGTCATCGCTGCGGGTATCTTGCGGAACGTTGGCGCGCGCCTGCTGGTTACAAATCACCAGACACGTTGTTGCGATTAAAAGCCAGAAATATCTCCGCATCGTTGCTCCTCCATGCTGATGGAGTCAGGCTACGATCGCGGTGCGGTTGGAGTTGTCAGTCCAAGGTCAAGCTGTTGCAACGTTTTGGAAACAATGTCCAGTCAGCAATAAAGGACGTTGGCTCAGGAAGGGAGGTACAGCGTGGAGTTGGTTTTCCGTTTACGTCGCGACGGAAGATCGGTGGCAGCACCCTCCAGCACCAGCCGGCAAACTTCCTCGACATAGTGTTCGCTCAGCTCGTCGTGGCGGATGAGAAAGCGCATGTAAATGGCGCCATAAAGAATGTCGAGAACGAGATCGAGATCAAGGTTGCGCGCCAACTCGCCGCGATCGATGCCGCGCCGCAGCGTACGATACGCCTCCTGGCGGCGCGGACGGAGGAATCGAGCACGGAATGCCTCCAGCAGATTGGGATCCGACTGGCCTGCGGCGATGACGGCAGCCACCGTACATCCGCGTGGCGAACGCAGGATTGCCAGCCATTGATTCATTTGCAGGCTCACGTCGTTGTACACCGAGCCGCTGTCGGGGAAATGCAACTCGTCTTCCGTGCTGGAGGCGAAAGCGTCCACTACCAGCGCGCCCTTGTTGGGCCACCAGCGATACACCGTGGTCTTGCCGACTCTTGCATCAGCGGCAATGGCTTCGATGGAGAGATCGGCGAAGCCGCGCCTGCGCAGCAGCTTGAGAGTGCTGCGAAGAATGCCTTGGCGTGCATCCTCGGAGCGGGGACGCCCCGGAGAACGTTTGCCGCCGTTTTGCTGATCGACCCAACTTTGTCGGGAAGAAGCCATTTTCCTGCGCCCGCTTTGAGAAACTTTTGATTCCGATACGTTTCGTATCGTATCATATCGGATATTCCCGGGAGCAGCCGCAATCTAAATTGCGCGCTCATGAGGGAGTGGGGACCGAATCGATGTGGATTGTTGCCCTGGCGCTCAGGCGCCCTTATACCTTCGTCGTGATGGCGCTGGTCATCATTCTCCTGGTGCCGCTGGTCATCCTGCGCACGCCGGTCGATATCTTTCCCGACATCAACATCCCGGTCGTTAGTGTGGTGTGGAACTTCACCGGCTTTGCGCCGCAGGAAATGGCCGACCGCATTGTCAGTAATTCCGAGCGCATCTCGACCATCACGGTCAACAACATTGAGCATATCGAATCGCAATCGGTCTACGGGGTCGGGGTCGTTAAAATTTTCTTTCAACCGCAAGTCAACATCCAGACTGCCTTGGCGCAAACCACGGCGGCGATGCAGACCATCTTGCGTGGCCTGCCGCCGGGCACAACGCCGCCGCTGATCATCCAGTACACCGCCTCCACAACACCGATTGTCCAGCTCGGCATCAGCAGCAAGACCTTGCCGGACCAGGCGCTGTTTGACCTGGGGCAGAACTTCCTGCGCAACCAGTTAGCGACGGTGCAAGGCGCAGCCACACCTTATCCCTACGGCGGAAAGATACGCCAGGTGCAGGTCGATCTCGACATGCCGCAGCTGCAGGCGCACGGCCTGTCACCCAATGACATCGTCAACGCGCTCAATACGCAGAATGTCATCACGCCTTCAGGCACCGCCAAGATCGGCACGGTGGAATACCAGGTGGAGATGAACAGCGCGCCGCGAACCATCGCCGAGCTGAACGACATCCCGATCAAGACCGTGAATGGCGCGACCATCTATATGCGCGACGTGGCGCACGTGCGCGATGGTTTTGCGCCGCAGACCAATATTGTGCGCCAGGACGGCGTGCACGGCGTCCTCATGTCGATGTACAAGATCGGCGGGGGATCCACGATCACCATTGTCAACGCCATCAAGGGCATCGTTCCCATTGCGCTTGAGGCGTTGCCGCAGGGAGTCACGGTCAAGCCGCTGTTCGATCAGTCACTGTTTGTGCGCGCGTCCATCAACGGCGTGCTGCGCGAAGGACTCATCGCCGCAGCACTGACCGCCTGCATGATCCTGCTGTTCCTGGGCGATTGGCGGCCTACCATCGTCATCTCGATTTCGATTCCGCTGTCGATCTTCGTCTCCGTGCTGCTGCTTAGCGCTCTGGGCGAGACCATCAACATCATGACGCTGGGCGGCCTGGCGCTCGCGGTCGGCATTCTGGTGGACGATGCCACCGTCGAAATCGAGAACATCGAGCGCAATCTTGCCCAAGGCAAGGAGATGAAGCAGGCAATTCTGGATGGCGCAGCGCAGATTGCCGTGCCCGCGTTCGTCTCGACGCTCTCGATCTGCATCGTCTTCGTCCCCATGTTCTTCCTGACGGGCGTCGCGCGATTCTTGTTCGTGCCGTTGGCGGAAGCTGTGGTGTTCGCTATGCTGGCTTCGTACTTCCTGTCGCGCACGCTGATTCCAACGCTGGTGATGTACATCATGCGCGGGCACGAGCACCGCGAGGCTGGCGCCAAGACGTTCTTCGGGCGTTATCAGCGGCGCTTCGAACGCGGCTTCGATAAGTTTCGCGGCGGCTACTATCAACTGCTTGAGACCACACTGGAGCACCGAAAGCTGTTCGCCATCTGCTTCATCGCCTTCTGCGCCGCTTCCATGTTGCTGGTGTTTTTCCTGGGCGAGGACTTCTTTCCCAGTGTCGATGCAGGGCAGATGCGTCTTCACATCCGTGGTCGAGCCGGCCTGCGAGTGGAGGAAACGGCGCGCTTGTGCGACCAAGTCGAGAGCTATCTGCGGCAGCAGATCCCGAAAGACGAACTGGTCACCATCCTGGACAACATCGGGCTGCCCAACTCGGGTATCAATCTTTCCTATAGCAACTCCGGCGTGATCGGTACCAGCGACGCGGAGATTCTGGTGGGGTTGAATCAGCAGCATCACCATCCCACCGCGGACTACATCCGAAAGCTGCGACAGGGGCTGCCGCGGCAATTTCCCGGGGTGGAGTTCTTCTTCCAGCCGGCCGACATCGTCACCCAAATCCTGAACTTTGGCCTGCCCGCGCCGGTTGATATTCAACTCGTGGGTCAGGACATGACGACCGATTACGAGATTGCGCAGCAGATTTCCAATCGCGTGAAGCGCATCCCCGGCACGGCGGACGTACATGTGCAGCAGTTGCTCGACCTGCCGACGCTGCATCTGGATATTCAGCGCAACCGTGTGACGCAGGTGGGTATGAACGCTCGCGACGTAGCGCAGAGCGTGCTGGTTTCGCTCAGCGGTAGCTTCCAGACCACCCCGAACTTTTGGCTGAATCCCGCCAACGGAGTCAGCTACCAGGTTGCCGTGCAGTCGCCGCAATATCGCGTGACCTCGTTGCAAGACCTGATGAACACACCGGTGAACGACCCCAGCACGCCGAATTCGCAGGTACTGGCCAACCTGGTGCAGTTAAGTCCGGCGGACCGCCCGGCCGTGGTCTCGCATTACAACGTGCAGCCCGTGCTTGACGTTTACGCCAGCACCCAAGGCCGCGATCTGGGCGGTGTCATACACGACGTCAATCAAGTGCTGCAACCGTTCCGGCAACATCTGCCACGTGGTACGCGGATCATCGTCCGTGGCCAGGTGGAGACGATGCAGAGTTCGTTTGTCGGACTGGGCGTTGGCCTCATCGCGGCGATTGCCTTGGTTTACTTCCTCATCGTGGTGAACTTCCAGTCATGGCTGGATCCCTTCATCATCATTACGGCGTTACCGGGCGCGCTGGCCGGAATCTGCTGGATGCTGCTGCTGACGCACACTACGCTGAATGTTCCGTCCTTGACTGGAGCGGTGATGTGTATGGGCGTGGCGACGGCCAATTCCATTCTGATGATTTCCTTCGCGCGTGACCGTATGAGGGCGGGTATTCCGGCGGCGCAGTCGGCGCTCGAAGCGGGCTACACACGTATCCGTCCCGTGCTGATGACCGCGCTGGCCATGATCATTGGCATGTTGCCGATGTCTTTGGGATTGGGCGAGGGTGGCGAGCAGAATGCGCCCCTGGGGCGTGCTGTCATCGGCGGGCTGATGTTTGCAACCGTCGCGACACTGTTTTTCGTGCCCACAGTCTTTGCCATGATCCACGGACGTCGCGAAGCGAAACGAGCAGAACAGAGGTCATAGAATAGTGGAGACCCCTACGAAGATGGAAAGGCTAGACAATCCGGCGGCGCAAAATCAGACGCCACGCACCGCCAACCGTTTCGACGGTGGCGATCCCTCGCGCGAGCCCGACGCGCGTGCCGCAACAAACGAGGGCCATGTTGCGCCGGAGATTACGCCACCGCCTAAGCTTCCCCCCGCCAAACCGCGCAAAGCTTTGTTGTTGGTCGGGGTAGTCGTGCTGGTGCTCGTCATCGCGGGGGCCGTCGTCATGCTGCTGCGGATCCACGACAGTCATGTGCTGGCGGACGAAGTTCAGCAGGACGCTGTTCCCACCGTCGCCATAATCCATCCCATGGCAGTGAAGCCGGAGGAAGAGCTGGTGTTGCCGGGCACGCTCCAGGCATTCGTCGAATCGCCTATCTACGCGCGGACCAACGGTTATCTGCTGCGTTGGTACAAAGACATCGGCAGCCGTGTGAAGAAGGGTGATCTTCTGGCCGACATCGATGCCCCCGAGGTCGATCAGGAGCTGATGCAGGCGCGCGCCGCGCGGCAGCAGGTTGTGGCCGCGATGGATCTGGCCAAGATCAATGCCGATCGCTACGTGGCGCTGCGCAAGACGGACTCGGTTTCGCAGGAAGAGGCTGACACTCAGAGCAGCGGATACCAGCAGGCTGTTGCCAATCTCGCCGCTGCGGACGCGAACGTCAGGAGACTGGAGGAGCTTGAGGGGTTCAAGCGTGTCTACGCTCCTTTCGGCGGGGTGATTACGCGCCGGCTGGTCGATCCCGGCGCATTGATCAACGCGGGAATTTCCGGGGCGGCCGGTAAGGAGCTGTTCGATATCGCCACCACCGACCCGCTGCGCGTTTACGTCTCCGTGCCCCAGGCCTACGCGCCCGCTATCCACCCGGGGCTCGAAGCCGTGATCACGTTGCAGGAGTTTCCTGGCCAGAAATTTACCGCTGCGGTCGCGCGTACTGCGGATGCGATCGACATCACCACTCGCACCCTGCTGACCGAAGTGGATGTGCCAAATGCCAATGGGAAGTTGCTTCCCGGCTCCTTTGGCGAGGTGCACTTTCGTCCCAAGATTGAGGCGCCCCGGGTGACAATTCCGCAGAATGCCATGCTGTTTCGCCGCGACGGGCCGCAGGTTGCCATTGTGGGCAGCGACGGAAAGGTGCAGCTGCGGCACATTACCATCGGCCGCGATTACGGAAACACCCTGGAGATCGTTGGCGGCGTTGATGTGAACGACCGGATCATCGTAAATCCCTCTGACGCTATTGAAAACGGGGAGAAGGTCAACGTCGCGCCGGAACGGCAGAGTGGCCGGCCGTCATGAACAGGGTGGGAGCGCCGCGGTTCAGTCAAGGCTGGGTGCCCCATTCCAGCCTTCTTTTGGTTAGGGCGGGGAGATGCCGCGCAATCGCCGTATCGCTTGTTTGCGTATTTGCCATAGGGATCCTGGCGGGCTGCGCCGTGGGGCCGAACTACCAGCGTCCTCCGGCGCCGGCTCCCGAAGCGTACAAAACGCAAACCCCCTGGCGCGTTGCGGCTCCAAAGGACAGCATTCCCAAGGGCAGGTGGTGGGAGGTCTTCAACGATGCTGAGCTGAACGCCTATGAACAGCAGTTGCTTACGACGAATCAGTCGCTGCTTGCGGCCAGGGACCGGCTGGAAGAGGCGCGATCGCTGGCGCGCGTTGCAACCGCAGCATTTTTTCCCCAGGGCAACGTCGATCCCGGCGCCTCGCGCAACCGGTACTCGGGGAATCGCCCCATAGTGGCCACGATAGGTCGTCCTCTGACGCAGAGCACCTATGAAATACCGTTCATCATGAACTATGAGCCCGACCTCTTTGGCCGCTATCGCCGAAACCTGCAGGCGTCCAACGCGAATCTTCAGGCTACAGCCGCCGACATGTACAACGTGGACCTGGTCTTGACGGCAGAGCTCGCGGCCGACTACTTCAGTTTGCGCGAGTTAGACGCCGAGACCCAGGTGGTGAAGGAGTCGGTAGCGATTCAGCAAAGAGGTCTGCAGCTGGTCGAGAACCGTCATGCCGGAGGTGTCGCGTCCGGATTAGACTTGGCCCAACAGCAAACCTTGCTGGACTCGACCGTCACGCAGCTCTATCTGGTACAGCAGCAGCGCGAACAGTTTGAGCATGCCATCGCGGTTCTGACGGGAAACCCGGCCTCAAGCTTCACTGTTCCAGTGCGACCGCTGACCTTAACGCCGGTACCGGTTCCCATTGGCGTGCCCTCCGATCTGCTCGAGCGTCGTCCCGATATCGCGACTGCAGAGCGCCAGATGGCCAATGAAAATGCTCTGGTTGGTGTCGCTACCGCCGCGTTCTATCCGCAGCTCACACTGTTGGGATCAGGCGGTTTTCAAAGCACCAACATCTCCAACCTGATCAGCGTGCCGACCGCGATATGGTCGCTGGGCGGCGACCTGCTCCAACCGGTTTTCAACGGCGGCCGCAATCGCGCCAATCTGGCCTACACCAAGCACACCTACGACGAGACCGTTGCCAATTATCGCGAGGCGGTGCTCGTCGCCTTCCAGCAAGTTGAAGACGGCCTATCGGGATTAAACGAGCTGTCGCAAGCAGCCGCAACGCAGAACGCGGCGGTATCCGATGCCAAGCGCGCACTGGAGATAGCAAACAACCGCTACGTCGGAGGAGTCACCACCTATCTCGACGTCATCACCGCTCAAAGTCAGTTGCTAACCAATCAGCGTTTATCTACGCAATTGCTCGGCCAACAAATGGTGACCGAGGTTGCGCTCATCAAAGCACTCGGCGGAGGCTGGGACGCCTCGCAAATCCAAAACGAGCAGGTGCATCCCAAGGCAATCCAGGCGATACAGCAATAGGGGGTGATCAGTGGTTGTGCGCGTGTCGTGCGGAGCTGGCGGGAATTACGCAGCCGTCGCTGACCTCGCACATGTTCAGTTCAAATTGGATCGTAGTGTGGTGGATCTGGAAGTGCTCGCCCAATTGCGCGCGGATCGCAGCCAGAATGTTGGCGCACTCCGAGGCCGGCATATCAGCGATGCCGACGTGACACGACAGGGAATGCGTATCGCTGCTGATGCTCCAGACGTGCAGGTCGTGCACCCAACAGACGCCGGGCACGGCAGAAATGGCGTTCTCAATCCGGTCCAACTCGATGCCCCTGGGCGTGCCCTCCAGCAGAATGTTGAGACTCTCGCGGATGATTCCAATCGAGGACCACAGAATCATCACGCCGATGCCCACGGAAAGCGCGGGATCGATCCAGTGCTGTCCGGTAAGCGCAATCGCTATACCGCCTCCGATTACGGCCGCTGTTGATAAGGTATCGCCGATCTCATGCAACAGCGCGCTACGCACGTTGATGTCGCGATGCGAGCGCATCAGCAAAAGCGCGATGCCGCCATTCATCACCACTCCGGCGGCGGCCACCCAGATCATTAAACCGGCATCGACGCTGACCGGAGCGCGTAAGCGCTTGAACGCCTCGTACCAGATGTAGAAGGAAATCAGGACCAGAGTAAGTCCATTGATGAAAGCCGCGAGAACGCCGGCGCGACGATAGCCAAACGTTTTACGCGCGCTTGGGGGGCGCGACTGCAGGTACACCGCTCCCCAGGACATCAGCAGGGCCGCGAAGTCAGTAAGGTTGTGCCCCGCTTCGGAGAGCAAGGCGAGGCTGTGTGCGCGTAGTCCGGCGATGACCAGCAGCACGATGTATGCCAGCGTTGCGGCCAGTGAAATCCGCAGCACACGCGAGGTCTTCGCGTTGTTCATATCGCCGGCATGGACGTGCATGTGTCAATTTTAAATGATGATCTAACCGCCGTTTGCGGCGTACGATTGTTACGATCGAATAGACTTCCTGCACCGCAACCGTGTTGACCCCGGGCAGGGCCAAAAGTCATACTCTGCAGGTGGTACGAAAGGACTACCGGCCATGAAAGCTTTGAGACGTGGTCTTTTGCTACTGACTGCAGCTCTGCTGTTGTCCGGAATCGGCTTTGCGCAAGACTATAACTATTCGGCCGAGTTTTACGCCAATGGCAACGGCGGCTCGCAAACCGCGGACCGGGAATTCATGACCAGGGCCGCACAGGAAGCGTCGGCGAAAGTTTATCTCGCCTACGCGGCGCTGCAAAACGCGCACAGCGAAGAGGTGAAGTCATTCGCCCGGCAGGTCCTGCTCGACAACGCCACCGCGGGCGGTGCCTTGGTAGACATTGCCAACCAACAGTTCGTCGTCCTGCCCCTAACGCTCGATCCCAAAGATCAGGCCAACCTGGATTCGCTTTTGCAGCTGCACGGTGAAGCCTTCGATAAGGCCTACATGCAGGCGATGCTGAAAGGCCAGCGGACAGCACTCGCGCAGTTGAAACAGGAAGCCACGAGCGGGAACAACCAGGCCCTAATAAATTGGGCGAACCAGAACCTGCCTGCGCTGCAAAGCCAATTTAAGGAAGCAGAGAAGCTCGCACCCACCGTCGGGGTGGGGACTACCGAGAAAAAAGGCAATTGATTCTGCCGGGTGCCCAGAGTCTGCCCTGAGCTTGTCGAAGGGTCTCGCGCTTTCCGAGACCTGGGTGAGTGACCCGTGCCCCAGTCACTCGCGCTTTTCGAATGAATGGGAGAGCGAACGCCGTCGTTGTAGCAGCTCCAGTTCAAGCCCAACGGCCACAGGAATTCGAACCGCTTTTTCCGCCCGCTACAGCCCCGCCGCAGCCGAATGACATCCAATTCCCCTGGGAGAACAGAGTCTATGAATTTTCGAGCGGCGGCGTTGCTTGTTTTCATTTGCGTAGGGGTAGCGTTGGCCAACGCTCAGAATGTGGGCGCCAACCAGCCGAATGGCTCGCCTGGTAGCGATCAACGGGCCAGCAGCGCCTCCGTCCCGGACGCTTCCGGCGATTCTCCCCAGAAAGTCGAGCCCAATCCGCAAGTTCCCGCGACGCCCCAGGCGAATTCAGGAAATTCGAACGGCAATACCGGCAATACCGGTAATACCCTCGGGCAATCAAATCCCGCCAGCGACGCCGCGCTGCAAGGGCGGATTCAGGAAGCGCTGCGCAACGAGCCCGGCCTCGGCACGAGTCACATCTCCGTCAACGTGACCGACAGCACAGTCGAACTTTCCGGTACCGTCGGATCCACGAAGGACAAGGAAACAGCCGAGCGCACTGCCGAGTCCTTCGATGGCAATCGCCAATTCAGGGATAAGCTGGTCGTGACCGGCCAGCCACAGTCGGGCGTCTCTCCTCAACGTCCTGCCAACAACACAAGTGCCGGAAACCCTCCCTCCCAACGATGAGATCCGCATCCGGCATGCACAGCGGTGCGAATTCGATAATCGTTAGTGTTTCTGAGCGGTGCTACAATCTCCACACACCGGGAGACGCTCATGAGTTCTGCCCCCACTACTCCGTCGCCGTCGCCGCAACAGGAGCGGTTGTCGCAAGCCGAACGGGTTGTGGATACGTTCATCGCTCCCACGAAAACTTTTACTGACTTGCGCCGCAGTGCCAATTGGCTTGTGCCCCTGCTGCTTAGCGTGATCGTCACCGAAGCCATGGTCTTCGTAGCCGACCGGAAGGTTGGCTTCGAGAAGATAGCGGAAAACGCCCTCGCGATGCGACCGAAACAGGCCGCCAAGCTTGACCAGTTGCCTCCGGACGAACGTGCCAGGCAGATGCAAATGGTGGTGAAGGTCACCAATGCGTTCGCCTATGGCACTCCCGTGATCATTGTCATCTCGCTGCTTATCATTGCCGCGGTTTTGCTGGCGACCTTCAACTTCGGCATGGGAGCAACGCTGACCTTCAATCAGTCTGTCGCCGTGTGCATGTATGCCTCGCTGCCGGGAGTCCTCAAAGGTCTGCTGGCGATACTCGCGCTTTTCGTAGGCACCGGGGAGGGATTCACGTTCGAGAACCCGGTCGCCAGCAACCTGAGCGGGCTGGTCGACCCCAGCTCGGGATTCCTGCACTCGGTTGCCACCTTCTGTGACGTTTTCCTCATCTGGACGCTCGTCTTGACCGCCATTGGCTTCGCCTGCCTGACCAAGGTGAAACGCGGCACGTGCATGGCCGTGGTTTTCGGCTGGTGGGCAATCTGGGTCCTGGGCTTTTCTGCCGTATTTTCGTGATCGATAGCCGCCCGACCGCAATTTGGCATCTCTTCTAAGTAGCTGGTGCCAGCCACCGTGACGGAAGTCGCCCAATTAGGGAAGGACGTCTCACCTAGCGGACCGCAGCTCCAGCCGGAATTGCGACCTGATATATACTTCGAATGTTCTTAGTTGTTTGATTTTTCCGCCCACGTGGCGGACCGGGGACGCTTCTCTTTCATATGCCCCGGGCACATTCATACGGTAACGAGTCGAGGCCGCTTGTCGTGTCTAGGTAACAGGACTGAGTCGCCGGCTTGATCTGGCTCTCATAACTCCGGCGCACATTATTCTGGTCCCAGACCCCCAGGACTGGCCATGGGAGGTGTGGCGTGGACTTAGTTCTTATACGTGTCCTCTTCGTCATAGTTGTTTCCGTAGCCTGCTATGAACTGCAGCCATTAGGATTGGGGCGGGTGCCGGCGGCCGGCATTGGCGTCGTCCTGGGACTCGCCGTCATCCTCTTCGAAATGCGATTGCGTCAGGTCAGCCTCAAGCGGCTGATCGGCGCGGTCATCGGCAGCATTCTTGGCATCATCGGGGCCTACCTTTTCAGTCTCGTCATTCGCAATAGTGTCTCCCCCGGCGCTACCCAGAGCTTTCTGCAATTATTCGTGATGCTGCTGATGGCTTACGTTGGCCTGACCGTCGGCGCGGGTAAAGGAGAGCTGTTGAATCTCGCTGCGCTCGGCGGCATCTTCGGCGGCGAGAAGCAGTCCAAGCGCAGCTACAAAATCCTCGACACCAGCGTCATCATCGACGGGCGAATCGCCGACATTGCCGAAACCGGCTTTCTGGACGGCGTGATTGTTATCCCGCAATTCGTCTTACGCGAGCTGCAACTGGTGGCCGATTCCGCCGACTCTATGAAGCGCAACCGTGGCCGCCGCGGGCTGGATATCCTGCAACGCATCCAGAAAATTGCTTCTCTCACGATCCAGATCGTGGAGGACGATTTCCCGGCGGTGCGCGAGGTCGACCTGAAGTTGATCGAGCTTGCCAAGGTGTACGAAGGCAAGATCGTCACCAACGACTTCAACCTGAACAAGGTCGCGCAACTCCAGGGCGTCGAGGTGCTTAACATCAACGAGCTGGCCAATTCGCTGAAGCCGATCGTGCTGCCCGGCGAGATCATGAAGGTCTTCATCCTCAAAGAAGGCAAGGAATACAACCAGGGCGTGGCTTATCTGGATGACGGGACCATGGTGGTCGTCGACAATGCGCGCAAGATGATCGGGAAGAACGTCGACATATCGGTTACTTCCGTGCTCCAAACGACGGCCGGTAAAATGATCTTCGGCAAGTTCGACGAGCGCGGAATGACTATGCCGCGCCCCGTGGAACCACGACCGGATTTTCGCAAATCCGGAGCGACGCCAACGGCGGCGGCCATCACCGAAACGGCCAAGCCGGAATAAGAACAACCGCTTGCGCAGGTATCACCATCTCGGCATTCCCACCGTTTCCGAGAAGCCGGGCGAAAAATATCTGGAGCAATTCCGGATGTACGTCTCTGGATTCGAAACTAGCCGGTTCGGTATCGAGTGGATGCGATTTGAACCGGATTCTCCTATACCGGAATTGGTGCGCACCATTCCTCATGTTGCCTTCGAAGTAGATGATCTGGAAGAGGAGCTTCAGGGTCAACAGGTACTGATCGCACCCAACAGTCCTTCGCCGGGAGTGCGCGTCGCATTCATTGTTGAGAACGGGGCTCCTATCGAATTCCTGCAATTCGACTCGATATCCACGCCATCGAACGACTGCCCCTGATTTGTATTGGGTGTAATCCGGCGTATATACTGCCCCTCCCAGATGAAAGTCATCGTCATTATTCCTGCCGCTGGGCTGGGAACGCGAATGTCCGCCGTATCCGGCGGTCCCAAGAGCAAAAGCAAACAGTTCTTTGAGCTGCAAGGCACACCCATCCTGGTACACACGCTGCGTAAATTCGCGCAGTGCGAGGCGGTCAGCGAGGTCCTCGTCGCACTTCGCAATACCGAAACCCCAACCTTCCACAAGCAGATCGAGAAGGAAAGATTCGGCAAGCCGCTCCGTGTGGTTGAAGGCGGCGAGCACCGCCAAAACTCGGTCGCCAACGCAATCGCGGCGTTGGACGCTGACGACGATGACATCGTGCTCGTCCATGACGCCGTGCGGCCATTCGTCGACCAGGACACTATCGTCAATGTCATCGAGGCGGTGAAGAAATACGGCGCCGCAATAGCCGGCATACCCGCCGTCGATACAGTCAAGCAGGTGGATCGCACTGCCGATGGCGCGGTGGTGATTGCCACCGTCCCGCGCGAGCGCATGGTGCTGGCGCAAACGCCGCAAGGTTTTCGTTTCGGCCTGCTGAAGAAGGCATTCGATGAAGCGACCGCCGACGGTTTCATGGGAACCGATGAGGCGTCGCTGATCGAACGCAGCGGAGTGCCGGTACACGTGGTCATGGGCTCGCCGCGCAACATGAAGATCACCACTCCGGCCGATTTGGAATTGGCGGAGTTCTTCCTGGCGCAGGAGAACCGCGACCTGAGCCTCAGCGGGTAAAGAGAAGCAACTAGCAATCAGCGGCTAGCTAATTTCCTGTTGTGAACGCAGGAACGTTCTTTTGATCGCCGATGTTGGGCACCGGCTGCCAGACTCGCACAATGAGCGCCGGTAGGCGCGACATAGGTTAGCCCAGCGCTTCAGCGCTGGGTACATGTACAAGAAAAGGCCGGAGTCCCGTAGGGACGGCACTCCTTCCCATAGGAACTACTATTCGCACATAACTGTGTCTACTTCATCTGTCTTCCGCATTCCGCGCATCGGCTATGGCTGGGACTCCCACGAGTTCAAGCCTGGCGTCCCGCTGAAGATCGGCGGGGTCACCATTCCCCACCCCAACGGCCTCGCCGGCCACTCCGACGGCGACGTCCTGCTGCACGCCATAACTGACGCGCTACTCGGCGCCGTTGCGGCTGGGGACATCGGATCCTACTTCCCTCCCAACGATCCGAAATGGAAGGGCGCTGACTCCACGATTTTCGTGCATGAAGCCCTCAGGCTGGTTGATGAGGCGGGCTACCAGGTCGGCAACGTCGATAGCACGCTGATTCTTGCTGCGCCCAGAATCGGACCGCACGCCTCGGCAATCCAACAGAAAGTCGCCGGACTTCTCGGGGTTGAAGCGTCGCAGGTGGGGATCAAGGCCAAGACCCCCGAAGGTATGGGAATGGATCACGCCGCCATTGCGCACGTGGCCGTGCTGCTTGTCGAGATTCGCTGGCCGTAGCACATACCTCACGTCTTCCCCGCGTAGAATAGTCTTTTCGGCGAACCAGGCCCGCGCCGCTTTCGCCGCCGCCATCTGAGGCCAAGCCATTATGTCAACATCAACTCACGACGCGGAGACCGCCGCCGTAACCCCCGACCGATCCGCTGACCGGCCGTCGAATTTTATCCGCGACATTATCATCGAAGACCTCAAGACCAACAAGTACAATGGCCGCGTACAAACGCGCTTTCCTCCTGAGCCGAACGGATATCTCCACATCGGGCACGCCAAGTCAATCTGCCTGAACTTCGGGCTGGCGGCCGAGTTCGGCGGCAAGACTAACCTTCGCTTCGACGATACCAATCCCGAGAAAGAAGAGCAGGAGTACGTCGACTCGATCATCGCCGACGCGCGCTGGCTAGGGGCCGATTGGGATGACCGGATGTTCTATGCCTCCGACTATTTCGACCAGCTCTACGAATGGGCGGTGCAGCTGATCAAAGCGGGCAAGGCTTACGTCGACGATCTGGATGCCGAAGAGGTTCGCAAGTATCGCGGCTCCCTCACCGAGCCTGGCAAGGAGAGTCCGTACCGCAATCGCTCAGTCGATGAAAACCTTGATCTATTTGAACGCATGCGCGCCGGCGAATTCCCCGACGCCTCGCGCACGCTGCGCGCCAGGATCGACATGGCTTCGCCCAACCTGAACATGCGCGATCCCGTGATGTACCGCATCCTGCATGCCTCGCATCATCGCACCGGCGACAAGTGGTGCATTTACCCGATGTACGATTTTGCGCACGGGCAGTCGGACTCCATCGAGCACATCACGCACTCCATCTGCACGTTGGAGTTCGAGGACCATCGCCCACTGTACAACTGGTTCATTCAGCAGCTGGGCATTTTTCCTTCGCAGCAGATCGAGTTCGATCGCCTGAACCTGACCTACACGCTTCTGAGCAAACGCAAGCTGCTGCAACTGGTGCAGGAGGGCCGCGTCCGCGGCTGGGACGATCCGCGCATGCCGACCATTTCCGGTATTCGGCGCCGCGGCTACACGCCCGAGGCGATTCGCAATTTCTGCGCGGCTATTGGCGTGTCGAAGACTAACGGCATCATCGATCTAGCCATGCTGGAGCACTTTGTTCGGGACGACCTCAACCAGCGCGCCCACCGAGCCATGGCAGTGCTGCGACCGCTGAAGGTCGTCATCGACAACTATCCCGAGGGGCAGGTTGAGGAACTCGAAGTTGTAAATAATCCCGAGGACGCCAGCGCCGGAACGCGCAACGTGCCGTTCTCGCGCGTGCTCTACATCGAGCAGGACGACTTCCGCGAATTGCCGCCGAAGAAATTCTTCCGCCTGTCTCCGGGACAGGAGGTGCGCCTGCGCGGCGGATACTTCATCACCTGCAAAGGCGCGATGAAGAACGACAGGGGAGAAGTGGTGGAGGTGCACTGCACCTACGATCCGCAAACGCGCAGCGGCAACGCACCCGATAATCGCAAGGTCAAGGCGACCATCCATTGGGTTTCGGTGCAGCACGCGATCGATGCCGAGGTGCGGCTGTACGAAAACCTGTTCACGAAGGAAGACCCCAGCGATGTCCCCGAAGGGCAGGACTTCACCGCGAACCTGAACCCGAGCTCGCTGGAGGTGCTGACCGGGGCGAAGCTGGAACCTTCGCTTTCCGGATCGAATGCCGGCGACCGTTTCCAGTTCGAGCGGCTGGGCTACTTCTGCGTCGATCTGGATTCAAAGCCGGGAGCGCTGGTCTTCAATCGCACCGTGCCCTTGCGCGACACCTGGGCGAGGATTGAGAAGCGAGAACGGCGCCATACGAATGAAAATACAAGGTAAGTATTTCGTCGAAAGAGACAAGTTCTTTGCAATGCCCGGCCCTAATCTGAGCCGGGAAGAAGCCATAAAGGCCGCCCTCGAAGAACGCGACGGGTGGCGCTAGGTGCAGTCCTCCGCTGCTTCTCCGGTCCGCCTCCGTTTTGCCCCCTCCCCTACCGGCTACCTGCACGTCGGCGGGGCGCGCACGGCTCTGTTCAATTGGCTTTTCGCACGGCATCACGGCGGCACGCTGGTCCTACGAATCGAGGACACCGACCTCGAGCGGTCAACACCCGAGATGGTCGAAGGCATCCTCGTCGGACTGCGCTGGCTGGGTATCGATTGGAACGAAGGGCCGCACTTCCAAACCAATCGTATGGAGCTGTACCGGGCCGCAGCCGGCAGCTTGCTCAATGCTGGTCACGCGTATTACTGCTTCTGTACGAAAGAGCAGCTCGAGCAGCAGCGCGCGCAGGGCGTCGCCGAAGGCTGCGTCACTCGCGACGCCTGTCGCAACCTCTCCCGAGAAAAGGCGAATCCGCGTATCGAAGCCGGCGAAGGCGCTGCAATCCGCTTCGCAGTTCCCGAAGCTGGCGCTACCGCCTTCGACGACGCCATCTTCGGCCGCGTCGAGTTCGCCAACTCCGAAATCGAGGACTTCGTCCTGCTGCGCTCCGACGGTATACCGACGTATCACCTGAGCGTAGTCGTCGATGACCTCGACATGCGCATTACGCATGTTTTGCGTGGCGCCGACCATCTCTCCAACACGCCCAAGCAAATCATGCTGTATGAGGCGCTCGGCCAACCCCTGCCGGTGTTTGCGCACCTGCCGCTCATCCTCGGGCCGGACAAGACGCGGCTCAGCAAGCGCCACGGCGCAACCAGCGTCATTGCCTATAAAGACGAAGGCATCGTGCCCGAGGCGTTCCGCAACTTCCTCGCCCTGCTCGGGTGGACTCCGCCCGACTCTTCGCAGGAGATCCTGCACGACCGTGAGCTGATCGATCTTTTCGACCTGAGCGGCATTCAGAAGTCGAACGCCGTCTTCGACCGTTCCAAGCTCGATTGGTTCAACGCCGAGTACATTCGCGCCACGCCGCCCGCGCTGCTATTGCCACTGATCGAGGAGGAGTGGAGGAAGGCCGACATCGTTCCGTTCCAGACCAGCCGGGAAGCAATGGAATCGACCGTGGATCTAGTGAAGCCACGAGCCCGCAATCTCAAAGATTTCGCAACGCTATTTCGCGCGTATTTCAGCGATGAGTTCACAGCCGAGCCTGCCGCGGTGGAGAAGTTTCTGAAGGACGGTGCGGTGCGCGAACTACTGTGGGAGCTGTCGGAGCGTTATGAGCAGGCTAGCGACTTCTTAGAGGCGGGTACCGAGCAGATTCTGCGCGATTTCGCCGCCGAGAAGAACGTCAAAGCCGGGTTGTTGATCAATGGCGCGCGCGTGGCGCTGACCGGGCAGGGGGTGGCCCCAAGTTTATTTCCGGTGATGGCGAATCTCGGACAGGAGCGCACGGTCACCCGATTGAAGCGGGCCCGGGAACTTAAGCTACAGCCAAACCTTACTTGACGACCGTCACCTGGAACTCCACGGGAATCGTGCGGGGCGGAAAGCAGGCACTGCGGTCGCATGCCTGGAAGCGCAGCTCACCTTTCACCGGATAGGTTCCCGCGGGCGTATTTGCTGGAGCTTTCAGAATCGCGTCGATACTGAAATCTCCGCTGTAAACGTTCAGCTTTTCGTCAGGCGAAAAAGCAAAACTCATGTCCTGCCCGGAGGGATATTTCACCTCAGCGATCGTCACCTGTTCCGGCGGGGTGAGCTTTAGAACGGTTGGAATCAGCAGCGGGGACTTCGGAGTGTGCGAGTTGATGTGGAACTCCGAGCCAACCCGGAAATCCAGCGGCACGTCTTTACTCGCTCCAGCGCGCAATTGCACGGTCCCCACGGGTGCCACGATGACGGGCGGCTTATCGCCCAAATTCTGCGCCCACACCAAGCCAGCCAGCAGAAGCACCGCCACCACACAACCGATCCCACGCTTCATCGGGTGGCATCCTTCGAGGTGACGCTCTTCATCGCTGTCGATTTGACCTCGACGCGCGCCTGGTCCTGTTGCAGGTTTGCCGGTGTGTAGCCGGTAGCAAGAGCTTTCTTGACGGCGCCCTCGATTTCCTTGCGATCCAGCAGGCCCGTCATCTTGTCCACAATAGCTCCATCGCGTCCGATATAAAACGTAGTCGGAAGATATTGCACGTCGCCGTAATCGTCGGAGACCTTATCAGTTCCCAGCAGCACGGGATAATTCACGCCCAACTCGCTGGCAAACTTTGCAATTGTCGCCGGCCCCGAATCATCCATTGCAACGCCCAGCACCACGAGGCCGTCTTTCGCGTATTGCTTCTGCAAATCCTCGAACCACGGCATCTCGACTTTGCAAGGCGGGCACCACGTCGCCCAGAAGTTCAGCAGGACGGCCTTGCCCCGATAATCCGATAGCTTTATCTTGCTGCCATCCAGCGATAGCAAAGTAAAATCAGGTGCCGGCATCCCGTGCACATTGCCCACCAGCTTCACCGGGCCGTGTTTTCGCACGCGGTCCAAGTACTTGCCACCGGCCAGCATGGCTATGATTGCCACAACCAGGCCCACAAAAACCAACGCATTCCGTTTCACAAGAACCCCTTTACAGCGCAAACCGGTTCAGGAAGGAGAAATATCCTGAAAGCAATCGCAAATTGTTCAAGAAAATCAGCACCCCAATGGCGATCAGCAATACCCCGCTGAGCACTTCCACAGTGTGCAGGTGACGCCGGAATCGGCCGTAAAAGGAAAGAAAACGGTCAATCCCCAAAGATGTGAGCAAGAACGGCACAGCTAGACCGAGCGAATACACCGCCAGCAGGAGCGTCCCCTTCAAGACTGTTCCCTCCGCGCTCGCCAGAACCAGGATGGTCGCGAGAATGGGACCAATGCACGGCGTCCACCCGAAAGCGAAGGCGAATCCCACGGCAAACGATCCCACCGCGCTGGCTCCGCCCTTAACCTCGTGCAGGCGCTTGTCGGCGTAGAGCGCTTTGATCTTCAGCAGCCCGGTCAAGTGCAGACCAAAAATGATAACAACGATTCCTGCGATTTTCGACAGAATTGAGTGATATTCATTTACGATTTGCCCCACTCCGGTCGCCACCGCGCCCAGCGCCACAAACACCACGCTGAATCCCAGGACAAACGTTATGGAGTGCAGCATTACCGTACGCAGCATCCGCCGCTCAGACGACTGCAGCTCCTCAACGCTGGCGCCGGAGATCAGCGACACATAGCCTGGCACCAGCGGGAGCACACAGGGTGAGAGGAAAGACAGGATTCCTGCCAGGAAAGCAGCCACTGGCAGCGGCAGATTGTGCATGGCCTATTGTAGCAATCTACAGGCCGGCATTTTGTTACCAATTCTCGACATTTGCAATCTGGCAGGCCGACGCTGAAATTACGCCACCGAATCGGATTCGGCCGCCGGCCCACGCGAAAAGATTACCTGCGGTTTACGCAGGCCGGACCACGTTTCGGAGATGACAATTGAGTCGCCCGGATTGTGGGGATCGTACTTGACTGACGCCGGCAGCCCCAGGCGGCAGGAATAAAGATCGATGAACTGGCGCAGATACGTGACATCCTGCGACGCTTCGTAGGTGACTCCCGCCACGTCATAGGTGTACACCAGCAGCACCATTTGCCGTCCCGTACCCTCGTCTTCCAGCTCCAGAACATCGATGACGTTGCCGTCGATGATGCGGCCGCCGCGACTCAGGTCAGTGCGGCGCTCGAGCTCAATTTCCTCCGCCGGTTTCTTGTTCTTGCGCGACAACAAGGCGTAGCCGACAATGGCTGCGGTCACGCCGAATGCGAGCACGGGGTAGAGCCGAATTGAATTCATGGAGTCACAGCGAGGGTCAATATTTTGACTCCAAGATACCCGCAGAGCGCCTGCAATGGAACCGGAAAATAGTGCTATGGTGACTTACCAGCCAACTTCGGCGCAGATTGGCGCCCCTTGCCAGCCCTCCTCTAGGCGCGATCAACGACCGGATTGCGCAGGGTGCCCACTCCTCCAACCGTTACCTCCACCACGTCGCCGGCATTCAGAGGGCTCACGCCCGCCGGTGTTCCGGTCGCGATGAGGTCTCCCGGCTCGAGGGTCATCACCTGCGCGATGAAGCGCACCAACACGTCCAGGGGGAAGATAAAGTCTGACGTCGTTCCATTTTGCCGGACTTCGCCGTTCACGCGAGTCTGCACCGAAACACCCTTCCAGGGGTCGAGGCCGTCGACAACCATCGGACCCACGGGGCAGAACGTATCGAACCCTTTGGCGCGGCTCCATTGCCCGTCTTTATTCTGCAGATCGCGGGCGGTTACATCGTTGAGGCAGGTGTATCCCGCAATGTAGGAGACAACATCATCGTTCTCACGCAGCCGGTAGCAGCGCTTACCGATAACGACGCCAAGTTCGCCTTCGTAATCGACGCGTTGCGAAAGATCTATCGGGCGGCGAATCTCGTCTCCCGGCCCGATCAGAGCCGACGGCGGTTTCAGGAAGAAAAGCGGTTCCGTCGGTATGGGATGGTTCAGTTCTTTCGCGTGTTCGCGATAGTTTCGGCCGATGCAGACGATCTTGCTCGGTTCGACCGGCGCGAGCAGACGCACCTCCTCCAGGGTCAGTTCGCACTTCTCCGCGCCGTCAACGTCCGGCTCGGAGTAAGGAGCGCTCGCCATCGCGCGAGTAATGACCTTACGTCCGCCGACCGTTTCGAGAAGACCGTAGCGGCTGGCGCCCTGATGAGAAAACCTGCAATATTCCATGCCTGCTCCTCAGCGAGTTATTTCTGCGGCACAGTGTCGCTGGCCGGCGCGGACCGCGAACTTTCGTTGCCGCGCTGGTCCACAGCCGAAACCGCGTAATAGTATGTGTTTCCCGGCTGGACGCTTTCGTCCCGATAAGATGCCATTTCAAGCAGGTGTGAATTCAGCTTCTGCGGTTGCCCGCCTTCTACCCAGCGGAAGACGTTATACCCGGCGAGATCGCTATCCGTGTTTGGCGCCCACGTCAGATCGATGAACGGCTTCTGCCCGACGCTGGAAAACACGGCCTGGACGCCGGCTGGCTGCGCCGGTGGATAGACGTCATGCGCGAAGACCTCGACCGGCGGCGAGTCTTCCCCTTCTACGGCGGCAGTGGTTTCGTTCGCGTGCACCTCGCCTAATGTCGTGATGCGATATTGGTATTTCTGCTCCCACCCGAAGGTCTTGTCCAGATAAGAGCCGGTTGCCGACGGTTCAACGTCGCCCAGCACCAGGTATGCGGGAGCTCCCACGGGTCGCCGCATGATTCGGTAGCGATAGGAAACTCCAGCTGGCGGTTCAGGCGGAGGCGGCCCCGACCAGGAGATGCGCACCCCCTCGGCGCTCACCTCCGCGGACAACTTGTCCGGCGCCGCGATCACTGGAACCAGCGGAATCGGCACCTGGTTCGAAAGCCCGGCACTGCGGCCGTGCGAGTTCACCTCCTCCACCGCGTACATGACGAACCCCGCCGGGTCTGCCATGCCCAGCTGCGTCGGCAGCGTGTCCACATAGTGAATTCTCACGTCGCCGGGAGCGGGCTCATTCTTTTCCTTTTGCGGCGCCTTGGGAGTGGGCGGCGCCACTTCCGCGACTGAATGGCACGTGGCCATCAGCGTCGTGCCTTCATGGCGGCAGATCAAGGATGTGGGATTGTGTTTGACGTTGGTGCGATCGGTATTCTTGCGCGGCAACGTCCACTCTAGATCGACTTTGTTGCCGCGACGGGACGCCGTCAAATCTTCGACCGGGCGCGCCAGGTTAAGTGAAGGCGGTGACGGTGCTCCGGGCGTGCCGCACGCCGAGAACCCCACAACCAGCAGATAAATCCCAATTAGGCCAAAGGGGCGCAGTTTCATGGAAGCTAACAGGGTAACAAATTGCGCCGGATTGGCTGCCGTGTGATGTGGAAACAGCGAGTCTTCGGACACCGCCGCGCTGGACAGCCCGCGTACACTGTTCTCATGCAAGACAGAGCTCGAGATTTTCAATGTGCCAGCGTCCAACCGAGTCACATAAGGAAAGCTCCGAGGCTGCCCTTGTAAGTGCGCCGCATCCTCACTCGCGGGTTGTTAGTGCTCGTAGTGGTGACCTCGCCGCTTTCGAAGCTGCGAGCGCAGGCCATCCTCCTCGGCGCCCTCGAAGATGTTCCGGGAGCCTATGTTGGAGAGCCCAATTCATTCCAGGTCAGGGTCACATTTCAGAAGATCGGGAACGACTGGCAAGCCTTTCCCACCGATTGCCTCGACGAATCCTGCGAAGCCACGGTGGCTTCGCAATATCCTCGCGAAGTTGCGTGGACCATCGGCTTCGACGGACGAATTCTGGGCAAGGTGACAGCACAGACTCCAAGTGACTTTGGTCTCCTGTCCCACGTTGGTTTCCAGGAAATTACGTCAGGCCAGGCTCCGACAATTGGCAAACGATCCGAAAAATACTCCGGTTGGCTTTCTATACCGGTATATCGGCCGCTAGTCGCAAACTCGCAGCCCTACTTTAAAGACCCGGACGCATGGAAACCGGCAACATTGTCGCCAGGCGCCGTCAGAGCCTTGCGCGCGGCATTCCGCGAAAAGTTTCCGACAGTAAAAAATTGCAGGAATCCTGACAAGAACATCGCAAGACACTGGTCCTATCGCGATGAGGACATCAAAATCACCAACACCTGTTCCTCCAATAAGGCTTGGTCTGTCGCTTCGGTAAAGCTTGAGCCATGGCGCTGTGATGGACCTGCGGATGATGCGTTTGACAACCAATTGTTTGCGATCTCACCGAAACAGGAGCTGTTGTTTCTTGGACAAGGATTGTGGCTGGTGGATACCGGCGATTACGACAATGACGGCCGCTCCGAGCTTTTATTCTCGATCAGCGGCTATGATCTAGGCGGATATGAACTGTTTTACGACGACTTCAAGAAACATGCGTCCTTCCAGTTTGGGTACCACTAATTCGGCAGTTGCCGTTGGCAATTCTTGGCGACCCATCTAGGCTTCCAGCCTCTTCGCTAGCAGCTCATTCACAAGTGCCGGATTTGCCTGTCCTTTCGACGCCTTCATCACCTGTCCCACAAAGTAGGCGATCACGGTCTTCTTGCCCCCGCGATACTGCTCCAACTGCTTGGGATTCGCGGCAATCACCTCATCGATGATCTTCTCGATTGAGGAACTGTCCGTGATCTGTTGCGGCTTCTCTCTCTCGTAAATTGCAGGGAAATCCTCGCCGCGCTCAAAGGCGAGATCGTAGAGGTCCTTCAGCATTTTTCCGCTGATGGCGCCGCTTTCGACCACGTCGGCGGACATCGCCACCCCCTTCATCGAAATCGGTGACTGCTCGATATCCAGCCCCTTGGCTTTCAAGCGGCCCATCAGCTCGCTCTGCACCAGGTTGGCGACTCGCTTCGGATTCTTCGCTGCCCTTGCCGCCTCTTCGAACTGGTCGGCCAACGCCTGTGTGCTGGTCAGTGTCGTCGCATCGTATTCCGTGATGCCGTACTGCGCGACCAGCCGCGCGCGTTTTGCATCCGGTAGCTCCGGCATCTGCCCGATGATCTCCTCGCGCCACTTCTCATCGACGATCAGCGGCAACAGATCAGGTTCAGGGAAGTAGCGATAGTCGTGCGCCTGCTCCTTCGACCGCATGCCATAAGTCTTGCCTTCGGCGGCATTGTAGAACCGCGTCTCTTGCTCGATGCTTCCGCCCGACTCCAGCACCTGCTCGTGCCGTTCGATCTCGTACTCCAGCGCCTGACGAATGAAGCGGAACGAATTGACGTTTTTCACCTCGGCCTTGGTGCCCAACTCGCGCTGGCCGCGTGGCCGGATGCTTACGTTGGCATCGCAGCGCAGCGACCCCTCTTCCATGTTGCAATCGCTTACGCCGGTATAGAGGATGATCTCCTTCAGCCGCGTCAGGTATTCGTGAGCTTCGTCGGGCGATGAGATATCCGGCTCGCTCACGATCTCGATGAGCGGGACGCCGGAGCGGTTCAGGTCGATGGAGGTCCACTCGCTGCTGTCGGGCAGCCCATCGTGCAGGCTCTTGCCTGCGTCCTCTTCCAGATGCACGCGCGTAATACCGATACGCTTCGGCCCACGCGCCGTCTTGATCTCGATATAGCCGTACTCGGCCAGCGGCTTGTCGTACTGCGAAATCTGGTAGCCCTTCGGCAAGTCGGGGTAGAAGTAGTTTTTGCGCGCAAAAATTGAAGTTTCGTTGATACGGCAGTTCAGCGCTGTGGCCGCGAGCACCGCGAATTCCACCGCGTGCTTGTTCAACACCGGCAGCGCGCCCGGCAGCCCGAGACAGACCGGACAGACATTGGTGTTTGGCGGATCGCCGAAGCGCGTCGAGCAGCCGCAGAAGATTTTTGTCCTGGTCAGAAGCTGGACGTGCACTTCCAGGCCGATGACAGGCTCATACTTCGACGCCGCGGCTACCGGCGCGCTTGGGGTTGGGGCCATGGCTCGATTATAGAGGCGTGGAATCGACCCAGCGCTTTCGTGCCGGCAAACGAACGTACGTTATTTGTTCCACGTGGAACAATTTGGAGGGCGATCTAAGGCGTGAAATTGAGGCTGAACCAGAAGGCGCTGCCCCAAAGTAGCAATCCTACAGTGCCGACCAGCACATAGAGCTTTCGTTCGAAGGAGTTATGTAGTGTCGGCAGAGGCAACGGCGATCCCATCGCGCGGTGGAAAGATGTCACAAGCAGGCCGCCAAAGCCGATCAGCGTCACAGCGCCGCCGAACGCGAGGCCCGCCATGATAAGCACATATCCAAGGGAGAACACGGAAACACCCCACTGCTTGCTGACAGGCTAGACCTGCGGAAAAATTTCTGCAAGAGTGGCGGCGTGTCATCCCCGAAACAAATCTGGTTACCGCGAAGCGGGCGTCAGGTCGGAAAGTACTCCCAAGATAAGAGGCTGGCCCCCGTTATAGACGGTTCGCCCGCGAATCGAGAGCACACGAACCTCGCCCTCGATGTTGATCCGGAACTCCGTTACAAACTCCTTGCGGCCAGTCCTGGCGCGATTCACAGCAGCGAAAAACCGATCGCGATCGCCGGAGTATCGAATCAGTTCAAGAAATTCTGATAGTGGGAACGTGTGCGTTGGCAGGCCCAGCATTTGCGAAGCACTGGAGGAGAAGGAAAGTGTCTCGTCGACGAGGTCCATCTCCCAACTGCCGACGCCACTTGCCTCTTGCAGCATAATGACCCGCTCCTGGCTCAGGCGAATCTCCTCTTCCAGAGCACGGGTCTTCTCCTGCAACGCGAGCGTCTTCTGTTGCAACTTTGCGACGGCGCGGCGGCGTTGCCTTTCACTGCCGAACGCGGGGTATTCCTCGGTGGGATTGACGTCGGAGTGCTCTCCGCAAACCCGGAAAAACAGCTTGCGGTCCTCCTCGCTGCCAAAGATGCTGAGAGGATAAGAGCAAAACAGTGAGAAAGAAATTTCCCGACCCAGTTCATTCCACAGTTGTTCCAGCCGGACCGCAGCTTCACGCTTGCCCTCTGCCCACAAGAGTGCCACCATTTCGCCGAAGGCTGCGACGCGGCCTTCGATGGCAGAAGCCTGGGCTTTAGCGATGACGGGCGCAATGGCAGCTTTAAAGAGTGCGCCATCCGGCCAGCCTTCCACCATAAAGCTCGCCAATACCTCCGCCGCGTCGAGTGCGATATAGCAGCCCTTCTGAACTGCGGCGGGCACATCAATTCCGCGGGCCTGCAGCTCTTCCGCCAGAGCCTCACGATGAGCCTGGGTTGTAATCATGACGGCGGCACCATTGGCGCGCAGATTGGGATCGAGAAATCGCGCTACGGACTCGATCATGAAAGCGTCGTCTCCGTAAAACTAAACGATGTGAGCAAAGTGAGACGGGACAACCTCGGAAATATGAGAGCGGCGACTGACAAATTGGGGCATGAACACCTACCTCGCCCGGACAGCTGCGACCACTTGGCCGGAACGGCACATGGATAACCGGGCTGGAAATTATTAAGGGAGCGATAGAACCAGTTCAGACTTCAGAGCTGGCTTTGCAGACACCCACTGTGACAAACGAGTTTGATGACGGCGCCAGTGCAGCTGTTGCCAGAACAGCTTGCCAGATTAGGCTACAGCTCCTCGGCGCCGGTCCTAGCCCATCAGTACTAAGGCGATTGCGGCTTTGCCTGCTGTTCTTTCGGCGCAATGGAAAGCAGCTCCACTTCAAAGAGGAGTGTTTCGTTCGGTGCGATGGTGGCGCCGGCGCCCTGCTCGCCATAGGCGAGATCCGGAGGCAGAACGAGCTCCCACTTCGAACCGACCGGCATCAGCTGCAACGCCTCGGTCCAGCCCTTGATAACACCTTTGACGGGGAACTTTGCCGGCTCTCCGCCCTTATACGAGCTGTCGAATTCCTTTCCATTGATGAGCGTCCCGCGATAATTGCAGACCACAACATCGTCGATGGTCGGTTTCGGTCCCGTGCCCTGTTTCAGGACTTTGTATTGCAGGCCGCTGGGCAGCGCAACCACTCCGGGTTTCGTCTTGTTGGCCGCCTGAAAAGCATCGCCCTCCTTTTTGTTGGCTGCAGCTTCCTGCTGTCTCTTGGCCATGGCGCGCTCGCGCACTTCGGTCTGGAGCTGAACCATCGTGGCCTGTGCCTGCTCATCGGTCATGAGCGTCTTGCCGCCTGCCATGGCATCTTTCAAGCCTTGGAGCACAAAGTTGGGATCGACCTCGATAGAATTCTGGTTCAAGCCTTTCCCGACGTTCATTCCGATGGCATAGCTGACCTTGTCCTTTTGCGTCGGCAAACCTGGGATGTCCGGCGTTGCCGGCTGCGATGCGGCGCCTTGGGTCGGCGCGGTGGTAGAAGGTTGTTGCGTCGTCGCATTCTGAGCGTTTGCCGCGGTAAGCGTGGCGACACTAAACAAGAGGATGATTGGAAAATTTTTCTTCATGCGCCCCATCATACATTGCGAATCTTGCTAATCGGTTCCTTCACGGCGTGTCCCAAAATACTTGCGAATACCGATGGTATTGTATTGACCCCAGGGACCGTCGGGTCCCAGCCATGCCCCTCCCAGCGGCTGATCGCGACTGCCAAAGCGCACCAACTTGGGATGATTGGTAAAGCGGAACTGGAAGTGCTTCGGCAGATCGACACCAACTCCCCACTTTAACTCCATGCCAATCCCGGTCCACGACCAGGTGTAGAGCGTTTGCGGAAGAGTTTTGCCAAAGAGGAAATTCGGCTCGTAGAAGAACATGAGGCGGCTCGCGACCGTCCTGCCAATGGGATGTAATTCCACGTTGCCGGAAATCTGCCAGCGGGCGAACGCACTACAGGGCGCGTCCTTGCCACCGAATTGCGGCGCGCCGGCGTTGGCCGCGCAGAGGTTGGGATCGATCTCGTTGTGCGGCGGAGCAAGGTCGAACTGCGCCCATCCCCAATACCAATTCTTGGGGAAGAACAGCCGATCCGATTGCGATTGCGAGGAGCTAGTTGTAGTTGGTTGCGAAACTGTCTGGGTTGAGGTTTGCGACCAGGCGAAACACGAAAAGGCAAAAAAAACAAACAACAGCAGCAGGCGCTTCATTGAGCCTCCGCAAAATTGATTGCTGGAAATGCTCTGACAGCATATTCGCTTGTGTCGTGATGTGAAAGAGTTTTTGCGGCCTGAGCGCCACCCAGTGCCGCCCGTGTTATCCTCCGCGAACCGATGTCTTACCGGAATAGTGCCAAAGCCGCCCTGCTGTTACTGACGGCGCTGAACTTCCTTAACTACATCGACCGCAATGTCCTTTACGCGGTGCAGCCGCTGATCCAAAAGGAATTCGCGCTGACCGATGAGCAGGTCGGGTTTCTCACCTCGGCATTCTTCGTGTGCTATATGGTGGCGGCGCCGCTGATCACGCCGCTTGCGGACCGCTATTCGCGGCGCTGGATCATCGCCATCGGCGCCTTTGTCTGGAGCGCAGCCACGCTGCTCAGCGCGGTTACGCATACCTATGACGAGCTGCTGCTGCGGCACGTTATCGTCGGCGTCGGCGAGGCGACATTCGTAGCGATCTCACCGGCGTTTCTCGCCGATCTCTATCCGGAGCAGATACGCGGGCGCGTGATGGGCCTGTTCTATCTGGCAACACCGGTGGGCAGCGCGCTGGGTTACATCATTGGCGGGTATCTCGGTCATCACTATGGATGGCGGGCGCCATTTCTGATGTGTGCGTTGCCCGGGTTCCTGCTTGGGGCCGCCGTGCTTGCGCTGCGCGAGCCGGTGCGTGGTGCGAGCGATCACCTGGCCGACAGCTTCGAGCGCAGTTCCTTCCGCGGCCTGTTGCGGAACAAAGCGTATTGGACGGTCACGCTGGGCGGCGCCATGATGACCTTCGCCATCGGCGGGCTACAGGTCTGGATGCCGACGTTTTTGGTGCGCATGCGACAGCTTCCGCTGGATCGCGCCAATACGATCTTCGGCGGCATGACGGTCGTCTCGGGTACCGTCGCGACGCTACTTGGCGGCTGGCTGGGCGACCGGCTGTTGCGGCGCACGCCGGCGGCCTATCAACTGGTCTCGGCTGTTGGGATGGCGGTAGCGATTCCGGCAATCGTCATCGCGATCTTTAATCATGGCTGGGCGATGTTTCCCGCCATCTTCGTCGGCGAATTCTTCCTGCTGCTGAACACCGCTCCCTTGAACGCCGCACTGGTGAACTCGGTGAGCGCGAGCATCCGGGCGACCGCGCTGGCGGTCAACGTCTTCACGATTCACCTGCTAGGCGACGCGTTCTCGCCGACGCTAATCGGCTATATCTCGGACCGGAGCAATCTGGAGATGGGATTGACGTCGATGATCGTTGCGGTCGGGTTGTCGGCGGCAGTGCTGTTTTATGGGATGCGGTTTGCGCCGAAGATAAGCAGTCAGCAACTAGCAACCAGCGACTAGCAATCAGTATTCGAAGGTCGAAAGATAAATCGGAGATGGAGGACGTCATGCAACCTCACTTTGCAGCGGCTGAAGCCCGATCATTTGTTATGTTCTTCGGCACGACTGAAGAGTATGCGTGAAAAACCTGTCGTCCCCGGGGACTCGAATAATTCTTCCCATCCTACCCAGCACTCCGCTCCGCTCCGTGCTGGGCTAGCATGACTTCGCGCCTCCGGCGCTCCGAATCTTGGGGTTCCTGGCATTTAGCATTTAGCTAAGCGCCAAGCGCCAAGCGCTAATTGCTAGTTGCTGCTTTACTTCGTCGGCTCCATGTGGAGCGCGTTATTGAAGCGGTTGAAGTAGTTGAACAGCCCGATCGCCGCTAACAGCTCGATGATCTCGCCTTCGTCGTAATACTTGCGCAGCTCGTTCCAGAAGGCATCATCGACGCCGGAATCGCGCGTGACGCGTTCCGCCAGCTCCAGAGCAGCCTTTTCGGCGTTGGTGAAATCGGAACGATTGCGGAAATTCGCCAGGTCCTTGAGCTGTTCCTCGCTCCAGCCGTGCCGCCTTGCCAAGGCGGTGTGCGAGGCCAGTCAATATTCGCAATGATTAAGCTGGGAGGTACGGACGATCGCCAGCTCCTTCAGTTTGGCGGGAACGGTTCCGGTGTTCATCACCGCGCGGAAGTGCGCGATCATCGTTCGAAAAATCTCCGGGCGGTGCGCCACCGTGCGAAACATGTTGGGAACGTTGCCGCGTTCCTGAAGATAGACGTCGTAGATCTTTGCGGTTTCGGGATCGACCTGCTCTTTATCGAGGCGTGATATGCGGGGCATAGCTACATTTTAGTCCGAGCTGGTGGGGGCTAATTAGCCATCAGCCGTCAGCTCCCAGCATTCAGCCAAACAGAGCCAACGGATGGGGGTTTGCGAGGGTTCACAGATGGTCGCGCAACTTCCAGAACTCTGGCGAAAAGCGAACCGCGAAAAGCGAATTGCGCGGCTCACACAACAACGCCCTCCCGCTAAAAAGCGAAAGGGCGCCAGAGTCTTAGTTGCGCTGCATCGACCGGAATCGACGCTAGCGGGTGAAGGCGGAAATCGCTCCCGCCTCGTCATCCTTCACGTCGAAGACGGTGTACAGCTTCGTGATCTGAAGTAAGTCATGGACCTTCTTGGTGAGGTGCAGCAGCTTCAGCTCGCCGCCCTGATTGCGGACGGAGGTAAAGGCGCTGACCAGCTCGCCGATGCCCGAGCTGTCGATATAGCTGACATCGCCCAGGTTCAGCAGAATTTTCTTCTGTCCTTTGCTGAGCAGGTCTTTTACGGTGTCGCGCAACACCACACTGCCCTCGCCCAGAGTAATGCGCCCACTCAGGTCGACGATGGTGACTCCATCTACCTGTCGCGTGCTCGCTTTCATGCTCACGTGGAAGCCTCCTGTCGGTCCAGGGTGTTGCTCTGGAGCCGCTTGATCAAAGTAATTTGAGTGCCTGGTTCGAGTTTACGGAAACGGACCTCATCCATAAATGCCCGCATCAAGAATATGCCACGACCGGACTGTTTCAAAAGGTTCTCCGGAGCCAGCGGATCGGGGACGTCGTCCGGGGTGAAGCCCTTGCCTTCATCGGTGATGGTGACGATCAACTCGCGTCCGTTTTGCTCGAAGCTCAGATTGACCCGCTTATCCGGGGCGTAGGCATTGCCGTGCAGGATGGCGTTGATCATGGCCTCCCGTATCGCCATGGAAACGCCGCTGCGGGTGTCCTCGTCGAAGCCGGCTTGCGCCGCGATGTGATCGGCCATCTCCTCGGCCTTGTTCACGCTGTCGAGCGTGGACTCCATGCGATACGAAACGCGTTGTGGCGCGGCCATCAATGTGCTCGGTTGCCCAGCATCTGGTCCGTATCCGGAGTTGGCGGAGCAGAATCGGAAGAATGAGCAGTTTGCCTGTTTGCGGCAGGCATTGTCAATGTATGTTCAGCCGCAGCGGGAAAAAACATGCTGGAGCAAGTGCGGGCGAAAAGTGTTTTCGATTGCTTCGGCCTGGCCGAGGAAATCGCAATTAGAACCGGCGGGTTGGCGGTGGTTGCCGCGGGTCGCGTTCTCGACTAAAATTAGAACGAACGTTCGAAATGCGCGCCGGGTCTGAGGCGTCAACCACTTCCTTGCCAGCTTCCAGCACAACTCGAGCCCCGGAGAATCCCGCGCCGCACGATACACGCTTCGATCGCCGGCTGGCGGAGATCCTCGATTACGCCACCGAGGTCTTCGCCGATAAAGGTTACGAGGGCGCGTCGATGCGGGACCTGTCACGCCTGAGCGGCATCTCGCTGGCCGGTCTTTATTACTATTTCGAATCCAAGGAGAAGCTGCTCTACATTATTCAGCAGCACACCTTCAGCACCATCGTCGACAGCCTGCGCGAGCGCCTGGCGGCCAGCAACGATGCGGAAGAGCGGATTCGTATCTTCGTGCACAATCATGTGGAGTATTCCGTCGCCAGACAGAAAGCCATGAAGGTGCTTTCGCATGAAGACGATGTACTGAAGGATGGTTACGGTGCTGAGCTGGCGGGCATCAAGCGCGAGTACTACCGTATCTGCGTTGGCCTGGTAGAAGAGTTGGCGAAGGCAGAAGGGCTGAGGCCGGCGGGGCAGAGCGGCAGCGTGAGCACGCGAACCGCAGTCCTGGGATTGTTTGGCATGATGAACTGGCTTTACACGTGGTATAACCCGCGCGTAGATCCCGCCGCTGACGTGCTGGCGAGGGAAATCAGCGACATATTCCTGCTGGGCATTCGCCGCGGCGCTACGGCGGGAGCCGCAGTTGCAATCAAGAAGACGATGTCGAGGGGCAAAGGGCCGGCCAAACGCCGATGAGATGGAGTGCGCGTAGTGAGTAGCACGATGCAGACACAGACGGCGGTGAAAGAGCTGATCCGGTATCGCACGGAATCGGGTGTTGCAGTGATTGAATTGAACGATCCGCCGGCGAATACCTACAGCTATGAGATGAATCGGCAGTTCGACGATGCCATCCTGCAGGCGCGCATGGACGAGAGTGTGCATGTGATTGTGCTGACGGGAGCGGGCGAGAAGTTTTTCTGCGCGGGCGCGAACATCCAGATGCTGACGGAGGTCGATCCGGCGTTTAAGTATTACTTCTGCCTGCATGCGAACGAGACGCTGTTGCGGCTGGAGCAGACGCCCAAGCTGGTGATCGCCGCGCTCAACGGACACTGCGTCGGAGGCGGATTGGAAGTTGCGATGGCTGCGGACCTGCGGGTTGCGCGTAAAGACGCGGGGAAAATTGGGCTGCCGGAAGTGAACCTTGGAGTGCTTCCGGGCACAGGCGGAACGCAGCGGTTGTCGCGGATTCTCGGGAAATCGAAAGCGATCGAGTTGATGGTGACGGGCAAGACGTTCTCGTTCGATGAAGCGAAGCAGATCGGGCTGGTGAACGACGTGTTCGAGCACGACGGCTTTATGGATCGTGTGATGGAGTACGCGCGACAGTTCTGCCCGCCGAACAAGGCGGCGAAGGCCGTTGGGCGCATCAAACGCGCGGTACAGACCGGATGGGAAATCCCTATCGAAGCTGGGCTGGCGCTGGAGCGCGAGAACCAGCAGCTGCTGTTCGAGAGTGACGACGCCAAAGAGGGGTTGTCAGCGTACATCGAGAAGCGGCTAGCGAAGTTCACCGGAAAGTAAGGGACCACATGGCTGCCGTCGCTAACACAACCTTCAGCCGCATTGCGGTTGAGCTGCGCCCTCCGGCGGCGCGCGTGACGCTGAACAATCCTCCGCTGAATGTCATCGACATTCGGATGATGGAGGAACTTCGGGCAGCGCTGGAGCAGATTGATACGCTGCCGGAGATAGGCGCCATGGTTTTTGCGGGCTCGGAGCGCGCTTTCTCCAGTGGAGTGGATGTTGCCGCGCATACGCCAGATAAAGTTCGCGGCATGCTGGCGGATTTCCATAGCGTGATTCGCTCAGTGGCTGGCATAGGCAAGCTGACGATCGCCAGCGTTCGCCGGCACTGCCTTGGAGGAGGCGCGGAGCTGGCGCTGATGTGCGACATTGTGTATGCCTCGCCCGATTCGGTTTGGGGATTTCCGGAGATCAAGCTGGGCTGCTATGCACCCGTAGCAAGCGTCGCGTTGTCTGCCATTGTGGGACAGAAGCTCGCGGCTGAGTTGCTACTGACGGACCGTACGCTTTCAGGGGAGGAAGCGCATGCGGCGGGATTGGTGAACGGGCTGGCTGACGATCCGGAGACGCTCGTGGGCGAGTGCCTGCAGCGTGTCTCGCAACTGAGTCCGGCGGCGCTGCGCCTGGCAAAGAAGGCGTTTTATGCGTGGGACTCGATTCATTTTGATAAAGGGCTGGCCCGGGCGGAGCAGATTTATCTCGACGAGCTGATGAAGACAGCCGATGCGCAGGAAGGTATCGCGGCGTTCCTCGAGCGTCGCCGACCGAAGTGGACGGGGAACTAGGCGTGGAGTACGAGATCACGCCAGAAGAGCTAAAAGGACTGCTGGAGAACGGCTCCCACGTTGTGGTACTGGATGTGCGCGAACAGTGGGAGCTGGACACGGCGAAGATGGGGCATCACAAACACATCCCGATGAACGAAATTCCTGCACGTTATGTGCAGGAACTCGAGGCGGATAAGCACACGGTTGTGGTCTGCCATCACGGTGTGCGGTCGATGAACGTAACCATGTGGCTGCGGCGGCAAGGCTTTGAGAAAGTGCAGTCGCTGAGCGGCGGCATCGATCGCTGGGCACGGCAGATTGATCCGCAGGTGCCGGTGTATTGAAGGCGGCACTTAGCAATTGGCATGCTTACATAACCGGGGTTGTCTAAGCGCCAAATGCTAAGTGCCAAGTGCAGGTTCTAATGAAAAAACAATTAATCGAACTGCGAGTCAACGGCCGCACGCACGAGCTGGCGATTGAGCCCAACAAGCTTCTGCTCGATGTTTTGCGCCACGACCTCGATCTGACTGGCTCGAAGCGGGCCTGCGATGACTCGTCGTGCGGCGCGTGCACTGTGCAGGTAGATGGGGTACCGATGCTCTCCTGCACCCTGCTGGCGGCCAGTTGCGAGGGTCAGGAGATCACGACCGTAGAAGGCGTCGCGGACCACGGGAGCCTGGCGGCGTTACAGAAGGCCTATGGCGATTTCGGCGGGTCGCAGTGTGGCTTCTGCACGCCGGGATTCATGATGACCGTGAAGTGGCTGCTGGCCAACAATGCGGATCCGAGTGAGGACGAAATTCGTGACGCGCTCAGCAGCAATCTGTGCCGCTGCACGGGCTATTCGCAGATGTACCAGGCGATTCGGGCCGCGATCGACGCGGAGCAAAAGGGGATGAAGCAAGAGTTGGTGGAGGCGAAATAGCTACGAGCTACGAGCCGCGAGCCAAACGCGCCAGCTACGGCAACGCAGATTGGAAGTTTATCGGTTTCGGCTCGAAGCTGGTGGCTCGAAGCTAATTGCTGGTTGCTGACTTATATGACTGATTTTGCCATTATCGGTAAGTCTATCGCGATGGTCGATGCCGCGGGCAAGACCACCGGCGCCGGCAAGTACGCAGACGACTTCAAAATTCCCGGCATGCTGGTCGGCAAGATTCTGCATTCGCCGTATCCGCACGCGCGCATCAAGAGCATCGATACGTCGCGCGCCCAAGCTCTCGACGGCGTTGTTGCGGTGGTCACGGGCGAAGACGCGCCGAATCCCTACGGCATCCTGCCTGTTGGGCACGACGAAACCGCGCTTGCCGTCGGTAAGGTTCGATATGTAGGCGATCACGTCGCCTGCGTGGCGGCCATCGATGAGGAAACTGCCGAGCGCGCGCTCGAGTTGATCGATGTGGATTACGAACCGCTGCCGGCATACTTCGATCCGGAGGAGTCGATGAAGGCGGAAACGGACCTCATCCACGAGAACCGTCCGCACAACATCGAGAAGGATTATCACCACGTCTTCGGCGATCCGGAAAAAGGCTTTGTCGAAGCCGACTACGTGCACGAGGCGCGCTACATCGCGAACGAGGTGACGCATGCCGCCATGGAGCCGCACTGCACGCTGGCGAGCTTCGAGCTAGATCCGCACACCGGCAAGCTGGGACGTCTGACAGTGTGGTCCTCGACGCAGGTGCCGTATTACTTGCAGCACAAGCTCTCGCTGGTGATGGAAATGCCCATGTCGCAGATTCGCGTGATCAAACCACTGGTGGGCGGCGGATTTGGCGGAAAGAGCGAGATCATTCCGTTGGAGATCATCGCTGCGGTAGCGGCGCGCGCGGCAAAGGCGCCGGTCAAAATCACCTACACGCGGGAAGAAGTTTTCTGGGCACATCGCGGGCGGCCGCGGACAATTGTCGATTTGAAGATGGGAGTGAAGAATGACGGGCGTGTAACTTCCGTCGCGTGCAAAGTGATCCAGGATGGCGGCGCGTACTGCTCCTACGGCGTGGTAACCATTCTCTACTCGGGCGCGCTCCTGGGCGCGCTGTACGACATCCCCAACATCCGTTATGACGGCTATCGCGTGCTCACGAACAAGCCGGCGTGCGGCGCGATGCGCGGACATGGCACGGTGAACGTACGCTTCGCGTTTGAGTCGCAGATGGACGAGATTGCGATGAAGCTGAACCTTGATCCGGCGGAGGTCCGGCGCGTAAATCTGCTGAAGCCTCCGACCATGACAGTGAACGGCCTTCGCGTGCTGAGCTACGGACTGCCGGAGTGTATCGACCAGGTTGTCACGCGATCGGGTTGGGAGGAGCGCAAGGGAACGCTGCCCAAGGGGCGCGGGCTCGGCATTGCGTGCAGTCATTATGTGAGCGGCGCAGCCAACAGCATTATTCGCTCCGACATGCCGCACTCGACAGTCAACATCAAGATCGACCGCGATGGCGGCGTGGTGGTCTACACCGGGGCGGCGGAGATCGGTCAGGGGTCGGACACGATGACGGCGCAGGTTGTCGCGGAAGTGCTGGGCTGCGACCTGGCGCGCGTGAGGGTGATTGCCGCCGATACCGACCTGACGCCGATCGATTTGGGGTCGTATTCCAGTAGGGTGACATTCATGGCCGGAAATGCTGCCCTGCGGGCGGCGGAAGAGGTGAAGAAGAATATCGTCAGCGCAGCCGCAAAGCGCTTGAACTGCGCTCCGGAAGATGTCGTGATGCGCCATGACCACGTGCTTAAGGGCGGCACCCTGCCCAGCGATCACGACCCAACTGCAGCCGAGATTCTGGAAGAGAAGGATGCTCCGCGGGGCCGAGTGGACGGGCAGATCCTGCGTGGTTCGGTTTTGCAGACGCGCAAGGAAGAAGGCCCTAAGCAACACATGAGCTTCGAGGAGGCGGTGGTCTCGGCCATCGACTTTCACGGCGCGCTGACGGGGACGGGATCATACGCGCCACCGATGGAAGCTCGCGGTGGCAAGCATAAGGGAGGCGGCGTAGGGCCCTCGCCTGCGTATTCGTACTCGGCGCAGGTGGCCGAGGTCAGCGTCGACGAAGAAACGGGCGAAGTTACGGTGCATAAGATTTGGGCCGCTCATGACTGCGGGCGGGCACTAAATCCGGTGGCGGTGGAAGGCCAGGTAATCGGCTCGGTGTGGATGGGATTGGGGCAGGCTCTGGAAGAAGAGATGGTGTGGAAAGACGGGCTGCTGATGAATCCGGGGCTGCTCGAGTATCGCAGTCCTTCGTCTGCGGAGTCGCCCGAAATCGAGTGCATCATCGTTGAGAGCATCGATCCGGAGGGGCCGTTTGGGGCAAAGGAAGCCGGCGAAGGCTCCCTGGCGGCAACTATTCCGGCGATTTCGAACGCGATATACGACGCTGTGGGAGTCCGACTGCGTGAGGCTCCATTCACTCCGGAGCGCATTCTGTCTGCGTTGCGCGCGAAGAAGGGTATGAAGCGGATCGAGATGACGGAATCGGTTGATCCAACTGCACCGGTGAAGTTGCGCGAGCATGGAGGCTCGCTGTGGTTCCGCGGCAAAGGACCGATGCGGCACCCATTGGATCCATCACGGCAAGGCGCTCATGCCAATTCATCGGCTGGAGGCGACCGGTGAGCCTGCCAAGCTTTCAACTGCTGCGCCCCAGAACGCTGGACGAAGCCATCGCCTTCATGGCCAAACACGATGGCGAGTTTAAGGTCGCTGCCGGCGGAACCGATCTTTTGCCCTCGATGAAGCAGAAGCTGTTCACGCCGCTGTACGTGCTGGATTTGCGCGGAGTCGGCGCGCTGCGCGGAATTCGCAACGGAAACGGACTGGAGATCGGGGCGCTGACTACGCTCAGCACCCTCGAGCACTCGCCTATAATTCGCCGGGACTATCCGGTGCTCTACCAGGCAGTGAAGACGGTGGCGTCGCCGGTGCTGCGCAATATGGGCACGCTGGGCGGCAACATTTGTCTTGACACGCGCTGCCTGTGGTACAACCAGTCGCTGCTATGGCGAAAGAGCTGCGGTTTTTGCCTCAAGAAAGATGGCGATCTGTGCCATGTGGCTCCGGGTGGCAATTTCTGCTGGGCGACTTTCTCGGGCGACACGCCCCCGGCGCTGCTGTGCCTGGAAGCCGAGCTGGAGATCGCCGGCCCACACGGAGTAAGACGTACCCCATTGTCAGAGTTTTATGTGAATGATGGCATTGTGCGGCTGCATCTTGCGAGCAACGAAATCGTCACCCGCGTGTTTCTGCCGGAAGCTGCTGCCGGCTGGCGTGGCTCCTATCAGAAGCTGCGGGTGCGCGGCAGTATCGATTACCCGCTGGCGGGAGTGGCGGTCGCGTTGAAGATGAATTCGGGGCGCGTAGAAGATGCGCGGGTGGCAATTACCGCGCTCAATCCCGCGCCGCAGTTGGTGAAAGATGTGGACGCGCAGATGATCGGCGCGCTGCCAAGCGAAGAAGTTGGGGAGCGGATTGGGGAACTGGCGGCGCGGACGGCGAAGCCGCTTACCACGTCAGCGCTCACCCCGGAGTATCGACGGGAGATGGTGCGGGTGTTTGCCAAGAGAGCGGTGATGGCATGCGCGAACTGAAGCGCTAACCAGCCGGCTTCCCCTCCGGTTCAACTGCCCCGCCCTAGCCAACAGCAGGCTAGAACCGGGCACCCACGTGCGGTTTGTTACGCATCGACTGACCACTAGCCACTGCTCATGATCACCGACTGCCACATCCACATCCAGCCGATTGAAATGTTCAAACCCGAAGCCCTGGCGCTGATGAAGAAGACGCGCAAGGACTTCGATCGCGTGGCGGAGTACTGTCGCTCCCCGAAAGCATTTCTCAAGCATCTCGACGAAATCGGCGTGGACCGTGCCGTGCTGATCAATTACGTGGCGCCCGAGGTGATCGGGTTTACGCCCGCGGTCAATGAATTCATTGCCAGCTATGTGAAGGAAGACCCAGCGCGCCTGATTCCCTGCGGCAGCATTCATCCGCGGCACACGATGAATGTGCTGTCCGACATGGAGCAGATTGTGCGCCTGGGGATCAGGCTGATCAAGATTCACCCTCCGCACCAGTTGCTTTACCCCAACGATTACGTCAATGGCGTGAAGGAGCTGGAGATCATCTATCAAGCGGCGCAGGCCAACGGCATTCCGCTCATGGTGCATACGGGAACGTCGATTTTCCCGGGGGCGCGCAACAAGTACGGTGATCCGATTTACGTCGACGATGTCGCCGTGGATTTTCCCAGGCTGAAAATTCTGCTGGCGCATGGGGGACGGCCGCTGTGGATGAATACGGCGTTCTTCCTGGTGCGAAGTCATCGCAACGTATACCTGGACATCAGCGGCATACCGCCGAAAACGCTGCTGAAATACTTTCCGCGGCTGGAGGAGATCGCGCACAAGACGTTGTTCGGAACGGACTGGCCCGGGCCGGGCGTGCCGGAGATCGCGAATAATCTGGCGGAATTTCGCGCGCTGCCCATCAGCGATGCTGCCAAAGGGCAGATTCTGGGCAAAACTGCGCTGGAGATCTGGCCGTGAAGAACAGTAGCCAGTTGTCACACGCCACGAGAGACATCAACCGGTCTTCGCGACTTCATTGGTGCCGGGACCTTGGACTCCCGCGGCCTCTTTGATCGCCTTCCACAGCTCGTCGTATCCCGTGCGCGCCTTAGCAGAAAACGAGATAATCTGATCGGTCGGGACCTCCAGTTGGTCGCTTAATTTGTGGGTTGAGCTTTGCAATTGATTGCGGGAGAGGCGGTCGGCCTTGGTGGCGACAAGAAGGAAGTTGCGGCCGATGTGGCGCATCCACTCGATGAGCTGAAGATCAAGTTCCTGCGGCGGAATGTTGACATCCACCAGCATCACGCAGAGCACCAGTGACTCGCGATGCTCCAGATATGGATTAATGAACTTCGCCCATTGCGCGGTGATCTCCTTGGGTACGCGAGCGAAACCGTAGCCGGGAAGATCGGCGAAAACGAAGTCGGGATTCGGCTTGCCGGGGCGGCGCACCTGGAAGAAGTTGATGGTCTGGGTGCGACCGGGCGTGTTGCTGGTCTTGGCAATTTTGCTACCGACGAGAGAGTTGATCAGGCTCGATTTTCCGACGTTGGAGCGGCCTACGAAGGCAATTTCCGGCGCGCCCGGGGGAGGAAATTGCCGGGGATCGGCAGCCGAGGTCACGAAGCGCGTCAAGACCTTCATGCCTTACTATCGCCGGAGCGAAGCGAAAGTGCAAGGGCCGAGAATGAGCTTGCGAAAGGAAGCAAAGGCCCGCGCACCGCGGGCCTCGTCTGGATGATTTCAAGCTGCCAGAGTTACTGACGCGCGGCGGGGACCGTCTCCTGATGCGGAGGCACAACTGGAATCGTAGGCGCTTCTTCGTCCGTAACTTCGGGTAGCGGGCGCTCCAATGCGTGGGCCAGCACCTCATCCATCGTATTCACGAAGTGAAGCTGCATGACATTGCGCAGGTTCTCCGGAACATCGGGAAGGTCCTTCTGGTTGTCAGCCGGGAGAATCACCTGCAAAATGCCTGCGCGTTGCGCTGCCAAGAGCTTCTCCTTAAGACCGCCGATGGCGAGCACCTTGCCGCGAAGCGTGATCTCCCCGGTCATAGCGACGTCGCGGCGCACCGGAATGCGGCTGAGTGCGCTGGCGATCGCGGTGGCGATGGTGATGCCGGCGGAAGGCCCATCTTTAGGAATTGAGCCCTCGGGCACGTGAACGTGGATGTCGAGATTGCGATAGAAGTCGCGCGGCAATCCCAGCCGGTGTGCGCGCGAACGCACGTAGGACATGGCGGCCTGGGCTGACTCCTGCATCACATCACCCAGTTTACCGGTGAGCGTGAGCTTGCCCTTGCCGTCTACGGTGGCGACTTCGGTGGTGAGGATGGAGCCGCCAACTTCGGTCCAGGCCAGGCCGGTCACAAGGCCGACTTCGCTGCGTTCATGGACTTCGCTATCGCGGAACTTCATCACGCCCAGGTATTCGGCGACGTTGTCGGCCGTGATCGAGACCGCGAACTTGTTGCCTTCCTTCACCACTTTGCGCGCGACCTTGCGGCAGATGTTGCCGATCTCGCGCTCCAGGTTACGAACGCCGGCCTCGCGCGTGTAGTTGCGAATGATGGTGGTGAGCGCCTCGTCGGTGAAGATGATGTTCTCTTCCGTCAGGCCGGTCTGCTGGCGCTGCTTGCGGACCAGATACTGCTTGGCGATCTCGACTTTTTCCGGCTCGGTGTAGCCGTGCAGGCGGAGCACCTCCATGCGGTCCTGCAGCGCAGCTGGAATGGTGTGCAGCACGTTGGCGGTAGCGATGAAAAACACCTGCGAAAGGTCGTATTCAACGTCGAGGTAGTGATCGACGAACATGAAATTCTGCTCGGGATCGAGCACTTCGAGCAGAGCGGCCGAGGGATCGCCGCGGAAATCCATCGACATCTTATCGACTTCGTCGAGCATGAAGACGGGATTTTTCGTGCCCGCCTTCTTCATCATCTGGATGATCTGGCCGGGTAGCGCGCCGATGTAGGTGCGGCGATGGCCGCGAACTTCGGCCTCATCGCGTACCCCGCCAAGCGACATGCGAACGAACTTGCGACCGGTGGCCTTGGCGATGCTCATGCCGAGCGAAGTCTTGCCGACGCCAGGAGCTCCAACGAAACACAAAATCGAGCCCTTCGGATTCTTGACCAGCTGACGCACCGCGAGGAATTCGAGGATGCGCTCCTTGATCTTCTCCAGGCCGTAATGATCTTCGTTAAGCGTCTTCTCGGCGACCTCGATGTTGCGGATTTCCTTCGAGCGCTTCTTCCAGGGCACGGCGAGCAGCCAGTCAAGGTAGTTGCGCGATACCGTCGACTCGGCGGACATTGGCGGCATGGCCTCGAGCTTCTTGAGCTCCTGTAGCGCCTTCTCGTGCACCTCACGCGGCATACCCGCGGTGTCGATCTTCTTCTTCAGATCGTCGAACTCGCTCTTCTCGCCGCGGCCCAACTCTTTCTGGATGGCCTTGATCTTCTCGTTGAGGTAATACTCTTTCTGGGCGCGCTCCATCTGGCGCTTTACGCGCGACTGTATGGTGCGGTCCATGTTCAGCTTCTCGATTTCGACGTCGAGCACGTCGCCGATGCGGTTTAGGCGCTCGGCCGGATCGAACAGCTCCAGCAATTCCTGCTTCTCCTCAATGGAAAGCTGCAGGTTGGCGGCGATAGTGTCAGTCAGCTTGGCTGGATCGTCATTGCGGACGGCGGCGATCATGGTCTCGTAATTCAGCGACTGGCAGAGCTTCACGTACTGCTCGAAGAGGCCGGTCACACGCTGCATGGCAGCTTCGACTTGCGGCGTCGGTTCGGCGAGATACTTGGCCGTCCTGACTGTGGCCTCGAAGTAGCCGTCGGTGTCGACGACCTGGAGAATCTTGCCACGCTCCAGGCCTTCCACCAGTACCTTGATGTTGCCATCGGGGAGCTTCAGGCTTTGCACGATGTTGACGATTGTGCCGACCTGGTAAATCTCGCTGGGCTTGGGCTCGTCGATGCTGGCATCGTGCTGGGTGGCCAGGAAAATCTTCTTGTCGCCGGCCAAAGCCTCTTCCAATGCGCGCACGCTGGATTCCCGGCCAACCACGAAGGGGGTCATCATGTAAGGGAAGATGACCACGTCCCGGATGGGCATCATGGGAAGTTTCTTGGTTTCGAATTTTTCGCGCTGCGTCACTTAATAACCGCCTTATCGATCAGAGCGAACCAGCTGCTCCGGAAAAAAGATGATGAGTTCGCTGCGCCATGTACTCGCGCGCCATATCCGGACTCTGTATCTGGAGTCAAGAATATCACGCAGCCGCAGGCTGCAGAAGGAGCAAAGTCTTTGGCGAGTGCCTGATTTCTGCCCCTTTTTTGTGATTGAAGAGCAGCAGGATTTCGGAATGTTACGTCTTAGATGTGTGCGGTTTGTCAACGATTCGGGCCCGCGTAGCGGCTAGACCGAACGTTGCGCTACACGTCGGCGGAATGCGAGTGGTTATGAGCGGAGGGGGTACGTCCTATTCGGCAGGCTGGTTAAAGGCGGGGCGGAGCAGGGTAGTCCGCCCTTGCCGTTGGTGTGTTTAACGCGCGTTGCCCTTCTTGTGAGGCACTGCGACCGGCCCTGGCTTCGCGGTCGGTGGCACATGGGCCCTCCTGCCGCCGGTCGCGTTGCCGCGAACGGTGCTGGCTGACAGAGAAGTGGCGCCAAGGGCCAAGCTGAGGACAAATCCGAGGATCATTAATTTCTTCATGGGAGTTTCCTTTCGTTTATCGAGATCTGAATTTGCTTCGACAACGGCTGGGTTTGATTTCGCCACTGCCATAAGCTGGTTTCGAATGTAATTGGCGCCGCGCGCGGAGTTGTCGTTGGGATGTAGCCGGAGCGTGAAACTTCCGTGGAGGAGTACAGCTTGTATCGGTGTTGCAGCGCAAGGACTTGCGCGCGGTTTGTCGCAGAAAAGCAAACGGCGCGACCGAAGCCGCGCCGAACACGTTCTTACTTTAACTTGTAACGGCTAGCCCGCTTTTTCCATCAAGGGCAGGCTTACGTTACGCTTCTCGACCATGTCGCGCGTCACTTCAAAATCCTTAACGCGCTTCTGACCGGGCAGGTTGTACATCAGGTCGAGCATCAGCTCTTCCAGGATCATACGCAAGCCGCGAGCGCCAACTTTGCGCGACATGGCTTCACGCGAAATGATCCGTAACGCCTCTTCGGAGAAGCGCAGTTTTACGTTCTCGAACTCAAACAGCCGCTGATATTGCTTCACGATCGCGTTCTTTGGCTTGGTCAGAATTTCCACCAGCGCGTCTTCGTCGAGATCGTTGAGCACGCCTACAACCGGGAGCCGGCCCACAAATTCAGGAATCAGGCCGAATTTAATGAGGTCCTGAGGTTCGACTTGCGCCAGTATCTCAGTATCGCGCTTGTTGCTTTCGGTGAACGCTGCTTCCTTGGCAGCGTCGGTGCGGAAGCCCATGGAACGTTTGCCCATGCGGCGTCCGATGATGCGCTCGAGTCCTACGAACGCGCCGCCGCAGATGAAGAGAATGTTCGTGGTGTCGACGGGGGTAAATTCCTGGTGGGGGTGTTTGCGTCCGCCCTGCGGAGGAACGTTAGCCACCGTTCCTTCCAGTATCTTCAGCAGTGCCTGCTGCACACCTTCGCCGGAGACGTCGCGAGTTATCGAGGGGTTTTCGTCCTTGCGGCCGATTTTGTCGACTTCATCGATATAGATGATGCCGGTCTGCGCGCGTGCGACGTCGCCATCGGCTGCCTGCAGGAGCTTCAGGATGATGTTCTCGACGTCCTCACCGACATAGCCCGCCTCGGTGAGCGTCGTGGCGTCTACAATCGCGAAGGGCACATCGAGCATCTTGGCCAGGGTTTGCGCCAGCAGCGTCTTGCCTGTGCCGGTCGGGCCAATGAGCATGATGTTCGATTTGGCGAGCTCCACCTCGGTCCCGCGCTGCCGGTTCATGTACACCCGCTTGTAGTGGTTGTAAACCGCTACTGCCAGCTTCTTCTTTGTCTGCTGCTGTCCGATGACGTATTCGTCAAGGAATACTTTGACCTCAGCAGGCTTGGGAAGCTGGTTGGGAGTGGTATTGGGCTGCGCTTCGGAGCGGTCGTCCTCGAGAATGGAGTTGCACACGGCAACGCACTCATCGCAGATGTAAGCGCGCGGATAGTCGGTGGGAGAGGAAATCAGTTTGGCGACGGCGTCCTGCGACTTGTGGCAAAACGAGCAGCGAAGAACTTCTTCAGAACCGGTCCTGGTTCTCACGGATATGAAACTCCTTTTACAGCGCACGTCAGCCGGTCGGAATCTCCAGACCGCGTTCCCCGTCGGCCAATCGGGGAGGAGCCGTGCTGCCCCTTCGAGAAGACCGCCTTGAAGGCAGCCTGCTCTCGGACCTATTGCACTGGTGCGCTGCGAGACCTATTGAACCACACTTCCGTTATCTGCAAAGCAACATTAGTGGAATAACCGGTACAACTTTGGAACCACCGAGAGAAATTTTTCCCATCTAGTCAGCTCGTCAGGTGAAAAAGATTGCACTAGGGCCCGCGACGAACTTTATTTGTGCTTGAAGATGATGTCGTCGATGATTCCGTATTCCTTCGCCTGGTAGGCGTTCATGATGAAGTCGCGCTCTACGTCGCGCTCGACTTTTTCCAACGGCTGCCCGCTATGCTTTGAAAGCAACTGGTTCGTGATCTCCCGCATGCGCAAGATCTCACGCGCATGAATGTCGATGTCCGTCGCCTGACCGGAGAGGCCGGACATCAGCGGCTGGTGGATCAGGATACGCGAGGTCGGCAGAGCGAAGCGCTTCTTCGGCGCACCACCGGCCAGCAGCGTGGCAGCCATGCTGGCGGCCTGCCCGATGCAAATCGTGGTTACGTCCGGACGAATGAACTGCATCGTGTCGTAAATCGCCATGCCGGCCGTGATGGAGCCGCCGGGCGAGTTGAGATACAGCGAGATGTCCTTCTCCGGGTCTTCGGCTTCGAGGAACAGCATCTGGGCGATGATCAGGTTGGCGACATTGTCGTCAATAGGAGTGCCGAGAAAGATGATGTTGTCCCGCAACAGCCGGGAATAAATGTCGTAGGCCCGCTCGCCCCTGCTGGTCTGCTCAATCACCATGGGCACAAGCATTGGTTAGTCTCCTTCAAGTGAATCGTCGGTTATGCCTTGTATCAAGGCGCGGCTTCAGCCGCGCCGCGTACGCTCATAATTCTGGTTGTCATCCTCCGCTCGGGATGACACCTCAAGAGAAACCCTTCGGCAGGTCGTGCCCCGACCCATCTCCTGCCAGAAATCAGCCACTATAAAGTTGCGCGCTACCGAGCCCTACACCGACCTGCGATACAGCGTGTCCAGCGTCTTCTCGTTGCGGAGGCGATGGCGAATTCTGTCCAGCCCTCCATTCTCAGTCAAACGAGCACGCACTTGCTCAATGGTCTGTTTGGACTGGGTCGCCAGCGCTTGCAGTTCCTGCTCAAACTCCTCGTCGCTGATTTCGATCTTCTCCTGCTCGGCAATCTGCTCCAGGATCAAAGAGGCCTTCACCTCGCGCAGCGCAGCCTCCTGCTGACCGGCGCGCAGGCGCGCGAAGTCCATGCGCTTCATGTCTTCGGTGCGCATGCCCTGGGCGGCCAAGGCCCGCAGTCCCCGCTCCAATCGAAGATCGATCTGTTCATTCACCATGGACTGCGGGACTGGAAAGTCGTTGCGCTTTACCAGTTCCTCAACCAGCTTGTCCTTGCCCTGGTGCTGAGCTTCGTGCTCTTTCTCCGCCTTCATGTTCTCGCGAAGACGATTGCGCAACTCCTCGACGGTGTTCAGATCGGTGCTCAGCTCTTTGGCGAAGTCATCGTTGAGCTCGGGAACGCTGCGCGTCTTGATGCCCTTGACGGTCACCTCATAGGTGAGAGTCTTGCCCGCGAGCCGTTTATCAGAGAAGTCGTCGGCATACTTCACGTCGAAGGTGGGCTGCTCGCCGGGCTTGGCGCCGCGCAGGTTCGCGGTGAATTCCGGAATCGTGTTCTCGCCGCCGATTTCCACCATGATCTCGTCAACTTCCACCGGCTTCGACCCCGCCGCGCCAACCGCGGGCGCGTCGGGGGCCCCGGGCTTGGCGTCGGCTTCGCCTTCCTTGGGCGTACCTTTGAAGCTGGCGATCGCGAAGTCGCCGTCGGCCAGCGGACGATCCTCTTCCACAGCACTGTAGGTCGCCTGGCGCTCGCGCAAATTGTTCAGTGCGGTCTCGACCTCTTCGTCCGAGACATTGGAATCGATAGTAGAGACGCGGATATCGTCGTACGGCGCAACCTTGAACTCCGGCATGATTTCGAATGAGGCCTTGAAGCGCATCGGTTCGCCGCGCTCTATATGCAAGTCCGTTACCCGAGGCTGGGATACCGGTGCCAGATTTTGCTTTGTGGTCTCTTCGCGGAGATATTTGGGAACAAGTGCCTCCACGACATCGTCATTGATTTCCTTGGCAAAACGCTGCCGCACCAGGGAAGCCGGAACCTTGCCCTTGCGGAAACCTGGAACCCGCGCCAGCTTCTGATAGCGCCCGACTATGTTCTCGGTTTCGCTTTTCACCACCTCAGCGGGAACTTCGATGGTGAGCTCTCGCTCGCATGGATTGGTTTCTTGGGAGGAGTTAATTTCCGGTGTAGTCGTTTCAGTGGTCAATGAGTTCCTTTACAACGATGAAGCAGATTCGCAATCACACGGGCTGACGCGAGCTCATGCGCAATGGCAAAAGCCGACGCAGTCTGCCTTGACTTAAGTTTATGAGAGCGCTGCAGTGCGGTCAAACAAGCGTGGGCCGCTCGCACGAGGAGGCGAAGCACGGCGCAGGCCGATCGCCGCTAAGGTGTGCGGGTTTTTCTCGAGGTGGTGGTGCGCGTCTTAACTGCCTCGCTCGCAGGTTTTTTCCTGGCGCGACTAATACGGCGGCCAGTCGCGGGCTCTGTTCCGGCAGCCTCAACTTCCAGCAGAGAAGCCGGTCTGTTGAATAGCTCGGCCAGGTAGTTGTCCTTGCATTCCACGGAGCAGAAATGAACTGCGAGCGGCAATACTGCGCGCTCCCGCCGCCAGGCCGGATCAATGATCACCTCGCGCCGGGCGGCTTGCGTGCCGACATTTTCCACCGCGACTCCGTTGATCCAGGTCTCGCCGGGTTCCTTCACATTGGCACAGTAATCACAGATGAATTGCAGCATATGCATTTAGAGTGCGGGCGGGGACGTGGCGTTGTTCAGGTTGGAGAAGGCGCGAACTTCATTCTGAGCAGCTGTCGGCGGGCAAGGGCAGCATCAACGTTGCTTCTGAGCCGGACGAGGCAGACGTTAGCTGTTCGGAGGCGGCTAATTCGTCCAACGAGCGCAGCTGCGTGAGCTCAACCCACGTTTTACGCCAGCGCTCAGCAACACATTTGTCGAGGCGGGCATCGGGCGGCGGAAATCCGAGACCATCGTAGAACTTCAGAATGTCGGTGCGCAGATCGTCGCTTATGGTGGCGAAGTTATTGGTGGCCAGAGCGTCGAGGAGTTCGCGGTAGGTGGCATCGGCCAGCGGATACTCGCCGCGCTTCGTCGGCTTGCCGGTGTCCAGATCGACCTCCGGCGTCTGCAAGTCATTGTTCTTCACCTGCTTCAGGGCCTTGCCATAAGCGTCGATGGTCTCATCCACGCTCTTGAAGTAAAGGTCCTCGGTCTTGGCGGTAGGCTCCTTGAAATTGATGGCATGTAGCGGTCCGACTTTTGGCAGGACGGTGAATACGGTCGCCATAATGTGGGCCCCGGGTCCGGGTTCCTTGTAGCCGCGACCCCAGGACTTCTGGTAATCAGCTTTGGACAGGTGATAGAGAAAGTGCTGGCGATTGAAATCCGGAATCTCCCGCCGCAATTGGTCGCCTTTCACCAGCAACGCGACCTTCGTCATTTCAGGGATGATCTCACTGATGCTGCGACGGTAGGTATTGATGGCGAGCTTCTCATTCGGCATCACGGCTTTGAGTTGCAGCCCGTAGGTGTCATAGAAGGCGCGCTCCAGCAGGGAAGGGGCAACCTCAAAGCCGATGAAATTGTGGTAGTCGTCGGAGGCATAACGGCCTTTGGCTACCTGCAACACATCGAAGCCGAACTCTGTGCGGAGGTGCGCCTTGTGATCGACATCGTAAGGTACCGAGGGTCCATACATCCGCGCCAGGTCGGGGTACTCGATTCCCACGGCTAAATTGATATAGGGATGTCCGTGAATATCGGATATGTAGTGAGAGAGCGCACCCAGAGCAAAGGCGTATTCATTCAGGTCTTGAGCATCGCGGATTAGCGCCTGGACAAAATCGCCGGTGCGAACGTAGTGGGTCAGGTCACTGGCCTCGGCATTACCGAAAGGGTAGTAGCCGATGTCCTGAATGACGCTGCCGCCGTAGGCAAACGCGTGCGCTTTCTTGATGTCGTCGGGGGTGGAGTTGGGAAATCGCGCCAGCAGCAGGGGCACGATCTGGTCCTTCCAGAGTAAATCGATGATCTCCTCGTGCGTCAGCACCGAGTAGGCCGAGCACACAGGCGCGGATACCAGCAGGCTCACCAGCAGCAAGCTGCAAAGCACTGCCGTTTTGTGGTGCCTTTCTAGGAAGCGCATTCTTTCGCGTCGAGCTTAGATTCGACCCAGCAGCAACAGAACTACCAGGATAAGCACAACCAGGCCAAGTCCGCCCGAGGGGTAATAACCCCAGCCGCGGCTATACGGCCAGGCGGGATAAGATCCCACCGATAATAGCAGCAGGATAACCAGCAAGATAATCAGCATCGTAATTTTTCTCCCCAGTGTTGGTGCGCGTCGATACGCGAGTTGAAGCTGGTAGTTGGAAGCGACGCCTACTCTGAAGGATGCCTTGTGAGTGGCGGCTGAACGCTAGAATGCAAAGTGATGGCTTCCGCGCTGGTTATCCTCAACAAAGAAATTGTGAATTGCACGCTGTGTCCGCGGCTGGTGGCCTACCGCGAGCAGATCGGACGGGAAAAGCGCCGTGCCTATCGTGACCACGATTATTGGTCGCGACCGGTGCCGGGATTTGGCGATCCGCAAGCGCGCGTTCTAATTCTTGGACTCGCCCCCGGAGCGCACGGCTCCAATCGCACGGGACGGCCGTTCACCGGCGACGCTTCCGGCAAGTTCATGTATCCGATCCTGTACAAGGTTGGCTTGGCATCGCAGCCGAATGCCGAAAGCCGAAGTGATGGATTGAAGCTGATGGATTGCTACATCACCGCGGCGGTGCGCTGCGCTCCTCCGGACAACAAGCCGCTTCCCTCTGAGCTGGCGAACTGCGCATCGTACCTCGATCGCGAGTTGGCAGCGCTCAAGAAGGTGAAGGTTGTGGTTGCACTGGGGAAGATCGGCTTCGATGCGTACTTGAATTTTCTGAAGCGCAAGGGAGTGCTGCAAAGCAGGGCAGGATACGAATTCGGGCACGCCGTGAGCTATGAAATGCCCAATAGCGTCGTGCTGCTCGCCTCTTATCACCCGTCTAATCAAAACACAGCGACCGGAAAGCTGACGGCCGCCATGTTCGAGCAGGTGTTTGTGAAAGCGAAACAGATAGCCGAGGCGGCATAGAGCCTGGCAATTTCATTGTGGCTTATCGCTGAGCGGCGCGGACATGAGCGGCTTCGACGGCATGAAGGGAACTCTTGCAGGGTTAGGCGCGCAGTGACTACACCGGCGCGAGTCCGTTGATGCGCCCCGCCATTTTGATGTCGCGCTGCGTGACACCACCTGAGTCATGGGACACCAGCGTTAAGGTGACACGGTTGTAGCTGATGAGGATGTCAGGATGGTGGTTCACGGCCTCGGCCGCTTCGGCAATATGGTTTACGAACTCCATTGCCCTGGCAAAGTTCTCAAATTGGAAGCTTCGTTCGATGGCCTTGCCGTTCTGTTTCCAGCCGGGAAGCTGATGTAGTAGCTGGCCAATTTCAGCGTCCGACAAAACTGTGCTCATGGTGATTTCTCTAAGTTGTGCGGCTTACGCTTTAAGCTCCGCTTGTACGATGAGTAGCCTGATGACGCGCATATCGATCTCCGAAACGCCGCTTTGCGCTTTGGCTCTCAATTTCTGTCCGTAGGTCCTGCCACAGGCGCTCAGGGATGGACAGGAAAACCTTCACCACCTCTGGGTCGAACTGCTTGCCGGAGTTGCGCTCAATCTCTCGCCGTCCGGAAGCAATCGATTGCGCGGCGCGGTAAGGACGATCGGAAGTCATCGCGTCAAAGGTATCTGCGACCGCAAATATTCGGGCCCCGAGCGGAATCTGATCGCCCCTCAGACCCCGTGGATAGCCGCTGCCGTCGTAGCGTTCCTGGTGCGAGTACACGATGTCGGCGGCTTCGTGCAGGAAAGGGATTTTGCGAAGTATCTGATATCCGAGAGAGGCATGCTCGCGCATGGTTGTCTCCTCGTCTGCGCTGAGACGTCCAGGCTTGCGCAGAATCGCGTCCGGAATCGCCATCTTACCCACGTCGTGCAGGAATGCTCCGCGGGCGATGATTCGCACTCGTTCTTGCGGGAGCTCCATGGCGCGTGCAATGGCTATAGTAAAAGCGGTAACACGCCTCGAGTGACCCTCGGTTTCGGCGTCCTTAAGGTCCAGGGCATCGCCCAGAGCCTCCAGAGTAATGTCGTAGGAGCGTTCCAGGTCCGCCAGGGCCTTCCGCAGCATCTCCGTGCGCGCCGATACCAGCGATTCAAGTTTGGTCTGATAGGCAAGGTTCTCGAGTCGCAGCCGGCGCGTCTCCAGCGCCCGGCGCACCATGGCCAGCAGCTGCTCCCGCTCGAATGGCTTCAGCAGGTAGTCATAGGCGCCGTTGCGGATGGCCGCCAGCGCGACGGAGATGTCGTGCACGGCCGTCACCATTACCACGGGGATTTCCGGGTGCTCCTGCTTCATCCTCGACAGCAAGGCAAGCCCATCCATTCCCTCCATGATGAGGTCGGAGAGCACAATCGAAATGCTTTCGTTGGAGCGCAAAATGTTTAGTGCATCACGACCGGAGTTAACCGGGAGACACTCGAATCCAGCTTGCGAAAGAATTGAACAGACGGTATCCCGAACCGTGGTCTCGTCATCCACTACGAGTATGCGCTGGTCAGCCATGGGGTAGGTGAAACTGCATTCTACTGTGAGAGCCGTCCGCTTGCACTGACGTTCTTCGGCGGCGACGGCGGGGAGATTTAGATTTTCTGTTAGTGGCTGCTACGCCCCGGTGGCACTCGGGCGTGAAAACTTGGTGGTGCTGGGCGAAAATATTACCAGCAGGTGTGGTATTCGCGTACCCACTTGCGGCATCACGAATCCAAGTATCGCCCACAGTGGTTCTCTCCGCTCTGCATCCAGGCGGAGTCAGACGATTCGTACCTGCGGAACCCCAGAAGTTCGGTCAGTATTATCAATTACTTAGCTCAGGTCTGAGTCGCTCGTTCCTTGCCGCTCTGACTTGGGCAGCCGGATTGCTTAGTTCTAAGGTGTCGTAGTTCTCAAACCCTGCAGCACGAAATCAAAGGAGATTTTATGAGCGCCAGCATCGCAGAAACAACAAGAGTGTTCGGTTTCGCCTCTTTGCCAGCTGTTCTGGCGCCGTCCAGAGTAGATGGCTGCCACCAGATTTACGAAGCGAACCGGCATCGGGTGTATTCCCTGGCTTTCTGGATGACTGACAATGAATTGGCCGCCGAAGCGCTCATGATCCAGGCCTTCAGCCGCGCTTTCGAGCAGACTGCGCAGCCCACGCCAGACCAAATTGATCGTGCCCTTATCAGCGAACTGCGCGAATTGCTTCCGTTGGGGGCCCTCACACTGAATTGTTCACCCTGTGACCGCGTTCTGTCGGTGCGAAGCAACACGCTTCGCGTGGAACTGGAGCGCGCTGTCGTCCAGTTGCCGCCGACAGAGAAGATGATGTTCTTGCTGCACGACGTGGAGGGTTATGACCATCTCCGCATCGCACGGTTGTTGGGCGTGATCGAAAAGCAATCACAGCGTGGGGTGCATCAGGCCCGCTTGCGGATCCGCGAGTTGCTGGCGAAATAAGTTCCGGCTCTGTGCCATATCTCAATCCCTCTTTTCTTCCTGAACCTTAGCCCCTCGCGAGAGGGGCTTTTTTTGAGCGGCACTTGGCATTTAGCACTTGGCATTTGGCTCAACTTCAAAAGAGGACATCTGACTCTGCCAAGTGCCAGGTGCTAATTGCTAGCTGCTAGGGGGTTCTGGTTCGCTTTCCAACTCCTCTTCCTCTCCTTGCTTGATCGGGCGCAAGAGTGGAAACAGGATCACGTCACGAATCGAGCGCGAATCGGTCAGCAGCATGGTCAGGCGGTCGATCCCCACGCCCTCGCCGGCGGTCGGCGGCAAGCCATATGACAGCGCGCGGATGTAGTCCTCGTCCATCTGGTGGGCCTCTTCGTCGCCGCGAGCACGCTCCCTCAACTGCTGCTCAAAGCGGCGGCGCTGCTCCTCGGGATCGTTTAGCTCGCTGAAGGCGTTTCCGATCTCCAGTCCGCCGGCGAAGATCTCGAAGCGCTCCACCCAATTAGCGTTTTCCTCCGGCTCGCGCTTGTTCTTCGACAGCGGCGAGATGGCGAGCGGAAAATCGTAAATAAACGTGGGCTGAACCAAGTGCGGCTCGGCAACAAATTCAAAGATGTCGGCAATGGTTTTGCCGTCGGGCGCAGTCGGGTCATACGGGATGTGCGGATTGGCCGCATTGTAACGGTGCACCATCGCGGCAATCTGCTCCGAGCTGGAGAAGTCGTCCATCTCCGGCTTCTCTCCCGCATTTTCCGGCCAGAACTTGATGATGGCCTCGCGCATGGAGAGCCGCTGCACGTTTCCGAAGTCCAGATCGTGCCCATTGAAGTGCGCGACCGTGGTGCCGTTCACATCTTGCGCCACCTGCGCCAGCATGTCTGCGGTGAAGTCCATCATGTCGCGATAATCCGCGTACGCCATGTAGAACTCCAGCATAGTGAACTCGGGATTGTGCTGCGTCGAGATGCCCTCGTTGCGGAAGTTGCGGTTGATTTCGTAGACGCGGTCGAGGCCGCCGACCACCAGCCGCTTCAGGTAGAGCTCGGGCGCAATGCGCAGGAAGAGATCGACATCGAGCGTGTTGTGGTGGGTGGTGAACGGCTTGGCCACCGCGCCGCCCGCGATGGGATGCATCATCGGCGTCTCGACCTCAATAAAGCCGCGGTGGTCGAGGAACCGCCGCATCGACTGCACAACCTTGGCCCGCTTGGCAAAGACCTCCCGCACCTCAGGATTCATGGTGAGATCAACGTAGCGGCGGCGATAGCGCGTTTCAACATCCTGCAGGCCGTGCCACTTCTCCGGGAGCGGCAGCAGGTCTTTGACGAGGAAGGTAATTTCCTCAACATGAACCGTCAGTTCGTTGGTGCGCGTGCGGAAGAGATAGCCCTTCACGCCGATGTAGTCGCCAATGTCGAGCAGCTTGTAGAGCTGGAAGCCCTTCTCGCCGACGAAGTCGAGCTTGACGTAAATCTGTAGCCGCTTGCCACCCTGTTGCAGATGGGCGAAGCCGGCCTTGCCCTGCAAACGGATCGACATCAGTCGTCCGGCGACGCTGACGTTGATCTTTGGTGACTCGAGTTCCGGCGCCGTTTTCGCAGAGTATTCCTCGACGATCTGCGGAATCGTGTGGGTGGTTTCATAGCGATAGGGATAGGTGCTCTGCCCCAGCGCCTCAATCTGCTTCAGCTTGTGTTTGCGAAGGTCGTAGATTTTCTGGTCAAGTGCCACGGGGCGTCCTGGTGCGTATGATGGAAACAATAATTATAGAGGTACGAACGGTAGAGCGGGCCTCGACTAACCGCCGCAATGGCGGTGCTATGCTCATCTGTTCTTGAAAGGATGCGTATGGCTGTGCAAATCCCGGACTACCTGAAAGACGATCCCGAGCATGGGGAAGTACTCCGGTCCAACCGTTGCCAGCCCACCGCCGCCGAGCGAGAAGAGCTCAACACTTACTAGCTCGCGCAGTCGTTTGGGGCGCGAAGTCCTACCGAGAAGCTGGCCGAACTTAGGCGCAAGTATTTGGGCGCAGAGCAAGAAACTGACGATTTCTGAAAGTTGAGCTTCTGGAAAATCGGCTCGATTCGCCAGGTCTGTGCTCGTTCAGACCGCGATCCTCGTCTCGATTCCATCGTAATCTGCTCGTATGCCGCGATCTGCCACATCCAGCAGTCCCGCTGCGGCCAGCGCCTGAACGTCGGCATGAACATTGCTGTAATCCCGTCCCAAGGCTTTCGCCAGAGCCCGTACGCTTGTGACTTTATGCCTCCGTACGTACCGCAATAACTCCACGCGCCTCCTGGTCAGCACGCGGGCAAGTGCGTCCCAGCTCTCGAAGGCGAGATGGCGCTCCCGAAACCGCTCTCCACGCTCAGCGCGGTGCCAGGCCTCGACGAAGCGCCGTGAAGCCTCTTTTTCCATCGCGCCACCAACCGTGATCTTCACATTTCTCATTTGCCACCTCGTAAGGCCCGCACATCCGCCCAAAAATCAGCCATCAACTTCTCGACTGTGGTGAATGCGTAGGCCGTTTCGGTTTGTTGAAAATGCCGATCGTCGCCTTTGCCGCGCTCATTGTCATACCCGACGTCCCGCACTCCCGGACGGCCATAGAACAGCCGATATTTCAAACCGTGAGTTGATGGCGGAACGGGTGACGCGACGCGCCACAGCACCATTTCCACCATCGCACCGTCGTCGTAATCGATGCGCTGATGGAAAAGCAGCTCGGCTTTCATTGCCTAAGTGAGTATGGCCTCATAAAACATATGGTGTCAATAGCCATAAGAATGCTTTTGCGAAGACGCACAACAAAGGGCCGGCTCATTGCGGGGTCCGACCTCTGCGTGAGAATTTGACGCTTCAGAACGTGGTCAGCGCCGCTCCCGGCTCGCGCCAGCTGTAAGAGCCCAACATCTTCAGGTAATTGCCGCGGAGGAACGCCGTCGGGTTCTCGATGTTCACCAGACTCATGCTGCCGCGCATCTGTCGGATGGAAACGTACTCGTGTTCCGTCATCCAGCTTTCCATCCCGGCCAGCACCACGCCGATGTGCTCGATACCGTACTTCAGCAGCGCCGACGTCATCATCGCGACGTGCGCGCCCGCCATCATGCACTTCAGCACGTCGGTGGAGTCGTGCACGCCGCCGGTGATGGCAATATAGGTTTCGACCTGATGATAGAGAATGGCGGCCCAGTGGAGACGGAGACGCAGCTCGTGCGGGCTGCTGAGCACCAGGTTCGGCGTCACCTCCATCTCCTCAAGGTCGAAGTCGGGCTGGTAAAAGCGATTGAAAATGACGATGCCGTCCGCACCGGCCTCCGCGAGCCGTTTGGCGAAATTTGCAAACGAAGAGAAATACGGCCCCAGCTTAACCGCGATCGGTATGCGGACGCTCTTACGGATGGCACGAACCAGGGTGCAATAGCGCGTCTCCAGCTCGTCGGCGGTAAGCGACGTGTCCGTCGGGATGTCGAAAATGTTCAGCTCGAGCGCATCGGCGCCGGCCTGCTCCATGAGCTCGGCGTGCCGCACCCATCCGCCGGGCGAGCGGCCATTGAGGCTGCCGATAACCGGGATGCTGACCGACTGCTTGCCTTTGTGCAGCAGCTCCAGGTAACGCTCCGGGCCGACGTGATATTTCTGCATGTCGGGCGGATACGACGTCGCCTCAGCGTAGTTGTTGGTGCCGAATTCCAGCGCGTTGTCGATGTTCTCGCTCTCCGCTTCAATCTGCTCTTCCATGAGCGAGTACATGACGATCGCCGAGGCGCCCGCGTCTTCCAGGCGCGCAAAGTTCTCCAGCTTCTCCGTCAGCGGGGAGGCCGAGACCACGACCGGATTCTTCAGCTTCAATCCCAGATAATTGGTTGACAGGTCGATCACGATTCTTCCTCCCAGATGTTTGCCGCAGGGCTAAAGCCCATCTTTTGTCGAGTCCTTTGCGGCACGACTGAAGTCGTGCCCTGACTCATGTCATTCCGGTGCGCGGCGCTGAAGCACCGCATTACCCGCGCCTACTTCTTCTCAAAGTTCATCGATGCCATATGCTGGTAGAGTTTCCAGCGATCGTTCACGTTCTCCTGCGCGGCCTGTAGCAGCTTCTTGGCCTCATCAGGATTGCTGTTGACCAGCATGGTGTACCGCGCTTCGTTGTAGATGTACTTCTCCAGCGGAATGCTGGGCGCACGCGAGTCGAGCACGAACGGATTCTTGCCTTCCTTGGCCAGCGGAGGATTGTAGCGGAACAGCGGCCAGTGTCCGGAGTTCACCGCCGCCTTCTGCTGGTCGATGCCGTGCACCATGTCGTAACCATGCGCAATGCAGTGGCTGTAGGCAATGATGAGCGACGGGCCATCGTACGCGTCAGCTTCCAGGAACGCCTTCATCGTCTGGCCGTCGTTGCCCCCCATGGCGACGTGCGCGACATAAGCCCGCCCGTAGTTCATGGCCATCATGGCAATGTCTTTCTTCGGAGTGTGTTTGCCGCCCGCGGCAAACTTAGCGACCGCGCCCATCGGCGTGGACTTCGACATTTGCCCGCCGGTGTTGGAGTACACCTCGGTGTCGAGCAGCAGAATGTTGACGTTGGCATCGGAGGCCAGCACATGATCGAGGCCACCGTAGCCAATGTCGTAGCCCCAGCCGTCGCCGCCGATAATCCACACGCTCTTCCTGACCAGCTCGTCCGCGACCGCCAGCAGATCGCGGGCTGCTGGCGACTCGTCCTCCGCCAGCTTCTGCTTCAGTGCCTTCACCCGCTCACGCTGCGCGAAGATGCCTTCCTCGGTTGACTGATCGGCCGTCAGGATTGCGACCGCCAGATCGTCGGCGATCTTCGATGCCAGCCGCTGGACAAGTTCCTTTGCGTACTCGTTTTGCTTGTCGACTGCCAGCCGCATGCCCATGCCGAACTCGGCCGTGTCTTCGAACAGCGAGTTGTTCCAGGCAGGCCCGCGGCCTTCGCTGTTGACGGTGTACGGAGTCGTTGGCAGATTGCCGCCGTAAATCGAGGAACAGCCCGTCGCATTCGCGATCACGGCGCGGTCGCCGAACAAGCGTGTCATGGTCGAGATGTATGGCGTCTCGCCGCAACCGGCGCAGGCGCCGGAGAACTCGAACAGCGGCTCCAGCAGTTGCGCGTCTTTCACCTGAGCATGCGACAACTTCTCGCGCGACAACTCAGGAATGGACAGGAAGTAGTTCCAGTACTCGTTGTACTTGTCGCGCAGCGGCGGCTGCGGCTGCATGTTGATGGCGCGATGCTTGGCCTCGCTCTTACTCTTCGCAGGGCAAATCTCGACGCACAGTCCGCAGCCGGTGCAGTCCTCCGGCGAGACCTGCAATGTGTATTTCAGATCGGAGAATTCGCGCCACTTGGGAACTGCGGTCTGGAAGCCCTCGGGCGCGTGGTTGAAGCTAGGGTCGTAAACCTTGGCGCGGATAACCGCGTGTGGGCAAACCATCACGCACTTGCCGCACTGGATGCAAAGCTGCTCATCCCACACCGGAATTTCCAGAGCGATGTTGCGCTTCTCCCACTTTGTGGTAGCCGTGGGGAAGGTGCCGTCGATCGGCATCGCGCTTACCGGCACTTGATCGCCGTCGCCGCTGATGATCAGCGCTTCCACGTTGCGGACAAAGTCGGGAGCGTTGGCCGAAACCGTCGGTCGCACGTCGAACTTCGAGCTGATCGTCTCTGGGACTTTCACTTGGTGCAGATTTTCCAGCGCCGAATCTACTGCGGCGAAATTCTTGCGGACCACCGATTCACCGCGTTTTCCATATGTCTTCTCGATGGCGTGCTTGATGGCGGCAATCGCGTCTGCGCGCGGCAACGCGCCGCTAATGGCGAAGAAGCAGGTCTGCATTACGGTGTTGATACGTCCGCCCATGCCGGCCTTGCGCGCCACATCCACCGCATCGATCACATAGAACTTCAGTTTCTTCTCGATAATGGTCTTCTGCGCGGAACACGGCAGGTTGTCCCAGACCTCGTCCGGCCCGAAGGGGCTGTTCAGGAGGAATACCGCGCCGGGATCGGCGGCCTTCAGCACGTCCAGCCGCTCCATGAAGCTGAACTGATGACACGCGACGAAGTTGGCCTGTGAAATCAGGTACGTCGAGCGAATCGGCGTCTTGCTGAAGCGCAAATGCGAGATAGTCACCGCACCAGACTTCTTCGAGTCGTATACGAAATAGCCCTGGACGTTGAGGTCGGTCTCTTCGCCAATAATCTTGATGGTGTTCTTGTTGGCGCCGACCGTGCCGTCTGAGCCGAGACCGTAGAACATGGCGCGGACAGTGTCCTCGGGCTCGGTCGAGAACTCCGGGTCGTAGTTCAGGCTGGTGAAGGTGACGTCGTCCTTGATGCCGATGGTGAAGTGGTTGCGCGGAGGCGTCTTGATTTTGGCCGCCTCTTCGAAGACGCGGCTGACCATCGCGGGTGTGAATTCCTTTGACGACAACCCGTAGCGGCCGCCGATCACGCGCGGGAAGTTGTCGAGCTTACCGGCGGTGAACGCCTCGTTGTAGGCGGTGACAACATCCTGGTAAAGCGGCTCGCCGACGCACCCCGGTTCCTTGGTGCGATCGAGCACGGCGACGCTCTTGAGGGTCCTGGGCAGCGCCTCAATGAAGTGTTCCACAGAGAACGGCCGCATTAGGCGCACTTTCAAGAGGCCGACTTTCTTTCCCTGGCTAACGAGATAATCCACAGTCTCGTGCGCTGCCTCAGCGCCGGAACCCATCATGATGATGACCTGCTCGGCATCGGCTGCGCCTACGTACTGGAAGAGTTTGTATTCGCGGCCGACCAGCTTGGCGAACTTGTCCATCACGTTCTGCACGATCGTGGGACAGGCCAGGTAGTAGGGGTTCACCGACTCGCGCCCCTGGAAATAGACGTCGGGATTCTGCGCCGATCCGCGCAGTACGGGATGGTCGGGCGAGAGCGCACGCTCGCGATGCGCGCGGACGAGATTGTCGTCGATCATGGCGCGCATGTCGTCGAGGCTGAGCTCCTCGATCTTCGAAACTTCGTGCGAGGTGCGGAAGCCGTCAAAGAAATGCAGGAAGGGTATGCGCGATTCCAGCGTTGCCGCGTGCGCGATCAGCGCCAGGTCCATCGCCTCCTGTACCGAATTGGACGACAGCAGGGCAAATCCGGTTGGGCGAACGGCCATGGCGTCCTGGTGATCGCCGAAGATCGATAGCGCGTGGGCCGCAATCGCGCGGGCGGCAACGTGAATCACCGTGGGCGTCAGTTCGCCCGCGATCTTGTACATGTTGGGGATCATTAGCAGCAGGCCTTGTGCGGACGTAAACGTCGTACTTAGCGCGCCTGCCTGTAACGCTCCGTGCAATGCGCCGGCGGCTCCAGCTTCGCTCTGCATCTCGATGACTTTGGGAACTGTACCCCAGATATTCTTATCGCCCAGTGCCGACCAGGCGTCCGACGATTCGCCCATGGGCGATGACGGTGTAATGGGATAGATCGCGGCAATCTCGCTGACATGGTAGGCCACGTGCGCGACTGCTTCGTTGCCGTCCAGAGTGACTTTATTTCTTGGCATTGCTCCTCCAGAGCCTGCTTCGCCCCGGGGCGAGCTTTCAAGCTGGGCTTCGCTGGCCGGGGATGAATCCGTATGAATGGTGGCGGCCAGCGAAACAGAGTATTCCGTTGTTTTCACGTCGTTTTACTCCCCAGAACCGGCGAGGAACACGGTCCGCTATGAACTTGGGCCTCGGTACTTTCCACGATATGCGGTCAATGCTGAACGGGGCTGTGATGGACGTGCAACAAGTCTGTGACGCGTGTCACATACACGGGTTTGGCACTGAGTCTTCAACGTTCACGGGGCCGACTTTCAGCAACGGCGGCACATACTGGGTAAATTTTCAGAATGCGCTGGTGAATAGCGGTGACCCGCTTTTCTGGGACGAGAACAGCGGCCCGTCGTCAGCTTCCGAGAATTCTCTGGGCACGATTCCTTCGGCGGGGCCTTGGGCTCGGGCACGCGTAAACGCCTGCAGTTCATCTCGGGCACGACCTGGATGTGTGCCCATGCGCAGCAAAGGCCCCGACCTGCTGTGAACACCTCTGGATCGAACGACATTCGCATGCCTCGCCGTTATACTGCTGTAACCCCGCTGACGCGGCGGCATCCAACCCCCATGGCTACCCGCGCCCGACCTCTCACCGACCAGGACCTGCGCGATCTCGGCTTCGGCTCGGTCGTTTCCCGCGAGAGCCAGCAGCGGCTCCTCAACCGCGACGGCAGCTTCAACGTCGAGCGCAAGGGCCTCTCCCTGCTGGAGTCGCTCAGCCCCTATCACGTCCTGCTGACCATGCCGTGGTGGCAGTTCTTTCTGCTGGGCGTCGGCTGGTATTTCCTGGCGAACGTGTTGTTCTCCCTGGCGTACATGGCGTGCGGTCCCGGGGCCCTGGTCAGCACCACCCCGGGAATTTCGCAACACCCATTCTGGCGGGCATTCTTCTTCAGCGTGGAGACAGTTTCCACCATCGGCTACGGAAACATCGTGCCGGTGTCGTTCGCCGCGAACGTCATCGTCGCTATCGAAGCCGTCGCCGGCCTGGCAGGTTTCGCGATCGTGACCGGCCTGCTATTCGCGCGCATCTCGCGTCCGACGGCGAATGTTCTCTTCAGCAGCCATGCGGTCGTGGCTCCCTACCAGGGGATAACCGCGCTGGAGTTTCGTGTGGCCAACGCCCGCTCCAATGAGCTGATCGAAGTTTCCGCAAAAGTTGTCCTCAGCCGCTTCGAGCAGGTTGACGGCACCCATACCCGGCGTTACTACCCGTTGAAGCTTGAACGGGAAGGCGTCGTGTTTCTGCCGCTGACGTGGACGGTGGTCCATCCGATCGACCAGGACAGCCCGCTCTACGGCCAGACGGCGGAGTCGTTCCGCAATTGCGGCCTGGAGGTCCTGGTTTTGCTGAAGGCCTTCGATGAGACCTTCTCGACTATCGTCCAGACCCGCACGTCGTACGCCTTCGACGACATTGTCTGGGGAGCGAAATTTGCCAATGCGTTCATGGCCCATGCGGCCGAGCGCTTCGCCAGGAAGCCTCGCAAGGACGGCAAGGTCGCTGTCGATATGCGTTTGTTCGACATTATCGAGCCGGTGACTGAGCGATTAAGCGGTTGAATATCCCAGGCCGCTCGCGCACAATATGCTCATCTCTCCCACGGGGGCTATAGCGGGTTTCAATCTGCGGTTCAGCTTCAGCGCCGGCAATTTGTGTGCGGGCGCCTGAACGCAAATGGAGGAATTATGGCTGAAGCACTTGTTGACGGCCTCAAGCGGGCCTCCGGCTGGTCGATCGTACTCGCCATTCTGATGATCATCGCGGGCATTATCGCGATGCTGGAGCCCGGGCTGGCTGGCGTGGTGATCACCTATGTCATCGCATGGACGGCCATCTTCAATGGGTTCGCACAAATCATCTTCGCGCTCCGCACCCACGGCGGCTGGCATGTGGCGCTGGAGGTCATTCTCGGCGTCATTTACATCATCGCCGGTATTTTTATCCTGATCCATCCCTTTGGGGGCTTGCTGGCGCTGACCTTATTTCTCGCTTCGTTTCTTTTGGTCTACGGGATTTTCGCGCTTGTGCTCGCCTTCCAGATGCGTCCGCTTCACGGATGGGGATGGGTGCTCTTCGACGGCATCGTCACCATACTTTTGGGAATTCTGATTTGGGCGCACTGGCCGTTCAACTCCGATTGGGTTGTCGGAACACTGTTCGGGATCAGCATCTTCATCTCTGGAATTACGCGGTTGATGGTGTCGCTGGCGATCCGGCGCGTGGCGACCACGGCAGCATAGAAGTGCGATATCGCTGGATCGTTTGGTCTGGGTGCCCCATTTTTGCTTGTTTTGGCCGGGGTGGGGTGGCTGTTTCTACAACTCTCGTCTTCGCGCCGGCATCCCTTTAGCCATGCCGCGTCGGGCCGCACAATCAAGCGCAGCTTCGCAACTCATTTCTCAGTACTCCAGCCTGGAGTCTGCCCGCGAAGCCGCAAAAAACTGTCGCGCCTGTGATCTCTGGAAGCGCGGCACCCAAACTGTTTTTGGAGAAGGCAATCCGCACGCCCGCGTGATGTTTGTTGCCGAGCAGCCGGGCGACAAGGAAGATCTTGAGGGACGCCCATTCGTTGGGCCGGCGGGAGCGGTGCTGGACAAAGGGCTGTTTGAGGCGGGAATCGATCGCAAGCAGACCTACGTCACCAATGCGGTCAAGCACTTCAAGTGGGAGCCACGCGGAAAGCGCCGCATCCATAAAAAGCCGAACTCCTTGGAAATCGCGGCTTGCCGTCCCTGGCTTGATGTCGAGGTCGAGCTGGTCAAACCCGAGGTCGTTGTCTGCCTTGGCGCGACGGCGGCGCAGGCGCTACTCGGGCGCAGCTTCCGCGTCACCCAGCAGCATCGGGAGTACGAGCTATTCGTGAACGACCTGCGCGTCGTGGCCAAGGCGCTCCGCGACCACAGGGCAGCCTGAACGCGGCGCTGGACCTTGGATGTTGGTCACGACCGTGCTTTCGAATTGTCATCCTGAGCAGGGCCTGCACGGAAACCGCTTTTTTTGCCGGTCGCGCGCAGGCGCAGTCGAAGGATCTGCGGTTCTCACGCATAGCCAGCGGCAACACGGAACCGCAGATCCCTCGACTTCACCAAAGCGGTCGCCTTTGCTCGGGATGACAACTCAACGTGCGTTTCGCGTGGGAATACTCAAGGGAAGCAGCGATTTAGCTCAGGCGAGGTAAGGTTTCAGGCTCTCGCGAATGTCGTTCTCGTCCACCGGTTCGCCACGGTTCAAGCGAGCGAGGATTTCATCGACCACCTGCTTGGCGGCGTTGCGCTCGCGATGCAGAAGGAAGCCGTCGAAGATGTGCTGGCCACGCATGGCGTTGTCGATTTCAGTTTCCTTGTCGTGCTCGCCCAGTTCGGTGAAGTAAACGACCTTGTAGCGGCCGCCGAAATCGGCATCGCGGTAGATTTCGAACATGACCTTCTTGGTGTCGCTGGTCAGGGGCATCGGCGCGGTCTTCGGGCCTGGTATAGCTGAGCTCCAGGTCAGCGTTAAGGCTCGCTTTTGATTATAAGGCCGCTTCAGCCCGCCGACGACTTGCCTTGCCGTCCTTTTCTGCGGCCTATATGGGCGTGCAAAGAAACATTACATAGGAGTTATGGTTGTGCGAACCGCGGGCTTACTCAGTCGTCGCCTGCCGCCGTAGCCGTCTCGCGCTCGTCCACATGCTGCGGGAAAGGAACTACCACACCCCGCTCCGCCCTCGCCGACTTGTGCGTCAACTGCATGCGCAGACCGCGCTCGTACTCTGCGAGCTGCTCCTCCAGCTTCTTCGCCGCCTCGGCTTTCTTCAGCAGGTCCTCGCGATACCGCGTCAGGAAGTAGTCGATGGTCTCGACGCGAATCTTGATCGAGCCGGTCGGCTTGTTCTCATCGAGGTCCTTGAACGAGAAGTACGGCGTACCCGATTTCTCGATGATGTCCTCGATCACGCTGTAGATCGGCGCGTCATGACCGCACTTGAAGTTGCTGATCTCCAGCGCCACGAGGTTGGGGTGCCGCGCGGTAAATTTCGCTGCCCATATCTTGATATTGGTGCTGCCGGAGTAGGCGTTCTTCCACACATCGCGAATGTCGAGTGCGTGGGTGATCGCCCCGGAGCGCACTTCTTCGCCGAAAAGCCGGTCGAGGATGTCTTCGTCCATCGGCAGCAGGCTCTGGGAGAACACGGGATAGCCGAGCTTCTGGAATTCCTCCATGATCTCGTGATTCAAGCCGGGATCGTGGTGATAGACGCGGCCCAGCATGACGATGCCGAGGCGGTTCTCGCGCTCCAGCGTGTCCAGCACCTCGCGCGCGCGTTTGCGCATGCTGCGGTCGTAGTCCTCAAAGGCCTTGAAACCCGCCTCGATGGCGCGTTCGTTCTCTTCCTCTGACAGACCGAGGATGGGCGCCCATGCCTGAAACATCTGCAAGGTCAGCAGCTTTCTGTCGTCGATGTTCAGGATGGGATCCAGGTACTGAATGCCATTCTCCTTGAAAACATCGCCCTCTTTGATGAATGCCGCCTTCACTGCATTGGGCGTCGCCGTCACCGTTGGACAAGCGTTCGCGCCGCTGCAGTTCTTCAACGGCTGGTTCATGGTGTCGATCATGGGGAAGAAGATGGCGTCGAGCGGCTTCTTCTGGTGCTTCTGGAAGATCAGGTTGTAAACGTGCGGAATGCCGATCTTCGAGGGGAAGCAGGGATCGATTGCGCCGCGGCCAGCGCCCTGGCGGTACATCTCCTGGCCGGTGAACTCCGAATACACGAGGTTCTCAGGCTCGAGGCCAAGGCTCTCCAGATAAGCGCTGAACATGGGAGTGAAAAGGTACATGTTCAGCACACGCGGCATGCCGACACGCATGGTTTTGCGCTTGTTCATCAGCGCGATGCGCTCGTTGACCGCCGCCTTCGCCTTCCAGTTCCAGCCCTTTGCGGTTGGAATCGGATCGGCAACCTTCTGCGGATTGCGCGAACGCCAGACTTCGTTGGCGGCTATATCGACGAAGTTCGGGTTCTTCTTCTTTATCTCGTCGAGCCCGGCTTTGATGCCGCGCATCGCGTTGACATCTTCGACCTGGCCCTTCTCGCAGGTCGAGATAATCAGACGGCGCTCGCCGGCCTGCAATGGGACCTTCGACTTGAATACCGGCAGCGGCGATGCAGGCTCAAACGCATCGCCGACATTCACGTCGATGAACGTACGCAGACAGTTGTTCTTGCAGAAATAGCAGCGCGTATCTTCGTTGCGTGTTGTCTTGTACCCGATCTTTTGAACCGCATCGATGCCGATGAACGTGGTGCGATGTCCGTTCTTGTACAGCCGGATCGCTTCGACCCCGGCTCCGATGGCGCCTGACTCGCCGCAGTGCTCGTGGACAATGACCTCGGGCTCGTGCCCCGCGCCATGGAAGTGCGAGTGGATGAAATCGACTTCGGCCTTTACTGCCGCGAGGTTCTTCTGCGTCCCACCCTGTAGGATGAAGCGCGAACCCAACTTCGCGAGATTCGGAATGCCCGCAACGTAAAGGAAGATATTTTTTGGCAGAACCGCGGCCAAGCCGGCAAGAATCTCTTCGCCGCGCCAGCCCTGGCGCTGGAAGTTGACGATGTCCGACTGCATGAACACCGCACAGCCATAGCCAAAGACGGGCATGGTGCCGGCGGAGAAGGCGATGTCGGCGTACTCCTCGACCTTGTAGCCGAGCGACTCGGCGGTGCCTTGCAGAAAGTAGCCGTTGCCCGCGGAGCATTGCGTATTGAGCTTGAAATCCTTCACGCGTCCATCTTTCAGAACGATTAGCTTGATGTCCTGACCGCCCACATCGACGATGACGTGCGGCTCCCTGTAGAACTTCATCGCCGACTCGGTGTGCGCGACCGTTTCCACCAGCGCCACATCGGCCTTCAGCACGTCTTTGAGTACGTCCTTCGCGTAACCGGTCGTGCCGACACCCAGCACTTCCATCGCCGCGCCTTGCGACTCCACCTGCTGGCGCAGCGACACGAACATGTCGATGGTGTCCTGGATCGGGTTGCCGCCGGAGAGCTGATACGCTTTGCACAGCACATCGCCGGCCTCGGAGAGCAGAACCGCTTTGGTCGAGGTCGACCCGCCGTCGAGTCCGACGAAGCCGCGGACCGTCTCGCCCATGGTGAATTTGGCGCCAATGAACTTCGGAACTCTGTACTTCTCTTTAAATCCGGCAAGCTCTTCGTCTGAGGTGCTCAAACCTGCCGCCCCGGACTTCGCCTTCTCCGCCGTGCGGCCGACCGCGATGTAATCCTCCAGGCACTCGGTCCCCATGTAGAGGCCGACGTCCGATTCTTCATCCTTGCCGAATTCGACCGCGCCTAGCGCGGCAAAGTACTGCGCGTTATCCGGAACCTTGATCAGTTCCTCTGGCTTCGCGCCTTCGGGAAGCTGCACCTTGCGCTCCTCCCAGGTGCGAGGAATGTTCTGCTGCCAGGCCTCCTTCATGCCGCGAATAAAGCTGTTGGGGCCACCCAGCAACAGCACATGCGGACGCAGCGTGTGGCCACGAGTCAGCACGGTGAGATTCTGGAGCACGATCGCGTCGAACAGCGATGCCATGAGCTGATCGGGAGGAATGCCTTGCTTTTGCAGGCCGTTGATGTCGGTTTCGGCAAAGACGCCGCACTTGCCGGCAACCGGATGCAGCTTGATGCCGGTGTAGCCCTGGTCGCACAACTCGGCGGCGGGAATCTTCAGCTTGGCGTTGATCTTGTCGATGACCGCGCCCGTGCCGCCGGCGCACTTGTCATTCATCGACGGGATCTTCTTCTTGCGGCCGGTGTTCTCGTCCTCTTTGAAGACGATGATCTTGGCATCCTGTCCGCCCAACTCGATGACAGAGTTCACTTCCGGGTGCAGCTTCTCAACCGCCAGTGAGACCGCAGTAACTTCCTGCACAAATTTCGCGCCAATCAGGTTGGCCAGCGCGCCACCACCCGAGCCGGTGATGAAGATGCGGCAGTTGTGCGGCGCAATCCCGACCTCCTCCTGCATGCGCTTCAGGAATTCCAGTAGCTTCTCGGGCTGCTTGGTTTCGTGGCGCTGGTAGTCCTGCCAGATCATCCGGTCGGTTTCAGCTTCGACGACCACGGCCTTGACGGTCGTCGAGCCCACATCCATACCGACGGTGTAGACGGCTTTGTGGCCCGATTGCGCGGCCACCTCGCGGGATTTCGCAAGGATGCGTGCAGGCAGGGAATCTTCCTGGGGCGCAGAGTTCAGCAGAGCGTCAAGTGCGACGTCAACCTTGGGATGAGGACTATCACAGCAGCCGGGGTCCCCGAGAGGTCCCGATTTTGGACCTGTTGGGGTGTAAGATCCGTGTTGGTGAGAATGACTCACTAGGCCTCCGTAATGCTCCGGGTCTCTGCCCGCTTTGTTGCGCGACGTTTATGCGCCGCTGCACACACACCTAATCACCGAAATTGCCTTCGACCCGCCGGAACCCGTGCTTCGCCTGTTTGAACAGCCACGTAATCACGCGCTGGTCGTTATAGCAGAAGGCCAGAATATGGTTCAGCGTCGAGAAGCAATTCTTCTGGCACTCCTTCTTCATGTCTTTCAGCTGCTTGGTTTCGAACTTATGCGCCTCAATCGTGCCCCAGTCGTATCCGGCGGAGTACATGGGGAAGCATGGCGCCAATGTCCCGTCCACGCGAACGATCAACGAGTTGTGGCCAGCGCGGCAGTTCCAGTCGTGCAACTCTCCCTTTACGAAATCCTTCATCTGTGACAGCCGCTCTACCGAGTTGACCATGTGGTAGCCGGACTTCTGCTTCTCCACCAACCAGTCCACCAGCTCGCAGACCAGCGGATGGTCTTCTTCGCGGATGAACGTTGGATTCGAATACAGGTGCTTGAAGTGCGGCTGCTCGGTCATCGGCGACTCGCAGATGTGATAATCGGTCGCGATGCCACTGTCGTGCGCCAGCTCGGTCAGCTGCCGCACATCGTCCATATTATTGTGGCAGATGTTAATGTTCAGGAAAACGCTGTAACCATACTTGTACTGCTTCTTAACCAGGTAGTCGAAGTATTTGCGGATGGGCACCATCGCCTTGGGTAGTCCCGGCTTAATGTCCCACGCGTCCACCGCAAGATTCACCGTTGCCACTCCCGCATCGGCAACCTTGTCGATCACCTCTTCGCGCAGCAGACGGCCGTTTGTCGGCAGGTAAATCCAGAAGTCCTTCTTGGCAGCGTAGTAGATGATCTTATGCGCAAAGTCGGGACGCAGTAGCGGCTCGCCGCCCATCAGCGCCAGCACGCGACAGCCGGTGTCGTGCAGCCAGTCGACAGAGCGTTTGGCGATGTCTTCGGTCATGCCGCGAACGCTGTTATCGAACGCCCAGCAGTAGTGGCAGTCGAGATTGCACTTCCATTCGTTAAACAGGTACGCGATGATCGGGTGAAACTCGCCCGGCATGATGCGCGAGCGGAAAAAGGGAAACGCCCATCCCTTTGCAGCACGATAGACGTACTTCATTTTGTGCTTACGGCGTTTGCCATCTTTGGGGAAGTAGTCTTCATCACGCGCCGCCATCAGCTCGGGGTGCTGCGGAAACACGGGCGTGGGCAGCTTCTGCTCCTTACCGCCCGGAGGCGGCGGGAGCAATCGCGGTTGCTCGGGTGGCTTCATCAACAGTTCGTGAAGTTGTACATCCAGACGATAAGTCGGGGCGGCTTGCGTCCCCTCCGGTAGCTGGACATCGGTCGGCATCTAGCTAAACTTTCCTTTCTGCTTCGTCGCAACAGCGCTCTGTGTCAGGGCACGACTTCAGTCGTGCCCACCAGCGCCTATTTTGTTTGGGCTCTAGCCCCTGCCAACCAGCGGCTAAAGCCGCGATTCTCAAATCGTCTTAGCGGCACGACTAAAGTCGTGCCCTGATACGAGGCACACCCCCTCGCACTATCTGACCTAGTCCCCAAACGCCGCCGCCGCTTCCAGCTTGCGAACCCGCGCCGGAACGCGCGCCAGCTTCTTCTTCCCGTTCATCAGATCGCTCACATGGAAAACGAAATTCGCCGCCACGCCCGCGTATCCGTGCTTGTGCGGCACGGGATAGAACACGTTGCGCAGCTCCGGATGCTCGGCGACGTAACCCTTGATATCGTCGAGCCGCTTGCCCGTCGCCTTTAACGCCTGCTCGAATTCCATACGGGCCTTGACCTTGGCTTCGCCTAGCGCCATCTGCACGCGGCTGTGAGCGTTGATCTCACCCTCGCCCGAAGTCTCGATAGGAAGGAAGATCATCTCCTTGAAGTGATTGGCGACCGCCGACTGCACTCCGTCCGACTGCGACGAAGGCATGCAGCCGAAGGGCTTCAGGGCCAGCACCATGTGGCAGAGCTGGTTCTTGGTGTAGTAAACGTTCTTGCCGACTTCCAGGTGTCCCTCACCGCCGCGCGCGAACTGGTTGTAGAACGGATGGGCCATGTCGGCCATCATCTTCTGATCGACCAGTTCGTGGGCGATGTTGCCGAGACCCTCGACCACACGCTGATACTGCCGCGCGTAGATCCGTTCGCCAACGCTCCACATCCATTGCTTGGAGCGGAACTTCCACTCGTTCGCCGCCTGCTTCTTCAACTCGTACCACTTCGGATGCTTGTACGGAGCATCCAGCTCGCGGCGGGCTGCTGCGCGCGCCTTGCACTGATACATCATGTACATCACCCAGGTACCGATCGGCTCAACCAGTACCTGCGCGCCCTCGCGCTCCAAAAACTCGAACATGTGGAAGTTGCCATCGCCTTCGGTGATCTGCGCCCAGAACTCGCCGATGATCTTTACCACCGGCTTCACCCGCAGGCGGTCGACTTCAATGGTGTTCAGTTCCTCGCGGACCGCGGCCATCGCCTCTTTGTACGGATTGCCGTAAAGCTGCTCGCGCAGCTTCAGCAGCGAGTTGACCGTGACCTCCCACTTTTTGCCTTTATTTTCGCGACACTTCTTCGCCATCCATTCCGGCAGGTCCTCGTGATCTTCGAAAGGCTTGCGCTCGCGCAACATGTTGCACAGCCTGTCCATCGACGATTTCCAGACCTCGTTCGTCTTGCCCTTCTCGACCTCATACGGGCGGATGCGATAGACCATCTCGTTCATGATGTCGCCGAGGTTGAGCGCGTTGAACATGCCGCAGCCGAAGTCCACCGTGAACTTCAGGCCGGCCTCGCCCGAACCCGCCTTCACGCCATCATTCTGCTGGAACAGCAGCACGCGGAAATCCCCGAAGCCGGCATTCTGGAGCGCCAACCGGTACTCCGCCTCATACATGCCGAAGCGGCACGGCCCGCACGACCCGGCGGTGAAGAAGATGTAGTTGTCGCAAACTTCCTTTTTGCTCATCCCCTGCGATTCAAGGAATTGCAGGTACTGCACCAGGTTCCCGACGGTGAAGTACGTGGGATTGCACTGGCCGTTGTTGCCGTATTCCTTGCCCAGCTGGAAGGCGGAGACATTCGGCACCGGCAGGACGTCGCAGTTATAGCCGCAGCCCTGAAACACCGCTTGGATTACGCGCTCGTGCTTCCAGGTGAGTCCGCCGAAGAGGATTGTCACCTTGCCGCGCTCCTCAGCGCCGAAGGCCCGCTCCACCGGGCGCTTGAAGTGGTGGACGGGGCCGCTGTCCAGTCCCATCATGCTCGCCAGTCGCGCACGTTCCTGCGCCAGCTTGCGTTGAATTTCTTCCTCGCTATGAGGACGCGTCAGTTCGTCAATTGGGAAATCGATGCGAGAGACTGGCATAGTGCGTTTCCTCTTCCTCGAGTGGAATTGATTTTTGATTTATTGTCACTGATTTGTTGACTCGCACTCGAAAAGTGCGGCGCAGGACCGGGGCCCCCAGCGCGGCCGGTTTCGGGGCGGTGGGGTGTAGGCAAACGAAGGGTGTAGGAATTACAGAAGCCGGCGACGCGGGTGAAAATTCTCACGGCTGTGTCGATCTTGATACGACAACAGTTTGTTACAGCACGTTATAGGAAAGCAATCCGAACCGCTCTCCCCAGGCTTGCTGCATATTATCCAATGTGACGCACATCACAGCAAGCCGTACAAGCGAAATCTTGGCAATACAGTTGCATCATAGCCCCCCGGCAGACTCTGTCTGACAGCAGACAATCACCAATACGGTTTTTGTCTGCTCATAGATGCAAGGAATTCGGCCGGGTTTCACCAAATTCCTTTGTCGCTTCCGGTAATTCGGTAAGCGACCGCGGCGGCTGAGGCGAGGTAGGGCAGAAGAGAAAGCCGCAGAGTTGCGGGAACGTCTCCGCGAATGGCCGTGTCGGTGATCTGCCGGGTGTAGAGTTCCGCCCCGTTAGGCAAAACAGGGACGCGCAGGAATTTCCCGCGCGCAAAGATTACATCGCCTCCAAAGCGTGCCGCCGCGAATACCTGGGCTGGCAATTGAGGTGCATCGCCCCGGTATTGGCGGACATAATCGCAAACGATCTTCAGGTAGGTCGCAACTCCGGGCCAAACGCCGCCCAGGTCTGCCGCTCTCTTCAACTCGGCAAAGTCGACCTGAGCCTCCTGCAACAGCGGGGCCCCCGGCGTGCCCATCTTTGGCGCGGTGGGGTGGAGCAGCGCTAGGGTGTTCACGATGTCGCAAACGCGAAAGTAGAAGTGCCGGTACATGCGCTGCAGCGTGGCGACTATGACGCGCTCCTCGGGTGCGGGAACCTGGAATGTCAACTCGCGCAGCGTCTTGGGAACGCGACGGCTGACAAACCGCTGCGCCATGGCGATGTGCTCACCGGTCTGACCGAGGCGCTGAGCGTGCAGTTCGACGGACTCGGGCAAACCGGGTACGGCGAAGTTCCACTTATTGGCCAGCCGATCGCCCCAACTACGCGGCTCAATGTGTGCGCCCACCCGGTTCACCATAATGTTGACGACCTGCTTTTCGTCGGCGGTCGTGTAAAGGTCGAGATCGTTGCCCAGGTCGGGCCAGTGGTCCAGAGACTTCATCACGGTCACCGGGCAGCCGCCCCGCTCCAGTTCCTCGCAGATGTGGTGCAGGAACGTGAGCGCGTTCTGAATGCGCTGTTGCTCTTTGCCCAGGACGCCGTTTGCCCAGCCTGTGAGCTCCGTGTTGCCGCCGGCCTGCTCGGCGACAGCCTGGAAAGCCCGCATTACGACATGGTTCGAATCGGCAAGTGAGACGAGGGCGGCGCGGTCTTCATTGCTGAGCCCGGCGACATAGCTGACCGCGTTGTGTGCGTTCTGCGGGTCGAGGGTCAGGCGCGAGAGCGCGTCGAGCCCCGGCGAAACAGTCATGTGCGAGGCGGGCATGGTGAGAACCTAGTCGCGAGATAAAAGCTGTAACCGAGGTTAGATGAGGGCTGCTGGTCAAAGAGTTGGGTATGGAACCGTCGAATTGTCGCCTGTCCTCGGACTGTCGGTTTTGCGAGCCACCCGGTCGGGGATGGCACGTCCTTCTAGAATTTCAAGCCTGTGACAAAATGGCTGGCTGCTACAAACCTAATTGTAAAGTAAACCCATTTTAGAAAAGGGGGACCTGCGCAGCGACAGATGACGTTCTATCCGAAATTCCGGACACTCATCAACGTTGGTCGCTGCCGGAGTTGCGGTGAGCGGACTGCTGCGTTCTTTCTCCCTCTATAATCTTCCCGACAACCTGAGCGAGACTCGACATTGGCCTATCACGATCTAAGAGAATGGATCTCCGCGTTGGACCAAGCCGGAGAACTGATTCGCATCAAGGCGCCAGCCGATCCCATTCTGGAGATCGCCGAAATCACGGATCGCGTTTCGAAGTGGGGTCCGCGCGGCTCGCATGGCCCGGGCGGCCCGGCGCTGCTGTTCGAAAACGTCAAAGGCCATCCCGGCTCGAAGCTGCTCATCAACCAGTTCGGCTCCGCCCGCCGCATGACCATGGCGCTCGACGTCGATTCGCTCGACGAGATCGCTGACCGCATAAAGATGTTCATGGACGTGAAGTCGCCGCAGGGGCTGCTGGACAAAATCAAGATGCTGCCCATGCTTGCTGAAATGGGCAAGTTCTTCCCCAAGCAAGTTTCCACCGGGCCGTGCAAAGAGGTCATCCGGCGCGACGACTTCTCGCTGCTCGACTTTCCTATCCTGCAATGCTGGCCCTTGGACGGCGGGCGCTTCATTACGCTGCCGTCGGTGATCACTAAAGACCCGAAGACCGGCAAGCGCAACGCCGGGACCTATCGCCTGCAGGTCTATGACGAGCGCACGACGGGCATGCATTGGCAGCGCCAGAAGCAGGGCGCAGAGCACTATCGCGAGCAGATGCGGCGTGCGGCGGCGTCGGGCGCGGAACATCCGGTGAGCGCCGCGCTCGACATGATGGCGCGCTCCGGCGGCGGCTCGCGCGTTGCGGAAGGCAAACAGGTCGGCGGCAGGATGGATGTCGCGGTCGCCATTGGCACCGAGCCGGCGGTGATGTTCTCGTCGATTGTGCCCGCGCCCCCCGACATCGAAGAGTACCTGATCGCCGGCTTCCTGCGCCAGAAGCCGCTCGAATTAGTAAAGTGCGAGACCGTCGACCTCGAAGTGCCGGCGACATCTGAGATCGTGCTCGAAGGCTACGTCGAGCTGGACGAACTTCGCATGGAAGGCCCGTTCGGCGATCACACCGGCTTCTATACGCCCGAAGACCTCTATCCCGTCTTCCACGTCACTTGCGTCACGCATCGCAAGAACCCAATTTACTCGACAACGATTGTCGGTAAGCCGCCGATGGAAGACGCCTACATGGGTAAGGCCGTCGAACGCATCTTTCTGCCACTGATGCGTGTCACCATCCCCGAGATTGTCGATGTCAATCTGCCGATCGAGGGCATCTTCCACAACCTGATGATCGTGTCCATCAAGAAGTCGTATCCCGGGCAGGCGCGGAAGGTGATGAACGGCATTTGGGCGCTCGGCCAGGCAATGTCGACAAAGTGCATTCTCGTGGTCGATGAAGACGTGAACGTTCAGGACATCGGCGACGTGACGCTGAAGGTGCTGAACAACATTGATCCCGAGCGCGACATCCAGTTTACGCTCGGCCCCGTCGACTCGCTCGATCACGCCTCCCGCCTCCCCGACTTCGGCTCCAAGATGGGCGTAGACGCCACACGCAAGTGGCCGACGGAAGGCTTCACTCGTCCCTGGCCCGAGGAGATCCGGATGGATGAAAAAACAAAAGCCGAGGTCACGAAGCGGTGGAAGGAATTTGGGTTTGGGTGAGGCAGAAAAAGCGGAGGCGAGAGCAGATGATCGCGCGCGGCAACTAAAAATGGCTGCCCACTGACGGAGGAAATCATGCCGATATCAGGCCCTCACAAAAGATGGAAATACGATCTGCATCCGAGTGTGCAGATGGCCCGCTCGGCCATCGCAGGTATGGAGCAGAAGACTGGCCGCTCGATCGAGGAGTGGCTCCGGCATGTGAAGAAACACGGCCCGGCGAGCGAAAAAGAACGTGCTGCATGGCTGAAGCAGGAGCACGGGCTGGGCATCAATTATGCGACTTGGATCGCCCAGCGCTCGATCGGCAAGACCGACGCCACCGCAGACCCCGACGAGTATCTGCAACACGCCCAGGATTATGTTGAGAAGATGTATGCCGGACCCAAGCAGCATCTGCGGTCAATCTACGACGAGATTCTGACCTTCGCGAAAACTCTTGGTCGCGATATCAGAGTTTCTCCGTGCCAGACGATCGTGCCTATCTACCGAAATCACGTGATCGCGCAGATCAAGCCCACAACGCGCACGCGCATCGATCTCGGCCTGGCGCTGAAAGATACAAGAACGCCCGTGCGGCTGATTGATACCGGAGGCTTCGCAAAGAAAGACCGAATCACCCATCGCATCGAGATCAGCAGCCTCGAAGATTTCGATGACGAGGCGAAGCGCTGGCTGAAGAAGGCCTACGACATGGATGCGTAGATAGTCGGCGCAGCCGTGTCCACTCATTCGCGATTTTTTTTGTCATTCCCGCCTCACCGACTTGCGTCCCGAATTCGTCCATGTCAGAGTTGTGCTCATGCTCACCCGCCCCGAACCCACCGAATACGCCGAGTTTTACAAGAACTACATTGCCCGGGTTCCTGATCGCCCGCTGCTGGATTTTATGGCGAAGCAGCCGGCCAACTACCGCCAGCTTCTCGCCGGGATGTCCGACGCTGAAGCCTCCGCCCCGACCGCGCCCGGCAAGTGGAGCGTCAAACAAATCCTGGGACACCTCTGCGACACCGAGCGCGTTCACAGCTATCGCGTGTTGCGTTTCGCGCGGGGCGATGAGACGGAGCTGCAAGGCTTCGAGCAGGACGATTACGTGCGCGAAGCCGGCTCCAACTCGCGCAGCCTCGAAGATCTGCTCACCGAGCTCGAAGGTTTGCGGAAGGCTACGCTGGCGCTCTTCGGCTCGCTCCCACCGGGCGTGGACATGCGGCGTGGCGTGGCCAACGGAAATCCGGTCACCGTACGCGCATTGGCGTACATTGTCGCGGGTCACACGCAGCATCATTACGAGCTGCTGAAGGTCCGACAAAAAGGCACCACCGCTTAGACGGTGTGAACTCCGCGACTCCTGATTGAGATCGTCCCATCAATTGTGCTCGCGATTTCCGTCCCGAGGCGGGCACATCGTCTAGTCGCTTGCACCCCACGTCCCTGACATCGATTTTCCCGCGATATAATGAGAGGTTTGCAGCAGCGCCCAGTTGCAGTCAGAAACTCCGCGGAAGGAACCTATGCCGACAGACGTCATCATGCCCCAGATGGGGGAATCGATTTTTGAAGGGACCATCACCAAGTGGCTGAAGCAGCCGGGGGAGAAGGTCCAGCGCGACGAGCCTCTCTTTGAAATCTCGACCGACAAGGTTGACGCAGAAATTCCCGCGCCCGCCTCGGGCACCTTGCAGGACATAAAAGTTCAAGCTGGAGCCACCGTCCAGGTCAATACCGTTGTCGGCACTATCGCCGGCGAGGGCGAAGCTGCAGCCGCGCAGCCGGCCAAGCCCGCCGCTCCAGCTGCGGCGCAGCCGACCAAAGCCGGTGGAGACGGAGCCGGAGCGAAACAGGCGCAGCCCGCTGCCTCGGGCGCGAGCCAGACGCAAGCCGCGCAGCCTCCCAGCGGCGAAGAGCCACAACCGCGACAGATGATGCGGAACATCCCTGCTGATCTTGCGGGTGACGAGAAAGAAGGACTGGAGCGCCAGCAACAAGGCAAAGTTCAAGAGCTGGATGAAACCGGCGAGCGCGAGCGCGTGCGCTCAAGTCCGCTGGTGCGGCGCATCGCCAAAGACAACAATGTCGACCTGACCAAAGTTTCGGGCACAGGTCTCGGCGGACGCATCACCAAAGACGACATCGAGGCATTCATCGCGAAGCACGGAGCGGGCGCGCCCTCCGCAGTGCCCGCTCCTCAGCCAGCTCCGTCTTACGCGCCACCAACTCCAGCTCCGCAACAGCCTGCAGCTTCTGCGATGCCGGCTGTCACCACTCCACTACAGCCCGTGGGCGGGGTCACACCGGGCGATATCGTCCCCATGTCAGTGATGCGCAAGAAAATCGCCGAGCACATGGTGATGTCGAAGCGTACCAGCGCGCACGTGCACGGCGTCTTTGAGATCGATGCGACGCGCATCGTTCGCATTCGCGAGAGCATGAAGGGCAAGTTCGAGCAGGCCACGGGCAACAAGCTCACGTATACTCCGTTTTTCGCGCGCGCGGTGATTCACGCGATTCGCAAGTGGCCCATCATTAACTCGTCGGTTGAGGGCGAGAACATCCATTACCATCCAACAATCAACCTCGGCATTGCAGTCGCGCTGGATTGGGGCCTGATCGTACCGGTGGTGAAGAACGCCGAGGAGCGCAGCTTTGTCGGACTGCAGCGCGCCATCAGCGACCTGGGCGAGCGTGCCCGCACCAAGAAGCTGAAGCCGGAGGAGGTGCAGGGCGGTACGTTCACCATCACCAACCCTGGGATCTTCGGCGCCGAGTTCGGTCTTCCCATCATTAACCAGCCGCAGGTAGCCATCATGGGCGTCGGCGGCATCAAGAAGAAGCCGATGGTGGTGACCGATCGCGACGGCAACGACTCCATCGCCATCCGCTCCATGCTGCACCTGAGCATCGGATACGATCATCGCGTGGTCGACGGCGCCGTGGCCGACCAGTTCATGGCAGAGGTGAAGCATTTCCTCGAGAACTGGAACGAGGAGCTGTTGTAGGAAAGCAACTAGCGGCTAGCAATTAGCGGATAGACTAGAGCGGTAGGACGTGACGTGCTGCCGCTTTTTCCTGTGTGAGTATCTGGTTTTCCCTATCCGCCTGTCACTCCAACCGGTTAATAATCGACGCCACGTATCCCGCGCCGAAGCCGTTGTCGATGTTGACCACTGTGACGTTGGACGCGCAGGAGTTCAGCATCCCAAGCAGGGCCGCGATCCCCTGATATGACGCGCCATAGCCCACGCTGGTCGGCACGGCAATGACCGGCACGCCAACAAGACCTCCTACCACGCTGGGCAGTGCGCCCTCCATGCCCGCGCAGACAATGATGACTCGCGCCTGCATCAGCAGATCGCGACGTGCCAGCAGTCGATGAATGCCCGCCACTCCCACGTCATAAACATGCTGCACCTCGTTACCCATGATCTGCGCGGTCACCAGCGCCTCCTCGGCGACGGAAATGTCGCTCGTGCCGGCGGAGATGACGGCGATTTTGCCTTTGCCGTGAACTGTTTCGTCTTGCGTCAGGGTAATGGCACGCGCCAGTCCGTGAAATTCAGCTTTGCGGAGCTTGCGGCGCACAGCGCGCACTTGCTCGGGTGACACGCGCGTGGCCAGAACGTTGTTGCCGCGCCTGGCGAGGCGGGTAAAAATTTCTGAGAGTTGCTCCGGTGTTTTACCCGGGCCAAAGACGACTTCCGGCAGGCCGACGCGCAGCGTCCGATGATGGTCCACGTTGGCGAAGCCGAGGTCTTCGAAGGGGAGATGCCTCAGCTTCTGCACCGCTTCGTCGGGCGAGAGCTTGCCTCGGCGCACATCATCGAAAATCGTTTTGAGGGTCTGGGCGTTCATTTGCGGCCGATCGCTATTCGCTATTCGCTTTTCGCCAGAGGCGCTCGCGGATATTCTGGCGAAGAGCGAACGGCGAACAGCGACAGAATTCGGCCTTCACGCCACCATCAGCCGTCGAGGCTTGGCGACGCGCTGCGCCAGTCGAAAGTATATCTTCGCCGCCTCGTCTGACCTCTGTGGACGGCAGAACAGCGAACGCAAAGTCCGCTTCGTCAGCTGCCCTGAAATATACGCGTCGTACAGCTCACTCCCGAACATCAGGCCCAACTCGCGCGTAACGAAGGCGAACCGTGAGCCGCTATATTGCAGGGCGCTCGCGATCAGGCGGGGCGCAGGCCCGTACTGTTCACGGTGCAGCTCATAGTCTTTGTGCAGCAGCAAAAAAATCGATCATCTCCAGGTATTCGCGATAGGTACACAGGGTGTCGTACTCGACCGTCTCTCGCGGCTGGGAGTAGAGCGCATAGTAGTCGGCCTCGCGCACCGGCGGACGCGCGGGATAAAGTACGCGCGAGCCCAGGTAAATCATCGCGTGGTCCAGCACGCAGGAGTAGAAATCATCCGGGTCAGCGCCGCAGGGCTGGCTTACGCAAGCCCCGATTCGCCCCTGGCACGCCAGTAGGACGAACTCTGACGCTAGTTCTGCGCTGCGCCGCATGTTAAGACGCGAGGCCAGCATCGCGTTTATCTGCGGGACATAACAACAGCCATGCTGGCGCACTTCGTCCAGTGTGGCTTCCACCTCTCTTGGCTCCGCACCTTTGCGCAGCAGCAATCTGCGGAAGCTCTCCTCCGAGCGCCGCGCGTAAATTTCCGGCAGCAGGTCGATGATGGCCGTCGCCGGTCGTCCGCGGGGCTTGTACTTGTCGATGCCGAGAAAGCGCAGGAGCGCCTCGATCAGGTTGTAGAACACAGGCGCGAGGTCGTCGGGACTGGCGCGCTCCCAACGCCAACGCTCCAGGTAGAGGCGATAGCTCTCGTACTTCTCCAGGGGCGTTGCATTGAAAACGCAGATTGCGTCATCCCCGACCCGCACCGCCTCCACCAGAGCTTTGCGCTCGCCGGCAGCCTTCCAATAGAGCTGGTCAAGGTTCTGCAACAGGGTGAGCACCCGGTTGCGCGGCAAGAGCGACGCGAGCTGCCCCGGCAGATGTGCGGGCGCCAGGTGCGACTCGCCGAAAAGTACGACAATCTGCGCCGCGGGATGGCGAGCGCGAACCTCCGCGATCTTCTGCGCGGCATGACGGTCGCGTAGTTCAATCTTCCGCATGTCGTCGCGAGGCATGCAGTCGAGGCCGTAGATTCCAGCGCCGCACTCCCGCGCGCTTACAAGCAGCTCGTGAACCGGCGCCCAATCGTACTGCCAGTCGAGATCGTAGCGTATGCGCTCGCGCAGCTCTCGTTCGTCGATCTCGCCACGCAGCCACTCGTCCACGATGTGTTGGTCGCGCGCGAAAATCGCCTCCACGCCAAGCACCAGCGGACGCTCACTGCGTGCCGCGCGCTCACGAATCAATTGCGCGCAGAACCGCTGACAACTCGCCAGCGCGTGATAATCGCCCACTAGCAGAATGTCCGCAGCGGCAAGCGCCTGCTGGTATTGCGACGCACTCAAAACCGAGTGGTACGATGGAAAGGCTTCGCGGAACTCCCGCAAGTACTTGCCCTTGCTGTAGCGATCTGTGGCGCGGATATCGCGTTCCACCTTCGCCAGGGCGTCGAGTTCAGCGGCACTACGCCGGAGCCGGAGTGTGGAAGTTGTGGCCATTCCCGATCTATCTAGGACAAGGCAATTCAGCTACTCTCGTCGGCACGAGCCGGCGAGCAATAACCTTAGATGACTCCTTTGACCAACGCGGCACCCCGGACGCTGACGGTTGCCATCACCGGGGCGAGCGGCTCCATCTTTTCCAGGCACCTGCTGGATGCGCTGGAACGCGACGACCGCGTGGGTACGGTCAATCTCATTCTCTCCGACAGCGGATTGCGGGTGATGGCCGAGGAGCTGGGAGTCTCCGGCCGACGTGAGGTACCCACGAAGCTGCTGGGGCGCCCGGCGGCGAAGATCCAGCAGCAGAACAACAACGATATCGGCGCTAATGTGGCTAGCGGGTCGTACGCCACCGACGCCATGATCGTGTTGCCTTGCAGCATGGGCACGCTGGCAAGGATTGCGTATGGCATGGCCATTCATCTCATCGAGCGCGCCGCCGATGTGTGCCTGAAAGAGCAGCGGCCGCTGGTGCTCTGCTTGCGCGAGACGCCGTTCAACCGCATTCACCTGCGCAACATGACCCTCGCCGCTGAAGCGGGCGCGACGATCTTCCCCATCATCCCTGCCTTCTACTTTCAGCCGGCTTCGATCGATGACATCGCCCGCGAGTTTGCCAACCGCGTGCTGGCGCATGTCGGCCTGCCGCAGTCGGGGGCGTACCAGTGGAATGCCGAGTGAGGGTAGAGCGGCGCTTCAGCGCCACGTCCAGCGGCATAGTGAATGTTGCAGGAGCTGCGGTGGTCATTGCATGACCACCGCAGCTCCTGCTTGCGGGCGAAGCGGTTCGCGACGCCAGGCTGAACGCTGGCCCTACCCTGAATCCAGCAGCGCTCCTAGCGGGAGTCATCGTTTTTTCAACAACATAGCCAGCCACTCACGGTTCTTCCATTCGATGTGCATTTGGGCCATTGAGGCCTTAATTACTCCCGTTCGGCCCATCCTTCTTGGCTCTATAGGCTTCGGGTCATTACCCTAGTAAGTGTAGGAAAGCCTTGAGCTTCCGGCCATTGGTGGCTGGTCAGCGCACATCCGAAACACCAGAGAGGCGTGAATGCATAAGCCCGTTAAGTATGTCGAGAAGGCCGTTACCTATGCCGCCCGCGGTGCATGGGCCGTCTTTGACAAAGTCAACAGCATTAGTCCCAATCCTTCGTTTACGCCCAAGTGGTCCGATAAGCCGCTTTTGAAGTCCTATCAGAAATCCAAGCCCCCGCTGGGCTGGCCGCGTTCGACCGACTCGCTTTGCCCCAAGTGCGTGCCTGAAATCCGCCAGCAGATCATCGATGGCAAGCTGCCGGTCGAGGTGCTGATGAACGAGCGCGTCGGCGAGATCAAGGCGCAGATCATCGAGCGCGACGGCAAGATCCTGATGGTGAAGGACTGCCCGACCCACGGCCACTTTGAAGACGTGATGGCCGTCGACACCGCTTTCTTCCGCCACCTCGAAGAAGTCTTTCCTGGCCGCGACATTCGCGCCCACAACGATGAGAAGCTGCACCATCACGGCTCCAGCACGGTGAAGCACGGCCGTGGCTCGGTGCTGACCATCGACCTCACCAACCGTTGCAACATGATGTGCGATCCCTGCTTCATGGACGCCAACCAGGTCGGCTTTGTCCATGAACTGACGTGGGACGAGATCAAGACGATGCTCGACAACGCTCTCACCATCAAGCCGCGCCGCCAGATGTCGGTGCAGTTTTCTGGCGGTGAGCCGACGCTGTCGCCGTATTTCCTCGATGCGGTCGCCTACTCGCGCAAGGTCGGTTACAACAGCGTGCAGGCGGCAACCAACGGCATCGAGTTCGCTAAGAGTTTTGAATTTGCCCAGCAGGCTGCGGAAGCCGGCCTGCGTTACGCCTATCTCCAGTTCGATGGCATCGGCAACGCCGCCAACTCGCACCGCCTCGTCGGCAATCTGTTCGACGTGAAGTTGCAGGCGATCGAGAACCTGCACAAGGCCGGCGTTGAGATCGTGCCGGTTGTGACCATCCTTAACGGCGTTAACAACGAGCAAGTTGGGCGTATCATCCAGTTCGCGCTTGACAATCCGCGCAAGATTTCGTTCCTGTCGTTCCAGCCCGTGTCGTTCACTGGTCGCGACGAAGCCATCACCGACGAACGCCGCCATGCGCAGCGCTACACGCTGTCGCACCTGGCGCACGACGTGAAGAACCAGGTCGGGATGGGCGAGCCCACACGCGACTGGTTCCCCATCTCCTTCATGAGCACCTTCTCCGATTGGGCCGACCTGGTGCACGGGCCGGACAAGGATTGGGGCGCGCTGAGCTGCGGCTGCCATCCTAATTGCGGCGTCGGTATGGCGGTGATGATCGACAAAGAAACCAAGGAAGCGGTGCCGGTCACGGCATTCCTCAACGGCGACACGCTGGCGAAGGACATCGCGAAGGTGAATGACGCGGCACGCGGCAAGTGGCTCTCGATCACCGGCATGACGCTGGCGCTGTTGAAGAACTACGATCCGTTCAAGTCGCCAACGCACTTCAAATTTGCCGACCTGCTGAAGAAGTTCGACAAAACCTTCGGCGCGACCGGCAAAGACTATGGCAAGGTGACGGGCGACCGCACTGAGACCGACATCCAAAGGCGTCGCCGTGATCGCTGGAACTTCCTGTTCGTTGCCGGCATGTGGTTCCAGGACCTGTTCAACTACGATTTCCGTCGCACCGAGCAGTGCATCATCCCGTACGCGACGCAGGAAGGCGAGATCAGCTTCTGTGCGTATAACACCGGCGTGGGCTGGCGCAACATCGTGGAGAAGATGCACATGACCGCGACTCTGACAAAGTGGTACGAGGAGCACGGGCGGCATGAGATCTTCGCCGGCGGCAAGAAGGTTGGGCTCGAGACCACTGAGCATTCACTGAAGCTGGTGGAAGAGCACGTGAACGCCAGCGCCAACGATACCCTCGATAAGCTGGGCATCGCCAAGAACGCGCGCCAGGAGAAGTTTAAGGCGCGCGACGAGCGAATCAAGGCCGAAGCCGAGAAGGCGCGCATGATGGCGCTGTACAAGGAACATGTCCTCGGTGAAAAGCGAGTAACGAAAGAAGGCTTCGTTCCGCTGGACAGCCTCGGCGGAATCAAGCCCGCACAGCCACAGGTAGAAGAGCGCGAAGCGGTGTACGGCGACTAGTCGAGGTAGAGCCGGCCTTCAGGCCGGCGTCCCGCGTTCAAAATTGACGAACTTCGGTCCGCTGTTGCCGGCCCGCTCGCGCGGCCGGCTTTTTTGCAGCAAGTCAGGCGTCTTACTCGTGATAAAAATGTAAGACTACAAGCTGCATTACGCAGACAGCTTCGCCGCCGCGTTGGCGATAGAGAACAAGGCCACACTGCTCACCAGCGGTTCTGATTTCCGCCGTCTTCGCCACAACTTTCCTATCGTTTGGTTGAAGCCGTAACTGCTTTCCCGATTCTGCTCCAACTAGTCCCCCGATACTCAACGTTCGTCTCAATTCCAGAGCAAATGTGCGTGCCCTTGTTTCCTTCCCCGTCTAATGCGCCAGAGGAAAAACCGAATGCGCACAATTTTAGCGTTCTCGTTCCTGATCGGGTCACGGCTTTTATCGCTTGCGCAGAGTGACGTGCCGAAGCCGGCGTACGATTTCTCTCTGCCCAAGGAAGAGCGGATCAAACTGGCCGAATCAGCCGCCCCAGAAGAGATCTCGAGCAAGGCTACAGTCTATTTATTAGAGCGCACCGGCTATACCAAAGTTCGCGATGGTAGCAACGGTTTTTCCTGCATCGTTGACCGGCAGACTCCCTGGAACCTTGAGCCTACCTGCTTCGATGCCGAGGGGACCGCTACCACCCTGCTGACGCGCTTGTTTGTGGAGGAAGAGCGCGGCAAAGGCAAGGCAGAGGAGCAGATTAAGAAGGAGCTTGATGAGGGATATAAAAGCGGAAAATTCAAGCCGCCGGCGAAGTCCGGGATCGTGTACATGATGTCCGAAAGCGGGGTGCTTCTGGTCGCCGGCAACAAGCTCGTTCACATCCCGCCGCACCTCATGTTCTACGCGCCCTATGCGACGGACAAAGACATAGGATCACCTCCGGCGGCAGCAAACATGCCGCATTTGATCAGGCCTGGGCAGCCCGACACCTACATCATTGTGATACCGACTGCCGTGAAACACTCAGGCAGCTGAGGTGGCTTCATACCTCACTTAACGAGCGTGCCGATGCATCGTCTACAGCGCCATCCGTCGCGCCGATCGCGACACGACTCTGGTGAGGTTCCGCAATAACAGGCTCGCCTCCCTCACTTCCGGCAACGCGATGCCGCAGTAAAGCTGCTTGCCATCTCGCTGGGTTAGAACCACACCCGCCGCCTTCAAAATCGATAGGTGCTGAGAAAGATTGGCTTTGGAAATGCCCAGCCCTTGCTGTAGCTCTGATGCCCAGCGCTGCTTGCGTCCGAGCATTTCAATCAGGTGGAGACGAGTGGGATTCGCCAAGGCTTTGCAGACGTTCGCTTGAAGCTCGTACTCGTGGCGGTGACCGATGCTGAATTTCTTCTTCATAACGCCCCTGAGATTTCCGGCCGAATTTGGTTCTCGCCCACCAAACGGCCGAATGTGGCCAGATGTTGATCTTTTTGCGTTGTGGGTAGGCGCGAAGCAGCCTGTCTTGCAGTTCCTTAGTTTCACTGTCGCGCAACCGTGAAAGTATCACCATGGCTGGACGGCGTACATCCCCAATAAATGCCGCTAACTATTGAGTAACGGAAAGAAATTGGCAAGACGCGACCGAATCCCGCCAACAAGAATCCGGCGGATGATGGATAATAGAAGTTCTCATGTACGACCTCGATTTCTCTCCGCCGGAAGAGCTCGAGCGCCCGTTGTGGCGCTCCTTGCTGATCAATCTTGCCGACCGCTTTGCGCCTGAGCGGCTGCCACCTCTGCAGCTCAGCTCGAAACCGGTTGACGTCATCCTTCTGGCCGACACACTCGAACTGCCGTGGTACCGCACCGTTTTCACCAACATCGGCGACGTAGTCTCTCCCGAGAAGCTGCCGCCCCTGGACTTGGAATCGCGCCCGGTTGATGTCGGCGAGTTGCTGGGCGATGATCTCAACCACGGATGGTGGGATTCATTGTTGCAGAACCTTCGTGACCGTCTCGCGCCCGAAAAACTGCCCGTGCTACAGCTATCGTCTCATCCGGTCCCCGGGTTCGGCGCCGAGTCCAATTTGCAGATCCTCGATTGGTCTATTTTGATTGAGGGGCCAAAGGTCTTTCGAGCTGACGCTCCCCGGCCTACGAGTCTCGGCGCCGGCCTCGAGCAAACTTTGCCGTCTGCCGTGCCCGAAACCGCGCCTGTCCATCCCGGGTTGCTGGCCGCGCGCAGTCTGTTGGTGCGCGACATCGGCCGCACCCGCTTTCGCCGCAAGATCTGGATTGCGCTCGCCGCCGCCGAAGCAATCTTCCTGCTGGTGGCAATCTTCAAGTTCCAGTAGAACGGGTTGCGATCGTCTCGCTAAAAACACGGCTTACTCGCTTTTTGTTTTGCCCGCAATCGCCTGCGATGTAGGATTAGAGCGCTCCGGCTGGACTAGCACGCCTCGGCGCCGGCCACGTGCAGAATTGGGTAACTCGTGGGAATCAAAACCAGCACCCGCCGCATAAACGACGTCGTCATTATTGACACCATTGGCGAGCTGCGGCTTGGCGAAGGCACAGATGCAGTGCGCAGCGTAGTGACCGACTTGCTTGGCCAGGGCTACCGCCACATCCTGCTGAACTTGCGTGACGTGCGTCACATTGATAGTGCCGGCGTTGGTGAGCTCATGAGTTGTTACACCTCCGTCCACAATAAAGGCGGGAACCTCAAGTTGATGAATCTCAGCAAGAACGTTCACAACCTGCTGCAGATCACGAAGTTGTACACGATTTTTGAAGTTGAGGATGACGAACCTAAAGCGGTCGCGTCGTTCCGCTAAAGCAGCACTTAGCAGTTAGCACTTGGCACTTGGCATTTAGCATCTTTGCTAATTGCTGCTTACTACTGACTCTCGCGAGGTGATATGAAAGGCGATCCCAAGGTCATTGCGTTTTTGAATCAGGTTTTGAAGGCGGAGTTGACGGCCATCAATCAATATTTTCTACACGCCGAAATGTGCGAGAACTGGGGCTACTATCGGCTCGCAAACATCGTGCGCAAAGAGTCGATCGAAGAAATGACGCACGCGGAGAAGTGTATGGAGCGCATTCTCTATCTCGACGGCACGCCCAACATGAGCGACTACTTCAAGATCAACATCGGCGCGGATGTCGAAACGCAATTCAAGAACGACCTGCAACTCGAGTACGACGCGGTGAAGCGCCTGAACGAGGGCATTAGGTTGTGCGTGGCGCAGGGGGACAATGGCTCAAAGGAGTTGGCCGAGCGGATCCTCAGCGATGAAGAGCACCACATCGACTGGCTCGAGGCGCAGTTACACGCGATCGGGGAGATGGGCATTGCGAACTACTTGTCGCAGCAGCTGAAGAAGGACGAGTAGTCTGAAACCGCAGTACTTTCCAGAGACCGACTCGCTCTATATCAACTTGAATGCAAGCGAAGCTCTGATTCCCGCGAGGTTGCGAAGGCTTGGTGATCGACCCGGATCTGCGGGCGGGAGTAGAAGGCGAGATGTCCGACTTGAAAGATGGTGTTAGCAAAATCGAAGAGCTCGTAAAAAAGGAGTTAGACGAGGCGCGAAAGCTTCTCGACGAAGGAAAGCGTTTGACGGAGGACGCGAGGGGCCTGTTCAATCAGGAAAAGTGGACGGAAGGATACGAGAAGTTAGATCAGGCAAGGGCCAAAATTAACCAAGCGGGCAAAATTCTGAATCAGATACATGGTAAAGAAGAGGCGGCAAAAGCCCTCCAGGAACTGATCGACAAGGACCAGAAAGCGAAATGAAAGCACGGATGCCGGGCGCCCCACCCAAGCCGCTTTTGCTTGGGTAGGACTTGCCTACCCCTGCCCTTGCGCCTTCGCCCGCAAAACCTCATCAATGGTGGCGATGTCCACCATCCCGAAGCACCCATAAATCGCCGGCAGGACGCGATCGGGGGCAAACTTCCGCCGCAGCGCAGCGACTTTCTCCGTCCCTGCGCGATATGCCGGCAGGTACATCCTTCCCAGCAGCGGATGCCGTCCCCATGCGCCTGACAGCTTATCGGCGCGCTCTTCGCTGACCAGGAAATCGCGACGCAACGTGGCGGCGATCTCCGCTTGCGGCTTGCCTTCGCCCCACGTCAGATACGATGACTGGTTCTTGGCGTCATCCTGAAGCAGCGCCAGCAGCACGCCGATCTGCATGTCTTCGTCCGGCAACTGATCCACTTCGGTGACACCGTGCGCGACGAGGATCGCATTGTTCGCGAGCCCTTCAAACAGCGTTGCCGCGCGCGTGTTCATCGTAAGCACCGTAGCTTCGAATCCGGCTTTCCCGCGCACATACTCATTCTGCAGATATGCAAAGGTAGTGACATGTCCCGGCACAACTTCGTGGCTCACCAGTTGCTGAAATTCCGGGAAGCTGATCTGCAGGGATGCATTGATCTCGTAGCTGGCCTCGTACTGCGGTGAGCGGTCGGGGTTGCGCTTGCGGCCCAGATAGTTCATTGAGCCGGAGAACCAGGCATCTTTGATCGGCAGAAATTCGATGTTCGCCCGTGGCACCTTTGCAAGTTCGCCCGGCAGATGCGGCATAAGGTTCGCGGCACTCAGATTGTCGAAGTAGGCGATCACCGCCGCCCCCAGCGCACGCACTGATCCCATAGGTGTGATCCGCTCGCGCCGCCATGCATCCACCGCGCCGAGCAAACCGCCGTCGCTGGACGTCGAATACCCGCCAAGGTTCAACAACTCCGCAACTCTCTCGCGCTTGGCTTGCGGCTTGGAAGGCTCGGGCGGCCGCCCGGTCGATGCCTCGACACATCGCGCGTAGGGAACAGCCGGACCCTTGCCCAGGATTTCCATCGCGAGGTCCCACATCACCTCCAGGCACGTTGCTAATCCCGCGAGATACTGCCCGCGCAGGCCGCCGACCTGATCCGCGCTTTTGCGAACTCCGGCGATGGCGGTGGGAAGGTTTACCTCGCGCAAGTACGCCTCAATGGCCGCACGATCCACAGTCTTTCCGCCGACTCCGCCGGTCTCACGTACCTTCGCAGCCGAAGGCGTGGTGTAAGCGGCCGGCAGCGGCTCATCCGAATACCATGAGTCGGCAATAAATCGTCCCGTTCCCGACGGACACATCACGTCTCCGCCCCAAAGCGTGTCAATACCTAATACTGCGTCAGCAACAAATCGTCCTACGTTATCCATCACACGGCCCTCTTTTCTTTGACTGAGGCGAACCATACATACAGACAAAGCCCGACAAAGAAGATTGCGGAAATAGTCTGCGAGATCGGTTCATTGTTATAAAACGGCGTTTGAATAAAGTCTTCGCGGAACTTTGGCAGCACACGCAGCGCGGCGCCAAAGACCCCGCCCAGCGCACCGCCCGCCATCAGGCCGCCGGCAACGATAACGCCGCGCTCGCGTATGGTGCGGCCACGCTCGCCATCAATCTTCTGCGCGCGCTTGTTCACCAAATGCGAGACGAATCCGCCGACCAGTATGGGCGTGGTCAGTTGCAGCGGGAGGTAAATTCCCAGCGCGAAGACCATCGACGACAGACCAAGCATCTCCAGCACCACGGTGATCATGGCGCCGATACCAAACAGGACATACGCGACCGGCTGGCCGCTCATGAATCCTTCGACCACAGCCTTTAGCGCGGCTGCCTGGGGCGCAACCAAGACCTGGCGCACGTCGCCGGGGGCTGCCTCTCCGAACTGAAACGCTTTTGCCAGCAGAATAATGGTCAATCCCGCGGTGATCGCCGCCGCTGCCACGCCGATGAACTTCACTTTCTCCTGCGCCGAGGGCGTGGAACCAATCCAGTAGCCGGCCTTCAGGTCGGTAATGAATTGTCCCGAGGCACAGAGCGCGACGCATACCATGCCGGCGAGAGCCATGACGAAGAACATGCCGGTCGTTCCCGAGAGGCCGAACTTCAGCAGCACCACCGCCGATACGATTACAGTGAGCAGTGTCATGCCGGAGGCTGGATTATTCGCGGTGGTCGCGATGGCGTTGGCGGCCACCGTGGTGAAGAAAAACGCGAACAGCAGCGTGAGCGCGAGTCCCACTGCCACGACTGTCCAACTAACGTGCAGTTGCCCGAAGAACACCGCCACGGCAATCGCTCCAATCACGACGCCGAGAAGTATGCCGATGATCGGAATGTCGCGATCGGTGCGCTCCATATGCGGAGCTTCGCCGTGACGGAAGGCGTGCAGCGCGATCCCGAACGATCCCGCCACTACTCGTAGCGATTTCAGAATGCCGACGAGACCGGCAGCCGCGATGGCGCCGACGCCGATGAACCGCACGTAATAGCGATAGATTTCCGCAGCCGTCATGTGCGAGATGGGAATGGTGGCAGGATAGACGGTCACGTTGCCCATGTGGCTGCCGATGAACCAGATCGCGGGAACCAGCACGAAGTTGACCAGCACGCCCCCGGCGCAAAAGATCATTGCGATGCGCAGCCCCATGATGTAGCCGAGTCCGAGAATGAAGCCGACCGCGTCGAAGTTGAAGACCATGCGCTGGCGCTCGGCCAGCGAGCGCATGAGCGGCACGAACTGGAAGTTCAAATACTCCTTCCAGACATGGAAGGTAGTGACGAAGAAATCGTAAACCGCTGCGATGCAGGTCGCCTGAATCAATAGCTTGGCTTGCGAGCCGCCCTTCTCGCCTGTGACCAGGACCTCGGTGATGGCCGTGGCTTCGGGAAAGGGAAACTTGCCGTGCATCTCGCGCACAAAATAGCGGCGCAAGGGAATCAGAAAGAAAGTGCCGAGACAGCCTCCGGCCAGGCAAATAAAGATGGTCTGCACCGGATGCGGGTCGAGGTGCAGGATGTAGAGCGCCGGCACAGTGAAAACGGCGCCCGCCACAACACTGGCGGAAGCGCCGCCAATGCCTGTGATGATGACGTTCTCCAGGACGCTCGAACGGCGGCGGTACAGGCGTGCCAGTCCGATGGCGAGGATGGAGATGGGTATCGCTGCTTCCATGCCCTGGCCGACCTTCAGGGTTGAGTACGCGGAAGCGACGCTGAAGATGATGCACAGCAGCGTGCCCCACAGCACCGCGCGAAGAGTGATTTCCGGCGCGCTGGCGCTGGCAGGCACCAGCGGCACGTAGAGTTCACCCTCTTGCAGCGGTTGATAGGCGTTCGCGGGCAGGGACTTGGTTTCGAGATCGGGTGCGGCGGTGGCCATAGTACAGCTCCTGGCAGTTTAGCAGCCGCAGGCATTGTAAATGGCCAGGTCAAGGGAGGATGTGATGGGTGTGGGTTGCGGAATGATCGAGTCGCCATCGTACTGCACCGGCGAGATCGCGCAGGGCGTAAGTTTAATCCGATCACCACGGTGATACGCTTCCGCTATGAACGACGAGCTGAAGCACCTACTGGAAGAAATCGAGAGTCGCGCTCAAAAGCGTGATCTGGAAACCCGCATCATCAACCTGGAAGACCCCGAAGGCAGCCCCCCGCCTGGTCCGCCGCGCCAAATCCGCGGAGCCGGCAAGGCTCTTCTGTAGTTGCGTTCTCACGGCTGCACGTAAACCGGATTATTCGGCGAGGGCGGCTCATAGTCTTGCCCGTACTTGTTCTTGTGAGCTACGGTGGTGCTCCGGGTGACGGGCACGCGAAGTGTGCCGAGAGAACGCGATGAATCGCCGACTTGCACCTCTCGGGAGAGTGCCTGTAAAACGGTGGGTTGGGCGCTTTCGTTCCACATGTGCAACTCGTAGCGGCCGGGAGGCACGGCCGAAATCTCGAAATTCCCTTGCTTGTTGGTCACCGCAAAATATGGGCTCCCGAGCACCACCACAACCGCACTCATCTCGGGATGAATGTTGCAGAAGATGAAGGAGACTCCTTCGCGATCGAAGTGCACGGTGCGCGCAGTGCCCGCCTCGTAAAGTCCCAGGTCGAATCGCTTCCCGTTGAACAGCGAGAAAACATTGTGAAACCAGGGATCGCGATTCGGAAATTCCACGGTTGAGCCGCGCGTGACCACCAGCAGGTGCGGCTCGAACATCTTGTTCTTCTGCGCCAGCGTTGCGTGCATCGGCGCGACGGGAGTGGTGTCGGCTACGGTCCCTATCGGCGATAGCCAAACCACGGTCGCCGTGGCAGGAGGCGCGCTGCCGCCGCCTTCGAGCGCCACCTTGCCAGTGACCGCCACGTCCTGTGCGCAGCAGGTCGCCACACTAAACAGCCAGAATGCGGTGGTCAGCAACGTAAATACCAGACTACGGGACTTCAGAACAGCACCCCCATAGACATATTGACCTGGCCGGCTTCGTAGCTGTTGTCATAAATTGTGAAGGTGCGCAGGCGGCGATATTCCCCCGCGAAAACTAGGTCCGAGCGCGGCCGATAGATCACGTTGCCAAAGATGCCTCGGTTCCTGGTAAGGAAAGCCGGAGCGTAGCTCCCCGCCTGATCGCCAAAATAGCGGACGTCGGCCGCGAACGGGTTGTCCTGGCCGAAGGCGCCGTTGAACTCCAGCTTGGACGTGGCACGAAACTTCAGCTGCGCCCATCCGCCTATCGTGTTCAAAGGGTCGACCTCGCTTGCAGGGTCGGACAGAGCTCCGTTCCAAGTGACGCTGCGTCCCAGCGCTGCGCCCAAGCCTCCGATGGCAGCGCCCCGATACATCTCTGCGCTGAGGGAAAACTTTTGGCCGAGGGGAAGGTTCGCGTCCATGGTTCCGGCCCACCCGTTCACGATGCGGCCAAAGCCCCAGCTCTGGCGGCTGTAGTATCCCCCGGCGCCGATGGTGAAGGTCTGCCCAAACATCGGATGCGAGTAAGAGACTCGCGCAGCATACGCCGGCTGCCGGGATTGTTCGCCGGCAGTGGCAGTGCGATACCAGGTGCAACTGGTGTCAGGTGGTTCTCCAGTCAACGGATCCAAGAACCCGCCCTGCAAACGTATGGTGGAATTTCCCGAAAAGACAAACCGATGTTCGACGCGCAATTGCGGCGTCCATGCCCACAAATTGCCCGCATATGAAAGCGGCGGGACGATGAGCGATGCAAACGAAGTCGGACTATCCGGCGACAGAAACAGTTGGTCCTGACCGGCGATGACGGATGTATCCTTCCAATCCAGACGAACGAGGGCAGTGCGTAAGCGCACGATCCCGGAATTAACCCCGTTGTACACAGAAGGGAAGCCCCCGCCAAAATCCATGTTGACGTTGGCGCTGGTGTGGGCGCCCAGCACGTCTGGCCCGAAGGCCTCAAGGCCGATGATGGACTGCCGCAAGGTACCTCCGACCGATCCCGAGGAGCTCATGGGATCGGGAGCGGCCGCCCACGTCGGCACGTCCTGATTGTCGACCGCTCCGCTATTGCCGAAAAGATTGAACAACACAATTCCCGACAGCCGGATGCGATATTTCGAGGCGCTCTCGACTTTAGTTTGATACTGGGTGTCGATCTTGCCCGAGAGCAGTTGCTGATCTTCGTCCAGATGGTCCAAGCGCTGCTGCATTTGTGCCACAGTGGCCCCGGTGTAGGCGGGAGACTGCTCATCGACCGGCGCTGCCGCAGAGCCATTACTCCGGCTGACCTCAAGCTCCTCGCGCAGACGCATAATCTCTTGCCGGCTGGCGACGGTTTGCTGCTGCAGTTGCAGGACCATATCCTTCAATTCGCGTATTTGCGATTGAAGGTCCTGCAGGGACGCTTTCGAATCGCCATTGTTCGGGCCGGAGGGAGGGTATGACGATTGCCCAGCACAGAAAATCGTCAAGCCCGTAACCAAACACACCAGCGCTGCGGGATAGCGAATTGAAGGCTGATGAAAGCGAAAGAGCTGAGGACCATTGGCGTGCTGCATGTCGCACCTCTCTGCTAGCGAGCTACGTGGCACCTGTTTTCAGACCTTCAGCAGCTCAAAAGCCGGCGCCAACCTACTTATGACTACCTAGCTTCAGCGGCTGTATCAGAACCTGTCTTCCTGGCGGGCCCCATGATAGCTCCCAGGTAATTCAGCGCCCCATTTGCGTTGGCCAGATGTCATTGCACTCTCTACGCAGTCGCGGCGTCACGTCTTGAACGACTGGCGAGCGTTGGTTGACGCGCCATTCACCGGTTCCGTTTTCGTAATCGCGCGCGGTAAGATGATCTGCATCACCGTCCGCCCGGGAACCGAACTTTCCAGGTGCAGGCTGCCTTGGTGGTCCTGCACGATCTTCTGCGCAATTGTCAGGCCCAGACCAGTGCCGTTTTCTTTGCCGTAGCTGACAAACGGCTGAAACAACTTGTCGCGAATTGACGCCTCTACACCGGGACCGTCGTCCGTGATTTGGATGGTCAAATCGCCGTCGCGCTCCGCCACTTCCACGCCGACATGGCTGCCCGACAGTTGTGCCGCCTGGCAGCTATTCAGCAGCAGGTTGTAGAACACCCGCTCCATAGTGCGGGGATCGAACTGCGCATTGTGCAGTCCCTGCGATTCGATGTTCAGCGCGATGCTTTGAAATTGCCGGTGAGCACGCACTAGTTCGATGGCGCGGCCGATCGTGCGCTCCACCGATGTTTCGACCAGGTTCAAAGATTCGGCTGGACGCGACAGCTCCAGCAGCGAATCGATGAGATCAGTGAGCCGGTTCACGGCGACACGAATTTCAAGGTAGAGCTCTTCGCGCTGCGCCGGAGTCAACTCGGCATCGGCAAGGAACTCGGCATTGGCCAGCACCGCCGTCAGCGGGTGGCGCAGATCGTGAGAGATGGAGCTTGCCATTCGTCCGATGGTGGCCAGGCGCTCCGCGTCCAGCAAGCGCTGCTGTGCTTGTCGCAGGCTGTCGCGCATTCGGCGGAAGGCATCAGTCAATTCCGCGACCTCGCCAGCAGCCGCAACACGCACAGGGTAGCGATAGTCTCCACTACCGAGCGCGCGCACGCCATCTACCAGCTCTTCCAGCGGGCGAGTAAAGGTGCCAGCAATGAAGTACACCAACGCGCTACCTCCGAGCACCGCCCCCAGTCCGACTGCAAGAAGCAACTGGCGCAGTTGGTTCAGAAAAGCCGTCGCCTGATCGTACGATTTCAAGACGACGATGGTCACCGGCGGTGAGTCATCGGGATTCAACGGCAGCGACGAAAGCATGAACCTTTCCTTGCCGAGATTCCCGTTGGCGGGACCGACGGGTATATCGCCCATTGCCACATGGGCAGCCAAGGCCTGACGCTGTTCCGCTCGCAACGTGCTTACCACGACCGTGTTGCCACACACAATGGCCACTTGGCTGGCGGAGATGCGGCTTACCTCACGGGCCACGGCCTCATTCATCTCGTAGCCCACCGCCACCGTTCCGAGCACCGCATTTCCGGAACGTGGTCCGAAATAGATAGGAGCAAGGACCACTTGGTAAAGATGACCTCCGGCAAACCACCATTGTTGGGTTGCCTCTGTGCCGCGCCGGTCCAGCAGCTGTTGAGCTTGATCGGGTGAGATGCCTGGAGAGCTGGTGTGAAATCCCATCAGTTTTCCGGTGGGATCGACCAGCGCGAACAAGTCGCCCCCTGAGAGGTGGAACATCTCGCGTGAGCCGTCCTGAATGGTGGGAGCGTGATACGAGGTCATGAGCGCCTTGAGGCTGGGAAGGTCGGCCATAAGTTCGCCCAGCCGCCCCAGATCTCTTTCGCGCTCCGCCTGCAGGTTGCGAAAGGTCTCCACCGAGTTCGCAAGATCGTTGCTTAAGCCGTGGCGGACGTGACTTGCCACCGAGCGCTGCACAATCAGCAAAGACACTGCGGTGAGCCCCGCCGACGTCAGCAGCATGGCGATGAGAAACTTCGTCCGCAACCGCCATCTACTCATGGTCCCAGCCCCTCGTTCCACTTGATTACCTGACAAATTTGTAGCCCGTGCCGTGGACCGTCCGGAAGTGTACCGGATCAGTGGGGTCCCTTTCCAGCTTCTGTCGAAGTCGCAAGATGTGAGTATCGACGGTTCGTGTGGTGGGATAGTTATTGTATCCCCAGACTTCGTTCAGCAATTCAGTTCGTGAGATGACCCGTTCCGGATTATTTAGGAAGAACCGTAGTGTCTTGAACTCCTGAGGTGTAAGGGGAACTAGTTCTCCGGCGCGATGCAACTCCATTTTGGAGAAGTTTACTTCTACATCGTCGAAGCTGAAAACTTCAATCTTGTCGGTCGATTGATTAAGGCGCCGTACCGCCGCGCGCACGCGCGCCAGAAGCTCGCGCGGGCTGAAAGGCTTGGTCACATAGTCATCGGCGCCGAGCTCGAGAAGCAGTACCTTATCCAGTACATCGCTGGCCGCGCTAAGAACCAGGATGGGAGTGCTCGAAGATTCGCGTTTGATTTCGCGGCACAAATCCTGGCCCGATTTGCCGGGCAGCCGCAGGTCGAGTACCACAACGCGAGGCATGGTTGCGCGAAAGGTTTCCATCGCGACCGCGCCATCCGAAGCAATCGACACATCAAAACCCGCAGTTTCAAACGTACGCTGCAATGCCCGTTGTACTGCGGAATCGTCTTCAATCACTAATATTTTTTCCATACTCAGCTTTCACCAGCCTGAATACAGGAAATACCAGATGGGATGGCACAGTCAATCATGTGTTGACAAATCTGTGACAAAACTCAGTAAAAGTCTTGGTCGCCATCGCTGAGACGTTGTGGCCAAGCTTTGACAACATCCTCACCTTTCTAGAACAAATCGTCGCTGCTTGCTGGATAGATTACGGAAAGCTTTTGGCAGCAAAGGTTCACAGAACCAGTCTTGCCCGAGGCAATCCAACCACAGATTAGGAGAAAAGATGTTCAGTGCGACCAAGACGAATCGTTTCCATCCCGGCTGTCGACTCGGCTGCATGGCAATGGTAGCCATGATGTTGTTGAGCCTGCCGGCTCTCGCTCAATCCTATCAAGCTACGATTCTCACCTCCGACATCGCCAATGCCGGCGCCAATACCGATCCCAATCTCGGCAACCCCTGGGGTTTGGTCGCCAGCCCCAATGGACCGTGGTGGGTGTCCGACAATGCCACTGGATTATCAACCCTGTATAACGGTACCGGCGCGCCACAGTCGCTAGTAGTCACTGTTCCCTCGTGGGATGGCAATGGGGCGGGCTCACCTTCAGGTATCGCCTTCAACAGCACCAACGATTTTCAGTTGTCAGCCGGCAATCCCGCGCTCTTCCTCTTTGTCTCCGAGGACGGAACAGTTCAGGGATGGAACCACAGCGTCAATCCAACTACCGCCATCATCGAAGTTAACAACTTTGGGCCGGCGGTTTACAAAGGGCTCGCGCTGGCATCTGCCGGCGGGGCCAACTACCTCTATGCGGCGAATTTCCGTGCCGGAACGGTCGATGTCTTCGACAAAAACTTCGCACCCCACTCCTTTGGGCAGAACGCCTTCGTCGACTCGAGCATCCCTGCCGGATTCGCTCCGTTCGGCATTCAGCTGATCGGGTCAAACCTGGTTGTGACCTATGCCAAGCAGAACGCCGCGAAGCATGACGATGTCGCCGGCCCAGGTAACGGCTACGTCGACATCTACGACACGCAGGGCACCTTGATCAGCCGGCTGCCCCACCTTATCCAGATGGATTCCCCTTGGGGTATCGCGCCGGCGCCTGCCAATTTCGGCGCGTTCAGCAATGACCTTCTCATCGGAAACTTCGGCAGCGGTTCCATCATGGTTTTTGATCCCAACAATCACAACTTTATCGGGCTGATGCTTGACGAAGCTAAGTTATCGTTACGCATCCCTAAACTCTGGGGATTGCATTTTGGCAACGGCGCCGGCGCCGGCCCTGCCAACACTCTCTTCTTTACCGCCGGAACCTTCGACGAGATATATGGGACCTTCGGCACCATTTTGCCCATCAGCGGCCAGGGAACGGCCAACGGACACCACTCCACGAAGCTGGCGAAGTAAGGCCGACATTCCTTCCCAATCCAAGGAGGGCGCAAGCCCTCCTTTCTTGCATTCGGCGACGCCACAAGCAAGCTCTTGGAAACACGCCTTAGCAAGAGTTGTCCAATCAGGAATATCCGATTCGGTTACGGATAGTGGAGTGATATGCAGTTAACAACCAGCAAGAAGGGAGGCTTTCGCCTCCCTGGGTTCTGTCACGCAGATTTTTTCCGTTCGGAGTTTATGGACCAGTGTGAGGAACCGCGGAACCGAATATTCCATGATTCCCCTTGTAAGGCCCCGCAGTAAAGAACAAGGTCGAAGTGGGACCGCCGGTACCGCCGTTGCCGAAGTGCAGCGCCCACAAGCCGTTATACTTGAAAGCTATGGAATACCCATCCAGCACGTTTGCGATAAACGCCCCCGTACTGGGGTTAAACGCGCTGATTGCGCCGCTGCCGAACTGACCCACCAGAAGATCGTTGGAAAATCCACTGAAGCTGGCCGGTGCCTGCACCAGACCCCAGGGAGCGTTCATGAACAGAGTGTGCTGTAGCCGGCTTATCAGATTCCCGGATGTGTCGTAAATGTCGACGTAGCCGTTGCCGGGCCCGGGCGTGACGAAGGTTTTCGAGCTGTTTTGCTTGGCATACGCGACCAGCAGGTTCGATCCGACCAGCTGAATATTGAAAGGAGCGTAGCCTGGGGGCAAAGACGAGTCCGTAAAGGCGCTCGATCCAAACGAGTGGGGCTGGTAATTCGCGTCATAGGCTTCGATCGTGCCGGCATGGAGATTCGCCACGTAGATGTAGTTGGCGCCCCCTGCTGAAGCCAACGCCATGCCCGTGTAGACCGCTCCACTGCCGTTGTTGTTCACGGTGATGAACGCCGTGGTCCCAGTGTACCAGCCTGAGATTGTGCCATCCAAGGTGCAGAAGAGGAAGGGCGTCGTCATGCCGTGAATCTTAAAGTCACTGGTGCCGTTGTAGACCGTTCCGGTCGGGCTTCCCGTCCCGGATCCGCTGGCCGGCGGGATGGTTACAACGAGCGATTGAGGCACGCCGTTGGCGTCGTAGAGCGTGGCAACTCCGGTTTTACGGTCAGAGACCCACCATGGGCCAGTCGGGCTGATCGATACTCCCCAGGAGTCCTGCAGGTTGGGATCTAGGTTGTTGCCAGCATTGGTGATGTCAGAGGTTAAGTTTGTTGCGTCAACTTTTTGGGCGGCCGCCGGCAGGCTCAGGAGTGCTATCGCCAGCAGCGACAGCATCAGTTTCAAGCCTGGGCGGGAGACGTTTGGTGAACTGTTGAAGCTCCGGTTAGTAACCATTGTTCCTCCTCGATTGTCTGAATGTAGAGTGCTTCTAGCAACCAGCAACGTCGCCGTGGAAATCGCAGCTGCCACAAGCTGTCCGGTTTGCGTCTCCACATTTGCCGCAGCATTGCGCGCTAGTCGGCTTGGGTCAACTTAATTTCAGATTACGGTCTAATGGATTGAGGGCTGGCGGTTTAGAGCTTCCTGTTAAAGCTCCAGTCAGGTAACGAAACGTTTCTACTCGACACTCCGAAGGTGTGGGAATCGCTGGTGCCACAACCCTCGGCCACTTTATCGGGAACGAAAAATCAGGTTGTCTCGACGAGGTGTCACTGTTGTAAAAACTTGTTGACAATCTCTCCATTTTGAAGACGGCCCTCCTCCGGTAGGCAGGCGAGCCAAATGAAATTTGACAAGGTTGTGACTTGGTGAGGGCAACTGCCCTTTTGCTCGACCGTAGATTGCCTAAACTTGTGGCGGCGGCGACGAAGGAAGCGATCTACGATTCCGAGACAAATGATGCCAGGGAGACGGGTATGTCGATATTCTTATACTTCCAATCAGGGGTGGTGGCATCCTGGAGGGATTACACGTTCATCAAAAAATCCCGCCATCCAGCCCCGCAATGAAATGGATGCCTGGAATCAGCAGTTTTTTCAGGCCCACCTCATTGTGTAAGATAAAGGTCCACCTGGGCCATTGAAAAAGACATGGCAAGGCCTTTGTATTATTGGCCAAAACTGGAAATTGGCCGTCTGCTAATCAGGGTAGCTTGCGCAACGCGTCGAAAATGTCCTCGTTGCTGGGCACCTGCCCGATGGGATAAATCCTGCTGAACGCGAGCCGTCCGTTTTTGTCGATGATGAACACCGCGCGCTCGTTGATGCCGGGGAGAGGGTCCCCTTCCCGCAGTACTCCAAACTTGTTCGCAACTTCACCGTGGGGATAGAAGTCGCTGGCCAGCGGAAAACTGAGTATGCCAATTTCCTTCTTCTGCCAAGCCGTGTGGCTGGGGATGGAGTCGACGCTGATGCCTACAAGTTGAGCGTCGTAGCCGGCAAAGCGCTCCAGATCGCCATTCAGGCTGGGCAACTGCGAGGCGCACACCGGTGTCCAGTCCGCCGGATAAAATGCCAGCACCACATTCTTCTTGCCCCGATAGTCGCTCAGTCGAAACTGGCTTTTGATATGGCCGACGACTGCGGGGAGTTCAAAGTCCGGCACTTCATCGCCGATCTGCAAGCTTGTCATCCACCCCTCCAAATCTTTGTTGCAATCAGCGATTCTAGAGGCCACGCTCGCACGTGGGCAAGTCGCGCATTGCAGAGACGTTACAGGCGCGTGAATGAACACGACATGACGCAGTTTTTCTATTTGTCTTCCTGCGCGCGCAGATATGACTCGACGTCTGTTCGCCCCTCGTGCCTTGCCCATTCCTTGGGCGTGGCCTGCCACATCGTGTCTTTCCAGTTCAACTTCGCACCGTGTTCCACGAGCAGACGCGCTACCTCGAGATGACCGGCTGCGGCAGCCTGGTGCAGAGGCGTCGAATGCGAATGGCCACCGGGCGGGTTATAACGGTTCGGATCCTCACCTGCATCCAGTAGCATGCGAACAATCTCGACATGACCGAACTGCGACGCCACTGCCAGCGCCCAATGACGATCGTCGCCGCGGGCGCCTGGCAGTAGTCGACGCACGTCCTCAATACCTCCCAGCGCCGCCGCCGCCGGCAGGTCGATACAAGCGCCACGCCGGATCAGAGCTTGCGCCGCTTCAAATTCGCCATAGATCAGTGCGGTTCGCAGAGCCCGGTTCGGATCGCCGCCTTGGTCGCATAACAGGTCAATCAGTGCAACTTGCACGCCGCATTTATGTGCGACATCGCTGCTGGCGACCAGCATCAACGTTTCGTCCAGTGCGGCTTGCGTGCTCCCGGCATCGAGGATGACCCTCGCGACTTCAACGATATTCTTCGGCAGATTGCCATGACGGGTAGGATTCTCGGCGATGAACTCCAGCAGCGTCGGATTGCGGAAATAGTTTCCGCCCTCGAACACAACCTGCCGCTGCGCCAGATCAGGATGTTGTCGCAGATGCTCGCGCAATCCCGCAGCATCGCCCGCGTCGAGCAGGCCGACAGCGCGACGAAATGCGGCATCCTCAATGCGCTCGTGGTGTGGCAAGTTTAGCTGGTCGGCGACCGTTGGCTTTTCGATGCGCCTCTTCGTCCTTGGCCAGCTTGGAAATCCGGACTCGCGAGCAATGGTCAGCTGCGCATCACTGAGCTTCAGATGCGCCTGAAAAATTTCGGCGTCGCTTGCCTTGCTGAATCGCGGATGAAACTCCCGGATTCGCTGCGCCACATCCGGAGTGCGCGCGGCATGTTCTTTCAGCAAGTCTTTGGCTTGATGTTTGAGGTGCTCGAGGCTGGGATTCTGCGGGAGTGGTTTTACCGTCATGACGAACTTCCTTTCGTGCGCCCGAGGTCCGCATTTGACGGGCGAAAGTCAGTTCGTAAAGCTGAATTGTAGGATTGGGTGGACTTCTGTCCTTTCCGCGGACCGGATGCGCCCCACGCGCTCCGGCGATCTTACCACGTAATTATGATTTGGCTGACCGCTGGTGCCGAAGAGTGAAAACTGATGGCTGGCGGCTGACAGCTACTGATAGGTAACTCTCTTCTCGCCCTTCACCACGCGTCCTATCGTGTAGCCCTTCTCTCCGCAGCGATCGAGAATAGTTTGTGCCTTCTTGAACTTCTTCGCCGGAACCACCAGGATCATTCCGATCCCCATGTTGAAGGTGCGCAGCATTTCTTCTTGAGGCACGTTGCCTACCCGCTGCAAGTGCTGAAATATCGGCGGAACCGGCCAGGAATTAATCTCCACAATTGCACCGGTGCCTTTAGGCAGGACACGAGGCAGGTTTTCGGTGATGCCGCCGCCCGTGATGTGTGCCATGGCGGAAACCGCTTCGGCTTCGATCATGCGCCGCACAATCGGCCAATAGCTCTTGTGCGTCTTCATCAGCTCGGTGCCGACCTTGCCCTTGATCTCGTTGACATACGACTCCGGCGTGTAGTTCGCCACCTCGAAGAAAAGCTTGCGCGCCAGCGAGTAGCCGTTGGTGTGGAGGCCTGTGGATGCCAGCCCCACCAGGACGTCGCCCGGTTCAACAGCTGCGCCGTTGATGATTTTTTTGCGATCGACGATGCCGACGATAAACCCCGCCAGATCGTACTCGTCATTCGCGTAGAATCCCGACATCTCAGCGGTCTCGCCGCCGATCAGTGCGCAGCTGTTGTGCTTACAGGCTTCGGCGATGCCGGCAATCACCTTCTCAGTCACGTCGGGTTGCAGTTTGCCGGTGGCGAAGTAGTCCATGAAGAACATGGGCGTGGCGCCTTGCACAGCAATGTCGTTCACGCAATGGTTCACCAGGTCGGCGCCAATGGTGTGGTGAAGGTTCATCTCGAAGGCGATCTTCAGCTTGGTTCCTACCCCGTCCACACTCGAAACCAACACTGGGTCGGCAAACTTCTTCTTGTCGATGGCAAACAGCCCGCCAAAGCCGCCAATGTCGCTCAGGACGCCGCGGTTAAACGTCTTTTGAGCCAGATACTTGATGCGCTGCTTAATGCGATTGGCGCGCTCGATGTCCACGCCGGAGTCGGCGTATGTAATTGTGCGGTGTTCGGTCGCGTGTGGTGCCAAATGTAGGAGTCCCGCCCAAGGGGCGCGTCGCCGCAGATTGTTCGCGGAGCGATCATTGTATCAAAGCGGTGGTCCCGGATTTTGGTATTCGCTTCTCGCCCTTCGCTTTTCGCCAAATGACACGGTTCTTTGACCGATCCGGCGAAGAGCGAAAAGCGAGAAGCGGCTAGGCCGCTAAGGCTAAGTGGTCGTCTGCGAGTTCACGGTCTTCCTCATCGTGCGTCGCAGCAGACAGCTCCTCGCCGAAGTCGTGCAGCTTCGATTCATTAATCCATACGCTCTTCAGCGGCCTTTTTGCGTCGCCGGTCTTGATCCACATGCGTGCAAGCTGCGGAGTGACCGCGGAATAGTTGGTCCTGCCTTTGATCAGCATGGCTCCTCCTTTGAAAGCGCCCGCAGGAGCCGGCGCGGCTTTGGAGGGTGGTCTTCACTGTGGAGTTCCACTCACCCGGGTTCACGTCGCACTCCGTGACCGGGCAAGCGATGCAGCGCTCAGGCGAGCAAGGCGGGACGGTACGCGGAGCCGAAATCGTTCAGCCTCCGATTACTCGGAGGTTCAGCTGTTTTCTCAATACTCATATAACGCCAAACTTGTTGGCGACCTCTAGTATAGACGCCGCGGACGCCGTTTCGATGCGAAAAAGACCAGCTCAAATTCGTTCCACATCGCAACTGCCTTGTGAGTCCCGTCACAAAAACCGGTGATTAGTTTTTCCCATCGATCCTGTCCCTGCGCTTAGACTAGAACGTAATACCTGCGAGGATTGACCAATGACAACTACCGCAACCAAGCCGCAGTTCGCCAGCTCCATCAAAGCCGATCCCTCTTCTGACATCTACCGTTCCGAGACTCATCCGCTGGACTCGCTCTTCATGCCGCAGAGCGTGGCCGTGATCGGCGCATCCGAGCGCCAGGGGAGCGTGGGCCGCTCCGTGCTCTGGAATCTGCTGAGCAGCCCATTCGGCGGCACCGTGTTCCCAGTCAACGCCAAGCGCCCCAGCGTTCTCGGGATCAAAGCGTATCCCAGCGTCAGAGATCTACCCGACAAGGTAGACCTGGTGGTCGTTACCACTCCCGCCGACACTGTGCCCGATCTCATCGCGGAATCCGTGGAAGTCGGCATCCCTTCCGCCATCGTGATCTCTGCCGGCTTCAAGGAATTCGGCGAGCACGGCAAAGAGCTGGAACACCAGATTTCTCAAATCATCCGCGGCAAGATGCGGCTCATCGGCCCCAACTGTCTGGGCGTGATGAATCCCATTCGCGGGCTCAATGCCACCTTCGCCCACACGGTCGCGCGGCCCGGTAATGTCGCGTTCATCAGCCAGAGCGGCGCGCTCTGCACCGCTGTGCTCGACTGGAGCTTGCGTGAGAACGTCGGCTTCAGCGCCTTCGTCTCTGTCGGCTCCATGCTGGACGTGAACTGGGGCGACCTGGTGGACTACTTCGGCAGCGACCAGCGCACCCAGAGCATTGTCATCTACATGGAATCGATCGGCGACGCGAGGTCGTTCCTCTCCGCCGCTCGCGAAGTTTCGCTCACCAAGCCCGTCATCGTTATCAAAGCCGGACGAACTGCCGCCGCGGCCAAGGCTGCGGCTTCGCACACCGGCGCTCTAACCGGCAGTGACGAGGTCCTGGACGCCGCCTTCCGCCGTACCGGCGTGCTGCGCGTCAACAGCATCGCGGACATTTTCTTCATGTCCGACGTACTGGCGAAGCAGCCCAGGCCTCGCGGAAAGCGCCTGTGCATCCTGACCAACGCCGGCGGCCCTGGCGTGCTCGCGACCGACGCGCTTGTCGCTGGAGGCGGCGAACTGGCTGACCTCTCCCCTGAGACCATGAAGGCATTTGACGAGATCCTCCCGGCGCAATGGAGCCACAACAACCCCGTGGACATTCTGGGCGATGCCGAGCCGGAGCGCTACGCGAAGTCACTGGAGATCGCCGCTAAGGACCCAAGCATCGATGGCATGCTGGTCGTGCTCACGCCGCAGGACATGACCCATCCGACGCAGATTGCCGAGAAGCTCAAGCCCTATGCCAAAGGCCTTGGGAAGCCGGTGCTGGCGAGCTGGATGGGTGGCGCCGAAGTCGCGGCCGGCGAACAGATCCTGAACCAGGCCGGCATTCCGACCTTCCAGTTTCCCGACAGCGCCGTGCGCGCCTTTAACTACATGTGGCGCTACGCCTACAACCTGAAGGGCATCTACGAAACCCCGGCAATGCCGCAGAACGCGGACGCCACGCTGCAACGGGGCAAAGCGGAACGCATCATCGACGACGTGCGCCAGTCCGGCCGAACCATCCTCACCGAGTACGAATCGAAGCAACTGCTGAAGGCATACGACATACCCACCGTCGAGACGCGCGTCGCCCAGACCGAGCAAGAGGCGCTGCAGGCTGCGGAAGAGATTGGCTATCCCATCGTCCTGAAGCTGTACTCGCTCACCATCACCCACAAGACTGATGTTGGCGGCGTACAGCTGAATTTGCGCGACGCGCAGGCGGTGAAGACAGCATTCAACACCATCAGGCAGGCGGTGACGGAAAAAGTCGGCGCCGAGCACTTCCAGGGTGTCACCGTGCAGCCGATGGCGAAGCTGGACGGCTACGAGCTCATCATCGGCAGCAGCCTGGATTCGCAGTTCGGCCCGGTGATTCTCTTCGGCACCGGCGGTCAACTGGTCGAAGTGTTCAAGGACCGCGCGCTGGCCTTGCCTCCGCTCAACTCGACTCTTGCGCTGCGAATGATGGAGCAGACCAACATCTTCCGTGCGCTGAAGGGCGTTCGCGGCCGCAAGCCGGTGAACTTGGCCGCGCTGGCAGACCTGCTGGTTCGCTTCAGCCAGCTTGTGGTCGAGCAGCCATGGATCAAGGAGATCGACATCAACCCGCTGCTGGCCTCACCCGATCGCCTGCTGGCGCTGGATGCCCGCGTCGTCGTCCACGGTCTCGAGATGACCGAGGACAAGTTGCCCAAGCCCGCTATCCGTCCCTATCCCATTCATTTGGTTTCCGAGTGGAAGATGAAAGATGGCCAGTCGGTCTGTATTCGTCCCATCCGTCCCGAGGACGAGCCGGCCATGATCAAGTTCCACGAGAAGCTGTCGGAACGCAGCGTGTACTTGCGCTACTTCCAGCCGTTGAAGCTGACGCAGCGCACGGCACACGACCGGCTTACACGCGCCTGCTTCATCGACTATGACCGCGAGTGGGCGCTGGTCGCCGAGCGAGAGATTGACGGCGAGAAGTCAATCCTGGCGGTTGGCCGCATGAGCAAGCTTCACGGCCTCAACGAAGCCGAATTAGCCGCCGTCGCCATCGACGATGCGCAACACAAAGGCCTCGGCACCGAGTTGTATCGCCAGCTGGTAGAAGTGGCTCGCAACGAAAAGCTGGCGAAGGTCATCTCCAACATGCTTCCGGAGAACCGCGAGATGCGCTCGCTCTGTCAAAAACTCGGCTTCAAGATGTACTCCAATTTGGAGGACAATATGATCTGCGCCGAGTTGGAGCTGTAGCTGGGTATCCCGGATGCACTCGTCCCGCCAAGCGGGCATCTCCGAGGACCCTCCAAGTCGTTGCTTCACCACGGCGTTCGAAATCGCGTTTCACCCGTCCCCGCACAGCGGGACGGGTGCATCGCTTCACAGACCGCATGGTATGATTTCAAAGCTTTGGGACGGTAGTCGTGTCCGAGGGGCGATCGTTAGAGCGTGCCAAGCGAAAAACAGGTCCGTTGGTCGGAGCTTCGGGTAGGAGTCACTGTTCTTGTTGCGCTGATTACCCTGGCCGTTCTCATCTTCCTGATGACCGGCACCACCGGTCTTTTTACCAAGAAAATCCTCGTTCACGCCTATGTCGATAACGCCAGCGGGCTGCGCGTCGGCGCTCCGGTACGCCTGGAGGGCGTCGATATCGGCAATGTGACCCGTATTAGCGTGACAAAGAATCCTCCCAATAAAGCTACGCCGGTCGAAGTGACCATGAAGATCACCACCAAGTACGCCGATACCATGTCCGATGGGTGCACAGTTGCACTGACGACGGCCGGCGTCTTGGGTGAGGTATTTGTGGACATGGATTGCCGGGAGGCCAAGGGCGCTCCCATCCAGAACGGAGAGGCGCTGCCCACGCGCGAGACCCCTCAGCTGCAGGACGTGGTGCGCGCCAGCCAGAGCACTTTGCAGAACATCAACGTTCTGGTGAAACAACTGAATGACATCCTGTCCTACATTCAGAGCGGAAAAGGATCCATCGGCAAGATCATCTACGATCCTTCGCTGTTCGACCGCGCCAACGAGACGGTGAATCAGTTGCAGCAGGTGGTCACCGAGATCAACTCGCCGCATGGCACTATCGGCAAGCTCATCAATAGCGATGAGCTCTACAACAAGATCAACGCCTCGGTAGACAGCGTTAACAAGATCGTCGATGAAGTGAACAGCGGGAAAGGTACGGTTGGCAAGTTCCTGAAAGATCCCACGCTGTACGACAACGCCAACAAGATGGTGGCCAACGCCAACCAGATTGTTGCTGACGTAAATGCCGGCAAAGGCACGCTGGGTAAGCTGGCAAAAGATGAGGCCATGGCACGCCGCATCGACAACACCGTCACCCGCGTGAACAATATCGTCGACCGGCTGGACGCAGGCGAAGGCAGCGCGGGCAAGTTCCTCAAGGACCCGGCGCTGTACAACAACACCAATGACCTTCTGGTCGAGACGCGCAATTTGATCAAGGCCGTCCGCCAGAACCCGAAGAAATATCTCACCATTTACCTGAAGATCTTCTGATCGGTCAATTCCGCCGAAGAGCGCCTTTACGAGCTGGAAGATCACGCCTACGGCCTAGTGCTTCGCCTCGTGTCGCAGGACGGGACGAATCGGCTGACCTCTGCACGCGTACTGGCGCTCACAAGCGCCGTGGAGCGGCTGGCACTTCATCCTCCATCACGGCTCGTGATTGCCGGCAACGTGCATTTCTTCTCCGCCGGTGCCGACCTCAACGAAAACGCGCGATTAGACCAAGTCCCCCGGCGGTGATTCCCACTTTAGGAATTGAAAGTAGAGGCAGGAGGTGAAGCTATCAGATAGTCTGGAGTGTAGGAAAGAATCTGAACTATGGAACGAAGCTGAGGGATCGCTGTATCGCGGCACTCGGCACCAGTTAACAGCAGATCCCTCGCAGGCTGAAGCCTGCTCGTGATGACAAACCGGGCTCGGACCACCTTTGTTTTAGCCTTGGGCGTAGACTCTCCGGAGAAGAAATGAGCCTAACCGCCAGTATCGACCGCATTGAGAACCGCACGTTCGACGAATTGAAAGTCGGCGACAGCGCCAGCATCTCGCGAACTCTTACGCAAAAAGACATTGAGCTGTTTGCAATTATGTCAGGCGACGTCAACCCGGCGCATGTGGACGAGGAGTTCGCCAAGAGCGACATGTTCCACAAGATCATTGCGCATGGCATGTGGGGCGGGGCGCTGATCTCGACGGTGCTGGGCACACAATTGCCGGGGCCAGGTGCGATTTATCTGGGGCAATCGCTGCGCTTCCGGCGGCCGGTTGGCTTGGGCGATACGATCCTGGTAACGGCGAAGGTGTCGGAGCTCGATGCGGAAAAGCACCGTGTGACGCTGGAGTGCCAGGCGGTAAACCAGCGCGGCGAGCTGGTCATAAGCGGCACAGCGGAGGTGATTGCCCCGACCGAGAAAATCTCGCGTGAGCGAGTGACGCTGCCGGAGATCAAGCTGGTGGAAAGGGGCAGACAGTTTCGTCAGCTCATTGACATCAGCCGCGGGCTTTTTCCGATTTTGACGGCCATTGTTCATCCGGTGGAGACGACGTCTTTGCTGGCGGCGCAGGAGGCTGCGGAGGCCAACTTGATCATTCCTGTGCTGGTGGGACCTGAAGCGAAAATCCGCGTGGCCGCGGAACAGGCGCAGATCGATATTTCGCAGTTTGAGAAGGTGTACACGGAGCATAGTCATCAGGCCGGGAGCGCGCCGTAACCATGGCGCGCGAGCACAAGGTTGAGGCGCTGATGAAGGGCAGCTTGCACGTTGACGAACTGATGCACTTCGTCGACAGGGAACAGGGGTTGCGCACCGCGCGCCGGATGAGTCATGTGTCGGCGATGGAGGTGCCGGACTTCCCGCGTCTGCTGTTCATCACCGATACGGCCCTGAATATTTCGCCGACGGTCGTAGACAAACGGGACATCGTACAGAATGCCATTGAACTGGCGCACGCGCTGGGGCTGGAAGGTCCCAAAGTTGCGATTCTGTTCGCCCAGGAGACCGTCTCGCCTAAGTTGAAGTCGTCGTTCGATGCGGCAGTGTTGTGCAAAATGGCGGACCGAGGGCAGATTACCGGCGGGGTGCTCGACGGACCGCTGGGATACGATGTTGCTGTGTCAGCGGCGGCTGCCGAGGCAAAGCGAATCATCTCGCCGGTCGCCGGACAGGCTGACATTCTCGTGGTACAAGACGTTGAAGCCGGCACCATGCTCGTGAAACAGCTGCAGTACATGTCGGATGCGCAGATCGCAGACCTGGTGATCGGCGCGCGCGTGCCGGTGCTCGTGACCGGCCGCACCAGCGGCACGCTGGCGCGTCTGGGTTCATGCGCTTTGGCACTGCTGTCGGTTCGGCACAAGCAGGCGAAACTGTCCTCATCAGGGCCGGCGGAGTTCGAGGAGTAACTACCGGCCGCGTAGGTGACTCCCACCCTCGGCTCAAGGCCTATTCTCACTCCAATGACCGCGATTAATGATGTCTCGCACCGCCTGGATGGAACCCTCGCAGATACGCGGAAGAGCCTTTGACTGAAAGCGCGGCAGTGATAGTATTCCCGCGCACCCTCCAAAGAAGCTGGATCCAACGAGAAACCTTTCGGGAGAGAAACATGAGTCGTGTGAACCGTCTGCGGTTGAGGAAGTTCAGGTTGTCGAGAATGGGCTGTATCGTGGTTGTATTTTGCGCGGCGGCGACGATTGCTTCGAGCGCACAAAGCTTCACCACGCTGGCGAGTTTCAATTTCACTAACGGTGCCGACTCCAATTCGCCTCTCATCCAGGGCATCGACGGAAATTTCTACGGCACAACGCAGGCCGGTGGTAACAGTGGTCCGTGCTTTTTGTCCCCCCTAGGCGGGTGTGGAGTCTTCTTTAGCATCACGCCCGGCGGGACGTTGACGACGGTTTACGCCTTCTGCTCGCAAATGAACTGCGCGGATGGTACGGAGCCTTCCGGCCCGCTGGTACAAGGCAGCGACGGAAACTTCTACGGAACCACCCAGGGCGGAGGCGTAACCAACCCGCCTTGCTATCAGTATGGCTGTGGGACCGTCTTCAAAATTACCCCGAGCGGCGTACTGACGACACTGTACACATTTTGCTCTCAGCCCAACTGCACCGACGGCAGTGTCCCACTTGGTGGACTGGTGCAGGGCAGCGACGGGAATTTTTACGGTACGACCTATTCTGGGGGCAGCAACGGGCTTGCATTCGGCACAGTTTTCAAGATTACGCCTGGTGGTACGTTGACTACGATCTACAACTTTTGCCACCAAAGCGGTTGCCCTGACGGGAATAGTCCGTACGCTGGTTTGGTAAATGGAGCTGATGGCAATTTCTACGGGACGACGTCACAGGGAGGGGGCGGCTCCAACAATGGCGGCACCATCTTTAAAATAACTCCCAGTGGCACATTGACGACGATTTATGTCTTCTGCAGTCGAAATGGGTGTCCCGACGGTTCAGGGACCCGCGCTGGGCTGGTGCAAGGGCTGGATGGGAATTTCTATGGGGCTGCAATAGGGGGTGGCGCCGGACACCATGGCACGGTCTTCAAAATCACGCCCGGCGGCGCGCTGACCACGCTTCACAGCTTCGAAGGTAGTGATGGCGCCCAGCCTGTCGCCGGCCTGATTCAAGGCACGGACGGGAATTTCTATGGCACAACGCCGATCGGCGGCACAAGCCTAAATCAACTTTGTTTCAGTCTCGGCTGTGGCACGTTGTACGAGATCACCCCTGCGGGCGCGTTCACCTCCCTGCATGGCTTCGGCGGGCCAGACGGCATCAGTCCTCAGGTTCCACCCGTGCAAGGCACTGACGGAAACTTCTACGGTACGACATCCGGAGGTGGGATCAATTGCAGCGGCGGCGGCTGCGGCACCGTCTTCCGTTTATCCACGAGCGATATTCCGTTCGTGGTGATACGGCCCAGCTCCGGCACAGTGGGAACACCCGTCACAATACTGGGGACAAATCTGATGGCTGCAACCAGCGTCGCCTTTAACGGCACACAAGCGCCATTCAACGTTGTATCGTCTTCCGAGATCACCACCACAGTTCCGGCCGGCGCGACCACCGGTACGGTCCAGGTGACCATACCCGGCAGTACGTTAATCAGCAACACCGATTTTCAGGTGGTCGGCCCTGTTCAACTTGTTCCCGTCGCGCCGTGCCGTCTGGTCGATACTCGGCAGACGCACAATCCTATCCAAGGCGGTACCTCGCAAAGCTTCCTCGTGCCGGCGCTTGGGAATTGCGGCATCCCTACAAGTGCCGCTGCCTATTCGTTGAATGTCACGGTCGTTCCGCATGGATCGTTAGGTTATCTGACCATTTGGCCCAATGGCGAAATTCAGCCTTTCGTCTCTACCATGAACTCGCCCGATGGGCGTGTGAAAGCTAACGCGGCGATTGTGCCCTCGGGGAATAACGCGGTCAGCGTGTATGTGACCGATACCACGGACTTGATCCTCGACATCGACGGCTACTTCACCTCTCCAAGTCCGCAGACCTTGCAGTTCTATGCTCTGCCGCCGTGCCGGGTGGTTGACACGCGCGGCCCTAACGGACCCTTGGGTGGTCCGTTCCTGGCGGGCGGCATGAACCGCGATTTTCCCGTCCTCATGAGCAACTGCGGCCTGCCTCAACAAGGAGCGGTCGCCTACTCGTTCAACTTCACCGCCTTGCCGCATACGGCCATGGGCTTCATCACCACCTGCCCGACACCTTCGAATCCGCAGAACTGTCCTGTGGTTTCCACCCTCAATTGGACGGGAGGACAAGACACGGCCAACGCCGCGATCCTGCCCGCAGGCACGGGCGGCAGCATCCGGGTGAACCCGTCGAACGACACTGACCTGCTCATCGACGTGAACGGCTACTTTGCCGCGCCGGGAGGAACGGGTGCATTGTCACTGTATTCGGTGGTGCCCTGCCGGGTGCTGGACACTCGTCCTCATCCCTTCCAGTTTGCGTTGAATCCTCCGGTGGATGTGCGTGGCAGCGTGTGTGCTCCGCCGTCCCAGTCGCAGGCCTACGTATTCAACGCGACGGTGGTGCCGCAGGGCGGATTGGGCTTCCTGACCCTGTGGCCTGACGGCGTTCAGCAGCCGGTGGTTTCAACGTTGAACGCTTTCGACGGGGCAATTACCTCCAACCTGGCGATCGTGCCGGCCGGGCAAAGCGGCAAAGTCGACGCCTATGCCAGCCCCTTGAACCAGAACGACCCGAACGATGTCACGAATCTGATTCTGGATATCTCGGGGTACTTCGCGCCGTGAGCTGGCGGGAACAGCCCTTCGCCAGCGTTCGGTGAAGGAACAAGTCAACCGCAGATCCCTCGCCAGGCCAGAACGGGGCATCTGTGCTAAAGCCCCGCTTCTACCCGTGCTAGTGGGGCGTGACCACCGAGCCCTGGTCTGAGGGCTGTTGCGGAGGCAGGAACGGCACCACCACGACCTTCTGGAATTCCACCGCCTGACTGCAGCGCATATACGGTGTGAACTTGTACTGCTGCACGGCCTCGACGGCTTCTGGATTCAAGTCAGGATCGCCGCCAAGCACGCTGGCCTTCTTCACCGAACCATCTTTGCCCACGATGGCCAGCACCCACACCACGCCGTATTTCTTGGCCTTCCTAGCTGCATCCGACATCTTAGGGGGGATGGTTTTGTTCAGGTGCGGAGCGGTGAAGTTCTTGTCTACGTCGGCGCAGGTGGGAAAGTCCACGGTGGTGCTCTTCTCCGGAGCCGCAAAGAGGGTGTCGGCGAATTTTTCGCCGCGGGTGACGATTACCTTCGCGTCCTCCATGAGTACCTTGTTGTAGTTGACCTTGATGGTCTGCGGATAGGCATTACTCCCAACGGTCGTGTAGTCGCTGTATTCAAAGGTACCGACTTCGCCGTCGGCGCTGACCAGATGAGTGCTAGCGTTATCTATGCAGAGCGTTGTAGCCGGCTGGCCAAAGGCCATGCACTTGGCGTCGGCGCCATTGACCTTCTTCTTGGAAACATCGAGCTTGGCCTTCTCCCAATCCATAGGCGGCATAGTGTAGGGGCCAGCGGGATTGCCGCCGTCGAGCGCGGCTAAACCAGCTTCAAACTCAATGGCCCGCACCAGCGGCGCAGGCTGGTTGGTTACGTAGGATAGCTTGCCGTTGTTCAGCACTGTGACCTGCTGCAGACCGGGTGCACTCCACTCGGCGCGCCACTTGTCCGGACCTGCCCAGGAAAGCGTGTAATCGAGCATCAGGTCACCGTTCGGCGAAGGCATGCGAACGTGGGCCACCAGCTTCACCGGGCCTTGCGTCCAGAGGTCAGCCTGCTGAAACGACTTTGCCAGCAGCTCATGCGCGTCTTCCTTGGAGAAGGCTGCGGTGGTCAACAGCAAAGCTACGAGTAGCGAAGAGAAAACCTGTTTGTTGAATCGGGTCAAGATAGCCTCCAGTGTTTGCTCAGAGAAATGATGGATGAAATGTCAGTGACTGACAGTGCTTCCGGTCACCGCCCTCAGGTAACGATAATAGAAGTCCAATCCATCATAGAACGATTGCGCGCGCACCCGTTCGTCCTTCCCGTGTGCGCGTACGTCGTCGAGGTCGATGCCGACGCCGGTGATGCCATAAGTGGGCATGCCCCCCGCGTTAGTGTAAACAGCGTCGGAGGCGCCGGTGTTCATGCTGGGAATTACCGGCACGTTCCACATCTCGGTCACTACCTGCTGCAGCGGCTGCATGATATCGGGCCGCAACGAAACCGGCGCCATTCCCTTGTCGTCGGGCGCCTTGTCGAGCACTTGTCCGTCGACGGTCACGTAGCGAACTATAACCTTCGGGTCGGCGAAGATCTCGACTAGCTTCTGGCGCACCTCTTCGCGCGAGTGTCCGGGCAGAATCCGACAGTTTACATTGGCAGTCGCTCTTTGCGGCAGGGCGTTATTAGCGTGGCCGGCATTGAGGCGTGTGGGAACACAAGTGGTGCGGAACAGCGCGTTGTACTCAGGATTGGCGGACAGACGTTTTTCTGCGGCGGGATCGGGTGGCGACTTCAATATGGCCTTCATGTCGGCCGCGGTTTGCGGCTTTTCGATTTTCGAGCGTGCGATGAAATAGGCGCGCGTGACCGCGCTCAACTCAAACGGGAATTGGTATTGCTGAAGCCGTGCGATGGCGTCGCTGAGGTGGTAGATGGCGTTGTTCGACACCGGTAATGAGCTGTGACCCCCGGGATTGGTGACCCCGAGCTGATAGTCGGCGTAAAGCTTTTCGGTGGCATCCATGGAGACTGAGGTTGGCTTGCCGTTCACGGTGTCAACCGCGCCATTGTCGGCATTGAGAACAATGTCGGCATCGATCAGCTCGCGATGATTGCGCAGCAGCCAGTCAACTCCGTTCGACTTTCCGCCCTCTTCGTCGGCGGTGAGAGCAAGAATGATGTCGCGATCTGGTTTGTAGGCTTCCTTGAAGAACTGAATGAGGACGACAACAAAGATTGTGTCATCCGACTTCATGTCCTGGGTGCCACGGCCGTAGTAGAAGCCGTCTTTTTCGACGAACTGGAAGGGATCTGTGGTCCAGTCTTCGCGCCGGGCTTCGACGACGTCGAGGTGACCGTTGAGCAGGATGGGCTTCTTAGCGCCGGTGCCGTGCAGGCGCGCGACCAGGTTCTGCTTGCGGTCGTTCGGCCCGAGCACCTGGATGTCGCTGTCTGCGAATCCTGCCTCCCGGAGGCGCTGCGCCATAGCATTAGCGGCGGTGGTCACGTTGCCAACCGAGTCGGTGGTATTGATCTCGATGAGTTGCTTGAAGATGTCGTGAGCGAGTTGGCGGTCGGAGTCGTTAATCTGCGCAGAGAGAGTGAAAGTGAGTAATAGGGAAGAGACGGCGCAGGAAAGGATGAATGAGAGCCGAAATGGCAAAGAGGATCTCCGACGTTAGGGTGGACCGGCCCGAGACAAACTAGTGAGACTATCAAAGCGCTCACTTGAATGCCAGTCGACGACCCCCGGATGGTGCTGGCGGGTACGATGCCGACGCCTCCTCCAGCAGAGCTACGTTGTTCCCATCGAGCAGGTTAGGTCTAGCCCAATCAGCAGCTTAAACGATCATCTCGAGATCATCCCGAAATCAGACCACAACCATTGAACGCAAGGTGCGACGGGCGCATTGTGCGGCCATGAGCGCAGCCGGGAGCGAGTTTCACTGGCTGCTCTAGCAGGCAACGCTGTGAAGGCGGGTGAAAGTCCGCTTCATGCCCTGGTGAAAAGTTAACGACGATAAGGAGGTCGCGATGCAAACCCAAGCAATCAACGCTGACAAATTCTCTTTCGGTGCTATCCACCTCGGGATGGCTGCCAGACGAGCGGTGCGATGGTTCGCGGTTATTACTTTGATACTGGCGGCGAGCCTTTGCGCCAGTGCACAAGCGAACGACCCATGCACGGTCAAGTTGGATGAAATGGAACTTACCAAGTTGATCCGCATGTTGGACGATAACAGCTTTTCCGTACGGCAACGCGCCACCGCGGACCTGGAAAAGTGCGTCCCCAAGTTGACCCTCGATAACGTGATCACAATGGTCAAAGCCTACAACAATGGAGAATCGGAGGGTAGGCGGCGGCTCGACAAGATCCTGGAAAACTATTTCCTAACATACAACGCCCAACAAGGAACTAACCGGCTGAAAGAAGCAGCCAACCTGCTCTCCACACGACTGGATGGCAACCCCGGGAAGCTGGAGATCACTTTCAAGTTTGGTAGTTTGCAGGGCCAAACCAAGCCAAGCAAGGTCTTTACCGATCTTGTGGCAAAGTGGAACGCATACCGCGATCGCGTCAGGGTCAACGACACCGTGGAAGCTATGAAGCGGCTGGGCGACCTTAAAGCTTTCCTTCTGTCTCTGCCACCCAATGATTTTCAGTCTCTTAATCTGATGAATGGGAACAAACGCGTAAAGCCTGAGGATCTCGAAAGCCTGTTTAAAAAAGCTGAAGACTTACTTCAAGTCGAGCAGGAGGAGTGGCAAAAGAAGCTGCAGGGTATCGGCGATTTCCCGGATCCGGGGATCTTCAAAGAGGTGCAGGTCGCCGGGTCGGGCCCTGTCGATGTTGGCAAAACACTAGGGTTGAATATCCGGAATGTAGTTACTTCCGGAACTCTTGAGTACTCCTGGTCGGATTCGGAGTTTGCCTACGGACCGCCGCCTACAGGTCTCGTCTCCTATGGTCCTCTTTTCGATATGCAGGCGGACCAGAACCTATTTGTCGAGGGAACCATTAGCGTCACTATCCAGTATGGCGACAGCCAGGGCAATGGGTACGGAATCACCGACCCGTCGCAGCTGGCGATCATTCGCATCGCCAACGGACAGTATGAACTATTAGATTCCGTCAACGATCTGGGCAGCCACACCATCACTGGCGTCTACCAGGTTGATAGCTTGCCCGAAGGATTTGATCAGTTCGGCGAATTCATGCTCGTTGGTCCATCGTATCCAGGCGCTGGAGGAGTTAGGTTCTATCAGGCGGGAGAGCGCTCAGTTGCGGTTTTTGGGGGCCCTATCCCGTCGGGTGCTGCTCGCTAGATTTCGGCCGGGGCAGCTCCCGTGAGGGTTGCCCCTCATTTGATTCAAAGTCTGATGTAACTTTCGACCGAAGGAGGTCGCCATGAAAAGCCTGAAGCAACTTACATTCCTTTTGGCATTGCTGGCAGTGCTGAGCTGTGGGGCTGTTGAAAGTGCTTTAGCCCAGGATAAAGAAGACGCACCAGGCGGAGCCGACTGCAGCGTTCCTAAGGATTATGGAATGACAGTTCCACTGTGGAGCTACAAAGTAAAATCCGACCGGGGAGATAAGGGCATGTATGGGGGTGAGGATGGGAGTGTGGTTGTCGGGAAAGCATGCCCATTCGACAAACAACAGAACCAAACACCAACTACGGTAATGACGCATCGAGTCTGGGTGACGGTCACGATTGACGAAGGGGGGACAAAAACTGTGTTCGACCCTTTGGAAACAAACTCATGCGCGACCGACGCAGACAACAAGCCTCACAGCGTGTTTGAAATCGTGGCCCGGTCTCCTTTGTTCCGGGACTACGGGAAAGCAGAAGGATACACAAACCTGGGAAATGACAATGTGCTGCAAGGGATCTCCGACGAGAAGACCCAGTACGGAGACTTCTCTCAGCGGGCTAATTTTTGGACTGTGATCGATGATGCCAGCGGGACACCAGGCGGCAGTAGCGCATACCGGGTCAAACTAGATCCGATCGACGACATTCTAGAATCAATCGAGGTCACGAACGGCGACGGCAAGACCAGATTATTCAAACAGGACTGTCAAAAGAAACGTAGCGGCTGGATTCTGGAACGCACGTGGAAAGCTAACTTGCAGACGCTTTGGACCGATCTGGTTAACAATAAGAACGTCAAACCCACCGACTTCACGATATTCCTGGTCGATACGGTTCAACTGTGTCCTAACCCAGATACAGCCGGCCAATGGGAGCCTAGTCGAACGGCCTGTATTCCCGGCTATCACAGCTCTCAGACATCAGGGAACGGGGACAACAAGATTACGAGGACCTTTGCATTTGCGGACTTCGATAGTGTTCTCAGAGATGACAAAGGGAAAATGAGCATTGACGGAGACGTCAGTACATTGAGCCACGAAATCGGGGAATGGATGAACAATCCGATAGTGGGCGGCGACGACGGCGACTGGTTCAAGAAGGGTAGTAAATCAGGCAACCCGACACCAAAATGGTGGGGGGGGCAAGTACCGTGGGGGGAGTGCCAGTCCAATATGGAGGTTGGTGACCCCCTGAGCCAGCCTACGATAGATGCGAAGAAAAAGGTGGTCTTCACCCCTAAACCATGGACGATCAAAATCAAAAAGCCAGCGCAGCCTTTTAACTACGAATACCATCTGCAGGAGTTGGCTTATTTCTCCTGGTTTTTTGCCAAACCGTCGGTCGGCGCTGGCGAGATTAGACGGGCAGCCCCCCATTGGTTCTCCAACCATGGCACGTTCATGACTGAGGCCGCCGAACCGCCAAACGATTGCAAGGATGCCGGCGTGGGAAAGTAGCGCTCAAAGCGCCTAATGGCGGGTTCATAGCAAATGCTGGAAGTTCCCACCCAAGCCGCTCTGCTTGGGTGGGATTTTGTTATGGCAAGGACTCCGAATCCTTCACGACGACGACAGGCTTACGTTGTCCAGCCAGACATTATATGGGTCCTGCCGGTAGTCGCCGTCCATCTGAAAGGCAACGTTTACGTCCTCGCCCCCATAGTGCGCTTGCGGCTTGTAGTATTTGTCGACGTTGCTGACGTTTTCGTCGAGAGTCACGCTGATGTAGTGCACCTGGCCGTTCACGCGTTCCACTTGCCAAGTCAGATGGTACCAGGTCTTCGCCGAAACTACCGGGCAAGGAACGGACGTCGTCTCCCAATGCTCACTCTCTGGATTCCAGATGTCCCAGTACCCGGTGTCGCGATAACTGCACTCCGTGCCCCAGGTGTATCGAGCTCCACCCATGCTTTGATTGATGTCGAACTCGAGGGCCTCCGGCGCATTGGGATCGTCGATGTAGAAGTGCAGGTCGTAGACAAAATGCGTGGGCGTGTTATTCGGGCCAAACGACTTCCACCACAGGGCATTCGAATACTGGGTTTTGCCGCCGAGCGTGAACTGTGATGAGTTGCCGCTCAGCGAGGGAGTCTTCTGGTTTGGGGTCATGGTGGACGTGGCATTCCCCAGTCCGCTGGCGCACGGCTTTCCATTGAGTTCCGCGGTGCACCATTGCCAGTTGGGAAGTGATTGGACGGCGGAAATCGTAGTCGCACCAGCCGGGATGGGAAGGTTCGAAGAAGGCGGCGATGGAGGACTGGGCGGCGAGGGTGGAGGCGCGGGGCTACTCGGAGCTTGCGCGGGCTGCACTAACGGAGTTTGCGGTTGCGGAACCAACGAGGACTGTGAGGCTGCTCCGCCGCAGGCCGTCAGGCCAAGCAGCAGGGTGAGAGAGATCGTGATTAGGAATTTGCGATGTTTTGGGCTCACGCAGGGGAATAACTTCTCGATGTAGCAAAGTTGCATCGTTCTATTTCTCCAAACTAATGGGAAAGTCGCGCGACTAGCGCTGCGGAAATTATGAAATGTGGGTTTAATCAAATTATAGGTTGCAGGGTGAGGGGTCTAAGTTGAAGAAGAAGGATTTTGTGTAAAGAATCGTCGTAGTCCGAGGGGTGCGTACCTTAGTTCGGATGAAGTACGGCGACATCCAGGATCTACTTCGGTGTCACTGCATGGCGCTTAGCGCTTGAAGCTCGCGCTGCGCGACTTGTGAGGGAAGCGGAGCGTAGGCCAGGGCCGAGCATTCGCTTTGGCCATCGGTGAGGATCCATCGGAGCAACTCGTACAGCGCAGTTTTCTTGGCAGGATCGCCGATCTGCTCTGGAAGGAGAATCCAGGTGAAGGTGGAGATGGGGTAAGCTCCCCTGGCGGGCGAATTGGTAATGCTCGGCGGAGGGCCTGGGCCGGCGCTGGCAGATTTCGCAGCTGTGGCCAAGCTCTCGATACTGGCACGAATGAACTCGCCGGAGCTGTTGCGCACAAGGGCGAAATTCAATTCGTGCTGGATCGCATAGACCAATTCAACATAGCCGATGGAATTGGGCGTGGTCTGTACCTGCGCGGCCACACCTTCGTTGCCGGTAAGCGCGACTCCCACGGGCCAATTCAATGATGTGCCAGTGCCTACGGAGCTTCGCCACTGCGGACTGATCTTGCTCAAGAACTCACTGAAGGTATAGGTAGTGCCGCTACCGTCGGAACGATGCACCACCTTAATTTCGCTGTCAGGCAGATTGACTCCCTTGTTCCAGCGCCGAATCTCGGGATCGTTCCAGTTCTTGATGGTGCCGAGATAAATTCCTGCGAGGACTTCCGGAGTTAAGCGGAGGTCCTGGGTGACATCCGGCAGATTGTAGATCGGCACAACCGCTCCGAGTACGGTCGGGACGCGCCGGAATTGTGCATGCAGGCCGGGCTCGCCGAGATCAGGCGCAGAGACATCCGAAGCTGCGAAATCCACCTGGTGGGCTGCGAGAAGTTCGGCGCCTTTTTTTGATCCCACAGCGCGGTACGTAAGGCGAACTGAGGGGTTGCGCTGCTCGAAGGACTCAAACCACTTCTGATAGAGCGGCGCTGGAAAGGTGGCTCCCGCGCCGTCTAGAGCTGTTTCCCGCAAAGTTGTCTTCTGTGCCGGCTGAGAGGACGTTGGCTCACCGCTGGCTTGCAGCAATTTCTTGGCGAGGCTTCCGGCGAGGTCGTTGGTGATCTTTGTCCAGACCGACTTGCCCGGGGTTACGAGATAGGACCACAGGATCCGCTGATCTTTACCGGTGATTTCTATGGAGAGATAGCCTCCGTAAACCGGCTGGCGGTTGGCGGCAGGGGCTCGAAGACTAGTGGTCACGTAGCCTTTGGTCCAAATCCGGCCCGTGCCGGTGACGATTGCATCCGCGTCGGCCGCACTGTCCAAGAGCTGAAATCGCCCGCTCTCGTGGAGATGTTTAATCAAGCTTTGCCGCAGTTGGTCGGCGGGCTTGCCTCCGGTGAAGGCCTCGATGTAGAGCTTCTTCGCTTGGGCGAGAGAGGGGGCGGTCTGACACAGGCCAGCTGGTCCGAACGCAAGCAACAGCAAAAGGCAAAGCGCAGATCGCGAGAGCCTGGATGCGATAAGGCTGGAGTTTCTGATGAGCCGCTTGTAGGTAGTCAACGCGGCTTCCATCTTATAACCCGACGGGGCCGGAGATGAGGGTTTCAAGCAATATTCATAACGGCAGCGAGTTCCACCCCAACGACCGCCCTTCGACTTCGCTCAGGGCAGGCTCCAGCGGCACTCGCTGGGGGCCCCGGCCAAGGCGTCGCAAGAGAGGCTTGCTCGGGATGACAAGCGCAAAAAAAGGGCATCCATGAAGGATGCCCCGCGGTTACGGTTGAAGGTGTTCAGACCCAAAGTGCCGTCGTCTTAATTGCAGTTCGGGAACTTCCAACTGGAGATATCGGTGCTCCAGTCGAAGGTGTTCGTAACCATATAGTACTCGGTGGTATAGAAGAAGGTGCAGTTGTCGGTGGGGTCGATGGCCATGGTGCTGTAGTCGCCCCAACGGTTGCCGGTGTCAGTCTGCGAGCCTGTGCCCATCACAGAAAAGACCTCAGCAGACAGGGTGCCCAGCGGATCGGTGACCGTACGTCCCGCAACCGCGATCGAGGGATGGAGAGTGGTGCTGGACTCGCTATAGCCCAGGAGGATGTCGTCCTTCTTGTCGCGGGAGATCGCACCAAACCAGCGCCACTGGCTATCGGCGGGCGATCCCTCGTAGGTACCCGACTGGAAGACGGTCAGGGAGGTAACTGGGACGGTTTTTAGGTTAGCAATGATGTCGTACCAGCGCTCTGCGTTCTGCATGCTGCTGCCGGTCACAACATGGCTTACCAACCAGTGCTGTACCGGCGCTGGCTTAGGAGGCGTAGCCGTAGCGTTGGCCGGTGGCTGGTCCTCCCAGTAGACGAGGCGGTAGAGCAGGCGGCCGCCCAACGTCTCCAGATAATCGCCCATGCTCACACCTGGCTCCGGCACGCAATTGCCGTCGTACGCACCGTTGCAGGCGGGAGTGAAGATGGGGATCGTAAGCTCCTGGCTGAGGTTGTCTCCGGTAAAGCTCGCGCTGCCGGTTGACCAGTTGTTGATGTGCACAGAGTACAGGCCCAGCTTCGTATTCGGATTCACGGCGTCATCCCCAAGGCTGCCGATGGCGAATTCATCTTCGCTAGCTGGAGGCGGAATCGGCGATTCACGGTCCGCCGGTAACAGGCTGTCTTGATAATTCGGGCTTATGGTGTACTGGTGGCAGATCTGTTCGGCTGTGGGATCACCCGCCAGCATCTTGGCGCGGTCATAACCGCAGAATACCGGGCCGACGAAGCCGCTGCCGCCGGGACCGAAGTTGTTCCAGGTCTGGTAGTAGCCGTCACTGGGACCGCCGCTGGACCAGATACCCCACTTTTGATAATCCGGGAAGCCGTTGGCGACGACGGGGAACTGATAGGCGTACCAGAGATTATCGGAGAAAGTTGCTGTCTGCGAAATGGCGACGCAGACGGCGTACGGAGATGTGAACACCACGTTCTGCGCCATGATCCAGCGGTGCGCAGCGCGGTCGAACTTCACGATGATGTCGCCATCGTTGCTGGTTTTGCACAGCGGACTTCCGGTAAGAACCTGCCAGGGGAGGTTGCCCTCGTTGAAGTCGTTACCGTTTACCTTGATAACGGCGCCGGTGCTCTTATTGAAATCGGCAAACTCGGTGTTTACCCACTGAACGACTTCCGTGTCACCCACTGCCAGGGTGGTGTCTGGCGGGGCATCCGGGACGCTGTAGCCCGGAAAGCCGTTGCCGACGCCCAGGACGTGATAATTGAGGGCGAATTCGGCGGGATAAGGTTTGTTGTGCTGCACGACCGGATCCACGCCTGCCTTTGCGGGCTGTTTGGGAGTGAGGCGGACCGGGGTAGCCAAATGCAAGCCGTATGGACGGGGTAAGACTACCGTCACATGACCGGCGCCAAAGTCGGTTGCATGTTGCAGGGTGTTCTGTGGCTGCGAGTCGTCTGCGGCAGCCAGAGGCAGGCTGCAGAGTAAGAGCGCACCCAAAGCGAGCATGGAAAGGCCCATGGCCTTCATCGTTGTCATTGTTACGATTCTCCTTTTACGTGGCTCTCCGCGGCTTATGATCGCAACGGACGCAGAGAGATGTTCTGAAGAGCAAGTTGAAGTTGGACACACTGTCGTCAGGAATGCGCAACAGTCACATGTGTGTTGAATTTTCGCAGTGCCCTAGGCAGATGCTTGTACTTTTATCACAGGCATTGGGGCGGCGCAACTATTACTTGCGTAGTAAACATAAAGAAAAGCCGATTTAGGATAAGGGATTTATGTCAAAGAGGTTACTAAAGATTCGGAAAGTCACCACTGCCGGGAAGAACTCGTTTGATTACTGAGCAAATGGAATCCCATGGGGCGTTGACTCAGTTCCATTTGCCGAAGGATAGCCGAAATCCGCAGAAAAAAAGGAAATGAGTGCTTGCAGCAAAACGGGAACGCATGGGCGCCACCGGGCGAATGAATTGACAAATGAAATGCCTGCTTTTAGGCTCATCGGACGAGGTACAACTTTGATCAGCCATTCGCCAAGTCATTGGGCGCGTAATCTTACGCTCGGACCGCTTGAGATTGAAGTGATGGAAGTGGTCTGGAAGTGCGGCGAGAGCAGTGTTCGTGATGTAGTCGAGAAACTTCACTCGCCGTTGGCATATACGACCGTTATGACCACACTTGACCGATTGTTCAAGAAGGGTCTCCTGGACCGGCATAAATCGGAACGCGCCTTTGTCTATTCTCAGCGCCTGTCGAGCCAGGAATGGGAACGCCGCAGGGCCGGGGACCTTGTGGCACGATTCCTCGCCGGTCCGCAGCCCGCACGGGACCTTCTGCTGTCCTCGCTGGTGGACGCTGTCGGCCAGCATGATGCGATGCTGCTGGATGCGCTGGAAGAGAAGATTCGCAACAAACGTCGCGAGCTGTCGAAGGTCTCTAAAGGATGACTATCCCCTACACCCTACGGCTGTTGTGTCTGTGCTGCGCCTCGTTCTTCATGTTGCATCTGACGCTGGCAGTAGCGGTGCGCATGAGCGCAGGTACTGCCGTACGGCTCGCCGAGCACATGAAGGCGAGGTCGGCTGCGCGAACTTTGTTCCTATTACGCATGTCGCCGCTGGTGTTGACGCTCATGGCGGTGCTGGCATTCTGCATCCCGAGCTATCTTTGGCTTGAGCCCCGGATGTCAGGCGAGAAGGTTGGTGTGGCTTGCGTGCTCCTGGCGGTGCTGGGCGTCACCGTCTGGGTGCCATCGCTGGTGCGCGTGGCCGGCGCGGTTTGCGGCACGACACGTTATCTGCATGAATGCGAGCGGCACGGCCGCAAAATCAGCGTGCCGGGCGAGCAGTCTCCCGCGCTGCTGCTGGCCGATAAAACTGCGGTGCTGGCGGTTGCCGGCGTGTTTCGTCCACGGCTACTGATCTCGCGGCGCGTGATGCGCGGGCTTTCTTCCGAGCAAAGAGACGCCGCTTTGCGTCATGAGCAGGCGCATCGCACCTCGGGCGACAACCTGAAGCGATTTCTCATTCTGTTAGCTCCGGATGCCGTTCCATTCTTCGGTCGCTTCCGCAAGCTGGAGCGCGCGTGGTCGAAGTTCGCAGAGTGGGCGGCCGATGACCAGGCAACAGATGGCGATCCGCAGCGGGCACTTTCGCTGGCGTCGGCGTTGGTTCGGGTCGCAAAGATGGGATCGCGCCCGCGCGCCAGCTACCTTGCGTGCTCGTTGGTGGGCGGCGGTCAAGAGCTATCGGAGCGGGTCGAGCGGTTGCTCCGGCCGCAACCCAAACCTGACAAGCCAATCAAGGAAGTTATCAGCTTATTGACCGGCGCCGGTGCCATGATTGGTGCTGCGGTAGCGGTTGCGATGCTTTGGCCGGCCAGCCTCTCCGTCGTGCATCAGGCGCTCGAGCAGTTGGTGCGCTAGCCGCTTGAAGGTGGCACCCGCGTTTCTTCCATGCCCCATTGGACAGCGCTGAGTTATGCGGCCGCGGCTATCTTGCTTTTGCCGTTGCTGGCCCTGGCATTCGCTGGCAATCCTGTCGTCCGCGCGCTCAATCGGCTGCCCACAGTAGGTCGCTTAGCTCTGCCCGCCATAGGCGCCGTCCCGTACTACCTCGCGACGTATTCGACGCCGTATTTCTACTGGCCGTACGTGTTCCTATATGCGGCGGTCCCAGTGGCGCTGACTTTGCTTATATGGCATGCGGCGCAGGCCGATCCGGAGCAGCGCGGCAATTGGCGTGACTTCGCCGTTTTAGTGGTACTTGGGATCGTGGTTGAGTTTCGCTGGCTGGAACCAATCTGGCCGCAGCATCTTCGCGCGCTCAATCGCCTGCTGCTGCTGGATACCGGGCTGTACGGATTTCTGGTGGCGCGCAGGCTCACGGACGTGGGCTTCAACTTCAGGCCGCGCCTGCGGGATTTTGCGATAGGTTTGCGCGAGCTGGCCTTCTACGCTCCCATCGCGATTCCGTTAGGACTTGGCTTGGGATTTCTGCATTTCCACGCGGTCATGCCTGGATTGGCGAAGTTCGTGTTGTCGTGGCTGTCGATCTTCGCGTTCGTCGCAGTGCTGGAGGAGACGTACTTCCGCGGCTGGGTGCAGAATTTGCTCTCGCGACGGCTTGGCGAGCGCTGGGGACTCGTGGTGACCGCGGTGTTGTTTGGGCTGTCGCACTTCAATAAAGGCGCGACGCACTTTAACTGGCGGTATGTGCTGCTGGCGAGTTTCGCCGGGATCTTTTATGGGCGGGCCTGGCGGGCGGAGCACAGGCTGGTTGCATCGGCCATCACGCACGCGTCAGTTGACACCATCTGGCTCTTCTGGCTGCGCTGAACCAGATTCGCAGGGGGATGCCACTGCCAATATCCGATACCGACACGCATCTGATGGTGAATTGCATTAGGAACGGCGACAGCCAGACACATGCCGAAGATGGCGTGTGCCAGTCCCAGGATGTATAGGTTGCGATATCGCAAGAATAGCGCGCAGGCCACGATACCCCAGACCAGAGTTGCAATGACGAGAAGCGGGTTAGGAATGTGCGCGACGGCGAAGAGCAATCCAGCGGCGACGATTGCCACGGCACGCACAGAGAAAAGGCGCAGCAGCCGCGGCAGGAAGAAATCCTGGAGGATGAACTGCTGCACCAGTGCCCAAACGATGTAAGCCAGGAATGCCCATTCCAATTTGAAGTTGTCGAAGACAGCGTGGAAGGTGTGCATCCGAATGGAGAGCCACACTCCCACAATCGCGGCGAGTACGGCGAAGCCGACGACCCAGAGCGAACTCCGCATGCCGGAGATGCGCAATCCCAGCTCCCTCGCGCTGGGGTTCGCGAAGATTGTGGCGAACGCGATCCAAGCCAGCGCGACACCAGCCACCATCCATTGGGTGTGCTTGCCGCTCCACAGCGCCAGCAGGATAAGCAAGAATGCGACTGAAAGTTCGAGAAGCGCGCGCGACCTTAGGCGCGTTACGCCGCGCGGCCGAGCATTTACAAGGGCTGCGCGATTTGTCGATTGAAGCACGTCCATCGGATACGGCAGGTAAATGCAAAGCAAAACTGGTGCTACGGGCAGAGATAGCGATCTATGAAGTCCGGTAGCGACGCGACGCACAGTTTCGCCAGCGACGCTGCTCGCTGAAGGTCTTCCTTCGTGTTCAGCGGCCTGTCGGTGACGAGCACAGTCCGCATTCCGACGCGAAGCCCAGCCTCAATATCCCGCGGCGAATCGCCGATCATAACACTATTGCCGCCGTGAGCCGCCGGAAAATCGCGGAACGCCTGCTCGAACAAGCCGGTCAGCGGTTTGCGGCAATTGCACTGGCCAGCCTCATGCGGGCAGATATAAATCGCGTCCAGGTGCGCGCCGCAAGCAGCCAGCCGTGATTGCAGGCGCTCGTGCATTCGGGACAAATCGTCGAGCGAGTACAGGCCGAGAGCGACGCCGCGCTGGTTGGTCACCACGATGGCTTTGCGACCTGACCGATTGAGCTTCGCGATCGCGGCTTCGATGCCGGGAAGCAGGTCGAACTCCTCCCAGCAGGTAACGAATCGGCCCGGTAGCGGCTTGCGGTTCAGGACGCCGTCCCGATCTAGGAATACATATTCGATATTTGAAAACTCGACCGCTCGGCTAAGCTGCATCGCATTTATACTCGGCTCACCCACTCTGTAGCCAAAGGTTCTGGGAAGGCCCTCATAGGAATTGCGCCACGAGGGGCTGATGCCTTCTTTGAATCCGGCCGGCGTCTTCAACGACGCCGTAAGCGAACACCTGGCTATTATCCGACAGCTCAAGAGTCAGCAGGATACTTTCGAGCGCGCAGCGATGCTGGTGTGCGATTGTTTGCTCCGCGGCAACAAAGTGATGTGGTGCGGAAATGGCGGCAGCGCCGCTGACGCCCAGCACCTGGCCGCTGAGCTGGTGGGACGTTTTCAGCGCCCGCGTTCCGCATTGGCTTCCATCGCGCTCACCACCAACACCTCAGTTCTAACCGCTATCGCCAACGACTGCGGTTATGACGAAATTTTCAGGCGGCAAATTGACGCGCTGTGCCAGCCGGGCGACGTCGTCGTAGGAATTTCAACATCGGGCAACAGCCGCAATGTGTCTGCTGCTCTTGAACGGGCGCACGAGCTTGGGGCGGCGACGGTTGCCATGACGGGCGGGAGCGGCGGGCACCTGGCGGGTTTGGCCGATGTGTGTATCCGTGTGCCCTCGAGAAATCCCGCACGGATTCAGGAGGCGCACATTCTTTGCGGGCACATGCTGTGTGAATGCATCGACGCCGCAGCCTGCGTTGAGCCTGCGATGGCAGCCGTGGGAGGCGCTCGATGATAGGCGGCGAGATGCTAGCGCTGGTGGAATCGCGATGGGGTAACGTCCCGGTCCTCGTGGTCGGCGATGTCATGCTCGACCAGTACGTTTGGGGTGATGTCGAACGTGTCTCGCCGGAAGCCCCGGTACCGGTGGTACGTGCGAGCTTGCGCAATGAGCGGCCGGGCGGCGCGGCCAACGTCGCGATGAATGCCGCGCAGTTAGGAGCTTGTGTGACGCTGGTGGGCTTCGCGGGAGCCGACCCTGAGCAGGAGAGGATCGAGTGTCTGTTGACCGAGGCAGGCATCGAACCGTGGCTGGTGGCGACTACGAAAGCGCCGACCACAACCAAGCTGCGAGTTCTCTCGGGGCATCAGCAGATTTTGCGTCTCGACTCAGAATCGAGAACGCCGCATGCCAGTGAAGACTACGCTCGGCTTCTGGAGCGCGCGTTAGCCGCCCTGCCGGGCGCCGCGGTTGTGGTGCTGTCGGATTATGCGAAGGGAGCGCTGAGCGAGGAAGTCTGCCAGGCAATTATTCGCGCGGCAAGGCAGCGAAACATTCCAGTGCTGGTGGATCCCAAGCAACAGAGGTTCGACCGCTACTGTGGCGCAACCGCCATCTGCCCCAACCGGAAGGAGCTGGCGGCGGCAACAGGAGAGCCGGCGAGCGATGTCGAGCGAGTGTTGAGCGCCGGACAAGCGCTGGTGGCCACGCTGGAGTTGCAGTTTATGGTGGCGACGCTGGGCGAGAAGGGAATCGCCGTGCTGCGGCCGGAATCGCAATTCCATGCTCCCGCGGTTGTGCGGCAGGTGTATGACGTTTCTGGCGCAGGGGACACGGTCGTGTCGGTGCTCGCGCTGGCAATGGCTTGCGCGGTACCGATTGAAACTGCGGTGCAGTTGGCGAATGTTGCCGCCGGAGTGGTGGTCGGTAAAGTCGGCACCGTCCCAATTCAGCACGAGGAGCTGCTGGGGGCATTATCGCAGGAGATCGGGGTGCCAATGGACGAGAAGGTGTTGGCTCCCGAGCGGCTGGTTTCGTGCGTGGCGACGTGGCGATGGTCGGGACAGCGCATCGTGTTTACCAACGGCTGCTTCGACATTTTGCATATCGGCCACATCCGTTTGCTGGAAGAGGCACGGCGTAGAGGCGACCGCCTGATTGTGGGAGTTAACAGCGACAGCTCGGTGCGGCGGTTGAAGGGGGCATCGCGGCCCGTCGTAGGCGAAGTAGAACGGGCCCGTGTGCTGGCTGCGTTGAGCGCCGTGGATGCGGTTGTGGTCTTCGAGGAAGACACACCGCTGCGGCTGATCGAGGCCATCCGCCCCGATGTTCTGGTGAAGGGAGGCGACTATACCGAAGACAAGGTCCTCGGCGCGAATGAAGTTCGGGCCGCGGGAGGGCGTGTCGAACTCATTCCGCTGGTGCCGGGCACGAGTACGACGCAACTGATTGCGAAGTCTATAGCGCGAGTACCGCCCAAATCGGATTCGAGGATCCTGTCAGCGTGAAATTACGAATTCAGCCGCCACTATTCTTCTCAGTACGTCTTCCCACGATGCTGGCGATGTTCTGGCGCACGCACATCCATCGTCCCCCTGCCGCGAAGGTCGCGCGCAAGGAGCGGCTGTCGTACATCATCTTTCGCCTCGATTCGCTGGGGGATGTGGTGATGACCACACCTCTGTTTCGGGCGTTGAAGATGGCGCATCCGCGATCGCGATGCACCGTGGTGGTGCGGAGAGGGTATAAGTCGCTGCTCGCGACGAATCCGCATATCGACGAAATCCTGACGCTGCCCAATATTCGTCCAGCATGGATGCCGCAGAGCCTGAGGAGATTGCTAGCGGCTACGTTTTTTTATTGGACACAGTTGCGCGGGAAGCATTTCGACTACGCTATCTCTCCGCGATGGGACGTGGACGAGCACTTCGCTACGTTTCTGTGTGTCCTGACGAATGCTGCCACACGCGTCGGCTACAGCGAACAAACGACTGCAGCGAAGCAGCGCATGAATCGCGGATTTGACCGAGCGTACAGCCTTTGTCTTCTGCCGGGCCCGGTGCAGCACGAGGTTTTGCGCAATCTGGTAGTTGCGGAAGCACTCGGAGCGACGGCGCGTGAAAGCGCGCTCGAAATCAACGTGACGGAGCAGGACCGGAAACATGCGGCCAAACTACTGGCCAAAGTGCCCGCATCGGCGAACTTGCTTGCCATAGGAATTGGGGCTCACAGCGCGGGGCGGCGCTGGCCGCTGGAGCACTACGGCAAAACGGCCGCGCAGCTTCAGCAACGGTATGACGTACAGGTAGTAATTGTTTGCTCCGGCCCCGAGTTGGGCGAAGCGCTGAAACTTGCTGCGCTTCTGCCCCGCGTTCCGGTGATCGTCAGTGGTGCGCGGCTGCGTCACGTCTGCGCCGTGCTGGAGCGTTGCGAGCTGTTCATCGGAAACGACAGCGGAAGCGCGCACCTAGCCGCGGCGATGGGCTGTAAGACGCTCGTTATCTCCCGGCATCCGGCCCATGGCGACCCGAACCACTTCAACAGCCCAGTACGATTCGCGCCGTACTGCAGGCTGGTACATGTGCTGCAGCCCGCGGCTGGATTGGAGGGATGCGAAACGGCGTGCCGGACGAGCAAACCGCACTGCATCACACAGGTTTCGGTCGACGAGGTGGTAGCTGCGGCGCAGCACATGATGACCGAAAGGCCGCCGATCGCGGAGGAGGTACTTGCGCCACGATGGGCCGATGCTGCGCACGTTTTGCTGCACACACATTCTCGCGAAGCCCTGCAGGCAGCTATCGGGGAAACGCATGCTGCGGGCGCGAGGCCATCTTTGTGACTGGGAGTGAATGCCTTTGAAGCTGGGAGTGACATCGCGCTATGGGCGAATTCTTCAGGCGGTCTGGTCAGGTGGTGCGGCGCGAGTATTGTCGAATGGCATCACACTCATCTCATTGCCGCTCGCGGTGCGATACCTCGGTGCCGAGCGCTACGGCGTCTGGGCGACGATCACGACCACTGCGGTGTGGATCAACCTGCTCGATCTCGGCATCGCCAACACCCTGACCAATAACATCTCGCGCGCGTACGCGCTGGGCGACAAGCGAGCGGCGGCTCGCTCCTTCACCAATGCCCTGGTGCTTACCTGCGGCATGGCTGCCTTGGCGGGTGCTGGTGCTGCCTTGCTGCTTGCGCGCGTGAATTGGGTGCGGCTGCTCAATGTGAGCTCGAGGGTCAGTGCCGTTGAGGTTAAAGACACGGCGGCTGTAGCCCTAGGACTGATGTTGCTGGCATTGCCGTGTAACCTTGTCAGCAAGATCCTCGGGGGATATCAGGAGCTGCATCGCAACAACTACGCCACATGTGCCGGCGCGGTAGCAGGCTTATGCGGTCTGGTACTGGGAATGGCGTTGCATGTCTCGATGCCGGTGTTGTTCGTGATGTCCGCCGGGTGCCTGACACTGAGCAGCCTGCTCACACTGATCGTGGTCGTTGGCTGGGGTAAGCCGTGGCTGATTCCGCGCGCAAGGTTCGTGGAAGGCCGGGCGGTGAAAGAGCTGCTGCACTCGGGATCGTCGTTTTTCCTGATCCAGGTAGCCGCGGTTGTGGTCTTCAGCTCAGACAATCTGGTGGTGAGTCATTACCTGGGCGCTGCTGAGGTTACACCTTACAGCGTGACCTGGCGCGTGGTCGGATTCATGGCTGTACTGCAGTCGCTGCTGTTTCCTGCGCTGTGGCCGGCGTACGCGGAGGCGTATGCCAAGCGCGACTACGGCTGGATTCGGCGGACGTTTGCCATGACGATGGGGGGAACGGTCGCGTTGAATCTGCTGTGCGTCGCAGTGCTATTGCTATTCGGGCGCGGCCTGATTCGGGTGTGGGCGGGCTCAGCGGCGGTGCCGAGTTGGCCGTTGCTGGCCGCAATGGGAGTATGGGCAATGATCAGCGGCTTTATGACCGTCGAATCCTGCCTTTTGGCGGCACTGAATCGCACGCGCGAGCAGGCAGCGCTGTCGATTGTTGCCGCCGCGGTGAATATCGCGTTGTCGCTGCTTTGGGTGCGGCAGATAGGATCGGTGGGCGTCATCGCCGGCACGATTGTTTCGTATCTGGTGGTGCTGGTGATTCCGCAGACGCTGATCGTGCGAAGCGTGTGGACGAATGAGTTGGTGGAAGACCACCATCCGCTGGAGCGTTATACGGCCGCGGTCTTGCTGGTTCCCAGCGCCTCCAACACGTCCACGGCGCAGGAGTAGCGGCCGAAGGGAGCGCTGATTTGCGCGCCCTGCACCATGTCTTTGACAGCGGCAAGCATGTCGCGGGCGATGGCCACGCCTTCAGCGCGCGCGCTATCGGCAGTGGTTGCCTTGGCCATCCGCGCGAAGATCTCGTCAGGGATCGACACGCGTAGCTCGTTCTTCATGAACTCGGCGTTGCGTGTGCTGGTGAGCGGCCAAATGCCAGCGACCACCGGCACGCGACAACGCTCGATGCGCCGCATGAACTCCTCCAGCAAACGAACATCAAATACCGGCTGAGTTACCGCGAGCTCTGCGCCCGCTTCTACTTTGTATTCGAAGCGGCGAATCTCCTCATCGATGTTGGGGCTGCCGGGATTGGCTCCCACTGCGATGACAAAGGCCGTCGAATTGCCCGTGGGATTGCCGCCGATATCCAGGCCGCGATTAAGGTTGCGAACGATGTTGACTAGTCCGATGGAGTCCACATCGAAGACGGCGGTGGCATCGGGGTAGTCGCCCATTTTCGGCGGATCGCCGGTGATGCAGATGAGGTTGCGAATACCGACCGCGCTTGCGCCCAGCAGGTCCGACTGAATACCCAGCACATTGCGATCGCGGCAGGTGTAATGCAGGACGGGTTCGATGGCGACCTCCTGCTTCACCAGCAGGCACAGGGCCTGGTTGCTCAAGCGGGCAGAAGCGCGGGGACTGTCGGGGATGTTGACCGCATCGACCCCAACCGACTTCAGGAACTTCGCACCTTCCAGTTCGCGCCTGGCATCGATGCCGCGCGGCGGAACGATTTCCACCATGGTCACGAACTCGCCGGCAGCGATTTTGCGGCCCAGATTCGAACGTTCGCTGAGGGGCGGCGGTTCCACCGGCTTGGTTTCAGTGGCCTTCGTCACCTTGTAGGAAGATGCACGCGCTGCTCCCACCTTCAGGAACAGCTTCATGGTGTGAATATGTTCGGGTGTAGTGCCGCAGCAGCCGCCGATAAGGCGCACGCCTGCGTTTACGAAAGGTTCCATGTAGTTCGCCATGTACTCCGGCGAGCACAGATAGATGTTGCGGCCTTCGACCGAGCGCGGAATGCCTGCATTGGGCTGTGCCGACAACGGAGCAGTGGTGACGGCGCGTACGCGCTCGAGCGCGTCCAGCATCGCGACTGGTCCCACACTACAGTTGCAGCCGACGACATCGGCTCCCCAAGCTTCCAACTGCGGGCCGTAGTGCTCGGGACTGGCGCCGTCCAGACAGTTGCCGTCTTCGTCGATGGTGACCTGCGCGACCATCGGCAGCTCCGGATTTACGTCGCGGGCCGCGAGGATAGCCTGATGCAGCTCCTCCAGATATCCAAAAGTCTCCAGGATCAGAAGGTCCACACCCTCGTTATTTAAGGCCGTGATCTGCTGGCGGAAGGCGGCGCGCGCCTCTTCCAATGAAACCTTGCCCAGAGGCTCGATACGCACGCCCAGCGGTCCGACTGCGCCGGCCACGAAGGCGTTGAAAGTCTTGGCCGCCTCACGCGCCAGCCGCGCACCTTGGCGGTTGATCTCGACCAGCTTATCCAGGCAGCCATGCTTCGAGAGGCGAAAGGAATTGGCCCCGAAGGTGTTGGTTTCGATGACCTCAGCCCCGGCCTTGAGGTAGTCCTGATGGATGCCGCGGATGAGATCAGGCGCCGACAGGTTCAGCTCGTCGTAGCAACGATTGATGAAAATGCCCTTTGCATACAGGAGTGTGCCCATGGCGCCATCGCACAGCACAGCACCCTTTTGTAGGCGGGAGAGGAATCCTGTGGACATGGTGTTCTCGACCGACTTGAAGCGCAAAGTTACTTGAATTTATCGTAAATCGCAGCAAAGCGCCATCTGCGGGACGGTATCGCTGCGACGGAGAATGCTGCGCCGTATGCTGAGCGTTCTGCCTCGTCTGTTATAATTCAACGAATTACAGCATCTCATGGCAGATAATTCTGTGTTGTCCCGCGCCCGCGCTTTGCGGCTTCTATCACTCCTCGCAGCATTGGCAGTCGTTTTGACCGTGGTAGCGTGCGGCGGCGGCACGCCTACAACGACCACGACCAGCAAGCTGAAGAACCGGGCGTTTATCAGCAACAATTATTCGGGGAGCTTGCAGATCGTGGACACCCAGAACGACATGACGGCGTTGACACCGCAAACGACCAATTCCGCCGGACAGATCATTCCTGGCCAGCCGGTGACGATTACGGTCTCCAGGCACGTGACCTTCGAGGTCGAGAGCCCGGATCACATGGTCACTGCGGTCTATGATCCCACCGCAAATGTCGTTTGGTTTGTGACGAATTCGACGGAAATGACGGCAGGCAACGTTCCTCTGACCAGCGCTGCCGGCATGCTGTTGTTCTCTGCCGATAGCAGTATGGTGTACGCTCCGGAGCCCGATCTGGCGGTTGCAGGCTCGCGTTCCGGCGGCGTGGAGGTCATAACCCGCAGTAGCGCGGCCGTGACTGCCACCTATCCGGTGCCGTCGGCGCGGTATATCGCTCTCAGTCCGAGTGGGCAGTTCCTGCTGGTATTCGCCAGTAATTCCGACTCGGTCTTCCTGATCAACCTGAGCGCGAGTCCGGTTACGACGGTGGAGATCAAGGGATTTGCGCGCCCCATCAACGCCTTCTTCAGCAGCGACAACAACACAGCCTATGTTCTGAACTGCGGCCCGGAGTGCGGCTCCAGTGGGCCGGCAGCGGTGGCGCAGTTGAACATTCCGTCACAGACGATAACGGCTACGGTGCCGGTTGGAGGCGCCAGCGTTGGCCTGCTCAATGGTACGACCCTTTACGTTGCGGGAAGTCCGGTTCCCCCGGGAACGACTTCTACGTATGACGCGGTGAATGTCAGCAACATGACGCGCCTAACGGCAAATTCTGTGGCGATTGGAGATGGCTTCCACACAACCATGGCGCTAGCCAACAACAATAAGCTCTACATCGGCGCTAACACTTGCAGCAACACCACAACTGGATGCTTGTCGGTGGTGGACGTCAGTAACAATACTGCCGACCCCCCGTTGCCTCCCCGAGGTGCGATTACCAGCCTGCTTGCAATTAAGAACCGCAACGTCGTGTACGCCGTCGAAGGCGGCTTCCTGCACATCTACGACACGACCAGCGATACGCTACAGTCGACGCAGCTCACGTTCACGGGAGCTCTGTATTCCATCGTGCAAGTGGACCCGTAAAACACTAATCCCGTGCTCTTCGGTAAGCTTGAATTCCGCCAGTAAATCCGCTAGGATGCCCCAACGGTCTGCCACTTTGGAGGTTTGAAGTGGCAAATCTGCTCTTGTTGCCGGCTCATTCCGAGCGGAGACACGCGGATATTCAGTGCGGAGAATGGGTTTGCAGACGCGACCCGGAGGGGCGATATACATGCCTCGAGCCGGATAGTTGTCGCTCATACATTTTTAGCTTGATCTTGCACTTCCGGTCTTGGGGAAGGGAAATTGCACTCGGCAGCTCAATACCGTTCGTCTCCTGTTCTACCTAAGAATCGCTTTCGGGAGCAAGTGATAGGGTATCCTTCTGTAGCCTGGAATGCAATTGCATCAGTTTTCTATTTTCTGCTAGCGCTGTTGCGACAATATCTGGACCGAGCTGCGTCTGTGGGATTCGGCAGCTACCCTGACGAGGCTTCGCATTACATGTCGGCTCTCATGATCCGGGACTATTTAGTTTCCGGCATGAAGCAAAATCCGATTGCCTATGCTGCCAACTACTATCTTCACATGCCCATAGTTGGCATTGGACACTGGCCCCCTTTTTTCTATGTTGTACTGTCAACGTGGATGCTGGCGTTTGGCATTGCGCGCGCGCATGTTCTCTTGCTGATCGCGCTCATTACCGCAGTTACGAGCTTTGCAATCTACTTAGCCACGCGAAAGTGGGTAGGCAACCTGGGTGCGGTTCTGCTGGGCGCGATGTTCCAGCTAATTCCCATAGTTCGATGGAGCAACGATGTGATTATGAGTGACATTCTAGTGTCACTCCTGATCCTATGGGCAGCGTTAGCGTTTGGGAAGTTTCTCAATACGGAAAGGACTGTTCATGCTCTTAGCTTTGGGGTACTAGCGGGGATTGCTCTGTTAACTAAGCCAGAAGCCGGTTGTCTTGCATTATTGCCTCTGCCTGCCATTCTTTTATCAGGTAAGTACCGCAGCCTTAGTAGACCGGCCTTGTGGATTGCGGGGCTTATTACCGCAGTAATGACGGTTCCATGGTATATAGCGACACGGCATCTGGTTTTCTATGGCGTCATCAGCATGACAGCGTCGCAGAGCTGCAAGTATGCCACCATTGGCATGCTTCGGGAGACTAATATCTTTCTCGCATTATTCGCCATAGGTGTGTACTCGCATTTCCGCAGTAGAACGCGAGATGGCATTCGAACGGTCCTGATACTGCTGCCATTTACGGTTTTGGTGACGCTGGTGTTGTCGCATGTTGAGGTTGAAGATCGGCACCTAATTCCGGCAATTCTTCCGATCATTATCACCAGCGCATACGGGATACAATGGCTGGCTGCCATGGTAACCGGCTTCAGGCTTTCGGCGTGGAAGGTAGCAGTTGTGACACTTGTTGTCGTGGCAGCTAATTTAGGTATCGCGCGACAGCGATTCGGACTAGTCGTGCCGGATAAGGGCATTGGGGCGGTATCCGCTCAGGTCGACTCTGCGGGTGGCAACCCGTCCGCGGTTGTCCTGGTCACTGCGCCGAGTTCCTCCGCCGAAGGGCGCCTGATTGCGGAGGCCGCCGAGAACATGACGGTCAGGCCATCCGTCACCATACTCCGCGCTACGAAGCTCTTCGCCAAGTCTGATTGGAATGGTGATGACTACGTTTGTCTGATCAGCACTCCGGAACAGGTTATCCAGGAGCTGGACCAGGACGGAGTCAGCTTAATTGCACTGGATACGTCCGAGAGATGGCATCACTGGTGGCCGCACGAAACCGTGGTGCTTGCGGCCATCCAGCGATATCCAGCACGATTTCGTCAGATTTATTCCGATCCTGACTCAGGTTACGCCATCTACCGGTTCTCTCCCAAGCATGGGCCCACCATGCCGAAGGTATTGCTGGACGGCTTAGAGAGGAAACTCGACTTCAATCCTTTTTCCCGTTCCAAGAACTTTAGCCAGAAATAGGCAACTTCAGGTTACCTGGGTTTCAGGATCAGGCGATGAACTGCGGCACTGCGGACCGCGTCATCTGAGAACGGCAGGATGAAGGTCCGTCCGTGGTAGTAAGCGTCCCATTGATCGTTGTAATGCTCGTCGAAGAGATTACCTGATTGCCCGTTGACGATGTCGAGTGTCGTTCCATCCAGGTGAGCGAGGTCGACGGTAAGACGCTCGGAGGGTCCGAAGTGCGACGTCACCTGCTTAACTGTCTGCTCATCGCCGGAGAGTGGCAGACTACCTGTTCCCGCCGCTCGTTTTAGCATAGGGAAGTGGCTCCAGAACGGATGCTTGATGTCGACACGATGGACACGTCCCCACTTCCACATCGCGAGCGAACCAGGGGCGCTCGCGTCAGACAGGGCGGCCTCGACCGCTGCAGTAAGCAGGTCGTCGTAGCCGGCATAGCCGGGTGGTAGCCAACGCGTCGGCTGGTGGGTCAAGACGTTCTCCAGCCACACCGGGCTCATGAACCACTTGTAGTCCTTCCATCCGTCGCCCAACTTGGGTTTGAGGAGCAATTCCTCCAGCTTGTGGCGGGAGAATACCGCGATAGTTGCAGCGACCGAATCTACCGCCATTTCGCCGTCCCACCTGCGCATGAGTTCCGCTGCGGATTTCGCACGCGCGGAAGCTTTCGCCGAGTGATCAACGGCGTAAACCAAGCGCTCGGCGCAGAAACGATCGAAGGAAGAAACAACATCGGTCTGGATCGAGAGCATGTCCGGCGGCGTGTATTTCTTCGGCATGCTTAGGAGCTTGTAGATGCGTTGCGTGCGGTAGGGAGCCATCCACTCGATACTTAACTGGTAAGGATAATTGTCGGGTGCAATCCGGCCATTCGCGGTTGCAATAATGCCCGAGGGCGGATCATAGACGCTGGGCAGCTTGTCGTAGGGGATATAGCCGGTCCACTCGTGGGCATCATCGTCGCCGGTCACAGGCACGGAGCCGTCGCCTGCAGCACGGATCGGAATGAAGCCGGTGGCCTGATAACCGGTGTGGCCGTCGACATCGGCGTAGATGACGTTCTGTCCCGGTGCGGCGAAATGCGAGAACGCCGCTTCGAACTCCTGCCAATTGTGCGCCGAATCCACCGCGAAGAAAACATTGCCGGAGGTCTGCGGGTCGTAAATCGTCCACTTGAGCGCCAGCTTTCGCTGCTCGCCCGGGACAAGGTCGCTAACGATCGGCCCGTGCCGCGTCGTGACCACATCGAGTGTCACCTCAGGCTTGCCCATGACGCGAATGATCTCCTTGCGATGTTCAGGCTGGACCCAACCTTGCGGCGTAAGATACTCGCCGTTGTCGTTGAACTTCTCCATGTAGAGGTCTTCAACATTCGGTCCCAGGTTGGTGAAGCCCCATGCGATGCGGCGATTATGCCCAACGATGACGCATGGCACGCCGGGTAGCGTCACACCAGCGACATCGAAATCGCCCGCGGTGAGGTGCGCCTCGTACCAGACGTTCGGGATTTCAAGATCAAGGTGCATGTCGTTGGACAGCAGCGGCTGGCCGGAGGTGGTATGCGCGCCGGAAACGACCCAGTTGTTGGAGCCGGGGCGAGGGGGTTGATCCTGTGGCTCCAACTGCCCGGCGAACGGAAACAATCGGTCGTCGTTCGCGCCTCGTTCGGAAGGCTTAGCCTTCTCGTGATTCGGAGTTGCCGGCGTCTGCTCCTCTTCCTCGTCCGGAGGCGTCTCTCCCGGTACCTCGTTTTCGATCGACGGGTTGTTTTGGAGGGGCGGGTGATCGCGCCACGAGGTATTCACGAACAAGTCCGCAGTCAGCTCCGGACCAAGCTTCGCCAGGATTTTTTCTTTTTCTAATTTGTCTTTGTACAGGCCGTGGTTGAGAAACTCAGTCATCGACAAGCCGACCAGTATCGAATCTTCGACTGTCCAGGCGTGAGGGAAGTACTGCAGGAAGCGGAACTCCAGCGGCAGGCTTTTCTGATGCTGCTCGATGTAAGCGTTGACTCCGGCGGCATAGGCTTCGAATTGCGCATGCTGCTCAGGATCCATGTTTGCGGCCGTGCGTTGCGCAACCTGGCGAAGCCCGAGAATGCGGTTCTCGCGATCATACTTCACGTACTCCGGGCCGAGAATCACAGCCAGGTCGCCCGAGGCATAGCGCCGCGTCATATCCATCTGCCATAGCCGGTCCTGTGCGGTGATGTAGCCTTGTGCGAAGAAGAGGTCCGGGAGGTTGGAGGCGGAGATGTTCGGCACGCCAAGACGATCGAAAGTCACCGTCACCGGCCCAGATAGTCCCGCAAGCTGGACCGAGCCGTCGCGCTGCGGCAAGCTGGCACGGACCGCGCGATAGAACCAGAAATCAAATCCGAGGAAGGCAACGAGTAGAATTAACAGCAGAACGATTATCGAACGAAGAAGGAATCTGGCTTTTCGCGGGCGCACAGCGGCTACGGTGACATGCATGGGGAAGCTCGATTATAGCGTTCGTTCTTCCTGCATGGCATCGCATCGGCGCGCAGCGAAACTTATCCCGGCTCGACCAGCTTTCTCAGTTCGCGTCGCAAGATTTTGCCGGAAGCGGTGCGCGGCAATTTCTGGATAAAGTAAATCTCGCGTGGCATTTTGTAGTTCGTCAACCGCTCCGCGACAAAAGCCTGCAGCTTCTCCGCCGTCTCCTGATTGTGCAGCTCGCCGTCATTCAACACAACAAACGCGCAAGGAATCTCGTCGCTGGCGGTATCTTTGCGCGACACCACCCCGCAATCACGCACTGCGGGACATTCGAGCAGCACGCTTTCCACCTCGGCAGGAGCGATGGAGAATCCCTTGTACTTGATCATCTCCTTGCGGCGGTCGACGATATAGTAGAGGCCGTCGCGGTCGACGCGAACGATGTCGCCGCTCCAGTACCATCCGTCGCGCAACACGGCGGCGCTCGCGTCAGGAGACTTCCAGTAGCCCTGCATGAACTGGGGCCCGCGCATCACAAGCTCACCAAGTTCGCCTGGCTGCACATCGCTGCCGTTCTCGTCCACAACCCGGCAGTCGGTCTGAGCTACCGGGGCACCCACCGACTCCGGCCGATAGAGCGCATCCGACAGAAAGCCTAGGTGAGTCACCGGCGAGGCTTCCGTCATGCCGTATCCCTGGCGGATTGGAATTCCCGTGCCGGCGGTGAAACGGCGCCCCAGATCCGGTGCCAGCGGGGCTGCGCCAGACTTCACCCATCGCAAGTGGTGATCGGACGGGAATTGTCCCTGCTCCGCCGCCTGGCAGTAAGCCAGCAAAGTCGGCGGCACACATAGGGTGATCGTGACTCCCTCTTCGGCAATAAGCTGTAGCGAGCGCTCGCAGTCGAAGCGAGGCATCAGCAACAGCGTGCAGCCGTGCATGAGGCTGAGATTGAGTCCTATGGTGAGTCCATAGATGTGATAGAGCGGCAGGAAGCACAACAGCACATCGTCTTCCGCGATTGCGCCACACTCCCCAGGAGTGAGCGTTTGGTAGACATTCGCGACCAGGTTGTAGTGCGAGAGCATTACGCCCTTGGGGAGTCCGGTTGTGCCGCTGGAGAAGGGAAGCGTCGCAAGCGTAAGTCGCGAGTCCTGCTCGGGCGAAGGAAGGGGCACGCTTTCTGCGGCGTCGAGCAACGAGACGAACATCTCTGAGCCGCTCGGAGCGGGCTCCCGAACGGTATACACCTTGCGTAACGCCGGCAGGGCGCCCAGGTTGATGTCCTTCAGGAGCGATCCGTCGCTGACCAGCGCGACGGCGTCCGAGTTCTCCAGTTGATAGTGGACCTCACGGTCGCGATAAGTCGGGTTCAAGGTCGTGGGCACAGCGCCCGCCAGCATGGCCGCATGAAAGGCGACGCCGAACTCCCAACAATTTGGCAGGAAAATACCGATGCGGTCACCGGGCCGGACGCCGGCGGCGACCAGTCCGCGCGCGGCGCGCTCCATCATTTCTCCATAGGCCGCGTAGGTGATGCGCCGCAAGGGCGTGCACGAAGCATCGATGATCGCGACCTTCTCGGCGCGTTTACGGCAGGAATCGAGGACTACTTCGTGGACGAGCTTGCCCGCGGGATCTGCGAAGAGCTGGGTGCGCACGACTTGTGGTGAGTACATCATGCTGCGCGCAGAAGTTTATCAGGTTCGAATCTGGCCTATCTCACCGGCCAGGTCTATGTGATCGACGAAGGCGAAACCGCAGGCGGCCTGGCAAGCTATTACGGTTTGGTTCCTGAACGAAAACAGGCGAAGCAGGAACCCGCAGGCTGGGATGGCCATCTCACGGGCTGTAAAATCATCTGAGTTTTCTAATTGGGACAAAGCGCATGAAAGCCGCGATTCTGTCCGCGCCAGCCCCCATCGCCGAACGTCCGCTGCGGATCGAAGATGTGCCGCGGCCGCAGCTTCAACCGGGTCATGTCCTGCTGAAGGTCGCTGCGTGCGGCGTATGTCGCACCGACCTGCATATCGTCGAGGGTGAGCTTCGTCCCCGCCTCGATCACGTCATTCCCGGCCACCAGATTGTTGGGAACATTATTGAGAGCGCGACGCAAGATCTGGCGATGGGAACTCGCGTCGGCGTCTCCTGGATGGGCGGCATCGACGGCACTTGCTGGTACTGCCGTCACGCCATGGAGAATCTGTGCGACTCGCCCACCTTCACCGGCTACACGGTCAACGGTGGTTATGCGCAATATGTACTTGCCCGCGCCGATTTTGTTTTTCCTCTTCCGTCGGAGCTGGATGACCTGCACGCCGCGCCACTGTTGTGCGCCGGCATCATCGGTTTTCGCAGCTTGCGAGTGGCGGGCACAGAGAAAGGTGAACGCGTCGGGCTATTCGGCTTCGGCGCCTCCGCGCACCTGGTCATCGAGGTGCTGCATGCGTGGAAGTGCGAGGTCTATGTTTCGACGCGCGGGCAGTCGCACCGCAAATTGGCCGAGTCGCTAGGGGCGAAATGGGTTGGCACGGAAACGGACAAGCCGCCGGTGCAATTGGATCGCGCAGTGACGTTTGCGCCCAGCGGCGATGTGGTCGTGGCAGCGCTTTCCAGCTTGCGCAAAGGCGGGGTGGTCGCCATCAACGCTATTCATCTGGATCGGATGCCGCAGTTCGACTACGACACCCTGCTGTGGGGCGAGCGCCAGATTCGCAGCGTCACGAATATGACCCGCAATGACGCCTGCGATTTTCTGAAGACCGCAGCCGAGATCGACCTGCGGCCCAGGGTGACGTCATTCCCGCTTGACCAGGCAAACGAAGCGCTGCTCGCGGTCAAACGAGACGCGATCGATGGCGCCGCCGTCATTCTTCCGTGAACGTCACTGGATTTTCGCGTAATTCGAATTTGTGGTCGTGACCTGGATCTGCTTTGCCGTCGCGTTCAACACGCTTTGTTGGGCATAATTTGTGCCATCGGGCAGACTCGCCATCTGCACCGCCAGTGTCACCGCGTCCTTCGGTTCCTCCATGTAGGTGTTTACATTGATGGTGCTGATTTTCTTGGTGGAGGGATTGAAGCCGATGGTCATCTGGTCGTTGGGCTTGGCGTAATTCTTGAAGACGACATTTACGCCGCTGGCGCCCATGTCTTTGTCAATCGAGACGTTCTTCTGCTGGATTGCCTGCTGAATGAGTTGCGGATTCGGGGGGACGTACAGCGAGAGCAAGCTTTGCACCTGCTGCATGTAGTCCTTCATTTCTTCCGTTTTCTTTTCGACGACGTGTTGTTTCAGCCTGCCACCCTGGCGGCCGCCCTGCTGCTGCTGTTGCGGGGGCGCGCCAAGCGGTATCTTCTGCACCTGGCCATTCGGCCCGTAAGAGCACTGAGATACTTTCTCCGGCTTCTGCTCGCCCTTCAAAGTCAGCTGGGTGGTCTCGACCCACTGATACTGATGCAGCTTCTGCTTGTTTTCCGCAGCCGCTTGTTTCAGCGCCGCCACTTTCTGCTGCATGTCGCCGCTCGAGGCCATCTGCGCGACTCCCGGCAGCGACAAAGCACTACACAACATTCCGATTACTATCGCGACACAAGAGGGGTACCCGGTACTTCCGCTACTAGTCACAACGATTTTGTTGCTTCTCATCACAGCTCTCCAGTTCGTTTAGTTTGCAGACCAAGCGTGCGCAAATCGCCGTATTTTTCTGAGCAATGCGGGATGGGGCTAAATAGTATTACAGACCGGGTGAAAATTTAAACACATCTTTGCCGCCGATGTGCCTATTCGATGGCGGCGCGAGCAAAGCCGAGCAGCGGCACCATGCGGCCGTGTGATGTGTCCCAGTACTCGGCCTGCTGGACGTCCACTTTCATCAGCACAAGGTCGGCGTCTTCCGGGCCGCCCGCAAACCACGATTTGTAACTGGGTTCCCATAACTGTTTCGCCAGTTCGTGGTCGCGCACCAGTTCGCAAAAGCCGCTGACGGAGACGTAGCGCTGAGAGGCAGGATCGGCGTAGGCAAGATTCACTCGCTGGTAGCTCCTCACAGCCTCGATCTTTTCCGTGTTGTTGTGGGAGATAAACCACAGAACTCCGTTCTGGTCGGCTGGATGGGAGGCCATCGGGCAACTGTGGAGCGTGCTATCCGGACGTACGGTGGTGAGGATAGCGGTCTTGATTCCGCTAATCAGTTCGTTCAAGCGGGCGATAGGGCCAGATATCTGCGCCATGCAGCTCCTTTTGCATTGCGTTTATGCAAAAATCCAGAGTGATTGATAGGTGAGGGACGACAGGTATCCCACAGCAGTTTGACATTCAAACCGTATCGCGACAGCCGTGAAATGTACCGTCGAGCCTAAGCTCCTGGTGCTGAATCTCCTCCTTCAACCCGATAGCGGAGTGCCGGGTCAGCCGATGGCGAGGCTGAAATCGCAATAGCGCCGTCAGTTCGGGGCAGCTATCAAGGCTGACGCCAGCACATTCGCCTGGTATGTACCTATTCCAGTCACCAGATCATATCCGGGGCCGGCCATACATTGGGATCCGCAATTTCCGTTGCTGCCCGTTGTGATGTCATGAAATTCATGAAGGTAGTTCGAAGAATAGTAGATGGAGTAGAGATCCTGAACGGCTTGGCTAAGGAACCCTTTGCCCTGGTTGGCGCGCATCGAATTCACCAGCGTAAGAAACGCGGCCCAGTCAGGGCTGGCGATGCTGGTGCCACTCACATTGACCCAGCCGTTGGTGCCATAAGTGTTGTATACCGGAATGTTGTCCGCGACCGAGGCTACGTCGGGAATGCAGCGGTTGGTGGTTGACCAGGTTGCGCAAGCCGGATTCTGATATGAGGGCTGGGCTTCATAAGGACTGATTCCGCCACTGCTCTGGCCCCATGCCGACTCCATCCCGTAATCCAGCTGCATAGGATTCGAGGGAGGCAGCGGGGTCGACAAGGTGAGCGTGGTGCCTCCGACCGCAATTACACAGGGCGAGGCTCCAGGATAAGCGGTGTGATGTCCTCCGTCGCCGCTCGCAGCCACGGGGATCACAGGCTGACCGTTGCCATTCACGATGTTGCAGAAGTAGGTGTCGTATGCGTTCTCGCCGCTGAACTCCAAGAAGCCCCAGCTCATGGAGAGGACGGTGGCATTGTAAGGCGCGGAGTAGGCTACCTGGACGGCAGCAAGCAAATCCGCAAGCATCCCGGTATTGCCTTCGACCACGATGACGTTAGCCTTCGGCGCGAGCACACACACTTGTTCGACGTCGAGGGCCATTTCCAAAGCCCACTGGGCGGTGGGCTGGGGGTTACCGACTTTCACTTTTTGCACATTACAGGGAAGCAGGTGGAAGTATGACGTATAGAATGCGACATCGGACTCAAGATTGGGGTCGTCGTTGCCCTCAACCAGAGCGATGGTTTGACCCTGGCCGAGGTTTGGAATGCGATTAAATCCGTATGCGGCCTTGAACTGGGTAGGCAGAATACCGGTTGGCTGGCTCGGATTCTGCGGATGATTCGATATATGAATTGGCAGGTGGGCGATCATGTGGCTGAGGTCTGGCGCTTGCGCCATCAACAAAGGCGCGGCCAGCCAAGCCAGCAAGCCGATGAACAAGGTAAGCCGTTTCATGCTTCTGTCCTTTCCTAAGATTTCGTTAGGTTTTTGCTAAGGTGCTTGTTGGGCGACGTAATAGCCAGACTGCATGGGGAGGCGTCAGCTCAAGAACAGTTTGTAGGATTAGTGGGAGGCGCGGATCCTGCATTTCGCCTCTATCCAGGCTGAGATGGCGTTTTCCAGAATTCCGAAATCCTCAAAAAACTCAGCAAAACAATGCCTCATCCGCCCGATGTGGCGGAAATCAAATCAGCGGCGGCCTCCTCCGGCCTCCAAGCGTTTCCAGTGTACACTTTTCGAATTTTGCCGTCTGCGCCAATTAACACGGTGCTGAGGTTGTGGACGATCTGGCCGTCCTTGCTGTTGTAGGAGAGGCCGAAGAAGTCGGCAGCCTTGCGAACCTGCTCGGGCGTCCCTGAAGCGAACTGCCAGTGTTGGAACTTCGGATCGACGCGCCCCACATAGCGCTCGCCGTAGCTGCGCAACTCCTCCGGTTTGTCGTGCTCCGGGTCGATGCTAATGCTCAAAAGCCGCGCGGCGGCAAACGCCTTCGGATCTTTCTGCAGGTCCTGAATTACGGCTGCGAAGTTGTTACTCATGCGCGGGCAGTAGTCGGGAAAGGGGCAACGGGTGTAGATGAAGGTCAGCAGCAACGGCTTTCCGCGAAACTGCTTGAAATCGATGGTTGCGCCGCTCTGGTTGGTGAGCGTGAAATTGGGGACCTCTTCGCCAGGCTGGGGGATGTGCAATGCCGATGTCCCATCGCCCGCGCTAGCCTTGGTGAAGTTGATGTCTTGGAGTTCGGGTTGATCGGTGACGACCAATGTGGCGTGCACCTGATCGCCGGGCGCAATCGCCCGGAATACCCACTCGTCGCGCTTACTGACGAGGTAAGGCATCGTCATGGCTTCCATCAGTCCAGGAATAGCCTGGTGCGCGATAGTGAGTTCGCGTGTGGCAGGGTCAACGGCGACAACGCGGCCTTCCAATTCATAGCGCTTAGCGGGCGGCTGATGAGAACACGCGGTGATGGATGCGAGAGTAATTAGCGAAATGAGCAGGCGCAAAGGTTGCAGTCTTGGCCGCGATTTGTGGTTCGACATCTTAGGTCATTTTAGAGGAATGCCGCGGATGCAGGCTAGCGATCATCCGCTACCGCGCGATGTCGTGCAGTGCTTTGTAGAAGTCCTGCAGCCCGTTAAACATAATCTGAATGCCGATGCAGACGACGATGAATGCCGAGAGGCGAATCAGAATGCTCGTCCCGCTTGGGCCGAGTAGCCGTTGCAGCCCCTCGGAGAACCAGTAGCAGAGAAAAATCGTCACTCCAATAGCTACAATCCCGAGGACCGCCATCAGGGCGCTGAAGATCAGTTCCACATGAGTTTCTGTGTGCAGGTTGCTTCCCAAAGTGAGCGCAACGGCAATGGAGCCAGGGCCGACGGTCAACGGCATCGTCAAGGGATAGAAGGCGAGCGAAAGAATCTCCTGGTTGTTGGGCGGCGCATCGATCTGTTTGTCCTTCATATCGCCTGGCTTGTTGAGGATTCCCCATCCCGCAACCGTGACCAACAGTCCACCGCCCATTTGCACTGCCGCCAGGCTGATCCCGAAGAACTGCAGAATATAGCCGCCGATAAACAACGACGCGACCAGCAGCGCAACGCTGTTGACGGAGACCCGGAGCGCCACGGTGCGACGAATGTCCTCCGGATAACCGTCGGTCATCTCGGCGAAGATGGGCGCCATCCCTAAGGGATTCACAATCGGAAGCAGCGCGGCAAAGATGAGCAGCGCATCACGGATCGCGGCTTTCATGAGAGTCTTTCAGCATAGTTCAGCAGGGCGCGATTGCCAATTCAGGGAATTAGCTCGTTGACGTTGGTGCAGTAATGCACATTGAATAAAGAAAGCGGCTAGAATCGCTAGCGGTCAGCAGCATGGCAATTCCCCCTCGCACCTACGGCGCCCTCCAGGTCAGACTGCGCGAGTCGCTGGTGACTCGTGCTTTCGTAATGCCCATTCAACGCTTCATCCACATCCAGGGCATCAGCAGTGTCGCTTTGCTGGCGGCGGCGCTTATCGCTCTCATCTGGGCCAACTCACCGTGGCACGACTCCTACCACCATGTGTGGGAGATGGAGCTGTCGCTGTCGCGGCTGCGATTGCCGGTGCACGCGTGGATCAACGACGCCCTGATGGCAATCTTCTTTTTCCTGGTTGGCATGGAGATTAAGCACGAGGTGCTTCACGGCGAACTGGCCGACATTCACAAAGCGGCGCTACCGGTCGTCGGCGCCCTGGGAGGGATGATCGTGCCCGCGCTGCTCTATGCGGCCTTTAACCATGGGGGTCCCGGGCAGCATGGCTGGGGTGTCCCGATGGCGACTGACATCGCGTTCTCTCTGGGCGTAATGGGGATGGTGAAGGGCATCCCGTCGGAGCTGAAAATCTTTCTCCTGACGCTGGCGATTGTCGACGATATCGCGGCCATCATCGTGATCGCGGTTTTCTACAGTGGCTCTTTGGACCGGGCAGCGCTGTTCGCGGGACTGGTCATTCTGGCGCTCATATTTCTGGTTCTGAAGCTCGGTATTTCGGCGCCAATTCTGTATTTTGTACTGGGTGTGGGCTTCTGGATCGCGATTCTGCGCTCGGGCATTCACGCCACCATCGCCGGCGTGATCCTGGGCTTCATGGTACCGACGAGCGCCGCTTTGTCACTGCAGGATTTTCAGAACCTCGCAACCGATATGGCGCGGAGATTTCGGGATGCGATGGCGAGCGGCGACTTGCAAGGCGCCAAGAACCTGCTGGGCAGCTTCGACGCGCTGTTGAACAACACTGAATCCCCGTCGGAGCGCCTGACCCGTCTGCTCAACGATTGGGTGTCGTTCCTGGTGCTCCCGTTGTTTGCGCTGGCGAATGCAGGCGTGACGTTCTCCGCCGGTGCCTGGCACGAGCTGGTGACCAGTCGCGTGTTGTGGGGAGTCATAGTGGGGTTGGTGTTAGGCAAACCGCTGGGAATCATCGGCTTTTCGGTTATCGCCCGAGCAACCGGACTGGCGCAGTTGCCGAAGGGCGTAGGATGGCGACAACTCACCGCCGTCGGCACCCTGGCCGGGATTGGGTTCACGGTTTCCATCTTCATCAGTTCGCTGGCGTTTGACGATCCTGCTCTGCTGATGGAAGCCAAGGCGGCTGTGCTGGGCGCCTCGGTCTTGGCGGGGGTAGTAGGTTATCTGGAGTTGCGCAGGGAAACCCGGATCAACAGCGCAGAGGAAACACCGCCCCCGCTCACAGCTGCAATGGAAAGCTGAGCACGATTAAACACTCTCGATGGGCGCCAAACGAGTTACAATTTGGCCATTCTCTTGCACGCGCGACCATCTTCGTTAGCAGCGCATGTGTTGCAATGAGTGCTTTTTCGCCGGGACGCGTTTCCGGCGCGCAACCCAGTTTTGGTGCAGTAGGCTGGACGCATCTCCGGTCCGGCACCCCAATCGAAAGGAAAATTTATGCGTTCCCGAATGTCAGCGCTCGTGCTCAGTTTGTTTCTGGTTTTGGCTTTCGCCGCGTGCAATAAGCAACCCAGCAGCAGCCAAAACAACCCGCCGGCGACCGATAACACATCGGCACAGGCCAACCAGATGGCAACCCCGCCGGCAGGTCAGTCGTCCATGGCCAACTCCAATTCAACTCAACAAGCGCAACCGATGGGTTCATCTCAGCCGGCACAACAGACGCCGCCCCCGGCTATGAAACAGGAGGCTCCGCCACCACCACCGCCTCCGCCATTGGTGGTTCCGGCTGGAACGAGCATCGTGGTGCGCATGGGAAACACCATCGACACGAAGACAGCGAGCGCCGGGCAGACGTTTAGTGGCACCCTGGCTCATTCAGTTGCAGTTGAGGGCGAGGTCGCGATCCCGTCGGGCGCGGGAGTGGCCGGTACCGTGGCCGACTCGAAATCACCCGGCAAATTCAAGGGTGAAGGCATATTGTCGGTCACCTTGACCTCGATCGAGGTGCGTGGTGTACCCATGACGGTCGAAACCTCTACCTACGTTCAGACCATCAAGGGCAAAGGTAAGAGGACCGCAGTGATGGCCGGCGGTGGAACAGGCGCAGGAGCCTTGATTGGTGGACTGGCCGGCGGCGGCAAGGGCGCATTGATTGGCGGGCTTGTCGGCGCTGGCGCGGGCACCGCAGGAGCTGCCTTCACCGGCAACAAAGACCTGCAAATTCCGGCGGAGTCGGTCGTGACCTTCAAGCTGAGCAGCCCAATAACTGTGAAGAGGTCGGGGAAACGCTCGAAGGACACATCGTCGGATTCAGGCGCGAGCCAATAGAAACTTAAAAACCCGCATAGAAGTAATACGGGAGGCGCACCGCCTCCCGTTTTGTTACTCGCTGGTTCCGTATTACGCCGCCTGACGACGGTGAATGTTATCGCGGACTTTGTTCCGCATAGCCTCAGTCCAATCGGTCAGGCCGTGGTGCCTGCGACCATGCGCCTCTGCGTTGCGCATGACCTCGTCTTCGGTTTGGCCGCTCGTTTCCCAGCGGCAGTCGGCGTTGCCGACATCGGCACAGCGGAAGGTGTGCTCGGTGCCACCCTGGCTGCTGTTCACGGAGTGTGCCGACCCACTGGTGCGGCGTGACAAGTCGGCTTGATTGCTGCTCCGTTCACTCTCGGGTCGTTTATTCGTAGTAGCGCGATCGCTCTCCCGTTGCACCGCCGCTGTCATATTGTCACCGGGGTTTCCTCTCATCTGGCCGGCGCGAGTTCCCGCTGGATGGTTTGTGGACATCACCTGCCGCTCATCGCTGGTGTCGCCCCACCCTTCCGTTCCGGTTGTGGGAGCTGACGGATTCACACCACCCTCTTGTGACTGGAGTTTGGGCTTCGTTCCTGGACTATTGTGCGCGGTTTTATCATCAGTGCTCTTCGGCATAGATAACCTCCCAGCAAGTAAGATGGCCGGGATTCAGAGCTTCAGCGGGAAATCGAAGGCTGCTCCGGGAATTCGAGAGCTGCGAAAAGTGGCACTACTTCGTGGCGGATTGAATTCTGGCCCGGCGCTGTTTTGCCCAGCCCTCTTTGTTGACCTGGCGGCCGCGAGCTAAGGCTAGCGCGTCCTGTGGAACATCTTCCGTGATGCACGAGGCAGCGGCCACATAGGCATCGCGCCCAACCCGAACAGGGGCGACGAGTGTGGCGTCACTACCGATGAATGCGCCGTCTTCGATCGTGGTGACGTTCTTGTTGACCCCGTCAAAGTTACAGGTGATTGTTCCGGCACCGACGTTGACGTCTTCTCCGATGTTAGCGTCGCCAAGATACGTCAGGTGATTGGCTTTCGATCGTTTGCCCAACCGCGTTTTCTTAGTTTCAACGAAGTTGCCCACGTGCGCGCCTTCTCCGATGTCGCTGCCCGGCCGCAGATGCGAATACGGCCCCAGTTGTGCGCCGTTGTGGACGACGGAATCCTCCACCATGCACCCAGGGCGGACCAGTACGTTGTCGCCAATCTCAGAGTTGGTGATGATTGAGTAAGAGCGAATGCGGCAATCGGCCCCGATCTTTGTCTTGCCGATGAGTTGCACGAAGGGTTCAATCACCGTGTCGGCGCCAATTTTGACGTCGGCGTCGATGTCGCAAGTGTCAGGCCGAAAAATGGTCGTGCCCCCCTCCATCAGTTCACGCGCTTTCCTGTCGCGCAATTTGACGTCAAGTTCGGCCAGTTCCATGCGCGTGTTGACGCCTAGCACCTCACTCGAATCGTCCGCGCGCAGCGCCAGGACTTTCTCTCTCCCTTTTCGCAGCAGCTCAGCCATGTCGGTCAGATAGTACTCGTTGTGAGCATTGTCGGTACCGAGCTCGCTAATGTGCTGGTAAAGCGGCTTGGTCGCGAAGGCGTAGATCCCGGAATTAATCTCGCGGATCTCCGCTTCGTTGCCGCGCAACGACTTCTGCTCCACGATGCGGTCGATCTCATCCGTCTGCTTGCCTTTGACCTTGCGGCGCAAAACTCTTCCGTAGCCAGTCGGATCGGCGGGCTCAGCAGTAAGCACGGTCATCGCTGCACCGCGGCTCATGTGAAAGTCCCGGACGCGGGCAATGGTGTCCGGTGTAATCAGCGGAACGTCGCCCGACAGGACCAGCACATGCTCAAATGCTTGCAGCGCTTCACGCGCCTCCATCATTGCGTGACCGGTGCCGCGCTGTTCACGCTGCAGGACGAAATTGATTCCTGTGGAGTCCAGCGCCGCTCGAACCTTTGCCGCTTCGTGGCCGATGATCGCGAAAACGTTCGCGGCGGGAACGACTCGCGAAGCAGCGGCGACAACATGGGCAAGCAGCGGCTTGCCACCAATTTCATGCAGGACCTTCGGATGTCGCGATTTCAGCCGCGTACCCTTTCCTGCGGAGAGGATGGCAATCGCAAAGCGGTCTTGCTTCTTGCGTGGAGATTTCTTAGGCATTGTTCTGCGGCGCGAAAGCTCGCCGCTAGTTGCGCTCACGGAGGGCCGCTGCCGTCGGCTCGCGCGCTTCTATCATAAGCCGCAGCACGTCCTGCGCAACCCGATGGGTATCATGGCGGGCGATCATGACTTCGGTAGAATGAAGTTCCTCCCTCAGATACTCTCCAAGAACAGGTTTCACGCCCAGCTTCTCAATTTCCTCGAGGTCCGCTTCGATCTGCGACTGTCCCTTCTCCGCATACTTCCTGGCCAACTCCGGTGAGGCCGGCGTGCGATTCACGAGGGCGTAGTCAAAGAATCGATAGTGCGCATGTTTGTACAAGGCGCGAATGTGGTCGGAGGCAGTCAGCCCCAGGCTTTCATTCGCCTGGGTCATAAGGTTGCACACGAAGACCTTCACCGCGCGCGAGCTGGCAATCGCCCGCGAGACATCGCGCACCAGAAGGTTCGGTACGAGACTGGTGAACAGCGAACCCGGACCGATAGTGATGAGATCAGCGTTCTCAATGGCCTCCATCGCTTTGGGCAGAGGCGGGGCATTCTCGGGCGACATGCGCAGCTCGACGATTCGGCGATCGCTAGCGGTAATGTTCGTTTCCCCACGCACAATCGAGCCGTCGTCCATAATTGCGTACAGCTGAGCATTGGCAGTGGTCGCCGGATAAATGTGGCCGCGGGTAGCGAGGATGGCTGACGAATGCTTTACCGCCTGACTGAAGTCGCCGGTGATGGCCGTCATCGCTGAGAGAAACAGGTTGCCAAAGTTGTGGCCTCCCGGGCCTTCACCCGGAGGGAAGCGATATTGGAAGAGCCGCGATAGCAGCGCCTCCTCTTCGGACAGGGCCACGATGCAATTGCGCACGTCGCCAGGCGCGGGAAGGTTCAGCTCCTTGCGCAGTCGTCCGCTGGAGCCGCCGTCATCGCTGACCGTAACAATTGCCGACAGCTCGGATATGCAGGGCAGTTCCTCAGAAGAGACGGATGGTTCGCCGGCGCCGCTAACGTAATGCTTTAAGCCGTGCAGAAGCGTGGATAGTCCCGTCCCTCCACCCATGGCGACGGTCTTTATTGCGCGGCCATCCGCAGATCTGCGATAGTTCTGCATGTTTCTTTAGATGTCGAAACTAATAACGCCACTTTGCAGTGTCGCCGGGCGCTTCGACACCTGTATCAGGATAGAGCAGTTCGGTAAAACGTGGGTCGTCCGCCAGGTTCTTGAAGTCAGAGTCATTGCGGGCCTGATATCGATTGCCGGGATTCAGGCGTATGGCTTCCGCCAAGTTCGAGATCGCCTCCGGGAAATGACCGGTAAGACAATTCAAGGCCGCCATACCGTACCAAATAAAGTCGCGCTTGGGGAACTTCGTGGTAAGTACGTCAAAGTTTTCGCGCGCGGTCACGTAGTCGCCCATATTCATCAGCGATACCGCATAGTCAAACCGCTCCTCGGGTGTCTGAAAGGTCGTCGAGACCCTGCTCATCTGCTGGTTGCAAGTGGTCAGATGGACCGAGGCGCGGTCGGTTAATTCCGGGCTTGTTCCTGCGGTCACCTTCTCGAAATAGCCCTTCGCCTTGTCATACTTGTGGGCCTGGAGCGCCTTCAGACCGGCCTCGTAGTTTTGCACAGCTTGTGCAAAACGAGGATCGTCCATGATTTTGACTGCATTGTTGCCCCGAGTCTTGCCTTCAGCGGCTGAACCAGCAGCTCGTAAGAGCTTTGCTTTGTTAGCCTTTGAACTCTCTTCTTTAACGTTTTCTGTGGCTTTCTTGTTCATCGGACAAGCAAACCTCGGATGGTCGTGACAGCAACCGCTGTTGGCTGTGGAAAACCCAAATCACGAGCAGGGGTATGGGCTGAGTTATACCCGCAAGTGAGGAACTCGTCAACCCACCCACCTTCAGGCCCGTGTGAATGGGGCGGGGCTAGTTTAGATGAGGCTATTCCTGTTCGCTTCTGAACGGAGGCGTTCGTGGATGAACAAGCGAAGGTTACTTGGGGACGTAATCGCCATTATGGGAACGAGTTACGTTTGGTCGAACCCGGCAGGTCAATTGCTCGTACCAATAGTAAGACTTGACGAGGCCACCGATGCGCAACTTGCTGCAAGATCTTCAGTATGCCGGACGGCAGTTGGTGAAGTCGCCCGGCTTCGCCATTGTCGCGATTCTCACCCTCGCGCTGGGCATCGGCGCCAACACCACCATCTTCTCCGTGGTGAACGGAGTGTTGCTGAACCCGCTGCCCTACCCGCATGCGGACCGCCTGGTGACGCTTTTCCACAACAAGCCCAACTTCACCAAGGGATCGATCTCTTACCCCAACTTCCTCGACTGGCAACGCGATAACCAGAGCTTCGAGGCGATGGTCGCGTATCGTTATGGCAATGAGAAGCTCACCGGATCAGGTGAACCTGAGAACCTGAGCGGACGCATGGTGTCGGCGGGCTTCTTCGAGATGCTTGGGGTGAAGCCGCTGTTGGGGCGCAGCTTCACCAGCGACGAAGACCGCCTCGGCGCAAATCCGACGGTGACGATCTCGGAGGGACTCTGGAAACGGAAGTTTGCTTCCAATCCCCACATTGTGGGACAAGCCATCGTTCTTGACGGCGTGCCACGCACGATCGTCGGCGTCATTCCCGCCTGCTTTCAATTGCGCCAGTGGAACTTCCGCCCAGGTGAGATCTACACGCCGGTGGGCGAATACCGCGACCCGCACTTTCGCGACCGCCAGGCGGCATGGGGCTTGGACGCCATCGCGCTCCTGAAGCCAGGTGTGACGCTCGCGCAAGCGGCGCAGGACATGGAGCGGGTGAATCGCGGCCTCGAGGCCGCCTACCCCGATGTTGATGCGGGAATCAAAACCACCATCGTTCCGCTGAAAGAGCAAATCGTGGGCGATGTGAAACCTGTGCTCTGGGTGCTCATGGGCGCGGTTCTCTTTGTGCTGCTCATCTCATGCGTGAATGTGGCGAACCTGCAACTAGCGCGCTCAACTGCGAGGCAACGTGAGTTCGCAGTGCGCGTAGCGCTGGGCGCGCGACAGAGCCGCCTCGTACGTCAGGTACTCACCGAAAGCCTCACGCTTTCCGCCGTCGGTGGCGTTTTGGGTCTGCTGCTCGCATATTGGGGCAGCAAAGCTGCAGTAGCGGCCATTCCTGATATGCTCCCGCGGGCAGAGAACGTCGGACTTGATGCCCGAGTCTTATTCTTTACGGTGTTCGTCTCAGTGTTGTCGGGCGTAATTTTCGGACTTGCGCCGGCACTGCGCACCTCGGGCACGGATGTCAACTCGACGCTCAATCAAACCGGCCGTTCTCTGGTGGGTACGCATGCGCGCGCACAGGCTGTCTTCGTCACCGTTGAAATGGCGTTGGCGTTGATTCTCCTGGTCGGCGCCGGGCTGATGATTCGTACCCTCGGACGCCTTTGGAATGTCGATCCCGGTTTCAAAGCACGCGGCGTGATCTTCTTCAATGTGGTCCCTTCGATATCACTGTCGAAGCAGTCACCAGATGCCGTGCGTGCCGCCTTTCGTCAGATGGGGACGACGTTACGCGCGATTCCGGGAGTAGAGACCGCCTCGTTCGACTGGGGGGCTGTCCCCATGTCAGGTGACGATGAGGAGCCGCTCTGGGTTGAAGGAATGGCTCGCCCGGAATATGTGGCGAACGCCCCGATGGCGCTGCGCTACGCCGTTGATCCGGACTATCTGAAACTGATGCATATACCACTGCTCGAAGGGCGTTTCTTTACGGAGGCGGACAATGAACATTCGTCCCGCGTAATTGTCGTGGACGAAAGCTTCGCGCAGCGGCATTTCCCCGGTCAAAATCCCATCGGCAAGCATGTGTTCTTCCCGCCGGAGAGCACCGACGGCGAGCGCACGGACGAGATTATCGGTGTGGTGGGGCACGTCAAGCAGTTCGGGCTGGCGCCGGACACAGCCAACAACGTGGAAGCCGAATACTATGAGCCCTTCCAGCAGCTTCTAGACCGGATGATGCCCGTTGTCGGCCAGGGCTCTAACGCCTTTGTGCGCGTGCGCGACGGAGTCGATCCGCAATCGGTCTTTCCCAGCATTCGGCGTGCACTGAGGCAGCTCGACAGCGACATGGTAGTCGATGACGTGCACCCGATGCAGCAGGAGGTGGCCGATAGTATCGCGCCGCAGCGCTTCGCCATGATGCTGTTATCGATCTTTGCCGCAGGCGCATTGTTGCTGGCAGGTATTGGCATCTACGGAGTGCTTTCTTACGTTGTGGGACAGCGAACCCGAGAGGTGGGCATCCGCATGGCATTGGGCGCGGACCGGCGAGATGTCGTGTTCGCCGTGTTGCGTGACGGGGCGGGCATGACTCTTCCGGGCATCGGTATCGGCATTGTTGTGGCGCTGGGGCTGACGCGATTGATGTCAGCGATACTCTTTGGCGTGAAGCCGACTGACATCCTCACCTTCGCTTCGGTTGCGGGCGTCCTGCTCCTGGTGGCTTTGGTGGCATGTTACCTGCCTGCGCGGAGGGCTGCCGGACTGGATCCCATGCAGGCCTTGAGGACAGAGTGACGCTTGTAGCGGAAAAGCAATCGTTCCCCTAAAACCAACACTTGACCCCCTACCAGCCTGGGAACATAATGACGCCCATTCGAGTGGGAGGAACAGTCATGGCTGAACAGGGAAGCCGGGTGGGCGATTACGAAATCGTCCGCGAGCTGGGCCACGGAGGCATGGGCCAGGTTTACCTGGTGCGCAACGTCATCTCCGACCGCATCGAGGCCATGAAGATCCTGCTGCCCGAGCTGGCGCAGCAGGGCGATCTGGTAGAACGCTTCATGCGCGAGATCAAGGTCCTGGCCAGCCTTGAACATCCCAACATTGCGCAGCTCCGGACCGCTTTCACCGCCAACAACCAGTTCGTCATGATCATGGAATACGTGGAAGGCGAGACGCTTGCGTCACGATTGGAGCGCGGCGCTTTCAACCTGCCGGATTCGCTCAACTACACCGGGCAGGTGCTGTCGGCACTGAGTTACGCGCATGGCAGGGGCGTCATTCATCGCGACGTTAAGCCCGGCAACATGATGCTGACGCCACAAGGGGTCGTGAAACTGATGGATTTCGGCCTTGCCCGCAACAGCAGCGACCTCGGCATGACTGCGACCGGTGCAACCATGGGCTCGCTCGATTACATGTCTCCGGAGCAGGTAAAGGCAGAGCCGACCGACGGGCGCTCGGACTTGTATTCGGTCGGCGTCTCGCTTTACCAGATGGTCACCGGCCATCGCATGTTCGCGCCGACCAGCAGTTTCTCGATCATGGAAGCGCACGTAAAGGAGATTCCGCGCCCACCGAACGAGGTAGAGCCGACCGTGCCGAAGGTGCTCAGCGACATCATCATGATGGCTGTCGCAAAAAATCCCGCACAACGATTTCAAACAGCCGACGCTTTTCGCAACGCTCTATCGCAGGTCAATGTGCCGGCGGCTGCTGCGGCTTCGGCAACCGCAACACAAACGGTGCGACCCTCGATTCCGCCAGTGTCACCGCCAAGTTCCCAAGTTCCGCCTGTAACTCCTCTGCCGCCGACTCCCGCACCGCAGGTCCAGGCCTATCCCACGTCACCGTCGCAGCCCGCCCGCGGTGGACGGCATATCGGCTGGATTGTGGTAGCGGCAATCGTCGTATTAGTCGCCATTTTCGGGGGCACACAGGTCTACCGCTCGCGCAAGCAAACCGCAGCGATTCAAACGGCTACTCCAGCGAGCCCGGTGCAACCACCTGTCTCACCCACCACAATGCAGCCTGCAGCGCAGACCCCTGCCGCTCCCGAAACAGCATCCAACGCTGCTCCAATGAGTGCTCCGGCGCCGCACGCGCCTAAGGCCTCCATGGCGCCTCCGCCTGCTCCAGTGGACAATGGTCCATCAGCAGAGGAGCTAGCCGCGCAGAAAAAGCTGCTGGATGATCTCGAAAACGAAACCGACCATCTTGACAGCCGCGCCGCGGCGGTCGAAAGTAGCCTATCGGCTTTAGAGCAACAAATGCATCAGAGCGGCCTGGGGTTGCGGGGAGATATTGTGACTGCCCGCAGCAATATGGTGAATGACCTGACCAAGGCCAAGCAGGCGCTGGATGGCTCCGATACCGATCGCGCACGCAAGTACCTCGACCAGGCGTCTCGCGAAGTTGAGAAGTTGGAGGCATTTTTAGGACGCCGTTGAGAGCCTTGGGCGCCGCTCTTGGGCTTTGAAACTATAAGGACGTGTGCTCGTCTAAACCACTAACATGACCTTTTCCTCGGATAAACCAAACGCAACCAGCCCCACAGCTTCCTTGGACCATGCAGAAAGCAGCACCGCGCGCGAGCAGTCGACGCGCGGCAAGCCGCCCCTTTCGAGCTGGCTACGCGACGTGCTCATCTCATTGGCCGTCTCCGCATTTTTCATCATTTTCCTCTATCAGCCGGTCAAGGTGGAAGGCACCAGCATGATGCCCACTCTGCAGGACCAGGAGCGGGTCTTCATCAACAAATTTGTTTACAAGCTGGAGCCCATCGAGCGCGGTGACGTCATCGTCTTCCGCTATCCGCGCGACCCCGGCAAGAGCTACATCAAGCGGGTGGTTGCGGTGGCCGGCGACCACGTTCAAATCCAGGCAGGAGTAGTCTTCGTCAATGGCGTGCGGGTGCGCGAGAACTATGTGCCGCGGATGTACGAGGACGTTCGCTCGTATCCTGACATGGTGGTGCCGCCGCACAACTACTTCGTGCTGGGCGATCATCGCAACCTGTCCAACGACAGTCGCGACTTCGGTCCCGTCGATGAAGACTTCATATACGGCAAAGCAGTGTTTGGTTATTGGCCGGTCGCTAAGCTGGGCACGCTGCGGTAAGAGCGCTTTTCGCCAGAGCGGCAGATTCCTACGATGAGCGCGTCGCGGCAGGGGTCCTTCGACTCCGGCGCTTAGTCGCGAATTTGGGGTCGGTGGGGACTCCGGCGGGGCGCTTGCGCTCAGGATGCTAGGAATGTTTTGCAATCTGGCGAAGAGCGAACAGCGACTCTGGCGAAGAGCGAAAAGCGAACAGCGATCATGAACCCGTGTCAATTCAGGAAGAACTTCGTGTAGAGCGTATCGCGCTGCGCAGGACGGAAGCCGGCATCGCGAATAATGCGTCGCAGCTCTTCCTCGGTGGTGCAGTTGCGAACTCCGGCTGCGCGCACAACGTTCTCTTCGATCATCACTGAGCCTACATCGTTGCCGCCGAAGCGCAGACCGGTCTGGCACACCTTCAGCCCCTGCGTGACCCAGCTCGACTGAACATTCTCAAAATTGCTGAGGAAGATGCGCGAGATAGCCAGCGTCTTCAGATATTCGACTGCCGTAGCCTCGTCCCATCCTCGGCCGCCGAGCGCGGTATTTTGCGGCTGAAATGACCACGGAATAAATGCCGTGAAGCCGCCGGTCTCTTCCTGCAAATCGTAGATGACCTGAAAATGATTGATCCGATGCTCGTACGTTTCGCCGACGCCAAACATCATCGTCGCCGTAGTCCTCATGCCGAGCTTGTGCGCAGTGCGATGCACGTTGAGCCAATCGTTGGTGAGGCACTTCAGGCGGGCGATCTTGTAGCGCACTTCGTCATCCAGGATTTCCGCGCCGCCGCCGGGAATGGAGTCCAGTCCCGCATCGCGCAACCGCCGGATTGTGACTTCAATGCTGAGCCCGCTGACTTCCGCGATGCAGATGATCTCCGACGCCGAAAAGCAGTGCAGGTGCACTTGCGGAAAGCGCTGCTTCATGCCGCTTAGCAGCGCTTCGTACCACTCGATCTTAAGGTCGGGATGCAGACCGCCTTGCAGCAGAACACCGGTGCCGCCCAGCTCCACCGTCTCGCGCACCTTGTCGTAGATCGTCTCGAAGTCGAGGATGTAGCCTTCTTTTGCCAGCTTGCCTTTGAGCGGGCGGTAGAAAGCGCAGAAGGTGCAGTACTCGGTGCAGAAGTTCGTGTAGTTGATATTGCGATCGATGATGTAGGTGACGACGCCGTCGGGATGCAGCGTCCGGCGCACCGCGTCGGCTTCCATCCCGATGCCGATAAGGTCATCGGAGCGATACATCTCCAGCGCTTGTTCTTTAGTAAGCGACATAGAAGGTGTGCTGGTTACAACCCCAGAGCTCATTCTAACGCTCTGAATGGGAGTGGGGAAGTTCAGTTCTAATGGCTTGTATTGGCAATGGCGTACCGGGATTCAGTGGCCGCGTCGCGCAACAATCCCGCAGGACCCGCGTTTATAATCTCGTCATTCTCTCCTCGGCTGCGTTAAGCAGTTCGGGGAAGTCTTTGACCCCACAACGCCGAATCGCAAAGATGCCGCACGCGATATCGGAGACAGGGCGGTATTCAATGAAACTACCTTCCGTAAGTATTGGCGTGCTTGGTTCGGCGCTGCTTTTTGTATTTTTCTCCATCCCTGCATTCGCCGTGCTGGGCGATAACGCGGCTTCCGTGCTGACCGACCAGGCCCGCATGAAGGGCACGTTGCGCAGCGTCGACAATCGCACCTATGTAATGCACGAAATTACGACCTCCACTGCCAAAGTGCGCGAGTATGTGTCGCCCGCCGGAACGGTCTTCGGCGTCGCATGGGAAGGGCAATTCGCACCCAATTTCCAGCAGTTGCTCGGGCCGTACTATCAGCAAACGGAGCAAGCTGCCGCGCAGCAAAAATCGACGGAGCAAGGAAGTGAGCAGCCGCGCCAGCGTCGTGGACCGGTGGTGATCGAAACTCCTGGACTGGTGTTTGCACAGACCGGCCATCCCCGCAGCATTCACGGCGTAGCGTACATTCCGCAGTTGATCCCGCAAGGGGTACAGCCCAGCGATATTCGCTAAAGGAGACATCATGGTGCGCAAATTTGCATTCTTGTTCTTGCTGGGCAATGTCATCTGGTTCGCCGCTTGCGGCGGAAACGGCGGCGGCGGTTCCGGCACGGTCACGGCGATCAGCGTCAGTTGCTCGCCCACGAACGTGACCTCCGGGGGAACCAGTCAGTGCTCGGCGACAGTAAGTGGCACGGGCAACTTCAATAGCTCCGTGACCTGGAGCACGAGCGCGGGCACCATCTCCTCCTCCGGACTATTCACCGCCCCCGTTGTGACTACTTCGTTATTGGCCACGATCACTGCGACCTCAGTGCAGAATGCCAGCATCTCTGGCTCGACCAGCGTCACCGTCAATCCCGGTACAGCCAGTAACAATGTGCAACAGCTCGTGGTGGATGCCGGACCCAATCCGTCGAGCTTTGTAACGACGAACGAGGCCTTCGTCAGCGTGACGGTTTGCGTGCCCGGAACCAGCACTTGCCAGACCATCGATCACGTACAGGTAGATACGGGGTCTTTTGGTTTGCGCCTGCTCTCGGGGGCCAGCGGTGGCGAACTCAACATCTCGTTGCCGCAGGAGGTTGATTCCAGCAACAACCCGCTGGCCGAGTGTCTGGTATTCGCAGATGGATACGTTTGGGGACCCGTGGTGACAGCTGACATCGTCATGGCGGGCGAGAAGGCGCCCATGACACCGGTGCAAATCACCATTCCGTCCACCAGTTCACCCCCGGTTCCCAGCAGTTGTTCCAACCAGAACCCGCTGGGAGGAGCCGGCAACGAGGGCGGCAGCCAGATCGCGCTCGGCGCCAATGGCATCATCGGAGTAGGGCTGTTTCCGTATGACTGCGGGACGGCGTGTACCCCGGGCTTTCAGACACAACCGCAGTACTACAGCTGTCCTTCCGGCGGTTGCAATCCCGAAAATATTTCGCTGTCGCAGCAGGTGACGAACCCGGTCTTTAATTTCACCACCGACAACAATGGCGTGTTGGTCCAGATGCCGTCGGTGCTCGATGGCGGATCGCCTACAGCAAACGGCTTGCTGATCTTCGGGATCGGAACGCAATCCAACAATGGATTGAATGGCGCCACCGTCTACGCAGTAGACCAGAACGGCAACATTTCGACGACATACAACGGAAACACCTACACCGGCAGCTTCATCGACAGCGGCTCCAACGGTTACTTCTTCCCAGATTCGTCGATACCGACCTGCCCGAGCCCCAATCAGAAGTGGTATTGCCCGAGCACTTCGCCGGACAACCTGAGCGCGGTGAATCAAGGCACGAACATGAACTCGGGAGTAACGGTCAACTTTACCCTCGAAGACGCGAGCACCCTGTTCAACACCAGCAACAACGCTTTCAGCACGCTAGGCGGGCCTGTGCCGTCCAGCTTGAACGCCTTCGATTGGGGGATGCCGTTCTTCTATGGAAAGAATGTGTTCACCGCGATCCAGACCAGATGCAACAACCCCTGCCCTTACTACGCTTACTGATCCACTGCTGACCACCATGCCGCCGGATATAACCTCCGGCGGCATTTTTCTGCTTAGCTGTGGTTAATTCCGCCCTGTTAAGTAGTGTAAACCAAGCTCTTTTACTTCGCGACTAACACACCCTTCCCACATCTAATTCGTTGAGGTCAAAAGAAAAGACTATGAGGCTGTCAGGATTGAGATTGATTGGAAGTTTTGTTCTGGCAGCGATTCTGTCCGCGCCCGCGTGGGCTGCGACTCCAGCGCTGCCAGGAACTGTGAATTATGTAGAAGGGCAAGCCTCCATCGGAACAGAAGCTCTGAACGCGAAATCCGTCGGATCGGTGGGCTTGCAAACCGGCCAGACCCTTACGACTGAAACCGGCAAGGCCGAGGTTCTGCTCACTCCAGGCGTGTTCTTCCGCCTGGGTGACAACAGCGCTGCGACACTCGTCTCGCCCAGCCTGACGAACACGGAAGTCGCCTTGAACAATGGTCAGGCGATGGTCGAAGTGGCCGAGATCCACAAGGACAATCTGCTTCGCGTGCAGCAGGAGGGCGCAACCACCGAGCTGCTCAAGACCGGTCTGTACGGTTTTGACGCCAACAGTGGGGAAGTCCAGGTGTTCAAGGGTGAGGCCCTGGTGCAGGAGGGCGACCGCCAAATCAAAGTGAAGGGCGGACATGAGCTGGATGTGAAGGACACCGCGCAGCTGAAAACCACAAAGTTCGACAAATCGAGCTACGAGCAGTCGGACCTGTATCGCTTCAGCAACTTGCGTTCTGAGTACCTGGCCGAAGCCAATGTCGACGCCGCTCGAATTTATGTTGCCGGCGGGCCGGGCTGGTATGGGCCAGGATGGTACTGGGACCCGTTCTTCACGGCTTACACGTGGATTCCGGGTGACGGCATCCTCTACAGCCCGTTCGGCTGGGGATTCTACTCGCCGTTATGGGTCGGGTACGCTCCCTACTACGGGGTCCGGCCGTATTACGTTGGCGGATATCGCGCTCCCCGCTACGTGCCTCGCGGATATGCCGCAACCCCGGCATTTCGCGGGCCATCACATGCTCAAGTGGGCACGTCTCACTTTGGAGTGGTGGGCGGAGGCTTTCATGGCGGAGCAGTTTCTGGGGGTTTCCATCGCTGATAACTGAGCAGTGACAGCGTGGTTGGCGGGGCTTTCCTTGGCCCCGCTTTTTTATTGTTGTTCACTTGATCGCCGTCCCTGCCTGCGAAATCACGGACTGCATCACCGGCGTCAGCTGCACGACCAGCTCGGCAAGCTGCTGCCGGGCAGCGCGATTCACTTTTCCCGTTGCATCCCGCTCCACCAGGGAGAACAATGACGGTGGCGGGCCACCGTAATTTCACTGCAATGTTGCACTTTGGCATCCCTTTGTGATGCCCATCACAGTGTCGCGTGACTCGCGCACCGGAAGCCTAACCAGGCAAGCTGCTACAAATGAACTTCGTTCTACAAGAGAGGCAGGAAAGTGCCCGAGGAAACCAAAGACCCCAACCCAGTCTTGCCTGACTCGACCCCGCCGGCATCTCCGGCGGCGAACCCGGAGGTTGCAGCCAAACCGGCCGAACCGGTCAAAGCGGCCACCGCTCCTGCTGCGAGTAATGAGCCAACTCCGCCACCCGCAAAGCCCGATGCAGCCGCTGGCCCAAAACCAGCAGCTCCGGCCGCCGCAGCGAAGCCTGCTGCTTCCGCCGCCAAACCTCCCGCGAAGCCGGAAGGCCCCAAGCCGGAGCCATGGGACTCGGAGCTGGTCCGCAAACTGAAAGCGCAATACGGCTCGGGCATCAGGGAAGCCAGCACCTACGTCGGCCAGAAATATCTCGTGGTCGACAGCACCATCGTCTACGAAATCCTTCTCCGCATGCGCGACGACGAGCTCTTCGACTACTGCGTGGACATCACTGCAGTGCACTATCCCAAGCGCGAGGCGCAGTTCGACATCATCTATGTGCTGTATTCGTTCCATCACAACCAGCGCGTGCGCATCAAGACACAGATCAAAGACGGCGAGACCTTGCGCAGCTCAGTCGCAATCTGGCCCACCGCCAATTGGCTGGAGCGCGAAGTCTTCGACATGTTCGGCATCGGCTTCAGCGGCCATCCCGACCTGAAGCGCATTCTGCTGCCCGACGGCTGGAAGGGCCATCCGCTGCGCAAGGACTACCCGATCCTCCAGCAGGACCAGGAGTGGGTGCAGGCGAACTTGGGAATTGAGAGCGGGCAGGATTAGGACTGCAGAGCGTCTGCATGAGGAGTGTAGAGAGAGGCAGATTTTTTTAGGCTGACATGCGATGAGATTTGCTAATCGCCGGGATTCCCGAGGCGACGAAGGGTGACGAAGAGCGAAAAGCGAATAGCGAATAGCGACAAAATGACCGACTCGACCCGCACCGATTATCTCGACCTCGATACCAAGGACCAGACCTTCCTTGACGCGAACGAGCTTGTCCTCAACATGGGGCCGCAGCATCCGTCGACGCACGGCGTGCTGCGCGTCATCCTCAAGCTCGACGGCGAAAAGGTTCTGGGCACCGAGTGCGTCATCGGCTACCTGCATCGCGGCGTGGAGAAGATCGGCGAAAACCGCACCTACGCGATGTTCAATCCCTACGTTGACCGCATGGATTACGTCGCCGCGGTCTCCAACGGACTGGGCTACTGTGAGGCGGTCGAGAAGCTGCTGAACACCGAGGCGCCGCCGCGCGCGCAGTACATTCGCGTCATCCTCACCGAGCTGTGCCGCATCGCCAGCCACCAGGTATGGCTAGGCACGCACGCCCTCGACATCGGCGCGCTGACGCCGCTGTTCTACTGCTTCCGCGATCGCGAAGAGATCCTGAAGATTTTCGAGAAGTATTGCGGCGCGCGCCTGACCACGCACGCGTTCCGTATCGGCGGATGCATTTACGAGACCTATGACGGATTCGAGCAGGATTGCCTGAAGTTCTGCGATCACTTCCTGCCCAAGCTTGATGAGTACGAAGAACTGCTCACGACGAACCGCATCTGGGTGCGGCGGACGAAGGGCGTCGGCATTCTGAAGCCGGAAGATTGCATCGCCCTGGGCGTGACCGGTCCGGTGCTGCGCGCCAGCGGCGTGAAGTGGGACCTGCGCAAGGCACAGCCGTACGAAGCCTATAAGAATTTTGACTTCGAAATTCCGACCGGCGTCAACGGCGATACGTACGACCGGTACCTGGTGCGCATTGAAGAGATGCGTCAGGCGGTGCGCATCATTCGGCAGGCTGTGGAGGGGCTGCCGACGGGGCCGATCATGGCCAAGATTCCCAAGGTGCTGAAGCCGCCGGTCGGCGAGGTCTACACCTCGATCGAGGCGCCCAAGGGCGAGCTGGGATATTTCATCGTGAGCGACGGCTCGTTGCAGCCGTATCGCCTGCGCGTGCGGCCGCCGTCGTTCGTAAATCTGCAAGCGCTCGACAAGATGGTGCGCGGCCTGCTGGTCGCCGACGTGGTCGCGGTCATCGGCACCCTCGACATCGTGCTGGGCGAGGTGGATCGGTAGAGCTGGCAGTTTTGAAAGGGCACGTCTTCAGGCGTGCCGCAAGAGTAAGAGAGTTTTGAAAGGCCACGTCTTCAGGCGTGCCGCAAGAGTAGAGAGTTTTGAAAGGGCACGCCTTCAGGCGTGCCGTAGCCGGGGATAAGAACCGGGCTTTAGCCCCTGAGGGAATCGAGTCGTGAAGCCTACACGTGAACACGTGAACAATAACGGCCAGACGTACTTCGTCACTGCCTCAACCTGGCAGCGCCGTGCTCTGTTCAAGAACCCACAATGGGCAGATCTTTTTCTCGACACCCTGCACTCGTATCGAGGAAACGGCTATCTGCTGCATGAATACGTGCTAATGCCTGACCACTTTCACATTCTGATTACGCCAGATGCGATTCTTGAACGCGCGGTCCAGTTGATCAAAGGTAGCTTTTCTTTTCGGGTCAAGAGAGAACTCGGCAGCTCGTTGGAAATCTGGCAGCGCGGATTCTCGGATCATCGCATTCGCGACCATGAAGATTTCCAGATTCACGAGGACTACATCTATCGCAATCCGGTGGGCAGGGGATTCGTTAAGCGCGCGACGGAATATCCGTATTGCTCCGCTTTCCCCGGGAGCGTGAAAGACGGGGTTCCGCAGTGGCTAAAGCCGTTGGAAGAGATCCTTGTCGGCACGGCTGAAGCCGTGCCCTTTCAAAGCAATGTTTGACGCCATCACAAAATATCTCGGCTCCAATGCGACCCCCGGCGAGGCCGGCAGCATGCTCTGGGCGACCATCTACATTCTGATCATCACCATCGGAATTTCGCTGGCCGTTATCTGCATGAACTGGCTGGAGCGCAAAATTTTGGCGCACATGCAGGTCCGCATCGGCCCCATGCGCGTGGGCCCGCACGGCCTGCTGCAGCCCTTCGCCGACGCGCTGAAGCTGCTCATCAAGGAAGACATCATCCCGCAAGAGGCCGATAAGCTGGTCTTTTGGAGCGCGCCGGTCGTGGTCACGATGACCGCGTTCACGACGTTTCTCGTCGTCCCCTTCGGCCGCACGCATGCCGTCACCGACATGAACATCGGGATCCTGTTCATGCTGGGCGTCTCGTCGCTGGGTGTGCTGGGCATCATCATGGCGGGCTGGTCGTCAAACTCGCATTACCCACTGATGGGCTCGCTGCGTTCCAGCGCACAGATGGTGTCATACGAAATCGCGATGGGCCTGGCCATTGTCTGCGCCGTGCTGATGACCAGCCTGCAAACCGGCACGGGCACGCTGAGTATGATTGGCATTGTCGAGTCGCAGGCTTCGCAGCACACCTGGTTCATCTTCAAGTTTTTCCCGCTGGGATTTCTGGCGTTCGCGATCTTCGCGATCGCGATGGTCGCCGAAACCAATCGCGCGCCCTTCGATCTGCCCGAAGCGGAGTCGGAGCTGGTCGCCGGTTTCCACACCGAGTACAGCGGCTTCCGTTGGTCGTTGTTCTTCCTGGCTGAGTACGCGGCGATGCTCGCAGTGTCATCGATCGCGGTGACGCTGTGGCTCGGCGGATGGATGCGGCCGTTTCCGAATTGGCTGAGCGGTTCGACGTGGGACATGGCATTTTCATTTTTTCCCGCGCTGACGTTCTTCGTGCTTGCCGGTCTCTGCCTGCTCGGCGTCGTGCGTATGCCGAAGATCCCGCAGATGAAAATCCAGACCGCCGGACTGGGAATTTTTGGATTTCTGCTGGGCTTCATCGGCCTGGTGCTGCTCGTGCCCGGCGTGCGCGAGCGCGTGCAGGACATCTACTGGTTCGTCGTCAAAGTTGCCTTCTTCATGTATCTGTACATCTGGTATCGCGGCACGTTTCCGCGCTACCGCTTCGACCAGCTCATGAAGGTGGGCTGGAAGATACTGCTGCCGACCGGGCTCGGCGTCCTCATCGCCACTGCGCTGTGGGGGCTGATGCCGCAAATTTCGTCGGCGATCGTGGGGGTGCTGCCATGAGTCTGTCGCCGCTGCTTCGCAAAATCCTGCTGGTTGACCTCGTGAAAGGCCTCAAGGTTACGTTTAGCTATCAGGCGCCAAGTGAGGCAATCACAGAACAGTATCCGCTGCAGCGGCCTGTCATCTTCGAGCGCTATCGTGGGCAGCCGCGGCTGAAGGTCGATCCCGAGAGCGGCGCGTCGATGTGCATCGTCTGCAACCTGTGCGCGCTGGCGTGTCCGGAGCAGTTGATCGTCGTCAAGGGCGAGCGCAACCCGGTGACCAAGCGCAAGGAGCCGGTCTCATACACCTACGACCTGAGCCGCTGCATGTTCTGCGGCCTGTGCGCCGAGGCCTGCTCGACCGACGCACTGGAGTTGACGCAGGATTACGAGATGGCGCTCTATAGTCGCGAAGGCATGGTGCTGGACCAGGCGGCGCTGGAGCGCGGCCAGGAACCGGTGAGGTACGCGAAGTAGTTTTGAAAGGGCACTGCTTCAGGCGTATCGCGGTGAGTGAGTTTTGAAAGGGCACTGCTTCAGGCGTATCGCGGAGAGTGAGTTTTGAAAGGGCACGCCTTTAGGCGTATCGCGGTGAGTGAATTTTGAAAGGGCACGCCTTTAAGCGTATCGCGGTGAGTGAGTTTTGAAAGGGCACGCCTTTAGGCGTATCGCGGAGAGTGAGTTTTGAAAGGGCACGCCTTTAGGCGTATCGCGGTGAGTGAGTTTTGAAAGGGCACGCCTTTAGGCGTGCCGTAGAAAGCCACATGAACGGGGCTTTAGCCCCTGAGGGAATGCATGAAGCGTTGAAAGACGAGGTACCACAGCGGCTGAAGCCGCTCAAAAAAGTCCCTCTCCGGCACGGCTAAAGCGGTGCCCTTTCAAGACTAATTGCTCACGGCTAATTGCTAATTGCTGCTTTTTATGAATCCTATTGCGACAACGTTCTTCTTCTACTTCCTGGCGTTCATGGCCATTGCCTCGGCGATTGCGGTGATCACCCGGCGCAATCCGGTACATGCGGCGCTGTCGCTGATCGTGACCCTGTTGTCGCTGGCGGCCTTCTACTTGATGCTTTACGCCCCGTTCGTCGCTGGCGTGCAGATTGTGCTTTACGCCGGCGGAATCATGGTGCTGTTCCTGTTCGTCATCATGCTGGTGAACCTGGAGCAGAACATCCGTGAATATCAGTTCAACAAGCAATGGCTGGTAGGGATTGGCGTGGCCCTGGCGCTGGGAGCGCTGCTGCTGTTCGTCTTTCAGCGCGGGCGCGACATCTTCCCACGCGACTTTGCCCCGCTACCCGAGGCGCAGAACACGCAGCAGATCGGCATCGCGCTCTACGGACAGTACATGCTGCCGTTCGAGATTGCGTCGCTGTTACTGCTGGTCGCTATCGTGGGCGCCGTGGTTATGGCGAAGAAGAGGATTTGAACGTTGTTTCGAAGGGAGGCCGGATGGCGCAGAACAAATTTGAGCTGAAGCCAGCTTACGGTAGCCGAGTTTCGGTAAGCGTAGGGCCAGTCTGGACGACGATCACGGTGAAGGTGCGGACGGACCGCCTGCTATTCCATGGCCTCCGGCAGAAGACGCGCCGGCCGAAGGGCTCGGAGAACGACGGTTGATTTATGGCTGAGATCGGCACAGTGCATTACCTGGTTGTTGCGGCGGCGCTGTTCATGATTGGCACCATTGGCGTGCTTACGCGCCGCAACGTGGTCATCATCCTCATGTCGATTGAACTGATCCTGAACGCCGTAAACCTGAACCTGGTGGCGTTCTCGCGGCTGTACGGGTTGCACGGGCAGGTGTTCGCCATCTTCGTCATCACCGACGCCGCCGCCGAGGCTGCGGTCGGACTGGGCATCATCATCGCCTTTTTCCGCAATAAGGAGACGGTGAATGTGGACGAAGTGGACCTTTTGAAGTGGTAGTGCGGCGCTCAGTGCCGCGCTTTGGCGAGATCGGGTAGTGCGGCGCTTTAGCGCCGCGTACAGGCGATCGATTGAATGTGGGCTTTAGCCCCGAGGGACCTCGTGATTAAGACGTATTTCCTTGGTGCGGACGGCCAAAGATTACCCATATTCGTCGGCAAAATCAGGGCTTTGTCTGGACGAGGTACCCGAGAGGCTAAAGCCTCAGTTTGATACGGCGGTTTTGACGCGGGCCTGAAGGCCCGCACTACCCGAGCTTATACATGTACTTCTTAAACCACATTTGGATCATTCCGCTCTTCCCCGCCTTCGGTGCGGCTTGCATGTTCTTCTTCGGACGCAAGCTCTCGAAATCCGCGGTGAACGGCGTCTGTGTCGGTGTCGTCGTGCTGGCGTTCGTGTGGGCCTGCCTGGCGGTCTGGCAATACACCGGATATTCGGCCGCTAATCCTGGCAAGCCCTTCGAAAAGGTGCTCTACACCTGGCTGGGCACGGGAACCGACGCCCTTAGTTATCCCACGCATACCGGCACCGCTCCGTTCCGCGCCGATGCCGGCTTCCTGCTCGATCCGCTCTCCTCGATTTGGCTGCTGTTCGTTACCGGCGTGGGCATGCTCATCCACATTTACTCGATGGGCTACATGGCACACGAGGGCGGCTACTACCGCTTCTTCGGCTACTTGAACCTGTTCATGTTTTCCATGCTGACGCTCATCCTCGCCAACAACTACGCGCTGATGTTTGTTGGCTGGGAGGGCGTGGGCCTGTGCTCGTATTTGCTCATTGGTTTTTACTTCCTGCGCCACTCCGCCTCAACCGCTGCTAACAAAGCGTTCATCGTGAATCGCGTTGGTGACGCAGGATTCCTACTTGGCATGTTCACCATCGCCTGGTACTTCGGCTCGGTGCAGTACACGGCCGTCAATCATCTCGCGCGCAGTGGACAATTTCACATCGGTGATCCCGTGATCACCTCCGCCTGCCTGCTGCTGTTCGTTGGCGCCTGCGGCAAGTCGGCGCAATTTCCACTATATGTCTGGCTGCCCGATGCGATGGAAGGCCCAACGCCGGTCTCCGCATTGATCCACGCAGCCACCATGGTCACCGCCGGTGTTTATATGGTGGCGCGCTCCAACGCGCTGTTCGTGCTTGCGCCTAACGCAATGAAGACGGTCGCCATCATCGGCGCGCTCACCGCAATCTTTGCCGCCACCATCGGCTTGGTGCAGAACGACATCAAGCGCGTGCTGGCGTACTCGACGGTCTCGCAACTCGGTTACATGTTCCTCGCGCTCGGCGTCGGAGCATTCGCAGCCGGTGTCTTCCACGTCTTCACGCACGCCTTCTTCAAGGCGCTGCTCTTCCTCGGGGCCGGCTCGGTGATTCACGCCATGAGCGGCCAGCAGGAGATGCAGCATATGGGCGCCCTGCACAACAAGATCAAGACCACATTTGGCACCATGCTGATCGCGACCCTCGCCATCGCCGGCATTCCCGGTTTCGCCGGCTTCTTTTCCAAAGACGCGATCCTGTGGGAGACGTGGTCTCGCGAGGGCGGCGCCTATCGTTACCTGTGGTACATCGCGTTTCTTACCGCGCTGATGACCTCGTTCTACATGTTCCGGCTGATCTATCTAACGTTCTTCGGCAAGGCGCGTATGAGCCACGAAGTCGAGCACCACATTCACGAATCACCCAAGACGATGACCGTGCCACTGGTGATCCTCGCAATCTGCTCGCTGGGTGCGGGCTATCTGGGAATGCCGCACAGCCTCGGCGGATCGAACCGCTTCGAGAAGTTTCTCGGGCCGGTTTTTGCCAACGAAACTGCCGTATTGGAGCAGCAGGGCAAGAGCGCGCAGGTTGCAGCCGGAGAAAAAGAAGTCGAGCACACCAATCCACTGGAATACGCGCTGATGTTCGCCTCGGTCGGCGCAGCAATTGTGGGTTGGTGGCTGGCACAGCGGGCATACAAGAACGCCGACAAGGGATACAAAGAGCCGATCCAGGAGATCGCACCGCGCTTCTACAAGACGCTCTTCCGCAAGTGGTATGTGGACGAAATCTACGACTGGATCATCACCGGGCGCGCCAAGATCGGCAAAGTACGGCTCGGTGCGATGGGCTTAGGTGAGGCCTCGTGGAAGTTCGACGCCGAAGTCATCGACGGCACTGTGAACGGCGCAGGCTGGACCACGCGCATGACCGGCAACTTATCCGTGCTTTGGGACAAGTGGATCATCGACGGCCTGCTGGTGAACGGCGTCGCCATCGTGACCCGCCTGGCCTCATACCCCGTGCGCTTGGTGCAGTGGGGCCTGGTGCAGTGGTACGCGCTGGTCATGGTCGCAGGGCTGGTGGGATTTGTTTTTTATTACGTCATGAAGTGGTGACGAACAATTGCTGATTGCTAGTTTTCAAAATGTACAACCATATCTTAAGCATCGTCTTATTCACGCCCATGGTGGGAGCTGCACTCCTGCTGCTGGTGCCCAAGGAAAACAAGCAGGCGATTCGCTGGATCGCCAACATCTTCGCGTTCCTCGGGTTCGCGGTCTCGTTGCCGCTGGTTCCGTGGTTCTGGGCACTGAAGGACCGTGCCGGCTTCCAGTTCGTCGAAGGCGCGCCCAACAACTGGATCCCCACCATCGGCGCGGGCTACGTCATCGGTATCGACGGCATCTCGTTCCTGCTGATCATGCTCACGACGCTGCTGGGCGCGATCTCAATCCTGTCGTCCTGGAACGCCATTCAGGATCGCGTCAAGGAGTACTACATCTGGTTCCTGGTGCTGCAGACCGGAATGTTGGGCGTCTTCATGGCCAACGACATCTTCCTCTTCTTTGTTTTCTGGGAGGCCATGCTCGTCCCGATGTACCTGCTCATCGGCATCTGGGGCGGCCCGCGCAAGCTGTACGCGGCAATTAAGTTTTTCCTGTACACCCTCTTCGGTTCGGTGCTGATGCTGCTGGCAATCCTGTTCCTGTACTTCCATCACCACACGGTGACCGGCGTTTACACCTTCTACCTGCCCGATCTCTACGCCACCGCGCCCAAGATCGGCGGTCACGCCGCGATCTGGCTGTTCTTTGCCTTCTTCATCGGCTTCGCAATCAAGGTGCCGATGTTCCCGTTCCACACCTGGCTCCCCGACGCCCACGTCGAAGCGCCCACCGCAGGCTCCGTTATCCTGGCCGGCGTTCTGCTGAAGATGGGGACGTACGGACTGATCCGCTTCTCGCTGCCGTTCTTCCCGGCGGTCGCGATGACGCCCTGGGTGCGCCAGTTCATGATCACGCTCTCGCTCATCGCCATCATCTACGGCGCGCTGGTCTCGCTGATGCAGAAGGACATGAAGAAACTGGTGGCCTACTCGTCGGTCAGCCACCTCGGCTTCTGCACCTTGGGCATATTCGCGCTGAGCCCGCTTGGCCTAAGCGGTTCGGTGTTGCAGCAGATCAATCACGGCATCTCTACCGGCGCGCTGTTCTTGATTGTCGGCATTCTTTATGAGCGCCGCCACACGCGCGAGATCAGCGAGTATGGTGGCATCTCCAGCGTCATGCCGCTATACGCGACGATCACGCTGATCATGTTCATGTCTTCAATGGGACTGCCGCTGCTCAACGGCTTTGTCGGCGAGTTCACCATCCTGCAAGGCACCTTCATGGAGAACAAAGCCTGGGCGGCATGGGCCGTGCCTGGCGTGTTTCTGGCTGCGGCGTACCTGCTATGGCTCTATCAGCGCGTCTTTTTTGGATCGGTGAACAATCCCAAGAACGAGAAGCTGCTGGATCTTTCAGGGCGTGAGCTGGCGACGCTCATTCCGTTGGTCGCGATCGCCTTCTGGATCGGCCTGTACCCGAAGCCGTTCTTCCAGATTCTTTCGACCCCGGTGAACAACCTGGTCGCGACCGTGCGGCCGGATTACCCGGGGCTGAACAAACCTGTGCTGGCTACGCAGGCGACTCCTACGCAGTCGGAGTCCCCGGCTGTGGTACCTCAGCCAACAAACGCTCCCGAGACGCAGAAACCGGCCGCTCCGTCGAAAATCTCGCGTGGGGTGCCCCGTTCTAGCCTTCCTTTGGCTAGGGCGGGACAGTGTATTGGTTCGCCTTGCCCCACCCTGGCCAAAATAGGGCCTGAATGGGGCACCCCAGGATATTCAGCTTTATCGGTGGGGCGCCAGCGGACTGCCGCCCAGGATGACAATTCAAGAAATGGTGCCGCGGTAAACGCCGCCAAACTCGCGACCGTTGCGGCCGCGAGCAGCAAGTGAGGATCTTGTGACCACCTCGCTCACACAATACTTTTCCACTACCGACTACTTACTCGCGCTGCCCATGCTGCTGCTGACGCTCTTCGCGCTCGGCATCCTGCTCATCGATCTGTTTCTACCCGCACAGTGGAAGCGGGCCAACGCCCTCATCGCGCTCGTCGGTATCGCATTCTCGGCGGCCGCGGTCGGCAAGCTGCATTGGGCCTACCACGCCGCGCAGCAAAAGGGACTCAACTTTGTCGATACCGCCTTCATGGGAACGCTGCGGGTCGATCCCTTCGCGCTCTATTTCTTCTATCTGTTCCTCGCCGGCGCGGGCATCGCAGTCCTGATGTCGATGCACTATCTCGAAGTCGAGCACGAGAACCACGGCGAGTTCTACGCCCTCATGCTGTTCTCCGTCGTCGGCATGATGTGCATGGCCGCTGGATACGACATCGTCCTGATCTTCATCGGCCTGGAACTCATGGCCATCTCGACCTATGTGCTGGTCGGTTTCCTGCGCCGCGACCGCCGCTCCAACGAAGCCGCACTGAAGTATTTGTTGCTGGGCGCATTTTCCTCCGGAATTTTCGCTTATGGTCTGTCTCTCTTCTACGGCCTGACGGGCGCAACCAACCTGGGCAAGATCGCGCAAGGCTTGCAGCAGATTGTGGCGACGCGTCCGACGGATCCCGTCGTCATTTTCGCCCTGCTCGCGACGACCACAGGCCTGCTCTTCAAGATTGCGGCGGTGCCTTTCCACCAGTGGGCGCCGGACGCGTACGAAGGCGCCCCTACCAGCATCACCGGATTCATGTCGGTCGCAGTCAAGGCGGCGGGTTGGGCGATGTTGCTCCGCATCTTCCTCTTCGGCCTCTATCCGCTGCGCTCGATGTACGTTCCGCTGCTGGTCTTCGTTTCCATCGCGACGATGACGGGCGGCAACCTGGCCGCGATTACGCAAACCAACCTAAAGCGCCTGCTGGCCTACTCGTCCATCGCGCACGTCGGCTACATGCTGCTCGGGCTGATCGCCAGCGATGGTCAGACGAACTCCACCGGCATCATGGCCATTCTGTTTTATCTGCTGGTGTACACCTTCATGAACCTGGGTGCGTTTGCCGTCGTCACCTCACTGCGGCGCCGCAACATTATTGGCGACGAAATCGATGACATCGCCGGCCTCTATTTCAAAGCGCCTACCGAAGCCATCCTCATGCTGGTTTTCCTGCTGTCACTGGCGGGAATTCCGCCGCTGGCCGGCTTCTGGGGCAAATACTTCATCTTCCTCAGCCTCATTCAGACCGGCCACTATGCGCTGGCCTCGCTCGCAGTGCTGTATGCCGTGGTCGGCCTCTACTACTACATGCGCATCGCGAACGCCATGCTGATGCGGCAGCCCATCGAAGCCGAGCCGGTGCGCCTCAGCCCAGCAATGGCCCTTGCCCTCACCATCACCGCCATCGCAACCGTTGGCATCGGCCTCTTCCCCAACTTCTTCATCAACGCGGTGAATTGGTCGCTCGGCTTGGCGCAGGCCTCACAACGCATGGCAACGCTGTTGCGGTAAAGCGGTTCTGCGGCTCCGCGTCGTCCGCTCGGGATGACACCCAGTAAAAACTGGAGCCCCGAACCACCCTGTATAATCTTCCCTTCGCATCCACATCCAGGGGAGCTCCTTTTGCAGCAGGCGGAAATCGGCATCATCGGCGGCAGCGGTCTGTACTCCATGCCCGGCTTCAGCGACGTCCACGAGCTATCGCTGACGACGCCGTTCGGTGCCCCTTCAGATCCGTTCGTTCTCGGCACGCTGGAAGGCCGCAAGGTCGCCTTCCTCTCCCGTCACGGCCGCGGGCATCGCTTCATGCCGACCGAAATAAACTATCGCGCCAATATTCACGGTATGAAGCAGCTAGGTGTGGAGCGCATCCTGTCGCTCTCGGCGGTGGGCTCGCTGAAGGAAGAACATCGTCCCCTCGACTTCGTCATCCCCGATCAGTTCATCGACCGCACGCGCCATCGCGTCGACACGTTCTTCGGAGACGGCCTGGTCGCCCACGTCGGATTCGGCCATCCCGTCTGCGCTGAGACCGCGACGGTCGCGGTCCAAGCCTGCCGTCACGTCGGAGTGAATACGAAATCCGGCGGCACCTACCTGAACATGGAAGGCCCGCAGTTCTCCACCAAGGCGGAGTCGAATCTCTACCGCAGTTGGGGATTGGACGTGATCGGGATGACCAATCTCACTGAGGCGCGGCTGGCACGTGAGGCCGAGCTGTGCTACGCGACCGTAGCCATGGTCACCGATTACGATTGCTGGCACGAGGGGCACGATCACGTCAGCGTCGACCAGATCGTTGCCGTGCTGCTCAAGAACGCCGAGCATGCCTGCAGCGTGGTGCGCGAGGCGGTTGCTGCCATGCCCAAGACGCGCACCTGCAAATGCGGCTCGGCGCTGAAGAACGCTATCATTACGCAGAAGAGCGCGGTCCCGCCTGCCACCCTGAAGCGGCTGCGGCTGCTCGTCGGCAAGTATTTCGATTCCGAACAGAAAGCGGGAGCATAGATTGTCCATCCTGGTGGTTGGTTCGGTCGCCTTTGACACCCTGAAAACTCCATACGGCGAGCGCCAGAAAATCCTCGGCGGCGCTGCCACCTACTTCTCGCTGTCGGCCAGCAACTTCACTGATGTGCGGGTCGTCGCCGTCGTGGGGGAGGACTTCACGCCCGAGAACGAAGCCGTGATGAACAAGCGCGGTGTAGACACCCGCGGCATTCAGCATGCAAAAGGGAAGACATTCCACTGGACCGGCGAGTACGGCGAAAATGTCAATGAAGCCAAGACGCTAAACACAGAGTTAAATGTTTTCGAAACGTTTGAACCATCCATCCCCGCCCAGTATCACAACTCCGACTTTTTGTTTCTCGCCAACATCGATCCCGTGCTCCAGACGCGGGTACGCGACGCGATGCAGAATGTGCAGCTCGTTGGTGGCGACACCATGAACTATTGGATCAGCGGGCATCGTGCGAATCTCGAGCAAATGCTGAAGCGCGTCGACGTGCTGCTGATCAACGATGGCGAAGCCAAAATGCTGGCCGACGACAACAGCCTGCCGCGTGCCGCGCGCAAGGTGATGGAGCTGGGCCCGCGCGCCTTAGTGATCAAGCACGGCGAGTACGGCGCGACAATTTTCTTCCGCGACGGCGAGTTCGGATTGGGCGATCACCCGTTTCGTGCTCCAGCTTTGCCCATTGACGAGGTGCGCGATCCCACCGGCGCTGGCGACAGCTTCGCGGGAGGCTTCATGGGATACCTCGCATCGCAGGGGGAAGTGAATCGTCGCGTGTTGAAGCATGCGATGTTCTACGGCAGCGTGATGGGCTCCTTTGCTGTGGAGCGCTTCGGCACGGAACGCCTGCAATCGCTCACCCGCGAGGAGATTGACGAGCGCTTCAACATCTTCCGCCAGCTAACACATCTGGATTAGAGCTCGGTAGAGCGCCGCTGCGGCGCCGCGTTGAACTGCGGTGTTGCTTTTCTCACGATCGCCTCGACGAGGCCCGGGATCGTGTACTCCTTCGCCTCGATGTCAACGGGCAATCCCCACTCGCGCAGCGTTGCCGAAGTCACCGGTCCAATGGACGCAGTACGCGCTCCGGATTTCTTCAGCGCGCTGCGTGCACCGCGAAGCGTTAGCAGGTGAACGAAGTTTCTTACGGTGGACGAACTGGTGAAGGTGATGACATGAGGTCTGCGCTTCTCGTCGGCCAGTAACGCGCGCAAACGCTTGCCCGATGATTGCGGCACAACTGTCTCGTAGGCTTCCACAACGTCAACCGAGGCGCCCGCATTGCGCAGTTCGCGGGGGATGACATCCCGTGCTACCTTGGCGCGCACCAGCAGCACGCGTTTGTTCTTCACGCGACGGCGCAGCGCGCTCACCACCCCCTCGGCCACGTATTCCTTGGGTGTAACCCTCACCGAAAGCGCGAGCCCTTCCATGGCCTTCTTGGTGGCGGGACCGATCGCGGCAATTTTCAGATGACGGAGCGCTGAGATTGCAATGCGTTTCTTCGCCATGCGCTCGAAGAGCGCCTCGACGCCATTAACGCTGGTGAGGATCAGCCAGTCGTACGTGGCAAGGTTGCGCAGCGCGGTGTCGAGCGGCTGGTAAGAGCGGGGGCGGCGAATCTCGATAAAGGGGATTTCGATTGCATCACAGCAGAGGTCACGCAGCGCCGCGGACAGCGCGCCCGCCTGCTTCTTCGAGCGCGAAACCAGCACGCGGTAGTCAGCAAGCGGGTGGGCTAAATCTACGTGTCGGGAGTTCTTTGGCAAGATAGGAATCCTTCGACTGCGGCGCCGCAAATCCCGCGCCGCCTACGCTCAGGATGACACTTTCTAGAATTGAGAGTCGAAAAGTAAACGACAACTGACCACGCGCAATTCGATACTGGCAACTGGCTGCCGGCAACTGAGTTTCATGGCTGTTGCGGGGCGGCAGCGGCCAATCCGTAGACCTCTTCCAGAATCTTGTTAGCTCCCCGTTGCAACAAAGTTTCACCTACCTGCTCCCCCAATGCAATCGGGTCGGCGCCGGTTTGCGATTCTCGCAGAATCATTGAGCCATCCGGCTTGGCGACCACTGCGGTCAGCCGAAGCGAGCCGGGTTTGCCCTTCGCAAATGCGCCAATCGGTACCTGGCAGCCGCCGCCGAGTTTGTTGAGCACTGCCCGCTCGCAGGTCGTGGTGGCGCGCGCCGCAGCATCGTCGAGAAATGCGAGATGCTTCCGCATCTCGGTGTCGCCCTCGCGAATCTCGATTCCAAGCGCGCCCTGCCCCGCAGCGGGACACATGAACTCTTCTGCCAATATTTCCTTCACGAACTCCATTTTGCCGAGGCGGGTCAGACCGGCTGCAGCCAGGATGATGGCGTCGTAGTCTCCCTGCTCGAGTTTGCGGACCCGCGTATCCACGTTTCCGCGCAGCGGTTCGATGAGGAGATCGGGCCGCGTGACCTTCAACTGCGCTTGACGCCGCAAACTGCTGGTGCCCACTCGCGCGCCCTCGGGCAGCGCGTTGACGCTCTCGTAGTTCACGGAAAGAAAAACATCGAGCGGATTCACACGAGTGGTGATCGCGACCAGTTCGAAGCCCGGTGGCAACCCCGTGGGCAGGTCTTTGAGGCTGTGCACCGCGAGATCCACGCGCCCGTCGGCCAGCGCTTCCTCAATTTCTTTGGTGAACATGCCCTTGGTGCCAACCTGCGCCAGAGCAACATCGGTGATTTTGTCGCCCGTGGTTTTGATGATCTCGAGCTCGACTTCGTACCCCTGCTCGCGCAACAGCGCCGAGATGTGGTTGGCCTGCCAGAGAGCGAGCTGCGATCCGCGAGAACCGATTCGGAGCCGGGCCATCAGTTTGCCGCTCCGCGTTTGCTGCCCACGGCTACATCGGCTTCATCGCGAACCATGGAGGGTTTGCTTTCGCGCAGTCCAAAGAGTTTGCGCACCAGATCGATCACGGTAGTTGCTTCCTGCGATTCACGAGCGGCGCTTTTGAGGGTGGTGATAGGTGTGTGCATGATTTTGTTGACGATGCCGCGGGTCAGCGCTTCGACCGCCAGTTCCTGCTCGGGGCTGAGATTACCCAGGCGGCCGCGCACCCGATCGATCTCGGCCTGGCGAACGGTTTCGAGATGCTCCTGCAGCGAGACGATTGTGGGCACCACGTCGAGCGTCTGCAGCCGGCCCTGAAATTTCTCCACTTCCATCTGCACAATGGCTTCCGCGCGTTCGGCTTCTACGTGGCGGTCGGCGACATGCGAGGAGACGACTTGCTGCAGATCGTCAATATCGTAAACGAAGATGCCGTCCAGCTTGTTCATCTCCGGATCGATGTCGCGAGGCACCGCAATATCGATGAAGAACATGGGACGGTTGCGGCGGCGGTGCAGGAACTGCTCACCATGCTCCCGGCGGAAGATGGCGTGAGGCGCGCCGGTGGAGCTGATGATGATGTCGGCGCGGGGAACGGTCTCGTACAGTTGATCGAAGGCGAGACCTTCGCCGTTGAACTTTCTTGCCAGCGCTACCGCTCGTTCGTAAGTGCGATTGGCAACGTAAATCTGCTTTGCCCCGTGTGCCAGCAGATGACGCGCGGCGAGCTCACTCATCTTGCCGGCGCCGACCAGGTACACGCTCTTGCCGTCGAGGTTGCCGAAGATCTTCTTCGCGAGATCGACCGCGACGGAAGCGACGGACACGGCGGATGTCGCGACCGCAGTTTCGTTGCGCACACGCTTGGCGACCGCGAAGGCGCGAGTGAGCAAGGCATCGAGCTGCGAAGTGACTGCGCCGATTGCGCGGGCGGTGGCATAGGCTTCCTTCACCTGCCCGAGAATCTGCGGCTCGCCGACAACCATGGAGTCGAGGCTCGAGGCGACACGGAAGACGTGCCGCACCGCGTCGCGCTCGCGATATTCGTAGAGGTATTTGCGGTACGGAGCAGGATCGATGCCGTAGAACTGACGGAAGAAGCCATCCAGACCAGGACAACCATCGGTGGTGCGAGCCAGGATTTCCACCCGGTTGCAGGTGGAGATAATCATGGCTTCCTCAACTCCGGCGCATGACACCAGGCTCTTCACCGCTTCCGGGAGACGTGCCTCGGGAATGGCGAACTGCTCGCGCACTTCGACCGGCGCCGTGCGATGATTTACGCCGATGAGGACGAAGTTCATGAGGCAATGAACCTGTGAACCCGGCTGAAATTGTTGGCCGCCCATGCGCAAATCGCGATGACGAAGGCAAAAGTCGCCAGAACGGCTGCCCGGCGTCCGCGCCAGCCGGAGCTCCAGCGCGTGTACAACAGCAGGAGGTACACCACCCACATCATGAAGGACAGCACGATCTTGGGATCGGCGAAGAACATCGGCCCGTATTTCTCGATGGCCAGCACGGAGCCGGTGAGGATGCCGAAGGTCATGAACGGAAAGCCGAACAGCAGCGCGTGATAACAGATATCGTCGATGGTCTGCAGCGGCGGAAGCCAGGTAATCAGGGGCGTGGGCCGCTTCGACTTGAGAGTGCGTTCCTGCACCAGGTACAGCAGGCTGGCTCCGAAGCTGAGGAACAGGCCGGCATAGCCGGTGAAGATCAGGACGATATGGACGAAGATCCAGCCGTTGCGCAACAGCGGCGAGGTGATACTCACTGGCTTCTGTCCCAGCGCAGAGGCGAAGGTCAGAACAAACACGATGGGGAAGATGACGATGCCCGGCGTGGTCGTGCGATAACCCACAAAGAAGACGAAGAAGACGACCATCGCCAGGAAGGCCAGCAGGGACTCGGAATATTGGATTGACGCCAACGATACGTGGCCGATCAGGACTGTGGATTCCACCAGCGATACGAGGTGGAAGATGAGGCCCAATCCGACTGCCGGCTCCACGACTTTCGCCAGCAGATTTCCTTTACTGCTGAGCAGCAGGAGCGAATACAGCAGTCCCACGCCATAGCAAACCACCGCGACACGAAGCCAAATAAGCGGCATAGACCCCACGAGCGATAACGGTTACTCTCACCCGTTCTTCTGCTCTAAGTATAGCGGGAGGGGGAGTTTGGCCGAGTATGCACGTCACTTGGGGGTGTGACCCACGTCACAGGGGGATGTTGATAGGGATGGGCGGCGTTTAAGCCGGCATCGGTTAAGATAACGGCTCCGAACTAGGGATTTCCCTAGTGGCGTACCGCCCGCCGCAAAGATAAATAGTAAGAACACGCTACACTGTTAGACCGACCAGCGACGGGCAGCGGGCGAAGCTCTCGCCAACCGACCCGAATGTCTCACCAATTCTGATGAGAAAGGACAGGATATGAAGCGCAACGAACTACATGCAAAGTTAACGGTCGCCGTCGTGCTTGCGATTCTGATCGCAATGTTCAGCACGGCGATGTTGGCCCAGAGCGCGAAGGTGGAAGGGCTGATTAAAGCGCGCAATGGCGACACCATGATCGTGCAGACTTCGGAAGACCCGAAGCTGGTCGTGATCTTGACCGATGACACCAAAGTAGGCCAGGTGCAGGGAGTGCTCAAAGCACGCAGAAAACAGATGTCGATGGCCGCACTCATTCCCGGACTGGCGGTAAAGATCGAAGGTACTTACAACAATCAGAACCAGTTGCTAGCCACCTCAGTCTCGTTCAAGGGTGACGACTTGCAACAGGCGCAGGCCATCCAGGCGGGGATGCATGAGACCAAGGTTCAGACCCAGCAGAACCAGGCGGAGTTGGAAAAGCAAAACGCAGAGCTGAAAGCGCAGAACGAGGCTTTGCAGCAGCACCAGGCGCAATTGACGGAGCAGGAACAAAAGCTGGCCGAGAACCAGGCGGCGATCCAGGCCGCGGTCGCGCGCTTTGGACAACTTGACGACTACTACATCCGGGACGAGGTTACGGTTTACTTCGCCAACGGCAAGGTCACAGTCGATCCGAAATACACCTCTCAACTTCTGGAGCTGGCCAACAAGGCAAAGAATATCAACGGCTACATGATCGAAGTAAAAGGTTACGCTTCTGCCGTCGGCAGCGTCGCGTTGAACCAGAAACTCAGCGAAGATCGTGCCAGCAATGTGACCAACATTCTGCTGCAGCAGGGAAAAGTGTCGCTTACCAGGATGTTGGCGCCGGGAGCCATGGGCGAAAGCGAACAAGTGGGTAACGACAAGACCCAGGAAGGACAGGCGGAGAACCGTCGGGTGGTAGTCCGCGTCCTGCAGAACAAAGCCGTCGCGGGGATCTAAAACAGTGGGTGGTGGAGCTCGGCTGTCCGTGACGCCGCTCTCTCCGGCGCCAGTTGTTTGGCACCCGCTTTGGGATGTGGCAAGTCGCAATAGCAGAATGTGGCCGGGTGGGCCAGGCTTTCAGCCCGATCCGAGAGCACCTTCCTAACGTGGGTGCCCCATTCCCTCGGCTTCGCTCGCGGCAGGCTCTTCTCGCCCTCGGTTGGCGAGAGGGTGGGGCAGTGGACTTGCGCAGCCGGACGATGGGCACACAGTCAGCTTGTGAGATATCGGCGGCGGGATCACGAAATAAGTGTTGGTGGTCGCATGCGGCACGTCTCAACGGGAAAGACCACTACTCCCATTCGCCGACTCGGACAAAAACTGGACCAAGAATTCCTGGAAGAGGACGAAAAAGAGCTGGTCGAGACGAGCAAGAGCTCAAGCCCTATACCGCATGCGAAATCCTGGCTGATGTTTACCCCAACAGAATTGCTAAAGCAGTATCTGAAAGAGGCGTTCGCAAGAGAAGGAATCGCGGCGTCCGATCAGCGAATTAAAACCTGGCAAGATCTTCGGCATGATCTTGCGAGAAACGTCTTTGCCGACATTCTCGAAGATCGGCTGAGGTCGGACGCCGGAATGTCATGGTCGTTCGAGGCGGCAAGTAGTTATGCGAGACGCGGGAGGGCGCCCGAAATGTGCGCTCACTTTGAAATCTTCACGCAGCTTTCAGAAGACGTTGTAACGTGAAAACGGTTGGTAAGGGGTCAAAAGTTGTTGGGGGTCTGGCCCGTTGTCACGTCGCTGGCACCGCTTCAACTCGGGAAGTCGACCGCATATGGTGATGGCTTCGGCCCCAGGCCAGTGTTGGTTTCGACCGCTAAAGCGGGTATGAGTGCCACCTAAAATTTGGGGTGTCCACGGCCGCCGCGTCCAACTCAGGGTATCCTTAGGGGAGTGCATTCCCAAATCTCCGACGGCGACCCTATGCCGTACTGAATCGTAACCGAATAATTATTATCGTACGGAAAGTTGTACGGCAGGGTTTTATATTCGGCGAACGTAAGGGCGAAGACGAGAGTATTGGTGTCGGCATTGGGATAGAAGCTCACCTGGAACGGCTGCAACGATCCAGTGTTATTGTCGACGACGGTCATCACTGGCGCGGCATCCCGGTTAGAGAACCCGATCGGGCTGAATACTCCGATGGTGAATCCAGAGACGCCGCCGAGCACCGGAAGCGGTCCCGCATCTACGGCCCTCCCAACCAAGCAGGGGTTGGCATTCAAAGGCGGAGTTGCGGGCGCCGCGGGCGAGCCTTCCTCTGGGAACTCATCCGGTTGGAACTGCACGTACTCGGGCGGCGGAACGCTGACTCCGAGGCTGTTATTGAACCGTATGTTCGCCAAGAAGATTGCACCTTTTACTGTTTGGTCGAACGTGAAACGAATGCCCCTGAGGTTTTTCAATCCATCTTTGAACTTGAAATCGGTCAATCGGATGCGATAAGTCTGGAGGATGGGGTGGAGGTTCAGTACTGTGGGCGTAATGTTGACGATTTCGCTCCCCACGGGTCCAGTTAAGTCCCTGTTGGCCACCGGTTCAAGGCTTGAGAGCAACACGCTATCACTAAGGTTGTCATCCTTGTCCACCAGCGCGATGGAGAAATTCGTTTTAGCGGCAGCATTATTTACGGTGTCGAAGTTGCGAGACACGCGGAAATCGAGCGTCTGGTACGTGCTGACATCGCGGCCTGGCTTGTGTAGGTCCGTCCAGTTGGTCTGAAAGAACGGTCCGAGCGTGGTTCCGTCCCATCTGATCTATCCGACGCGCTGTGTTTCGTGGTGATTCGGGATGCATACCGGGGTATCCGTCCCGGCAGCGGGCTCACATGTGTTCCGGGGTTCGGCTGGCGGCGCAGGAGTAGTCGTGGGCGGGTTCTCCATGTCAAAGTCACAAGCCTTAGGCGGGGCCGACGGCGCGGGCGGCGGCATTCCCGCACCGCAAGTTCCAGTCCCCATCCCCGTGCAACACAGAAATGGCTCTTGAAGCTTCGTACATGCCGCGTCACCTAACCGCGAGGAATTTCGGACCGCCGCCTGCCCGTAAAGGTGCATCACGGTGACGCCGCTCTTCGCATTCATCTTCCCCGACGTATTCATTCCGGTCGGTTGATTGAAATCCTCCATAACACTGATCTGCGCACAGCTTGCTGTCGGGCTATAGGTGCGATCGACGCGTTTTGGCGGCGCCGGCGGATAGTCGTCTTTCTTGAGTTCTTCATTGATTACAGTTGCTGGCAGCCGGAACAACGGATTGAAATTCTTATTAAACTTTTTATCTGCCACGACGGCCTTATTTATAACGTTCCCACGGATGAAGGCTAGTACGCTCGACAGCGCCGTCAGCCTCTGACTTGGGGAGTCGGGACCACCTGTGAAGAGGGCCGTATTGCCTGTCCCTTTGCATGGTTGTACTTCTTCAAGCAGAAAGCGGGCCGCGAGTTCGGTCCCCATTTGGTTGAGGTCAAAGGTGTCACTTACCATCCATTTGCTGTTGTAAAAGTTATGGTTAGCGCCCCATACAGTGTAGGTCGATTTCTGAGTTTGAGTGGTTTCCGTGTAGTCGCGCATCATTCGGTCGAAAGGACGAACCCCTGCCAGGTCGCTAACATCGCCGTCGCACATAGGAAGCAGGACGTTCCAGGTAACATTCGTGGCCTTGCGGCCTTGGGCATCTCGGCCATTGTCCGTAGGCGCAATCTCGAATATCGCGACGACACCAAACTCGGGGGGAAGTACGTCATTAATTGTGTTGTATGCCGCGCGCACCCCCTCCCCGCCGCGGGAGTGTCCCACCAGTGCCACCTGGCCCAAGTCGAGGCTTCCTTTAGGGATTATGTCGTTGGGCGACCCGCCAGACAAGTTATAAGTACGCAACTGTCTGAGATGATTGATCACCAGCGTTCCCCGCTCTTGGATCAGCCCAAAATCAGTATCCGGACCGTTGCCCAGGTTGTTAATCGGATTGGAATCGATGGACACGACCACGTATCCCATTAGAGCAAGCCGCACTCCAAGGTATTCGTAGCCTAGGTAGCTCTCAGCTTCGGTCAAGCCCTTACATGTTCGGACAGCGCCCGCTGGATCGTAGAGCCAGTTGTCCAAACGGATGGGCATCGTACACGCAGCTCCTGGCGCAGGCCTGGTACATGGCAAGCCGGGGGGATCTTCGGTGTTGCCGACGATACGCGCGTAGGTCTGGGTGGCACCTGCGGGCAGAATCCCTGCGGGGAACTCTACCGGTACCCCCGCAGGTGTGCCAGCTGCGGCGGCGGGAACGTCGATGATAGCGATCGGAACATCAAGAGTGGCTCCTCCGAGCGCCACGGTTATCTTCGCTTGGGGTTTTGTCCGTACGCCGGCCGACCCGGGATTGTAGATCCGACCACACGTGCTGTGCTGCCCGTGCAATACCAATACTAGCGGCGCTGGCCCTTTGTCTCCCCCCACGGTCTTAGGCCTGTATACAATAGCGTGCAAATCTTTAGTCGGATCGCCCACCGTCCCTTCTTGGTAGGAGCCCATCGTCATGTCACGGTTTTCAGGAGGCACCGTTGCATCGAGGTCTGCAGCCGTCGTCTGTGCGACCACGGCCTGGCCGCTCAGCCCCATAGCCAGCAACCCGAGCACAAGAATCTGTAAGAGGCCGCTGAAGATCGCTGTACGTCGGAAGAGCGAGACAGTTCGATTCACACCATCCTCCGGGTTCGGAAGGCTGTTGCGGGATTTCGGTGCCTTTCCACCGCGCAATTCCTCCGTCTTAACTAAGCCATTTAGGCACCCTAGGTCGCCGGCACTATACACCCGAATGGCCTGGCTTCTGAGCTTTTTTTCATTCGTTTCATCCTGGCCTTCAACGCCGGGCCGCTGGTCTTAACTCAATTCATGCTGGGGCTTAGGTCCCCGCGGCTGCCGTCGCCTGTCCGCCGGACTGCGCATTATTCATTGCGGTGATCACGGCCTGGATGATGTCGGCCTTGTTCACGTTGGCTCCCGGGCAATTCTTGTGAGTGGTCGCGGGATCTTCCTTGTGCAGGTGCAGGGTCGAGGGATCCAGTCCGATGACGCAGTGTAACGACGCGAGTGCGCTGACCGCGTTGGCCGAGACTTGCGGGCCAAAAGCTTCCACGTCGTAGTCTCCCACCATTTCCACTCCCCACGAAATCGCATTCCAGGAGGGAGAATGTACGCCGGATACAGTTAGCGGAGTGAATACCCAGATCAGGTCGTCGGCGACGAACAGGTGCGGGCCGGCGGACCACCCCTGCTGGTCACGATAGAAATGTTCCAGGTTCGCCATGCGCTGCTGGCCCGGCACGTCATGCCACGCGGCCAGCGTGGGAAGTGCGGTGTTATGCAGCACGACGAACTGCGGCTGCCAAGCCGAGAAGTCGAGGGTGGAGACATAGGAATCGAAATCGGACGCGTTAAAACCTTGACCTACGATGCCCTTCCAGTTTGGCATGGGTTTTCCTTCACGACGGTGAAACGAAGTTAGCCGGGATTTCCGGATTGCTGTGCGAGAACACTATACCCCAATGCATGCCGCAGGTCAGGAAAAGATCAGGCGCAGAATGTGATGTGCTTGGGTGGGGTCAGCCCGCCCACATGGCCGCCCGAATCGGGAAAGCGAGGACCTGAATTTTCCCAAAAGCGGCATTCATCACTGACAAATCTTCGCTGCGGCACCAACCTTCAGGCAGTGCTTGACCTCGAGGTTCGGTTATGTCCACCCCTCTCAGGGCCCTCCTTCTGTTTGCAATCGTCACAATCGCAGCAAGCGCACTTTGCCAGGTGAACGTTGTCAATTTCGACTTCGGGGCTGTGCGTATTCTTTGTCCTGCCGGCTATGCCTGCGACTGGCCCGGCAACGTCTGCGGATGGGATCGGTTGGGGCGCTAAATCGTAATCTTCTGCATTTGGAGGTTAGTCATGTCGAATTTCTCTAAGGTACTTCTTCTCTGTGCAATCCTGACGATCGGGGCGAATGCATTAGCGCAGATCAACATCGCCAACTACGATTTCGGGGCCGTGCCGGTCGGATGCGGCGGCTGGAACTTCACTTACCAGGGAGCCATGCTCAAGTGTATCTACCCCGTCACGCAGAACTACAATGCCAGCCCGGGCTTCGGATGGACGTTGGGATGGGTGGTGGCTGGATCCGGCTCCCCCTTGTTTGGTGGCGCCGGGATCACTGGTCCGAACGGCGCAATCAACCCGCCGTCCTTCGCCGGGCTGCCCTTCCAGCAAGCGGCTATCTTGCAGAGTCTCGGCTCTTTCGTTTTGCAAGCGATTCCAGGCTTTACAGCCGGAAATTACACCCTCAGCTTCTACCTGGGCGGGCGAACCGTGTATTACAACGGTCCGCAGAAGATTAAGGCGCTGATGGACGGCGGTGTGATCGGAACCTGGGACGTGCCAGTCGGCATGCCATTCACGCGGGAAACGGCAACGTTCACGGTGACCACGGACGGCACGCACGTTCTGGAGTTCATGGGAATGAATGCCCTGGACACCACAGCTTTTGTGTCTTATGTGACCATTACTCCGGTCGGACGGTAGCCGCAGCTCTGGGGCTGATTAGACGAGCGGTGTAGGCGGTCATCTAATCAGCCCATGACGTATGATGCCAGGCTCATCCACGTACCTGCTGGGTGCCCCAGGTCTCGAACAGCGCGAGACCTGGGGCACCGTAGCGAAGGTGGAGTTCCACTTCGGGGAGTTATTCCCCCGAGTCGGGTTCATCCTGACCAACCTTGAAGCTCCGAGCCGAGCGGTAGTGCGGTTGTGTAACAAGCGAGAGACGGCAGAGCGATGGATCAAGGAGGGCAAGCAGGCGGTGAAGATGACCTGCCTCTCTTGTCACCGCTTCCGCTCAAACCAAGTACGGCTGGGGCTGAGCCTGCTTGCCTACAACCTAGGGAATTTGTGGCGGCGGCTGGCGTTGCCCAAGCAAATCGAGAACTGGTCGCTGACGAGTTTGCAGCAACGACTGGTGAAGACGGGCGGACGCTTGGTGAAACATGCCCGCTACTACTGGCTGATGCTGGCGGAGAGCCATCTGACGATTGGGAGCTAAAACGGAAATTCCGGTTTAATTCAGGCATGGCAGTGCTGAAAGCATGTGATTCCGACACAGCAGAACAAGCGTCAACTGTTCTCCGCAGAATCGACGTGTTGGACTGCTAACCACCGCCGGCACTAAGACGTTTGGGTGTATGATCGTGGCCACCTGGGATGCAAAAAAATGGAAATCCTAGGTAGAAATTTTCCCCGAGTTCGCTTACCCAGCATATTTCCTCATTTCGACGCAGGGAGGTTTCCGTATGGCAGTCCCCCCAGGTTACCAACCCGTCCCCGGTAGTGAACGTCCGCCAATGAAAGACTCAAAGCAGTTGGGACCATTGGATCCGAGTGCTGAGTTGTCGGTCACGATGCTGCTGCGCCCGCGTCCCGGCAGTCCGCCCTTGCCTGATTTTGCGTACTGGGAGCAGAATCCTCCCGGCCAGCGGAACTTTCTCTCCCCCGATCAATTCACGCAGCAGTACGGTGCGGCTCGGGCCGATATTGATGCGGTCACCAGATTCGCGGCCATGTACGGTCTGAGGGTGCTGGAGTCGCATGCGGGCCGCCGCACCGTGATCGTGCGCGGAACTGCCGAGCAAATGAACGCCGCCTTTGGAGTGGAGTTGAACCGGTACGAGTCGGCTCTACCAGCACCGGGAGGTAACCTCAGGAGCCAGCAGGGGCCTGCTGCGTCCGATGCTCCCGCGACACAGACTCACACGCACCGGGGTTTTGAGGGTGCAGTCCATTTGCCGGCCGAGTTGAGCGGAGTGGTGCGCGCTGTGATTGGTCTGGATAATCGGCGCCGTGTCACGCGTGCCGGGGGCACCGGAGATCCGCCCTTTGCTGCGCTCCTGAGTGTGCCCCAACTGGCGACCGTGTATAACTTCCCTACTACTGGCGCACGCTGTGAAACCATTGGGGTTTTTGCACCGACCCCATCCGCGTATTTGAAGTCTGATATAAACTCGCTGTATTTCCCATCGCTGCCCAAGGGATTTCAGACTCCGCCCAACATTGTTGACATCAACCTCACGGTTGATGGCACAACCTACTCCAACAACCCCAGTTCGGTGCAGAGCTTGTCCTCTCTTACTGGAACGTTGGCGGCGACCTGCACGGAGCTTACCCAGGACATCTCCACCGCTGCGACGGTGGCGCAAGGGGCGAACATTAACGTCTATTTCAACGACGGCTCCGAGGACGGATGGCTCGTATTTCTCTGGCGGGCTGTGATGCCGGACTCAGGCGATAATCCACCCTCTGTGCTCTTCTCTTGTTTCGGGTTCAACTTTTCAGACGATTCCGGCAGCATCGGTTCCTACACAGACTCGGGCAGCGCCGGCGGTTTGATGAGTTACGTCTTCCAAGTGGCAGCGCTGTTAGGCATCACGGTGGTCATGCCTGCCGGTGATTGGGGGGCCGACGACAGCGTAGTAGACGGAAATTGCCACACAGGTTACCCCGGCAGCGACCCTTGGGTGCTCTCCTGCGGCGGCACCGTGCTGAGCATAAACCTCGGCCCACCTCCAACGATTAATATCGAGTTTGTTTGGAGCGATGCGCAGAATACGGCGTCTGTGTTCGGCCCACCAACCGGCTCGCTACCGGACTTTGGTGCCACAGGAGGCGGCGTCAGCGACAATTTCCCCTTGCCTTCTTACCAAGCGAGTTTATCGCCGGCGCCTACCTCGTTAAACGATGGGGGAGTGCGTCGCGGGTTGCCGGACGTGGCTGGGATGGTCGGCTTGGGGGGGTTCTTTTGCAACGCCATTCCGTATAGCTTTGTGGGCACTAGTTGCGTAGCTCCGCTCTATGCAGGCCTCGCGGCGGTGCTCAACCGGGCCCTCAAGCAGCCGATCGGTTTCCTCAACCCAACTCTTTACAAGAATAGCTCGGTCTGCAACGACGTAACTTTCGGAAACAACGATTCCGGGGATAGCCCGGACTCTCCGTTCTACACCGCTGCCGCGGGATGGGACCCTTGCAGCGGTTGGGGAAGTATTGATGGCACGCGGCTCCTCACCGCACTGGTCAAGCTTGAGGAGAAACCTCTGCCCATTTTCACGGAAAATCCTTTCAACTTCAGCTATCCCCCCGGTCAGAACTTCTGGGAAACCGCGCAGGGCACTGGGACAGATAATTCCACAGAAGGCTTGTCGGTCGGTCAGCAGAATACGGCTGACAATTTTGGTAATCCCAATTCTGTTTATGACGCACAGAACAATGGAGACGGCGACGGCCCAGATGCGTACGGCGACGTAACTCTCCTCAATACGGCGGTTGCCAACAACGCGACCTTTGCTTCCGACAACCTCTACCGCGGTAAGGGCTCGATCGGTCTGTTCGGGCGCAGCCGCGGCGCCGATTTCAGCATGGGCGTGCTGGGGCAGTCCTCGAAAGGATGCGCCGTGTACGGATTGGCTACCGACGAGCTTCCCATCACGCCCCTGTGCCAGCCTTCGCATGGCATCGGGGTTGTCGGTCGCTCTATGGGCGGCCTCTCACCAGAGCGAATTTCTGTGGAACAGATTGTCGGCCAGCCCATTGGGGTTTTGGGGCATGCGGCCACCGGCCCAGGGGTGCGCGGCCACAGCGGGCCATTGCTCACTCCTCCTCTCACGGAGCCGCCGTTGCCCGCGGTGACGGTAGCTTCTCCCGGGGGTGTCTTCAGTGCAGGACGCCTCCAGACTGTGAACATCCCCGAAGCAAAAGAGAACCAGCAACTGAGCCTTGACGCTCTGCCCCAGGCTCGCCTGATTCCGAGCAATAGTGCCGAGCTGCCTGTAGTGGGCAACTTGGGCGATTTGTACGTAAACGCGGTTGAAAATGCGGATACTCAAAAGGTCTACGTGAATATGTTTTTGTGTGTGCTGCCCGGCACTGGCCCAAAGAATCCCGCCTACTGGGCGCCATTTACCTTGGGCGCTCCGGTAAAGGGAGGATAGCTGTTGATAGACTTCACAATCGCTCAGATCAGGAAAGAATCTGATCTCTACCGCGTCAGCCGGTTGCAAACAGTGGTAATTCGTTGCGACGTATCCGTCCGAACTGACGATCATCCCGGGCGGGTGGCCCGGGCAACGCAAAACCTAACCTGGGTGATCCGTTCTACCGAAGGTAGGGCGGGGCTTCTTCCTCATTCACGGAACGTTGATCTACACAGTACACACACGATCCGACAGTCCTATTTGTCTGCGTTGATACGGCGTCAGTGCAATAACTAAATGCGTGCTCGGACGCTTGAGTGTGGTAACGTACGCCTGCATTTCGTCAAACGCACATGAGCGGGAACAAAGGAAACTCGCGTTAATCAGCCTATAACCTAGCCCGGATAGTGGAAGTGGACGATGTGCTGCGAGGCAATGGTCACGCCATCGCGCATGGCGGGATGGAAGTGCCAGCGCTGCAGGACGTCAAGCACCTTCTGCTCGACTCCGTAGCCGATTCCCTTCAGCAGCTTCATCTCCGCCACATTGCCTTGCGAGTCGATAGTCACCTCGACGATGACATCCCCCTGCACGCCGTTGGGGATATCGTCGCGCGAAACCGGAGGATCGGGATAAACCTCGGGAAACGCCGGGACGATTTCGTCGCCCGTCAGCGGCGAACCAGGTATGCGGCCGTAGAGAGAACCACCGCGCGCGGTCTCGTCAGGAGCATTGGCGGCTGTCATCGCCGGCTGCTCGCGTCGGGCTTCAATTTTTCGCGGCGGAGCTTGCTTCGCCACCAAACGATGCAGCGCGAGTTTGGCCTGCTCCTGCGGGACAGGCTGTGAGCGCTCAGGGCCGATTGGAGCGAGATAAACGATGGAACGCGAACCCGAGGAATGAGGGATGCCGAGATCCACATCCCAGGGCGTCACGAAAAGAGGTGCCGTGTGGTGAAGCAGAAACAGGAGGAACGCCACATGCACCGCGAATGACGCCGCCATCCCGCCGTTCTGTCGCGTGCGCTCAGAGCGAGGCATTCCCTCGAACATAGGCATCTCACCTGCTCAGGTGATTATGAGCTGATTTTCCATCGTCTGTACAGTGACCGAGGTGGCGCTCGTCCCAAAATTATTCGACGCCGAGGGACTGCAGCAAGGTGAAGAGCCGCTCGTCATCCAGGCGAAGACGGCGGCCGTCGTGCAGCATGTCGGGAACCTCGTCGAACGCCTGCATCAGCCGCAACTTCGCGGCGGCATACTGTTCGGGCTCGCTGAGGCTGCGGCCGCGGGTTGCCGCCCACGCGTCCAACGCACGCGGCGGCAGAAAGATGCTTACCGCGAAGGTGGTCTTGCGGTCCGAGGTGACATCAAAAATGTACTCCGTCGAGGGCGCCTCGGGATCATTTTGCAGTGCCTGACGCTTGCCGACGAAATAGTACTGATAAACGTAACCAGTTTCTCCGGTGTAGGTCTTGAGGCGGCGGGTGGACATGGCGACTAACCAGCACTTAGCACTTAGTACTTGGCACTTGGCGATTGGCCTTACCCGCAACCGCTTGACAGTGTTGCCGAAACGAGAATGGTTACAGGCTAACTGCTAACTGCCAGTGCTAAGTGCCGCTCATTCCGTGGGACGCTCGCGCAGGATCGCCGCGGCGGTTTCTGAGCTCACGGGTGAGTAGTAGACCTCTTTAAAGGTGTAGGACTTCCCCCGGTTGCCGAGGATGGGCATGATCTCCAGATGCCAGTGATAGTCGTCATCAATCGTCTTCCAGAAGCCGAGCGTCTCCGACCGGTGCGTCGTGTTGGGCGAAGTGTGCAGCACCATGTGGAAGCCGTCGGCAATGGTGCGTATGCGGAACAATGTTCGGCGCAGCAGCGCGGCGAAGTCTCGCATCGCCCCCGATCTCATGGCGGTGCGCTCGAAGTAGGCATCATGGGTCCGCGGCGCGATCCAGGTTTCATAGGGCACCCGCGGCGCATAGGGGCAGCCGGCCATGTATTCGCCGCGCACTTCAATCACCCGGAGTTTCTGCTCCTGCTCCTGCTGCAGTATGTCGCAGAATACGCAGCGTTCCTTCACTTGATAATGTTGGCGGGCGGCCCGCAACTCATACAGCACGCGCCGGGGAACGAAGGTTGTGGCGATGATCTCTGAAGTGGGATGATCGAACTCCTGCCCCGAAAGGCTGCCGAAGTTCTTGAAGACGGTGACGTATTTGAAACGAACGTCGCCCTTCAAATCGTGAATCCGTTGCCCGCAGAGCGCCAGGTACTCCTCAATTTCGCGATCGTCTGCATTGAACAGCTGGCGATCATGGCGGGCATTCTCCACGATTACCTCATGGGCTCCCACGGGGTGCATTTTGTCGTACAATCCATTACCCGAGCGAGCCGGTTCGCCCTCAATGCCATAGAGAGGATGAGGATGCACTACCGCTCGCGCGGACCATGGGCCACCATTGACCGTGGGCGAGGTTGCAATCACCTGCAGCGGCAGGCCGGACTCGGGACAAAAAGGGCAAAACGACGCCGATGCCGCCGTGGGCTCCGCCTCATCGCCACAAATTACCCACGAGCGCGTGATGGGATCTTTGCGCAGTTCCATCGTCTTTTACTGTACGTCGGCGCGGGACGAATGTGAAGGCCAGACGGTGCTTTGAAGGCGGAACTCTCGGGACAGCCCACTTTGGGACGTCCGGCTACACCACCCAGCTTACGGCGGAATCTGATCGCTCGTTCACAGCATCGATAAAGGTCAGCATAAGCGAAAATCTTTCGCCACCGAGGCTCGGAGGGCAGTACGCTCCCTGAACTCCCTGCCTCCGTGGTGAAAAGTCCGTTGATCGGAGATCATCCATGAAGATAGCCAACGACGTAATGGAATTGATCGGCAACACGCCCCTGGTTCGGCTGAACAAAGTGACTGCGGGCGCGCGCGCCACAGTCGTCGCCAAACTGGAGGGCTTCAACCCGTGCAGCAGCGTGAAGGACCGCATCGGGGTCAGCATGATCAATGAGGCCGAACGTGCGGGCAAGATCCAGCCGGGCAAGACCGTGCTCATCGAGCCGACCAGCGGCAACACCGGCATTGGGTTGGCCTTCGTAGCCGCGGTAAAGGGCTACAGGCTGATACTGACAATGCCCGACACCATGAGCCTGGAGCGGCGGGTCCTGCTGCGCGCCTTTGGCGCAGACATTGTGCTTACGCCCGGACCTAAAGGGATGAAGGCCGCCATCGCCAAGGCCAATGAGATACTGGCCAACACCCCGAATGGATTCATGCCCCAGCAATTCGATAATCCGGCCAATCCGAAAATTCATCGCGAGACAACCGGGCCGGAAATCTGGAACGATACCGACGGCAAAGTGGACATTCTGGTTTCCGGCATCGGAACCGGCGGCACGTTGACCGGCGTCTGCGAATACATCAAGCCGAAGAAGCCCTCGTTTAAAGCCGTCGCGGTTGAGCCGGTGGAAAGCCCGGTGCTGTCGGGAGGGCAACCGGGCCCGCATAAAATTCAGGGCATCGGCGCCGGCTTTGTTCCCAGCATCTTGCGCACCGACTACATCGACGAGATCGTGCAGGTATCGAGCGACGAGGCCATCGTGATGGCGCGCCGGCTCGCGGAGGAAGAAGGGCTGCTGGTCGGCATCTCCTCGGGCGCGGCCGTGGTAGGGGCGTTGCGCGTTGCTCAGCAGGAAGAAAATGCCGGCAAGCTCATCGTCGTAGTCCTGCCCGATTACGGAGAGCGCTACCTGACCAGCATTCTGTTCGACCATTTGCGCAAAGAAGTTATGGAGCTCACACCTGCGGAGGTTGCCGTGTGAGTTTGTTCAGCGGCATGCGCGAAGATATCGACGCCGTGCTGGAGCGAGATCCCGCCGCGAAGTCCAGGTTGGAGGTCGTGCTGCTGTATTCCGGCCTGCACGCGCTCTGGGGATTTCGCGTGCATCATTGGTTGTGGACTCACAGGTGGAAATTCCTGGCACGTGCATTGTCGCAAGCGGCACGTCTGATCACCGGCATCGAAATTCATCCCGGCGCGCAAATCGGGAGGCGTTTTTTTGTCGATCATGGCATGGGAGTGGTTATCGGCGAAACCACGATTGTCGGTGATGACGTGACGCTCTATCAGGGGGTGACCCTCGGCGGTACCGGCAAGGAAACCGGCAAACGGCACCCCACAATCCGAAACAATGTCGTGATTGGTACCGGCGCGCGCGTGCTGGGCAACATCACCGTCGGCGAAAACTCCCGCGTGGGCGCGAATTCGGTGGTGTTGCGCGATGTGCCTGACAACTCAACCATCGTCGGGGTACCAGGACATATCGTGCTTCGCCACGGCAAGCGCGTGGTGATTATCGATCCCAAACAGATCAACGATCCGCTCTCCGAGGCCCTGGCGGCCGTCGCCAATGAGGTAAAGAAGCTGAAGCAGGAGGTTCGCAACCTGCAAGGGCGAGAACTGGCCCCAGGCGATGGAGACAGCCTGCAACAGGTGATTGAAATCGATTACCAGATCTGATCGGAGCGGCCACAGGCGTGCCTTGGAATAGAGCCCTCAAGCCTCACATGCGATTGCTGATGAACCTCTGGCCGCCATTTCTGGGCGCCGGCATTCGGGTGAAGCGATTGCAGCCGGGGTGGCGAGAGATCGACGTCGAGATGAAGCTGCGTCATTGGAACGCCAATTATGTCGGCACCCATTTCGGAGGCTCGCTCTATTCCATGACAGACCCGTTTTTCATGCTGATGCTGATCGAGAACCTGGGCCCGGACTACATCGTGTGGGACAAATCTGCGAGCATCCGTTTTCGCAGGCCCGGCACAGGCCTGGTCTCGGCGCAGTTTCGCTTGTCTGAAGGGCAGATTCAGGAGATCAGGGAAGCGCTGGCGACGGAAGAAAAAATCGATCGGATATTTGCGGTCGAGGTGAAAGACAAGGCAGGAACGGTGATTGCCGAGGTACAAAAACAGGTGCAGGTGCGAAGGAAACCCGTGCCCGATGAAGCTTTGGGGAATTACCTGAGCGGCTGAAGCCGAGCTCCTGGAGCGTCTTTCCTATGCACGCCTGAAGGCAACCTCAATCCTCGGCATTTGGCCCTACTTGGCGAATGGTGATGCCGACTGCGCCTGCAACAGGGTCAGTGCCCTTTGATAGCGATCTTTGCTGGCGGCGTCCTGAGTTGACGTCAGGCTTTGATTCAGCCACTTCAGCATGGCCGCGCGCGAAGGATGAGGAAAGGTATTCTCTGCATCGGCGATGCGCCACTCCGCGTTTTCGGAGGCCACGGTGAAGTCAACATTCTGCATCGCGCCTTCCGGCTCCAGCACATAACCGTTCGCCAGGTCATAGGTCCCCAGCAAACGGTAATGTACGGTGACTGTGTATCTGCCATGTTCCGATGCTGGCTCCGGGTCGACGGTGTATCGCGCAACCACGTCGATCTGCGAATACTGCGGGGCCGACGACCACCACACCACGGGCTGGAACTTGGCCCACGACTGCGGGTCAAGACGAGCGCCTTCATAATCGAGGCGGCAATAATTGGAGACGATCTGGCGCACGTGCGCCGGGGTGTTGTCCTCTAGTTGGCGCTGGGTAGGCACGGGAAATTGCGCGAATAGAGAAGCGCAGCTAGTGATCAGGAAGAGAGCGGCTGGCAAAATTCGGCGAATGGGGAACACGGAATCGTTTTCCTAAACCGAGGTAATCCTCACCTGAAGGTTACACCCGGACCGAGGTGGAAGCGAAGTGCGTTAGAGCGGGCCTTCAAGGCCCGCGTCTCAGCTCCCATCTCACTTCGAGTCGGCTTCAGCCGACGGCACATCCGCGCCGCGGCCAAGTTGTCATTAACCGTGTGCCGTCCACGCTACTTCCTGCAGGCCGAGCAATATCCCCCGATTTCAAACCGCGCGACCAGGATGTGGAAGTGGCAGTCGCGTTCCACTTGTCCCTTGACGCGGTCGAACAGGTCGCTCTCGAACTCCTGCACTTTGCCGCAACGCAGACAGGTCATGTGCATGTGATCGCGCTGCGGCCTGCGCTCATAAAAGTGTCCTTCGCCCTTCACGTGTAGCAGATCAAGTTCATCCACCAGCCCTTGCCGCTTGAGAAGGCCCAGCGTGCGATACACCGTGACGCGGTTGATGTTCGGATCGATTCGCGCGGCTTTGCGCAGAATTTGCGCAGCATCTAGGTGCTGGCTGGCGGTTTCGATGATCTGGAGAATTACCCGGCGCTGGCGCGTCAGGCGAATACCGCGGCTGAGCAATGCAGTTTGCAGTGCGCCCGGAGCTTCGGTCTGAGGAAACGGCATAAAAACTCCACCTTAAGTTGCAGTTGAATGCAACCGAGTTGCAACAAAAACTGCACGCCATCATTGTATTCTCGAGCCGTCTTGGTTTTTAATAGCCAAGTACTAATTGCAACCCAGTTGCAACTAATGGAAAAGTGTAGATGCTGCTTTAGGCGCCGTCAACTCAGTTCAAAAGATCGTGAAAGCTTCAATGATCAAACCGCAACGCCGAAGGTCCGCAATGTCAGTGGCATTCGCCGCGGCAGCCTTGGTTGCCGTCTGGCTGTTCTTCCCGCGCGTTTCCCAGGCGCAGGAGAAACCCTATTTCGTAACCTATTGCCAGGACATGGAAGAGCCCGGAAATCTCGACGTGGAGACTCTCAACGTTGTAGGCAATCCCAAGGGCGGCGACGCATTTATCGGCTCGAATTTGGAACTGGAATACGGAATCAAGACCTGGTGGACCACGGAGGTCTATCTCGACGGCCAGGCGACCTCGAACCAGAGCACCATCTTCAGCGGATTTCGCTGGGAGAACCGGATTCGTCCCTGGTTGGGCGAGCACCGAATCAATCCCGTGCTCTATGCCGAATTTGAAGATATCAGCGCGAACAAAACGCTGCGTGAGGTCGTCGGTCATGACGGCAACGTTGACGTGCTGGTCCCGAACTGGCTGGCGCGGATGGACCACCAGCGCGAACTGGAATTGAAGCTGATTCTGGGCAGCAATGTTCGTGGCTGGAATATCAGCGAGAATTTCATCGCCGAAAAGAACGTTCAGAATGGAAACCCTTGGGAGTTCGGCTACGCGTTGGGGATCAGCCGTCCCTTGCAGCTCGCTGCCGGCGCGCGCGAGTGCCTCTTCTGCCGCGAAAAATTTCAGGCCGGCGCTGAAATGTACGGCGGACTTGGCGATTCCGGCGGATTTGGCACCAGACTTACCTCGCAATACCTGGGGCCGGCGATCAACTGGGCCGCCCCCAACGGCATGGTTATCGGCTTGTCGCCTCAATTCGGATTGAACAGCTACAGCATTCCGTTTCTCTTCCGCTTTTCGGTGGCCTACGAGATCCAGGACGTGTTCAGTCACTTTCACAGGTAACGCATGACTCGCAGAGCGACCTTACTCCTGCTGACACTCAGTATCGCGACGACTCTGGTTGCCACGTCGAACGGCGCGTGGCTGGCAAAGGTGCCGCCGCACGAGCACGACAAAGTGAACCCTTATCGCGGCCAGCCTGACGCTATTTCGGGGGGACAACGTGTCTTCCACGATCACTGCGCGCATTGCCATGGCGAGAATGCCGAAGGCACCAGGAAGCGGCCTTCATTGCGGACGGAGCGCGTTCAGCAGCAGGCGACCGAGGGTGATCTACATTGGCTGTTGGTAAATGGCAACATGAAATTCGGAATGCCGACCTGGGGAAAGTTGGGCGATCCGCAGATCTGGCAGGTGATCACCTACGTCAAGTCATTGCACCGGGAGCAGGAGGCGCGATGAGCAGTCTCGTCGAGGAGAATCTTAGGTGCAGCTCCTGCTGAGAAGAATTGCATTCGCGCTTTTGGTTTTCCTCATCGCCGTGCAGTTCATTCCTGTAGACCATCGTAATCCCACTTTTGATTCTTCTAAATCAATCGACGCGACTGAGAAGTTGACACCTGACGTGCAGTCGATCCTTCGCGGCGCCTGCGCCAACTGCCACTCCAACCAAACACAATGGCCCTGGTACAGTCACGTCGCTCCCGTGTCCTGGGTGATCGCGCACGATGTTCATGACGGTCGCAGAAAGCTGAACTTCTCCGAGTGGGGCAGCTACTCTGCCGACAAGCGAGAGCAGAAGCTGGAAGAAATTTGCGAGCAGGTCACCATCGGCGACATGCCCGACCCCAAGTACCTGTGGCTTCATCGAAGCGCTCGTCCCACCGAGCAGCAGCGCGACGCCGTCTGCCGCTGGACGGAAGAGGCGCGTCAGTACTGATTTTTCATCTAACTCGCGGGCCGCTACAATGACTGGCTCGGAGGAAGATTTTGCGAACTCGGAATCAAGCTCTCGTCTTTTCTCTCGCTCTCATCGCGGCAACTATCTTCAACATTTCATCTGCTGCCCAGAATGCTGCCTTTCACAATGCGCCGGCGTCGGCCACCGCCATGAAAAATCCATATTCCGGCCGCTCCGCTGCTGCAACGGAAGGGAAGAAGTTGTACGCGCAGAATTGCGCGCAATGTCATGGCAAGAACCTGCAGGGCATTGGACCTGCGCCGGCGCTCGACACTGCCGCGGTCCGCAATGCGAAACCGGGAGAGTTGTTCTGGTTTGTCACCAATGGCAAACCATCGTCGGGAATGCCGGCTTGGCCGAACCTTCCGAAAAATCAGCGGTGGGAAATCGTAAGCTTCCTGCAATCCAACCCTGGCGAAAAAGCAGCGTCCAAATAGCTGATCAAATTTCTTCTTGTCCGTCCAGTAAGCATCTTCATCACTGCTAAGAAGCAACGAAATCCGTTATAACAGAGTTGTGGGTGCAAGCAATCCGTTCCTCGCTCCGAAAACTGCGCTGATCACCGGCGCTTCCAGCGGCATTGGGCTGGAGCTGGCGCATCTTTTTGCTCGTGATGGTTTTCGCCTGGTGCTGGTGTCGCGCAATCGCGGCGCGCTGCGCGAGTTGGGTGACGAGCTGCAATCGCGCTGCAGCATTGACGTGCGAATCTCGCCCAAAGATCTCTCGCATCCTGCTTCGCCGCTCGAGTTGTATCAGGAACTTCAGGAGGCGGGCATCGTTCTCGACGTACTGGTGAACAACGCCGGATTCGGCGGCAGCGGGCCGTTTCTCAAGACCGACTGGAATACCGAAGCTGAGATGATCCAGGTCAACATGGTGGCGCTGACGCACCTGACCAAACTCTTTCTGCCGCAGATTCGCGCTCGCGAAGGTAAGGTGCTGAATGTCGCGAGCATGGCGGCCTTCGTGCCCGGACCTTACATGGCGATCTATTACGCCAGCAAGGCGTACGTGTTGCACTTCACCGAAGCGATCGCGGAAGAGTTAAGCGGTACCGGAACGACGGTGACGTGCTTGTGTCCTGGGCCGGTGGAGACGAACTTCCAGAAGCGCTCGGGCGTCAGCGAAACTCATCTCGTGAGAAGCCCGCTGTTGATTGATGTTGGCGAGGTCGCACGCGTCGGCTACGAAGGCATGAAGCAAGGCAAGCGGCTCGTGATTCCGGGATGGAAGAATCGAATGATGATGGCAGCGTTACGAGCCGCGCCAAGACGAGTGATGGCGAAAATGGTCGGGCGGCTTCACGAGAGCAAGAAGTAGCTCAAAAAATTGTTCCACGTGGAACAATTTTGTGGTCTGTAAGCAATTGAGCGCAAAGAGCTTATCTGACAAATCTCCCCTTCACACAGATAATGGGCTCATCGGCTCAGGCCGGAAATCCGGTTTTGATCTTTTCAGCGCCCGGCCCACCTTCGTTTAGACGTTCGTCGCTAAAATTAAGCCGCGCGTCTTACGCTGGCAAACTAGGCGATTGGCACAGTTAAGGCGTGCTTAGTTTTGCAGTGAAAATTCACACTCATCTCAGCGTTGGCTCCGCGCTCGCGTCGCGGCCCAACTCTCGCTATCTACTACCTGCCGTAGTTCGGTGTTGCGCCACGTTGCTCCTTTGGATGGTAATTCCCTATGCCGGACAGGCGCAGACTCTTACAACCCTGGCGAACTTTAAGGGAACGAACGGCGCCAATCCACTCTCTACGCCTCTGCTTCAGGGCATTGACGGCAATCTCTACGGAACCACCTCCGCCGGGGGAGCACACGGACAAGGAACCGTCTTCAGAATGAGCCCAGCCGGAACGATTACCCCGCTTTACAGCTTTTGCGCGAAGCTTAATTGCGCCGACGGCGCTACCCCCTACGCCCAGCTGTTTCAAACGATCGATGGAAACTTCTACGGCACAACTCAAGCTGGCGGCGCGCATGGGGCGGGAACAGTTTTCAAAATCACACCCAGCGGACTTCTGACCACACTGCACACCTTTGACTGGATCGACGGCGCCACTCCCTACGCCGGCCTGATTCAGGCGACCGACGGGAGCCTCTACGGGACAACCCAGTCCGGCGGCGCCAATATCGTGGGGACGGTTTTTAAGATTACGCCACTAGGCGCATTCACCTCGTTGCACAGTTTCAACGACACGGACGGTGGCTCGCCTGAGTCGGCCCTCGTTCAGGCCCCCGACGGGAACTTCTACAGCACAACCTACAATGGCGGCTCATCCGACGGCAGCTATGGAACTGTTTTTAAGATCACGTCCACCGGTGTGCTCACGACGCTTCACCTCTTCGACGGTTCAGACGGCAGAGCCATCAGCAACGGCCTCGTTCAGGCCAGCAATGGAACCTTCTACGGAACAGCCAGCGTGGGCGGAACCAAAGGCTTCGGCACTTTCTTCAGTATCACGGCGGGCGGTGGATTCACCAAGCTGCATGACTTCGACTCCACCGACGCCACCCCGAATAATGTGGCTCTTGCCACCGACGGCAACTTCTACGGGACCACGTTTTCGGGCAATGGCACAGTCTTCCGGGTCACGCCCCAAGGCACACTTACTACGCTGCACACCTTCAGCGGGAGTGATGGCTCCAGCCCAGTCGCCGCGCTGTCGCAAGCAACCGATGGGAAGCTATACGGAACCACCGTCTTTGGCGGCTCCCAGAATGCCGGTACCATCTTTCGCCTGGATCTGGGCCTCAAACCGTTTGTGAAAACTCTGCCCGGGGCAGGCAAGGTGCAAGCATCAGTCATCATCCTCGGGACAAATCTGACCGGCGCGACGCGCGTCACCTTCAACGGCGTGGCGGCGAACTTCGTTGTCCGATCCCCGTCTGAGATAGCCACTACCGTTCCCGCCGGCGCAACCACGGGTACGGTCGAGGTGATAACACCTGGCGGTACGCTGTTAAGCAATGTCGTTTTCCAGGTGCTTCATTGATGCAACTCCCCTGGGGCGGCTGGCCCACCCAAACATCGTTTGCTTGGGTGGGGGTTTTGATCTCAGGTCACTGGGCCACCCGTCCGCCAGGGCAGATACAGCTCTACCCCTGCTAGCGCTCGAAAAAAAGCTACAGTCCGAACAGCTCGCGCAGTCGTTTCGTCTGGGCGCGGCTGACGGGAATTTCTGTCTGCTTTTTGTCCTCCATGCGGACCTGGTAAGAACTCTTGAACCAGGGGACGACTTCCTTGATGCGGTTGATATTCACGAGATAGGAGCGGTGGGCGCGCCAGAACATATTGGGGTCGAGGGCATCGAGCAGTTCTTCCAGAGTACGGCAGTTCGACTGGCCTTCCATTCCAGTTGCGACGACCGTGATGACGCCGTCCTCGATCGATGCGTAGCAGATGTCTTTCTGATCGACGAGGAAGAGACGCCCCGCGGATTTCAGCAGGACCTTAGCAGCTGGGGGGCGCTGTTGCTGTTCCAGCAGCTTGACGATGGTACCGATCTGCTCGCCCGGTGAGCCGGCGCTCTCCAGTTTCTGGCGAACTCTCTCCACCGCCTGGGCGACGCGCTTGCGGTCAAAAGGCTTGAGTAGGTAATCGACCGCGTTCACTTCGAAAGCCTTGACGGCATAGTGATCGAAGGCCGTGGCAAAGACGATTTGCGGCAGCGGCAGCTTGCGGTCCAGCAGCTTCTTGATCACACCAAAGCCGTCCAAGCCGGGCATCTGCGCATCGAGGAAAAGGAGGTCGGGCGAGAACTCCTTGACCAGGTTCACCGCCTCAACGCCATTCTTGCCCTGAGCTACGATGTCGACCTCAAGGTCGCGTAGCAGATAGGTGAGCTCGTCACGCGCAAGCTGTTCGTCATCGACGATTACGGCCGAAAGTGGCATCCAGTCTCCTGAATTCAGAATACCTCAGGCGGATTAGAACTGCAGCAGGGGGAGTCCGGCAGCGCCCGCAGAAATCAACGCATCTAACAGTGCTTTGGGAAGGTTCATGAACTGGCTTGTCATGGCTCTAGTCGGCGGGGCGGCCGCATGGTTTGAATATAACTATCAGCGCAGCCGGCGCCGTCAAAAGAAGTCCGCCGCTGACTCGACAGGCAGCTCAGCTCAGCCTGTAGCGGAAACGGCGCATGTGGCCGAGATGGGGGCGGCGCCGTCAATCTCTCCTGGGGCCGAAAATGACAAGAAGCTGAACACCACGGCATAGCACCTCAAGAGGGGCGGGGAGTTGGCTTCAGGCGTGGGGTCAGGGCCGCTGCCGGCTGCGAATTAAGAAAAAAAACAGAATAGCGGCGACTGCTCCGGCTAACAGCATGAACAGTACCGGTTCCATCGTTCAAGTCTACGCCAATTCGGTCGTACCGCAAGGACTAAAGCCCGAGTTGTGATTCCGAGTTTCGGCACGTCCAAGGTCGTGCCCTGACTCATTGTCCTGCGAGTGCCGAGTTTCGCAGCAGCCCCGACGTTGTCCCGTACTTATTGGAGGTAGACCTTCACCCTGCCGTTCCTACAGGACTCGGCCCGGTGTGTGAGCTGCGACCCATGGGACGGGGTGGGCTGCTCCTCTTGCTGCCCCAGCCCGCGTGCGCCGTTTAGACCGCAGAACCTATCTCATAAATCGCTCCAGCCGGTCGGCTCGTTCTCGGCATAACTTCCGGTTTGCCCGTCACACGTCCGCAATCACGAATCGCTGTTCGGGGCCGCAGCTCAAAACTCTAATCGTGCCTGAAAAGCAATCATTCTCGGGCTACTGTCGCCGCCCAAACCAACTCCGAGCAAGCCGGTGGGTGGGGAGGTTGTGTACGTTAGCGCGCCGAAGCCGGTTTGTGTGGAAGGCTTTCCCGGAACACCGGCCAGCACTATGCTGGGGAGCCCGAAGTTGGGATGGTTGAAGACGTTGAAAAACTGAGTATCAAATCTTAGCTTCACCCGCTCGCTGAGTGGAAACCATTTGGTGATATAAAAGTCACTCCAGAAGAAGTTGGGGCCGCGTAAAGCGTTGCGGCCGAGATTTCCGAATTGGCAATTCTGCGCAGTGTCGCCGCCGTTGCAGGTTCCCGTTGCAGGGTCAACTGCGGAGACAAACGCATTTGGATTGAGCCATTGAATCGTGCCCGGCTGGGTAACGCCCGGAATTTCGCAATGCCGGCAGTAGGGATCTGCTCCGGGGACAAGGTTTGCGAATTGCGGACCGCTGCCCTGCACAATGCCGTTGCCATTAGCTGAGTAGGGTGTGCTCAGCACCGAAAACGGCACTCCGCTATGCCAGAACATGGTCCCGGAAACTTGCCACCCATTCAGCGCATAGCCAAGCGCATGGTTTGTCACTTTGATCGGCAGCTCATACACATACTGCCCATTGAGGTTGTGCCGAATATCATAATCGCAGGGACCGTAATCCCGACGGAGGTCTCCGGGCAGAGGAGAGAGAATCCCTCCAGCGGAGAATTGCAGGAACCCACCGTTCGAAACGGTATCGAGGCAATGGCTCCATGTGTAATTGATCTGCCCTTGTAGACCGTGCCCCATGCGTTTCGTGGCCGTCAGTTGAAGGCCGTTATAGTTGCTGTTGGCCCCGGTCGATAACTGCGTCACCGCTCCAAATCTCGGATCGGTCGGCTGCATGTAGGGGAATGGGGCAAAGCAGCCTTGGCATACAGTTTGGTATCCGTTGACTTGCGTCAGATAGGGCTGATTCACCGCGCGGGTGCCCACATACTGCGCCTGAACACTGCCCGTATTTCCGAATTGATGCTCGATTCCTAAACTCCATTGCATGAAGTATGGCGCGTGAAGCTTGCCATCCGGAACCGCGGTAATTGCAACCGGAGGAAGGCAGGTCGCCGGGTTTGCAAGCGGCGAGGCGCAGGAAAGTTGGCCCTGCGCGAAACCCGAGCTGAACTGCTGATTTGCCGCGATAGTTGCATCGACGGCGCTGTTGGGCACTCCGGGCGCAATCGCCGCACCGCCAACGGTTCCGAGCAGACCGCCCTGAAATGTCCTAACGTAAGGCGGATTCACTCCGACCAGGTCGGCGACACTTCCCGGCAAGATATCGCTGAAAAGGCCGAAGCCGGTCCGCAGAACGGTGTTGGGCTCGAACTGCCACGCGATGGCGGTCCTGGGTTGCAGAATCGCTAACGGAGTGGACGCGAACAAATTTCCCAGGCCAGTTTGAATCGCGTCACTCAGCGGCTGGTTGACATTGTGTGAGATGGAATAGAACGACCCATTCAGGCGGGCAATCTGATCATGCGGGTTCAGCGGGTTGGAGTTGTAGGTATCGCGTACCCCAAAGGTCCAGGTAAGGGTGGGAGTTACTCTCCACGTGTCCTGGGCATAAAAGTCCAGGTTCAGGAAGTTGAACGGCTCGTTGGCAGACGATGGGAATGTCTTCGTCGCCGTGGATGCCACGCCGTAAATGAATTGCGGCAGGGTCGTGTAGGCGACGGTTGGGACCGTGCCCTGCCCGAAATCATAATCATTCAGCCGAAAGATTCGGGTATTCGTGCCAAACCTCAACTCGTGGGCGCCATGGCCCCAGGCAAGATTGTCGTTGATGAAGAATCGTGAGGCCCGCCGGCCTTGGACCCAGGTGTTGTCGAGTCCTCCGATGGTAGTGAACGGGGCGTTTGCCCCGCTGCCTTGGAGCACAATCGGGAAAGCAGCGAGAGTCTTCTGAAAGTCGCTTGGCCCGAACAGGCTCTCGTACCACGAGAACGCCGGGTTGAAGTAGTTCACCAGGTTCTGCGAGAACACGTGTGTGTATCCCGCCGCGAACGAGTACAGCGGCTGCGGCGAAATGGCATTGAATAATGGGTTGATTGGGTCCGTGTAGGCAGCTTGCAGCCCAGTGTCCGCCTGAAAACGAAACCATGTGGTGTCGTTGGGGCCGATGTTGTAGTCGACGCGGGCCGTCTGCACCTGCTCGTGATCGTCACTGGAGTGCGAAACGCCTCTGCGATTCGCACAGCCGTTCCCGTTCGGAGGACTGCCCGAAGCTGGAGCGCCACCCGAATTGAAAGGACAGCCAAGCACCGCCAGAGGCGTTCCGCTGGTACTCCCGTACAGTGAAAACATTTTCTGATAGAACTGCACTTGCTGTGGAGCAGGCGCATAGTGCGATCCGGTCACGGAATCCGTGCCGCCGAGAGGAAGTTGCTGCAAAACATACTGCTGGAACGCGACGCTGGGAACGGTCACCGTCGTGAAGATAGGTAGTGCGATCCGGACCCACTCACTGTCGAAGAAAAAAAATAATTTGTCATGAATGATCGGTCCGCCCAGACTGCCGCCAAAATGGTTTACAGTCGAACCCGGCTTGTGATTTCCCGAGGTGGCGTTTGTGAAGTAATCGGCTGCATTGAGAATCCCGCCGTTCCATAGCTCGTACAGATTGCCGTGAAACCGGTTGGTGCCGGATTTGGTGATGTAATTGACCTGGGACGCTCCATACCTGCCCTGGTCCACAGAATACGAAAGCGTGTTGACGGTCACCTCCGAAATCGAGTTCAGGCCGAGCACGAGATTGGTCGAGAGGCCGCTATTGAGGTTCGTCAGCGGATCGTTCGTCTCCAGTCCGTCAACGATGTATCCGTTGGAGAGGGCAGGCAGGCCATTGAATTCCACGTTGCCGTAACCGTTCGTTCCGCCGACGAAATCGTTGCCGCTGCCCGCCGTGTTGATCAGAGCGCCTGGCGCGAACTGCAGCGGATACGTCATGTCACCGCCCGGATTCGGTAGGTTCTCCAGCGCCGGCGCATTCAAAGTTGTTGATGTGTTGGCGTTGGTCGTGTTGATGATCGGTGCTTCCGAGGTGACCTTTACGGTCTCCCGTGATTGCGCCACTCTGAGCGTGAGGTTGAGGGTCTGTTTCTGTCCCAGGCCGGAGACGACCTTGTCGACCTGTTGCGGCTCGAATCCCTGCGCTTCGACTCTGACCGTATAACTGCCCGGCTTGAGCTGGGGGAAATTGAAGTGGCCTGCGTCGTCCGTCTTTGCACTGCGCTTCAACCCTGTGTCGCGGTCGATGACGGTCACTACGGCTCCGGGAACTGCGGCATTCGTCGAGTCGGTGACTTGCCCGAGAATGGCGCTGGTGGTTTCTCCCTGTGCCCACGAGTCTGTCGGCACAAGCGAAACCGCAGCCAAGGTGAAGAGAGTGAGATGGAGCACGAGGCGCAGACGGCGCGTGGAACTCGATCTCACGGCAAATCCCTCCAGGATTTCAGGACTGGCGAAAGGCAGGTCCGTCCTTCACCCGGAAATCAGGATACACCATGTGATATTAACTGTAGTAAACAAAATGTGAATATTATGCTTCTGAAACCCAGACCCTTTCGGCAGCCAACGCGCCGAGACGGGTCTGGCGTTTATTGACCAGCAGGGAAACCGTGCCATCGTAGTTTCGGGCTTCAACGGCAACGCGAACTCCCGGGCGGATACCTTCTTTCTCAAAAAATTCCAGGAGTTGCCGGTCACGTTCGTAAACACTGGCAATCACATATCTCGACCCCGGTTCTGACTCGCTGAGCAGACGCATTCCTCGTTTGCGGCGTTCCGCTGGGCTGCGAAGAACCAATTCGTTTCCGTGAGGGCAAGTGTCCTTACGCCCGAGTTTTTCGACAAGCTTCTTCTCAAACGCAGGAGAGACTGCGTGTTCCAGTCGTTCGGCCTCATCATGGATCTCGTACCAGGGCATTCCGAAAATCTCGGACAACATTCGCTCGATCAGGTGATGACGCACCATCGTGCGTTCGGCGACTTCCCGCCCTTGCGAGGTGAGCCGAATATGCCCGTCATTCTTAACGGACACAAATCCATCCTTAGTCAGGCGCTTCAGAGCGAATGTTACGGCTGGCCTCGTTACGGAAAGCCAATGTGCCAGCGTGGCAGGAATAACAGTTTGGCCTTCCGCTTCTGCTTCCGCGATCGCCTTTAGATAGTCCTCTTTTGAAATCGTAATCATGGTTGTCGCTGGGAACTTCAACAAGTGGGTGCAGTCTAACACCTGTGACGTTCCATAGAGCGTCCAGTTGGTGAGTGGTCGGAACTCGGAAGTAATGCTGCCGAACCTTACCGACCAGGCGCTCACGGCGAGTGCTACGCGGCATCTACACAGGAATGCGGCATACACGTGAGATTTGCAGTTGGCTTGCGGAGGTGGGATTCGCAGCACTGAAAGGGGGAATTGGTGTGGCAATCAGAGCAACCAGGCCACAACTCCGGACAGCGAACGGTATTGTGGTGCGACTCGCTGGAGATTTGCAAGCGGAAAAACCTGCGGCACAAGTCCCCGCGTCGCGTCCTCACGAGCTGGTCTTGCTCCGTCGTCAGTTGTCGGAACGGAACTCGCCCGCCCAAGTCAACCGAAGGCTAGAACGGGCACCCAAGTCGGCGTCCGATTTCGCCAAGTGCCAAATACAGCGACACTGGTCCCTAACTGGATGCGGGACATCGCCATCAGCCCGACGTGCGATACTGTTTTTCCCGAAGGAGGACCTTCCACATTGCGCATGGACAATCCGCGCGATACGCGTACGGACACTCTGCTCCTGGTTGCCCTCGCACTGTCCGTGCTCATTCTGCACGTCCTCACCAACGGCCGCTATGGGTTTCATCCTGACGAGCTCGCCACCTTGGACGACGGCCGTTACCTCGCCTGGGGGTACGTCGCCTATCCGCCGGTAACGCCTTTCTTGGGCCGCATTGCCTTTGCGCTCTTCGGGCACACGATGCGCAGCGCACGATTCTTTCCCGCCCTCGCGCAGGCGATTGTGATCGTGCTTTCGGGCCTGATGGCGCGCGAGCTGGGCGGCAAACGCCTGGCGCAGATGACCGCGGCGATGGCCGTCGCTATTTCACCCATGGCGCTGACGGAGGGAGCTCTGCTGCAATATGTCAGCTTCGATTATCTCTGGTGGGTGCTGACGGCGTACTTGCTCATCCGTCTTCTCCGCACCGGCGACCAGCGATTGTGGCTGGCGATCGGCGCTGCCATCGGCCTCGGCATGCTGACGAAGTACACCATGCTCTTCCTGGTCGCAGGCATCTTGGCCGGGCTGGTGTTGACTGACGCCAGACGTTACCTGAAAAGCCCGTGGCTGTGGGCCGGGGTCGCACTCTCGCTCGTGATTTTCCTCCCAAATTTCATCTGGCAATACCAGCACGGCTTCGTCTCGCTGGACTTTCTGCGGCACATTCACCAGCGCGACATTCGACGGGGCCGGGCGGGGAGTTTCCTGCCCGAGCAGCTATTGATTTGTGCGAATCCGATTACTATTCCCTTGTGGATGGCCGGGCTGTTGTTCTACTTCTTTGCGCGCGAAGGCAAACTCTTCACCCTGATCGGATGGATGTTCCTGGTTCCGCTGGCGCTGTTCGTGGTGATGCGAGGCCGGGGCTTCTACCTCGCACCGGCGTACCCCATGTTGCTGGCTGCGGGAGCAGTAGTGGAGGAGCGCTGGCTCACATGCTTGTCGAAAAAAGCTGTGAGAGTCGCGGTTGCATCTGTGACGTTCGCTGCGCTGCTTGTCGGCGGTGTAGCTGCAGTCGCCGTAAGCGTTCCCGTGTTTGCGTTGAACTCGCGCTGGTTCGCAAAGATCATCCGGTTTAATTCGTATTATCGTGACGAGATTGGCTGGCAGGATCTCGTGGCCGAGCTCGCGCGGATTCGCAGTTGGCTGCCTGCTGACGAAGCCAACCGGGTGGGAATCCTTGCCGCGAATTATGGCGAGGCCGGCGCCATTGACATGTACGGACCAGCTTACGGACTGCCGCGCGCCATCAGCGGAATGAACTCCTACTGGGAGCGGGGCTATGGCGACCCACCGCCCACGACTGTCATCGTCGTCGGTTTCCCTCCCTCGGAGGTGAATGACCTTTTCCAGTCCTGCACCCTGGCCGCTCGCAGGAGCAGCAAGTTCAGGGACATGAACGAGGAGACCAGCAGCCGTCCGTACATTTATTTGTGCCGCACGCTGCGTTACTCCTGGCCGGACTTCTGGTCAAAATCCCGGACGTTTGGCTAGGAGCTCCGCAAGAGGAGGTTTGTCATTAGGCCGCGGAATGGCCCCAAACTCTCGATAGTAAACGTCCGGCGTGATGTTGTAGAGCAGCAGTGCACCGACGCGTTCCGTGGGAGCAATCCGGTCGTACCACGGTCGCGACACTGTGGCGCGGGCTGGAATCGTAAACCGGAACGACTTGGTAAACGAGGGGCTGATTACGTTCCAGCCCATGATTGGCGTCACGTCATCGGCGCTCTTAATAGGTGGCAAGCCATACCATGCCTCGAGATAAGGGTGGTACATGACGCCATCGAGCGTAGCCAGCGAGATCTGATTGACGCCAAGCTTGCGCAGGCGCTTGGACAAAAGCCTCAGGTCCTGTCCCCAGTCGTAGTTGGAATCGACCAGAATTTTCTCGGGATTCTTGCCGGCGAACCCGTTGAAGTAAGTCAGGTAGTCAGGGTGATGGACCGCGACAGATATCGCCATCCATCCCACGAGGACACCGCCGGTCAGCGCACAGGCGATTCCGCTGTGGGACCACTGTAGCAGTTGCACTAATCCCAACGCCGCGATTATCGAGAACCCAATGTATATCGGCTCAACATGGCGAATGCCGATGTCGATCCGGCCGATCATCGCCGGCAACAGAATGCCGAGACTGAAACCCAGCGGCAACAGGTACTCAACGCGAGCGCGCTGCCGTACGCACACGAAGATACCGACAGCCAACATGATGAGGAAGGCGATGGGAGTTTTGACTGCCAACGCTACGGGAAAGTAATACCACCAGCCCGTCATGCTGAACTTGCCGAGCAGAAACGCTGGATGCCCCTTACGGTCGTGAGCCAGCGCGTCCGTGATCCCACGGAAAAACTCGGGAGCAGGCAGTCTGAAGCCGAGGCCTGGCACAGCTCCATAGGAGAACCGGTAAGCTGCCCACATGATCAGACAACATGTCACGGCAGCGAGCGCGAAGGAGAGTGCACGCTGTCGTCCGAGTTCCATCAACTGTCGCCGGCTTTGCTTGCTGGTGAGGAGATAACACGCTAATCCAAATCCGAGAGTCAGCGGCACATAACCAAGTGCAGTGGACTTCGACAGGAAAGCCAATGCAAGACACAATCCGAAAAGAAGACCCCGCAACAACGTAGGTTTCTCGGCCCAGAGCGCAGCGGCGAGGAAGGCGGCGCCTACTGTGGCCCCGAGCGACATATCGGTAGTGGCCAATCCAGCATCGGCGAGCATTGTGGGTAACAGTGTGAACAAACCAGTCGCCACAACTGCAACCGGCTTACCGAACATTCGCCATGACCAGGCACAAACCACCAGACAAGCCAACAGGAAGAAAGGCAAGTTACCCAATCGCATCAGAAATATGGTGCGATCAAGGTTGGGCGAATGCGCGAGTATGGCAAGCCCTTCGTCGTGCATCTTGGACAGGCCGACGGGCCTTGAGCCATCGAGATAGGGAAGCACAGCCTGCATCGGCCGGGCGAGTGGCGGATTCTGTATGTCGAGCGTGTAGGAATGGCTGGCGATGTACTCCATGCCGCAGGCGAAGTGCGAGGGCTCATCGACCGTGAGGCTCAGCGCAGGATAGGTGGAGATTATCCGGACACAGGCGATTCCCACCAGGCACAGACATAGCACCGGGCAGTATCTCTCGAGGAAAGGAGCGAGCCGCTCCTGCCAAAAATTCTGCGCTGAACGCTCCGTCAGGACCCAGAACCTCTCTTCGCATATGCGGATTTTCTTCCGGCAGGAGAGAATCTAACACACCAGAGACGGCGAGTTCGAAGTAAGCGCAGGCGCAAGAAGTGCCGCGAGTGTCGGTCCGCGAAGGCTGATTCTCGAGCTGACCAGTCTGGCTGTCTCAGTCTTAGTTTTGAACTATCCTTTGCGAGACACCTGTCATTGGCCAGGTGAGAGGGATGAATGGCGAAAGGAATTTGAAGCGATATTCCACCGTGACCTGGACCCATCCTTTTGGAGCACAGGGCGGCGGTGACTCCACGTGCCCACCAACCTCGCATCGCGAAACCACTTTGAGCTGGCTGGTGTCGATGCCCAGCGCAAGGCTATCGACATAATTCGTAATGATAGGCCCCGTGGCTGGACAGCCTGGCAATTCTGTGCAGAATACGCTTCTTACGATGGCGTAGCGAGTAGCCTGGCGGGCCGCATCAGAGACCCAATTAAAAGCATAGAGCGCCCGGCCGATATCGATAATTCCGAATATGATGGTGAGAAGGAGTACCATCCCGACCGCGAACTCCACGAGTGCGCTGCCCGATTGGCCATTGCGTTGTTGAACTCCGTTGGTCGTGGCTGTTGCAGGCCCGCCATGTCGAGGAAATCTCATCGCGCCGCTCGTTATTTTCGTACCCGCATCACCGCCCTGCCGTTTGCCTGGTAGGTTGCGGGGAGTCCGGGGTAATTAAACAGTGAGTGAAAGGTAGACTGCGTCGTTACCTGGACGCATTCCACTAATTGTTTACCGTCACCGCAGGATAGGTAGCCTGGGCTGCAAGTGCTGGGTGCAGGTACGGGATAGGTGCAGGAAATCCCAGACCCGTCATCGCACGCGCAACCATAAGTCGCAGTTGCCGTCATGGGACTGAAATTAGAGTCCAAGATGGCACTATTCTGCATACCAGAAATGTCCTGCGCCGTCAGGGAAGTTTGAGCACCATACTCCACGCCCGCGGTAGCCGCATTGTTTACCCGGATGGTATAGCAAGCCGCGCGCCCGAGTTCGACCACTCCCACGCCAAGCAATATCAACAGCGGCAATACCAGAGCGAACTCCAGCAGACCTTGACCACCATCGGCAATGCTGCGGCGCCCTGCCGCATTCTGATGTGTATGTACTGTCTCTTTCATCAAAGCCACACTCACTCCACCAGGACCGCGCCGGGAATTGGAGATCCGGCACCAGTTGGGGGAAGCCAGTTGTTCTTGATGTTACTGGTCCCGCTGATATGTATGTTCCATGCAACCAGCGGCGAGTAGGACCCTAGTGCGGGGATTCCTTTGAACCGCAGAGTAGTGGTCGGAAGATAAATTGCTCCGGTAAAAGTAGCTCCGTTCGAACTATCGAAAAAGCTGAGGGAGGAGTGATCGGTTATAGAACGGTCTTGAAAGACGAGGATTCCCGCCATTGGACCGGTCGTTGGCGCAGATAGGTTTGTGTCCGGCGAACCTCGCATTGTAATAGGGCCGTAAGAAAACCCTGGCTGTTTGGTATTGTAGAAGGTCACGCCATTCCCGATTAATTTCGGGTGGCCTATAACGGTGAGGCCGCCAGCTAAGAAGTAAGTGCCACCGAATGTCACCCTAATCTCGTCTCCTATTATGGTGATTGGGCCACAATAACTACCCGCTGGAAGGGTTTTGGATATGGTTATGAGTCCGCCGGGATATTGGCAATTGGGGACAGCCGGCGCCTTCAACGTTGCCAAGGGATCGGTGAACTGCGGAATGCCCGTCACCGGCGTCGGTACGAAGCCCTCGCCGGTGTAATTGCCGACGACGCCGATCCCGTCACCAGTCGCGCTGGCAATCACACCGCCCGACCCCGTCTTAATGAGCGCCGTTGAACTGGTAGAATTGACATAGATGGCGCACGTCGTCGTCAGGGTGACGCTCTCATGCACGATAAGTGTACCTGAGTCGCCCGTTGGGTCTAACGCATAGACGCAGCCCGAGGCGTTGCCTACTGACGAAGCCACGGCGCGGCTGCGAACATTAACTAAATCGTAGCCCACAACCTTCATGAAGAAGGTGGGCCGAGGCTGGGCAACAATTACCTCTACATCATTCGTATTGCCCCGAAATGGATCGCCTGAAGTTTGAGGAGGGTTGTTGACCGTCACGGTTACGTTATCTACACCGTCGACAAATCCATTGGCAGCGCTGTCGCGCTTAGCAGCGGCGATATAGTTTCCGCCATAAACCAGCGCAGAGGCGCCTGCGATAGCTGCCGCATCAGCTGCCTTCTGCATCTGCTCTTTCTGGTAGTGAAGATATCCGACATCAACACCCAGACCAGCCATCATCAGAAGAACAATAAGTGCCACAGCTACAAGCACCAGAACTTGTCCTTCATCTGCTGTTCCGAGTTGCTTTAGGCGCGTAAAGCAATTCTTCATTTTTTGTGCCACCCGCCGGCGGAAGCTACGTACACGTGCTACCGCCGCGACCAGAGACTTGCCTAGACATAGAAGCTAAAAACGCGAGCAGGGATGGATTCCCGCGATAATGTTTGGGAGCGTGGCCTTATTTCTGCTTCGCTCGCATCTATGCCCTAGCATCATGCGACCCTCCCTAAGAGGTGTCGCATTATGAGACCTTTAATTTAGAGGACCTTTCGTCGGAGCCACGAAAGGATCTAGCGCAATCAAAATGGCGCGTACCCCCGGAATTGCGAGGGAGCTCGCATGCGTATATTTCGTCCTAGTTAAGAGGTTCTGTCAAGAAGCTAAAAGGTAGTAAGTGGTTCATCACATTGGTCTTGGGTTGCGTTTACCACGAAAGTAGGATTAAACACAGGAAGCACGTAGCACCTAGCGGTGAGCAGTCACCGCAGGGGCCGCATCCGAAAGGGAATCTGGACTACGGCCTCTATGGGAACCGCCTCGCCGTTCTTCGTGCCTGGGCGGAAGCGCCAGCCCGCCAATGCACGTACGGCGTTCGCGTCCAGCCGTGAATCAAGGCTATCCAGTACCCGAATATCGACGACCGTGCCGTCGGTTCGAATGACGGCGTAAAGCGTCACTGTTCCCTCTACTCGATCGCGGAGCACATCGGGAGGGTAGGCCGGATCGACCTTGGTCATGGCGACGGGCGCGGTGAGCGGACCCTTGTCGTCGCTCTGCCTCAGCTCTGCGAATCGAATGATCCAGCTGCCTGTCGCCGAGGTAAGGTTCGGCATGTTCATGATGAGCGAGTAGTAACGTTTGCTGCCGAAGACGCGCTGCTCGACGCTGCGATCGGGATCGTCCTCGAGAGAGGGGGGCGGCGTTGGCGCCGGACGCTCATGAATGCTGGGCAGAGACGGCTTCATGGCCTCGGCGATGATTCGCTTGCGCGCCTCCATATCCGGATTGACCCCGGCCGGATTTTTTCCCGTGGGGCCAATACCTGGATTCGGAGTGCCAGCTACCGCAGAGGTTGTCGCCCCGGGGGGTGCAGGGCCGACCATGATGCCCGGAGGCAAGCCATTTCCGGCGCCACGTCCGCCTCCCTGGTCCGCGGTGCCCGTGCCGGTCACATTCGGGGTGCCGGGCGCGTCCGGTTTGCCGCCCGGTGAGGCGTGGAACTCGCCGCTGCGATTGCCCGCAGGCATGCTGATGGGGCCGCGCACATCCGCGGGATTCAGACCCAACGCGATGAGCTGCCCTTGTCCCTGCCCGCCAAGATTCTGCACATTTGGAGAGGGCGGAACGCTCTTCGCGGCATTATCTCCGCCGCCTTTCGCCGCGCTGTCACCAACGCCGCCGGCGCGCTGTGCCGCCACCGGCAACTTCGGCGCAGCCACCTGCGGTTCCAGTTGCGCCATGTTGAGTTCGCCGGCCTTGAGCTTCAGTTGGTCTGGGGAGAGCGGCGGTTCCACTACCGACGGTTGCAGCGTCTGGAGTTGCAACTTGCTCTTGACCTGCGAGAGGTCAGCGGCTGGGGCTACGACCTCCGGCTCAAGCTGCGGAGCTTTCAGTTTCAGGTGCGCAAGGTCGGCGGCCGGGGCAACCACCTCAGGCTCAAACTGCGGTACCTTCAACTGCGAAACCGAACGCGCCGAAGCCGCGATGGGTTGCGCTGCGGGTATGGGCGTCCAGGCTACGATATTCGGCAGCGCTACATCATGGTCCAGCTTGATCTTCGGCGGCGTGATGATGGTCTGATGTGTATTGTCGGGATTGCGAGGAACCGACAGGATCTCCTGCCTGGCCAGCTTGGGCGCCCCATGACGCGGCTTCATCGCGTCCTTCATTGCAGTGTTAATCGGCGGCAGATAATCGCTGACCGGGGTGTACGTTAGCTGAGCGTTGTCGAACGGAGAATGGAGCTCAGGCGCACGGTTCAACAACGGCAGCGTACAAATCAGGTAAACCACCGCGATCATGGCGATGTGGTAGGCGTACGATTCGGCAAAGCGGCTCGGATCGATGCCCGTCCGAATGAAGTAATTCCGGTGCACGGGAACCGGGTGCGCCGTGATTTGAACCGGAGGAGGCTCGCGCCGCAGAAGGACGTCACCCAGGTTACGGAAAAAGACGCGATGCCAAGGCTCAAGCTCGCACAGCAGCGCAGGAACATCAGCTTCTGCAGCTTGTTTCTGAACCTTGGCTGCCGTGACTTCCGACATCATCCTCTCGTAGCGGGCGTAGCTGGATTATAACGGAATGGAAGCGGCTCCGGGGAGCTGTCCGGGCCCGGCAGAATAGCACTTCGCAACTTGCTCGCGGCGTGAAATGATGCTGTTGAGGGTATCCATCCAAATGAGTGCAGGTTTGATTCGGCTGCTGGGGTCGCTTTGTTTGTTGCTCACGATCGCGGGCGCGGGTCCCGTTGCAGTCGCCGGGCCGCAAGTCAGCACGGGCAAAGACGCTCTCAATGACGTGTCCGGCATGTATACGTTTCTGCGCGAAGGAGAGTTCGTGCAACTCACGGTGGAGGATGGCAAGCTCTCTGGGTACGTCTCTCGGTTCGGAGATTCGGATAGCGATAAAGGCCAGTTCATTGATCAGTTCTTCGACAAGACATCATTGGTTGGCAATCGCCTCAGCTTCAACACCAAAACCGTGCATGGAGTGTGGTACGACTTCAACGGAATAATCGCCATTGCACCAGAGAAAAAACCGAGCGAAGAAGGCTACCGCGTTATCCGAGGCAAGCTGATCCAGCATACGACTGACGCAAGCGGGGCAGACAAGGCCATGCAGCGGCAGGTGGAGTTCAAGGCGTTTCCTGCGGACATGAATAGGTAGTTGTCAGTAGCCAGTAGTTAGTAGTCAGTAGCCAGCCTACACGGACGAGAAGCTGTGCGAATGGGCCGAGCGCATGGTGCAATGGAGCGGCGAACTCAAAGCGGTTTATGTCTACTTCGACAATGACGACTCCGCTTACGCGCCACGCAATGCGCTGGAGTTGAAGGAACGGTGAGCCAGGAGATTCGACAAGCCGCGGCCCTGCGGGCTTAGAGCCAGGGGATCACTGCACCTTTGGTTCGTCGGCATGGTCCTGCGCAAGCTTCGCCTCGAGATAGGCGACGTGACTGTCTTCCATCTGGGCCAGGTTCTGAAACAGGATATGCAGCGGTCCAGCGGGAGTTTGCTCCGCGAGACGTTCGTAAAACTTTTGCGCATCGACCTCGGCCTGCAGTGCCACATTAAGCGCGCGGGCGCGTACGGGAATCATGCCCCCGGGAGGGGCGAACAAATCACCGTTTTCCAGCTTAGGGACCTCGACCAGCTCCACCAGATCTTGCTCAGTCAGGTGACACAAGGCGTCGCCGTAGACTTCGGTATACCTCTGCTTCAGCAGGGAAGAGTGGCCTCGTTCCTCGATCGCCATCTCCCAAAATACCGCGGCAATCTCCAGCGACTCTTCATCGCCAAACTCGGTGAACATCTCCGCGGAGCGGTGATAGAGCTCCGCGTTGCGGTCCTCGATGGAAATAGCGACCTGCAAAGCCTCCTGCGAACTTAGCGAGACAAAGCTGCGTTGCATGGCGAACTCCATGTCGTGATTGCACCGCGAATTTTATTAGCAAAAAGGTGAGATGAGGACAGTCAGATCGCAATAAAGGCTGGTTGTCGTCCCAGAACGGGAATCAGCGGGTTGCGACCGGAGTTTCTGGCCTGGCCACTTGCTGCTTGGCGCGATCGGCTTCGATCCTTGCGATGGTCCGTTTCAGCCAGTGCTTGACGTTCTCCCGTAGCTCCTCCTCCGTCTGGTTGGGAGTGGCGATGGTCACGCCGGTACGGTTCAAGGGTATGTGATGGCAGGGAACATCGTCGGTGCGATACTCCTCCGGCACAAAATCGGAGAGCAGGCACTCGTGGCAAGCGTGCGGGCGGGTCGGATCGCCGTGATTCGGGCAGGTAAGCGAATCCTGGAAGATCGAAGCCGGTCCCCAAGGCGTGCTGTACCAGTTGCCGTATCCGCCCTGCTCCAGGAAATTGAGCTCATAACGCAGCACTTCCAGCACATCGCGCTTGTCTTCGGACATAATGGACTCCTTGCCAGGCACCCAAAGGCGGCCCATCCTCGAACAAATTGTGTTCCAGAAGCGCACAGGGCGGCTGTGATCTGCCTCACGTTGGGATGTGATGGATGCGAGGTGGGGCTGACTGCTGAGTGGGCTAGCTGCTACGAACTCCCGTTCTCCCGCCCCTTCTTCTTGATCTCAATATTCAGCCGCTTAATCTTCTGATTCAGGGTGGAGAGGGGGATGTGGAAGCGTTCGGCGGCGTCGGTCTGGTTCCAGCCGCACTTCTCCAGCATGTCGGTAATGACACTGCGTTCGCAGTCTTCGATGATCTCAAACAGCGACGCGTCGGGACGGTGATCGACAATCGCTAACTTATCGCCTCGGCCAGTCAGGTCCACCGGTAGAAGATCGGGCGTGAGGTTTGGACCGGTCGCCAGCACCACCGCACGCTCGATCACATTCTCCAGTTCGCGCACATTTCCCTGCCAATCGTAGTCCATCAGCGGCCGAAGCGCCTCAGGCGTTACCCGCAGCGGAGTGCGTTCGTTTTCCTGCGCGAATTTCGCAATGAAGTGTTCCACCAGTAACGGAATATCGTTCTTGCGCTGGCGCAGCGGCGGCAGATCAATGGTGATGACATTCAGGCGATAGAACAGGTCTTCGCGGAACTTGCCTTCCTTTACCTGCTGCTTCAGATCGACATTGGTTGCGGCGATGATGCGCACGTCGACTTGAATCTGGTTGACGCCGCCCAGGTGCATGAACTTGCGGTCCTGCAGGACGCGCAGAATCTTCGCCTGAGTCTCCAGGCCCATGGCGCCGATCTCGTCGAGGAAGAGCGTGCCGCGATCGGCGACCTCGAAAAGCCCCTTCTTGCTGGCGACTGCGCTGGTGAATGCGCCTTTGACGTGCCCGAACAGCGTCGATTCCAGCAGATCGGCGGGCATGGAACCGGTATTCACAGGAACAAACGAGCGGTCCTTGCGCGGCGAGTTCATGTGGATAGCTTTGGCAATCAGTTCCTTGCCGGTTCCACTCTCGCCTTGTAACAGCACCGTCGAGCGGCTGGGCGCGACTTGCGAAACAAGGTCGAAGATGCGGAGCATGGGCTCGCTCTTGCCGACGATGTGCTCAAAGTTGTAACGCTGCTTGAGTGCGCGTTTGAGCTGGACGACCTCTTCTTCGGCGCGCCGCCGCGCAACCGCGGAGCGCACATCGGCCAGCAGCTTCTCGTTGTCCCAGGGCTTCTGGATGAAATTGGTGGCGCCAGACTGCATGGCATTCACCGCGTTCTCCACCGTGCCGTAGGCGGTGATCATGATGACCGGCAGCTCGGCGTCGCGCTCACGAAGCTCGCGCAGCACTTCGATCCCGTTGCGCTCCGGCATGGCAAAGTCGAGCAGCACAAGGTCGAAGGGATGTTCGGCGATACGCGTCAGGCCTTCGGCGCCATCGATCGCCACCTCGACCGAGTAGCCCTCGAACTCGAGCAACGTCTGCAGCGACTCGCGAATCGCGGCTTCGTCATCGACAATGAGTACCGAACCGGCTGACGCGCCCTCATCTCGCCCGTTCACGGCTCGGCCAACGGCTGCATCAAGCACTGACTGCCTTCCTGACTAATGGGAATTCCATGATGAATGTAGTGCCGCGGCCAGGCGCGCTGTCCACGCGGATCTTTCCGGCGTGTTCCTGAATGATGCCGTATGTCACCGACAGGCCCAGCCCCGTCCCGCTGCTGTGGCCCGACTTGGGCTTGTTCTTGGTAGTGAAGAACGGATCGTAGATGCGATGGATGTGCTCCTGCGCGATTCCCGAGCCCGTATCCGAAACCTTCACCTGCACGTGATGCCCGTTGAGCGTGCTGATGGTGAGCGTACCGCCGCCGGGCATTGCATCTCTCGCGTTCAGAAAGAGGTTCAGAAAAACCTGTTGCAACTTCCCGGTGTTACCGTGAATGGCGGGCAGGTCGGGGTGCAAATCCTGCTGCACGCTGATGCGCGCGGTCTTGAATTGGTGCTCCAGCAGGGTCAACGTGTCTTTGATGACACGGTTCAGGTCGACGTCGGCGAACTCTGTTCCCGACGTGCGCGAGAAGTTCAGCAGGCTATTCACAATCTCCGACGCGCGGAAGGTCTGCTTGGTAATTTTCTCCAGCAGGGCCGCTTGCCTGTCATCCCCGTGCACCTGCTTGGCCAACATCTGCGCGTAGGACGAGATGACCGCGAGCGGGGTGTTGACTTCATGCGCGACGCCGGCCGCCAGCAAACCGATCGATGACAGCTTTTCTGACTGCGAAAGTTGCGACTCCAACTCTATGCGCTCGGTGATGTCGTCGACGATGATGAGCCGGCCGATTACGCTGAAGTCCTTGCTGACCAGCGGGGCGATGGCTATGTTGGTGACGCGCATGTCTCCCGCGGGTGTGCGCAGCCGGAATTTGTACAGGTTGTGAATGCCCTGCAGCTGCCGCACACGGTAGAACTCTTCCAGAAATGCTGGCGGCATCACCGCGGTCATGGGACGCTGCACCGCGTCGCGGCGAGGAAGCGCGAACATCACTTCCATCTGCGAGTTCCAGGATTCGATGCGGTCTTCCAGGTCCACCGCCATCACGCCCACGCTGATCGACTCGACGATGTTCTCGTTGAACTCTTTCAGCCGCTCGTACTGTCCCGCTTTTTCCTCCAGCGACTTGTATAGGCGCGCGTTTTGCGCGGCGATTCCGATATACCCGGCCAGCGTCTCCAGGAGTTGAACGTCTTCGCTGGAGAGGAAGTCGCCTTCCGCGGTCTTGCCCAGGCCCAGCACGGCGATCATGCGGTTCATCACCATGCACGGGATGTAGTAGTTCAGTTCCAGCCGGCGAATTGTCTCCCGCGCTGATTTCGTCTCGCGCACCGCCTGGTTCGTGTTATCGAAGAACAGGTGCCCGGCCTGCCACTCCGGCCGCTCGACATGCAGGAAGTCGAAATTGAGGCCGCTGATATGCGAGATGCCGTAGGACTTTGCGAGATAGAACTGGTCCGGCTGCTCGACATCTGCCAGGAATATCGCCAGCCGATCAACCAACAACGTGCGCGACAGGCGATCGACGATGGAGGTCAGCATGTTGTCGAGGTGGGTTTCGGAGTTCAGGTCGCGACCGAACTCGATCAGCGTACGGCGGTAGTCATAGCGCTTGCGATAGAAGAAACGGTCGAGCCGCTCCTGCACCCAGTTTTTGAAGGGATCGAAGAGAATGGCGGTAACCGCAATGGCAACCATCAGCCCAATTGGTCCGACGTTGGGGAAGTTCTGATGGAATAGCACCGACGCCATGCCGACCGCTGCGAAATACGCTGCCGTGATCGCGCCGGCTGCAATCGTGTACGCCATGCCGCGCTTAAAGATCAGGTCGACATCCATCAGCCGGTAACGGAAGATGGCGTAGCCGAAGGTGAGCGGCAGGAATACCAGCGACAGCACCGACACCTTCATCCCTACTCCAGGCATGGTGCCGAACAAATACGGGATGATATAAAAAAGCGTAAACGGCGCGACTGAGAGAATCGTGCCGCGTGTCACCCACTTCATCTGCTGGCGCAGGATAGCCGACTCGGCATGCTGATAGCTGTGCCATAGCGTGTAGGTTGCGGCGATGAAGTAGGCGGCAAGATATACCCACTCCAGACGATCCAGGTTCCAGCGCAGCAGCTCGCTCGGCTGCAGCAGGCTGATGACGCTGACATGTACTGCAAGCAGGACCGCGCCGGGGACATACACAGCGGGAATCAGCCAGCGGCGGCGATTCACCAGTCGCTTGCGCTCCGGGAAAGTCAGCGCGAAATGCAGGAAAAGCGCGGGCTGCAGAAGCCATGCGACGACGTTGGACCAGTAGACGATCCAGTCGAAGTCATTCAGCTTGCCGGTGTAGTGGAAAGCGTAAAAGATGAACGAAACCAGACAGAAAATGTAGAAGTGCGTGCTCTTAGGCGCCGTCCACCGTCGAAGCAGAACATACATCCCGATGCCTAAATAGACCAGCGCGATGAGGCGCAGCCCCTCATACAGCGAGCGGTCCTGCGGCACGAGAATGAGGGGCGCTTCCAGCGGCACGCCCTGGCGGACCAATGAATAGTTAGCGCGCGACCAGACGCCCACGCGATAGAGCTGCTGCTCGAGGCTGCCGACGTTGCTTACATTGCGGCCATCGATTGCCACAAGGTGGTCGCTTGGCTTGATTCCTGCCTTCTGCCCAGGACCCTCGCCATCCACCCGCTGTGCTCGAAGGTGTCCGCTGTCTTCGACCCACCAAACTCCGTCGTTAGGCGCGACATATTCGCGATCTTTCTGGAAGTTAATGCACGCGAAAGTGATTGCCGCTACGCTGAGAAGAGCGAGGAAGACAGCGAAGAAGCGGGTTTGAAGAGTCCGGTCCATCCGCGATTAAGGGCTTTCGGCAAGACGCACCGGTTGCGTCACGCGCACCAGCCCGTCCTGATGGAGCAACTTAAATGCCATGCGATTAGGCACACCAGGCCTGCTAAACCGCAGCCTGTGAACACCTTCCATAATTATATCGCCGAGCATCCTGGGAAAATATGAAATTTGGAATTTTCATCTCAAATTTCGAATATCCGGCCATTTACCAGACGTTCGTGGCTATTGGATTACGTAAGCCGTTGATTCCTAAATTCTCAGCGGCCGGAACGAGCGGGAACATTCTTCATTCAGTAGTAAGCCAAGTGCCGGTTCCCAAAAATCGGGCAGCCATTACGGCTGCCCATCAGTGACGTCACTGTTGTTCACTTATCGGCCATGATGGCCGCCGCCACCACCACCTCCGGAGGAGGCGTGTGAGCCGCCGCCACCACTGGAATGAGCGCTGCTGGCGCTACCGCTGTAATGAGCGCCGCTACCTCCGCCGCCGGTGGGAGGGCGGTAGCTACTGGGAGCACCCCCGCCCGAGCGCGGCGCAGAATACGAGCCGGTGCCACGACTCGCGTACACCGGGGCCGAGGAATAACCGCGGCTACCCTGGTTTGTCGGACTTGGGCGATAAACCGGAGCCGCGGGAGCCGGACTGTAGCTGCGGCTCGGTGTATAGCTTTGCGTGGAGCTACGCCCAGCCGTGTAACCCTGAGACGGTGTATATCCGCTGCGGCTGCCTGCGCCATAGCTGTTGAGCGGGCGGCTGGCCGTGCTTCCCGCCGAGGCTGAGTAACCAGGTGCGGGACGATAAGAATACGTGGCAGGTGGTCTGGGTACTGAGAGAGCAGCACCAGGGCCGTGCGGGGAGTCGCCATGCGTCGTCTCCTTCGATCCGGACGAGCCGGAGTGGGAAGGCGCCGTCTGCGATGGAGCCGCATGTTGTGGCGCGGTTGGCTCATGGACGCCCTGAGGCGCGGTGGGTTCCCGGCTTCCCTGATAGGTTTGCGGCGGACGAGGCACAGTCGAACCGGTCGAGCCGGTCGAACCGTATCGCGGTGTACCGCTGGTCGTGCCGGCGCGCTCCGCTCCAGAACCACCCGCGTAGCCATTCGTATTGCCAGTCGTATTGCCAGCAGTCTTGCTGGAGCCATTCTGCCCGGGGTTCGAGTTGGTCACTCCGGAATGCGTCGTTCCAACGGTAGGATTTCCGCCAGCGGAAGGTGGCCGAGGAACATAGTGTCCGCCCATGCTGGTCGGAGTGTTCGTGCGAGCCTCAGAGCCGGTCGACACTGGACCACGCGCCTGCGATGTTGGCGCCGTGACGGTGCCATGCGGGTTAACAGGTTGCGTACCACGCCCGTTGACCGCCGTGGTCGGGTGCCCTGCGGCGTTCGTGCCGGCGACGTTCGCCGACCCACGGTTCAGAGCATTCAGGTTGCCGTTCGCCACTGTCGCCTGGTTGGCCGTTTCAAGACTTGCAGGACGAACCGCCGCAGGTCTATTGCTGGTGACCACAGGACGGTTGAAGGCCGAAGCGGGAGGAACGCCGCGGTTCTGAGGTGCGTGTCCACCGAGCACTGCCTCACGCGTGGGATTCACATCCACGCCGCGCAACATCGTGCCTTGGTTTAGCGCGGTTCTGGGTACTGCACCGCCTACGCGATTGATTGCCGCTCCGGACGTAAACGCCGACTTCGGAGCCGCAGTCACTGCGCCAGGAGTATTGCGGAAGCCATAGCGCGCTGCCGCAGGGCCCACGCCGTTGTAGTAATTGTTCGTGACGTTGTTGATGTTGGTGATGTTCGTATTCGTGACGTTCACGTTACGGATGTAGTTATTGCTGACGTATCCGCCGCCGCGATACCAGCCGCCGTGTCCCCAACCGCAGTAGCGCGGATAAAACGGCTCACCCCATCCCAGCGGGAACCATCCGAAGTTGATGCCGATGCCGAAGCCGCCGCCGAATCCGAAGCCGACACCGAAGCCTGGCCCGCCAATCCAGCCGACCAGGGCGGGGGCGTAGTAGGGATTCCAATATCCCACCGGTCCAGGCGCCCACGCCCAGCCGCCGCCCCAATAGACCCACCGACCATAATGGAAGGGAGCAAATCCCCAAGGCTGGTCATCAACCCACGTCCAGCCCCAGGGAGCGATCCACACCCAATGTCCGTAGCGGTATGGAGCCCAACCCGAAGGCACAGAGTAGGGAACCCACACGTTGCCATATGACGGCGTCGGCTGCCAGCGTCCGTAACCGTCAAGATCCTGGTAGCCGATAACGCCCGGGGAGACATAGCGCGCTGAGACGGAGTCGTCGAGCCTCTTGTCGCGGACCTGCACCCAATCATCGAAGCCGTCGCGTGCAGGCGCGCTCTCGGCCGTGTGCTGCAGTGAGTTGCCGCTGCTGAAGCGGACCTGCGAGCCAGAGTTGACGCGGACCGAGGAGCCACGCCCAGTGGCTACTCCATAGCCGCTGCGGACGGTGACCCAGCTTTGGTCTTCGTTGGGATAAACGTCGAAGCGGTACACACCGGACTTCATCACTGTGAAAGCGTAGTTCGGAGTGTCGACCTCATAGACCTCGCCCGTCATCAGGTGGCGAACCGTAAGGCTCAGAGTTCCCTGATCGAGCTCCACCTGAACTGTGCCGTCGCTGACGTTGGTCAGCGTCACGCTGGTCTCGGAGTTCATGCGGATGAATCCGTCGCCCACGTTCAGTTCGGCTTTAGCGTCCTTGTCAGTCCAGATGCGGTCAGCGGTGGTGAGCGGACGATTCAGGCTGGCTGCGATCCAGTCGTTCACACCACCAGGCTGGATCGAGACCTCACCCGACATGTACTGCACGCGCGCCACGCGTCCCGGAGGATCCTGCTGCTGTGCTCCCTGTTGCTGGTCGCCTTGCTGCGCGGGAATGTCGGCTGAAGGAGGCGGCGCAGGGGCACCGGATTGATCCTGGCCATAGGCCGGAGATTGATCCTGACCGTAAGGCGGAGCACTACCCTGATCTTGCGCCAAAAGCAGTGCTGCCGATATAGCGACGAACAGCAGGGTCGTGAGAGTGGATTTGAATCGCCGCTCGGTTTTCATTTTGGAGCTCCTTTCGCCTCATTCGCTCAAATCGCGTTTGTGCTGAGGCGAATTCGCTTAAGTCACAGCACGTGAGAAGCTATCGCGCTGGCATCTTTGTAAACCCTGTATTGGATAGGGTGTTGCGCCGACATTCGTCTCTGCGCCCCGGCGCAACAATTCTTCACACAAAAACTGAGGCAACCCTGAACAGCGCTGCCGGTGTTGCTTATTTGATTCGACTGCGCGCGCAAGATACTCGCAGGAGGACTACTCGGTATCCGGCTTGACGTAATAGCCTGAGACTCTCCATTTGCCGTCCTTGTCGAGCATGGGAGTAATAGTCTCGATAATGCGGCCACCGCCGGAAAACTTCGTCTGATATTGAATGATGAAGTATTTGCCCGGGGGCGCCTTGGGGACCTGGGTCCTGTACTCAGCGCCCTTGAACTGGCGCGACTCCATGTTGCCCAGCGGAGAACGAACGTTGTTCAACGCCTTGATCCAGTCTTCCTTCGTGATCTTCTCTTTAAAGAAACTGGAGGCCTCGTCCCAACTGTTGGCGTACTGACCGCTATCTACCAGCGCCAGCCATTGCTCAGCCGCGTCGGTGGCAGCTTTCAGGTTTTCGTCAGCCGCAAAGGCCACACCGACTGACACAAGGATTGCCAGAAGTAGAGCGAGATGTTTTAGGTACGGTTTCATCGCACGCTCCAGTTGCCTGAAGTATCTTACGCTGGCTGCCTAAGTTTCTCTGTGATATTTCTGGTGCTTAGTTGGCGCATTGCATCAGGCCCGGTTTGTGCATCGTATGCAGCATGCGGAGCTCACGCCTGTTCTGGTTCCTCTCCCTGCTTCTCGTCAGCTCGGTTTTGACGAGCGCCGGACCACCCGGTTCGTTTCGCGGCACGATCGTCGATGGTCCACACAGCTCAGCTGAGAAGACGTGGATTTACGTGCAAGGACGAAACGGAGCCGCGCGCCGGGTGGAGATTTCGCACGCTCGCATCACCTACGACGAAGATGTTCCTGCAGCCAACCGGAGCGGCAAATCGGCAGATGCGCTGACCACTGGCGCGGAGGTGCGCGTGACCGCCGAGCAGGGAAGCGACGGCGAGTGGCGAGCCAGCAAGGTCGAGATTCTGAAGCAGGCGGCAGGCGAGGAGCATTAGGCGGAAGGGACAGGCAAGTTGTAGATGGAGTGCGGTTCTCGGGACCGCGTGCTGAGTTGCTTCCTACGCACACAGCTTCCCATGCATGGAGGTGTACCGCAGCCCGATCTCGCCGCAGGTGCCTTGTTCCACGGAATACACAACGCACGAGTCGAAGGGGTGCGAGTAGACGTGCAGGCTCACGGCACGCTGGTTCCACTCGCGCAAATTTCGCACATCGTGCACCGGATGCACAGGATCGACAGCTACCGGATGTTCCGGCGTAATGTTCACCACATCGGTAGGTACGATGTTGCAGGTTTGGGTGTTGATATCTTCCGAAATGACGCGATAGTTCTGAACCGCCAGTTTGCCGATGGGCGCCATCATCCAGCAGTTCTGCCCTTTGTGATTGTGAATCGAGCTCTTCATGCCCGCCTCCCAGCAGATGGCGAGCAGCTCGTAAAGGTCGGTCTTGTCGATGAGATTGCGAGTGTAATGTTGCGCGTTCCAGAAAAGATACGGCTGCAGCGATTCGGGATTGACGGGACTGGTTCGCAGGTACTCCAGCGTGTCCTCAATCCCGGCGAAATCGTGCTCGCGCAACTTGCGCAAACCTCCGACGAAATCGCGGATGGTCAACAGCTTGAAACTTTTTTGTGAAGAAGTCCCGATTGCCATACTTCACCTCCTGGGACGAATTGCTCATTTTAAACCAGTTTCGCCAGCATTAAGCCTCGAACCGCACTACTGGACACAGTCTGGCCGTGAAAAGTTTGCTGCCAGAGCAAGGTTCCGGAAATCCCTTACGCCACAACCGGGTTCCAAGCATATAATGTGCGCAGAAAGCACCCTGGCAAGGTGCGGCGTTCCGCACTGGAGTTTCCCATGAAGTCGCGCTCTCTCGCAGCTGTGATCGCGGTGCTGCTGGGTGCCAGCCTCTCAATCGCATCGCTGGCGCAGGACAACACTCAAACGTCAACCCAGCCTGCCGTTAATTCGGCCGATCAATCGCAGCAATCAAATCAGCCCACGACCAGTTCTTCCGATCCGTCGCAGGTCTCAACCAGCGCCGCGCCCAGTCCTTCGCCCGTCGATACTGCAGCGGCAACCGCTCCCACCGCGAGTGCTCCAAAGGAAACGCACAACAAGGACAAGAACGACATCGAGGACATCGGCAACCGCAAAGTCGGCAGTCCCGGGAAGAGCCTCGGCAACTGGTATTCGATCGACACCGACATCAAGGTGGGCAAACAGTACGCGATGATGGTCGAGTCGAGCGCGCGCATGATCCAGGATCCGGTCGTCAACGAATACATCAACCGGATCGGTCAGAACCTGGTGCGCAACTCAGACGCCAAGGTGCCCTTCACCATCAAGGTTGTGGACTCCGACGATATCAACGCGTTCGCGTTGCCGGGCGGATTTTTCTACGTGAACAGCGGGCTCATTTTGGCTGCCGACGGCGAAGCCGAACTGGCCGGGGTGATGGCGCATGAGATCGCCCACGTAGCGGCTCGTCACGCTACTCGCGAGATGACGCGCGCCAACTACGTGAGCATGTCCACCATTCCGCTGATCTTCGTGATTAACAGTTGGGGACTCTACCAGGCCGTCAACCTCGGCATGAGCCTGGCGCTGCCCGTTACCTTCATGAAGTTCACACGTGACTTCGAGGCTGAAGCCGACTACCTCGGCCTGCAATATATGTACAAGGCCGGGTACGATCCGCAGTCCTTCATCGCGTTCTTCGAGAAGATCAAGGCGTTGGAGAAGGAGAAGCCGGGAGCGTTGGCTAAGGCGTTTTCTAGTCACCCGCAAACCCCGGACCGTATTCTAAAAAGCCAGGAGGAGATTCGCCAGATTCTGCCTCCGCGGCCCGAATACATTGTGGATACCTCGGAGTTCGACCAGGTGAAGGCACGCCTGGCGGCATTTGAAAACCGCAAGAAGGCGATCCCGACTGACCAGCCCAACAAGCCCACGCTCCGCAAGACGCAGACCGCCGACAGCGGCAAGGGTCAGCCCGGCAACGATGGCGACGATCGTCCGACGCTGCAGCGCCGCGACGATGACTACGCATCGGCGAGCCCGGGGCAGTTCTGATTGGGAGAAATCTTCGTACACCGGCGGCGATGAGCCGCCGTTGTTTTTTGCAAAGTTCTCAGGTGGTCGACTCAGCCGCAACCGCCAACTCCTCAGCTGCTTCTTCCTCCAGCATGAACTCCAGCACCTCCTGCGGCGCCGATGATGTCCACACTGGCGCGAACGAAAGCCGATGTAGCGGTGTTGGTCCTTTCTCGCGGAGAATCTTGAGGTGCTTGGGAGTGCTGTAGCCCTTATTCGATGCCAGACCGTATTCCGGAAAGGCCGGGTCCCACGCGCTAATCATTGCGTCCCGTTCGACCTTGGCAATGATGGAGGCGGCCGCAATGGAGGCGGAGAGCGCGTCGCCGTGGATGATCGGGGTCTGTCCGCAGTCGCAACTCAGACGCAACGCGTCGACGAGCAGATGGTCGGGACGAAGCTTGAGCATGGCAATAGCCTGTTCCATCGCGAGCTTGGAGGCCCAATAGATGTTGATCTGGTCGATGGTCGCCACGTCCACGGCGGCAATCGCCCACGCCAGCGCGCGCTCGCGGATGCGTGGCGCAAGCTTTTCGCGCATCTCGCGATCGAGCAACTTGGAATCGCGCAGCCCGCGGATGCGGTAGCTGGGATCGAGGATGACCGCTGCCGCGACGACCGGCCCGAAGAGCGAGCCCCGCCCAACCTCGTCCACACCCGCCACCAGCTTGGCGCCGGAGCTCCATGCCAGTTTCTCGTATTTCAGCGTGCACTTCAGCTTCTTCAGCAGACGCAGCTTGAGCGTTGCCTTGGAGACGCTTTTTTCTGCCTTATTGGCACGCGCTTTTTGAGTTGCGGATTTCACGAGAGACCGGGTTGGGCACAAAGCGATTCTATTGCACGTCGGAGCAGGTGTCGCGAGCATCAGAGGAAAATTATTGCCTTCTAGGGGTTTGTACCTGCGACAAACATCGACCGGCACCCGACAGCCCGGAGTAGTAGTTCTGCATCTCAGGTTTCTGAGGTGCACGTGTCTAGCGCAAAAGTCTCTCTCCCTGCCGCAAGATCAGCAATGCTGGTCGCCAGCGGCTTGGTCGTCGTCCTTCTCCTCGCCGCCTGCGGAGGCGGAAGCAATTCGAGCGGCAGCCTGTTAGGCAGCGGTGGCTCGGGCGGAAGCGGTGGTTCAGGCTCTGGTGGATCGGGTGGAAGCGGTGGCAGCGGAGGCTCGGGCGGCGGTATCCCGCAGGTGCAACACTTCGCTATCGTCGTACTCGAGAACCTGAACTACTCAGACGTGGTCGGCAGTTCCAGCGCTCCGTACATCAATGGCCTGATCGCCCAGGGCGGACTTGCCACGCAGTACTTCGCCGACGTCCATCCCTCGATTGGCAATTACTTCGTCATGACAACGGGACTGCCGTACAGCCTGGACGACAATTTCAATGGCGTGGTGCCGATCGACAATGTTGTGCGCGAGCTGCAGGCCTCCTCGAAGTCGTGGAAGGTCTATGCGCAGAGCCTGCCACAGCAAGGCTATCTTGGCGGCGATGTCTATCCTTACCTGCGCCGCCACAACCCCATCTCTTATATGTCCGACGTGCAGCCGCCCTCGCAACTGAACTTGAATATCGTGGATTTTTCGCAGCTCGCGACAGATCTCGCCAACGTCCAGCTACCGGCGTACTCGTTCATCGTTCCCGACGCGCAGCACGATGCCCATGATTGTCCCGGCACGATGGGTCAAAACTGCGATGTTAGCGTCAGAGTCGCCGCCGCAGACACCTGGCTGTCACAGAACCTACCTCAGCTTCTGTCGAACGCCCAGTTCCAGCAGAGCGGGGTGTTGGTTCTGACTACCGACGAGTCGCGCAACGATCTCACCAATGGTGGCGGCCAGGTCGCAACCATTCTGGTTGGAACGCGTGTTAAGGTTGGATATCAGGGCACTGCCACCTATGATCATCGCAGCCTGTTGGGGCTCAGCATGACCGCCCTCGGCGTGAGTACGATTCCCAATGGCGCAGGCAGCGCGACGCAGATGACAGAGTTCTTCCAATAGAGTGGCGGAGCGTCATCGCGAGCAAGCGTCTTTAGCGCATCTCGGTGTGCGAGCGACACGCATCCCTTTGGTATGGCTGCCGGAATCGTGTCGGTCACGCCCGCAATCTAATGAACAGCTAGAATAGAAGCCAATGCACCGCGTATATCTCGACAACAACGCGACAACGCCGCTTTTGCCCGACGTCTTCGAGGCGATGCGACCCCACTTTGTGGAGAAGTTCGGCAATGCTTCTTCCATCCACCAGCAGGGGCAGCAGGGACGCGCCGCGGTGGAGCACGCTCGCGAGAATGTTGCAGAGTTGCTGAACTGTCGTCCCGCGGAAATTGTGTTTACCAGCGGAGGCACCGAGGGTGACAACCTGGCGCTCTTCGGCATGGCCACGCCGGGCGATCACATCATCACCTCGGCCATTGAGCACCACGCCGTCCTAAACTCGTGCAGTCGCCTGGAGCAGATGGGATGCACCGTGACCTTCCTGCCCGTGGATGGCAGCGCGCTGGTCGATCCCGATGATGTACTTCGCGCGTTGCGCCCTGAGACGAAGCTGATCAGCATCATGATGGCGAATAACGAGACGGGCGTTTTGCAACTGGTCAATGAGATTGGGAAAATCGCCGCAGAAGCCGACGTCTATTTCCATACCGACGCGGTGCAAGCTGCCGGCAAAGTCCCGGTTGATGTGAAGGAGATTGGCTGTGATCTCTTGACCATCTCGGCGCACAAGCTCCATGGCCCTCAAGGCGTAGGCGCACTGTTTGTACGCAAGGGCACGTTGCTGCAGCCGCTGTTTTACGGTGGTCGTCACGAGCGCTCGCGGCGTGCGGGAACCGAAAACCTGGCCGGCATTGTGGGGCTGGGCAAGGCGGCAGAAATTGCGCGCCTGGGATTTATAGATGGGGGCGTCACAAGAATGGCGGAGCTGCGGGATCGTCTGGAGCGGACAGTTCTCGAAAGTGTGGAGCAGGTTGCCGTCAATAGCGGTGGCGCGCCTCGCGTTCCCAACACCGTGAACGTCTCGTTCGATTGCATCGAAGGCGAGGCGATGGTGATTGCGCTCGACCTGAAGGGACTTGCGGTTTCCACCGGTGCGGCGTGTTCTTCAGGCGCCATTGAGCCATCGCATGTTCTAACCGCGATGGGGCTTTCGGCAGAGCGTGCGCGTGGCAGCATTCGCTTTAGCCTGGGCAAGCAGAACACGGCTGACGACGTGGAGTTTGCATTGTCGCTGGTGCCGGAAGTAGTCGCGAGGCTGCGCGACTTGTCCCCCGTGTACAAGCGGGCGCACGCTTAAACCTAATTGCTAGTTGCTAAATGCTGAACAAGACTATTGCCGTAGCCATGTCGGGCGGTGTGGACTCCTCCACCGTCGCGGCCATGCTCTGCCAGCAGGGCTACCACGTTGTGGGACTGACATTACAGCTCTGGAACCAGAGGCGGCTCGCCGGTCGTGAGGGCATGCCGGAGACGGTCCAGGGGCGCTGTTGTTCCATCGACGATGTCTACGACGCGCGTCGCGTCGCAGAGACGCTCGGCATCCCCTATTACGTCGTGAATCAGGAGGAGCGTTTCGAGCGCGACGTGGTGCGGCCGTTTGTCGCCGAATATCTGTCCGGACGCACCCCGATCCCGTGCAGCCTGTGCAACAACCATCTCAAGTTTGATCAGCTTCTCACGACGGCACGGCAGATCGGCGCGGAGCTGCTGGCGACCGGACACTACGCGCGCAATGAGTTCGATGAGCGCAGGGGCCGCTGGATCTTGAAGCGCCCGACGGATCGCAGCAAGGACCAGACCTACTTCCTCTTTGGCCTCACGCAGGAGCAGTTGAGCCGCACTCTGTTTCCCCTTGGCGACATCACCAAGCCAGACGTGCGCGAGCGGGCGAAGCGCGCCGGGCTGCGCCTGTTCGAGAAGCCGGACTCGCAGGAAATTTGCTTCATCCCCGGCGGCGACTACAAGCAGTTCCTCGACGCCTATCTCGCTGAGCAGGGCGAGGAGGTTCCCGACACCGCCGGCGAGTTAATGACGACCACCGGCGAGGTCATCGGCACACACCGTGGCATCCACCATTTCACCGTGGGTCAGCGCAAGGGCCTGGGGGTTGCGACTGGTTTGCCGCTCTATGTGCTGGAGATTCGAAGCGACAAGCGCGAGGTGGTGGTGGGCAGCGACGACGAGCTGCTCTCGCGAAAGCTCACAGCTAACCGGGTGAATTGGATCGCGGTGGAGGATGTATGTGAGCCGATGCGAGTACAGGCGAAGATTCGCCATCGTCACCAGCCGGCCGAGGCTGTCCTGGAGAAGATTGGAGAGGACGACGTGCGGGCAACGTTCGATGAGCCACAGCGCGCGATCACGCCCGGGCAGGCGGTGGTGTTCTACGATGGCGACGCCGTTGTGGGTGGCGGCTGGATCACATAAGCGTTAAGGTTTGTCTTGGGCCCGAGTTCGGTAGGCGCTACTCTATTTCAGCCCTTGCGATCGGATGCGGCGCCGCCGGCCCTTCGCCGACGTTGGCAGTCTCCATGGTCCTGCCCTTGAGCGCAGCACCTACGGCGGAATCCATCATCAGCTCGGCCAGGCGCATGGTGCCATGATTGAGCGCGTCGATCGCGGTGCGGATTGCACGATGGTCAGTTTCCTTCATCACGGCCCTCAGCGCCGTCTCCTGCTTATCGATGCTCGCGCGCTCCTGGAAGGACAACTGCGCCCACGCCGAGTTCCCGCGACCTTTCTCGAGCGCTGCCAGGATTGTCTCAGCTTCATTGCGCGCTTCGATTAACTGCCGCCGGCTTAAATCCTCCTCGGCGTTGTCGAACGAATCGAGGATCATGTTTTCGACCTGCTCGTCGGTGAGGCCGTAGCTGGGCTGGACCGCGATCTCGGCTTCCTTGCCGCTGCGCAACTCGCGCGCAGAGACGTGGAGAATGCCGTTGGCGTCGATGAGAAATTTCACCTCAATGCGCGGCAGCCCCGCCGGCATCGGCGGAATTCCTTTCAGGTCGAAGCGCGCCAGCGAGCGGCAATCGCTGGCCAGTTCGCGCTCGCCTTGCAGCACATGAATGGCGACGTTCGCCTGGCCTTCGACCCCGGTGGTGAAGTGTTCGGTCGCCGACGCGGGAATGGTTGAATTGCGATGAATGATCTTTGCGACGACTCCGCCCAGTGCCTCAATGCCCAGCGACAGCGGCGTCACATCGAGCAGCAACATTTCCTTCGTGGCTTGCGAACGCCCGGCAAGAATGTTGGCCTGAACCGCCGCGCCCAATGCCACAACTTCGTCGGGATTCAGTTCGCAATGCGGCTTGCGCTGGAAGAGCTCTTCCACCAGGTGCCGCACGCGCGGTATTCGAGTGGAGCCGCCCACCAGCACCGCTTCGTCAATTTGCTTCGGCACAAGCCCGGCGTCTTTCATCGCCTGGCGCACCGGACCGACCGTGCGCTCGATGATCGGCTGGATTAATTGCTCGAATTGCACACGCGTGATCTCCCGCTGATAACGCTTGCCGCCGGGCAGCTCGATATCGAGCGTGAGCTGCTCATTTGCTGACAACGCGATCTTGGTTTCGATGACGGCTTTGCGAATCGACTGCACGATCTCGGCCTTGCGACGGACATCCAGACCGAGATCGCCCTGAATGTCATGAAGCGCGATGGTGATAAGCAGATTGTCGATATCGTCACCGCCCAAGTGCGTGTCGCCGTTGGTGGCGACGACTTCGAAAATCCCTTCGTGCAGCTTGAGAATCGAGATATCGAATGTGCCACCGCCGAGGTCGTACACAGCGACGGTCGCGGTCTCTTTCTTGGCGATACCATAGGCGAGCGCCGCGGCCGTGGGCTCGTTCACCAGGCGCAGAACTTCAAGGCCCGCGATGCGGCCCGCATCTTTCGTCGCTTGCCGCTGCGCGTCATTGAAATATGCGGGAACGGTGATCACTGCCTTTGTTACCGGTGCGGCGAAGTAACGATCTGCGTTGCGCTTGAGCTGGCGCAGGATGAACGCAGAAATTTCTGGCGGGGTGAAGGTCTTATCGCCCAACTTGATGCGCAGCACTTCTCCGGGCGCCAGATCGTCAGCCAGTCTGAAAGGGAAGAGCTTCAGCTCGTCGTGAATGTCTTCGACGCCGCGGCCCATCAAGCGCTTGACGCTGTACACAGCGTGCTCAGGCGTCTCAATCAGATACTTGCGCGCAGCATTCCCCACAACAATCTGCCCGTTTTCATCGAGGGCAACAACCGACGGCAGCAGATTGGAGCCGTCCTCGCCAGGGATGACGACCGGACAGTCGCCTTCCATGTACGCCACCAGCGAGTTCGTGGTGCCGAGATCGATGCCGACGATTCGGTCAGTTGTCATCGTGATCAGGTTTCCAGCACTTCATCAATTTCGCCTAGCAAATTCCGCACGTAATTCCGGCGGTTGAGCACATCCAGCATGCGGTCGCGAATCGCGACACGATCGTCTTCGAGAACATTGCCGCCATGCTGGGAGCGGTTCACCAGCGCGTCCCATTCGTTCCATGCGCCGTGCAGCTCGTCCATCATGTCGTTGTACTTCTTCTGGAGCTGCTTCTTCGTGTCCTGCAACTCAAGCTCGAGCGTGCGGTCGGGCTCGCCCATCTTCTTGTTCATGCGAGCTTCCTCAAGTTGCATATTCAGCTCAAACACCTGCTCCAGCAGATCGGAGGGGACCACCTGCTTCTTCGCCTTGCCGGTGCGGCGTGCCTCTTCGGTAGCCGCCGTGGATTGCTCCTCAAGACGAACGCCTTGCAATCGTAACAAGTATTCGGTGCGCGAGATCGGGTCCTTCAAGGTGCGGTAGGCGTCGTTTAGCGACGAACTCTGCTGCAGACTCCACTCCTGCTCTTCCGGCGTGCGGGTTGCGTTAATGTCGGGATGAAGATGGCGGCTCAGCGCGTAAACTTCGCGTTCCAGGACGGCGGTGTCGAGGTTGAGCTTGTAAGGCAGCCCGAAAAAGGTGAAGTAATCGACCGGTGCGGGAGGCTGCACCTTGCCGCATTGTTGACAGAAATGGGCGGCGCGCATGTCGCCGCACGACGAGCAATTGGTTTTGGTAGGTTTGTTCGGGCTGACGACCCGAATGCCGGCGGAGAAGGAATCGCGTTGCTGACCGCCCATCACGAGAACGAGCTGCCGCAGCCGCAGGATTTCGTCGCGTTCGGGTTATGGAAGACGAGGCCCTGGCGCATGAGCGTTTCTTCGTAGTCGACCACCATGCCGTGCAGGTAGATGAACGACTTCGGGTCGATGAAGATGCGGACGTCTTCGAACTGGAATATGCGGTCGCGCTCACGCGGCTGCGTGTCGAAGCTAATGTTGTAGCTGAGTCCCGAACAGCCGCCGCCCTGCACGCCGAGGCGGAGCCCGCCTTCAGCGGACGAGATGTTTTCCCTGACCAGGGCAGCGCGAATGTGTGCCAGCGCCTTCTCTGTTACCTCAATGCCTTTGGTGGGCGCTGCAGCGGCTGCGGAATCGTCAATGTTGATCGTGCTCATGATGCACCCGACTGAGCTTTCAGAGCAGCGGGTTGCGAATCATTCTTTTTGCGCCAGTCGCTGATGGCGGCGCGGATTGCATCCTCTGCCAGCACCGAACAATGAATCTTCACCGGCGGTAGCGCGAGCTCCTTCACAATATCGGTGTTCTTGATGGTGAGCGCCTCGTCGATGGTCTTGCCCTTGACCCACTCCGTCGCCAACGACGACGACGCAATGGCCGAGCCGCAGCCAAAGGTCTTGAACTTCGCTTCCTCGATGACGTTGGTTTCGGGGTTGACCTTGATCTGCAGCTTCATCACATCGCCGCATTCGGGCGCCCCGACCAGGCCGGTGCCAACCTCGGGGCTGCTCTTGTCAAGTGAGCCCACATTGCGCGGGTTGGTGTAGTGATCAAGGACCTTATCGCTGTAGGACATGCTTGCTCCGTTGCGCGCGGGCCTGAAGGCCAGCTTCACGATCTGTTGTCCTCGCGGGACTCAGATCGAATATCGCACGCTACCCAGCGCTGAAGCGCTGGGCTATCATCTTTCGCGCCTACGGCGCTGTGATCTCGCTGTTCCGACGTCGAACCTCGTTAACGCGGAACGTCGCAGGCGCTGGGCAGTTGCATCAATGCGTGGGCTCGGCGGCCCACTGCACCTTCTTCAAATCGACGCCTTCCTTCGCCATCTCGTATAGGGGCGACAACTCGCGAAGACGCTGCACTGTCTCGACCACTCGCTTGGCAACGTAATCCACTTCGGCTTCGGTGTTGAAGCGCCCTATACCGAAGCGAATCGAGCTATGCGCCAGATCGTCGCCGGCGCCCAGAGCCTTGAGCACATAGGACGGCTCAAGCGTCGCCGATGTGCATGCCGAGCCGCTCGACACTGCAACGTCGTTGATGCCCATCAGCAGCGACTCGCCCTCAACATACGCAAAGCTGAGATTCAGGTTGCCGGGCAGGCGGTGCTCCATCGAGCCGTTGATGTAGACCTCATCAAGTTGGCCCATGATCGCGTTCTTCAGACACTCGCGCAGGGCGCCTAGTTTCGTCGCCTCTTGCACCATTTCTTCTGCCGCGAGCGCGCACGCCTTGCCAAGTCCGACGATCCCGGGAACATTCAACGTGCCGGAGCGCATGCCGCGCTCATGGCCGCCGCCATCGATCTGCGCCACCAGTTGCACCCGTGGATTCTTGCGCCGAACGTATAGCGCGCCCACACCCTTCGGGCCGTAAAATTTGTGCGCGGAGATCGACGCGAGATCGACGTTGTCCTGAATTACGTGGAACGGCACCTTGCCGATGGCCTGCACCGCATCGGTGTGGAAGAGCACTCCGCGTTCATGGCAGAGCGCGCCAATTTCGCGGATAGGCTGTAACACTCCGATCTCGTTGTTTGCGGCCATGATCGTCACCAGGATGGTCTGGTCGTCGATCGCGCGCTTCAGGTCGTCAAGATCGATGCGGCCGTCCTTCTGCACCGGCAAATAGGTGACGCGAAAACCATGCTTCTCCAGGCGTTTGCAACTGTCGAGCACGGCCTTGTGCTCGGTCGCCTGGGTGATGATGTGATTGCCCTTCTCGCGATACATTTCGGCGACGCCTTTGATGGCGAGGTTGTCGCTCTCGGTCGCGCCGGAGGTGAAGATGACTTCCTTGCTGGTTGCGCCGATCAGCTTCGCGATGCGCTCGCGCGCCTCGTCTACCGCCTGCTCGGCGACCCAGCCGAACTCATGATTGCGGCTGGCAGCGTTGCCGAAGTTCTCGGTGAAGTAGGGCAGCATCTCCTCGACAACGCGCGGATCAGTGCGCGTGGTGGCGTGATTGTCCATGTAGATGGGCAGCTTGAGGCCGCCGTCGGCGCGGGTCGAGGACACAGGTGTGATCATGATTTTCGCCAAATGTCGGTACTTTGATTGTACTCGCGGCGGAAAAAAGTGAATCCCACGAGGGTGGGAAAAGCCAGTGGCCGGTGGCCGGTTGCCAGTTACAAAGATGTGTCATTCCGACCGAGCAGCCGCGCAGTTCGGCCGCGAGCGGAGGAACCTGCTGTTCAGGGCGAAAAGCAGGTTCCTCGACTCGGACTAAAGTCCCTCGCTCGGACGACACGCGGGTAAGTTCTGAGGGTGGCGTCTACTCGTGCGACGTCGCCGTGATCGTCTCCAGACCATGCCCGTGTGGACCGGTTTCTCGCTGGTGAAGGAGAAAGGCGAACATCATGCCCAGAAAACCCAGCACCGAAAAGATCTCCATGCCGAGACGGTAGCCGTGGGGATTACTTGCTCCGGCATGCGAGTAATCATTGGCCCAGCCGATCAGCAGGTTGAAGCCGAACAGGCCGATGTTCTGGATCATGGTCATCAATCCGTAGGCCGTCCCCAGCTTCGCCGGATCGACTATGTAGGCCACCGATGGCCACATCACTGCCGGGATCAGCGAGAACGCGACGCCCATCATCACCATCGGAACGTAGAGACTGAGATGGGTGTATCCCATGATGACGTACACCGGGATGAGCAGCAGCGAGGCGAACATCATAAACAGGGCGCGCTTACCAATCTTGTCAACCAGCAGCCCGAATAGCGGCGTGGCGATCATCGCGAACAGCGTCAGCATGCTGGAGAGGAAGCCTCCGAACTCGCGCGTGGTGCCGTGCGCGTCCATGAAGAACTTCACTGCAAAAGTCTGGAAAGGGAAGATCGCGGAGTAAAAGACGATGCACAGCGCGACGATGTACCAGTACGACGTGCCGAACTGGAAGAGGTCTTTGAAGACGATCTTATCGGGCTGGGCTGCCTGCCCCAAGGCATAATGCTTTTCCGCGTAGGAGTCCATCGCCCAATAGATCACAGCGCCGACAACGCAGAACGAGCACATGCCGACCCCGATCAGGAACGGGTAGCGCCAGTTAACGAAGGCCGGCTTCGCCCAGGTCGGCGAGTTGAGAGCAAGGAAGGAGCCGATGCGGGCAAAGGTGAGATTCAGGCCGAAGGCGAAGCTGAGTTCCTTGCCTTTGAACCACATCGCGAGAGCCGTAGTGACTGCCACGATCAGCGATTCCGCGCCCATGCCGAAGATGAGCCTGCCGAGCGCCATCACCCAGAGATTTCCCGTCAGGGCATTGATGACTGCACCGATGAAGCACAGCACGCCGTAGATCAGCGTGGCCCGTCGCACGCCGATGCGGTCGATGATGATGCCCCCGATCACCACCGTAAAGATGTTGGGGAAGCTGTAAGCCCCTTGCAGCAGTCCGATGTTTGCGTCGGTGAAATGCAGTTGCTTGGTCAGCAGGTCGGCTACCGGACTCAACATGTCGTAGAAGTAGTAGTTGCCGAACATGGCCAGGCTGACAAAGATCAGCACCAGCCAGCGATACATCTTGCCGGGTTGGGGGCGGGTATCGACTAGGGTTTGGGCTACGGACATTCAGAGGGCCTCGGAATAATTGTGAAGGCAAAGATACCAGAAGCGGCGAGCACTCAGCATTCAGCAATCAGCGCTCAGCCAAAACAGTGGTGGATCGGCAAGAGGCGCGTACTCTGAAGTAGCGGGAGGATGTCGAAAGCCTTCAAGGGCTGAATGCTGAGGGCTGAATGCTGATCGCTGCCTCACGATCCCACATATCTAGCGTACAAGCTTCTCGCGATGGCAACATCGGTCGTTCCTTTGATGATCGCCCGGCCGTCCGGGAACAGCGTCAGCTCGTAGGGATCGCGCCAGAACTTCAGGACGAACTCGTTGTGCCGCACCGGGCCGTGCGGTAAAAGCCTGGTCGTGATCTCCTCGAAGTTGATTGGGCGCTCGCGCTCGTGAATCTGCACGGAATTGCGTCCGCAAAGCGAAATGTGCGGCCTCCCCTCACCGGCGAGATAAATGAAGTCGTGCTGCTGGCAGGCCCGGCATTCCGGTCGCGGATGGCTGGCCTTCACGGCTGCGGAATCGTTCGTCCACACGTCATACGACAGCAGCGTACGGCGAAGCTTGTCTCGTGCCCCGACCGCCAGCTTTATCGCTTCTGTCGCGGCTATAGAGGCGACGAAGTTCACGGCCGAGTTCAGAATTCCTGAGGTATCGCAGGTCTCGACGATGCCACGTGGCGAATCCGGAAAGATGCAGGCGAGGCATGCCGTCTCACCGGGCAGGACGTTCATCGTCACCGCATAGCTCGCAACTGCGGCCGCATAGATCCAAGGCACGTCGTTGCTGACGGCGAAATCGTTCACCAAGTATCGCGTCTCGAAATTGTCCGTTCCGTCGAGGATGATTCCAACGTCGCCGAGCAGCTCTTCCACATTGTCGGGTGTGAGGTCGGCGACGTGCGGCTCAACGGCGATTTCGGAGTTGAAGGCCGCGATCTTGCCGGCCGCTGCAATAGCCTTTGGAAGTGATTCGGCGGCGTCCGCTTCATCGAACAGCACCTGCCGCTGAAGATTGCTCGGCTCGACATAATCGCGGTCGATAATACGCAGGTAGCCAATGCCGGCGCGCGCCATCAGCGACGCCAGAGCGCAGCCTGTCGCACCACAGCCGACGATGGCGATGCGGGCCTTAGCTAATGCCTGTTGTCCCGCTTCGCCGATGGGCCGAAAAAGCACCTGGCGGGAATAGCGCTCCCCAGATTGCAACGAAGGTTCCTCAGGTTTCAGTCGAAGCTTTCCCCGTTTATTATAGGGATTCCACGTCAGTTACGCCCTCCCAGGGTTTAAGGGTGAGACGCCCGCCGGAGTAGTGCGTTGCCAGTCGACGACCAGTTAGACTTGCGCGCAAGTTGCCGCGGGGGCGCGCTGAAGGGCAGAGTTTGAGGACGCCGATCACGCCATTGTTGTACACGCTTGCGATTGTCTGCGCCCTTACCGCTCCTTTGGCGCGTGCGCAGGCCCATCAAGCGGGCGCCGCACCCACGTCACAAGCTAAATCCAACCATCCGCCCAGCCCACTGGAGAAGTACGAGGGACAGACCGTCAACGCGATCGACTTTCGGGGCATCACCGGCAAGGAAGCGCAAGTGCTGCGCTCGCTTATCCTGCAAAAGCCCGGCGAGCCGCTCAATCGCGACAAGCTACGCGGCAGCATTGAAGCGCTTTATGCCACCGGACTTTTCGCCACTCTGGACGCGGAGGCTGAACCAGGCCCGCAGGGTCTGACCCTGGTCTTCGTGGGTACCGAGAACTATTTCAATGGCTCGATCACCGTGGAAGGCACTCCGGCGAAAGGCAACCTCAAGACAAACCAGTTGGTCGCAGCCAGCCAACTCGATCTCGGGGAACCGTTCCTTGAGGACAAGGTCGTCTCCTCCATTGATCGCATGAAGAAAATCCTGGCCGACAATGGCTACTACCAGGCGGCGATCACCTATGAGTTAAAGCCAAGTCCGGCGGACCGCCAGATGGCCGTGATCTTCAATGTCACTCCTGGCCCGCTGGCCCGGGTTGGCGATGTGACGGTAAAAGGCGATGCCGGAATTGCCCCTGAGCAAGTGCGAAGTCTTACGAAGTTGAAGTCGGGCCAGGCGGTCAGCGCGCCGCATGTCACGCGCGCGCTGGAACGTCTTCGCAAGCACTATCAGAAGAACGCCCATCTGGAAGCGCAAGTGTCACTCGTCGCCCGGCAGTATCACCCGGACACGCGGCGGCTGGACTATACCTTCGAGGTGGATCAAGGGCCGACGGTCAACATCACGACTGAAGGAGATGGGGTGAGCAAGAGTCAGCTGCGAAAACTGGTGCCTGTCTATCAGGAGAATTCCATCGACGACGATCTGCTCAACGAGGGCCGCCGCAATCTGCGCGACTACCTCGAGACGCGCGGTTACTTCGAGGCCACGGTAGATGTGGAGCGGCATCCGGTTCCCGAGGCGAACCACCTCAACATCGTGTACGTCATCGATCCTGGCGTTCGCCACAAGCTGGTTTCCGTGAAGATAGAAGGAAACAAGTATTTCGCCTCGGCAGATATCCGCGAAAGAATGGCAGTGCAGCCCTCCAGTCTGACGCTACCGAACGGCACGTTCAGTCAGCGGTTTCTGAGCGCAGACGTAAGCTCCATCAAGTACCTCTATCAGGCGAACGGGTTTCTGGACGTCAAGGTAGAGGCCGGCCTGCAGGACGACTTCCAGGGCAAGAAAAATGAGATGGAGGTGGTGGTCAAAATCGCAGAAGGCCCGCAAACGCTGGTAGGCGACCTGAAAGTCGAAGGGGTTAGCAGTCTTGGGCTCGGAGAATTGGAAGGCAAGCTGACGAATGTGAAGGGGCAGCCCTTCAGCGAAGCGAACGTCGTCAGCGATCGCGACGCCATAACTTACTACTATTACAACCGCGGCTTTCCCAACGTGCAGTTTGAGTCCTCGATCACGCCGGTACCGGGCGAAGCGAACCGCATGAACGTGGTCTACAAGATCACCGAAGGCGAGCGGGTCTTCGTCGACCGCGTCATCGTTAGCGGCCTCGACTTTACACGTCCTTACATCGTGGACCGTCGCATGCGCATCCAGGATGGCGATCCGCTCAGCCAGACGCGCATGGTCGATTCGCAGCGCCGGCTATACGACCTCGGCATCTTTAACGAAGTCGACATAGCGGTGCAGAACCCCGAAGGGCAGGAGCCGGCGAAGAACGTTCTCTTCAACATCCAGGAAGCGAAGCGCTGGACGTTCCGCTACGGCGGTGGAATCGAGTTCGCGACGGGCAATCTTCCCAGCACCAGCAACCCCCAAGGCAAAACCGGAGTCAGCCCCAACGTGGTGCTGGAGGTCACCCGGCTGAACCTCTTCGGACGTGACCAGACGTTCACCATGCGAACCCGCTTGGGTTTTCTGACGCGGCGCGCTCTCGCCAGCTACGACGCGCCCCGGCTCTTTCATAGCGAGAATTGGCGCATCATCGTCAGCGGCTTCTACGACAACACCGCCGACGTGAACACCTTCGCCTCGCAGAGACTGGAAGGAGCAGTACAGGCGGAGCAACGATTCAACCGGTTCACTACATTTGCCTACGGCCTTACCTTTCAGCGCGTCTCGATCGATCCCAACAGCCTGGTCATCGATCCCACATTGATCGCGTTGTACTCGAAGCCGGTGTTCATCGCGATGCCAACTTTTACCCTGCTGCGCGACAAGCGCGATGACCCTATCAATCCCACAAAGGGCAGTTACAACGGCCTCAATATGGGACTTGCCACCAGTGCGCTGGGTTCGCAGACGAACTTCGGCCGCGTGCTGTTAGACAACTCCACTTACTACACGTTCAAGAAGAAGTGGGTCTTCGCGCGAAGAACCCAGATCGGTATTGAAAAGCCATACGGTACCAACAATTTCCTTGACCTAAACGCGTTACCCGGGAACACGCTACCGGCGGAAGCCACGCAGATTCCGTTGCCGGAATTGTTCTTCTCCGGCGGCAGCAATTCGCTTCGCGGCTTCTCCATCAACCAGGCTGGCCCGCGCGACACGGAGACAGGCTACGCCATCGGCGGCCAGGGGCTTTTCGTTAACAACCTTGAGGTGCGCACGCCGCCGGTGCAGCTGCCGTATGTGGGCAACAACCTTGGATTTGTTTTCTTTCACGACATGGGCAACGTCTTTGATACGGCCAATCACATCATCAGCGGGATGTTACGTTTCCATCAGCTTTCGATTGCCTCGTGTTCACCACAGGGCAGCAAGGTGCCCTGCAACTTCAACTACGACGCGCAGGCACTGGGCACGGGCATTCGCTATAAAACGCCCGTGGGGCCGGTGCGCTTCGATCTCGGATACGCGTTGAATCCCACCCGCTACCCCATCCAGGAATTGCATGAGACCAGGTCGTTGCGGCGGATCAACGTATTTTTCAGTATTGGACAAACTTTCTGATGAGACGTTTTCTTCATTTCACGATTTGCTCCGCAGTGCTGTTCATGACTGCGATAGTGCCGGTGTTCGCCGGTGAGGTGCTCGATGGCGTGGTGGCGAGCGTCAATCGCCATCCGATTTTGCGCAGCGAATGGGAGGAAGCCGTGCGCTTCGAGGCATTCATGCAGCAGAAGCCGGTCAGCCTAATGACCACGGCTGACCGCGCGCTCGCTCTGAAGCGGCTGATCGATCGCGAACTGCTCATTGCGCAGATGGGCGATGCAACTTACATGCAGCCCTCCGGCGACAGCTTGGGTGAGGACATCACGAAGCTGCGGTTGCAGATTCCCAATGGCAACGACGCCGCCGTTTGGCAGCGCCTGCTGGCCAGTTATGGGCTGACGGAAGAGCTGGTAAAGCAGCACATGCGCGATGAGTTCCAGGTGATGAACTTTATCGAGGTACGGCTGCGCCCCAACGTGCACATCAATGATGATGAGGTGGACCGTTACTACAAGAACCAGCTCATCCCCGACCTGGAGCAGAACGGCGGCAAGATTATTCCTCTCGATGAGGTGAAGTCGAAAATTCACGAGCTGCTGACACAGCAGCGCATTGACGAACTTCTCGACGCATGGCTGCACAATTTGCGGCAGCAGGCCGACATCCACAGTACGGTCATGATTCCGGGCCTCAATGCCCCCGAAGGTGATAGCCGGGCTGCCGGCGTGAACTGATGATGGCGGAAGAAGAAATCAAAGCGCGACGCCCGCGTAGACGGCGGTGGATCGGCGTGACCATCGGCGTGTTGCTGCTTGCTGTATTCATCGGCGTGGTTTGGTATTTGCGCAGCACGAGCTTTGAAGACTTCATCCGCGGGAAGCTGATTGTTGCTCTGGAGGACGCGGCCGGCGGCCGAGTGGAAATGGCAGCCTTCCATTGGAAGCTGTCACAGCTTGCCTTCGAAGCAACGAACGTCACCATTCACGGACTGGAGCCGCCGGACCAATTGCCTTATCTGCATTTCGATCACGTGCTGGTGCGGTTGCACATCACGTCGTTCTTCCAACGCGAGTTCAATGTGCAGCGGCTGGAACTGCAGCGTCCCGTCGTCCACATCATCGTAAACGCCGACGGCAGCACGAACGCCCCCACTCCGAAGGTCGGGAGGCGAGGCAGCAATGCCCCTGTTCAAGAGCTTTTCAATCTCGCCATTGGCCACGCTGATCTACGCGACGGAATGCTGGAGATCAATGATCGCAAGCTGCCGCTGGACTTTGCCGCCAATGATGTCGTTGCCTGGATGACGTATGACGCCCGCGCGCAGCGTTTCGACGGCAACCTCCAGGCCGGCAAAATCGATTTGCAGTATGGAACGTTTCGCGACGTTGCGGCACGGGCGGATATGCAATTCAGTCTCGGGCACAACGCCGCAGAGTTCAAGTCTCTGAAGCTCACTTCGCAAGGCTCGTGGCTACAAGCCTCCGGCAAGGTCACTGAATTCAACCAACCGCAGATTCAGGTCACCTACAGCAGCAATCTTGAGGTCGCGCAGCTTGGGGCGGTGGTGCGCTCTCCTCAGCTTCGCGCCGGAACACTGGTTGTGAATGGCTCAGCCGGTTATTCGCAGGCGGACAGCTACAGCTCGAACGGGCACATTGCCTTTCGCGATCTCGACTATGAGGACGCAGGCCTCTCGTTGAGGAGAAGTAATTTCGATGCGAATTTCAGACTTGCTCACGATCGGCTGGCGTTAACGCGCATCGCCGCGCGAATCTTGGGCGGGGAAGTTACCGGCGACGCCGAGATCAAGAACCTGGTTCCGTCCGGACAAGAGCAGCCAACTCGCCAAATCGCTTCGCGTGCACCACGTGAGCGTCGCCCGACCGATCGCGTACTTCAGAAACCTGATTCCGCCGGCACCGGCCAGCAGGAGGGTTCAGCGCGATTGCGTGTGAGGGGCTTGTCGCTCAATGAACTGGCGCGGACCATTTCTTCGCGATCGCTGCCACTGGAGAAACTGAACACCGCAGGTAGCGTGAGCGGTTCGGTTAACGCGAATTGGAAGGGGTCGTGGCAAAACGCAGTAGCTGAGCTCGCCCTCGACATCGCCGCTCCGCCAAACCCCGGGCCCAATCAGTTAGCGGTCAGCGGAAATGTTCGTGGACGCTACAGTGTGCGATCGTCGCGCATGGAGTTGGCGGCATTGAATCTGGCAACTCCGCATTTGCACATCGATGCGACAGGCTCGTTGGGGTCAACTTTTGCGGAGCTGAAGTTGAACGCGAGCACCACCAGCCTGGCCGAACTTCAGCCCATGATGTCCGCGATGAGTAACGCTCCTCTGCCAATCGAACTTGCGGGTTCGGCCAGCTTCAACGGCACGCTGGGCGGCCCGTTGCGGGCTCCCCAGATTGCCGGACATGTCCAAGCTACAAACTTCACGTACATCTACACGCCGGCTACTGCTCCGACCCGGCACGAGGCAAGCGGGCCGCCGGCAAAGCACAAGCTGTTCTTCGCCAAGAACACTCAAGCTTCTCCTCCGGCCCAGCCCGCGCCGCAATCGAGAAGAATTCATGTCGATCAGTTTTCCGGAGGCGTTGAGTATTCGCAGACGGCGCTGGCTCTTCACCACGCCACGATTGACGAGGGAACTGCACAGCTCATGCTCGATGGCTCGACAACGCTCGAGCGCGGCGACTTCACTGACAACTCAGAGTTCCAGGTGCAAGCCGCGCTTCACAACGCAAGCATTGCCGAACTGCAGCATGTTGTCGGCATCGACTATCCCCTATCCGGCAACCTGAGCTTCACCCTTCAAGCCGCGGGAACCGCTGCAAATCCTCATGGTCAGGGACAACTGGCGTTGTCAAAGGCCGAGCTGCATGGCCGGCCCGTGACGTCGCTGACCTCGAAAATCGCCTTTGCGAACCACACGGCAGAACTCGATGACATTCATTTGCAGGCGGCGCGCGGAACTGTGGCTGGATCGGCCCAATACAACTTCCGTCAACACGAAGGCAAACTTGATATCAAGGGGCAGAGCATCGACTTAGCCGAGGTGTCCGAGGTTCAAACTCCACACCTGCAAATTGCGGGCGTTGCCAACTTCACGATCAAGGGCTCAGGCTCGCTGGACCATCCCCTGATCAATGCTCACCTGGAAATCGGAAGCCTGGTGCTGAATGAAGAGATTATCGGCACCGTCAACGCCGACGCAGTCACTCAGGGCAGGCAGCTCACGCTGACGGCGCGCTCCCGATTTCCCAAGGCGACGTTCGCGCTGGACGGTAACGTAGTGCTTGAAGGCGACATGCCCGCCAACGCTGTCCTGCATTTCGCCAACCTCGACGTGAATGCGTTCCTGCCGGCGAGGATGCGGAGCCAGGTTACGCGGCAGGCTTCGCTCGACGGGCAGGCGGAACTGAGCGGCCCCCTCAAGCAGCCGCAGCTTCTACACGGTAGCCTCAAGATTCAGCAGTTTTCCGTCGAAGTCGAGCATATTGCGGTGCACAGTGACGGCCCGCTGGATTTGAGCTTCTCCCACGAGGTGGTCGCGGTGCAGCGCTGCACCATCGTGAGCCAGGAAACGCGATTCACCCTCACTGGTTCGGCGAGTCTCGCGGGCGACCGCCGGCTGGACCTGCGCGCTAATGGCTCAATCAACCTGAAGTTGGCCGAAACCTTGGATCCGGACCTCACTTCCTATGGCGTCTCGAATGTCAATCTGACGATTGGCGGGACAGCGGCGCGCCCTGCAATGACAGGCCGCGTGGAGATTCAGCACGCGGGCTTGGCGAAGATTGATTTGCCGGTCGGCTTCGGCGATATGAACGGCACGCTCGTCTTCAACCAGGATCGTTTGGAAGTGGAGAGCCTCACGGGACGCATGGGCGGCGGCCATGTGACGCTTGGCGGCTTCGTCACTTACGGAGCAGGGGTTCGCTTCAATTTGACTGCAGAAGGGACCGAGGTGCGTTTTCGCTATGCCGGAATCAGCGTAACCTCGGACCAGACGCTGCAGCTTACGGGTACGTTGCAGAACGCTTTGTTCAGCGGCAACGTTACGGTCACGCGCTTCGCACAGGTTCCCTCGAGCGACTTGCAATTCTTACTGGCACAGACCAACGCACCGCCCAGCATCCCCAACCCGAAATCGCCACTAAACAATATTCACCTCGAAGTCCGCATCCTCTCTACGCCTGAGCTTACGGTGGAGACCACGCTGGCGAAGTTGTCCGGGGACGTAGACCTTCGGCTCCGCGGCACCGCGGCCCGGCCGGTATTGTTGGGTCGCATCAACATTGCCGAAGGGGACATAAAGGTGGCGGGCACGAAATACCACCTGGAGCGCGGCGATGTGACCTTCACCAATCCCGTACGCATCGATCCGGTGCTCGATGTGGAGGCGACCACACGCGTGCGTGACTATGACATCACCATCGGCCTGCACGGTACGCTGGAGCGGCTCAACACCACCTATCGCTCCGATCCGCCACTTTCCACCGATGACATCATCTCGCTTCTTGCCTTTGGCCGCACGCAGACGGAAAACGCGTTGGGGAGTGCGTCTTCGCCGGGGTTCTCCGAGAGCGCGTCGGGCGCGCTGCTGAGCTCCGCATTGAATCAGGCGGTCACCAATCGCGTCTCCAGGATATTCGGCGGGAGCTCGATTCGGATTAATCCCTCGCTGGGCGGGCCGGAGAACGATCCGAACGCGCGGCTCACGTTAGAGCAGCAGGTGTCGAACAACATCACGTTTACCTACATCACCAACCTGGCGCGCTCGGCGCAGGAGGTGATTCAGTTCGAATACAACGTGAACACCGAATATACGCTGCAGGGCGTACGCGACGAAAACGGCGTCGTGAGCTTCGATTTGCTCATTCGCAAACGTAAAAGATAAGAAAAGGCGGCCCGCAGGCCGCCCTGTTTTTCTCATCCCAGGTTCTTACTTGTGAGCTGCGCCGCCTGAACTGTGCGCTGAAGCGCTGCTCACGCCCGGGTGCGCGCTCGAGGAAATTCCCGACGGTCGTCCGCCCAGGCTGCCGATCTCCGGCCCCGCCGCCAGCGAGACGGACCGCGCTGGTGCGGCAAAGACGTGTCCCTGATGCGCAGCGCCTGCCGTGGCGTTAGGAGCGGCAAACACCGGACCCTTTGCGGAAGCGTTTGGCTTCACAAATCCCTGGGTCGCTACTGCCCGCCCAGGAACCAGGCTGGCGAAGTTCGGCGGAATTCGTCCTCCGGGGACCGTCACCGCATTGGGAGTTGTGGTGCCGACGAGGACAGTCGGCGGTGCAGCTGCTGCTGCGGGCACTGGCGGAGGAACAGCTGCCGTCCAGCCTGCCGGTGCTCTCGTGATCCGCGGCACGGCTGCGAAATTGTTGGCATACCACTGGCCGTTGTATCCCCTTCCCGGTACCCAAGCCCATCCGGCGCCATTGATGAACGCCCATGAGCCGTAGTGGTAGGGCAACCATCCCCAGGGATAAGCCGACGTCCAGGCGTAGCCCATGCCGGGATAGAATGACCACGTGCCGTTGCTGTAGGGATCCCAACCTAGCATCGATCCGGCAAATCCGTAGGGTTGCCATACGTAGCCATATCCGCCGGCGTAGAAAAAGTCACCATAGTAATTCAGGTCCTGCAAGCCGTAGCCGCGATTGGGACCGCCGTAGCCCGCATTTTGGGCGTAGGTCCTGCTGTAGTCCTCGCGCTCCTTGTTCCACGCATCGAATCGCACCGCGTCGGCGCCCTTGGCGACCGCGTACCGCGACGGCTCGTTCAACTCGACGGTCAGCGTTTCCTTCTTGCCGATGTAAACCGGCTGCGGCTGATTTTCAAGCTGTAGTTCGCCGTGAAAAACAGCAACCTGGAGCTGGTCGGGCGTGACGCTGAGCCGCAGGAGCGTATCGCGATGCGCCACCAGGCTGGTATCGCCGACTTTCACGCGATACAGGTCGGCACCCTTAGACGCGGTGTCGAGGTACACCAGGCCCTTGATGACCTCGAACTGATTCATCTTCACTCCGGTGTCGCTCATCAGGAGCTGCGAAAACTTCACTTCGGAGTCGCTGGTCAGGCGCAGCGCGGTCTCGTTTTCGAATTCGACTTCGGCAAGACCGTCGCTGCTGGTGATCAGCCGCGTGCCTTCCACGATGGGCGTGTTGAGGCTGGCGCGCTGCAGGACGCCACCATTCCCACGGTCCACTTGTACTGTCCCATCAACCGAACTGAGGCGGACTATCCGGGCATGCGAATCGGCGATGGCGCTGATGGAGCTGAGAACTATGAGGGACAGACTCAACGCGAGCCAGCGGATACTACGTGACATGGTGGTACTCCTTGGGTCCTGGGTCCCGATCTGGCGAGAGGTTGTCGGCGAGGGCGAACAGACCCCGTCGAATCCTGATGTCTGCCCTTATTAAACACCAATTTGGATGTATGTTTCAGAAATTGGAGCGGGGAATTGTCAAATTTTGGTTGAGCCGGGGTGCTCTGGCTTGACCAGCACTCAGCATTCAGCACTCAGCACGCAGCAATCAGTCCCTCGCCGTGTCACCCTGAGCGGAGGCGCACCCGCTTCTGCCACGCCGTAGTCGAAGGACCCCTATTGCAGGTGACAACCGGCGCTCCCTTCGGATTACCTGTGCTGCGGCTGCGTGCCAGCTGCAGCGGAGTGACAAGCGTCACAAGCCCACGTGATGCCACTCACGGCCCTTCGGGTCGCCCAAATCCTATGGTTGAGGCATACAACGAGCCGTAGTCCGCAAGCGCGGGGGAGGAAAAACAAGTATGACAGCAGGCAATGGCAGCACCCATTCGCCGGTGAAGCACGAGTACAAGCCGCGTCTGATCTTCTGGGAGGTCACGAAGGGTTGCAATCTACGCTGCATCCACTGCCGCGCCACGGCCACCGAGCTGATGTCTCCACGTGACCTTCCGACCGACAAGGCGATGAACATCATCTCCCAGATTGCCGACTTCGGAAATCCCATCCTCGTGCTCAGCGGCGGCGAGCCGCTGTATCGTCACGACATCTTCGAGCTGGCCGAGTACGCGACCAGCCGCGGTCTGCGGGCAGCGCTGGCGACGAACGGAACGATGGTCACCAAAGACATCGCCGAGAAGATCAAGAACTCCGGGATCAAGCGGGTCTCGATTTCGCTGGATGGCTCCGACGCCACCACGCACGACAGCTTTCGCGGCATCCCCGGCGCGTTTGACGCCGCGATTTACGGCATGAAAAACCTGCAGCAGGTCGGGGTTTCGGTGCAAATCAATACAACCATCGCGCGGCACAACGCGCACCAGCTGCCCGACGTGCTGGAGTTGGTGCGCCGCCTGGGCGCCGATGCGCTGCACACATTCTTGCTCGTGCCCGTGGGCTGTGGAGTGGATATCGCCACGGAGCAGATGGTGCCTCCGGAAGAGTACGAGCGGATGCTGAATTGGTTCTACGACCAGTCGCTAACGGGCGACATTGAGCTGAAAGCCACTTGCGCGCCACACTATTTCCGCGTGCTGCGCCAACGCCGCGCCGCCGATCGCATGACTGGACGCCAGCAAGCCGCACCGCCAACACCGCAGCCGCATGGGATCGGCCCGACGGAGATGATGATGCCCGGCTCGACCGGAATCTCTCTGAAGCCGAACGGCGGAGCACCAGCTCCACAGACTGCCCATCAGGGCGGCCACCCCGGCGACATGAACGCGATGACCAAAGGTTGTCTGGCCGGGACCGGCGTCTGCTTCATCTCCCATGAAGGTGAAGTGTTCCCCTGCGGATATCTCCCTGCAATTGCGGGCGATCTGCGCAAACAGAGTTTCGCCGAAATCTGGAACGACTCGGCCGTGTTCGCGATGCTGCGCGATGACGACAACCTGAAGGGCAAGTGCGGCTGCTGCGAGTTCCGCCACGTGTGCATGGGCTGCCGCGCACGAGCGTACGCCGCTACCGGCGATTTCCTTGCCGAGGAGCCGTTCTGCGTTTACGAACCCGGTACTTCGAATAAGATGGTCCGCGAGGCGGCTGCGAAGCATTCGTAGACTGCGGGGTCCGCTGAGACTTAAGTCATATCCGGCGGGCTCGCGCGTCGATAGCATCACAGCATGGCTGCTCACATCAACACTGTATTTTCCGGCGACCATCGCGATCGCCTTTCTACCTGTCCTACTGCGTGGGACTCTGTGGTTTGTTCGCGGGCGTCAGCCGCTGAATGTACACAAGCTGGGGTTCACGGAACTGGGGCACGCGGTGATGTTCGGCGCCCTCCTATGCGCCGGCTTTATGATTTAACTCAGTTTGGCTTGGAGCAGTAGTAGTATTGCCCGATGGTCTCGCCCGTCTCATCTGCCGCGTCCAGCCTTAAGCAAGCTCGACGCCTAGTCCCGCTCGCGTCGGAGCGTCTGAAGACATCCTCTGCCACGAAGCAACTATCTAAGAGCACCTGCATAATCGCGGCTTTGTTGCTGCTGAGTGCTGCCGCCGTGCTCGCCCAAGTACGGGGAGGAGATCGCATGACACTGACCAGTTCGGCGTTCGCTTCGGGAGCAACGATTCCAAACCAATACACCTGCAAGGGCGAGGACGTTTCCCCGCCACTCGCTTGGAGCGGCGCGCCCGCGCATGCCTCCAGCTACGCGCTGATCATGGACGATCCGGACGCTCCCTCGGGAACTTGGGTGCACTGGGTCGTGTGGAACATTCCGGCAACAGCTCACTTGCTACCGGAGGGCGTTCCCAAACGTGAGGAATTGGACGACGGAACGCGCCAGGGTCGCAATAGTTTCCGCAAGGTTGGGTATAACGGGCCGTGTCCCCCGGAAGGGCAGACTCATCGCTATTTCTTCCGGCTGTACGCGCTCGACACCAAACTCAAGCTTTCCTCCGGCGCGAACCGCGAGGAAGTGGATGAGGCGATGAAAGGTCACGTGCTGGCGCAAAGTGAGTACATGGGGACGTTCCACAAATAGCCAGCTAGAGAGCCGCCGCCTGCAAGAAGCTGTCAAGATTCGCAAAGCCACCTTCGAACACGCCGCAGCCATTCTCAACTGCCTTGCAGCGGCCTTCGAGCCGTATCGTGCCAGCTACACTCCCGGCGCATGGCTCGACACAGTTCTGACGCTGGAAACAGTTCAGCAGCGGCTCGCCTCGATGCATGTTCTGGTCGCTCTATCACAGCACGAGGGCGTTGTGGGGACGATCGGATGCGCGATGGCCGACGTAACGGAGGGACATCTTCGTGGCATGGCGGTATTGCCCGAGTGGCAGGGCGGAGGCGTGGCAGAGGCGCTCCTCCGGGCCGCGGAAGCCGAGCTCGTCAGCCGAAATTGCGCTTGCATCACCCTCGATACCACTGAACCGTTGCAACGCGCCACGCGGTTTTACGAAAAGCACGGCTACCGGCGGTCCGGCCGAGTGAGCGATTTCTTCGGCATGCGCCTGCACGAATACGTGAAGTATCTCCGCATCGCCAACGCGCACAGCTAGAATGACTGTTCCGGAAAAGGCTAATGCTCGCGAACTGGACCTTCTGGGTCATCTTCAACGTTTTCGTTCTGGCGATGCTGGCGCTCGATCTCGGCGTGTTCCGTCGCCACAAGCGCGTCGTCGGCTTTCGCGAGGCGATTGGCTGGACCCTGGTTTGGGTGGGACTGGCAGGCGCTTTCGCGGTCCTCATCTACTGGTTTGGGTCAACGATGGTGGGCGGCAGCACGCGCCCGAACTCGCAGCTCTCGCTGGAATTCATTACCGGATACGTCATCGAGCAATCGCTGAGCGTCGACAATCTCTTTGTCTTCCTGCTCATCTTCCGCTACTTCAAAGTGCCTCGCCATCTGCGGCACAACGTGCTGTTCTGGGGCGTGATCGGCGCGCTCATCATGCGGGCAGTTTTTATTTTCGGCGGCGTTACGCTCCTGAACCGCTTTCACTGGATTGCGTACATCTTCGGCGCGATTCTGGTTTATAGCGGCATTCGACTGCTGCGCGAGCATGGCCCGCAACTGCACCCTGAGTCCAATCCGCTCCTGCGCGGCTTCCGCAAACTCTTTCGGGTTACCAAAGATTACGAGGGCGACCGGTTCTTCGTACGCCACGGTGCGATGAGCTATGCAACGCCGCTCGCGCTGGTGTTGATTGTAGTAGAGACGACGGACCTGTTCTTCGCGGTCGATTCCATCCCGGCAGTGCTGGCGGTTACGCGCGAGCCGTTCATCGTCTACACGTCAAATGTGTTCGCGATCCTGGGACTGCGCTCGCTGTTTTTTGTGCTTTCGGGGATGATGGAGAGGTTTCGCTTCCTACACTATGGCCTGTCAGTGATCTTGATTTTCATCGGAATGAAGATGCTGGCGTCCAACTATGTAGCGATACGCACGGAAATTGCGCTGGTGGTGGTTATAGGGATATTGCTGATTTCAGTGGTGTTGTCTCTGACAATGAAGGAGGCCGCACAGTCGTGAACCTGCCCACCGAAGTTGTCGTTCACGTCCAGATGAGTTTCCATTCCCGTTAACGAAGCTGTCGCCGTATCATAACCAATGAGTGCATGTCTGCCGATTTCGGGGCCAATACGCCTCCTCTGCGGTGCTCCGAAACAATCTCGCATTAGCTCCCCGTCTGGAGCACAAAGGATTCTCCGGAAGGTTCCCAGAGAAAGAACAGCTCCAGCGATAGCTGGGTCGCAGGATCCAGTAAAGAGCGCAGAGGGCCTTCGTGCCTAGGGCATTTGTTATGGTGAACGCTCGAAGCGCTGGGCTGAAACTTTTCGGGCCGGGCTCAGGCGAAGCGCAGGTTGTCGCCGCTCACGACGGAGTGCTTGCGGTACTTGACCTCGTTCTTGAGGGGATGATCGAGGCGATAATGCGCGCCGCGGCTCTCTTCGCGAGCCAAAGCTGAGCGCGCAATCAGCAGCCCGGTTTGCACAATGTTTGCGGCTTCATGCGAGCGCCGGTCGCCTTTCGAGCCTATCTGGGATTGCAGATTGCGCAGTTCCGGAACGACCTGTTGCAGCGCCTTGCCGTCGCGAACCACGCCCACGTGCTGCCACATCAGCGACTGCACTTTCCGGATAAGCTTCTCGACTTCATTACCTTGGCCATTGCTGCTCGCGGCAGAAACCGGCATGCTGACAGCTGCGCCCTTGCTCGTCGGCGCCCTATGCTGGCGCATCTCGTCGGCGGCGCGCGCTCCGTAAACCAGGCCCTCGAGCAGGGAGTTGCTGGCGAGGCGGTTGGCGCCGTGCACACCCGTGCAGGCCACTTCTCCGGCAGCGTAAAGGCCGGGCAGGGAAGTCCGTCCCGCAAGGTCGGTGCGGACCCCTCCCATCGCGTAATGTGCGGCGGGACGGATGGGCACCAGCTCGGTTGCAATGTCGATGTTGTACTGCATGCAGGTGGAGTAGATCATGGGAAAGCGCTTGCGCACGCGGTCGGCGGGCAGGTGTGTGAGGTCGAGGTAGACGACCGCATCAGGGCGCTTCACCAACTCGAGTTCGTGCGTGATGGCGCGCGCCACCACATCGCGTGGCGCGAGCTCGGCCAGTTCGTGATACTTCGGCATGAAGCGCTTCAGCTCGAGGTTGCGCAAGTATGCGCCCTCGCCCCGCAGCGCCTCCGAGAGCAGGAAACGCGGCGCGCTCTTCAGATAGAGCGCGGTGGGATGGAATTGCACGAATTCCATGTCGCTGATTTCTGCACCGGCGCGGTAGGCCATCGCAATGCCGTCACCGGTAGCGACCGCTGGATTGGTGGTGTCGCTGTAGACATGGCCGAGCCCGCCGGTGGCCAGCAGCACCGAGTTGGCGCGAATTTCGTGAAGCTGGCCGGCCTGATCGAGCACGCGTACGCCCACGACGCGGCCGTCCTCGACCAGCAGGTCGGTGGTGAACTCGAAGTCGCGGAAGACGATGGGCTTGATGGCCGCGGTTTTGAGGTAAAGCGCGCGGCCGATTTCGCGCCCGGTGGAGTCGCCGTGGGCGTGCAGCACGCGGCTGCGACTGTGCGCGCCTTCGCGCGTGAAGGCGATCTTGGCGCCGGCGCGATCGAACTCCGTGCCCCACTCGATCAGCTCCTCGATGCGCCGCGGGCCTTCTTCCACCAGAATGCGGGCGGCCTCCTCGTTGCACAGCCCGTCGCCGGCTTTGAGGGTGTCTTCCAGGTGCAGCCGCACTTCGTCGTCGTCACTGAGCGCGGCGGCGATGCCGCCCTGCGCGTATTGCGTATTCGACTCCGTCACCTCGCACTTGGCGAGACAGAGCACACGACCCGCGGAGGCAAGCTCCACCGAAGCGCGCAACCCGGCGATGCCCGCACCAACAACGATGAAGTCAGTCTCAGCAGGGAGAGGCTGCATAACTGGCATCATGGTAGCACGCAGTAATGAGGCTCTTGCATAGCCATCTTCCATTACACTAGACCCTTGACTCGAATCCCCGTTCATACCCCTTCGCGGTCGTATGAGGTGCTGGTTGAGCGCGGCTCGCTGCGCTCTGCCGGGGCGGCGTTGCGTGGTCAGATCCCCGAAAATGCGCGTGTCTTCCTGCTCACATCGCCTCCAATCCGCAAGCATTGGGCGAACACGCTGCGCAAGAGCTTCCGCAAAGCTGGACATCCCGTGGAGATGGTCATCATGGCAGATGGCGAGCGCGCCAAGAGCCTGGCACAACTGGAAAAGTTGGCGGCGAAAATGATCGATCGTGGCGCTGACCGGCAGTCGATCTTGGTTGCGCTGGGTGGCGGAGTGGTGGGCGATGTGGGCGGCTTCCTCGCGTCGGTCTTCATGCGCGGTATCCCCGTCGTGCAGGTACCGACGACGCTGTTGGCACAGGTGGACTCGGCAATCGGCGGGAAGACCGGCGTGAACCTCAAGGCAGGGAAGAACCTGATCGGAGCATTTCATCAGCCGCTGGCGGTGGTGGCCGATCCCGATGTGCTGGCGACATTGCCGGAGCGCGAGTATCGCTCCGGATTGTTCGAGGCGATGAAGTACGGGGTGATTCGCAATCCCGCAATTATCGAACTCATGGAAGAAAATCGCGGGCCGCTGCTACGACGCCGCAGCGAGTTGCTGGAGACGCTGATTACGGAATGCATCCGCATCAAGGCAGACGTGGTCAGTGGGGACGAACGCGAGCGGGGCGAGCGGCGCGTTCTGAACTTCGGGCACACGGTCGGGCACGCGCTGGAAGCGGAAACCAACTACAAACGATTTCTGCATGGCGAGGCGGTGGCATGGGGGATGATTGCCGCCTGCAAAATTGGCGTGGAGATGGAGGTGACGGATGAGGCGACGGCGCAGCGGGTTACGGAACTCGTCCTGTCCTATGGGCCTCTGCCGAGGGCGGATGTAAACGCCAAGCGCGTCTTCAAGCGCCTGCTGTCGGACAAGAAGGCGGTTGGGGGCGTGCCGCATTTTGTGCTGGCAAGCGCGATCGGCAACGTCGAGGTCGCGAACAATGTTCCTCCGGAATACGTGATCGAGGCAGTAAAGCAAATCCGGCGAATGTCGAAGGCATGAGCATGGCGAGCGAGCTGAAGCCCGATCAGATTGTGGGCGCGGCGCCTGCGGGAGCCCGCGATGAACAGAGCGCAGCGGATGCTGTGCGCGAGATGTTTACTTCGATTGCGCCGCGCTATGACCTGCTGAATCACGTGCTGTCGATGAATGTCGATCGCCTGTGGTGGAACCGCACCGCCCGCGCGTTCCGCGATGTGCTGCGAAGTCCCGGCGCCCAGGTGCTCGACCTGTGCTGCGGCACCGGCGACATGACGTTTGCGCTGCATCGGCGGATGAACGGCGTGGATGCTAAGCTCTTCGGCGCTGATTTCTCGCACGCTATGCTGGTGCGCGCAGAAGAAAAATCGGGAAAGCGAAACATCCGCTGGATTGAAGCCGACGCGCTCAATCTGCCGTTTGGCTCGAACAGGTTTCAGCTGGTGACGACTGCCTTCGGCTTTCGCAATCTCGCCAATTACGATCATGGGTTGGCAGAAATTTATCGCGTGCTCGCGCCGAATGGCCAAATTGGAATTCTCGATTTCGGCGAACCGAAGGGGCTGATCGGCAAGATTTACCGTGTTTATTTCAAGCAAGTATTGCCGCGCATCGGGACGATGATCTCGGGAGTCCGCGGACCCTACGCGTACCTTCCGGCATCAGTACTGCGGTTTCCAACGCCTGAAGAGATGCTGCAGCGGATGCGCGGCGCCGGATTCGTGGACGTGTCCTGGACACCGTACACGTTCGGGATAGCAGGGCTGTATCGGGGAAGGAAGGCAGTGGGTAGTGGATAGTTGCCAGTGGCTGAAGCGGAAAGGCTATCTCGTGCGACACTCTGTTCTGAACCTCGAACAAAGATCATTATCAGCTGGTCACATCACCCACTATCCACTATCCACTAACTTAAAGCTGTCCTTCAACGCATCCTCGACCGTGTACTGGATGACGCGGGGATAATCTGGGCCGAGGAACTGCTGCAGGCGGGTTGTGTCCATGGTGTAGGAGCCGATCAGGTACGGCATTGCCTCAGGCGGGATCGTGGAGATCCCGAGCTTCCACAACACTCGCAGTACGGAACGGAAGACCATACGCGATGGCGCACGCCTGATTCTTGAGCCGGCAATTTCGGCGCAGCGCTGAATGGTGATAGGCTCGCCGCGTCCTGCCACATTCATGATGGTCATGCCGGGCTCTGTGTCCGGCCGGTAGAGCAGTACCGTCAGCAGCCGCGCCATGTCGTCCACATGAAGGAATTGAAAGCGCTTTTCAAGATACTTGCCACCGGGGGGCAGCATCAGCGGAAGCCGTTTGCCCTCGGCCCTCATGCGGGCGGCGCGCTTGCTCTTGCCCAGAGGCGTTCCGCGGAGCACCCCGACCATATAGTTCTGCACCGTGGCTCCGGTGAAGATGTGCGGCCGCAGAATGTACGTCCGGCAATCGCCGAGGCTTTCGGCACGATAGCGGACGACTTCATCGCTCTCCCGCTTGTGGATGGCATAGGGCAAAGTATGCGCACGCAAAGGCGCATCTTCCTTCACCGGGCCGGCGGTTTCCGAACCGTAGGCCGCCACGCTGCTGGGGAAGATAAATTGCCGGACATCGCCGCCGGTGCGGTTGACGACGCTGACGGCTTCCATCACGCGCGCCGTACCGGCAACATTGATCTGCCACATGCGTTCCGGGTCGAGAACGCCAGCCTGTTGCGGATCGAGGACAAAAGCCAGATGGATTACAGACTGCGCCTTGGTCGCGCGTAGAAGGTCGATGAGCTGGCGGCACGAGACCTCGCGGCCCAGATCCATGCTCTCAAAACGTGTGAGCGAGGAGTTGGCAGGCGGGCGTACGTCGACGCCCACCACCAGGAAGTCCGACAAGAAGGGAAGCAGCCTGGTCCCCAGATTTCCCGAAACTCCGGTGACCAGGACAGCCCGTTTTGAGGACATGCTTACTTGGGCGAAGCGCCCGCGTTTTGAGCAGGAGGAGCCTGAGGCGTTGCGGCTCCCGCGCCAGCAGCAGGACCAGCACCAGCTCCCGGAGGCGGACCGCCCGGGGATGGAGTACCGGGACGCATCGGCATTCCGGGCATGCCCGGCCGCATCGGCGGACCGGCGTTCGCCGGCGGCTCAGGACCAAAGTACGCGTCGTTCAAAACCGGCGTCACCGCGGCCTGGAGCTCCTGCATTTTGTCGTTGTACATCTGCCGCTGCAAGGTCTGTGCGATGGTGGTCTTGACCTCGGTCAACGGAACCTGGCGCTCGGATAGAACCTTGTAGATATAGAACGCCGTAGGGTCGGAATATACCTGCGAGATTTCGCCCTGCTTAAGATCGAAGATGGATTCATGCGCTTCGGGCAAAGAGCCCGGCCGACGAGCGCCCATATTCACATCGGGAGCACTTGTGGTCATCCCCAGGTGGTCCATGGATTCTTTTTCGAGCTTGGCCGGATCTTCGCCTGCGACCCAGCGGGCATGGATTTTGTCGGCGAATGCCTTCTGTTCCTCGTCACTGGGCTTGGGCTTGTCCGGATTCGCCTGAGCCATGGGAATGATGATGCGTTGCAGGGTGACTTCGTGGTACTTCTTTGCGTTCTGGTTGTAGTAGTCCTGAATCTGCTGGTCGCTGGGATGAGAGTACTCTTCCGTGTAATGCTGGTTGAGCGCTTCAGCGAGGATTTGATTTCGCGCGAAAGTAAAAATCTCCTGCACCTTGGGATCGTTCTCCAAGCCGAGTTCACGAGCCGCATCGGAGAGGGCCAGCAGCTTGGCATACTGAGAGGCGAAGCGGCGGCGCACGTCGGGAGGCACAGGGCCGCGGTCAGCGGGCTGCAGCGCCGAGGTGAGCTTCTCGAACTGCTCGCGGGTAATCGAGCTGACACACCCGGGAGGTACGCTGCCTGCCTTCGCGGGGCACGCGCCCTTGAGCGTAATAACAGGCTCGGTCATCGGGACGTTGGTTGCCGGGGGCGTGGTCTTCGCTTCCGTAGTGCCGGCCGCTTGACCGGGTGCAGTCTGGCCCGCGGCAGGCGGGGTTGAGGGCGTCATCTGCGTCGAGCTCGGCTGTTGGCCGTAGCTGGTGCAGGCGAACGCACACGTGATCGTAAGTACCAACAGTGTGGGACGTAGCATGTAGTGGTATTCCTCCGGAATGTACCGCCAGGGGCGGGGGAGATCGATGCAAAAATCGTACCACATTGAGATCAAACCCGCGTATCTGGCCGGGCCGCGCGTTTGGCGAAGGCAGACAGAACGTGAATAATCGGAGCATATGAGCGACGGTGCCGCAATAGCCCGGATCCAACGCGAGAAGAAGGACGTCGCCCTGAACTCGATTTTTGCTGCGATCGCGATCACGGTGATGAAGGTGGTGGTCGGCGTTACGACGGGGAGCCTGGGCATTCTCTCCGAGGCAGCGCATTCGGGGCTCGATCTGGTGGCTGCGGCGGTTACGTACTTTTCGGTTCGTGTCTCCGACAAGCCGGCCGACGCTGAACACCAGTACGGGCATGGAAAGATCGAGAGCTTCTCGGCATTCGTCGAAACTGGCTTGCTGCTGCTGACGTGCGTTTGGATTGTCTACGAAGCCGGCCGGCGGCTCTTCTTCCACTCGGTTGAGATCGAACCGACGGTGTGGGCGTTTCTGGTGATGGGAATCTCAATCGCGACCGACGTATGGCGCTCGAGACGGCTGCGAAGGATCGCTCACAAGTACGACAGTCAGGCGCTGCAAGCAGACGCACTGCACTTCAGCACGGATGTCTGGTCCAGCTCGGTCGTGGTGCTGGGTTTGGTTTTGGTGCTGCTGGGCCGACGCTACTCGGTGCCGTGGCTGAGCAATGCCGATCCGATTGCGGCGCTATTCGTGGCGTGCATTGTGGTGTACGTGAGTTCGCGACTTGGACGACAGACCATCGACGCGCTGCTGGATGCCGCGCCCACGGGCGTTCGCGGCCGCATCATCCAGGAGGTCTACGGCGTCGACGGCGTGCTGGGCGTCGACAGGGTGCGAATTCGTCGCGCCGGAAGCCGCTATTTTGCTGACGTTTCGGTTGCGATGTCGCGTAACGTAACCTTTCAGAAATCAGAGCAGGTAGCGAACGAAGTCGCGGCGCGGATCCACAAGCTGCTGCCAGATTCCGACGTGGTGGTGAATGCGCTGGCGCGCGCCAGCCGCCAGGAGAGCCTCTTCGATCGCATTCGCGCAGTGGCTACCCGCAACAACCTGAACCTCCACGACATCAGCGTGCAGGACGTCGCCGGCAAGCTGCACGTGGAGCAGCACGTGGAGCTCGACGAGCGCTTGAGCTTGAAGGAGGCGCACGATCGCGTGACCCGGCTCGAATCAGAGATGAAGCAGGAGGTACGCGAAATCTCTAACATCGTGACGCATATTGAGAGCGAGCCGGCGACGATCGAGACCAGCGAGGGCCTGCTGCGTGCGCCAAACTTCGAGCAGCGCCTGCAAGCCGTTACCCAAGGCTTTCCGGAGGTGGTGGACGTGCACGACCTGATGTTCAAGCGCGTGGGCGGGCGGTTGTATCTATCGCTGCACATCACCATGCAGGATGACCTGCCGCTCTCGCGAGTGCATGACATACAGACCGCGGTCGAGGGGCGTTTTCGACAGGAAGTGCCGGAGTTGTTCCGGGTGCTGATCCATCCCGAGCCACAGACCGACAATCGACGTTAGGGACGCTCAACTCGCCGTTCGGCGAAAGCCGTTCAGGATAGTCTCGCAGCAGCGATTTACCCCGAACCAGTACGCCAGCTCGCGATAGTCCGTAACCTCGAAGATTGCGAGGTCGGCGTCGTTACCGAGATCGAGGCTTCCTTTTCTACTCCCCAGCCGCAGAGCACACGCGCCGTTGTACGTCGCAGCCGTGATTGCCTCGGCTGGCGACATCTTCATGTGGGTGCATGCTGCCGATATCACAAATGGCATTGACGGAGTAGGCGCGGTGCCGGGGTTGTAGTCGGTCGCGAGTGCGACCGCGACCCCGGAATCGATCAGCTTGCGCGCGGGTGGGAACTTGGAAAGCCCAAGAAAATAATTTGCCGCCGGAAGCAGGGTTGCGACCGTCTCGCTCCTGGCTAGCGCGGAAAGGTCGTCGTCGTTGACGAAATCCATGTGATCGAGCGAAGCGGGACCAAACTCCATCAACGGCCGGAGCGTCGCCGGTGTCAATTGGCAGACGTGGGCGCGCACGCCCAGCTTGTTCTCGACTGCGCTACGCAGAATGCGCTGCGACTGCTCCGCCGTGAAAGCACCCTTTTCACAGTACACGTCAACGAACTCTGCCAGCCGCCGCCGGGCTGCCGTTGGGATCATCTGCTCGACCACGACGCGGACATATTCCTCCGGACTGTCACGGTACTCCGGGGCGACCACGTGGGCTCCTAACAGCGTGGGCACGACGGTGCCATCCCACTGCCTGGCAGCTTCACGGATGGCCTCCAGCGACCTCACCTCGGCATCGAAGGTCAACCCGTAACCTGTCTTCGCCTCCACGGTTGTCGTGCCCTGGGCGGCCATCTCGCGGAATGCGCGAAGCACATGCGCCGCCAGCGTTGCGGTGGAAGCCTCGCGAACCCCGCTCAAGCTGGCGCAAATTCCGCCGCCCGCGCCCGCAATCTGCTCATAGCTAGCGCCGGCGATCCGCTTTTCGAAGTCAACCAGTCGCGGCGCTGTGAATACAGGATGGGTATGCGAATCGACGAAACCTGGCAGGACAATCTTGCCGCTGCAGTCGATCTCCTCCGCATGATTGCGTCGCGGGTTGAGCATGTCCTGCTTCGCGAATTCATCGGTCTTACCCACCGCCGCGATCTCCCCGTGCGAAATCAGCACTGCGCCGTCTTCGATGATGCCGAGATCGCGCATCCGCGGACCGCGACGAGGGCCGCTGGCCCCTTCAGGGTTGCGCAGGGTAAGCAACTGCGCGGCATGGGTAAGGAGAATCGACATCGTCTATCAATAAGCAACTTAGGATACAGGACGGACTTAACAGAGTATCTCCACAGGTACGCATGTTACAGCGACATTTCGTTGCCAGCGCTGTTTCCGATAAAATCGGGCGTGCACCTGATTCGTCCCAGTGCGTTCTGGCCTGTGCTGCGCGTCCGGGCGCTTCGCCGCGACCCGCGGAGCCTATGCGTCGACTGAACCGCCTTCTCCGATACGTCCGGCCGTACTGGTTTTACCTGCTCGTGTCAGTAATCTCGATGGCGCTGGTGGGCCTGTTCGACGCTTTTCGCCTGCTGCTTATAGGGCCCATCTTCGACCGCGTGTTGAATCCCGCAGCGCAGGGTCACAACCTGCCGCTGATCCGGATCCCGTTGAGCCATCACACGATTCAGTTGGGCACCTTCGTTCCCGAACACTTTCACAATGTCTGGACGATCGTCGCGTTTGCGCTTGTTGCCTCCACGGTGCTGAAGGGCATCTTCGATTATGGCGGCACCTACCTGGTGAATTACGCCGGTTACGGCATGATCACGGATCTGCGGAATGATCTGTACACCGCTACGCTGCGGCGCTCGGTCGCGTTCTTCCAGCAACATTCGACGGGCACGCTGCTGTCGGCGATCGTCAATGATGTGGAGAAAGTTCAGTTCGCCATGTCGAGCGTGCTGGCCGAATTCCTTCAGCAGCTATTTACCTTCCTTTTCACTGCGCTAGTCGTCGTAGGGCTCGGCGGACGTCTGACCTGGGTGCTGATTATCTTCGTTCCCTTCGTGGTAATGGCGGCAAGGCGCATCGGGCAGCGCGTACGCAGTACCACCCGGAAGGGCCAGGACAAGCTGGCGGAGATTCAGAACATCCTTCACGAAACCATTACCGGCGTGCGCATCGTGAAGGCATTCTGTATGGAGGCGTGGGAGACGCGCCGTTTCCGCGACGCCGCGCGGCGTCTGTTCAAAGCCAACCTGCGCTCGGCTGCGGCGTTTGCCGTCAGCTCGCCGCTGATGGACATCTTTGGCGCAGTAGCTATCGCACTGCTTATTTATCTTGGTCGCGAATACATCAAACGTGGCTTCTTCACCGAAGGCGTTTTCATGGCCTTCATCGTCGCCGTATTCAAACTGTATGAGCCAGTGCGGAAGTTCGGGGTCTTCAACAACAATTTTCAGCAGGCGCTGGGCGCGTCTGAGCAAATCTTCAACTTCTTCGATCAGCAGGACGAGGTACGTGAAAAACCGGGCGCTATCAAGTTGGCCCGTTTCCACAGCGGCATCCGCTTCGAGAATGTTTCATTCGGCTACTCAAAAAGCCCAGAGGAGCGCCCCGTCCTGCGCGACATCAAGCTCGAGGTCACTCCCGGCGAAGTAGTTGCCATCGTGGGCTCCAGCGGTTCGGGCAAGACTACGCTGGTGCACCTGCTGCCGCGCTTCTTCGACGTGAGCGGGGGACGGCTGCTCATCGATGGCCATGACGTGCGTGAGGTAACCGTCGGTTCCTTGCGTTCGCAGATCGCGATCGTCACCCAGGACACGATTCTGTTTAACGACACCATGCGAAATAACATTGCATACGGGCAGCCGCATGTTCCGCAGCAGAGGGTGGAAGACGCGGCGCGGGCGGCGCTGGCCCATGAGTTCATCATGGCCCTGCCCGAGGGCTACGATTCCGTAATTGGAGAGCGCGGTCTACGTTTGAGCGGTGGTGAGCGCCAGCGGCTTTCCATCGCGCGCGCCATCTTGAAGGACGCCCCTATCCTGATTCTCGACGAAGCCACCTCGGCGCTCGACACCGAAAGTGAAGCTCTGGTGCAGTCGGCCCTGCAGAACCTGATGGCCGGACGCACGGTGTTCGTGATCGCGCACCGGCTATCAACGGTGCGCCGCGCCGACCGCATCCTGGTGCTGGAAAACGGCACCATTACCGATGAGGGCCCGCACGAGTGCCTGATCGCACATACTGGCACCTATCGCCGGCTGTATGATTTGCAGTTCGAGGACATCGAGGCATCATCCGGGACGGAATGATCGCGCGCATGAATGTCCGTTCAATGACTGGCTACGCGCAGGTGAAAGCGCAGGTGAGCGACGAGCTCATGATTACGCTGAGCCTGAAGTCGGTCAACCACCGCTTCCTCGACTTGCACCTGCGCATTCCGGCCGACTTGGATCCATTGGAGATGAAAATCCGGCGTGTTCTGAAGGAGCGATTGCATCGCGGACATCTGGAAGTGACGCTCGGGCTGGAGCGCGGCGGGGGGGCGGCGTTTGCGGTCAATCGCGAGCTGGTTGGCGGATATCTACGGACGTTTCGCGAGGTAGCGGAGGAGTTTGGAGTAAGCGCGGAACCTGACCTGAACGCTGTGTTGAAGCTGCCGGGCGCGTTAAATGCTACGGAGAACGGAGACGCGCTTTCCACCCTGGAGCAGCACGTTACAGCGGCCCTGGAGCAGGCGATCGAGCGCCTGAACCAAATGCGCGAGGAAGAGGGCCGGGGTGCAGTTGCGGAGTTGCGCAACCGAATGACTCATCTCTCCTCGGCTACGCACGAGGTGGATCAGTTGCGCGGCCGCGTGCTGAAGGCGTATCAAGAAAAGCTGCACAGCCGTATGCAGGAGCTGCTGGGCTCACACCTCGACCCCGACCGTATCTTGCAGGAGGCCGCAATTCTGGCCGAGCGCAGCGATATTCAGGAGGAGCTGGTGCGGATGAAGAACCACATACAGCACTTCCTCTCGCTGATTGAGGCTGGCGGCGAAGTCGGCAAGAAGTTAGATTTTCTCCTGCAAGAGATGAACCGCGAGGCCAACACCCTGATGTCGAAGACAAGCGGCGTCGCGGGTGAAGCGCTGCGCATTACCTCGTTAGGACTTTCCATGAAGTCGGAGATTGAGAAAGCGCGCGAGCAGGTACAGAACCTGGAATGAGCGGAAATCTGTTCATCATTTCGGCGCCGTCGGGCTCGGGCAAATCGACGCTCACCAACGAGCTCCGCCGCATTGTGCCCAACCTCGACTTTTCCATCAGTTACACCACCCGTCCGGCACGAGGAAGCGAGCAGTCGGGGCGCGAGTACTTCTTTGTCACCCGCGAGGAGTTCGAGCGGATGATTCGTGACGACGAGTTTCTGGAGTGGGCCAAGGTCTTCGGCAACTACTACGGTACGGCGAAGCGCTTCCTTCGCGAGGCCAAGGCGCGCAAGCATGACCTGCTGCTCGACATCGACGTGCAGGGCGCGGCCCAGGTGAAGCGGAAGGCCCCCGATGCGGTGAGTATCTTCGTGCTTCCGCCGTCGCGCGAGGAACTGGAGCGCAGGCTGCGGCGGCGCGCCGAAGCTGACGACGATCTGCAACGGCAACTGCGTGGCGATGGCGCGCGGCCTTTCAACACCGAAGAGATCATTCAGCGCAGGCTCCAAACTGCGTCGCACGAGATTGAGAATTTCTGCGAGTACGACTATATTCTGGTCAACGATCGGCTGGAGGAATCGATCGACATCCTTAAGTCCATCGTGGAAGCCGAGCGGCTGAAGCACTCGCACGACGCTCCGACTTCGAGAGACCTGCATATTCTGGCTGTTGCCGATCGCGCTCTGCGTCCGCGCATGCTGCCGCAAGTGGACGCGGTGCTGGCAACGTTTGATCATTCTCGTTCCCCCAGTGTTACGGAGTGATGTATGAAGCTGATTGAAGGGTTTGACAGCAACTATCGCTACATCCTGGTTGCCGCGCGCCGCGCTCGTCAGATTCAGAATGGAGCTCGGCCGGTCGTGGATCCTCATTCGCGCAAACCCTGCCGGATCGCGGAAGAGGAAATCCAGGCGGGCAAAGTGAAATGGGAGGTCCCGGCGGCTGGCAAGTCGGCGGTGGAAGCTGCGGGCGATGCCCACGGGCCCGTAGGCGGCGAGGCCGACGACTAGGCAGAGTCGTTTGCCGGGGTGCAACATCTTCTACGGTAATCATGAAAATTGCATTGGGCGTGAGTGGCGGAATAGCAGCTTATAAAGCTGCGGAAGTGGTGCGCCAGTTGCAGGACCGCGGCATGCAGGTACAGGTCATCATGACTGCCGCGGCGCAGGAGTTCGTCCGTCCGCTTACGTTTGCTGCTCTGTCCGGCGAGAAGGTCATCACCAGCATGTTCGGCGCCGCGGAAGAGCAGCCGAATCTCGACTCGGCAATCGAACACATATCAGTTGCGGAATCGATTGATTGTCTGCTGGTCGCGCCGGCTACGGCTGACGTGATCGCGAAGTTCGCCCACGGCATCGCCAACGACTTTCTTTCCACGCTTTACCTGGCGACAACCGTGCCCGTCGTGATTGCGCCAGCGATGAATGTAAACATGTGGGAGCATCCGGCTACGCAGGCGAACCTTAAAGTCCTGCGCGACCGCGGCCTACGGATAGTCGAGCCGGGCAGCGGCTATCTGGCGTGCGGAATGGTCGGCGCTGGGCGTCTTGCCGAGCCGGAAGAGATCGTTGGAGCCACGCTGGAGCGGCTTGGCATCGCGCAAGATCTTGCGGGTGAAACCATTTTGATCACTGCCGGGCCAACGCGCGAGTCGATCGATCCCGTGCGCTATCTTACCAATCGATCCAGCGGCAAGATGGGTTACGCTGTTGCCGAAGCGGCGTTGCGACGTGGCGCGAAAGTAATCGTGGTGAGCGGACCGACGGCGCTGGAACCTCCCAAGGCGTCCGAGATCATCTTCGTCGAAACCGCTCAGCAAATGCGGAGTGCCGTGCTCAAGCGCTGGGAACAGGCGGACATCCTTGTCATGACCGCAGCCGTGGCTGATTATCACGTAAAGAACGTTGCGACGGAAAAGGTAAAGCGCAACGGGGGGATGGAGCTGCAGCTGGAGCCTAACCCTGACATTCTCGCGGATCTCGGCAGCTTGCGGCAGGCTGCAGGGAAGGCGAAACCGATGCTGATTGGCTTCGCCGCCGAGACGGAGAATCTGCTCGACAATGCGCGCGCAAAGCTGGCGAAGAAAGCTGTCGATGCGATCGTGCTCAATGATGTGAGCCGCCTGGAAATCGGTTTCAACTCCGATCGCAACCAGGTAACGATCGTGACGCCAACCGATACGATCCCTCTGCCCGAGGCCAGCAAGCTGGAGGTAGCGCAGAAGATTCTGGAGACCGCTCTGCGAATCCGTCGCGAAAAAGCTACATCCATCGCGCGTTGATCTCCGTTGTACACTAGAGCCTCCCGCACATGACTCTAGATCGCAATTTACTTCGCGAACGCCTCCAGTTCTATCGCGAGCTGGGGATCGGTCCGCTCTATGGGCGCGATACGAGTTCGGTTCGCGAATTGCTGGACGTAAGGGCGCAACAGGCAACCGCAACGGAAGCCGCTGTCGAATCGGCCTATCAGCCCGGATTGGTCGCCACTGCGAATGGCGACCGCGACGCTCAACTTCGCGTAATCCTCGACGATATCGGCCCCAATTGCCAGCGTTGCAAGCTGGCGAAGCTTGGCCGTAAACAGATCGTATTCGGAACCGGCGACCCTCATGCCGGGCTGATGTTCATCGGCGAAGGCCCAGGTGCGGACGAAGACGCGCAGGGGCTGCCGTTCGTGGGACGCGCCGGACAATTGCTCAACAACATGATCTCTGCGATGGGACTGAAGCGCGAGCAGGTGTACATCGCCAACATCGTAAAATGCCGCCCGCCAGGCAATCGCACGCCGGAGCGCGACGAGTGCGACACCTGCTCGCCGTTCCTCATGCGCCAAATCCAGGTGATTCGGCCGAAGGTCATCGTGGCGCTGGGCGCCACCGCCGCGAAGAATCTGCTGGGTGTGAATGACTCGATGGGGGCGATGCGCGGGCGCTTCTACGATTTTTCTCCGCCCCGAATGCTCACCGGCACAGGCGAACCTTTCGAGTGCAAGCTGGCGGTGACGTATCATCCAGCGTTCCTGCTGCGCGATCCGCGGCAGAAAAAGGAAACGTGGAAAGACCTGCAGATGGTGATGCGCTATCTTGGCCTGCCCATGCCCCAGCGCGCGCCCGAGGTCAGCTAACCGGCAATGCCACAATTCTGCGATGTGGCCGTGCCCGTTCCCCTCGACGCAGTCTTCACCTATCGCGTCCCCGAGGACTCAGCCGAACCCGTCGTCGGCGGCCGCGTCATCGTCCCTTTTCGCGAGAAGCGACTGTGCGGTGTGGTCACAGAATTGCACGATCGCGAACCGCAGTTCACCACGCGGCGGCTGGGCCAGATACTAGACTCCACTCCGGCACTCCCGCCCGAGCTGATGCAGCTGGGTCGCTGGATCGCGCAGTACTATATCGCACCCCTGGGCGAAGTCCTGCGCACCATGCTACCGCTCTCAGCTGAGTTCCGGCGCGTCGTCGGTTACCGCATTACGGAGAAGGGAATTGCTGCGCTTCATGCTGCGGCAACGGCCGGCTCGTCGCTGCGCTCGCAAAAAGCGCCGCAGCACCAGGCACTCGAATACGCCGCATTAAATCGGCTTGCGGACGGCGAAATCCTGCGCGAAGCGGCCCTGCGTTCGGGCTCCGGAGCGAATAAAGCTGTGCTGCAGTCCATGATGCGCAAGAAGTGGATTGCGCGCGAAGATTTGAGTGACGTCCGCGATGCGACCCGCACCGTCACATTCGCCAATCTGAAGGACGCTTCCGGCAAGCTGAATCGCAATCAAAAGACGATTGTCGATTACCTGCGGGAGCAGGAAAAGCACCGCGCGCCAGTCGAGGCTTTGCGCCAGCTCGCGGTCCCGCGCACGACGTTGCAGACGCTGGTGCGACGCGGCATTGCCGACCTCACGCGAGAGGCGGCCAGCTTTCACATGTCCGGGCTGAAGCCACGCAAACTGGAGTTCCTTTTCACGCCCGCCCAAAAAGCGGCGCTCGATGCCATCTCTCATGCTGTTGACAAGCAGCAGTTCGTGCCGATTCTGCTGCACGGTGTCACCGGCTCGGGAAAAACTGCGGTGTACCTTTCGGCAATGCAGGCCTTATTGGCGAAGGGCCGTTCGGCGCTCCTGCTGGTACCAGAGATTGGATTGACGCCCGCGATGGCTGCGGATCTACACCAGATCTTCGGCGACGAGGTTGCCATTCTGCACTCAGGGCTCAGCGACGACGAACGCGCCGAACAATGGAAGCGCATTCGTAATGGCGAGTCTCACATTGTGGTAGGTACGCGCTCTGCAATCTTCGCGCCATTGCCCGAGTTGGCTCTGATCGTGGTCGACGAGGAGCACGACCACTCCTACAAGCAGGAGGAGATGCCGCGCTATCACGCGCGCGACGTTGCCATTATGCGCGCGAAGATGTGCAATGCCGCCGTGGTACTGGGGTCGGCCACGCCCTCACTCGAGACATACCACAATGCGGTACAAGGCAGGTATCAGCTGCTGGAACTGCCGGAGCGCATCGAAAAGCGCCCATTGCCCGAAGTCGAAATCCTCGATATGCGTGAGGAGTTCCACCGCACCCAGAAGGACGAGGTGCTGTCGCGCATGCTCGTGGAGGACATTGGCGAGCGCCTCGCACGCGGGGAGCAGGTCATGATGCTGCTGAACCGGCGCGGCTACTCGGCATTTGTTCTCTGCCGCGAATGCGGCGAATCAGTGCAATGCAAGAACTGTGCCATCGCGATGACTTATCACAAACGCGAGCATCGCCTGCTCTGCCATTATTGCGGCTACATGCGGCCGGCGCCGAAGACTTGTCCAAAGTGCGGCAGCGAGTACGTGCAGTATCTGGGCACAGGCTCAGAGAAGCTGGAGCAGATGCTGCACGGGCTTTTTCCGCAGGCACGCATCGCGCGACTCGATCGCGACACGGTGCGGGGCAGGGAAGACTTCGAGCGGATGCTGAGTGCTCTGCATGCAGGTGAGATCGATCTGCTGGTGGGCACGCAGATGATCGCCAAGGGTCACGACATCGCGAAAGTCACGCTGGTTGGAGTTGTCGGTTCAGACGCGGCACTCAGTTTTCCGGATTTTCGTGCAGCCGAGCGGACTTTTCAGCTGCTTACCCAGGTTGCGGGGCGAGCCGGGCGCGGCGATACGCCGGGCAAGGTCGTGCTGCAAACTTTCTTCCCCGATCACTATGCCATCCAGTATTCCGCCGCGCACGACTATCATGGCTTCTACGAAAAGGAGCTCCGGTTTCGCAGCTGGATGCATTACCCCCCGTTCAACGCCGTCAGCAACGTGCTGGTGCGCAGCCAGAAGCTGGACGAAGCGCTGGCATGGTCAGGAATTCTGGGCAGATGGTTCGAGAGCACCCGGCATGACGAGGTGCGTGTCATGGGACCCGCGTCGGCCGCCATCGTGCGCCTAAAAACCGAGTACCGTTACCACTTTTTGCTTAAGTCGCCCAGCCGCCAGCTTATGAATACTTTGCTGCGTTCGATGCTGCAGCATGCTGCAGCACAAAAAATCCCCAGCAATAACGTGGTGGTGGATGTGGATGCGCTGTCGTTGACCTAACGGTTAAAAACGGATTGATTGAGTGCTTGCTGGTTGCTGACTTCACCCCTTCCACGCGCCCAGCGCTTTTCGCACCAGCACCAACTGACCCAGGTGATACGCGTTGTGATCGGCTGCGAGCAGCGCCTCTCGCAAGAGCGTCTGCCCCGAGCCGCCGGAAAGCGGCGCCAGCAGATCGTGCTTGGGATCGTTGATCATCTCCCGCAAGGCCTGCAGATTGCCACCAATCGATTTGACGCTTTGCTCCCATGCCTCGTCGTTGGGCGGGGCTGCACCCTTCGGCCAATAGCCCTCAGGCCACGGCGGAGATTTGTGCCGCGGATTGCGGCAGAATTCGACGATGTCCCACAATGCGATACGTATATGCTCGAGAAGCTGCCAGGCTGAATAAGATATCCCGGCCGGCACGCGCCCCCGCAGGTCAGTAGGAAAATCGGCTGTGGCGGCTTCGAGATCGGCGTGTGCCTCGTGCCAGTCAATTGCTTTCGCTAGCTGCTGACGAAGCTGTTTCTCGCGGTCCATAACTCCCTCAGCGTAGGACAAGTTGTTCAAACGTATTCGATGTGATTTCTTGTCGATCGGATGTCATTTCAGATGGGTGAGAAGCGGCTGCTGATCCGAAGAGTTGTGCTGCGATGGCGGCACTGTGCGTGCCCGCCCAAGATGAAAAACTAAATCGGGAGACCGGGGGCGCAGCCACCGGCGCCGCGAGCGAGTATTTAGCCGCCGTTCTGCCGGCGCCGCATCAACAATGATCGCGCGGCAGGAGTCATGAGCACGGTAAAGCCGTGCCGCACGCGATCAGGATTGACCTCTATCAAGGTGGCGCGCTCGCCCACAATGCAGCCGCCGAGCACGCGCCCCAAACTTAGCAGTGAGCGGCTGCCGCAAATTTCGCAAGCCTCGCCGCCACTGTTACTGATGACCTCGCAGTCGGCGCAAAGGACCGCTTCCAGCAGAGGAATAGAACTTAGGATTGGGCCGCCAATGTCACCATCATCCATAACAATACCTGTCTTGAAAGTAGCGAAGTTCCGGTGGGATTGTAAGTGCCTGATGGGGGACGAAGCAGAAGAGTAACGGCTTGCGGCTTAGCGGGGAGAGCGAAGTTTGCCGCGATCCAGCTAATTTGCAGCCGGGGGTAGCAGGTTGTGGTTCAGCGCGAACAAAGCCAGCTCTAGCCGGTTCCCTACTCCAATTTTGTTGAAGATATTGGTGAGGTGGCGCTTGACCGTTTCTTCGCTGATGCCGAAACTCTCCGCTATGTGCTTGTTGGTTGAGCCTTCCGTTATCAGTGCGACCACTTCGAGCTCGCGCGCCGTGAGACCGAAGGTCTTGCGCGGTGGCGGCGCAGTTTGTGCGGTTAGGTCGCGAAGCACCTGCACCAGGTTCTGCACCGGACGTCCTTCCAGCCAGTACTGGCCCTGCATAACCGCGCGAATACAGGCTGACAGATGGGCCACGACCGCGTCCTTCAGCACCACGCCGCGCGCTCCTAGCTGCAGCGCTTCCAGGATCTGCCGTTTATCGATTTGCCCCGTCAGGACAATCGTGCGGGTCTGCGCATTGTCGCCGGTCAGTTCACGCAGCGCCTCCAGCCCTGGCATTTTCGGCATGGCGAGGTCGAGCAAAAGGATGTCAGGGTGTAACGTGCGCACCATGTGCAGCGCTTCGACGCCATTCTTGGCCTCAGCCACGAGTTTGATGCTCGGGTCGGCCTGCAGCATGTTGCGCAAGCCGATGCGTACCACCGGATGATCGTCCGCAATCAGGACACGAATTGGTGTTGCTGCCACTGCCATCGTGTTTCCTCGCATTGAGGGATGGTCTTCTTTATCCGCACTATACTGCCGATCCTTCCTCGGGCAGAACCATCGGGCCGAGGTCCTGCGATAAGTCCGCTTCCACTTCCCTCAACGCCGCTATCGCCTGCTTCAGCACAGCTTCCGCAGCGCTCAGTTGGCCGTCGCGCCCCAGCGCTTCCAAGGTCGCACAACATTGCGACAAACGCCTGGCGCCCATCATCATACTGCTGCCCTTTAAGTAGTGCGCCCGTTCGCGGAAGTCGCCTGCGTTGCCGTCGTTCAGCGCGCGCTGCAATTGCTCGATCGTGATGCGCGCTTCAGCAATATAGTCGCGGCACAGGTCGGACAACACGCCGGGATCGCCTGCCGTCGATTGCCGCAGACGCTCGAAAATCTCCCTGGCGATGACCGGTTCACTCACGCGCTTCTTGAACGCTACCCCGTGCGCTTTAGTACTCAATAGGTAATCCTTTGTGGCGCTTGGCGTCAAGGCAGGAATTCTTGAGGAAGGGGTTCAGGCATTCACCAGAAAGCGGTGACGCGACCCAAACGCGAGCAGAACCGGCAGTCGGGCTACTTTTTTTGCAGGAACGCGCTAAGGGCTTCCCTGGTTTCAGGAGAGTCGAGGCGCTCGGAAATGACGGCTACTTCCTCGCATAGAGCGCGCTCAACCTCTGCCTGATAGGGACGCTTCATCAGTTCCTTGCAGGCCAGCAATGCCGCCAGAGGTTTGCCTGCAAGCTGCTGAGCTGCGCTGTATGCGGTCGACAGCAACGCATCGTGGCCTACAACAGCGTTCACCAGTCCCAATTCGTAGGCGCGTTGGGCAGTGAGAGGCGCCCCCAACATGAACAACTCCGCAGCACGTTGTCTTCCGATCAGCAATGGCAGCAGCACGGTCGAAGCGGCCTCAGGTACGATCCCCAAATTGATAAAGGGCATCATGAACTTCGCGTCTTCTGACGCGTACACCAAATCACAATGCAGCAGGATGGTTGTGCCCACACCGACTGCCAGCCCCTGTATGGCGGCTACGATGGGCTTTCGCGCGCCGGCCACCGCGCGAATAAAGCGCACCGCTGGTGGCACTGTCTGGGCCTTCCAGGGCCTTCTCATGAAATCTTCGAGATCATTCCCGGCAGTGAACGCACCACCCTTGCCGTACAGCAAAAGCACGCGCACTTCGCGGTCGGCTTCGGCCCGTTCTACAGCGTCCGCCAAAGCGTCGTACATCTCGGCCGTCAACGCATTCTTCTTTGCTGGACGGTTGATGGCAATCTGCAGTACTGCGCCATTGCGCTCGGTTTCGATATATCCGCTCATACCATCTCTATTCGCTTTTGAGGGAGCGTAGCTCTCGCTGCGCCAAATGATCTTAGTGTCTCTGTGGATTGTAGCGAATCCGAAGCGGTGAATGCCGATCTCGCCTGCGCCATCATTCGGCATCGTTTTCCATTACCTTTTTGCACCCCATACAATAGAACCGGAATCCAACCTTGGGTTCTTTATTTCTACCTTCACCACTGCAAGGAGATTGTCATGGCCGCCAAGATTCCCGAGAACTTTCTCGACCTGTTTCACAAAAAGGCATTCGGCAGCTTGAGCACGCTCATGCCCGACGGCAGCCCGCAAACCAACCCGGTATGGGTCGATTACCAAAACGGCGAGGTCTGGGTGAACACCGCCGCGGGACGTCTAAAAGACAAGAACATGAAGCGCGACCCTCGCGTGTCGGTCGCGGTGATTGATCCTGACAATCCTTACCGATTTGTGGAAGTGCGCGGCAAGGTTCGCGAGGTCACGCAGGAAGGCGCTCCCCAGCACATCGACAAGATGGCCAAGAAGTACCTGGACAAGGATAAATATCCGTTCGCGCAGCCGGGTGAGCAACGTGTCTTGTACAAAATTACCCCCGAGCACGTTCACACCATGGGATAGGAATTCTTCACCACGGAGACACGGAGGGCGCGGAGTTTAAGAAGCGGTGGTATGTTCCTGCAAGGCAAACGCTCGCGTCTGCGATCGGCAAAAAGGGTACTCACGATCGGGAGCACGAAGAAAACTTTTTATCAATAAACTCCGTGATCTCTGTGCCTCCGTGGTGAAAGGGCCTTAAGAGTTGGCAGGCTTCTCGTCTTCCCGCACGAAACCGTACGGGCAATGCCGGCATCCCGAGCGACAACAATATCCCCGCTTCTGTAAATAAACTGCGGTGAAGACCATGAAACCGTTTTCCAGGTAGTAGTCGATTCCCTCGACCAGCTCGTCCTGCGTCACCGAGCGGCGGCCTCAGTCGACGACGAAGAAGCGGCGTGTCCCACCCATACCGCTTTTGCTTGAATCAGGCCGCGCTCCTCCGCTTCCACCGCCACCCCATCCCGGAAGCTCACATATTTTCCCGAGATTGCCGGAACGCGCTCGCCGGGAACGATGAAGCCGACCAGGTTCAACGGATCGGCAGCGGAGATGGTGATGATCTCGCCGCTCGCGGGAAGGTTGCGCATCGCGCGCAGCGATTCCACCGCTTCCGGAAGCGCAAACTGCTCGCCCAGAAACCCGCTGACGAAGCGTCCTCCGCGAACCTCGCCGCGATCCTCCAGACGTCGAAAAGCGATCAGCAGTTCGCGCCACTTCGGCAGATTCGACTCGCGCGCCAGCATCTCGCGGAACACCACACCGTAGCGGCGCAGCAGCATCCAGCAGGTCGCCTCGGCAACGTTGCTCCGATCAGAACCCTCGGCCGGATAGAGCAGCGACCAGCGGCCCGGAGTGTGGCGCGGACGCGGCGCCTTTGGCGACCCAGGTCCAATGCGGCGCTTGGGATTGATCAGCGAGCGAAGATTATCGAAGCCGTCGGCGGTGACCATGCCCGCAGCCACCAACTCCCAGAGAGCAGTCTCGATCTCAGCCTTCAGCTTGGCCGTGCTGCGCACAATGTCGGCAAAGAACGACGCGCCACGCCGGCGCAAAAACTCCAGCACCGCGTGGGCAGTGTCGCTCAGCACACGCTCGTAATTCTGCTCGTCCTCTCCGACACGTGGACCGGGGTCCCCAGCGCGCCCGTCGTTGGCGCGATGGGGTGGAGGCTGCATCCAATCCGATTCCTCGCGGACAAAGAAGGTGATAGGCGCAACGCTGGTTGGCACGACACGGCGGCGTCCTTCGCCCGAGTCTTCCAATGTTGCCGGATGCGGCGATAGGCGGCCCCAGCCCACCGCTCCTGTCAGACAAAGCTGATCTAGAGCCGCGGGGTCGTATTCGTTGATGCGGCGGGCCAGAATCTGTTTCTCCCAGGCGTTAGCCGGAATCTCGAAGCCCTGCAACTGTCGCAAAACTTGCAGCAGCCCGCGCTCACCCGCCAGCTGCGACTGCGGAGCAAGATGCTGCCAGCGGAAGAGCCAGCGCATGAACTGCGCTGCTGTGACCGGCTCGACTTGCTTGCGCAGCGCCGCGACGGTGAGGTGATGAATGCGCGCCAGCAAGCGGCGTTCGCACCACTCCGTCTCATCACCACTCTGGCCGGTGAAGTTGCCGCGGAGAATCGATCCCGAAGCCTCCAACCGCAGCAAAGCCTTGTCCACGTCTGCCGTCGCAAGGCCCTGCCAATGCGCAAGCGCACTCGCCGTTATCGGCCCGCAGTGCATCATCCAGCCAGTCACCATGGCGAGCAGGGCATCGTCACGCGACGTTGCGTTTGAAGGCAGATCCGGTGGTGTGATTTCGAACTTCGCGTCAGGGAAGATGAGCGCAAAGTCTTTCGCGCGTTCCGACGCCACCAGGTACCGCCGCGCGTTCGTTTCCGCACGGACCACCCTCCAGCCTTCCAGCAGCTCTGCGACAAACGGCTTCCAGCTCTCGAACATCTGCCGCCAGTCGGGATCGGGGTGTTCTTCCGGAACAGCGCCGAGCGTCTGCAAAGTATCGTGCAGTTCATGGCTGTCGCGAACATCGGGCCGTGCTTCCTCGCGAACTGTCGCGATAGCCTGCTGGTCGAGCCTGCCGACCTCCTTCAGCGCCGCTTCCGGCAAGACGCGCCGCATCTGCACCGCGCGCGCACGCCGCTCCTCCAGTGGAGCGTCGTCCAGATACGCATACGGATTCGCGTTCAGGATCTCGTGCGAGAACTGCGAAGGTACCGGCGTGTCGACTGCAAGACAACGAATCGCGCCGCTGCGGATACCCTCCAGCACGCTGCGCAAACCGTCGATGTCCATCGCCTCCGTGAGCACATCCTTCATCACCTCGTGCACGAGCGGGTGATCGGGGATCTTGATGTCGCCCTCGATATTCTCCTGGCAGGCGGCGACGTCGGGAAATACCGAGGCGAGAAGGTCATCGCTGCGGATGCGTTGAATCTGCGGCGGGACTTTCTTGCCGCCCTGGAAGCGCAGCAACGCCAGCGAGCGGTTCGCATCCCAGCGCCAACGCGTGGCGAAGATCGGCGAAGCCAGCGCCGCCTGCTCCAGGATCTCCTGCACGGTTTCGGTTTGCAGGTATTGGAACACGTCGCTCAGCGGAAAGCTGTGCTGCTCGGCGAGCGCGATGTTCAGGCCATTGTCGGTCGCGGCAGCCTGCAACTCAAAGTTGAAGGAGCGGCAGAAGCGCTTACGCAGCGCCAATCCCCAGGCCTTGTTGATGCGCCCGCCGAACGGCGCATGGATGATGAGCTGCATCCCGCCGGCTTCGTCGAAGAAGCGCTCGGCGATTACAGTTTGCTTAGTAGGAACTTCGCCCAGCACAGCGCGGCCAGTGATGACGTATTCAATTGCCTGTTGCGCGCCGGAGTCGTCGAGCCCGCACTCTTCATTGAGCCAAGCGACGGCGCTTTGGACTTCGGGACTGGAGTCGAGGCCGCGAAGACGAACTCGCGGCGCAGCTTCCAGCTCCAGCTTCGGTTGAGCGAGAGGAAAGGCCGAATCCGCCGGCTCACTTCGCCGCTCGAGCTCATGCCGCGCCTCGTTCAATTCCGGATTCGTTGGTGCCGGCAATGGCGCGGTATTCGGCAGCATCGCGCTGATGCACTGGCGCAATTCGGCCACATGCGATGACAACTCATCCGTGCGCGCCGGAGCTTCGCCGCGCCAGAAGGGAATCGTCGGCGCAGCGCCGTGTGCGTCCTCCACTAGCACGCGGCCCGAGTTCGACTCCACGCGGCGAATACGCCACGACGTGTTGCCCAGCAGCATGATGTCGCCGGCACTGCTCTCGACGGCGAAGTCCTCGTCGAGTGTGCCCACAACAATCTCCTCCGGCTGGGCAACCACCGTGTAGAGCGAGTTATCGGGAATCGCGCCGCCGCTGGTGATGGCTGCCAGTCGCGCGCCGCGCCGAGCGCGCAGACGGCGATTCACCATGTCGCGGAACAGATATGCGCCATAGCGGCCACGCTTGGCCGCGATGCCCTGAGACAGCATCTCCAGAATTCGCTCATACTCCTCGCGCCGCAGTTCGCGATACGGATAAGCAACGCGGACGCATTCGAACAGCGCGTCTTCGTCCCAATCCTCGCAACTGCACATGGCGACGATCTGCTGCGCCAGGATGTCGAGCGGCGCGGGAGGAATTTGCAGGCGATCCAGGTCGCCCTGCTTGATGGCGCGAACTGTAGCCGCGCATTCCAGCAGATCATCTCGCGTGGTGGCGAACAGGCGTCCCTTGGGCACCGCTCCGCGCCAGTGTCCGGCGCGACCTACGCGTTGCAAGGCAACGGCAATCGAGCGCGGCGAATTGATTTGGCAGACCAGGTCGACGGTGCCGATATCGATGCCAAGCTCAAGTGACGCGGTGGCGACCAGTAGGCGAATCTCGCCATTCTTCAGCTTGCGCTCCGCCGCCAGCCTGAGCTTGCGGGACAGGCTGCCATGATGCGCCGCCACCAGCTCTTCGCCAATGCGCTCTCCCAAATGCATGGCGACACGCTCAGCCAATCGCCGCGTGTTAACGAACACCAGCGTCGAGCGATGTTGCAGCGCCAGCTCGGCAAGGCGGTCGTAGATCTCGCCCCACATCTCGTTGCTGGCGATGGGCCCAAGCTCGGAGCGCGGCACTTCGACCGCGAGATCGAGCTTCCGCCGATGGCCAATGTTCACGATCGCGGGATTCGGCCGCCCCGCTCCGGTGAGAAAATGCGCAACTTCTTCGATGGGCTTCTGCGTGGCCGAAAGGCCAATGCGCGTCGGGTGATTCGCCAGCAGTTCGAGCCGCTCGAGCGACAACGCCAGATGCGCGCCCCGCTTATCGTCGGCCACCGCGTGGATTTCGTCGACGATGACGGTCTTTACATGGCTCAGAATCGCTCGACTGCTGTTGGCGGTGAGCAGGATGTAAAGCGACTCGGGCGTGGTGACCAGGATGTGCGGCGGCCGCTTGAGCATGTCGCGCCGCTCTTTCATCAGCGTGTCGCCGGTGCGGACAGCAGTGCGGATCTCCGGCATCAACAATCCGCGTTCGCCTGCCAGCGCGAGAATCTCGCCGAGCGGTATTTCCAGGTTCTTCTGGATGTCGTTGCCGAGCGCCTTCAGGGGGGAGACGTAGAGGACTTCCGTCGCATCGCGCAGCTCGCCCGCGAGGGCCTTGCGCACCAGTCGATCGATGCAGATGAGGAAGGCGGCCAGCGTTTTGCCCGACCCGGTTGGGGCGGAGATTAGCGTGGTGCGGCCTGCGAGAATCTCCGGCCAGCCCTGCTCCTGCGGCTCGGTAGCCGTACCAAACCGCCCGACGAACCACTCGGCGACAAGCGGATGCGCCCAGGCAAGTGCAGTTGGAATCTCCCCCACAAACATTCAGGTATTATAACAGGGCTTCGCTAATTGTTCGCCTAATCGCCATTTCCAAAGCACAGTGGCCCGTAACTCAATTACCCCATAAAGTGCTATTGATGCACGGCACTTCTTCGGGTACGATTTCACCAGCTTAAGTGGCCTCAATGGCCATCGTTCCGGGTTGCGCCACTCCAAACTAATCAAACGGCTCGCGAATCTGCTTGGTAGTTGGAGAGAGAAAGATGCACAACATGGGACTCTATGGGGTGATTCTAACTGCGGTGACGACGATCGCTCTTGCGTTCTCGTGCTGGCTTGTGTTCTGGACCCCTTCAGCGGTCAAGTTCGCCCAATCTTTACAAGGGAATCAACAATCGGGTGTTGCGTATGAGCCTTGGTACCCGATGTGGTTGCGCTTTGAAGGCATCTGGATGTGGGTCATGATTGCCTTCTTCCTGTCCCACTAGACGCGATCACAAGTTCACCATCTGCCGACTGCTGGACTTCATCTGTGACGTCACCTCTCAGTTCACGCGTCTCTCCGTTCATGCGTCCGTGTCGGTGCTGTTCATCGGCCCTGTTGTATCCTCGTCGCGAATGTCTGAACCCATTACGATCACGGTGCCCTCCGAGGCTGCGGGACAGCGGATCGATCAATTCCTTACGGCACAGTTGCCGGAGCTCAGCCGCGCGCGTATTCAGCAAATCCTTCGCCAGGAGAAGGCATTGGTGAATGGGGCAGCCGCGAGATCGTCGCTGAAGCTTCGAGGTGGAGAGCAGATCACGGTAATGGGCGGCCCACCGCCACAGCTACGGGCCATCGCAGAGGACATTGCGCTCCACATCGTCTATGAAGATGCCGATCTCGCCGTCGTTAACAAGCCCGCTGGAATGATGGTGCACGCGGGCGCCGGCGCAACTGACGACGAGCGTAATCGCGGAACGCTGGTCAATGCGCTGCTGCATCGCTTCGGTGCCCTGTCCGAAGTTGGCGGCGAGTTGCGGCCCGGCATCGTGCATCGGTTGGACAAAGACACCAGCGGGCTGATCGTGGTGGCGAAGCACGATGTCGCCCATCGCAAGCTGGCGCAGCAGTTCTCGAGCCGCGAGATTAAGAAGCGGTACATTGCACTCGTCCACGGCTGGCCGGCCAAAGATCGTGACACCATCAATCTGCCGATCAGTCGTGACTTGGTGCGGAGGACCCGCATGAGCACGCGAGGCAGCGGCGGCCGCTCAGCGATCACTCACTACGAAGTGCGCGAACGGATCGACTCCCCATTCGGAAAGTTCGCGTTACTGCAGCTGAGGATTGAAACCGGACGCACCCATCAGATTCGCGTTCACATGGCATCGATCGGTCACCCTATTGTTGGCGACGCGCTGTACGGAGCGCCAAGAGAGCTGAAGGGAACCGCTTCTCCAGTGCGAAGCGCACGGACGGTGCAACCTGCCGCAGGCGCCCTCCATCTTAGCCGCAATTTTCTGCACGCTGCGGGACTGGAATTCAGGCAACCACGAACCGGCGAGGCGGTGTCGTTTGAAGCGCCCTTACCCGCCGAGCTGCTGAGTTTCCTGGAACAGTTGCGTAGGTGAAGGTGTTGCTCCGCCCGGCGCGGAGTCAGTGAAAGAGGTGTCACGCTAACCACTGACCATTAGTCGCGGATTTCGTCTAAGCTGGTGAGAGATTCACGCTTTCGAGGAGTGGGGTTTCCGCCAGCTATAATGAAGCTTCCAATGAGATATCTAGCGATTTTGGTGCTAGCTGGGGCGTTGCCGTGGGGGCTCGTCGCGCAGGACTCCTCGCAACAGCAGCTGCCGTCGGCGCCCTCGGCGATGAAGTATCCTCCTCCTTCGCCGCCAAAGCCTCCCTCAAATGACAATGCTCAGACTGCCGGAGCGCAGCAATCGACCGCACCTGCGAATACCGATTCCACAGCGACGCAGAACGCGGCCCCTGCGAGTTCGGCTCCACAGAAAAGCAGCCCGGCAGATGCACAATCGTCAAAGGCCAGCAGCACGGCTCCAGAGACTGCGCCCGGTGGTGCTGCCTCTGGCAATGTGGACGATTCGCTGCCCATCATTCGGAAGCGGGTGGACGAAGTCAACGTGGTCTTCACGGTGACTGACAAGCGCGATCATTTCGTGAAGGACCTGACGCAGAACGATTTTCGCGTCTTGGATGACAAGAAGCCCGCGGTTAGCATCCAGTCTTTCGGCCGCGAGACCAACTTGCCCCTGCGCGTCGGGCTGCTCATCGATGCCAGCAATTCAGTCCGTGATCGCTTCAAGTTCGAGCAGGAGGCGGCGATCGAATTCCTCAATCAGATTGTGCGGCCCAGGTACGACAAGGCGTTCGTCATCGGCTTCGACACCACGCCCGAGGTGACGCAGGATTTTACCGACAGCGCCGAAGCACTTTCTCATGGCGTACGCATGCTGCGGCCCGGCGGAGGCACGGCCATGTATGATGCCATTTATTACGCCTGCCGCGAGAAGCTGATGGGAGTCGACAAGGGCGTCATCGCAAGCCGTCGCGCCATCATCCTGCTGAGCGACGGGGAAGACAACCAGAGCCGGGTTTCGCGCGAAGAAGCCATTGAGATGGCGCAACGCGCCGAGGTCATCGTCTACACCATCTCCACCAACACCAGTGGCCTGGTTTCCCGGGGCGATAAAATCCTGAAGCACTTCGCGGAGGAGACGGGAGGGAAGGCGTTCTTTCCGTTCAAAATCGAGGACGTGGCTAACGCGTTCACCGAGATTTCAGACGAACTGCGCAGCCAGTACGCCATCTCGTACAAGCCGGCCGATTTCCTTGCGGACGGCAAGTATCGCAGTATCGAGATCCTCGCCGATAACAAGAAGTACCACGTGCGCGCGAGGAAGGGATATTACGCGCCACGGCAGTAAGACAGGGATTGGGGCCTAAGGGAGCAACGAGGCCTCTAATCCCCTGAGCCCCGGCCCTGATCCCGCCTCAATGTACCGTTTTCGTCTTCCGCGACATGTAGTCCATCAGCAGGTATTGGCCGAGCGTGTACGGCGTTGTGAAGTAGGCTTTGCCGCGGCACATCTCGGTGACCTTCTGCACGAACTGCACCAGTCCGTAATCAGAAGCGAGCATAAACGTGTTGATCAGAATGCCTGCCCGTTTACACTTCGACACTTCCTTTAAGGTCTCGCTGACTACCAGCGGGTCTAGGCCGAACGCATTTTTATAGATGCGACCGTCCTCGAGCGTGAGCGCCGACGGCTTTCCGTCGGTGATCATCACAATCTGCTTCATGTCTTTGCGCTGGCGCTGCAAAATCCGTTGTGCCATCCGCAACCCCTCACGCGTGTTGGTGTAATACGGTCCGACCTTGACCCGCGCCAGCTGCGACAGCGGCAACTCCTCCGCAGAATCGTGGAACAGCACTAGCGAAAGCGAGTCCCCGGGATACTGCGTGCGAATCAGATGCGACAGCGCCATCGCGACTTTCTTGGCCGGAGTAAAGCGGTCTTCACCGTACAGGATCATCGAGTGCGAGCAGTCCAGCATCAGCACGGTCGCGCACGATGACTGGTACTCGCACTGATGCACCTGCAGATCCCTGTATTCGAGCTTGAGTGGCAGATGCAGCCCCTCGCGCTGGATGGCATTGGAGAACGTTGCGGTAATGTCGAGGTTGAGGGTGTCGCCGAACTCATAAGTCTTCGACGCCCCGCTGGCTTCGATACCGGTCGCCGTGTCGCGCGTATCGTGCCGCCCGAAGCTGGATTTGCCCAGCGAGCCCAGCAGGTCGCGCAAGGCACGGAAGCCGAGGAAGTCGAGCCCCTTGTCGGTAATCTCGAAGCGCGCCTGTTGTTGCGCCTCGCCCACCTGTCCGCCAACGCTGGAATTGCGCGCCGGGTCGTGCGGCTGATCGATGTTGATGTAGTCTTCCTGCTCCATGCGGTCGATGAGTTGGTCGATGAGCTGCTCCATCTGCTCGGCGCTCATGTTCTCGATCTGCTCGCGCATCTGCTCGTCCAGCATGTCGCTGTTGAGCAGCGCCTCCGCGATTGCCTGCCGCAGCTGTTCGAGCGTCTGCTCGGCATCGCTCAGGTCGTAAAAATCCATGTACTGCTGCTGGAAGCCGCTCTGCAGCAGGTAATCGGAGAGCGCGTTGAGCAGGTCCTCCATGCTCATCTCGGAGGCCGGCTCGGGAACGTACTTCTTATACTTGATGAATCTCATGAAGAAGCCACGAGGCACGAGCCGCGGGCTACGAGCTGAAAACTACCATGGAGTACTACAACGTGTTCACCTGAGATCATGATGCTAGTTGTTGCTCCGGCTTCGGCTCGCGGCTCGAAGCTCACAGCTAATTAAACGGCCTTCTCTGCCGCCGCAAGTCGGGCACCTCGTCGTCCCCCTCGAATCTGCTCGGCTTCTCTCGACGCGGCTGTTTCTCGCCGGCCGTAAAGGTCCGCTCCTCGCTGCGGCCGATGCGCTTGTGCGCGTACAGACCTTCCAGGATGAACTCCGCTCCCGAGACCAGCATCTCTGACGACTCTTTGCCGGTCAGTCCGAGGGCGTTGAGTTTATCGAGCAGCCCCTGGATACCGCGCAGCTTGTGCAGCATCTCCTGTGCGCTGGCAGAGTCGCGCAGTTGGATCTCGCCGCCAAGATCGAACCACTGCACCACCTGATTCATATTGCTGTTGCCGTGGAAGTGCTTGTCATAAGCACGCGCCACAGCGCTGCGGATGATCTCGCGCACCACGTTGTCCGCGCCCTTCAACTCGCCCTCGTATTCCAGTTCGAGCTTACCCGTCATCGCCGGCATGGCGGCGTAAATGTCGCCTACGCGCGGCACCACCAGCTTCTCACCGGAGCGAATGGCGCGCCGCTCGGCATTGGAGATCACGTTTTCCGTCACGCTAATCGGCAGCCGCTGGCTCACACCCGACCGCTTGTCAATGCGCTTGTCTTCACGAGCGACGAATGCAATCTGCTCAATCACCTCTTTGACGAACTCGGGAACTTGCAGCTGATGACCATCGCGGTCGGTCCACGCTTCCTGCGCGGTGATCGCGATTCCCTCATCCACCGTCGCCGGATAATGCGTTCGGATTTCCGAGCCGATGCGGTCTTTCAGCGGCGTGATGATCTTGCCGCGCGCCGTATAATCTTCCGGGTTGGCGCTGAACACCAGTGCCACATCAAGCGGCATGCGAACCGGGTAGCCCTTAATCTGCACATCGCCTTCCTGCATGATGTTGAAGAGGCCGACCTGAATCTTACCGGCCAGATCAGGCAGCTCATTGATGGCGAAGATTCCGCGATTGGCGCGGGGCAGCAGTCCGTAGTGGACCGTATATTCGCTGCCCAGATCGTGTCCGCCCTTCGCCGCCTTGATGGGATCGACGTCGCCGATTAAATCAGCAATAGTCACGTCCGGGGTCGCCAGCTTCTCCACGTAGCGCTGTTCAGGCGTGAGATAGGAAATGGGAGCGTCATCGGGATTGCCCGCGAGCAGCTCGCGGCATCGTCGGCAGATTGGCTCGTACGGATTGTCATGAATCTCGCATCCGCGCAAGTACGGCAGCTGCGGATCGAGAAGCGTCGTGAGCGCGCGCAGGATGCGGCTCTTCGCCTGACCTCGCAAGCCGAGCAGAATGAAATTATGCCGCGAAAGCACGGCATTGATGATCTGAGGAACCACGGTGTCGTCGTATCCGACAATTCCGGGAAAAATTGGCCCGGAGCCGCGCAGCCGCACGATGAGGTTGTCGCGCATCTCGTCCTTGACGCGGCGGTTGCGCATCCGCTCGGGGGAAAATTGCTGGCTGCGGCGAAGCTCGGCCACAGTCTGGGGAACATTGCTCAAGGGCTGGATACCTCCGTCTTCGGCTTCTTCGTGGCGAACAAACGATAAGCGTGATCGTATTTTACGCCAGTGGCGATCACACGCGGTCGTGATGCAATCACGGGTACTGGGGTCTCAGCCTCGGAAGACGCGCCGCTAGCGCAGGACGGCTTCCAGCACCACTCCGCGGTCGGTGCGCTCGTCGCGATATTTCACGATCACCGGGCTGTAGAGTGACAAGCCCCACTCGGCGGCCTTTCCTTTGCTGATGGCACGCGCGCCCGGCACCACCACGGCCGATTCAGGCACCCGGAGCGGTTCGCTTTCGCTAGCCCGATAGATCTCGCCTCGCACGATGTCGAACAGCGGCGTCGAGCGCGTAAGTATCACGCCCGCTCCCAGCACGGCGCGCGCACCGACCTGAGTTCCTTCGTACACGCCGCAGTTGCCACCCACCAGTACATCGTCTTCGATGATCACCGGGGATGCATTGATCGGCTCCAGCACCCCGCCGATCTGCGCAGCGGCGCTGATGTGCACGCGTTTGCCGACTTGCGCGCACGACCCGACCAACGCATGCGAGTCGATCATCGCCCCCTCATCGACATATGCTCCCACGTTGATGAACATCGGCGGCATGCAGATGACGGATGGCGCGACGTATGCGCCGCTACGCACCGACGAGCCGCCAGGAACCACACGCACCTGTTCGCCGGGAGTGAAGTGATGCAGCGGGTATGTGTCTTTGTCGACGAACGAGAGCACGCGCTGGTCGCCGCTCTCGGCCAGCCTGCCGATTCGAAAGCCAAGCAGGATGCCTTGTTTCACCCAAGCGTTCACCTGCCAACGTCCTCCGGTTCTTTCCGCTGCGCGAACCTGCCCGGCGCTCAGGGCCTCGCGAAATTTCACAAACGTGGCGACGGCATGGGGCTCATCCGAGGCGTCATCGCCCAGCGCGTACAGGCGCTCGATTTCAGACCGCAGTTGTTGCATGGCGGGCAGTATAAAGCACGCCGCATTTGCGCTAGTCGCTTTTCGCCAGAGGCATGACTTGAAGCTCGACTTTACTGTTGGGATGCGGCGGTCAATCCCTCCTGACGCATGGGTCGGCCAGCCGCACTACCAGGTTCTGGGCGAAGAGCGAAGAGCGAACAGCGACTCTTTGGCGAAAAGCGATTAGCGAATAGCGACCTCTCAATCCAGCTACCCCGATTGTGCATCGAACAAAATCATGATGCGGCTTGACGAATTGTTCGGCCGGACGCTGGTGCTGGTGGCCCATCCCGACGACGAGTGCGTCGCCTTTGGATGCTTGCTGCAGCGCATGAGCGACCCCGTCGTAGTGTTTGCCACGAATGGGTCGCCGGCTGATCCTTACTTCTGGAAGGAGCATGGCTCGCGCGAAGCCTACGCGGCGCTGCGCCGGCGCGAGGCGCTTGTATCCATGAACGCCGTGGGCGTGAAGGATGTCATCTTCCTCGCCGATCTCCCCGGAGGTGAGCCGCTGGTAGACCAGGAATTGTTTCGGAACCTCTGGCCGGCTTTCGATCTGCTGGCGGATATCGCTCGTCGTCGCATGACAACCGCGCTGCTGACCTTGGCGTATGAAGGCGGCCACCCCGACCATGACTCGTGCAGTTTTCTTGCAGCACAGTTGGCGAAGCTGGCCGAGATCCCCTGCTGGGAGGCGCCGCTGTATCACCGCAACCAGGACGGCAGCGGGACATTTCAGGACTTCATCCTGCCAACTGATGATCAGGTCGATGTACACGCCACTTCCGACGAGCAGCAACGCAAGCGCGAAATGTGCCTGGCCCACAGCTCGCAAGGTGATTTTCTCAGCCGTTTCGATGTGGCGAGAGAGATCGTCCGGCCGCAGATAGAGTATGACTACACGCGCCCCCCACATGCGGGCAAAACCAATTACGAAGTCTGGCAGTGGAACATGACTGCGCAGGAAGTCTGCGCCGCGTTTGTTGATTTCATCCGCTCCGCCACCGCGCAGACCGCCGAACGATGATGCGCACCTCGAGACTTTCGCTCCTGTACGTTGCCTATCCGCTGCTCACAGTGACCGCGGAGAGCGCGGGCGGCGCCGAACAGATGCTGCTGGCGGTCGAGCGCGAGATGGCCGCCTCCGGCCATCGCACCACAGTAGCTGCGGCTGATGGCTCACGGGTTTGCGGAAAGCTGCTCGCGACCGGGCCGCCTGCTAGTGAACCCGACCAGTTCGAAGCGCGAGAGCGTCAGCATAATGCGCGCATAGTGGAATACCTTGCTCATCATCCGCGCGAGTTCGACCTGATTCACAACGAAAGCGGAAGCTTTCGCTTTGCCGCACACAGCCCGGTGCCGGTACTCGCCACCCTGCACCTGCCTCGGTCTTTCTATCGAGAGGAATGGTTTCGACCTTTTCCGCCAAACTTATTCTTCAATTGCGTCTCCCAGGCGCAAATGAACTCGTTTCGTGATCTGCCGAACATGGTAGGCGTGGTTCAGAACGGAATAGCACTCGAGAAGTTTCCATTCACGCGCGAGAAGAAGGATTATGTGCTCTGGCTGGGAAGGATTTGCGAGGAGAAAGCGCCGCACCTTGCTCTCGAGGTGTCACGCCGTGCTGGTCTGACGCTGGTAGTTGCCGGACAAGTTTACCCGTTCCGGTACCACCAGAACTATTTCGACCGCGAAATACGACCGCATCTGAATGGGCACGTGCGATTCGTCGACACACCCCTGGCGTCACAGAAAATCGATTTGCTGCGCCATGCCCGGGCTCTGTTGCTTACCAGTACAGCCGAGGAGACCAGTTCGTTGGTCGCAATGGAGGCGATGGCGTGCGGCACCCCGGTCGTCGCATTTCGTCGCGGAGCTTTTCCGGAGGTGGTCGCCGATGGTGAGACCGGATTCATCGTCGACACGCTCGAAGAGATGTGCGGGGCTTTGGGTCAGATCGGGCGCATCTCGCCGGACACATGCCGCACCCGCGTCGAGCAGCGCTTCAGCGCCCTCAGGATGACGCGGGATTACGAGGAGCTCTACCGGCGGGTGCTCACCGCCAGCCAGTATCGCGTTGTAGCTTGAAAAGGTCTCTTCACCGCGGAGGCACGGAGAACACGGAGAATTCTTCGGAAAGAGGGGCGCTGAGCAGGTCATAGCCAGAGCGCTTTTATCGAGCGCTGGTTTTGCGCTCGACGGCGGCGGTCGGGCGGCAGTGGTGCTCAGTAGCCTCCGTGGTGAAAACTATCGCGTAGCTGCAGGCTGGGCGTGCAGCAACCCCGCTTCCGCCACAATCTTTTCCAGCTTCGCGCGATTTTCCTTTTTCATCGGCACGAGAGGCAGGCGATACACCTCCTCGATGCGGCCCATCATTGCCAGCACTGCCTTCGCGGGGCCAGGATTCGACTCGATAAAGTTGGCCTGCATCAGCGGCAGGTACTTGCGGAAGAGCAAGCGCGCGGTGTCCCACTTGCCAGCCAACGCAGCGTTCGTCATGCGCGACATCTCAGCCGGAATTTCATTCGACACGACGGAGATGATTCCCACTCCGCCCAATCCGATGACTGCCAGCGTAATCGCGTCGTCACCGGAGAAGACGAGGAAGTCCTCGGGTAGGGAAGCGCACACCTCGGCGATCTGCGCGATGTTGCCGCTGGCTTCTTTCACGCCAAAGATGTTACGAACCTCGGCCAGGCGCAGCAGCGTAGACGTTTCGATGTTCGTTCCCGTACGTCCGGCGATGTTGTACAGCACCAGCGGCTTGCTGGAGGCCTCCGCAATCGCCTTGAAGTGCTGGTAGATTCCTTCCTGCGTGGGCTTGTTGTAATAGGGCGTCGCGGTAAGAATGTAGTTCACGCCGGATCGCGACGAGACCTCTTTCACCTTGGCAACAGCTTCGCTGGTGTTGTTGGAGGTCGCACCCGCCATGATGGGCACGCGGCCGCCGGCAGTCTCGATGGTCAAGTCGATCACTCGCAACCACTCGTCGTGAGTAAGTGTCGGGGTTTCGCCGGTCGTGCCACACGGAACAAGAAAATCGATGCCGGACTCAACCTGCCAGCGCACCAGCTCGCGCAGGGCCGATTCGTCGATGCTGCCGTCTTGTTTGAAGGGAGTAACGAGGGCGGTACCGCAACCACGGAGTCTCATGCCATCAGAATAAATCCTCAACCGCGCCAATCTCAAAATTAAAAGGCCGCCCGGGTGGACGACCTCTTTTCCAATAGGCCTGCTCAAGGCCATTGGCTCCGGGCTGAGCGGAGCTGATTGACCTTTATCGCTGCTGCATTGGCTGCTGGTTCGAGTTCGGGTTTCCCGAATTTGACTGCGCCGACTCGGTCAGACTGTTCTCCATCAGCCGCACATCGACACGGCGGTTCTTCGCCCTGCCGGCAGAGCTGGTATTCGCGGCCACCGGATTGTCCTTCCCTAGCCCGATTAGGAAGATCTTGTGCGCCGGGACGTTGTACTTCTGCGCCAGGTAGTGAATGACGGCGTCCGCGCGGCGCTGGCTGAGCTGATAGTTGTAATCAGCCGCGCCAGTAGAGTCGGTGTAGCCCTCGACCTGGATAATGTAGTGCTTCTGGTTTTCCAGTTGCGCGCCGAGGTCGTCGAGCGTCTGCTTGTCCTTGCGCGTCAGCTGGGATTTGTCAAAGCCGAAGAGCACAGTCGTCTCGGTCACCGGCTTGTAGTTGTCCAGGTTCTCAACCGTTCCGGCCAGGCTGGTCACGCGATTGGAGGCCTGCGTAGCATTCTGATTGGCCTGGTCTGCCGTCTGCCCGGCGGCTAGCGCCTTTTGGTCGGCGGCGGCGGCCTTGTTGTTCACCTGCGCGATACCCTGCTGAGCGCGAGTGTCAGTGTCGCGGATATCGCGAGTATTTTTGGCGGTCTCGTCATCTAATTCATTAACGTTGTTGATGACGGGTGTGGTCTGATTGCGAACGTACTTTTTAGTGGCACAGCCCACCGTAAAAGGCAAGCTACCGGCCACCAGCACTGCCAGCACGGAAAATCGATTCATGGAATGGCTCCCTCGCCCTGTGGCCCTCGGCAGGCGGTCAGCCGCCGTTCGGCCTGCCTGATACAAGAGCAAGTCTGGTGCCAGTGATCCTGTTGCCGTCGCTCGCGTTTTGCCCTCTTGTCAACAACTTGCGGAACTAAAGGAGCAGCAATCGGAAAGCTCCGGGCAGGCGCCGGATAATCCTGACTGCAATAGTAAAATTTTTACGCGATGGATCTTCACCAGAAAATTCGCACTCTGCCCACCTCACCCGGCGTGTATCTGTACAAAAACGCCGAGGGGCAGATCATCTACGTGGGCAAAGCCAACAACCTGCGCTCGCGGGTGCGCTCGTATTTTCTAGAGGGCAAGCTGGCCGATGCCAAGACCGGTTCGCTGCTGCGCGAGGCAGTCGATGTTGACTACGTCGTGGTCGACAATGAGAAGGAAGCGCTGGCGCTCGAGAACAACCTCATCAAACAGAAGAAGCCGCGCTACAACATCCTTCTGCGCGATGACAAGACTTATCCTTACATCAAGCTCACCATCACCGAACGCTATCCGCGCGTCTTCCCCACTCGGCGGCTGCGTAAGGACGGTTCGCTGTACTTCGGGCCGTTTTTCCCCACGAGCCTGGCCTATCGCATCGTCGATCTTATACATCGCCACTTCCTGATCCCCTCGTGCAAGCTGGACCTGACCCGCTACTATCCTCGACCATGCCTGCAGTACTACATCGGGCGATGCCTCGGGCCATGCGTCCAGGGGCTCACTACGCCGGAGCGCTACAGCGAGGCGGTCCAGGACGTAAGGATGTTTCTTGAGGGGCGCAGCGCCGACCTGTCGCGTTCTTTGCATCAGCGCATGACGGGGGCAGCTGAGCGGGAACAATATGAGCTCGCGGCCAAATATCGTGACCTGATCTCGACCCTGGAACTTCTGGAGCAGAAACAACGAATTGCTGCAGTGGAGGGTGATGATGCCGACGTCTTCGGCTATCACTACGAAAACCAGATGCTGGCCGTGAACTTGTTTCACATGCGCGGCGGCAAGATCGTCGACAAACGCGAGTTCTTCTGGGAAGATCTCAGCGAGATGGTGGGGAATTCGTTCCAGCCTGGGGAGTTCTTCTCGTCGTTGCTCAAGCAGATCTATCTCGACCAGCAATACGTGCCGCATACGATCTATGTACCGGTTGATTTCCAGGACCGAGCAACGCTGGAGGAGGTGTTGTCAGAAGGACAGAAGCGGCGGGTGCAGATCCACGTGCCACAGCGTGGCGAAAAACGGTCGCTGGTTGACCTGGTAGGACAAAACGCAAAACAGGCTTTCGACCAGCGCTTCCGCGTGATGAAGCCCGCAGCCAAGGCAATTCAGGAGGCGCTGCAGGACGCGCTCATGCTGCCGGAGCTGCCCAAGCGCATCGAATGTTTTGATATCTCGCACATCCAGGGGGCGGAAACTGTTGCGTCCATGGTGGTGTGGGAAGCCGGCAAGATGAAGAAATCCGATTACCGCAAGTTCATTATCAGAAGCGTAGACGGCGTAGACGATTTCGCCTCTATGCGCGAGGTGGTGACCCGCCGCTACAAGCGCCTGCAGCAATCGGGGACCGAGGCGGGCGTCGACTCTGGCCCCACCCAGAAGGAAAGCATGCCCGGCCTGGTGCTCATCGATGGTGGCATTGGGCAGTTGCATGCTGCTGCTGAGGCGCTGGAGGGGCTAGGAATCGTAAACCAGCCACTGGCGTCCATCGCCAAGCGGGAAGAAATCATCTATCTGCATGGGCAGGAAGACGATCCCGTGATACTGGACCGGCACTCGCCCGTGCTGCACCTGGTGCAGCTCATACGCGACGAGGCGCACCGGTTCGCGGTGACGTTCCATCGCAAGCGGCGCCAGATGCGCGACCGCAACACGGAGCTGCTGGAGATCCCGGGCGTGGGTGCCCGAACTACGAAGCGTTTGCTGCAGCATTTCGGCAGTCTGCAGGCCGTGAAGGACGCCGATCCGGTGGCCTTGAGATCAGTCGTCAGCCGTTCCCAGGCGGACGCGATTGTGCGGCATTTTCACAAAGACGAACCGGCGCCTGCCGCGTCTGAAGCTTAAGGTGACGAATTCCAGGGGCGGAATGGAATTGGTACAGCCATGGATTTGAGGAGAGATTCAAAGACGCGGCTGATCATGCTCTGCGTCTCGGTCGTGTTGCTGGTCGCGATGGTTGGTTACGGCTTCGATCACCTGCTCGCGCGCGACGGTGTGACTCGCACAGAAATTTTGCTCCTCAAACCTGCTCACCGGTGTCGTAGCGGGCTTTCTCTTCTACAGTCTCTCCTACAATGAACGGCTTCGGCGCGACCTCATACGTCAGCGCCTGACCACAATTGCCGAAATGAATCATCACATTCGAAACGCGCTCCAGGTGATTACCTATGCTGCTGCGGTTGGCAAGGATGATGAGTCGCTGGAGCTGATCCGCAGCTCGGTTGAGCGCATCGAGTGGGCGTTGCGCGAGGTGCTCCCTGGGCATGTCTCCGCTCCCGCCGAGGCGCCAAAAGAGCAGTCACGCGAGAGCTTGCCTGCGAGTTAACGCTTCCGCGAACCCGGCTCCGGTCGGCCAGCCCCTTATAATCGAATGTTCGGGAAACGCCGGCGGCTCATCGCGGAGCTCTGTTCCGCGGAGCTGCGTGCGTCCTTTTAAAACGGAATATTCATGATTCAGACCCTTTTCGGCAGTACCGAAGAGAAGCCCAGCTTCCTCAAGCGCATGAAAGAGGCGGTGACGCGCACGCGCGAGACCCTCAGCGAGCGCATTGAAGAGGTGGTGGCCTTCCGTAAGGAGATCGATCGCGAAACCCTCGATGACCTGGAAGCCACGCTGATCGCCGCCGATCTTGGCACTGCGACCACGGCAACCGTTCTGGAAGCGCTGCGAGAAAAGGTCGATCGCAAGCAAGTGCAGAATGTCGATGAGCTCAAGCGTGTGCTGAAAGACGAGCTGCTGGCCATTCTCGACACAGCAGACAAAAGCCCTGTGCAGAAAGTGGATGGCGAGCCTGAAGTCATCCTGGTGGTCGGCGTCAATGGAACTGGGAAAACAACTTCGATCGGCAAGCTGGCGCATCTGTTGCGTTCGCAAGGCAAGAGCGTGTTGCTGGCCGCCGCCGACACCTTTCGCGCTGCGGCCATCGAGCAACTGGAGATTTGGGGCGATCGCACCGGAACCGAAGTAATCAAGAACAAGCCGGGCGGCGATCCGGCAGCCGTGCTCTTCGATGCGCTGCAAGCGGCCAAGGCGCGCAGCACAGATTACGTGATCGTCGACACGGCGGGCCGCCTGCACACCAAGAGCAGCCTCATGGCCGAATTGGAGAAGATGCGCCGCACTGCGCAACGCTTCAGCGCCAATGCTCCGCATGAAACTTTGCTGGTGATGGACGCCACCACCGGCCAGAACGGTTTGCAGCAGGCCCGCCTGTTCACGCAATCCGCAGGCGTAACGGGTATCGTGCTCACCAAGCTGGATGGCACCGCAAAGGGCGGGGTTGTCGTCGCCATCTGTAAAGAGCTCGGCCTGCCCGTGCGTTACGTGGGAGTGGGAGAAAAAGCCGGCGACCTGCTGCCCTTCAACCCGCAGGATTTCGTAAACTCACTATTCGATTGAGGCGCATATTTTGGAAAAGCGGCGCGTCATTCACGGTGTCATCCGTCCCGGTCTCGACGCTTATGACGTTTATATGGCCGAATGCGTGGAGCTTGCTGTAGTTACACAAGGGCGCACCCTTAGCGAAACACTCAGCAATCTGAAAGAAGCGATGGCGCTCTACCTTGAAAGGGAGAACCGGGCGGAATTGAGTCTGTCCCAGCGTCTTCGACTAAGATTGACCGTTCACTTACCCGGTGAGTTCTAGAGAAATAATTCCCGCGCAATTGCCCCCTCAACCATCAACTCGCGACGAGCAGTTTATGCAGCAGGCGCTGGACCTCGCCAGAGAAGGCGTCGCGCTGGCCTCGCCCAATCCCTGTGTAGGCGCGGTGCTGGTGAGTCCCGGCGGCGAGATTGTCGGTCGCGGTACACACACCTATGCGGGCCGCAAACATGCCGAGATTCTGGCCATCGAACAAGCCGGCGAGCGTGCCCGAGGCGCAACGCTCTACATCAACCTGGAGCCCTGCTCGCATACGGGGCGGACCCATCCTTGCGTTGACGCAGTCATTCAGGCGAGTATCCAGCGCGTTTTCGTTGCCATGCGCGATCCCAACCCGCTGGTGAGTGGGAGCGGGCTGGCCAAGCTCCGCAGCGCCGGGATCGAAGTGCGGGAGGGGCTACTGCAACCCGAAGCCCGCAAACTCAACCAGGCTTTCGCCAGGTATATCCGCCACCAGCTCCCCTTTGTCACGCTCAAAACTGCGATGACGCTCGATGGCAAGATCGCGCCGCCGCCCCCTGAACTGGAATCACCTCCGGCGGTAGGGCCGCCTGCTGCCAGCGGTGGATGGATTACCAGCGAAATTGCCCGCCAGCATGTGCAGCACCTTCGCCACGCGAACGACGCAATTATGGTGGGCGTGGGCACGGTGCTCGCCGACGATCCCCTGCTGACCGATCGCACCGGCCTTCCGCGCCGGCGTCCGCTGCTGCGCGTCATCCTTGATTCTCGCCTGCGTCTGCCAGTGGAGTCGCGCGTGGTCAAGACTGCGCGCGAAGATGTCATCGTCTTCTGCTGCTTCGCGGAGGAGAACAAGCGCCGTGAGTTGGAGTCACGCGGCATCATGGTCGAGCAAGTCCCCATGCGACGGGCGGAACCGGATGGCACCCTGGTGTTTCCGGCCGGTTCGCACGTTGTCGATGCACGTCCCGACCTCAACCGTGTGATGGCCGCTCTTGGCCAACGCGAGATCACCAGCCTCATCATTGAAGGCGGCGCGATGGTGAATTGGGCCGCACTGGCCGCCGGCATCGTGGATAAGGTCTTCTTCTATTACGCGCCGAAGATTCTGGCGGGCACCGGCTCGATCCCCTTCGCATTAGGCGCGGGATATCGCCGCATCAGCGAAGCAGCAACATTGAAGTCAGTGACCCTACATCGCTTCGGCGAGGATTTTGCCGTGGAAGGTTATCTGCGCGATCCGTATGAAGAAGAAGCAACTAGCAATTAGCTCTTGGCCGTTAGCACTTGGCATTTGGCATTAGCACTGGCGCCGATCAGTACGCCCTAGTGGTCGAAGTGCTAGATGCTAAGTGCCAAATGCTAACCGCCAAATGCTAACCGCTTCTTTCCAAGCACCCTCTCCTTCGTTGTCTGCGGCAGCGTCTCGCAGGCCGTGCGCAGAACCAGTCGCGGCGCGCGATCGCGGATCGTCATCAGATAACTGACTGCCTGCTCTGGATTGGCTTTGGCTGCTTCGCGCAACAGCCAGCCCAGTCCCTTCTGCACCATCTCGTCGGTGTCCGTCAGTAGCATTTCGGTCACGCGCTGAATGTGCTCGAAATTCTTGTGCTGGCGTGTGCTGTGGATGAGGCTTACGGCTGCTGCGCGACGATGCCAGCGCTCCTTCGACTTTGCCCAGCGCAGCGGACGTGACAGCAACGTTGAATCGGAGACAATCATCGGCCCGATCAGATACTGCACCAGCGCGTCATGATCGGCCCAGGAGCTGATGCGGTCCAGCCAGCTTTCAAATAGCCTGAATTGCTGCTTGCCGAATTCGTCTACCACGCCCTGCAGCATCAACACTGCGAACACCTTTTCTTCCAGAACAAGGCCGCTAAACAGCTTGTCCGATACTTCCACCAAATAGCCGATGTCCTGCTCACCGAGAATCGTTCTCCGAAAACGAAAGGCGACTTGGCGCAACTCGCCGGTGTACCAGCCGCGCGATTTGATCTCATGTTTGAAGAAGCGCTGCACTTCTTCCGTGTGGGGCGCGGACGCCCCGTCAAGCAGCACGCGGCGAATATGAGTGGCAAGGTAAGTGGGAGCTTTAGCCATATTGCTCGCCTTGGCAATTAGCAATTGGCATTTAGCACTTAGCAATTAGCCAAAGCATTCAGCGATGCAGTTTTGTTGATTAACCTCCGACGGCTATTCGCTAACTGCTGACTGCTGACTGCTAACTGCTGACTGCTAACTGCTGAGTGCTAACTGCTAACTGCCGCTTCTTTCGGCCGCAGCGTCTTGTCATACACCCACAGTAAAATCGCCGTCATCACCCCGATGCCGATAATGACCCACCACATTACGGCTGGACGGTGCTCGACCTCGCCGAAGTGGTGGAGCAGATAACCGCCAATAGGGCCCGCTAGGAGCGACCCGATTCCGAGCGGCAGAAATGCGAATCCCATGTAGGTCCCTTGCTGCCCTGAGGGCGCCAGCCGGGAGATGTATTCGTAATAGCGCGGCGATTGCGTGATCTCTCCCAGCGCGACCGCGACCAGGGTGATAATCACGCCGGTCACCGTCGGTCGCAGGATCAAAATAATCCAAGCCAGCGCCGTCATCAGGGTGCCCAGAATGATAGCGGTGAACGCGGGAATCTTCTGTGTCAGCAGATTAATTACCACGGTCAGCGTAATTACCACTAGCGGCGTGGTCGCCAACAGCAGTTCGGTATCGGCGTTGGGGTTGACGTAGGCGTGAACATAGAGCGGCAGGGTGATGAACATCTGCCAGTAAACGATCCAGTAGCCGGTGAAGATCGCCAGGAACAGCATGAATCGCGGGTTGGTAATGACGGTCCCGAAGTTCCGCCCGGCTTGTGCCAGACTCGTGGTCCTGACCTCGTCACGGCGCCGCGGCTCGCGGAAGAAAAGCAGAACCGCGATAAACATCAGAAAGACGCTGAGCGCGGCCACACGAAAGACGTTCTCCACGCTCATGTGCCGATGCACGTAGGACGCGACCACTGGTCCGAAGAAGCCGCCGATGTTCACCAGCGTGTAGTAAATGGCGTAGCCGATCGAGCGAACATTCTCTTTCGAGGCGCGCGCAGTCGTGCCGACAACGCTAGGCTTCACCAGCGCGATACCGAGAGCCGGAAGCGCAAGTACAAACGTCGCGAGAGCGACCAGAGGAACGCTGTCACGAATCGGCGCGAGCCACGGCGCGCCCAGCGATCCCAACAGGAAATACGCGCAGCTCAAAACAAGATAGGCCACCGACAGCGCGCGGCGGAAGCCCATGCGGTCGGCCACGGTGCCGCCGAAAACCGCGAGGAACCACACCAGCCCGCCGAAAAACCCGGTTAACGTACCGGCCTGCTCGACCGGAAACTTCAGAGTTTCGTGCAGGTATCGGGCCAGGGTAGCGAATGCGGCGTAGTACGAGAGCCGCTCGAACAGCTCGGTGAGGTTGGCGACCCAGAAGGGACGCTCGAAGCCGGTGCGAATGTCGCGCCAACGCTGCATCAGGCTTCGATCGGTTGTCGGTTGCTGGTTGTCAGTTGCCAGGGTCATTGGATGGCGAGGCACTCGACAGCTTCTTCACTAGGTCCGTCGCTGACATTCCGGTAACGCGAATGATTTTGCGACGGCTGCCGTGCCCGGCGGCTATCGTAACTGACGAACGCGGTACATTCAAAAGTTCGGCAAAGAATTCCACGCAAGCTTCATTGGCCCGGCCCTCAACCGGTGCGGCGGTGAGCGCGACTTTCAACGCGTCGCCAACGTCCCCAGTGATGGCGTTCCTCTTCGCGCGAGGGTGCACCTTCACCTGAAAAGTCGCCCCCGAACCTGTGTCGCGGACCGTAATCAAAGTTGAAGCCTTTAGCGCAAGAATTTACTGGCTCTTGTAGGCCTGCTTCATGTAATGGCGTGCAAGATCGGCCGAGTTGGAGGTAGAGTTTTCGGCGATAACCGCCTTGTACTTCTCCATCGCAGTGTCGCGCTTTTGCAGCACGTCATACATCTCTCCCGCCGCGAGCGTGGCTTTCTGCTTCATCTCAGCATCGCTGCCGCTACTGGCGGCGAGCTCATAGGACTCGGCGGCGGCGGCATATTCTCGCTGGCCGCGTAGTGCCTCGCCCAGTCCATACGCGGGAATCTCGATTCGGCACTGGTTGTAACTGTTGCTGCGGCACCCCGCAAGAACTTTGCGGTACGCGGCTATCGCCTCCTGTCCATGACCGGCAGCGTTAAGCAGGTGAGCATATTCCGTAGCCATCAGGAAATTGCGCGGGTACTGGTTTTGCAGGCCATTGACCACGCGCAGCGCCTCTTCATATTTCTGCTCGCGTCGCAGAAACAACGCCAATACGATCTTGGCGTCGGTCGCGACCTCGACATCGCTGCTTTCCGTTGCCTGACGGAGATCGTCAAGTCCCTTCTGTTTGCTTCCGCTTAATCCTGCGAGGGACGCTGCCACCTTCGCCGGCCAACTCAGCGAGCCCACGATATACAAATGCGTCCCGACGATCACTTTCGCGTCCACGTACTTCGGGTCAAGCTCCAGCACATGCTCGTTATCGTGACGCGCGGCCACTGCGCTGCGCAGTGCAGCGAACCAAACATGATTAGCCATACCAATGTATGTGGCGTGCAGCGCCCGCGTAGATCCGCGCGCATACAGCGCGTTCACGTCGTTTGCATTGCGATTCAACTGCGCCTGCGAGAGTGCCAGCGCCTGCTCGGTTAGCTGCCTCACCCGGTCGCCTGCCTGCGGGTCAAGCGGTTGCAACGGTTTCTTGTTCAGGAAGCTGTCTGCGGCATAGGCCTCCGTGTCCAGTGCGCCGATGCGGTAGAGCTCCTTGAAAATGACTCCGGCCAGCAGATGATTGACCGCGAAAGGGTCGTCAGGATGCGCTTGCCGCGCCCCCTCGAATTCGTGGATCGCCTTGTCGTACTCCAGGCTATAGAAGTGATCGAATCCCTTGCGAGTGGTGGGATCGTTGTCAGCGCGAGTGGGGATGGGAGCCGCCGGCTCCTCTGCCGCGACGTTGCACGAGAGTGGCGCAATAGCGCCCCAACAGAGCCATAGATACAAAAGCAAACGTCGGTAAGGTTTCATCGCGACTGGCTTATGAGCAGTTTACCCGATGTCGAGCGTGGTCAAAAGCAGGTACAAAGGCTCCAGGAACTCCGGATGCGCCCTTATGCCGAGACTGAATCTCAGGAATCACCTCTACTCTGAAGCCGAAGCTGCTGCCGCGCTCGGGATTACCGTCGCGCGCCTCCACGAAATCCTTGATAAGAATATTTTTACGAATGGCAGTGTCCGTCCCAGCTCCATTCAGTTCACCTCCGACGATCTGCTGCTGCTCGGCTACTGGTGCAACAGTCAGCGCACACCTACGCATGAAGTAATTACGATGCCCAAGCGCACGTAAGCATCGTCCCCAGGCGCTTAACTGAGCTGGGGTGTCAATGGCTACTGGAGTCGGCCGACTCATCAGTGCATAATCCAACGAATGAAGCTTGAGGTGGAGTGCTATTCCGGCCACAAGCCCGATCAGCGGCCGGTTCGCTTTCGCTTGGATGGGAGGCAGTACCTCGTCGATGCTGTCGTCGATCAGTGGTACGATCCCGAAGCCGTTCTCTACAAGGTTCGCGCCGACGATGGCAACTTCTACATCCTTCGCCAGCAAACGTCCACGCCCAATGGCGAATGGGCGCTGATTTCTTTCCGCCAGGGCAAGGAATAGCCCAACTATTGTGCCTTCGACTCCTGGCTTCTCTGGTCGCTGGCGTTCTCGATCCTGATGTTCGTCGCCTTGTACTGCTTTCCGTCGAAAACGGCGCGTGCGGTGACCTCTGAGCCGATCTTCAAGCCTCGCAAATCGGCGATATCGGCGGGAGTAAAGTGCACCTCATAGCTTTGGTCGTCGCTCTTGTTGTCCACGAACATTGAATCCGTGCGCATGTCGAGGTGACTCACCACGCCGGAGAAGATGTAGTTATCGCCCGGCTTGGCGATAACGGTGACTTCCCGCGCGATGTCACGATCGCCGCGATGCGGCGAAAACTGCACGTCGATGAGCGAGCCCGGCTGCACATCTCCCGCGCTCGCCGGCCCCTTGGTCGAACTGTAAGCCGTGCCGCCGCCCACCGAGAACGTGACCGGCTTGGCGGACAACTGATCGCGAAGGGTGATCGTTCCCTTGCCGGGGTTCGTCGCGAGGACCTGCCCGCGAACCTCAGCCAGCCCGGTGTCCGTTATCACGCGGACGTTCTTCGCGAGAATCTTGTTGTTCCTGGGATCGAGCATGGTATCGACGTAGATTCGGTCGCCCTTATGGATCCCAAGGATGGTTGTCTCGGTCCCATTGCGGTAGATGTGCGAGCGCTCGTCGACAAACACCTTCACCTTGGGGCCGCCGCCGAACGGCTGGATCGCGATGTGGTTCCGGACATGATCGACGCCGGTAGCGATTCCGCCGATCAGAGTGGCCTTGCCCTTCGGCAGCGGGGGCGGCTCCAATATCGGATCGTAAGGATTGTCCCCTAAGTCGGCCTGATTCGCTGCCGTACTCGGGGTGGAGTTACCGGCCTTGTCCGTTGCGGCTGGCGATTCCTGCGCCGGAGCCGTTTTGCCCACTTGTGGCTGAGCTGCTGCCGGCATACCGGATTCAACCTGGCCACCACCCGGGCCATTGGAAGATGCCGCCGGTTGCGAGGCGTGCCCGGCGTTCTGTTGCACACCGGAGGTATCCTGCTGCGCCTGCAGGCTGACGGTGAAGACGAGCGCTAGAAACACGCTGAAGAAAGTGCTGCGAATCATTCCCAGTCTCATAAGCTCCTGAATTCGCCCTTCGCGATTGAGAGCTTCCTCTGGGCAGAGTTGGATGCAAACCGCAGGCGCGGCGTTCGTCGGCGGATGGAGAATTTGTCAAGACCCCTAAGATTGTCGTCACGAGCGGGCTTCAGCCCGCGAGGGATCTGCTTTTCGGCGGCGCCAACAATGCTGCCTAATAACGCATGGGTGCCGTTCTAGCCTTCTTTTGGCCACGGCGGGCCGTTGCGCCGACATCTATTGGTTCATCTTTTCCCCCGATACCAGCGGCAGCTCAACGTAGCTCTCCTGTCCCGGCGCGTGATAGACGCGCTGTGTGGCTTTCTTGAAGTCGCCAGGCTTCGCCCAGAAGATGTTCTCGACGAAGGTCTGCGGGTTGCGATCGTACAGCGGGAACCAGCTCGACTGCACCTGCACCATGATTTTGTGTCCGGGCAGGAAAACGTGATCGGCGTTTGGCAGTGCGAACTGATACAGCAAAGCTGTGTCGGGCGTGATGGCCTTCGGGTTGGAGAAGCTCTCGCGATAGCGGCCACGGAAGATGTCAGCGGAGACCATCAACTCATATCCGCCCATGTGCTTGTCGCTCGCGACCTCGTCGGGATAAACATCAATCAGCTTCACCACCCAATCCGAATCCATCCCGCTGGTGGACGCGACCAGATGCGCGACCGGCCTGCCCGCAATCTTTGTCGGCGAAGTCAAAGGCTCCGAGACGAACGTCAGCACGTCCGGCCGCGCGCCCGGCCCGCGCTGATCGGTCACCAGCCACGTCGGCCAGGTGGCATCCTCGCCGTATCCGAAGGGCTGCACAGGCCGCGGTAAATACGGAACGGGATTCGCCGGATCGGAGACATACTCCTCGTACGGCGTGCCTGCAGCTTGCGGTGCGGTGAAACTCAACTTGCGTCCTGGCTGCAAGTACAGCGGCGTCGGAGTGATGGTGCAGCCCGTTGCACATCCCGCGGGCCAAGCCGGCAGACGCAGCCAGCGATTGGTTCCCGTCTCATACGCAGTGACCGGCGCGATATCAGCCTTCGGTGCTCCGTCTTTCAGATACTGCGCCAGAAACGGAGCCAGCACTTTCTCGCGAAATTCTTTGGCAGTGTCGCTGGGAAACTTCAGCGCTCCCAGAGAATTGCCATCGCCAATTTCCTGCGCGTGATGCCATGGCCCCAGCACCATGTACACCATGTCATTGTCGGTATCCTTCGGCTTGATGGCGCGGTACACCGCCGGCGCGCTGTAGATGTCTTCCTGGTCCCACAGGCTGTGCACCAGCAGAGTCGGGACTTTCAGCGGCTGGGTTGCGAGCAGCTTGTCAACCGCCTGCTCCTGCCAGAATGCGTCGTAAGTCGGATTGTCCACCAGCTTGTGCCAGAAGCCGACTTGCTCCAACCCGTGCAGGTGCCCCATCTCGCCGGCCGAACCCGCAGCCATCCAGGCGTCGTAGTCGTCGGCATAGGCGTTCCACCAGTGCGGACCGTCCCCGCGCGCGGCTTCCTGAAGCTGGAAATAAATCTCCATCTGCTCGCGGAAGGCGCCGTTGTGGAACCAGTCATCGCCCATCCAGCCGTCGACCATGGGGTTCATAGGCACCACAACCTTCAGCGCAGGATGCGGGTTGAACATCGCCATCAGCGTGGTCCAGCCGTCATAGGAAATTCCCAGCACGCCGACTTTGCCGTTGCTCTCGGAAACGTTCTTCACCAGCCAGTCGATGCTGTCGTAGATGTCAGTTGAGTCGTCCACCGGCGTGGGATTCAGCGGCCCGCGCAAGGGGCGATTCATCAGGTAGTCGCCTTCGGAGCCCCACTTGCCGCGCACGTCTTCGACGACGCGGATGTAGCCGCCCTCCACGATCACGTCCGCCGGATTGTCGTAGCCCTGCAGGATGCTGGCGAGCTCCGGACTGGCGGTGTGGCTCACCTGCGAGTCCGCCTTGTACGGAGTGAGCGTCAGCAGTATCGGAGCGTTCTTCGCGCCTTTCGGGATGACAATCACGGCGTGCAGCTTCACACCGTCACGCATGGGAATCATGACGTCGCGCTTCTCGTAATTGAAGCTGGTGGTGGCTTGTGTGAACTTGTCGGGAATCTCGCTGGGCAGCTCGGGATACTTCCCGGCGGTTGGAGCGGACGAGCTCTGTTGAGGCCGGGAGTGCACGGCTTGCGCTGGCGAAAGGAAGCTGGCAAAGAGCAAGCATGCGGCGATCAGCGCGGCGCGGTGCGCGCCTTGGCAGACGATCATCAGGAACCCACCTCCAAGCCGCTTAGGATATGGGTTACGTTACCGACATGCAAATTGCCGGGCAAAGGCGGGATCTTTATAAACGGTGTCATCCTGAGCGAAGGCGCCCCGGTGTTGGGCGCCGGAGTCGAAGGACCCCTATACCTCACGTGCTATTCTGATAACAGCGCGGTGGCCGTTCGCACCTGCGTACCCAGCCTTGTATTGGACTCCTGACAATGTTTGAGAACCTTACAGATAAGCTCCAGCGCGCCTTCAAAAACCTGCGCGGACAGGGCACGCTGACCGAAGAAAACATCGGCGAAGCGCTGAAAGAAATCCGCATGGCGCTGCTCGAAGCCGACGTGAATTTCAAGGTCGTCAAAGAGCTGGTCGACCATATCCGCGAGAAGGCGATCGGCCAGGAGGTGATGACCGCGCTCTCGCCGGCCGAGCAGGTGATCAAGATCGTTCGCGACGAACTCATCCTCATCCTCGGCAAAGACACCGCAAAGCTGAAGTTTGCCTCCCAGCCGCCAACCGTCGTGCTGATGGCGGGACTGCAGGGTTCCGGCAAGACCACCACCTCCGGCAAGCTGGCGCACTGGCTGAAGCAGGGCGGCCACCGGCCGATGCTGGTTTCGGTTGACGTCTATCGTCCCGCCGCTCGCGAGCAGCTCAAGGTTGTCGCCAACGCCATCAAAGCCCAGCTCTACGAAGGCAAAGTTGAGGAGTCGAACACCGCGACCGTCGAGCGGCTGGTGAAAGAAGCCCGCCGCGAAGCCATCAATAACGCCTGCGATGTGCTCATCGTCGATACCGCCGGCCGCCTGCACATCGACGAACAGTTGATGGATGAGATGCAGTCGCTGAAGAAGATCCTGAATCCGCAGGAGATTCTCTTCGTTGCCGACTCCATGACCGGTCAGGACGCCGTACGCTCCGCCGACGAGTTCCACAAGAAGCTGACGCTCACCGGCGTCGTCCTCACCAAAATGGACGGCGATGCCCGCGGCGGCGCAGCGCTCTCCATCCGCAACGTCACCGGGCAGCCGATCAAGTTCATCGGCGTTGGCGAGAAATATGACGCACTCGAGCCTTTCCATCCCGACCGCATCGTCGGCCGGATTCTCGGCATGGGCGACATCCTGTCGCTGATCGAGAAGGCGGAGTCGAAGCTCGACAAATCGAAGTCGGAAGAATTTGCGCGCAAGGCGTTCTCGAGCGGCGGCTTCTCGCTGGAGGATTTTCGTGGTCAGTTGCGGCAGGTGAAGAAGCTGGGCTCAATCTCCAGCATCATGGGCATGATGCCCAAGATCGGGCCGTTTGCGAATATGCAGCAGGCAGCCGACAAGGTCGACGACAAGCAGCTTAACCGCGTGGAGGCGATCATCAACTCCATGACGACGTACGAGCGCGAGCACCACGAGGTCATCAACGGCAATCGCCGCAAGCGCATTGCGCGCGGCTCAGGAACATCGGTGCAGGAGGTCAACCAACTGCTCCGTCAGTACGCCCAGATGCGCAAGATGTTCAAGAGCATGGGCAAGCCCAGCTTCGCCCGACGCCTGGCCGGGATGAAGATGCCGGGGATGTGAAAAGACCATTACCAGTTCCTTCGTGGAAGCGAGGCTCCAGGCGTAAATCAACAGCCACTTCTTCAGCGCGGTTTGCCGGGTCAGGGAAGCACATTGCGCTAAACTGAGCCGTGGTTTACGAGTGGAATGCAGCCAAGGCGAGAGCCAACGTCCAGAAACACGGTGTATCCTTTGAAGAAGCCTCCTCGGTATTTCTTGATCCGCTCGCTATGACGTTTTTTGATCCGGATCATTCAGCGGAAGAGGCACGGGAGATCACGATCGGGTACAGCGTCCGGCATCGCGTGCTGTTCGTCGCGCATTGTCAGCGGGGAGAGCGCACGCGAATCATCAGCGTCCGGACGGCGACCCGAACAGAGCGCATCCAATATGAAGAAGGCAAGAGCAGCGAAACGGAGTGACGACCTGCGCCCGGAGTACGATCTCGCGGAACTGGGTCCGATGGTTCGAGGCAAGTATTATCGGCAGGCCGTATCGGGGTCGAATCTCATCCTCATTGAACCAGAACTGGCTCGCGTCTTTCCCGATTCCGCATCGGTAAACCGCGCCCTGCGGCTACTAATGAAAACTGCGGAAGCCAGCGCCGCCCCACGTCGCCAGCGTACAGTGCTCGATTCCGGTCAGGGCAGATACAGGAAGCGCTCGCGATCGGCGCGGTAGAAACCCGCAGCTTCACTCGACCTCAAGGAGTACGCGCAAATGCGCAAGATGTTCAAGAGCATGGGCAAGCCCAGCTTCGCCCGGCGGCTGCCGGGGATGAAGATGCCGGGAATGTGAAGCAGGAGTTAGTGCAACCCCAGTTTGGATTGATGTTTTGTTTTTACCTTGTACGTCTTTGTCCGTACGCCGCCTGAAAACACTGCAACCAGAAATTCGCCATTAGGGGCCGCTGCTCGCACCCCCTTCACTTCACTGATAGCAAATTTCGCCCTAAGGGCCTGGCATACATCCGTCGCACCGAAGTTGTTTCGCCACACTTCGTCAAGTGGCTCCGACACGTATGATTCCCCAATGGTTCTTCCAGACGGATCAGATAGAAGAACAACCCGAGTAATCGAAGTGCATCCTTCAGTTATTGTCTTTCCCGCGTAGCCCCGGGCCACAACAGTTAATGACCTTAGCTCGTCTTCTTCGGAGGGCTCGTAACGGATGAACTGATTCTTGGCTGATCTGCTTTGCCGAGCGATGATAGCTTCGGGCATGTAAAGCGTTATTCGCGGTACTTGGGCACCCTGGGCCGCCATAAGACCCATGTCTTCAATGTCAACCCAATGATCAATCCCCGCACCGTTTATTGCTGCTTCTACTTCCGCCGGAGAGAGCTTCTCCGTTAAGTGGGACAACGCCACCGAAGTCGATGCAACCGTATCTGACTTGACACCTGCTACACCCTGATCAAAGGGTTCGGTCAGTTCCAAATAGTTTGGCAAAGTGGACGGCAGGATCACACCTGTATCTGCCTTGGTTCCGTCAGGGAAACGTAGAATGAGGGCCCCAGCTCCCTTAGCATCCTTAATGCTCGCACGTTGTTCTGCACTCAGACGGGCCAGAACCTGGTTGTTCATCGGAATTTTGGGCATTGCCAATGGTTTAAAGTCCACGATCGTGACCGTTTGGCCAGCGTACTTCTCTGGAAGCCGGTTGTAGGTTCCCGGCTCAAACAACGGCATTCGTTGGGCAATCGCGGTCTTACCAACAAGAGCTCTCAAATCGAATATCTGCTCCGCAGTCGATTTGTCTGCGTGCACAGCTCTCGCCTGCGCAGGCGTCGAGGGTTCCGCGGTATTCGGCGCTGCCGTACTCGTCGCCATGTGATCCGTTGTAGCCGCAGCAGGTGTTTGCACCGCTTCCCTAGTCGAACCAATCATCGCCTGGATGACTCGGTCACTGACATGAGCACCTTTGAGCTTTAGAAGTTGTTCGGTGGAAAGATCGACAGCTTGGCCTCTCGTCTTACTCCTTATCTGCTGAATAATGAGGTCGTCGCTCAGCCCTGCCTTCGAGAGCTTGATGACGTCCTCAACGATTACTGGCTGCGGCTGGGAGTCTGCTATCGGGGGTAGATAGATTTCCTTGGTTTGGCAAAAGACCGGGATGAAGCTATGGAGCAGCAGCAGCGAGAGAAAAAAATGAGTTACTGTATCCCGCATACTATTCAACTACCCTGAACGAGTAAATCTTCCCCGATGAGGCGGCGGCATTGGTTGCCAACAATGCCCCGGGCGGCAGGAATCCATACTCCCCGGTGGAACTAGCGAGTTTCACGCTGTACGTACGGCTTGTGACCTTCACGCCCTCAAACGGCAGCAGGTCGCGCGTTGCGCCTCCGGAAACGTGGAAAACGCCGCCAGTTACAGTGCGGAACTCCCTACTGCTTCCGTGTTGGTGAAGTTTCAACAGCTGGTACTCCGTTATAGCTACGCCGTCGGGGACAACAATCAAGAATTCGAGAGGCGTGGTCAGATGATTCCTGCTAATGGCTCCATTGACATGGCCATTCAAATCTCCCTTTACAATCCCTACGGTGGCGACACTTTTTACAACGCCGCCCGTTTTCCAGTTCACAACTTCCGGAAGCACCTCAGTCCACTTACCTTTCACCTTCGCGTACACGCCGATTTCAGCGGGCAGAGCGGGATCAGGTGAGTCCTGTCGGCTTGCTTGCAGTGCGGGTTGCTGGGTCTGCGCAGGGACAGGCGGCGAAGCCGTCTTCACGGCAGGCGGTTGCACGCTGTCGGTTCGCGGGTCAAGCATCACCTGAATGACACGGTCGCTAACGTGAGCGGCCTTGAGTTGGAGAATCGATCAGTGGAGAGATCAAAAACGTGGTTCTTCTTCTTGAGCTGTTGAATTATCAGGTCGTCGCTCACTCCCGCCTTCGACAGCTTGATCACGTCGGCGACCGTCATTTTGACTTGCGATGTTGCAGGAGGAAGGTACACCTCTCTCGGATATTGCGTCTGAGCTGCTGTCGGCACAGAGAGGGCGCCAGCTAAAAGGCAGGAGAACAGCAACAAGGCGCTAAGTTTCTCAGCCACTCGTTAGATTCCGGCAGTAATGGTGGTAAAGCGTCAAAGTACCACGATTCGAAGGGGATGATAACAGCAAAACACCGTCGCTATGCTTTTACGTTATCCGCTTCTGTTGGTTACCTTCGCTGGGTGTAGGCGCAGGTTCGATCGGTCGCTGCGGAATTTCTGGACATTGTACCGGCCTCTACAGCGGTTTCAGAGTTACTGTATCCCGGCCTTGAAAGGGCACGGCTTCAGCCGTGTCGCCTCGACACGCAGACAGGCCCGCCTTTAGGCGCTGAGGGACCGCTTCCCCCAGCGGCTAAAGCCGATTTCATACGTCGTGGTTGCGGCACGCCTGAAGGCGTGCCCTTTCAAAACGGGCTACACAACCGTTGTAGCATGATTAGATAACCGTGTCGGCTCCCAGCCGCCGAGTAGACTTGGTGCGCTCAAGCAACCGAGGCTCGGAGGAAAGGAGCCGAGCACATGAAGATTGTAGGTTGTGATTTGCACACACGCTACCAGCAGATCGCGATGCTGGACAAGGAAACGGGCGAACTGGTGGAGCGTCGTCTGGAACACGCCAACGGCGAAGCGCGAGCCTTCTACAGCGAGTTGGCAGCTCCAGTTCTAGTGGGGATCGAAGCCACCGGGCACACGCGCTGGTTTGAGCGGATGCTGGCGGAGTGGGGACATGAATTGTGGATAGGGGACGCCGCCCAGATCCGGGCATCGATGGTGCGCAAGCAGAAGACGGACGCCCGCGATGCCGCCCACGTGCTGCAGTTGCTGGTGGAAGAACGCTTTCCGCGAATCTGGCGGCCGAGCCTGGAGGAACGCGATCTGCGGCAGTTACTCTGGCATCGACAGAAGCTGGTGTGGATGCGCAACGCGGTAGGCAATCAGTTGCACGCGCTGGCCATGGGCGAGGGCGTGTGCCGCAAGAAGCAGCTGTTCACCAAGAAGGGACGAGTCGAGTTGGAGGCTCTACGGTTGGGACTGTGGGCGAGCCATCGCCGGCAGGAGTTGCTGCGGATGCTCAATCAACTGGACGAGTCGCTGCGGGAGCTGGACCAGGCGGTGGCCGCACAGGCGGCGCAGAATGCGGCCGCGCAACGCCTGATGACGCATCCCGGAGTAGGGCCGGTGACCTCGCTGGCCTTTGTGCTGACGTTGGGTCCGGTAGAGCGATTCGCGCGCAGCAAGCAAGTGGTCAGCTATCTGGGGCTGAATCCGCGCGAGCATTCTTCGGGAGGACGGCAACGGCTGGGAGCGATTTCCAAGCAAGGCAATCCCATGATGCGCTCCTTGCTGGTCGAGGCCGGACACACGGCGGCGCGGCTGGATGCGGAACTCAAGCAAGACTATCAGCGGCTGAAGTTGCGTCGCGGCAGTGGGGTGGCGAAGGTCGCCATCGCCCGCAAGTTGGCGGTACGGATGTACTGGATGCTGCGCAGCCAGGCTAGTTATGCGCAGCTGGTTCGCATGCAAGGCAGCTCGAGGGGCACCCTGGTGCAGTGGTAAATCACCGTTGGCCTGATGGAGCGCCTTGCCTCCCCGGATGAGTCGGGAAGTCTGAACAACGAATCATGGTCGGGAAGTAGAGCGACCGGATAGATGGTTGGTGGAACCGAACCTTCCACCGCACGATTCTGTAAGCGAGCCTTGGTGGCATGAGCCAGAAAGCAAAAGCAACGGCAACTACAAAAGCAAAAACTCCACGAAGGGAAAAGTCAAAACCCTTCGCAGGTCCACGTGTCTCTTGACAACGCCGACACGGTTATAGAGGGGTGCCCCACCTAAGCTTCCGATGCTTGGGTGGGCTCTTTTGTGGCTACGCCGTCCCGCGCTCAATCCGAAACGTGTAGCAGCCCGCCGGCGTCGAACGCACGTGCAGGTAGCGTACGTCTGCATTGGCGAACAGCTCCTCGATCACCTTCTCGACGCTTCCATCCTCCACGTACCGCTGCCCCAGCAGCCATCGGCCTTCCCCGTACGCATTGAACGTGATCTTGCGATTGCGAAGTTCCTCCGGATACCCGGCGTTTTCCTGATACCTCTCGCAAGACTCGGCATGGATGTACACCGGCCCGGGTAGCGGCAACTGTTCCAGCCCGTCGAAGCAATCGTAGGTGAAGAGGATTCGCCGGTCTTCTTCCGGCTTGGTCAAGCGCAGGCAGTGCCGGCAGGGCGCCTGATCCGTCGATAGTTCCACGTGCGCGGGAAACGCATAGCGCGGCGCCTTCAGCGTGGCGCGAACTTCTTCAGCGGTTTCGGTCGGAATACCCATCACTCGAAACGAATTCATACAGTCTCTCCAGGAAGTTGGTTTGGCGTGGCACTGCTTGTTGCCATCCATGAACGCGATTGTCGTCGACTTCGATTGGGGAGACTATCCGTCGCTTGCGGTCAAACGATCAGCAGGGGAGAAACTCGATGTTTACAGCTTCGCATTTCGTAATCGCAACGCGTTGCTGATCACCGACACCGAACTGAAGCTCATGGCGGCGGCGGCGATGATTGGGCTCAGCAGAATGCCGAACTTCGGGTACAGAATTCCCGCTGCGATGGGCACGCCAACCGCGTTGTAGATAAACGCGAAGAACAGGTTCTCGCGAATATTGCGCATGACGGCGCCGCTCAACCGTCGCGCACGCACCAGCGCTGCCAAATCACCCTTCAGCAGCGTCACCCCCGCGCTCTCCATCGCAACGTCCGTTCCCGTTCCCATCGCGATGCCAACTTGAGCCTGTGCTAGCGCGGGCGCGTCATTGATTCCGTCGCCCGCCATCGCAACCACTCGTCCTTGCTGCTGAAGCCTCTTCACGACTTCGGCTTTGTGATCGGGGAGCACGCCTGCCTCGAAGTCGCTGATGCCCAGCTTCCGCGCGACAGCCGCCGCTGTGGTTTCGTTGTCTCCCGTGAGCATCACCACACGTAAGCCCTGCCCGCGCAGGTCGCCAACTGCCTGGGCCGCCTCAGGTTTTAGTGGATCGGCGATACCGAGGATTCCCGCGACGCGATGATCGACCGCAGCGAAGACGACAGTCTGTCCCTCTTGGCGTAGCGACTCGGCATTCGACTGCAACTCCTGCACATCGACCCCGAGCTCCTGCAGCAGTTCTTCATTTCCTGCTGCAACCTCATGCCCACCCACTTGGCCCACCACACCACGCCCCGTCACAGATCGAAACTCAGCCGCCGGAATCAGCGAGATCCCGTTCGCCTGTGCCGCTTCGACGACCGCAGATGCCAGCGGATGTTCGCTGCCGCGCTCCAAACTTGCCACCAGCCGCACCACCCGCTCCTCGGTCTCGCCGCCAACCGCCACTACGGACATCAGCTCCGGCTTGCCCTGTGTCAGCGTGCCGGTCTTATCGAGAGCAAGCGTGTCGACCCTCTGCAAGGTCTCAAGCGCCTCGGCGTTCTTGATGAGAATGCCGGCGCGCGCGCCACGTCCCGTGCCCACCATGATCGCGACCGGTGTCGCCAACCCTAGCGCGCACGGACACGCAATGATCAGCACCGCGACAGCGTTGACGATTGCGTTCGCCAGCCGCGGCTCCGGTCCTTTGACCAACCACACGACGAAAGTCACCAGCGCAACCGTTAACACCGCCGGAACGAACCACGCGGCCACTTGGTCGGCCAGCTTCTGGATCGGCGCGCGGCTGCGCTGCGCCTCGCTCACCATCTTGACGATTTGCGCGAGCATGGTCTCGCTGCCCACGCGCTCGGCGCGCATCAGCAGCCAGCCGGTCCCATTGACTGTTGCACCGATAACCTTGTCGCCCCCGTGCTTCTCGATGGGTATCGACTCTCCAGTGACCATCGACTCATCCACCGAACTCAGGCCGTCCAGCACCGTGCCGTCCACCGGAATCTTCTCGCCCGGCCGCACGCGGAGCTTGTCGCCGACCTTCACCTGATCGAGTGGAACGTCGTACTCGCTGCCGTTGTCACGCATAACGCGCGCCAGCTTGGGCGAGAGGTCAAGCAGCGCGCGAATGGCGCTCGAGGTCTGGCTGCGCGCTCGCAATTCCAGCACTTGCCCGAGCAACACCAGCGCGACGATCGCTCCCGCCGCTTCGAAGTAGACGTCGGGCAAACCGCCCATTCCGCGCTGCAGAGAGGAAGGGAAGAGCTGCGGCGCAACCGTCGCAACGGCGCTGTAAACGTACGCGACCCCGACGCCCATCGCGATCAGCGTGAACATGTTTGGGCTGCGGAACTTCACTGATGCCCAGCCGCGCGCGAAAAATGGCCAGCCGCACCACAGCACGATCGGCGTCGCCAACGCGAATTCAATCCAGTTGCCCACTCGCGGACTCACGGCGTGCATGAGTGGGCCCATGCGCACCATCGCGAATGCGACGAGAGGAACTCCCAGCACAACGCTGGTCCAGAAGCGGCGAGTCATGTCTCGAAGTTCGGGATTTTCCGGCTCCGCTGCCGTAACCGTCCTCGGCTCCAACGCCATGCCGCAGATAGGGCAGGCGCCTGCCTCGTCACGCACGATCTCGGGGTGCATGGGACAGGTCCACTGCGTCTTCGCCGCTGCAAGGGGAAGCTCCGGCTCCAGTGCCATGCCGCACTTGGGACACGCGCCGGGGCGGTCCTGCCTGACCTCCGGGTCCATGGGGCAGACATAGGTTGCGGAACCCAGGTTAACCTCCAAAACGGTGCTCGCGGCTTTCGCAGGATCGACGCTCATGCCGCAGACCGGATCTTTCTCCGTTTTGCGCGCGGTGCCGGACTGAACGGGCGCGCTGCCGATTTGCACCGTGCTCGCCATCCCAGCCGGCTTGTAACTTGTGTCGAGATATTTCTTTGGATCGCGCTGGAACTTCTCAGCGCATCCCCGCGAGCAGAAGTGATAAAGCTTACGCTCGTATTCCGCCGTCGAGGCCGCCATAGCCGGGTTAACCGTCATCCCGCAGACCGGGTCTTTGTCTACCTTCTTTGCGTCTACCTTTTTTGGCGCGGGTTGGGCAGCAACACCGTTATCGTCGCCTGCGGGCGCCACATATTTGGCAGGATTCGCCGTAAATTTGTGCATGCAACCGGGCGAGCAGAAGTAGTAAGTCTCGCCCAGATACTGCGCTTTGCCGCGCGCCTTCGGGGGATCGACCATCATCCCGCAGACCGGATCTGTGGCGGAGAAATCCAGGACCAGGTTCTCCAAAGGTACTTCAGGCTCACTCATGCCGCTCTCTACGAATGTGCTGCGTGTTCAACCCTTCGGGTAACGCTTTGTATCAGGGCACGACTTCAAGTCGTGCCTTCATACAAAGCAATTCCGGTCTGCGCCTTATTGCTCTATAGTGGATTCGGGAATTGCCACTCGCGTTCCGCACTACCTATCATTGCACGTTTGCGCGAGGCCGAATCAATGACACCCGTGGAAGTAATGTTTCGCTTTGGAATGCCCCCCGGTGAGAAGGAAATGAGCGCCTTGGGAAAGATGTACGAGGTGTACGGAATTCGTCGCTTAAAGCTCCAGGAGCAACAGCGCACCATCCGCATCGAATACGACGCCACGCGCCTCAATGAAGGCGCAGTCGAGAACCTGCTGCGCAGCGCGGGCGTGGATGTGCGGGAAAAGCTGGCGGTGGTTTAGTGATTCGAAAAGCGCTGTCCCCCAGGTAAAACGGCGTGAGCGGATCAGCGGTGATAACGGCTGTTCTCGACCGATCGGAGTAATTTCCCCATCAAGTTAAACCGTTTCTGGGTAACCGTCTTACGGCGTGATCTCCCACACGGTGCCGCAACCGCCACTGCACGATGCCGAACCGCCTTGAGACGCGGTGCCGTAGAGATTGCCTTGGCCGTCGATTACTACGTTGCTGACCGGATATTCTCCGTCAGTGCCGCCCGTGAAATCGTAAAGATCGGTGTAGATCCAGCCATTGGATGAGGGAGATAGTTTGAAAACATTTCCCTTGAACTGCGTGCCGCCTCCCCACGTCGTGCCGTATAGGTTTCCAGCCGAGTCCATCGTCAGGCTCTCCTCCGGACCTGTGCCGGCGTTGAAGCCATACAGAACGTTAAAGTTCCAGGTTCCCGCCGAAAGCTCAAACACGGTTCCGCCATTCCCAGGCCCCTCTCCTACAGTGCTTCCGTAGATATTGCCGGCATTATCGAGGATGACGCCGCCCAAGGTGTCGTAGCCGTCCGTAATTACGTCGATGATGCTATACAGCTGATGCCCCGTCCACCCTGAGCCTGAGTGGAGCAGCTGATAAACTCCGCCGTATCCCTCGCCTGAGTTGCTTCCATAGAGGTTGCCGGCATTGTCGAAGACCACGCCGCTCGTACTGTTATCGGCGCCGGCGAGATCAGTTTCCGACCACGTTCCCCCAGAGGGCGTTAACTCATAAACGACGCCATGTTCGTCGGGGCCGCCGGCGGCGACACCATAGAGATTGCCTACCTGGTCGAAGACCAGTGGCCCGCCGTTGGGAAGACCGGCGTACGGAACCCCGACGAAGCGATAAATCACCGTCTCGCTCCACGGACACAGAGTGCTTCTGCAGGTCGTCGCCGGAGGGTTCAGCTTGAACACTATGCCGCAGGTGGTGTTATAGCAATGGTTGCCTCCTCCTTCGAGCGTCGTGCCATACAGCACGCCGTTGGCTGCGAAGACCATTCTGGCCTCCGGCTTACCTCCATCCCTGCCGGCTTGAAAAACATGTAGCGGACTTAAAGTCCAACCCGAGCCCGAGGGCTTCAGACGGAAGGCAACGCCGCAGCCATATTGGCAACCGTTAATTTGTCCCCCTCCGCTCGCCGTTCCATAGAGATTTCCGGCACGATCTGCAATGAGCCCCGCGAGCGGAATACCTCCATCTCCGCCGCCGCTAAAGCTGTGGATGACCTGGAAGGTCTGCGCCTTTGCCGGTGGGCCAGCCACGATGATTGCCGAGAACAACACCACCATGAAAAGTGCAACTGCTGACCTTTGCAAGTAGATGTCGAAAACTGAAGCGGTGCGTTGCTGCCGTTTTTCCATTGCGGTTCTCCTGGCAAACGGGCTTACTCTTATGCCTTTCTCCACGCAGGTCAACTTAATTTTAGATTACGGCCTAATCTACTGAAGACAGGTCAGTTGAATGGCGCCTGGTGGACTGTCCTCTGGTGACGATTGACCGTCGGCAGTTAATGTTAAACCCCGTACAGCAACTGATCTCAGTGAACCTGAGTTGATGAAAGCCACGGCACCAGATTGCATCTCCCATCTCCCTCCCGACCCCAACTTTCCTCTTGTATACTTTCGGCTTGTCCGCCCCATCAGCAGCAACCATGAAAATCGCGTTTCTGAGTTTCGCCGCTGCCATACTCTGCTCGGCGACGACTGTTACGGCTCAGAGCCTCCCCGCGGGGACTGCGCTTCCTGTCATGTTAGGCACAACCCTCAACGCCAAGAGCGACAAGCCTGGGCAAAAAATCGAGGGTAAGCTCATGCAGGAGGTGAAGTTGCCCACCGGCGATGTCATAAAGAAGGGTTCTCACCTGAGCGGCAAGGTAGTTTCGGTTCAGGGACGATCGCGGATTACCGTTCAGTTCAATCAACTTCAAGATGACAAGCAAATGGTTCCGCTCAATGTCAGCCTGCGCGCCCTGGCCGCGACGGAGAGCGTTTTTCAAGCTGGGCTTCCAGTGGGCGCTTCCACTTCTGAGGCCTCGGACGAATGGGTCACGCAGCAGGTCGGCGGTGAGTTTGTGTTTCGCGGGCGCGGTTACGTCGGCTCCGAGAACACCGCCCGTTGGAATGGCAGCGGCGTCTGGGGTAAACTCACGCCCGGCGATGACTGTCCCACCAGCGACGACAACGGACAGGAGCAGGCGCTTTGGGTTTTCTCCACAACCGCTTGCGGCACCTACGGCTTCGAAAAGAAGCTGACCATTGCCCATGACGGACGGACCTCACCCATGGGTCAGATCACGTTGGAATCGAACGAACCGAGTGAAGATATTCTGGTGCGTGGCGGAAGTGGCTGGCTGCTGCTTGTAAATTCGCCGTCCAGTACCCCGGAGAAGCCCAAGTAACTGCGGCTCGCAACCACTGGCCGCATCTTTTCATCAGCCTTCGCCGTCTTTAGGATTGTGATTCGGGTTGACGGCGTACAACGGCGATGCTTCAGGATTCCTCTAACTTATTTCTCGGTAATCCGGCATCAAATTTGTGGAGGCGACTATGCAGAACTGGAAAAAAGCTGTCGTTATGGGAACGATCGGCGCAGGCGCAATTCTTATCCTCACCGGCCGCCGTCCAGTCGGAATGGCGTTCGCGGCCGCGGGACTGGCGGTGCTGGCATCCGAATATCCGGAAAAATTCGAGGCAGTATGGGAGAACGCTCCCGACTACCTGCAAAAAGGCATGCAGATCTTTTCTACGTTACAGAAACTCGGGGAGGGTTTTGCCGAAGAAGCTGAGCGCCGCAGCGTCGGCGCGTGGCGTAGCGCGCGTTCGGAGTACGGCGCCTAGTTTTAGTTCACCACCGGGACACGGAGAACACGGATTTTTTAAGATCTGTTCTTAATTCCGTGTCTTCCGTGCCTCTGTGGTGAAAACACCAACCCGCTACGAATCCTCATTGCGCGGTCCGGGGTGAATAGTCTCAATCCGGCGCTGGCGCTCCGCATTGCTGGGAACCGTCCACCCATTTTCCTGCTCAACCACCCGAACGATCCCGGATCCTGCTAAGGCGTCGGCAGGATCGTCCTCGGACAGGTTCTTTTCCCAGACGCGTTCCAGCATGCCGTTGCGCACCGTCGCGTCTATGCGGGGCGGCGCTCCGGTGGTGATGATGACGCCACCATCAGCGCGGTTGGCTGGCGTCAGGACCACGAACCGGGAATGCAAAACCTGCTCATTGAAATTCCCGAACACAAACTGGAACACCTCCGCGTGTTCCGGAATCCCTCCATCACCAGCGAAGTGCAGCGCGTACTCGGTGTCAATGGTGTCTCCCGGCGACAGCTTTGGAGAGGAGCTAGACACTGCGGCACTTTCATCGATTTTGGTTGTCGTCCCGTCAGCATGCAAAACGCGCAACGTGAGGACCTGCGCCCCCTTTGGGATTGCCACGCCACGGGCCTGTTCGACTGCCTTGCCCGTCGGAAAACATTTGGCTGTGTGAACGTACAACGAGACACTCCCGTCGGCACGAGAGATCGCAACATGATCATCCAGCAGGACGACCACGGCCGCGCCTGCGTTTACCGTCGTAGGTTGGCACGCCATGACAGCGGCATCCTGGCGGTAGGGGGCATAGAACTCCAGGTGCGGATCGCTCGCATTCTCGTCATCGTTTTCGTCAGTGATAGCAGCCGCCAGACGATGGTAGTTCTCGGCGTTGGGCGCGACGTGAAGCCAATCGGCAGCCGCGCGTTGCGCCGCCTCATCCTCGCCGGCCAGTTGCAGCTCGCGCACCAGCATGAGCCGCGCAGCCCGGTTTAAGGGCGCTGCCGCCACCAGCTTCCGAAGCGCGCGCGCCGCCTCCGGATGATCGCCCGCTTCCGAGAGGGCCTTGGCGTAATCCAGCGACTCAGGGGCGCAGCCGTCTAGCTCCGGTAGCAATGACATCCTATCGGCTAAGAGCCCGTGTGCAGCGTAGAACATCATCGCGCCGCGCAACGACGCGCACGAGGGGTTAGCGACAACTCGTTCTGTCCAGAGGCTCTCCTGCTCCGCCGCAACCGTGCTTCCGGCCGTTAAACCCGGTTCCGTAAGGAGCTGCAGCGCCTTGGCGTCCGAACCGTGTTTGGCCAGGACCGCGCTCGCGAAAGCCATCGCATTGAGGAAGTCGTGCTGGGCGAGCGCCTGTCGTGCCAGCGCCTCATCTGCGGCAACCGCCTCAGGATAGCTTTCCTGCAGTTTGTACCAGGCGGCCGCCGACTCCGGCGACGCGGGAGCATTCTTCGTCAACGACTGCGCCAGCAGGAACTCAAGAGCGGCGGAGCTTTCACTCCCAACCGCGTCAATCTGTCGGACTGCGGCCTTGAACTCTCCGCGGGCGTAGTGCTCGGCTGCGAGCACGTAGGCGGCTTCTTCGAGAGAGAGCTTGGCTCGAAGCGGAGCGCGCACTTCCTCGCGGTGCTCTGAAATGGCAACGCGTAGCCGCCCAGCCGCCGCCCCGAACTTCACCGTCACTCGATGTGGTCCGGGCGTCAATTCGATGCTGCCGTTGTGAGCGCTGGCCGATACGCCGGTCCAGAGGACCCGCTGGCCGTCAACATAGAGATCCGGAACGCCCGCGCCTTCGACATTCACCTGCCACATCCCTGCGGTGAGGGAAGAGAACCGTCCCGCCGCATAGAAGGTCCCACGCCGTGGGAGATAGTCCGGCAGCCGGATCCAGCCGTCGGGGAACTGGAAGTTCTCAACCGCGTGTCCCTGATAAGAGTTTTGCGCGAGGTCGTCAGAAGGCGAAATCCGTGGCCTGTCTAAATCGAGGACGGGATGCGGCCCCAACAAGTCAACAATGCGCCAGTCGGTCACAATGCCCGCCGCTCGGGACAGGGCGTAGGGATCGAGTCCCGGAACGCCGTCCATCGCCGCAGCCAACAACGCCCGCTGAAGCTCAGGCCACGGCTCCGCGGAATTCGCCAGCAGCGACCGCAGAGCGGGGACTACGCTGCGAAACTCGGGCGTGTTTGCGGCTGACTCACCTACCCGCGTGACCGCAAGCTGTACGCGAGCATCATCGGTTGCGAAGGCGCCATCCTGACACAGCTGCACGGCTGCATCCAGCGTGGCAGCGTAATCGGCTTCGATGCCGGCAACCTCCATGCGGACGAAGAGCGCCTCGCCATCCTGGTGATCGCGCCGCAGCGCCCGCTGTGACAACAACCGGGCACGTTGCAGATCAGACTTTACGAAGAGCGCCTCTGCCGCGGCGCGCGAAGTTGCGGACGAACGCAACGGAACAGGAATGCGCACTGCACGCCCGCCGCTGCCCACATTGTTGCTGGGAATATCGGGACGCGTTTCGGGACTCAGGCGAGCCAGCGCCTGTTCCTGGCAAAAGCCGGATGCAGAGAGCGCGGCCGCAAGGCACCATGTCGCAACTAGCCGGCGACGGTTCATGTGGAACTTCTGTGCAGCGCCGTCGTCGACAAGCCCTATGCGAGGTTCTTCCCAAGCGGCGCATCTAGCAGAGTAGCCGAGGAACCGCCCGTCTCAAATAGTGCTTTTACCTGAGTCTCTACAACTTTCCGGTGGACGCCAACATCCTGCCGCTGCGAGTTGGGTCGCCCACTATACCCCATTGCTGGGCGGTATACTCGTTCAATCCCATGCCGACTAAGTTGGAAGAGATCGTGGCCGTTGCTCGGCTCGAAGTCGCCCGCAGCAAGGCAGGAACGGACGCCGCGGCGCTTCACAAACGGGCAGAAGCCCATTCCCCGCGCGGATTTCGCAACGCGCTTGGCCGCGGCCAGGTGACCTCAGTAATCGCCGAGTTGAAAAAGGCCTCCCCTTCGAAGGGTGTGATCCGCTCCGATTTTCGAGTCGCTGAGCTGGCTCGCGAACTGGAGTCGGCTGGCGCGGCGGCTTTATCCATCCTCACCAACGAGAAATACTTTCAGGGTTCGCTCCAGAATCTGGAGATCGCGTCAGCGGCAGCCCGAATACCTTGCCTTCGCAAGGACTTCATCGTCGACGAATTTCAGATTGTGGAGGCGCGTGCCTATGGTGCCGACGCGGTCCTGCTGATTGTCGCGGCTCTCAGCCCCTCGGAATTAACCACCCTGGGCGCGTGTGCACGCCAGTGGGAGCTCGACGTGCTTTGCGAAGTTCACGATGCGAGGGAGCTGGAGCGCGCCTTGGACGCGAGCTTCGACCTGATCGGCGTCAACCACCGCAACCTGCATACATTTCAGGTTGACCTCAACACCTCGTTGGAGCTGGCGGAACTCATGCCCCCGGGCGCGGTAAAGGTTGCGGAGAGCGGAATCGAAACCGCAGAAGATATCTCGCGGCTTAGAGAGGCAGGCTTCAACGCCTTCCTGATTGGCGAGTCGCTCATGCGTGCGCCGTCTCCGGGCGAGGCACTGCGCGATTTGTTGATGCAGGCGGCGGTGACGCGCTGAGAGCTCTTGAGTATGCAGGGAAGCGGCAGCCGACGCGACTGAGGAAGAGTGCGGCGAATTGGAAAATTGTAATCACGAGCCGACTTCAGTCGGCGAGGGATCTGCTTTTCTTTGCGCCTTAGTAATCGTTTTGAGCGGCTATGACCTGGGTCAAGATTTGCGGCACAACGAATGTCCACGACGCGCAACTCAGCGTCGCCGCAGGCGCTGACGCGCTGGGCTTCATCTTCGCCCCAAGCCCCCGCAATGTCGACATCACAACGGCTTCCAGGATCGTCTCCGCGCTGCGCGGCCAGGCTGAGATGATCGGTGTATTTGTAAACGATTCTCCCGAGCGCGTCGCCGAAATAGCAGAGCAGGTGGGCTTAACTGGCGTGCAGTTGCACGGCGACGAACCCACGGAGAAATTACCCGAGTTTCGACGCGCTTTGGGCGAGCGTAAGGTCATAAAAACGCTTCGCGCGCCAGAGCTACTACGAGCAGCCGAAGATGGGGCTCCGTTGCATGCCGATGACCTGGCGGAAGAGTCAGCGGAACATCGTCGAATTCGGAGCTACCGCAGGATGGTCAAAGTTCTACATGGGCGGCACCTGTACTCGAAGGATGAATCTTCGCCGCGCGATTTTGTTCCGGCTGCTATCGACGCTATCCTCCTAGACTCGGGATCATCGCACCAAGCCGGGGGCACGGGGCTTCCGTTCAATTGGGAAGCCGCAGTTTTGCTTTCGAAGCAGATTCAGAAAACGATGCCGCTGATCATCGCCGGCGGCTTGAACGCAGCGAATGTCGCCGAGGTGATCGAGCTTTTCGGTCCCTGGGGCATTGATGTCGCCTCTGGCGTGGAAAGCAGTCCGGGCAGGAAAGATGAAAACAAGTTGCAAAAATTTGTCGCGAAGGTGCGCCAGATGCCGGCTTCTGTGAGACAAAGGGAGTAATGGAACCAACCAGCCCCACCGCAGCAACTGCCTCAACCGCAGTCTCCTCCAAAACGCGAAGCAAACGGCCACGAGCTGCTGCCGGCCGCTTCGGCGCGTATGGCGGGCGCTACGTCCCCGAGACGCTGATGGCGGCCTTGCAGGAGCTCGAAGCCGCTTACGCTCAGGCGCGCAAGGACAAATCATTTCGCGATGAGTATCACCGCCTGCTGCATGACTTCGCCGGCCGGCCAACGCCATTGTTCCTCGCCGAGCGCCTCACCCGCGAGCTCGGCGGCGCGAAGATTTACCTCAAGCGCGAAGACTTGCTGCACACCGGCGCGCACAAGATCAACAACTGCATTGGGCAGGCGCTGCTGGCTCTCCGCATGGGCAAGCACCGCATCATCGCCGAGACTGGCGCAGGCCAGCACGGCGTGGCCACGGCAACCGTTTGCGCGCTCTTCGGCCTGGAGTGCGTTGTCTACATGGGCACGGAAGACATGCGGCGGCAGGAGCTGAATGTCTTTCGCATGCGCCTGCTCGGAGCTGAGGTGCGCGGTGTTGAGTCCGGTTCGCGCACCCTGAAAGACGCCATCAACGAAGCCATGCGCGACTGGGTCACCAACGTTCGTAGCACGCATTACCTGCTGGGAAGCGTGCTGGGCGCGCATCCTTATCCGACGATGGTTCGCGACTTCCATCGCGTCATCAGTCAGGAGGCGCGCAAGCAGATTCTGAAAGCTGAAGGCCGTCTGCCGAATGCGGTGATTGCTTGCGTCGGCGGCGGCTCCAACGCGATTGGCGCGTTCTATGAATTCATCAAGCATCGCGACGTAAAGCTGATTGGTGTCGAAGCCGGCGGGCGAGGTCACGCACTCGGAGAGCACGCCGCGCGCTTTGATGGGGGCGGTCCTGGCGTGCTGCAAGGAACATACTCCTACGTTCTGCAGGACCAGGCCGGACAGATCGCATTGACCCACTCGGTATCCGCGGGATTGGATTATCCGGCGATTGGCCCTGAGCACGCGCTGCTGCACGATCAGGGACGCGCCGAGTACGTTTCCGCCAGCGATCAGGAGGCGCTCGATGCCTGCCGCAAGCTCGCGCACTTAGAAGGCATCATCCCGGCGCTGGAATCGGCCCATGCGGTGGCGGAGTGCATAAAACGAGCTCCCACGATGTCGGCGTCTGACATTGTGATAGTGAGTATTTCGGGCCGCGGCGACAAGGACATTGGGGTTTTGCGCGAGAACCTCGCGCTCTAGGCGCTCTCCCAGGCTGTCAACGAGTTGGATGTCCAGGCATTTTCCGGTCACTCACGTGTTAGTCCAGTTTTCGTAAGGCAAAATTAGTTGGACTCGGCCAAATCCTATGCCCCTCAAAATAGTCAGCCGTCCCGGTCTTGTCGCCTATATCACCTGCGGCGACCCCGACCTCGACACCTCTCGCGACGTCGCGCTGGCGGCGATTAACGTCGGCGCGGATGTCATCGAGCTCGGCGTGCCCTTCAGCGATCCCGTCGCCGACGGCCCCGTCATCCAACGCGCCAGCGAACGAGCGTTGAAGCACGGCACCAAACTCGCCGGTGTGCTCGAAATCGCCAAACAGATCCGCCGGCAGTCCGACGCCGGACTCATCGTCTTCTCCTATCTGAATCCCATCTTGCAGTTTGGGCTTGAGAGGTTCTGTGCCGCGGCAGCCGACGCCGGAGTCGATGGAGTTCTGGTCACCGATCTTCCAGTCGAGGAAGCGGGCGAATATCTTCACGCGATGAAGGCGCACAAACTCGCGCCAGTATTCCTCGCCGCGCCCACCAGCACCGACCAGCGCCTCCGCGATATTGCCAAGCACTCGCGCGGTTTCGTTTACGCTATCTCGCGGACGGGAATCACAGGCGCGCGGCAGGAACTTGCCGACGACGCTCGCGCCCTGGTCACGCGTCTTCGCACGCACACCAGGCTGCCGATCGCTCTCGGCTTCGGAATCTCTACTCCGGAACAGTTCGCGGAAGCGGGCAGCTTTGCCGATGTGGTGGTAATCGGCAGCGCAATCGTTCAGCGGATGGAACAGAATCGGGGACGAGAAGCCGCGGCTGTGGCAGAATTCTTGTTATCCCTTAAGTCGACGACCCAACATGCCGGAGCCGGCAGCTAAGGCCATGGACATCGCCGAATGGCGCACGAAGATCGACGAGCTCGACCGCCGGCTGGTGGCGCTGCTCAATGAGAGGGCGCAGTGCGCGCACGAGATCGGCAGGCTGAAGCGTAACTCGTCGATGCCAATTTATGAGCCGGACCGGGAAAAAATTATTTATGAGAACATCACGCGCGCTAATCCCGGTCCGCTGTCGGACATCCAACTGCGCCAGGTGTACGAGCGGCTCATTGACGTGATGCGACAGATCCAGCGCGAGGAGATGGCGCCCTCGGCGGAAGCGAAAGTGGATGGCACTGAGCTGGAGCCGAACGACTGAAGGCAGTGGCTAGTGGCCAGTGGATCGTGGTCACTCGACGTTGAAGTCTTAAAGGCTAACGGCCAAGAGCGAATAGCGAAAGGCGAAGAGCGGCATTCATGATCGTTGCCATGTGGGAGACAGCAACCGACGACCAGATTCAGGAGGTGACTGATCACCTCATGAAGATGGGCTTTGCTGTGCACCGCACCACCGGTGCGCGGCAGAGCGTGCTGGCTGCGGTGGGCAAGCGTATCGACTTCGATACCCGCGAACTCGAAGTGCTTCCTGGGGTGCAGACCGTGCACCGTATCAGCGCGCCCTACAAGCTCGTAGGACGCACCTTCCGTCCCGAGGGCACGATTGTTCGACTGGCCAACGGAGTAGAGATCGGCGGCAAGCAGGTCGTGGTCATGGCTGGTCCTTGCTCTGTGGAGTCGCCGGAACAGATTTTCGCGGCAGCCGAGCAGGTCAGCAAGGCGGGCGCGAAAGTCCTGCGCGGCGGCGCATACAAACCAAGAAGCTCGCCCTACACCTTCCAGGGACTTGGAGTGGACGGACTGAAGCTCCTGCGCGAGGCCGGCGACCGGTACGGGCTGATGGTCATCAGCGAGGTCATGGAGATTTCGCAAATCGAAGGCATGATGCCTTACGTCGACATCTTCCAGGTTGGCGCGCGCAACATGCAGAACTTCAACCTCCTGCGCGAGCTCGGCAAGGTGCGCAAACCCGTGCTGATGAAGCGCGGCATCGCGGCTACGGTTGAAGAGATGCTGCTCTCGGCCGAGTACATTATGTCCGGCGGCAACTACAACGTGATTGTCTGCGAGCGCGGCATTCGCACCTTCGAGACCTACACCCGCAACACTATGGACATCTCCGCCATACCGGTGGTGCACAAGCTGTCGCATCTGCCCATCACTGCTGATCCGTCGCACGGCACGGGGCTGCGTGACAAGGTGGCTCCCATGGCCCGGGCGTCGGTTGCCGCCGGGGCTGATGCACTGCTCATCGAGGTGCATCCTTCGCCGGACGAGGCGCTCTCCGATGGCGCACAGTCGCTGTTTCCACAGCAGTTCGCCGAACTGATGGATCAGTTGCGCATCATCGCGCCCGCCGTCGAGCGAACGATTTGAGCTTCATGTATTCTCCCGAGCTCCTCGACCATTTCGAGCATCCCCGCAATGCCGGCGAGTTGCAATTTGCCAGCGCTCGGGTGCGCATCGAGAATCCTGCTTGTGGGGATATGTTGGAGCTGGCCGTCAAAATTGAGGGCGATTGCATCGAGGACATTCGCTTTCGCGTCAAAGGTTGTGTTCCCACCATGGCATGCGCGTCCGCGCTGACCGAGTTGGTGAAGGGCCGTTCGCTTGCCGAGGCTCGCGCCATCAGCAAGCAAGATGTGGCCGATGCCGTTGGCGGATTACCTCCAGCATCGGGACACGCTGCGCAGCTGGTAATCGATGCCCTCATTACCGTCTTGGGGCAGAGCAACTGAACCTTGGCGCGATTTGTCGTATGATGTCGCCAAGTAGCCCTACTGTAAGGACCGGTGCTGCAGAAATTAACAACAGCTCTTTGCCGGCAAGGTGCATCCTACGCAGAGACCATGTTTGCACTTGCTTTCTCATTGGGAAGCTAGGTAGGATAGAAGCGTCCTCCAATCGCCGCACTTCCCGTGCAGGCGTTCCTCGCGTCGAATTTTCCGGGCGCCAGACGGACGCAACTTAAGAAGATTTCAGCGATATCCAACCGCAGCCACGCCAGCGACCGACGAGTAACAACTGTGCGGGTAAAGAGCGGTTCACGATGTGGGTAAGTGGGTCAGTTTGAAAATGGGCGCGCCTGTTGTGCGTCGGTCTGCACGGAACGTGCAACCGAGGCACGCTCGCAATGACCGGTCGCATTCGGTTTAGCGCTCAATAGCAAACTGACCTGGTGTCCGAAAATCGGATCCCGCAACACTGCGGGTCAACTATAAGAGAGAAGCATGAACCAAGGATCGAATCCTCCTTCCGGTCACTCTGGAGGGAAGGGACGCAGACGGCGGCGCGGCCGTCGTGGACCTGCCGCGCATAACCCCAACCCGCAACAACCTGGACAGCATCGCCAGCAGGCCGGACCGGGCAAGGGTCGCCCACACGGGCGCAAGCCTGGCGGGCCACGCGGACGCAGCCAAAACCAGCTCGGGGGCGGCATTTACACCGCGCCCATGGACCACAGCTATCGCGCGTTGCAGAACAACGGCAATGGCGGCCAGCGCAGATCGGGTCGCGGCGGCATGAATCCCGGACGCCAGTTTGTGCAGCCCGAGCTCGAGCCGCTGCCCCCGATGAACGACGCCGCCCCCGCTCGCATCTTCGCCTTTGTCGACGATCTGTTTTTCCTGGCCAAGATTCAGGAGACGGCGCGCAAGATCAATGTGAAAGTCGAGTTCGTCAAGACCGAGAAAGACCTTCAGGAAAAAATGGGGCAAAACGGCGCCGACAAGCCCTCGCTCATCATCTTCGACCTGAATAACGCCAACGCCAAACCGCTGACCCTGATTCCCAAGCTCAAGTCGAAATTGAAGAAGGGAACAAACATTATCGGGTTCGTCTCGCACGTGCAGGGCGATCTTAAGATGAAAGCGCAGGAGGCGGGCTGCGACATGGTGGTCCCGCGCTCGGCATTTTCGCAGAACCTGGCGCAGCTGCTGCGTCGCCACGGCGCGCCTGACGAAGCTCCGCAACAGGAGCAGCAGCCCGAACCGCCGCCGCCGGCGATGTAGCCTTCGCACCCGCTGCTTGCGATCTTGTACGCTTGGTGGGTCACTCCGCCTGTTCGAGTCAGGAAGACACATATGCAGCAATTATTTTCGTGTCATCCCGGCCGGGGAGCGAAGCGACGAGTGCTCCGAACTTCTGAATCCGTTCGCCCGCCCCGCTCATCTGCACAGCTCTGACGACCTGAATTTCCACGATCCCGACGCAACCCTCAAATACTCTTTCCACTTTTTTGACAAAGGAGTCTCCCCATGCCGTACGTCAATGTAGGAAAAGAAAACTCAACCGAAATCGATCTCTACTACGAAGACCATGGCTCAGGCCCAGCGGTAATCCTCATTCATGGCTACCCTCTGAACGGCGCATCCTGGGAAAAGCAAATTCCGGAGCTGCTTGTGGCCGGCCACCGCGTCATCACCTATGACCGTCGCGGCTTCGGCAAATCGAGCCAGCCGGCCACCGGCTACAACTACGACACCTTCGCCGCCGACTTGCACCATCTTATCTCCCACCTCAAGCTGCGCGATTTCGCCCTGGTCGGCTTCTCCATGGGCGGCGGCGAAGTGGCGCGTTACATCGGTAAATACGGCTCCACGGGCGTGAGCAAGGCCGTCATCATCAGCGGCGTCCCGCCATATCTCCTGAAGACCGCCGACAATCCTGAGGGCGTCGACGCCGGCGTCTTCGAAGGCATCCAGAAAGCCGTGGCTGCTGACCGTTATGCGTTTTTCACTGAGTTCTTCAAGAACTTCTACAACACCGATCAGCTTTTGGGTAAGCGCATTAGCGAGCAGGCCGTGCAGGCGAGCTGGAACCTGGCTGCCGCTGCGTCAGCAATCGCAAGCCTGGCGTGCGTGCCAACCTGGCATGAGGACTTCCGCAACGATGTCGCAAAAATCAATGTACCCACGCTGGTGATTCACGGTGAGGCCGACCGGATCCTGCCCATTACAGCCGCCGGACAGCGTACGGCCAAGCTGATCAAGGGCGCCAGGTTGGTAACCATCAAAGATGGGCCGCACTGCGTGATCTGGACCCACGCCGAGGAGGTCAATCGCGAACTGGTGGCCTTCCTGGGCGCCTCTAAGGGCGCAGCCTCGACGGGGCACAAGCAGGCGGTAGCGTAAATATCGCGAGTTGACCGCACGAGCGGGTGCCGGGCACCCGCTCAAACTAGCCTCATTCCCGGAAGCCTGAGCGGCTTTCTCCGGGACCCAGTGGCGACTACAATGCCGACTGCATGGCTGCAGGGATCCTGTCTGTCAACTCTAATCAACTCCGTTCTCTCCGCCGCATTTTGCTGCGCTGGTACGACCAGAATCGTCGCGAGCTGCCGTGGCGACTCGACAAGGATCCCTACCGCGTATGGGTCTCCGAGATCATGCTGCAGCAGACGCGAGTCGCCGCCGTACTGGATCACTACGCCCGGTTCATGCGCCGCTTTCCTAGCGTGGAATCGCTGGCAGCTGCGCGTGAGTCGTCCGTGTTGACCGCGTGGAGCGGACTTGGCTATTACAATCGCGCCCGGCGTATGCATCAGGCGGCGAAGATCGTGGTTCGCGAGCGCCAGGGAAATTTCCCGCGAACATCGCAGGAATGGTCGCAACTGCCGGGCATCGGCCGCTACACCGCTGCTGCAATGGCCAGCATCGCCTTCGACGAAGCCGTCGCAGTTGTGGACGGCAACGTCGAGCGCGTACTTCAGCGCTTAATCGGATGGAAGCGCCCAGGCAGAGGTGCCCCCCGCAAGCGCCGTCTTTGCGCTGGTTGGGACAGTAAGGAAACTGCATGGCGGCAAGCGCAAGCGCTCCTCCATCGAAGTCGCCCCGGAGACTTCAACCAGGCCATGATGGAGTTGGGCGCGACCATCTGCACCCCACGCGCGCCGCAATGCCCGGTATGTCCGCTGAACTCCTCCTGCAAGACACGCGGCGCCGACGTCCGCCGGCCCGGCCCGCCTCGGAAGAGCTTGCAACTGAATTACGCCCTGGCCCGCAGCGGCGGATCAATACTGCTGGTGCAGCGCCCTGCGGACGCTTCGCTCATGGCAGGTATGTGGGAGCTGCCAATGCTTTCGGCGGATCAGGTGAATAGCGGCGCCCCACTGATGCAACTCCGCCACTCCATAACCAACACCGACTACCGAATCGCGGTGTATGCCATCTTGCCGGATCACTTGCAAGGCTCTGTACCTGACGCGAAGTGGTTCACTTCCAGACAATATGAGCGGCTGCCTCTGACCGGCCTCACCCGCAAAATCCTCCGTCACCAGGTGCTTGCATCGACGCGCCCCGCCGCCGTATCTAAGTAGAGTAAATTTCTTTTTTTTCAGGAGGTCCAGATCGATGGCTGCACTAGACGCGGGCGTGCGTGCGCCGGAATTTAAGCTCCCCACAGTAGATGGCAAGCAGGTGTCCTTATCGGAGGTGCTGAAGAACGGACCAGTTCTGCTGGCATTCTTCAAAGTCAGTTGCCCGGTCTGCCAGTACGCGTTTCCGTTTTACCAGCGCATGTACGAGGCGAACCGCGACTCCGGCGTCAGCTTCATCGGTGTCTCGCAAGACAGCGCGCGCGATACCAGGGCCTTCATGAAGGAGTTCGGCATTACGTTTCCTGTCGCTCTCGACGATCCGGCAAAGTACGCGGTTTCGAACGCCTACGGCCTCACCACTGTCCCCACGGTCTTCTATATCGATTCCAACCGCGGGATCGAGGTCTCGTCCGTAAGCTGGTCGAAAGCCGACGTCGAAGCGATCAATCAAAAGCTGGGCGAGCGCCGTCAGCAGGCCCCGGCGACACTCTGGCGCAAAGGCGAAGACGTGCTCGACTTCCGCGCTGGTTGAACCTCGAAGAACTGATCCGCCGTGCGCGGATCGCTCACTGCAAATAGTCGATCTTTAGCGGCCTCGAGAACCGAACTTGAGGCTGCATTCCCCCGCGTTGCATGTCCCGATTCGCCTGCTCGTCAGGCTCAATCACCGCTGCCTCTGACTGATGCCGCTGCAGATCATCGATCGTCCACACATTCAGCGGATAGTACTGCGCCAGATTCAACTCCAGCCGCTGATGCAGATAAGGATCAGGCCCAGGCTTCGGCTGGCGGGAAAAGTCCGACGGCAGCAGCAGCACGACCTGCTCGGGATGACTGGCGTACTGTTGCGCCTCCAGGAAAAGCAGCGGGCTGGAGAAGACCAGGTACCGCTTAGCTTCCAGGTGTAGCGCGCTCTCGACCTGCAGGAACGCTCGGATTCCCGTGGCCTCTACTTTCTCCGGATGGCGCGCGACCGTGAGTTGCTGCCCCACACCCCAAGCCGCCAGCAGGACGAATACTCCCATCGAGACTTGCGTGACCCGCCGACCGTGTCGCCACAACGAAATCGCAAACGCTACGGCGACTCCCGGAAGTACCCCGATAAAATAGCGGCTGTAAAACGCGTTCGTCTTCCACTCCGCCAAGACAAACGCCGCCAACGGAATGCCGAGGAACAGCCAGCCGATAGCTTCGGTGGACAGCATCGGGGTGACGACGTTTGTTTTTGGCTCGGTTGAGCCTGCACTGACTAGCGCAATCCATACCATGATCAGCGCCAGCAGGAACAGTCCATCGGGAAATAGCTGCGAATAGATCGCTCGCAGTTCGAGGAACGATGGGCGATTCCAATAGCCGCCGGAGAACTTGCGCGAGAACGACAGAATCAGCGGCGACATCAGCAGAACCGGAAGAATGCAGCCAGCCATTCCGGCGAGCAGCTTTGCCGGGGGGCGCTGGCCCGGTTTCCAGCGCAGCAGTTCCCACGCAACATACGGTGCAAGGCACATCACGAAGTAGTAGTGGAAACAGACGCCGGCGAAGAAGACGGCGCCAAAGGCAATCGCCTGCGTTCGCGCGCCAAGCCGGTCGTTGGTCCACACCCAAAGCGACAACGCGGCCAGCATGAAGTAGATGGCGTAGGAGCGCGCCTCATAGCCGTAATAGGGGAGAAATGAGCAGGTTGCAACGCACAGTGCAACCAATCCATGAAGTCCATTGGTGAGGCGCCGCGCGCAGTCGAAGACAATCAGCAGGCCAACCGCTAAAGCCAGAGCGGAGGGCAATCTCGCGGCAACATCGCCCGCCCCAAAGAGCGAATCGAACGCTCTCACCAGCATGTAATACGTCGGCGGTAGCGCGTCGACGCCGTTGCCCAGTGCATGCCAGATGCTCGTCACGCTCGACAATCGGGCGATGTGCAGCGTGAACAACTCGTCGAACCAGAAGACACGATGCGCGGCGATGTAAATGCTGGTGCCGAAGTAAAACAGCGAGAGAAGCGCGGCCACGACAATCGTCCAGGCCGCCGTTCCCGTGCGGATGGCAATGTCCTCCGGTGAGGTGATCTTGCGCGACGCTTCTTTAACCGGGGCCTGCATGTCTCCTCTCGCTCGCAGATGAATCGCGGTCGATCTCTGCCGTGCGAGTATGACAGGAAGTGTCGTCTTCGCCAAAAGCTTAGTAGGAACGCGAATCCAGGGTCCCCGGCGAGGGCCGCTTTTGCACTCGCTGGGGCGGAGGAGCGAGGGATCTGCTTTTGTCGTCATGACCTTCGCATTAGTTTCCGCTGTCACTATGATTCGCCCTCCTGAATAATTCATCCGGGGATTCCGCACGGTAGAATGTCGGGTCTATGGAGAAGGTCGATGTTGCGCCACGCCACCAGCCATCGAGCGGCCAAGTCGCCAAAGCGCAACTGGTCCTTCTCCTGAAAAAGTATTGGGATCTTTTCGCTGTTGTACTGCTCGTTCTCGGCTCATTCCCAACGGCCTGGCTGGCGCGGCGCGCTGTAACCCTCGTTCCCAATCTCGGCCTCATCGACGACAACTGGCACCTCGACAGCACCTTCAAGGCCCTGCGCGGCGTCTGGATCGGCCGCGATGTAGCGTTCACGCACGGTCCCATCTTCCAGTGGCTCTCATCCATTCCGGCGCACACGCTGCCGCTTTCGCTCGGTGCACTGTACGCAACCTGGAACACCGTTCCTCTCTGGTGCGCCTACATCTTCGCCTACATCGCCTTGCGCCTGGTCCTTCCCGAGCAGCCGCCGTGGAAGCGCTTCGTGCTTCTGCTTCTCCTCGCTGCTTACTGGGAAACGTCACTGCGCTCGACGTTGCCGGTTTTGCTGTTCTGCATTTTTTTGCGGGGATGGTACGCGGTGCAGACGGGACGGCTGCGAAGCACGTTTCTGGGCGTGGCCGGCGCACTGCTATGCACGATTGCATTTCTGGTCGCCGGCGATGTTGGCATCTACGCGACAGCCGCGTGGTTTATCTGCTTGCTCGCAATCGCGCTGGAGCTTCGCCGCAACCACGTCACCGGCGAGCTGCTTTCGGGACTGCTGGCTCTTGCGGTCGCGGGGCTTGCGCTGGCCATTGTGGTCAACAGCTTCATGGCAACGCCGCTTGACTTCAAGTCCTGGCGCGACTCGCTGGCGCAGGTTGCGGCATACCGTTGGGCGACGCCTGCCGCAATGACGGACCAGGGAGCGATGCATCTTCTTGGCGCATTGCTCATCGGCACTGCCATATTCGTCGTTCGCGCTCTGACTCGCAGCAAAAACCCTGGGCCCATCACGCAGCGTACCGGCTTTCTCGTGGGCAGCTTTCTATTCGGGCTTGGGGTCATGCAGAGCGCGCTGGTGCGCTCCGATACCGGGCACGTGATCATCGGCGAGTTCGCCATGACATTTTTCACCGCCGCGCTGCTGTTTTCGTTTGAGGGCTGGGCTTCGCCGGTCGGCGTGGTTATCGCGCTCGCGGTTTCGATTCTGTTCTCGCATCCGGTCTTCCTCCCCTCCAGCGTTCTGCGGCTCTACGGAGATCTGCGTTACTCCATGACGGAGTGTCCTCCCGGCTATCGCGAATTCGATCGGGCCTGTTATATAGAGCCGCTCACTCCGCAGATGTTGACCGCGGCCGGCAGCTTCCTCGCCCAGCACAGCGGTCCGCGCGATTCCATCTTCGTCTTTCCCTATCAGACGATGTTCGGTCTCGCGGCGCGGCGAAATGTTGCCGGCGGCCTGATGCAGGCCTACACGGCGAGTGGGCCTTACCTGTCGCGGCTCGAGATGTCGGGTTTGGAGGGCAAATCGATTCCGGCCGCGCTTTACTTCCCCGATGTCGACTACAGCCACATGGTGCAAGGCGAGATTTTCCGCTGGTCGCGCAACTATCTCAGCGTTGCCGTCGACGGCGTTCCTAATTTCACTCGCGCCCCCGAAGTCTGGTTTTGGATGCTGCGTCACTACCGCTCGGCTGAGCAACTCAGTCCGGGCGTCGTGGGGCTGCTGCGCGACGACTCGCGCGCATCGCGGGTTGCACTACAGGCGCAGTCGCTTGCCATTCCCACGCGCGCCTACACTATTAACGAGCGCATCTCCAGCACCGATCTCGGCACACCGAACTGGCCCGCGGGCTTCGACTTCGTCCGTTTGCGGATGACCGCGCACTATCCCATCTGGTGGAAGCTGCGCAAGCCGGAGCGTCTGCAACTGGAAATCACCCGCGCTGACGGCAGCCGCGATGTGCAGTGGCTGATTCTGCAGCCCAACCTGCCCTCTGAGGTCTGGTTTTATCCCTGGGATCCGCCCGACTTGGCGAGCTATTTCAATGCCGACGAAGCGCAATGGCGGTTGTCACCTCGCCCAGCGATTACCCGCTTGCGATTGCTCGCCACGCCCTTGGATTGGGTGTCGCAGCCACCGGAGGCGATCAGCATCGAATCGGCGGACGCCGTGAAAGTGGTGATGCCTCCGCAATGATGCTGCACCAACTCGATGGTACTCTGGAGCGGAAGTCAATTTCCTCATAGGTTCCACGATCCAGCCTGATGCTCATCATCCCGACCTACAACGAACGCGACAACATTGCCACGCTCGTCAGCCGGATTCGCAAAGCCGCCGGCAATGAGCCGATCCTGTTCGTCGACGACAATTCGCCGGACGGCACCGCCGACGAAATTCGCCGCCTGCAGGCCACCGACCCGAACGTCCACTTGTTGCCGCGACCGGGCAAGGGTGGATACGGCTCGGCTTGTCGCGATGCCATGAAGAAGGTCGTCCGCGAGAACCTCGCCGACTACGTCATCCAGTCCGATGCAGACCTTTCGCATCCTCCCGAGCTGCTGCCGCAAATGATTGAGCTGCTGAAGACCAGCCCGGTCGTAATCGGCTCGCGCTACGTCTCCGGCGGGGGCGCCGAAGGCTGGGACATCCGCCGGCGGGTGTTGAGTTTTGGCGCCAACTTCTACGCCCGCCTCCTGACCGGTGTGCCGGTTCGCGACATGACCGCCGGCTTCGTTGGCTACCAGACCGACATGTTGCGAAAGATCGACCTCGATGCCATCAGCTCCGAGGGCTATGCCTTCCTGATGGAAATGAAGTTCAGCCTTCACCGTTGCGGCACCACCTTCCGCGAGTTCCCCATCGTCTTCCACGAGCGCGAGGCCGGCAAATCGAAGTTCAATCGCAAGATTCTCTACGAGGGCATGCGCTTTCCCCTGAAAGCGCTAGGGAAGAGAATCGGCGGGAAGTAGTTCGACTGAAGCCGTGGCTCTGCGCGCTGATGAGGCGCAACGCACGTTCAAAACAATCTCGTGTTCAACTCCCCGTGGGGACGATGGTGCTAGTTTCGACCATCAACATGACGGTGCGTTGTGGGGCGCGTGGACGGTGCATGACCCCCTTCGGTATTACGACGCCCTGGCGCGGGGCGAGCTCCACCGTGCGGTCCTCCAGGTCGATCAGCAGGCGGCCTTCGACCACGTAAAAGAATTCGTCGTCGGTGTCGTGCTTATGCCAGTGATATTCTCCCTCAACCACACCCACCCGCACCACGGAATCGTTGACCGCGCACAGCGTCTGGTTAAACCACTTGTATGTGCACGCGTCGGCCAAGGCTTTTTCGTCGATGACTTCAAGGGGCGCGCACAGAACATTCAGACGCGTCTCGTAGGGGTAATCCTTCACTTCAGGCATGGGAGCTCCTTCAGTGCGTAATAACAACAATCCTATGCCGGCCGGCGAGCGGATTTGTCATGAAGATGTAAACGGAGATCGAACCTCCCTCGCTAGCTCAATGCGTAGGCGATCAATAGCAATCCCGTAACGGCCCACCGCAGCCGGATTACTTATCAAATGGAGGTATTACAACAGTAATCACTGCAAGAAGCAGCTAACCGCTGCCCATTCATTGACTTGACCCACACCTAGTCCTAACATTTGAGGCCATGATAGGCGCCTCGGTTTCCCATTACCGTATTCTCGCCAAGCTTGGCGGCGGTGGCATGGGAGTGGTCTACAAGGCCGAGGACACGCGCCTGGGCCGGTTCGTTGCCCTGAAGTTTCTGCCGGACGAAGTTGCCCGCGACGGGCAGGCGTTGGAGCGCTTCCGGCGCGAGGCGCGGGCGGCGTCGGCGCTGAACCATCCCAACATCTGCACGATCTACGACATTGGCGAAGAAGACGGCCGTGCGTTCATTGCCATGGAGTTCCTCGATGGCATGACCTTAAAGCATCGCATCGCCGGGCGGCCGCTGGATGTGGAACAAATCGTGGAGCTCGGCATCGAAATCGCCGACGCGCTCGACGCGGCGCACGCCGAGGGCATTGTCCATCGTGACATCAAGCCGGCCAACATCTTCGTTACACGGCGAGGACACGCAAAGATTCTCGACTTCGGTTTGGCGAAGGTGAGCGCCACCTCAACGGCTGCGGGCGGCGAGTCGGCGACGCGCGTCACCGACTCCGACGCGGAGCACCTCACGAGTCCGGGAGCGATGGTGGGCACCGTCGCCTACATGTCTCCTGAGCAAGTGCGCGCCCGCGACGTCGATGCGCGCACCGACCTGTTTTCGTTCGGCGCGGTGCTGTACGAGATGGCGACGGGCGTACTCGCCTTTCAGGGCGAGAGCTCGGCGATGATCTGCGAAGCCATCGTGAATCGCACTCCGGTGAGCCCGGTGAGGCTGAACCAGGACGTGCCCGATGAGCTGGAGCACATCATCAATAAGGCGCTGGAGAAAGACTGCAACCTGCGGTACCAGCACGCCTCGGACATGCGGGCGGATTTGCAGCGGCTGAAGCGCAATACCGAAAGCGGGCGCATCACGCTGCCAGTCGGGGCTGATAGCGACTCGCGCAGGACGTCGCCCGGGCCGCCTAGCGCGAGCCAGCAGGCAGCTATGCCGTCGGCCAGCGGGATTGCGCCTCCGGTGACGCCGCGCAAGTACGGCAAGCTGGTTGGAGCCGCGGTCGCGGTGGCGCTCCTGGCTCTGGGCCTTTATGTGTGGCAAGCGCCGCGGCATCCGGCGCATTCCGTCTCGGCGAATTCCATCACCGTCGCGGTGCTGCCGTTTCAGAACCTGGGCTCCGACAAGGAGTCCGACTTCCTGCGATTGGCGCTGCCCGACGAAATCACCACAGATCTAAGCTACGAGCGCTCGTTGTCGATCCGGCCATTTGCCACGACAAGTAAGTACACCGCTGCGGGCCTGGACCTGCAGCAGGTGGGACGCGAGATGCGCGTCAGCAATGTCGTCACCGGACACTACCTGAAAGAGGGCAATCAGCTGGAGATCACGCTGGAAGCCATCGACGTTGAGAACAACCGTACGCTGTGGCGGGATTCGCTGAATGTCGCGGCGCCCGACATGATCGCCATGCGCAATCAGATCACAGCCAGGGTGAGGCAGGGACTTGTGCCGGCGCTGGGGGTTCACGAAACGGATTCGACCAATAGCGCCACGCGTCCGAAAAATGAAGAAGCGTACGACCTGTACCTGCGCAGCCTGGCGCTGCCGCACGATCCCGGCCCAAACAAAGAAGCCATCGCTGTGCTGGAGCGCGCGGTTGGTCTTGATCCTACGTATGCGTCGGCATGGGACAATTTGGGATGGCGCTATTACCTTGACTTTCAGTACGGTGGCGGCGGTGAGGCGATGCTGCAGAAGTCCAATGCGGCGCTGGAACGGGCGCTTGCACTCGATCCCCAGAACGGTGCGCGCAGTCAGTACATCGCAAATCAAACTGAGCGAGGGGAGCTGGTCAAGGCTTATCAGGAGGCGCGGAAGTTCGTCGCGCAGCAGCCGAAGAATCCGATGGCGCACTTTGCGGTGGCCTATGTCGCTCGCTACGCTGGCCTGCTCGACGAGTCGGCCCAGGCGTGCAATGATGCGATTGCACTGGATCCCGGCAACTTCCTTTTACGCGCGTGCTCGTTCACCTTTGGCCAGATGGGCGACTCGCAGCGAGCGATGTTATTCAACCAACTCGACGCGGGCTCCGACTGGGCCAATCGCGGCCGCGTGAGGGGTCTCCTGCGTGAAGGCAAATGGGCCGAGGCGCGTGAGGCGATGAAAGACCTGCCACCCAGCTTTGCTCGGTACTGGCCCCTCTCCGATACTTGCATCAATCATGCCGCGTCCGGGCAACCGCCCTCTCCCGAGTTCATCCGGACAGTCCACGAGCAGGAACCCAGAATGCTGGCCGTTCCCGATCCGGAAGTCAGATACGTCTTCGCAGGTGACATGGCGATTTGTGGTGCGAACGATGTGGCACTACGGCTGCTCAAGTCGTCGGTCAAGGGGAAATACTGCGCCTTCGAAGCGCTGCAAAGGGACCCGATACTGGCGCCGCTGCGCAGCTCGCCCGAGTTCCCGCAACTGCTCTCTGCCGCGAAACAGTGCCGCGACAGCTTCCTGGCGGAGAGGAATCAGGCGCAACCGAAATGAGATGGCTTGCCGTTCGCGGTTAGTAATGGAGTCGTTCCGTCCCGCATTCACGTCGATCAGCAGGCGCGACTCCCCGAAGAATTCGGTCGGGTGTGCCGCCGTTCGCAGCGCCCTGGCATCCGGCGATCGATTGCGTAAGCTGCGCAGGATAGGTGTTGTAAACAGCGATTACACTCATTGACCCTCAATGAGTGATATGGGGGATTTAACGCCAACCATCAATCTGAGACGCCAGCAACCGCCCAGCATTCATTGACTTGCCTATTTCCCCGACGTAAGATTCGCGCCAATGATCGGGGAAACCATCTCGCATTACCGCATTGTGGCCAAGTTGGGCGGCGGCGGGATGGGCGTGGTGTACAAGGCGGAAGACACCCGCTTGCATCGCTTCGTGGCTCTCAAGTTCCTTCCTGAAACCATGGCTCGCGACGCCCTGGCACTGACCCGCTTCCGGCGCGAGGCGCAAGCCGCCTCCGCACTCAATCATCCGAACATTTGCACTGTCTATGACATCGATGAACAGAATGGCCAGGTTTTCATTGCTATGGAATTTCTGGATGGCGTGACCCTGAAGTACCGTATCGCAGGCAAGCCGCTGGATAGCGAAATGGTCGTAGATCTCGGAATCGAGATTGCCGACGCGCTGGACGCAGCCCACGCGAAGGCCATTGTCCACCGCGACATCAAGCCGGCCAACATCTTTGTTACGGAACGAGGGCACGCGAAAATCCTCGACTTCGGTCTCGCAAAGGTGAGCCAATTCGACCCTACAGCAGAGACAGCCACAGCCTTAGCGGACGAAGGTCGGCTGACCTCTCCGGGTGCACCAATAGGCACGATCGGGTACATGTCTCCGGAGCAGGTCTGCGGGAAGGAAGTGGACGCAAGGACAGACCTGTTCTCCTTCGGTGCTGTTCTATACGAAATGAGCACAGGCGTGCCCGCGTTTCACGGCGACGTGAACTCCATCATCATCGACGCCATCTTGAATCGCCAACCGGTCTCGGCTTTCCGGCTGAATCCGGATCTACCGTCGGAATTAGAAACGGTGATCAGCAAGGCGCTCGAGAAAGATCGCAAGCTCCGTTATCAGAGCGCGGCAGAAATGCGGACAGACCTGCAGAGATTGCAGCGCGGACTGGAAACCGTCGGCTTCACACAGAGCCGAAGCAGCTTAAGCGAAAAGTTGTCATTCGCGAGAGTTAAGAAGAGGAAGGTGGTGGGCCTGTCGGTAATTGTACTGATTCTGGCGGGACTGGGAGGATACTTCTGGCGGAGCCGGCACAGGGCCAACGGCATCGCAGTGAATGCGGCCTCCATCGCGGTACTCCCCTTCGCTGACATGAGCCCTGGGAAAGATCAGGAATATTTCTCCGACGGGCTGGCTGAAGAGCTGACTAATGAGCTTGTCAAAGTACCTGGTTTAAAGGTCACTGGGCGCTCATCTGCTTTTCAGTTCAAAGGCAAAAACGAAGACCTACGGGCAGTGGCACAAAAACTGAACGTCGCCAATATCCTCGAAGGCAGCGTGAGGCGGGAAGAGAACCGTGTGCGGATCACGGCCGAGCTCACGAATGCGGCTGATGGCTTTCAGCTTTGGTCAGAAGAATACAACACCGAGATGAAAGACATCTTCTCAGTGCAGGATGAAATTGCGCGTGCTGTCGCTGGAGCATTGCAAGTCAAGCTGCTTGGCACAAACGCAGCTCCCGCCGCGTCCCGTTCAAATCTCACCAATCCCGAGGCCTACCAGGCCTATTTGCAAGCTAAGTATTTCTTCAATCGGGGATCCGACCGGGTCAACTATGACAAAGCTCTGGCTTACGCCGACCAGGGGATCAAGCTGGACGCGGATTACTCGCCGGGTTGGGCGCTACGGTCGGCTGTGCTTGCCAACATGGCCGGAGACGGCTTTCTCGACCCAGGCCAAGGATTTCATCGAGCGCGCGAGGATGCGGAGCGGGCGATCGCTCTCGACCCGCGTTCCGCTGCAGCACACCTTTCCCTGGCGTTTATCCGCTTGAATTATGACTTCGATTGGGAAGGGGCTGAAGCCGCCCTGAACAAAGCGGCGGCGCTGGAACCAGGAAATGCCGACGTACTCAACCAGCAGTCCGACTTGCGGGGAGCGTTGGGTCACTTGGACGAAGCCATCGAGCTTCGTAAACGGGCAATTGCCCTCGACCCGTTGCGTTCTCGCTTTTATACATTTTTGGGAGCCGACCTTTATCAGGCCCGACGATTTGACGAAGCCAACACGGCGTTGCAGAAGGCCTCGGAGCTGAATCCTCAACACGAATTTATTCACTATGTCCGAGGCTTGATCTTACTGGCACAAGGACGTTCGCAAGAGGCGCTGGTGGAAATGCAACAGGAGACAGGCGAATGGCTGAAATCGACCGGTGAGGCGTTAGCCGACTACTCCTTGGGTCATCGTCAAGCTTCGGATGCCGCGTTGAAAGATCTCATTGCCAACCATGCGAGTGATTCGGCATATCAGATCGCTGAAGTATATGCCTATCGCGGCGAAGTCGACAAAGCGCTGGAGTGGCTGGACCGCGCTTACCGACAGCACGACTCTGGCTTGGTGACCGTCAAAGTCGATTCACTGCTCAACAACCTGCGCCACAACCCAAACTTCATTGACATCCTGAAGAAGATGCACATACCGCTGTAACCCGGCGGCTAACTCAAACTGATTACTGTTGTACTCAGGCCTTATCGTGAGTGATGCCAGGGCCAGCTGATCACCTTACCGAAATGGGATTTATGACCGCTGAATGCTTCACCATTTCCCGACGACCGCACCACCCCCCGGTGCTGATTTGGGCTTCTTGCTCTCCCAGGTAGCAAAAAAGCGTCTCCACTTCTTGCTATTCACCGATATACTCTAGACAACGCTCCCCCCTGATTTCTGTGGAAAGGTAACGTAGGCGCCGCTTACGTCGTAGATTGCATGGACTTCCATCCGTTTGTGCCCGCAGACATCGAAGCTGCGCTAGGCGGGCGGTACGTTGTCGATTCCGAAATTGCCGTTGGCGGTCAAGGCGCAGTCTTCAAGGCAACCAGAGCTGCCCGGCCCGACGGCACCGCTACTAATGACCTTGTGGCTCTGAAGTTGCACCTGTATTACAACCAGGACATTCGCGTACAGCGCGAGATCACCGCGATGGAAAACATCTCGCACGTGAGCTTGGCGCGGCCCATTGAACATGGCTTTTGTGACGTGGCCGGCAGACACACGCGATACGTCGCGTGGGAATTCGTAGAAGGACAAACCCTGAGCGAGCGGCTGAAGAGCGGACCGCTACTGGAATCCGAAGTAGTGGCCATTGGGCGCGATGTCTCGGCTGCGATTGCCGCCATCTGGTCACGTCGCATCGTTCATGGGGATATCAAGCCCTCCAACATCATGGTTCGAGACTCCGGCGAACAGGAGGGCACGTCTGCTCCCGGACATGACATGCATGCCGTTCTCATCGACCTCGGCGCGGCCAGGCATTTAGAGGAAGACAACAGTCCCGCCGCGCGCAAGCCATTTGGCACCCGGGGGTACTTTTCCCCGGAGCAGGCCCTAGGGGACAAGAATCTGACCTGCGCTTCCGACGTTTTTTCGCTTGGCGTAGTGTTGCTGCAAAGTTTGCTGGGAGGGCGGCATCCCACGGACTATCACCAGAGCGGCTTAGCGCACGGCATCCGGGCGAGCGGGGGCCGGCTTGCGGTGAGCACAGGCCTGCTTAGCACGTTGGATAAAATGATGTCGGAAGATCCGAGGTTTCGGCCGAGTCCGGCAGAACTCAGCGGCTCTTTCCTGAGGCTACAGCAAAAGATGGAAGCCGAGTTTGCCATGGGCGCCCGCCCACCGCGGAGGCATCAGCGCTAGTTGCAAGCGCCTGGCCCATCAGCTTCCGCCGTTCAACATACTCACGCGCACCGCGTCCGCAGATTCTATGCTGACGGATCCCGGCTGCTGTGAAAACCAATCCAGTGGGCTCACCATGAGTCGCAAGTTGGTGATCGCCGGACGGTACGAAGGCCGCCACCGGCCTTCGTCGGCGTCGAAGTAGCGCGACAGATCAGCCTCATCCCAGGGATAAAACCACACATCCGCATCGGCGTTCGGCTCGACGACAAACGTTCGCAGCGAGCGGCTGCCGTCGGCCCGCGTGATCTCCAATTGCAATGGCTCAGGTTTGCGCAGCTTCCATATGGGACTGTAGTGGACCTTCAGCCGCAGTCGCAGAAAATCCGCACCGCCGCCAGGCCATTCGGGCGCGCCCAAGTCGATTGTGTCGCTGGATTCTTTGACGGCATAGGTTCGCGCCGGCAGTGCCAGCGGATACTGCTCCATTGAGATACGTGACGCGCGTGTATCATCACGCAGCAGGCCGACCATCCCTGGAGCGAGCGCCTGGTCAGCACGATAATTGCGGAACACCCAGAACCACACGTCAGGCGTGCGCGTGAAGTTGCTGACATCGTCAATCGGCAGGCTCAATGTTGGGCTGGAGTACTCGCGCGGAGTGGCATCGCGGAAGAACAAGCCTACCGGCGCGTTGGCACGCTGCATTCCCGCAATGTCAAATTGCGACAAATACCCGCCATTCGCCAGGAACGACTGCTCGACATTGCCCGCTACATCGCGACGCGCCCCAACCGCGAACATGAACTGGTACGGATAAATCAGCACCGCATCGCGATCGCCGCTATGCTGTCGGATATACCCCACTGTGGTATCGAGCGTATTGGCGAAGTCGCTGGGAAAGCAGGCGCGGTCAACTTCGCGATATCCGCCGGGACAACTCGTCCAGGGATGGACCGTTCGCGCCAGCCGAAAACGAATGCTCGCCGGCCGGAATTCCGGAAGCGGTTGGGCGAAGAGCACGGAAGCAATCACCGCGACGACGGCTGCTGCCGCCGACACAACCCTGGAGCTGAACGAGAACAGAATGACGCCGGAAAAGAACACCATTGGATACACACCGGCGACGATGTGCTGGTAGTCGGAGCGCACCAGTCCGCTCTGCAGGGAGAGGACCGCAAACAGGAATGCGCTCAGCAGAAATCCGGCGCGGCCGCTGATGATTGCGTAATCTCCGCGGACGAATAGTCGCAGAAGGAAGAGCACTGCACCGACTGCTACTGGCGCGAGCAAATGAACTGCGCCGCCCGCCGACATCGCCGCCGGCTCGTTCCAGCGGTGTACCGAGACCAGCGCCAGCGAAGTCCTCCAGAAGTGAAAATCAAGCGGGCTGGAAACGACGGTGTTGATGACGAACACCAGCACAATGGCCGAAAGCGCGAACACGCCGGTCGCGATCGCATAGGCCCGTAAATTCTTGTGAATTTCACGGCGGTTCTCCCACGCCACCCCGCCCAGCGTAAGCAACCACGCCGCGACTCCATACACTCCTGTATCAGCGGAGTAGTAAAACGCAATTGCAATTGCTACGGCGCTGCCGCAGGCGAAAGCAACAGGTTTTGGCCGGCCTTCGCGTAACCCATACCAGCCGCGCAGAAACGTCGCGAAGAGAAGAATGCCGAGTGCCGTTCGCCCGTCCCACGACGTCCAAAAAATACCAAGCAGCAACAACAGCAGAAAACGCTTCCACGGAGGCTGGTCCGGTAAGAGAAGCCGCAATGCAAGATAAGTGAAGACGATGGCGCACCACAGCAGAATCGTTCTGTAACTGGTGTAAATGGAGCCAAGCGAAAATCCCGCCATTCGCGGAGGCGCTGCCATCAACCAATGCGCCAGCGGGCCATAAAGGAACGCCACGTCGCGGCCGAAGTAAATGCCGTGCGTAACCTTGTAGACGGCGTCGAGCACCCAATGATCGTCGAAGGTTCCGGGATGCGGGATGGGGATTACCGTTCGCGGTGAGATCCAGGCCAGCGGCAGCGACGCGACCATCAGCAGCAAGACCGCCAGCACGTCCCAATGACGTGCCATTCTTGCCAGGGGCCCAGGATTTCGAATCGCAGTGGACGATGAGCGCGGCGTGCTCATCACTGCGTCGAGGTTCGCCATACGCGCCAATTCTATCGCAGGGCTAAGCCGCCCTCTGACCCCGCAGCGACCGACTCCCTCATTACTTGTCCTGAAATTTCGCTGTGTTAGATTGGAACGCTGGACAGCGGAGCGAGATTGGCAGCCAGAACGGTCGTTATCACAGGAGGTGCGGGCTTCATCGGCGTGAATGCCGCCGAAGCTTTCATTCGCGACGGCTGGCATGTCATCCTTTTCGATAACCTTTCGCGCAAAGGCACCGACCTCAACCTCCGATATCTCCGGCAGAAATATCCCAACGATTGCGAATTCGTTCCCGGCGACGTTCGCTACGATCATTACTCCCTGCTTCACACAGTCGCCCGAGCCGAGCTGGTGCTGCATCTTGCTGCGCAGGTGGCCGTGACCACGTCAATCACTCGGCCGGTCGAAGATTTCGAGATCAATGCGCACGGCAGCTTCAATGTTCTCGAAGCCGTGCGCGAGTCCGGCAACCAGCCAATGGTTATTTACTCGTCGACCAATAAGGTTTACGGCGGAATGCCGGATGCAGTCTGCGTGAAATCAGAGACGCGCTACAGCTTTCGCGATTTCCCCAACGGCATCGCAGAGGACCGCCCGCTCGACTTCCATTCGCCCTACGGTTGCAGCAAAGGAGCGGCGGATCAGTATGTGCATGACTACAGTCGCATCTACGGCATCCCGACCGTGGTCTTTCGTCAATCGTGTATCTACGGTCAGCGCCAGTTTGGAGTGGAGGACCAGGGATGGGTAGCGTGGTTTGCGATTGCCGCACTGCTGAATCGTCCGATCACGATTTATGGCGACGGGCTTCAGGTCCGCGACCTCCTGCATGTTGATGATCTGGTCGCCGTCTATAAGAGCGCTGCTGCGAACCCGTCGAAGGCTGCGGGAAAAATCTTCAATATGGGCGGAGGGCCGACCCGCACGCTATCGCTGCTGGAGTTGCTTGCGTTTCTGGAGCAGCGAATGAACAAGCAGATTCCGGTCAGCTACGCTGATCCCCGTGCGGGTGATCAGCCAGTGTTTGTCGCCGACATTCGCAAAGCTCAGCTGGAACTTAACTGGTCGCCTGCGATCGATCCGCTGCCGGGAATCGAGATGCTGCTCAGGTGGATCGAGCAGAACCGCGCCGATGTGGAGCGGGTGGTAGCAACGTTTTAGCATTGGGCGCTTAGCGCTTGCCATTTAGCACTTGGCATTTAGCATTTCGTTCTTAGCTCCATGCTCCATCCGGTTCGCCAGGTGCTTTGGCCAAATGCCAAATGCTAATTGCTAACTGCGCCGCATGCCCAAAAGCTACGTCATCATCCCCGCCTACAATGAGGGGCCGAACCTCGGATCAGTACTGCGAGACTTGCAGCAACTGTCGTTGACCATGCCACTGGGCGTAGTCGTCGTGAATGACGGCAGCCGGGACAACACGCTGGAAGAAGCCGAGCGTTTTCGCGACCAGTTGGAGCTTGAGATCGTCAGCCATCCGGTCAATCTCGGCGTCCCCATGACCTTTTACGACGGCCTGGTCGCAGCCGCCGCCAAGGCCGACCCGGGTGATTGCATATTCATCATTGAGGGCGATGGCACCAGCGATCTGAAGATCATGCCCGCTATGGCCCAGCGAGTGTACGACGGCGACGACGTCGTGATCGCCTCCCGCTACATCAGCGGTGGCGGCTACCTCAACTTCCCCTGGCAGCGGACCTGGGGCAGCTACGTCGTCAATCTTGTCGTCTCAGTTTTCTTCCACGTGCGGGGCCTCACCGATTACACGATTTTCTATCGCGCGTATCGCGCCGAGGCCGTGCAGCGGGCCTTGCAGCATTATGGCTCCAGATTCGTCACCACGAAATCGTTTGCCGCCAACCTCGAGGTGCTCTTGCGCGTGCTGCCCTTCAGCCGCCGCTTCAGCGAGGCGCCGCTGCTCTATGACTACGGTCTCAAGAAAAGTCAAAGCAAGATGAACCCCTTCAAAACGCTGCGCGAATACCAAGGTCTTATCGTCAAGCGCCTGCTGCGCAAGATATGACTCCGATACCATCCGGAGACCGGCCCTGACACCTCATTTCATTCTGGATTGCAACCCCAACATTTCAACTGTTTTCGTTCTGCCGCCGAATTCCGGCAATGTACAATAAGGCGGTTCGTCACGCTGCTTTTCTTATCCTGGGGTTGCTGGAGTTTCGAATGCGCATTTCGGTAATCGGTTCGGGGTATGTCGGGTTGGTCACGGGAGTGTGTTTCGCCGAGTTGGGCCACGATGTCAATTTGTTCGATAACGATCCCGCAAAGCAGGCGGTGTTGCGCCAGGGCCAATCGCCTATCCATGAGAAGTATGTCCCCGAGTTACTCCAGCGGCACCTCGACGATAAGCTCCAACTCTCGGATTCACTGTCCGAATCGGTTGCCCACGCGGACGCAATCTTCATCGCCGTCGGTACCCCTCCCACGGTGAATGGCGAAGCCGATCTTTCCTACGTCGAATCGGTGGCTCGCGAGATTGCGGCGAGCATCAAGGATTACAAGATCGTTGTCAGCAAGAGCACCGTGCCGGTTTACACCAGCGAGTGGGTGCGACGGGTGATGCTGCTGAACGGCGCGCCGGCCCACCTGTTCGATGTTGCCTCCAACCCCGAGTTTCTGCGTGAGGGCACCGGCGTAACCGATTTTCTGTACGCCGAACGCATTGTGATCGGCACCGACAATCCGCTCTGCGCGGAGCGCCTGCGTCGAATTTACGAACCATTGTTGGACGGCAGTTATGCGCGTCGCGCCGATGCCATCCCCGCGCCCGAGAACGTGACCGGCACGCCAACCTGGATTGCGACCACCGCCAAGAGCGCCGAGCTTATCAAGTACGCATCCAACGCTTTTCTCGCGATGAAGATCAGCTTCATCAACGCGGTCGCGGCCTTATGCGAATCCGTCGGCGCTGACGTCGACCAGGTACGGGAAGGTATCGGCTCCGATTCGCGGATTGGGCGCGAGTTCCTCAACCCCGGGCTGGGATATGGCGGCTCCTGCTTCCCCAAAGATCTGTCGGCCTACCGCGCGGTCGCCCGCGAATGCGGCTACGACTTCCGCTTGCTGGAAGAAGTTATGCGGATCAACAACGAGCAGCGCGAGCGCTTCCTGCGCAAAGTTCGGCTGGCCCTATGGACGCTGAAAGGCAAGCGGCTGGGCGTGCTCGGCCTGGCCTTCAAGGGCGGCACCGATGACGTGCGCGAGTCGCCGGCGATTGCGGTCATCCGTTCGCTGGTGCAGGAAGGCTGCAAGATAATCGCCTACGATCCCGCCGCGACTGACAATGCTCGCGAGGTGCTCGGCAGCGAGTGCATTCAGTATGCGAATTCTGCCATGGAAGCGGCCACCGGCGCCGACGCTCTGCTGGTGCTCAGCGATTGGGATGAATTTCGCACCATCGATCTGCAGCGCCTGCGCCAGGTGCTGCGCTACCCCATCGTGATCGACGGCAGAAATCTGTTTAGTCCCGAAGTCATGGCTGGGCATGGGTTCATCTACACCAGCGTGGGGCGTCCGGATGTCCCCCATGGCTTCGCCGATCTGCGCAAGTCGGACGCACTAGTTGAGAAGAACGGGAGTCGCGAGCGCAGCGCCACGGCGGGTGCGGCGAAGGTGCCCTAAACGGCTCGTAGTTTACCGTGGCACCGTCGCCCGCTCCAGTAGAACCGTTGTCCCATCCTGATAGTCCACCTTCCACCCCGGAGTGTGCATCAGCAGGTACGCCACCACGCTGTCCTGTTTGTACAGCACGTAACGGATGCCGTACTTGTCCAGGATCTCCAGTGTGTTCTTGCCTCCCATCGCGTCCAGATAGTCGGCAAAGACGCCGTTGTACTCGAAGATGTCGATGCGCGAATCGATGAACACAGGAATCTGCCGCGCATTCCAGATCAGGTACCCTCCCCATAAGCAATCGTTGAAGACGCGGCCTTCGGGGTGGAACTGCTGCAGATAGCTGAGCGCCTTGACCGGATAATTACGAATCGTGTCGCGCCACAGATATTGGCGAGTAGGGAAGCGCAACACGCAGCCCGCCACCATGGCGATGATCAGGATGGCATTCAGCCACTTCTTGTCGATCTCGCGATGGTAGGGCGGCAGGAAGTCCAGTTCCTTGGCTAGCATCGGCGTCACAACGATTGCGGCCAGGAACAGGAACCTGCTGTAGGTGACTGCGGCGTAAAAGCCGAGAAGTGTGACGGCCAGCTCATCGAGGCTCCAGCGCCGTTTCCGTATCAGCGCCAGCACGATGGTCGCTGCCAGCATCCCAAACAGGATCTTGCCCCGCACTCCATGAAAATCCAGGCTCACCCACTCATCAACATGGTTGACGTTCAGCTTCTGTTGGAACGCGAAGTTGAAGGGATAGAACACCAGGTGATAGGTGTACGGATTCAAGAACAATCCGGCGACGCTAAGACTGCCGACCAGCGCCAGCTTGCGAAACTGCGCAGGAGTCCATCGAACAGCCTGCACACGGCCCCACACGCCTTCAGGCAGGCCTGATCCGCAGAAGATTCCGAATATAACCATGCCGATGAGCCAGGACCCGTGCAGATTGGCCCACAACACGAACAACGGCGGCAGTAGCCACGTCACGTCCTTGCCGTGTTTGAATTGCGCCAGGATGAGGAGTTCCGCCAGAAGACACACCCAGCCCGCTAGCAATGTCCGCGGCCCGAAAGACACCGTCGCCAGCCACACTGCCAGCCATGATGCGCAGAACGCGGCTTTGACGTTCTTGGATTCCAGGTACGCCAGGCCGAATACGCCCAGGAGAATGAGCTCGACTTCCGCGAGCATCACCAGGTAAATGCCGCGAATACCGAACCACTGCCACGCGAAGTAATAGGGCAGCTCGCCCAGCCAGGCTTCGTTCATCCAGCGCGAGCCGGCGGCAGTGAAAGAGTAGAAGTCCTGGTGCACGACCGAGTGGCTCTGAACGAATACTTCGGCGTTGCGCAGGTGCCACCAGATGTCGGGATCGGCAATGCTGCCGCTATCGAGAACAAAGATTGACGCGCCCAAAGTCAGCCCGAGCAGCACGGGGAAAGAGCAGATTCTCGTCCATAGCCTTTCCCGCGCGTGAGAGATAGTCAGCGCACCGGGATGGAATGTTGTCGTAGAAACCAGTTCAGGCTGCACAGATCAGCCTAGCGCCGGCCAGGCATGTCAGCCACAAACAACAGCCGCTTCTACCGCCCAATTCTCTGCCCCGCAACCCATTCTGGAATTTGCGCAGAATGGGAAATATTTCTCCCGGGCAGCTCTACATAATTCTTCGCCTGACAGCCGCGCCGCCATAGCATTTTCTTAGGAGAGTTTCGCGAACCATGGCTCATGGCCTACGGGGGTCGCTCTCGGAGGTTCGGGGATCAAGCCTGATCGAGACCGCGCTAGTGATGCCGGTCCTCGTCCTCATGCTTTGCTTCGCCATCGACATCCGCTACTTCTTCATCGTGGCTGCGAATCTTGTCTCGTCCTCGCGCAATTCCGTCTTGTATTCCGGACAAGGTTTCATTACTCCCGGGCAGCAACCGTTACCGTCAGCCGGGACCGCGGGATCCTTGACCGACACTGCAGGTGTAGCGGGACTTGCCGGCGGCGATCTTTCCGGCCTCGCCAACATGTCGACCGGGACTACGGTCTTAGTCTGCTCCAAACGTATCGGAGTTACTCAGACATCGAATGGCTACATTACCAATTGCAGTACCTTCCCCACAGGTTCGCTTACCTACACTCCCGACCAGGATCCCGAGTCGAACAACGGAATGCTGACGCAGCGCGTGGACGTCGTTTACACCGTCACCCCGCCCATTCCCATCGACTTCTTCAGCTTCACCATGCCGCCGCTTACGGTGCACTGGCAGGCGGAAATGCGGGCGCTGGACTGATGGCAGCCGCAGCTAATCCCGGCGACGCGCTCCGCGGACGAGGGGCGTGGCTTGCCGCTGACGAAAACGGCTCCATGCTGCTGGAGTTTTCGATCTCGGTGTGGATGATCATCCTGGTCGCCTTCCTCATCTTCGAATTTTGCATGACGGTATACACCTACAGCGTGTTGGGTGATGCCGCGCGCGAAGGCATCCGCTATGCCATCGTCCACGGCACCGACAACGCCTCCTGCAGTGGGCCTAGCAGCGGATGTGGCGACGCGACCGGCACCAATATCACCTCCGTCGTGAACAGCTATGCGGCGCTCTCGTTTCACGACGTGAGTGGAATGACGGTGACGCCGTCCTGGCCTGACGGGACCTCCACTCCCTCCAGCCGCGTCGTTGTCACGATTAACTACCCCTACATTCCATATCTGCAACTGCCCGGATTCAATGCGCCAACCATGCAGGTAAAGGCAGAGGGTCGAATTGTTTTTTGACGAGGTAGTTCGAATGACGACTTACGAATCGCGAAGCGCACAAGTCGCGGTGCGACGTTCGCAGGAAGCCGGCCAGGCCAGCTTAGTTATGGTCTTGATGTTGAGCTTGTTCCTGCTGGCAGTGCTGGCGTTTGCCGTGGATTACACCAACCTATGGTTCCAGCGTCAGCAGGCACAGACAGCAGCTGACGCGGCATGCCAGGCCGGCGCAATGGACATCTACCAGACGGTAAGCGGGGTCACGCTGCCGAACATTGGCTTCGTTATCGGAACTGCGGGCAATTGCAACTCGTTCAGCTCTCCCGGACCGTCGATGTGCTGGTACGCAGCCAAGAATGGGTTCAACGGATACACGAGCGGGCCGGCCGATGTCTCCTGGACATTTCCCACCTCGGTTTCCGGCGTAACCTCTCCACCTTCTTCACAGGCGCCTAATCCGTTCATGCAGGTCAAGGTCACCTTGCCGGTGAAGACTTACTTCAGCACACTGATCACCGGCAATCAAACTCAGCAGGTAGGGGCAGTTTCGTCATGCGGATTGACTCAGATTATGGAGGGTGCGCCCATCATGATTCTGAATCCGACCATCTCAGGCGCGCTGTATTTTACGGGAGGGGCTTCGCTCACCATTGTCGGAGGGCCGCCACGCAGCATTGTCGTCAACTCCAGCAGCGCGACGGCGGCTTTGTGTGGCTCGAGCGGCGCGATCGACACCCGCAAAGGCGGCCCCAACTTCACCGGCTCTGATGTGGGCACCTATGGCGGCCCGCATACGACTCCGGGGAGCTCGACGGGATGCTACGGCACGAACAGCAACACCGGCTTGCCTGCCGGATTCAACGGAGGCGCCACCGGTCATTGGGTGTGGCCGGCTACTCCGGTCCCCGATCCTTACGCGGGCGTGCCGGCCGCAAGCGCGATGAAAAGCGTTACGCCGCTCAGTAAATCGTCGAATGCCTATTTCACGCTAACAGCTCCGGAAATTGATGGATGTCCGGACACCGCACCGACCAACTACTATAACTGGAGTCCTACCTGCAGCCTTTCCAACAACAGTCTCAAGTGCCGTGGCTGCATTGAATATGCCCCTGGGTACAATCCCAACGGAATTAGTCAAAATGCCAATGACGTCGTGGTTTTCCTGCCCGGCGTCTACTACATGGACGGAGATCTGGCGATCGGCGGCAGCGACACCATTCGTATGGCCAAGCCGTGCGCGAATTCGCAAGGTGTAGTCAATACCACCCCTGGCACCGGCAACTGCAGTTCTATTACCCAGAACGCCGGCGCGAACGGTGGTGGCGGAGGAGGTCCCTGGACGTGGCACCAGACTGACGGCGTGATGTTCTACTTCCACGGATCAGCCAAGCCGGTAATCAGCGGAGGATCCGGCGCCCCGCAATCACCCCGCGTGGACAAGGTTCCCGCCAGCGATTTGACCTGCGACGGCAGCACGCCGCCCGCTTACCTCAACCTGCCGAACGCTCTCGATACCAACCTCATGCTCGCCCAGTGCACCTCCAAGGGCAGTTATTGGGATACGGCGGGAGATACGACCGACTCGGTTGGATCCATTCGCGGGCTGCTGATGTTCATGGACCACGCCGATACCGCCGCACCCCAGCTTCAGGGTTCGGGCACCCTGGCCTACACCGGAACGCTGTACTTTCACTCGAGCAGTTATGCGACGATTTTCAAGATTCCCGGCGGCACAACCAGCGGAACATTGATTTGGGGCAATGTGGTGACCGATCAAATGCAGCTTACGGGCAGCGGCGCACTGACTATGGCTCTGAACCCCGCAGCCACCACGCCGATTATGAAAGTCTCGTTGTTGAAGTAATGGGCCAGTGCCCAGGTCGGTGAGCGCCGAGACAGAACGAACCCCGACGTTTGTCATCACGAGGAGCTCTTTAGCGGGGTTGTAAACAGCGACGAGGGATCTGCTGTTCCTTCTGGAAAGCAAAGCAAGTCCCTCGCAGCCTTATCTCGCCAAGCCCTACATGATCGCCGTTGGTGGCGCGGGCTCATCCGGGCGGCCGGCATTGGCCAGCGGCACGCGAATCATCACCACTGCCAGAATCACCAGCATGATGAATCCCGAAATGACGTGGGGATGCTCAAAGATTACCGGGATGCGCCACTGCTTAAACTTAAATATGGCGATCACGATGCCCATCAGCGCTTCGCCGGCGATGAATCCTGATGCAGTCAAGACTCCGGCATTTTCAACGCGCGCCTTCTGCGCCTCGTTGAAATTCTTGCTGTCCCGCATCTTGTCGGTGATCCATCGGATCATGCCGCCGATGAAGATGGCGAACGTCGTCTCCAGCGGAAGGTACATGCCGACGGCAAACAGCATCGGACTGCGCACCTCGATCATGATGAGCGCGAGGCCCATCAGCACTCCGACGACGATCAGCGGCCATGCCATTTCTCCGCCCACGATCCCCTTCGCCAGCATTGCCATCAGACCGGCCTGCGGTGCCGAGAGTTGACGATCGCCAAAGCCGGTGCCGCCGCTGTTGATGTTGGCCTGATTCAACAACAGCAGCACGGGCAGCAAGGCAAAGCTCGCGACCGTTACTCCCATAAAGTCGCCAATCTGCATCTTGGCCGGGGTGCCGCCGAGAATGTGGCCAACTTTCAGGTCTTGCAGCATCTCGCCCGCGACCGCAGAGGAGACACAGACCACCGCGGCAACGCCCAGCACCGCGGCCACGCCGCTCATACCGGAGACGCCGATAAGCACCATCAGCAGGGCCGAGATCACCAGTGTCGCGAGCGTCAGGCCGGAGATGGGATTGTTCGACGAGCCGATCAGTCCGACCAGGTTGCCCGAGACGGCCGCAAAGAAGAAGCCGATGATGATCATCACAATGGCGGCGAGGATTCCGCCCTTCAGCACGCCGGCGTAGCTGGTATAGAGCGCGATCATGCACAGCAGCACAATTCCCAGTCCGGCGAAAACGACCTTGCCGTTCAGATCGCGATCCGTGCGGGCGGTGCCGGCATGAGCTGCTGCCGATTTCTTCAGATCGGAGACGGCGCGCGCCATGCCGCTGGCCAGGCTCTTGCGCATGCGAAACAGCGTGTAGCTTGCGCCGACCAACATGCCGCCGACGGCGATGGGCTTGACGATATATTTCCAAACCGAGTCGGCTTGACCTGCCCAGAAGGAATCGCCTGGCGTGGCTCCGGCAGGCAAGAACTGTGCTACGAATGTGGGCCCGCCGACGAACAGAATGAGCGGCACCAACAGCCCCCAGGCAATGACACCGCCGGCAAAGTTCAGCGACGCCAAACGCGGGCCGATGATGTAACCAACACCGAGATAGGCGGGGCTGATTTGTGGGGCCGACCAGGTGGTCGCAGCACCGGCTGCAAGCTTGGGGGAAGTCGCGTCGCGCCCAAGACGCACGAAGCTGCGGCCGAGTTCTCCGACATTCACATTAAAGTCGCGGCTGGGGCTGAAGAGGCTGAACTGGCCCAGCAGGTAGACCAGTCCGCCGAAGCCCATGTTGCCGAACAGAATCTTGGCGGCGCGGCTGCCCTGCTGACCCGCGATATGAATCTGCGACGCGGCCACCGACTCAGGAAAAGGAAGCTCAGGGTCTTCCACCATCACGCGCCGCAGCAGCGTGACAAAAAGGATGCCGAGCGCGCCTCCCACCAGCATCAGAATCGATGACTTCCAGTAAGCATGCTCGAAGTCGAAGACCGGCCATGCTCCGGAGATGACGAATGCCGGAATGGTGAAGACGGCGCCCGCCGCAACCGATTCGCCGATGGAGCCGACGGTCCGCGTGATGTTCTCTTCCAGCAGCGAGCCGCGCATGATCCGCAGCACCGCCATGCCAATGACCGCTGCGGGATAAGTGGCGGCGATGGTCATGCCGGCGCGCAGTCCCAGGTAGGCATTGGCGGCGCCCAGAATGACGGTTAGAACCAGGCCGAGGAGTACCGCACGAAGAGTAAACTCCGGCATCGTTGTGTCGTCAGGGACGTAGGACCTGAATTTTTTAGGTGGGGCAGAGATGGTTGTACTCATGAACCGGAGACCTCGCGCGGTTTACAGATTATAGCGACCGCGCAACTTAGCATGCCAGCGGCGTCGGCCACAAGTGGATCCTAGGGTTTATATCCGAGCCGGATGGCCTTGTTGAAATCCTGCAGTGCGCCCTCCATGTCGCCTTTGGCGCGGCGCGCAATGCCCCGGTTGTTAAAGGCCTCGGCAAGATCCGGCTTGAGCCGAATAGCCTCATCGAAATCCTGCATCGCGCCCTCCACGTCGCCTTTGGCTTGGCGCGCGACGCCCCGGTTGTAGAAGGCGGCGGCATCGTCGGGCTTGAGCCGGATGGTCTCGCTGTAATCTTGCATCGCGTCCTCCACGTCGCCCTTGGCGCGGCGCGCAGCGCCACGGTTGTGGAAGGCGTCGGCATTATCGGGCTTGAGGCGGATGGCCCGATTGTAATCCTGCAGCGCCCCCTCCATGTCGCCTTTGGTGCGGCGCGCATTGCCGCGGTTGTAGAAGGCCTCGGCCAAGTAGGGCTTGAGGCGGATGGCCCGATTGTAATCCTGCAGCGCGCCTTCCATGTCGCCTTTGCCGTAACGCGCAATGCCCCGGTTGTTGAAGGCTTCGGCATAGTCGGGCTTGAGCCGGATGGCTTGGTTGATATCCTGTAGCGCACCCTCCACGTCACCCTTCCCGAGGCGCAATTCGCCCCGGTTGTTGAGGGCTATGGCATCGTCGGGCTGGAGCCGAATGGCCTTGTTGAGATCCCGCAGCGCGCCCTCCATGTCGCCTTTGTTGTAACGCGCAATGCCCCGGTTGTTGAAGGCTTTGGCATAGTCGGGCTTGAGCCGGATAGCCTCAGCGTAAAAGCGCAGCCGCTCATCGACATCTTTAGCAGCAAACCCTCGCTCGAACCATTGCTGGGCCGTCAACTCTTCTTCCTGGACCGCCGGGGCCGCGTGAGCTGCAGCCTTTTGTTCCATAGCGACTCGCTGTGCAGGGAGAGATGCCGGGTGCAGCACCGCAGTCAGCGGCACGTTCAGGTACCTGCCGCGCAAGCGTTCCATGGCCTCCATAAAGTACTCTGGCGGGATGCTTAGCCCGTTGTAGCCCTTGAGTGCGGCCAGCGTGCCCGTGAGCTGACTGGCGATTTTAGGCGTACCGAAGTCGAATCCTTCCAGCATCAGCGGCACGATATTGCGTTGGCTGGCCAGCGCAGTCTCTACCTCACGACGCAACCAATCTGCCGGGTCGTCGCAACGTTCCAGCGCAGAGGGGGTGAGCAAGACAAGGAAATGCGCCCGCGCAGTGATGTTTCCGAGTATGACGCGCTCGAAGTCGCCACTGGCGATGCCGTTGTAATCGAAGAAGACATCATAGCCGTACTGTGTCAGGTTCTGAAAAATAGCGAGTGCCCAAGGAATATTGGTGCGGCGATAACTGACAAAAACGGTCTTCTCGATGCGTTCCATAGCCCGCGTGGCGCCCCTCGCTCGGAAGTACAGGACTGAACGATACTATAATGGCAGTGTTCAAAACCCACCCGACACGACTTTGGGTTCAGCGTGTAGCAAATGATATGAACTCACCATGAACTATCTTCTGAAGACCGAGCCTTCCGAATATTCCTTCGCCGACCTGGAGCGCGACCAGCAGACGGTTTGGGATGGCGTCTCCAATCCCGTCGCACTGCGAAATCTGCGCGAGATGAAGCCAGGCGAGCGACTGATTATCTACGAAACCGGCGATCACAAAACCGCGGTCGGAACTGCGTCCGTGGTTTCCGTTGATCCCGCCGACCCGCGCAAACCTGTAGTGAAGATTAAGGTCGCGAAGGCTATCGCGAAGCCCGTGTCGCTCGCCGAGATCAAAGCCAATAAGCTCTTCGCCGATTCGCCCCTGGTGCGGCAGGGCCGACTATCCGTCGTTCCTCTGACCGCCGCGCAATACAAGACGCTTGCCGGCGAGTAGGTCTCATCCATGAAATCTTGTTGAATCCAGCGGGAGGTACCTGCTCCAGCATTGCAGCCTGTCCTACGTTGCACATATACTAAACACTGACGGTGCTTTGGGGATGATCGATTCCCCGGCAAGTGCCGGGTTTCGCTCCTCCGGAGCGCCGCAGTATGTCTACGGACCGCCGTGGACCATGGAGGGTCGTCTTCAGCAGTTGTGAGACGCTAAAGCGAAAGCGACGAGGTTCCCGGGCCGGGCATCAGGCTCTGCTCGCCGCAGCCCCACGTGTCCTCGTGCGAAGCATTTTTTCGGTCCTCTTTCCTTCCGATTGCAGGCTCTGTCGCCATCCCCTCGACAACATCTCAAGAATTCCAATATGCCACGAGTGTCTGGCTGAAATTCAGCCCCTCCGGGCCCCGCAATGTGTCATTTGCGGCGATCGTTTGATGAGCGCGCAATTGCTCATGGGCGATGGCCTGTGCGTCAATTGTCGCGAGTGCCTGCCCCATTTCGAACGCGCGGTCTCGTTCGGCGAGTACAAAGACGGTCTGCGCGGGCTGATTCATCTGCTGAAGTACGAGCGCGTCACTCCGGTCCGGACGCCGCTCGGCGTGATGTTGGCCCAAGTGATTTCCGAGCTGCTGCCATGTGGCGATTCCAGGCCGCTGCTGGTTCCGGTCCCATTGCATCGAAGCCGATGGCGTTCGCGCGGGTTTAACCAGGCTGACGTTATCGCCCGCGCGGCGATAAGGCGCCTGGCAGCAGAGCTGGAGTTTGACTCTGACGTTCTGGTCCGCCAGCGCGACACGGTTTCCCAGGTAGGTCTCAGCCGCGAGGAGCGCATCGAAAATATGCGTGACGCCTTTCGCGTCAGCAGCCCAAGCCGGGTGAAGGGCCGCAACGTCATCGTCGTCGACGACGTAATGACCACGGGTACCACGTTGTCAGAGTGCGCCCGCATGCTGAAAGAAGCCGGGGCAGAGCGAGTTTGGGCAGCCACCGTGGCTCGCGCCTTTCATGGCGCGGACTTCGCGGCGGCCGCCGATGGTGGGAAAGAGGAGGAAGTCGAAGCGGCGGCGGTGTCCGCTTCGCTATAGATTATGTCGATGTCGGCCCACAGCGCAGCGTCGCGATACGGGAAGTCGCTTGCCGGTTGCATGCACCATGCCCGCGTCGCGGGTGACGAGCCGCTGCATTGGGCGGCGATGCATGCGCCCGTGCTGGTGCTGAACGCCTCCTACGAGCCGATCAACGTCTGTGCCGCCCGCCGCGCCGTCATCCTGGTGCTGAAAGGCGTGGCCATGATGGAGGAAGCCAACGGACACGTGTTGCACGCAGCGCGCGTGGCGATGCGGGTTCCCTCTGTGATTCGTCTTCTGGAGTACCGGCGCATTCCCCATCAGACGCGCGCCCTCTCCCGCAAGAACATTCTGTTGCGCGATCGCAACACCTGCCAATATTGCGGCAAAGCTCTTGCTGCCGGCGAGTTGACGCTGGACCACGTCATTCCCCGCTCTCGCGGCGGCGCTTCCACCTGGGAGAACCTCGTCGCCTGCTGCCACTCCTGCAATCGCAGGAAGGGAAATCTGCTGCCCCACGAATCCAACATGAAACTCATGCGCGAACCTCGGGCCTTCAATCTGCACACCAGCCGTCACATCATGCGCATGATGGGCCGCTCCGACGCGAAGTGGCAGAAGTACCTGTTCTACTGAGCTGAAACGCTCGCCCTCTCGGGTGGAACGCTATAAGACTGCCTCCAGCCGCACAACTGACCCCCCTGGCACCTTAGTGAAATAGCGGCACATTTTTGTGGAATTCTCGCGAACTCGGGAGTAGACTCGCGCCAAATTCCGCCAGAGATTCCTGCCCTGGCGCTCCGGGGGCCCAAGATGTCCGCGTCGCGTAAGCAGCAGCTTGCCACGATTTTCGCGCTGGTCGTCAGCGGCCTCGTCCTCATCAGTCCGAGACTCGCAATCGCCGCGAGCAACACCGCCAAGCATCAACTCGCAAGTATCAGTGACGCCCAGTTCAGACAAATTGCCGATCGCGCCCGCCATGGAGACGCCGCCGCGCAGGTTTCGCTCGGAGTCGCTTACGAAGAAGGGCTGCATGTTCAGCAAGACCTGGCGCAGGCGGTGGATTGGTATCGCCGCGCCGCCGGGCACGGTAATGCCGAGGTGCAGCAGCATCTTGGGCTCATGTACGAGCAGGGCCGCGGCGTAGTGCGGAATTTCGAAGAGGCCGCATCCTGGTACCGCAAAGCAGCCGAACTTGGCTACGCGCCTGCACAATGCAATCTGGGAAGGCTGTACCTGGAAGGCCACGGCGTAGCACGTGATCTGGAGCAGGCCGCCAAGTGGTTCGAAGTTGCCGCACGACAAGGCGACGCGCAGGCGCAAAGCAATATCGGCTACATGTACAACTACGGCCAGGGAGTCGCGCAGAATAATCAGCAGGCGGTGCTCTGGTATCGCAAGTCAGCCGAGCAGGGCTTCACTATCGCCCAGAAAAACCTCGGTACGATGTACGCGCTCGGCATGGGCGTGGAGAAGGATGAAAGGGAAGCCCTTCGCTGGTTTGCCAGCGCCGCCGAGCACGGTCTGGTGCGGGCCTGGGTAAACCAGGCAATGCTCTACATGCAGGGCTCGCAGATACCCCACGATTACGCTCTCGCAGAGAAGTTGCTTACCCAGGCGATCGCCGCCGGAGAGGACGACGCAAAGCCGCTGCTCGAGCGTTGCCGGGAATCAGCCAGCCGGGCTAGCACCGTCGAGACCAGCCAGCAACATTCATCCGGCGCCAGGTTCTAACCCGCCTCACGCCGCGAACGTTGCATCATGATGACTTCGTTTCCGTGATACGTCGAGCGCTGAAACTCGCGAAAGCCGCACTTCTCCGCCACGCGCACCGACGCAGCATTCTCGCAATGAATCAGGCAGCAAATCCGAACTGCGTCAAGGTGTTCGTGTCCCCAGCGGATGGCCGCGCGGATCGCTTCCGTTCCATAACCTTTGCCATGTGCGCTTGCAACCAACAGCCAGCCCATCTCCGGCGTGTCCACAATCGAAGGCTGGATCTCGCGATGGAACTCCGCCAATCCCACCTCGCCGATGAACTGGCCCGTGGCTTTCTCTTCCAGCGCCCAGTAGCCGTATCCCACCACCAGCCATAACCCGGCATTGCGGAGCGTCTTCGCCCAGGCCTCCTCGGGCGATAGCGGCCTGCCGGTGGTGTGGCGGATCACCACAGGATCGCTCCACATGGCAGCGACAGCGGCGAAATCCTCCTTGCGATACTCGCGCAGCCGGAGGCGTTCGGTTTCCAGCACGGGAACGATTGCTTTGGGGCGAACTGCTGGTTGCACGATTTACCTCAGACTAGCGTCCTTTCGGGCGGAAGGCTTTACCGCGACCCGATACTCAGCCACGAAGGCGTCCGCGTTTGATTACCTCCGCCTTTATGGTCGCGAGCGGTATACCTTTTTCCTTTCGCCGCGATTTGGCATCGGTCACGAGCTGAACTCCAGTCATAAAAGCATTGTCCCCGAATGGGCGATGTCATCGCAATGCGAATAAAAGAAAAAGACCCGCAGCGCACGGCGCCAGCGGGTCTCTTCCGGTTAGCTGTTGAAATTGGCCTGAGGCTGTCCACTCTTACGGGCCCCAAAACAAGCGCCGATTTTGCGTTTGCTTTGGTGGCCGGCGTGGCCCCAGCGGCAGACACTCGGAAATAGCTGTCTTGCGAGGAATTAGAGCGGAAGCCCTAAGCCTCAGCCACCTCACTTGAGTAACTACAATTACTGTCAGATTTCATATATTTTGGATCACCCTCCTTTCCAGTGTATTTCGAAATTAGCATCCCCTCGCAGAACCGTCAAATTGAGAATTGATGAACAATCTGGTTCAGCCTGCTGGTGAATTTTGCGTCATTTTGACCCAGAGACTTCACCGGCTGCATGCCCGTTGACATTCTTCATCCGGCAGCAATGGATGACAAAATAAATGAGCGCAATCGGCGTGGCTGAAGGCGCGCCCCTTCAAAGCAGGATGTCGACAGAGCTCCCCACATGTGTGAACACTCGAAGACTCGGACGTTTATATTTCTCTCGCCTCCAGCGCCGTATTACCATGGAACATCCTCATGGGCCCGAGTCCTCCAGTGCGCCTGCCGGTGAGAGAGGCGACTCCGCGCAGTGAATCGCAAGGACTGCGTTCGGCGCAGCAGCAGGTCGCGCAGGTGGCGGAATTGCGCCACACTCACGATGCGTTCGCCTGGTTTCGCGACCATGCCCGCGAACTCGAGGAGCTTCAACTCGAGGTCACCGCCATCGCCGCTCCACCCTGGGGCGAAACTGCGCGTGGTGAATGGCTGGCGTCGCGCTTCGCTGAACTCGGCTTGTCCGATGTTCACCGTGACGAGCTGGGTAACGTATTCGGAATTCGTCCCGGCGCCGACCCTGGCGCGCCGTTCATTGCCTTGAGCGCGCACATCGATACCGTGTTTCCGGCCGACACGCCAATCTCGGCCCGCCGCGACGCCGGCAGGCTGTACGGTCCCGGCGTCTCCGACAATTCGTCAGGCATTACCGCGTTGCTCGCCATCGCAGGCGCAATGCAATCAGCTGGATTGGCGAACACCGCTCCCATTCTCTTCATTGGCAATGTTGGCGAGGAGGGAGAGGGCGACCTGCGCGGCATGCGGTATATCTACCAGCAGCCCAGATGGTCGGCGACGATTGCGTCTCTGCTGGTGATCGACGGCGCAGGCACCGACACCATCGTCGCCGAAGGTCTCGGTAGCCGTCGATACGAAGTCACCGTCCGCGGTCATGGTGGCCATTCCTGGAGCGACTTCGGCGTCGCTAATCCCATTGTCGCACTGGCCCGCGTCATCGACCGTTTCACCCGCACCCCGGTTCCGGTCTCTCCCAAGACGACCTTCAATATCGGCATCATCAACGGCGGAACATCCGTCAACTCGATTCCGGAATCGGCGACTATGCGCGTGGATACTCGCTCCGCCTCGGTTGAGGAGTTGGACCGCCTGGAGCGGGCTTTGCATGAGGCGGTGGATCATGTCATCCCCGAGATCACCGGGCGCAAGAAGCAAGAGTTGCTAAGCGCGGAGGTGCGGGTCATCGGCAATCGTCCGGCGGCGGATTTACCTGCCGATTCACCGCTGCTCAGCATGATTCGCGCGGTGGATGCGCAACTGGGCAACACGGCCCGCATCCAGCGCGCCTCGACCGACGCCAATGTCGCGCTCTCGCTGGGACGGCAGGCAATCGCCATCGGCGCAGGAGGCAGTGGCGGCGGCGCGCACACCATTCACGAGTGGTACGATCCAGCCGGCCGCGATCTCGGCCTGAAGCGCATCCTGCTGCTAACCCTGGCGCTGTGCGGAGTGGCCGACGAATGAGGCAAGAGCGATTCTAACTTCATCCCGCCGCTGCGCGGCTGGCTCTGTACTGCTTGAGCCCTTAATCTCTCATGAGGAACTCACTTCTCTTGGCGATCACCTTCTCGCTAGTCGCGTTGGGGAACACTGGACCCGGCAATTCTTCGGGCAGCGATTCACCGGAAACCATTTTCGTCAACGGCGACATCTACACCCAGGCGAAGCCGGCGCGCGCCCAGGCGATAGCGGTACGCGACGGGCGCATCGTCGCCATCGGCTCGAATGACGAGATTCGTAAGCTCAAGGGCAACCATACTCAGGTGATAGATCTCGGCGGGCATTTCGTCATGCCCGGCTTCAACGATGCTCACGTGCATCTCGCCACCGGCGGCCTGCTGCTGCTGGAGGTCGATCTCATCGGCGTGAAGTCGCTCGCAGAGATGCAGCAGCGCATTGCTGAACATGCGAAAACAATTCCGGCTGGCGACTGGATCATCGGCCGCGGATGGGACCACACGCTCTGGCCCGGCGAGAAGCTGCCCACCCGCCAGGACATCGACTCCGTGACCGGCAACCATCCGGCAGTTTTTGTCCGCGTCGACGGACACATCGCCGTCGCCAACACCGCAGCGCTCAAAGCTACGGAGATGTTTGCCAAAGCGCCGGATCCCCAGGGCGGGAAAATTGATCGCGAAGCCAACGGCGGGCCTACCGGCATTGTTCGCGAGACCGCGAAGGACCAGCTGTTGGCGAAAACACCGCGGCCCACGCTCACACAACGGCGGCGCGGCATCGAGCTGGCACTGGAGAATGCGGCGCATTGGGGCGTTACTTCACTTCAGGACAACTCCGATTGGGAAGATTTCCTTATCTACGAAGAGCTGGAGCAGCAGGGGAAGCTGACCACGCGAATCAGCGAGTGGCTCATGTTCAACGAGCCTGTGGGCTTGCTGGAGCAGCATCGCGCGCATCATCCCGCGGATGACCCGATGCTGCACACGGCGATGCTCAAAGGTTTCATGGATGGTTCGCTCGGCTCGCGTACGGCGGCGCTGTTGAAGCCTTATTCGGACGATCCCGGCAACACCGGCTTGCCGCAATACGAGCAGCCTGCGCTGAATCGTTTGGCCGTGCAGCGCTCGGCCGCCGGCTTTCAGTTGGGATTTCATGCCATCGGCGATCGCGCTGCACAGATGGCGCTCGAGGCTTTCGCCGAAGTCGAGCGCGACGCACGCGAAAACGATCGCTGGCGCGATTTTCGCTTTCGCATCGAGCATGACCAGGTCGTCGACGCCGACCAGATCGAACAGTATCGCAAGCTCGGCGTCATCGCCTCGATCCAGCCGAACCATCTGGTAACCGATATGAATTGGGTGATCGAACGTATCGGGCCGGAACGCGCCAAAACCTCGTATCCGTGGAAGACGTTCCTCGACCACGGCGTGCGGCTGGCCTTCGGAACGGATTATCCCGTCGAGCCAATCACTCCTTTTCGCGGAGTCTATGCGGCGATCACGCGCAAGAACGAGGCCGGAACAAAAGAGTATTTTCCCGAGCAGAAGCTGACCATCGAGCAGGCGCTGGCAGCATATACCACCGGCGCAGCGTACGCGCAATTCGCCGAGAAGGAGAAGGGGCCTCTCGCGCCCGGCATGCTCGCCGACTTCGTCGTCCTCGACCGCGATCTGACCAAGGTTGCTCCGGCGGAGATATTGAAGACGCAAGTGCTGCGGACGGTTGTGGGCGGAAAGACGGTGTATGAGGCAACACGTTGACGATAGTCACGACAGGTTTGTGTACTTTTGTTGCGAAATGGTGACCAACCGCGCCGAAACTTCGTCTAATCGCTTGAGAACACCCCAGTGACTCCCCTCACATCACAGTCTTGTGTACTGGACTGTATAATTTTCATTTGGGCTTAGGCCGGAGGACAGGGAATGGATTCGCAAGTTTCTGGTTTCAGGCAAAAGTTGAAGGCCAATCGCTTTGCCTCGACCATGGTTATCCTGGCGACGTTGTCGCTCGGCATTTTGATTGGCACGGTCGTCTCTGGGGCCGTCAAGGGCAATCAACAAAACTCCTCGGCTGACGCGACACCGCTGAAGGTCCCCTCGCCGGTCCAGATGTCCAATCAGTTTTCCACCATTGCTCGCCAGCTCGAGCCGTCCGTCGTCAATATCAACACCGAATCGACCATCAAGAATCCGCATCGACGCATGATGCCGGGTGGACCCGGCGGGCAGGATGAAGGCCCGGGTGGCGGTGATGAGGAGAACCCGTTCCAGGACTTCTTCAACCGCTTCTTCGGGGGACAGCCGGGTGGTGGAGGCCAGGGCGGCGGTCAAGGCCTTGGTAATGCTCCCGACATGCGGGAGCGCTCGCTCGGCTCTGGCGTAATCGTCGACTCCAAGGGCTACATCCTCACCAACAATCACGTGGTCGACAAGGCGGACCGTATTCGCGTCAATCTGATGGGCGATCCCGAGACCGTTACCTACAACGCTACCGTGATCGGTACCGATGCAGAGACCGACCTTGCCGTGATCAAGATTGATGCCAAGAGGCCCCTGCCCGCCGCCAAGCTCGGCAACTCTGACAGCATGAATGTCGGCGACTGGGTACTGGCGATCGGCAGCCCCTTCGGCCTCAACGAGACCGTTACCGCCGGCATCGTTTCCGCGATCGGACGCAACATCGTCCCCGGCCGTCAGTTTGAGTCGTTCATTCAGACCGACGCTGCCATCAACCCTGGCAACTCCGGTGGTCCGCTGGTGAACATGAACGGCGAGATCATTGGCATCAACACTGCCATTTACACCAGTGGCGGCGGGTACCAGGGCGTTGGCTTCGCCATGCCCTCCAACACCGTAGTGAGTGTCTACAACCAGCTGATTGGTTCGGACCACAAGGTCATGCGCGGCTCCATTGGCGTGCAATTCAATGCCGTGCCGAATCCCGCGGTCGCGCGAGTCTATGGCGTAACCAGCGGCGTCACCATCGCCGATGTCACGCCTAACGGCCCAGCCGACAAGGCGGGCCTGAAGACAGGCGACACCATCGTTTCCGTGAACGGTAAGTCCATCAAGGACGGTGATGAGCTGGTGGCCGATATCTCAGCTCTTAAGCCGGGCACCACAGCCAAACTGGGCTACGTGCGCAACGGCAAGACATCCACCGCCGAGGTCACAATCGCCGATCGCGCCAAGCTGTTTGCCAACCGGCTGGGCGGCGAGCAGCAGGACAACGGCGAAGGCAAGCCGCAGGAGAGCAAGTTTGGCATCGTCGTCCGCGGTATTACCCAGGACATGGCGAACCGCTACAACTTCCCGAACACCAAAGGCGTCATCGTGCAGGACGTGAAGCCCGACGGCTTCGGCGACACCGCGGGCTTGAGCCGCGGCGACGTAATTCTGGAAATCAACAAGCAGCCGGTGAACGGCGAGGAAGACTTCCGCCATATCGAAGCGCAGACGAAGAGCGGGCAGGACGTGGTCTTCCTGGTGCGCCCGCGCGGAAGCCGCGATAACACTACGGTGTTCATGGGGGGCACGCTGCCCTAACAAAAACGGGGCGAGTCAGGATTCCGGACGTAACCAGAAGGTACTCCCAATCGCCCGAACTAATAACTAACCAGCAATCTCAGCAGCGGCGCTGGTGCATCGAAATTTAAGATGTCCAGCGCCGTTTAGTTTCATTTTGGGAACCTGGGCTCATTTTCCTGTTCCCGAAACGGTTAAAGGCTCTTTACAATAGCGGAATAGTTCATGCAATTCATAAACTTGCCAGCGAGGTGGTCGTTGCCTATCGCGACACGATTCTCCCGATTTCTCCTAATCTCGGCGACAGTGTTGGGCGTGGCCGCCCTAAGTTCCGCCAGCACCACCACACATTCGAAGCCAAAACATAGAACAATTTCAGCGTCCCACAGCTCCTCCCGCCATCATTCCTCCTCCAAACACGGGGTTAAGACCGCATCGCGCTCCCACGGGCAACACGCAATAGACCAAGAGCGTACGCGCGAAATTCAGAGCGCTCTAATCCGCGAGCACTATCTGAATGGTGAGCCCACCGGCGTTTGGGACCAGAGTTCCAAGGAAGCAATGCTCCGCTTCCAGGCCGCCAATGGATGGCAGACCAAGATCACGCCGGATTCCCGCGCCTTAATCAAGCTCGGCCTCGGGCCGGACCACAAGGGGTTACTGAATCCCGAAACCGCCAACATACCTTCGCCGCACGAACTCGGGGTGGACAGTCAGACCCAACCCGGCGGGGCTGCGGATAGCGAATGAGCTCCTGAGCTTGTCTTAACGAGATTTCGCAGGGAGCAATTTTCTCTATCCTGTGGCATCTTTGAGTACTTGCGAGAGATCCTGAAGCGAAGAATTAAGGTTAACCTTTTACATCTCTAGGCGATACCCCACCACTTTTCAACCAAAGAGCTATTCCATTTTCCCCAACATCAGTGGTATACACTTTGTACTCGAAGGTATTAAGGCCCGACTGGTGTAGAGAACGCTGACCGCTACCGCGGAATTCTGTTTTTTAAAGTGAGAGTGGCTGCTCCCAATGATCAACGTTATCATCGCTGACCATCAGGCCATTTTTTGTGCGGGCATGGCCAAGGTGCTCGCCGTGGAAGAAGATATGCGCATTGTCGGGCAACCGCAGTCTCCCGTTCAGTTGCTGAACGCCCTGGACAGGCTGCGGCCGCGGGTCTTGATTTTGGCATCTAGTTTTCTCTCCATCCTTCCCCAGGTTCAGCAAGTGGCGCAAGAGCGAGCCGTGGCTGTGCTGGTTCTGTGCGACAACACTGAGACTGCGTCCGATTTCATGCGACTCGGCGTACAGGGCGTCATTTACCGCTCGGCCAGCAGCAGCATCGTGCTCCAGGCAGTCCGGCGTCTGGCGCGCGGTCAATCGTACCTGCAGGGGCCGGATTCTTCGGATTTGGACATTAGCGATGACCTCGTCGGAGAGCGCGTGCAGAAAAGGCTTTCCGAGCGGGAGCTCAGAATCATCGCCGCCATTGTGCAGGGCTACAAAAACCGTGAGATCGCCGATCAGCTTTGTACCACGGAACAGGTCATCAAGAACGCATTGCGAAATATTTTCGACAAGGTCGGAGTCTCGGATCGCCTGGAATTAGCTCTTTTCGTCGTGCATCACCGCATTCTGGCGCAGGCCACAGCTTCGGTTGCGCTCCAGCCCGCACGGCCACGTATCCAAGTGAAGGCCACCTCCACGGCAATTCACTAGCGGCCGGTTTTCCTCTAGCGGTGGGGCGGCTCAACAGCAGCGATTGGTGGGCAGAGTTACGTAGAAAGTTGTTCCCTTGCCGGGAAGGCTCTCGAAACAGATGTCCCCGCCTTGCGCCCGAATGGCTCGTCGTGCTCCAGCCAAGCCCAATCCCGTACCTTTTGGCTTAGTCGTGAAGTACGAGGAGAAGATTCGCTTTTGCACTTCGTGTGGCATCCCTGTTCCCGTATCTCGCACGCTGACCTGAACACCGCTCGGCACCGGGCGGCAGTCTACGGTTAAGGTTCCGCTTTCGCACATGGCTTCAAGTGCATTCAGCACCAGGTTGGTAAATGCGCGCCGCAGATCATCCTGATTAGCTTGCACTTTGTCGCAGGCCTGCATGTCGCGCACGACGGTAACGCCGTGGTGCGAATCGAGTGCTGGATTGGTGAGTTCCAGAACCTCTTCCAGGAGTTGGGGAACGTCGACACAGACGGATTCTGCCCGCCTTCCTGCCAAATACTGGCGTACATTGCTGACGGTCTGGCTGCCTTCGCGGACCGCTTTGTTAATGATGCCCAGCACCGTCTTGTTCCGTTCGGAACTCTTGGGCTCGGCTTCCAGCACGGTCACAGCTCCCGAGATCGTGCCGAGAACATGGCTGAAATCGTGGACCAACCCCGCCGTCATCTCACCGACTGCGAGGTGGCGCGTTCCCGCCTCCAACTCGCCCTGCAAGTGAGCGACTTCGGTGACGTCCTTGATGGTCAGCAGAGCGCCGGTGATCCGTCCGGAAGCGTCACGCACGGGAGACATCTCGAACGTCACGGTTAATGAGTCGCCGTCGGCTGTCCGGAACAGTTGCCGACCGCTGTGTACCGACTCTCCCTTGAGAGCTCCGGCGAGAGCTGCTTTCTGTCGTTCTGCCGGACTGGCCACCGATTTTCCGAGTATGCGGTCCGCTGGCGCTCCTACCAGCTGGCCGCGCGGGCGAGCAAGCAATTTTTCCGCGGCAGCGTTGAGGTCCAGGATTCGTCCGCGCTCATCCAGAAGTAACGCTGCGTCCGACAATGCTCGCAAGAGCGATCCAACTTCCACAATATGAGAGCTGGCTGGGCGCGCTGAGCGTGTGCCTCCCTTGCACACTTCGACCGCAGTTGCAGCAATGCCCAACCCGCCGAAAATGAACGCTGGCATCATTGGTCCCCGATTCCAGGTTGCCTTTGAGTGGTCGCGCTAAACAGTTAGATGGCTGGCGCGATTTGGCCGGATGTCGCCCACGTGCTGCTGCTCTGGATTTAGTAGCGTTGTACGGGCAGCTGCAGCCCTCGATTAGCAGCTGCAGCCCTCGATTAATGGGTGGGATGTTCGCTGGTTTTCAGCAACTCGTTGACGATTGTCACTAATTCTTCAGGATTTACGGGCTTTTCCAGGTAGAGATCCGCCAGCGGCTCGGGGGCTTGGTAGGCTTCCGCAACATAGCCTGAGACCACCACGACAGGCATGGTGGAGTGTGACTTAGCTGCCTGGACGATGGAGCGGCCATTGGCGTCTCCCAGACGCCAGTCGGTCACGACCGCGTCGTAGGTGTTGCGCTTCAGCTTGTCAATGGCATCGCGGGCCGACGTTGACGGGGTGACCTGGTGGCCGGCTGCTTCCAGGATGGCACACTTCAAAGTCACAATATTGGGTTCGTCGTCCACGCACAGTATTTTCGCCATACTGGATTTCCTTGGGCGGTGAAGGCTTAGGAGTCCGGCGTCAAAGCCGACAGGTGATTACGGCCCAACCACTTCAACTTGCCCGCTATTGTTGAGCACCGCGCCCCAATTGTCAACCTGCAAGCTGCAAGCGATGAGCGACGAGCTTTGAGCTGGGAGCTTTGGGAAGCACAAGCCGTCCGCGGCTCACAGCTCGAAGCTCGTGGCTCGCAGCTCAGAGTTTGGTCCGTTGCAATTCGCGGTAGGCTTCACTCTTCGGGACGCCAAACTCCTTCGCCGCCTGCTTCAGGGCAGTCTTTTCCTCGAGTTGCTCATCGCGAACGAGTTCCTTGACGCGTTGCGCAATCGTCTTGGCCGAAGCGGGCGCATGAGCGGTCTCCTCCGCTTTGCCGATGAGGAGCGTGATCTCGCCGCGTATTTCCCCGCGCTCTTCCAGCTTTGCCAGCACCTCGTCGGCGCGGCCGCGAAGGAACTCCTCGTGGATCTTCGTCACCTCGCGCGCGAGCACGACGTGGCGTTCCGGCCCCATCATCTCGACTACATCCTGCAAGCTCTCGATTATCCGGTGCGGCGCCTCGTAAAAGACTTCTGTCCGCGGCGAATTGCGAATAGCCTCCAGCGCGGTACGTCGGGCGCCGGCTTTGGCAGGCAAGAAGCCGGCGAAGTGGAACGAGTCAGTTGGCAGTCCGCTCGCGACCAGCGCCGACAGAAAAGCCGATGCGCCCGGAACCGGCACCACGCGGATGTGATGCCTCACCGCCAGCGCCACCAGCCGGTAGCCCGGATCGCTGACGCCAGGCATGCCCGCATCACTGACCACGGCGACGTTATCGCCGCGCTCCAGGTGCACGACCAGTTCAGCCGCGCGTGTCAGCTCGTTATGCTCGTAATAGCTGATGGTCGGCTTGTCGATGCCGTAGTGGTTCAGCAGCGTGGCTGTATGGCGCGTGTCCTCACAGGCGATGAGATCGACGTCCTTCAGCACCCGCAGCGCGCGCAGCGTGATGTCCTCGAGATTGCCGATCGGCGTGCCGACAAGGTAGAGAGTTCCCGGCGTGACTTGCTCGCCATTGCTATCGTCACGCGATCGTGATGTTTGTTTTGCCACCAAGGGCAAGTCTAGCACCGGACGTCCGAGCCGGGATGTGACATCACGCTTGGTTGGACACCAAACCTTGCAGACTTATGTGCGCTACATCGGCGTGCGCCCCACCCACTGAGATGTTTATGCTACCTTTCGCCCCTGCTTCCCAGACTGGCCGAACAGTTTGATCACCTCTCGGTTGAATGCCGGGATGTCGTCAGGCTTCCGGCTGGACACCAGATTTCCGTCTACAACAACCTCCTGGTCCATCCACTCTGCACCAGCATTTCGAAGATCGGTCTTGAGTGATGGCCATGACGCAATTTTCCGCCCGCGAGCACAACCGCTTTCGATCACGGTCCAGGGCCCATGGCAGATGGCGGCAACCGGTTTGCCCGCATCAAAGAAAGCCTTCACGAAAGCTACTGCCTTTGGCTGCATCCTGAGTTTGTCAGGATTGATTACTCCGCCCGGTAGAAGCAGTGCGTCGAAATCGTCCGGGCTGGCGTTGTTGAGCTGGACATCCACCGGATAACTCTTACTCCATTCAGTCATGTCCCAGGCCCGGACTTTCTCCCGCCGCGGCGAGACAATGCTGGTCTTCGCGCCTGCTTCGCCGAGCGCCTTGCGCGGTTTCGTCATCTCGACTTCTTCAAATCCCTCTTCGATCAGAATGGCTACTTTGATTCCTTTGAGATTTTCCATGACTAAAACTCTCCTGTGATTGGTACGTTCAGAATAGATAGCGACGTTGACTATGCCGCGCTGTGACCCAATGGCCGGTCGTAAATTCTTGGATGATCCAATCGCCGCCAAAGCGGCCAATGCCGCTGTTTTTTCGTTATTAAAATGCCCGGGGCCGCGACCTACGGGACTTCAGGATTTTTCACGGTAGGAATGCTGCTACAATGCTTACAACACTTACAAAGATGACATCGATGAAATTGTTGCAATCCACTGTGATCAGCATGCGGCTGCCAACCGAGAGCGGAAAGCGTCTCAAGCGCATGGCCAACCGGCACGGGTGGACAGCCAGCGATGCCAGCGCACGGCTGGTGGAAGAAGGTCTGCGGCGATACGAGTTCGCGTTCCTTGATTTTCGCGACTCGGCCGCCGGAAGGCAGCCCTACATCCAGGGAAGCACGCTGGCCGTCTGGGAAGTCATGCTGCTCGTCCGCAGCTACAAGGGAGATGTGCCGGCCGTAGCCAGACATCTCCGCTGGCCGGAAGTTAAGGTCCAGGCCGCCATCAATTACGCAGCAGCGTTCCCCGAAGAGATCGACGGGGCTATCCTCGAGAACCGTGCGACAGGTTTTGAGGTGCTGAAACGCATGTTGCCGCAAACCGCAGAGTTCAGGTCCGGAAGAAACGCGAAGCGCTGAGAAATGCTCAGGCTTCTTCTGGATGAACACATCTCGCCACGGGTAGCCAGGGGCTTGCGCCGGCATAGTCGCGCGATGGCGGTCCACTGCATCGCGGAGTGGCAGGGCGGAAGCTTCCTGGGACAGGACGATTCCGCTTGCCTGCGGACAGCCGCCGCACAACGGCTCACGCTTGTGACCTATGACCGGCGCACCATTCCTCCTCTGCTCAAGACTTGGGCAGAGGAAGGACGCAGCCACGGCGGAGTAATTTTCGTGGATGAAAAGACTATTTCCCCGGTTGACATTGGCGGCTTGGTGCGGGCGTTAATTAGTCTGGCGAAAGAAATCGGAGCCGCGGACTGGACGAACAGAGTTTGTTACCTGCGGGGATGATGTGTCCCAGAGTTACCTGATTTTGGCGATTGCAAAATCGTCCCCCTCGACCGCACGTGCGACAGCTTCGTCTTGCCAGACTGCTTCACGTATGGCTTTTGGACATGGAAGGCATGTGCTGTCCCCACAGGACTCAGTCTTTGTTTCTTGCTCTACCCCGGGCTAACGCCCGGGGCTAACTGCACTTCCGTCCCTGCGGGACTCTGGTTTCGTGTGAACCCGGCATCTCGACCGTTGAACGGCAGAAGCAATGGGTCCGGGGCTGAGTGCTGACGGCTGAGCGCTAATTGCTAAGTGCTGGTTGCTAGCTGCTTCTTCACCGCCTCGCTCACCAGTTTGCCGTCAACTCTTGCGCCGCCGAACTTCGCCATCACGTTCTTCATCACCGCGCCCATGTCCTTCATTGTGGGGGCGCCCATTTCGGCGATGACGGCGCGCACCGTGGTGACGATCTCGCCTTCACCGACGGCTTTGGGCATGTAGCCCTCGATAATTACGATCTCCTGCGCCTCTTTCTGCGCCAACTCAGGTCGATTGCCCTTCTCAAACTGCTCGATGGAATCTTTGCGCTGCTTAATCATCGTGCTGAATACCTGTAGTTCTTCCTTTTCGTCGAGATCGGCGCGCTTCTCGATGCGCTTGTTTTGCAGCGCGGCCTTCATCATGCGCAAGGTCGAGAGCCGCAGCTCTTGCTTCGCGCGCATCGCGTCGACCATGTCTTTCTGCACTTGTTGGGTCAGGGTCATGGGGTGATTATAGGGGACTTGCCAAAACCATCAGCTACGGTCTTTCCAATATCCGGGCTTGCGATGAAAATGCGCGACGGCCAGGACTCGAATCACAGATTCGGAATCCTGGTAGATGATGGCGAAAGGAAAGCGGTGAAGAAGGAGCCTTCTGCATGGGTTCCTTGGGCGACTTCAGCGGCGATTCGATCACATCCTCCCGTGACTCACGGCACACGCGAGCCGCCAATCTGAGGTAGCCTGCCCGCTCGCGGAGTTCTATAGTGGTTTGTCGGCAGTCCAAGGCCGGCAATTTACCAGCAGGGGAATCGCTATGCTACGCAAGACACGGCTGTTTACTCCCGGTCCTACTCCTTTACTTCCGGCCGCGCAGAACGCCATCGCAGCCGCGGACATGCATCATCGCACGGCTGAGTTCCGCGAAATCTTCAGCCGCACACTGGCCGATCTGAAGACCTTCATCGGCACTAAGAACGACGTACTCCTTCTAGCATCCTCGGGCACCGGCGCGATGGAAGCCGCGATCTCCAACCTGACCTCGCCGGGCGAAAAGGTGGTGGTGCTCAGCGCCGGCAAGTTCGGCGAGCGCTGGTGCGATCTGGCGAAGGCCTTCAATCTCCAGATTGAGCTGATCAGCGCGCCTTACGGCGAGACGTTCGATTTGCGCGAGGTGAAGTCGAAGCTTGACGGCGCAACCGTGCTGTTCATGCAGGCGACGGAAACCTCGACGGGCGCGCGCCACGATGTGAAGGCGATTGCTTCGCTCTTGAAGAGCACAGACACGCTGCTGGTGGTTGACGCCATCACCGGTTTGGGGACAACGCATTTCGAGGTCGACGACTGGGGCATCGACATCCTGATCGGTGGCTCGCAGAAGGCGGTCATGATTCCGCCCGGGCTTGCTTACCTAAGCGTGAGCGAGCGCGCGTGGCAGCGCATGGAAACCACGAAGCAGCCACGCTACTACTTCGATCTGCGCAAGGAGCGCAAGTCGCAGGTGAAAGGCGAGTCGGCATTCACCCCGGCGGTGGCGCTGATTTGTGGATTGGGTGCAGCGCTCGACTACATTCGTCAGGCAGGTAACGGCAATCTTGCCGATGGCCGCGACGCGCTCATCCACAACGCTGAGACCTCGGCTGCCATGGTTCGCGCCGGCGTGCAGGCGCTCGGGCTGGGCCTGTTCGCGCCGACTTGCCCGGCGGCTGCGGTCACGGCGGTGCTGCCGCCGAAGGGCGTGGACTCCAGCGCAATCGTGAAGGAGTTCCGCGAGCGCTTTGCCATGGTCGTCGCCAACGGCCAGGGCGAGATGAAGGGCAAGCTCTTCCGCATCGCGCATCTCGGCTATTACGACTATCTCGATGCGATCGGCGTCATCGGCGCGCTGGAGCATGTGCTGCAGAAGGTTGCGCCATCCCACAACTTCGAACTGGGCGCAGGCGTGCGCGCCGTGCAAGAGGTCTTTGCCGGTCAATTCGTCGAGGCGGCTAAAGTATGAAAATCGTAATTGCTGACAAAGTCTCTCCTTCGGCGCTGAAGGTCTTTGCCGAGCATCCTGATTGGACGGTGGTCTCGCCCGACAAGGAGCATCTCGCCGGTGAACTGGCCGATGGGGATGCCATCGTTGTGCGCTCGGCGACCTTCGTCGATGCGGCGATGATGGAGAAGGCTCGCAAGCTGCGCGTCATCGGACGCGCAGGCGTGGGCGTCGACAACGTCGATCTCGACGCTGCTACCAAGCGCGGCATAGTCGTCATGAACACGCCCGGCGGCAACGCGGTTGCTGTCGCCGAGCACACCTTCGCTCTCATGCTCTCGATGGCGCGCTTCATTCCACGAGCGCATTCGACCATGACGGCCGGCAAGTGGGAGAAGAAGACGCTGCAAGGCACCGAGCTGCGCGGCAAGACCCTGGGCATTGTAGGACTTGGGCGTGTCGGCGTCGAAGTCTCGCGCCGCGCGCTGGCGTTTGGAATGAAGGTAGTCGCGCACGATCCCTATGTCGCGCCCAGTCTGGCGCAGCAGTTGAACGTGGCCATGGTTCCGCTGGACGAGCTGTATGCGGCGTCGGATTACATCACGCTGCATGTCGGGCTGACACCGCAGACGCACGGCATGATTAACGCCGACTCGATTCGCAAGATGAAGAAGGGGGTTCGCCTGGTGAACTGCGCGCGCGGCGAGTTGCTGAATGAGCAGGCCGTGGTCGACGCGCTGCAATCGGGACAACTCGGCGGAGCGGCGCTCGACGTCTACAGCCACGAGCCGCTAAAGGACTCGCCGCTGATGACGATGCCCAATGTCATTCTCACCCCGCACATCGCCGGCTCAACCAACGAGGCGCAGGAGGCGGTGGGCGTGCAGATCGCGCTGCAAGTCCGCGAGTATCTGACCAAGGGTGTCATCCAGAACGCGGTGAACGTGCCATCGATCAGCGAGGAAGAGTACCAGCAGATGCTGCCCTACATTGCGCTTGGCGAGCGGTTGGGAACTTTCCTGGCGCAATCGGGCGAGGGCGGTGTGGAAGAGATGAGCCTCGCCTACAGCGGCGAGATTGCGGAGTGGAAGACGGCGCTCATCCGTAATGCCGCAGTTGCCGGCGCGTTGAACCAGCTCGCCCACGCACAGGAGCGGGCGAACCTGGTGAATGCGGCGTCAGCTGCGGAGGAACGCGGCATCCGAATCGTCGAGCGCAAGCACACGAAAGATGCCAGCGGCGCTGCGGCGAATGTGCTGCGCATGACCTTCAAAACCGGTCATCAGGAAAACACGGTTGCCGGTGGTGTCCAGCCAGGCGGACTGCCACGCCTGCTGGAGATCGACGGCATTCAGGTTGAAGCGCCGCTCGAAGGCAACGTCATCTATCTGCGGAATCTGGATGTGCCCGGAGTCGTGGGGCGCGTCGGAACGGTGCTGGGACAGCACAACGTCAACATCGCCAACTTCTCGCTGGGCCGTGGGCCGGAGTCGAAGGCCGTGGCGGTTGTGCAGGTCGACGGCGACATCCCCGAGAAGGTGCTGGAAGCACTGCGCGGAATCGAAACCATCCTGCTGGCGAAGGCGATTCGCTTCGTCGCGCCACAAGCCAAGCAGGTGGTGACGGCGTAGGCTTCAGCGTTGGAAAATTCCCCACCCAAGCAACGGCGGCTTGGGTGGGCCACCCACGAAAAGCCCCACCCGAGCAAACGAAGCTCGGATGGGGCACCCTCGGGTCTCAGACTGCCCGGCGCCCCGTCACCAGGTTGATAACCAGAACGATGACGGCAATCACCAACAGCAGGTGAATGAGGGAACCGGCAATGTGGAAGCCCCACCCGAGTAGCCACAAAATCAACAGAATGCCAAAGATTGTCCAGAGCATCGATGGTCGCCTCCGGCCAGAAAACTGGCGTAGTGACATAGGAATCGGGATTCTACTCTGGAGTTGTACGCGTGCTGCCGGGTGGGGTTAAGAGAGCGGGCACTGGCCTTACCGGTGCAGGTGTTGCACCTATTTTGGGCAATAAATCACTTGACACACCAACGCCATTCTGCTAAGTTTGCAGTTGGAGTTGGCTATGCAAGCGCAACCTAAGACTCTTCAACAAGTTATCCGCTACTACAGCGACCCTCAAACCTGCATTGATGTGGTAGCGGCTGCCCGCTGGCCAAACGGCGTCACCTGTCCCGCCTGCGAAGGCAAAGATCACTACTACCTCAAGACTCGCCGCATCTGGAAGTGCAAGGAATGCGGTCGCCAGTTCTCTGTGAAGTTGGGAACCATCTTCGAGGATTCGCCCATCCCGCTCGACAAGTGGCTCACCGCAATGTGGCTCTTAGCAAGCTGCAAAAACGGCATCTCCAGCTACGAAGTGGGCAAGGCCATCGGCGTGATGCAGCGGTCCGCGTGGTTCATGATGCACCGCATCCGCACCGCCGTGCAGGAAAGCTCCCTTATGAAGCTGCCTAGCTCCGGCGGCCCGGTAGAAGTTGATGAAACCTTCATCGGCGGCAAGGCCCGCAACATGCATCTGGACAAACGGCAGCGCCGCATCACTGGCACCGGCGGCAAAGACAAGACCATCGTCATGGGAATGCTGCAACGCGGCGGCAAGGTCAAGGCGCAAGTGATTCCCGACAGATTCAAGTCTCTCATGCAACAAATCGTGCGCGAGAACGTAGCCGCGGGCGCGAACATCATGACTGACGAGCATGTGTGCTACCAAGGACTCAGTGATGAGTACGTCCACGAAATTATCAATCATGCGGAAGCCTACGTTCGCGGGCATGTGAGCACCAATGGAATCGAAAACTTCTGGTCGCTCCTGAAACGCGGCCTGAGCGGAACCTATGTCAGCGTCGAACCGTTTCATCTGTTCCGTTACTTGGACGAGCAGATGTTTCGCTACAATTATCGCGGCAATCGGGAAAAGAAGATCACCGACGCAGACAGATTCAATATGATGCTTTCGCAGATCGCGGGAAAGCGGCTCACTTACAAAGAAGTGACTGGCAAGGTGGGAGAAACGGCTTTCTAATTCTTTGCGCGGGAAGCGCGGGCCGAAGTCGAAACGCGGGTAGCGCCCCGCGTTCGCTTCTGTTTTTTCTCTGCTGCCAATCGTTCCTCGATTCGTGTTCGTGGAACGGATACAACGCGACGGAGCATATCTGTAAAGGCCGTAAAGTCGCCCTGCACTTCGTTGGCGCGAGTTCGTGGGCGATTCGGCATTGACGGTTGCGTTCCAGAATGGAGCGTAACGCCGATGTGTGCCGGAAGTCAACATGCCCCAAGCGATTACATCCACGCGCTGGTTTGTTGCTATGCGCGTGAGATTCGCGTCCGAAGGCTAATGCTCATGTTGCAAGGTTATGTAGATGATAGCGGCAGCGATGGCTCTCGGTAGCCGTTTGTGCTTGCTGGTTTCATTCTCGAATCCGAGAAATGGGCCGAATTTTCGGATGACTGGCAGATAGCTCTCGATCTTCCTCCGAAAATCAAATATTTCAAGATGGCAGAGGCTGCAGAAAAACAGGGGCAATTTCAGGGGCTGGCTGACGAATTTGTGCGTTGCAAGATCAATGATCTGCTCGCTGTTATTGATAAGCACCAACCCGATGGTTTGTATCTTTTCTTAGACTGGGACGATTACCGCGCAATACTTCACAATTATCTCGATGAAAATATGCGCAATCCTTATCACGTCCTGTTCCCAGGCATTCTAGATTTAATGGCCGCATATCAACGGTACAAGGGAATTTTCCCCGAACCGATGGATGTTGACTTTGACGAGCAAGGAAGCGCTGGTCAATTCGCGCAGGGCGTATATCCGTTAATGAAAGCTAACTGCGACGAAGAAACTCGCAAGATGCTTGGGCGCATCCCTCTGATGCTTGACGATGAGAAAGTCCTCCCACTTCAGGCCGCCGATATGTTGGCTTGGAATGTCAGGAGAGAACATGACATGGATGAAGATGGGATTAAATGGAATTGGCTATTTGAGGCCTTACACCGTCACGTAGTTACGTCTACACTTATGACTCCAGATACCTTGACGCACATTCGAAGTACGATTCTGGAGAGGAAGAACAGGGGCGTATAATCGCGTCGCTATGGACAACTGGTACGTAGTAAGAATGCCGCACAGCGAAGCTAGCGTGTTTTCCTTTTGTGCTCGCATGCTAGCACAGCGGTGATCCTCAGACTTCGCAAGAATGGAACTTTGCCGCTAACGCCACGATTGTCGGGCTTGGACTCGCGGCGACAAAGGCCCCGCAGATCGGGCAGCGGTAGATTAGGAGCGGCGATTCGCGAGGGCGGCTCTTGCGCTGCTCTGGCTTTGGCGGGGTTTGGCTGACGTGACCGGCGAATTTTGTACCAGGGGGAATGTTAGAGAAACTGGTACAGAAGGAGCTGGAGAATGGCACGCAAGAAGCACGGCGCGGAGCAGATCGTTGCCATCCTGCGTCAGATCGAAGTCGAGTTAGCCAACCACAAGAACATCGGCCAGGCCTGCAAAGAGGCCGGGATCACCCAACAGACCTATTACCGCTGGCGGAAAGAGTACGGCGGACTGAAGCTGGAACAGGCTCGACGGCTGAAAGAGCTGGAGAAAGAGAACAGCCGTTTGCGCCGACTGGTGACCGAGTTGTCGCTGGAGAAGCAAGTCTTGAAGGACGTGGCGGAGGGAAACTTCTAAGCCCCGGACGGCGACGTTGCGCGGTACAGCATGCTCGCGAGCAACATCGGTTGTCGGAGCGGCGTGCGTGCCGGCTGTTGGGGCAATGGCGGGGGACGCAGCGTTACATCGTAACCCAGCGGAACGATGAAGATGAACTCACGCGAGCCATCCTGCAACTGGCCAGTGAGTACGGACGATACGGGTATCGGCGGATCACGGCTTTGCTGCGCGATCTAGGCTGGGAGGTAGGCAAGGACCGGGTGCAGCGGATCTGGCGCCGGGAAGGCCTCAAAGTACCACAGAAACAGCGGCCGCGAGGGCGGCTGTGGCTGAACGATGGCTCCTGTGTACGGCTACGACCGGAGCATGAGAATCACGTCTGGAGCTACGATTTTGTGCGCGCCAGCACGCACGATGGCAGGACGCTGCGGCTCTTGACTCTGATTGACGAGTACACCAGGAAGTGCCTGGCGATCCGGGTGGCGCGGCGGTTGAACAGCTATGACCTGATCGAAACCCTGGCCGACCTGATGCTGGTGCATGGTATCCCGGAACACCTACGGTCGGACAACGGGCCCGAGTTTATTGCCGAAAGACTGCGGAAGTGGCTGTCGGCGGTGGGCGCAAAGACGCTGTACATCGAGCCCGGCAGTCCCTGGGAGAACGGGTACTGTGAGAGCTTCAACGGCAAGCTGCAAGATGAATGCTTAAAGAGCGAGATCTTCTATTCGCTGAAAGAGGCCCAGGTGGTGATCGAACAATGGAGAGTGCACTACAACACGGTACGGCCGCATTCCTCGCTGGGCTACAGACCACCAGCGCCGCAAGCCATCTTGCTGAAGGAACCGGGGCATGGAGATATGGAAAACGCTGCGCGTTTCCCACATCTCCACACCCCCGACTACGACTACGGACTAGGGTCGAAAAAGGCGCTACACTAACATTCCACTTGGTACAAAAGATCGGTCAGGTCATGGCTATCCTCTGCCATGTGAATACATGTGATTCACACACGGCACGCCATGGTTGGCCCTGTCACGGTTCCTCCAAATCTACAGTTTTTGGTGAGCGTAGTGATTTAGTGCCCTATTTTGGTGCAAATTCTCGATTTGGGAATCGCTTGTCAATCCCCACGGAGGTGCCGAAATCGCTGTAAAGTTATGGCGCTACGTGAGATATAAATCCGCGAAAAGTGAGAAGAAACAGCCCTGAATGTGCTAGAATGTACTTAGAGAGTCAGGGAAGGGAACCGAATCCTCCTTCCTGGCTCTCGTTTTCTTTGGGGCGATTTTCGCCCACGCTGTGGTTGATTCTGCTTCGCTACCGGAGAACACTCGGTCTCGGTGATCGCTGTTAGTTGCAATGTGACCAGACAAAGTCTCTGAAACTTTGCATAGGGCGATGCCGCCATGGTGTATTGTTCTAGCGACCCCGTTCAACACCTATAACTTAACTCTACCGCTGTGGAGCAGCCCTGCAGTTGATAAGCCCTACAGTGAGCCCTAGGAGAACTCATGCAGTTGGCGAACGCGCAACTTCGAGATTCAAGAGTGCTCTGGATCGCAGTCTCAATTGTTGCTCTTGTGCTGATCACGCAGTCATCGTGGGCGCAGAGCTATAGCGTGATTCACACGTTCAGCGGGAGCAGCGACGGCGCACAGCCTGAGCCCACAATGACCATCGATCAGGCCGGGAATCTTTATGGGACGACATTTTACGGTGGAGCACAACCCGGCAATTCGGGCTACGGGGTAGTCTTCAGGCTTGTCAAGAAGAATTCAGCGTGGGTCCTATCGACGCTCTATACGTTTTCAGGAGGCAGCGACGGCGGCGGCCCTTCTTCAGGAGTTGTGGTGGGTCCGAATGGCAGCCTTTACGGAACGACGTCGCTGGGAGGTATTCAGGGATGCGCCGCCGGGTTCAGATGCGGCGTGATTTACCAGTTGCAACCACCCATCACAGTCTGCAAGACAGTTCTGTGCCCATGGAGAGAGACGGTGCTGTACCGGTTCACGGGAGGCGCCGACGGAGCTCATCCAGGTTCCGGTCCGGTGATATTCGATCATGCCGGGAACATCTACGACACTACCCTCGCTGGCGGAGACATGAATTCGGGTGTGGTTTTCAAGTTGAGTCCATCGGGTGGTGGATGGCAGGAGAGCGTTCTGCATAGCTTCGGCGCACCCGGCGACGGAAACGGGCCAGAAGCCGGCGTGGTTTTCGACTCTCAAGGCAATCTGTACGGCACGACCATCGATGGTGGCGCTAATGCGAAGGGTATGGTCTATGAATTAGTGAGCACGGGATCGGGGTGGACGATCGACGATCTGCACGACGTTGGAATCGAAGGAAAGTCGCTGTATGCGGGAGTAATCTTCGATCAAACCGGAAACCTGTACGGAGCGACCCTGTTCGGCAACTCAGGGATTGGTGGGGGTGCTGTTTTCCAGCTTGTGCCAACCGGCGGAGGATGGAATTCCAATATTGTTTACAGCTTTTCTCCACCCTCCGGTTCTGGGCTGGGACCCTACAGCAGCCTGACCATGGATGCAGCCGGAAATCTTTACGGCACGGCTGAAACCGACGGTGCGTTCGGGTTCGGCTCGGTGTTCCAGCTAACACCTCAGAACGGCGGCTGGACGTATACCAGCTTGCATGATTTCGCAGGAGGAAGCGACGGCTGCGATCCTACGGGAGGAGTCACGCTGGGGCCAAGCGGTCGTCTCTATGGCACGGCTTCGGGATGTGGAAGCGGATACGGAGTAGTGTGGGCGATCACGCCGTAGTTGAGATTGATCGGGCTCATCGTCGGAATCGAGAGCGAGCTTGCCAATGAAACCTAAGAAGGTGTTTGCGATAGTCACAGCGATTACTGCACTGCTGACGTGCGCAGCGGCGCAATCGCCGCCGGCGGGCGCGCCACCGGCGACACCGGAAGGTTACTACTCTTATCACCTGGTTCTGTTGCGCAGGCCGGCTAATGCACCACAACTGGAGCCGGAGGCTGCGGAGAAGCTCCAGGAGGAGCACATGGCCAACATCCGCAGGCTATGGAAAGAAGGCAAGCTGGTGATGGCCGGTCCGTTCCTGGACGACACTCCACTGCGGGGTATCTTCGTCCTCAAGACCGAATCGGAGGAGGAGGCGAGAAAGTGGACGCTAACCGATCCCGCGGTAAAGGCGAACCGCCTGGCACCGGAGTTCCATGTCTGGATGCAGCCAACGAGCATGTTCAGCACGCCCCCGGAGTCGAACCCGATGGAGAACTACGCCGCTGTCCTGTACCAGAAAAGCGAGAAGTTCCAATCGCCGGACGCTTCGAATGGCAGCATATTTAACCGTCATATTGCGTATATCAGAAGCCAACGTGAATCAGGTAAATTGGTCGCCGGCGCTCCGTTCAGCGACGGTGGGGGCGACTCCCTCGGGTTGCTGATCTTCGCGACCACGACCGAAGAAGCGTCGCAGATCGTCGCCCAGGATCCGTTGGTGGTGGCAGGCGAGGCGAAGCCCGAGGTACACCCGTGGATGACACAGAAAGGCGTGCTGGCGAAATAAAGCCTGACTGTTTCAGCTGTGTCAGGCGCAGTAATCATCTGCTATGTATCGTTTCGCATGGGTTTCGAGTTGCATTTTCCATGAACTCCCTTCATGATTCCGGGGTGTCACGCAGGAGCCAATGAATGATTACTTTCCGCAGAAACATCCAGATTGTAATGTTAACGATGGTTGCAGTTGTCTTGTTTGCGGGTGCAGCCCTTTGCCCAGCATCTGCACAAACCCGCTACGAGTCCGTTTACAATGGACACAGGATTATCTATCCACAATCCAGCATCCCCTGGCCCGGTCGCCATCATACGAACTACTTTTTTGTCGACTCGGATAAACCGGCCCCTCAACCCGACCCGGGTGATGAAACCCCAGCGTCGTTAGCCTGCGTATATAAGTTGGTAACTGGACCGACCGGCTGCCCGATTGCCACGAGCATAACGGTGCCCACCGGTGGTATCGGGGCCATTGCCATCGTCGACGCCGGTTACTACCCGACCGCGCAGTCCGACTTGGACGCCTTTGACTCCTACTTTGGTATTCCGGCTACGACCATTACGCAGGTCTGGCCCGGCCCGATACGGCCACCCGTTTACGGGGATTGGGAGGTCGAGGAAGCATTAGATATCGAGTGGGCTCACGCCATGGCGCCGCAGGCCAAGCTGTTCCTGGTGGTGTCGGCATTGTGTCAAAGCCCGCAATGCGCGACCGATCCGACCTGGCAAGCGGTGCAGCTCGCCGGAACTCTAGTGGCTCAGAATGGCGGCGGCGTGGTGAGCATGAGCTTTGGCGATGCTGAGATTCCTCAGGAAACCAGCTTTGATCAATACTTCACTTCCCCGGGAGTCGTCTACTTTGCAGCCTCCGGCGATTCGGGACTTGGCGTGAGCGGCTATCCGGCAGCGTCACCGAACGTTGTGTCGGTTGGAGGTACTTATTTCAACCGCGACGGTAACGGAAACTTCATCTACGAGCAGTACTACACTGGCGGCGGAGGGGGAGATATTAGTCCATACGAGCCGCGTCCCAGCTATCAGAATGGCATTGCAAGCATCGTAGGAAACCATCGCGGATATCCTGATGTCGCTTCCGACTTTTGCTGTACGGCCATTTACCTCCAGGGAGGCTGGGGTTCGGTCGGAGGTACGAGTTGGTCCTCTCCTACCTTTGCCGGAATCGTGAACGCGGCCGGCAGCCGGCAACAGTCGTCCTCGGCGCAGCTCACCACCATGTACAACGAGCTGGCAAGTCCCATCAAGTACCATGCTGATTTCAACGACATCACGACCGGTGATCCGCGTTGCAAAGTTGGTTGGGACCTGTGCACCGGCATGGGCTCCGCCCATACTTACGCCGGCAAGTAACCAACGAGGCTCCCCGGATTGCCGGTTCGAACTGGTCAAGACGGGGGGCCTTTGCGATCCGGCCCGATTTCGCGTTGCCACGAAATGGGCTGTACTCGTCAGCTATGATGAGGCGTTCCGGGCTATGGAACGAGAGGGAAGCCGTATCCGGCGCGGCTCCCGCAAAGTTGTACTTCCTTTAAGTCACAGGCGGCGATTGGCCTGCTGATTGCGAGTAAAATTGAAGCAGGGTTGGATGGCGCCGTTGTACTTAGTTACAGGTACTAAATCCTCATGCCGTTAATTGGAAGTTTTGCGCTGTTGCTGGCGCTTGCGCTGGCGGCCTACTCGTTCCTTGCGGGTGCTCTGGGCCTGTCGCGCAAGGACGATCGTCTGGGAGAGACCGCCCGCCGAGCCGGAATTGCGTCGTGGGCCGCGGTGACCATCGCGGGCGTGGCGCTGGTGATGGCCGCGCTGGGCAATGACTTCTCCGTCTCGTACATCATGCACCACAGCAACCGCGATCTGCCGATCGCCTACAAGTTCGCAGCGCTCTGGTCGGGGCAGGAAGGTTCGCTGCTGTTCTGGGCGTGGCTGCTTTCGACTTATGCGCTGGTGCTGCGGTTGCGCTACAAAGTCGATCGGCAACTGTTCGCGTATGCTTCGGCGATTCTCGCGGCGGTGCAGGTGTTCTTCTTCTCGCTGGTGAACTTCGCCGCCAACCCGTTCGGGCTGGTCAGCGGAACGATCCCTGCGGATGGAAACGGGCTCAACCCACTGCTGCAATATCCCGAGATGGTGATTCATCCGCCGATGCTGTACCTCGGCTATGTCGGGGTGACCGTGCCGTTCGCATTCGCGCTGGGCGCGCTGATCATGAAGTATCCCGGCGAGAAGTGGATCCACATCACGCGCCGCTGGACGATGGTGGCGTGGCTATTCCTGACCTGCGGAATTTTTCTGGGCGCGCATTGGGCGTACGAGGTGCTGGGCTGGGGCGGCTACTGGGGATGGGACCCAGTGGAGAATGCGTCGCTGCTGCCGTGGCTGACCATGACCGCGTTCCTGCATTCGGTGATGATGCAGGAGAAGCGCGGCATGATGAAGATGTGGAACATGTGGCTGATCTTCACCACGTTTCTGCTGGCGATCTTCGGGACGTTTCTGACGCGCAGCGGCGTGGTCAGTTCAGTACATGCGTTTGCGCAGTCGAGCATCGGGACGTGGTTCGTGTGGTTCCTGGCGATTGCATTTGCAACGTGTGTGTTCTTCTTCGTGCGCAATCGCGAGACGCTGAAGAGCGAGCACCGGTTGGAGTCGCTGGTGTCGCGCGAATCGAGCTTCCTGTTCAACAACCTGGTACTGCTGGTGTCGTGCTTCGCGGTGCTTTGGGGCACGCTGTTCCCGGTGCTGTCGGAGGCGGTGACGGGATCGAAGGTCACGGTCGGGCCGCCGTTTTTTAATCGCGTGAACATTCCGATTGGAATTTTCCTGGTGCTGCTGACGGGCGTGGGACCGCTGTTGGCGTGGCGCAAGACGTCGCTGGACCGGGTGCGGCGCAACTTTGTATGGCCGACGGCGCTTGCTGGGCTGACGGTGGTTGTGCTGATCGCCGGGGGCATGAGGCCGTGGCAGGATTCGGCTTACTTCTATTCGCTGATGGCGATCGCGCTTTCGGTGTTCGTGATGGCGACGGTCGGCGGCGAGTTCTGGCGCGGCGGACGGGTGATCGCACGGCAGACGGGCGTCAACATTGCGCAAGGCATGGTTGTCATCACGCGCCGCAACACGCGTCGCTACGGCGGATATCTGATCCACATCGGCGTGGTATTCATCATCATCGGCTTCGCCGGCCTGCCCTTCAATCAGGATAAAGAGCAGGAGATGGGCGTCGGCGACAAGATGCAGGTGGGCCACTACACGCTGGTCTGCGAGTCGTATGCAGAAGACCCGAGCGGGAATACGCAGGACAGCAGGCCGAACTATGACAGCGATTGGGCCGTGATTAACGTGTACAAGAACGGAAAGTATCTCGGCAAGATGTATCCCGAACGCCGTTTCTACACCGCGAGCCAACAGACATCCACGATTGTGGCCAATCGCTCGCGCCCGAGTGAAGATTTGTACCTCGTCTACGCTGGGCGCAACCAGGACACGGGCAAGCCAATCATCAAGGCGCATGTGAATCCGCTGGTGATGTGGATCTGGATTGGCGTGCATGTGGTGCTGATCGGGACGTTGATCGCGCTGATCCCGAACATGAAGCCGGGGAAGATGGTGGTGAAGGAGAAGGAGCGGGCGGAGGCGGAAGCAGAGCGAAGGGGCGCGGTCGGCGTAGGTGGAGACTGACAGCAGGGATCAGGGGCCAGGGGTTAGGGGCCGGCGCTCGAGTCGTTGCGGCGATCCGTAGGGTCGCAGATGGGAAACTTGAAACTGAAAACTCCAAACTCGAAACTTCGGATCGCGCAGCTCGCGATTGTAACGCTGCTGGCGATGGTATTTATGGGCGCCGATACCGACGCCCGATTCAACAAGCTTGGTCATCAGCTGATGTGTGCGTGCGGCTGTCACCAGATTCTGCTGGAATGCAATCACGTGGGCTGCACCTATTCCGATCGCATGCGCGATGAGCTGGCCGCCGGCTTGACACGCGGCGATAGCGACTCGCTGGTGCTGCAAAGTTTTGTGCAGAAGTACGGCAACACGGTGCTGGCCGCGCCCACCGCGACGGGCTTCAACCGGGTTGCATGGATCATGCCGTTCGCAGTGTTCATAGTCGCCGCGGGGCTAACGGTGTGGCTGGTGCGGCGGTGGAAGTCGCGGGCGGTGGCACAACCGGTGCCGCGTCCTAAGCTTGATGCGGCGCAACTGGACGGGCTGCGCAAGAAGGCACGTGAGGAGACTGAGTTCTGATGTACGCATTCTTTGTTATCGGACAAGAAACGGCGTTCGCGCTGTTCGGCTGCGCGCTGTTCGCAGCCGCTCTGTTTGTTTATGTGTTCTACCAGCCGGGCGAAGTTGAGGCCGGCGAGGAGAAGACGCGCCAGATGTATCTGCTGGAGCGCAAGGAGGCCACCTACGAAAATCTGCGCGACCTCAACTTTGAGTACAAAGCCGGCAAGTTGAGCGAGCAGGACTACGCGATCCAGCGGGCGTCTTTGGAAGATGAGGCGGCGGCGATTCTGGCGGAACTGGAGCAGATCGAGAAAGCGCGCGCAACAGTGCGCCAGGGTACGCGACGCGCAGGCGTGCGTTCGAATGGAGGGCGGGCGTGAATAGCCAAATAGAAGCGGTCGCTGTGGCAGCGATCAGAACGGTAGAGCGGGCCTTCAGGCCAGCGTCCCCCGCTGCAATAAATTGTCGTCCCGAGCGGGCCTTAGCCCGCGAGAGATCTGTTGTTCGCTTCAACGAGCAGGATGTGTCGCCGGCTAAAGCCGGCTCAATCTCAAAATACTGCGGAGTGGACGCGGGCCTAAAGGCCCGCTCTACCTGTACTCCACGACAATCTCCCGAAGGCGTCGAACAGCAGATCCCTCGTCGGCCCGAAGGCCTCCTCGGGGTAACAATAATAAGGACTCTTTACGGCGCAGCTAAAGCTGCGCCCCTTCAAATCGCAGCATGCACGCTCCTGCTAGGTTGCCTAGCCGCGGCGCAGAACATCACGGGGACAGTCATCAACGGCACAACCGGGAAACCGGCCGCGGGGGACGAGGTCACGCTGCTGTCACTTTCGCAGGGCATGCAGGAGATCGGTCACGCGAAAACGGATGCGCAGGGGCACTTCTCCTTCGCCGCTCCGGCCGACGCGCAGGCGCCGCATATGGTGCGAGTGACGCACGACGGGGTAGGGTATTTTCCGCAAGGTGGGCCGCTGATGCCCGGCAGGACAACCGCGGAGCTTACGGTTTACGACGCCACGAAAAAAGTTGACGGGGTGAGCCAGACGGTTGAGGTCAACCGCCTGCAGAGCGACGGCAAGCAGCTTGAGGCAATCACGCTGTACGCGCTTAACAACAAGTCGCAGCCGCCGCGTACGCTGGCGAATGACAAAGGGACCTTCGAGGTGGTTCTGCCCGAGGGCGGCGAGATCGATTCGGCTCAAGCGAGGGGTCCGGGTGGACAGCCGATCGCCACCGAAGCGTTGCCCGGTTCGCAGAAAGGTCATTTTTTACTGACATATCCTGTGCGTCCCGGCGAAACGCAGTTTCAGGTTTCGTATCACATGCCCTATGCCGGCGAGGCGAGCTTCTCGCCCAAGGCGCTGCGCGATGTGCAGCACTTCGTGGTGATGCTGCCGAAGGGCATGAACTTCAATGCGAAAGACGCGAAGCAGTTCCAACAGATGACGGACCCGCAATCGGTGATTATGGTGGCCACCAACGTCAAACCGGGAGAAGAGCTGAGTTATCGCGTCAGCGGTTCGGGGATTTTCCCGGCAGAGAACCAGCAGGGCGGACAAGAGGGTGGGGATTCCAGCGGAGCCATGGGTTCACAGGCGGCCACCAATGACAATCGTCCTGGCGGAGGCCTGGGTGCGCCCATCGATGCTCCCGATCCTCTGCATGCTTACCGGCCATACATTCTGGGCGGGTTCGCCCTGGTGCTGGTGATGGGCGGAGCGTATATCGTGTCACGATCAAACCACCCCCAACTCATCGCGCCGACAGCGGGCGCGGCGGGGGCCCCGGGTCCGCATGGGGCGACGGCCGGAGCAGGCAACGTCAAGGCTGATTCCGCCGAAGCGGCCGCTGCGTTCGCGGACTTCGTCGAGCCGACAGCCTCTTCGCGAGATCGCAACGCGCTGCTGCTGGAAGCGATGAAGGAGGAGTTGTTCCAGCTGGAGGTCGATCGGCAGCAGGGGAAAGTCAGCCCCGAGGAGTACACGAAGGCGAAAGCGGCGTTGGATGAAACCATCAGGAGGGCGGTGGCGAGAAAGAGCAGCTAGGAATTTCGCGACAGGCAGATTCGTTTCGTACCTTCTGCGGTGCCGTCCCTATGGGACTGGAACACCAATTTCCGCGCTATGTTATGCCGTGCCGTCGCCACTTTGGTTGTTGCGCTGCCTGCGCCAAATCCGAAGAAAAGAAATCAGGCGGAAACTGCGTACGAATCCGTGCCAACTTCCCGCGTCCGCACAGCATCTCTTACCCCGAGTCAGGAGAGCGCGCGGGTACAATTGACTGCGCAGTTCTTTCGGCTGTCTGACAAAAAGTTTCAGGTCGAGGTTCATCATGCCGCTTTGGCACCAGGGAGCGAAGTTTGCCGCACGCAGGATGCCCAAGGTTATCAACCCCACTACTCACGCGGTGCTGGATTACATGATCGCGGGCAGCTTGTTGTTGAAAGCGGCGCTGCTGTGGAAACGGCATCGGCGGGCTGCGGCTGGGTCGTTGATTTGTGGTGGGGCGGCGCTGGCCAACGCGATGGTGACGGACTATCCTGGGGGAATTTTCCACCTGATCGACTACAAAACACACGGCCGCAATGACGCTGCGATTGCGGGGTTCACCGTGTCTGCGCCTCGGCTCCTCGGGTTTGCGAATGACGCTGAGTCGCGCTTCTTCAACGTGGAGGCGCTCGCGGAGACAGTGGTGACGGGCCTTACCGATTTCGACTACTACGAAGAGGAATCGTTGGCGGCGTAATTGTGTGCCTTCCCGACGGGACCCAGGCCAAGAAATAGCGACCCGACTCAGCACTGGGCTACGCTTCGTGCTGGGCTAAACTGACCCCGTCCCCTCCGGGGACTCGATTTATCGATACCCATTTCAGGCGGCGAAGGCTTTCGCCAGGAAGCGTGAGATGTGCCATGCGTCCATGTATTTGTAGGGGGTTTCGCCCAGAGAATAGTGCCCGCACGGTAGCGCCTTCACGGTGGTGTCGAGTCCGCGCCGCAGAAACTCGCCTGCGGCTTGGGCGGAAAACTCCGGTAAAAACGTAAGGTCGTAGCGGCCGTAAATCATCAGCGACTTCTTCGGCCAGCGCTTGAATTTGTCGAAATACACGATGGGGCTGATGCACATCCAGAGGCGTCGCAGTTCTTCCTGGGTCAGCACCGGCTCCAATCCTTGGCGGATGTGCTGGGTCGACTGTCCCGTCCAGACGACGTCGCCGAACGCGGTCGAGGCGTGATTGAAGACGTTGACCTGAATGCGGGGATCATGTGCGCTGGCGATGAAGGCGTAGCAGGATCCCAGGCTGGTGCCGACGATTCCCAGACGCGAGTAGCCGCGCTGTTCCAGCCAATCGCAGCAGGCGCGAATGTCGGCGATGCCTTGCCGAGTGGCGTCGATGGTGCGTCCCACATTGGCGGATACGGCGTAGTCGGCGCGGGTGATTTCGGGAGGACGGCGGATATCGTGGTAGGGCATGCTGAGCCGCAGCGCTGCGATGCCCAACATGTTGAATAAGCGGCAAAGCGCATTCTGGCTGACGCCGTCGGCATTCCACTGCGGCAGCAGCACCACGGCCCGGCGGCCATGCGCAGGGAACCAGCGCGCGTTCACGAGATTGTTCTCGGGATACGGAGACTTGATGGGCGAGGTGAAGCGCAGGAATTTTGCCCACTCGTCTTTCAGTTGCTTCTTGGGCGGTTCACTGCCGGTATGGAAGAGCTCGACCTTGCGATGCTCGAGGTGGAAGTCGGCAGGCGTGCCATAGGCGAAGAACTGATCGCTGTTGCTGATGAGGTGCTGGTTGACCGCGCTCATGTAGTCGAGCATGGCTTGGCGGTCATGTTGATCGGGTGGCGCAGGGAAGCGGTCGATCCCTGGCCAGTTGTTTGTCCACTCCGTGCCCCACTCGAACGGACGCACCACGCGGTTGTTATCGCGTGAGGTAAGGCGCGACTCCCATTCGTAGATCCAGCGGCGATAACGTTCGCGCATCTGTTCCGATGGTATCGCAACGAGGCGCGGCGTCAGAGGCGACGACAATGAAGGGGAGAGTTGGTGAGGTGAACGGAGAGAATGCGTGGGCGAGCGGGGAGGGGGCAACGTTGACTGTTACTGCACAACAGCGAAGAATATAGAGACCAGCGACCGATACGCCATGGGTATCCAGCCGAAATTTCGTACGCTGTTACTGTTGTGGGTGGTCGCTGCTGCCGCTTTGCTCGCTGCTCAGAGCGGTGCGCCCGCAGTCCACAGCGCGGTAGATTCCACCTACCCTGAACAGGCGTACCTTTCGGCATCGCGCTACGTTAATCAATACTTCGGGTTCAGCTTCGATCTTCCCGCCGACGTGCATTTGCATCCTGTTCCCGAACCAGCAGCGCGCGACGGAAGCATTCCACTCGTGGCTTTGGCGGGGCCAGCACCGGCGGATGCAGAAGTTGTGATTGCGGCGATACCCATGGCAAGCGGCAGGACCGACGATGCCAAGGTGCTGCTGCGCCAGGCGCTTGATCAGGAACTCTACAGGGGCGTCGAGGAGCTGCGAGGGTTGTCGAAGGCCAGCTTGTCGGGCCACCAGTTTTATCTGTTCGAGACGCGACGTGGGATTGAGCAGCACATGCTGCTGGCTACAAGCGTTGGCGACTACATTGTGCGAGTAGTTTTGGCATCGCACGACGAGAAGACGCTCAAACAGTTGGAGGTCTCGTTCGAACACGTTGTGTTCTTTGCTCCGGCAACTCGGCGGCAATATGTGAGTGCCGACGAGAAGGCTTATGACGGGCCGTCGATCTCGTCGCACCGGCTTGCGCTGCTGGAGAGCGATCCACCTGCCGGGCATATCGAGCCCGGCAAAATCAACGGGGACTTCTATGAGAATGCGACGCTGGGATTCAGCTACCGCATTCCGCAGGGATGGTTGATTGAGTCGCAGGGTGGGGTGCAGCCGGCAGTGGAGCAATACCGCGAGAGGGTGAATTTTGGGCGGCCGCGTATGGGACGAGCGGAGCGCGCGCTGGTGGATGCTTGCAGTCGCACATTATTTTCCGCTTGGGCGAAGCGGCCCGGCGCGGACGGCCAGGTTTCGTATGATCAGTTTGGCGAGGTGACAGTTTCGGCCATATCGCTGGCGTGCTTCCCGCAAATGAGATTTCCGGAGAAGGCGACCGATCGGCAGGCGTTCAAAGATTTCATCGCCGAATTTGCGGTCACGCATCCGATCGTCAGCGACATGCGGGATGGGAGGGTATTTACCCAGGAGGGTATTACGTTTCTATTCCTGCAGGGGACGGTTGCGTTTCAGGTGCCTGACGATGAGCTCTCGAGGCGGCTGTCGCTGGGGCTGACTATCACGGAGCGGCGAGGTTATCTGCTGACGTGGTTTTTCGCTGCACCTCACGATAGCGAGTTGCGAGCACTGACGGATGAGCGCGCGAGCTTCGACGCGGAGCCGCCAATGAAGGCGGCCAATGCTCCGCAGCCGGGAGGCGGAGTATCGGCGGAGAATGCGGCGAACACGCCGTCGGCATCGACCTCTGGGGCGGCACAATCTGAAGCGCCGAACGCAACTACATCGAGCGCGGCCGCTACGAATAACGGTTCCGAGCAGGCAGCCACGACTTCTCCGAGCGGTCCGGATCAAACCGCAGGAGCAACGTCGTCGCGACCGTCACTGCTTCGTCCTGGCGAAACCATGGACAGCCAGCAGGGTAAGGGCGCTCCGATAAAGAAAAAGTAAGACACCCAGGTCTCGGAAACCGCGAGACCTGGGGCACCCGGTGGGCCGCCTCCTTCAACAGCAGCGGCGCGATCCACTCTCGCACTATCTCAACCGCGCACCCCGCGATACAACAGGCTTCCTCTTATGCTGCGGTCGATTCCCTGATAAGATCGATAAAGTCCACTCCCCGGAGATGCAATGCAGGCAATCCTTGCGCTGGAAGATGGACGAATCTTCCGCGGCAAAGGCTACGGAGCAAAAGGTGAATGTTACGGGGAAGTTGTTTTTAACACCTCGATCACGGGTTACCAGGAAATCTTCACCGACCCTTCGTACGCCGGCCAGATCGTAGTCCTCACCAATCCTGAAATCGGCAATTACGGAACCAACTTTGACGACAACGAAGCGACGCGGCCCTACATTGAGGGGCTGATCGTGCGTGAGTTCTCGCGAGTGAGCTCCAACTGGCGATCGCAGGAGGTCGCCGAGGAGTATCTGGAGCGCTACAAGATTCCGGTGCTTGGCGAGATCGATACGCGCGCGCTGGTGCGGCATCTGCGCGACAACGGCGCGATGCGCGGCGTCATCTCGATGCTGGAGACGGACACGGAGAAGCTGATCGCTAAGGCACGCTCGATTCCGAAGATGGACGGCACCGACCTGGCAAAGGAGGTCACGACCCGCAGCGTCTATCAGTGGGATGAAGGCGTGCGCTCGCATGAGCCAACGGAAGTGGTGGGGGTGAAAAACGGTCCCCCGAAGCATCACGTGGTGGCTTACGACTACGGAATCAAGCACAACATTCTGCGGCGGCTGGTGGGCGAGCAGTGCAGGGTGACGGTTGTGCCCGCGACGACCAGCGCGGAAGATGTGCTCGCGCTCAAGCCGGATGGCGTGTTCCTGTCGAACGGGCCGGGAGATCCCGAGCCGGTGACGTATGCACAGGAAAGTATTCGCCAGATGATGGGCAAGGTGCCGATCTTCGGAATCTGCCTTGGGCATCAGCTTATCGGGCTGGCGCTGGGCGGGAAGACGTACAAGCTGAAGTTCGGGCACCATGGCGGCAATCATCCGGTGAAGCAGATGGCGACGGGGAAGGTCGAGATCACGGCGCACAATCATAACTTCGCTGTCGATCCCGACTCGCTCAAGCAGAGCGAGGTTGATCTGACCCATATAGACCTTAACGACAACACGCTGGAGGGCCTGCGACACCGCTGGCTGCCGATGTTCAGCGTGCAGTACCATCCCGAAGCCGCGCCCGGTCCGCACGACTCGCAGTACCTGTTCAAAGATTTCGTCAAGATGATGGAGGAGTGGAAGGGATGAGTTTGCGTCGGGCCCAATTACGGTGCGAGTGGGAAAATCTACTGCCTGGCGAGGAGATCAACCAGTCATTACACCATCGGTGACTTTAGAGCGACCAATTCAATTCATCAAGGGCGGGTCGGCAGAAAGCTCGTCGAAAAGCCCACCCGAATATCCCTACTGTTCTGCATTCCGGGCAGCTTGAAAGACGAGGTTCCTCAGTGGCTAAAGCCAGTCGAGAATGACCAGTTTAACGGCGCACCTAAAGGTGCGCCCCTTCAAAAGCAGGTGCCTAGGCTGCGATAGGACTCAAGACAGGTGGGCTCATGTATAAATGCCACACAAACTTTGGGGGAATGCCGCTGGTTATGTTGGCCCTTCTCGGGCTTCTCCAGATATTTCCGGTCGTTGCCATGGCGCAGCAGAAGGTCGAATGGACTCCGCAAGAAAAATCCATCTACGACCAGATCAAGACGCTGCGCAGCCTTGCAGATGACGTCCGGGCCCGCACCACGAAAGAACTAGCGCTGCAGATTCGCGCGCTGCCAGCAAGTACGGACAAGGTTCGGCTGGCGGTGTATCTGGCTAGTCGTGCCACCGAAGGCGACTTCGGACACGACACGCTGCAGGAGGTCGCGACGACGTTAGCTGGTGCATTGCAGCAAGCGCCTGCAGAGGAAAAATCAACTGTGTCGACGGCGGCCTATGGCGAGCTGGCGCAGTTGGTGCGTTACGAACATGTGCAGGTTTCGGTCGATGCTCCGGAGTATCAGGTGGCGATGGCAAAGCTGGAGGGCGACGACAAGCGACGGCAAGATGCGAACTTCACGCTTACCGATCTGCAAGGCCGGACATGGACCCTGAAGGACCTGCGCGGGAAGGTGGTGCTGGTGAACTTCTGGGCGACATGGTGTCCGCCGTGTCAGAAAGAGATGCCGGATCTCGAAGCCCTCTACAATCGCTTCAAAGATCAAGGATTCGTGATCCTCGCAATCTCGGAGGACGAAGAAACAGCCAAAGTTGCCCCGTTTATCGCCGAGCGCAAGATCAGCTATCCCATCCTGCTTGACCCGGGCAGCAAAGTGAACGAGCAGTTTCAGGTGGAGGGCATTCCGAAGAGCTTTGTCTATGATCGCGACGGCAAGCTGGTGACGGAGTCAATCGACATGCGCACGAGGAGCCAGTTCCTGGAGATGCTGGGGCAAGCGGGCCTGAAATAACACGAGCGGTCAGAATGGGCTAGGAGCCTGGTCCTGACCGCTATTCACTGCAGTGTGGTTTTATGCGCCGCGACGCGGATGCGTGACCATGTCCCGCACCTGCGCCAGCACGCTGGAGAGCTGCATGGCATTCAGCTTTGAGGTGAACTCAAGCAGCTCGGCTATGAACGGATCGGCGAGCAACTGACGGAGATCGTCCTCGCGGGACGGGCCGCACTCGTGCAGCAGATCGGGGACGCTCACCTCAAGCGCCAGGGCCAACCGCGCCAGCGACGATAGCGTTGGCGTGGCCTTCTCATTTTCGATCTTCGAGACGTAGGTGCGGGGCACGGACATGCGCATCGCCAGCTGGCGTTGGCTTAGGCCGCGGCGTTGCCGGAGCGTGCGCACGGCTTTCGCCACCCGAACTTCAGAGCGGCTGCTGTGCTCGGCTTCCGCCGGCGCCATTATGGGTGTGAGGATTGGCTCCGGTTCGTCCTCATCCAGTGATGCACGGCACCGGCGGCAAAGATTGTTGACGGTTTTGAACTGGACAAGATGGCAATCGTCGCATCTCACCACTTCCCGGGAATCAACGGGAGCGAGAGTTGTAGCCATGACGGGTTGTCGGAGTGCCAGAGCAGGCACAAACTGCTTACGCGTAATGTGCGACATTCCTCTGCTACAGTCAAGTGGGCTGGCGGTGGAAAAACGAAAATACTTGGAATTTTTCTAGCTGCCGGGGTTGCAAGCAGCGAAATTGCGGGCAATTCAGGAGAAACGCTGGATGGATCGAGCGGATGGGTGGTGTTTACTAACTGTATTCGGGGCGTGATTTTATACAAAGGACTGGCCGTGTTACAACCACCAGAAATGGTGCATCCACGGATTGGTAGCACAAATCAGCACAGAAAAATGGTGTTTACTAAGGGTGCCTTACTGGTGATAGCTTATTGTGTGTGGGCGAACAAGCGGCGCAAACTTGCGCTAACGCCTGTTTACAACACTTATTCTCGCCCGCCGCGTACTATTACGTCAGGCGGCCCTCAACGCGTGTGAGATTGCTCTTCCTCGCAAGCTGTCTATTTCTCAGCGGTATTTCCGCAGCACAGCACATGAATGCGCCAGATGCGCCGTGCAAGGCTCCGGCCTCTAACGCTGAGGAAACGCAGTGCTTTATTACAGCTTCCAAGGTCGCCGACGAACAACTGAATCAAACCTACGCTCGTGTTCGACAAGTACTGTCACCGGATGAACAAAAGGATTTGCAACAGGCGCAACGGCTCTGGCTAAAGTTCCGCGATGCGAACTGCTCGGCGGAGCGAAACCTGTACGGGCTGGGGACTGCTGCTCCAATGGTTTATGCAGCGTGTTTAGAGGCCGATACTCGACAGCGCACCGCTGAACTCAAGACAATGTATGGTTGGCGCTTGGAGAAGTTCGGGAAGAAGACCAACTGAGATCGCTGGCGTAAAATCCCATTACACTCAATTAGGGAGTCAGGAAAGGGGATCGAGTCCTCCTTCATGGCTCTCTTTGCTGTTGGGGCCAGATTCACGATGCGGGCGCTACCGCCAACCCAACGGCGTTAGCGAACGGGTGCGGCGAGCCCGGCGCTGACGTCAGATTCTGCCCATCGAAGTTGTAGATATACAGCGGGGATATGCTTAAGTTTTGCCGGCAGCACACGGCCTCGCCAACAACGTACAGGTGGTTGGCTGTGTCCCATTGAACGTTGATGAACTGGTACGTGAATGTCACGACTTGCATCGGGCCGACCGGTATCAGCGCGCCATTCGCCTGCAACTTGTAGATCTGTAGCGCGGCTCGGCCGGCACACTGGCGGGTACATCCTGCGACCGCGAGATACTGCCCAGTGGGATCGAAGGCCATGCTCAACTCCTGCACCAGGGGGGTGAAGCCGGTGTCCGGCACCAATTCGAGAAATCCGTTCGCTCCAACGGTGTAGGTGCCCATCACATATCCGGTGTTGTATTGGTCACACCAATACTGGTCGCCCCACCAAACCATGGCGACGTATCCGGTCGAGGAGGACGCCACATCGCCGGGATAGCAGACCTCGTTCTCCTGCCAGTTCTGTGAGATTGGCCGCTGCGGCAATGGCCAAGTGGAAAGCCAGGTGAGCGAACCGTCCGCATTTCGTCGGAACGTGGCAAAGCAGCCCCAGCAGTCTGTGTAGGCGTAATCGTTCGCGGGCGCGAAGAAGAATATGCCGTCCCATTTGGCGGGACCGCCGGACGGCAGCGGGCCGCCAACGAACGAGAGCGTTCCATCGTTGCCAATCGCCCACGGCAGGACGTAGCTATTGCACGACCCGCAACTGATGACGGTGTTCAGCACCTGTCCTGCGCGGTCGGGATTCAGGGCATAGACGCCCATGCCCCGGCCTTGCGGAGCGTACTGGTACTCATCAACCACGGAAATCTGTCGTAGCGACCCATCGCTCGCGCGGTCGTAGCTGACAATGTGGTTCAGGCCATCGTCGCCGATGACGAAGTTGCGGACAGAGGTGAGTCCAAAACTGTACCCGCTGATCGGAAACCCGGAGAGTGGCGTTAAGCTGCCATCTGCGGAGACGCTGTAGCCGGAGACGTAGTCGCTGAAGTTCGGCCATTGGCCGAGATACCAGCCGACGTACAGATAGCTCGAATTCGCAGGGGCCGCGTAGCAAAGCGCCGGGAGCAGCAAGGCAGCGAGCAGCAGAATGATCGAGAGGCGGCCGGTGAGTGTGAGGGGCGTGTCAGAGTTAGTTGGGCGCATGGCAGGAAACTCCAGGGTCTCTGCTCACGCTAGATTTAACATCTTCTCCGAAGGTTTGCTGCTGCTGGAGGAATCGAGGGCCAGCAAGAGGCATTGAATTCCCTCTCTGGCTCTCATTGCTGTGTCCTTGCCGGATGCGCCGGGAAGGCAGGATTAGCCACCTTCCCGTTCGACATGTTCGTAGCTGTTACATCGCTACGGGGACGTGATGGAGGGTCGAGATGACCGTCTCAAACGTATGAATCCGCGGCGTTCCATCGATTACCTTCGCCAAGGTCTTCAACACTTCTGGGTAGGTGTTGGTGTTGAAATCGTCCGCGTTGTTCTTGTTGTCCCACAAACTGATTGAAACCGCATCCTGGCTGGCGGGATTAGACAACGTGAGTTCGTCCTTGAAGCCCTTCTGCTTGCGCAGTAAAGGAAGAATCTGGTTCTCGAATGTACGGGTGTAATCAGACTGCATGTTGGATTTCAGGCGAAAAGAGATATTGCGTGCGTACATATTCAACCTCCTAAAGGTTGTGTGCATAAGATGAAGGAGAACTTCAGATGGGCTGACTTATGTTCAGGGAACCTGAAAGAGGAGGGGGTGGAAACCACCTCAATTTTTACTGTATCTGACAGGTTCGAGATTGTCAAATCGCTTAGCTGATTGTTAGGTGCCGAGTTGCTCCATTCCAAATGTCAGAGTGAAATTCAGAAAGGAATTAAGAAAAAGGAATATAGTAGTTATATCCGCACCTCTCCGCCACCCTAAAATATAGGAAGACGACGGTCTTATGCGTGATGGAGACCATCGTGACCAAACACATCGAAAACGATCAAGACAATTTAGCCAGTCCTAAAACTAAGCAAATATCTCCAGAAGATCTTCGACCGATCCCCAAGGCTGCCGGGAAAGAGTGGGACTCTGCAGCGGTTTTCTATCAGTGCAAAGCTGCCGCCGAATCGACTCGCGGTATGAGCTTGAAAAGCAGACCATATTTCACGACAGGACCGGGTGACGCAAAGCAAGGTATGACCTTCGAGAAGGGGTACCGTTGGTTGACGTTGGCAGAGAAATTCTTGCCGTTAGAATTACAAACGTATTAACTTACGGACACTACCAAACTGTGGCGGCTTGACAACGGTAGGGCACGGGCCTAGCATTGTAATTGAGCAAGTTACTTCCTTTTACTCTTTCAGGTTCCCTGAACTAAGTCAGCCCATCTGAAGTGTTCCCTCTTAGATAGCTCCATGGAGGAACTGCGTCATGACAGTACTAACCCGTTGGGATCCTTTCCGTGCCACTGCCACCCTACAAGACCGCATGAACCGTCTTTTGCGTGAATCGTTCAGCCCCGAAGGCCCGGAGGAGGCGTTGACGACTACCGGCTTCGCACCTCCGGTGGACGTCTACGAGGACGAGCACAACTTCACTCTGAAAATTGAAGTTCCGGGCGTTGAGGAAAAAGACATTGATGTCCGCATCGAGGGCAATACACTGATCGTCCAAGGCGAGCGCAAGTTTGAGAAGGAAGAAAAAGAAGAGAACTACCGTCGTGTGGAGCGGCAGTATGGTAGCTTCACTCGCTCGTTTACACTGCCCAGCTCTGTGGATCCGGAGCAGGTTAGCGCCCAATACGACAAGGGCGTGCTGAAGATCAACCTCGCCAAGAAGGCTGAAGCCAAGCCCAAGCAGATCAAGGTTGGTGTTGGCAGCGAGAAGAATCGCGAAGCCAAAATTCACGGCAAGGTCGCATAAAACAGTAGCTCTGTGAAGGGCTTCGGGGCTGGCTACATTAGAACGAAAGGTAATTGTCCACCAGCCCTGCAAGCCTTTCTTTTCTCGGAAGCCTCGGACTTGCTCTCTCTGCGCGTACTCGTTCTCAAGCCGGGCTTTCTTGCCCCAGAACTTCGCCTATACGAAAATACATTTCCCTTGCTTAACACTACACCCGCCAGATTGTGAGTGCGAGATGCAGCTATCTAGTTTTGAGGAGCGAAGGATTACAATTGGGAAGCAGATGCGAGAGATCGAAGCTGAACTCTTTCTTCTGTCCGGAAGATCGGTAGCGCTAAGCTTCGAGAATGGCCACCGCTTCGAGCGACTCTGTGGAGAACGCACGAAGCTAGCAAGCGAATTGCTCCTGAGTGAGTGTCGTTAGCCGTTTCTCTGGCTGGGTCGTAGGGCGGAGGCTTTGTGGCTGATGCTGCGCAACGTTCGCTGACGAGATCCTCATTCTTGGCGACGAGCGTGTATTGATTTTCGTTGGCGACGGTTTGCAACTCGCGGCTGAGATTGGGCGTGTCCTTCCCCAGCTCCAGATGAGTCCGGTCTTCGTGATAATAGCGAATATAGTCTTTCAGTAACCGTCTCAAGTGACTTTGGTTCAGAACAATCAGGTGGTCCAAAAGCTCCCGAAGTCGCATTCTCCGCAACCATGCGAAAGACCAAGTCGCGCAATTCCCTCCGCAAAGGCCATCTTCCGGCCGTGTCGTGAAATCTAAGCCGACGGCAAAGTTCTCGCCTTGAGTATTGCGTTAAAATCGGCGGAAGCTTGGCGCTTTTGCCGCATGGATACAGCATCGGCCCGTGCGGGAAACATTCCCTGCCGGGGGCGAGGCTTATCGTGCGCGCCCCAGGCTTCGCCGTATCATCACTTTAAGACTCTGCTCGATCAGGAGTGCGGTGGCTATTCGTCGCAGCATCGTTGTCGTTTTGATCGTGAGCCTCATTGTCCTCACCGGCGCAGTGGTCGCGCTCGTATTTGCCAACCCTGACCGATACCGCTCGCAGGTGATCGCCTACCTGCAGAACAAGACCGGAAAGCAGATACAAATTAGGCGCATTGGGGTGAGTCTGTTTCCTACTCTCTCGATTCGTGTCTACGACTTCGGTGTGAAAAATCCAACTCCATTTCCGCCCGGGTATTTCCTCACAGCGCCTACAATTGAGGCTGAAATTGACGTTGGCGCGCTGCTGCATAGACGAATCGTGATCAAGTCTGTGGTGCTCGATGACCCTCTCATCGATGTCATTTCGGACCCTGACGGTCTTTGGAACTTTGAGAATGCCGCCATATTGAAAAGTTCGGGGCAGTCTGATCGTGAACCTCCGCCCTTCTCTCTGGGCGTGATCTCCAGCGTAGAAATTAGGGGTGGCCGATTGTTGGGTTCGACTCTGATCGACCCTTCAGATAGGCCCGGACCTGTTGTTTTTGAGGCTCGCAATGTCTCAGCTCAACTGAAACAGGTGGACTTCGACGCATTCACCGGCCCGGCCTCTCACCTTGTTGCGGAGGGCGACTTCAAGGCAGATTCCGTGCGCTTCGGATCGATCCCTACCACAAACGTCAAATCGCACCTGCGAATACTGACCAAACAGGTGTTCTTCAATAACTTCAGTGTAGAAGCTCATGGCGGGCGGGCCAGCGGCGATTTTTCCTTCGATTTGGCGGGCTCCAACACGACATTCAGCACGAACATGCAAGCGAGCGGCATAGACGTCGCCTATCTTCTTGCGCAATTCCCAGAGGGTCGCGGAAAGATGACAGGAAAGATGCAAGGTAACCTGAAGGTCGAAGGAGAAATTGAGCATTCTCTCCATCCTCTAGAGCGGATCCACGGGAGCGGCCGCATAATGGTGCGAAACGGCGGGCTGCCCACGCTCAATCAGGACAAGAACATGAGGAAGATGACTCGTTTCAGAGATCCTGGTTCGGCCTCCCTTGCCCCCTCTTCGTTCTCCTCGTTCTCTGCCGATATGAACCTGGCTAACCGCCGGATATCCAGCCACCAGATTAATATTGCTTTTTACGGAATCGACGTTCAATGCTCAGGAAGCCTGGGCGTGATGGGGGGAGGGGGTATGGACTACACGGGCGTCGCGAGTGTCCTGAACAGTCAGGGCTTCTTAACCAATATGATGGCCAGAATGTCGGGGGCCAAGTTAGAGAACGGCAAGCTGTCGTTCCCAATCCGGATTGAAGGGACGCTGCAGAACCCAAAGTTCTCCGTGGTCGACTAACTCTATCGCCTTTCCGTTGCCTCGTTAAGCCGGCCCCAACTCACGTTTGCCTCCAGGTATCACTCCTGCGAACGAGCGGTTTCGGCTAGCGGAGCGGACGGGAATATCGAAACGCTGCTCACTTGGCCGGCGCCCGTAATCTCGTAATCCTTGTAGTCGATGGTCAATTCGGCGTGACCTCCCAGCCGAATGGCGGTGACACTGTGGTTGTATGCGGGAAGCCAGAAATCATTCACCTTCCTGTACACCTGCACGATCTCTGCTTTCTTGGTCCAGAAGGAAGGGTTCCTGGCGGGCTCTGCCTCCAGCCGCACAACGGCAAAGTCTTCTGCGTCCACCCAGATTCGACCGCGATAAAGAAATTTGTCGTTCCTCCGGGGCTCCACTTCGAGCACGTACGTCCCACCGGAGAGCTGGCTTTCGTACCCAATCAGCGTGAAAGAATAATTGTCAGACGTAAGAGCGGAGCCACGCTGGATCTCCGAGTCCATTGCGTCGCTTTCAGCTTCCAACAGCTTCTTGAATACCCTGTCGATGATCAGTTTGGATCCGGTCGTCGATTGAACGATGAATTCTTTTGTCTTGGGCGACAGGTATTTCACGCTCACCACCATTTTCGCGTCACGAGTGCCTGGAAATCCGTGGTATTCAGCTTGATAGGTTCTGGTCCCCTGGTATGCGTGAAGCGCCTGAAAACGATGTTGATTCATCTGAACAAGGTTGTGTACCACTTGCTCTGCGGTAAGCGGGACACGATTTGCAACCACCGAGGTATCTGTTTGCTGGGCGCTTGCAGACTGCCACATTGCCAGCAGAATCACGGGCAGGAGAAGAATGAGCCCAGGACCTAAGTGGAAAATGTTTGTGGTGGGCATTGTCCCTCGATGATCGTGCAGTTTCATGGCGAAGCCCTCATCAAGAGTATGGAGCTCTGGCGCTATTATTATTCAAGCTCAGGCTTCTGAAAGCTGGTCAAGATTGACCAAATATGATTGCCATGCTGCCGTGGGTGTGCGACTTGATACCCTTTTGATTGGAACAACATTGCGAGGCTTTCACGAATGGTCGCCTCGTCATCTACCACCAGGATGTGATGCATCGGGGAACTTTTAGACATGGTCTACTATGACGAGAAATGACGCTTGGAGTTTGCTAACTGAGTTCACCCAATCGGAAAGTTTGCGGAAACATGCGCTGGCGGTGGAGGCGTGCATGCGCGCCTACGCGCGGAAGTTCGGAGGCGACGAGGAGCAGTGGGGCATTGTTGGCTTGATTCACGACTTCGATTACGAGAGATATCCGAGTGCGAAGGAACATCCTTTTAAGGGCAGCGAGGTCCTGAAAGAGCGCGGGTACCCGGAAGAGATGCGCAGGGCCATCCTGTCTCACGCAAACTACTCCGGCGTGCCCCGCGAATCGCAGATGGAGAAGGCGCTGTTCGCGTGTGACGAGCTGGCGGGCTTTATCACGGCAACAGCGCTGGTGAAACCCAACAAGTCGCTGGCGGAAGTGGATGCCAAGTCGGTAAGAAAGCGGATGAAGGACAAGGCGTTCGCACGCTCCGTCAGCCGCGAGGACATTGTCAATGGCGCCGCCGGGATGGGTGTCGACCTGGACGAACACATCACCTTCTGCATTGAGGCGATGAAAAACGTGGCGGGCGAGTTGGGTTTGGCAGGGAAGTAACGTGCGGTTCGGTTGCCCGTAGCACTTTTCCACTTCACGCGAACCGCAGATCCCTTCGACTTCGTGTCCGCGCGTCCCGCACAACCACCCTACCAACCGCAAAGGCGGCGGTTGTTGGGGACCCGGTACCGCAGCGGGCCGGAAAATCCGGGCGGACACTCCGCTCAGGATGACACCTCAAAATGCAAGCTGATCACCCAAGCAAGCCAAACAAACCGATAACGAAAAGCAAAAACCGATAGTGAAAAAAGTGAACTGCGAAGAGCGGGTTCCAAAATGAAAGCGGTCCGTTGTAGCGGACCGCTCCGGGGCTGGCTCTCGAGGGGAGAAGCCTTCCTGTTGATCGTTGTTACTGCGCCGAGGTCTCGGTGGCGGGTTGTGACAGCTTCTGCAGATGCTGGTTGATACGGGCGATCTTCTTCTGTTGCATCTCGTCAGCTTTGGCCTTCTGATCGGCGGTCAAAACCTGGTTATAGATCTGGCTATGGATCGAGGCCCTTTGCACTTCCAACTGCGCCTCGACCTGCGACTGCTGGTTGGCAATCGCCTGCACCTTCGCCTGGTCGAAAGCGCCGCCGGCGGTTGCGTTCATCATCGCCAGGCGATTTTGCGCCATCTGTTGCATCAGCGGCTGCATAGTCGCGCGCTGCGCCTGCATCATGGTCTTGATCTGGGCCTTCTGGGCGTCTGTGAGATTGAGTTCGCGTGCGATGCGCTCCATGCGCTCATGACGATGGCCGCTCCATCCGGCAGCGTCTCCGTTCTCTTTGGCTTGCTGGGCGAAAGAGAGCGCGACGGCTCCGCATAGCACTATTGCTATTAGCACAATCGCGAAGCTCCAAGATTTGCTTCTCATCTTTTGTTTCTCCTTGTCGACAGTGTGTCTGTCATTGGTTGAAACCCCGGCGCAGGGGGTTCCACGGTAAAGTCTGGTAACGACCGGGTAAAGTTTTGTGAAAACGCGGCGTTGTCGCGCAAAAGGCATCGGGTGGCTGGGCTTCATTTCCTACTTGCTATTGCTTGTCCGCTGCTGAAGGTTCCCAGGAATTTCGAATCGCCACAGAGCGGGAGGTTTGAAGCTCAGTCAAAAATGAAAACGCCACGGCTCTCGCCGTGGCGCTAATGGCAGGTTGCTGCCTATTACCGGATGGAGACCGTTTCCCGCTTTTCCGCCGCCTGTTTTGCGAGATCGCTGGCGCGTTCCTTCTCGCCAACTTCGTCGAGCTGTAGATGCTTGGTCTCGGGTGAGAACAACAGGCTGGCGAACGTCATGATCGAGCCAATCGTCAGGATCACAGCCGGAGACAGCCAGATGTCCTTGCCTTCGATGTTGCGGATGAACGGGATATTGTGGGCCCAGAGGGTGTAGAGGGGGAACCAGGCCCCAACAATGGCGCCGGCGGAGTAGCCGAAACCGACGCCCGCGGCGCGCCGCCTGGTGGGGAAGCGCTCACACAAGTAAGCGGGGACGACGCCCCAGGCAAGCTTCAGCATGCCCGCCATGCACGTGCCCAGAATCGCCCATTTGATATTGCGGGCGAGCGCGGCATGGTACAGAACGTAGTAAACCGGAACTCCAAAGACCACGAGAAAAACGCAGTACCACTGCGTCAGGATCTTTCTGCCTGTCTTGTCCGACAGCCAACCGTAGAAGTTATATCCCAGGAAAGAGAGGAACAGCGCAAATCCGTAGATCAGGCTGTAGGTAGTGGTATCGAAACCGCGTCCCTCCAGGGTGAGGATCTTGGGCAGGAACCCGTAGACCGAATAGTCAGTCAGGAACAGGCCGGTCATGAAGACTAACACTTGCAGGAAATCCCACAGTTGAGGAGGCGCGAACAAAGTGAGGAAAGGCGCCTTCTCGATCTTGCCCTTGGCCTTGTTCTTCTCGAATTCAGGCGACTCCTGGAGATTGCCCCGAATCCAGAGAGCGAGGAAAACTGGCACGACACCGGTGATAAAGGCGATGCGCCAACCGTACTGCGCCAGGATGGCTTTGCCGCAGATGTAGGAAATGAGGGCAAAGACCAGAGACGCGAGCACGTATCCCATGGGGAAGCCGGATTGAATAAACCCGCTGATGGCTCCGCGCCGCTTTTGAGGGGCATACTCGATAGCGAAAGTATGACCAACGGCGTACTCGCCTCCGAAGAAGCAGCCCATAAAGAACCGCAGCACGCAATAAAGGACATACGCCAGCGCGCCCGCTTGCGCATAGGTGGGCAGGAAGCCGGAAAGCAGCGACATCACTCCCACGCCGCCGATCGTGAAGATTAAGAGGAAGCGGCGGCCGATCTTGTCGGCATACGCGCCGAAGACCGCGGAGCCGACTGGCCGAGCGGCCATGGTAATGGAGTAGCCGAGCACGACGGCGATGTATTGCCACAACTGGCTGCCCTTGGGGGAGATGAAAATCTTTCCCAGGATTGGGGCCATAACGATGACCATTGCCATGTCATAGGCGTCGAGCATGAATCCCAAAAATTGGGAGGTCATGGCCATCTTTGTTTGTTTGGAGAGGGATTGTTCCGGCATAAACGCTCCTGCTACGAAAAATAGGCCGCGATGGAACTTAGATGTAGCACATCAGGACAAGGCGCGCTCGCGACGCACATCACGGAGGCTTGTGACAAATAACCATTGTAGGCGCGGTGGGGAGCGCATGTCTTAAGGTCGCATTGAACTACCAGAGGGACTGCAAATTCAGTCACACCAAAGTTGTAAACATGTAGCTAGCGGGGGGGTCAGTGCAAGAGAAGCATCGGCAAGCTCATGTAAAAGAGCAACTTAATGTTTTTGGTTTGGCTTTATCGTGTTCCTGTGTCACAGGCAACTTGTGACCTTCGTCACAAATCGACGTGAGGTATGTCCGCCTTGACTGCCTCTCACTTCCCATAGATTCCGGCTAGGGCCAATTCATGGTGGGACGCCCGTACTCGTCCCGGTGACACCAGGCAGCATAGCCGGGCCCGAATTGAGCCAACTCTCTTGCGGAGGCGAGAATGCTACGTTCTTTCCGGTCAATCACCATCGTCCTGGCCGTCGTGGGATGTCTGTTGATCACAACGGCTGTGTTCGGCGCGGACACCCATCCGGCAACGGCCGCAGATCCCACCACTGCTACGGCTACCACCGCAGCTACAAATGGCGCAAACCCCGGTATCGGCAGCGCTGCGAATCCAACCCTGCTGGACCTGCTGGTGAAGAAAGGGATTTTGACATCGTCGGAAGCCAGCAGCCTGCGCAATGTTTCGGGCTCGGCAGGCATGGAGCAGTTGCTGCTGTTGCTCAAGGCCAAAGGCGTAGTGAATGACTCGGAAGTCACGGAACTGAAAGCGGCGGCGGAAGCGGAACCAATGCATTCCGTCATCGATACTGAATCGAGTGGGGTGGCGAACTTTAACTTGACCACCACGCAGGCGAGCCAAACCAAGCCCGCGGAGCCGGCAGGCCCCAGCGTGATTCCGGCGATTGCACCGGTGCGTGTGCTCCCCATCGATCCACCAGCCAAGGACAGTCTGGCTGGAGGTTTCAAGCTAGGCTCGGGTGCAAGGATTATGCCGTACGGTTTCATCAAGGCCACCACAGCCTATGACTCGCTGGATCCAACGGGCGACGATTTTCCGAGGCCGGGCTTCACGGCGGCCGACACCGGGCCGAACAAGAACCCGGAGTTTCACATCAAGGCGCGCGCCACGCGCTTCGGTTCGCGGTTCGAATGGCCCGATGTCTCGAAGAACATAACGATCAGCGGACAAGTTGAGGCGGATTTCGAAGGCAACTTCAGCCGTGCCGACAACCGCAACGTATCTTCGATTCGCAGCAATGCATTTCAACTGCGTCTGGCTTATGGACGAATCGACTGGACGGCCTCGCCAAACACAGACATATTCTTCGAGGCCGGCCAGGATTGGTCGATTTTCGGTTCCAGCGCGCTGATGAACCTGTTTGAGACCACGTTCTACGGGGCGTACTGGGGCAATCTCTACGAGCGGTCTCCCCAGTTCCGCGGGGGCTTCGTGCAGAAGCTAGGCGGCTCGCGGAATTGGAAGCTCTCGCCGGAATTTGCCATCATGATGCCGTCGGAAGGCGATCTGCCGGCCGATAGCGTGAAGTGCACGGTTGAGGCTCTGGGAACACCGACAACTTGCACGTTCGTGAACGGGCTGGGAAATCAGTTGGGATATGGCGAACGTCAGGGGGCGGACTCGGGCAAGCCGGAGATAGAGTCCAGAGTGGTGTTGCAATTCCAACTCGACAAAGCTCCGGGAGTAGTTCCTGCACAAATCCTGTGGAGCGGTTTCTACACCAAGCGGCAGCTGACCGTGCTGGGCTCAGGCGTTCCGCTTTGCACGGGCTGCGCGGGCGGTGCGGACACCTTCAAGGCCGCCTTCCCGACCGGCGCCGACATCAGCAGCAATGGCTATGGCAATCAGGTGGCAATCTCGCTGCCAACGCGCTGGGCGACGCTGGTGGCTAGCGGTTACACGGGCGCTGACCTGCGATTCTTCTTTGCCGGCGAGACATTGTCCTACTACAACCAGCCAGTGGGCCTGTCGCATGTGACAGACGCCTTCTCGGTCGACAACAACGTGGGACTTTTTGGCGTTAACTCCGCTGGCAAAGCTGTAACGGCGCCGCAACGCTCGGTGCGCGGCTACGGTGGATTTGTTCAGCTGGGATTGCCGCTGTCGCGCTGGTTCAACGCTGAGCCAAAAGGCAGAAATGCCGGCTGGCAAGCGTATTTCGAATACGGCATCGACGCGGCTCAAACCAACGACTTCAGGCTCGCCAAGGCTATTGGCGCAGCCGGTGCGGGCCCGATCAAAGACACGCTGAAAGCCGTAACTATCTTCTACAAGATGAACCCGTGGGTGCAGTTCGGATTCGAAGAAAGCCAGTACCAAGGCTTAGCGTATCCGGCGATCAGTGGAGCGGAGGCAGGCAAGTGCACTACGAAGGTTGCCGGCGTGCCAAGCTGCACATCGGTTGATTGGCGCTCGGAGTTCGGGCCAATCTTTACCTTCTAAGAACGCACTGTATTTTCCGAGAGCAACAGGCGGCCCGCTCGAGCGAGCCGCCTGAACTTTTTTTGGGATGCCGCTTGGTATGTTCGACTCAATAAAGGAGCGGTGATTGACTGCGGGTTAGCGTCTTCATAAGATGTCTACCGCTACAGAATTATCAGGAGGCGCTTGGTGCGCAAGATAGTCGTGCCCACTCTCGCATTTCTCATCTTGGCCGTTTGGGTACAGGCACAATCGGCCAGCCAATCGCCGGTCAATGGGCAAGCTCCCGCAAACGTACCAGATGGGACTACGCTTACCGGCTGTCTGCAGACCTCGACCGGACACTACACACTCACCGAAGAAGACGGGACCACCCATGAGCTTTCTGGCGGCGCCAAGCAACTTCGCCATCATGTAGGCCACGAGGTCGAAATCACCGGCAAGCCGGGGACCAGGACCGTGGATGTTACGCAGGCGGGTGCTGCGTCGAGCGTGGTTGAGAAGCCGGTGTTCGAGGTGAAGAGCGTCAAGCACATCGCGGACAAGTGCACGTCCCGGTAGCAAGATCCAACACGATGCAGCAGATAACGAATTGTTTTGTGCGGCAAACAGAGTCATAATTTCCGTTTCGGCTGAGCGCCGAATGGGAGGATTTTGTGCGGAGAACAATCTGTGCAACTCTGGTATTACTCGTGTTCGCGGTTTGCATGGCAATGCAGGCTAGCGGCCAGGCTGCAGGCAACTCGTCCACGATGACGATTCAGGGCTGCCTGCAATACACCGGTCATCAGTACAAACTTACGGAGAGCAATGGCACAGCGCATGAGCTTTCCGGTGCGGCCACCAAACTGAAACCCCACGTTGGCCATGAGATCGAGGTCACCGGTACAGAGGGCACGAAGACTACGAGCACCACAATGCAAGGTGGCGCGTCGTCGGCCAAAGAACACCCCGTATTTCACGTTACGTCTGTTAAGCACCTGGCGGAGACCTGCACTTCCGGAAAGTGAGGGTAAGGGCTCTGCGCGTAGTGCCTGCTGCACAGTGACGGTTAACAGCTAACCTCGCCTTCGGCAGACGAATCGCACCAGGAAGATAAGGTTGCGCGCGCAACACCTTCTTCACTAAGGGTGAATTGACGACAGGTTTGGTGAGGATGATGAAGAGAATTCATTGGCGTTGGGTGTTCGCCGCCTCACTTTTCCTGCTGGCGGGATTGCCGTCATCCGCCGAACAGATCCCGGCCGGTACTGTGCTGCCGGTGATGTTGAACTCCACACTGGATGCCCGGCGCGACACGCCTGGTCGGCCGATCAGCGGCAAGATCATGCAGGACGTATCCCTGCCTGGTGGTGGAAAGATTCCCCGTGGGGCGAAGATAGTGGGGCACATCGTGAGCGCGCGCCCGGCATCGGCGGGATCGGGTTCGCAACTCACGATCAAGTTCGATCAGATTGAGTTTAACGGACGACGTATTCCTGTCACAACACAGCTGCGAGCACTGGCGTCGATGAATGAGGTTTTCCAAGCGAGGCTGCCAACGAATGCCTCAGCCGACCGTGGGACTTCACCGAGCGATTGGAACACGGTGCAGATCGGCGGCGCGGGCGTCTATCGCGGCAGCGGTGAGGTGGTGGAGGGCGATCAGGTTGTGGGCAGGGCTACCGACTACGGCGCAGTCACAGGCAGAATGACCGCCGCTCCGGACAGGGGGTGCACGGAAGGTAGCGAGCGAGAGCAGGCACTATGGAAGTTTTCGCCGTGGGCATGTGGCACTTACGGATTGAGTGATCTCAGGATTGTTCGTCAGGAAGTCGCAAGCGCTGCGGGGGAAATCGAGCTCGAATCCGGCGGCAACGTGCGCGTGAATGGCGGAAGCGGGTGGCTGCTTCGGGTTGACTCGCCAAAACAGTAGTTTCCGGTGCGGTGGGTTTTTTGTTCCTCGATTTATCAGACGTGCTTCCGTGTGTTCTGGTCCCGCAAAGCCCTTTTGCGATTCAGCGTTTTAAGCTATTGTGTAGGCGAGAGTACCTCGTTGTTGGAGTGCGGGGATGGCGCTTACACATCATCGACTTTTCGCCACCGCATTCCTGTTGCTGGGTAGTTCGGCGATGTTGTTCGCGCAGGCGGCACACACGGCGAGCGCGACAGCGGCAGGACCGCCCGACTTTTTTCTTGTCCGTAGGGCGCAAACATTGCCACTGGAAAAGCAAACGTCGCTTTCCTGGATGGCTCCCCAGGTCGCCTCGCCGCTTCAGCCGCTCCTGACATTCAAGCAGTCCGATATCAAGTTCAATCTGCAAGCGCTGATGAACACATTGCGCGACAACCGGCATGAAGGCTGGGTTCTGGCGGCATATCCGGATCCGAAAACCAGTCGACCGCTCATTGGTGCGGGGTTCAGCCTTGATGTACCGGCAAGAGAGCACGTGCAGCGCGATGCCTCGAACCCGAACATGTTCCTGGAACCATCGTCGGCGCAATTGTGGGAAGCGGCGGGACTGGAGCCACAACGTTTGCAGACGATGCTGCTGGAGTACGATCGCGAGCTGAGCGCATGGAATAAAAAACAGTTTCGCAGGAAAATACGGACCCATTCGCTGTTTCCGGAGATGTCGGAAGAGGATGCGACGAAGCTGCTGCGGATTTCGACGATCCAGGCGATGCACAATGCGAGAGCGTATTGCCGCAATTTCGATCAGCTCACCGGATCGCAGCAGATGGCTTTGACGCAACTCGTCTTCCAGATGGGCGTGAACCTTGAGGAGTTCACGCAGTTTCTGGACGCCATAAATCATGCGCCGTCAGATTTCTCGTCGGGATCGCGTACGGGCGACGCGGTACTCGCGAATGCAAGCTTCTACGGCAACAATTTCTCTGGTTCCGCCAGCAGCTTCAATTATGACTACTGGAAGTCAGTCCAAGAGACTCTCATTCATAGCGACTGGGCTCGACGCTATAGCACGCGCGCGATCTCGGTGATTGCCATGTTCGATCCGAGCTACGACAGCGCGCCGTGGGAGGCTGAGGCCAGAGTCCGGGCTGAAGTGCATCCTCTGCACAAGCACCGCAGGCATGCAGCGACCGTCCGCACCGCCGGCGTCAGGCACAAGAAAACCGCGCACCCCACTCATAAGAGCTAGGTAATCTCCTAATTAAAGTAAGCGTGTCCTCTGCGATTTCTCGCTGAATCCAGCCAACAGTTCACAAAGACAATAAAAGTTGCCGAAAATGCGGCTATTTGTCACCGATTTGTGAACAACCTATTGACCACAATTATGTTGCGGATTCAAGCTTCGACGAGGCAAGCCAAGTCCGGGCCGCGTGCCGGCACGCGGAATTTCTGAGTAGCACAACTGGGGTGAACTACAGCCGAAAAGCCATTTCTCAACCAGAAAGACATACACGACATTAAGGAGTGCATCGTGGAAAACAATCTAGTGAAAGAGCAAACTCTGCTTCAGACCACCACTTGCAGTCTAATCTCTCGCACGGGAGTGGCCCTGGTTGGTATCTTAGTGTTGCTGCTGATGGCCGCTCCTGCGCTGATTGCCCAGACTCCGGGAGGTCCCGGGTTTCTTCCCAGCCCGGTCCAAGTTGCCTCTACCATCCCGATGAACGGCGATGTTAATCCCTACGGCGTCGCCTTTGTGCCCAAAGGGTTTCCGCCGGGGGTGCTAAATTCGGGCGATATCCTGGTGTCGAATTTCAACAACAGCGATAATCTGCAGGGAACCGGCACCACCATCGTTCGCGTGACGCCGCAGGCGCAGGTCTCGCTGTTTTTCACGGCGCAGGCTGGACAGCAGGGTCTGTCAACGGCTCTGGGCATACTGAAAGAAGGCCTGATAATTGTGGGCAATTTCCCGTCGACAGACGGGACGTGCGGCACTGCGGGTAATGGGAATCTGTTGGTCATCAACAGCCTCGGCCAGCAAGTACAAACCATCACCGACCAGAACTTCATCAACGGGCCGTGGGACATGGCCCTCTATGACGCCGGCGGCGGAACTGTCTATGCGTTCGTCACCAATGGTCTGACCGGCACTGTGACGCGCTTGAATATGACAATCAGCGGGGGAGCTTTGACCGTGCAAGGTAAGACTACGATCGCCTCCGGCTACCTGTTCCAATGCGACCCGGTCACGTTTGTCGACGCGCCAACCGGACTTGTCTACGACCATAACCTCGATCTTCTCTATGTGGCGTCGACGCTGGACAATGCCGTTTACTCCGTCTCGCATGCAACCACCAGGACGGACAGCGGCGGAACTGGCCAGGTTGTTTATCGAGATGCGATTCACCTGCACGGCGCGCTCGGGTTGGCTGCCGCGCCGAACGGGCACTTGCTGGTAACCAACAACGACGTCGTCAATCCCGACGCGAACCAGCCCAGTGAAATTGTGGAGTTCACCCCCACTGGGCTTTTCGTAAAGCAGCTGTCTGTTGATCCGAATCAGGGAGGATCGTTCGGACTGGACGTACAGAGCACGGGTCTGGTTTCCCGGTTAGCGGCTGTCGATGACAACAAGTCCACGCTGAACATTTGGACTTTGCCCAATTGAAGGCGGAGTTCAGCGTGAGAAGGTGTCGTTGGTGCGGCCCATGAGTGAATCGAGGCATTGCAGGCGGAAGATATTTCCATTGGCGTAAACCGTGCCGGCGCAGCGTCCGCTGGTACGAGAGCCGATAATGCTGGCACAACTATAGGAGGTTTGGAAATTGGCGCCTGTTATAACGCCGTTGCCTTGACAATTTCCTACGCCGCTATGGGCGGTGTATCTCAGCGTCGTGCCATTCTGTTGGATTCGAACAACGGCACCGCCGGAATCGTGCCAGGCGCCGCCTATATTAGCAATTTGGCCAGGCGTGGTCGCGGTTTGCGCGGTACCAGATTGCGGAATTGACGGGGCCGCCATTTGGGTAGTTCGTTGCGGCACGCCTGAGACGATGAGATTCACGGTCGAGCCTGGGCGGACCTTTTCTCCGGCGGCCGGAAATTGCTGAAGCACGCTGTTGCGCATAACGCGCGATCGGGCGTTCCACTGGAGACTGCCGACCTGAAGGCTGTAGGCGGCGAGTTGTCGCTGGGCAGCATTTAGCGACTTTCCGACGAGCGCTGGAACTGCAACTGTGGGTGCCTCGGACACAACGAGATCGACTCTCGATTCCGCCGGCACGGCGGTACCCGGCGGGGGAGACTGGGCGAAAACGATGGTTGCCTTTGCCGGGTCCCCTTTGACTGTCTGATGTCCCAGCACCAGATGCAGCGCCTGCAGCTTTGCGATGGCATTGGTTAATGTAGCGCCTCGCAAATCGGGGACGATGACCTGACTGGGCCAGAGGAGGTAAACGCCAACGGCGACGGCAGCTATAGCTGCCAGGGCGACGCCGAGTATGAGTGCAAGACGTCGTTTCCGCGGTTTGGTTTGCGTCTCGGCGTTGCTGGTTGAGGGATCCATCTCGCGGCGAAACAGAATTGACTCGTCAGGGGCTTGAAACGGCAGAGATTGTACACCGAGACCCAGTTAGCCCAACAGAAGGGGACCCGGGGCACGAAGCAGTTTAACGTTTTCACCGCTTTAACGCGGACATTGTCTTCGGCGCGTAGCTCACGCGCTGTATCTCGCGAATGCGTTCCCCCTCAACGGTCCCTTCAACCAATTCATAGCCGAGCAAGGCGAGGATGCGGCCGCGCACAAACACAGGCTGCGAGTTACCGTACCAGTCCACACAGGAGGCGCGACACTCATCATTCTCGGCCTTATCTGCATGGGCGTCCAATTCACCCGCATCCTGGAAGTGCAAAGAATCGTTTCGCACAAAGAGAATCGCCGCTGAACCTTCGAACAGGTGGCGATAACCCGCACGGCCGGGCACTGCGATGGGCAGGCCGAGCATTCCGGAATCCGGCGTCTCCGGCTTATAGAAGAAGCCATGGCTGCGCAGCTCGCCTTGCGAAGCGCCCTTGCGCACGTATTCGTCGGCAACGACTGGCGAAACTCCCAGCCGCACCGCCGTAAGGTGCAGGTCCTCTCCGTCAGTGCCCGCTACCATTGCGTCCGAGCCTATCTGCTCGATGCGATCGACGCCATGGCTGAGGGGAAGAGCCTGCACATCGCCGCCGTCATAGCGTACGGCGTACAGGGTTGTCTGCCGGGCTTGCGGACGGCCCCAGCCGCTACCGGTCCCGTAAAGCAGGTAGTCGGCGACAAACCGGTTTTGAAAACCGTACGCCCCAACGGAAGGGAGCTTGCGATAGCTGGTTTTGGGGACTGCCTCAGTACCGTCGGAAAAGCTCTGCAGCGGAACGCGCAGCAGCGCCATGGAGCCGGCTGCTCCCTCGGCCGCCCACATCTCATCGCCCGCAGCCTCGGAGCGCACGGCCACGTTCAAATAACCATCGTCGCTTTCGAGGAATGAGAACTGATCAACCGGGCTGCCGGAGACTTTCAGAGCGCTAGGGCCGGAGCCGTCCAACGGCATGCGATAGAGCGTTGACTGCGCACTACTCTCTTTCGGAGTATGTGCCCAATCCGTTGCCCATATGTACACCGATCCCGGGGACACGTAGAAAACCCGCCCCGGAGGCCCGATGACTGATGTAGCTTTGCAGTCGAAGCCGCCGCCGGCCAGGTCGCAGATTGTAACCGTATGCAGCGCCACATAAGAATAAGCATCGAGGGGTTGCACGGGCCGGTAAACCTGGGTCGCTGGAACAATGCGCTTGAAATCACGGGCGGTGGCGTCCTTGTGCCACTTGCGCACCGCGGGGAAGTCGCGGAACAGGTCGGCACTCTCCGGCGAGAGATAGAGCGGCGTGTAGAAGATAAGCTTGTCGCCAATGAGGCGGCTGGCATAGTTCCGGGAGGAATAGTAGTCGTTGGAGCGGAGTTGATAAGTCGATCGATACGACAGCCGACCCGAAGCATCGATGTTAAACAGACCCACCTCAGTACCGCCGCGCTGATAGCTGTAACCAATAACTACCACCGTGTCTTTGGAAACCAGCATTTCGTCATACCAAGTACCGTTGGGATCGACATCCGGTCCAAAGGCGTCGATAGCGGAAACCGGCGCCAGTGTGCGATCGCCAATTGCGACCGTAAACAGCCGTCCGCGGCGGAGGATCACCAGGTGGTTGCCGTGTACTTTGATAATTCCGCCCTCATCCACGCCAGCGTGCTGCACGTTGGTGATTGACTCGTCGGCGCTGGCGGCGGCTTTGGAGGCGGGCGCCGGGGCATTAGATTCCAACGACATTGCCAAGCTGGACCTCAGCGTTCGAATCTTCTGCCTGTCGGCGAGCTGGCGGAGATAAGTCGCCAGTTCCGCGTCGGAGCTAAACGGGTGCATAGTCGTACGCAGTTTCGGACTTTGTTGGCCGTCGGCTTGATTCTGGCGATGGTTGCCAAAGGCGCTCCCACAACCGGCCAGACTGAAGGTGAGGGCTATTGCTGCAGCGGTAATCCCCAGAAATCGGTGCATGGCTGTTTCCTCTTGTACTCAGAACGAGTGGGTGAAGGAAACTTGCGCCGGAATCGAGAAAATCAGCAGACGTGCTGAGTCGTAGTGGGGCAGGCTTTTGCCGTTCCAGGAGCTGCATGTTATTCTTGATGGCGTAACAAACATACGATAAAAGAGTAGGAGCGCAGCCGATTCAGTGTTAGCCCGAGAGAAAAAAGCCGCCCTGATTGACCAACACCGCACGCACGCGACCGACACCGGTTCGCCGGAGGTGCAGATCGCCATTCTGAGCGAGCGGATTGGTGAATTGACGGAGCATTTCAAGACGCACAAGAAAGACCATGCCTCCCGGCGGGGTCTTCTCATGATGGTGAGCAAGCGCCGCAGCCTGCTTGACTACCTCAGAAAGTCCGATAGCGAACGCTACAAAGCCGTCATTCAGAAACTGGGCATCCGCAAGTAAGGTTTGCCCGCCTGAACTACTTCGCTTCGGGCGTGTTGCAGTCTCCCATGGCCGGATGGCGTATGGGCGCAGGAGCCGGGGCACCGGGCCGGAGATATCCGGATTTCGGCGGAGAGTGTGCCCAAACTTGCAGCTTCTCTCGGCTGATGTGTAGTTCACTCCATCTCCCATATCGTTGTCCTTGGACCAAGACGGGCGTGCTTCGCGACGAACCGCAGATCCCTCCGCTCCGGCTGAAGCCGTCGGTCGGGATGACAAGTCCTGGTGACAAATTGGCATCGGTCGCGTTCAAGACGGAAGGAAATTAGGAAATGAACGAAGAAATGACAGCCACATTGCACGGCGTCCACAAGCATGAAATCAGCGTCGATTTGCCCGGCGGCAAATCCATTCACTTTGAAACCGGAAAACTGGCCAAGCAGGCACACGGCTCGTGCGTGGTGCGCATGGGCGACAACGTGGTCCTGGCCACCGCCACCGCCAACGCCGAGCCGCGGGAGGGCATCGACTTCTTCCCCCTCACGGTCGATTACCGCGAATACACCTACGCCGCGGGACGCATTCCCGGCGGCTTCATCAAGCGCGAAGGACGGCCGAGCGAGCGCGAGATCCTGACCAGCCGCCAGATCGACCGGCCCATTCGCCCGCTGTTCCCTGAAGGTTTTCGTTGCGAGACGCAGGTCATCGCGATGGTGCTCTCAGCCGACACAGAGAACGATCCCGATGTCTCGGGCATTAACGGCGCGTCGGTTGCGCTGAGCGTGTCGGACATTCCGTTTCATGGTCCGATTGGGGCGGTGCGCGTCGGGCGAGTCGATGGCAACTTTGTTATCAATCCCACGTATGACGAGCAGCGTACGGGCGACCTGAACCTGATGGTGGTTGGTACCGCCGAAGGCATCGTGATGATCGAGTCCGGCGCGCGCGAGGTATCGGAAGACATCGTCGTCGATGCCATTGAGTTCGGCCACGAACAGATCAAGAAGATTTGCGCGGCGATCAGCGATCTGGCGAAGAAAGTTGGCAAGCCAAAGCGCGCCGTACAGCCACCTGCACTCGACCAGCTCTACCTGAACGAACTGCGCGAGAAGATCGGCAAGCGGCTGCTGGATGCCGTGAACACGGAAAAGTATCCCAAGAGCGAGAGCTACGCGCTCATCAAGAAGCTGAAAGAAGAGTTGCGGTCGACCATCGATAAGGAAAAAGATGAAGAGAGCTACAAGAAAGCCGGCGACTACTTCGACATCCTGCGAGAGCAAATTTTCCGCGAGCAGGTGATCAAAGAGCACCGGCGTCCCGACGGGCGGAAGTTCGACCAGATTCGCGATATCTGGATTGAGGTCGGGGTGCTGCCGCGCACCCACGGATCGGCGATCTTTACGCGCGGCGAAACCCAGGCGCTGGTGACGACCACGCTAGGTACCGGCGAAGACATGCAACGGCTGGAGGCGTTCGAGGGCGAGGCCAAAAAGCGCTTCATGTTGCACTATAATTTTCCGCCGTTTTCGGTTGGCGAAGTTGCCTTTCTGCGGGGAGCGGGCCGTCGCGAGATCGGGCACGGCGCGCTCGCGGAGCGTGCCCTTTTTGCCGTGTTACCGAGCGATACGGATTGGCCATACGCGATGCGCGTCGTCTCCGACATTCTGGAGTCGAACGGATCGTCCTCGATGGCGACGGTTTGCGGCGCCTCGCTCAGCATGATGGATGCGGGCGTTCCGCTGAAGGCGTCGGTAGCGGGGGTTGCCATGGGCCTGGTAAAGGAAGGCGACCAATACGCCGTCCTCACCGACATCGCGGGCGCGGAAGATCACTACGGCGACATGGACTTTAAGGTTGCCGGAACGCGCGACGGTATTACGGCTCTGCAGATGGATATTAAGGTGATGGGCATCACTCCACAGATCATGCGCGAGGCGCTAGAGCAGGCACGAGCAGGGCGTTTGTTCATCCTCGACAAGATGAACGAGGTGATTGGCGAGCCGCGGACGAAGCTCAGCGAATTTGCGCCGCGGTTCTATACGCTGCAGATTCCCACCGACAAAATCCGCGATCTCATCGGGCCGGGAGGCAAGGTGATTCGTGGAATCGTCGAAGCGACGGGCGTGAAGATCGACGTGGAAGACAGTGGTAAGGTGAATGTCTCCTCCTCCGACCAGGCGGCCGCAGCCAGGGCGCTGCAGATGATCGGCGACATAACCGCAACTGCCGAGGTGGGGAAGACCTACCTGGGCAAGGTGACGCGGCTGGCGGACTTCGGAGCGTTCGTCGAAATTCTGCCGGGCACCGATGGCCTGCTGCACATCAGCGAAGTTGCTGAGCACCGCATCAACGATGTTCGCGACGAACTGAAGGAAGGCGACCAGGTGCTGGTGAAGGTGCTGGCGGTCGACGGCAATCGCATCAAGCTGTCGCGCAAGGCCATCCTGAAGGAGCAGCGCGCGAAGATGGGCGGCGGAGAAGCCGCACCCGAAGGCGAAAGCAGCGGCGGTGCCATGACGTTCGAGGGTGGACACGAGCGGGCCGATGAACCGGAGCAGAACTTCAATCGCGACGGAGGCGAGCGGCGCGAGCACGCCGGCAGCCGGCCAGGAGGAGGAGGTCGTCCTCATGGTGGCCGAGGCGGGCGCGGAGGGGATCGCGGAGGTCGCGGAGGCGATCGGGGACGCGGGCGCGGGCGGTAGTCGCGCAGTCCTTGGTATAATCAACGCGCTGCTTGACGAAGCGCGCCCTTAGCTCAGCTGGATAGAGCGTCTGGCTACGAACCAGAAGGTCGGGAGTTCGAATCTCTCAGGGCGCGCCACTTTCCGCCATATCCTACCTCGGTGTTGCTACCAGATTGCTACTTTTGGTTTGACCTACTTCAATCACCGATTCTCAGTTTTCGGAGCAAGAATTGAGCGCAGCCGCACCTTGAGCGACATCTCTGCCGGGGACTTGCCATTCTGGGCGAGCCACCGCTCAAACCTCATGAAACTTTGCGAATAAGCCAGCTTACCAGACCGGCGTCTAAAACAAATTCCGCCAATTTTTCGGGACCAACGATATTCACCCGATCATCGTTCGATTCGGCTTCGCCGGAGTGAAAAACGTAGAACATTCGATCAAACGGGCCACGTTCATCAAGCTGGCTTACGTATTCCGCCAACTCTGCAGACGTGGTCCTGGACTTCACTTGCACCATTGCTCTCTCGCCCGTGCTCGGCAGCATGATGTCTAAATCCAACGTCTTCTGCGTCTTCCCGACCACACCGAGACGTCGCCATCCGCTGGAAGTGAAAACCAGATCGACTAACGTCTCAAAATCACGAGGCCCTAACAACCTCATCATTTCCAGAACCGACTCTCTCATAACCGCCTGCGCGGCCACGGCGCGTTCAACCTCGGGAATCTTCTCTCCATTGGTTCGACGTACGACGTAATCGGCAACGTCCACCTCACAGGAAGTTCCCCGGTAAGCCGCCAACTTTGTTAAGGAGCCCGAGAGCCGATCTTTGGTCAACTGCTCGCCATGCTTGTCGGTCCTTCGCCAGCCATCCTTAACGGTGCGCCACACACCGTCGCCGTCAGAGTGCCGCTCAGGTGGGTCCACTGTGAGGAATCCCCAGCATAGTTGTTCACCCACAAACGTGATCCACAACGTCGAACCATTATCTTCGAAAAACAATCTCGTCTCGTTTGTGAAGCGGGTTGCTGTTCCCTTGTCCTTGCCTTCCGCTATGAAGGACTGTGTCAGCGCATTCCATTCCCGCGCACGGCATAACGAGAACCTCTCAGTTTTCGCACTGCCGAACCCGAATCTGATGATGCCCTCATCAATGCACTCCCTTTCCCACTTTCCGCCTTCGCCCAGTTTGATATACCGAACCCTGGCCGGGTGAATTGGGGAGTCATTCAAAATTTCTGTGGTCGCCATTTCAGTGGGGTCCTGCTGCGACATAATACACAAATCGGGCCTTGCACAGCCTACCTCGCCGTTGTCGGTCAACCCGATTTTCCCGGCTAGGGCAGATGGGTTGCCTGAAGTTCAGCGGATTCTCGCGTAGCATTCGGTAACCGCGTCGTTCGATCGATTGCAGTTGATTGCAACGGGCCAGGCAGACCTGGTAGGAGCACCTGCGCACCCCATTACCACTCGCTCGCCTGTAAGACTCTGATCAGCGATGACGTTCACTTCCACGCCTTTTTTTGGACTCGCGGAGTACTTACAGACCTGGGCACTTTGGGAGGCGATAACTCATCAGCGAGGTGGGTCAACGATGCGGGAGAAGTTGTCGGACGCGCAACTTTATACCCTGGTATGGTCGCACGACATGGTTTTCTTTGGAAGAAAGGCGTGATGACCGATCTTGGATCCTGGCTGGTGATACCTGCAGTACAGCTTATGCAATCAATTCGAGCGAGCAGATCGTGGGCGATTCGGGAAATTGTGGGGCGATTAACCGTGGGTTCCTGGTGGAGAACGGAGGTCCCATTGTCGACTTGCAGACCCTGGTTCTTCCCGGCTCTGACGTAACAATTTCGGAAACGAACTACATCAACGACGCTGGAGAGATCTCCGGATTTGGAAAAAATTCCAACGGTGACCACCGTGGGATTCTGCTGATCCCATGCGACGAGAAACATCCTGGCGAATGCGAAGACTACTCCATGATCGAAGTACCAGATTCCCGCACGGGCGCGTCGCCGACGATAAGCCAAGGCGGCGAATCGCCAACTGACCAGCCAACCCTTTGCAACATCGATTCGGGAGAGGGTTTCACATTCCCGGCCAATCAGCGGCCCCGCGCGACTAACAAAATCCCACCCAGGCAAGACAAGCTTGGGTGGGATACCTTGCGCATCCTTGCCGGAGCGAAACTGGTAATCGGCAGGCACCGTCGACAGGTTCACAGGTTCACACTTGGCGAGTGACGGGGAACAGGAATCCGCCTGGCTACATCGAGGCTCAGCAGCAGGTGACCACCTACTTATCGAGCAAGGTGTGGATTCCATTGTGGGACTTGCTGGCGGAGAGACTCTCTAATATCCAGTCAGTCCTCCTCTACAGAGCGGAACATCCGCCAACCCCGGTATTGTTGGTCGATCCTCCCAGATGTGCAAGAGAATTATCGGCGATTCGGTGTATATCGCAGGATAGGTCTTCTGTTCAGCGCTGGTTATCGTGGATCAGCATGATTCCAGAATCGACGTCGCGTTTGTGATTCGAATATCATCGCGGCAGATCACATTACTGCCGGAAGTTAGACACGGTGGCTCAACTTCCCCGAAGGCGACTCTGGGCCGGGGATAAGTTCCGCGTTGCCGGTTATACGAGATCAGCGCGGCGCAATCCCGACCAATCGGGAATCGGGCTACTGCAACTTCGCGTATTCAGCTTTGGCGTGTTGGTAGATAGGTATGCCGGATCCGCGTCTTTCCAAAGAGCGAGAAAGTTCTGATAAGCGGCAAGGGCGTTATCGCGCGCAGCAGCATTCCTTGCTGCGTCGAGGGCGTAAGCCCGAGCTAAGCCAAGGCGGGCCAGTGCTCCCCATTGAAAGTTGCCGACCACGCCGCGATGGTCAACCAGCTTCTGAAATTCTGCGGCTGCCGCCGTGCCGTCGCGCAACATGAGGTAGGCCTCCCCTCTCAAGTACGGCGGAGCCAGCAGCAAAGTCAGGGTCGTAGGTTGGCTGAGTTCGATGACCATGGCTCCCCTCAGTTCTTCTACTGCCCGTTCCGGATCCTTTCGCTGCAAAGCGATTGCCGCCCGGATTGCAGGTAGCCAGTAGGTCTGGACCAGCGCATCCAAAGGCGCCGTCCTGTCGAGTTCGCTCGCGAGCTTTTGCGCAATTTGTATCTCACCCGCCAGAGCCAGTGCGATGGCTGCCATTGCCGTCACTCGGTTGTTAGGCGCGAGCTTCAAAGCTGTGTAGGCCGCTGCGCGGGCTTGCTGCGGATTGCCGGACTCCACCTCCCGCAGGGCCGCGACAGCTTGAAAGGCGCCGCCAGTTTCCCTGGCATCATTATGCTCGGCCGAATCCAAGGCCCGTCCGGTCAGTTCGCGCGCCTGTCGTAACCTTCCGAACCATGCCTCGGTATCGGCTTGCGAAGCCAAGAGCAGACCCTCTGTACCCGGCTCTCCCTTGGCGATGGTCGCCAAGTGCTCCATCTGCACTGTGTCACCTTTCAGGAATGCCAGTTGGTATTGGACAAAGATCAGAACCTCTCCTCCCAACCCGTGTTCCTCCGCCCGCTTGTAAATCGCTTCCGCCTCCTCCAGGCGGTTAAGGGCGACCAGACTCACGCCGAGATTGACGTAATTGGTACTGTTGTTGGGCTCCAGCCGCATAGCCTCACGAACTTCGGACAATGACTCCTCCCACTTCCCAAGTTCGCTGTAAATATCTGCCAAGTTCGTGTACGGAACCGAATCGCGGGGATAGGTCTGCTGCCAGACCTTGTAGGTCTGCGCCGCTTTATCCAACTCTCCGGTAGCGCGCGCGTAATAATTGGAGTCGATGGAAAAGCGCTCGGGCTCGCTTACCTTGTCGCGCAGTGCATAGGCCTTGCGCGCGTTTTCCGCCGCTCGGCCTGCTTGGTTCAAATTGCCATAGGCGACGGAAAGATCCCGATAGAGCATGGCAAATGTCGGGTCGAGCGCCGCTGCGCGCTCGAAAAAGGGCAGCGCGGCGGTGTTGCCTTTGGCAAAGCGGGCCTTACGTCCCAAGGTGTAAGCCTGCAAGGCCTGCAGGGAAGGTGTGGTGGCATCGATCAGCGGCACAGCATATTTCTGTACTGAACTCAGCGACTCACCCAGCTTTTGCCGCAACTGCGAAGCGGCTTGGCCCAGGGCGGGCAGGATTTTCTCCTTGCTATCCACGATGAACTGCTCGACCGCGATCTCGTCACCGGTCTGACAGTTTACCGCTCGGAGGCTGACCGCATAGTCGCGGCCGAACAAGGCGATGGTGCCTTCCAGACTGGCAGCGCTGGCGGTGCGAACGCATATCTCACGGGCCGTCTCCGCCGTAACAGCTGCGCCCTTCGGCTGCGCCATCAATGCCATGGTCTGCGCGATACGCAGATCGGACAGCATGTTCAAGAACGGCGACTGCTGCAGGTCAGCCCACAGTCCTTGGCGCAATGTGCCATCGAAGACCGGATCGCCGGTCTTGTTATCGAAATCGGCGAGCACGATGGTGTCTTTCTCCGTAAGCACCGGGCGGCTGCGCGTACGCAAGTAAAGGCCGCCGCTGATTCCTGCTGCCAGGACAGCCGCAGCGATCAAAACCCACGATGTGCGTTTCGAGCGTCGCCGACCGAAAGTGGTGTCGGCGGCGAGCGATGCCGTGGAAGCGACCGCCCGTACTGCCGCCGTTATGTCCGCGCCGTGGTGACCTGAGACCGCCAGCCGCGCCAGCACTCGATCGGCAATGGCGTTCTCAATCCCGGATGGGCGCGCCTCTGTCAGCTTAGGCGGCGACGGGGCAGCACTCCTCGACTCCACCGGAGCGATAAACCTGTATCCCTGGCGGTGAACGGTCTCAATGTAGAGCGGATGGCCGGCGCGATCGCCCAGCGCGGTGCGGATTTGCTTGATGCACTGGTTCATCCGCCGCTCGAAGTCGATCTCTGTCTCGTCTCCCCAGAACTGTCGCTGGATCTCTTCGCGGCTCACAACCTGGCCGGCACGGCTGGCCAGCCGCGCCAGAAGCCGAAACGGTTGTGGTGGCAGCTTGACCAGAATGTCGGACTTGCGCAGCTCTTCGGTGGTGAGGTTGAGCTCGAAGACTCCGAAGAGCAGTAGCTGGTGCGTGGCGGTCACCATGCTTATCCAAGGGACGGGTTTGGGTGCAGGGATTATACCCCGTTCGGCTGCTGTCCGGTTGGATGCCTGCGTTTACATCTTCTTCTAACTTTTGGCTGATCAGCAGCTTGGGCAATCATCTTCCAATCATCCACAAATCAGCCGTTGCGTCCTTGAATGCGAAATCCGACAGGCGCATTGTGTGCCCCACCAGAGCGGGGAATCCGGACCGAGCCCGACGAACCGCTCCAGGGGGAGCTGCTGCAGGTGGGACAAAACGGTCCGCCTCCGACAGCGAAGGGCAGTGCGGAGCCACAGCTTAGCTGGTTGCCGCTCGAAATGCGGAGGTTGCCATGAACACGGAGATGGATTTAGCGGATACCACGACTACAGAAATCGAGTTCGCCAGCCAGAAGCAAACCGTGAAAGCCAACGCACAGAAGTGGCTACACCTGCTGCTGACGCTGGGACTCTGTCGGCGCACCACGCAACCCCGGTCACTCAGCCTATATGAGCTGACGTTGCCACCAGGATGTGTGCGGGTCGCGCGCTGCAGCTCGCACTCACAGCCTTCTGTGGATTTTTCGGGCCGACGGAGCGTGTCGGGTGCCCATCCAGAGTGACATTGTGCGGAGCAGTTAATGCGGTGAAGTTGCTCCTCAGGAATCAAGATTCATCGCCGCCAAAACCTATGACCAAAAGGAGGTCAACATGAAGATTCAAGACTCAAATTCGGATGCTGCGGCTCGGAACGATCGGCGACAAATCAATGAACAATCGAGGGAGGGCACAAGATTGTCGCTTGCCCTGGATGCCCGCAGTTGTTCGCGCGCTCTCCTCGTCCGATTCCTGCAGTTTGTTGTCACTCTGGCAATGCTCCAGCTTCTGCTGCAGCCGCAGTCTTATGCGAAAGCAAGCGCACGCGTTAATAGCGACGCGTGGGCTTGGAGGCCAAAGCTGTTTGAGGGTGAGGCCGAACATAGCCGTTGGACACCGGCCGATTGGGAGTCCGCGCTCCAGGCGGAAATAGAGTGGACCTCGGGAAACTACAAGCTGCTGGGGACCAAGAAGCTTACTTGCGGTCAACGTGTGTGGGCGGAGCGCAAGTTCGGCGAAGACAGGCTCGGCTACCCAGCCCCAAGGACGTTCGACGGCTTCAAAACCGTGTGTGAGTGGCCGGGCGACAACTCCAGGGGAAGCTTAGTCTATGGACTTGGAAGGGGCAAGAGCGAGGTGGATGACACCAAGCTTTGGCCATACGAAGCCGACTGGTATGTGGAAGCCGGGGGCAGGCTGGCAGATAAAAAGACAAACTATGAGGGCTATGTGGCCGGAGACGATCCCTGGCCAATACTCCCATCAGAACTCGCGTCACCAGATACACTCATCGACTTATTCATTCCAATCGGAATTGAAGGCGGTTCTTTCGGAAACCAATTTCGTGGCCAGAGCTACGTCGGATTCGATGTCTCGTATGACACGGCTGACCACGCATCCGACTTGCTCCATATCACCCTCAGCGATGAGGGAGTGCACGTCACTACCGGCGCGATCGATTCTTCCAGAGTGGAGTTGTACTCGATGACCTACAGTCCGATCGACGGACTCTCGGCGCCGTCCACTCTACCGTCGCAATTGCTAAGCGCAAGCGCTCTCAAGAGTATGCTCGAGCAAGACTTGCAGCCGGGGCAAGAGCCGGAAACGTCGGTCTTAGAGAGGCCAATATACATTGGCGTAGTGGTGCGGAGCGTACGTGTTCCGGCACTGCGACTTTCGGACGGCGGCGTAGCTGACATAAGCGTCTCGTCTTTCGCGTACGACTCATCCGAGCCCACCAATCCCACGCAGTGAACCACACGGCTGAGTCCCCGCCCAGCAAGAAACGTCGGGTGGGGACTCAAGCTGCCGAGGAACAGCTGCGCGGTGAAGCCGCTTCTCGTCTGACCAAGAGTAATTGCCGCCCCAACCTATGACCAAAGGAGGTCCTATGAAAACAATAACTAAGTGCCAGTTGTTTGCAATGATTGCGTTGCTTGCCTCGGCTCCGGCCGTTGCGGCCCAGGCAAAACTGCAGACAAAAAAGATCACGGCCGGAGGCGGCGCCAATGATTACTTCGGTGGCTCGGTCTCACTCGAAGGTAACGGGGAGACTATCGTAGTTGGGGCAGAACGTGCTACAGCTGGCAAGGACAATAAACAGCTGCAAGCAGGCGCCGCCTACGTGTTCGCGAACCAAGAGGGCGATTGGAAGGAGGTAGTGAGGCTAGATTCGTAATCGACAGGTCAACGTTCCAAACCGAATCGTCGAGCTTCAGCCTTTCAATAATTTGCCGTCAATCCACTTTGCGATTTGCTGCACAGCTGCCTGCGCCCAGTGTCCGAGTCACACACCAGATGCGCTTTTGAAACGTTAGATTATGCAGTCCATTGGCGGTCCGTTTGCGACTGCGATAGGCTGACGCGCCCGGCTTGGATCCAGCCGATCTTCAGGACCTCAAAAACCTCGCGCAATGCGGTCTCATAGGAAGCTACAACCTGTTTGCCCACCAGCTGGCCATGTTACGTCTGGTGCTTGGAGGCCAACGAGCTGTGGTTACGGCAGGAACGGGCTCGGGAAAAACCGAATCCTTCCTTCTGCCGCTACTTGCATATCTAGTGAAAGAGTCTTCAACGTGGTCCGCACCTCAAGCGCCTTCGCCCCACTGGGACGACTGGTGGAGCAATACCGATTGGCACGCGCAATGCAAGGGAGCAGGGGGGCAAGTTGTCCGTTCCTACCGGGTCCCGCAGCGAGCTCATGAAACACGTCCGGCCGCCGTGCGAGGACTGATTCTCTACCCTATGAACGCTCTTGTAGAGGATCAGCTCACCAGACTTCGTCGCGCTTTCGATTCCCCAGAAGCCCGCGCGTGGCTTTCAAAGCGGCGAGCGGGTAATCAGATCTATTTTGGGCGCTACAACGGTGAGACGCCAGTTGCGGGATACGAGTACAAGCAGAACGGGAGGCCAAATCGAGAGAAGATCGAGGAGCTCGCGGAGCGTCTTACCGAAATCGATCAAGCCAAGGGACAGCTGATTATAGCGCACGGAAGCAGCTCCTTATCCAAATCGCTTTTAACCCAATTGTGAGCCTGCGGTATCATACTTCTGCAGAGGCAACGGCGAATGTCGTACCCAGTCGAAGCGAGATTCAATTCCTTCTAAACCAGCACTGGAAGAGCACCTTCCAATGGAGCAGTTCTCGCCTAAAGTAGTCACGCAAGCACAGCACCGAAATGACGGTTGTAATCCAGTAAAGAAAAGGAAGCCCCAGCAAACACGACGTTTGCTGGGGTGAACTGGCTCGGGTAGACAGATTTACACCGTCGTGGTGAACAGCTTCTCGGAGAAGGTCTCCTCGAGAGTGTAGTACTTCACCAGTGGCTGAGTGGCAAAGAAAGTCTCGATCATCGCCTTCACCTTCGGGTACCATTCTTTCTCGTAGTACTCAGCATTCTTCTTGGTCTCCCAGAAGCTGATGGTGAAGATTTTAGTCGGCTCGGTCTCGTTCTCGAGCACGACGATGTCAAAGAAGCCGGGGGTCTTCTTGAGGATCGGCAGCACTTCTGCCTTGAACTTCTTGAAGAACGCGGGCTTCGTGTCATGCTTCAGATTCACTTCGATTGTGCGAGTAAACATGAGATACCTCTTTCGAAATTAAGTTGGTCCCAAGACGATGTGATACTGCCAAGCCCCCGGAGCGAGGGACATCAAAATGTCGAGGTCTTGTTTCTTGGTCAGTTGATTGACTGCAACAATGTGAGCAAGACGAAGGGTCTGGTTCCAGGTCCCAACAGCAGCCAGAAGTTTGAACTGACAGCGAAAGTTTGTCAGTGACGTGTGACACCCTACCATGTGACGACGAAGCCACCCGCTTCTGTTGGTCTGGCTCGGAGGTCGAGATCGACCAATCCCAGTATCCGAAAATCCGCAGGGCCGGGGGGCCCGCAGCAGACGCAAACGAGCACGGCGGCAGTGGAATCTGGGAAAAATTGCCTGTAAACCTTATGGTCCGCAATCACGCTTTCACTGAACCTGGGATCCAGAGAACAAACCAAGACCTTGGGGTTGGGGACATGCTCTAGAGCTGGAGTAGGTTTGCGAAATAGATCTCGAAGCGCCAAATCTAGACTCCTTGATCATCACATCGCTGACTACTTCTATTGCCTTGTGAGTCGTCTACGCTCATCTTGCGAATAATCTGCGTGTAATGACAATCTCGCTAAAAACGGTGCTCATTGCACGATATTCAAAGCCCGCAGATGCCGGAGGGTAAGTCAAGGAGCTTCATCTTCCAACTGCTGCCACCGGTGTCCACAGGAATGGCAAGTCCACCGCTTGCGGCGGAGGACAATTGGCACCAGAAGATATGCACTGACCCAGGCTACCTCCATGTTCAATTCCTCACTAGCGATATCCAGCGGTTGACATTTCGGACAGTGTGGCTGCTCGTAGCGCTCGACGCCCTCTACCTCGAACTCCACTGGAATGGGTTGCTCTAAGATATCCAGCGCTATCTCAGCGTCTTTCTGGTTGACGCACAGCTTAACGCCGCCGACCAGGTTTGAATAAAACCAATCCATCCGCACCATGTTGTCATCGACCAGAAAGCATTGGACACCCGCCGAGTCCAGCGTCGCTTTCGCAAGCAAGGCTTCATGCAGGTCCCTGAACTGCCTAATAGTTACTACGTCCGCTAAGTCGATGAAATCCCGCTCTGGACCAGTGTTTGCCTCCACACCATCGGCTTCGCGGCTTCTACGCACGAGTTCATCCTTTAGGGCTTGCCGCGCTACATCAGTGAGCTCCGCCGAATCCGCGACAATCTCTTCCAGTTCAGTGCCGACATTGCGGCATAAAACTCTCCAACCCGCCGGCGTTCGTCTTCGGGATCTAGATGGCGCATCGGTCAATCACCTTTGGATAAACCCGCAGGTCCATCTGCTTCAAGCCGTCTGAGGCTCCATCTGACTGGAAACGAGCGCCGCGTAATACCCATCCCACGCCAGCAGTTCGTGGTGAGAGCCTAGCTCCGCGATCGTCCCCCCTTCAAGCACAAAGATTTTGTCCGCATTGTGGATGGTGCTCAAGCGATGGGCGATCACTACCCGCGTGCAGGCCAGTTGGCTTAGGTTCCGTTCCACCAGGTTTTCGGTAAGGACATCGAGGTGGCTGGTGGCTTCGTCGAGCAGGAGGATGGCAGGTTGGTGAGCGATCGCGCGAGCCAGCGAAATTCGCTGCCGCTGGCCGCCGGACAATCCACTTCCTCCTTCGGCAATCCTCGTCTCGTAACCCATGGGCATCGCGTCGATTTCTTCATCAATTGCCGCCAATCGCGCCGCTTCCGCCACTTGTGCGAGTCCGAGTTGGGGGTTACCGAAGGCGATATTCTGGCGGATGGAGCCACTAAACAGGAACGGCTCCTGCAGAACCACTCCAAACTGGCTGCGGAGCGCACGATAGTTTAGGTGCTGCAAGGGAATATTGTCGTAGAGAATGTCGCCTTCGGTTGGGATGTGAAGTCCCAGAAGCAGCATAGCTAATGTGCTCTTGCCGGAGCCAGTACGCCCGACGAGGGCGACCTTCTGCCCGGGTTCGATAGTGAGCGAAATGTTGCGCAGCACCAGTGGCCCGTTGGGATCGTAACGGAAGCTGACGTTCCTTAGCTCAATCCGGCCGCTGAGCCGCAGAGCATTGTGCACTGGCTGCAATTCCTGTTCTGGCTCGGCCTCCACTACGTCGGCAAGCCGTTCGAGATGAGCGGCGATCAGTTGCATGCGCTGTGCATTAGAAGCCAGTGAAGAAACGGGACCGAGAAATGCGGTGGCGAGCGCGATCAGCGCCAGCATCGTTCCCAGGCTGACGGTGCCATGCAGTACCTGGAACGTCCCTACCCAAAGCAGGAGGAGCGGCGCGAGTGTGCGCAGCGTCGTCATAGCTGTGTCCAGGATGGCCGACAAATGACCGCGACGCAGCGAGGCATTCAACTCGCTAGCAAAAAGACCGGACCAATGGTCGAGCGCCTGGTCCTCTGTTCCAGAAGCCTTCAGCATCACGATTCCACTCAGCGCCTCGACGAGGTAGCTTTGAGATACCGACTGCGCCGCCACATCGCGCTGGGTCAGATCTCGAAGCTGACGAGATGTTCCGAGCAAGAGCGCAACCTGCAGCAGTCCAACCCCGAGCACCAGCAGAGCGAACAATGGGGCTCGAGCCAGGAGAATCGCCAAATATCCCACTACCAGGGAACCATCCAATATGGCTGAAAGCGTCTGACTGGTCAGCGCCTCGCGAATCATGGCGTTGCTTCCCAGGCGCATGAGAAGGTCGCCGCTGCTGCGTTGCTGAAAAAACCGAAAAGGCAGGCTGAGGAGATGCTCGAAAAATCCAAGCATCATTTGCATGTCCAGTCGGCCCTGCAAATACAGCAGCAGAGCGGCACGCAGGTAGCTAGCCACTGCCTGAGCCACCACTATAAGGATGAGGCCGAGTCCCAGTATGGCCATCGCGCTGGCGATGCGGAAAGGCAGCACTCTGTCCACGATCACCTGGGTGAACAGGGGTAGCGCCAGTCCGAACAACAGTAGGCACAAGGATGCGCTGAGGACCTGAAGCATCAAGCCCGCAGCCCCGGGGGTGCGGAGCATTGACGTCAGGTAGCTGCGCCACGTTGGCCGGACTTTGTCCCCTAGCGGGGTGAAATGGATTCCCGGCTCTAGGGTCAGTACCACGCCAGTGAAGCCGGCATCGAATTCCGCCGAAGTCAGGCGTCGACGTCCAACTGCCGGATCGACAATCTCAATGTGTTTCGACGACCAGCGCTCTACTACCACAAAGTGCTGAAATTCCCAGTGGACGATCGCCGGAAACTGAACATGACTGAGATCAGCAGCTTCCAGGGAGAACGCCTTAACACGCAGCCCCAAAGATCGTGCGACCTTGGCGATGTTCTCGGCGGTAACTCCGTCTCGACCGATGCCACAAGTTTCCCGGCAATCTGCCACGCGAGTCTTGCGACCGTAGTAGTTGAGAATCATGGCCAGGCAGGCGCTACCGCATTCCACGGAGTTCAACTGAAGCAAGACAGGTACGCGGCGCCGTCGCAGGTTCGCAACGATCCGCCAAGCGCCCTTGATGCGTGAACTCGCCGTGTGATGGTCGCTCATCTGCGCTTCTCCGTAGGCCGACTGATCGGCGGTAGCCATAGTGTTAAGCGCTCCGGCCGCGATAACACCCCCGTCCCGGTGTTCGCTTCTCCCATGAGCAGCGGCCCATGAGTGAACCAGGTCATCAAGCCGCCAGCCAGGAGCAGCAGAGCCAGCAGAATCCACAGATAGAGAAAGGTGCGTGGGCAAACAAATCGCGGGAGGACGGCTCTCTGTTGACCTTCGATATAGCGTCGAACAGCATCAGCGCGAAAGATAGGCCGATTGTTTTTCATTCATCCACCTGTTCACCAGAACTCCAAAGCCACACTTCTCGCTAATCACGCGCCGGCCACCAAAACGGCACTCGAATCGGTCTTGTGTTCGGCAGCTTGGACGTTCGGAGGCGCTAGCGCCAACACAGACGGGACAGCAGTGGGCTCTGCCAGGCGCAACAGCCCGTAGCCAATGCCGGCTAGGCCCGTCATTAATCCCGGCGACTCCACTCCCAAGGGATTCCCGCACAGCCATCCGTTTTGATCTATGCTCTCGAGGATGATGGCCGCAATTCGATTGACCTCGGCCCGCCACCGCGGCTCACGCAGAGTCAGGCCGGCTTCCAGCAGCAGCTCCAGATTGCCGAGGTCGCCGTGACACAACGAATGGTTGTTGCCGAAGCCGCGCGCCAGCGTGGTCTCGAGCGCGACGTTGATTTCCGCGCGGACTTGAAGATCATCAAGATGGCGCAGACAGAGCAAACGAGCAAGCCCAATGCCCGGAGCGCCGTGACACCAAGCCGGCATTGAAAACCTGACGCTACTGTCGTCGGCGGTCTGGGAGACCGCGAAGTCGCGCAGATCGGGCCAGTTACCTTCCACCGGAGATAAGAGACTGCGTTCGTACTCAATGGCGGCCAGCGCCGCAGATCGAAAGCGCTCTTCGCCTGTTACCGCTGCCAGTTGCAGCAGCGCCCAGGCTATGCCCGCAGCGCCATGCGAGAAGCCGGCCAGCGGCTTCGAAGCTACTCCCTTAAGAAGCCAGCCGAGTCCCGGCTGCATCGGTTGAGCGTGGGCCAGGAGGTGGTCGCCGCATTGGATGGCCGTCGCCAGCGTGCGATCAGAAGGAATGCAGCGATAAAGAGCGAGCAAACTACCAAGACATCCAGCCGCACCGCTGATAATGTCAAATCTCTCATCTTTTTCAATGAGGGGGAGGATGCGCTCCACTATGGCTTCGGCCTCGCTCAGCAGCTCGGCTTGACTCCACACTCTACCGAGATGCATGAAGGCGTAGGCCATCCCTCCCCCTCCGTCGAACCCGCCAATGGACGGGATCGATGACTGACCGCGCTCAATGCCCCGGCGGACTGTGCTGAGTGCGGCTCTGGCCAGCGTCGTATAGCGACTCTCGCCAGTGATCTTGCCCAGATATCCAAGGAACAGTGCTACTCCAGGCAGGCCGTCGTAGAGGTCGAGCCCTAATGGGGCGAGAAACCAGTCTTGCTCATTGGCGAGTGTCAGGCCGATCCACGAGCTATCCTGCTCGCCACGAAACGCCATCTCCTCCAGCCGGTCACCAACACGGCACGCGGCAGATAAGAGGCGCCCGCGATCCGCCGGCATCCTTGCCTCGGTAGGGTAGGGGGCTGGCCCGCCAGGCCCATCGCCCGGCTTCGACAGCGTGGCCAGCGAAGCGCGGACGAACCAGAGCTGCCGGACGCAATCGCGGTCGCTCAGTTCCTGAATGCGTCGTCGAACCGGGGCGATGCCGGGCTCGTCGAAGAAATCGGCAACCCGCTGGCGCGAACTGGTCCACAAATCGCTCGAGTTGGGGCGGGTGCTAAAGATAGGAATGTCGCCGTTTTGCAAATCTTGGTGCTCCGCGGGAATGACCCTGGCGAGATACGGGCAATGTTCAACTGCCACCCACAAGCGATCAAACAGTTGGTCACGATCCAGGGCATCGCGCAGCACATCGGGATGAAAACTCTCCCGTAGCAGCACAGCATAGGTTTGGGTCGGGCGCATGATCGCACGCACTTCGTCCCCCGCGAAGCGAGCCAGGGAGCCTTGGTCCGAAAGCAGTTCATCACGGTGTTTCAAAAGAGTTTCATAAGTGCTGGTGAACCCGGCCACGATCGCCTCGGTGTAATCGAGTACACGGATTTCTGCACCGTTCAGGGTCGGCCGATTGCGTCCCCCAGGCAACTCCACGCGCTTGCGCGTGAGCCGCATCTCATCCTTTCCCACATCTTCCCAGCGCGGAACCGGTCGTGGCATTAACTGGCCCGGTTGTGCACCCAGGCCGCTGATGTCAACGCCTGCAGACTCCCCATCCCCCCAACTGCGATTCGGCAGGAGTCCCACTCGCAAGACGGAGTAGTTCATCGTGTTGCCGGCAAGCTGCTCCGCCTGCAGTAAATCCATTCCTCCGACCCGCGGGTGGAAGAGCGCTTCCAGATCAAGTAGTATCGGGTGTTCGCCGGCAGCGATGAGGTTCTCGGAGTGGAAATCGGTCGCCTCCAGACCGTATAGCAGCGCTAGGTAGGCGCCTTGCCGCTCATAAAAGCGCCGCACCTCTTCTTCCGACGTGCAAGCGTGCGCTGCAACGAATTCCATCCACCCGTGATTGCCTCGATCAAGGACCTTCAACGTCCGGAAAGCCGGATGGTCGCCGCGCTCGTTCAGCCAAGCCAGCAGTTCCTGAAAATGCACATCGGTACTAAGACTGCGCGGCTTGTAAACCACTTGCCACCCCGAGCTGAGCTTCGCGATCAGCACGCTTCGCCCACTTCGATGGCTGTCGCCGGCATCGCCAGTCACTTCCACCAGCACACCGGGATCGTCTCCTTGAGCGAATGTGGTACGGAGTAACTCCCAATCCTCGATCAGGTGTCTGAGGAACTCCAGGCTGAAATCGATCCAGTGATTGATGTGAACGACGAGTTGGCGGGCCAGAACTGGATATTCTTTGAGGATCGCTAGCGCTACATCGCACTGGCGCAACCGCTCTACGAAACTGTGAAATCTCTCCTCCGCGGTGGTTCCGTCCAGCAGTCCTTCCAGACGGGCCACGTTGAGCTCCAGAACCAGGGTGGGGCTCAGCATGTACAGCAGTTGCTGTGGCAGGTTCGCAAAGAGCAATGCCGCCGCCGTGGTGGGATCGAAGGGCAGGATCGAAGACTCGTTGGCCAGCGCCTCTGCCCCCTCCTTCACGCGGTCTAAGGCATCGCGAAGCAGCGGCTCGATCAGGGTCAGGAAGCCTGCTGTTTGCTGGTTGCGGACGAACTCCGGGAGTGGGAGTAGCGCCGAGGATGGAGGACGCGAAAACGCGCTAACGATCTGCTCCAACCAGCCTTGGGAGTCGCACAAACGGAGGGAGAGAGCTTCGACTGGCTCGCCGAGGCAGTAGAGAAGATCATCCTCGCTTAATCCATCCGTGGCCAGACGTTGGGTGAAATGTGAACCAGCGGCAAATGGCGGTTGCGATCGCCACTGCTGCATCCGTCGCGCAGCGAGTTCGGCTTCCGCCTCGTCAGGCTGCTCCGCGCTTTGGTTGGCGCGCAAAGATGCCACGCGCTCCTTCAGCGTCGCGGCGTGGTACCAATTGGAAGACTCAACACAAGACTTATCCATGTTATTTATCCTCGGTCGGCGAGCGATGGGATCAGAGCGCGCCCGAGTTGCCACAACAACGACCCAAGGCGTTGATGAAAGGGTGGGTCTCGGCGGCCCACCCTCAGGGCCCGCCTATTAACAGGCACGCCGGTTCCTGCCGCATGTATTTAGAGCGAACATCTTCAGGTTGAAGGTTACCTGCAGGTCCACGTGCAGTAACGACTGCATAGGCCCACGCTGTTGCAGACGTATGTGTAGCACGCGCCACTGACCACACCCAGATCGGCATCCGTGAGTTCGATCATCCCTGAGGGGTGTGCCGGCAATTTTGCCTGGTCCGCCTCGCTCAGGTTCTGACGGTAGCCTGCGTCCTTCCAGGCTCGAATAACGTCTTTGGTTTTCACGATGCTCTCCTTTTCGTTTTGGATTGGGATTTCGTGAGGTCATGTTTGCCTCACATCTCTAGTGACAATTTCGCGCAAAACGTTACATGGGTGCCCACGCTTCCGAGGCACCCACCAGTTTCAAACTGCGAGCGTTGGCCGGCGCTATACCGGGCAGCCTTGAGGACAACTTGTGCCGTTTACCTTCGTTGTGCTGCATGCGGCTTCGCCGCCAGTGACCGCACCCAGATCGGCATCCGTGAGTTCGATCATCCCAGCCGGGTGTGCCGGCAGGTTTGCCCGATCTGCCTCGCTCAGGCCCTGGCGATAACCAGCGTCCTTCCAAGCGCGAATAACGTCTTTCGTTTTCACGATAGTTCTCCTTTTTCAATTTGAATTGGAAGCTCATGAGGGTCATATTTCCCTCACATCTCTAAGTGGCAATCTCGCCCGAAACGTTACAAGGGTGGGCCTCCGTGGCCCACGCTTGTGGCCGGTTGTTAGCAGGTATGCCCGGTCCCCGCTGCATGTACTCATCCCACGCAACAGCGGAGCGTGTCAGCTATACCGGTGGGGCATTGACGGCTGTGGTTACACGGGTCTTGGGACGAAGCCTCGCATCGAAGGCTGTCTGAAAGAAACAGTCACTGTACAAACTGGTTGGTCTGGAGCCGCCATCCGTCGTTGAAGCGATGGAAGGTGGCGACGGAAGTATGCATCTCAGTGAAGCCCTGGACAGGTCCGTGATTTATAATTTCGGCCATAGGTTCGGTCACGTTGTTGAATTTCTCCTGCCAGAGATAGGTAACCTTTGCAGTACTCAGCCGTTGGCTGATGTCCGAAATTCGAATAAATTGTGCACTCCAAAGGGGGAGCGTCACGCGATGTCCGCCACAGGCATCGAGTTGGGGGAGGAACAGTGTGCTGGGATGTGCTCCAACACGGTCAAAGAGTTCTTTGCCTTCAGGAGTTAACGCTACGGTCGCCATTGAACCCGAAAGTGTAATCTGCAGCAGATGCCGCTTCTGCAACTCGTCGTAGAACCGCTGACCGGGGTCGTACCGGCGGAGGCAGTCAGCCTCAACGGTGCCCAGCAAGATCTGAGTGGACGTGTTTAGGCCCTCACCGCTGATCAGTTCTTTGACTTTTTCAGTCGCGGCCGATTCTGGAAACCGGAGGGGCACTCCGGGGTAGTAGCAGAGCCGTGAAAAACCGACCATCATAACGGCAAGGAGAACGATTGCAGCGCCCAGCAACCCTCGCATCATAAACACCTCCTCTGAGCCGGAATCTCCATAACGACTTCCCGCCTCCATCCCCTAGTCCAACACAACGCCGACACGTAATCGAGGATGCCGGCCCCCTCTGCGGTCGCACCGCAGACTAAGGCTGCCGGAGGTGGTGGCTACTATGGCGTAATCTCCCAGACGACACCGCAGCCACCATAGGGACAGTTTCCTACGCCACCCGCAGATGCGGTGCCGTAGAGATTGCCATTAGGATCGAAAACAAGGCTGCTAATGGGATACTTGCCATCGTTGCCACCTGTGAAATCGTGGAGCGAGGTGTATGTCCAAGTTCCGTCGGAGGGCGTCAGCTTGAAGACTGAACCCATAAAATTGGCTCCTTCATCATACGTGCTGCCGTACAGGTTTCCGGCAGCATCCATCACCAGTTTGTCTTCTGGGCCATTGCCAACATGACCCGTGAAGTAATAAAGCGGATTGAAACTCCAGCCGCCACTCCCGGGCATCACTTCGAAAGCGATCCCGCCCCCGCCCTGGCCACCGCATGATTCGATCCATACAGATTGCCCAAATTATCCATGATCAGCCCCCGTACTGGAGCCGCTCCGGTGCTCTGATTCATTGAAGCTATAGAGGATCTCTTGGGTCCAGGGTGGTCCAGATGGCCGCATTGGGAAACCGCTCCCCAATTGTTTTGGGCCACCTTGGTAGTACACTCCGTAAAGGTTCCGGATGCATCGAAGACAACGCCACCCTCCGGACCGCATCCGTCCCCGCCATTGCCACTTGGTTGGTAAAGCACAGTTCCAGTTGAACCACCGCCCGAAGGAGTTAACTGGTAAATGGCACCACACGTATATCGGGCTCCGCACGACGCTGTGCGATAAATGTTTCCTGATTGATCGAAGACGAGGTCACCTTGTGGGAGCGAACCGACACCGTCATGAAATGCAAAAACCACCGTTTCGCTCCAAGGGGCCAATACCGAGTGTGGGGCCGACAAAGAAGGTCTCAAGCGGAAAACGGTCCCGCAGCCCCAGCGACCGCAGTCGCCCCTCGGACCTTGGGACGTGTGCCATATAGAGTTCCGTCGCGAGCAATAGTGACTCTGCCTTGGGGAGCTCGACCGTCGCTGCACCCATTGAAGCTATAGAGTGGATTTAGCACCGAAGCCAGAGCGAGCACGTTTGAGCTTCAATACTGTGCCACAGCCGCCGCCGTTACAGCCCGTTCCACCGCCGCTCAAAGTTGTTCCTAGAGGTTCCCGGCAGCATCCATCGTCAATCCAGCTTCGGGTTGTCCGCCATCACCGTCGCCAGTGAAGGTGTGAATTACATTTTACGTTTGGGCCGGCGCCGAGTCGGGTTGCGACAAGCGCCAGCACAAAGGCATCGCCGCTCAGCCATTGCCGCTGGAAGGCTGATCCGAAAAATCCAATTTCGATCTTGTCCCGCACTCACCATGATCATTGTCCTTTCAGCAGCAGACGTTCTCAATGGACCAAGGCCTATCTTCGCTGCCATCTATAGTGGCAATTTTGCGCAAACCGTTACATGGCCAACTGCCGGAGTTG
>CAVQZI010000001.1:1307500-3202287 GCA_963718445.1 uncultured Acidobacteriaceae bacterium | reverse complement strand
GGGTTAACCTGCAAGCGGCAATCGTCGCACTAGTGTTTGCAATCATGTTTTGGCCGATACCGGGCGAAGCTCAGTCAACGCCAGCGCCAACATTCAGCGCCATTCACTACTTCAGCGGACCAGACGGTGCAGAGCCCTACGCCGGCTTGACCATTGATCGAGCAGGAAGTCTTCTACGGGACAACGCTGGCTGGCGGAAACATTGGAAGCAATTGCGCTGCCATCGGTTGCGGCACGGTCTTCAAGTTAACGCAGTCGGGATCCGGTCGGATACTTAACCCGCTCTACAAATTTGCTGGGGACAATGATGCGCTTAGTCCCCAGGCCAGAATAATCTTTGGCCCGGATGGCAGCCTCTACGGCACTACTGCGCGTGGCGGGAACATAGGAGGCAATTGCGGGACTGGCGGTTGCGGCACGGTCTTTAGGCTGAGGCCCCAACCCAGAGCCTGCGAGGCCGTGCTCTGCTACTGGACGGAGACCGTCTTGTACCGGTTCACGGGAGGCAGCGAGGATGGCGAGGAACCATCGTACGGTGACCTCGTTTTCGATCAGGCAAGTAGCATCTACGGCACAACCATCTCAGGGGGCTCGGGAAATTGTGGCGACTCTACCTGCGGCACCGTGTACAAGCTGACGCCATCGGGCGGCGGTTGGACGGAATGCGTTCTATTCAACTTTAGCGGCCTGGACGGGGACGGCATCAATCCTTTTGGCGGCGTGATCTTCGACAGTGCGGGCAAACCTTACGTACGACCTCATTCGCTGGCTTCCAGTACGATGGCGTCGTTTTCCGGTTGACGCCGTCCGCGTGTAGCGCGAATGAAACACGCCTCTATGGCTTTGACGACGGGCCAAACGACGGAGGCTTCCCTTTCGCGGGCCTGATATCCGATTCGTCAGGCAATCTTTACGGCACGACCAGCGCCGGCGGTCAGGGGCTTGGGGGCACCGTTTTCGAGCTGATACGTCACCCAAACACTTGGGAATTCAAACTCCTTCATAGCTTTAACCGTGTTGGACAATCCCAATTCCAGGGACCGTTTGGCAGCCTGTTTATGGACGCCGAGGGTAATCTTTATGGCACGACGAACGGTGACGGCGCTCAGGGGCTGGGATCAGTTTTCAAATTGCTCCCTAATGCGGATGGGAGTCTTGGGCATATCAAGATCTTTACGACTTCACGGGCGGTGACGACGGATCTTACCCGGTGGGCAACGTGGTACTGGACGCGAATGGAAATATCTACGGCACAGCCAGTGCAGGCGGACACGACGGCCGGGGCGTGGTCTGGAAGATCACACCCTAACTGAAGTCTTCGGCGTGGGCGGGGATTGTTATGTGCCCCGCCTGATGCGTAGTGCGGCGCCATGCTTTGCAGTGCCGGAATTCGCCAACTCGGTGACTGGAATATAGTGTCGTCCCAACATAAGCAATTGTTAACCAAGGGAAAATATTTTCCCTTAACATTTCCTTTTATAGAATTCGGCGTGATTGTTCTCGCATGCGCCCACACAGCTGTCTGCTCACGATGTTGATTTTGCTACTCGCCTGTGGGTTAGCGGCGCAAAGTCAGTTTCCTCAACCGGTTCAAACCCCGGAAGGCGTCACGCAGGGTCTCCTGATTCACAAGGTACAACCCATCTATCCAGTGGCCGCCCGCCAGGCGGGAGTGCAGGGAACGGTAGCGCTGCCGCCCGCCATCATTGACAAAGATGGAAGCATAAAAGAGCTGACGGTGATCAGCGGCCATCCCACGCTGACTCAGGCTGCTGTGGATGCCGTGAAGCAGTGGCGCTACAAGCCCTATTACTTCAACGGCGAGCCGGTGCTGGTCCAGACCACAATCAACGTAAACTTCGAATTGGACGGGAGCCCATCGAAGTCCAGCCGAGTGCGCCGGTCGCGAGAGTGGCAATGTCGCAAGCCAAACCGATCCGTCGATCGTTGCTGTTTGGGAGAGGCCAGTGCCCGTGCCAATGCGCTTTATGCCAATGCTGCCAGCGCGTTGAGAAGCAACGACTGCGGTAGCGCCATCCCGCTGGCGACGGGCCTCACCGAGATACGGCCGCAACATGGTGATGCCTGGAACCTGCTCGGGTTGTGCTACTTGGAACTGGACGAACTGCAAAAGGCAGAAGATTCATTCAGGCAGCAAATCGCAATTTCACCCCAGGGTGTTTTCGCCTACAACAATCTGGGTCGAGTGTACGCCCGGAGGCGGAACTTCGAAATGGCGGATGCGCAGTTCCGCAAGCAGATTGAGCTCAACCCGCGCGACCGTTCTGCGCACATGAACCTAGCCGCAAGCCTGCATTCTCAGCACAAGTGCGACCAGGCCATACCCGAGTTTCAGCTTGCCGCCGCGCTGACACCGGAGAATGCTGGCCCGCATGCCGGACTTGCGCAATGCTATTTCGATCAAGGGAAGCAGGAGATCGGCATCGCCGAACTCGACAAGGCTGCGGCTCTCACTTCGTCGGGGCCGGGATGGAACCACCTTGCCTGGATTATGGCTGAGCACCAGGTCCAACTGAAGTTGGCCGAGCAACACGCCCGCTTAGCCATCTCAACGGACTCCACTGGTCTGGATGCGCGTTCGCTTGATCCGCTTACGCCGGGAACTTTTGGACGCACAAGATCGCTCGCCGCAGCTTGGGATACCTTGGGTGGATCCTTTTCCTGCGCGGTGACCTCGGCTCTGCAGAGAGGTATGTTCTGGCTGCGTGGACGCTGTCCGGAAATGCGACCATCAGCGACCATCTTGCCCAGCTCTACGAAAAACTCGGACGCAAAGAGGAAGTGCTGGGGTACTCGGCGCTTGCTGTCGCCGAGGGAGAACGCTCTTCGGAGCAGCAAGACTCCGACGTGGTAGCCGTTTCCAATTCGAGGCAGCGCCAGGCACGGCTTGCGCCATCTTCCGGCCGACGCAAGTCAGATTATTCCGGCGCAGCAGCGCTTGGAGCAACAGGACTCGATCACGCTGCCTAATCCTGCGAAGCACTCGGGAACGGCTGAGTTCGCACTGTTGCGGATTCACGGCCAGAGTTCAGCAAAGGCACGATGGATGACTGGCGATCCAGCGCTGAAAGACTTTGAGGGCGAACTTGCCGCCCGAACGCCTGCTGCTCCGGACGTCGCAGGCCCTATCGACTTGCTGCGGTGGGGAACGCTGAGCTGTGTGAAACCGGAAGCGGATTGTAACTTCCGGCTTGCGTCCGCCCGAGACGCGGTCTATGCGCAGCTACGCAGCACACTCAAAACAGCGGCAAGCTCGACACCACTAACGACAACCGCAACGTCACCGGTCGGCCAGAACATAGCAGGGGAGCCGTATCCCGGGGTGTTTCGCGTTGGTGGTAGCGTGAGCGCTCCCCGAACGATCTATGCCCCGACCCCATGTATTCCGAAGGAGCTCGCAAGGCAGGGGTGGAAGGAAGCGTGGTCTTGTGGCTGATAGTAGATGCGGACGGTTTGCCGCAACAGATCAAGGTGCAACGCTCGCTGGGCATGGGCCTGGACGAAGAGGCCGTTAGGGCCGTAAAGCAGTGGCGCTTTCAACCGGCCATCAAGGATGGCAAGCCGGTTCCTGTAATGATCAATGTCCAGGTGAACTTCAGACTCTATTCTGGGTTGAAGCCCTAGTCCGCGGGCAAGGAAACATCACCCCAGGAACGGGAGCGAAATACCTATGCGAAAGGAAACAGCCACCAGGAATTCCTTCGAGGTGGCGGTTATTTATGTCGGCGACGACTATGCTGGCGAAGTTCCGGCGGCAGCGCCATCACATCACGGTCAACGCGCCGTTCGGTCGGGGCGATTTAGATGCCCTACCCCCTTGCCTTGTCCATTCGAGCGCTGATAGGCGGGCTCCCGTTGAGTTGGATTCCTCGTCCGGCAAGTCCCGCAGAGGCACAATTCACGCGCGCCCGGCGGCGCGCTGCAGGGGTTTCGAATGCTCATGGGTAACCAGGACACGGCAAAACGCTCTAACGACGCCGCAGGGCGTTCTCCGGGGGTGTTGACGCGCGGGCCGCTCCGCGCTCCGCAAGGCTGCACGGTGATGCCTCTGCGGAACTTGTCAGACTAGGGCTTCCGCAAAATAGGACTTTCGAAACTTCCATTTTGGCGACGTGGAAAAATTCCTGGCACAACGGTCAACGGCAAGGCCCTCTCGGAGGATTTCTCCCCCTATCCCCCGCCCTGCGACGCCGACCATTTTGCCTCCCGCCTCAGCAGCTCAAGCCGTGGAAGTGCTTCGAGCTCTTCGAGCCTGAATCGTCACTGCCAATAGCAATTCGTCGTGTTGAATACCGTGTTGCAGGTTAGCCGCTGCGGCTGTGTCGGCGCGTAAGTAGGATAGTAAGCTGGCGTATTGGCAACGCGCAGAAGGCTGTTGTACTGACCGGCTAGAGCGTTGTATTGCGCCACTTGTTGCGCGGCGTGGGCATTGCACTCGTTCTCCTCCGCTACCCATGCCTTCAGATTCGCGTTGTACTTGTTTGCTAGATCGGTAAGGTCGGAGATTAATTCGTTGTACTTGGCGCCAAGGCTCCCCACGTTGCTGTACACCTTGCCATCGATCACAAAAGAATCCTGAATGATCCATTCGCCAATCTTGATTTCCTGCACGTTTTTCAAGAGACCTCTCCATCTCCATCTTCCTTGTTAGCGCAGGCTCGCCCGCGGTCTCCACGCTTCCTTTGATCTGATTCCCACCTGCTGCTGAGCCCAAGCCCATCAATGCGCGGACCAGACTACAGAAGGAAGCCCCCGGTTGCGCTCTGCGTGACGAAATCGGATTTTGCTTTTTCCTATACGTCAAGACCAATAGAGCCGAAAGCCTTTGCGATGCCAATCAATCACCGTCTCAGGTTTAACGATGCGAAGAGCCGATTTCCAGGCCGCCCAGGTACGGGAAAGCCACACCCAGAAGATCCGATCGGCGACCGACAACCGCAGCCGCTGTTTCTGGTTCCTGCGCTGGAGGATGAGAAGTTGATGACGCAGGGCGAGGATTTCTGCCTGGAGTGCAACCCGCGTACGGAGCGAATCACGGAGAAGGGTGCGCAGAAACAACAAGACCGGGAGCATCGCCAAGAAGCCTAGCGGAGCCCGGCGCTAAGTGCAATCAATTGAGCGATAATCGGTTTTCTGGTAGGGACAGCGGTTATGGAGCCCCTTGCAACATGCGAATAGGCGCCAGTTAACTATTCCCAGTTGCCGGCAATATTGAAAACTCCACCCAAGCGGAAGGCAGCTTGGGTGGAGTTCGTCGGCCCTCAGTGGACACCGATAGGCTGACGCATGAACGGTAGAAAGAACTCGTTCGCAGGCGCGGCGAGGCCCTGCAGGTTCGTAAGTCGCATGGCAATGTCGCCATATGTGTTGTACGGGTGCATCGGATCCACCAGGTCTTTGACGGATTCACCTCCAGGCTGATTCAACGTGCACTGGTCACTTCCGCCAGGCGTGCACTGATCATTCCCATAGTTGTTGAATGAACAATTGGTCTGCACCCCATTGGGCGCGCAGCCCAACAGGAAGTTGGAAAGGTTCGACGAGTATGTCGGCAATCGATTGAACACCTGAAAGAAGTTGGTTGTAGTCTCCTCTCCGTGGCAACCGTTGCAAGTGTTCAAAGACTGGTACCTCCTCGCCGCAAAGCCATGAGTGTGCATGCTGTCCTGCAAAATGTGGGCAGTGCAGTTCGTGTCGTGACTTACCAGGCAGGCATTCCAGTAGCTGTTAGAAAGGGACGACGAGCCATATTGGAAGGCATTCAGAGACGAGCCGCCCTGGAAAGGTATATTCTTGCCGTCGGGGGGGCTGTAAACCTGCTGCGGGATTAACGGAGTGACTCCTAGTCCGGCGTAGATCTGATCACCATAGGTGTTGATGTAATCTGCTATGGCATTGGAGTAGTTGTTACAGGGGGGCTCTCCGTTCGGTGGAAAATACATTCTCAGGCACGGGCCTCCTCCAAAGTTAAAGGTATTATCTGGAGTTTGGTCCACCACCCCTTCGCTTATTGTGTTAGGGCCTCCCTGCACGTAATTGAGCGCAAACTCCCGTTCCTCCCAAATTGCCGGAGACCCGGTAAGAAGGACCTCGTTGGTTCGTATGTGGAACAAGCACGACTTTGCGTTGGTATTGGTTGAGCAGGAATTGTTTCTTACAACTTTGTCTGTAATCAGCGATTGAAGCGCTGGTATGTAGCAGGTGCCGCCGCAATTTGAGTAGCCGAAGTTATTCTGTGGAAGCATGTTCCACTGCGACGCCCAGTACGGCGCGGTGTATTGAGATGGGACATGGTACTCAAAGATGATGTCGAAAGGCGGAGCGCTACCGGACGGAGGACCAGCGCTTGAACAGGTGTCGCCCGCGGTAATGCCGGCAGTCACGCCAAAGACAAATCTCAATTCACCGGCTTGGTTTTGTCCCGGCTGCCCTGCCAAATCGATTCGATTGACGATCGCATTCAGTCGAACCGGGCCCTGAAGGGAAGGACAATGAGTTCCATTGCACATGCCATGGCTGTCATCGATTGGCCAGTTCCCCAACAGACCGGGAGAAACCCCCAATCCTGTTCCTATGCCAGGCCGCATTGCCACAGTCAAACCATTAATCACTTGATTGTTTTGCCAACTGGCCAAAAAGCTCTGTAACGCTAGTTGCGCCACGTGAACATCTGTCGTGTTTATAGCGGCCATCCACAACGTCTTGAAAGCCCAGGCACCGTTCGGGTTGCCGGCGTTTTGTCCAAGGCACATGTCATACGTCCTGCCGTTGCCGTTTTCTGTATCCTCCACCACGGCGGGATTGATGATCATCAGCTCATGATCCGGCGCTACGGTAAGCATGTAGCCGCCGACCAGCACATCCGAGGTGAAATGGATCGCTTCGTGCGACTGCAATGCGTGCTGAATATCGGCAGGATCGACGAACTGCACTCTCTCCCGGCGGATGAAATCCCGCCCCTTATAGATTGGGACAGTCTTGCTCTGGTTTGCCAGCTCCTTGCGATGCTGCTGCATCTTGAGGAACGCCGTCCAGTCAAAGTCCAAGCGCGTGGAGAACACGCTCCTGTCATCGTCCGAGCGCTGGAGCACGACGTTCTGACCAGCCAAAGTCATCGGAACCTGCGATGCCAGTTTATCGCCATCCGCCTCTGCAAAACGCACCGACAACGTAGTCTTGTTTATCCTCTGTGAAGAATTGGGCGGCAAGAGCGTGAACTCTTCCGCCTGTGGAAGGAGGGGATTAACATTCAAGTTCGCTGTCACGCGTTCTGCGCTGAGGGTGTCGAGCGATATGGCATCGGATACCAGTGCTGTGTGTAAGGAGGAGCTTGCGACATAGGCGGCAGGTTGCGCGAGCGTAGCCGGCGTGGCATGCGGAACGTGTCGCCCCGCTGCAACGGTGCTGGTGCGTGAGCTGAAGGCTGCGGCGATGGCTAACGCAGAAAAAAAACATAGGACAGCAATCCAAAGTTGCTTGGGCGATTTCATTTGATTCTCCTCTGAGCACTTCTAGGGGGTAGAGACTGGTTTTTAGGTGGGTGGGAGTCTGGAAGGGAGACCCGGGACCGCTGCTCACGAGAACCCGAGAGCAACCGCGAAAATTTCACTGCGGGACTCCTTGGAGCGAGTGCGAGTTGGATCGGCCTTAGGTTGAAGCAAGTGGGATGTACTAAGCCGCTGTTCTACCTTGGCCTGCAGAACAACGATTTCGTACCACGACGCCCTTGTCTCATGGCGACAAGGGGTTCTTATCCTTAGCGCACCATCATGATCCGGAACGATATCCCGTCACGATTTTGAGCTTCGCGCCAGGCCTCTACTGCGCTGGCGCTATGCACACTATGTTCATTTCATAGACACCAATTTCTCCGATGTATCATCGCAGGATCATAATGGAGTGACTATAAGTTCCTTGCGCACCTGGAGGATCGCCCAATGTTACGACACCGACTTGAGCTGTTGGGGTACTGAGGGTGCTGCAAAGACTTGTGCCATTGTCTATGGCGTAACCGGCATTTGTCGGGTCTACACAGATAATGTCTCCCGGTGTGAAATGGGTCTGAGAAGCGGATTGAACAGTTACATACCCTTGAACTGCGACATTCCCGGCATTCGCGAGATATCCACCATGACCGTCGGAGCCGGATGCCGTATCGGGGATCGGAGGTTGGAGGACGCCAACAAAGTTGTTCGAAGGAGCTATAGCACAATCGCCGATCGTGTTGTGGCCTACAATGCAGCCAAGCTTGCCAGCCAAAAACCCAAAGGGATCTTTATACGTGTAGGACGACCCTATTCTGAACGTTTGAGAGATCACTAGGTGACCGGGAATGGAGTTTGCGCCATAATACGCGGAGGTAGCGGCCCCAGGACGTATCGTGAGTGAACCTGCCATTGCTTGGATGGTGCCTTCAGAAAAATCATCTCCCCCTTGAATGACCGCTGATCCCCCGATAGTTTCGAAGGCGCCGTTGCCTGCACTTACATTGGCGCCTCTTACTGTGATTCCGCCGTACGGAGCGCCGGCCTGATCGGTATCGCTGTCAATTCCTCCGTGAAAGACGAGCGACTCGGTGACGCTGCCGCCCTGCATGGTTGTGGTCTGGAGCTGGAAATGTGATTGTCCCGTGATTCCACCATTAGCATCTCCGATAGGCAGGAACCATTGTGAGAACGTACCGCTGGCCGTTGGAAATCCGCTGTCGGTTCCCACGATGTTCGGGTACCGGGTTTCGTAATTGGCTTGAGCATGCGCCATTTGGGCTGTGATAAAGGTCAGTGCCAAAAACGCAGCCGCGAGCGCAAAGCTAGCCGCGCACGAAGTGGACGTGACCTTCCGACGCTGTTCAGGGTGCGGCATGATGCTCCTCCTCTAGTCGACGCTCAAGAAAGGACTTATAGTCCGTTTCAAAGCCTGTCAGCCGCAGCTCCGTAATCAATGCGTAGCGCACGGCAGCAGCTTCATGGGCTGTGAGAGTTAATATTCGACGACGGGAGCGGTTGGCCGGACTAGGTCGCCAAGACTGGTACGCGAGTGTAGCTCACATAAGCGCAGTATGCAATGGCACTTAAATGTTATTCGCTCTCTTGCCGTATCTCTCGTGTTGACGCCTCGCGATTGCCGTCTGAAAACTAGACCGTTTTGATCGCAGCGTCCGTCACAGGACCCTGCCGGCCGGAGAGATATCTTGAATGACCAATTCGGTCGGCGACTCGCAGGACAGTGTGGGTTTTCGCGCCTGGCGTGACCGCGTACATGCCGGGATCCTCGCCTTCGAGGCTAGCCGTGTACCACACCTCTTTGCCGTCGGGCGTCCAGCAGAGGCTACGGCCGGTGGCGTAATACGTCGTCAGCCGGCGGAAGGCGCCTTGCCGGTCGACCAGCGCGACTGCGCCACGGTCGTCGGGAACCAAGGGATGTTCGATAAACGCCACTTGGGTTCCGTCGGGGCTGATGCGCACGTCATTCATCCATCCCGAGGTTTCATACAGCACTTTGCCGATGGCACGAAGGGCTTTGAGCTGCTGAAAGTTGAAGCTCGATCGATACCGATCCAGGAAGCGATCGCCCTGCACGTGGAGGATGTCGGCCACCTCGAGGGTGGGCCGAGTCATGGGTTCTTTTTACGGTGGTATTGACGGTTAATTTCCTCTATGCGAGAAAGCGGCAGCCCTTCCAAGGGATTGGCGACGGCCCGTAAATGCCGTTGCGACAGATGCAGGTATTTTGCCGTCGTTTCCAGATCACCATGGCCCAGTAAAATCTGAATGGTGCGTAGGTCTGTCCCCGCTTCCAGCAGGTGTGTGGCGAAGCCGTGCCGCAAGCAATGAGGGCTGACCCGCTTGGTGAGACGGCGTGGCGAGCGGCTTGTTTACAGGCATACCACACGGTCTTGTCGGAGATGGGTTGTTCCTTGCCGCGTTTGCGCGCTCGCTGCTGGGGAACAGATAGGTGCGGGGCTTCTTCCAGCGCCAGTATTCTCGCAGGGTTTCCAACAGCGCCCGGCTGAGAGGAATGTCACGGCCGGCGCCGCCTTTGCCGCGTTCCACGCGGATCATCATGCGCTGGCTGTCAATGTCGCTGACCTTCAAGGGAGACACTTCGGTGCGCCGCATACCGGTGCCGCAGAGGGTCATCAGCAGCGCGCGCTGCGGAAGGTTCCCGGCGGCATTGATGAGCCGCGCGACCTCCTCCAGACTCAACTCAGTAGGCAGTCGTCGGTGATCCTTGGGATAGGGCAAAGCCCTCTCGAACGTCGTGTCGTTTGAGAGTTCGGACGAAGAAGAAACGCAGTGCCGCGACACGGGCAATCACACTGCCGGCGGCGAGTTTGCGCTCTCGGAGCAGGTAGGCTTGGTAGCTTCGAAGCTCATCGGGTCCGAGCTTATCCGGTGACTTGCCAAAATGGCGGGCAAAGTTCGCTACCGCCTGCAAGTAATAGCGGGTCGTGCTCTTCGAGTAGTTCCGACGCTGAAGTTCCTCCAGCATCATCTGGCGTAAGCGGGTCACAAGAGTCTCCTTTCTCTGTGACCCACACTACGTCAGCTACTCCCAACAATGCTGGGTTCGCCATACTCGGTAGCGTCCGCCGCGCCAGCGGCTTCGTCCTAGTCGGCAAACCGCCCAAGTGCCTCCGAATCGGATTGGGAACGGGAAGTGGGCATGTGAAAACCCAGCGGCTATTCTGCCCAATGACACTTGTCTGTGGGCAAGCGCATCCTCGGCTCGCCCACAGCGCGTAATCAGGCACTTACAGGCGCAGATTCCCGAGGGTGATTGGGCAAGCTGTAGAACGCTCGTTGCGCCGTGCCTTTGCTCAGCTTCAGCCGCTGGCAGACCTCCGACCACGACAGTCCCTCTGAGCGCAATGCGGCCACGCTGGCGGGGTCAACCTGAGCGCGCGGCCGGCCGAACCTCTTTCCTTTAGCGCGCGCGTTTCGCAGGCCGGCGCGGACCCGCTCACGGATCAGATCACGCTCCAGTTGCGCGACAGCCGAGACAATCGTAAACAACGCTTGTCCTAACGGGGATGTGGTGTCGATGTTTTCCTCGTATGAGATGAACTGAGTACCGAGGGAACGAAATTCTTCCAGCGCGAGCAGAAGATGCTTGGTGCTCCGAGCAAATCGGTCAAAGCGCCAAACGAGAACGCAATCAAATTTGCGCTTCCGAGCATCATTCATCAGGCGGTCGAGGGCTGGTCGGCTCTGCTTCGCCCCTGAGAAGCCAGTGTCCACGTACTCAGTGACGGCCAATCCACGCGCCGAGGCGTACTGTCGCAGATCACGTGGTTGCAATTCGGGGCTTTGTTCGTTTGTGCTAACGCGGGCGTAGATCGCCGCGCGGACGGGGGTGGTAACCTCGGTGTTAGCCATGTTGCCTCCTCATTAGGCGACATAGGTTAGCGTCGTGCCGGTGTGAGCACCGGCTCGGCGCGTCTTGCTCAGACCGCCCTTTTGCGGCCTCTTCCTTTGCAATAGTTCTGCTGTCTGTACCTCCGAGCGCGAGCTAGATCCGCTTCTGCCCACAGCCGAACCGTAGCGCCAGGAGTTCTAATAATTTGGGGTTCGGCGAGCTTGCCTCCGTAGAGCCAACGCAGGAGTGTCTTCTTGTCGACTCCTATTTTGCGTGCCACTTGCGCTGTCGAGTAACTGGCCATAAACGCCCATGCTATAGGCATATTTATCGCTCGTCAAGACATAATTGGTTAACTCCAGGCAGCAAAGTTCCACGGTGGAACAGTTCCCACTTCGGCGGATCAGAGTTAGTGCGGCACAGCTGTGGCGATTCGCCGTAATCACTTTCCTCAGAGAGGACATCCGATCTCCATCCCGGTATCCTCAAACCAGTCCTGGCGCGCGAGTACAGATGGTGGAGCACCCATGTCGATTACTTCCAATCCAAAGAGCATTTCTTGCGATACGCGGGACGCTACGCTCGCCGGCCGCCTATTGCTCAACACCGTTTTGAGAAGATCACGGCCCCCACAGTCCGGTTTTCCCTGAAAGACAAGAGATTGGGAATGCAGATGAGCGCGGAGCATTCGCCTGCCGATTTCGTGGCTCTCTTGGCAGAACATGTACCAGATCGGTATCGACACGGAGTCCGCTATTTCGGGCTTCTAGCGCCACGGCCAAAAGGCCAGACAGCCACGGCTATTTTCCTGCTGCTAGGGCAGCAAAGGCGAGCTCGTCCGCGACGATTGGGTTGGGCATATTCGGTGCGACGAGACTTTGGTTGTGACCCGCTGGCCGACTCGAACGGTCAGCCGATGCGTTGGGTCGCCCGTCTGAGTCCGCGCGCTTTGATTCACCCGGTGCAGGTATCTTTGGCATCGTAGACCGTCCCTCGACGGGATACTCTGCAGTCAACGAGTTCCGCTGCATTTTGCCCGTTATTCGGAGTGACAAACCGCTACCGCTGCCCCGCCTTTGCCCACACACCTTGCGTTTAAACCCATCCCGACCCGTTTCCGGCCCCGAGCGCGTGAATGCGTTGACTCATTGCGAACCCGGTCTGAGGCGAAATCGAATTTTGTTTTTCCTATACGTTGAAGAATCCGTCTATAAGCTGGTTGGGGTAACGAGAGGTGTTGCAAAAGTAGGCACAAATGGGAATTTTGGGCTGTACTGGTGCGGATGGAAGACCGTCGGGAGTGCTCCGATAAGAAAATCGTTTCACGGTGTCGTGGACGGACGAGACGGGTGTACTATGGTGCCGTTTTCGAGATCAAAAAGGAAATTCCAGTCAAGATGTTCCTTTCTGTAAGAAATTCAAATTCAGTAGCGTCTGACGGGGAAGTGATTGTGGATCTCGATAAACCCGCCGGTGCCGTTAGGCAGGCAGTACGCTATGTGCTGCATTTGGCAGCCGTTTACGCGATCGTGAACTTCACAACCATGTGGCTGGCGGGACGTGTACACGACTTGCTGCTACCCCTAATCCAGCAACACCCACCGACGGTGAGTTATTTCCAGTTCGCATTCTCACACTTGTTCCTGTTCAGTTTCTTCCCGGCGATCCTTGTCGGATTCGCCTATGCACAGTGGTATCCACATCGCGTTGCCCTCTTCGTGTGGATTGTTCCTTTAGCAATTCTCGTGTACAAGATCATCGCATTCCCAACTACGGCATTCGAAGATCACTGGACAAGGGCGTTTCACGAATATTTTGGCGGTGGGTTCTTAATTCCGGAGTTTCACAGCTACCGCGATTTGTTCCAGCTTGCCGCCACTCCTGACGCGCTCAGGGGCATGCAGCAATTTAACTTTACCGCACCTTTTTATGCGGCCATCGGATACGGCATGGGAACGTGGTTGGGCATGCGTTGCGACGTTCCACGGCTGACGGCGGCGTGGCGAAACTTGAAGCCAACCTTGCGGATAGCTGAATTCAGGGGCAGCGCTGCCACGAACACCGGCTTTAAGTACATCTACGTAAATCAAGACGGGACAGTTCGTGAATTGTCCCCTCGCGAGAAGGACTACCTCTCCGTATCGTTTTCACCCGCTGATAGCGGTCGGCCTTACATAAAACGCTCCTACGAGGAGTTGCATGGATGGGGCAGCATGTCTGGATTTATGCTACGTCGCAAGGTGCCATCAAAGATTAGGATTCAGCCTGTAAATCCTTCGTATGATGCCTTAGCTGCAGATGATCACCCAGACTTTTTTTCGGATTATATTACTGCTGGCGATATTGTCGTGAAGAACTCGGATGGATCGGGTAGCGTAACGCCTAACCCGAATATTTCTCTCCAGGATCGGGTTGAGATTCTCCGACGCCTGCAGCTTGAGCGTGAGTTGAAACGTGAGCAACTCGCCAGGCATCCTGACTACTCAAACGGCGAATAGATCAGGAAGACGCCCTCGGGTGAATAGTGGACAAACTGAATGGACATGGGAGGCCGCTTGCCTTTGACCCCGGTCTCGCCCGACGTCGATGGCGACAATTTGCAGCGTCTGCGGCACGCCGTCGTACATGACCTGCAGATCGAGAATGGTATCGGCGGTGCTGTTGTTCCAAGAACCTCAGGCAATTCATCTCGTCACCCAGTCAACGACACGGGCCCGAAGTCCTGTTCGAGGAAGTGTGCTGCTGCTAAATTCTGCTCGCTCTCTGATCTCCTCGAAGTCGGTTTCTGGACAGTGAGATCGATGAGCCCGATTTCTAGAGCTGATTTTTTGGGAATGGTCGGCGTCTTCGGTCACGGTTATCGGCCCCCGGGTCCTTGCTGACAACCGTCCGGAACAAACGTCAGATCGGCATCGTATGAACCTGCAAGGAGACTCCGACATGATCGAGGCAGAGCCATCGCTTGGCCCATCTGTCTTCCATCGTGTTTTCTACGGCCCCTCGAAACTCCGCGCCGGTTGGCGGCTGTTCATCTTCCTAGCTATCGTCGTCGCCGTGATCAACGCCAGGAACCTGATAGTTCGCCGGCTGCTGCACGGTGCGGACGACACCGCCTTGTTTTTCGTCCGCGAAGTGAGCGACTTTCTCATCTTCCTCCTCGCCAGTTGGATTATGGGGAACATCGAAGGCAGGACCATTGCCGATTACGGCTTGCCCTGGCGCAAGATGTTCCGCGTTCAGTTCTGGCAGGGTGCTCTGCTCGGCTTCGCGGCCATCACTGGTTTGTTGGTTGCCATGCGAGTCGTTGGAGTCTTCTATTTTGGAAGCATCGCACTGCACGGTGCCGACATCTGGAGGTGGGCCGTCGTCTACGTCTTCGTCTTCATCCTTGTCGCTCTGCGGGAGGAGTTCCGAGCTCGTGGATACGGACTATTCACGCTCTCGGCAGGCATCGGTTTCTGGCCCGCCGCAATTCTCTCGGCAGCGTTTTTCGGCTATTCTCACCACGGCAACTCGGGAGAGGATTGGGTTGGATTGTTTAACGCCGGCGCCTTTGGATTGCTGGCCTGCCTCTTGCTGCGTAGAACCGGCAATCTCTGGATGCCGATCGGACTTCACATGGCCTTCGACTGGGGCGAGACATACTTCTATGGTGTGGCCAACAGTGGCCATAAGCTGCCCGGTCATCTTCTGAATTCGAGTTCGTCCGGCCCGGCTTGGCTGTCCGGCGGTACTGTCGGTCCTGAAGGCAGTCTGCTCTGCACTTTGCTGATTGTTGTGGTGTGGTTGATCTGCGCAGGTTGGCTGCGAGAGGTCAAATATCCCAAGCTCGTCCCAGTCGAGAATTCCCGCGGCAGCCTTTAACGACCCCACTCATGCATCTTTCCCGTCGGATGCAGTTCTCCGCAGCCGGTTTCGCCCGAGTAACGGGCAACTCTGAGTGTATATGCGAGGACGGACTTCGATCGACTCGGGCCAGAAGTCGGCTTCGAGGAAGTTGCACCCCCCCCGGCAGGCAGAATTCGGAGACATTGTCACTCGTGCGTACGCCCCTCTGCTCGCCAAGAATCCGAAACGGGGGCGCCAAAAGTCGGCTTCTGGGACATGATGTGCGATGTTGGATAGGTTGCGTGGCTGTTGAAAAACTCTTTCCTCGAAGTGGCCCTAAGAAATCGACGCGCCAAAATGCCCTATAAACGACTTTCTCCTATCGAGCATACATTTCTGGTCACCTTTTTGAAGTCGATTTTCGGTAAACGGGACTTTTTCAACAGCTACGGACGTTATCATGCGGTTCGGAGGCAGGTCCCATTCGTTAAGTTTGGTATGGCCTGCTTCGAATGCTCCGGTGAAAGAGACCACATATGAGTGACGCGGACCGCGTGCCGTGCATGACAGCGCCAACCCACCGCTCCGAGTTCCAATCGGTCGTGCAACTGTATAGGCTCTGAACGGGTGAAGTTCGGGCAGGCAGGAGAAGAACGGAGCATCTTTGTCAGCAAGCGACGCTACGATTCTCGGTACAAGTTCGGTACAACTGAGCGAGAGAAAAAAGGTGCGCTGCTCCCTAGAGGTGACACCAGACAAAGCACTTGGAGTTTGTACTTCCATAGTTCGGGATCCTGGGGGTCGGAGTTCGCCGTGAAGAAATCAGTGTTGTGAATCCGGCGCCAGCAGGAGGATCTTCCCGATACCGCCTTTCTCTCCTAGCACATGTGCCTCAGCCGCATCACGCAACAGCATGCGGCGACCAATAGGCAGAACGAACTTGCCATCGCGGACGTCATCGGCAAACTCACGCACCTTGGATGGATCAGGCTGCGCGAGCACACGCCTAATGTTCACGGCCGGATTTTGCGCCGCCGCGCTTTCCGGCAATACCGCGGTGTAGCCAAAGGAGCCGCTCTGCTTGACCTTCGCGATCAGCTTCGCTGCAACGTCACCGCCAACCGTATCCGCAATTGCATCCACTAAGCGGAATTTCTCAATCGCTTCATCGTCATCAATCGCTAGCACGCCAGAGACACCGAGGGAGCGGGCGTCATCCAGCTCTTTGCCGCGAACACCAGCAATCACCTGCGCGCCTATCTTCTTCGCCGTATGCACTGCCGCACGCCCAACACTGCCCAGGGCTCCTGTTACCAGAACAACCTGTCCCTTTTGCACGCTTGTCGCAATGCGCACAAGCTTGACGTGACCGGCGAATTTTGTACCAGGGGGAATGTTAGAGAAACTGGTACAGAAGGAGCTGGAGAATGGCACGCAAGAAGCACGGCGCGGAGCAGATCGTTGCCATCCTGCGTCAGATCGAAGTCGAGTTAGCCAACCACAAGAACATCGGCCAGGCCTGCAAAGAGGCCGGGATCACCCAACAGACCTATTACCGCTGGCGGAAAGAGTACGGCGGACTGAAGCTGGAACAGGCTCGACGGCTGAAAGAGCTGGAGAAAGAGAACAGCCGTTTGCGCCGACTGGTGACCGAGTTGTCGCTGGAGAAGCAAGTCTTGAAGGACGTGGCGGAGGGAAACTTCTAAGCCCCGGACGGCGACGTTGCGCGGTACAGCATGCTCGCGAGCAACATCGGTTGTCGGAGCGGCGTGCGTGCCGGCTGTTGGGGCAATGGCGGGGGACGCAGCGTTACATCGTAACCCAGCGGAACGATGAAGATGAACTCACGCGAGCCATCCTGCAACTGGCCAGTGAGTACGGACGATACGGGTATCGGCGGATCACGGCTTTGCTGCGCGATCTAGGCTGGGAGGTAGGCAAGGACCGGGTGCAGCGGATCTGGCGCCGGGAAGGCCTCAAAGTACCACAGAAACAGCGGCCGCGAGGGCGGCTGTGGCTGAACGATGGCTCCTGTGTACGGCTACGACCGGAGCATGAGAATCACGTCTGGAGCTACGATTTTGTGCGCGCCAGCACGCACGATGGCAGGACGCTGCGGCTCTTGACTCTGATTGACGAGTACACCAGGAAGTGCCTGGCGATCCGGGTGGCGCGGCGGTTGAACAGCTATGACCTGATCGAAACCCTGGCCGACCTGATGCTGGTGCATGGTATCCCGGAACACCTACGGTCGGACAACGGGCCCGAGTTTATTGCCGAAAGACTGCGGAAGTGGCTGTCGGCGGTGGGCGCAAAGACGCTGTACATCGAGCCCGGCAGTCCCTGGGAGAACGGGTACTGTGAGAGCTTCAACGGCAAGCTGCAAGATGAATGCTTAAAGAGCGAGATCTTCTATTCGCTGAAAGAGGCCCAGGTGGTGATCGAACAATGGAGAGTGCACTACAACACGGTACGGCCGCATTCCTCGCTGGGCTACAGACCACCAGCGCCGCAAGCCATCTTGCTGAAGGAACCGGGGCATGGAGATATGGAAAACGCTGCGCGTTTCCCACATCTCCACACCCCCGACTACGACTACGGACTAGGGTCGAAAAAGGCGCTACACTAACATTCCACTTGGTACAAAAGATCGGTCAGGTCACTTATTGGAGCGATTCGACGCGGCAGTTAGGAAACGGTGTTCCAGTTGGCTGTGTGATGCGCTACTGCTGAAAGTGAAACCTCCTCTAAATTCGCCGCAAAGTGCGTTATGCCCGCAACGGGAATTCTGGGGAGTCAGGATATCTCACTTGTCTGTTTAACGCGCCTCTTAGGCAAGGTCGAGAAACGATGATTGCGAGCGTGTTTCCCGGGTTATATTCATTGGCTCGGGATTGTTTTCGCTTCGACCTCGACATGGTCGTTGCGACAAAATCACACCATCACCGAAATCCGGGCAACGGAAATGAGAAGTGAAAATAGAGAAGGCAGGAAGAGTGAAGGACGAAATGCCATCGTGCGAGCCATTAGGGTGCAAGTCCTTGTGATGGCAGGTTTGCTAATCGCAGTCGGGGCCAAGGCTCAAGAGACGAAGCCTGTGCCCCCAACCCCCATCGACGTTAAGAAAGGTGACCTGGGCGAAAAGGTGTGGAACCCCGCCTGGGATCTTATCGTTGAAAAAGCAATTCCGCCGGCGATGCTATCGCCTGCGGTATCCCACGATGTCGCGCGCTTCTGTCCACGCTTTTCAACAATGAACGACCCCGACAAGCGTGTCTTCTGGGCGTATTTCTTCCAGGCACTCGCCGGCGCCGAGGCGGGGCTGAATCCCCGCACGCGCGTACGGCATACTGAACCTGAAATCGCAAAGATCGACAAAGTCACGGGCGTATCCGTCCGCAGCGAAGGCCTGCTGCAGCTCTCTTACGGAGACGGAAAACTGTATGGCTGCGATTTTGACTGGGAAGCTGACCGCAAGCTGCCGGCCGCCAGCCCGGCCAGAAGTATTCTTCAGCCGAAGAACAATCTGGAATGCGGCGTGAAGATCCTCTCAAACCAAATCATCGATCAGCACAAACCGCTGTTCACGCGGACCTCATACTGGTCCACCTTGCAGCCCGGACGGAAAAGCTATCGCATCTTTGCCAAACAAATGACGAATCCGCCCGCCGCCTGCGGCTCACACGTGCCAACACCAATCAAAAAGACCGCGACCACCAAGACCGTGCAGGATAAGGCGGACGGGACGAAATCGTCACATTAGATATCTGGTCTTGACTCATGGCATTGAAGCGAACATTCTCGCAACGGGCTCGGCAAGTTCACCCAAGTGCTGTACGACGAAGCCAGGCCTTGGAGCTGGAGCAATCGCGTTCTCGCTTTCATGCCGGTTTTTGGGAAACTTGCCGCGTTGCGGGGTCTTGGTACAAGTATGCAGAGTGCGTTGATTGTGACCTGTGCGGCTGTTTTTCTGCTCAGCCCCTACGCGAAGACGTGCGAAAGGCTGTCAACCCATCTGAAGGAGGAGCAGATGTTGGCACGCATCACCTACTAAAAACGGAAATTCACTTCGACGTTTGGCCTGCCCGGCTAAACTGAATGTCCGTCTTTCATCGCAGGTCAAAGCGCCACTTGCGCACCGGAAACTAGATTTTCTTGACGTCTTTTGCCTGTAGTCCCTTGGGTCCCTGTTCGGTCTGAAACTCGACGCGGTCTCCTTCAGCCAGTGCGCGGAAGCCGCCGCTTGCTATCGCCGTCTGATGAACGAAGACGTCCTTGCCGCCGCCGTCGGGTGTAATAAAACCGAATCCCTTAGCATCATTGAACCACTTTACGATTCCTTCCATTGCACTCTCCTGGACACAAAGCATACTCCGTTGTCGCAAATGGCAGGAAGGCGGTGCGGTGTTTTTAGATATTGGAAAGCCGATTTTGGGAGAAGCGCTGCCAATAGCTCATACTTTGCATGTGAACTGTGAATTCTACGGCACTCCTGATCGGTGGGTCTGGCCCTGTTCGACCTTCAGATACTACGGGGATTTGGGCGTTTTGTTACGTTCGGCGTCGAGTCTCGAGGCTCGTCCCTCAAGGTATTCGTGGAGCTTATCAAAAGACTGAAAAATCTCCGCTTTCACCATCGCAAGCCGGGCTACTTCCTCGAAGATGTTGGCGAGGTCATGTTCGCCGATATTTCGCGCAGCACCGGCCTGCTCTCGGAAGTAGTACGCTTGCTCGACTTCAGCATCAGCGTCCCAACGAAGCATAACGATGCTATTTTATCAGTGCGGTCAAGACGATGCCAGTATGCGAGTGGATATGAGGATTGTTATTGAGGCAGTAGCCGTATGTTGCTGTTTTTCGGTGGCAATGGTGGCATTCACGCGACGCTATTCCCCGAAGAGGCCTTGGAATGCGGGCACGCTCACGTCGTCGTGAAGGGCGATGGCGACGTTGCTTGGGGCAAGGTCGTCACCGATTGCCTCGCCGGCAAGCCAAGCAGGATCTATGAGGGCGGCCGGATTGAAGGCAGCCAGTTCTTGGCCGCGCGATGGGACCTGATGCAGCCGGATAAGTATATGTGGGCCTCGGTGCAGACCATTCGCGGATGCCCGAAGCATTGCTCTTTTTGCAGCGTTTGGCGGACCGATGGGCAGCAGCCCCGGCAACGGCAATATCAGAGTGTGATCGACGAAATCGTTACTCTGCGGCGGATCGGTTTCCGGTTTATCGCCCTGGCCGACGACAACTTCTATCCGGTGACGTTGACCGATCTGCGGCTGGCCCGGGAGCAAAACAATATTGCCAAACTTGAAGAGTTGACGGCGATCCGCACAGAGCGTTTCCAACTGATGGAAGAGCTGGCAAAGCTGCCCAAAGACATGGTGTTCTTCACGCAGATCACGATGGAGGCGGCTGAGGATGGCGAGTATCTGGACGCTATGCGGAAGGCCAATATAAAGGGTGCTCTGGTGGGGGTCGAGGCTGTAACACCGGAAGGACTCAAGGCGATCTTCAAAGACTTCAACTACTCTGGCGAGGCTCTGGCGAAGCAGCTGCTGACGTTCAAACAGCATGGCGTCCATGTGCTTGGTTCGTTCATCTTCGGTCTGCCGACAGATAAGCCGGCAACGTTCAATGCGACGGTGGAGTTGGCACTGAAGGCGGGCGTGACCTTTGCCCAGTTCGTAATGATGTCGCCGTTTCCCGGCACCGTGGATTTTGCGCGCTGGGAAAAGGAGCAGGCAAACGATCCCACGCTGGTGGGCGATATGCCGATTACTCGATACTGGCTGATTCCGACAGATGTTCGTCCAAAGATGTTTACGCCGCATCCCTCGATGAGCTCGGATGAGATTCGTGAGCGCACACAGAAGGTTTGGGATAGATTTTATAACTGGAGCGCTATCTGGCAAAGGTCATCCTGCACTCCAACTCTACGGGCCAGGATCGCCTTTATGTTCCTTTCGAAGCTCTACCGGCAGATGTATGCGGGAACTGGAATTTCGACCGATAGTGCCCGCAGGAAGAAGTCCAAGACCTGGGCCCGGTGGACGGCCAGACAGTGTAGGAAGCTGTTCCAGGCAAAGCCAATGCCGGAGCTGCGGTCGCCAGTGTGGAAGCTTGCGTTTGCATCTCCTCTACAACGTCGTCCTGCGCTTCTGAGGGACGAGCACTATGATGAGATGGGGCCTTTCGTCGTCATCTCGGAGGGTTGAAGCCCGTTGTAGAGGTGGGGAATTCTCACGACGACCTGTAACGATCCTCGGACGAACAGCCAATGCTCTCTACAGTTTTCGAAATCAAGGGAACGGAGAGGTGTCCCTCGTCAAAACCTCATGCGCCTTGAACACGTTTCGAATCAGCAACATTAAAGAACAGGAGTTGGCCTGCACTGGACAGGATGTAATGCTGTAACAATGTTACATGTGCGTCCGAAAGCCTCGGCTCAAGTTCTTGCGGAGCACAGCAGCATTGCGGCATGGAACACAAGAAACCGTTTGATGCGTTTTCCCGGAGCGCACAGGAAAAGGCTCAGGCAGCTATCGATCATGCCACAGAAGTCAGGATAGGAGTAGCCGAGGAGCTTCGCAAGAAACATGCCGAGAAAACGGCCGGCGAACCCCATCTGATTGCCGATGGCAATCTGGAACGCTGTTCGGTCTGCGGTTATCCGTTTCCAGCGGACGTAAAGCCGTCCATGAGCGTGGCGTTTGCGGATCACCTACGCAAGGCGCAGCACCAGCCCGGCTAAACGAGCGAGGGCAGCGGGAGTCGCACGGGATTTCCGGAGCGTTGGCGAACTGCTGGAGGCAATGGCATGAATGGTGAAGCGGAGAGAATGGCGAATTTCAATTGGATCAAGGCCAGGGCCGATTGTTCGCCCGCTCAAGTCTTAAAACAGCTTGAACTTGGGGTGAGAAATGACGTGGATGCGGCTAATGCCCAGCGCATGGCCGAAGATCGGCATAAATTCAGCATCTCCGCGAGCGCGGGTCGGTTTTCTGTCACCCGTGAAAGCAGTAGAATCCTTTCCCTGTCGGTGGATTTCTCTTTAGAAGGTGATGAAATTGTGGTTTGCGCTGGAAATGAAATTATTCTTAAGGCGACCATAACGCTCAACCATGAAGGCCGATGTATGTTGAAAGTGGACGACGAAGAACTGGGGCAGTGGCAGGTCCGCAGAATGGCGCTAGAGGATTTGTTCTTCGGTAAGGGCGGTCGCCTTATGCCTATGGCGAGCCAATGAGTTCTTACTTTGACGAGTTGCGGGACGTAATTCGACACTTGCATGGCGTCGAATCCAGCCACATTGAAAGCGTGCCCGTCAAAGAGGTTTTTAGGGCCGAAACGGTGTGGGAAGGCAAGGTAGAGGTGTTTAAATTGCACGGTCATCCTAGAGCACCAAAAGCGTATGCGTGGTCGCATGACACGGGTGACCCAAGCCATCCTAGAGAGCACGTTACTGTATTACATGTTCCGCCTGTCCTGTCGGCGGCGATGGCAGTACGGGCAGCAGTTGCTCAGGAGTTCAGAGATGGAACAGAAACCGAAGAAGCGTAGCGTGTGAATCGTTTGCGTGGAAGCTCCGCAAAGATTGGACCTCTTCATTTCCACTCATGGCGTTAGGAATGTGTAGTTTTCTAACCCACGTTCTTGGGTTATCTCAGGGTTCGCGTCGCTTGCATGGTTGGTCCGAACCCGCACTCATTTAGGACCAGAAGACTCTGTCCTCGCGCGATGCCGCCCCTCACGACAGGCTTGTAGCCAGCGTGTCAGAAACTCCCACAGATCTTCTGGCGGCCTGATCCACAGGGCAGCCGCAGTTGTGTGCCATTCGGGACGAACCAACACGCTTAGGCCTGCGGTACCGAGAGCGAGGAAAGCCAGCTCGTCGGTCAAGTCATCCCCCAGGTACGCGACGGGAACCTCCGTGCCGATTTCATTCAGGATGGTGCGGACTGCATCCCCCTTATCACGACCCGGCATGCGCATTTCAATACCGCCATCGAACTCCAGCAGTTCCATCGGCGTATTTTGAGCAATGGGGAGCCAGCCCAGCAGAACCTGGCCGCGGATTTCCGCCACTGTCGCTTCGTCCATCCCCCGCCAATGAAGGGCGATGGCACCGGTCTTAAATTCAGCCCGGTCGTGCAGGCCCTGACACCTTAACCAACAATCTGCGTCAGCCAGGGCGTGCAGCACGGGCTCTTCGACGAGGGGTGTCTCGCAGGCTCCATCCGGTCTCAACCGCTCCGACCCATGGCATCCCCAGATCTCGGGACGGGGGTGAACCGCAAGCAGCGGGATTATCTCATGGGCGTTTCGACCTGAGATGATGATCACACGAGTGCGACCATTGGCGATGATCTCCTGCAGGAGCGCGGTCATTCCCGGATAGGGGAGAGCCTGTTGGCGATTGAGGCAGAATGGCGCGAGAGTACCGTCATAGTCGAGCAGAAGAGCGGAGACCGGTGATTCTGCCACCGCGTTCATGAACTGCTCGACCACGATTGGATTGACCTTGCGGACAACCACGTGCTCCTCATTTTCGGGCAGCAGCACTAGCCCGGAGTCTCTCCTTGCTTTCGTCCGACGCGTCCATGCGTAGCTCACAGAGTTCCGCGATGAGGGTTGCTGCCCAGCGATAAACGTTGTGTTCCCTGACCCTCTTCCGCATGCGCTGCATGCGCAATTTCTTTTCCTCCGGCTCCATCTCAAGGGCTGTGCGAATCGCCTCAGCCGTCTGGTCGATGTCGTAGGGGTTTATCTGCAAGGCGTCGGGCAGCTCGTGGGCGGCACCAGTAAAGCAACTCAGGATTAGAACAGCCGTTTCGTCGTGCCGGGCTGCCACGAATTCCTTCGCCACCAAATTCATGCCGTCGTGCAATGAAGTAACCAGACATACATCTGCGGCGCGGTAGTAACTTTGAATCTCATGGTGATTATGCTGCCGGTTCAGAAAAACGATGGGCTTCCATTTCGCCGTCTGGAACCTCCCGTTTATGCGGGTGGCTTCCGCTTCCACCTCCGCCATCAGATCGTGATAGCGTTTGAGGTGGCTGCGACTTGGAGCGCCAATCTGCACGAATGTGAACTTGCCCTGATAGCGAGAATACTTGTCCAGAAAACGCTCAATGGCCAGAAAACGCTCCAGAATGCCCTTGGTGTAGTCGACCCGGTCTACGCCCACACCCATGAATGTAGCCTCAACCCCTAGGGCCTTGAGCAAAGCGGAACGTTCGACGTAGGAATCCGGCGTCGATTCCGGCTCTTGCACATCTGAGAAGTCCACACTGATGGGGAAGCGTCGCACCAGGGTGAGATGATCCAGACGTCTCACCGAAAAGTGTTCCCAATCGACGCGTGATTCCACCACCCGATCCACTGTATGCAGGAAGTTATTGCAGTGCGACTGAATGTGAAACCCGATCAGATCGGCACCGAGCAGACCATCTACAACTTCGCGCCGCCACGGGGAGATGTCGAATGCCTCGGGGTTGGGCCACGGGATGTGCCAGAAGATTGCCACCCTGGCCTCCGGTCTTTTTTCTTTAATCAGCCGGGGCAGCAGCGCCAAGTGGTAATCCTGCACTAGCACAATGGGCTTCCCCACGTCCTTCATCTCTTCGAGCAGCGCATCAGCGAACTTTAGGTTTACGGCCTGATAGTATTTCCAGTCCTCCGCGCGAAAAATCGGGCGGGTGTGCGCGATATGACATAGAGGCCAGATTCCCTCGTTGGCAAATCCGTAGTAATAGCCTTCTTCTTCCGCCTCGTTCAGCCAGACCCGGCGCAAGGTATAGTGAGGATCTTCCGGAGGCACGCGCAGCCGGTCGTGCTCATCAACCGTTTCGAGGTCGGCATCCCCATTGCCATGGGCTATCCAGGTTCCGTCACAGGCGCGCAGTACTGGCTCGATCGCAGTGACTACCCCGCTGGGCGGCACAATCACTTCCACCGATTTGCCGCGCCGCATGTGCACGTAAGGCTGGCGATTAGAAACGACAAAAAGACGCCCATTATCTAGTCGCGTGCGCACGTGCACGGCTAGTCGGTCGGCCGTCCATTGAGATTCACCCGTGTCCCGCAGGCGGGCTTCGGTCTCGGCCGCCGACCGCGCTTGGGTAAGGCTTTCAGCGAAGGCAGCGACCTCTTGCACCAGGGGACGAAAGAGATCCAAATCGGCGGCGTGTTGGCGTGAAGAGACTTGCCCCGTTCGCAAGGCTCGCATCCACAGCGCCGTACGTGCGATGGGTGCGGCAATACTCCAGCGAACAATCAACAGCGTGATCAGCACGATGAGAAATACATATGCCAGCACTCGCAGGAATGCTTGGCGCCAAATGTGAAGGCTCTCCGCCCGAATGTAGCTGGCATCATGAACAATCACGAGGCCGCCGATGACTTCGTCGTGCTGGTGCAGAGGTAGAGCGTAGATGTGCAGCGAGGCATCCCTCACCCGTTGAAACGCTCCTACTCCATGGTTCTCATGCAATGCTTGAGACATTACGAAAGGAACTGTAGCCAGCGTGGATGCCAGCTCCGGTGTCACCGCCAGCAAATTGGCCTGCGGGCCGTAGATAGCCAGTCCCGAGAGATGCTCGCGGTTCCCGAAGTGCTCTACAATGCGCTGCAAATCCTGCGCCGAATCTTTCTCCAAGTCACGTTCCACATTTCCCGCGAGGCTTTCGCCCAATACCTCGGCGCGTCGCTCCAGGTCCCGGCGCAGGCCACGCTTCTCACCCCACGCCTCGTAATAGGAGGACGAGAGCGAGACCAGCGTGATACCGACGATGAGGGAAACGATGAGCCGGATGCTGAGTAATCGCATGGCACAAGCCTCCAAAATGGAACAGGGAGGATATTGCATCCTACCGCGACGGGCGGCTGGTTGGCATTACGTAAGGGAGCCTACAAAGACGCGATTCGGGGAGTTGTAACCCAGAGCGCGTCTTCCTGAGCTCGTCTCTGCACTAAAGCGGCGACAGTTCATCGTCGTTCTCCTCCTTCTTCTCGCGAACGAACCTCTTCTCCAGGAAACGCTGGGCCAAGTCTCTGCCCCCGATGCCGAATGCGATCGCCAAGCCAAGCATGAAGCCTCCGAAGGCAATCCCAAAGGCAACCAGCATGGTCTGTTCTGCAAGACCCAGTTCTTCAAAGGCGATAGACAATACGAAAACAATGAGGATGCTGCGGACAGCGAGGCTTAAAACCCGGGGTGAAGGCACGTTCGCATTTACCGCAGCCAACAGGGCAGCGCGAGAAAAGAAACTGGCTGCCAGCAGTCCGAAAAACATGATGAACATCGCAACGAATAGACGTGGCAAGAAAAGAAAGAATCTTGCGACTTGCTCCTGCAGGCCCAGGATTCCGAGCACTCTTACACCCAGCAGAATGAAGCCGATCCAGACCACCCAGAAGACAAAACGGCTCAACATTTCCGTCGCCGAAGGCAGCGCGGCTTTAGTGAGCAGTTGAGAGGCGCCTGCCTTTTCTGAAAGCTTGTCGAACTTAATAAGACTCAGAATGCTGCGCAGAACCACTTTTAGAACGTACGCGATCACCCAGCCCAGAAACATAAGGATCAGCATCACGATGAGACGAGGAAGGAAGTGGGCGAAACCTCTGGCAAGGTCGTGCAGCGCCTGACTTAGTTCGCTGATAATCATTTCCCGCATAGTTACCTCACTCTCTCGATTTCCAGATCTGTAGCAGATATGGTTTCAATCGCTCGAACTCAAGGCATAAGCCTTCGATATTGTTCTCGACATCCTCCGCAGAGGCGTTGCGGTTCTCTATCACGAACGTGAACACTCTCCCGCGAAAAAGCGGTGCTAAGGCCTGGATGATATGGTCCCGACTGATCACTGACTTCTCATACGAGGCGGCAAACTCGTAAACCGTCCTTACCCACAAGTCAGCAGGGTAATGAAATTCTTCTTCTCCCAAGCGGGCGATTCGCTGAAGTTCTGCCAGCGTCGAGGGGGACAGAATTGACTGAAAGACGGAATCCAATTCGGCGACTCCGGTCGAGAACATCTCTCGCAGTCGTTTCCGATTTACTCGCACTGGTTCCAGAAGCACTTTCTGGTCGGCCCCGGTAGTAGGGACCGACTGGGAGCCGGCCACGCTACTCCAGACCGGAAAGTCTGCCTCTAATGCGGAGAACAGGGCCCCCGCAGTTTGTCGCAGTGCCGGCACCAGGTCAGCGCCGCGTCGCTCGATGTGATCTTTGTCTCCAAGGAAGGATTGGCAGATACGGTATCTTCCCGTGATCGCCGCCAGCGTAAAGCGGAGCTCGACTCCAGCGCCGTCGGCTCTATCGTTCCAGACATTCTGTCCAAGGAATTGACTTCCGAGACGGCCGGAGAATCCGAACTCAGGCGTGTACGCCTCACGGATTCTTACCCCGTAGAGTGCGCGGACCATCGGGTACAGCAAATTCGTTATGAGCAGCCCTTCAAACTTGTGCCTGCCATATGTGGGGGTCACCAGATCGAAGCCGTCGCGATGAATGGGGCGCAGAAGCTTTGAGAGCCATTCGGATTCGATGTTCGCGGACTCGGGTGACATCACTACACAGGCCTTGGCGCGGAGCAGTTCGGCGGAAGCCAGAATAGTCCGCAACGCCACTCCGCTCGACGGGCTGGTCGCATACCTCGTGCTGATTGAGTGCAGCGTGCGGAGCGCGTACGGATTGGAGGCCGGGCGCACGTCATCGATCGAGGCGCCCGTGACCAGTTCGGGAGTGCCATCACGTGACCCCCCATCGGCATTAATGATTACGGCTCGCTCCCGGGGAAAGCAGCGTAGGATGTCACTCTGAATTGCGTGGACGATCGAGCCGATAGTCTTGGCGTTATTGTGAGTGGGCAACCCCACCAGGATGTCTACTTCGCCTACGTTGATCAGTTGGCGAAGGAAATCATCCGTAAGAAAACTCTCCTCTGCCAATTTCATCTCCGTTCGAAGTGCCGCCGTGTGTCCTTGTGTGGACGCGCGTCATGTTACATCGTTATTCACTGCCTGCATTTGCTCAGATTCGCCGCAGCCGAAACCAATAAAACTGGTAGGGCCCCATCGTTAGCAGATACGGCACGTCGCTCACACGGGGAAATATATTCTTGCCAGACATCTCGAGCAGAATATTTCCCTTGTATCGCCGCAGGTCCAGTTCGACCGCTTGCGCGGTGCCGGAAAGATTGTTGACCACCAGGACCGCCTCGTTTCCCAGTCGCCGCACATAGGCGAGTATTCTGTGACTGGCTGGATAGAGAAACTCAATCGATCCCCTGCCGAAGACCGTAGTTGATCTGCGGACCGTTATCATGCGTCGCATCCAACGGAGGAGGGAGTGTTCGGTTTCCGTTTGCCTCAAGACGTTCACGGCCGGATAACCATATACCGGATCCTCGATAAGGGGGGCATACAGACGCTCTGGATCTGCGGTAGAAAAGCCGCCATTCCGTCCCCCGCTCCACTGCATCGGAGTCCTTACTCCGTTACGGTCACCTAAATTGATGTTATCGCCCATCCCGATTTCATCGCCGTAATAGATGATGGGAGTGCCCGGTAGCGACATCAGCATCCCGTTCATCAACTCTATGCGCCTTCGGTCGTTGTCCAACAAAGGAGCGAGCCGCCTCCGAATTCCGAGGTTCAGCCGCATCGTCTTGCTTCCGGCGTACGTGTCGTACATGTAGTCGCGCTCCATGTCGGTCACCATTTCCAGGGTCAGTTCGTCATGATTGCGCAGGAATAGGGACCACTGGCATGAGGGCGGGATTTCCGGGGTCTGCTGCAAGATTTCAGTGATGGGCTTGCGGTCTTCCAACTTCAGACCCATGAACATCCTGGGCATCAACGGAAAATGAAACGCCATGTGGAATTCATCTCCGTCACCAAAGTATGGACGAAGATCCGCAGGCCACTGATTGGCCTCGGCTAGAAGCATTCTGCCCGGGAATTCTTGATCGAGTTTTCGCCGCAACTCCTTCAGGACACCGTGGGTCTCTGGCAAGTTCTCGCAATTTGTGCTCTCCCGTTCTACCAGGTACGGCACCGCGTCGAGCCGGAAGGCGTCAACACCCATCTCCAGCCAGAACTTCATCACGTCCCACATCTGTTCTCGAACGGCAGGATTGTCGTAGTTGAGATCCGGCTGGTGACTGAAGAAGCGATGCCAATAGTAGGATTTCGAAATCGGGTCCCACGCCCAGTTGGACGTTTCCGTGTCAAGAAAAATGATGCGGGCTTCCTTGTACCGGGTGTTGGTATCGCTCCAGACGTACCAATCGCGGCGGGGATTGTCCCGAGAACTTCGCGACTCTTGAAACCACGGATGCTGATCGGATGTGTGGTTCAACACCATTTCAATGATGACCCGGATTCCTCGATCGTGGGCCGACCCCAGAAACTTCCGAAAATCCTCCAATGTTCCATAGCTTGAGTGAACTGAGACGTAATCCGCGATGTCGTAGCCATCGTCGCGCAGGGGCGAAGGGAAGAATGGCATGAGCCATATCGCGCTGATCCCCAGTTCCTGGAGGTAATCAAGCTTTCCTTCAAGCCCATGAAAATCACCGATGCCATCCCCGTTGCTGTCGTGGAAAGTGCGGACGTGGACTTGATAGATGATCGCGTCCTTGTACCAAAGCACATCCCGATTTAGTGGCAAACCGCTTTCTCCTCGGCCAATTCCAGTTCCTCCCTGCAAAGCAGGGCAAGGCGCAAGTTTATATGAATTGACAACCGCAGAATCATACAGTGCGGCTAATACCAGGTCGGTGATCGAAATTGATCCCGGCGGCTGAGCTCCTGGTTCAGGTTAAATGCAGCACTGATCAATGCCGGATGTGTAAAATTGGGAATCCCCCACTTGCTTCCAAGACTAGGATTCAGTTTGATGAGGATGGAGTCGCCACACCAGCGTCGACACCGCGCTGGAGAATCCCAATGTTGATCTAGCCAGCTTTAGCCCTGGTTTGGCAGTAGAATGATTTATGCGAAAGCGTCTGATTTCCCCGATTCGCAAAACCGGCGCAGTTCTGGAGCGTGGCTGGTTGGAACTGGACCGAGCCGCCGTTGTCGAGGTCACTTCGGAGGCTGCCGTTTATCCGATTGAAGGAGCACTACTGAACGAAGGAGAGCGGGGCTGGCGTGCTGCTAGCCCAGGGGTGCAGACGGTCCGGTTGTTGTTCGACAAACCACAGACAATAGGGCGCATTCGGCTGGTTTTCAAAGAGCAAGAATTTGCTCGCACTCAAGAATTTGTGCTGCGATGGTCTGAGGACGGCGGAAGCTCGTGGAAAGACATCGTGCGCCAACAATGGAACTTCAGTCCGCCCACTACGGTGGATGAGTGTGAGGATTACGGTGTTGAACTCTCTGCCGCCACTGCCCTCGAACTGACGATAAATCCTGACATCGGCCGAAGTGACCGTCGTGCTTCTTTGGAGAGCTTGCAGGTTGCACTGCAGAAATCCGGGGACATCTTTTTCTTATGATGTCTCACGCCGTGTCATTCATCAAAACATCGTACATCCGCAATATCAATGACTTGGCACCGCGCTCTATCGGCAGGGTTCCTATAGGATTCTTAGCATGATTGTATGTCTCCGGCACATCCTTGGCTGGCTTCGCAGTGCCTTTTGCGCCGCGAGGATCTCATCCTCGTTGCCGACTCGTCCAGAATCCTTGGACCACTGGGCAAGGTCGAGCCATTGCTTAGCGGAGCCATTTCCACGGGTTACACCACTACTCGTTATCTACTGTTCAGCGTGCATGCATGCGATCTATTCATGTTGGGATTCGCGTTGCGTGCCCGCGAGTAGCTTCAATTCGCACCGCAGAACTTCCGCGACGCTCCATGCCTGAGCGATGCATCCGCGCGGGCTGAACGGGGGTTCAGCGTCGAAAATCTCGCTGACGGTGCCGATGCCGGCTTCGCTCATTTCGGTGTCGAACCCACCGAGCAAAGTGCGGGCAGTTTCCCAGTCTCCGGGGTTGGCGCGGAGCCACGCATCGAAGAACGGCCCGATGAGCCAAGCCCAGACCGTGCCCTGGTGGTAGGCGGCGTCACGGGCTCGCAGGTCGCCATCGTAGCGGGGTTTGTAGTTGGGGTCGGTAGGCGCCAGGGATCGGAGACCAAACGGAGTAAGGAGCTGTTCGCGAACGACACCGACAACAGCCCGCCACTTATCTTCCGCGAGAACGGCGTGCGGCAGAGAGATACTGAGGACCTGGTTGGGCCGAAGAGAAGAGTCGTTGCCTCCGCCCTGTTTGTCTACGATGTCGTAGCAGTAACCGATCTCCGGCGACCAGAACTTCGTATTAAAGCTCGCGTACACTGCGGAAGCGACAGTCGAGAGCTGTTTCGAGCGGTCCAGGTCGCCCGCGGTTTTGAGCCAGGCAGCGGTAACGCACAGGGCGTTGTACCAGAGGGCGTTGATCTCCACGGCCTTACCCCGGCGGGGAGTGACAACCCAGTCGTCAACCTTGGCGTCCATCCAGGTCAGCTGATAACCCTCTGCTCCCTGCCGAAGCAAACCATCAGCTGGATCAACGACGATGCCGAAGTCAGTTCCTTTCTGATGGTGGTCGATGATGTCGAGGAGCTTAGGAAGCAGGACCTCGAGAGTTTCAGAGTCACCCGTCGCCCGGATATATCGGTCGGCGGCATGGAAGAACCAGAGGCTGGCATCGGCCGTGTGGTAAAGACCCGAAGTCTTGCCTTCCGGAAACATATTAGGGATAAGACCATTGCGTATGTACTTGGCAAAGCTGCGGAGGATGTACTGGGCTTCCAGGGTGCGTCCAGTGGCGAGAGTCAGGCCCTCCAGCGAAATCATGGTATCGCGACCCCAGTCCGTGAACCAGTGATAACCGGCGATGACAGTGCGCACTTCATCGCCGATGCTGTGGGCCTGGACGGTATCGCGTGTGCGGCCGACGGGAGTAATCAGAAACTGGTCTGCGGCGAGGATAAGTTCTGCAGTTATGCCAGATCGGGCTTCTTCAGGTGCGATGCGCAAAAGGCGGCGCCGGCGTTCGGCTTCCGCGGCAAAAGCTTCCTCGGAGGTAAGGGCGTTGACGTAGTCCCAGTCTTCGGTGGAGGCGACGAGCGAGGCGTTGCGACCCTCGGTGAGCGTGACGGAGAAGCAGCCGGGACTCCAGAGATTGCCCTTCCAGTCGTAACCTCGGCTTTGCTCGATGCGGTAGCGGAGCTCGCCGAGCCGTTCGAGCGCGAGGCGAAAGGACGTACCGTCGCCCAACCAGGCAAGACGAAGCGCCGGGAGATCGCTCGCTACCGACAACTCATAACCGGAGGAGACTGCGCTGAACCGGTAATCCTCATGACTGGGACCGCCCAGCAAGCCTTCGTGGGGACGAACATCGATGCCGGGACGAAGTTCTAACTGTGCTGTTTTACCCTTTAACAGCCGATAGGTGATGTAAGTCGTGTTCTGGACGTGCGCCATGCAGAGACGCTTTTCCAGAGTGAACTCGTCGGCTGCGTAGGTGAACACGGGTAGACCGTTTTCCAGTCGGAAGTTTTTCAGAAATGGGCTGACGGTATCGGTGTAGGTGGCTCGGCTCAGATCATCAGCGGTGAGCCGGTATTTGCGATCTTCAATACAAAGAGTTTCTTCGACTTGGTTCAGCATCATCATGCGCCCGTGCGGAGCTGGCAGGGCGGCTATCAACCACCCGTGAAAGCGCCGGGTGTTGAGTCCGGCGATAGTTCCAGACGCGTAGCCGCCCACTCCATTCGTGACAATCCATTCACGATCGAGCTCAGAGGAGGTTTGATCAACCTTAACGGTCCGAACGAGTTCTGGGGCCCGAAAAATCTCCACGTTGCTCCTTAAGCAATTCTGGTCTCAATGTACAAGGTCCGCACGTTAGGTTGCAGCACCGAGGATGTGAACCATCGATCTGGCTTGAACTCCTCAACCGATAACACCGCTCTTCGGTGGATCAGGCGTGAATGGGCGGTCGGCACGAACGGGGATGAGCAGCTGCGTGGATTCGCCAGGAACGTGCCAAGCGCCGAACCGGCCGGGAGCGGACGATCCGCAACCCCCGTATGCGGGCAACTCGCTAGACCATCTCACTTGCCACTGATGACCAGCGGGCGGCCCAACCAGCGGTTCGGGAAGGTGGGGAAGATCGACCCCGGTGCCCAAATTGACAACTACTAGACGATCATCATGCGTGGCAGTCAGATAGCGAAGTACAAAGCAGCCGTCCCCCAGAACCGCGCCATCGATGCAAACCGAAGCTCGCGCGCTGAGCACAGGATCGTTTCGGCGCAAGGCGAGGAGATCGGCATGTAGCCGGACGATCTCCGGATGACGGCTCTGCTCCGCTGGGTCGAGGCGGGATTGACCAAACGTTTTAGGATCCTCAGGATCTTTAAAGCTGCGGCTCATCTCCGGAGTGTCCTGATTGGCGAACTGCAGCATAAACTTCCCGCGGCCGTCGCTGATCGCCCGAGCAAGTTCACCAGTATGTCCCGCGAAGTAATAAAAAGGAGTCTCGGCGCCATACTCCTGCCCCTGAAAAAACATGGGGGTGCCCGGGCTCAAGAGCCACAGCGCAGTCATAGCCCGGTAGCGGGCCGCGCTGGAAATCAGCCGCAGATGCACAGAGCGTCCAAAGTTTGCGACTTGGTCATGATTCTCCAGAAAGGTAATAAAGGCGTTTGGAGCAATACCCAGCGACGAGGTGCCGCGCGGTTGACTTTGCCAAGCGTAATACTGCCCCTGATACAGATAGCCGTACTTGGCAGCGGAGATGAACTCCTGCGGATGCCCTAGATGGTCACTGAAATACGCTTCTCGCCGACCGGTAAGGGCCACCACCGCACTGTGGTGGAAGTCGTCATTCCACACGGCATCGAGCCCATAGCCGTTCTGCTCGACAGCACCGATTAAGCAAGAATCCTGCGGCTCATTTTCGGCGACAACGATCGTGTTGCGATTCCCGGCAGATGCACGAACCGCGGACCTGATCTCGGCCAGAATATGCACGCCATGCGATCCGTTGTCGTGCATGGATTGGGTAGCATCGAGACGTAAGCCGTCGAAATGGTACTCGGTGATCCAATGGGCGGCATTAGCGAGAAAGAATTTCCGTACGGGGAGACTGTTCTCACCGTCGAAATTGACGCCGTTCCCCCACTCGGTATTTTTGCTGGAGAAGTAGTCTGGAGAGTATTTGGTAAGGTAATTACCTTCAGGTCCGAGATGGTTGTACACGACGTCCAGGACGACGCCGAGGCCGTGCTGGTGGGCGGCATCGATCATGCGGCGCAGATCGTCAGGAGTACCGTAATGGTGAAAGGGCGCAAACAGGCTCACGCCGTCATAGCCCCAGCCCACACTACCCGCAAACTCCGCAAGCGGCATGCATTCGATTACCGTGATGCCGAGGTCACGCAGACGGGGAAATTGGCTGATGGCGCTGAGGAAAGTGCCTTTGGGAGTAAAGGTGCCAATGTGGAGTTCGTATAGCACCTGGCCGTCGATGGAAACTCCGGGCCAGTTGGCCTCAGTTCCGCTCCAACTGTAAGCGGCCGGGTCGATAACTTGCGAGGGGCCATGCGGGCCCTCGGGCTGATAGCGTGAGGCGGGATCGGGAAATGACTCGCCACCATCGAGACTGAATTTGTAACGGTCGCCCACGCGAACGTCGCGAACCGTTGTGGAGAAGTAGCCGTTGCTTTCGGGCTCAAGCGGAAACTGAACGTCGCGCCCTTCGACTACCACGGCAACGCTTCTAGCAATGGGCGCCCACAAGCGAAAGTGAGTGCCCTCCGAGTGAGGACTGGCTCCGATGAAATGATCTTCCTTAGGGCGCGGGTTCGCAACAGTTCTGCTCATAGCAGGTTCAGTTCAGAATGGCATGTTTGGCAGATTCCCCGACTTGAGATGCATGCGAGGGCTAGCGAAGTCGAAGGGATTTGCCTTTTCCGTTTCCCACCCCCGCGGCTCGCTCTTTAGATCGCCGCGCCGTCTTCGCTGTACGGCTGCGATTGCGCTTCCGCCGTTGCCGCGATCTCTATCGCGTGGGTGGCGATACCCTATTGGCAATCTTTGTTGCGCAGAATGGGTGGAAAACTGCTGTTCAGAGATCGATGCCAAGAGAATTATCCAACCAATTGAAGATGCCCTCATCGAAGTATCCGCACCCGTACGAGATACCGCGATCACTTTTCCCAGCGAGACCTTGCCGCTTTTTGGGCAATAGATTTCCTCTCGCCCGGCGTAAGGGCGGCAGCTCTAGCGTTCCCGCCCTTCAACCCAGCCCCCCGCCTTTTGGACGGATTCCGCTTGGACTCGCTGAGGGTGTCCTCGGTTTCGCCCGTGGCAATGTCAAATACTTGCCTGGCGAGTTGGATCGGATCGCGGGGGTGTTTCGGCATGGTCACAGGTTACGCCGTCCCGCACCTTAGTTCATGTCCTCACGGTGAGACTTCTTGTGTGCTGTGGCATCATGACTGTCAAACTGCTCTCTGATTATCCGCTCTTTTTCTGCGCCAGTTCCGTCAGAGGGGACGGGAAATGCGGCCGCACAATGGGAGCACCCGAACGCCACCACGTCTTGACCGACCCTGCTTAAAACAATGAGCTTTGCCATGACCCAAGTTTACGCCGTTGGCGAAGGCTTTCAAGAGCAGCAGATTTCTCGGGGACAACGGACTTTATAGGCCCCCGCCCTGAATCTCGCTCCAATTCCGGATTGCATATTTAATGTCAGGAAGTGAAAGTGTTCCAGATTGACCTTTCCCGTTTTGGAACATGTGACACGATTGTGTATGGCTCACAAGAAACCGAGTACTGCCCCCCAGAACGCCCTACTTCTTCAGGTCCAAGCACAAATGGCAAAACCTCGCATTGCCGCATCGGCTCAAATAGCCGAATCCGTGAAGGTCAGAGTCTTTCCCCGCAGCGGAAGCGAGTGGCCGGGATTAGGACGCCCGGCACGTCGCCGCCTCACACCTCACCTCATCCCGTAAGACCGGAATAAGCCGCCTGACGGCAAGAGGCGCTCGGCTATGCCGTGGGAAACGCACCAGTTTCTCTGCAAACGAACCTGTATTCAGGGCAGAAACGCCTTTTCAGAAGCCTTCTCAATCGTCTCCCGCGGCGGTAGCTGTTTGCGGTTCAATCATGTTTTCCGCAAAGGGAACCGCCATATTCTCATGCGCACGCGATTTCTTCGTCAACGGCATACGCAAAGAGCGCTCGTACTCGGCAAGTTGGAGGTCGAGTTCCGTGGCCGCTTCCGCTTTCTTCAGTAGATTTTCCTGATAGCGCTTCAAAAAGTAATCGATGGTCTCGACACGGATCTTGATGGATCCCGTCGGCTTATTCTCGTCGAGGTCCTTGAAAGAAAAATAGGGCGTACCGGAGTTCTCGATGATGTCCTCGATCACGCCGTAAATAGGCGCGTCGTGTCCGCACTTGAAATTGCTAATCTCCAGTGCTACCAGGTTGGGATGTCGCGCCGTAAACTTCGCCGCCCAGATCTTTTGGTTGGTGCTGGCGGAGTAGGCGTTCTTCCACACGTCGCGAATGTCGAGCACGTGGGCGATGGCACCGGAGCGAACCTCTTCGCCGAAGAGCCGGTCCAGCAGGTCTTCGTCCGTCGGCAGCATACTCTGTGAGAACACCGGGTATCCAAGCTTCTGGAACTCCTCCATGATCTCGTGGTTGACGCCGGGATCATGGTGATAGACGCGGCCCAGCATGACGATGCCCAGGCGGTTTTCGCGCTCCAGGCTGTCGAGCACTTCGCGGGCGCGTTTGCGCAACCCGCTGTCGAAGTCCTCAAAGGCTTTGTATCCAACCTCGATCGCGCGCTCGTTCTCTTCTTCGGAGAGGCCGAGGATGGGCTCCCACGTCTGAAACATCTGCAAGGTAAATAGCTTTTTGTCGTCGAGGTTAAGGATGGGATCGAGATACTGAATGCCGTTTTCCTTGAAGACATCGTTCTCTTTAATGAATGCCGCCTTTACCGCGTTCGGCGTGGTCGTCACGGTGGGGCAGGCATTGCTGCCGCTGCAGTTCTTCAGCGGCTGATGCAGGGTGTCGATCATGGGGAAGAAGATCGCGTCCAGCGGCTTCTTCTGGTGCTTCTGGAAGATCAGGTTGTAAACGTGCGGGATTCCGACCTTCGACGGGAAGCACGGATCGATCGCGCCGCGGCCCGCGCCGGCGCGGTACATGTCCTGGCCGGTGAACTCGGAGTACACGAGGTTCTCCGGCTCGACGCCCAAGCTCTCCAGATACGCGCTAAACAGTGGCGCGTATAGATACATGTTCAGCACTCGCGGCATGCCAACGCGCAAACTTGAGCGCCTCTTCATCAGCGCGATCCGCTGCTTGGCAGCCGACGTCCAGGCGCGGGTGGGAATGGGATCGGCAACCTTCTGCGGATTGCGCGAGCGCCACACCTCGCGCGCGGCGATGTCTACGAAATTCGGATTGGCGTTCTTGACCGCGTCCAAGCCCGCTTTAATGTCGCGCATTGCGCCGACGTCCTCGACCTGTCCCTTTTCGCAGGTTGAGATGATCAGGCGACGTTCGCCCGCCTGCAGAGGAACCTTTGATTTAAAGACCGGTAGCGGCGAGGGGGCCTCAACCTCGCCCACAGTCACGTGAATGAACGTGCGCAGGCAATTGTTCTTGCAAAAATAGCAGCGCGTATCTTCGCTCCGCGTGGTGCGGTAGCCGACCTTTTGTACCGCATCGAGGCCGATGAAGGTAGTGCGATGGCCGTTCTTGTAGAGACGAATGGCCTCCACGCCAGCACCGATCGCGCCGGACTCGCCGCAGTGCTCGTGCACGATGACTTCTGCTTCGTGGTCAACGCCGTGGAAGTGAGAACGGATAAAGTCGACTTCCGACTTGACCGCAGCCAGGTTCTTTTGTGTCCCGCCCTGCAAGATGAAGCGCGATCCCAACTTCGCGAGGTTCGGAATTCCGGCGACATAGAGGAAGATGTTCTTGGGCAGAACGTTCGCCAGTCCGGCGAGAATTTCTTCGCCGCGCCAACCCTGCCGCTGGAAGTTTACGATGTCGGACTGCATGAACACCGCGCAGCCGTAGCCAAAGATCGGCATGGTGTTGGCGGAGAAGGCGATATCGGCGTAGTCCTCTACTTTGTAGCCGAGCGACTCGGCGGTGCCTTGCAGGAAGTATCCGTTGCCGGCCGAGCACTGAGTGTTGAGTTTGAAGTCCTTAACGCGACCGTCCTTCAAAACGATCAGCTTGATGTCCTGACCGCCCACATCCACGATGACGTGGGGATTCTTGTAGAACTTCATGGCCGATTCAGTGTGCGCTACAGTCTCCACCAGCGCGACATCGGCCTTGAGCACGTCTTTCAAAACATCCTTGGCGTATCCGGTGGTACCGACACCGAGCACTTCCAGGGCTGCTCCCTGCGACTCCACCTGCTGACGGAGCGCGACGAACATGTCGATGGTGTCCTGGATGGGATTTCCGCCCGACAGTTGGTAGACCTTGCAAAGCACATCACCCTTTTCTGACATGAGAACCGCTTTGGTGGAAGTGGAACCGCCATCCAGGCCGACGAATCCGCGTACCTTCTCGCCAACCCCGAACTTCGCGCCAATGAATTTCGGGATCGTGTATTTCTGCTTGAAGCCGGCGAGTTCATCTGCGGAAGTGCTCAAGCCAGCGGCGCCAGATTTCGCCTTCTCTGCTTGCCGGCCGACCGAGATGTAGTCTTCCAGGCACTCGGTGCCCATGTAGATACCAACCTCGGACTCTTCTTCTTTGCCAAACTCGACGGTGCCCAGGGCTGCGAAATACTGCGCGTTGTTCGGGACCTTGATCAGATCTTCCGGCTTGGCGCCTTCGGGAAGCTGGACCTTGCGCTCCTCCCAGGTGCGGGGAATGTTTTGCTGCCAGGCTTCCTTCATGCCGCGGATGAAACTGTTTGGCCCTCCCAGCAATAGCACATGCGGACGCAGGGTGTGGCCGCGAGTGAGCACCGTGAGGTTCTGCAGCACAATGGCGTCGAATAGGGAAGCCATCAACTGATCGGGAGGAATGCCCTGCTTCTGGAGGCCGTTGATGTCGGTTTCCGCAAACACGCCGCACTTGCCTGCGACGGGATGCAGCTTGATGCCAATGTAGCCCTGGTCGCAGAGTTCCGCGGCTGGAATCTTGAGCTTCGCGTTGATCTTGTCGATGACGGCACCCGTACCTCCAGCGCACTTGTCGTTCATCGACGGGATTTTTTTCTTGCGGCCGGTATTCGCGTCCTCCTTGAAGACGATGATCTTGGCATCCTGCCCGCCCAATTCAATGACGGAGTTCACCTCGGGGTGCAGCTTTTCGACCGCGAGCGACACTGCGGTGACTTCTTGCACGAACTTCGCGCCCACCAGGTTGGCCAGTGCGCCTCCGCCCGACCCAGTGATGAAGATGCGGCAGTTGTGCGGAGCAATGCCGACTTCGTCCTCCATGCGCTTGAGGAATTCCAGCAGTTTTTCGGGCTGCTTGGTTTCGTGCCGCTGGTAGTCTTGCCAGATGATCTGGTCGGTTTCGGCATTGACGATGACCGCCTTCACCGTCGTCGAGCCAACATCCATGCCGACGGTATAGACCGCCCTGAAGCCCGACTGCGCATTCACTTCGCGCGAACGGGCCAGAACGCGCGCGGGAAGCGAGTCTTCAACGGGCGCCGAGCTCAGAAGGGCGTCCAGTTGGACGTCAACCTTCTGCTCGCCAGTGCTGCACGAGCCGTGTTGGTGAGAATGCGAACCCACTAGTCCTCCAAAAAACCGAACCGGTGCTGAAATACATTAGTCGCCGAAGTTTCCGCTGACACCCTGAAACCCGTGCCTGCGTGAACAACAAGCGAATCATTCAAAAGGAGTCCGCCCTGTTTTACCAGGCGATCGATAGTTTCTGCATTTTGGAGTAGATGCATGGTTGTCATCCTTCATGCGCGATTGATGGCATAACATAAATCAAATCACGCCCTTACAACCAAGGTGCGACAAGCGGGAATGCTCGCCGGCGGTGGTGGGTTCTTTCAGATACGGCGTAGTCCGGAAAAGTACGATTAACCGCCTTCCCGGACTACAGATTTGCCGGAATTACACGGCTACGGCGACGTTATGGAAGGTCGACATGACCGTCTCAAACGTCTGGACCCGTGGCGTTCCATCGATTACGTTCGCCAAGGTCTTCAACACTTGTGGGTAGGTGTTGGTGTTGTACTCGTCCGCGTTGTTCTTGTTCTCCCACAGACTGATTGAAACCGCATCCTGGCTGCCGGAGTTGCACAGCGTGATTTCGTCCTTGAAGCCCTTCTGCTTGCGCAGCAAAGGAAGAATCTGGTTCTCGAATGTGCGGGTGTAATCAGACTGCATATTGGACTTCAGGCGAAAAGAGATATTGCGTGCGTACATATTCAACCTCCTAAAGGTTGCGTCGCATGTAAGAAGGAGGGAACTTCAGATGGGCTGACTTATGTTCAGGGAACCTGAAAGAGGTGGGGGTGGAAACTAACCTCAATCTGGACTATACCTGACTGCCTGACCATTGTCAAATCAAGAGCTGATGCTCGTAGTCTAGTTGGCGCATTATATTCAACTTCGTGACTATTGTGCAGGGCAACACTGGCTCCAGCGCGACCGGCAAAGGTGGAAGCTTGGACAATGCCAGTCAATCAGCGTACATTAAAAGTGAGAGAGATTTCCTACCTCTCATTCAGATCCCCTGAACTAGGTCAGCCGTTCTGGAGTTTTCTCCCCTTAGTTGTGGCAGTCCAGGAGTTGAAGTGTCTAATCCCAAGGTAAAAATTAACCATAAATCTGACCCCTCCATACAGCCCCAACCCTTCAAGAAAGATCCATCGAGTACCTTCTCTGCGGACGAGATACGAGCCCGGGCTTACCAAATCTACGAGTCTCGCGGCGGAGCTAGCAGCTATGCTGATGAGGATTGGAGCCAGGCCGAGACCGAACTAATGGAACTCGTGGGCGGCAAATAGCCCGAAGAGCGTCACGATCGGAGCGGAGTCGAGGACCTGCGGTAGTGGGTGCAGTTTAAGTCCCGGTTTGTGCAAAATTGACCAGACATCCGAAGGGATGGCGGAATATCGTCGAGCTGAATCCCCTTCTTATGGGGATGATTTAAGTAGCACAGAAGCCGCCCTGGCGTGAGTTCCGGGTGGCTTCTCTCTTTTGCAGACGTTTACGCCGAGGGGCTGTGGTCCGCAGAAATTGCATCGGGCACAAAGTTGCCGCTTCGACGATCGCGAACGCAAGGAATTATAAGTTGTCGTTCGCCAGAAATAGCTCGCGCCGTTATTGGGTCGAATTACCTGGCGTTCCATGGCGATCCCCGGTTCCAGGACCTGATTCGCCGTGCCGGGCTCCCGAACTGATCCAATCGGCATTCAACCTGGTCTAGTTAGGAACATGCTGGCACCCCGTGCTAGCATCGTTCAGTTTTGATTCCGGCATTTCCAGTCGAAGTAGCCGCTGCAAGTCAACAAGGCACCCTCTCCTCAATGCAGCACAACGCCGAAAAGGAATTCCGCTTGGCTCTTGACGACATTACGAAACTCATCGATGCCGGAAGAGATAAGGGCCATCTCTCGTACAACGAGGTGAAGGACCTGATTCCGCACGACGTCCACTCCCCGGAGGACCTGGACGACGTGCTCACCACCATTGGCACGCGGGGCATTGACGTGCTTGAGAGCCAGCCCAAGCCACCTTCCTCGGCCCTCGACAAACAGTTTGAGGAGGAAGTGGAGGCCGGCGAGCTCGAGCTACCCCCAGGCGCTCTTGAAAAGACCAACGATCTGGTGCGCATATACCTGCGCGCGATGGGCATAGTGCCTCTGCTCACCCGCGAAGGGGAAGTGGACATTGCCAAGCGTATCGAGCGCGGACAGCTGAACGCGCTAAAGGCGCTTTCACGCTCGCCGCTTGTGATCCGACAAATCCTGGTCATTGGCGAGGATTTGAAGCGCGGCATACGCTCGATCAAGGAAATTGTGGCCTTCGATGAGGAAGGGATCACGGAGGAGTTCCTGCAGAACTGTGTCAAGGACATTACGTACCGCATCGATGAGCTGCAGAAGCATTACAGAAGAGCCACCCAGTTGGCCGGACGGCTACCGACCATTGTGGCAAAACAGAAAGTGCACGAATACCGCCACTGCCGATGCAGCTTAGGTCGCGAGCTCGTTCGAATTTCGCTCATCGTCCGCAACCTCGGTCTCAGCAACAGCGAGCGCAAACGCATGATCGATCGGCTGAACAGAACCGTGGACATCATGCATGCGCTCGACTGCCAGGTCAGCAACCTGGGAAAGAAGATTGAGAGCACGCGCAGCGAAGAACTGAAGAAGGGTTACCGCAAGACACAGCGGCAGTATCGCGGCGACCTGAAAAGGCTGGAAAGCGACGCCGGCGGTAGCCTCCAGCAGCTGCAGCGCACCCAGCGCGAAATCCTCCAGAGCGAGATGGACGCGGGACAGGCCAAACACGAGCTCATCGAAGCCAATTTGCGCCTCGTGGTTTCCATCGCCAAGAAGTATGCCAACCGCGGGCTACATTTCCTCGACTTGATCCAGGAGGGCAACTTCGGCCTGATGAAGGCGGTGGAAAAGTTCGAGTACCGCCGCGGCTACAAGTTTTCTACCTACGCGACGTGGTGGGTTCGCCAGGCAATCAGCCGAAGCATTGCCGATCAGGCGCGCACCATCCGCCTGCCAGTGCACATGGTCGAGATCGTCAATAAGCTGTTTCGTATTTCGCGGCAATTGGTCCAGGCGCTGGGCCGCGAACCCAGGTTGGAAGAGATTGCCAAGCGCATGGACATTCCCGTGGCCAAAGTGCGTATGGTGCTCAAGATCAGGCAGGTCCCGATTTCGCTGGAAACGCCAATCGGTGAGGAGGGGGATTCCCACCTCGGCGAATTGATCGAGGACCGGGCCGTGATCTCGCCCGCCGCGGTGGTGATCAACATCGACATCAAGGAGCAAACTGCGCAGGTCCTGCGCACGCTCACGCCTCGTGAGGAGAAGGTAATCAAGATGCGCTTCGGTCTGGAAGACGGTTCGGAGCACACGCTGGAGGAAGTGGGCCAGTGCTTTGCCGTGACCCGCGAGCGCATTCGCCAGATCGAAGCCAAGGCCCTGCGCAAGCTGCGCCACCCCTCGCGCTCCCTCAAACTCAAGTCATTTCTAGAATACGGACACGAATGACCCGCCTTTGCAGAAACCTCGGACGGTCACGCCGATCCCTTGTTCCAACCAATATTCGTGATGTAAACCGCCAAGGATGTCCTTGGCTCTGATCTCGCAGTCACGTGGCGGTCTGTGCCTGTGCGTCATTGGTCGTCGTCGCGGTCTATCCGACGATTGGCGACGTTCCGGTAAGACTCTGAGCATGATCAGGTGGCTCCGGCACCTGGTAGGGTCGAGGACTGGCGCTGGGCTCCTTAGGCATGGCCTATCCGTTGACCCCCCGTTTCCTCTGGGAGTGCCTCACTAGCCGAACCGTAAGCAGTTTCCAGTCCCCGCCGCATCGCACGTAGCGTGCGGGTTTCCCGCACTACGCGCTCCTGCACACTTCGCATCAAGGGTTATGCGACGGAAGGTTGGTAGGACACTCGGTAGTCCGCGAACAACCCCAGTGTCCCATACAGCCACTTCCGGCTGCATTGTTTCCAGCCATGCCCTCGGCGCTCGCGGGCTCTTCCCAAGTGGCGCCGTATCTTCTTTTCGACCCAGTCTCGGACGTAAGAGAAGCATCGGCTGGAGTGACCCACAGCAAAATATTTCACCCAGCCGCGCAGAATTGGATTGATCTGCTGGATCACTTTCGTGATCGGGTGGGAGATCGAGCCGCGAAAGATTTCCTTTAGTTTGCGCAGCAGCGCCGTCCGTTTCTTCCCTTTCGGCGTATACAGCGGCATCCATCGCCCCCGCCGACTGCGGATGCGACGGAACTCAAACCCCAGAAACCCGAAGCTGTCCCCCTGCCACTACCTGAGGACGTTAATTGGAAGGCCGTGCCGCACCCAAGCCCGAGTTCGACTGCGCAGTCAAGATTGCCGCCGTATGCCGTCGTGCCATAGAGCCCACCGGTCTCGTCGATGGTCAGCCCGGAAATGGGGTAGTGGGCTACTTCGAATATCAACCGTCAAGATCGTAGGATTTCAGATGATCTTGGAACTTATCGTCAACGTGTTCTCCACTCAGTATGCTTTGGAGGGTGTTCCATTTGATCTGCCGCCAATGCCGCGTCCGCAAGCGCCTGATGGTGAACAATGGAAAACGTTGCTCCACAGGTATCGCAAACTGCTTTAGCCATGTTTCGATACTGACTTGGCATCTTTCCCCAACTCGAATTGCCTTGTATTGACTCATCTCAACGCTGCTCTTTCCGCCCTCCGCTCGTAGGCTTTCCACAGGGCTACAAGGTCGGCCACGTTCCACAGCCGATCTGTGACGCCAGCGGCCATCGCCGGAGTCATGCGAGTGTAGCGCGGCTGGCGTGGTGCGGAAGCACAGGCTGGACCGGCTGGCGTTCGCCCCGATCTTCTATCGCGCTCTGCGCTCCATTCTAGAATCTGGCAGGCCAGTTACATAGGAGGTGGCACTCATGCCGCTTTAAACGGCAGTCAACGGCAAATGGAAAGTGCCAAGCGAGGACGAAAGCGGGCCGGGCAATGTGCCGCTCCTGCCGTCCCCGGCGGCAACCCTAATCCTTTTAGGGATCGTGCGGGTTCTGGCGCGCCGTTCGGCGAGCGCCGATTGGATGAAGGTGACCTCGCGCCCCAGGATATCGGTTGCTTCGCGGCAAAGGTCGGGGCGCGCACGCATGAGTTGCAGAAACTCTTCCCGCGGTACGTGAACTACATCCGACGGGACCACCGTCACGGCGGTCAGGCTGTAGGGATGTCGGGTAAACGTGGCGGGCAATCCCAGCAGCGAGCCCGCGGAGAAAACTCTGTCCAGCTTGGGCATGATGCGTATGCCCATCAGCACCTTGCCCTTGCACACAAGGAAGACCCCCGCGCTTTTCCCGTCTTCACGAAAGAGAACACGCGCCGGCGGAAGGTCTCGCTTTCGACCCGCTGATTCCAGGGCGGCTTTCAACCTGTCAGACACCTTCAGAATATTGCTCTTGGCACCCACACTTTTCATTGTGCGATTATGCCAAAACTGCGCCCAGCGCGTCTGTGACTCGAATCACCGGTAGTTGTGAGGTCGGTTAGAAAGCGGCGGCGGCGAGTGTTCTCGAACTCCCGATGGATCAGGTTCTCCCGAGTTCGCTGGACAACCTGAAAGCCGCGTGTGCCCTGCACTTCGCGTATTACAATTTCTGCAGGATACACCAGACCTTGCGAGTGACGCCAGCGATGGAAGCGGGGGGTAATGGTTTGGTTTCGATTTCCACAGATCGCAACGCTTGCCCGACAGTGGGTAACTAATACCTTGATTACCGAGGTAACTTCCCCACCGACAAATCGTTTAAACGCTGCCCGCCAAGAAGCCGATACTTGTCTTTGTACCGCAAATGGTGGCTCGCTTACAGCGGACACTCGGGAGCACCGACCTCTACTTAACACTGATGCTTCTGCTACAGGCGAATGATGCCGCTGGGTGCTCCAAATCACTCGATCCGAAGTCTTTGGTCAGCCACTTTCCTGCCGCCGCGCTCGCATCATTGGGAATCCGCGATGGTTTGGAGGCCCTTCTGTCCGTGCAAATGGTGAGCGTTCATTCGTTAGCGATGGAGTTCTTGGCAGCAGCAGCCATGAAAAAGCAGACGGACACTGGGGTCGAGTTGTACGTAAATCGTGCCAACAAGCTGCTTCGCACTTTTACCGCGCAAATGGAGGCGCTGAAGAAACATCGCAGTACCGGCGAACAACATGTGACAGTGGAGCATGTGACCGTTCAAAACGGCGGTCAGGCCGTCGTCGGCACTGTCACCCTAAGTCAGAATCGGTCGCAGCCGCAACAAGGCGACGGGGCCGAGGGAGGGGATAAACCAAATGCCGGACAATGAACCCCATGCAAAGCGGAGAGGTTGGCTGAAGAATGGCAATCCTCCGGGCGATTTCAGCGCCGCACCGAGATGTGGCGCTAGGACTCGCAGGGGATCAGCATGTATGGGGCCTGCCATGCCAAATGGTCGGTGCCGGATGCACGGCGGAGCAAGCACGGGGCCGCGCACCAGAGCAGGCTTGGCGCGTTCAAGGCGGGCCAACTGGAAATATGGCCTCTATTCGTCAGAGGCCAAGCTGGAAGCGAAACAGCTTCACCAGTTGCTGCGCGCGTGCAGGAAACAGTGCTGCGATATTACGGAATCCTGCCAATGAAGGGTTGCGTTATCCTCCGTCCGCGGGATGCTGCCTCGAGTATCCCTTTTCATCGAAGCTTTTCCCTGCGCAACACGTCAAGCAGCCGTGCCAAGGAGGGTCACCGTAATAGGCCATCGAACCGACGTTATCAGGCATGAAACCTCCGTGTAGCGGCGTTCGGGGAACCAAACCTTTTGTCTGGCATACCAGACACCCCCCTAAATGTTATGTCCACCATGAGAGAGTGTCCAGCACCAATCACGCCCTGTTGGTTCAAATCGGGAAACGTATCCGGCTACTGCGAAAGCGGAAAGGATGGACCCAGATTGACATGGCGGACAGGCGCAACCAGAATGAAATGTGTGGTTGGAAAGAGGCGCAAGACATGAAGATGACCAAGAAAGTAACAGTCTCTCTTGTTGCAACCTTGACGTTGATGCTTGGTTGGGCTGGGTGTTCCAGCGAGAACGCCGGGCCGGTGCGCAAGGCAGTATCCAATAAAGAGACCTATCAGGAAGCATATGTTTACGCTTTTCCGATGATTGCTGCGTACAAGGTGACCTGACCGATCTTTTGTACCAAGTGGAATGTTAGTGTAGCGCCTTTTTCGACCCTAGTCCGTAGTCGTAGTCGGGGGTGTGGAGATGTGGGAAACGCGCAGCGTTTTCCATATCTCCATGCCCCGGTTCCTTCAGCAAGATGGCTTGCGGCGCTGGTGGTCTGTAGCCCAGCGAGGAATGCGGCCGTACCGTGTTGTAGTGCACTCTCCATTGTTCGATCACCACCTGGGCCTCTTTCAGCGAATAGAAGATCTCGCTCTTTAAGCATTCATCTTGCAGCTTGCCGTTGAAGCTCTCACAGTACCCGTTCTCCCAGGGACTGCCGGGCTCGATGTACAGCGTCTTTGCGCCCACCGCCGACAGCCACTTCCGCAGTCTTTCGGCAATAAACTCGGGCCCGTTGTCCGACCGTAGGTGTTCCGGGATACCATGCACCAGCATCAGGTCGGCCAGGGTTTCGATCAGGTCATAGCTGTTCAACCGCCGCGCCACCCGGATCGCCAGGCACTTCCTGGTGTACTCGTCAATCAGAGTCAAGAGCCGCAGCGTCCTGCCATCGTGCGTGCTGGCGCGCACAAAATCGTAGCTCCAGACGTGATTCTCATGCTCCGGTCGTAGCCGTACACAGGAGCCATCGTTCAGCCACAGCCGCCCTCGCGGCCGCTGTTTCTGTGGTACTTTGAGGCCTTCCCGGCGCCAGATCCGCTGCACCCGGTCCTTGCCTACCTCCCAGCCTAGATCGCGCAGCAAAGCCGTGATCCGCCGATACCCGTATCGTCCGTACTCACTGGCCAGTTGCAGGATGGCTCGCGTGAGTTCATCTTCATCGTTCCGCTGGGTTACGATGTAACGCTGCGTCCCCCGCCATTGCCCCAACAGCCGGCACGCACGCCGCTCCGACAACCGATGTTGCTCGCGAGCATGCTGTACCGCGCAACGTCGCCGCCCGGGGCTTAGAAGTTTCCCTCCGCCACGTCCTTCAAGACTTGCTTCTCCAGCGACAACTCGGTCACCAGTCGGCGCAAACGGCTGTTCTCTTTCTCCAGCTCTTTCAGCCGTCGAGCCTGTTCCAGCTTCAGTCCGCCGTACTCTTTCCGCCAGCGGTAATAGGTCTGTTGGGTGATCCCGGCCTCTTTGCAGGCCTGGCCGATGTTCTTGTGGTTGGCTAACTCGACTTCGATCTGACGCAGGATGGCAACGATCTGCTCCGCGCCGTGCTTCTTGCGTGCCATTCTCCAGCTCCTTCTGTACCAGTTTCTCTAACATTCCCCCTGGTACAAAATTCGCCGGTCACGTCAAGGGGAGGAGCACACCACGAGCCGCCGCGAGCCCTTTGGAGCGGCTCTCTCCGAGAAATCGGAGGGTGTTGCTCCAAAGGGTTTTTGCTTGAAGTCCCGCCCAACCCTTAGATGGGAGGTAGAAGCTCGGCTGGGCTGACAACGAAATCGCTGATGCCGGCAACGTGATACGACCCCACGACCGGAACTTGCGGAGAGAGGGCTTGCAAACCTCGCCGCAAAAGGGAACGCTGAAAGGCTAGGAGGCTGCGAGAAATCCTTACGAGGTAAGGATGACTGGGCGATGGTTCCTGTTCCCACTCCCCGACCGCAAAGCAAGACGATCAAAGCAAGGGTGCCAGCGCGCCGATTCGCGCTCGCTCCCTCGCCTTGACCGGCTCCATAAGTTGTCAACCCACTTACAACATCCTCGTTGCCATATTCCTCTCCTTGTAGCCTTTGCGTTTCTTCCGCAGTAGGAGGTCGTTTAAGCGGCTGAGCAGTCGGGAATAAAGACGAAGCGGCCTGAGACCCGGACCCGGTCTCGTTGTTTGAGGTTTCTTCGGAAAAATCGGCGATTCGTGGAAGCAGTATTCGAGAGCTGGGGAGCTGGGCAACAAGCTCTAAAGTTCAATTCTTTCTCGAAGCGAGGATAAATGCGGGGTGGCCACGCCCAAGCTCTCGCCCGTATTGAGCACATCGAAGTAATTGCGAATCGCCGGGTGATTCCACCTAGGAGTCGATACAGGAGTTCCCATGCTCATAAGCGCAGAGCAGAAACCCGCGACTCTTGTTCCCCAAGAGGCGTAGGTCGGCGGCAGCACGATACAAATTGAAAGCCAAGTGTCGAAAGAAAATACTTGTCCCTGTATTTTGTTCCGAATTCTCTGTAGAGCACACCCAGTCGCATAAGATTGTCCAATGCGGTGCCGAGTTGGGTTCGTTGAATCCGGACCGCATCGTTCACCTCATCATCCAGGGGTTCGCCTAGGTTGACCCATGCAGTGGAACTGAGACCGAGGCTCACATAGAGCTGTCCGATGGAATCGTGTGACATACCTGCAGCGCCTATATAGCTCAACAATGAACCGTCAACCTGCTCGTAAATTCGGTTCAACTCCAGGCACACGCGATCATACATCCCGTCGAGGAGTCGAGCCTCTTGCGGGGACAGTTGCTTAAGAATCTCAGAAAACCCGGGTAGCACTAATAAGGAGCCAGCCGGGGAACTTGCATTAGCCAGTAACGCGGCCCACTTTGTCTGTAAGTCGTCTTCCTGCTCCAGCGAGGCATTCTCCAACAGCGGAAGCAGCGTCTTAAGCGGTACGGCTGTTGGGCTGATGCCTGCCTTCTCAAGCATTGAACGCGCTTTCGTGAGAATTTTGATCTGATTCTGCAGACGATAGCGCCGAACATCATCTTGGAGTATAAGACCCGCCTCCTCCAGCGCTGGCCCCAAGAGTTTTTGAAGAAACCCGCGGACGCCTTCGGCAGCTAGGCTCGTACCCGCTTTTACGAGACTGGCTTGGATGGGCACCATTTTAGGAGTTGTCCTTTCGGCGCGACCTTATCGGGCTTTCCGAGACCTAACAAGATAACAGGAACCGGCAAAGCCACAAGCATAGCTCATAGTCGTGCGCGCTGTGGTAAATCGACAACGAGCCTCAAAGATACCGTTACTTCAGGCATTTGGAAGCGAGGCTTAAGATACACTGCTGCTCTGAGAGCTCCTGGTTTCCCTGGGATTTCGATGACTTCAATGCTCGCCTGTCCGAGAGGAAGGCGAGCCTGCATTTCCAAAGAGGTATTTTCGTCGGGAGACACATGTTGCGACAGCCATTCAGTAAGAAACCGTTCGCAGTCTGCACGCGAAAGAAAATGTCCAACTCTGTGTAGCATCATCACTTTCATGTAATGTGCAAACCGCGACATGACGAGCGTGTACGTTAGCTGCGCATTGAGGCGAGCATTCGCATTCGCTACTTCCGAGTCATAGATTTTCGGCTTTTGGCACGATTGCACGCTAAAGAAAGCAGCGTAGTCTGTACCCTTACAGTTGATCAAAGGAATAAATCCTTGGTCGGCTAACTCTTTCTCGCGCCGATCAGTAATCGAAACCTCGGCTGGCCCAAGAAATGTCTCTTCGCCATCGTCCCTTCTCACTCTATGCATGGGTAGTCCTTCGACTAAACCTCCACCTTCGACACCGCGTATTGCCGCGCACCAGCCGTACTCCGTAAAAGCACTATTCAGTCGAGCAGCAAGGGCGTAAGCGGCGTTGCCCCACACATAAGTAGTGTGACCTCCCCTTCCTGTAGATTCTAGATAGTCGAAACATTCAATAGGCGTAGCGTCCCGACCGTAGGGCTTTCGCAGCAATATGCGGGGGAGGCAAAGACCGACATAGCGGGAACTCTCCGCCTGACGGAAAGACCGCCACTTTGCATAATCGCTAGTATCAAACGTCTTTGCAAAATCCCTTACCGAGTCGAGATTATTGAAGCTGTCTATATTAAGAAGCTCCGGCGCAGGGGCTGCAAGAAAAGGCGCGTGAGCGGACGAAGCTATTTCCGACATTTGCGCCAGCAACTCCATGTCTTCTGGATGATGGCTGAATTCGTAATCACCCACCAGAACGCTGAACGGCTCGCTTTCGGGCTGCTCATAGGGATCCTGAACTATCTTCTTGAATAATATGGACTGATCAACCTCAGGAACGCGCTGCAGGTCCCGAATCAATTCTCGCTTGGAAACGTCCAGTACCTTGATCTTTAGGTAAGGCGATAATTCGCTATATTCAATCAGGTACTTGAGGCCTCGCCAGGTGCTCTCGACTTTCTGGAACTTCGGATGGTGGAAAATCTCGTTAAGCTGGAGGGAAATAAGGTGGTCGATCTGCTGAACTCGACGTTGTATGTCCCGTTCGAGGTCATCCGTAATGGGGATGAGTCGATCGAACACCTGTTGCAGAAACACTTTGACCGAAGCTGCGCCTTGATCTTTGCTCGACGGGGCGGCAGTGTAGTCGTTCGCGTGCAAGAGTCTCTCAAACAACTGCTGTCCTTCAGTAGGCTGCAACTCTCTTTGCGAGAATTCAGGGGGGGGGCGCATTTGACCCATGCGACATCGGTGTAGCTGCGGTAGCTTCAGCACCATCTAGCTCCCTCAACGCGTCCCTTAAGTGTTTGTCGTTACTGGCCAAATCAAATAACAATTCCTCCAACGCGCTGTTTCCAAATAAACGACTGCGGAGATCCGATAGCGCTGTTCGGAGTTGAAGCAGGTCGCGCAAACTCGCAATCCTCTGGACCACACATTCAGGCTCGAAGTCTCTCAAGTTGCTGAAGCGGAGATCGATCTCAAGAGGTGCTGCATTCGCGTCCTCGCTCAATCTGTTCTCTACTTGGAACGCGACATGAGGATTCACGTTCGCCAGAACGGCGTCGAAGTTGTCCCGAAGGATCTCGACAAACTTACGCTCTCTGAGCCGTGATGACCGGACTTCCGTCTGGCTCGCAAGATCGGCTAAGACACCAACTACGAATGGAATCTCGCGGCTCGCAACCGCGCCCCCGGTCTCGAGCTCATATGTAATACAAACGCGTGGTGAGCGCGGTCGTTTTACCTCGCGTCGCATAGTCGCTCTGGGCACGGTGATTCTGTCTCTTGAGTAGGTTACTTATCGCAGGCATACGATCATAGACTCGGTGTCTTGCAGCGTGCAAGCACTTCTCAATTGCCGCGAAGCCACGAGGAAACGCCGCAAGATTACGATTGCGAGCCCGCAGATTTTATTGATCCAGAAGACTTCCGAATCAGCCGCTCCGAGGCCGACCTTCTTGGCCGATCCCAATAGGGACTTTTGCATTTCGGACATACAGCTGGGGCGCGGTGAGACCTCGGGACCCACTCGTGCTCGCATCGCTCGCACCGGTAGCCCATCACGGTAATTGGGATTCGCGCCATTCGTCCTGAAGATCCTTCTAGAAGGGACGATTTTACTGGCAAACACCTCCTCACTGGTATATACTTAATAAGTAATATATTATATCAGTAGGCTCGTTGAGAACGGAGGTCATCATGTTCAAGAGGCGAATTGGCCGTGACCCGCACGCAGACAATGCTGTGTGTGCCTCTACCGCCGGTTGTCCCGACATTTGGGAACTGGCCAGTGGAGACTTTGCCGTCATCGGCTGTGACATGACTGGGAAGCTTTCGAGCGCGCTTCCGCCGCCCATCTGCCGTGGTACGAACCCGATCTTCTTCCACTATCGCTCCGCTAGCGTCCAACACGCAGTAGCGACTCCAGTGATCGCCCAGGTCGATTCCGATGGTGTTACCCACGTGAGGTTGGGGGGCTGCTGCTGATTGAACTGCCTGTAGACTCCGCTTCATACCGGCTCCTCCTTATTAGGTGGCTTCCTGTCAGCGGATGATACGTGCTCTCCGCCGAGGATCCGGCAGCTACTACACCTTACGCGGCGAATACAAAGCGAAGATACCCATGCCTATCGGTTCGCCATTCCGAAGATCTCCGCGCCGAATGAGCCGATGGGAATTGAGAAGTACATATAGCTTACGGACGAATTCGAATTCGCATCTTTCTACAGCAACTTTTTACGAAATCCACTGGGGCCGATTGCCATCAAGCGGCGGAAACAATCTCAGCGTTGATGTCGCGCGTCACATCAAGCATTGGTGCTTCTCGCCATACTGATGCCGCGTTCAAGTCTCCTTCCGCTACAAGAGTCTCAATGCTGAGCTGGGCACGCATCGCTTCCAACCGGAAGTATGGGTTAAACCATGCTCTAGATTCGAACTGAGTCCGAGCGTCCGCGCATAGGCTTTCGAGCAGCTCATCATTGATCTGTGGGTCGGTTTGCATTGGTTACTCCTAGAGATTCAGCCTGATTTTTCATTGGCTGCAAATGCTCCGGGCGATGATCAACGGATATATCAAGCAGATAAACTCGGTGAATTGCCCTCCATTCGACAATGTTCCATTCCCAATCATTTCTTCGGACTCGCGAGATAGATAGCGCTCGTCTTATCCTCAAAAGTCACTTGGAAAGCGAGATACGCGCCATCCAGCCCATTGCGGATAAACCCGAAATCGGCTGGGGCTTGCCCGTCCAACTTCGTGTTCCGATCGACCACCCTCAGTAGCGAACCATCCACCCAGAGATAGATGCCCACTTGTTTTTCGCCCACTGCTTTGAAAGCTACATTCTTGCCACTCTGGGCGGTAAAGAGAAAGCTCGTGAACCTTCCAGTGCCATCCGGGATTTTTGTAGTCGTATCTGCAACCACGTTGAGTGAGCCCGGCGCTCCTGAGTAGACACCGACCTCATTACAACCGTAGCCCACGAATGCGACCTGGCCGTCATTAATAGACGGCCGGTCAGCACCGCTAAATTTCATACCATTGCCCTGCGGGCACGCAATGGTTTTATCCGCAAGTGTTTTGATGTCCCCTTCTGAGTCCCCTGTGTAGATGCCAGATGACAATAGGTCGACGTTGCCACGAAATGCCACTTTCCCTTTGCTCATCGACACGTTAGCAAAACCAACGAACTTCCCGCCGCTGGGACAGTTAGTTTTCTTGTCGGCGACCTTGCCTAATTTCCCTGGGATACCTATGTATACACCTAACTGGTTGTCGACCCCGGCGCCTGAAAAAGCTAGGGTTCGTTCGCTGAGAGCTGCCGCGGGAAGGGTGAGGAAGCCCGTGAAATTTCCCTTGCCGTCTGGGATAGGAGTGTTCTGGTCGGCGACTATGCTGTACGACCGATACGGCGGGGCGCTGGTATAGAGGCCTGTTTGTCCGGATCCTTGTATACCGCTGCTGAAAAAGGCGACGAAACCGCCCTCGATGGCCGGAGCCTCTCCGAAACTAAAGAAAAAACCGCCGTCTGGTGGCTTCTTGGTTGTGTCCACCACACGAACCGGATCCCCGACACTGGGCTTGTTAACATAAACACCAGGGACAGCCAGCCTCCCGCTTTCGTCCACGGCGGACGCCACATAGGCAACTGCTATGGAGGGTAATCCTCCGCTCTCCTTTGCCTGTGTTACGGAAATCGCCGGAGGTCCAAACTCCGAGAACTTCAGCTTTTTGTCTGGTGGGACCTTAACGTTGGTGTCAACGAGCTTCTGGAATGTGAAAGCGATGGTGTTATCGACGTCCGCTCCCGACTCCGACGGCGTGTTCGCAGATTCGCCAATCACGCTGGAGGCTGTGGTGTTATCGTTGGCGTTGAGGGCTTCATCTATGGGAATCCCCGGTATCTGGTCCGCATGATCAGGGATCAGCGCAAGAACGAGTAGAGCAAAGATACAAACCACGTACGGTTGCCACGGGATGCTTGCGTAATTGGTCTTCCAGCTTTTCATGGATGACCGCCTTTTGGTCACAGGTTGCCGCGATGGGTCGGCGGCCCGACAGTCCCGTCAATGCTTCTTCGCTTATGAGTTTCGTCTTACTAACATGAATACACCGGGATTTCCGTTCTACTCCCAATAGGCCGGTACTATAGACGCGCTTACGCACTTCAGGCACATGAAGCGGAATTTCTATCTTGGCACCCTGGTGGCCAACCCTATACACCTGAATAGCCTCGGCTTCTGAGCTTTTTCATCTTTTCGCTTGCGCATAAGGGGTATCACCCATACCGCTTAATCGGTCGGAGGCGACAATTGGCGCGGGTCAAAGCCATAACGGCAAGCGGTTATGGAAGCGGTACTCAAGCCGTTTAAGCGGCTCACACTTGTCGTTTTCGGCCGCGCGAAGTTGCACCTATCCTGGGCTGACAGGCCGCAACCTATGACGCTGCATCGCTTACAAAGGCTCTGACGGTTTATTAAAACCGTCGGCAAGGTGGTCAAGAGTTGTTGCCGATCTGCCCGTTGCTAGCATCGCTGGCACCGCTACACCTCGGGAATCGACCGCTTACGGTTATGGCTTTGCACCGCGTCAACTGCCGCTTCTTGATGCTTAAGTGGCATGGGTGGCCTCCTTAAAGTTGTCCCCGAAACGCCGTAGCGTCGAGCGACTCACCGGCGCCTTGCTGGACCGGCTCGCTCACCATGTGCATATTCTGGAGGTGAACGGCGACAGTTATCGCCTGAAGCAAAGCCGCCGCAAACGGAACCCGAACAAGTAACCGGAGATAGCCGGGTGCGCCGCCCAAGCTGGCTTTTGCATTGGGCGAAACTGTGTTGGGTGGCATGGCTATGCCTTCTACGGGCAGCGCACAAAGAGGATATCTCAGTTCGGACGCGGAATCGGAACTATTGTTGCGTCGATATAAAATGCCCCAAGGACGCCCTGCTTGCCAACGAGGCTCTCTAGGCTCCCGTTAGCAGCCGAAAACCCAAGGACGATATAGACGTTCCCCAGTCCCCTGTTGGGGAAGAACCGGGCCAAGGTGCCACCTGTCGCTGTGAGCATGGCTCGTATGTTGGTGGGACCCGCTGAAACAAACGTGAGCGTGCCTATAAGAAGAAGGGTAGGTGGACCGACGGCCCTCGCCCCCTCCGATGAGGTGTAGCTGAAAAAGATCTGAGCTGTCTGATTGATGGTGAAATCACCGTTCCCATCGGCGGTAAGCGAAAACGGAGCTTCAGAGCCGGAATAAACGTTGTACGTGCCGGTGGACTGAAGGTCTCCCTGGCCGCTGGCACTGCCTTTGGCCATCGTGCATGTTGGGCAGTCCGAGAGCGATACCGTAATCTGGTTAGTGCCGGTACCGTTGAAATTGAAAGTGGTCGTACTCATTTCGAGGCGGACGCGGCCCACCGGCTGCGTATTGTTGAGCTCTCCGTGCTCGCGTATCTCCGTGGAAGCGAACGCCGCCCTAGTGCCTACTGTCTGCGAATGTATCGGCTGCGCGGGAACGGACAAAAACAGCGCGGTTGGAACAAGCCACCGGTAAAGCGCTCTGCTACGAGGATAATCGAGTAAACGCAATAAGCTAGGCATGGCGCACTCCTTACTGGAACAATTGCTGCTGCCGCGATCGCGGCAGCAGGCGGGTGTCCTGCGCATTCGCTTGTCTTGCAAATGAGCGGCAATAGAACCACAGGTTCGTTCGTTGAATGACATCCGAGACTAGGCACGAAAACGCCCACTCGAGCAAAGACAGGCTTGGGTGGAGCACCTGGAGCCCCGTCTCACTTCGGAGTCACGTTCACGAAGATCGCGTCGCTGATTGCACAAGCGACAAGCGCAGTACCGCACTTGCGTCCGAATGTAGCTCCACTCGCCGGGAAAGCCCATGGTCTCGGCTCCTCGATGCCGAAACTGTGGACTGTCAAAAAGTACACGTGTGCAAAACAATGCACATCTACTGAAAAGACGTACCTACCCTGTCTTTGTAAGCGCCCTCAAATGAGCAGCTTTTCCGAGTCGCTCTCTGTGAGAAACATCACACGAAAAAGCACGTGATTTGCCATTGTAACGGAAGCCAGAGAGTAGATCCTGGCGAGTGGCTGCCGGTAGGGGCGATGCCGCAGGTCCAAGAACTTTTCTCGTGCAAATAGCAGTTTTTCTTGTGGACACCTGTGCGAACCTCACCAAATGAGGCCTCAAATCCGTTCATCATGCACGTCACCAGCGACCTGATGCACTCGGTACAGACTGGCAAGCCAGCCATCGAGCACCTATACGGCAAGCCGGCGTTCGAGGTCTTCGCGGAGATGCCTGAGTTCTGCCGCGCCTTCAACGAGGGCATGACCGCAATCACCGCCGACCTTGCACCGGCGGTGCTCGACGCCTACGACTTCGCCAGTGTGGGAACGCTGATGGATGTGGCTGGCGGGCATGGCCTGTTTCTGTGCCAGGCTCTAAAGCGGCACGCGCAGATGAAAGGCATTCTGCTGGAGCAGCCCGCAGTCGTCGAGGGCGCGAAATGCACGATGTGCGAGATGCGCCTCGAGGACCGCTGCCAGCCCCTCGGCGGCAACTTCTTCGAGCACATCCCCGCCGGCGCCGATGCCTATTTCATGCAGCACATCATCCACGACTGGGCCGACGAGCACGCACTGAAGATCCTCGGCAACGTGCGCCAGGCGCTCGCCGGGCGTGCAGGCGGACGGTTGATCGTGGTGGACATGGTTTTGCCGGAGAACTCGCGACCTCATCCCGCCAAGACGCTCGATCTGATCATGCTCATGTTCCCCGGCGGGCGCGAGCGTACGGAGTCGGAGTGGCGCGACCTGCTCGGGACGGCAGGCTTCACCATCACACGAATCGTTCCCACAAGCGCGGCCGACAGCGTGATCGAGGCCGTGATCCGAGGCAACCGCCATGTCAATCTGGGTCCATCCTTTCCGCTTTCGCAGTAGCCGGATACGTTTCCCGATTTGAACCAACAGGGCGTGATTGGTGCTGGACACTCTCTCATGGTGGACATAACATTTAGGGGGGTGTCTGGTATGCCAGACAAAAGGTTTGGTTCCCCGAACGCCGCTACACGGAGGTTTCATGCCTGATAACATCGGTTCGATGGCCTATTACGGTGACCCTCCTTGGCACGGCTGCTTGACGTGTTGCGCAGGGAAAAGCTTCGATGAAAAGGGATACTCGAGGCAGCATCCCGCGGACGGAGGATAACGCAACCCTTCATTGGCAGGATTCCGTAATATCGCAGCACTGTTTCCTGCACGCGCGCAGCAACTGGTGAAGCTGTTTCGCTTCCAGCTTGGCCTCTGACGAATAGAGGCCATATTTCCAGTTGGCCCGCCTTGAACGCGCCAAGCCTGCTCTGGTGCGCGGCCCCGTGCTTGCTCCGCCGTGCATCCGGCACCGACCATTTGGCATGGCAGGCCCCATACATGCTGATCCCCTGCGAGTCCTAGCGCCACATCTCGGTGCGGCGCTGAAATCGCCCGGAGGATTGTCCCGCACTCACCGCAACGAACTCAGAAACCGTGCGTGCCGTGTTTTCCATCTCCCGGCCTTACGGCGATCCTGATCGCGTCTAGCTCGTCGGGCCTGAGTTCGAGATGGCCGGACTCGGCCATGCAAAAACGAAACCTCGATATTCCTGCCCTTTCGATGAGTTGGAATTGTGTAAGACCAGCAGCTTTCCGGATCGCTCTCGGGTTCATGCCTGCTCTCGTCCTTTCCGAAAACGAACCTCAAGCGCTTACCGGCTACACCCCACAACGGAGGCTACTGCCTCTACCGTGCATCTGCTTTGCAGTTACGTTTGCGGTAGGTTTTCAAACTCCTGATCTCTCGCTCTCTCCCTACTAGCGTTAAGTCCTGAACAGCTAAGGAGAGAAGGCCCACGGGTGGCGACGCCGACTCCGAGTTGCTTGTAATACGTCGCCACCTGAACGTAAGAAATTGGAAGGCCGCGCTGGTTGAGAAGTTGCGCCATTCGCCGCGTTGATGGCGGGTGCCCAAGCTCTGCCACGATCTTCAGTAAGGTCTCCTTGCGTAGCTCTGTGCGCGCAGTGTTGGTCATGTTCATGTCCACGATGTTCACCTCCGGTAGCGCGACGGTCCGGACCTCTTTGTCCGCCACCAGCCTGGAGCCGCTCATACGCCGTGAGATACAGGCAGTCGATCCCAATCTGCCGGTATTCAACGTACGCACTATGAATGAGGTCATTGACGGTTCTTTGGCTTCGCGCCGCTTCTCCGCTGAATTAGTGGGGATATTTGCCGTGGTGGGGCTTCTATTGGCGTCGGTGGGAATTTACGGTCTGTTGGCCTACATGGTAGGTCAGCGGGCGCACGAGATTGGAGTGCGCATGGCGCTGGGAGCCATGCCCTCGACCATTGGGAAAATGATTGTGAGCCGGGGCGCGGGTTTGGCCGGCATCGGAGTGGGGATCGGTCTGCTCTTGTCGGGGATCATGGCCCCGCTGATTTCCAGTTTGCTGTACGGAGTCCGACCGCTTGATCCGGAAGTGTTTCTAGCCGTGCCGCTCATTCTGATGGTGGTTGCGCTACTGGCCAGCTATATACCGGCGCGGCGCGCGGCCAGGGTGAATCCGATCGTCGCCTTGCGCGAAAGTTGAAACAGTTGGGGGTTGGGCTATGCGTCTTAGCCCGATCGAGGGGTTTCTGATGACCACGTTATTCCAGGACGTGCGGTACGGCCTGCGTGGCCAACAGTCGGGGAGTGGCGGCGCAGGATATTGGGTCTTCTGTTCCAGAAGTGGACGATCTCAGAACAAGACCTGGCCCTGGATAACGGCAAAATGAGGCGGAAGAAATCCCACCGCTCGATATCGTGCATGATAGAGGACGTTATCACCCGTCTGCTCTAACGATTATGAAATCGACTCCCCACTCGCTGCTCAGAATTGTCGGCCAGTGTTTACGAATCGCTTTCCTTTCATCTTGCCGTATAACGCCCTACCCTTTCTTGTGACTTACGGCGGGTCGTCCGTTCTCAGTCGGCAGTTTGCCGACGATTCGCGCAGTAATTGACTCGGGATTCTGATATGAATGAATGCCATTGAAGGGCTTGAACTTCTGAGGACCGCCCTGACCGTAGAAACGTTTTATCATGTCGTGCATGGCGCAATCGCGATTAGCGCTGAAATCCAAACGCTAGGGTGAACGAATCATGCTTCGAGGTTCTGGCGCGCCGCCGTCTCTGCCGGCCAGTTTTCAGGCAAAGACCATTCACAGCCCGGAACCAGCGGATATCTTCGTGCGCTGGGGAGGAACGGGACCGGCAGTTGTGCTCATTCACGGATACGCTGAGAACAGCGACTCCTGGGCGCCTCTGGCTGCGGATCTCATGAAAGATCACACGGTCGTGGTACCGGACCTTCGTGGAATTGGGAAGTCATCGAAGCCTGAATCCGGGTATGACAAGAAGACGCAGGCCCAAGACATGCGCGCGGTCGTGACGGCGTTGGGATATGACAAGACGTTTGTGGTCGCGCACGACATCGGCAACATGGTGGCTTATGCCTACGCTGCTATGTATCCGGACAAGGTTGAGCGGCTGGTCGTAATGGACGCACCGATTCCGGGGATCGAGCCGTGGAAGGAAATTCTGCTGAATCCCGGAGTCTGGCATTTCAATTTTCATGGTCCGGATGCAGAACGGCTCGTGGCTGGGCGTGAGCGCATCTACTTCGATCGGATTTGGAATGACTTCACGGGCGACCCCTCCAAACCTGACGAAGCGACCAGAAATTTCTTTGCTGCCACTTACGCGCAACCAGGGGGAATGCGGGCTGGATTTGCCCAGTTTACTGCGTTTTCCCAGGACGCAAAGGACAACGAAGTTTTTGCGCGCGTGAAGCTCACGATGCCCGTGCTGGCTGTCGGCGGAGAGAAGTCGTTTGGTCGGCTACAAGCAGTGATCATGCGGAACGTCGCAACCAATGTTCAAGAGGCGGTTGTCGCTGGCTCCGGGCATTGGTTGATGGAAGAGCGCCCAGCGGAAACGGTAGCGCTTATTCGCAGATTCCTCGACTCTCAGTAAGTTGCTGCAAGAACCGTCGAGAGCTGTTGTAGTGCAAATAAGGAACGATCCCGAACTTGGTCTGTTCGACAGTCATAAGTTGACGAGAAACGCCCGTTCCGCTCTCTTGCCTAAACGCGTCCCGAGGGGCTGGACACAGGGAAGCGTAGCCGACTACACGTCCCAATGCACTCCAAGTGGGCGACTCGACGGCATGCAGTCGCGGCAGCGCTAGCCCCGCGACTCAAGGGCTTGAATATAACGACTGATCTGATGCAGGTGGGAAAGGTCGTGACCGGCCAGCAATTGTACCATCACGGCCAAGGACTCCGCGCCACGCTCATTGTGCTGCCCGCTGCGTTGCAAGTCCTCTGGTGACATTTGTCTCCACGCAGGCAAATTGAGTACGCGCAGCGTCCGAAATATTTCGACAAGTTCGGACGGCTCGCGTTCATTGTGGCGCAAGGAGGCTACCCAAGCATCCTGCCTGAAGCCCAGAATAGCCGGCTCGTCCTCGCAAAGGATCAACCTGAGGCGATATCCATAAACCCATTCGATATCGGTGAGATGGCCGATGATTTCGTTCGGAGTCCATTTCCCTTGAATTACTCGCCCGCGCAGGGCTTCCGCCGGATGTCTGGCCACAATATCGGCCAGGGTGGGTGCCGTCTGCCCTAACACCTCGATCGGATCCCGGCCAGCCAACAGGTTGAACAGCTTTTCGCGGTAGGTCCATGGGGCCGACACCTCTAGTCCCGGTTGCGCCGGCGTCATAATCAACTCCTTCCTTTGCATCTTCTCCTTAACTCTTCAGTCGAAAACCGGCCACATGAAACTTCGCTCATAGCCGTCAAAACACTTGGTGTTTCGATAATGCGCCATCACTTCCTGGCATTCTGGGTCTGTAGCAGCTTTGGTTCTGTATTCCTCATATGCTGCCAGGCTCGAAAAGCTGAATAAGGCAAACGCAATGTTGTTAGTACCTTCATGTGGAAGGAAATAACCAGCGGAAAGGGTGGCCACCAGTCATGATACATATCGACCTATTGCACGACAGTAGTTCCCGCCTGCGGATCCGGCTTGTGCTCGCGAATGTCGGTGACTACCTGTCGAATCGCCGCAACCACGACATCCGGCCGTTCGATCATGATGTGATGACCACTGCCGTGAGCGATGATGCGACGGCTCTGCGGAGACAGCGCTTTCAGGCTCTCTTGCAGCTTGTTCCAAGTCTGAGGGTCCCACGCCGGGTTCGGCCGGTCGGGATCCTCCGAGACGATCAAGAGGGGAATGTTGCCGCAACAACGCGCTTCCGCCGCTTCATGGGCGGAATGCCAGAACTCGTCCCACTCGCCAAGTCCGGAGCGCGCGCAAGAAGGGCAGCATGCCAAGGCCCGCGCCTGGTTTCGCCACGCGTCCAGTCCCTGCTTGACGTCGCCCTTGCATTGGCCGCTCAGCCGCGCCCATCCCGTCGATTCCTTAATTAAGTCCCACATGCTGTCGTGATGGACCTGCCGCGCTTTCTCCGGAGTCCATGCGCCCTCGCCAGACGGCATGTCGCGGACCTGGTCGGGCACGCTGCTGTCGGCGAACACGATGCCGGCGACCAACTGCGGAAAATCCGATACGAACTGGCGCGCATAATATCCTCCGGCCGACGCGCCAACGAGCACGATCGGGCCGTTCTCACCCGCCGCTTGCAACAGCGCATGCAGTTGCTGCGCGATGTGCTTGGCGTCATGGGGTTCGGGTCGTTCGTCGCTCCAGCCCAGGCCAGCGCGGTCATAAGTGCAGATGCGCGTGAACTTCGCGACTTCCGGTTGCACCTTCTGCCAACGGATGAAGTCGTTGCCGAGGCCTGCTTCGACGATCACCGTCGGAGCGCTGGCGCCCGTACAGTACAGGTGCATGGAGTAACCGTTCACGCTGTAGATCGCCCCCGGAGGCGGATAGCGATGTTGCAACACGGCGGACACGGCGAGATTGTATGTCGCCGAAAGCGCGACCATTGCCGCGAGTCCACCGACCAAAATGAGGATGACGCGCTTCATTCGTTCGCCGCCTAGCGCGGCGGTATTCCTAGACACAAGCTGTCCTCCGGAGCGAGGCCTCCGGGGGGATCACAAATGGAGGCTCTTATGGATTCACTAGTTGTACGATTGCGATTTGAAAATATCGCCTCACTGACTATGCCTTGCGCTCGCGATGTGAACAATAGGCAGAAATGACAATGTTCAACCCTTTGCAACTTCTCGAATCCGCAGGCTTCGACAAATTCCTCGGTGTTTCTGCACAAAAAACCGAAACGGGAGTGTTTCCGACTTGAATAAGTTTCCTGCACCGCAAGCATTGCCCAAATCGCGCCTTAAAAAACCGTGTGGCGAACACCAGATACGTAATCGCAAATGTTCACTTTGTGGTTTTGCGAAAACCACTCTTACGGCGGATTTTCTCTCCGGAAAACTCGAACACATCGCAGCCGCGCACCGCACGATTCCGCCCTGCAGGTTCACTCCAACGATATGTCCACTCCCACGCGGCGTGAGTGCCAGTTATGAACAAATTGGAAATTCGAGCCGTACTTCCCTCATCGTGGGCAAACATCTGTAGAATTCCACGTCGCACCTGATCTGCCCCTTGGAATGTGGTTCCAGGCTCAGGTCCGACGGACGCTTCGTAAACGCAATTAGAAGTCATACACGCCATGACTGTGTCTATGTCGCGCTCCCCCCAAGCCTTGGCGAACTTCTTTAATAGGTTACGCCGTTGGACAACCCAATTTTTGTGCAATTCAATTCTTGTCGCTTTCATCGTGACTCCAGCTTCATACAAGTTTGTGCTAGGGACGCTGGACCTTGAAAAGATCCGGAACGCCTAGTGCCCGGCTATTCAAACATGGGCCGGAAGAACGTCCTCTCATAGCGGCGAATACACTTCGTATCGTTGGCATACGCGTAAGCTGCCTGGCACTCAGGATCGGTCGCAGCCGCTTGTCGGTATTGTTCGTAAGCCATCAGGCTGGGGAACGTGAAAGACGCCAAAGACACATCACTGGCCCCTTCAGAGGGCAATAGGTATCCATGATGCTGCCCTCCCATCTTGTTGACCAGATGTATCCACAACCTACCGTAATGCTCAAACTCCGCAAGCTTCTTTACGTCGATCTCATATCGAAGAAAACAGGTGACCATGATGTTGACTCGGCCTTTCGTTGAATCGGCATTCAGCTACCGGTTGCGCCCGGCGCCCAGGGCTTCTGTTCCAGGGCATTGTGTTCAAGTCCGCCGCGGGGAATGCGCACCTGTACGACAAGCTCGATTTCGACTGCCACGCCCGCAGGCAGGCTGCAAACTCCGACCGTGGTTCGCGCATGACGGCCATTCTCTCCAAATACCTCCTCGAGGATGGCCGAAGCGGCGTCGGAAACTGAAGGAAGTTCGTGGAAATTGGGGACACAATTCACGTAGGCGTTCAACTTGAGAATGCGCTTTACGGCGTCCAGGGTTTCGAAGCGGGCGTGCAGACTCCGTAAGCATCCCAAGAGAGCCAACCCCGCCGCCTGTTGGGCTGCGGAAAGATCCAGTTTGCGCCCGACTTTGCCTTTGAAGCGAAAAGCGCCATCACGATATGGCGCATGCCCGGATACAAACGCCAGATCTCCAACCACCGCCACCGGCACGAACTGATGGCGCGGTGGCGGTTCGGGGAGTTCGAACCCACTCTTGCGCAGCCGGTCCAAAGCTCTCATGCGCCCGCCCCAAAATCCCTGTACGCAGATTCAAGCGCCGTGACCAGGTCGTCGATCAGATCGTCTGGATGCTCCAGTCCGATGGATAGGCGCACCAGATCTTCCGGAACGTTCGTCCCCGGCCCATGAGTCGGGCTGGATGTCTGTTGCTGGATCAGGCTTTCGGTCATTCCGAGGCTGGTAGCATGAGTGAACACCCGTACATTCGCGCAGACGGCATTCGCTACAGACGCTCCGCCCCGGACTCGGACCGAGACGATTCCACCGAAGCCGCCCTGCAGTTGTCGCTGGGCCAGTTCGAACTGCGGATGTGAAGCCAAACCGGGGTAGTAGACTGCGGTGATCAGCGGTTCCTTTTCCAATGCAGTCGCGACGCGCAAAGCGTTCTGTGCGTGTCCACGCATCCGGCACGTCAACGTCTGAAAACCACGATGGACAAGCCAGCAATCGAACGGCGAAGGCACGCTTCCTTCCAGGAGTTGCATCTGGCGGACGGTCTCGATTGTCGAGTTGGACTCGCGCGCCACCACAACCCCGCCCAGGACGTCACCGTGTCCGCCAATGTATTTCGTGCTTGCGTGCACCACCAGATCGGCTCCGAGTTGGAGCGGCTGTTGGAAGACGGGCGTCACAAATGTGTTATCGACGACCGCGACCGCGCCGCTCTCATGGGCCAGCTTTGAAATGGAAGCCACATCGGTCACCTTGAGCATGGGATTGGAAAGTGTCTCCAGCCACACTAGTCGCGTGTTCTGCCGGATGGCGGTGCGGACTTTGTCGGCATCTGTCATGTCGGCACTGGAGTAGCTGATCTGCCACTTTGACAGGATCTCGCGCAGGATGCGGATCGTGCCTTGGAAGACGTCGTCGGGCACCAGGACATGATCGCCTGGCCGCAGTGTGCGCAGCACAGCTGTGATCGCAGCGCAGCCGGATGCGAACGCGACAGCCGTCACGCCGCCTTCGAGAGCAGCGAATGCTGCTTCCAGCGAATTCCGATTGGGATTTCCCTTACTGCTGTAGAAGTACCCCAGCGGATAATGGCCTTCCGCATCGCGTTGAAACGTAACGGAGGGAACAATCGCGGGAGCAACTGCCCCTGAGGCTTGATCGATGTCCCGGCCAGCATGCACGGCCAGAGTTTCCAACCGCAGTTGGGAGCTCATTGTGCGTCACCCAGTTTGTGTTGCCCGTTGGCCAGCACCCGCGAAAAAATCCGCCCGTCAACGTTGCCGCCACTCAGTACCAGTGAGATGCGTTTCCCGCGGATGAGCGATTGTTCCTGCAACGCGGCAGCCAGGGCCGCAGCCCCGGCGCCTTCCGCAACGTTGTGCGTCGCGGTGAAATAGAGCCGCATTGCCTCCTCAATCTCATCGTCACTTACTTCCACAACGCGCTCCGCCCCGCGGCGTATCCAATCGAGCGCGAAAGGATCAGGAGTCCGGCAGGCCATGCCGTCGGCAATCCGCGTGCTCACCGGATGTGACTGAAGAACTCCCCTGCGCAGCGAGAGCGAGTAAGCCGGCGCACCCGAGGAAACCACCCCCACGACCTCTGTCTTCTTTCCCAGTGCATCGCGAGCTGCCACCACTCCGCATATGCCAGATCCCATACCGATGGGCACATAGATCACAGCCGGCTCCGGCATTCCCCGAAAAAGCTCCAGTGCGTACGAACTCACCCCCATGACCAGCAACGGATCGAAGGAAGGGATTGCCAAAAGATCTCGTTCGTGGGCAAGTTTGCGGGAGCATTCGAGGGCTTCCTGAAAGTCATCGCCGTGCACCACAAGTTCGGCGCCGAGTGCCTGCATGGCAGCGTTCTTCTCTTCGCTGTTGCCGTGCGGGACGACGATGACGATCCTAAAGCCGAACAACTTTGCAGCGAAGGCCAGCGATTGTCCGTGATTTCCGCGCGTAGCTGCAACCAGCATTTTTTGGAGGGTATGTTGCTGCTGGCTCAGATAGTAGATTCCGCCGCGGACTTTGAACGCTCCGACTGGCGTATGGTTTTCATGCTTGACCCATACTTCGCAGCCCAACCTCTGCGAGAGCAACGGCCAGCAGTACTGTGGAGTGGCCGGCATATAGCGAAGAACCACGCGGGCGGCTTCTTCAAGCTGCGACAGCGACAGCTCCGGTCTAGCTACGTTAGTGGCCAATCTTGAATGCTCCTTGTGTGGCGATGTGCTCCTCAAACTCCCTGTTCTCCTTTGCCCCACCCAATCCATGCACGAATAACACCGCCGGTCCGCCCGTTCCCGGCCGGTATAGGAATGGCGCACGTCCGCCCACGATTGTGGATATTAATCTGATCAAGGCGTGGCAACATTTTGTTTGACAGTTCTTTCACGGCGTACCTCGACGCCGACTTGGCCCAGCGCCGCCAACAGAAGCCGGTCATCTTCGGTCAGGTGCGGACAGGCCTTGTAAGTAGCTAGAGCCTCGCCTCATCAAAGAGCAGTGACCTCAACCCCTCGCGAGATCGAGGCCTTCGTCCTTCCAGCCTTCGATCCCACCGGTCATCTTCTTTACTTTTTTCCCGATTCGCGCCAGATTCACGGCCGCGCGATCGGCACCGTTGCAGTGCGGACCGCCGCAATACACGACGAACAGAGTATCTGACGTGTAGGCGGCCAGGTTCCGCTCGTTGATCCTGCCGTGCGGCAGATTAACGGCCCCGGGGATGTGTCCAGTCTGGAACAGCTGCGGACTCCGAACATCCAGCAGCACGAAATCGTGGTTCCCATTCTTCATCGCTTCATACACATCCCAGCAATCCGTTTCCAACGTCAGAAGCTGCTCGAAGTGGCGAAGAACATCGCTGGGATGGGCTGCTTCCACCTCGCTAACGCGGGAAGTTGAGTCGAGCAATTTAGGCATGGTATTTCTCCTTTTTGAGTTCCACAGCTAGAGTTTCGCTGAAACCCGTAATAATAGCGATAGGCAGAAATGCCAATATGCGCTAAAATCCTGCCATGCGTTCCTACGACCATCGCCGCGTGGCTACTCTGCTTTACGACGGCCTCAGCATCTTCGAGTTCGGGATCGTGGTGGAGATTTTTGGCTTGCCGAGGCCGGAGCTGGAGGTCGATTGGTACAAGCTTGAGACCTGCTCGCACCAGCGCGGCCCGCTCCGCACGACCGGCGGCGTTCATGTCGAGGCACGTCGTGGATTGCGGACCTTGCAACAGGCCGGAACCATCGTTATTTCGGGCTGGAAGCGAACCAGCGAACCTCCTCCGGAATCTCTCCTTAAAGCACTGCGTTCAGCGCACGCTCGCGGCGCACGTCTGGTCTCCATTTGTTCCGGAGCCTTCGTTCTTGCGGCCGCCGGCCTGCTCGATGGCAAGCGCGCCACCACCCACTGGCGTTACGCGGAAGAGTTGGCTTCCCGGTTTCCGAAGATTTGCGTCGACCCCGGCGTTCTGTACGTGGATGAAGGCAGCATTCTGACTTCGGCGGGCAGCGCCGCGGGCATAGACCTTTGCCTGCACATCGTCCGGTGCGATTATGGCGCCGAAATCGCCAACCGCGTGGCCCGCCGGCTGGTCATGCCGCCGCACCGCGACGGCGGTCAAGCGCAATACGTCCAAAACCCCGTCGACAGCCGGGCGGCCGGAGGGCTCGCGCCGCTCTTGCAATGGGCGCAATCGCATTTGGGCCAGGCTCTGCGCGTGGAGGATCTGGCCTGCCGCGCGGCGATGTCGCCGCGCACTTTCGCGCGCCAGTTCCGCCAGCAGACCGGAACCACGCCTCACCAATGGCTCACCCACCAGCGTCTCCTGGCCGCGCAGACGCGGCTCGAAAAGACCGACGACGGGATCGATGCGATTGCCGAAGCGGTGGGGCTACAGACGGCGGCGACGCTGCGGCAGCACTTCAGCCGGACGCTGGACACGACACCTACCGCCTATCGCCGCCGGTTCTCCACCGCGTAGGGCTGCTGCACCGATTTCGGGATTTCGCGGTTCAGTCGCGGAATCCGCTGACGGTCGCGGCCCTGATACGGGTGCCGGCGGGATTGCCGATGCCGCATGGCTTTAGATGCGCAAAAAAGACCTTGCTTCGCAAGCGACAGACGAAACCGTCTGTCCCACAATTGCACACCGGCATGCGTTGTGGGTCAGGCGGTTTCGCCTGTCAATCCCGTGACACTCTCACGAGCACGCGACCCAGGTAACAGAGCCGCGACAGAGTCGCGCAAGCCGAGTTTCCGGCCGCCATTGGAGCGTAGCGGTGACCCACAGATTTCTCCGACGAGGGGGATTTCTGGTCGTGTCACGGGCCACCCGGAAGTGGCCTGTTCGGAGTCAACTTGACGGGAAACGCCCCACCCGCTGAAGTGCATCCCGAGGATTCCGTCCGGTTGGTCAGCAAACAGGAAATTATGGGGTTTTGGCTCGCAAATCACTTCACGCTAATACCCCGGTCGCTTGAGTCTATGAATGCCCGGCGACCCACCAGCGGGAGTAAGGCAGGCGCCGCATCGGGATATCAGCGAGCCCAGGGAGAACCGCTGCCAAGTTCAGCCTGCGGCAGGTTTCCACGACCGAGAGAATCGCTGCCACCTTCGGTCCCGCCTGTGGGCTGCCGATGTGCAACCAATTCTTTCGACCAAGAGCTACCGGACGCATGGAATTCTCCGCCAGGTTAGTGCTTAGCTCTAGTTCGGGGTACTCCAAGAAGCGGGTGAGCTTCTTCCACAATGCGAGCGCGTACTGGCAAGCCTTGCTGAGTGCGCTGGAAGGCAAGGCAAAGGGCTGCGCTGCTTCGATCTTGCTGCGAATGTCGTCGAGATCCATTTCGTACATCGTCTTGCCGTTCATACGAGGAATTATCGCACCAAACGTCAATGGGAGGCGCAGTCATGGTTTACTGCGATGTGTGCAACAGGCCGCAGGGCTGTCGTCTGAGATGCGAGCGCTGTAATCGTATGGTGTGTAGCCGCTGCTGGGGCGGCGCTTGGGAAAAAGGGAAGGGCCGACTCAGAGAGTGTCGCGTATGCCTGCGTTCCGTTAGGAAGCGGCTGTGAGACCGTCCGAGCACTCCCGCTGCCTCCCGCCCGTATCCCGACGACGCAGATTCAGAGAGTACCATTTGTCGGATGTCGTCAGGTTGGTTTTCACCAGAGCCCACCTCCGCTTCGTTAGCCGAGGACAACCTTGAAGGAGAAGAGGCTGTTTGAATAGGAGAATTCAGTAAATAGGAGGTGTGCCAATCGAGGATTGTCTCAATGGAGGGGTTCACCCCATTAGCCTGTGCCCAATTTTGTGCCTATCCCCTGCCTCTCTCACCTATTCGGAAGTGATACGGGTTTGGACGCAACGTGCTCCAAACCCGCATAAATATTGTGTCCTAACACTTCGTGATACTTTAGCTAAGTTGTTGATTTGCCGTGCAGCAACGGCTACGAACCAGAAGGTCGGAAGTTCGAATCTCTCAGGGCGCGCCATCTATCTTGCTCCGGAGTTGGAAGTTAGGAGCAATCCTTCCTGAGTTTGTGAATCCTGCCGGGCCGCCGCGTTTCGGAATCACTTATGAAATCGGCCCGATTACACCAAGCGACAATCATCACGGAAAGTAGAGCGCTTCGTGCGAGAATCGTGCAATGTTCAAGATTCGACTAATCCTGTTTGTTTTGATGATTGTCTCCGGAAGAGCCTGGGCGTTGGATCAATTTGCAGGCATCAAATGCGGAGCCGATATCCCCAAGTCCCTGATTGGAAAACACGACTCAAATGAACGAGTGGCTGTGCTCGAAGAACGGCACAGAGATTTGGGTCTTAAGGATTTGGGTGCAACAGAGATTTCTGATCGCTTGTCCTTGGGTTCGTGGCAGATTTGCGGAAGCGAGTACGAACTGCTCGTGAATACGAAAACAGGGCTTATTCGTGACGTGCTTCCATTTCCTCCGCATTCGGCGACCTCGCCACAGTTCATCGGCACATGTCAGGCTGATGGAAAAGAGATCCCTGGGACCGTTGTGGCAGTGCTGAATAACAGCGCGGGATACAATGCCAGAGATGGAAAATTGGCCAAGACTATGCTCAAGCCCACTGCCGCGTGGAAGATAGACGAGGCCAAGGAGAAGTTTGCGCAGCAATCGACGGAAAACCTTGAATGCCCATTAGGTGGAATCGTCACGCTGGATGGTGGTCCGTAGGACACTCATGGCTGCGCAGCGTTACAGGCTGATTGGGTTTGCGACTAGGGAGTGATCTCAAACACCACGCCTGCGCTGTTAGCTCCGCCGGATGAGGCTGTACCGTAAACGTTGCCATTGCCATCAAGGATTATGCTGCTCTGCGGGAACCCTCCATCGTTTCCACCGCTGAAGTCGTGTAGAGAAGTGTAAGTCCAACCTCTACCCGAACGCGCCAGCTTGAACACCAAGCCGGCTCCAAGAACGCCGTCGAACACAGTGGTGCCATAGAGATTGCCAGCTCCATCCATGAACAAGCTTGCTTCAGAGCCACCGGTCCCAGCCAACGAGTCGATCAGAGTGAAGGTCCACTGGCCATTGGAGGGCGACAATTCGAAGACCGTGCCTCCACCATTTGAACCATCACTGAGGGTGGTGCCATAGAGATTGCCGGTGCTGTCGAAAATCACTCCGCCAAAGGGAGACGTGCCGTTTACGGGATCCCCAAAAATATGGAGCAGAGTCACATTCCAACCCGAACCGGAAGGCGTCAGCTCAAAGACCGTGCCTATACCGTTGCCGTCACCTCCTTCCTGACCCGTACCGTAGAGGTTGCCGGAGTTGTCGAGGATCACGCCATTCGGTGGGAAACCAATGTTTTGATCGGCATTGTGAAGAACCCTCTCCGTCCAGGAACCGTGCGAAGAAACCAGCTGATACACCACACCTCGGCCCTCACCACCGCCGCCGAGCGTGGTTCCGTAAAGATTCCCGGTGTGGTCGAAAACAAGATCACCCGAGGCGGGATCGGCCCCGTCGCTCTGACCAGTGAAACGGTAGAGCACGCTTTCCGGCCAGATACAGCGTATGGCGGTACAAGGTCTGCCCGGCGGCGACAACCGAAACACCGTACCGCAACCGTTGTATGGCAAGCCAGGGCATGTCTGTCCTCCTCCGGAAGTCGTGCCATAAAGACTGCCTTCCGGACCGAAAACCACTCTGGCCACGGGACCACCGCCATCGTTCGGGCCTCCGGCAAAAAGATGGAGAAGCGAAAATATCCAGCCCGGCCGCAAATGCCTTAGCTCAAAGACCGTGCCAAAGCCGGCCCCGCCGGCAAACGTCGTGCCATAGAGATTCCCAGCACGGTCCATGGTCAAACCAGCCTCAGGGCTTGCTCCATCCGCACCGCCAGTGAAGCTGTAAATCACCTTGTACGTTTGCGCTTGCGCTGACGACGAGGCGAAGGTTGTCCACCCTGCAGCAACGAAGGTGAAGATGGTGAGAGCTACCGAAGAAGCATATCGCTTGCAATACATGGAAGGAACTCCTGAGATCCAGCAGAGTTCAGGTAGTGGATCACTGTGCCAGAGTTGGCCGAGAGTATACCTCTGTTTGCCGCACCGTTGCTGCTTAGCTGGCGTAATCTCGCCATTACACTCACAGTCCGTAAATCGAGGCGAGAAATTGAGCCGGTCACGAGTCCTACCGGGTGCGGTTACTGGCGTCCTGAACTTGATGATGATGATGCATCCCAGCCAGAAAATTCATGTGAGGCTGTACGAGCGCGATCTCGCCCCCACCCGCCTGAGCTGAAACCGAACTGAAATGCGGAACGACAAAGCTGTGGAAGAGTCCGAAGCGTTGTTCTAAGGCAGCTGCACCTTCTCGCGATACCCGGCGACCTGCACGTTCCATCCCAGAGCTTGAGTGATCGCGTTGCGCAATTGCGATGAGGCGGCAGGTTCGCCGTGCACCAGAAAAGTTTCCTTAGGAGCGCGGTGGAAGGTGTGCAACCACTCCAGCAACTCGGGAGTATCGGCGTGATCGCTGAACTGCTCCAGTGCGGCGATCTGGGCGCGTATGGGCACTTCCTGCCCGAACATCTTGACGCTCTCCGCTCCGTTTTTAATAGTGAAACCGCGTGTCCCCGGGGCTTGAAATCCGATGAACAGGACGAGGCTCCTGGGATCGGGGAGTCGCTGCATGAGGTGATGCAAGACGCGGCCACCGGTCACCATCCCACTCGCCGAAACGACGATCAGCGGATACTTCGAAGCGTTGATCTTCTTCGAGTCGTCTTGTGTCACATCGAAGTAGAAATTCGACCAGTCCAGCGGCGAGCCGTACTTGGCAACCAGCGCCTTGGTCTCGGGCGTGAACTCCTCGCCGTGCTTCAGGAAAATCTGAACGGCTTTTATTGCCATCGGACTGTCGGTATGCACCGGGACGCGCGGGATCTGGTTGGTTTCCATCAGCTCTTTCAGGAGAAACAAAAACTTCTGCGTGCGCTCCACCGCGAAGGACGGCACCACGACACTGCCACCGCGCTGGAGCGTGGTGCGGATGAGCGCCGCCAACTCGGGGCGAGGATCATTGTGGGGATGGAGACGATTGCCGTAGGTGCTCTCCATGATCAGTACATCGCAATCTTCGCCCTCGGTCGGCCCGGAATGCAGGACCTTACCCGGAGCGATTTGGTCATCGCGCACGCGGCCGATGTCGCCAGTGAAGAGCAGCTTCTGTGAACCTGAGTTCAGCGTGATCTCCACCATCGACGAACCGAGGATATGGGCGGCGCGCACAAAGCGGAATGAAAATGCCCGACTGAGCTGCTTGACCTCGCCGAAGTTTACCGGACGGAAGAGCGTCAGGCACTGCTGCGCCTCTTGCAGGGTGTAGAGCGGCAACGCAGGATGGTGTTTGGACGCGCGCGTCTTGTTGTAATACTCGGCATCTTCTTCCTGCAGGTGTCCGGAGTCAGGCAGCAGAATGCTGCACAGGTCGATGGTTGCTAACGTGGCATAGATGGGGCCATGAAAGCCTTGCTTTGCAAGCCGGGGGATCCAGCCCGAGTGGTCGAGGTGGGCGTGCGTCAGGATGACTGCGTCGATTGTTTTGGCAGGCACGGGCAGGTCCTGCCAATTGCGCTCGCGCCATTCTTTCTGGCCCTGAAATAGGCCGCAGTCGATGAGCACTTGCAGCGGGCGAGCACCGTTATCATCGGCGTGGATGAGGTGCTTCGATCCGGTAACAACTCCGGCTGCACCGAGAAATTGGATGTAGCTCAAGCGTCCCTCGTTCGTAGCGGCAACAGACGTTGTACCGGTTGCAGGCACTGCTGGCAAGTATCTCGTGATTCTTGCTGGCCTTTTCGCCACAGAGAACACAGAGGACAGGGAGAATTTTAATTTCGCCTTTTTCGTGCTCTGGGTGTGCTCCTTGGTGAAAAATCACTCTTTCGAGGCGGGGACGTTGTACACATTTTCGTCCAGGTTGGAGTCCGGCACGCTGCCATCGTTGACGACGATCTTGTCCGCAGCGACCGGAAGCTCGATGCGGCCTGTGCCTTTTTCTCCGGCCTTCACCAGCACACGTACACTTTTCTCGCCGGAGGGAGTTTGCACGATCACTGGCACCTCAGCTCCGGCGTGCCCGCGATTCTCAACCGTAATTGTCTCAAGATAGCTTTGGTTATTCTCACTCAGCAGCGGCCGCGCGTACGAGGATTGGACGCGAAAATCGGGCAGGCCGCGATCGCGATAGACCCAGTCATCAAAAAACCATTCCAGATCGCGTTTGGAGCTGCTTTCCAACAGCCGCTGGAGATAGCCCGGGTCTTTGTCAGCGCCCGCGCGATACCTGGCGAGTGCTGTCTGCACGGCCGTGTCGCCCAGCATGTCTCGCAACATCCAAAAGACGAAGCTGCCCTTGCCGCGCAAGTAGAGCTCGTCGGTGGTGTTGAGCAGCGTGTTATTGGCGGGGCTCTCAGACGGCGCTTTGGACGCAGTGTCGGCTTTGGGATGGGCTACTTCCTCGGACTTCGCCAGTGGCTCGCGGAAGTCGTCCAAGTACTCAAGTGCCGCTTTGCGACCCGAGCGGCTTTCGACTGAAACTGTCTGCAAGAAACGCTGCAAGCCTTGCTCGATCCAAGCGTGCGATGCCTGAAAACGTGCTGTGACCTGCGTCGACAGCAAGAGCAGTTGGAGAGTATCAGTCGGCCACGGTCGTAGCGGGGTGAATAGGATCGATCCGCTCTGGTAGGGAAGCGCTTTCGGTTCCGTCAGCTCGATCACGCGCGCGGGCTCACGCGGCTCGCCCAGCCAGTCGTGCAGCAGGGGATCGTTGGCTTCGGCGGCCAGTGCGTAATTTTTCGCCAAATCCGAGTGTGCAGCCGTCGCCACAATGGCAACAGTAGGACGGGATAATGTTGTGCAGTCCGGCAAGATCGCAATCGTGGGCACGGTGTCGTCCAACTCATGCGTCTGAAGTGTCATGCCAAAGGTGTATGGCGCGCCTGGCTGCGGTTCAGCAGGCCGCTGCGGACTGGCCCCGACGCCCACTCTCCAGGTTGCGGAGGTGGGAAGATTGCTGAGAGCGCACGGCTGCTCCGGTTGGGTGTCGACGACCACGCCCACATAGGCAAAGAACTCAGTTTTTCGGTGCCGGGCCTTCCATTGTGCAATCGCATCGAAAACCGCATTGCCATCGCTCATGCTCACGGCGCCAATCGCCACTGGGTACCAAACTACGTAGCCGAGCCCACGCACTGTGGTGAAGTTGTCGCTGATATTGTCCCAGTCACTGCGCGCGGCCATATCGGCGGGAGTACCCACGCGAGTCAGCCGCGTCGCGTCCGGGGTGATCGTTCCGCCGTATTGCACGTCCAGCGCAATCGACGCAGCCGGCGGAACCGCCTTCGGTAGCGTGATGATCGCCTCAGAAAGGCTACCGGTGTGGTCGATGTCGGAAGTGTAATTGTCGCCGATCCATTCCAGCTTGCGATCGCCGGGAAAGCCCACGCAATTGCAATCCTCCAGCTTGTTGTCGGTGGAAATACCGTTCCACTGGAGGGATGAGGAAATCTGCAGCGCGGCATGGTCCTGCGGCGACTTAGAGTCGTTGCGCAGCACGAGCCTGCCTGTGACGGCCATGACCTGCGATTTGCGATCGACGCTGACATCCAGGCGATAACGCGTGATGGTAAATGCCTGTCGGTCGATAGATAGTGCCGACGTGATCGACGCCAGGCAGAACATCACAATCACGAAGCACTGCTTCATTTGGGGGGATTGTTCTTTCCGGGATTCGCGCCCGCGCGCCGTTGGCGCGCCACTTCATACATCACCACCCCACCGGCCACCGATACGTTAAGCGAAGGGACGTGCCCGAGCATCGGAATGGAGACCAGGAAATCGCAGCGGCGACGCACGAGATCGTGCAGGCCCTTGCCTTCGGCGCCGAGTACGATCGCGCAATCCATCTTGTAGTCGAGCTCCTCATACGATTGTGAGCCGCGCTGGTCCAGGCCGACGGTCCACACATTGCGCTCTTTGAGTTCATCCAGGGTGCGCGAGATGTTCGTGACGCGGGCGATGGGCACGTGTTCAGACGCTCCCGCGGAAGCCTTCACTGCGGTGCCAGTCAAGCCCGCCGCGCGGCGGTCCGGAATAATTACGCCATCAGCGCCCGCGGCATCGGCCGTGCGGATTAGGGCGCCGAGGTTGTGAGGGTCCTCGACTCCGTCGAGCACAACAAGAAACGCGTGCTTACCGCGGCGCTTCTCAAGAAGCGCATCCACGTCGGCGTACTGCTTGCTGGTCGTGACGGCAATAACGCCCTGGTGCGTGTTGGTGTTGGCGGTGCGGTCGAGTTGCTCGCGCAGCAGAAAGCGCACCTGCACTCCACTGGCCCGGCAATCATCGATGAGCCGCTGCACTCGCTGGTCGTGGCGTTCTCGCGCGATGCCCACATAATCGAAGCTGCGCGCGCCGGATTTCAGGGCCTCGCTAACCGCATGTATGCCGTAGATGACGACCATCTCTTGTAGTTAAGTGTACGACACACGCTGGTTCAACAGAGGGCTGCGAATCCTGTTGAAGCAAGCGGAACTGGGCTGACGCATCCGTACCCGCTCGTCTGAACCAATGATTCGCGGCTACGGCTTGGCCACGCGAAGATTGTTGGTTACCGACAGCACCCCGGGCACCTGATTGGCACGCAGGCCCGCGAGGTTTTTGTCGGCTTCGGTGTTGACAACGCCTTGCAGCGTCACTCGCGCGGCCTTCACGATAATCAGGATGGGCTTGTTGGGGTTCTGCGCGTACTGGAAAAACGGGCCGTAGTTGTAGATAGCGTTGTACACCTCACGGCGAACGCGATCGTCTAACGGGCCTGGCGGCAACACCTCGATGTTGTTGACGACTTTCTCGACACCTTCAACTTTCTTCACGGCGCGTTCAGCATCCGGCTTCAGACTGGACCGCACCACTTGACCCTGCAGGATTACGGTGCGTCCCTGCAATATGAATTCGATATTGTCGAAGGCGCTGCCATAATACGGCAGCTTGATAATTGCACTTTGGATTTTCTTGATCAGCTTGGCCTGTGCTTCGGGAGACAGGTTTTCGCTGGACATCTGCGACTGCAACCCGCCTTGCTGGCCAGGTAGCGGCTGGTTCGAGATGGGGGGCTGGTCGGACTGGGCCGCCACCAGCACGGGCAAGCAGAATGCAATCACCATGACTCCCAAAGCTGAAGAGCAAACATTGCGCATGATGCCTCCTGTCGGACTAGAAATGTACACCGAATGCCGCAAAACGCGCCAATTCAGCCTCTCCGCCGGATACTCCTTCTACCGCGGTTTAGCAGCAACCCCCTTAAAAATTTGCTCCCATTTGGGAGCTGAAGGTGGTTTAATGCTTGGTTCATTAGCCAGTCCAACGCTCCAACATGGGCACCCTGCTGAATCGCAATCTGTTTCTGCGGCGAGTTGGCTCTTGTCTGCTTTGCGTCCTGATACTCGCGTCTTGCCTGCTTTACTGTCCCTCCGTATGGGGATCGGGGCAGGAGGAAGGCGGTACGCCGGAGCTGCTGAGCGTCGACCAGGCGGTCAAAATAGCGCTGGCAAACAATCGAAGCCTTAAGATTGTCTCCCTTAGCCTGGACAGTTCCAAGGAGCAGCTGGCGGCGGCGAAGACCAAGCGCCTGCCGGCTTTCAACTTATACGTCTTCGGGTCGCAATTGCTGCAGCCGATCAGCTTCACGGTTCCCGCGGGACAATTCGGCGACTTTCAGTCGACAGGCCCAATTCCGCCAAAGAATACGTCCATCTCGACCCCGAGCCAGCCGACTGCATACCTCTTCGGAACGGCGTCGCAACCGCTGCTTACCTTATATAAGGTCAATCTCCATGTTCACGGCGAGCAGCTGTCCGTGGAGCAGTCGGCGGAGCAGGTGCGGGAGCAGCGCAACAGCATAGTGAATGATGTGCGCCAGGCGTATTACTCGGTCGTCGAGATTGAGAACGTCATTAATGCGACGGATGCCAGCATCAAGCAGTATGAAGAGCTCGACCGCATCACTTTGCAATATGTCTCGGAAAAGGTAGTGCTGGAATCGGACAGTCTCGACGTTAAGGCAAAACTTGCAGACCAGCGGCTTAAATTGCTGCAAGCAGAGGACAAACTCCAGACGGCCAAGGAGTCGCTGAATAACCTGCTGGGACGCGACCTGAATGTCGACTTCAGCGTGACCGAGGACAAAGAGCTATCTCCGGTCGAGCAGGACATCAAGGCTGCCCAGGCCATCGCCTTGGCAAAGAATCCCAAGGTGAAGGAAGCGGAGATCAAGATTCAGCAGGCGGACACGGTCAGGCGACTAGCGAAATCGGAGTACCTTCCCGACATGGGTTTGGCGTTTCATTACCTTTCTCCCTTCGGCGTCAATTTCGTCCCGACAAATGTCATGAGTATAGGAATTGAGCTCAATTGGGAGCCGTTCGATTGGGGTCGTCGAAGGGACGTGGTCGGCGAGAAGACCATCGCGGTTGAGCAGAGCAAGCTGAACCTGGAAGACACGCGGTCCAACATCTTGATCAACGTGAACCAGCAATTCCGCGCTCTGCAGGAAGCGCGCGCGGCAGTGGACGTGGCTACAGCGCAGCGAGAGGCCTCGCGCGAAAAATTGCGCGAGGTGACTGACAAGTACGGACAGAAGAACGTCCTGTTACGCGACGTGTTGCAGCAGCAGGCCGCGGTAGAAAAGTCGAACTCAGATTACAACGAGGCCATCGCCTCCTTCTGGACTACGAAAGCCAATTTCGAGAAGGCGCTGGGGGCGGAGTAAGAGTATGAGGCACAAGAACAGGGACATTGCGGTCTATGGGCTCACGGCGGCTCTTTTGATCGGGATATCTGAAACCGGCTGCAATAGAGCGAGTTCGGAACAACCCAGCTTGGCGCCGGTGCGGACCGCCCAGGTTCGAAACATCGACACTGGCGGCTCGAACACGTATTCGGCCAACATTCAGCCCTATCAGCAGGTCGATCTGTCGTTCAAGTCGAACGGCTATCTGGTTTCCATTCGGCAGGTGCGCGATGCCGACGGTCACATGCGCAACATCGACCAGGGCGACTATGTGCCGAAAGGGACGTTGCTGGCGACGGTCCAGAAAGACGACTACGAGCAGAAGCTGGATCAGGCAAAGGCACAACTCGCGCGGGCACAAGCTGAACACGAGCGCGCCAAGCTCTCCTTCGAGCGCATATCTACGCTGTACAAAACCGGCGCTGCCACGCAACCTGATTTCGACGACACTCGGGCGCAGGAGCTGAGCACGCAGGCCGCCGTGGACAGTGCGACGGCGCAGATCGCAGAGGCGCAACTCGCACTCGGCTACTGCGAATTGCGCGCGCCCTTCGACTCATGGGTGCTGAAGCGGAACGTCGATGTGGGAACGCTGGTCGGTCCCGCGACGAACGGCTTCACCCTGGCTGACACGCGTACGGTGAAGGCGGTATTCGGCGTGCCCGATACGGCGGTTGGCCGCATTAAGCCGGGCAGTCCGCAGACGGTAAGGACAGACGCGCTGCCCCGTGCCTTTTCAGGCCACGTCACGGCAATCTCAGCCGCAGCCGATCCCAAGAGCCGCGTCTATTCCGTCGAGGTCAGGATCGACAACCCACAAGAGCTGCTGAAGTCAGGAATGATAGCCTCTATCACCATTGGCACGCCTTCGCCGCAAGGTGGCGTCGCGGTGGTGCCAATCTCTGCAGTGGTGCGCAGTCCCAGCAATCCCGATGGGTTTGCGGTTTACGTGACAGAGGGAAGCGGTGACATTGTGAAGGTACACACACAGGATGTGACGCTGGGGGACACGTACGGTAACAACATAGCCGTCCACAGCGGAGTTGCCGTTAACGATCGCGTGGTCACGTCGGGTACGAACGTCATTAAGAATGGCGACGAGGTGCGGGTTATCCCATAGCTGAATGTCGATCCATCACAAGTCCGACGCAGAGCTCATCGCGACCACCCACAACATGGCCCGGTTCTTCACCGAGCACCGGCAGGTCGGGATGATACTGCTGCTGGGGACGTTCCTCTGGGGCTGGTATGGCTATCAGAGCATGCCGAAACGCAAAGATCCGGACATCCCGGTGCGCGTCGCTGCTGCCCAGTGCCCGTGGCCGGGCGCTACTGCGGAACAGGTTGAACAGCTCGTTACCCGTCCAATTGAGCAGGCCGCAGCGCAGAACACCACGATCCGGCCGCCGAGCCCATCGAACTTTGGCATTCGCTCGCTGAGTTTTCCCGGCCTGTCGGTGGTCTACATTCAGCTTCATGACAACGTAAAGGACAAGCAGAAAGAATTCAGCGACATCAATCTGAAGCTCAACCAGCTCAACGCGCAGCTTCCACGCGGCGCTGGGCCGATTCAATTCAACAGTAACTTCGGCGATACCGCTGCGCTGATGCTGACCGTGGCAAGTCCGGTGGCCACTCCAACCGCGGTGGCGGTTCGCGCCATCGGAATTCGGAAGTCAATCGAAGAGACGAGGGCGCAGCTTCCCAGAAAATCACCGGAACCGCGGGTCAGCATCATTTACGCTTTTCCCCTGTCCGTAGCTGCAGGACCAATACGCAGCAACTTTGAGGCCATCGCCGGCGTCGCCGAGAGCAACGGCACTCTGAAGGACCTGCACTTCTTCCAGGGTCCTGGATATGTTGGCGTCGATGCCAATACAACGCTCGATGATGAGACACTTCGCAAGCGTGGCGAACAACTGATCCGAAACAACCTTCATCAATCCGAACTCTATCCCGACGCCTGGGCGCCAGCTTTTGTTCGCAACCCCGCGGATACCGGGGCGCAACTGGCCAAAGTGGCCGGCGCGAAATACTCCTACCGCGAACTCGATAACTACACGGACCTGATTCAGCGCACTTTGCAGGGCGTGCCTGAGGCCTCGACGGTATCGCGCTCCGGTGTGTTGCAAGAGCAGATTTATCTGGATTACTCGCAGCAACGCCTGGCGCAGTACGGATACGACCCCTACAAACTGAAGGACGTCCTCAACGCGCAAAACATTACGTTGGCCGCGGGCTCGCTCGAGGTGGGGCCGCAGGACCTGAATATCAATCCTTCCGGCCTTTTCCCCGACGCACAGGCCATCGGCAATGTGGTGGTCGGCGTTTCTTCCTCTCACAGTCCCGTCTATCTTCGTGACCTGGTGAACATCTCCCGTAGCTATCAGAGCCCGCCGACGTATCTGAATTACCTGACGTGGTGCGATGCTGATGGCAACTGGTTCCGAAGCCGCGCCATAACACTCGGGGTCAACATGCGCTCAGGGCAGCAGATCGGGCTGTTTGGGCAACACGTCGACGAGAAACTGCAAGGCCTGAAACCGTATCTGCCGGATGACGTCGTCATCGTTCCTACCTCCAGCCAACCGGTGCAGGTGAAGGAGCAGATCGATCTCTTCATGGACGCGCTGTATGAGGCCATTGTCCTTGTCGTGATCGTGTCCTGGATTGGGTTCTGGGAGTGGCGCTCGGCCGTGCTGATGGCGATCTCCATACCGATCACGCTGGCCATGACGTTCGGCATCATCTATGTGCTCGGAATCGACATTCAGCAGGTCTCGGTGGCGTCACTGATCATCGCTCTAGGCCTGCTGGTGGACGATCCCGTCGTTGCGGGGGATTCGATCAAGCGAATGCTGGCGGAAGGACAGCCGCGAATCGTCGCGCCCTGGCTCGGGCCCACACGGATTGCGACTGCCATCCTCTTTGCGACGGTGACGAACATCGTCGCCTATCTGCCGTTCCTAATGATCACAGGCACCACCGGAGAGTTCATCTTTAGCCTGCCGATTGTGCTGACGGTCGCGCTGGTGTCTTCACGCGTTGCCTCGATGACCTTCATTCCGCTGCTGGGCTACTACATTCTGCGGGCGGGCAAGAAACCGGAAGCGCCCATTGAAGAGCGGCGCACGAAGGGGTTCACCGGCAAGTATGCCACGGTGGCGAAGTTCGCCATCGAGCATCGCTGGAAGGTCGCTATCGGTTCCTTGGCGTTCCTGGTACTTGGAGGATTTCTCTTTACCCAGCTCAAGACCTCGTTCTTCCCCGATGACGTGCAGTATTGGTCGTATGTCGATGTGTGGCTGCCGAACGACGCCAACTTCGATGCGACCAATGAGGCGGCGCAACGCGTGGAGCAGATCATTCGCCGAGAGGCCGGCGAGTGGGACAAGCAGCATCCAGGAAAGGATGGCGCTCAATCGCACATCTTGAAATATGTGACGACGTGGGTGGGCGGAGGCAGCCCTCGTTTTTGGTTCTCCGCCTCGCCCCAGGCCAGGCAGCTCAACTATGCGCAAGTACTTGTGCAGTTAACCGACAAGGAGATCACGCCCGAGTTTGTTGATAAGGTGCAACCGGTGCTCAATGTCGAAGTGCCGGGTGTGCGCTGCGACTACCGTCAACTCCAGACCAATCCCATCAACTACCCGATAGAAATACGGGTAGTCAGCCAGGCGGACGTGAGCTCGACACGCAGCGCGGAAAACATCGCCGAGATGCGAAAGATTGCCGCACAGGTTGAAGCCATAGTTCGCTCCGCAAGCGAAGCAAGCCGTATTCGCAATGAATGGGAGAGAGAGAGTTTTCAGGTAACCCTGAAGATCGATCCCGACCGCGCCAACCTGGCGGGCATCACGAACCTGGATGTGGCGAACTCGGCTACGAGCGCCATGAGCGGCACAACCGTTACCGCTTTGCAGGAAGGCGACAAAAACATACCCGTTGTGGCCCGGCTGCAAGTCAACGAACGCGCCAAGCTGTCGGATGTCCAGAATCTCTATGTCTATTCCAGCTCGTCGCAAGACGCGACCAAAGTTCCGCTGGTTCAGGTTTCCGACATTCAGAACAGCATGACCACAGGCCGCATCATCCGCATCGATCATTTCCCGGAGATGTCGATCTATGCCTTCCCGGCGCCTGGCCATCTGGCATCCGAGGTCACGAATGTCGTGGTACCCAAGCTGAAGGAGTTCCAGAAGAAGATGCCGCCGGGATACAAGATCACCATTGGCGGGGAATACGACAAACAGCAGGATGGATTCCGCAATCTAACCGTGGTGTTAATAATCTCGGTGGCCGCCATCTACCTGGCGCTACTCTTCCAGTTCAACAACGCCATCAAACCGATACTCGTATTTGCGGCGGCGCCCTACGGAGTGGTGGGCGCAATCCTTGGGTTGTGGATCATGCATACATCGTTCGGGTTCATGGCTTTCCTGGGGATTGCCAGCCTTATCGGGGTTATCGTGAGCCACGTAATCGTGCTCTTCGACTTCATCGAGGAGATGCACGCCAAGGGCGAGCCTTTCGAGGAGGCCGTCATCGATGCCGGCATTATCCGTTTGCGGCCGGTAATGATCACGGTGGGAGCTACGGTCCTCGCTCTATTCCCACTGGCGATGCATGGCGGTCCTTTGTGGCAGCCGCTCTGCTACGCGCAGATCGGGGGGCTTACGGTGGCAACCTTTATCACTTTGCTGATGGTGCCGGTGCTCTACTCCATCTTTGTTCTCGACCTGAAGATCCTCACCTGGGAGAAAGAGGAGGTCGCTACGGAGGAGCAAGCGCAGACTGCTGCGACACGCACCGCAACAACGGTGCATGGTTAATTTCAGAATGTTGACCTGCCGCATTCCAAGGCCGCTAATTAGAGACGCCCCTGTATCCTTCCGGCGTGCCGGCGCATCAACATAACCTTGGGCTGTTTTCCTCCTAACTAGAATGCAAGACACACTTCAATTCGTGGTGCAGTACGGTTACGCGCTGCTTTTCGTTTGGGTGCTGATCGAGCAGGGCGGGCTGCCCATTCCCGCCACGCCGCTGCTATTGGCCGCGGGAGCACTGGCGGGGCAAGGGAAGATGAGCTTGCCGCTAGTGATCATTTCCGCGACTCTTGGGTGCTTCGGGGCGGACGTTTTCTGGTACTGCTTCGGCAAACGGCGTGGGGCGGTGGTGCTGAACCTGCTTTGCAGGATCGCGATGGAGCCCGATTCCTGCGTGCGGCGCACCGAAAGCACCTTCAGCAAGTTTGGCGCGCGAACTCTGCTGATTTGCAAGTTTATCCCGGGTCTAAACACGGCTGCGCCCGCACTTGCGGGAATGGTTCGCGTACCTTATGCCCGGTTCATCGCATTCGATCTCTTCGGGGGATTGCTCTGGAGTCTCGCGTTTACTGTTGTTGGGTTCCTGTTCAGCAAACAGCTCGATCGCATTGCCCGGGATGCTCACCTCCTGGGTGGTGGCTTGTTGGTATTGTTCGTGGCTGGCGTGGTGGCGTATGTGCTCTATCGCTGGCGCGAACGACAGCTCTTCATCGAACAAGTGAAGGGCGACCGCATCACGCCCGACGAACTGAAGCACGAGCTCGAAGCCGGCTTGTGCCCGGTCATAATCGATCTACGGCATCCGCTGGACGTGCTTACCGACCCACGGACGTTGCCTGGAGCTTTGCAGATCTCTCCTGAGGACCTGGAGATCCGCCATCAAGAAATTACCCGCGATGGCGACATTGTCCTTTTCTGTACTTGACCGAACGAGGCGACCAGCGCCCGGGTGGCGCTGCAGCTTCGCAAGCACGGCATTCGCCGGGTGCGTCCTCTGCTGGGCGGCTTCCACGAGTGGAAGAAGCTTGGCTTTCCGCTGGTTGATATACAAGAACCGGAAGCCCCTTTCACTGGCGACAACACGCGAATAGCAGCTCCGGGTCCGGCATAAAGTCGCACGATTCAGGCTGAGGTCTTCCGTCCAGTCATCCTGCTAGTGCGTGTTACCATCGAATCCACTCAGCGCGAAGGTCGCAAAGCTTGCGGATATTGTTCGTCGGAGACATTTTCGGGCGCCCTGGACGTACCATTGTTCACGAGCGTTTGACTGAACTGCAACGGGAGCACGCCGTCGATCTCACCATCGCCAACGGCGAGAACGCGGCCGGCGGCTTTGGGATTACACCGCAAATTGCAGAGGAGCTGTTTGAGCTCGGCATCGACGTAATCACCACCGGCAATCACATCTGGGACAAGCGCGAAATTATCGAGTACATGAACTCGGCGAACGGGAATGAAGCCTCGCTGGCGCGGCGGGTCTTGCGCCCGGCAAATTATCCGACGGGCTCGCCTGGATTTGGCTGGTATCAGGGACGCACGCGAGGCGGCGTGCCATACGCTGTAATCAATCTCCAAGGGCGAGTTTTCATGGCCAACAATGACGATCCTTTTCGTGTCGCCGATGAGCTGCTGAAGCGAACCGACGCGAAGGTGATCCTGGTGGACATACACGCCGAGGTGACGTCGGAGAAGCTCGCGCTTGGTTGGTATCTGGAAGGGCGCGTGACGGCCGTGCTAGGCACACATACCCACGTACCTACTGCGGACGAGCAGGTGCTGCCAGGTGGCACGGCGGTGCAGACGGATGTGGGCATGACTGGGCCCTACCACGGTGTTATTGGCGTACAGAAGGAGCTGATCTTGCAGCGGTTCCTGACCAATATGCCGTCCCGCTTTGAACCAGCCACCGATGATGTGCGCCTTTGCGCGACATTGATCGACTGCAACGCCGAGACGGGACGCGCGACCGGAGTGCAGAGGATAATGCTGCGGAGCGAATAGGCACGAGCTTCGAGCCGCGAGCTAACAGCTTCGAATCTGTGGTTGAGCAGGGCCGTAAACTCCTTCTTATGCACTCCGACGAACTCTGGATGCAAGAGGCGCTGCGCGAGGCGCAACGCGCACTCGCGATGGGTGAAGTGCCGGTGGGCGCGGTTGTGATTTACGATGGCCGTGTCATAGGCCGGGGAAGCAATCGCCCCATCAGCGCTCATGACCCTACCGCTCACGCCGAGATTCTTGCGCTGCGCGAAGCCGGTCAGACCATCGACAACTATCGCCTGCTCGACTGCGACTTGTACGTCACGGTCGAGCCATGTGCGATGTGCGCCGGCGCAATCACCCATGCGCGAATTCGTCGGCTCATCTACGGTGCCGAGGATGCCAAAGCCGGCGCTGTGCACTCGATGTTGCAGGTCCTCAATCACCCCAAGCTGAACCACGATGTGGAAGTTACTGCGGGAGTTCTCGCGGCCCGCTGCATGGATTTGCTGCAAACCTTTTTTCGCGAGCGACGAAATGAGCAAGGCCAGTCGCAAGCAGAATAGAACCGTTGCCAGGTCTCCGGTCTGGTTCCGCGCTGAGCTCAGCGACCGTCGGAAGGATTCACCTGTTAAAATGAGCTATATGCCGGCGCGGAGAGGTGCGTGAGCGGTTGAAACGAGCCGCCTCGAAAGCGGCCATACCTTGACCGGTATCGGGGGTTCGAATCCCCCCCTCTCCGCCATCAAGTCGTTAATGTCAGAGAAATAACTACTCAGAATGCCGAATTGATTGAGTTTGGCGGCAATTTCCGCGCTATCGTAGCTTCGACCTGTAGCGGAGAAAGTCTATTTGCAATTACTAAGCCATAAATCCCCCAAATTTCTCTGAACGCGAAAAGCCGACGAGACGCCTCACGCCGACCCCACTTTTTGCATCGAGCAAGATACATCCCGCCCGAGGAATCCCGAACGAGCTCAGGTTTACGCGGCTGGCTTTTTCGCTGTCGTATCGTTGGGGGGCTCGGTTACGCAGATATGCCCGTTTTGGCAGCGATACCCCACCACAGTCATGCCTTTGTTCGCGGGCACAGTAGTTTTGCCCAGCAGAGACTTACGGTAAATGCGTACCGCGATGACGCTTCCGCAGACCGGGCACGACCAGTTGTTCATGGATGTTCCGCCCGGTGATTGGAACCGAAAAAGCTATGTTTGGATGTCTCATTTAGGGATTAGGATGAAGCCGCTGGGCGGCCGACGCTACCGCGTATGGCGAACCCAGCATTGTTGGAGTTTTCACCTCGCAATCCCACTCCAGGCGGGCAATATGGCCAAGTGAAAACCCAAAACTCAGATCATTAAACACTGGCGCGTTTACGAGGACCTATGCTGTTGTCGTCCCTTTGCAAACCGTCGATCAGCGCAGTAGCAGGCCACTGAGTTGTGGGTAGTGGGAAGCCCGAGCGCAGTTGTGTCAAGCCGCTCCGTTTGCTAGTTTGGCGTAGATGCCGTCGTCTGCGCCCGAACAACTCAGCAGGACCATTGAGGCTCTTTACCGGTCGGAATCGGGCCGGGTTCTGGCGACGCTCGTGCGCCTCCTCGGAGATCTGGATCTCGCCGAAGAGGCCATGCATGAGGCATTCGCCGCCGCTCTGGAATCCTGGCCTCAGACTGGTATTCCGGACAATCCGCGCCCCTGGCTGATTTCAACGGCACGCTTCAAGGCCATCGACGTTATGCGCCGGCGCGCGCGCTTCGATGGAGCACAGAGAGATCTCGTTGCCCACATGGAATCGCGCGTCAACGGCGCTCCCCTCGGCGTAGAGCAGATGGATGACGAGGAGATCGAAGATGATCGCCTCCGTCTGATCTTCACCTGCTGCCATCCCGCTCTGCCTCCGGAAGGACAGGTTGCGCTCACCCTGCGCGAAATCTGCGGCCTGACCACGGAGGAGATTGCCCGGGCATTTCTGGTTACGCCGGCAACGCTCGCCCAACGCATTGTGCGCGCAAAGGCAAAGATTCGCGAGACACCGATTCCCTACGAGGTGCCGACGCCACAGGAATTGCCGGAGCGACTGGACGCGGTGCTTCAGGTTGTCTATCTCGTCTTCAACGAGGGCTACTCGGCTGCGGCGGGAGCGGAGGTAACGCGCGCCGAGCTGACCGGCGAGGCGATTCGATTGGGCCGGTTGCTGGCCGAACTCCAGCCGGAGCCGGAGGTCATTGGCCTGCTCGCCCTGATGTTGCTGCAGGAATCCCGTCGCGCCGCGAGAACCTCTCCGAGCGGAGAGCTGATTTTGCTGGAGAACCAGGATCGCTCGCTCTGGAACCGCAAGCAGATCGCTGAGGGCGTGGCACTGGTGGAGAGAGCCCTGAAGTCCCGCCGCTTCGGTTCTTACACACTGCAGGCTGCGATTGCGGCCGTTCATGCGGAGGCGGAATCGATCGCTGCGACCGACTGGCGGCAGATTGTCGCGCTTTACGACCAACTGCTACGAATTCAGCCTTCGCCAGTTGTGCAGCTCAATCGCGCCGTGGCCATTGCAATGCGCGATGGTCCAGAGGCCGGTCTGGCGCATATCGACGCGGTGTTGGAACATGGCGAGTTGGCCAATTACTACCTGGCGCATTCCGCCCGTGCCGATATGTACCGCAGGCTTGGCAGGACCGCCGAGGCTCGGGCCTCTTATGAGAAAGCTCTGACGCTGACCCAGCAGGAACCAGAGCGGCGATTCCTCCAGGAGCGGATTCGGCAGTTGAAATAAAAAATGGAGTAGCTGTCGATTTTCCGTCTCCCCAACGACTATAGGACAAAAGAACGATGAGCTACGGTTCCTGAGTGAACAGGAAACGAGTCATCGGGAACAAACCACAGAAAACAAGGAGAAAAAGTCATGCCACAGTATCTTGTTGCTAACTACCTCCCCGACGACTTCGACCCGTCCGCCGTAACCGAAGCGATGATCGAGGAGATCCACGCGCTCAACCGCGAAATGATTGCTGCCGGAGTGAGGAAGTTCGCCTGCGGAATTGCCCCGCCCGCCAACGCAAAGACGGTTCGGAAGCAGCCGGATGGTAGGGTGCGCGTCACCGACGGGCCATACACCGAGACCAAGGAGCACATGGGCGGCTTCTGGATACTGGAAGCCGCCAATATGGACGAGGCACTCGCGTGGGCGCGCAAGGGCGCGATCTCCTGCGATGCGGTGGGCGAGGTGCGCGAGCTTCTTTTCTTTCCGGCTCCGGAGGGGGCAACGAAATAGTCTGGCCGCCGCGACCTCGAAGCATGCGCCGTAGCGCCCGCTCGATTTTTCGAACGAATGGGGATTGGTGAACGTCCGGCCTGTCCCCAGTCGTTTTCAATAAATTTCGCCTCGGCTGTCGATTTTCCTCGTGCGCGACGACAATAGGATGAACGAGCGAGTGCGCAGGGGGAGGACAATCAAATGAGAAATGTAATCTTCGCCATCAACATTACCCTGGATGGCTGCTGCGATCACACCAAAGTCATTCCTGACGACGAAATACTTGAATATTTCACCGACCTCATGCGAGAGGTTGACCTGCAAGTCTTCGGTCGCAAGACCTATCAATTGATGGTTCCTTATTGGCCAGAGGTCGCCAAGGACCAGTCCGCGTCCAAAGCAGACAAGGAATTTGCTCAAGCGTTTGTCTCCGTCAACAAACTGGTTTTTTCACGATCACTAGACAGCGACGAAGACGGAAACACGAGGATTGTCCGCACGAATCTTCGCGACGAAATACTTAAATTGAAGCAGGAACAAGGCAAAAATATTTTGGTCGGTGGAGTAGATGTTCCTTCACAACTGATAGAGCTTAGCCTGGTCGATGAGTATCGTTTTGTCGTTTCGCCGGTCATTGCCGGCGAAGGCAGACGGTTGTTGGAAGGTGTCAGCTTGCAAAAGAAATTGCAATTAAAACTTGTTGACTCAAAGATTTTTAAATCAGGATTTGTTGCGCTTCGTTACCTGAAACCGTGACATTCATGCTCGTCGCCGCCCTGAGCGCAGCCGAGCGCAAACCATGTTAAAGGAGACGACATGAGAACGATCAGGATCATCGAACACATTACGCTGGATGGCGTGATTCAGGCGCCCGGCGGGCCGGGTATCGAAGGAGCCAGCAATGAACAATGTACAAATTGAACAGAAGAGCTATGAGATGCCTCCGAAGGAAGGAATCAGCATCGCGCAGTTTCTCACCGTCGCCGACATCGAGCGATCGGCCCGCTACTACGAAAAGGTCTTCGGCGCTCGCATTCTGACCCTGGGGGACGGCAACGCGCCTGCGTACCTTCTGCTTGCGAATATCTGGATGATTCTGAACGTTGGGGGAGGGCCGACCCCCGACAAGCCGACGGTGACGCTGAGCGTCCCCGACCCGGATCACATCAACAGCTTTATGAATTTCCGCGTGGCGGATATTCAAGCGTGCTACGAATTATGGAAAAGTCGAGGAGCGGAGTTCATCACGGAGCCGATCCCCAAGTACGGCGAGATCCGCTGCTATATCCGCGATCCTGACGGTTACATTATCGAGGTCGGACAGAGCACCGATCTCACCTATGGTTAACGCCCTCCAAAATCCAATCGAGGAGACTCTCAAGATGACACCGCAGCAACTATCGATTGCGCGCGAGAGTGCAAGCCTGTGGCGAGTTACCTTCGACAACCCGCCAATCAACATGTTTGTTCCCACAACGATCGACGAATTGAGGGCGCTAATGACCGACCTCGAGGCGGACCCGTCCGTGAAGGTCGTCGTGTTCCAGTCGGCGAACCCCGATTTTTTCGTCGCCCATCTCGACGTAGCCAAGGCAGCGGAACGGCCAGAGGTGCTGGGCCTTTGGCGCAACTTTGTGCTGCGCCTCTCGTCCGCGCCAGTCGTGAGCATCGCCAAGATTCGCGGCCGCACTCGCGGCATCGGTAACGAGTTCGTGCTGGCCTGCGACATGCGCTTCGCCAGCCGGCAAAGCGCCCTGTTCCGCAACCCCGAGGTCGGCGTCGGACTGGTCCCGGGCGGCGGAGCGATGGAATGGCTCCCGCGTTTGGTCGGCCGCTCGCGCACACTTGAGATCGTGCTCAGCGGCGACGACTTCGACGCTGATATCGCCGAGCGCTATGGCTGGGTGAACCGCACGCTGGACGATGGCGAGCTCGACTCGTTTGTCGATGCGCTCGCCCGGCGTGTGGCCTCGTTCGATCATGAAACGCTGGCCGCGGCGAAGGCCCAGATCAATCGGTTCGGGACGCCGACAGCTGCCGAGCTTCAGTCGAGCAGCGACCTGTTCTTCCCGCTGCTGGCCTTGCCCGGTGCGCAGGCGCGCCGTGCCAAGATCCGTAATATTGGTTACGGCGTTCCGAGCGACTTCGAATTGAACTTCGGCCGGTACCTCCCTTCGCTCGGGCGGGCGGACGACGATGACACGGATAGCTCCAAATCCGCGTAGACGGCCTCTTTCCCAGGCGAATTTCGCCTAGCGCCCCAAAGATTCCTCTGACGAGGCTAAAAAAATTGAGTAGCTGTCGATTTTCGGTCTCCCGAACGACTATCTGATGAGGAAAGCCTGATGAAGTCACGGCGAAGTCCCTCAGCGGCTAAAGCCGCACTCATTACGGGGCATTTACGGACGGCCTGAAGGCCGTCCCCTTCAAGAAGCCGAACCTAATCAGAGTTTCCATAAAAGAACGATGAGCTACGGCTCTCTGAGTCACAGGTGACAAGGAGGAATGGATGAAGTACATCTGTTTGGGTTACTACGACAAAGCCAAATTCGACGGTCTGCCCGCGGCCGAACGAAACGCCATGTTCGACGCATGCTTCGAATACGACGACCATCTTCGCGCCAACGGACATTGGGGTGGTGGAGAAGCGCTTCAGCCTTCGGAAACCGCCTTGACCCTGTCTTGGAAGAACGGCAAGGTCGCCACCACGGACGGTCCGTATACAGAGACCAAGGAACAACTCGGCGGCATCGGAATCCTCGAGGCGCGGGACATGAATCAGGCTGTACAACTCATGGGGCAGCATCCGTCCCTGAAATACGGCAGCATTTGGGAGATTCGGCCAGCGTGGGACATGAACGAAATGCTGAAGGCAAGTGAACAGCGACGGCAGCAGAACACGGCACGCTGAAGACGATCCGCGAAACAACAACTCGTAGGAGGAGTCGGCGCGACTTGACGAGTCGTACACTCCGATTCCGCTAAAGCAGTTAGCTTCTTGTCGAATTGAAGGCTCAAGATGAACGACCAACAAAAGAAGGAGCAGTACTCTCGAGTGCGAGATCAAGAGATCCGTGCGGCACTGGATCAGCATTGGGCGGCGTCCGATGCCAACGATTTTGAAACGGAGCACCGCATCTATCACGAGGACGCGGTGCTGGAATACCCGCAGTCAGGCGAGCGCACCCGCGGTCGACGCAACATACAGAACCAGCGCGCCAGTCAGCCGAGCAAAAAGCGGTTTACTGTGCAACGAATCATTGGCGGCGGTGATCTTTGGGTCACCGAATTCATCTTGACATATGATGACAAGCCATCCTACACCGTGAGCATCATGGAGTTCAGGGGCGACCAGGTTGCACGGGAAACACAGTACTTTGCTGATCCATTCGTGGCACCCGCATGGCGCGCTCAATGGGTCGAACGGATGGACACATAATGTCGAGACCGAAACCGATGGAGGGATAAGAGGTGGATTGGAAACGGTTGATCCGGTTTGCGCTGCTGGGCAGCAGTGATTTGGAACAATATGCCATCCTGCTGGTACGCATTTCGCTCGGGCTCTTCTTCGCCATCTCAGGGGCAAACAAATTGTTTGTCGCCGGCGGCACGAAAGCTATTTACGAAACGCTGGTTAAGGCCAAGGTACCGTTTCCCCACCTGACGGTTTATTTCGTGTCGGGTGTCGAGTTCATCGGCGGATCCTTGCTGACCGTGGGGTTTCTTTCGAGCCCGGCCTGCCTGGTTTTATTGATCGATATGATTGTCGCCACCCTGACCACCGCGCTTTCCGCCATGCCTAAAGGACTTTCGCCTCTTAACTGGCTCGACGATTTCCTCTACCTTCCGGAAGTCCTATACGTGCTCTTCTTTTTCTGGCTGCTCTGCTCTGGTCCCGGAAAGTTCAGTGTTGATTACTGGTTCGCCGCCAAGTTCCTGAGGTGATCGACTGAAGCAAAACGATGCCGGTCTCTTGGACGTTGGCTACGCAGAAGCTGGGCCGATGCACGAAAATAAAAGGAATCTAGCCAGACGCTGGACGTCGACGAGGTATGAATGCCCAGATTGCTTTCAGTAAATGTCGGTCTTCCACGCGACGTGACATGGAACGGTAAGACTGTTCGTACGGCGATCTGGAAAAGTCCAGTTGAGGGACGACAATTGGTGCGGAAGCTCAATCTTGTTGGCGACGCCCAAGCCGACCTGGCCGGTCATGGCGGGGAGCAGCGCGCCGTTTTTGTTTATCAGACGGACTCTTATCATTACTGGGAACGCTTTCTTGGACGTAAAGACTTCATTTTCGGCCAGTTCGGAGAAAACTTCACGGTTGAGGGACTTTCCGATAACGAGGTCTGCATTGGCGATCGCTACCGTATTGGTGATGCGACATTTGAAGTAACACAGCCTCGCGTAACGTGCTACCGCGTCGGCATTCGCATGAATGAACCTCGGATGGCAGCCCTGCTCGTAGCACATCACAGACCAGGATTCTACTTTCGCGTGTTGCAGGAAGGAGAAGTTGGGGCGGGCGACGACATTGTAAAAATTACTGACGGTCCAGAGCGAATCAGTGTGGCCGAGGTTGACGCCCTCCTGTATTTGCCAGGACATTCCTGCGAGCAACTGCAACGCGCACTGCGGATTCCTGCACTTAGCAAGGGTTGGCAGAGTTCATTCCAAGCAATGCTCCAGCAAGACTTGAGCTCTAAAACTACGATGGGGAATCCGGGACTCGCCTATGAGGAACAAGCGCCAGCATGGCCCGGCTTTCGACAGATGCGAGTCGCGAATATTTATAAGGAAAGCGATAGCGTAACTTCCTTTATTCTGAAGCCAATCGATGGGCAACCTCTCCCTATCTTCCAGCCGGGTCAATTTGTTGTTTTGCGCTTGCATCTCGACCCGGACAAACCGCCGGTTCTTCGCAGCTATTCGCTGTCTGATCTGCCCGCAGCCGACCATTTCCGCATCAGCGTCAAAAACGAATCGAATGGGATTGGGAGTTCATTTCTGTGTAGCCGGGCGCGAGAAGGAGATCTATTGGATGTTAGTGCGCCGCGCGGCAGCTTTACACTGCGTCCCGGCCAGAGTCCTGTGGTTCTGCTGAGCGCTGGAGTGGGCGCAACGCCCGTGATGTCGATGCTGCACACACTCGCTGCCGAGAGATCGCAACGAGAGATCTGGTGGATCTATGGAGCGCGCTCGGGTGGACCATCCATTTGCAGAAGAATCGCGTTCGCTACTAAAACAGCTCTCTCGCGGACGAGGATACATCGTCTACAGCAGGCCCGCCGCAGTCGACCAAGTCGGGGCAGACTTCGATGCTCGCGGGCACATTGACACGGCTTTGCTACAGAAGATTGGCGTGTCACAGGGTAGTGACTTCTATCTGTGTGGCCCCTCTTCATTCTTGCAGAATATGCGCGATGGGCTGCGAAACTGGGGTGTGCTCGCCGGGAATGTGCACAGGGAAATCTTCGGTTCTCTTGAGGGCATTACACCTGGTATGACGCGGGTTGACCACACTCCTCACCTACCACAAGGGCCGCCCGGATCTGGCCCCCCGGTCTCATTCGCGCGTAGCGGGATTACCGCCGCTTGGGATCCGAAATTCGGGAGCTTGCTTGAACTGGCGGAAGCGTGCGATGTTCCGGTCAGATGGTCGTGCCGGACTGGAGTTTGTCATACCTGCATGACTGGTCTGATTGGTGGATCGATTACTTATGACCCTGAGCCGCTGGAGAGGCCCGCTCCCGGGAACGTGCTCGTATGCTGTTCACAGCCAAACGTGGGTGTCACTCTGGATCTTTGAGAGAAACGGGATCGAGACGCCCGCATTAGCCAGGTTCATGGCGGCAGAGGTGCTGGGGTTCAGCACTGCTGCGTCATAGAGTTTCGTTTGAAAACTCCTCGAAAGATGTACGGAGAGTTCGAATGACTCCCTGCCTGCCAGCAAGTTATTGTCAGAGAAGTAACTGCTCAGAACGTTAGAACCATCGCATTTGGCGGCAAGTTCCGCGCTATCGCAGCTCCCACCTGGTAGCAGAGAAGGTCTATCCGCAATTCTTTCTGGTACCGACCACTTGCATTTGTATGCAGTTATAAGTATATTTATGCAATGTCAAAACTGTCGCGGCATGGCCTAATTCGGGAGCTGATGGCAGAGGACGAGGTCCGAAATCAGGATGAGCTACGGCGCAAGCTTTTTCGTCGAGGGCATCGCGTCACCCAGGCGACATTGTCCCGCGATATTCACGAACTTGGGCTCAGCAAGACAAGCGAAGGATACAAGCTGCCGCAGGGCGACGAGGCAGAGCTTTCGCTTCCGTCTATCGAGCGGCTGATCCAGACGTTTGTTTATGAGGTGCGCACCGCGCTTAACCAGGTAGTGATCAAGACAAGCGCGGGGAGCGCACAGCCGGTGTCGGCAGCTATCGATGCCGAGGACTGGGAGGAGGTAGTGGGGACCATTGGTGGGGACGACACGATTCTCGTCATCACCAACGATAGCCGGGCCGCCGGAAAATTGGCCCAACGTTTGCGCAAGCTGCTGGCTTGAAATGAACACCAAACTCCAACCCGCGATCTTCGGCGCTACCGGTTACTCGGGGCTGGAGCTGGTACGCCTATTGGCGCGGCATCCCGGGGCCAAGAGGCCCATACTGCTCCGGCGCAAGAGCGAAAGCGACAGCTGCGGAGACCTCGCCGAGGTGTATCCGCAACTGGCGGGCAACGGCGGTTTCCCCCTCGAAAGTTTTTCTTGGGAAGGGCTGCAGGCAGTGGGCGTGGATGTAATTTTTTTCGCGACGCCGCCTGAGTTTTCGCGCGAGTTCGTGCCGGAAGCGATCGAGGAGGGATTTCGGGTGGTCGACCTCAGCGGGGCCTGGCGCCTGAAGAGTCCCGAGACCCGGAAGGTTTATGAGTTGGCGCACGAAGGCGAACACGCGGAGCTGGACGACGCGGCGGTTTATGGACTTCCGGAGTTGTACCCCGACGCGATACAGGGAGCGGGTCTGCTCGCTAACCCCGGCTGCTACGCTACCTCGATAATCCTGGCGCTCACGCCGTGGGTCCGCGCCGGTTTCGTCGACATTGAGCACGGGATCGTTTGCGACGCAAAATCTGGCGTATCGGGAGCAGGGAAGACTCCTTCAGCGAAAACCCATTTTGTTGAAGTGGACGGCGACTTCTCAGCTTACAGCGTTTTTGGACACCGTCACACGGGTGAAGTACTGGAGCACCTCGGGATCAGCGACGGTTCGCTGCAGTTTACACCGCACCTGCTGCCGATCCCGCGCGGGATTCTTTCGACCATCTATCTGAAACTCGCGAAGCCTGTGAGCGCGGAAGGATTGGGCCAATCGCTGCGCGAATACTACGCAGGCAAGCCATGGGTGCGCGTCTTCGGCGCTGCGCGTCTGCCGCAGATTAAGTTTTCGCTCAACACAAACTACTGTGACATCGGATTCTCGGTGTCGCCTGACGGCAACCGGGTGGTGCTGATCTCCTGCCTCGACAATCTGCTGAAGGGCGCGGCGGGACAAGCGGTGCAGAACATGAACCTGATGTTTGGCTTCGACGAAAGAGCGGGACTGCAATGAAGCTGGTTATCAAAGTTGGCGGCGCGGCGCTCGACGACAAGGAATTGGTCCGCAAGTTTGCGTGCACGATTCCCAGCCTATGCCGCGAAGGACACAAGCTGGTCATTGTTCATGGCGGAGGGGCCGCGCTCACCCGCACGCTGCAGCAGCTCGGCTGCGAGTCGACTTTCATCAGTGGCCTGCGGGTCACCGATTCGCAAACGCGTGATGTCGCAATGATGGTACTGGCCGGCCGGCTCAACAAGCACCTTGTAGCCGCGATCGGGGAGGCGGGCCAGCCTGCTCTTGGCATATGCGGCGGCGACTTGCGCCTGGTGCTTGCGGCGAAGAAGAAGCGTCCTGATCTCGGCTATGTCGGTGAGGTATGCACGGTTGATGCGCGCTGGATCGAGCTTTTGTGGGCGGCCCGCGTGGTGCCCGTCATCGCCAGTCTCGCACTCGGGTTTGATGGCGAATATTACAACGTGAACGCAGACCAGATGGCTTCAGCATGCGCTGTCGCCTGTGGCGCACAAGCGCTCATATACCTGACCGATGTAGCGGGAGTGAAAGGCGCCGACGGAATGGTTGTTCGCTGGCTCGACATCAATGCGATCGAGCAAATGATAGAAGAGGCGACTGTCAGCGGGGGTATGTTACCCAAACTGGAGGCCTGCACCACTGCGCTGAAAAAAGGTGTGACGCGCGTGAGGATCCTGCCCGCCGAGCGTGCTGAAGTTCTTCCCGGATTCTTCACTCATCCCATCGAATGTGGTACCGAGGTGATCGCGTCGTGACCACTGTTACTCACCTACTCCGCCGCCTGACCGATCGCAAGCGTAGCGCTCGACCCGGACCCGGCTTCGACCGCGCGTTAGAACGACGTTGTTAGCCTTTCCCGCAATTTCATCGTCAATTTTGTTTTTTACCATCTGCATAGTCGGAAGGAGGTTCGACATTGCTTGCAATAACAACTGCTGCTCCCAGAGCAAGTGCGAGCGCGTTTTCGTACCCTGCTATCACGGGGCGCAATCTTGTTTCCATCCAGGACTTTTCTCCTCAGGAACTGGCTTGCGCCCTGGAGCTTGCCGCGGCAATGAAGGCGCGTCCAGCAGACTTTCGCGGCACCTTGTCGGGCAAACAGATCGTTCTGTTCTTTGAGAAGCCGTCACTACGGACGCGGCTGACATTCGAGGCCGCCATAAACAGCCTCGGCGGCTGCTCCTTCTTTGTCGACCAGACCCAGGCGCGGCTGGGCGCTCGAGAACCTCTTGCCGATGTCGCCCACAATTTGGAACGCTGGATCGACGGTATCGTGCTGCGGACGTTCTCGCACGACACGGTCACGGCAATCGCGCAGCACGCCAGCGTGCCAGTGATTAATGCACTAAGTGAGTTTGAGCATCCCTGCCAGGCAATGGCTGACATCCTGACACTGCAGGAATACTTCGGCTACCTCAGAGGCCTGCGGCTTGCGTATGTAGGGGATGGAAACAATGTCGCTCATTCCTTGATGCTGGCGGCAGCGAGCTTGGGCGTTTCGATCTCAATCGGAACTCCTGCAGGTTATGAGCCGCTTGCGTCAGTTACCGAAGCTGCCCATGATCTTGCCGCCACTACGGGTGCCTGCGTGCAGGTTTTCAACGATCCAGTTGAAGCTGTGAGCGGAGCTAACGCCGTATACACGGATGTTTGGGCCAGCATGGGGCAGGAGGATGAAGCCGTGCAGCGCCGCCAGATCTTCGCCCCGTTCCAGGTGAATGACGAACTTTTCTCCTATGCTGGCAAGCATGCGGTGTTCATGCACTGCTTGCCCGCGCATCGTGGAGATGAAGTTACGGCCAGCGTCATCGATTCCCCGCGGTCCGTGGTGTTCGATCAGGCCGAAAACCGGCTGCACATTCAAAAATCCATTCTGGTTCTATTACTGGAAGGCGGCATCCACCGCTTTCCGCCGAGGAGCGCCAATGCGTGAAAAGGTTGTACTTGCTTATTCAGGTGGGTTGGACACGTCCATCATCATCCCGTGGCTGAAAGAAAACTATGACCGCGAAGTGATAGCGTTTGTCGCCGACGTGGGACAGGGCGATGACCTAGACGGCGTGGTCAAGAAGGCTTATGACACCGGCGCCTCGGAGGTTGTGGTTGAGGATTTGCGGCAGGAATTCCTGACCGACTATGTCTTCCCGGCAATTCAGGCGGGTGCGGTGTACGAGCACAAGTACCTGCTCGGAACCTCATTGGCGCGACCGCTCATTGCTAAGTACCAGGTCGAAGTCGCGTTGCGCACAGGGGCAACTGCGGTAGCCCACGGGTGCACCGGCAAAGGGAATGACCAGGTTCGATTCGAGCATGCCTACCAGGCGCTAGCGCCTGAGCTGAAGGTGATTGTTCCATGGCGCGAGTGGACCCTGCAGTCGCGTGAGGACTGCCTCGACTACGCCGAGCAACATGGAATACCCGTTGCTCAGAGCCGGGAGAAAATTCACAGCCGCGACCGCAACCTGCTGCATGTGAGTCATGAGGGAGGGGAACTGGAAGACCCCAACAACGCGCCGCTGCCTACCACCTGGACGTGGACCAAGTCGCCACAAGAGGCTTGCGAGACGGTTGAAAAAGTCGCGATCAAGTTCCGTCGTGGCGTACCGGTGGCGGTGAACGGAGTCGATATGGATGCGGTGGCGCTGATTGAAGTTCTGAACGAAATTGGCGCGCACAACGCCATCGGTCGTGTCGATCTGGTCGAAAACCGCTTTGTGGGCATCAAGTCGCGGGGCTGCTACGAGACTCCGGGCGGGACACTGTTGCTTACCGCTCATCGCGAGTTGGAAGCGCTATGTATTGACCGCGAACTGGCGCATTTCAAGCAACACATCGCTCTGAAGTACGCCGAGCTGGTGTACTTCGGTCTGTGGTTCACGCCACTACGTGAGGCATTGCAGGCCTTCGTCGAGAGCTCGCAAGCGGATGTAAATGGCACAGTCACGCTGGCGCTCTATAAAGGCAACGTCGAGATCGTAGGTCGGCAGTCGGAAACATCGCTGTATCGCCCGGACATCGCCAGCTTCACCATGGGCGCAAGCTACGACCAGAAGGATGCTGAAGGGTTCATTCGGATTCTCGGGCTGCCGGCGCGCACGCGGGCGATCATCCAGTCGAAACGGCCGGAGCGAGTAGTGCCGCTGCGCTCTGCCAGCAAGGTGGTGGCGCAATGAAGATGTGGTCGGGACGCTTCAACCAGGCGCAGGATCCCGAGTTCGAGCAGTGGCAGCGATCCTTTCCCTTCGACCGCGTGCTTTTGCCTCACGAGGTCGCGGCCAGCAAAGCGCATGCTTCTGCCCTCGCTAAAGCGGGAGTGCTGAACGCTGAAGAGCTGGCGTCCATGCGTTCCGGGTTGGACCAGATTGCTCGCGAGGGAGTGCCTGCTGACGATGACCCGTCGGTTGAAGACGTACACCACTACGTCGAAGTGCGGCTGGTCGAATTAGTCGGCGAAATCGGCTACAAGCTGCACACCGGTCGAAGCCGCAATGAGCAGATCGCCACTGACCTGCGGTTGTATGTGCGCGAGCAGATAGATGAAACCGGTCGCCTGCTGGCGGTGCTTGCAGGCGCCTTCTTGCAGCAGGCGGAAGCGGCCGGATCCAACGTGATGCCCGCGTACACGCATCTGCAACGGGCCGAACCAGTGCTCGTGGCCCATTGGCTCCTGGCTTACGTCGAGATGTTCTTGCGCGACATGGATCGTCTCGCCGACTCGCGCAAACGCGTCAATGACTGTCCGCTAGGTTCTGGAGCGGTTGCCGGGGCGGTTCTCGGTCTCGACCGCGACGCAATCGCAGCGGAACTGAGGTTCGATGCTCCAACTGCGAACAGCATGGATGCGACCAGCGATCGCGACTTCGCGATCGAGTTTGTGCAGGTACTGTCGTTCGTCGCGCTTCATCTCAGTCGTTGGGCGGAGGACTTCATCATTTTTGCTGGCACGGAGTTCGGCTTCGTGAAGCTGCCCGAGCGCTATTCGACCGGCAGCAGCGCGATGCCGCAGAAGAAAAACCCTGACGCTCTGGAGTTGATTCGCGGAAGAACCGGTAGGATTTTCGCGGAAGCGAGCGGGCTGTTTATTAGCGTCAAGGGCCTGCCGCTCGCATACAACAAGGATTTGCAGGAAACGCAGCAGCCGGTGTTTGCGGCGGCACAGCAGATCTCCGGCATCATCCGTGTGGCAAGCGGTTTCATGTCTGCCGTCGAGTTCGACTATGAGCGTATGGGTGAGTCGGCACGTAGCGGATTTATGAACGCGCAAGCCGCTGCTGCGCACCTGGTGCGGCAGGGAATTCCGTTCCGTCGCGCGCACGAGCTCATCGGCAAAGCGGTGCGTTTGTGCACTGAGCAAGGCTGCGAACTCGAGCAACTATCGAAGGAAGATTACGCGCGCTGCGGTATCGAAGCCGATGAGCAGTTTTGCAAGGCGTTGACTCTCGAGAAGGTTTTGGCAACTCACAATGTTCCAGGAGGCACCGCCCCAGCCCGTGTTCACCAAGCCTTAGAGAACGCGAAACAAAAACTATCCCATTTGTTTGGAGCCGCCCATGCATGCGCGTAATGCCAAACTCCCCGACGCCTTTGTGATCGAGCAGTTGATCCAGGTCCACGTAGGCGATGGAACATTGTTGCCTCGCTCGTTGGCGGAGATCTGCGAGAACATCCGCGACTTCGCCGTCATTGAGCATGAGGGCGAGATCGTCGGCTGCGGGGCCCTGCACCTTTACGGTATGCATTTGGCCGAAATCCGCTCCATCACCGTCGCGAACGGCGCAAAAGGCAAAGGCGCGGGTCGCGTCTTGATTGACGCCCTCCTGACGGAGGCAGAGAAACAGAGCGTCACATGTGTCTGCCTGTTTACTCGCATCCCGAAATTTTTTGCGCTAATGAGCTTTCAGCAAATCGAAAAAGAACGTCTACCCGACAAGGTGCTGAAGGACTGCGTTCGCTGTCCGCGTCAGAACGCCTGCGATGAGATCGCAATGTTCCGCGGTACGCTTCCCATTAGTGCCGATCTCCGCACGCACCGCGGTGAGCAGTCGTGTGTGCAGATCATTCAGCTGGAAGCGTAACTCGACTCGGAGCGCAAGCAGGTGCGGTTTGTCGGGCGACAAGGCGAGTAATTGGCGAAAGGCGTTCGTCGCTACCTGTTCGCAAATGCAGCCCGGTTAACACGAATGGGGATGAACGCCCGCTCGAAGTGGATGTGAAAGGTTGCATCCTGTGTCCGCGCGCTGAAATCTATTTCGGCAATGTTCAAGAGGAGGTCACTCGATGGCCGATACTGGAGAAAATCGCGAAATCAGGCAGCGCACGAACGCGCATGAAGCTGCGACGGTCGCGAAGTCGCAGAAACTTGCTCAAAAACGAAAAGGCTCTTCTCCGAAGAAGAAGGCGCGCAGCGGCGGCAAAGATGCATGGCAGCCGAAGTCCCGCAACTGACTTCATGCCGGGTGATTCACCGGGAGAGCTTTTTGCCTGTTGCCGGCGCAGGCCACTGCTGGATGGGGTTCATGGCTCGCTTCTCGCACCGACAAGATCGGTGAAGTTGCCGCTGGCAGAATTTGGTAGCTGATCGACGCCCGCTGCCACTCGTGGGCCTATATTGCGCGCGGATCCAACAAAAAACGCCGTCACAGTTGCGCTTTCGGGCGAACCTCAGATTTGTTCGGCAGGCTGTACAGGTTGATGCGGTGCTAGACTCCATCTGTTGGCGCTCTGAAGGCGGTGAGATATGTCGCTGCGACCGGTGAAACGACTCGTTCGCTCCAAACCCACAGTCGAGGGCGCCGGTGTTCACCTGCGGCGTGCCTTCGGTTTCGGTAACACCTCCGAATTCGATCCTTTTCTCCTGCTCGACGACTTCCGCAATGACGTTCCCGAAGACTATCTGGCCGGTTTTCCATGGCACCCGCACCGTGGTATAGAGACGATTACTTATGTACTTGCGGGAACGGTCGAGCACGGCGACAGCATGGGCAATAGCGGCGCCATAGCGACCGGTGACGTGCAGTGGATGACCGCAGGCAGCGGCATCATCCATCAGGAAATGCCCAAGGGCGATCATGCCGGACGCATGCACGGGTTCCAACTGTGGGCCAATCTGCCCTCGTCGTTGAAGATGACCAACCCGCGGTACCAGGAAGTGAAGTCGCCCGATATTCCCGAGGTCACGGATGATGACGGCACCCATGTTCGCGTGGTTTGCGGAACCTTTTGGGACAAGACCGGCCCTGTCGACGGCGTCGCTGCCGATCCCATTTACCTCGACGTGTCAGTTCCTCCCGGGCGCAGAAAGACACTTCCGGTTGAAACCAGTCGGAATGTCTTCGCCTATGTGTTCGCGGGAGCGGGAAAATTTTGCAACGCGTCCGGCCCCCTGGCGGTGCCGACTGAGCCAGTGGGATGGCTGGACACCACGCCTCCTGCCGACGCCGAAAACCGTTCTCTGGTTCTCTTCGACCGGGGCGACGAATTGATGGTGCAGGCGGGGGATGAGGGTATACGTTTCCTACTGGTTTCAGGCGCGCCGATTGAAGAGCCTGTCGCCTGGTATGGGCCCATCGTCATGAACACCCAGGAGCAATTGCGGCAGGCATTTACGGACTTGGAGAAAGGCACGTTCCTAAAGCCAAATAAACAGCTTTAAGGCGGAAGACAGCGTCAGCGCTGACGCACCTTTTCATCGAGGCGAGTCTCCCCGCACCACCGGCTGTTTTGCTGCGCTCCACTCGCTGTAAGATCCGTCGTACATCTCGGCGTCGTACCCGAGGTAACGAGCGAGGAAATAAGTGTAGGAAGCCTGCAGTCCAACCTCGCAATAGGAAACCACTTTCTTGCCCTGAGTCGCACCCGCGCTATTGAACTTCTGCCGCAGCTCCTGAGGAGAACGCAACACAGGATCGTCCTGGCTGACCAGCGCTGTCTCCCAGAACATCGACTCGGCTCCAGCGAGATGGCCGGCGCGATAACGTTTCTTAGGCCGGGCGTCGATGATCACGACATCTGAAGCCCCGGCCTTGTCTGAGACAAGCTTTATCATCCAATCCATCTTGGCGACGATTTCAGGATGCAAGTGGACGGTCAACATGCCGGGTGTAATCTTCGGCTGCTCAGTTGAAATGTTCCGCTTCTCACGCAACCATTGGTCCATACCGCCATCGAGCAAGGCGGCCTGATCGCCGTGGCCGAGGTAGTCGAGCGTGAAGAAGAGCCTGGTCGCCATCGGGTCCCAGTCGGGGGCGTAATACACTACCCGCGACTCGTCGCCGATGCCAATGGCTTCGAGGTTTTTCTTGAGCTGATCAGGCGGCAACAGCTCGGTGCCGGGATCCTCCATCTGGCTGGTGGCAAACTTGTCCATCGCCAGAAACCGTGCGCCCGGAATATGAGCCGCGAGGTATTCGCCATGATCGTGGCCGATATGCACAATGACCACATGCGGATCGGAAAGATGATCGGCGAGCCACTGTGTCGAGACCAGCAGATTGGGATGGATGGCACCATTTTTCGCGGACGTTACTTTGTTGTCCGCAGCCTTGGCGCTAAGGCATTGCAACACGACCACGGCGCAAGATAGCGCGGTTAGAGTAACCAGGCAGACCAAACGGTTTTTCATTCTTCTCTCCATTACTGCTCAAGGCTTATCTTGGTGTTTTCAATGCAGGCGGCGAGACGACGAGGTTGTATCCGGCGTGATTCACCCACTCGTAAACCGAGCCGTCGTACATGGCCACGCGATATCCCAGGTATTTCGCCACAAAATAGGTGAATGACGACTGCATACCCGTGCGGCAATAGGTAACGATCAGCTTCTGCGGATTCGCGCCGGCGTGCGTAAAGGCTTGTTGCAATTCCGTTCTGTCCAGCAGAGACGGAGCAGCTTCGGGCCGCAGTAGTGTCTTCCAGTACAGGCTCTGTGCTCCAGGCAGATGTCCCGCTTTCGGTATCGCTTCGGAAGCCACTGTGCCGTCAAACTCCCGAGAAGGACGGGCATCGAGCAGTAGGTAATTCGGCGAACTAGCCGTCGCAGCTTCATCAGTCATTTCGTGCAATTGTGAGGTGGTGATCAGAACATCCGCGTTCACATGCGGTGTGAAATGGGCAGGCCGCGGATGGACTTGCTGGCGTTCGATGGGCCTGGATTCCATCGCCCATTTCTCCATTCCGCCGTCCAGCAAAGCAACTCGCTCACCATGCCCCAGATAGTCGAGCGTGAAATAGGCTCGCGCGGCCAGTAGCCCGCCACTCTCGCCATAGAGAACAACCCGGGTGTCGTCACTCACGCCGAGGCTCTCGAAAAGCGCTTGTAATGTGTCCACGGGCGGCAGGTCATTCAGCGAACCGCTGTGCTGTTCGACCAAGTCGTCGAGAGGCAGAAACCGCGCCCCTGGGATGTGTCCCGCGTCGTATGCGCTACGGCTTCGGCCAATATAGAGAACTACGAGCTCGCTATCCCCGAGGTGGTCCTGGAGCCAGGACGTCGAGACCAACATCTCCGAGCGCACGTTCGTCTGGGCCGATAGAATGCCGTCGTGGGGAGCCAGGTTCAGGATTGCCGCTCCGATCATTGCCAGAAATGACATCGCCATTGACGCGTTCACATCCGGTGCCTCATCAGGGGGCTTCATTACTCTGCCCTTAGCAAGACCGTCGGATCGACTTTCGCGATGCGGGTCAGAGGAATGAAGGAAGAGCCCAGGGCGGTTAGCGCGAGCAACACCGAAGATGCGGTGAAGGTCAGCGAGTCGCGCGGCAAGATTCCATAGATTAGCTTCGACATGGAGGCGGAGATCAGCCAAGCCACGCCGAAGCCGCATCCCAGTCCTCCAAGAATGATGATAAGCACGCGAGTCATCATGCCACCCATAACCCTGCCTGGGGTTGCGCCGAGCGCAATGCGGATCCCGATCTCGTGTTTACGTTCCGCAACTTCCAGCGCCATGAGTCCGCTTATGCCGGATGCGGTGATGGCCAGTGCCAGACCAGCGAAGATGCTGAAGAACAGGGCGGTATTCCGTCGGGGCGCCAGCGAGTTTTCGCGAACTTCCGCAAGTGCCTGCACGTCAGTTATCACAGCTTCGGGATCGAGGTCGTGCACGATCCAGGAAATTTCCGGCGCGATTGCGGAAGCGGCCCGCGAGCTGCGCACGAGCAAGCTCATAGATGGGTTATGGGTCTGGCTGAACGGACAGTAGACTTCGTCCACAGCTTCCTTATCGAGCCCCTTCTGCCGCACGTCGCCGACGACTCCGATGATGGTTGTCTTCTGGTCGGGAGAGAACCAAACAGTCTTGCCGATCGCACCAGCATTAGGCCAATAATGCTTGGCCAGGTGCTCATTGACGATGGTCACCAGCGGATAGTGCTCGTTGTCATCGGGGCCAAAGTCACGTCCGCCGAGCAGAGGTATGCCCATCGTCTGAAAGTAGCCAGGGGTGACGGCGCGACCGCTAACGGTCCTAGGATTGGGCTTGCTGGCGTAGTTCGTCTTGCCAAGGTCGAGCGCAAATTCATCCTCATCGCCGCGTGTGTATAGCGGGAAGGTGGTGGAGAGCGCCACAGACTGTACACCATCCAGCCGTCGCGTACGTTGCACCAGCGCTTCGTAAAACCTGCCGAACTCCGACTTCAGGAGGTAAATTCGGGCTGTGGTGACGCCACTGGGCCGAAAGCCGCCGTCCACATGCTCCAGTTGGAAAAGAGTACGTAACGTCAGACCTGCACCAATCAGCAGGATCACCGAGACTGCCAATTGCGCTCCCACGAGAATTCCGCGGGTGCGCGAATTGATACGCGCTGGACCATTAACGCTATCCAGTTGGGCTGCGAACAGAGGCGTCTGCCGCAGGCCGATCGCCGGAATAACCCCAATTACAACGCCGCACGCGATGGCAAGTGCGAAGCAGAAGACGACGACCTCCGGGCCGATACGCAGTTGGGAAGCCAGCGTGGTGTAGCGGGAAGTGAACGGAACCAGAACGTCGATGCTCCAGAATGCCAATACCAATCCCAATGCGCCGCCTGCGCCCGCAAGCAGCACGCCTTCCGTGATGAAGCTGCGAAGGATTCGCCCCTGGCTTGCACCTAAGGCCGCACGCACCGCCAGTTCTCTCGAGCGTGAGAGGATTCGTGACAACATCAGTCCGGCGACGTTCGCGCAGGCCAATAGCAGCAATAGAAAGGCGGCGGCAGCTAACGCGATCAGCACCGGACGAATTCCGGTCGTTAGCTCTTCATGTACCGGAACGGTGGTGATGTCGTAGCCCTTCGAATCGGGATAGGCCTCGGGGTAGGTAGACCGCAATTGCTTGGCAATGCTGCGGAGATCGCCCTCAGCTTGTGACAGAGAGACGCCTGGCTTGAGTGTCGCGAACGCGCTCATCATCCGGGCAGTACGCCTGTTGATGAAATCCTGGCCAGAGCGGGTGGGGCAGGCGGAGGTAGGCATGTAGACATCGACTACGCCCGGGAACTGGGGAATCGGAGGCAGCACGCCAACCACGACATGCTGTTTATCATTCATTGAGTACTTCTGGCCGACCACATTGGGATCGCCACCGAAGCTGCGCTGCCAGAACTCGTAGCTGAGGATCAGGACAGGATGAGCGCTAGGACGGTCATCCTCGTCCATGAAGGTACGGCCATAGAGTGGCGTGATCCCGAGGACGCGGAAGAAATTAGCAGACACTACCGCAGTGTCCACTCGCGCCGGCTCGCGACCTTCAAGCAAGGTGAACCACATCTCGTGGTATTCGACCAGAGAGTCGAGGGTACGATTTCGGGAGCGATAGTCCTCAATCTCTTTAACCGAAAACGCCAGGTTGTCAATTCCTACTCGCGGCTGTGCCTGTTTCAACTGCACCAGACGATTGCCCTCGGTGAATGGCAGCGGCTGAATCAGGATTGCATTCGTAGCGCTAAATGCGGCCGTTCCGGCGCCGATCGCGAGGCCAAGAATAACAATAGAAACCAAGGTAAAACCTGGGTCCTTGCGCATCATGCGTAGGGCATAATCCGCGTCCTGGACGAGGATCTCTCCGTGCTCGCGGAATGCCGTGATTACCAAGCCGGTAGCGGTGTCCCACCAGAAGCGCGCGTGCGCTGTCCGGCCGCCCTGACGCGCATCTTGCCGTTGATCCTGGAAGAGGGACTGCATCTCGCTGCTGAAGCGATGGCGGAACTCCTGCGGGAGCAACCGTAGCAAGGCGCCAAAAAGGCGATCGGAAACTTGTGTGGACACGTTGTTGTTCCGCGGCATGGAGCACCTCACCTCATGCGTTCTCAGGACCCAAAACACGCGTGGCCCTGGCCATGGCGATCACGCGTTCCATACGCTCGGCTTCAGCCCCCGCCAATGCGCATCCCAATTTGGTAAGCCGATAGTAGCGGCGGCGCTGGTCGTCGAGACTGAAGTCCGGGCGGTCTTCGGATTCCTCGATGAAGCCGTCTTCCAGCAGGCGCTTGATGATTCCGTAGAGCGTGCCTGCGCTGAGCCGTACCTCATTATTCGTGCGGCGCGCGATTTCCTTACTGATCACGTAACCGTGCTTTTCACCGCCAGCGAGGGATAGCAGCACGTGGAACACGGCTGGTGTCAGCGGCAAATAGGATTCAATGGCCTTCTTCTTTCCCACCGGATGGTCCTCCGCTCCGTCCCAAAACGATTTTCTGGTATTTCACTCAAATGTCTTTACAGTCTTCCGTTATTATGCATACTAGTACGTTATACGATATATACGCTCAGCGTCAGAACGAGTCAAGCAAAAAAATTGAGGTGGCGTCATGGAAAACGCGTTGTCACTCGGAATTGGCATTGCCATCGGTATTGTCTCGGGATTGATTGGGTTGGGCGGCGGCGTGTTTCTCATCCCCATCCTCGTGTATGGCTACGGCATGGACCAGCATCGGGCTCAGGGAACATCGGTCGCCACCTTGCTGCTGCCGATTGGCGCCCTGGCCTTCTGGAAGTACTACGTGGCGGGAAACGTCGACGTGAAGGTTGCGGCGCTGATGGCGGTGGGATTCTTTCTGGGCGGTTACTTTGGCGGTTCGTGGGCGCAGGGTGTCCCCACGCTGCTGCTACGTCGCATTTTCGCGGTCTGCCTGATTGCGATCGCTGTCAAAATGTTCCTGCAGAAATAGGGTTGTTCGCGAAGAAGCCGGTCACCCGAAACATACATCTATAAGTCCCATGAAACCGCCCTCTGACGAAGGTGTCCTGAGTTTGTCCACCACAACATTGCCTTGTCGTCGGGAACAAGGAGTCTGGGTGTTGGTGGCCACCATCATTGCCTCCAGCATGGCTTTCATCGACAGCACCGTGGTGAACGTAGCATTACCCGCTCTGCAAACCAGTTTCAATGCGAGTGTGGTTGGCGTGCAGTGGGTCGTGGAGGCTTATGGGCTGACACTCGCCGCGCTGATTTTGGTGGGCGGATCGATGGGAGATTTGTTTGGACGTCGCCGGATGTTCTTGCTGGGTGTCACTCTGTTCACGGTGGCGTCCGTAGCCTGTGGGTTGGCTTCGAGTATCGGGCATTTGATCGCGGCTCGTGCCATACAAGGCATCGGAGCTGCGTTTTTGGTTCCTGGTAGTCTCGCTCTCATCAGTGCGTCGTTCGGGGAGGACGAACGCGGCCGTGCCATTGGCACCTGGTCCGGATCCACCGCGATCACCACCGCGATCGGCCCCGTTTTGGGAGGTTGGCTGATTGAACATCTGTCGTGGCGTTGGGCATTTTTTATCAACGTGCCTCTCGCGGCCGCGGTTTTTATCGTAAGTTTTTGGTGTGTGCCCGAGAGTAGGAGCACACGACATGGACGAATCGACTGGCTGGGTTCGATCCTAGCGACCTTCAGTCTGACTGCGCTTGTATTCGCATTCGTTGAATCCACACGCTTGGGATGGAGGCATCCGCTGGTGCTGGCAAGCCTTGTAATTGGCGCTGTCGGGTCACTTGCGTTTGAACGCGTCGAAGCCAGAGTGCCCTCGCCGATGGTGCCGCTCCAACTATTTCGGTCACGGCCGTTCAGCGGCGCAAACCTGCTTACACTTTCTTTGTACGCGGCCATTGGAATTTTTTTCTTTCTACTTCCATTGAATCTCATTCAAGTTCAGGGATACTCTGCGACTGCCGCAGGCGGCGCAATTTTGCCGTTGATAGCGCTTATGTTCCTGTTGTCTCGCTGGTCTGGAGGCCTGGTACACCGTTATGGGGGCCGACTTCCGCTAATCATTGGACCGGTGATCGTAGCGTTCGGATTTCTCTTATTCTCGGTTCCCTCAGTAGGTGGTAGCTATTGGAGTACATTCTTCCCGCCAATGATTGTGCTGGGCTTCGGGATGGCGGTGAGCGTAGCTCCGTTGACCACAGTGGTTATGGACGCGGTGGATCAGGACCTCGTCGGAACAGCATCGGGGATTAACAACGCTGTCGCCCGTGTAGCCGGAGTTTTGGCAATCGCGGTTTTCGGCGTTGTTATGGTTACCGGATTCAGTGGTCAACTGAATCGCCGCCTGGCGAATGTAACCATGCCCAACGACGTACGAACAGAGTTGCAATCGAATGAGACCAGGCTTGCTGCTCTGAAGCCGCCTGTCGGAGTCGAGCCTGCGACTGCATCAGCCATTGAGTCCTCGATTGTCAGCTCTTTCGTCGTAGCCTTCAGGATAATTATGTGGATGTGTGCGGCTCTTGCCCTTGCCAGCGCTGCGGTGGCCTGGCGGATGATACCGGGCAGCAAACACGCGGGCGTAGAGGCAGCGCGAGAAATCGCTATGAGACCCGCGCATTAGCAGCAGCGGCGGCATGGCATGCGGCAAGAGTGCGGAAGCTGTGTATCCGACTCGTTGTTACGTCCCGATAACCACTCCGCCATCTACCGAAATGACGGCGCCATGAATGAAGCTGGCTTGATCAGAGGCTAGCCAGACATAGGTGTTGGCCACGTCTTCCGGCGTTCCCGCGCGCCCCAGAGGTGTTCGGGCAATCATGGATTGCAAAATCTTCTCAGGCATCGCGCGCACCATGTCGGTCGCGATAAAACCGGGCGCGACGGCGTTTACGCGAATATTGTATCTGCCCAGTTCACGAGCCCAGGTGCGGGTCATGCCGATGACACCGGCCTTCGAAGCCACGTAATTTGTCTGGCCGAAATTCCCCAGAAGTCCGACGACGGATGCGGCGGAAAGAATCACGCCACTGCGGTTCTCGATCATATAAGGAACAACCGCCCGCGTGGCGAGAAACACACCCTTCAAGTTCACATTGATGACCGCGTCCCAGTTATCCTCCGACATCATGGACTCGGTACCATTTCCGTTCCACTTCACCAACTGCGCATCGCGCACGATGCCGGCGTTGTTAATGAGGACGTCAATACGTTGCCAGCGGTCGACCACGTTTTGCGTTGCCACCGCAATTTCCTTGGCATCAGTGACATTCACCGACTGAAAGCTGCCCTCGCCGCCTGCCCAGCGAATGGCCGATTCGAGTTGCGTGACGGCCTTCGCCGAGACGTCCCACGCCGCGATGCGCGCGCCCTCTTCGGCAAAGCGCATAGCAGTGGCGCGCCCGATGCCCGCACTGGCGCCGGTTATGACGACCACTTTCTCGCGCAGCCCGCTTTCACGTGCCGGCTTCCGCTTCTCCTGAATGCCGGGCAATTCGTCGGCTAGGTTGTCTAATTGTTCGGGAATACTGGTGGCGGGTGTGACTTCGTCCGGTTCAGCAGCGGTGCTGCTTACCGCATGCTCGGTGTGACGCATCGAGGCTCCTGGTTATCGGATGCTTGCTCGGAGGGCGTAGTCGCTCGAGGAGAGTTCATGGCAAGTGCCTATAGGTTAGATGCAAACTGCCGCTGAACAGAGTAGAAGGTTTGCCGCAGTGCGTCAAGACTTGCGGCGAGATTTTGCTTTGGGTGCTCTGTGGCTTTTGCGCGCCTTGCCGACCGGTTTCCGGGATGAAAGGGCGGCCTCGAGCTCCTCAACTCGCCTCCGCAGCTCCAATACCTCGGAGCTCTGTGCGCCTGACATGGGCACTCCCGCATAACTCCCATTCACGTTAGGAGCCTGCGGCGCGCCGGTGCTGCCCTTTCCTTGTCCCCACAGATTGGGCATGAACTCCAGCGCGCTTAGCGGCGAAGGCATAGCGCGATAGGCGTTCTGATACATCTCCATCATCGTCTTCATGTACCGCAGAGCATTTTCTTGAGTAACCTTACCCGAGGCAACGATCATCTGCCGCAGCACGTCGAGCGGGAACACCGAGTTGGGCAGCTTGGCATCGTCGAGCACGATCTGCGCCAGCACCAGACGGGTGATGTCTTCGCCAGTGGCCGCGTCAACCACCCGCACATCGTGGCCGTCGCGCACCAGCTGAGCCACCTGCTCCTGGTTTATGTACTGGCTGGTCAATGTGTTATAGAGCCGCCGGTTCTCGTATTTCTTGATGATCAGCGGCTGGAGTTTATTTTTCATTTTTCGCTTGACACGGTGGCCAACGGGAGCGAAACTAACTTATGTTGCAGTGCAGCATAAAGCGCAACATCAACTCTCAGACAGAAGGAGCAGAACATGCCGAATACCTCGAAGTCAAGTAGGAAGGCGAAGGCCACCACGAATGGCGCCGCCACAGTCAAGAACGAAGTCAACGATTTCTTTACCCCGACTTACCTGAACACCGTGAGCCGTGTTGCCGAGCTGCAGAAGAACTCGCTGGACGTAGTGGCCGAGCAGACGACCGAATGGATAGCTGCTTGGAAGAAGGCCTTCAGCTATCTTCCCGTCACCGCCCCCACGTTCTTCTTCGATATGGCCGGCCAAGCCGTGCAAACCGTGGTTGAGACCCAGAAGAGCGTCATCGATCTGGCCGTGGAGCAAACCGAGGCCGTAACCGAGATCGCTAAGCAGCGCGCTGAAGCCTACTCGCAGATCGCCGAGACTGCGACCGCCGCATTCCAAACCACCGTCACCCGTTCCGTGGAAGCGCAAAAGAAGGCGCTGGAATTCGCTGCGGCGCAAAACAAGGCGTTTTGCGAAGCGACCAAGAAGCAGGTCGGCAATGGCCCAGCCAGCGTCGTCGACACTTACGAGCGCGGCGCCAACACGCTGATTGAAGCGCAGAAGTCCATCCTGGACGCCATCACCACGCCGTTCGTGGCATAGCCATGCGGGCCCTGAGATGAGGCAGTCGCGACCCGCTGCGCGGTTATACTCGCGACTGTCTCTAGGTGTATTGTCATAGGGAAAGGACCTTGATGGCCGACGAAGTACGGAACGACAGCAAACCCTTCGATCCCATGGAGCCGTGGCGCGGCATGCGCGACGCCTACCTCGACGTCTGGGCCAAGACAATGGTGGAGATGGTCAACAGCGAAGCCTATTCGCAGGCCACAGGCGCGATGCTCGATACTTACCTCACGGTGTCGGCACCGTTCCGCGAAACAGTCGAAAAGGCCATGCTCAAGACGCTGGAGCAACTTGCCATGCCCACACGGGCTGACGTGATCTCCATCGCCGAGCGCATGACCAACATTGAGATGCGCCTGGACGACCTCGATGCCAAACTTGACGAGTTGCTGAAGCAGGCATCCAATTCCTCGAGACGAGCCGCCAGCACTTCCGCGGTGAGCCGAGCGCCACAAAGAGCTGCCAAGAGGGTCGGCCGTAAAACAATTAAGAAGAGGAAGAAGTAGGATGGCAGAAGCGCCGGTTATCATCGATCCATTCACACAGGCAGCCCAGCGGTTTCAGACACTCACCAAGGTCATGACGACCAAGGCGCAGATCGCGCAAACTCCGAAGGGGTTGGTGTGGGCACTGAACAAAGCCAAGCTTTATCGCTACGAGCCGGTTGTCCCTGCCGAAAAACGACATCCCGTGCCGCTGTTGCTGGTCTTCGCGCTGATGAACCGGCCGTACATTCTCGACCTCCGGCCAGGGCACAGCTTTGTCGAGTACATGGTCAACCAGGGTTACGACGTGTATCTGCTCGATTGGGGCGCGCCCGGTCCGGAAGACAAGAACCTGAAATTTGACGATTACACGCTGGAGTACATGCCGCGGGCGATCCGCAAGATGAAATCGATCTCAGGGTCGGAAGAGTTCAGCCTGCTCGGGTGGTGCATCGGGGCAATCCTCACATCCATCTATTCTGCACTGCGTCCCGATGACGGGCTGCGCAGTCTGATCCTGCTAACCGCCCCTCTCGACTTCTCCAATAAGCAGGGCATGACTTTCTCCAAATGGGTGGACGAGCGCTATTTCGACATCGACAAAGTATTGGGCGCCTTCGGCAATATGCCGGGCGAGATGATTGATTATGGCGCCAAGGCCTTGAAGCCGGTGGAGAACTACATCAGCAACTACCTGAAACTCTGGGACAACCTTGATGACCCCCGGGTGGTTGAGGCCTGGCACGCGATGAACACCTGGGTGACGGACAACGTACCGCTCGCCGGCGGTGCGTTCCGCCAACTCATCGTCGATCTGTATCGCCATGACCGGCTAATGAAGGGCGAGTTGATGATTCGCGGCGAGCGCGTCGATCTGCACAACATTCGCGCGAACCTGCTGACTGTGATCGCGGAGGGCGACCACATCACGCCGCCGTGCCAGTCGGAGCCGATTATGGCGAAGGTGAGCAGCAAGGACAAAGAGCTGTTCCGGATCAATGGTGGTCACATAGGGATCATGGCCGGCAGCGGCGCGAGCAAGCACACCTGGCCGCACATCAACGGTTGGCTGGCGCCGCGCTCTGGGCGCTTGTAAATCCTCCTCGACAGCGTGCGTAACACACTCTGCTTAGTACTCACTAGGTAAGGTTGAATTGCATCTCAACTCTGATCTTTAACGAAAATTCATCACAGGTTCTGCACCAACCTGCCCTGCGCGGTCATCCAACCTATACAGGCAAGTCCCGTGTGATCGTCATCACCTGCGGATGTGATCCAACATCCCCATCTGCGAACTGATAACACATATACCCTTATCTTGTTAGGAGTACCGCAATGATCACCGTTCCGTATCCCTACACCAGACGCTTCTTTGAAAAAGAAGAGGTCATCATCTCCAGTTGCAACTCCTGCTTTTCTGCTGTTGCCGAATCCGCCGATGAGGCTGAACTGAACGCCTTGGAACAGCAGCACTCCTGCGAGCAGAAGGTCAAGCCTCCGACAGAACGATAGGGCAGCCGACTCGAGTATCAGCAGCTTCCATTCTCGACTTGGCTCGGATGTAATTCCGGCCTCAGATTGGCGTAAAATGGGTGTGTAAGTCATCCAGGCCCATCTGAGCGCCGTCCGCGCTCTCCTGTGATACATGTCACAGGGTTCTGCGTCGAGTGTCACAGGCCCATGTACGTACCGAAAGTAAACTAAGAATCAACTGGAAACCCAGGTTTTTCTAGAAGTTTCCCACAGCCAAACTGACAAGTTATTGTTGCACTCGGGCCATCGCCAGTAAGAGGTCTCTTATATGTCGTTGAAGCCTTTTGTGATTAATTCTCACGGACGAATTGTCTTTCCTGGAAACTTCTTTCCTGAGCTGGATTTTTCCGTCTTCAAGACACTCAAACAGTTCGCGGCAGTCATCCGGCGAGATTTTGGCGAGAAGGCGCCTACGGACGGTGAGATTGCCGACCGCCTCAAAGCCGGCGAATATTAGAGTCGCTACGAACTGTGCCGCGACCTGGTGTTGAACCGTTTCTGGGTGAATCGTTACACACTCACCATGTACGAGAAGCGCCCCATCCGGTGGGGAGACCTTCCCAAACACAGAGACGACATATTTCTACCGATATATAAGTCGCGGGACTCGTCTGCGATGGTTAAGGCGATGGAGGCAGGCTGTCAGGCGTTGACGCCGTCGTGGGATGAGGAGTGGGAAGACCGGTGCTTTGGCATGCTATTGCATGTCCTTCGCAACAAGCTGAGTTCTGGTGGAGAGCTGCGGCCGGTTCGACCGACGGTAATCGAGGCACTTGCCAATCCGGAGAACCGCACCCGTCATCTGCTCACCTACAATCCCGATTTTCCGCTCCATAGCTATGACGACGTAATCGACACGATCCATTCCGTGCCCGAGCTGGAAGCCTTGATGCGGCAATGCATGATCCTGCAAAACCAATATCCCTGGGATCCGGCGACGAGCACACAAACGGAAATTGGAAAGCTGAAAGACGACGATTACGTAGTGGCGTTCTATCCGCGCACACCCGACGTGTTTCAGTTTATTCAGCGGGTGAAGAAGGACGAATCCTGGGGACCGAGGGTTCGCGAGCAGCCAAGGCGTCCGGCCGGGATAGAAACCCTGGCCCTAAGCGAACCGATCAAACCGTACTCTCCGATCAAAGTAAGTAAGCAGTTTGCAGTCTTGCCCCGAATTGAAGCCATCGCTGCCTACGAGGGCGAGGTGACCTGCAGCAATGCTGGCCTGATTCGCAATCACGCTTATTGCTGGTCGCGCATGACGGCTGCGGAGATCTCCGAAAAAACCGGGATTGAGGCACGGTGTTATACCGAGATGTCGCTGGAAGAGATGGCGCTGCAGGTGGCTACCAAGGCGCTGTTGAAATCGGGACGCATGCCGGCCGAAATCGGCGCAGTGCTGTTTTGCAGCTGTACCAGCACTAAGCTAATTCCCTCGGTTGCGACTTGGCTGTCCGGGGAGCTAGGCCTAGTGCAAACGCACAATTCGTGTGACATGGTCGCTGCCTGCGCGGGAATGCCGTATGGCATCGCCGAGGCAATACGTTTGCTGCAGGAAATCGAACGACCCGTGCTGCTGGTCTGCGCCGAGAAGTTCTCCGACAAAATCGGAACGGTACGGACCTCGCGCATGATCTTCGGCGATGGCGCGGCAGCCATGATTATCGCGCCCGCTCCCGAAGGAGCGGCGTCCGACATCGAGGTCTTCCAAACCTACGCCAGCGGTCCGTGGTCGGAAGTGAACTCGATCATCTGGCCTAATCCGGAATTCGACAATAACATCACCGTCTATGGGCCGGAAGTAAAGGCCCTGGTCACACGCTATCTGAAGCAGATGATGGGTGAACTGGCGCAACTGCCGAATCCGAATGGAACCGGCGGAAGCCTCATCGATGCCATCGATCTCGTGGTCCCACATCAGGCAAATAAGACCATGGTCCTCATGCTGGCCGAGGCCGCCGGAATTTCGGGCGACCGAATTTTCTTCAATATTGAGCACGTCGGCAATACCTCTTCGGCGAGCATTCTCCTGGCCGTCCATGACGCTGTAGCGGGAGGGAGAATTGATCGACCGATGAGGGTATTCGCGCCGGGGTTCGGAGCTGGCGCGGTGGGCGGTTATGTAGTCATGCGGGTCGATCCCGCAGTTCTCAGCCTCAGTTCGGAGGATAGGAGTTTCGCAATGGTAAGCGTAAATGCAAATGGTAACGCCAATGGAAACCGGCGGGGAAGTCTTACCGGAAGAGTGGCCCTGGTCACCGGTGCGTCACGTGGAATCGGACGAGCGATTGCGATTGAGCTGGCGCACTGTGGTGCGAACATTGCGCTCAACTTCCGCTCGGACGCCAAGCAGGCCGAAAGCGCGGCCGAGGAAATCCGCGAGTGCGGCGTTGAATGTCTGCTGGTTCAAGGCGACGTTGCCAAGAAGGGTGAAGCTGCGCGCATCGTCAAAGAAGTGCTCGATAAATGGCAGCGGCTCGACATCCTGGTGAACAATGCCGGGATCACCCGTGACCGTAGCATGCGCAAGATGACCGACGACGATTGGGGAGCAGTCATCAACGTCAACCTGAATGGAACGTTCTATTGCACCAGCGCAGCCGTCCCGGCAATGATCAACCAGAGGTTCGGGCGCATTATCAACATCAGCTCAGTGGTCGGACAGATGGGGGCGTTCGGACAAGCCAATTATTCTGCCAGCAAGGGTGGCATCATCGCCTTCACCAAGACTCTGGCGCTTGAGATGGCGAAATTCAACATCACCGCCAATGCGATTGCACCCGGATTTACCTCGACCGAAATGGTGGACGCGATCCCAGAAGAGATTTCCGCCCAGATCAAGGCCAAAATTCCACTCGGACGTTTCGCAACTCCAGAGGAAATTGCTAAAGCAGCCGCTTTCCTTGCCGCCGATGGTGACTACATTACCGGCCAGGAATTGAACGTCAATGGCGGTTACCACATGTAAGTGCTCGCCATCACTGCAATCTTGGCGTAAATGACATTAACTGATGAGTTTGGAGAGATGTAGCTATGTCAACCAATGCCGTGGCAACGGCTGAAAATGCCACTGCCGCACGAATCGAAGAGCTCCGTCGCAAGCGCGCGTCGCTCATGGAAGGCGGAGGCCAGGAGCGGATCAATAAACAGCACAGCACTGGAAAGCTCACGGCACGCGAGCGCATTGCCAAGTTGGTGGACTCTTCCAGCTTCCAGGAGATTGGCATCTTCGCCAAGCACCGCTCCACGTATTTCGGAATGGCGGAAAAGGAAGTCCCTGCCGATGGCGTAGTGACGGGGTGCGCCGCGGTGGACGGCCGCACCGTGCACCTCGCCAGCCAGGATTTCACCGTGCTGGGCGGCGCTGCCGGCGAGGTCCACTGCGCCAAGATCGCCGACATGATGCAGTTGTCACTGAAGACGGGTAGCCCCTTCATCTTTATCAACGATTCCGGCGGGGCCCGTGTGCAAGAGGGAGTCGACAGCCTCGCGGGATATGCGCGCATCTTCTACAACAACGTGATGCTCTCAGGCGCAGTGCCTCAGATAGCCATCATCTGTGGGCCTTGCGCGGGAGGCGCGGCTTACAGTCCAGCGCTCACCGATTTTATTATTCAAACCCGGCATTCGCAGATTTTCATTACTGGACCGCAGGTTATTAAGCAAGTGACCGGCGAAGTCGTCTCTGCGGACCAACTCGGCGGTCCAGCGGCGCAGATGAATGTATCCGGCGTAGTCCATCTGGTGGCGGAGGACGATGAAGGCGCGCTCCTGCTTTGCCGCCGCCTGTTGAGCTTCCTGCCTTCCAACAACCTCGAAGATGCTCCTCGGCTGGTGTGCGACGAGCCTCTGGAAGACGACCCTGAGCTGAACGAGATCATTCCGTCAGATCCCAAGATTGCCTACGATGTTCGCGAGGTCATCAAACGTGTGGTCGACCGTCGCGACTTCTTCGAGTTGCAGCCGGGGTTTGCCGCGAACGTCGTCATCGGTTTCGCCCGGCTGCAAGGACGCTCGGTAGGCATCGTTGCCAGCCAGCCGGCAGTGATGGCGGGAGTTCTGGACATCAATGCCTCCGATAAGGTCGCCTGGTTTGTTCGCTTCTGCAACGCCTTCAACTTGCCGCTGCTGACCTTCGTCGACGTGCCCGGCTTCCTTCCTGGCGTCGATCAGGAGTACGGCGGTATCATTCGTCACGGCGCCGAAATACTGTTTGCCTATTCGGCCGCTACCGTGCCGAAACTGACCGTGGTCTTGCGCAAAGCTTACGGCGGTGCGTATATCGCAATGTGCTGCAAGGATCTCGGGGCCGATCGGGTCGTAGCCTGGCCGGGTGCGGAGATCGCGGTTATGGGAGCTGAAGGTGCGGCGGAAATCGTCTTCCGCAGAGAGATAGATAAAGCGGAAAACCCGCAACAAAAGCGCAAGGAACTGATCGAGCTCTACCGCAGCACCTTTTCCAATCCGTATGTCGCGGCAGGGCGCCGGCTGGTGGACGACATTATCGAGCCGTCCCAGACGCGGTCTTACCTGGTGCAGACGCTGGAATCGTTGCACACAAAACGCGAGCTTCGGCCTCCTAAGAAACACGGGCTGATTCCTCTATAGGCCTTCAATGAATGATGCGTTCGGGAACGACAAGGCAATGAACTCCGGCGATCCTCACGATCATGAATCACAGTGGGCCCCAGAGAATCGCGCTCCCGTCGACATCCCGGCTGCCGGCATAACTCCGGAGATTATGGCAGTGATCAACGCGGCTGTGACCGCCTACTTTGGCAAAAAGGTCCGAATACTTTCGGTGAAAGCCGGATTTGATTCGGTGGAGCAGTCCGATGCTTGGGCGCGGCAGGGCAGGGAGATCATTCAGGAATCGCACAACTGGATTCAGCAGGGGCATTGATCGCGCAGCCGTGTTGCGGGTGAAGAGCAGTTTCGAAAGAGCAGCCTTGAAGCTGAAAGTCGTCATCGACGGCAAGCCGTTCGAAGTGGAAGTGGAGGCAGGGGACGAGTACCCTCTCGAACATTCCGAGCTGCCCCCAATTCAGTCCACGGTCTTACCCAGCGCCGCCAAATTTGGCGTCTCCTCCGACTTCGATGAATCCAAGGTGTCCCGAAGCCCTCTGGCGGGAGTTGTGTCTCGCATAGTGGTCAGCCCCGGTGACGCGGTTCAACGCAACCAACTTCTGTTGGTGCTGGACGCGATGAAAATGGAAATCAAGATTTCGGCGCAAGTTGCCGGCACTGTCAAGTCGATCGAAGTTGCGCCGGGCGACGCGGTCAAGCCTGATCAAATCCTGATTTCCTTCGAGTAAGCCGCAGATCCAGGCGGTCTGATCAGTTCTTTCCTTCTGCAATCTGCAGGTCGAGAGCGGCGCGCTCACCATTTATCACCACCGTCCCTGAGTCCAGCAATTGTTGGCCAGTGCAGTCATAGCTGGCAAAACAGCGCATCATGCGAAGAGAGAAGAAGAACTCGACCGCGAGCGAACTGGAGTCATCCGCAGGATGAATCATGCTGCTATAACTGACGCCATCGAAATCGGCATCCGAGGGAAAGTAGTCCAACACTGGACGGACGAGATGAGAAACATGTTCGTCGAAGGCCAGCGCTGCCAGCTTGTAGCGGGAACTCGCTGCCGGCGCATTGACGCGGGTAGAAATTGAGAGCAGGAGGTAGGCGCCCTGACGAAATCCGATGAACGTTGGTGCGGCGTAGGGAAGAAAATGCGCTTCAGGATCAAGTTCCTTGGTCATGCGGGTGATCGCGTCGTCATTTTGGCGCCGCAGGTTCGACAGTGATTCCGGGGTAAAGATCCGCAACGGCGTAGCAGAGGCTTTGATCACGCTGACCGGCACTGGGGAACTCGTAGCAGCCGCGGGATTAGCTGGTGCGGTAGCGGTCACGACCGGCTCCTGCTTGGAGGGTTGTGTCCTTTCTTTCCATTCCTCTGTGGGAGCTCCCTCCAGCAACCACAACGAATACGGCTCGCCATTCAGGAAAACCTTGGCCTCTAGAATGGCGGCTTGCTTCTGGTCGTCGGTTTTAGCATCCACGAGGCGCTGAGCGACGACCACGGGAATGATGACAGTGACATTTTCCGGGTGCTCGGAGCTGACGCCCATTACTTTCTGCCGCACGTGATGCGAGACTTCGATTGCGAACTCCGAAAACTCCGAATCGTCGGGAAAGTGCGGTGTCTCCGCTTGCAGGATGGGCATGACAACCTGCTCGATAGTTGCCTTCAGGCGAGCATACGGATCCATACGCTCCGCAGAATATGCGGCGTAATAGTTGCCTGTGATCTCAAGAACAGTGTGACCCTTGTAGATGTCAAAGCGGATGGAACGCTGGTCAGCTGCCTGCATTTTTGCGAGGTCAACATCGAGAACCCGGCTGAAGTAAAAGGGATAAGCAAACTTATGAGCTTCAATCTCACTTCCAATCGCCATCAATGTTTGCAGATGCCGCTGTTGCAGGTGTTGCGCCTTGGGATCCGGTAGCTCCATCGGCGTCACAACTTGTGCGGCCAGCGACATCGCCGAGGTTAGCCCAGCCACCACAACAACGATTCGTACTAACGTCCTCACAACAGCTCTCCTAACAACGACCTAGTTCTTTGCGTACACAAGACCACCGGCTTCATAAGGCGGATCGGCCACCGCGCGGATATATGAGACAAGTGCTGCTATATCGGTCTTGGAAAGGGTGTAACCCCAAGGCGGCATCTCGGGCGACTTGTTCAATGCCGGTCCGCCATGACTGATGATTGCCACCAAATCGGCATCGGTCATCTTGTTGAGGGTGTCTCCATCATTGAACGGATGTGGCTTCACCGACAGATTGTCCATGTTTGAGACTCGCTGCGGCGTGGACTCCGGATCATGACAGCGAATGCAATACTGTGCGTTTAGCTGCGCCCCGACGGTTTGCTGGTATCCGAGCGCGATTTCTTCGATCGTTATCTGCACTGGCTTACCGGATTTATCCCTCGTACTGACCTCGAGCTTATATCGGCCCGCCTGCTGGCCGAGGCTGACCGTGCTTGTGACCTGTCCACTGGAGTCAGTCAACGCCGAGGCCGGGGCAAAGCTCACATCCGTTGGTCCGCTGAAATAAACTGCCGCACCAGCAACTCCGCTTCCGGACGCGTCGTTGACCTGCACCACAACGGGCTGATCAAGTGTCATTCCGATGTAGCCGATCTGCTTACCGCCGCTGGACTCGACGATCGCTGCCCCAGCAGCTGTGGCTTGCAGAGGCGCCGGCTGCTTGTTCTTGCGTGAGCATCCCACAGTAATCAACGTTAGGGCATAGCAAGCGATGAACGCGCGCTTCATTTCTTCATCGCCTCCTTTGAGCCGGAAGAGTTAAGCGACATCAGGAACGCGGTTAACGAGCGCGCTTCATCGTCAGTCATGTGCTGGTTGGGTTCGATTGTTCCGGGGCGCAGCGATTGGGGATCTTTCAGCCAGTGGTAAATCCACGCTGCATTAAAGCGCTTTCCCGTGCCAGCCAGGGCTGGGCCAATGTAACCCTTGTCCTTGCTGAAATCGGCGATGTGGCACGACTGGCACGCGAACTTGGAGTAGAAAAATTGCCGGCCTTGCTCAACCTGCGATGGCGTGAAACCCGATACCGGGAGAGAATCGCGGTCAAACTGTGGAGTTTGATACACCGTCATCATGTAGTCGGCAAGAGTATTGATCTCCGAGTCCGTGAGATTGAACTTCGGCATGCGTCGAATCAGCGCCGGTCGCAGCGTCTCCGGGTTGTTGAGAAACTGTGTGAGCCACTCCCGCTGCACCGCAGTTCCTTCCCATGTGAGGTCGGGCGCCATATCGCCACCGTGCCCGTTGATCATGTGGCAACTGAAGCACCGCAGGTCCCGCATAAGCAGTCCGGCATGTCCTGCCGGCTCGTAGTTTGTCTGCTGGACGCTGGCGATGCGCATGGCAGGAGGCTGGCTCTGCGCGCGGTCCGTCAATGCCAGCAGTGCAGTTGTAATGGCGTCGATCTGCTGCGATGTCAGGTTGAACTGCGGCATCTTCAGCGACGGCCCGAAGGCTCGCGGATTGCGGACCTTCGCAGCTACATAGTCCGGCAGCGTATGCTGAACTCCCGGGACGAACAATAACTGTGCGACTGGTTTGCTTCCAATGTGGCTTAGTTCGGGCGCGAAGTTCTCGGGCTTCTTGATCCCATTGACCTGGTGGCAAGTTGCACAGCCATTTTCCGTCACCAATCTCTTGCCGTGCTCAACTTGCGCCGGAGTTGCGGGTTCAAGATGGACGTTGGCAACGAAATCCGGTTCGGTCTTCGACTCAAGGAAGCCCGCCAGGGTAGACACCTGTTTGCTGTCGAAGCGATAGTGCGGCATCATCGTCCCGGGATCGTAGTGATTCGGGTTAGCGATCCAATCCCGAAGCCATTCCGGCTTGGCTTTTGTCCCGATGCCTGTTAGTTCGGGTCCGAGACTTCCTCCCACCAGCATGCCGGCGGCGTTCTGCATGGCGTGGCAGGAAGCACAGAACGATTGCCCGTAAAGCGAAGTACCGGCGGCCGGATCTGCCGCCGCTTCAACGTTGGCTTGCGTTGGCTGAATGGGTGGGGTGAGCGGTGTGCTTTGCGCGATGAGGAACGCCGAGATGTCTCGGGCATTGTCATCACTCAGATGGTAATTCGGCATCGTTGCCGTGCTGGCATAAGCTTGCGGATCTTTAATCCAGGCGTAAACCCATTCCCGTGTGGTCTTGTCGGCGATGTGCTGAAGCGACGGAGGATCATCGTCCGGAGTTATGTACGTGCCGTCAGCCTGCTTGATGGTATGGCAGTGCGTACAGCCGTAGCTGGAGATGAGCTGCCGTCCTTGATTCAGAAACGGTGTGGCAACCTGTTTCTCCAGATGGCATTGTCCGCAGCCCGCTTCGATGTACTTCGCCGGCAGTAGCGGCTGTTCCCACTGCTCAGTGGCGTAATGCGCTTCCTGCACCGTAGTGGCCGCGCCCTGGCCACGGTGGCAAGTCGTGCAGCCGAACTCCGTCAGCGAGTGGGGAATGGGAGGATGCTTGCGAAACGCAACCGCTCTCACATCAGCAAGACTTGCTTCTTTCAATCCGAGGTGGCAGGTGACGCAGCGATCGGTAACTTGCTGCTCCGGAATCCAGATCTGCTGTATGCCACGCTGGAAGTGCCGTTCCAGTGTGACCGCATCCACGCGCCCGCGAATGAGACGTAGGTATTGCTTCTGGTAACTGCGCCATTGACTGAAGTGGTTCTTGGCCGGCGCGATAGCGAGCAGCACCAGCAGGACCAGGCTCACGGAACCGAATGCCCGGGCACTGTCCCCGAAAAAGAACCCCCAAAGTGACCTCAGTGCGTTCTTCATGGTCGCTCAGGCCCTCCAGGGCAGTACCCAGGACCACCCGGGACCACGGAAGAACGTTCCGATGGCGGTTAATACGACAAGTTCAATCAAGAACCACGTCATGATCCAAAATGAGAGCGGCTTCGTGACCAGCCAGCGACGAAAACCCTTGGCGGTCTGCGGCTTCGTTTTTGCCGCCAGGAGCATGAAGGCCGCAACGATGACGGTGGGGACAAGGGCGACCCAGACCTCGAACAGGGACAGGACAATGCAGAAGGCCACCACAACTATGCCGAAGGTCCGTATGCGCGTTGTCCTGTTCCGCAGCCACATGCCTTCGGATTCGACGTTGATGTTGAAGTACGGAATGACGATCAGGGCCATCACCACCAAACCAGGTATGAGAACCCCGGCCACTACCGGCGGAAAATAGTGCAGCAACTCCTGTAAACCGAGAAAATACCAGGGCGCCTTTGCCGGATTTGGCGTGTGCATGGGATTGGCCAACCCTTCGAGGGGAGCATCCCACACCAGGGATGTAACAACCAGGGCAATGGCGAGAACTTCTATCGCCACCGCAGCGCGGAAGAAAGCCTCCGGGTAAGTCATTACCCGCTCTTCATCCTTCACCCGAACCTGTGGCGATGTTCGCTTTGTGATGAACGCTATTCGGCGTGGCGTCTGGCGGGCGTCCGAGTCCAAGACGGCAACAAAATCCTTAGAATCGCTCATTTGCCGCTCCCTTCGGGCGCTGGTTCGCCAGCATAGATTCCGCCATCCTTGCGGATACGCCAGAAATGAACAGCAATGAAGAGAATGGCAGTCGCTGGCAGGATCACGCAGTGCAGCACGTAGAAGCGAAGCAGTGCATTAGCGTTTACTGCAGTCCCACCCAGCAGCAGGAATCGGATCTTGCTGCCCATGAGGGGTATCGCCGAAGCGATATTGCTGCCGACGGTCACAGCCCAGTACGCCAGTTGGTCCCAGGGCAGCAGGTATCCGGTGTAACTCAAGAGCAGAGTTACTAGCAGAAGCACGACGCCAATGACCCAGTTGAACTCGCGCGGTGGGCGATAAGCTCCGCGATAAAACACCTTGAACATATGCGCGAACACCAGAAACACCATCGCGTGCGCCGACCAGCGATGCAGGTTTCGAAGAAACACGCCGGATGAAACCACGTACTGCAGGTCCTTCATGTCGGCGTAGGCCTGCGGGACCGAAGGATGGTAGTACAGCATCAGCAGAATGCCGGTGATTACGAGAATCAGGAATGTTCCGAAGGTTAGTGCTCCCAGGTACCATGTTGCGCTAAAGGCGATCGTGCGTTTGCGTGCCTTGACTGAGAAGAGGTGCAGAAAAACGTTCTGCTGCACAAACAGCGAGCGATGCAGATTGCTTTCGCCGCTCCCGCTACGGAAGATGGAGCGCCAGATGCGATTCTCGCGTACCTGTTCGAACCATTGATCGAGCGTACTGGCCATGGCTACACCCTTACCAACTGCTGGATTGCAACAGCACTGGACCGGTCCACCATCAAGTTTCCGTCATCGCTCAACCACATGCGGAGCCAAGGCAGCGGCCTTGGAGCCGGCCCCTCGATCTTCACACCAGTTGTCTTGAACTTGCTTCCGTGACAGGGGCAGGCAATGATGCCAAGTTCCGGCTTATAGGCCGTCAGGCAACCGAGGTGGGTACAGATGGCTGACAGCGCGAAGAAGCCTTCCGACGTACGCACGACATAGATCGCCGTTTCGGGATCGAGGGTCACCGAATCCGGTGGATAGCGATCCGGCTTCCCAGCATCGATGATTGGCGATGGCTCGTACAAGACATTCGGCGACAAGTACTCATATCCGAAGACCGTGGTGCCCAAAGCCGCGACGGCGACGGAACCTACGCCCATCTTGATGAAGAACCGCCGCCGGCTCATTTCCTCGGGACTGTCGGGTGGAGGCATTTGTTTAGAGTCCTGAGACATAAATCCTCGTGGTCATTTCGATATTGCAGCCACAGGTGCATTGGCCGGCCCCGGCCCGTCAAAACTCTGAATCGTGATGAGACCTGTCGGCTCGGATGCTTTGAAGTGATAAGCCTCCATGGTTATCGTGTTCGCAGGACAGCGCAGCGCGCACAAGCCACACCGAATGCAGCGAGTCTCATCCTTCAACATCGCGGTTCCGGCGATGCTGCCCAACTCCTCCGGATGTATGCCCTCTAATTCGAAACTGAAGTCCTCCGGATGGTTTGCGATGGCATCGATCGTGCTCGGCTCAAACCCGATGCGGTCGAGCGAGACCAGTTCCAGACAGTTTTCGGGACACACATCTACACAGCCTCCGCACAGGACACAGTCAGTGCCGTCCTGCTCGCTGCCTTCCAGGATGGTATTGACGTAACACTTCAGGCAGCGCTGGGCCTCGGCTACAGCTTCCGCTTCGGTGTAACCGACCTCGACCTCCGTCATGCCTGTCCGCCGGTCAAGGGGGAGCATCGGGATGGCCTGGCGCTGAATATTCATGTAGTCGATTGCCATCTGCCATCGGTCAAGAACCTGAACCTCGATCTGCGGTTCGGGATGCTTGCTGCCGCGGATATACTCATCGATGCCGACCGCCGCACGTTTACCATCCCCGACGCTGTCGATTATGAGGCGCGGGCCAAATGCACAGTCGCCCCCGGCAAATACACCGGCAGCAGAGGTCATCAAGGTCTCTCGATTTACATTAATCAGTCCGCGGGGCGAGACTTGCACGCCGTCCTCAGGCCGCAGGAACTCGAGATTCGGTGACTGCCCGATCGCCAAAATCACCGTGTCACAATCAAATTGGGTCTCGCTGTTCTCGTAAAACGCGGGATTGAATCGGCGATTCTCGTCGAACACATGTTTTGTCTTCAGGCATTCGAGCCCGACAACTTTGCCGTCCCGTCCCAGCAAGCGCTTGGGTCCGAACCCAGGATGCATAATGATGCCTTCAGTTTCCGCCTCCTCGATTTCTTCCAGAGCGGCGGGCATTTCATCACGCTTTTCCAGGCAAACCAGGCCGACCTCGCTGGCGCCCATACGGAGCGCGGAGAGGGAGATGTCCATCATCTCGTGTGCGGCGACTGCTTGCAGATTCTCTTGGGATGGAGTGACCTCTTCAGGCACGTCGTGCTGTCGCAGCACTTCACGTGCGGCCGAGCGCGCCACATCCATCGCAACGTTTCCCCCGCCGATAACCAGAACCCTCTTGCCGATTGTGAACTTGTAGCCGAGATTGACGTTGAGCAGAAACTCGATGCCACGATGAACGCCATCCAGGTCCACACCTGGTATCGACAAGTCCCGGCTACGGTGCGCGCCAACCGCGATCAGTACCGCATCGAAGCCCTGCTGTCTCAATGCGCCCACGGTAAAGTCCCGTCCGGCGGCAGAGTTGAGGCGAAGTGTGATATCGCCTGTCTCAAGAATCTCGCGAACCTGAGCCTCGACGACACTTCGTGGCAGGCGGTACTCCGGAATGCCCAGATACAACATGCCGCCAGCGACCGGCGACGCTTCGAAGATGGTGACCGAGTAGCCCATTATCGCGAGGTCGTGAGCGGCGGACAGACCGACAGGTCCTCCGCCGACTACCGCAACTTTGTAGGGGAGTTTCACGGCTGGCTTGGTCGTAGGAGCAACGTGATGACGCGATTCAGGGCCATGCCGTTCGGTGAGGAAGCGTTTAAGAGCGCGAATCGAAATTGGCCGATCAATTTGGCCTCGTCTGCATGCAGTTTCGCAGGGGTGCGCGCAGACGCGTCCGCAGATGCTCGCCATCGGATTGGGATCACGAGCAAAGCGGTATGCCTCCTCGAAACGCCGCTCAGCAATCAGCGAGACATATCGGCCCGCATTCGTATGCGCCGGACAGGCCATCATGCACGGGAAATTGGTGTTTAGCCATTCCCGATCAACTCTTTTCTTGGCGAAGCGAATTTGCATCCCTGCCCCGAAGTGCCTAGGCGCACATCATCCTGGATAGAAAGGCGCGACGGCCAGACCGCGCGTTTACCTACTTCGACAGCGTGAAATCAGCCTTTCCAGTACCCGAGACGTCCACCGGCTTGGTTTGCGTCTTCATACCTTCATGCCAGGCGACCACGTTGTATTTGCCGTCGGGAACGTTCTCGATCTTGTAATTCCCGCTGGCGTCCGTCTCGGCGAAGTATGGGGTCGGACTGACGACAATGTAGCCGGACATCTCCGGATGCACATTGCAAAGCAGCGGCACTACACCGGGCTGATCGAACTTGAAGGGACGCTTGTCTCCCTTCGGCCAGGTTCCGAGGTTGTGGCCTTCCTTCTTATTACCGCTAATCGAAGGCCAGAAGACGTTATGCTGCACGTTGTCACTGTTGAGGAACTCAACCGTGGTCCCCTGCTGTACCACCATGATGTGTGGACTGAAGACCAGACCCTTCTGGTCCATCACTGGTTTATCGGAAGGAGCGGGGAAGGTTTTGCCTGAAATCGCATCAACGTACACGACCGATTTTCCCGGCGATACTTTTCCTTCAATCGTGCCTGCGATAGCAGAAACCGAGAGCGCTGTTATAACGACTGTGATCAGAAAACTGCGATTCATGAATGTTCCTTTCTGAGTGTATGTAGCCCGAGCATTCTGCTTGTTAGTAAACGAACTCCAAGCCTGCAACTGCCGTATTGGTGTGGAACGGGTTCAAAGCCACCGGCAAACCGGTGACGGGGTTAGCTCCGATTTCTACCGACTGCGATGGACGGAACTGGTACTCGAATGACGCCTTGATATTCGCGTGGATCAGGAACTGCACCCCCGGCGTGACTCGGTTTCGGGTCACGCTGGCCGCCCCATTGAAGGGAGAACCAGTGAAGCCGCGAGGGGTCAAAGCATTGACGTAGTCTGAGTTTGAGTTCACGCCGTCGTAGCGCAACAACACCATCATCCAGGGATAAGCGAGCCACTCCACGTCGGCGAAGCCGCCACTGAATGTGGCTGCACGGCCCGCAATAAACCCGACCGGCAAAGGCGTGCCGGTCACAGGCAACGGTACCAGGGCGCCAGTGGCGTCGATCGGCAGCAGGTTATTGTCGTGCCCGTACATGTACAGGGCATTGAACTGCAGGCAGCAGCGGTAATTAAACGTCACATTACCGCCAACCCGGTAGAAGGGCTCGCGGGCGGTGATCACGGTCGGCAATCCTTCGAGGGTCGCGCCCGATAGCCGCTGCACCGAACGGCCATAGAGCCAATAGCTGCCCACATTTAAGTAGGTATGGTCGCGTGGACCGGTGGGGCCGGCGGCTTGAATAGCGTTGCGACTCTCCTTGTCGCGTTCCAAATTGAAGCGGTATTGAATATTTGTGTAGATGTCTTTGAAGTTGGAATCCGAAGCAACGCCGACGCCCCCGAAGTTGCTTCCAGTGGCAGTCGGTATGTAGTTGTTGTTAGTGGCTTGAGCGCCACCGCTAGTATTCTGGTCGATGAACGCAATCGAGTAGTGATATCCCCCGGTTATATGCCCTCCGCTTAGCTCGATGCCTTTGCCCGATCCGGCAAAGGTGAACGCATTGTTAACGAACTGCTGAGGAAATGCCGCATTCACCGCTCCTATGTTGGCTTGAGTGTAGATGTCGTAGGGGCTGATCCAGATCGACTTGGATTGGGTGAACGGTATGTCCAGTTCGATTTGGCCAACCCGCATGCTCAAAAAATACGGGGGCAGCTTCATCAACCGCCCAATGTTGACGAACCTGAGGTAGGCCTCGCCCAAGCCACCGTTGGCATTGGCTCCACTGACGCTGATATCGTCGTCAACCCAGAACGCGATGTCGCTGCCGAAGTTGCCGGCGGTGAAAATGCTGAAGAAACCGGTTTGGAAATCGGTTGTCGGCACAAACGGCGCTACCGTCCCCGCGGGTAACAACTGATCGAACTTTGACTTGCTTGTGCCGGTGTATTGAAAGTAGGTGTTGTACCGCAGGCCGATGGGCGGAAGACCCGGAATTACGCCAGGCCAAATGGCCTTGGGCCACAACTCCGCGTTGGCCGGAGCCCCCAACATGACGGGCGGAATTTTGATCACTGACTCGTCATCTTTGGGGAACTTGAAGCCGGCATCTTTAAACGCCTTGCCGAAGTCGTTTAGTTTGGGAAAGTCGATATGACACGTGCTGCAACTGGTGCCGTACATGCGTGAAAACGCGGGGATCGCGAAGCTGGGACTCGACCATAGAACCAGCATGGTGCAGAACAATGTTGCTGTAACCAATCTCCGCAAGTATGGCCTTGGTATCACCTGCATCTCAGTCTCCTACGCGAAATGGGGGTCCCGAACAGCAACCAGGCGCTTCCCGGTTTAGCTATGAACAGCGCCAGCATGTGCCTGTAACTCCGTTGACCGCCAAACTACGTGGGCCGCACCTGCAGGTTGTCAGTAAAATGTCACCCCGTAGTCAATGTTTCGCAACTTGGGCACAATGTAACGGATGGGCTGAAGTATCGGCGTTGATGTAACCGAACGGCTGTGACGTGCGTCACAGTTGTCAGTGACGTACTGAAGGGAGGCCCCTTCTTACCGCTGCGGTGTGGGCATTTCCGCCGAATTCGGCAGTTATGGTTTCCGTGCGAGGGAACGCACGCGAGTAAGCTTCCGCCGGGTGTGCTGCCGGCGTTCTATTTCGCAGGCGCGAGTATCGCATCCAGGCGATCCGCCGTGCCCTCCAGCCTTTCCAGATGCGGGTAGCGCATTCCGCCGTGATAGTCGAGAGTGACGGTGACGAACTGGTCGCCGCGCTTCAGCAGAAGCTTAATCGGCTCCTTATTCTTTTCTGCAGCCAGAATAGCTTCGCGAAGCACGGCAGCAGCGTACTTCTGATCGTTGACGGCTTGCAGTTGCATGTCGGGCGTGATACCCGCTTTGAAAGCCAGACTGTCCCACCACACATCGTCAACTTTGTCCTCTGGTCCAACTGAGAAGCCCAGGGATGTAGCGAAACTGGTTCCACGCGAACTATCGGCATGTTTCTCCCAGTCGGGCTGGTTGTCGTTGTAGACGAGGCGGTAACCGCCCTGAGTGAAGCCGTTCTCAGGAACCTGCGGAGCGACATCATAAACCCGTGCCCGCAGGAACCCAGCCCAATCGTACGGCTGCACATCATTTAGCGCCTTAACGACATCGTCCAAAGTATAAGTAACGGTAATGTAGCTGCCGTTGTTGATCCCGAAGAAAAGCCTCGCGAAATCGTCGAGAGACTTCTTCCCGCCGCTGAGCTCGCGAATTTTGGTGTCAGCATCGAGCCAGATGAGGTCTGACTCCGGGTAGTAGTCGAACGAACGCTGCCAGCTTGGCCAGATCTCCGGCGAGGCGAAGTGCGAGGAGATGATGGGCTGATTGGTAGTGTCATCCAAGGAGCGCCACGTACGTCCTGGGCTGATTTCAAAATCAGCAGCAATGAACGCCCAGACGTCGCGTGCCTGGTCTGCCGTCCGCATACCGGAACGCGCTGTCAGGACGTTACCCCAGTAGTCGGTCAAGCCCTCATAAACCCACAGCAGATCGTTTTGCATCGGCACATTGAAGTTGGGTGTCCACAGGTCGGCAGGGCGGCGAAACTTGCCGTTCCACGAATGTGTATATTCGTGAGGCAGGAGCGCGCGCCCGCCAACCCCTGCAGCCCAGTCAGTAAAGTAATTCGCGCGCGTGCCATCTTCACTCGATTGATGGTGCTCCAGGCCTTTACCGCCAACTGTGTCGCTCAACGAAAAAAGAAAGTAGTAGTGATCGTAGTGGTGAGAGTTGAAGAGCTTCTGCGCCTCCACCACCAGATTCTTGTGGTACTGAAGCTCTTCCGGGGTGATCTCGAGGTCGGCACGATTGTCGGCGAAAAGATCGAGGTACACCTGGTTGTCTGGGCCGGTAGACAAGTCGACACGCTTGTAATTGACACCGGCATACAGCGGGGAGTCTATTAGCGTGTTGAGCGTCGTCTCTTTGAACTGGACCAGGTTTCCGTTCTGCGATTTCACATCCAGCGCGCAGGCGAATTTCCACCCGTCCGGCACGCGCAGAGCAGGAGCGAATGTGATGTCTCGCGAGAAGTATCCCGCCGGATAGAGAAGCACGCTGTTCCATGTAATGTCGGCAAACTTGGACGAGATGCGGCCTCGTTTTGGATCCATTGGAGCTAAGTATTGGAAGTTCACTTCCAGGGTCGTTGCATCCTGCGGCACCCGGATGTCGAACGCGGACATGTTGACGCGATCCCGTACCCAGGCGATGCGTTTGCCGTTAGCCGAAATTACCAGACCAGCCAGATTTGAGACCGGATTGGAAGGGGAGTGCGTTCCCGGAAGCCATACAGGGTAAAGCAATGTAATTTGCCCGCCCTTCACCGGAATCGTCTCGTGCACATCTAACACACGATCGCGGATGTTCGTGACATCGACGTTCAGAGAGATCGTGCCGGGATAAGGCGTGTCAGCCGGCGCAACGATGGGAGGAGGCAGCGTCGCGGGCTGCGGCCCCGTTGAGTTCTGCGCTGACATTCCACCCGCGAAAACGATGCAAAGCACCACGAACACAGCCGCAGCACACTGACGAGAGAAGACTGAACGCGCCATCTATACCCTCCGAAATCCAGAGAACAACTGTACATCAGGAGCTACGCAGCGAGGGTCATCGCAGTCCATAACACCGCTAGTTTGCCTTCACACGCGCGTGAACGGTGGCGATGCGCGGCTCTATCAACCCTCCGGTGTTATGCGAGAGAGAAGTAGAACACACCGCCCTTTTCGACCTCGCCGTCCACCCAAATTCTGCCGTGATGTGGGAGACGATACGTTGGACGGTAGCCAGTCCGATTCCCGTGCTCGGGAACTCACTGGTAGCATGCGAGCGCTGAAAGGGTTTGAAGAGGCTTGTCGGCCGGAGCCGGTCAACCTCGGGATTATTCTTAATTGACAACAGGAACATCGCGGAACGTGTACTCCAGCTTGGGTGGATTGCTGAGGTCCACGTAGAGCGTAAGTGCGCGAGCATTTCGGTCCGAATCCGGTACTTTGACCGTGTATTTGACTCGGGATCCGGCAGGAATCGTGGAGCTACGGCCGGTTGGAAACGCAAACTGGCTGGTGTTATTCACACTGAAGCTGTTGCCCTTGCTATCGACAACATCAACCCGATCGAGCGCGACGCGAGCGCTCTGATCGCCCACATTTGAGACGTATCCCCAGCACTCAATCCCACCGGGGTTAACGTGATCACAAAACTCAATACTTAGGAGAATCTTCGCCTGGGGCCCTTCGACGGGTTGCCGATGGAGCAGTGACTTCGTATCGAGCGCCTGCCCCGGCGTGCCACCACCGCTCTGAATATCCGAATTCGCATCCAAACCTGAGGTCTGCGCACCTATGCTCGCCACCGTCGTGGCCGGCTTGCTGTTAGCTCGAACTCGGGCAGTGTGGATAACCGCAACCAGCACACTGAGCAAAACCAAACCGGCGGCCCCGGACCACGCGATCACGAGCCTCTTCCGCCTGCGCGAGTTTTCCAGGATTGCAGAGCCTTCATCCTCGCCGGCAGGGCGCGGCTCCTCTACAGCCTCTTCAGATCCGCTAGATTCCATCCCAGCCACACTGGAATCGTTATTGCGCGGGAGCTGTGCCGAAACCGTGGCTGAAATGACCGGGGTAGGCGGATCAATTGCGGGCGAAGCCTGGATCTGCTGAGCAGTGCTAGTACTGGATGTCCCATTAGACTTTACGTTCGGCGCCGCCGCCGGAGTGTTGAGCGGTGAGGGAGCGGTTGCGATCGCAAGTGAGGCAGCCTCTGACTTCACCTCCGAAGCCGAATGCGAGAGATTTTCTGACCCGGACGGAGCTTCATAGCATATCGATACCGCTTCGGCGTAGTTTCCGCTTTGGATAGCCCATTCAACATCTCTGACGTTGTGGGAAACGTTGTCGGAGTCGGAGCGCATCGTGAGCGGCTCAGGCCGCCGTGCGGCAGGCCCGTCCCCAGCTGATGTTCCTGGCGGTTGGATCAGCGATCGCGGAGGCTGTTCTGAATCTTCGTCTGCCGAATGCCCCGGGACCCAGTAACTCTCGTCCATCTCACCAGTAAAACTTTCAAGGGCCACAAAATCTCTGCGCAGATTCGCAAGGATCACCGCATCCTTATCGTCGTCCAGGTTGCACGCCCAACTTAGCCACTTATTGGCACTCGGCCCTGGAAGCTCTTTCTTCTGTTCCGAGAGAGTCGCCTCCGTCCGCAGCTCCTTCACTGCCTGCACTCTTAAGGTGTTCAGTGTTTTGGTGCGCGCTTCGAAACGGTGTTTGACCCTTCCCGCATCCAGCTCATTTGCCAATTCCACCAGCGTGGTGCGCCGCTGATGATTGCGTCTGGCCTGCGCCGCAACTTCCAGTTGCTGAATCAGGTTTTCCAGAGCGCCCCGATCGTCCCAATTCGCATCGGGCCGTTCGGCGAGGATCAAACCACCGAGCGCCGTTGAATGCCGGCAAGCACTCTCAATCGCTTGGGATAATTGGTTCTCATTTACTTCCAGCCCTGCCCCAAGGCAATCGAGCTGGTTTTGAACCGCGCGCAGGCTCTCATCAAGTTGTGCCAATACAGACGATAGGGGGGAAGACATACGAGCTTCACTCAGATGTTGGTTCATGTTTACGAGATTTGAATTGGACTGCTTGCTTCCTACACATCTCTCGCAAGACCACGATTATCCAAGCACCACAGCAACCGGTACCCGCAGCATGGATTGGAAGTTGAAGTTACCCCTAGGGGTTAAAGTTGACGTTAATCTGAACGTCAGCTTCCGCTGGTTCACCATTTACGGCAAATGGTTTGTAGCGCCACTGCTTCACGGCATCCAGAGCCGGTTGCACCAGCATAGATGGCCCGCGTATTGCGTGCAAACTCTGGACGGCTCCATCTTTTCCAATCACAGCTTGCAAGACCACGGTTCCCCGAATACCGGCCAAGCGCGCCTGGTTGGGATAAACCGGCGTGACTTGGTGCACCAGCTGACCTTGTGCAACTCCTGAGGAAACCCTGACCTTTTGTGTGGCAATCTTGGGTTCTGGAACCGGAACGTCACTGGCGACATCAAGCACGCCATTACGGGCTCCGCTTGGCAACGCCCCAGGAATTGGGCCTGGTCCTTCTGTGGCGGCGGGAAGCGTCTCCTCTGTAGCATTGGCACCGTTGCCCTTGGGAATGGCCGCAGGCATACGCAACGCTGCATCGTTAAGCACGCTCACCTGCTTTTGAGGCTGATCGGTTGCAGGGGGCTTGGGAGCGGTGGCGCTCTGGTCCTTCGGTTTTGCCCCTTTGTCGGTCCGCGCATCCGTTGCAGGCAGCGTCCCTGCACTGGCAGCGGGGGCGGCTACCGCAGTGCTCATAATACCGGGATTGCTTACCGCCGGATCAGGCGCCTTTGCGTCCACTGTCTTCACCGGTCCAGTACTGGCATGTGTCCTGTGCAGTCTCCACTGAGTGGCTCCAAGCACGGCAAGCAGCAGCACCGCACCAATCGCCAGCATAAGCCACGACTTGCCTTGTGATAACTCTCGGAGGCGTGACGTAAGCTGGCTGAACGTTGGTCGACCATCCGTTTTGGGAGTTACTTTGGCAACCGGTGGCGGGACAGAAACCGGGTTCTCCGTTGCTGCCACAATCACCGGTTCTTCAACCTTCTTTGTCTCTACGCGGGGGGTTTCCTGCGTCTGATCGGCAGGTTTCGCCACTGGAGGCACGACCTCGGATACCGGTCGGCCGGCATCAGCCCACATCTCCGGCTCCAGATTGGCGACAAATTCGTCCAGGTGGGCGAAACCCTTCCGCAGAATTTGGAGTGACTCGGCGTCTTCAGGCTCCTTCAAATTGCATGCCCAATCAACCCACCGATCAGCTTCAGGGCCTGGCACGTTGGGCGGCACCCCTGCCAGTACGGCTTGGCGGCGTAACTCCTTGATTGCCTGATCGCGGAGCTGATTGACCTGGGTTACGCGCATTGCGCGATGGTGAACAATGCTGCCACGCTCCAACGCACCAGCAAGCGCTAATAGGCGAGAGCGCCTTTGCTCGATCTCCTTAGCTTGAGCAGCTGGGTCGACTTCCTCAGCGGGTTGTGCCATCGCCTCGGACGACGCGCCCATGTTCCACATACCCGGTTCGATGTTGGCAATGAACTCGTCCAGCGCTGCAAACTGGTTCCGCAGGGCCTGAAGCGATTCTGAATCCTGAGGCTCCTTCAAGTCGCAAGCCCAGTCCACCCAGCGCTCCGGTTCCGGACCAGGTAGCGTTGGCGGCGATGCCTCCTCGGAGTGCATCTGCAAGTCCGCGATTGCGTCTTCTCGAAGGTGGTTCAGCTGCGTGACGCGAGCAGCCCGTCGATGCGTAATAGTGCCCGCCTCCAACTCGGCCGCGAGGGCCAATAGCCGGGAGCGCCGTTCTTCGATATTCCTCGCCTCGATGCGCTTGGAGATTTCATCTAGAAACGCCTCGAGTTCTTGCCGGTCCTGCCATGTGGCGTTTGGCAGCTCGGACAACACTAACGCGCGCAGGTTTCCAGAAGATTGCGCGAGGGCGTTAAGTTGCTCGATGATTTCATCGAGCTCGACGGATCTGGCAGCTTCGATTTTTTCCAGACTCTGACAGAGCAGCGCTAGATCGTCGTCCAAAGACGCAAGTGCGGAAGGCCATGATGAACTCATAACAACCTCCTAAGCCGTCGCTTCTGCTTTTGCAGTCCACATCTCCGGCTCTAGATTGGCAATAAATTCATCGAGGTGTGGAAATGCATTCCGCAGAGTCCCGAGCGATTCAGCATCTTCAGGCTCCTTCAAATTGCAAGCCCACTCGATCCACTCGTCCGAATCCGGACCTGGCAGTGTTTGCGGTGCTCCTTTTGCCGCGGCCTCAGCCTTCAGTTCCTTGATTGCCTGGTCGCGGAGCTCATTGAGCTGATTCTGTCGAGCTATGCGCCGGTGCACTATGGCGCCTCGCTCTAACTCAGCCGCCATGGCCAGTAGGCGGGACCGTTGTTGCTGTATATTCCGAGCCTCTATGCGCTTGGATATCTCCTCCAGCAGCGCGTCGAGTTCCTCCCGGTTCTGCCATGAAGCCTCAGGGACCTCCGACAACACCAGAGCGCGGAGATTTCGCGAGGATTCCGCAGCGGTCTTAAGCTGCTCGACTACCTCCCCGATATCGACCGATTTGGCAGCCTGAAGTTTGCCCACGCTTCCGTAGAGGACAGTCAATGAATCGTTCAGAGACGAGATGGTGGAAGGCCAGACTGAAATCATCTAAAGCTCCTAGACTGAGAGTCCTTGTAGCCCAGTCATCGTGGATTGTGATACTGCTTCTACACGAGAGTTTATCTCTCATTCCGAGTAATGGCACCAAAATTTGTTCACATTTCGGGAAATTACTAGTTTAATGCCACCGATTCATTGAGTCACATGGGACTGTTCTCAGGCCATTAGGCGACCTAAAAGTCGAGTCATTGGTGCACGCCCTCCGGCTGCCGGGCTTCACGGTAGGACCGTTTTAAGATGTGATCCTCAATCAATATAGCGCTCGTTAGCCGCATTTTTGGCGGGTGCGCAGCGCAGTCCACAGAGCGGGGATTTAGGCGTTGCCGTTCGGAGGACATGCAGTTATCATTCTCAGCTAAAGTTCCGGCACTTGATCGGCATAGCGTCAAGATCGAAGGGATCTTGAGAGGCTTGCTAGCACAAAAGTGTTACAGCAAAAACTCGGTGCTACTTATAGCATCCTGAATGCTGCTGGGTGAAACAGTCTTAGCAATGCTCCGAATCCTCTTCGCAGTGTCAAACTAACATCTTTGTGCCGCGGAATTTCGAACGAGAATCTGTCTGAAACTCCGAATTGGGTGAGTGGGATCATGGAAATTACGGCTGAAAGGGCCAGGACATCGTCGACGAATCCGACATACGGGAAAGACCACCGTCACATTGACCTGATTGACCTGCTTCTTGTTCTATCTCGCAATAAGAAAACCATTCTGGGCGTAACCCTGGTCGCAGCGCTCCTCGCGGGAGTTGTAGTTTGGGTTCTTCCCAACATGTACACCGCCACGACGACCATCCTTCCCCCCCAGCCGAATCAGTCGTCGGCCAGCTTATTGATGGGCCAGATAGGGCTTCTAGGTGGCCTATCGACCAACGATCTTGGGTTGAAAAACTCCGCCGATTTGTTCACTGCCATGCTGCGCAGCCGCTCGATCCAGGACGGCATCATCGACAAATTCAATTTGCGGGGCCTGTATAGGGTCAAACGCTATGAGGACGCTCGCAGGAAGTTGAATAGCCGCAGGAATATTGTGGCGGGGGACGATGGTTTGATCTCGATCAGCGTGACCGACCCGAATCCGAAGCGGGCAGCGGACATGGCCAATGCCTACGTCGATCAGCTCCTCTCGCTCAATCAAAGTCTCGCGTTCTCGGAGGCTGCGCAGCGCCGTCTGTTCTATCAACAGAAGCTGAATGATGAGCGCGAGCAGTTGTCGCAGGCGGAGTTGGCGCTAAAGCAGGCACAGGAGAAAAGCGGCCTCATTCAACCCGACGCCCAGGACCGGGCAATTATCGACGCCGTTGTAAACGCACGCGCGCAGGTCTCAATGAAAGAGGTACAACTGCAGGCGATGCGCTCCTACGCCACGCCCAATAACCCGGACCTTAAACGTTCGGAGCAGGAGTTGGCTGGCATGCGGGCACAATTAGCCAGACTGGAGCAAAGCACAGGCGAGCTGGGTAAAGGGAATCTCGAGATCCCCACTCGTCGGCTGCCGGAGGCGCAACTGGCCTTTGTTCGCCTCAGCCGAGATTTGAAGTATCACGAGGCCCTGTTCGAGTTCCTGAGCAAACAATTAGAGGCTGCGGAGATCGATGAGGCAAAAGAAGCCTTGGTAGTGCAAGTCGTGGACAAGGCGGTGGTGCCGGAAACAAAGTCCGGACCACGACGGCTGCTGATCGTGCTTGTGGCAACCTTCGTGGTGCTCGGCTTGGCCTGCTTCGCTGTCCTCTTGAAGGAAGCCTTCGCGAAGAAGGTACAGGACCCTGACTACGCGTCCCGGCTCGAAGGGCTGCGAAGCTCTCTGCGAGTTTCCAATTATTCCTAACCAAGTTTTCACTCCGGATGTTCTTGTTGGGCACTTTTGAGGTTGTGAACTGAGATGGTGAGCCTCGTCGTTGCAAGTTGGAATCGAGTCGCGGAGATGGAGCGACTGCTTACCAGCCTCGATGCACAGGGATATCCGGACTTAGAGCTCATCGTTGTCGATCAGAATCCCGACGACCGCCTCAGGCCCCTCTTTCAGCGGCATCCCGCTTTGACGATTCGCCATATTCGTACCGAGAAGTGCGGCGCCTCAAAGGGGCGCAATATTGGGTTGTCGCTTGTGAGTGGCGACATCGTGGCATTTCCTGACGATGACTGCTGGTATCCCGATCAACTTCTCCACAGCGTCGTGGGATGGTTCGAGCAGAATCCAGACTATGACCTATTGTTCACGGCAATCCGCGACGAAAAAGGCCGATTGATGGCTCCCAAATTTCCGCCGCGCCGGGGCGCATGTACCAAGAGGAGCGTGTTAGGTTGCGCAGTAACCTTCAATGCTTTTGCGCGTGTGAAGGTCATAAAAGCTATCGGCTTCTTCCGGGAAGACATCGGTCCTGGCGCTTCGTCGCCATATCAGTCCGGCGATGATCTCGACTATCTCATACGGCCCGTCGAGTTCGGTTTCGCCGCATGGTATGAGCCCAGCCTCACTGTCTATCATCCCAACTTCAACTCCAAAGAGCGCTTGCTGAAGATCACCTATTCGTATGCACAGTCGGTTGGGTTGGTGTTGCGTCTGCACAATTATCCCTGGTGGGTGGTTGGCAATTACATAGCACGATCGTTCTGCGGAGCCTTAGTTCATCTCTGCAAGCTGGACCTCCAAGGTGCGCGTCTGTATTCGATTCGCGCCAAGGGACAGTTCTGGGGCTATTTCAGCAACAAGTTCTCGCCGGGTGAGTCGCAAAGTCGCTCGATGGGAGCCGGTCATTCATGAGCTCTTTTCAGGGCCAGCTATGCAATGTGTCCAGCGCCGATGACAACATTCGTCCGAATGTTCGCGAACTAGCTCCCGCGGCGCGCCACATGCGGTGGCTCCCCGTGCTGCTGCTGGCTCTCTTTGCCATACAGTCGCTGTGGTTCATCGGAACACAGTCGCTCACCTACGATGAGGCCGGGCACATCTACGCCGGACTCGACGCCTGGCAGCACGGACGGTTCGAGATGTGGGTGGACCACCCGCCGCTCGGCCGCTACTGGCTGACCCTGCCACTAGCGCGAGCGCATGTAGAGATGGTGCAGGAAATGCCCGGCGGACATTATCACGTGACCGAGATGCGCCCCGGCCCGGAATGGCTGGCCTGGCATACGCGGCCGATGAGCATGCTATTGGGTCTGGCGCTGGGTGTCATGGTGTGGTTTACGACGCGCCGTCTGTTTTCCGAGGGTGCGGCTAATGTCGCGCTCGCACTGTTCGCATTCACTCCGTCCCTGATCGCCCACTTTTCGGTAGCAGCCACTGATGGAATTGGCGCGCTGTTCATCTTCCTCGCGGCCTGTCAGCTTGTGCGCTGGCGAACAAATCCCACGCGCAAGCAAACCGTCCTGATGGGACTGGTACTCGGAGGGCTGCTGCTGGCCAAAATGTACACGCCTCCGGAGGTCGCGGTCGCGCTGTGCCTGATGCTGGTATTTGGACACGAGAGCGTCTTGAAGAGGCCTCGGGATTGGAACTGGACGCCGGCGCTGGCCACACTAGGCGTCGCCTTGCTCATTTTCTGGGCGGGATACCAGTTTCACGTCTCGCACGTGAAGGTAGGGAACAAGCAGATCGTGATGACGTTTCCCAATCGTGCCGAGAAGACATTGGAGACCCAATCGCAGGCGCAGATGAATCTGCTTCTGCCTGCAGGAGAGTATGCCCAGGGTCTCCGACTTGTGCAGCTCAGCAACCGCAACGGCCGCGAGACATGGTTCCTGGGGAAGCTTTATCCCCATGGCGGTCCGAAACTCTATTTTCCCGTCGTCATCGCGCTGAAGTGGCCGACAGTTCTGTTGCTGGTTTTCTTTGCGAGCCTGTCATTGGGTGTCCGTAAGACGTGCCGTGCTCCCGGCGACCTCCTGATCATTTGTCTGTTTGGTTTAGTTTTTCTCGTTCTCGCGTTGCAGTCCCGCATTACTATCGGCGAGCGCCATCTGTTGCCGCTCTATCCTTTCGCGCTCGTTATCGCAGGCGCCATTTGGGAACATGCCCGTAAGTATCGCTCCGCAATAGCGGTTCTGGTGCTTGCTCTGGTGCTCAATGCAGCCGACGCTCTCCGCTATGCGCCCGATTACCTGGCGTACTTCAATCCCGTCGTCAAGCCTGAGAATAGCTGGAGGCTGCTGACGGACAGCAGCCTGGATTGGGGCCAGGGATTCATCGCATTGCGCGCCTACCAGCAGCAACATCCGACGGAGCCCATGTACCTGGCTTACTTCGGCTCAGTAGATCCCTGGCTTTACGGCATCAAAGCGGCAGCTCTTAGCCCTAACCAGCGCGTCAATGGAACTGTTGTTGTCAGCCCGAACTGCCTATCCGGTCAATACCTGGAGGATCAAGATGGTTTTCACTGGCTGTGGCGGTATCAACCGCAACGCGTACTGAACCACTCACTTTGGCTATACGACATGAGGACAACGCAGGGGCAGTCGTCGGGAACGCAGTCGCCGAAGGGTCCCGGGAAGAACAAGTACCCCTGCTGAGCCGCTGACTCCATGAATTCTAGTGTGCGACAACTGGTGCATGGGATCGTCAATCTGGCGTCGGGGGAAATTCCTGCGCGCTTGTGCGGCATCGCGACGCTTCTCTTTCTCGCTCACAGATACGGCGTAGTGATGGTCGGCGTCTATGCTCTCGCCCAGAGCATGGTGCAATATTCGTACCCGTTCATTGATTTCGGTCTGCGCCATGTGGGGGCGCGGTTGATGGCGCAGTACCCCCAGGCCGGTCGACAGATCATGGAGCAGGTGCAGAGGCGGCGTGTTCTGATGGGCGCCGCTATCATTCCTTTCCTGCTGGCGTATGCTACGTTTGCCAATGTATCCCTACAGTTCAAAGTCTTTCTATTCGTCTTTTCCGGAATTAGCTGCTTTTACGCGCTTTCTCTCGAATGGGCGGCGTGGGGCAAGGAGCATCTTCGGCTTGTTGGAACGGCGAGAATGATCGTTCCCGCCAGCGTTCTCCTATTTCTAATCTTAGGAAGTAGAGGCGAACACATACTCTGGTGGATGATCGCAGGAAACGCCGCCGGCTATCTATTACAGGGTATGGTCTTCTGGAACTGGTGGCGCGAACATAGGCCTCTAGAAGAGCAGGAAACTTCTCTGGCCGTAATCCGCGACTCTATAGCATTGCGGCGAAGCGGCATCATGGGAATAACCTGGTTTTGTAATCTCGCATTCAACAGCATTGACATGTTAATGCTCGGCGTGATGTCGAACGCTCACCAGGTCGGTCTATATAGCGCCGCGTACCGCATCATGAACCAGGTGTTGATTACCTATTATTTGCTGATCCAAGTCCTCTACCCACGATTCGCCCGCCAGAATATCGCCGAGCGCGCACATGCTCTCCGACTTCGCATTATCCTGGGGCTTTTCAGTGGGGGAACGATAGTAGCTGTGTTGCTGGCGAGCTTCGGTAAAGTCGTGCTGACCGTTGTGTTTGGTAAGCAATTCCTACCTGCAGCCTTTCTCCTTCTGCTGCTGGCGTGGGCGATCCCGCTGGACTTCATCACTTCGTATCTCAGCAACGCTTACATCGCTTGGAACTTGGAAAAGAAGGTACTGCTGTGCACCACGATCGCCGCACTTAGTAATGTCGCCCTGAATCTAATCTGGATTCCGCGCTGGGGCGCTACTGCGGCCGCCGTCAATACGCTGATCTCGTATGGGGTTTTCGCGGCTTGTCTTGGATTTATGGCTCGATATGCAACCCAACAGGCCTCTAGTCCAGCGGCTGCGGAGCCATGGCCGGATCCAGGTATCGACAGTGCGGTACCAAGTAGTCGGGGTATTCAATGAATTACGTGCTGCTCCTGATAGCTACCCTTCTTCCTTTATGGTACGCGTACCGGCGATCTGTGTCGGGTGGATGGGCGGAGATCAATCACGTTACGATCTTTAGTTTTGGATTCCTTTTCTACTGGATAACGCCGCTGGCGGTCAGGCTTCTGGTATCAAAACTTGATTTTCCCCTGGCATCGCTGTGGTCTGCGTTATTCCGTGCCCGCATGATCGCGCCATACGCTTTATCGTGTATTGGCCTTTACCTCTGCTTCATGCTGGGGGATTCCATCGGCACACGAATATTCCACCCCGGTGAGAATCACCCCGATAACAACAAGACTCCAGCCCTAGCACTTTCTCTAGTAACACTGTTTGGGTGTTTGTTCTTGTTATATTCCGCCTATGTGGTGCGGGCTGACTTATTCCGGGAGGTGGCACCCGGAGCCAACAAAGTGGGCGTTGCTCGCGGCGCCGTCACCGAGTGCATAGTGCTCCTGAGCGTCGTAGCTATCATATTTACGATCGACAACCCTAAAAAACCATGGCGGCAGCGCCTGCTAAGCCGATACTTCCTGCCGCTGATCGCAGGTAGCGCACTGATGATGCTGTTGGGGAGCAGGCTTTACGTGGCCTCATTCTTGGTGATGTTTGTAATCTACCGTTCCAACTTCGAGTCGCCAATAAAGCTGAAGACCGTTGTCGTAGTGACGCTGATATTCGCATTCTTCTTCGGAGCAATTGGCACATGGAGGGAAGGGAGCAGGATCCAGGGCGCATTCTTCAATGTATTCCTGGAGCCAATGGAAGGCAGCCTCTCGCTTGTTCATCACTTACGGTACAAGGGAATCGCCTGGATTAACGCGCCTTACGAGTTAGCCACCGACTTCGAAAACCTGATCCCAACGGTTCTGCTGCCCAACAAGATCAAGATACTCAAGCAGCCGGATGCCTTCCATCCTCTGGGTGGTCTTCACTCGTTCGTATCCTTCAACTTGAACTTCGGTCTGATCGGAACCGCGGCCTTCTGGCTGCTCTTACCGATTGGTCTTCGTTATCTCAAGAGCCGGTCGACTCACACCCTCGCCGCAACCATTTACATCACCTGCTCCGGCTGGCTGATGTTCACGTTTTTCCGCGACCCCTTTTCCATTTCTCTGGTCAAGGCCATCGTCGAGAACTCGATCCTGATTCCTATCGCCATAATCGGCTTCGGGCAACTATTGTCGGCAGCATGCGCACCCTCACTTGAAAGTTCAGACTTCGCTGCGCCGCCCCGACCCGAAAATGCGTAGGGAAAAAATCGGCCCTGGGTTTTCCGATATGCCACACCTATGATCCTTTGATTCACACACCCGACGTGGTGCATCTACCTGAACATGATGAGCGCACCGGAATTCAGCTTGTCCGAAACCATCGCAGTTCTAAGCCGCACCCCATTAGCGCTGGACGCCCTTTTGCGCGGGATGCCAACGATCTGGGTACGGGGAGACGAAGGAAAAGACACCTGGACCGCCTTTGACATTGTGGGCCATCTGGTGGTTCTCGAACGCACCGACTGGATGGTGAGGCTGCGAAGAATCCTGGAGCAAGGAGAAACCCAGCCGTTTGATCGGGTCGACCGCTTCGCTCAGTTCAAAGAAACTGAGGAACGATCGCTGGAAAAACTGCTGGACGATTTCTCCCGTCTTCGCCAGCAGAATCTGACCGACTTGCAGGCGTTGAACTTACAGCCCGCAGATTTTGCGCGACGAGGAAAGCATCCAGCGCTGGGCGTGGTGACGCTCGCTGAACTTCTAGCAACATGGGCCGTTCACGACCTTACCCATCTTCATCAACTCTCGCGCGTAATGGCCAGCCAGTATCGTCAGGCAGTAGGCCCATGGAGCGTTTTCCTCGGCGTGCTGCAGTGCAATGGTCACAGCGCTGCTCCATAACCAATGCAGGCAGATTCCCAACGATGGAGGCTCCGTCGCAAGCCTCTGAGAAGGGCCTCGCGACAGGTTTTTCGATGACACGCGTTGAGAGCGGGAAATCGTACAGAGGTAATAGGGGGATAAGAGCTTTGTCCTATGAGAAATATGAGGGACATCGGCCCGTAAATCCCTCAGAGCTTGTCTGCAGCGTCGGCGACGCAATTGCACAAATCGCGGCGCCTGGTCAGCAAAGCGGAGAAATGGCCGGCAGGAATCCAACGCAGAGTGCTTCCTTTCCAGTACTGATGCAGGCGTTCGGTTTCGCTGTTGAATATGTATCCATCGCGCCGGCAGCCGACAATCACGGCGGCGTCCGGACGTACCGGCATCGGATAGCGAGTGACATCCGCGACTTGGAACAGCTGATGCAAACGCTCTCGTGCCGCCGTACGGAGATCGGGCGCGCCGCCAAGCGCGTCGAGATCAACCGACCAAGAGAGCAATCCGCGTGTGTAGATGTTACTGGCGGAAGCGCCGGTCGCTAACGCGGCGCATGCCAAAGCAAACGGGGTAACGGCGGAAGTGATGGCCGCCATGTGCCCGCCCATGCTATATCCGGCCACTACCAGCTTCGGATAGCGTTGGCACAGGTGCTCCAGCAGTGCGCGCGCCTCCAGCACCATGCCCAGCACCATCAATCCGTGATCACTGATGGTAATGCGCGCAGGTCCTTCCGGAGTGCGGCGTCTGCCATAGAAGGGGTTCTCCAGGAAGTAGAGATCGAGACCGCGTGCCATGAGCGCTCCGAAGATATGCTCGCGCGCGCGAAAGCCCTCATCGCGTGAGGCGGCCAGAATTACGCAGGCGGTCGTATGTTCCCGTCGCGTCCATCTGCGCACGTGAACCATGCGCGTGTGCTCGGGAAGCAATTCCAACGGGGAGAGGAACGCCCCGTCGCTACGCGTGATGCCGCGATGCTCGCGGCCGGTGCCCCACTGGATCGCGATTGGCGACGGGGCGTCAGCGTATGAGACCCTGTTCGTCAGGCGGGCGAAAAGTGACTCGTCGCCCCATCCATTCGAGAACAGCTTGGAGCGCCGCGACAGCCAGGCCGCAACAGCCACATCAAGAGGATGCGCCGCGGGAATCGGAATAGATATCGGAGTCATGCCGGACTTCATTAATTCTGAAACCGGTATAAGCTCGGGCAACTACCGATTATCGCTTAAATGCCGGATCGGATGCGGCATCGGGCCGTGGTTTCCATTCCAGCGAATAGTATTGGCCCCGATCTCGACCCCAAGGATCGAAAGCGTTGACCACATGCTGCAGCTCCGGAGTCAGCTCCGGGATATTTCGCATCAGCACCCGCTTGAGTGGCGCAACTGGCTGCGTATGTCCATTCGGCGCTCCGGCCTCCATCATCTGCGGCCCTGGCCCGTTGTGATTCACCCAGTCAATGCCGAGCTTGCTGTAGAACTCAGGCCGGAAGCTGGAGGTGAAGAAACGATCGCTGTACAACCTGCGCGACGCGTTGAGAATGAAGACAACAAACTGCGTCTCCGAGATGGCGAATCCATGCGGCCTGGTGTATTCGGCCAGCCACCCGACCACCGTATCTACATCTTCGATGTTGTCCACCACCGACCTGTTCGGATGCCCGAGACAGTCGTTGATCGGCGTTCCATCTTGATTCAGTTGAGCGTCGGTAATGATCTGCGATGAGTCGCAAACATGCGTGCCGTAGATCTCACGCAGCTGAGCGACCGTATCCATCTGTTGCTTGCGGGCGGGCGAATCGGCGGGAAGTGTTTGGTCCACGAAATCGTCGTAGCTGGTCAACTGCCGCAGGCCGTACTGGCGGCGGAACTCATTAAACCGCGGCACTCCATGCTCGCGGTCACGAATCAGGTCGAGCGCCGCTACATCAATCTGCTGGGTAGGCGTGTCGAGCCGCGGCAGACGAATGTTCTGCAGGAACTGCGGGTGATTGTGCAGGGTGAGCAGTCCCAATCGCTGCCGTCCCATGCTCAGGCCCCAATTGGCAATGCCGCGCGACCGCATGGCATCTGTGGCCTTGCCTTCGAAGGTCTCGATGACCGCGACTTTCTGCACAATCTGGTTCGGATCTTTGTTAATGTCACGGTACTCGATCAGATCGGGCACCAGCGGGTGAAGGCGATAAACCGTGATGAACTCTTCGGGGAAGTTGAACGGCACCCCAAAGTGATTCACCCCACCATTAACGTCATTGGGATTGGTAATGTCGTAGTGTTCAACCGAGCTTCCTAGACCGACGATGCCAGGGCCGACGGCAAACACGGAGTACCACTGGGTCTCTTTCTTAACGTTGTTTGATGTGCCAAAACCGTGCACTATAACGTCAGAAAGTGCCTTCGAAACCTCTGGATCGCCAGTCCCCAGCAACCCGTTCCAGTTTGCATTCATGCCTTTGTAGAGCGGTTCATCGTAAAGCAGCTGTGGCGTCCATTCGATGGTATGGATTTTCGCGATTTCGGCCGACACCACAAGCCGGGCGACGTTGAACAGTTCATCCGGGGTGACGTCCTGGTTGCGAATTACGCGGGTAGGGTCGGAGGGATTCCGCAAGCCGCTGTCGGCGGTCGGATTTTGCGCCGTCTGCCTGCGGAATTCATCCACGAACGAATTGTGCTCGCGGGCAAACAGGTTGTGATAGAAGCTCAACCCGATGGACCAGTTATCCGGAAACGCCACAGACTCTTGTCCCTTCCATTGAGGTGCAAAGGGATCGGTGGGCTCGAGTACGGGCAGATACCCGGAACCCGGCATTCCAGCAACGGGCTCGAGCAGCATCTTTGCGGGATCTTTGCTATCGCGCTTCACGCGCTTCAGCGAAGTCTCGTCATAGCCATAAAGCTGCGAGGCATCCCACCATGCGGTGTTGTTATTGGCGAAGGTTTTCGGCGCACGCGTCAGGTAAGTGCGCCCGCCCATGGTGAATTGATCCGGAGGTGAATCCTTCAGTACATAGGTCTTGTCCACCTGATCGCCGGGCCGGCATCCCAGCTTCTGAATCTCTTCCGGCGTGAGTGGCGTCTGGACCTTGTTCACCAGTGCGCTCTTGCAACCGACGTCCATCATGGGTCCGGGAGCGTTGTGTCCCTCGTCCATGTGAGAGAACCAGTCGTGCGTCATGAACTGGATCCAATACGCGGCGAGCACGTTAAAGAACGGCGCTTTCTGGTAGTCGCAATTTGCGTCAGGCGAATTGTCGGGGAGCCCGAAACCAGCATTGCAGGCCCCAGGGTTTGATTGCGGACGCGTGAACAGCTTGCGGCTTATTACCTGCGGGTCCGGAGTCAACAGGTTTATGCGGCCACCGTGGCGGTTCTTGGTAAGCGTCGTTTGCTCAAGATCGGGAAACGTGGTTTCAAACTCCGCATTGCGCATGAAAGGCATGCCCGTCGAACCCATCAGCGGGTTGCGAATATCGTTGCAGATCCCCGTCAGCGTGCGGGCACGAATCAGATCGCCCTTGCATATCTGCTCCCCATCGCCGCCGACTGACTGATAATCAGGACTGTCTTTCGGCAGGCGCATCTCCGGCCAAGTCTTCACGGCAGGCCCGCCAACGCCGGCACCCCCGTGTATGAAGGTCGCGTAAGTCCCGGAGTTGTCGAATAAGTTGAACTTGATGAGTTCAATGCGCTGGTATTCGAGATCCATTAGCGCACCGGCTATGCCGCGCAACTGTGGTCCCTTTACCGAGAGGAAACCGACAGGCAGGGAGGAGGAGTCTCCCGTTCCCCAATATCGGGACCAGTCAACCCATGGCGTGAATTGGAATTGAACGGCCGTCTGGCCTCCCCGGCAACGCGCGGTCGGCGTGGTCACCTTCCCCTGGAAACGCTGATCGCGCGTGTTTGGGATCTTGAGGAAGCCGCCCTCTATGCTCTTGGCGCACGCCCCCAGTTCCACCAGTTCTTCTTGTTTCGGGCTGATCTTCTGGGAGCCAGGCGTCGCCGTGGAAGATTGGCCGCTCGCAAAAGACGTGAACAGCAATGCAAACAGCAACGCCACTAGCAGGCGGACGAGAAAATGGATTTTCATGGGGCCCCTATGATTTGTCCAATTCTCCCGGAAGTCAAGAACTTTGAACTAAACCTTCTGTTCCCTTAACACCTTGAGTACTTCAATCCCGCCCTGTGCGATGGGTTCTCCATGGCCGACCCCAACGATCTCTACGTCGTCGAAATCGGAGAGCTTACCCACCGACTTAACGTTCTGCCGCATGTCTAGCGTCAGGCCAGCCCAGCCCGCTTCGACGCGCGGCCACGTCACGATCACATCGCCGACAAAGAGCGCCTTTTTCTCCGGCCAATGGAATGACAGGCAGCCCGGCGTGTGTCCGGGAGTCGAAATAATCGTCAGAGGTCCTACGTGGTCCGCTTCCTTCAGGGATTGATCAACCGTGCAAGGCTTGTGACCGTCGAAGCCGATCGCCAGCCCGAATTGCGTCGGATAGGCGCCCAGCGGAGCTTTGGGCCATATCGATACTTTGGTAGCCTTTCGCTTGCCTTCGATGATGCCAATCTCCCATTCGTGAGCGTAGACCTTGGCGTTGCTCAGCCGCTTCAGTTCCGCAATGCCTCCAATGTGGGAGCGGTGAGCATGGGTGGCGATGATGTTCTTCAAATCGCACGGCTGGCGCCCCATCGTCCGTATTTCGTTGAGGATCCGCTGCCCGTCGCTGTCGAATAGCGCGTCGATCAGCGTTATACCATTGCCATCGTCCAACAGGAACGCGTGAACATGCCCGCCCATGGTCTGACGTAAATAGTGAATGCCGTCGGCTAGCTTCAATCGCCACCTCACTTTAATTGAGTACGGATTTCGGAAGTATACTGCCGAGGGTCTCCATTTTGTCATCCAGATTTCCATGATTCACATCGGAGGCTCAGCCAGATGAAGTTCGAACTGTCGTTTCCTGCAGCTGTCCATCCTGGTCCGATCACCGGCCGATTGTTCGTAATCCTTACGAGAAACGATAAGAGCGAACCACGCCTGCAATTGTTCGACGTTCCGGTGTTCAGTGCCGATGTTTCACAACTCGAACCGGGAAAGGCGGTCTTAATAGATCCCCACGTGCCGGGATATCCGATAAATAATCTTGGCGAGTTTCCTGCCGGTGATTATTACGTTCAAGGATTGCTGAATGTCTACACACAATTTCATCGTGCCGACGGCCACATCGTTTGGGCTCACATGGATCAATGGGAAGGTCAGGACATGGGACGCTCACCCGGCAACTTGGTCAGCGATGTGCGGCAAATTCACCTTGACCCGGCCTCCAAAGAGACTTGCGAGCTATTGCTAAAGACTATGGTCCCTCCAATTGAAATTCCTGCGGATACAGAATGGGTGAGACGCATCAAGTTCCAGAGCAAGTTGTTGAGCGACTTCTGGGGGTATCCGATCTATATAGGCGCCACTGTTCTTCTGCCAAAAGGCTACGATGACCATCCCGAAGTTCGCTATCCAGCAATTTACGTGCAAGGCCATTTCAGTCTTGACGCTCCCTTCGGATTCACGACCGAGCCTGATCCGCCCGAAGCGAAGAGTTGGGCCCGGCGCCGCGAAGAGTGGGGCAGGCAAGGACTCAACATGCCCGAACCTCCTACCGACGCAGAGTTCAACGGAGCGCTATACAACGTGGAAAGCGGGTATGAGTTTTTCCAGGCGTGGAAGTCCGACCATTTCCCACGCATGATTGCCGTGACCTTTCAGCATCCGACACCCTACTTTGACGATTCCTACGGTATCAATTCCGCCAACGCCGGACCCTACGGCGATGCGCTCATGAGCGAACTTGTTCCTCAAATTGAGGAGCAGTTCCGTGTGATCCGACACCCTTACGCGCGAGTGCTTACAGGTTGTTCCACCGGCGGCTGGGCGTCACTTGCACTGCAGATTTATCATCCCGAGTTTTTCGGCGGGGCCTGGAGTTTTTGTCCAGATCCGGTCGACTTCCGCCGATATTACGCCGGTCTGAATCTTTACGAAGATAAGAACGCTTTCGTCCTCGATGGGGCAGAGTGGGTTGTTCCGGAACGCCACCTTTTCCGTCGGTCAGATGGTCAAGTGCGGTTGAGCAATCGGCAGTTTAGCCGGCTGACCTCAATAACCGGCACACAGGATCCCGGTTACGGGTGGTCCAACTATACGCCCGTCGGCCAAGACGGTTATCCAAAGCCCGTATGGGACCTCCAAACTGGCCAAATTGATCGTGAAGTCGTAACGCACATGCAAAAACACAACTACGACCTCCGCGATTATTTGCAACGCAACTGGCCCAGGATTGGCCGGGAGCTGGTCGGCAAGCTCCACCTGTACTGCGGGGATGAAGACGGAGGCTATTTTAATCTAGCGGTCTATTTACTTGAGGACTTCCTAAGAAACACGAACAATCCCTACTACGCCGGAAGCTTCACCTACGGACGGCCGCTCAAAGGTCATGGTTGGCAACCGATGACAACTGCGGAATTGGTCACGCTACTAGCCGAACACATTCGAACGCACGCTTCCGCCGGCGACCAAACATGGTGGCATGAATGAGTAGCATTCATTCAGCCATTTAGCGCCACAACAGGGCCCATCCGGACCGCGCTTTTTCCTCGAAAATTGCCGAAGTGGGAGCATCCCCACTGTTGTTCCGAGTTGTTTGCAATGTATTGACAGCAATGTGACAACTCATCCCCGTTGCTCACGCATAGTTTGCCTCTAGACCGCAGCGGCCACCGAGAATCTTGGTCGTCTTCCGCAGAACCGCAGTCGCTGAATCGCTTTCGTGAGGGCCACAGATATCGAAAGGTGGAACGGCTGGTTGTTCGCGAAAGGAAAACATGTCTCCAACCGGTGGTCACCTCGAAAATGTGTTGCTGATCGTCATTCTCCAACTCATCGTTATCATCGCGGCAGCCCGTTTTTTTGGAGGCCTCTTCCGCAAAATAGGCCAGCCCCTGGTCTGCGGGGAGATTGCGGCGGGGCTCATTCTGGGCCCCTCGTTTTTCGGGGGAATGTTCCCAACGCTGTTCCACACGATATTCAATCCCTCCGTGGGGCAGATCTTCGCGGTCATGAGTCAGATCGGCCTCATCCTTCTGATGTTTCTGATTGGACTTGAATTCGACTTCGGTCACCTGAGGCAGAACCGAGGCACGGCGCTCTCCGTATCGGCTGTTGGCATTCTCTTGCCGTTCAGCCTCGGCATGCTGCTGGGACGCTGGATGCACTCGGCACTCGGGCTGAGTGGAAGCTGGGTTAACTTCGCGCTGTTCATGGCGGCAGCGATGTCGATCACCGCGATTCCGATTCTCGGCCGCATCATGGTCGAGCTCAACATCAACCGTACTCGAATTGGATCGCTCACCATCTCGGCTGCTGCCGCAGACGATGTATCGGGCTGGATAATACTCGCCTTGGTGACGGCAATCGCTCGCTCTGCGCTCAATCCGGCAAAGCTGGGAATCATGATTCTCGAGACCGTCGCTTTTGGCGCCGTAATGGTCTGGGTCGTCCGTCCCTTGCTGAAAAAGTGGACGGCGCAACAAATGCAGAAGCACAGGGGCAAGCTATCGCTTACTGCACTCGCTATTTTGCTAACCATGATACTGGCTGCTGCCGCAGTGACCAATATAATTGGGATCTTTTCGATCTTCGGCGCCTTCGTATTCGGGGCAGTTCTCTACGATCAACATGAGTTCCGGGCGGCCGTTCAGGAGCGCCTGCGTGATTTCGTTACTGTATTTTTCCTGCCAATCTTCTTCACCTATACCGGCCTGCGCACCGACATTGGGACGATGGGAGGACGCGGCCTGTGGGTCATGTGCGGCCTGGTGTTGCTGGCCGCATTCGTGGGCAAGTTTGGCGGCTGCTCGCTGGCCGCGCGCTTCAATGGCCTGCCCTGGCGGGAAGCTTCCATCATCGGCGTGATGATGAATACCCGCGCGTTGATGGAATTAATTGTGATCAATATTGGTTTTGAGCTTGGCGTTATTCCCAAGAGCGTCTTCTTCATGCTGGTGCTGATGGCGGTGGCTTCCACGTACATCACCGCTCCAGCATTGCGTCGGCTCATCCGCAAGAGTGAAGTCGAGCAGGATTACCTCTCTTCCGAATTTGCAATGCGGACCGGGCTCGCGGGTCTGCGCAGGAAGGCAGCGTAACACCGTGGACTACCTCCTAATCGGCGCAGGTCCGGCAGGCCTTCAGCTGGCCTATTTTCTCGAGCAAGCGGGGCGTGACTACCTCGTGCTTGAGGCGGGGCCGACCCCCGGCACATTCTTCCGTACTTTCCCCAGGCATCGGCAGCTAATCTCGAGCAATAAGCCGCACACGGGATGCAGCGACCCGGAGTTCAACCTGCGAATGGATTGGAACTCTCTGCTTTCCGACGACCCACAACTCCGGTTCACGCGCTACACCGAACGCTACTTTCCGCCCGCCGATGAGATGGTGCGCTATCTCTCCGACTTCGCTGCGGGCTCACGGCTTCGGATTCAATACGACACGCGAATTCTCAGTATTACTCGCAACGGCGTCTTCTCCGCGACCGACGAGCAAGGCAGGACATATGAATCGAAACGCCTGATCATCGCAACCGGAGTGTCGAAGCCATACATTCCTCCGATTCCTGGCATCGAGGCAGCAGAACTCTATACCGATGTCTCGGTCAATCCTCGCGACTTCGTTGACCAGCGTGTGCTCATCATCGGCAAGGGAAACTCAGGTTTCGAGACGGCAGACAACCTGATCGAGACGGCGGCCGTGGTCCATGTAGCCGGCCCGAATTCCATCAAGCTCGCCTGGAAAACCCACTTTGTAGGACATCTTCGGGCGGTCAACAACAACATGCTCGATACCTACCAGTTGAAGTCGCAAAACGCTTTGCTGGACGGCAATATTGAGCGCATCGAGCGCCGCGATGGATCGTATTTTGCAACCGTCAGCTTCTCACGGGCTAACGAGGTCAAAAAGGAGATCCGCTATGACCGGGTGATCGTGTGCACCGGATTCCGCTTCGATGCCTCGATCTTTGCCGATGATTGCAGGCCGCAACTCATCCATCGCGACCGTTTTCCTGCGCAGACCTCCGAGTGGGAATCGACCAATGTCCCGGACCTTTATTTCGCCGGAACGCTCATGCAGGTCCGCGATTTCAAGAAGTCCACGGGAGGATTTATTCATGGCTTCCGCTATTGCGTGAGGGCTTTACATCGCATTCTCGAGCGAAAGTACCACGAGCAAGCATGGCCACATACGGTTATGCCGTCGGAGCCCTCCGCTTTGATGGAGACTGTAACCGCGCGTGTGAACCGGACGTCGGCACTCTGGCAGCAGTTCGCCGTCATGTGTGACCTGATCGTTGTTGAGCGTGATGGAGCAGCCAGATACTACGAAGAATTGCCGGTCGACTACGTACACGACAGCGACTTTGGCGCGGCCGATGCCTACTTCACGATCACGCTGGAGTATGGCCCGGACCACGACAAATTCGATCCCTTTGACATCACGCTAAAGCGTGTGGCGCAGGACGACACGGAGCATTCCTTCGATGCCCGCTACTTGCATCCTGTCGTAAGGCACTATCGGCGAAATAAGCTGCTCGGCGAACACCACATCGCAGAAAATCTGGAAAACGAATGGAACGGCCCGGCTCATCGCGAGCCGCTGACCGCGTTCTTCGCTAAAGCCCTTGCGCAGGACGACGCCACCGCGCACTTGCACATCGAGTCTGGAGTAACCAATGCCGGCGCTGTCACTACGAGAGCTTGAGGACGAGGCGCGCGAGCGCCTCGATCCCGCTGTCTTCGATTACTTCGCCGGAGGTGCAGACGACGAGGTGACGTTGCGAGCGAATGAATCTGCATTCGCTCGCATTGGCCTGGTACCGCGGGTGTTGTCCGGCGGCGGAAAGCCGGAACTCGGCGTTACGTTGCTGGGGTGCCGCATCTCCATGCCGGTGTTGATTGCCCCTACGGCCTTTCATCGACTTGCTCACACCGAGGGCGAGCGCGCCACGGCGCGGGCCGCAGCCCTGGCGGGAACAATCATGATCGTAAGCATGAGTTCAACCGTGGCGATCGAGGATGTGGCATCGGAGGCCCGCGCTGCCTCGGGCGAAGTTGGGCCAGATTTGTGGTTTCAGCTTTATTTGCAGCCCGATCTACAGTTCACCGAGGCGGTTGTCCGGCGCGCCGAAGCCGCTGGGTGTACAGCGCTGGTGGTTACGGTCGATGCTCCGGTATTCGGACGGCGAGAGCGTGATCTGCGCAACGGCTTCCACGATCTGCCGGCGGGAATGTGCTGCGAGAACTTCCGCGAAGGCAGCGCCGTGCGGAACCTTGTCTTCTCGCCTGAGTTCTCGTGGAACCACATTGCCTGGCTGCGTAAGGCGACTTCTTTGAAGATCGTGCTGAAAGGCGTTCTGCATCCTGCGGATGCACAACTCGCGGCAAGTCATGGCGTCGACGCCGTCATCGTTTCGAACCATGGTGGACGCCAACTCGACACAGTGCCCGCCACCATCGATCTGCTTCCTGCAGTTGTCGATGCCGTAGATGGACGCATTCCTGTGCTGATGGATGGAGGAATCAGGCGTGGCACCGATGTGGTCAAGGCTCTCGCACTCGGCGCCAATGCTGTTGCGATCGGCCGTCCCGTACTTTGGGGGTTGGCCGTGGGCGGGGAAGCCGGTGTCAGCCAGGTGCTTGAGATGTTGCGGTCGGAAGTCGAGCGTGCGCTTGCGCTGTGCGGATGCAGTTCGCCGCGCGAGCTGAGTCGCGATTGGTTACAGCCTCGAACGGTGGAGGAGCGATGCTCAGTTTCCTCCTGGTAATCGTGATGTTGCTCGTCATCGCCAGCCTTCCTTACTGGCTGCCGGCGATGATCCTTCGTCTGCGCGCACATATCTTTACGGCGATCAATGGCGAAGAGGGAATCGCTATCCCCGGCAAGCTTGTCGATGCGTCACGCTTGAAGCAGGTCTATTCCCATCCTTCCGCCAACGGGAGAAGCCGTGGCGCGGCACTTTCCGATTTGTTCTGGTACTGGCTTGCGCCTGGTCCCGAGGTGCATCAGGAACACCTTGAACCTGGCGAACGCTACGAAGAGGTCGCTCGCACCACGCGACGCATTCTTGGAATTTCCCGGAGAACAGCAGAAGGGACTGCTGCACGGTGCATGAACCGGGTGCTCAAACGAGCGAGCCTCCACAACGCGAAGCTCGTCCGAATACGCGATCTTATGATGCCAGTCTGGGCCGAGTTTTATTACGAACTCGTTTTCGGCGAGCGCTGTCCACCGGGTGTGCGTGACCTCATCGTCGGCAATGCCAATGACGTCGTAACGGCGCTCAAATGTTGCAGCTTGCGGCACATGGAAAAGCGTAATCGCCTTACCCGGTTCCTGCTTGAGAAAATAATCAGTGGCCAGGTACCGCATCCCCTTCCAGAGCGTCTGTCGACGCAGGAACAGGCGTTTTATCTCCAGGGCGCATTTTTTAATACGGCTGTCGTGCAAATGTCGGAAGCGATGGTCCACCTTTGTATGGTCGTCGCGCAGCACCCGAATGTGCAGTCGCGGCTCGCGGCTAACTTGCAGGACGATCGTTATCTCGACCGCGTGATCATGGAAGCGTTACGGGTTTATCCCTTGTTCGGCATCTCGCACAGAATCACAACTGCAGACATTCCGGTTGACGAGCGAACCACGATTCCGCAAGGTGCGGTCCTTTGCTTCAATCATCCCGAATACCATCGCACAGGCTTTGAAGATCCCGAGCGCTTCGATCCGGACCGCTGGGAGCATCTATTGCCTCACGAAGAAAGCTACATTCCCTTCGGGGTAGCTGCCAATCGGCCTTGTCCTGCTTCCGGGCTCGCTCCTGTGACCATGCGCGCGGCGGTGCGCGAAATGCTAAGACACTTCGCCTTGTACTCGTCGGCCACGCACACCCGCTCGGCTCCAAATCGCGGGCCCTGTCTGGTGGTGTCTCGAGAAGCCAATATCGGCGCGCGCACACGCTGGATAATTCTCGGATTCATGCGGGTCAGGGACCGCTGGGAAGATGTCTGGCGCAGCTTGGTTCAGCTTGTTTTGGGGACATATATGGTCTTGGACTCTCGGCGATTGCGGCTGTGCAACAGCTACTTCGCAGGGCAGCCAGTTCAAAATGACATAGCCAGCGAAAAAGCTAATGCGAGATCATGCCCAATCGCCGGCCAGGCCGGCTAACCCTTCGAGACCGCCATGAACCAACTAGTTAACCGTTGCGCTTTTTACGCGAAACCATTTTCTGGAAGGACCGATGAATGGCAGCTCCCACCACACAGTCGACCGAGTATGTTCTCGGCAGATCGGACGCCGAACATCATCGCTTGAACTGGCAAGGACGGCTGATCTCCAAGCTTACACAGCATTTCCTGGAACAGACGGGCGTTGCTCCTGGAATGCGAGTGCTCGATGTCGGATCTGGAGTTGGCGATGCCGCTCTCCTCACCGCCCGGGCAGTTGGAAGGTCCGGCCAAGTGACATGTCTGGATACCGACGCCGCAGCACTGGCAGTTGCGCAAGAACGCGCAGCCCGCGAAGGCCTCAGCAACCTCGTGTTTTGCCCAGACGACTTTCACCGGCATGAGACAACAACGAAATACGACGCCGTTCTCGGTCGTTGCGTCCTTCTTCATCAGACTGACCCGCTCGGCGCCCTGAAATCAGTGCTGAAGTACCTCCGCCCTGGCGGGGTTGTTGCCTTCCAGGAGCCCTGGTTTTCGCGCGGCTTTTCCTATCCGAAAGCGCCGCTCTTTCAGCAAATGCTTGGATGGCTTCATGACACCGTGCAGTCAAGCGGCTTAGACGCCGATATTGGAGTCCGGCTTCCATCGTTGTATGTATCGGCTGGGCTGTCGAGTCCGAAGTTGAGCTTCGAAATGCTGGTGGACTGCACCCCTGAATCAGAGATTTATGACTTTTGCGCCGACACGGTACGAAGTCTCCTACCACGCATCGAAGAACTCGGCATCAACACGGCGGAAAAGATTCAGGTCGATACACTTGCAGAGCGGTTACGGAAGGAAGCGGAGACACTCGGCACAGTGATTGGCGTGATGCCCCTGATGGGCGCTTGGTCAAGAATGCCATGACAGCATCTGCATTTCTGATCTAGCTGCAGGGCTGCTGAGTAAAATCATCCATTCTGCTTGACGGCGCACCAAGCGCTTCGCACGACCTATTAAGATACCCTCAATGTCCAATGTCCTAACCGTCAGGCAGCTCTGCAAGACTTACGGCACGACAGTGGCCGTCGATGGCATTTCGTTCGACATTGAACACAACGAAATCGTCGGGCTGTTAGGCCCGAACGGGGCAGGGAAGACTACTACCATAAATATGATTCTCGGGGTGCTGGCGCCGGACTCGGGGAGAATCTGTATCGAAGGGGTCGATCTCGCCAGACAGCGCGCAAAAGCACTGCAATGCACAAACTTCGCCGCTGTGTATTCTCCGCTTCCGGGGAACCTGACGGTTCAACAAAACTTGCGTGTCTTTGGGTTGCTATATGGAGTAAAGAATCTCACAGGACGCATCCAAGCGCTGCTCCATCAGTTCGATCTGGAAAAGTTTCGAGATGTAAAGTGCGGCGTGCTTTCTTCAGGGGAGCAAACCCGAGCGTTACTTGCGAAGGCGATGCTCAATCGTCCGCAGCTGCTGCTGTTGGACGAACCGACCGCCTCCCTTGATCCTGCAATCGCCCGCGACGTTCGCAATACGATCAAGGATCTTGTTGCTCAGGGAACACGCGGCGTCTTGTGGACATCGCACAACATGTACGAAGTAGAGGAAGTTTGCAACCGCGTGCTCTTCCTCTCGCGCGGAAGGATTTTGCTCCAAGGCGACCCGCGGACCCTGCCGCACGAGCATGGCAAGGCAACACTGGAAGAGCTCTTCGTTAGCGTAGCTCGTGAACCTCTCACGCTTGAGGCCAAGTAAGAGTCATGGTTTTCAGCCACACCGCAGCCATCGTGCTACGTCAGTTCTACCTGATACGAGGAAGCTTCTCGCGCGTGCTGCCGCTGTTCGTGTGGGCCGGCATCGACATCGTACTCTGGGGATTTATCACGAAGTACCTCAGTACCATTACCTCCTCCAGCTTCAATTTCATATCATCGCTGCTAGGGGCAGTTCTCTTGTGGGACTTCCTGACCCGAGTGATGCATGGAGTGACCATGACGTTTTTCGAGGACGTGTGGTCGCGCAATTTCCTGAATATCTTTGCGACACCGCTCTCGATAGCGGAGTATCTCAGCGGACTTGTTACCTCCAGCATCGCGACGAGTTCGGTCGGGCTGATTGTGATGGTCATCCTGGCGACTACCATTTTTGGTCTGTCGTTCTTGGCGTACGGGTTTATGCTTGTGCCGTTCTTGCTGGTGTTGTTCATGTGCGGCATTGCGCTTGGCATCTTTGGCAGCGCCGCGGTGCTTCGCCTCGGACCGCCTGCCGAGTGGTTTGTCTGGCCTATTCCTGCCATCCTCTCGCCCTTCGTCGGAGTGTTCTATCCTCTGTCGACGTTGCCGCGATGGATGCAATACGTTGCGCGTGCTCTCCCGCCATCCTATGTATTCGAGGACATGCGGGCCATTGTCCGCGGTCTTCCCATTTCGTCTCACGGCTTGCTTTGGGGTGTCTACCTTGCCGGACTCTACATTCTGCTCGCGTGCTGGTTCTTTGGGGGTGTGTATCGATACGCCGTTCGCACCGGTCTCATCGCCCGCTACAGCGCCGAAACCATTAACTAGGGCAATGGTATCTGGCCGTTGGCCAGAACCGGCTTTCTTTGGACTGAGTCTGTTTTCTCTCGCCTGATACAATGTCGCGAATTCCCTTAACAGAAAGACACCATAACCTTGCCACTACCATCGTTTCGCTACCGTCTTGAGCAGCAAGCTCCACGGGTAGGTAACGGAGGCGTCACCCGCGGCGCATCCGTTCGTGAGTTCCCAGCTTCCGTGGGTATTGCCGGAGTCTCGATGAGGCTGGGTCCAGGCACGATTCGGGAGCTGCACTGGCATGCCAATGCTGCTGAGTGGGCCTATGTCGTCACCGGGTCCTGCCGCACCACGATCCTCCATCCGGACGGATCGGCTTATATCGACACGTTCTACCAAGGCGATGTTTGGTATTTTCCCCGGGGATATGGCCATTCCATTCAGGGACTCGGCCCTGAAGAATGCCACTTCATCCTGATCTTCGATAACGGCGATTTCTCTGAAGACCACACCTTCAGCATTACCGATTTTCTGGCCCAGACGCCACGTGAAGTTGTGGCACAAAACCTCGGGCTCGCCATCGAAGACCTCGCACCGTTGCCGGACCACGAAGCCTACTTCGTTCGCGGCCCAGTACCCGACGACAGCTCCCTCTCGGCGACCCACCGCCGTTTTCCTGAGTTGACCACGATGCATCGGTACCCCCTCGAAGCTCAGCAGCCCCGGCGCATCCCGGGAGGTGGTACTCAGCGCACCGTGACGGTGGATGAATTTCCTATTTCGACAACCATGGCTGGATCGGTCATGGAGTTACAGCCCGGATCTTTGCGCGAGCTGCACTGGCATCCCAACGCAGACGAGTGGCAGTACTACATCAACGGCAAAGCGGAGATGGGCGTGTTTCTTGCCGAGGGAAATGCTGTCATTGAGCAGTTCGAGGCCGGCGACGCCGGCTATGTGCCGATGGGAGCTGGCCACTACATCAAAAATACCGGCAGCGACGTGTGCCGCATCCTGATCGGCTTTAACAGCCCTCATTATCAAGCCATGGATCTCAGCGAGTGGCTCGCAGGCAATCCGCCAGACGTGCTGGCAACAAATCTTGGACTGAGTCCCGAAGTTGCCGCAAGACTTCCGCATAAGACCGTGTTTATTGCGCCGCCCCTCAGCAGGAAATAGGCAGCGCTGCATCAGCTTCCGATCCGCGCCGCAGCTCCCTCAAAGCGCAGGTTGAAGCCACCCTCTGCGAAGCTCCAAAATGTGTTGCCGCGACCCCGTCCAATCCCTGCCAGTGAACGTGTTCTGTCTTGCTGCTCAACAAGAAACATTCGCTTAGGCTGACCACGCGCTTCATACCTACCCAAGTGCAGCAGTTCTCCTGGATATCGCGGGCCGCCGCGGCCTAAGCGCCTCCATACCCACAGTTTCGATAGAACCCCTTCCGCACCGTCGACTGGCAAAACGTAAGAGCCCCCTCAAGCCCAAATGTAAGGCCTTGGCAAATGAGGAGCTTACCGCTGTGAGCCGCGGATCACCGAGAAATTACCTCTAGTGCATCGACTGTCAACGCGATCCGGCTGACACTCGCCTCACGGAGGACACAGTGTCAAAGGATCCGCAGATCGCGCCGATACTCGGCAGCCCTTTCGACCAGGCACCGCCGCCTGGAAGCGCATTGGCGCTCGCTGTGGCTTTGGAATTGGCGCCGTTTCTCGACACCGAGGACGGTTGCACCTTGTCCTCGCAAACACGTCCCGGCGAAACAGCCGATGTCTGCGACTCGCCGATTCTCCCGTTGGAAATGAGGTGATTAGCGTGCCGACAGAACAATTAACAATTCGTAGCGCGACCGACGAAGATGCTCGAGAGATCTCAGGTCTCTTTCAATTGACCTACGGAGACTCTTCACACCCTTGCAAGGACGCGCAGCGCATCGTTGACAGCATTCGCTCCGGCGTCACCGCCTGGCGCGTCGCCTTGGATGAAGAGCGCATAGTTGCCTGCGGCACACTCATTGTCAATCGCTGGAACCAGTGCTGGGAAATCGGGCGAGCGATCACCCTCCCCGAATACCGGGGAGCAGGTATAGCCACCCAACTGATGCAGCGAAACATAGAAGACGCATGTCTGTCTTCATATTGCGATCTGCTGGTTGGTTTCCCCCGCAGTCGAACCATGTTGAACATTGCCAGGGACGTCAAGCCGGCGTTCTTGCCTGTCGGACACGACGGTGCGATCAATGTAGCCAACGGTCTGCGCGAATATCACACGGTGACTTTCGCTCTTAATCCCTATTCCAAATTTCGCCACTGCGTCCCTTCTTTTATTTCGATGGCAGACACTGATTTCGTGCGCGACAATATCTTCGAGCCACTGGGATTCAGTCCGGAACGAGGCGAGTATCCTCCAGTGTGGATTGCCGGCGACGGTTACCAGCTTTCCGATTTGGAGCCATTCGCGTTCGAGTACGATCCATTCTGTGCCAGCAATTCTCTCGAGGTCACCGGATGTAACAGAGAGTTTCGCGACGCCCCCGAGGCGGCCAATGCTTTGCTTTTGATGTTGGAGAGCTTTTATCACGTGCGTCACGTGCGCTTGGCTGTTCTCCTCGACAAGACTGACTTTATCGAGTATCTGGTCGGAGCTGGTTTCGAGATAACTGCCTATTTGCCTGCCTGGTACCGGCATGGAGACGCCCGATACGACTGCGTTCTGCTGGTTCGAGGAAGTTTCTCCGAAGAACCAATTGACCACGGCATCCGAGACGTGGTCGAGCATTTTCGATACGGCCTGCGCCAGTGTTGAGTACCGTCAAATGACATTCCTGACAAAAGCGTTGAAGGCGATTTGTGAACCCAGCAGTGATGGAACGCAGGGGCAAGCATACCGTCCGCAGAAGTTCCGGCTATCCACGCTCGGGGACCGGTGTGCGCTGGAAGAGCTTCTTCGCTCCCGCTACCGTGTCCACGTTTACGACACATTACTTGCGCAACTCCGCGACTTGATCCGCACCCGCAACCCAGGACGGAAGCTCGTTGCAGCGGAACTGGATTCGCTGGCAGTCCAACATCTAGGAAACAGGTCCTCAGAAGAGTACGGCGTCTGGTTCTACTACCCTTGGTCGAATCGGCTGGTGCACCTGCTCGACGAATCCGAATTCATTGAGCTACGCACGAATCGCAATCTTTATAAGATCACTCCTGATGAACAGGCGCAGCTCTCCCGCAAGCGGATCGAAGTGGTTGGCCTTTCCGTTGGACAGTCGGCGGCTTTAATCATTGCCTTGGAACGTTCGTGCGGTGAATTGCGTCTAGCCGATTTCGACAGCCTGGATCTCTCGAACCTGAATCGCATCCGAGCGGGCGTACACAGTCTGGGCGTGCCTAAGCTGTACATCACCGCACGCGAGATCGCCGAAATTGACCCCTATCTTCGCGTCACCTGTTTCCCCGAGGGCATTACCGAGGAAAACTGCGACGCCTTTCTTTTGCAGAACTCACGACTGGACGTAGTGGTGGAAGAATGCGACAGCCTTAATATTAAAATCCTGTTGCGCCACCGGGCGCGCTTACACCGGATCCCCGTGGTCATGGATACCTGTGATCGGGGCATGCTGGACGTTGAGCGATTCGATCTGGAGCCGGAGCGCGCGATATTCCATGGACTCATCGGTGACCTCTCTCCGGACAAACTGTGCGGCCTGACGACTGAGGAGAAGATTCCTTACGTCCTGCAAATCGTCGGCGTGGATACCCTTTCGTCACGCCTTCGCGCCTCTCTTATCGAGGTCGAACAAAGTATTTCGACATGGCCTCAGTTGGCGTCTGCGGTTGGGCACGGTGGTGCTGCCGCCGCAGATATCGTGCGCCGGATCTGCCGCGGCGAGATCGTTCGCTCCGGACGTTATTACGCCGACCTCGAGGCACTCATCCCCACTGCAACGGAATCCGCCACGAAAATCGAGAAGAATTGTCTGGCCGGGAAGCCAGCTCTGGAAGCAGCTTGGATGGAACCAGCCATCAAACGTTTGCCGCGGCTGAAAACCTCACGAGAAACCTCGCTCACGCCTGACATCGTTCGCCGTTTAGTCGCGGACGCGACCCTAGCGCCGTCGGGAGGCAACTGCCAGCCCTGGAAATGGGTCTGGGATGGCGACCAGCTGTACCTCTTCCACGACGTCTCACGCTCGTGGACACCGTATGACCCGGAAGGCCGCGGCGGCCTCGTAGCGCTCGGGGCGAGCACTGAGAACCTGATCTTGTCCGCACATGCGGTGGACCTCCAAGTCGCTTTCGAGCTTTTTCCGTGTAACCAGATTCCGGAGTTGGTAGGGCGATTCCGATTCGGCTCCGCCACAAATGGTGCAGTCGAACCAGGTTGGCGAGATGAGCTTTATTCGCTCGTCGGAATCAGACGGACGAACCGGAAACTCGGTTCGCGTCGGCCTCTGGAACCGCACAGCCTATCAGCTCTGACGGCAGCGGTGCACTCCGTCCAGGGCGCGGAAGTTTGCTGGTTATCCGGAGAGCACGAACTCAGGGAATGCGGAGCGCTGTTGGGCTCGTGTGATCGTTTGCTTTTCCTGACCGAAGACTTGAACCGGTTTTTAACAGGCGAGATTCGCTGGACGCCCGACGAAGCCAAGGCGACACGTGACGGCATTTCGCTGGAAAGCCTTGAGCTTTCCCCAACCGACCAAGCCGGGTTGCAACTGTGCCGCGACTGGGAAGCGCTGAAGTTTCTGCGCCGCGTGGGTGGAGGGCACGCCCTCGAAAAGGCGAGCCGAAAAGCGGTCGGCAGCGCCTCGGCTGTTGGATTACTCACCGTGCCGCAGGAAACTGCCGCGGGTTATTTTGAGGGTGGCAGGGCGGTCGAGAGACTGTGGCTCACGGCGGTAGAACTACAGCTAGCTCTCCACCCTATGACCTCGTTGCCGTACCTGTTGGCACAGCTTGACATGGAAGGTGAATCAGGTCTCTGTGGAGAAACCAAAGAAACGCTTCGGAAACTGCGCCCTCGCTATCAAAAGCTTTTCCCCGTACAAAGTGGCTGCGCCCACGTCTTTCTTTTCCGCCTCTCGCACGCCGGCGAAACTTCTCAGCGCTCTTTGCGGCGCAATTTGGGGGACATCTTGTCGTTCGTGTGATCTTCTCTCATATCTTCTGCAGGACTGCCAGGCTCTTAGCGTCGGCTACCTTCTTATACCCGCCGCTCCTCAGTACCTCTTGGACGAATTTTGGCACTCCGGGAAAATATGGCGCGCAATCGTGAAAAGCGACGAACCCGCCGGGCCGCACCCAGTGGGCAAACTGCTTGAAGTCCTGTGACACGTGATCATAGTCGTGCAACCCGTCGACAAACAGCAGGTCGATTTCGCGGTTCCACTCAGTTTCGCTGGACCTCGCAACAATGGGTTCAACGAGCGAGCTGAGTCCAGCCATTTCCATGTTGGCGGTAAACTTTTCGAATGTGGGCGCCGTATTGGCGTTCGAACCGCCTATGGCGCTGATCACGCCATCATGGGGATCAATGGAATACACTCGCCCTTTGGCGATTCCTAACTGCCGCAGCGTCAACCCAAACACTACAGTTGATTTCCCGCAATAACTGCCAACCTCGACGATCGAGCAGTTAGGATCCAAGGCCACCGCCTCCACCACCTTCGCAATCAGCAGTTTTGCTTCCACGTCATCCAGCCAACCTTCAACCATCCTCATGCGGGCCAGTGTCATTGCGGATGACACCCGACAGTCGAACGGAGTTGTCTTCCAGTCTTGCTGAAAGTCCAGCGTGCGATGGTAAGGACCACCCCAGGCACTCTCGACACCGATGTGCTGCACGAGAGAGGGAGAGTGATAGTAAATGGGTGTAACCTGCGCCGCCAGGCGCGACATCTTGATATCCTGCATGCCAATGTGGCTCTCCCAGTGCTCAACGATGTAGCGCCCTGTGGCAGCGGACATTACGAAGGCTTGACTTCCATAGACGCAATTCGGATCGGCTACAAAGAACGACAATTCCTGATCACGGTCCAGCGCGCGTACTCCGGGATTGTACAGTGATGCGAGAAGGTGTCCATCCGGAGCAACGTGCCGCATGGGGTGCCAATGCTCCAGGTTGTAGCGGAGGTGTTGATTAAAGTCGAGATCGTCTTCAAGAAAGAGAAAGAACTCAGCGCCGTCCGCGACAGCGTTTTGTAGCAGTCGCAGTGCCGTTTCGGTTTGCCGTTGCTGGCGGCGTTCATAGGTGGTTTGATCGACCACAACATGGGCCGGCTCACACCAGTCGGTCGCAGCGAGGTTGGCAAGCGTCTGAGCCCGAAGATTTTCCCGGTCAGGACACGACAGAATGTAGGCAGCGATTTGCATAATGGAGAATGTTTCCGTTCATTAAAGTTCCGGGATCATCCGCCGCTCGTGAGCCCCTGCGCGCGCAATTAGCTGAACGGCACTAGCAGGGGCTTGACGGGCTGCGCCAGTGTTCGCTGTACCAGAAGTCCCCATCGCGTCGAAGCGAATTGATGTGCCGCCGCATTCGTCACCAGCCGAGGTTCCGCATTCCAGCTGGAAGCAGCCCACCCTATCGCGCAGCGCTCAATGAGGTCGGACGCCAGCTCGGTCGACCGTCCAAAATCCCCTCCGCCATCGGACCACTGTGACACAAATAAAGGATAATCCTGCGCGAGAGCCTGCAACTGTTGCCGATTGGCCGTGTTCAGAAGTGCCGATGACAACCGGATGGTATACACCAGGTTGGGAATGGCATCACCCGTACCGAACTTCATTGGGAAGCCACTGACATCGGCGGTGGCGTTTGTGCTTCCCACAAACAGTAGAGACGCAGTGTGTTCCCTGCGAACCGTTCCGATCACCGCCTGTGCAATTCCCAGCCAGTTTGGCGGTAGCACCCTGTCAGAAGCAAACAATTCATACAGGACCGTAGGTTCGTCCTTATAACGAACGGCCAGAGCCCTCCAGCATAAGTAATCTTCATCGCTCGGAAGTCCGGTGTTACCTGGCGCAGGTCTTAGTGCTAACAGAACGTAACACCCTGCTGCGGAAGCCTCGGCAACTACATCATCGAGTCCTAGAGCGAGGTCATCCGCTGAAAGAGCAGTATTACCATGCAGGATGGAACTTGACGAGAACGGAATGCGTATCAGGTTGATACCCCACACGTCTTCCAGCGCCGAAAGATTCGCATCGTCCAACGCGAGAGCGTCAGGTAGCGTTTGGTTCGGTCCTGGGTTCACCGTGTCGAGTCCCTCCACCGTAACCCCGCGTAGATATACCGGCGAACCGTTGTCATCCACAATAAAGCTGCCCTGTGTGCTGAGCCATGGCAATGGCACATCATCCGGAATCGGCGGTGTCGGAAGAGAGGACGGGCGCAGCTCCGTGGCGCGTGCGAGAGGCCGCTGCACTCGGGCGAGGGGACGCTGGGACTGAATCGTCGCTCCCCGCGCCAACTCTTTCTGGCGCAAGGTCTGCGCTCGCTGGCTGGCCACTGCTGCATCGATCTTCTGTTGCCGGATTTCGTCTACTTTCGCAGCGCGTAGCTGGGATTGCCGGATGTTCTGGCCCGCCGCGGATTGACGCTGCTGCTTCTGTTGCTGTTTGAGACGAACCAGATTCTGCTGCCGCAACTCCTCTGCTTGCTGCTGCTTGCGGAGTTCTTCTGCCCGCGCCGCGCGCAGAGCCTCCAATCGTGGATTTCGCTGCGGAGCGCGCTCTGGGGATGGAACCTCGGCCTGCCGCTGTTCCAGAGCCTGGCGACTCTGGTCCTTCAAGCGAGTGCTGCGCAGTTGTTCCTGCTGTCGCTGGCTGCGCCGTTGTTCCTGGATTTGCGCCAGCAGGACACGCCGTTGCTCCTCGACACCCACTTGTTGCTGCTGCTCGCTGCTCCTTCGAGCTAACCAGTTTTCGCGTAACCGCCCTCGCACGGCTTCATCACGGAGCTCGCGTTCTCTCTGCTGCTGACGTTCCTGCCGCAGCCGTTCCATTTGCTGTGCAAACAACTGCGCTCGGCGGTCACGCTCTTCGCGCTCCGCTCGCCGGCGCAACAAATAGTCAGAGGAACTGCTCACGACTCAGGGGGTCACTGTTACTACCGGTTGTGGGCCGAGTGCATTTACGGTGACCGTGGCGGGCACTAGGCGTTGCGGCGCCGGGACAGGTCGCAAGGTTGCCGTCACGCTGGCTGATCCGTCCACTTGATAGGAATAAGTGTTCTGTGTCTTGAAATTCACATTCGAGCCGAAAATGAGAAAGCGGGTGTTCCGCGTTCCATCCGTGTCGATTTCCTCCACTTCCCGGACCTGCATGGATAGCTTCAACTCGATCGTCGCTTCTGCAAATTGATAGAACGTCGGCGTAATACCGGCTTGTAAAGCAGTCATGGCGACAGGTTCGGCGGCTGACGCCGAGACTCGCGCCCCGGTTACCGTCACCGGACCGTGACCCGAAACTTGCACCTGCATAGGTGACGGCGTAATCACCTCCGCCACCTCGGGGATGATTTGCACCATAGTCTGCGACAGCTCGATAAGCGTCTTGATCGACGCCAAGTCGAGCTGTCGCTGTCCATCGGCTATGCCCCGCGCTACGCTCGCCAGCATGTCTCCGAAAGGAATGTCCGAAAGCTCGGCGCCAATCGCACTGATCGTCGGTCCATTGGGCATCGAATCGTCCTTTAGCTACTGGCCTATCGTTACCGTCGGAGGAGTAACCAACGCGTTCACCGATATGAACCGCGGCATGACCCGCGACGGCGGTGGCACCGGCCTCAGTGTCGTCCGCAACAAGCTGGATCCCTCTTGTGTGACCGAGTACTTGCTGGTAGTTTGGACGTTGGTGTGACTTGCTACATGTGTCGTGGAAGTAATCTTCCCGCTGGGGCCACCGAACAAACCAGCTAACCCGCCGCCAAACCCCATCTCGAGTCCCAGCGTTTCGTCGAAAGAGAAGCCGGCGTCGACCTTCGACTCGTTGTCCAGTGTCGTCGACAGTTGTATCTTGACTTCGATAAGGCTCTCGGTGAATTGATAGAACACGGGCGTCAGTCCCGCCTGCAGTAGGGTGAGCTTGGTAGGCGGAGCGATCGTGGTATCCACCGCAATGCCGGTGACAATCATCTGGCTCCCATCCGGGAGGAACACCGGCTGAGGGTCGGGCCGCAATACTTCGGTAATACTCTCGATAAAATCGAACTTGGTCCTGGCCAACTCCTTGAGAGTGTTCAGAGAATTCTTGTCGAGGTTCTTTTGGCCGTCGGCAATGGCCCGAGCCAGGTTGTAAACCATGTCCGGAAACGGCACGTTAAGTAGATCTTGACCTATACCCATGATGCTTCTCCTTCTTAGAGCAGCAGCTTCTAATCCCCTTTTGTCCAAGCGGATCTGGTTATCCGCAAAGTCCAATGCTTGCACCCGCCGCAGCAAAGCCTCACTGGCTAATGTTTACCTGCGGCGGATTAAAGAACGCGTTCACAGAAATGAAGCGTGGCATCACCCGCTGGGGTGGTGGCACCGGTCTCAGAGTCGTGCTTAACTGACTCGATCCGTCAGCACTGTACGAATACTTTGCCGAGTAGCTGGCGTCCACATGCGAGGCCCAGGTTGTAGAGCGGGAGTAGGTGAAACCCGAGCCGTCATCGAAGCCCACGTTCTCATTCACACTGAAGTCGTGGCTCACATTGATACCAAATGAGGCTTCAGTGGTCATCGAGATCGCAATCTTTATCAGGATCGTGGACTCTGTGAATTGATAGAACGCAGGTGTCAAACCCGCCTGCAGCAATGTCAGAGGCACGGTCGGACCAACGGTCGTGGTGACATTCACTCCCGTGACCAGGACTTCCTGGCCATCACTGGTACGGATCGTCTGCGGGATGGGCTCCAGAACTTCCGTGATGTTTTCAATGAACTTGAACGATGTTCCGGCCAGTTCCTTCAGCGTAACCAGAGAGGCCTTGTCCAATTCCTTCTGGCTCTGAGCAATGGCCGTTGCCATGCTCAGAATCATGTCGCCAAAGGGTACATTTAGAAGATCCGCACCGATACTCATATGCTCTCCTGAACGCTACGTTCGTTGTCCCGTTAGCTTGCTTAGGTCAACCTGTTTGCTGAGATTTTCCGCAAAAATCCGTTGCAAGCGTTCGGCAGCCACGCCATGCGGGTTCAGCGTCACTCCCCCGATCGACTTTATACTCGGGTGCTTCGCTGCCGATTGAGCCTCCGCATCATCCAGCACGACTACCTGGCCAGTCTTCGTCACCATTAAAATGAATCCACCCCGATCATGCACGAGCTGCTGGATCTCGCGAGAAGTCTGCTGGCTAAAATCGCCCCGATAGGAGATGAAATACATCTGCATCGCCATGATCGTCTCACGCTCCCATCATCGCTGTCCCCCGTGTCTGCTCCGCGTGCAAACGCCGCAGGGATACCGCCGATTCTTCTTCACTAGGCGCAAAAAGCTGGACGCAGAGCGACCGTGCCTCTGACGAAAGCCGGCGCAAGCGCGCTGCATTCGTCAACAGCTCCCTCGCCTTAATCACCGCATGCTGCTGATCTGCGATGGCCAGTTCTGGCCACAACAGCATCTGCATCGACACCCCTTCGGCGCCAATGCAAGGGACGCCGTATAAGGCGGCGTCAATCAAAACCGACTCGGGCAATTCGTTTGTGCAATTGAGAAGCAGCACCGATTGCGCAAGGTCGTACCGCGCCTCTTCGGAGCTAGCCATCCAGCGAGGCTTGACGCCCTCCAAGTCAAGATCAGTAGCTCCCTGGCTGCAAATCGCCCACCCGTTTAGGATGGGAAAGATGCTTCTGAGCTGCTGGAACACCGGATAGTCTGAAGGCGCCATACCGATGTATCCGGGTCGTCTCGGAACCCGCACCGCAGCTACTTCGCATGGCAACGGGGTGGCTGGAATCCGCACATCGGAATAGCGGCCGCGCGCGTCCGCAAGAATGGAAGCTTCCAGTCGTCCAAATTCCCGGTCAATGACCTTCACGGACACCGAAACTCCGGAGCCTTCACGCGCTATTCCGTCGAGGGATTGCGTTCGCACCGGGGCCGAACGGCGGATACGGCGGTGCGAAGAAGCGACAGAACGCAAGAGCCTGTCCCATTGGTTGAGGACCTCATTCCAACCGTACACTTCGGCGAACTGCCGCGACTGGAGCGAGCGGGCACGCAGCAACTCGCGATCATCGTAATAGCGCGCGAGCTGGGAAGCCGCTGCGTCGATGTCAATCAACCCGCGACGGATTCCGAACTCGTTCTCCGTCCACTCCGCAACTGGCAACGGTTCTCCATGACCTTCCGTCAACTCCTGGCTGGCGCTATACGCAGAAGCCATGGGTACCGCCCCGGCAGCCGCCGCCTGTAGTGTCGGTAGGCCGAAGCCTTCTCCACTCGACGCCAGAACATGCACATCCGCCGCCTGGTAGTAGGCTGCTAGTTCCGGCAGAGACAGCCCCCCGCCTTTCTTCATGACGAACCCGGGCGTAAACCGCACCTTGTCTCCCAGTCCTAAGTGAAGTAAGTCCTGCCGAACATCGTACGAATTAACGATGGAGTGGGTGAATTCGTCAGCCACGTCGGTGTGCAGGTGCAGCAACGCATCGGGCCGGTTCGCGGCAAACTTCGCAAAAACATCCAGCAAACGTGGCAACATCTTGCGAGGTTGATTACGGCTGTCAGACAAAACTACAAACTTGCCGCTGTAGCCTAAGCGCGCCTTTGCCGCATCGCGGTCTTCCGGCGGACAGAAAACGCTCAAATCAACCCCATGCGGGATGTATTCGCATGGAATACCGCAAACCTTGGCTACACGCTGGCCGTATTTGCTCATTGCCACCGGTAGGTCCACTTGCTGCAGCATCTGAATCCAGCTAGGCGGGAGTTGGTCGTTTCCTGTATCGCCGTCAATGGGAAAATACAGAAGCCATGGAGCGTCCGTCAGCTCCATCTGGCGCCGCACATGGGGAGCGCTGAAATACGGCAGCCACCAAACGTCCGCGAGGGAGATCACGACATCGGGTCGAATGCGCAGGAGCAGCGGGAAAAGAGCGTCACCGCCGAGGCGGTCGGTTTGCGTGGGATAAAGCCGACAACCATTCCACTCGCCGACTTCGCGTGTCTGCCAACCTAAAATGCTCACCTGGTAACCGCGCTTAACCAGGCCCTCGCAGACGTAGCGAGTGACGTTGCCGAAACCCGATGGCGTGTCTGGACTATCTGACACCCAGAGGACATGCATGAGCGCCGGGCTCCATCCCTAACTTGGCGGCCGAAGGTTGCTGTATGTTATCAATATGCCTCGCGAAGTCAAGCTAAATGATGCCCCTTACACGAATGTGCCCTCCAACAACCTTACAGGGCACGCACGCTGTCGGCGATGCGAGCCATCGTATCCAGCGCAGCGGTCAAAGCCAGCAAATCCCCAACCACCGCTAGAGGCTTCACTGACGGGTCGAACGCTTGCGCCAAATTGGAAACCGCCAGGATAGAGCTGTTGAACGCGCGGACCTGGACCGAATCAGTGAGCAGCTTTCCTAACGCATTCGCTGAAGACGCGATGGCGGCCGCTTCCTGAACCAGAAAAGGGAAGTTCCACCCCCCTGTGTTGGCCAGTGTCTTGGATACTTCGACGACTACCTGTTGCGCGGGTTGGACGGGAGGCGTCGCCTGCGTGACGAACTTGGACCAGAACGGATCATCAAAGACCGATTGCATGTACTCCAGGACGACATACAGATTGCGAGGTGCGGGGGCCCCGGAGGTGGATGGTGTCTTCACCATCGTGAACGTCGTACTTCCCGCTCCACTGCTGTCGCCAAATTCGGGTTGGTAGAAACGCAGGCCCCCATCCGGAGTATGGTAAGCGGTCACGGTCGTGCCCACGGAGGGAATCGCACGATCTGGCATGGTTGCTTCTCCCAGCGCGACCGCCATACCGATGATGGACACGAAGCTGCCCAGCGGTGTATCGGGACTAATCTGCGTCACCTGTTCTATTCTCAGCTGAGCGTTCGCGGCCTCCTGGTCCATCGTCCGCTGCGTCAGAGTCTGGGCAAGGACTGCATTAATCGAAATCTGCGACCTCATTTTGTCTACTGTATCCTGCAGAAGAGCAGCTCGCAGCTCAGCGCTCTGTGCACGCGCTTCCACGTTGGTGAAAAGCAAGCGGGCTTCATCGATGTTTTCCGTCAGCAGCGGCATGGGTTCGAATTTCTCCCCCGATCTGTGCTAATGCGCTATTGAGAACCAGAGCCTTTGCCGGAACCGAATCCCCGCAACATGTCTTTCACCCGGTCCGTCACGCTCTTGTCCGACTTCTGACCGGCGGCAGGTTCGGCAGGAGCTTGCGGCGGCATGGGCGCTTGAGGCTGGCCGCGGGCCGCCGCTGACCGCTGACCAGGCGGGGTAGCCGGCGCAGCCGGTGCTGGCGCGGCCCCAGCTCCCGCGGGCGTTATACCTGATTTGACATTCGGGATTGCACTGAAATTGACGGTTAGCGTCGATAAAAGGTTGGGGTCCGGCGGCGAACTGGGATCGGGAAATACCAGCACCGCGTCCGTCGGATTAGTTCCTGTACCCTTCTGTACGTTAACCAGCGCCTTAACTGCGATCTGCATGTTGGTGATGGTGGTCTGTACCCCTCCGGCATTGCGGGCGTCACTTTGGATTTGGTCCACCACGTTTTTGAAAGATTGGGCGACGTGCAGCGGAAGCGCTGTTTGTGGCCCCCCTGTCAGTTGCGCTTTCAGTTGCGCAATTTGCGCATTGGCAGCACTAAGCTGGTTATTAAGATCAGTGTTGGCATTCGTCAGCGTGGTGACCTGCGTTTGCGCCGCGGTCAGCTGGTTTTGCAGCGCACTGGTCTGCGCATCCTGCCGCGTCAGGTAGGTTCTCAAGTCGCCTATTGCCTTCACCAGTTGCGGCTTGAGCTGGTTGTATTGATCGATCGTGGTCAGGTTAGCGGCAGAATCCAGAACCTGGAGCACCTGAGTAATATCGATCGGTTGAACTATACCGATGATGACATTGTGCAGGTCGCCAACATTTGTAACGTTTGTAACGTTGGTGTTGAGCGGCTGTCCGGGCTTCTGAGGCTGATCGGGTTTTTGGGGATCGTCCGGCACGAAAACCTCACCTAGGCCGTGCTAAATGATACGCACAGCTCCAGTCGCATCATCAACTGCAACCACTACTGGTACCACGTTCTTATTGGCGGGCGCATATTGCAATACATACCACGTACGGCTCATTGCATTGTAGTTGACGTCACAGCGAAGAATATTATTTTGAGCGTCTGTGGCCGCAGGAACAATGGCGTTCGTTTGGGGATCTTTAGTGGTCAGAAATTTTGCGCCGCTTCCGAAAGCCGCTGCTCGCACGTTGATCAGCTTGGTTGTGGCGTCGAGTTGCTGTGGCGGCGCATCGATCATTCTGGGCGGTATCGTTACTTGATTGCTCGGCCGCGGTCCGGGTACCGGAACAATGGACAGATTAATCTGGCTTGCCGCTTGTCCCGTGTAGTTGAAGTGGCTTTGGAAAGAGGCACTGATCGGCTGCGCGACAACCCGAAAATTGGTGAATGCCAGGGCCGATACAGGGGGAGAAGCGCCTGCTGCCGGGGCTGCCGGAGCCGGGCCGCTGGAAGTATCCTGCTCCCCCACCACGCTCATAGACATGGTGAGCTGAAGATCGACCTTGGGAAACTGATACCAGGTGGCCTGCAGTCCATACTGTGAAAGTACGGGATCCGCATCAATTGTCTCCTGCATCTGTACCGAATTCAGGTCAAGCTGTCGTTGTGCATTCGCGATCCCCTGGCCTACCGCTGCAATCAAGTTCTCCATAGGGGCGGAAAAGGTTTCAACAGCGTTCACGATTGGATCGTCTGCCATTGTGCTCCTCGGTTTCGCTTATCTGCGATACGGTGCTCACGCTTGCGCTTGCGGACTCTCTTGTGGGCCTCGAGTTTCTCCCGCCAGAAACGGTTCCGGAAACGGTTGGCATTCGGACTCCCCGGCCTCCGCCGGGTTGCCGTTCAGCGCTTCTTGCCACCCTGACCAGCACGCCTCCGCATTCGCGAAATTCTCTTCCAGGTATCTTCTGCCGTTTTCGGCCACCCGACGATGCTCTTCCGGATTCATTGCCAGCATGCTTGCGTAATAACTCATTTCATCAGAACTCTTCCCCATAAAACCCGTTTCCCCGTGGAGCACGAGTTCTGGAAAAGCGAAATCGTGTTCTACCACTGGAACAACCCCATGCGCGTAAGCTTCGAATAAAACTCGAGGTGAGTTTTCACGGGAGCCCCCGGTCTTGTGAATCATGGTATCGATAGTGTTATAGAACTGGCCCGACGGAATCGCATTTGGCGTCCATGTTAACCAATCCAGGCCGGGTGGCGGAGCTCCTGTTCGGGCTTTCGCATTCGGTCCATAGCCTAGAATGAAAACCTTTTTTTTCAGAGTCGCAGGTACAACCACTCGATCAAAAATACGCCACATATCAGCAGAAAACTTGTGAGTATCATCCCGCGATATTCGACCCACCTTGTAGCAGCCGTCCCACTCACGATAGCGCCACTCAATTCGGGTGGAATTAAAGAATATCTTGTAAGGGAACGTCCTAACCGGTTGAATTTGCTCCAACTGCGGAGCCAGAAGACCCTTCTGATACTCACTTTGGAAGCCGAAATAATCTATCCATCCATTGCGGTGAGCGTCTCTCTCGCGATCAAACAGCCACGTCATGCAGTTGAACCAGACAACCCTGCTTGGCCGCCCGTGCTCCATGATTAACGGCAGTTTCTCCAAGAACCGACCATTACAAAAACTCACTACTAGCTTGTCGCGAAAAATGTCATCCCGATACGCGTGGATCTTGCAGCCCCTTTCCAGCACACTGGTTTGCATGCGCTGATCAGCGCCAAACATGGGCACGAGGTTCACCTCGGCGCCGAAGACTCGAAAGAGGTCGATGTTGTGGTCTAGTTCGGTGTCGGCCCCCCCATAATAAGAGGGAAAACCAGCCACCCAAATCTCACTTCTCATTTCGTCATCCCACCCGATACACGTATTGTGGATTCTCCTGAAGACTAATCAATGCTTCTCCTTCCGCGTCGACTAGCTACTGCACCGCCGCCATCTGTCGAGCTCGAATCCGAACTGCTGGAATCCGACGAGGAACTGGAATCCCCGCTGCTGCTGGAATCGCTACTGCTCGAATCCGATGACGAACTGGAACTGGAATCGCTGCTGCTCGAGTCCGATGACGAACTGGAGCTGCTGGAATCCCCGCTGCTGCTGGAGTCTGACGACGAACTGGAGCTGCTGGAATCGCTGCTGCTCGAGTCCGATGACGAACTGGAGCTACTGGAATCCCCACTGCTGCTGGAGTCTGACGACGAACTGGAGCTACTGGAATCGCTGCTGCTCGAATCCGACGACGAACTGGAGCTGCTGGAATCGCTGCTGCTCGAATCCGACGAACTGGAACTACTACTGGAGTCCGAGGACGACGATGAGATCGAACTCGAACTCGAACTTGAATCTGATGAACTGCTACCGTCCGAAGAGCTGCTACCGGCGCTCGAGCTGGAGCCTCCCCCGGAAGATGAGCTACTGCTTGAAGCGGGCAGAAAAGGGCTGATGGTTTTGGTGATCACCTGCGAACAAACCGCACAGAAGGGCTGTCCGAGGGTTCGCATGCGGCAATCGTACTGCGGGCGCCAAGCTCCGCAATGGAAGTAAAAGGCCCCTTCGAACGCGCCCACTGTCGTCGCCGAAACCGGGTTAGCTTGCGGATCACATTTGGAACAATCCGAATTGCTGGTCGTGGGCACGGTTGTCGCGGCGTCAATGAGAGAGGCCCATTTGATCGTGGCCTTGTCTTTATTGGCCGTCACGTTGGGCTGGGCCGGCTCGGCGCCGGCGTACGTGTCGTGACCCGTCTCGCCACTATCGCAGCCGGCGAGGTTGTTGTATTCGTCGGCGAGACCAAATGCGGTATGACCCATTTCATGCACCGCAATCTCGATTGCTTGCGCATCCTTCGAATAGGTAGCCACGGCTCCTCCCGAGCCGCCATACTTGGTGCTGTTCACAATGACCACGGTCACCGCCACGTGCGGAACCTGAGCAGAAGAGACGCTGAGTGCAGTCGCGTTGTTTACCCCTAGGAGCCGTGGGAGATTGCTGACACAAAACGTGGCATCGAAATACGTCTTGGGAGTCGCGCCCGTACCCCCGCAAGCCGCCGGATCGGCAGCGCCGCTATCCGTGGAACTTACGTCAACTCGGTAAATATTGATTGCCGGCCAGAGAGCGTCGTAGGGTGGGGTCTTCTTGAGATAGTCGGCAAACCCTTGGGCATCGGTTGCAAAGGTCGGCAGTTCGGCTGTCTGGTAACCCTCGGAGAGGACGGCTATTACCCATCGTTGGGTGTCCGGCCCATTATCCACAATCTTTGTCGCGCCAACTACATTTCCATCGGATGTGCTCATTTTGCACCCTCCTTCAGGCTGAATCGCGCGATCTCACGAGCTGGGCCGGTTCCCACTCGCGGTCTCGGTGCACGCGCTCTTTCCTGGGCAGCGGTTCCAATGGGCTGCGCCGGAGGCTGAGGGGTCGCGACCAACACCAGATTCGTAGCCTGCTGAACCTCAGGGACAACGACTTGGAACGTCCCGCTAGGGTTCTGCACCGGACGACGAGTTATTGTGCCCGTCGGCGAGAAGACCTCCACCGTCGTCTGGATGGGATTCTGCATCACTCGTCGATACACCGTATTGTTCTTGTCGTCCCTTAGCTCGTACCAGAAGCCGGTGGAGTTCGGAGATGGGGCCAGCTCGTGCGACGGGGGCGCAGTCATCGCTATTCGTTGCTGACCGACTTTCCGTACCTGATCGCCCTGGTATTCGAAAGTCACCCGATACGCGTACTTTGGATTTTCCTCTGAGGCCATAATGCCTCCTCCTGACTCAACTAGCTGCTGGAACTGCTGCCGTCTGTCGAACTCGAATCGGAACTGCTGGAATCCGACGACGAACTGGAATCCGCACTGCTGCTGGAGTCCGATGACGAACTCGAACTACTCGAAGCTCCACTGCTGCTGGAGTCCGACGACGAACTGGAGCTACTCGAGTCTCCACTGCTGCTGGAATCGGAAGACGAACTCGTTGCCGAGGAGCTGCTGGAACTGCTCGCGGGCTGCAGGTCAATCTCCCAGACTCCACGACCGTGAGTTGCGGCTCTCAATTTTCGAGACCCCACGTGGACCGTCAGGTCCGTCACGGCAGCCTCGGGAAGGCCTTGAGAAAAGGGCGTCCAAGTCCATGAAGTGCCGGACTTGCTCCCCTTCCAGACGCCGACGTCAGTTCCCACGTACACATCGCCTGGTGTACCGGGATCCACGGTCACGGCATGAGCGGGAACATCGACGTTCGTCGCAGAAAATTTGGCGTTCTGCCAAGCCGTCCCGTCGAAGTAAAACACGTGCTCGCCGCCACCGCTTCCCAGCGTCACGTATACCGAGCCGGCAGCTGGGTCATCCACTGCCAGCGCAGTGAAAAAGCGGACGCTCGGTGTGGTGTTCGGAAGCGCCGGGAGCGCTTGTTTTGTCCACGCTCCGGCTGCAAAATCGAAACGCCAAATCTGCCCCAGTCCATTGGCCACCGCAGGAGTTTGATTAGTGGCGGCAAATACTCGCGTATCGGATGCAATCGCAATGGCAGTCACCGGAACAATCGTGGGCTGAGCATTACTCGGTATGACGGTTGGATTGGGATCGTCTAAAACGTCCGAACTGGAGTTGCTCGGCAGAGATTGCCACGCGTCGCCCCAGTCGGTGCGGAACCACAGCCGATTGGTTCCAAAAGCCACTACCGTCTTTGTACCCACTGCCAGCGTTTTTACTGGACCGTAGAAACCCGACCGCAGGTCTTCCGCGCTACCGCTCGTAACCGGCAACCCAGAATCCGACCAAGTAGCACCATCATCCGCACTTACCGACAGATCAGCTCGGATATATTGTCGAATGACCTGTTTCGGATTGTTGGGATCGATGGCCACACCACCGCCATCGCCCTCAACAACCTCCAGCCACGACTTGCTTCCGCTCAGCGAAAAGCGGATGGTTCCGTTATCCTGACAGCCGCCGTATAGGATGTCCGCCGTGTCAGGGCGCTGCCCGATGAAGGTCATCTGCGTGATGTTGATCCCTTGATTCTTGGCGGCGAAGCTATTCAGAGTTCCGCTGGTAGTGGAAGCGAACACGCCTCCGTCCGATCCCACCCACACGATCGATCCGTCATGACTGCCATCAGCATTGGTGGCAAACCCAAATGCGTGCCCATCAGGATGAATTCCCCTTCCGATCCAGGTCGGATCGGAGGGAACCTTAGTGGTTGTTCTCGGATCGGAAGACGTTTGATCGTTCGCCGCACTGAACGGGAAAACATAGCTGCCAGGCGCCCCGGTGATCGTACCCTTATAGAAAGAAAGCGCCCAGTCCGTGTCCAAGGTGAGATCACCCATCAAATACACTGTGTTTGCGTTGCCTGGATCAACTGCTGCAACAGCGTCGTACCAACCCTGGGAACCCGCAAAGAGAGCTTTTGGTACTCCGCTTACTTGCTGGAAATTGCCTCCCGTTCCACTGTCCATGCGGTTTAAGGTGCCATCCGCCACTAAGGCGTAAACCACGCTGGGATCAGATTCACCCGCCGCCAGCGCGATTCGTCCCGACCCAGCGAATCCAGGAACCTTGTTCCAATTCGCTCCGGAGTCAGGACTCTGGTACACAGTGTCGCTGTCAAAGGACACGTAGTAGTTCTTGCCGCCACCTTTACCGGCGACCATCACGTCGGTTGCTAGACCATTAGCTGAGGAAAAGTTGGGAGAAGCGATCTGGTTCCAGGTCGTAAAAGGTGCCGCCGCTGGACGCTGAAACAGCCCAGTGGTCGTGGCAGCAAAGACGATCTCTGGATGCTCCGGGTCAATGACGATGCGGTACACCTCGTTCCCCGCGAGATTTGTGGCTTCCAGCGTGAACGTCGCGCCTCCGTCATTCGAGAACTTAATGCCAATGCCAAAATACCCGTCCAAATTTCCGCCGGGTTCGCCAGTTCCGACAAAAACGATATCGCTGGAACGTGCCGCGCCGAACTTCACGGTTACAGCCCCGACTGCGAGAGAATCAGCCTCCAGGGTGCTGCCGATCGCTCCCCCTCCACCTGCCGGAGTAGTTGCAAACTCATCTAAGGCGGTCCAGGTATTTCCGCTGTCCTCGGTAACCCAAACTCCTCCGTTCGCAGTTCCTATGTAGGCCCGCGTTCCGCCGGGCCCTACCGCTATCGACGTAACCCGTCCGCTGACGACGGCGTGAACGGCTCCTGCCTGACCACCGTCGACTTTCGTTGGACCCAGACTCGCCCAGTTCACTGTGCCCGGACCGCCAGGTGCAGTGGGAATCGCTTTTCCCATCGCTGTTGGCATAGCAGGGCGGTTGCGCAATGCACGCTCCGCCCTACGCTTAACGGCGGATGCTTTTGCGATTACGCCGTGCAGCACCTTGCGGTCAGCGCCCACACGGCTACGCCGAAACCATCGCGCTCGTCCACCTGGGTCGTCGTACGCGGGTTCTTGCCTGGGTCCTTTTGCGGCCTCCGAGGCCGACGGATGCAACTGTGGTTTACCGGGTCTACGTTGGAATGGTTTCTTCGGATTCTTCGGCATGGCGCCAGCTCCCTATCAAATCGTTTCAAAATCATTGGTCGGGTGTAGTGTTGACGCCCCAGAGGAAAACGCTCATCGCTCTTCAAAACAAGAGCGCAGGGCGTCGCCTCGCGGCGATGATTAACTATCCTGGTGGAGGACTGCGGATTTTGACTGTCGCAGTCGCTGTTCCACCGTATACCCCACAGATGTCGAGAGGGCCACGAGCAGAGTGTCTGCGAGTAAGAAAGCCCGGCTGGTTTGGAGTTCTCCGTTAATGGAGCAACTCACAAACGCTAGCAAGAGGGTGGCGAACATTAAGCTCGGTTTTCTCCACGACGGTCGCAACCAGGAAGCGAAGGCACCGGAAGCGAAGGCACCGAATGATAGGCCGCAAAAAATGGGGAACAACTCACCGCCACCCATAAGGCTCCTTTGCATCAACGTAGCTTCGCTACGCGGTTTAGGGGGTATGGCCAAAAAATTGGCAAGAATGTGAGCACGACATTGCCACTGTGCACTCTAGTTGTCAAGGATAAAGGGACTACCCGAAGGTGCTGGTTGAGCGAACGCTCTATGACGCTCCTAAATCTGGTGCGCAGAATAGGTCTGCTTGAACTTGCTGTGAAAGTGCAGTTGGTGGTGAGTGGTGGCTATGCCGAACTATGCAGAACGTATCGACGCTCAGCTCATGCTCAATTTTGGAATCGCTTCGACTGGGGCCGATTGCGCAATCTCGTCGTCGTAGGTGGCGACAACGACATGGCCTGGGGGAACGATGAGAAAGTCAGAATGCCACTGTCCTGCGAGCAAGCGGCGAAACAAAGCAAGGTCGCCGGCAAATTCTTCGTAGACCCAGTTCTTCTCGTGCGCTTCGGCTCGCGCCTGATCGGCACAGTCGCTGTCGAACTCCGAGCCGGTGAGGATGTACGTGAGCTTCTGATACGACTGCCGATAGCGTGTAGCTTCCTCGTACAGGTACTGCCCAGCTTCCTCGCCGTAGCGTGCAATCAGCAAGTCCCGATCCTGGCTCAGGCCGCCCGCAAATAACTGGTCTTGTATCTGGCCGGCTCGTTCCATCCAGCCCACCGAGCGAAAGTACACCCCGGGATTTGCCTGGAAATATTTGGCATATTTTTCGCGGCTGCCCATTAGCAAGGTGATGCAGTCGTGGGCACGAGGAAGGACCAACGGCACAGCGGGCGCCTTGAGTCCGGTGACCCCCATGCCGCACAACGCGTAACCGAGCACAACTGCGTCGTAACTAGCCGCCTCGGCTGCGTCGATTTCCTGCTGCAGCCGTTGGCGCATGGCTTTTGCGCCTTGATTATGCAGGCCGGCAGGAAGGAATGTGGCATTGATCACATGCGGAGAGTGCGTAATCGCGTCGCTCAGCTCACGCAACAGCAAACCGCAACCGATGAGCAGCAGGCGCATGGTTACACCGCAGCGACGGGGACTGCGGCACGAACGTTGCGGCCCGCGACAATCTCCGCAGTCGGGAAAGCCATGCAATCGACGAAGCGGTCCTGAAATTTGGGATCGGAAGCCAACCCGACGTGCTCAATCATGTCCAGGACCGGAAAGTCATTCGCACCGATGAGCAGCTTCGCTCCGCGAAGGGCCGTGTTGCCCGCGGCCGTGAGGCAATCGACCGAGGTCTCGAGCAGGCCGATTCTGATCGCACTTTCCGCGCGGACGTAGTTTCCGAATGCGCCTGCGAGGTAAACTTCTTCGACCTCATCAATGCTGGCTCCCCAACGGTCGAGCAGAATGCGCATCCCGGAGGCAATGGCTGCCTTCGCCAGTTGCAATTCGCGAACGTCGGATTGCCACAGCTTGACGATGCCGGTGAGCGGAAATTCTTTCCCGCCGTCGTTGAACCGGCCGCGAGGGGCGATGATTTCGGCGTCGAGTCCGGCTGCGACCGCGTCCACCAAGCCGCTGCCGCAGATGCCACGGGGCTCAGAATCGCCAATCACCATGCATTCCATCCCTTTGTCGTTCAGGAAAACCCGCGAGATTGCTCCGCTGGAGGCGCGCATTCCCATCTTGATGGAACCGGCTTCAAAGGCGCTGCCGGCCGCAGTGGAGGCGCAAAGGATACGGTCGCGATTGCCCAGCGAGATTTCGCCGTTGGTGCCGAGGTCGATCAGCGCGCGTAACCGGTCGCTGATATGCAATCCCACGGCAACGATGCCTGCGAGAATATCGGCGCCAACGAAACCGCCAATGCACGGGATGAAGCGGATGACGGCTGATTCGGGGAATCGCCAGTTCAGTTGCCCGGGAGAGAAGCGCTGCTCGCCAAGGTTCGGCGATGCGAAAGGAACATGCGAGAGTGGCTCGGTATCGAGACCGCAAAACAGATGATGCATTACCGTATTGCCAACCAGGACGATCTCTTCCACTTCATCTTGGCGGCTAGCCGCGAGATCGTGCACCATATCGCCAAGGAAATTGCGAATCAGCGGAGTGAGCGCGTTACTGGTGAAGGCGAAACGGACGCGGCTCATGATATCGGCGCCCTCCGCCGCCTGCGGATTGAGGGCGGTACGGAAGCCGAGCAACTTGCCGCTGGCGAGATCGAGTAGCTGGGCAACGATGGTCGTGGTGCCGAGATCGATCGCAATGGCAAGGCCCTTGCGGTGGGTCCTGGCGAGCTGTGTGTCATCCACCAGCACCGGCATGGTCCACTGCTCAACCTTTAACTTCAACGGCGTCTCGGCGCGGATGTAACAAGCCATGCGCCAGCCGTCCAGCAGCTCTTCCCGCGTCAGAAGAGTTTCTTCTTCGGGCGTAGGTTCGACGTGGCCTTCGAGCACCTGCACGCGGCAACCGCCGCAGGTGCCCAGGCCGCCGCAGGGAAACTCCATCCCATGATCGCTCAGTAGGGCTTGCAGGAGCGTGCCACGTTCGACCTCGACCACTGCCCCGAGGGGAACCAATTCGATCCGCACTTTGTCAGACTTTTTCGTTTCGTTATTCGGCATGGCTTTGCCACCACCTCACGCGCTTGGCGTGCTACAAGTCTGAAATAAAAAGAGCAGCATCTGCGGTGTTAGACCGCACATGCTGCTGTGATGAATGAACAAATTGACCTGGCTTAAATTCGGCCGCCGGATGACGCTGCTCCCGACCGGGACAGCGCCATCGGCAGTCGATAATAGGCGCCGGGGCTACCTCGCAGCAGCGACGGCAACTTTCAGGCCGTATTCCTCGGGATCGAACAGATGACCCATGGTGCCAACGATCTCTTCCGCCAAGACATTCTCATCCTTCGGCAGATTGGCGAACTCTTTGTGCAGCCGTTCCAGCCACTGGAGTTCCTTCTTGCCCAAGGCAAGCTTCTTGGTGTCGACAGCCTTCTGAATGATGTCGATGGCGGCCTGACCGGCAGCCACCGTCCGGGCGTAGTCTGTCTCTTGCGCGACGATCGCCTTCGCGATGGTGTAGACCGATTCGGGCGTCAGGATAGCGCCGATGGCGCTGACGTTCTTATCGGATTCTGCCATCCAGGACTGGAAGATATGCCCCTGTTTGTGCGAGTTGGCGATGTTCATCAGCTTGCAATCATAGGCCAGCAACTCAGTGTAGGCCTCGGGGGCGTTGCCGGAGAGCAGACGAATATTCTGCACCGACTCATTGCTCCACAGGTCGCACATTGTGGCTGAGATGTTGCCGACATGGCTGAAGTGTGCACAGGTGGCGGACTTGCCTTCCTGCGAAATGGGGATGCCGCTGACCGCCTTGACGATCGGGTTCTCGTAACCGCAATCCTTCGACGGACCCTTAGCGCCGTTCTCGACAGCCTTCAGGGTGCGGGCACCCGCCATGGCGCGATCGACGGCCGCAACCACATCCGGCAGCAGTTTCTGATACGCCAGTACCATGGAGGTGTTGGCGAATCCGCAGGCAGTATCGCCGGCGGAAACGGTGTGACCGCTCTTCTCGCACTTCTCCGAGATCTGGCTCCATAGCCAGCTCATGTCGCGGCAAGACAGAGAGGCAAGACCGAATACGATAGCGCGAATATCACCGTACATCAGGCCTTCGTCGTGGACCTCTTTGCCGCCGATGGACTCGATGGACATGAGGTCGGCGCCGGCCTGAATGCACAGATCGAAGGAGCGATTCAGCTTCTCCCACAGCTCGCCATGGCGCATAACGGGCTTTACGCCTTTTACGCCAGCCGGGCCGTGGATGTCAGCTGGGGTGCAGCGGCAAGCGCCCTTCAAGCCGTACTTCTCGTAGACTTCCTTCAGGTGCCGTTCCAGCAGGGCGGTGATTTCAGCGCCCCACTCCGGAGTAGAAGTCATCTGGGGAAGTTGCTCGAATTCCAGAACGATGCCGGGAACCTTCATGGCGACGGCACGTTTCAGAATGTTGGTTGCCATTTCTTCGTAGTGGGCCAGCACTTCCGGCCAGGTGGCCTTGCTGACGTCCATTACGGGCAGAGTGAAGTTGACTTCCGGAAATACAGTTCCACCTCCGATAGTCAACCCTGTACCGCAAGTCACCGGATTGGGAGCAGTCCCAAAGATAAGATCCTGAGGACCGGATACAGCCAGCGTGCGGAAGATCTTTTGCTTACTCATTTTGTCCCCTTTCCAGCAGCCGCGATTCCAGCCAGTGTCGTCTCGCCCTTTTCTGCAAACTGGGCACCGACTTTTTGTTCGATCACGAGTTCTTTGGCAATCGTGGCCGCACCGGAAGCGGTTTCGCTGTAGGCATCGGCGCCGATCTCATTGCAATACGCCTGGCTGATGGGAGCACCACCAACCATGACCTTTACTTGGTCGCGAACGCCAGCCGCCTTGAGGGCCTCGATGGTGGTCTTCATCTTCGGCATGGTTACGGTCAACATCGCGGACATGCCCACGATGTTGCACTTTTTCGACTTACCGTTTCAACAAACGCTTCGGGTTTTACATCCGCGCCCAGATCGAAGACTTCGAATCCGGCGCCTTCCAACATAGCGCCTACCAGGTTTTTGCCGATATCGTGCAGGTCTCCCTGGACCGATCCGATTACGGCTCGCCCGGTGGGTTGTACGCCTTGCGCCGCCATGAGAGGCCGGATCAAGTCGAATGCACCGCGCATCGCCCTGCCCGACAGTAGCAGTTCGGGGACGAAATACTCTTCTTCTTCGAAGAGCTTTCCCACTTCGTCCATCGCGGGAATCATGTGGTTCTGGATGAGATCCAATGGCTTGGCTCCCTCAGCGAGAGCTGCCTTTGTGACCTCAACCGCCTTCTTGGCGTCGCCTTCAACGATCGCCTTATTCAGTTGTTTCAGGTCAGTCTTCATGAGTACACATTTCTCCATGAGTAGTAAGAGTTGCTATTAACATCGCAGTCGGGGAGAGTGAGGGGGTTTGGATTATGGCGACGGTGGGAATGGCAAGCCAGACAATCAGCGCCACAATTCATCATATGATACGTCCAACAGCGATACTCCGGCGCAGTTCAAACGAAGTCAATAACATTTGTATGTCGCAGCAAAATCTCGCGCGCACTTTCCCGTTTCGGGAAACGGAAGGCTTACCACTGAGGTTGAGGTACTCGGAAGCCATATTGCTCCCGCTCCTGAGGTAAGCTGAAACCGTTCTGCGAGGGTTCAAAACGGATGCGCAGTTCACTATATTGGGAGCGTGGAACCTTGGCTGTGCGCTACGTCACGTAACGAAGAGACGTTGAAAGTTCGAGCGATCTACCCACTGTTCGAACCAATCTGCTAAGCGATCGTACGAAGCGTCGCGGCCGCAGGGCTCGGCCGGCCGGAAGCCGATCCAGTCTTCCATTACGTCAGGACTCTCCAATGCCCCATGCAGGTACGTGCCGGCACAGCGCCCACTTCGAATTCCTTCAGGACGGCCGTCGATCCAGGCGAAAGGCTCGGCATCTGCCGGTCGCACCGTTTCACCCATATGAATTTCGTACGCTGTAAACGGACGCCCCGTGGGCGTTAAGGCGGTGACGCATTTCGTGACCTTTTCCAATCGGAGCGTGGTACGAACCGGGAGCATTCGCAATCCGGCAACAGATTCTTCGACGGATTCGACATGCCGAGGATCGGCGATACACTCGCCCAGCATTTGATAACCGCCGCAGATTCCAAGTATGTGCGCGCCGCCCGCGTACTGTTCCTTGAGCCAGAGATCAAATTTCTGTTCTCGCATCCAGCACAAGTCGGCAACCGTGTTTTTGCTGCCCGGCAAAATGATGAGGTCGAACTGGCGCCGCAGCGGCCGCTGAATCCACATGGCACTGGTGAGGCGCTGAAAGTCGGTGTGGTTCGAAACCCGCGGAAACTGAATGATTGCGATCGACAATCTACCCTCGGACATCGGCTTCCAGTGATCGAGCGCAACGCTGTCTTCCTCATCGAGCGGCAAGTCGGCGATAAAAGGAAAAACTCCGATGCAAGGCTTGGCAGTTTTCTCTTCCAGGATTCGCACCCCGTCGGTGAACAAGGCCGGATCTCCACGAAAACGATTCACCGCGAAGGCCCGCACCAGCCCAGCCTCTTCCGGGTCGAGCAGCGCTATGGTTCCGTAGATCGACGCAAACACGCCGCCGCGATCGATATCAGCCACCAGCAAAACCGGAATGTTCAAGTGACGGGCCAGGCCAAGGTTCACCAGATCCATCTGGCGCAGATTCAACTCGGCGACGCTACCCGCTCCTTCAACCACGATGAAGTCGTATTGCGCCGCGAGCCGGGCATAGGACTCATCAACCTTGCCTAGCAGAAAGTCATAGTGCCGGTAATATTCCTGGGCGCTGAGGTTGCGCCACACTGCGCCTTGCACGATGACCTGGCTGGTCGCGTCAGCCGAAGGCTTCAGCAAGATCGGATTCATGTCTGGAGAGGGAGCGAGTCCGCAAGCTTCCGCTTGAGCGACCTGGGCGCGTCCAATTTCGCCGCCCTCCGGACAAGGGTAGGAGTTGTTGGACATGTTCTGAGCTTTGAAGGGAGCTACGTGAATTCCCTGGCGTCGAAGTGAGCGGCAGATTGCCGTGGCCATCCAGCTCTTGCCCACATGGGAAGCAGTCCCGCCGATCATCAGGGCGCGTGCTGGCATTTCGTCAATTCATTCTGGCCAGGTGCTGAGCTGTACTAAGAGGCCGACGAGTAGCTTCCGGTTCACCACGCGCGCGACCAGCGCGGCCCGCTCTTTTGATTGACGTCACGCAACGAGCCGCTGACTCCAGCATCGAGTTCCAGCTTGCGACCGAAAAGCCAGAGCAGATCGGAGAGCCGATTAAGGTAGGGAAGAACATTCGCATCGACGACCTCACCCGTATCGATCAATCGCACCACGCACCGCTCTGCCCTCCGGCACACCGTCCTCGCCAGATCGAAGGCCGCAGCCGCCGGCTGCTCGCCGGGAATCGACCAGTCGGACAGCATACCCGGTATGGCCTCCAGTTCGTGTACCTGTTCAGTCAGCGCATCAATCATCGCGGTAATGAGTGGAGGCTCTCCTTTGCGGTTCTCCGGCGGTGTCGCCAGCGCGGAGCCGACCTTGAAGAGCTCGCGCTGGATTGTCTTGGTACGCTCGCACAGGTTTGCGTCTTCGCAGATGGAGCGCGCGAATCCCATGGCTGAATTGGTTTCGTCCACCGTGCCGTAAGCTTCAACGCGAAGCGACGACTTGGAAACGCGCTGCCCTCCCGTGAGACTTGTCTGTCCGCTGTCACCTTTCTTAGTGGCAATGCTGCTCATGTGTCAGTTCCTTCCCAGGTGAGATCGTAACACCATATCTCCGCTTATCCCGCCGTTTGCCTATCCGTTTCGGCCCGCTTGCGAACGCTGTCACACACGAACCAAGCCCACATCACAGCCAGCCGCTCGCCGCAGGACGATGATCGATGGGACTGTATCGTCGCGGCCAACGGGTTTGGTAGCGAACGAATACTCACTCATAAGAATGACTTGGAAGGGAAACATTCATGAATGGAATACTCCGAGCGTCGCATCCACCAAAAAAGCTGCGCTCTCTTACCCGTTGCTGGGCCGTGCAGATCGCCGGTCTCATGCTGACTTTGGGCATGTTGGCTCACGCGCAAAATCCAACCCCCGCCGCACCCGACGGCTTGAGTGAACTGGTGGAGGTCTTACACGCTAACGGCGCCATCAGCCAGCAGCAATACGATGCCCTGAAGCAGCGTCTTGGCCCCACGCCAGCAACGCCGGTGGGCCCCGCGCACGAACTGGTAGAAGCAGAGTCGCCAACCAGCCAGGCGAATCCCTCGCCAACGCCAAACCCACATATCATCACCATGATGGACAAGGGAGTTGGGGTACATGTCGGACCTGTCGACGTTACCGTTTCTGGAGAAATCAATGGGTTTTATGATCACGACCGCGTCGCTAAGAACGCGTCCGTCGTGGTCGCCGGAGGCCTGGCAAGCACTGGTACCACCGACTCTTCTTCCGTGCGCAACGGTCTGCTCCCGGGCAACTTCTCCATCAACCTGGCGACTCACCAGATGGGCTACGACATCGGCGACAGGCATCGACCCGGTGCCACACGCTGGCGTCACAAATGCCTGATTGCAGATGAGCTGTACATCCAGGCCGGTCGCTTTCGCCAGGTTCTCGACCAGTTCGCAGAATTTCGCCTTCAGTGAATCCACGCTTGCAGCCTTGATCTTGGCGCTGTTGGTCGGGACAATTCCGAAGGCCAGGTATTTTCCGGCTTTCAGGTGGGCCTTCATCGGCTCGGGATAGAGCAGGATGGTGTGCCCGTAATCGAAGGCATCGAAGTTGATGATGTCCACGCCCGCGTCGATCAGAATGGGCCACTCCGTGTTGCCGCAGCAGTGAACGCCGGCCAGCGCTCCTTCGCCGTGGACGGCCTCGACCACTTCGTTTAGCTTGGCGACGGTATCGTCGCGCGTAACGCTCACGTAGGTGGAAGAGCCGAACGCCGACAAAATCGGCTCGTCGATAAAGCAGATGATGTTTTGCGCGAAGGGCTTGAACTTGCGGATCTGCCAGCGGCACTTCATCGCCATGGCCTTGACGACCACGTCATTGAATTCCGCGTTGTAGTAGATCGCGCGCTTGTTCTCGTCAACGATGCTGAGACCCACGCTGAGCGGCCCGGTGGTCTGCACCTTGACGAACGGACGCGTTCCACCAATTGCTTTCAAAGCTTCTTCCAGCGCATAAATGCCCTTGGAGAACTCCGGCGTGATCTTGAAAGCCTCGAGGTCCTCGGCGCAGTATTTCTCGTAGAACTCGGCTAGGTCAGCGCTGGTGTCGCCGGTGGTATCGAAGTACATGCGGCCCTTTTCGCGATCGATGACCACACGAGGAATGCCTTCGCTGTATTGAATCTCCATTTGCTCGTTGAGGCCGGTGGCCGGCAACTGCGGCCAGATCGGCGCGTCGGGGATGCTCCGCAGCACGACTTCAACCGCTTGCTGCGGATCTTTATGCGGCAAACTGCCGATGGCGGTAGCTAAGCAGCATGGCTCGAAGCTCATAGCACGCTCTCCTTCTCGGTGCAGTAGGACTGCAGGTTTTTTTGTAGGTATTGAAACGGGGTGAGTAGTTCGGGATAGCCCAACTCAGCCAGCGCCAGACCCTGCCGGTCGGCCCGGGCTATGCGAGCATCAAGGGGGATGGTGCCGAGCAAACGCTCCGCACCGAATTCGTCAGCAATCCAACGGCTGTCTTCATCAGGATCGGCGCTCTTGTTCAGCACCACTCCGAAGCGGCCGATGCCTAAATCAGCCGACATCTGGCGGACGCGCTCAGCGGTTTCGACGCTGCGCTGGCCGGGCTCGACCACCGCCATCATCAGGTCCACACCCATTGCCGTGCCTCTGCCCAGGTGCTCGATGCCGGCTTCCATGTCGAGGATGACAACGTCGCCCCGGCGCAGCACCAGGTGCGAGACCAGGCTCTTCAGCAGCACACTCTCCGGACACGCACAGCCGCCGGCGGCGCGCTGCACCGCGCCCAGTACCAGCAGATCGACTCCCGCATAACGAATCGCGTATTTGTCGGCGATGTCGGCAACGTCGGGATTGATCTTGAACATCTGGCCGAACTCGCGCACTTTGGCCCCGGTGCGCTCTTCAATCAGCTTGCGTTCGGTCGAAATGGTGTGAATTTGGGAACGAAGCGAGGAGGGAAGTCCAAGAGCAGAAGCCAGGTTGGCATCGGGATCGGCATCCACCGCTAATACTCTGTTTCCGTCCGCCGCGTAGAGTCTGGCGAGTGTTCCCGCGATGGTGGACTTTCCGACCCCGCCTTTGCCTGAGATAGCAAGCTTCATGGTTCAGGCCTGGATCGCGCAATATGCAAGCTGTTGGCTTTTGCTCCGCGGCGCGCAGTCGGGGGATTCTTCTGCTTTTCGTGATCGCGAATCACCTGCTCGACCGCCAGCATGGCGAAGCCGACAATCTCCTCGGCCGCGCGGCGCGCTACTAGCGGATTGCGGTCCTCGATGGCTTCGGCTAGCGCGCGGTATTCTTCTAACTCCAGGGTAACCGAGGCCGGCAGCAGCAGGGTGGCGGACAGGGCCACGCGAAAAGGACCGCGAATGGTGTTGTTCAATTGCAGAAACAGCGGATTGTGCGAGGCCTCGATCACGGCGCGGTGAAATTGCAGGTCGGCTTCGACGGCAGCCTCCAGGTCCTCGGACGCTACAATTTGCAGCCGCCGTCCCAGGCACTGGCGGATCAGCACGATTTCATCTTCGGTGGCACGCAGCGCGGCAAAACCGGAGGCAATCGGTTCGAGGGCGAGACGGACTTCGCAAAGATCGCGGAGGAAGCGCGGGTCGGGTTTGAGCTCGGATTGCCATGCGAGGATGTCGGGATCAAGCTGGTTCCACTCTGAGCGGAGGCACGACCGCGTGCCCGATCGCGGGCGGACCTGCACCATGCCCTTGTCTTCCAGCACCTTCACGGCTTCACGAAGAATGCTGCGGCTGACCCCAAGCTGCTTGCACAATTCGCCTTCGTTGGGAAACACAATCAGCTCGCCTTTGCGTTCCGACTTGATCACCTGGAGAGCGAGTGCGCGGGTTACACGGCCGTGCAGGTTTTCGATTGATTCCAGCTGCGCGAATGGGATCGCGTTCGCTTTCATTTCAGTCATATCATATGCTCAGTTTGGAAGTGTCCAAAAAGAAATCAAGAGCCGCGCGTAGGAAATGTCGACCCTTTCCCAAAATGGGATTCAGTCGATCTCCTGCCGCACTTCGCCTTGATTTCAAACCATCATCCGGCTGGATTTGAAGAAGATTGTCAAGCCGAAAAGCCGAAAATATGGAATGGTAGTGGGCCAGTTTGATGCCCCCGTGGCGACGAGAACGCGTGTGAGTCAGCGATAGAATACTTACGGCGTAAAGGCTGCGGGGGTCTGCTATGGTTGCGAAGCGTGTCATCAAAGGTGTGCACGTTGTCCCAATGGGGTTCGCAAACGCCTTCCTGATCGAGGGCGACGACGGATTGACACTGATCGACGCCGGTTACCCGGGTAAGGAGGAAGCCGTCTTCGGGGCGATCCGCGAGCTTGGTCATTCGCCGGACCAGCTCAAGCACCTGATCCTCACTCACGGCCACCCTGATCATATCGGCAGCGCCGCTGCGATCGTGCGGGAAACCGGTGCGCGAACCTACATGCACCCGCTCGATATCCCTATCGCCGAGAGCGGAGGTCCGTTTCGGCCTCTGACGCCGGCGCCTGGTCTGTTGCGGCCAGTGCTGTGCAGGCTGTTCTACCATCCCAACCAGCGACTGGAGGCGGTTGCCATCGACCAGCCGTTGACCGCTGGGGAAATTCTGCCCATTGCCGGCGGCATCGAGGTTATTCATGCTCCGGGGCATTGCGCAGGACAGGTCGCGCTGCTGTGGCCTCCGGGACGAATGCTGTTCGCAGCCGATGTGTGCATGAACATCATGGCCCTCGGTGATCCCCTCGGCTTCGAGAGTTTCGAGGAAGGTCGTGCGAGCCAGCGCAAGCTTGCCAGCTTTTCGTTCGACGCTGCCGGGTTCGGCCATGGCGAGCCTATCGCCCGCGATGCGTCGACGCGCTTCCGCAATAAGTGGGGCAAAAATTCAGAGGACGCACACCGACAGCGGTCCGCAGCTTAATGTCCGATCCACCGCGGCGGTGGATCCTCGGCATCCACGATCTTGAGGATGGCTTCTGCACTCGTTGGGAGATGAAGCGCCTGATTGAGTTGAGCCCCGTCTTCGGTAAACGATTAGGTGCCGAACCCCGAGCGGTGCGGCTTCGTTCTGTCGGAGTTCATCGTGAGCGAGCGGCCCTGAAATATCCTGCAAGAAAACCCACCGGAACTTAGTTTGACCACTGGCCGAGCTCAGGGATAGAGTGGGGGCAATTTGGGGAGTTGCAACGCCCGTTGCAACGAGGAGAACTCCTGTGACCGGCACCAGGCAGCATTCAAACGAGATTCTCGCGGGTAGCCAACGAGCGGCAATCCTCGCACAGATTCTAGTTATGGCAGCTCTAATAGCCGCGATGGCGCCGGCTACGCAGGCGCAGACTTTCACTATCCTGCACAACTTCACCGGTGGAGCTGATGGCTACTATCCCAGTGCGGGGCTGATTTTCGATGGTTCGGCAAATTTGTACGGCGGGGCCGGACCGGCCGCCATTTTTCGCCTCAAACTTCAAGGCGCCGAATGGGTGTTCAGTCCGATTTTCGAATTTAATGGTTCCGATGGCGATTTCCTACACGGTCGATTGACGGTTGGTCCAGATGGCGCGCTATACGGCGCCAGCTATTTTGGCGGTATACCGGACTGCGCCGACGGAGCTGGCTGCGGCTTAATCTTTAGTTTGCGGCCACCGCGAACTTTCTGTGGAACTCCGTTCTGCTTCTGGACACAGACCGCGCTTTATGAGTTCAATCCGTTGAACCTTCCGAGCGACGGATACTTCCCCAACGGCGGCATCGTCTTTGACACAGCGGGTAAGCTTTACGGCACAACGGATAGCGGCGGCCTGCAGGGCCAGGGGACAGTTTACGAGCTGACTCCTTCTCAGAGCGCCTGGGTTGAAACCGTCGTGCACGGCTTTACTGGGGGGTTGGATGGAGGAATTCCCAACGCCGGCATGGTCATCGATGATGCCGGAAACCTCTACGGCACTACCTATGCAGGAGGTGACCCCACCTGCTACCCCGGCCCAAATTCGTGCGGCGTAGTTTTCGAACTTTCCCCTACCTCCTCCGGTTGGGTCGAGACTGTCCTCCACACTTTTCAATCCAGCGACGGAGCCTTCCCTCTCGGAGGCTTGATTTCCGATCGCAACGGCAATCTCTATGGCACAACCTCCATTGGCGGTTCCAATGGTGGAGGCACAGTTTTCGAACTGTCGCCTTCGGGCGGCGGTTGGACGTTCAACGTTCTCTACAACTTCAGCGGAAACCCGCGCTCACAGGTCGGCCCGGAGGGACTGCTGGCCATCGACGCCAGCGGAAATCTCTATGGCGTAACCAACTCGGAAGGCTCGCAGTCGGCCGGTAATCTTTTCAAACTTACGCCCAACGGAGGCCATTGGACCTACACAGACGTTCACGACTTCGCGATCAGTCCGACAAATGGAGCTTTTCCGTTCGACGGGCCCACGCTGGACCCCAACGGGAACATCTACGGCACGTCCGGCGAGGGTGGCACCGGAACTTGCTCTTACGGCTGCGGAGTCGTGTACAAGATCACGCCGTAGGTCGTGCCCTAGAACGACAATCGCAGCGAAAGCTGCTGCACGCGCGGCGTGGTGAGCGTCGCGCCGTAGACGCCGAAGGAGCCGCTGGTGGTCAGGTTCTGCAGCGAGGTCAGGGGATTTACGTCGAAGCGCACCGAATTGGTGACATTGAAGACGTCCCAGGCAAACTGCAGTCCCGCGCGTTCGCTGACCTTCCAGTTCTTGGCCAGGCGAGCATCGATGCCGAAGTAACCGTCGCCGCGAAAGTTGTTGCGCTGACCGGCCTGGCCGGGATAGGGATTCTGCAGACTCGCCAATGCCTGCGCCGGGCTGGCGAAGACATCGGGAGCGCCACTCGGCAGGATGGTGGTGCCCGTCTGGACGGGACCGGTCTGAATCATGTTGCTCTTCTCGAGCCAATTGGTCCCCCATCCGGCCCCGCTGATGACGCTGAAGGGAAGCCCGCTTGTCCAGCGGCCGACTCCGGACAGTTGCCAACCGCCAATGACGTGATCCAACCACGGGCTGGCCCCGCCGCCGAACAGCTTGCCTCTGCCAAACGGCAACTCCATCACCCAGTTAGTCGCGATCAGGTGGCGCACGTCGTAGTCGGACGGACCATAGCTCAGGGCGGGATTCCAGGCGTTCAGAATCGCACTGAAGCTGCTGCCCACGCTCGTCCCCGTGCTTTGCGAAAACACCGTGCGCTCGTCATCGGAACCCATGTCCATCGACTTGGCGTAGGTGTAACTGAACTCCATCTGGAAGCCGTGACGCATGGCGTGACGCAGCATCACTTGTCCAGCGTTGTAATTAGCCTCGCCGATGGAAGCCCAGGTGTACAGGCTGGAAAACTGTGAGGCCCAGTAGCGGCCGGTGTGGCCATTGCATCCGGGATAGCACAAGATGTCGAGGGCGTAGAGCGCGGCGGTTTCATTGCCCAGGCTGTATTTCCAGATGCTGTTGTAGATGTTTTGCGTCGCGCTCACGCCGTTCTGCGCGGCCCCAGGAAACATGTCCTCGAAGTACGGAATCGCGGGAACATTGGACGCCCCGGCATATCCATACTTAGAGAGCTGCGCGGCGGCAGTGAAGTAATCCATTCCCGACTTCGGATCGACCAGATCGAGCGGCTGCCCCACATCGATCTGCTGTAGCGTGCGCCGGCTGAAGCGGCCCAGATAGGTGGTCTCCAGCACAAATCCGGCGGGAAGCTGCCGTTGCCAGGAGACATTCACCACGTGGGCGTAGGGAGTCTTCATGTTGTTGTCGATCCCCTGCGCGATGGCGAAGCCATTGGTCAGCGGATCGGTGGGCGAAAGCGCAGGGTAGTTGATGCTCTGCTGCGGCGTACCCGTCAGGTTGGGAATGTTGTGGATGCCGGTGAAACGCGGCGAGGTGTCGGGTGTGAGGACATTGGTCGGATTGGTGATGCTCTCCGAGAGTCCGAATGAGCCGTACTCATTGAACAGGTTGACGATGCTCTCTCCATAGTGGTCGTAATAGATGCCGTAACCTGCGCGCAACACGCTGTCGCCACTGTTGCCGAAGAGCTTATGCCAGAAGCCTTGTCCTACATTGGGGGAGTAGGCAAACGCCAGCCGGGGAGCGACATTGTTCTTCTGCATGGGCCAGTAGGGCTGGAGCCCACGGGCCTGCCCCGAAGGCGCAAACGAAATGTAGGGCTGCACGGTATTGCCCAGCGCAGCCTGCCGGCCGCGGGTTTCGAACCACTGGTAAAGATTGGTGGTGGGCTGTACCTGCTGGCCGTTGACCTCGTAAGGAGTTTGCAGCAAGGTGTGACGCAGCCCGAAGGTCATGGTCAGGTTGGGCCGGATACGCCAGGAGTCCTGCCCGTAATACTCGAATTCGTTGTTCTTGAAATCGCGATACAACGGAGTCCCCGGCGCCAAAAGCGCCCCTGTCTTCCCGTCGCCCGACACGCGATAGTTGGCCGTGGTTGTTACGTAATCAAGCAGGCCGGCCAGATTGGTCATCGAGTAGTTATATGAGCCGGCAAAGCTGGGATCGACCGCGGGAAAGCCAAAGACCGTGGGATCGAAACTCTGTCCGGTGCCGACGATGCCGGCGTTGACCAGCGCATAGGAATTGGTTACGGCCGAGTCGTACGACAACGCGTTGCTCAGACTTTGGTTGTGAATCAAGCGATAGTTGGCGCCGAAGGTAATCGTGTGCCGGGAGTGCGTCCAGGTCAGGTCGTCGACGAGGCTCTGCACCGGCACATTCACCCGCGTGCTCCTGGTTTCAGCCTCGATGGTGCTCATGCCATAGAAATTGGCATACGCGCCCTGCCCGATGCCGTTGCCGGCGTAGCTCTGGCGGATGTAGCTGTAGCGTAGGCCGTTCATCAGGCTGGAAGACAGCGTGGAGGTGAGCCCGATTGCTAGCCCCTTGCTGTCATCGGTGTTCACCGAGCTGGCGGGCTGGCCAGGAAACTGCGGCGCACCCAGCAAGCTGTCATTCTGGAGATTGCCGCGGAGGAACAGCCAGTTTCGGCTGGACACGGCATAGTCCAGCTTGGCGATGTAGGTGTTGAGGGTAGCCGGCTGGGGCGCCGACCAGGTATACGAAGCCGTATTCAGCCCATCTCCGGCGACATAGCCGTTGGGGAACGGATATTGTTTGAATACCGCCAGAGAGTTGGGATCCACGCCGGCTCCCCAAGGGCAGGTACCGTTCGTGCTGCAGTTAGGATCCATGCTTGCGATTTGCGACGGAGTGAGCGTGACGATCTGCGTTGCGCCATTTTGCGTGCTGGGATACTTGATTTGCCCGGCGCGCAGCGACGCCGTTGGTACGATCATCGTCATCTGCTTGTTTTCGTCGATCTTCTCGCCCTCATACGTCGTGAAGAAGAACAGCTTGTTCTTCTTGATCGGGCCGCCGAGCGATGCTCCGTAAGTGTTGCGGTCCAGCGAGCCGGGAACATTAGGCAGGCCCTCGGCCAGCTCCGCCTGCTTATTGAACCAGTCGTTCGCCGGAGTAATCCAGCCGCGAGTGCGGCCATATACGGTGCCGTGGAATGCGTTGCTGCCGCTCTTGGTCAGGATGTTAATCTGCGCTCCTGAGGAGCGGCCGGTGTCGGCGTTCAACCCGGCGGTGGTGACACGAAACTCCTGTACCGAATCGAGGGTGGAGCGCAGAACTCCCGTGAAGGCGTAGCCGCGTACCTGATCGTTGTTGTCCAGACCATCCAGTGTGGAGTTGTTCTGGTCCGAGCGCGCTCCCGCCGAGCTACCGCTGCGGCTGTCGTGACTTTGATCGTTGTGCAAGCCCAGATACAGGACTCCGGGCTGAAGGCTAAGCAGATCGGGGACGTCGCCCTGCACGGGAAGCGCTTGAATGGTAGGGTTGTCGAATGCATCTCCCATCGTGGCGTCGGTCGAGTTCAGGACGGGTGCCTCTCCGCTCACGCTGATGTTGGTTGCGTCGGTTTTCACCGCGAGAGAAAAGTTGAGCGTGGAGGGCTGATTGATCAGTAATTCGACGGCTTGCGATTGAGCGGCGAATCCTGGCGCTTCGACGGACACCCTATATTTTCCCGGAGCAAGCTGGGGAAACAGATAGGTGCCGTCGCCATCGGCGGCGCGCGTCAGCGAGAAACCATTGGCGGTGTTCGACAGGGAAACCTGTGCCCGGTCGATCACCGCTCCGGAGGGATCGGAGATCGTGCCTCGCAATGAAGTATTTGCTCCTTGCGCTGCAGCGAGGACGGGCAACAACAGTGCGAAGCTGGCAATTACTACGCGCGCGAGACCAAGACGAACAACCACAAATGCTTCCTTCCTAGGCTTCCGCCAGTTCCGGGGCGACCGGTGGCGCCATGCAGTACTGCGCCAGCTCTGACTGTCCGACGGAGAAGGCGCGTTCCAGCAGATCGGGCCGCAAGACTTCCTCGGCCGAACCCGCGATCCATGCCGGCTCCGGGGTAAGCAGGATGACAGAGGAGAAGTTTTCCGCCACCAGAGTCAAGTCGTGCACAGCGGCGAGGATCGTGATGCCACGCTGATTCAGCCGGTGCAATAGAGCGATCAGTTCGATCTGCCGGCCCACGTCGAGGTGTTGAGTTGGCTCATCCAGTAGCATCAAGCTCGGCTGCTGCGCCAGGCCGATGGCGATTTTCACCCGCTGTCGCTCGCCGCCGGAGAGCTCAGAGTAAAAGCGATGGCGTAGCCCGGTGATATCCACCGCCTCCATGGCGCTTTCCACCGCCTCATCATCCAGCGCCGAGAAGCCACCGAACAGCGGCAGGTAAGGCACGCGGCCTTGCGCGACAATCTCCTCCACCTGGAAGTTGAAGGGGATTTCGAGCTCCTGCGGGACCAAAGCTACACGACGTGGCAACTCGCGACGCGGCCATTGTGCCAGCGGCTTGTTTTCCAGCAGAATGCTGCCGGAAGTGGGCTGCAACATCCGCGAGATGAGCTTAAGCATGGTGGTCTTGCCCACGCCATTCGGTCCCAGCAACGCGACCATCTCTTGCGTCTCGATCCCAAACGAGAGGCGGTCGAGGAGAAGGCGCGAACCGCGCCGGAAGCAGACATGGCGAAATTCCAGAATGGTGGAGATCATGAACGCGACTCCCGCGAACGATGGTTCAACAGATAGAGAAAGGCGGGCCCGCCCAGGAACGCCGTGAATACGCCCACCGGAATTTCAGTAGGGGCGAAGACGGTGCGGGCAAAGGTATCGGCGAGGATAAGGAAGACCGCTCCGCCTAACGCGGCGGCGGGCAAAAGCCGGACATGATTGGGTCCGATCAGGATGCGAAGAAAGTGGGGCACCAGCAAGCCCACGAATCCGATGAGACCGCCCAGCGATACAGCCGCGGCAGTCAGCAACGATCCGAGAACGACTGTGGCTATGCGAACTTGCTTAACGCTGACTCCCAGTTGTGCGGCGTACTCCTCCCCCAGAGCAAGAGTGTTCAGCCTGCCCGCCAAGGTTAACGACAGCGCAATCGCGATGACCACCAGCGGCGCGATCAAGCCGAGTTGACTCCAGGCGGGAACGCCGAGCTGCCCATGCAGCCAGGCAGCCAGCACGCGCAGGCCGGAGTTGGATGCTTCCTGACGCAGCTCAAACACCACGGTAGCCGCGTTTAATATCGTGCCAATGGCGAAGCCTGCGAGCAGCAAGGTTTCCATGGCGAAGCGGCCGCCGGCACGCGCCAGATACCATACCAGCACCATCGTTAGCAGGGAGCCGCAGAAGGCCAGCAGGGCGGTAGCGCTGAATCCAGCGATGGAGAGCGTAGGGATGAGAAAGATTCCGATTGCGCCGCCCAGCGCTGCGCCACCCGAAGTTCCTAACACAAACGGATCGGCGAGGGGATTACGAAACAGTCCTTGGAACAGAACACCGGTTGCTGACAATGCCGCGCCAACCAGCGCTGCCGCGAGTATCCGGGGCAGACGCAGGCCGAAGATGATCTCGCCTGCCTCGCCGGCGCGTGTCGGATGCAGGAAAGTGGACAATACCTGCGACAGCGGCAGATGGACCGCTCCCACTCCGGTGGCGAGAAGAATCGTGAGCAACAGTGCAACCAGCAAGATGAGGTTGATTGCCGGGATAGGAATACTGGTCTCGGCTCGCGGTGTGGCTGGCACCCTTTCCGGCAGCGTGCGAGCGCTCCGTGGCGTAGCAACTGCTCGGTTCAGGACTGCCTCCTTGGCCCATTCGGCCGCGGCGAACGACGACTCTTTCCGTTGTCCCTCGCCTGCTTGACGATATGGTTGTGCGCCCGTCAAACTCTGTGTCCCCGGTCACGTATTTCTGGCTGCACAGCACAATCCGCGGCAGCGGTCGAAATCGTTTTCGCAGGTAACGTCCAGCGACCCCCGTCGCGCCATACCTCCCAGCAGGAGGTGTAATCACACTGCGTCAGGTCACAAGTAATGCCGTCAAGGAGAGCGATCTTTCCGAGGAACGTGCGAATCACGCCGGCATGCGTCACCACCGCCGCGCAGCCATCCCCGATCTGCTCTGCAATCTCCGACATGGCCTGCCGAATCCGCCGAACGAAGTCAGCAAAATACTCGCCTCCGGGAGCTGGGACGGAAGGATGGAGGTCCAGCCAACGCCGCGCATACTCGGCATCGTGCGCCATGACCTGGTCCCAATCCATTCCCTCCCAACTCCCGAAGGCGAGCTCATGGAGAAACTCGACATACTGCACTTGCAGCCCGAAGTTTTGGGCAATCGCCTCTGCCGTCTGGCGAGCGCGTTGCAATTGGCTGCTGAAAATGTGGGTCAACGGATAAGTCTTGAGCCTCTGGTTCAGCGCCGGTAGCTGCGCCAGTCCCTGGGCGCTCAGCGGCGGGTCACTGAGCCCGCAGAATCTTCCCGCCATTTCGGTGTGCGCGTGGCGCACCAGGATCAACCTGGAAGCAGCGCCGGAAGGCTTGGCAGCTCTGTTACTCATTGCCACACTCCACACGCATAAACTGCGATCTCCGCCAACTGGTTGGTCGCGCCGAAGCAGTCGCCGGTAATGCCGCCGATCTGTGAACGGTAGTAGAGGGCGCTCAACAGCGTGATCGCGCTGACCGCAACCACCGGCGCCAGCGCTTGCATCCTGAGCGCCCAGGCTGCGATGACAAATGCCAGCAGCGTTCCGACGGCGGCTGAGGCGAGTGGAACCTTGTGCGCCAGCTTCGCGCCCAGACCGTCGCTGCGGGCCGACTCGACGAAGCTTCCCAGCGGCAGCGTGCTCCATCGGCAAAGGACCTGTGCCGTCAGGACATATACCGCGAAGCGCTGCGGCGGCATAGCCGAGAGCAGCGCCCAGCGCGATAGCAGCGATAAGCAAATTGCCAGCGTGCCGAAGCTGCCGATGCGACTGTCGTGCATGATCTCCAGCATGCGCGGTCGCGTCCCACCGCCGCCGAAGGCATCGGCCGTATCCCCGAGGCCGTCTTCGTGAAAGCCGCCGGTGATGGCTACCAGATAAATGAGAACTGCGAGTGCAGTTACCGTCGACGGCAGGTGCGAGCGTAGTAAACGCTCGATCACAATGGCTCCCAGCGCTACGATCGCCCCCACTAGCGGATAGAACTTCGCTCCGCCCAGGACCATCGCGGGCTCGTAGCGGAACGCAGGCACAGGAATGCGCGTCATGAACTGCACCGCCGCCGCGAATTCCCGTAGCGTTCTCATGCCTCGCAAGCCTCGCTGACGCCGGCGGAGCCGAAGGTCGCCATCTCGTTGTAGATCCGCACTGCCGATTCGATCAGCGGAAACGTCAGGACTGCGCCCGAGCCTTCACCCAGCCGCATGTCCAGCTGCAATACCGGCTTCACGCCCATGTGCGCAAGCAGAATGCGGTGGCCAGGCTCCTGCGAGAGATGACCAGCGATGATGCCGAAGCGGGCGTCCGCTGCAAGCGCGCACGCGATCGCCGCGCCCGCAGTGCAGATGAAGCCGTCGATGACTACGGCGACTCGCTTTGCCGCCGCGCCCAGGACCGCGCCGGTGATGGCCGCGATCTCCAAACCTCCGACACAACGCAGCACATCGAGCGCGTCCGGCCTGCTGGCAATGAAATCTCCGAAGTGAAAGCGCAGAGCCTGGTCGATGATTTGCGCTTTGCGCGCACAACGCGGCGCGTCCAGACCGGTTCCCCGTCCAGTCAGTTCCGATACCGGTCTTCCCGTAATCGCGGCTGTGATGGCTGTCGCCGCACTGGTGTTGCCGATGCCCATCTCGCCGAGCGCAATCAGGGTGCGGCCTTGCTGTGCAGCTTCCGTCGCCAGGTCGATGCCTACCTCGAGGGCTGCATCGAGCTCCTGGTCCGACATCGCCGCTTCGCGGGCGAAATTCCTGGTCCCGCGGCAGACCTTGCGGTGCAACAGGCCCGCTACGCCTTCGAAATCGGCGTCGACTCCAACGTCGACTACCACAATGTCGGAGCTCGTCTGCCGCGCGAGGACATTGATGGCCGCCCCACCGCTGAGGAAGTTGCGCACCATCTGCGGCGTAACCTCCCGCGGATAGGCACTCACGCCCTCCTCCGTAATGCCGTGATCGCCGGCAAAAACATAGACTGCCTTGCCCGCAATCTTGGGGGCTTCTTCCTCGCGCCAGGCGACGTATTGCGCGGCCACTGCTTCGAGCTGTCCCAGGCTTCCCAGGGGTTTGGTCAGCGAATCCAGGTGTTCCTGCGCCTTGCGTTGATAGCGCTCGTCGATGCCGCGAATATCGGCAATCGTGCGCGCGACCGCCGGACTCAGCTTCACTGACGTGCTCAGTTCAGCTTCCACGATTCGCCTCCGAAGGTAATTTTCAACCCGCCACGAACGGTGAAAGGAAGCGCAGGATATCCGTAGACTTCCTGATATTTCTGGTTCAGCACGTTTTGCAACGAGGTGTATGCGGAGAGCCGTCTGGTCACCTGGTAGCTGGCGTACAAGTCGACCTTCTGATAACCGGGATCGAGATTGCGATTCGGCAGCAGCAGCGTGTTGCCGAAGTTCGTATCGATGAGGAACGTACTGTCATCGCGGCGCGAGATGAAGCTTCCAATGGCGGAGACAAACCAGCGGCGGGCGTTCCAGTCAACTCCGGCAAAACCGGTGTTGGGCGCGATGCGGAAGGGACGGGCGCCGATCAACGGCGAGTATGCTCCGATAGGAACAGTGGGAAATAACGGATTTATCGCCGGCTGCAACGCGCTACTGGAGAAGGATTGCTGTACCACAGCGTCGGTGTAGGTCCAGCCGCCGCGCACAGTCACGGCGCGGTTCACTTTATATTGAAAGCTCACTTCTGCGCCCTGAGCGCGATAGTTCAGGGTATTGACGGCCGCTCCGAAGATGCCCAGCGCCTGGGCCACGGCGTCAGGTACGCCAATCTGAGCCAGGTATTGTGGATTAACGTATTCCGCCTGGTTGGTGAACTCGTTATGGAAGTAAATCGCCGACAGCTTGGCTTTGCCGCCGAACAACTGCTGCTCCACGCCGCCATCGAAAGTGCGCGAATCCTCCGCCAGAAAGGGATGAATGTGATACTGCGCGATGAGCTGGGGACCGTTGGGGACAATTGAGGTGTTGCTCAGCAGGCCGTAGAGCGAGTTGTTCTCGTAATAGATGCTGGGTTCTTTGATTCCCTTGGCGAAGTTGAAGGTCAGCCGGGTTCCGCTGAATACGCTGCTGCTGCCTGGCCGCTTCAGATAATAGGCAAGGGAAGCGCGGGGAGTGCTCGCCACTCCAAAGACCGCATTGTTTTCGATGCCTCCGCCCAGGGTGTAGAACAGTCGGCTCCACAGGCCGCCCTGAATTTCCATCAGGTAGCTGAAATTGTTGCGGTCGGTGGATTCCTTGCCGCTGAACCCGTTGTAGGTGAATCCCCGCTCGTTGGTGTAGCGGAAGCCGAAGAGCGCGGTCAGCTTCTCGTTGAAGCGATAGTCAGTCTGGCCGTAGACGAAGTCGGTGTTGGTGAAGTACGAGGACAGTTGAGGATAACTGCCGGCGTATTGGTAAATGGCCTGGCCGGGGTGATCCAGCGTCGGTTCCACTTGTGCAATGGCCCCCGTGCTGGCGCTGTATCCGTTCGCGCCCTGCTGGGTGACCGGCAATCCCAGGTAGTAGGACGGGTAGCCCAGCCCGTAAGGATCATAGGGAATTCCCGTGGGCGCCCAGTCGTTATATTGCTGGCGCATGCGCAGCCCGCCATACTGCACCGAGCTGTGCCAGCGGTCGCTGAAAGCGCGGTTCTCGAGTGTTGCACCAAAAGAGGTATCGCCTTCATCGGTGGCGGCGGAGTCAGGAATGCCATAGGCCGCCACCGCATTCGCCGTGTTGAACCCCGCCACCAGGCGGCGCACCGTGGCGCGCAGCGTCGTATTGGGCGTTATCTGATAGCCGAAGTTGCCGAGATAAACATCGCGGTGATACTGGCTATCAGGAACTGCGTTCTGGGTGCCGTAGCCGGAATAGCCGGTGAAGTAATCGAAGCGCTTCCAATACCCGCCGACGCTGCCATCCTGATGGTAGGTGCCGAAGGTGCCGCCATCGGCGCCCACCGTGAACAGCGGCAAAGGAGTGCCGCCGCGCGCGGTGGTGATGCTGACCACACTGGCCAGAGCATCCGAGCCGTACAGCGCGCTATTCGGACCGCGTTGAAATTCCACCCGATCGAAGCCGTCGGCCTGAAGGTACGAAAAGTCTACGGTACCGCCAATGTCATTGAGCGGAATGCCATCGAGTAAAACCTTGTTCGCATCGGATTGTCCTCCGCGAACGAACAGTGCTGACAAGCCACCCATCTGCCCGGTTTGTACGACCTGCCCGCCAACTTCATCGCGCAACGCCTGCTGCACATTCGTCTTGGTGCTCAAACTCATGCTATCGACGACGCTCACCGAGGTTCCCACCTGCGCTTGCGGCGTCGCGACCGCGCTGGCTATCACCACGATGTTTTGCGACACCACCGACGGCGACAGCGTAACCCGGAGGTCGACAATGTGTCCGGGCTGGGCAAAAACCTCTTCGCTGCTGGAAGTGGCAAAGGTCTTGGCTTCAGCGCGCACGGAGTAGCGCCCGGCTTGGTCGATCTTGAAGTGGAATTTTCCGGCGCCGTCGCTGGTGGTGCTGGCGATGTCTTTGCCGCTTTGTATGAGAGCTACGGTTGCTCCGGGAATGACGGCACCCAACGAATCGACGACCGTTCCAGAGATCGCCGGCTCAGCACACCAGGCTGAAACCGAAATCAGGAGCAAAAAAAAAGAAGTGAAAAGAGCAGTAAGAGTGCGCTGCATGAACTCCCCCTCGGAAGTCTGGTTTAGTTGTCACAGGACCGGTCTCCTGACTCAGGACTCGGCTGTCACCTTCTCGCTGGGCACAATGGTTGTCGACAGTCGATGATTTCGTCCCTAACAGTTGCGGGGCAGTGGCGGAGTTTCACCGCGCTTCCCGAACATCCCGTGATTGGGTCGTGGTTTTCCATGCGATCTCAGTGAGACTGCACGGCGTGTATTTGCCGGGCGAAATCCTCTAATCCTTCGAATGCTACCGGGGCCGGAACCTGGATGCGGTCGTCGACTACCATCACTCGTCCCTGGCGGACCGCCTCCAGCGAACTCCAGCCTGCGCGCTGTTGCATCTCCTTCAAGTTCACCGGGCCATCCTTCATCAGCAGGATGTAATCCGGCTTGCGAGGCAGAATGGCCTCGACGTTCATCTGCAGCCAATCCTGCATAACGTCGTCGGTGACCGATCGCGCACCGGCCGCTTCAATCATCTGCGTAATGAAGGCATTCTTCCCGGCGGTGATCAACGGATCGATCGAGAGCACCAGCACCACTGATGGCCGGTTCTTGTCCCCCGACTGCGCTCGCACCTTGGCTTCGCGTGAACGCAGCTCGGTGACCAGGGCCGCCGCCTCGCGCTCTCGTCCCATCACCCGGCCCACGTTCTCGACGGTGTGGTAGATATTGGAAATGTCCCCGGTATTGAATAGAAAAACTGGTATACCGAGCCGTTGCAACCCGGCGATGGTTTCCGCGCCGTTGAATTCCGGCAGAGCCAGCACCAGATCCGGATGCAGAGCCACAATTCGTTCCAGCGAAGGGCTGACCACGCTGCCGACACTGGGTTTCTGACGCTTGGCCTCACGGGGATAAACCGTGTAGTCGGTGATGCCGACCATATCGCCCTCAGCTCCGAGCGCATAAACCGTGTTGGTCAAGCTGGGCGACAGCGAAACTACACGGTGAACGTGATCGGGTATGGCGACCGCGCGGCCGGTTTCATCATGCTCCCAGCGCACTGCCCCGGCGTAGGATGACAACAGGAGCAGTAGCGGCAACGAGCGCCAGAGTTTTCTCACAGCGCCACCGCCTTTCCTTGCCGGCAATTCTGCACGAAGTGAGCTGCGGCCTCTTGGCTCGGAGCGAAACTCAAATGTATGTAGCTGGCCAGAACGTTTCCTGAGCAGTAGCCCTCGCGATTCTCAGCGCCGATGAGCATCTGCCGCGTGCGATAGCAGCGATCGACGGCTCCCGTGTTGGTCACACGCGAGTAGTGGAAGCTGTGTCCGCGCAGCTTCGCTCCCCGCGGCGCGACCAGGCAATCTTCCAGCACTTCGACTTCGGTGTAGCCGAATCCGTCCAGATGATCGAGCATCTCGACCGAGAGGGGCAGCACAGACGCCATGTGGTGCACCCGTCCATCGAGCGTGGTTAACTCTTCTGCCAGATACATTAAGCCGCCGCATTCGCCATAAACCGGACGGCCGCTACGCACGAATTCCTGCAGCGATTGCAGGAAGGAATGATTCTGGGAGAGTTCTTTGGCGAAGACCTCTGGATAACCTCCGCCGAGATAAAGCCCATCGAGCGACGCCGGCAAGGAGCTGTCCGCCAGGGGACTAACCTCGACCAGCTCCGCGCCGGCGGAGCGTAACGCGTCAAACGATGATTCGTAGTAGAAGGAGAAGGCGCGATCTTTGGCGACACCGATTCGCACCCGGACGTCGGGGCATTTGGATAAAACCGCTGGCTCAGGTTCAGTTCCGACGGCGATATTGCAGGCCGCGAGCAGACGATCGAGATCGATGTGCCGCTCGGCCGCATCGGCGAGAACGCGGACTTGTTCCACGCTCCAGGTCTTTTCCTGCGCGGTGACTAAACCCAGATGACGCTCCGCCAACACCGCCTCCGGCAGCTTGGGAAACCAGCCGAGGACTGGAACTCGAACCGGTGCGATCGCCTCGCGCAGCAGGTCCACATGTGCCGGGCCTGCGGCGCCGTTCAAGAGCACACCAATCAGGCGGATTTTGGGATCGAAATCCCGGAAGCCCTTCACCATGGCTCCAACGCTGCGCGCAATATTCGAAGCGTCTACAACCAGCACCACTGGCAAATCCAGCAACTTCGCGATTTCCGCCGTACTGCCCTCATCGGAGCTCCCGCTGACGCCGTCGAACAATCCCATGACGCCCTCTACGACGGCGATGTCGGCTTGCCGTGTCGCGTGGTGAAAGAGGGAGCGGTTAGTCGCAACCGGCAACATCCAGGTGTCGAGGTTGTAGGAGGGACGCCCGGCCAGCGCGGCATGATGCGCCGGATCGATGTAATCGGGACCGCACTTGAAGGGCTGCACAGTGAGCCCACGCGCGCGCAACGCAGCCAGCAAGGCCGCGGTGATGGTAGTCTTGCCAACGCCTGTACTGGTTCCGGCGACGACGAAGCCCATCATGCCGGCGCTCCCACTGCCTGCTTGACGAAGAGCGGGCATCCGGCTACCAGCAGGACCACTTCATCGGCCGCTGCGGCGACGCGTTGGTTCACGAACCCCAACAGATCGCGATAACTCCGGCCCAGTTCGTTGTCGGGAACAATTCCACTGCCTACTTCATTCGAAACTAAGATCACGGAAGCGGGGATACTTCGCAGAACTTGCACCAGGCGATCGGGATGGGCAAGAACGCGATCGGCGTCGGATGCTTCGCGCTGCATGAGGTTCGCGGTCCAAACCGTCAGGCAATCGACCAGAATTGTGTCGAACTTGCTGCCGCATTCCAGCAAAGCGTCTTCCAGCGCAAGCGGCGTTTCAACGGTGGTCCATGATGCGGGTCGGTCTTCGCGGTGCCGCTGAATGCGTTGCCGCATGTCGTCGTCGCAGGCTTCGGCGGTCGCAATAAACGCGACGCGCTTGCCTAAGGCGGCAAGCTCCTGCGCGTACCGGCTTTTTCCGCTGCGAACACCTCCGAGCACGAGAACTACTCTTCGGCTCGACTCCTCAGACATACTTCATCCCGCGCACAAGTCGGATATCGGACGGGAAATCTCGTGCCGCAACGCTTTCAAGACGACCCGAACCAGCGGGCCTTCAAGACACCGATTAGCCCTCCCATCGAGGCTAAGCCGGACCATAGGTAAGCGTCTGGTTGGATCTCCTGACTTGCGCCTCACCGGTCCCGAACCGCCTTCCCAGAGCTTGCGCTCCAGTGGCTTGCTGGTCGGACCTCCGCGCTTACAGTTGCGGGGCAGTGGCGGATTTTCACCGCGCTTCAACTACCAGACACTTCACTTGTAAGCTTGCGCAAGACTAGAGTCAAGACTCTGGAAGAGACGACGTACAACTTTCGGTGGAAATTTTTCCCATTGTGGCACCGACAGTACCACGTGGTCGGCTTCGAGGCTCTCGGGCCGCCTGTATATTGTTGGAAATAATTGGTGGGCCCTAGCAGACGATTTTCGAACTTTTCTGGGTGCCGACTGCTTCGACTTCGGTTCCTTACTTCCGAGTAGTTGCCGACTATTCTGGAGTTGAGCGACCTCGTTCGGCGCCGACGGAGCATAAGAGAGGGCGGGGAGTCTCCGACGCCCTCTCAATTTTGCAAGCTGGCCCTTGCGCTCCGGGTGTTCAAGCAACATGGGCGATCGCTATTGTTTTGTGATTACTCCGCTTAGGTTGGCGGAAGTATCAGTTCCAATCAGATACACGGTTTTACCGCCATCAGCAATGGCGGAATTGAAGTGTGCTCCATTGCGAAGGGTTATGGTGCCGGAGCAGTCGGAATTGACGGTATAGGCGCCACCGTTGCTGCCTGGGCCGCAGCTGCCGTTGAAGCAGTAGGTGAAGTTGGTGGACCAGTTCCCCGCGCCATCGAACACATCCACTCCCATAATATTGACGATGGTCGAATTGGTGAGGCTGATCTGGCCATTCGTGTTTACGAGGCTGACATACCACCCGTTGATGTAGTAGCTGTATTTGCCGCTCAGGGTGGCAAGGGTGCATCCGCCGTCGGCAGAAGCCGCCGGCACAAGGGCTGCTGAGAGAGCCAAGACCAGTAACGTGCTTAGGGTGCGTTTCATCGATGTTCTCCTCTTTTGTTTTTTCCCGCTCCAGCGCGGTAGGAGGCGAACATGGAACGGGTTCCAAGGAAGATCAATGGACTGGAGCTAAATTGCGGCTTGTTTACTTCTAAGCTGCTTAACTGCTGTTGATTGAATTCGTTACCGGCCCGCCTTATCTCGAATAATCTGCTTCTTGAGGCTGTGCTAGACTCATTCGCAACCTCGGGGACGAGAAATGAATGCCCCCTGTGAACCAATCTGCCGAAATCCTCCGCTTCGGAACCTTCGAACTGAATCTGCGAACGGGCGAGCTGCGCAAGCAGGGCGTTCGGATCAAGCTGCAGGAACAACCGCTTCGCGTTCTCACCGTCCTGCTTCAGTGCCCCGGCGAGGTCGTGACCCGGGAGGCGCTTCGCACTAGCATTTGGCCAGCTGATACCTTTGTCGATTTCGACAACAGCCTTAATACTTCGATCAACAAGCTGCGCGAAGCCCTCGGCGACTCCGCCGACAATCCCCGGTTTATCGAAACCCTGCCCCGGCGGGGCTATCGATTCATCGCACCTGTCACCAGCGACGATGCCAAAACGCCATCCACGGGAGCGACCTCGGATGGGCGCAGCCAAAAGCTCCGGTTACCAGCGGCGATGCTGGTCGTAGTTGCGGCTCTGGTGGCCGGCGGCTTGTCCTGGCGTTCTCAGCAACGTCGCCTGACCGAGAAGGACACCATCGTTCTCGGCGATTTCGCCAACAGCACCGGCGACGGGGTTTTCGACGACACACTGAAGGAAGCGCTCAGCGTAGCCATGCGTCAATCGCCGTTTCTGAATGTGCTTTCCGACGACAAGGTAGGAGAGATTCTGCGGATGATGACACGTCCGGCGAGCACGGCACTCACACCCGATGTGGCCCGCGAGGTGTGCCAGCGAGCAGGCAGCAAGGCCTACGTTGTCGGCTCGATTGCCAGTCTGGGCAGTGAGTACGTACTGGGATTGAAAGCCGTGAATTGCCAGAATGGAGACACCTTGGCGCAGACGCAGGCCACTGCGGTCGGTAAAGAGAAAGTGTTGGACGCGCTGGGCGAGGCGGCGTCCAAGCTCCGTGGCGAGCTGGGCGAGTCGCTGGCAACGGTGCAGAAATTTGATGTTCCGCTCGTAGAGGCCACTACGTCTTCGCTCGAAGCTCTCAAAGAATACAGTCTTGGCTACAAGGTCTTTCACCAGCAAGGGCTGGCCGCAGCGCTGCCATACGCGCAACGCGCCACCCAAATCGATCCGAATTTTGCCATGGGCTACTGGGCCGTGGGCACGATTTATCTCGATACAAGCCAGCCCATGCGGGCGAGCGAGTATTTCACCAAGGCATTCCAGTTGCGAGAGCATGTGAGCGAGCCGGAAAAGCTGACGATCACCGCCGATTACTATTCGAATGTAACCGGCGAGCTCGACAAAGCGACGCAGACTTATCAGGAGCAGATCGAGAACTATCCTCGAAACGAGCAAGGGTACGCTGCATTGGGGTTCGCATACACCGAGCAGGGACAGTGGGAGAAGGCGTTGGAGATGCATCGGCAAAGCCTGCACCTCAATCCGGAGAATGTTGCCGGATTCGTCACGGATCTTCTCGCCTTGCAGCGCCTCGGTGAAGCGCGGCAGACAATGCAACAGGCGCAAGGGCAAAAAAATAGTAATCTTTTCCCATTCCACGCCACTCGCTACGCTCTGGCTTTTCTCGGGTCGGATTCTCCGGCGATGGGAGAACAGCAGGAGTGGTTTCGGAGCAGGCCCGAATATGAGCACTTTGGGCTTTCGTTGGCATCCGACACCGAGGCTTATGCTGGTCGTCTGAGCCAAGCGCGGGAACTCAATCAGCGTGCCATTGATTCGGCGATCCGGACTGGCAGCAAGGAAAACGCGGCAATTTGGAAGGGGAATGCAGCCGTGCGCGAAGCGGCCTTCGGCAATGCGGCGGAAGCGAGACAAGCGGCGGAGGCAGCCATAAAACTGGCTCCAGCCAGTCAGGCCGCCGAGATCGAAGCAGCGCTCGCGTTTGCGATAGTGGCCGACGCACGCGGCGAGGCCTTGGTGCACAACCTGGGCAAGCGCTATCCGCTGGATACCCTGATGCAGTCTCTCTGGCTGCCGACCATTCAGGCGCAATTAGCGCTCGCCAGAAACAATCCGGCTGAGTCCCTTAACCGCTTGCAGGCTGCTGCGTCCATGGAGTTAGGGCAAGTCTGGTTCGAAAACAGTATTTCCTGCCTTTATCCCGTGTATGTTCGTGGTGAGGCTTATCTGACATCCGGACAGGGCAGCGCTGCGGCAGCGGAGTTCCAGAAAATCATCGACCATAGTGGTATTGTTTCGAATTGCTGGACAGGAGCGCTGGCCCGCCTCGGCGTGGCCCGTGCGAATGCGATGCAAGCGAAGACCTCTCAGAGCACCGATGCTGATCTCGCCCGCGCGCGCGCGCTCGCCGCGTACAAGGACTTCTTCACTCTGTGGAAAGACGCCGATCACCACATTCCCATCTACCAACAGGCCAAAGCTGCGTACGCCGAGCTACAGTAGTTGGACTCGCATCCGGTCTAAGAGTAGGGACGAACTCGCGACGCTTACGGTCGGGCGAGTCAAGTTAATTATTGCCATTCCAAGTGATTGCTGTTGCGCGAGTTGCCGGATAGCCTTATTGATTTCTGTTCAAATATGGTGAAGTTTGGAGGCGCGACCGAAGTGAAATCGGCGAATAAAAACGAAAGGTTGAGGATTTCGGTTCGGCTCCAAGGGCGAGCAGTGGTCCGAATGCTGTGCTTGTCATCGACGATCAACTACGTATTTTGGAACTCATTCCAGTGTGTCACCTGATGGGCGGCTAAGGACAGAGGGTTTTGAAGGTTCACCTGGCAGAAAGATGGAAAATACGGTTCCACTACGGCCTAGCGCAACACTGCTTCTGAATCGTATCGAGCCGCCATGTTTTTCCACCAGCGATTTGGAAACCCACAACCCGAGTCCCGTACCGACGTCTCGTTTTGTCGAGTAGAACGGTTCGAAGATGCGCCCACGTGCAGCGGCAGGGATCCCAACTCCCTCATCGGCCACGGTAACCCGAACGCCAACCTTCTCTCCTTGTTTACCGCCGCGCCCGCGGGCTACGCGCAATGCGAGGGCACCATTATCCGGGGAAGCGTCAATCGCGTTGATCAGAACGTTGGAGAACACCTGGCGTATCTCACCTTGTAACGCGCGCACTTCGCAGGAACTGTCAAACTGCCGTTGCACGCGAAGATTCTTGTAAGTAATCTTGCCCCGATACAGCTCAAGAATATCGCTCAAAAGCTCCGCCACATTGATAGTTACAGGAGGCGTGGAGTCACGGTAAAAGCCCAACGTCTGACGCGCAATGTGGGCCACTCTTCGAAGCTCACGATCGGCGCCGTCGAGGAGATTCCGGACCTCCGGAGGCACCGATCGCTCCTGCCTGGCCAAATAGATATAGTTGGTCACGGCCTCCAGCGGATTGTTGATCTCATGAGAAATGGTCGCTGCCAGACGGCCCGTGGCCGCCAGCTTCTCCGTCATGCGCAGTTTCTCCTCGCTGGCGCGCAGCGCCTCCTCCGCCCGCTTGCGTTCCGTAATGTCCCTGGCGATAGTGGACCCGCCAATCACCCGATTAGCAGCGTCTTTGATCGACGATATGGTCAGTGAGACGTCGACCCGAACGCCGCTCTTGGTCAGCCGCTGCGTCTCCCGGTGAGCAATGTGCCGCCCGGCTTTAAGCTCTTGCAGGATCTCGATTTCTTCATCATGAAGATCGGGTGGAACCAGAAGCAGGATCGACTTTCCGATGGCTTCGTGCGGTTTATATCCGAAGAGGCGGGTCGCTGCCGCGTTCCAACTGTCGATAGTGCCGTCCAACCCCTTGCCGATAATGGCGTCCTCGGACGATTGGATGATCGCGGCCAATCTAGACTCGGTCTGTTCCGACTTCGCGATTTGCCGCTCCAGCTCGAGGTTCTGCAAACGTTCCCTCTCGGCACTCTCTCGCCGAAGTGCTTCTTCTGTCTCTTTGAGCTCGGTGATGTCGAAACCAACCCCGTGAATAAACCACGGTTCGCCGGTCTTCTTCCGTACCAGCTTGGCCTCGCAATGAAACCAGACAACGCGGCCGTCGCGCGTGACCACCCGGTACACGGATTTGAGAGGCTTGCCGGCGATCAACGTTTCGGCGGCCTCAGCGCTCCAGCGGGCTCGGTCTTCGGGGTGAATTCGCTCGTACCAGCGCACTGGATCATCCAGCCACTCCTCCTGGGTAAAGCCGAGCATCTGCTCAATTTGCGGGCTTACGTAAGCCTCGCTGAGGCCTCCGTCCAAAAAGGCCATGAATACAACCGCCGGAATCTGCTCAACCAGTACACGGTACCTAGCCTCGATGCTTGGCAGTGAGCTTTCGTCCAGCGTGGTTTGCGCATAATTGATTGTGCTGTCGGGTAGCGTCTGTGGTTCCGAGGAAATCCGCTGAAGGAACGCGGCAACGAGTTCCTGAAGCGCACTTTCGGTGCTGCCAAAATGCACTGAAACACCACCGCTGAGTTTGGATTCCTGGGCGACGTTCTGAGCGTTCACCCTCTGCCGGTCGCTCACAATTTACTCCGTAGCGGCTGAATCGGTCTTCGGGGCCTCGGTGCGCCTACGCCAACTTGGAACCTTGTTCATGGACGCTTGGGTAAAGGCCCGGAGTGCGCGAATCATTCTCCCATAGGTGAATATGGCGTGCGATGAGAGCAACGATCCGGGGGGCTGATTCATGAAGGGCATGAACTTCTCCGGAAACCCAGGCATAGTGCAGCCGATGCAGATTCCTCCCACGTTCGGGCACCCGCCGATGCCGTTCATCCAGCCGCGTTTGCCAACGTTGCACTGCACCACTGGTCCCCAGCAGCCGAGCTTGACAATGCACTGTGGCTGTCCGTAGTCCTCCGCGAATTCAGCTTGTTCGTAATAACCGCCGCGATCGCAGCCTTCATGCACAGTGGCGTTAAAGAGCCAAGTGGGACGCAAGCACTCATCCAGCGGGATCATCGGGGCGTGTCCGGCTGCCAGGTAAAGTAAGTAAAGCAGCGTCTGTGACATGTTGTCAGGCTGAACGGGACAGCCAGGGACACAGACAACCGGAATGCCGGCTTTAGACTTCCAGCCTGGGGGCAAGTAATCCGACAGTCCCATGCAGTCCGTCGGATTACCCTCCATTGCATGAATGCCGCCGTATGCCGCGCAAGTTCCTGCCGCGACGACTGCCCAGGCATTCGGGGCGAGCCGGTCGATCCACTCACAGGTGGTAATCGGCTGTCCGCTTTTTGGATCGTTTCCGAAGCCGGCCCAGTAACCTTCAGCCTTGTTGCCTTCGTCTGGCACCGAACCTTCCAGAACGAGTATGAAAGGCGTCAAAAGCCCTTCAGCAGCCAGATGAAATGAGCGCATGTATTCGTCGCCCACTTCGTAGGCGAGAAAGGGACTAACGAAATTAACTTTGGGAACTCCTGGAATTGTCCCGAGTATCAAGTCCTCGATACTGGGCTGCGTTGCCGCCATCAGCGAGATCGTGTCCCCGTCGCAACCCAGACCGGCAGTGATCCAGAGAATCGAAATGACGCCAGAACTGACGACGGACTCATTCGCGTTAGGTGCCATGGCGTCAGTAGTTTAGCTCAAGTAACGAAGTCATTCTACCGGCCACGCGCTATTAGGATCTTGAGCTGCCCGATGCCGACAACAAAAGCCGTTGGATGAGACAGCTGCTCTCGAAGTTGTACGGCTGGGCGGAGCAGTTTGACTGCCAAGTGACTTCCGAATTGCCCGTTGGCTCAAAATTGACTCTACTGATTGCCGAGGCTAGGCTTGCGTCGAGTTCCGACTGCTACTTCACTGCGGGGGCATCGCATGCAAGTCACACCAACTGGTGCCGCTGTGTGCGTGCGAGTAGAGTCTTTCGCTGAAAGCTGAGCCAGTTTTATGTCGCTCATCACTCGAGGACGGTTCATCCGGCAAACGGCCCTCGCGAGTGCTGCGTTGTACGCGTGCCCTGGAACGCTTCACGTGCCGGCGAAGGGAATCGAGCAGACTGCCACTCCGCTCGATCCGCCGCGACTCGCAAGCTAGCCTCCGAGATTGTCGGCTATGTAATCACGCCGAAGGAGCCCGAGTACGAAGAGGCACGCTTAATCTTCGACCGGGCATTCGATGGGCGTCCGGCGGTAATCGTTCGCTGCGCTGGCCCCTCCGATGTCGCGCGAGCTCTGGATTTTGCACAGACCAAGAATTTGCCATTAGGGGTACGTAGCGGCGGCCATAGCCGGCTCGGGGACGGGATGTGTGATGGCGGCGTGGTGATCGACCTGTCCGCAATGAAACGAGTTGACCCCTTGGGTTAGTATTTCGCGCAGGAGAGAACACCGCATAGGTGGCTTTGTTTTGAATTGGTCGGGGAGAGAGGATTTGAACCTCCGACCCCCTGGTCCCGAACCAGGTGCTCTACCAGGCTGAGCCACTCCCCGACGTAGAAGGATGTTGCGCGAGTCGCACTGACGAAGACAAGCGGTGTCACAAAACGCCCGCGCTTGCAAGTCGATTATAGCAGGCAGGAGGGCGTTCGCAGGTTCGACGGTTGCGGAAGATCTCGCGCCGTCCCCCAGTTTCTTGAAGGCGATTTTGTCGCTGCCGGTCGTGACATTTTTCCGGTCTCACTGGGCCTTGCCCCAGCGACTCACTGCGCTATCGCCACTGTGCGGCTGGGTTCGGCGGCTTTCACGGTTTTTTCACGGGAAATGGTTTTCGGGTCGCGAAACGCCCTCTTCCGCGAAACGCCCTCTTAAGGCCTGGCCGATTTGTGAATCTCCACTGTGCTCCAGGTCTTGTCGGCAGCATGGCACAGATTCTCCAGCGGACAATCCGCGCATTTTGGGGTGCGCGCAATGCACAGGGCGCGGCCGTGCAAAATGATTTGGTGCGCGAAGACGATCCACTTGTCGCGCGGAATCACCCGCATCAAGTCCTGCTCGATTTTCTGTGGGTCATGGTTCTTCGTCAGTTCCAGCCGTCGCGAGATGCGCTGCACGTGGGTGTCGACAACCACTCCGTCCGCGATTTTGTACCAGGTGCCGAGCACGACGTTCGCCGTCTTGCGCGCTACGCCCGGAATCTGTAGCAGTTCGTTCATGGTACGCGGGACTTCTCCGCCAAACTCGCTGATTATCTTTCGGGCAGCGCCGACCAGCGACTTCGATTTGTTGCGAAAAAATCCGGTCGAGCGGATGTCATCTTCCAGCTCTTCGGGCTGGAGAGCAGCGAACGCCTCAGGCGTCGGATATTTCTGAAACAGGACGGGCGTGACTATATTCACGCGCGCATCGGTGCATTGCGCCGATAGGATTGTTGCGACCAAGAGTTCCCAGGCGCTGTTGTGATGCAATGCGCAAGTTGCGGCGGGATAGCGCTGGTCCAGCCGCTTCAGGATTTCGCCGATGCGCTCGGGTGCGAGCGGATTGTAGCGCTTTGATGCGCTCGGCTTGCGGGCCGAAGGCCTCGGCCCAGGCGCCGTGGGTTTCGCCGGTTTCCTCGGAGCAAGCGCAGCCTTCGCCGGCGAGCTCTTAGGCAGCTCAGGTACTCTCGCAACCTTGTCCTGACGTCCGCTGCGCGATGGCTGGCGAGGCACGATGCCACGTGGCATGGGTGTTCTCCGTTGGTCGAGACGTGATTATAAACAGTTCATCTGCAGACCTCGAAAACTCCGAAGCTGCACGCACCTCCGCGCGGCGAGTTGCTTCACATCTCTGGCAGTCAACGAATTCCTCTGCTGATATCCCATTATGTTGGCGTGCCTTCCGCTTCGTAAAGCAAACCAATCCTCGCCAACTGCTTTCAAACTCATAGGTATCCCCTGGCGAAGACGTGATGCGAAGCATTTCGCACGCATTGGGGTTCATAAGAGTGAACCTTGTTGAGCAATGCTGCGCGCGAGTAACTATTGCGCGCGAGCAGAAAGTGCGATATCAACTCGCATCAAGCAGTGACAAGGAGCAGGAGAGCAACAGGCAGACTATGATTCCGGAATCGCACCCGCTGCAGGAATTGTTTACGGAGCTGGTCCACCAGCACTTTGATCGCGACATTGGGTTGCGCGACCCTGAGATGCAGGATTACATAGCAAATGTCCTGAGCGAGTTTTGCGAGATTGAGCAGCTCTTCAAGGTTCGCAACGCCAACGGGCGGCCCTTGTCCGATGTGGGCGAGATTCTGCTGGAGGCCGATCCCATCTACGGGCCGGCGCCATCCTTCGATCGCGAGCGTCAGGTGCGCAAACACATTGGCGATTACATTTTGTTCCTGTCGGGCATGTTCCCGGAGAGTATCAATCACTATCGTCTGCGGCGGCAGCGGCTGGAGAACTTCGTCGACTTCATCAAAGCGGGCAAGGAGAGTTACTACATCGTCTCGAAGTTCGATCAATTCGAGTACGCGCATCTGGCGCCGCTCTTCGCCAAACTGGCGCGCGAGTTCGAGTCCTGTGTCTACGGCTTGAACCTGGTGAAGGGCGATTTGGAAGAGATGCAGCACCCCATCACCCGGCGCGCGAACGACATCGTGATGTAGCCCCCACCTTCTTCTTACGATGCGCGCCTGCTTTATACTGGCTTCACAGGGATGGCAACCACAACTACAAATCCACACACATCGGATTCGCCCGAGGTAAAGCGCTACAACCGTTTTCATCGCTGGCTGGGTCTGGCGGATACGATTATTGGTTTTGCCTTGCTGGTGGTACTTCTCGTCACCGGCTGGACGGGCAAACTCCGCGACTGGTCCTACTCGGGGGCACGCCAGCATTACTTCCTGGCGGTATTCCTTTACGTGCTGATGTTCTCGATCATTGCCAAGATTATCAGCGCGCCATTCGACTTCACCGGGTACCGGCTCGAGCACCGGTTCCACTTGTCAAACCAGAAGCTGCGCAGCTGGTTTTGGGATGAATGCAAGGGTTGGCTGCTTTCGCTGGTGCTCGGAACAATTATGGTGGAGATTGTTTACTCCATCATCCGCATCGCGCCGCAGCGTTGGTGGATCGTCGCATGGGCGGTATTTGTCGGCCTGTTTCTGCTGATGGCGCAGCTCGCGCCGGTTGTGCTCATGCCGATCTTCTACAAGTTTGAACCGCTGGCCAACGACAGCCTGCGCGACCGGCTCACGAAGTTGGGGGAACGTGCAGGCACGCGAGTGCGCGGAGTGTATGAATGGAAGCTTTCCGAGAAATCTAACAAAGCCAATGCTGCGCTGACAGGCCTCGGCTCGACCCGCCGAATTATTTTGGCCGATACGCTGCTGCAGAACTACAGCGACGACGAGATTGAGGCCATCCTGGCCCACGAACTCGGGCATCACGTGCACAAGCACATCCTGAAAGGCATTCTGACGCAGGTCGGTATTACGTTCTTCGGGTTCTGGCTAATCAATGTTGTGTTGCGGTTTGTGCTCGCGAAGGGATGGTTCCCGGCGCTTGATCCGCGGTTCTACGATTTTGCCAATCTCCCGCTGATCGTCCTGGTTGCGACCGTACTTGGGTTCTTGCTGATGCCCGCCCTGAATGCAATCTCGCGTCATCATGAACGCCAGGCCGACCGCTACGCATGGGAGAACACGCCGGCCATCGAGCCGTTCATCACCTCAATGCAGAAGCTGGCCGATCAGAATCTGGCGGAGCGCCAGCCGGCAAAGTGGATCGAGTTCCTCTTCCATTCGCACCCCTCGATCGGCAAGCGAGTAGCCGCGGCAGAGGCGTGGGCCGCGAAGCAAAATGTCGAGTCGGTGCAAAGACCCCAATCCTCAGCCGCATTCAGGTAGTCCCAACGTTAAAGTCTTCAGCGGTCTTCATGTTAGGGAAGAGCTGGGAGTGGGAGGTCCTACTCCCTACTCACTTTCTACCTTTCTACCACGACATGGATAAATTGGTTTCGTAAGCATCAAAATGCTCTGGCGACGGAATGGCTACGCGACCTTTCGGAATATCGTCCCGGTGACCCAGCTTTTCGGCAGCGCTCAACCGCCCTGCGAGCTCAACTCCAGAGCTGGCTCGACGAAGATCAGACGTACTGGCACGGTTGGTACGCGCGACATGCGGACCACCTAGCCGGTATCTCGGAGAGTGGCACTGAAGACGCGACGCTTCTCTTGATTTCTTGATGTCGGCGCTTGTGTGGAGGCTCCTAAAACAGGGCGGGAAGACTACCGCCAGCCGCATGCTGCCGGCAGCCATTGGAAGCCTCTCGGGCCAAATGTAACTACGACCCTTCGTCACGCGCACAAGAAGGCTTCGTTTCACGCGTGTTTTGTACTACTCGCTCGGGATCAATGCAAGATGAGCTTCTCGCGCCACTACAGTGCGTGTTCTACCAGAGCCGAACCTAACGGCGCTTGAGGAGCTCTTCCGCCTTGGCTAGATCCGCTTCGGTATCTACTCCCACAGTGTCATACGGCGTTTCTGCGACGTGAATCGCAATTCCGTTCTCCAGGAACCGCAACTGCTCCAGCCGTTCGCTGCGCTCCAGCTCTGACTCCGGCCGGCCACAAAATGCATCCAGCGCAGCTTTGCGATAGGCGTAGAAGCCAAGGTGCTTGTAGTAGCGCACAGCTTTGCTCTGATCCCGATTAAAGGGGATCGCGGCCCGGGAAAAATAGAGAGCCTTGCCGTCTAGCGCGGCCACGACCTTTACCGCATTGGGATTGTTCATATCCTCGGCCGGGCACGGGGTCTTCAGCGTACCAACCACTACATCCTCCCGCTCCATCAGCGCAAGCAACGCCTCGAGATGTTCGCGCCGTGCCAGCGGTTCGTCGCCCTGGAGATTGACGTAGACATCAGCATCGATCTTTTGCGCGACCTCATGGACGCGATCCGTGCCGCTGCGGTGCTCAGGTGACGTCAGAACAAAGTTCCAGTGGTTCTCGCCGCAGACATCGGCGATGGCTTGCGAGTCGGTGGCCACGATTACATCTTGCAGCTTGGGACAGGCGCGCGCCGCCTCGTATACATAAGCGAGCATGGGCCGGCCGGCAATTTTGCGCAGAACTTTGCCGGGCAGCCGCGTGGAGGCCAGCCGCGCCGGAATGATTGCGATGGCGTTCACATTGCTAGTTTCAGGGGACGAGCCAATCCTGGCAAGGGCAACTCCATCTCGTAGGCCCGCCCTACCCGACAGAAGGCCAGGCACCCATCCCGGTGTTAGTTGACATCACAGCGGGCTGGCGAAAAGCGAAAAGCGACCGGCGAACAGCGAAGAGCGGCTCCTCAGAATTGACCGCAACCATCCGGCAAAAATAGAATCAATAACTTAGAACGATTGTGGGGAACCAGTGCCTCTGTACGAATACCAGTGCAAGAAGTGTCATAGCCTGACGGAGCGGATCCAGAAGTTTTCCGATCCGCCTCTGACGACTTGCCCACACTGCGGCGGCGAGGTGGAGCAATTGCTCTCGGCGCCGGCCGTGCAGTTCAAAGGCTCGGGCTGGTACGTTACCGACTATGCCAGGAAATCGTCCAAAGGGACGGGGGGTAATGGTACGAACGTGGGATCATCGGCGGAGTCGAAATCAGGGGAGAGCAAGAGCACAGAATCCTCCAATTCGGAGAAAAGCAGCGCCGGTTCGGATACGGGGAGCAAGAAATAACCGCCACTTTGCCCGCTATGTCACAAGGTTGTGTGATGCGCGTCGCTAACTGGGCCGGCATCGAAACAGTAGAATCGACCCGTTCGAACACTCGTTCGTAATCCCGGGTATCGCAATTTATACATCCGTTCCAACAGGAGGACCGGTCATGCCGAAGGATGCTTTGACCATCACCGACCAACGCACCAATAAGACTTACGAATCACCCATCGAGCAGGAAACCATTCGCGCGATGGACCTGCGGAAGATCAAGACGGCGCCCGAAGATTTCGGGGTCATGACCTACGATCCCGCATTCATGAATACCGCTTTCTGCAAGAGCAGCATTACCTTTATCGATGGCGACAAAGGCATTCTTCGCTACCGCGGTTACGACATCGAGGCTCTGGCCGAGCACTGCACGTACCTCCAGGTTGCGTATCTTCTGCTTTACGGCGAGCTGCCGACTCCGCAGCAGGAAAAGGACTGGGTGTGGGAGATCACGCATCACACCATGCTGCATGAGACCACCAAGACGTTCATCGACGGCTTCCGCTATGATGCCCACCCCATGGGCATCCTGGTGAGCACCCTCGCGGCCCTGTCCACGGTATATCCCGAAGCCAAGAACATCCAGGATCCGGAAAATCGGCAGAAGCAGATCGTTCGCCTGATCGCCAAGATGGCAACGCTGGCGGCCTATTCCTATCGTCACCGTCGCGGCCATCCGTACGTTTACCCCGACAACGACCTCACTTATACCGAAAACTTCATGAACATGTTGTGGAAGATGACGGAGCCGAAATATGTGGCCAGTCCCGTGATCGCACGCGCGCTGGATGTGCTCTTCATCCTCCATGCCGACCACGAGCAGAATTGCAGCTCCACCACCATGCGCGTCATCGGTAGTGCGCAGACCGATCCTTATCTGTCCATGGCCGGCGCGGCTGCGGCATTGGCCGGCCCGCTACATGGCGGCGCAAACGAAGAAGTTTTGCGGATGTTGGACGAAATCGGCTCAGTGAAGAACATTCCGGGGTACATCAAGCGCGTCAAAGAAGGCGAGATCAAGCTGATGGGCTTTGGGCATCGCGTCTACAAAAATTATGACCCGCGCGCCCGCATCATCAAGGCTGTCGCCAACGAGGTGTTCGAAGTTACCGGCCGCAACAGTCGCCTCGACATCGCCCTCGAGCTCGAGCGCATTGCCTTGCAGGACGATTACTTCGTCACTCGCAAGCTTTATCCCAATGTCGATTTCTACTCGGGGATCATCTATCAGGCCATGGGCTTCCAGCCGGACATGTTCACTGTGCTATTCGCAATACCGCGCGCGGCCGGCTGGCTGGCGCAGTGGAACGAGATGGTACAGGATCCGGAGCAGAAAATCGCGCGTCCACGGCAGATCTATACCGGTATAGGTCTCCGCAAATTCCCGACCGCAGAGCAGGAAGAGAAGAACGCGGTGAAAGTCGGGTAGGTTGGCGGGATTAGTTGGGATGCACAAAAGGGCGGACCCTCGGGTCCGCTCTTTTTTCAGAAGGATCGACCTACCACGCTCGCCGGGGCCCGCGCAGAATCCGTGCGGGCAAGAAGATGATTGCCTTTACCAACTCCAGCACTCCTTCCACCGCGATCCCTAGTAGCCTGAACGGCAGCAGAATCAGCCAGATGATCGGGTATAGAAAAAGGAAGAGAAGCGCGAGTGGCCAGCAGAAGAACAGCAGCACGAGCCAGAGCAAGAATGTCAACATAATGTCCCTATCGCACTATACGAAACTTATCCTCGGGCAGTTCCAGCTGCAATTGCCAGCCCCTTTCCCGTTTCGGCACGCAGTCGCAAACACCTGACGGCTCACACCTGCGCTCTGGAGTTACCATGGGAACCGGAGGCGCGCATGGTCCGCCAAGATATTCTCCAGCAATTCCCAGAGTTGTTCGGCACAAAAAAGGTCAACGGTCGCGACATCAACGTCGAAGAGACAATTGCGACGTTAACCCGTGAGCTGCGTCCTGCCATCACCGAGGCCCTGAGCGCCCGTCGCGCGCTTCTCCAGAATGCCGAGCCGGTGCGCAGAAAATATTCGTGGCCGAACTGGGACGAGTCATTCGCTGACCCGATCAGCGGAGATCCCTGGAGCTTCCGTCAGATCGTAGACGGCATGATAGACAACTTCCTGGATCGCGTTACCGAGTGGCGCTGGCGGCTGAATGACAAGGTGCCCATCCCCGCCGACGTTCATCCGTTGCAAAATCCCGGACTTGAGCTAACCGGCCCCTGGCATCCACTGGACATGGCGTTCAATGCGCTGAACAGTGCCGCGCCCATGAACATGCCGGATTTCGAAGACGCCTCACCAGCGCATTTTCAGTCTCAAGGCACGCCCACGAACCAGCCGGTGGGAACATTCGCCGCGTTGCAGAACGCCAAGGAAATTCTCGAAGGCCGTTGGGCGGGTAAGCCATACGAAGTGGTGAAGAAGACCGGCAAGCGTTCGTACAAAATCAACACGCAGCCACAGCAGTGGCCGACCCGTCTGGTTCGTCCGCCCAGCATCCACATCGTCTACGAACACTTCATGGTTGATGACCAACCCGTGCCTGGCATAGTGGCATTGGTCGTTCTCTGGGCCCTCAACAACTACGATGCCCTGAAGCGTGCCGGAACCGGCGTGTATTTCTACATCCCGAAGATGCAGACGCCGCGCGAAGCGCTAATCGTAGAGAAGCTGCTGTCCCGGGTGGAAGCCATCATCGGAGTTCCCGCCGGCACCTTCAAAATGAAAATGTTGTACGAGGAAGGGAATGGGGGCCGCTATCTGCCTGCCATCGCCTGGGCCTTGCGGCGACGGTTGCTGGGGACCAATGTCGGCCGCTGGGACTACCTCGGCAGCCTCATCGAAATGTGGAAAGACGATCCGAACGGTGTCTTTCCTGACCCGCAAAGCGTTGGCATGGCGTCTCCGAACATGATCGCCTACCAACGCTACAACGCGCTGGTGATGCTCATGGCCGGCCTGAAGCACGGCGAGTTTACGCAGGGTGCGCCCATCGGCGGCATGGCCGCCGTCATGATGTATCAGCCGAGCGATATCTATGGGCGCTCGCGCTATAACCCGGTCGCCATGCGCGCGGTTGTCATGGACAAGCTCCGCGAGCGGCTGCTGGGACTGATGTTCGTGCCCGACGACCCGACTGGCGGGCAGGTTACCCTCGACAATATCCTCGCCGGACGCGCCAAGGGGCGGCTCTACGACGCCTATCGCCAAAGCTGGGTCGCCAGTCCCGAGCCCGCGTATGTGGCCGCGGGAAATGGGCCGCTGCGCGTGCCGCTGGCGGAACTGCAGGCGATGCTCGATGCGCCAAGCGACACGGTGGACGCGAATGGTAAAGCCGTACCCACCGTCGCGAGTGGGCTGGTGGACTCAGAGCGGGCGATGCTTGAATCACGCGGCTTGTTGAACCCGCATGGCAAGATTACCCCCAGCATTCTCATCAAGGCAGCGATGGATACGCCGGAGAAGCTTCTCTCCCCAGCGCTGTGGGACGTCATCTACAGCGTGCCCAAGGGCGACATCACCATCGAGCACATCCAGCACGCGTTCTACATGGCTGCAAACTACGGTTTCCAGATCCTGAACGGCAACTTCGCTGCGGCCATCGACGATTACGAACTCAAGCAGCGCTTCATGAACGATCTCGCCACCTACCGCATCGACGTTTCCTGGCTCTGGACGCTGGTCCGCCATCAAGCCGTCATCACCAAGGATGGCTATTTTCAGCGGCAGGCGCTTACCGAAGACGGCGTCGTGCTGGCGCCGAGCACCGAGAAAGTGAAGGCCGGGACCCGCTTTACCCCAGAGCTGTTCCAGAAGGTGTGGGACTATCACAATGAGTGGACCGCGGAGTTCTTCGCGGAGCTGGACCGGCGCGGCGACCCGGGACGCTTTGACCGCAGCAAGGCGCCGATCATCATGGAACTGTTGAAGCGGCAACTGCGGTCGCCGAAATACATCCAGCACAGCGCGCGTGTGCTGTTCGTGCTGGCGGAGGCTGGCGAGGCCGAGCGCAAGCAAATCCTCGATGCCATCTTCGAGCTTTCGCGCGAGGATGTTGTGAAACGCGTTAAGTCAGGCACCATGAAGCCCGGCGCGTTAACGGCTCATGATTATGTGTACGACATTTTCCCGGCGGGGAAGGAGCAACTTGCGGCTGTGAAATAGCCGGTAGAGACTGCTCTCGACCAGCGCTGCCTTCGCGGTTCTCGAATTGTTCGAAGGCTGAAGACTCTCAGTTTTGCACAGAGCCGCACAAGTTTCTCAACGTTCAATGCAAAAGTGGCGCCAACAATAGTTGCAGGCGAAGCCGTGGCACAGTAGATTCGAATTCGGGACAACACCGTGACCACAGCGACTGAGACCTGCGCCCTGTGCGGCGGCACGGGATGGCGAACCATCGAGCACGGCAAAGAGCGCGAAGCGGTCCGCTGCGATTGCCGAGTTCAAGGGCGCGCCGAACGCCTGCTCGCAGCCGCCCACATCCCCGCGCGCTACGAGCATTGCGAGCTCACGACCTTCGAATACGATCCGGACCAGAAAAATCAGAAGAGCATTCGCGATGCGCGCTTCCTTGCGGGACGGTTCGTCGAAGAATACCCCACTGACAAGACCGGCCTGCTGTTTGTCGGCTCGGTGGGCGTCGGCAAGACGCATTTAGCGGTTGGCATCATCAAAGCCCTGATTCGCGATAAAGGCATTCCCTGCCTCTTCTCTGACTATCGCGAGCTGCTCAAGCAAATCCAGAACTCCTACAACCCCTCGGTCCAGGCAACCGAGATGGAGGTCTTGCAGCCGGTGTTCGACACAGAGGTACTGGTGCTCGATGAGCTGGGCGCAGTGCGCAGCACCGAGTGGGTCTTCGACACCGTCAACTACATCCTCAACAGCCGCTATAACGCCAACAAAACTACCATCGTCACCACCAATTTTCCTGACGGGCCGGAGGAGACCAATCCGGAGACCGACAATCTGCGTAGCCCGTCGGCAGCAGAGCGGGCCGCCCGTCGCGAGACTCTCGGTGACCGCATTGGCGAGCGCATGCGTTCACGCCTGCACGAGATGTGCAAGAAGGTCGAGCTTGAGGGACCGGATTACCGGCAGCACTCAAAGCAGGCACATTTCCAGCGGATAACCGCACCCAGCCGGCTCTCGCTGCGCAACAGCAAGGCGGCAGTGAAGGAATGAAGGCAAGCCACGCATTCCGGAATTGGCTGATTGCTGGCGCTGTCACTGTAATCGCCACCCTGGTCTGCGTCGCCTACATCGACCGGCCGCTCGCCGAGTTTTTCGATCTCCACGTTCGCCACACGGTCGTCTGGAACGGGCTCTATGCCGCGCTGTTTCCATTGGGACTCGTGCCCGTAGTGGCCATGCTTTTTCTCTTTGGTTGTGGCGCGTGGGTCCTGTCCGGCCGGTCGCTTCCTCAGTCCACGTGGGCGCCGATGCTCTGCTCCTGGGCGACGATGTGGGCGATCGCGGTCGAGACCATTCTGAAACGAATCTTCGGGCGCGGGTGGCCTGATCCGACCTATCTGCAGGACCATCTCTACGGCTTCCATCTGCTGCAGGGCGGTCATGAACACTGGAACTCATTCCCATCAGGCACTGCGCTCGTCTCTTGCAGCCTTGCAGCGATGCTATGGCATGCGATGCCGTCCTGGCGCGTACCGGTCGTTGTGCTCGTAGTAATGCTGTGCTCGGCAATCGTGCTCACGAACCTCCACTGGCTCGGTGATCTGCTGCCGGGGATCTTTCTCGGCAGCTCCATGGGGTGGATGACCGTCCGGCTGCACGCCTCAAGGCGTCAGCTCAACTGACCTTGGGTTCTCCGGCCTTCCGTGTCCTCCGTCCCTCTGTGGTGAAATAATCTTTATCGTGTCCGTGGAAACCTTCGAGTTCACTCCCGCCCGCGATTCCGAGCTGTTTGCTGCTGCTCCGGCTGGCGCGGCGGTCTTCGTGCTTCGCGGCGAGCAGGGAATTGAACCGTATGTCAGCAAGACCTCAAACCTGCGACGCCGTTTGCAGCGTCTGCTGGGTGCGGCGGAAGGACAAAGCCGCAAGCTGAATCTTCGCGACCGCGTCCGCGTGGTCGAATGGACTGCAGTTGGCTCCGACTTCGAAGCTTCATTTCTGCTCTACAAAACCCTGCGCCGCGAATTTCCTCAGAGCTATGACAAGCGCCTGCACCTGCGTTTCGCGCCGCTTATCAAGCTCATCCTAGACAATGCTTATCCCCGTGCAGCCGTCACGACCCGCATCAGCGGGCTGAAGAGCAACGCCCAATATTACGGCCCATTTCCCACGCGCGTCGTGGCGGAGAAGTTTGCCAACGACTCGCTTGATCTGTTCAAGATGCGCCGCTGCACCTTCGACCTGAATCCCGATCCCACCTTCCCAGGTTGCATTTATTCCGAGATGAAGATGTGTCTCGCACCCTGCTTCAAAGGCTGCAGCGACGAGGAGTATGCGGCTGAGGTCGAACGCGTGCAGCAATTCTTCCAGACAGGAGGGCAGTCGTTGCTGCGCGAGATCGAGCGGCAGCGCGATGAAGCCTCTGCCAATCTCGACTTCGAAGGCGCGGCCGGATTGCATGCGCGCCTGGAGAAAGTTAAGGCTGCCACATCACAATTGACGGAAATCGTGCGTCCCCTGGACGAACTCAATGGCGCCATGGTGCAGCCCTCCTCCGAGCGGGAATCCGTGTCGCTGTTCAAGATTGTTGCCGGACAGATTTGCGGTCCCGTCGCGCTGACAGTCGGAAAGCAGACGGAGGACTCCCATCTCAGCTCCAGGCCGCAGTCAATGGAATCGCGCATCACAGAGGCCCTCGCAGCGGTCGAGGCGCCTAAAGTGCGTAGCGCGCTGGAGCGGATGGAGCACCTGGCGCTGCTCAAGCGCTGGTACTATCGCAGCTCGAAGGTCGGGGAGGTGTTTCTGACGGAGAGTAATGGCGAACTGCCAATGCGCCGGGTAGTTCGGGGAGTCTCGCGAGTGTTTCGCGGCGAGAAGCCTGCGGGCGATTTGAGTGAAACTGCGGGGGACTACTGGGCGTTTCGCGCTCGCGAAGCCGGGATTCCGGACCAATAGTCGGGCATTACAATTTCCGGATGAGTTCGCGCACGCAAACATGGAATTCCAACCTCTATCAGTCGGGCCATTCTTATATATGGCGATATGGGCGTGACCTGCTGGCGTTGCTTGATGCCAAGCCGGGCGAACGCATTCTCGATCTAGGTTGCGGGACAGGCCAGCTCACTGCGGAAGTCGCACAGGCCGGCGCAGAGGTTGTGGGCGTGGACAGGTCGCCGGAGATGATCGCGTGTGCGCGCCGCAACTATCCCGAGCTGCGCTTTAATATGGGCGACGCCACGGCCTTGTCATATATGGCCGAGTTCGACGCCGTGCTGTCGAATGCGGCATTACATTGGGTACACGATCAGAACGGTGCGATCGCGTCAGTTGCGCGAGCGCTCAAGCCAGGCGGGCGTTTCGTGTTCGAGATGGGCGGTCCGTGCAACCTGCGGCAAATGCTTGAGGCGGGTTGCCGCGCCATGGAATGCTTCGGCGTGTCAAATCCAGGAAGTCGCTTCCCGTGGTACTTCCCCTCCGTTGGGCAATATGCGCCGCTGCTGGAGTCGTACGGCTTCAATGTACACTTCGCTATCGCCTTCCCTCGGCCCACTCCGCTGGACGACGGCGAGCGCGGACTCGCGAATTGGATTCAGATGTTTGCCGGCTGTGCCTTGTCGGCCGTTCCGGTTGAGCAGCAACCCGAGCTCATCAAGCGATGGGAGGACTTTGCGCGTGCTGCTCTTTTTCGCGACGGCGTTTGGATGCTGGACCATGTACGGCTGCGCATGATCGCCGCGAAGGCATGAGCGACAGATGCGGATGCACGGCGGGATGACGAATCGCGGCTGCGGCGACCTCGCGGCAACACAACTGCGCGCCGCTGCAGTTCTCTCCCGGGAGTTTTTTAACCGCGATGCCGTCACCGTGGCGCGCGAACTTCTTGGCAAGCTGCTGATTCGCCGCGAGGGACGGAAACTTCTCGCCGGTCGCATTGTTGAAGATGAAGCCTATCTTGGACAGGACGATCCTGCTGCCCATGCTTATGCTGGACGAACCGCTCGCAACTTCGTTCTCTTCGGACCGCCGGGTCACGCTTACGTTTATTTCATCTATGGCAACCACTACTGTCTGAATGTCTCGTGCATGCCCGAAGGTCAGGGCGAAGGCGTGCTCTTTCGCGCTATGCAGCCCGTCTTTGGTATAGAGGCAATGTCGCAAGCGCGAGGGCTCGAGCTTCCGTCCTCCCCACGCATCCCGCAACTGAGAGCGATCTCCAGCGGCCCCGGCCGAATGTCCGAAGCACTCGACATCACGCGTGAGCGCGACAACAACAAAGACCTGACTTCCGGCCAATCCGACCTGTGGCTCGCCGACGATGGCTTCCGTCCCGACGAAATTATTGCCACTCCGCGTGTCGGCATAACCAAAGCTGTCGAGCAGCCCTTGCGATTTGCAATCGCGGGCAATCCTTATGTCTCGGGGAAAAGGCTCAGTTAAGTCAACCACTCGGTTCGCGAACGAAAGGTTTTACAATCTCAGCGTGTATTTCCTTTACAGCCTGTTGCTGTTCCTGGTGCTGATTCTGAGCGCGCCGTGGTGGCTGTTCGAGATATGGCGCCATGGCAAGTACCGCACGGGCTGGAGCGAGCGCCTGGGCAGGGTGCCTGACCACCTCCTAAGCCGCGCCTCCGAACACACGATCTGGGTTCATGCCGTCTCCGTCGGCGAGGTGCTCGCCATCACCCACGTGGTCGAACAACTCAAGAGAGAACTTCCGACAGGGCGCGTTGTAGTCTCCACCACCACCGATACAGGGCAGAAGCTGGCGCGGCAGCGCTTCGGCGAAAATAATGTCTTCTATCTGCCGCTTGACCTGTCGTTTGCTGTTCGTCCTTATCTTCAGGCGCTGCGTCCCCAGATGCTGGTGCTGGCGGAGAGCGAATTCTGGCCTAATTTGCTGCGCTGGGCACAGCTCTCGGGAGCAAGTGTTGCCGTGGTGAACGCGCGCATCTCTGATCGCTCCCTTCCCGGATATCTACGTTTTCGCGGGCTACTGCGGCCGATGATGCATAACATTGATCTCTTCCTGGCGCAGAGCGATGAGGACGCGCGTCGGCTGATACAGATTGGAGCGCCGTCCGACCGCGTAGAGGTCAGCGGCAATCTGAAGTTCGAAGTGAAGCCGCCACAGAAATCCCGAATTGTGGCAACGGTCCTTGACGCAGTTCATCGCCAAGAGATCAGTCCTGTAATCGTGGCTGGCAGCACTTTGGAGGGCGAAGAAACAGCGCTGCTTGACGTCTTTCGCCAGCTCCAGTCCCGCTACCCAAATGCGCTGCTCGTGTTAGCGCCCCGTCATCCTGAGCGCTTCGACCGTGTTGCCGACCTGATCTCATCATCAGGCTTTCCTTTCCAGCGGCGGTCCAGTTGGAACGGAGGCTGTCCGATCGCACGCGGAATCTTCCTGCTTGACACCATCGGCGAGCTCGCCGGACTTTACGAATTTGCCGACATCGCCTTCATCGGAGGCAGCCTGGTCCCGCGAGGCGGACACAACGTTCTGGAGGCTGCGCAGTTCGGCACAGCAATTCTCGTCGGTCCTAGTACCGAGAACTTCCGCGACATCGTGGAGACCTTTCAGCACGCGGATGCGCTGCGAGTAGTCACGCCGCAATCGTTGGCGGCAACGGTGCTGCAACTCCTCGAGAACCATGACGAGCGCGCTGCCCTTGGCGCACGCGCGCTGCAGGTGCTCCGTTCACAACAGGGAGCAACCGAAAAAACGGTCACCGCGCTGCTTCGGCTGTTGAACGCGGAACTGCCGACGGCTGAGCTCCATTCGGAGAATCGGGCATGAATCCCCTCCCTGCGTTGTATGGCGCGGTGGTGCGCGCCCGCAACGACCTCTACGATCGGGGCGCTTTGAAGATCCGCCGACTTCAGGGGCCGGTAGTCAGCATTGGAAATCTGACCGTAGGCGGTTCGGGCAAAACGCCGTTCCTGATCGCTTTGGGTGAATTGCTGAAGCAGCACGGCGTTGCGTTTGATGTGCTCTCACGTGGTTATCGACGGGCGACGAAGGGGATCGCATTAGTCGACCCTGCCGGAACGCCGCGCGAGTTCGGCGACGAACCCCTGCTGATCGCCCGCAAGCTGTGCGTGCCGGTAATTGTCGGCGAAGACCGTTACGCCGCCGGCAATTTCGCCGAGCAGAAGTTCGGCGCGCAGCTCCACCTGCTGGATGACGGCTTTCAGCACCGTCAACTAGCGCGCGATTTCGATATCGTGATGCTCACGCCAACCGATGTGCAGGATCGCGTGTTGCCTGCCGGGCGCCTGCGCGAGCCGCTGTCATCGCTGTCGCGCGCCGACGCTGTTGTCATCACAAATAATGTGCCACTTCAAGGCTTACCGCTAAACAGCAATAAATTATGGCACTTGTCGCGTAGCGTTATTGCTCCTGAAGCAGGCGAAAAGTGCTTCGCGTTCTGCGGCATCGCCCGGCCCGACAACTTCTTCGCTGAATTACGTGCCGTAGGCGTTACCCTCGCCGGCACAAAATCTTTCACGGACCATCACGCCTACACTCGTTCCGATGTGCAGCAGCTGCTGGATCTGTGCAAGCGGCACGGAGCCTCGGCATTCATTACCACAGAAAAGGACGCAATCAACTTGGGCACCGGTATTGCGGAGTTGCGCCCGCTGCATGTTGTGCCCGTCGCGATGCAGTTGGTGAATTCCGCCGCAACTGTCGATGACCTGCTGGCCACGATTGCGCAGCGAAAGGCGCAATCAGCATGAGACAATCTAGACTCGCCTCGGCCCGGTGAATATATTTATGCACCGGGCTTTTTCTCGAACTCATGAACAAGCAGCCCAAGGACAAGGACACAGAGCGCTGGAAGAAAATCGTCCGCTCCTTTCCGGAGCTCTCGGTGACGGTGCTGGCGGACCTGGTGGCCGACGAGTTCGTCTTCGGCGAGATCGCGCGTGTCTCCCGCGAGGCGCCTGTTCTCATCCTCAAGCACCGTGAGCGCACGGTCGTTCCCGGCGGAGGCGCCAACGCAGTTATGAATCTGGCATCGCTGAGTGTCAACGTGCTGCCCGTCGGTGTCGTTGGCGATGACGAGGCCGGCACCCTGCTGCTCGAGCATCTTCGGGAGAACAAAATCTCCACCAGCGGCATTCAGCGGCTCAAGGGTCACACGACAACCACCAAGACACGCATCCTCGCGGGGATGTCACATACCAGCAGACAGCAGGTGGTTCGCATCGACAGGGAACCCGAGCCACTCCGCGAGCTTGACCCCGCGCTGCTTAACCTGGTGAATGCCGCGCGGGAGTATGCCACTGCGTCCGATGCGCTGCTCGTCTCCGACTACGGATATGGAGCGGCCACTCCCCGATTGCTCGCGTTCGTGAAATCGAATGGCTGCCTGGAGAACAAGCCCATCACCATCGATTCCCGTTATCGCCTGCTCTACTATGAAGGCGCGACCGCTGCCACCCCCAACGAGCCGGAGGTGGAAGAGGCATTGCACATCAAGATCGGACACGACCATCAGGCCCTGTTGCGCGCCGGCGACCGGCTGATGCGGGAACTGGCGCTGGAATCGCTGGTCATTACCCGCGGCCGCGACGGCATGGTGGCATTTGAAAAAAATAGCGAGCCGCTGACGATTCCGATCTTCGGCTCGGATCAGGTCGTCGATGTCACGGGCGCGGGAGATACCGTGATTGCAACCTTCACCGCCGCGTTGGCTGCTGGAGCCGATACTGCTTCCGCGGCGCGCCTGGCAAACATCGCGGGAGGTCTCGTGGTGATGAAACGCGGCACCGCTACCGTTTCGGATAAGGAACTGCTGGCGGCAATCGACCAATACTCCCAAACGATTTCAGCGTGAGCGACTACAAGAACAAAATACTTTCGCGCGACGAATTACGGCAGCGCGCAGATGAATGGCGAAATTCCGGCGAGCAGATCGTCCTGGCCAACGGCTGCTTCGATCTCCTGCATGTGGGACATCTGCGTTACCTGTGCGGCGCCAAGGCGCTGGGCGGAAAGCTAATTGTCGCGTTGAACTCGGACGCCAGTGTGCGGAGGATCAAGGAAGAAGGCCGGCCCTTCATGCCTCAGGATGAGCGGGCAGAAATCATCGCGGCGTTGTCCGACGTTGACGCAGTTGTGATTTTCGACGAGCCGGACGTGCGTGCCCTCATACGCGAGATACATCCCGACGTTCAGGCCAAGGGAACCGACTACACTCGCGACAACGTCCCCGAACGCGATGAAGTGGCGGCGTACGGCGGCCGCATAGAAATTGTCGGCGATCCCAAGGAGCATTCCACATCCGCACTTCTATCGCAGCTACGGCAAAACAGAAAGGGAAGCCCTTCGCAGTGAGTCCTAATTTCCCCGCGCATGCCCGGAGGCCGTGGTGACCGACGCTGCAACAACCACGCCGGTACAGACATGGAGTCGCATCGCGCGCCGGATTCGAGTGCCTTTGGGATTTTTTTTCGCGGCTTTCTACATCTGGCGGGCTAAGCCGAACTGGTTGAGTATCTGCGTTGGACTGGTCGTCGCGTCCCTGGGACTCGCACTTCGCGCGCTGGCATCAGGCCACGTAAAGAAGAATCGTGAGCTCACGATGACAGGTCCTTACTCCTACGTGCGAAATCCGCTCTACCTCGGCTCCATCATCCTCGCCATCGGCTTCGCCATTGCCGCGCGCGACATCTGGGTCGGAGTTGTACTTATCGTCATCATCTTCCTCGTCTACCTGCCTGTCATTCGCGGGGAAGAGGCTTACCTGCGGGAGCACTTCACGGCATACACCGACTACACGGGCCGGGTCCCCAGCCTGTTGCCACGCACGCTGTGGTTCGCAGGTGCAACCCGCGGCTTCTCGCGTGAGTTATACTTCCGCCATCGCGAGTACAATTCCCTGCTCGGCGCCGCCGCTCTGCTGGCTGTGCTGATTGCGAAAATCATCTGGATACGACGGTAAAGGTGACGACCTTTCACGCTCGAACTTCTCTGGTACTCGCGCTGCTGCTGCTGGGCGCAGTTATGTGTGCAGATGGCGCACAGGCAGGCACACCGCTGCAGGCGTCGCATCCCCAACCCCAATCCCAAACACAAATAAGCTCCGGCTCGCGGATTGAACCGCTGCGCCCGGGCTTCCAGTTTCCTTATGGGGAGACGCTTCGCTATGAAGGGCAGTGGCGCTTCTGGACCGCAGGCGTGGCCACTCTGCGCATCGATCACTCCGGCGCGCAGAACCATGTTTCGGCCACAGCGGACTCCAGCGGCGTGGTGGCTCTGCTATACCGCGTGCAGGACCGATTCAACACATATCTCGATGCGAAGACGCTGTGCTCCTACAAATCCATGAAGCATACCGAGGAGGGCTCACGCCTGCGCGAGACGGCTGTCACCTATGACTATGCTCGCAGCAAGGCAGTCCTGGAAGAGCGCAACCTCAAAGATGGTCAGCAAAAGAACGTTGAGAACGACATTCCCGGCTGCGTAACCGACATTGTCTCCGGCATTTTGTATGTCGCCAGTCTGCCACTGCAGATGGGCGCGACGTACACCTTTCCTCTGAACGATGGCGGTAAGACTGTTACCGCCCGTGCCCACGTCGAAGCCAAAGAACAGATCAAGACGCCGGCCGGGACCTTTGAAACGGTACGCGTTGGGCCGGAAGGTGATTCAGGAGCCCTGCTGAAGGGCAAAGGCCGCGTCTGGATCTGGTACAGCGACGACGAGCGTCATCTCCCCGTTCAGATGCGAGCCAAGCTTTTCTGGGGCACGCTGACGGTTTATCTGACCGGCATCAGCAAATAAGCGTTCATTGCACGCGAAAGCGCTCCGCGATCAGACGCTGCAGCCGCGGGCGATACAGAATGTCGTAGGCGAACTCCTTATCCGGAAACATCGCCAGGGCTGCGCGTTTGGCGTTGGCCGCCAGTTCGGCGGCCTCCTCCACGGTGAGCTCCTCATCCTGGCTGATGACCGACATCACCATGTTCATCATGATTTGCAGCCGTCGTAGCTTGCGGCGCTCGTCTTCTTGTTCCTGGCTGCTGCTGGTTAGTTGTGGTGTGCTTACTTCTTTGCGTTCCGATAGCCCCATGTTTTCCCTTCGAGGAGACCAGCCGCTCTGCGGGTTGCCAGGCCGTGCCCGATTGGTTTCCGTTACAATTTGATGTGCGTCGCGCTGCTGCCGTTGCGCAGCATCGGCGAACCGGTTACACCATACCGGTCCTGCCTTGTCGGATGGACGGCATCATACAACGAAACCGCGCGATTGCGGCGCAAACGGAATCAACACTGCAAAGGGCCGATAGACCTGCCACTTGCATCGAAGCCTTCGGAGGAGCTATGGCAGAAACCACGGAAGGGCACGAGGAGCTGGTGAAAGTTTTCGACACCGATGAAGAATCCGAGGCGCTGGTCGTCCGCGGCTTGCTGGAATCGGCTGGGATTGAGGCCATGATCCAGAACCGTGAGGCGCCGCAGGACATCCTTCCCGGTGTGGGTGGGGTCGTGATTCTGGTACGTCCCGAGCAGGCGGAAGACGCGCGCGCGACAATCGAGGAATACCGAAACCATCCCACCACCGACGCCGACGAAGCGGTCAGCGAGGAGCCGGTTTAGCGGTCACCGTTCTGCCGTCCAGATAAAACGAAACCGCCCCCGCCAGGTCCGTGCGATAGGTAGTGACATGCGCATCGGCGCAGCGGCGCATCACCTCCGGCCGGGGATGACCGAACGAGTTGTAGAATCCTGCCGAGACAACGGCGAAACGCGGGCTCACCGCTTGCAAAAACTCTGGAGTGCTAGAAGTTGCACTTCCATGATGGCCGATCTTCAGCAGGTCGGCTTGCGGGCTTTCGCTTTGCAGAAGTTCCTCAACACGTCTATGGGAGTCCCCCACCAGCAGGGCTGACGTATTGCCGTATTGCATGCGCAAGACCAGCGATTCGTCGTCCTGCGCCGGATCATGCGCCTCCGCTCCTGGCGCCGGATTGAGTACCCGCACGTGAACGCCGCCGAAATCGAAAGACTCGCCGGCTGAGAACCGACGCAACTGGACGTTGAATCCCCGCGCCATCTGCTCCACGTCGATAAAGCCGGGGCTCGGGGACTGAAGGCCATACCACAGTTGCTTCGGACGAAAATTAGCAATGACGCTGCGCATTCCGCCGATGTGGTCGCTGTGAGCGTGCGAGATGGCAATCGCGTCCAGGCGGCTGATGCCGCGCGACCAAAGATAAGGCGAGACCACCTCCTCGCCCACATCGAACTCCGAGCGCGAATTTGCTCTCATGCCGCCCGCATCGAGCAGGAGCGTCTTGCCTTCCGGTGTGATCAGGAGAAGGGAATCGCCCTGGCCGACGTCGATTGCGGTGACCTCGAATACACCGGGATGCCATTGCAGAGGAGGTGGGAAGAGCACAATCCATACAGCGGTAGCACATAGCCCCGCTACGCCGACGATGGCGAGCACGCGCCGTCTTGCGACCAGCAGTGCCAGGCCCAAGGCGAATGCCGCGGCGATACAATCCTGCAGGGTCGGCGTTGGCACGCGCACGTCGGAAATTCGCAGATGCCCAAAGAGGCGGATGGTTCCGGTAAGAGCGTCAAGCGAGTAGCTGGCGATCGCCCCTGGTATGTACGCGAATGCATGCCAGATGTAGGAAAGCGCGACCGCAAGAACCGCGCTCGGCAACAGCACGGACGCAATTGGTATCACGAGCGCATTCGCCGGAAGCGCCATCGTGGTGGCGCGATGGAAGTACCACGCCATCGGTAACGCCAGTGCTACTTGAATCACAGCAGACACGAAAAGCAGTTGCGCGGCAGCCAATACGACGCCCACAATGCTCCTGACCAGGAAGTTGGCACAGCCGCGGCCAACAATGTTTTGCAATGCCGCGCGAACCATCCGCACCTGAACCCGAAACTCGGCTGCTCGCGTTGGCTGCCAGTAGTCATATTCCGGAGAGTCGAGATTCCGCAAGCCGCTCTGCAATGAATAGAGCGTTCGCCGCAGGATAGGCACCGCAATTCCAGCCACGGCTATGACGGAAAGAAATGTGAGTTGGAAGCTGGCCTCAAACAAAGTACGGGGATTCCAAACCAAAATCCCAAGCGCTGCTATTCCGAGCGCGTTCAGGCCTGCACGGTCGCGAAACAGCAGCCGCGTGAGCAGGTAAATGTTCAGCGTGATCGTCGCGCGCACAATTGGCGAGCCCAGATCTGCGAGAAACGCGCATCCCCAGGAGAGCAGAATTGTGACAATCGTCGCCCAGGTTTCTCCAAACGGTAATCGGCGCAATACCCAGAAAACTGCGAACGCGAGGATACCGACGTTGATCCCCGAGACCACCAGGATGTGATATGTCCCAGTACGCTGAAAATCACTCTTGATATCTCGCCCGAAAAATGCGCGGCCGGCGATCAACGCCGCCTGCATCAGCGCCCCACGCTCTCCCGGCCAGAGCTGCATGATGTACGCCAGTACGCTTCGCCGGGCGCTACTGCGCAATAGTCCGATTCTGCTGCCAACAAAACCCGGCAACAGCTGGACCTCACTAGCATGTGCCGAGCCGGTGAGGCGAATGCCTTGGGAGGCGAGATAGCCGGTCAGGTCCATCGCTCCTGGGTCGCGGTAATTCCGCGGCATGCGCAGCTTGGAAACAAAATGCAGCTTCTGCCCGTAGGTGTAGCCTCGCAGCGGTGACTCCCCGCCGACCTGCCGCGCTTCCTCCTCTTCAACTTTCTTGCTATAGATAGTTAGCCGGATTCCGACCGACTCGTTTAGCACCCGGTTGCCGGCACGAAGCTGTTCACTCGCCACATCCACAGATTCCTGTTTGCCGCCATATGGACTGTCGCGTATGAGCCCCTCGCGGATGACATGAGCCGTTACTTCAACTTCTGTCTGCCCGGTAGCAAAGGGCTGCAAGTTGCCGGCGATTACGGGTTGGGCGGCATCACGCGCTTGAAGATAAAACCCGCCGAGCGGCAAAATTGCGACCAATGCCAGAATGAACGAGAGCTGCGGCGAGCGCCGAAGCGCAAAAGCCGCCGCAAGAGCGGCCATTAAGAAACCGATCAGCCAAACCCAAGGCGCGCGCCAAGCATAATTGGCCGCGATGATTCCGGCGGAGAAGGCGAGAGCTGCCAGGAACAACGGCTCTTGGCCGCCGCAGTACGGTCTTCGCGGGGCGGCAGCGCCCTTCTCAGCTTGTGCTGCCAGTAGCTGCGTCGGAGGACGCACACCGGGTTCGTCGAGCAACGTTGTGGACAAAGCGGGCCCAAGTCCCAACTCGCGCGCCGCGTTGGCCACCTACCCTCAGCAGGACGATGTTGCCTGCTGGGCTGACTCTGCGCCGATTGGAGTTACAAGCGGTCGAGGTCCTCCGCGCCGAATGCGGGGGTCCAGGGCCACAGTTCGTATTGCGCAACACCGAACCGGGTGTACGGATCGTTGTCGCGAATGCTGTCCAGCGCCGCCTGCACTTCGTCATCCGGCACCCGCAGCAACATGGCGCCACCATTTCGCGGTACCACCGGCCCCGAAGCAATCAACAGTCCTTCCTGCTTCAGGCCTTGGCAATACGCGCGATGCGCGTCCACGTGCTTCTGCACCTCTTCCAGCGGTTTCCGGTAGCGAATCATGGCGATCGCGTACATGACAGTCTCCACCACCTGACAAACTGCGAACCCGGTTGCGGACGGGGGTCATCGACTCAGCGGACCAGATGCAGGACCGTTTCCATGTGATACGTCTGCGGAAACAGATCGATAAGGTGCGCCTGCTCGACCCGGTAGCCCGATTCTAGCAGCACCCGCAGATCGCGCGAGAGGGTTGCCGGATCGCATGAGACGTACGTCACGTGCGAGGCGGACATGCGCCCCAGCGCTGCCGTAGCCTTTTCGCCGAGCCCGGCACGCGGCGGATCGAGCACCACCAGGTCCGGTGCAAGTTTCGCGGCCCGCTCAGCAAGAAAAGTTTCGGTAGTCATGCGAAGGCATTTCACGTTCGCAGGAACATTATGTCGAAGGTCGCCGAACGCGTGTGGCGAGGCCTCGACCGCCAGGACGTGATCGAAATTGCGTGCGAGATGAGCCGTAAACAACCCGGCTCCAGCGTAGAGATCGAGGGCGGCGCGCCCGGTGTGCCCGCCAACCACAATCTCAACCAGTTTATCGATGAGGTAGCGGTTGGTCTGGAAGAACGATCCTCCACTGACGCGATAGTCCACTCCAGCAGCATGATAGATCAGCGCACCTTCACCGATCGCCTGCGACGGCTCTGCGCGAATCGAGGTGAGTGGCGCGCGCTGCCGCGAATCGTCTTCGACCTGCGCCGTCGGGAACACAACCACGCCGGCAATGTTCGGCACCCACTTGTGCAGTGCCGCCGCCCACCGCTGCACATCGCTCATATCACTGCCGGGCTGCACATAAGCTTCGACCAGAAGCTCGCTGTCATCGTGGCTGGCGAAAAATTGCAGGCCGTGCAGGCTTTCCGGCGCAACCTCCTTGCGGCCGAGCGTCCATACAGGCTCAATAACCCGGTTGATCAGCGGCGAACTGATCGGGCAGCGCTCGACCGGCAGCAACGAATGCGAGCCGTAGCGGAAATAGCCGACCGCGAATTCCGGCTGATGACGCACATGCACGCGCGTGCGATTGCGATAGCCCCACGGTTCGGCCGCGTGCACCGGAATTTCTTGCTGGAGGTCGAGCTTTGCCGTCCGGCGCAGCGTCTCGCGCAAGATGTCGGCTTTGAACCGGAGCTGGGCTGCGTAGTCGATGTGCTGGTAATGACAGCCGCCGCAGCGCCCGAAATACGGACATCCAGGCTCGACTCGCTCCTGCGACGGAGTGAGAACGCGCTCCAGTTCGGCGCGGGTGAACCCGCCGCGGCTCTCGACAACCGTAGCCTCGACCGTCTCACCCGGAACAACGAACGGGACGAAGACCGCCTTCCCGCGACCGTGCTCCCCCACCCCAATCGGCGCAGACCCGGCGCGGCTGGGGGGCCCCGGTTCGTCGGCCGGCAGTCGCGCCAGACCGTCTCCGCCATAAACCAGCTTTTCGATTGTTAGCTGCAAGAGTTTGTCTTTGTTGACTGCTGAGTGCTAATTGCCAGTTGCTTGCTTCCTTACATATAAAACAAACTCAGTCGCGGCACGTGATGCTGCTCCAGCAGCCGCTTGTGAATGTATTGCTTTTGTAATTGCTCGATCTGCGGAGCAGTCATCTTCCGCCGATACGGTGCCAGATCGCGGTCCGCCTCGGCTCGCACCTGATACAGTGCTTCATCCGCCGTCGCGGCTAGCAGCGCGGCAAACAGCTTCTCTTCGGCCACCGTCAGCCGCCGCTCAAGATCCTCCATGCGAGCCGTAGCTTGTTGCGAGAGCGACTCCGCCAAGCTCCGCAGCGTCGCCGCCGTTTCTCTCGCCAGCGCCATCGCAGAACCCGGCAACTCGACGCGATCCAACGCCTCCGCATTTCGCGTCAGGTAGACGGCCACCATCGATCGGTCCAGCCCAGTATCGCCCGGCTTCTTCAGCGTTGAGCCAACGGCCGCGTCTTTCAGTTCCTCGGCGGAAGCCAGGACCTCCTGTGCACAGAAAGCGAGGCCATTCACCTTACGCGTCTTGCGAGGCCGCCGCTCCCATTTTTCAAATGTGATATCGATACCGCGGACTACAGCCTGCAAGGGAATGCCGGCATCTTTCCAGGTCTCCATCAGCGCCCAGTCCAGCGGAGACAACAACAGCAACGTGCCCCGGCGGCGCTGAAAGTGCTCCTCAATTTCGGTGAAATAGTTGAAGTAGTTTTCCACGGAATGAATAGGCCAAGCGGGCGACGGCTCACCCGCGCTTGCGTGCCATGGTCGCCGTTTGGCGCTTGGGCGGCGGCTCCGAATGATCGCTGTTTCCGCCCGCAGCCTCCGCGCGCCGTTTGCCGTGCGCCTGATTGCGCTCATAGATGATGCGCAGGCCCTCCAAGGTGAGCAAGTCATCGATTGCGCGAATATATTTCGAGCCCCCACCCATCAAGCCAGCCAACCCACCGGTCGCCACCACCGAAACGTCATCGCCCAGCTCCGCGATCAGCCGTTGGAGAATGCCGTCGATCAACCCGAGATAGCCGTAATACAGCCCCGACTGCAGGCTGTTCACGGTATTCGTAGCCAGCACACGTGGCGGCTTGCGAATATCGACGCGCGGCAGTCGCGCCGTGCGCGCAAACAGCGCGTCCGCTGAGATGCCAATCCCCGGCGTGATCACCCCGCCCAGGTATTCGCCTTTTTTCGACACCACGTCGAAAGTCGTCGCCGTGCCGAAGTCCACCACGATGCAGGGACCGCCGAACTTCTCGAAGGCAGCAACGCTGTTGACGATGCGATCTGCGCCCACCTCCGTCGGGTTGTCATAGTGCACCGGCATACCCGTTTTCACACCCGGTTCGATGAAGAGTGGCCGCGAATGGAAGTAGCGCTCGCACACCTCGCGCAGCGTGGAATCGAGTGGCGGCACTACCGACGAAATGACCGTGCCTTCGACCGCCGTAAACTCAATACCATTCATGGCGAACAGATTCCGAAACAGCACGCCATACTCATCGACCGTCTGCGTCTTGGTGGTAGACACGCGCCAGTGAGCGATCAGCGGCCCGTAAGGCGCGCCTGCATTGCCGGAGGCGGCCTGGAAAACGCCGAGAACGGTGTTGGTATTGCCGACATCGACCACAAGAAGCATGAGCTAATTTCCGTTCAGCGCCCGCACGGCGCCGGACAATACCGTTCGTAAACCGCCTTCAGTGCGCACCAGTAAAAAGCCACGCCGGTCGAGACCCTCGGTGATTCCAGTGTAGGTTCCCGCGTCTTCATCCACCGCAACGTGACGCGCCCGCGCGAATGAGGAGCATGCTTCGAAGGTGCGAATAAGCGCAGAGCGCGCGTCGGCGCCGCCTTCCACCAGCTTGCGGTACTCGCTGTCGAGCGATTTTAGCAGAGCCGCAGTGAGCTGCACGCGCGACCACTCGCGCCCGCTCTCCATCCGCAGCGACGTCGCAATAGGTTTTAGCTCGCCGGCGAAACTCGCGTGATTGACGTTGATGCCGATGCCGATCACGACATGGCGCACGCGCGTGGGCTCGGCATTCATCTCGGTGAGAATGCCGCAAAACTTGCGGCCATTGAGCAGAATGTCGTTGGGCCAGCGTAGATCAGGCTTGAGGCCGGTGATCTGCTCGATCGCCTGGCCGGCTGCCACTCCCGTCATCAATGACAGAAACAGCGCGTCCACAGGCGCCATCTCCGGACGCAATACAACCGAACAGTAAATTCCTACCGACTGCGCCGACTCCCAACTATGACCACCCCGGCCGCGGCCCACCGTCTGCTCTTCGGCAACGAACACCGTCCCTTCGGGCTCGCCATCGGCCGCAGCTTGCATGGCGGCGACGTTCGTCGATCCGATGCGGAAATCATGATGAATGCGAGACGCAAAAATCGTGCCCTTCAGCAGCGGACTCAGGACATCGGGCAGCAACAGATCGGGTACAGTCATAAGTTGATATCCGGTCGCAAGGTGGCCAGTGATCTGGAGGCCGAGTTCACGCAGGTGTTGTATCGCCCGCCAGACCTCAGATCGGGTGGTACCAAGTTCCTTTGCAATGCGCTGGCCGCTGACCACGATGGTCGCATTATCGCTAAGTAGTTTTACGATGCGGCAAAGGCGCGCATCGGTGGAGGATTCCAGCCTGGTGTCGATCCGAGTTGGAGCCGTCGGAGGGATAATCAGATTATGCGCGAGCGCCTCGATAAAAGGTAGCTCGGCGCCGCCTTGGCTGAGTGCTAGGTACCAAATGCTAAATACCGGTTTGCTACGCTGGCGCAATCCGCATGCTCAGATCGACAGCCGCTACCGAATGGGTCAACGCTCCCACCGAGATGAAATCAACCCCCGTTTCGGCATAGGCGCGCACGTTGTCCAGCGTGATTCCGCCGGACGCCTCCAGAGGCACCGGGCTTTGAGACTTGCGAGCCCGCTGGACGGCCTGACGGATCTGCTCCGGTGTCATGTTGTCCAGCAGTACGGCTTCGGCGCCGTGTTCCAGCACCAGGTCGAGCTCCGCCAGCGAGCGCACTTCAATCTCCACCGTCTCCGAGCCGCGCCGGTTGCGCAGCGCGCGCTCGAGCGCAGGCACAACCCCGCCCGCCAGCGCGATGTGGTTGTTCTTGATCAGCACTCCGTCGCTCAAGTCCAGCCGATGATTGTGCCCGCCGCCGCAAGTGACAGCGTACTTGTCCAGGAGCCGCAGGCCGGGCGCGGTCTTGCGTGTGTCTAGGATGGTGGTACCCGTCCCCTGCACCGCATCCACATATTGCCGCGTCAGCGTGGCGATGCCGCTCATGCGCTGCATGATGTTGAGGATGACGCGCTCGCAGGAGAGCACAACTCGCGCATTGTGCACCACGACGGCAACGGACTGGCCCTTCCGCACCCGCACGCCGTCAAAAATCTCACGGTGGCTGGTGACTTCGGGATGCGAGGTAACGGTGCCGTCGAGCATCGCGAAGACATCGAAGATGCGGCGGATGCAGCCCAGGCCGGAGAGTACGCAGTCCTGTTTCGCGATAATGGTGGCCGTAGCGCGCTGGTTCACATCAATACAGGCATACGTGGTGGCGTCGCGGGTGGCGCGGTCCTCCAGCAGCGCGTTCTCCAAGATTGCCGTGATCCTGCGGGATGTCCAGTCCAAGATGAACCTCAGGACGTTTATCTTTTTACAAATCCAATTCGTCGAGCGCGGACTTAATCTTCTCGATAAGCAATTCCACTTCAGCCGTGCGCTTTTTCAGCCCTTCGACCACCTTGACCGGCGCCTTCGACAGAAATGCTTCATTGCTAAGCTGCCCCGTCGCGCGCGTCAGCTCCTGGGTCAGCTTCGCCAACTCCTTGCTGAGGCGCTCGCGCTCGGCAGCAACATCAATCTTGCGCTCATAGAGCACGCGGACATCGAACCGCGCGGTGCTGCGCGCGCCCGCAGCTTTGGCCAGCGACTCCGTTATAAACCTGATGCTCTCAACATTCGCCAGCCGTTCCACCGCCCCACGATTACGCTCGACCAGCGCGCGAACATCGTCGCCCGCGTGAACTTCAATTGGCAGCTTCTGCTTTAGCTCGACCTTGAGCTCCGCCCGAACATTGCGTACGCTGACGATCAAGTCCTGCAGCACCGCCATTTCGGTTTCGGCTTCGACGTTTACCTGAGCAGGATCTGTCTGAGGATACGCCATCAGCGCAATCGACTTCGCGGGGGGCTTACCCTCGTAAACCGCATGCCACAGCTCTTCGGTAATAAATGGCATGAATGGCGACAGCACGCGTAGCGCGCCTTCAAAAACGCTGATCAGGTTTCCGAAAGCGATGCGGCCTTGCTCGCGGTCCTCGGCAGCCAGGCGCGGCTTTATCAGCTCCAGGTACCAGTCGCAGAACTCGCCCCAGAAGAAGTGATAGACCACATGCGCTGCCTCATGGAAACGATAGGTCGCGAGAGCTTCATCGATCTCCTGTGCCACGCGATTGAAGCGCGAAAGAACCCAGCGGTCTTCGAGCGCCTCCGGAGTAAAGCCGGGCACACCCTTCCCGTCGAACTGATTCGTACTGCCTGTACTCCGTGCCGACTTAAATTCGCTCAGCGACCACAACCCACTCTCGTGCGCCTTATCCACATTCATGAACAGAAAGCGCGCGGCGTTCCAGATTTTGTTAGCGAACGCGCGGTAGCTCTCCGTCCGGCTCTCCGAAAAAGCAATGTCCGTCCCGGGCGCAGCCATTGCCGCCAGCGTAAAGCGCACCGCATCGGTGCCGTAGCGCTCGATAATCTCAATCGGATCCACCACATTGCCCTTGGTCTTTGACATCTTCTGGCCTTCGGCATCGCGCACCAGTGCGTGGATGTAAACCGTCTCGAAGGGAATGTCGCCCTTCGGATTGCCGCGCATGAAGTGGCAATTCATCATGATCATGCGCGCCACCCAGAAGAAGAGAATGTCGAAGCTGGTGATGAGCAGCGTCGTGGGATAGAACGCGTCCAGGTCCGGCGTCCTCTCCGGCCATCCCAGTGCCGAGCTCGGCAGCAGGCCCGACGAGAACCAGGTGTCGAGAACATCGCTGTCCTGCTCCACCGGGCCGCCGCATTTCGTACATGTCGCCGGCGCCTCGCGCGCAACAATAATCTCGCCACACTGTTTGCAGTGCCACGCCGGAATGCGATGTCCCCACCACAACTGCCGCGAGATGCACCAGTCGTGAATGTTGTACATCCACTCGAAATACGTCCGGGCATAATTCTCCGGAACGAACTTGATGTCCCCGCGTTCGACCACCTCGATTGCGCGCTTGGCCAGCGGCTTGATCTTCACGAACCACTGTGTCGAGAGTCGCGGCTCGATGATGGTATTGCAGCGGCTGCATTTTCCGAGCGGTACCACGTAATCTTTCGTGCCCACCAGAAATCCGCCGCGCTCCAGATCCTCCAGCACCTTCTGCCGAGCCTCGAAGCGATCCAGCCCCTTGTACGGGCCGGCGTTCTCGTTCATCTGCGCGACTTCGTTCATCACCTCGATCTGCGGCAGATCGTTGCGCAGCCCGGCTTCGAAGTCGTTCGGGTCGTGCGACGGAGTCACCTTGACCGCGCCCGTGCCGAACTCCGGGTTCGCCAGTATGTCGTCGGTGATGATCGGAATCTCGCGATTCATCAGCGGCAGCAGGACTTTCTTGTCATGCAGATGCCGGTAGCGCTCGTCACCGGAGTTCACGGCAACCGCCGTATCGCCCAGCATCGTCTCAGGGCGCGTCGTGGCCACCACGATGTACTCGCCCTCTGAGCCAATGACCGGATAGCGAATCTGGTAGAGCTTGCCCGGTGTCTCCTCGTGTACCACTTCGAGATCGGAAACCGCCGTGATGCAGCGCGGGCACCAGTTCACGATGTACTTGCCGCGATAGATCAGCCCCTCGTGATAGAGCCGGACGAAGGCCTCGCGCACCGCGTGCGACATGCGCTCGTCCATGGTGTAGTACTCGCGCGCCCAGTCCACCGAGGCGCCCAGCCGCTTCATCTGCTCCAGAATGGCGCCGCCGTATTCCTTCCTCCACTCCCAAACTCGTTTGATGAATGCCTCGCGTCCAATCTCGCGGCGGGCCTTGCCTTCGGCGGCCAGCTGGCGCTCCACCATCATCTGCGTCGCAATGCCGGCATGGTCGGTGCCTGGCAACCAGAGCGTAAGGAAGCCGCGCATGCGATGCCAGCGGACGATGATGTCCATCTCCGTCTGGTTCAGCATGTGCCCCATGTGCAGCCGGCCGGTGACGTTGGGCGGCGGCAGGATCAGAGTGAATCGCGGTTGCGGTGCATCCGCGGTTGGCGTCTCGACGTGGAACAACTTTTCCCGTACCCAGTACTCAGCCCAGCGCGGTTCGATGGCGCCCGGTTCGTAGGCCTTGGGAAGATTGTGCGACATGCCCGTTCGTTCAGGAGGAGAAGACAATCCTCGATCTTACAGGCGATCAAAAAACGTGGTCAAACCGCGAGAGGGATAGGAGGTAGAGCGATCCGAAACGTCCGCCTCTAGTAACCAACTAGGAACGTCGGACCGGAACCGGTGGGGGAGCCGTGTCCGCGCGGGCTGTCGCGCGCCGAGAGCCTAGGCGTGCGAGGCGTGGAGCGGAGCGGGGAGCGGGCGCGTCGGGCCGGGGGCGGACTCGTCCGGTCCCGGACTCCTGCTAACTTGTGCTATGGGATATTACGCCAACTGTCGAGGCACTTCGGCGGCAAGCACGGACATTTCAGGCTTCTAGCAGTGGTATTCCACAGCAGATTGCGAGTTTTGGTTGCCACGGCTGGTAGCCGCTACAGGGCGAGCAGTTGACCCCAGGGGTCTACAACAAACCCAGTTGACTGGGATACTTGGCCTGCAGGGAGCTAACCAGCAACTCGAACCGAGACTGGCCGCGTAGGGTCTCCAGAGCGGGGTCGTTGCGAAAAAACGGCCAGCAGGCAAAGCCGTTGTCCACACTGCGTTCCAGCCACTCGAAGGCGACCTCGGAACGGTCCAGTAGAGAGAGAATGCACGCGACCTGGTAGTAGGTATGATGTGCGTGCCCAAACGATTTGGGATTGGTGCAGGCTTCGTTCATGCAACGCAAAGCGCGACCGGACTGGCCCATCGCAGCGTACATCACGCCTTGCAGGCTGATGACAAGAGGCTCCTCGGGCGTCAGGCGAACGGCTTGTTCCGCCAAATGCTGTGCCCCCTCCCATTGCCGGGTGAGAATCGCCAGAGCAAGAGCAAAGTACATCGCATATTTGCTGTCGGGCTCTTTGCCGAGCCAGCGTTCGATCTGATCGCGCGCGAGATCGTACTGTCCATTCCAAACATAGACCTGGGTAATGTTGTTGCTGATGGTCTTGCCCGGGCTGTAAGCAGCCCCGCGTTCATACATGCTGCGGGCGTGGTCCATCAGCCCGATGTGGGCAAAGATAGTCCCGAGGCGATTGTAAGCATGAAGCAGATCCGATTGCAGAGACAGAGCGAGCTTCAGTTCGGCAATGGCCTCAATGTGCTGGAAGTTCTTCGACGGCCCCCAGAGCAGAAAGGCTCGCGCCACGTGGGCGTCGGGCAGAGCCGGATCGAGCTCCAAAGCGCGCTTGCAGTGGAATTCAGCTTTCTCGAGCCAGCTGTGACTGGGATCGAACCCGAAGTGGCACGCAGCGGACACATACGACAGGGTTGCGTGAGCGAGGGCAAAGCCCGGATCGCGTGCCACCGAGTTCATCAGGTGCTGTGCAGCCTGTCGCAAAAGCTTAGGATGGCCAGAAAAACTCTGACGATAGCCCTGCAGAAATTCGGAGTAGGCCAGCGGATCACGCGTACGACGGCTGTGGGCTATGGGCGGCGCCGAGACGTCTGCGTCATCGTGTGAACGAGTGGCTGGGAAACGCGGGCTGATGACGCGCACCGGCCCGACGAGGCGATAGCCCTTGCCAATCACGGTCTCCAGGAACCGCGGTTTGGCTGCATCGTCGCCAAGCGCGGTGCGGACCTTGCGCACGATGTTGTTGATGTTGCGCTCGGTGTCGATAAGCGGATCGGACTTCCACAGCGCAGAGACGATGTCCTGGCGTAACACCAGCTGATCCCGCCTGCCAGCGAGGAAAATCAGTAGCTCCATCGGTTTCTTTTCGAGCTGGATGCGTCGGCCAGCGCGCCGAAGTTCGTAACGGCCGAGGTCGAGTTCGATATCGCCGGACCTGGAAGGGCTCATGCAATTCCTCAATAACCCTGTTTTGAGCGCAGGCTACACCGATACACCAAAGATACACAAGAAATATCTGGCGCTCATTGCCAGACCGAAGAATTAGGGCCATAGTGTCATTCCAGCTTCGGGTCTAATCCGATGAGGAGGGGCGATGAAACGGAATTTCTGCTTGTTGCTGTTGCTAGTTGCGACGGTATTGTGGATGACGCAGGCTGGCGTCCGCAGAACCTCGACTGTGTCGGCTGCGGAGAAGAATGCATTTACTCCCGATTCGATTCCGTGGGGCGCTGCGCCGCCGTTTGTTCCGCCGGGAGCGCAGTTGGCTGTGCTGGAAGGCAATCCCATGGCATCGTCGGGCGACTACACGATTCGCTTGAAAATGCCCGCGGGATACAAGCTTGCGCCGCATTGGCATCCGCAACGCGAGAACGTGACCGTCATCACTGGCACATTCAGGGTGGGAATGGGAGATCAGTTTGAGGTGAGCAAGATGATGGTATTCCCCGCGGGCAGCTTCGCCTATCTGGATCCGAGCATGCATCACTACGCGATGGCAGTGGATGACGTAGTAGTACAGGTTCATGGTCAGTCGCCGGTGCAGTTCAATTACATTAACCCCGACGACGATCCCAGTCGGAAGAAGTAACTGGTCGGCGCTGCGTCGGCATCTTGGGAACCCGGGGCCGCACGAGTCAAGCTCCCGCGCGCCACCCATGCGCGCCGCAGGACGCCAATTTAACGGCTTCTCGCAAGCCTTCGCCTACGGTAACGACGCCCAGTGCGCCACCAACTATCCCATCGTGCGCTTCACCAACATCGGCTCCGGACACGTCTTCTATGGCCGCACGCACGACCACAGCACCATAGCCGTGGGATATTCCGGTCCGGCGTACACCCATCTGGACGTGCCTGACTGGTTGCATTTCGCGACGGGGGCTTTCATCCTCCTTTCACAATTGTGCGAGTTCTGCGGTTGTCGGCGGGGACAACTCCACCTAGACTGAGTAATCGCAGAGGCCAAAGCCAGGCGGGCTAAACACACGCCGACGAGCGCCCTTCGGCTGCGCTCAGGGCAGGCTTCAGCGGCGCTTGTCGGGTAACCCGTTCGCCCGCAGGGATGGCACAAGGAATGGGGTGATCGGCACGACCAAGGTCGTGCCCTGGCTCATGTCCGCCGAGGACGGACTTTGCAGCAGCTGTGGAGTCGCACCTAACAAGTAATCGCATGACGATGTAAGCGCATGGGGATGTAATCGGACAAGGAAGCACAACGAAGTAATCGGACGAGGAGAGGACGTTGGCTGAGGCGATCATCAAGGCCTGCGCGGTTGAGAAATACTATCCGCAACGGGACGGCAATCGCATTGAGGTGATTGCTCCGACAGATCTGGAAATCTGTCCGGGGAAGATCGTCGGCCTGCTTGGCCCCTCGGGTTCTGGGAAGTCCACGCTGCTGCGGATGCTCACCGGATTGTCGAAACCTTCGTCCGGCCATGTGCTGTGGCACGGCAAGGTGATGGATGGAGAGATCCCGAATGTCTCTATCGTTTTCCAGAGCTTCGCGCTCTTTCCGTGGCTGACGGTACTGGAAAACGTGGAAGCGCCTCTGGTCGCTCGCGGTATTGGCGCCATCGAACGCCACAAGCGGGCGCTGAAGATGATCGATACCGTCGGCCTTGATGGCTTTGAGACGGCATATCCGAAAGAACTTTCCGGTGGAATGAAGCAACGTGTAGGTTTCTCGCGCGCTCTGGTCGTCGAGCCAGAGGTGCTCTTCATGGACGAGCCCTTTTCTGCGTTGGATGTTCTCACCGCCGAGAACCTGCGGTCGGAGCTGCTCGAGTTGTGGATCAACAAGAAGATGCCGACCACGTCCATCTTCATTGTGACCCACAACATCGAGGAAGCCGTGCTGCTGGCGGACCGCGTGATCGTGCTGGGGCGCAATCCGGCGCGCATTCGCTCCGATTTTGAAATTGACATCCCGCAGTATCGCGATCGCAAGTCGCCACGGTTCCTGGCCTATGTGGATTACATCTACAAGACGCTGACCCGGCCGGAAGAGGAGGCGGTGGTTCCCGGCAAAGCGGCGCCGGCATCGGGCGATGGTCGGCCGCGGGAGCGAACCAAGTTTCAGATGCTTCCGCACGCGCGCCCTGGCGGCATAGCCGGCTTTATGGAGTTGTTGGCGGAGCGCGGCGGGCACGAGGACCTGTACAAATTGGCAGACGAGCTTTCGATGGACGTGGACGACCTGCTGCCAATCGTCGACGCGTCGGTGATGCTTGGCTTTGCCGTAGTGCGAGAGGGCGAGGTGCAGGTCACGATGGAAGGACGCAGGTTTGGGGAAGCTGACATCCAGACGCAGAAGCAGCTTTTCCGCCAAGCTGCGCTCGAGCACGTAGCCATACTGCGCCTGATTGAGAACACGCTGCACGCCAAACGCGACCATGCCATCGGCGAGGAGTTCTTCCGCGATATCCTTGACGAACATTTCAGCACCGATGAAGTCGAGCGGCAATTCGAAACCGTGCTGAACTGGGGACGCTACGCTGAGATCTTCGATTACGACTCAGAGACGGGGCGGCTGTTCCATCGCGAAGACGCTGACGTGTTGCCGGCGGCGGAAGAGGCCTGATGGCGCGGTCGGAGTCGTCCTGGCAGCCAATACGAATTCTCGGTAAAGGGCCGTGGTCGCTATTGCCGGCACAGACCTGGTCGGTGATGACCGACCTTTTCATCTTCGCCGCCGGGCTGTCGCTGTTTTACGGCGTTGTGGTTCTGGCGCGCAGCTGGTTCGCTCCATTCAATCCGCACGTTGAGATCTCGCGCTCGCCGTCGCATCTCCCGCTCTACGCTGCTTATTCGCTGCTACGGATCACGATTGCCTACCTGCTGTCGCTGGCTTTTACGCTGGTTTACGGCTACGTTGCGGCATACAACGCGCGGGCCGAGCGCATCATGATTCCGCTGCTCGATATTCTGCAGTCGATTCCCGTGCTCAGCTTTCTGCCTGGCGTGATGCTGGCCATGGTCGCGCTGTTTCCACGGCATCAGCTCGGAGTGGAGTTGGGCGCCATCCTGCTCATTTTTACCGGGCAGGTCTGGAACATGGCGTTCAGCTTCTATTCGTCGCTGAAGGGCATTCCGCGGGAGATGCGCGAGGCGGCGAAGATATACCGCTTCAACTGGTATCAGCGGTTCACGCAATTTGAGCTGCCGTACGCCGCTATCGGCCTGGTGTGGAATTCCATGATGTCGGTGGCGGGCGGGTGGTTCTTCTTGATGGCGTGCGAAATGTTTGTGCTGGGAGCGAACGATTTCCGGCTGCCCGGACTGGGATCGTATTTGCAGACTGCGGCAAGCGCCGGCGACACCGAAGCAATCTTGTGGGGGATCGCTACCATGATCGCCCTTATCGTGCTGCTGGACCAGATTGTCTGGCGGCCGGTGATCGCGTGGGCCGAGAAGTTCAAGATGGAGCAGGTGGAGAGCGCCGATGTACCGGAGTCATGGTTTCTGGAACTGGTGCAACATTCGCGGCTATTGAAGCGGCTGCGAAAGAGGGTCCTGCGTCCGTTGCGCGAACGCGCGGCGATGCACTTCGCGCAACATCACGATGGCCCTCGGCGAGAGGTGGCGCCAGGGAACTGGAAGGTGTGGCTAGGTCGGCTGATTGCGTCGCTGGCGGTGCTCGGGGTTTGCTACGCGGTGATTCGTGCGGTCGGCATGCTGGCGACGCTCAATGGGGGCGAGTACCGGGAGATTGTGAGGGGCGCGGCAGCGACGTTTGCGCGTGTGGTGGCTGCGCTGCTGATTGGCACCCTTTGGACAGTGCCGGTGGGGGTGGCGATTGGCTTCAACCCCAAGCTGGCGCGTATTGCGCAGCCGCTCGCGCAGATTGCAGCGTCGGTCCCGGCAACGGCGCTGTTTCCGATCGTGTTGCTGGTGCTGATCAGAATTGGCGGCGGCCTGGGACTGGGATCGGTCGTGCTGCTGCTGCTGGGAACGCAGTGGTACATCCTGTTCAATGTAATTGCCGGCGCGATGGCGATTCCGACGGACCTGAAGGAAGCTTCGTCGCTGTTCAAATTCAGTAGCGGGCTGCGCTGGCGGACGTTGATCCTGCCGGGGATTTTTCCTTATCTCATAACTGGACTGGTGACGGCTTCGGGCGGCGCCTGGAATGCGAGCATCATCGCTGAGTACTTCCGGCTGAAAGACCAGACCTATACGACGGTCGGGTTGGGGGCGACGATCGCGCGCGCTACCGATTCGGGCAATTTTGATCTGCTGCTGGGATCGACGATTGTTATGGCGATGATCGTCGTGACAGTGAACCGGCTGCTGTGGCGCAGGATGTACCGGCTGGCGGCCACAAGGTACACACTGGAAGCGTGATTTGAGCCGGGTCACGGTATGACTGAAATTTGCTTTGCCTTTGTGGCATCACTCTGCTATTGTGCGCGGCTAAGAGTGAGGCCATACTTGGGCCTTAGCGAACCGGCCCTTCTTCCAATGAGGAGGTTTCGATGGCGTTCTGTGCGAGCTGTGGTACTCAGATGGCAGATGACGTGGCGTTCTGTCCTAATTGCGGTAAGGCTGCGCCGCAGCCCGGCGGTGCGACGGCTGCCGCACCTCAGGCGGCACCGGCGCCCCAGGCCGCACCTGCCAGCTACGGCACCGCGCCAGCTGCCTCGCCACCGCTGGCAGAAAATGTTGCTGGGATGCTGGCGTACTTCACGATTATTCCGGCCATCATTTTCCTGCTGATTGAGCCCTACAACCGCAACCGGTTCGTGCGCTTTCACTCGTTCCAATGCCTGTTCGCGACGATCGCCTTAGTCGTGATCGATGTAGGCCTGACCATTGTCTCGTCCATTCTGCACCTGGTACCTGTCGTCGGCTGGTTTATCACTGCGTTGCTGTGGCCGTTGTGGGGCCTGGCAGTGCTTGGAATCTGGCTGCTGCTGATCATCAAGGCCTACCAGAATCAAATGTTCAAGCTGCCCATCGTAGGTGATATGGCGGAAAAACAGGCGGGAGCGTAAGAGTTATAGGGGTCTTTCGACTCCGGTGTCGCAAAACCCGCGACGCCTCCGCTCAGGATGACACAAAGTTATCCTAAGATTTCTAATTCTGTCCTCGTTTTGCACATCTTTCTCAGGCCGCAAGCGCCGGCCGAAGCGAATAAAATAAGAACAGCACCCAAGGTCGCGAATGCCGCAGAACCAATTCGTCCATCTTCATCTCCACACCGACTACTCGATGCTTGACGGCGCTTGCGAGATCGAGCGTCTGGTCAAACGCGTCAAGCAGCTGGATATGCCCGCGGTCGCCGTCACCGATCATGGCAATATCTTCGGCGCGGTGACTTTCTTCAGCGCGGCTAAGGACGCCGGTGTGAAGCCGATCCTCGGTTGCGAGCTCTACATCTGCAAGAAGGACGACCATCGCGCCGCGCCGGAGGGCGACAACTACAACCATCTGATTGTTCTGGCGGAGAATGACCACGGCTATCGCAACCTGGTGAAAATTGTGTCGGAAGCGTCGTTGCACGGCTTTTATTACAAGCCACGCATCAGCAAGAGATTCCTCGCGGAGCATGCGCAGGGGCTGATTGGACTCTCAGGATGCCTGAAGGGTGAGGTCGCCGAGAGTCTGACGGAAGGGAAGTACGATACTGCGCGGGCCGCCGCCGCGACCTACAGCGACATCTTCGGGAAAGGGAATTTCTATCTCGAAATCCAGGACCAGGGCGTTCCGGAAGAGAAGCGGATCAACCCGCACCTGCTCAAGCTCGAGCAGGAGCTGGGGCTGCCGCTGGTGGCGACGAACGACAGCCATTATTTGTGTGAAGACGATGCGCATGCTCAGGACGTCATGGTGTGCATCCAGACCGGGAAGTCGATCAACGACACCAACCGGTTGAAGTTCCACGGAAACCAGTTTTATGTGAAGAGCTCGGAAGAGATGGCAAAGGTCTTTTCCGGTTATGAGCGGGTGCTGGCGCGGACGGTGGAGATTGCAGAGCGCTGCAACGTTCGTCTGGAAAAAGTACACGATCCGTTCCCGCAGTTTGAAGTGCTCGCGGGATATTCGCTGCCGGACTACTTCGAGCATGTAACGCGCCAGGGCTTTGCCATGCGGCTGACGATGCTCCGCGAGCTGCAGACGATGGGCCGGCTCAAGCACTCGCTGGAGGATTACGAGCAGCGCCTGTCGCGGGAGATCGAGATTATTCGGCAGATGCAGTTCTCCGGCTACTTCCTCATCGTCTGGGATTTCATTCGATTTGCCAAGGAGCGCAATATTCCGGTCGGCCCCGGGCGCGGCTCAGCCGCCGGCTCGCTGGTTGCATACGCACTGGCCATCACCGATATCGATCCGCTGCAAAACGAACTGCTGTTCGAGCGCTTCCTGAATCCCGAGCGTGTCAGCCTGCCCGACATCGACATCGATTTCTGCATGAACCGGCGCGGCGAGGTCATCGAGTATGTGACCCAGAAGTATGGGCGCGATCAGGTGGCGCAGATCATCACCTTCGGGACGATGGCGGCCAAGGCGGCGATCAAGGATTCAGGCCGCGCGATGGACATTCCTTATGCTGAAGTCGATCGGATCGGCAAAATGATTCCGCCGACGCTGAACATCACGCTTGAGCATGCGCTGCGGGATTCGCCGCCGCTGGCTGCGGCCTACCAAAATGAGGCGCAAACGAAGGAGCTGATCGATACTGCCAAGAAGCTCGAAGGGCTGGTGCGGAATGCGGGTGTGCATGCGGCGGGGGTGGTGATTGCGCCGCAACCACTGACGGAGCTGGTCCCGCTGCACCGCACTAAGAACGACGAAATCGTTACCGCTTATGACATGAAGGCGGTGGAGAAGCTGGGGCTGCTGAAAATGGACTTCCTCGGCCTCACCACGCTTACCATCATCGACGACGCGCTGCGGCTGATCGAGCAGGCGCGCGGCGAACGAATCGACCTGCAAAAGCTGGCGCTCGACGACCAGGTGACGTACGAGAAGGTCTTCCACACGGGATTGACGTCAGGGGTATTCCAGTTTGAATCGCACGGAATGCGAGATGTGCTGCGGCGCTACAAGCCAACTGCGGTCGAGGACCTCACGGCATTGAACGCGCTGTATCGGCCTGGCCCGATCCAGGGCGGCATGATCGAAGACTTCATCGAACGCAAGTGGGGCCGGAAGAAGATCGAATTCGAGTTGCCCGAGCTGGAGACGATCCTGAAGGAGACGCTCGGGGTGATTGTGTATCAGGAGCAGGTGATGCAGATAGCGAACCGGCTGGCGGGCTATTCGCTGGGTGAGGCCGACCTGCTGCGCCGCGCGATGGGCAAGAAAGATCCCGAGGCCATGGCCAAGCAGCGCGAGCGTTTTGCGCGCGGGGCGAGCGAGCGCGGATTCCCGCAAAAGAAGTGCGAGAAGATTTTCGATTTGATGGAGCAGTTCGCCGGATACGGGTTCAACAAGTCGCACTCGGCTGCGTACGCGTTGCTCGCGTATCAAACCGCGTACCTGAAGACACATTACCCGGTGGAGTTTATGGCCGCGTTGCTCACGTCGGTGTCGGGCAGCACGGATGACGTGGTGAAGTACATCAACGAGTGCCGCGAGATGGGCATTCCCGTCGAGCCGCCCGATGTGAACGTTAGCGACGCATACTTCACGCCGCATGGAGAGGCAATTCGCTTCGGGCTGGCGGCAGTGAAGAACGTAGGCCATAACGCAATCGAATCGATTGTGGCAGCGCGCAAGGCCAATGGCGCGTTTACGTCGTTCTATCAGTTCTGCGAAAAGGTCGATTTACATCTGCTGAATAAACGAGTGGTCGAGTCGTTGATCAAGAGTGGCGCCATGGACGCGCTCGGGCGGCGCGCCCAGTTAATGGCGGTGGTCGACAGCGCGATGGAACACGCGCAGAAGACGCAGAAAGACGCGGCGCTGGGCCAGCATGGGCTGTTCGGCGTGTTTCAGCAGGACGACAACAATCATTTCGCTGAGAAGCCCCTGCCCAACACGCCCGATTGGGATGAGCACCAGCGGCTGGGATTTGAAAAGGAAATCCTCGGCTTCTTTATAACCGGGCATCCGCTGGAGAAATATCAGGAGAAGCTGCTCGACTTCCACGCGCTGTCGACGACGGAAATCTGCGAGATGAAGTCGTCCACCGGCAAAGGAGAAGTGCTGGCCGGCGGCATCCTGAAAGGTATACGGGTCGCGAAGTCCAAGAAGGGGGACCTGTATGTGCAGGGACAGCTGGAAGACATGAACGGCTCGGTGGACATCCTGGTTTTCGCCGAGGCGTTTCGCCGTTTGGGCGAAAAGGTGAAGCTCACGGTGCCGGTCCTGGTAAAGGGCGGAGTGCGCGTGGAGGAAGGATCGAATCCCAAGATGCTGGTCGACGACATCACGCCGCTCGAGGATGCGCAGCCCAAGCTGCCCAGCCATCTGCGAATCAAAGTTCCTCTGGAGAGCGCGTCTGCTGCCACTATCGACGTGTTGCACATGATCTGCCGGGAGCGGAAAGGCGAAGCCCGAGTGCTCTTTGACCTGGAGCGCAAGGGCGACTTCACGGTGGTGATGGAAGCGGAAGGCTATAATGTTCTGCCGGACCGCGCGTTCATCAACCGTGTGGAAGAGCTTTGTGGCCGGGGCAGCGTGCGCGTGGTTGATTGACCGGGTAGAGCAGGCCTTCAGACCTGCGTCTAAGGCGTGTGAAATTGGTCTGCACGGTCGAGATACGCGATCTCGACGGTGCAGCAAAAAAGATACGCAACTCGAACGCGGGCCTGAAGGCCCGCTCTACCATGCCCGATACCGCCGCCGTGGGAAAGCAACCGGAGCTCACGCCACAGCAGAATGGAATGCTGTCGGCGCTGGATTTCTGGCTATATGCGGCCGAAGCGCTCTACTGGGCCGCCAGCAAGCGAAACGATCCCAACATGGAAGCTGCCTCCAAAGCGCAACAAGAACTGGAAAAAATCGAAACGCAGCTTGAGCAATTGCAGATGGCTGCGGGCAGCAACCAGGAAGCGCAGAAGCAGTTGCATGCCCTGCGCGAGCGCGTGGAATCGTTGCGCCGTCAGATTTCCGGGCAACTCACGGCATGGGAGCGCACCGAGCTGGCGCGTCATCCCAACCGGCCGTATCCGCTGGATTACATCGAGCGCATCTTTCCGGATTTCAGCGAAATTCACGGCGACCGCGTGTTCGGCGACGACGCGGCGATGGTGTGCGGTATGGCACGTTTTCGCAGCAGGGAAGTGCTGGTGCTGGGAACCCAGAAGGGTCGCGACACCAAGCAGCGGCTACATCGCAACTTCGGCCAGCCCAATCCGGAAGGCTATCGCAAGGCGATGCGGGCGATGAAGTTCGCGGAGAAGTGGCGGCGACCCATCATCTCGCTGATTGACGTGGTCGGCGCGTATCCCGGCCTTGGGGCAGAAGAGCGTGGGCAGGCGGAGGCCATCGCGCGCAACCTTCGCGAGATGGCGCGGCTGGAGGTGCCATTTATTGCCGTGATCACGGGTGAAGGCGGTAGCGGCGGAGCGCTCGCGATTGCGGTTGCCGATCGGGTGCTGATGCTGGAGAACACTATCTATTCGGTGATCTCGCCGGAGGGCTGCGCGTCGATTATGTGGCGCGACTCCAATAAGAAAGACGTGGCGGCGCAGGCGCTACACATTACCGCCAAGGACATTCTGGAACTCGGCATTTGCGACGAGGTCATCCCAGAGCCGGCGGGCGGAGCGCACCACGATTACGACCAGGCCGCGAACGCGTTGGCGGATGCGCTGGAAAAACATTTATCCCAGTTGGAGAAGCTGCCGGTGCGCGAGCTGCTGGATGCGCGCTACAACAAATTCCGCAACATGGCGCAGTACTTCACGACGCTGGAAGCCGGCGAAGCCGGCCCGGCATAAAGTGCGTCTTTTCTGATTGCGGGTGCCGCACTCATTCGCGGCTTTCGAATGAGTTAGGGTTTTTTGTTTGCGACGACCTAAAGGCGGCAACTGACCTACTGCCATTCCCCTTGCCGACTGCCCTATAATGGAATGTTCTGCCCTCCGTTCTCATCCGGTTTGTAAGGGGTATTGATGGCCACAACTGAATTTGCGGTACGCAGCGCCGACCAGGGCGCCGGGCGTGAGCCTGTCGTCAACGATTTCAGCATCCAGCTTGCGACCGTAAACGGGTCCGGGTCGCAGAGCGCCAATACCGTGCTGCTGCGCACCATCTTTCAAATGGGAGTGCCCGTCTCCGGCAAGAACATGTTCCCCTCGAACATTGCCGGGCTGCCGACCTGGTACACCATCCGCGCCAGCAAGAAAGGCTACGTCGCGCGCAAGAAGGAGATTGATTTCCTTGTTGCAATGAATCCTGAGACCGCGCAGGAAGACGTCATGTCGCTTGAGGCGGGCGCGGTGGCACTGTACGACGAGCCGCTGAAGCTGAATGAGCTGCGTTCGGATTTGACGTTCTACGCCGTGCCGTACGACAAGATCACGGCTGCGGTTTGCCCAGAGTCGAAGCTGCGCAAGCTGGTCAGGAACATGGTGTACGTCGGAGTCGTGGCGTGGTTGCTGAATCTCGACATGGCTGAAGTGGAGAAGGCGCTGCGCAAGCAATTTGCGAAGAAGGTCAAGGCGGCCGAGCTCAACCTGAATGCCGCGAAGGCGGGATACGGTTACGCGTCGTCGTCGCTAACCAAGACAGATCCCTTCATCGTAGAGCGCATGAACGAAACCAGCGGCATGATCATTATCGACGGCAACTCGGCGGCGGCGCTGGGCTCGATGTTTGCGGGAGTGACAGTGGTGACGTGGTATCCGATTACGCCGTCCTCGTCGCTTGTGGAAAGCCTCATCGAATACATGAAGGAACACCGGCTTGGTCCTGACGGCAAAGCAACTTTTGCTATCGTCCAGGCGGAAGACGAACTCGCCGCGATCGGGATGGTTCTGGGCGCGGGATGGGCGGGAGCGCGCTCAATGACGGCCACCGCGGGACCGGGAATTTCGCTCATGGCGGAGTTCGCCGGGCTGGGATATTACGTCGAGATTCCAGGCGTGATCTGGGACATCCAACGGGTGGGGCCATCGACGGGATTGCCGACCCGCACCTCGCAGGGTGATATTTCTTTCGTCGCCAAGCTATCGCACGGGGACACGCGTCACGTCATGCTGATACCGTGCGATCCGAGCGAGTGTTTCGCGATGGCGAGCGATGCCTTCGATCTGGCCGACCGACTACAGACGCCGGTGTTCGTCATGTCTGATCTCGATCTTGGCATGAACAACTGGATGTCGCAGCCGTTCCGGTATCCCGAGAAGCCGCAGGATCGCGGCAAGGTGCTGAGTAAGGAAGACCTTGACCGGCTGGGCGGATTCGCGCGCTACAAAGATGTGGACGGGGATGCTGTGGGGTATCGTACGCTGCCCGGGACAGATCATCCGGCGGCGGCGTGGTTCGCGCGCGGCAGCGGCCACAACGAAAAATCGCAGTACAGCGAGCGTCCGGATGACTACGCCAACAATATGGACCGGCTGTCGAAGAAGTTCGAGACCGCACGCACGCTGGTCCCCGGGCCGGAGATCGTGCGCAACGAAGGAAACGAAGTCGGCATCATCGCTTATGGAACTTCGCATCATGCGCTGGTGGAAACGCTGGATCAATTAGAGACGGAGTACGGGGTGAAGGCCGATTACCTGCGGCTGCGTGCCTATCCGTTCACGCGCGAGACGCACGAGTTCATTGCCGCGCACAAGCGCGTTTACGTCGTCGATCAGAATCGCGACGGGCAGATGTGGGAGCTGCTGAAGCTCGACATCGCCGTGCCCGACATCGGCAAGCTGCGCAGCGTCCGCCACTACAACGGGCTGCCCATCGACGCGCGGTCGGTTACAGACGAGATCATTTCGCAGGAGGGGAAGTAATGGCGAGCACGCCTACAGTGACGCCGCAACCCAAGACCAATCGCATCGGACTGACGGTGCTGGACTATCGCGGGGGCAAAACGACGCTCTGCGCCGGTTGCGGCCACAACGCAATTTCCGAACGCATCATCGACGCGTTTTATGAGATGGGGATCGCACCCGAGCGGGTGGTGAAGATGTCGGGCATCGGCTGCTCGTCGAAGACCCCGGCGTATTTTATGGGACGCTCGCACAGCTTCAACTCGGTTCACGGGCGTATGCCGTCGGTGACAACGGGCGCCGTGCTGGCGAATTCGAAGGTAGTGGCGCTGGGCGTCAGCGGCGACGGCGATACCGCCTCGATCGGTATCGGGCAGTTTGTTCACCTGATGCGGCGCAATCTCCCGATGATCTACATCATCGAGGACAACGGCGTGTATGGACTGACCAAGGGCCAATTCTCGGCTACGGCAGATCTCGGATCGAAGCTGAAGACCGGAGTGATCAACGATCTGCCGCCGATCGATACCTGCGCGCTGGCGATTATGCTAGGGGCAACGTTTGTAGGCCGATCGTTCTCAGGTGACAAGAAGCAGTTACACACAATGCTTAAAGCTGCCCTTTCACATCGCGGGACGGTGATGCTGGATGTCATTTCGCCCTGTACCACCTTCAACGATCACGAGGGTTCAACTAAGTCGTACAAGTTTGTGAAGGACCACGAGGAACCCTTGCACGACCTGAATTTCGTGCCGCACTTCAACGAGATCGATGTGGAGTATGACGAAGGGGACGGTATCAACGTCACCATGCACGACGGCTCGACGCTGCTGCTGCGCAAGCTGGAGCACGACTACGACCCCACGAACAAGACCGAAGCGATCAAGCGCGTGATGCAGTCGCATGAGGCCGGCGAGGTGCTGACTGGAGTGCTGTACCTGAACACCACGGCGCCGAATTTCATCGACATGATCAACATGACCGATCGGCCGCTAGCGACATTGCCGGAGAACGCAACCCGCCCCTCGCGTGAGGCGCTGGAGCACTGCATGGAAGAGTTGCGGTAATCTGGAGCGTGCACTCTGAAGCGCAACAGATGATCGACCACGTCGCGCGCTTGATTCGCAAGCCGGGAATGGCGATCGACGAAAATACGCGCCTCGTTTCCTCCGGCCTGATTGATTCCATGGCACTGGTTGACTTGCTGATGAAGCTCGAGGATGTGACGCATCTGCGCATACCACCCGGCAAAGTACAGCCGAAGGACATGGACACGGTGGCGCTCATGTTCGCTACCGCGCAGCGCGTCGGCAAACCGCGAAAGCAGTAAGGGACATCTTTGAGCGCGACTCCGGCCAACGCACTTGCAAGTTCAAGCATTGTGGTTGACGTGAAGCGGCAACGCCGCATCAAGGCGGCGTTGTTTCTGGTTTCACTGCTGTTAAGTGTGACGGCATTCATCGCAATTGATTACGCCTATAGCAGGGCGATACTGGGCTCTGCGGTCTCTGGCGGCCCGCATGGGTTCTGCTTCAGCCGCGATGCGGTGCGCGCCTTCGCGTTTCGTCCCAACTGCTTTTGCGTCCGGCCATGGTTGGGAAGCTCATACGAGTTCAACACCAACAGTCTGGGGTTTCGTGATGAGCGGGTCCGTGACGTTCCGCTGACCAGTTCGAGTCCGCGCATCCTGGTGCTCGGCGACTCTGCTCCGGAGGGCATGACGAGTTGGCAGGATAGCTTCATTGGCCGAGTCGCCGCCAAATTTCGCCAGTATGAGTTCCTGAACGCGAGCGTCGAAGGCTACTCGCCTTCGAATTACCTGAATACCGCGAGAATGCTGTTGCAGAAGGGTGTCGACTTCGACGAAGCCATTGTGTTCATCGACATCTCCGACGCGCAGGACGAGGCAGCATTTTTCCAGGATACGGATTCATCCGGAGCGGTCGCGACGGCAACGCAGAAACGAACGAAAAGCAGCTGGTATTCCGATGCGCGACTGTGGATCAACAACCACCTGCTGCTGACCAATGATGTTTTTCAGTTCATCGAGAAAGAGCTGGTGCGCCTGGGGTGGTATCACCTGGATCTGGGCCATGGTGGAAACGAGTTCGACCTGGAGCGCTCCGCGTGGACGTATCGCAACGTCTCTGATACGGAGCCTTACGAAACTGGGTACGCTCCGCTCGGACTGGAGCGTGGTATCGCGAAAGAGAAGTCGAAGATGGACGACTTATGGCGCGAATTGCAAGCACGGAACATTCCGCTGAGCGTAGTCGTCTATCCGTGGCCGGCGCAGATTGCGCATGACAGCGTCGACTCGCGGCAGGTGCGGATCTGGCGCGAGTGGTGCGAGGGCAAGTGCAATCGCTTCGTTGACTTGTTTCCGGCGTTCTTTGCCATCAAAGAGCAGTGTCCGACGTTGCAGCCGGGTTGCTGGTACCTGAGCCACTTCATCTTCGGGGACACGCATTACAACTCGGCGGGTGACGCAGTGGTGGCGAAGGTGATTGCGAAGAGTCTGGAGAAGAGGCCGGGGTTGAAGAGAGCATCAGGCGAAGGGCATGATTCGCATCAGGGCACGAGTTCACGCTGAGAAACTTTGTTTTCTGAAAACCTCGTATCAGGGCACCTCTAAGCCGTGCCCTGATACCGAACCGACGGGCGACTTCGGCTACGTCAGCCCCTAACCGCAAACATAACAACTTGAATAACGCAATCACAATGCGAGGTTTGTTCTACGGGCTGGCCCTTATCGCGGGGATACTCGTGTTCACTCGTGTGCGCTCGCGCGGCATGCGCCAGATTTTTTTGCTCGCGGTCAGCTATGCGCTCTATCTCACATGGGGAGCGTGGTTCTTGCTGGTGCTTCTGGCTTCCACAGCGATGAATTTTCTGCTTGGCCGCCAGATGCAGCGGAGACCGTCGGCTGCGATTCTCTGGGCTGGGCTGATGTTCAATCTGCTGCTATTGGCCTTCTTCAAATATCTGCCGGGGGTCGCCGTTTCATTCCCGTTTGCTTCCTTGGAAACGTTTTCGCATCTCGCTCTGCCGCTGGGGATCTCGTTCTGGACATTTCAAGCGATGAGCTACCTGCTCGATCTCTATCGGGGCGAGGAGCTCGATCCCTCCTTCATCGAGTTTGCGCTGTATATGGCGTTCTTCCCGGTCACGATTTCCGGTCCAATCTGCCGCATGCCGGAGATGCTGCCGCAGTTCCGCTCCGACGCGACGCCTTCCCGCGATGACAAGGCCCGCGGATTATCGCGCATTGCGACGGGAGTGTTGATGATGCAGATCGCCCAACTGCTGGGCAAAGGAATTCTCAGTGGGCAGGGAATCAACGCCGGATTCGACCAGATGCGTGCCTGGGACGGTGCGGACACGTGGTGCCTGGCGTTCGGCTATGGCCTGCAGATTTTTTTCGATTTTGCCGGTTATTCGCATATCGCAATCGGCGCGGCACAAATGCTCGGCTTCACCGTGCCGGAGAACTTCGCTCGGCCATTCGCGTCTACGACCCCGTCGATTTTCTGGACGCGCTGGCACATGTCGCTGTCATTCTGGATTCGCGACTACGTCTTTCTGCCCCTGGCAATGCTGCGCCGCGACGAGTGGTGGAGGAAGTTCTGCCTGCTGGTGGCAATGGTGCTTTTCGGAATCTGGCACAAGGCAACGATTCTGTTCGTGCTCTTCGGCTGCTACCACGGCCTGCTTCTCATTCTGCATCGCCAGGCGCAGCAGGTGGAGCGAAAGTTTGAATGGCAGCCGTCGTCGAAGAGGTGGACGGAGTTTTCCTGGGTCGTGACCATGGCGCTGGTGAACCTGGGATGGATTTTTTTCCGGGCAAATTCATTAGAACAGACGGCGCAGATGTTCTCGGCGCTGTTGTCACCGGCCGGCTACGCGCGCCATGTTATTCACCCAAGCCTGTATTTGCTGGTCACGGTCGTCGCAATAGGGTATGCGGCGGCTCTCGTCATCATAGATCGACTGGATGCCTATGCTCAGCGGCTTCAGGCTGCGCCGGCTTCCAGCGCGGTTGTCATTGCCGTACGCGAGCGCTGGGTCTGGATCGCGCCGATGTGGGCGACCGCTTGCGTCCTCGTGCTGACGCTGATGCCGCATCAGAGCCGTGCGGCAAATGTGTTTATGTATCGGTCGTTCTAGAGTGGCGGGCGCTCACTTTGTCACTTTGACTTCTTCAGATTTCTCGCCATCTGAGCCTACAACTGTAACCTTTACCGTCTGGCCTTCGGGATCACCTTGTTTCGGAGGGCTGCTGTTTTCGATGATCTGTCCTTTTGCGTTAGTTTTCCAGGTCTTAGTGAACCAACTTGAAACTTGGGCTGAAACTTCGGCACCGTCGATGGGCGCGCCATTGCAGGTGACGGTGATCACAAAGTGGGCCACCCAGTCGGGCCCCTTTGGAACAGGTGTCGCAGTCACCGAAATGTTAATCATATCCTTTGGGCAGTCGACTGCTTTGATGGTTATCGGGGTTGATTTGTCGTTACAACTAGTGGCCTGGATCATAGCGATGCCAAGCACGACGGCTAGACCGAGAAGCAGATGACGTAGCGTTATACGATTCGCTTTCTTCATTTCTTCCTCCGAACGTATCCCCAGAGGCAATCAAACCCACAAGGCCCGCGCGCTAAGTATAATCCTGTACTCCTTGCCAAGGACTACCCGGTGCCGTTCTGGTTGCTGCGCGTGTAAATTTCATCTGCTGGCATCTTTCAGAAGGTCTGCTTCCGGTACAATCTAGGGTAAAATCAGCGGGCGGTTTTGCCGAGTCTGTGCATGGAACGTGCTACGACAAAGCCGGCTTCCTCGGAGAGTGGGATATGGGCTTCTTCAGAACCACGGGTCAGCGCGTCGGTACAGCGGGTCAGCTGTTTTCGTTTTTTTGGAGCAACAAGCGCTGGTGGCTCACGCCGATTCTGATTACTCTGGCATTGTTTGCCGTGGTGCTGATTCTGGCCCAGAGCTCTGCCATCGCGCCATTTATCTACACGTTCTTCTAAGGGAAAAGCAAACGATGTTGGCGCCCCTTCATTTGATAAGACTGCATTGGCGGGCCGTGCTGGCGGTCGTCGTTCTCGCTGTTCTAGTGTGGGCATGCTTACCTGCCCGGTTGAAGGCGACGCTGGAGGAAAGCTGGAAGAAAATCGGGCGCGCGATCGGCAACTTTAACGCGCGCGTTCTTCTCACGCTGCTTTACTCCATCGTGATACTGCCGTTTGGATTGGCGGTACGCTTCTTCTCCGACTCACTTCATACCAAGAAGCGGCCGGATGCGTGGTTTGACCATCCTGCAATTCCCAACACTGTGGAAGAGGCGCGACGTCAAGGCTGAGATGAATATTCTGGGAATTTCGTGTTACTACCACGACGCCGCAGCTGCACTCTTGCAAGACGGCAACCTCGTTGCCGCTGCGGAGGAAGAGCGTTTCAGTCGCGTCAAGCACGATTTCGGATTTCCGCATAACGCCATCAAGTTTTGCCTGGAGAGTGGGGGCGTCCGTGGTGAAGATCTGGACTATGCAGTCTTCTACGAGAAGCCCTTCCGCAAATTTGACCGCATTTTGATGAGCGTTCTCCAGACTTATCCGCAATCGTACAAAGTATTTCGCGAGTCGATGATCACCTGGATGATCGACAAGCTGTGGGTAGGCTCAAAGATCTCGGCTGAACTTAACATTCCAACCGACAAAATCCTGTACAGCGAGCATCACATGTCGCACGCCGCGAGCGCTTTCCTCTGCTCGCCCTTTGAGGAAGCTGCGATCCTCACGGTCGATGGCGTCGGCGAGTGGGTGACGGGCACATGGGGCGTCGGCCGTGGCAATCAGATCGATATTCGCAAGCAGATGATGTTCCCGCACTCGCTGGGACTGCTGTACAGCGCCTTCACCGCGTTCCTCGGATTCGAGGTGAACGAGGGCGAGTACAAGGTGATGGGCATGGCGCCGTATGGCCAGCCGAGATACGTGGACAAGGTGTGGAAGATCATCCGGCAGGAGCCTGATGGCTCGTTCTCGCTGGACATGGATTACTTCTGTTTCCAGCATTCGACGACGCGGACCTTCAACAACAAGTTCGTGCAGTTGTTCGGCGAGCCGCGCCCGCCAAAGATGCTGTTCTTCACTGCCGACTCCGGTTTTCCAGCGTACTTCGGCGAGGCGCCATCAAACTTCAATGAGCTCTGCAAACTGAATCAGCATTACGCCGACATTGCGGCGAGTATCCAGCAGGTGACGGAAGAGGTGCTGATCTCGATGGCGCGGCGGCTGCACAAGGAGACGGGCCTCAGCAAGCTATGCATCGCTGGCGGCGTCGGCCTGAACAGCGTCGCCAACCACCGCATTCTGCGCGAGACGGGCTTCGATGATGTTTTCATTCAACCCGCGGCGGGAGATGGCGGGGGCGCTTTGGGCGCGGCACTGTGGGCTGACAACATGCTGTTCGGCAATCCGCGGCGCTTCCGCATGGACCACGCTTACTGGGGGAAGTCGTATTCCGACGCCGAGGTCGCCCAGTTCTTGCGGGAAAACGGCATACCGTACGAACAGATTAATGACGACGACCGGCTGCTTGATATGGCGGTCGAGCGCCTGCAGCAGGGACATGTGATTGGCTGGTTCCAGGGACGGTTCGAGTGGGGACCGCGTGCGCTGGGCAATCGCAGCATCATCGCCGATGCGCGCAATCCGCAGATGAAGGATATCGTCAACACCAAGATCAAATTCCGTGAACCGTATCGGCCATTCGCGCCGTCGGTGCTCGCCGAGCGTACCGAAGAATTCTTCGAGCTGCCCAACGCGATGGAGCACTATCCCGCGCGCTACATGTTGTACGTCGTACCGGTGCGGTCGTCGAAGCACAATGTGCTGCCGGCGATCACCCACGTCGATGGAACGGGCCGGCTGCAAACCGTCTTTGAAGATGCCAGCCCGCGCTATCACCGGCTGATTAAGCGCTTCTCGCAGGCGACGGGCATCCCAGCAGTGCTCAATACGTCGTTCAACCTGAAGGGCGAGCCCATCGTCAACACTCCGGCCAACGCATTCAGCACGTTCTCACGTAGCGAGATGGACATGCTTTTCCTGGGAAATTTCGTGATTGAGAAGGAGCGGCTACAGCAGAATCGCCAGCAACTCCAGGCCGAGCCCGTCGGGGCGAAATAACCATGACAATTACTCTTTTGGCCTCTCACACCAGCCTGCGATAAGATTGCAGCATGTCAAAGAAATCCGCCCCTTTTGAGGTCGCGTGTCCGTGTTGCGGCGCAACCCTGAAGATTGATGCCGAAGTTAGGGCCGTGATTGCCCACACGCCCAAAGCTGTTCCCAAGACGTTTGAAGACCTCGAGGCGGCGGCGCGTGCGATGAAAGACCAGGACAGCCGCAAGGAATCGATCTTTCGCCAGTCAGTCGAGGCGCAGAAACACCAGGGCGATTTGCTGGAGAAGAAGTTTCAAGAGGCATTGAAACGCGCGAAGGAGACGCCCGACACTGGCAAACCGCTGCGGGATTTCGATCTGGATTGAATGTCCAGCAGTTGGCAGTGAGCACTTGGCCAAAACGTCACCGTGGTAACTCCTATCATCCGAAACGACTCCGTGAGTAGCGACAATCAAGACCAACTGACTGCTAAGTGGCAAGTGCCAAGTGCCAGCTCACGTCCGCTGCTGCTCGGACATCGTGGTGCACGGCGGCTGCGACGGTTTGGACTTCACGGGCGCGAAAGAGCCATACCGGCAGAGAACACGCTCGCGGCCTTTGATTATGCGATGGCGCAGGGTGGTGATGGTTTTGAGTTCGATGTGCGTTACACGCGCGACCGTCGGCATGTGCTGTGTCATGATCCCAAGCACAACGGCCATGAAGTCGCCGTTACCGACCATGCGGGACTGGAGCGGCGCCGGGGCTACAATTTGCCTTGCCTGGAAGATGTTCTAGCGCGCTTCGCTAAGGCTGCATACCTCGACATAGAATTGAAAGTGACCGGTAGCGAGGAAGCTGTCGTTGACGCTCTGCATGCGAATCCGCCGCAGCGCGGTTACATCGTTTCATCGTTCCTACCCGAGGTGCTGCACCGGCTCCACGAGATCGACCCGCAGCTCCCATTGGGCTATATCTGCGATCATAAAGAGCAGGCACAGCTCTGGAGCGAACTCCCGATACGTGCCTTCATCCCGCATTATTCGTTGGTTTCGCAGCGACTGGTGGAGGAGGTCCACACCCGCGAATTGCGGCTGTTTACCTGGACGGTGAACGGGCGTCGTGACCTGCTGCGATTGGCGGAGTGGGGAGCGGACGGCCTGATCTCAGACGATCCCAAGCTGCTGGCCGAGACCTTTCCCAAAGCGACTGCTGCCGGCCAATCGTAAGAACGAACCGCGAAGAGCGAAACCGCAATGCGTCCCACCTTTGCCCCCTGCGCGCTGCCTAATTTAGATTTGTTCTGATGCCGACCACAGGCGAACGATTTGAGCGCGCTGTCTCTATCATGGCGCGGCTGCGCGGCCCCGGCGGATGCCCGTGGGACCGCGAGCAGACCTTCGACACCATCAAGCCTTACACGCTGGAAGAAGCCTACGAGGTGGTGGAGGCGATTGACAAGCGTGATTGGGACGAGCTGACCGGCGAGCTCGGCGACCTGCTGCTGCAGGTGCTCTTCTACTCGGAAATGGCGCTGGAGGAGCAGCGATTTTCCATCGACGATGTGCTCGATCGGCTCTGCAACAAGCTGGTCGATCGTCATCCGCACGTATTCGGCGAGGTGAAGGCCGACACTCCCGGTGAGGTCCTGCGCAATTGGCAGGCGCTGAAAGCTGAAGAGAAGAAAAAACGCCAGCAGTCCGCGGAAAACGCGAACCAGGAAGATCATCCCGAGTCTGTGCTTGCTGGCGTGTCGTCGGCGATGCCGTCGTTGATGGAGGCCTACAAGATCAGTTCGCGAGTGGCGCATGTCGGTTTCGACTGGCCGAATATCGAGAGTCTGTTTGAGAAGCTGAACGAGGAGACCGCGGAACTTCGCCACAACCTGGCGGAATATCCCGCGCCCGGGCCGCAGCCAGAGTCGCGTTCGGGAGTCGCGGGTGCGCGAGGCGTGAAGATTTCTCCCGAGCTGCGCGCGCGGTTGGAAGACGAAGTCGGTGACCTCTTCTTTGTGCTGGTCAACATCGCGCGCTATCTGTCGCTTGATCCGGAATCAGCGTTGCGCCGCACCAATCGCAAGTTCCGCCGCCGCTTCCAGTACCTGGAGGAGAGGCTTCGGGACCAGGGGCGAAATCCGGCGGATGCGTCCCCCGAAGAAATGGAATCGCTGTGGCAGGAATCCAAGCAGCAGGAACAACAGTGATGGGCGGCTCGGTCGAGGTGCGCAACTGCACCGAGGTCGAGGAGTTTCGCGCCTTCGTTGCCTTGCAAAAAGAAGTCTGGGGATTTGCCGACAACGAGCTGGTGCCCCTGCGAATTTTTTCGCTGGCGCCGAAGATTGGTGGGCAGGTAATTGGCGCCTGGGACGGGGCGACACTGGTGGGATTCGCCTTCTCGATTCCCGGAACGCGCAACGGTCACGCGTATTTGCATTCCCACATGCTCGCGGTCAAGGCCGAGTATCGCAACAGCGGCCTGGGCAGGCGGCTCAAGCTATTCCAGCGCGAGGATGCGATTGCTCAGGGATATGAGCTGATTGAGTGGACCTTCGATCCGCTGGAGATCAAGAACGCCTACCTCAACCTGGAGCGGCTGGGTGCAATCGCGCGGCGCTACAACATCAATCAGTACGGCATCACCTCGTCGCCATTGCAGGGATTTCTTCCCACCGACCGCCTGGTCGCGGAATGGTGGTTGAAGTCGAAGCGGGTCGAAGAGCTGCTTTCATCGGGCGAGCAGCAGGCGTTCACAGAGGAGATGACGGTCGAGATTCCCGCCGAGATTTACGCCTGGAAGGCGAATCCCGAAACGCGGCAGAAGGCTGCGGATGTCCAGTTGCGCAATCGTGAGCGGTTTCTGAGGGGGTTCTCGCAGGGGCTGGCTTGCTTGCGTTATGGACGGGGCGATGACGGGAGCGGCGTTTTCGTGTTGGGGCGGTGGGATGAGGCTTGGTCGTACGCGAGCTAGCGCCATCGGATCGGGAAATGCAATTCAAAGGACGACAGCTAAAGTCTTACGCCGAGTTTGTGCTGGCGAGTGAGCTCAAAGAAGGACAGGTTTATTTTTGTGTTCGGTACTGTGACGAGGAAATGCTCATCCCGAAGATGGAGCCACTCGTGTTCATTGGCTTGAATCTTGAACCTGGTGACGTGGGCCGAGCTTATTTTCAAGATCTCGATTCCTATGAACAAGGCATTCGGCACGACTCTTCGAATCCGGAGGCGGAGGATGCATTGTTCCAGAGCTTTCAGGAAACACCGAGCGGCCATGTCGGTGCGATCCTCGAGTTTGAACCCGCATTAGAGTGCCTTATGTCCTGCTCATTACGGCGCAAACGGGCGGCACACGATGCAAATTGAAGCCGTCACCCTCCGCGAGCTGAAGATGCCGCTTGTGCATTTTTTCGAGACGAGCTTCGGACGCACTTACACCCGCCGCATTCTTCTGGTCACACTACATTGCGACGGTCTGGAGGGATGGGGCGAGTGCGTGGCCGGCGAGGCGCCTTTTTATAGCGAGGAATACATCGACGGAGCGTGGGACGTCCTCAAGCGGTATCTTGCGGCGATGCTGCTGGGAAAAAGGTTTACGGCGGCGAGGGAGATTCCGCCTCTGTTGGCGCGGGTGCGCGAGCATCCTATGGCCAAGGCTGCGTTGGAAAATGCAGCGTGGGACGCCGAGGCGCAGGAAAAGGGTATTCCGCTTTGGAAGCTGCTGGACGGTACACGCAGGGAGATCGCGTGTGGCGTCAGCATCGGCATTCAGGACTCGCACGAACAATTGTTGCAGAAGATCGAAACTGAGCTGGCGGCCGGCTATCAGCGTATCAAGGTTAAAGTAAAGCCGGGCTGGGACGTTGAAGTGCTGGAGAAAATCCGGAAGCGCTGGCCCGATATTTTGCTGAGCTGTGATGCCAACTCCGCCTATACGCTCGCCGACACGGAGCACCTGAAGACGTTCGATCGTTTCAAGTTGTTGATGATCGAGCAGCCGCTATGGAGCGACGATTTCTACTTCCACGCGCGATTGCAGAAGGTATTGCAGACTGCGCTCTGCCTGGATGAGGCGATCCGCGGTGCGCGCGACGCCGAGGCTGCTCTGGAGCTGGGCTCGTGCCGCATCCTCAATGTTAAGGTCGGCCGGGTAGGCGGATTCTCGGAGGCAATCGAGGTACACGACGTCGCGCAGCGCTTTGGAGTTCCGGTCTGGTGCGGAGGCATGCTGGAGTCGGGAATCGGGCGGTCCCACAATGTGGCACTATCGACCTTGCTGAATTTCAAACTTCCCGGCGACGTATCGGCGTCTAAGCGGTACTGGAAGGAAGACATCGTTGAGCCCGAGGTCGAGGTCTCAGCCCAAGGAACAATCACGGTCAGCGACAAGCCGGGGCGGGGCTACGAGGTGAGGAAACACTTGATTCAGGAGTTGACCGTCCGCGAAGAGACCCTGAGAAGTCATTGACGGGCAGCTTGGCGGGAATTATTTGTGATTGTTTTCCGATGTGTTCTGCGCCTCTTTGACACCGGCGCCGTTCTCGGCGACCACCTCCGCGCTCTTGTGCAGAAGGTCCAACGCTTGGGCAGTAGTTAGGTTCGAGGGTATTGGACGAAAGTCAGTCATCGTTTCGGAGGACCACACGGTCAGCGATTTGACCAGGAGGATCTTGCCGTTGAAATGGAGGGTCTCCTCGACTTCTTCCCAGTGGCCGCCCCCGATATCGCGCTGTACGATAAGAAACTTGCCGCCTTTATACAGCTTGCCCAAAATCCCCCAGCCGAAATCGACATCTTTAGAGAGCGTGCCGTCAACTTTGCCGATGCGCATGGCTTGCTTGTCAATGATCATGTCGCCTTCCATGCCCTGGTACACCGCGGTCTCGTGGTTCGGGGGACTGAAACTCGGATTGGGTCTGAACTTCAGATGAACGAGCTCCTCGCCGTTGGGGCCGTGATCCGTGCCGACATAGGTATACAGGAAAGCATCTGGCAAGCTGGTCAGCATCAACTCGGCTCGCTTATCGTCCGCCTTGTTGGCCTCCCGCCGCTTGCGCCGCGCTTCAGGATCATTGGCGAACTTGCTGAGCTTCTCGTCGTCTTTCTTGCGTTCTTCAGCGGTCAGCGGCCGCCCGTTGAGGAGCAGAGTGCTGGTCAAACCGCCTTGCGGGGTGCGCACAATCTCCTTGGTTATCGAGTGGTCCTTATACTCCGTCGTATCCTTGAACATGTAGAACTGCTGAGCATCGGTCGCCTTGATTTCATTCCTGGCGGCGCGACGGACCAGTTCAATTGGATCGATGTCCGATTTCTGCTGGGCCAGAGCTGGTATGTTGGCCAGGGTGAACAGCAGAACAGGTGCGATTCCCCAGCCGAGATTTTTGCGACGCAGATGCACGAAACCCTTCTTGAGAGTACCTTCTCTAACATGTTAGACGAAGAGCTAAGCAACTCAGTTGCTTTTTTGCGCAAACCTGCTATCTGCGATAGAGCTAAGCGCAATTGGAAGTGCCAGGTATCACAGGAGTAATCCGACGGAAGCGGTCCGCGGATTGAAGAAAGGAAAATGAGTGTCGGTCCGGCAGAAAAACAGTCCCATTGGTTTTACCGATGCCTGACACGCAAAACCGCTGTTCCCCTGGTTTCGGTTCTGCTCGCCGGGCGCGGCAATCCGCCGGACCGACCTGCACTGCATTAGAGCAAGTGACTGTCCAAACGCTCTGGGCTGCGGTATCAGAGCGCCAGGGCCAGAATTGCGCTGGCTCACAACGTCAGTGGCTAGCGAGTATTCGCGGAATTTCCAAGATATGGCATGTCAGTTCCACCTGTGAGTAGCCGGGTTCTCGAGGTTCTCACGTCGCGATGAACCCACATGTTCCACAATAATGGAAGATTTGGCTGGCAATAGACTCGCGTTTGTATGCAACGAAGAGTCATCCCCGAGCTGCTGGACGAAGACATGGGAACGCCTGCGGAGGTGGCCGCATCGCTGTCCGATCTGCGGCGCATAAGTTCCTGGTTCGGGGGTACGCACACAACGCTTCAGTTGCTACGGCGGGTGGCCGTGGAGACGAGATGTTGCGAGCTGTCTTTGCTGGAGGTGGGCTCCGGAGCGGGCGACTTGCCGATGGCTGCTCGGGACGCGCTTGCCGGGGAGGGTATCAGCGTGCGTGTCACGCTGCTGGATCGCATGTGGTCGCACTTGAAGGGCGGCTCCGTGCCGGCGGTTTGTGGTGAGGCTTTGCAATTGCCGTTTCAAGATAATGCGTTCGATGTGGTGAGCTGCTCTCTGCTCGCGCACCATCTTGAACCGGAGCAGTTGCGGTGCTTCGCACTCGAAGGCCTGCGGGTTTGCCGTCGCGCGGTACTGATTAACGACCTGATTCGCAGCCGGCTGCATCTCTGGGTGGTTTACGCCGGGTTACCACTTTTCCAGAGCCGCCTCACGTGGCATGATGCTCCCGCTTCCGTGCGCCGGGCTTATACACTGGAGGAAATTGGGCGTGAGTTGCAGGGGGTGCCTGCCAAGCGAGTCGAGATCTCGCGGCATTATCTGTGGCGGATGGGAGTGTTGTTGTGGAAGGGGAACTAGCAACTAGCACTGCGATTAGAAGGATTGAAGAAGCCAAAATCAGCGAACCGTGCCGATGCGACGTCACTGTCGCTAATTGCTAACTGCTAATTGCTAAGTGCCAGATGCTGAGTGCTAAATGCTAAGTGCCTCTTCGCAATTCGATCTTGCAGTCATCGGCGGGGGGCTGGCGGGATGTTCCGCAGCTATTACGGCCTCTCGCAGCGGTGCGGAGGTCATTTTGCTGGAGGCGGGGAACTTCCCACGCGATAAAGTTTGCGGAGAGTTCATCTCTGCCGAAGCGCTGGACCTTCTCGCGGATCTCTTGCCTAACGCTTCTGCGGTCCGCGCCCTATTAGAGGCGGCACCTGTGATCGACTGCACACGGCTGTGGCTGCAGACGCGAATGATCGAAGTGCCTGTGTCGCCGCCGGCGCTTAGCATCAGCCGTTATGAACTCGATCAGACTTTGTGGCAGGCGGCAAAAGCGGCCGGAGTCGACTGCCGCGCGAATTGCGAAGTCTCAGCTGTCGAAGGCGGCGGCCCATTCCGACTCGCAACGCCTGGCGGGCCACTCACGGCAAGAGTGACGATCGTAGCTGCCGGCCGATGGTCCCAATTCACTTCCGATCGTGCCCTTCGGCCCGGTCCCAAGTGGATTGGCGTCAAAGCGCATTTCCGTGAGCTGAGCCCTAGCCGGACTACCGACCTCTATTTCTTCGAGGGTGGATACTGCGGCGTGCAACCCGTCCCGGGCGATGTGGTGAACGCGTGTGCGATGGTGCGCTCCGACCGCGCGACTTCTTTAGGGCAGGTTTTTCGGCTGCATCCAAAGCTGGGAGGCCGGGCTGCGAGTTGGACGCCAGCAACAGAAGCGGTGAGCACGGCGCCTCTGTTGTATCGCCGGCCACAGCCCGTCCGCAAAAACATCGCATTCGTCGGGGATGCGGCAGGATTTATTGATCCGTTCGTGGGCAATGGTATTTCCATCGCGCTACGCAGCGGGAGGGCGGCGGCACAAGCATTGAGCGAATCTTTCTTGGGCAATCGCGCTCTGGAAGAGTGCATTGAGATGTATGCAGCCGAATACGCGCGGCACTTCGCGCCCCTATTGGCCGCAGCATCGCGAGTACGCACTCTGCTGTCGTGGCCGGCGCCCGCGCAAACGGCCGCACTCCAACTGCTTAGGCTCCCCGGCGTAATGCCGTTCGTAATCCGCAAGACGCGGCAAGCTGCATAGCTGCGCAGACCTCGCGTTTGGCTCTGCTTACCGGATTATGAGGATTTCCCTGATATTGTCGCGGCCGAGGAAGAACTTTATAGACGAGTAGTCGCGGAATAGGTTCTCAATATTGCGGTTGTTAAAGACTCGCTGCAGTCGAACGCCGCGTACGGGTTGCAATTCCAGTGTGTCTTTGGCTGCGATGTTATAGCGGTAAAAAGGAGCATCTGGGCCGGCATCTTTGGTGTGAAAGAAAGCCAGCATAATCGCGCCCGGTTTCATGGCGATGTGAATGCGCTCCAGGAGCGGCTTCACCAGAGGCTCCGGCAAAAAATCAGCCAGGTCCCAGAACATCACTGCGTCGAAATCTTCACGTGGGAAGCTGAGGTTCTCGCGAAAGAAGCGCTCAACATCGAAGCTCGTTCCACCATCGCCGTTCGGGAGCACGAAAGACTTGTCGTTGGCCAAACGCAGCACATCTTCCTGGTGGAAGCGATGGCCCAGCCCGGTCATAAAGGTGATATTGGCGGGGGAGGTCGAGCCCAGATCCAGGATTTTTAGTCCCTGTTCGCCTGAGATGGCGCGAATGAACTCGTTGAATCCGCTGGAGCGGCGGCTGATCCTCTGGCCGGAGACAGGTTCTCCCTCCGAAACTTGCCGCCCAGGGCCGCCAAATAACCTGCTAAATATGCCGGGAGCCACAGGGCTCCATTGTAGGGACAATACGTCGAAGCAGCAATGCTTCGCGCGGGCTGATGCAGCGAGAAAATGAATGCGATCCAAGCGCACCGGGCACTGCGCCCCGAAGCTTACATTTTCTTGGATTCGAGCAGCGTGCCTTGCGAGGAGCCGGCAGCCACAGGGGCCCCCATCGCGGAAGCCTGCGGCTTGGGTTCAACCTTGGACGCTGGTTCCGGTTTCTGAATATCGATTCCACCCTTAAAGAACGCCCCATCCTCGATCGAAATGCGCATGGTCGAAATATCGCCGGAGAGGGAAGCGCTCTTGCGCAACTCCACGCGTTCGGTGGCCTGAATATCGCCATTGACGCGACCGTGCAGGATTACATTGCGGGCCTCGATATTGGCGCGCACACGCCCGTTAGGGCCGACGGTGAGGGTCTGACCGCGCAGAGCGATCGAGCCTTCTACTTCACCATCGATGATCAGGTCTTCACTTCCCGAGAGTTCACCCTTCACCACTACGGACTTGCCGATCGTGGCGACCTCAGTGCTGCGGTTGGTCTCCGCTCTCGAGGCTTCGACGGGACGTGGCGGTGCATTGGCGACCGATGCCGATGTCGCGCCGCTCACAGTCGGCTGGGCAGGGTTTGTATACTCGTCTTCCTTTCGCTTCCACATGTTGTAGTCTCCTGGGACTCGCAGCGCTGACCAGCAGGCGTCTGCGGCACACTTCACGACGGGGTCTAAACGGAACTGTTCCGTTGAGGATACCCAAGGGCCGCGGCCGAGCAAAGCAATTTCGTCGCGAACTTTCATTTTAGTATGGTTTACGGCAGCGTGCCGAACGCGCAGGCGCTAGGCGCGCGCTATGCTCCCGTATAATGGCTGGTCTCATATAGCCCTCGCTCCGTGTGCTGGGCAGGAAGAAGCAGGCATCATGACTGAAATCGAACTCATTCTTGGCCGTGAAATTCTGGATTCGCGCGGTAATCCCACGGTAGAGGCGGAAGTGATCCTGGAGAGCGGGGCCCGCGGGCGCGCCGCCGTGCCAAGCGGAGCCTCAACCGGCGAGCATGAGGCGCTGGAGCTGCGCGACGGCGATAAGGGCCGCTACATGGGCAAAGGCGTGCTGAAGGCTGTCAACAACATCAATGAAGTGATTGCTCCTGAACTGGAGGGCATCGACGCCAGTGAGCAGCGCGAGCTGGACAACGCCATGCTCGTGCTCGACGGGACGCCGACCAAGAGCAAGCTCGGGGCCAACGCGATCCTGGCGGTCTCGATGGCTGCCGCCCGTGCCATGGCCGACCATCTCGGCGTCGAGCTCTATCAATACCTCGGCGGCTTTACCGCCGGGTTGCTACCCACGCCGATGATGAACATTCTGAACGGTGGTGCGCATGCCGACAATAACGTGGATTTTCAGGAGTTCATGGTGATGCCTGTCGGCGCGCACTCGTTCACTGAGGCGCTTCGCTGGGGTGTGGAAACATTTCAGGTGCTCAAGGGCGTCCTGAAGAAGCGCGGCTGCAACACCGCGGTTGGCGACGAGGGCGGTTTCGCTCCGTCGCTGAAGTCGAATGTGGAGGCGATTGAAGTGGTGCTCGAGGCCATCACCCAGGCTGGCTACAAGCCGGGCGAGCAGATCGCTATTGCTCTCGATCCTGCCGCAAGCGAGTTCTACGACAGCGGAAAAAAGAAATATGTCTTCAAGAAGTCGGACAAGAGCGAACACTCGAGCGAAGACATGGTGAGGTTCTGGGCCGACTGGGCGCGGCAATATCCCATCGTTTCGCTGGAAGACGGCTTCGCCGAAGACGATTGGGAAGGCTGGAAGCTGGTAACGGATGAGCTTGGCGGCAAGATCCAGCTTGTGGGCGACGATCTGTTCGTGACCAACGTTGAACGGCTACGGCGCGGAATTGATTCTGGAGTCGCGAACTCGATTCTGATCAAGGTGAATCAGATTGGCTCGGTGAGCGAGACGATCGACGCCATCAATTTAGCCCGAGAGAACCGCTACACAGCCGTCATCTCTCACCGTTCAGGCGAGACCGAAGACACGTTTATCGCTGACCTGGCGGTCGCGACGGGTGCAGGGCAGATTAAGACCGGCTCGGCCTCGCGCACCGACCGCGTTGCGAAGTACAACCAGCTGCTGCGCATTGAAGAAGAGCTTGGCCTCGCCGCGCGGTTCCTGGGGCTGAAGGCGCTGAACTATCACGGGGAACTGGTGGGGAAGAGCGCAGGAGCCAGGGGCTAAGCTGGGCTTGGACAAGTTCGAGATTGCTATAATCGAGCGCAATGAAAGGCTCGGGGATAATCTTTGCTGTTGAGGAATCGGCGGAAGGCGGGTATGAGGCCCGGGCGCTCGGTCAACCCATTTTTACGCAAGCGGATTCGATGAGCGAATTGCGGGAGATGGTACGAGATGCTGTCCGCTGTTACTTCGAACCGGATGCTATTCCATCGGTAATCAGGCTTCATTTTGTTCATGACGAGGTGATCGTCGCTTGAAATTGCCGCGCGACCTAAGCGGCTCCGAACTTGCAAAGCTTCTCCGTAGATATGGTTATGAGGTCACACGTCAGACTGGTAGCCATCTTCGTTAACGTCAAATATCCGTGGCATGCGGCATCACATCGCGGTTCCTGCGCACAAAGAGCCTCAAAGTTGGTACGCTAGCAAACATTCTCAAAGCAGTGTCCGCGTATGTGGAGATGTCTCGCTCCGATTTGGAGCGAGAATTGTTTGGAGATTGATGCAACTGTAGCTTGACGTGGAGTAAAGGCAAACGCCCTTGAACCCTCCTCGACCTCTCATCCTAATCATCCTCGATGGCTGGGGCTATGCTCCGCCGTCCGAATCAAATGCGATTTCGCTGGCACGCAAAACGAACTACGATCGCCTTCTCGCCGATTTTCCCAACACCCTTATCCACACCAGCGGCCGCTACGTCGGTCTGCCCACCGGACAAATGGGCAATAGCGAGGTGGGCCACCTTAACATCGGCGCCGGGCGTGTGGTGTACATGGACATCACCAAAATCGATCTCATGATCGAGAATGGCGAGTTCTTCTCGAATCCGGCGCTGATGTCCGCGATGACGACTGCACGCACGCGCGAGCGGCGGCTGCATCTTTTCGGCTTGCTGTCTGACGGCGGTGTGCACTCGCACCAGAATCATCTCTACGCGCTGCTCCGCATGGCCAGGCAGAACGGCGTAGACAGGGTCTTCGTGCACTGTTTCATGGACGGACGCGACACGCTGCCGACCAACGGCGCCGGCTACATCGAGCAGTTGCAGCAGAGGATGCGCGAGTACGGCGTCGGCAAGATTGCGACCGTCAGCGGCCGATATTACGCAATGGACCGCGATCGTCGCTGGGAGCGGGAGAAAAAAGCCTTCGACGCGATGGTGTACGGCGATGCGGAAGGCGGCCGCTATACGAACGCGGTGCAGGGCGTGAAGGACTCCTACAATCGGGGAGTCACCGACGAGTTCATTGTGCCCTTTGTGCTGACCGACGAGCGCGGCGAGCCGGTTGGCAACATACGCGATGGCGATGTCTGCATCAACTTTAATTTTCGAGCCGATCGTGCCCGCCAGATTACGCGCTGCCTCGCGCGCAACAGCCACTTCACGCCGCAGGATGGCCGCGAACTGGAAGGTGCGGAAGATCTGGATCGCATCATCCCGCGCGATGGGGCTCCCAAAGACCTGACCTACATTTGTATGACGCGGTACGACAAACATTTCACGCTGCCTGTGGTCTCGCCGCCGGAGTCAATGACCAATATTCTTGCCAATGTGATGGCGGATCGCGGCATGCGCAATCTGCGCGTCGCCGAGACGGAGAAGTACGCGCACGTGACCTATTTCTTTAACGGCGGCGTGGAAAAGCCCTTCCCCGGTGAGGACCGCGTGCTGGTACCTTCCCCGAAAGTTGCAACGTACGACCTGAAGCCGGAAATGTCGGCGCAGGGAATTGCTGACGCGGTGGTGAAGGCGATCGGCGAGAACACCTTCGACGTGATGGTGGTCAACTTCGCCAACGCGGACATGGTGGGACATTCCGGAAAAATCCCGCCGACGATTACCGCTGTGGAGACGGTCGATCATTGCCTCGGCCAGATCTACAACGCGCTGCGACGGCGCGGAGGAGCGATGATCGTTACCGCCGATCATGGAAATGCGGAGCAGATGATCGATCCTGAAACCGGAGGTCCGCAAACGGCCCACACGGCCAATCCTGTGCCATTCATCGTCGCCACAGAGCAAGCGAGGACTGCGGCTAACTTCAAGGGAGATCGCCGGCGATTCACTCTGCGACCCGATGGCGCATTGCAGGATATCGCACCCACGATGCTTGGCATGCTCGGCATCCCCCAGCCAAAGGAAATGACCGGCCACGACCTGCGGGTCTTCGCTGACAAGAGTTAATCATCACGGAGACACGGAGATCACGAAGGATAAGAACGAGCGTCGATTGCTCTCGTTTTAGGCAACGATCCCTGAATTGGAAGATTGTCATCACGAGCGGAGCCGGTTTTGCGACGCGAGGGAGCTGCTTTTGACGCGACTGACAGCAGCCCGGAGCCAGCCTGAGCGAAGTCGGAGGGTGCCTCTGTGGTGAAATCAAAAAATGTGCGGGTTGTTCGGATTGCCGGAATCAATCGTGATCTGCTGCGTCGGATGACGCCGGGCATACCAGCAGGGGCTGACGCCGAGTTGCGGGAACAGTGAATTGGAACAATTCACGATCTGATCGCCCCCATCGTCATATTCCGTCCTGCCGTTCTTTAGCTTCACCGCATAGTAAGTGTGAACGGTGACTCTCCCCAGCTTGTCGCGCCGCGGAATCCCCAGGTGCAACGACGCGAAGTCAATGCCGTAACCCAGGGCGCAGACGACAATGACGAGGATGACGATTCGCTTCATCACCATAAAAGTACATCGTTACTCTACGTCGGGAATCAATTGTAAGTTACCTTTCGGCCCGGAGATCGATTGATCTCGGGATGGAGAACTCTGCCGGCCGTGACGCTTGTTTTCAATAGCGGCGACGCGCATCATAAGGGCACAAGGTTATGTGGGGTTGCTACGAATTTAGAACCTCCGGTTGAAAGCGGCTAAGCTGTCCAGCAATCTGCAACATGAGTCGCGGAACCAATGTTCGAGAACCGAAGACCTCGTTCGGCAGCGGGGGTCGCGGCCCGACCGTGAACTCGCCGGGATGGGGCGGAGGCGGCGGGCGCGGGGGCGACGACCAACCCAGCTACCGCGAGCGTTTGCGGCGCTACCGCCTGGGACTTATGCTCGCGCTCTCCTCGGTGGTGATGCTGTTCGTGTCGTTCACCACGGCCTACGTTGTGCGCAAGGCGGGAGCTGTTTGGGACCCGGCACACAATGATTATGTGAGCAACTGGATTCCGCTGAATCTGCCAATTACGATTCTGCTGATCAACACATTCATTTTGCTGTTGAGCAGCACGACGTTGGAAATCGCCCGGCGTCGCGCAGCGGAGGATGTGGCGCTTGCTCCCATTGCCGGCATCCCAGGGATCCGCGCGGAGTTTAATCACGCCGTTCCGTGGTTGTGGACGACGATCTTGCTGGGCATCGGCTTCCTCGCCGGACAGGTCTACGCGTGGCGCGTTCTGGAGCGCTTCAATCGCAATTTCGCCTTGAACGCCAGCAGTTCATTCTTCTTCATCCTCACTGGCGTGCACGCCGTGCACCTCGTGGGCGGCATCGTCGCCCTGCTCTATGCGGGCATCACCAACTGGCTGCACAAGCCGCCCGAAACACGCCGCATGGTGATCGATGTGGTGTCGTGGTACTGGCATTTCATGGGCGTGCTCTGGATCTACATCTTCGGTTTGCTGTATTTCGCAAGATAACTGCTTTTGACCACTCGCAAACACCTGTGTTGGCCGCCGCTCGAGCTGTGAATCATCGGGGGAATGAGGACCTAAGGCATGTTCAGCGCAGTTACGATGGCTCCAGAGAGCCAACAGACGCGTGCTACGTCGCTTTTGGGGTTGTCTTGCATCCCCATCCAAATTGGTTTTACGCCACGGTACATCATTTCGTCAGACCTTTCAGTTCATCGGATTTCCAACTAGCGGTATGTAATTCCCTGTGGCCGGTAGATGCCCCAAGCGCAATGATCAGGTCGCGAGTCAGTGAACTAAGTTAATTGCTCTCAAGTCCCTCATTCCACGCCAAATCCAGTTCTTGACAATTACAGATTGCAATATCATAATTGCAAATCGTAATATGAAGCTCGGCGAAAAACTCCGCTACCTGCGCCTGGTCGAAGGCACGCTGCGCGGCATGGATCACGAGATGACGCAGCAGGACCTGGCGCGCGCGCTGAAGAAAGAAACTGGCCGTGGGCTGAGCCAGTCGTACCTCTCGCAAATCGAGAGCGGCGCGCGACCGCACCTGACCAACGCCTCGCGCATGCTGCTGGCACGGTTTTTTAAGGTTCATCCGGGATATCTGGTCGACGATCCCGAGGGTTACCACACCGAGCTGACCAGCGACTTGCGAGCGACCGAAGACCGGCTGGACCTGTGGCTTATCACCGGCGCCGAGCAGTTCGCCCGAGATCCGGAATTGAGTCATGCGCTGTTGCAAGTGGCGAAGCATCGTGACACACGCAAATGTCTTGTGCTGCTGGGCGCGATTTTGGAAACACCGGAATTAGTAGAACGCCTGGCCGAAGTATTGAAGCCAAGCTTGGCTCCGACTCAACCTCGCGGTCATCGGAGCAAGCGAATGGGAGCCAACGTATGACGGCGTGGGCAATTTTCTATCTCGTATGCTTCGTTGTGGGAGTGACGTTGAGCGTGCTGTCATTTTTCGGCGGGAGCTTCCATCTACCGCATCTGCCACACGTTCATGTGCCGCACGTTCATTTACCCCATGGCGGGCACGTTGCTGTGCCACACGGGGGAGCGCACGCAGGGGTCGCTCACGGTGGAAGCGCAGAGCCCCACATGCCGGTCTTCAACTTCGCGACCATCACCGCGTTTCTAGCCTGGTTCGGTGGGACGGGTTATCTGCTGACGCGCTATTCCACCCTGGTGGTCAGCATCATCATGCTGATCGCGGTATGCGTGGGACTGGTGGGCGCAGCCATCATTTTTTGGTTTGTGGCCAAGCTGCTCATGAAGCATGATCGCGAACTCGATCCTGCGGACTACGAGCGCGTGGGCGTCCTGGGCCACATCAGCAGCCCCATTCGCGCAGGCGGAACCGGAGAGATCATCTTCTCGCAGGAGGGCACACGCCACACCTGCGGCGCCCGCAGCGACCTGGGCGAGGCTCTGGCGCGCGGAACAGAAGTCATCATTACGCGCTATGAGAAGGGTATTGCGTACGTGAGACGGTGGGAGGAGATGGCGGAAAGAGAAGCTGCGAGCCACTAGCTTCGAGCTGCGAGCTTCCAGTAGCTGGTCACCAGTTACTCCGAAGCTCGGAGCTCGCGGCTCATAGCTCGTCGCTCGAAGCTCGCCGCTGCACTTAAGGAGACCTTATGCCGCACATACCAACAGAGGTTTTGATTATTGCCTGGACAGCCGTAGCCGCCATTCTTCTGCTGATGGCTGTTTTCGCCAAGCTGTATCGCAAGGCCGGACCCAACGAAGCGCTGGTGGTTTACGGATTTCGTGGGCCCATCCCTCGCGTCTTCACTGGACGCGGTACCCTCATCTTCCCCATGGTGGAGAGCTGTCGCGAATTGTCGCTGGAGTTGATGTCCTTCGACGTGGCGCCGCAGCAGGACCTCTATACCAAGCAGGGCGTCGCCGTCACCGTTGAGGCCGTGGCGCAGATCAAGGTGAAATCCGATCCGGAATCGATTCTGACTGCGGCGGAGCAGTTCCTTACCAAGTCGCCGCCTGATCGCGAGGCGCTCATCCGGCTGGTGATGGAAGGCCACCTGCGCGGCATCATTGGCCAGCTCACGGTGGAGGAGATCGTCAAGCAGCCGGAGATGGTCGCCGACCGCATGCGCTCCACCTGTGCCGATGACATGAACAAGATGGGCCTGGAGGTGATCTCGTTCACCATCAAGGAAGTTCGCGATAAGAACGAGTACATCACCAACATGGGGCGGCCGGACATTGCGCGCATCAAGCGCGATGCCGACGTAGCCACCGCCGAAGCCGATCGCGATACTGCGATCAGGCGTGCCATCGCACTGCGCGAATCCGCGACTGCCAAGGCTCAAGCTGACCAGGAGCGAGTTGCGGCCGAGACCGCTTCCCTCGCCCGCCAGGCTGAGGCGAATCGAGACCTCGAAGTAAAGAAGGCGACTTACACCGAGATGGTGAAGAAGCAGCAGGCGCAAGCCGACAAGGCCTATGAGATCCAGACCAACGTCATGCAGCAGCAGGTGATTGCTGAGTCAGTGAAGGTGCAGCAGGTTGAGAAAGAGGCGCAGGTAAAGGTGCAGGAAGCCGAGATCAATCGCCGCGAGAAGGAGTTGATCGCCACCGTGCTGAAGCAGGCCGAGATCGAGCGTCAGCGAATACAGACCCTTGCCGAGGCCGAGCGGCAACGCCTGACGGTCGAAGCCGAAGGCCGCGCCAGTTCCATCCGCGCGCAAGGTGAAGCCGAGGCCGAGATCATCTTCAAGAAGGGCGACGCTGAAGCTCGCGCCATGAACCTGAAGGCTGAGGCATTCCAGGAGTACAACCAGGCCGCGGTGGTGGACAAGCTGCTGACCGGCCTGCCCGAGGTGGTGAAGGCGCTGGCGAGCCCGCTGTCGAACGTCGACAAGATCACTATCGTCTCCACCGGCAACGGCCACTCGGCGGGGATGAACAAGATCACCGGCGACATCACGGAGATCGCGGCACAGGTGCCGGCGCTCTTCGAGGCGCTGTCGGGAATGCAAATGTCCGACTTGCTGGGCAAGATCAGAACCATCGGCGACAAATCGCCCAAGCCGGACAATTTGCCCCCAGGGGATGACGGCAAGTCGAAAGCCGCAGGGGCAGGGAAGTAGGGCCAATTTCCCGCCCTCTCGCCGGAAGCAGGCGAGAAGGGTGGGGCACCCGAATCAAAGGATCGCTATGAATTGGCAAGACGACAGTACGCACTTTGCAGTGAGCTTCGGATTAATCGGGACGCTGTTGGGCGTGGTGGTGCGTTTCATCACACATTCCAACATCGCCGTCCTGGTGGGTGCCGTGGGAGGCTTGCTCGTCGCCTTCCTGCTGAATGCGGTTCGCGGCGAGCAATTCTGAGTCTCGAAGGGAGTTAGTTATGGCATTACTCGATCGTGTAGCAACGCTGGTGCGGGCGAACCTGAACGACTTGATCGACCGCGCCGAAAATCCCGAGAAGATGTTGAAGCAGGTGATCCTCGACATGGAGAACCAATTCATGCAGGTGAAAACGCAGGTTGCCATTGCGCTTGCCGATCTGCATCTGCTCGAGAAGAAGAAGAAGGACAACGCCGAGAAGCAGGCGGAATGGATGCGCAAGGCGGAGCTGGCCGTGGACAAGAAAGATGACGAACTGGCGCGCGCGGCGCTGGAGCGTGCCATGAGCTTTCAGCAGCTGATGGAGAGCTTCGATCAGCAGATTGCCGATCAGGAGACGCAGGTTGAATCGCTGAAAGGCGCACTGAAGAAGCTTGAACTCAAACTTTCTGAGGCACGTGGCAAGGCCGACCTGCTGATCGCGCAACATCGGCGCACCCGCGCGGTCAGCCGGGCGGCCGATGCTCAGCTCACGCCCGACGGCCACCGCACCTTTGATCGCATGCAGACCAAGGTCGCGCACGCTGAGGCCATGGGGCGCGCTAAAGGCGAGGTCCTAGTCGACGACATAGACGGCCGTTTGCACGCACTCGACCGCGAGCAGAAGATCGACGCGCTGCTGGAGGAGATCAAGGCAAAGAAGCGGTTGACGGCGTAGGCAGCAATTAGCGATTAGCAATTAGCCAAAGCGTAATTCGATCATTGTCGCGGGATCCGCGTGCGGCGAAACGCAACGGCAGAACACTCGACTTGTTGTCATCCTGAGCCGAGCACCCGCCTGCCGTTCCGGTCCGCTACTTTCGCGGATCGGCGAGCGCGCAGTCGAAGGATCTGCGGTTCTGCACGTGCGAGAACGCGGAAGTCGGTAGGGGCAAAACATGGCTGATCTGATTTTCTGCTTCCTCGAGCTCATACTTGAGGTTCTTGGACGGTGGGTTTTACTCCAGACCAGCAAGAATTTAATTGTGCTCTGGTCAAACATCCAGGCGCGCTAATCGCCAGAATCCCCTGAGACGTCCTTTCCGGCTGCTGATCGCTTTGTTCCGCGTTACAATACCGCCGATGGCGGACTCACTCTATCTGAGCATCTGGTTCCCCAGCTTCCGGGAAGCTGAGATGATGCCCCGCACCGCGGCCGTGCTGCGGCAGTTTCCTTTTTCTGCGCTGCGCGAGGGGATCACGTACCTCTCGGTGCATCCGGTGGCTTGGAGCGAGCCGACAGTGCTGGAGCGCCGCTTCAATCCTGGCATCTCGCCGGAAGAAGCGGTTGATCTCGCTAGCGAGTTTGCCCATGACGATTTCGCGTTCGTCTTTGAGGCCTTCTGGGACCTGTGGGTACCCAACGACGATGAGCATGGCGAAAGCTGGGTGCAGCGGCCGAGTGCGGTCCGCTTCGTCGTCCACGGCGTGCAATTCGATGAGGGTATCTACACCGACGACGGCCACATCCAGGTAGATTTCGGCCTCGATACGTCATTTGTCTACGAAGGTTCGAGATTGTCGTCAACGATCGAGAAACACATTCGCGCAAACATCGCCAAGCTGGTCGCTTTCTCCAGCGCCGTCGAGAAGCATTGCGCGGTCAGTGGACGCGTGTTGTGGTCTGAGTCGGAAGAGAACCTGGCGCAAAAGCTGATCGCGAAGCTGCAGCAGACGCAGTGAAAAAGCAGTTGTCAGTTGTCAGTTGAAGGAGCATCGACGAACAATGGACTGGGCGGGACTTCTCCTGCGGTTGTGGTCGTGGTGGGAGTCGTTGTCACTGGCTATTTTGCCCTAAGAGCGGAAACCAAGGGCCGAGCCGCAGTCTTCATTGTGATTGCGGCAACGATAGTTTTTCTCAGTTTGGCCGACCTTCCTATACAGGCCTCGCCTGGGTTCGAGAAAATTGTTGGTCATGGCGTGGACGCACAATACGAATACCCACGTAATACGTCAGGGGTGCAGTCCGGAACCAATTGGTTATGATCGAGCTGCTGCAACATCTCCGGAACAAGAAAGAGGCCGCTCTTCGCGACCTCGTCTGACCACTAGCCACTGACCACTGGCCACTATTTCGTCCTTCCGCCCTCCACCTTGAGTTGGGCGCTCGCTCCCGCCTGTGCAGCCGCCAATCGCGCGGTCAGCACGCGGAACGGCGAGCAGGAAACGTAGTTGAACCCCAGCGAAGCACAGAACTCGACCGACGAAGGCTCACCGCCGTGCTCCCCGCAGATGCCGATCTTAATCGTCGGCCGGGTTGTGCGGCCCTTCTCCACGGCAATCTTCAGCAACTGCCCCACGCCCTCACGATCCAGCACCGCAAATGGATCCTGCTTCAGGATGCCCTCCGCGAGATACGCATTCAGGATTTTACCGACATCGTCGCGTGAAAAGCCAAATGTGGTCTGCGTGAGATCGTTGGTGCCGAAGCTGAAGAACTCCGCCTCCTTTGCGATTTCATCCGCAACCAGCGCAGCGCGCGGCAACTCGATCATCGTGCCCACCAGGTATTCGACTTTCGCTTCTTTCTCGGCGAAGACTTCGTCGGCGACCTTGCGCACCAGAGCCGCCTGGTTTGCCATTTCCTTCAAGCTGCTGGTCAGCGGAATCATGATCTCGGGCTTCACCTTCACGCCCTCTCGCGCGACCTTCACCGCAGCCTCGAAGATAGCGCGCGCCTGCATTTCCGTGATCTCCGGATAGGTGATGCCGAGCCGGCAGCCGCGCAGTCCGAGCATGGGATTGACCTCATGCAACTGCTCAACGCGGTTGAGCAGCGTGCGCAGTTCTTTCAGCTTGGGAGTCTTCGGTTTCGTCAGCTCCAGCTTGGTGATCTCGACCAGCAAGTCTTCGCGCCGCGGCAAGAATTCGTGCAGCGGCGGATCGAGCGTGCGGATGGTGACCGGAAAGCCGTCCATCGCACGGAAGATGCCGATGAAATCGTTGCGCTGCATGGGCAGCAGTTTGCGCAGCGCGACGCGGCGATCCTTCTCGTTTGTCGCCAGGATCATCGCGCGCATGTGCGGCAGGCGATCCTCGGCGAAGAACATATGCTCGGTGCGGCACAGCCCGATGCCTTCGGCGCCGAAGGCGCGCGCCTGAAGCGCATCGCGCGGAATGTCGGCGTTGGCGCGCACGCCCATTCGACGGAATGGCTCGGCCCAGCTCATCAGCTTCTGCAGCTCGGGATCATCCGGTCGCGCAGGCACCGTGTTCAGCTTTCCGTTGATTACTCGGCCGGTGATGCCGTCCAGCGAAATCCAATCGCCCTCCTTCAGCGTTTTGCCGTGCACGCGCATGACGCGCGCCTTCTCATCCACGTCAATGTCACCGGCGCCCGCGACACAGCACTTGCCCATCCCGCGCGTCACCACAGCGGCGTGACTCGTCATCCCGCCGCGCGAGGTGAGAATGCCGGCAGCGACTTCCATGCCGGCAATGTCCTCGGGAGTGGTCTCGCCGCGCACCAAAATCAGTTTCGCCGACTTATCTTTATTGAACTTCTCGACCGCATCTTCCGCCGTGAAGACGATCTGCCCCACAGCCGCGCCAGGCGATGCCGGCAGTCCGGTCGCGAGCACTTCGATGTCTTTGCCCTTTTCGTCGAGGCTGGGTACGAGAAAGTCGTAAAGCTGGTTGGGCTCGACGCGGAAGATCGCCTCTTCTTTTGTGATCAGCCCCTCATCGACCATCTGGATGGCGACTCGCACGGCGGCGCGGCCGGTGCGTTTGCCATTGCGCGTCTGCAGCATGTACAGGCGGCCATCCTGGATGGTGAACTCGAAGTCCTGCATGTCGCGATAGTGCTTCTCCAGGCGCGTTGTGATCTCTCGCAGCTGGTTGTAGACCTCGGGCATGATCTTCTCCAGCTCGGAGATGTGCACCGGCGTGCGAACCCCCGAGACCACGTCTTCGCCCTGCGCGTTCATCAGGAACTCGCCGTAGAACTCCTTCGCGCCGGTGGCAGGATTGCGCGTGAAGCCGACGCCCGTGCCGCTGGTCTCGCCCAGGTTGCCGAAGACCATCGCCTGCACGTTAACGGCGGTGCCGAGCATGTCGTCGATGTTGTTAATGCGGCGATAGTGCTTGGCGCGCTCATTCTGCCACGACCGGAACACGGCATCGCGCGACATCACCAGTTGTTCGTGCGGGTCCTGCGGGAAGTCGCGCTTGGTGTGCTGCTTGACGACCTTCTTATACTCGGCGATGACTTCCTGTAGCGCCTTGGCGTCGAGGTCCGTGTCGAGCTTGGCCTTCTTCAGTTTTTTCTTGCCGTCGAACACTTCCTCGAACGCGTGCTTGGGAATTTCGAGCACCACGCTGCCAAACATCTGAATCAGCCGGCGATAAGAATCGTAGGCGAATCGTGGATTGTTGCTGCCTTTCGCGAGCCCCTCCACGGACTTGTCGTTCAGGCCAAGATTGAGGATGGTGTCCATCATGCCCGGCATAGAGAACTTCGCGCCCGAGCGCACGCTCACCAGCAGGGGATTGTCGGCGCCACCGAGCGTCTGCGCTTGCAGCTGCTCGAGGTGTTTGAGCGCCTCGCCCATCTGGCGGTTCACTTCGTCGGAGACCTTGCCGTCTCGCATGTACTCGCGGCAGGCTTCGGTCTGGATGGTGAAGCCCGGAGGCACGGGCAGGCCGGCGTTGGTCATCTCGGCCAGCCCAGCGCCTTTGCCGCCCAGCTCGTCCTTCATCTTGCCGTGACCTTCGGCGCGGCCGTCGCCGAAGAAGTAAACGTATTTCGTGGCATGCTTGTCGGCCGCCGCCCTGTTGAGTTCAGTCGTTGCAGTGCTCATATGAAATCCTTTATAGGTTCCTGGTCATGATTGCGAAAACCTTATTCACCACAGAGACACAGAGGACACAGAGAAATCAAACGGAAGCCTCGGTACTCGTTCTCATCACGTTTCTGCTACATCGGTTCAGTGCGAGTCAGAAAGTTGTCATCGCGAGCGAAGCGAGGGATCTGCTTTTCGCCGCGAACAGCAAATCGCTGGTCGAGCTGAACCCCTCCTCTTCGGTCACCACTACCGCTCGCCTACTTGCCCTCAGTCACGATTTCGCTGAAGTCAGCGATGGTGGAGAATTCGCTCAGCAGATCCCGTAACAGGGCGAGGCGATTGGCGCGTACGCGCTCCTCATCGACCATTACCATCACCTTGTCAAAAAACGTATCCACTGGCTGGCGCAAGCGGCTGATGTGCGTCAGCGCGGCAGCGTAGTCTTTCTCTTCGCGCAGCTTACGAACCGCCGACGCCGTCTCCGGGATCGCCGTCGCCAATTGCTTTTCCACTTCTTCAGCCAAGGCAGGTGTGTCGAGTTCCTCCGCAATCGCTTTATTGGTTTCACGCGCCTGTCGAAGGATGTTCTTGATGCGTTTGAAGGCAATCGAAATTGACGCGAAGTCTTCCGACCCTCGCACCTCAGTCACCGCCTCGGCACGGGCAATCGCGTCGACTACGTCGTCGGCGTCGGCGGCGAGCACGGCATTGACGACGTCATAGGCGAAGCCGCGAACGTCGCGCAGGTAGAACTCGAGACGCTCGCGCATGAAGCCGGCAATCGAGTCATCGAAGTTCACCTTGGGATCGAAGCGGCGTTCGGCGTCGGAGCCGGTGTACTCGGCGCGCGCATCGGCGAACAACTTGCTGATGGTTAGCGGCAGCTTGTGCTCGGCGATGATCTTCACGATACCGTTGGCCGCGCGGCGCAGTGCAAATGGATCTTTCGAGCCCGTCGGCTGCAATCCCAGCGCGAACATTCCCGCGATGCTGTCGGCCTTATCGGCAATCGCCACAACGCCGCCTTCCACGCTACGCGGCACGCTGTCATCCATCGATTCCGGTTTGTAGTGATCGTAGATCGCGTCGGCGATGGCCTCGACCGTCGTCCGCGGGAGGATTGGATCGAGATCCTGCACCCTGGCGTACAAGCCGCCGATGATGCCCTGCAGCTCGGTGAACTCTTTCACCAGCTCGGTCGTGAGGTCGGCCTTGCACAGGTGCGCAGCTTTAAAGACAATGCCCGGGCGAATGGTGCCGCCGGCGCTGCGGATCGTCTCGCAAATCAGGCTGCCTTGCCGCTGCACGCGGCGGGTCTTGTCGTAGTAGCTGCCGAGGTCCTTTTGAAACGTGACCGCCTTCAACATCCGCACGCGATCGCGTAGCGGAATCTTTTGATCAGTGTTCCAGAAGAAGCGCGCGTCGTTGAAGCGCGCGCGCAGCACGCGCTCGTTGCCATGACGGATGAGGCCATCGGGATCGCCGTCGGTGTTCAGCACAGCAAGAAAGTGCGGGAGGAGCTTGCGGTCTGCGTCCTCCAGCGCGAAGTACTTCTGGTGATCGCGCATGACGGTGACGAGAACTTCTTCCGGAAGGGTGAGAAATTCCGCATCGAAGCTGCCCAGGATCACCGAAGGAAATTCCGTCAAGTTCACGACCGTATCGAGCAGAAAATCGTCTTTGCGCCAATGCGCATTCGGGATGGTACGGGTCGTGGCGTCGAGTGCTTTCCGAATACGCTGCTCGCGCTCGGCGCCGCTGACAATCACCCAACCGGTAGCGAGTGTTGCGGCGTATTCCCCCGGCCGAGTGACCGGCACCTCGCCCGAGGAGAGGATGCGATGTCCCTCACTGGTGTCCCCGGCGCGAATGCCGGCGAATTCCAGCGGGACAACTTCGCCATCCAGCAGCGCGACCAGCCAGCGCACGGGACGCACGAAGCGCTCCGCTGACTTGCCGCGCCAGTACATGCTCTTGGGCCAGTAGATTCCGGCGATCTCCTTGGGCAAGGACTCCGCAAGGATGTCGGCAGCGGCTCGCCCCTTCTTCTGCACAGTCGCGGCTAAATACTCGCCCTTCGGCGTGGTGATCTTTTCCAGCGCGTCGACGGACACGTTCACCTTGCGCGCGAATGCTTCAGCCGCAGGCGTAGGCTTGCCATCTTTGTAGGCGGCCTTCAGCGATGGCCCCTTCACCTGCTCGCTGATATCGGGCTGCGCCGATGCGATTCCGGACGCGAGCACGGCCAGCCGGCGTGGAGTGGAGTACGCCTTCGTCTCCGAACCGTTTCCCACCCGCTCACGTTCCAGCAGCTCGCGCACTCGCCGCGCCAGTTCCTCGCGGGCACTATCGATCATGCGCGCGGGAATCTCTTCAGTACCGATTTCGAGAAGGAAGTCAGGCATAAAAAGCGGCAACCCGCCGAGCGGGACTGGATTTTGCACTCACGAAACAGTTCGTCGATTAACGAGACGAACCCATGTCAGCAATCAACTCCTGCATATTGTCATCCAGGGATGAGGTGGTATGGGGCAGTCGCTCCGCCAGGTTTTGCTGTACTACGTAAGCTTTTGCAATTCCTACTGCAAGCGCGCGGACACGCGCGATCACGCCCACGCGTTCGGTCACGCTGATCGCGCCACGAGCGTCCAAGATATTGAATAAGTGTGAACACTTGAGGCAAAGATCGTATGCGGCGAGAATAGGCCTTCGCAATCCCTGAGCCGCGAGGCCCTCACCCCCTTCTTCGATGTCCCGCAGCATTCTCCCATCGGCCTCCCCACCACGTGCCGCCAAGGTGTCGAGTTTCGGCGTAACGTTGCCGAGAAGCTGCTTGCACTCAGCTTCATATAGTTCGAAGTGTTTCCACGCTTTCTCCACATCGGCTGCTTCGAAGTTGTACACCGAGAACTGCAACTCGTCCTGCAAGCGAATCTCGCCGTACTTAACCGCGTGTCCATCCGGCCCGACGACCCACGTGATGTCGTAGATCGAATCCACGTCCTGCAGAAACGCGGCTATGCGCTCGAGGCCGTAGGTCAGCTCGGCTGAGATGGGGTCGAGGTCGATGCCGCCGCACTGCTGAAAGTAAGTGAACTGGGTGATCTCCAACCCGTCGAGCATTACCTGCCACCCAATGCCCCATGCGCCCAGCGTCGGCGACTCCCAGTTGTCCTCTTCGAACTTGATGTCGTGCTTGCGGAGATCGATGCCGATCGCCTCCAGTGAAGCGAGATAGAGTTCCTGCACATTTGCCGGCGGCGGTTTCAGGATCACCTGATACTGCATGTGTTTGAAAAGGCGATTCGGATTTTCACCATAGCGACCGTCAGCCGGGCGTCGCGAGGGCTGCACATAGCCGACGCGATATGGTTTCGGCCCAAGCACGCGAAGGAAGGTTTCGGGCGCCATGGTTCCGGCGCCGACCTCCACGTCATACGGCTGTTGCAGCACGCAGCCGTTCTCGGCCCAATAGGACTGGATCCGCAGGATCAGTTCCTGGAAGGTCAACGGGTTTTGCGAGGAGGGCAAGAGGTTTTCCGTCGTTGTGAGTGGGGCTGAAGCCCCGAAAGTTATGAAATCTCGGGTACGCCGCTTGAGGTCAGCTTTTGCACATCACAGCTTGGCCAGCATCCCCGCCGTCACCAGCTTCTTTTCGATGTGGCGCTCGATGATCTGCACCAGAAGGCGGCGAAGATCGGCATACTGCGGTTTCCCGCCGTTTGCTAATGCAATCTCTGTCGATGCGCCCGCAAAGCTCTCCACTGGAGCACGAAACATCTGCGACGCCAGCATCCGCGAGCCGCCCGCCAGTTGTGAGGACGCAAGGCGCTTGTGTTGTTCACACATAACGCCATCGGCAAGCGCGTGATAGTACGCGCGGCTGCCATTCAAGGCTCGTCCGCACGCCATACATTCGCCCAGCTGCGGCAAAAATCCCACCAACCGCACCAGCCAAAGCTGAAAATAAGTCAACGGCATCCAGATCTCGCCGGCCCGCAACTGATGCAGAACAGCAAGCGCCAACCGGAAGATCGCGTCGTTGGCTTCTCGCTCCGGCAGCAACTCGTCGAGCGTTTCAGCAATGTGTTCAAGCGCCACGATCCGCGGATAGTCCAGCTCAGCCGCGAACGGCGACTCCAGAATTTCGCACGAATCCAGCCGGCAAAGCTCCTTGCCTTCGCGGTCGTCGTAATAAACCCGAACCAGCGTCAGCGGCTCCAGAGCTGCGCCAAAGCGCCGCCTCGACTTCTTGGCGGAACGCGCAACTCCCTTGACCTTGCCTTCGGTACGAGTAAACAATGTCACCAGCAAGTCAGCTTCGCGCAGCAGATAAGTCCGCAACACGATCGCTTCCGACTGCTTGAGTGACATGGAATCTGGTAACTACCGCCGAATCTCGATTCTACTGGCAGGAATTGCGATGTGCAAAGAGGACCCACGACCTCCGCCATCACAAAGGCTTGTTCTTTGAGGGATTGCGGCGGTTCTGGCCGCCCTACTCACGTCGTAATGCCACGATTGGGTTGACTCTCGATTTGCAATCGGGATGGAGAAATTGAAAGCGTCCGTGCAACCACAATTGCCCGTGGCGACGGACGCTTCCATCTCGGCAGTTCTTACCCCACGGGAACGCTTTGCAGTACCTGCTCGCGTATTTCGGCGTCGTGCTTCACCTCATCGTGCGTGGATGGCAGCGCGATGTCGAGCAACTCCTCGATGGTCTTCACGTAATGCATCTCCAGGCCCTGGAGTTGTTCCGGCGTCAGGTCTTCCTCGACGTTCTGCTGGTTCTCCGCCGGCAGAATGATATCGGTCACCCCAGCGCGCTTGGCCGCCAGTGTCTTCTCTTTTATGCCGCCGATCGGCAGCACATTGCCGCTGAGCGTTATCTCACCCGTCATTGCGGTCAGCGGACGCACCGGCTTATCCGTTAGCAGGGACACCAGCGCCGTCACCATAGTTACGCCGGCCGAGGGGCCGTCCTTCGGAATCGCTCCCGCGGGAACGTGGATGTGGATATCGTGGTCGGCGAAAAAGCTTTCCTCGATTCCAAGTTGTCTGGCATGCGACCGCACCCAGGTTAACGCAGCCTGCATGGACTCCTGCATCACCTGGCCGAGCTGGCCCGTCATGGTGAAGCCGCCCTTGCCCTTCATCTTGTTGGCTTCCACGAACAGCACATCACCGCCAGTCGGCGTCCAGGCCAGGCCGACGGCGACACCGGGGCGCTTAGTTCGCTCCGCAATTTCGCCTTCGGTACGGATCTTCATGCCGCCCAGCATGTCGCGATGCTGCACTAGCTCAGGCGTGACCCTTAGCTTGTCGGTCTTCCCCTCGGCGATGCGCCGGGCCTGCTTGCGGCAGATGGTACCGATTGTGCGCTCCAAGTTGCGCACTCCCGCCTCGCGCGTGTAGTGCCGGATGATGAACCGGATGGTCTCCTCCGGAAATTCAATCTGGTCGCCGTTGATGCCGTTCTCTTCGATCTGGCGCGGGATTAGATACTGGAACGCAATGTGTACCTTCTCTTCTTCCGTGTAACCTTGCAGCTCAATGATCTCCATGCGATCGCGCAACGGCTCGGCAATGGGATCGAGCATGTTCGCAGTAGTGATGAACAACACCTTCGACAGGTCGAACGGCACGTCGAGGTAGTTGTCGCGGAAGCTGAAGTTCTGCTCGGGATCGAGCGCCTCCAGCAGCGCCGAACCGGGATCGCCGCGGAAATCGCGCCCAACCTTATCGATTTCGTCGAGCATGAAGACCGGATCGTTCGTCTCCGCGCGGCGAATGCCCTGCATAATCTGCCCTGGCAGCGCGCCGATGTATGTACGACGATGGCCGCGGACTTCGGCTTCGTCATGCACGCCGCCCAGCGACAGCCGCACGAACTTGCGCCCTAACGCGCGAGCGATCGATTTGCCCAGCGACGTCTTGCCCACTCCGGGAGGTCCCACGAAGCACAGGATCGGGCCTTTCATGGAAGGCTTCAACCGCCGCACTGACAGGTAGTCGAGAATTCGGTTCTTCACCTTCTCCAGATCGTAGTGATCGGAATCGAGAATCTCCTTCGCTTTCGGGATATCGACCTCGACGCCTGAGGACTTCTGCCACGGCAACACCGCCAACCACTCGATGTAGTTGCGCGTCAGGCCGTAGTCCGCCGCCATGGGCGACATGCGCGCCAGGCGCCCAAGCTCCTTCAGGGCTTCCTTCTTCACGTCGTCAGGCATGCCCGCGGCTTCGATCTTCTGGCGCAGTTCTTCGGCATCGCGAGTGGTTTCATCCTGTTCGCCCAGCTCTTTCTGGATGGCCTTCATCTGCTCGCGCAGGTAATACTCGCGCTGCGTTTGCTGCACCCGGTCCTGCACTTCGCTCTGGATCTTGTTGCGCAGTTGCTGCACCTCCAGCTCTTTCGCCAGATGCTGGTTGATCTTCTCCAGCCGCACTTGTACGTCGGGGGTCTCAAGTACATCCTGTTTGTCGCGCGTGGAGAGGGAGGGCAGGGAAGACGCGATGAAGTCGACCATCCGCCCCGCGTCGTCAATGTTGCCGGCAACCGTTGACAGCTCATCCGACAACGTGGGAGAGCCGGCGACGATCTGCTGGAACAGCGTAAGCACGTTGCGCTGCAAGGCTTCTATTTCAGCGTTCTTCGGCGCTGGCAGCTCCGGAATGGACTCGACCGTCGCGCGCATGAACGGTGTCAACTGAGCGTACTCGGTGACTTTCACCCGCTCCAGGCCTTCGGCAAAGACGAAGAGGCTCTGGTTGGGCATGCGCACAACCTTGTGCACCACAGCCAGGGTGCCGACCGAGAACAGGTCCGTCGGCTGCGGATTGTCCACGCGCGCCTCACGTTGCGCCACCACAATGATGGTCTTGTCCTCGCCCAGCGAGTTAATCAGTTGCACTGAGCTTTCGCGTCCCACAGTCAGGGGAAGCACCGCATGAGGAAACAAAACCGTATCGCGCACGGGCAGCACCGGCAGCGTCCTGGCTTCTTCCGAATCGTTCCTCAATTCCGGCTCGGTGGGCTGTAAATCTTTAGTATTATTCGACATATGACTCCTTGAGCCGATCACGCTCAACCTTTAGATGCCACCCTCTGCCAAAGGATGCAGTTGGCGCAAGCGGTTTGCACCGCACTTCCATCGGGTTCCCGAGCCCTGCTCTGGCCACTGGCAAAAAATGAACGTCGGCCGCCAGGCGACGGAGAGCGCTGCCCGTTTCATCGGCGACAATGTCGCCCTTCTAGAGCGCCGTCAAAGACACCGCGAACTTACGCGCACAGGATTCTACGCAAGGGGCTGCCAGCCGACAACCGTAATCGCGACATAGCCGTGATAATTATTCCGAATAAGGACCGCTCGCTGGGTTCCGGGGCATCGTCGCCATGGCATTCGTGAGTAGTCGAATCGTCATCCAATTCTCTTTTGGAGGGCGTTGTGATACGCAAATTGCCATCGGGAGAGTACCGGCTCTACTCACGGAAGAAAAATCCCAAAACCGGCAAGCGCCGTAACCTTGGGACCTTTCCCACGCGTGAGAAAGCCGAAGCTCACGAACGCGCGGTGCAATACTTCAAGCGGCACGGATAGTTTCGTTGTCGGCGGGATCGGTGTTATTCCCGCACGGCCAGAAGTGCCAACCGCCCGCCCATATCCGGCCCTTGGGCTTTGAACGGCTCCGGGGAACAGCCGCGGTGCGCCGACCGAAACCGCAGCCCAGCACGCTGCATGAGCGCAACCAGCTCGGTCGCCGAGTACGCCCTGATCGATCCAGGCTTGCTGCCCCTGCCTCGTGGGCCGGACCAGTACCAGCAGGTGTTGACCCGGCCCGCGATAGGATCGAATACGGGTTCCTGGACGACAAGGGTTCCGTCATCGAGGCGCTGTGAAGGCGCTCCGCGCAAGAAATTGACGACGAGGAGGTCGCGGTGCATCGTCTCAAGCAGCACGTAGCCCCCCGGACGCACAGCCGCCCGCAAGTTGCTCAGGATGGCGAGATCGTCCTCTTCCGTTCCGTAGCCCAGAGAGGAAAAGACGTTAATGGCGGCGTCAAAGCCACTCTCCGGAACCAGTCGGCGCAAGTCCTGATGCAGATAACGCAGGCGTTCCGCGGGCAGATTCCCAGGTTTGCTCTCGGCATGCTTCAACAAAGCTTCTGATTGATCGACCCCCAGAACGACGGCGCCGCGCTCGGCCAGCGGTTGCGAGATGCGCCCGTACCCGCAGGGCGCATCTAGCACCCTGCTCCCTTCATGCAGGCCAAGAAGCTGCCAAAGCCCATCCACTTCGCCGGCGGTTTTCTCCGCCGGGAACGAGCCACTCCATATTCGGATGTAATCGTCGTCGAAGAAATCCTTCCACCACTCGGCCATAAGGCACCAGCGATCTGCAGGAATTTGCGGCCTTTAAGTGTGTCACAGCGCGGTGGCGGAAGCACGGATAATGGCAAATGGGCCTGGGTCTCTAACTGCTGTTGTCCGCTGGCCAATACACGGGCCAGCCTCGCTGGTTTGCAATCTGTTCCAGGTCGGGATTGGGATTGACGCAGAACGGATATTTCGCCATCTCCAGCATCGCCTGATCATGTACCGAGTTGCCAAACACGGCGTCGATGGGCTTGCCGATGACCTCCCGAATCGCGGCGGCCTTCAGCTCGCCTGTCGGGACGCGGATGAGCCGGTCGCTCGCGCATCCATTGTTCAGGTGAACGCTCGCTGCCAGCACGTGATCGCGCGCGATGCCGAAGCGTTCGGCACCAACTTCCACAACCCAATTGTTAGTAGAGGAAACAGCCCACAGCTCACAACCACGCTCTGCTAAACGGCCTGTCAACTCCTGCATCTCGCGAAAAATGCGATGCCTGACTACCTCGTCAAAGAAGTCCGCCGCCGCATGCTGTAGCCTTTCGTGCGCGATGCCGCGATTGAGCGTCACCATTTCGCCGCACATCTGCTCCTCGCTAACATTGCCGGCCTCATATTCCTTATAACGATCGTGCGCCCATTTCCCCAACTCGGGGCTGATGAGGCCGCGCTCGATCTCCCAGTAGAAGAAGTCGGCGCCGGCATCGCCGCTCCACAGCGTTCCATCGCAATCGAAGACCGCGATCGACGGCTTCAGCGCCAGCACCGAATCGATGAACTGACCGGCTTCCGGTGAAAGCTCGGTCAAAACTGCTTCTCCGACGAGATCATCTCCGCGCCGGCGAGGCGGGCGTAGTCTGCGGGAGTGTCGATGTTCATGCCGATACGCGGGTCCTCGACGGGAACGTACAGAATGTGTTCTTGATGCTGGTGTTCAATATCGCGCGCTGTAGCTGTCACGGGCGCACTCAGGAATGCCTGGATCATCTCGCGCCCAATCAATATAGGATGCCCGTGTATGACCTGCCCGTCACGTTTGACCTCGGGAACGACGCCCCAGATTCTGGGATCCGCAGAAACAAAAGCTTCTCGTAACTGCTCCAACGTTCGGGGCAGCACAGGTGGCCTGTCAATCAGCGCAACGAAAGCCGCATCGCGCCCGTGGTTCAAGACTTCCCGCAGCCCCACACCCAACGAGCTGAACTGTCCGCGTTCAGGTTCGCGATTCACCGTCAGGAAGGCGCCATGCGCATACACGACAGGAGCAATACTCGCAGCGTTCCTGCCCGCTACGACGATCACCAGATCCGTATAGGGCTGCAAGACGTCGATCATCGCACCCAGGAAGGTGTTTGCAGCAGGCGTCCCTTCCGCGACAGGCGGCCACGGCAGCAGCGCCTTGTCGCGCCCCATGCGAGTCGAGAAGCCGGCGGCAAGCACCACCCCGCAAATGCTGGGCGAAAGAGGCATGGCTCGAAGATATCAAATCTGGCACTGGGCCGTTGGCACTTAGCATTTGGCACTTAGCCAAAGCGGCTTGGCATTTGGAGTTTGCTCACTGCCAATGCCAAGTGCTGCCTCTGCAACTGAAGTTGTATCCCTCTACTGCGTACGTGGCATTGGCATTCGCACGCCACGCTGCAAGAATGCCTGCATTGGGATCAGACGTACTCCTTAGGGAAGTTTTGGGAAACGCAAGGCAAGCGACAGACGGGCAGGCTCCTCTTTTCAACGATTGCAATTTCTTGGGTTGGCGGAATTCTTGGCCTTACGGCATCGGATGTGCAACTGGGCGCTGCGCTTCCGGACAGGATTCCGCCCTTTTTATTGTTCGTCGCGACCTCGCACGAAGAGCTCTTCGGCTATCCCAAACCCCATCACGCGAGACCGTGAGCCCGCTCACACCTAATCTGCTGGACATCTGATATCTGTAACGTCGTGGTAGGCGTGCACTCCCTGCATGCTCTACAAGACACTTAGCGCCGCAGTGTACGGCATTGACGCCAGCCTCATCGAAGTTGAGGTCGACGTTGCACCCGTTAAGAGCGACAAGGATTTCTTCACCACCGTCGGTCTCCCGGATGCAACTGTCCGCGAGAGCCGCGAGCGCATTCGTGCCGCGCTCAAAAACAGCGGCTACGACATTCCTTCGACAACCATCACGATCAACCTGGCGCCGGCGGACATTCGCAAGGAAGGCTCGGGCTTCGACCTGCCCATGGCGCTGGGAATCCTTGGCGCATACGGCGGACTCAACAACAAGCCGCCCGGCGACGTGCTATTCGTGGGCGAGCTGTCGCTGGATGGAGGACTGCGTGGCGTCCGTGGGGCGTTACCGATCGCCGTCACAGCCCGCACCAACAGCATTCGCAAGCTGATCGTTCCGGAGCTCAACGCGCGCGAGGCCGCACTGGTCGATGGCGTGGACGTGTATCCCGTGCGCTCCCTGATGGAAGTTGTCAGCCTGCTGAACAAGGGCAACGGCATTCAGCCGATCAAGGTTGACACCGACGCGCTGCTCGCAGGCTCGCAAAGTTTTGGCGTCGATTTTCGTGATGTTCGCGGACAGCTAACCGCCAAGCGGGCGATCGAAATCGCCGCCGCGGGTGGACACAATCTCCTGATGATTGGCCCGCCTGGCTCCGGCAAGACCATGCTGGCGAAGCGCATGGTCACCATCCTTCCGCCCCTGACGTTCGATGAAGCCCTGGAAACCACCAAAATCCACAGTGTGGCCGGGGTACTGGATGCGGCCAGCGGTCTGGTTGGCACCCGCCCTTTCCGCTCCCCCCATCACACCATCTCCGACGCCGGACTGATCGGCGGCGGAATGATCCCGCGCCCCGGCGAGGTGTCGCTCGCGCACAATGGCGTGCTTTTCCTCGACGAGCTGCCCGAGTTCCCCCGCAATGTGTTGGAAGTCATGCGGCAGCCGCTGGAAGACGGCACCGTGACCATCGCCCGCGCGGCAATGTCGCTCAGCTTTCCTGCACGATTCATGCTGGTCGCGGCAATGAATCCCTGCCCCTGTGGATACTTTAATGACCGCATGCGCGAGTGCCACTGCACGCCCATGATGATCCAGCGCTACGTCTCCAAAATCTCAGGCCCGCTGATGGACCGCATCGACATCCACATCGACGTGCCGTCGGTGAATTATCGCGAGTTGCGGAGCGGCTCGCTGCCAGAGAGTTCGGCCGACATTCGCAAACGAGTGATCCAGTCCCGTGACGTGCAACTGCAACGCTTTCACTCTGGAGGAGAACGCTTCTACGCCAACGCGCAGATGGGCTCACGCGAAATCCGCAAGTACTGCGAGCTGGGCACCGATTCCGAGCACCTGCTGGAGCGCGCCATGGTCAAGCAGGGGCTCAGCGCCCGGGCGCACGATCGTATCCTCAAGGTCGCCCGCACCATAGCCGACCTGGCGGGGGGTGAGGTCATCGAACCCGGCCACATCGCCGAAGCAATTCAGTATCGAACTCTGGATCGCACCTTCTGGGCCTGATCGGGTGACAATGTTCATTACGGGAGCACTGAGGCACGGAGTTTTCTCCCTTCTCCTTTTTCCCCGTGCCCCGGTGTTCCCGGAGAGCCATGGTTTAGCGCCCCGCAGGCCCATGAAGAGCCGTTTGGCTGTGGAAAAAGATCGCGCACATCAATACCGCAACTCATTCATAAGCTATGGGTTACAAATTAGTAGGAACTTTTGCCAGGGTCTTCCGTCTAACAGGCGAGCCGTAGAACCGAGTCTCCTGAGGTGGGGCGAGAGGTACTGGGAACGATTTTTCTTGACTGGGGGCGGTTTGGAGGTCTAACGTACTGTTTTTGCTGAAGACGTGGTCCTTTAAGCTCCAGTCCAGGCAATCCTGCCCCGAAACGGCCCCGCTGAAAGTCTTCGTCAGGAACCAGGAGACATCGCAGCTGCAGCTTCGCGCCAAAAAGGACAGAATTCGGGTAAGTTATTGGCGGACAGCGGCTTGCTTCCAAGGAGCCGCAACGGACGGAAAATTGCCGAACCTAACTCTGTGACAGTGGCATCTAAGGGTTTTAGCTCCTGTCCCGCAGTAGGTTTCCCATCTTTCCGATTTATAACCAGGAGCGGTGGTTTCCATTCGGGCACGGCTCCGGAACATTCTTCATAAATAGAGGAGAAATATGACGATGAGGTCTGAACTGGTTTTTGAGGCGGTAGGTACTCTGCGCAATCGTTACACCTTGTGTCAGCTGGCGTCTAAGGCGACGCGGAAGTTTCACAAGCCAAACACCCGTATTCAGGACACGACCAACGAGGTGTTGCACCGTATCGCCGACGCGGACCGTCGCTCGGTGATCCTCGAACCGGAGAAAGCTTCCGAAGCCCAGCGGCGCGCTGCGTAAGCGCGCCGCGCTTCGGCGCGTCCCTCGAAAGTCCCTCCGGCCCGCCCTTCTGCAAAATCCCCCGTAGGTGAACATGACAATCTCAGAATTAAAAGAAAAGAACATCACCGAGTTGACCCGCATAGCTCGGTCTCTCGAGCTACCCGGCGCCAGCGGCCTGCGCAAGCAGGACCTCATCTTCAAGATCCTTCAGGCCCAAAGCGAAAAAGAAGGTCACATCTTCGCCGAAGGCGTGTTGGAGATCCTGCCGGACGGTTACGGTTTTCTCCGCTCGCCCGATTACAACTACCTTCCCGGCCCGGATGACATTTACGTTTCGCCGTCCCAGATCCGCAAGTTCGACCTGAAAACCGGCGACACCATCAGCGGACAGGTACGTCCTCCGCATGAGGGCGAAAAGTATTTCGCGCTGGTGAAAATCGAGGCGGTCAACTTCGAATCGCCCGAAGAGGCGCGCAACAAAATCCTCTTCGACAACCTCACGCCGCTGTATCCGCAGGAGCGGATCAAGCTCGAGACGGTGCGCGAGAACATCAGCGCTCGCGTCATGGATCTTCTCACCCCGGTGGGCAAAGGTCAGCGCGGCTTGATCGTCGCCCCGCCGCGTACCGGCAAGACCATGCTCTTGCAGAACCTGGCCAACTCCATCACCACCAACCATCCCGAAGTCGTGCTCATCGTGCTGCTCATCGACGAGCGCCCGGAAGAAGTCACGGACATGCAGCGCTCAGTCAAGGGCGAGGTCATCTCGTCCACGTTCGACGAGCCCGCGGCGCGTCACGTACAAGTCGCCGAGATGGTGATCGAAAAAGCCAAGCGCCTGGTCGAGCACAAGCGCGACGTCGTGATCCTGCTCGACTCCATCACGCGACTGGCGCGCGCTTACAACACCATCGTTCCGCCATCAGGCAAGGTGCTCTCGGGCGGCGTTGATTCCAACGCCCTTCAGCGCCCGAAGCGCTTCTTCGGCGCGGCCCGCAACATCGAGGAAGGCGGCTCCCTCACCATCATCGCCACCGCGCTTATTGAAACCGGCTCGCGTATGGACGACGTGATCTTTGAAGAGTTCAAAGGCACCGGCAACATGGAAATCATTCTCGACCGCAAACTGGTCGATAAGCGCACCTTCCCGGCCATCGACATTCAGCGCTCGGGTACGCGTAAGGAAGAGTTGCTGATCCCCAAGGAAGACCTGGCGCGCATCTGGGTGCTGCGCAAGATCCTGAACCCGCTGTCGCCGGTGGAAGCCATGGAGTTGCTGATCGACAAGCTCGGCAAGGCCCGCTCCAACAGCGAGTTTTTGGCGAACATGGGATCGTTATAAAGGGATCTTCAGAGAATTAAGATTGGGGCAGCGACGATTGGTCCCCCAGGTTCGCGCCCTTGTGTCGGACGCTGACCTGGGTCGCGGCACTCAGGCCTTGGCAACAATGGTAGAGCGCGCGGGTGGGGATTTTTACTCAGGTTCGATTTTCGAGTCTCAAGGATTCTGGTTATACGGGAGGCTTGCAGCGTGTGTCCTCGCGCGTTCTGCATCGGCAGAGCGCCCTAGCAGGTCATACAGTTGGGCTAAATTGAGCCATGGTCGTCGCGCGTTAGGAGCCAGTTGAGCAGCTTGCTCCTGAAACTCCATAGCTCGCCCGTTATCCCCGATGTTTCGCCAAGCTTGGGCGCGGCCGGTGGCCACTTTGTAGAGGAACGAATTCTCGCCCGTCCCACGCTTGAGATCTGAGGGAGCATACCGCACGGCTTCATCCAACGCCTCCAGCGCGTCTTCAGGATCAGACATGCTTAGCGCATAGTACCCCAGCTGCAGCAACTTCGGAGATGGATCCGCTTCAAGATCGGCGCCCTTTCTACCAGCAGCAATCGCATCGCTGACACGGTGCTCCCTTTGGTAAAAATCGCCCAATGCCGACCACGTGTATCCGCTAGGAGCGATAGCCACCGCTTTCAACAGCTCCTTCTCGGCTTCGGGCCGCCGATCCAACTGCTCGAGCGCGCCAGCGCGCAGCAGATGAGTGCCGGGGTTGCCGGGAAAAAGCCTCAGCGCTTTCTCGCTGGCGGCGAGCGCCTCATTATCGCGGCCCAACACCTCGAGCACTCCGGCTGCGTTGATCCAGGCGGCAAACTCTTCCGCGTTACTATGAAACTCGGTCGTTGAGGGCAGTGGCGCTGTGGCGCAATTCACGGGAAATCGCTGAATCAACATCTCCGTTTCCGGTGAGCGGCGAACGAACACGGCTGAAACTTCGTCCAGATATAAAGGCCGCCATAGGTCGCTAGCGCAAAAATTTCTAAGGGCCTGCTCCATGCCATCGCCCATGGACATAAGCACCGTGTTAATGCCATATCGGCCGGCCTCAGTTTGCCACGCCGGCGAATCCGGTCGAACGCTTAGCAACCTGTGATGATGTTCTATGAGCGGCTGCCCGAAAAGGGTCTCCAGGCCATAGATGAAGGCGCGGCGCTGGGGTCCGAGCTTCCAACTGACATAGCCGCCCGCACCATAGGTGTTGAAAACTTCGCCCGGCAGGTTTTCGCGCTCAATGAATTCAGCCGCGCGCCGCGGAAACCACCAGCTCAATCCCGTGCCGAACGTTGAGAGCTGCGGAGTTCCGCCAAAGTAGAAGCGGTTGGTCACCAGATCGGCGGAACGCGCATAGACCAGTAGAGAGAAGCACATGACAGTCGCGCCTGCGAGAACCCAGCGCAGCCGCGGGGCCCGTATTCGCGAGCCAAGGCGAAGCAGCGCGGAATTCAGAATTGGGCCGGCGACCACCACCACAACGCACCCAAATATGGACTCCATGCGAACGTGCTGGAAGGGGGCATAACTGGATGCCAATAAAATGATGGCCGCGCCCCACTGCCTCTGCAGCAAAGCGATCACGGCTGCTACGACCGCCACGGCCAGCAACAGGAACAGAGCGCTTCTCGAACCTCCAATTGAAAAAGCAGCCCGGGCGGTCGGCCAATTCAATCGGACGCCCTTCCATTCCCCGATCCACCATTGCTGCTCGGTGTTCGCACGCCCTAACACCGTGCGGTAGATGCCCCATCCCCACGCATTAACGAAGGTTGTCAGTCCTGTAGCAGCCAGCCACTTCCAGGCACGGCGAAGTCTTTCGACAGCGGCGGGCCTGCGCCGGCCTCCAGAAGTTACCTCCAATGCTTCGGTACCGAGGTAGGCGCCGATTAGCCCCAACCCGGCCGCGAAGCCGAAATGAAAGTTGACCCATACCAGCATGATCACCGGGAGCAGCCATAAAGGCGCGCGGCCCTTTTGGTAGTACTCCCACAGAATGGAGAGAAAAGCTGCAAAGAAAACTACGCTGAACATGTCGGCGCGCGGCTGGGTCCGTTCGGCGATCAGCGGGACGGCAAGGATTGCAATTCCGGCACTCGCAGCGCACCCTCGTCGGAGCAGCAACGCTACGGTGCCCGCGGATGCGCCAGCGCTTATCCACGACAATAGCGTAAACCCGCCGGCCAGATACGCGAGATAGAGCAGCACACCCGCACCGACAGGATATGTCCAGCGCTCGCCATTCGCCGTATAGGACAAAACGTCGACAGAAGGGACACGATGATGCTGGACTGCCCAACGTCCCGTGCCTATCTGCCAACCTGTGTCAAGGTCTCCAAGGGTGCGATAGCCTGCAAGGAACGCATAGATCAGGGCAAGGCCGGCGAGAACGAAGAAGATGCGACGTTCAAGGCTGGCACCTTGCCGGAAGGGGGAATCTGAGTTGGACGGGCTCACAGCGTTAACCGGAATTCTATTTCTGACCTCAGGACCGTACCATTGTATGCTGCGTGCCTCATCCTTTCGCCGCTTTTGCGAAACAGTCGGATGCGAAACGGGTGCCCCAGAGCCTGCCCTGAGCTTGCCCAAGGGTCTCGCGCTGTTCGAGACCTGCGAAGTTGCGCGGGTGCCCCATTCAAGGCCTTCATTTGGCCTTGGGTCGGGAACAAAGTTGCTTTCCTGGTGTTGTCTGGCTGCTTGCAGCCGCTTAAGCACCAGTTCGACATCCGTCACTAGTTCTCCGCTAGCGTGCAAACCACATTCATTTCCTTGCAGACCTTCATTACGCCTTGCACCACGATGGGCGTCGCGTCGGGCTGCGTGCCCGTGAGGTTTGACGCCACGACAAGTTGAGTCAACTTCTCGCCCAGAGGAGTCGCCTGCATGCTCGCCACCTGCTCGCCCTTCGAGAACTTTATGTCGCGCTTCTTCGCATCTGTGCTGGTGATCGTCACCTCGTTGTTATGCGCTTGCAGCGATTTCAGTGCGGTCTGATATACCTTATCCGCATTGGCCACCAGCACCACCGTCGCAACATCGTATCCCGCACCATTGGAACCTTTGTTGCTCATGCGCTGCACCTGTCCCGACACGGCCCGCGCCACCATCACCCATTGCGCCTGTGCTCCCAGCCCGGCAAATAGAACCACGCCTGCCACTGCACTCCAGAAAAATTTCCTGGCTTTCATAGTTTGCCCCACAATTCCGCTGGGCAGAGTCAACGCACACCGCGCCGATGCAGCAGCGCTGACCCGCCTCTGCCCAGTATTCAGCTACATTACTTTTCTTTGGGTGGATACTTCTGGAATAGCTTGTTAACTGCCTTATCCAGATTCTTTATGTTCTTGTTGCTGTTATCCGAGATAGTTTCCGTCGCGGAGCCACGCCACAGCAAATCCTTGTTCTTGGCATCCGCAATCTCCACCACCAGCGTCCCCTGTTTGGTGACGTAGGTGTTGTACGTGACTGTACTCGGTCCTGGCGCACCCCACCAGCCCCAGCCCCAGCCTGGCCCGTAGCTGTATCCCGTTCCGACCAACTCTTTCTGGTCATGAATGCTGTTGCTGTAGACCACCCACAGGTCGGGATTGGAGTCGACCTTGGTCAGACCCTTGGCCTGCAGCTGCTTGTCGATGGCATCGACGATGCGCTGGTCCCAAAATCCCTTCGCGGGATGCGGGCTCTTCTCCCACATATAGGTGTGATAGTTGGCGAAATTGGCGCCACGGTCCCAGTCGATATTGATCTTCTGCGCGAAAGCTGCAGTAGAAAACAAAACGGCCAGCACAACCCCTGCGAACGCACGTTTCTTCATTGACGACGGCTCCCTTTGCGATAATTTTACGTTGCGATGCGCCCCACACGTCATCGCTCCGCCAAGATACTATTCTCGCTTGCCCGCGTCCAGCGGCTTTAATCGTGGGCCGCCCCTGCGGGAACCATTCCAGCGGCTGGAACGTAATCTGCTCGGGAGAGGGTGATGATCGGAATGTCGATTTGCGGCTGGATGTGGGCTGCATTTTTTGTGCTATGGCTGATCTGGGCGATTCGGACCAAACCAACGCAACTGCGGGAAGGCGTCTCCTCGCGACTGTCCTACACGCTGCTCACCATTGCCGCGTTTTTCGCAATCTTCAGCGGCGACGTGCCCGAAGGCTGGCTTCGAATCCGGCTGCTTCCACCCAACCCTTGGACCGAAGTACTCGGAATTGTCATGACCGCGGCTGGACTGGGATTCGCGGTATGGGCCCGCGCCTATCTCGGCGGGAACTGGAGCAGCGCTGTGACCGTCAAGGTCGGACACCAGCTCATCCGCACCGGCCCGTATCGCTGGGTGCGTCATCCCATCTATTCAGGAATGATTGGCGCCATGGTCGGCACAGCGTTTGAGCGTCGCCAGGTCCGAGGAATAATCGCTGTCGTCCTTTTGTATGCCGGATTCAAGCTCAAGAGCATGATCGAGGAGCGAGCGATGTCGGCGACCTTCGGCCCGGAATATGCCGATTACAGCCGAACCACGGGCGCCATTCTTCCCAGGCTGCACTTCTAGCTTAGCTCCAACCTCACAACAGCCACATTACTCCGGCGTCTGTGTGCTAGACTCGCTCCGCCGTTTTTACTTCCATATCAGCAAAGGGACCGTCAGATGCTCCGTCGTGCTTGCAGCATCTTCTTCGTCCTACTGGCCGCGCTTCTGCCGGCCGTCGCCCAGAACAGCGGTCAGACCGCGCTGCAGCAATATTTCGTCGGCAAGCAGGTGAAGCTGCGCATCGATATGCCGGGAACGCAGCAAGGCGTCGACCTCCGCGTCGAGCGCGACGACGCCATGGACTGGAAAAGCTATTCCAATCGTCTCAAGCAGTTTGGTCCCGCAATCCGCACCCGCGACCGTGCAACCATCACCACCATCGTCGTGAAGAAGAACCTCATCGAGTTCCAACTCGACGGCGGCGGCTTCGGCACCTTCTGGGACGACAGCAGCACCACCGTCACTCCCTATCACGTTGACAAGAGCAGTTACGAGAAGCAGCTCGAGCGCGACATCCGCAATGAAACCGATCCGCAGCGGAAGCGCGATTTGCAGCGCGAGCTAGATCGCGTGCGCAGCTGGCGTGACCGTGAGCAGAGGGCCGACGATCGCGCTGCCCTGATCGCCAGCGAATTGAAGGCGCAGCAAGTCGCGGACAAGCGCTCCCGCGGCGGCTCTCGTTTCAACCTGCGCTGGACGGGGAGCATACCCCAAGACCAGCTAACGCCCGACGCGCTGATGAAGCTCCTCGATCCCTATATCGACTTCGGCGACTTCACGGCGCAGAAGCCGATCCTGCAGCCGGCCGCTCAAAGCCCGCCGGCTCCCAACACACCCGTCAACGCTCAGCCCACCACTCCCATCACGCAGCTCAAGCGTGGCATGCAGATCGGTGAGGTCAGCACCCTGCTCGGACTTGGCCGCCAACTGTCGCAGTCCACTTCTGACGAGGGCCTGAAGACGCAGATCTTCGAATACCTGCCCGACGACTATCGCGTCGAAGTGACCTACGTGGACGGAGTCGTGGTGCGTTACTCCATCAGCTCAAGGTAGCTCCCAAGCCAAGCTCGCGTAAGCGGCAGAGAACATCGCATAGCGTCGGTTGATATCATGACGGCGTGACGAAGGCTGCGCAGCGCGGGAAGTTCATCACCTTCGAAGGCCTCGACGGTTGCGGCAAGAGCACGCAGCTGAACAATCTCGCTTCTGCCCTGCGTCAGGAAGGAATCGACGTCGTAACCACTCGCGAGCCAGGCGGAACCGAAACCGGCGAGCGCGTTCGCGCTGTTTTGTTGGACTCGCGCACTCGCGGCCTCGACCCCCGCGCCGAGATGGCGCTGATGTTCGCCTCGCGCGCGCAGTTGATCGTCGAGGTCATTCTCCCCGCGCTTGGAGCAGGGAAGTGGGTCTTATGCGATCGCTTCACCGACTCAACCGAGGCTTACCAGGGCGGAGGCCGGCAACTTGGAGGCGATGCCGTGCGCCGCTTGCATGAAATTCTCTGCCACGGTCTCTGGCCCGATCTGACCATCCTGATGGACTCGGACGTGAACGCCAGCGTCAACCGCGCACGAAGACGCAACAAGACCGCCGGCCACGACGAAAACCGCTTCGAGAAAGAAAGCCAAAAATTCTTCGATCGGGTACACGCCACCTATCTGGAGATCGCGCGCCGTGAGCCCCACCGCGTTGTCCTGGTGAACGCCCGTCCCCCGATTGAAGTAGTGCAACAGCAGATTTTGCACGCAGTGAAAGAGCGGTTGCTGACAAACGGCTACTGACCACTGGCTACTGGCTACTGACCTTGAACGCTTTGATCACGATGTCATTCGGCTGGCTTCCTACCGGAACCAGCGTCATCAGCGCACGGTCCGCGCTGATCGTCGAGTTCTGACGGGTCTTCACGGTTCGCACTACGGCAACGTCGCCCGAAGCGGAATCCAGAACCAGCAAATGCTCCTCATTCGGCGTGAGCGCGAGCGCGTCGGGATGCCTGCCCACCTGCACCGCGCCAATCACCCGTCCTTCGTCGATAGCATAAACGCTCACCGTGTCCGATCCGAAATTGCTCATATAGAGCAGTGAGTTGTCGGAAGTGACGACGCCATGTGACGGATTATTGCCGATTAGGTAGCTCCCTCCGACTTCATTCGTGTTGCTTTCAACAATGGAAAAGTTGTTGCTGTTGAAGTTGCTAACAAACAACTCGCCGCCATCGGGCTTTAGCGTCAGATAAACGGGGAGCTGCCCGACGTCTAGATAAGCCAGCAGGCGGTCGGTTTTCAGATCGACCGCCCCTACTTGGTTCGATCCCGGGCACGCGACGAACACCTTGCTGTTGTCGGGCACAATCACCAGATCCTCGGGCTGGCGGCACACCGCTACCGTGCTCCGGACCGCGAGCTGGCTGGTGTCGATAATCGAAACCGTGTTGTCGGCGCGATTGCTCGTCACCACGATCTTTCCGTCGGTAGATACCTTCGCCAATCCCGGCGCACCACCCACCCGGATCGTAGCAATGACCGCACGCCTGCCGAGGTCGATCACCGAGACATTCGCCGATCCAGAGTTAGCTACATAGGCCCGCTTGCCGTCGGACGAAACCGAAACGTAGTACGGCCTGGCATGGACGCCAATCGTCGCCACAACTTCGTTCCGTTGTGCGTCGATCACGCTGATGTTGTTCGAGTCGGCATTGGCGACGTAGATTTCGTTTCGCGTGTTGCTGGCGGCAATGCCGGTAGGACCGGCGCCGACGGCGATCGTCTTGGCGTACAGGTGGGAGGGATTGGTTTCTAGCTGCGTCAGGTCAAGTACGCTGACCGAGCTGCTCTTGCCGTTGGTGATGTAAGCGTATTCGTGGTATCCCGGCGCGATGGTTTTGCGCTGGTCGCACCCGGTCGAGCCCAACCCAAGCACCAGAAGCAACGGCGTTGCATAACATCGAGCACCGCCGCCTCGCAGTGGTGCTCTCGCCATTAACGGGCCGTTGCCGCCGGGCGGGCGGCTTCCGCTACGGCTGCAGGACCTATTCTTGCGGTGGAGGCTCCCGGGCCCGCGACGGAACGGCCCAGCACGTTGGCAATCTGCCGCACCTCTACCATGAGCTGGTCGAACTGCTCGGGGAACAGCGACTGCTTGCCGTCGCTCAGCGCGCGATCGGGATCGGGATGCACCTCGATGATAAGACCGTCTGCCCCTACCGCAACCGCGGCGCGCGACAACGGCGTGACCTTGTTGCGCTTGCCCGTGCCGTGGCTGGGATCGACGATGATCGGAAGATGGCTGAGTCGCTGCACAGCGGGTACCACGCTGAGATCGAGCGTGTTGCGCGTGTGATCGGCAAAGGTTCGCACCCCGCGCTCGCAAAGCACGACGTTGTAGTTTCCCTCGCTCATGATGTACTCGGCCGCCATCAGAAATTCTTCCACCGTTGCTGACATGCCACGCTTCAGCAGTACCGGCTTGCGCGCTCGCCCGGCGCGCTTCAGCAGCGAGAAATTCTGCATGTTGCGCGCGCCAATCTGGATCATGTCGGCATATTTTTCCACCAGGTCCAGCGATTCATTGTCGACCGCTTCGGTCACGATCATCAAACCAAAACGATCGCGAATATCGGACAGGATCTTCAGGCCATCTTCCGCTAGTCCTTGGAACGTGTAGGGCGAGGTCCGCGGCTTGTAGGCGCCGCCGCGAAAGAAGCGCGCGCCGGCAGCGGCCACGCGTTCGGCTGTGACAAAGGCCTGCTCGCGGCTCTCAATCGCACAAGGGCCGGCCATAACCGCTACTTCGTCGCCGCCAATGCTGGCTTCGGTGTGGGCAAAGCGCACCACCGTGTTCTCTTCTTTCACATCGCGGCTTACTAGCTTGTAGGGCTTGCTGACCCGGATGACCTCCTGCACACCTTCCATCTCGTCGAACGTGCCGGGATCGAGCTCCATCTCATTCCCCGTGATACCGATGGCCGTCCGTTGCGCTCCCGGGATGGAATGCGCGCGCAGTCCTAAGCTTTCGATTTTCGAGCAGACGCCGCGCACCTGCTCTTCGCTGGCGTGCGCCTTCATGACAATCAGCATGGAAAACCCCTTGTAGTGAGTTAAGTGTATCGTTCCGGGCGGGCGGCGGCAATCGACACAGGAGGTTGGTAGTGGGTCTCGCTGCGCGAAAAGCAGGCATCTCTGTTCAAACTGACCCACTACCGGAGGTTCAGGGTTCAGCCGCGCATCATCTCGTAGAGCTTTTGCACGGTCGCCCAATTCCTCGCCGTGCATACAGTCGATAGCTTGGAGTCAAAGTAGGTGTTGGTCAGCTTGCTGCGTCCCATTCCGTTTGGCAGATGCAGGTAGATGTGCCGGTCCCTCACGTGAAACCGGTCCGGCGCGGAGCGGTTCTCGTCCAGCATCTTCACCGCCGCAGCGGTTGGAAGGTCGCGGAGAAAGTAGACGTGGAGTGTCTGCTCCTGAAAATCCGCCTTGAGGAAGGGATTCTCGCGAAGCACCTGCGCGAGTTCGTCAGCATTGCGTAGGATTACCGGAACAGGGAACCCGAAGCGCTCTTCGATCCTCTTGGTGAGCAACGCCGGTAAAGTTTTGGCAGCCTCGCCGGAAGCCCTAAAAATGACATTGCCGCTCTGAATGTAGGTGTGGATGTCGGAGCACTTGGCACCCGCACAGATCGCAGTGAGCTCCTTCATCGGCACGAGGTGCTTTCCGCCGACATTGATGCCGCGCAAGAGCGCGAGATAACTTTGCGCATTGGGCACGCTAGCCTGCGATCTCGCTGGGCTCGCGCACGGCGGAACGCGCCGGCACCTCGCGCCCTTCACCCACGCCCATGACCCAAAACTCCGATCGGCCAAAATTTGTGTCGCGCAACACCTGCTGCAAAACCTCGACCGGCTCGTCCTGTCCATCATCGGCCAGCGGAAAGGTTCCAAAGTGGCTGGCGATGCTGACCCGTGCCCCGAGCTGCAGATGTGCGGCAACGGCATCCTCCGGCGACATGTGTACCTCGCCCATGAACCACTCCGGGCAATACGCCCCGATAGGAAGAATGGCCACATCGATCTCGGGGAAACGAGAAGCAATTTGCGCACTCTGGGGTCCGCTTCCGGTATCACCGGCGAAATAGATGCATGCCTCTTCAGGTTGAATGACAAACCCACACCATAGTCTTTTGTCCCTGTCGAAAAGCGTGCGGCCGGAGAAATGCTGTGCCGGCACGGCGGTGATCCACACGTCCGGGCGCGCCTTGGCCTCCTGCCACCAATCCAGCTCGACCACATTCCCTATCCCATGCCTCTTCAACAACGCCGCATTCTTCAGCCCGGTATAGATGGTAGGACGATGCCGGAGACTGAGGCGCTGCAACGTTGGCAGGTCCATATGGTCATAGTGGTCATGGCTGAGCAGCACCAGATCAATAGGCGGCAAATCCCCGAAGCAGATTCCGGGCGAATGATATCGACGTGGGCCGGCCCAGCCCACCGGGCTTGCCCGCTCCGACCAGGTCGGATCAGTGAGGATGTTGATGCCACTCAGTTGCAACAGAAAGGTCGCGTGGTTCACGAACGTGATACGCAGCGCATCGGAACTTCTCGGTGGACGAGGTCCCGGTTCGCTGATGATTTTGTGCCAAGGGCCCCGCTTCCGCGAAAGCATCCAGCGTAGCAGAGCGCCAAATCCATTCCGCCGCGGGACAAGATTGCGGAACCGCGAGCCGTCAAAATGAGAGGGGAGCATCTCCATTTTGCAGGTGCGAACTCCAATAGTGGCAGGTTATCAGATGCGTCAAGCGATAGAAAGCTACGAAACCTGCGGACTCTTAATTTGCCACCGCTTCACAAACCCGTCACAATCGAAACAGCGCCTGCAACATCTAGCCGTGCTTGGACCGCGCAAGGTTGTGCCAACGACATGCCAACTCTCCAGAGTTCCCGTCGCAAGGCCCAGTTCTGGACGGCTCCCAACCAGATCACTCTGCTACGCCTTATCTTCATTCCATTCGTCATCATCTCTGTCTTCGACGGACATTGGCATTGGGCCCTCGCACTATTGATCGCTGCTGCCTTTAGCGACGCTCTTGATGGGCTACTGGCACGTACCTTGCATCAGCAGACGCTGCTGGGACAGTATCTGGATCCTCTGGCCGACAAGCTGCTCTTGAGCTCGCTCTTCCTGGTGCTGTCCTTCGTCAAGAAGATCCCCTGGAGATATACCGTGCTGGTGTTCAGCCGCGACATCTGCATCGTGGCAACCGCTGTGGTGCTTTATGCCACCGTCAGCTTTCGCGATTTCCGTCCCAGCATATTCGGCAAAATCAATACCGCCTGCCAGATTGCTACAGTGTGGTTTGTTGTGCTGTCGCAGGTGGTGCAGGGCCAGTGGCTCCACATTGTTGTGAAAGCCTTGCTCTACGCCACGGCCACGTTTACCACGATCTCCGGGGTGCATTATGTTCTTGTGACCGGACACCGCTTGCGCAAGGAACAGCCCAAACCCGTCGGCACCTGAAGCTCGCATTGCGACCACACCAAGGACCCGAACCTCTCATTGTGAATACGGACCATAATCATCGTTGGAAAATACTCTTCGCTTTTGCGCTGGTGTATGTCTTCTGGGGGTCAACCTACCTGGCCATCGGCATCGCCGACGAAGAGCATCTCCCGCCCGCGGTGATGTGCGCCATACGATTTGGCATCGCGGGCTCCCTCATGCTGGTTGGTTGTGCAGCTCTCGGACGAAAGATCCGCATCACGCTCGACGAAGCCTTTCGGCTGGCGGTGATCGGATGTCTGCTGCTGGTGGGAGGCAACTTCGGTTTAGCCTGGGCGGAGCAATGGGTGCCAACCGGCTTCGCGGCACTGATCGTAGCGATTACCCCGATCTGGTTCTTGCTGCTGGAGACGTTTGTATTTCGCGGCGATCGGCTTTCTTCACGTGGCTTGATTGGTGTCGCGTTGGGAATTGCAGGCGTCGCGATTTTGTTCTGGCCCAAGTTCGAGCATCGCGCCACCTTCGGAGTCATGCCGCTGTTGGGGGCGGGCACACTGCTGTTGTCATCGTTCAGTTGGTCGGTAGGTTCGGTGCTGTCGCGCAAGTGGCAGATGAAGGTCGATCCTTTCAGCGCCACAGGTTGGGAGATGCTGTTTGCCTCCATAGGCAATGCGATCGTCGCCCTCTTCACCGGCGAGTACCACCACGTCGTCATCACGCGCCGCGGCGCTCTGGCCGTGCTGTACCTCGTGGTCTTCGGATCTTGGGTGGGATACAGCGCCTACATTTGGTTGCTCAAACATGTGCCGACGCCGAAGGTTGCGACCTACGCTTACGTCAATCCGCTGGTCGCGGTCTTCCTCGGATGGTTCGTGTTGCGGGAGCGCCTGGACGCGTTCATGTTTGCGGGGACGATTATCATCGTCGCCGGAGTCGCGCTGGTCACGACGGCGAAAATACATGACGGAAGCCGTGTCGAATCAGCAAGTACGTTGCCGGAACTGGAGTCGGAAGTCTGACCAGGCCAGCCTTAAAATTGTTCCACGTGGAACAAATAACGAACGTTAGTTCTACTTGCCTGTGTCGCGCTCATCTTCCCATTTCAGGAATGCTCGGAAGGCGGCGCCGCGATGGCTGTAACGTGCTTTCTCTTCAGCAGTTAGCTCAGCGAAGGTCTTCTTGATCTCCGGGAAGTAGAAGAGCGGGTCGTAGCCGAAGCCGTTCGAACCTCGGGGAGCGCGCAAAATCATTCCTTCGGCTCTGCCGTGAAACACGGCGAGGGTATGGCCGTTTCGTGCCGCGGCGATCACGCAGACGAACCGTCCAGTGCGGAATTCGTCGGGTACCTCGTGCAATTCGCGCAGTAACCGAGCGTTGTTGGCCTCGTCGTCGGAATTTCCGGCGTGCTCTGGGGCATTGCGCTCGTCAGCGGCGTAACGTGCGGAGCGAACGCCAGGCGCGCCGTGCAGCGCATCGACCTCGAGCCCGGAGTCGTCAGCAATCACTATCTCGCCTTCCATGTAATGACTGTGGTGCTCCGCTTTTTTGCGGGCGTTGGCCTCAAAGGTCGCGCCGTCTTCGACCACCTGGGGCAGCGAAGCGAAACCAGGTAGGATTTCGATCTGGACGCCGTGGGCAGCAGCGGCTCCGACGAGGTCGCGGATTTTGCCGGGATTGGAGGTGGCGACGAGTACACGCTTCATCTCTTTATTTCACCACGGAGAACACGGAGAGCACTGAGGAAAAAGTGCAATTGCCTCTGCAAAAACGGATTGCGTTTCTCAGTGCGCTCCGAGTGCTCGGTGGTGAGAATCACGGCGTCCCAAGTACCAAAACCCGCCGAGGCATAGGAGAGCCGCGAGGCTCATCGAATCTCCGATCCAGCGGTCGCGGGTGCGGACGAAGCGCACATCGACGTCGCTGTGGCCTTCGGGCAGCGCGATCACCATCCGTCCGGTCGGGTCATCGGAGTGGGGCACAACCTGCTTGCCGTTTACCTCAACCAGCCATGCCGGGTAGTTCATCAAACGGAGCACAAGCTGTACCGGTTCTGTCGACGAAATCGTGAATTGCTTGCGATAGACGCTGCTCTGCGAACGTGTCACGTGAGCAGCGGATGACGGGCCGCCGTTCTCAGCCTGCAACCGGAACTCGGGAAAATCGGGCTTCACCTCGTAGTTGTCGCCGCCGGCGGGCGTGTACTCATCTGTCCCCATGTATCCATAGCCGTTGTTATAGAGGCCGGCGACCACGAACGGCGTTTCTGTGGAATCACATTGCGGCTGCAGTGCGCGATTGCAAGCTGCGATTAAGGCAACAAAGGCGACGGCATAAAGCCACGGCTTGAACCGGAAAACCGGGACAGCGCTCACGATGAATACTGCATAAGCAAGCCCTACGACAAGTAGCCAGCGCCAGGGGAATTGCAGGAACTGGAGATCCGGCATGATTCGATATGCCAAGGCGGCTAGTGGGAGCATCAGCAGGAACGCCATCAATAGGGAAACAACCAACGACCACCACAAACTCGGGTTGCGCTGGCGCCCTCGTCGGGCACCGAATATGGAGAGGCCAGTGAGCGACAACTCAGCAACAGCTAACCATGAGACAGCGCGGAGGAAGCTATCGTGTCCGGGGTCGCCGGTCCTTGCAAAGAGAAAATTCTCGGACGGCCGCACGCCTGCGGACAGCAACTGCGCGCTTGTGACCCAGCTCTTCTCGTACAAGGCAGGCGCTATGTAAAAGGACGCGAGAGCCAAGCCAAGCGCGATGGCGCCTGCTCCATACAGAAAGACGCGCGAGTTTTTCCGCAACAGGGTTGCAAGTACGAGCAGCAACACGGAGAGATAGCTGGCGATGATTGCAGCCGGAACGTTGGTCAGCCAGACTGCCGCAATCGTTAGTGCAAGCGGGACGAACATCATCCGTGGCGGCCGCCGGCGAACAATCCACAAGAACAGCAGCGGGAAGGACGAGGCCGCCAGCATCTCCCCAAATGCGCTGCGCGCATAGATGGTCAGCAGCATGTAGGGATTGACGGCATAAGCAATGGCAATCAGCCCTGCGTCGGGTTGCGCGAACCACTCGCGGGCCATGATGAACATGGTGCAGCCGGCTAGCACTGTGGCGCAGACATCAAAGGTGACCGGAACAAACAGCCAGGGGATAAAGCTGCCCAGCGCCCCGCCTAAAATCCACGAGAGCGGGGGATAGAAGATGAAGCGGGGCTCGCCACTTCCGTAGTTGGCATAGGCGGCCCATCGCGGATACACGACGCCTCCGCGCCACTGTTGCGCCACCTCCATCCAGCCGTTCATGTGGAAAATGAGGTCGTGTGCACAGGCGACACCGCGAACCGCGAACGGCGCGACCACCGCAAACGCGGCAAACAGCAGCGCAACGAGAGTTGCTGTTCTTCGTGAAGAAGAGGGGAGTGGCATGCGTCTATGTCATGAGCCCAAAGAGCACAGGAGTTGAGCGGTACGGGGCGTTCAAACCCCGCTTAGAACGTATCAAATTCCGCAACATTTGTTTGCGCGTTTATGTTTCTTTAACCGACAGTTCAACTGCGGTTCACCTGCGGCGGGTATGAAGGGAAAGCTTCAGAATCAATGTCTGAGAAATGGAATAGGTGAGGAGAATATGCGACAGTTTCTGGCAACAGTGTTGATGGCGGCGTTGACTTTAGGGCCCCTGGTGAACGCAAACGCCGCAAGCCCTGCCAAGTCCGTTGCAGGTCAGCCGTCCACCCCCATCCAGCACCTGGTGATTATTTTCCAGGAGAATGTTTCCTTCGATCACTATTTTGGGACTTACCCGTTTGCCAGGAATGGCCCGTTGGACGGGCCGAAGTTCAACCCATCGCCCTTCACGCCGAGTGTGAACGGCTTTACTCCGGGGCTCTTGAACAACAATCCGAACCTCAACGCCGCCAATGGCACGGGAGCATCGAATCCATTTCGCCTGGACCGTACGCAGGTCTACACCGCCGACCAGGACCACGACTACGGGCCGGAGCAGGCAGCCTTTGATGGCGGTTTGATGGACCTGTTTCCGCTGAACGTCGGCACGGCTGGACCGCCGCCGAACTATGGTCCGCCGGTCGTCCGCACGACTGGATTGACCATGGGCTATTTCGATGGCAACACCGTCACGGCGCTGTGGAATTACGCTCAGATCTATGCGATGAATGACAACTTCTACGGAACCACGTTTGGTCCGTCGACGCCTGGAGCACTCAACGTGGTCTCCGGCCAGACTGACGGCGTAATCCAGAACATCAATTCCGATTACGCAGTCGTTCCCGACGGCAATGGTGGATTGTCACTGGTCAGCGATATCGATCCGGTGGGCGACACTTGTTCGGGAAGTTCACAGGTACAGATGGGCGGCCAGAGCGTCGGCGATCTGCTGACCGCTGCCGGGGTGACGTGGGGGTTCTTCGAGGGCGGCTTCGATCTGACCATCACCAATCCCAATGGAACCACGGGATGCAACCGGTCACACACGTCGGTGTATGTTGGCACCGCGAAGAAGGATTACATTCCGCACCATCAGCCTTTCCAGTATTACGCTTCCACCGCTAACCTGGCACATACTCGCCCCACCTCGGTCAACACGATCGGGCACAATGGAGACGCGGGCAACCATCAGTACGATATCCACGACTTCTTTGACGCGGTCAGTGCCGGAAACTTTCCGGCGGTCAGCTACCTGAAGGCGGCTGGATATCAGGATGGGCACTCCGGATATTCAACGCCCCTGGATGAACAGACCTTCATCACCCAGGTGATCAACTTCCTGCAGACGAGACCCGAGTGGACGAGCACTGCAGTTGTCATTACCTGGGACGACTCCGACGGCTGGTACGACCATCAACTGGGGCAGATCATTAACCAGTCGCAGACGGCGCAGGACATGCTGAACGGACCCGGCTTTTGCGGACATGCTCTGCCGACGCTGGCTGGTTATAACGGACAAGCACACGCCCAGGGACGCTGCGGCTACGGCCCCCGTATTCCGTTCCTGGTGATCTCACCCTTCTCACGGCCTAACTTCGTCGATCACACCATGATCGACTTCAGCTCGGTAGTGCGCTTCATCGAGGACAACTGGCTCAACGGGCAGCGGATCACTGGCTCGTTCGACGCGCTCGCCGGACCAATCAACAGCATGTTCGTTTTCGGTGAACCTACTCGTGAACGCCTGATTCTGGACGAGAACACGGGTGAGGTGAGAAGTCGTAAGTAACGCGACACGATAGCCGCGTATACCACCCGGGTGTTGAGACAAATGGATGCAGACCGAATCTGGCTGCATCCATTTGGCGCTTTGGGACGTGCGCCGGCAGCGCCGCCGCTGCCAGCGGCTCTGGTCATTTATATGTAACTGTACCCAGGGCTTGCGCCCCGGGCTAGCCCCATCCCGCCGCTGCGCGGCTGGTTCCGTGGTACTCGCCGCGAAGTACAATGATCCAACCATGTGCGCTCTCCGGCTTGAGTTCATCGAGGCAATCGCATAGTGGCGGCCGATCCCGTTCCACTTCCTGAGCATCGGGAACGCCTGGTCAGCGGCGAGCAGGGGTTGGCGCGCAAGCTTAGCGAGCGCCAGATGAGCATGATCGCCATCGGTGGCGCTATCGGCACGGGACTGTTCCTGGGCAGCGCGCTCGCGGTTCGCACCGCCGGGCCGGCGGTCATCGTCAGCTACATCATTGCCTCGGTTGTCGCGCTTCTACTGATGTACTGCCTCTGCGAGATGGCGGTGGCTCATCCTACCGCGGGGTCCTTCGGAGTCTATGCCGATCTCTACCTCTCGCCATGGGCGGGATTCGTGGTGCGCTACACGTATTGGGCCGCGCAGTCAATCGCCATCGGCAGCGAGGCCGTGGCCGCTGGGATTTACACACAGTGGTGGTTTCCGCACACGCCGGCGTGGATGTGGGTCATTTTCTACTCGGGGGTGCTGGTGTTTGTGAATGCGCGCAGTGTAGGCGCATTCGGGACATTCGAGTATTGGTTCTCGATGATCAAGGTGAGCGCGATCACCGTCTTCATCGCTTTGGGAGTGGCGATTCTGCTTGGCATCCACCAGCAGCGGCCAATCGGGCTGGAGAACTTCCGCGCCAACGGCGGTTTTTTGCCACACGGCTGGAGAGGCGTGGGGCTGGCGCTTTCGTTCGTCATCTTCAGCTTTATCGGAACGGAGATCGTCGCCGTGACGGCAGGTGAAGCCCAGGACCCGGAGCGCTCCGTACCGCGCGCCATGCGCTCCATGCTGCTGCGCCTGGTCATCTTCTATGTCGGTGCGATCGCGATTCTGGTGGGAGTAATTCCGTGGACGCAGATTCAACCGGGCGCGAGCATCACGGTCAGCCCGTTCGTGCGGGTCTTCGACGTGATGCACGTGCCCGCGGCGGCTCACATCGTGAATTTTGTTGTGCTGACGGCCGCACTCTCGGGCATGAATTGCGCGCTGTATCTGGCGACGCGGATGGTGTTCTCGCTGGCGCGTGCGGGATATGCACCGGCAAGTTTGGGCCGTGTGTCAGCCAGTGGCACACCGATTCGTGCGCTGATGGTATCGGCCGCCGGCTTGGGAGTAGCGACGGCGGTTGCGATTGCGTTTCCCGACTCGGCTTACGTTTACATGTTGGGCATCTCGCTCTTCGGCGCGCTGTTTGTGTGGTTGATGATCTTCGTCACGCATCTCGGTTTTCGCAAGCACCGTCGCCAGTACGGCGGTCGCGCGCTACCAGTGCGAATGCCCTTGTTCCCGATGACAACCATCGTCGGCGGGCTGGCAGTTCTGGCGATCATCATTTCGACATGGTGGGTGCAGGGCATGCGAGTGACAGTCGAAGCGGGCGTGCCGTGGCTGGTGGTGCTGAGCGTGTGCTACTTCGTGTGGGCGCGGCGGAGGGGGCAAGTAGCCAGGGGCTAATCGCGAGAGCTCGCGTTATACTGGCGCGCTCGGACTCTTCTCTTTTCGAGGCGCCATGAAATCTCTGGTCTACATTCTTTTCTTGTTTTCGCTCGCATCTCTGCCGGGTACGGCACAAGTCATGAAATTGACGAACAGCACTACGAAGGCGAATGACAAATTCTCCCAGATGACCGACGAGTTCGTGAAGGAATCGCTGGCGCTCTCGCCGGTGAACGCTTCGCAGGCCGGCTATCACAAGCACACCGATCCCAAGACGGGCAAAATCATCGCGCTCGATGCGCAGCTCGATGATGTCAGTGCGCAAGCGATGGCGGTTCAAGAGAAGTTCTATCGCGACTGGCGGAGCCGGTTTCAAACGGAGACGCCGATAGCATCGCTGAACGCACAGGATGCCGCCGACTTCCGCCTGATTGACGACCAGATCGCGCTTAATCTGCTGGAGTTCGAAAAGATCCAAAGCTACAAACATAATCCGACCATTTACGTTGAACTGCTCGGCAACGGGTTGTTTCTGCCGCTGACGCAGGAATACGCGTCGAAGGAGGTGCGGGTTGGGGACGTGATCTCACGGATTGGGCAGATCCCGCGGTTTCTGAAGCAGGCGAAGTCGGAGCTTACGGATGCTGACCCGGTCTTCATCTCGACGGCGATCGGTGAAAACGAGGGCAACCTAAACTTGCTGGAGACCGTCGCCGAGGAGATACCTGCGGGTTCGCCGCTCAAGGCGCAGTACGACAAGGTTGCACCCGCAGCCAAGCAAGCGCTGAACGACTTCAACACATGGATGAAGAATGATCTTGCCAAAAAGCCGACGAACGGCCGCACGTGGCGGCTGGGCGCCGAGTGGTACGCGCCCAAGTTTCATTACGTGATGGAAACCTCTGTTGAGCCGGATAAGTTATTGGCCGACGCCGAGGCGGAGCTGAAGAACCTTCGCGCGCAGATGCTGCAAATCGCGCTACCTCTGTACCAGCAGATGTATCCCGGACAGGACGATTATGCGAACCTGCCGACGGAAGAGCGCGAGAACAGGGTCATCAGCGCGGTGCTGAACAAAATCAGCGACGAACATCCGCAGCGCGATCAACTGATCGAGGCGGTGAAGGCAGACCTCGACGGAATCAAGCAGTTTATCCGCGAGAAAAAGGTCGTGTCGCTTTCCAGCCGTGACAATCTGAAGGTCATCCCTACGCCGGAGTTCGAGCGCGGTATCTACTCGGTTGCAGGCTTCCACGGCGCGCCACCACTGGAGCCGACTGCAGAAGCGCAGTATTGGGTGACGCCGATCGATCCCAAGATGCCGGAGGCGAAGGCGGAGAGCAAGCTGCGCGAGTATAACAACTATGCGCTAAAGTGGCTCACGCTGCATGAGGCGTTGCCCGGTCACTACGTCCAGGGGGAGCACGCTGACGACGTGCAGCCACCGACGCGCCGCGTGTTGCGGAACCTCTTTGGGAACGGGCCGTATGTTGAGGGCTGGGCTGAGTACGGCGCGGACGTGATGACGCAAGAAGGCTATCTTGACTTCAATCCGAAGTTCCTGCTGGTGCGAAAAAAGATCTGGATGCGCGCGGTGGTGAACACCATTCTAGACATCCGGCTGCAGACCATGAACATGACGGACCAGCAGGCGCTCGACCTGATGATGAAGGACGCCTTCCAGACGCAGGCTGAAGCCGAGGGTAAGCTGCTGCGCGCGAAGTTGAGCTCGACGCAGTTGCCGACATACTTTGTGGGGACGCGGCAGTGGTGGGAATTGCGCAAGAAGTATCAGGCGGCGAAGGGCGGCGCGTTCACGCTGGAGGAGTTCCACGACCGGGCGCTCGATCAGGGGCCGCTGCCGATTGAGTATCTGGAGAAGATCATCTTGCCTTAGCAGCAAGTAGCAACTAGCAACGAGCCTTGGTCAGTCGGCCGCGATGTGTTGGCGCTCCGCTTCCCGACGTCAGAATTTCTGCCGATTGCCGTGGGTGATCCCCCAAGCAGCATCGTGTGAACATTTTTGTGAAGAAATGTAAAACCTTACCCCGCCAGCGAACTTTCTTCGTCCTTGGCCCGTCTATAGCAGTAACCCAAATCCAAGGCGGGCGCCCAACCCCAACAGCAGTACTCGGGCGCCCACCGTTTTTTAGCCATCAGTAATCAGCAGTCAGCATTCAGCCGCATCGAGCTGAATCACGCGTCGTTCTCTCTGCGAGTCACCGCACGACCAGGTAATTCCCACCGGACTAACGATCGCCTCTGGCGGAATGCTGATTGCTGAGTACTGACTGCTCCAATCGGCGGTAAAATAGAACCTAGGCAGTTACTATGCAGTTAACAGTTTTGCAGCCCCAAGTTCACGAAGCCCGCTGGTGGGAGACGATGGCAGATGGTCGTCTCCACTGCTATCTATGCCCACGTCATTGCCACATCGGAGAAGGCCAGCACGGTTTTTGTTTTATCCGCAAGAACGAAGGTGGAAGGCTTGTCCAGCTTGGCTACGGACGCCCTGCAGCGCTGGCGATGGATCCGGTCGAGAAGAAGCCGCTCAATCATTTCTTCCCTGGAACGAAGATACTCTCCATGGGAACGGCTGGGTGCAACATGGGCTGCTTTTTCTGCCAGAACTGGGACATCTCGAAGGCGAAATCTGACCAGGTGAACTCGCTGGCGCTGAGCCCCGAGCACGTCGTAGATCTTGCGCTGGAGCATCGCGCTCCGCATCTGGCTTTCACGTACAACGAGCCGACCATCTGGGGTGAGTACGTCATCGACATAGCGCGCGAGGCGCACGCCGCAGGGGTCAATACGGTGATGGTCTCCAACGGATACATCACGCGCGAGGCATTCTTTGAGATTTACCGTTACATCGACGCGGCTAACATCGACCTGAAGGCGTTCACCGAAGATTTCTACGGCAAGATCACGCTTACCCACCTGCAGCCCGTGCTGGACACGCTAAAGTGGCTGCGGCACGAGACCGGCGTGTGGTTCGAGATCACCAATCTCATCATCCCGACGCTGAACGATGGCGATTCCGAGTTCAAAGAGCTGTGCGAGTGGGTGCTGAATAACCTGGGGGACGATGTTCCGCTGCACTTCACTGCCTTCCATCCCGACTTCAAGCTGCAGGACAAGCCGCCGACGCCGCCGGAGACGCTGCATCGCGCACGGCAGATCGCCAGGGAGATGGGCCTGAAGTACGTTTACGAGGGCAACATCTATTCCGATGGTGCGAACACGATCTGCCCAGGATGTAAACAGCTCGTGATTACGCGCTCATGGCACTCGGTGATGTCCAATCGCCTGAAGAATGGCTGCTGCACGAATTGCGGAACGCGTATCCCCGGCGTGTTCACCAAAGCCGAAGCCGAGAAGCGGCGGGAGTGGGCTACGGAAAGAGTGTAGCCACCGATAGATAGGGGTCCTTCGACCCACGCGGGCAACAGCGGCCCGCGTTCGCTCAGGATGACACCAGGAAAAAGATTCGAGCTGTGATGGCATCCGCGGGGCGCGTGACGGGTCGTCCTCAATCTGGCTAATATTTCTGGTGCAGTGCATTCCCAAACTGGAATTTACGACAAACAAAATCGGGGGGAGCCGAGTCGGAGGCTCATAGGTGCATTACATTACAGCTTTGATGGAGCACGTCTGTTCACCAGGGGACGAACGGCGGGATCAGAGAAGCTGAATCATATAATAACTTTTATCATCCGATAATTATGCGCCGGGAGAGTTACAACGACTTTCGCCAACTGTGCCGCGCGCACAAGTTGGCGGCGACACATCAGCGGCAGCGCATATACGAGGCGCTGATGTCGCATCCCGGGCATTATTCGCCGGAAGAGATTTACGAACAGGTCAAACCGCACCTACCGTCGATCTCGCTGGCTACTGTCTACAAGAACCTCAAGACCTTCATAGAAGCCGGCATGTTGCGTGAGGTCACCCCGCATCACGGCGCCTGGCGGATCGATGCCAACCTTCATCCCCATCATCACCTGGTTTGCACCCGTTGCCATTCCATCACCGATTTGCCTGTGGAGATGCTTGCGCCCGTGAAGTTGCGAGGCAGGCTGCCCGCAGGATTCAGGGTGGAGAAGTTCAGCCTTGAAGTACAAGGGTTGTGCAGGACGTGTGCATCGTCAGCAAAGTCGTAATACTTAATTCTTAATTGGAGAAATCAAATGCTAGGAATAGGCGAGAAGTTCCCTGACTATAGTGTCACCGCGACCGTCAGCACCAACAAAGATACTGCATTCACGACCATTACTCATGAGGACTACCCGGGCAAGTGGAAAGTTTATTTCTTCTGGCCCAAGGACTTTACTTTTGTCTGCCCGACGGAGATCGCCGCGTTCGGCAAGATGAATAACGAATTCGAGGAGCGCGATGCTCAGGTGCTCGGCGGCTCGACGGACTCCGAGTTTGTCCATCTGGCGTGGCGCAACAACCATCCCGACCTGAAAAACCTGCCGTTCCCGATGCTGGCGGACATTAAGCGGGAACTGTGCGGTCAGCTTGGCATCATCGACGAGAAGGAAGGCGTCGCACAGCGCGCCACATTTATCGTCGACCCGGAAAACGTAATTCGCTTTGCGTATGTAACGGACCTGTCGGTGGGACGCAATCCACAGGAAGTACTGCGGGTGCTGGATGCCTTGCAGACCGACGAGCTCTGTCCCTGTAATTGGAAGAAGGGCGAGGAAACGTTGCAGGTATAGGAGCAACTACCAACTAGCTGGGAACGGATTGCCGGTCGCTTCGAAGGATCTGCCGCTTCCAGGGGACAGCCGACTGCTGGCAGAGGAACCGCAAATCCCTCGACTCCGGCGACCAAAAGCGGGTCGCCTCCGCTCGGGATGACAATCTAGATTTGTTTGGAGAATAGTTCGAGGAACGAAATGACTCTTGACGCCCTTATCGAAACAGTGCCTTCTTATGCTAAAGACCTGAAGCTCAACTTCTCCAGCGTTGTTCGCCAGCAGATGGAGCTGAGCGAGCAGCAGGTATGGGGAGCGGTAGTCGCCTCGGCCATGGCGTCGCGTGAGCAGCAGCTCATCGCGGCGGCACTGGAGGAGGGTTCAAACCATCTCTCACCACAGACCCTTGAAGCGCCAAAGCGGCCGCCGCAATCATGGGCATGAATAATGTCTATTATCGGTTCCTCCACCTGACGTCTAACGAGAAGTATCGCTCGATGCGAGCCGGGCTGCGTATGAATGTCATGCGGACACACGGCGTCGATCCGCTGGATTTCGAGCTGTGGGCCTTAGTGGTTTCGGCGATCAATAATTGCCAGACCTGCGTCGAGTCGCATGAGAAAGCGCTGCGCGAAAAGGGCATCAGCGAAGACAAGATACTGGCCGCCGTTCGCATCGCTGCGGTCGTCCACGCAATTGCAGTCGTGCTGGAGACGGAGTCGGTCGGGGCGAGGGAAGGCGCGGCGGTTTAGATCGGTCTGGTTGTGAGATCGGGGAGCTGATCGCCATTCGCCTGCGACGCAAGGAGATGCATGATGCTGTGCACTATGCAAATTGCCAGCGCGTCACCGCTTTCGGGAACTGCTTTTCCGGCATGGCGAACACGACCTTAGGACGAACGACGATTACCGGACCGCGCTTGGGATCAAGATCCCAGGCGTACTTGGTTTTGTAGTCGGCGAAGGCCTGTTTTGGAATCTCTGGCGTAGCTAGTTTGCCTGCGGTGCCTTCCACAACTACCGCTTCTTCTATGTTCTCGGTGCAGACCACGCAGCGTGGATTCTGCTTCAGGTTGCGTGCCTTGCGACTGGTCTCCGCCGTGCTGAAGTAAAACGCGTCGTCGAGCCAGATACCCCATACCGGCATCGTGTGCGGGGCGCCATTGGGACGAACGGTCACAATCAGGTAATTGTGTGACGCACTTAACCGCTTGCGCGCCCACTCCCAGGGAAGCGTGCCCTTCAGCGAATTCGGTACCCCATAGCCCCGCATCTTCGGGCGGGAGGTTTTTGGCTTCTTGGCGGCCTTTGGTGCGCTCATGGTAAGTAATCCATTGATTTTAAGACGCTCGGCCGGACTTGCAACGGCGGACGACTGCGATTGCCGCTGGACCTAAAACGTCACAATCACCTGTGATCTATGCACTTGTTGCTTGTGCGGCATGAATGTTCCGCTAGAGTGTATCTGGAGTAGAGCCTGGAATGCCGAAAGTGAACGGAGTAGTGCGCGAAGCCAATGTTTTCGGGCCGTTGACGCACAACCTGGAGGTCACTTCAGCCGGTGACCGCCAGCACTCGGCAAAGTGCGCAGACCAGAAACCAGCGCGACACTGACGTTCTTGGCCCCTCGGAGCGGCTCGCACCCGCTTCGGCCGCAAGACAGCGGGGATACGATGGCATGTTTCAGGGGGTGGTCGTGCTTACACCATACGGATTAGACATCATAGAAAGCTGCCTGGCTTGCAAGATGCGGGCAGAACACATCTTTTGCGATCTTCCACCAGCCGCCTTACAGGTTTTCGAAACCATAAAGTATGCAACCGCTTATCCGCGGGGTGCGGTGCTGTTTGTTGAAGGCCAGACGCCGCGCGGCATTTTCGTTTTGTGCAAAGGGAGGGTCAAGCTGTCTATCTGCTCGACGGACGGCAAGACACTGATCCTGAAAATCGCCGAACCGGGAGAGGTGCTGGGTCTGAGCGCGACGGTAAGCGGCAAGCCTTACGAGCTGACGGCCGAAACCGTCGACCCGTGCCAGGTCAACTTCGTGAAGCGCGAAGATTTTCTGCGCTTCCTACGCGAGCACAGCGAAGCCTGCATTCGTGTAGCCGAGCAGCTCAGCGAAAAGTACAACTCGGCCTGCCGCGAGATTCGCGCGCTGGGATTGTCGCACTCGGCCAGCGAGAAGCTGGCGAAGCTGTTGCTGGAGTGGAGCTCGCGCAATGGCGAAGCGGCAAAGCTGGAGCCGCGCGTGAAGTTGGCGCCCACTCACGAAGAGATTGCGCAGATGATCGGCACTTCGCGGGAGACCGTCACGCGCCTGTTTGCTGACCTGAAGAAGCGGCAAATCGTGCAGGCAAAAGGCTCAACGCTGCTGATACGCAACAAGGCAGCACTGAAGGCCATGGCGATCGCGCAATAACGACGTGTAAGTGAGAAAGGCTGGCAGAGCGGCTACAGCCTTATCACGCGTGGCTGATGGGAAGTGACGGCCCAGTTCGGTAGTACTCTAACCTTCTTTGCTTCAAGCAGCTTGCTGTGCGGTTGTGAATGGGGTCACGGAAAAGGGTGACTGCTATCACTGCGAGAACCCCATAGATGGCAGTATTTCTCCACTATGGAGAGCATAAGCCAGTCGAGTTGCTTGACCTGCGATATCCGGCCAGATCGCCTTTTTTGCGACATGCCAGCGGAGTCGTTGAAGGCGTTCGACGAAATCAAGTTGCTCACCTCGTATTCGCGCCCGACGGTTCTGTTCGCGGAGGGCCACCCGGTGCGCGGCATTTACATTCTGTGCGACGGCCGAGCCAAGCTGTCGGTTTGCGCGGACAATGGCAGGCGGCTGACCTTGCGGATCGCCGGGCCGGGGGAAGTGCTGGGATTGGGCGCCAGCCTATCGAATACGCCGTATGAAGTCACGGCGGAGTTGCTGGACAACTCGCAGGTCGTCTTCGTGCGCCGCAAAGAGCTGCTAAAATTTCTGCGTGAGCATCCGGCCGTTTGCATGGAAGTTGTGCGAATGCTCAGCCAAGATCTACATGGCGCCTATGAGCGCGTGCGCAGCATCGCCATGGTGCGTCCCCGGCGTCCCCGCATGATCTTCCGGCCACGAGCGCTGGTAGTCTGAACCGCGCCTCGGCGATGAGATAGCGGGTGGCAGCGCTTGAGCCGCCGTTCTCTTTTTGCTACGGCGTAATCTGCCATACCACTCCGCCCCCGTATTTTCCGCCGTTAGAGGTCGCCCCGTACAGATTGCCTGCACTGTCGAATGCGAGATTGCCCGTAGGAGTGTAACCGTCGGCGCAGGGAGGATATCCGCCGGCACAGAAATCATGCAGCGGCGTGTAGGTCCAGCCGCCATTACCGGGGCTCAGTTTGAATACGGCACCGAAGCTGTAGGCGCCGCCGGAACTCGCCGTGCCGTAAAGATTGCCCGAGCTGTCCATAATGAAGGCGCCTTCCGGTCCCTGTCCGGTGTTCCCCTGGCCAAGCGCATATAGCAGGGTAAAATTCCAGGTTCCCGCCGTCAATTCAAACGCCGTGCCGCCGTTACCAGGCCCGCTGCAGCAGGCGTTGCCGTAGAGGTTACCGGCAGGATCCATAGTCAGGCGGGAGTAGGGATACGCGCCGTCGCTGGCTCCATGAAAGCTGTACAGAAGCTGTTCTGTCCAACTTGATCCGGAATGGACCAACTGGAAGACCGCGCCTTGATTGTGCGCGCCGCCATTTGCCAAGGGGCCATACAGATTTCCAGACTGGTCGAAGATGACCCCCGCATACGGTTGTTGTCCATCGTTGTCCTGGGCGAAGCTGTAGAGAACGCTCTCAGTCCAATGGCCGCCGGAGTTCGTCAACTTGTAGACCGTGCCGCAACCCCCCTGGCATCCGCTGCCACCCCCGGCATCGGTTGTGCCGTAGAGATTTCCTGCCTGGTCGAAGATGAGGTCTGCGGCTTCCGGCAAGGCGCCGTCGTTGCCCCCGGTGAAGCGATACAGCACGGTCTCGGTCCAGCTGCCAAGGACGTTAGCCTGGGCGCGGGCAGGAGGTTGAAGACGGAAAACGGTTCCGCAGCCCATGCCCATACAGCCCGATCCTCCTCCTTGCGTTGTGGTGCCGAAGAGGCTGCCATCCGGACCGATGACGAGCCTCGCCGTGGGATTGCCTCCATCGTCATCCCCACGAAAACTGTACAGCGGAGCGAAGAGCCAGCTGGAGCCGTGGCGACTCATCTTGAACGCTATGCCGCATCGCGTATAGCAACTCGTTCCCGCGCCGCCAAATTCGGTTGTTCCGTAGAGGTTGCCGGCACGATCAATACTTACACCGCCGGTCGGATAAAAACCTTGCAGTTCACCCTCGAAGCTATATAGGACATTGAACGTTTGCGCCTGCGCTGATGGCGGGACAGCCACGCCGAAAGCACACAGCAGAACCAGCGCTGTGATAGCTCGGCAAATCGATCGAAGCTTAAGTGGGCCAAGGTCTTTGGGTATTATCATTTTCGTACTTCTCAACAGCATTCCTGTGAATAGGCAACCGGCGGTCGGTACTTTATCACTACGGGTACCTGCGCCGCAGGGAGATTCCATGAAGCTTTTGTGAACAGGCAAGGCACATATGTCCTTGGAGGAGTCAAAGCGGGATATGGCGAAGCTGCAGCAAACAGCAAAGTGGCAGGGGTCGAGATACTCGAACGCACTGCCGCGCGGGACCACTGCTCACATTGCTGCTCGCCCCGGTTAGTTGGTCTGGTTGGCGTCCTCGTTCTCGGGAACGAAGTAGGCGTCCACCGCGGTGAGCAAAGACTCCCAGTCCAGAATAGGCTCCCTGTTTTGATAGCGGGCTGCCCAACGAACCTGGTTAACGATGTCTCGCGGATGACAAGCTCGCAGGGGTTCGCGATGCTTGTTTTGGATGGTACTGGCCAATTCGTCGACCAGGGCGGGTTCGTAGTGAAGTCCCCACTCCCCGCAAACTCGTTTGAAGACCTCATGGAATTGCTGCCGGGTGAGGTTCCCGACTCTGATCTTGGTTTGAATTCTGCGCAAGAATGCAGCATCAGCCAGGGTCGATGGATCCAGATTGGTGGCAAAGACAACGAAGAGCTCAAAAGGAATTTCGATTTTTCTACCCCCGGCCAGGGTAAGGAAATCGATTCTACGATCCAGTGGGACCACCCAGCGGTTGAGCAGGTCTTCCGGGCGCACGCGCTGCCGCCCGAAGTCATCGACTATGAGTACGCCATTGTTGGCTTTCATCTGCACCGGAGCGGTATAGAACCTGGTGGTGGGATTCAGCTGCAACTCCAGCATCTCGATGGTGAGCTCACCGCCGACGAGAACGGTCGGACGGCGACAGAGCACCCAACGCTGATCACTGTTTTCGGAGACCGGGTCCTCAACTTTGATGTGCACGTTGCTATCGTAAACAGTGATAATTTGCCCGTCGGCATGCACCGCAAATGGTATCCATACCCGGTCTTTGGAGAGCACCCGCGGCAAGGTTGTCGCGATGGCGGTTTTTCCCGAACCCGTGGGCCCGTGAAGGAAAATTGCCGAACCCGAATTCATCGCAGTACCCAGTTTGGTCAGCATTCTTTCTTCGAGCACAAGAGGGGCGAACGCGCGGTTGATCTCCGGTGGATGCACCTGGAGGTCGCGCACGCTTTGTTGGCGCACCTGCTGCACGTAACTGTCCAGGGAAACGGGAGCCGCACCGACATAGGAATTCAGCGCCAGCAACTCCAACGCGCGCGACTTGCCTTGCGAAGTAAGCGCGACCTGCCGCGTATTCCCGCTCATTCCGGTCACTTCGGTCAGCTGTTCTGAGCGCAGACGGCGAAACAGTTCATCCACCACCCGGTAGCTGAGGCGCATGGTCTCCGCCAGCTCTTGCAGGGATGGGGGCGCATTCACGTACAAGGTCTTCAGCGCCAAGTCTTCAAGGAGTGGTTTGCGAACGCCAACCTCAGGAACGGTTTCAGGTGCTGGCGGTGGGGCGGGCTGGGACTCCACCTGGAGCGCGGCAGATGACTCTGTCATGGTGACTCCCCCGTGCGATCGGATTGTGAATGAATATATCCACAGTAGCCATTCAAGCGCCAGCCACTTTCGCTCTATTGCAGAACATGGTTCCTTGTCTCGACTTTTTCTCGTTCGAACGAACGTTCGAAATCACGTGTTATTCCGGCATTTCTCCTGTTGCTTTTCGCGGCGCATCGGGGGCTTCCAGCATGCAGGTGAACGCCGGAACAGGCGTGAATCAAGGTGCTGCCGCAAGTGTTCTCTAAAGCCGACACCGATGGTCCGGTTTTTCTTTGGTGTAGCACACAAGAGTCGTGTGACCGCAGTCACATGCGGTCGTGAGTACACTCACTGCCCCTCAGAGCCCGAGTCAGCCATCTTGGATTGTTGCCCCGTGTGGGTTGACGCGGGGTATACGCCAGGGGGTCCTGTGAGGCGTTGCGCTTTGCTCTACGTTGCTGTCCTGCTGCTGACGGCGTCGATTGTCCCATCGGCTGCACAGGCCCAGACTCCTGCCAAGAAGCATTCCGCCAAAGCTGCCGCCAAGATGTCGAACGACGAGTGCCTGGGCTGTCACAGCGATCCCAGCCTCACCGCGCAGATCAACGGTAAGCAGGTCAGCCTGGGGGTGGACGGCCCAAAGTTCAAGGCATCCATTCACAGCTCTTTTGCGTGCATCGACTGCCACACTGACGTCAAAAGTGCTCCGCACGATCCCACGCCTGTAATGCCCATGTGCTCCACCTGCCATGCCGATCAGCAGACGGCTTATGACCACGGAGTCCACGCCAAGGCTGCCGCGGCGGGAAACGCGAACGTCGCGAAATGCCAGGATTGCCACGGCGGCGTGCATGAGGTTTTGCCGTCAAGCGATCCGAAGTCGAAAGTAGCGCGCACCAACATTCCGCAAACCTGCGGCGCATGTCACGGCCAGAAGTTTGTGATGGCATCGGGCGGCATCAGCTCAGCTCCGTTCACTTCGTATCAGGAGAGCGTGCATGGTAAGGCAGTCGCGGCGGGCTCGGAGAAGGCTGCGGTCTGCACCGATTGTCACGGGGAGCACGACATTGTCGGCGCGGTCGATCCCAAATCGCCAATCAACAAGTTCAACGTCCCGGCGACCTGCGCCAAGTGTCACGACCAAATCAAGCAGGAGTACGTCCAGAGCATTCACGGCCGGGCGATCGCGCGCGGCAATTGGCAGGCGCCGGTTTGCACCGATTGCCACGGCATTCACACCATAAAAGGGCCCAAAGACGGCAGCTCTTCAGTGGCCGCAGCCAACGTGAAGAACACCTGCGCAGGTTGCCACCAGAGCGTGAGCCTCTCGAATGAATTTGGAGTACCGGGCGGTCGCGTCGACTCCTATTTGGCCAGCTACCATGGCATGGCGCAGACGATGGGCTCCAAGACGGTTGCCAATTGCGCCAGTTGCCACGGCGTGCACAACATTCTGCCTTCAGGCGATCCGCATTCGACCATCAATCATGCCAATCTGGCGAAGACTTGCGGACAATGCCATCCCGGCGCGAATGACAAATTCATCAGCAGCAAAGTGCATTTGGACGGAGCTTCCAAGGCCGATGTGGGCGGCAGGGTGATCAACCTGATCAAACGGTTCTATGTCTGGATGATCGTCTGCGTGGTTGGCGGCATGGTGCTGCACAACCTGATCGTGTGGCGCCGGAAGCTGATCCAGCATCGCATCGGGCAGCCGCGGATCCTGTTCCGCATGACGATCGCGCAACGAATTCAGCACCTCACGTTGCTGGTCAGCTTCTTCACCCTTGTGTTTACCGGGTTCGCGCTGAAGTATCCGTCGTCGTGGCTGGCTGCGATCTTTGTCAACGAACTGGTCCGCAGCTACATTCACCGCATTGCCGGTGTGGTGTTGATTGCGGTTAGCCTCTTTCACCTGTGGTACGTCACGAGCAAGCCGGAAGGAAGGCGGCTGCTCGTAGACATGTTGCCCGACTGGAAGGATGTGATCGACGCGCGGAACGCCTTCCGGTACTACCTGGGTTACAGCGATCAGAGGCCGCTGTTCCGGCGGTTCACGTACGCGGAAAAGATGGAATATTGGGCGCTGGTATGGGGTATGTTCGTAATGGCGAGCACGGGCCTGATGGCATGGTTTAAAGTGCTGGTCGGCAAACATGTGCCCGGATGGTGGATTGACGCTGCCATTACGATCCACTTCTACGAGGCGATTCTGGCGACATTGGCGATTGTCGTCTGGCACTTTTACGGCGTCATCTTCGATCCCGATACATATCCGATGAACTGGGCATGGTTCGACGGTAAGATGTCGATCGAGCAATACGAACACGAGCATCCGCTCGACTATCTGGCAATCGAGGAGGCGGGCGGATCGGAAGAAGAACAAGAGCCGGCGAAAGAAGAGGAACCGGCGGAAACTACCGGCAGCCGGAATTGATAATGGAGTGCGGGGTGGGAACCGTCTCGCACCCTAATGTGGCCTTGCAATATGCACTAGGTTGCAAGACGATTGTATTTGCGGATTTCTGCACCACTGAGTGGGGTGGGGCGAAGAAGGGACAACTGAGTAATGGCCGAGGACACGCAAAAAGATCCTCTACTCGATCATCCGCCCGTTTCCAAGGGACTTATCAGGAATCCGATCAGCCTGATTGGCATAGCTTGTGCGGTAGTAGCCTTCGCCAATATCGTTTTTCTAGTTCTCATCGACCTGCTGGCCAGCCAACCGTCGCCCTATGTCGGGATTCTCGCCTACATGGTGGCTCCGGGATTCCTGATTGTCGGGCTCATTCTGATTCCGCTGGGCATGATAGTGGAGCGGAAACGGCGGCTGCGAGCGGTGGGCGCGCCATTCCACTATGCGCGGCTCGACCTGAACAACCCCGCACAGCGCAGTACCGTCGCGTTTGTGCTCAGCTTCGTTGTGGCGTTCTCTTTGATCAGCGCCGTGGGCAGCTACAAGGCATACGAGTTCACCGACTCCGTGAATTTCTGTGGACAACTTTGCCACACAGTGATGCACCCGGAGTTCACGGCGTATCAGGCGTCGCCGCATGCGCGGGTGGCCTGCGTCGATTGCCACGTCGGTTCGGGAGCCAGCTGGTATGTCAAGTCAAAGCTGTCGGGAATGCGTCAGGTGTATTACACCGCGATGGGAACCTATCCTCGTCCCATTCCGACGCCGGTGCAGAACCTGCGGCCTGCGCAGCAGACCTGCGAACAATGCCATTGGCCGAAGAAGTTCTGGGGCGCACAGCTTAAGACGTTCACCCATTACGGCGATGATGAGCAGAACACGCCGCGCGTGATTCGCATGCTGATCAAGACCGGCGGCGGCGATCCGTCGCTGGGCCAGGCGGGCGAAGGCATTCACTGGCACATGAACATCGCCAATAAGATCACCTACTTCGCAACCGACGAGCAGCGGCAGACGATTCCCTGGGTGCGAAGCGAAGATGTGCAGGGTCACGTCACGGAGTACGTCACCAAGGACAACCCGCCGACGCAAGTCCAGATCGACAAGGCCAGCAAGCGCCGCATGGATTGCATCGACTGTCATAATCGACCCACCCACATTTACGTGGCGCCGGATGTCTCGGTAGATCAGTCAATTACCGGGCGCGCGATTGACGCCACGCTGCCCTACATCAAGAAAGAGGGCGTTGAAGCTCTAACCGCCGATTACAAGTCGAACGATGAGGCGCAGCGGGCCATTGCCGACAAGGTTTCCAAGTTCTATCAGGAGAAGTATCCGCAGGTTGCATCCACAAAGGCGGACAGCGTAAAGGCCGCGATTGCTGAGTTGCAGCGCATCTACAGGACCACATTCTTCCCCTACATGCGGGTGAACTGGCGCACCCATCCCAACAATATTGGGCATCTGTACTTCCCGGGCTGCTTCCGCTGCCACGACGGCAATCACGTCAGCAAGGATGGCAAGGTCATCGGCAAAGATTGCAACTCCTGCCACACCGTCTTGGAACAGCAGGAGAGCGGAACGCAGATCGCCAGCCTTCCGGTGCAGACTTTCAAACATCCCGTCGATATTGGCGATTTGAGCAGCGTGACCTGCTCCGATTGCCACAATGGGGGAGTCGGACCGTAGCGAACTTGACGGTAAAGGCAGTGTGTTCGGGAGCCGCTGTCACTGTCTCGCTTCTGCATTGACGTTGCGTAAAAGGCGCTGCGCACTCTCGCGGCTGATGTTCATCAGGTTGGGGTCGGCTGCAATTTTGCGCAGGACGGGCGCGATGATCCCCAGCTCCTCGGCGCCGTGATTGGCCTGCAAATCTTCCAGCTCCTTCATCCGCTGATTCATACCCAGCTTATCGAAGCGGTACTGGAACGCCAGCTTGCGCCCATAATCGACAGTGGTGGCAACGCCCTCGAAAAAGTGTGCCAACTCCTCAACGTCAGGGTTTTGGGACCAGTTGAATGTGGTGGAGCCATTTATCGCCGGCGATTCGTACTGCAGTGTCTTCTTGCCGGTCTGGGCAATGTGCTTCAGGTGCGAATCGAAATCGCTGCGGAAGTAGTTCAGCTTCTGCGCCAGCCCGAACACCTTCTCACGGTTCGCCTGTGACATCGTGAAGTCCTGCTGGTAAGGCTCGGTGTCATTGGTTTCGTCGAGGTGTGGAATTCCGTCGAAGTGCGACTTACCGTCGGATTGAACGTCGATGGTGTACTTCTGCCAGGGAATGCCCTGCGCCCAATCGAAGCTGAAGCGCACCGAGGCTTGAGCCGGGGCGGAAGCTGGCGCGGCCGGGGGTTGCTGCGCTGCGGCAGAAATAGTAAGCACACAGAACAGGACGCTGGAAGACAATCTCATGCGACGGAGATTGTACCGCGGGCTGGGCGCCGTGACATGGGCAGGATCATGGCGCAGCGACCTGTCGTCGCAGCGTAGCCGCAGTGTGCAGATGGCAGATTGCTATCGCAAGGGCATCGGCGGCATCTTCCGGGGTGGGTGGCTCAGCCAGATTCAGGAGGCGCGTCACCATCAGCTGTACCTGCGACTTTTCCGCTCTGCCATAACCGACCACGGCAGACTTGATCGACAGCGGTGAGTAGGCGACCACCTCAAGGCCAGCCTGGGCCGCGACCAGCATTGCCACTCCGCGCACGTGTCCCAGCTTGAGCGCCGATTTCACGTTGACGGCGTAGAACACATCCTCGATCGCCACCTGCTCGGGCGAATAGGTGGCAATGATCTTCTTCAATCCTTCGCAAATCTTCTTGAGCCGGAGCTCAAGCGCATCGCGTGGCGAAAGACGAATGGCGCCACTGCACAGATGGCACAAGCCGCCTTGATCATCCTGTTCGACCACACCGTAGCCTGTATACTCGCCGCCGCAGTCAATGCCGAGAACACGCATTGCGGAGAGTGTAGCAGGTCATCGGCGCGCATCCGAGTTGGAAGCTGCATGCAGCCGAGAGTTGAGCCTCCCCGTCAGCATCAGGCCGAGCATGCGAAAGTCGCTGATGAAAGACCAGAAGGGATGGCCGAAAGTGGCAGGTGCATTCTTCTCCAGCAGAAAATGACCGGTCCAGGCGAATCCGTAGCCGAGAGGAATCCAGAGAAGCGCGAACCAGGGGTGATGGAGGACGATGGCGGCCACGGCGACCGCAACTCCAATAAGCATTCCGATGGCGTGCATCCGGCGATTTCCGGCGTCGCTGTGTTGTCGCAGATAGAAGTCAAAGAAATCGTTGTAGGAACGAAACCTTGGCGGATCAACCATCGTAAACAACCTTGCAGCACAGTGTACACTTGTGCGGCAACATTGCATTGTTGCGGGTGTGTTGTGGGGAGGCTGCTGATGAAATCGGGGCATGTGCTGTGGGTGTCAGCTGTCATCATAGTGTGCTCAGCGGGGCTGGCTGGGCAGAGTCCGTTTGCGCCCAAGGTAAGCGGGCCGTTGTCGCAACGCGTCGTTGCCTACCAGATCGACGCCAAATACGATCCCCCGAAGCATACGGTTGAAGCAAGCGAGACGCTGACGTATCACAATCTCACGGGACAGCCACTCGACACTTTTCCCTTTCACCTTTATCTGAATGCGTTTCAACCGAAGTCCACCTGGATCCACGAGGCGCATCGCGACGGCAACTTTCGTTCGAGCAGTTTGGCAGAGTGGAAGCCGGAAGATTACGGCTCAAACGAGGTCACGTCGTTTCAAGTGGTGGGCGTCGGGGACTTGACGAACCAGATTAAGTTCGTCTCGCCCGATGATGGCAATCCCGACGATAGGACCGTCTTCCAAGTGAAGCTGCCGCGGCCGGTTGCTCCGGGCGCGAGCGTGACGTTTCAAATCAAGTTCAAGGCCAAGTTTCCGGAGGTGATTGCGCGCACCGGCTACAAGCGCACGTTCCTGCTAGCAGGCCAGTGGTTCCCGAAGGTCGGTGTGTGGTGGCATGGCCAGTGGAATTGCCATCAGTTTCACGGGTTAACGGAGTTCTTCGCCGATTTCGGTACCTTCGACGTGAAGGTCACCTTGCCAAAGGACTACGTGATTGGTGCGACCGGCGTGCAGGTTTCCGATCAGGACAACGGCAATGGCACGAAGACCCTCACCTTCCACGCCGAGGATGTCCACGACTTTGCCTGGACCGCCGATCCGAATTTCAAGGTCATCGAGGATCATTTCGACGGTAGTGTGGGGCAGGTGCGTATCCGCCTATTGAGTTACGACAGCCACAAGCGCGAGTGGGACCCGTACATGTACTGCATGAGAGAAAGCATGAAGCGCTTTGACGAGTGGTACGGGCCGTATCCTTACGCGCAGATCACCGTAGTCGATCCGCCGCATGGCGCCGGAGAGGCCGGCGGGATGGAGTACCCGACGTTCATTACCGGCGATAGTGGCTGGTACATCCCCAAAGGCTTCCACCTGATCGATCTAGTCACGGAGCACGAGTTCGGCCACCAGTACTGGTACGGCATGGTTGCGACCAATGAATTCGAGAACGGCTGGCTGGATGAGGGCATCAACAGCTACACGGAGGTAAAGGTCCTCGACAACATGTACGGCGAGAACACCAGCATCATCGACTTGCTGGGTGGGCAGTTGGGAGAACGTGAGATCCAGCGGATGGGTTATGTCGATGTCGCTGATACCGATCCATTGTCGCGAATAAGCTTTCAGGACATGAGTATGAGCAGCTACGGCGGCGTTACCTACGGCAAGACGGCATCCATGCTGGTCACACTGGAAAAGGTTGTCGGAGAGCAAACGCTAAAGAATGCTCTGCACGTGTATTTCATGCGCTATCGGTTCACTCATCCGACGACGGAAGACTTCGTCCGGACAGTCAACGAAGTCGCCGGCCAGGACCTTGGCTGGTACTGGAACCAGGCAGTCTATGGCACGCAGGTCATGGATTACGAGGTGCTGCGCGCCAATTCCAAGCCGGTGAACTGGTGGGACGCCAACCTGAAGGAGAAAAAAGGTGAGACGGAGTATGAGACGCAGGTGCTCCTTCACCGCAAGGGTGATTTCATCTTTCCAGTTGATGCGGTGGTGAAGTTCGACAATGGCGAGAGCACGCGGGAGCACTGGGATGGAAAAGATCGCTGGATGCGCTACGTGTACCGCAAGAAGGCGCAGGTGCGCTCGGTGCAGATCGATCCGGGTTACCAGAACACGCTGGACTGGGATTACCTGAACAACAGCAAGGCGACCGAGCCGCAGCCGGGAGCTGTCCACAAGCTGGCGACGTACTGGATGTTCCTGACGCAGTTCGTGGCACAAATCTTGAGCTGGCTGGTGTAGCGGAGAAAAGAATGACGAATGACAAAAGCGCGATGGCTGCCGGCTTCAGCCTGTTGTGGCGGCGACAGGGAGTGCTTTGGTGGATCTTCGTTGTGAACCTGATTTGTGGCGTACTGGGCACGGTGCCAGGATTTTTGCGATTGCAGGGCGCTTTGGGTCATAGCCTCGCCGGCCAGCCTCTGACCTATCGCTTCGATCTCGGAATGTTCAACGAACTGATGCGTCTACCTGACGTAACCCTCGGGCGCTATACCACAACATCTTATTTGTTTTCGTTTGTGTTCTTCGTGTTCATGCTCTTCGTCACCGGCGGAGTCCTGGAAGCTTATCGTGATGACCGCCGGCTCACAACCGGCGAATTCTTCGCGGCCAGCGGCGCGTACTTCTGGCGTTTTGTGCGGTTACTTCTGCTCTCCATTATTCCATTCGTCGTAGTTGGCATGATCTATCAGGGGCTGAAGAAGCTTGCCGATCATGTGGGGGATCGCGCCATTGCGGACCAGGTTGGAATCTTCCTGGGATGGGGAGCGCTCCTGGTTTTTCTGCTGCTCGCGCTATGGGTTCGGTTGTGGTTTGACGTCGCGCAGGTGCGAGCCGTTGCGCAGAATGAACGCCGCATGTGGCGCAACCTGTGGAGGTCATGGCGAATCGTTTGGGGCGGCCTGGGAAGCCTCTATGGGCTGTACTTCCTGATCGCGTTGATCGCATGGATCACGTTGGCTATTGGGCTGGTGATCTGGGCGAAGCTTCCGGCCGCAGCGATTGGGACTATGTTCGTCGTGTTCGAGCTGGTGGTGCTCGCGCAAGTTGCAAGCCGCCTGTGGCAACTGGCCAGCGCCACGACGTGGTACCAGCGCCATCCGGAGATGATTCCCGCGGTGGCAGTCGAATACACTGCTCCGCCTTCGCAGGAAGTCGTCTCTGCGGTGCCCGTAGCAGAGCCGCCATTGCCTCCAGGCGATCCGGGCCCCGAGCTGCCGCCCGCCGACGCCTGAGCCGTTACATGCGATGTTCCAAGTCAGCGCGCAGCAGAACTTGCTGTCCACTCAACTTCTGTTTTCGTAGAGCTACGAAACTGGGCGCTGAGGAAGCGTCCTGCGACAACCGAGAGAACAAATACCAGCGGCATGTAATTTCGCGTTTCCTGTAGCCATCCAAAAACCAGGTTGGATACAAAGAGCACTGGAAGCAGGAAAAACGTCAGCCGTTTGAGTACAGCCGGAGTTTCTTTCCAACCGAGGACCAAGAACGGCAGCAACGCTCCCGCAGTCAGCAGGAAGAGCGGACGCCATGGTTGCGAGCGCCAATTCAGCAGGACATGTTCCGCGGGCACGCCGCTGATCGCCTGATATCCGACGTGCCCCTTTAGAACAAGCAGGCGGACGCCAAAGTAGGCGACAGCGGCGGCAATGTATACGACCATCGACCTCAACCGATACGTCTTTTCGCTCCGACAAAAGAGAACGTAGTAGCCGGCCATCGCGAGTACAGTTTCCTTAGCGAGAGAGCCGATGAGCATCGCGCTAAGGAACGAGGGGAAATCCCCGACCTGCAGAAAAATAAAGCAAAGAAGGAAGGACAGATGCGACATTGGGTCGGTCAACTGTCCTGCGTATTGCTGGAAGCTGATGGGGTAGATCACTGCGGTCAGCAGCATCGCGATCAGCGCACCCAGGTAGTCGGTATACAGGCGCGCATAGCGGTAGAGTGCGTAGAAAAGCAGCAATCCGAAGACCAGCCGGTAGAGGTTGCGCGCGGCTGGGTAGCCGATTCCGCCCATCTGCATCCAGCGCACTACGGCGTTAGGAAGAAAGCGATACGAGTGCGGCAAAACCGAGGGCGATAAATCAATCGTAGCATCCTGTACCCAGATTTGCCATTGCAGGTTCGACCTATCGGGGAAGAAGCTGAGATTCTCGTCGACGGTGACTTTGTGCATGAAGTTGACTGTCGAAGTCAGCAAGAAGACGAGAAAAACCAGAGCGAGTGCTCGCTTGCGACCAATGCGCAGCTTCTCGCGATGGTAAATGGCATAGCAGATCAGGAACGCAATCAGGTACACGATGCCGACGCGGAGAGAGCGGCCGAAACCGCCAGTGGTGGCATGAGCTCCCCAGTGGAAGACCGCCGGTAGAACGGCGACGACAACCAGCGCCCACACTAGCATGATTAGAAACGGTCTCTTGTGAGCTCGCACGGTTGTGGAGACCGGCGTCACGAGCTCTTCAGAATCTGGCAGCAATGACTTGCCCCATCAGATTAGTTTTTCCACTGGAGTATAGAACTCTACGACGCAAGCTGCTGGAAGGGCACCGCGGCGGACCTGCAACATGGTTAGCCGGCCAGTGTGCGGGAAGGTGCCGATCCCGCTGGCATTTACAATGTTGTGCAGCATGAAATCCCGCCTGAAGCTGTTATCCGTCTGCTCCCTCTCGCTCCTGACCGCCGCATTCAGTACGGGTTGCAGCCGACAACCTACCGCGCCTTCACAGACTGCGGGCGAGCTGAAAACTGTCACGGCAACGATTGTCACGCCCGAGTCGCAACCCCACCTTATGCCGACGAGCAATCTCCCTAAACCGGATGTGAATGGCAATCGCATCATGCAGTACGTCAAGGAAGTGGTTGCGTTCGGGCCACGTCCGCCGGGCAGCGCGGCGCATGCCAAGTTGGAGGAGTACATCCTCTCTAAGTTGAAGGGCGTTGACGTAGAGCAGGACAAGTTCACGGCGCAGACTCCGGTTGGCAAATTCCCGATGAACAACATCATTGCAAAATTTCCGGGGAAGAAAGACGGAATCATCGTGGTGGCAGGCCATTACGACACGCTTTATTCGCAGCCCAAGAACTTCGTCGGGGCTAACGATGGTGGCTCCTCGACCGCGTTGCTGCTCGCCCTGGCGGATCAATTTCGCGGCAAGCAGCTCGACGGCTACAGCATATGGCTGCTGTGGACCGATGGGGAAGAGGCGTTCGTGACCTGGGTTCCCGACAAGGACAGCGACTATGGAAGCCGGCAGCTCGCACGCAAGTGGCAGCAGGACGGGACGGCGAAGAAGGTGAAGGGATTCATCCTTGTGGATATGATCGGAGACGCTGACCTCGACATCCTGAAGGACCTGAATTCTACCCCGTGGCTCAGCGAGCTGGTGTATCAGGCAGCGAGCAATCTCGGCTACCAGTCACATTTCTATAAAACGCAAACCGGGATCGATGACGATCACATGCCGTTCGCGAGAGTGGGCATACCCGTGGTGGACCTGATCGATTTCTCGTACGGGTACAACAACGTCTTCTGGCATACGCCGCAGGACACAGTCGACAAGCTGAGTCCGCAGTCGCTGGCGATTACCGGGGATGTGGTGTTGGAAACGATTCGGCTGCTGGATTCGCGGTAAGAGTCTCACCACAGAGACACAGGGACACAGAGGAACCGAAAATGGAAAAGTTGTAAACCAACTGCCTCCTAGATTGTAAGCACAGCTTCCGCGAACGATTTAAGTCTTCTTTTCCTCGGTGCCTCTGTGTCTCTGTGGTGAACCTGATTTTGCCTTTCGAATCTCTTCCAGCCGCGCCTTGATGCGCTTCTCGACACCTTCCTCCGTCGGATGGTAGTACACGCGGTCTTTTAGGTTGTCAGGCAAACATTGCATATCCGCAACCTTCGATTCCAACTCGTGCGCGTACTGGTATCCCTGACCGTATCCAAATGCCTTCATTAATCCGGTCGGGGCATTGCGTAAATGCAGCGGCACCGGATCCTGCGCTGTACGTTCGACATCTTCCTGCACCGCTCCGTAAGCGAGATAGACGGCGTTCGACTTTGGTGCGGCGCAGAGATATACGACCGCCTGGGCCAGCGCGAGGTCGCCCTCCGGAATGCCGAGGAAGTCAAAAGCGTCGCGCGCCGCGAGCGTGACCGCCAGCGCGTTGGGATCGGCGAGCCCGATGTCCTCGACGGCCATACGCACGACGCGGCGGCCCACATAAAGCCTGTCCTCACCCGCTTCCAGCATGCGCGCCAGCCAATAGAGCGCGGCATCGGCGTCGCTGTTGCGCACGCTTTTGTGCAGCGCCGAGATGAGGTTGTAGTGCTCCTCGCCGGCCTTGTCGTACATCAGCACGCGTTTTTGCAGTGCGTCGGTAACGATGGCGTCGGTTATGCAAGGGGCGGCACCCGCGGCCTTTTCGGTGGCGAGCGTGGCGGCGACTTCGAGGGCGTTGTAGGCGTTGCGCGCGTCGCCACTGGAGAAAGCCGCAATCTTGCGCAGCGCCGCATCGTCGGTTTGGAGGTGTAGTTCCCCCAAACCACGTGCTTCATCTTTCAATGCTCGCTCAAGCAGGCTGACAATCTGCTCCTCTTTCAGCAGCTTCAGCACGTATACCCGGCAGCGCGAGAGCAGCGCGGAGATTACCTCGAAGGAAGGATTTTCGGTTGTAGCTCCGATGAGCCGAATACTTCCTTTTTCCACGTAGGGAAGAAACGCGTCTTGCTGGGCTTTGTTGAAGCGATGCACCTCGTCGACGAATACGATGGTGCGAGTGCCGTACTGCCGCGCGCGTTCCGCGTCGGCCATCACCTGCTTGATTTCCTTGATCCCGGCGAGCACGGCGGAGAACTCGATGAAGTCGGCATGAGTCATGCGCGCAATGATCTTGGCGAGGGTCGTCTTGCCAACGCCGGGTGGTCCCCAGAAGATAAGCGAACCGGTATCGTCACGCTCGATTTGCACGCGAAGCGCTTTTCCCGGTCCGAGAATGTGCTCTTGTCCGACAAACTCGTCGAGCGTTCGGGGGCGCATGCGATCGGCCAAGGGGCGTGTCTTATCGATGGCTTCGTCGCGCGGCGGATTGTTATCGAAGAGTGTCAAAGGCCTGGTTCACCACAGAGACACAGAGGCACAGAGATTGGAGAATGAACGTACCGATATGCGAATTCCGTTCCTCAAGATCGAGTTCAAATTGAAAGTTACTGCGAATAGATTTCTGAAATTCTAAAACCGCTGTGTCTCTGTGCCTCTGTGGTTAAGAAGTTCTTCGTTGTCGTGCCGCTTCGTACATCAAGATGGAAGCTGCAATGCCCGCGTTGAGCGATTCCACTTTCGAAGATTGCGGGATGGTGACGACCTCATCGGCTTGCGCCAGGATGTCTTTGGGAATCCCTGCGCCTTCGCCTCCGACGATGATGGCCGTCGGCCCGACCAGGTTGGCATCCCACACCGGCGTTCCCTTGTGTGATGAAGTGGCGACTACCCTGGTTTCATGCGCTTTAACTTCGAGGAGCGCTTCCGCGAGCAGCACCTTCCCAACCGGTAGACGAAACAGGGATCCGGCAGACGCACGAACTGCTTTCCAGTTCCACGGGCTGACTGTCTTCTCGCCCAGTAATAGGCCAGTCGCTCCGAAGGCTTCGGCGGAGCGCGCGATCGTGCCAAGGTTTCCTGGATCCTGCAATCCGACGGTAATCAGCAGCAATGCCGGTTGAATCGCCAGAATATCTTCGACCGTGAAAGACTTAATCCGCACCAGCGCGGCCACTCCTTGAGGCGAATCGCTGGGCACGGCGCCGGCGAAGACATCGTCCGGCAGAAGCAAAGTTTCGGTGTGGCTGGAGAGTTGTGGAAGGAGCTTGTGGATCCGATCGCGCGCGGATTCGCTGAAGAAAACCGTGGAAAGCCGCAGCCCGCTGCGGATAGCTTCCTCCAGCAGATGGACGCCTTCAATCGCAATCTCGCCATGCTGGTTCGGTACGCTATCGCGGAACAATCCGCGCAGTTCCTTTACCCGCGCATTGTGACGGCTCTCAATCCGCCGCAGCCGCTCTTCGAAGACGATTCCTTTATGCATGGCTACACACGAACCGGTGCTTTATCCTAACCCCTGATTAGCAGTCACTGCCATGCCGCATGCGACGTGGTAAGCTGCTCAGTTGCCGTGGCGAGGCGCGATGTGTTAGCGTTTCGCTCCGCGAATACCTCTAACATCACGAGGCAGGGTTGCGTCCCGAGATCGTCAAAATCAACAGCCAGGAGCCGGAAAGCTCGCTAGTAACCTATGTCGCGGAAAAGATTCGCGCGGGCGAAGTGCTGGGTATGCCGACCGATACGTTTTATGGGTTGGCGGCCGATCCTTTCAACTTGCATGCCGTTGACCGCATTTACGACATCAAGAGCCGCTCCCGACACAAGCCACTGTCGCTGCTGATCGAATCGGTCGACCAGGCTGCGGATTTGGCATGGCCCGTGCCGGAGATCTTCTATTTGCTGGCGCGGCGCTTCTGGCCGGGGCCGCTCACCGTCATTGTGAAGGCCGATCCCAAGCTGCCGCTGAAGGTGACGGCAAATACCGGAAACGTCGCCCTTCGGGTGCCAGCAGCCGAGGTGCCGCTAGCCATCATTCGCTCCGCCGGACTGCCGATCACGGCAACTTCGGCCAACCTGCACGGCGAGATGGAGTGCGCTTCGGCGATGCAGGTCCGCGACCAGCTTGGCGACTGCTTGTCCATCATCGTCGATGGCGGCCAGGCTCCTGGCGTAATGCCGACCACGATTGTCGACCTGACCAGCGACGGCAGCTGGCGTGTCCTGCGCCATGGAGCGATCCCTGAAGAACAGATCGTCGAGCTCTTAGGGCGGGAGTAGTCGTCACGCCTGCCAATCATTCCAAAGTCCATCCTTTTCGCTGGTTGGTGGTGCTGCTCGTGATTGGCGCGCTGGCCTATCTCTCATACGTAACCGTGCACATAATGCGCGAGGCGGGCGTGGACGAGGAGCACTCGGCCGACGCGATTGTCGTCTTCGGCGCAGCGGAGTACAGCGGCCGGCCCTCACCCGTTTACCGGGCGCGACTTGAGCATGCCTATACCTTGTTTGAGCGCGGCCTTGCCCCGGTCATCATCACCACCGGTGGTGCGGGCAAGGACCCGCACTTTAGCGAGGGCCAGGTCGGACGCGATTATCTGGAAACGCGCGGCGTTCCCGACGCAAATCTGATTGCCGAGACGCAGGGTGGTGACACCGACCAGTCGACGCAGCGCGTAGCGGTCATCCTGCGCGCGAATGACATGCGAACTTGTTTGCTCGTGAGCGACGCGTATCACATGTTTCGCGCCAGGCAGATGATGGCCGCGCAAGGCATCAGAGTTTACATCTCGCCGCGGCCCGGGTCGATTCCGAAAACTGCTTTTGGACGCTACCTGGCAGCGCTGCGCGAGAGCTTCAGCTATCTCCTGTACAAGGCACACGTGACGTAGTTTAACTACTGGCTGGCTCGCCGCCGACGGTCGAGGAGCTCAATCACCCCATAGACAACCACACAGATCCAGAAGTCCACGATGAGCCCGAGGTCGAGCTTATCCGGCCGATGGCGCGCTGCCGGCGGCAAATGTGGCATCAGGAGAAAGAAGTAAAGAAGATTCCCGGCGATCACGGCGATGGTCTGTTTAAGTAATCGGCGGCGCACGCTTAGTTTGGATACGTCGGAGGCCTGCTTTGATGCCGCTGGAAACGAAAAACCGGAGAGCCGCGGAAGCAAACGATCATCGCTTCGACGTTGCAGCCGTTCGCGAGTGCGGCTCCGCCTCGGCGTAGAGAGCATCGATTTCTTTCTTATATCGCTCAGTCAGATTGCGGCGGCGTAGCTTCATGCTGGGGGTGAGCGTCCCCTCGGCAATGCTAAGTTCTTCCGGCACAACCAGCACCTTCTTCAGCTTCTCAAATTGCGCCAGGTTCTGATTCATCTCATCCACGATGCCCTGATATAGCGATTGCACCTGGTGCGACCTCACCAGTTCCTTGCGAGAAGAGAATTTCACTCGGTGCTGTCGCGCCCACTGCTCCAGGTCTTCGAAGCTGGGAATGATGAGCACAGCAGGGAAGCGACGCTTATCGCCGAGCAACGCTGCCTCGCTGATGAACTGGTTCACCTTGAGTGAGTTCTCGATGGGCTGCGGCGCGATAAATTTGCCGCCGGAAGTTTTGATCAGGTCTTTCTTGCGGTCGGTGATCGAGAGATATCCCTCGTCATCGATGCTGGCGATATCGCCGGTCTTGAACCACCCGTCTTCAAAAACCGCGGCTGTTTCCTCCGGCATCTTCCAGTACCCCTTGAACACCGATGGGCCGCGCACCAGCAGCTCGCCGTCATCCGCAATCTTGATCTCAATGTTCGACATCGGCCTGCCCACAGTACCCAGCCGATGATTGATGGGATTGTTGAGCGCGATGACCGGTGAAGTTTCCGTCAACCCGTAGCCCTCGTGAATGCGAATGCCGATATCGGCATACCAGGTCGCGATCTCCTTGCCTAGTGGCGCGCCTCCAGACACAAATATGCGTGCGCGGCCCCCCAGTCCATCTCGAATTTTGGAAAATACCAGTGCATTGGCCAGTTTCCAGGATAACGACGTTGGCGTATCACCCCGCAGAATGGTCTGCCGATTCGCAGCTCCCACCTTGAGCGCCCAACGAATCAGCACGCGCTTGATACCGTGTGCCTTGTTTTGTACCTGGTTGTAAACCTTCTCGTACACCCGAGGCACCGCGACGATCACCGTGGGATGCACTTCCTTCGTCACCTGCGCCAGCTCTTCGATGACCGGGCAGTATGCAACGGGCACGCCGGCGTTGAATAACGCGTAGTCCAGGTGCCGCGCCGTCACGTGCGACAACGGCAGGAATGACACGCAGAGGTCTTCCTTGCCCATGTCGTACATGTCGAGCGAGACATTGATATTAGCTGCCAGGTTCCCGTGGGTGAGCATGACGCCCTTCGGCGTGCCCGTTGTACCGGACGTGTAAATAAGAGTTGCGAGATCGTCTGGCTCAATGAGCTCGCCAATAACGTCGAGCTCGGCATCGGCTTCCTGCGGGGTGTCACGCAGGAACGACCACATTGGAACCACTTCGGCGATATCCGGAGCTTGGTCCATGAGCACGGTGTACTCGATCCGAGTCTGCCCGAGTATCGCGGCAACCTTCTCATACTGCTTACGCGTGGAAACGAAGGCTATCCGCGCCTCCGAGTTTTGCAGCGTATAAAGGCACTGCTCGGGGGTTTGCGTCGCATAGATCGGGACATCCACAGCTCCTAAAAGCAGGCAGGCGAAGTCAGCAATCGCCCACTCCGGCCGGTTCTCGCTCAGGATAACGACCCGGTCACCTTTGCCGATTCCCCAGGTTTGCAACTGGCGCGCTGTGGCATGGACCCAAGTCCGGAGCTGCCGGGCGGAGATCGGCTTCCACACGCCGTTCTCGCGAGTCAGCATGACTCGTGCACTGTCGCGCTGCACCACGGTGAAGAAGACGTCGTTAACGGTGCGGAGGTTCATTGCTGTTGGGCAGTGCGCATGCCGTTCAGAAAGATATCGACTACCACATCGGCCGCGTGCGAGAGCTGATAGTCGTGTTCGCTCAACACCCAGGACGTGACCATCTCATCTAGTGCGCCGAAGAAGCAGTTGGCGGCGTACTTGTCGGACATCTCCGGGCGAAAGGTGCCGCGCGCCTGCCCCTCGGTGATGGCATCGCGCACCAACTGGAGATACTCGATCATGTGATGGTGCGAGAACTCGGAGAGGAAGCGAGTGCTTTGCCGTAACTCCATCTGGAAAACGACCGCCAGATTGCGGTTGGATCCGAGCGCGTCAAGATGCAGGAAGGCTAATCGCCGCAGTCGCTCCGCCGGGTCGGTCAGGTCCTTCAACTCGGTGCGTGCCAGGCTCATGAACGCGTCGAACGCCGTGCTGATGGCTGTCATCAGGATCTCTTCTTTGCTCTTGAAGTAGAGATACACAGTGCCATCGGCAACGTTGGCGCGGTCGGCAATGTCGGAGACGCGCGAATTGAAAAAACCGTTTTCCGCAAAGACCGCGACCGCTGCATCGAGGATGCGCTGGTACTTGTCCGCGTTCCGGTTTACGGGAGTAACGGCGGTTGGCATTTGGCAGCTGACACTTGGCATAAGCCAAGCTCGGCCCAGCGTTCGCTAAGTGCTAACTGCTAAGTGCTAACTGCTGTTTTCCGAATGAATACTCATTCACTGTAGCGCCCGTGTAGCATTTCCGCAATTGGGAGCGTACCCGAGCCCAAAGCTGCATTCCAAAATGGAAATCACGTGATTCATCCCTGCAGGAATGCCAGGCCCGAATGCGAGGTCTGGCAGAGTGCTTGCTTTTCGGAGACAATAGCGAAAGCAACTCATAAGGAGAATCCGTGAGGGACCTGCTTATCGCTCTGCTGGTTGCCGCGTCATTCTTGCCCGCATATGCCGCCAGCAAATCGGACCAGATGCCGCAGCCCAAGATCAAAGTCGGCGACGCTGCGCCCGATTTCACGCTGCAAGATCAGAACGGCAAGAAGGTGTCGCTGCACGACTTCCGCGGAAAGAAAAACGTCGCGCTCGCTTTCTACATCTTCGCCTTCACCGGTGGTTGAGCCAAGCAGATGCAGGCCTTCCAGCAGAACCTCAGCAAGCTGGTAGCCGCCGACACCCAGGTTCTGGGTGTGAGTATGGACTCTCCCTTCTCCAACAAGGCATGGGCGCAACAGCTCGGCGTCACCTTCCCGCTGCTTAGTGATTGGGGCGGCGACACCACGAAGAAATACGGACTTTACGACCCGGAGTACAAAGCCGCGCGTCGCGTGAATTACGTCATCGACAAGAAGGGCAAGGTGATCGAGATGCAGTTGGATGATGACGCTATCGATCCGACTAAGGTCGTGGTCGCTTGCCAGGCGCAGAAGCTGAACCGGTAGCGATCAGCTTCCCGAAGCGAAGTCATTGACGGCCGGAGCGTTGCCGGACGGCACCAGCACAAACTTGTTTGGTCCTACAACGTAGAGCACCCCGTACTCCTGTCCGCTCTGGGTCTGGACTACGGCCCGTCCGCTCGGATCGACCTGATAGGTGAGGGTCAGGGAGTTGGGTCCGCCCGGCCCGTCGGGTCCGCTGGTGTACTGGGTCGCCATGATGTGGCCTCTGCCATCAGCAATGAGCGAAGTCACCGAATTCGTAACCGTCGATAACACCGGCAAACTGCTGCCTCCGGCGTACAGTCCACTAATCGACGCGTTTGAGAACGGCGCACCCGACTGTGGTTGCAAAGTTCCGGAGGTGACCTTCGCATCCATTCCCACAGCAAACGCGGTGTTTGCCGCAAACAAATACAGCACCCGATGTGGCGAAAACGGCCCAATGGATGCGCCCAGAACAATTCTGCCGCTCTTTTGCCCGCTGCCGTCGATACTGTATGTCACCTGTGAAAACTGGCGGGTGAAGGTACCACCGTCGTTTTCTTCCCAGTTGAACGTGGCGCTCCCGTTGCCGTGAGCTGAGAGTACTCCAGCGGTGATATCAGCCCTGGAACCATTGGGATCGACTCCATTCAACTCCATCACCTCCATACCCTTCAAGCTGCCCAGATTCCAGCCGCCACTTTGTGATTGCCGTACCACTGACCAGAGAGTGAGGTTCGCCGGTTTGGACAAAGGGTTGGACGAGATGAGGATCATCTCCTGCTTATTAACAACGTAAAATGCATAACCACACGGGGCGCTGAATGCACAATAACCGTGCGGATCGGCAGGGAAGACCATATTGACGAAACTTCCTCGCCCGGTGTTGGGATCGAGGTCGGCGGAAAAGCTGCCCTGAAACGGGTTTGCTGCCGCTTGTCCGTTGTCGTCGATGTCCAGCGGACAATGATTCAGGCCCCAGCCATTTGCTCCACAATCGATATCAATGAGTGTGCTCGGGTTCGTTCCAAATGCGCCGGCCCCGGCGTAGCGGTGGCCGCTGGGATCGATTCCGTTCACCAGCACCGCAAAGTTGCCAGGAAAGAAAGTATTCACCTGGAAATACGTGCTGTCCTGCGCCTTCAGCAAGCCTGAACCGTATATTTGCGGACTGCTGGGATCGCGCTGTATCAATCGGCCGCACGTGGAGTATGAAGTGCTCGGAACGCATCCACTTGCCGAAGGTATGGCGATTGAGAACCGGAACGTAGTGGGATTACCCAGATGATCGACAGCTACGATAGCCATCGTGCCCAGTCCGTTTCCGGCGCTGAGGTCATACACCGAGCCGGACGACTGAATCACCTCCGGTATGGGGCAGTTGAGATTTCCGCGGCATTGCGAGGGATCGTTATATTCGCCCGATCCGTTGTTGAGGTCGATCTTCCCGCTGGTGATGTTCCCCGCACCATCGGCGACAAAGGCTCCCGCCATGATGAACGGCGTCCCGTTGTTGAAGCCATTGAACGAGAATGCGTAGTGTCCGTTCAGCGTGCTGTTGCTCACCGGCGCATTGGCGACGATTTGCAGCGCACTGGTGACACTTACCGAGGAGAGCGCAAGCAGGAAGAACACTATACGACGCATGCTTGGCATGAGGGCCCCTCAATATGTGGCTTTAGCTTGCCGCGCGATCATCGGCAGCTTGCAAGCGGCTGGTATCTTCGCCGGTCGTCCGGTGCGAACGGCGGAAGGCTAACACGGTCAGTCGTAATATTCCAAGCCCAAATGCGTGATCATCTCTTCGCCCTTGAGATGGCGTAAGGTGTTTTTCAGCTTCATCGACTGGATGAACAAATCGTGCTCGGGATAGAGACCCTCGGCGGTCATCGGCGACTTGAAGTAGAAGCTTAGCCACTCTTGAATACCAATCCCGCGCAGGGTTGACGAGCGCTTCGCCAGGTCGAGGAAGAGTACAAGATCCAGCACGATTGGCGCCGCCAAGATCGAATCGCGACACAGGAAATCGACCTTGATCTGCATGGGATAGCCGAGCCAGCCGAAGATGTCGATGTTATCCCAACCCTCTTTGTTATCACCACGTGGAGGATAATAGTTAATGCGAACCTTGTGGCAGATGTTGCCGTAGAGATCAGGGTAGAGTTCCGGTTGCAGGATGTGCTCCAGCACCGAAAGTTTTGACTCTTCCTTGGTTTTGAACGAGCCCGGATCGTCGAGCACCTCGCCATCGCGATTGCCAAGAATATTGGTGGAGAACCACCCGTTCAACCCGATCATTCGAGCCTTAAAGCCCGGCGCGAGGATGGTCTTAATCAGCGTCTGGCCCGTCTTGTAGTCTTTGCCACAGATGGGCGCCTCCGCTTGCTTTGAGAGTTCGTGCATCGCGCGGACGTCCACCGTGAGATTGGGAGCGCCATTCGCGAACGGCACGCCTTCCTTCAAAGCGGCGTAGGCATAGACCATCGAGGGCGCAATGTTTTCGTCGTTCGCGTGCAGTCCCTTCTCGAATGCTGCCACCGACTTGTGTACTGGGCCCGCTTCGATAAATGTTTCGGTCGAGCCGCACCAGATCATCACCAGACGCTCGGCACCGCTGGACTGCTTGAACTGGCGGATGTCGTCGCGCACCTGCTCGGCAAGCTCCATCTTGTTCTTGCCTTTTTTCACGTTCGGGCCGTCGAGCTTCTTGACATAGTTGTTGTCGAAGACGGCCTTGCGGGGCTTGATTCCCGAGAGGAACGGCTTCACCTGCTCCAGCAGCGAGCGCTCGAGCACTCCCGCCTTACCCGCAGCCGAGTACATGTCGTCTTCGAAGATGTCCCATCCCGTGAAGACCAGGTCGTCGAGCGTGGCGAGGGGAACAAAGTCTTTGATCTTTGGCGAGCGCCCTTCCGTTCGCTTACCGAGCCGAACCGTTCCCATCTGAGTCAGCGATCCGATGGGCGAGGAAATGCCCTTGCGCACGGCTTCGACGCCTGCGACGAAGGTAGTCGCGACTGCACCCATACCGGGAATCATGATTCCCAGTTTTCCTTTTGCGGGGGCAATTTGGCTCGCTCCCGGCTTAGTCTTACGTATTGGCATGAATCCGTCCGTTCTAAAGAAGGATGTTTAAACCTATTATCTTCTCGTATCGTAGGGCAGCTCCGCAATTACTGGCCCGTGAAGGGTCAGCTTTGGACGCTGTGTTGCGATATAGGTGATTCGGCGGAAGCGATGGCAAACGAAAAAGTTGCAGTTGTAACCGGAAGCTCCAGCGGCATCGGCCTGGGGACAGCGGTCGAGCTGGCATTGAACGGATTCCAGGTAGTCGCCACCATGCGCGATCTGGGACGAAGCAGCCGTCTGGAAGGCGCAGCGCAAAATGCCGGGGTGCGGGACCGTCTTGACCTTAGGCGGCTCGATATCACGGAGATGGATTCTCTTCCTGACGCAATTAGCGCTATCCTCGGCACTTACGGTCGCATCGACGTGGTGGTGAACAACGCCGGATTCAGCAGCGGAGGATTCGTCGAAGATACGCAATTGCACGAACTTCGCCACCAGATGGAGACCAACTTCTTCGGCAATGTGGCGATGACCAAAGCTGTGCTGCCGGTCATGCGCCAACAACGTTCCGGTCACATTATTCAGATCAGCTCCGTGGGGGGAAGAACCGGCGCGCCGTTGCTTAGCAGCTACAACGCCTCGAAATTCGCACTGGAGGGTTGGAGCGAGTCACTGCGCATTGAAGTGCATTCACTCGGCATTCGTGTCGTGCTGGTTGAGCCCGGCGATTACGACACCGACATCTGGGAGCGCAACGTTGTCATCGCCAAGCAGGCACTCGATCCCAACTCGCCGAACAAGGAGCGCAGCCAGCGTTTTGCCGAGTTCGTGAAAACGCGCAGAGGCAAGCGTCGCGATCCTCGTGAAGTGGCAAGGCTGATTGTACGAATCTCAAATCAGCCAAATCCGAAGCTGCGCTACGTGGTGGGACCCGACGCGAAAGGGCAAATCCTGTTCCGCGCGTTGATGCCGTGGCGCCGCTACGAACGAATGATAGCGAAGGTGACTAGGATCGACTAGGAAGTGATTAGTGGCCAGTTAGACAGTCACAGGAATCAGCCTGGGTGCCTGTTCTAGCCTTCTTTTGGCTAGGGGCGGGGCAGCCTCGTCATCGCCAAAAAGCGGTGCTCCACCCTTCATCGAGTATAGTGACAGCGGATACGCCGCTCCAATGCCACATCCAGCAGAGATTCGACTAAATCTCCCACATCTCTCCCGCGAACTTGGCATCAGCCATGCGAGTGCGATCGTCGTTGGGACAATCATCGGAAGCGGGATCTTTCTTGTCCCGACGGAGATGATGCAGGCCGTAGGGTCGGCGCGTCTGGTTTACCTGGCGTGGATTGTCGGTGGCGCGCTGTCGCTGGCGGGAGCGATTACCTACGCCGAACTCGGCGCGATGAAGCCACAGGCCGGCGGCGAGTACGTCTACATTCGAGACGCCTATGGGCCGCTGCCTGCGTTTCTCTATGCCTGGACCTGGTTTGCTATCGCCAAGCCCGCCTCCGTCGCGACGCTCACGACTGGTCTGGTCCGCATCCTCGGCACTTTTCCCGATCTCGCCTTCTTCAATCACAGTGTGCTCACCTCTTTTGCAATCAGCTACGGACAACTCGCCGCCATCGCCGCTGCTGTTCTGATCACTGCGCTGAATTACATCGGGATCAAGCGCGCCGGAGATTTCCAGGTAGTGTTCACGCTGCTAAAGATCGGCATCATCATTGCCGTCTCGCTGCTGGCGTTTCACGCTCCCACCGGGACCTGGCGAAACTTTGCCACCTCGTTCAACGGCGCAATGGGCGGTGTCGCCGGCTTCATGGCCGCATTGATCGCGGCGCTGTGGGCGTACGACGGATGGAACGATCTCAACATGGTCAGCGGAGAAATCCTCAACCCACAACGCGCCATTCCCATCGCGCTGATTGCCGGGGTTGGTACCGTGGCAGCGCTTTACATGCTGACGAATGCAGCCGTGCAGTACGTGCTCCCGGCGTCGGAGATTGCAGCCTCGCCACGGCCCATGTCGGACGCCACTGCTGTTGCCGTAGGAGCCTGGGGAGCGGCAATCGTGTCGGCCGGGATGGCGATATCGATCCTGGTCACCCTCAACGGCACCATCATGAGTGGCGCACGCGTGCCCTTCGCGATGGCGCGTGATGGCTACTTCTTCAAGGCGCTGGCCGAGGTGCATCCGCGCTTTCACACGCCATCGGTTGCGCTTATCGTGCAACTGGTGCTGTCGATCGTGCTGTTGCTCTTCGCCGGCAGCTTCCGGCAATTGTTCTCATTGGCAATATCTGCAGAGTGGCTGTTCTACATGATTGCGGCCAGCACCGTGTTCGTGTTGCGCCGGACAGAACCCGATTTGCCCCGGCCGTACCGTACATGGGGTTATCCGGGGGTGCCGGCTTTGTTCATCCTTGCGGCTGCGGTGCTCCTCTACTACAGCTTCACCGAGAACCTGCGCAACTCGGTGTGGGGTCTGGTTGTGGTTGCCGCGGGCGTGCCCCTATTTTCCTACTTCGCCCGCAAGAAGGCGGCCCAACCCGGCTACATAGGGCGTAGTTGATGAAGAAGCTGACCAGCGCGGCGGCTGCGACGCAGTGGTATGTTTCTGTGTACGCCGTTCTCTTTACCTCGCTGTTCATTACCCACGCTCCCCTGTTGCGACTGCCATATTTTTGGGACGAAGCTGGCTACTACATTCCTGCAGCACGCGACCTACTGCTCACGGGATCTCTGATCCCTCACACAACGCTGTCCAACGCGCACCCGCCGCTGGTGATGCTATGGCTGGCGTTCTGGTGGAAGTTCAGCGCCTTCACCCCGGCGGTCACGCGCACGGCGATGTTGATGGTGGCAGCTTTCGCGCTGCTTGGGCTTTGGCGGCTGGCGCGCGCGGTCGCAAACGATGCGGTGGCGGCAGCGACAGTGATCTGCACAGCTCTTTATCCGGTGTTCTTTGCCCAGAGTTCCCTGGCCCATCTCGACATGACGGCCGCAGCCTTTACGCTGTGGGGCCTGGCCATGTACGTGGAGCGCAAGACGATTGCCACAATCGTCTTTTTCTCGCTTGCGGCGCTGGCGAAGGAAACAGCCGTCGTGACTCCGCTGGCCTTGCTGGTTTGGGAGCTGCTGTGTCCGGTCCTGAAGCGCGAAGGCGAGCCTCTTTGCCTGTATCGCGGTATGCGACACGCGCTGCTGTTCCTGATTTGCCCAGTCCCGCTGCTCCTGTGGTTGGCGTATCACCATCATCGGACCGGGTTCTATCTGGGAAATCCTGAATATCTTCGCTACAACCTGCAAGCGACCCTGACTCCACTGCGAATTGTGTTTGCTGTGCTGATTCGGTTGTGGCATGTCTTCGGATATCTCAATCTGTTTCTGTTGCCTCTAGGTGCTCTCTACGCCATGGTGCGCCCGCTGCTGCGCGAAACCGATGGAACGGTTCGGCAGCGTATCGCAGTCAACGTGCAGCTTGTGTTTTTAATTGCCCTTACGGCAAATGTGCTGACTGAGTCCGCGCTGGGGGGCGCGGTGCTCGCGCGCTACATGCTTCCGGTTGTGCCGCTGGTGATCCTGGTCTGCATTTCGACGTTGCGCCGGCGCACGCGATACTGGATTTTATGGATTGCGTTCACCTGCGCCGAGTTCGTCCTGCAGCTTTTCATTCCACCGCCCTATCGTATTGCTCCTGAAGACACTCTGCTGTATCGCGACTACGTCATCCTGCACAAAACCGCGGCGGATGAGCTGGCGGCTAAACATCCACGAGCCCGAGTACTGACGGCTTGGCCTGCCTCGGACGAACTCACCCGGCCATTCCTCGGATATGTTACGCAGCCGCTCACGGTCGTGCGCATCGAGAACTTCTCCTCGACCGAGATCGAGCGTGCCGCACGTGCGACAGGCCAGTTCGATATCGCATACCTGTTCACAACCAAGTGGCAGCCTCCTCATCCGTTATTCGCAGGTACGCTGTTCGGAAGGCACACGCAGGAGCGGTTCTTCGACTTCCATCAGGACATGACGCCGCAGGTTGCGGCCGGCGTTCTCGGCGGCAGAGTGTCCAGGTACGAAAACCGCAATAATGAGTGGATTGCGCTGATCTCGATCGAGAAGATCCAGAACGCCAGCAGCTCTGCGTCCCTGCCAAGGGTGTCAGGTTCACTAGGAATTCGTGATCCGCGTTAGCTTTCCCGTGGGCCTGGTTCCGCATATGATTGTGCACGAGAGCTGGCGTGTGAAAGTTGCTGCACAGACCACCGCGGAGTTCAGAATTCGCAACTATCGCCCCGCCGACCTCGAACGTCTGTGGTCCATCGATCAACGCTGTTTCGTCACTGGGATTTCCTACGATAAGGACGAATTGCAGAGCTTTATCGACCGGCGAAACGCGATCACACTCGTCGCCGAGTTTCAGCGCGACGAAGTCGCCGGCGCCCCCCTGCCGCAGGATCCAAACGACAATATTGCCGGATTCGTCGTTGCGCACTGCATACGCCGCAGGTACGGACGAGTTATCACTCTCGACATTGTTCCGGAGGCGCGCCGTTGTGGCCTTGGCAGCCGGCTTATGTACGCATGCGAGGAGGGGCTGCGTTCCGTGGGATGCAGCCAAGTCTATCTGGAAACAGCAGTCGACAACGAGCCGGCGCTTCGTCTCTATCGCACTCTCGGCTACGAAGTTCTTCGCACCTTACCCGAATACTATGGCAGCCACTCGCTTGACGCCTTCGAGATGGGCAAGCGGCTATAGCAGAGTATTCTCTCAGCACAAAATAAAGAGGCGCCCAGGTTCGAGCGCCCCATTCAGAAATTCAACGGCTAAGCGACGTCTTCGCGCTTTTTGTCATCGCGCCGCCGTTCGGCCTCGTCAGCGGTGTTGCGGGCTGCATCCTTTGCCTTCCCCCAGGCGTTCTGCACCTTGCCCTTAACCTCCTGCGCGCCTCCCTTCACCTGTTCTTCAGTATCGCCGGTCCATTCGCCGACTTGGCGCTTCACGCGACCTGCTACTTCGTCTGCTTTGCCCTTCACTCGGTCCTTATCCATTTTTGTTACCTTTCTGGCCATTGGCCCCCTATGTAAAGATTACCTCGTCGCCCTTAAAACAGAGTTGCGAGCCCCTCGGGCGACGAGATGTTAAACGACTGGTCTTCGGCCAGAGATCAGCTGGAAAATCAGCGCGATTACAGCCAACACCAGCAGAATGTGAATGAACCCGCCTAATGTGTAGCTGCTGACTACTCCTAGAAGCCACAGCACCAGCAGAACTACAAACAATGTCCAAAGCATCGTGTCACCTCCCTAGTTCCGTGCTTGCGACAAGGTACTGCAAAAACTTACCTTCAGTTGGAAGCTTGCTTCGGGCCGGATGGTTGTTTGTATGCTGGTTGCGAGCAGTCGTTAAACCATAATTGGATCGCCGCAGCAGGCAACCCGCGTCGAGGGTTCTGCTATGCTCTGCAACAAATGAAAGTAGCCATCCAAGGCGAACTCGGCTCATTCAGCCATGAAGCTGCCGGCAAGATGCTGGCGCGAGCTGCTGTCTTGCCGTGTGCCCGCTCCGCAGATGTGTTCGACCGGGTTGAGAACGGCACGGCAGCGGCAGCGGTCATTCCCATCGAGAACTCACTGGCAGGTTCTGTTGCTGAGCATTATGACCTGCTGCTCACGCGGAATATCTTCATTCATGCCGAGTTTCACCTCCGCATTCGCCACAACTTGATCGCGCCTCCCCGTGTACGCCTCGAAGATGTTCGGAGTGTCTTCTCGCATCCGGTGGCGCTGGATCAGTGCCGCAGCTTTTTTCGCGCCCATCCGATAGTGCAGGCGATGCCGTTCTACGACACGGCTGGGAGTGTTCGGCACATACTTAAGGCGCAGTTGACGGATGCGGCTGCCATCGCTCCCAGGGAGGCAGCGCAGCAATATGGTGGGCGTGTGCTGCTGGCGGGCATCGAGGACGATCAGCAGAACTACACGCGCTTCCTGCTCATCAACAAGTCACGCAAGATTGGGCGAGGCGCTAACAAGACGTCCATCGCATTCGCTCTGAAGAACGTCCCCGGTGTTCTTTGCAAAGCGCTCAGTGTCTTTGCGCTGCGCGACATCAGCCTCAGTAAAGTCGAGTCACGGCCGATGCGCGGACATCCCTGGGAATATGTCTTCTTCGTCGATCTGCTCCGCGGAGATGACGAGCCGGCGCGCAAGGCGCTGCATCATCTGGCGGAGATCGCGGAGTTGGTCAAAGTCCTGGGAGTGTATCGCGCAGCAAAATAGTCGCACGTTATCCCCGACAGTTCCTGAAGGCAGATCCAATTGTCGGGCGAGGAAAAAAACGCTCTCAAATAAAACTTTCGGCATTCCGTTGTGCTGCTGTATAAAGTCGAAGGAGGCGACCATGAACTCGAAGCTGAAGCTCGTCAGTATTTGCTCCTGTCTCGTCCTTGCGGCGATGTTCACGACGGCCATGGTTGCAGCCGGCCAAGTCGAAACCATCGACGCGAATGCGCGCGGCACCAGCACCCAGTTGGGCAAGACTTTTACCATGAGGGTGATTATTTCGCAATTCTCAACGCCGGAAGATAGGCAGACCTTGAAGAATGCCTTCCAGCAAGGCGGTCAGGATGGTCTGGTGAAGGCTCTGTCCAAGATGAAGTCGTCGGGCCGGATTCAGATACCAGGTACTGTGGGCTACTCGCTGGCGTACACCCGAACCATCCCCACACCGACAGGCCGCAAGGTCCGCTTCGTTACCGATCGTCCAATTGCATTTGGAGAGCAGGCCCGCAATACCCGTTCGAAGGAGTACGGGCTGACCGCAGGTGAAATTGATATCAACGATCAGGATAAAAATAAGAGCACCGGAGTGTTATATCCTGCAGCGCAGCTAACCATTAACAAAGATGGCGAACTGCAGATCGAATTGCTGCAGAATCCCTGGCAGTTGGTGAACGTCATTGATTGGAATTCGAAGAAAGAATAGTTATCTCTGGAGTCTGCCGCAGGAGATAACCCTTTCTGTCGTGCCGGCGGCGCTAGTCAACAGCAAGAAGACCCGTACATTTCGGACCGGAATTGGTCTTCGCAAAGGTGTTACTGCACCGGGTGCCCAGCTCACTTCGCCGCCGCTGCGGTGGCACGTCTTGCTTGCACGCGGCTGCTGTGTTCGGCGGCGGATAAATAGGCTCCCCCGAGCAGCAGCATGCCACACCAGAACGACCAGAAAATCAGCGTCACCGAAACTGAAAACGGGCCATACACTTCTTGAAAATTCAGCCAGGGCAGAACGAGGATGTAGATATACTTGGCTGCTTCGGAAACCAACCCCGTGATGATCGCCGCCGGCAGGACGGCGCGAGCCGGCACCTTCCCATTTGGCAACAACCAGTAGATGAGGAAGTAAATGCTGATTGTCGCCAGAATCGCGAATGCCTTCACCACTACAATCCCAACTGCCTGAAATATGAAACTCTGATCTCCCATCACTCGCCCGAGCATGCGCAGGTTTTGCGCCGTCAGCGCAATGGAGAGCACCGCTAAACATCCGCACGCCAGCGCCAATCCCAACGAGACCACAAGGTTCATAAGGTAAGACCGGTTCTTCTTGAAGCCCCAGATGCTGTTCAGGGCGACCTCGAGCGGGAGAAAGATCCCGGTAGTAGTAATCAGCAGCATGACGAAAGACAGAATTTCTCCGCGACCCCTGACGCTGGCCAGGAACTGCAAATTGCGAATGACAAAATCTTTGTTGCTGGGCAGGTAGTCACGCAACAGTTGCAACACCACGTCGTACATCGCGGGTGAATGAAATACGCGGCGAATCACGGCCAGCAACAGGACGACAAAAGGGAAGAAGGAGAGGATGGCATTGGCCGCGACCGAAAACGCATACGTGTGCGCCTCGGTCTGCGTCAGGTATCGCAGCGTGGAGAGTCCATGCCGCCGCAGGCGGTGCGAAGGGCTGTACGTCTCGGGGACCTCCTGAAAGAGATCCTGCTTGATCTCCTCCGCTAAAATGCGCCGCGCGGCTTTCCCGGGCTGTAATGGAGTTGCATGCAGCTCGGCAGTTCCGTTGGCAGAGGGCTTAAGCAGCGGCCCGACCGCCGCTGTAGAGGAGTCTGTTCGCAGAGCGCCCCTCTGGCTGGTTGCCCCATCGCCTATACCAAAACTGCTGCTGGTCATTGGCTTCATCGTAGCAGAGCATGGCCTCTAACCCGGCACCTGGGCACCCAGCCTTTTAGCTCGCGCTGACACCGGCAGCGTGTATGTAAGAAATGCTTGCCAAAAAGCAGAGTTCCTGTAATCATCGTTTGCTCCCCCTTGACTATTAAGGTGGAGGTTTCGGGTCTCCGAAACGCGGATTTGGGTTGATGTTTCTGTCAGCAGTTCCATTCAAGCAATGCATGGGTTCCTGCGATCCGGCTTGGCGGAGCAGCGCTCTGCCTGGGCGAGTCTCAGGGCCTTTTTTGTTGCAGGTAGCTGCGAACCGAACCGCAACCCTTTTTTCCCGGCACCGTCGGGACGTCTTTTATGGCCTGCTCCAAAGGCATACCACGCGCCATAGCGCGAGTTGTCTTGCCAGGCAAGGCATGGGTGTTCCGTCCGCGAAGCAGGGATGGTTTCAAGTATTCAAGTCGTCGAAAGGAGAGGGTTGTGAGAGAGAAAGGTACAGTCAAGTGGTTTAACGGAGCCAAAGGATATGGATTTATTCAACGGTCCACGGGCGAGGACGTTTTCGTGCACTTTTCTGCCATCCAGGAAAGCGGCTATCGGAGCTTGAACGAAGGTGAGACAGTTGAATTTGATCTCACCAAGGGACCGAAGGGCTTTCAGGCCGCAAACGTAGTACGCGTTTAAGGGCTCTCGGTCACGCAGAGGCCCTTGGGCCGTCTAGCGCAAAGTTCAATTACGTTTTGTGGGCCTGAGCCAAACCACTGGACCCTCCCGCAATGGGAGGGTTTATGGTGTCCGGCAGGGGTGCATCCCGCACCAATCAGAGAGGGCGAGCGGTAGGGTTTGTCAAGGATGTGGGTTCAATTTTGCGCGACCGTTTTCCCAAATTGGGACAAATTGTTCCACGTGGAACAATTTTATGTCCTTCAGTTCTGCGAGCTATTAGGGAAGGTGTATCGAAGGAAGGGCTTGCGGATGAGCAGATTCAGAGGTCGCAACCGTTTCGAAGATCAGTCCGCACAAGCGGCTTAATTCGCGGCAATCATCATCGGTCAACCGCGCTAATATGCCGCTCGTCTCTGCTTCAACGGTAGGTCGCATCGCATCCAGCAGCTTTATGCCTTTGGCAGTTATGCAGGTGATGGTTTGCCGCTGGTCCTCGTTGCCGCGAGCACGGCGTACCAAACGTCGTGCCTCCAGTCGGTCGACAAGTCGCGTGACATCCGAAGCGCGGTCGAGCATTCTGCAAGCAATTTCACATCGCGGATGTCCTTTCGGGTAAACACCGCGCAAGATGCGAAGCACGTTATATTGCGCTGGAGTGATGTTGTAATCCGCGCACACGCGCTGCATCAGTTCATTTAGTGTGGCCGCCGCGATCATCACGCTCAACAGTGCTTCCTGTGCGGGGCTGGAGAACTGTGACTGCTTCAAACGGCGGCTGAGCGGTTCGGTCATAGTTTCTTTATAGCCACAATCGCACGGCCTGTCATCTGAGCGAGAGACGAGAACGCGACGTACCTTGGCACTTGCATCAAACATGCGTCAGGCGCATCAAAACCCGAATCGTTGCCGCACTTTAATCGGCGCCCGATTGCCATAATTCTTTTGCAACCCTTCCGTATTGCCCAGCTTTAGGCAGGTCACCTCAACCCCCATCCTTCTTGTAAACAAGCACTGAGCCTACTTATTAGTCGGTCCGACTGTATTTCGCCGTATCATAAAATCATGATATGCAGGCTCGTAGTGAGTCTCTATGTATTCCCGCAATGGCTGAAGGTGGTCCTGGCCGGCTACGCCCATCTCCCTGTTTTCGCTTTCAATTGAAATATACGGAACCTTGTAGCGTTCAAGAGAGTTAATTAGTTCCTGCACATGCTCCGGCCTGGTGAAGTCGGTGTCAGTGATATAAGGAACAAATGCCGGATTCCTTAGCTTGAGAGGAAATCCGAAATCGTCATCGCCAAAATACCAATCTCCCGGCTTGGTATGCCTTGCCAAGTATACGCAATCCTCATACCAGCCGTCTCCCCGCTTCAAAAATGCTGCTTGCCCGGTGGGCAAATCGAGCACCGCTACCACGGATCTCTGCGTCATAGCTGTTTCAACTACTGAGAGTCCGACGAGTACCAGGAGCCCTGTTACCACGACCCGCTTAGGAAGTAACCTATGCCTGTTGAGCATCCACAAAGCAAGAATTATGGCCAGAGGAAAGGTGACGACTAGCCGAATCAGGCTTGCCGAGTTGATCACTTCAATGAACAGTGCTGATCCAACAGCGGCGATCAGAACGAGCTTCGCTTTGGCTTCGGTGCTGCACGCTGTGTCACCCTTGATATCGAATGGGAACACAAAATATGCGAGCGGCAAAACGTGTAGGAACAGCGCAGCAATGAAGCCTGGAAAGTGTTCTTTGTTTCTTGACCACTCTGCTAAAGGTTCCCAAAATCGACTTGCGGCATTATATGAACCGTAGTATCTGACTGGAAAACTAACGGTTGCGTGCAATAACGTATATGGACTGGCACTCAAAATGAAATACGAAAGACCTGCTCCTAGTACAGTCGCATAGGCCGCTAAAAGCACAAGTAGCCGATTACGAAACAGGTGGTCAGGGGCTTCTCGATGGTGTGTTTCCCACCAGAAAAAGGCAGCTAAAGCAATAACCACAGCCAGACCCCGTGTTTGGGTGAAAAGAGAACTCAGCCCACAGAAAGCGCCGGCCATCATGATCCGGGCTAGCGAGCGAGTACGCAAGACAGAGGTCAAGGCGGCAAAGGCTGCGACCGCACTAAACCAATGGTGGCCCGCATCCATGGTCAAACGAAGGCCAATGAAGACCGTGATCGCTACCGACAACAGGGTAAGTTCGTCGTCCAGAACCGCACGCGCGATGCTAGTCACCAGGTAAACGAAGATTAAGGCTATAAGTAGAAACAATATGTTCGCGACAACGAATTTCTCGCCAAACAGCATGAACGAGCAAGCATAGACGAGGTCGGTGCCTGGGGTCAGCATCTCCAAGAAATCCCGGTAGGGAAGTTGCCCAGCCAGAATGCGGGCGCCCGACTGGGCGAAGAGCCATTGATCACCATCCCTCAAAATCGGTGTAGCGAGTGCAAAGAGATGGAAGTATAGATACAAAGCTGCACAGAGAAGCACTCCAGGTAAAAGTGCTTTCGATTTCATGGTCAACCGCGTTGATTGTCGGCTTTGCAGTAATGCTGTCATGGTTCACTATCATGCAAGATGCTGTCTGTCCCTATTGCGACCGCAGGAGAAATCTAAAATTGCTATTGATAAGTGAGTAGCGTGATATGTGTGGACGCCTACGCCGAGATTTTCCGTTTTAGCTTTCCCAATAGCAATCTTTGGTAGAGATCCTTGAAGGCGACTACATAGTCAAATAAAGTCAGGAATCAGGCTGGGGCGACGGACACCGCCGAGGTTAACCAGTTCTCCAGTTGCTGATGATCGACTACGCCTGCTTGCTGTATGACAGGACTGCCGCCAGAGAAGACAGCAAAATACGGAATACCTTGAACCTTGAAGCGGGCCGCGAGCTCCGGGTATCGCTCAGTATCGACTTTGAGGACAACCGCCCGGCCAGCCATGTCTTTCGCAGCACGAGCCACTTCCGGAGCTGCCATTCGACAGGGGCCGCACCACGCCGCCCAGAAATCCACCAGCACTGGAACCCGGGCCTCACGAACAACTTCATCGAACTCCGCCGAGTCGACGTTCAGTGGTTCGTCCAGGGGAGGCAAGGCAGACTTGCATGCTCCGCAGCGGCCAGTGTCAGCCAGATGTTGCGCAGGAATGCGGTTCTTCTTTCCACAGTTGCTGCAGGTCCGAAGAATGGGCATATGCATTTCTCGCTTAGCGGCAGATCACTCGTAATATAACCGCCCGCTACAGCATTGTCGATAATCGGACCACTAATATCTGTAGTGTTGCCACCATGATCGCTCCGCCTGAGGACTAGATGCGCGCGCTACGTTTGGCGAAGCTGCTGGGCAGTGCTGTCCGTCATCAGCAGTGAGCGATCCCCACCGATCCACGCTGCACGCTCCGCCGCTACTTTGCGCGGCCCAGGAGCGAACGGTCCCCCGCAGCCAGCAGTGCCTTGCCTGAGGTGTAACATATTTCGGCAGGAGGAAAGTATGTTCAAGCATACGGCCGTAATCGCAATGGCTGGAGTTCTCGGCGTAGGGATTCTCACTCTGAGTGTTGCCGGGAAACCAAGTTCAACGAGCGGAACCTGGCAGGTAGACTCGCAACGCTCGGAGGCGCAACTCATCACCGACGGCACGACGGATTCCGGGAAAAAGAAAATGAACTTCACGCTCGGATTCGCGCGCGTCAATGGCACATTGAAGCTCGACGACGGCGATCCGGCGAATTCGAAGCTCGATTTACACATTTATCCCGCGAGCTCCAGGGCGCCCGTCATCGGAGAAGATGGAAAAGTCAAAGCCACTTGGCTGGCGGACCTGGCCAACCACACCATGATTTGTTTCCACTCCAAGAAGATCGTCCGGACGGGTGACGACAAGCTTCAGGTCACCGGCGACCTGATAATCGTTCGTGTAGATCGGAACGTGCAGCTGGAGCCCAATGAAGCCTATTCAGGACCGGTATACGGTCCCCCAATTGTCCACCGCGCTGTTCGCGAGGCTACACTGGTTTTCGATCTCGCCCCAGCGGGTGAAAAGGACGCGGCCTTGAAGGCGTCAGCATCCACGAGCGTGTCGCGCGAGCAATTCCCCGAGATGGTGCGGACGGTGGTCGCGACTAACTGGCCGCCTGTGGTGATGGATGAGAAGTGCCAGAACCCTTCCCCCGGTACTGAGGATTATCGCGGCTTCCGGTGCACGGGAACGTTTATGGAAGCCCCCGGGCTTCCTCCACCGCCAGTTCAGATCGGAGAGGATTACCCTGGCCCTTCGGATTTCAATGCCATCGTCGGAAACCAGCTCAGCATGACGCTTCAATTGCGTTTGACACCGAAGGCTGGCGGGGCGACTGGCATGTAACCACACCAGGAGGTGGATGCCTGCAGCGAGGCAGGAAGGAGTTCGTTCCACAAAACGCGGGCATAGCCCCGGCGGCGCGGTGATTATCATCCCCGAAGTCAACTGCCGGGCATTAAGTGGCATACCGCCACTAACGGCAACCGCTACCTGCAACCGTTGTTGCCTGGTTTCAGTTCGTAGCTTACTCGAGCTTCGTCCTGACAAGCAGATTGCGGAACCTGGGCTCCTGCCGAAGAGAATCGAGCCGTGGATGGACCTTGATCCAGACCATTGCTCCGTCGCGTTCCGCATAGGCACGCTCGAGCCAATCCAATGCAGGTTGCGGCTCGTTTGCGACGGCGAAGTAGGATGCGATGCTGTAGGGCGACACAAATTGCGGGCCGCCGACCAGGGTCGTGACCTCCTCGATCATGCAAAGCGCTTCCTCGCGGCGGCCGGCGCGAAGCAGCAGGGTCGCCAAACCGGCAGAGGGCTGCATCTTCGCTTCAACGGGCGGCACTGCTTGCAGAAATTCGTATAAAGCCTCCTCCGGCTTGCCGAGCAAGTCCAGGGAGCGCGCTAAATCAGTATGTCCGGGTCCGAAGCTCGGATCCATTTCCAAACTCCGGCGGAAGTACAGAACCGACTCCGCGTACTTGCGGCTATAGAACAGCGTGTCGCCAACCACGGTGTGAATGATCAGGGACAGCGGATCCGACTCGAGGGATCGCAAAGCCTGGTCAACCGCCTCGGCATGCCGGCCGAGGCTCGAGAGGAAGCGGGCGTACCAACTCCTGGCTGTCGCGTATCCAGGATTCAATTGGAGTGCGCGGAGGAACTGTCGTTCCGCCGCCAGCCAGTCCCAGTCGTAATGTCGGTAGATGTAGGCGAGCGAGGCGTGCAACTCGGGAATGCTGTCGTCCAGCGCGAGTCCACGCAGCGCAGCATCGCGAGCTTTCGTGTACGCCTCAGAAGGCCGCAAGGCGTTCGTGCTGCCTAGAACGTTATAAGCATCAGCGAGCCCGGCCCAAGCCAATGAATAACCTTGGTCGGCGTCAAGCGCCTGCTGGAAAAATCCAATGCTTTCGCGCAGTGATCGGGTGTCCCACCGGTTCCAGCAGTATCGCCCGCGCAGATAGGCAACGTGCGCCTCAGGATTGACGGGACTATGTGAAAGGAACCTCTTCTCCTCCTCAGGCGTTACCGTCGCGCGAACCCCTTCCGCAATGGCACGCGCGACCTCGCGTTGCAGGGACAAGATATCTCCAATGTCGCTGTCGTACGTCTTGGCCCACAGCGTGCTATCACTGATTGCATGGACGAGCTCAGCGGTGATACGGATGCGATTACCGGATCGCAGGACGGACCCTTCGACAATTGCGTCGACTCGCAATTCGCGCGCGATCTCCGGGAGCGACTGCTGGGCGTGTTTAAAACGCATAGAGGAAGTGCGGGAGATGACCCGCAGCGACCCCACTTGCGCCAGATCCGCGATCAACGCATCGGTCATTCCGTCGACGAAGAACTCCTGCTCGGGGTCACCGCACCGGTTTTCGAGGGGCAACACAGCGATCGCACGGATGCGTTCCAGACTCGTGGAGCTCTGCTGGGACGGAGAGTGTAGGTCCAAAGTTGTGGCTCTGGGCTTACCATCGCTCCAGATGGCGCCGGACGATTCGGGCTCGCGCAGTGCCGCCGCCAATTGCGTCGCCGCTGGAAAGCGCATCGCGGGATCTTTTTGCAGGCACTGCGTCACGATGCGCTCCAGGTGCGGACTGGAGCCCGGCGCCACCGCCCGCAAGGGCTGCGGCTCCTCATGCGCTATCTGGTACAACAGTCGGGCAATCTCCGTGGTGACAAAGGGCCGGCTGCCCGAAACCATTTCGTAAAGTACAGCGCCCAAAGCGTAAATATCAGTACGGGCATCCACGGCGTTGCCGGTGACCTGCTCCGGTGCCATATAGGGAAATGTCCCGATCAGTAATCCCGAGCCGCTGCGCAAACCCGCCCCGCTCTCTGTCGGTGTTTCTGCCCTATTCTCATCTTGCAGCAGTCTCGCCAAACCAAAATCCAGAATCTTGGCTCGCCCGCGGGGTGTCAGGATGATATTCCCGGGCTTCAGATCGCGATGGACAATCCCTTCCTCGTGCGCGAATTGGAGCGCTTCGGCCACTTCGATAGCAATCGCCCTGGCGCGCGATTCCGGCAGCGGACCATGTGTCAGAGTTTGCGCCAGCGTCTCGCCGGCCACGTATTCGAGCACGATGAAATCGCATCCCTGTTGACAATCGAAATCGAAGAGGGTCGCAATGCCGGGGTGGAGGAGACGCGAAAGCGATCGGGCTTCTTGCCGGAAACGAGACAGCGCCTCCTCGTTTCGAAGTGCGTGCTCTTGTAGAACCTTAATCGCAACCGAACGCCCCAAACGAGGATCCTCAGCGTGGTACACAATTCCGGCCCCTCCCGCTCCAAGCTGCTCCAGGATACGGTAACGTCCGAGAGTCCGTCCGATCATAGAGGGTTATGATCCGCCGCTTCGGAGAATGATGCAACCATTAGATCCGTACGAGTGAAGTACAGTGCGTTGGTTCTGGGGGCATGGCGGGTGTGCTTACGCACACTCTTGCCCGGCGCTTTCCTCCAGGAGAGAGATCACGGAAATCATTGGCGAAACAAAATTGGTGGTTCGCTGACTTCGCGCGCGGCCAGAGAGTCGCATCGCGAACTCTCTGATGCAGGTCGGCGTCCAGACCTGTACTCGGCTTTTCGCGTTGAGAGAAACTTGGGAGATTTATGGTGTAGCAAACAAAATTGGACTTTCTCTGCTACAGATCCGCGCTGCAATATCGGAGAAATTGCGGCCAAACTCAATCAATTTGGCATTCTGACTAGTTACTTCTCTGACATTAACGACTTGCTGGCGGAGGGAGAGGGATTCGAACCCCCGGTACCCTTTCGAGTACAGCGGTTTTCAAGTTCTCTGCCAAGAAACGCTGCTCAGCAATCCCAATCACTTAGAGTTGCACGCCAGCACCAAAAAGTACCGCATGTGACCCCAGTAGTCAGCTATAGGACACCTTACGGGACACTTGGTTCGCCTCTCACGTTTGCTGATTGTTTGCTGATTCATGCTGATTTCGGTGTTGATTTTCTCCCGCTGCAATCGCGGGTCATATCTGCCGAAAACCTTTAGGATTCCGTAGAGGGAACCTCCGGCGCTGCTATCGTTCTAACCTCCTGCAAACACGGGTCTTGTAGGTCTTGCGCGTCTTGCGATTTTGCCCGCGACCTTAGCATTTCCTAGCAAGTTGGCGTCGGCTGGCCCATGGTGACGGGCCTGAGAGCCGGGCGGGGCTGCAGTCGATTCACGGTCCCTCCCGTTTGACGGGGGTGGACCATCGGGCTCGGTTACTTGCGATAACGCCTGTGACGTGACCGGCGAATTTTGTACCAGGGGGAATGTTAGAGAAACTGGTACAGAAGGAGCTGGAGAATGGCACGCAAGAAGCACGGCGCGGAGCAGATCGTTGCCATCCTGCGTCAGATCGAAGTCGAGTTAGCCAACCACAAGAACATCGGCCAGGCCTGCAAAGAGGCCGGGATCACCCAACAGACCTATTACCGCTGGCGGAAAGAGTACGGCGGACTGAAGCTGGAACAGGCTCGACGGCTGAAAGAGCTGGAGAAAGAGAACAGCCGTTTGCGCCGACTGGTGACCGAGTTGTCGCTGGAGAAGCAAGTCTTGAAGGACGTGGCGGAGGGAAACTTCTAAGCCCCGGACGGCGACGTTGCGCGGTACAGCATGCTCGCGAGCAACATCGGTTGTCGGAGCGGCGTGCGTGCCGGCTGTTGGGGCAATGGCGGGGGACGCAGCGTTACATCGTAACCCAGCGGAACGATGAAGATGAACTCACGCGAGCCATCCTGCAACTGGCCAGTGAGTACGGACGATACGGGTATCGGCGGATCACGGCTTTGCTGCGCGATCTAGGCTGGGAGGTAGGCAAGGACCGGGTGCAGCGGATCTGGCGCCGGGAAGGCCTCAAAGTACCACAGAAACAGCGGCCGCGAGGGCGGCTGTGGCTGAACGATGGCTCCTGTGTACGGCTACGACCGGAGCATGAGAATCACGTCTGGAGCTACGATTTTGTGCGCGCCAGCACGCACGATGGCAGGACGCTGCGGCTCTTGACTCTGATTGACGAGTACACCAGGAAGTGCCTGGCGATCCGGGTGGCGCGGCGGTTGAACAGCTATGACCTGATCGAAACCCTGGCCGACCTGATGCTGGTGCATGGTATCCCGGAACACCTACGGTCGGACAACGGGCCCGAGTTTATTGCCGAAAGACTGCGGAAGTGGCTGTCGGCGGTGGGCGCAAAGACGCTGTACATCGAGCCCGGCAGTCCCTGGGAGAACGGGTACTGTGAGAGCTTCAACGGCAAGCTGCAAGATGAATGCTTAAAGAGCGAGATCTTCTATTCGCTGAAAGAGGCCCAGGTGGTGATCGAACAATGGAGAGTGCACTACAACACGGTACGGCCGCATTCCTCGCTGGGCTACAGACCACCAGCGCCGCAAGCCATCTTGCTGAAGGAACCGGGGCATGGAGATATGGAAAACGCTGCGCGTTTCCCACATCTCCACACCCCCGACTACGACTACGGACTAGGGTCGAAAAAGGCGCTACACTAACATTCCACTTGGTACAAAAGATCGGTCAGGTCACAACGGCCAGACGGGAGCTTTTATTGATGTCTTCGTCCCTGCCAACAGCGGAGGACTTAGTGGCCCCGAGGGTCTAACGTTCGGGCCGGATAGAAATCTCTATGTGGCCAGTTGGAATACGAACAGCGTAATGCGCTATGACGGAACCACTGGAGCATTCCTCGGGACGTTCGCTTCTGGTGGAGGCCTAATTGCCCCTTATGGGATACAGTTCGGGCCGGATCACAACCTGTATGTGGCTGGTGGGGTCAGCGGGAACGTAGTCAGGTACAACGGTATTACCGGCCAGTTCATAGACCAGTTCGTTCCTCAGGGCAGTGGGGGGCTGGTCTTTGCGGACGGTATTGTATTTGGTCCAGATGGCAACCTTTACGTTGCCGACAATCGCGGGTCGGGAGCGGAGCGGCCGAGCGACGTCCTTCGTTACAACGGCACAACAGGTATGTTCATTGATACGTTTGTGAGTACGGACAGCGGAGGACTGAACGCCGGACGTGGGCTGGTGTTCGGCCTCGATGGTAACCTTTACGTGAGTAGCTTTCGTTCAAGCCAGGTGCTGCGCTACAGCGGCACGAATGGGGCATTTATTGATGCTTTTGTTCCTACCGGCAGCGGGGGCTTGAGCGGTCCGAGGTTTCTGATGTTCGCTCCGGTCGGTCCTTGTGCTCGTCCGGATATTACAGGTTGTCGAGGCCACTAAAGTGGGTTCCAATTGCGAACAGTTTCCAGGTGCCGGGGAATACCAGCGGGGCCAGGTTCTTGGTCTCTGTGACGACAAGAGTGCGGCGGGGACCGAAATTCACAGTCCCGCCTGAACGCGTAGGATGTCTTCGCCAAGAATCAATGAGGCGGGCTGCAGGCCGCCTCATTTTGCTTGTAAGTAGCTGAATAAATTACACTTATGGCGTGGAGGCGGCGGGAGTTGAACTTTGCCGCCGCATTGAAAACAGGGAACTTATTGAATCTTTAGGGGCGCACAAAACGCACAACACTCGAAAGTGGGCAAATCGTTGACCGTGTATTGACCACAGGAAAGACGCGACTCTTGTCGCTCCCCGCTCAAGAAGTCATCCATGACTCCATGAGTCGACACAAATCGCCGGATAACTTCCTGCTTGCCGACAAACCTCGTCTTGAGGCTCTCACAACGCTTGGTACAAAAAATCGCTCCGGTCAAGGGTATGTGATGCGACCGTGTCGCACGCGCCCAAAAGAAGTCAGTGAGTGCACCTGGGAACGTTTTTTGCTCATGATGTCCTCAACCCGGATTCCGAGCACAGTTAACGCATCCGCGATGAGGGAACGGTGGCAACGCCAAGGCACCGCTTCTGCGCACATCAATGCGCTTCGTTTTTGCCCAGCTAACTTAATCAGCCTCTGTAACCCCGCGTCGAATTCCGAGGTCTGCATGTAGTCGGCAAATCCACGAAACGAGCTATTATGCCACCCCATGTTCGAAGAGTCGCGTCGCGCGTGGCGCAAGCCTCCGAGCTTTCGCAAGTGCACGTAGCCGATCCTTGCGCCGCGCAGCTTTGTGCGCAGGATCTCCTGGTCGAACTGCGGATTGTGTCGTGACCGCGGGATACTGCGCACATCTATGACACGCTCTATTCGGTGCGCTCGCAGAAGATCGAGAAAGACTTTCCACGTGCGCGTGGAATGCCCAACGGTAAAGACAGTGAAGGTGCGCACGTTTTTCGTCAGATCCCCGCCTCCTGGCTGAAATATTGATAATCCTCTCGCCAGCCGCCTTGGCCCTGGCCAATGGTTGTGTAGTCCTCGATAAACTCGATCGCGCGGATGTACTTCACCATGGTGAACCCGAGCTGCGTTTCGACTCGAAGTCGGAGCGGTGCTCCGTGCAAAATCGGCAGCGGCTGGCCGTTCATTTCGTAGGCAAGTATCGTCTGCGGATCTTCCGCCAGCTCCAAGCGAATCGTGCCATAGAAGTACCCCGGTCCTTGGGCGTGAGGCTCCGATGTGGATTTGTTGTCGAACGCGTAGAAAACGATGTAGCGGGCGGTTGAAAGCGGATGGCAAAGTCCGACGATGTGATGCAGAGACACGCCGCCCCACTCCGCAATGCCCGACCAGCCCTGGATGCAGCAATGCTTTGTGATTTGTATTTGTTTCGGCATTGCACGGAGGTCAGCCAATGTTAGAGATAGCGACCTGTCCACCAATCCGCTGACCGTCAGGTTGTAGTTTGCAAATTGGTCGCGGGCCATCGCCATATAACTTTCCTCTGTTGGCGGCCGACCGTTCACCCAGAAGTAAGGTGAGATGTCCTTAAGTGAGTAGTGCTGAGCGGAGACTTCATGGCCGAACAGCAGTTTGCGCAGTGGATCCGTGATCGCCTCAGTCGCTCTCTGCACAAAGCGCGGACGCCGGCGCGAATAAATTGTTACTGCGACATGGATGGCCACTATCCCAGCCAGGCCGGCGAGCCAGATCGTCAGCGCCCGACTCAGATCCGGATCGTGCGTTTCCCCCAGGACAATAAGCGCCAATCCCTTTCGAAAGCCGTGAACCGCAACGATGATGACGTGGCCGATGAAGAACAGGATGAACGTGCACAGCGCCAGAAAATGCAGGCTCCGTGCGCCCTGCCGTCCGTGAAAGATATTGATATACCACGGGAAACGAGCCGCAATGGCTGGGGACATCGCTATTCCCGTCGCAATGCTGAACGGCGCGAGCAGGAATATGATCGCTGCGTAACTTAACTGTTGTAAAGCGTTGTAGCCTCCCGGCGTTTCGACAACATGGAAGCTTAGATAGCTAAGCATTGCGTGCCATGCGTCCGGGACAATCTGCCAGGAGGTCGGAATTAGCCGTCGCCATTCTGGCGTGAGGAAGAGCATTGCGACGTATATCAAACCTGTCAGCAGCCACGAAAAATCCGCGAGGAAGTGCCAGTGCCGCCCCAGACCCAGGTTCTCGTGGCCGGGCAGCGCAATCCCAGACGGGAACGAGGTTTCCTCGTCGCTCGCCGTCCAGAGCCGGTCGTCAGGCCTCTTCTTCTTCGTGAGCTTGAGCCATTCGCTTCCCGGTGCGCAGTGATCGTTCCAGTAAAGCCTCGGATGTGCGCTCAATATCTCCAAACCGCTCCGGACCAGAAGCGAGAGAAGAAGAAAGTTGAAGAAATGCGTCGCCCGAATCCACAGTGGATAATCAAGAAGCATCTTCCGAAATTGTCGACAATGTGCCAGCTAATGACCGGTCAAAATGACACAGTTTTGCTTCTTAACTTAGGCGAGCTGTTTTGACCGGAGCGAATCGAGGCGACCAAGTAGAGTCAGGCAAATGAGGTTGGCTATGACTCGAAGCTGAATTTCGCCGATTCGGCAACGGCAAGCCGAAACGGGATAGACGAATGCAGCGAGGCTCAGAGAAAAGAAAGGGCGATGGGCAAGACCCTTGCCGACAGCTTTCGGCGAGCCACCCACCGAGTCGGCACTTCTGAGTCAGGTTGTCCGATCCGAGTTCTTTGCAGAAAGGAACCATATGGCGACACCAGATGTTGCGTGCAAGTTCGATTGCGAAGAATCGCCAAAGACCAAAGCAGTTGAAGAAGATCTGCAGAACTGCCGCATAGTTCCGGAAATAAGAAAGGACATTCACACCCATGGACTACAAGTTCATTGCCGACTTGCTGGCAGACGTGAATGTACCAACTGAGGGGATTCTTAGCCGAGTGTTACAGAAGGACGAACATGTGAATATTACGCTGTTCGGATTTTCGCCAGGACAGGAACTCTCGACACACTCGGCACCCACTCCGGCGGTACTTTACTTCCTGAACGGTGAGGCTGACGTCACGCTTGGAGATGATGTGCATCAGGCCAAAACAGGATCATTTGCATACATGCCTCCCCTGCTGCCTCACGCCATTGCTGCAAAGTCAGCGACGATGATGCTGCTGGTGCAGATCAAACTGCCGAAGCGGGTAGTTGTTTAGACAATTTGAGGTGGGCGGCGCGGTTCTCGGGACGCCTGCCCGCTAGTCCCTTGTGACGCTCGCAGAAGACCTGGCACAAGGTATCGATCAGTGTCAGCAGTGTGCGCCACAGAGTTCAAGATGGCGGCTATCGGAGAGCATTAAACAATGAATATTCTCGACGCGGTCTCGATCCGGCTGCCGTGCAATGCTTGCGGTCAGACCTACGAAGTACCGTTGCGCGATGTGTTGTTGTCGCACACCGTAGTCCGTTGCGGGTGTCCGGTGACTCAGGAAACGGAGTGTCCGCCTGTGTTTCAGGTCAGGTTATTCGATCGCGAACCCATCGAGGCTCTGAGGTCGGCTTGGGAACGACTTGCGAGCAGGGCTCATGCCGATGGCGCTGACCTCGCGATTTCGGCCACCGAATCTCAACCGACAGCGAACAAAGTCACGGTAACTACAGGAGAACAATTGATGAATCAGCACGAGGAGCATTCGCAAGGCCACATTCGCCAGCCAGTCCCTACGTCCGGTGCGCTACTCAGCTTTGACATAGCTGAGGAAGTCCGTAGGCTCCAATCTGAGCAGCCATGGCAAGCGGAACATACCGCGAACACGATCGTAAAGTACTCCGACCTTCGGATTGTCCTGATTGCGCTCAAAGCCGGAGGACGTCTTCACGAACATCAAACGGCAGGGCGTATTTCCATTCAGTCACTCTCTGGTGAGATCGAGGTTCACGCTCAAGAACAGGTCATCGAGATGCAAGCCGGAAGGCTGCTTACGCTCGATCACGACGTTCCTCATGATGTCGAAGCCAAGTGCGACAGCGTATTCCTCCTTACCATCGCGTGGCCTAAGTGAGGAATGGAAAGCGGCATGCACTGTGACTGGGTGTTTCTTAGCGCAGATGTTTGGAGTCAGTGCAGGCCTCGATTGTGACAGCTTTGTTTGCATGAGTTTGTTAGGAGAATAGGCACGCATCCTTAACGGACCGCCAATTCCCGAGTCACGGGCAATGCTGAAGTAATCCCACCCGAGCTCCCCGTCGCACAGATCTGCACTCGGCCGCAGCGAGCAACTGCGCGCTGAACTGGTTGATTTTCGGGACTTGACGTCAGCGGATTGAAGCCCACGGATTCACGCGTAAACACTTGAAAATAAAAGACTTGGTGGAGGCGGCGGGAGTTGAACTTTTGCGTTGCATTGAAAACAGGGAACTTATTGACTTTCAAGGATCGCCAGAAACGCTAAACACTCGAAAGTGGGCAAATCGTTGACCGTGTATTGACCACACGAAAGCGCGACTCTCGGGCCGATCTGGCATATTGCCACCGCAGGCAGGGTAGGTCATAGGTCGGCGGCTTCGCATTTGAACGGCAGCTTACGCGTCGAGCACAGCGCCTCCGAAAACCGGTCGGCCGCCCAGGGAGGTGTAGAAGCCGTAGAACGCCATCGCGGCTATTAGCAGAATTCCGGTCAGACTAATGCCTGAATACCACGCAGAGCCTTGGGTCGTCAGGGGAAAGTTCGTCAGGACATACCAGAAGACAAAATTAGCCACGAGAGTCAGCAAGCCGAAGCGGATCATCAAGAACACAAACAGACTACTTAAGATCAGGAAGAAAACCAAGAAAATGGGAGCAGACTGGCTATCCGCTGCGCTTAAGACCGTGAACAAAAGAACCCATGCGACCGCTGCCGCCCACTCCTTGCGCAGCAAGGCCCGGAGAAGGACCAGGAAAAACAGAGCCCCAAGCCAGACCATAGGAGCAAACATTAACATCAGGGCTACGTCCGCAACCATTGTCCGCGCGCCCAGAAACTGCCACTGTGGACCCGAGAATGGTTGCGGCGGAGGATAGCCGAGCCAGGAGGGAACCAACCACACCAGTCTTCCAAACGCAACCGAAGACGCCCCCGAAAGACAACCGACCAGCACATCGCGTCCCACCAGTGGATCCCGAGAGCCTCCCGCCAGCAAGCGGCTCCAGGAAACCAGCGTGGCGGGCCAGCGGCGACGCACATAGGGCTCCAGAGCAATGTAGAGGGCCCAGATGAAACAGGACCAACCAAGCCCCCAGACCAAAACCTCCATAAAGAGCACGAATTCGGCGAAATTTGGAACGTGATGCGCGCCACAGAGCCACGCCACTGCCCAAGCCGCAAAAACAAAAGCTGCCAAACGAAATGCCCCACTGCGATCACCCCTGCCGAGGTGCAGGTTGCGCCGGGCGAGCATCGCACTACCCACGAGGACCGAAAGAAAAAAAACGATGCTAATCACCAGTGATGCCTGTTTGCCCGCATTCTGCTGATACATCTGCATGCGTTCTGCACGGGTCCAGGGGCCAATCAACTCGAAGTAAACGGGCTTGCCCCGGTATGCCGCAGCCTCGATCCGTATCGGGATATCGGGGCGTTCGGCCAGCGATCCTGTCCACGCAGCCCGCGCGTCGCTATAAACAGGAGGCGTCCACATGGGCTGCGCTGGCGGCCACTTGGACATATCGAGCCCGGCGGCAGAGAACAGCGGCGCCCAGTCAGGTGAATTTGCCACAGCTGCCGGCTTCTCAACCTGCGGAGGAATTGCGATGAGCTGCGTAAGGCGACCCAGCGGGTTGAGATTGACCAGCGTCATCCCGGACACGTCCAACGGGGGGTCGTCCGTCGCCACGACTCCCGGAATGGGTGTCTCCGAGAAGATGTTCCCAGCCGCGAGCGGCCGAGGGCTGCCACGATACCAAAACACGAACGCCCCGGTTTCCAGGTTGTCCCAGCGCGTCTTCGATTTGTCGTGTTCCGCGATATAGCGTAGAAAAGCTTTCCCCTCGTAGAACCCAATCGCGGTGTCCACCGGCGGCTCGGAATAGCCGACACTCTGCAGAATTTCCCGCGCGTGTCCGGCCAGCTCTTCCGGTGGTTTTTCGAGCGGCACGCGCCGGTAGAGCATGGTTTGTGCGCTCAACAGAATCGCCGCAGTGATCGACACCATGACTCCCGCCAGCACCGCCCACGCCACCGCGGGGCGCAAGCCTTCGGTTTCTCCCGAAGCAGCCACCATCTCGGGCGACGGCGTTTCGCCTGCCGCCAGCGCAGCCGCCAGCGGATCGCCTCCCGGAAACGCGGCTGCTACCTGCCGTACCGAAGATGGCCGTTTTGCCGGATCTTTTTGCAGACAGCGCAGGATCGCGCTTTCCACTGCCGGATCAATGTCCTTTACCATCGACGACGGTGTCCTGGGGGAAGACTCCAGATGCGCCCGTCGCCATTCGATCGCGGTGTTTGCCTGATAAGGAAGGTGCCCAGTGAACAGCTCATAAAAGACGAGCCCCAACGAGTAGATGTCGCTGCGAACGCTGGCCTCGCCCTTTCCAATCTGCTCTGGAGCCATGTAAGCCGGCGTACCCGCAGTCTCGCTCCGGCCTGTTGCATCGTCGCTTCTGAGGGCTAGCCCGAAGTCGGTGATGCGCACCCGCCCTCGTCCATCCAGCATGATGTTGGCTGGTTTCAGATCACGATGGAGTAATCCGCAATCATGCGCAGCTGCCAGACCGGCGCAGATTTGGTGCGCGGTCTCCAAAGCCTTGTCCGGTGGCAAACGACCTATGCGGCGCAGCAACGACGACAGGTCCTCGCCGTCGATGTACTCCATGGTGAGAAAGTGCTGCCCGTTCACCTCACCGATGTCGTAAACACGGCAGACATTCGGGTGGGAGACCTGGCGGGCATTGCGCACCTCAGCATGAAATCCTGCAAGAGCCGCCGTGTCGTTCTGAAGCGAGGCGGGAAGAAACTTGAGGGCTACAACATTGCCAAGCTTAAGATCTTCAGCGCGGTAGACTTCGCCCATGCCGCCGCGCCCCAGCAAAGCGACGATCCGATACCGCTCGATGAGAACCGTGCCCGGCGAGAATCCTCCGCTTTGTGGCGGGTGTGATCTAGTAGGAGCTGGTGCAGGTCTGGCAGCAGTGCCGCTCGGCTCCAACGTCGGCGTGTCGGGAATGGATATGGCACGCCCGCACGAAGGACACAAACGGGCGTTCTCAGAACACAATGCCCCGCAGCCAGAGCAGGTGATCATGCGGACGGATTGTATCCCACTGCGACGCGAGGCGGTGAGGTCTTATTCGAGCGGTTCGAGTCGAAAGCTAGGAAACGGTGTCCAGTTGGCTGAGTAACGTGCTAACTGGCGAAAGCGAAACCTCCCGCTATACTCGCCGCAAGGTGCCTTGTGGAGAAGGGTCCACGGGCTTGCCGCCGAATCGCGCGAGGATCACGGGCAACACTGAGGTAATCCCATCCGAGCTCTCCGTTGCCTGGAGCGGGCACTCTGCCGCAGCCGCCCCGGCTGGCCAGGTGCGCGCTGAACCGATCGGTTTTTTGGGATTGAAATCAGCGGGCCGGGACCCGCTGATTCATATGTAAGATATTGAAAACAAATGAGTTGATTGGAGGCGGCGGGAGTTGAACCCGCGTCCGAAAATGCTGTCAGTAAAGAGCCTACATACTTAGTCACGTTCATGCGCCGGTGTTAGACGGCACTCTCGCCGACCACGCTCAGAGCGGACAAGAAACGCGGCCAGCCAACCTGATGGTCTCGCCGTAAACTCACAGGTGGAGAGTTCACGGCCAGCTCACTGTGCGACGCCCTTTCCCAGCCCGTGAGCAAAGCCGGGAAGGACGGCAACTTAATTAATTAAGCTGCGTATGCCATTTGTGGTGTGGCAATTGTGTTTTTGCACGCGATTACGGATGCATGCGCTCCGGTATGCCTCTTTACCGCAATCACTTCCGTCGAAGCCGTGACGCCCCCGAAGTGCACCGCGATCAACTTCACTCTACCACTCGGGGCAGGGAAGTCAACCGCGCTACCAATATAGATGCGGCGCGCAGCCAGTCGGACGCTTGCTTTACCTGAGACGCCACCAGCGCTCGACGCGATGTCAACTCCAACTCACTACGTCCGAACCGCCCAGATTCATGCATCCCAAAAGTGACGCGATCATCCAAACCTTTTGCTTGCCTGTTAGTCTGAAGCTTTAGCGTCAACTCCGGGCCGCTGGCCCAAGGATCGAGATGCGCTCAATATGCAAGAGGTGTTGTCATCCGGAGACCGCTGCGTGATCCCCGACTGCATCTCTTTCACATCGATTCCTCACACCACGCGTCTGTTCCGCGACTTTCTTTCCTACTCCCCCGAGATTCGCAAGTTCTTCCCAACTCCGCCTGATACGGCGCACATCGCGGCATTCGCCAAGTCCGTTCCGCGCGATCCCGAGCGCCAGTCAAAGGTGGCCGACGTGCTTGAGCGGCAGAATCGCGCCTGGGGAGCTTCGGATGCGACTCTGCGCAATGTGCAACGGCTTCGTGAAGGGGCCTTCGCCGTCGTCACCGGGCAGCAAGTGGGGTTGTTCGGCGGGCCTTTGCTTGGGTTGTTCAAAGCCGCGTCGGTCCTGGCCTTGTCGAAGCAGGTCGAAGCTCTCGGCCTCGAGTGTGTGCCTGTGTTCTGGCTGGCCAGCGAGGATCACGACTTGGCGGAGGTGAACCAGTCGCTGCTGCTGACGAGCGACTTCCAACTCGCGCCTTTCAAAACTCCGACCAGCGGCATCGAGGGCGCTCCGGTTGCGACGCTTCAGTTTGCGGAGGGAACCAACCCTTTAGTTGCGCAAGCCGCGGATTTGCTGGGCGAGTCACTTGCCGCCGATTACCTGCGCGAGAGCTACGCTGAAGGCGAAACGTTCTCGAACGCCTACGCGAAGCTCTTCACTCGCATCTTTCGCGACCACGGTCTCATCTTTCTCGATCCCGCCGATCCCGAGCTCCATCGCATCGCCGCTCCTTTATTCGTGGACGCCGTAAGTCGCGCCGCCGAGTTGGATGAGGCGATCACGGCCCGTAATCGTGAGCTGCAGGGAGGGCACTATCACGAACAGGTGAAGGTCACGGCCGAATCGACGCCGCTGTTCGCACTCGTAAACGGCGCGCGCGCGCCGATTCACCGCGCTAACGGACAATTCAGGATCGCTCGCGAAACTGTCCCGCTAAACGCACTGCGCAGCCGTATCGAATCTGCTCCGGAGAATTTCAGCGCAAACGTCCTGCTACGTCCGGTGCTCCAGGATTACTGGCTGCCAACTTTGGCGTACATCGGTGGACCCGCCGAAATCGCTTATTTTGCCCAAGCCGCGGTGGTTTACGAGCGGCTGCTCGGCCGCATTACGCCCATCACCTCGCGGCTGAGCGCCACACTGATTGAGCCGCGCATCGAACGGCTACTCAACAAATATGAGATCGAACTACCTCAGCTCTTCCACGGGGAGCATGAACTCCGCGACTGGCTCGCTGCCCATGCTCTTCCCGCGGAGTTAAAGCACAACTTCGAGGCCGCCAGGCGGGCCATAGAAGAGTCGATGCAGCGCGTCAGCAACTCATTGCAGGCCCTCGATCCCACGCTAGTCGAAGCCGCCACGCGTGCCACCAGCAAAATGCAATATCAGATAAGTCGCCTGGAGAAGCGCGCCGCCCAGGCGGAGCTGCGACGAACCGAGATTCTGAGTCGCCATGCCGCGCAGATCGAGAATGCCATTTATCCGCACAAAACCCTCCAGGAGCGCGAGATCGACGGCATCTACTTCCACGCGAAGTACGGTCCCACTCTGATCGACAGGCTCATCGACCTCGCCCAAACCCGCTGCACCGAGCACAAGGTTCTCCAGCTCGGTGCCTGAGCCGACAGGCGCTGCCTGAAAGCGGAGCGCTGCAATCTCGCAACTTTCTGTTATATTTTCCTTTTCTCGCACGTAATTGCGTTTTCAGGAGCTGCTGCCATGGCGAGCGTCAATAAAGTCATTCTCATCGGCAATCTTGGCAAAGACCCCGAGGTAAAGTACACCCCAAGCGGCATGGCGGTGGCGCGCTTCTCGCTGGCCACCAACGAGCGCGTGAAGGAAAAGGATGGCAACTGGGGCGACCGTACCGAGTGGCACAACGTCGTGCTCTTCGACCGCAAGGCGGAGGTCGCAGGCGAATACTTGAAGAAGGGCCGCACCGTTTACATCGAGGGCAGCATTCGCACCAATTCATGGGACGACAAAGAGACCGGCCAGAAGAAATATCGTACGGAAATTATCGGCAACCAGATGGTGCTGCTGGGCGGCCCGCGCGAGGGCGGTGAAGGCGGTGGCAGTGGTTACGGTGCTGGACGCTCCGGAGCCAAGTCCGGAGGCTTTGACCAGCGCGCGCCCGAGCCGGAAGGCCCGGCGGCAGCCACTAGCGGCGGCCCCGAAATTACTGACGAGGACATACCGTTCTAATTTCGACATTCCAAGGTGCACACAGCGCAAAAGACATCTCCTGGCTTCGGATTGCCTCCGCCGACGTTCCTTCCACGTCGCTATAAACCGAGGAATGTTGGTGAGTGGACAGGCCACCTCACCTTCGCTAGCGATCTCATCGTCGCGCTTCAACCTAAGCTAATCGTCGAACTTGGGACCCATTGGGGCGAGGCTTACTTCACATTTTGTCAAACCGTACAGGAGCATGGGCTCGGCTCGCTATGTTATGCCGTCGACCACTGGCAGGGCGACGAGCATGCGGGACATTATGGAGAAGAAGTTTTCGACGAAGTGAGCTCGTATAACAGTCGTTACTACAAGCAATTCTCCTACTTGCTACGAAAGAGCTTCGACGAAGCGCTCTCCCAATTCTCTGGCAACTCTATCGGACTGCTCCACATCGACGGTCTCCATACCTACGAAGCGGTGGAACACGATTTTCGCAGTTGGCTGCCGAAAGTTGCGGCGGGAGGAATCATCCTTCTGCACGACATCTGTCCCAGGCATCAAGACTTCGGCGTGTGGCGTGTGTGGGAAGAGATAAGAGCGGAATTTCCCGATACCTTTGAGTTCCATCACAGCTGGGGCTTGGGCGTGGTTCGTAAGCCAGGCAACACCAGCGACACGCTGTTGACGGAATTTCTGTTCGACAGTTCGCCTGCGGTACGCGAAGAGGTACGCCGTCATTATGTTATTTACGCCTCGCACTTGGAACACCTTCTGGGGCGGGTACCTCCGGTGCCACCCAAGGTAGACCCCATCTCAGAAATCAGGGTCGAAGTCTTTCCCTATATCGACGGCGGTTACAGCCACGAGGCCAGCCAGATCCGCAAAATGAAGGTTGGAAGTTGGCATACTCTGGTTTTCGACTTACGCGATCCAAATATACGCGGACCGCTGAGAATTGATCCCGGCTCTGAGCCATCAATCATCGAAGTAGGAGACATTCTGATACATTCCGCTGAGACCGGGGACCTCATCTGGAGTTCGAAGGCCTCCCGCGGCAATCGGGAATTTCAAGTGGCGGGTACGGCTACGCCGCACGCCCACAATCCGTCAGTGATGATCAATATGGGCGATGACCCGCAACTTGTGCTCACGAGTGCCGCTGATTTACGAGGTCCGTTGAAACTGACGCTCTCTCTCAAGATAATGTCGGCATCGGTGCCAGCTCTCGAAATTGTTCGTGATGACCTGCAAGTCTTCAGCGATAACTTGCAAACCGCTGTAGCTCGGGCGAATGCAGCGGAAGATGAGCGGAGTGGAATTCAGGCTGAGCTAACGCAAGTGCGATCGTCGAAAGCGGAGACTGAGACAGCATTACAGAACACCCGGCAACTTCTTACGCAGGCGGAAGAAACCATCACAGGTGTCCACAACTCTCTGTCCTGGAAGCTTACCGCGCCGCTGCGAAAAGTTATGGCTGCACTGCGATCCGGTACCGGAAAGATAACCTAGCTTTGCAACCGGACTAGATCTTGGGCGAAGCAGCAGATGGGTTCACCGTGTCGCTGAATCTGCCAAATGGTCTTTGGAAGCCATTCCAATTTGTTCACACCGCTCGCGGACGGAAGCCGCTATTCTACTCGGATGTAGCAATCGCCGTATATTCACACTAGCTGTAGCACCAACGGCCAAAGCTGCCTCTCGGTTCTTCTCCACATGTCGCATGATGTCTGCTGCAGAATCGAGGTTGGGATCTGCCCAGTGGTAGCCAGCTTTGTAGGGGCCGTGTGTCTTTGCGATTTTTGTGATGCGGTAAGGCACCAGGAAACTATCAGCATCAGACATGAAATCAACATTGCCAGAATAACCGGTCGCAATAACCGGTTTTCCCAGCATCATCGCTTCGGCGAGTGTGAGACCGAAGCCTTCCGAACGATGAAGAGATATGTAGCAATCGGCAGCCATCATCAAACGCCCTGTAGTCTCGCGGGAAAAGATCCGGTCTACTATCCTGATGTTGGCATCGACGCTGGCCGTCCGCAAAGCGGAGAGATCGTCCGGATGCGCATCTCCGTGGCACCCCTTCAGCAACAAAAGCACGTCTTTCCTGTTCCCGAAAGCTTTCTTAAACGCCCGAATTAAACCGAAGGGGTTCTTCCTTTCCATGTAGCTGTGAAAATCAAAAGCAAACAAGAACACGAACATGTCCGGTTCAATCTGGAATTCTGCGCGATCAACTTGCAGTTCGTAGCTTGTGGATGGATCCATCGAGTGAGGGACGACCTTCACAGGAATAGGAGAACTCGAGCTGACCGCGTCGCAGGTAAACCTGCTTGGCGTCCACACCTCATCTAGATAGCTGAAAGAGGTTGCCCATTGTTCGGGAAAGTCCGAAAGCTCCCAGGCCCAGTAGCCGATATTGTAATGACCCGCTAAATAGGCTTGTTGCTGGCGGGCGAAGTTAACCATCTGATCCGCATTAACAGTGATAAGATTCGCCGAATAAGGGTTCTTGTCGGAAAATTTTCCGGTAAACGTCTCCATATTCCGGGAATCCAAATCAGACCAGTTGTTAGCTACATACGGCAGACCGGTAGCTTGAATGATTCGCAGATTGCTCCTTGCGCCCTCGCCTACTCCCTTCTCTGATTCAAAGTACCCGAGTACATTGATGCCCGCCGGCATGTCGTCGGAACGTGATGTGACATGCTCATCCTCCACGCTCGAAGCATGGGGCCCCTCCAGCCAGGTGAAAGGGTCTCCAAGGTGGTCAACGTCGGGTCCGAGGTTCCAATAAAATCTACGGGCGGACGACGGAATCTTGATCCCGTTGCGAAAGAAATCGTGTTCGTACTTCCAATTCTTCGTATCGTTCCATCCGTGCCGTATTAGCAGGTCTCGGTATTCGGCATAAATTCTGCGGGTCTCGCCGATATTGGTCATGTCAAAACGAGTCTGGTGCTTGGAAACAATCCAGGGCTTGTCGGCATCGTAACCGCTAAAATGAAAGAAAAACAGCGGAAAGCGACCGTTCACAACTATCCGCTCATTGAATAACAATCTCCGTTCGTGCAGATTCCAGTAAGCCATGTTATAGCCCGGGTCGCGAACAATACTGACGCCGGGAAATAGTCCCGGCACCAGGTCCATCCACCGCTGATCCACAAAAAGATTGCCTTCGATATTAACCAGACAATGATGATAGAGTTTGCCGCACCACCAATCCAGCAATCTATCCAGGTCCTCGCCGGCACGCATTCCAATAAAACCCAGGTTATAAGCGCCGGATTTCAGGATGTCGTGCTCGCTCTGTAGAAGGCCATCTTCCGGCAGCGGCGAAGTCAGGTGAGGGGTGAGTAAAATGTTGGCGCTACTCAAGCCATCTCGTAAGCCATCCAGCGAACTAACTATCAGTATGTCAGGATCTAAATATAAGAGCTTTCGTAGCGAGTACCGCCGGAACAGATATTTGACGAGGTATGGCTTGACTGCAGTACTAGCTTCCAGTACCGAATACTTGAACAGGAAGCCGTTCAAATTGTCGATCTCCAGGTCTGCTACTGGTACGGTGATGAAGCTCTCCGCTTCAGGCCGGAAGAATCCATCAGAAGAGTCCAGTAACAAAACATACATCGGGCACTTGGGATGGAATCGGTGCCACGATTCTGCAAGAACACGGGCCATCGGCAAGTAGTTCTTGGCGATGATGGTACATGCGGCGAATTGTGCCGCATCGCTGTCATGCTGCAAGCTCATGCCTCTTCCTGCAAGGTCAGGATCGATAAGCGATCACGCTATAAATGCTGGTTGGGCTGCATTGTCCACGCGGCTCGAGCACGCTGCCGTGCGACGAGCCATTATTGACCGGGTCTGAGCCGGTCGTAAGCTGGCATTCAATTGCGGCAAGCGAAAAGACGCGAATATCACGAAAATTATGTGCTTCTAGCAAAGTCTTCAGGAGGTCTGGCGCAATCGTCTCTGGGTTAAACAGCTCGCCGGAAATGTCGCCGCCGGGCCCGGCGACGGGACTCACCGTCTCGATCACGGTCACCGCACCCGGACGAAGCTTGCCTGATAGCAGCCGCAAGAATTCCGCTTGCAGACGAGTAGGCAGCCGCTCGAGGAAACCGGCCGAGAAGGCCCCACCCAGCGATCGTTCGGGCATGCCATTCAAGTGTTCAAATATGTCGGCATTCACAATCTTTAGGGACTTGCGACGCGCAATCTCCCTCGCGTTGCGGGCTTGGCTCACACCGTAGGCGGATATGCCGCCGGCGCGGAGCAACTCCAGAAGCTCACCATTGCCACAATTGATGTCAAGAACTTCTGAGGTGCCGCGAAACAACTCCACGTAGAGGCGCCGTTGTTCCTTCAGAGATCCCTCCGACTCGAAATGCGTCTCTTGAGGCGCACGAGCCACGGCCAGCATCTGAGTGCGAAACTCGGAGACTTCCCGCTCCAGGTTTCTAAGTGACGCATCTAAAGCCTTGATGGCGCCCGTCTCTTCCTGCAAAGCGTATGCCACTTGCGCATGAAACTCCTGTAGTGACCGGGTATACCACCCCAGTGAGCGCTTCATGAGCTTCTTGACCCTTTGCGCCAGGTCGTTCAGCAAACCCGGATTCCGCGGATTCAACAGCGCAACTCGCTCTTTCGACGACCACAGGCTTGCCACTGCCGCGTCTAGTCGGGACGTGTCGAGCTGGGAGTGAGAAGTCGCATGCGAGCCCGTGGCGGCAAGGTCCGGCGCAGCAGGGCCATCATGCTCGCTCACGTAAGACTTCATCCTGGACAGAATCTCCGCCTCTTCCACACCCTCTCCTGATAGCTGCATTAAAATGTTAGCAAAATCTGCGCCACCCGGCAGAGGCAACGCTAATCACTCGCACGGTCGAGCTAAGAAGCGCCGGCGTCTTTCACTTTCAAATTGAGGACTTGAAGATAGAGTGCCCTGCTATCATTCGGCGCAACCACTCGCCGGCACCCGCATCGCAAGTGTATCTGAGTCGTCCCAGGTCCGACCGTCATCTCGGCATTCCACGGCTTGCCTCCGTTGTCGATTTGCAGAGTGCGATCCTGGCCTGGTTCTTCGAGGTGCAATAGCGACCCGTTCGCAAACCCGGTGGCGAAGGTCGCCTGCACTCCCACTTTGCGCGCAATTTGCGATGGATTTGTTATCACGATCACACCATCGGTGCCGCACCAGTTCCACTCTCCTGCAGCATTCTGCTCCTTGGGAAAACAGCCGCTGCCCGTGTCAACACTTGGGGGATGAAGTATGGCATCCAGGCGCGCGAGCTTGTCTGGTGCAGTTTGCCGCTGCAGCGAGGCCAATGCGGCTCGATCTAGCCTGAAAAATGAGAGTCTTCCATTCTCTCCCACAATCGGATCTTGCTCTAGCAGGAATTTCACTGCGCTCTCTAGTGATACACCATGATCTTTGTAGCCATTGCGATCAATATATAAGCCAGTGAACTCTTTGGTTGCGATCGTGGATAGCATCTCGTGAATTGGCTTCTCGGATACGGATGAAATCCACTTATCCGTTTCCCGCAGCTTCATCGAACCATAGCTCCACCTGAGCGAATCCGAGTGGAGATACCCCTTCAGTTCTTCGTAGTCAGCCAGCTGATTTACTGGCCATGACTCCGGAAAGGGGAAGTAGGGCAGCTGAAATATCATCCCATTCGGAGCAGCCGCTTCGATCCGTTTCACGAACTCAGCATCACTCGCAAACAGCTTCTCTGTTTCTCTCCGCGCCGGCATGGGCATAAGTCCCCTGGGAACCTGGTCGTGTATTCCCAGCACAATCAGCAGCAAAGGCGCAACTCCGAGTGTGATCCACCTAGAACTTGTCGTTTTATATGAGGAAAGCAGACGGTCGGCTACCAGCATGAATGCAGCAATGCAGAGAAAAGCGATATCCACGGAAATACGATTGTAGGCGCGTATTTCAGGCGAAATAGTGAAGCTGAAAAGTGCCCCTAAGCCGCCCATCGTTCCGAGCAAAAATGCACCCAGAGTAAGAATAGCGAGGCAATAAAGGGTTGCACTGCATTCTGCCCCCAACAGGCAACCAAACAACGCAACCATACCTAGTACTCCCACTATGCCCAGGGCAGCCGTATCGTTCTCATTTACCAGGAGAGCATGGCTGTTGTACTTGGCTTTCCAGTGAGAGAGAAATGTCAGCCTATGATTGCTAACAGGAGCAACCAGTTGTGCGAGGGTCAGGGCAAACATTTCCGATTCTACAGGTTGACGCTTTGCGACCTCGCTTGGCCCATGCGCTCGAACATAGAGTGTGTTCGGTACCACCGCTATTCCAATGGAAACGACAATTACTGCAATAAGTATGGCAGCGGTCAGAGCCGCACGGCGATTTCCATCCCTCACCCACGCGAGCAGCGATCCCAGAGCGATAAGAAAAGCTGTAAAGAATGCGTAGTATGGGCTGTCCCACCCGACCAGGAAACATGTGACTAATGCAATAGTTCCATTTGTCCCAAAGGCAAATAGCTTGCCGGTTCGCCTCCGATCCAGATTCAGAATATCTCGTCCGGTTCCCACCCAGATGCAAACTAACATGGCCAGCGGCACAAGATAGTAAGCGCTAAGAAAGAGATGACCCTCATTACGCAGAAGGTGGAAGGGCAAGAAAGCAAATAAGATCGCTCCCGCCACGGCGAGGCCCGCGGAAACCCCTAGCCTGCGCAAAGCATATAGGCATGAGATACTTACGAGGGGATATCCAACGAGGTAGAAGATGTTCGTCGCCAGTCCAAAATCCTGAGTGAAGAGACCTATAACCCCTAGGACGATCAAATGCAGCCAAATGGGGAGCGGGAAGTCGTACAGCTCCTGCTGTCCAGGTGCGCCCAGTAGGGGATTGACGTAGAAGTGTCGGCCCTGCACGAAGTTCTTTACCAACATCTGGCCGAAATTGTGGTCGGAAGCTACTCCAAACGGGACCCTGAGATCGATGGCAGACAGCCGGTAAAATCGAAATAACCAGAACACCGAAATCACTACCACAGCGACATATGGCAACAGGTCCATCGCTGTCCCGGCCAAACGCCTGCCGGATAATATCCTGGCAGGCGCCTCCTCGCTGTGGATTTCGGTTTCGTGTAGATCGTGATTCAACATCCGCAAGCCTAACTCTGGTTCTTTGTATCTCTCGTCGTCTGGCGCTTTTATGGGAGGTCGCCAATGCTGGCGCAATTGGCCGGCGCGAAAGCCGGGGGCCGAAGCTTCGCCTGCTTTCGCTTTGCCGATTGTAACTGGGGTGCAGCATTCTACGCTAGTCTGCGCCGCCGAACCCCTCAACGTGCGACTCGCCGCCTCGGGCGACATGCGCAAGAGGGCCAGGTCTGCTCCGGCTCCTTATCTTCTTGTGCTCCGAAGTTTAGCCGCCGGGCCAATGCTCCCCGTTTTCGTACTCCGGTTGTTTCGATTACAATTATTCAAACTCAAGGCTCAGTTTTAGATGATCAAGCTGGATACGAGACTTTCAGCATTGAAGATGCAACGTGATCAGGCGGACGCGCTGGTGTGCAAGGCCAAGTTGCGGCTTCTGCAGATGCACTATGAGAGCGGAGTCGGACATATTGGCGGTAACCTCTCTGCGCTCGACACTCTCCTCGCGCTCTATCATTTCGTTCTGAAAAGTGACGATCTGTTTGTGTTATCGAAGGGCCACGCCGCCGGCGCACTTTATGTGGCTCTGTGGTCGATCGGCGCCTTGACGGATCAAGACCTGAGAACGTTCCACAAAGACGGCACCCGCCTGCCGGGGCATCCGCCTGCCGCCGGTATTCCCGAAGTTATCTTCGCCACTGGGAGTCTCGGGCACGGGCTCGGCCTTGCCTGCGGACTGGCGCTGGCTAAGAAGATAAAGGGCGAAGGTGGAAAAGTTTTCTGCCTTATGTCTGACGGTGAATGGAACGAGGGTTCATGCTGGGAAGCGCTGATTTTTCTTGCACATCGCCAGCTCGACAACCTTACCTTCATTGTGGACTGCAATGGCTTACAGGGATTTGGAACTACCAGCGAGGTGGCCAAGCTGGATCCGCTTACCGCCAAATTTGAGGCGTTCGGTCTCGAAACAGTGGAGATCGATGGGCATAACATGGAGGCAATCACCGAGGCACTTTGCACAGAACGTTCTGGAGCCACCGCAGTCATAGCGAAGACTATCAAGGGACATGGCGTTTCCTTCATGGAGAATCGGGTAGAATGGCACTACTTACCACTTAATGAGCAACAATATCAACAGGCCCGTAATGAGGTGCAACTAGCATGCGCGACATTTTCTGTCGATCGTTAGTCTCGCAGGCATTCGACGACAAGCTGGTTTTCCTTACCGGAGACCTCGGCTTCAAGGCGCTGGAGCCGCTACGTGACGCTCTGGGCGATCGCTTCATCAATGCCGGCGTCGCCGAACAAAACATGCTCTCGGTTGCAGCTGGGATGGCAAAACTGGGATTGCGGCCGTGGGTGTATAGCATCGCTCCATTTGCCTATGCCCGTCCTTTCGAACAAATTCGAAACGACATCTGCCTCCACAAGCTCCCAGTAGTTATCGTCGGTAACGGCGGCGGGTATGGATACGGTGTGATGGGAAGTACCCATCATGCGCTGGAAGACTATGGTTGTTTGTTGACGCTCCCCAACCTGCGGGTTTTTGTTCCAGCGTTCGACCAGGATGTTGCTGATATGGTGCCACTTCTGATGCAAGCTGACCATCCAAGCTATCTTAGGCTTGGAGTGTCCGAGCTTCCCAAGGACCACGTAGTGCCGGCTTATGCACAATGGAGAAACATTCTTCCTGGCCAGGGTCCTACATTGGTAGTCCTGGGACCGCTGGCAGGGGGAATAGTTTCTCAGGCACGAAACCTCGCGAACGTGGATTGTCCGGATGTATGGTTGTTGAGTGAACTTCCATTCGTTTCGTTACCTGATGGATTGCTGGACAGCATCAGAAGGTCTGGCCACGTGGTTGTTGTAGAAGAGCACACCGTTACGGGTGGCTTGGGACAAAGCCTCGCCCATCACCTGCTTTCCATAGGAGAAGCTCCGCTGCGCTTCACTCATCGCCATGCGCTCGGATATGTCTCAGGTTTTTACGGCTCACAGCGCTTTCATCGCGCGGAGAGCGGCCTAGACTCGGCCGCCGTTATGAATGCCATCGTGCAGGAATGAGCTCTATCTCTCTCGATTCGCCTACTTCAGCATATTTAAGTGGCAAAGAGAAACTTCGGCATCTTCAGGGGCCGATTTTGGTGCTCGGAGCCAGCGGCTTCATCGGCGCGAACCTGGTACGTTTTCTGTCCGCACATCGGAACGACGTTTATGGTACGGCGAGCCGCTTACCAGCTTGGCGCCTTGAGGGCTTGCCGAGTGAAAGAACGCGGGTCGCGGACCTCCTGGTAGATTCCAACCTCGACTCAATGCTTGAGACCATCAAGCCGAGGACCATCTTCGATTGTGTTGCCTATGGGGCATACTCGTTCGAAACCGATGCTCCGTTGATCTACGAGACCAACTTCAATTTTGTCTCCCGCCTGCTAGGTCGCCTTGAGCGCCAGGGTATTGCTTGCTATGTCCATGCAGGTAGCTCCTCCGAGTATGGCGATAATGCCTCCCGGCCAAAGGAGGATTCGCCGCTGTTTCCGAACAGCCACTATGCTGTTTCCAAAGCGGCAGCCGCCAACCTGATTTCATTTTTCGGTAAGAAGCGTGCGCTACCCTGCGCCAATCTACGGCTCTATTCGGTCTATGGACCGATGGAAGACTCTTCACGATTGATTCCCGCGATTGTGCGTAGTGGCCTGGAAAGTGACTATCCGGAACTTGTCGATCCGCAGGTCTCTCGCGATTTCGTTTACATCGACGATGTCCTCAACGCCTTCGTAACCGTAGCTGTAGGCCTCGACGTAAAGGACTTCGGTGAATCGTTCAATGTGGGCACGGGCGACAAGACCACCATTGGTGATCTCGCCCAGGTCGCGCGTGAAGTCTTTGGAATTACGAAGCAGCCGTCTTTTACCATGCCAAACCGCTCGTGGGACTTGCCGGATTGGTACTCAGACTCCACCAAGTTTCGCAACCGATTCGCCTGGCAGCCCACAACCTCCATCCAGGAAGGATTGCTCCGGACGGCGCAATGGTACAAAGACCTTCCTGATAAGAAAGCCTATTGGGAGGCTTCCAAGAAGTTCGGCCTCGACACGAAACACAGCGTCTCGGCTGTGATCGCCTGCTACAAGGACGCGCAAGCGATTCCGCTAATGTATGAACGGCTCCGCGCGACATTTACCAAGCTCAACATTGATTACGAGATCATATTCGTAAACGACTGCAGCCCGGACAACTCAGAAGAGATAATTCGTTCAATTTCGCGAAACGATCGCCGCGTGCTGGGCATCTCGCATTCCAGGAACTTCGGGTCACAGTCTGCTTTTCGAAGTGGAATGGAATTGGCTTCTAAGAATTCGTGTGCGTTATTCGACGGAGACTTGCAGGACCCGCCCGAACTTCTTGAGCAATTTGTCGCGAAGTGGCGGGAGGGATATGACGTGGTATATGGCCGCAGAGTGAAGCGCGAAGCTTCGTTCTTCATGCAGCTTGCCTACAAAGCCTTTTACCGCGTATTCGACTACTTCTCGTACTTGCGAATCCCTCACGATGCCGGCGATTGTTCGCTGCTGGACCGGAAGGTTGTGCGCGCAATATTGGAATTTCCGGAGCGCGATCTATTTTTGCGCGGCGTGCGTGCGTACGCTGGATTCCGTCAGGTGGGCGTCGATTATGTGCGGCCGGAGCGCATGTTTGGCGTCACTACCAACAGCCTATGGAAGAATATTGGCTGGGCTAAGAAAGGTATCCTGTCGTTCAGCTACACCCCTCTGACCATGCTGAGTGCGGGAGCTCTCACGCTATTTGCTCTTTCTGCCATATTAATGGTAGTTGAGCTTATCCTTAAGCTTGTGTACCCGCAGCTTGCGCCCAAGGGATTTGCTACCGTTGTCCTGGCAGTGCTTTTCTTTGGCTCGCTGAACCTGCTTGCTTTGGGAGTCCTGGGTGAATATCTCGCCAAGATCTTCGAGGAAGTGAAGCAGCGGCCCCACTATATCCGGCGCAGCGTCATTCGCGACGGTGAAATTCGCGTGGCGTCCCCGGAGCAGAATACGTCGTTCAAGTAGATCGATGATCCAAATTGCAGATAACTTGGGGCGCAGGAGGAACATGGTCGACAGTCCTCCGGAGCCTTGGAGGCCTCCTCTTTTTGAAGGTCCGACTGCCGGTGTTGTTGCGCAATGTCGGAGCGCACTGCGTCGGTTTCTCGATCTGCAAGCCGGGTCCGTCTGGAATGACGTTGCCGCCGTGCTGCCCTACATTCGCGGGCGCGTCCTCGATGTTGGATGTGGCGCTCAACCTTATCGCCCGTTGCTTGGGCCGCAGACCGAATACGTGGGCATCGACACCATCGATGCCGAGGCCCACTTCGGTTACAAGATGCCCGATACCACCTACTTCGAGGGTGAAGTCTGGCCCGTGGAGAACGCATCCGTTGACCTGGTGTTTTCCACCGAAACAATCGAGCACATTCTAGAGTACCGGCTGTTTCTTGCCGAGGCCTCTCGCTGTCTACGAGACAGGGGAACGATACTGCTTACCTTTCCCTTCGCCGCGCGATGGCATTTTGTTCCTTTTGACTATTGGCGTTTTACCCCTTCAGCCATCAACTACTTGTTGCGTACCGCCGGATTCGTTGATGTTCGTGTCTATGCGCGCGGCAACGCAATTACCGTTGCTTGCTACAAAGTCATGGCATTGATACTACCGCTCCTCGTGGCGCAGAACTGCCGCGGCGCCACCAAGTGGGCATTACGGTTCTGCGGCCTTTGCCTCTCTCCTTTTTTTGTTCTCCTCGCGGGCATTGCCAATCTATCGTTGCGCGGTCGTGGTGGTAATGACTGCTTGGGGTATACCGTCCTTGCAGAAAAGAAGGGCAGCACTCCCAATGCCTGAGAGCTCCCTGAAATTGGTTTGGCAAGAGCGTTCCTGTCCAATGTGCGGCGGCAATAAAGAGGCACGAGTCGTGCTCGAGTCCAACGTTGATCCCAGCAAGTTGAATGCCTATGCGTTCGCCTCGCGCAAGCTTCCGGAGTACATGCATTCGCGAATGGTGGAATGCGCTGATTGCGGGCTCGTGTACGGAACGCCCGCAGTCTCCAGCGATTGCATGGCGGAAGCCTACGGCGCTGCCGCTTATGACAGCGGCCTGGAGTCGCAGTTCGCGTCGCAAACCTACGCTAAGTTAATCTCGCCCACGCTCAGCTCTTTACCATCGCACGACAAAGCTCTGGATATTGGCACTGGCGATGGTTCATTCGTTGAACAACTGCTCGGCCTCGGTTTCCGGCATGTGACCGGAGTTGAGCTGTCCAGCGCCCCGCTTGCCGCGGCGAAGCCGGAGATTCGAAGCATGATCCGGCACGGCATCTTTCGCCGCGAAGAATTCCAAAACCAGCGCTTCGATTTGATTACCTGTTTTCAGATTTTGGAGCACGTTCCCAATCCCGCTGAACTTCTCCATGACGTTTTTGCGCTGCTCAAGCCTGGAGGGTTATTCGTCTCGGTAGCGCATAATCTCAATGCATTGTCTGCACGGCTTCTCGGCCAGAAGTCGCCGATTTACGATATCGAGCACCTACAGTTGTTTTCCGAGACAACCATCATCGAGTTGCTTTCCCGCTCGGGCTTTATGCGCACCAGCGTTACATCGGTGTGGAATCACTACCCAATTTCCTATTGGCTCAGACTCTTCCCCATCCCGCCTGGCTTGAAGAGAACCACCTTATCTGCAGCAGGCAACATTGGCCTTGGCAACATCGTCGTCCCGCTACCCGCAGGAAATATGGCGGCATTTGGATGGAAGCCGATGGATGCTCCGTAGTCCTGTCTGAAGCTGGGAACAATCAGGCGAAAGAAGAACTAACTCTGCCCGGAAATTTTCAATCGCAGATCTTCAGGGATGCGTTCGCGGATTTCCTCGGGCAGTTTTTCAAGTCCCCGGCGAGCACCGGTTAACGCTGCGTCTTTCACTACCAGTGGCGCAGGAGTAGCGACGGCAACCAGAAGCCACAACAGCATGGAAAGCAGAAATCCGCAGAGCGCGCCAATCTCCAGCCAGAACGCATGACTTGGGTGGAAGTGGCGAATGACACCATACGCCAGAAGAAACACAACCATCGACGCCGAAGCTAGCGCCATCAAACCGATGTCGATGGCCCGATGCAGTCGCTGCCGCGACCGGCAGAAGTTGCACTCTGCCAGATGGGTCTCGTAATCCCCGCGCATTTCAGGAGCGAGACCGGAGATGTCATAGCGCCATCCGGCCAGGATCTTGCCAATGACAGGGTCAGTACATTTCGCCATCGATGAGAACTGAACGTCGCGCGAGCAGGGAGATGCACGCGGACACGTTGACTACAGTCGAACCGCTGCCAGCGGCTCGTGCTGGGGCGCCAGCATTAACCGATTGTGTAACAAGCTGCGCTGCTCGCCCAAGGCACGTTCCGCGGTCATGCGCGCAATCTCGGGATGATTGTTCTGCTCCGAGAGGTGCGCCAGGATGAGGAACTCCGCACCTCCATCATAGTCGGTCGTAAGAAAATCCGCGAGTGCGTCATTCGAGAGGTGACCGACGCGACTCATGACGCGCTGCTTTACGCTCCACGGATACGGACCGCCGCGCAGCAATTCAAGATCGTGATTCGATTCGATCATCAGCACATGGCAGCCGCGCAAATGGTTGCTCACGCTGGCCGGCATGTAGCCGAGATCGGTGCAGACGCCCAGCTTGATTCCATCTGCCCGAAACGTGAAACCCACCGGATCCACAGCATCATGAGGAATCGTGAACGGCATCACGCTGATATCGCCGATCTGGAAGCCACTGCCCGAACTGAACGTCTCACGCCTTTCGAGCGGAGCGCGATGTCCCGCGGCGTCGCGCACACTTTGACGGTAGGCCTCGTAGGTTGCGCCTGTGATGTAAATCGGAATCTTCAGCTTGCGCGCCAGCACACGCAAACCCGCAATGTGGTCGGTGTGTTCGTGCGTAATCAGAACAGCGTCAAGCGCGCATGGATCCTCGCCACACCGCACTAAGCGTCGCAGCAGCTCGCGGCAGGAAAGGCCGGCATCGATCAACAAATGCGTCTTGGAGCTGCAGACTAATGTGCAGTTGCCTTTGCTGCCGCTCGCCAACACCGTCACCGACACCATAGTCCGCAGCATAAATTTAAGTTGCGCGTTGTGGGAGTAACAAAGTCGTTACTGGTGTGGAATTCGATACGAGGATGCGCGTTTGCGGGAACAGCCGCATTTGGGACGACATTTGCACATGATTGGGGCGACTTGCACACGAATTGCACAGGAATTGTTTTTTTCCGCTTGTGAGTTGCTGGACTTTCAGGCATTCTGTCACGCAATCGAGGCACGGGCTGATTGCGTGTCGCTTCCCGGTTGAGACGACCGTCCGGCGATGAGAGGCGGTCTGAGCCGCGCGCTCCGCCCAGCAAGCGCTTTTGCTTGCTGGGAAACTTGGAATTACCAGGCGCAGCGCGTCCCGGATCTCATCCGAGCTCAACTTTTGTTGTGCTTGGAATTTGCCGCATGTTAGGTCGCCACAACCGTTGAGGCAGGTTGGGCCTTGCGTGGCTTTGTGCGGACTACTCTCGAATCGGAATGGTTCGAGTCGCGTTCCTCCGAGTCCGTACCTTCAAAAGCGCGCCACTGCGCAACACGCGAGCGTTCAACGCCATTGCTCTGGGCTGAGCGAGGGAAGCCACGCGGATGTTAATGCCAAGCCTCAACGCGGCGCGAGGTGGCTGGCCTCGCGCCGCTTGCGTTTGGTGGACTGAACCTGTCTTGCACAGCCGCTCACAACTTTTTGAACGAAATTGTTTATAGCGTCTGCGCCGAACCTCATTCGGCATTGTCACGCTGCTGCTTCGCTGACTAGAGTGGATGGAACGCGATGGCAACAGTTAACTACAGCCTCGACCGCGGATTGCCCGTCAGCATGGAAGCGGAACGCTCCATCCTCGGTGCAATTCTTCTCGACAATTCGCTTTACGATCAGGCCGCCGAACATCTGACCGGCGACGACTTCTCGCTCGACGCGCATCGCCGCATTTACTCGCGCATGCGCGACTTGCAGGAAACCGGTCGTCCCGTCGACATGATCACGCTGGTCGAGGAGCTCGATCGCCGCAAAGAGGTCGAAGCCATCGGCGGTGTCGCGTATCTCTCGTCGCTGATCGACGGCGTTCCCGAGCGGCCCTCGATCGAGCATTACGTTCGCATCGTGCGCAACAAGGCGCTGCTGCGCGGCCTGATCAACCTCGCGCAGAACGCGATCGCCCAAGCGATCGAGCACTCCGACGAGGCCGAAGAGGTTCTGAGCCAAGCCGAGCAAGCGATCTTCCAGCTCTCCGAAAACCGCATTGGTCAGGGATTCATGAACATCCCCGACATCATCAAGGGCTCGTTTGGCTCGCTGGAAGAGCTGTACGCGCGCGGCCAGGAGATTACCGGCCTCGCGACCCACTACACGCTGCTCGACAAGCTCACCAGCGGCTTCCAGCCATCCGATTTGATCATCATTGCTGCGCGGCCATCGATGGGCAAAACCGCATTCGCCATGAACATCGCGGAGAATGCAGCGGTCATTGACGGCAAAGTCGTCGGCGTCTTCTCGCTGGAGATGTCGCGCGAGGCGCTGCTGATGCGCATGCTTGCCTCGCACGCTCAAGTCGACTCGAAAGACCTGCGACAAGGTTTCCTCACCAAAGAGGACATGCGCAAGCTGACACGCGCGACTGAAGAGCTGACGCAATCGAGGCTGTACATCGACGACACGCCGGGAATCTCGGTGAGCGAGATGCGCGCCAAAGCGCGGCGGCTAAAACAGCAGGAGAAGCGCCTCGATATGGTCATTGTGGATTACCTGCAGCTCATGTCGGCGGTGCCGATCGGCGGCAAGCGCTTCGAGAACCGCACGCAGGAAGTATCGGCCATTTCGCGGGGCCTGAAGGCGCTGGCGAAGGAGTTGCGAGTTCCAGTGGTAGCGCTGTCACAGCTCAGCCGCGCGCCGGAAAGCCGTGGCGGCGATCATCGTCCGCAATTGTCCGACTTACGCGAATCGGGCTCGATTGAGCAGGACGCCGATGTCGTGGCCTTCATCTTCCGCGAAGAGGTCTACAAGCGTGACGATCCCGATCTCGACGGCATGGCGGAAATCATAGTTGCGAAACAGCGCAACGGTCCGACGGACACGTTGAAGATGGCCTTTATCAAGCGCTACACGCGCTTCGAGAACCTGGCCGGCGAGAGCGACTACCAATAGGATCAAGGTCGCTCTGCTGAACGTTGCGTCAACCAGGCGCGGATGTCACTTTCTCGTCATTCCACGCTCCGAAGCTCGTCAGGTACAATCTACGGTTGACGAGGGCATGACGCTCCAGATACGTTGCGCCTGATTGCTGTCCAACCTTCTCAGGAGTACGCTTCTGAATTCTGTTCTCAACGTGCTTGCCTGCGTGCTGCTCGAACCGCACGGCTTTCGCCACTACATAAGGACCCATATTCTCGATACCAGGTTCCGCGGCCTGTATCACGCTGACTCGTTCGATATGGCGCTGCTGATCCCTTATTTCGTGGTGCTGGTTCTGCTGGCGTTCTACGGCATGCATCGTTATCAGCTTGTTTATCTGTATTACAAGCACCGCAAGAACAAGATCACCGATCCGGAGTCACGCTTCGCTGAACTGCCGCGAGTTACCATTCAACTTCCCATCTTCAATGAGCAGTACGTTATCGATCGGCTGGTCGACTGCGTCTGCAAGATCGACTATCCGCGCGAGAAGCTGCAAATCCAGGTGCTCGACGACTCGACCGACGAAACCGTCGAAGTTGCGCGAGCAGTCGTCGAACGCTACGCTGCGCTCGGGAATGACATCAGCCATCACCATCGCACGAATCGCGAAGGCTTCAAGGCAGGCGCGCTCGACGCGGGACTGAAGACCGCAACCGGTGAGTTTGTCGCCATCTTCGATGCCGACTTTATGCCGCAACCAGAATGGCTGATGAATGTGATCCATCACTTCGCCAATCCGGAAATCGGCATGGTGCAGACGCGCTGGACACACCTCAATCGCAGCTACTCGTTCCTCACCGAGGTCGAAGCTATTCTGCTCGACGGTCACTTCGTGCTCGAACATGGTGGGCGTTCGCGCGCGGGTGTCTTCTTCAACTTCAACGGCACTGCTGGAATGTGGCGCCGCAAAGCGATCGATGACGCTGGAGGTTGGGAGCACGACACGCTGACCGAAGACACCGATCTCAGTTACCGGTCGCAGCTCGCAGGCTGGAAGTTTCGCTACCTGCAAGATGTGGAATGTCCGGCTGAGCTGCCAATCGAGATGACTGCGTTCAAAACCCAGCAAGCACGCTGGGCGAAGGGCCTGATTCAGTGCGCCAAGAAAGATTTACCCAAGGTGCTGCGCGCCAACGTCGCACCGCGCCAGAAGATTGAAGCGTGGTATCACTTGACCGCGAACATCAGTTATCCGCTGATGATCGTGCTTTCGACGCTGTTGCTGCCGGCAATGGTGATCCGGTTTTATCAGGGATGGTTTCAGATGCTTTATATCGACATCCCTCTGTTTCTCGCCTCGACGTTCTCGATCTCGAGCTTCTATCTCGTCTCGCAGAAGGAGATCTTTCCGCGCAACTGGTATCGCACGTTCATCTTCCTGCCTGCGCTGATGGCCTTCGGAATCGGCTTGACGCTGACCAACAGTAAAGCGGTACTGGAAGCGCTCGCGGGCAAACAGACGGCGTTCGCGCGCACGCCGAAGTATCGCGTCGTCGATAAGAAGGACAAAGCTATCGCGGCGAAGAAGTACCGCAAGCGTCTCGGCTGGGTTCCGTATCTGGAGTTGCTGGTCGGCGCGTATTTTGCGCTGACAGTTTGGTACGCGATCGCGAACGAGAACTACATCACTGTGCCGTTTCTGGTGCTATTCGTCTTCGGCTATTGGTACACAGGATTGATGTCGCTGCTGCAAGGCCGCTTCGACAGTCTGGTGCGCGAGCGCGCTGAAGAGCACAGCCCGAAACCGTTTCCTGTCGGAGTGTAGAAGCAGTTGTCAGTTGTCGGTTGTCAGCGCTGCGCTGACCGATTCGGGCTTACTCGACTGCCTGACGATGATGAAGATTGCGTGATGGCACCGGCTCCGCGACCGGAGGATAAGGTGAAATTTGACCAGCTGTCACTCGAGGTGTCTGCTCCGGGACCCGGGCAGCGCTGATCTTGGCCTGGTCGGCATTCACCGCTTTCGTTTCTGACTTAAGTGCCGGGATCATACCTCGTACCAGCCTCCAGACCTGCCGCACTTTCGTTCTGTTATCCTAAGTCTCTGTGGTAATCAAAGTTTTCTTTGCGGTTCTGGTGCTCTGCACCGCAGCCGTGGTGGCCGTAATTTTGGCGGTGCATTTCCGGGTCAAGCGGCACCTTCGACAACAGACAACAGCAGCGGAGGGCGGAACTGGCGGCATTGACACAGCTGCCGAGACCGCGGCTCCTCTGGCGATCGGAGGCACGGCACCAGTAAGTGAGGAAAAAACGGATTCTCTGTCTTCGTCATAATCTTGCGAGGTAACGACATGTCAAAAGCCATTCCTATCGATTCGCATGTTGCCGAGCAACCGGTCAGCTTAATCAAGCAGGCGGGTATCGTAATTTGCGCCAGCGCGGTGATCGCGGTTTGCGCGCGGCTGGTAGTGCCGCTGCCGTTTACTCCTGTGCCGCTGACGCTGGCCAACTTTGGGGTGCTGCTGGTTGCCCTGACGCTGGGAAGCCGTCGCGGATTCGCTGCGGCAGCGCTGTACCTGGCTTGGGGCGCAATGGGGCTGCCGGTCTTCGCCTCGTCGGGACCGGGAAGCATTGCGCAGATGCTGGGTCCCACGGGCGGATATCTCTGGGCATACCCGGTTGTAGCTTTTCTGGGGGGCTGGATTGCGGAACGCGGTGGTCCAAGCTTTGTGCGTAATCTTGTGGCTTCGATTGCGGCTGAGGTGGTACTGTTCGCGGCCGGAATCAGTTGGCTGGCGGTGGTGACGCATAGCTGGCGTCAGGCCGCATTCTTCGGGCTTTATCCATTCCTGTTTGCTGAGGTGTCGAAGGTGATGGTCGCGTCGGCGGTGGGGCTGCGACTTCGCCGGAAGTTCTAGGCCCGATGTCATGGCGCGTCATTGGGATTTGAAGCACTGAGGTTGAAGCTGCGGCCGTATCCCTGAACAAGCGTAGGCTTATGACCAACAATTCCAACCATGGTGTCCGTGAAATAAAGGTCGCGCACAGCCCCGACTCCGACGACGCCTTCATGTTTTACGGCATGGCCACCAACAAGGTGCGCGTGCCGGGAGTGAAGTTCACTCACAGCCTTTGCGACATCGAGAGCCTCAACCGTAAGGCGCTCGAGGGCTTCTACGACATTACGGCCATTTCCTTTCACGCTTATCCATACATTCAGGACCAGTACGCGCTGATGCCGAGCGGCGGCAGCGTGGGTGAGGGATACGGCCCGATGATTGTGTCATCGCGCAGCATCCCGATCGATGAGATCGTGGAGCATCGGATAGCGGTGCCAGGGACGATGACGACGGCATACCTGGTGCTGAAGCTTTTCGCACCGAAGATTGCGACAGAGGTTGTTCCGTTTGACGCGATCATTCCCAAGATCCTCGAGGGCAAATACGAAGCGGGCCTGATCATCCATGAAGGACAACTGACGTTTAACAAATCAGGGCTGCACAAGGTGGTTGACATGGGGAAGTGGTGGCGCGAGCAAACGGGGCTACCCCTGCCGCTAGGGGGAAACGCCATTCGCCGCGACCTGGGCCCGGAGCTGATGGCGGCGTGCTGCGCTGCATTGCGTGACAGCATTCGTTATGCGCTGGACCATCGCGAGGAGGCCCTGCAGTATGCCATGCAGTTCGCGCGCGACCTGGATCCGCAATTGGCGGACAAGTTTGTCGGCATGTACGTGAACGAGCGCACGCTGGATTATGGGCCGGACGGGCGCGATGCCATCGTCAGGTTGTTGGAGATGGGCCATGCCGCCGGAATTATTCCCCAGAAGCCAATGGTTGAGTTTGCCGGAGAAGCGGCGGCACAGCGCGCAAGTTAGTTCGATATGACGCTGCAGGAGTTTCGTGAATCGCTGGCTCACGACGAGCCACCCCGCCAGCTCAGCACTGCGCTGGCCGCGTTGTGGTGGGACGCGAAAGGCAATTGGAAGCAAGCCCACGAAGTTGCCGGGCAGGATGAAGGACCAGCCGCTGCCTGGGTCCACGCCTATTTACATCGCAAGCAGGGGGATAACTCAAACGCGGGCTACTGGTACAAGCGCGCCGACAAAAATCCCGCTGCGGGGTCGCTGGAGCAGGAGTGGGTTGAGATTAGCGAGGCGTTGCTGGCCGAGGGCGAGCCGGAGTTGTAGAGGCCGCGATTGCCAGTCTGTGAAAATCCTTCCGTCCCTACGGGACTCTGATCATCTTCTTGTGGATTCTTGGGCGCGGCCGGAGCCGCACCCCAACGCAGAACCTCTCACGCTTGTGCCGGCAGACCTCCATTCGACATCCAGCGGTGCGCAGGTTTCGCGGGCGCCTTAGGAAGGATGTCGAGGTAGATCACGGCATACCGGAACGCCATCACGCCGGCAGCAATAACCAGCACGCTGGACGCCAGCTCACTCCACTTCGGAACATAATGTGTTCCCATCGCGGTTTGCAGAGCGTTGATGGAGACATTCAGCCGGCCGACCATAAAGCCTGCCACGACGATCGCACAACTCCAATAGAGCTTTTCAAGGTTGGTGCGGATGCTGTCGAAGCTCAGCAGCGTTATTGGGATCGCCAGGAACAAGAGCATCTCCAGCCAGAAGTATCCGGCTTCGACGGTCCGCTGGAAAGCGTAGGCGACGGCCTGGTTCGCCACCAGGTCCAGTACCTTGAAGAAGGCGAAGACGATGAGCAGCATCTGCACCATACGGCCGCAGTCGCTCAGGATGCTGGGGTCGATGCGGACATTGAGCGAACGCATGCACAGGTAAATTGCCATGATGGTGAGCGCCAGTCCCGCCGGTATCGCGGACAAATAGAACATGGCATGCATGTACTGCGAACACCACAGCGGGTGGACCTTGCCGCGCGCGATCAGGTACAGACCTCCGAGATAAGACTGGTGCATGGAGGAGAGCAGCACACCTGCGAGAACCACTCCAATCAGAATCTTGTGGTGATAATGCAGGACGGTGTCGCGGAAGCGCCTCCAAGGCAGCTTCTCGATGACTGCGGGCGCAAACTCGAAGGTCAGGACTGTGGTGTACGTCATGATGCAGACGCACACATCGAAGAGCACCGAGCGGTGGTTCCACATCACGATGGGATGCCAGAAGCGCCAGGGCAAGCCGATTTCATAGAGGTATCCAACGCAGACGGTCAGATAGCCGAGAAAGGAGATGAGAATTGAGGCGCGCAGAATCGGCCGATAGCGCTCCATGCCGAGAAGATAAACGGCAGCGCTGATGCCGAAACCGGCGGCCGATAATCCGACTCCGCAGAGCGTGCCCAGTCCAACCCACAAGCCCCAAGGCATCTGGTCGCTGAGATTGGTGCTCGCCCTGAATCCTTCGAAGAAGCGGATGTATGTTGCATAAATGCCGGTCACGAAGATGATGCCTACAATGACGCGCCACAAAGTAATTTCAGACTTAATTCGCGCGAGCATGGCTAGCTCCTTTCTCCTTTGATCCTGGTGATGGCAGCTTTCTCTTCCGCTTCGGCCAGCGCCACGTCGCGGCGCCGCTGCGTCACCCAATACAAGGCCGACAGAATTGTTCCGCCCATGATGACGACCTTCGGCGAGTCGCCCAGTGCGCTCGCCGTCAGGGTTGGCATGGGCTGATTGCCGGTCGGGGCCGGCTTGAATCCTAGCTTCTCGAAAGGCACGTCGGAAACGAACAAGACGCAGCCCCCGCCAAGCTCCTCGACACCATAAATGTGCGGAACATAAGACGAGTCGCTGCGAATGCGGTTCCAGGCCTCGTTGATGAGATCACCGCGGTTGCCAAACACCGTGGCCTGGACGGGACAAGCCTCGGCGCATGCGGTCGGTTTGCCGGCCTTGACGCGATCGACGCACAAATCGCACTTTTTCACGAAGGGGGCCAGCTTGGTCCATTGATAGCGCGGCACCTGATAGGGACAAGCCAGCATGCAATAACGGCAGCCGATGCACTTGTCAGCGTTGTAAACCACCGGGCCGAGTGGGGTCTTGCCGAGCGCGCCAACCGGGCAGGCCGCGGCGCACGCTGGATCCTCGCAGTGCATGCAGACCTTGCGGACGAACTTGTCGCCGCGGGTCTCGACCACCGTAAAAGCGGTGTCGGAGAGAGTGGGCTCGGGGTCGGCGCCGAATCCATGAAGCTGCTTGCAAGCGGTTTCGCAGCTGAGGCAGCCGATGCAGCGTTTGATGTCGACGAGCATTGCCTTTTCTTGCGCCATGATCTCCTCCACGTGCATTGCGGGCGGGCCTAGGTCAGAAAAAATTCCTTCGCGATTTGCTTCTGCGTGCCTGGGTCCACCTGAAATAAGAGGCCTTTCACCGGCAGACCACCGTCCTGTGCCAGTGCCGGACTGAGCTGTTGGATCATCGCGCCCAGCCGAGCCAGGCTATTCTGGATCCACGGCACCACAATCGGACCTTGCAGAAGGTTTTTGATGTTGGTCTTCATCTCCGGCGCTTTGATAACGCAGAGCCAGCCATTTCGGTACGGGTCGTCAATCACCAGGTTCGGGGTCTTGAGAACTTCATGGTTCACGGAGACCAGCACGCCTTCGACCGGCGAGAGCAGATCGACGCTGCGATCATTGCGCGTGATGGTGCAGAGCGGCTGGCCCTGCCGCACCCAGCGGTTCAGGTCGGTGAGCTCGAGGGAATCGATCTTGCCGAACAGGTTGGCTGCAAAGGCATCGATCCCGATGCGCGCGTTTTGCCGCCCCTCGTCGACCACCCAGGTGTGGCCGGGATGGAAGCAATAATCCTCCGGAACTTCAAAGCCCGCCTGCTTCAGCATCAACGGGGCCACGATTTTCTTCGCGGGAGCGACTTGTATGGCGTTCGCGTCTTCTTGCGGACGCCGGAAGTACATGACGGTAAGAATCAATAGAAACGTGAGCAAGACGAACAGGATCGACATAACGCCTCCGGAGAAAGTGGATAGTGAATAGGGAATAGTGACGACTGCTCGTAACGGCTATCCACTGGCTGCATCCACCGTGCTTCGCTCCATGATGGCTACCGCACGTCGAGGGCAATGTTGCGTCCCAAAAGGGGCGTCGATTTTCGAAGGGGATAGCTTGTGAATGCCAATTGCGGAAGGAGGAAGCACTGCGTTTTGCAGGGTAACCGTCGCAGTTTGCAGTAGTGCAGGATGTTGTTAGATCAGTTCGTGAGTTTTCTTGAGCCGACGCAGCAGGGAAGTGGGATGGATGCCGAGGATGCGCGCAGCATGGGTTTTGTTCTGGCCGGTAGCGGTCAACACTTCATGGATGTAACGGTCTTCGAGTTCTCTGAGCGAAACAAACTGATCGCCCGTCGGCGAAACATCGAACGAGGAAAGCTTTTCATCGCGTTCCGGCTCTTCACGATAGTCACGTACTTCTTCCGGCAAATCCTCCTCCGTAATCTCAGTTTCTTTCGAGAGGATCATGGTGCGCTCGATAACATTGCGCAACTCGCGAATATTTCCCGGCCAGGGATAGCGCTGCAGCAGCTCGGCGGCCGCCGGCGTAAACCCGACGAAGGTTTTCTTCAGCTCCTTGTTGAAGAACTGCATGATGTCGAGGGCCAGCGGCAGAATGTCCTCGCGCCGCTCGCGCAGCGGCGGGATGAAGAGCGGAACGACATTCAGGCGGTAGTAGAGGTCCTCGCGAAACTCGCCCTTGGTGACCGCTTCCTTGAGGATCCTGTTGGTCGCCGCGATGATGCGCACGTCGACCTGAGTGGGCCTGGTTCCTCCCAGACGGAGGAAATTACGCTCCTCAAGCACACGCAGCAGTTTCGCCTGCAAGCTGGGTGATGTATTAGCGATCTCGTCGAGGAAGAGGGTTCCACCGGAGGCCTTTTCGATCAATCCTTCCTTGCGGCGGCGTGCGTCGGTGAACGTCCCCGGCTCGAAACCGAAGAGCTCGCTTTCCAGCAGAGTGTCGGGCAGCGCCGCGCAATTCAAACTGATGAGTGGTGCGTGTGCGCGCGTACTGTTGTAGTGAATGGCCTTGGCCAGCACTTCCTTGCCCGTGCCGCTCTCGCCCTGAATCAGGATGGTGGTGTGTTCGCTCTCCGCGGCGCAGCGCGCCATCTCCAGCACTTCGCGCATCGTGGGGCTTTCGGTGACAACTCGCCCAAAGTCGTAGCGCCCCTTGGCATGTTCCACGGTGTCGCGGACGCGCACCCGCAATGCCAGCATCTCGGTCGCGCGCTGGATGGTGTTCACCATGTCGGCGATGTGGAACGGCTTGATGAGATAGTGGTAGGCGCCAAGCTTCATCGCTTCGACGGCGCGATCCACTAAGTGATAAGCGCTCATCATCACCACGATCATCGCCGGGGAAATCTTCCGCGCCTGTCGCAACACCTCGATGCCGTTGATTCCAGGGAGAACAACATCCAGCAGCGCAAGATCGGGCCTCTCCGCGGCCACGATTTTCAGCGCTTCCTCGCCACTGGTGGCGGGCAGTACCTCGTAGCCTTCGGATTGCAAGGCGCGCCAAATGGTTCGCAGCGTCAGGGCCTCGTCGTCGACGATCAGGATGGAATGTGGCATAGCTACGCAACCACCTCCTCGCTGCGCTGCACCAGCTTGCCGGCCTGGCGAGTCGGCAGCGTCACACGAACCGTCGTGCCGCATCCCGGCACGCTCTCCACCTGGATGTCCCCGCCGTGACTGCGGACGTAGTTCTGGGTGATGCTCAGGCCCAGCCCAGTCCCCTTGCCGCGCTTGGTGGTGAAGAACGGTTCGAACACATGCGGGAGGATGTCGGCTGGAATGCCGCAACCTGTGTCGCACACGCGCAGTTCGAGGACGTCGGCAAACTTTGCTTTGTCGGCGAGGATGCTGATCCTGCCGCCTGGCGCGGTGGCTTGTGCGGCATTCAGCAGCAGGTTCATCAGGATTTGCGACAGCTGATTGGCGTCCGCAATGATGGCTGGCAGATCGCAAGGGACGCAGTTTTGCAGCTCGATGTTGCGAAACATCGGTTGATGAGCGACAAACTTCAGGCTCTCATCCGCCAGCAGCTGAAGATTTACTTTGCTCAAAGTAAGCGGACTGGGACGCGCGTAATCCAGCAGCCCACGGACCGCCGAGGAGATGCGTTTGGTGCCTTCAATACACTGGTCGATCTCCTCGCCGCGTTCCGCGTCGGCGTCGCGGCGTTCCAGCTCTAGGTGCGAGAGGATTCCCATCAACGGGTTATTGATCTCATGGGCCGCGCCCAGGGCAAGTTGCGCCAGAGAGGCGTACTTTTCGTAGTCGGAGAGTTGTGATTCGAATTGCATCTTCTCTTTGGCGAGTTCGCGTTCTTCTTCGAGGCGCCGTACCAATTCCTGCTGCGCCATATTGCGCTCGTACTCGCGATGGTTGGCGAGGTCCTTGAGCTCGGTGAGTTCGCGCTCGGCCGCTTTGATTCGGGTCCGGCAAAAGACGGCTATGACGATGGCCAGCACCAGTCCAAACGCGAGCCCCGCCGGAAAAGCTCGATTGGCTGGCGTGGAAAGCCGGTCTGCGGCTCGAACGGCGTGCGGAGAAAGCAACAGAAGAGCGAGTCCCACGACGACTGCATAAAGGCGAGCCGGACACCGCCAACCGCCGCGCCAATCCCGTTGGCCGACAAAGGTCGAGAGGAGCATGTACCTCTCCTTCATGACCTTCGCGCAATGGGCGCATAAAGGCAGTGATACCAATCACCTGCAGGGGTGATGCGTGACGCGCAAAGGGCGCAGGAAATGTTTTGGACCCGGCTCAAGCCGTTCCTCCTTTGGTTCAATTGTGGCCGCGCTGAACCTGGGATGCGCCAACGCGCGGTATCATCGAAGCTTGGCGACCATTCTCACCACCTCGCGCATTGAGACTCGGCCAAACTGGGCTGAAGTGTCCCTGTCCGCCTTGCGCCACAACTTTCGCGCCGTGCAGGAGCACGTGGGACAAGACGTTACCATCTGCGCGGTCGTGAAGTGCAATGCCTACGGCCACGGCGTCGAGGAATGCGCTCCGGCGCTGCAACAAGCCGGCGCAAGCTGGTTCGGCGTCACCTCCACCGATGAAGGCATTGTGCTGCGCGAGTGCGGTATCACGGCGCGCATCCTGGTAATGTGTGGGCTCTACCCCGGCGAGGAAGAGGATGCGCTGCGCTACTCGCTCACACCCGCTGTGTTTCGGATGGAACAGGTGGAAGCGCTGGCCAACGCCACGGCCCGGCTCGGACTTGCAGAAAGAGCTCCCATACATCTGAAGATCGACACCGGCATGGCGCGGCTAGGGCTTCCGCTGGCTGAGTTGGCGTTGTTTGCCGAGGGTGTGAAGCGGCTGCCACGAATCGATCTGGAAGGAGTCTTCAGCCATCTGGCTTCATCCGAGGTAGTGGACGACGAGGGCGCCGCCCAGCAGATTGTGCGGTATGACAACGCGTTGCGAGCTCTTGCCGAACATGGGCTGCATCCGCGACTGCGACATCTGGCGAATAGCGGAGCGGTTACCGCTCGCCCGAACACCTGGCACAACTTCGTGCGGCCCGGACTGGCGCTGTACGGATATGAGCAGCCGCTTTATTGCGACGGTTCGCTGATGCCGGACGCGCCGAGCCTGCCGCTGAAGCCCGTGCTGTCGTGGAAAACGCACATTCTTGGATTGCGGGATGTGCCGGCCGGGCAGGCGCTGGGATATGGCGGCGCTTATGTCACGCCGGCGCGCGCTCGCGTTGCCGTGGTCTCCGTGGGATATGGAGATGGATTGTCGCGTAAAGTCTCCATTCACGCCGGGCAGCCGGTAGGCCCATGCGAAACAGATCCGGTTGTGGGGCGCGGAGGAGTGTTGCTGCGGGGGCAGCGCGCTCCTATGGTCGGACGCATCTCCATGGACCTGACACTGCTCGATGTGACCAACATTCCCGGCGCAGCGGTTGGCGACGAAGTTGTGTTGATTGGCCGCAGTGGTGACGAGCGGATCAGCGCCTGGGACCTGGCGCGCAGCTCGGATACAGTGGTTTATGAAACGCTGTGCAATCTCTCGAAGCGCGTTCCGCGGCGGCACGCGGAGTAGTCAGCGGCAGCCGGCAACTAGCAACCAGCAAGTGAGCGCACGTCTAACACAAAAGAGATTTGAAGCCGGCCTGACCATCGGCTGATCTAATTTTTCGAGGCGCAACATGCAATTGAAACCCTTCCTGCTCGACATGTGGCTGGACACCTATGAGCACGCGATCGAATTCAACCTGGGGGCAAGCACAGGACCGAGCTGGACCCTGAACGAGATCCTGAGTCTCGCCAGTGATGAGGAGCGGGAGCGTTTTCTGAATCACCAAGTCGTCTACAGCCGCCCGGCAGGAGCGGAACGGCTACGGGCCGCGATCGCGGACATGCAGGGGGTGAATCTCGAGACTGTACAAGTCGTCACCGGCGCCTCCGAGGCATTGCTGATTCTCATGTGGCTGGCCGCCGAGCCTCGCGCCAACGTTATACTTCCTCAACCGGGCTTCACCACGTTCTCCGCATTGCCCGAATCACTCCGACTCGAGACCCGCTACTACTCTGTCCGGAGGGAGAACGATTTCGGTATCGACATCGAGGAAATCAAGAGCCTTGCGGACCAAAATACCAAACTGGTTCTGGTCAACAGTCCGCACAATCCGACAGGGTCGACGATTAGTGACGCGGAACTGGACCGGCTCCACGAGTTCACGTCATCGCGGGGTATTCAACTTGTCTGCGACGAGGTCTACCATCCCATCTATCATGGACGGTCATCGAAATCGGCTGCCCGTTTGTCCCATGCCACCGTCGTCCATGATTTCTCGAAGGCTTTTCCTCTATCCGGAGTTCGAACCGGGTGGATGATCGAGCCTGATCCGGAGCGCCGCAAGCAGTACTGGAATGCGCGGGCGTATTTTTCCATCTCAAACAATACTGCCGGCGAGATCCTGGCCGAGATCGCGATGCGTCACCGCGATGTGGTGTTGGGTAAGACGCAGGAAACTGCAAAGCAGAATCTCCAACAGCTTGACGCTTTCATGATGAAAAATCGCGAGACGCTTGGCTGGATTCCTCCTGGTGGTGGAATGACCGCATTTCCCTGGCTTGTAAGTGGAGAGGACAGTCGCGCTTTTTGCCAAGCCGCTACGGAACAGGGCATTCTGCTCGCGCCTGGGGAGTGCTTCGATGCCCCTTCGCATTTCCGGCTTGGCTTCGCAGCCCTGACCGACAAATTTCCTGAAGCGCTGGAGCGGCTGGGCGAATTCGTCAGGAGTTGGTCAGCAGCGAACATGGCAAGAACCTAACGCACCGCCACCGTCCTTCGACTCCGCAGCCGCCCGGCTCGCCAACATCGGGAGGCGGAAAAGCCTGGCGGGTACTGCGCTCAACATGACATCGTTGAGTGGTCAGGCAAGCTTGTAAAAGCTCAAGGCAGCTTCTCCCTGATCGAGACGGCGGTATCGCAACAGAGCGCCAAAGCGCTCGCCAGGATCGAACTTTTTCTCGTGCTCGACGATGACTGTTGTAGAGGGCTGCAGCAATCGCGACTGCGACAAATAGCCAAGAGTCTGCTCGTATACCCCGCGCCGCTGGTACGGCGGATCGAGGAAGCAGTAGTCGCAGACCACGCCGGTCGTTTCCAGCAGCGGGAGCGTTTTTGAGACCTCGCGCTCATGCAATTCGTATCCTGCGGTGATGTGGAGGGTGGCGAGATTTTCTCGCAGAAGTCGCGAGTGCCTCTTCGCCGACTCGACGAAGTAAACCTGACGCGCTCCACGGCTGAGCGCTTCGATGCCGACCGCGCCTGTCCCGGCGAAGAGATCAAGCCACACAGAATCGGTGATATCGCCTGCGGCGGTGAGGACGTCGAAGAGCGTCTCGCGCAGCCGATCGCTCGTGGGTCGCAGGTCGAGCCCCGGCAACGACTGCAACGAACGGCTGCGGAATTGTCCAGCGATCACGCGCATGGAGAAGCAGCAATTAGCAGTTAGCACTTAGCTGATGCACAAGTTTTGCACGTGATCGGTAAACGCGCTAAGAACCATCATCAATTTCGGAGCTGAAAGCCCAATGCTAAGTGCTAACTGCTAAGTGCTAAATGCTAAATGCCAAGTGCCAACTGCTTCTATAGAATGTTACCTGAGGTTCATTCGTCGCCCATGAGGAGCTGGTCCATCCCGGCGGGACGCTTGTTCGGAGTGGACATCCGGATCCATCTCACGTTCCTATTTCTGCTGGCATTCGTGTGGTTCACGCAGTCGGTGGCGCTGGGCACTACTGGCGCGGTGCGCGGGCTGGCCTTGGTGGCCATCATTTTTGGTTGTGTTGTCCTGCATGAGCTGGGGCACGCACTCGTTGCGCAGCGCAGTGGAGTCGCTGTGCGCTCCATCATCCTGCTGCCGATAGGCGGCGTGACACTGATGGAGGACACAGGCCAGCGCAATGCCGACCCCGCGCGCGATATTCGCATTGCCGTCGCCGGCCCGCTGGTGAATCTTTTTATTGCGGCTGTGTCCGGCGCTGTAATTCTGCTGCTTTTTCCGCAGACCAAGCTCTGGTCGCATCCTTTTGTCTATGCCGGCAATCTTCCGCGGGCATTGTTTTGGGGCAACGTATTTCTCGGGGCCTTCAATCTGCTGCCCGCGTATCCCATGGACGGCGGCCGCGTGCTGCGCGCTTTCTTCGCCGAGCGCAGGGATTACGTGCGCGCCACGCGGCTGGCGGTCACCGTGGGCCAGGGCTTCGCCATGCTGTTCATCTTCCTGGGCGTGTGGAACACCTGGCTGATGCTGATCGGCTTTTTCCTCTTCGTGGGCGCACAGCTTGAAGACCGCTCGGTAGTCTTCCAGTCGGTGCTGGAGAGCGTGCGTATGGAAGACGTGATGCTCACCGGCTTCTCGACGCTTTCGCCGGCCGACACGCTGGAAGATGCGCTGCACAAAGCGGTGCACACGCTGCAGGACGATTTTCCCGTGGTGCGCGGTACCGACATGGTGGGCGTCATCAGCAAACAGCGCATCGTGGAGGCGCTCCGCCGCGGCGGAAACGGCTACGTACAGTCGGCCATGGCGCGGGTCTTCGACATTGCGCAACGCACCGACTCGCTGGCATCGGGCTTTCGCAAGCTCGGAGGCCGCGGGCTGAGCATGATTCCGGTTGTCGATCAACAACGGCTGGTGGGGATCGTCACCATGCAAAACCTGATGCATAGCATGGCGCTGCTGGCGGAAACGAAACGACTGCGACGGCAACAAGAGAGCGGGTGAAAGAAGCAGCAACTAGCAACTAGCCATAAGCGACTCGTTCTCGACTCGCGTTCAGCTTAATCCGCTCATGCCTGACGACTTCCGCGTTCATCTCACTACTCCCGCCCCTGATTGCGAACAGGAGTTTCTCGCGGCTGTGGAGCGCAGCGGCGACCTGCATCGACCGTGGGTTTTTCCTCCATTCAATCACGAAGAGTTCGGAGGCTATCTGGAGCGAATTGGCGAAGGCCGAACCGTCCCGTTCTTCGTTCGTCGCAGATCGGACGATCGGCTCGCAGGCGTTATCAACGTGAGTGAGCCAGTGATGGGAATCTTTCGGAGCGCCTATCTCGGCTTCTATGCGTTTGCCGGATTGGAGCGGCAGGGCTACATGACTGAGGGCCTTGCGCTGGTTCTCGACCGTGCGTTCGATGAGCTTGGATTTCATCGGCTGGAAGCCAACATTCAGCCCGCCAATACTGCCTCCACCGCGCTGGTGTCACGTGTGGGTTTTCGCAAGGAAGGATTCTCTCCACGTTATCTCTTCATCGACGGGGCGTGGCGCGACCACGACCGCTGGGCGATTCTAAGCGATGAATGGTCTGCGGCGCGCGAGCGGCTCTTTGCTTCGTGGCGTGCTCATGGGCGACAATCGCCGCATGGCTGAGACTGGGACACTGCGCGTTGCAGTAGTCGGCTGCGGGGCTTTCGGACAAAACCACGCGCGCGTCTATCGCGAGCTGCAGGGTGACGCATCGCAGCGTGTCAACTTCGTCGGCGTGGCCGATGTGGACTACGACCGCGCCGAAACTGTTGCCGAGGAATTCGGCACGAAGGCGTTTCGCTCGGTGGATGAACTCATTGCCCTCGGGGTCGACGCAGCCTCTGTAGCCGTTCCTACCGTTGCTCACCTCGAAGTCGCACGCCGGCTCATGGAGAACGGCGTCGATGTTCTGATCGAGAAGCCGCTGGCAACCACCGTCGCTGAGGCCGATGAACTCCTTGCCGTGGCCCGCGCCAACCATCGCATCGCGCAGACTGGACATCTGGAGCGCTTCAACCCGGCCGTGCGCGCCACGATTCCACTCCTCACCCAACCCATGTTCTTCGAGGTACACCGGCTCAGCGTCTTCACTCCGCGGTCACTCGACATCGACGTGATCCTCGACCTGATGATTCACGATCTTGACGTCGTGCTGTCGTTCGTCAACTCGCCAGTGAAGGAGATTCGCGCCGTAGGCCTGCCGATCCTGACGCCGAAGGTGGACATCGCTAACGTGCGCATGGAATTCGCCTCCGGCTGCGTGGCGAACTTCACCGCCAGTCGCGTCAGCACCGAACGTATCCGCAAGCTGCGCTTCTTTCAGCCACACCAATATGTGTCGCTCGATTACTCGCGGCAGGACGTGCTGGTGCTAAGTGTGGAGGAGGCGCCGGCAGACGCGCTCGAGCTAGACCCGTTCAATCCGGCCAGCGTAGCCGCCAGCGCATTTCCGGGTATCAAACCGTGTAAGCCCAAGATCAAACAGCAAGAACCCTTGCGCGCTGAGCTGAGCAGCTTCTTGCGTGCTGTCCGGGAGCGCTCCACGCCAGAGGTAACGCTGGGGGATGGTCGGCGCGCGCTGGCGGTCGCCACCGAGATTATCGAAGCCATCGCGGAGCACAGCCGGCAGGCGCGATTATCGGAATTGACTCGGGGATAAAGCTGGCCTACGCTTTGGGAATCGGTCATGCTGGAAGAATTGGTCACCATCTCAAAATTCTTTACTCTGGGTGAAGCCAAGCTGGCGCAAGGCAAGCTGGTATCAGCCGGCATCTCCGCCTTCGTGTGTGACGAGAACATGCACGCCATGAACTGGCACATGGGCATGGCGCTGGGCGGGATTCGCCTGCAGGTGCCTGACAGCCAGGTGGTGCGGGCGCTGGAGGTGCTGGACGATTTCGAGCCGGAGGAGTCTTCGGAGCAGCAGCTCGAACAGGAAGACGATGACGAGCTGGAAGAGGTCGCCTGCTGTCCGGAGTGCGAGTCGCTGGAGATTCGCGAGGTGACCACCAGCAACCCGCGCCAAATCGCGCTCTGGTCGGCCGCGCTGCCGTTCCCGGATCCTCCCCCCGAACTCATCCGCCGCTGGAAGTGCCTGGTGTGCGGCTATCATTGGCGCGAAGCCGAGTAGGAAAAATAAAAGGAATCTGCGGTTCCAAGGTTTCTATCTGATTGACAACACTGCTAGGTGGCGTTTTTGCCGCCAAAATTCATCATCGCTGAACCACGCCGGGAATCTAATCACAGACAATACAAGAACCAGACCCAGAGGCGATTTGTGCCTGCGCAACATCAACCCGAAGTCGAAACTATGGCAGAAAGAACACAACCGAAGAAGCGCTACATATTCGCCAGCGATTTCGACCAGACACTGAGCTTCAATGACTCGGGCTACGTTTTGGCCGAGTTGCTCGGCATCTCGCCGAGCGAGTTCGAGCGCAAGACCACCGGGATGACGGCTCTGAACCTGGTCCAGCAAGGGGGCGAACTCGCCTATCTGCTGCTGCACGATCCGGAGTTTCGCTCGCGGGCGCGTCGCGAACACTTGTATGAAGCCGGCAAGCGCGTGCGGCTGAAGCCCAATATCGACCTGTTGTACCGCTGCCTGTCGGAGGAGGTCCCGGGTTTCCACTTCGATTTTTACGTGATCTCGGCCGGGCCGGTCGAGGTAATCCGCTCGGCGTTGGAGGGCATTATTCCGCCCGACCACATCTACGGCACCGAATTCGAGTACAACGCTGACGGCGTAATCGAGCGCATCAAGCAGGTCACGGCCGGCTACGGGAAGGTTGCCGTCATTGACCGCCTGCTGGAGAAGCTGAAGGTCGGCCCAGACCGCATCGTTTATGTGGGCGACGGCAGCTCCGACATTCACGTGATGCTGCACGTGAACCGTCGCGACGGCTTCACCATCGCGGTCTCGGAGAACAAGTATCTTGCGCCGATCGCCCGCCGCTCGGTCATCAGCGACAGCGCGCTCTCTATCCTGGTGCCGATTCTGGAAGAGGTGGTGCGCTGGGATTCGGCCAGCATCCGTCAGCTCTTCGAAGGGAAGGGCCTGCTGATTCAGCAGTGGGACAAGGTGCAGACGGATGTGCTGACCATTGTCCCCGTCCCGGCGCTAGAGGAAGAGGGCGCGCCAGTGACGCTGGCGGATTAGCTCCCTGTGCCCCACCTTGCTTGACAATGCTTTTCGGCGCCGAACATACTGGCCCTCTATGAAGAAGAAGAAGGGAAGCAAGAAGACTTCGGCGCGCAAGGCGAGCACAACGGCCAAAAAGCGCGCTGCTGCCAAGCCGGCTCGAACCGCAGCCAAAAAGCGCGCTGCTGCCAAGCCAGCTCGAACCGCAGCCACGAAGGTCAGGCCGTCTACTAAGACGATGCCCGCAGACAACAGTGGCAAGCTCAACTTCAATCACGCCATGATTTATTTGAAGGACGTGGGGCGGGGTATCGCATTCTATCGCGATTGGCTGGGGTTCAAGCTGATCGAAGACTTTCGCCACGAAGGCCGCTCAGTCTATGCGCGACTGCGAGCACCGGGCGGCGATGGGACGCTCGCCTTGCACCAGGCTGGACCGGGTGCGTCAGTGGCCAGCGACGGTGTGCGCCTCTACTTCGAAGTGCCTGACCTCGACGACTTCTGCCAGAAACTTCGCAAGCGCGGTTTCTACTTTACGCAATTGCCGCAGGTAATGCCCTGGGGCTGGCGCCACGCCTACGTGAACGACCCCGAAGGGCACGAGATCAGCCTCTACTGGGCCGGCGAACTCCGCATGAAAAAGAGTGTGATGAAGGTGGCCCGCGAGGCGGAAGCCGACGGGTAACCATTGTTCCCGCACGCAGGAAAAACCACCGCATGCAAAGGGGCTTTTCCTTGTGAGATTCTCAATAAGGCGGTCGATTGGATTCACAAAAGAAGTCCTTCTGGTTGCTCTTTGCTCTATTGAGCTGTGGAGCGTTCTTTCTCTCGTTCGGGTGGGGCGTTGCTGAAACCTGTGCCGCGCTGTTGTTGAGCTGGTGGATCATCTATCGAACCGGAATCTACTAAGCCCTTTGCAGATAAAATGCGAGCCAGATTTCTCCGGCCCGCACTAGCTTTGTCAGCTGTTTTAATTCATTCGCTCTCAGCTACTGCTTCGTCCTGCAATATGATTGGCAGCTTGAAGCCCGTAGTCTTTGCCGAGGTAGTCTCCCTGATGGTCAGTGCCAAATCCTGCATTTGATCCCAGGTGGGCCTGTTCTTGTCGGCATAGTTCGAGCACTCGCGCACCTTGAAGAGCACCGGAATCGCCTGCTGATAAACGTAGGTGCAGTAGACGAGTGTCTCCGATTCACGGTATCCAACAATGATGTGCGCGTGCTGGCACGAGTCACACCGCGATCCTTGGACAGGCGCTTCCTTCCTGACGTGAATGGTAGTCATACTAAGCTTTCTAACCGGCTATCGCCGGAGGCTATATAGGTCGGCAGATCGTTGCCACCGACCTATAGTGTTGTCAACTTCACTAGCTTCTACTGATTCAGACTAGAGAACAGTTACGTGCCGCTGGACTCCCCCAAGGCTGGATCCAGATCGGCCAATGCATTGAGCAGTTTCAGCAAAGCTGTAGTGAGCATCTTTCGCTCTTCCTTCGCATAAGCTTCCTCCACTATCCCGGCAAGAAGCTCGGGCAAAGGCTGATCGAGCGTTGGAGTGCCACCCGGCGGTGCTGACTGGGTTGGCTGCGGCGATACCGTCACCGAAACCATAAGACGGTAGCCGCGACGTCCCACGGTCTCAATCAGCCGTGGCACTGCAGCAGAATCATTCAGCGCACGCCGCAGCTTACTCATCGCCTGGTTGATGCCGACTTCGAAATTGACGATGACATTGTCCTGCCAGAGCTGCCGCTGGATCTCATCGCGAGTAATGACTTCTCCCGGCTGCTCAACCAGCATCAGTAGAATCTTGTGCGGCTGGGTTTGCAAAATGGTCTTGTGCTCCCCGTGCCGCAATTCTCCCGCCCTGAGGTCGAATTCATATTCGCCGAGTAGCACACGAGATGCCGACCCTCCTCCGGGGAAAGTGAACACGCTGTGTGTAAGAATCTTGCGCACAAATTTCTTTCTAATCGGATAACGCGGAAAATACGAGGCAAAGCGTCCGAAGTTCTTCGCCACCGACCCAAGTTGTTGTCGAAGCTACGCCTATCTAAACAAGGTCAGGGAACATTACATCCGGCATTGAGGATCGAACCCTTACCGTTGAGAGCATGCCGAAGAAGTAACCACACACTTCGGCGCTGATCCCATTCACTGTGGCCGCCAGACGAAAAGAATCTGATTCACAGTCGATGGAACTGTTCCCTTTGAGACCAAGAAATGCTTAGCTTGACGTGTTAGAGCGTAGGAGTAGTTCGCCGGAGGTTAGCTGAAATGTAAATACTCCGCCCGGCGACAATCACAGCCATCAGCTGGCCGCGAATGCCTACGCATTACGAGTTGCGTTTTACTACTCATCGGGCGTTCTCCTTACGCATTGCTACAATGGCACGACTCGGCGAGAATTTGCAAGACATTTTTTCTAGGTTGGCAACTTTTTCATATAGTACAAGCTTCGCATGAGTTCTATAGCCTTGGAATTACCGATCGTTTTGCAGAGTTTGCGCGGTTTCTCTCATAGGTCTGGTAACCTGGGTAACCAGCTTCCAGAAGCTAGTAGCCAGTTATCAGCCATCAGCGCAGGCCAACACCCGACAACTGGCTACTAATTGTTACGCCGCGGCGTGCTTGCTGCGCTCGAAGAAAGCCAGCAGGTCAGCATTGATTTGATCGGCGTTGGTGGCCGGCATGCCATGAGGAAAACCTGGATACACAATCAGGGTTGCGTTCTTCAGAATCTTCGCCGACATCAGACCGGCGGCGCCGATCGGCACGATCTGATCGTCATCGCCGTGCATCACCAGCACTGGGATATTGATTTTCTCAAGGTCTTCGGTGAAGTCGGTTTCCGAAAAAGCCTTAATGCAGTCATAATGTGCCTTGACGCCCCCCAACATTCCCTGCAACCACCAGTGTTCGCGGATGCCTTCCGAAATCTTGGCGCCGGGGCGGTTATATCCGTAAAAGGGGAAAGTTATATCCTTATAGAACTGAGGACGGTTGGCCGCGAGTTGCGCCCGTAGGTCATCGAAAACTGAGATGGGCAATCCGCCAGGATTCTTTTCCGTCTTCAGCATGAGAGGTGGCACTGAGCTAATCAGTACCGCCTTTGCGACGCGCTTCGCACCGTGACGGCCAAGATAGCGCGTGACTTCACCGCCGCCCGTCGAGTGGCCGACGAGGATCGCTTCCTTCAGATTGAGCGCTTCGAACAGCTGCGCTAAATCGTCGGCGTAAGTATCCATGTCGTTTCCGTCCCAGGTTTGGCTGGACCGGCCATGCCCACGGCGATCGTGGGCGATGACGCGGTAGCCGTGCCGGCCGAAGAAGAGCATTTGGTCATCCCAGTCGTCCGCGCTCAGTGGCCAGCCATGCGAGAAAACGATCGGCTGTCCCTTTCCCCAATCCTTGTAGAAGATGTCCGTGCCGTCATGAGTGGTGATGGTGGGCATAGAAGGTCTCCTTAATTCTATTTGCCGTCGGAGACGGTTTGTCCCGTCATTGGATTTACCGCCGCAGCAATCGGTTCATTGGATTTCGTCGACGCCTGAGAATTCGTCAGCCAAGTTGACCCCATTTGTAACGCGGCCTAACATTACCGCCAGCGGCACGAGGTTTGGCGGATGGTCGTCGGCGAGACAGTTTCCCACTATCACATCGTGGGGAAACTCGGCGGTGGTGGAATGGGTCTGGTCTATGACGCTGAAGACACGCGTCTGGGCCGCCACGTGGCGCTGAAGTTCATTCCTGAAGATCTTGCCAACGACAAGAAGGCGCTGGAACGTTTTGTGCGCGAAGCTCGCGCCGCCTCGCAGCTCAATCATCCCGGAATTTGCACCATCTACGATATCGAGGACGACTCGAACGGGCAGCCGTTCATCGTCATGGAGAAGCTGGAAGGCATGAGCCTGAAGGACCGGCTTCTCGGCGAGCCGATGGAGCTTGACGAGATCCTCGACATCGGCATCCAGGTTGCCGACGCGCTCGCTGCCTGCCACGAGAAGGGAATCATCCACCGCGACATCAAGCCGGCGAACATTTTCATCACCAAGAGCGGGCAGGTGAAAATTTTGGATTTCGGTCTGGCGAAATTGTCTCCCGCGTATGCGACCGGCGATTACGCGGCGGCGGAGGATCCGTTGTCGATTGCCGGCGACATCTTCGGGACCGCAGTGTACATGTCGCCGGAGCAGGCGCGCGGCGAAGAGCTGGATGCGAGGACGGACCTGTTCTCGCTCGGCACGGTGCTCTACCAGATGGCGACCGGCAAAAAGCCGTTTGCCGGCAACAACACCGTCACCACGCTTGAGGCGGTGCTGAACCGCAAGCCCGTTCCGCCGCTGAAGCTGAATCCCAATCTTCCCGCTGATTTACAAGGCATCATCGGCAGGGCGATGGAGAAGAACCGCGGCAATCGTTATCCGAGCGCGCTGGTGCTGAAGGCCGATCTGCAGGCGTTGAAGCGTGAGACGGAACCGGAGCTGACCAGCAGCGGCCGCCTTCACTCACCGTTTCCCTATCGCATCGCCACCAGCACATTCGAGACGACGAGCCGCTGGCAAACCTATCTTCTGCTCGCGGTCAGCGCCGTGCTCATCATGGTGCTGACTCTTGCGGGACTATGGTGGTTCAAGCATCGGCCAGGTGCAGCCGGCGCGGCGAGGAACACGATTGCGGTACTGCCGCTGCAAAATGTGAATGGCGACATCAGCGTCGATTTTCTTCGCTACGCGCTGGCCGACGAAATTGCCAACGTGCTCACCTACAGCCGTACGCTCGATGTTCGGCCGTCATCGCTCACCCGCAAATATTCCGGCAACGATGTCGATCCACAAAAAGTTGGCCGTGAGCTGCACGTCGCCACCGTGCTGAGCGGGCATTTCGTCAAGCAGGGCGAGAACCTGCTGGTCACACTCGAGGCAATCGATGTGCACGAGAATCGCGTGCTGTGGCAGAGCACGTTCACCGCGCCGACGCAGGACCTGATTACATTGCAGTCCGACATGGCGGCGCAATTACGCCGAGGCTTGCTGCCGATTCTCGGCGTGAGCGGGGGAGCCCTCACCGCGGGGACGCGCCCGAAGAATCCTGAAGCCTACGATCTCTATCTGCATGCGCTGGCGCTGCCGCACGATCCTGGGCCTAATAAAGATGCGATTGCGGTACTGCAAAAAGTCGTCCAGCTGGACCCGGACTACGCCCCCGCGTGGGAGCAGCTTGGCCTGCGCGCTTATTACGATTCGACGTACTCCGACGGCGGCGAGACGATGATGCAGCTCTCGAATCAGGCCTGTGAGCAGGCGCTGCAACTCGATCCCAATCTCACGCTTGCAGCCGGTCAGTTGATCACCAATCGCGTGGAGCGTGGTGAGCTGGGTAAGGCTTACCAGGCAGCCCAGCAACTAGTGAAGCGCCGTCCCGAAAACGCGCAGGCGCATTTTGTCATGAGTTACGTTTATCGCTATGCCGGAATGCTGCAGGAAGCGGCCAATGAATGCAATACGGCACTCGCGCTCGATCCGGGCAGTTACATCTTCCGCTCATGCGCGTGGGTTTTCATGGATCTGGGCCAGCCGGACCGAGCCGCCGACTTCATCCGGCTCGACGCAGGCTCGGAGTGGGCGGTGTATGTGACGCCGTATATGCTTCTGCGCGCGGGAAGGATCGAGGAGGCGCGCGAGGCGGTAAAGCACATGCCGACGGCGCCGCGCTATCATCGCGACCTGCTGGAGTCATGCCTGCAACTGCGCCCGGCATCGGAGTTGGACCGGCTGGCGCGCGAAGCTGAAACCAGTTTTCCCGCCGAGCCTGATCCTGAGCTCTGGTACAACGAAGGCGCGGTCTTTGGATACTGCGGGAAGAAGGCGGCGGCGCTCCATCTGCTCGAGAGCGCGATTGAGAACAACTACTGCTCGTACTCCAACCTGCTGACCGATCCACTGCTCCAAAAGCTGCGCTCCGATCCAGACATCGATAAGCTACTTACGGCAGCCCGCGAATGCCAGGAAGCAGCACGAGGAACGAACGCGGCGCAAGTGCGCTAAATTTCTAGTCCCCTGTAAGAAATCTTACCCCTTGAAGACTAACTAATTATGAGGCGGCTAAACCAATCGCCGCCTGGCGCGACGCTACCAGTGCGAACTGAACGAGCTCGACTCGACGGATGGGTGAGTCTTTGCGCGTCTGGAAGCGTGCCGCGCCATCCTGCCTCCTTCTGGTGTAAGCTCATCCATTTGGAGGATAGGAATGACGCTGGCTGTGGGCGGCTGCGCGCTGCCCAAATCAATCGCACCCCGTTACACCTTTATCATCACCGCTCTCATCGCAAGCCTCGCTTTCTCTCCGTCGATTCGCGCTCAGCAATACGATCCGTCGCTCTATGCCGGAATCGAGTGGCGACAGATTGGTCCGTTCCGGGCTGGACGCGTCACAGATGTAACTGGTGTCCCTGGCCAGCCGGCGATTTACTACATGGGCACAGCCGGCGGTGGCGCATGGAAGACAACAGACGGCGGGATGGTGTGGAAACCTATCTTCGACAAAGAGCGTGTGGCTTCCATTGGAGCGATCGCGGTCACGCGATCGAATCCGAATATCGTCTACATCGGCACCGGCGATGTCAGCAATGTCGGTGGTGCGGTGAATCAGGGCAACGGGATATGGAAGTCCACGGATGCGGGCGCAACCTGGCAGCACATTGGGCTGGAGGACTCGCGTCATATCGGCGCCATCTGGGTCGATCCCAGCAACGCTGATGTGGTTTTCGCGGCTGCGTTGGGCCACACGTTTGCTCCTAACGAAGAGCGCGGAATCTTCAAGACGACCGATGGAGGAAAGAGCTGGCGCAAGGTGCTCTACAAGGATGACAAGACTGGCGCGATTGACGTCTCCTTTGCTCCTGACAATCCCCAGATTGGCTTTGCCACTCTTTGGTATCACTACGTGACGCCCGACACGCCGTTCGCAGGGCTGCTGGGAACGGGCGGAGCGGCAGTCTACGAGACGAAAGACGGAGGCGAGACCTGGTCTCCGATCACGATACCGCAGCTGGCCAATGCGCACCTCGGGCGCGTTGGCGTTGTGGTTGCTCGCGGTGGACAGCGTGTGTATGCCATTGTCTCGGAGCGGAAGCAGGGCGGGCTGTTTCGCTCGGATGACGGCGGCGCGACCTGGAAGCGAATCACAGAAGATCCGCGCATTCAGGGCAACGGATATTTCAGCAGAGTGTTTGTCGATCCGCACAACTCCGACGTGGTTTTTGTCGCGCAGACTTCGCTCTACCGCTCGACCGATGGCGGCCTCACGTTTGCGTCCTACAAAGGCGCGCCCGGAGGCGACGATAATCACGCCCTGTGGATCGATCCTACGAACTCCGACTACATGATCATGGGCAGCGATCAGGGCGCAACTGTGAGCATAGATGGCGGCAAGAGTTGGAGCTCCTGGTACAACCAGCCGACCGGCCAGATGTATCACGTATCGACGGACAATCGCTTTCCATATTGGGTGTACGCGACCCAGCAGGACAGCGGCTCCGTAGCAACGTTGAGCCGCGGCGATTACGGCGCGATCACGATGTTGGATTGGGACCCGATCGGCGGCTACGAATTCGGCTACATCCTTCCCAGTCCGCTGGATCCCAACATCGTTTATGCGGGTGGCGAGGCGAGAGGTTTGTGGCGAATCGATCGCACGAATCGGCAGGTGAAGGTGATCTCGCCCAACGTAAGTCGCGATGGCGATTACCGTACCGCGACCAACGTGCCGCTGGCGTTTTCGCCACAAGATCCGCACACGCTCTATGAGGGAACGCAGTTCCTGCTGCAAACCAGCGATGAAGGAACGACGTGGAAGGCAATCAGCCCGGACCTGACGGTTCGTCCCGGGGAGCCGCCGCCGAACCCACAGCAGCCGGAGGAGTACGAGCCGGAGGCGAAGAAGAGCGAAGAAGCCAAGACGAAGGAAGCCGAAGACAGGAAGCCGAAGGCTCAGGAAGAGGAGCAGACGCTGAGGCCTCCTGATCGGCGCGCGCTTACGACAATTGCGCCGTCGGCTCTCAAGGGGGGCGTGATCTGGGTCGGGACGAATAATGGCATCGTGCAAGTCACGACTGACAACGGCGCGAACTGGCTGAACGTCTCGCCTCTCGGACTGCAGAAATTCGCCGAGATCACGATGGTCGAAGCGTCGCACTTCGATCCTGCGATCGCCTACGTCTCAGTGGACAATCATCAGGGCAACGACTTTCGCCCGCATATCTTCCGCACCAGCGATTCCGGCAAGACATGGCAGGAGGCTGTGAACGGCATCCCTGATTTCAGCTTCGTGAAGGTGGTGCGCGAAGATCCCATGCGCCAGGGGTTGCTTTATGCGGGAACCGAGACGGGACCGTTTGTCTCGTTCGACAACGGCGATCATTGGGGAACGTTGCAGCTGAACATGCCGACGGTTTCCGTGCGCGATATGGTCGTGCACGACGACGATCTGGTGGCTGCGACTTATGGACGCGCGCTCTGGATTCTTGACGATCTCACGCCGTTGCGGCAGATCAACGAGAAGGTGGCGAAGTCCAACGTCCATCTTTTCCATCCAGCGACCGCGATTCGCCTGCGTAACGACATGAATCAGGACACGCCGCTGCCGCCGGAGTTGCCTGCAGGCGATAATCCGCCAACCGGTGCAGTGCTCGACTATTACTTTAAGTCTGCGCCACCAGGCGACGTAGAGATTGGGATTTATGATCAGCAGGGTAAGCTCGTGCGGCAGCTGTCCAGCAAGCCGGAAGCGATGCACGCGGAGGAGCCACCGCCGCCCGTTCCTAGTTATTGGCTTTACCATCCGACGCCGCTGCCCAAGAACGCTGGCATGAACCGCTACATTTGGGACCTGCGCTACGGCGCGCCGGATGCGGTCCAACACACGTATCCCATTTCGGCGTTGTATGAACGCACGCATGCTGAGCCGCAAGGGCCGTTCGTGGTTCCGGGGCAGTACGAGGTGCGGCTAGCGGTCGGCGGTAAGACGTACACGCAGCCGCTCACGGTGGTGATGGATCCGAGGGTCACTGTGACGGCGACAGCGTTGCGGCAGCAGCTCGAATTCGACCGGCAGGTAGCCGAGCTGATTTCGTTGAGCTACGGGTATCACGAGCAGGCCGCGAAGTTACTGAGCGAAGTTGCGGAGCGGCAGAAGGCGCTGCAAAACAGCGAGCAGGCCAAACCTGCGGTGCAGTCGGTTAACGAGTTCGACGCCAAGGCGCGCAAGCTGAAAGGGGAGATGCAGCGTGGCTTCGGCGGCTTTGGCAAACCGAAACGAACTTTCTTTTTGGTGAACTCGGAGCTGGCGTCGCTGTCGGAGAGCGTGAACCAGGCGGACGCGGCGCCCACGGATGCGATGCGCACTGCGTATCGCGATTATTGCCGGGACCTGACGAAGGTCGCACAACAATGGTCGGAGCTGATGAAGCAAGAACTGCCGGCAGTAAACACCCAACTGCAGCAGCAGAGTCAGCAGCCTCTATCGGAAGTGGCGTTGAATCCTGCTGTGCCGGCATGCCAGTGAGGTTGATGTGAGTGAGGATGTTCCAGTAGTCAGGGCTGAACGACAGCCAAAATCGGGTTTCGATCTTCAGCCGACACTTAAGGGAAAGCTGCTCGAACTGCGGCCGCTCCAGCCGGAGGACTTTCAAGCTCTCTACGCCGTTGCTTCTGATCCACTCATTTGGGAACAACACCCGAAGGGAGATCGGTACAAAGAAAAGGTCTTTAGGGAGTTTTTTCAGAAAAATCTGGACTCTGGCGGAGCGTTGGTTGCAATCGATCTGAAAAGTGGGCAGATTATTGGTTCCTCGCGTTTCCACCGATACGACCCGGAAGGAAGCGAAGTCGAAATTGGTTGGACGTTTCTGGCGCGCTCGCATTGGGGAGGCGCGTACAACGGCGAGATGAAAGAGCTGATGCTGCGACATTCGTTTCAGTTCGTGGATCGCGTGGTTTTTCTCATCGGACCGGGGAACTTCCGTTCGCAAAAGGCAGTGGAGAAGATAGGCGGAGTTCGTGTGGGATGGCGCCAGAACACCGAGGGACTGGATAGTGTGCTTTACGAGATCACGGCGTCGAAGTTCGCCGAAAAATTTGGAGCGAGCCCAGCGGAAAACCGTGAATAGAAGGAGGCGCTACACGCACGCGACCGCTTTCGCCGCCTCGACCGGCTCAAGGTATGCCGTGAAGTGCCGCAGAAAGGGCGCCTCATACGTCAGGCGCATGCCGCAAATCTGCTCGCGGCGCTGCCACACCGCCAGGATCACCTCGATCACATAATCAACGTGGCTTTGCGTGTAAACGCGGCGCGGAATTGCCAGACGCACCAGATCCATTTTGGCCGCCGCTCCAAACATCAAGCTGCCGATCTCGACCGAGCGGATGCCGCCCTCGAGATATAGCTCGGCCGCAAGCGCCACGCCGGGGAATTCGTCGAGCGGAAGGTGCGGCAGGAAGGCGCGCGCGTCGAGGTAGATCGCGTGTCCGCCCGGAGGCTGCACGATCGGCACGCCCTGCTGGCTGAGGTGATCGCCGAGATACGCCGTGGAGGCGATGCGATACCGCAGGTAATCCTCTTCGAGCGATTCCTGCACACCAACCGCGATGGCCTCGAGATCGCGGCCGGCCAAACCGCCGTAGGTCGGATAACCTTCCGTCAAAATCAAAAGGTCTTTTTCCTGGGCGGCGAGAATGCCGTCGTTGGTGCACAGGAATCCGCCGATATTGGCCATGCCGTCCTTCTTGGCGGACATGGTGCAACCATCGCCGAGCGCAAACATTTCGCGCGCAATTTGCTTGGGCGTCTTCGAGGCGTAGCCGTCTTCGCGGAGCTTGATGAAGTAGGCGTTCTCGGCAAAGCGGCAAGCGTCGAAATAGAGCGGGATGCGATGCTTGCGACAGACCGCACTCACGGCGCGCGCATTTTCCATCGAGACCGGCTGGCCTCCGCCGGAGTTGTTGGTGATGGTGAGCATGACCAGCGGAATGCGCTCACGACCCACCCGCGCAATCAGTTGCTCGAGCGCCGCGACATCCATGTTGCCTTTGAAGGGGTGCCACTTCGCCGGCTCGCGCGCCTCGGCCATGGGCAGGTCGACTGCCTCCGCGCCGATGAATTCGATGTTGGCTCGCGTGGTATCGAAGTGCGTGTTGTTCGGGATGATGTCGCCCTTCTTGCATGCCACGCTGAACAGGATGCGCTCGGCGGCGCGTCCCTGGTGGGTCGGAATGACATGGCCGTAGCCGAAAATGTCCTGGATGGATTCGCGAAAGCGGTCAAAGCTGCGGCTGCCGGCATAGCTCTCATCGCCTTGCATGATGGCTGCCCATTGGGCGGTAGACATCGCGCCCGTGCCCGAATCGGTCAGCAGGTCGATGAGCACGTCTTCAGCGGGCAGCAGAAACAGGTTGTAATGCGCGGCTTGGAGCAGTTCTTCCCGCTGCTGGCGCGTGGTCCAGCGGATCGGTTCCACGCTCTTGATGCGGAAAGGTTCGATGATGGTCCTGGTCGGCATGGCAGCTTCCTCGTGCGTTAGCTCCATCCTGTCCTTTCCAGGGAAGAGGGTCAGTGATAAGGGTCACAGGGCCACCACTAAAGGAGCAGAGATAGAATGCGATCTATCTGCCAGATGTCAGCTCCAGCCGCGAGGACTCTCATGACTTTGCCGCATCTGCACATTGGGCGTGCCCAGTTTTTTTGTTCGATGTTCCGACTCACGCTCGCTCTGCTGCTGATGGCGCACCCTGCTGCGTCTCAGATCTCCACTTTGCAGAAGAGCGCGATCGACAGCCTGGTTCGCACGTATGTTGCTGAACACAAGATTCCGGTCTCTCGCTGGCGGTGGTCGTTGATGGTCAAGTGGTGCTTACGAACGGATACGGATCGTCCGACGTTGAGAATGAAGTTCCCGCCAGCGCAGATACAGTGTACCGGATCGCGTCAATCTCCAAGTCGCTCACCGCGACGGCCGCCATGAAGCTGATGGAAGCAGGTAAGCTCGACCTTGATGCACCAATTCAGAAGTACTGCCCGGCATTCCCGAAGAAGCAGTGGACAATCACCACACGATAGCTGCTGACCCATCAGAGCGGTATTCGCGACTACCGGAATGACGCTGAGACGATCAATACGCTTCACTATACGAGCATCGATGAGGCGCTACGCCAGTTCGCCGACGATCCGCTGCAATTCGAGCCGGGCACCAAAATGCAGTACACGAGTTACGGATACATCGTCCTGGGCTGCGTAATGGAAGGGGCTTCCGGCGAGTCGTATGAAAGCTACATGCAGCAGACGATCTTCACACCTGCCGGCATGTCGTCCACCCGACTGGACGATGTGTTCGCGATCATCCCACATCGTGCACGCGGTTATAGTCTCGATCGCTCTGGTAACCTGCAAAACGCTGTTTTCATCGACGCCAGCAATAAGCCGCCGGGAAGCGGGATCAACTCCAGCGCACGCAACATGGGGAACTTTGTCGCCGCGCTATATGGGGAGCGCCTGGTTGCGGCATCCACACTGCAACGAATGCTGACGCCCGCAAAGACCCGCGACGACAAGGACACAATCTATGGATTTGGCTTTTTCATTGGAGGGCCGATTGGCAGCTATCGTAACCTGAAGGAAGCCGGACACGGAGGAGATCAGCAAGGGTTCAGCAGCATCCTCTATCTCCTCCCAGAGAAAAAATTCGGCGTGGTGGCGCTGACAAATTTCGAGCGCGAGAACATCTCACTGGAGCTCATTGGACTCTCACGAAAGATCTACGATCTCTGCTCTTCGCCATAACCCCATCACGCGGGCCTATGCGACTTTGCCGCTTTGAGCGCCAGGTGGTTCGCCTCGCGATTGTCTTCACGCGGGATATGGGCGATGGAAAATTCGACGCTGCGTGCGAGCTTGCGGCAGGTCCAGTTGAGAGAATGCAAGCGCGGGCTGCGGCAGGCGTACTCGCCCGTCATTTGTTTGACGATGACTTCGGAGTCGGAATAGACGTGCAAAGTGCGGGCATTTACTGAGACGGCGTGTTGCAGGGCTTCCAGAAGAGCCAAGTATTCGGCGACGTTATTGTCCTGACGTCCGACCCACTTGGCGATGCGAACCGTCTCGCCTTCGGGTCCCTCAATGACAACGCCAATCCCGGAGGGGCCGGGGTTTCCGTGCGAGCCGCCATCCACATAGGCTACGAGATCAGGCATTCGCTCCCTACCAATCCAAGATGCGTCACAAAGCTGAATCCGTCAAGAAACTGATGAGGTTCGCCCTAAGGATGCTCTTTTACTGTGCAAAAGGTGTGAATGTAATTTGAATATTTTGTAAGAGGTCGCGCAACTCGGCTGAATGCGGTCGCTTACACAAAAAATTTCCACATGAAAATAAAACGCATTTGCACAAACCTTGGGCGTTGACAATTTTCAATCGTCCGGTAGGATGGCTTTCGTCGACGGCAGAAAAGGGCAGGCGACAATAGTTGTCAGCCCGAAGTAAGCTGAGTGATCGGTTCCCGCAGGGCGACCAGCGGGGCCCCCAGACCCGAAAAAACCGACTGCGTTGCGAGATGTCAGCCGGGGTCTGGAGCCGCGAAAGCGGAGATCGCCTCAAGGGCTGTGACGGTACATGCCTCCACGCCGATGACTCCCTCGCAGGAGTTGGCGGCTAGAGCATAACCAAAGTCACAGCCTTTCAACTTTTCTGCCGGTTCTCTCCCGCTATTCAGATCACCCCTCCGATTTCTTATCGCTATGTTCATTTGAGGGATGTGCTTCAGGTGAGCGCAAGGGGTTCATCGGACCTGCTGCAGGAATGACCGATCTTCAACCAGGATGCAGCCCGAACGATCGGCAAACGCAACGTTGTCTTTGGCGCCATGGTCCTGCATCAGCGCTTCCCGGTATTTCTCGTAGGCCGCCAAGCTCGGGAAGTTAATCAGCGCTAAGGCGATGTTGGTGGCACCGGCCACCTTCGTCGGAAGGAAGTAGCCAATCAGCTCTCCGCCGCAGCGCTTGATCGGCTCGGGCCAGTTGCGTGCGTACTGCTCAAAGTCGCTGTGCTTCTGAATATCAATCGTGTAACGAATGCAGACGGTGATCATGACTTCTCCATTTCGGATTGGATTGCGCAGTGGCGTAGGTTTTAGATCCGCCTGAAGCAAAATTTATCCGGAGGGAAGCGCGACACGTTTCAGGTTCAATTGAAGGATGCAGCCGCAAGAAGAGCAAAGCGAACGGGCTATTGGAGGAGGCGTGAGAGTTCGCGCCGTCCGTACGAGGAAAGATGAACGGCGCGGCTCCGCTTATCGCGCGTGATCCAGCGGAATTCCAGCAGCTTTTGGCAGACTGCCGCGCCCACCGCACCAGCAAGATGGTCCTGGCGCTCGGTCCAGTCGAGGCAGCGGCGCGCGAACGTTCTTCTCAGGCCGCGCAGGGCGATGACATCGATTCCCCAATTACAAAGGAAAGTTTCGCCACGCCCTGTTAATTCGTAGTCCCTGTCACCTTGCGCCAGAAGAAATCGGTTGCGCTCAAAAGCGGCGGTCAACTGCACCGCCAACTCGCCTGCCAGATGGTCGTAACAAGTGCGGGCGTAGCACAGCGCCTGGTCGGCCCCGCTGGGCTTGTATTTCGCCACTCTCGAGATGACGCCCAGTGACTCAATGGCGTGTGCCACCTCGGGGCGGGCGATACGGTAATAGCGATGGCGTCCCCGCTGATTGACGCTCAACAAGCCGCCTGCGACCAATTGCGCCAGGTGCATGCTCGCGGACTGCGCCGATACTCCAGCCATACGCGCCAGCTCACCCGCAGGGAGCGACCCTGCATCCAGCAGTGCGGTGAGCATGGCAGCGCGCCCGGGGTCGGCGATGAGAGCAGCTGTGGATGCCAGCGGATATTTCGTGTTCATGGTAAGAGGATAAACGGTGAGGGCCAGGCACGTTTCAGGGGCAGCTGAAATGTGGTCAGACTGCTCGATCTGACGCACAAATTAGAGACGAGCGAATGACGCTTAGTCCGCTTGCCTGCTGAAACCCGGCAACTCTGGTTTGCTTCTAAGATAGAGACATGGTTTTGCGTTCGGGCCTGCTTTCCGTCTTCATACTCAACCTATTACTTTTGCCGGCGACGGCTTCTGCGGATTCGGCTGCGTTCGACCTGCCAGGGCCGCGAGTCGAAGTGCGGATCGTTCGAGGCGACAAGCAGTTGCCCATCGCCGAGGTGCCCAACCTGCAAGTGGGCGATCGGCTGTGGGTGCATCCGGCATTCCCGGAAAACCAGAGTGCGCACTACCTGCTCATCGTGGCGTTTCTACGCGGCACAACAAATCCGCCGCCGGAGAATTGGTTTACGCGCATCGAGTGCTGGAATAAAAAGGTGCGGCAGGAAGGCGCAATGGTCACTGTGCCGAAGGGAGCAGAACAGGCGTTGCTCTTCCTGGCTCCCGAAACCGGCGGCGACTTCAGCACGCTGCGCTCCAATGTGCGCGGCAGGCCAGGTGCGTTCGTTCGCGCCACACAGGACCTGGATCGCGCCAGCCTCGATCGCTCGCGCCTGAATACTTACCTAAGCGCCGTGCAGCAAGCCGCCAACGCCGATCCCGAGCAGTTGAAGGAGCAATCGACGATGCTGGCGCGAAGCCTCAGCATCAAGCTTGACAGTGACTGCTTCCAGAAGCCGGCAGAGCAGCAGGCCGACTGCCTGACGCAGAATTCCAATAACCTGGTGCTCGACGATCCGCACAGCCAATCCATGGTTGCTGAACTCGCCTCGGGCGGCGCGGTGGACCTCATCGGTCAAATCAGCAGCACTCCATGGGCGGGCGCGGGCTTCTACAGTCCTTACGTAGGCGCGATCGTTGATGTGGCGCGACTGCTGACCACATTTCACACGGCCGAGTACCAGTACATTCCTGCACTGGGGGTGCCCAAGACTGACGAGCTCAAGCTGCTGCTAAATGCGGCGCCGTCGTTCCAGAAACCGAAGTCGGTGCTGGTGATTGGATTGCCGCCGATCGGGCCGGTGCAGCTGCCACCGCTACGCGCGGTCGATGCGAAAGGCGTTTACTGCGCAACCAATCCCTCGCTTGTGCTGCCTGCAGAAGGCGCTCCTCTGGCGTTCTCGAGCAGCCTTGGACATGATTGGACGCTACATTTGTGGAGCAAGTCCGGCGCCTCGATGGAGCTGCCGGTCAGGCCTGATCCGGCACGCGGTGGCTTCGTCATCGATGACCGCCTAGCCGGAAAGTCGGGCACAGATGCACATTCGCCGATCGCGCCGGAGTTGGCGAAGCTTCCCGAAGAGATGAGCGGCACGTTGCGGGGCAAATGGGGATTCGATTCGTTCGAAGGGCCTACCTTTCACCTGCGGACGGCGCATTCGGCGGATTGGACACTGGCTTCTGCCGACCAGAGCGCGCTCATCATTGGCCGCGATGACACGCTGCACCTCAAGTCCGATGCCGCGGTTTGCGTCGATAGCGTGAGCGTGACCAGCCAGCAGGGCAAGCAGCTGAAAGCCACGCACAAAATCGTGGATCACGGCGAGTTGCAGGTTACAGTTCCGTTGAAGGGCGTCGCGCCCGGCCCGCTCACAATGCAGGTGAAGCAGTTCGGCTTGCCCAAGCCTGACGAGATCACGCTGCATTCGTACGCCGAAGCTGGTCATCTCGACAGCTTCTCCATCGATGCCGGCGATCGTCAGGGGGTGCTGAAGGGCACGCGGCTCGACGAAGTTGCCAGTCTGAAGCTCAGCGGAATTGAGTTCGCGCCGGGCAGTCTGAATCGCGCCGGGAACCAGGACCAGCTTCAGATGTCAGCTCCGGCCTCCGGCGACGTGAGCGGGTTGCATGTCGGCGAGTCGCAAACCGCGCAGGTGACGCTGAAGGATGGGCGCGTGCTGGAACTGGCGACGACCGTTCAGGCGCCACGGCCGCGAGTGACGCTCATCAGCAAAACTATCCGGCAGGCCACGTCGCCTGCAGCCTCGGCCATTCAGTTGGGCAGCGACGATGAACTACCGCAGAATGCAGAGCTTTCGTTTTCGTTGAAGACCCAGGCGCCGTCAACGTTTCCACGCGACGAGAAGATTGAAGTCGCGACCGCAGACAATTCGGTACGCGCAACCTTGAGCCTGGCCGACGGCAGCCTGATGTTGCAGGATTCGCAGACCGTGTTGGCAACGCTCGATCCGCACAAGGAGCTCGGCTCTTCTGCCTATGGCCCGCTGCTGTTCCGGCCCGTTGCTGCTGGTGGTGAGAAGGGAGATTGGCAGCCGCTGGTCACGCTGGTGAGACTGCCGACGGTTGAGGAGCTTCGTTGTCCACGCGCGCCCGATCAGCAATGCAAGTTGCGGGGATCGGGGCTGTATCTGCTCGACTCCGTGTCCAGCGATCCGCAATTCCAGCAGAGCACGCCTGTGCCGGATGGTTTTGCCGGCTCGGAGTTGAATGTGCCGCATCCCAACGGACCCGATTTGTATGTCAAGCTGCGCGACGACCCCTCGGCAGTGAACAAGCTGGAGTTGCCGGTGTTGCCGGAGCAGTGATTGCTAGCGGTTGTACACCGGCAAGGGGCCGCGCAGGTTGCGCCACACCTCGTCACATGCCTTGACGACATCTTCGCTAAGCGCGCCGTCATCGATGGTGGCTAGGTTCTCATTCAACTGCTCCATGCGCGATGCGCCGAGGATGATGCAATCGCTGGCAGTGTGATGCAAGAGCCAGTTGAGTGCCAGACTCACGAGCGAACGCCCTGCCGATTGCGCGATCTTGCGCAATTGCTCGACGGATTGGAAGTACTGCTCGTGCCAGTAGCGGTCCTGATAGAGCTTGTTGTCGTCGAAGCGTGTGCCAGGCGTGATCTTCTCCTGCTTGTGCTTGCCCGTGAGCAGCCCGCCGGCGAGCGGATTGTAAACCACAGTTGAGACCCCAAACCCTTTGCACATTGGCAGGTATTCTTGCTCAATCCCACGCGCCAGCAGGTTGTACATCGGCTGGGAGATGTAGGGCGCGCTCCAGCTACGCTCTTTTGCGATGCAGAGTATCTGCACCACTTGCCACGCTGCGTAATTGGAGGACGCGGGATAGCGCACCTTGCCCTGCTTGATCAGCGACTGCATGGCCTCCATCGACTCTTCAACGGGGACGTCGTGATCAGGCGCATGGAAGTAGTAGATGTCGAGATAGTCTGTGCCCAACCGCTCCAGGCTGTCGTCAATGGCGCGCACGATGGCTTTGCGCGATAGACCCTGCTGGTCGGCGCCTTCGCCCATCTTGAAGAAAACTTTGCTGGCGATTACGAGTTGATCGCGCTTGCCTTTGACGGCGTGGCCCAGCATGGTTTCGGCAACGCCGTGCTGATATATGTTGGCGGTGTCGAAAAAATTGATGCCGGCTTCGATGCAGCGATTGACGATTTGCGTTGCACCTGCCTGATCAAGGGGCTTGCCAAAGGTCATGGTGCCGAAACAGAAGCGCGAGACGGTGAGGTCGGTGTTCTTGAGGGTGATTTTAGGAATGGTCATTTGCGCACTCACAGTTCCTTCGACATCGTGATGAAGTGAATTGGGCGAGTAGCGTTCTTAATCACTGCGGCGGATTGCGTGCCAGTCTCGACGAATCCAAACTTGCGGTAAATGGCCGGCAACTCTGTACGCAGATTCACCAGACGTATGTCGATCACCTTGCAGCCGGCGGCGCGGAAATACTGCTCGGCTTCGTGCATCATCCTGGCGCCGAGGCCCGACCGTTGCCGCGAGGGATCCACCGAGAGTGTGCCGAGATATCCGCGCTCTCCGTTGACCTTCACGAACACACAAGCCACCGGCACGGCATTCTCGAGGAGCAGCAAAAAGCTGCCGTCTTTCATCATCTGCCAGACCTGCTCAGCGTTGGTGCGCTCGCCGTCCTTAAAGAAATGCTCGACAGCAAAGGCGCGATTGATCAGCGAGACAATTGCGTCGACATCGCTCGCCGATGCCTCCCGCAGAAGGTGTTGCGATGTTACGTTCCTGTTCACGACTACAGCACCGCGGTTTCGTGCAGCAGCTCGCCCTTAGCGAAGCGCGCCGGGCTTAGCACTTCGACATTTTCGATGACATCCGTCTTGCCGTTGAGGATCAGGTCGGTCACCATCCTGCCGGTGGCGGGAGCGTGCATTGCGCCGTGGCCACTGAATCCGTTGGCGCAAAAGAACCCCTTCATCTCCGGCACCGGTCCAATGATCGCATGATGGTCAGGGGACATCTCGTATAGTCCCGCCCAGGCGCGCTTCGGATTGACGGCGAGATTCTCAAAGCACGGCACGCGATCTGCGGCCAGCGTCAAGACTTTCTCAATAAATGACGGCTCGAAGTCGGTGTTGAAGCTCCGCTTCTCTTCTGGATCGTTCCACGCCAACAGAAAGCCCAGGCTCTCGGGCCGGAAGTGGAAGCCGGTGCTCATGTCCACGACCATTGGCACCTCATGCGAGACGCTGTCGAATGGCTCGGTCGGAACCAGCATGCGGCGCATGGGTTCGACGGGCAGCGGGATTCCTGCCAGTGCCGCCACATCGCATGCCCATGGTCCAGCAGCGTTCACGATAACTCTTGTACTAACCGGGCCTCGCACGGTTTCGACGCCGCTAATGCTGGAGCCCTTGTGGTGGATTGCCGTAACTTCGGTGGAGCGCCACAACGTCGCACCCTGCTCACAGGCGCGCGTGGTGAAGCCGACCATGACGCTGTAAGGATCGACGAATCCGTCGGTCGGACAGAAGCTTCCACCCAGGACATCGTCACAGCGTAGCTGTGGGACCATCGAGACGACGTCTGCACACGAGATCATGCGGGCATGTTTCAGTCCCAATTCTTTTTGCAGCTTCTGATTCATTTCCAGATACTCGAGGTGCTTGGGGCTGGTTGCGACGAATAAATAACCTTGGGCGCGATATCCGGAGGGATGTCCCAGCCGTTCCTCGAAGGCGGCGTAGAAGGGAATCGAGTACAGCGACATCTGGATGTTCGGCTTGGTCGCAAACTGGGCGCGCACGCCGCCCATGCTTTTCCCGGTGGAGCCTTTGCCCTGGTGCGATTCGCGCTCGACGACGAGCACATTGTGGCAACCCGCCTCGGTGAGATGCCAGGCGACACTCGCGCCCACAATCCCGCCGCCGATGATGACGACATCTGCTGTTTGCATAGACCTCGGCCCACCAGTCAACCATTCTAGAACGGGCATCCCGCCGTGCGGTCGGGAGGCCGCCGCGACTGTCACAACCGCTCGTGAGCTGCCTCACAGACCCAATGTTCATTGACGCCCAGCCTTGTGGGAAGGTAGCCATTAGCAGTTAGCAGCGCCGTGGGAGCTGATCAAGGAATTCGAGCTCAGCGCCGAGCACATCGCGCAGAAGGCGGCGGACCTGCTCGCCATTGCCAAGGCGAAAAAGGACGAGGAGCGGTTGGCGTTCGTGCAATAACCCCCTAGGCAACTTGCAGGCGCTTGACTGATACGTTTGTAACATCGTACAGTTCGTCCCGGCGCGGGCCCGGTGCATTGTTGTAGCGGCTGTTTCGGTGTTATCGTCACATTGGCGCTCACCTTGGCGCTTGTTAAGGAATGCCGTTTTCTCTCCAACGTCTCGCGTTTCCCGTCGTTGCCATCCTTTTCGCGATGCCGCTTTCAGCCGCCGCTCAACAGGCGATTGGCGAGTTGTATGCCACCGACGCTAGCGTTAAGGGATCGGTGGTGCTTGCGAGCTCGGGTACAAGCGTGCTTAGCGGCTCGTCGATACAGGCCGGCGCGCAAGCGGCGACGCTCAAACTGGAACGCGGCGGAACGGTGATGGTATGCGAGGGCACAAAGCTCTCCGTAACCTCCTCGCAAACCGGAAGGGAACTGCTGCTAAGCCTGAACAGCGGCAATCTGGAGCTGAACTATCCTCTGGGGGCAGAGGCAGACAGGCTGCTGACGCCAGACCTCCAGCTGATGCTGCCCGGTCCAGGCACGGTGCACGTCGCAGTGCGAGTAACGCCTGAAGGCGACACCTGTGTGCAGTCTCTGCCATGGAATGTGTCGGCCATTGTCATATCGGAGACGTTGGGCGATGCGACGTACCAGGTGAAGCAGGATGAGGCAGTCATGTTCAAGGGCGGCCATCTGAGGGAGGCCAGCCGCGCGAAGCAGAATTGCGGCTGTCCAAGAGCCGTGCCCGTGCAGGTGGCGAAGGCCGCGCCGCCCGCTCCTGCAACCCAGCCGCAGTCGGCGTCGCCTCTGGCTGTAGCGCCGGCGCCTCTGCCTGCCCCGACGCAGCCTCAGCCGGCAACGGCTTTGGCCGTCGCACCGCCGCCGCTGCCGGAACAGCATCTGGCGGTCGAAGCTCCGTTTATCTTCCGGGGTGACGACCCCGTGCCGGATTTTAGCCGGAACATTGCCGTGCTCAGGCTGGAGAACAACAAGGTGGTGCAGCTTGAGCCCACGGTAGTGCCGCCGGCAAACGCAAAGAAAAGCGTCGCTTCCAGGGACAATCCCCAGGTTGCCAAGAAGCAGTCACACGGTTTGTTCAGCAAAGTGGGAGCCTTCTTCGCGTCGATATTTCACTGACGCGGCCTTTCGCTTTTCGCCACTGCCGCCAAAGCTGACCTCTAATTGCTAGTCGCTGGTTGCTCGTTGCTGCTACACTTACCCATCCTTTATGTCCGACGCGCCGCGCTCACGCTTTTTCCTTTGGGTGTTACTCGGAGGAGGGGCCTTTTTTCTTTTCCTCCTCGGTATCTTCTCGCTGGTTTACTTCTCGGTGCGCACCCAACAAAAGGATGGATTCTCCGGCTTCAACGGCAGGATTGGAGTTGTCGAGCTGGAAGGAGTCATCCTCACTCCCAAAGATACTGTCGAGCAGATACGAAAGTTTGGTGAAGACAGCTCCATCAAGGCGATTATTCTGCATGTCGATTCGCCTGGGGGCGGTGCGGCGGCTTCCGAAGAGATCTATCGTGAAGTGCTGCGCATTCGCGATCAGAAGAAAAAGCGCATCGTGGCTTCGATCGCCACCGTGGGCGCGAGTGGCGCCTATTATGTCTCCTCAGCAACCAACAAGATTTTCGCTGACGACGCCAGTATCGTCGGCTCCATTGGCGTCATCGCCCAGTGGTACAACTACGAAGAGCTGATTAAGTGGGCCAAGCTGAAGGCCATCACTCTCAAGGCCGGCGAGTTCAAGGACACGGGCTCACCCACGCGCGAGCTGACTCCCGAAGAGCGCGCCTACCTGCAAAGCCTTATCGACAATATGCATACCCAATTCATTCATAGCGTCGCGGTTGGGCGCAAAATGAAAGACGATGACGTGCGTTCGCTGGCCAACGGCAAAGTATGGACCGGCCAGGAAGCCAAGCCCCTGAAGCTGGTGGATGAGATCGGCGATTTTCGTGCCGCCGTCGAGGACACGGCCAAGTCGGTGGGCATCAAGGGCGAGCCGACACTCATCCGCGCCGAGAAGGAGCGCAAGAGCTTCCTCGATCTGCTGTTTGGCGATGTTTCCGAGTACTTGCCCAGTCGCGAGCAGCTCATGCAAAGCAATGTTGGCTTCTATTATTTGTGGAAGTAGTCGCTAGCGCCAGTTTCGGCATACCTAAAGTTGTACTTGCCAACAAAATAGCAATTTGAGAGTATCCGTTGTGCTGGTAAGCTGTTGGGGCGCCTGACTGCCATGCTGAAACGCCGGTCAGGGTGTGTGGTCCGGAACGCGACGAGGGGCGTGCGAGATGACCAAGGCAGACTTGATCGACGAAGTTTCCCGGTTAACAGAGCTTACGCGCAAAGATAGCGAGGTCATCGTCGAGACGGTGTTCGAGAGCGTGGTGCGCTCGCTGCGCGCCGGCGACAAGATCGAGATTCGCGGCTTCGGTAGCTTCCGCACCCGTCAGCGCAAACCGCGCGTGGGACGCAATCCCAAAACCGGCGACCGCGTGGAAGTGCCGGCCAAGAAGATCCCTTTCTTCAAGCCCAGCAAGGAATTGAAAGACATGGTCAACAGCTATGTCGAGGAGCACGCGCCGGCGCAAACCGTCCAGACACCCACCGAGGGCGGCACAACGGGTGGCGCGTAGCCACGCCAGCGCCGCCATCGTTATTCCGGAACAATTCCAATCACCGCCATCATCCTTCCGGTTTTCCCGAACTCCGCCCGATGCGAGAAGAACCGCGTCGCGTCGCAGGCGGTGCATCCGTCAACTAGGCTGATGCTCCCTTCGGCCAGGCCGGCATGCAGCAATTGCCGCCGGTTCGCTTCCACAAGGTCAAGATGAATCTCAGCTCCAGGCTCGCCATGTCCCGGTGGGCGCTGGTTCAGGAAAAGTAGCGGATAGCGCACCTGAAGCGCATCGGGGTCGAATACTTCCTCGAACAGCTGTTCGCTGTAAGAGAATTGCGACTCAAATTCCACGCGCACCTCGGGGCCAACCGAGTAGCAGCACTGCCGGACGCCGGGGCCGATCGCGGCCCGCAGGTCGCAGGGTAGGCTGCCGAAGCTGCGTCGCATCTCGCCGATTCCCTTTTCCACAATGCGCGCCACCGTTCCGCGCCAGCCGGCGTGGAAGGCGCCGATCGCGCGCCGCTTGACGTCCGCCACCAGCACAGGAAGGCAATCGGCAGTTTTTATAGCCAGGAGCAGGCCGGGTGCGTTGGTCATCAGGCCATCGCCAATAAGCGGCTCGCGTACCGTGGCGTTCACGCGGTGCACGATTGCGGAATGAATTTGTTTCAGCTGAACCAGAGACCATCCGGCTTCGTCCGCACCCAAAGCTGACAGAAAGATGCTGCGGTTGCGGTCGACATTTTTGTGTGGATCGTGCGGCGTCAATCCGAGATTCAGGCTGCTCCCGCCATAGCAGGTGGAGACGCCGCCTTGCCTCGTACTGAAGCCATGCACCAGCCATTTCAGGGATGCGAGACTCGGCGCGCGCAGGACCTCAACCGAACTATCAGGTGTGGACCTTGAGGAGGGCTCAGGGACAGTATTTGTGCGGGAACGGGAGTCTGCAGGCACACTCTCATTCTAGAGCAGCGTCGCGAATACAATCGTTTCGGCGATGCTCCTCTACTACATCACAGACCGAAAAGCGTTCCCTGGCGGCGACAGAGAGCAGCGCACCGCAGTGCTCCGCAGGATCTCCGAGGCGGCGGCCGCCGGCGTAAATTACATCCAGCTCCGTGAAAAAGAACTTTGCGTGCGTGACCTGGAACGGCTCGCCTGCGAGGCGCTGCAAGCCGTGCGGGAAAGCTCCAGCACAACCAGGCTGCTGATCAATGGACGGCCTGATGTTGCGCTGGCCTGTGGCGCTGATGGCGTTCACTTGCCGAGCGGAGACATTTCCGCCTCTACTGTGCGTACGCTGTGGATGAAGTGCTGCGGTCGCCCGCCGTTGATTGGGGTTTCGGCGCATTCGTTTGACGAAGTGCGTCAAGCCGAAGCCCATGGAGCGAATTTCGCCGTCTTGGCGCCCATATTCGAAAAACAGCCGAGCGTGGCGAACGGGATGGGTTTGGACGCTCTACGCGATGCGTGTTCCCGTCTGGCGGCGCCGGACAATGTCGAAGCTGGCCCCTCGGCACGATTTGCGGTGCTGGCGCTCGGAGGAGTGAATCTGACCAACGCGGCTCCTTGTCTTAAGGCGGGCGCCTCCGGGGTAGCCGGCATACGGCTCTTTCAGACGGGTGATGTGCGCGAAGCTGTGCGGTGCCTGCGTGCGCTTGGCACATCATTTGAATAGGTTGAGATCCCACCAAGCCTACCGTTCCTCGACGTCGCGGACCACCGCCCTCAGCAGCATGTTGATGAGCGATAGCACAATCGCTCCCCAGAACGCGGGCCAGAAACCGGCAACCACAAAATCCGGCGACAACAAGGCCGAGGCGAACAGCAGCATCAGCGCGTTGATCACCCACCAGAACAGACCGAGGGTGAGAAACGTCAGCGGCAAGGTAATTATCTTCAGAAACAGACCGAGGGTGGCATTCACCAGCCCGATCACAACAGCCGCGATCAACGCTGCGGTGAATCCGCGCAGATGGAATCCAGGCACGACGTGCGAAACGATAAACAAGCTGATCGCGCTCAGCAGCCAATTCAGCAGCAGTCGCATGTTGCCCTCACGCTTTGAGCTTACCTGATCGGGACGAGGTATGTCTGGCTGATGCGATCATGCCAGCACAGGCCGTCAACATCCACGAGCGCCCAGACCAAGCCCATCATGAGCGAAGCGGTCGAGAAGTACAGACCAAAGACCCGGCTCCGCCGCTGGCGCGACGAGGGAATCTGGCCTTTGAAGGTGCTGAGGCGAATGCTGGCAACCTGCATACCGACGGTCGTCCCGCGATAGAGCGCGAAGAGATACTGATACACCGCCCAAAGCGAGGTAAGAAGAACGGTTGCCGTCAGCAGTACCGGCTTGCTGGGTACCAGCTTCGGCAGCAACATGTAACAGACCCCGACGAGCGCCCCGAACGCCGCGGTCACGAGCGCACCGTCCACCGCAGCGGCGTAAAGGCGGTGCGAGATTTCCGCTGGCTGAAGCGGTAACTCGATGTGGTCGGCAGGAGCTGCGGCAGCCTGCTGCTGGTGCGAGGGAAACTGCAGACCGTCCAGCAGCGGAGTGGTGGGCAGAGCTTCCAACTCTTCCGGAACCTCCAGAATTCGAAGCGCCTCCGCGATGACGGGCTCAGACAAATGGTAGGTGGGGTGGAGGTCGCTGGGCCGGGGAAATGCAATGACCTTTCTCTTGGCTCGCGCGCGGCCTGCCGGGGCAGGCGCCGATTCCAACTTTGGCGCAACATAGGAGTCGTCCGTGGAGTCTTCCGTATGTTCCGTAGCGGATTCACCCGCGACGAAGGGCAGTTCAGCCGCAGAATCCTTCGAGGTGGGGCAGATAGACGCAGGATGATGAAAATCAGTACCAGTTTCCGGTAGCGGTTCGGCGGCGGCGAGACGCTCGCAATTCGCAGCCTCAGATGTAGACAAGTCCGGTCCCGCCGCTGCCACAACCTCGACTGGCGGAAACGGAAAGCGCATGCTGAACGCTCCTTCGATCCGTCGTCCGCGGCGGCTGCGATAGCCTGCGACGCGCGCCTGAATCTCGTCGCGCCAGACACCATTAGGCTCCGTTGTTAGGTCGCTAGTCCGAGGTGTGGCTAATGGTTCTTCCATAATCTTTGGCGGGCTGTTCTATTTACCTGTGGTACGTTCTAAATCGCAAACTCGCATCTACAGCTTGCGACAAACTTGCGCAAAAACGATTAGGCGCGCAACCTCCAGGCTCCGCGCGGGTTCCTGAAACCGTGCCGGGCGTCAACCTCTTCACATGAAAATGCGTTTTGCCTGCCGGCAATGCAACGTGCTAACTTGCAAAGTTCAGTCCAATCACCAGGCACCGGCGAAGGGACGCAAGCCCGTCGATGATTCCCCGCATCCGATTTCTTATCACGGCACTGTTCTTGTGTCAGCTCCTACTATGTCCCGGGGTAGTAACCATCCAGTTGCATGCCGCGCAATGGCCGCAGGAAAGCTCTCCGCAGAGTGCGGCGCAATCCGCCGCGCCACCCCAAGCGGCGCCAGGTGCCCAGAACGATAATCAACAGGGGGGCCCACCTCCGCCGCAAGCGCCCGCGGAAAAATCAAAAATCAGCGTGAGGACCGACACCGGGGAAGAGGACACTGGCACCGAGAAGATCATCCAACAGGAGCTTTCAGCCAACAACGAGCAGGAGTTGGGTCCTCCGCGGCCGGCTGCCAACATCCCCCTCGGCCGCAATGAGGTACTCATACGTGCAGATGAGCAGGAGAAGAACCAGGATCTCTACCACGCGCGCGGAAATGTGGAGATCCGCTTCAGCCAATACGTGCTGCACTGCGACCAGGCGACTTACGATTCGACCACCGGTAAGATCACAGCCGTCGGGCACGTAGTCTTCGACGGTGGGCCTCGCCACGAACACCTTGTCGGAACTCGCGGAATCTACGACGTGAGCCGCGATACCGGGACATTCTGGGACGTCGTCGGTTCCACAGGCGTGCGACTCAAGAGCCGAAATATGTTCCTGACGTCGTCCACTCCATTCTTTTTTACGGGAAAGGTGGTGGATAAGCTCGGGCCCGACCGCTATCGCGTGCACTATGGCTATGTCACGTCATGCCAGTTGCCCAAGCCGAAGTGGCAATTTAACTCCAAAGTCACCAATGTGGAGTTGGGGAATGATGCCGTAATGCATCACGCGACGCTGAGGGTCAATGGAATCCCGGTCTTCTACTTTCCAGTCATGGAGCACCCGGTCGATAACCTCGGACGTAAGAGCGGATTCCTGATTCCCGAAATCGGCGACTCCAACACCCGCGGCTTCATCTTTGGCGACGCCTTTTATTGGGCCCTCAGCCGCAATGCCGATGCCACGATAGGCGCTGGGATCTACAGTTCACGAGGTCCGGTTCAGTGGGGCGATTTCCGGGCACTTGGCTATAGTTACGCTTTTCAGGCGGTGTATTACGGGGTGATTGACCAACAGGGAAATCCGCAAACCCACCAGGACCAGGGTGGTCAGGAGTTGAAGGCCTCCGGCTGGAAGCAGTTGCCGAATGGCTTTCAGGCCGTGCTCTCGGCGGACTATCTTTCCTCCTACCTCTTTCGTTTGGCCTTTGCGCAAGGTTTCAGCGAAGCCATCAACTCTGAAGTTAGGTCCGCCGGGTTCGTGAGCAAAAACTGGAACGGCTTCGGTTTCGGTCTTCTGGCTTCGAGTTATCAGAACTACGAAAGCACGCTTCCCGGCGACTACATCCAGATTGTGCATGCGCCCAGCTTGGAGCTGTCGACGGTAGAGCGCTCCTTCAACCGCTCCAGCTTTGTCTATGCATTCGATGCAGTGGGAGAAGCCGTTTCGAGGAACGAGATCGGGTTTGAGACCGCGCCGATTGTGGGCCGTGTCGACGCAGCGCCTTATCTTGCCTGGCCCAAGCTTTTCGCCGGCTGGACCTTTCGTCCGCAGATCGGCGTGCGCGAAACCTACTACTCACAGCGTCTGATAACGAGTCCAACCGCAACCCGGGGCATGGCTGTGAGCGATCCCATCAATCGCAACGTCGTTAATGCATCGTTTGAACTCCGCCCGCCGACGCTGGCCAAGGTCCTCAACCGAAAACCGTTCGGTCGAGTGTTGAAACATACCATCGAGCCGTTTGCCATCTACCGCTATCAGACGGGCATTGACGATTTCAGCCAGATCATTCGCTTCGACGCCCGGGACATTCTGGTCAACACCAACGAGGTCGAGTACGGGATGGTGAACCGCCTATTTGTGAAGAAGTCTTCTCTTCCGTTACGTTGTTTCCAGCATCCGGTGGCGGAGTCCGCGTCCCAGGAGATCGAGAAGAGTGAGCCCCAAGGCCACAACCTTTGCGATGACCAGTCGCCGCCCTCTGGACAAGTAATAACTTGGGAGCTGGCGCAAAAGTATTTTGGCGAGCCGAACTTTGGTGGAGCGCTGGTTCCCGGGCGCCGCAATGTTTTCGATACCACCATCGATCTCACGGGAATCGCCTTTTTGACCGAACCGCGACGCTTTTCGCCGATTATTTCAAGGCTAAGCGCGCAGTTCTCCGGTTCCGTGGACTTCCAATGGGCGCTCGACTACGACCCGGTGCTGCAGCACATCAATGCCAGCACCACTTTTGCCGGCTATCATTGGGGGAACTTCTACCTCAACGGAGGCCACGCCTACCTGAACGCGCCAGGGGAGGCGGGGGTCTCCAGCACCGGGCAACCCATTCCCAGCATTTTCAACCAGTATCGACTGGGAGTGCTCTACGGCAGTATCAGCCGTCCGGGACTAAGCGCAGGAGCCAGCGTAGCGGTCGACTCCAAGCTTTCCTATATTCAGGGGGCCGCGATCCAAACCAACTACAACTGGGACTGCTGTGGGGTGACCTTTCAGTATTCACGCTGGGCACTAGGGACGGCGCGAAATGAAAATGCCTACCGCTTCTCGTTCAGCCTCGCGAATGTTGGCTCGTTTGGAACCATCAGGCGTCCGCAAAGACTGTATTGACGGAGCAATCAGCATTCAGCCGCTTACTTTGTCCAATTGTTGCTCCCCAATGAATTCCGTCCGTAGGCTTTGGCTTGAATGCGAGCTGATGGCCTGTTAGCTTCGAAGTATAACCATCGGGGTGATTATGAAACCGACGCAAAGGCTACACGAGCTCGGCCAGAGTCTCTGGCTGGACAACATCACGCGCGACCTGCTGGACAGTGGCACGCTGAAGCGCTACATCGACGAGCTGTCGGTGACCGGCCTCACGTCCAACCCTACGATCTTCGATCAAGCCATCAAAAAAAGTGCCTCCTACGATGCGGCGATCCAGCAGAAACTGGATGAAGGCAAGACGGGAGAAGCGCTCTTTTTCGAAATTGCGCTACAGGACCTGACGCGCGCTGCCGATCTGTTCCGCGACGCTCACGAGCGGACCAAAGGCGCGGATGGCTGGGTGTCGCTGGAAGTCTCGCCGCTGCTGGCGTATGACACGGCGACCACGCTCGCAGCGGCAAAGGATCTGCACGCACGCGCCTCCCGCCCCAATCTGTTCATCAAGATTCCTGGCACGAAGCAAGGTTTGCCGGCTATCGAAAACGCAATTTTCGCCGGCGTCTCCATTAACGTGACGTTATTGTTTTCGCGGGAGCAGTATCTTGCCGCGGCAGAAGCCTATTTGCGCGGCATCGAAAGGCGCATCGCCGCGGGCCTGGAGACCAACGTGGGCTCGGTTGCTTCTCTGTTCATCAGCCGTTGGGATGTGGCTGTCGCCGGCAAAGTGCCGGAGAACTTACGTAACCGCCTGGGTATTGCCATCGCCCAGCGCACCTACAAAGCCTATTGCGATTTGCAGGAAAGTTCGCGCTGGAAGGCGATTGTGAATGCGGGGTACAATCCGCAGCGCCTTTTGTGGGCCAGTACCGGAACCAAAGATCCGAACGCGTCAGACGTGCTCTACGTGACCAGCCTGGCCGCTCCAAACACGGTGGACACGATGCCCGAGGCGACGCTGAAAGCGCTTGCCGACCATGGCCAGATCGGCGAACTAATGGCGCGCAACGGAGGAGATTGCGAGCAAGTGCTGGCCGAGTTCGGCGCGGCCGGCGTCAACGTCGATGCACTCGCCGCTCAGTTGCAGCAAGAGGGAGCGAAGGCCTTCTCCGATTCGTGGAATAATCTCATGAAGGTGATCGAGTCGAAGAGCGTGGCGCTGGCGCACGGCGCGTAAGCGTCTCGTGAGCAGGGTGACTACGGAAGTAGCAATCAGCATTCAGCAATCAGCATTCAGCTAATGCAGATCGCTGCCTGAGTACTGACTGCTGACTGCTAGGAGAGCAAGCGATGCAACTCGGAATGATAGGTCTGGGACGCATGGGCGCCAACATGGTGCGCCGCGTGATGCAGGCGGGACACGAATGCGTCGTCTTTGACAGGTCGCCCCAAGCGGTTGAGGAGCTGACGAAAGAGAAGGCCGTGGGCTCATCCTCGCTGCAGGACTTCGCCAGGAAGCTCAACAAGCCGCGGGCAGTGTGGCTCATGGTTCCCGCCGCCGCGGTGGACGAGACCATCGCCGGCATCGTCCCGTTTCTCGAAGCCGGTGACATCCTGATCGATGGCGGCAATTCGTATTACATCGACGATATTCGCCGCGCGCAGGAACTCGCCCCGAAAGGCATTCACTATGTCGACGTAGGCACCAGCGGCGGCGTATGGGGACTGGAGCGCGGTTACTGCATGATGATCGGCGGACCGCTGCAGGCAGTGCAATACCTGGGTCCTATTTTCAAGGCGCTGGCGCCAGGCCGGGGCAACATCGATCGCACTCCCGGACGCGAGAAGGTCGGCGGCACCGCAGAAGAAGGCTATCTGCATTGTGGCCCGAACGGCGGCGGCCACTTCGTCAAGATGGTGCACAACGGAATTGAATACGGGATCATGGCGGCATACGCCGAAGGCCTGAATATCATCAAATCGGCCAACATCGGCAAGCACAAAGGAGAGATTGACGCCGAGACCACACCTCTGCGCGATCCTGAGCACTACCAGTACGACTTCAATCTTCCCGACGTAGCCGAGGTATGGCGGCGTGGCAGCGTCATCGCTTCATGGTTGCTGGATTTGACCGCATCGGCGCTGCTGGAGGATCCGCAGCTCGCGAAGTTCGCCGGGCGGGTCTCCGACTCGGGCGAGGGGCGCTGGACCATCAAGGCCAGCATCGATGAAGGCGTGCCCAGTCCTGTACTGAGCTCAGCCCTCTACGAACGATTTGCTTCACGCGGCTTAGCCGACTTTGCCGACAAGCTTCTTTCAGCCATGCGCTACGAGTTCGGGGGACATCTGGAGAAAGCGGCAGGGAAGTAGCGGGCTTCGCGTGATCGGCAGCTCTCTTCCAACCTGTCGCTGCCCTCGTGCGTCCTACTAAGACATGGATATCAGGGCCTCTATCGCAATCGTCGCCAACTTCCTGTTGATTTGCGGTCTTACGTTTTACGGGTTCGTCTTTTTCGCGCAATATCACGCCACGGGCAAGTGGGCCAAGAACATAACCAACTTACTGTCGGGAGTGGGGATGTTGACTCTGGCCTTCGCGCTTACCATCACCCCGAGAAATGTGGCCGTCCTGGAGCGCATCGCAGCCACCAAGGCGTCGCTTGTGTTCCTGGGGGTTAGCAGCGCCCTGCTGCTGGCGGCGATGACGGCGTTCGGCATCATCACCTACTGGCGACCGCTTCGACTGCGCCACGAGCGCAGCTTGGAGCGCGACCTCAGCCGCGACCTGCCGAACATCCGCTGAGCGCCAGAACCTTAGTGGTCGGTGTACCCCATGGGTTGTTTCCGGAGGAATTCACCCGCATCTCGACAGAGTGCTCGCAAGGATGCAGTAGTCGCCACAAAGATTGCAGCAAGGCGCTCTAAATTTCAAAACTGAGGCACTACCAGTGACGCCTCCCGTTTGCCGATCTCCGGGTAAAAGCCGTATAATCGTGCTTTACCCAGCCAGTTTGGCGATCCTCTGGAGTGATCATGGCACAAGTTTGTGAAATCTGCGGCAAAGGGCCGCTATTCGGCAATAACATCAGTCACGCGCACAATGTAACGCGGCGGCGCTGGAACGTCAATTTGCGTCCGGTTCGCGCCAAGGTGCAGGGCGGCAGCAAGCGTATGCGCGTCTGCACCAGCTGCCTTCGCAGCGGCAAGGTGACAAAGGCCTGATTTGAAATTTTGACCTGCCTGAACCCTCTCGGATGAGAGGGTTTTCTGTTGTGCTGCTATGCGGGCTAATCCGACCACGCCAGCAGCGCACGAGCATAGCGCACCGGGAGCGTTCGATTTTGGACACATACTTGCGCACCCGGACAAGGCGATGGATTCAGAACAAAGCCCACCACGCAACCTGCACGTCTAAAAAGCTTTACGCCGGCACATTCTGGCTGTTGGCGTGCACCCTTAGACGCAGGATGGCTCGACCATGACAACTCTGCACGATCTCCGCCGGGCCTTGCGTCAACTCCGCAAGTCGCCGGGATTCACCATTACGGCTGTTCTAACACTCGCCTTGGGCATTGGTGCAAACACTGCGATTTTCACGCTGGTGCATGCGGTGATGCTCAAGTCGCTGCCGGTTGCGAATCCGTCGCAGCTTTATCGCATTGGCGACAACGATATTTGCTGCGTCTACGGCGGCCTGCAGGATGAGCCCGGTGGTTGGGGCCTCTTTTCCTACGCGCTATACCAGTACTTTCGCGCGCACACGCCGCAGTTCGAGGAGATTGCGGCCTTCCAGGGCAATGAGCGGCAGATCAGTGTTCGCGCCGGCGCCTCCCAGGCTGCGGAGACGTTTCCTGCCGAGTTCGTCTCCGGAAATTACTTCTCGACGTTTGGCATTGGGCCGCTCGCCGGGCGCATGTTAAGTGCGCAAGACGACCAGGCCGGCGCACCTCCCACCGTGGTGATGAGCTACCGCGCTTGGCAGCAGCATTACGGTCTTGATCCTTCGGTGGTCGGCACCAGCTTCATGGTGAATGGCAAGCCTTTCACTGTCGTCGGCATCACGCCGCCCGGATTCTTCGGCGACCGGCTGCGCGAAGACCCTCCCGAGTTTTACATCCCAATCGCGTTTGAGCCGGCAATCAATCAGAACAGCTCCATCCTGCATATTGACAATCAGCATTGGCTCTACCTGATTGGCCGCATGAAGCCCGGAGTACAGCCGGCGGCCGTACAGGCAGAGCTCACCACCGAGTTGCGGCAATGGCTCCCCACAATTGCTAACCAGCTCGGGCCATCAGGGCGGCAGGAGATACCGAAGCAAATCGTAAAGCTGGGGCCCGGCGGCGCGGGCGTAACCGAATTGCGCGACCGCTACAAGGCCGGCCTCTACATGCTGATCGCCGCTTCGGCGCTTGTGCTTTTGATTGCGTGCGCCAACCTGGCCAATCTGCTGCTGGCGCGCGGCACCGGCAGGAAGCAGCAGACCGCGGTGCAGATGGCGCTTGGAGCCACACGGCGGCGGCTGATTCGCGCGCTCCTCACCGAAAGCATTCTGTTAGCTTGCCTCGGCGGCGCAGCGGGGCTGGCACTCGCGTATTGGGGTACGCAAGCAATCCTGCTGCTTGCCTTCCGCGGCGCCAAATTCGTTCCCATCAACAACAGCCCTTCCTTGGTCATCCTGGGCTTTGCCTTTGCACTGTCTCTGCTCACCGGCATCATCTTCGGCGTGGCTCCCGCATGGATCTCGTCGCATTCCGATCCGGCCCAGGCTTTGCGTGGGGCCAACCGCTCCACGCGCGATCGTTCGGCCTTGCCGCAGAAATCGCTGGTAATCGCGCAGGCAGCGCTGTCTCTGGTGCTGCTGGCGATGGCCGGCCTGGTCACACAGAGCCTTCGCAATCTGGAGCACTACAACTTCGGCTTCAGCACGAATGGTCGGCTTATGGTGCAGATTGATCCGCTCCTGGAGGGCTACACCCAGGACCGTCTGCCCGTTCTGTATCAGCAGATTCGTCAGCGCCTGGGACAGATTCCCGGCGTGCGCAGCGTCAGCTATTCCATGTACAGCCCGCAAGACGGGGACAGTTGGAACAGTGGTGTTGCCATTCAGGGGCGCTCGTCACAATCTGACGCCGATATAGCGGCGGGCTGGGTGCGCGTGAGCCCCGATTACTTCAAGACCATCGGCACCCGGGTCGTGCGCGGCCGGGCAATCGATGAGCAGGACACGCCCACATCGCAACGCGTGGCCGTCGTCGATGAAAACTTTGCACGCAAGTTCTTTCCCAGGGAAGATCCCATCGGCCGGCACTTCGGCTTCGACGTGCCCGGCCACAGCGGCGACTACGAAATTGTCGGCGTCGTCCAGAGTACGCGCTACCGCAGCCCCGACGATACCCAGTACCCGCAGAATCCGATGTTTTTCGTTCCCTATTTCCAGACCGTAAAGTACGACCGCCCGAATTTCGTGGCCATGGAGGCGCATTCGGAATACGCCAACATGATCGAGATCCACTACTCCGGTTCGCAGGCCGAGATCGCATCGCAGGTGCGGCGTGTCATGAGCGGTATTGATCCCAACCTGAGCATTATCGATATGCACAGCTTCGGCGAACAGGTGGTGCGCCAGTTCAATCGGGAGCGGCTGATCACCCGCCTCACCGAGCTGTTCAGCCTGCTGGCGCTGCTGCTGGCGTCCATCGGGCTTTATGGCGTGACCGCCTACAACATCGTGCGGCGCACCGGCGAAATCGGAATCCGTATGGCGGTCGGCGCGGACCGCAAAGACATTCTCGCAATGGTCCTGCGCGGAGCTTTTTGGCAGGTCGGCGTAGGACTGGTGCTCGGGCTCCCGCTGGCGATCATCGCCAGCCGGATTATGACAACGAAGCTGTACGGCGTCTCTGGTCTCAGCCCGCTGGTCTTCGCCGGGGCCGTGCTCATGCTGGCGGTGTCGGCATTCTTTGCCGGACTCTTACCAGCCCGGCGCGCGGCGTCCATTGAACCTATAAAGGCGCTGCGGGTCGAGTGACCACTTTTTTCACCTATACCGCAAATAGGAAAGCCCGGGCCGTTTTGCCCGGGCTCTTCACTTTTCGCTTCAGACTGCGTTTACGTCCAGGTTCTGGCGATTACCGCAGCCCGTTCTGACTCAGGTTAAGCGAATCCTGTCACCTTGCCGAAGACATCACATCACCCGTGCGATGCTCTCCAGCTCCCTTTGGAACGCCTCCAGCGAGCTGCCCAACAGGCCCATCCTGCTCACCGCAGTGCGCGCCTCCTCGGCTGAAACCCCATATCCATGTCCTGCGAGGAACATCTGGACGAGCTCCCCTGCGTGCGTCGAATCAAACCCATGAAGCAGTTCGCTTCTAAGCGCCGCAAGTTCTGGGACGGAAAACTTTTCTGCCATCATTTCTCTCACCTCCGACCCTTCCGGGGCTTTTGCTAGAATTAGACTCGGGCGCCAGACATTTAGTTGCAGGCAATCCGAATGCCGAACTCTCTCGTCACCCTGCTAGTCACCCCCATCTGGTTACTAATTTCAACCCGTATGGCCCCTTATAGTTGTTCATACGAGATTACGTAGCAGAAGTTCGCTAGGTTTCTACTACCGAGGTGGGACGAATTGCACCAGGAAACGTAAGCGGTTGCCAGTCGGCAGAGCTGAAGAGCCACCGCCATCGACTGGGGTGGGTGCGGAGTCTGCTGGAGTTTGGGCCATTTGCACCATCCCGGCAAGGGGGGATGGGAAATCCCGCGCAAAGTGGCGCTACTGAATACCCATTCAGAGTTCCTGCTGAATCAGAGTTGCTCGATGGTGGCTTCGTGCTCCAGAAGGATGGGAATGCCGTTGCGCACGCGGTAGACGCGCTTGCACTCGTTGCACTTCAGCGCATCCTCGCCGCGCATCACCAGCGGCTTGCGGCACACTGGGCAGGCGAGAATCTCCAGCAAGTCGGGCGAGATCATGGCGCAATTGTAACCCGAGCTGGCGAAGAGCGAAGAGCGAAAAGCGATCACAGCGCACGGTAAGATAGAAGCGGAGACAAGCATGCCTGCCATCATTCTCGACGGTACGAAGATCGCAGCTCAGATAAAGGCGGAGGTTGGCGAGGAGGTAAAGGAGCTGACGGCGGCGGCAGTTCGGCCCGGAATCGCGGTCGTGCTTGCGGGCCACAATCCAGCGTCGGAGATTTACGTTCGCAACAAGGTCAAGACCTCCGAGCAGCTGGGAATTTACAGCGAGAAACATACGCCTCCAGAGAACGTCACCACTGCCGAATTGTTGGCACTTGTTGACGAACTCAACCGCCGGGACGAGATCGACGGCATTCTCGTCCAACTGCCGCTGCCGCCCCAGGTGGACGCCAAGAAAGTCCTGCTGGCGGTCTCACCCGAGAAAGATGTGGATGGCTTCCATCCCATGAACGTCGGCTATCTCTCGACGCAGCGTCCGGGACTGGTGCCGTGCACGCCTGCCGGTATCATGGAAATCCTGAAGCGCAGCGACATTCCGGTAGCGGGCGCCGAAGCTGTGGTGGTCGGGCGCAGCGACATTGTCGGCAAACCCGTCGCGATGCTGCTGCTGAATGCTAACGCGACCGTGACAGTCTGCCACTCGAAAACCCTTGATCTCCCAGCCGTGTGCCGCCGCGCAGATATTCTCGTCGCGGCCATCGGTAAAGCCGGCATGATCACGCCCGAGTTCGTGAAACCGGGAGCAACCGTCATTGATGTCGGCATGAACACCATCACCGATCCCGGGCAGTTCAAAGAGTTCTTTGCAGGCATCGAAAAGCGAGAGCGGGATTTTGCCGCCAAAGGTTCAACTCTGATCGGCGACGTTCATCCCAAGGTCGCCCAAGTCGCCGGAGCGATCACTCCCGTGCCCGGCGGAGTCGGCCCACTCACCATCGCCATGCTGATGAGCAACACGGTCAAAGCCGCCAAGCTCCGCCGCGGAGAGAAGGTGCGCAGTCTGGCGACAACATAGCTGCAAAGAATCGGAGTACGGAACGTGTCTCGCAACCTCTATCCTCCTCGCACAGTGAACATCGAAGACCTCCGGCGGTTGGCGCAGAAACGATTGCCAAAGGTGGTATTCGATTATCTGGATGGAGGCGCGGACGCTGAGATTACGTTGCGCGAGAACTGCCGTGCCTTTTCCGAGATATCATTCCGGCCACGGCTGGCAGTAGCTTTCGACAACTGCAATTTACGTACTCGCGTGCTGCAGATGGAGATCGCGGTCCCTTTCCTGCTCGCCCCGGTAGGCTACAGCCGGATGATGCACCCTGCCGGCGAAGTTGCCGCTTCGCGGGCCGCTGGTGCTGCCGGTACTGGCTATATCCTCTCCACCATCTCCGGATATCGCCTGGAAGACGTGAAGGCAGCGAATCCCGGCCCCGTGTGGTATCAGCTTTATCTTCTCGGCGGACGCGAACCCGGCGAGGCGGCGATCGACCGTGCGCGTAAGGCGGGATTTTCTGCCTTAGTGATCACCATCGATACGGCCGTTTCCGGAATGCGCGAGCGCGACTGGCGCAACGGCATGAAGGAGCTGCTGGAAGGCAGCGTCATTTCCAAATTGCCCTTCCTGCCGAATTTGCTCGCCCATCCTCGATGGCTGACTTCATTTTTCCTCGACGGCGGCATTCCTAAGCTTCACAACGTTGTCATTCCCAATCAGGGGATGATGCCGCTGACCGATGTGGCGTCGGCGCTCCAGCGCTCCGTCGTCACCTGGAGCGACCTGCGATGGATCCGCGTGCACTGGCCCGGCCCCATCGTCATCAAGGGCGTGTTGACCGGAGAGGATGCTCGCCGTGCGGTCGATGAGGGAGCGGCGGCGATCGTCGTTTCCAACCATGGTGGCAGGCAACTGGATTGTGTCTGCGCAACCATCAGAGCATTGCCGGAAGTGGTTGCTGCCGTGGGTGGACAGGCCGAGGTACTGATGGATGGCGGGATTCGTCGGGGCAGCGATATTGTGAAGGCGCTCTGCCTCGGAGCGCGCGCGGTGCTGATTGGCCGTGCCTACGCTTACGGACTTGCTGCTGCCGGAGAGCCCGGCGCTGCCCGCACAATACAAATCTTGCGCGATGATGTGGAGCGCACCATGCGCCTGTTAGGCTGCGGCGACGTGAATGACCTCAATCCCTCTTTCGTGGACGCTGGCGGCTGCCCCTCGCGTTAAGAATGTTTTTAAATCAAAATGACTTGGCGTTCCCGACGGAGAGGTGTTTTCAATCGCCCTAAGAGCTGACTGTATTGACGGGGATCTTTCCTGCGGGCGCGGCCGGATCATGACGGAAGCGGCTCCGGCCAAGTGCTCCGCCCAGCGCCACAAGCGGTACCAGAGTTACCAGAAAAACGAGGTGATACCACACTGGAAACTTCGTCCACAGCTGAATGTGTGCCGGGATGAACACCGCGAGGATAATGGCGCCCAGCACCCACGGCAGCCGCGTCCTCGATGGTGCTATTAGGCTCGTCACCGCGCCTGCGGCGAGCGATGAGAGCGCGCCAAGAATAAGGCGTGCGACCTTCATCCCGAGCGTAAAGGTCATTGTCGGTTCGGCCAAAGCATAACCGGCAAGCCCGATACGCAGCCCACGGTTGAGCAGTGAAGCAACCAGCACCCAAACCACAATTCCGCCTAGCACCGCGAAAATGGACCGTTTCATAAGAGCGCCTCTGTTCGGGAAAGTTCTAAACCGAATTCATGAGGTGGCACCTTTCGAATTTGCAGAAGCGCTGTTGGCTTCGAACATCCTCAGCAGGGCCTCAGTCGCCTCATGGGCGTCGCGGCAGTTGAAGTCCGCACCAAGGTGAAAAGCGGACGCGCTCGGCGCAAGCGCTTTCAGTGATCGCAGCACTGTCTCGGACGAGAACTGTGAAGTATGGGGGCCGAGCAGGATATAGTCCATTTTGTCAACTTGCAGCAGGATCTTGGCATCGCTAAGGCGGTTGGTCGATTTCACATCGAAGCCATGTTGCATCAGAACAGTTCTCACAAACGCACACAGATCGGCAGACTGGTCGAGCACCAGCACGCGAGCAAGAGCTTTCCCCTGCGTCGTCTGGGGCGCGCCTTCCTTCAGGAACGACACGATGGCATCTTCTTCGATCGCATGGATCTGGAGTACGCGGGAAAGCTTGGTCACATCCAGCAGGTTCACAACGAACGGCGATGGAGCGGCCAACCGCATATCGCCACCACGTTTGCGGGTGTTGGCGGCGTATCGCACCAGCAGTCCCATCCCGGTGCTGTCCAGGCGATCCACTTCGCTGACGTGCAGCACTAGCCGGCTGAACCCGCGCGCCCCCAGGTCGAACTCGCGCTCCAGCGAGCTCACCTCATCCCCGGCAACAATGCGCCCCTTGCACTGAATGATGTAGACGTTCCCACAAAAACGTGAGTTCAGACTCAGCGGCATGACTTCCTCGTGTGTACAGGCTTGCTAGGTCAAAAGCCAAAATTCGCCACGCACAGTGCAAGCTAGATCAGCCTGGACTCTCCGTGTAAGTACCCGGACGGCTTCATCTTCAGGCGGAAGTCGTTCGGGAGCCCGGCTAGCACGTGCTGAATTAGCTCAGGAGAATCAGAATTCAGCTGCAAATCCTCTTAAAAGGAGAGCGCTTCCCGCTTCAGGAGGGAAGCGGCTGCTCGGCTTGGGCCCCGCATTCAACCTTCGCTATTGCTTTTCGTCAACCATTGTCGAAACCCTTCCGGTCCACTTGTTGTCCACGACCCTGGTCATTTTCTTTCCGTTGGGTGAGACCGTCATTTTTTCGATGCTGTAAAGTTTTCCATCGCGGTTGTAGCTGACTTCCATCTCGCGCGGGCCCAGCTTCTTTACCGACACGGCCTCGTTCGCATAGGTGCCCTTCACGGGCGACTCCGGGCCGCCAAACTTGGCTTGCCAGCTTTCGCCAGTCGGCGTGGACATGCTCACCTCGTCGCCCGATACCTTCCACATGCTGGTAAGTCCTGCAGTATCTTCGTTGACAGTCTGAATGCGCCAAGAACCAGAGGTCGCATTCGAGCCGGCAGGGCCGTTGGCAACCCGCATGTACTTGGCTTCGTACTTGTAGGGTTGGCTGCCGTCGGCGGGATAGCTGGTGCCGGCCACGGTCAGCATCTTCCCATCAGCGGAGAGCGTCCGCGTGGAATCGCTGGTTGGCTTGCCGGCTTTTTTCGTGACGGCGTGAATCGAATTGTCGTTCACAACCTGCACCGAGACGGTGTCATAGGGTTGGCCGGTGACAGCCTGGTCCTGGCCGTCAGCTTTTATGTTGATTTTGGGGGCGCAGCTTTCGCAGTCGTACATGCCATTGTTGACTGAAAAAACGTAGGGTTTTTGCGACAGCTTGGACTCGGCCATGTTGGTCTTCCAAGTACCGTCGAACGGGCTTTGTGCAAACAACACGAGAGGGAGAAACCACATAACAACGCATAGCAATTTCTTCATGTCTATCTCCAGATCCGCAAGTCTTTGTCTGATTTAGCAAACGACCCATACTATACACTCCGCGAGGAGTGAGCAGCGCGGCTCTTTGCGCCCGCTTACCCTTTGGGATTCCTCCTGGATGACGGGCTACCCTTACCTAACCCGGTAAGGTAGGTTTGACGACGATTCGCCCGCTGTCGACCTATGCCTTCGCTGCCGCTCCGGCTTTTCGGGCGACTAGGTTGAAGCCCTTTGCTTTGGCATCTTTCTGGAGTGCGGTCAGCCGCGCTTTGCCTTCTGCGGCGTTGCCGGACTTCATCTCGCGCTCACCAAGTGCCAGACGGGCCATGGGTGGACAGGCCGAGGTACTGATGGATGGCGGGATTCGTCGGAGCGCCTTCACAATATCGCTGCCTTTCGGAAGCAACTCGGGTCAACCCTCGCGACAGGCGCTTTTCATCTTCTGAAACACCTTGAGCTCCAGCATCGGCTCGACCGAAAATGGCTTCGCGGCGTGCTCGCGGATGTCGAGAGTGGACGCGTGCGCGACGTGGCAGACACGAAGCGCCTGACTTGTGGCTGGCGTTGAAGACCTCGAAGTCGCCAACACTTCAATGGCGATCTAGTCGTCCTCAGTGGTTGACGGACAACCTTACACGATCCGGTTACGGAAAAGTTGCCGACAAACCGGGAGAAATCGCTTGGGTAGCGCGCTATCAAAGAAAGTGGTCTAATCCCGAGTGACCAAGGCCGGGCGGTTAAAAAATCGGAGCAATGAAGAAATACAAATTCAAGGCGAAAATCGAAGCGGGTGATGGCGGAGGGGCTTATGTGCTTTTTCCATATGATACCGAGAAGGAATTCGCCACCAAAGGGAAGGTGCCTGTAAAGGCGACCTTCAATGGTGTGCCGTATACCGGTTCACTGATCAAGTACCGCAATCCCCTTCATATGATGGGAGTGCTTAAATCCATAGGCGAGCAAATTGGGAAAGGCCCAGGCGATACGATTGAGGTCGTTGTTTGGAGAGATGAAGAGGTAAGAACGGTCGAAGTGCCCGCTCAATTTGAAAAGTTGATCAAGAAACAAGGGTTGCTTCCAGTTTTCGAAAAACTAAGTTACACCCACCGCAAGGAATACTGCCGCTGGATTACCGACGCCAAGAAAGAAGAAACACGATTGAAGCGATTGGGGAAAGCCATTGAAATGCTCAAGAAGGGAATAAGCACCCCTGGGTAGAATAAGGTCACGCGAATTGCACTATGAATGTTTGCGGTTGGGGTGCCCCCTTGTTAGCCGACCACTCGCATTGAATCGCTTAACCTGGCATGCTCTTATTGCAGGCTGAGCCAGGACACCATTCCGGGAATTGTGGTTACCTTCGTTTTTCGAAGCGCGCTTTCTTCTCGGCCCCATTCCGCTCTGAAAACTAAACTGAAAAGGACGGAGCCAAGGTTTCGGCAGTCGCATCACGCAAACTGGTGTGCGGCAAGTGATCTTTGACAATTCGCTGGAAGTGGCGGAGCTCTCGTTCGTGGGTGAAACGGCTTTGATTGCAGTAACTTAACTCACTCAACAGCTAAGTTGCCTGTTTTGACTATCTTGCATCGAAAGCAGGTAAGCCTTTGATTCAATTACGGTTATTCGACCATGCAACCCCAATGTTATGACGATCTTACGGGTAAGATCCTGAAAATAGGCGCCTTAGCATGGCATCAATGGCGTTGACGCACATGTGTGTGAAATGCCACAATTGGGGGGTGGAGAAAAGGACGGCGGCGGGAAATTCGACAGCGTTTATGATGACAGCGGAGATGGGCAGTGCGCATTCTTAAACCAGTCGCAGTCTCCTTCGTGGCGCTTGTTACCATTGGTTCCGGCACCGTCCAAATCCTTGGGTTCTTCGGCATCAAGGAAGCGAGGGACATAAAGATGCCCCCTGCTTCGGCACCACACTGGTCGGCGCTGGTCATTGGCATACTGCTATTTCTTTTTGGCGTGTGCCTGACGGGGTATTACTTGTGGCAGTCCTTAGTAGAGAACAAGAAATTAAAAGTAGAAGCCGAGAAAAAATTACGCGCTGAACTGGAGAAAACTTCCGGCGAGTGGGATAGAAAGCTTAAGGCTCAACTAGCCCTGAAAGATCAGCAACACAAAGACGAGTTGGATAAAGAGCGGCAGCAACGTACGAACAATGAAGCAGGTTTGATGAAGTTGGCCGAGCACCATCGGCGCGAGGCAAACGCGGCCAGAGATTTGAAGTCAACTCTCAAAGCCGCAAACGGCGGCCTGTTCTCCCCTCTCCAACTTGAAGCATTCCAACTCGCTAAGGAGTTGCGCGAGTTCTTGATTGAACTGGGAGCCAGACCAGAGGCACCTACCGAAGAAGATTACGAGGATATAAGGGATGTAGAGGACTCGGACCGCCTAGATGATTTGGAGATGAAACATAAACTGTGGGTAAATCAATTGGTTTACGGCTATGCGTCCCGCTTTTCTGAAAGAGCGGTCAAGCTGCTGCACAGGTTAGGCGAACAGGGTGTACCTGTAAGTGCGTGGCAAGAGAAGGTGAAGTCGATTACCACCGAGGGGGATATAAAGGAAATTGCTAAAGAACTTCCCAAGTTCGCAATCCGCCTCGACTACGAACCTACGGAGAGGTTGTATAAGTTGTGAGAGATGAAACATAAAGCAGAATACAAAGAGGGGCCGGAAGCAAGGGAAAACTTCGAGCGGGCGCTGGCGAAGATTTTTCAGGCCCCAAAGAAAGCGGGCAGAAAGCCCGCGAAGGCTACTGCCCGCAAAAAGCGTGGCAGGAAACAGGGCTAGAACGGCTCCTCTTGCCCCGTCCCTGCCGCCGGATGGTGGAGCGCATCGGCATCCTTGCCCGTCAGTTGGGCGTAGGTCAAACGCTTGCCAGCGACTTGGGACATTGCAAGCGCGAAGCGGTCGGCATCATTCAGTGGGTTGTCTTTCGTGGCGCGGTTGTTGAAACGAAATACCTGTTCGTCAAGGTAACGGTCAAGATGAAACGGCTCGACAGCAACGTAGGTTCCGCGCAAGGTTCTCTTAAGGAGACTCCAGAAATTTTCTATTCCCTGCGTGTGAACCTGTCCACGCACATATTCCCTCGCGTGGTTGACCACTTCATGGACGAACTGTTTTTCGGCTCCCATGTAACTGCCGGATTCATCGGTACACAGTTTGCTGCCGGGAGCAATGCTGTTCAATATCGCGTTCTGCAAAGTCTCGCGGCGCACGTTCGGCACAACTTTAGCGCGGACTCTTCGAGTCTCTCTATCCAGTATTCCAGCAACGGCTGTCTTGCCAAGGTACACGTCACCTCGTCTGCATTGGCTGCGAATCCCGGCGAGTTTCACGCGGCGACCTTTGTGCATCTTCATGGGATTAGGGCCAACAAAGGTTTCATCGGCTTCCACTACTCCGCCAGTACCACCGAACTTCACAATGGACTTGTCGTGCATAGCTTCACGAATGCGATGGAGCATGAACCATGCCGTCTTTTGCGCCACACCCAACGTCCGGTGCAACTCCCAAGAGCTAACGCCATTCTTGCAGTTGGCGACCATCCATACCGCCACCATCCACTTGTCGATTCCCAGAGCGGAATCCTCGAAAATTGTTCCAACTTTGAGCGTGAACTGCTTCTGGCAGACGTAGCAAAACCAAAGCTTGCGCGTTTTGATAAACGAGTGTTTGGCGCTGCTGCAACGCGGACAAGTGACGTTGCCTCCGGGCCAACGCCAGCGAACGGCGTACTCGAAAGCACGCTCTTTATCGGCAAAGTATTCGATAGCCGCTTGAAGAGTAACAGGGTCTTTCATGTAAGAAATTCTAACCTAAACTCACATGTGTGTCAAGGTTATTATTGCCCTTAGCATAGGGGGTGGGGGTACTTCTGGCATCGACCCGACGAAATCGCACTTACCTGTCGAAGCGGCAAAGCTGGCGGTGTTACAATCCCGCGCGCGGCAGTGCTGTCTGCCGACAGCCGTAGATCGTTCACCATCAAGTTTGGAGGCGTCATGCTCCCGGCCAGAAGTTCCTGGTTCTCTCTGCTTCTCACCCTCTGCCTGTTGATCGGAACTCCTTGGTTGCATCTGCCTGCGGCAGTGCCACAGCAGGCAAGCAAGCCAGCCAAAGCGAGTACACAGACCGCCCAGCAATCTCAGAAGCAAGCGGGCAACAACGAAGATCACTCGCAGAATGCTTCTGAAGCCACCGAGCAGGAAGGCGAAGAGGAAGACGCCCCTGCTGCGGTCTCGCTCGATGTCTCCAAAGATTCACCGCTCATTCAGGCGCTTTATGAGGCCACACGCGCGACGAAAGAGCAGGGAATTGTTGCTCACATTGCAGACGCCCAGAACCTGCTCGACAGCGGCGCCGATCTGAAAGCTACCGATCCGCAGGGGCGCACGGCGCTGCATTGGGCGGTATTCGGATCCAGCTATACGACCAAGCCGAAGGTGCTGGTTGCCTACGAAAAACTCGCGGACGACATGATCCAGCGCGGCGTCGACTTGAACCGTGAAGACCAGTATCAGGACACCGCGCTCGACTACCTCCTGTACTCACCAAACTTCGAAATGCAGACGTTATTGATTGAGAACGGCGCTACCAGCGGCTTCCTCGCTGCCTTCGGACGTTTCTTTGACGAAGTATCCGAAGGCTTTCCCAAGACGCAAGCCGCACGCATTGCGACCACTCGCACGGCCGATCTTACGCCCGGCATGAGCTTCCGGGTGCAGTTGCAATCGCCGGTGTACAGCGATCGCTCTCGTACCGGCGATCCCATTACGGCTTGGGTGGTCGAGCCGGTATACAACGGCGACCATTTGCTGATTGCGCCGGGGACGATTATCAACGGGACCGTACTCTTCGCGCAGAAGGCGCCAAATAAATACGACCGTCCGCGCATCGTGCTCGACTTTTCCAACCTGCCGCACAAAGATGGAAAGTCGCCTATGTATCTCCGCGTGCTCGACGTGGACAACGCGCGGGAGACAGTGCGCAACAACGAGATCATCGGCATTGTGCAGCCGCATGTCTCGTCCAAGGTTGGGCTGGCGGTCAGCGCTGTGGGTTCAATCAATCCGATTGCGGGCGCGGCCCTCAAGGGTACGCAGGCAATCTACGGTTTGTCGATCCGGCGCGAAATCTTTTTGCCGGAAGGTACGGACATGATCGTGCAGGTCGTTCGGCCGTCGATGGTGAAGGAGAAATCGACTTGGAGCGGCTGGCCAAAACTGGCTGTCACGCCCGACCTTCAGAAGATCGTGCACAATGCCCCACTACGAACCACGACGGCGAACGGCACGCCTTCTGATCTCACCAACCTCATCTTCATCGGAACGGAGAAGCAGCTGCTGACTGCATTCGACGAAGGTGGATGGTATCAGGCGGACACACTCGGTGTCGGCTCGGGTTTGAAGAGCTTTCAGGCGACGGTTCGCAAGACTGGCTACAACAGCGCTCCTGTCTCATTGCTGAAGCTGAACGGCGCACCGCCCGACTACGTTTTTCAGAAAGGCCTGGACACGTTTGCCAAGCGACATCATGTGCGCGTTTGGAAGTTGCCGGAGACCTACAACGGCCAGGAAGTTTGGGTCGGCGCCGCGACCCACGATATCGCGATCTCTAACTCAAAAAAGGGCACGAAGTGGTCGCACCGCATCGATCCGCACATTGATAGGGAGCGCGACTGGATCCAGACGGATCTGCTCTACAACGAGATGGCCAGTGGATATGCGTACGTCGCCCGCCCGGACGCGCCGAAGAAGACTTCGAATGGCAGTGGCGACGAGATGTTGACCGATGGCGAGATGGCGGTGTTGCAATTGGGCCAACCGAAGACACCCAATCGCGAGACGCTGCCACCGGTCGCAGCGTCAGGCGGAGCAAATTGAAGGCGCCGTTCTCCACTGAGGCGCTCGTCGGGATAGGCTGCTATCTTGGCGTGCTCGCGTTCATCCACTGCGGAAACATTCTGCGGAGCCGATTGTATTCGTTAATGGGGCGGTCGTCTTGCAGATCCGGCGTCTGGGGAGCGAGAGCAATCAGGTTCTGCGGCGCCACTTGGTGCGAAACTAGCAAATACAACTGCTGCTCCGGAGTGGGCGCAGGCCCCCATTCCATCATGTCCGCAACCGCGCTGGCCGGCATGCGCGCTACTAATTCCCGCGCGGTCAAGTCGGGGATTGGGCTCTGGCTAGCTAGAAAATGGTAGCTCCGGTGGATCCAGGCGGATTCGTACACTTTGACGAAGGGAAAGACATCGACCAGAGCGCGAGTGACCGCTGCACGGTCGGCATTATCCCCTTGGAAGAGCCACTGCTGGAGAATTCCATCAGGAGTAAGGTGCTCTTTCGCCAACAAATAAAAATCCCGCGAGTACAGCAGACTCGATCCCGCAGCCTCCAGCGGCGGCGGCGGATCGATCACGATCGCGTCGAACTTTTCGGCCGAGCGATTCAGGAAGCGGCGACCATCGTCGACTACGACGTGCGCGCGCGGCGATTGCAGAATTTCCTCACCATCCGGATGAAAGAATGTAAACAATTTGGGTACGCTCGGCACAAGCTCCACGACGGTAACCGGAATACCCCAGGACATCGCTGACCGGAATGTCGTCCCCATGCCAAAACATATGACTAATGCGTTATGCGGCTGCTGCAGATGACTGAGAGTGAAGTGCGCCATCATCTTAGTTACGGGCGTCAGGAACGTCATTCCTGTGCCGTTGACCAGAAGCACCTTGCCCATGCCGCGGCCGGCCGCCAAGGTTGTGGCTGTGCTGTCGCGGCGTATGAGACCGTCCGGGTAAAGATACTCGTAATCTTTTGTCCAGAAAAACAAAGTAAGCGCAGCAATCAGTATCACGGCAGAAGTTGACATCTGCCAGGCCATTTTCCATCGCTTAGCTCCGGCAAAGGCCATCGCAAACCAGGGCAGAACGAGGATCAGCATGGAGACATGCTCGCCGAACAGGGGAAGAAGAATGAACCCGGCGAGCAGCGGCCCGATAATGCAGCCCACAATGTTTACAGCATAAGCGCGACCTGCGCGGTCGGGATCGCCGCCAGACCAGCGGTCAACTAGCATTGGCGTCAGGAAGCCGATGATCCCGGCGAATGGAGCCACGCCGAGAATCACCCGGAGATCGGCATCCAGGCGCAACCGAACGTCCGATGTCAGCAGAGGCAGCAGTCCGAAAAATGCCAGCGAAATCCACAACAAAATGCTTTCGTGTTGCCGTCCCCGCCGGCTCCAGAAGCGGTAAACGCTGGAGCCGATGAACGTAGCTGCGAGATATGCAGCGAGGATCAAAGCGAAGGAATATACGACAGGACCGATGAAGTAGGTGTACAGCCTAATCCAGATCACCTCCATGCCCATGGTGCTCAAGCCCGTGGTGAACAGCAGAAGCAGGATTGAGTGATCGGACGTGACCGCAGGCGGCGCAGCGCTGGACTGCGATGAGGCAGTCTCCCGCGATAGGCGCTCGCTCCAGACGAAGCTCAGCATCAGTGCGGAAAGAAAAATCAGCACGTTCAAGGTAGCGCCCTTCTGCAGCGTGCCGTGGAATCCATAGAGCTCGATGAGAGCGGGAGCAAGCGACGCGCCCGCTACAGCGCCAATTACATTGGCGAGATAAAGAAAACTGAAGGAGCGCTCAGACTTGCTCAGCCAAGTGCGGCGAATGGCAAACATCGCGATCGGTATGGTCGCGCCCATTAACGCGCACCAGGGAATCAAAGTCAGGGCTAGCCAAGGCCCAGACAGCAAATAGAAGGCTCCGGAGGAGATCGAGACCTGGCCCGCCAAGTGTTCCAGCAGACGACTTCCCCAATTCAGTTCTGCCGGAACCGCCAGAGCGGAGATACCAATCAGAAGTTCAATAAATCCGTAGAGCCGCAAGCTGGAGATTTTTATGCGATCTCCATAACGCCGAGTCGCCCATCCAGCGATCCAAGAGCCGGCTCCCAACCCTGCCATGAACGCCGACAGCACGATTGACACCAATGCCGTCGTCACCCCAAATTTGGCCATGGCCAGGCGCAGCCACACCAGCTCGTAAACAATGCTGCAAAAGCCGGATACAAAAAAGAAGATGCCAAGCCATAGCATCTTGAAAGAATGACAACAATGGTGACAGAACGCAACTGCGCACAGGGTTCGTAATACAAGGAGCGGGCGCCTTGTTGAAAAAAAAAGGGCACAGCCTTTCGACTGTGCCGTGATTATTTGAAGGACGACGACGCGAATCTTACTTTGTCGCTGTTGTCTCCGGTTCGCCGACGCGCTTCGCTACTTTGAAGGTCAGCTTTTTTGCTCGTTTATCGACATCAACGATCACGTGATCGCCGATCAGTACCTCGCCGTCGAGGATCTTGATCGCCAGCGGGTCCTGGATCAGGCGCTGGATGGCCCGCTTCAGCGGACGCGCGCCGTAGTTCGGATCATAACCTTCGGTGAATACCAGCTCCTTCGCAGCCGGCGTCAGCTCGATGGAAATCTTGCGATCGGCCAGCAGCTTCCGCAAATCTTCCAGCCGCAGATCGACGATCTTTGCCAACTGCTCTTTGCCGAGCGGATTGAAGATGATGACGTCGTCCACGCGATTGAGGAACTCGGGCTTGAAATGCGCCCGCAGCGCCTCCATCACCTCGTTATGCGCCTCGCTCAGCCGCTCCGGAGAGGTCAGGTTCTGCAGGTACCCTGAGCCGATGTTCGAGGTCATGATGATAATCGTGTTCTTGAAGTCCACGACGCGTCCCTTGCCGTCGGTCAGCCGCCCATCGTCCATGATCTGCAGGAAGACGTTGAAGACCTCAGGATGAGCTTTTTCGATCTCGTCAAAGAGCACCACCGAGTACGGCCGCCGTCGCACGGCTTCGGTCAACTGCCCACCCTCTTCGTAGCCCACGTAGCCCGGAGGCGCGCCGATGAGCCTGGAGATCGAATGCCGCTCGCCGTACTCCGACATGTCGATGCGAATCATCGCGTGCTCGTCGTCGAAAAGGAACTCGGCGAGGGCACGCGCCAGCTCAGTCTTACCGACGCCGGTGGGGCCGAGAAAGATGAACGAGCCGATAGGCCGCCGCGGATCGCTGAGTCCGGCACGCGAGCGGCGAATTGCGTTTGAAACGCGCTGGACCGCGTCGTTTTGCCCCACGACGCGTTGCTGCAGGCGCTCTTCCATCGTGACCAGCTTTTTGACCTCGCCCTCCAGCATCCTCGAAACGGGAATGCCGGTCCATTTGCTGACGATCTTGGCGACGTCTTCTTCGTCCACCTCTTCCTTCAGCATGCGGGACTGCTTACCATCCATGGTCGCGCTCAGCTTCTTGAGCTCGGCTTCAAGCTGCGGGATTTCCCCGTACTGGATTTGCGCCGCGCGGTTATAGTCGCCCTTGCGAGTGGCCTCCTGCTGCTCGACTTTGAGCCGCTCGATGCGCTCCTTGGTCTCGCGTACTTTGGCGATAGCTTCCTTCTCCTGCTTCCAGCGCGCCTTCAGCGCGTTGGCGTTCTCGCGAATTTGTGCCAGCTCTTTCTCCACTACGGCCAGCCGCTCTCGCGAGTTGGGATCGTCTTCGCGCTTCAGCGCCTGCCGTTCGATCTCGAGCTGGGTTGCGCGGCGTTCCAGCTGGTCGATTTCCGTCGGCATCGAGTCAATCTGGATGCGCAGGGAAGCAGCGGCCTCGTCGATCAGGTCAATTGCTTTGTCGGGCAGGAAGCGGTCGGAGATGTAGCGGTGCGACAGCGTTGCCGCCGCCACGATCGCCGAGTCCTTGATGCGCACGCCGTGGTGCACCTCGTACTTCTCGCGCAGTCCGCGCAAGATGGCGATGGTGTCCTCCACGTTCGGCTCACCGACAAACACGATCTGGAAGCGACGCTCCAGCGCTGGGTCCTTCTCGATGTACTTGCGGTATTCGTTCAGCGTGGTTGCGCCGATGGCGCGCAACTCGCCGCGAGCCAGCGCCGGCTTCAGCATGTTGGAGGCGTCGATTGCGCCCTCGGCTGCGCCCGCGCCCACCAGCGTGTGCAGCTCGTCGATGAACAGCACGATCTGCCCCTGCGACTGCTCGATTTCCTTCAGCACAGCTTTGAGGCGGTCTTCAAATTCGCCGCGATACTTCGCGCCCGCCAGCATCGCGCCCAGGTCGAGCGAGACGACGCGCTTGTTCTTCAACTGCTCGGGCACGTCGCCGGAGACGATGCGCTGCGCCAGGCCTTCAACGATGGCCGTCTTGCCGACGCCGGGCTCGCCGATGAGCACCGGGTTGTTCTTCGTCCGGCGCGACAACACTTGGACGACGCGGCGCACTTCTTCGTCGCGGCCGATGACGGGGTCGAGCTTGCCCTGTCGCGCGAGTTCAGTCAGGTCCTTGGCGTAGCGCTCGAGCGCCTGGTACTTGGCCTCAGGATTTTGATCGGTGACCTGCTGATTGCCCCGAACGGCCGTCAGCGCCCGCAGAATGTTGTCGTAGGTCGCGCCCATGCGCGTGAGAAGCTCCTGGGTGGGGTCGCGCTTCAGCTTGCTCATTGCGAGCAGAAGGTGCTCGGTGGAGACGTACTCGTCCTTGAAATTCGCCGCCTGCTTGAATGCGTCGTCGAGCAGTTTGGAGGCGTCGTCCGACAGATGCGCCTGCGCGGCACCGCTGCCCGACACTTTGGGCAAGCGATCGATCTGGCGCATTGCCTCGGCTTGGAGCGCGGGCAGAGGCACCCCAACGCGCTCCAGCACGGGCGCGACGATGCCTTCGGTGTCTTCGATCAATGCGGTAAGAATGTGGACCGGTTGCAGTTCAGGATTGCCGTGCTCGCTGGCGAGATCGTTCGCCCGCTGCATCGCCTCCTGCGCCTTGACGGTTAATTTGTCCCAACGGATTGCCATGGTGAACTCCAGTGGTTAGTGGTCAGTGGATAGTCAGGGCCAAGGCTGCTCCATTATCGCGCAATTTTAGACCTGACGATGTGTCTGGCGGCCTTTGGTACTGTCCTAATTATCACTCTTGACACCATTTAATCCGCAGACGTCTAATGCGGCTGACGCTGGGGAGTTTCCGGCGATCAATTTCAGGGGCGAAATGATCAATTCGGCATCCCTCGAATCACGCATGCTAGACGCTTCAGCCGTCATCAAGCATTCCGTATACATGTCAACATCGGAGGATTTGCTCCATGACTATTCGCTTCTTGTTAGTGCTCATCTCTCTAGCGATGGTGCCAACTGCGAAGGCGGCGCAATGCACGGGGCAACAAGTTAGGATGTGCAACCTCGAGTGCGGTCCTCCGGCTGACGTCGGAGAACAGCAGTTTCAAAAATGCCTGTGCACCTGCACCGCAAAGTGCAGCGGCACTGTCTGCAGCAGTGGTGGTGGTAGCAGGGGCTCTGAAACACACACGGCAACGGTCGGAAATACGGTTGCATCACCAATCTACGTCAACCTCTATTGGGACGACACTTGGGACGTCGATAACCCGTCAACCCCGTTCGCCGCACTGGATAGTTTCACCACGGCGCTGCTTAGTAGTTCCTATGTCAATGGTTTATCGGAGTACGGCGTCACTGGCGCGTCGTATGGCGGTGGATTTTTCCCGGCGGCCGCCTGCCCACAGAAACCGCCGGCACGAGTTGGATTCTATGATCCCTTCAACACGTCCATCATCGGGTTCTTGAATTGCGAGATCCTCCATGGAGGCCTGCCCACCCAAAGTAATGTGATCTACAACGTGATCTTGCCTGCTTTCTCCTTGGAGAGCGATCTATTCGGCAATGCCACCCAATGCCAGAATGTGTCAGCGGGTGGATGGCATTTTCATAACACTCCATACAATCCGGCGGTGTCGGCCTCGATCGCCGCCGCCCTCCTCGTCTCCGGGGGAACCCCCCTAGGCCTGCAGGATCTCTTGCCGCTGCTCAACGCCGTCACGAACAGCGGGCCGATCTACACGATCAACTCGGCAGCCGTTCAATGCGGTGTCTTGACGAATAGTTTGGTTCACGAAATGATCGAGGCGGCCACCGACCCATTTCCACCATTGAGTGTTATATTTTCCGGTAGTGGGGAAATCGCGGATGCCTGCGAATCCTCACCGACAAACCCATTTCCACCAAAGAACGCGTTTGTTCCGCCGATAAGCTCGGCTCTTCCGATTCAACTTGCCGGCGATCCCAATGGCGTCCCGTTCGCGACGCCTGCCGTGATTCAAGTGCCACAGTTCTTCTCTAATCAGGGGCAAGCCTGCATCACAGGTTTCACCGACACGACCGCGCCCAGCATTCCACCTGCGATCGCCGTTAGGTCCGGGCAGGGACCCGCCTTGAACCTCAGCGTCGCCGGCACCGGCCTGGGAACGATCCCTGCACCGTTTGTAGTGGGCGCTGATATCAGCCTCCCGTACATCGCGATCCAGGATCTCACTCAAAACTGGCAAGCGGGCAATTCGCTGAATTCCGATCTCTTTGGAATCCACATTAGTTCTTGGTCTCCCAACGCGATCGCGATCAGCGGGATCGCCGGGGTCGGCACAGACTTCACGATGCAATCGACCGATTCGGTGTCAATCTGGATCTGCAACCCTGCATCGGGTAATTGCGCGACCGGCCGTCTCACATTTCCAACTGGTCCGACGATGCCCAATCTAGCGATTGCACTCTCTATCGCACAACCCCAACAGAATGTGCCGTTTGTAATCGTTTACGTGGACGGTGTTTCGCATGGTTCTTTGGGCAACGATCAAGCCACTCCGTGGATCCCGGTGACGGCTGGTACTCACACGGTAAGCGCCAGGACTTCGAACATTGGCTACACAATGAGCTATGGAGGCTCCTGCAACGCAAAAGGGCAGGTTACCTTAACCGACGGCCAAAACCTCCACTGCGTCCTTAATGTCACCAATAACAACATTATCAATAACTCGGGCTGCCCGAGCGGCACACACTGTTGCGGAGCTGGTATCGGTCATTGCTTGCCAAGGCAGTGCGTGTCTAACAGGGGGTTTTCTGGCAACTCATGTCCTTAGACTTGACCTACTGCGGCCTTTACTAGCCACTATCGACTAACCACTAGCCACTGCTTTTTTCTTTCGCCCTTGGGGAAGCTCCTGCCGGCAAACAAAAGGGAGGCATGTTCAAACCAGCCTCCCCTTGAACTCCCCAGTTCGTCTCCCTGCAGGAACTTCTCCCGAAGGGCGAAACTTGCATCAGGCCACCTGCCCCTTGCTGGCGGTGTGCGTGGTGGTGGATTCGGGCTTTTTGCCCTCAATCCCCTTCTGCCCGATGTTGACCTTGATCTGCTTCGGCTTGGCTTCGGCGCGCTTGGCCAGGCGGATCTTCAGCACGCCGTTTTCGTAGTCGGCCTGAATGTTCTCGGTTTCGACCGTGTTCGGCAGCGTGAAGGAACGGCTGAAGCTGCCGTAACGGCGCTCCACGCGGTGGAAGTTCTCTTCCTTCTCTTCCTTCTCGAACTTGCGCTCGCCAGTGACGGTAAGAACGTTGTTTTCGACCTTGATGTCGAGGTTCTTCTCGTCGATGCCAGGCACTTCCAGCTTCAACTGGATGCTGTGCTCATCTTCGTAGATATCGACCGGCGGTACGAACGCCCCAGTAGTCAGGGCTTCTTCGCTGCGTCCGCCGCCGTATTGCTCTTCGAACATGCGGTTCATGCGGTTCTGCAGCGCAACCAGGTCACGGAAAGGGTCCCAACGAGTCAAAACTGGCATGGTTCACATCCTCCAGAGTTAGTAAAAAAATCCTTTGGTGGTCTTCCGATCAGCTAACGGTTTGATGCGGTTGTTAGCGCAAATGAAGCATAAAATATTAGTGTTGTATTATAAAGTAATATTTACCTCCATCCGAACAAGTGGAGACGGCGTTCGGAGCCGATCAAATTTAGCGTAAGTTACTGTTGGTAATAAGCTTATGTTTACTGGGGAGGAAGCTGTAAGGGTATAGCCGCCCTGATTCGGCCAAACCACAAGGAATTCGAGTTGTAAAGGGCTGTGTCTACCCTAAATTTGTGACTCGATGGAACGGGCCGGGGATGCCTTGAAAACAGTTATTTGCTGTGCTGCTGCGCGATTGCTGGTCACACTTGGCAGATGATGCACTTCAAATAGGTGGTTTCGGGCACATTCAGCAGAATGGGGTGATCGATCGCCGCGCCGCGTTTGTCCAGCACTCGAACCTGCCGTCCCGCATCGGCGGCTGCGGAACCAAGCATCTCGACGAAGTCGCTTTCGCTTACGTGAAACGAGCAGGAGCAGGAGATGAGGATGCCGCCCGGTCGCAGCATCTTCAGAGCGCGCAGGTTCAGCTCCTTGTACCCGGTGAGGGCAGTGGGCACGGCGCGCTTGGTTTTCGCAAAGGCCGGCGGATCGAGAACGATGGTGTCATACTCGCGACCCGCAGCGGAATAATCTTTTAGCAGATCAAAGGCGTTCGCCTCAATCCACTCGATCTCGCCGCAGCGATGCAGCGCCCGATTCAACAGTTCATTCTGCTCAGCCACCTCGAGCGCGGGGCGTGATGAGTCGACTCCGGTCACCGCTTGGCAGACTCGTGCCAGATGCAGCGCAAATCCGCCCTGATAAGTGAAACAATCGAGCGCCCTGCCATGGGCGTAACGCACCGCCGCCGCGTAGTTCTCGCGCTGGTCGAGAAACGCGCCGGTCTTCTGGCCGGCGATTGCGTCGAAGTGAAGGCGGACGCCGTTCATCGTAAACACCGTGGTTGACCGCTCTCCACGAGTCAACTGCGATTCTCGCGCGGGCAACTGCTCTAATTTGCGGATGTGCGAATCCACGCGCTCGACAATGCTGGCAGCAGGAAAGTGTTCCGTCAGCGAATCCAGGACCACTTGCCGCATGTCGGCGCGATCGAAAGCCTGAGTCAGCACCTGCATGGAGAGAACGTCGTTGTACGTGTCGACGATGAGGCCGGGCAGAAGATCACTTTCGCTGAAGATTACGCGATAGGAATCGGCGTCCTTCACGCGCTGCCGCCGGAAATCGATCGCTGACGCGATGCGACTGCGGAGCAAGCTGGGCAGCGCTTGTTCCGTGATCTGCTGGCTGCTCAGCATGCGAATTGCAATCTGCGACGCGGTGCTGTAAAGAGCGGAACCGAGCTTGCGCCTGCGTTCATCGCAAACCTGCACAAGGGCACCAGCAGGTATCTGCTCAGCCGAAGTCACATCCGAGCGATAAATCCATAAATGTCCGGCTCTCAATCTCGCGGCACCACGACGGCTAATGTTGATTGTGGGAAGGGAATCGGCCATAAGCTATTCCGAAATCAGAGACTTATCTTACGCGCGGCCATGGATGGTTAATCTATGTAATGTATACTTGACATTATGTAACGGCTGACGTACTTTAAGTATATTTTACATTACAATTTGAACAGGAGGGAGCGCCATGGACATGTCTTACCAGGAAAAGAGCATTGCAGGATCGCTGATCGCCATGCTGGTGGTTTACGGCTATTACTTCGCCGCCGTCCTGCGCCACGCCGGCCAGTTTGAGTTCGCCGTGGGTCGGCTGATCTTCGCCGTCGTCGCGATCATTGTCATCGAGACCGCCTACCACATCGCTCTGGCGCTGGAGTCCAAACCCGAGCCGAAAGATGAACGCGACATCCTCATCGAATCGAAGGCTTATCGAAATGCATACTTCGCCTATGGTACGGGCGCGTTTCTGGTGATAAGCGCAGTCATCGCCGCCGGTCTAGCCGGCATCCTGGTCACGCCGTTCCTGATCGTGAACCTGGTGCTGCTGTTCATGGTGCTGGCCGAGTTCGTCAAGTTCGTCACCCAATTGCTGTATTACAGCAAGGGGTTTTGAGATGACCGCCCGCATACGAAACAGGGTTCGGAGGCTGCGCTTCGACCGGTCGGAGATGACACAGCAGGAGCTCGCTGAAAAAGTGGGCGTCACACGACAAACGGTGATCGCGATTGAAGGCGACAAGTATTCGCCCTCGTTAGAAGTAGCATTTCGCATCGCGCGCGTCTTTGGCGTTCCGCTGGAGGAAGTTTTTCAATACGAGGCAACAGACTCCAGCGGGTCCAACGCCGCCTAGTCGCGCCAGATGATGTGGCACAGAGACTGTCGTTAACGAAAATGGTTTGGCTGCTATAATCATCTGGCTCATAAGAGCAGCCCGCCACGGCGGGAACCCGCCCTAGCCGGAGAGGTGGCCGAGTGGCTGAAGGCGGCGGTTTGCTAAACCGTTATACGGTCAAAAGCTGTATCGGGGGTTCGAATCCCCCCCTCTCCGCCATCAAGTCGTTAATGTCAGAGAAGTTACTAGTCCCAGCGCCAAAATCCTCGGGTTTGGCCGCATTCCTCGCCGTTTCGCGATGCGAACCTGTAGCAGAGAAACTCTATCAAACTGTACTGAGGGAAAAATCCTCGAGATTTCTCTGAACGCCAAAAGACGAGTACAGGTCTGCGCGCCGACCTGCACCGGAGAGTTCGCATTTCGACTCTCCACCCAGGCAGGAAGTCTGCGAACCATCGACTTTGCTTCGCCTATCAGCCGATGGGTCCTGGCCCGCGAGCTGTTGGAGCTCGTCGTCCGTCCGTTAGGGGCGTTTCTCGGTACTCATTCTGTCCGCGTTGGTCGGCGGCGAGTGCAGCAGGAGTACGGCTGACGGCCGATTATCTGCCCTAACCGTCCGTCGATTTGCAATGACGCCCTAAATCAACAACTTGCGCACGAACAGGCCCGCACGGAAGCGCATGATTACGTTGTTGTAAATGGGCTACTTGGCACCTTATGAGATTGACCGGTAAGGCGCAGTCTTGGCACACCTGAGTTGCGATGAACGAATCCGCAGCAGTCGAGGCCATTTCGGCGGAGCTTCACTCCAGTGCTAGCTAAGCACTCAAAGTCATTCTCACTGCTTGACGCACATTCGTCAAAAGCCTTCGACCTCACACCGCAGTTCTGAGACACACAAGTGACCGCGGCGGTTTTCAACTCTTCGGCGGACTCGGCAGCTTGTTCGCGAATTTCTTGAGTTCGCTGTCACATCGGGCAATTTGGGTCGCGATACCGTCCTGCTGGTACTCATCGCTACCTGGCAGAGTCCCGTTGTCGCGCATGATGGTCCAAAGCTTCAGGCTTCTTTGCAGCCACGCACGGGCCTCTCGCCACTTCTCAGCGCGATTTGCGGGGTGGATCCTAGGATTGGAATTTGATGCCAGTGCGATGTAAGCCTGGCCTAGCTTGGCATAGGACGAGGCGAGTTCTGCGCGAGCCTCCGCGTTCTCAGGATCCTTGGCGGATAATTGCTCTCGGATTTTGATGGCCTGACGATAGCTGTTCAACGCCACGATGATTTCACCAAATGCCACTTGAGAATCTCCGATGCCTTCGTAGCAGGCCGAGAGGTCGCTGCTTGCCAAAGCATTTTGCGGATCAGCGGCAGCTAGACGCCGGCCGATGGCTAGTGCCTTGTGAAGGTTTTCGAACGCCTCCTTCTTGTTGCCCAGCTGAGTCAGCATCCGGCCCATCTCGAGGAAATCGTCCAACCAGCCGCGAGTGTTGGTTTGTGTACTCTTTGGATCCTCCGCGGACTGCCACTCACAGACCGCCAGGCCTTTGCGATAGATTTCCAACCCCTCGCGCACTCTGCCGGCCTTTGCCAGGAGGTGGCCGACGTTGTTATACGATGTAGCCAAATCGTGGCACGCTAGAGGATCAGCCGGATGGTAGGTTATCTGCGTCTGTGCCACGGCTAGCGCCTCACGATGGCTGGCCAGGCTGGCGGCGTTGTCGCCCATATCTTCGAGCACATACCCGCTTCGGGTGTACGTCAAGATCAGTTCGTGCCCTTTGTCGAGGCTGGTGGGGTCTTGTGCGACCAATGACTCAGCTATTGAGCGCGCTTCCCGGAAGCTGCTGGACGCATCCGACAAGTCTCCCATCTTGGCCAACATGTCGCCCACTTTGTTGTGGCTTCTGGCCAGTTCCAAACGATTCGTGGCATCCTCGGGATCAACCACAGCCAACGTCTGACGGATGGCTAGTGCTTTGCGATAGCTCGCCAGCGCACCTTGGGTGTCGCCCAGATTGGCATTGTAGGATTGTCCTTGCACGTCCCCGACTTTCGTATAAGCGGCAGCCAGCTCACCTTGCAGCGACCATTCTCGCTCGGCTTCCTGCGCCAGACTATCGAGATACTCCAGAGATCGCTGAGTAATCAATTTGCGAGCTGTGATAGTTCCGGGCACTGCCTCGATCGAATCATGTATTTCAAACACCAGGGAATGCGCGAGCCGGCGAAGGTCGTTGAAGCGTCGTTCAGCGCGGGCCTGTTGAGCACGAGCGATTTGCGCTTCCCGTCGCGTGATCATCAAACCGGCGAGGAGCACGAGAACCACGACAACCGCAGCGGCAACTGCCCCCCGGTGGCGAGTTATGAATTTCGACGCCCGGTAGCTGAAAGTGTCTTTGCGTGCAATCACCGGCAAGCTCTGGAGGTGGCGACGGATATCTCCCGCGAACTGCTCAACCGACGAGTAGCGCCGCTGCGGTTGCTTGCGCAGGGCCATGAGAATAATGTTGTCCAAGTCTCCTGTCAGCTGTCGGCTTAGCATTTGCCGATCTCGCGCGAGTGGCAACTCTGCCAATTGCCGGCTGTGATCACGCGCAGAGGTTTCCACGACACGGACCACGCTGCTGGGCTTTCTCGGCTCGACCTCGCAAACCGCGCGTGCGATCTTCTCAACCGTGTCATCTCTGCTTCGATAGGGGTGATGACCAGTGAGCAACTCGTAGAGCACCACGCCGAGGGAATAAACGTCCGCTGCCGTCGTGATAGCTTCGCCTTTAATCTGTTCAGGGCTGGCATATCCCGGTGTCAACATTCGAAACACGGTCATGGTCGGATTAAGGGAGTCGTCGCTGGTATCGGGATGCAGGATCTTGGAGATTCCGAAGTCGAGGAGTTTGGCAACTCCAGCTTTGGTGACCAGAATATTCGTCGGCTTAATGTCGCGATGAATGATCAACCGCTGATGAGCATACTGCACTGCTGAACACACCTGCAGGAACAACTCCAATCGCGCGGTGGTCGACAGATTATTAGAATTGCAATAATCGTCAATCTGCTCGCCCTCAATCAGGTCCATCACGACATAGGGGACGCCGTCTTGGGTCGTCCCGGCATCAAGCAAATGAGCAATATTGGGATGATCGAGGCTGGCCAGAATCTGCCGTTCGTGCTTAAAGCGGCGAATGACTGAGTCAGCGTCGGCCCCCACGCGGACGAGCTTGATCGCGACCTCTCTCTGGTATTGATCGTCGGCGCGGAGCCCGCGAAACACCTCCCCCATGCCGCCAATGCCGATTCTCTCCGCGATTTCATACGCACCGATTCGTTTCCCAATCCACTGGGCATTTGGTTCCTCCTTGTCCCCAAGGATTGACTCTGCTGGAGTCAGGCCCGAGAGAAATGCCGGCCCGGCTTCATCCCCTGCGATTAATAGGCGGTCTACGTCGGCGCGAAGAGAGGCATCGGAGGCGCAAGCCTTTTCCAGGTATGCAGCGCGCTGAGCCGGCAGCATCTCCAGCGCAGGACCTAATACGTCCTTCACTCTTTGCCAGCGCTCCGGGGTCAACGATTCCTCGCGGATATTTCCTCGTACAGCCAGGCACGGGCTGTAGACCATTCTCGCTTTACGGTGGCAGGCGAAATTTCGAGCAGGCGTGACGTGTCTTCGATCGAAAGGCCGCCAAAGAAACGCAACTCGATAATCCGGGATTGTCTCTGGTCCAGCTCAGCCAGCGCTTTCAATGCGTCGTCCAGAGCAACCAGATCCAGCTCCCGCTGGGAGGATGGTTCGACCGCTTCGTCGACCAAAAGAGTCAGGTGGGCGGCGCCTCCGCGCTTTGCTGCATTGCGCTTGCGAGCATGATCCACTAGGATGCGCCGCATCAACTGCGCCGCCACCGCGAAGAAATGGCTTCGGTTCTCCCAGTGGACATTGTCGCGTCCCGCAAGGCGCAGATAGGCTTCGTGGACAATCGCCGTGCTTTGCAGCGTGTGATCGGAACGCTGGCTAGCCAGGTGGTACCGCGCCAAGCGGCGCAGTTCGTCATAGACCAGCGGGACAAGCGACTCTCTGGCGGCAACGTCGCCGCCACTCCAGCGTCGCAATAATTCGGTAACTTCGGCAGGCTGGACGGGACGCAACAGCTACCTCCGGTGGCGTCGGGGCGTATTTCCCGGAGCGCGAGGAATTTAACTCCGTTCGCCTCGAAAGTCAATTGCACCACTAACAAGTTGCAAACAGAACGACTTGCCTAGAATGCGATATCGCGCAGGAAAGCAAAATGTCAAAGAGTTACCGGGACATGAGCCAATTCGGGTGCCCTTTGCGTTTCTACAGACAGATGGCAACACCGAAGTTGCCAAATCTCGGGGGAGCCAGGCGCAGGACTCAAAAATAGCGAGATCGATTGGCCCAAGAGGATGCGCACAAGCAATTGCGCAGTTTGGCGGAGATTCGAGTCTCCGAAAACGCGAAGCAGTCAAAGGAGAACACATTTAGGGAGAGCGCTATGAAAAACGCGAAGAGGTCTGCATTGTGGTCGATATTGTTGGTTGCGCTGTATTGGGGAGCCACAGCCTACGGTCAGATCACGCCCAGCGGCGACGCCGACACTAATACCACCAGCGCTACCAAGAATTTCGGGACCAGCGCGCTGCTCGGCCAGACCGAAACCGTGCTCTACAGTTTTGCCAACAGCCCCGACGGCGCGAATCCCCGTTTCGTCACGCCAATCCTGGATACGAAGGGGAATCTCTACGGCACGACCAACTATGGCGGCGCTTACGGTTACGGCACGGTGTTTAAGCTGACGCCCTCGGGGACGAAGACGATTCTTCACAGTTTCGATCCGAATGGGACGGACGGGGCCTATCCCGTCGCCAGTCTGGTCGTGGGCAAAAACGGGAATCTCTACGGCACGACTGTCGAGGGCGGCGCTTACGGCATCGACGGCACCGTGTTTGAGCTTGGACCGCCGGCGACGTTTTGCAGGGCCGTACTCTGCCCCTGGAAGGAAACCGTGCTGCACAGCTTTGGCGCGAGTGGGGATGGGTCCCAACCCTACTCCGTTCTGACCGTGGACAAGGAGGGGAATCTCTACGGCACGACCAACGTTGGTGGCGCTTATAGCTATGGCACGGTGTTTGAGCTGACGCCGTCGGGGACGGAGAAAATTCTCTGGAGTTTCGGAAATGGGAATGATGGGGCCAATCCCCTCGCCGGTGTTGTCCTGGACACGAATGGGAACCTCTACGGCACGACCGAGTATGGCGGCGCTTACAACCAGGGCACGGTGTTCGAGCTGACGCCGTCGGGGACGGAGACAATTCTCTGGAGTTTCGGAAATGGCACGGATGGGGCCAATCCCCTCGCCGGTGTTGTCCTGGACACGAATGGGAATCTCTACGGCACGACCGCCAATGGCGGCGCTTACGGCGATGGCACGGTGTTTGAGGTGACGCTGTCGGGGACGGAGACGATTCTCCACAGCTTCGAGAACAACAATGACCTAGACGGGATCCATCCCTACGCCGGCCTGGTCATATACGAGGGGAATCTCTACGGCACGACCACCAATGGCGGCGGCAGTGGGGGTGTCGCCGGCATAGTGTTTGAGATGACGCCATCGGGGACGGAGACGATTCTCCACGTTTTTGGCGGGAGTGGGGATGGGGCCTTTCCCTGGGGCGGCGTGGTCTTTGACAAGTCGGGGAATCTCTACGGCACGACCTTCTCTGGCGGCGCTAACGGCGTTGGCACGGTGTTTAAGATGACGCCGTAGGAAGGCAGATTGCAGATCGCAGCTAACCAAGGGAGGCTTAAGTTTTTCTGTCAGAGTCGCCCCCGTTACTTCGGCGCTTCGTTCACAGGGTCGATCTGCCAGCGACACAAGATCGACCAGAAACGTTAGTGCTGTTTCGGATGCGCCCAGAGTCAAGAGTGCAAGGTTGGCTGGGTGCTGGGCGCGTCCGATAGAGCCGTTTTGAAGGGAGCCGCTTTCGTCCGCGGCGGACGCTATGGGGTTTCAATCGACTTTTGCCTGGAAGTTGCTGGAAAAAAGAGAGATTGAGACGCGACCCTCAAATCAAAGATCATCGCTCTAAGCCACGAAGTCTGGCCTCACAATCGCCCCATCCTAACGCGAGACAGACCATTCTGCGACACTCTGGTCTGGATTCTCTGATCGCGTTTGCCTTGGGCACGCGAAAGCGTCCGCCGCAAAGCCGCTTCGCGCACCGGCTTCCAGGCTCGTCCTGTCAACTTGCCCGCGTGCCAGCAGAATCGGATTTCCATCTGGTGGGCACGCGGACTAGTCTGACAAACGCCCATGGGTCCCGGAATCCACTCGGTCGTATAGTCGGCTATCCGGAAGTAATCGAAGCGAGACACCGCAGTTCAGTAACGACAAGTCGGCTTGTCGGAAGTTCTCACCGCCCACTCCACGAGCGTGCTAACAGATCCCGAATGGCGGAGTGCGAATTTGGGTATTCCGCGTCGCAGAGTGGGAGAAATGCAAGTTATCCCGGGGGAAAGACTTATAGGACACCTTGAGCGCCGCACAGCCAAGAGAATGTGGTTCGCTTGTGACTTCCTGCGGAGATGAGAAACTGGCCGCCCGGCAAATTTATAGAAACACGTAACTTGTTCGCAGAGAAGGACCTATATCAGCTGTTCGAATTCACTCCTCTCCGCCAGAAATCCCGCAATCCCAATCACGTAGCAGCATAGGGCAGTTTACTGAATCGCGTCCGACTGAGGTGTCGCACGCTCGTTTAGTGTCCCGAAGGTGTCCGTTAAGGATTTCGGGGAAGGTATGTTGCTTTCCAGCTTCGACATCGCATCGCGGACATCATCGGCAGGCGTCTTGATGTAGTAGGTTGCCGTGGTGCTCACGTTCGCGTGGCGAAGGATGCGCTGAATCACCATCTCCGGTACGCCTAGCCGGTACAGATTGCTCCCGAGTCCCCGCCGGGCAGCGTGCCAGCCGTGCCATTCGGGATAGCGCGCATCGCGCTTGTATTGGTGATCTGCCGATGGCGCTTGGGGTTAAATCGAGGGCCGCCCGGGATGATCTTTCGTCGAGCGCAAACCTGCTGAAATAGGTCTTGGAAAAACCAAGAGAAACAAGCGGATGCTAGCGCGATTTCTTGCGCAAGTACAAGCTAAATTTGTACGGATAAGGATGCGCTACCTTCACCTTCGCAGCATGCGGAAGCAGGTGATCGTAAATCCACCCAGTGAAGATCGTCGCCTCCATGGCGATGGTACGGGGTTGAGGCATCGTTCGGATCCACTCATCCAGCTCCCAGCGGGTCGATCCGATCTTGCCTTCCTGATACACACGACCAGCCGCGTCCTTCACGCAATAGCTGATCGTCTTTTTGTGTACATCGAGTCCGATGAAGTACATAGTCTCGGAGGAGCCTCCGAGGTGTTCTCTGAATCAGCGTTGTGCTGAGTTCAGCTTCTTGTAACACCTCGCGCTCCTCCTGGACTTAGCATTCAAACAATTCACTTCGAATCGGTAGACTTAAGAACCAAGCTGCAGTCGACGCTTTCAATCTTTATCAAACTTATGAGGCCCCTAAGCGAGCCGCCAACGGACGCGCTGCTTTTGGAAGTTGCACGATTCAATTTTGCGAGCTGTGGTCACTTACGACTTGGAGGTGGGGTCGAAGGTGGCGTTGGCGTGCCCGATAAGTCATGATTCTGGAAAAAAATACCTATCGCGCCGCACGGGTGGTGACCCCCTCAGCTCTGGATCAGATATACAAATAGCTGATTTTTAGACAATTACTTTCTTTGCACCTTCTGGCATTACGTGTGCCTACCAATGACATCGGCAGCGGGAAACGTGACGAACCAAGCCGTGCTGAGTACATCCCGGCGAATCACTTCGGTTCAACGAAACGAGTTCCCAAAGCAAGACGCGATTCGGCCATCGCTTCGGCCCCATAGCAGTGCGTAAAGCGGTCTGACTGCCTACGTGACCAACATCTTATTCTGATTTTTTCGGTTCGTTCTCGATGAGCGAGGTACGCGGTCGTGTGTTCAATGACGGCTCATACGGATTTGTAGTTAGTTCTCGAAGCTCGCTGCACCTCACTGCGCACGCATAGGAGTGGTGTGAGGCCACGGAGGAAGAAACAATGAAACGAGTGCCGTTACTGTGCTTCTTAGGAAGTATGTTGCTGGCCGGAGCAGCTCCGGTCGTCGCTCAAAACAGTGTTGATGTCCTGGGCAATGGACCTCAACCGCCGGACCGCCCGATGAAAGCGGTTTGGTCACCTACATCGAACGCGAGCCCGACACCCATCGACATCAGTTCGCCCATTGTGGCGAACTTTGTTTTTGCCTCGGGTGGTGCGGCCCTGCCAAGCGACGTTCCCGCGTCGGTCAGCGGGCAAATCTGCCTGGTAGACGCCGCCCAGACCCCGGGGCCCACGCTGTATTCCCAAATGGAAGCCAACTGCCAGGCCATGGGCGCGATTGCGGTGCTGATCTTTGACGTTGCGTCGCAGCCGGTCACGGCTCCCGGCACTATTCCGGTGTTTAGCATGAGCAGCCAGGACGGCATGTTTCTGGAAAACACAGTGGGCTCCAATCCACAGACCCTGCTCTCCAACTACCAAATTCGTATCAATGTTGCGACTCCGCCGCCGAACCAGGCGAATCAGCACAACTGTCCGACGAGCCAAGCGACGCCTCCCTTCGTTGGCTCAGGCACTGCGAATTACACGCCTAATGAGAGTCTCTGCATACCCGGCAACGGCGGAGAGCCCAGCATGATCATAGATTCCCAGGGCACGATCTACGTGGAATCCATTCGCGGAGTTCCCGGTGGTCTCGATCTGTGGCGCTGGTATCCCCCTGTCGACGGGCCGCCCAATGCTGACGGAACGCTCCCCTTCAAGTATGAAGGTCAGCCCGACGGCTGTGGCATCACGCCGTTCGTGAGCCAGGCCTGCAGCACTGCGGGGATCGCGCCCGGAGGAGGCGATGGAGACCTTGCGGCCGGTTCTCCGGATCCGTCAAACAACAACATTCCCAATGTAGCGGTGGTTAGTCTGAGCGCGGCGGAAGTTACGGCTTCCCACACCACTACGCGAGGCGATAGCTACAGTGCGATCGATCCGGCCGTCGCCACCATTCCTGTGGACGACCGCATGTGGATTGCAGCCTTCAAAGATCCCTCGCACGTGTACATGGAATACCACGACTTTGTCACCACCTCGCAGATCGACATGGAGCGCTCTGCGGACGATGGCGAGACTTATCTCGACGCGAACGGGCTGGTGGTTTCGCCGTCGCTGGAGCCCGATGTGGGACCTCCCACCGGCAACATAGCGGGGCGGCCTGCGATTGATCGCAGCAGTTGCTCCAGCAACGGCAACATCTACCAGATTTTCAGCGGCGTCGATAGTCCGTCCGACAACGTAAGCGGGTTTATGAATGACATCTACGTTGGCGTGGCCGCACCCGTGAGCCTCAGCAGTCCAACGCTGACGTTCACGGACTACAAAGCTTACAGCTGCGGGGCGGGCTTCAATTGTCCTACGGGGCTTGGCCTCGGCAATCTTTTCCCGTCGATTGCCGTGGACAATTTGGGATATGTCTATGCCGCATGGTCGGACAACAGCAGCATTTATTACTCGTTCTCCATGACCCACGGCCAGACCTGGTCGAACGCCATCAAGGTGAACCAGGGCGTTACGGTGGGCAAGTCGAACCTGTTCCCATGGATCGCGGCGGAAGCCAATGGGCATGTAGCCATCGCATGGTATGGCGCCGATCAATCTGGCAACTCCAACACGGTCCCGGCCAATACCAACTGGAACGTTTACGTCGTGGAGAGCGTCAACGGCCATGCAGTCAGGCCGACGTTCACACAGACCCAAGTCAGCGACCATGTGATTCACACGGGAACGGTCTCAACTGGAGGCACGCTGGGCAGCGCCAACCGCAGCCTGCTCGACTTCTTCCAGACTGCGATTGATTCCACCAATCACCTTATCAACATGACCTTCGACGATGATCACGTGAACCCCGGCTCGGCTGTCCCAGTGTTCACGCGCGAAAAGAGAGCAGCTCACGGCGTGTCCACCAGAGGCCACTGCGCGGGAAGCTGCCGCGAGGCCGGCGGCGACGGTGACGTAAACGGCAAGCACGGCGGCCAGGCCCACTACGACTTCAATCACGACGAGTGCGACCAGGTCGATAGTGCTTCCTACAGCGATTCCGGTTCAGGCGTTAACTTCCAGGAAATGCAGGTCACGTCGGTGACGTATGAGGACTTGGCTCATACCGTGACCCTGGTTGGCACTGGGACCGACAACAACTCGCCGGTAACCTTCACCATCGTCGCTGCGGACAGTACCCTGGCGCCGCCAGGACTTTTCACCATCACCCTGAGCGACGGTTACACCAACACCAGCACTCTGCTTAATGGAAGCATCACCATCTACTAACCCGCGACCAGAACGACACTGGGAGGCCGGCTTTGCGAGTCGGCCTCCCGTGCTAAACAGAGAAAACTCCCCGCCAAAAGCAGCACCTACGCCCTCGAGCATCGTCCCCATAAGCCGGCGGAAGTTGCTGCCCGGCGCTTCGGGGGGTAACGGGCAATTCGGAAGTTAAATGTTCGTAATCAGCGATAGCACAACTTTGGCTTGGTGCACCAGCAGCGGTGCAGACGCGACGCTCCCAGCAAGCACTTTTGCACGCGTTGTACATCTCGTACAGCGGCGCTAATTCAGAGACGAAGTGCGGCGCTTTGACACCGGTCTTGGAGCTGATTTGCGGGCTACTCCGCCACGGCTCTCGCCGCTGGCCGCGTCCAGCCGAGCCGAGAGTGCGTCGAAATCCGGCTTTGGCCCGCTCCAGCGCAGCTGCTCTACATCGTCGAACAACTTGATGTCGGTGCGCAGCGTGGCCAGAGTACGAAACAGGAGCGCCTGCTCGCGCTGGTCGCATAAGGTAGCGGCCAAGGCCCTCGCCGAGGCAATGTTCACTCGCCAGTCGCGACAGTCAATAGGAATCGATTCCAGATGCAGAAACTTCGCCAGCACTGCCGCGGAGGATTTCGCGCCCCAGCCCGGCAATCCCGGGTAACCGTCCGCCGCATCGCCTACCAACGCGAGGTAATCGGGGATCGAGTCCGGCGTCACGCCGAACTTCTGCACCACCCCCGCCTCGTCCAAGGTCACATTGGTTCGCCGGCTTAACTGCACCACGCGCGTACCGGTTACGCATTGCGCCAGGTCCTTGTCCGGCGTGCAGACGATCACCTGCTTGACGCGCTTGTCGCCAGCGGCAGCCGCTGCTCCGGCGGCCAGCGCGTCGTCCGCTTCAAACTCGATCATCGGCCACACCGCAATACCCGCCGCCGACAAAACGTCTTCGAGCGGGTGAAACTGCGCCAGTAGATCGCGTGGAACGCCTGCGCTGGTCTTGTATCCCGGCCATAATTTATTCCGGAAAGATTCGATGACGTGATCAGTGGCGATGGCAATATGTGTCGAACCATCACGGATCATCCGCAGCACCGATGCCAGCACGCCGCGGACGGCGGCCACCTCATGGCCGTCTGCGTCTTTCGCGGAGGGCAGGGCATAGTAGTGGCGGAAGAGTTCGTAGGTGCCGTCAACCAGGTAGATGTTCACGATTGACGCTCATGATAGAAAAACTAGTGGTTCCTAACATGGATAGCCTGGACCTTGACCCCTTTGACCAAGCACCATCAGCTTGCCTCGAGACGCCTTGCTCCGATGCCGAGGAGCCGGTTCGCTTTACGTTACCAGAAAAACTAGGTAAATCCCTAGCTGCAGAAATCCCACCCGCAACCTACCATCACACTTGCTCCTCTTTAGAAACAGAAAATCATCGCGGGCAAAAAAACATGGCAAGGCTGGGCAAACTAAGCGGGATCGGGGGAGCGGCGTTCCCGACCTGGAATATACGGCGTTGAAGATGCTTATTGAAGCCGAGAAGAGACAGCGTGAGCGCGGAATCGCGGTATGGCTGGTGGGACTTACTCTGGAGGTGCTGCGAGTAATTCAGCGGTCGCCGCTAGGCACCAGGTTGGGCCGCGAGTGCATGCACTTCAATCTGGAAACAGCGATAGCGAAGTACCAGGATGAAGCCCGAACACATGCGACAGGGGACCGCTGGTGGTTGCTAAGAGGCCCGATGGATTCTAAGCGCTTCCGTTCCCGCACTGACTGCGATTGCAATCAGAATTCCGGTGAACAGCAGACCTAAAAAAGCTGTAACAATTGCGAGCAACCTGCTTGCACGATGGGTGGGCCGGATATCGCCGTACCCCACGGTGGTCGCAGTGACAAACGACCAGTAAAAGCTGTCGAATCGCGACCACCCCTCCTTTTTCCCCACGAATTGTCCAATTAGTGTGATGGTGCCTGCCAGAAAGAGCAAGAGCGGAGCTGTCAGCCAGAGGCCATCGGCGAATTCGCTGAGAAATCTGATTGTCAGACCCAAGGACATCGAAACGATTTTCTCCCCGCGGAAACTGTGGCCTCTTGTTTTCTTACGACGCTTACAGCGGTGCTCGCAACTAGGGAAACCCCTAATTGAGCATGGTGTACGGGGCTAGCTAGGATGAACAGCGAGCACGCACGAGAGATCGTGGCGTGGTGATCTGCGCTCTCGCAGCTGGATTTGCTCACAGGATGATAATGAAAGTTTCATTCTTGGTACTCGTCGGCCTGCTCAGTTGGCGCTAGCGGCAATCATGCGCCTAACAAGGAGAATTGGCGCAGCGTTACTGCTGGTCTGGCTAACGTCGCTAAGGCTGTATGGGCAAAGCCTCGCTCCGCGCGCCTACCTGATCACGCCGGTTGGCGCGAACGCGCTGACCATCAGCGAGAGTTACTCGACCGGCGACATCGAATTCAACAACACCGTGCCGATCACTGGCGCCAACGGCACCAACAATGTATTCGTAGCGACCTTTTACCACGGACTGAGCTTCTTCGGCCGCTCGGCCAACATCACCCTCGGCCTGCCGTACACAGTAGGCACATTTAGCGCGCTAGTCATCAATCAGCGACAGGAAGTCTATCGTTCCGGCTTGGGCGAAGGAGCAATTCGCTTCGCCGTGAATTTAAAGGGCGGCCCGGCCATGAAGTTGCCGCAGTTTGCTCAATGGAAGCAGAAACAGCTTCTGGGAGTGAGCCTGCTGGTTCAGGCCCCAACTGGACAGTACGACCCGACAAAGCTGATCAACATAGGTACGAACCGCTGGGGGTTTAAGCCCGAGTTTGGCTATTCGCAACGCTGGGGCAACTGGATCGTGGATGGCTACGGCGCAGTATGGTTCTTCACCACCAATCCTGAATTCTTTTCGCACAACAGTTACTTTCCCGGCGTGCAATCACGCTCCCAGGAGCCGATAGGCGTGTTGGAGGGACACCTAAGCCGTGACTTCAAGCCGCGCTTGTGGGTCTCGCTCGACGGCAACTTCTGGTTCGGGGGCCAGACGAGGCTTAATGGAGTAGAAGCTGCGAACACCTTGCAACGGAACTCGCGTGTCGGAGCAACAGCCTCGTTTCCTGTAAGCAAGCATCAATCGCTAAAGTTTAGCTACGCCAACGGTGCGTATGTCCGGTACGGCGGGGATTACCAGACCGTCACTGCTGCCTGGCAATATTCCTGGATTGGCCGCCGGCTAAAGTGAGCTTTGATTGCATCGGCGTCAGTTTTACGAGCCGGCAGTTCGGGTCCGCTGCTTGCCCTCGCCGCTCCCGTTCTCCGTTGCGGGAGCGGCGTACCACTTGGCCGGCGGAACCACCACCGAACTCGGCGGCTGCATCATGAAGTGCGGCGACATAATCTGCACGCCGTACTCGTTAAACGCGTCCTGAATATGCGCATGCAGGTCGGACAGCGTCTCCAGGCGCAATCGTTCGTTTTCGATTCGCGCCACCAGCAGATAAGAGACATAGAAGTCTCCGAGCTGGCGTTGCCGGACACAGGGTTTCGGCTCCTTGCGAACGTTGGGCGTGCGGTCCGCCGCTTCCAGCAAAAGCGCATGAACCTGCCGCCAGGGCGCGTCATAGCCGATGGTTACCGTGCAACTGATCAGCATTCCATCCACGGTGCCGAGCCGCGTGTGGTTCTTGGTCGAGGTGCTGACGAGTACCGAATTCGGGATCGTGACTTCCTGCCCTTCCGGCGTGCGGATTTTTCCCGCCAGCAGCCCGACCTCCAACACCTCGCCTTCAACTTCGTTGATCAGTACCCACTCGCCAGGTTTGAGCGCTCGCGAGTAGACCACGAAAAGTCCGCTCGTCACCTGATTGATGATTCCGGTCGAGCCGAGCGATACAACGAGTCCGATGAAAACGCTGATCCCCTTGAACGCCTCCGATCCGGAACCCGGTATGTATGGATACGCCACGACGAGAGCGAACATCCACGCCACGCCGGCAAAGATGCGCTGCGTGGCTCCGGCCATGTCCGGGTCTAGCCACGAAACCCGCATGCGGCCCGCGCTTACCTGCTCAAAGAATGCTTTAGCGAGTCCCACAATCCAGCGCGTAATGACGAAAATGAGAATGACTGCGAACAGGCCCGGCAGCTCGTGCACGAAAGAACGGCCCCACTGCTGTAGCAGTTCGAGAACATACCGGCCGATTTTGTGACTCCAGGGCTGCGTGTAGGGAAACTTGCTGAGGGTGAGGGTAGCGAAAATGTACAGGGCAATGATGATCAGGATCGTCTCGAACAGACGCAGGATCCCATACACCGCCTTGTCGATCGGAGGCCGAAGATCGATGCCCATCAGATCTAATGGCCTGCGGACCAGCGGCTCACGACGGTGGAGCATCGACACCAGACGCGAATGCGACCGCCATATGATTGTGACCGCGACCACGAGCAACACGAAGGCGATGCCGGTGAATATCAGGGCTGAGCGGATGACTGGCCACGACTCCTCCGCCGCGCGCGCCTGGAGGGCTTCATCCAAATTGCGAAGCGTCCGTTGTGCGACCTCGTCCAGCGTCTCTCGTAGTTCTGGAGCAAGATCTTTCGTGCCAATGTAGAAGAGGATTTTTCCGTGATACGTAAACCCGACGCCGTCCTGCCCCTCAACGTTGAAGGGAAAGAGTGTGATATCGGAACTGCGGGCGTATAAGGGAAGCTGGTCGAGTCGCTCGACAACTTTTTCGGCTCGCATCTCGGGATCGGCGCCCGAGATCGTACCTCGCAGGGTGACGATGTCGCGGTTCCAAAACGTGATGGTCGCCTCTTTGGGGGCGACAACCGGTTCTGCACTGCCGGATTTCGTCTCTTGCGCGAAGGCGAGACTTGGAACCACCGCGACAGTCGCGACCAAGAGTACTGTTAACAGGGTTGGCTTTCGCAGACCGGCTTCATGGTTCATAGGCTTGTTCCACGCGGGAGTTAGTGAAAGGCAGCGTGATCAGCTTCAGCCCTGAGCGGCTGCCGAGACCTCCCGTCGCACCGCCCATGATTGGCGGTTCTGCACGAGCATGCAAGCACTAATGAGTAATACCCAAAACGGAAAAATGGCTGCGACCCAATAGAATCTGCCCACGCTCAACAACAGTGCGACCGCAAATATGTAGCCGGTGATAGCGAGCCAGCGAGGAGCGACCGCCGTGCGCACAAAAATTGTCGACGTGGACATCATGAACACCCCGGCCATCTTGGTTCCGAAGAGCGTGGAGATGCGGTACACCTCAGCGCGGCCCAGCAAATACGCCGCAGATGTCGCGACTGAGTCGGGAGCGCTGGCGAGGAGTGCGATGACGGCTCCTGCTATGGCCGCACTAATAAACATCATTGCCACGTAGAGCAAGCCGCTGCCAAGGAACACAGTGGAAAAGAAGCGATCTTCGAAGTCTCCGATGCGGTCCCGGACGACGGCAATGAACCAGAGGAAGGCGATTCCCGCGAAAGGCAACAGATTCAGAGCGATCGCCAACGCCTTGGAATCCCGAATGGCCTCGGATGCCGGTGTTAACGGGTTCGAGGGAATGGACCACCAGATCAGCAACTGGCTGCTTATAAGCAAGAGGCCAAAGAGAATTCCAGCCAGCGCAGCCGCACGCGGCGTCCGCAAACGCCTGCGAATCAACTCGACATCATCCGCCATCTCTACTCCACTATCATGCTGCGCCCCTGTAATGCTAGGTGCGCGCTTGAAAGCAAACAACTAGGGAAACCCCTAGTGTCACGCACCAGGTTAAGAAAAACGGGGTTGATAATTTTCTTCGCGAACAGGGATTACACGTTCCTTGTTGCTGAATACAAACGTTCATTCTTGCCGAGTACAAACGCTTTTTGTATCTGAAAATTGGCGTCTCTGTGTAATTTTGTGCTTGTACCATGACAGAGGCAAGTCCTATCATCACGAGTGCCACTTCCACACCTAGTCACACCGCTACGGCGCCGTAAGCGCTCGCGGGGGGCAAAGCAAAAACTAGATAACGCGCAGGTCCCCGATGCGCTCGAGAGGCAGCAGCACACAGAGCTCGGTTTTCAGCAGCCTGGTGATCCTTGCGATACTCGTCGCATCGGGATTGGCTCAGAACGTTCAGGCTCGGACCGGGCAGTCTACAAAAAATGTGCTGATCATCAGCGAGGTCGGAACATCGAATCCGGCACCGGCAACCATTGTGCGCGACCTCGTGTCGGTTCTCTCCAATAACCACGAGTTCCAGGTAAATCTATACGTCGAGTCACTCGAGTCCCCTGCTTTTAATGATCAGGCGTCTGAGTTGAAGGCGGAGCAGGAACTCAATACCAAATACAAAGGCCGCGGTATCGATCTTATTGTTGCGCTCGGCCCGACCCCCATTGTTTTCATGTCGCATTTTGCTGACAGCTTCCTGCCTGGCGTTCCTGTTGTTTTTTGCGCCAGCAGTCAAGAGCAGACTGGATACGTGAAGTTGGGCTCGCGGTTTACCGGTTCATGGTTGCAGCTCGATCCGGAAAAGACTGTGGATGCGGCCATCAGACTGCTACCCGGCACCCAAGAGGTCATCGTTGTCGGTGGGTCGTCCGTATTCGATAAAACGAACGAAGCCGTGATCAGGACAAGCCTGAGGTCTTATCGGCGGAATGTCGAGTTCAAATACTGGACGGATTTAACCATGCCCGTTCTATTGGATCGACTGCGCCATATACCAGACGACGCCGTGGTTCTCTATGTGTCGCTATTTGCGGATGCGGCCGGGAACCGCTTCATGAATGCGGTCACGTCTGTCCCGCTGGTTACCGACGCCTCTGCCGTTCCGGTCTTTGGCATGTCGGACAGTTACCTGGGCCGCGGCATAGTGGGCGGCTATGTTCTGAACCATACCGAGCAAGGCAGGATCACCGCGGAAAACGCACTAGACATCCTCCATGGCAACAGCCCCAGCGCGATTCCGATCCGCTTCGTCCCCAGCGCATACATGTTTGATGCAAGACAGATCCACCGATGGAAGCTGTCCGAGCGCAATCTGCCCACCGGCAGCACCGTCCTCTATGAAGACGCCTCCGTCTGGCAGCACATCAAGTGGACGGTTATGGTTTCCGCCTTACTGTTGGCTGGTCTGGGCTTTCTGACTGCTTATTTGCTCTACAACCGCAGACAACTGAAACGGGCGCGGGGCGAACAGGCCCGTCTCAGCGGCATGTTGATCAATGCGCACGAGGAGGAGCGCAAGCGGATTGCATCGGAGTTGCATGATGATTTCACTCAACGTCTAGCTTTACTATCCATCGGCATTGAAATGACAGCCGAGCTAGTGCGCAACTCTCCCGAACAGGCTACACAACAACTTCATGAGTTGCTCAACTCGGCGGTCGACTTGAGCGCTGATCTTCATACGCTTTCTCACCGCTTACATTCTGCCACGTTGGAAAGATTAGGGCTGGTTCCCGGCGTCGAAGCATTGTGTAAGGAAATCAGTTCGCAACAAGGTATTCGGGTTGACTTTTCATATACCGGCGAAGGCCTGTCGGTGCCGCCGGCAACTGCACTCTGCTTCTTTCGTGTGGTGCAAGAAGGGCTCCGCAACGTTAAGAAACACAGCCGTGCGTCGAGTGCACGTGTCCGGCTGGAGATGAGAGATGGGCAACTTCATCTTTCGATCTCGGACCAAGGCGCAGGATTCGACATGAAGGAGCTTACGCAAAGAGAAGGCATCGGCATCTTCAGCATGGAAGAGCGAGCCCGTTATATAGGCGCTCGCCTGGAGATACATTCTAAGCCCGGAATAGGCACCGAGATCGATCTTTGGAAGCAACTCGACCACAATGACAATAGACCAGAGGAAGTCCTTGTGACACCCAAACTTATTACTATGCGAACGGCTTAGGAGCTATTTCTATGCAAGCCACCCGATCGCGAATTCTTATCGCCGACGACCACGCATTAATTGCCGAAACGCTGCGTCTACTGCTCGAGAAAACCTACACCGTGGTAGGGACGGTTTCCGACGGACGAACTCTTCTATCCGCGATCGTCACGCTAAACCCGGATCTGATCGTGCTGGATATAGGGATGCCTCTTTTGAATGGCTTCGACGCTGCGCGACGAATCCGCGAGCAATTCCCGAAGATCAAGGTCGTCTTCTTAACTATGCTGGAAGATGCCAATTTAGCGGCTGCCGCATTGCAACTGGGACCCGTAGGATTTGTTCTGAAGCATTCCGCGGCATCAGAGCTGTTGAATGCGATCGAACATGTGCTTCGGGGATGCAGCTATGTGACCCCTAAAGTAAGGTCTGATGCCTGGGCCGTCAAGCAGCGCGCACGACAATTCTTAAGTCAGCTGAATGCCCGCCAACGAGAAGTCGCTCAGCTTTGGGCGGAGGGCCATTCGATAAAAGAGATCGCGTGGCAGTTGCACTTGAGCGAGAAGACTGTCGAGTTTCACAAACACCAGATCATGCAAACCCACAATCTCAAGAGCAACGCAGAACTGGTGCTCTTTGCGTTGGATCAGGGGCTGATTATGCGCACCCCCATGCCGCGGGTGCATGGAAACTCCCGATGTTTGCCTCGCCATTAGGGTTTTCCCCAATTGTGATTGGCGCACTGTCCCGACAGTATTAGGGATTTCCCCAGTTGTGACGCTTCAACCTGAAAGTTAGGTTATAGCTTCGAAGAAGCCAATGTTGCTAATCCAGCCGGCTTTCTGCGGAGCATTCAGGTGACACTTGGGCAGACTGCTTACGCGAAAAACTATGTTGAGCGGGGCGTCGAGCAGTGTGTTCACATTGGTCTGCTTCTCCTTCTCGCTGCTGCTTGCTTCCTGATCCTGCGGCCATTCTTACCTATCATCGCCTGGGCGATCATAATCGCAGTCGCTGCTTACCCGACCTGTCGAAAGCTACAGAGCTTGATCGGCGATCGGGAAGGCCTGGCCGCGACTGTCGTTACGATTATTCTCCTGTCCATCGTGATCGTTCCCGCAATTCTGTTTGGACAGGGCGTGGTCCACAGCATTCAAGACTTGACGACAAAGTTTAGGGCCGGCGTCCCGGTCATACCGCCGCCGCCTGAAGGTATAGGTGCCTGGCCAATCATCGGTCCGCCTTTAGCCGCACTGTGGGGAAGGGCATCCGGCGACTTTAGCAACTTCGTTAAGCAATTCGCGCCACAGCTCAAAGCTGCCGTTCCAGGAGTCGTCTCGGCCTCCGCAGGGATCAGCCTGACGGTGTTACAGCTCGTGCTCTCAGTTTTGCTCGCGGGAGCACTGCTCGCCAACGCGCAATTCGGGTATGAACTGACGCGCTCGTTGGCCAATCGGCTTTTCGGCGCCAGGGGTCCCGAGTTCCAGGAGCTGGTGGGTCGCACGATTCGCAGCGTGACGTCCGGCATACTCGGAGTCGCCCTGATTCAAACAGCCCTCGCCGCGGTAGGTTTCCTGGTTGTGGGCCTGCCGGGTGCGAGTTTGTGGGTCGTGATCTTCCTTTTCGCTGCGATTCTTCAGGCAGGAGGTCTGGTCCTCATACCCGCGGTCATCTACGTGTTCGCAATCGCCAGTACGACCCGGGCTGTGGTTTTCCTGGTCTGGTGCGTAATCGTAGGAGCGCTGGACAACGTTCTTAAACCTATTTTGCTGGGCCGCGGTGCTGCGGTTCCGACAGCGATAATTTTCGTGGGCGCCTTCGGTGGCTTCATCGCCATGGGCATCGTTGGATTGTTCATCGGCGCCGTCGTGCTGTCTGTTGCTTACAAGCTGTTCCTGGCTTGGCTTGAAGGAGCAGCCACAGAGTTGCCTGCGTAGCATCCAATTTGGCCGCCCACTGTTTGCGGCGTCTGCGCAGGAATGGGTGTCGCACTCTCAAAGCAGGACACCAGATCCTGCGTAGTCCGAAAGTCTAACCCGGCGCCATCAGCGCCAGCGTCATGGAAAATGAGCACGTTGTAACCCGTCCGCGAATCCTGGTGGTGGATGATCACCAGCTTGTTTTGCAGCGGGTGCGAACCCTCTTGCAATCCGCCTTCGAGGTCGTGGGTGATGCGCGCACTGGCCGCGAAATGGTGACGCAAGCGATACGCTTGAGGCCTGACGTGATCGTGACCGATATCGGTATGCCGGAGCTGAGCGGGATCGAGGCAGCCAGGGAACTCCGTAAAGAAGGTGTCGTCACGAAGCTGGTATTTCTCACGATCTATCCTGCGGGCGAATTCCTCGACGCCTGCATGGCCGAAGGAGCGCTGGGATATGTCGAGAAGGCCCACATGAAAACTGACCTGATTCCCGCGATCAATGCCGTGCTTGCAGGACGCTCATTTATTTCCGGTGTTGAGTGACGATTGCAACCCTCGTGGGGGTATCCGACGTGACGGTACTGCGTTCCCGGGAAAACAAACAGTTAGGGATTTCCCTAGTTGTGCCTCAATCAAACAGGCCGTAAAACGAGATTGCGCAGCCAGTTCGTGGGACCCGCCGCGTGGAAGTCCGGACAGAGGATTCGTTATATGAGGTCAAGAGCAACTGCGGTCGCCGGTTTTCTGCACTTACTTCGACAGTCCACCGCCATCTATTGCATCGTTGCGCTGGTCAGCGGGCTGGGGATGTATGCCTCTGGCGGCCAGACCGCGACTCAGGCCGCGGCCCCGACCGACCAGGCGGCCAAGCTTCCACCAGAGCAGTTGGACTCACTCGTCGCCCCGGTCGCGCTCTATCCTGACCCAATGTTGAGCCAGGTGCTGATCGCCTCGACCTACCCATTAGAGGTCATCCAACTCAAGCAATGGTTGGACCAGAATAAGAGCTTGAAAGACAAGGCGCTGGCTGACGCCGTCGCGAAACAGGATTGGGATCCAGCCATCCAGGCGCTGGCTGGACTGCCCGACGTCGTGAAGCTGCTCTCGGAGAACATCAAGTGGACGACGGACTTGGGCAATGCATTCCTGGCGCAGCAGGACGACGTTATGGCAGCCGTTCAGCGCATGCGCAAGAAAGCTCAGGACACCGGTAACTTGAAATCAAGTGAGCAACAGAAGGTTGAAGTCAAGACCGTCGAGAGCAAGCAGGTCATTGTAATCGAGCAGGCCAATCCGGCAGTCGTCTATGTACCCAGTTACAACCCGACGGTGGTGTATGGAGCGCCGGTTTATGCGTACCCGCCGATCGCCTATCCGCCACCGGGCTACTACGCAGCCGGTATGGCAATCTCGTTCGGCGTTGGCGTCGCGATGGGAGCGATGTGGAGCGGTGGTTGGTGTTGTGGCTGCGGCTGGGGCGGCGGCAATAACAACGTCACCATCAATAACAACAACAATTTCAACCGCCAGAGCTACAACCGGCAGAACATCAGCGGCAATCGTCCATCGCAACTGCCGGCGCGAGGGAATAGCGGCTGGCAGCACAATCCTCAGCACCGTGGCGGCGCTCCTTACTCCGATCGCAATTTGGCCAACAAGTACGGCGGCACAGCGCGAGGGGATTCGTTAGCCAACCGGCAGGCGAATGCGCGTCAGAGACAAGACGCGGGCTTGGGCGGTGATCGCGGTGGAGTCGGCAACCGCCAACAGGGTGGAGTCGGCGACCGCGGTGGAGTCGGCAACAGGCAACAAGGCGGCCTCGGCGATCGCGGCGGGGCGGGCACGCGTGATGCGTCCAACCGCGCGGGCGCCGGTGACCGCGGCAACTTTGGCGGAGCGGGCGGAGCCGGAGACCGCGTCGGCAACCGCTCGGTGCCGAATACTCCAAGCGCTGGAAACCGCAGCGCGTTCGGCGGAGCAGGTAGCGGGATGAGCGGACGGGATGCGGGGGCGAGCAGTTCGCGAGGCGCCTCCAGTTTCGGCGGCGGCGGTGGTGGACGACGTGGCGGCGGGGGCGGTCGTCGCAGGTAGAGGATGGACCGAGCGAGGGGACACTATGAAGTCGAGATCATCTGAGTTTACTTGCATCAGTATCCGCCTGGCGGTGGTGCTGGTTTGCCTGTGCTGCCTGTTTTCGATGGCTATTGCTGCCCAGGAAAAGGCCACTGCTGCGCAACCGAAGATGTTCGACACTCCGGAGCAGGCAGCCGATGCCTTGATTGCTGCCGCCGAAACGTACGACGTTCCGCAGTTGTTGGCCATCTTCGGACCGGACGGGAAGGATTTCGTCTCCTCGGCAGACCCGGTTGGCGACAAGAAAAGCGCCCTTGATTTTGCGAAACAGGCTCGTGCCAAGGCGACCATATCGCATGATCCGGCGATGCCCAACAAGGCTATGCTGGTTGTCGGCGAAGATCAGTGGCCGTTGCCAGTCCCGTTGGTCAAGCGCAATGGGAAGTGGTTCTTCGATGCCAAAGCCGGGCGGCAGGAGATTTTGTACCGTCGGATTGGCGCCAACGAACTGGATGCGATCCAAGTCTGCCGAGGCTATGTAGAGGCGCAAAAGGAGTACTCGCTACGAATTCACGACGACTCTGGAGTGAATCAGTACGCGCAGAAAATCTTCAGCAGCCCGGGAAAGCAGGATGGTTTGTATTGGACGAACGCGGATGGCAGCTCCGGAGGCCCGATCGGCGAGGTTGTAGCCAAGGCGCTGGCGGAAGGCTACTCCATCGGGAAGACCGGTTACCACGGTTATTACTTCAAGATCCTGAAGGGCCAGGGTCCCGCCGCTCCCTTAGGCAAGCTCGACTACGTCATTGAAGGCGCGATGATCGGCGGCTTTGCGCTGGTCGCTGTGCCGGCTGAGTACCGCGTGACAGGTGTGAAGACCTTCATCGTCAGCAACGACGGCATTGTGTACCAGAAAGACCTTGGTCCGGATTCGCTCGAGATTGTGAAGAAGATGGAGCTCTATAACCCAGACTCGACCTGGAAGCCGACCGATGACGAGTGGCCGGGGAGCGTTGCGCAAGAGCAATCTACGGAAACCAAGTCCTAATCCCGGCCACTGCCGAAGGCAATAGTGAGAGTTTGCCATGGCTCGCCTGAATCGATTGGCCGTAGCGGTCGCTCTTCCGCTTCTGCTCACGTTGCCGGGTTGCCAACTCCTGCTGACGGACGCTCCCAGCTTGCTCAGCTCGACTTTTAAGCGCTCGGAAATTGTCGGCTTGGTAGCAGGCTTTAAAACAACATTCGCTGCCATGCCTGATTTAATGGCCATGCTTCGGCGTAGATCAAGCGCCGGAATGAATCCGAGGATGGCAGGCATTATGGCTGTCTTCCAGGTGTTGTGGGTTTACTACGGGCTGTTGATCGTCTCCCGCCCCGTCGTCATTTGGAACGTGATCGCTATTCTGGTAAATGCCGTCAGCGTGGGAGCTTACTTCTACTTCGTACGGAAGGAAGAGCGAGCCGGAGCAAGCTGAGCTGAGCCGGATAGTAGCCCACCCGCGCATATGCTTGCTCAAACAAGACCAAGCGCTTGGCAAGCAGTCCTAGTGATGACATATGGGAAAGAAATCCAAGAAAAAAGAAAAGCAAAATCGCGCAGCCAAATCGGGCGATGGAAAGCACTCGGGCCTGGAAGCTCGTGGACTTCATAAACTCGGCAACAAAGAATACGAGGCCGAGCTGTTCGAACTGCAAGTCGAATTGGTGAAGCTACAGGACTGGGTGAAGCAGTCGGGCGCCCGCATCGTCATTATCTTCGAAGGACGCGACGCGGCCGGCAAGGGTGGCGTGATCAAGCGAATTCTCGAGCGCGTAAGCCCGCGCGTGTTTCGCCTGGTCGCGCTACCTGCGCCGAGCGAGCGCGAGAAAACGCAAATCTACGCCCAGCGATACATCGCTCATCTGCCTGCGGGTGGCGAAGTCGTCATCTTCGACCGCAGCTGGTACAACCGAGCGGGTGTGGAGTACGTGATGGGCTTCTGCACAGAGTCGGAATACAAACAATTCTTGAAGGCCTGTCCCGAATTCGAAGCTACGCTCGTACATAACGGCATCATCCTACTGAAGTACTGGCTGGATGTTTCCGAGCCGGAGCAGCATCGCAGGTTCGTGGCACGTATTCAGGACCCATCTAAGCGCTGGAAGCTAAGCCCGATGGACCTGGAATCGCACCGGCGCTGGTACGACTACTCCCGTGCCCGCGACGCCATGCTGTCGGCGACGGACGTGTCGTTCGCTCCCTGGTACATCGTTCCTTCCGACGACAAGAAACGCGCGCGCCTCAACTGCATTGCGCACATTCTCAGCCGCATCCCCTACCAAGAAGTCCCGTACACGCCGCCGAAGTTGCCACCCCGGCAGAAACCGAAAGGTTACCGCGAGCCCGAGCAAAAACACCAAGTGATACCGCAGCGCTGGTAGGAGTTTCCCATGAAAGCGTCCACCAAGAAACGCGCGCCTCTCTCTTATGTCGAGGTGACGGAGCAACGGCGGCTGAACGAGACCGGCGAAAACGGGGTGCCGTGGAAGAAGTGGGGACAATGCCTGAGTGAGCGGCAGCGGGGGACGGTCCGCGAAGACTACAGCCACGACGGCAACGCCTGGAACTACTTCTCGCACGATCAGGCGCGCTCGCGCGCCTATCGCTGGGGTGAGGATGGTCTGGCGGGAGTCTTCGATGACAGGCAGCGCCTGTGCTTTTACATTGACGGCGACGGGCCGGCTTGAATGAGCCGCAGGAAGTTTGTCCCGCCGACGGTGTGGGTTGTGCCTGCGATCAGACCGAAGACTTCGCCGGTTGCCAGTCCTCGAGCGCGTGTGAGCTCCTGCTCAGCAAACCTCGCCATCTGCTCGACCGAGAGGGTAACCGGGCAGCGCATCGGTGTAACTCCCCATAACAGGTTCACGCGATTGCACACCGCCTCGGATGACGTAAAGGCGTAGATGCGGGCGTTCGGCCGGTACTTGGAGAGCATGCGTGCCGACGTGGCGGTTTCCGTGAACACCGCGATGGCGCGGATGTTGAGGTCGCGCGCGGCATGGGCCATGGCCTCGCAGATGGCTTCGGCCAGCGACAACTGCTCTGTCAGATGCCGTTCCGGCAACGGGTGGCGCACACGAAACTGTTCCGCCTCTACCACAATGCGGGACATCATCTCCACGGCCTCGCGGGGATATTTACCGGCGGCGGTTTCGCCCGACAGCATGACGGCGTCGGTGCCATCGAGCACGGCATTGGCCACGTCGTTAGCCTCGGCACGCGTCGGCCGCGGGCTGGTCATCATCGACTCCAGCATCTGCGTCGCTGTGATCACCGGGCAACGAAAGTCGAAGGAGCGGCGAATCACCTGCTTCTGGATGATCGGCACCCTCTCGGGGGCGAGCTCCACGCCAAGATCACCCCGGGCTACCATTACGCCGCTGGCGGCCGCCAGAATGGCATCCAGGTTCTCAATTGCCTGGGGCTTCTCCAGCTTGGCGATGATCGGGACCTCGCGACCCAGGGCGGCCATCTTTTGCTGCACAAGCAGGATGTCATCCGCTGCACGCACGAACGAGAGAGCCACTGCGTCGACGCCGCTGCGCAAACCGAATTCGAGATCGATGGCGTCCTTTTCCGTGAGCGACGGAAGGCTGACATTCGTGCCGGGAAGGTTGATGCCCTGGTGCTCGCCCAACGTGCCGCCATGCAGGACCTCGCAAACGACTTGGCCTTGGCGGACATCGCGCACGACGAGCTCGAGCTTTCCATCCGAAAGCAGAATGCGCTCGCCCGGCCGGATATCGTTCGCAATCGCGCGATAGGTGGTACCGATTTCGGCCGTCGTCCCAGCAACGTCGCCGGCGACGATCGTAACCTGCTGTCCCGCTTTCAACTCGACCGGCGCATGATTCTTAAGGGCACCGGTGCGAATTTTGGGGCCTTGCAGGTCCTGCAGGATACAGATGGTGCGGCCAAGTCCGGCAGCGACCCTGCGCAACGCGGAAATCACGCCCGCATGGCTTTCGTGAGTGCCATGCGAGAAGTTCAGTCGCGCAACATCCATCCCGGCGAGCATCAACTGGCGGATCATTTCCTCAGCAGAGCTCGCCGGGCCGATGGTGCAAACGATCTTCGCCTGGCGCTGACTGGCGCGAGATTGCGCTTCCTTGGTGGAGCCGCTACTCATATTGACTGATTCCTCCCCCGTACTTTATTGCGCCTACGCGAGTGGCCGGATTAGGGAAATCCCTAGTTGTTGTCCTGTCCTTGTTGCATTGGAATGAGAACTAGATTCGGGCATTCTTGGCGTTGGAATGGCTGTGTAGGGAAAGGCGACACATGTCTGTCAATGTGCGTAGCTTCTGTTTCGTGATGGTCTTGCTGGCGCTGTCCGGCGTCTCCGACGCAGCGCAGGTGGAAAAGGCACAGGCCAGCCATCCCTCCCCACAGTCCTCGGCCGTGCTCCCTGTCATGCAAGGGGGCAAATATGCCGACAATGAGGTCTGCCAAGGCTGCCATCAGGAGGTCTGGGAGAAGCATTTCGCCGGCACGCCTCACGCGGCGCTGCTGAAGGGCGGTCAGCACGGATGCCAGTCGTGTCACGGACCGGCCCAGGCGCATGTGGACGGGGGCGGGGATGTGACCAAGATCATTCGTTTTGAGACGCTGACGCCGGCGCAGACCGCGGCCATCTGCACCAAGTGCCACCAGTCGAGCCTGGAGACGCAGAACTTCTCGAAATCCGAGCACCTGGCCGCCGGTGTCGCCTGCACGACCTGTCACGATCCGCACAACTCGAAAGATGTGAACTTCATGCTGGTGAAGTCGCAGACGGAGCTGTGCTTTGGCTGTCACGCGGCGCAGAAGGCAGAGTTCGCGCGGCCTTACCGGCATCGGGTCGAGGTGGGGCTGATCCAGTGCAGCGACTGCCACAACCCGCACGGCACGCAGACCGGGCATCAGGTGCGCGCCGCCGCCGGGCAGTTCGCCGTCTGCACTAAGTGCCACACGGACACCATGGGCCCGTTCGTCTTCGAGCACGCGCCGGTCAAGACCGACGAGCAATGCCTCTCGTGCCATACGCCGCACGGCTCAACCAATCCGCGGCTGTTGCAGGTGAACAACGTCAACTTCCTCTGCCTGCGCTGTCACACGCCGAACATGAACGGCGCCGCCGGCCGGCCGCTCGGGCCGAACCACGACCAGAACGCCAAGTACCAGGCGTGCACGATGTGCCACACGCAAATCCATGGATCGAACTTCAGCCCGGCGTTCTTCCGGTAAGCGAGGCCAGCGATGAACGTTCAGAGAAATGGCAACAACCTTCTGAAGATCACCGTGATTGCCGCCTCGCTGTTGCTGGCGGGCAGCGCGGTGGCCCAAGATCAGTCGTCCAATCCTGACGCCGGCAGCCCACCCGCTGCCCAGAGCGAAGGCAAGGACGTCGGCGGCTACCACGTGACGCAGTCAATCACGATCGGCGGTCGCATCAGCGAGGTGAGCGGCAGCCAGGCTATGTACGACACCCTGCTAAATTACCAGAGCGGCGCGCGCGTACTGGAGCAGTCGCTGACCATGCAGTCCATCAGTCATCAGGACGTGTTCGACACGCTGACGCTGGACAGCTTCGGCTTCGGCGGCGACCCCGAGCAGGCTGCACGGCTGCGCGTGGCGAAGTACACCTGGTACAACTTCTCCCTCAGCTATCAGCACATCCAGAATTTCTTCGACTACGACTTGTTCGCCAACCCGCTAAACCCGTCGACCGGATCGTCGTTCGTTCCGGTGCTGTTTTCGCCGCATACCTATTTCAACACACAGAACCTGTACAACTACGACCTGGTGCTGTTTCCAATGCATCGTTTCTCGGTGCGGCTGGACTACAACCGGAACCGCTTCATCGGCCCGTCATTCAGCAGTGTCCACGTAGGCACAGACGCCCTGACGAATCAGAACTGGGACAACACGCTGAATGGTTATCGGTTTGGGTTTGACTTCCGGATGGACCCCAAAACGACGCTCAGCTACACGCAGCTGTTGCAGTATTACAGCGGCGGCACGACTTATGGACTCAATCCCTTCAACTCATATCCGCTGTCGAACGGAACAAGGGTAAGTCTCGGACTGCCATGGCTCAACAGCGGCAGCCCCTGTAGCGCCCCGTTGATGAATGGCGTCGCTAATCCAACGTGCAACGGCTTTTTCGGTTACAGCTTGTATCAGGACCAGGATACGTTCATCCCCACCGAACAGCTCAACCTGCGCTCCTCTCACTTCAAGTGGCTGGACTTCAATGGTGAATACCAATACAGCCACGCGCGGATGAACACGCCGCTGCAGGAGCTGTTCAGCGGACTGAGCAGCCGCTCCAGCCTGCTTGCGTCGAATACCACGGGCAGCACGGCAAATGCGTGCTGGAACTCGTCTTCCGCCGACGTCTCGGCCGTGATTCACATCAACGACCGGCTGAGGCTGGTCGACGACTTCCGCTTCCGGACCTTTAGCGTGTCAGGAAACTTCCTCGACATGGGGATGAACTTCTTCAACGCCGCCAGCCTGGGCTCGGCATCGCTTCTGAACCCGATCAGCATCTTCCCGCCGACGATACTGACGCATAGCTCCAGCTCGCCCGCCGACATCACCAACGAGATCAATGCCAATTTGATCGGGCAGAACACCAAGGAGAACGATTTCCAGGTGCAGTACGACGTCAGCCGCGGGTTCGGCGTGCATGGCGGGTTCGACTACTCCCATGCCACCATTCAGCCGGGCAACAGCTATATGGCGGCGTTGGGAGATATTTACTTCCCGAACAATCCCAACCGTGGCAATTGTGTGGGCGTGCCGCTGAATCCTGACGGAAGCTGCACCTTCGCCGGCGTTCTATCGCCTTTCGGCAATCCCCCGACCGACGTCAACCGCTACTCGGGCATTCTCGGCGCCTGGTACCGCAACAAGTCGGGGCTACGCGCCAACTTCGAGGCGCGCTTCGGCGGCGCCGACAACTGGATTTATCGCATCGATCCGCTGAAGTTCTTCAACATTCGCGGCAATGTGTCGTATGCGCCCCGACCCTGGCTGATGCTGGGCGGCAACTTCATCTACCAGCGCGACACCAATGACACCAGCGACATCAACCTGAAGCAGCACAGCTACGTGACTATGGCTACGGCCACGTTCATGCCCGGAAAGCGCTGGGGCCTGGACCTGGCCTACAACTTCGACGCCATCCAGCAGAACCTGTTCCTGTGCTTCCAGGGCTCGCTGCTGCCGCCCGGCACAACGCCCTGCGCCGAGGACAACACGCTGAACCAGGTCTACGGGCTGTACCAGACCCACACGCAATACGGATACATCGCGTTCCGAATCTCACCGGTGCAACGCGCCGAAGTGCGCATCGGCTACAGCATCGTCGACAACCAAGGCAACACCACGCAGTTTAATACGCTGCTGCCGCTGGGCCCCTTGGCTTCGACTTACCAGTCGCCGCTGGCGGCGGTCGACTTTCTCGTTCACAAGGACCTGACCTTCAAGGCCGGTTGGAATTACTACCAGTACAACGAAGGCAGCTTCACAGGGCCGACCCTGTCGCGCTACTTCCACGCGAACAACACCACACTGGCGCTGCGTTACGCGTTTTGAGCGGCCCGGCAAAATTAACCGTGGCAAATGTGCCGAGCCGCCAGTCTTGCGATCCTACTGCTTCTTGCCGGCCTCCGAGTCAAGCACCGCCACCAAGGACTTCCCTCCCGGTTTCCCAATGCCCTTGCTGCGACTGAACCGTTGCGGGTTTCGTTCTACAAGGCCGTGGCAACGTCCGGAAGACCATTATCCGTGACCAACTCACCGACCCCAGGTTCTACGCAGAGATGTCAAAGCTGCTGGATGACCTCATCAAACGAAGCCGCGCCGACACTGCGGCCTACGAGCAGTTTCTGAAGAAGGCCGAGGAACTGGTGAAGCGCATGGCGCAGAAAAACACTGGCGGCCATCCTGCGAAGTTGAACGGGTATCCCGGGGCCATCGTGCTGTTTAACAATCTGGCCAACATGCCCGCTACGATCTTTCAGTGTCCCGCGGATGAAGATGGGAAGGCAACTCTCGCCCTCCAACTCGATCTCGCTATGCGCGAGAACGCTCCCGCAGGATGGAAAGGCGACGACATTCGCGAGAAGCAGGTGCTCAACGCGCTATTTCCCATCATGTCTCGGGACCGGCAGGCAACAGAGGCCATTTCGAGATCATAAAGAACCAACCGGGCTACTGATGATCGAGACCATCCAGCTTGGAGAGATTTCGATTCTGGTTACGCGGAAGAACATCAAGCATGTCCATCTCTCCGTTCATCCGCCGAGCGGCCGCGTGACTCTCGTGGCCCCAATCGCAACGTGTCTCGATGTTGCCCGCGCTTACGCGATCTCAAGGCTGGGCTGGATTCGCGGGAAGCAAATGAAACTCCGGAACCAGGCTCGTGAAGCACCTCGCAAGTTTGTCGAACGCGAAAGCCATTATCTCTGGGGACGACGACACCTCCTCACCATAGTTCATCGGGAAACTAAGCGGTTCGTCTCTCTCGACCATAGGCCCATCACTCTCACCATACGCCCAGGCAGTCACGCTCAAAAACGTGCCGACGTGATGCACGAGTGGCATAAATCGCTCTTGCACGACGTTGTGCCGTCACTCATCAAGAAATGGGAGCCGAAGCTGCCTGAGTGGGGCGTCTAAGCCACAGGTTCTGAAGGCAAGATTTTGGGAGATTGGGTTGTGCTCGAATTACAAGGTTTCTACCCGTTTACCCTCGACTTATTCGTCACTCTTCCTTCGTCCCGAGCTTTTCACGGTATCTGCCGATATTCGGCCTTGGCTTGTTGCAGGACCGGAATGTCGGAGTCGGCATCCTTCCAGAGGGCAAAAAACTGCTGGTAGCTGTCGCGCGCTCTGATGGAGTCTCCTGCCAGCGCATAAGCCCGGCCGAGTTGGAGACGCGCCAACGCCGCTAAGGGGCAGTTCACTGCGACACCGCGCTGGTCCAGGAACTTCTGGAACTCGGCCGCCGCTTCTTTGCCTTTTTTCAGCGACAAGTAGGCCGAGCCTCTGACGTACGCGGGGTACAGTTGTCCGCCGACCTCGAACTGCGGAAGGGGAGTGCCGAGTTCATAGGGCGCGGTGGTTTGAAGGATATCGAGCGCCTTCGCCGGATTGGCGCGCTTTATCTCGATGGAAGCATAAATGGCAGGCAGCCAATAGTGATTGATGACTGTGTTGAGGGGAAAGTGCTCAGCTAAATCGTCCGCGATTTGCTTTGCCCGGTCGGCATCTCCGACACGCGCCAGGGCCAGGGCCGCAAGAATGCTCACATCGCGGGAGGGGGCGGTCGCCAGCGCCGAGGCGACCTCCTGCCGTGAACGCGTGCTGTTATCAAACTCCGCTTCACGTAACGCGGCGTCCATCTGCCATGTTGCGGCGGCTTCTTTTGAGCCGCTGCGACGAGCTGCGTCGGCCGCGCGATTGGAAAGTTCCCGGGCACTTTCGAGGCGGCCGTAAAAGGCCTCCGTGTCGGATGCAAACGAAAGAAGAATATCGTCGCCCGGCTTGCCGCTTGTCGCCGCGACTTGCTGCTTCATTTCTACGGTGTCATTTTCCAAAAAGGCAACACCATAGCGATTGCCGTGCAGAAATGGGTTGTTCACTTTGTGCTCTATGGCTTCCTTATACTTCGACTTCGCGTTGTCAAGTTGATCCAGGGCGGCATAGAGTCCCACCAGGTTGGTGAAGGCAGCCGCGCTGCCAGGATTAAGATGAAGGTCCTCAAGGCTTGCCGCAACCGCCTTGTCGTATTGTCCCAGGTAGCTGTAATCGACCCCCAGATTACCGTAAGGTTCACCATTGCGCGGATAGGTCTTGGCCCACATCTCATAGGTCTGGACAGCCTTCTCCAGTTCGCCCGTGACCAGAAGGTAATAGGTCCCTGAAATTCGCAGCCTCTCCCGCTCACTCACCTTGTCCCGGAGGTCAAACGCCTTCTGCAGGTTCTGACTGGCCAAGCCGGGCTCTCGCAGGTTTGAATACGAGATTCCCAGAGCCGTATACGCAGCAGCGAAGTTGGGGTCGAGTTCGATGGCGCGGTTAAAGAATGGAATTGCCGCCGAACTGCCTTGCTCCTGCAAGGTCTTTCTCCCCTCGGAGAGGGCCTTCAACGCTTCCAGGGACGGTGTGGTGACCTGGTCCAGGGGCGTGTCGAACTTTTCCACAGTGCTCAACGATTCACCAAGCTTCCTGCGAAGCTTGGTGGCCGCCTCACCCAACGCTCTTAAGACGTGTTCCTTATTTTCCGCCGTCACCTGCTCCTGTGCCAGCAGGTCACCCGAAGTGCAGTTAACCGCATCCAGGCCCATGACGTACTGGCTTCCCAGACTGGTAATCGTACCGGCTACGTACGCCTTTGCACCTGCACGCTGGCAGAGATCACGCGCAACCTCCGGGGTGAGCTTTGTGCCTGGGGGCTTCGCCATCATTTTCAGCGTGGCGCGAGTTCTCGCATCGGAGAGGATATTAAGAAAGGGAGACTGAGCCAGCTGTATCGAAATCGCCTGCTTCAAGGTGTCATCGAATACCGGATCCCCAGTCGTATTGTTGAAGTCGCCCAACACCAGGGTATCTTGCTCGTTCAGCTTGGGCGTACGATGCGCGCGCCAATACACACCGCCAGCAATGATGCTCCCTAATAGCAACAACGCGAGCGCGCCTGTCTTCCAGGAAAAAGCGCGCCGTCCTTTCTTGCTCAGCCCCTGATCGGTATCTTCTATTGACGGCACAACTCGGCGTTTCGCACTCGATGTTCCGCTCGGAGCCACAACCTGTTTTAATTGCACTTCATCATCGGCTGCCGCAGCCACGGAGTGCTGTGATGACTCGGTGTCGCGCTTCAGGCGGCGTAGCTCGGCTCGCATGTCCGAGGCGTTTTGATAGCGCAGGTTGCGGTCTTTCTCCAGGGCGCGGTTGATGATGTCTTCCAGTTTGGAAGGCAGATCAGGGTTCAGCCGAACCGGCGCAACGGGAGCCTTGTGCAGAATGGCTTCGAACAACAACGCGGACGTATCACCGCGAAAGGGCGGTACTCCCGTTGCCATCTGATACAGCACCACGCCGAAAGAGAACAGGTCGGTGCGGGTATCGAGCTCCTTTCCTCGCGCCTGCTCCGGAGACATATAGGCTAGTGTGCCTAGCGTGCTGCCGGGGCTGGTGAGGTGTTCCTCGGGGACGCCGCTCATGGTTGCGGCTGCTTGATCAGCGGGAGAGCGGCGGCTGAAGGTCATCTTTGCCAAACCGAAATCGAGGATCTTGGGGTGATCGTGCCCGGTAACGAAGATGTTCGCTGGCTTGATATCGCGATGAACGATACCCTTGGCGTGGGCCGCGTCCAATCCATCGGCAACCTCAATGGCGATGTCGAGGAGTCGCTCGATGTCAAGGGGACTCTTGTCCACTAGATGCTTGAGTGTCTTGCCGTCGAGAAACTCCATTACTAGAAACGACCGCCCGTCCTCTTCGCCGATGTCGTGGATGACGCAGATGTTAGGGTGGTTCAGGGCGGAGGCTGCGCGGGCCTCGCGGCGAAACCGTTCGAGCGCCTCGGGATCGCGTTCGACATCTGCAGGAAGGAACTTGAGTGCGACCAGGCGGCCAAGGCGAATGTCCTCAGCCTTATACACCACTCCCATTCCGCCGCCGCCGATTTTCGCGAGGATGCGATAGTGCGAGATGGTCTGACCGACCAATTGGGAGACACTCCTTCGTTGGCACCCATGTTAGGAGCCAGAAGCGCGGCTAGTCAACGCGTTGCTGGGGTATTACGTATTGAGTGGCGTTGCTCCACCTATACTCACATGGGTATGGAGAGCGCATGGATAGCGACGCCCATCTACGCAGTTTGCCGTGCAGGACCAGGTGGATTTGTGCGCACATTGTGGCACGGGGATGCACAGTCGCGCGGCCTGTACAGCTGTGCAGGCGCTCAAGGGACAAGGTTCTGGGAGAATTGTCGCTAGCCGGAAGGTGAGCCGAAACCGTTCGTCTCGGCACGTCAGGAAAACTCGTCACCAATTCGTCACCAAAACTAGGCCGTTTTAGGGCGTTTTTGCGGAGTAATGAGAGCGAAAAAGCAAGACAGGCAAAGGGTTTAGGTTGTTGACCTCAAAATTGACACGGTAGAGATCAGACCCCCAGTGTGACTCGAAAATTTGCGTTCGATTTGGGTGCTCTAAGCCTTACCGAGCCTTCCTGAACATTCCTCAACATTGCTATGCGTACCGCAAAATTAACCACTTAGCCTAGTTTATGCAAACTCATAACCCGAGGTGTACCTCAGGGGCTCTGCTGAAAGCCGGAAGTCTGTCGCAGTGTCATCGACTGCTCAAGCAATTCACAGGTGCACATTAAGGTGCACAAACGGCTGCCGAATTGCACAACTTGGCCCGAACAGCACGACCTGTGATGAAGCCAAACCTTTGATTCCGCGCAACAGGAGCGGGGCGGGTTAATTTGCTAAACCGTTATACGGTCAAAAGCTGTATCGGGGGTTCGAATCCCCCCCTCTCCGCCATCAAGTCGTTAATGTCAAGGAGAGCTTCCTTTGTCGTCTGCTCGCCGGAACGATTTCACGGAAGGAGCAGGCTTCTGACCAAGCGCTGCCAAACCCCACCCCGCCAAAGGAAGGCGGGATGGGGCATCCGCCTGAAGGTTTCCTCAACCAACGTGAGAGCGAGGGGTCCGAAAGGGAACTATCGCTTGACAACGCCTTCGTTCTTATCGAGGACCAGCAGTCGGTCCGAGACTTTTTCAACCTTTTGACGATTCTCACACAGGCCATTGACATTCCGGCCTTTGCGCTCGCATATCGTGCGTCTCATCAGCCTGCTCAATGGCAGAAAGAGAGGATACAAAGATGAAGACGGTTATGCGATTTGCGATGCCAGGGATGATCTTCCTAGCTTCGATCCTTATGGCAGGATCGGCATTCGGACAAGCGGGAACGCTCGACAAGAGGTTCGGAAGTGGTGGCACAACCATTACCAGCTTTGGGAGTTCAGGCGTGGGCCTCATTAATGCGTTGCAGTTGCAAAGTGACGGCAAAATTCTCGTGTTGGTGGAGGCAGGAGCGAATAATGAAGTAGCGCGATACGCAACCACGGGTGCGCTGGACACGACCTTCGGTAGCAATGGAATTGTGGTGCTGAATCCCCCGCTCGGCAGCATGGCGCAACAGGGGAACGGCCAGATTGTTTTTGCGGGAGTTGTCTCGAACTCGACTGGGAATTTCCTGGCGGTGTCGCGTTTGAATGCCAACGGGACACAGGATACTTCGTTTGGAACCGGTGGCGTGGGCTTGGCGAGCTTGGGCAACCGCAGTGTCAATGTAGGTCAGGCAGTTTTGGTCCAACCCAATGGCGACATCATCATGTGCCAAACGCTTGAACCCGTAGGTCGCCGCCAGCCTTTCCAGGTTATGTTGGCGCGATTCACTTCTACCGGTCGTCTCGACGGAACCTTCGGCAGTGGGGGAACCGTAGTGGCGACGGGTGCCAACGGCTGTGATGCAATAGCCCAACTTTCTGACGGCGGATATCTGGTTCCCAACGGCCAAACCATAGCACAATTCACCGCCAACGGCACCGTTGTATCCCCGGTCACCGGCGGAACGGTTATTGCCTTCACCAAATACAACTTTCTTTTTACGCCGAGCCTATTTCAAGCCAACGGGGATTATTTGGTTGGCGAGGACATCTTCGTGGGTGAAGAATCCCGCGGCCACAATTCTTCGGTTAAGGTCTTTCGCTTTACGGATACCGGCGCAGCGGATCCCAACTTCACACCCACGAGTTTCCACTTTATTCCGCCGGGCGGATTTAATATTGAGGCCCTGGTATCGTCGCTGGCGGTCGGGCCGAACGGAGATATTACCGTCGCTGGGCAGCAAGTCTTCTTTTCGAGTAGCGGCAATACCGTTTTTAACGGCTTGGCCAGATTGACTCCAAGCGGAGCGCTCGACACTACTTTCGGCAAGGGCGGAGTTATCGCCAATCATGTCCCGGCAGGATCTGGGGGGTTCAGTGTCGTCGCTGTTCAGCCCGACGGGAATATTGTCGTGGGGGGAATAACGAACACTAAGCTGTTCCTCAGCCGTTATCTGGGCCAGTAGAGCTTGGTTCGGGTGGCCTAGGTTAGCGTCGCTCAGTCGCACGCTGCCCTGGGCCGACGAATTGTCACGACGCTAACGGCAGTTCTTGGTTCCGTCCACACACAGGGCGGTTGTATCTAGCGTGCAGCGGCGTGAACAAAGCGGCCGTGGTTGATGACGCCAGGGGATTCTGAACGAACTGATCAGCAAAGTAAATTCCTCCTTTGGGGAATCTGGAAAGCGTATAACTCCATGGTTTCGGTAGTGATGCAGAAGTGTCGAATTATTGACTATTTTTTGACTGCTGCTTGACCCGCCGCTGACAACCTCCTGTGTCATCCGGCTTACGTTTGACCACAAAGTAAATCGGCGGTCACGCCGGGAGGTAAATCGATGAGGAGAACGAATTTCAGTGGATGGCTCTGCCTAGTCACTCTTTTTCTTGGTACAAATGTCATGGGCCATGCGCAATCCTGGTCTGTCACCGGCAGCATGGGTGCGCAGCGCGCTTTCTTTACGGCAACGGTGTTGAACGATGGCGGAGTGCTGGTCGCAGGTGGACGAAACCGCCAGCTTTACGGCCTTGGCACCGCGGAGCTGTACAATCCTGCGACGGGCACGTTCTCGACGACGGGCAACTTGAACGATCGCCGCGCTGACCACGCGGCAACGCTGCTGAAAAACGGAAAAGTTCTGATTGTGGGTGGCGACTTCACGGTCTTCATGAACTCGGGCACACAGCACTTATGCCTGGCGAGTGCGGAACTGTACGACCCCTCCACGGGAACATTCACACGTACTGGCAGTATGCATAACCAGCGCTGTGGCGGCGTGTTCGCCGGTTTTACAGCGACCTTACTCGACAACGGCATGGTGCTAGTTGCCGGCGGCCGCGATCTGAATGGTCTGGTCTCCACCGTTGAGCTGTACAATCCTTCGACCGGAACATTCAGCGTTACCGGCCGTCTGAATATTCCTCGCTCGGGGCACACCGCGACTCTCCTGCCAAGTGGCGAGGTTCTGATTGCCGGCGGCTTGGCCGCGGATTATCTGGCAAGCGCAGAACTCTACAATCCGGCGAGTGGCACGTTTACGTTTACTGGAAGCATGAAAACCGCGCGAGAGCTGTTCACCGCAACTTTACTGGACACCGGAGAGGTGCTGGTTGCCGGTGGGCAGAACAGCAACTTCATTTTCCCGTTCATTTCCGCAGCCGAACGGTACGATCCTGCGACCGGAAAATTTACCCCAACAGGCAGCCTGAACAATGGGCGCTATTTCCACACAGCGACCCTGTTAAACAATGGGCAGGTGCTAGTCGCCGGCGGCGGTGCTCACTTGGCAAGTGCGGAGCTGTACGATCCGGCGAGCGGAACGTTCAGTCTTACCGGAAGTTTAAACACGGGGCGCACAGACCATTCAGCCGTCCTGCTGAACAATGGAGAAGTGTTGGCTGCAGGAGGTTATGACGGAAGTGGAGGCAATATCGGCTACCTTTCGAGCGCCGAGCTCTTCCACTAAAGTTCAAGCAACATCGCGCTCAGCGTCGGACTGAAACTGGGCCGGGTGATTGGAGTGCTCACCCTGATCGTCGGCGCCTGTATTCCGGTCATTGAGTGGTTCGCTGACCACGCACCCGAGAAGCGGATGGGAGTTTTCGGAGTGGTACTCATCCTGATTGGCTTCGGATTGCAGTCGCTGCAGCATTGGGCGGCGCTGCTCGACGTACCGATTCGCCAGTCATATCCCCGCTCAAGACCCCACAGCCATGATGCGAAATCTGCGCGAACATATGGTGCTGCTTTGCCAATCTTATATGCTGGCCGTGAGCGCCAGTGCTCGCTAAGAACCGGATTAACGAGCACGGACTGAGCAAAAAATCGAGGAGGACGGCACTGATGAGCATTGCAACCGCAACTACCAAACGTTGCTCCTGGGTCAGCGTTGACGATGCGCTGATGGTCCAATATCACGATCGCGAGTGGGGAGTGCCAGCTCACGATGACCGCAAGCACTTCGAGTTTCTGATGCTCGAAGCTGCACAGGCCGGGTTGAGCTGGGCGATTGTACTGAAGAAGCGCGAAGGTTATCGGCGCGCTTTCGATGGGTTTGATCCCGCGAAAGTCGCGCGATTTTCAGCTCGACGAATCGAGAAGCTCGCATCAAATGCTGAGATCATTCGCAACCGCATGAAAATCGAGGCCGCTGTGCGCAACGCCCGGGCATTTCTCAAAATCCAGGAAGAGTTCGGAAGTTTCGATTCCTATTGCTGGCGTTTTGTTGGCGGACGGCCAAAGCTCAACCGATGGAAGATCTTGCGGCAGATTCCTGGGACTTCACCCGAATCCGATGCGTTCAGCAAAGACCTGAAGCATCGCGGATTCAGTTTTGTTGGTTCCACGGTGATTTATGCCCACATGCAAGCCGTCGGGATGGTTAATGACCACCTGATCGATTGTTTCCGCTATCGGGAGATTCGGCAGGATTAGGCCGCTGCTTCCCGGAGGAGAGTCTCGATTTTCGAGTCGAGGTCCCGGGCGACCGCTAAGGCTGCGTCATTCTTATACGGAGCCAGGAAGCTCGCCATCCTGTCGTAGGATAAATGCACGCCATCCGATCGCTCATCGACCAGGATGGTGACGGGAGCATACGAGCCCGCGTCCGGCACGTGTTTCGCCATTTCCTTCATGATGAGAGGGTTGCCAACCAGCAAGCGGACGATTCGAGGTGTGTCTTGACCCGTCTCTTTCTGCAGGACTGAGCCTTGATCAAGTTGCATAAAGAGCATTAGTCCTGCTTTGCTCAAGCCTTTCTCGACTGCGCTTTTCAGCTCGGCAAAAGAGCGCGTGTCGTGAGTTGATCTCATGAATTCAGCCATATCAGGATGGCCGATACTCGCATGAAGACTCGCCACAACCTGGTCAAACGGTCGGGAGGAGGCAAGGCTGAAGCGCTCAATCTCGATTTTTTTTATCACCTCGAACCCTCACTGCGTTTCGGGATTTCGCCTGCGAGCTCAGACGCTCGCATAACGGCTCAAGTTCGAATCCCACTCTCTCCGCCATAGTTTTGTAAGTCGCTTATATTTCAGAAGATGCTCGCGCCATCGCCACTGGGCGACTCTGCTGCGCTCGTCTCGGATGGTGCCATTGTCGCCTATGCCGCCAGAGAAACCCCTCCATAGAGATTCCCCGCCCCGTCCACGGTCACTCCGGCGTACGGTGCAGCGCCGTCCGTCACGTTCAGGAACTGATGGATCACCTGATACTGCTGGGCCCAGCCGACTCGGTCAGCGCCAAACACAGCAGCCAACTCCACCGACAGGAATTTCGATGAGTGGTTCTAGTCTTCTTCCTCCGCTGTCTATTGTTCCAGTGCCCGCAATGCATCGCGGGCCATGACGAAACCGTCATCGCTGGCTTTCGTGTACCACTTGGCGGCTTCGTCCCTGCTTTGTTTGACACCCAGGCCCTGCTCATATAGATAACCCAGGCGATATTCCGCCTCTGGCCGCCGCTGCTGGGCAGCTTTTGCGTACCATTTGGCTGCCAGCGTGTAGTCCTGCACCACACCCTGGCCCTGCTCATAGATGAGACCAGCTTTGTACTGAGCATCGGGCCGACCATGCTCAGCAGCCCGCAAATACCATTTGGCAGCCGCAACCTCGTCAATGGTTACTCCGCGGCCTTGCTCGTACATCGCCCCCAGTCTGTACTCGGCGTCACGGTAGCCCTGATTTGCCGCTAAGGTGTACCAGGTAATAGCGGTCACCGGATCTTGATGGGCGATACGACCGACGTCATACATGCCGGCCAGTCGATACTGCCCCTCCGCAGAGCCTTGATCGGCCGCCTTCTTGTACCACTCCATCGCCTTGTCTGGGTCGCGAGCAACGCCTTGACCAAATGCATAGATATTCCCCACCTGTATTTCGGCAGAGAGATCGCCCGCCTGGGCGCGTTGCAGCACGCTAGGATCAACCTGCGACTGCGCGGCGATGAGGCAGCTAACTACGAACGCCGTTACGAACATTGCTTTGATCTTCATACTCACCTGCGATAGTTTCCCTGTCTGTTACTGCTGGAAATGCAGCACTGTCGGTTCGGAGGGGGAGCTGTCAGTCTCGATGGCGACGAACTCCGCATTGGTGATTACCCACAATGCATAGGTTCCTGCCGGACTCGAGAGAAGAATTGTCCCGCGTCCGTTGTTCGAAGAGCTCGAGACGGAATAGGTGCCAAGCACCGGCTGATTGGGCAGCGGGTTAAGAGGCGTGCTCTCATCCTGCATGCCGGTTACGTTTCCCATGCCATGGTTTGAACTGGATCCGTCGAAATAAGCAGTTCCGGAGAACAGCGGGGTCGCGGCATCACCGGGTTCTTCGGAGGCGAAGAGGAAATTGCCGTACAGAGTGGAATTCTCGAACGGCGGGGCGATCTGAGGCTTGAGCTCACCCAGTCCGGCGCTGGCTCCGGCGTCGTCCATCAGGAAAGCACGGTTGGGAGCGAGGGCATACATAACCCACAGGACTCTGTGGCCGTTGCTATCCACCATGTTTAGATTGCCCCGCCCATTCAGTTGCATGTCGTAGGCACCCGTATATTGACCCGCGATGGTGACTTGCCCGCCATTGTTCCTGTCAAAATCGGCGCTCAAGATACCCATGCCGTCCCAACTGAAGCGGCCTATCGTCACCATGGGAAGAGTACCCTCAGCCGTCATGTGGAAGACCGATTGGCCGTTAAACGAGCCAAGGGAATAAGGTGAGCCGGTCTGCGCTTCGGCGGAGCCCGCCAGGATGAACTGGTTGGTGATCAATGGATCGATGGTGACCAGCAGGAACTCGTTAGCTGAGATGACATAGATCGCGAAATTCAGCGTCCCCGAGCCCAAACCCAGGAGGCTGAAGGCCATCGTCCCACGCCCCGTCACATCGATGTTGTAATTTCCCGAGAACGGACCAAATGTGGGATACGAGTTGCCATTGTCATTTACGTCGAGGCTGCTGCCGGAGACAAATCCCGAGCCGCTCGGCAGCACCAGACCCAAGGCCGCGATTCGACCGCCGCTGATGTCGAGACCCGAAAGGCCGAACACATATCCGCCGGTCAACGCTCCATTGTTGAAAGCAGTGGGATCCTGCAGCCGAATAACACCAGAACCGCGAATCCCGGTATTGTCAAACGCGATCAGGCGACCGCTGTTGCCCGTGCTGTTGAGTGCAAAGGCATAAGTAAACGTTCCCAGCGCGCTCGTGATCTGCATGGTGCCGCGTGAATCCCCGCCAACGTGATAGCTCCCGGTAAACGAAACCGAGGTCCATGGACCCTGAGTGGCATTCACGTCCTCGAGACCCCAGGTGATGTGCCCCTGCCCATCGGCCTTGAAGCTCCCCGCCACTTCATAGGTGCCCAATGGATCGAACCCCCGCAGCAGAAACGCATACTGCCCGTTCAGCTTGGCGTTGCCGCTGGGCAGAATGGTGACAGTTGCGGTTCCGTAGCTCGAGGGGTCCGCCTGCGAAGTAGCGATCACAGTCACCACGGGCGGACTCGGTATGATCAATGGCGCGGTATAGAGTCCGCTCTGGTCAATGGTGCCGCAAGACGAGCCGCTGCAGCCCGCGCCCTGCAGGCTCCACGTGACCTGAGTGTTGTTGGTTCCGGTGACCGTCGCCGTGAACTGTTGGCTGTCGCCGGCACTGACGTTGGCGGTCGGCGGCGACACTGTCACTACAATGTTTGCCGTTATAGTCACCGTCGCCGAGGCATACTTGGAAGGATCGGCCTGCGAGGTCGCTGTGACCGCAACCGTCGGCGGAATAGGCAGGTTATTCGGCGCGGTATATAGCCCCGTGCTGGTCACCGTGCCGCAGGCCGCGCCGGAGCAACCGGCGCCCGACACACTCCAGGTCACGCCTCGGTTCTGGCTTCCGACCACGGTAGCCGTGAACTGCTGCTGGCCCCCTTCCGTGACCGTTGCCGTAGTCGGTGAAATCGTCACCGTTACCTCAGCAACTACCACCACCGTCGCAGTAGCGTACTTGCTGGGATCCGCTTGCGATGTAGCAACGACATTCAGGTACGAAGGATTCGGGACAATGGGCGGTGCGGTATAGAGGCCCGTCTGGTCTATGGTTCCGCAAATGTTCTGGTAGCAACCTATTCCGGAAATGCTCCAGGTCACCGCCTGATTGTTCGTGCCGCTGACGGTTGCGGTGAATTGTTGCTGGGCGCCGGTTCCCAACGTCGCGCTGGTGGGCAACACCGAAACCGAGATGGTTGAGACCGGCGTGATGGTTACCGTCGCGGAACCGGAAATTTGTGGGTTCGCCAGAAGGGTAGCGGTCACGGCTACGGTGGGCGGAACAGGCACGCTGGATGGGGCAGTGTAGAGTCCGTTGCTATTGACGGTACCGCACGAGATCCCTATACAGCCTTTTCCCGAAACGCTCCACAAGACGTATGTGTTGTTCGTCCCAGTAACCGTAGCCGTGAACTGCTGCTGGCCTCCCACCTGCACTTGCGCCATGGAAGGAGAAACGGTGACCGTTGGACCGGAATACACCGTGACGGTAGCGGAACCATACTTGCTCGGGTCAGCCTGCGAAGTAGCCGTAACGGTTACGGTAGGTGGATTAGGCACCGTCGGAGGCGCGGTGTATAGCCCATTCGCAGTAATCGTGCCGCAGCTGGCACCGCTGCAGCCCGCTCCTGAAAGGCTCCAGGTGACCTGAGTGTTGTTTGTGCCGCTGACCGTAGCGGTAAACTGCTGCTGCGCGTTCACCGCAACCTGCGCCGTCGCCGGCGAGACGGTCACGACGATCCCGCCCGACAGCTGAATAATTACGGTAGCTGAGGCCGACTTCGAAGGATCAGCTACCGACGTCGCTGTTATCGTTGCTATCGACGGGTTGGGCACTGTTGGTGGCGCTGTGTAGAGACCATTCGAAGTAATGGTTCCGCAGGACGATCCGTAGCAGCCAGTCCCGGAAATGCTCCATGTAACGACTTGGTTGTTAGTCCCGGTGACGGTAGCGGTAAATTGTTGCTGCCCATTTACTGGAAGAACGACATAGGTGGGAGAGATAGTAACCGTTATTTGCGAGGCGGCCTGGATTGTGACCGTCGCCGTACCTTCTGTTCCGTCAACGATGGATGTGGCAATTACGGTTACGGTGGGCGGACTAGGAATCAGTGACGGCGCTGTATACAATCCGGTCGAGGAAATGTACCCGCAGCCCAAGCCTATACACCCGCTGCCGGAAAGGCTCCAGGTCACAATCTGATTCGAGGTTCCTGATACAGTCGCGGTGAACTGTTGTTGCCCGTTGGTCGTGACCGTTGCCATGGACGGCGACACGGTCACGGTGATGGAGGCATGGGCCGCGATAACAGACAGGCCGATCATCAGGGCCAGGATCGAAAGATTCCGCAGTTTCTGCATCTGGCACTCCCTTCACCGCGACAGCTAACGTCCGGCTCACTGACCTGACGGCGAGCGGGCGCCCTGGGCGCTCGACAAGATGGACTTGGATTTGCTCCTCTGATCGACCGCAATTTGCTGGTCGACCATTTGTTTCAGGGTCGCATACTCCACCGCACCGCTGAAGAAATGCCCATTGACAAAGAAGCTGGGCGTGCCGGTCAGGCCAAGGCCTTTTCCTTCCTCGAGGTCCTTCTTGACCGCTTCAGCCATCTCTCCGCTGTCCAGGCATTGGTCGAAGGAATCGCCGTCGAGCTTCAGCACGCGCGCGTGTTTCTTAAGGTCAGCCACATCCAGGAGTTTGCTGTAGAAGAGGACGTCGTTATATTCCCAAAACTTGCCCTGCTTGCCGGCGCAGCGGGCCGCCTCTGCCGCTTTCTCTGCGCGGTGGTGCATGGGCAGAGGAAAATCTTTGAAGACAACTGCTATCCGGTCGCCGTATTGTTTCCGGAGCTGATCGATACTCTCCACCACCTGCTGGCAGTAGGGGCATTCATAATCGGCAAACTCAACTAGCACGATCTCTGCACTGCGCGAGCCACGCACATATGCGTTTGCGAGATCGACCTCCGCCTCGGGCGGCATCAGCAGCACGCTGATTTCGGCCTGCTTCCGCAATGCCGCGACGTAACTCGCACGCGCCTTATTACGCCGCAATTCGCGGATGTGTTCCAGTACCTGCGCCCGGATGGCTTCATAGGGTTGCTGAGAATCCAGGCCTTCGTAGTACACCTGCAGTTGATCCTCAGTCGGATCTTTCACTTGCTTGTATACTTCCTGGGTCAACAGCTGGTCGACAGTAAGGTTTTTCTTGCGGGCTGCGTCAGCAAGAAGCTGGTTATCTATAAGATCGTCCAGCGCTTTTCGCTCGTTTAAGTAGTACTGATAGCGTGCCTGTAGGAGCTTCCCCCCTTCTTGCTGTTCCAGCCCTTCTGCGGTGAGCGTTCGCCCGGCGACTTCGGCCAGTACTTGCGGTCCGTAGGGTGAGGTCTGGGCGTTTAAGGTAGCAGCAGCCAGCAGGCAAATAACAGCCAGTAAGCGAAATAGCGCAGTCTTCATTGATAGACTCCATCTATGCTGAACGCGACGACCAGGTTCTAAGAATCGCGCCAGACAAATGTTGCGTCGATTTGTCCGGCGCGTTCATCGTCACGCAGTTGAACAAAGCTCGATCTGTGGTTGTGATCTGCGCACGCTCCCGACGAAGACTAGTGTTTACCGCCGGAGCCGCAGCTGCAGATGCCGTGACCGCTTCCCAGAATGTTAATGAACGAGCACTGGGCCTGCAGGTTCGCAAGTTCAGTGGCGCCGAGAGTGGAGTCCAGAAACTCGGTCTCAGTAATCGGATATGCCGTACCAACCTTGTTCTGGATATGCGTAGACCAGGCACGCAGGTTCGCAGTCGGGGTTACGTTGGTGGTCGGGTCGCAAGGCGAACCGTTGACCGCGGCCGCGATGATTTTCACCACGCCGGATGTGGGCAGAACGCCGGTCAGGGGGTTCGAGGTGAGATTCGTGTTCACCGAGATGGCGCTGAGGTTGTTGTGCGACTGCACACAGCCGCAGCACTCACTCATCTGCTGGTCAGGCGTGAACACGTAGATCATCGCGCACAGGTTCCCGTACGTCAGGCCGGGGTTGTCAATCCGGACTGTCGCATCGGGTGCGCCCGTGGTCTGGGAATTGGAGAAGTAGTTGACCTGGAACACGTCTTGCGCGCAAGCCACCGTGCCCACAAGGACGACGGCAAGACTTACGCACAGAAGAGCCAGGACCCTACACAGTCTCTTATTCATACTTGAGTCTCCTGAGCGCTATCTGCCTGGACCGAACCATCAGCTAGAGTAGCGCGTCATGGACTTTAGCCCGATGGCTAGCCGATACAAGTACCCACGTGCGCTAATCCAAAACCATCTGTCGAGCAAGCTAGTCCAACTTGGCTAGTCTGGGCAATTCACCGATAGCATTAGGTAGCAGTGGACTAGTCCGATAGATTAGCTTGCAGGACTACACCTTCAAGTAGTTGTAGGCGTGGTAAACCATGGGACCAAAATATAGGAAGGATCCTTCTTGCATTTGTGTAGATTATAAGGCGTGCCTGGTAAGCTGAAGAAATGCAGCTCGTACCGCTGTCCAGCGCTATAGGCTAATTCTCGGATGGGATTCGAGCGCTGCAGGTCATTTCTCAGTGTTGCTGGGCCGCCGCGGCCTCGTCCAGTTGCTGAAGTTGAAGCTTCTGCAGTTCGTCCAGGATCTGCGCTTGGCTCTTGCCGCTGGCCGCGGCGACGGCAGCGGCCTGCTGGAACTTCTGGATCGAAGGATCGATGGCGTGTTGAATGGGGGACAGCGCCGTCGGGGACTGTGATTCGTTGTCGCCGGCTCCCGATCCGGAAGCAATGGTCGCTTCGTCACCGCTGGTGGCGAAGCCAGTGCCATAGACCTTGGGACTCGGCGAAGGCTGGGCGACCGCAACAACGGACTCCTGACTGGATCCGGAAGGCGACGGGTTGCGCGCCAAAATCATAAGTCGTTCAACCGTCCCCGGACTGGATACGGAACCCAACATGGCGTAATTCACAGGCAGGCCTTGGAGTAGACTGGTCAAGACATCATGAACAGATGCCGGTCCAATCTCCGCGTAGACCGGACCGGCATCGGCGCCGGGCGCCACCTCCAGCGCCGTACCTGTGCGCTGGCTGATCATCTGCAACAAGCTGTGCAGCGGAATACCGTGCGCCGAGACGCTCAGCATTCCGTGCTCGTAACGCACGAAAGCCGGGCTGAAGCTTCCGGGCGATCTACTTCCGGTTACTGTCGAAGCCTGAGGAGAGGGTGCGGCCTTCTCCGCCGGAGTGTCAGGCAGGGCTGGCGATTGCGCAACGGCGGCTGAGACGCCGCACAATGTGATGAAAATTGCAACAACCGATTGTGGGCCACGCATGATCGATCCTTCCAAACTCTATGCCTTCGCTTACGCTGCCGCTTATCGGTTCACATAGCTCTCGGCCACCTTTGTCCCGCACTGCAACGGCTTTCCGGCGTCCTTGGTTGAGTTCCCCAGCCTCGTTGTTAGTGGCTCGTCACGCACGAACTCGCGCGATTCGGCATTCGGCTCGGCCGAGGAGGGAGCCACCGTCGATTGCAGACTTTCCTCTGCTTTTGCGGGCATCTTCGACTGGGTCGGGCTCGCCGCGGTGGCGCCCGTGGCTGCCGGAGAAGAGCATTTTGGGGACGCGGGTTTGGTAGAACCTGTTAGTTCATTGAGAGATGTACCCGCCCCCTGCTGGGACCATGCCCGAGTGGGATCCGAAAGAAGGAGTACCAGGCCAAATAAAACGAGCGCAGCAGTGATAGCACATGAATGTGTCTTAAAGCGCATGGTCCCTCGCAGGTGGTACGCTACCCCAGACCTTCCCGCACCTCAATTACACATTTTTGTTACTGCGTTCTCACTACTACTTGAGTGCACCATCGGCATAGGCCGGTTTAGGGTAATGCCAACGGACGACACTATCGGTGCTACGCCTATTTTGTTGTGCTTTTACTTGACAATTGTGGAAATCGCAAGCACACTTTAAGCTGTTTCTCGCCAAAACCAGCAACTTGTCAGATCTGCGCACCTTCGCTCCCAGGCTGCCCTGACAGACCCCAAGGCCGATCACCGTCCGAGCTTTGACGACTGTGAGGTCAGTCCAACATGGCCATTGGAATTGCACAATCGGCTTTTATCCTTATGGATGGGTCCTTGACCCCGTTCGCATTCAACTCAGAGGCGGTTAGAGTACTCGCCTATCCAGCCAAGCCCGAACGTATTAAGCACCCCGATACATTTTTGGCCGACAAGATACGAACCGCGCTCATCAAGGATCGCAACGCTGGCGATCTCGATTTTGTGAAGATTTACAAGTCCGGCAGCCGCCGATATATGTGTCGCGCTTTTAGGGTTGACTGTCTGGAACATGGAAAGTCCGGTTTCTTGATCGCCGTTCTTCTGGAACGTTACTCGAATGGGAGCGCAGCTCTGGGCGAGTTGTCCAAGCAGTTCGATCTTACGCACCGCGAACGCGAGGCAGTCGAATTACTGGCCCAGGGAATGACCAGCAAAGAGATCGCCAGCAGAATGGGTATTAGTCCAAACACAGTGAAGGCCTTCCTGCGGCTGGTAATGGTGAAAATGGATGTGTCGACCAGGTCGGGAATCGTGGGAAGGATGTTGGCCTCTTAGTTATCCGTTGGCGCTGCGACCCTAGTCCGGCCGCCGACAATCAAGGAAAAAGCTGGCGCTGCGGCTTGCCATAGTTGCCCTGCGGGGGTGTTTGACTTCGGCTGTGGAACCGTGTTCACCCTTAGGGAGTCTGGTACGAAGGAGAGGTCCACCATGCTCTCAGAGCGAAGTTGTATTTTGACTTCTAGTGCTCAGGCGCGGGCAGCGACTCTTGCTGTTGCCAGTCTTCTTTTATTGGGGCGGCTGGTCTCACCGCTCCCCGCACATGCCCAAACCTATCAACCGCTTTATACGTTCACTGGAGGAGAGGATGGAGCATATCCTTCGGGCGGTTTGACCATCGATCGAGCGGGAAATCTCTACGGCACCACAGGTGGCGGTGGCATGTACGGAAGTGGCACGGTTTTCAAGCTTGCCCGAAAAGGCTCCGGGTGGCTGCTCGAGTCCCTGTACAGCTTCGTTGGAGGTGCTGACGGTAGTGGCCCGGACTCGGTTCCGGTACTTGGCCCGAGTGGCACGCTCTATGGTGAGACCGGCGGTGGCGGCCTTGGCTATGGCACTGTGTTTAACGTGAGCCCATCACCTAGAGGGTCGGGGTCCGTCTTTGCTCCCTGGTTGCACTCTGTGCTCTATGCCTTCGAGGGATACAGCCGCGATGGTGCATATCCGCAGGGACCGCTCACCCTTGACCAAGCGGGCAACATCTATGGAACCACACCACAGGGCGGCATGAGCGGTAATGGCGTCGTTTTCAAGCTATCTCCCTCGGGCGGTGGCTGGACGGAAACCGTTCTCTACAACTTCACCGGCTTCCCAGATGGCGCCAATCCCCTCGGAGGTGCCATCCTCGATGGTGCTGGTAATTTATATGGAACCACGAGTGCCGGCGGCGACTTATACTGTATCCCTCCATACGGCTGTGGGACGGTATTTGAGCTGTCGCCATCCAACAGCGGTTGGATGGAGAAGACCCTATTCACCTTTGAGGGTAAGGCTGACGGCGATAGCCCTTCGGGCGGTCTGATCTTTGACGGGTCCGGTAATCTCTACGGCACTACCTTTGGCCTCGTAAGCCACGCCACGGTTTTTGAACTGATGCCTTCGGGTGGTAAGTGGATTTTCAAGTTGATCCACTCCTTTTCTGGCTTTGCTCCTCCTATTCTGGCTTGGGACCTTTTGCGGCTCTGACCATGGATGGATCAGGTAATCTCTATGGCACCACAGTCAACAACGGTCCATGTGACCTCGGATCTGTCTTTGAGCTCATGCCATCGAACGGCGGTTGGATACACAAGGTGTTGCACAATTTTGCAGGCAGCACTGACGGGCAACGTCCGCGCAGCACGGTGGTCATCGATGCGAATGGGAACCTATATGGGACCGCGTCAACAGCGGCAGGGGTGTACGATTTCGGGTTGGTGTGGGAAATCACACCCTAAGGAGTTTCTGAGGGATGTTCATCGTCCGGGGGGACCTCGCTGGTATGCTGCCTGTGTGATCGCCCTGGTCCATATCAAGAACTCGACGCGAAGGAAACTTGTCGACACTTAAGATCTCTTGGCGTTTGGAACCAAAGCGTAGTTACGATGTGCTAGCCCATCTGACGGATTTACGGGGCGCACACTTGGCCGTAATAATCCGTCACCGTGAAGCAGCAGCTGAGCGTGACACAGCACCTGCGCGAGAAGCGACAGGGTCCAAGATATCCCCATATCGTTGACGTGTCCATTTCAGCACTACCGCCGTTAGGCTCGCGATCCCGCCGAATCCCGACGTTCCACGGGCGCACCAGAGACATTAGCGCTAACGGACTATGCCTGGTCACCGATTGGCCAATCGACGCCGGCACCCTGATGCGATGTAATATTACTCTCCCTTTCACGCGGGTTGCTGTTCCAACGCTGATGCAGGTTCGCTGGTCTTGCGAGACCAAGGGAAACTGCATCGCCGGCATGCAATTCTTGTTTTAGTCTCCCAGTCGCATTTAGATCCCTCTTTTTCCCGTAGAGAACGGGTCCGCCTTATAGCTGTGCTTTGCACCCATATCGGAATGGGTTAGTCCCTATGGGCTACGCGGGGTGGAGACTTGCATTTGCGCTAAACAGGACGGACACTCTCTTCCGCACTAGTTCTCTTTTAGAAGTGAACTAGTTCTATAAAACCAGCAGACTCGTGCTAATCCCAAAGAACGAGTCCAAGAGTGCTCATCTAGGACAAGATTTGAATCCGCTGCGTCGGAGAGGAGAGCGACGGCTTATGAAGCGTCAACCCATCCTGCTCTTCAAAAGCGTTAAGGCGTCGGCTATCGCTGCCGTATCGCTTGGCATAATTGTGCTGGCGAGCTGCGGAGGCACGAATTCCGTTGCCGGGCATCGCTTGATTTCGCTCTCGCTATCGGTCGGCCCTTCTGGTCTTCCGCTAGGTGCAAGCCGCCAGGTACAAGCGGCAGGGAAATTCTCAGACGGTGCGGTGCAGGACTTAACGAACAGCGTTAAATGGCAAACGCTGTTTCCGAAAGTGCTAACCATAACCGATGCTGGGATGATCACGGGAGTCGCACCGGGGACGGCAGTTATCACTGCACGATATGAGCTGATGACCGTAGCGGCGAGCCTGACGGTGACGCCCGCGGCATTGGTGTCCCTGTCGGTCAGAGCAGACAATGCTTCCCTTCCACTTGGTGAGTCGACACAGGTGAGAGCGCTGGGAACATTCACCGACCAAACGGTGCGCGACCTCACAACCATGGTGACGTGGAGCAGCTCAGCACCAGGGGTCGTCAGCGTCAGCGGTGCAGGCGTCGCGCAAGCTAAAGCGCTGGGCGTGGCGAATGTGATCGCCTCCAGCGGCCAGCTTATCGCTTCTACTCCAGTAACCGGCGCTTCCGCTGTTCTGACCGGCCTAAGTGTCACCTCCAACAACTACCTTTTGCCGCTGGGAACAAATGCTCAGCTGACAGCAGCCGGAACCTACAGCGACGGCTCGCAGAGAGACCTGACCGGTTCCGTGACCTGGTCGAGCTCGTCACCTCAGATCGTCGCGGTCAACAACTCGGGGCAGGCAACTGCCAATGCGCTGGGATCTTCCGTGGTAACCGCGATGTCCGGCAATGTCGCTACTTCACTCCAGCTTTCCGTCTCGCCCGCGCAGCTCACCAGTATTACCGTGTCACCGCAAGGACCATTGGTTCCGATGGGCGCACGCCAGCAAATGACGGCTACCGGCTCTTACACGGATGGCACGAGATATGACCTCACTCGCTATGTCACCTGGAGCTCCGATAAGCTGCAGGTAGCCAGCATTGATGCATACGGGATGGCACTGGCAACGAACGTCGGCGTGGCAAACTTGACGGCCAGCTACGAGTCGCAGAATGCCGGCTCCCCGCTCACGGTGCAGCCGTTGCTCGCGACCAACTACTTCACCTTTCCACCAAATGCGCCGGACACCGCGGTGCGCATCACCTATCCGGACGCCAACACCATCGACCTTTGCGCGATGATTTACGTCTTCGATCAGGGCCAGCAAATGGCAGAGTGCTGTGGCTGCGTGGTGTCGCACGATGGATTGCGGACCCTCTCGGTGCAGAACGACCTCATGTCGAACCCGCTCACCGGAATCCCATCCCGGGCGGGCAACGTTACGGTGATAGCAGCCGATCACAACTCTAATCCGAGCTGCGACGCCAGTATGGTATCGCCTTCCGGCAGCTTGGGTTTCTGGTCCACTCACCTGCAAGCCGGAGGCTCCAGCGGCAGTTACACGGTGCAGGAAGCAAACGCAGCATCTTCCCCGCTATCCGACGCAGAGCTAGCGTCGATCCAGGCACAATGCAGTTTCATCGAGGTGCTGGGGAGTGGACACGGGATTTGCTCTTGCGGCTCGGGTCACTAGGCAAAAAACTAACCAGCGCAGCCATGAATGTTGGCGTCCGCTACGGGGTTTGAACAGGTGCTACCGGCCTGAAAGGCCTATTCTTGCTGCCGGTGGGGAAGAACCAGATCGGTTTTCAGGCATAATTCGCTGTATTTTTCCCTGTTACCAGGGAATCTTGGCGGAGAAGGGTTCGCACCTGACTGTGTCCTCCGCCATCATTTTCTGTGGTCTTTCCAAACGGGAATGATGGGCCCGAAGCGCACCTGCTACCCACCGTGAAGTCTGTTCCGGGAGAGGAGTTGAACCTCCGACCCCGATCCCAACTGAACTCATCTCTAGAATGTTGCTACGGGGCAACTCGCTCGCGGTCTGAATGGAGACTCTCATACTGGGGCGCTTACTTTCCGTCGCCGCCTTTGTGAGTGAACTTGTTCAGCAGGAATTCCTGAGCGAGATTGGCGCCGATGCGTTCGGCCGTGCCGATCGCAAAATTTCCCAACAGCAATCCAACGCCCCGATTCGATGCGGGAAAGTAAAGGTTTGCGATGGCGGCCGATCCCAGATCCCCGCCTAAAGAGGAATAGTTCGGCTGCGACTTTCCGTTGTCGCCCCGAGCGATGAAGGCACTAAGCATCGCATGCCGAATGCGAGAGCTGGTGCTACCTGTTCCCTGGTAGAAATAGCGCGGGTCCTGGTGCAACAGCGATGGCAGTATGGCGCCACCGATCATGATGTCGGTAAAACCATCTGCCGCCGTTGCGCCAACTCGCTGACCATACGCGTCCCAACCCTGCCCGTAATCTGGACTGTTAGCAGCCTGCCGCGCAGCAGAAACTATACCGACCCCGACGGCGGTAACGGGATCGGTCGCCACCTTCAGAGCAAGCGAAAATTTCATCTTGGGCGTGAGGGGCGCGGGGTTGTGATCGTATGAGACGTAGAAATTCGGGACAATCCCAAACACGCGCTGCTTTTCTTCTGCTTTGAGCTGTTCAGTCGCGACCTCCACTGGATCATAGGTAACCTTGATCGCGGTATGCTCGGTTGGAATCCGAAGCTTGATGTCAGACACAATTTCAAACTGCCCTGGTTTGAGGGTGATGGTGGGCGATTTCCAATCCGCAAAATACTGGGCGCTGATGGTGATCTGATATGGAATCGCTGGTTTGATCTGGCCGAATTGGAAAAAACCGTTCTCACCTGTGACGACTGTCCGACGGTCGTTTGTGTCAGGTCCCTGGAGAACAACTTTCGCGTTTGGCACCGTATTGCCGTTCGCATCGGTCACGGTGCCGACAATGCCGCCCAATCTCGGGTCAGTCACTTGGGCATTTTGTCCCAACAGTTGCGTGGGAACCGCCAACGCGAGGGCCACCACAGTTGCGAAGGTAATTCGAGAGAGTGTCAACACAGGCATGTGTTCCTTTGGACGCATTAGAAACGCGCAGGATTCATGCCATTCCAGAGAAGCCGATAAGTCGATGAATTCTCAGTGCGGAATCAAAGAATGCTGTGTCGAGAGTTGAACATGCCAAAGCAAACTTTGACAGCGCACGACCGAAATCGGACTTACTTCTTGAGTTGAGATGAAGGCTGCTTTAGCCGCGCACAATGCCCCCCTGTTGCAGGAGTGTCAACGCTTTGACGCGCGAAATCTTACGTCAGCTCTTGCAGGCCTTAGATTTCAGCTACTTGCAGTGATTGCCCTTTGGCATTTGGGTTGCTTCCCTGATCGCTAGGCTTAGTCGGAATTGTCGACCGTCAAGTGAATCAGGAGAGGTCATCATGAAAAACACATTGCTATCATCGCTGCTCGCGGCCGGAATGCTGTTCGGCGCTGCGGGTATCGCGGAGGGGCAGAACACAGCACCACAACAAAGCGATGGTACCTACGCATCGCTCCAGGACGATTACGACAAACCAAACCGCGTCTGACCCAGCTGCCGCTGACCAGACCGGTGCCAATGTGCGTGTTCTTGAAGGTTGTCTGGTTAAGGGCCCGGCTGCAGACGAGTACACGCTTCAAACTGAGGGTCCAAATTCCTGGGAACTCAGAAGTGACAACCTCTACCTCGCTGCTTATGTTGACGAGACAGTCAGACTCACCGTCCTGAATAAGCCTGCCGACGATGGTACCTATGTCGTGACTGACGTGTCGTCGGTGATCCTGACGAGTTGCACGCAGTAGGGGTTCGCGCCCAGGGTGGGTCTCAGCTGCCCTTTGGTGATTGTTAAGCTTTGACGCGGTTGATCCGATGCCACGTGTGCACGATATCGCTGCCGAGGTCGGCCTATTCCCGCACTCCGACGGCGATACCGTGGCGAATGCGGAACATCCCGTACCAGGCAACATGTTCGAAGTGCTGGTCAACGCGCACACCGGCCTGCGTCATCAGGGCCATCCATTCAGCCAACGTGCGGTTCGCGTGAGGATGTCCGGCGAACTCCCCATTCATCACGCTGTCGAAGAACTTTGTAGTTTCTCGTTCGACTGCGCGATGATACGTGTCCTCCATGAGAACCAGTTTGCCGCCGGGTTTTAGAACTCGGACTACTTCATTAAGGAATCGCGGATGGTCGGGCTTAGGGACGTGGTGCAGGACGGTGACCAGCAGGGCTGCGTCGAACGAGTCGTTCAGAAACGGCAGCTGACGGCCGTCGCACAGCACATATGGGAGCGGCAGCATGAGCAGATCCATGATGTCGCAGGCGACGACCGTTCGCTCGGGCTTTTGCAGAAGGGCTGCGACATGGCCGGTGCCGGCGCCGATATCCAACAGCTTTCCGGAGGTCGGCAAGAATTCCTCAAAGAACGATGCGACTGTTCGCGACCGGCGCCAGGTGATGGCGTGAAACGCCCTGCCGAACCATTCATTCTGTCTGGCGAAATCGACTATCCGCTGTTGAAATTGCCTACGTGCACTCCGCGCGCTCGACGTCACGCGCTGCCGCCCATGTGTAGGGCCTCGTGTCCGGCAACCTGGTTCAGCACCCAAGCCAGGGTCAGGTTAATCCCCTCGCTAAGAGACTTGGCCTCACCCGCTCGACGATAGGCGCCTGCAACCTTCACGCGGAATTCGTCCGAGGAGATCAGTCGGGCGTTCACGAAGTTGTCGAGCCAATTGAATGTGTCGGCTGATCGGATGGAAGGCGTGGCCGAAACCACGCGCGACGTAAGGTCCGCATCGGCGTGCTGCGCGAGAAAATGATTGACCGCAGCCTCGTTGAAGAAGCGAATGTTGGCAAGCAAATCCACGATGGTTTCGCGCAGCTCCGGTTTCACTGCGCGCACTGCGTCTTGTAGGGAAAGCAGCGCCAAGTCGTGACGGTCGTAGGAATGGGAGAGCACTCCTGCCGCCCGCAATGCCCGTCGCGCATATTCCAAATCTCCTGCGGCCAGGGCCTCGCGATAGAACTGCGGAATGAACTGTGCCTTGCCCGTGGGACGGTGCTGGTCGAAGATGATCTCCGCCCAGCCCATGTGCGGCAGCAGAGGGTACTTCTTCTTGTTCGGGGTGGCGAAGAGGGCGCGCGTCTGCGAAACCGTCTCGCGCGTCATAGTTCGGTAAGTTTGCAGCCAGCTGTCCTGCGCGTCGGGGACGTTGCGAAGGATGTGAAAGCAGGTGTACAGCGCCGACTGATGGAACCAGGGGCAGCCCTCGCGGTAAATCCGCCAGATCTCGTCGATGATGCGCTCAGGGTCGCGGCATCCGTGAACAAACAGGATGCGCTCCGCCACTTGCATGAAGTAGACATCGAACTGCGTTTGTTTATCCAGTAGGACTTTAATGGTTCGCTCGCAAACGGCGTCCACATTCTGCAATTCAGCAAGGCATTCAACGCCCAATTTTCTGGTGGGGATTTGGCTAGAGCCGCGCGCAAACGAGGCGCTCAGTTCCTCCAGGTTGAGCGGCTGGAAATCGGCTTGGGCCGCCAATACGTGGCGTAGTGCGTACTGGAAGACGAAGAGTGCCGGCGGCAATACCAGGCGAAAAACTCTGGTCAGCCGTTCCAGTCGATTCACATTCGCGCTCCATGATTCTTGCAGCCGGCCCGTCACCTCCGGCTGATCAAAGTGATGAGCCATGATCATCACCGACATCAACGTACAACTCTCCACCTTATGAAGATTCGGCACGCCGACGGGCAGCACCATGTTGTGGCTTAAAGCGTCCAATAGCTTCCATCCAGGCTCCGGCTCTTTTTTCCAGAAGCGATAGAGGTATGGGCCGCTAAGGATGCGAACCGCCCGCGAGCGGTCAAGAGCGGCAATCTCCAGCTTGTCGCCAAGGCCGAAGTGATACGCGACCTCGATAGCAACTCGGCGAGCGTTCATGGCGGTAGCTGGCAACTCGTGTCCTCGCACCGACGCCCAAAGTCCCAGCCGCGAAAACTCCAGCAACTTTTGCACAATGGCGGCTACCCTTGGCGGGGGAATACCGGCTGCCGTTCGGAGTCCCGAAGCTATGCCATCGCGATAGAACACTTCCGCTCTGGTCGCCAACAGGACGATCTCGTCGTCGCGGTTGTCCTGTAGCAGCACGCGCACCAGATACGAGACATCGTCGGCAGCCAGAAAAGGATCGTCCAGACGCCTGGCTTTCTCGGCGAGGAAATTCGTTTGCGTGAGTAACTGCTCTAAGCGCTGTTGGGCTCCAGTTTCATACAGGTGCCCGGAGTAATAGCGGAGCGGATACATATCTTGCAGGCTCGCCCAATTGCCGCAGTACTCGAGAATCTGTCGCTGCATGCGCTCCAGATGAGCAGGCGAAACGGCTGGGTCCTCTGCGCGTCCCGCATTCATCCGTTTCGCGGTGCCAGGAACGTTGCCGGAGAAGAGCGCCACGACAAATTCGCGAAATTTCGCGTGGAATAACTGGAAGGTGGGCAATCGCTTTGAATTTTCTGCTTCGCTCAGCAGCGCGCTCAGTTCCGTGTCTACACCCGACTCCACCGCGGCCTCCGGAATGCCGGCAATCGCGGAGATCTGGGCCACAGAGAGAAATCCATGCGCCACGCTCAGCAGCAGCAGCGTATCGCGCAGCACCGGCCATTGCGCATTCGACGCGAACCGCAGCAGCAGCTTCTCGAAATAGCCCTCAATACCGAGCGGCAACTGATCGACTTCATCGAGATACAAACGACCTTGTGCGAAGTCTTCGGCCAACATGCCGATGTAAAGTGGATTGCCGGCGGAAACGCGGGCGATGGCATCTACATGGCGGTCCTCAAGTTCATACTTCGAGACGACGCGAATCAGTAGGGGTCGAATCTCCTGCTCGGTGAGGCCTGACAACTCAAGACGCAGTGCAGGCACCTCCGGATCGCTAAGGACCGGAATCGCTCCCCGGCGCGAGCCCAGTAGCACGAACACATTGGATGGCAGACGCTCCCCGGCAAACAAGAGGGCCACCAAAACATTCTGACGCTCAGCCTCGCTTCGCCCGGCAAGCGCTTCGTCTACGCCGTCGATCACCAGCAGCAGTTTGCCGCGTGTCTTTTCGACGGTCGCGCGCGCTGCATTGGCTAGATCGGAGGCGACCACGGTTGTCGCCGCACCCCTCGCCGGTAATTGATTGATCAGCGACGACAAGATCGTGGACAGCTCCTGGCTGCTCTTGTCGGCTCCGCAAAGGTGGAAGGCCACATGAAGCTTCGCCTCGTGCAAGTGGGCCGCGACATCGCCCAGCTCATCGGAGCGCCCGTAGGCCGACTTCGGGCCGAGCAAGTCGTGCACCGTCCGCGACAGCAGGGCCGTTTTGCCAATGCCCGGGTCGCCTTCCACGATCAGAAATCCCCGCCCACGCTCTGCGACGAAGTTCAACAGCTTTAGTTCCTCGTCCACCCGGCCGACCAGGTTGTCCGAGCGTTCCTGCAAGAGTTCCCACGAGGCCGTACTTGCGCCCTCGGGGGCAGCGAGGTCGAGGTGCTCAGCGCTGTGCTCGACAATCGAACGCAGCCTATCGCTCACGTCGCTGGCCAGCCGGTGATGCGACATCCAGTAGTCGAGAAAATCCGGCCGCGGCTTAAGCCCATTGAAGAAGAAAATCTTCTTTACTACGCATGGTCCCTGGTGGGTTCCGTATCCGCAGCGTGTGTACAGCAAAAGGGGCGAGAGTGGCAGCGCTTGTTCGCCGTGAACAATGCAGAGTTGGCCAGCTGTTACCCCCGAGGCCGCTGCCGGAAGCCCCACCGCTCTCGGCTCCGTACCCATCAGCAAGTGCGCGGAGCCGTCCTCGTCATGGAGGATCAGGTCATACGAGATCAAAAACTTCAGGTCAGAGAGCAACGACGCCAGCAGTGGCCAGTGTTTTGTGAACTCCGCATTCGCGTCATCGTCCGACGGGCGCGCGCCATGGGCCACTCGATTTCTGAGGTTGATAAGTTGGCCGACTCTCGCCTGCCGGCGATCGGGTCGGCCACGCGGGTCGAAGTAGAGGTCGACCAGCACGGGCATGAAAAGTTGTTTGCGCAGTCCACGAAACGACCGCAGAATCTCTCGCAAAAAGGCGTTCCAATTGCCAAGCTTGGGAATCCGAAAATGCAGCGCGACCTCTTCATCCACCATGGGCGCGCGCAGGCCCAGCCGGACATATTCCTGGATGGCGACGATGGCGCAATATTTCAGCGAGACTTCGAAGACGTCGATGAGACCATATAGGCGATGCAGGGAAGTTTGCGGCTGCTGCAGCTTGGACTCGAAAGTTCGGGCGATTGGCAGGGGGTACTTGGCGAGCACGAGCTCGGCATCGAAGCCACTTGCTTCCGTAACTAGAGTCGTTGCCAAGCTGCGAACCTCCTGCCAAATGCCGGCCGCACATGCCGAAAGGCCGGCTAGTTACGAACTAACAGCCAAAGCAATCGCGCGATGCCGAAAAGGCACCCGGCTAGCACGATGATCAGTATCCAAGCCGGTCTTGGTATGCCCCCGCGTTGCTCCGAGGCCTTCTTGCTCCACGGCTGAAGGATGAACACGGTGAGAACCAGAAAGACTGGAACCCCGATAACGATGCTCAGATTTATCCACGATTCCCTCAGGTCCAATCGCTTAGTAAACGCCTCTATCATCTCGATGGCATACACGCCGACGATGAAAACCTCGAGCCACTCCAGTTTGCTCTGGACTTCCGCCACCGTTTCCGTGCTTTCGCCCAGCCTCCGTGCTTGATCTTCCATCTTTTCCCGGCGCAGGTGTTCGGCAGCCGTTTGATTAAGATCGCGCAGCGTTGTCAGCAGCTCATCGATCCCGGTCGCATCGTAGAAGCGCCGCAGCAGATCGCTATCCGGCAAGGTGAGGTTGTGTTTGATCTGCGCTGCCTTGCGAGCCAGGACTTCGCCTCGGGCGGCAATCTCCTCGGCCAGATTTGGAGAACCCTCCGGCAGCAGTTGAGAGTGCAAAGCAGAAGCGGACGAGTGCACTTGCGTCAGAGCCTCACCGTCGGCGATAAGCTGGTCGATATCACGGGCCAGGGCGACAATGCTGACGAAGTCCTGCCTGATCCCGGCGTCGTCTTCGCTGCGGTGTTCGTGCGGCTCCGTTCGTTGGTGCAAACTCGGCTTATATGCGATTGCAATTCCGCGGTTCCCCCAGACTCCGACGCACCTTGGCCCAACGGCGAGATGACGTTGCGCGAAATCCGGCGGCGCGGCCGGCAAATCCGGATACAGCACACGCCACAGCGTTTCGCCTATTTGTAGCGACAAGCCGGTTCCTCCCGCCAGAGCTATCGGCACGTCTTGGCGTAACGCGATTCGCGCGAAGCGGAAGCGGCGTTGCGTCGGAGCTTGGATCTGCTTCAGTGCCGCGATGTCATACTTGCGGGGCTCACTGTCATGCTGGCTCTTCGTTGCGGACAAATCGAACACCGCGACGCACACAGTCTCCCCCGGCGGCTCCCCCTGGTAGATCGAATATTCGACTTCGTTTCTCACTGCCTCGACAATCGAGTCGTCGCGTAGACCGGCTTCGATCCCGGCCGAACCGATCAGAGTGCCGTGATTCGGAGTGGCCACAATGGTGCAAAAATAGTTCTGTCCGTCAAACCAAGGGTCCGCAAAGAACCCTCCCAGGGTTCCTGCACGCCCCTCGAAACCGCGGCGCGCCGGCCTGTCCGCCGCTTTCGGCCTATCCTTTGCACGCGCGCGCAACGCCTCCACTTCCTTGCCTTGAAGACGGGCCCAGACTGCATACAGATGACGTCCGTTGGCGCGCTCAGGATCGATCGCAAAAAAATAGTCGGTAGGATTGGGGTCTCCTTCGGGACGCCCATTTGAGTACGCGACCGCGGTAAATTCGAAACCCTTCCCCAAGGACGAGTTCTCCAAGTCAAGACGTGCCCACTCCTTGAACAGCAGGCATTCCGGATCGCGAAGATAGATTCCGTCGGTCGCAACCCGCGGCTGCCCCGAAAGAAGATGTTCGGGATTAATGCAAAGCGTTCCGTCTCGTTCGGCGAGCAGAGGACGCTGTTTCAGCTTGTCAAAGAAAGCCGAGAACGGCGCTCCCGATCTTTGTAGATAAACAATGGATTTTCGCGCGCGTCGGACATCGCGATGGTAAGCCTCGACCTCGCGGTCCAGCATCGCCAGTTCCGGCGCGAACTCACGGCTTTCTTCCAGCACGGAGTCAAAGATCGGGTTCTTCTTCCCATCACGTATGGCGATCTTGATTTCGTCGAACAACTCTGTGGCGCCGCTGGTCTCGGCAAGGTAGTCCCTGCCGCGCTTAAGCGCGGCGTAGAGAACGGAATGCAAAGCGCGGTTGCGTGGACAGGGAAAGTGCTGGCCGTTATCGACAATCGACGCGTAGCTGGCCATCAATAGCGGCCAGCGTCGCTCGGCGGCGACAGATTGCAGATCGGGAGCAAACCAGTGGATCTTTCGCCGCTCCGCAAAATCCAACCAGCCATCAGGATGCAGGCCGCAATCATGCCAATCCACGACGGCCGCCTCATCCTCCAAGATCCAGCGCGCGAGATACATCGAACAGAAGGCATCGAAGTCCGGCTGTTTGTGGGTCACCAGCCAAAACACGCCGTCGCGCTGGCCGGAAAATCTGCTGCGAATCAATTCCGCTTTGTGGAGGACGGCAGCCGATGCCGCGGGGAACTGCGCATCACGGGTGAAGTGGTGGTCGATGACGGCTAAGCGTTCGTCGCCGTTAAGACAGAGTCCGCCGACGTCAGTAACCAGTTCGTTAGAAAACAAGGTGGAGGGTCTTTCAGAGCCCTGTGTTTCGCCCCTAATCCCTTCCTCACCTGCGAAAACTGTTCCGAAGTCAACAAACCTGTACCGAAAGGTCAAGGCCATCGCACCATCCCAAGTGCCCGAAGCAGCGCAGTACGATTTCGTGGCCTAGTATTTTGCCAGAGAGTTCCATGACGGACAAATGTGCTCCACAAGGCATCCGTTGCTAGTCGCTTCACCGACTGCAGTGTTTGCCACTTAAGTAGTGCGTCCCCGCGCCTTGCGAATTAGCGCCCGCGAGCCGGCGGCTTATAATCAAAAGGTGAGCAATTTCGCTGTCAAGAAGGTCGCAGAGGCGGATTTCCCCACTCGCTGGGGACACTTCCGCATCCACGGCTTCGAAGCCCATCTCGCGGTCTCTCCGGGCAAGTCGCCTGCAAACGGCAATGGGCCCGCTGGCCAGGCCGCTTCCGTTGTTCACGAAGAGGCGGTAGCCCTTGTGATGGGCGACATACATTCCCTGCCGCCGCTGGTGCGCATTCACTCTCAATGTCTGACGGGCGACGTCTTTCATTCCATGCGCTGCGACTGCCGCCAGCAACTGGAACTCTCGCTCTCCATGATTGCCGAAGCCGGTGCAGGTATTCTCATCTATGAGCAGCAGGAGGGGCGGGGCATCGGCCTCATGGCCAAGCTGCAGGCCTATGAGTTGCAGGACCGCGGACTGGATACGGTTGAGGCTAACGTCGAACTCGGCTACGACAACGACTATCGCGAATACAAGCTCCCAGCCGAGATCCTTCGGCAACTCGGGGTCAAGGCCGTGCGCCTCATCTCTAACAATCCTGAGAAGGTGGCAGCGCTGGAGAATGCCGGGATCGAGGTAGTCGAGCGCATCTCCGCCGAAGTCGAGCCCTACGAACACTCCGAGAATTACCTTCGCACCAAAAAAGAAAAGATGGGACACCTGTTCACCGGCTGGTGAGCGCGGACGCGAAGCGATCCACCTAACGCATTCTGATGGCTGATGGCCGAGAGCTTATTTCTGCCTGATCTTCTCCCCTCCTTTCGCGATGGCCAGCGGTGAAATCGGCTCGGTCATGCGCGCGGGGTCGAGAATCTCCTTAATCTGGTCCTCCGTCAGCTCGCCACGCTCACGCGCGATCTCGATAATCGACTTGCCCGTTTTCACCGACTCTTTCGCGATCTCCGCCGCCTTCGCATAGCCGATGTACGGATTCAGCGCCGTCGCCAGCGAAACCGTGCTCTGCACATACTGCTGCGTTCGCTGCTCGTTGACGGTGATCCCCTTAATGCAGAAATCGGTGAGCTGGCGCAGCATATTGGTCATGATCGTGATGGACGTGAGCACGCTATAGACCATCGTCGGCATCATCACGTTGAGTTCGAGTTGCCCAGCCTGCACGGCAAGCGCAACCGCGGTGTCATAGCCAACGACCTGGAACGAGACCATCGCCGCGAGTTCCGGCATCACGGGATTGATCTTGCCCGGCATAATGGACGAGCCCGGCTGCAGCGCCGGCAGATTGATCTCTGCTAACCCCGTATTCGGCCCCGACGACAGCAGGCGCAGATCGTTGGAGATGCGAATAACTTCCAGCGCCAGGTTGCGAAGTGCCGAACTCACGCTCGACATCGCAATGTTCGACTGCATGGCATATCGCATGTCATCGGTAGCGTGCAGCTTCTGTCCCGAGATGCGCGACAGCTCAGCGATTGCCTTGTGCCGGTAATCGGGATGCGTGTTGATGCCGGTCCCCACCGCCGAACCGCCGAGCCCGATCTCGCGCAGAAACTCCGATTGCTGTTCGATCGCCTTCTGCGCTCTCCTGATGGCGCTTGCGTATGCTGTAAACTCCTGCCCCAGCCGCATGGGCACCGCGTCCTGCATGTGCGTGCGGCCTGATTTCAGGATGTTGTGAAACTCCTTGCCCTTTTCCTCAAGCGCGGCAATGAGGCCGGCGAGCACCGGATAGAGCTTCCCCAGCTCCAGCAACGTCGCCAGCCGCATGGCGGTAGGAAAGACGTCATTGGTTGATTGGCCGTAGTTGACGTGGTCGTTAGGGTGGACGTGCTTGTACTCGCCGCGCGCGCCGCCCAGCAGCTCCGAGGCGCGATTGGCGATGACCTCGTTGCTGTTCATGTGGAAGCTGACGCCCGCGCCCGCCTGGAAGACGTCGACTACAAAGTGCTCGTCCCATTTGCCCTGCTGCACTTCCTTCGCGGCTTGGATGATGGCGTTCGCAGTCTTCGCGTCGATCAAACCGAGTTCGCGGTTGGCGAGCGCAGCCGCTTCCTTCACCATCGCGATAGCGCGGATCAGCGTGGGATGCGCGCGCAATCCGCTGATGGGATAATTCTCCACCGCACGCGCCGTCTGGATGCCGTAGTAGGCGTGGGCAGGAACTTCCTTCTGGCCGAGCGAGTCTTTTTCGAGGCGGGTGGACTTCGCGCCGTCAGTCGGCATGGTCACCTTCCAAGTATAGAGATGACCGATTAGAGCTAGGGGTTCAGAGAGGCACAAGTCTGGTGGTAAACTCTCCTCCAGGAGCGCCCGAATGGCGACGACGCAGGTATCGCTGGATGAATATCTCAGGACGGAGTACGAACCAGACTGCGACTACGTGGATGGCGAGCTGGAGGAGCGCAACGTGGGCGAGAAAGAACACTCGATCGTACAGGCGTTCTTCATCAAGTGGCTGGCAAAATTCGAAGAACAATGGAAACTAGAAGTCTGTCCGGAGATCAGATTGCGGATTTCGCCGACGCGGGTCCGTATTGCCGACCTCGCGGTTCTTCCGCTCAACGCGCCCTTCGAGGCCGTCCTGACCCGGCCGCCGGTCGCCATAATCGAAGTGCTGTCGCCCGAAGACCGCGTGTCCCGTTATCAGCAGCGGCTGGACGACTATCGTGCGATGGGTGTCGCCAACATCTGGGTAATCGATCCGATGCGCCGCAAGGCATTTGATTGCAGCCAGGGCGGCTGGCAGCCAGTTGATAAGCTCCTGATCGCAAATTCCCCGCTTGAAATTCCTCTCGATCCCCTGTGGAAGAAGCTCGAAGAGTTGCATTCCTAGCTATGCAATCTCCACCAACTCTGCGATCTTTGCTTGCCACTCCTTCGGGCCGGTTTCGTGCACGGACTCGCCGTTTACGTCGACGGCAACCATCACCGGCATGTCCTCGACTTCAAACTCGTAGATCGCTTCCATGCCGAGATCGCCGAAGGCCATAACGCGCGACTTCTTGATGGCCTTCGACACCAGATACGCCGCGCCGCCAACCGCCATCAGATATACCGCCTTGTGTTCGCGGATCGCTTTGATCGCTTCCGGCCCGCGTTCGGACTTGCCAATCATTCCCAGCAGTCCGGTCTCGCGCAGCATCTGGCGGGTGAATTTGTCCATGCGCGTGGCAGTCGTTGGGCCAGCCGGGCCGACCACCTCATCCCGCACCGGATCAACTGGGCCAACGTAATAGATGAAGCGATTGTTGAAGTCTACGGGCAGCTCCTGTCTCGAGGTGAGCATATCCGTGATGCGCTTGTGAGCGGCATCGCGACCGGTGAGCAGTTTGCCGCTGAGCAGCAGCACCTCGCGCGGCTTCCAGGTGGCGACCTCGTCGCGCGTAACCGTGTCGAGGTTCACGCGGCGAGCGCCCGCCGGATTGTAGGTCAGCGTCGGCCAGTCTTCGAGCGACGGCGGCTTGAGCGCGACCGGCCCGCTGCCATCGAGCACAAAATGCACGTGACGGGTGGCGGCGCAATTCGGGATCATCGCGATCGGTAGATTGGCGGCGTGCGTGGGATAGTCCTTCACCTTCACGTCGAGAACTGTGGTCAGCCCGCCGAGCCCCTGCGCGCCGATCCCAAGCGCGTTGATCTTCTTGTACAGCTCCACGCGCAGCTTCTCGGCCGTGTTCTTCGGGCCGCCCGCCATCAGCTGCTGGATGTCGATCGGCTCCATCAGCGATTCTTTCGCCAGCAGCATGGCTTTTTCCGCGGTGCCGCCGATGCCGATGCCGATGATCCCCGGCGGGCACCAGCCCGCGCCCATGGTGGGAACCGTCTTCAGCACGCAGTCGACAATCGAGTCCGACGGATTCAGCATCGCGAACTTCGACTTCGCTTCCGAGCCGCCACCCTTGGCCGCAACCAGCACTTCCAGCTTGTCGCCGGGAACAATCGTCATATTGATGACGGCTGGCGTGTTGTCCTTTGTGTTTTTGCGCGCACCGGCAGGATCGGCGAGGATGCTGGCGCGCAGCGTGTTGTGCTCGTGCTGATAGGCGCGGCGCACGCCTTCGTTGACCATGTCCTCGACGCTCATTGTGGCGTCCCACTGCACCTTCATTCCCACCTTGAGAAAGACTGTGACAATGCCCGTGTCTTGGCAGATAGGCCGATGGCCCTCGGCACACATGCGGGAGTTGATCAGGATCTGCGCGATCGCGTCACGAGCTGCCGGCGATTGCTCCTTCTCGTACGCGCTCGCCAGGCTCTTGATGAAGTCAACGGGGTGGTAATACGAGATGTATTGCAGCGCGTCGGCAACGCTCTGGATGAGGTCGTTTTGCTTGATGATGGTCATATCGGAGAACCTCTTTCACGCCCGAGGCACCCCAAATTATATTCGCCGCGCAAACACCAGCTTGTGACGCATGAACACCGCGCATGTTTGTTGCAGCGGAACCCCCTAATGCTCAAGCCTCGTCTTCAGTGATTCCCGTCACAAACTCAAAGTCTTTTCCTCCGCTATTTTCGCGGCTTTGCGCTACTCGCAATGCTAGAATTTTACTGTTATGCCGTTTCCCACTGATCGTCCCCGCCGCCTGCGTCGCACGGAAGCGATGCGTTCTTTTGTACGCGAAAACCGCCTCACTCCTGAGGGTTTTGTCTATCCCCTCTTCATCTGTCCCGGCGAAGGCATACGCAAGGAAGTTCGCTCCATGCCCGGCGTGTACAACCTGTCCATCGACGAGGCCGTGAAGGAGTGCGCCGAGGTGAAGGCGCTTGGCGTTCCCAGCGTCATCCTCTTCGGCCTGCCGGAATCGAAAGATGAGGTGGCAACCGGCGCGTGGGCTGAGGACGGCATCGTGCAGAAGGCCACGCGAGCCATCAAGCGCGAAGTGCCCGGCCTGTTGATGATGGGGGACGTTTGCTTGTGCGAGTACATGTCTCACGGTCATTGCGGGCTGGTGGATACCTCGGACCCCAATGCCAAAGCCCGCGGCGAGGCCCTGGAGTTCATCCGCGAACTGGAATCGAAAGGGAAGGTGGTCATCAATTCCGGAGCCCAGTCGCTGGGCGCTGCCATAGCGGCTGCCACCGGCGTCGCCGCCAGTTCAGCGGAAGACTACGAGATCCTGAATGATGCAACCTTGGAATTGCTTGCCCGCACTGCGGTCTCGCAGGCCAAGGCAGGCATGGACATTATCGCTCCCTCGGACATGATGGACGGACGCGTGAAGGCCATCCGCACCGCTCTCGACGAGAACGGCTTTCAAAACACCCCAATTCTCTCCTATGCCGCAAAGTTTGCCAGCGGCTTTTACGGCCCATTCCGCGAGGCGGCCGACTCGGCGCCGCACTTCGGTGATCGCCGCTCCTACCAGATGGATCCCGCCAACTTGCGAGAAGCTATGCGCGAGATCGAGCTTGACCTCGACGAAGGCGCCGACATGATCATGGTCAAGCCTGCCATGCCATACCTGGATGTGCTGCACGAGGCGCGCCTGCGCTTCGACGTTCCGATGGCAGCTTATCAGGTGAGTGGCGAGTACGCGATGATCAAGGCAGCGGCCCTGAATAATTGGATCGATTACGAACGCGTCATGCTGGAGTCGTTGCTGTGCATCCAGCGCGCGGGCGCATCCATCACTCTCACCTACTTTGCGAAAGAAGCTGCGCGACTGTTGGCGTAAGCTTTCCTCGGACCTATGATGCTCTCAAAGGAAACGAAGCAACTGCTCGACGGCGCCAACTTTGGTCATCTTGCAACGCTCATGCCCGATGGCTCGCCCCAAAGCGTTCCGGTGTGGGTTGGCCGTGAAGGAGATCGCGTCGTCATCTGCACCGGCGAGAGCTCTTTGAAGGCCCGCAACACGGCCCGCGATCCGCGGGTGGCGCTGTCCATCGTGGATTTTCGTGATCCTTACTTGGAGGTTCAGATGCGTGGACGTGTTCTCGATCGCCGTCCGGACCCCGACCTGAAGATGATGGATCCCATCTCAATGAAATACACTGGCAAACCGTTTCCATTTCGCAACCCCGAGGGACGGGTCGCGCTCATCATCGAAGTCGAGAAAGAACGGTACACCAAGCTGCCATTCGAACATACGCCGCCGGTCTGACACCGACGCTGTATCTGTTGATGAACTCCGTCCGCCGCTCTAGCGCGTTCCCGGGCACCAGTCGCCTCCACAGCTCCGATCCAAAAGCAAGAAAAATTCTGACGATTTTTGTTGACATTCCTTCAAAGGCACCGCAATATCTTGCGTAGTTGTATTTCGGAGCCTACATGTTGGGCTTCGGAATTGGGCCAAGTTCAAGGCAGAAAAGTTCTATACAAGGAGGATTTTCCGATGCCAACAAAGAAAAAGGCAACCAAAAAGGCCGCTAAGAAAAAGAAGAAGTAACTGTTCCTGCGGGGCCAACGCCTCGCAATTTTTTTTACACCGAAAGCAGCCTCCGCGTAGAAATTTCGCGCGGAGGCCTTTTTCGTTTTGCGGCTTACGGATGGCTTTCTAGTTGATAGTTACACACCCCGTTCGTCGGCTGCGCCGGCAGCGGTGGCACTTGCAACAGGTGCGGTGAGCTGAAGTCGAAAAAGCCGTTTTGCGGGTCGGCCATGTCCTGCGTTGTCGCATCACGTTGCGTCAGCGGGGGCACGTTGAACCGCGTTTCAATCAACTTCAGGATCGACGTGTAATCCGTCGCCAGGTGCGAGACATGCTGCGGCTTCACCCATGGCGAGATCACGACCAGTGGTACCCGGAAGCCGCTGACGTTGAACAGCCCCTTCGTGTCCTTCGCTCCCAGGTCCTGCGGGGGAAGATTGTCCGGAGGTGTAACCAGGATTGGACCGACGTGGTCGTATACCCCGCCACCCTCGTCATAGGTGAGGATGAACACGGAATCCGGCCATGCTTTGCTGGTGAGCAGCGCGTTGATGATGCCGGCAACGTCGTGCGCTCCTGTCTGCACATTGTTCTCCGGGTGCTCATCCAGTCCGGTGGCGCTGGCACGCTCGATGAAGACGACCTGCGGCAGTTGCTGGTCCGCGTTCGGGCTGGCGAGGATGTTGTAGTACTCCTGAATGTTGACTACGTTGGCCTGGATCTGCGGATCGTTCCAGTCGGCCCATTGCGAAAGGAAGACGCTGTTGTCCTGGTAATAGTAGCGCCACGTAATACCCGCCTTGGTCAAGGCGCGGAAGATGGTCGGCTGCTGCCACGCTGGATCATTTTGGCCCGGTGGGAAGGCATGACCATACGAAGTGGCAGCGAACAGATACATGCGATTCGGAATGGTGTTCGCCGGCAGTGGCGAGTACCACTGATCATCGGTGGCGAACTGCGTCGCCAGCTCGTAGTAGAACGGCAGGTCGGTCTGGTCGTAATAGCCCAGCGGCCGGGAGTGCGTAGGATCGTACTTATCTCCGCTTCCTCCTGACAGCGTGGTATCGAGGAAACGGTCCATCTTGTATTGCGAGTTCTGGTTCAGATTGAGCCAGTCGTTGCCCACCAGGTCCATGTCATAGTGGCTTTCATCCCATGACGGGGAAAGGTTCTCGATGCACTCCGTTCTTGCGTGGAACGGCCCAAAGCATTGTCCCTGCGGATTGCAGATCTGGTAGTTCGAAGGCAGCGCGTGAAGATCATTCACATCGCTCAACTGCGCCCCCTGAATAGGCGGCTGATGATTCACCCGGTACTGGGCCAACACCCCGAAGTAATTGTCGAACGCGCGGTTCTCCTGCAGCATGAAAATGATGTGATTGAGATTTCCAATGTTACCGGTATTGACGGTGACGGTTACCGACGCAGTGACCGGCGGAGTATTGGGATAGATCGAAATCGCCGTTGCGGTATAAGTCGTGGTTTGGTTCGGATGCACATTGAGCGTTCCCGAGAGCGGTACGTTCCCGATACCCTGATCGATGCTGACCGAGGAAGCGTTTTGCGACACCCATGACAGCATCGATGTGCCTCCTGGCGGGATGTTCTGCGGATTTGCAGTTATCGTGATGGTAGTGGCGCCGCCGACTGTGATGGAGACATTCTGCGAGATCGCCTGGCCTCCAACCGGTCCCAGCGCAGTCACCGCGACTGTCGTGTTCGTGTTCAGCGGGCCCGAAGTGTAAGTGCCGGTACACGTATTCCCGTTACAACTGGAGGGCGCCGGCAGGGGCACGGGATTAGGATTTCCCTGAATGTTCAACTGCCAGGTGCTGCCATTGTTCGGCCCCCCGTAGGTCAGCGTAACCGGAGTGCCAGCCATGACCTGGGTCGTGTTAGCGCTCAGCGTAACCGGCACAACCGTCAAAGTAACCGTCGCGGGCTGCGATGTCGCTGTTCCATTCGTGGCCGTCGCGGTGTATGTGGTTGTTTGTGATGGTGCGCCAGTGTCCTGGAAAGGGCCCTGCAGCGGCAGAGTCGGACCGTCATTTCCTGTGATACTTGGCGTTATCGAGAATGCCGTTGCATTCGTCGTCGTCCAGTTGAAATTGACAAACTGGCCGACGCCGTTCGCCCCCGTGGCCGCTATCGTTGGCGAAACGGCGAAGTTGCTGACGGTAGGGCCGGTCGATCCGCCGCCACTTCCGCCACTGCCTCCGTTCCCACCCGAGCTGTTGCTGGTACCACCGCCGCAACCCGCGGCAACTAACACTGACAACAGACCTACAAAACCTGCAGCACTGCGTAACCGGAACATAGATTCAGACCTGCCTGTGATCTCGGCGACCAATCGAAGCTCGCTTTGGATTCTTTGGAACCGTTGCACCGTTCTCGTTGTTGGATAGCCTGCGACGAACAGGAACAGAATCTAAGATTCAGCTGTTCACGAGCGAGTTGTTCCAGCAGTGAATTGGAAGCAGTTGCCTGCAAGTATGTCTTGAGATTCCGATTGCAAGCGTGTCCAGGGCCAACCCGCCAATAGACGAGGAACTCTGCTTCTGCCCGATCCGGCTTTAAGGTTGAACTGGTGATTTGCCCTGAGCTGCAGTATCAGGTTGGCTGGAATTCGCTATTGCCGCGCGAGGTTCTTCAGCAGGCACGGCGATCCAGGTGTGGCCGTCCGGCGCCAATCCCGAGGCCCAAAGACCGTAAGCACACCACGCTCGGAAGCGGTTGGAGTAATACCTGGGCGGACACTTCAATTGCCTGACTTGTTCTTCAATGGCCGCAGGATCAACCGTCAGGGCACTCGGCGCTTCGGCCGGCTCGTCTTTACCCGAAACAAACGGCTCCATGCGCAAGGGGTCGTAATCCCGAGACCGCTGGGCTCGCTTGACCGCGCCCCGGCTCTCGATGTCCCTTTCCGCTTCGATTAAAATGTCGTCGACGAGGAACTTCACCTCCGCACGATAAATCACTGGTCCGGTGAACTGGTCCTGCCGGAACCACAAATACGGCCCGTCCAGCCTTGTCCAGTCGTGCTCGAACTTGCGCGCAAGTAGGGTGCTGTCGTGCACCTCGTCGCTGGCTTCGATCCAGGCCGGGTTCCACTCTTTTTGATCGACGGTCAGGTAGACTGGGAATTGTTCGACGTGGAACAATTCTCCATTTCGCGCCACCAGGACCACGTCCGCGCGCTCTTCAAATTCATCCTTCGATAGCGCATGACTTGGAGTTCCCGGGCGGTAGAGAAAGAACCCGGCCGACTCGCCGTCGTGAATTTCCCGCGGCAGTTGATGGCTGAGCCGCCTGCTGAAATCCTTCGTATCAGGCGGAGGCGAGTCGGTCTTCCCAACCCATTTTGTTTCGACCCGCAGCAGCGCCATCGTCATCGCGTATAGCCGCACCGCCTGTGGGAAGCGCAGGCTGGCCTTTGGCGTTCTGTATTTCGTGCCCTGAACCGTCTTGGCGGTAGTCGTCAGCGACTCCACAGCCTGGCGAAGTTGGGCCAGCTTCCACGAGGAGTAATCCTCGACTACCGCGGCCTGCACTGCCTCATCGTGAAGCGCCCGAAGACGGCCGGATAATTGCGTCGCGGGCAGGGATGCGATCGCGCTAATCAATGGTATGGGGCTGAACGTCGCATCCTCATTCATGTAGCGGGCGAGGAAACGAGTGTCCATCATGTCATCCGGATGCACTCGTTTCTCTTTGTCGGTGGAGTCCACGCCCAGCGCTGGAAAATATCGATGCACCAGCTCCCACCCCGCCCGGTTCATTGTTACCAGCGCCGCTGTCGCCGTAGCCGCCGGTTCCGCCTTGCTGTCGTATGCGTCGAGCTCGTCCCGGCCAAGTCCCATCATGTTGTAAGGCAGCTTGGGGCGGTCATTGCTCTTACTTTTGTCTGACGCGGCAACTACCAGAGGAGGAGCGAAGATCAGAACACCCAGCATAGCGCCGCAAACCAGACGCAGGTATCGAACCGTACGTGTTCGCGAGGCGGCGACAGAACCGTGGCGGGTCACAGCGTGTCAGATTGTGCTGCCGGCAATGGCTGGTGTCAACCGCAGGGTTGCTGTTCGGGGTCCCCTTCGACCCTCAAGCGACAGTTCAAGGTTGTTCCCGCCGTCGCTTCGTGCTACAAGGTTTTTAAGGCCGCAAGCTGTGGGCATTCGCCAGCAAAGTAGAAGATTGAACTGAGTACCGTTTCGAATGGCTGAGAAGAAAACCAGAGCAGCGAAGAAGAGCGCCGTCGTGGACCCGGTGGTTCCAGACAAGCTCTATTTCCGCATCGGCGAAGTTGCCCGCCTCTGCCGGTTGCCGGCGTACGTCTTGCGCTTCTGGGAAACCGAGTTCCCGCAACTGAAGCCGGTAAAGAGCAGCACTGGCCAGCGCATGTACCGGCAACGCGATGTGGAAACTGTACTCCGCATCAAGAAACTGCTATACCAGCAGGGCTTCACCATTGCCGGCGCGCGCCAGCACTTGAAGAACGAAGGTAAACCGGCGCAGCGGCAATCAGGGTTACCATTCCCCGACAAAGGCTCGGCCGACCGCCTTAAAAAGGTAAGACAAGGGCTGCAGGAGATCCTCGGAATTCTGTCTTCACGCCGCAAATAGCTCGACCCCACGTCTGCGCGTTAGTCAGCTCTTATAGGCTTTGCCCAAGAGTTCCCCGCGAAACGTGCGCTCATCGACCCGATGCAAATGATTGATCATGGCGCGCGTCAGCAGCGTGTAGTGATGAATCTCGAACAGGTAATAGACGACGAACCAGATCGGCTTCTCCGTCGTCATCCACTGCTGATCGTCAAAGCGCGCCAGGTTCACCGGCCGCGAGAAGGTGCGCAACGACCGCTGCCGTCGCATATTGAAATAGATGTGGAAGTAGCTCATCGCCAGCTCGCGCAACGTGCGATACACCGGCTCGCGAAAGCGGCAGTTGGTGTAATTTGATTTGGCCACCGCGCCCCAATGCCCCTTCACCCGATAAACGGCGATGACGTGGTCGGTATCAGCCTCGGCTTCGAAATCGACGATGAGTGGCGGATAGCCGTTAGCGCGCAGCGCGGCTGCGGCAAAAATCGCCCCCTCGAAGCAGTGGGCCGTGTTTTCGCGCAGCACTCGCCGCGGCGACCACGAGGTCTCAGCAATGTGATACGGCATGTCGTCAAGGAAGCGTTGTATGCCGTCAGGGTCCTTGAGGCTGCGCAGTTTGCGTAGCTCCGCGGAAGTGAAAGAATTAGTTTGCATTTGGGAGGCGGCAGTTAGCATTTTGCACTTAGCATTTGACAGTTAGCGGTCGGCACTCAGAAAAGCTTGCAACGCTAGGTGCGGGCTTCCTGCTCTTTAGAGCGAATGCTAAATGGCCAAGGTGTCAAATGCTAAATGCCAATTGCTAAATGCTGGTTGCTGTTTTCTTCGCATGCGGATGCGTGCGGTCGTACACCTCCATTACATGTTTCACCGTAAGCTGCGTGTATCGCTGAGTTGTGGAAAGCCGTTCGTGTCCCAGCATCTCCTGAATCGCCCGCAGGTCCGCACCCTCCTCCAGCATGTGCGTTCCAAAGGCGTGGCGCAGCGTATGAGGATGAACATCCGGCGAGAGCCCGCGCGCCACCGCGATTTGCTTCACGATCCGGCCAACGCTTCGCGTGGTCAGTCGCGTGCCGCGCAAGTTGATTAACAGGGCCTTCTCGTTCATTCGCCGGGTTTCCGCAAGCACGCGCTGCCGTTGCGGCAAGTACGCCTGTAGCGCAACTTTCGCCGAGTCGCCGAAAGGGACGTAGCGCTCCTTGCGGCCTTTGCCGCGCACCAGCATGAGTTCGTTCGACCAGCGAATGTCGTCCAGATTAATGCCGATCAGCTCGGAGTTGCGGATGCCGCAGCCGTAGAGCAGCTCCAGCATCACCTGGTCGCGTTCGGCAAAGGCGGAGCACTCCGGCATCTCCGAATCGAGCACCGAGTTGACCTCTTCGATGGTGGGCACGCGCGGCAGTTTTTTCGGCAACTTGGGCGTCGCCACCAGCGCCGCGGGATTCTGCTCGACCTCGCGCTCCTGCGCCAGCCACTTGTACAACGAGCGCAGCGCCGCCAGTGCACGAGCGACTGATGTCTTGCTGAGCCCGCGTTCGTAGAGATTGGCCAGATAGCCGCGAATGAGGACGTGATCAATCTCGGCCCAGCCCTGCGGTCCAACATAGTCGGCGAACTGCGCGAGGTCGGTGCGATAAGCCTTGATGGTATGCGCGGAGGCGTTGCGCTCCTGCAGGGCGCGAACAAAATTTGCCACTGCTTTCTCCACGGTGGTTGCGCCGCGCTTGCTCATGACGACTTGCCTTCGCGCGACTTCCCGCGCGGATGATGCTGGCGGTAAACCTTATTTAACCGGTCCAGCGCCAGGTGCGTGTACACCTGTGTAGTGGAAATGTCGGTATGGCCAAGAATCGTCTGCACGGTGCGCAGATCGGCGCCGTTCTCCACCATGTGTGTGGCGCAACTGTGGCGCAGCATGTGCGGACTGGCATGGCGCGATTGGGCCGAAGCGGCATTCACCATCTGCCACACGCGTTGCCGCGTGATGCCACGGCCATTTCGCGCAATAAAAAGAAATGGCGACTGCTTCTGCGCGGTGAGCACCACACGTGCGTCGCGCATATACTGCTGCACGACTTCTTGCGCCGCGCGCCCCAGCGGTACGATGCGCTCCTTGTCTCCCTTGCCCCGTACCAGCACGTAACCAAGCTCGAGCTTCAAGTCCTCCACCTTCAGATTGACGATCTCGGAGACCCGGAGCGCCCCCGCGTAAAGCACCTCCAGCATGGCGCGATCGCGCGTGGCGATCGCCTGCGTGACGCGATCGTCTTTAGCGCGCGGCGGTCCTTGCAGCACTGCTTCGACTTCGTCTGCTACCAGCGATTTCGGCAGCACTTTCCATTGCCGTGGCGTGTCGATGTTCAACGTGGGATCGGCGGCGATATAGCGGTCGAGCAGCAGGTACTTATAAAAATGGCGTAGCGCAGAAAGCTTGCGCGCAACGCTGCGGCCGTCGACGCCATTCGAGAGCAGGGAATTAAGGAACTCGCGCACATCCTGCCGCCGCGCCTCGCGAAGCCCGCGCTTGCGGTTCAACAAAAACCCGGAATACTGCTCCAGGTCCGAGCGGTAGGCGGAGACGCTCAGCCGCGCAAGCCCCTTCTCGACCTTCAGGTAGTCGAGGAAGGAATGCAGCAGCCGCAGGTTGGGGTCGGCAGCCTCCACGTGACGAGTATGCCCATGTACGGGGGACTTGGGAATATCCACCGGGGTACGGCTACGCGGTTGCTGCCGCTCGCCTGGACAACGCAAGCCAGATGAGCGACAAGACCGTCAGCAGCGCGATGATGCCTTGCGAGATGACGCAGTACAGACACCACACCTCGAGAACGTGCGCTTCGATGTTGGTGAGATACAGCGCGTAGGCGAGGCCAAACAGCACAGCCACCAACAGCAGCCCGCGCCACCGCAGAAACGCCAGTACGACAATGAGAAGGTACCCGGCAATTCCGACTGCCGCCACCGGTATACCGCGCATCACGGCGTAGGGGCTGTGATTCACCACCCCGCAATCCCACTTGTCGTTGATGCTGCAAGGTTCCTTGCCCGGGTCGTCATAGTGGACCTTGAGCGCGAGGCCAGAAACGACGATGCCCAGGATGGCTAAAAGCACAATAACGATACGCACACGATCTCCCGCTGCCGCACAGTCGCACCGTAGCTGGAGTGCTCTGCGCAATCCCTGATTCTAATCGGTCAGTGTTCAACTCACGCCAGAATAGACGTCCAATTCTTGGGAGTGTCACTCGTTGATTAGCTCACAACGTCTGCCGGCGTAGTACAATCTCAGCCTCATGCGTCGGGCGCTTGCGAGTTTGCTGCTGGTCTTGTGGATGGCAGGGTCCTGCCTGCCCCTATTGCAGGCGCAATCGCAACTCCCGGCCTGCTGCCGGCGCGGCGGAGTGCATCACTGTGAAGCCCCCTCTCCAGCCGACGGTTATCGCGGCATCAGCACTGCCTGTCCTCATTCCCATTTCACCGCACTGCCGGCTCCTCTGAAGATCGCCTTCGGTGGCCGGGCTTATGCCATCGCTCAGGCCTTACACTGGCAAAAGTTTTTCCATTTCGCCTCGCCTGATGGTTCTCGATATGTAGCTGAAGACACCCGCCAGCGTGGTCCTCCTCTCGCCTGATATCCGCATCAGCAACCCGCGACTTAGTGCATCAATTCTCGTTGCCTGAAAACCGCCGTATGACGGTCGGGCAGCCCGTGTGTGCACAAACGCACGCTTCCTCGCATTGGAACTATCAGCACTGTGAGGCGTGCGTGATCGTGCCCTCGTTATCACGTTTTTGCATTGCACACGTACACGACTATGAAATTGTGTCCCGCCAACCTGCTGCGATGGAGGGCAGCGCTGATCGTCTGCGCTGTCGTCCCCGTGTTTGGCTCATACCTGTCGGCCACTATTTTCGGTTCGGTTCGCGGCGTCGTTCATGATCCTCAGCACCGCCCCATTCAAGGCGCCCACGTTACGTTGAAGGCTCAAACCTCGGACTGGACACAGTCCCAAGACTCCAGCGATAGCGGAGAATTCGAATTCCGGTCGGTTCCCATCGGCACATACACGGTCACAGTCTCGTCGCAGGGTTTCCTGCAAATGCAACAAGATGTGATTGTTCAGTCCGACACCAGTCCGGTGGTGCATTTCAAATTGGCAGTCGCAGGCACGAACGAAAACGTCGTCGTATCCGGAACTCCGGTGGCGGCGCCGATGGACAGTGTCACGCCGACGACGATGCTTAACCGGCAAGACATCCAGCAAACTCCCGGCGCAGACCGCACCAATGGCGTGGAGATGATTACCGATTACGTGCCGGCTACCTATGTGACGCACGACTTGCTGCACATGAACGGAGGCCACCAGGTCCAGTGGCTGATTGACGGAGTCTCCATCCCCAACACCAACATCGCCAGCAATCTGGGGCCGCAGATTGACCCCAAGGACATCGATTATCTGGAAGTGTTGCAAGGCAGCTTCGACGCCACCTACGGCGACCGCACGTATGGAATGTTCAACATTGCACCGCGAACCGGTTTTGAACGCGACCGGCAATGCGATCTCGTCATTACCGCGGGGAACTTCTATCAAACCGACGACCAACTCAGTTGCGGAGGACACACCAAGCGATTTGCCTACTATGCCAGTTTGAACGGAAATCGCAGCAATTACGGACTTCAGACGCCCATCCCGCAAGTGGTTCACGATGCGGAAAACGGCTACGGAGGGTTCGCTTCGTTCATCTTCAATCAGGACTCCAGGAACCAGTTTCGAGTGGTCACTTCCTTGCGACAGGATTATTACCAAATCCCGGTCGATCCCGACCCCAACTCAACCGGAAATCAGATCCTGGAAGCGTTCGGCAACGTCCCCAGTTACGGCCTGCACGATGCCGAGCGAGAGCCGGATGGCTACGTCATCTTCTCCTGGGTTCACACGTTCAATTCCACTACGCTGCTTACGCTTTCTCCCTTCTATCATTACAACGCTGCTGACTACCAAGGTGGCGCGGACGACTATCCGGTCATCTCGACGGTAAATCAGGCTGCTAATTACGTCGGTCTGCAAGGAATCGTCAACAAGAGCTTCTGGAGAAACGACCTGGAAGTCGGAGTGTACGGATTCTTTCAGCACCAACATAACCATTTCGACAACCAATACACGAATGGCGCTCCCAACTTTCCTGCTTCGTCCATCAGCGTTAATGGAGGGGTTGCTGAGGAGTTTATCAGCGACCGCTTCAATGCGACGAAGTGGTTGACCATAATCGCCGGACTTCGGCAAACGGAATTCAGATCGTCCATTTCGGAGAACGCGACCGATCCGCGCGTCGGCATCGCAGTGAGGATTCCGCGCCTGAATTGGATCTTGCGCGCCTTCTATGGTCACTACTATCAACCCCCGCCACTGGTCACAGCCACCGGCGCGCTCTTTGGTTTTGCCAATAGCCAGAATTTTACCTTTGCTCCTCTCCAGGGTGAGCGGGATAAACAGTGGGAGGCCAGTCTTATCATTCCCTATCGCGGCTGGAATCTCGAGGTCGATAATTATCAGACCAACGCAAGCAATTGGCTGGACCATAACAATATTGGAGAATCGAATCTTTTTTGGCCGATCACGTGGTACCGAGCCTTGATTCAAGGTTGGGACCTCTCGCTACGTTCTCCGTTGCTCTGGCATCGCGCCCAGTTTCACCTTGTCTATGCGAATCAAATCGCGCAGGCAACCTCACCCATCACCGGAGGCTTAATCTGCCCCCCGTTGACGCCAACATGCCCACTATATCCGCCGCCGGGATATGGACCGGTAGACCATGATCAGAGAAACACATTGAACTGGGGCATCAATACAAGTCTTCCCTGGCACAGCTATGCCTCGGGGAATGTGTACTACGGCTCGGGCTTCCACAACGGGTTGTACGGGACGCCGTACGCGCAATACCCCGGGCCCTATCTTCCTGGCCATACCACGGTTGATCTTTCTCTTGGCAAGAGCTTTGTTGAGAACAAATACGCCATTTCCGTAACCGCGCTGAATCTGGCAAACCGTCGCGTGGAGCTGGACAACAGTCTGACGTTCGGTGGATTCCACTGGAACGATCCACGGCAAATTTATGGCGAATTTCGCTGGCGATTCCATTACTAGAGAACGTCTATGGTTGATCAGGCGGGCGGCCCGCAGGATCCAGCACTCGTGCGCTCGGCCGCCGCAAATAGCTCATCGAGAGGTAAGCTCCGATCCATGATCCGAGCGCTGCGAAGCAGACATAGATCCAGTTCCGGGTGTAGCTGATCACGGCAAACGCCGACAGCAAGTACCACACGCTGCTCCAGGTCGCTGCCGGCACGCGCCGCCGCTCTGCCACCGCCGCGCTGAACATCACATACACCGCGTCCGTAGCCGCTGTGGATGCGACTACTCCCAAAGCCAGCCAAGCATGAAGCTGCCCCACGGTTAAGCACCTCGCCACGAGAGTAGCCGGAATTTCCGGCACCTGAGCATAGCAGGCTCAAGCCGTACCTCTGCCGGCGCAGCATTCCTATAGTGGCAATACTACTTGCGCCCGAGTGCCTCGTTTTTCCGCAGTTCGGGCGGCCTGAGGGATGCGAGCTGCCATCCAAGCTATCAGCCATTTCAGCAATTCTGGCCCACCCACGCCAACCGGCATTCCGGCACTCTCGTTATGCGTCGCTCAATGCAGAACACGACCCTTCTTAAATTCAGTTTCACGATTTGCGTGCTGCTCGCATGGTTGGCTGCGGTGCCGGCTGCGTTTTCCCAGACAACTAACGAGCTCAGCGCCTACACGTTCGCCGTTGCACACGTTGAGGCAACGGAACGCCTGCAACGCCTCGAGCAATTCTCCATCCACGCTCGGCCGGGGCCGCTGAAATCTGCCGCTTTGGAGATGGTGATATGGGAGTACCTGCGCAGCGGCAATGTGCGCCATGCGCTCACCTGGGCCAATGAACTCGCCGCCAGCGATAAAAACAACGCGGTCGCGATTGCGCTGCTCAGCGATGATGCCAAAGCCGCAGTGCAGAAAGGCAGCATGAAACCGGAGCGGCTGCTGAGCATGTCGCATCATGGACTGGACACGTTGCCTCAACTGCAGCGGCCCCTGGGTATGAACGGAGCAGACTTCGCGCTGGAGCAACGGCAGGCGTATGCGATGTTGAGCAGCGCAGCCGGATTCGCGGAGTTGCGGATGAAAGACTACACTTCCGCACGCGTGTACATGCACAATGCCCTCGCGGTGCAACCCGGCAATGCGCAGGACGACTACACACTCGCGCTCGCTGATCTCAACGGCAACAATCCGAACACCAGGGAAGGGTATTGGTATCTGGCGCGTGCGGTCGACCTGACGCGGGGAACGCCGGAGGGCGCCGAGATAGCCCGCTTCGCTCGCGCCCGCTATGTGAAGGACGGAGGCAGCACTGCGGATTGGGACCGCTTCCTCGCCTCGGCGGGCACTCCCGCCGCCAATGGCCCCTCTACAGCCGCGGCGGCTTCAGCAACTCCGCCGCCTCTTCCGGCGCCGCCGAGCAAGACCGTGCAGCCCGTGGAAACCGCCAGCGTTCATCCCCCCACAGTTTCGAAACCTGGCAACTCACCATCAGGTACGAAACTTGGCAAGTCACCCTCCACGCCATCGGTCTGGGCAGACGACACCACCTCCAACCCGCCCGTGCGCAAGCGTCAAATCCCGGCGGCAACTGGGCCGATGTCGTTGGGCATCCTGGTGGAAACCTCCCTCGCCAATAAGCAGAACCGGGCTGCCGTGGTTAACAGCCTCACCGACATGGTGCGCCGCCTGAATGATCGCGACGAGGCATTCATCCTCACCTACGACAACAATATTGTCTTCGAACAGGACCTCACCAGCGATCCCCAGCAACTGGAGCAGGCGATGGAGAGCATCAAGCCGCAGAAGGGTGCGGTGCTGGATGACGCCATCGCATTCGCTGCCGGACATCTGGCGCGTATAGCCAAGTATCCCAACCGCGTGTTGCTGGTTATCTCCGATGGGCGCAATGTTGACAGTCACGCTTCGCCGTTGCAGACTTCGGCGGAAATCAATGCTGCCGGCGTACGAATCTACTGCATCGGCGTGGATGTGAGTGATGCGGAAGGTCAGTATCGTTTACAAACGCTGGCCGCAAGCACAGGCGGGCGATCCAATTTCATCAGCACACCAGGCCAATTTCGCAATGCCACGCGAGACATCGCGAAGAACATGGGCATTGATTTCAGGTTCTAAGCGCCAATGCTATTCGAACAAGTTTTCCTTCAGTAGCTTCTGTCCGCCTAGCGCTGTGTGCCATCCCCACACCGCCATTGCTGCCACGAGCACAATGACAAATATCGAGTTGCCGATGTACCAACTCGAAAGGTCGGTGCTGATCGGAATACTGCCGAGCAAGTCCGCGGTGAAGATTCCAACCGCCAGCGCAATGAAGCCGAAGCGCAGCACCATGAATGCCGCAATGCTGTACACAATCACGTACGAAGGAACGACGAGTGCATAGTGGTGACTATCGTGTGTCTGCACGGCTGTCCAGAAGGCGACAAAGACAATCGCCGCCAACCACGGCTTGCGGAAGATCACGCGAAAAACAAACATCAGGAAGAAGAATCCGAGCGTTGCTTGAATTGACTGCGCCACCTGCGACAAGCAGGCTCCCAGCACCTTTCGTGGCCCCATCAGGAAGTCGAGGGAACTCAAATCCGGGGTCGCGCCGATGTGCTTCAACGCCAAGAAAGTTACTTCGATGATGAGCACCCAACTTATGCCAAGAATCACTCCAAACAGTGCGTCGCGCCCCACCAGCGGATCGCGCAGCCGCCCGGCCATCAGCCGAGACCAGGAGATGATGGCCTGCGGCCAGTGCCGCCGCACGTATGGCTCAATCGCCAGATACACGACGTAAAACACCGCCGCGAGAAAGATCGAGTTACTGCATGCCAACACGAACAATCCAAACGATCCCAGACTCGGGACGAAATCCCCATTGAAGATCCAAACCAGCATCTGCAGGACGAAAATCAAGAAGCCTAGCCGCAGCGCGCCTTGAGGGTCGCTCCGTTGCTGCATGTAATTCTGCCGCGCGAGCCATACTGCGCCCCCTAAGAGAATGAGTATGAAGACAACCAACAGTACCTCGGGCGCCTTCGATCCCGAGTTCCCCGCCGAAGGCATGCGGTCCGCCTGTGTCCAGTCGCCGATTAACTGAAAGAAGACCGGCTTGCCTTGCCAGCTCGCCGCCTCCACGCGCAAAGGCGTCGAGGTGCCCGGCCACAATCCAGTCCACGCCGCGCGCTGATCGGACGACGCCATCGAATTCCAGATCGGCTGGACCGAGTGGAACTGTGCCATGTCCAGTCCGGCCAAAGTAAAAAGCTGGCTCCAGTCGTACGCCTGCGGCGAAGCGACTCTGTTTTCGCTTTCTTTCTGCGGCGGCATCGCCGTGAAACTCACCAGCCTGCCTTGCGGATCCAGCGACACGGCAATCATGCCCGAAAGGATAGGAGGCGGATCCATTAGGTCGACAACGCCCGGCGTCAATAGATTGCTCTTGATTTCCGTGGCGACCAGGTAGTCGGGACTCTGCCGCCGCCAATAATTCAGCAGGGAAGGGCGCTGCTTCAGGACGAGGTCCCAGTTGGGATGCTCGCCGCCCGCATGATCGAGATACTCCAGATAGCCATGGTCGTACGACATGCCGCTCGTCGCATCAACCGGCGGAGATGTATAGCCGAGCTGGCGGACCATGTCGCGCGCGCGTTGCGTCAGCACTTCTGGCGAGTAAGGAAGGTCCATGCGCGCTATGGCGCTGGTGCGCGCCGCCAGAACGAAGAACGCAAGCAGCCCCACAATCGCCGCTCCCACTGCAATCAGCGCGGCGCGCGCAGCCATTCCCGTAGTCTCGCCGGCTGCCGCAACCATCTGCGGTGACGGCGTCTCCCCCGCGGCCAGTGCTGCTGCCAGCGGATCGCCTCCGGGAAGCGCTGCGGCAACGATCAACGGCGAAGCCGGCCGATCTTGCGGATCCTCTTCTAGGCAACGCAGGATCGCGCGCTCCACCGCCGGATCCATGTCGCGCACCAGCGTGCTTGGCCGATGCGGCGTGCTGTCGCGACGCGCACGCGCGATCTCCTCCCGTGTGTAACCTTGGAACGCAGCCCGTCCGGTAAACAATTCGTACAGCACTAGTCCCAGCGAGTAGATATCGCTGCGCGGCGTCACCTCCTTACCCGCCAGTTGCTCGGGCGCCATGTAGGCTGGCGTGCCGCTGCGAACGTCCTCGATCTCGTGAGCCACTCCTGCCAGCCCGAAATCCATAATCAGGATTTCTCCGCGCCCGTCCAGCATGATGTTCGCGGGCTTCAGGTCGCGGTGCAGGACACCTTTGTCATGCGCCGCCGTCAGGCCGGCGCAAATCTTGCGTGCGATCTCAACCGCTTTATCCGGAGACAGGCGCCCGATGCGGCGCAGCAGCGACGACAAATCTTCACCATCGACGTATTCCATCGACAGGAAGACCTGATCGTCAGACTGCCCGATGTCGTAGACGCGGCAGACATTTGGATGCGAGATCCGGCGCGCGATCCGGACTTCATTGCGAAAGCGCTCCATCGTCTGCTCGTCACGAGCAGCTTCAGGCAGGAACTTCAGCGCGACCGCCTGCCCGAGACTGAGATCGTCTGCCCGATAGACCTCGCCCATGCCGCCGCGCCCCAGCAGCGAGATGATGCGATAGCGCCCTGCCACCAGCATCCCGGGAACAAAGCGACCTTCCTCCCGCGACGAAGAAGACGACGGCGGCCTGCGACGCGGTGCCGGTATCGTCGCAGCCGTCATCCCTGTTGCTGGGAAAGTAGGAGAGTCGTCATCCGCAGGCGCGGCCGAGCCGCGGTCCACCCGGCTCCCGCATTGTGAGCAAAAAGGCTTCGTATCTTCGATTTGCGTACCGCAAGTCTGACAACGCCGCATCAACCGTCCCCACGCGGAAGCTATCTCGCGATCGTCTGGCTGGTCACGAATCGCCGATTCCGAGACGACTTCCAGTATGGCTATGTTACGCGGGCTGCTCTAGGCCCGCGAGTCAGTCATGCCTGTATAAGAAGCTATGCCCCACGCTTCCATTTTCGATTGCACAGAAAATGTTGCACAGCCCCGGAACTTCGTGTAAATTCACGGCGAACAAAGCAGGTTTTTGCTAGGCGCCTATTTGTCGCATGCATTTTCCCTCGCAAAGCGAAGCGGCTTGTTTGCTGACTCACTGGGTTGTTCCGCTTTTCATTGTCTTTAACGTCATCGGATGGTGGGGATTGCCGCAGCGGGAGGCTGCTCGCGTCGAACGCGCGGCTTGGCCGCCCCGCAATCGACCGGACAAGAAGCTTACGTACGACGATTTAGCCCTCTTGGGGCGCGCGATTTGGGCCGCGTGGCTCGTCGGGATACTCGGGGCTCTTATTGTTCTTGCCGCTGTGTCTCGCTTCTGTGGGGCGCTGCTGGATAAGGAAGGCGTTGCGCTTCCTTACGTCGTAGGCTTCGGAATTCTCGGTGTGGTGCTTGGCCTCGCACGAGTCCTGCTGCCCAGCTTGAGACGCTTCAGGAGACAAAGTACGGCTGTCCAGAGGCGCATCTTGGCCGCTCTGGTCATGTGCGCTGTTTCGCTCTCCATGACGTCGGGAGTGCTGTACTACAACTCGCAGGACTTTTTGCACGATGTCATTCCTGCGGGCTTCGCCTGCATGTTGTTCGGTTATACCGTGAGCTTAGTCTTTCAGCTTTGAGGGGGGAGTTTCGATGCGCTCGATACTGTTAGTGACATTGCTGGCGAGTACTTCAGTCCTGCTCGGGCAAACAAATCAGGTTCTACCGCCGCTGGTGGCCAATCCCGGGCGCACCATCACGTTGAACTCCCCATCGCTCGCTAATGGCGACAAAATCAGCGTCAAGCTTCATCCCGTCCCTCCCGGACCAGGCATGAAGGCAGCGTGTGACCAGGATAAGGACCTGGTACCGATCCAGGTTGCAATTCAGGGCACGCAGACCTCGGTCACCTTTGGCATTCCCCCGGATACCTGCCTCGGCCTGTACCTGGTCCAACCCAAGCAGCAAAATGGAGATAAAACGGGCGACCTGCAAATCTCTTCACCCCAGTACGTCAAGGTCGAACAGGCAAAACCCGATGTAACGGGCGTTTCTCCGCTATCGCTGGTCAGAGATGATGCGCTTCCAAACGACAATCCAGGCGCTGCCAATCAGGTTCCCGTCTACCTTGTGACCTTTCTGGGAGCCAACTCTCTACCCAGCGATCAGGGAGCGAAGTACAATCTCAAGTTCGTTGACCGCCCATTACTCAGTTGCGACGAAGCCAACCAAGCCAACGCCAACCCCAACGCAGCTACTAACGCGACCGCCGCCGCCGGCAACAACCCCGGTTCGGACTCAAGCTGCTATCAGTTCTTAAAATCTGCCAACGGCCAGGTGAGTTTCAAGGTCAAAGGCAGTCATTTTCTGCCCGACTTCGCTGGACGTCGCAAGGTCTCGCTGGTCCTCGATGGCGCGGAATCCGACCCTCAACAGATAGACATTATCAATGCCAGTAAGGCTACGCCACGAAATTGGGCTATTGGAATTACGCTCGCATTGATTGTTCTCATTTACATCCTGCTCAGTGGGGCCCGGAAGGCTGTGGCGTCGAGAACGGGCCGAGGCAAGTTCCTGCTTACGGCACTCTTCCTCGACGAACAAACACAGACCTACAGCTTGTCCAAGTGCCAGTTCTACGTCTGGACTATCGCGGCGGTACTCGGCTATGTCTTCTTCGCAGTGGCTCGCAGTGTGGTGCAGGGAAGTGCTGTTTTTCCTGACATTCCCGGTGGCCTGCCCGGAATTCTTCTGTACAGCGCGGGCACCAGCGTGCTTGCGACCGGCATTACCAGCAACAAGGGATCCAAAGGCGCGGGTGAAATCCATCCTTCGCTGGCCGATTTCATCACCACCGGAGGTGTGGTTGCGCCGGAGCGATTGCAGTTCGTGGTTTGGACGGCTGTGGGAGTTTTTACTTTTCTTACCATTGTGTTCAAGAGCGATCCTCTGACTCTCTCCAATCTCCCGGATATCCCAACTGGATTTCTCGAGCTGATGGGCATCAGCTCCGCTGCCTATCTCGGTGGCAAGTTGGCGCGCAAACCCGGCCCGGTGATCACGGTCATTTCTGTGGCGAACGTGGCCGAGCCCGCAGCCCCCAATGCAGCCCCTAATGTGCCCGATCAATACAGCCCCAAAGACGGCGTCACGCCGAGCGGGGTCGTACTGACTTTGAACGTTCAAGGCCAGAACCTCGACCCGAAGGCGAAAATCAAGATCAACGACCAGCCGCTGCGTGGCGATCAGTTCTGGATCAACGGCACGCCCGATCCGCAATCCGGATTCTGCAGTGAATTGAACATCAGCTTAAACGCGGCAGCGCAGTATCTGGAGGGCTCTTACCAGCTGACCGTGGTCAACGGAGATGGCCAGGCCTCGGACGTGATGTTTCCGAAAGACACTATGACCATAACGTCAGTGGATCCTCCGACGGCGCAAAACCCTGCTTTTGTGGTCAAAGGAACGAATTTCGTGGCGAACACATCGTATGAGTGGCATGCAGCCAATGACGCGCTGCTTGGAGCTCGGCAAGTTGCTACCTTCAAGTCACCCAATGAACTGGATGTGAACCCGCCACCAGCTCCCGCGGCTGGTGCGCCGGCCCTGCCCCAGAGAGCCAAGTTGGTACTGATCAGCCCGGCTGGCCTACGCATTAGCAAGGCCGATGTTCCGCTGCAGTAATGTTGGGCGCAGGCGAGCTCAGCGCCCGATCTACGAGCCCATGAAATAATCGGACGCGACGCCGGTCTCGCCACAGCCCGGCCTTGCGCCCGATGACCCGAACCTCTCCCATCTCACACCGCACCGCAGTCATCATCGTCGCCACAGTTGCCGCGATATGGGGGCTTGGCTTTCCCATGACCCGATTTCCCCTCAATGCCGGCCTGTCTGCGGGCGCGCTGATGAGCGTGCGCTTTCTCGTCGCCGGAGCTCTGATGCTGATCATCCTCCGCGCGCGCCGCATTCGCATCGTCCGCCGCGGCGTCATCGACGGAATTTGGCTCGGGGTGATTCTGGCCATCCTCTTCTGGTCGCAGACCGACGGCATGCGTTTCACTACCACCGCGAAGTCCGGTTTCATCACCGGGCTCTACGTTCTGTTCACCCCGTTGATTGCCGCCGCCGCCGGACAACGCATCAAGCTCGCCTCGGCCATCGGGGCGGTCGTCGCGACCTATGGCCTTTACCTGCTCGTCTCCTTGCCGGGCGCGTGGTATTCAGGATGGAATCGCGGTGACCTGGAAACGTTGGTCTGCGCCATTCTGTGTGCCGTGCACATCGTGCTGATGGGCGTCTACGCCCGGCGCACCGATGCCTGGTTGCTGGCGGGCACACAAGTGATCGTCGCCGGAATCGTCTCGGTAATTGTGACGGCGTTTCTGCCTGCGCCGTATGGATACCAACACCTGGCTCAAACTCTGTTCCAACCCGTGGTGCTCGCTGCAACCCTTTACCTGGCGATGTTCTCCACCGTGTTCGCGTTCTGGGGACAGGCCATCGCGCAGACGCAGCTAGGCCCTGCGGAGGCTGCGGTGCTTTTCTGTATTGAGCCCGTCACGGCAGCGTTGCTGAGCGTCTTCTGGCTGAAGGAGCCGATGAACATGCGCCAGGCGCTCGGGGGCGCGCTCATTGTGGTCGCCATGATCGTCTCCGAGGCGCTGCCTTACATGTTCCGCGCCATCACGGTGCCGGACACACGACCGTGAAAGTAGTCGCTCAGCCGATAGCACTCAAACCCCTGGTCGGAGAGTTAATGATTTAGAATCGCGACTACTTTCGGAATTTCTCGCAAGCATTCAGGACCTCGTTGAACGAGGACATCGGAGTCACCTCATGACTGAAGGCGACCTCGCCTACGCGAAAAGATATATCGCGATGACCGATGAGGAGATACTTGAGCTCGCCGCTGATGCAGCCGCTCTCACAGAGGATGCGCAGGTAGCCCTCCGAGAAGAGGTCGCGAGACGAGGACTGCAGGGCCATGAGCTCCAGGAGAGCGTCCTGATAGCTGGTCAGCAGCGAGCAAGATCCGAAAGGCCTAGACACCTACGTAAATTCGTATTTTTCCTGATCGTCAATGTAGTGATCGCAGTATTAGGAACGGCGATTCCCGAGACGATAGTGGGCAAGTTGTTGTTTCGACCACATTCATTGTCAGGAGTGCTATGGAAAGCGTGGACGTTGAACATAGTGTGTGCCGGCTGTCTTGGACTTGCGGTGCATCGGATATGGAAAACTTCTGCTGCAAAGTGGACATGGGTGCTCCCGTCCCTCTGGTTCTTAATCCGCATCGTGCCAGCGTTGTTGTCCACTACCAACCAGAGCGTGTTTGCTGCAAATAACGGTACTTGGTTTCAGTTCTCTGGTCTTGGGTGTGGTAACGGAATCAGACCATTAGAGTGCAAAAACTTTTTTCTCTTCACGATCCCGTTTGTTCGTGCAGTCGCGTATTCGCTTGGCTCTGGCATTTCTGGGTGGATGGATTCTCGCACCACGAATACAGCCTCATCGGCCATGCCCGATGACCTGCTTCCCAGAAATTAAGTTCCATTGGAAATGTGACAATGAGTGCTTTGCTGATATCACACACTGTGTACAACCTTTTGTTTGCTGCTTTCATCAGTGAGAACTGTAATTATTCGCAATCCAGACCCGCCCCGCGCCGCTTCTGGAATTCTGGCCCATGAACTTCTACCCGAAGAAAGGTATTAATCATGAGCGCAGATTCAGCCGTACTGGCTTGTCATGTCTGTGGTAGCGATCGAATCTCAGCGGCTATTGACGGAGAGATTTACTGCACAGAGTGCAATCGCATTTACGCCATCATTGAATCGCACCTGTCAAAGTGCGGCTCCTCGGAGGTGACTCCCAAACCCGTAGAAAGCCCTCACAATGTGATAGATCGTAAGCGAGCTGCGTAATTCTCTCCGGTCGCGGCTACCGTTGGCACGACACCTTCAGGGTTATCTAATGACAGGAGGATGGTGCATGAGGAACCGAATCAGCAACTTCGGTTTGGCTCTGAGCGGCGGAATCGCCGTTTTTGTATTCGGAATAGCGGCTGACCTGGCCCTGCTCGGACACGAACGCCGGAATGTCATCGCGTTCTTGATTGCGAATTGCCTCGCAGCACTTGTTGCGATCGTCGCCGGCCTGGCTTTTCATCTGCAGCAGGAGGAGCGCCATTTCCACTTCGCCACGGAGAAGGCCGTTGCCATGGCGGAACTCAACCACAATGTACGCAATGCGGTTTTTCCGCTCTTTCTTGCTGTGCAACGTTCTGACGATCCTGAATCAAGCCGGCTGGCGAACGAAGCCATGTCGCGCATCGACATTGCGCTGCGCGATGCAGCGGTGGACGCTTACAGTGGCAAAATTCGTTACGGAGAGGAAGTGTCATACTCGGCAGCAGCCTAAACCGGACAGGCGGATAATGCGAACCGGTGCACCGGTAACACGGTGGGTGCCCTGATCGTTGATTTGCTCGATGGTAAACATGAGGAATACGGCCTTCGGTCCCCATCATCATTGGTCAGCCTTGGCAATTTAAGCGAATCGTCAAGCCGTTTCCACATAACTGCCGCAACCAGACAACGGGTGCCCCCAGGTCTCGCGCCTTCCGAGACCTGGGTAAGTAACGGGTGCCCCTTCTCCAGGGCCGTTTTAAAGAATAATCCGCTCATCGCCCACCCGCCGCGTTACACGCTCGCGATCGAGATACTCCAGCAACGGAATCGCATACTTCCGGGTAATGCCGAACAGGTCCTTGAAGTTGCCGACGTTGAGCTTTGGAGTCTTCGTTTTCTGCGCCGCGAGTTGCTCGCGCAAAACCTGTAATGCGTCGCGATGAAAGACCAGCTCGTCAGACAACTTGACCAGCACGCGATCGCGCAACAACAGCGTCACGATCTTTTGCGCGCGAACTTTGTCGACCGGCAGCCCCGCCAGCACCTCTTTCAGCAGGGGAACCTTCAGCCCAGCCTTGGCGAAAACCTGCTCGATCTGCAACTTGGCTTCCGCCTCCTCATCTCGCAGGACAATACCTTTTCCCGCGGCATGGACAACCTCGCCGCTCACCTGCAGCTTCTTGTCGAGTACCAGGGAACTCAGAATTCCGCCGAAGATCTCGGGCGCAAGTTCCAGTGACTCCCGCAACTCCTCCTTGCTGACGCCCGGCAGCAAGGGATTCGCCTCATGAAATTGTTCGACTTTGCTTAGCGCTTGTCCGGCGAGCGATTGCAGAACCCCCGAGCTGAGCAACCGGTCCTCAAAACGCGCCAACTTGCCAGCGCTGACCAGTTCGCCGGCGATCCGTTCCACCTCAGCAGCCTGCCCCCCCGTCTCTGCCACCGCGTCAGAAATCGACAGTCCTTCTGCGCCGCGTCTCGCCACCCGCGCCAATAACGACTCTTGCGAAGTTGCATCAGCTATGGTCTTCAGAAACGCAAGCCGCTCTTCCACCTTCACGCGCTTCGGCTGGCTTGCCGCATCCAGAAACCGCCCACCTCCAATGGTGACCACCGGCGAGAATTGCCGGATGATGAAGTGGTCGCCGGGCAGCAGCAACAACGGTTCATCGAGCTTCAACTGCGCCAAGCCGGAATCGCCCGGCTTCAACTCCCTCACCCCCAGCAGGCTCACTTCTGCAATGGTTTCAGCGGTGAAGACATGAAAATGTACCCGCGCACGGTCGCGCAGCACCTTGGCAGAGCGCAGCAGATCGAGTCTCACGCCGACGCGTGTTATCGGACGAAACAGCTTCGGCTGCGTCAGCATCATGCCGCGCGCCAGTTGCGAGGTCTCCACTCCCGCCAGGTTTAGTGCAGTCCGCTGCCCGGCGACGGCACGCTCCGCTGCTGCTCCGTGGACCTGCACCCCGCGCACGCGCAGCCGCTTGCCGCCGGGATGCACCTCCAGTTCGTCCTCTTTCCTTACCATGCCGGAGATGAGCGTGCCGGTGACAACCGTTCCAAACCCCTTCATCGTGAACACGCGATCGATCGGCAGGCGAAATACCGCGCCGGAATCTTTGGCCGGAATCTCCGTCGCGAGTCGCGCCAGTTCGCCCCTGAGTCGGTCGAGGCCCGCACCCGTCTTCGAGCTCACCGGAATAATGGGCGAGCTCGCCGGATCGAGGAACGATCCCTTGAGGAACTCCGCCACTTCCATCGTGACCACTTGCAGTGTCTCCGGATCCACCAGGTCTGACTTCGTCAGGACCGTAATTCCGCGCCGCACCGCCAGCAAGCGGCAGATGTCGAAGTGCTCGCGGGTCTGCGGCTTGATCGACTCGTCGGCGGCAATCACCAGCAGCACGAGATCGATACCGCCGATCCCCGCCAGCATGTTGCGCACGAACCGCTCATGCCCCGGGACATCGATGAACCCAATCCGTATCGGCTCCCACCCCATCGCGCCAACACCGGGCGCGCTGCGGGACCCCGGCTCGCCAGACGGACCGTTCAGTTCAAGGTTGGCAAAGCCGATGTCGATCGTAATCCCGCGTCGCTTCTCCTCTTCCAGCCGGTCGGGGTCAGTGCCCGTGAGCGCCCGAACCAGAGCGCTCTTTCCATGGTCAATATGCCCTGCCGTGCCGACGATGACCGCCTTCATATCAGCAGTTTACCGGAGAGTTTCTGGAACTCTCGAACTCCGCCGCCCGAATCGCATTAGGGGTCGTGCTGTGCGAAAATAGAAGGGGTACTAGTAACCGACACCCGGGTTTACCAGGGGTGCGCCATCCCCAAGGAAGTGTTTGCTTTCAAAGGGTCGTGGGGCCTCTAATCGAGCTGACCCCCAGGCGTAGTTGATCCACAGGGATGGCTTCAATCCTCATACCGCCAGACACACCCCCACCGCTTCCCCCACGGGAAGAGGCACAGCTGGCGCTGTGGAATAACGCCGACCAGGGCGGACTGGACCTCACCCCTCACCTCATTATTCAACTGGAAGACGACCTCGAGCGCTCGCGTACCCGCGAAGCGTTCTGGATTTCCGTCGTCGTTCACCTGATGGTGGTCATCTTCCTCTTCATGTCGCCCAGGATTTTTCCCGGAACCAGGGGCGTCGTGCTGATCTCGCCTGCCGACCTGATGCGCAATCAGCAGATGACCTACCTCGATCTGCCGCCCGACATGCAGAAGGAGCCAAAGGTCGCGCCCAAAACCGACGTTCTCTCCGACAAGAATCGCATTGCTGAAAGCCGCCATCCCTCCCTTGACAAGAAAACCCTGGAAGAGTTGAAACGCGCCGGACCGCCGAAGATACCGTCAGCCCCCGCGCAGCAGGCGCAGCCCGCACCCATGCAACAGGCGCAGCAGCAACCGCCTCAGCAGCAGAACCAGCCGCAGGGCCAGCAGATGGCGCAGCTCCAGCCGGGCATTCAGCAGGACAATCCGCGGCTCCCCGCGCAGCAACAGGGCGCCCCGAAGTTTCCCAGTAATCTTGGGGGCATCATGTCACCCGGAGCTTCGATTGCCCAAGCCGCCCGCGCAGTGGCCGAGAATCGCGGCGGAGGCACCTACGGCGGAGGCGGCGATTATGGAGTCGGGCCGGGCGGATCGGCCCGCGTCCAGGGCAACCTGGAAGTCCTGTCTGACACTCAGGGCGTCGACTTCGGCCCTTACCTCTCGCGCGTTCTGCAAGCGGTCCGCATGAACTGGTATAACCTGATCCCCGAAGAGGCGCGGCCTCCGCTGTTGAAGAAGGGCAAGGTTTCGATTGAATTCGCCATTTTGAAGGACGGCAAGATTGCCGGCATGACCCTCCGAGGCCCTTCCGGCGATGTCGCTCTCGATCGCGCGGCCTGGGGTGGCATCACGGCCTCGGTCCCGTTCGCGCCTCTGCCCGGCGAATTCCACGGCCCATACCTCGCCCTGCGCTTCCACTTCTACTACAACCCCGGCAAGGGTGACATCGAGTAGCTGTCGCGTAGAATCATCCTGTGAACCCCCAGCGCCGCGCTAACTCACTCCGCCCGCATCAACGCCATCTTGACCTGCAGCAGCGTCTGCTCGCTCGCGAGCGCCGCAGGGTCATCGGCTTATTATTGATCGCGGTGCTGATTCTTGCGCTGGCGTTTCTGCGCTTCGGCCGCACCATCCCTTGGAGCGCGCGATGAGCGTCCCTCCCCATCAATGAATGCCGCGGTGCTACCGGAGCCCCTGCTGGTCGTCATTCTGGGACCGACCGCTTCCGGCAAGTCAGCCCTTGCCATTGCACTCGCGCAGCGCTTCTCCGCCGAGATCGTCAGTTGCGACTCCGTCTGCGTCTACCGCGACTTCGACATCGGCACCGCCAAGCCCTCACCTGAGCAGCGAGCGCTCATTCCTCATCATCTGCTGGACGTCGTCGCCCCGGACGAGCCATTCACCGCCGGCGAGTACTCCCGGCAGGCGCGCGCCGCTATCCACGAAATCACCAGCCGAGGCAGACTGCCGATCGTCGTCGGGGGAACTGGCCTGTACCTTCGCGCACTTTGGGATGGCCTCTTTCCCGGGCCGCAACGCTCAGACGAGCTGCGCGAGCGCCTTCGCTTGCGCGTGGCGGAGCGAAGCTCGCCCTATCTGCACCGAATCTTGGCGCGGCTCGATCCCTCCGCTGCCGCGAGCATTCATCCCAACGACGCTCCAAAATTAATCCGCGCGATCGAAGTCTGCATATCATCGCGGGCGCGAATGAGTGAGCTGTGGGCGCAACGCGGACGCAACCCGCTAGTCGGATTTCGTATTCTTCGCATTGGCCTGAATCCGCCTCGCGAAAAGCTCTACGACCGAATTAATGACCGCGCCCACCAGATGTTCACCAACGGGCTAGTGGAAGAAACAAAGGTGTTGTTGGAACGCTTCAGGGTAAATGCGCTCACCACGGAGACTACAGCGCACACTGGCAGGATCCCATCGAAAATCTCTGCGCCCTCTGTAGTGAAAGGAAATCACATTGCGGCATTGGACTCACTCGGCTATCGTCAGGCCCGTCAGTTCTTGCAGGGCGAACTGACGCTCGAGCAGGCAATTGCCGCCGCACAACAGGGTCATCGCAATTACGCCAAGCGACAGATGACGTGGTTCCGCCGTGAGCCCGACGTCGTGTGGCTTGAGGGCTTCGGGGACGATGCCGAGACCATAGCGAAAGCTGCTACTCTGGTTTCAGCCAGAACTGCCGCGCCCTGACGAAAGAAAAATACCGGGTGCCCCGTTCCAACCTGACTTTGGCTGGGGCGGGACAAGCTTACGATCCCATGAGACAGCTCGCGGGAACTATTCCGGCCGAAATTGCGTATGCTTACTCAGCGGAGGTCGCGCCAATTCCTCGTCTCCGGGGCCGCGAACAACCACAATGAAAAATCACGCTCTTCAACGCTTTCTAACCCTTCTCATTGCAGCCTCCACATTCCTGCTGCTCGGCGCCTGCAGCATCAGCGTTGACGATAAGGACAAAAAGAACGAGAAGGTGGATATTCAGACGCCATTCGCCAATCTCAAGGTTGATAGCAGCGATAAGGGCGCCGACAACGGCATTCCGGTTTACCCAGGCGCACACCTGCGGCCGGCGGACAACGGCGACAATCATTCAGCCAACATCAACCTCGGCGCGGTCGGATTCGGCCTCAAGGTGATTGCCGCTGAATACGAAACCAACGATTCGCCCGAAAAAGTGAAAGCTTTCTACGAAGACAAGATGAAGCGCTTCGGGACCATACTGGTCTGTACCGGCCACAGCGGCGGTTCCGATGTGCATGTCAAGATGCACAAGGACGATGATCAGGACAAGAAGCTGAGTTGCGCGGACGCCAGCGGCAGCGGTTGGGAGATCAAAGCGGGCACCAGCGACAACGAGCACCTGGTCTCGATCGAGCCAAATGGCTCCGGCACGCGCTTCGGGACCGTCCTCGTGCAGACCCACGGCAAACAAGACACGCTGTGAGCAAATGTTGTCGTGATCGGCGCCGCTGAACGGGCTGGGGAGAGGCACTTACTTCCTGTCGTTCGGGTACCGCGGGCCTTGACGCCCCAATGGTCGCAACTCGCTGCCGGTCAGGTAGAGCGGGCCTTCAGGCCCGCGTTAACCTTCGTCTCTTGATTTGTCATCACGAGCCGACTTCAGTCGGCGAGGGATCTGCTTTTTCGAGTCTTTCAAAGAGCTTACAGCTCGAGCCCCTTCAAATATTCGCGAAACTCCTCGCCCAGACCATCGCGCTTCAACGCCAACTCTACCGTCGCTTTCAGGAATCCCATCTTGTCGCCCGCATCGTGGCGCTTGCCTTCGAAGGTGTAGCCGTAAACTTTTTCCTTCTTCAGTAGCTGCTTTAGCCCGTCCGTCAATTGCAGCTCGCCTAACGCTCCCGGCCGGGTCGACGCCAGTGCTTCAAAAATCGCCGGGCTCAGAATGTACCGCCCGATGATCGCCAGCTTGGACGGCGCGTCCTCCAGCTTTGGCTTCTCCACCAGGTTCTTTACTTCAAACAACCGGCCATTCCACTTGCCATCGACCGGCTTAGCGTCCACCACTCCGTACGCGGAAATCGCCTGCCCTTCCACTACCTGGGTTGCCAGCACCGAGCCGCCTGTCTCGTTATACACATCAATCATCTGCTTCACGCATGGCATTTCCGAGTCGATGATGTCATCGGGCAGGATGACTGCAAAAGGCTCCTCGCCCACCAGTTCGCGCGCCATCAGTACAGCATGGCCAAGTCCCATCGCCTCTTTCTGCCGAGTATAGGAAACGTGCGCCAGGTTGGAGATCGCGCGCACCATCGCGAGCAATTCCTTTTTTCCGCGCGCCTCCAGCGTCTTCTCCAGTTCGTAGCTGACGTCGAAATGGTCTTCAATCGCGCTCTTGCCGCGCCCGGTGATGATGATGATGTCATCGCAGCCCGACTGCAGCGCCTCTTCCACGCCGTATTGAATGACCGGCTTGTCCACCAGCGGGATCATTTCCTTCGGCAGCGCCTTGGTCGCCGGCAGGAAACGCGTGCCCAGCCCGGCGGCGGGGAAGACCGCCTTACGAACTTGTTTGCCTGTCATCAATACCTCGTGATGGAGAAGAGCATGAGTCAGGGCACGACTTCGAACCTTGCAGTCCCTCGTAAGGGGAAGAGCATGAGTCAGGCCGCGACTTCGAACCTTGCAGTCCCTCGTAAGGGTAAGACCACGAGTCAGGCCGCGACTCAGTCGTGCCGCAGACACGTCCCTTTATTTGTCATCCTGAGCGAAGCGGATGCGCGACGCGCGGTTTCGTCCCAAGCATCCAGTCAGCTGCGACAAACCTCAGGTCCTCGAAGGATTTTCTTTACCTGTACCTACAGCACAGGGCTGTCGTTGCCCAGCATCTTCTCGCGAATGATTTTGATGGGCGGATACCCCTGCCGCATAAACTCGTTGTGAAACTGCTCCAGACTGAACTTATCGCCCATCTTCTGTTTGTAATCCGCGCGCAGCTTCAGGATCTCCAGCTTGCCCAGCGTGTACACCAGGTAGGTCGGGTCCGATGTCCCGCGTTTCGCCTCCCGCTCCGCCACCGCCGGAGTCTGATGTGCCTCCTTGATGAAAAAGTCAGTCCCCTGCTCCAGCGTCATGTTGCCGGTGTGCATTTGGATGCCGACAATGTAGCGCGCGTCACGCAGCAGCGCCTCATGCACCTGCGCCAGGCGCAATTTCGGGTCACCATTGCCGTAGCCTTCATCGAGCATCATCTGCTCGTCGTAATGCGCCCAGCCTTCCGCGTTGGAGCCGCAGCCAATCAGCTTGCGCACCTTCGACGGCGCCTGCTTCACCCAGAGAAACTGCGTGTAATGCCCGGGATAAGCTTCGTGATCGGCGATGCTGATAATGGCGGCGTGATTGAAGCCCTCCATCCATTGTTCTGTCTTCTGCGCCGTCCACGACGGATCGGGCAGCGTGACGTTGAAGTACGCCTCGGTCGCCTTGTTTTCATACGGCCCGGGCGTATCCATCGAAGCCGTGCTCAGTGCGCGGCTGAACGGCGGCGTCTCCTCCACAATGGGCCGCACCTGCGACGGCATCGTCACGATGTGCTTCTCCTGAATAAACTCCACGAGCCCGTTGAAAGTGTCGCGGAAGCTCTGCAACAACTGATCTGGCTTGGGATGGTCTTGCGTTATTTGCTCCAGAATCTGTTCCGGCGTCTTGCTGGGATCGACTTGCGCTGCCACCCTTTTTAGCTCCGCCTGGTTCTTGTGCAGATCGTCGTAACCAATTTGCAGCAGGCGGTCCAGCGGAATGTCCACCATCTCGTCATACAGCAGCTTCTTGCGATATAGATCGGCGCCGATACGAAAATCGCCATTCGAAATTAGCAGCAGGTCGTTCTTCAGGAAGTCTTGATAACGCTGCAGCTCGAAAACGACCTTGTCGTTGGACTCCTTGAAATCCGCGAGCAGCTTCTGGTCGGTGACGGTAGTGAACGCGGCGGGCACATCATTCTGGAAAAACTTGATAATGCCCGGCACCTGCAGCAGCGCGATCTCGGTGTAGACCTTGGGCACGTCCCTCAGGTTGGCTTTGGCCGCGGCGAAGTTCGCCGGCATCTTCTGCTCCCGCGCAATCACCAACCTCAGCCGATCTTCCGCAGGCGCGAAATTACGGCTCATCAGCACAAATACCGCGCGAGTTGGGCCGCTGGAATAAGTGTTCGGATTGCGTTGCCAGCGACGGATTTCCTGCAGCTCGAGCAGTTGCCCATCAATCTCGTTCAAAACCAGCTGCAGGTCCGCCCGCTGGTCGTGATTGAGCTGATCGGGCCGGAAGGCGGTAAACTTCTCCTTCTCCGCCCGAAAAAACGCGATTTGTGCGTCGCGCGACTTCTGCGAGTAATCCTCCAGCATCGTGTCGTACTGATGGAAGCCCTGAGACGTCCCGCTTGACGGATGAAAGGTGTAGTACTGCTCGAAGTATTGGTCGACCAGCTTGTCGTAATCGGCAGAAGACGAAGAGGGGTGCGATTGCGCTGCAACGGAGTTCTGAGCCATAGCCAATGAGGATAAAACAAGCGCTGTCGCGAGCGCTGAAGCAAAAAGTTTAGACAATTGTGAATTCCTTTCCTTCGAGAACTCAATTTGTTTCTTGTCACGCCACCGCTTGCTGCTCCCCAGCCAACTGTTCCAACAGCGCCTTCAATCGTACCAGCACCTGCTCCGGCTGCCTCTCCTTCAGCGAAAACTTCAGCACTCCCGCAGGCGTGAACTGCGTTCCAGATTCGCTGGCCACAAAACGCGCCAGTCGTTCCGGATCGACGGACGCCTTTTCCGTGAACCGAATGCTTACCGCATCCCGCCGCCGCTCGATCTGCGCCACGCCAATCCGTTGCGACAGCAACTTCAGCCCGGCGTACTCCAGCAGGTTGCGGACCGGTGCGGGCGGCGTCCCATAACGATCGCCGAGCTCCCCCGCCACGTCTTCAAGCTGCGACTCCGATTCAACTCCGGCGATCCGCTTGTACATGCGCAGCCGTTGGTTTTCTTCGCCAATGTAATCCGAAGGAATCCGGATGTTCAGTCCCAGGTTAAGCTGCGTCTCGGGCGTTTCCTCCGTCACCTCGCCCTTCAACTCGCGGACGGTGCGCTCCAGCATCGTCGTGTACAACTCAAATCCAACCGCCTCGATATGGCCGCTCTGCTCGCCGCCCAGCAGATTGCCGGCCCCGCGCAACTCCAGATCGAGCGCCGCAATCTTGAAGCCTGCGCCAAGATCGCTGAACTCCTTCAGCGCAGCCAGCCGCCGCCGCGCCAATTCGCTGATCTCGCGCTCCGGCGGGATGAGCAGATAGGCATATGCGCGGCGGTCCGAACGCCCGACGCGTCCGCGTAGCTGGTACAGCTCCGATAGCCCGTGGCGATCGGCGCGGTTGATGATGATGGTATTACAGAGTGGGATGTCTAACCCGTTCTCGATGATTGTCGTCGCCACCAGAATGTCGGCCTCATGCCGCATGAAGGCAAGCATGATGCGCTCCAACTCGCTCTCCGGCATCTGGCCGTGGCCGATAAGAATGCGCGCATTCGGCGCCATCTCCCGAAGCTTGTCCGCGATCTCGTAGATGCTCTCCACCCGGTTGTGCACGAAATACACCTGCCCGCCGCGCTCCAGCTCTTTTTCGATCGCCGAGCGCAAAAGCTTCTCGTCCCACGCCGCAACCACGGTCTGGATCGCCATGCGGTCCTTGGGCGGCGTCTCAATCACGCTCATGTCACGCAGCCCCAAAAGCGACATGTGCAGCGTCCGCGGAATCGGCGTCGCCGACATCGTCAGCACATCCACCTCTTTACGCAACTGCTTCAGCCGCTCTTTGTGTCGGACCCCGAAGCGCTGCTCCTCATCCACAATCACCAGCCCGAGGTCGCTGAACTTCACGTCCTTCGACAGCACGCGATGTGTGCCGATAACGATGTCAACCTGTCCGGCTTCAATCTTCGCGATGGTTTCCTTCTGCTGCTTGGACGTGCGGAAGCGGCTCAACATCTCGATCTTGATAGGAAACGCCGCGAACCGTTGGCGGAAGGTGTTGTAGTGCTGGAACGCAAGCACGGTTGTCGGCGCCAGCACCGCCACCTGGCGATTGTCGCTGACCGCCTTGAACGCCGCGCGCATGCCGACTTCTGTTTTTCCGTATCCCACATCGCCGCACAACAGACGGTCCATCGGCGTGGCCGACTCCATGTCGTGCTTCACGTCGATGATCGCGCTCAACTGATCTTCCGTCTCATTGAACTCGAAGCTGCCTTCGAACTCGTGCTGCCATTCACTATCGCCCGCGAACGCATGTCCCTGCGCCGTCTTGCGCGCCGCATAGAGCTTCAGCAGCTCCTCAGCCATGTCCTTCATGGCCTTCTTGACGCGCGCCTTCGTCTTCTGCCACTGCTGCGTCCCTAACCGGTTCAGCCCCGGCTTCACGCCTTCCGACGACCGATATTTCTGCACCAGGTCGAGGCGCGTGAGCGGCACGTACAGCCGCGCCCCCTCGGCGTATTCCAGCACCATGAACTCCGCCGTGCCGCCATCCTCCTGGAGGATCTCTCTCAATCCCTGGTACTGTCCGATGCCGTGCTCCACGTGCACCACATAGTCCCCGACCGCGAGGTCACGAAAATCGGAGAGGAACGCCGACACCTTCGATTTCTGCCTCTGCGGCCGACCGAGCGACACCTCCGATTCGTCAAACAAGTCGCGTGTGCCGAACAGGACCAGGTTCGCCTCCGGCAGCGCCACGCCCTCCGGCACGTAGCTCTTCACCACTGTCGTCGCCGTCATCTCCTCGGCGAAGTACGTCGACTCGTCCACGTAAACTTCGCTCCCCGGCTTCGGCGTGCGACTCCCGATGCGAAACGACAGGTTGTACTCGTTGAAGACATCGGCCAGCCGCTCGACCTCGCCCGTGCTTGAAACTGCAAACATCACCCGCTTGCCGTCGCGCGTCAGCCGCTCGACCTCCTCCGTCATCGCAGCTACTGAAGCGTGGAAGCGCGTCGTCGGTTGCGTTTGCAATACGATGTGCTCCGTCGCATCCCCGCCTTCGATACCAAGCTGCTCCACTTCGATGCTCATCGCTTGCTGCACCCGCGCCCTCCACTGCTCAGGCGAGAGATAGAGTTCTTCCGGATGCACCAGATTGCCGATCAGGCTGCGCTCGTGCGCCTCCGCGACCTTCGTCCACCACCCATCGTGCGTTTCGGCCAGCAGACTCGGTTCATCCAGAATGACAGTCGCGCCGGGCAGCAGATCGAAGAAGCCTTCGCTCGCCCCAGCCACGGGCGCGTATAGCTCCCATCCGGGAAACACGGCGACACCGGTGTCGCGCACCGCCCGCTCGATCATCTCTTCGCTGCCTGCCAGCCGCTCACCCGTGAGCCGCGCATTGATCGCCGCAAGCGTCGTTTCCTCCACTGGCGTTTCCGTCAACGGCAGCAAAACCACCTCGTCCGCAACCGCCGCCGAGCGCTGCGTCTCAGGATCGAATTTGCGGATCGACTCAACTTCGTCCCCAAACAGCTCGATTCGCACCGGCCGATCCAGCTCCGGAGGATACACATCGACGAGCCCGCCGCGATGCGCGAACTCGCCCGGCATCTCCACCACGTCCACCTGGTTGTACCCGACAATTCGCAGGTGCTCCAGCAGACGATCGGGATCCAGCATCTCGCCACGCCTGACGACCCTCGCCAAATCGCCGTAAAAGCTCGCCCCCCGCAGCCGCATCGCGGCCGCCGCAACCGTCGTGATAACGATGTCCGCCGAACCCGCCGCAATCTTCCATAGCGCTGCCGCCCGGCTCTCCTGGATCTCCGGATGCGGCGACTGGTTTTCGAACGGCAGCACGTCATACGCCTGCAGCCCCACAACCCGATCGGAAGCAACTGCTCCGCTCAGCTCCGCCAGCGACCGCACGACAGGCAGCAACTCATCCACCGCGCGATTGTCGTTCACCACCACCACCAGCGGCCGCGAAATAGCGCGGTGCAGTAGCGAGTAAAACAGCGCTTTACCAGTAGGAGTTAGTCCCGAGACACGTATCCGCCCCGCACCGCCCTTAACCTGGGCTACTGTGCGCGCAAAAGCGGGTAGTTTTTCCACGTCCGCGAAGAATTCGCGAACGAACGGCAGGATCATCGCCCACTCATTTTAACAGTTAAGAAGCCTTGGAATTCTTGGGGAACTCGCGCAACAAAATTGCCTCATCGCCGCTCTACAATTCGGTACTTTGCGATGAGTCGGCGGCCAACTCTGCCGAGCGACAGTCGTGGGATGGGGATGTGTGAAGCGTCTCGTTGCAGCCGGCGCCTTTAAGGTGTCACCCCGAGCGCAGGCGGCCTGCCCTTGGTCGCCGGAGTCAAGGGATCCCTACGATGCAGAAAACGTGCTGCTAGTACGCCCTATCCAGCAGTTCAATCACGTGCAGCACTTCGGCTTTCATCCCCTTGCGCTTCGCTCCTGCCGCCAATTGCAGCATGCAGCCGACGTTTGCGGTCGCGATAATCTGCGGCTCCACCATCTCCACGAACTCCATCTTTTCGTCGAGGATCTTCATGGAGATCTCGTTCTGCACCACGTTGTAAACACCGGCGCTGCCGCAGCAAGTGTCAGCACGCGGCATTTCGACCAGCTGCACGCCAATCTGGTTCAACAACTGACGCGGCTGTTTGCGGATGCCTTGGGCGTGCGCCAGATGACATGGATCGGAGTATGTAACCCGCTGATTCAGCTTGCGCGTAGGCTCCACCAGCCCGACTTCAGCCAGATACTCGGTCACATCGCGCGTTTTCGCCACGAAATCGCGTGCCCGTGCCGCGTACTTGGGGTCATGCTCCAGAAGCTCCGCGTACTCCTTCATGGTTGCGCCGCAGCCCGCGGCGTTGGTGATGATCGCGTCGAACTCCGGGCCAAGCATGGCATCGATGTTCTTGCGCGCCTGCGCTCGCGCCAAATCCAGAAAACCCGCGTGCGCGTGCAGAGCGCCGCAGCAACTCTGCGCCTTCGGAATACATACCTCGATGCCATTGCGGGTAAGCACACGAATGGTCGCGCGATTCAGCTCCGCGAACGCCACACTGCCGATACAGCCGATGAGCATGGCGACGCGGCCGCGGCGTTCACCCTGCGCGGGGAAAACCTTCCCCAGATCACGGAACGAAAAGTCCTTTTCAATCGTCGGCGAGAGGGCGTCAAGCTCGACCAGGCCAAGCAGCTTGAGAATGCCGGCGGAGCGCGCCAGGCTGCGCAGCCCCGAGTGTTGATAAAAACGCAGCAGCTTCGCCGTGCTGGAAAGCTTCGCAAATGAGGGCAGGACCTTGCCGTAGAAGTGTTGACGAATCTTGCGCTGGAGCCACGGGCGTCGATAATTCTGGTCGATCTGCGCCCGCGTGCTCTCCAGCAATCTGCCGTACTGCACCCCCGAGGGACATGCCGTCTGGCAATTGAGGCAGCCAAGGCAGCGGTCAATGTGGGTGACGAAGGAGTCTGCCAACGCCAGCCGGCCTTCGTCCACTTGCAGCATCTGGTAGATGCGCCCACGTGGGCTGTCCATCTCCGTGCCCAGTGCGCGGTACGTCGGGCAGTTGTCCAGACACAGCCCGCAGTGAACGCACTTGGAATACAAGTCCCACGTGGGCTTTTCGCCGGGCGCGTAGTTCGAGACCGGATTTTCTACTACAGGCGTCGCGAAGCTCAGAGCAGGAACCTCCCGCGATTCAAAATGTCGTTCGCATCCAGCGCCCGCTTGACCGCGCGCATACTTTCCCCGTGAGTCGGCGTCCGCAAGCCGCCCATCTCTGTCTGTGCCGTCCTCGGACATTGCAGGACCCACATGCTGGCCTCGCGCGGCAGGCGCAAACCGGACAGCGCCGCTGCAAAGTCGGCTTTTGAACCGGGCGGCGGCATCAGCGCTGCCAGCATATGGCCCACCCCGACTCGTCCAAACGTTGCAAGCTTCAGTCCGTTCGATTCGGCAACCATCGTAAGCTCATGCAGAATGGGCAGCACATCACTCAACGGGGTCGAGAAGGACAGCAGCAACGACTCCGGAGATTGCTCCATCAGGATGTGCGATAGGTGTTCGATCGCACGCCAAACGTCATGCTCACTCTGGCCCTCAACCTCGCGTGAAATCGCGCCGCCCAGCTCCGCGCGATAGCGCGCCACCACCGCCGGACTTCCCGCAGCCCGTACATAGACGGACCACGCCGTCTGGCTCCGCTTGTCGCTCGGAACAAGGAAACTCGCTTCCGGCGATAACAACTCCAGGCACAGCGGCGACAATGGCGACCGCAACACCCGATTGCGAAAATCCATCGCCTCGTCGGCACTTGGAAATTCGGTAATGAAGGTGCGCGTCTCTCTGGGGGCAGGGAACAGCTTGAAGCTGGCGCCGGTGATGATTGCCAGTGTTCCCTGGCTGCCGATCAGCAGCTTCATCATGTCGTATCCGGCAACGTTCTTCACCACCCGTCCGCCGCCTTTGCCCTGGCGCCCGTCGCCGGTCACGAACTTGATGCCGATGCAGTAGTCGCGCAGCCCGCCGTAGCCCTGGCGTAGCGGGCCGGTCATTCCCGTCGCTAGCACCCCGCCGACTGTCGCGCGCTCCGGCAGCGGCGGATCAGCTGCAAACAGCAGGCCGTCTTTGGCCAGCATCGACGTCAGTTGCCCAACTCTGCAACCAGCTCCGATGCCTACCGTGAGATCGCCAGGATCGTAATGCTCCACTGCAGTCAAGCGCGTCGTGTACAACAGGATGTCCACCTGCGTGGGCGGCTTGCCCGTTTGCTGCTGCGTGCAGCCGCCGGCAGCAACCACGGCAAGGCCGCTCTCATTGGCCACGCGAAGGACCGCCGCAATCTCTTCTGCAGAACCGGGCCGCGCCGCAACCGCTGGCGCACAGCCGAAGATGCGCTCTGGCGGAGCCTCGGTCACGTGCTCCATCCCGCAAATCGCGATGAGCTCTCGACCGAGGCGCGTCGCCATGGCAGTCGTGCTCACATGCCCTCCCGTGCCAGTACAGCGTTCCCCGACACACCCGTAATTTCGCGACACATGCGCGGCGTCGGCAGCATCTTCTCCGGATTCAGTACCTCATCGCAGTTGAATGCGTTGCGTAAACTCATCATCACGTCCAGCTCTTCGTCGGTGAATAACTGGCGCATCATGTCACGCTTCTCCATGCCGACGCCGTGCTCCCCGGTGATGGATCCGCCTACGTCAATGCAATATTGCAGGATGTCGCGGCTGGCTGCGAGCGTACGCTCGAACTGATCGGCATCGCGCATATCAAAAAGGATAAGGGGATGCAGATTGCCGTCGCCTGCGTGAAAGACGTTGCCGATGATAAGGTCGTATTTCTTTGCCACCTCGCCGATATGCTGCAGCACACCAGGAATCTTGCTGCGGGGCACGACTCCGTCTTGCGTGTAGTACGACGGCGAAACTCGCCCCAGCGCCGCGAACGCCATTTTTCGGCCCTTCCATAACAGTGCCCGCTCTTCTTCATTCTTGGCGCGACGCACCTCCCGTGCCTTTTGCCGCATGCAGACTTCACTCACCGCGACTGCTTGTTCTTCTACCGCCTCGCGCAGGCCTTCCACTTCAATCAGCAACACCGCGCCCGCGTCCAGCGGGAAACCTGCATGACAAAACGCTTCAATGGTCCGCAGAGTCCAGCCGTCGAGCATCTCCAGCGCTGCCGGCGTGATTCCCACCGCCGTGATCGCGGAAACAGTTCGCGCCGCATCGTCTACCGATTCGAAAACTGCCAGCAAGGTCGCTACCGCCTCCGCCTTGCGCGTCAGCTTGACCGTAATCGCGGTCGTGATGCCCACCGTTCCTTCCGTGCCCACAAAAAATCCGGTCATGTCATAACCGTACGACTCAGCCGCCTTGCCGCCGAACTGCACGATCTGCCCGTCGGGCATCACCACCTCAACTCCAGTAACGTGATTGACGGTGACGCCATGCAGCAGCGTGTGCGGCCCGCCGGAGTTTTCCGCGACATTGCCGCCTATGGTGCAGGCTTTCTGACTGGAAGGATCGGGCGCAAAATACAGCCCGAGATGCGAGACGTACTCCGATAGCTGAAGGTTGACAACGCCAGGCTGGACGACGGCACGCTGGTTCTCGGCGTCCACCTCCAGGATGCGGTTCATGCGCGAGAACGCGATAACAATGCCGCCGGCTTTGCAGATCGCGCCGCCACTCAAACCGGTGCCGGCGCCGCGACCCACCACCGCAATACGCGCCGCCGAAGCCACGCGCATGATCTCGGAAACCTGCTGTGTCGTTCGTGGGAACACGACTGCGCCGGGCGTGCTCTTGCGTACACCTGCGTCGTACTCATACAACATCAGGTCTTCCGGACGATCAAGGACTGCATCGTTTCCGGCTATCTGGCGGAGCTCGCTGATGACTTCAGGAAGGCCCATTCGCGCCACAGATTAGTCCATCGTAGCACCAGTGCCAAGTACAGCCGTCACAGGCCGGTGTGCTTAGCTGGACGCCTGAATGTAGGCGCGCATCATGTCTGCCTCGCCCGACTTTTCGTCGAGGTGGCAGCGCAGCAGATCGCGCAGCGAGAGAAAGCCCACCAGCGTCCGCCCGTCACACACCGGCAGATGGCGTACGCCATGCGCCTGCATCATGCACATGGCCTCTTGCGAGTCGGCGCTAGGCTCTACCGAATGCACCTCCGTACTCATAACGTCCGCTATGCGGGTCGTGAGCGGGTTGCGTCCTTCGGTCACCACGCGTCGCATGATGTCGCGCTCGGAGAAGATACCGACGAGCTTGGTCTCCTCCAGCACGGGCACGGCGCCGACGTTGCAGTCCACCATGTAATTGGCAGCTTCAAACACGGTCTGCGTGGGTTGCACGTAGTGAATGGTGCGATTACTGATAAGTTCGCGAATGGTCGCCATTACCGCCTCCTTCTAGGTCGCGGACTAAAGGGACGCATTGGTCGCCTGGGAGGGCGAATTCCCTGAGGCTCGACAACCCGGTCGGCGTGGTAATGTGCGCCTTTGGCAGGGCTCCGGAACTGCCGGGCCTGCCCGGGAGCGAGCAGCGGAGCGAGTATAGTCCGAATCGGCGACCCATGGAAAGAATAATTGCGAGCTGGAACCGGACAAAATAGCGGAGTCTATGGAGTCGCCATGGCCTGGTTTGCTGCTTCGTTGGGTAGTGTCCGAATTTTACCTGCAATAACCACCAAAACCAGGGAAGGAGGTTAGCCGTTCTAAAACCAGGAAAGCAGATTGGACACTACCCCTCGTTGCCCGTCCGAGACATTGCCAGGCTTGGCTGGTATTCTCAATCGTTTGAGCAGAGAGGCGGGAACAAGTACATGTCGAACAGTCTTAAGGGACAAACCGCAGTCGTCTTCGGCGTCGCCAATAAGCGCAGCATCGCCTGGGCGATTGCGCAGCAGATGCAACAGGCTGGAGCGCAGCTTGCCATCACCTATCAGAACGAGCGCTTGAAGCAGGAGGCCGACGAGCTGATCGCAGCCTTGCCCAACTCGCAGGCGTTTCAATGCGACGTCTCGCGCGACGAAGAAATCGCCCAGCTCTTCGATCAACTGAAGTCGCGCTACAGCAAACTTGACGCGCTGGTTCATAGCGTCGCCTTCGCGCCTGCCGAAGAACTGAAGGGAGAGTTCGCCGATACCAGCCGCGAAGGCTTTCGCATTGCGCTCGACGTCAGCGTCTATTCGTTGGTCGCGGTCGCGCGTGCCGCGCGACCGCTGATGACTGATGGCGGCAGCATCATCACCATGACCTATTACGGTGCGGAGAAAGTTGTCCCCAAGTACAACGTGATGGGAGTAGCCAAGGCCGCGCTCGAAGCCAGCGTGCGATATCTCGCCTATGATCTGGGCAAGAACCAGATTCGCGTCAATGCAATTTCTGCTGGGCCGATCAAGACGCTTGCAGCTCGCGGCATTTCAGGATTCGGCGAGATGCTGAAGGAGCAAGCTGAACGCGCTCCGTTGAAGCGCAATGTTGACGTCAACGAGGTCGCTGCAACTGCGGTCTTCCTTGCCAGCAACGCTTCAAGCGGCATCACAGGCGAAACGATTTATGTCGATTGCGGCTACAACATCATGGGATTTTGAAGCCAGTTTTAGATTGCCAGGCAGCCGTTTGTTGAGCCCGCAAAATTGTTCCACGTGGAACAATTTTTGTGCTTGTAAGCTGCTGCATCTAATGATTTTAAGTACCACCACGTTGGTGGGGTAACCAGCGCCTGCCGGGGGTAACCTGAAAGATAGCTGGAGGCGAGCGCCGCCCCCCGGCCCCGTCGCGCAGCTAAGAAGCGCTTGCAACCTGCTCGGCAACCATCGCCACTTCCCCCCGCCCATCCTCTCGCCAAAAGATGGTGAGAAGGACGGGGCACCCCAGCTCACTTCTGAAAGCTGGCCACCGCTTTTCTGGCACAGGCACAATAGTTGCATTGACATCGTGCGGGAAGCGCTTCAGTATCTCGACGAAGACCCTCCACGAGATCCTCCTGCACAGAAACTTTCGCGAATAGTTGAGGTGTGCGTTCCTTCGACTACGGCGCGTCCTACATCGCTTTGCGCTCGGGGGTTGCAGTCAGACCTCCCAAACAGAGTTATTGGTCACGAGATGTTTATTGGAGGGTACGAATGATCCGTTCAATACTAAAGGTCCGCTACTGGGCGTTGATGGTGCTGTTGGTGTCGGCCGCTTTGCCGGCGCTTCACGCTCAGAGCTGTTCAATCACATCGAACTTCAATGGAACTCCTATCGGGGAAGGAGACTACATCTGGTTCAACTCCGTCATATCGGTGAAGGGCCTCGGCTCGCAACCGGTTACGTTGTCGTTTACAAATTCGACGATCACATTCAACGTGAACGGAGTGCCTCAAACTATCAATGTGCCCGATGCGCAGGTCACCTATTCTCCCAGCACCACGCTCGCAACCACCGGCTTTGACGCAAACACGTGGACGACAGACCTGCAGAGTTCAGGGCTGGCGGGCAAGGATTTTCTGTCTGCGGTTGCGGTGCAGGTGCCGAGTGGCGGCTGGCCGGGCGGCATCCAGCCGGTTAGCTGGACGGGCACTTTCTCGGCCAATGCGCAGGGAATTACCGTGCAGTGGCAATGGGCCGCGGCTGTCTACACCCAGTTCGGCAGCGATTACAACTCGGTCGGGGTGAAGCCTGTGGATGATAACCAGGCGAGCCAATACAAAAATTCCGACCACGCCGGTACGCCGGAGAATTTCAAGCAGTTCGTGATCGGGGGAGCGCGAGGCGGCGGCGGCTCGAATTACACCGGATCGTACAGCGGCACGGCAAGTTGTCCGGTGGGATTTATCCAGATTCAACTGGGTTAAAGGACGAAACCCCACCCGAGCAAACCGGCTTCCACCCCAGCGAGCGCAACGTCGGCGCTCGTCGGGGACCCGGCTCGGATGGGCAGCCGACCCGAGGCTCAGGGCTAAAGAGACTGCGTCGCGGCTTTGTGTCGCTGCTACGCGGCTCGGTTTTTCTCCCACTTGGAGCGTGGGCTGGCGTCCACGCCTAACAGCATTTCGCTGCTGCGCGGCTATTTCGATGGTTCTTGCGCCGTTTATCCCACCCGAGATTCCACTAGCGGTCGCGACACAGTCTCTTAAAGCCCGGAGAACTTATCGGACTCTTCGGCACGGCTGAAGCCGTGCCCTTTCAAACAGTCAACCGCGCTAGTGAATGTCGAACATTTGGGCTCTGGGGCACCCTCCTGGGGCACCCGGATTTATGCAATTACAGCGAGAGCAGGCCGTAGATCTCCAGCTCGGTTTGCGTGCCTACGAAGACGTGCCCGTCCGCGACTGTGGGGACGGAAAACTTTATTCCCGGGCCGGCGGCATCGCGGCCTGGCATCTGCGAACTCTTGTAGAGCTGGTTAGCCAGGTTGGTGGCGTCGTAGGCGTGCAGGATCGCCGGCATACCGTTTTGAGCATTAGTGGCTTCTATCTCCCAGAGGATGCCATCGACGCTTCCGTTAGAGGACAGTGACGCTGTCGCGCCGTGCGTGCCATAGACATCGGGACCTTGCGAAGTGGGCGAGGTAGATAGCAAGCCAGTACTGATGTTCCAGCTATAAGCTTTGGCCACATCCTGTTCGCAGTGAATATAGAGCGTGCCGTTCCAGTAGGTGGGAGTGGCGAAGATGTTGTCGAACTGCTGCGTGCCGGTCTGCACCTCCTGAATCACGTGGTCGGTCATCTGGTACTGACCCATGTTGTCGCGATTCATAACAATGATGCGGCCATCCTTGCCACCGCCGATGAGTTCATGGGGATGTTGAGATTGGTTGTCCGGCATGAAGACCGGCGAGCCACTGCCGAAATCGGCATCGTTCTGGCGCAGCCAACTCTCATTCGACGGTTTGAAGTAATCGAGAACGGAAAGGTCGCCGGCGCGCAGGCGCATGGCAGAGTCGTTGTAGTCAGGCGCAGGATCGCCCTGATCGACACCGGTGATGAGGTAGAGGTCACCGGTGGTGTCGTCGATGGCGGGCGAGCCTCCGCCTCCCCATAGTCCGCCGCCAGCGCCGTCGGGAGTCATGTTGACGATGGCTTTGCGTTGCAGGGTGGCCTTGTCGTACTCAAGAATCCAGCCATGATTGCAGTGTCCGAAGGTGATGTAGACAGCATTTGTGGCGGGGTTGAGAGCCAGACCGCCGCGCTGATAACAGCTGCCCTCGAGGGTGATCTGACCGTTCTTGCTGTCCCAGCCGGTGCCAGGGACGGTGCCGGTCACGATCACAGGGCCGCCGAATTTCTCGTTTCCGGTGGTCACGTCCAGGGCGTGCAGAAGATACGTCTGAGCGGGCCCCTTGCCATCGGTCAAAACGTAGATGGTGCCGCTTGTGGCGTCGATGACGGGAGTGGAGGTGATGCCCAGCAGCGGCTTGATACCTTCGGTGTCGTTAATTTGCAGGGGGGTTGCCAGGTGATGGCTCCACAGAGTGGTGTGGGCATCTGCATCGAAGGCATAGACCGTATCGTTCTCCGTCGCGGCAAAGACAATGTTGTGTTGTGTACTGCCGATAGAGACGTTTGGCAGGTATAAAGGCTGGGCATAAATCTGTCCGTCGACCTTCAGGGCGGCAAGTTTTCCGAAGTGCTGCGCATTGACGTTGGATGGATTGAGTATGGTTTCGTTGGTGTTCACGCCATCGCGGACGTTGTCGTTGTGATAGGTGAGCACAGAGACGCTTCCCGGCGGACCGTTGGTTACAGTTACCGAGGCGTTGACACTGTAACTTGGCAGCGCATTGCTGGTCGCGGTCACGGTGTGCGAGCCTGGCTGACTCGGAGCGGTATAGAGGCCGCCGGTGGTGATGGTTCCGACTGTGTTGTTGCCGCCGACTATGCCATCTACCGACCAGGTCACGCTGGTGTTGTTAGTGCCTTGAACGGTTGCGGTGAATTGCTGCGTGCCGAGAGGCTGGAGGGTGGCGCTCGTGGGAGAGACCGTGAGGCTCATTACCATGACTGCGGCACTGGCCTTGCTGCTCGGGTTAACAATGCTGGTCACAGTGACCGTGTGGCCTCCGGCGGTCGAGGGCGCTGTGTAGAGGCCGCTCTTGGTGATGCTGCCGACCGAGGTGTTGCCGCCGACTACACCGTCAACTGACCAGATGACTCCCATGTTGTTGGTGCCGGTGACCGTCGCGGTGAATTGCTGGGTGGTGTTGATCGCCAGCAGCGCGCTGGTCGGCGAAATGGTTACGATGACGCTCGGCGGGCGCACACCGGGGGTGCTGTTTCTTGCAACCGCAGTAACCGTAAGCAGGAGCAGGCAAGCAATGGTGAAGAACGGCGCGGACAAACGGGAACGGAGCATAGAGCCCCCCAAAGACAAGAGTGGCTATCGGCGGAGTAGATGAGCAGCGGAACGCACGTGTTGCTTAGCTGCCGGATGTATGCCGAATATGTGTATATTTGGCGGTAGTTCGCGGCACTCCGCTCAACCAATAAACAATCCAAGGAGGACCCTGTGCGAACAACGGCTTTGCTTTTCCTCGCCACCACCGTGGTCTGTTTAACTCTCGTGGGACAGATGTCGTTTCCCAGTCCTGGCAGCTATCCGGTCTATCCCCTCAAAGCCAGCGCCAATGGGCGTTACCTGACCGACAGCAACGGCGTGCCCTTTCTCCTGATGGGAGATTCGCCGCAGTCTATGATTGCCAACCTCCCGCCTCACCAAATGTCTGGTTACATGCAAAACCGGGAATTGCTGGGGTTCAACTCCATCCTGGTGGACGCGCTTTGCACCACTTACACCGGAGGAAACGGGAATGGTACGGCTTACGATGGCACAGCGCCATTTACTAGCGGCACGGATCCCTCGAATTACGACCTCTCGACTCCCAACCCAGCCTATTTTGCCGAGCTCGACGCCTTGGTCAGCCTGGCAGCAAGCTATCATCTCGCGGTCGTGCTGGACCCCATCGAAACCGGCGGATGGCTGGTGACGCTCGAAAACAACGGACCCCCGAAGGCCTACAATTTCGGAGTCTATCTGGGGAACCGCTACCGCAGCTTTGCCAATATCGTGTGGCAGAGCGGCAACGACTTTCAGAGCTGGAGCAGCAGCCAGACGGACAATAACCTTGTACACCAGGTGATGCTGGGAATCGCCAGTACGGATCCCGTGCATCTGCAGACCGTCGAACTGAATTACAACTTCAGCTACTCGAACCAGGACACCACGCTGAGCGATGTGCTGACGCAGGATGCTTGCTACACCTATTACGAAACCTACGATTGTTTTGTGCAAGCCTATGCCAGCACGCCTGTGTTGCCACTATTTCTGACCGAGGCAAACTACGAATATGAGAACAATACCGGCCAGTTGCCCGGGCCGACTGGACCGTATGTGCTACGGGAGCAGGCGTATTGGTCACTGACCAGCGGAGGCCCCGGCCAACTCTACGGCAACCACTACACGTGGCTGTTCGCGCCGGGATGGCAATCCTTTCTGAGCAGCCCCGGCGCGCTGGAAATCAAGTACATCAACCGTCTGTTCGGCACGCTGCCGTGGCAGAAACTCGCGCCGGATACAGCGCACCAGGTAGTCACGGCGGGTTACGGCACCTACAATGGCGGCAATGAAAACCTCACCACGGCCACCTACTGCACCACGGCCTGGATGCCGGGATCGTACGCGCTGACGTACTGTCCACAAGCCACCACGCTCACGGTCAACCTGGCGGAATTCGCGGGCTTCACGCGGGCCCGATGGTACGATCCGTCAAACGGAACGTTCCTCCGAATCAGTGGGTCGCCATTTCGCAACTCCGGCAGCCACAACTTTACGACGCCCGGCAACAATCATGATGGCGATCCGGATTGGGTGCTGGATCTGGATCCGGCAGCAGGACCGTGAAGGGTCAAAGAGGTGGATCGAATCAGCCGGGGCGTACTGCGCCCCTGCAGGTAAGTGGACCGCAGGCGCCATTTGGGTTTGAGTTCGGCGATGTGCCCGGCCGGAGGATGCCTGGCGGCTGCGCTGGCGAACCGCAGGAAGGCAACGGGTATTTCGGAATGTACTTTACGCAGGGCTACCTGACCAAAGGTCCGCTGACGCCGAAGTTCACGACCACTCCTTCGCTCACCTGCCAGTGAACGGATGTAGCGGAAATCAATTTACGGCGTTATCTCAAACACAACGCCATAACCGTGAATCCCGCCGAAGAAGGTCGTTCCATAAAGATTTCCCCTCGCATCCAGCGTCAAGAAGCTGTACGGGTTAGCGCCATCAGCGCCAACGAACTGGTGAACCACGGATGCATCCCAGCTGCCACCTGAGTGCGTCAGTTTGAAGACATTTCCGTCGTGAGTTCCACTGTCGGTATAGGTGGTGCCATACAGATGTCCTGCCGAATCCATAACCAGGCTGTTTGAGGGTTGGAAGCCGTCAGCGCGATTGAAAGCATGCAGTACAGATTCGCTCCAACTCCCCCCACTGGGACTCAATTCGAAGACCGTGCCGGCATTGCTTGCGCCGCCACCGAATGCTGTTGTGCCGTACAGATTGCCCGCCCGGTCTATTATCAACCCGGCATACGAGTAAGCTCCGTCACTCCCACCCAGGAAGTCGTATAACGTGTGCTCTGTCCAACCACCACCTGAGGGAGAAAGTTGGTACACGGCGCCGAAGCTGTTAGTTCCGCCGGCAGACGTTGTCCCATCTAGATTGCCGCCATTGTCGAAGATTACCCCACCAACCGGATCGGCGCCGTCCGCGCCTCCCGTAAAGCTGTAGAGAGTACTCTGGGTCCAGTTCTCACCCGAGTGCGTTAACTTGAAAACCACGCCTTTGTTATTCGCACCTCCCGCTTCGGCTGTGCCGTAGATGTTGCCGGCCTGATCGAAAATGAGATTCCCGACCGGAAACGCGCCATCGTCACGTCCCTGAAACCTGTACACGATTGTTTCTGTCCACGGGCACGAGACGGTGGTGCAAACGGTTGGCGGTGGAGTCAGGTGGAAAATGGTTCCGCAGCCTGGAAATCCAACAATATTGCATGGGCCGCCGCCTCCAAATTCCGTGTTGCCGTAGAGCGTGCCGTCAGGGGCAAGAATTACTCTGCCAAACGGATAAGCGCCGTCGTCGCCGCCCGAAAATGCGTACAGCGGTTCTATAATCCAGCCGCCACCGGCCGTGGGCTTCATTTCGAACACGGTGCCAGTACAGGGCTGACGGTCATAGCAGGTAGCCGTGCCAAACAGATTCCCTGCGCGATCAATGGTTACGCCGGCATATGGATTGGCACCATCGCTCGTTCCCACGAAACTGTGGAGTACGGCATACGTTTGCGCTTGCGCGGGAAGCGTGAGGATGGCCAACAGCATGAAGGTAATGCTCAACGCAGTCCTGCACGGTGAGCTTTCCTTGCTACAGGGGCGTTGATTACCCTGGGACGATGTTGTCACAGATGCATCTCCTGATCAAAGCCGAAAATGAGATGTTGGGACGAGCAGGTAAGATGTTTGAGTAGTCTTTAAAACCCACCAATCCCAGCTTCACGGGAACGGCGGTGGCCCAGGGCCGGGTGGCCTAGACTACGAGGTTGAGAGTGCACGGCTTTTGGTTATACGACCGAAAATCCCCACTCAAGGCCAAAAGACGGCCTTGAATGGGGCACCCGATTTACATCCGCGATTCACAATCCACGATGTACTAGGAGGATGGAGATTGTGGCCCATGGCGGTACTGGCTGAAGCCGGGCCCTTCCACCGCTAGTGTATGTCGAACATCTCCTGATGCAGGGCGGGATCGCTCTTTACCAGAACGGTCTTGCCGGTGAGGTCTTCCATCTCGGTGAGGAGTTTGCCGTTGTTGGCCTTTAGCGCCTTAGCGACTTCGGGGTTCACGCGCAGGGTGATGTCGTCCTTGTCGTGGACCTTCGCCATTTTGCGCATCTCGATGTAGAGCTCGTTGCAGACCGTCGGCACGCTTTTGACGAAGCCCGCGCCAGTGCAATAGGGGCAAGGCTCGGCGAGGGTGCGCTCCAGCGATTGCTTGACGCGCTTGCGGGTGATGGCCACCAGTCCGAAATCGTTAAACTGGAGAACCTTTGACGGCGCGCGATCGTTGCGCAGCGCCTCTTCCAGCGCCATCATGACCTTTTGGCGATTCTTGCGCTCGTCCATGTCGATGAAGTCGATGACGATGATGCCGCCGAGATCGCGCAGGCGAATCTGGCGCACAATTTCCTTGATGGCGTCGACGTTGGTCTTCACGATGGTGTCTTCCAGGCGCTGCGTCTTGCCGACAAACTTGCCGGTGTTGACGTCGATGGCCACCAGCGCTTCCGTCTGGTTGATGACGATGTGGCCGCCGCTCTTCAGCCAGACTTTCGACTTGAGCGAGCGGTTGATCTCGTCCTGAATGCCGAACTGCTCGAACAGCGGCGTGTCTTTGGTGTAGAGCTTGATGCGGCGCACCAGCGAGGGTTGGAAGCGGTTGGCGAAGCGCACCACGCGCTCGTACTCGTCTTCGGTATCGACCCAGATTTGCGAGAAGTCGGCGTTGACCTGGTCGCGCAGCACACGCTCGACGAGGTTGAGGTCGTGATAGATGAGCGCCGGCGACTTGCTGTTTTCGGCGCGGTTCTTGATCTCGCCCCACAGATGCTTGAGGAAGCGGATGTCGGCGCGAAGGTCTTCTTCCTTGATGTTGGCGGCGGCAGTGCGGACAATGAAGCCGCCCAGACCGTTTTCGCGTTCGCTGGTAACGATGCGCTTCAGGCGCTGGCGCTCCTCGTCGGAAGAGATTTTGCGCGAGACACCGACGTGGTTGACGGTTGGCATGTAAACCAGGAAGCGGCCGGGCAGCGCGATGTGGCTGGTGATGCGCGCGCCCTTCTTGCCGATGGGCTCTTTGGCGATCTGGATGAGGACTTCCTGGCCTTCCTTCAGCAGGTCAGTGATGAGCGGCTGTTGACGGCCGCTGTTGGGACGGCTGCGCAGGTTGCGGCGCGAGCCTCCACGGCGACTACGATCGCGATACCCGCGGCGGTCGTAGGAAGGACGTTCGGCGGGACGTTGCTGATAGGCGACGGTGGGAACTGAGGCGCGCACCTCGGCGCGATCGTTGACTTCTTCCTCTTCGCCGCTGGCTTCCTCTTCTTCGTCGTCTTCCTCGGCTTCATAGATTTTTTCCCCACGCATCTCAGCAGCGAGAACTTCGTCCTCGTCTACGTCGTCGATCTTCGGGACCCAGCGCTCGGAGTAGTTGTTGCCGGCGTCGAGCGTCTCCTCTTCGAGAACGAGTTCCTCGTCGCCTGCGACCTCGCGCAGAGCGGTGAGATCGTCGGGCATGGGCTGGAACTCCGCCTCTTCGTCTTCGAGGACTTCATGCTCGAGGGTGCGGCCTTCGGGCGCAACGGAAGGAGCGGTGTGCTGGGCGGTCATGGCAGGCGTTTCGGGCTCGTGTTGCGCGTGAGTTGCGGATTCCGGCTGCGCTTCAGCGGCGTCGGAGTGATGGACGCCGGCTTCGGCGGGAGGCTCGTCGGTCTGGGATGCGGGCGAGTCAGGCTCGGGGCGGGCTTCTATGGGCTCAGCGGGTGCGGCTGGGTGCGGCGTCTGCTCGGCAGGGGCGCTGAGCTTGCGACGCCAGTTGCCCCAGCGGCGCTTGGAGCGAGGACGCTCGTCCTCATCGACGTGTGCGGCGGTCTCGGCCGCCGGTGCGGTTTGCTGCGGCTCAGTTGGAGCAACGGGCTCAAGCGCAGCTGAAGATGCCATTTCTTCGCGCTCGCGTTCGGCGATGTCGAAGCCCTGGTCGAGGTGAGCTGCCTCTTCGGCGATCTCCTGCTCGACTTCCTGAGGAGCACCTGCAACATCGTTCGTTTCCGCTGTGAACTCCTCAACGGGGGTTGGCCCTTGGTCCGTATGAGCGGCGGCAGCTAGTTGTGCCTCGGCTGTGGGCTGGTTCAGGTTGCGGTATTTAGAGATGGACTCTCCCGGCAGAATGATCGGCGTGTATCCCGCGGGCGGGCCGTAGTCCTGACGTGGACGCGATTCGGTGCGCGCCATGTAGTCCTGACGCGGCCTAGATTCGGCGCGCGGCGCAGGAGGCTCTTCTTCCGGCGGTGCGGTTTTGGGGGCAGCATCGGACGCGGCATTTTGCTCGCCGCGGCCGCGACGACCGCCCCGACGGCGGCGTCCACGCCAGCGCCGGGAACCATCGCCCGATTCCTGCTCTTGCGGGGCTGGCGATTCGCCCTCGTCCTCCGTCGCAGATCGCTCTTGCTCCTCGCTGGCGAATTCTGCCGACAGATCTACGTCTTCTTCGGCATCGGGACCAGTGATAACGGTTGGCGCTTCCGACGGACGCGCTTCCTGCACGGGTTGCGCTTTGCCCAAGTCAATCGTTCCGCGTGGAGTCGGAATTTCACCGAACTCAGCGTCCTCCTCCTCGTCGCCCGTGAGCTCGAGGAAATCGGAGACGTAGAGGAAGGCATCGCGCTCCAGGCCGATGTCGACGAAGGCGGATTGCATGCCGGGCAGCACGCGGGTGACGCGACCTTTGTAGATGGACCCGGCGAGGGTGTATTCGTTTTCGCGCTCGAAGAAAACTTCGGCGAGCTGATCGTCCTCGACCAGCGCCACCTTGGTTTCGTGTGGCGTGGAGGACACGTAAAGTTCTTTGTTCATGAATGCTCCGGTTGAGCCGGAGGCAGGCGAAGGAGGGACAGGAATACGGCTGATCAGACTCGGGGGACTCCGGGACTTTCGTCCAGGCGCGGCCGTGAGCTGATTCTTAAGGCTACACTATGTGGAATCTTATGCACCGTATCAAGCGCGTCGCGGAAGGTTTGTGGCGTCACACGCGGCTGCAATTTCAACAGTCAGCCGAGGGGCCGTTCCCCGCCTTCACGATGTGCTCTGCAATCCTGTCCGGTCCAGCATCTCCTGGCTCCGGCAATGCCCTCGTACGTGAGGGCTGGCGTAATCTTTTTGTCACCCTTTAGAAGCTGGAATTGATGTCTTCCGGCTTTCGCGGCGGTGCCACCGCTTATCGCGCCTCCGTGGCGCGAAACAACGATAAGGTTTTTGCTAGTTCACAAATCGGCGCATACGCACATTCATCACGATGCCCAGCGCCAGAAAGATGAACAGTACTGAGGACCCCCCATAACTCATCAGCGGCAAGGGAATGCCCGTAACCGGCATGAAACCTACCACCATTCCGACGTTGACGAGGAGGTGGAATGCGAGAACCGCAACCACACCCATGACCACGAAGGCTCCAGCCCGGTCGGGGGCCGTCTGAGCGTTCTGGATGAGACGCATCAGTACTATAAAGTATAGCAGGAGAACGCCCATAGCGCCGATGAAGCCGTGTTCTTCGGCGAAGGCGGCAAAAATGAAGTCAGTGTGCGGGACGGGCAGGAACTGACCTTGGGTCTGGCTGCCGTGAGCGGTGCCTTTGCCGAAGATGCCGCCTGAACCTACGGCAACCAGCGACTGGAGCACCTGATAGCCGCGGCCTTGCGAGTCGGCCTCGGGCTGCATGAAGCTGGTAAGGCGGTCGCGCTGGTAGGGCTTGAGGACATGCCAAGCCACGGGAGCCAGCAGCGCTCCAATTACTACGATGACCAATGCGTGTCGGGCTTTCATTCCGCCGAGGAACAATCCCATAATCGCGATGGGCAGGTAGGTGAGGGCAGTGCCGAGATCGGGCTGCGCCAGGACCATCAACATAGGGACGCCGACCAGCGCTCCCGCCTTGACGATGTCCTGGGCGGTACATTCGGACTTCGAATCGGCGAAGTACTTGGCCATGGCAAGAATCAGGACGAGCTTTACCCACTCCGAAGGCTGGAAGTGGAAGGAGCCGAGCTGTACCCAGCGACGTGCGCCCAGATATTTCTTGCCGAAGACCTCTACTGCAAGCAGCGACCCGATGGAGATCAGGTACATCAAGGGCACGCGCTCAAGCAGCATCTGATAGTTCAGGACGCTCATCACGAACATCAGCGCGACACCGCCGAGAACCCAGTACACCTGCTTGATGTGGACGCCCATGAACTTCGTGCTCAAGGTCGCGCTGTAAATTTCGACTACTCCGAGTGCGCAAATGAGGAGCACGAGTACCAGGAGAACCCAATCAAAATCGCGGAAGGAGACGTAGCGGCTCACGGCTGCCTCGGGGAAATTGCCACGGCAGGCGGAGCGGCGGGTTGAGTCGCGCCTGACGGTTTCTTCTTAACGGGGACAGGCTGCGAAGGCTGATCGTTGAGCGTAGCAGGCTTGGGCTCGACTGGGGTTGGAGCCGTTGGCTCCGGCTGTGCCATCTCGGCATGCGATTCCGTGGCTTCCAGATCAGCCGCGGGGATAGGCTTTTCATTAGTCGCATTCACGCCGGGAGCTGACGTCACCGGCTTCGTTTGGCCGTCAGTGGGGACCGTGAAGTGGCCAGCCTGAAGCTTGTCAGGATTCTTGGCGTCGCCCTCATGCCACACGGCAGCGACTTCGGCCTGCTTTTTGCCGTTGGGCGTGCCGTTCGCCTGGGCGACATTGGTCTGGATGCTGCGTTTCTTTGCCACATACGCGGCAATGACCTTGGATGCGACGCGCGCGGCCAGCGCTCCGTGCTCGCCGCCCTCAAACAAGCAGGCGACAACGATTTCCGGATTGCGGCGCGGAGTGACGCCGACAAACCATCCGTTGTCCTTGAACTCAGCTTTTTCTTTGGCGCTCATTTTCGACTTCAGTTGGTTCGAGACCGTCTGCGCGCTTCCGGTCTTGCCGGCAAAGTCGATGCCCGGCAGGCGAGCGCTACCCGCAGTCCCCATAGGCGAGACGACGTTGGCCATCGCATCGGTGATGGTGACCCAGTTGTCCTCATCGATTGGGATATGCCCTTTTTCGTTGTAAGCGGCAACCTGCTTAAAGCCTGGGGGAAACTGATCGGGGAAGGCGACGTGAGGCCGGACGAGAAGGCCGTCGCTGGTAATGGCTCCGACTGCTCGAGCAAGTTGAATGGGCGTTGTCGCAACTGCACCCTGGCCGATGCCGACCGAGATGGTTTCACCGGCGTACCACTTCTGTTTGAAGTTCTTGATCTTCCATTCTTCGGACGGCATCACGCCGGAGACTTCCTGCGGCAGATCGACTCCGGTCTTTTGACCGAGGCCGAGCATGGTTGCCCATTTTGCAATCTTGGCGATGCCCAGCTTTTCAGCCAGGGTGTAGAAGTAGGAATCGCACGACTGGTAGATGGCTTTGCTGATGTTCACTGTTCCGTGCGAGCCGTGAGTGGAGGCGATCCAGCACTTGAAGAAGCGTCCGTAGAAGGTCTTGCCGCCGCCGCAGGTGATAACGAGTTTCTGCGCGATGCCTTCCTGCAGCCCGGCCGTCGCCATGATGGTCTTGAAGACTGAGCCGGGCGCAAGTTGCGCCTGGATGGCTTTGTTGAGCAGCGGCTTTCCGGGATCGGTGACAAGCACGTTCCACTCATCGCGCGAGATGTGCACTGCAAACTCGTTCGGGTCGAATGCGGGACGGCTTACCATAGCGAGAATCTCGCCGTTCTGCGGATTCATTGCGATAATCGCGCCGGGCTTGCCTTCGAGGGCTTCTTCCGCCGCAATCTGCAGATCGAGATCGATGGTGAGCTTAAGCTGATTGCCGGGTACTGCGGGAACATCACTGAGCGTTCCAACTTCCTTGCCGCGGCTGTTGACCAACGCCTGGCGCGAGCCGTTCTTGCCCATCAGAATATCGTTGTAATACTGCTCGACACCGGACATGCCGACGATGTCGCCGGGATTGTAGAGCTCCCATTGCGGCTGGTTGAGCATGTCTTCGCTGACCTGGCCGACATAACCGATGACGTGCGCCATAAATCCGTTCCGCGGATAGAGGCGGCGATGCACGGTGATGGTTTCAAGCTCGGGCAGTTCGGCGCGGTGCGACTCGATGAAAGCGAGTTCGTCAGGCGTGATGTCGTCCTTGAGGAAGAGAGGCTGATATCCGGGAAGGGAGGCCATCCGCCGAAGCCGCGTCCGCAGCTCATCGGGAGCGATGTGCAGGCCGGCAGCAATCTTTTCCGCATCGGCGTCAATGTTGCGATTCTGGTCGCGCAACAGCAGCACGGAGAAGGAGGGGTAGTTGTCGACGATGATGCGCCCCTCGCGGTCGAGGATCTTGCCGCGCGGCGCGAGAATCGGAACCTGCTTGATGCGGTTTTGTTCGGCGAGGGAGTTGTAGTAGTCGTTGCGCGCGACCTGCAGGCGCCACAGCCCGAAAGCGAGCACCAAAAAAATCCCCAGCAGAACATATTGCACTGCGGTGAGTCGAAGCTGGGAGACCTTTTCCTCGCGGCCTAACATCAGGGACTACATCTTTCCGGAGTCCTGCGCTGCGCCGTGCGCAGACACCTCGTCACAGCGGGACAGCTACTCTGATGAGATGCAGCAGTCCTGAGGGCGAGATCACCCGATTTCATGGCGAGTGGCGGAGCAGAACTCACCTTGATTGTAGCCCGATTCCGACGAGCAGAGCAGGGGAAAAGCGGGGCGGTACCCGGAAAGTAGGGAGACCGTGCTTGTGAGCTTTATCTCCTGTCCACTGCAGATAGAATTTCCTGCGGGTGTCACCCTGCTACCAAGTTCTGTTCCCAGCGCTCATCGGTCGGAATGTTGCATTCAACTGTACAGCTCGCTCAGCAATTCGTAGGCGCGACGCATGTGCGGGATGACGATGCTGCCGCCGACCACCAGCGCTACGTTGATCGCCTCCTCCTGCTCGGCGCGGCTTACGCCCAGCCGGAATGCCTGAACGATGTGGTAGGTGATGCAATCATCGCAGCGCAGACAAGCGGAAGCGACGAGTCCCATCAGCTCTTTGTATTTGGCGGGCAGCGCACCCTCGAGATAGGTGTTGTGGTCGAGATTGTAGAAACGCTTGACCAGCAAGTTGTCGGCGCGGGTGACGTTTTCGTTCAGACGCGCCCGGGTGTCAATGAAATGACGCGCCGTTACACTCTTGTCTGCGGCCTGCTTCTCAGAGTACAGATACTGCGGCTCTTTGTGCTCGATCATGGATAGAGCGTAGCAAATCGGTGTCGCTGAATCATCCAATTCTGTTGCGACGCGTTCAGTATTCCTTTTACTATCGGCCTGCGTGCCCGCATCCACTGAAAATTCACGTCTGCTCGGCAATCTCGGCATTCTGCTGTCGGGGCGCGGTTCGAACTTCGAGGCGATTGCCGACAATGTCGCTTCGGGAGCACTGCGGGCGAAGATCGCCGTCGTTGTTTCTAATCGCCCTGATGCGCCGGGCATTGAGTCGGCGCGGCGGCGTGGGCTGAACGCGCTAGTGATCCCGTCCAAAGGTACGGTCAGGGAGGAGCACGATAGGGAAGTGGTCGCCGCGTTGCGGGAGCATCAGGTCGACCTCGTCTGTCTGGCTGGCTATATGCGGCTGCTTTCGCCGTGGTTCGTGCAGCAGTTCCCGAATCGTATCCTCAACATTCATCCTGCACTGCTGCCGGCGTTCCCTGGACTCGAAGCTCAGAAGCAGGCTTTTGAGTATGGAGTGAAGGTTTCCGGCTGCACGGTGCATTTTGTGGACGAGAACCTCGACCATGGCGCAATTGTCGTGCAGAGGGTTGTGCCGGTGCTCGACGGTGACGATGAGCACACGCTGGCGGCTCGCATCCTGGAGCAGGAGCACATTGCGTATTCGGAAGCGATCCGGATTGTGCTGGAGGGGAGCTACAGCATTGAGGGGAGGAGAGTGGTGCCTACTTAGCAAGAAGCCGAAAATCAGGTCCCTCGACTGCGCGTCCGCCCGAGTCGCAACAGCGGCGAGTCGGAAAATTATGGCGGACGCTCCGCTCGGGATGACAAATTTGAAGAAATAGTGCTCCGCCTTTGAATGGTGCAGCTGCTCTACATTTCATAGTGCAGTAGCGAGAAGACGTCGTAATCCTTCAGCTTGTCCCGTCCTCTGAGGCCATCCAGCTCAACGACGAACGCCATCCCACAGATGTTGCCGCCGAGTTGCTTAGTCATATCGGCGGTGGCTTTCGCGGTGCCGCCGGTGGCGAGCAGGTCGTCGCAGATGACGACGCGCTGTCCAGGTTTGATCGCGTCCTTGTGAATCTCAAGCGTGTCCTGCCCGTATTCCAGCTCGTAAGTCCAGCGTAGAACTTCCCCGGGCAGTTTCCTAGGCTTGCGTACGGGAATGAAGCCAGCGTTCAAGCGATAGGCCAGCGCTGGGCCGAAGATGAAACCTCGCGCCTCAATGCCCAGCACGAGGTCGACGTCGCAGTTGATGTAATGCTCGGTCAGAGCGTCAATGAGGCGGGCGAATCCCAGGCGATCCTTCAGCAGGGTCGTGATGTCGTAAAAGAGGATGCCGGGCTTAGGAAAATCGGGAACTTCACGGATGAGCTTTTTGAGATCATCGCAGTTCTGCGATGGTGCGCTAGAGGGCATCAACTAGACGGCTCCTTCGATGCGGAATGAGTTGTCCCGTGATAACGGGGTTGTGGCTTCGCTCACGTGGTCGACGCGGGCAGCGCGCGGTCCCTGCTGCAACTTGTGGCGCAGCGACCGATGTTGCTCGGGTGTGCCGGTGGCCAATACTTCGACGTCGCCATTGTCGCAATTGCGTACCCAGCCGGTCATGCCGAGTTGGGCGGCCTCGCCTTCAACGAACCAGCGAAAGCCGACCCCCTGCACGCGACCGGAGATGACGTAGCGGCGAGTTTCTAACTGATCAGCCATAAAGGCAGCAACTAGCAACTAGCAACTAGCAATTAGCGCTTCCTCAGATGTGCTTCGGCGAGACCCGGTTCAGCAGCGATATCATCGCTCTGCCTGATGGGGGCGTCTTCGCCTCCTTTTGCAGAATTATCTGCTTGGCGTTGAGCTCCTTCCCGTACAGATTCTTATTCGCGTCGTCGTCAGAACGGAGCGTGGAGCCGTCCAGAGAGATGCCGGCAAACACGCCCTTATTGCGCGACCAGGAGAGAATCTCGGCATTCATGACGATGTCGGTTTCGGCGGACGTGGTGCGGCCCACCGGACCAGCGGCGACGGAGGCGTCCCCGCCGAGTTTCACCTTGCTGGTCATGATGGACTTGGCGCCCTTCTCATTCATAACCAGAAGCACGAAGTCGGTAGCCTGACCGCCGATTTGTAGGCCGAAGCTGCCGCCCTCCAAAGCGAAAAATGCCGGCGCGCTCCAAGGCCCCCGAAAGTTCTGGCCGGAGCGGCAGGTCATTACCCCGCGACCGTAGCTTGCGCCCACAACGAAGGCTGCTTTCTTCACCGAAGGAATGACGAACACGCATTCGGCTTTATTCAGCAGGTCATGCGGGATGCCCTTGTCAGGTGCGTCAAGCGCGGCCTTCAGGACGTCATAGGAATCTCTAAGCCGCGCCTGCTCTTTTTCTTGAGCAAACAACGGAAGGGTGAAACTCACAGTCAAGGCAACCGCCAGAAAACGTCGTTTCATATTCTCTCTCTCCCCTAATTTTGATTTCGCTCGGCCGGTTACTCTTATGCCCGCGACAAATACGCGCCCTCGGAGGTATCCACGCGAATCTTCTCGCCTTCATTGATGAAGGGCGGCACTTGCACGACAAGTCCGGTTTCAGTTTTAGCCGGTTTGGTGACGCTGCTGGCGGTGGCGGACTTAAGCCCGGGTTCGGTTTCCACTACGGTAAGCTCCACTGTCTGCGGAAGCTCGATGCCAACGGGCTTGCCGTCGAAGAACTCCACTTTTATTGCCAGATTCGCGATCAGGTAATCGACGGCATCGCCGAGGATGTCTTTGCCGAGATGTAGTTGCTCGTAGTTGTCGGTATTCATGAAGTAGTAATCGTCGCCGTCGGCGTAGAGGAACTCCATCTGCACTTCGTCCACGGTGATCTTCTCGATCGGATCGCCGGAGCGGAAGCGGTGCTCGAACATGGCGCCCGTGCGCAGGTTGCGTAGTTTGGCCTGAATGAAGGCGCGGAGATTGCCCGGGGTGCGGTGCTCGACGCTGAACACCGAGTGCAAATCGTTGTTGTGCTTAATGACCATACCCGGACGTAGCTGGGTGGCTGGAATCGCCATTATTTCTATGACTCCTTAAGATTGATCAGATTTCAATGAGAGCCGCCGGCCCACAATGCGCATTTTTCAGTGAGAAGTGTGGGGACAAACACATGATTTTACACGGCAGGTTGAACAATTGAGAAATCGGATCCCGCGTCATTGATAGGCGTTCATACCGTCGGTCGGGCGGAGGTCGGCTTCCTGGCCGCTGTCCATTTCTGGACGGGAGATTCACAAAGTTGGGCGGGACCCCTCATCGCGAACAGCAAAGCCCATGGATTCCCAGCGAGATAGCAGTCCATGCAGTTTGGAATACCATCTGCAGTTGCTGATGTGAGCAGTGACGGTTCCCATGTCCGACAACACAACCATCCTAATTGCTGAAGACCAGGAGCATGTACGCGAGGCACTGGCGATGCTGCTACGCGGCGAGGGCTACTCTGTCGTGCTCTGCGCTTCGCCTGGTGAGGCGCTGACAGCAGCCCGGGAACAAACGCCCGATCTGGCCTTACTCGACATGAATTATCAGCGGGACAGCACGTCGGGCATTGAAGGGCTGGAATTGATTCAGCATCTGCGAGACCTGGACGGGACGATCCCTATCATTGCTCTCACGGCGTGGGGAAATGTCGATCTGGCGGTCAGCGCGATGAAGCACGGCGCCTCCGACTTCATCGAGAAACCCTGGCGCAACAACGCACTCCTCGAGAAAGTCGGTTCGTTAATCAGGCGAGCGCAGGAGATCCGGTCGTCGCAGCGGGTGTCTGATTACGAGCGGCAGGACGCGCAGCAGCTCCAGACCCGCATCGTGCCTCAGCGGCATGTTGTGACCGAGGGCATTGAGCTTTTTGGCGACAGCCTGCCTGCGGGTATCGTGGGCGGCGACTACTTCGGCGTATGGCAGCCCACGCCAGACGTGCTCCACTTTTGCCTGGCGGACGTCTCAGGTAAGGGCACGCCGGGAGCGCTGATCGCGGCGATGCTGTATGCGTCGGTCAGCACCCTGTCGTCGTCCAGCAATAGTCCCGACATTATTCTGGAGCAGGTGGAGACGACGCTTAACAACCAGCTTGGTGAAGGCCACTACGTTACCATCTTCTATGGCGTGCTCGATGTCCACAGCCGGGTTCTGCACTTCGTCAATGCGGGGCATTGTCCGCCGATCCTGCGGCACAAGAACGGGCGTTTCGACACGCTTGCCCCCACTCGGCCGGTGCTGGGATTCATGTTGAAGGAAGGCTTTCGCTCCGAGCGGCTGGTGCTTGCCCCAGGCGATCATCTGCTGCTCTACACCGACGGCCTTACCGAAGCCTCCAACAGCGATGGTGAGGAGTTCGGCGCCGAACGGTTGCAGAGGCTGTTAGAGGACGCGAAGGTTGAATCGCTGCCGGAGCGTTATGAGCGAATCCTGAACAGCGTACGGACACACGCGGCCGATAAATTTGCCGACGATGCCACGCTGCTGCTCATCGCGGTGAGCGATAGCGCACAGGCAGTGACGTCCTGCTCCGCGACGCAGATGCGCACCAGCGCGTAGGAATAGCCGCGAGCGGATGCACTCCTGCGCGACGAGTATCGCCGCAACAATACGCTACAATTGATGAACGCTGCTGCGAGCTTCCTCAGCGGAGAGATGGCCGAGTGGCTGAAGGCGCACGCTTGGAAAGCGTGTTTAGGGGAAACTCTAACGTGGGTTCGAATCCCACTCTCTCCGCCATTTAAATCAACAGATTACGCGAATCATTACTCCCGGCAAAATTCTAAGGCGTGCGCCTTTTGAGAGCAAGCATCTTCTTCTCTCGCCACCAAGAGGTGTGAGACATTTAGTTGGCTGCTTGACCCCTAAACCCCCCGCGGTACCTTCGCTGTGGACTTGCTGCAAAAGGGCGTCCCGCTGGAGCACGTCTCCAAGCTGCTCGGACATCGCAGCGTGACCACTACCGAGCGGCATTATGCAAAGTGGGTCAAGGGGCGGCAGGACCGGCTTGACGCGCTTGTTAGTGCCACGTGGAAGAATTGACCGATCAAATTCGGCGAGGCTCCCCGATAAACCGGGGCCTTTTTCGCCTAGACTCAACGCCGTATCGTTGGGGCGTTGGCGAGTTTCCTAACTTTGGGTAGTGCCCTAAACTTGCGTTGATGGAAAACAGCAGGCAGTTGCAATAGCATTCAAGCGCTGTGGGCTCCGCTAGCAGGCGGATTGACAAAGGGATTATCCTTGAAGGCGTTGGGCGAAAAAGGCCGTCTAAGATGGACAGTACCGTAAGAAACCATCTCGCGCGCTTAGAGGAACGACTCCACCATTTGAATCAGCAAATCATGGAAAACCGAGTCCCCCAACCGGAGCGCAACAAGATTGAAGCTGAGATTCGAGCTGCCAATCTCGCCATCAGCCATTACCGCGCCGCGCTTGAGTTAGAGGAGAGTGTTGGCCTCCAGTAAGGCTGGCGGCTGCTCTTTGGGAGGAACCGAGAGGAAGAAACGGCCTGCCGTTAAGCGGGATTCCCGTCCCTTCACTAGAGTAGTGCCTCCGGACGAAAACATCCCCGCCAAGGATAGAAAATATCTAGATTTAGCTGACATCGCTCTGGGCGGCAAAACTCCAGACTCGCCGCGCAGGAAGCGTAGGCAGACCGAGCATCAAACCTGACTCATCAACGCAACTCTAGGACACTGCCCAACGGCTGTGTCCCACATGGCGTGCCGCTATGCTAGTTTCTGCGCGATTTGCTCATCCAAAATCTCCGCACGGTGAGCGGCCATTATGAGCGCGTACTCACGCCGGAAGAATACGTCAATCTCCGTGAGTGCATCCCGCGAAAAATCAAAGCCCACGAAAAAGCCTTTCTTGCGCCGCGTCCGCACCATCGCAGCTTCACATTTGTCTATGTTGGGGCGGCCTGCCCCTCATCATCAGCTTGCGGAACTTCACACTAGCCGACTAGTTCTCGCCTCCGCCTTGGCCCTGTGTGCTCTGTTGACGCTTCTCAGTGCAGCCACCAAATCTGCTGTACCGCTGACAAACGCCGGATTGGATAAGACGCTTTCAAGTAAATCACGCACCGCATTTAGGTACCATTCTTCCCTCGACATAAAGTCAACATCTTTGAGGTACTTGGCAAATTCCTCTTTAAGGACCTCTAGCGAGTCGCTCCGCGCCTCGTATACTGCGTCCTCTAGTGCACGGCGTACACTAGGTCTTCCCAAGTACTCATTAACTACTTTTTCAAACCCCCAATAAATGGCCGGACTCACAACCTCACGGTAGTCCTCCTTATCCAACAATAGCCCACAGGTCACAAGGAGTTCCAGCAGGCGTTCGCAGGCAAGATCGAGCTTTGGATCTCCCGATGCCACGAGGTCCGTGAACTTCGCTAAAATGAGTGCTCTTTGCCCCTCGGGCAGCTTAATGAAGTCAGTTGCGGTGAGAATTTCTATTGAAGCCGCGAGTTCATGGAGTCTACCATGCGCCAAGATGTCTGAAAGGGGCTTTGCGGGGCGTAAGGCACCCGTGAGTCTGAATGCGAATGTCCGGATCGAGTCGAGCCGTTCTTTCTTGGGTAATAGAGAATCCTGAATTAGATCGTCAATCTCAGGTGGTATCGCCTCGTTGACTAGGGAAAGAGGCTCGTAGTGCCCAACCGGTATGGCTTTACCAGTTAAAGCCTCGTACAACGTGACTGCCAGCGAATAAATGTCTGAGCGACCGTCTACTGGTTCGCCAGCCGACTGCTCGGGTGACATGTACCCCGGCGTACCGATAACGAAGCCCGAACTCGTCAGTCTCTTAGCTTCTTCGCCAGACAGCGCAATTCCAAAGTCCACCAAGTAGGCAGTCTCTCTGTCGGGAGTGATAATAATGTTCTCTGGTTTGATGTCGCGATGTATGACACCTATTGCGTGGGCGTGTTCGAGGGCACTTGCGATCTGTGGAAACCACACCTTAGCGTGGCTAATCTGGCACGGACCCTACTCTTCAATTATCTGTCTGAGAGTCTTTCCCTCGATGAATTGAAATATGATCTGAAACTTTCCAGGTCGAAAGTCCACATCGTAAATTGCAGGAATGTTCGGGTGAGAAAGTCTCGCGAGAATCTTTGCCTCGCGCCTAAATCTTTCCTGTTCCGTTGGGCTGAACGCCGTCGTCAGGGGATCGAGAATCTTGACGGCAATGTCGCGTTCCAGGAAATTATCCCGGCCCTTTATGACCTTCGCGAAACCGCCACTACCGTGTGGCTGCGTGTCAAAGGTGAATCTTTCTGCGGCAGTAGCCGCCGCATCATCTGGCATACGATTCCTCCACAATTGCCACGCAAGTCTATCGCAGTATTGAGAAGGCACGAGCACAATTACGCATAGCGGGGGTCGCGCCTTTATCCCTTCCGCCCATCGCACCGCGTCCGCAATCGCGCTCATCGTCGGGGGACTCTCCGCCCGGCTTCAAACTGAGACAGCTTCCGAGCGGCTAGGATGCTCGCGGCAATCAACAGCGCGCGCTTGCGACCCTCATCCAGTCGGCGGGCAACCCGGACGGCGATGCGGTGGCCTCGGGCGCCGCTGTGTCATAACTCAAAGCCGGATATGACTGAGGCTCGGGCCAGCGTTCGTCAATCGTCGCGGGGGCTCTATTTGAGAGCGTTCGGGTTCGAAGGAGCTTTAGGCGGGCAGTTGCCGGGTGGTAGTTACCGCGACCATTTTATAAATCCCGTTGCGCGTCCAGCTAAGCACCACAGACTCGCGTTAGGTAAAGAACAGAATATCACCGCCCAAACACTTCCACTATTCCTCTTCTGTTGGATATCCGGCACGACGGAATTGAAGCACGATTGATTCGTGCGAGACAGGCTACGATCCCGCTGCGCTGCGTCGGCTGACAGCCATGCCGCGACGCCGTGCGTCGTTGTCAGCGGTAGATCACAGCCGAAGTGTGCGCTACGTCACCGCGCCGACTCGTACCCGTGCGGGATGATGGCAAATTGCGTTTGCTGCGCCGCGCGTCAGGAGCGGCGTGGCCCCTGAAGGCGATGGCATGGCGTCAGCTCCGCCGTGCCATACCTCACCGCTGTCGAAAGGGCGGATTCACTGTTGAGCTTGTCGCTGCTGCTGGGTTTGGCTGATTATCGTAACGGCTAAAGTGACTACGCTTAGCAGCGGAACCAGTAGCTGCGCCCATTGCTTGAGGCCCTCCTGTCGCACAACACTCTTTTGCGTCTCCGCCTCGGCGGCGGTCTTTTGCGCCTCGGCGGCTAGTTTGCAAATCGAGGCAGCTCGTTCTATGTCATCAAGGGATCCCGATTCGTTGGCTTTCTTGACAGCCTCTTCCTTCAGACGTTCAATTGACGGTGGCACAAGGAGCCTCAGTTCCCGACGCAAGCTTGATGCGTCGCGATTGAGAGTTTTCACACTTGATGTGAAGGGGCCGTATTGTACACCGCTTCCGCCCTCGCTTTCACCTTTTATGGGTGGTGCACCCTGTGCGGCGATAACACCCCGTAATGCTTCTATTCGTTCTGACGGCGAGTGTGTCTTTTGTCTCTTCGGCAGGCGAGGCGTTACTCCGTGACGGGCTTCCAATAGTTGAAACCCGCTAACCCCTAAGTGTCTTGGCTCAGCCTGAAATGGAGAAGCGACGTTCTCCGTTAGTGTAGATTCCGCCCCTGCGGGGCGGGGATTTTCAAGGCATGAGGGTCTATCGTCCGATGACTTCCTCCGTCAGCGTGCAGCGCGAGAGAAGAACCTCCCGCGCTGCTGAGCATCGGCTCGATGAGTCCTCCGGGTTATCCCTCAGCATGGTTGCATCCGTGCAGTGCCCGCTTCCGTTTCACCCGGCAAGTTCATTTTAGCTCCGCCGCGCCCTGCTGTTCTCAACTTCCATCGTGAGAATCAGGACTACCGAACAGGGAAACCCCTCACCATGTGGGCAGCTGCTGCAAACCTGCCTTCATTTTTGAGGTTTGGGTTGCGAGGACTGTTGTTGTTGTGGCCGCGGGCGGCTTGCGGGCGGGACGATACCGTTCATCCGCAGGTACTCGACCATCTGACCGTAGTGATCCTTCGGATGGAAGGCGCCGATAATGGCGATTGCGAGACGCGTTGAGAGGAATGGGGATACGGGCTTGGGCAGCGGCGTGACCTCGTTTTCGGAGGTGACCCCGGAAATGGCCCGATGGCCGAGCGCGAAGGAGTCTTTAAGATACTGGACAATTTCGGCCTTGGTTTTCAGCGCCGCGGGGCCGTTGGCATTTTCTTCGATGGAGTTAGCGTCGATCGTCTCGCCCATGAGCGGGCCAAAATAAAGGTGATTGGCGAAGCCGATGTGTTTCACCTGTTCAGCGAAAGTGCGTACGCCTTTAAACTCGCCATTGGTGGGCGCGAAGGAATACTTGTCTTCGGGCATAGCTTCAGCAGCGGAAACGACTTCCTGCTCGACAATACCATAGAGCATGTTGAGGACAGAAGTGACGGTGGGCGGTTGTTGCTGGGCCGTTGAGCCGACCATTAGGCGCTCCTTGTTTTATGAAGTAAACGCAAAAATCTTATGCTTCTGTGGCCAGAGAAGTCATCCGCAAGTTTTTACTGGCCCCTCGCCGCAGCAGCTGCTCCACCAATTATGCTAGCGGCATCCCGGCGTCTGGCAGCTTGCTCTTCACGCGGCTTGCTGGCGGTGACTCTGGCGTTGCTGTCTGGCGGCTTCCAGCTTGCGGTCGCGTTCCGCGTGGATTTCCTGCTGACGCCCCGCCAGCACATCCTTCGGCGTGACGTAGCCGATGGCACTGTTCAGGCGGACGTTGTTGTAATGCTCGACGTAAGCCTGCACCAGGCGCAGCGCATCGTCCAGCGAGAGCGGTGTTCCGGGCCGGATACACTCGCTCTTCAGCGACTTGTGCCAACGCTCGATTTTCCCATTCGATTGGGGATAGTAGGGGGAAGTTCGGACATGCGTCATGCCAGAGATGCGAATGAACTCTTTGAAGTCGCGAGCGATGAACTGCGGCCCGTTGTCCGAGATGATCCGCGGCTTCGCCACCGGGTACTTCTCCTTGGCGCGTTCGAGAATTACTTCGACATCCGCTTCCCGCATGGACTCACGCAAGTCCCAATGCACGAGGAAACGACTGAACCCGTCCAGAATGCTGCATAAGTAATAGAAGGTGCCGCACAGGTTGATGAAGGAAACGTCGATATGCCAGTGCTGATGCGGCTGCAGCGGCTGCTCGAAACCGGTTCCCTTGCGCGAGGGTCGTCTCTTCCACCGTGATAATAACCCAGCCTGCTTCAGTACCCGCCAAACACTCGCCGGACTGACGGCCACAACGTCAGCGTCGAGCATCATGAACGTCAGTCGCCGATAGCCTTCCAGCGGGTTCTTCAGATGGAACTCGATGATCGCTTCTTTCTCCCACGGCTCCATCCAGAAATCGCGGGGAACCCAACCGTTGTGCTCGTTGACGCACTCGTACCGCTGCCGCCAGTTATAAAACTTGCTGGCGGTCACGCCCAGCCACGGGATGAAACGTCCGATGCCGATCTCGGCCTTCTCCGACCAGCGACGGACGAAATCCACGACTAGATCCCGCACATCATGCGGCACCCAGATACCGGTTAGAGTTCCCCAAGACTTTTTTTTAGCGCGATGTGCTCCGCCATCAGCTCAGCCAAGACCTCGTCCTTGGTCCGCACCTTCTTCTCCAAGAACTCGATCCGTTTCTGCTTCTCCTCCACTTGGCGATGGGGACGCTCCTGAGACTGAAAAGCGGCGGCTCCGTTCTCGAACAGTTCTTTTTGCCAGCGGTAGAACACCGTTGGCCGCAGGCTCAGTTCTTCACACAGCTCCGAGACGGGCACTTTGTCCACAAGATGCCGCCTCAGGATGGCTACTTTTTCTTCTGGGGTGAAATGCTTCCGTTCCTTCCTCATACGTTCGCTCCGCTATCTTAACGGACGAACGCTTTCTCCATTTCCAACTGAGGCAGGACATAAGCAGGCTCACCCGCTCATGCATCGCCTGTAGGTCCGCCGTCACAAGATTCGTACCAAAACGTCATCTTGACGCTTATCTATTCGCCCACGCCGAACCACTTCTCAACTAGACCGTTAAACTCTTCACTTGATTCGCAGTAAACCGCGGGTTGCTGCAGCGGGTGAAGCTCGCATTCCGACGGCTTAACTTCCCAATATTTCTTCCCGCTATAGTTCATCCACAGATAGGTGGCAAAGGCCCTTCGCTCGAAGGCGTCGTATACTACGACCGAATTTGTGAAACCGCGCTTGCTCGCCGTCGTAGCGCTGATCCGCACGTAGCAAACATTCTTCTGGGGGTCAAAATGGCTTGTGTAATCCGATATTGGCTGATCCCCTCCCAGCTTCCGAGTCTGCTGTTGGTCCTCATCGAAAGCCTTCTTTGCTTGCTCGGCACACATTTTCTGCTGCGTGAGCGTCGGGTGGGCGACCTCTGATGTAGATTCTGCCGACGCGGCCTTTACCTCTTGCCGTTGCGGTTTCGAGGTACACGAGATCAGCAGCACCAACGCAAACGACGTAACAAGGGCTCTCATTTGAGATGCAGCTTACGCCAATTCTAGCCCGGCGCAAATAGATGTCCCATCCGCTCAACTGGGTTTGAGCAAACTAACCCGCTCATGCACGGCCTGCAAATCCGCCGTCACAAGATTGGCATAGCGCCGCGTCATCTCAAGCGTGTTATGCGGCTCTCTTTCGAGGGGACGTGTTCAAGATTTTGACCCGCCCCTCCCCCTCGCCGCAACCGGAGCACGGGATAGGTCCTAAAGTTGTGTTGTTGGAATTTATGCCACTGCTTCGGGAGGCATGAAGACGTGCCCATTCTCGCATCGGTAACTGAGGATGCCGGATACAATACGGGGTTCAAACGGCAAGCAAACGCTTTGACGATCTGACGTACTAATGTTCGCATTTCCGCAGACTGGACACATGGGAGGTGGATCGACCTTTTCCTCGCGCAACATTTACCCCCTAAATCTGGCGACTCTAACAGTGTCATAAACGCCGACCCCCGAACTGATCAATTTTGAACATTACCCGCAAAAAAGAGTGCGTTTATAGCTGGCAACTGGGTAGGCTTAGGAATCATCTCTCCCACAATGGCCGAGAGTAACGATCCTCCGCCAAGGCCCGAACCACGCATAATCCAACTGCGCGAATCGCGGCTCTTCGTCTTGCACTGCCCTCTCTGCGGCGCTTTAATCGCAGCCAGTCCAAACCCCAAGATCATTTTGCTAGCGGCTGAGATTCACTCTTGCCTATCCGAGCGAAGATAGCAAGTAATCAGGGCATCCCGACTCACTCAGCCCGAATGCCCCGCAATCGGAACGTCTAGGCCCTAAGCAGGCTCACCCGCTCATGCATCGCCTGCAGGTCCGCTGTAACCCAGTTCGCGTATCGCCGCGTCATCTCAAGCGTGCTGTGCCCGAGCACTTTTTGCAGATGGAACACGGACCCGCCTCGCCGCAAGTAGTTAATCGCGAATGAGTGCCGGAAACTGTGCAACGTGCGGGCGGGCGGGGTGAATCCGAGTCGCTCGCACAGTAGCTTGATTCCGCGTAGAGCCGTCATGCGTCGGACGGACACACCCTCCCGCGTGGCAAATAGCAGGGAATCGGGCTTCCGGTTGAAGTCCGCCATAAAGCGGTGCAATGTCTTCCGCAGAACGAATGAGAAGGGGACAATCCGTTGCTTGCGGCCTTTGCCGTTAAGCGTGATGAGCATGTTTTCCATGTCCACGTCACTAAAACGCAAAGTGAGCCCCTCCGTGATTCTGCACCCCGTATCCAGCAGCAAGAGCGCGAGCAGATGCAACCGGCGCTCATAAAAATTCCTTGGCTTTGGCTTCCAATTCACAAGCAACCTGATTTGCGCGTCGGTGAGAGTTGGTAAGACGTTCTGTGGTTCTTTCAATTGAGCGATGCGCGGATGACTACAGCCCGGCCCGCACTTCCGCTCGGCTCCGCTGTTCCAATGCAAATAGGAATTGACGGCGCGGATGACAGCATTGCACCCCGTTTCCTTCAGTCCCTTCTCGCGCATCCGCAACACGGTGTCTTTGAGATCATCTTGCGTGGGCGATTCCGAAGGCAACCATTTGAAAGCGTGCGTGTACCACGAGACAGTGGCGGACGATACGTTGTGAAAGTAACGGCGTTCACGGATAAACTCAGTAAAACGGTTCATAGCGGCCCCCCCAAGGCGTGTTATCTTTTTGGGAGCTAATCCGCGTAACCTATTGATTTAATGGAGAGATGGCCGAGTGGCTGAAGGCGCACGCTTGGAAAGCGTGTTTAGGGGAAACTCTAACGTGGGTTCGAATCCCACTCTCTCCGCCACTCCGCACTACACTCGGTCCCTCACTACGTTTCGGGATTTCGCCTGCGGGCTCGGACGCCCGCATAACGGCTCAAGTTCGAATCCCACTCTCTCCGCCACTCCGCACTACACTCGGTCCCTCACTACGTTTCGGGATTTCGCCTGCGGGCTCGGACGCCCGCATAACGGCTCAAGTTCGAATCCCACTCTCTCCGCCACTCCGCACTACACTCGGTCCCTCACTACGTTTCGGGATTTCGCCTGCGGGCTCGGACGCCCGCATAACGGCTCAAGTTCGAATCCCACTCTCTCCGCCACTTCGTACTATACTCGGTCCCTCACTACGTTCTCTCCCCCATCCCGACTCCAGTGCGGAGAATACCGCTTTTTGCTTTTGCGAAAGGCGCGGACGAGAAGGTCTGCTACCGGTTCCAGAATTCCTCTTCACGGCAGACTCATCTGTTGTTACGTTGACGATTTTTCCTGCGCAGGCAAGTCGCGAACACACGCCGGAATTTCGCGCAACACCGAAGAGCCCAGGCGACTTGGCAAAACCCGCGTGATGCGACAGCACAGCCTCCAGTAAGCGCCCGATATCACTGGTCCGCGTCGCGCTGAATCACGATTAGACTGACGTCATCGCAGAGGGGGCTGCCATTGGCGAAGTCCTGCACCGCGGCGAGTAACGTCACGAGAGTGGCTTGTGCGGTTCGCTGCTTCGCCTGTTGCACCGCGGCCAGCAACCGGATGGAACCGAATTCTTCTCCCGAAGGATTACGGCACTCCAGCACGCCATCGGAATAGGCGACCAACGCGTCTCCGGGTGCGAAGAACACCTGGGCTGATTCGAATTTGGCGTCCTCAACAGCGCCCAGGAGCGGGCCACCCTTCTCCAGCGATTCTGTCCGTCCGTCAGCATGCAAAACGATGGGCGGAAAATGGCCGGCGTTGCAGTAGGTTAGCGATCCGCGATCGCAGTCCATCTGGGCCAAGAATGCCGTGACGAAGGGAGCTACGGGACGCAGATAGCAAAGGTGGCGATTGATTTCCGAAGCTGTCCTGCCCGGGTCGGAGTGCGGCTGACTGTAACTTTGCAGAAGACCGGCCAGGTTCGTGAACCACATTCCTGCAGCAAAACCTTTGCCTGCGATGTCTCCTAGTGTGGTGAGTACTTTGTCGCCATCCTGCGAGGTGATGGTGAAATCGCCAGAGAGATAACGCGCGGCAAAGACTTCGCTGGCAAACTGGATATCGCCGTGATGCAGCGCCCGGGGACCGCTTAATTTCCGCTGGATTTGGGCTGCCTCGAACAGCTGCGCGTGCAAGTCGAGTCGTTCCCGCAGGAGTGAATCCACTTCGTCATGCAGGGTCGCGCTGGCGACAAAAGATGCAGGCTCTGGCGTCGCCGACGGTTGCGCAGTCCACCTATGGTGACTGGGGGTACGCCGGTTGATTCGACTTCTCGGCATGACACTCTCCACGTCTGAATTACCTTGGTTCAGTGACGGCTCAACCCACGAATCGGTAGCCAGTTCCATGCACGGTTAGGAAGTACTGCGGTTGTTCGGGATCAGGCTCCAGCTTCTGGCGCAGTCGCACCAGGTGGGTGTCGACGGTGCGAGTTGTGGGGTAGTTTTCATATCCCCAGACCTCTTCCAGAAGACGGTCGCGACTGAGCGTTTCGCCGGAGTGGCAAATGAAGTACTTGAGCAGTTCAAATTCCTTGGAGGAAACGTCGATGGCCTTGCCTGCCTTGAGAACACGACAACGGCGCAGGTCAACTTCGATATCGGCGAAGGAATGCTGGTCCAAGTCCTTGGGAACGACGGACGTCCGCCGCAGGACTGCCTTGACCCGTGCCAGAAGTTCACGAATCGAGAACGGCTTGGTGACGTAGTCGTCGGCTCCAAGCTCCAAGCCCACCACTTTGTCGACTTCCTGTCCTCGCGCCGTCAACATAATGATGGGTATGGAGCCACGCTTGGCACGCAGTTGTTTGCACACTTCAAGCCCGCTCATCCGCGGCATCATGACGTCGAGGACAACCAGGTCTGGAGATTCTTCGAGCGCTCGCTGCAGTCCCTCCACGCCATCACGCGCGGTGATTACCGTGTAGCCTTCAAACTCGAAGTTGTCGCGAAGCCCGGCGACCATGTTGGGCTCATCCTCGACGACGAGGATCTTTGCCGCAGTCTGCGCCTCACCCGTCTTTACCTTCGCTTCTGATTTCATGCTGACGCTCCGTTCGTCCTCTGAACTTGTGGACTTTGAACCGGCAAGGTAATGACGAACTTGCTGCCTTTACCGGGCACGCTTTCCACTCGAATTTCGCCGTCATGGGCCTGAACAATGTGACGTACCAGCGAGAGTCCCAAACCGCTTCCTTTGGTGTTGTGCACCAGCGGATCGCCGACACGATAGAACTTCTCGAAAATTTTGAGCTGCTCACTGGGGGGAATGCCAATCCCGTGGTCGACAACTTCCAGGTTGAGGCTGCCATTATCGCGATATAAGCGCACTCCCAGGTACTTTTCGGTGGCAGAATACTTGACTGCATTGTTCACCAGGTTGAGCAGCGAACGGGCAATCGCCTCGCGATCCACTCGCAATTGGGGCAGGTTGTCGTCGATCTTCTGTTCAAACTGGAATCCATTCTGCTCGATTTCGTAACGGTAAGACTCCAGAGTGCTGCGCACCAGATCGGCCACATCGGTTTCACGGAAGTTGTACTCTTTCTTGCCGGCCTCAATACGGGAGAAGTCTAGAATGTTGTTGATGAGCGCACTCAAACGCTCACTCTCCTTGCGAATGATCTCGTGGTATTCATGCTGTTTGCCAGCCGTTGCGATCCGTCCCAGTTCCAGCGTCTCGGCATAAAGGCGAATCAGGGCGAGAGGCGTCCGTAGTTCGTGCGAGACGTTGGAGACGAAGTCCGACTTCAATTTCGCCAGCGCTAACTCCCGAGTTACGCTGCGGTAAGCGAAGAACATCCCCACGGCCATCAGCAACGAAAGCGCACCCAGGATCAGGAACTCAGTCCGCAAGAACTTGTTGCTGATGCTGGCGATGGTGGTTCCACGGAGCTTCATCCCGAGGATCAGACCGGGGAAGACACTCTCGAAGTTGCGCTCTACCTCTGCGTGGCCGCCGTCCCACCCGCTCGACGCCACCAGCAGGGCCGGACTCTTGGCGGTGCGGACCATGATGGCCACCTGCGATTCGGATGAGTTACCCGACCTTTGATACGGGCAAACACTGTTCAGGATTTGCGGGAAGAATTTGTCTCGCAGGTAAGCGGAGTCGTAAACGAACCCAGCCAGCTCTGGTTCTTCAGAGGTTGATCCGGGAGGTACGAATATGGCCCACGATTGATACTCCCACTTCTCTCCTCGAAACACCCAGTAATCCTCGAAATACGTATGGCGCCCCTCAGTTTTCGCCATCTTCTTGAGCTTGATAAAAAAATCGTTGGACTCGGCCTCGAACCAACTGCCCAGCGTGGACGAAAGCTTCGCGCTTTCCTGCTCGAAGTCGGGATCGCCCATTCGTGCGGGCTGCGACGCTAAGATCAGCTTGCCCTTTTCGCTCCATACGAAAGTGTGCGCAATGTCGGGATGTGTCGTGAGAAAGGCCTTGAGGCTTTGTACGCAGGGTTCTTGCGGGAAACTCGCCTTGTCATCTTGCACCACATCGTAAGCGTGGTCGACAATTCGCTTTTCGGCGATTGCCAGCACGTGCTGGTAATCGCGCTGGATGACGGCCTCAATCGCCTTGTCGCGCTGAATTGACCTGAGGTGAATGACGCTGCCAATGATGAGCGCAGCTGCGGGCAGCAACACGGCCAGCATGAGTACCAGCATGCGTGACCGCTCAGACAAGCGTCGAATTGGAAGCGTAAACATCAGCAACCTCTTCCACAGGAGCCCCATGGAGTAGGAGCATAAGGCAGACGATTCAGCGCAGTGTCAAAAGGAAGCAACAAATTGCAACAAGTTGTGAAATGTGAGTGAGGTTTGAGTTTCTCTGCCGCGAATTACTAGCGGCGCCACTTGACAGACGCCTTAACATCGTTCAAATTCAGCGGCTACCACGCGATGTCGTCGCTGGTCCCAACTGCGAAGGAAGGAGAATGGGCCTTGTTTTCTGCGGCGAAGGAGCGCACAATTGCCAACTACCGGGATCAAACGGATAGACAAGTCTCCCCACTTGAATCAAGAGCGCAGGCGGGGGTGTTTCCTAGCGGTATATCTTCAGCGATTGGGTAAGTGATGCTCGGCAGGACAATCTCCCACTACAAACTGATTGGCAAACTGGGCTCGGGCGGCATGGGCGTGGTTTACCGAGCGGAAGACACGCGGCTGGGCCGCGAGGTGGCGCTCAAATGCCTGCCACCAGAAGTCGCCAGCGACCCGGACATGGTCAAGCGCCTGCTCCGTGAGGCTCGATCGGCTTCCTCGCTGAACCATCCGAATATTTGCACGATCCACGAAGTCGATGAAGCCGACGGGCATCATTTCATCACGATGGAACTACTGAAGGGCCAGACGCTCAGCGAGCGCATTGCAGCGGGCCCGATAGCGGCGGATGAACTCGTCCGTATTGGCATTGAGGTCGCCGACGCGCTCGATGCGGCGCACAAGAACGGCATCATTCATCGCGATATCAAGCCGGGAAATGTCTTTCTGACCGACCGCGGCGATGCCAAGGTCCTGGATTTCGGTCTAGCAAAGATGGAAACGGCCAAGCTTGCCGCCGGAGCGACACGTCTTACGGTTGCTGCTGCCGCTGCGCCGACCGGCATTGCCGATCTTCATCTGACGAGTCCGGGCCAAACAGTTGGGACCATTGCGTATATGTCGCCGGAGCAGGCCCGTGGCCAGGAATTGGACGCCCGGAGCGATCTGTTCTCTTTCGGTGTGGTGTTGTACGAAATGGCGACCGGCGAACTGCCTTTTTCTGGCAGCACCTCTGCGCTCATCTTCGATGCGATTCTCAATCGGGAGCCGGTTCCAGCTTCCCGCTTGAACCGTGCTCTCCCGGCCGCGTTTGGGGACGTCATCACCAAGCTGCTGGAGAAAGACCGCCGGCTCCGATATCAGAGTGCGTCTGATGTCGTCACGGAGCTGCGAAAGGTGCGGCGCGGTGAAAGTTCTGAAAAGATGCCTTCAGCGAAGCCCGTAAAGGTGCGAAAAGCCGGCAAGGCGATCGACTCGCTAGCTGTCCTGCCGTTCGCTAATACAGCTGGTAATCCGGAACTCGACTACCTGGGTGAGGGTATCGCTGAAGGGCTCATTGACGCGCTTTCACTTTTGCCTAAACTTCGGGTTGTACCGCGGGCTAAAGCCTTCCGTCACCGGGACCACGCGGATGACCCCCAATCCGTCGGGCGGGAACTCGAGGTTCGCGCTGTCCTGAACGGCCGTCTTACTATGCGCGGCGACATGCTCTCGGTTCGAGCGGAACTGATCGACGTGACCATGGACACGCAGCTCTGGGGTTCGCAATTCAGCTGCAGCCCAAACGAAGTACTGACTGTCCAGGAGGAGATCGTCCGGAGGATAACCGCAAAGTTAGCAACGCCGTCATCCGGCGGACGCAAAGCAGCATCGTCAGGGGGATCGCGGAAAGCAGCGCCGTTACCGGCTGCAAGACAGAAAGCTATGCCCCAGCCTGCACCACCGCCGGTTGACAATGCGGCTCATCAACTGTTTCTTCGCGGTAACCAGCAAGCAAACAAGTGGACTCCGGAAGGACTGCAGCGCGGTATTGACCTTTATCAACAGGCCATCTACACCGACCCGCTGTATGCTCCACCGTATGCGAGTATGGCGTTTTCGCGCGCCATCCTGACCGTGGTGGGCAGAGTCGACACCGCACATGCCTTTAGCCAGGCCAGGCTATGTGCCCGACGGGCGATTGAATTGGACGAGACCCTTGGCGAAGCGCACGCAGCCTTGGCTATGACTCTAATGTTCTGCGACTACGATCTTAAGGAGGCAGCCCACGAAGGACGAAGAGCGGTGGAGCTGAACCCTGATTCCGGGATCGTACGCTATGTGTATGCACAGACGCTTTCCGCCTGTGGCGCGCTCGACGAAGCACTCGAGCAGGCTAGAGAAGGCTGCGAAATCGATCCGCTGATGGCGCCGATCAGTTACGGCTATGGCCTGGTCCTGTATTACCAGCGGCGCTGGGCCGAGGCGGAGGCCCAGCTGCTACATACTCTCAGTATCGATCCGGACTTCCTGATGGCCTACGCATTGCGAGGGATTGTTCTCGCTCGGGCGGGGCAACTTACCGAAGCAATCGCGGAAGTCAATGAGTTCCGCAGCAGGAGGTCTGACCTGGTAGGGGAGCTGTTGCTGGCCTACGTGGCCGCTCTGGCGGACGAGCGCGAGATAGCCGAGGGGATCCTCGCCAAGCTGGATTCCGCTGCGACAGCGGATGGCGCTTATTTCGCCGCTACCATCTTCGGGGCGATGGGTGATCTGGATCGAGGTTTTGCGGAGCTCGAGCGAAGTCGCGACCATGGTTTTGCGGCCCTCGCCACGGCGGCAGTGAATCCCGCGCTTGACCCCTTCCGCTCTGATCCACGCTGGGGACCATTCCTGCGAAGCATGGCAGCGCTGGCAGAGGCGATCAGAGAACTGCAGGGGACCGAGTAGCAGGGAGGCTCCCGCCGTCCCATATCGCCCTAGCGAGCACTTAAGCGCCTGGTGTGGTTCCAGACTAACAAAAGAGATTTATCATGAGTGCTGCTTCTGTTACAGTGTAGGCCATCGTCCCGCTGCGGTAGGCTAGTTTCCATCACAGGAGTCAGCTCTTGGACTATCGATCTGCGGTCAAAAGCGGCCTCCTGCAATCCGTTGCAGGAGTTGGAGTGCGACCAGCGCGCTCTCCCGAATCGGCTTCGGGAGTCGGAGTGGGCGGCTCGGTGCGCGCTCCCGAGTCAGGTACGGGGATCGCAGTCGGCGGACCCCAGCACGCACCCGAATCAATTGCAGAAGTTGGAGTGCGCCAAGCCATCCTTGAAGACCTGGCGCTGAAAATCCTCTACACATCCGGCCCTTTGTCGTTGCTGGAACTGGTGGGACATACCCGGCTGAGCGTCGGGGTGGTCAACCAACTACTTCGTCGGCTGCGTGCAGAGCAGCTGTGCGAAGTCACGGGGATGACCGGGAACGTTCCTCAGATCGCGATTACTACTCCTGGAAGATCGCGGGCTCTAGAGTTGTTGTCCCAGAACCAATATACGGGTGCTGCGCCGGTCTCCTTGAAGAGTTACGTACGACAAGTTCGCAATCAAAGCGTGAGCAACCTCGAAGTGCACATGCCTGACGTGCAGCGCGCCTTCAGCCATCTGGTGCTCGACGTGAAGATGCTACGAAAGCTTGGGGCCGCACTGAATTCGGGCAAGTCGATTTTCTTGTATGGACCAACCGGTACGGGAAAGACCACGATAGCTACCACGCTGTCGCGAGTGCTTGCGCTGGATCAGGCGTGGGTGCCGTTTGCGGTGGAAGTCGAGGGTCAGATCATTTCCGTCTATGACCCTGATGTTCACACCAGAATCAACGATCCCGGTGCACAGACGGCTGACGCGCGTTGGGTGCTCTGCCGCCGGCCGACGATTTTGGTTGGCGGGGAGCTGACCACGGAGATGCTCGAGCTGCAAATTAATCCTGTGTCGAAGTTCTATACAGCTCCCATGCAGATGAAGGCGAACAACGGCGTGCTGATCATCGACGACTTCGGACGTCAGCGCCTGCGCCCGGACGAACTGCTTAACCGCTGGGTCGTGCCCCTTGATCGCAGAATTGATTTCCTTAGTTTGGCAGGAGGAAAAAAGGTCGAGATTCCGTTCGAGCTATTCGTGGTATTTGCCACCAATCTGGAACCAGCCACACTGGCGGACGCCGCGTTCCTTCGAAGAATTCAGACCAAGATCAAAGTAGGAGCTGTTACCGAGGAGCAATTCCACGAGATCTTCCGTGCAATTTGCAAAGATGCTAACCTTCAGTACGAACCTGCCATGGTCAATGAGCTGATCGAGATCATCAAACGTTTGAAGGAGCCGCTGCGGGCATGTCATCCCCGAGACATCGTGGACCAAATCCGCTGGGCGGCGAGTTTCGATAACAGCCCGCCCCGCCTCGATCACGAGTCCCTGAGCGCCGCTGTTGACGCATATTTCGTTGCGGAGGCTTAGGGGCTGATCTGGAAGACAACTCCGGCGCCGAAAGCTCCACCGCCCGAGGCCGTACCGTATAGATTGCCCTGGTCGTCGAAGACTAGGTTGCTGTAGGGAAAGCTTCCGTCAGCTCCATTAGTGAAGTCGTGCAGGGAAGTGTAATTCCAGCCGCCTCCAGAATGAGTCACTTTAAATACCCCACCGTAGCCGTTAGCTCCATCGGCAAAGGTTGTGCCATATAGGTTGCCGGCAGCATCCATCACGAGATTACCTATAGGGCCTACTACTACACGGCCGTTGCCTGAGCTGGTAAAGCTGTACAGCAGATTGAAATTCCAGCTGCCACCCGATGGAGTCAATTCGAACACGGTGCCACCCTGCCCTGAACCTCCGGCGGTGGTTGCGCCGTATAAATTGCCTGCTTGATCGAAGATCACGCCCGCCTTAGGATACGCGCCATCGCTTCCGCCAGTGAAGTCATAGATTGCAGTGCCAATCCAGTTCGAGCCCGATGGCATTAACTCATAAATGGTTCCGGGACTCTGCATGCCGACAAAGGTTGAACCATAGAGATTGCCGGCGTGGTCCATGGTCACGCTACTCCCCGGATAACCATAGGGATGAAAGAGAATCGTCTCTGTCCATCCACCGGAGGAATTCAGTTGATAAACCGTACCTCCGTTGCGGAGGCTGCCAGTCATAGTTGCGCCGGTAGGATTGCCTTGCTGGTCGAAGACAAGAGCACCCACAGGCCCTGCACCATCGGCACCATTGAAGCGATGCAGGACGGTTTCCGTCCAGGGACAAATAGCGCTTTGACAGGCGTTCGCCGGAGGCTGCAACTTGAAGACAGTGCCACAGCCCTGGTTGCTTCCATTACAGCTTCCACCACCGTAGTAGGTTGTGCTAAAGATGCTGCCATCCGGTCCGATGACCACATTCGCCGCCTCCGGATTCATCCCATCATCTCCGCCAAGGAAGCTATAAAGCGGGGTCAACGCCCAAGCCGAATTATGCTTTGTAAGGCGATAGACTACCCCGCAGCCGCCGATACCACAGTTTCCACCCGAATTGCCGCCGAAATTCGCTGTGCCGTAAAGATTTCCGGCACGATCCAGAGTTAGGCCAGCCATCGGGGTGGCGCCATCGCCTACGCCGCTGAAGTTGTGAATCACGGAGTACGTCTGTGCATACGCAGCTTGCGTTGCGATGCCCACGAACAGCAACATGCAAAGCAGTTGTCCTACGATTGCTGAGCCACGATGTCGCTGATCGACCGACAGTTTCGGCATTGCCATCCTACGACTCCCCCATGATCGACCCCTATTCTAAACCGCTGCTTGCTTGGAGCTCACCCAAGAATTTCAATGCGTTCAGCGCGTGATCTTCCAGGCGATTGTGCCGCTGGCTCCGTATAGCGTCCCATCGGGTGCCACGGCCACCCCGGCAACCGGAGCTGCGCCCGGATCTCCGAGCACGAACGAATGCAGGTCGGTATAGGTCCAACTGCCACCACCTGGGCTCAGCTCAAAAATATTGCCTAATTGAGACCGGCCATCGTGGACTGTTGTACCGTAGAGATTCCCGGCAGCATCGAGGGTCAGCGCGCTCATCGGGCCGCCGTTTCCCTCGAGGCTATGCAGAACGTTAAATGTCCAGCCATTGCTGGATGGCGAGAGCTCGTACACGACGCCGCCGCTTGCGCCGCCCCGGTACGTCGCGCCATATAGATTGCCTGCCTGGTCAAACACCAATCCTGCCATCGGCCCCGCTCCGTCCGCTCCGCCGGTGAATGCGTAGATGACACTTTCGGTCCACCCCGAGCCTGACGGACTCAGTTCAAAAACGTAGCCAAAACCACCTCTGTTGAAGGGGATAGTTCCATAGAGGTTGCCGGCGCGGTCCATCACTACACCTGCAGCCGGAGACGCGCCAGTAGTAAAGCTGTAAATGATGCTCTCGCTCCACCCACTGCCGGACGGCGTCAACTTAAAGACGGTACCCAGATTAGAATTCCCACCCTGCGAAGTCGTGCCATACATGTTGCCGGCAGAGTCGAAGATGACATTGCCCTCTGGAAATAGCCCGTCAGGGTTGTTGGTGCCGAACTTGTAAAGAATGGTGGAAGTCCACGGACAGAGCGCAGTGTGACAGGCGCTCGGTGGAGGACTCAGCTTGAAAACCGTTCCCAGGCTGCACGTGCCACTACTACACCCGATACCGCCCTCATCGGTCGTACCGTAAAGCTTGCCGTCAGGCCCAAACGTCAGGCCGCCGTAGTCAATGGGATAAGCGCCGTCGTTTCCACCCAGGGGCGCATTAAAGCAGTGTAGCGGATTGAGCAGCCAGTTCGAGCCGTTCAGCGCCAGCCGGTAGGCCATACCGTAGTCGACACAGCTTCCGGACTGGCCTTCCTCTGCCGTTCCGTAGAGCCTTCCGGCGCGATCCAGAACCGGCGTGCTGGTGAGCGAGCCACCGCCGAGGCCAGTGAAGCTGTAGATTTGGCTGAAGGTCTGCGCCTGGCTCTGGCTGGCGGCGAAGATCAGAAGAACAGCGCTAGCAATCGCAGCCAGTGTCATCCACAGATCAATTGCACTGAATTTCCTGCAACCTGCAGGCAAGCGTGCCATTAGCCTGTGGTTTTGAGCGTCGTAGATATTCACAGGTTGAGCCTCCCCATTCAACATAGGTGCCATAGCTGAGTCTCCTTACTTGACTAGACAGCTCGGAAATTTCGGTTGCGCTGAGGCGACGCTGACCGCGAAGAAGCGGCGTTGCTGTCCTTTTGCACCTCCGCGTGCCCCAAGTCAAATGAATTGCACATTACGGTGTAAGCTGTTGAACCCAAGGTTAATAATGGTTCGGGCGCATATCCCCTGTTGACGAAACTGTGATAACATTCGTGCCTACCGATGTCCGGTACTCTCGAACCGAGTCCGTTCTTTTCACCTGAGGAGGCGAGGCCCAAGCCTCCCATCGGGTCACCCGTCGTGCGCTTTGGCCCCTATAGCGTCAACCTCGGGTCAGGAGATCTGCGCAAGTTCGGCTACCGGATCAAGCTCCAGCCCAAGTCGTTCCTCGTGCTTCAGGCGCTGCTGGAGTGTTCAGGCGAGATGGTCAGTCGCGAGGAGCTGAAGGCGAGGCTGTGGGCGGAGAACACATTCGTCGAGTTCGAATCCAGCCTCAACGTGGCCGTGCGGCGTTTGCGCGAGGCGTTGAACGATGAGGCCCAGAATCCGGCCTACATCGAAACCGTTCCCAAGCGTGGATATCGCTTTATCGGAGAACCTGAGTATGCGGAAGAGCTTGTTTCCGCTGGAAAAAGCTCCGGAATCCACGCAGGAGTGGGTCAAGCATCGGACGTGGAGGCAACGGCCTTAGTCCCAGCACCTCTGCATCAAAGCATTGCTTCAAAGAGTTACTGGAAGTTGTCAGTGACAGCGGTCGTAGTCGTGGCGATGACAGTCGGCCTGTTGTGGTGGAAGGGTCGCTCCGGCATTCATTCTGCTCCCGTGCCCTCCTCAATTGCGGTGTTGCCGTTTGCTGACCTGAGCGCCGAGAAGAACCAGAACTACTTCTCCGACGGTCTTGCCGAGGAATTGCTAAACGACTTGGCAAAGACTCCCGGGCTGCGCGTCGCGGCGCGGACATCGTCCTTCCAGTTTCGCGAGAAAGCGCCCGATTTGGCTGCCATTGGAAAAAAGCTTCGCGTGGCGACCATCTTGGAAGGAAGCGTCCGGAAAGAGGGCAACCGGGTGCGCATTTCGGCGGAGCTGGTGAAGGCCGAGGACGGATTTCAACTCTGGTCAGGCAGTTATGATCGGAAGCTGAATGACGTGTTTGCGGTGCAAGATGAGATCGCGCGTGCGATTACGGGCGAGCTCAAAGTGCGGCTGCTCGATTCGCATGCTGGGAAAATTCCGCGTGGAACAATACCTGAGGCGTATAACGCCTATCTGCAGGGTCGTTATTTTTATGAACGCCGCACCCTCGACGATATTCGCCGGGCCTATGATTACTTCCAGCAGGCGGTGAAGATCGATCCTGGTTATGCGCGCGGTTGGTCGGCGCTGGCCTGGGCTGCGATCGCACTGACCGAAGGTCCGGAAGGTTCACCGGTCGAGCAGGGCTATCGCGAGGCTATGAGTGCTGCGCAGCGGGCGTTGCAGTTGGACCCGGGTCTGGCCGAGGCCCATGCCGCCATCGGGCGCATTAAGCGCAGCTACGATTGGGACTGGCCAGGCGCGACGGCGGCTTTCCAGAAAGCGCTGGCGCTGGAGCCGCAGAATTCGGTGGTGCTGTTGGGCGCTTCGAGTTTGCAGGCAAGCTTAGGAAACTTCGAGGAGGCGGTCACGCTAAATCGCCGGGCCGTCGAAATCGATCCGTTGAGCGTGGTGGCACACGTTTCGTTGGGCATGCACGCCTACTACGCTGGACAACAGGAGCTGGCAATCGACGCATTTCAAAAAGCCTTAGCCATCAGCGCGAACGCACCCGACGCACATTACCTCTTGGGATTGGTCTATCTTGAGCGTTCGCAGCCTCAACAGGCTCTGGCGGAGTTCGAGAAGAACCACGCCAGTAGCGAGCGCAATGTCGGAGAGGCGTTGGCCTACTCCGCGCTAAATCGCAAAAAGGAAGCCGACGCAGCATTGCACCAGCTCATTGCCAACTATCACAACGAGGCGGCGTATCAGATAGCCGAGGTATACGCTTTCCGCGGCGAGTTGGACCACGCAATGGAGTGGTTGCAGTTGGCTCGCGCTCACAAGGACGCTGGGCTGTCCGCCATCAAAGGCGATCCACTATTGCGCAATCTCAATAACGATGCCCGCTTCGCAGCGTTCGTCCAGGGCCTGGGATTGCACGCCTAAGGCTTTCGCGCGACTTCATTTCATCGGTGGCACCCACGCAATGTAGCGCGCGAAGAACCAGCACAGGAAGAAGACGATCGGAATGTGCACGAACATCTGCAGCACGGTGTAGCCGACCAGGTCGCGCGCTTTAAGTCGCAGTATTCCGAGCAGCGGTAGCATCCAAAACGGATTTACGAGATTGGGCAGCGCTTCAGCGGCGTTGTAAATCTGCACCACCCAGCCCAAATGGACGTGATGCAGGTTGGCCGCCTGCAAAACGTAGGGTGCCTCGATCACCCACTTGCTGCCGCCTGATGGAACCAAGGTTCCCAGCACCGCCGAGTACAGCGCAACCAGGATGGGATAGGTTTCATGGGTTGTAACGCGGGCGAACAAGTCGGCTAGCCAGGTTGAGATGCCGGTGCCGATAATCATTCCGAAGATGACAGCGTAAAACGGGAACTGAATGAGCACGCCTCCGGTTGCCGGCACTGCATCGGTGACGGAGCGAATGAATTTTCGGGGGCGCCAATGCAGTAGCAGGCCGGCGGTGATGAATATCAAGTTGTAAGTGTTCAGGTCGAGCGCAGCCAGTGCGCCCTGCGGTGAGCTGCGGAAGAAATCGATCAGGTACCAGGCAATGAGTACGCCCACGAAGAGAGAGAGCAACGGGCTGTACTCCAGCCATTCGCCGGGCTTGGTACGGGGCTCTTCCTGGCGCGCCTCGGGGATGGTCGCGGATCCGAGACCGAAGTACTCTGCTGTGCGCGCGTTCTCCGGCGAAGGTGCGGAGAAGTAGGCGATTGCAACCGAGACAAGGATCAGCACCGCAGCCATGGTGATGCTCTCCCACAAAAACAGCGTCTGACGGAGTGGGATAATGCCCGAAATTGCGAACAGCGCAGGAGGGATCGCGCTCTTGGTCGCCATCAACATGGCTGCCGAAGACGACAGCCCGAGCGCCCAAGTCGCCCCCAATCCAAGATAGGCAGCCGCGCCGGCCGCGCGGTAGTCCATGCCTTTGACGCGATTCGCCATCTGGCGCGCGAGCAGGCCGCTGAAGATGAGGCTCAGTCCCCACGAGATCAGCGAGGTGAGCATTGAGAACAGCGCAATCAGCGCGATCGCGCCGCGCCCGGTTTTGGGTACTTTGGCCAGCGCAAGAATAAAGCGGCTTACCAGCGGAGTAGTAGCTACAACGTAGCCGCCGATAATGATCATCACCATCTGCATGGTGAAGGGAACGAGGGTCCAGAAGTTCTTTCCACCTTGAATGGCGAGCTTGCTGGCGGACTGGTGAAGGCACAAGCCGGTAATAAAGACGATTACGATACCCAATAGCGCAAACACCAGGGGATCGGGAAACCAGCGCTCGCTCCAGTTGGCCAGTGCCAACCCAAAGCGTGCCAGGGCGCTTTCTGTCCTTGGTGCAGGTTGCTGCGGCCGCGTCGCCATAAGCAACTCCTCTGTTGCAAATCTTGTGCTGCCGGGATGTTGCGAAGTCTAGCACGGGGCGGAAAGTGCAGCATCCTTTTCATATGCAAGTGACAAATAGAATGTCTGGCCGTATAGTCTGCGCCATGCCGCATGCGACACTACCCGACCTGATCGCGCGCGCCAAGGAGCACGGCAGCCGCAGCGCCATTGTCGACTGCAACGGCAGCTACACCTATGACGATCTGCTTCGGGCTTCGGAGCGGGTTGCGAGCACGCTGCTGGCCGGAGGCGACGATCTCGGTGAGGCACGAGCAGCGTTTCTGCTGACACCCGGGTTTCCCTGGGTAGCGGTCCAGTGGGGCATTTGGCGAGCAGGAGGCATCGCGGTTCCGCTACCGCTCGGCTCGCCATGGACGGAACTCGAATACTACCTCGAGGACACGCAAGCATCGGTACTGATTTGCGATGTGGCAAATGAGCAGAATGTCGCACCTGCGAAGTCAGCGGGGAAAATCCGGTTGCTGTCCTACGATGAAGCGGTGGCAAGCGATCCAGTGACGATGCCGGCTGTCGTAAACCCGCGTCGCGCGATGATCCTCTACACCAGCGGCACCACCAGCCGTCCAAAAGGCGTAGTGACTACGCATGCAAACATCTGCGCGCAAATTACGAGCTTGGTTGAGGCCTGGGAGTGGTTGCCCGAGGATCGCATTCTGCTGTGTCTACCGTTGCACCACGTTCACGGAATCATCAATGTTGTCTCATGTGCGCTGTGGTCGGGCGCAGTCTGCGAGATGCTGCCGCGCTTTGACGCTGAAGCCGTCTGGGAGCGAATCGCAAGCGGTGCTCTCACCTTGTTCATGGCGGTGCCTACGATTTACGTCAGGCTCATCGCCGCATGGGAGAAAGCGCCTGCTGAGCGCCGCAAGAAATGGAGCGGAGGCGCGGCGCAGCTTCGCCTGATGGTTTCCGGATCAGCGGCATTGCCTGTGAGCACACTGGAGCGCTGGCGTGAAATCACGGGTCATACCTTACTTGAGCGCTACGGCATGACTGAGATCGGGATGGCGCTCTCGAATTCCTACCAAGGGGAGCGCGTGCCGGGAAGTGTCGGCATGCCTTTGCCAGGAGTTGCAGTGCGGCTGGTCGACGAGGACGGCTGCGCGGTGTGGCCGGGCTCCCCGGGAGAAATCGAAGTTATCGGGGCGAACGTTTTCCAGGAATATTGGGGCAGGCCGGAGGCGACACGCGAAGCTTTTCGCGATGGATGGTTTCGCACCGGCGATACCGCGATTAACGAGAGCGGCGTCTATCGGATTCTGGGACGAAGCAACATCGACATACTCAAGACAGGCGCTCACAAAGTTTCTGCGCTGGAGATTGAAGAGATGCTGCGCGAACATCCTGCAATCGCCGAGTGCGCCGTGGTCGGCGTGCCGGATGAAGAATGGGGAGAACGCATCGGCGCAGCGATTGTGCTGAGAAGCGATAGTGTGATCGAACTGGAGGAACTTCGCGCCTGGGCGAAGCAGCGGGTGGCGACGCACAAGGTACCGTCACGTCTGTTGGTGCTGGAGGCGCTCCCGCGGAATGCGATGGGGAAGGTAACGAAGCCGGCGATCAAGAGCCTGTTTCAAGGCGACCTTGCCGGGTGACACTCATTCGCGATTTTCGAGTGAGTGGGACTGGACACTGGCGGAATTCACTCACCGCCTGTAACTCTGCGGGGATAGCAAACGCTTCGCCGTCGCTCATCAGAGCTTCGCGTATTCCGCTTTTGCCTGGTTGAGGATGGGGATGTCTGGGCCGGCGTCCTTCCAAAGGGTAAGGAAATTCTGATAGGCAGACCTTGCGTTGGCCTTGTCTCCCGACAGCGTGTAGGCCCTGCCCATTTGCAAGTGCGCCAGTGCGCCTATCGGATCGGTGAGGACAATCCCGCGATGGCCGAGAATTTTCTGGAACTCCGCAGCAGCTTCGGCGCCTTGATGTGCGGCCAAATAGGCCAGGCCGCGGACATAGGCGGGGTAAAGATTACCCGCGCCCAAAAGGAATTCAGAACCGCCTTCGGTCGGAGTCCCGTTCTCATAAGGAAGCGCAGTTTGAAGCAGTTCGATGGCGTTTGATGGCTGGCTGTGGTTCAAAGCCATAAGTGCGCGGAGGATTGGCAGGTAAGTGAATTGAACTCTCGTATCTTCCGGGTAGCGCCTTGAGAGGTCATCGGTCAGCGTTTGAAAACGTGAAGAATCCCCCGAGAGAGCAAGCGCAAAGCCGGCTCCGTATTCCACATCCCGGCTCTTTGAGAGCTCCAGGGCGCGTTCAACTCGTTGTTTTGCCGCAAATGCATTTCCGAATAAGGCCTCCCGCACCGCCGCGTCTGTTTCGTACAACGCCTCCGTATCTCGCCGGTCGGCTTTCCGAGCCAGGTCCGCTGCGCGGCGTGACATGGTTCTTGCCTCTTCCAAACGACCCGAATACGCCAATACGAACGCTTCCGCGTTGGACATCCAGTCGTCGGCGCCGGCCTTTTCGCGAGCCAGAGCAGCTTGCCTCTCCCTGCCGCTCTCGTCGTTTTTCAGAAAGGCAATAACATATTGCTGAACCAAAAAATCAGGGATTTGCAATTTGCGATCAGCCGCTCGCCGCAAAACGGTTTCCGCTTCGTCCCAGCGGTCAAGCGCTACGTAGCTGCCGGCGAGGTTGCTATATCCGATGGAAAAGTCCGGGTCGATCGCAAGGGCCTTTTTGGCTTCCTCGGCCGCTTCCTCATATTTTCCCAACTGAGGATAAATGGCTCCGGACAACAGTCCGTGGGGTAGCCACGCGCGTGGATAAGTTTGTATCCACAACTCCAAGGCCTGTTGCGCCTTCTCCAGGTTGCCCGTAACCTGCAAATCGTAGGTAACGGAAATAAAAAACTTCTCCTGGTCGCTGGCGCGCCCTCGTAATCGATAGGCTTCGCTGGTATTCTTCGCAGACAGGATCGATTCTCCGATGTCGCCATACAAACGTCCGAGCATCGCATAGGCGCTGGCGAAGTCTGGGTCAATTTCTGTGGCGCGCTGCACAAATGGAATGGCAGCCGCCGAACCCGAAGAAAAGGAAACCTGCCAGCCGGCGCTGTACGCTTTCAAGGCTTCGAGCGACGCCGTCGTAGCCTCGGCGAGCGGAGTGTCGTGTTTCTTGATCGTGATTAGTGATTCACCGAGCCGGGTCCTGAATTTGCTGGCAATCTGGCTAAGGGCATTCAGAACGTCTTCTTTTCTCGCCGCCTGCACCTGTTCCTCAGCAAGAACATCTCCCGTGCGGCAGTCTTCTGCGCGTAACCCCAACACATACTGGCTTCCGAGGCTGGCAATCGATCCGTCCAGAACGGCGGCACTTCCAGTCCGCTCACAGATTTCCCGGGCAATCTCTGGGGTAAGCCGTGCATCGGACGGCTTGTCCATCAGCCGTAGTACCTGCTGGATGCGTTCCTCCGAAATGAGGCTAAGGAAAGGCGACTGCTCAAGTTGCACCGCCAAGCCTTGCCGGAGTGTGCCGTCAAATACAGGGTCGCCGGTCGTGTTCGTGAAATCTGCGAGGACAATGGTGTCTTTGTCACTGAGCTTCGGTTTGCGGTGAAGATAGAAGTACGCCAGCGTTGCCAGCGCTAACACCACAACGGCAGATGCAACGACCGTGAGCAGGTGCTTTCCTCGACGTGTTGCGGTGGCCTCTTGCGCAGGGATTGCCCGGGCGGAATCTGGGGTTGGATCCGGACGTTCTTGTGTCTCCGGTTCGCTGACCGGTGCTATGAAGCGATATCCTTTGCCGCTGACGGTCTCCACGAATCTGGGGTGCTCAGGATCGTCCCTAAGAACCTGCCTGATCTTGCGGATGGCCCCATTGATGCTGTTGTCAGTGTCCAGGAAAACGTCCATGCCCCAGATGTGCTCGACGATTTGATCCCTGGTGACAAGTCCCTCTCGATGCTGGACGAGAAGCATCAGAAGCTTCATGGGAATGGGTTCGAGTTTGAGTACCCGCCCGGCCCTGCGCAGCTGATAGGCGCGAAGGTCGAGTTCGACGTCCTCGCAAAGCTTGAGACAGTCGTCGCTTTCCCCCGGCTTCTGTTTCACTCAAGACCCCAGAGGCAGATATTTTCGCAGTCTACACGACCGGAAATGTCACCGCCAATTAGCGTCCTATCAATAGTTTGCAAGCACAGCCAAAATTGATTCAATCAACAGGCCCTCACTATTGCTCGGTCTGGCGATCACCTCCATCTTGGCACTGCCACGCGGCAAGTGTGAGGCAATAGACCCCGAACGGAGCGCTTTCCCGGTCTGTTGGTGAGCCTGCTGCGGTCGCCAAAATCCTGATGAACTGGAGGTTCCTATGCGCAAGACTTACCAAACCCGCATCCTTTTCGGAGCATCGTCGATAGCTTTTCTCGCCTTAACTTGTGCGTTGCAGGCGCAGCAAAACTGGAGCGCTACGGTCGGCGGTCAAAGTAAAGATATGGCCAGGCAGGCAGTCGCGTTTCTCCCCAATGAGATGTGGATCCATGCGGGCGACAATATCACCTGGACTTTCGCTAGCGGAGACATTCACACGGTCACGTTCCTGACTGTCGGCCAAGTCTATCCCTTTGACTTTAACCAGGGATGCCCAAACATCACGCCGAGCGGATCGCCTTTCGATGGCTCGTCTTGTGTCTCCAGCCCGCCTTTGATGTTGGGCCAAAAGTATCAGGTGATCTTTCCCACGGCGGGTAACTACGAAATCGTCTGCCTGGTACACGCAGAGATGTTCGGTGTCATTCACGTCCTTGACCCAGCCTTGCCCCTGCCGTACGACCAGGCAGCTTACGACGAACAGGCGAAGGAACAGTTGGAGGCGTTGCTGGAAGACGCGGATCGCCACCAGCATCATGCCGAACATCAGCATGCCATCGGGGACATGTTTTCTGCGAAGGTGAGTTCACACACGAAGTCCGTAACCGCAGGAGTGGGAGAGATCGCCGCCACCGCCGGCGGACAACAATCGCTTTCCGTGGTGCGCTTCTTTGACGGCACGGTCACGATTCACGCCGGCGACACCGTGGAGTGGACCAATCTGGATGCGGAACTCGGGCACACCATGACCTTTGGTAAGGTACCGCAGGATCTTATCGATCCGTCATGCAGCCCGAACTGCGTTGTGAGCACAGATCCGGACGGCGCTCTTCACGCGACGATCACCAGCACGCAGCAGAACGTACACTCCGGGGTGATCGCGGCTCTCCTCGAGGATGTACCAGGCGTCCCGCAAGCGCCGGTTTATCCACCGACACGGTTCCGCGTCACCTTCACCACGCCCGGAACGTACCCCTATGTCTGTGCCTTTCACGACAATCTGGGTATGCAGGGCACAGTGATTGTTCAGCCATGAAGGCAGAGGCGTTCGCGCACGCTCAGTCTGGTCCCGACGTGGCAGTCTGTCTTCGGACGCGAGCGGCTGGGAAATGGTTGAATTGCGGCCGCGTCTGAACCTTGGCGAGGGGTGGAACACCCTACGCGGCCGCGATGAAGAAGAAAGGCACGAAGCAGCAAATCGACCATATGGTTCGTCTATGTCAACTGTCCTGATCACTTCACTGCGCACGAGATCCTGGTTGCGCGCAAAGTACCTTCTGTTTGCTGCCATCGGCCTGATGTTGGCCTACGTCATCCCTCATGATGAGAGCTTTCTGTTGCATCCCAAAGATCCGATATGGCGGCACTACGAGTCCTTTAAGTGGTGGCTGCTGCCGCATGGGATAGCAGGAGCCTGCGCGCTTCTGCTTGGTCCAATGCAGTTCTCCGATCGGCTTCGCCAGCGTTTCAGGCAGCTCCATCGGGTAGCCGGGCGAATCTACGTTGCAGGTGTGTTCGTGGCAGCGCCACTCGGCTTCTATATCCAGTATTTCCAGGAACGCATGGGCGATCCGCGGTCTTTCAGCATTGCCGGAGCAGTGGAAGCAGCGCTGTGGATGGTTACTACCGGCATTGCGACGGTCTTCATTCTCAGAGGGAGGGTTCAGGAGCATCAGCAATGGATGACTCGCAGCTTTGCGGTCGCACTGGTCTTTCTTGAAGTGCGAGTGATCGGCGGTGTGACGAGGTGGGAAAACCTCGGCCTCCATGCGAACGAAACCATCGTGTGGGCCTGCCTTGCGTTCTCGATGGTCTTGGCGGACATTGTGATTCAGTGGCGGGAATTGGGGAAATGCGTCCTGTAATTCCGCACGAATGGTGAACTTGGCGTACCTAATCCCGTGGCCCGGTGAAATTTGTCTTGTGACGCCGGGGTTGTGGGAAGTTGTCCCTGCGCTTCCAGATAGATTCAGGGCGGATTACGCGCTACTCAGAGATTGATCCAGTGCTCCCGTCGCGCTCGGCCCGACCTGCCGTGATATGCTCCCGCACATCCGCTTGATCCTGACGTCCAACTTCTGCGGAAAGAGGACCCATGTCAGACACCGCAGTTCCGGTTGCTGCAGTTGGCATCCGCACCAAACTGAATCGCTCGCAGATTGTCGGCTTTTGGGCGGCCTGGGCTGGTTGGACGCTGGACGGCATGGATTCTGTCATCTATGCGCTGGTCCTCAGCCCCGCACTGACAGAGTTGCTGCCGAAGTCCGGCATCAAAGCCACGCCAGCCACCGTCGGATATGCCGGCTCGGTGTTGTTCGCACTCTTTCTGGTGGGATGGGGGCTGTCGCTCATCTGGGGACCCATTGCCGATCGATTTGGGCGCACGCGGGTGCTGGCAGCCACCATCTTTGTGTACGCGGTGTTCACCGGAGCAGCGGCGTTGTCGCAAAACCTGTGGCAACTCGCATTATTCCGTTTGCTGGCGGGAATAGGTATTGGCGGCGAGTGGGCCCTGGCGGGAACGTACGTCGCCGAAGCGTGGCCAGAGGATCGCCGCAAGATGGGCGCCGGATATCTGCAAACCGGATACTATGCGGGATTCTTCCTGGCATCGGCCCTCAACTACACTGTGGGAGCACACTTGGGCTGGCGCGCGATGTTCTGGTGCGGGCTGACGCCGGTTATTGTCGCCTTCATGATCCTGCGCCGTGTGAAGGAACCGGAGCGATGGGAACGAAAAGCTCATACCGAAGGCGCTCTCCGGCGCCATCCGTTGCTCGCCATCTTCAGTCCTCCTTACACCCGCCGCACAATCGTCAACACTATCCTGCTGACGGCAGCCATCTGCGGCTTGTGGGCAGGCGCAGTCTACGCGCCAACCGCAATCATTGCTTTGGCGAAACGTGGGGGAGCGATTCAGCCGCAGGCTGTCAAGACGACGTCCCTTGGAATGGGATTGCTATCGCTAGGGACAATTTTGGGTTGCCTGGCATTGCCACCGTTGGCGGAGCGCTTTGGACGAAGGCTGACGTTAGCTCTCTACTTCCTTGGCATGGCGCTTTGTATTCTGCTGAGCTTTGGTTGGGCCTTCTATCTGTCTCAAGGACTGAAGCCATTTATCACGATGCTTTTCTTCCTGGGATTCTTCGGGGGCAACTTCACTATGTTCAGCCTGTGGTTGCCCGAGCAATACGACACTTCCGTACGCGCGACGGCCTTCGCCTTCGCTACTTCTTTCGGGCGATTTATCGCCGCTGGAGTGAACTTCGGCATAGGCGCGCTGGTAAGCCGGATGGGAACTCTTGGGAAGCCGGTTGCTATGACCGCAATCGCCTTCGGGATAGGACTGCTGGTCGTTCCTTTCGGTTACGAGACACGCGGAAAGACGCTGCCCGACTGAAGCGAACCGCTTGAGTCGCCGAGCCGCGGACCGGCTATAGAAATTGACTGCCTGTTACGAGCGCCCTATCATCGAGTGGTCTCTCTGCGTTCAATTACGATCAGCCCATGATCGAAACTACGATCTCGCACTACCGCATCCTGGAAAAACTGGGGGGCGGTGGGATGGGGATAGTCTACAAGGCCGAGGATACTCGCCTTGGTCGATTTGTCGCGCTTAAATTTCTGCCCGAAGACGTAGCCGCCGACCCAATTGCGTTGGAGCGTTTTCGCCGCGAGGCTCGTGCCGCATCTGCCCTCAATCATCCGAATATCTGCACCATATACGACATAGGCGAAGAAGACGGCCGCCTATTTATGGCGATGGAATTCCTCGATGGAGTGACGCTGAAGCACCGCATCTCCGGCAAGCCACTTGAACCCGAGTTGCTCTTGAGTGTGGGAACGGAGATTGCGGACGCGCTCGACGCGGCACATGGCCAAAGCATTGTGCACCGAGACATCAAGCCTGCCAACATCTTCGTCACGCGGCGCGGCCACGCCAAGATTCTCGATTTCGGCCTTGCCAAGGTAGACGTCAAATCCGGAAGCGAGAGTGGCGACACAGAAACCATGGTGGCGGCTTCCGACGCCCAGCACCTGACCAGTCCGGGAGCGATGATCGGCACCGTCGCTTACATGTCGCCGGAGCAAGTTCGGGCAAAAGATCTGGATCCGCGAACTGACCTGTTTTCCTTCGGAGCGGTGCTTTACGAGATGGCGACGGGCAAGTTGCCGTTCGATGGCTCGAGTTCGGGCGAGATTTGCGGCGCCATTCTGCACCAGGAAGCGATACCGCCTTCGCAGGTGAATCCGGAGGTTTCCCCGGAGCTGGAATCGATTATCCGTAAGGCGCTGGAGAAGGATCGCAACCTCCGTTATCAGCACGCCTCCGAAATGCGCACCGATCTGCAACGGTTGAAGCGCGACACAGAGAGTGGACGCTATACGGCGCCTAGTTCGAGCAGCATCAAGTCCGCCACGTTGCACAGGGAAGCAGGTGCACACAAGAAAATACGATGGGCACTTATTGCAGCCGCGACGGTACTGCTGGTGGTTGCGCTTGTAGCCGTCGGATATCACTACCGTGCGCCTCGGACGCCGCGCCTGACCGACAAGGACACGATAGTTATCGTGGATTTCAACAACAGCACTGCCGATCCGGTCTTCGATGACACACTGAAGACGGCGCTCACGGTGGCATTGAACCAGTCGCCGTTTCTGAATGTGCTGCCCGATAACAAAGTCGTCGCAACCTTCAAATTGATGACTCGGCCTGGCAATACGAAGCTAACGCCAGAGGTAGCGCGCGAGCTTTGCATGCGAGCGGGAAGCAGGGCCTACATTTCCGGCTCGATTGCCAGCCTAGGCAGCGAATACGTCCTCGGGTTGAAAGCCGTGAATTGCCAGAGCGGCGACACCCTGGCCCAGGAGCAGGTAACCGCTAACAGTAAAGAGAAGGTGCTGAACGCAGTAGGTGAGGCTGCGGCGAAATTGCGCAGTCAATTGGGCGAGTCGCTGGCGACAGTGCAAAAATTCGATGTCCCGCTGGAGCAAGCCACTACTTCGTCGTTGGAAGCTCTGAAGGCATATAGCCTGGGAAGAATGGCCGCTCGCGAAAAGGGCGCCGAGGCAGCTCTGGCTTACGATCAACGTGCGGTAGAGCTGGATCCGAACTTTGCGACCGGATACAACGCGCTGGGCAACGACTACAACGATCTGCTCGAACCCGAGCGCGCCAGCCAGTACTTTACCAAGGCGTTCGAGCTTCGCGAACATGCCAGTGAGCGGGAGAAGTTGCTGTTCACTGCTGGATACTATGCGAACGTGAGCGGTGAACTGGATAAGGCGGCGCGGGCTTACCAGGAGATGATTTATGACTATCAGCGAGACCCGCTTGCCTACAATCACCTCGGAACAGTGTATGCCGGGCTGGGCCAGTACCAGCGTGCAGTTGAGGTGACCAAGCAGGCGAAGGGCCTGGCACCTACTCGCGTCTTCATCTACGGAAATCTTGCGAACTACACGCTTGCTCTCGGGCGCTTTGACGAAGCCCGGCAGACGATTCATGAGGCGGAGTCGATGCAACTGGAAGATCCCGTGCTGAACATGGCGCTGTACAGTCTCGCGTTTCTTATGCGGGACGGAGCAGGAATGTCAGAGCAACAGCGTTGGTTTGCGGCCAAACCGGCACTGCAGCATGTAGGCCTCGCGCTTACGGCTGACACCGACGCGTACAACGGACACCTGAGTAAGGCGCACGAGCTTACCATACGATCGGTGGCTGCCGCCATCCGGGCGGACAGCAAGGAGAGCGGGGGCATCTGGTCGGAGAACGCGGCGCTGCGCGAGGCCGCGGCCGGCGAATTCGGGGAATCGCGGCAGGCAGCGGCTGCCGGACTGAAGCTCGTGCCGGAGAGCGAGGGCGTAGCGGTCGAAGCTGCCCTGGCGTATGCAATTATTGGCGACAACGGACATGCCCAGGCATTGGCAGACGAGTTGGACAAGCGCTACCCGCTGGATACACAGATACAGTCCTTGTGGCTGCCTGCAATCAAGGCACAGCTGGCGCTGAATGGCAAAGATCCCGAGGCGGCGATCAACCACTTACAAAGCGCGTTGCCGCCCATCGAATATGCCCAGATTGATTTCCTGGCCAACCTGACCTGTCTTTATCCGACCTACGTTCGCGGCCAGGCTTATCTGGCTGCTGAACAAGGCCCGGCCGCCGCTGCCGAGTTCCAGAAGATTCTGGACCACAAAGGAATGGTTTGGAACTGCTGGACGGGAGCATTAGCACACCTCGGATTAGCTCGCGCCGAGGTGTTGCAGGCGAAGGGCATGCACGGCGCAGATGCTAACGCGGCCCGCAATCGGGCACTCGCGGCCTACAAGGATTTCCTTGCCGTCTGGAAAGATGCCGACCCGGAAATCCCTGTCTACAAACAAGCGAAAATCGAATACGCGAATCTAAAGTAAATCACTGTGCTTTGAGAGGAACGACTATTCGCGAAGGGCTGGGTTGACTCTCTTGCGTCTTTCGCCAGAGCTTCGCTTGACCGGGCAAGCGAAGAGAAGTCCACTGGAAACTGGTGCCAAATCACCAGGGCGCGCCGGCCAGGTCCATTGTCGGTGCGCCGGGGTATGCTGCCACGGCAGCAGGTCGGGCATGAAGATCACAATCAGGATTGCCGGGAACTGGCTGTATCGCATGCGTCGCATATTGGCTACGCTCTGCATCGGCTTACTTGCGGTCCTGATTGGGTACAAAGTCGTCTTCGGCGCGAACGGTATGAAAGTGTGGCAGAGCAAACGCGCCGAGGTGCAGCGCCTCCAGCAGGAGATCGAGCGCTTGAGCCTGCAGCATGACCAACTTCAGCACCGGGTCGATGGACTTCAGCGGGGCGACCCCGGCATGATCGAGAAAGAAGCGCGCGAACAACTAGGCTACGTCAAACCCGGCGAGGTTGTACTTTTCGAACAGCGAACCAAGCCGGATATTAGAACTCCAGCTGTGGCCGATAATGCCAGTCACAACTAAAGCCTGCTATTCGCCACTCCGGCGGCAGCTTTTGTCCCCACCGCTACCTTAATTGGAATAAACTTGTGCTCATTGACATCTGCCGGGGCCCTATGGCGTACTGTAGGGTGAGAAATGGAGCGCGCTTCAGCTCTAAACCCTCGGCTAATGGGCGTTTGGGCAATGACGTTGCTCATACATTAAGGAGACAAAATGAAGACGCGAGTTTTGCTGGTGATAGGCCTGTATCTGTGCAGCATGAGCGTTCTAGCGATAGCGAAGGACAAGAGTTGGGATGGGTGGATTAGCGACTCCAAGTGCGGCGCCAAAGGCGCTAACGCGTCACATGAAGCCTGTGCCAAGAAGTGCATTGGAGCGGGCGAGAAGCCTGTCTTCGTCAGCGACAAGGACCAGAAGATCTTGCAGGTGCAGAACCCCGACGCTTTGAAGGAGCACATTGGCCATCACGTGCAGGTGACCGGCGACATGACCGCTGATGGTGCACTGCACGTGGACAGTGTGAAGATGCTGTCGCAATAGCCGGGAAACGGCGGCGTGCAAGAGGCGTTCCACGCCTGTGTCGCCGCTCACAACCGTTCGGTGACCGGCATCACCGCCTCGATGGCCGCCCTCTTTGTACAGTGTTTTTGGCGACAGGGCCCGTGCTCTACGAAACCGATGAGCCGGAGACGGGCCCGACCGCAGCTCAGCCGTGAGACTGCTTCAAGCACTCCGTGAGCTGGGCGACAGCCATAGACATATGAAAGAGGGAGATCGCAATCATGGCATACGTCATCACTGATACCTGTACGAAGGACGAACTCTGCGTCGAGGCTTGTCCGACTGACTGCATTCACCCAAAGAAGGATGAAGAGGGCTTCGAGGCGGCGACCCAGCTTTACGTAGATCCCGAGGGATGCATCGATTGTGGGGCGTGCGTTCCGGTCTGTCCGACCAACTCGGTCTTCGTCGCCGAGGAAGTTCCTGCCGACAAGCAGGAGTTCATCGCAAAGAATGCAGCGTATTACGGGAAGGCTTAGTTAGGCCCTTCTGCCTCCTTCGTGGCGGCGCAGCTAAGACTGCGCCGAGCCATGTCCTGTCTTCTTCCGGCTCGCCGATGCGAGCTGGCGCTCCGCGTCAGTCGCATTGAGCGACTTTCTCTTAGCTGTAAGTAAGGTCTTACCCTCAACAAACCTTGGAGCCACGCTCGCGGCCGGTCCCTCCGGCAGTGCAGATTTCATTGACACGGGTATTTCGCTCCCAGACAATTGAGAGAAGCAGGAAAGGATGTTTAATGTTCCCCGAAAAAGCTCCGATCAGTATTGCCACTGAACCCGAACCGCCTCGCTCCGAGAAGAGTCAGATCCACACAATCGTGATATACGTGCTGCTGGGCCTTGGGGTCATCTATGCGATCGCGTCTTTGTACTTCATGAACGACATGCGGTCGAAGATAGCGGCGCTGCAGCAGAAGCAGCAGGCGTTGGATGTGCAGCAGGCCGAGCTGAACAATCGACTGCATGCCACATCGTCGGAGTTCAAGCAGGCCCTGACGTCCGAGGTGGGCTCGACCAAGCAGGAGATGGCCGCGCGCGCCGCCGAACTGGAGCGCCAGCAGAAAGCTGCGGCCGCCCGCCTGGCTGCTGCACAGACGCAGCAAAGTAAGGAACTCGCTGCCGTCAGCGGCGAAGTCAGCACGGTGAAGACCGATGTGGGTTCGGCCAAGACCGACATTCAGAAGACGCAAACCGATCTGGCTGCGACCAATGCGAAACTGGAGCGCGCGATCGGCGACTTGGGTGTGCAGAGCGGGCTCATCGCCCACAATGCCCAGGAACTTGATGTGTTGAAGCGCAAGGGCGAGCGCAATTATTACGACTTTACACTGCAAAAGAACGCGAAAACGGCAATTTCAACCGTGAGCTTGGTATTAAAGAAGGTTGATCCTAAGAAAGGTAAGTTCACGCTCAACGTCATCGCCGATGATCGCGCAATTGAGAAGAAAGACCGCACCTTGAACGAACCTCTACAGTTCTATACCGGACGCGATCACCTGCTATATGAGTTGGTTGTCTTCACCGCGGGTAAGAACAGCATAAGCGGATACTTGTCTACGCCGAAGAACGCGCCCACGCCAGTGACGCCGTAGGCAACCGTCTGCATTGGCCGGAGGCTCCTCATCGCGAGGCGAGCAGCATCGCGTTCATCGCTTCTTCTTCCGGGACCAGCTCCGAATAGCCGAGTTCCTCGCGAATAGCACGCGTGTCATACGCGATATCTTGCTCAAAATTCAGCTTTGGATCGGTCCTGATTGGGAGGGACGAGGACGGCAAGTTGGTCAGCCGCTCCGCGATCGTCGGGGTGTGCTCTTCGCCCACATTGTAGATGCGTCCCATGGCTGAGGACTGATCCGTGGCCAACACAATCGCGGCTGCGACATTCTCGACATAGCCGTGGGTCCAGCGCCACTGCGGCTGGTTCCGAAATGCGTAAACTGTCGCCAGATCGGCATTTTCAGCGGCTCCGTAGACTTTGGGCAGCCGCAGCACGGTTCCGGGCAATTTCGGGTCGCCTAACGCGATTCGCTCAACCAGAATTTTCTCGTATACGTTGGCGATGTCATCTGCTGCCTTGCCTGTGTCGCGGTAGGGGTAGAGCACCGATCGCACCGGCGAATCTTCGCGCAGCAGCCCCCGCTCAACCGGTCCCGGTTCGACTCCGGTGAAGCGACCATATGCGAGATAGACGTCACCGCTGCTGATCCAGACCATGCGCCCGGTCCGTCCGCGAAAGAATTCTGAAGCGGCGCGGGCGTCCGCCTCGCCCATGGCGATCATGTGTATCACAATGTCAGGCTGGGGGTTCAACAACTCCAGCGGGAAACTGCGGGCGGGCATTGCAGCCTCTGGCCGAAGCACGTGGCGCACGCCGTCAGGAAGCTCGCTCTTGTGTTCTCCGCGGTGGTAGACGGTGATCGAGTGACCGGCTTGTGCGAGCTGCCGCACCACGTGCACGCCGATGAAGCGCGTGCCGCCGATGACAAGAATGTTCACGGGTTGCGCGCCAAGTGCTACTTCGCTGCGGTGCTGTTCTCGTGCAGCACAATGGGTTTCTGATCGTACGGTTCGATGGTGACGGCCAGGTCCTTGCGCTCATCGAAGAGTTGCTGTGTCACCGGGAACGACACCATCACCGTTCCTTTCTGCTCGCCGCCCGGCGGAATTTTCATCTCCACGTGCAGCGGAGTCCCATGGCCCCTCAGGTCGGGATATGCCTGCAGGTAGCGGTCAAAGTCGCTTGCCGACGCGGCTTCGTCGGACTGCTCCCCCTTTTCCGTGTTGATGGAAGCTTTGATGTCCTTGATGTAAAGAATTTTGTCTCCGACGTTCTTCAGGGAAACTTCGATCAGGATCATGGGGTCGGGCACGTTTGCAGGAAGGCTGAACCACGCGCCATCAATACTACCCTGCGCGACTGGCTTGGCCCGCTGCGTGTACGCGATGATTCCGACCACGATGGCAATTATGCCGATGGCGATAGCTACCGGTGCGACCGGCGGGAGGTTGCGTTTGGCAGTGCCGAACTCATCGTAGGCGGGAGCTTTGGCCTGCGTTTCTGTCTGGCTCGGAGGCCTTTCGTTGTCGGCCATGAATTCTCCAGAATGATCTGAGTTTATCGCCTAGTCCGGCTTCCTATCCACTAGCCACTATCCTCTAGTCACTGCCTTGGGCCACTCGTGCTTCATTGCCTTGCGAAGCTCTGCTTCCGGCAGCGTGTTCAGGACATCGGTGGGCGTCAGCCATGCCCGACGTGCCTGAAGAATTCCGTACTTGATTTTGTCGAAATGAGACGTATGGTGAGCGTCAGTATTGATGACGATCTTCACCCCGCGCTCACGCGCCATGCGCAGGTGCACGTCATTTAAATCGAGCCGGTCGGGATAGGCGTTAAGTTCCATCGCGACTCTATTCTTGAACGCGGTTTTGAGGACCGCGTCCATATCGAATTGATAGGCGTCGCGGCGTAGCAATAGTCTTCCCGTCGGATGACCGAGAATGGAAACGTTTTTGTTTTCCAGCGCGCGCAGCAGGCGATCGGTCATCTGCTGCGGCTCCTGATTGAAGGCCGAATGCACGCTGGCGACAACCACATCCATCTGCTCCAGCACCGAATCCGATAGATCAAGCTCGCCATCCGCCAGGATGTCGACTTCGATTCCCGCCATGATCGTGATACCGTCGATCTGGTCATTAGCGGCGCGAATGCGGGCGATATGTTCGACAGCGCGCTTATCATCGAGGCCGTTAGCGAATGCCAGGTTCTTGGAGTGATCGGTAATCGCGATGTACTGATAGCCGCGCTCCTTTGCCGCCTCGGCCATCTCGTCAATCGTGCAGCGGCCGTCGGTTTCAACGGTGTGCATGTGTACTTCCCCGCGGATGTCGGCTCGCGTGACCAGGTTTGGCAGTTTGTGCTCGGCGGCAAGCTCGATTTCGCCGCAGTTCTCGCGCATCTCCGGAGGAATGCAGTCGAGCTTCAGCGTGCCGTAGATGTCGTCCTCTGTCGCTCCCGCCACGCGCTGATTGTCCTCCAGGCGGAACAGACCGTACTCGTTCAGCGTGAGACCCATCTTCAACGCACGTTGCCGAAGCGTCACATTGTGGTTCTTGGAGCCGGTAAAGTATTGCATGGCCGCACCGTAGGAGTCCGGCGGCAGGAGACGCACATCTACCTGCATACCGCTACGCAGCTTAAAGCTGACCTTGTTGTCGCCTTTGGCGAGAACGTCGAAGATGCCGGGAAAGCGCAGAATCTCTTCGATCAGGTCTGCGCGTTGCCGATCGTCAATGCAGCAGGGCCCGGTGATAAGCACGTCCAGATCCCCAACCGTTTCGCGCCCGCGCCGTAGCGAGCCTGCGGGCGTAATCTTCTCGACGCCTTTGATGTGGCTCAGGTGCTCGGTCAGCTTTTGGGCTGTGCGGTCCGCCTCGTCGAGGAGGAAGCGCCCGGAGATACGGCGGTAATCCTCGATGGCTTTCAGTATCTTCTGTTCGCTTTTCTCACTCATGCGCGGCAACTCCCGCAGCTTGCCCTCCCGCGCCAGTTTCTCCACGCCGGCAATATCGCTCACCTGAAAGGCACTCCACAGCAGAGCAATAGTTTTTGGGCCGAGCCCCTGGATCTTCAGCAACTCCAGCATGCTGGGTCGATACTTCTGTAGCAGCTCCTGATGCAGGGATAGCTTGCCTTCACGGGAGAGCTCCTGGATATTTGCGGCCATGCCTTTGCCGATGCCCGGAATGCCCAGCAGTTTTTTCGGCTCATGAATCAGATCGGCAACTTGTTCAGGATGCCCCTCCAGTGCTTCGGCAGCTCGGCGGTAGGAGCGGATGCGGAAGGAGTCGTCGCCATTTACCTCCATCAGGTCGGCAGTCTCGTAAAAAATGTGAGCGATGGCTTTGTTATCCAAACGGAGCACCTGTTGCGAAATTGTAAATCGTTGCAGGCCGCGTTTGTGCTCCGACAAAAAAGCCCAGCCTGAGCTGGGCGGAGAGAATCAACGGAAGTTACTAATTCCCCTGCGCTGTTCCAACGCCCTCAAGCGCGTTTACTCGCGCGAGCATATGGTGTGCCTGGTCGGCAACTTGGCCTTGATGCTGGCGCGTGAGTGACGCCTGGAGCTCGTATTTGGCATCTTTGTACAGCTTCATCGGCAGCAGCGCGTACGCCTTAATCAGATGGGCTTCGGCATAGGCGTTGCCGCCCAGCCGTTCGGCCTGACGCACAAGTTTGAGACCTCTCATATACATGGATTGCGCGATCGAGGCTTTTGCCATCTCGAGGTAAGCTTGCCAGGCTCTGGGAGACAGCGAGAGCCCTTTCTCTGAGGCGCGCATCGCGTCATCGAAGCGGCCCTCATGGTTATAGACGGCCGCCAATGCTATATAGGCGGCGCCCTCGCAGGGATCGATTTCCACGGCGTGCTCGAGTGCCTGGCGTGCCGAGCTGACATCGTTTTCTAGCTCAATCACGCCACGTAATGTGAGGGCATCGGCAAAGTCCGGGTCGATCTGCAGCGCACCATCAAGCTGTTTTTGCGCCTCGTCGTACTTGCCCGCATGAAAGGCAGTAAAAGCTTTCTTGTACATCTTCTGTGCCTTCGATGGCACCAACATACGAGCCACCGACACAGTTGGTTCCAGAGTGGTCTGCGCGGCCTCACGAGCAGGGAATCGCAGCTCTACGTTGGGGTGTCCTGTCTGCAGCCAGACCTGGTCGCTGACCTCGGAATTGTCCGAGTCGGCGACAACTTCATAGGTCCCGGTTGGAATGTTGGCAAGCTTGAAGGTGCCATCCTGTTGCGTGTAAGTGGAGGTCACAGGGATGGCCGTGCTTGCGTCATCAATCTCAACTCGGGCGCCGGAGACGGGCCTTCCGTCAGGGTTGAGGACCTTGCCTTCGAGGGCGCGATGCTTGTGTTCACCTGATCCAATGGCTGAGTTTGCGCACGAGTGAACGGGTTGAGAACCAAGACCAACAGAAACAACGTTGCGACGCGGGCCCGGGAAACCATCGTATCCACCTGGTCACTGAATTCCGCGAGGTGTCTTTCCCTTTTATCTGCTTCGCCGGCAGACCCGGGGTCTTGCACGCTCGGCGCGGCGCCTGTTTTGGCACCGCGTTAATCCGTCAGATGAAGTTTGTTGAACGAAGTTGGCTGCCACACGTGCCGTTTCGCGAAATATAAAGTTGAAGCGTGGGCAACTCTGAACAGAAATGGCTTGGGTTGCAACTGACGTAGGATCACGACCTAAGCCCTCGTGATAGGAGACGCGCAACAGTCGCTCGGAGATTGCGCGAGATCGTTGGTGCCAGAAATGAAATCTTGCGCCGCGTGCACTCCGCAGCTCTCAGCAAGCAAATTCGCGCGCGGGCGTAACGATTCAGTGCTCTGCTGCTAAGCCCGCATCGTCCGTAGTCAACTGCGCGAGAAGCTGGCGCGCAAGATGGGCGGAGGGCCCATCGTGATCGCGTGCAATCGCTGCTTGTGCTTCATACTTGCAATCCCGAAAAAGTTTTAGCGCGAACAACCCATAAGCCTTAACGAGGCGAACCTCGGCATATTTCGTGCCGCCCAATCGCTCGGCTTGTCGGATGAGCACCAGCCCCTTCGCATACATGTTCTGCGCGATCGACGCCTTGGCCATCTCCAGGTACGCCTGCCATGAGTTGGGAGAGACAGAAGCCCCGCGTTGCGCAGCTCGCACGGCATCGTCGAAACGGGCTTCACGGTTGTACACCGCTGCGAGCGCGATCGAGGCTGTGCTGTCGTTCGGATTTAGACGCAGCGCCTGCTCGAAGTTCTGCTGCGGTACCTGCGGATCGGGGTTTCCCAGTTCGAGCAGCCCACGCAAGGTGAGAGCGTCAGGATAATGTGGCTCTATCTGCAGCGCTTGCTCGAGCAGGTTGGATGCGTCCTTGTACTGCCCGCGCCGAAACGCCTCGTGGGCCTGAGTGTAGAGCTTCTGCGCTTTTGCTGGCGCCACCACTTGAGCCACTGAAACCGTGCTTGGCGACTGCTTGTGTGAAGTTGTATCCCGGGGGAATCGCAACACAAGCGTAGGCTTTTGCGACTCGACCCTGATGACATTGCTGACTTCGGAATCGGAAGCTTCGGCCACCACTTCGTATTCGCCCGTGGGAATGTTGTACATTGCGAAGGTGCCGTCCGGCTGGCTATAGGTGGAGGTGATCGGAATGGCTGTTCGGGCTTCGTCCAGCTCGACATGAATTCCCGCCAGCGGCTGGCCCCTGGGACTTAAGACTCTGCCTTGCAATACGCCTACGGTCGCGTCAGTGACCGCGGGGCCGGAAAGCGAAGGGAGGACTTGCGCGGGGAGGAGAGTTGTCCAGAGCGCAACCAGAACGAACAGGCTCACAACAGAAGGAGAGTGGAGCATACGTCAGCCTCTCACTGCGATATAGCGAGGTGACTCTCCATGGACGCGGCGACTCAACAAATCCGGGGAGCATCACCCACAAACGCGACGTTGCGCTGCCGCCACGTTTGCAGATGAGACGGTGATTGCGGACGGGGAGTTCAGGCTTTGTGTCCTGTAGCGAAAGATCGGGACGTTTGTGCAGACCGCTGGGATTAAATGCCGCGTTGTAAAAGAATGAACACTGGCTCGTGAACATGCCGACACATAGATCACTTGTGATCCATCCCGCGCGCAATATCCTGGGCAGCCTGCGTGTGCCCGGCGACAAGTCCATCTCGCATCGCTACGCCATGCTGGCAGGTCTCGCCGGCGGACGCTCGCGCTTCGATAACTTTGCGCCCGGCGCAGATTGCGCCAGCACCCTCGCATGCGTCCGGGCGCTGGGTTGCAGTGTCGAGCGCGATGAAAAGGGGGACGTGACGATTGAAGGCGGGGGCGCGCAGCTCCAAGCGCCCACCGAGCCGTTGGATTGCGGGAACTCCGGTTCCACGATGCGGATGCTATCGGGAATTCTCGCGGGCCAGGTTTTCACCAGCGAGCTGGTTGGGGACGAGTCGCTATCGCGCCGGCCCATGAAGCGCATTATCGAGCCGTTGACTCAAATGGGGGCGGGGATTCATGGGACGAACGGCGACTACGCACCCCTGCATATTCGCGGCGCAAAGCTGCACGGCATCGACTATCGGCCGCAAGTTGCCAGCGCGCAGGTGAAGACGTCGGTGCTGTTTGCAGGATTATTGGCGGAAGGCAAGACGACGATACGGGACCCAGCTCGAACACGGGATCACGGCGAGCTCGCGTTGCGCGCTTTCGGCGTCGAAATCGAGAGGACGCGAGATTCGGTGAGCATTGTTGGCGGCCAGACTCTGCGACCGCTCGAGGCGTACGTGCCGGGAGACATTTCTTCTGCAGCTTTTTTTCTCTGCGCCGCTGCCATTTTTCCTGAGTCGAATCTGGTGATCGACGGCGTGCTACTGAACCCGACGCGATCGGCGCTGCTGGATGTGCTCACAGCAATGGGTAGCCGGATCTCGATGCTGCGAGTTGAGGAGCAGCACGGAGAACTGGTGGGGACGATTTCGCTGTTGGCGGGGAAGGGAAGTCATGTCGCTATCCAGGGTGCGCTCACGGCGCTCCTGATCGACGAGCTGCCGGTGCTCGCGGCAATCGCTCCGTTTACCGCGGGAGGCTTGGAGCTGCGAGACGCTGGGGAGTTGCGTGTGAAGGAGTCGGACCGGCTGAGCGCCGTTACTCGTAACCTTCAGGCCATGGGCGCCGAAATTGAGGAAACTGAAAATGGCTGGCGTATCCCTGGCGGACAGCGCCTTCATGGCGCCGAAATTGAGAGCTACGATGACCACCGCATTGCGATGGCGTTTGCGATTGCTGCGCTGCGGGCTGAGGGCGACAGCATCATCCACAGCGCCGAGTGCGTAGCAATTTCGTATCCCTCATTTTTCGATGATCTGAAGAAGCTGATCGAAAGGTAGTCTTCAGGGCCACACCTGCTTGCGTTTGACCCAAGACTTCCCAAGTACAGTGTCATCTCCCCGAAAGTCAGGCAAACCCTCCTGCACGCAACGGATTCTAAGCTGCAGGAGAGCAGCTCAAAGGTGTTGAACTCCGATCTGACGTCCATTTTCTTCATACTCCTTCTGCTTGTTGGCCTTGCCCAGTTGCTCGGTTATGTTTTCGTCAAGCTGCGGCAGCCAAAAGTTGTCGGTGAGATCCTGGCCGGCATCGTACTAGGCCCGGCGCTGATCGGCCGCCTGCCGTTCGCTTCCCGGCTGTTGGAGACCGCTAGGCACCAAGGGAACGTTCTTACTTTTGTCTACTGGCTCGGCCTGCTCCTGCTGATGTTCCTGTCAGGCGCGGAAGCGCAGCAGTTATTCGGCCGTGAAGAGCGTCGCGAAGTCGGCTGGCTTACGATAGTCGGCACTGGTGTTCCGTTTGTCCTTGGCCTGGTGCTGGGCCCATGGCTGATTCGCCCACAGCTCGCGGGTGCGAACGGCAACCGTATCTCTCTGATCATTGTTCTTGCGGTTGCAGTCGCCGTCACATCGGTGCCGGTGGTCTCCAAGATTTTTGCCGATCTGAAAATCCTGCACACCCGCTTCGCTCGATTGGTCCTGGGTGTCGCCGTGCTGGAAGATATTGTGCTGTGGCTGGCCTTGGCAGTTGCCACCTCGCTGGCCGGCAAGACCGCGCTCAACCCGAGACAGATGTCGTATCACCTGATTGCGACGGTGGGATTTTTCTTATTGGGATTGACCGTCGTTCCTCGCCTCATCAAGAAGATCAACAAGTCGCGCTTCAACGTTGTGGCGCGGCACTCACCGGTGGGCTATGCCATTGCAGTCCTGTTGGGCTATTGCGCCGTCGCCGGGGCCTTGGACGTCAGCTTGATATTTGCCGCGTTCCTCGCGGGTTTTGCGGTCGTACACAAGAAGCGCAGACTTTTTGCCGAGGCGCTCGAGGCCATCGGAAAGGTATCCTTCGCTTTCTTCATCCCGGTGTACTTCGCCATTGTTGGCTTAAAACTCGACCTGCTTCACGGATTATCTTTCTGGATGGTCGCGGTATTTCTGATTGGAAGCTGCGTCGTCAAGGCTCTTTCGGTGTCGCTGGCAGGACGATTGGCAGGATTCCGAGGACTCGATCTGTTTAACCTCGCCATCACTACGAACGCAAGGGGTGGGCCAGGCATCGTGTTGGCGAGCGTAGCCTTCGACGCGGGGATTATCAGCCCGCAGTTCTACACAGCGCTTGTGCTAGCTGCCGTGTTGACGTCGCAGATGGCGGGAGCGTGGCTCGATTTTGTGCTGCGCCGAGGCTGGCCGTTGCTCACACCGGCGACCGACAGTGATACGGCTTCCACCGAGGAGGCTGTTTCCGCCGCTTGAGGCCGCGGCCGCGCTCTCCTAATGGATCGGGGCCATCGCCGCTTTCTGTAACGTGTCATTCAGCTTTGGCAATTGCTCAGCCTTGATGTTCGCCCATGCCGCGATTTGGGATTTTGCTACGAGGTCTGCCTGCTGATACAGCTCGAGGGCTTGTGACGGTATCGCGCGATCACTACTCTCGACCACACGCAATGCGGCGCCGAGTCCCATGCTGGCCGATTGCAGGCCGGTGATGGAACCAGGCGCCTCACCTTTTTCAATCTTCTCTATCGCCGATTGCACGCTCGTCACCTGGGTGAGCAGCTCCGGATGCACTTTCAGGCTCTGGGTTGCGAGTTCAGCCAGCTTCTTCTTTGTGGACCCCATCTCGGCAAGTGCCCTGCGGCTTTTTTGAACCTCGGCGAAAATTTCGAGCCCAACCCGCAGCTGTTCGCGGAGCTCGGCCGACGTCGCTTGTGAGCGCGGATCCATTTCTACCCTCAGTGGTTGCGTATAAGTTGTCCCATCGACGGTCAGTTTGAGCTGGTATGTCCCCGGAATGGCACGGGGCCCCCGTGGTGCGCCGCGACTGTCCTCTTCTTCAATCTCGGCATTTGCTCCGGCACTGGCCCAACGCAGGTCCCATACAAACCGGTGCGCGCCCTCCATGTTCTCCAGGACAACAGGCTTGGGAATCCAGCGATCCGCGATTGGTAGCGGTGCGTGGTTTTCTGCTGGCCGCGCGCCGCTCACAAAACGGCGCACCAGCCTTCCCGTTTCGTCGAAGACTTCGACCGTGACCCTCTTTGCCGTTGAAGGCAGGTAGTAGTCGACGATCGCACCCTCCGGCGGATTTCTCGCGGTTGGCTCGTCCGGCGGAAGGGGCGTGCCGAGAAAGACATCGTTGTCAATGCGAATCGCCGTTGCCGGCTGGTAAAGGCGCGCATTCTGCGCCTGCTTTTGGAGGTCGACCTGCCGCAGCAGCACGATGTCATCCATGATCCAGAACGAGCGCCCGAATGTTGCAATGATCAGATCATCACTGTGGATGGTGATGTCACGAACAGATGTGACCGGCAGGTTGAGCTGCAAAGGCTGCCACTGATCGCCGTCGTCAAAAGAGACATAGATCCCAAGCTCCGTTCCGGCAAAGAGCAACCCCTTGCGTTGGGTGTCCTCGCGAATCGCGTTCACGAACGAATCAGCGCCGAGCTCGGTGGTAATCGCTTGCCAGCTTTTGCCGTAGTCTCGCGTTCGATAGATGTAGGGCGTTTGATCGTCCAGCCGATGCCGATCGACCGCAACATAGGCAACGGCGGGATCGAAGCGGGACGCCTCAATCATCGCGATCTTGCTCCAGTCGCCGGGGCCCCCAGCAGGGGCCACTTTTGCACCTGCTGGGGTGGAGTCGCCGGGGCCCCCAGCAGGGGCCGCTTTTGCACCTGGTGGGGTGGAGTCGCTCAGCCCCTTCGGCGTCACGTCCTGCCAGGTCTTGCCAGCATCGCGCGTCAAGTGCAGCAGTCCGGTATCGCTGCCAGCCCAGATCACGCTGCCGTTCAGCGGTGACGGTGCGATGCTGAAGATCACGCCAAGGCCACGCTCCTTCGCGTTCTGTACCGTCGTCGCTCCGGCTGTTGGGGCGCTCGCGACAGCCCCGGTGAGGTCAGGGCTGATCTGCTGCCAATGCAGGCCGCCGTCAGTGGTTTTCATCACGTACTGGGTGCCGAAGTAAATTGTGTTGTGGTCCGTCGGGGACAAAACGAGCACGGGTGTCCAGGGATCGCGATACCGGCGTTGATTAATCTCGCTGCCGAAGTTCGGCATTGGCCAGGGCGTGATGTCCTGGCTGAGCGATGTGCGGCGATCGAAGCGCAGCACGCCGCCGTAAACGCCGCTGGCGTACAGAATATTTGGGTCATTGGGGTCAGGCGCCAGCCAGCCGCTCTCGCCGCCTCCCACCATGTACCAATCGCGCCCGGTGATCAGTCCGTGATCGGTGCGATTGGGAACTGCGATAGAGCCGATATCCTGTTGCGCGCCGTAAACGTGGTAGGGGAACTCATTGTCCGTTATGACGTGGTAGAACTGCGCGGTAGGCTGGTTGTACCACGACGACCAAGTTTCGCCTCGATTAACGCTAATGGTAGTGCCCTGGTCCGTGCCAAGGACTAGGTGGGACGAGTCTTTAGGATCGACCCAGAGCTGATGGTAGTCGTCGCCACCCGGCGCGCCGCGCACAATGGAAATCGTCTTGCCGCCATCTTCTGAGCGGTAGAGCGCGACGTTGGGTAGATAAATCACGTCCGGATTGCTGGGGTCGACAGTGATGCCCGCGAAGTACCACGCCCGGCTGGTCAACCGCGGATCGCTGTTGGCGAGCATCCAGGTATTGCCGCCATCGTCGGAACGATAGAGCCCGGCCTTCTTTGCTGCATCAATCAACGCGTAGACGCGTTTACCATCAGGCGTGACGGCGACGCCAACACGGCCCCAGTCGCCATCGGGAAGGCCATTACCACTGAGTTGCGTCCAGGTCGCGCCGCTATCAGTTGTGCGATACAGTCCACCCCCAGGACCTTGCAGGGGAGCGTAAGTGCTCCACGGCGGACGATGCGTGTTCCACGTTCCGGCGAAAAGCACGTTTGGAGTTCCAGCGGCAATCGCGAGATCGGAGACGCCCACGGTCGGTCCTTTGTCGAGAACCCGCGTCCAGGTCGCGCCGCCATCGGTTGACTTATAAACACCTCGGGTATCGTTCGGGCCGTATGCGTGGCCGAGGGCCCCGACGTAAACCACATCCGCGTTACGCGGATCGATAACAATGCGGCTGATCTGTCGGGAATCTCGTAATCCGACATTTCGCCACGTCTTGCCGGCGTCGGTGGACTTGTACACCCCGTCGCCCGAGCTCAGGGCGGAGCGGATGTCCGACTCGCCCGTGCCTGCGTAGAGAACATTGGGGTTGGAAGGCGCCACTTCAACTGCGCCAATGGAAGCGATGGGTTGTCCATCGAACACCGGCTGCCAGGTGATGCCGGCGTCAGTCGTCTTCCAGACACCGCCGTCGACCGAGCCGAAGTAGAAGGTCGCACCACCGCCGGGCACACCCGTAACCGCAGCTACGCGACCGCCGCGGAATGGCCCTATCAGTCGCCATTGGAGGCCGGCCAGCAGCTCCGGCGAAACTGTCTGAGCAGCAGCAGAGAGTTTCAAAAGAAGTGTAACGAACGTAATAATGGATGGAAAACGAAATCGTCTGACGCGAAGCTTCAATCGAAGGTCCTCTACCTGCAAGATCTTGCCGAATAGATTACATTACACGTTTGCGGTGCAGCAGTACGACTCCACAACAGCGGTGATGTATTGAGCTCAATGGCGCGCTTGTTGATCCTGCTTTTTCTCTCGCTCTCAATACCCACACTAAATCCAACATTAATTCGGGCACAGCAGATCGATACATCGATCCTGACTGACATGAAGTGGCGCAATGTCGGCCCCTTCCGCGGGGGACGCACACGGGCGATCTCGGGTGTTCCCAGCCAGCCGAACGTCTTCTATGCCGGCGCAGTTAACGGTGGAGTGTGGAAGACCACCGACTTTGGCCGCACTTGGAACCCGATCTTCGACCAGCAGCCGACCGGCTCTATCGGCGCACTTGAGGTAGCGCCTTCGGACCCAAACGTCATTTACGTCGGCAGTGGTGAAGGACTGCATCGTCCCGACTTGTCGGTGGGAGATGGAATCTACAAATCGACCGACACCGGAGCAACCTGGACGCACCTCGGGCTTCGGGACGGACAGCAGATTTCCCAGATAGCCGTCGATCCAAAGGATCCCAACCGGCTCTTCGTCGCCGTTGCCGGGCATCCGTATGGGCCGAATCCGGATCGCGGTATATATCGCTCGACAGATGGGGCTCAGACGTTCGAGAAAGTTCTCTACAAGGACGAAAATATCGGTGCAGGTGACGTGAAGATCGACCCGTCTAATCCCAGTATGGTATATGCCACATTGTGGGAGGCGCGTGAAGGTCCGTGGGAGAACGGCGAATGGAGGGGCACTGGCGGTGGGATCTTCAAGTCCACTGACGGCGGGCAGACCTGGAACCAACTTGCCGGCGGGCTGCTGAATAGCATCGTACAGGCCTATGTTGCGATTTCGCGCAGCAACCCCCAGCGGCTGTTTGCCTCGGTCGCGACGAAAGATGCAGTTGAGCTCTATATCTCGAACGACGGAGGTGGCAGTTGGTCAAACGCGACCACCGATCCTCGGCCCAAAATGCGCATCGGCGGCGGCGATCTGCCTGTGCCTGGAATCGATCCAAAAAATCCGGACATTGTTTACATGACCAGCACGGTCACCTGGAAATCGATTGACGGCGGCAAGACCTGGATCGGCTGGCGTGGTGCGCCCGGCGGCGATGATTACCAGAATATCTGGATTAATCCCAATGACCCTAACATCGTTCTGCTGGGCAGCGACCAGGGAGCGATCATCACCGTAAACGGTGGGCAGACTTGGAGCTCATGGTACAACCAGCCGACAGCACAGCTTTACCATGTCAACGCCGATAACGCGTTTCCCTACCGCCTGTGCAGCGGACAACAGGAAAGCGGCTCGGTGTGCATTGCCAGCCGCGGCAACGACGGCGAGATAACCTTCCGCGATTGGCATCCAGTGGCAGCCGAAGAGTACGGGTACGTAGTACCTGATCCCACCGATCCCGACGTTGTCTTCGGAGGCAAGCTTTCGCGCTACGACCGGCGAACCACGCAAGCGCAGACCATCATGCCGGTGCCGCTGGGCGCGCCAGACTTCCGCGCAATACGGACAGAGCCGATTGCCTTCTCTCCGTTCGACCCACACCTGATGTACTTCGCCGCGAATACGCTCTGGTTAACCAGCGATGGCGGCCAGAGCTGGAAGCAGGTCAGCCCGGACCTCACGCGCAAGACCTTCGAGGTGCCTGCGACAGTGGGCATCTTCCACTCCGAAACTTCTGCTCAAGCCAAGCAGCGAGGGGTCATCTATGCGCTCGCGCTGTCGCCGGTGGAGAGAGGCCGGATGTGGGCGGGTACGGACGATGGCCTCATCTGGCTTACGACCGATGGGGGCGCACACTGGAACAATGTCACGCCTCCGCAGCTTTCGGCGTGGCAGAAGGTGTCCGTGCTAGAGGCGAGCCATACCGATCCTCAAACTGTCTACGCGGCGATCAACACGCTGCGACTCGACGATCTCCGGCCTCACATCTATCGCACTCGCGATTCAGGCAAGAGCTGGACGGAGGTCACGAACGGCATCGCGGCGATCCAGAACGTCAACTCCGTCCGCGAAGATCCCAAGCGCAAGGGGCTGCTCTTCGCTGGGACGGAAGGATCGGTCTACGTTTCTTTCGACGATGGCGATCATTGGCAGTCGCTGCGGCTCAACCTGCCGGCAACATCGGTTCGCGACCTGCTGATCAAGGACAACGACCTGGCAGTGGCAACGCATGGCCGAGGATTCTGGATTCTGGACGACATCACGCCTCTGCGGCAGATATCGGAAAACGTACTCAGCAGGAGTGCTTACCTGTTTGCTCCTGAGCCCGCGCTCCGGGTCCGTTGGGACACCAACCCGGACACGCCGCTACCGCCCGATGTTTCGGCGGGGCAGAACCCTCCAGACGGCTCGATTCTCAACTATTACTTGAAGTCTTCGTCATCGCAGCCTGTGATACTGGAGATTACGGATGGATCGGGAAAGACGGTCCGACGCTACTCCAGCGCCGACCCGTTGCCTCCGCCTAATCCCTTGCTCGACATTCCGGCATACTGGCTACGGCCCCCGGAGCGGTTGTCGAACTCCGCGGGCTTTCACCGCTTTGTGTGGGACATGCACTACTCGCCGGTGCCGGGAATTAAACCTGAATACCCGATTGCCGCGGTTTACCAGAACACTGCACCGCAGCCCACCTCGCCTTGGATCGTGCCCGGCAAATACACGGTCGTGCTCACCGTGGACGGACAGAAGTACACGCAATCGCTCACCGTTGAGATGGACCCACGCGTCAAGACGTCCCTTGCAGGGTTGCAGAAACAGTTTGGCTTGTCATACCGGGTCTATGAAGACCTGCTTAGGCTAGAGCCAGTCGTTGAAGCCGCGCAAGCAGCGCAAACCAGAGTGAACTCCGCCCGCGAAAAGGCGACTGGCGTGGAAGCTGCAAAGCTGGACGAGGTGAGTAAACAGTTGCAGGCGGTCGTGGGCGGTGAGGGAAGACGTCGCCGTCGCGGACAGCAGGAGCAAAATCTAACCGGGGTGCGAACGTCGCTTATGCAATTGTTGAATATTTTGCAGGAGGCCGATTTGGCGCCGGCTTCGCAGGCCGCCGAACAGGTTCCGAAGCTCCATCAAGCCACGACCGCGGTGATCGAGGAATGGAGCTGCTTCCAGAGCGGACAACTCGCGCCGCTCAACTTGAAGCCATAAGGGCTGGGGAAGACCTTCGGCTCGGCACCGGGAGCTCAAATCAGAATCCCGGAGGCCAAGCCGGAACTCGCCCGAAAGCCGCCACTGACCTCCCGTCATCTGCGCCTGTGTACTTTCCCGGCACAATAGTCATCCAACACTTGTAACGACGAATCCAAAGAAGTAAGTTGCTGCTAAGCGTCGCGTTGTAATAGCGCCGGGATCAGGAGACTGCTATGCGCCGATGGTATGTGCCGCTCACCGTCATAGGACTAGGTGGGATTGGTGCCCTTCTGATGACCGAGCGTGGGCGGATGGCGCTGCATAAAATCCTGGAAAAATTCTGGCAGGCGCCAGACCGGCTACTGGAGTGGAATGGCAGCCTGGAAAGCGAGTTGGATCGCATTCAGGCCGCCCTGGATCGGATCGCGGAGTCCATCGATCCTGGCCTCGAACTGGGCCACTGATGGTCTCTGAACTTACATTGCGTTCGGCGAGAGTCGAATGCTTTCCTCAGTTATCGGCGACATCCTCGAACAGATCCGTCTCGCGCTTCGCCTCACGAGGATCGCGCGTTGCCGCGAGATGATACATTTCTACGCTTCCCAGGCGCTGGCCGAGGTTCTTTCTCACCCGCTCGAACAGCGGCGCTTGCGTTCGGTGCAGCTGGAAGGCTTGTGTCTTTTTCTCGAAGCGTTCCTTGCTGATTTCAATATAAGCGCTGATCGTCGGTGGTGAGATGGGCTGGCGATCGGGAAGCAAGAAGTCGGCGGTGTAGTAGTAAAGTTTCTGCGTACGATGTGGCGTGAGGCCCCCTTCCAGCTGCTCGGGACAGCGATCAGGGCGGCCTGCCCATTCAAACGCCACTGTTGCGAGGATGCCTGCCATTGCATGATCGACGTGTCCGGTAAGCCCGCCATCTGGCCCGAAAGTTAGCATCACGTGCGGACGAAGCTGACGAATGCGCAGTACGAGATCGCCGGCCGCGCGGTAAAGCTCCACGTGATCGAGACGCCCGTCAGGGTAGTCGAGCACTTCACAGTAGCTGACACCTAGAAACTTGCAGGATGCGGCAAGTTCGTCGCGACGCAACGCGGCGAGCTCCTCATTACTGCGCGCTGCGCCACGATTGCGTGCCGCGGTTCCTGCGGTCATGCAGATGACGGAAGTCTCAACCCCCCGCTCGTGATACAGGAGCAAAGTACCGCCAAAGGCGCCGGCTTCGTCATCTGGATGCGCGGTGACGCAGAGCAGTTTGCGCATAAGTGAAATTGGATGAGATGCAGACGACGCCAGCTTCAAAGGATGGGATTCATGGCGTCAGGCACCATTCTCAAAGAGATGGGTGCAGCCGGCGCAGGCACGCTGACCACGGTACGAACAACATCTCCTTCAACTTGCCACCATCCCAACAGGAGTTCATCCGCATGACGAGTGCTCAGAGGATGCCACGTACCCTCTTCTGGGGAATTACAGTGTTTTCCACGCATGTCAGTGCAGAGTGCTGTTGCGAACTCACCGCCCAGACCGACAGCGATGTCTCTCGTGTCCAGCCGCAAGCCAGTGCGTAGCGCCTTCAGCGTACTCTCCTTGGCGCTCCACAGCAGAGCCAGGATGTGGAAGCGCTCGGGTTCCGGAGCTTGCCCCACCAGCTTTTGCTCGTCTGGGGTGAAATAATCAGCCACGAAGGCTCCGCAACGCGGCTCGACCACCTCCAGATCGCAGCCGAGCAGGCTTCCTGAGGGTGCGATCGCACACGCAGCGCGGCCATCACGGTGACTGAGGGAAATTGAAACCGGGGCCGGTCCGGTTTGGAAGAACACCTCGGGCGCCCCGTCCTTGGCCGGTCGGATTTCGATAGCGGCAAGCGTAGAAGGATCTCTCGGCAGTTCGAGGTACACGGCGACGGCATTTTTCGCGGTCCATCGTCCGAGGCTCCAGTCTTCCCGGCGCTTAGGAATGCGCAAGCCGACGAGTCTCGCAACTTCAGCGGAGCTGAGCCAGTCAGCTTCGACTCGCACGTCAGCGAGAGTTTGTTCGAACCAGAACACTTGCATCAATCCGCCCCGACGAGACAGGCTTCCTGCTGTGTAACCGCTTTCGTCGATCTCGGCTTGCTGTGCGACACTTCCTCTTTCTCAATTCCGCGGCCAATCGCTTCGATCAGGTAAGGACGCAGTGTGCCAGGCGCGATAATCCTGTGCAGTGCCCCCACTTCAAGTGCGCGATGCACGCTGTGGATGCGGTCGAACTCCGCCGCGGTCTCGCCCAGTTTCTCGGACTGCACAACCTTGAAGACTTCGTTCCACTCCGCGCGCAGCCGGTTCTTTTCCGCACCCTGAGCTTGCGTCATCGCCTGCGTGAGTGCCTCCAGTCGTGGATCTTTGCGGGCCTTGGCATCAACCTCACTCGCGAAAACCACGGCTGCAGCGGGCGCACCTCCGATCACCGACGCGTACGTTCCCTCCAGCGCGATGACTTCGAGCTGCTCGTTCAGCGCCGCCGAGAACACAACATACGCGCCGCCGTGATAGCGCGAGATGACGCAGAAAACCATTGGCCCTTTGAAGTTGACCACCGCGCGACCAATTTCGGCGCCGTATTCCAATTGCAGCCGGCGCATTGATTCCGGTGATCCGTCGAAGCCCGACAAATTGGCGAGCACCACCAGCGGCCGGTTATTGCTCGCGGAATTAATGGCGCGGGCCGCCTTCTTCGACGATAGCGGGAACAGCGTGCCTGCTGTCCAATAGTCTGGACCGTCCGCCGGGACAAAGCCGAACCGGCGCACCGGCTGCGACTCAATCCCCAGCAGGCATATCGGGTAGCCACCGAGGTGCGCATCCCAGACCACCACCGTCTCCGCGTTCCGCATACCGGGCCAGCGCTCCAGTGGAGCATGGTCCTGATCGACCACCGCCCTCATCACCTTACGAATCTCAAATCCCTTCTTGCGGCCGGGATTGGTCTCGTTCGAGAAGATCTCGCCTACCAGCGCAAAGCCACCGCCATCGACGCCACCGTGCGCAGACAATCGCACATCACGGCCGAACTGATCGGTGGTTTTTGCTCGCCGCGGGAACCGCTCCGCGGGAGCTACGTAGGTGTGCTCATAGTGCTGCATCAAGATGTGACTCGCGGTATTGAGGTCACGCGCAAAATATTGCGCCTGGCCATTGAAGCCCATGATGCGATCGTAGCCGCCGATACCCTGATTATCTTCCGCCGAAACGCTGCCCGAATAATCCAGGGCCCGCTTTCCTGTAAGGACCATCGCGCCCTTGGGAGTCATGATGAGGATCCCGCGGGTGTGCATCAGCATTGTCGCTTCAGCATTCCAGTACGGCTGGGCGCCCACGTTGACGCCATTGACAATCAGGTTGATTTCGTCGCCGCCCTGAGTAAAATCGACGATTCCGCGCAGCACGCGCGCGATCCAATCCATGTTCTCAACGCCGCTGGTCATCGAGATTTTTGCGCCCGCCGATAACGTGAACCACTCCAGCGGAACCCGCATTCCCTTCGCCAACTCCAGCGCTGCGAGGATGCGCCGGCATTCCGGTTCGGCCAAAGCGCCCAGCTCTTTGCTGGGATCGCCGAGCAGAACCACACGCTTCATGCCCTCCGGATACCTGTCTGTGAAGTTGCGAATCACTCCGGCTACGATATTCGCGGTGTTCTGTCCGTATGGGCGATCCACCGGCACCAGATGGTTGTCGACATCGAGATCGTGCTCAATGAATTCGCCGGGAGGAAAGTCGGCGCGGCTATCGCGGGAAGATGGAGTCAGCATCTTCACGATCTCGTAGGGATAGGTCAGTCCGCGCTGCCGCATCTTTACGACCTTTTGATCGTAGTCGGTCAGCGGCTTGAGTGGCTCTAGCCTGCTGGCGGGTCGGAAGGTAATGAGCAGGCCGGCATCGCCCGGCGCCGATATTCGCATGATTGTGTCGCGCAGCTCTCCGGTGCGCGGATTCGGAATACGAACCCGGACGACCACCTGCTCCAGGCCGAGCCCGCCGGTGGTCAGAGCCAGCCGGTGCACAATTTCTTTAACTTCGTCGGGCTTGAGATTCAGCGTCGGCCAAACGTACAGGAATATGCGGTTCCAGTACAGCCGCTGCCGTTGAGGCCGCTTCATCTGTTCTTGACGCATCGCCGCCACCGCTTCGGCGAACATGCGCTCCAAACAGGGAAGCTCCACAATCCGGCCCGACTGGTCGCGGACGGGCGTCAGATCGCGCACCTCCGCTACAGCAAACAGGCGCTCGTCCTTGGGATTGTCGGACGCCACCGCGTGCAGCAGGTAAACGTCTTCCACAGAGGGCAGGCGCTGCAGCTTGAAATCCTTAAGCCGCCACAAGTGCAGCCGCTCCCCGATCATCGGGTGAACTCCACGGAACAGCTCCACCTCCTCGTAACATTCACCTGAGCGCGCGGAGAAACGTTCCCACGCCAAGTCAATCAGGTGCCGCGTCGGTCGCGATCGTCCCATGCGGATCTTCACGTCTTGATTATCCGCTGGCGGTTCATGCAGCGCATCAGTCCTTTCGAAGCGACTTCACTGATCGGGCGGCGGCGCTCGTCTTACCTGCCCGCGAAGTGGCCTCAACGTGCCGGTGAAAGCCGGGCCAACTCGGGGGCATCGAGCAACAGCGGGGCGTCTTCGCGCGTGTGCTGCACGTCGTCGGCAATCTCAATCTCGCCTGCGAGTACAGCCGCGCGAATGCGCCGCCAGAATGCCGCCTCGCCACCGCGAGGCACGCCTTGCTCGATCGCCAAGCACATTAGAAATGTTGCACCATCGGCCGCTGATCCACATGTGAACCTGTGGTTGTCTTTCAGCGATTCCCATATCCGCGAATCCAGCTTGCGAATGCTTTTCCGTTTGTCGATTCGTCTTCTTCGTGGCATCTCGCTATCGTCTCCTTATGCCTGGCGGCCGCGATTCCGGAGGGGCTTCCGTGTCAAGGTCCAGCTCTCGGATCAGGCGCGCAAAAGCCAGGCGTGAATCCCGTTCAACCGCAACTGCGGGATGTGCGTGCAGGACACCAAAACGATCGGGTAGATAAGCTCCGTCTTTCGCGATACGCTCTCGGGCTTGTTGTGCTCGATCCCACGCCTCGGCTGCAAAGGTCAAGAGTTTGAGGTGGTGAGCTTCCAATTCAAACGCCGACTCGACCTGCGCCCACCAAATGCGCGTCTCGGGCTCCAGGTGCGTGGGAGCTTCCGGCGATTTCTTTTTGGCCGCTACTGTCATCGGCTGTTAGGCTGCCTTTCTGCAAATTCCCGATTCAACCAGGGAAGCGCGTGTGTAAATTTTGATGGCACGTCGGTCACCAACGCGTTGCTTCTAAAGGACTTAGACCGGCACCCCCCCTGTGTGCCATCCGCCGCTGTTTTCAACGGGCCGGGTTGACCTCGCGCGCGGCGCGCATCGGGGCGGGCCAACAGCGACGCGAGCAATGTGTCAGCGGCTACCGATTGACTAATCGTCGAGCAACGCGGAGAGGGCGGCGCTGAGTCAGGTTCACGCTGGCACCTCGACAACCTTGCCGGTTTCGGTATCGCGGAGGCGAACCGCGTCATGTCCTTCCAGAGCTGCGCCACTGCGCCATCTTGTAGTCCTGAAGCACATGATCCTCTCCCGCCTGCAAATACCGGACAATTGAGTGCCACGGTTCTCTGTCGTGGTGTTTTTGGTGGTGATTCCATGCCTGCGTCCATAGGGCCGCAATCCCATCCTCGGAATCGCTGTACTTCTTGCGCCACAGGTCCAAGAGATCTTGAACGTCACGCTTGTTCCGTCTTCCGCCGATTCCGTGTTCTAAACAGAACGCCTCCGCCACAGCGCCGATAGGCGCGGAAGGGGTAGGTTTCTTTTTGTTGGTTAATACTGGTAGGTTGTGTGCACCATGGAGTTCCTTGTCTTCGTTGCTGGAGTGCACAGTGTTAGAGCGCCTTGTGCACTGTGCACCCCGGGGTTCACTGTGCACCATGGAGTTCACAACGCTAGGAATGACCACGGTGTAGAGATTCGTCTTTTTGCCCTTCGCCCCCATCGCCGGCTCCCTTTGCTCTTGATGAGTAGTAGTCCGTTGTCGCGAAGCCAATCGATCACCTTACGGGCGCCCCTGATGCTCAAGAGGCATTCAGTGGCTAGGGTTCCAGTGCTCGGATAACATCTGCTTCCATCGCTGTTACCGTGTGTTGCGATGGTCTGTAGCATCAACTTTCGGGTACGTCCGGCTGCGTGCTTTCCGCCAAATACCTGAGGCGGAAGATCGCGCACCCTGAATACAATTGGGCGCGCGGACTCGCTTAATCCACTACCCGTCTCCATCTCGGCCATTCTTTTCCTCTCTTGGAAGCCGAGGGCGCGCGTTGCCGCTTACCTCTCGCGTCACTGTTCAACCAGTTGCAAAACCGTGGCACCTCCGGAATTGCATGGGCGCCAGCCCTTCTTAATGTTCCCCGTGTTTTCTGAGAGCAGCCTTACAGCTCGACGCCCTGGAATCCAAGCAGCGTCGCCTTCGCGCACCAGCCGCCTAACCGTGGCGCGCTCGAATATTTCCTCGACAACGCGCCGCTCGTCGGAACTCATCACCAAAAACGGGCGCACTTTGGCGTATCCCATCACCGTGCCACCATCCTTCTGTGAGACTTCTTATGGGCTCTCTGTTGCGTGAATGTTTGTGGTCGCCATGGCCTACACCGCGATGGCAGCGACCGTATTACTGCCGGCCGTCGCCCGCTTGCGTGCGCGCGGCGTGCCGACTCCTTCGCGCTGAATCCGCTCCACCTCGGACGAAGGAACAAGAATCCTGGCGCCCACATTCACCGATCGTAAAGAGCCGGCGGCTATGAGGCGCCGCACGCTGTAAATTGATACTCCGATGGCTTCCGCGACTGAATCGAGCGGCATGAGCCGATTTACGAGAGGCAGACTACCCATTTGTTTGAAACCTCCTTAATTTCCCCCGCTTTCAATCGGGGCTTGCCCTTGGGCGCACTTCGGCCCTTCCTAACATCTCGGCTGACCGCCGCGGTTGACTACAAAATTCATGGTTGACATTGCTAAACCATGCTGTTATGTTCACAGCATATGCAAGGCAGTCCATCAAGTCAACAGTCTAGCAATAACGATAGCGCAAATCCGCTAGCAGAATTCGTTTCCGTCGTCTGTCCGCAGTGCGGCGAGGAAAATTCAATAGGGCGGCCCAAGGGATGGTCCTGCGCCTGCGGGCAAAAACTGGACGCCGACGCTCATAACGCGGAAGCGATGCGCGAGTATTGGCAGACGGCACTCCGGCCGATCACTGCTCGGCGCGCCCGCCTCTTTATCCTCTCGCTCGCCAATATGCGGGGTGATGCGGAAAATGACCTTTCTGGTGCCGAGCGTCTTGTGAAGCGGTTTTCCGATTTTTTCCCTGGGCCGTTTCCAGACGACAGCTACTTTGCGCACTGCTTGATGCGTCCCGAACTGCATTCTCCTGCCGATTTAAGAAAATTCGCGCTTGGGGAGTTGATAGCTTGCCGGAATCATCTGCGCTTCCTGTGGACAGCCGATAGGGAAGAACGGGATTGGGTCTTGTACTTTGTGCGCAAGATGGCAGCGGGAATCACTGCGCATCCAACGCTCACTCCTGGAGTGCTTGAGAAGCGGATTGAACTTGCGCCGCCGCCGCGGGATGCATTTCAACAGGCACTGCTCTATCTTCACTCGCGGGCGCGCATGGCGCGACGGTGCAGGAATCCGAATTGCAAGATCCTGCCCTATTTCTTTATTGAAAAACCAAACCAGAAGTACTGCTCTGACACCTGTTTCGATCTAGTTCGGGATGAAGTTAACCGGCAATGGTGGAGGGAACACGGGGCAGACTGGCGAGAAAACAGAAAAAAGGCGGTCGAACGGAAAGGGGCGAAACATGCCAAGAGGTAAGGACGGCCTATATCGTCGGGACGGCATTCTCGCGTTCCGGTACAAAGACGCTGATGGCGCGTGGCGCGAGAAGTCAACCGGCGCGCGCGATCGGCAGCAAGCCAGAGATTTCCGAGCCGATTTCTTGCGCGAGGTGAAGCAGGGAACGCTGCCCGGCGAAATGTCGAACTGGCGCCTAGAGCAAGCCGAGCAGTGGTGGATTGAGTACCGCAAACTGCGCACGGCAGAGAACACGCAGAACTCGGAGCGCTATCGCCTGCAGCACTTCCGCAACATCCTCGGCAATGTGAAGTTGAAAGATGTCACGAACCGCCTGTTGGACGATTACGTGACCGCAAGGCTTGCCGCCGGCATCGGCGCCCACTCGATCAACAAAGAGATCCGCCTGTGGTCCCTCGTGCTGCGAAAGGCGAGGTTGTGGAAGCGCCTCGCGGACGATTACAAGCCCCTAAAGGCCAAGGTGAGCGACATCGGCCGAGCGCTCACGCGCGAGCAATTGCGCGAGCTGGCCGAGATTGCAGCAACCGACGTGGATTGGGAAGCCGCGTTTTACGGATCGGTGCTCGCCTCAAATACCGGCCTGCGCGGGGGTGAACTCAAGAAACTACGGATCGGGGCAATCGACTTGGAGAATCGTCGCCTGCGAATTGCGCGAGCCGATACGAAGACGGACGCTGGTGCCCGTTTCGTGGAGCTCAATTCCGACGCTACCGAAGCAGCCGCACGGCTCTTTCTCCGCGCGTCCAAGCTGAAGCCGCCGGCAACCGAGCCCGTGCATTACTTGCTGCCAAAACAACTTTCCCGCATCACGCACGGGAAGCTCAAGGGCGCCCGCGGTTACGATCCGATGCAACATCAAGTCTGCTGGGACACGGCCTGGCGCAGTCTCACAAGCGCGGTACGCTGTCCGGCTTGCCGACTGCTCCAGCAACCGGCCGAGAAGTGCCGCGAAGAAAAGTGTGGCACCGACATGAGGGGGATTCGAAGCCCGTTTGCTGGCCTGGGGTTCCATTCCATGCGGCATACCTTTATCACGCACATGGTTGAGCGTGGCGTGCCCCTAGGGACCGTGCAGGCGTTCGTGGGGCACATGAGCGCTCGTATGCTTCGCCACTATACCCACATTTCCTCGGGCGCTGCGCGCCGCGCAGTGGAGTTGCTTGACGCCGACCCCATCCTGGCGCGAACCATCCCGCCCCAACCGCCCGTAACGGCAGAATCGAAGGTGTTGCAGTGAGGCTTATAGTTCCTGCGATCACCGCCGCGCTGGTTTTCGTAGTTCACGAGCTCGGCGGTAGTGGTGCAGTTTGAAATTGGGGCCGCCCTTGAACGCAGGGCCGGACGGCGTAAACTTAGGGCATGACGACAAAGAAGCGCCAGCCCCATCTGATCGAATACCAGGGCGCAACGCGCTGTTCGATTTGCAAGATGCCATTCCCGCCAGACACAAAGCCGTCAGTTGACGAGGCATTCTCGGAGCACGCCCGCAAGGCCCACAGGCCCGGACAGACGACCGAGGACCTCAGCCAAGCCGCTGTCCGAATCGTCAGGGAATCAACGCAAGAGAAATAACCAATCCAAACAGTTAGGCAAAGAATGCCCTCAGCCGGGAACGGCAGAGCGCCCTGCGGGAATGGATCGACATCCATTCTCCTCTGGTAATTCCTGAGGTATATGTCTTTCAACCTGCTTCCCATTGCGAACTCAGACGGATCGCGAGCGCTGGCACTTGTGGGGATCAATACGGCGTTTCTTGCTGGTTTGTGGAGAAATTTGTGGAGGAAGTCCTGGGGACGGTTCCTGCTTCTCTGTAAGCCATTCAAAAGAATGGCGGGGTCGACGGGACTCGAACCCGCGGCCTCTGCCGTGACAGGGCAGCGTTCTAACCAACTGAACTACGACCCCGCTTTTGGTTGCTGCGGGCTAGCGGGACCCGCATCAGCATTGAGAATTTCGCCGCTGAACAACATCGATTGTAGCAGATTCGAATGTCTCGGGTGTCCTCGGCCGCTCACTGCACGCTGGCGGTTTCAAGCAGAGCAGAATCCCAAGCGTTGAAGTTGGTGGGCAGTGCAGGACTCGAACCTGCGACCTCCTGCTTGTAAGGCAGGCGCTCTAACCAGCTGAGCTAACCGCCCGTCGTGTGGCGTTGGGAAATGTTCAGACGCGCGCTATGAATCGAGTTTACATGAGCGAAATGGCTGCGACAAACAACGTCGCGTGATTACTCCCGAGCGGAATTCTCCGTACCGCGGTTGGTAAACTCTACCAATAGTTGCAACCGTTGGCGTGCGTGTCCGCTGTCGATGGCATAGGCTGCGAGCGGCACAGCGTCGCTGATGCGGTCGGCCTGTCCAGCGGCAACCAGCGCGGCGGCCGCATTCAGCAGCACGACATCGCGCCGGCAGGAGCGCTCGCCATCAAGGATGGCGCGAATGATCGCGGCGTTCTCGGCAGCGTCGCCGCCGGCGATTTCCTCAAGTGGCGCGCGCTGCAGCCCAAAATCTTCCGGCGTGACCTCATACACGTGCACCCGCCCGTTGCGCACCTCAGCAATCTTAGTCGGCGCAGAGATGGTGATTTCATCAAGGCCGTCGCGCCCGTGAACCACCAGCGCACGCCGAACACCAAGCTCGCTCAGCGCTTCAGCAAGCTTCTCGACCAATGCAGCCGAATAGACGCCCACCACCTGTGCCGACGCGTTCGCCGGATTGGTCAGCGGCCCCAGGAGATTGAACACCGTGCGCAACCGCAACTGGCGGCGAACAGGTTGCACATACTTCATGGCCGAATGCAGCGCCGGGGCATAAAGGAAGGCGATCCCGCTAGCCTCCAGGCAGGCGGCAACTCGCGCCGGCGGCAGCTCGATGTTTACGCCCAACGCCTCCATCACATCGGCCGAACCGCACTTCGAGCTGATACTCCGATTTCCATGCTTCGCGACCCGCACACCCGCACCTGCGATGGCGAGCGCGGTTGCGGTAGAGATGTTGAAGGTTCCGCTGGTATCGCCGCCGGTGCCGCATGTATCCACCAACGCATCGCGACCGGTTCCGCTCAGGTCGAGCGCCTCGCCTTCGGCCGAGGTCAACGGTGTAGCTTCCGCGCGGATCGCCTGAGCGAAGCCGATGATCTCCTCCACAGTTTCGCCCTTCATATGGAGCGCCACCAGCAGCGCTCCGATCTGCGCATCGGCGGCCTCGCCGTGCAGGATCTCTGTCATGACCTCGCGGGCCTCGTCGCGGGTGAGGGAAGAGCAGTGATTAGCGACTTTATGCAGCGCGTCGAGGATCATAGCAGCGTAGCGTCTGACTTTAGATTAGCATTCAGCAGCGACCACCCAGCATTCAGCCGGCATACGCGCTTTTCAGTACCGGAACTTTTTTCGCGAATGGCGTGCGATATTGGTAATGTGAATTGCCAATTGCGGTGCTGCGGGTTCGTGCTTGCTTGGTTCATCACGGTGACCATGTCGGCGTACGCGCAGTCGCAACGTAACTACCTCGGCATGGATCGCAACGATTATCCCGGCGATGCAGCGATGATTGCTCTGCGGAAAACCTTCGCGTTCACCGGCTACTGGCTGAACAATCCTCCGGGTGAAAATCAGAACAGCTGGCGGGGCAGGCGCAAGTCGATCGAGGTGACGGGCTACGGATTTCTGCTGCTGTTCAACGGCCGGGAATACGCGCAACTGAAGGCCTCGGGAGATGCTGTCCGCGTTGGAGCAGGTGATGCTACAGCAGCCGTACAGTCGGCGCAGCGGGAGGGCTTTCCCCGGGGCGCAACCATATTCCTCGACCAGGAGCAGGGTGGCCGCATGCTGCCCGAGCAGCGTGCCTACATCCACGCGTGGGCTGACGGCGTGACTCGCGCGGGATACACTGCCGGAGTTTACTGCTCCGGCATTCCGTTTCGCGAATCCAGCACCGTCTCGGTCGTAACCGCCAAACACATTCGCGACAACGCTGGTGGCCGCGCGCTGCATTTCTTCGTCAGCAACGATCATTGCGCTCCATCTCCCGGGTGCGTTTTCCCCAATCCGCCCCCCGTGCCGGCCCAGAGTGGAGTGCCCTTCACCGATGTGTGGCAGTACGCACAATCACCGCGGCGTCCTGAGATGACATCGGACTGCCGCAACACTTACGCTGCTGACCGCAACTGCTATGCGCCGGGTGTTCCCGGCGTGTACGTCGATATCGATACTGCCAATTCCGCCGATCCGTCACGAGGTCGCACGCGTTAATTTGAGATGGCGAGTAAACCCCTCCCGCCGCTGCATGAGATTCAACACGCCGCTGCCTTGCTGCGTATGGGCAGGCTGGTGGCGTTTCCTACGGAAACGGTTTACGGACTCGGCGCCAATGCTCTCGACGAAGCAGCAGTGCGGCGCATCTTCACGGCCAAAGGCCGGCCCACCACCAGCCCAATCATCGTGCACGTTAGCAGCATGGAGATGGCGCGCTCCGTGGTAGCAGAATGGCCGCAGGCTGCTGAGCTTCTCGCGCAGCGATTCTGGCCCGGGCCGCTAACGCTCGTATTGAAGAAGCAGCCTGCCGTTCCGTCACTCGTCACTGCCGGTTTGGAGACCGTTGGTGTACGCATGCCTGCACATCCGGTTGCGTTGGCGCTGATTGAGGCGACGCAGTTGCCCATCGCCGCGCCCAGCGCCAATCGATTTACCCAGCTCTCGCCTACAACCGCGCAGCATGTTCGCGAGAGCCTTGGCGAGCGGGTCGACTACATCCTGGATGGCGGCCCTTGCACGGTTGGAATCGAGTCCACTGTGCTCTCGCTTGCCGGCCCCGTTCCGCTATTGCTGCGACCCGGTGGAATCGCGCGTCAGCAGACCGAAGAGGTGATTGGCCCTATCACACAGCACCGCGCGGTCCCGGCCGAGGCGCATCCCTCACCGGGAATGCATCCGCGACACTACAGCCCGCGCACGAAGCTGCTGCTGGTACACGATGGGAATGTTCCACCCAAAGGCGTCGGAGCGTATGTGCAATTGCGACATCCTCCCGGGTCCGAAGTTCGTGAGCTGGTGCTCGCGCCGTGCAGTGCAAACGAATACGCTGCACAGCTCTATCGCATGCTGCACGACCTCGATTCGCGTAACTTAGACTGGATCGCGGTTGATGCCCCGCCCGAGACTCCCGACTGGGAAGCGGTGCGCGATCGTCTGGAACGCGCCGCCACACGTTAACGTCAGGCGATGTTTCAAGCATCGCTGAACAACAACAACGGTGCACCGCTCGATAATTGACGGCGATGGCCGTAACGCTACTTGTTGGCGCAATCTGCCCACCCGCCTCCACCCGCGTCGCGAAAATACCGTGTTACAGTCGAGTTTCTGACCTACGACCCTCCGCGTTGACAGCATCGCCCTCCAACTCGCGCCCGCACTCGAGTGCGCCCAGCCTGCTACGGCAGATCGGCCTATTCGACGCCACCATGCTCGTCATGGGCGGGATTGTCGGCTCGGGCATCTTCATTAATCCTTACGTTGTCGCGCAACAGGTACATACCCCTTGGCTGATTCTCGGCGTGTGGATTGCGGGCGGTATTGTCGCGATGCTGGGAGCGTTCATCTACGCCGAACTTGCCGCGCTCCGACCCGAAGTGGGAGGCCAGTACGCATACCTGCGCGAAGCATTCCATCCCATCGTGGGCTTCCTCTACGGGTGGGTGCTGTTGCTGGTGATTCAAACCGGCGGCATGGCCGCGGTCACGGTGACGTTTGCGCGCTATCTTCTGGAGCTCACCGGCTGGCAATTTTCAGAGCGCCTTATCGTTGTCCTTACTCTGGCCGTGCTGACAGTGATCAACTGCTTGGGGGTAAAGTTGGGCAGCCGCATGCAAAGCGTGCTGATGGCGCTGAAGATTGCCGCCATCGCTGGACTGATCGGCGCGGGCCTGTTCCTGGAGCGCTCGCCACATCCTCTGCTGCGCCCCGTGCTCGACCGCCCGCCTTCGCTCGATCTGTTAACGGCAGTCGGAGCGGCGATGGTTCCGGTGCTCTTTGCCTTCGGAGGATGGCAGACCTCTAATTTCATCGCCGAAGAAGTGAAGGAGCCTCGCAAGAACCTCGCGCGCGCGCTGGTGATCGGCGTCGCTGGAGTCATCGTGCTTTACGTCGGCGTGAACTTTGTTTGCGTGCGCACGCTCGGCCCGGACGGTTTGGCGAACACCCGCGTGCCCGCAACGGCCGTGATGCGGGTCGCGATGGGCGACTCCGGCGCGCGCTTGATTGCGCTCGGCATCGCGGTCTCGACGCTGGGGTTCCTCAGCCAGTCGGTGCTGACTGCTCCGCGCGTGTATTTTGCGATGGCTCGCGACAAACTGTTCTTCCGCAGCATCGCCACCGTCACCCGCCGGACGCACGTGCCTGCGCTGGCGATTGTGCTGCAGAGCGTGTGGACAGTCGTGGTCGCGCTCTCCGGTCGCTATGAGCAAATCTTGAACTATGTGGTCTCGATGGATTTCCTTTTCTTTGGCCTCACGGGTGCGAGCCTGTTCGTCTTTCGTCGCAAACAAGATCATGATGCGGGGCAGGGAACCGGTTATCGCGTTCCCGGACACCCCGTCACCACCGCGATCTTTGTCTTGGTATCGTGGTTGGTGGTCATCAATACGATTTACAAGTACCCTCGCAACACTCTGCTGGGCTTCTCGATTTTGCTGCTCGGCGTGCCGGTGTATGCCTTCTGGGCGGCGAAACAAAAAAAAGCGGGAGAACGCGCGTGACGACATCGCGTAGCCAAAGCAATTCGCCGTACATGCAGTTTGCCAAGCTGCGCTCCGCCGCCACCTACAATCTGGCCAGCAGCGGCATGATGAGCTATCCGCTTTCCGAACTGCCGGTAAAGCTTGAAGACCTTGAGATCAACGGACCCACGGTTTACGGCTATCCGCCACTTCGGGAGCGCCTGGCCAAAATGAATGGAGTCACGCCGGAGCAAGTGGCTTGCGCGACCGGGACGTCGATGGCAAACCACCTCGCCTTCGCGGCGACACTAGAGCCCGGTGACGAAGCCCTGGTCGAAAAGCCGACATACGAACTGCTAGTCAGCACGCTGGAGTATCTGGGCGTGAACGTACGGTATTTCGATCGTCGGATGGAACACGGCTTCCGCGTCGGGTTGGGAGAATTCGAGCGAAAGATTACGCCACAAACGCGGCTCGTGGTGTTGACGAACCTGCACAATCCGAGCGGCGCATTTATTGATGAGCCTACCATGCGGGGCATCGGCGATCTCGCCAGGAAGAACAACGCTCGCGTGCTCGTCGATGAAGTCTATCTCGAAGCGATGTACGAGCAGCGGCCGCGTCCCGCGATTCACCTCGGCGATCATTTCCTTGTGACCAGCAGCTTGACCAAGGCGTATGGCCTGAGCGGCCTGCGTTGCGGCTGGGTGCTGGCTGAACCGGAGTTGGTCCAGCGCATGTGCCTCATCAACGATCTTTATGGATCAATCGCCGCCCATCCCGCCGAACTGGTCAGCGTGGTCGCCCTCGACAACCTTGATCGCGTCACCGCGCGCGCCAAGCGGGTGCTGGCGCAAAATCGCCCCGAGCTGGACACCTTCCTGCAATCGCACCGCGATGTGATTTCGTGCGTCCGGCCCGAATTCGGCACCGTTGCCTTCCCCAAGCTGTTGCACCGTAGCGTGCATGATCTTGATCATCTGCTGCGCGAAAAATATGACACCAGCATTGTCCCGGGGAGTTATTTCGGCGCGCCGCAGCACTTCAGGATTGGCATCGGGGGTGATCCGGAAATGACGCGTACAGCATTCGAGCGGCTGGGGCAGGCACTGGATGAGTTGCGCTGAGTTGGACTGTGTAGTGCGGCCTGCATCCCGGCGAATTGCGGCCGCCGCACCGCCATCCAGCTCATTACGCCACTCCGGGATGTTTGTATAATGAATGAGGTGGTTTGCTCCCCCTTCGGGAGAACCACTGGTTCCATCCCTCTCGTGGGGCTATAGCTCAGCTGGGAGAGCGCATCGTTCGCAACGATGAGGTCGCCGGTTCGAGGCCGGCTAGCTCCACCAAAATTTCCCAATTTAGAATCAATAACTTAGGAAACAAAAGTTACTGGACACGATCTGGACAAGTATGCGAGCGTGAACTCAGCAGCTCATTCCAGTAGCTGAGGGACCCATGTCGCGCCGCTACTCCTCAATTTGCAATCTGCACTACGGTGCGTCCCTTGGCGCGCCCTGCGATGAAGTCATCGAAACAGTTCGACAGGGCGTCGAGTTCGACGATGCGCGTCATTGCCGCCAGGTGTAGCGGTTTCAGGTCCGTTGCCAGCCGGTGCCAGACGCGTTCTCGAACTGACAATGAGGCGTATCCCGAATCGATGCCCAGCAGGCTGACGCCGCGCAGGATGAACGGAAACACGGTTGTCTCCAGCTTGAACCCGGCAGCGTTACCGATGCTGGCGACGACACCGTCCTGCTTCATGGTGGCCAGAATCCAGTGGAGGACCTGGCCGCCGACGTTGTCGATGGCTCCCGCCCATTGAGCGGTTTCGAGCGGGCGCGCTTTTGCGAAGTCCACCGTCTGCATTAGCTTGACCTCGGAGGCGCCCAGCCCGAGCAAGTAGTCAGCTTCGGATTCCTTGCGGGTAAGCGCAACGGTGGGATAACCAAGCCGCGACAGCATGTCGATGGCCAGCCCTCCCACCCCTCCGCTGGCTCCCGTAACCACCACCGGCCCGTTCTGCGGTGCAAGCCCCTCGTGTTCCATCCGGATGATTGCCAGTGCGGCGGTGAAACCCGCCGTTCCCAGTGCCATAGCTTGCATCAGGTCCAAACCGTCCGGGAGTGCGACTACCCACTCGGCAGGCACACGCGCAAATTCAGCATATCCACCGTGGTGAGCGACCCCGATGTCGAAGCTGGTTGCAATTACCTTGTCGCCCGGGGCGAACCGGGAATCGGAGCTGGTGACGACTTCACCCGACATATCAATGCCGCCAACGCAAGGGAAGCGGCGGATGATCTTGCCGGCCCCGGTTGCCGCGAGCGCGTCCTTATAGTTCACGCTCGAATAATGAACGCGAATGGTGACTTCACCGCCATCAAGTTGCTCCGGCGACATGGTCGTGAGCTGACCGGAAACCTTGCCGTTTGCGTCTTTGTCGATTACGTAAGCTTTGAAGCGTTCCATATGCTGGCTCAACTAGCGAACTGCTTTGTTCTAAACCCTCCCGAGATTCTCTAAATTTCCGTACTGGGTTGATTAATGCGCTGTGAGGATATCATGGCGTCGGACCATTAACTCCGCTTAGAAAGCCACCCAGATGGGCGGTCAGCGTTACCACTGTCGCGGCCACCAATTCGACCGGCAGTCGATATGCCGGCAGCTGCCTTCCGGGGGCTCGGTGTGCGCGAAAATGGATGCTCCAGACAAGCCAAATCAGCCCTGCTGCTACGCAACCCAGCACCAGGTGAAGAAGCAGAGTTCCTTTGAGCTTTTGACCTTCCAGTTGCCAGTGCCACGCAAGCAGTCCCGTAATCAAGACCGGCACAGTGGAAATGGCTGCCACCAGGAAGTTGTAGTAAGCCACCTCCGCCAGCACGGTCTTCTTTGTCCACTGCGCGGTGAAGTCAAATAGGATGCTGACTAGGCAGAGGGCGATAGGGAAGTGTATGAGTACAACGTGTTGCGCGTGCCTTGCCAGCAGGACCGACTTGAGATCGAAGGGGTGCATGGCTACTCACTGCACCACTACTTCGGCCGTCATCTTAGGATGGATCGAGCAAAAGTAGGTGTAGGTGCCTGGCTTCGTAAAGGTGTAGGTAAACTGTTCGTCTGTATCCAGCGCCTTCGACTTGAACACCTTGTCGTCGCTAACGATGGTATGCGGGATGTCGTCTCGGTTCGTCCACCGAACCGTAGCGCCCACCGGTATCGTGATCGTTGCCGGTGTAAAGCTGAAGTTGTCGATCTTTACTTCCACTGCTGATGCGGGATTGTTATCCGGAGTGGCGGCAAAAGTATCAGGGCTACTCGATGTGGCGATACAGCCAACGGCGAGCGTGAAGATCAGTGCTATCCGACGTGCTACTTTCATCTATCTTCTCCTGTTCGAACCTTGGTAAGCGAGCGTGAAGCTCACACGAGGGTTGAATCGATAACAGCGAGCGCGTGCCGCCGCTGAATGTAGTTCACATCCGTAACCCCGAGCAGGCTTTTCAGCTGGTCGGCGGGAACTTTCATTGGGCCGGGAGAGGCAGCCTCGCCCGGTCTAGGTTGAGGAAACGCCGTAGACATCGCCGCATGGAACGTGATGTTGCCTTCCACCTTCTGCATAGTCTGATGAATATGGCCATTCAAAACCGTGACCGAACCGAAGCGCTTCAGGTAGGAGAGCGCCTGCGCGCTGTCATCGGTGCCCCAGCCCCACTGCGGGTAAACGCTCCATAACGGTATGTGGGCGAACACGACGATGGGAGTGCTTTTCGAAAGATGCTGGACGTCGTTTTCCAGCCATTCGAGTTGCTCCCGGCCGAGGCTGCCCAGCCCTCCCGCTTTCAAGTTCATGACGTTGACTAGTCCTACAAAATGCACTCCGTTCTTGTCGAAGCTGTACCATCCCGAGCCTTGCGTGCCTTTGCCGTAACGCTCCAGATACTGCCTGCCTTCATCGTTTAGAACGTCGTGTTCGCCGGGCACGAAGAAGACATCCTTGGCGCTTGCGGACTTCAGCAATTGATCTACGGTGTCAAACTCTTCCGGCTTCGAGAGGTGGCTGATGTCGCCGGTATGCAGGATGAATGCGGGGGGCGCTGGCAATGCGTTGATCTTGTCGATCGCAGCTTTCATGGTGCCGACAACGTCTGGGTTTGCCGCCTTATCGAACCCCATGTGGCTGTCGCTGATCTGGACAAAGCTGAACTCGCCCTTATGTTCAGGGCCGCCGAAGGGAAGCGCACTCAAACTATAGGACTTGAGTACTCCACCGCTGACGACGCAGAGGGCGCCCGTTCCAGCCCACGCCATACACTTCAAAAAGCCGCGGCGGTCAATTCCGTCATGGTTGTGATCATGTAATATCTCGTCGTTATTCTTGTTAGCCATTAGCTTCTCTCCCGGCTTCTTTCGACCTCAACATAGCTAACTGGACCAGGGCGGAATTATTCCCGAAGGTGCGCAGGATTTTTTCCAAAAAAAAACGGGACGAATTTGTGAGGATTTAAGAAGTGCAGCCTCGTGAGCCAGACGAGGTCAGGTGTGAACTGGAGGAAAGAAGTTCCTATGCAGCCTTGAACAGTTTGACAAGGCTCTGAATGTCAGAGGGGCTGGCGTCGCCGATCACAAAATATCGTAGTCCGCCCTGAGTCCAGGATTCCGCGTTGAAGGTCAATTTCTGTGGGGAGCTATTGCCCAGGTGGGCTTGTAACGCCGCATCTGGGAAAATGAACACGGAGATATGATGCTTCCGCACATCGTAGATCAGTTGGGCGCCGGGAGTTTGCTCCAGGTACGCCATTCGACCGCCCCGCAGAGTGAATTCGGTACCTTGCACCTCCGGTAGATTGAACGCGAAGGGAATCTTCCCCTGGAACCAGGGCTTCACCGTGTGCCGATCAGTCGAGACGACATCCACCGGCGACGAGCTGGCCAGCGCTGCCACGTGCAGATCTGCGATCTCGCTGAAGACGCGGTTTGTGGCGGATCTGCTTCCGATGTAGGTTGAGGTCAGCAGCCCTGCTATGAGAACGACAACCGCTGCGGCGCCAAGTAACCATGCCCAGCGGAAGGTACGTTGTGCTTTGGGGGCGACTTGTTGCTCGATGCGTCGCCGGAACTCGGCAGTTGGAGTAAAACGTTTTCCCGCAACTTGTACCGCGCGCTTCATCTGGACGCGCGCCAGCGCATCTGCCGAGCACGACGGGCAGCTATGTACATGCGTCTCAAAGCTGCGCATCTCTTCTTCAGGAAGCTCGTCGTCGAGATAGGTGTCAAGTTTCCTCTTCCAGGTGTCACAAGCCATGGGTCATACCTCTGTGAAGCTTCACCTGTAGCGCGTCACGTAACGCCTTTCTGGCACGCGATAAGCGCGACATGACCGTCCCAATAGGTATGGCGAGCGTCTCCGCAATCTCCTGGTAAGACATGTCCTCGACATCGCAGAGCAGCACAACCTCCTTGTAGGGGAGCGGAAGCTCTCCGATGGCGCTTTGCAACACCTCGGAATCGCAGCGGCTCATCAAAATCGTCTCCGGAGTTTCGCGTTCAACGGCAAGTTCAACTCCGTCCTCCTCTGACTCAAGAGAAACAGTTGCAGTGGCTCTGAGTCCGGCGCGCGAGGTCAAGAACGTGTTGCGCAAAATGCGATACATCCATGCGCGAAAATTCGTCCCCAGCTGAAAGGATGAAAAGCCCTTAAGGGCCTTCGCGTAAGTTTCCTGAACCAGATCTTCAGCCTCTTCGCGATCCTGTGTCAGCCAGTGCGCGAAGTTGTACAAGGAGGCGAAGAGCGGCATCGCCAACTGTTCGAAGGCATCTGGTGGAGGGCCCTCGTTTCGCATCCAACCCAGACTAAACTAGCGAGTGCTGCTTCTATTCCATCTGTTCACAATTATTTGACTGGCAGGGAATGGATCGCAAACGTTCTGGTTACTCCGGAGCGTCTGCCTTTGCGGCGCGCTTCTTCCGTTGCGTGGGGTGTACGAACCAGGCGATCGCGATGCTGAACAGATACAAAATAATCATGGGCGCCGCGAAGATGCACATGTTCATGATGTCCGTGGTTGGCGTGATGATTGCGGCGATGATGAAGATGACGAGGATGGAATAGCGGAAATTACGCCACATCCAGCCGGCGCTGACGATACCCATCAACGCCAGGAAGAATACGAGTATCGGCATTTCAAAGACGATGCCCAGGCCGGCGATGATCGTCAGAAACAGGTCGGTATATTCCTGCACCGTGATCATCGGCTTGAACTGCGCACTCCACCCGATGAGGAAATCCAGCGCCGCCGGATAGACCATCTTATAGCCGAAGAAACCGCCCGCCAGAAACAGTCCCACCGTGCTGAACATGAACGGCAGCACGTATCGGCGCTCATGCCGATACAGTCCGGGCGCGATAAACGCCCACACCTGGTAGAGCACGAACGGCGACGCCACGAAGACCCCCGCCAGAAACGAAATCTTCAAGTACATGTTGAAGGGATCGGTGGGATTCAGGTAGACGAGCTGGGTGTCCATCTTGTGAGCGGCCAAGGCCGTCACGATGGGCTTCTGCATGATGGCAAAAATCTGTTCGTGGAACCACCAACAGACGCCAAAGCCGCCGACCACGTAGAGAGCGCTATAGACGATACGGCGGCGCAGCTCCTCCAGGTGCTCGAGGAAGCTCATGCCGGTCATTTCTTCTGACGCGCGCTTCTGGGCGGTTTCAACAACAGGGCTGGGCATCGTTACTCGGGACCTGAAGGAGTAGCTGTCGAGGATGGCCGCTCGACCGGCGGCGCAGAGCTGGATGTCGACTGGCTCGACTCAGGCTGGGCGCTAATGGCTGCTACAAGCTCGGATTTGGTTCGGCTGACAGTCTCGGAGAGTGGGCGCATGATGCGCTCCCAGGGCTCCTCAGGTGGCAGGACCTTTGGGTCTTCGGACTGCTTCTTCGCGCGCTCCTGAAGTTCGATGTTCAGCATTTCGGTTTCGAGCTGATTGCGGAATTCGTTGCTGGCGCGCCTAAACTCGGCAAGAAATTTCCCCAGCTGCCGGCCCAGTTCGGGGAGCTTGCGCGGCCCCACTACGACCAGGGCCAGCAGAAAGATGAAGATCATTTCCGGCATGCCGAGGTTCATGGATTCATCATAATGCGGAAGCCGGGCATTTGGCACTTAGCACTTAGCCCTTAGCACTCAGCACTTGGCCTGTGACCGTTCGCGAAGAATGGCAAATAGAGGTCACTTCCAGTTGTCGCTGAATCGTGTGCTGCGTACTAAATGCTAACTGCTAACTGCTAAATGCCAAGTGCCAACTGCCAAATCCCAGGTGTCAGTCGCCTTGTGCGCTCACAATCCCTTGCCTCTACCGTCTGTTACGCAGGCGGGACCGTGTTGGATTTCGCACCCCGGAGTACCGCGCCGGCATCCAACTGAAGGGCTGGAATTAGGCCGAAGCGCAGGTGGAAGTGATGGTTGCGGTGCATGTTATACTGCGACCAAGTCTCACGCGGTGGCGCCAGTCCTCACCCAGGCATTCCCGGTCAAGCTGAGGTCTCCGGCGGGCATCATGCACCTCGCTGGGCAGTAGTCGAAGGATAAAACATGGCACGTAGTTCGCGTCGCTCCGCTCTTCTGGTCCTCTCCATCGTTCTTGCTTGCGGCTGTCTGGGCATGTTGTTCGGGCAGAAGCTGGTGTCTTCGGCTTCTTCCGGCGGCAGCGACGGTGAAGTCCGCGACAGCATGCGCAGCTTCAGCGACGTTTACCGCGTCGTGCAGGAGAACTACGCGGAGCCGGTGAATCCCGACAAGGCCATCTACAATGGCGCGATTCCCGGAATGCTGCGGGTGCTCGATCCCCACTCGAACTTTTTCGACCCCAAGTCATACGCGGCCTTGCGCGAGGAGCAGCGCGGCAAATATTACGGTGTGGGAATGCAGGTTGGACCGCGGAATAATAAGGTCATCGTGATTGCGCCCTTTGCCGGCGCGCCCGCATATCGCGTCGGCATTCGCCCTGGCGACGTAATCATCGCGGTGGACGGCAAGCAGACTGACAATATGAGCACCAGCGACGTTGCCGAGTTGCTGAAGGGCCCCAAGGGCACCAGCGTGAAGATCACTGTCCTGCGCGAAGGCTCGGATAAGCCGCTCGACTTCACGGTTATCCGCGACGAGATTCCCCGCTACAGCGTCGATGTGCATTTCCTGATTCGTCCCGGTATCGGCTACATCCACATTTCGGGTTTCCAGGAGACAACCGAGAAAGAAGTTCGTGATGCGTTGGATGAGTTCGGCGACATTCACGGATTGATTCTGGACCTGCGCCAAAACCCGGGCGGTCTGTTGAGTGAGGGTGTCGGCGTGGCTGATCAGTTCCTGAAGAAGGGACAGGTCATCGTCTCGCATCATGGCCGCGCCTCAGCCGAGAAGGTTTATAAGGCAGCGCACGGCAATGGCGGCAAGGATTACCCGATTGTTGTGCTGGTGAATCGCGGCACGGCTTCAGCGGCTGAGATCGTTGCCGGCGCAATCCAGGACCACGATCGCGGTTTGATCGTGGGTGAAACCACCTTCGGCAAGGGTCTGGTGCAGACCGTGTATCCGCTGTCCGAGAACACCGGATTAGCGTTGACCACCGCGAAGTACTACACGCCGAGCGGACGCCTGATTCAGCGCGAATACAACGGCGTTTCGCTCTATGACTATTACTACAACGATCGCGAGAATGGCGATGCGGCGGTTACCAATCACGAAGTGAAGATGACCGACAGCGGCCGCACGGTTTACGGCGGCGGCGGCATCACGCCCGACGTAAAGATCCCGAACGAAAAGACCAATAAGTTCGAGGACACGCTGCTGGAAAAGTACGCCTTCTTCAATTTCGCTAAGCACTATGTCATCAATCACCAGGTGAACAAGCAGTTCGAAGTGGATGACGCGGTGATGCAGGAGTTCCGCAAGTTCCTCGACGAGCAGAAGATTACGTTTACCGAGGCTGATCTTGTGCAGAACAGCGATTGGATCAAGTCCAACATCAAGGCCGAGCTGTTCATCAACGAGTTCGGTCAGCAGGAAGGAATGCGGGTCCACGCTGAGAAGGATCCGGAAGTGCAGAAAGCGCTGGATCTGCTGCCTCAGGCAAAGCAGCTCGCCGATAACGCGAGGAAGGTGATTGCCCAGCGCAACAATGCTCGGTTAACCGCAGCCCAGCAGAACGAGGCAACGACCAGCAGCCGATAATATCCCTAGCTTCAGATCAAAAGAAAAGCCCGCTCTGGCGGGCTTTTGTTTATCGCGCAATCCGAGACACCGCGGCCGAATACTTAGCCGCTGATCTTTAGGCGCGAGTGCGAGATTGCTGTTGAAATTGGCTCGTTTGGCAAGGAGATTGAAGCCGTTGACGATCCCGCCTGTACGGATGGTGCCGCCGATACTCGGCGGAGCTGTTTGGGCCTTCAGCCAAAAAGAGAGACGACCACCAGAAACAGGCTGCAGGCGAGCAGTGAAAGCAAACCGATTCGACGTTTCATAAGTTCACTCCTCCTCGATGTGGGTTTAACTAATAGACCCTTCGGCGCGCCTGAAGTTACAAGGAATTCAAGAAAGCTGGTGCACGGTGCAGGTATCCCAAGAACCGAGTGCATCACGGGCTACTCTCGTCACGCTCAGCGGCTCAGAACTCGTCCCGCACCGACTTAAGCGCGTCCCAAACGCTCCTTTGATGGCCGAAGAGAACCACTTCGCCGGTTTCCGTGGTATCGGTGCTGGCAGCACCGCAAGTGTTCTTGGCAACCACGCCCGTCTTCATTGCCGGCGCCACGTCAAATGTGAGAGGCGCAAAGCAGGGGACCAGGCGATCCGTCGCCAGGGCTACATTTACGGTCTGAGGCGTGGGATCCGGCATGGGAAACGCAGCAATGCCATTGCCGTCTGTGCGGCGGCATTCGCGCGCCTGGTTTATCACCGGGTTCGCCGGATTGGCCGGCGGAAACGACAGGCAGACGAGCTTCCCGCGCATTGCGTGCCCGCTCTGGCTGTCGAGAAGTACGACTTTAAGATCGGTGGCGTGGCTGATAGGGCCAAGCACGAACAACAATACGCATGCTGTCAGGATTCGGATGGCAAGGCGCATGGGCTTTACGCTTGCAGCATACATCAGCACTGCAAGAGCTTCCAGAGGGTAGTGCGTCGCCAGGTTTTCCTGATCACCGGCGGAAACTCACAGGTGCGTGACAATTCGAAAAAACTCTTCCTCTTCCTCTACACTAACCAAAGTTCGTCCAATCGCGAGCTCGCAAAGCCTCATCCAAGCGTTGAGGAGAAATGAATGGCCTTACTGACGCAGGAACACAGCTCCACTCTGATCACTCCCTTCGACCTGCATTTGTTTAATGAAGGCAAGCACATCCGGCTCTTCGAGAAGTTCGGGGCGCACCCGACCGAGCTTGACGGTCAACGCGGCACCTACTTTGCCGTGTGGGCGCCGAATGCCGAGGGCATCTCGGTGGTAGGCGACTTCAACCGCTGGAACCCCGATTCCCACCTCATGAACCCGCGCCAAAGCTCCGGTGTGTGGGAGGCGTTCATCCCGGAACTGGGCCAAGGCACGGTTTACAAGTACCACATCCGCTCGCGTTATCACATGTACACCGTGGACAAGGCCGATCCCTATGCTTTTTACAACGAGGTGCCGCCGAAGACCGCCTCCATCGTTTGGGACACCTGGTACGAGTGGCAGGACCACGAGTGGATGCGCAAGCGTCACGACCGCAATAAGTTCGACGCGCCGATGTCAATTTACGAAGTGCACCTCGGCTCCTGGATGCGCGTGCCCGAGGAAGGGAAGCGTTCGCTCACTTACCGCGAGATGGCGGTTAAGCTCGCGGATTACGTCAGTGACATGGGCTTCACCCATGTCGAGTTCATGCCGGTGATGGAGCATCCATTCTTCGGTTCCTGGGGGTACCAGGTCACCGGATACTACGCGCCCAGCGCCCGTTACGGTACGCCGCAGGACTTCATGTATCTCGTCGAGCACCTTCACCAGCGAGGCATCGGCGTCATTCTCGACTGGGTGCCTTCGCACTTCCCGAACGACGAACACGGGCTAGCGTATTTCGACGGCACCCACCTTTACGAGCATGCCGACCCACGCAAGGGCTTCCATCCGGAATGGAAGTCGTCGATCTTTAACTACGACCGCAACGAGGTGCGCGCGTTTCTCATCAGCAACGCGGCCTTCTGGCTGGATCGGTATCACGTCGACGGTTTGCGCATGGACGCCGTCGCTTCGATGCTGTATCTCGATTACGCGCGCAAGCCTGGGGAGTGGATTCCCAACCAGTTCGGAGGGCACGAGAACCTGGGCGCAGCTTCGTTCCTCAAGGCAGTGAATAAAGAGGCGTACGAAAATTTCCCCGACATTCAAACCATAGCTGAGGAGTCAACGTCATGGCCGATGGTGACGCGGCCGCCATACCTCGGCGGGCTCGGTTTCGGCATGAAGTGGGACATGGGCTGGATGCACGACACTCTGCTCTACATGTCGAAGAGCCCAATTCATCGCAAGTATCACCACAACAAGCTGACGTTCCGGGGCCTCTACGCGTTCACGGAAAACTTTGTGCTGCCGCTTTCGCATGACGAGGTGGTCTACGGCAAAGGTTCGCTGTTCGCCAAAATGGCGGGCGATGACTGGCAGAAATACGCGAACCTGCGGCTGCTGTTCGGGTACATGTTCACCCAGCCCGGCAAGAAGCTGCTCTTCATGGGAGACGAGATCGCTCAGTGGAGTGAATGGAACCATGACAGCAGCGTGGACTGGCACGCGCTCGGCTGGCCCGACCACCAGGGAGTGCAACGCTGGGTGCGTGACCTGAATGCGTTCTATCGTCGGGAGCCGACGCTCTATGAAACGGATTTTGACCCCACGGGCTGGCGCTGGATCGACGCCGACGACTCCGATCACAGCGTCCTCACCTACATGCGGCTCCGCAAAGATGGGAGCAGCCCGTTGGTGGTCGCGTGCAACTTCACGCCCGTACCACGGCGCGGCTATCGCGTCGGGGTGCCGCATGAAGGGCACTGGTCGGAGGTTCTGAACAGCAACGCCGCAGTTTACGGGGGCACCGACGAGGGGAACTTTGGCGGTCGGCTGAGTGACGCGATCGCCTGTCATGGGTTCCCGAACTCGTTGCTGCTGAACCTGCCCCCGTTGGCGATAGTGGTGTTCAAGCAGTAACTTAGACATTTGATGCGCTCCAGCAGCTCGCCGCGAGAGAGCTCCTGCTGTAAAGAGATTGTTAGCATTAGCCTCCCGCGGTCCTGCGATTTTGCATCTCAGTATGTGTTTAGGCGATCCGGTAAGAGCCGCACATCGCCAAGAGAGGGTCGCCGTCTCGCTCCGGCGGCCCAATTTTTTTGGAGAATCGATCGCTGCTGCCGCTTTCCCTTTCGGCGCACCTGCCTTCCGGTAAACTAGTTGCTTGTGCGGATTCTCACTCGCTACATCCTGAAAGAGATCGGTTCGCACGCCCTGCTCGGTGTCGCGCTGTTCACCTTCATTATCTTCATGCGCGACCTGGGGCGGCTGCTGGAACTCGTCGTCCGCAACAGCGCCCCTCTGCCCAACGTGGCCGAGATATTCCTCTTCACGCTGCCGACCACCTTCACGATTACCATCCCCATGGGAGTGCTGGTCGGCATCCTGGTGGCGTTGAGCCGGCTCGCTGCGGATAGCGAAGTGACCGCCATGCGCGCCAGCGGAATCGGCGTAGGGATGTTTGTGCGCGCCGTCTCCATCTTCGCCATCGGAGCGTGGCTGCTTGGATTATTCACCAGCATTTACGTGGCTCCGCGTTCGGCAATCGCGCTCGATCATCTTCAGGAGCGCCTCAAATCGTCACAGGCCTCCTTTGAGATCCAGCCACGCGTCTTCTACGAAGATTTCAAGAACATGGTCCTGTACGTACAGGACGCTATTCCCTCCAAGGGGCAGGCCCTGTGGCGAGGCATCTTTCTGGCCGACATCAGCGATCCTGCGTCACCGAAGATCACGCTCGCGCAGCGCGGAGCGCTATTGAGCGAGGGCCCCAAGAAACTGCGCTTCCATCTGGAGGATGGGACCCAGCAGGAGATCGTCCCTAAGGTGAAAGACCAGTACTCCATCACTACCTTCGACAACACAGAGATCCCCATCGTGCTGCCCAGTGACGAGGGGCGTCCTCATGACCTGCTGCCCTTCGCTGAGCTCAGCTTGCGCGACCTGCTGAGCAACGCCGCTCGCGAGCGCAAGGCTGCCGCGGAAGTTCTACCGACGAAAGATTACGGTACCTACGCCTACGATTTGTTCAAGGCGCGCTATTACGAGATCGAGTTCCACCGCCGTTTTGCTTTGCCCACGGCATGCCTGGTACTGGCCATGGTTGGGATTCCGCTGGGGCTGTCGGCGCGCAAGGGCGGCAAGAGTACGGGATTTGTGCTCACCATTTTGCTGGTGATGGTCTACTACCTGTTCTCGATGGTCGGAGTGCAGATGGCGCGGCAGGGGAAGATCTTGCCCTGGGCCGGCTCCTGGATGGGAAATGCATTCTTCTTCGCTTGCGGGCTGCTCCTGCTGTGGCGCGTGGATCGTATGCCGATGGAGATCGGCAATTTTGCCGCGTTATGGAAGTGGCCGGGACAGAAGCTCCAGTACTTGGCCGCTTACCGCCGCGAGCGTGTGGGCCGCTCGAGTGCACCCGAAAGATCATCGCCCCATCGCAGGCGCTTCAACGCGCGTTTCCCCTTGATCCTGGACGATATGGTCCTGCGCGACTTCGTCCTGTACTTGACGTTGATCCTCGCGTCGTTCCTCGTGCTCGCCCTGGTGTTTACATTCTTTGAACTGTTCACCGACATCGTCCGTAACCGCGTGCCGCTTATCACGGTCGCCGAATACCTCTGGAACCTAAGCCCGTCTCTGATTTACCTGATGGCGCCGATGGCGGTGCTGCTGGCGGTTTTGGTCACCTTCGGCCTGCTCGAGAAATCGAGCGAACTGACCGCGATGAAAGCGCACGGCTTCAGCATTTATCGGGCGACTTTGCCAGTCGTCGTTCTTAGCGCCATCTTTGCTGCTGGACTGTTTTTCTTCGATCAGCTCTACATTCCCCACACCAATCGCGAGCAGGAGGTGCTACGCAACGAGATCAAGGGAAAGCCTGCGCAGACCTATCTTCAGGCTGATCGCAAATGGATCTTCGGCCAGAGCAACGAGATTTACTACTATCGCCTCTTCGATCCCGACCTGAATCACTTCGGCGGGATCTCCATCTTTGAATTCGATCCCAATACGTTCCAACTGACGCGGCGCATTCATGCCGAGCATGCGCACTGGGAGGACCGGCTGCAAAAGTGGGTCTTTGAGCAGGGATGGGTGCGCACCCTGCACGGCTCTTCGATCCAGGACTACCGGACCTTTGACGTCGCTACCTTCGACGAGATCCACGAGGACCCCGGGTACTTCAAGAAAGAGGTGAAGCAGTCCTCCGAGATGAACTATGACGAACTGCGGAGCTATATCGACGATCTGCAGCAGAGCGGCTTCGACACGATGCGGCTGAAAGTGCAATTGCAGAAGAAGATCGCATTCCCGGTTATCGTGCTGGTAATGGCAGTACTGGCTATACCATTTTCGGCCTCGGGACGGCGCGGCGGGGCTTTGGTCGGAGTCGCCGTGGCACTTTGTATTGCCATCGTGTACTGGGTCACAGCAGGTTTGTTCGAGGCCATGGGCAATGCCAATCAACTGCCTGCGATGCTGGCTGCGTGGGCGCCCGACCTCATCTTCGGATTCGCCGGCGGGTATCTGTTGTTACGAGTGCCGACGTAAGAAGAAATCAGCAATTAGCACGCCAACTGCTGTTCTAGGAGGCCTACGTGCGCGACTTCGATAGCTTGTCGCAGAAGGAAATTCTTGCTCTGGCGATTTCGCTTGAGGAAGAAGACGAACGCATCTACGCCGATTTCGGCGAGAGCCTGCGGAACAACTTTCCCGGAACCGCGCAGATTTTCGAGGAGATGCGGCAGGAAGAGGTCGGCCATCGCCGGGCGCTCATCGACACCTATAAACAAAAATTTGGCGAGCACATTCCCCTCGTTCGCAGGCAAGACGTCCGAGGCTTTGTGCAGCGCAAGCCCATCTGGCTGAACACGCCGCTACGGCTGGAGCAGATTCGCCAGCAGGTCGCCACCATGGAAGCCGAAACGCGCCGCTTCTATTTGCATGCCGCCGCCCGCGCGCAGGACGCCAGCATCCGCCAGTTACTCGACGACCTTGCCGTCGCCGAAGCCACCCACGTCGAGCGTGCGGCGGAGTTGGAGAAGACCGAGCTCAAGCCGGAAGTCCGCGAGGAAGAAGACAAAGCCAAGCGTCGGCTCTTCGTATTGCAGATTGTGCAGCCCGGGCTGGCGGGTCTGATGGATGGATCGGTCTCCACTCTGGCGCCGGTCTTTGCCGCCGCCTTCGCTACTCGAAATACCTGGGACGCATTTGCCGTCGGTCTCGCAGCTTCACTCGGCGCAGGCATAAGCATGGGCTTCGCCGAGGCGCTGTCTGACGATGGCAGTCTTACCGGCCGCGGCACGCCGTGGCTGCGCGGAATCGTCTGCGGAGCGATGACTGCACTCGGCGGCATCGGCCACACGCTGCCGTATTTGATTCACAATTTCAACGTTGCCACAACCGTCGCCATTGTCGTTGTGCTGATGGAGCTCGCCACGATCACCTGGGTTCGTCACCGCTTCATGGATACCCCGCCGCTAGCGGCCGCGGTGCAGGTGGCCTTCGGCGGCGCCCTGGTATTTGCGACGGGTATACTCATCGGCAGCTCTTAAGCAAAATGAGCCCGAAGGGCGAAAGTAAATAGCATAGCCCAGCGCGGAAGCGCTGGGTATCCGGCGTATAAATGACGGGAGCCCCTTCGGGGGCACACGGGATCATGCCGCCGCCGGAGCCGGGCTATCGCCTCTGCGAGGCGCGGATTTGCTTACGCTCTTGTAATCCGATGAGACTTTGTTCACGTGCCGAGCATGCCATTGTCTTACGGGCCACACTTTGCATCGTGCTGGCCTGCAGCCTGCTTGCTGCCCAAACCCCTGCCTCTGTCAGCTCCGCCGATTCCAGCCGCTATCTCACCGACATCAAAACCCTCGCCGCTCCAAACATGGAAGGTCGCGGGCCGGGAACACAAGGCCTGGTGCGAGCTTCCAAATATATTGAGCATCGCTACAAATCGCTTGGCCTCCAGCCGGCAGGCACGCAAGGATATTTGCAGCCCTTCACGGTGACCACCGGCGCGACTTTGAAGGCGGACAATGGGCTGACGGTCGTCGACAATGGCAAGAAGCAGCCGTTGACGATCCACCGCGATTTCGAGCCGATCAGCTTTTCATCTTCCGGATCCTTTACCGGCCCGCTGGTGTTCGCCGGATATGGCGCAACCGCGCCCGAGTTCCAGTACGACGATTACGCCGGCTTGAACGTCAAGGACAAAATCGTCGTCCTCTTACGCTACGAGCCGGACAGCTTCGCGGCGAAAACCGGCCACCAAGGACTCACGCAGCATTCCCAGCTCATCACCAAGGCTATCAACGCTCGCAATCACGGAGCGAAGGCGGTGATTCTGATGAACGGCAAGCTCGCCGAAGGCGAAGACGATTCGCTGCTGCGTTTCGGCGGTGTAAGCGGCCCCGAAGATGTCGGCACCATGCTGCTGCAGGTGAAGAACAGCGTCGCCGAGAGTTGGTTTAAGACGGCCGGAAAATCCTTGGCTGACGTCCAACAGCAGATCAACAGCGGCGGAAAACCGGAATCGTTCGAATTTCCCGACACGCTGCAGCTCTCTGCCACCATCGACATCGAGGCCACCCACGCCCAGGTCAACAATGTGCTCGCCTATCTGCCGGGCAAGACCGGCGAATACATCATTATCGGCGCGCATTACGACCACCTGGGACGCGGCGACTCCAACTCGCTGGCGCCATCGCAAATCGGGCAAATCCATCCCGGCGCCGACGACAACGCCTCCGGCACGGCGGGGGTGCTGGAACTGGCCCGCCTGTTCGCGCCGCTCAAAGGCCAGCTCGACCGCAGCATTCTGTTCATGAACTTTTCCGGTGAAGAACTTGGACTGCTGGGTTCTGCGCACTGGGTAAAGAACCCGACCCTCCCGCTGGACAAATGCGCTGCCATGATCAATATGGACATGATCGGACGCATCCGCGACAACAAGATCTATATCGGCGGAGTGGGCACCGGTTCCACTTTTAAGCCCATTCTGGAAGCGGCGCAAAAGCGCACCAACTTCAAGGTCGAGTATTCTCCCGGCGGTTACGCGGCGAGCGATCACACGTCATTTGTCGCCCACAAAGTCCCCGTGCTGTTCTTCTTCTCTGGCTTGCACGCGGACTATCACAAGCCATCCGATACCTGGGACAAGATCAACGCTCCGTCGGCGGCGCAATTGCTCGACATGGTTGCCGACGTGATGTTGCAGTTAGCTTCGGCGCCGCAGCCGCCGTCGTTCGTCACGGTTGCCGAAGACAAGCTGATCGGTGGCATCTCAGGCGGCGGAGGCTATGGCCCATACTTCGGCTCGATCCCCGACTTCGCCGAGATCAAGGACGGTGTGCGCTTCTCCGACGTGCGACCCGGTTCGCCGGCTGCCAAGGCGGGATTGAAGGGCGGCGATATCCTGATCGAGTTCGACGGCAAACCCATCCACAACCTCTACGACTTCACCGACGCGTTGCGCCGCAGCAAGGTGGGACAGGTGGTCGAGGTGAAGGTACTACGCGACGGCCAGCCCGTAACCGCAAGTGTGAAACTGGAACAGCGGAAGTGAGATTTAACGACCCTTCGACTTCGCTCAGGCCAGGCTACGACACAGAGGCACAGATGCGATCGGGGGCGATGTCGCTCGCGTTTCGATGAAAAAAATGGGAACGAGTTGTTGATCTAGTTTCGTCGATGACCAGAGCCCGCAGGCCGAAAGTGATTAGCCCCGGGCGGGAGCCCGGGGTAGATGCTGACCAAATCAATTTTATGCCGGGACCTCGCAGCTTGCGATACATTGTGCAAATGCTCTCGAGTTCACCGCGCAGACTTCTGGCTGTGGTCGCAATCGTTGTCACGCCTGCGTTTCTACATCCGCAATCCGCTGCGAATACAACCGCGTCCAATTTACTTTTTCCCGGCGAGGAGAAGCATCTGCGCAACATTCGCCAGCTCACCTTCGGCGGACAGAATGCCGAAGCCTACTTCTCCGCCGACGATCGCATGTTGAGCTTCCAGCATCAGGGTGAAGGAGTGCCCTGCGATCAGATCTACACCATGCCGGTGGACACCCCCGACGGCAAACCGGCCACGGCCAAGCTCATCAGCTCCGGCAAAGGACGCACCACCTGCAGCTACATCTTTCCCTCAGGCGATCGCCTCTTGTATTCCTCGACGGAAGCTGCCAGCCCCGAGTGCCCGCCGCGTCCCGACTACTCCCACGGTTACGTCTGGCCCATTTACTCCAGCTACAAGATCTACACCGCCAAGCTCGATGGCAGCGACATCAAGCTCCTGAGCGACGCTCCCGGATACAACGCCGAGTCCACCATCAGCCGCAACGGCAAGCACATTGTCTTCACCTCCACGCGTAATGGTGATCTCGACATCTACACCATGAACATCGATGGCACGCATGTGAAGCAATTGACCCACGAGCTGGGCTACGACGGCGGCCCATTCTGGTCGGCTGACGGGAAGAAAATCGTCTATCGCGCCGAGCACCCTCAGACGCCGCAAGCCATCGCCGACTACAAAGCGCTCTACGCTCAGGGCCTCATTCGCCCCGGCAATCTGGAGATCTGGGTGATGGACTCCGACGGCAGGCACAAGCACCAGGTGACGCACAATGGCGCTGCCAACTTCGCGCCCTTCTTTCATCCGGATGGGAAGCGGATCATTTTCGCCTCGAACATGGCCAATCCCGCCAGCGGCCGCGACTTCGATCTCTATATCATCAACGAAGACGGCACCGGCCTCGAGCGCATCACCTTCTATCCCGATTTCGATGCCTTCCCGATGTTCAGCTCTGACGGCAAGCGGCTGGTCTGGGCTTCAAACCGCAATGGCAAAGCCCCCCACGAGACCAACATCTTCATCGCAGATTGGGTGAATTAGAAGGTAGAGCGGCGCTTTAGCGCCGCGTCAGCAGCAAATACCCAGGCTAATGTGGGACGGTCTTGGACGCCGGCCTGAAGGCCCGGCTTACCGAGCTGCTGCTCACGAAATCCTGTACTATCCAAGCGAGGTGAAAATCATGTCCTTTCGCAATGGAGACAAGTCCCGCGAGCATCGTCTGCGCAAAGCGCGCGAGAAGAAGCGCGAAACCATCCGGGAATTGAAGAGTAAGGCGAAGATGCAGGCAGGTTCGTCCAAGAAATAGGACTCCGCAAAAGCTAAGACTCTTGTATCGTCTCCCGCGCCGCGTCCTGTTCGTCGCGGCTCGCCTTGTAGGAGTACATCTTGCTCGCGACATTGGGTGCGGCGTGCCGGCGCTCGGCAATCAGCTCCGCCACAATCGCCACCGCAATCTCTTCCGGAGTGACCGCACCGATTTCCAGCCCCACCGGCGCGTGAATATTAGCGAATTTCTCCGCCGGAATTCCTTCCTTCTCCAGCTCTTTGTAGATGGAGATGGTCTTGCGCTTGGAACCGATCATTCCCAGATACCGCGCGCGTGCATTCACCGCCCAGCGCAGGATGCGCATGTCATCACGGTGTCCGCGGGTGACGATGACAATGTAGGAACCCTCCGGCGGATTCAGTCGCGCCGTCACGGCGTCGAAGTCATCGGCGATGATCTCGCGCGCCTCGGGAAAGCGCTCGCGATTGGCATACGACTCGCGATCATCCACCACAATCACATCGAAGCCGGCAATCGTTGCGACTTTGTACAGATTGTAAGCCACGTGCCCCCCGCCGAAGACGTACAGCAGCGCAGGCGGCAGCACTGGCTCGATGAAAATCTCCAGCGTTCCACCACAAACCAACCCGGTATCGTATTTGGGATCGTTGTTCAGATTGAACGTGAGCGAGCGCGGCTTCTCCTCTTCCATCACCTCGCGCGCGGCCTGCCACACTTCCGCCTCAACGCAGCCGCCGCCGATAGTTCCCGCGATCGAGCCATCGTCGCGCACCAGCATCTTCGCCGTCTGGAACGAAGGGATGGACCCGCGAACATTGGTAATAGTCGCAACCGCGCCACGCCGCCCCTCGCGACGAAGCCGCACGATCTGTTCGTAGATGTCCATGCCTTCCGTAACTTTCATTATTGAGATGCCGGACAGCTAAGTCAAAGCGCCGATGAATCTGCCATAAGCCTCACTTCGTTGACGGGGCCGCAAATTGCAGCCTAGCATTGGGCGGGAAAGGAGTTCCGGTGATCGGTCAGGTTCTCGGACATTGCCGAGTCACAGCAAAGATCGGCGAAGGAGGAATGGGTGTTGTCTATCGCGCTTATGACGAGGTTTTGCACCGCGATGTGGCCCTGAAAGTCGTCAGAAAGGGCGCCGGCCTCGACACCTCGTCCAGTCAGAATCTTCTCCACGAGGCTCGTGCCTCTTCTGCTTTGTCCCATCCCAACATCTGTACCATCTACGAAGTCGGCGAGACCGAAGGCGAGCTTTACATCGTAATGGAGTTGGTCGAGGGCCAGTCGCTGCATAACCTGTGCGCTGGACCAGGACTGCCATCAGAGTCCGTGCTGCGCTATGGAGTTCAGATTGCCAGCGCGCTTGCCCGCGCACACGACCGCGGCATCGTGCATCGCGACCTGAAGGCGGCAAACATTGTGGTCAGTTCCGATGGCATCGTCAAAGTTCTGGATTTTGGCTTGGCAAAGCAGATTGGGAACCTCACCGTCGACGCCGCGACACGGTCCTTCGCCACCGCCCACGAGGGATCCAGCCTGAGCGGCACTTTGTCCTACATGGCGCCAGAGATTCTCCGAGGCGGTGCGGCGGATTACCGCAGTGATCTATGGTCGCTGGGCGTTGTCCTTTATGAAGCGGCCTCCGGACGCCTGCCTTTTACTGGAGCTACGGGCTTCGAGCTCAGTTCCGCCATCCTGCGCGAAGCGCCTATCCCGCTCGGGCCTCCGGTTTCGCCAGGCCTCTGGGCCATGATCCAACGTTGCTTGGCCAAGGAACCGTCGCAGCGTTATCAACGTGCCGGCGAGGTCCAGGCGGCTCTGGAAGCAATTCAGGCTGGAGCGCTGGTTTTTGCCGATGCCAGTCCGGACGTAGCTCCGCCCCAGATCACGAGCTTTCACAGTGTGCAGCACGCTCAGGTCAAGAAGGGTGATTTCATTCTGCTGCTGGGGACCACAAAGGGAGCCTTCATTCTTCGCTCCAACGCGCGGCGCAGCCGTTGGGAGATGGGCGGTCCGTATTTTCACGGACACAATGTTTATGCCATGGCCTACGACGGCCGCGCTGGCCGTCACCGCATCTGGGCTTCGACACAGAGCTATTGGGGCACGATGCTGCGCTCGACCGACGACTTCGGCAAGAGCTGGACGAATCCACAACACGCGCCCATTCGATTCCCCCCAGACACCGGCGTTTCCTTAAAGAACATCTGGCAGATTGCGCTCGGCCGCCCCGACGAGCCCGACGTGCTCTATTGCGGTGTAGAGCCGGCCGCACTCTTCGCAAGCCACGATGCAGGCGAAACCTGGTCGCTAGTGCGTGGTCTGTTCGATCATCCGCACCGTCCTCGCTGGATGCCGAGCAATGGAGGTCTGGCGTTGCATACGATTGTGCTCGACCCAGCCAATAGCCAGCGTATATATGTGGCAATTTCCTCAGGCGGCGTCTACCGCACCGACGATTCCGGAACTACCTGGACTGCTCAGAACCGCGGCATCCGTACCACGTTCCTGCCCGAGAAGTATCCCGAGTTCGGACAATGCGTGCATAAAATCGCTATGCATCCTGCTCGTCCCGAACGCCTCTTCCTGCAAAATCACTGGGGGCTGTATCGCTCTGACGACTACGCCGAAAACTGGGTGGATATTGCCAATGGAGTGCCGTCGGATTTCGGTTTTGCCTTGATCGTGCACCCCAGAAATCCCGATTGCGCCTATATCATTCCGGTTGAGTCCGACGAATTTCGCTGCGCCTGCGATGGGCGGTTGCGAGTCTACAGAACTCGTAACGCCGGCCTTTCTTGGGAGCCTCTCATGCGCGGCCTGCCCCAGAAACGCGCCTACGAGACCGTTTTGCGCGACGCCATTACAGCGGACTCGCTGGACCCAGTTGGAATTTACTTTGGCACTCGCAGCGGGCAGCTCTTTGCTTCGTACGATGAAGGCAAAACGTGGCTACGGATATTGGAAGGGTTGCCGTCAATCGTTTGCGTGCGGAGTGCAGTCATCGAAGACACTTCCGGCCAGCCTAAGCCAAGCTTGTCCAGACCTGCCCGCGCGGGCTCATTGCCGGCCAAGACTCGGGTGGCAAGCAAGTCGCGTCGAACCAAGAGGTGATTCATGCCGGTGACGTTTCACATTCCCCGCGCCTTGCGCGAATTTACTGCGGGACAAGGCGCTCTGAAGCTCGAAGCTTCGCCTGCGACGTTAGCCGACGCTCTGTCGATGCTTTGGGCGCTCTATCCCGGACTTCGCGATCGCATCGCAGACGAGCAAGGACAGATCAGGCAACACATCAACATCTTCATCGGTGACGAACACGTCCGGTACATGGGTGGGCTCGCCAGTCCCATCTCTGACGGATGTGACATCTCAATTGTCCCCGCCGTCAGTGGTGGATAACAGCGTACGAGATCCTCAAGCTTTCGCGAGCCGCTACGGTATGAGTCAGTGTACGTCTTCAGATGTGACGCAAGAGACAACTTCAAATTGGGCTTTAGCCCCTTAGAGTCGAGTACATTCTGGGCTGCGTCTCCACCACAATCAGGGCATCCAAATCAGTAGGTATAATTGGTAACGATATGAGTGACCAGGATCGTCCCAGCCTCGAGAATCCGCCAACCGGCCACGAACGTTTCGAGGATCTGGTTGGCTCCGAGCACAGCCAGCGCACGATTCTTCGCGCGACTTTCGGCGAGCAGCAACACGAGGGTGTCATTCTTGCTTCGCTCGACGCGGTGGTGAACTGGGTGCGCCGCAACTCCATCTGGCCGATGACCTTCGGCCTGGCCTGCTGCGCGATCGAGATGATGTCGATGGGCGCCTCGCGCTTCGACATTGCTCGCTTCGGCGCGGAAGTGTTTCGCCCATCGCCACGCCAGTCGGATTTGATGATCATCGCCGGCCGCGTCTCGCAGAAGATGGCGCCTGTGATTCGCGAGCTCTATCTGCAAATGCCCGAGCCCAAATGGGTCATCTCGATGGGTGCGTGTGCAACTTCGGGCGGCGTCTTCAACAATTACGCGCTGGTGCAAGGCGTGAATCAGTGGATTCCGGTCGATGTGTATGTTCCCGGCTGTCCGCCGCGCCCCGAGCAGCTGATCTACGCCATCATGCTGCTGCAGGAAAAGATCAAGAACGATCGCGGCTCATTCAAGCGTGCGTTAAATCTGGAGAAAGCGTAACTGCGAACACGCTGTAGCGGTGCTCCACCGGAAGCTGGATCGAAACCCAATCATTCGCGATCGAGAACTCGCCGATAGCTGTCGATCTGTCCGTGATCTTCGCCGAGCTGACCTAACTCACCTCGCCGCTTTCGTCCACTGATCCACCCAATCATTCACCGTCTGATACCACAAGCGGCTGTTCTGCGGCTTCAGCACCCAATGACCTTCGTCGGGGAAGTAGAGCATCTTCGACGGAATCTTCAGCCGCTGCGCCGTGGTGAATAACTGGAAGCCCTCCGAGACGTCGAGCCGGTAATCAAGCTGTCCGTGCACAACCAGGATCGGCGTCTTAAAGCTCGTCGCAAACAGATGTGGCGACCACTTGCGATAGAGCTCGCGGTTCGTCCAGGGAGTGCCCTTAAACTCCCACTCGTTGAACCATAGCTCTTCCGTCGTGCCGTACGCTGACTCGGTGTTGAACATGCCATCGTGCGATACCAGGCACTTGAAGCGCGCGGTGTGGCCTTCAATCCAGTTGATGGCATAACCGCCGTAGCTTGCGCCGAGCGCGCACTCTCGATCCTTATCGATGTACGGATTATTCTTCTCGGCATAATCGAGGCCGAGCATCAGGTCCTGATACGGCGGTCCGCCCCAGTTGCCGTTGATCGCGTCGATGAACTTCTGCCCGTAGCCAGTCGAGCCGTGGAAGTTGACCATCACCACAACATAGCCGTTCGCCGCAAACAACTCCGGGTTCCAGCGGTACGACCAGTCGTCGCCCCACGCGCCTTCCGGGCCGCCATGGATCAGAAACTTCACCGGATATTTTTTACTCGCGTCGAAGTTCGGCGGCTTGACAATGAAGCCTTGCACCTTCTCTTTCAACGCGCCATTGAACCAGAACGTCTCGAGCGGCTGCATCTGCACCTGCGATAAGACCGGTTCGTTGAGCTTGGTGACCGGCTGCGCCTTCGACACAAGACAATCTGGCACATTGTAGGAGTTCGGCGGAGCAGCCATCCTACATTGTGGGAATTGCAATGGCGCGCTGTAGATCTCGTTCGGCGCGGCGATCGACATGCGATCGAAGACCAGCGTCTTGCCGTCGGATGTTGGCGTCGGACTGTCGTTGAATCCGGCAACCAGCTCCTGCGGCCACCTGTTCTCCGCATCGATATTAAGAGCGTAGATCGGCGCTTCACCTTCGTTTTCCGCGGTGAAGTAGATGGTCTTCGAATCCGGCGACCACGCCATCGAATCGACCCAGCGATCGAAGTTCGGAGTCGTGTCGGTGATCTTGCCGGTGGCGCGATCGTACAGCATCAGGCGGAAGCGATCGCTCTCGTATCCGCCGCGCAGCTGTGAGCGATACGCGATGTACTTTCCATCCGGTGAATAGAGGGGAACGCTGTCGCTGCCCGGATTTGTCGTGATCTTCTTCGATGTTCCGCCCGCTGTCGGCACGAGGAAGATGTCGCTATTGGTGCTGGTCGCCTGCACTTCGTCGATGTTGCTGGTGTATGCGACCTCTTTGCCGTCGGGCGAGAACGAATATTGGTCCTGTCCGCCAAGCGAGAACGGTGGAACATCATGCGCTCCAGGCGTCAGATCGCGCGCGACTCCGCCATCAGCCGAGACCAGAAACAGGTGGCTGTACTTGCCGTCAAAGTAGCTTGTCCAGTGACGAAACATGAGTTGCGTGAAGATGTGGGCCTTCACTTTCGACTTGGCCTTCGCGTCGTCGCGCTGTTTGTTACAGGCATCGTCGGTGCAATCGGGATAAACCGATGAGACGAACAGGATGCTCTTGCCATCAGGCGACCAAAGTCCGCCCGACGCTTCCGTCGAGATGTTGGTCACTTTGCGCGCGTCGCCGGTCAGCATGCCGTTCGAGGAGTCGAACTCCTGCACCCAAATCTGCGAGCCGCCGTCGCGCGACAACTCGAACAAGACGTGCTTTCCATCAGGGGCGAAGCGAATCCGATCCTCTCCGCTGCCGGTTTCGGGCGTGAGCCGTCGCGCTTCGCCGCCAGTGATCGGCACAATCCACAAGTGCGGCTTGCGAGTGTTTTCGTCGAGCCAGACATCGACTGCGCTGAACGCGACCCATTTTCCATCGGGCGAGACAACCGGCTCGCCGATGCGCTTGAGCTGCATCATGTCTTCGAAGGTGAAAGGATGCTTGTTCTGGGCGAATCCACAAAGCGAGCAGCAGATGAGGAGAACGAAAAGACGACGCAAATTGGAGCCTCCGCGCGCGAGAATGATGGACGACGTTCTACTGCATTGCGAAACGCGCGCCAAAAACTCGATAGTGTAACAGCAGGGAAAGAGGAGCTTTCCTGCTGGGAGCGAAGCAGGTTACTTTGGTAGGGTCATCAAGCCCCTCCCCTGCTATGGTTACCCTCTAAGCTGTTGAAAACGATCAGAAAGTTTCCCTTCAAACTATTCTCGGCGTGGTACTTAGGGGCAAAATGTTCCTCCCAAAGGAGTTGCGGGTCGCGTCACGTCACGAATTTGTCCTGAATTGGGAAACGGTAGCGGCGGAGTTAGGTTTGGGCTCGCAACGTACCCGATTAAACCTGCGTGACTCAGCATGCGCAGGAGGCCTTCCCGTTCATCGCCTGCCAGCCTTCTCGCGCAATGATAGGAACCATCACGAGGGCCGCCGCAGGGTCAGCCCACCACCAGCCGAGCGCAGCGTTCAACGCGAGGCCCACCAGCAAGATCGCCGACAGGTAGGCGCACAGCGATGTTTGTCGAGAATCAGAGTGCAGCGCCTGGCTATTCAGGCGGCCGGCAGCATTTCGTTTCTGACGCGCCAGCCAAGGCATCACGATGAGTGAAAGCACCGCGATAATAATGCCGATGATGCTGTGCTCCGGACGTTGGCGCTCCACCAACGACTTGATGGAGTCGAACGTCACATACGCCGCCAGCAATACAAAACTCAATCCCACCAACTTCAAGGCTCGACGCTCGACCCATTCCGCATCAGCACCCCGGCGCTCCGATTGGAGACGCCACAGCAGAACGGCCCCCGAAAACGTTTCGATGAATGAGTCAATGCCGAAGCCGACCAGCGCAATGCTGCCGGCGACTATGCCGCTGCCGACCGCGACCAATCCTTCAATCGCGTTCCATCCCACAGTGAGATATTCCAGAGTGATGCCGCGCTCCAGATGAACACTGCGCGGCGAAGCATCGGCGGGCATGGATCCATGTTACCGCAGCCCGTCACTCGGTAGTGCGACCCAAGTCACTGACAAACTGGCAGCCCCGCAGTGGAATTAACTGGGTATCTCGGCAGAGGGTTGCCGGCCTATTCCCACCAGCATCGCTCCCTCGGCGAGAATAAGACCTTCTCACCACCCTCTCCCGTAGTTCCAACTGCGCCCTTGTCCCACGGCTCCGGTTCTTAGCCATTCCGCAGGAGGGTAAGCCAAGGCAAAACTCAGGGCAAGCTCACACTCGAGTTCTCCGCGCGACGTCGCGTGCAACCGTCGGCGCGATCTCCCACACACTCCTATGCGCCATTTCACTGGTGTTAGTTGCGATATTTGCGTTCGCATTGGCTGCGGCGTCAGCGCTGGCGCAGAATCCCATTCCCGCGACCGCGCAGGAGGCGGCGAGCATGCCACAGTTCGCCGCGCGTCTGGCGCACGGCCGGGCGCAGAACGCATCGCGGGTGGCTCGTCCTGACAAGCGGCACGTGTCACAGCCGTCACGCTTCCAGGCCTGCTCCCAAGTGCGACGCCCCTGGTTGCCGAACGACGACATTCTTTATAACAATGCTCCTATCAACGGCAACACGGATGCGTGGACCATCAATTTCGGCTTTGTCGTGAGCGACAGCTTCACCGTGGCGCCTGGCTCGACAGTGACCAGCCTCCAGTTCGGCGCATGGCTGTACCCGGGCGATGTCGCGCAATCGGTGGAAGTTTCCATTACCTCGCAGCCCTTCGGCGGCACCACCTACTTCGACCAGGTGGTCAACCTCACCCAGTCGACGGGCTGCCCCACCAATGGCTTCGGCTTCCAGGTTTGCAGTGCGTCTGGCACCTTTAACGGTCCGACCCTTGGCAGCGACAACACGTATTGGCTGAATTTGCAGAATGCCGTAGTGAATACCGGCGATCCGCTTTTCTGGGATGAAAACAGCGGTCCATCCTCAGCTGACCAGAATTCCATTGGCACCATTCCTTCCGAAGCGTTCACGATTCTGGGAACAACAACGACTACTTACCCGTCCAATAACTGCATGCCGGAGCAGAGCGGATCTTTCAAGGTGATTCACGATTTTAGTGGCGAAGCAGATGGAGGTAACCCCTCTGGTGTGGCCGTCGACAAAGCAGGAAACGTCTATGGATCGGCGGCATCGGGCCCAAATGGAGGCGTGTACAAGCTGGCGGAAGCAGGTTCCGGCTGGGTGCTGAGCATGCTCTATGACTTCCTCGGTGGCGGCAATGGAGCTTCTCCACAGGGGGTGATGGTCGCTCCCAGTGGCATCCTTTACGGCTCAGCCTCCGGAGGATTGCAGAATTGCAACTCGGGCTACTGCGGCCTCATCTTCAGCCTGCGACCTTCACCGAACGCCTGCCTCGCCACCTCCTGCTACTGGACCGAGAACATGGTCTACGCCTTCAACGGTTCGACCGACGCGTCACAGGGCGGCGGCCTGGTTGCCGATGAAGCCGGCAACCTGTATGGCGTCTCCGGAGGTGGCGGCGCGCAGCAACGTGGGGCCGTGTTTGAACTGACTCCTTCGATCGGAGGCTGGATCGAGACCGTTCTCTACAGTTTCCCCGGCGGGAGCGGCGGCTCGGGACCCACCGGTGTTCTGGTTGGCCATGACGGCAAGCTGTATGGAATGACTTATGACCGCGTGGTGTTTCAGTTGAGTCCGTCCGCCAGCGGCTGGACGGAGAAGGTTTTGTACTATCTTCCCCTAACCTATGGCCCGACACTCCCCCTGGTTCAGGACAGCCATGACAATCTGTTCGGTGAGGCCTACTACACGAACTGTTGTGGGGGTTTGTTTGGAATCATTTTCGAGCTGAGCCCGTCGAGTAGTAATTGGGTCTATCACGAGATTTGGCGCGGGGACGATAACTATTATGACTACGAGCAGCTTAACAATCTGGTTGTCGACACCGCCGGAAGCCTGTATGCCACCGCCTGGGCCGAATCCGGCGGCTGCATGGGCGGTGCTGTCGACTATGGCTTCATCTTCGAGTTCGTGCCGGCAGGCGGCGGATGGAGCCAAGAGATTCGGGCGGATTGGAGCTATACGAACTTTCCAACCAGCGGCGCTCTAGCTGTGGATGGGCAAGGCAATCTCTACGGCACCACGAATAGCTGTGGGGCGTACGGTAACGGTACAGTTTGGCAGCTCTCGCCCTAGTACGAGGGGCAAAAAACCGCGGCACCTCTTCAAAGAAGAACGTCCCAGGTTTGCGCCGAAAGGAACGACGCGCACCTGGGGCACCGGCCTATTAACTCGCGCGGATGTTTCGCGCGATGTTTTTTTGGGTTACTCCGCGGCGGCTGCCACAACTGCTTGCACCGGCTGCTCGGGTGCGCGGCGGGCGAAGCGTATGCCTGACGACAGCTCCTGCGATGGCTTCTCGATGATCTGGTACATGATCCAGGCCGCCCACATTGAAGCCGCAACTCCAATGACGTCCAGTACGCCTATGTATCTGTCGGAATATGGCAGCCAGTGCGAGAGGCAGCCAATCACGCTGACTCCGATGGGCAGGTGCAGCAGATACAGCGAGTAGCTCACATCGCCCACACGGTCGGCAGCGCGGCTTTGCAACGTCGAGAACGCAATCAGCAACCCGGTGGGCACCGCGACCAGTGGCACCAGCCATCCCGACAGCCGGAGCATCGCCAGAGCCATCACCGCAATCAGGCCCAACATCTCGCGCAACTCAATAATCCGCGAGCGGTACTGAAAAACGAAAACTCCGATGAGAAAGACCGGCAGATAGTGAAAGACCAGCCGGTCCCAGTAAAAGGAGAAGTAAGCCAGCATCATGACCACAGTCACGGCGAAGCGCGCCAGCTTGCGGCTGCCGGCCAGAAATGGCATCAGCAGGCCGACTATCACATACCACTGGAATTCGAGCGCCAACGTCCAATAAACCACGTTCACCCAGGGCACATGCGCGATGTCGTTCAGGTAGGTGAAATGGAGCAGCATGTCGCGCCCGGTGACCGTCATGTGCGGGATGTGAAAAAGCGGCACCAGCACGAAGTTGGTCGCCAGGATGGTGATGGCGATTGACGCCAGATATGGCGGGTAGAGTCGAAGGTTGCGCTTGAGCAGAAAACGACCGTAGTCGTGGACGACGTAGCGCGAGCGGTAGAGGCTCCAGGGGATCACGAAACCGGAGATGACGAAGAAGATGTCGACGCCGAGATAGCCGTATTTTCCTGAGGCCCCGAGGTACTTACCCTGTCCGGCAACGAAGTGGCCCCAGGCCACGGCAAGCGCGGCGAAGGCGCGGAGCGCATTGATGATGCCTATGCGTTGCTTGGAGTCGGAGAGTTGCACCTGCCGACTATCTTAAACGTGCGGACCGCGAATGCATCCAACGAATATCACAAGAGGGTGTACGCGGAGCCGGTGAAGGCACCTATTAGGCCAGGAACTCTGGTTCTCCTGCCGCGTCCCGCAGAGGCTGCTCACATCGAATAGAATTGTCGTAAGGTCATCTATGAAGCATCCCCGACTTGCTGCCCGCCTGCCCGTACTTTTGTGTTTGCTGACGCTGTGCCTCGCCGTGCCAGCGCTGGCCGACGATCGCGGCGAAGGGCCGCTTGATCCCTCGCAGCCCGTGGGCATCACGGTCAATGAAATCGTGCAGAAGTTTGCTGCCAAAGAGAAGGAATTCAAACTCGCCCGCGAGCAGTACACCTACACGCAGGATGTTAGGGTGCAGACCCTGGAGGGCAACACCATCGATGGCGAGTACCACCAGGTCACGGACATTTTGTTCGACGATCGGGGGCATCGCATAGAGCAGGTCACGTTCGCGCCGCAGTCGTCACTGCAGCGCGTAGTGATGACACAGTCCGATTACGACGATATTCGGAATCGCCTCCCCTTTGTGCTGACCAGCGATGACATCGACAAATATCAGACCCTTTATGTTGGCAAACAGAAGGAAGACGAGCTGGGGACGTACGTCTTCGATATCGCTCCCAAGCAGATCCAGCCTGGGGAACGCTACTTTCAGGGTCGCATCTGGGTGGACGACCACGATTTCCAGATTGTGAAGACCTATGGCGAAACAGTGCCACAGGTGCACAACACTAAGCATCCGGAGAAGGAAAACCTTTCGCCCAAGTTCACCACCTGGCGCGAGCAGATTGACGGCCGCTATTGGTTTCCCACGTATACGCGGGCAGACGACACGCTGCACTTCGCGCAGGAAGAGGTGCGCATGCGCTACATTGTGAAGTACACGAATTACAAGCGCTACGGATCGAAGTCGAGGATTACGTACGATGGGCAGGAGTTGTCGAAGGGTGAACCGTCAACCCAGCAGCCGAATACAGGGACGCCAGTGCCGAAGCAATAAAGGCGCCATCCGCTTTTCGCCAGAGATGAGGCATCGTCCGAAGCGGGCAGTCACGAACAGCAAGAGGCGAAGAGCGAACAGCGGCTTCCTCACGCCACCCTTGCCGCCGAGCGCTCTGCTGCCTGCTGAATAAATCGCTTCATCACGTTCGCCCACATCACCTTCTTGCGCTCTGCGCTTTCTTTAATCACGCGACCCTGGGCGAACATCTGCAGCAGCACTTTCATCTTCAGGGTTTCCAGCAGCGGTTCTTCCTGGTCGCTGACGCCGTAAGCTTCCAGAAACGCGTCCTGCACCTGCGACGTCATGTTGCGATTGCAGAAGGGATACTTTTCCAGCGCCTCGACGGCAGCGAGAAACATGGCCGCATCCAGCAACGAGTGGCCTTGCTGGTTCAAGCTGGCGAACTCGCAGAAACCGATGCCGTCCTCGGCGACCAACACGTTCAGCGGAATGAAGTCCTGCACCAGCGCTGATGATCGCAGCGGACGCTTCTGTCGCCCGAGAGCCGTCTTCGCCCGATCCAGAATCACTTCGATTGAGTCCGGCGGCAGGCCGTCCTTCTGTGCCTTGGCGCACAGCTTCTCCATTTCTCTCAGGACGGCGGCGCCATCGAGCGGCGACGACATTGCTGCCGTGGCCTTGTGAAAGCGCTGCAGCCATTCACCAGCCTGTCGGGCCGCAGCCTCCAGCAGCTGATGATTGCCGTCCCCGGGAAGCAGCGCCGCTTTCATGATGATGCTCTGCAACGGCAGCCCATTCACTTTGGTACTGACGACCGCGCCCAATTGCGCGTAATCTCCAACTGGCCGCGGCACACCGGTGAGCGAACGGCGCTCCGCCGTCTCATAGGCGAAGTGCAGGTTTTCCGCCTCTCGCAGTGCAGCCTCCTGCGGAGTTCGCGACCCGTTCTTGCCTCGATACAACTTTGCATTCACCCGCTCGCTGCCGTCAGGGAAGTCCAAAACGATTTCATGGGTGTAGTGATCGGGTTTGGGTGTATGCCCCACCACTCGCGCCGCTTTCACTTCCGAATGTTGCGGAAAATATTTGGAGCCGGAACTCCGTAAATCGTTCACGATCTGATCCAAAGCACTATCTGACATGCCATCTCCAAACATTCTTGTGCGTGTTTTTGTGGCCCACCAGCCGCACATAGAGTGAGATGCAGATATGGGCGAGCTAAGGGAAGGGTTTATTCGACGAGGCGCGAAATTGCGCGCCGACAGGAGGTCAAGGCGCGGTCGCGGGTCGCAACGCGTAATTACAAAGCCAGCAAGTACAGTAACTTACATGGTTTTAACGATGTTCCACATTGACTTGTCGCCGCGAGGGCCTCAGCCTTGACGATACTGCTGCTGCGGTAGTGGGTCGGTTTGGTTGTTGTGCTTCGGCGGCTCACGCAGAAACCTCAACGCGCGATGCACTCGTCCCGCTGCGCAGGACGGTACACCACGGATCAAAACTCTTGCCTCAGCAACCAGCGTCAATCAAACTGACACACTGCTGTCCCCCTATTTCTTCCGCAGGCTCTGAGCCTTACGCAGACATTCCTCGTAGTGCAACGTGTCACCCATGTCGCGATAGTCCACCGCCATATTCTGATAGGCCTTCGCTTGCTCCAGCGGATCGTCCATGTCGGCCACCGCCTTTTTATAATGCCGAATCGCTTCAGGCAGATTGCGGTTCTGCTCGTCGTACAGCGCGACCGCGAGATTGCCGCGCGCGTCATCCGGATTGAGGTCCGCCGCCACCCGGTAATGAGACATAGCCTCGTCCCGGTGCCCCTTGTTCAACAGAATTCCCGCCACCATGTCTTCCGCCACCCAGTTGTTTTCGGTGACCTGCGCGGTGTGCGTCCACAGCGTGAGATTGTCACTCCAGTAGCCGATCTGACGATGGGTCAGCACCGTCAAGATGAGCAAAGCAGCGACGCTCACGCTCGGTAGCACTGCTTTCGGCAAGTGCTTTTGCCGCGCCCAATCGGAAACACCCCAGCACACCAGGATGAACAGCCCAAGGAAGGATTGATACGCATACCGATCAGCCAGTGCCTGCCTGCCCACTTGAACCAGGCCGATCGTCGGCACCAGCGTTCCCAAAAACCAAAACCAGCCAACCGGCAGATATCGATAGCGCCGGCCGAGGATGACCAGCACGGTAATTGCGAGCAAGACCAGCGCCGCTGCAGCCACCTGCCAGAATCGCAATGAATTGCCGGGGTGAAGATAAACAATGGCGAGATTCGAAGGCCACAACGCCTTGCTGACGTAGCGCACATACGCCACGATCGAGTTGCCTACTCTGATCCAGGTGGAGTAAGGCCAGGATTCAGGGTGACCCGCGTGCTGGGCCTTCAAGGTGACAAGCGCGCTGGCAGCGCAGATGATGAAGAGCGGAATTTTCTCCTTTACCAGCCACCAGAACGTTCTCGGTGGAAGCGGCGGCACCGGATCCTCTTCCGCCGAGCTCATCCACCGGCCAGGAAACATTCGCCGCAGCGGCCAGTAATCCCACAGCAGTAGCACGCAAGGCAAAGTAATGATCTGCGGCTTGGCCAGCAGTCCCAAGCTAAACAGCCCGGCCACAACTGTGTAGCGCAGGACCCCGGGCTGGCGCGCGTACCAGCGATAGGCTCCCAGGGCAAGCAGGAAGAACAAAGTGCTGAGGACGGTCTTGCGCTCCGCGGCCCACGCGACAGACTCAACGTTGATGGGATGTAACGCGAACAGTGCCGCCACCATGAAGCTGCGTCCCACGAAGCCTGTCGCCAGCAGCAGCACCCAGAACAACACTAGTGCGTCGACGGCGTGGAAGGCGATGTTCATGGCGTGATGGCCGGCCGGGTCGATGCCGAACAGCTGGCAATCGACGGCGTGCGAGATCCACGTCAGCGGGTGCCAGTTGTTGTCGTCAAAACTCCGGGCCGACCACTTGATGGTCGCCCAGGTCAGGCCGTCCTGCACGTGCAGGTTTTCGTAGACGTAGCCCTGATCGTCAATATTGGCAAACGGGTGATGAACGATCGGCAGGTACAACAGGCTGGCTGCAACCAGCAGCACCACGCTGAGAGCGAATGCCTGCCGGTAGGGCAGGGAAGCGGGTGCTGCTATGGGAGACTGCGCGGCCGGTGTGGAACTCAAACTTGCGGAACTCATTCGGTTTACCTTGGTTGCCGCATTATATGCGAGCGAGCGGTCGCAAGCATGTGATGCGCATTAGAATTTCGAGCTCACCGAAACGCGGAAGTACTGCGGCCCCGACGGCTTCAGTGATTGAGAAGCTCGTTGGCGTAGCGCTGCGCAGCCCCGAGATTCCGGGAGTGGAGTTCGGCTTGCCTGCGCGCGTCTTTCGCCTGGGATTTTTCGCCGCTTTGGTCGAGGGCTCCCGCGAGCAACACGTACCCAAAATCCGACGGACGGATTTGCATAGCCCGCGAGTAAGCGCTGACAGCCAGATTAAGGTCGCCAGCCCGCTGCGCCACCAGCCCCAGGCTGATCCAGGCGCCGACAAACTCCGGGTCCGCTTCGACGGCATGCTGGAAGCTCTCCCGTGCGCTTATGAAATCGCCTATCTCTTTGTAGCCATACCCGAGGTTGTTGTATGCCTTCGCCTTGGTTCTCGGATTGCGCGCCAGGTTGGCGGCTGCCTGGTATCGCTGAATGGCTGCGGGTAGATTGCCGTGCATCTGCTCGTAGGTTCCGATATTCAGGTTGCTGTTGGGATCGGAGGGATCCAGTGCCGCAGCCGCGCGGAAGTGCGGGATTGCCTCTTCCACGCGTGCTAACCTCAGCAGCGCGGTTCCAAGGTTATTCTCCGCGACCGAATTGTCGTGCGTGACCTGAAGCGTGTGCGTCCAGAGGGTGATGTGATCGTTCCAGAACCCGACCTGGCGATGGCTGAGCATCGCCAACGCCGCAAGGATTACGACCGCCGCTCCCCGCAACAGCAGTTGAGGCACGTGCGCCTGCAAGGCCCAATCGGCAACAAGCCAGCAGACCATGATGAATAATCCGATGAACGGTAGATATGCATAACGGTCGGCCATGGCCTGCATACCTACCTGAACTACGCCGATCATCGGCACCAGCGTGCCCAGGAACCACAACCATCCCACAGTGAGGTAGCGGCGGCGGTACGCGAGAGCAACTGCGATGCTGATGCCGGCGAGCAAAGCCGTTGCCGCCGCCACTTCCGTCGCGCTGTACGGCTTGAGCGGATACGGATAGAAGAGCGCAAGATGTGATGGCCAGAACGCCTTCGCCAAATAGCGGATGGACGAGACGATGGCGTTTTCCACGCGCAGCCAGTGGCCGTAGGCGCTGGTTGCTCCGCCTGCCGCTTGGGCATTTAAGGTCAGCGCAGCACTCATCAGGGAGAGTCCCAGCAGCGGTACCTTTTCCCAGACCAACGACGAGAAGCTTCGCGTCGCAAGAGCCAGTTCACGCTGTTCGCTATTCGCTATTTGCTTTTCGCCGGAAGTTTCACATGTGCCGTTCTGACGAGCGAGAAGCGAAGAGCGAAGAGCCAAGGTCATCCGGCGCAGCGGCCAATAATCCCAAAGCAGCAGCACGAATGGCAGCGTGATGACCTGGGGCTTGGACATCAAGCCCAAGGCAAACAAACCTGCGACCAGGGCGTAACGCCAGCTCCTTGCATGCGAAGCGCTGGCGCCGGGGCCCACGGGTGTGGTCGCATACCGGCGATACGCCTCCAGCGCCAGCAGGAAAAACAGCATGCTGAGCAGGTTCTTGCGTTCGGCGACCCAGGCGACAGATTCGACGTTAATGGGGTGAAGCGCGAAGAGCGCGGCCACCATCCAGCTTCGGCCGACGAAGCCAGTCGCTCGCTCGAGCACCCAGAACAGCAGCAGCGCGTTAATGAGGTGCAGCAGGACGTTTACGTCATGGGGCCCGGCAGGAGTCACACCAAACAATTGAGAGTCGAGCGCGTGTGACAGCCACGTCACCGGATGCCAGTTGGCGGCATCGTCCGTGGTCATCGCCCACCTGACGGTCGACCAATGCAGGCCGGCCTTCACATGAAAATTGTCGCTGACGTAGTCCGGGTCGTCGTAGTTTGCGAACGGCTGCCAATGCACCGGGTAGTACACGGCGATGACCGCGATCGCCAAAACCAGTCCCAGAAAAAACTTCTGCAGGGAAGGCGAGAGCAAGTGCCCAGAGATGGGCGCCTCACTGTGCTGAGCAGGTTTCAGATCAACAGAAGCCACATTGCCTTCCCCAGAGCCCCTTATACTCCGGCGCTGATGTCGGAATAAAGCTCAGCATCAGAGGCGCAAGAGACATGCTCACCTCCCCAGCTTGGCCGCTTCGTCCAGGCTCTGCTGAGCTTGAGCGAACTCACCCAGCTGGCGGTACGCGGCCGCCATGTTCTTCAGCGCAGCCGCCCGCAGCTCCGGGTCGCGCGTCATGCTGAGCGTCTTCTTATAGCGCTCGATCGCCGCAGCATAATTCCCTCGTGTCTGCTCATAAATGCCGACGTTCAAGTTGCTCACCGGGTCAGCGGGGTAGATTGCTGCGGCTTTGTAGAAGTGCGCGGCGCCCTCTTCGCCGCGTCCCTGCTGCACCAGCGCCTTGCCAAGATTGTTCTCCGCCAGGAAATTTGCCTGCGTAACAGCGAGGGCGTGCGACCAGAGCGTGACATTATCTTTCCAATAGCTGACCTGGCGGTATGTCGCCGCTCCCAACGCAAGCAATACGGCGATACTGACGCTGCTTAGCACTAGGCGCGAAACCCGCTTCTGCTGGGCCCAATCTGTAAGACCGAAGCAGATCATAATGAACAGACCGATGAACGGTAGATACGCGTAACGGTCGGCCAAGCCCTGTTTGCCCTGGTAGCCTACGCCTTCGAGTCCAAGCATGGGAACGAGCGTTCCCAAGAACCAGAACCAGCCGACGAGCAGATAAGGGAGCGTGCGACGGAATGCGATCACCGCAATGCTGACGAGCACGAGCAGCGCCCCTGCCACAGCTAGCTGCCAAAGCGCAACGTAATCGGGATGCGGATAAAACGGCGACAAACCAGCTGGCCATAGCGCCTTTCCAATGTATTCGGCGTATGAAACGACGGCATATTCCAGCCGCAGCGAGAGCGGGTACCACGTTTTGTTGCCATCCGCTCGTTGCGCAGCCATGGTGATCGCGGCACTCACGCCGGCGAGCGCGAACAGCGGCAGCTTCTCCCACAAGAGCCAGGAGAAGCTTCGCGCCGGACGAGCCAGCTCTCGCTGTTCGCTATTCGCTATTCGCTTTTCGCCAGGAGTTCCACATGCGCCGTTCTGGCGACGAGCGAGAAGCGAAGAGCGAAGAGCCAAGGTCGTCCGACCCAGCGGCCAGTAATCCCACAGCAGCAGCACGAAGGGGAAGGTGATGACCTGCGGTTTAGACATCAATCCCAATGCGAATAGAACTGCGACGACCGTGTAGCGGCCGAGCTTGGGATTTTCGACGTACCAGCGATATGCCCCCAGCGCCAGCAGGAAGAACAGCAGGCTCAGCAAATTCTTCCGCTCCGCGATCCAGACTACCGACTCGACGTTAATGGGATGCAGAGCGAACAGCCCCGCCACCATCAAGCTGCGGCCCAAGAAACCGGTCGCGCGCTGCAGCACCAGGAACAGCGCCACGATATTCAACAGGTGCAATAGCAGGTTGTCGGCGTGCGGACCCGCGGGATCAAGGTCGAAGAGCTGACAATCCAGCGCGTGCGAGAGCCAGGTCACCGGATGCCATGTGCCGACATGATAAGTAGTGAACGCCCAGCGCATCGTGTCCCACGTAAGCCCGTCCTGAACGTGAGCGTTCTGGGTTACGTAGAGCGTGTCATCGTAGTTGACGAAGCCGTAGCGAAGGACGCGAAGGTAGAGCGCGGCGGTGGCAACAATCAGCAGCAGCGCGAGGACGACAGCCTGTTTCCAGGGGACCGGCACCTTAGCGCTTGCAGGGAGCAGCGATTGGATCGCCTCACCGGGTTTTAAGCCGACTGAACTCACCGATTCCTTCCCGAATTGGCACTGGAGGTCCTGAAACTCTCACAAGTTGTTGATTCCTCTAGTCCCCGAACGAGTGTTCGTTATTTGTTCCACGTGGAACAATTTCCGCTACGGCCCTTTCAGTTTTCTGGCTTCGTCGGAGCTCTGTCGCGCTTGATCGGACTCGCCCAAATCCCGGTAAGCGGCGCCCAAATTTTCGTAGGCTTTGATCTTTAATCCTGTACTCGTCGTGAGAACAATTGCGCGCTTGTAGTCTTCGATGGCTTGCGGCAGGTTTCCACGCTGCTGCTCGTAAAAGGCGATATTGAATCTGCTGATGGGATCGACTGGATGAATTGCCGCCGCCTCGCGAAAATGGACGATGGCCTCCTCCGGCCGCTTGCGATGCAGCAGCGTGCCGCCGAGATTGTCTTGCGCAACGTAGTTCGGTGGCGTCACCTCGATAGTGTGCGTCCACAGAATTTGATTGTCTGCCCAATATCCGATCTGCCGCCGCGCCATGACGCTCAAGGTCAAGACGACAACCACACCAGCGATTGGCAACAGCACCGCGGCAGCGCGCTTCCCCTTAAGCAAATCAGCGACGCCCCAACACACCATGATGAAGATGCCCAGCAACGGTAGATACGCATAACGATCCGCCATGGCCTGCCGGCCAACTTGGACCAGGCCGATCATCGGTACTAGCGTTCCCAGGAACCAGAACCATCCAACCAGCAGATAACGATGCCGCCGCTTCTCGAAGACCAACATCGTGATTACCAGCAGGAGCAGCAGCGCTCCGTAAACCTGCCAAGCAGGTAGCGAGGCTCCGGGATGCGGGTACATCGGTGCGAGCTTGGTTGGCCAGAAGGCCTTCTGTATGTATTTCACGTACGCAAGGATTGCATTTGACCAGCGCAGAGACAGGGGAACATCGCCCAGCGACAGCACCGAGCCGCCGGCACGCTGCGCCTTCATCGTGATTGCAGCACTGGCTGCAGCTATGGCGAAGAGGGGAAGCTTCTCCCACAAGAGCCAGGAGAAACTTCGCGCCGGAATGGCCAGGTCTGGCTGTTCGCTATTCGCTATTCGCTTTTTGCCAGAAGTTTCACATGCGCCGTTCTGTCGACGAGCGAGAAGCGAAGAGCGAAGAGCCAAGGTCGTCCGATCCAACGGCCAGTAATCCCAAAGCAACAGCACGAAGGGCAGCGTGATGACCTGCGGCTTGGCCATCAACCCAAGCGCGAAGAGAAGCGCAACCACACCATATCGCGTGACCTTGGGTTTTGCCGCGTACCATCGATACGCGCCCAGAGACAGCAGAAAGAACAGCATGCTGAGAACGGTTTTGCGTTCGGCAATCCAGACGACCGGCTCAACATTGATTGGGTGCACCGCGAAGAGCGCCGCAACCATGAAGCTGCGCCCGGCATAGCCGGTGGCGCGCAACAGCACAAAAAAGAGAAGCGCCACGTTCGCAGCGTGGAGCAGCAAGTTGGTTTCGTGATGGCGGCCAGGCTCCATGTCGTACAGCTCGAAATCCAGCGCATGGGAGAGCCACGTCACTGGATGCCAGTTGCCGGCCTCGTAGGTGACGAATGCCCAGCACACCGTGTCCCAGGTGAGGCCGTTCTTCACATGCTCGTTGTCGGTGACATAAACGTTGTCGTCATAGTTGACGAAGCCATGCGTTCTGGCGGGGTAATAGAGAGCCAGGCTGAGTAGGACGATGAGGAAGCCGAAGGCGCAAGCGCGAAGAACGCTGACGGGCAATGGCCCGGCCGGACGCGATTGCACTTGCTGATCAGGCTGCAAGCCGACCGAACTCACAGGGCCCCCTTCGCTGGACGAGTATACCCGATTATTTTTCGGCGATTGAAGGAATGGTATCTACTGAACTACCGCATAGTAGCCCTGGCGGGCGTGGATTTGCAGCTTCTGCGGTGCGCGCACCTCAACCCGCAGAGAGTGGAATCCAGGGGTTGGCTGTTGCGGAGGGAAGGACACGAAATATTGCGTCCGCAGGTCCTGCTCAATCTGGGTAAATGCGCCGTCCAGGTCGCTGCTCGACTGCGCCACGTACACTCGGCCACCGGTAGCGTCGGCAAGACGCTGCAGAACCATGTCACCGCGATCGGCAACTTTGCTGGAGCGAATGGTCAGTCCGTAGATCTGGATTTCGCTGCGCTGGGCGATGGCAATTACATCTCTCAGGCTGCGGAGGCTGTGGGTATCATCGCCATCGCTCAGGACAACCAAGGCACGATGGATGACGGCACGGTCGCTCTTGCCCGCAAGCTGGCCATCGCAGGCGGCGTAGAGCGCGTCGTAGAAGCGTGTACCCCATCCGGGTTGCATGAGACGGCCAATGGCATCGAAGAGCTGTTGCCGATCTTGAGTAGGCGCTTGCCACATCTTGATCTCGCCGCCGAAAGCCATTACGAATGCCGAGTCGGTCTGCGGCCGCATGATGCGGTTGAGGAATTTGACCGCGGCAGCTTTTTCCTCCGGCAACACGCGCTTGACGGAATCGCTGGTGTCGAGGACAAGACCGATTTGCAGTGGCAGGTTGTCATCGCGCTCGAACTGGTTGAAGCGCGGCACGGGAGCCTGGTTATCAAAGACCCGCACGTCGTTCGACGAGAGATTGGCGACGGCGCGGCCGCCTTCATCAACAACCGTGAACTGCAGCCGTACTTCGGGAACGTCGCGACGGAAGGTGTAGCCCGGCGAGCCTGCGGGGAGGTGATCGCCGGTGTCGGGCAGGACAGGGAGCGGCGAAGCGACGGCAAGAACCGGGTTGCGGTTATAGCTGGAGGCGGCGAGCGAAGCTGCGGATCCGCCGTTGGGCGCTGCAGTCTCAAAGCGGCCGGCAGCCCACTCGCCTATGCCCACCAGCGTCAGCCCGCACACGGCGAGTGACAACCCAGTGATCAGCACCGATGTCCGCACAAGACAGATATCGACTGGAGCGGCGGCCAGCTTGAGAGAAGGGAAGAGCGGGTCAGGCTCATTGGCCGAAAAAAGATGGCTGTCTGCAGGGAGCCGATTTCGAGGAGCGGCTTGCAGGGGGACGCGGCCACTAAGAACCTGCGTTCTGGCATGCCCCGTTGGTGGGAGAGCTGCATTTTTCGCCGGCCTTGATGTAGTAACCTATCTGGAAGCTGAATGCCTGCAGAAAAAGTCCTGATTGTCGACGACGAGAAACTGGTCCGTTGGTCGCTGCGCCAGAAATGTGAAGAGTGGGGTTATCACGTGCTGGAGGCGGACAACGGCACGGACGCGTTGCGCGTGGCGCACAACGAGTCGCCTGACCTCGTGTTGCTGGACGTGCGCCTGCCGGACGCGAGCGGCATCGACCTTCTGGAACAACTGAAGAAATCGGGCGACGCGCGGGCAGTCATCATGATTACCGCCGATCCGCAGCTTGAGGACGTTAAGACGGCGCTCAAGCTGGGAGCCTACGACTTCGTAGGCAAACCGCTGGATTTCGACGAGCTAGCGGTCGCGGTGAAGAACGCACTGGAGACGACGCGCCTGCGCTCTGAGGTCGAGTCGCTGCGCGGGGAAATGCGGCGCCGTACTGGGTACCACAATGTGGTAGGCGTCTCGCAGAAGATGTCGGAGCTGCTGGGATTCGTCAACAAAATTGCGTCCAGCGAGGCCAGCACCATCCTGGTGCAAGGCGAGAGCGGCACCGGCAAAGACCTCATCGCGAAGGCAATTCATTATCAGAGCCGCCGGCAAGAGAAACCCTTCGTTGCCATCAACTGCTCGGCGATTCCGGAAACTTTGATGGAGGCCGAACTCTTCGGGCACGAGCGCGGCGCGTTTACCGACGCGAAGGCAATGAAGAAGGGATTGTTCGAAATGGCTGACGGCGGGACGCTTTTCCTCGACGAAATCGGCGAGCTGTCGCCGCTGTTGCAGGCCAAGCTGCTGCGGGTCTTGGAGGACCAGCTGATTCGCCGGGTGGGTGGTGTGCGCGACATGCAAGTGGATGTGCGCGTAATTGCTGCGTCCAATCGCGACCTGGAGCGCGGGGTGCGGGAAAATACGTTTCGCCAGGACCTTTACTACCGGCTGGCGATCATCTCGATTTTTCTTCCGCCGCTGCGCGAACGCAAAGAGGACATTCTGCCGCTGGTGGAGTTCTTCATTTCGCGCTACAACCGCAAGTTCCGCAAGAACGTTACCGGCATAACCGATGAAACGCGAAAGCTGATGCTGAAGTACGACTGGCCGGGCAACGTGCGCGAGCTGAAGAATGCCGTGGAGCGAGCGATGATTCTGGAAGAGAGCAATGAGCTGAAGCCCGATTACCTGCCGTTCGCAGTGGCGCGGCAACACTCGGTGCTGACGGCGTTCGAGGTCTCCTCCGGGCAAAACGGGGGTAGCGCCGGGGGAAAAGAGTTGCCCGACGGCCGGAGCCTGCCGAAGCTTGAAATCCCCGAAGGCGGCACCTCGCTGGAAGAGGTAGAACGTGAACTGGTGGAAATCGCCATGTCACAGGCCAACGGCAATCAAACTCATGCGGCCAAGCTGCTGGACATCAGCCGCGATGCGCTGCGTTACAAGCTGAAGAAGTTCGGGCTGATTCGCGCCGAAGAAGACGAGCCTTCAGCGGCTACGTCGTAGGGGCAAGTCCAGAACCCCACAGAGTTCGTGCACTCACCTGATCAGATGCGGTGCGACGACGCTGACGAACTCGCTTGAGGAAATCACCTTGGTTTTCTTCCAGAATCTGGGAAAGTGCCTCAGATTACCGGTGACCAGGTAATCGGCGCGTGCGGCATCTGCGCATTCCAGGAACATGTTGTCATCCGGATCCTCCGTCACTTCAAGACGCCGCGCAGGAACTACGGTGTAACTGTAGTTTTTGACGAGCTGCAGCAGTTGATGTCGGAGACCCTTGCTAATTTTTAGTTCCGGCCGGGAAAGCACATTCCGATATTCCTCGAGGATAGGCGGGGATACATACCAGCGAGCCGGCTTTGCGATAGCCAGCAACACCACTGTGCGCTGCAGCCCTGCCGGGTTAAGAGCCGCTGAAACCAGCACGTTAGTATCCAGCACCAGGCGAAGAGGAAGCACTAACGCTTCCGTTTTTCAGCGCGGGCGGATTTGATAATTTGATCGATCTGACGCGGGCTCAGCGAGCTTGTCCCGCTACGTTCGGACGCCTCACCGATGAGTTTTAAGACCTCCGGTTCGGGCGCGGCAAGCCTGACGTAATCACGGATACTGAGGAGTACCGCCCTGGGCGTGCCGCGTTTTTCAATCACCAGAGAGCGACGCTCGTCGTCTACACGACGCAGCAGTTTCCCGAAATTCGAGCGCGCGTGCAAAGCAGAAACCACGATTGTTCCGTTTTTGCTGGTGGTGGGGCTTGCCATGAACTCTCCATTTCAATGGTCTGAAGTGTACAGCTTAACCGAAACCCAGTCAAATTGGAACGGATCCCCACTCTTCGAAGCGAGTAGCCCGCGAGCAGCATTGTCGTGGGCAGCCAAGGCGCGGTTTAGTGCCCATGGCCAGGCAGGCTTTACAATAACGCTATTGAGGTCCATACCGGGGCTTTGCTTAGGTCCAAGAGAACGCATCTATAACCGCATACGCGCGCAGCGTGACGTAAGGAGCTTCTCATGCGAAAACTAGCCATTGCCGTCGTCATTATCCTGGTCATTATCGTGGGGGTCCTCCTGCTGCTGCCCCACATCATTGACGCCAATCAGTATCGCGGCCAGATCCAGTCCGAGCTGCAACAGCAACTCAAACGGCCGGTGCAACTGGGAGAGCTTTCGCTTGGGGTGTTTCCAATCCGGGTGGAAGCGAACAATGTGATCATTGGCGAGGACCCGAGTTTCCACAGCACGGTGCCCTTCGCGCAGGTGGCGCAACTGAACGTCAGCGTCAGGCTGCTGCCTCTACTTAGCAAGAAGCTGGAAATCGAGAGCCTGGAGCTGAAGCGTCCGAAGATCGAGTTGATCCACAACGCGCAAGGCGTCTGGAACTTCTCAACTCTGGCGAGCACGCCTTCCAATGCTCCAGCGCAGGCCGCGCAGGCGCCGCAGGCCGCACAAAAACCGGCACCTGCGAACGCGCCTCCTTCAGAAGGCGGCAATCTGGCGGTGGGCGAGCTGAAAATCACCGATGGGCAGATCGGCGTGACGGACGAGCAGAAACATCAGCCCCGCGCGGTTTACGACCACATCGACCTTACGCTGAAGGACTTCGCGCCCGGGCAACCGTTCTCCGTGGATTTGGCCGCACATCTTCCTGGCAGCGGTTCGCAGGCATTGAGCCTGACGGGCACGGGAGGGCCGATCAACAGCGCCGATGTTACGAAGACGCCGTTTAAGGGTACGCTGAAGCTCGATCAGGTGTCGCTTGCGGGAGCGCAGCAATTCATGAACTCCAGCGGCATGGCGGGCACAGACGCCTCGGTCACGGGATCCGTCGAGTTCTCGAACGCCAACAGCGTGATGTCGGCGAATGGATCGCTCAAGCTGGAAAATGCGGTGGTTGAGGGGGTGAAGGTCGGCTATCCGATCTCCGCCGATTTCGCCGCTGCTGACAATTTCACGAGTGATGTGCTCGATGTCAGCAAGGGAAACGTGAAGCTGGGATCGACGGCGGTGGCAGCGCGGGCGAAGCTGACGCAGTACAGCAGCCTCTCGCCGAACATCGACGCGACGGTGCAGACGTCCAACGCCAAATTGGACGAGCTGCTCAATATGGCGAAGGCGTTTGGGGTGAGCGCCGCGAGCGGTATTAAGGGCAGCGGAAACATCAGTCTGGATGTTCATGCGACGGGGCCTCTGAAGAACACGGGCGCGATGAAGCTGAGCGGCTCGGGCGCGCTACAGAACGTCAGCTTGCAGCCGGCGGGCTTCACGCAGCCGATGCACGTGCGCACCGCCAACATTCAGTTCGCACAAAACTCCATGAACCTGACGAACCTGGCTGCTTCTTTGGGATCGACGAATGCGACCGGCAACTTAAGTATGGCGAACTTTGAAGCGCCGCACATCACCTTTGCACTCACGGCGGATAAGCTGAACGTCACCGAATTGGAGCAGATCACGGGTGGTTCGCCGCAGCAACAGAAAGCTCCGGCGAAGAAGCGGGCGGAGGCTGGCTGGAGCCACATTCCTAGCGCGGATGCTGCACCGGCGGCACAGCCGAATTTCCTCGAAAGCGCGACCGGAAACGGCACGATCGCGGTGGGCACGATCATCTACGAGCAAACGGTGCTGACGAATGTGCACTCGAATGTGGCGCTGAATCACGGTGTCATCCAGCTCAATCCGCTGACGGCGCAAATCTATGGTGGCCAGGAGAGCGGCAGCGTGACCGTGGATGCTCGACCGACGCCGATGACCTACGCGGTGAACGCGAAGCTGACGAATGTTGATGCGAACCAGTTGCTGTCGTCGGTTTCGTCGGTGAAGAACACGATCTACGGTACGTTGGCAGCGACGCCGAACATTACCTTCGCTACTCCCGCTTCAGGAGACGTTGTGCAGACGTTGAATGGCACGATGGGGCTGAATCTGGCGAACGGCAAAATCATGAAGCTGGATTTGCCCGGCGAGCTGGCGAAGATTGGCAAGTTTGGCGGAGTCAGCCCGAAGGGTTACACCGCGATCTCGCAGATGACCGGCACCTTTAATATTCGCAACGGCGTGGCGCAGACGAATGACCTGAAGGCCGCGCTGGATATCGGGACCATGGCAGCGACGGGGACAATGAACCTGGTGAACCAGGGTCTCGACATGCACGTTACCACCGTACTGAACAAAGGATTCAGCCAGTCCGTGGGAGGAACGGGGGTCGGCGGATATCTGAATACCGCGCTGGCCAACAAGAATGGCGAGCTGGTGTTGCCTGTCCTGATCAAGGGGACCATGGACCATCCGGTTGTGGCGCCCGACCTGGAACAGATCGCCAAGATGAGAATGAACAACCTGCTGCCGACCGCGGGCGGAATATTGAACAGTAAGGGTGGCAACAATCTCGGGGGGCTGGTGGGCGGCCTTCTCGGTGGGCAGCAGCAGGGGCAGCAGGCAGGGAAGCCGGCGCCGCAGCAGAATCAGCAGCAGAACAATCCGATCGGCAGTGCGCTGGACCAGATTCTGGGAGGGAAGAAGCACTGAGAGCGCGAAAGGGCGTTCTCGCGGCGTGGTTAGGGTTTTGCCGCGCGGATCTTGACCATGGTTCCGTCGGGTAGCGGGTTGCCGGTGAAGTGGACCACGCCGTTGCGCACCACTCCATTGATCTCCGGCATGACGGCGGCAACACCGCCAACGTCGGTCGCACTGACGGCGGGAGCTTTCTTCTCGATGCCGCGGTCCATGGCCATGTTGGCCAGCCGATCAGCCTCGCGGTTCTTCTCCCGCAAAACGTGGCGGATCTCGAAACAATCAAGCTGATCGATGAGCTTCTTGGCGCGCTCGTGCAGTTCCTTCAATATTGGACTGCTGACCTTGTACTCGCCATTGATCTGCTTCACCATCAGCTCGGAATCGCTGATTACCTTTAGCGCCCTGAAGCCGTGGCGCAGGGCGTAGTTCAGCGCTGCCAGCAGGCCGGAGTACTCGGCGTAGTTGTTGGTCTGGCGGCCGAGGAACTCGCTAAGCTCGGCGACGGGACGCATGACTTCGTCCTCGATGATGACGCCGTAACCAGCCGGGCCGGGATTGCCGCGCGCTCCACCATCGACGTGGGCGATGAGATAGCCCTGCTCGGAAGATCGAAGGGCGCCGCCAAAAAACTCCTGCGAACGAAAGCGTGATTTCTCGGGAAATGGACGAATCGGCATGATGTGTAGTTTACCCCGTACTAAGTTCGATGCTGTGGATTGTTGAAGAGCAGGTGAGCTGGAGCGAGTAGGAGGGACTTGGCTATCGTCCCAAAGCCAAGCGGGTGGCCAGTCGCTCGGGAAGGTTCGCGGCAAGCACTCTGGCCTGCGCCTGCTGGACGTCATAGGGTGCGCGGTAGAAGGTCACACTCGCCGGTGTGTCGCCATTGCTTTCATAGAGCGCAAAGGCCGCGCGCCAATCGTTGTCCCGTGGCTGACCAACGGAGCCGGGGTTGATGAGGTAGCGCTCTCCCGGCTCAAGCGGCATCGTCCAATGCAATATGCCTTCGCCGCCACTGTACTTCGGCACGAAGGGCTGAGTTCTTCCGTTCTTGAAGGTAAAGCCGCCCTGGAGATGGGTGTGGCCGAAGAAGATGACGTCGCGATGGCCCTCCAGCTGGAAATCAAGTGCCGCGGTAGGAGTGGTCAAAACATATTCGTCTTCATCGCGCGGAGAGCCATGAACAAATTCCAGGCCGGGGAGTTCGTCCTGCTGCAAGGGTCCGTGAGGCAGACTGCGTAGCCACTGGGTGTGAGCGGGTTCGAGCATGGTTTGGGTCCAGCGCGCCGACATCGCGGCTACCAGGTTGAACTCGGAAAGGTCGGACAAGCCGGAGCAAGCACGATCGTGATTGCCGCGCACAATTGTCCCTCCCATGGCGCGCACACGCTCGCAGACCTCATTCGGCGAGGCATTGTAGCCCACCACATCGCCCAGGTTGACCACGTTGTCGTACTCGGGCGCGGCATCGAGGCAGGCGTCGAAAGCTTCCAGGTTGGCATGAATGTCGCTGAGGAGCAGCAGCCGCATGGGTCAGTGCGCCTCCGGCGCGAGCACCGGACATCGCGCGAGATGACCGGGGGCAACCTCGACCAGCGGCGGCAGGGCGGTTGCACAGCTCGCGATTCGGGAGCTGCAACGCGGCTCGAAGGCACAGCCCGGCAACATCGAAGAGATGGCGGGAACGGTACCTTCGATCGTCTGCAGCGGCTTGTTGCGAGGAGTGCGCAACGTCGGCACCGAGTGTAACAGCCCTTGAGTATAGGGATGCACAGGATTGCGGAAAACTTGCGTGGCGCCTCCCATTTCGACCAGGCTGCCCGCGTACAGGACACCGATTCGATGGGAGATTTGCGAAACAACCGCGAGATCGTGGGAGATGAACAGCATCGCCAGGGAGAATTTCTCGCGCAAGTGGCTGAGCAGGTCAAGAACTTGCGCCTGAATGGTAACGTCGAGTGCAGTGGTCGGCTCGTCGGCAATGAGCAGCGACGGCCGGTTCACGACAGCCATAGCGATCATCACGCGCTGGCGCTGGCCTCCGGAGAGCTGATGCGGATAGTCGCGCGCCCGGCGGTCGGAATCGGAAATGGAAACGGTACGCAGGGCTTCGACCGCAAGACGCCAGGCGTCGGCTTTGGTGGTTGAGCGGGTTCTTGGGCCGCCGTCCCGCGGCAAATCCGGAGCTTTACCCCCCGCGTGCGCCAGCACCGCCTCGGCGATCTGATCGCCTACGCGCATCACCGGATTCAGTGCGGTCATCGGTTCCTGAAAGATCATGCTGATACCGGCACCGCGGACCCGCCGCATCTCCGGATCAGAAAGGGTGAGAAGATTTTTGCCGCGAAACTCGATGAGGCCCTGAATGCGAGCTTGTGGGGGGAGCAGACGCAGAATGGCCAGCGCGCTAACGGATTTGCCGGAACCCGACTCGCCGACAAGTCCCAGCACCTCGGCGGCATCGACGTGGAAGCTGACATCGCGGACAGCAGTCACGGCTCCCTGCACGGTGGGGAATTCAACCGTGAGATTGCGAACACTGAGGAGCGGAGGCACGCCTTTATGCTAGCAGGCCATAGATGGAGTGGTTCATCTCACCTTGGCGTACATGACTTGGTCCAGGATGACGCCGTTCTTGACGGCACTGCGGCGTAGGATTCCCTCGCGGTGGAACCCGGAGTTCTCCAGCACGCGCATCGACGCCGGGTTGTGAGCAAAAACGGTGGCGAAGACCCGGACTACCTTGTAGCCATCGAAAGCCCAGTCGGAAGCGGCGGTAACAGCGCGGGTGGTGAAGCCACGGCCCCAGAACGGCTCCCCGAGCCAGTAGCCCATCTCTATGCTAACGCGCGCGATGTCCGTTCCCAGTTTGAAGCCGACGCAGCCGATGGCTTCGCGCTCAAACTCGATTGCGAACGACATGGGAACGTCCATGGCCCGAACGTAATTGAGGTACTCGATGGCGTCGCGCCGCGTATACGGGTGAGGGAACTGATCGCGGAGGTTGGCAGCAATCTTGGGATTGTTGGCGTAGCGCAGAAGAGATTCGAGGTCTTCTTTGCGCCACTTGCGAATGCGGAGATCGCCGAGATCGAGGAGCATGGCAGATTCGCTTGTTCGCTCTTCGCCAGAACGCGTGACGGTTCTGAAGAATATCGTACGAGCGGTAGCGAAGAGCGCAGGCGCCAGATCGGCACAATCCGATTCGCTATTTTTCGGCTCTGGCAGCAGGCAGGCCAATCTGGCGAAAAGCGAAAGGCAAAAGGGAAGAGCGAGCAGCAACTCCTAGATCGACATCACTTCTTTCTCTTTGCCCTTGGCCAGTTCTTCCATCTTCTTGATCTCGTCATCGGTGAGCTTCTGAATCTGATCCAGCGCGCCGCGCTCTTCGTCTTCGGTGATTTTCTTGTCCTTCATCGCCTTCTTGATGAGCTCGTTACCATCGCGGCGGATGTTGCGGACCGCCGTGCGATGCTCTTCGAGGACCTTGTGCAGGTGCTTCACCATGTCTTTGCGGCGATCTTCGGTCAGCGCCGGCACCGGCACGCGCACCAGCTTGCCATCGTTCATTGGATTGAGGCCGAGATCGGCGGAGCGGATTGCCTTCTCGATTACGCCGATCTGGCTGACGTCCCACGGCTGCACCGTAATGAGCTGGGGTTCCGGAGCGCTGACGTTGGCCAGCTGGTTGAGCGGCATCTGCGAACCGTAGGCTTCCACCGTCACGCCGTCCAGCATATGTACGGAGGCGCGACCGGTACGGGTGGCCGTCATCTCCCGGCGGAAGTCTTCGACCGCCTTGTCCATTCGAGTTCTTAGCTGCGCAAAGCTATCTTTCAGGGCGGGAATCGCCGCCATTGTCACTTGAGCCATCAGGATCGCCTCAGTGGGAAGTCACAAACTCGTGATTATAACCCCTGCGCCCGCCAGCAGCGCTTAGCTGGTTGCGGTCAGGTAGTGTTTAGGTCGGCGACCGCGGCTATCGAAAGATGTGACGAATACGCGGCAATCCGCTGTATGATGCGGCTGCAGTCTGGGGATTAGAGCTGTATAAAGATCGTGCGAGGAACGTTATGGCAATGCTGATGTCCCGCGTCTTGAAGTTCATGCCGCTGGTTGGCCTGTTGCTGGCGACGACAGTTGCAGTCCGCTCGCAAAACACCTCGGCTCCTCAAACGACGGCTGCACCGACGACCGGCGTTCGCGCCGAATTCCTCAACGAGCTCAAGATCCAGGAAGACAAGTTCGTCTCGCTGGCTCAAGCCATCCCGGCCGACAAGTACACGTGGCGTCCCGCTGAGGGCGTGCGTTCGATCAGCGAAGTCTTCCTGCATGTCGCCGCGGCGAATTACAACCTGCCGCATGTGTTCGGCGTCCAGCCGCCGGCGGACTTCAAGTTGCAAGGCTTCGACAAGTCCACTACTGACAAGGCGAAGGTCATCCAGAGCCTGCAGGGAGCTTTCGCTCACATGCGCCAGGCTGTGATCGATATGCCGGAGGCGTCGGTCGAGAAGCAGGTCGACTGGTTTGGCGGCAAGAACACCTACCGCGGAATCCTGTTGTTTATCCTCCGCCATAATGCCGAGCATCTGGGGCAAGCCATCGCCTATGCGCGTATGAACGGCGTTGTTCCTCCTTGGACTGCGGAGGAACAAGCGGCGCGAAAGAAGCAGCAGCAAGAGAAGCCGAAGCAGTAGGCGACTGACAATGCCGCGCCTCGGCGCCGCCCTCCTGCGTGACAATTGCAAGGTTCTCGCGCTTCGCCCTCTGGGCCGCCTGCGCCAGCAGGTTCGGTGCGATATCAACAGAGGTCCCCTAGGCGCCGGTGCGCGCCGCCGGGATGCTCTGATTGCCGGTCCCCGGAGCCGACATCGAGCACGCGCATGCCGGGTTTCAGCTGCAGGCGCGCAACAAATTCTTCGGCCGCCGGCTGCATCAGTTCAGCAATCTTGCCGAAGTCGCCGGCCATCCACATGGCCTTCATCATTTGTTTAACTTGTGAGAGGTCGGGCGTACCACTAGCCATACTTCAAATGGAAAAGAACGTTAGCACGATTGAACGGCTCGCGTGAGGGCTGTGTGCAACGTTTGCAGGCTCTATAAAGAGCAATGCTTCTACGTCGTGAGCACCCTGGCGCGGCGATGACAAAACATGTGCTTGCGGTCCCGGTGCCCATCCGCGGTGTATGGTTAGTGGCGAGTAGTTTGAGGAGCGCGGAGAGACATGTTCCAAAAATACAAAGAGATATTCTTCGGAATCGCTTTTGGAATTGCCGCCATGCTTATTGATACGGCCATGGACGCCGCAGTGGAAGGCACGAGCTTGGGTCAGGGATTAGCTGGGCATCCGGGGATGATCTTCTATCGTCTCGGATTCGTCGTCCTGGGTTTGATTCTCGGCTGGCTGCTCTGGCGAAACAACAAGCGTGAACGTGAAGTTCGCCTTCTGACGGAAACTCTCCAAAACCTCCAGCAGCAGTTGAGCACCCAGGCCCTGCTGTTACGTTCGACGCTACAGCTCCTGTTGACTCGGAATGATCTCCACCTGTCCGAGGAGGCACAACGACTGGTTCAGGATGCCTATCAGAGATCGCAGGAGTTCCAGAGAATAGCCGAGCAGACGATGGCAAGCCTCAGTGTCGGCGGACGATGAAAGCGATCGTTGCAATTGGCGGCGGGGAGATCAGAACCAGCATTTCAAGTAGGCGTCCCCCTGCGTTTGACCCCCTCTTCGCTGGCTGATACCTTCGAAAGTTCGTCTCAAAGACACCGGGCTGCGCAAGTGCGGCATAGCATGGGGAGACCCGACACCTGCCAATTTTCTGTAGAAAGAGACACCACATGGCACTCAAATTCAAAGGCGTGGATTTTATCGAGCTCGATACGCTGCTCAGCGACGACGAGCGACTGGTGCGCGACAACACGCGCAAGTTCATCGAAGAGAACCTCATCCCCATCATCGAGCAATGCAACCGCGACGGGCGCTTCCCCAAGGAGCTCATCAAGCCCATGGGCGAGCTGGGCTTCTACGGCGCCAGCCTGAAGGGCTACGGCTGCGCCGGCATGTCGAGCGTGGAGTACGGCCTGATGACGCAGGAGCTGGAGCGCGGCGATAGCGGTGTGCGCTCGTTCGTCAGCGTGCAGTCAGGGCTGTGCATGTATCCCATCTACGCGTTCGGCAGCGACGAGCAGAAGCAGAAGTACCTACCTGGCATGGCGAAGGGCGAGATTCTCGGCTGTTTCGGGCTGACGGAGCCCGACGCCGGTTCCAACCCCGCGGCGATGCGAACGCGTGCGAAGAAAAATGGCAACGAGTACGTCCTGAACGGCGAGAAGATGTGGATCACCTCGGGCTCAATTGCGGACATCGCGATCATCTGGGCGAAGGTAGAAGACGAGAACGACCTGATTCGCGGCTTCATCGTGGAGACCAATCGTCCCGGATTCAAGGCCGCAGATGTGCACGGCAAGTGGTCGCTGCGGGCGTCGGTGACTTCAAGTCTTTCTTTACAGGATGTCCGCATCCCAGTGGAAAACCTGCTGTCTGGCTCTGGCGGCTTGAAGTCGCCGTTGAGCTGCCTCAATCAGGCGCGCTACGGGATTGCGTGGGGCGCCATCGGCGCCGCAATGGCCTGTTACGACTGCGCGCTCCAGTACTCGCAATTCCGCAAACAGTTCCATGATCAGCCGATCGCGTCGCACCAACTCGTGCAGGAGAAGCTGGTGTGGATGATCAGCGAGATCAGCAAGGCGCAGTTGCTGGCGTTGCAGGTGGGGCGGCTGAAGGACGCCGGTAAGTCCAAGCCGTGGCACGTCTCGATGGCGAAGCGCAACAACGTCTGGATGGCGCTGGAGTGCGCGCGCATGGGCCGCGATATTCTCGGCGGCAACGGCATCGCCGACGAGTATCCTATCTTCCGCCACATGGCGAATCTGGAGTCGGTAAAGACGTACGAGGGCACGCACGACATCCACACACTGATCATCGGGGAGCACATCACGGGACATGCAGCGTTCTAAGGGCAGTGGATTGACTCCCAAGAAGGGCGCTCCACAGTCGAGCCCGTGGCGCGCGGCTCGAAGCTGGTTGCTGACAAGCGTGATAAAAGTCCTCGAACACACGCTTTAAGAGGTGTATTCTTTGCGTTTGCCGGGATTGGCCCTGCATTTCCATGGCCGGTCTCTGCGCATCATAGTCAAGGCAATCGGCTTGCTAGGGTCGCGTTTTGTAGGGCACTCCAGCAAGGCAAGCCGCCACGGAGGCCACATGGCAACCAAAGTTCGGGCCGAAGCGCCGCATCTCAACCACTCCGCCACCGCCAATTTCGAGACGGATCTCGCGCTGGAGTTCCTGCGCGTTACGGAAGAATCGGCCATCGCCGCCGGCAAAACCATGGGTCAGGGGGATCGCAAGCATGCCGACCAGGTCGCAACGGAGGCGATGCGCAGCGTCATGGATTCGGTTCCCATGGACGGCACCATCGTCATCGGCGAAGGCGAGCGCGACGAGGCGCCGATGCTGTACATCGGGGAGAAGGTCGGCAAGCACGACGGCGACGCCTACCCATCGGTCGACATCGCGGTTGATCCGCTGGAGGGCACGAATCTGTGCGCCACGGGAGCGCCGGGCGCGATCACGGTTTTGGCGGCATCGGAAGGCGGCGGCTTGCTGCACGCTCCCGACTGCTACATGGAGAAGATCGTGGTTGGCCCGTCTTGCCGGGGTGTCGTGGATTTGGAAGCGCCGGTTGCGCACAACCTGAACGTGATTGCGAAGGTGCTGGGCCGCCGGGTGGAAGACCTGGTCATCATCCTTCTCGATCGTCCGCGGCACGAGAAGCTGATTGCCGAGATTCGCAAAGCCGGGGCGCGCATCCGGCTTATCTCCGACGGCGATCTCTCGCCCGGTGTGGCCGCGTCCATGCTGGGCTCGGGCGTGCACGCGGTGATGGGCACAGGTGGCGCTCCGGAGGGCGTTATCACGGCGGCAGCTGTGCGCTGCCTGAACGGTTACATGGTCGGCAGGCTGGTCGGCTATACCCCGGAGCAAGCCGAGCGCATGAAGGACATGGGAATCAAGGACCCGAACCGCATCTACACGGCCGACGAACTGGCGCCGGGAAAGAACATCATCTTTGCCGCCACGGGCGTTACCGACGGGCCGCTGCTCAAGGGCGTGCGCTTCTTCGGCGATGGCGTGCGTACCACCTCGCTGGTAATGAAGCTGAGCAATCGCAAGGTGCGGTTCATCGAGAGCATTCACCTCGACAAACGTCCGGACGCGAAGGTCAGAATTCCGGAGCGGTAGGGCAGAGCTAACCTTGAATTCGTGGACTGCCCCGCCCTAGCCAGAGGACGGTTAGAACGGGGCACCCATGGTCCATTTTCCGACAAATACCACCCCGGGGATCGACCACCAATTTCCAATTCCAGCGTGGCTCCCGCCAACCAAGCAACTCATCATTTTGTGCTTGCTTCTTTAGGAAGAGGAGTAAAATTTAGCCAGAAGCGGACGGTACCTGCGGATGGATTGGTCCATCCGGAGAGGCTTTGAATGAACGTCCATATCAGTTACAAGATTTCCAAAACTGCCGACCTCGAAAAACTAATCAATCAACAAGTAGAAAAGCTGGGGCGCTATCTTCAGGTATTCCGTCCTGACCTGGTGCACCTGAAAGGCGTTATTGCGGAGAATTCCGTCCGGCAGGGCGTCAGCGTGTCGCTGAACTTGCGGCTACCGTCAGGGCAGATGGCATCGCAGGAAAATGGCGCAACGGAGACGGCGGCGGTGAAGGTTGCTTTTGACGACATCGCCGAGCAGGTGAAGAAGCACAAACAACAGCTGCGCAATCAGCACAAGTGGCCGCGCCGGCGTGCGCCGCAGCGCGCCGTTATAGAGACCGTTCCCTTTGAACAGACTGTCGCCGCGGTGAAGCCGGAGCAGATCTCGTCCCGGGATATTTCCCACTACATCGATGTGAATCTTCCGCGGCTGAAGCGCTTCATTGAGCGCGAGCTGCAGTACCGCCAGGACCAGGGGCAACTACTGCCCGGCCAGGTTACGGTAGAGGACGTGGTGAACGAGGCCATCGCGAACGCGCTCAGCGAACAGGACGACAAGCCCGAGCGTATGAGGCTGGAAGCGTGGATGCATCGGCTCGCGATCGAGGCAATTAACCAGTTGCGCTCGGATGGTAGCGGGGATGGGAACGTTCCGCTCGAACGCTCTTACCGCGCGCAGAACGTGCAGGCCAGCGACGAAGCAAGGCTGCAGTTTCACCAGCCGGATGAACGGCTTTCCGAGGAGAACATCATTCCCGATCCTACCGCCAACAATCCGGAAGAGCTGGCGGCGCGTCGCGAGTTGATCAGCCTGGTGGAGACCACGTTGCGCGACGCCGGACGCAACGAGCGGGAAGCTTTCATCTTTTACACCATCGAGGGATTCACGTTAGAGGAGATCGCCGATATTACCAATCACACCGTGGAGGAGGTGCGAGCGTCCATACGGAAGGCACGGGAGCATCTGCAACGCGTCTTGCCAATCCAAGACCCTCTCAAAGACAAGCTCGTGGAGTATTCCAGGAGCGCCTAGCAATCAAGAAGTGGAATCATAAGGACAGGAGAACCGGAATGATCACGCGCGATGACATCCGTGAACTCGCTAACTTTCGGTCGCCGGAGGGCTGCGCAGTCACGTTTTACTATCAGCCCTCGACGCCTCTCAACAAGTCGCACCGGGAAGAAGTGATTCTGGTGAAAGACCTGATACGCAACGCAATTCGTGAAGCTGAGAAGAATGGAAAAAATGGCTCGACCCGCGGCGACCTGGAGCGCATCGGCAACATGATCGATCCGCTGCATGGCAACAGCGGCAAAGCGAAAGTCATCTTCGCTTGCAGCAAAGAAGGTTTCTGGCGCGAATTCGACGTTCCTGCGCAATCGCTGAAGCCGAAGATCGCCGTTAGCCAGCGCTTCCACCTCAAGCCACTGGCCGCGGTCCTGGATGGGGAGCACCGCGCCTGCGTTTTGCTGGCCGACCGCACCAAGGCACGCGTCTTCGAGCTGAAGAACGATCAGATCAGCGAGAAAGAGGACTTCGTCAACGAGCTCACGCGTCGCGGAAAGAGCGACGGGTGGGGCGGCTATGACGCTGGGCACGCCGAGCGCAAGCAGATGAACGAAGCCATGCAGCACTTCAAGGCCGTCGCCGAGCATGTCGAGCAACATTTTGAGCGCGGCATCTGGGACCGCCTGGTGATCGGCTGCCGCGACGACGTGTGGTCGGAGATCGAGCCGCAATTGCAGTCGAAGGCCAGGCAGCATCTGGTCGGCCGCTTCCGTATCGATCCCAAGCTCGCAACGCCTGAGCAGGTAAAACAGATGGCGCAGGAGCAACTCACGCAATACAGCGCCAACATGAAGCAGGGCCTCATCCGCGAAGTGATTGGCGAAGCGCACCGCAACGGGCGAGGGGCGATCGGTCTGCGGCGTGTCTTGCGTTCCCTGGAACAGGGCGAGGTGCTAACACTATTGCTGGGGTCCACGTTCAGTGCTCCGGGAGTGAAGTGCTACAACTGTGGACACATGGACCTGCATTCGAGTCCCGTATGCGCGGTTTGCGGAAAACAGAACACCGAACTGGAGGACATCGGAGATGCCATCGTGGGCCACGCTCTTCGTACTGGCGTGGAAATCATTTACATCACGGATGACGAGGAGTTCGACCGCATTGGCCGGATCGCTGCCCTACTGCGCTTCCGCGCCGATCAAAATACGTCGTCAAAGGCGGCCAGCTAGTTTTAACTTTGTCTCGCTGCAAAGAGGCACAGCCACGCGCTGTGCCTTTTTTCGTTTGAACCTACGGCTGCCTTTAGGGTTGGACCCAGCAAAACCTTACCCACCTCGAAGTCGATCTGTTCGGCGATACCGCGGTGGTGCATGGAGTTAATGTTATTTCGGACCAGCAGGGCCATGAAGTTCTGCGGATTCGCCTCACTGATGTTTTGCATTACGAGAACAAGCGATGGCAAGCCGTAGCCGCTCAGGAGACGGACGAAGAGTAACGGACATCTGTATTGGACGTTTCAGTCGCTCCCACATCGCGGGGTATCCAACTTCACCAACAGAGCTTTCGTCGTGCTATCCTGCTTGGCCGTCTCGACGTGAGGTCCTCCGATGAAATTTTCCCGTCGCGATTTTATTGCTACGACTGCTATCGGCTCCGCATCGCTTGCACTCGATCTTGAGGGGCAAAATAAACCGGCTGCGTCGCCGACAAATCCGCCTAAGAAGCCCATCATCATCAGCGCGGCGAATGGCTACAACTACCTCGATCGCGGCTATGCAGTCCTGACCAGCGGTGGGGACACGCTGGACGCGGTGATGCAGGTCATCACCGGACCCGAGGACGATCCCAAGGACGACAGCGTGGGACTCGGCGGCTTGCCGAATGAAGACGGAGTGGTGGAGCTTGATGCGTGCTGCATGCATGGTCCCACGCGAATGGCAGGTTCCGTGGCCGGTGTGCGTGAGATCAAGAACGTGTCCCTGCTTTCCAAGGCTGTGATGGAGCACACAGGTCACATCATGCTGGTGGGCGAGGGCGCGCAGAAGTTCGGCTTCGCCATGGGCTTCCCGCGCGAGAACCTACTTACCGACCAGTCACGCAAGATATGGCTCCTGTGGAAAGAGACTATGTCGGACAAGGACTGGTGGGGACCGGGCATCGACAGTCCGAATTACAAGCTCCCCGATGACAACAGCAATCGCTCCTCGCTCGAACAGAAACGAATGGAGAAACTCGACACGCTGGCGGTGAAGCTGGGCATTGACCCGGAGTTTCGCGCAGCGGCGATCCACCGCGTTCTGCATCCGCCGACCGGAACCATCAACTGCTCGGCCCTGAACGAAAAGGGCGAGATTTCGGGCGCGACGACCACCAGTGGTTTGGCGTGGAAGCTGGCGGGGCGCGCCGGCGACTCACCGATCATCGGTGCGGGCTGCTATTGCGATCAGGATGTGGGCTCAGCAGGCGCGACCGGCAATGGCGAGGAGAACATCCGGGTCTGCGGCGCGCATACCATCGTGGAGAACATGCGGCGAGGGATGTCGCCGCAGGAAGCGGGCATAGACGCACTGAAGCGAATCGTGCGCAACTTCAACGGCGACATGCGCAAGCTGCAGTACGTCGACATGAGCTATTACATTCTGCGCAAAGACGGCGCCTTCGCCGGAGTGTGTATGTGGAGCGGCCCGCCGGAGCATCCCCGCCGCTTCGCCGTCCACGACGGAACTAAGCGATACGAAACTGCGGTTGCGCTGTATCAAGGCAAGTCGATCGGCTGGCCGCCGATGCCGCAGGCGCATCTGGCGCCCGAGCAGAAGAAATAAATCTTGCGCGCCTTTTCTCCGTGTTCTCTGTGTCTCTGTGGTGGAACGCCGTTCACGAAAATCGCAGCGGCGAAAATGGCTCCATACCGAACTCCGGCGTCTGCCCGGTTAGCAACTGCGTCATCAAATGCGCGGTGATTGGCGCGAGCATGATTCCGTCGCGATAATGCCCGGTGGCCGCGTAATACCCCTCCAGCGCAGTTGTGCCCATGATTGGCAGGTCGTCCGGCGTACCGGGACGCAGCCCGGCCCAGGCATCGTGAATACGCATCTGCGCGATCTTTGGCGCCACATTTACTGCAGCCTGATGCAGGCGCCGCACGGTCTCCGGATCGACGCGCTTATCGAAGCCCGCTTCCTCCATGGTGGCTCCCAGCAGCATGCGACCATCGCTGCGCGGAATAATGTACACCTCGGGCGTCCGCACGACGTGGCGGATGAGCGGGTCCGCCGCGTGCGCCGCGGCTGGCGGCACCACGCACACCATTTGACCCTTCACGGGACGCGTAGGCACGCCCACGGGCCGCATCTGCGCTGCCCAGGCTCCTGCACAATTCACTACCGTGGCGGCGGGATAGAACGACTTCGCAGTGCGCACGCCAGTAGCGCGTCCGGCGAGCACCGCAATCTCTTTCACACCTGAGCCGGTGACGAAATCGACTCCCAGCGTCCGTGCGGCCTTCTCCAGCGCGCTACCCAGCTTGCGGGGATCGACACTGCACTCTGGCAGGTAATACGCTGGGCCGCGGAGCGCGATGAGCGCATCGAGTTCCGACACCTCATCATCACCCAACAGCCGTGCGCCGTCGCACACAGGAGGCTCGCCATCTTCGACGAATGCAATTGTGCCTTCGCAGCGCAGATCCGGTGACTCGAACGCCTCGGCTCGCAGCTCATTCACGAAGGCGGGATACATGCGCGCGCTGGCTGCCACCAGCTTCGCGAGCGCGGGAGGATGTCCGCCATCACAGTGGGCGATCATGCCTCCTGCGGCGTGCGTCGCCTCACGCGCCGGTTCGCCCTTCTCGACCACCACAACCGCGGCGCCGCTCTGCCGCAAACGCCACGCCAGCGCCAGCCCAATCACGCCTCCGCCGATGATGACGACGTCCCAAGTCTTCACGTCTCGATTGTAGTCAAGAACCAGAATGTCTCCGCACAGGTGTTGAGGAAGGAACTACAGCTTCACGATGCGCAGAAAAAACCCACCCAAGCAAAGGCAGCTTGGGTGGGGCCACCCGCGCAAAACCAGGTTGGAGCCTCACGTGAGCGTACTCAAAGGGTGGGACACCCTCATCCGAAACTGAGCACTTTTGCACATCACAATTTCCCCTGACAAAAGTATTACAAACGGAACCCTCTTAAGTTGTTAGTCTGAACGCACGGATTCCGCATGTCGCGGAGGATGGCACTCAGCAACTTAGGGGAGACATGGCTCAGAGCGAGAGAGAAAAAGATACAAGCATCAATTGGCTTACTACGTCGTTCATGGTCGCCTTTCACGTTGGCGCAATCGCTGCACTCTTTGTGTTCAGCTGGAAGGCGCTGTTGGTGGCGCTGTTCCTGTATTGGGTGGCAGGCAGTCTTGGCATCGGCATGTGTTATCACCGGCTGCTCACGCATCGTGGATACAAGTGCCCGAAGTGGGTGGAATATTTCCTGACGGTCTGCGCAACCCTGGCACTCGAGGGCGGCCCAATCTTCTGGGTGGCCACGCATCGAGTGCACCACCAGCTTTCCGACAAGCCGGGCGACCCGCATTCGCCGCGCGACGGCGGCTTCTGGGCGCACATGGGCTGGATCCTCACCGGCAAAACCTTCCACAACAAGAGCACTGAACTGCTGGCGTACGTCCCCGACCTGCGCAAGGACAAGTTCCATGTCTGGATCAGCGAATATCACTGGGTGCCGGTCACGACCCTGGGAGTTCTCCTGTTTGTCTTCGGCGGATGGTCCATGTTGCTCTGGGGCCTTTTCCTCCGCACCGTCTTCCTGCTGCACTCGACCTGGTTCGTGAATTCGGCGACACATATGTGGGGCTCGAAGCGCTTCAAGACCACGGACGACTCGCGCAACTTGTGGTGGGTGGCGTATATCAGCTTCGGCGAGGGCTGGCACAACAATCACCACGCTCATCCGCAGTCGGCGCGGCACGGGCTCGCCTGGTACGAGCTCGACCTGAACTGGTATGGCATCAAGACGCTGCAATGGCTGGGGCTGATCTGGGATGTAAAGCTACCCAAGCTGGGTGGCGCGCGTGCGCAGGAAATTGCCACTCCGAAGCGGACAGCGCCAGAGCCGGAAGCGGTCGCCGTCGCATATAGCGGTGATTAAAGATCGTGTGCCTATCGCGTGGGTGCCCGTTCTAGCCATCTTTTGGCCAGGGCGGGCGCGATGCCCTGATAAAAGCTAACTGCCGTTCAGCACTGCCCCACGCTGGCAAAATCAGGCCAGAATGTGGCACCCATATTCAACCCGATTCAAGGGCCGAGACCCAGTAAGCCAAATTCATCATTATCCTGCGCTTCAATCTTCGCGGCGCTATCGACATCCCCGTCATTCGTGCCACAATTGAAGAGTGACCAACCCAAACCCTCGGGACACTCCCTAACTCATGCCACGCCGCAACGACATTGCGAAGGTGCTCATCATCGGTTCGGGGCCTATTGTCATAGGCCAGTCGGCCGAGTTCGATTATTCCGGCGCGCAGGCCTGCAAAGCTCTGAAATCCGAAGGCTACGAAGTCGTTCTCGCCAACTCCAATCCGGCCACCATCATGACCGATCCGGAGATGGCCGACCGCACCTATATCGAGCCACTCACGCGCACCTATCTGGAAGAGATCATTCGCGTCGAAGCCGAAATGCTGCGCGAATCCACCCCAACCAGCGCAAAATCGGCGCTGGCCGGGGACCCCGGTCGTTGGGACCCGAATAAACCCGGGATATTTGCGCTGCTGCCGACGGTCGGCGGCCAAACCGCGCTCAACCTGGCGGTCGAGCTCGCTGATGGCGGCGTGCTGGAGAAGTACAGCGTGCAGTTGATCGGAGCGCAGCTCGGCGCTATCAAGAAGGCCGAAGACCGCCTGCTCTTCAAGGATGCAATGACGGCGATCGGACTTGATGTTCCGAAGTCGTCGCTGGTCAACAATCTCAAAGACGGAATCGACTTCAGCAGCAAAATCGGTTTTCCGGTTATCCTGCGGCCCTCGTTCACGCTCGGCGGTACCGGCGGCGGCATCGCCTACAACCGCGAAGAGTTGCTGGAGCTCCTGAGTCGCGGCCTCGATCTCTCACCCGTCCACGAGGTTTTGATCGAGGAGTCGGTGCTCGGCTGGAAAGAATATGAGCTGGAGCTGATGCGCGACCTGGCTGACAACGTCATCGTCATCTGCTCCATTGAGAACTTCGATCCCATGGGCACGCACACCGGCGACTCGATCACCGTTGCCCCGGCGCAGACGCTCACCGATCGCGAATACCAGGCCATGCGCGATGCAGCCATCGCAGTGATTCGCGAGATCGGCGTTGAGACGGGCGGATCGAACATTCAGTTTGCCGTCGATCCGCACAATGGGCGCATGGTAGTCATCGAGATGAATCCACGCGTTTCGCGGTCGTCCGCGCTGGCCTCGAAGGCAACCGGCTTCCCCATCGCGAAGATCGCGGCCAAACTCGCGGTCGGCTACACCCTCGACGAGATCACCAACGACATCACCCGCAAAACTCCCGCTTGTTTTGAGCCAACGCTCGATTACGTCGTCGTCAAGATTCCCAAGTGGCAGTTCGAGAAGTTTCCCGGCGCGGACGAAGCGCTCGGCCCGCAGATGAAATCGGTCGGCGAGGTGATGGCGATTGGCCGCACCTTCAAGCAGGCGTTGCTGAAGGCTGTGCGCTCACTCGAGACGGGCAAGCGTGTGGATGCCGATGTGATCGAGCCGCGCATTCTGACCAAGCGGCTGGTGACAGCGCATCCCGAGCGGCTGCAGTATATTCGCTACGCCCTGGCGCAGGGGATGAGCGTGCGCGAGATTGCGCAGATGACCAACATCGATCCGTGGTTCCTGCACCAGCTCAAGGAAATTTCGGATGTGCAGGCGAAGTTGGGAACAGAGGCCATCGATGCGGAACGCCTGCGCGAGATCAAGCGCATGGGCTTCTCCGACGCCCGCCTTGGCGAGGCGCTGCACATGAAGAATGGCCGCGCCGCTGCGGAGAAGATCCACCAACTGCGCAAACAGCATGATGTTCGCCCGGTCTTCAAGCGTGTGGATACTTGCGCCGCCGAATTCGAGAGCTACACGCCGTACCTCTACTCGACCTACGAAGAGGAGGACGAGGCGACGCCCACCGACCGCAAGAAGGTCATCATTCTGGGCAGCGGGCCGAATCGCATCGGCCAGGGCATCGAGTTCGACTACTGCTGCTGTCACGCGGCCTTCGCCCTGCGCGAAGACGGTTACGAGACGATCATGATCAACTGCAATCCGGAAACCGTCTCTACCGACTACGACACCAGCGATCGCCTGTACTTCGAGCCGTTGACTTACGAAGACGTGATGGCGGTGTACGAACACGAAGCTGCGAGCGGTGCGGAAGTGGGCGTGGTGGTGCAGTTCGGCGGGCAGACGCCACTGAACCTCGCGCTGCCGCTCAAGGCCGCTGGCGCGCCCATCATCGGGACATCGCCTGAGAGCATCGACCTGGCGGAAGATCGTCGTCGATTCGGCAAGCTGCTGGAGGAGCTTTCCATCCCGCAGCCGCGCGGAGCAACCGCAGCCAGCGTCGAAGAAGCGCTTGCCAACGCGAATCGCATCTCCTATCCCGTGCTGGTGCGGCCATCCTACGTGCTCGGCGGACGCGCCATGGTGCTGGCCTATGACGACGACTCGCTCGTTCATTACATGAAGGAAGCCGTCGAGTACTCGCAGGAGCGGCCGGTGCTGATCGATCACTTCCTGGAATCGGCGACGGAGATTGACGTAGACGCCATCTCTGACGGCGAGGACGTGGTCATCGGCGGCATCATGCAGCACATCGAAGAGGCCGGCATTCACTCCGGCGATTCGTCCTGCGTACTGCCGGCGGTCGATATTCCTAAGCACCTGCTAAACACTATCAGGCAATATACGTTCCAGTTGGCGCGAGCCCTGAAGGTCATCGGATTGATGAACGTGCAATACGCCATCCAGCGTAATCGGGTCTATGTCATCGAAGTGAACCCGCGCGCCTCGCGAACTGTGCCGTATGTCTCCAAGGCTACTGGCGTTCCGCTGGCGAAAATTGCCGCACGGCTGATGACCGGCCGCAAGCTGCGTGAATTCCTTCCGGAAAACATCGAGCGCCAGAGCGATCTCGATACCGGCAACTTCTATTTCGTGAAGTCGCCCGTCTTCCCGTGGGGCAAGTTCCCTGGGGTCGATACCGTGCTCGGCCCCGAGATGAAGTCGACGGGCGAGGTGATGGGCGTGGCCGACAACTTCGGCGAGGCTTTCGCCAAGGCGCAAACCGCCGCCGGGCAGACGCTGCCAACTTCAGGTACCGTCTTCATGAGCGGCAACGATCGCGACAAGCCGTTCATGCCGGAGCTGGCAAAGCGCTTCGTCGAGCTGGGCTTCAGCATCGTGGCCACCCACGGCACCGCCCGCGTGCTGGAGCACGCCGGCCTGCGCGTCGAGCGCGTCTATAAGGTGAAAGAAGGTCGGCCGAATGTGGTTGATCTGATCAAGGGCGAGCGCATTCAGCTGATTATCAACACGCCGCACGGGGTCGAACCCTGGTTTGACGAGAAGGCCATCCGTCGCGCCGCAGTTACTGCGCGCATTCCTACCATCACCACGCTATCTGCCGCGCGCGCCGCGTGCGAGGGCATCGCGGCGCTGCAACGCGGCGACGCGAAGGTGTACGCGCTGCAGCAGTTGCATGCGGAACGGGTCGCGGCGGCAAAGTAACAGCACCGACTACGCCAAAAGGGCAACACCTGGCAAAATTGTCACCACGAGCCCGCCGCCGGCGTGCGAGGGATCTGCTGTTCGTCCGCACTATGTGAATGCGTCGGGCGAAAAGCAGATCCCTCGTCGTCCTGAAGGTCTTCTCGTGATGACAATCTTCAACTGCGTGCAACTGCGATCGCGGGATTGGCCGCGACATCGTGAGTTGGTACAGCAGGTGATTCGCTTCGGGGCGATATCCCGACGCCCCGTCCTATAATCTCTGTATGTTCTTACACGGAATCTTTCCTCCTATTACCACTCCCTTCTACCCTGACGGCAAGCTCTATCTTCGCAAGCTTGAGCAGAATGTCGAGCAGTATTCGCGTGCGCCAGTGGCAGGCATCGTTGTGCAAGGTTCGACCGGCGAGGCCATCCTGCTGAGCGATGAAGAGCGTCGCGAGGTGCTCAAGACGGCGCGCGAAGCTGCTGCCAATGAGAAGGTCCTGATCGCGGGCACAGGGATCGAGTCGGCAGTCGAAACGCTGCGCCTCACCGAGTTTGCCGCAGAGCTCGGCTACGATGTCGCCATGGTGCGCACGCCGCACTACTACAAGGGACAGATGGCCCAACCGGCAAACATGCTGGCATTTTATAGGCTCGTCTGCGATCGTTCGCCGCTGCCGGTCATCATCTACAACTTTCCTCAGGCCACCAGTTACGACGTTCCCGCTGAAGTAGTGGTTGAACTCGCCGAGCACCCGAACCTCATCGGCATCAAGGAGTCATCCGGCTCGATTGAGAAGGTGCAGAAGATGGTCGAGGGCACGCGCCACATCAAGCGCACTGCCACCGTGACCGAGACCTTCGCCGCCGTGACTGGCCGGATGTTGAAGGCCGCGAGCGCAGCTCCGGCGAGCGCCGAAGGCGGAGAGTTGGTGAGTGTTGGCGCACTGGCCGGCACCGCGGCGCCGAAGCCGTCTTCGTCGGCGGTGACGGTAGTCGGCGGACTCAAGACGCGACAGAAGGAAGTCGGGTTCCAGGTGCTGGTGGGAGCGGCGCAGAAGCTGCATCCCTCGCTCGACGCCGGCGCAGTGGGCGCAATTCTCGCCTTTGCCGATTGTGCTCCGACGGCCTGTTACGAAATTTACGCCGCGTGGAAGGATGGCGATGCCGCGCTCGCACGCGAGAAGCAGGAGCGGATTGCCAAAGCCGCCGAGCGCATCGTGGGGGCACTGAGCATCCCCGGCGTGAAGTACGCCATGGACTACAACGGTTACTTCGGCGGGACGGTGCGCCTCCCGCTGCTGCCGCTCACGGCAGACAAAAAGGCCGAGATCGAGCAGCTGCTGGAGCGGATCAGGAATTGAAGAGTGGTTAGTGGATAGTCTGTGACGATCGCAGCTTTTCTGATCACTAGCCACTAACCACTATGCACTGGTTTTTCACGCCGCGCGGTTCTTGCGCCTCTTATTCGTGGGCTTGACCGAGCGGTTCGTTCCTGCCATGGCTCCAGGATTTCCGGTGTCGAGATCGCCGTCCTGGCCCTGCGTGCGGCGGTTCATCGGCCGGCCCATGGCTCGGGACGGGTGCTCCGGCTGGCTCGCGTTGCCGCGCCCCGAGGTCTGTTGCTCGCGACGGCCCTTCATCACCTGTGACTGGCCTTCATCACCACGGTTCGTAATTCCTGTGCGGTGGTCGCTTTCCGGCCCACGACGTTCACGGTTCGATCCCGCCACACGCTCCGGGCTCTCCATCAGCGTCTTGTCGCCGCTCACCAGATTGCCTACTCCCTCACGGCTACGCTCGCCACCCACATCCGGCCTCCGCGGCTCAGTGCGACCGCCGCCACTGCGAGGTGTTGCTGGAACATCCAGTTCGCGACGCTGAAGCTTCTGGTTCGCACCGCTGCCTGATTCTGCGCGACTGGAGCTCTGGTTGTTGGTGCGCCCCGCATCAGCCTGAACCTTCGACTTAAAGCCGCGCTGCTGCCGCGACTGCTCGTTGTGGTGCATGTCCAGCGGATGCGTACCGGGATCTTCGCCCTCGGTGCGACCGCTGTGCGGATCCACGATGAACAGCAGATCGGAGAGGTCGCTCGCATGTTCTTCTTCGTCCCGCAGGATGTGCTCGATCATCACGCGGGTAGTCGGATCATGGTCCGCAAAGTGACGAATCATCTTCTGATACACCTCAATCACGATGCGCTCGGCAATCAGATCTTCCTTGATCATGTCGGCCAGGCTATTACCCTCCGCATACTGCGAAGCCGAGCGCTGTACCAGCGAAGCCGGATTGTAGTCGGGACGCCCACCGAGTTGCTGAATGCGGTCCGCGATCATGTCAGCATGTTCCCGCTCGGCGTCGGCGTGCTCTTTGAACTCGTCGCGCACGGCCATGCCGTGGACGCCGGTCGCCATGAAGTAGTGGTGCATATAGCGCAGCACACACACGATTTCGGTAGCCAGCGCGTCGTTCAGAACTGAAATGGTTTGCTCAATGTCGCCCTCATATGTAGGCGTAACCGCCCCGTCTTCAATCTTCTGGGCAGCTCGCTGGCGAATTTCTTCTACATCGGTCACAAAACTTGGCATGGGAAGTTGACCTCGCAGCAGACTCCCGCTTTCGGACCCGGCGCGCACACGTCCGCCGCAGGCCGCAAGCGGTGCGCTGGTTTGGATTCTGGGCTCCCCACCGGCGATGCCCAACCTTGGAAAGATTCGGGCGGCGCTCGGAGCCGCAGGATTTCGATAAGAGCTGTGAATAGCGGGGAAACAATCGCGAATTCGAAGATGAGCGGCTGCCTTCGGCGACCCGTGCCCTACGTGGGCAGGGCCGCGTAGATTCTCTCGGCAGGTGGAGGCCGCCAGCCGAAGCACTAGCGGCTGAATGCGGCTATCGCCACCGGCTCGTCGTCCAAAACCTCGAACACGGTGTATAGCTTCGTAATCTGCAGCAGGTCGTGGACCTTCTTCGTCAGGCGCAGAAGCTTCAGCTCGCCGTCTTGCTTGCGAACCGAAGCGAAAGCGCTGATCAGTTCCCCGATTCCCGAGCTGTCAATGTAGTTAATGTCGCCCATATTAAGGAGAATCTTCTTCTGTCCCTTGGCCAGAAGGTCTTTGACCGTGTCGCGCAACACTGAAGCGCCCTCCCCCAGCTTGATTTGACCGCTCAAGTCAACGATCGTGACCTCATTTACCTGCCGTGTAGCTGCTTTCATGCTCACTTGAAGCCTCCTGGAGAAAGTTGTGCTGATCCATTCGTTGAACACATCAACTTACGCTAGCAAGGATAATTTGTCTGTGACAATCTGCGGATGTGAGGAACGCAAGCGAATGGGATGCGAGAAGAAGCTGGAGGCGCGGGTGAGAATCGAACTCACGCATAAAGGTTTTGCAGACCTCTCCCTTACCACTTGGGTACCGCGCCTCGTTCTACTAACCTACCGTGTTCCGCCGGCAATTTCCAGAGGCTCCCGGAAGAACCACTTCGCAGAATGTACAATCCTTACTTCCCTGCGCTGCTTCAAGCTGTCGGGCGCTGAGAACCAACGAATGAATGTTCTTGAATTCACCGGGCTGGTTTTCCTGGGCTCTCTGCTGGCCGGCCTGTTAGGCGCGCTTACCGGGCTGGGCGGTGGTGTGGTCGTCGTGCCCATGCTGGCGTTGCTGTTCCATGTGGATATCCGCTATGCCATTGGGGCCTCGCTGGTGTCGGTGATTGCCACTTCGTCAGGAGCGGCGGCCGCTTACGTTCGCGAAGGCTTTTCCAACATTCGCATTGGCATGTTCCTGGAGACCGCGACCACCGTCGGAGCTTTGGTAGGCGCTGCCATCGCCCTGCACGTGCCGACCAGCGCCATCGCCATTGTGTTTGGATTGGTGCTGTTGTACTCCGCCTATTTGTCCAGCCACCATCGGGAAGAACTCGGCCCACAGCTGCAGTCTTCGCAGCTGGCTAAGAGCCTGCGGCTGGACGGCAGCTATCCCACTCCCGAAGGCAAGCAGCACTACGCCGTCACCGGCGTGCCCAGCGGATACGGACTCATGTTTGTGGCGGGCGCGCTATCAGGCCTGTTGGGGATCGGCTCGGGCGCGGTAAAGGTGCTCGCGATGGACCAGGCAATGAAGATCCCCTTCAAGGTCTCCACCACGACCAGCAACTTCATGATCGGCGTCACCGCCGCCGCCAGCGCCGGACTCTACCTGGCCCGGGGATACATCGCTCCTGGCATTACCATGCCGGTAATGCTCGGTGTGCTTCTGGGCTCGATGGCAGGCGCCAGAATTTTGGTGAAGGCGAAGGTCAAAGTCTTGCGTTACCTTTTCGCGGCCGTCGTTGTCGTATTAGGCATTGAGATGATTTTCAATGGAGCTACAGGCCGGATATGAGCCAGCAAAGCAATTCTGCGGCGGCGGGGCAGACCTGGAACGATCAGCGGATTGAAGTCATCATCGGTACACTTCTCCGTAGCGGCGTCATATTGTCAGCCGCAGTCGTTTCTATAGGAGCCGTCCTGTACCTCGTGCGGCATGGCCATGAGGTTCCAAACTACACAAAATTTCATGGCGAGCCCGAGAGCCTCAAGAGCCTGACCGAAGTCATCCACGGAGCGCTTGCGTTCAGAGCGCGCGCCATAATTCAACTCGGACTGCTGCTGCTCATCGCAACCCCGGTCGCGCGCGTGCTGTTTTCGGCCATCGCTTTCGCATTGGAGCACGATTACATGTATGTGATCATCACGCTCATCGTGTTTGCAATCCTGATGTACAGCTTGTTCGGTACTCGCTAAAGTTGTCGCACATTCGCAGGAGGGAATAATGGCAGGAGTTAATCTTACCGATGCGCGCCGCGTCATCGCGGCTGCGGAGAGCAAAGCGCAGGAAATCGGACAACCTATGAACATCGCCGTAGCCGATGAGGGCGGCAATCTTGTGGCCCACGTCCGCATGGACGGCGCCTGGATTGGCAGCGTCGACATCTCCATCAAGAAGGCTTTCACCTCGCGCGCTTTCGACATCGCCACCAAAGATTTGGCGGCGCACTCTCAGTCAGGTGGCCAGTTCTTCGGTATCCACGTCTCGAACGACTGCAAGATCATGATCTTTGCCGGAGGCATTCCCTTGAAGCGGGCAGGCAAAGTTGTGGGCGCAATCGGCGTCAGCGGTGGCTCGGGTGAGCAGGACCACGCGGTGGCGGAAGCCGGCGCGGCGGCCTTCTAGCTCATGTACTCGCGAATATAGGGATCGCGGCTCTGAAGCAACTCCGTCGCCGTTCCTTCGAAGATGACCTTGCTATCGCGGTACATCAGGAACTTGGTGTGCACATCGCGCACTGCTCCTTCTGTGATGGGCACCATCTTGTTCTGTTGGCGATCGAAGTAGTGGCTCGCCATGGTGAATGCGTCCTGCAGCCGGTGGGTAACCAGCAATGAGCTGGTCTGGTAGACATCGCGCTGCTTCACGATTAATTCGATGATGGTGTTCGACGTGACCGGATCAAGTCCACCGGTCGGTGAGTCGTAGAGCAGCACTTCGGGCTGGGTGATGATGGCCCGGGCAATGGCGACGCGGCGCCGCATTCCTCCCGAGAGCTCGGAGGGAAACAGGTTATAGGTGTGCTCCAGCTCCACAAATCGCAGGGCCTCCAGCACGCGGGCGTGAATCTCTTCCGTGATCTCTCCCGTCTCCTCGATCAGGCGATACGCGACATTCTCTTCAACCGTCAGTGAGTCGAAAAGCGCGCTCTCCTGAAACACCATTCCAATGTCGCGGCGCAACGAAAACAGCTCCTGCTCGCGCATTTCGGTGATCTCTTCGCCCAGCACAGTAATGCGCCCGGAATCCGGCTTTAACAAGCCCAACGCCAGCTTCAGGGTCAGCGTCTTCCCTGTGCCCGAAACTCCCATCAGGATCTTGGTCTCGCCGCAGGGAAGTTGGAACGAGATGTCCTCCAGGACCGGGTGTTCGAATGCGATCGACACCTTGTCGAAGCGGATGACCGGTCCTCCATTGCGGGAGGCTTCTTTCTGCGCAAGTGGAAGGCTGCCGACGCTCATCATCAGTACCGGAAGACGCCCATAAGTAGACGGGTCAGGAAGAAATCGCTGACCAGGATCAGAACGGACGCGGCTACCACGGCCTGAGTAGTCGCACGGCCAACACCTTGGGTTCCGCCCTTCGCCGAAAGTCCGTAGTAACAGCCAATGGTCGCAATGATGAATCCGAACAGGACAGGCTTAGACAAGCCCATGAACACGTCGCCAAAGCGTAATGATTGATACGCGGTTGTCCAGTATTGGTTGGGATCAAGGCCCAGGAGCAAGTAGGAAATCATAAATCCGCCGGTAAGCCCCACCAGGTCGGAGATGATGCTGAGGAAGAACAACATCACCACACTGGCGACCACGCGCGGAGTAACCAGCTTCTTGGAAGGATCGACGCCCATCGCGCGCATCGCGTCGATTTGTTCGGTCACCTTCATGGAGCCGAGTTCGCTGGCCATGCCGCTGGAATTGCGCCCGGCTACCATTAATCCCGTCAGCACCGGTCCCAGTTCACGAACCATCGAGAATGATACGAGTTGTCCCGTGAGCGAAAGCGACCCGAACTGTTGCAGCGTACCAGACGTCTGCAGCGCCAGTACCGCGCCGGTAAAGAAGCCCGTCAGCACCACGATGGGGAGCGAGCCAACCCCGATGAGATCGCACTGCAATAGGGTGTCCGCATAGTACCGCGGACGGGTGAAGATATTGCTGATCGAACGGCCGGCAAGCAGGGAGTAATCCTGCACCGCTCGGACTTGTTCTTTGACAAACTCGCTGAGCGAAAAAGTTGGCATGCTTGCGATGGGACAGCTAACAACGAAATATAACAGAGCCACTAAGAATACCCTTTGTGCGGCAAGGTGACGAATCGCCTTAGGCGCAGCACGCATCTGTCGGCGAAACGACCAGTCATCCGCCTGTTAGAATCGAGCTAGGCTCGCGCTGCCCCGCATGGATCCAGCACTCATCCGAAATTTCGCGATAATCGCCCATATCGACCATGGGAAAAGCACGCTCGCCGACCGCCTGCTGGAGCTTACCGGTTCTCTAACTGCGCGCGAGATGCAGGCGCAGGTGCTCGACGCGATGGACCTGGAGCGGGAGCGCGGCATCACCATCAAGGCCCACTCGGTTCGCATGATGTACCAGGCAGCCGATGGCCAGACGTACCAACTCAACCTCATCGACACGCCGGGCCACGTTGATTTCAGCTACGAAGTCTCGCGCTCACTGGCCTCCTGCGAAGGCGCGCTGCTGGTGGTTGACGCTTCCCAGGGTGTCGAGGCGCAGACGCTGGCGAACGCCTACATCGCCATCAATAATGGACTGGAGATCATTTCGGTCATCAACAAAATCGATCTGCCCAGCGCCGACATCGAGCGCACAAAAGAGATGATCGAAGGCGCAGTCGGCCTCGACGCCTCGCACGCCTTGCCCATCAGCGCCAAGACCGGTCAGGGTGTGCCCGAGGTGCTGGAGGCAATCGTTAAGCGCATTCCTCCTCCGAAGGGCCGCGCCAGTAATCAGCTTCAGGCGCTGATCTTCGACTCCTGGTTCGACTCCTATCGCGGCGTGGTGGTGCTGGCGCGCGTTATCCAAGGTGTCCTTAGCAAGGGCCAGCGCATTCGCCTGATGTCGAATGGCCGCACCTTCGATGTAGAGACGCTCGGCGTGCTGACTCCCAAGCCGGTCGAGGTTGATCAGCTCTCGGCCGGCGAAGTTGGCTTCCTCATCGCCAACATCAAGAACGTGGCCGATACGAAAATCGGCGACACCATCACCGACGACCATCATCCCGCGATCGAACCGCTGCCCGGCTTTGAAGAGCTCAAGCCGATGGTCTTCGCTGGCCTTTATACCGTGGATGCCCACGAGCACACGCTTCTGCGCGAAGCGCTGGAGAAGCTGCGGCTCAACGACGCGTCGTTCTTCTTTGAGCCGGAGAGTTCGGCCGCGCTGGGCTTCGGCTTCCGCTGCGGCTTCCTCGGTCTGCTGCACATGGAGATCATCCAGGAGCGGCTGGAGCGCGAGTACAACCTGAACTTGATTACCACCGCGCCCGGCGTGCGCTACAGAATCACGCTGACCGACGGCACCCTCCTTGAAATCGACAATCCCTCACGCTGGCCCGATCCCAGCGAGATCGCGAAGATCGAAGAGCCGGTGATCCTGGCGACGATTCTCACCAATGAAGAATATGTCGGTGGAATTTTGAAGCTGGTGGAAGAGAAGCGCGGTAAACAGAAAGCCTTCGAGTATGTCAGCGCCACTCGCGTGATGCTGAGCTACGAATTACCGCTCAACGAGATCGTGCTCGACTTCTATGACAAGCTGAAGACCGTCTCGCGGGGCTACGCGTCGCTGGATTATCACCTTACCGGCATGTGGGAGTCGCCGATGGTGAAGCTCGAAATTCTGGTCTCGGGCGAACCTGTCGACGCGCTGTCGATCATCGTGCATCGCGACTTCGCCTATGACCGCGGACGCGCGTTGGTCTCGAAGATGCGCGAGCTGATTCCGCGGCAGATGTTCGAAGTCGCGATTCAGGCGGCGATCGGAGCCAAAGTCATCGCCCGCGAAACCGTCGCTGCCATGCGCAAGAACGTCATCGCCAAGTGCTACGGCGGCGACATCAGCCGCAAACGCAAGCTGCTGGAGAAGCAGAAAGAAGGCAAGAAGCGCATGAAGCGCATCGGCCGTGTGGACATCCCTCAGGAAGCGTTCCTGGCGGTACTGAGGGTGGGGGAAGACTGACCACAGAGACACCGAGGCACAGAGAATTCTAGAAAGGGGTACTCAAGGCAGCTGGATCGGCGCGAGTCGACCTGTGACGGAAGCGCCTGCAAGGCTAGGCGAACACCTTCTTCGAATGAGTCTGCGGCGCTGGTCTGGTCCGCGTCCATGTTTACCGCATATGACCGCAATTGGAATCCGTGGGCTTGAACGAACTCATCGCAAATCACCTTTCGGGGCACGAACTGTTTATAAGTACGCATGGTGGCGCTCCGAGATCGCCGGCACCTGCCCAAACCGGGCCGTTATCCATGGCGAGTCTGGAGCGTTACAAAATGTAGCGCGATAAATCCTGGTCCTTCACGATGTCGGTCAGCGTGTTGCGCACGTAATCCGCGTCGATCACCACGTGCTTCTCCTTCATGTCAGGCGCCTCGAAGCTGATAACGTCCAGCACCTTCTCCATGATGGTATGCAGCCGGCGCGCGCCGATGTTCTCCGTGCCTTCGTTCACGCGGAACGCGAAATGCGCGATTTCCGCGAGCGCCTCGGAAGTGAACTCCAGCTTCAGTCCTTCCGTGTCGAGCAGCGCCATGTACTGCTTGGTGAGCGACGACTTAGGCTCGGTCAGGATCTTGACGAAGTCCCCAATCGTGAGCGATTGCAGCTCTACCCGAATCGGAAAGCGCCCTTGCAATTCCGGAATCAAGTCACTCGGCTTCGAGACGTGGAACGCGCCCGCGGCAATGAACAGAACGTGATCGGTGCGCACCATCCCGTAACGAGTGTTCACCGTGGTGCCTTCGACGATGGGCAGAATGTCGCGCTGCACGCCTTCGCGCGACACATCAGGGCCATGCCCACCCTCGCGTCCGGCGATCTTGTCGATCTCGTCAAGGAAGATGATGCCAGAGTTCTCCACGCGCTCCACCGCGATGCGCGTCACCTGGTCCATGTCCACCAGGCGCTGCTCCTCTTCCTGGATGAGGTACTCGAACGCCTCGCTGACCTTCATCTTCCGCTTCTTGGTGCGCTGGCCGAAGATGTTCGGCAGCATGTCCTTGATGTTGACGTCCATCTCTTCGACGCCCTGATTGGTGATGATCTCGAACGCCGGCGTCGATTTCTCGCGCACGTCAAGCTCAACCATGCGCTCGTCCAGCTTGCCCTCGCGTAGCTGCTGGCGAAGCTTTTCGCGCGTACGCGAGCCGGGCTCGCCGGCCAGGATCGGTTCGCTGTTGATGTTGAAGCCTATCTGTTGTTGCTCGGGCGCGGGCCGCTGCGGAACCTGCGCCGGCATCGATGGCAAAAGCAGATCGAGTACCCGCTCCTCCGCATTCATCTCCGCTTTGTCGGCAACATCTTCCAGCTTCTCCTCGCGCACCATATCGATCGCGATCTCGACCAGGTCGCGAATCATCGACTCGACATCGCGCCCCACGTAGCCGACCTCGGTGAACTTCGACGCCTCAACTTTGAGGAACGGCGAGTTCGCCAGCTTCGCCAGACGGCGGGCGATCTCGGTCTTACCCACTCCGGTGGGACCCATCATGATGATATTTTTGGGAATGACCTCTTCGGCCAGCTCGGGCGCTAGTTTCTGGCGGCGCATGCGATTGCGCAGCGCGATCGCGACCGCGCGCTTCGCCTGGTCCTGCCCTACAACATATTTGTCGAGCTCGCGCACGATCTCGCGCGGCGTGAGTTCGTCCAGTGCGACGTGTTCGTCATCAGCGGTTGCGGGAAGATAAATTGCCAAAGTAAAACCTCAGTAACAAGTTGCCAGTTGTCGGTTGTCAGATTAACCCCGGCTCCATAGCCTTACAGATCACCTGTCCGGGTTGAGCGAACGCGCGAGGTCTTTTCCTTTCGGCGTCGCGTAAAACCACAGCTCACTCACTCGATCGCAATCAAAATCGACCGCGCGGGCGTCCGGCGGATGCGCTCATATGCCTTAGTTAAACCGTCTTCCACTAGCTCAGCCAATGCTCGAGACCACTCGTCCGAGCTAATGGTCGTATGCTCAAATTCCTGCACGTAACCAAGAACCGCTTCTATATTTTCGTAGTCGTCGCAGATAGCATTCAAAACCCAATCTCGGAGTTACGAATCCACAGTCGCGCTCAAAAGGTTCAAACCGACAGCTGACAACCGACAACTGCTTCACAGCTCTTCAATCGTCACCTTGTCATTCGTATAAATGCAGATCTTCCCCGCAATCTTCATCGCCTCTTCGGCGATCTGGCGCGGCGACAAGTTGGTATGTTCGAAAAGTGCCGTGGCGGCGGCGATGGCATACGGGCCTCCGCTGCCGATGGCTGCGATGCCGGAGTCCGGCTCAATCACGTCGCCTTGTCCGCTGATGAGGAAGGTCTGACCCTGGTCGGCCACCAGCAGCAGCGCTTCCAGGGAGCGCAGCATTTTGTCGGTGCGCCAATCTTTGGCTAGCTCCACGGCGGCGCGACCCAGATTGCCGTGATACTGCTCCAGCTTCGACTCGAAGCGCGCAAAAAGAGAGAACGCGTCGGCGGTCGAGCCGGCGAATCCCGCTAGAATTTTGTCCTGGTAGAGGCGCCGAATCTTGCGGGCGCTATGCTTGATGACCCCTTCGCCAAGAGTCACCTGCCCATCTCCGGCCATCACCACTTTTCCATCCCGGCGAACGCAAAGAACTGTAGTAGAACGAATGAGACGCTTTCCCATGAATGGCACTGATTATAGCAGTCTTAAACCGGCGCTCACTCAAACTTGAGCGAAAGTCACTAAGATTTCGCGGGCCATCCGTTCCTTTGACGAGAGCAGGACACCCTCATCCGCGGTGTTCGGATGAGTGGGACGAGATGAACACACTGTCACAGGTTACTGCGGAGCAGGCAGCTTCTGGCGCACAGGGGTTGCATCACTGGTCGTCGCAGTCGCTCCGGCGGTTCCATTCGCGTTGGCGTTCGACATCGATGCCAGCTCCGACTGCCGATACTTAGGTGCGCTCACATATCCGTGGATGTGATCCTTGCTGATGCTGTTGATGACCAGCTCCACCGCTTGCGGGCTGTCGGGCGTGTAGAACATTACCGGCTGATACAGGTTCACGTGCTTCTGCGTCAGATTGCGATCGTCCACCATCAGCTCCAGGTCGGCGAACTGGTGCTTGGAATTGGCCTTCTTCAGCCGCACGCCGAAAGGCCCATCGTGCTGGAACTGTTTCGCCTTATAGATGTCGAACTCGTAATAGTTGCGCTCGCCCTTCTTCTCCAAAACCACCAGCTCATCGTGTGTACGTGCGATAGAGCCGGTGAGCTCGGTACGCGTATTGGTTAGGTCACCCTGGGTCGTCGCCAGTTGGTTGCGGGTATCCTCGATGGCTTTGTTCTGGACATCGAGCTGCGACTGCAACTTCTTCCAACGTGGTGCCTCGCTGCGGTGCGAAGCCACGGTCCGGCGGACAGGTGGATTGGGCGCCGGTGCGGGTTGTGATTGCACCCGTGTAGCCAGAGCATTCACCTTCGCATTCAGGTCGTCCACCTGATTGCGGGTGGCCGCCAACGTCGCGTTCGTCTGCTGATTATCTGCCTCGAGGCTCTTCGCGATGCGGTGCTCGTGGATGGCATAGCCGCCAAGCGCGCCTCCCACGATCCAAACGACAACCAGAGAAGCGAGTACGCTCTTCGACCACGAACGGCGGGGTTCCAGCTCCTCGTATTCCATCGTGCCTCCTGGGGCGCCGGGCCGGCCTTAGCTGGGCAGGCACTCACCTGTGGCTCAGGAGGAGCAATTGACATTCCAACCGTCTGCGAAACGTAAGTCGTTGCCAAACTTACGCGTACGACCGAGAACGCAGCACCGCGCCGGGAAGGGATTCTCCTGTGCTATGCAGATTCTTCCAGCCGAGCTCCTCAAAATCCCGGCGGCCGTTCCCCGGCCACGTTGAACGCGTGCTCCAGCGCCATCCCGGCTTCGCAGAGCGTCCCCTCATCGAAGAGCCGTCCGATCAGTGTCACGCCATGCGGGACACGGCGCGGCGGCGAGAACTTCGGCAGGGGATGTGCCGGATCGGGCGCCCAGTCACTGCGCGCCTCCGAGACTTCCACGAATCCAGCACGCAACGTGAGCGAGGGATGCCCGGTAAAGTTTGTGAGCGTGAGCATCTCATCGCGCAATGAGGGAACAAGCAGCAGATCGACCTGCGAAAACACGCGCCCCATCTCAGCGGCCACCATTCGGCGGAAGCGATCGGCCTGCACGAAGTCGACCGCCGAAAGGAACCGCGACTGGCGAAATGTGTTGGGCCACGCGTCGGCGACTTGCATCTTCATCTCGCGCAGATTTCCGCTCAGCGTCAGCTCCTCAAACGAGGCGGCAGCTTCGGCGAAGAGAATCAGGTCAAGCGAGTCGTATGGCCATTCCGGAAGGGAGACTTCGACCGGAACCATGCCCACCTTGCTCACCGCCTGAAGCGCGTTGCGGTCGACGTCGGTTGCGGGCTCCTTCTTCATCCACTCGGGGAAGTAGCCCACACGCAGACCGTTCACGCTCGCGCCGGCGTTGAAATCGAGATTTCTTACAACAAGGTATGGATCATGTCCGGGGCCCGTGATTGCCGCCAAAACCATGATAACGTCTTCGACATATCGCGCCATTGGCCCTAGCTTGTCAAGCGACCAGCACAACGTCATGGCGCCGGTGCGCGACACGCGACCGAAGGTTGGCCGCAGCCCCGTGATGCCGCACCGCATAGAGGGGCTGACAATGCTGCCGCCAGTTTCACTACCAATGGCGAAAGCTACCAGACCAGCAGCAACGGCCGCGCCGGGTCCGGCGCTCGAACCTGAGGAACCTTCCTCCAGCAGCCACGGATTCATCGTCTGCCCACCGAACCAGATGTCGTTCAGCGCGAGCGCGCCGAGACTCAACTTGGCGACGAGCACTGCGCCAGCACCTTTGAGGCGCTGCACAACGTCAGCATTGTCCTTCGGAATACGATTGCGAAACGGCTCCGCGCCATAGGTGGTCGGAATGCCGGCGGTATCGAGCAGGTCCTTAGCGCCCCAGGGAATGCCGTGCAGCGGCCCGCGGTACTTGCCCGCCGCGATCTCCTGGTCGGCTTGCTTCGCCTGTTCGATAGCGAGATCTTTTGTCAGCGTGATGACGCAACGGAGCTTGGGATCGTATTGCTGAAGCCGCGTGAGATAGATGTTGGTGAGCCGCTCGGAGGTGAGCTTGCGCGTCTTAATCCACCCCGACAGCTCCATTACGGATGCAAAAGCAATGTCCTCGTCATTGGAAGGCAGCGGACCCGAGTCAGTCTCGCCGCGAACAAAATTTGTCGAGGTGAAAGAGGGAGGTCGTTCGCCGGGCAGCGGTAGCAATGGGTTCCACATTGTCGCTGGCACGACCCCGTCCGGTATGGCAACCTTGTGCGGGCCAACTCGCCGTTCGTACAGCGGCGCCATCGCCATCCGCCAATTGCTCGCCGCCTGCTCCCGCTCTTGCAGGCTGAACTGCACCTGGACGAGCTTTTCGGCTTCAGCGAACGTCGACGCAGAGACCTCCGGCCCAACAGGAGGCGCCGTTCCAAATGCAGGCGGCGCGCCGGGAGTGGGCTCCGGCGGCTTCTGCTCCTGACCGTGTGCCGCAATCGCAGCTGCAACTGCCATAGATAGCTGGCTCAAGAAGTGCCTGCGCGAACTGGACATGATTCTCCTTTGCGCGCTCCTGGTCTGCTGCCGCCGGGGCGCTTGCTGGAAAGATACCTCACGCCGCCCGGCAGCGCAGCCCCGACCTCAATCATTGGCTCGTAGGGGGGGCTGTATCTCACAATGGGGTACTGAGCATTGGCGGCTTGCGTCTGTCCCACAATGTCGGCTCCCACAATCGGGCAGCAGGCGAGGGGGCGGGCAAACTGGCCACCTCTGTGGGTTTTTACAATATTTTCACTTTTTGTTGATGTGCATCATTGTGAGTTGGCGTAAGCTGATTTCAATTGCAAACCTGATCGGAGAGAGAGGGGAGATGGCCAAACAGCCGCTCCCCGATTTTTTTGCCGGTGTCAGTTGCCGGTTGCCAGCCGTGAGCCGACCGCGACGTGCCGATCAGTTGCTCTATGACGACTCCGCGCTCCCAGTTCCAACCCGACAACTCAGAACCGGCGACATTGCTTTGCATTGCTTACCGCACTACCATTCTCCTGTTATGCCAGTACTGACTGATAGTCCCGCTTCGTCGTATACGCCTGTGAGAGCGCCGCGCGGCAATGAGCTTTCCTGCAAGGGTTGGATCCAGGAAGCCGCGATGCGCATGCTGATGAACAACCTCGATCCCGAGGTAGCCGAGCGCCCGCAGGACCTCGTGGTCTACGGCGGAACTGGACGCGCCGCGCGTAATTGGGATTGCTACCATGCCATCGTCAATTCCCTAAGGTCGCTTGAGAACGACGAAACGCTTCTGGTGCAATCGGGCAAACCTGTCGGAATCTTTCGCACCCACGATTACGCACCTCGCGTACTCCTCTGCAATTCCAACCTGGTTGGGCACTGGTCGAATTGGGAGAAGTTCAACGAGCTGGAAAAGCTCGGTCTGACAATGTATGGCCAGATGACCGCTGGCTCTTGGATTTACATCGGCAGCCAGGGAATCATCCAGGGCACTTTCGAGACCTTCGCTGCGGCGGGCGAAAAGCACCTGAACGAGGAACTTGAAGGCAAGCTGATTGTCTCCGGTGGCATGGGCGGAATGGGTGGCGCGCAACCGCTTGCGGCGACCATGACCGGCGCTTGCTTCCTCGGCATCGAAGTCGATCCCGAGCGCATCAAGAAGCGCCTGCGCACCGGTTACTGCGACTTCATGGTCAACTCGCTGGATGAGGCGCTCCGCATCCTCAAGAACGCCATGCGCAAAAAGGAGAACGTTTCCGTCGGGCTGGTCGGCAACTGCGGTGATGTTGTCCCTGAGCTGGCGCAACGTGGCGTGGTGCCCGACATTCTCACCGACCAGACTTCCGCGCACGATCCGCTCAACGGATACGTCCCCAACGGGATGTCGCTGGAGGAGGCATTCGAGCTCCGCGGCCACGATCCCAAGGGATATGTCGAGCGTTCGCTCGACACCATTGCCCGCCATGTCGAAGGCATGCTGAAGCTCCAGAAGATGGGCTCGGTCACCTTCGATTACGGCAACAACATCCGAACCTTTGCGTTCGAGCGCGGCGTGAAGAACGCTTACGACTTTCCGGGATTCGTGCCCGCGTACATTCGCCCGCTGTTCTGTGAAGGCCGCGGGCCGTTCCGCTGGGCGGCGCTGTCAGGCGATCCTGCCGACATCCACACCACCGACGACCTCGTGCTGGAGATGTTTCCACAGAACAAAATTCTCAGCCGCTGGATTGACCTTGCACGCAAGCGAATCAAGTTCCAGGGACTGCCGTGCCGCATCTGCTGGCTGGGCTATGGCGAGCGCGCGCAATTCGGACTCGCGCTCAACGACATGGTGAAGAGCGGCAAGCTCAAGGCGCCGATCGTGATGGGCCGCGATCACCTCGACTGCGGCTCCGTCGCGTCGCCCTTCCGCGAGACGGAAGCGATGAAAGACGGCAGCGACGCGATTGCGGACTGGCCGTTGCTCAACGCATTACTCAATACGGCGAGCGGCGCGTCTTGGGTCTCGATTCACAATGGCGGAGGCGTTGGGATTGGCTACTCGCAACATGCCGGACAGGTGACTGTTGCCGATGGCAGTGACGAAATGGCAAGGCGAATCGAACGCGTGCTGACCAACGATCCCGGAATCGGCGTCGCACGCCATGTCGACGCTGGTTACGACCAAGCCAAATCCTTCGCGAAAGAGAAGGGGATCAAGGTGCCGATGAGCTAGCGATCAGCGGTCAGCACCTCAGCCAGGCGGCATCTGTCCTTAGGAAAAGGCACGGTCTTGAGGACCCGTGCCGTTGCGCGCCGGTTAGCGCTGTCTCTGCTGAGGGGAAAACTATTCGTGCATCATGTTCAGGTGCGGATGCTCGACGTGAGCGTGTCCGCAACCCAGCGGGCACTCGCCCAGGACAGGCCGGCATGCCGGATCCTCGCCCACTTCGATCACGGCCGGCGGAATCTTCATCTCGGCGAACTGCTCGGCCTCGGTGGAGCGGTCTAGCGCCGTCACCGAAGACTTGCCGCTCGCGATCGCCTGCGTTACCGCGTCGAAATAGCCGGTTCCGACGAAGCGTTGGTGCTTCACCGCGGAGTAGCCATGACTGTACTCGCGCGCGAATTCCTTCTCCTGAACGCGTGAGTAGGCGGTCATGCCGGTATCCCTGTAGGCCCGCGCCAGCTCGAACATGCTGAGGTTGAGGACGTGGAAGCCCGCCAGCGTGATGAACTGGAACTTGTAGCCCATTTCCGCCAGCGCCGGCTGGAATCGCGCGATGGTCGCATCGTCCAGCTTCTTCTTCCAGTTGAACGAAGGCGAGCAGTTGTATGCCAACAGCTTGCCCGGGAACTGCTCGTGGATGGCATTGGCAAAGCGCTCGGCTTCCTTAAGGTTCGGCTCTGACGTCTCACACCAGATGAGATCGGCGTAAGGCGCATACGCAAGACCGCGCGCGATGGCGGAGTCGAGACCGCCGTGAATCTCGAAGTAGCCCTCGACCGTGCGTTTGCCGTTGCAGAAGAGCTTGTCGTAATGGTCGATATCGCTGGTCAACAGGAACGCGCTGTTCGCGTCGGTGCGTGCCAGCACCAGCGTCGGAACGTCCAGGACGTCGGCCGCCAGGCGCGCCGCCACCAGCTTCTGGATTGCTTCCTGTGTCGGCACCAGCACTTTGCCGCCCAGGTGGCCGCACTTTTTTGCCGACGACAGCTGGTCCTCGAAATGTACGCACGCCGCGCCCGCTTCGATCATTGCCTTCATCAGCTCGAAGGCGTTCAGCGTACCGCCAAAGCCAGCTTCGGCATCGGCGATCAGCGGAACGAACCAGTTAATTCCGTTCTTGCCTTCCGAGTGATGAATCTGGTCAGCGCGCGTCAGGGCATTGTTCAGTCGGCGGCACAGGTTGGGGACCGAGTCGGCAGGGTAGAGGCTCTGGTCGGGATACATCTGTCCCGCATTATTCGCATCTGCGGCGCATTGCCATCCGCTGACGTAGATTGCCTTCAGGCCTGCCGCGACCATCTGCACGGCCTGATTGCCGCTCATTGCGCCCAGCGCGTTAACGTAGGCGTCGCTGTTCAGCATCTCCCAGAGACGTTCGGCGCCCCAGCGCGCCAGGGTATGTTCGATGTGAAGCGTGCCGCGCAAACGTACGACGTCTTCGGGACTATAGGGACGTTGGATTCCCTTCCAGCGAGGGTCGGTCTTCCAGGATTTTTCCAACTGCGCTGCGGTCGGTTGTGCCGCCATTTCGTGATCTCCTCTTCGGTCCGAGCGTTAAGAGTGCAGGTCGTCCTGACCACTTGCTGAATGACGTGACTTCGGGGCCGGCCATCTGGAACGAACGACTCGTTCAGTATGTTGAACACTCATTCCATATGGTGTACACACAGTAACCGCGCGCTAAATCGCTCCGCAATCCATCTGTTCAGGATATTGAACATAAATTCATAATCGCGTACGATGAATTCGGATTCTCAGGCTGGTAGACTGGTTGGCTATGGCTTCCCAAAATGACACCTCATCGACCGCCGTCGAACGTACCCTTCTCATCCTGGAAGCCGCTGCGCAGCGCGAAAGCGGTATGTCAAATGCCGAGTTCAGCCGTAAGTTAAAGATTCCAAAGAGTTCAGCAAGCTACATCCTGCGTACCCTCGAGCATCATGGCTACCTGCGGCGGGACGGCGACGGCGGCCGCTATCGCCTCGGAATGAAGGTTCTGAACCTCTCCCGCGCAGCTCTCGGTGGCGTGGATGTCCGTGAGGTCGCTCATCCCATCATGCAGCACCTCGTCGATCGCATTCACATCACCACCCACCTGGCGATACTGGACCACGGCGAGGCGGTATATGTGGAAAAGGTCGAAGCGCCGGGGTTCATAAGGATGAACACTTGGGTAGGTCGCCGCATGGAGGTGCACTCTACCGCGGTCGGCAAGGCTTTGCTGGCTTATCTGGATTCCAAGGAGCGTGATGCTATTTTGCGGCATCGCGGACTGAAGAAGCTGACCACGCACACCATCACCACTCTGCCGCGGCTGTTGCAGGAGTTGGAGCGCGTTCGTCAACAGGGGTACGCCGTGGATGACGAGGAGAACAGTCTGGGCGCACGCTGCATTGGCGCACCGATCTTCAATGGCGAAGGAAATGTTGAAGCGGCGATCGCGTCTACCGGTACCATCAACGATGTCCCACGCGATGCCGTCCCTCATCTCTCAGACATGATCAAAGAGGCGGCGCGGCGCATCTCGCACCAGCTTGGTTATTGCGGAGCTTATCCCAAGATGTTGGCCGCGGAGTAAAATCCTCGCATTCGTGGTTCGCCATAGCGACGGTTCAGATTTGGTTCCTGCTCAGCCCCGGAAGCGGTACTTCATCAAATCCCACACAGCCATTACGCCATCACTCCAGCTGATTTTCTTGCCTTCGGCGTAGGTGCGTCCGTGATAGGCGATCGGCACCTCGTAAATCCGTGCGCCCATCTTCGCCAGCTTCACTGTCATCTCGGTCTCCACGCTGAAGCGATCGGAGCGAAGCTGCATTCCCTGCAGCAACTCGCGACGAAAGACCTTGTAGCAGGCGGTGACGTCGTGGACCTGCAATCCCGTGAGCATATTGCAGAGGATGGAAAACAGACGGTTCAGGGTGTAGCGCCAGAATCGCGGCACGCGATGCGGCCCGAAATGAAAGCGATTGCCGAAGACGGCATCGGCGTGCCCCTCAAGGATAGGCGCGACTAGTGCGGGATAATCGCGCGGATCGTATTCCAGGTCCGCATCCTGGATGAGCACCAGCTCGCCAGTAGCGTGCTCCAGCCCCGTACGCACGCCCGCGCCCTTGCCCATGTTCTTTTCGTGCAGCACCAGCCGCACAGTGTTGGCACCGCTGCCACCCAGCAGCGTCTGCAGATCGGCGTCCTGCAGGAACTCGCGTGTGCCGTCGGACGAGCAGTCATCCACGATGATCAGTTCTTTATGGAGGACGGGGGTCTCCAGTGCGTCTGGTTTTGGTGCACTGGGGTGGAGGCTGAGCGGCTGCCGCGCCACTTGGCGCAAGAGCTTCAAGATCGTGCGCCGCTCGTTGTAAACCGGGATGATGACGGACAAGGTGTGAAACTGCGGCAGACCATCATCTTGTTCCAGCTCCGGCAGCTCCTGTTGCGAGCCAATCGCGGTGCGAGATCGCGCTTCAGAGACCAAGTAGACTCCCAGAATCAGCAGCTCAGGATCGATTGGGTGCCGGTAACGCGGTTGTGGGAAGCAAACATAGTAAACCAGCGGGTAAAAGAGAATCAGACTGGCAAATAGAAACACGCCGTGAATGTGTCGCTTGATGGCCAGCAACAATCCTCCGATGGCCAAAACCGACGACGCCAGGAAGAGTGAATTCTTGCTCTCTGTAAGCCCTTGTATTTTTCCGGTCCGGGGAATGCCATCCCAAAAGAAGATGACGCGGCGTGCCGTAATCTCCGCGAATTTTCCGGCATTCTGAGAGATCCATTGCTTCGCCAGCCGGCCCTGCTCGGCGCAGAATGCAAGCTCCCCCATTTGCTGATACCGCGCCAGCACCAGATTGTTATCTGCGGGATGCAAGGCGAGAACGTAGATGCCTTCAGCCAGAGGATTATTGCCGAGGCGCAGCTCATTCCCGGCATTATCGCGGATGAAAACGAATTGCCCCAGCGCCTCATAGTTGCGGACCAGCCACGGCATAATCGTCATCCAGAAGACGACGGAGCCAAGCACCGCCGGCACAAGCCAGCGCTTTCCGCGCCTATGGAGCTGGTAGACCAGCCAGCCGCCCGCGAACGGCAGAAACGACAGCATCGCGGGATTCGTCAGCGCCCCGATTCCCCAGAGCACGCCGTAGCCGGTCCACGACGACGGCCGGTCGTCGCCGTCCATCTCTACAGTCAACATGAACAGCAGACTCAATAGAAATGCCGATAGGCTTGTCTCCCAAATCCAGCGCACGGCCCAGAAGATGGTGTAGGGAAGCAGCGCCCATATCCAGCCGGACCAGATGGCGACGGTTTGGTTGAAAACCCGCAGCGCCGTGCGGTATATGGTCCAACATGTGAGGGCGGCGAACAGACTGTTGAAGGTGAGCAGCGCGAAAGCCGACGCGTGCGAGTAGCTGCCGAAGGAGCGGAAAGCCAGCGACACGATGAAGGGATAAACCGGCGCGGTCCAGGCTGAAGGACCAGTGTTGCCGCCGAATGGCGAGCTGAACCCCATCCCGTGCGCCAGCGAGTACGCGGTCCGTCCAACTTCCCAGCCGAATCCGAAATTGTGCTCAGTGGTGCGAATGCGATACGTATGCGCACCTGCGATCCAGAGCACGCGCACGGCCAAGGCGACAACCACCATCCACCACGGAGAGCGCCAGATGATCATCCAGCGCGACTGTGCAGCAGCATTGGCGAGATCCGAAACACGCGGTGCGGCTTCTGCAGGCTGGAACTTCGAAGTCATTAGGTGATGGTGAATTTTACCTCGTACGAACAGCGGATCATGAGGGATAGCAATCTGGCCTGAGCCAGACTAGGCACTGACCCCTAATTTCAACAATCCTCAATGCGTGCTGTCGGTCGGCGGAATGTCATACATCCACAACGAATGATCGATCAGGCGCTCTGGACGATACGACCACAACCATCGATAGCTGGTGGGATCGAATAGTGTCTGGCCCGAGAGCAGCGTAGCCCCAATCACAATCGTGCCCGTCGTCGGCTGGCTTCCAGGGTTGAGCGGGATCGCCCGGACGCCGTAAAGGGCAGGATCAATCGTCCCAAAATATGCGAGGTGCAAAACTTCGTTCGGGTGTTGCTGCTGGTAGTTGCGGAGGGCGATCAGGCCTTGTCCCCAATCCAGGTTACTGTCGGTCAGCAGTTGCCAGCTGTCCTGCGGCTTCACCGGGAAATTGAAGTAGGAGAGATAGTCGGGAGCGTAACGCAGGACGTAGGCCGCATTGAGGCAAATCGCAAGGATTACGACCGTTCTCGCCAGACGCGACTTGCGCGCGTGCTCCCAGATTCCTCCGGCAACCAGCAGCGCGAATGGATAAAGCGGCAGGATATGACGTTCGCCGATGTTGTACCTCGACGTCAGCGCGAACACGAAGTAGAGCAGGGGGAAGGTAAGCATCAGCAGCAGATCGCCACAAGCCCGGCTGCTCTTGCGGAGGCTCAAGACCAGACTCGGGACGCACAACGCGAGCAGAATAGTTGGCCACTTCAGCAGGATCGCCACTGGGTAGTAGGGCGTGGTGCCACCATTCGGATAGATTCGTCCGAGAAACCACGCAGGCCGCCCGCGATGGTTGTTGCGAATGACCTCTCGCAGGCCCTCGACGAATTCGCCCGCGGGAACAAACGTGCTGATGTGCAAATTGGTCCGAGTTTCATAGTTTCTGAGCGGCCGGTTGGGATAGGTCACCGCCACCTTGCCATCGCCGACCCTCAGGTGCGACACGTGGAAGAAATAGCCCGCCCAGACCAGCAGGATTGCAATCGCTAGCCCCGCAAGCGCCGGCCGCCAATTCAATTTCCGCGCGATCAGCCGCTCACCACTCAAATCGAGCACCAACATCAGCCCAAGCGCCAACCCAACCAGTGGTGGAGCGTAGAACTTCGACAACAGAAGTCCCGCAAGCACCAGTCCCATGAGGACCGTCTGCAGGAGGTTGGGATTATGCCGCCAGCGCACAATCTGAATGGCAGCCAGGAAGACGAAAAGCGCGCCCATGCCGTCCGTTGTTGCCAGCGAAAAATGCGCCAGCAACGACGGCGTGAAGGCGAAGAGTGCCAGAGCTAAATTAGCTGCACCCTCGGAGAAGATGCGTCGCGTCGTAAACCACAAAGCCACTCCGAGCGCCAACCCCAGCACCAGGTTCAGAGGACGGGTACGCAGGGCTAACCACTCAGGCCCGGGCTGCATGGCGATGATGCGCAGTTCCCGGTTCCACGGTTGCTGGGTGAAATCAATCGGCGTGCGAACCAGCAGCAGGGTAAGCCACAACCTGCCTAGCGGCGGATGGTCATTCCAGCGCTCGAATCGTCCGTGCTGCCAGGCGTCTGTCCCGGCAATGATGTGCGCGGGTTCATCGTAGGTGAGTGACTGCGTGCGAATGAACCAGATGGACTGCAGAGCAAAGATCAGAAGCAATGCAGCGGGAATGATGTATCGAAGCCCAACGCGAGCCGAGCGCGGTTTCTCTGTTTGAACTTGCCGATTGAGCTCGATTGAGTTCACGCCTTGTCCGATACGATCATCGCCAGAGACTGCTTCGTTGTGATCTCCTGCCGCCAAGGGCACGCCGTCGCTAGGTCACGTCCATAGCGCCCGGTGACCGCAGCATGCGATCAATTGCGACCGCGACTCCGAAGCAGAAGAAGATCAACATCACCAGTGAGTCGTCGTTCAGGGCGGATTCTACTAATGAGGGAAATAGAAAGGCAACAAAGCCGCTCAGGATGCTGGCCACGATGATCGTCGCAAAATGATTCTGCCGGCGCGCCCTTGCCAGCAGGCGAAACAGGTAAATCATGTAAGCCACAATGAACCATAACCACGCCGCCAGCGTGAGAAATCCACGTTCAGCCGCAATCTGCACCACATCGGAATGGAAGTTGTAGTACACGTGGTACAACTCGAACCCGCGAATGTTCCACTCTTGCCAGTGGTTCTGAACCGTGGCCATGCCGACGCCAAAGAAGGGATGCTGCGAGGCGAGGCGCATGCCATCTTGCCACATGAGCCAACGATATTGCGTGCCCGCGTCGCGGCGGGCAATCCACCCCAGCCCGCGGGTATGTTGAATCCACAGGGTGGCCCCCGCCGCCAGGACGATGAGGACCACGACAGTCCCCATGCGCGCCCGTTTGCGCGCCAGAAGCAGCACCGCAAGCAAGCACCCGACCAGCAACCCGCCGATTGCCGCTCGCGTCTGCGTCGAGAAGATCGTCGCGGTCAGCGCCAGGAAAATTACGGCGAACATCAACGCCACCCAATGGCGCTGCGGTAGGTGGCCGAGCGCGAGCGCCCACGCGAGACATGCCATCGGCGCCAGCACCTCGGCAAAAATGCCGTAGTGGCGAAAGCTGCCTTGGGCGCGCACAGGCTTGGCGCGGGCGAGCTGCATCGCGTGCTTGTCCAACCCGCCCGGTTGAAGCACGAACGCCGTAGATCGCGGAGCCGTAGGAACTCCGCGCAGATAATGGATCCGCATCAACGACCCCTGCGAAGCCTGACTGAACGCCTCATCCAGTTGTCTTGGACCGTGGACCGAGCGTCCATTGACGTTCACGATTACGTCGCCGGAGCGCAGGCCTGCTCTGTAGAGCTCGCTGCTGGGGTCAACAGCCGTCAGTCGAACTCCTATGCCGTATGTGTACTGCCAGGCAGTGAGTGCGGCCGCCGCCGTTGCTGACAGCAGCAGCAGAAACATCAGCGTGCGAACTTGCGACAGCCGGCTCAGGTTCTGGGCGAACAACGTACCGACCAGCGCCGTGTAGCACACCAGCTTCATATAACCCCAGCTGATGTAAGGGTCAGGCGAGAGCGCCGTCGAAATGCCACTCAGAAGAATGAAGGCCAGCAACGGCAGTGCGAGAGGCTGCTGGAACATTCGCCGGCGCTCCATCGCAAGGGTGACGATCCACAACCAGAACGCAATGATCCAGGCATGCCTTGCTCCTTTCACGGAGTGCGGCAACAGGATCACGAACAGAGCAAGAAAGAAGAAGATGGCGGAATGTAAGTAATCAGCCCACTTGCCGGCCCCACTTGGCTGCAATTGCTGCTGCGAAGCGGGCTCGGCCTGAGGCAACGGCTGGAGTGGCATCACTGTGGAGAATACGCGTCTCGGCAGGCTCACTCAACCAGCTTGCGCAGCGGGTAGTGGGTCAGTCCGGATCGGAGGCAAGCTGGCACTTGTCAGCCCGAGCAAGCCTCTTTTTGCGAAGTGAGAGCTTTGCGTGTGCCGATTCGCGCCGAGCCGAGGACAGCGGCAAGACAGGCGGGAAGTGCGCGGCGCTTCTGCGGTTGGTTGCCGCTTCGGTTTCGTCGCGTCTGCCGCACTTCCCGTTCTCCTGCGGTTGGTTGCCGCTTGCCAAACAGCCAAACCGGGGCCCCCAATTCGCTCCGCTTTTGAGCGAATTGGGGTGGAAACAACTGCGGGAATTCTGGGACTGCGGCGCTTGCCGCGCAATCCCTTTTTGTTCGCTGGCAGCCCTCGCTCATTCGGAAAAGGGCGACTGAGTAGCATGCGCGGCCGATCCCTCGACTCCGCTCCGCTCGGGATGCGAGACCGCCAGACAATTACTGGTAGAACTCGGTCATCTCGTTGGCGAGGTCGGCCTGGTTGGGAATGCTGGTGATACCCAGCGCCTTCAGGCTCAGGTCCAGCAGGCTACGATGATCGTAGCTGGTGGTGCCTTGATAGCCGGCCTTCACGCCGGTTCCCACCAAAACTGTGGCAACCTGGCCGCCGCCGTTGTCGATGCTGTCGCGTGACTCGTCGGTGGTGAGGATGAACAGACCACTTTGCTGGAATTGCAAATTCGCCAGCAGCGGCGCGATATTCTGCGACAGCCACGTATCAACTTCGGCCACGCGATCTCCGACGGTGCAATTGGAGCCCCCGCCGGGACAATCATGAGCGTTGTGTACGGCATCGGGAACCACGAACGAGTACGCCGGCAGAGTTCCCGCCGACAAGTCGGTCTGGAACTGCGAGAAGTCAACAATATTCATGTTCTCGGTGGACGGAGGCTGCACTTCTTGGAAATACGAGATGGGATTATGGCGGCGGAGATAAGGATAAACGTTACCTCCAAGATAGCCTTGCGACGGCAGGCTCTGCGCGTACACCTTCCACGAGCGCGATGCTGCATCGAGCTGGCGGACGACGTTGTCGGTGGTGACTACGCCTGTGAAGCCGTCGTCGACGCTGAAGGGGATACCCGTGGTAATGATGAAATAATTGCCGATGGAGGGATGAAGATTGGCGTAATACTTGGTGGCCAGTCCACCTTCTGGAATCAAGGTGTTATTGATATAGGGAGCGTTGGCGCTGCCAACTACATCGGCGTAATCCAGGTTCTCCATTACTACGATAACCACGTGTTGTACTCGGGCAATGTGAGTTGTCGTTCCGGACCCACTTCCCGAGCCGCTTCCGATATTGAAGCCGCCGCCGCAGGCAGCCAGGGTCATGACAGCGATGACGCTGAAGATAAGAAGCAGTTCTCTGAGTGCAGGACGCTGAAAAGTGGGCCGAATTGCCATTGTTCACCTTGACAAGTAAGATGCGTGGCGCAATACGGCGGCTGGCTTTCGGCAGATTACGAAACTGCCATGAAAGGAGTAGCCGCTCTGATTGCGTACTGCTGTTGGATTGGATTGGCGCAGCAAATCGTCATCCCCAAGTGTCCGAAGCACCTGGACGAGAATGCGCGTAAAGAGTGGCGCCGTATCTCGCAGGAGTTGCACCGGCTGAACCTGCTCACGATCGTCGATCGTGCGGCGCTGGCCGCGTACTGCCAGGCCTGGGGCCGCTGGGTCGAGGCCGAGGCCGCCATCCAGCGTTTCGGAGCGGTGATTAAGACGCCGAAAGGCCTGCCGCTGGTGAATCCCTACTTGCGAATCGCCGAGCTGGCCATCGACCAGATGCGCAAGTTCCTGGTCGAGTTCGGCATGACGCTCAGCTCGCGCTGAGGCACGCATCCAAATTCATACTGACCCACTACTTGCCCAGCGGTCCGAGATCGAGTTTCAGGTCTTCCGGACGCAAGCCGAACTGTTCCGCCAGCTCCTTGATCTTCGCCTCTAGCGTCATGAGCGCCCGGCCCATCTCTTCCACCTGTTGATCACTCAACGAGCCGCCCTCCATGCGGCGGATGGCCTGTCGCTCGAGGAGTTGACGCAACAGCTCGATCAATCCGAGCACGAGCTTCGCCAGCCCCTGTTCGATTGTTTCCTGCGAGCAATCGATTCGCTGAACCGGCCCCTGGGCGACATCTCGCAACTGCCGCTGTAGCTCGGAGACCGCTTCCTCAACCTCCTGGGGCGTGAGCTGCTTCGGGTCATCCATGCTCGCCTCGCGAAGCGATGAATTCGCTCGGCGGCCAAGGCCCACTCAGGCGCAGACGCACGCCTTCCGATCCGCCGGCGCCGCGGAGCGACGCGACAAAGCTTTCACGACGATCACGCGGGACCAGCGCAAACCAGCGATAGCTCTTGCGTTCCTGGCGGCCGCGCCACTCGCGAACCGACTCCGCAGTCACGCTCTTCAGCTTAGTCTCAACTGCTGCGATCCGTCCTGCCGCCTGGTGTCGCCGCTTCAGGTATTCGCGGCCGCTTACGGGAGTGGCCAGGTCCGCCTGCTGCTCGTCGCTCCAGGTCGCGGTGACTTCGTATTGCACGGCATTGTCCACTCGCTCCAGGGCTTCGCGATACAGCTCCTGATCCGCTGCCAGGTGCCGCTCCAGGGCTTCCTCGTTTTCCAGGAAGGTGGGAAAGCGAAACGAAATCGGCGTGCTGACTGCGAGGATTTCCCGCAGCACTTGATGAAACTGCAACGCCGCCTGCTTCAAGGAATCAGCGTTACCGAAGCAGGAATCGGCATCCTCCACATTGCTCCAATAAACGCGTAAGCCCAAAACTTCGCGTGAGTTCACCGTCGCGTTGCATATTCCACTGGCGACTGCGACTGAGGAACCTGGCTGTGTGATGCAGTAGAGGAGGCAAGGCATTGCTATGAGGGGGAACGCGCGGTCCGCCCATCCGACGGGGCATTCATGTTGCGCAGCGCGGTCTCCACCGAGGTTAGTATGACGTTCAGGCCGACGTACACCAAATCCACTCCCGCCAGCGAGATCACAATGCTGCCATGGATCACGACGCCCGAGTTCAGTACATGGTCGAGAATGTCGAGCAGCGAGATCTCCGCATCGTTCTCGATCGACAGTGCCGATTGTGAGCCCGCTTCACTCACCATCCTCTCCTACAAAAGAGTAGGGCGGCCATGGCCCGCTGAAATCGATGCGACGAACGTCTTTCCATCGGCGCGCATACCTCCGCAGCGCCGAATCCAGCCTCTTGCGATCTTTTGCGCGGATGAGAAATGATCCGTGCCAGATCAGGCCGGCTTGTCCGGCGCTGGCCTTGCCTCCCGGGCTGGCGGCGATGGCCAAATCGCTCAAGTCCCCGATGAAACTCCGGACCTCCTCGTCCAGTTTGCCGGCCGCGCGCGGCTCCAGGAGTTTCGCCTTGGCCTTCAGATACTCCGCTCCGCTGCGTGGCGGAGTTGCGTCGCGCCTCTGACGCGCGGCGAGGGCGAATATCTTCACGCCCCACTCATCTGCGCCGGCGACCCGCTCGAAAGTCGTCACCAGCGCCCGTTTTCGAGCTTTGACGTGCCTGGCGAGAGAAATATCGCTCAAGAACACTGTTCCAAAACGTGCCGGCAGCGTCGGGAGCTTGCTTGAAATTTCCGCTACCGCACGCTGATGTCTTAGTCCCGCCGAGGCCAGCCACTCCAAATCCTGCATGTGCTCTGCAATATGATCGGCGAAGTCAATCTTTGACACGCGACTGATCCAACAGAGATATCCTTCGCAGCGCACTTCCTCGACCGGCGCCCGTCCATCAATACCTTCCGCAACGATCGTGTAAGCGTCCCGCTTCGGCACTTGCGAAATCCCGTACAGGTACAGAACGTGTGCAGCCGGTTTTACTTTCTTTGAAGTCTTCCTCGCAGATGTGAAGGTTGTCGCCACTCGCATTTGCATCCAGAAACAAAAAGCTTCAGCGCCGGGGTTTAATAACCACGACGCTGAAGCCAGATTAACAGCGGCCTCTGCACTGCGCCAGAGGCCTGCTCTCTCGCCAACTAGCTGCCGTTCTGGCAAACCGATAGCGACTCGCCTTGGAAGGTAAACCAGTCATTCACCGACGTATTAGGCGGCGCTCCGAAGTAGGGCAGCGTCACCAGGTCCTGAAGGTTGTAGGTGAAGCCGTTCAGGACGTAGTGATACGCGCCATAATTCGGATTGTTCTCCAACGGATCGCCTACTTCCAGAATGCCGCAGGGAGTGTTGTTGCCGTTGTAGTTGACGGTGAGGGGATCATCGATCCACTCCCCCACTTCATGCGACAGGGCCGATACGTCCTGCGCGAACGCGCCCGGATGGTCGATGTAGCTCGCCTGGCTGTACGACTGCAGGTTGCCGATGTTGCCTTCCGAGCTGTGATACCCGCCGATGCAGCACTGTCCGCCCTGCGTGAGATACACGTCATAGGTCAGGAAAATGGGAAAGGTGTTGGGCTGGATCCCGAGCTTGCTGATAATCCCTGGAAGTTGTGCGTCGAACCAGTTGATGTCCACTAATCCCGCACGGAAGCCGAACGGCGACCCGAGCTTTCCGTAGGTGGAAGAAGGACTCAACGTCTGCTCCGCTAACACGGTCGGCCCGCCGAGCAGCACGTGATAGTTCTGGGCGCTTTGCACCGTACCCCAGAAGTTGGCGCGCTGGAAGGCGTCGGTGTACTGAGTCGTGCCGACATTCACTCCGCCCTGGACATACGTCAGGTTCTGAAAGATCGGCGACCCCGTCGTGTTTTGTACTACGGTCTTGCCATTCGACAGCACCTGTTGCGGATCGAAGGTGTACTTCGTCCTGCGCGACGTGATCACGATCTTAAGCGGGATGACGTAGGTCGTAACCGAAGTGGACGTATTGCTTGAGGGGGCCGTTCCTACCATGTTGTAGGTGTAGTTCGTCCCGCCATAGGTGAACGAGCCGTTCCAAGTCTGCAAGTTCGCTGAGGGCGGCAGCGGAACGTCGGTGCGTGGCTTGCCTGGCAGGACCAGGTACATCGGCTTGGGCGGCTGGTTTGATACCTGCGCCTCCGAGTCCTCATCTTGGGCAAAGGCAAACACACTTAGGCAAAAGCATGTCATCAGAAGCAAACCAATCGACTGACACGCACGTTTGACAGGGAGCTTCATGCGAATCATCCTCCTGAGTTGATGTTGGAAGTTTATATGTTTAATCAACTACCCCACATGGGGGAAAATTGTCCCACGCCGGTGGCCTCTACGAATAGCCACCTAAGTGACAAATTGATCGGGAAAGTCGCCGTAACCCGTTACTCTCGTTCGAGATGAGAGCTGACTGGTTTCAGGGCGCCTCGAGAGTTACAGCTTGTTCAGGTACTCGACGATGTCGGGCGCCGTCCAGTCGGTCGCGCCGATAAACTTGCGAACGATCTTGCCGTTGCGGTCGATGATGAAGGTCTCGGGAAATTTGAACGTACCGTACACCTCATTCGTCTTCTGTTGCGTGTCGCGAACCGTAAGCAGGTCCACATTGTGGTCGCGGACAAATTGTTTGTAGGCGCCTTCGTCCGCGTCTTCACTGACCGCCAGTATGGTTACTTTCCCGCCCATCTGCTTTTGCAATTGCACCAGCGATGGCATCTCCTGCACGCACGGCGCACACCAGGTCGCCCAGAAGTTCAGTACCACAGGCTTGCCACGCAACTGATTCAACGCCACCGTGTGCTGCGAGTCGGTGATGGTGAAATCCGGCGCTGCATTACCGATGCGGGGCGGATGGGAACCGCGGTTGCAGCTCATAAACAACAGGACAGAGAGCAGTGCAGTAAACCAGGCGAAACGCTTCACCCCCATATAATAATCGATGAGCTGAAATGCCTGACCAGTCGATCCCGACCATCCTCGAAGTCTCGGTCATCGTTCCTGCACGCAATGAGCAGGCATGCCTTGCCGACTGCTTGCGGACGTTGGTCGGGCAAAAAAACGCGAGCTACGAGGTCATCGTGGTGGATGACCACTCCACCGACAACACCGCCGCCATTGCCGAGAGTTTTTCCGTACGCTTGATCACCGCCGATCCATTGCCATCGGGCTGGAGTGGCAAGTGCAATGCGGCCTGGAGCGGAGCGAGAGTGGCGAAAGGGAAGTGGCTGCTCTTCACCGACGCTGATACCAAGCACCGACCCAATTCGATTGGCGCCGGATTGCAAGAGGCTGTTGATTGCGGCGCCGCTTTTCTCTCCTACTCTCCGAAACAGGAAGTGCGCAGCTTTGCTGAGCGCGCGCTGATGCCGGTCATCTTTGCCGAACTCGCGTCAACCTATGGCCCGAAGGATGTTTGCGATCCTACCTCGCCCGTGGCTGCCGCCAACGGACAATACCTGCTGATTCGTCGTGACGCTTACGACGCCATCGGCGGACACGCCGCAGTTGCCGCCGCGATCCTGGAAGATGTGGAACTGGCGAAACGGGCGAAACAGGCGCGCTATAAGCTGCGGTTCCGCTGGTCGGATGTTGTCAGCACGCACATGTATCGCAGCTTCCCCGAGATGTGGGAGGGCTGGACGAAGAACCTGGCGCTGCTGTTCCCACATCCGCGAAGGCTGGCCCTGATTCGGCTGGGTGAGTTCGCCATACTTGCCGGCGGCATCTACTTCTTCTTCGAAACATGCCTGGTTGGGAACCTCATCGAAATCACATCCGCAACTGTAGCGACGGTTTTGTTTTTTTGCTATTTCTTCGGGCGGATCCGCAAAGCGCATTTCGATTGGCTCTCGAATCTGCTCGCCATCTTTGGCCTGCCGCTGTTCGCGATACTTTTGCTCAACTCCGACATCTCACATAAGCGGGGGTCGGTCAGTTGGAAGGGTCGGAATTACGGCGCTGGCGCAGACCCTTTAAACAAACATTCAGATTTCTATCCGGGCACTCCTTAACTATGGTCTACCTAACCCGCAAGTGTGAATTCTCCGCCTCGCACTACTACCACAATCCAGAGTTCACCGAAGAAGAGAACCGCCGCATTTTTGGCAAGTGCGCCAACCTCAACGGTCACGGCCACAACTACACCCTGGAAGTCACGGTGAAGGGCGACGTCGATCCGAAGACCGGGTTTGTCGTAGACCTCAAACAGTTGAAGGAAATCCTGAACCGCGAAGTGCTGGAGGCGCTGGACCACCGCCACCTCAATAAAGAAGTCGCGGAGTTCGCAAATCTGGTTCCCACGACGGAGAACCTGGCCATCGCCATTTGGAACCGTCTCGAGCGCCACTTCACCGTCGCCAGGCTGCATCGCGTGCGCGTGTACGAATTGCCCGACCTCTTCGTTGACTTCTACGGTGAGGCGTGAAGGCCCACCTCACTCGGCGATACATCTTTTCCGCTTCGCATCGGTTGCACAGCGATCTGCTCTCAGAAGAAGAGAACGCCAACGTATACGGCAAGTGCAACAACCCGCACGGGCATGGACACAATTATGCGCTGGAAGTCACAGTCAGCGGGCGGGTCGATAAGAAGACCGGTATGGTTTGCAACCTGGTTGATCTGGATGAGACAGTGCGTCGCGAGATTCTGGACCGCTTCGATCACGTGAACCTGAATGTGCGCCCGGAATTCAAAGTTGCAGTACCGACAACGGAGAACCTGAGCGAGGTGATCTTCCATCTCCTGAAGCGAAAGTTTAGCTCGGCTCATCTAGAAAAGGTAAGATTAGAAGAGACAGCGATGAACAGCTTCGAATACCGCGGCACTTAGCATTTAGCACTTGGCAGTCAGCTTAGAGCTGATTTCGTGTAGTTTCGGTTTGGCTAATTGCTAAGTGCTAATTGCTAAGTGCTTTTATGAAAGACACCATCGAAACTCCAACTCTAACCAGTGCCAGCCTTGAAGCGGTCGCGCGCGAGCTGCTGGTGCGCATCGGCGATGATCCAGACCGCGATGGCCTGCGTCGCACTCCGCAACGTTACGTCAAGGCCTTGCAGGACCTGACCAAGGGTTATCACGAAGATCCCGAGCAAATACTTCGGGACGCGCTCTTCGAGGTCGACTATGACGAGATGGTGATCGTCAAAGACATCGAGATGTTCAGCCTATGCGAGCATCACGTGCTCCCCTTCTTTGGCAAGGTACATATCGCCTACATTCCCAAAGGACGCGTGATCGGCCTCAGCAAGGTTGCGCGGCTGGTCGAGGTCTTCGCCCGCCGTCTCCAGGTGCAGGAGCGGTTGACGGTGCAGATCGCCGAGACCATCCAGAAGGTCGTTCAGCCTATGGGAGTCGGCGTGGTCATCGAGGCGCGCCATCTCTGCATGATGATGCGCGGCGTCGAGAAGCAGCATTCCGCAACCGTGACTTCGTCCATGCTTGGCGCCTTTCGCGCCCAACAGACACGGCAGGAATTCCTCTCGCTTATACACGCCAAGAACGGAAACGGGATCTAATCGATGACTGCGAAGAAGGCGCAGTCCAAATCCAAATTGAAAGACGCCACGCCGGACTCGGGAGCACAGCGTCTCGGTGGCAAGGTTGCTGTCATCACGGGCGGCAGCAAGGGAATCGGCTATGCGATCGCTCGTGCACTCGCGGCCGAAGGCTGCAACGTGGTCATCACCGCGCGCGACGCCGCCGTGCTTAAGAGGAGCGCGGCGGATCTTCGCAATCGGGTCTCCCATGCAGCGCAGGTCGAAGGCGTAGTTTGCGATGTGCGCAAGCCCGAGTCGGTCGAAACCCTGTTTGCCATGGTGAAGAAGCGTTTTGGTCGGCTCGATGTACTGGTCAACAATGCCGGCATCAGTCAGCCGCCCACACCGCTCGAAAAAACCTCGCTGGAGCTTTGGCGCGACCAGATCGACACTAATCTAACCGGCGTCTTTCTCTGCACACGCGCCGCGCTGCCCCTGATGAAACGGGGAGCCACAATCATCAACAATTTGTCGATGGCGGCGAAACAGCTCTTCCCAAACTACTACGGCTACACCGCGGCAAAGACAGGCGCATTAGGTTTCACCCAGTCGCTGCGAGCCGAACTGATCCCCCGCGGTATCCGCGTAACCGCGCTCATGCCAGGCGCAACCGTTACCGACATCTGGCAGCAGATCATGCCCAATGCTCCTTTCGAGCATATGCTGAGCGTCGATAGCATCGCCGAAGCCGTACTCTACGCCGTGCTTCTTCCTCCCCAAGCTAATTTGTCTGAACTGGTGATCACGCCTACGGTGGGCGCGGTTTAGAAAAGGCAGCACTTAGCAGTTGGCACTTAGCATTCAGCATTTGCGCTCCCCGACTAAATGCCGAGTGCCAATTGCTAACGGCTGCTTCTCACATCCCGTAGTGATACCGCCGCGTGCGGGCAGGGAAGAGCTTGATCAGCACAATTCCAGCGATGAATCCTCCCACATGGGCCCAGAATGCGATGCCGCTGGCATTACTTCCGTGGGAGGCGATTGAGCTCGCCGCTCCGCTTAGAAACTGCGCCACAAACCAATAGCCCAGCACAATCCACGCCGGCAGCCACATGAAAAACACGAAGAACAATGGCACCAGGGTCAGCACCCGGGCGCGCGGATACAAAACAAAGTACGCTCCCATCACTCCGGCAATCGCGCCGCTCGCTCCTACGCTTGGGACTGTCGACCCCAGGTTGAACAACGTGTGCAGCAGCGCCGCCGCGACGCCGCTGGCAAGGTACAGCACCAGGTACAGCGTGTGCCCGAGATAGTCCTCGACGTTGTCGCCGAAGATCCACAGCGCCCACATGTTGAAGATCAGGTGTAACCAAGAACCATGCAGGAACATGGAGGTGAAAATCGGGATTATGGCGGCTGCCGCCGGGATGTAACGTGTTCCCAAGCCAGAAATCAGGTCCCACGGCACGTACCCGTGGTTGAACAGGACCACGGTGAACCGCGCCGGCACCATCCCGAAGGCGAACACCAACCCCTCACGCGCATTCGGGTTCAGCCATACCTCGAACAGAAACGCTACGGTATTCAGCACCAGCAACGTGTAAGTAATGTAAGGTGTGCCGATCCGCGGGGCGTCGTCTTTCAGTGGGATCATATCGGCGCTGCGGCTGGTGCAGCAGGGAAGCGGCATCGCTTCGTAGCCAGACTTCTATCTTGGATGCCCCGTTCCCAGCTCTCCTTTGGCTAGGGCGGGAGTGATTTGACCAACTACCGTTTCACCCTCCACGATAGCAGAGGATGCCGCTCAACGCAGTGATGGTGATAGACAAGCCCGCGGGATGGACTTCGCATGACGTTGTGGCCAAAGTCCGTCGTCTGCTGAGCGAACGCTCCGTCGGCCATCTTGGAACGCTTGATCCCATGGCGACCGGTGTCCTTCCGCTGGTGCTCGGGCGCATGACCCGGCTTTGCCAGTTCTATTCATCTTCGGAAAAGAGCTATGAGGGAACAATCCGGCTCGGGGTCTCGACCGATACCTATGATGCTGACGGAGAGCCTCTCGCACCGCTGCAGAACGTTAATGTACTACTTGAAGAAGTGAGGGCCGCTGCCGCAGCGTTCGTCGGCTCGATCCAACAGGTCCCCCCTCCTTTTTCGGCTAAGAAGATCCGCGGCGTTCCCGCCTACAAGCTTGCCCGCAAAAAGCAGGAAATCGAACTCCAGCCGGTCGAGGTCCAAGTGAAGGAGTTCACGGTGTGTGCTCTGGAAGGCGATCTGATCCAATTCCGCTGTCGGGTCTCGTCTGGGACATATGTCCGCAGCCTGGCCCACGAATTGGGTCAGAAGCTCGGAACGGGAGCGCATCTCGCCAGCCTTCGCCGCACGGCGGTCGCCGAGTTCACCATCGAGCAGTCGCGGTCTTTGGAGCAGATCGCCGCCGCCGCTGCACAATCCCGGTTTGACGATCTGCTGGTGCACCCGCGGCGCGTTCTGCCGGAAATTCCGTCCGTCACTGCCACCGACGAAGACCTCGCCAAAATCCGCCATGGACGCACCGTCAACCTGCCCGAGATGTCGCGCTCACGCTGGGTCAAGGTATTCGCGGGGCAGGCGGAACTGGTGTGCCTAGCCAGCCGCGTAGCAGGGACTCTGTTCCACCCCAAGGTGGTACTGATCTGACCGTAATGATGCATTATGCGACGATGAAAGACAGCTCTGAGGTAATGTCCGATAACAGATATTATGTTAAATACCATGACGGCGGCATCAAACCTGCCTCGCTACGCTGTCGCTGTCAGCAACTCCTCCAAATCCGCTTTGAATCGCCGCAGCGCTTCCAGCCTCTTTGGCGTCGCCTCAACGATCTCTGACTTTGCCTGAAAGACCTGCCGGCCATCCTGCTCCACCAGCACGCCGAGCACTTCTCCCATGCGCCAGCCGGGCGTGCCGATCATCTCCAGCCCCGCCGGTGTCGAGCGCAGCAAGGCGATGCAGCCGTCGCGAATCACGCCGATGGCATTCGGGTAGCGATCAAAGCTCTGCAGCTCGAAGCCGGCGATATAGACGCGCTGCAGTTGCTCGGCAGGATCAGGCATGGAAGGCAGCAGTTGGCACTTGGCACTTAGCATTTGGCCAAAGCTCGAGTGCCGACGCTGAAGATAAACGCGGGTCCTGAAGATCGATCGAGGAGGACATCAAATCGAGAACCCAGGCCCTGGCTAAAGGCTGAGTGCTAAATGCCAAGTGCTTCTTCTCTCACATCTTGTAGCGTCCGAGGTCATCCTCGCCAAGGTTCTCCAGCCATTTGCGCAGCTCGTCGCTGGAGACGCGGTCGGTGACATTGCCTGCCACCTTGCTGTTCTTCAGCACCTCGTCTTCGACGAAGATCGGGCAGTCCATGCGCAGCGCCAGCGCCAGCGCGTCCGACGGCCGCGAGTCCAGGCTGATGCTCTGTCCATCGCGCTCCAGCCAGATGACGGCAAAGAAGGTGTCGTCGCGCAGCTCGGTCACCACCACCTTCTGCACCGTCGCCTCCAGGCCGATCAACAAGTTCTTCAGCAGATCGTGGGTCATCGGCCGCGGCGTGGTGATCTTCTCGATCTCCAGCGCGATGGCGTTGGCTTCGTAGGCCCCTACCCAAATGGGCAGAACGATGCCGCTGGCCTGGTCCTTCAGCACCACGACGGGCATGTTGGTCATCGGGTCTGGCATCAAACCGCTGATTTTCATCTCGACTTCCATCGTGCCCTCCCGGTACTACGAACGAAATCATTTCACCACGGAGAAACGGAGAGCACGGAGTTTTTTGGCCCTTTTTTCTCCGTGTACTCGGTGCCTCGGTGGTGAAGAAACAAACTTGTCATACGCCATCTCAAGTGCGAACCGCAATATCTTTGTGGATGCCGCCGTTACTTTGGTCACAAATCTTCCCCAACAAGCTGTTTGGGAAGACCTGCGTGACCTCCACCTGTACGTAATCTCCGCTGCGCGGTTCCGACACGCCATTGATGACGAAGTTCAGCGTCTTATTCTGCGAGGTGCGGCCAATCATCTGTCCGCGGGCGGGGTTCTTCCCTTCCACCATCACTTCAAGGACCTGGCCCAAGTGCCTCTGGTAGTTCCGCCTCTGGATCTCCCGCTGATGCTCCTGCAGCACCCGCAGGCGGCCCGACTTCTCAGCCTCGGGGACCGAGTCGATGTACTGCAGCGACGGCGTATTCGGACGCGGCGAGTACTTGAACGAGAAGACGCCGTCGTAGCCCACTTCATCCAACAGGCCAAGCGTTTCCACGAACTCCGCTTCGGTTTCGCCCGGGAAGCCGACGATGACGTCGGTGGTGATGCTGATCTCTTTATTGCGGGTCGCCCTCATCCAGGCAATGCGCTCCAGGTACTGCTCGCGGGTGTACTCGCGAAACATGGACCTGAGCACGCGCGACGAGCCGCTCTGCACCGGCAGATGCACGTGGTCGCACAGCGCAGGCACCGCATCGATGGCGTCGACGATGTCTCTTGTGAAGTCGCGCGGATGTGAGGTCGTAAACCGAACACGGCGTATGCCCGGGAGCTCGCCGACTGCGGAAAGTAGCTCGGCAAAGCTCATCTTTCCAGCAGGATCGCGGTAAGAGTTCACGTTTTGCCCGAGCAGTTGGATGTCCGTATAGCCAGCGTCAGCCATGCGCCTGGCCTCGCCCAGCACCGACTGCGAAGTCCGGCTGCGCTCCTTGCCGCGCGTATACGGCACCACGCAGTATGCGCAGAACTTATCGCAGCCTTCGATGATGGTGATGTATCCGCGATGCGGATTGCTGCGCGCGGTGAACTCCGTCTCAAAAGTCTGATCGGTCTCGCGATCGTCAAGGCCGGTCACACGTCCAGCACCCGCCTCGATCTGCACCAGCATCTCCGGCAGATTGCGGTACGACGCAGAACCCGCCACCAGCGAGACGTGTGGCGCGCGCTCGAAGATCCTCTCGCCTTCCTGCTGGGCCACGCACCCGAGAACGGCAAAGCGCTTCCCTTCCTTCTGCAGCTTCTTGAAATCGGCCAGACGATGGAAGACCTTCTGCTCGGCTTTGTCGCGAATGGAGCAAGTGTTGTAGAAGATGAGGTCGGCGTCCTCTTCGCGCTCCACCTGCCGGTAGCCCTGCGAGATGAGCGAGCCCACGACCTTTTCGGAGTCGTGGAAGTTCATCTGGCAGCCGAAGGTCTCGATGTAGAACGTTTTTGCTTGCGAACTCAAATCACCCTCTAATCCCTTTGCCGGCTCAAAGCCGCCGCAGTGCCGTTGGCAGGGTTGGGTTCAGTATATCGCGGGAACTTGTGCCCCAGAGCCTGCCCTGGGCTTGTCGAAGGGTTCACGTCCTTCCTTTGGACGTTAACCTGGGATGAAGAACCCTTCGCTCGGCCAATCGATATTGTCATCACGAGCGTTCGTGCTGTTTTCTAGCGCGAACCGGAGTCGAAGGATCTGCGGTTCGCCGGACGTTATGAATAGGCGATGTTAGGCGCTGACGAGGAGGACGAGGGCGCCGCATGAATGAGGCCCAATCCCAGGTTAACGTCGAAAAAAAAGACGCAAAACTGCGCATCAGAGCTTGACACTGTTTGCCAGCCGCAATACATTCCCGCTGTCCTGACGAGCAGGACACAGCCAGACAGAGGAGGAGTGAAATGTGCCAATCGTTAATTTCGAGAACCGGCCGGACAATGCTGGCGAGCATCGTCCTGCTGCTGGCCACAGCCCAAGCCCAAACCTTCAACGTGCTACACCGATTCAGTGGGCCAGATGGGTCGCGGCCCGATGCCGGTGTAGTGATGGACTCGGCGGGAAATCTCTACGGCACGGCCTTCGTCGGTGGGTCAGGCTATGGCACTGCCTTCGTTCTGAAGCGCAAGGGGTCGTCCTATGTCTTGAATTTGCTGCACACGTTTACGGGTGGGGCGGATGGAGCGAATCCTCTTGGCAGAGTCGTTTTTGGACCGGGCGGCTTGCTCTATGGTTCTGCGAGCTCCGGAGGCAATACCGCGTGTGTATTCCAAGGCCTTACGGGTTGCGGTACGCTCTTCACCCTGCAGCCGCCGGTGACATTTTGCAAGTCCATACTTTGCCCCTGGACGGAGAAAGTAATCTACAGCTTTACCGGCGGGACCGACGGGTGGCAGCCCAATGACGATCTGCTTTTCGATACGGCTGGAAAATTGTACGGCAATGCCTCGGACGGAGGCCTCTACAGTAACTGTAATGGTTATCCGGGCTGTGGGGTGGTATTCGAGTTCACGAAATCGGGTAATAACTGGAACGAAAGCGTGCTGTGGAACTTTGGCCAAGGCAACGACGGCGTAATCCCAATCGGCGGACTCGTCTTCGACACATCGGGCAACCTGTACGGCGAAACCTATGGAGGCGGCGCTAACGGAGCCGGTATGGTCTATCAGCTAACCCCGTCGGGGTCTGGCTGGGCGGAGAACATTCTCTATAGTTTCACGGGTGGGACAGACGGCTCGGTGCCATGGGCCGGGCCGTTTGTGGACAACGCCGGAAATGTGTATGCCACGGCACACATCGGCGGGGCCGGCGGCGGTGGTACGGCGATCAAGTTGACTCCCAACGGTGGAGGCTGGACCTATAGTTTGGTGAACTCCTTTACTGGAACATTCGGACCTGAGTTTGGCCGCCTCATAATGGACCAGGCAGGCAACCTCTACGGGACCACACGGAACGACGGAGCTTTCGGATTCGGCAATGTGTTCAAGCTGGCTCCCACTAACGGTGGTTATACCTACACTTCGTTGTACGACTTCACCGGGCAAGCCGACGGGGCACAACCGAAAGGACACCTGATTTTCGACGCTGCGGGTAATTTGTACGGCACCGCTGCGGAGGGCGGCAATCTGACCTCCAACTGCAACAACGGCGCCGGCTGCGGTGTGGTGTGGGAGATCACGTCACCTTAACGGCAATAATCAACCGCGGGCGGGTGGGCCATCCAACAAAATAGTAGGCTGGGTCACCCTGAATTACCTGCAAGGGTCGTTTGCGCAGCTGGACAAAGCGCTGGCTGCGATTGGCCAGAACAAAGTGCCGGTGAAGTCCCCGCCCATCTCGCCGCTTAAGAGTGCGGAGGCAACACGGCTGTCGCTCGTGGTGGAGAGCTTGGCGCACGCGTGCGACCACTATGGCCAGATGGTCGAGTATCTGCGGATGGGCGGCGTTGTTCCCCCGGCGAGTCGGCCATGAATAAAAGAGGGACGCCAATCCCACGCATTCGAGATCTTTGGAAGGACGCTGATTCCGGCATTCCCATCTACCAAGAAGCAAAAGCCGAGTACGCGAACTTGCAGGAGTTGCGGGAGAGTACACTCACGGGACCAGTTTGTACACGACTCCCTTGCCGGCAGGGCCGCCCTGTTGCGTAACGCCATACAACACACCTTGATTGTCCTGGATCAAGGCCAGCGGATAGAAGCCGTCCGATCCGTTGAACGTGTGCAGCACGGAGAAATTTCGGGCGGTATCGATTTTGAAAATGGTGCCGCAGCCAAGTCCGCCTCCGGGAGCACAGTTCAGGTTCCCACCGAACACGGCCGTGCCATACAGATTGCCCGCGGAATCCATGACCAATGCCGCGCTCGGCCACGCTCCGTCGGCGCCGTCCTGGAAGGTGTAGAGCACCGTTTGCTGGCCGCTCGGAGAGAGCTTGAACACCGTACCGCAACCCGGAGGAATTCCCTGCCCTCCAGGCTTGCAATTCAGGTCGCCACCCAGTACTGCGGTGCCGTAGAGATTGCCGGCGCTGTCCGCGATGAGGCTGGCTGCGGGAAAGCCTCCGTCTGCCTGATTGTTGAAGCTGTACAGCGCGCTTTCCTGACCGCCGACGAGTTGGTAAACGGTGCCGCATCCGGTGCCGAAGGTAGTGACACAGTTGCCGCGTCCGCCAAAAACAGTGGTCCCATAGTGCACGCCCTGGCGGTAGAGCGGCGCCGCGCCCGGCAAGGCTCCATCGTTGCCGCCAGTGAACTTATAGAGCACGCTTTCCTTGCCATTGGCGATCTGGAAGACGATGCCCTCGCCGGGATTGCCGTTCTGCGAGTATGGGCCTCCATAGTAAGTGGTGCCGTACAGAACCTCGCCAGAGCCGGGGGTCGCGCCGGGCTGTGCGATCACGCCTGCTTGCGGGATGATGCCGTCGCCCGGCGGCTCGGTGAAGCTGTGCAGTATTGTCTCTTGGCCAGAGCTTGTGAGTTCGAACACCGTGCCGCAGCCGGCGCCCTGATTGCAATACTGAAATGTGCTGGTGCCGCCGTAGGCGGTTGAGCCGTAAAGAGTGACTGGATTAGAAGCGCTCACACCTGGTACAGCCACGACGGCTATCGGTGCGGCGCCGTCCGGCGCCCCCTGGAAGGTATGGAGCGTCGTCTCGTGCCCTGCCGTGTCGATCTTATAGATCGCACCACAGGAGATGCCGGCGCACTGCATTACGCTTCCTGTGGACGCGCCGTACAGGTTGCCGAATTGGTCGCGAGCGATGCTGGTTCCTGCGCTCAGACCGTCGACGCCATTGAAGGCGTAGATGATGCTGAATTGCTGAGCGTGCGCTAACTGATGGGGCAGCGCCGTCATTGCCAAGAGCAGAGTACACACAGCCATCCGCCGCGTTATTCGATCGATTGAGTAGGAGTTTGTTCCAGGGCTGCCATCCATAAATCACCTGCCGGCTCTTCCTGACAGGGAAGAAAGCGTGCCAGGGCCGACGATTTGGATTAGCTAATATCCAGCTGAGTTGCCCATTGAAGTAGCCGCGCAAGCAGTGCGGAACTAGTGTGGTTGATCCCCGACCCGCGTCTGGTCGGTGATCCAGTTGACCTCCCAGGTCTTGCCGCCGTCATCGGAGAAGGACTGTTCGAAATGGGGCGTATCGGTGGTGAGGTTGGTCCAGCGAAAGCGAATGAGAATGGTTTTGTGGTTGATGGTGTCCTGCGCGTAAAACTCGCCGACTCCATCCTTGAACTCGCCGACCTGCGGCGGGTCGAGGATGCCAACCTTCTGGTTATCCCAATACAGTCGCCACTGGTGGGATTCGGGATTGTATACACGCAAAGTCAGGCCGACGATGCGGCCGCTCGGACCGTTCCACTCGCCCTGATCAATCTGGGCGCCATCGAAGACCTTGCGGCAGAGGGCGGTGCCCTCGAATTCAACCCACTCATTGGAGCCGGTTAAGGGACGCAGGCGCCGCTTCAGGTGATATTTCCAGGAACCGAGCAGAGGATCGAAATCGTGTGAGCCGTCGCGTGCAGCGCTGGTTGAGGGTGCAGCTTTCGACGCGCTGGATTCCGTTTGGGCCAGGACAGTCAGACAGCAAAACATCACTGCAAAAACGCACAGCAAGAGACAGGTTCGATGCATGTTTGGATCTCCAGAAATAGTCTGCGCACTTTGGACGTGCAACTTCAGTTTCAACATTCGCCAATCGGCAACGAAATTCTGCAATCCGGTTCGTTGCCTCCTCCGTACTTCATCCGAGCGGCAAATACCACAAGCCGCTCGAAAGGATAATGAGGAGACATGAAGAAGAACCTTTTAGCCGTGCTGTTCGCGATCACGATAGCTTTGTCCGCATTTGCCTGGGCCGCTGACGATCCCATGGTTGGTGGAGCGGCAATGTATCCCACCAAGAACATCGTGCAAAACGCCGTCAGCTCGCAAGACCACACTACGCTAGTGGCTGCGGTGAAGGCCGCGGGTCTGGTTGATACTCTCGAAAGCCCAGGGCCATTCACGGTGTTCGCGCCTACCAATGAGGCCTTCGCCAAGCTGCCCGCCGGCACTGTCGATACCCTGCTCAAGCCGGAGAACAAAGAAATGCTGGTGAAGGTGCTCACCTATCACGTCGTGCCAGGCCGAATCAGCGCCTCCGACCTGATGAAGCAGATCAGGGCGGGGAACGGTAAAGCCATGCTGAAGACGGTCAATGGCGAGACGCTCACCGCCACCATGAACGGCAAGCACATTGTGCTGACCGACGAAAAGGGCGACAACTCCATGGTGACCATCGCTAATGTCTTCCAATCGAATGGCGTCATTCACGTCGTCGATACCGTACTGCTTCCCAACTAGCTGCTTACTTGCGTGCGCCCCACACAAGCTCGTTGCTTGTGTGGGCTTTTCAGTTTTCAACGTCCGCCAGACGGCAGATGAATCCCCATCCTCCGCCGAGTTCGCTCACTGCCAGCAGCAGCTCATTGCTTCCCTTCTTTAACGGCAGGCAGACGGCGTCGTTCTCTGGATTAACGATGCCCAGAAAGCCGGGGTCGCGGAAACTCTGGGCGCTGCGGCCACGATAGAGAATCTGGCCATTGAGGAAGACGCTGACATCGTCGCTATACCCGATGTAAAGCTTCTTCACCTGGTCGCTGTCGGAGTCGATGCTGGTCCGTGCATAGATCACCTTCATTCCCGGCTGCGGTTCGAGGCGCGTCGAAAAGTCGGTTTGAAACGAGACCTTCGGATGAGGCGCCTCGCGATAACGATACAGGACCACCAAGCCGGGCGGCTCCGCCTCCACTTCCTGCCAATTTATGGCAGCACTTTCCGCAGGCGTGAGCGGACGCTCCAGATTGCGCGCGAGGGCATCGTAGCTGGGTGAAATGCTCCACTTGGTTAAAGTGCCGAGCGGGATCGGTAGCGGGTGTCGCTCCCAGGGAGCGTCGGTAGTCGTCCGTATTTCGAAGTTCGAGAAATATGTTGCGCCTATCAGGTTAGCCAGAGCCACCTGGCCTTTCCGCACGCCGCTCTTTAGATCGGTCATCACCAGCGCGGGCTTGTCCATGTCTTTGACATAGAGCTTTGCCTGCGCGCCTGTGACTTCCAGGCGCATGTGGAACCAGACATCCTTCGGGATATCGACTGCGCCGGTGAAACCGGGCCCATTGTAGAGTTGCCAGTTGAGACCCCCATTGAGGACGGGCGTGTACTGCATGGCGTCGGGCAGGCCGGACTTGTGCTGGCGTAGATAGACCCATTCGCCGTTGTTGCCGTCGATGCGAAACTGAATGCCGAAGAAGCCGCGCTTCGCGGGAGTTGCGACATCCACGTCGATTACGCCGTCGCGCAGTTGAAAATCTTTCAACGTCGCGCCTCCACCATCGAGGAGAATGCACTTGCGACCCTGATACTCGACAGCCTTGGCTTGTCCCTCCAGTTCCCAGCGCGGCGAGTCCGCGGGAACGGAGAGCGTCTCAGAATAGGCCGAAGCCGCAAAGAGAAGAGCGACAGCAAGATGTCGAAGCATAGCTAAATCCCCACTCAAGCGAAGGCGGCTTGGGTGGAGCACCCTCAGAATGACAGACTGTGTTAATGGAACATAACCTTCCGCATTCAGCTCGCGCGCCGTTGCGCGAAGACCCATTTCACCAGCTCGGGTTCGGTGTAAGCCCACTCCCAGACTTCATGGTCGACGCCGGCGTACTCGGTGTAGAGAGGATGTCCGCCGGCCTTTCGCCTTGCCGCAATGCGTTCCCGCGACACCGAAACCGGAACGGTCTGATCGGAGTCTCCGTGGAAGGCCCACAGCGAGGTGTTAGTCGAGGCAGTCCCATCATCGGCGCCGCGGCTCCCACAACAGACCACAGCAGCCGCGAAGAAGCCTGGCCGATTGGCGATAATGTTCCACACGCCCAGACCTCCCATCGATTGACCCGTGACATAGATTCGGTGCTCATCTATCGCCAACTCACGGCACAACGAGTCGACAAGTTCGAGCGCCACCCGATTACCATCGCCCAAGCCGGGGAGCACTTTTGGCGGGCCCTCATCCTCGTGCGACAGATCGTATCGGGCCCATCCCCGGTCTGTCTGCGGCACCACGACGTAGCAGGGAAAACTTTTCTGGTTCTCGGGAAGGAGAAAGACCCGCGTACCGAAGATGTTGCCGAATTGCAGTTGCTTCTGGTTGTCGTCGCCCAAACCGCCGCTGCCGTGCAGATACATGACGAGCGGCAGCTTGCCGGTCGCAGCCGGCTGGTACAGGCGATAAGGCATGGTGAAGTCGCTCTTATAGGTGCGTCCCTCGTAAAGCTTCTCGAGCCCCGTGGATTTTTCCTTGAACGCTGCGATCAGCGCAAGCCGCTCCGGAGACATCGGAGCTCCGGGCGCGAGCCGGGGAGCTTGGCTGTCTTTGGCCGAAGCCGAGGAAGCCTTCGGTCGGCTCGCAAAGCTCAGAGTTGTCTGCGCTGAAAGCCAGACTCCCGCCGCACTCGCGCCCAACAAGCGAACTGCTTCTCGCCGCGTCATGGTTGCTTTAGAACCTGAAACGCCGCTCTCAACGCGCAGTACTTACTTGTTGATGTCCTGTTGTGCCTGCAGCCGCTTGACGAGGCCCTCGACGCCCGACTTTGCCCCATCGGGCGCGCCAGCCAGCGCTAACTGCATCTGCTTCGTCGCCTCCGTGTAGTTCCCTTCTCCAACTGCAATGCGCGCCAATCCAGCATGCGACAGCCAGTTGTTCGGATCCTTCTGCGCAGCCGACTTGAACACCGCGAAGGCTTCCTGCTGCTTGCCTTCACGCTGGAGCTGACGGCCATAGCCATAGAGCTGCTGCGCGTTAGCCAGCGAGAGCGCCTTCTGTTTCGTCTGCTCCGACTCGGCGTTCTGGCCCATGGCCCCCAGAATGCGCGACTTGGTCATCTCGTTCTCGAAGCGGTCTTCGTTCTGGATGGAGTTGTTTTCGTACTTGAGCGCCGCATTGAGATCGACCTTGTTGTCAACCAGGTAAGTCGCGGCGTCGTCCCAACCATCCCAGGTGTACTGCGACAGGCCGCGGAGCTGGTTGTGCAGACTGGCCTCGACAATCTTGTTCACATCAACAGAGACCTTGAAGGGGACGGCGAGCTTGTCCCAGCTCATCACCACGACGGCGGAGTCGGGCTTAAGGTCGTTGAAATCGTAGGTCAGGGCATTGTGGAAGTCGGCAGCCTGCGGCTTCACGGTTACGCGCAGCGCGTCCTCCGATTCCTTGTAGGTGAAACTGCCCCACGCGGTATGAGCGTTCGAGAAGATCAGGGTCCACTGATCTTCGTTGGGAATCATATGCAGGCCGTAGCTTCCGGCGGCCAGCGGCTTGCCATCGATCGTCACATCATTGGCAAAGGTGATGGTCGTGTTCTCGTTGGCTCCGGCGCGCCACACCTGTCCGTACGGTACCAGGCCGCCCCAAACCTTGCGGTTATTCACCAGCGGACGATGATAGTTAATGGTGATGTCGGTGATGCCGATGCGCTGCACCACTTCGGCGCGCTGGCTCGGACGGGGAAGGTCCAACTGGGTGGACTGAGCGCTACAGAGAGCGGCAATCAGCAACATGCATGGGATTAGCAGAAGGCGACACTTGCTCATGGGAACACCTCTCTTTGCAGGAAATGGATGGCTGAGAGAACGTGGTTCGCCCCACGGGTTCTTTCGGGGAGCTTGGACTCCGGAGCGTGGCGAGCGTGAGCAGAGGAGTGATGAAGATGACGCTGCTAGGTGGGGATTTACAGTTTGGTGGGACAAGCGGGTGGGTGGAGGACGCTTCAGTCCTGACGGTTTAAAAGTCGTGCCCTTTTACAAGTCAAATGGACGCGCGCAGAACCCGCGGAGTATAAAAGTGGGTTGCGCGTCAACGGCATGGTTTTGCCGGACGAGTCGCAAGAGGGATTATGTCCACGACAGTGCAGGGTCCCAAGGGGCTGGAAGGCATTACCGCCGCAAATTCCGGCATCTGCTACATCGATGGCGATCAGGGTGTGCTCGCCTATCGCGGCATCGACATACACGAACTGGCCGACCGCTCGACCTTCGAAGAGGTCTGCTACCTGCTCTGGTTTGGGCGGCTGCCTAACCGCGCCGAGCTGAACGAGCTGAAGCTGAATCTGGCGCGCGAGCGCAAACTCGACGCCTCCATCATCAGCTTGCTGCGCCAGGCGCCGAAGCATGCTTTGCCGATGGATGTGCTGCGCACCATCGTTTCGGCGCTGTCGTATTACGATCCCGAGGAGAAGGTCAACGATCATGAGGCCAACGTGCGCAAGGCCGTCAGGATTACAGCCCAACTGGCGTATGTGGTGGCGGCCTACGACCGCATTCGCAAAGGCAAGCCGCTGGTCGAGCCGGACCGCTCCCTGTCGCACGCCGGAAATTTTCTTTACATGTTGAACGGCGAAATTCCCAGCGACACCGCCGAGCACGCGCTGGACGTGGCGCTCATCCTGCATGCCGACCACGAACTAAACGCCTCTACTTTTGCGGCGCGGGTAGTTGCAGCCACCCTGAGCGACATGCATTCGGCGATTACCGCGGCCATCGGCGCGCTCAAGGGGCCGCTGCACGGAGGCGCCAACGAAGCGGTATTTCGCATCCTGGAGGCGATCGATGCCTCGGGTGCAGATCCGGTGGACTACATCAAAGGCATGCTGGCGCAGAAAAAAAAGGTTCCCGGCTTCGGGCACCGGGTCTACCACACGGAGGATCCGCGGGCGACGCACCTGCGCAAGATGTCGGAGGATCTGGGAAAGTCGAGCGGCAATGCGAAATGGTTCGACATTTCGCACCAGATCGAGCAGTTCGTTGTCGCCGATCGCAAGCTCAATGCCAACGTGGATTTCTATTCCGCGTCGACCTATCACGACCTCGGCATCGACATCGATCTGTTCACGCCAGTATTTGCCGTGTCGCGAGTGTCGGGCTGGACGGCTCACGTCATCGAGCAACTGAACGATAACCGGCTCATCCGGCCGCGCGCGGATTACCACGGCCCGGCATACCCGAATCATTACGTGCCGATGGAGAAGCGCTAACGCGGAGGACCCATGCCTCGATCGCGTCTGCCGATGGTGATGCTCGTGGCGGCGCTGCTCAGCGCTGCGGCACCTGCTGACGAGCGCATCCTCGATTACCACTCCGATATTCGCGTGCAACCGAACGCTTCCCTGATTGTGCATGAGGTCATCAGCGTCAATAGCGAGGGGCAGCGTATCCAGCACGGCATCTTCCGGGATTTTCCAACCACTTACGACAGCCGGTCGGGAGAGCATTATTCCGTCGACTTCCAGGTGGTGGACGTTCGCCGCGACGGAGCAACAGAACGCTATAGCAAGGAAGGGTTGCGCAACGGGATTCGCATCAAGATGGGCGATGCTTCCACGTTGCTGCCGGCGGGCGAGCACATCTATGAGCTGACATATACGGTGAATCGGGAGCTTGGCTTCTTCCCTGACCACGATGAACTCTATTGGAACGTCACCGGCAACGGGTGGGCTTTTCCCATCGATCAGGCTTCCGCGACGGTTAGCCTGCCGGGACCTGTCCAACCTAACGATCTGAAGCTTACGGGCTACACCGGGCCGCAAGGCTCGCGGGAACGGAACCTGACGTCCGATCGCGTCGATGCATCGACGGTTCGCTTCGCGACCACCACTCCGCTGGGCAGCGGTGAGGGGCTGACGATTGTCGTGGGCTTTCCCAAAGGGCTGGTCACCGGGCCGTCGGCCGCAGACCGCAGGCGTTGGTTTCTCGAAGACAATGCGATTTATATAGTCGGTCTAGGAGGGCTGGCGCTCGTCCTCATCTACTACTTCGCGGCCTGGATGCGTGTGGGTCGCGATCCTAAGCCCGGCGTCATTGTCGTGAGTTATGAGCCTCCGCCGGGCCTGTCGGCTCCAGCCATGTGCTTTTTGCGACACATGGGGTACGACGATCGCGTGTTCGTCAGCGCCGTGGTGGACCTTGCCGTCAAGGGGTATCTGACGATTGAACAGGAGGGTAGTCTTTACTCGCTGAAACGAATGAAGCCGCCGGCTGGGCCGCTCCCGGTGGAGGAGAGCAACCTGCTGCGGACTCTGTTCTCGAATTCCAACGAAATGGAGATCAATGAGGGTTATGCCACGAGGATCAGAACCGCAAAAACAACCCTAATCAACGATCTGAACCTGGAGGAGAACCAAACCCTTTTTCGCAAGAACACTAAATGGGCCCGGTCCGGCATCGTGTTGAGCGTGGTGACGTTTGCCGGTATGGCGCTCACCCTTCGCGGCTCTATGTCCGTGGCTGCGGGCTTCCTGGTATTCTGGCTGACCATTTGGTCGGCCGTCACGGGAGCAATGATTCACTCGGCAGTCAGGAGCTGGAGATCGAAGGGAGTCCTCGCCATCGCCGCTTTCATACCGCCCATCCTCTTCGGTTTTTTCGAACTGATGGCGCTCGGCTTTTTTGCAGCCATCGTCGGCCTTTGGCCATCGCTGATTGTCCTGGCATTACTGGTCACGAATATCGTCGGCATCCTCCTGTTACGCACGCTAACAGGGGAAGGACGCAAGCTGCTGGACCAAGTCGAGGGCCTTAAGCTGTTCCTGACGGAGGTGGACAGCGATCGGCTCCAGCGGATGAATCCTCCGCAAAAGACGCCGGCCCTATTTGAAAAGTGTCTTCCTTATGCCTTGGCACTGGGAGTGGAGCAGGCGTGGGCCAGGCAGTTTGCCGGAGTGCTGGCGCAGGCTGCGGTCGCGACCGGCGGTGCCGCGGTTGCCTACTCGCCGGTGTGGTTCAGCGGCGCCAATTGGGACAGTTTTGACGCCGCCGGATTTGCCGGCAGCTTGAGCGAGGGTTTCTCTTCGGCCATCTCCTCGGCTTCCTCGCCGCCGGGTTCCAGTTCTGGCTCGGATGGCGGGGGCTCGTCCGGCGGTGGCGGCGGAGGCGGAGGTGGAGGCGGCTGGTAAGCTGTCTGATTTGCCGACTACTGACTGCTGACTACTGGCTACTGACGGTACTAAGGTCCCCCGGCCTTCCCCCTATACAGCCAGCTCTGCTTTTTCACTAGCATGGGTGTAGCCTCGTGTTATCGAGCTGAGGTTATCGTTTTGAAATTGTTGTTTTATTCCATATTGCTGGCTGCGGCCCTCAGTGTGACGTCGGCCGCACAGGACGCGGCTGTTGGGACCAGACTTGCCCGGCCAAAACCTGACACAAAGCCACCCGCCGAGACCAAGCAACAAGCGCGGCAGAAGTTCGTTCTCGACGTCGTGAATAGCGCCGTTGCTCTGCCGCAAAGCGACCCGCAAGACCGGCTCCGCGTGTTAAACGCTGCCGTCACCGTGGTTGCCCCCATCGATCAAAAGCTGGCGCAACGGCTGGCGAAGGAAGGCACAGCCATCGAGACCAAGCTCGTCGCTGAAGGCCAGCGGCCTGCGGTCTCCATGCTCGCCAGCGGACACATCGACTGCTCCTCCGCCGCAACCTTCGTGCAGACTCTTCCGCCTAACGCGGTGGTCGATGCTGAAGAAGCACTGGTCGGGGCGATCACGAACTGCCCGAAGCAGGTTGACGAGCCGGCGCGGCGTACCTTGGAATCGGCGGTCGAACAGGGTGTGGTCGCAGGACGTCCCATGCTGGCGCTCATGAATTCTGAGGGGATGAATTCGCAGTGGTCGCAGTCGATTTTCGTCAAGATGTTCTCTTCCCTTCCCGCCGACGCCGCCGGCTTCCAGCAGGAAGCACCGAATTATGCGGCGATGTTCGCCCAGGTCGCACGCGACATGGACAAAGATGTGGTGAAGACGGCGGGAACGAAATTCCTTTTGTGGCTGGCGCAGCTGCCCGATTCTCCGCAGCGCGGCGTGGCCGCAAATATGACAACGGGCGTTTTGAGTGAAACTCTTGGCCCCGCAGCTTATCAGGAGCTGCTGCGCTCCGACGTGAGCTTGCAGCAGGTTGCCAATAGTGGCCAGAACGCCGTGCTTCCGCCCCCGGCGGATGATGAGAACGTCAGCGTGTTGCACGCCATGGGCAACAGCGGCGATCGCACCGGCGCGCTGCAATCGATGTCGGCGTCAATGCGGGCGCGCGAAGCCGCGGCCAGTGGCTTTGCAAGCGGCACCTCCGGCGATCGCAAGATGGCCGACCACTATTTCGATATCGCATTTGCTTCGGTTGACGAGGTGTGGTCGAACCGCGCCGGTTCCAGCAATGCGCCCGAGGTGGTGCAAGAGGTCAGCGAGGCAGCGGCACAGGTCGATCCGGTTGCGGCATTGCAGCGCTCGCAGCGGCTTCAGGATCCTTCCGCCGAAGCCATCAGCATGTTGGCCGTGGCGCGAGTAGTGATGGGCCAACCTTAGGATCGTTTCTTATTCACCACGAAGACCACCAGGCGCAAGCAGGAACCACCTCCGCAATGCACTCGTGTGACAAGTAATTCTGTTTCTCGAATCGCGTATTTCACCATAGACGCGACAAAGAGCACGGAGCAATCTATATATCTAACTCCGTGCTCTCCTTGGTGAACTATAAGGTTTAGTTGCTGCCGGCGCTGGACATGGCCGAGGACTCGAAGGTTACGCCAGCGTTGCTGTGCGCGAAGTCGATCTCACTGATCGATGCGCCACCATTGCCATCCTGCGTGACAACCTGATTGTATTCCGGCGCGGCGCTGAGCTGTTTAACCTGCCCATTCGCAGTAGCTACTTCCTTCCCGTTGCGCAGGAACTTCACCTGTGCGGTTGAGCCTGTGGTATTGCACTTCACGTCATACTCACCGGCGGGAAGAGTTTTGCCATTGAGCTGCGCGTCGTGGTAGAGAGTGATAGTTTGCGACTTGGAGCCCGCGAAGGCGCTGATGGACAAGCTGAGGGCCAAGACGAACAATGTGAAACGAGCCAGTATACGAGTCATTCTCAATCTCCTTGCGATGACAATCGTTCTGGCGGCCCCTTGCGCGTGCCGTGCCGGACTGAGCCCAGTCAAGCGGCTCGCGGGCAGACTTGCATTTCCCGCCCCGCGGCATAGAATGTGACTCCGGGGTTAAACAGCAAGGGGACGCTTACACGCCTCCAACGTTTGTCTCGCCTGGGCCGCCAAACCGCTGGCGAAACATTCTGTTTGACCCCAAACCTTCTCTGCACTTGAACTGCCATTCACGCAGCCGGTCTGCTGACAGTTCCCTCTCCGCGTTGTATACGTTCAACACGAAGGCAAAGTTCCAAGACGTCGGGAAATTTCCGCGACGTTGGTTTTGACGGGCGGCCGACACCGGTGTGAGCGCAGCTCATCTCGCGCTCATGTAGTTGTCTGGTAATTTGATACCACGGAGAACACAAAGGTCACAGAATTAACTAAGGTTTTTATTAGTGCCAGGATATTATCGTGTAAAAAATTGGGAAGGTACTTCACAAGCTATTACATCTTGCTGCGTGAATTCGGTGCCTCCGTGGTAAAAAACACATCGCTATTCCACACGTCACGCATAGCAATGCATTCATCCCCACCCGCTGTAAATTTTTGTGAACTAGGTTTGTGCTACAGCGCGATGGTTCCAGCCCATGTGTTCGCGTAATGATGTGATATGCGCGAGATGATGGTTAGAGTGCCAGGCATACATGGCGAGCATGCGGTCAAGCGTGACCACGCCATGTTCGGGATGGTACAGCGTGCGTCCGAAATCGGACGGCCGCATGGATTGCAGTAGATCCACCCAGCGGGCATGTAATGCGGCCAGTAATTGCAGAGACACTTCGACAGGCGTGATGCTGGTGTCGGCTAGCTTCGCCCACTCCGCCTCGTTGTAAGGCTGGATCGCTGGCTGCTCTTCGGTCAGGGCCAGCTTAAAACGAATATAGGAGTTCATGTGACTGTCAGGCACATGATGAACCACCTGGCGTATGGTCCAGCCGTCCGGACGATACGGAGTGTCAAGTTGTTCGGGGCGGAGGTCCTTCACCGCGCTTCGCATTTGCGCCGGAAGCTTGGCAACGACATCGATATAGCCCGCGCGATCTTTTGCGCTTTGGTCTTCCGTCGCCGGCTCTGTCCATTGAAATTTACCGATCGGGTAACGCAAATCAGTCATGGCGAACCTCTTGTACGCTCCGACTTTCAATAATTCTAAACGCGTGCTTCTACTCCAGCACACGCACCTGTGATGCCGGCAACACCTCCAGCGTACAAGGGCCCGGCGATGTTGTCCCACATTGTACGACAACTCGGCGGATTACATGTACTTGCGGGTTGGGTGGAAACTTCATGCCGATGTCGGTCTTCTGCAGTACGTCGGCGAAAGTCTTCAGCTCGTCATCGCCCTTGATGAACTTCACCTGTTCGATTTTTCCCGGAGAGACCAGCAGGTAAAACTCAGCCCTTCCCTTCCCGGATTTGTTCAATGCGACCGTGCGTTGCTGCTGCAACTCGGCGCGGGCCGCCGTTGTTCGGCGCTCGATATCTTTTACCCCAAGCGCGGTGAGACGCGCGCGAGCATCCGTCGCGCTGGGATTTTCTGACACTAGAGCGTCGATATATTGGCGCACTGCCTCGGCGCGCTGGCCTCGCTTCTCCGAAATTTCGCCGAGGTGTTCGGCTTCGTCCCCGTATCCACCGGCGAGCCACGCCGGCCGGATGTAAGCGTCGGCCGCCTCCAAATCGCCGCGCCTGAATTCAATTCGCCCTTTCGTGTCCCAGATATTGAACAGGAAGTTCGAAGCGAACAGGTCCTGCATGCGGAGATTATCGAGATTGATATCGCGCAACTGCGTTTCGATCGCGTTGATGGCCGCGTCCGCATACTGACTTGCGCGGTCCAGTTGCACGTTCTCTTCGGCGAGGGCGTACGCAATGTTGTTCCAGATCAGTGGGCTGGCGGAAATTTTGATGGCCTCGTCAAAAGCGGCCATGCCTTTGTCCGTCTGGTTAGTGGCAATATATGCCTGGCCGAGCGAGATCTTCAGCACCGGGTTCCTGGATTGCAGATCGACCGCCTTCTCCAGTTCAGGGATAGCTTCGGCAAATTTCTTCTGGTCCAGGTAAAGGCGGCCGAGGTCGGCGTGCGCTTCCGCATCGAGCGGATTGATTTCGATCTGCTTCTGAAACTGTTTGGCCGCTTCGTCGTACCTGGACTGCTTCTCGTAAGCCAGTCCGAGATTGTTATACGCATACTGACTGTAGGGGTTGATGGCGATCTCAGTTTGAATTGCCTGAATCGCCTTGTCGGTCTGGCCGACGTCGAGATAGGCGCGTCCCAGGTTGTTCCACGCTGTCTTGTGCTTTGGCTCCAGCTTTACCACCTGCTGGAAAAGATCGATGGCCAGCTGATATTTTCCGTTAGCGGCGGCTTTCTCACCGGCGCTGTTCAGGTCTTCTGCCGATTCGCTGCTACTCACTCCGGCGCTCGAAGGCGACTGGTTCTCCAGCTTTACCTCCTGCGACTGATCGGCGAGCACTACGCGACGAAATGCAATGTAGTCCTCGCTGCGGTCGTGCGGGACCTCGATCATCAGCACCTTCAGCGTACGCTTGCCGGTGAGCTGCCCAGCCTCGTATTTGTACAGCGAGTGATATTCGGCATAGTCGCGCTTCACGTCCACAGCAATGGGCGGGTGCACGCTGTACTTTGCCGGAAACGAAAGCTTCACCTCCCCCTGCACCTCCTGAATCGAGATAAGCTTGATGGGTTCAGTGGAGGCGCTATCGTCGTTGTCGTCGACTGCAGGCACATTAATCAACACCATCGGCAACGCGAACTTCGAATCGGGCGCCGACCAGTCGAAGTAATTGTTGGCAGTGACATTGAATTCGATGTGTAAGGGCTCGTCGGTCGAGCTGGGATCGCTAATCTTGACATCCGAGACCTCGGCGCGTTTCACCGCCGTGTATTGCAACATCTGCTGAAAATATTCCTTCCAGCGATTACTCGGTTGTTGGCGCATGATGTAGCGCATCACCATCTCGTGGTCGCCGCGCTCGATCATGGTGAAGTGCGCCGTCAACGTGCCGGTATCGCTGATCGAGCCTTCCAGCGCGGTGCGCTCGAAGGCGTCGAATGGGAGGTCGGTGGGCGTCCACACCAGCTCCGCGTTGCCATTCGGCGGAATTGCCAGCGCCTGCTTGCCGCGCAGGTTTGACGACAACATCCGGAACGGCGCCACTCCGGGTGTGCTGTCCAGCCAAATCTCCTTGCCATCCACCGGCACTCGCGTGATGAGGTGATTGAATTGCGAGGGCGACGGAATCTCGGGATCGAGTTTGAGGCGCGCGCCAATCAGGACCGAAGTGGAATGAAAGCCCTGGGTCTCCAGTAGCGCGGCCAGCAGCGTGTTCTTGTCCTTGCAGTCGCCATAGCCATTGGCCAGCACCTCGCTGGCGGCGTGTGGTTGAATCCGGCCCAAGCCGAAGTTCAAAGACACATAGCGGATGTTGCGCGAAACATAGTCATAAAGCGCCTTTACCTTGTCCATGTCGCCAGTCTTGCCTTTGACCAGCGTTTCGGCTTCCGTCTTGACCGTGGCGTCGGGCACGCGCCGCTCGCGCTCCAGACTGCCATACCATGCGCCCACCTCTTCCCAGCTCCTGAAGGTCGTCAACTGCACCGTAGGTATTTCGTCTTCGCTCTTGGGTCGCGCCTTTTTCTTCTTATTGTCGTCGTCGTTGCTCAGTCGCGAATGCGTCCAACGATAGATCCGGCGGTCGCCTTCTTCGGTGACTTTGGGCTCGTAGCCGGGCTTCGTCTTTAGCTTGACCTGGCGGTCCTTGGGAACGTTGATCTCCAACTGCTCGTCGAGAACAATTTCCTTTTCCCTGAAGTTATAGCTGCTCCAAAACTGTCCCGGTGTCAGCGGGCTGGCGATGGTGCGAATGAAGCGATACTCGAGCACATCGCCTGGGCGCAGCGATGGGACACTGATGTGCTTTTGACGGTAGTCGGTGTAAACCGGCGCATCGGCAAAGCTGAGGTCCTGAATGGCAGATTCCTGTGCTGTCACCACCGTACCGTCGGGCTTGTGCACGCGCACATAGGCGATATCGAGCTTCTCGGTGAGCGCGCTGTAACCAACCTTGAGCTGTCCCCAGGTCTGCACGCCGCTCTCACTGATGATTTTGATTTCAGCGTCGGCCTGGTAGCGTCCCTTGCCGTCGTCTTCGAAGCGCTGCGACTCGCTCATGTGCTCGATGACATACGCTTCCTGCGAGTAGTTGGGAGCGGTTGCGCCTTGGGCGGTTGCCGGCTCCACGGCACCGGTCGTCGGTGATTGCGGGGCCGCGGCCGCCGGTGCCTGTGGCGTGACGCTGCCGGCGCTCGCTTGCGCGTTAGTCGTGGCGGAAGTCTGCGGCGACGCGTTTTTGCCCGGCGCACCCTGCGCCAACGCTACGTGGAACGGGAAAAGAAAGAGTAACGCTCCGGCGAGGGCCTGTGTCATGGCAATACTGGCTGGCGCAGTCCATGGTACGCGAGTCACTGATGAACGCCAACTCGGGGAAAGAAGCAGTTTACTTGCCTGCCGTTCTTCCCCATGCGACAGTGTCCCGTGCCTGCTTTCACGTTCTTCATCGGCAAGGGCGGTGTCGGGAAAACTACGGTCTCGTCTGCTTATGCGCTGCATCGCGCGGCCACGGAGCCGCGGAGCCGCATCCTGTTGCTCTCAACCGACCCGGCTCATTCACTGGCTGACGTGCTGCAAGTTACGGTTGGCGACGCGCCCACACGACTGCGCAGCGCTGGCCGCCTGTGGGCGCGGCAACTCGATGCCGAGCGGCAGATCAAGCGATTTCTCGCTGCCGAGCGCAAGGACGTCCTGGCCCTGCTGAGCAAAGGAAGTCTCTTCACACGCGAAGAACTCGAGCCGTTGCTCGACACCAGCCTGCCCGGCATGGCCGAGGTTGCGGCGCTGCTGGCGCTACACGAGCTACTCGACGCCAACTACGACGAGGTCGTGGTCGACACGGCGCCGACGGGCCATGCCATCCGTCTGTTTCAGATGCCGGAGCACTTCACGCGCTTTCTTGAGGTGCTGGAAATCGCAGCTTCACGTGATGTCATGCTAGCGCAGCATTTCGGGGGCAAGGTGCGCGGCGAGCCGTCGCTGGAGCGCTGGGCCAGCATGGTGGCGCGAGTGCAAAAGGCGCTTTCGGCCGATGGCTCACGGCTGGTGCTGGTCACGACACCTGAACCTTTCTCGCTGAAGGAAGCCGCGCGTTCAGCTCCGTCGTTCCAATCGCAGGGCATCACCGGGATCGTTCTCAACCGCGCCGTCAAAGCTCAAAATCGTTGTCCGCGCTGCCGGCAGCATGCCGCACAAACCGATGCTGCTCGCAAATTTCTCCGCCACCATTTCTCGCGGGCGACGTTGTTCGCCGGACAAGATCCCGGTTGCCCAATCCTCGGCGTTGCCGCGTTGCGTGCGTTCGGCGCCCATGTCTTCCAAGGCCGTAAGCTGCCGGCATCAATCCGGAAAAAGCCTTCGCGAACGGCCGCAATTCAACTTGAGCCGGCTGAGTGGCCCATCCTGACGACTCCGTTGACGCTCACCGTTGGCAAGGGCGGCGTCGGCAAGACCACAGTTTCGGCGGCCTTGGCCTATCACCATCGCCGATCGGTGAAGCGCGATACGATCACCGTCTGCTCCATCGATCCCGCGCCCTCCCTCGACGATGTCTTCCAGGCCAAGGTCGGTGACCAGCCGCGACCCGTGTTGCGTGATAGCAAGTTGCTGGCCGCCGAGTTCGATGCGATGACGCAGTTTCGCCATTGGGCCGACCAGATGCGCGCGCGCCTGTCGGAGGCAATGACCGGCGAAGAACGCGGCCTCCACATCGACCTCAGCCTCGACCGCCGCTTTCTTCTGGCGCTGCTCGATGTCGTCCCTCCCGGGGTTGACGAAATCTTCGCTATCTTTCGCATCTTTGACCTGCTCGAAGCAGGCCGGCGCGTCGTGATCGACATGGCGCCCACTGGTCACGCGCTCGAGCTGTTGCAAACGCCCGCGCGCCTGCTCGCCTGGACGCGTCTGCTGCTGAAGACGCTCGCAGCACATCGCACGCTGCCCATGGCTCGCGACCTGGCCGTCGAAATCGCAACGCTGTCGCAGAACGTGCGCGAGTTGGCCGCCATCCTGCGCGACCACAAGCGCAGCAAGGTTATAGTGGTCACCCTCGCCGAGCCGCTGCCCAACGATGAGACGCTCCGGCTGCTACACGCGCTGGAGAAGTTGCAAGTGCCGCTCGGAGCGGTCATCGTGAACCGCGTGTTGATGGATGTCTCAAGCGCGTGTTCGCGATGCAGCTTGGCCGCGCAATGGCAACAGGCTTCGTTGCAGGAGCTGCGGCGGAGATTGGGCGATGCTGATGTATTGATCTCGCGCGAACTCGAAGGGCCCCTGGCAGGAGCCAAGGCCCTGAAGCGCTTCACGCGCGAACTTTGGCGGATGACACGAGACGCAAGAGACTAGGAGGACGAACTAATCTCCTAAATCGTTCCTTCATTTGTATCAGGGCAGGTTTGCTAAAACTCGATTGTCAAGCGCTTTGTATCAGGGCACGACTTCAGTCGTGCCGAAATGCTCAGGGGCAGCGCGCCTTCCGTAATCCGCCGCTCAACACCAACAAAAAGGAGAGGCTCATCGCCCCTCCCTCTGCCTTCCGCGCTGCGTCTGACGTACCCGGGGTCCCCGGCTCGCGCCGAATTTGGGCGAACTGGGTGGATCAGTACAGCCGGAAGTTCACCTCGACGTTGATCTGTACCGCGACTGGCCTGCCATCTTTCATCGCGGGCTCGAATTTCCAGTTGCGCACTGCCTGAATCGCCTTCTCGTCGAGTCCCATTCCCAGCGCGCGAGCGACCTTGATGTCGCGCGGCTTGCCATCGGGTCCGACGATCAGCCACAGAACGCAGGTTCCCTGATATTTCGCTTTGCGGGCCTCTTCCGAATACTCGGGATCAGGCGTATCCAACGCGCGCGGCGGCGACACGCCTCCCCCTACGCGGAAAACACCGCCCCCAATTCCGCCGCCGTGACCTGGGCCAACTCCTGGACCCGTTCCCGATCCAACTCCACCGCCTGAGCCGGAACCGATTCCGCCGCCGCTGCCAGTCCCGTTCGATGGCGGTCCCGACGGCACCGCCGACATGGGATTGCCGATATTCGGCATATTGGAAGTCAGCTTGATCTGCGGCGGTATCACGACCGTGGGCTCAACAGGAAGTTTGGGATGGTCGTTGCGAATCACCATCGCGGGAGGCGTAATCTGCTCCATCGCGGTCTTGGGCAGCTTGCCCTTCGGCGCCTGCAGCTTGTCACGGTCGCCGCCGCCGCCACCGCCGCCAGAGGTCTTCGCGCTCGGCTTCGTCATAGGCAATGGCGGAGGCGAGAGATCGGGCGCGATGAGTGTGACCGTCTCTCGCGGCTTCTCGGCGTTCTTCACCGCTCGGGCGCCGATGATCGAGATGGCGATGAGACCCGCAACCATGGCGATGTGGACGACCAGCGAAACGCCCGCACTCTGTTTCTTGTAGTTGTATTCGCCCCAGATTTCCTGGACCTTCACCGGCCGCGAGGTCAAGTGCAGAGGCGGCAGTTTCTCCGGAAACAACGCAGCCCGGACATTGCTTATCAACGACGACAACAACGACTCGTTCGCCGTGGTCTGTGGCAGAAGGTGCAGTTCCTCTTGCTCAGTCGGGGGAATCAGCGTCTGATGAACCATACTCGTCTCGTCCTTCGGTCTGCGGGGCCCCTATTCCGGTGCTACTCACGGTTGATGAGCACTTGCACTTCCAAGTTGCTCATCTGTGAAGCCCAGGGTTTTCACCGAGGTTGCAGTTCCGACCACACTGGCCGTGCCAAAAGTGTGAGTCGCCGTTCCTATCGTTAGATGCACAGCTACCCACATCGTTGTGCGGCTTAAAGCGACAATAGTTGAGACGCTCCTGGGGAATAAAGGAGAGCCGGAGTTGTTCTGTAAGCCTTTAGCACTAATCTCTTAGCAAGCTCCTGGCCGGTTCTTGCTGCTTGCTGAAAGCCAATTGCCCGCTGCAAAGAGGCTGCCGAATAGACGCGCATTTTCCCGCTCCCTATAATTGAACAAACGCTGACGAAAGCTTCACGTCTTTGTAACGATCCACTTACACCGGAGAACCCGCGAGTGCCGCTCGACCTGAAAGCAACGTTGAACCTGCCCAGGACCCCCTTTCCCATGAAGGCGAGCTTGCCCAAGAACGAGCCGGCAATACTCGAGCGTTGGGAAAGGATGCGCCTCTATGACCGCCTGCGCGAGACGCACAGAGGCCGGCCGATCTACCTGTTGCACGACGGGCCACCCTATGCCAATGGCCCGCTTCATCTCGGGCACGCGCTGAATAAGAGCTTGAAGGACTTTGTAGTGAAGTCGCGCAGCATGAGCGGCTTCGACGCGCCCTACGTTCCCGGCTGGGACTGTCACGGCCTGCCGATCGAGATCAAAGTTGACGAGCAGTTGGGACGCAAGAAGCTCGACCTCGCTCCGCTGGCGGTGCGCGGGGAGTGCCGCGCCTACGCGCAGAAATATCTTGATCTGCAACGTGTGCAGTTCAAACGGCTGGGCGTACTGGGCCGCTGGGACAAGCCGTATTCCACCATGGATCCTCAGTACGAGAGCGTCGTGCTGGAGACGTTCTACAAGTGCTATGAAGAAGGCCTGGTCTACAAGGGCCTGAAATCGGTTTACTGGTGCATCCACGACAAGACCGCGCTGGCCGAGGCTGAGGTCGAATACCAGATCGACACCAGTCCGAGCATCTGGGTGCGCTATCCGCTCACCAGCGATCCGGCCAAGATCGACAAAAATCTTAGTAGTAAGAAAAAAGTCGCCACCATCATCTGGACGACCACCCCCTGGACCCTGCCGGCTTCTATGGCGGTGACCTTCGCTCCGGATGCGGAGTATGTTGCGCTCGATACCGGCGAATGGATCTACATCGTCGCCAAGGCGCTGGCGCAGCAGACCATCGAGAAGCTTCATCTCGGTGACGCGAAGGAGATCGCGTCATTTCCCGGCGCAAAGCTGGAGTATGCGACCTTCGCGCATCCCTTTCTTGATCGCACTGTTCTGGGCGTGCTCGGCGATTACGTCACCATGGACACCGGCACTGGCGCGGTGCACACCGCTCCTGCGCACGGTGCGGACGACTTCAACACCGGCGTGAAGTACGGCCTCGAGCTGCGCTGCGATGTGGACGATGCCGGCATTCTGCGCAACGGCTTGCCGGAATATCAGGGCCGGCAGGTCTTCAAGGCGAATGCCGCGATTGTCGAGTTGCTGAAGAGCCGCGGCGTGCTGCTCGGTTTCGAGAAGATCGAGCACTCGTATCCGCACTGCTGGCGCTGCCACAATCCCATCATCTTCCGCGCCACCGAACAGTGGTTCATCGCGATGGAAGGTCGTTTGCCGGGCGGCGGAACGTTGCGCACGCGGTCGCTGGAAGAGATCAAGAAGGTGAAGTGGGATCCGGCGTGGGGCGAAGAGCGCATCACCAACATGGTCGCTTCGCGGCCCGACTGGTGCATCTCGCGTCAGCGCGTCTGGGGCGTACCGATTGCAATGTTCCAGTGCGAGGCGTGCAACGAGTTTCTGGACGACCCAGCGGTGAAGCGCATGGTAGTCGACCTATTCGCGCGTGAGGGCGCCGATGCCTGGTACAAGTATTCAGCCGAGCAGATTCTTTCCTCGGGAACCAAGTGTGCGAAGTGCGGCGATGCGAAGTTCCGCAAAGAAATGGACATTCTCGACGTGTGGTTCGAGTCGGGATCGAGCCACGCGGCGGTTCTGGGACAGGAACCCGGACTTCCGTGGCCTGCCGATCTCTACCTGGAAGGCGGCGACCAGCATCGTGGATGGTTCCAGTCTTCCCTGCTCCTCGCGGTTGCGACCCAAGGCGCAGCGCCTTATCGATGGGCTGCTACGGCGGGATGGACGCTCGATCCGCAGGGCCGCGCCATGTCGAAATCGCTGGGCAACGTGGTGGACCCGGTAGAGATCGCCGAGAAGCTGGGGGCGGAGATTGTTCGTCTGTGGGTCGCGTCGGTGGATTTTCGCGAAGATGTAATGGCCTCCGACGAGCTGATGCAGCGCATCGCCGAAAGCTATCGCAAGATTCGCAACACGTTTCGCTACATTCTGGGCAATCTCGAGGGCTTCGATCCTGAGTCTGACCTCGTTCCTTTCGCCGACATGCATGCCCTGGATCAATACATCCTTCTGCGTGCGGCGGAGGTCACGCGCGACGTTCGCGAGTACTACGACAGCTTCACCTTCCATCGCCTGTATCAACGGCTGAAGGACTTCTGCATTGTCGATCTGAGCGCCATCTACTTTGACGTGCTGAAAGACCGGCTGTACACTTCGGCGCCGAAGTCGGTGGCCCGGCGCTCGGCGCAAGCCGCGCTGTGGCGGATTGGTGAGGCGTTGGTTCGACTGCTCGCGCCGGTAATGAGCTTCACCGCTGAAGAGGTCTGGCAGTATCTGCCCGCAACCAAGTCCCGCGCACAGAGCGTTCACCTCGAACACTTCCCTGCCCCCGCAGACATCACGGGAGCTTTGCCGGAAGGCTTCGATGTTGCGGGCATGGAGCGCGATTGGGAAGTCTTGCTATCGGTACGCAATGAGGCATTGAAAGCACTGGAGGCTGCGCGAGCCGAGAAACGCATTGGCGGCAGCCTGGAGGCGCAGGTTCGCCTGTCGGCGCCGGAAAGCATTTACCCGGTGCTGGAGCGATATCGGGACCAATTGCGATACTTGTTTATTGTTTCCGATGTGGTATTAGAGAAGCTCCCGGCGAGCAATGGCGATGCCGGGTTGACAGTCGAGGTGCGCGAGGCGCCGGGCGAAAAGTGCGAGCGTTGCTGGAACTATTCGACGCAGGTGGGCGTAGATAAGAACTATCCGACGGTGTGCGAGCGCTGCAGCGCGGTGCTGCGGGAGATTGAAGCGACAGCGAAGGCAAGCTGAGGGCACCGTTGGTCAGGGCACGGCTTCAGCCGTGCCGCAACAGGCGAAACGAGGGAGCCACAAATGTTGTTCCCCTCCATTCGGCACGACCAAGGTCGTGCCCTGTTACAAATCTGCTGCTGGGCACACGTGCTTCTTTCCGGCAGGTAGTTGCGTCTAAACCATGAACGGGGAACAAAGTTTGACGATGCGCAAGTACTTCTTCCTAATCGCGGCGATCGTACTTTTGCTGGATCGCATCACCAAGTGGGCGGTGGCCAGCAATATCACGCTGTACAACAGCGTGGTCGTCATCCCTGGCTTTTTCCGCTTGCGGCACGTCGAGAACACGGGCGCGGCCTTCGGCCTCTTCGCCGAATCGCCGGCGCAATGGAAGATCGCAGCGCTGGTGATGTTTTCTGTCCTGGCGCTCATCGTGGTCTCCGCCTTGTTATGGAAGAATGGCCACTCCCTCACCACCACCACCGTCGGCCTGTCGCTTATCCTGGGCGGCGCGATGGGCAACCTGTGGGACCGCCTTCTGACGGGACATGTGGTCGATTTTCTGGATTTCTATCTCGGCAGCTATCATTGGCCGGCATTTAATATCGCCGACAGCGCGATTGTGGTAGGCGCGATTCTTCTCGTCTCGGAAATTGTCTTCGCCAAGTCGACAGGCGAGACGGTCAAGAGCAGTTCGTAGCTTTCCGGTGGATCGCTATCTCGTCACCAGCCGATCGCACGCGATGAAGAACAAGAACGCCATCGACACCAGGCCATTCATGGTGAAGAACGCCGCATTCACGCGGCTGAGATCGTCGTACTTCACCAGCGAATGCTCGTAGACCAGGAGCAGCGCCACAAACACCACGCCTGCAATCGCGATGTTGCCCAGGCCAAAAGCCGCGACCATCCACGCCAGCAGCATCACCGTCAACAGGTGAAAGAGACGTGCGATGGTCAGTGCGCTGCGGATGCCGAAGGCCTTGGGAACGGAATAAATCTTGGCCACGCAGTCGTGCTCGTAGTCCTGGCAGCTATACAGGATGTCGAACCCCGCGCCCCAGAAAATAACCGCTGCAGAGAGGATGAGGATTCGCGGGTCGAGCGAGCCGCGCACTGCGATCCACGCAGCTGCGGGAGCAATGCCCATCGCTATGCCAAGCACTATGTGCGACCAACGGGTGAAGCGCTTGGTGAACGAGTACGAGAAAACGATGGCGAGCGCCACCGGGGAAAGGTAGAACGCGAGCGGGTTCAGCTCATAGGCGGCGAGAAGCAGGATGGCCGAGGTGACGACCACAAACCACGCGACGAACGACTTGCTGAGCTTGCCGGCGGGCAGCGCGCGAATTCTTGTACGCGGATTGTCGGCATCGATGCTCATGTCCACCAGCCGGTTGAAGGCCATCGCAGCCGAGCGCGCAGCGACGAGTGCGACCACGATCCAGATTGAGGTGTGCAGATTCGGAATGCCATTCGCCGCCAGCACTGCGCCGGTCAAGCCGAAGGGGAGCGTAAGGACGGAGTGCTCCCACTTGATCATCTCCAGCGTAGTGCCAATGCTGCGGAAGAGGGCCATAGAACAATTCTAATGCGTCTCCATCCAGCAATCAGCCCTTATAGATCCATGCAGTTGATCCATCGAATTGGAAGTTGAATGGCCGACTGCTGACTGCTATCTCACATTCCTTGCGGCAAGGGAGCGCGCGCCCATTGCCGCTCCCAGGCAGCAACCGTGACGCGTTCGGCGACCAGCGGCGGTTTGCGTGCCCAACACACCACGCGCGTCCCGAATGGCAGATTGATGTAGCGGATCAGAAAGCGCTCGCAGTCGAGCAGCAGGACCATCGCCTTATGAGCCCAGGTTGAAGCGGGAGCGGAATCCTGCCGGTTGATGGTCCTGGAGAAAATCGTCTTCGCGATGCGCTCGATGACGCTCGGAAAGAACCCCATCGCGACAACGTACGACACGCGCGTGACTTCAAAGCCGGCGTTATTGAGCTTGCGGCGCAGCTCGCTTGCGGTGTAGCGCCGCCGATGGCCGCGGGCTTCGTCCTTCTCGCCCCAGAGCGACGGGTAGGCCGGAACCGTCAGGCAAAGCGTCGCGCCGTCTTTCAGCACGCGGCGCAACTCGCGCAACGCGGCAAGATCGTCAGGCACCGTTTGCAATATGTCGCCGGCCAGAACGGAATCGAAGGCGTTGGAGCGAAATGCCAGCTCCTCCGGCGCCGTGCAGATGAGATTGCGGCGGCCTTGAATCCGGTGAAAGGCCAGCAAAGCCAGCGAGGAGTGCGCGTTCAGGGCGCTCAACCCAGGTGAATCGGCGGCATCGAGCTCGGCGCTGCAGCCGAAATCAAGCACCCGCGCTTCACGTTTCTCGCGCACGACCTGCGCAACCGCTTCGCGCATAAGCTTGCGACGGGCCACATGCCACCACGAAGAAGTATCGCGGCGCAGGGCCTCGAACTCGAGTTGGGTCTCCATAGGGGAGCCATTCGTATTGTACGGGAAAGCCTTGACCAAACCTGGCAGTGGTTTGCATCACCAGAATTCGAGCTGGATCCTGGTATGGCGGGCGATCATCTCGAAATCGGAACGGTTGGATGTTATTAACACGGCGCCATATGAGCGTGCAGCGAGCGCAATGAGAACGTCGAAATGCAGGTCTCGCAACTTGCCCGGCGTAAAGCCCTGATCCTGATACATACTGGCGAGTATCTGGCCCGACTCAAGCCAGTTTTTTCTGCTGGGGGTCAATATAGGGAGATTGTTTTCAAGCGCGCGAAGATACTTCCGCTCAACCGCCTTGGTTGCGCCGCGCCACAACTCCGCAAGGACAACTGCTGAAGTCCTGACCAGGCCTGTGAGCGAATCCATGCGCTGCTGGTGTCGTCCCTCGCGAAGGTAGTCCACCAGCACCGAAGTATCAAACACTACTACCTTACTCATCGAGTGCCGTGAAGGAAAGCTTGCCGCGGTTCTTCCTCATCAACTTTTGGAAGCGCTTGAGCGCCACGATTTCCCTGAGCGCTGCATGCACAGCCTCGGTGCGGGACCCCACTCCAAGAAGCCTGGCCGCTTCGTCCGCCAGATGGGTGTCAAGTCGTATCGAGGTCAACCTGCCGGCCATTTCGTATCTCCTCGTATATACAGCCTATCCATTGAGTATATACGGTTCAAATTGCTCCACTACTCCGACGCAAGCACCAGATAACTCAGCAGGCCGCTGCGCTCCACTTGCAGAACGATGGTGCCGCCGGGCTTGATCTTGCGCAGCTCCTGTCTGAGTTGGGGAATATTCTGAACGTGCGTGGCATTCACCGCGTGAATGATGTCTCCCGGCTGCGGTGCGTCGCCCAGCAGTGTGCTGCTGGGAGTTCGTGCTGCCACCAGCACGCCATTGGGAATCCGCAGGTCGCCCAGTGCGTCTCGTATTTCCTGGTTCACTGTCACACCGACAATGCCGATGCGTCCCACAAGATTGTCCGGGCCCGTGACCAGATCGGCAAAACGTTGCGGATCGTCCTGGCGCTCGATAACCCTGACCTTTACCGTCTGCACCTGCCCATCGCGCAGCACGCCGATGGGGGCATCCTGGCCGATCTTGTAGGTCGACAATTCGATAGCGAAGTGCCGCACATCATCCACGGGTCTGTCGCCGAGCTTAACCACCACGTCGCCCACTTTCAATCCGGCTTTCTCGGCGGGCGAGCCCGGCACAACATCCTGCAGCAGAACGCCGTGATTCCTTGGCAAGTGCAGGCCTTCAACAAGATCGGGCATAATGGTCCGCACCAACACCCCTATCTGGCCGCGATGCACATGCCCTTCGGTACGGATCTGATCGTAAACGTTACGCACCACATTGCTGGGGATGGCAAAGCCCAGGCCTTCATTGCCGCCCGACTGCGAGAGGATAAAGGTGTTAATCCCCACCACATGGCCGTCAATATCCACCAGCGGCCCGCCGCTGTTGCCGGGATTGATGGGCGCGTCGGTCTGAATGTAGATGTCGGGCTTGTCGGGATCGATCTGCCGCGCGGTCGCACTGACGATGCCCATGCTGACCGAGTTTTCCAGCCCCAGCGGGCTGCCAAACGCAAACACCACCTGTCCCTGTTTCAGCGCCATTGAGTCCGCCAGCTCAAGTGCAGGCAGACCTGTCATGTCAATCTTGATGACCGCAAGATCGGTGAGCGGATCGGAGCCCAACAGCTTGGCCTCGATGGGCCCATGTGGCGAAGCGTTGACATCCGCCGCCTCCTGCTTGTCCATTCCCTGCAGGCGGACATGAATCTTTCGCGCGCCCTCAACGACATGATAGTTGGTGACGATGAGGCCATCCGGCGACAGGATGACTCCCGCGCCGATGCCGCGCTGTGCTTCCAGATAGGCGGTGTCGGTCTTGTCGCTGGTGGTGGTCAGGCCGAATCCCACCGTCAACACCTGCACCACGGATTTCGTCACCGAGCTTGACAGCTGCTGCACTGACTCGCTGAATACGTGCAGGGGATCGCTCTTGAGCAGTTTGGCGGACTGGGCCGAGCGCGTCGGCTGCTCGGTTTGCGCGGAGATGAAGCTTGGCGTAACGGCCAATGGAAGGATCAGCGATGCGAACAATAGGGTGCGAATGGACATTCTGTTGATTCTCGTGTGACTCCTGCATCGTACATCTGCTGGTACATTCTGATCAGGGCAGCGGAAGCCACAGCCACTTATTCTTGACGTGTCATCCTGAGCAAGCGTGGCTGTCTTTGGCCACGCGAGTCAAAGGACCCCTACTTAAGATAGTTTCCGCAGAAAAAAGTAGCGAGGTTCCAGGAATTTTCTGGTCAATAGTTTCAGAAAGAGCAAATCTGACTAGGGGTCCGTCGACTCCGGCGCCGCAACAACCGCGACGCCTCCGCTCAGGATGACACTCTGTTTGGCTAGTGCGAGGGTTTGGCTACTATTCGCTATCCACTATTCGCCATTCACTATCCATTACCTTCTACTCTGCCAGCGGAAACCCCCGCGCACCAGAATCGGTTGACCCGAATTAGCGGCTGGCGTCTTCGCGATAAAGTACTCGTCGTTGGTCAAGTTCTCACCCTGGAAAAAAACCTCGAAGCCCTTGGGCAGGGGACGCGATACAGTCGCGCTCAGCACAAATGCCGAGCCCAGCCGCAGCAGGTTCTGATCGTCATCGAACTCGTTGCTTTCCGCGCGGCCCTGGATTGCGACCGTGATGCGCTGCGGCGCGAGCCATGTTCCTTGAAAGGTGAAGATGCTTCTGGGCACCAGAGGAATCAGCTTGCCGACCAGCGCCGGTCCGCCCGGATAGCTGGCTACGGTGGAGTTGGTGAACTGATATCCCGCTGCCAGGCTGATGCGATTGGTAAAGCGAATATCGCTGCCAAGCTGAAAGCCGACCGACTGCGTGCGGCCAAGATTTTCGCGCATCCGGGTAATCAGGTTCGGGGTCGTGCTGAGGGTCACGTTCTCCACCGGATCGGTGACGACGCCCCCAAACACGCTGCCGTGAACCGACATACGGTCGTTCCACATGGTGGCGCGCGCGCCGGCCTCTCCGCCGCTAAAGCGCTCAGCGCGCAGAAATGCGTTGGCCATCGTCACCACGTTTCCTACGCGAAAGGAGCGATAGAGTTCGTTGAGCGTGGGCGCACGGAAGGAACGATACCCCGACGCATACAGCACCACGTGATCTCCAACCCGATAGGAAGTCGTTAGCCGTGGATTGAAGGCGTTCTGCCCGCGCGACGGATAGTCGGTCACCGTCTCATGGCCATGCACCGGAATGCGAATGGAGCTGCCATCGTAGTTGCTCCAGAGATCTTCCCTGCCCGCCAGCGTCACGGACCAACGCTGCGTGATTTGCACAATGCCTTCCAGGAACGCGCCCAGCGACTCCTGCGTGCCGCCGTTGGAAAGATGCGCTGTCGGGTGGCCGGCGGAAAACGTTTCCTCGAGGCTCACGCCTTGAACGTAGGTGCCGTCGACTCCGGCCAGCATGGTCAGCCGCGAAACAATCTGCTTCGACCACTGTCCGATCAGTCCCATCTGCTGGGAGGGGACGTACTGAATGTCGGTCAGCGATTCGCTGTCGCGGTTGGCGGCAACGGAATAAAAGGTCTGATGATAGTTTTCCGTTCCCCCGTAAAGACGCAAGGTGAACAGTCCCGCCGGCGCACTGTTGTAATCGGTTCCAAACGCCAGTTGACGAATCGTGGTGTCGTTAATCTCCCCTGGCTTACCGTTCTGGCGATCTTCACCGTAGATATTGCCGTCGAGGAACACGCGGCCGCGGTCGCCAAACAGTCGCTCCAGCTTAAGATTCCCGGTGCCATACTGCACATTGACGGGCGTATCCACCGTGCCGCGGACATCTTTTGGCACCGCGATGTATCCGTCATTGCGAAAGCCTTCTCCACTCCCCGAGAGGTCCCATTGCCCGAAGCGCAGCGCTCCCCATCCTGAGCCGAAGGGCGAATTCTCATTGCCGTACGACGCCACAATATTCCCATCGGTCTGGACGGAGGAACGCGTCTCAAGATTCACCACTCCGCCGAGCGCATCGTTTCCGTAAAGTGCCGAGACACCGCCGGGCACAATCTGCACCTCGTTGAGCGAGGACTGCGGCACCCGCGCCCAGTAGACCCAGCCGCCGAAGGGATCGTTAATGGGGATCCCATCGACCAGCACCAGTGCGCGACTGGCGCCGCTCGCGCCCAATCCGCGCAGCGACACGCCCTGCGATGTGGGATTCGCAGTCTGGCTGCCCGAGCGCCGCAGCAGCTGAAATCCGGGCACGAGGCGTAGCTTGTCGTCGGTAGTCAGCGGCCCCCACTGCTGCAGTTGCGTGTTGCTGACGACCACGGCGTCGGGTTGCGACTCGACGTTGTCGACGCCGGTGGGCAGGATGGAGGTGCGTGTGGCCGTGACATCCAGGCTCTGCTGGACGGTGGCAGGCGCGAGCGTAATGCTGAGAGGCGCGTCGCCCGCGCGCCAGTTGACCTCAGTACTAGCGAAGCCGGTCGCGCGGACTTCGACCGTCCCGGCATCCGCTGAGATGTTAGTGAAGGCAAAAGTTCCGTCCGGCTGCGTGACCCGGCCAAAATTCTGCCCGGCGATATGCAACACGACCTGCGCCCGCGCGACCACCGCGCCGCTGCGGTCTTTCACCGTGCCACGCACTTCCTGCGTGGCAGCGCAAAGCGGCGAAGCGGCGCACGCCAGCGTCGTCAGTACGATGGCGAAGTGCCATCCCCCGCGGGTCGGCGCGGTCAATGAGCCGAAAAGCGCGCTGCCGCAATGCTTCCTCACACCGGAACGCATGAGGAAGGATTGTACCCGAAGTTGCAATGCCGGCTATTTAGAACGTGGGCCGGATGCCCCGCTCCCCTGAAGAGGCGATGATGCTGCGCCGGCGTCCCAGGTTCACGTCCTTCTTTTGGACGTTAACCTGGGGGATCACGCCGGCGGAACTCTGTCGTTTTTGATTCTTCCTTGTCCCTGTGTTCCTGTGCTGAATTCGGTTTACGGCGCGAAGTACCCCGAGATATCCAGAATCAGATTCGTGACATCGTTCGGGTCGTTCTGGTTCAAGGGGCTGGCATAGGCGTCGACTTTGCCGCTTTGCCCGGCCGGCACGATCGCCAGGTTGGAGGTAATTGCCCCGTCGAAAGCGTTCAACGTTGAAACCACCGGCTGCTGAACGCCGTCAGGCCACAGGGTCAGGAAGCCCAATCCGCCCTGCGGCACCACCGTCGCGTTGAATACGTAGGCCTGCGACTGGGACGGCGGAGCACACACGCTGCCACGCACATCCACCGGAGGATTCAACGCAAACTGGAAGGGATGAGGACGAGTGTCCAGCACCCGGCAGGGCACCACCGAATACAGTGACAATGCACCCGTTCCTCCCGGCGCGGCAAAGTAGCCGTTCACGTCGATGAGCAGGTCAGTGTCGTTCGACGGGTTCACCCGGATGCTGCCGCCCGTGCCTGCGGGCAGGATCGCGGCGTTGGCCGTGTCTTGTCCTCCCGTCCAATTGAGGGTGGAAACCACAGGACAGTTCTGCGGATTCGAAGGTGTCGGGCAGGTGGTGATGAAGCCCATGGCCGTATGCGGCAAGGCGGTGAAGTTGAACGAGTAGGCGACCGCTCCTTGTTGAGGCAGGCCGCAGTTGCTCATGAGGACGGGAAAATCGCGGTTCATGCCGCCCGCCAGGAACGGACCACCCAAGGGTCCGTTAGGGCCGCGCGTGTCAACCACCCGGCACGGCGGCAGAGCATAGAACTGCAAGGTCTGCGGACTTGGAGAGGTGAAGTAGCCGTCGATGTCGAGGATCAAGTCCGTGGTATCGGTCACATACACGCTGACCGCCGCGCTGGCTCCTGCCGGCACAATCGCGGCATCGGCTTTGACGCGCCCATCCGAGTTCATCGTCGAAACATTGGGCTGGGGCCTGCCTGCGGGCCAGATGGTCAGGTATCCCAACCGCCCGTGCGGGACCACGGTCACGTTCAGCGAGTAAGCCGCCGCATTTGGCGGAATGCCGCATCCGCCCAGTTGCGGAACCTGGAAAACTTGCCAGGTGCCACCTTGGATCGGGTTGTGCGTTTGCCGGGTGTCGACCAACCGGCACGGCTTCACCGGCACAACTTGCACGGCGGTAGGACTTGGACCGGTAAGACTGAAGACCGTGCCCAGGCTGCTGGTGCCGCCGCTATACGTGGTTCCATAGAGATTGCCGTCAGTCCCCTGCACCACCGCGGCCAGAGGGTCGCTGCCGTCGTCACAGTGCGGCAAAGAGCAGAATAAGTGGAGCGTAGTCAGCATCCCGCTGGTGGTGATTTTGAAGACGGTGCTGTTGCCTCCTGCGTTGACCGTAGTTCCGTAAAAGTTCCCGTCGGTGCCTTGAATCAGGCCGGCGTAAGGGCCGGAGCCATCGGTAAAGCTAAAGGTGTGAAGCGTGGCCACTGTACCAGTTGCCGTCATGCTGAAGACGGTGCCGGGCAGGCCGGCAGTTGTGCCATAAAAAATCCCATTGGTTCCCTGCACCAGTGACGCGACAGGATCGAAGCCATCGGATCCTGCGAAGCTATGCAGGCTCGTAAAAGTGCCGTTGGGGGTGATTTTGAAAACCGTGCCACAGGCATTGGGATTGTTGCTGCAATTCGCTCCCCCGGACGAAGTTGTCCCGTAGAAGCTACCGTCGGTGCCTTGCACCAGCCCTGCTTGAGGGAACAGGCCGTCCGTGCAGCTAGCTTGCGAGCAGAAGTTGTAGAGCGTCGTCAGCGTGCCGGTCGGGGTGAGCATGAATATCGTGCCGCAGCCATAGGGATACTGCTGGGAGGGGCAGTTGGCCCCGGTGCCGCCGCGCAGGGTGGTGCCGTAAAAGTTTCCGTCGCTCCCCTCTACCACGCCTCCGTTAGGGGCATTGCCATCTGCGCAGTTGGCTAGAGCGCAAAAGCTATAAAGCGTGGACGCCTTACCGGTGGAGCTGAGTTTAAAGATGGTGCCGCCGTTGCCATGGGCGCCGCCGCGATCAGTTGCTCCGTAGAAATTACCATCGGTGGCTTGCGCCAGGCCGGCATTGGGGAAAAAGCCGTCGGGGCAGTTGGTTGCGGTGCAAAAGCTATAAAGGGTGCTGAGGCTTCCAGAAGGCGTGATTTTGAAGATGGTGCCGCAACCGCTGGGGTCGATGCATCCGCCGGCGCCCGTCCCGCCATAGAAGGTTGTTCCGTAGAAGTTGCCGTCGGCGCCTTGGACGAGACCCGCTGTTGGGTTCGAGCCGTTCGCCCCACCGAAGTTCGCAAGTGTGGTCAGAGTTTGTGCCGGCGAAGCAATCGCCGCTGACAGCCAAAATACAAGGATCAGGCAAACCATTTCGGACAAAATGCATTGTTGCAAACGATTTAAAGCACGCACGGGGTGACCTCCAGGATTCCTGTCGAAGTGCTGTAGGATGTGCAACGGAATGTAGCACCAACTCTGCTCCGCTCAAACACATTTTTGTGCCGCCCTATTGTTCTAAGTGATACTTCCGGAGGAAGGCATACGTTCACCTTAGGTGCCAAATTGAGAATAAACATCGGTGCCAAATTGGAACTAAGGGCGGCGCGAATGAAAGCGCGAAGAGCGAAGGAGGACTCCCGTTAATTTCGATACAGCAACCCCGCCGATCCCAGGTTCGCGTCCTTGCTCTGGACGCTAACCTGGGTCCATAGAGGTGACACAGAGCACCAGACTCTGTTGAATTTGACTCCTCGGTGTCCTCGGTGTCCTCCGTGTCTCCGTGGTGAATTTGGTTTACGGCGCGAAATAGCCGGAGATGTCCAGAATCAGATTCGTGACATCGTTCGGGTCGTCCTGGTCCAGCGGGCTGTCGTAGGCGTCGATCTTGCCGTTTTGCTGGCCCGCCGGTACGATCGCCATGTTGGAGGTAATCGCGCCGTCGAAAGCATTCAATGTCGAAACCTGCGGCTGCGGACCACCGTCGGGCCACAAGGTCAGGTAACCCAGCCCGCCACCCTGCGGCACTACCGTCGCGTTGAAGACGTACGCCTGCGACTGCGAGGGCGGAGCGCACGGACTATGCCGCACGTCCACCGGAGGACTCAGCTCAAACTGGAAGGGATGCGGCCGGGTATCCAACACCCGGCAAGGCACCACCGGATACAGTGACAATGCACCCGTTCCTCCCGGCGCGGCAAAGTAGCCGTTCACGTCAATGAGAAGGTCAGTGTCGTTCGACGGGTTCACTCGGATGCTGCCGCCCGTGCCTGCGGGCACGATCGCGGCGTTGGCCGTCACTTGTCCCTTGGACCAGTTGAGGGTGGAAACCTGCGGACAGCTCTGATGCGGATCGGAAGGTGTCGGGCAGAGAGTGACGTAGCCCGAAGCTCCATGCGGCACGGCGGTGATGTTGAACGAGTAGGCCTGCGCTCCTTGTTTGGGTAAGCCGCAACTGCTCGCCAGTACGGGGAAATCGCGGTTCATGCCGCCCATCAGGAATGGACCACCCAAGGGTCCGTTAGGGCCGCGGGTGTCAACGATGCGGCACGGTGCCAGCGCATAGAAGGCGAGCGTAGAACTGTTGTTGGGAACAAAGTACCCGTCGATGTCCAGGATCACATTGGTCGTATCGGTCACATAGATGCTGACCGACCCCGAAGGTGTGCCGGCGGGAACAATCGCTGCGTTGGCTTTAATCCGTCCGTCCGGCGAATTCAGAGTCGAAACCAGCGGCTGTCCTTCGCCCGTCGGCCAGATGGTCAGATATCCCAGGGTCTGTTCCGGAACGACTGTCACGTTCAGCGAATACGCTACCGCGCTGGACGGAATGCCGCATGGGTTGTCGCCCTCCGACAACGGAAACGAACGCGTGGTATTACCGTTGATCGGCGGCCCGCCGAAGGTGCCATTGGGATTGCGCGTATCCACCACTCGGCAAGGCGGCGCCGGCACAAACTGCAGCGCCACCGGCACGGGATTCACGATCTGCGTGAGCATCCCGCTGCTCCCCATGTAGTTGGAATCACCGGAGTAGGTTGCCACGATCATGTCCGTGCCCACCGGCAATGTCGAGCTCTTGCAAACGGCCATGCCTGACGCCAGGGTCACCGCAGTGCAGCCTGAGATCCCAGTCCCGTTGGACGTGAAGCCGACAGTACCCGTAGGCGCAGGCGGCCCGGACGGACTCACCGTCGCCGTAATCGTCACCTGTTGTCCGAAGATAGAAGGATTGGGCGCGCTGGTTACCGCAGTCGTGCTGACGTCGGGATTCACCACCTGCACCACGGTGTTGGAGGTACTCGGTGCCAGGGTGGATGAGCCCTGATACATCGCCACCAGGTTGTCAGTTCCGACCTGCAATCCGGCATAGTCCAAGACCGCCACCCCGGAGTTGTTCAGCGGCGCAGACCCAATGCTGACACCATTGCTTTTGAACACCACGGTCCCGGTCGGAAGCGAGCCGTCATGCGCGGTCACAGTCGCGGTCATGGTAACTACCTGCCCCACGTTCGACGGGTTAGGAGAGGTCATCAAGGCAGTCATGGTCGGTATCAATGGCGGCGGCGACAACTCATAAACTGCGCCGGCGCCATGGGCGCCAGCTCCGGCTGTACCGTAGAGGTTGCCTTGGGAGTCGAAGATCAAGCTCGAGGAAGGGAACGCCCCGTCGGGCACCCCGGTGAAGGTGTGAATCTCGGTCTCCGTCCAATGCCCGCCGCCTGACGGACTCAGTTCAAAGACCACGCCCTGATCATTCGAACCACCGTCGTATGTGGTGCCAAAGAGATTGCCTCTCGAATCGAAGATCAAGCCCCCTTGGGGGTACGAGCCATTACTGCAGGGGGCAGGACAGAAGTTCTGAAGCACGCTCTCGGTCCACGTGCCGCCGCCGGCAGGACTCAATTCGAAAGCCACGCCGTATGCGTTCGCGCCGCCCCCTGGGGCTGTACCGTAGAGGTTGGTTTGCGAGGAGTCGAAAATCACACCCGCAACGGGACTTTCGCCATCCGTGCAATTGGAAGCGGAACAGAAGCTATAAAGCAAGTTGAAGGTCCACCGGCCGCCACCGGCCGGACTCAACTCAAAGACCTCGCCACCGCCGTGGGCGCCGCCCCCCGAGGTCGTTCCATAGAGATTGCCTGCGGAGTCGAAAATCAAACCCGCAACGGGGCTTTCCCCGTCCGTGCAACCGGAAGCGCCGCAGAAACTATAGAGCACGCTCTCGGTCCACGTACCGCCGCCGGCAGGACTCAATTCGAAAACCGCGCCGGCGGCGCCGTGAGCGCCGCCCTCGTTGGTGTTTCCATACAGATTGCCGTGGGAGTCGAAGATCAGACCCGCAAGCGGACTTTTTCCGTCGGAACACTGGCCATTCGAACAGAACGAGTAAAGTATCTTCTCCGTCCACGGGCCATGGCCTCCGGCCGGCGGGCTCAACTCAAAGACCACGCCCCCCTGGTTGGAATTGCCCCCGTTCCTGGTGGTGCCGTAGAGATTGCCGTTCGAGTCGAAGATGAGACCCGCAGCGGGATTCTGTCCGTCGGGACAACCGGAAAGCTGACAGAAGCTGTAAAGCAACGTTTCCGTCCATGGCCCGCTGCCGCCGGGTGGCGGGGTCAACTCATACACGGCGCCCCCGTTGTTTGCTCCACCTCCGAAGGCAGTGCCGTAGAGATTACCCTGAGAATCGAAAATCGGAGTCGCGTCCTCGGGATTATCTCCGTCCGGACACAGCCCGCCCTGCTGACAGAAGCTATAGAGCACGCTCTCGGTGTACTGCGCCCACATGGATGCCGGCCAAAGCATAGCCACGATGACCGCCAGCCACAGCAGGACACAATGCATGTTCCGGTTTCGTGAGCCGGGCGTTATCTGTCCATGCACTGTGGTCTGCCCGGTAAAGTGGCTGCGTGAAGTTGCTAGTCGGCTGCGGCACAACTTGGCGCGACAAGTTGAAAACATCATTAGGATTTCCCTTGGGGGTCCCCGAATAGCGTTCCCTGGGATCAACTGCGGGGCCCTCGAGCCTGAGGTGCTTGGTTCTACTGTCTGGAACAACGTTGCGGAGCGGGCAACGTCCTCTACCCTTGCGATGGCCGATTCAGATGCTCTGAATGGAGACGAATCCTACCACGAAAGCGGTTTGGGTCAAGAGGTTTTTTCCCACAACTGACGGCTGCCACTGGCGAGCGGCCGAGCCTACCATTCTGAGACTGCCCCACCCTTCGACTGCGCTCAAGGCAGGCTCCGCACAGCGATTGCCTGGGTGGGGATTTCCGCCATACGTTGGCATGCCGTCGCGAATCCCTCGAAAAGTAGAGCCGCTACGCCCCCGCGCAACGCAATGACAAAAATCTGTGAGACTATGGCTTGCTGTTACTCTGTGCTCCCGGAGGAACATGTGAAGCTCCTGATCGCAACGGCTCTCCTCTTCCTGCTTGCAACTGCGGCTGTCGCCGCGGAGTCCCACGAGGTCTCCTACCGCAGCGGCGACGAGACGGTGCACGCGGTGCTTTACCAGCCGAAAGGCGAAGGCCTGTTGCCGGCGCTGGTAGTCGTCCACGAATGGTGGGGACTGAACGATTGGGTGAAACAGCAGGCCGAGCGCTACGCCGACCAGGGTTACATCACGCTGGCCATCGATTTGTATCGCGGCAAGGTCGCCACCACAGCCGATGAGGCACACGAGATCATGCGCGGCGTTCCCGATGACCGCGCGCAACGCGACCTGCTGGCCGCCACCGCCTATCTTCGCTCATTAGACCTGGTCAATCCTAAGCACGTCGGTGTGATTGGATGGTGCATGGGCGGAGGCTTCGCGTTCAACTTAGCGGTGGCCGATCCGAAGCTAAAGGTCGCGGTCATCAATTACGGACATCTGGCGAGCGACGATGCGACATTGAAGAAGATCCACGCCTCGATTCTTGGCATCTTCGGCGGACAGGACCGCGGCATTCCCCTTGAGGATGTGAGGAAATTCGAGAGTCAGATGAGGGCGCTCAACAAAAAGGTAGAGATCAACGTCTTCCCCGATGCCGGTCACGGCTTCGAAAATCCCAACAACAAGCAGGGATATCAGGCGGAAGACGCAGCTCGGGCGGAGAAGATTACCGAGGAGTATCTCGCAAAGAACTTAAAGTAACAGTTGAGGATTTGGCGGGGTTATCTCACCCCCACCGGTCATCAAGCCGCGCTACGGCGCTGGCGCAGAGCGCGAATCCGGTCCAGTGTCCCCACGATCGCCTGCGCCTGGTTGCGTAGAATGCCGACAATATCGTCAGGCATCTTCCTCTCCCGTATGGCTTCGTCATAGTGTTTTCTGGCGTAGTCGTCGCCGGTTTCCATTGAGGACAGGATCGCATTGTCGCCGCCGCCGAGATTAGTCTTCAGGTCGGTCCATCCCCGGTGAATGGCTCCGAGAGCGGTGCCGGAGCGATCTACGTCCGCTTTGCCGTAGCGGACGGCCTCGTTTTCCAGGGCACCGGCGAACTTGGCGCGCTCCAGACTCACCTCGTTCAGCAATCGCCTGAGCTCCGGATCTTTCGCGTGCTCCGCGCCGTTGCGATAACCCTCTTGTCCGTCCCGGCAAATCTGGATGAGCTCTTGCAGTACGTCAGCGATCTGCTTTTGATCTGGCATGGTTTGGCCCCCGTGAATAGTGGTCCCGAAGTTGGATGGCGGGCGAGGCGTTGCGGTTGGCATCGGTTTTTCGCCATGACGAACGAGGTGCGGCTCTGAGGCGTGCGGCCATTGATTTTCCAGCGCCGGCGCGGTATCATCTTTAGGCGAACGAAAAGCGAAAGTATGTAGCTGCTGTATGTACCCGCTGCTCCAGATCGAGGAAGAAGAGCCGCAGACGCCGCTGGTCGGCATCGCGAAACTTGCTGCTCAGGGCGAGTCGATTCGGCAAGGCCATCTGGTCGAATACTTTACCTTGCCAACGCGCGCGCTGCTGAACCGTTGCACCTCGGCGCGCGTGCCGTTCACCTGGACCATCAATCCTTATCGCGGCTGCGAATTCGCCTGTAAGTACTGCTATGCGCGCTACACCCACGAGTTCATGGAGATGCGCGACGGCGTGGACTTCGAGCGCAAGATCTATGTTAAGCAGCAGGCCGCGTGGTTGCTCAGGCGGGACTTGAAGAAGGTGAAGCGCGGGGAGGAGATTGCGATAGGCACGGCGACCGATCCCTATCAGCCGGCGGAGAAACGCTTCGAGGTCACGCGCGGAATCCTGGAAGAGCTGGCGCTGCATCACGGGTTGCAGATCGGCATCGTTACCAAGTCCGATCTCATCTTGCGTGACACCGAACTGCTTCGCTCGGTCGGCGAGAACAATTCCCTCTTCGTAAATCTCACCATCACCACCCTGGATACGAAGCTGGCACGAACTCTGGAGCCGCGCGCGCCCCGTCCCGATCTGCGGTTGCAAGCGGTGCGAGAGCTCTCTAGCGCCGGCCTTAACGCGGGTGTGATCTGCGCGCCGGTCCTGCCGGGCATTACGGATTCGCCGGCGTCGCTCGACGCGCTGGTGCGTGCCACCAAGCGGGCCGGCGGAAAATATATCTATGCCAATCCTCTGTTCTTGAAGCCGTGCTCGGCGAGCGTGTTCCTGCCATTTCTTGAGGAGAAGTTCCCGCATCTCGTCGAGGACTATAGGAAACGCTTCTCGGGGCGCGCGTTCGTCAGCAAGGCATACAGCAATCGCATCTCGGAGCTGATGGCGAGGCTGCGCAAGAAACACGGCCTCTCGCGCGAGTTTTTTTCGCGCGCAGTGAGCGCTCATCCACCACCAGAAGAGGAGCAGCTAAGGCTGTTTTGAGCAACTGGCAATTAGCGACTGGCGGCTAGCGAGCAAGAGGCATAAGTCAGGGCAAGACCTGGTTAATTATTGGCGAAGACATTGGCCCTTGCCGCTGGTATGGCAGCGCGTAACAACCTGTGGTGTCGATCATCACAGACAGAAAAGTGCCATTGGCGCTAACGTGACGTGTTGTAACCGAGGTGTGTTATGGCAGCGCCCTGGGCACATCGTTACGCGCAGCGCACCAAGTCGGCCAAGAGCTCCATTATTCGCGACCTGCTCAAGGTCACACAGCGCCCTGAGGTCATTTCCTTTGCCGGCGGCCTGCCCGCACCCGAAGTGTTCCCGGTCGCTCGCTTTCAGGAGGCGTGCCAGCGCGTCTTGCAGACGCAATCGTCATTGGCTTTGCAATACGGGCCGACGGAAGGCTATCGGCCGTTACGGGAGCTCATCGTTGGCCAGATGGCGCGATACGGAATTATCGCCGGCGTCGATAACATACTCATCACATCGGGCTCGCAGCAGGCGCTCGACCTGATTGCCAAGCTGCTGATCAATCGCGGCGACCGCATCCTGGTCGAGTCGCCCACTTATCTGGGCGCGCTACAGGCCTTCGACCTCATGGGCGCCGAGTACGTCACCGTGCCCATCGACGATGACGGCCTGCAAACCTGCGAGATGGAGCAGGCACTGCGCTCGGGCCCGAAGTTCATGTACATCCTGCCCAACTTCCAGAACCCCGGCGGTGTGACGCTCTCGCGCTCGCGCCGTGATGAGCTGGTCGCGCTCTCCGACAAGTACGGCATCCCGATTATCGAAGACGATCCCTATGGGCAGCTTCGCTACGAAGGCGACCACATCACACCGCTGGTCGTGCTTGACCGCACGAACCTGGCACGTGATAACGGCTATCTGCTGGGGAACGTGATTTACCTGAGCACATTTTCCAAGGTGCTGGCGCCTGGACTGCGGGTCGCATGGATGGTGGCTCCGCCGGATGTCATCGCCAAGCTGGTACAGCTGAAACAGAGCACCGACCTGCACACCAGTACCTTCACCCAGATGGTGACCTACGAAGCCGCCCGCGACGGGTTTGTGGACGAGCATGTGAAGCTGATCCGCCGCATATATAAGGAGCGTCGGGACGCGATGCTCGAAGCGCTGTCGGATTATTTCCCGCCGGAGGTTTCGTGGACCCACCCGCAGGGCGGATTATTCCTCTGGATCACCATGCCTCCGGGCATTGACTCCATGAAGCTGCTGGAAACAGCGCTGCGTCAGGATGTGGCATTTGTTCCCGGCGAACCCTTTTTCCCCAATCCCGATGCTCAGTCGCACCTGCGGCTGAACTTCTCCAACGCGCGGCCGGAGCAGATTCGCGAAGGCATCCGCCGGCTCTCCATCGCGGTCGCGCACGAGCTGGAGCATCAGGCGGCAGAGGTAGTCGCTTGACGGAGTGGGTGGAGCGCGCCTTCAGGCGTGCATGGCTACCGGCTACGGCAAAAGTTGCTGGGACGAGACCTACGCTTGCGCCCGCAGATGCCGCCGCAAGGTTTCGCCGGCGCCGAAGCCTGCCCTCTGTGCGACCGTATCTAACTTGTCGTCTGTTTCCGCGAGCTTTGCCCGAGCGGCCTGGGTTCGCAATTGCGCCACGAAACGTGCTGGCGTGGTGCTCAGTTGCTGGGTGAAGACACGGCTGAAATTGCGTTCGCTCATGCCGACGTTCCGCGCCAGAGCCGGCACGGAAAGATCAGCATCAAGATTCTCGGAAATCCAGGCGACGAGTTCGCGGATGGGCTGATGGTCGGCAGCTTGGGCGGCCAGTTGCGAACTGAACTGTCGCTGGCCGGCGCCGCGGCGCATGAACAGCACCATGCGGCGGGCGATTTTCAGCGCAAGTGCGTGCCCGTAATCTTCCTCCACCATGGCTAACGCAAGGTCGACGCCTGCGGAGACACCGGCGCTGGTCCAGATATTTCCGTCCTGCGTGTAGATGCGATCGCCGTCCACCGAAATGCGCGGATAACGCTGCGCCAGTTCATCCGCCATTTCCGAATGGGTCGTTGCCTGGCGGCCGTCAAGAACGCCGGCTGCCGCCAAAACAAATGCTCCGGAACATACCGAGCCCACGCGTCGCGTGTCTCCGGCGCGCTCGCGTATCCAGGCAAGTAATTCCGGGTCGATGCGTGAGCGAGCGAGATCCTGGCCGGCAAACACCAACAACGTGTCGATCGGAAGAGCAGCTTCCCTCCAGGACACGCCTTCGCCTAGCGACAATCCGGCCGCGACCCGCAACGGCCCACGCTGCTCGCTCAACCATTGGATTTCATACGCGGGCGAACGTCTGCCCCCGGAACCACTCAGGGTCGCCGCCGCGCGGCTAAACACGTCCAGAGGACCGGCAACGGTCATCAGGTGCTGGATACCGGGAAGCACCAATAGGGCTACCCGGCGGGTAGGCCATTCCCTGCCTGTGTATCGATTGTCACGATTTACGATTCTCGACCCCATACAAAACAGATGCCCGACGACCAGGACAAGCTACATGAAGATTGCACGACACGAGATTGGCAGAAACTGAGGACAAATTGTCCGTGCGAGCTGCTGCGGTCGGCAATCTCATGAGCCAGAGTTGCAAGGAGGGTTTATGAAAATTCAGAACTTCCTTTTGATCGGACTTTTGCTTCTGGTTTCGGTGGCGACGGTGTCAGCACAGAATTCTCTGCCGAATCCGAATGACGACAATTGCTGGTCGAGCGTGTCGGCCCTGCGCGCCTGCCAAATCCAGGCCTATGACCAGGCTCAGCAGTACGCGCAGCATTGCACCTCGTATCCCGAGTACCAGTGCAATGAGTATTACCAGCCGCCGCAGAAGACTTCGGCAAAGACTGCGGGTAAGGCCGACTCCCACCCGGGCAACGTCGCGCCGGCCGATGCGGCCAATTCACAAGCCACCTCTGACAACATCACCGCGACCAGCAGCGCGAACTGAGCGGCGCGGCCGCGATGGCATGGCGCTCCATCTCCGGATGGGGCGTTTTTCTTGCACTCGGCATATGGCTTTTGAGGGTTGCAACCTTAGCCACGTACTAAATGCAAAGTGCTGTCTGCCGTGGAAACCCAATCGCCCGGCTTTGCGTATTATCGAGAGTCGATAGACCAACTCCTGACTGTTACTGCTAGGAGGAGTGTCATATGGCCTCGATGACTGCACCGGGCGTGGATGACAAAATTGCAGGTCGCAGGGCGGAGTTCTCGGTCCTGATCGCGATCGCGGGCGCGGTCGCCCTCGTTCATCTGCTTACGAACAGCCGCTATGGCTTTCATCGCGATGAGCTTCAGACGCTCAGCGATGCCTTGCATATGGACTGGGGATTCGTCGCCTATCCACCATTCACGCCATTTATTGAGCGCATCGGGCTGGCGATTTTCGGGCATTCCCTTGTCGGACTGCGGCTGTTCTCAGTCATCGCGCAGGCAATTGCGATAGTCGTAACCGGGCTTATGGCATTCGAGCTGGGTGGCGGGCGTCTGGCTCAGGTCACGGCGGCGCTGGCCGTTGCGCTGTCCCCGCTGCCAATGTTCGAAGCCACGGAATTCCAGTATTCCAGCTTCGACTATCTGTGGTGGGTGCTGATTGCGTACTTCGTCATTCGCCTGCTCAAAACCGATAACCCGCGTTGGTGGCTGGCAATCGGCGCCACCGCAGGCGTGGGGCTCATGACCAAGTACACGATGGCCTTCTTCCTCGCCGGAATCTTTGGCGGCTTGCTGCTGACGCGGGCGCGGCGCTATCTCGCGAGCGGCTGGCTGTGGGCGGGGGTTGGACTGGCGTTCCTGATCTTCCTGCCCAATCTCGTTTGGCAGATCACACATGGCTTCATTTCGTTGCACTTCCTCCAGCATATTCATGCCCGCGATGTGCGCCAGGGCCGCGCCGAAGGATTTGTGCGCGAACAGTTTCGAATTTGTGCCAACTTGTTCTCGACGCCTTTGTGGATTGCAGGCCTGGTGTTTTTCTTCCGGGACCGGCGCTATCGCATGCTGGCCTGGATGTACGTGATACCTTTCGCGCTCTTCCTCCTCGCAAAGGGGCGGTTCTATTATCTGGCCGCGGCCTATCCCGCGCTGATGGCGATGGGCGCTGTCGCGGGAGAGCGCTGGGTCGCATCGCTCAGGCGCGAGCGGCGATGGGCGGTAGAAGGCGTGTTCTTCACTGGATTGACACTGTGTGGCGTGTATTTCGGCGTCGTGATCCTTCCCTTTGCATCCAGCGGTCCACTAAAGAGTTTTGCGCTGAAGAACAACGGTGACTTGCGCGAGGAGATTGGCTGGGAGCAGCTGGTCAAGACAGTTGCCGCGATTCGCGACAGCTTGCCACCGGAGCAGCAAAAGAGCGTCGGAGTTGTCGTGGAGAACTACGGCGAACAAGGAGCGATAGAAATTCTGGGCCCGGCCTATCACCTGCCGCCGCCGATCAGCGGCACCAATTCAGCCTGGCTGCGCGGATACCCGGTCCCGCCCCCAACGACCCTGATCGTGCTCGGCATGTCGCAGACACACGCCAACCAGATATTCACCGGCTGCCGCTTGGCGGGACACAATGGCAATTCGGAGGGAGTGAAGAACGAGGAGAGCGAAGACCATCCCGACATCTTTGTCTGCGGGCCACCGCGCCAGCCCTGGCCGGAGTTGTGGAAGCAAGCTTTGAATTTCGGATAAGCTCTCCCGGTTCTTGAGCTGAAATCGCAGCTCGTCACCTAGTCCGTCTGCGCCAGAGACATCACGAGTTCGCGCTCGCGGGGTCCATCCAGCTCGATCAAAATAACACGCTGCCACGTTCCCAGCAGGAGCAGCCCGGCTTCCACCGCCAGGCTCAACGAGCAGCCGATCATCGCCGACAAGATGTGATCGGGCACGTGCTCGGGATTGTGCTCATGCCGGTAGTCGAGCTTGGGCACCATGATGTCGAAGGCGTCGAGCATGTCGAGGTCGGTGCCGGGATCAAGATCGGCGGTGGTGAGCGCCGCGGTGGTGTGCAGAAGGTTGAGCTGGCAGATGCCGGTCTTGTCGGCGTAGTGCTTCCACAGAATGGCTTCCAGCTTCTGCGTGATGTCAATGATCTCGCGCTTCTTGTGCGTCTTGACGACCAGACGATGCATGATGCACCTATTCTTCCACCCCGGTTACGGCGTGAACAGCTCCAGCCGTACACGCCACGACACCGATTGCCCCGGCTTCAGCAAAACCATACCCGTGTCCGTGCTCCCCCAGTTGCGGTTATAAGGATCAGGCAAATTGAACTGCGGTTCAATAGCAATAAAATCTTTGGGCGGCGGAGCGTACACCTGAATGGACTTGATCTCAGACGAAAGCGTTATCAGCCGCAAGCCATATTTCGCCGCCGGATCAATGATCTCCGACACCGTGCTCCCATTCTTGCTGCAACTGAGATTCGAAAAGTTGTCATCCAGATATTGATTGCCTAACGCGCTTCCTCCGGGCACAGAGAAATCGTAAGCAGTTCCCTTCACCGGCACGCGCTGGCCGGTGGTAAACGAATCGTCGTAATTGTTCATGACCGCGCGCGTGTCGCTGGGAAGATGCAATCGCACCTGCTGCCGCTCGCCACTCGGAAGGACGAAATAGGGATGCCAGCCGATCCCCATAGGGAGGGGGTAGTCGCCCACGTTCCTGGCCTTCACCGTAAGCTCAAATGCATCGGCATTTAGGATTACGTCGACCATCACATCAGTGTCGGACAACCAATGACCATCGAAGTCGCCCGCATGCAGGGTGGCGCTTGCCGTTGCATCCTTTGCTCCGTTGTGTACGTCGATGTCATCAAATTGCGACCTGCGCATGAGGCCATGAATGGAATGCTTCTCCGCCCCAGGCTTGCTGCCGCTCCAGTTAGCGGGAAGCGTGACGGTCCTGCCGGCGACGGTTGCGGTAATTGTCTTGCCATCCGGTGAAACTTTACCGCGAATGCGATTGGCGAAGGGCAGCAGGATCGCGCCTCCGATCTTGAACACCTGGTTGCCGAATTCGTCATCGCCCTCATTTAGCAATTGCGCCGCCTGATCCAGCGGCGGCGAATTCAGCAGGCCGATATCGCCTTTTCCAGGAATGTAGGCTTGGATTTGCAATACGGCCATGCCTCGTCCGGGCAGTATGGTCGCGGCAAGGAACTGTGGCTTGGATTTGTCGGTTAGGGGCGGAGTTTTCAGGATCACCACCGCCTCTCCGCCGATACTGGGAAGCGGCGGCGAGGTGGGCATTTTTTTCTGTGCCACGAGTTGGGAGCTTATCGCGACAATAACTAGAATTGCGAACCGTACCGTCCGGTAACTGCGCCCGACACCCGCATACGCGAAGATTGGTTTCAGATTTTTTGACACCATAAACTACACTTATCCGCCACTCGAACGCGGAGTATTGGGTAGTTAAAGATGATAGCAGTCGCGGTATCGCCCTCGGATAGCAGCCGGCGACCTCCTCTGAAGCTGCGTGCGGTTAAATGCTGGGCGATAGGCACATCCGTCTTCTGCCTGGAGTTGAGAGGCGTCGACTCGGCGGGCAACTCCACTCCGATTCGCACTACCGATTTCGAAGTCGAGTAAGTTTGTGGCGCTGCGAACGATGCGGCTTAAATCAGAGTGCCAAGTTCCGATGGGGACGTTTTGTTCTGGGCCGCCTGCTTGCGCCGTTCAGCCAATGCCGTCTGGATGAAGGTGACCTCGCGGCCTAACATCTCGGTGGCTTCGCGACACAGCTCTGGCCGCTCCCGCATCAAGTGAAGAAAGGGTTCCTGCTCCAAATGAACTACTTCCACGTCTGTTACGGCCGCGGCAGTCAAGCTGTAGGCGTGACCGGTGAAGGTGGATGGCAAACCCAGAAGGGATGGGGGAGAAAATACCCGGTCGAGTTTGGGCAAACCCCGCACCGTCATGCGGACTGTACCCTTGAGCAGGAGAAACACTCCGCGATTGCCATCGTCTTCTCTGAAAAGGAGCTGGGTAGCGGCGAATCGCTCTCGCTTGCCTGAGGTCTGCAAACAGGTCTTCAGCTCGATCGAAGCCTTCAGAAAATTGCATCTGCCACCCACATTTGTCATGTCGTCGTTTATGCCATGGTGGCGAACAGGGTTTCAGTGACCGTAGTCACAGTCAGTTGTGAGCCAAAAACGCGGCTAAGTCCTCCTCCCGCCACTTCTGCCCGAATGCAACCTTGCAGATCGCGAATACCTGCAACTGTGAAGAACCGCAACTTCATTGTTTTCCCGACGCGGAAGCGATGTATAGTTCTACCCGCATCACAGGAGGTTTGGCATGGCCTTGTTCGATCTGGTATTTGAGGGAGGCGGCGCGAAGGGTGCCGCGTTTGGCGGCGCGATGGACGCTTTCAGCAGCGCGGGCCATGTCGCGCGCAGGATCGTCGGCACTTCGGCGGGAGCTATCACAGCCACGCTGGTTGGCGCCGGCTACACCGCCAGGCAGCTCTTGGATGCCTGCGCTGAGACGCTGCCCGGAACCAACACCCCGGTGTTCGCCACCTTCATGGATCCGCCTCAGAAGACGGACTTCACCTCCGACATCATTGCGAACAGCCAGACCATGGAACTTCTCCAGCGGGTGGATATCCCGCTGATTGGGACACGCCTTGATACCGAAATATTGGAGGCGATGCTCACTTTGGATCTCTATCGCGAGGTTTTCTCGTTTAACGAATGCGGTGGCTTCTATGCCGGCAACGCATTTATTACGTGGTTTAGGGGCAAACTTAGCGCCAAGGGTCTCGATCCGGACATCACCTGGAGCAAGTTCGCGGCCCAAACCCGGTCTGACGTTTCCGTTGTAACCTCCGACGTAACCGAGCAGGAGATGGTGGTCCTGAACGCGAGGACAGCTCCCGACGCTCCGGTGGCGCTCTCGGTCCGCATGTCGATGAGCATTCCTTTCGTCTGGCGCGAGATGGTCTGGGAAGACGGATGGGGGCTCTATCGCGGTCGTTCGAAGACGGGGAACATCTTCGTGGATGGAGGTGTGTTGTCGAATTTCCCGCTGGCACTGGTGACGGAAAGCAGCCCGGAGATTGCGGCGATCATGGGCAATACCGACGCGAACGGCGCCGGCACTCTGGGACTGCTGCTCGACCACGCACTTCCTGTCCCTGGCGCGCAGGTTTCGGACACGCGCCGGCCGCGCCTGCGCAGCGCCGACCGCGTGACCAGGCTGATTGATGCGGCGACCAGTACCTCAGACAATTCCGTGATGCGGCTATATCCGAACTTAATCTGCCACCTGCCGGTGCAGGGATACGGCACCACAGAATTTCGCATGTCGCAGGACAGGATGAACCTGCTGATCGCTGCCGGCCGCGATGCGATGAACCGGTACCTGAATCGGCTGTCGGCAACAGCGACCAACAAGACCTAGAACAGCTTAGGCCACCCGCAGCTACGCTAATCACGCCGTCAGCCTTACGGCGCGGCAATCTGGAAGCGCAGCACCGATTCCGCCAAGCGATACTGATACTTGGCGGCGGCAAATTGGATCTGCGCCTCCGTCTGTTGCAGCTGCGCCTGGCTCAACTCCACAATCGAGCTTAGTCCGAGGTTGTAGCGCGTCTGCGACAGGCTGACGGCGAGATTTGTCTGATCAACGAACTGCTGGCTGACGGCAATTCGCTTGTAGGCAGTGATCGCGTTCAGCCAGCTGGCGCGAACATCGTTGGCGATCTTGTCCTTCAAGTCACGCAGTTGTTCGGCGTCAGCCTGGGCGCGCAGTGCAGCTTCATGAGAGCGCGCCGGATAGAGAAAGCCGTTGAAGATTGGGATGTTGACGTTCACCCCGATAGCGCCATACCAGCTGGGGAACGGCGATATCCCCGCGATGCTGTTGCTGAAGGGAGTGCGGCCAACTACACCCAGCGCGTCGACGCTGGGGAGCAGCAAGTCGCGCTCCGCTTTCTGGAAGCGTTGCGCAGCCTGAAATTCATAACCTTCCGAAGCGATTTCCGGACGATTGCTGAAAGCCTGCTCGACAAGTTGACTGACCGCATCCGGCGGCGGCTTCAACTCGCTCTGGGTATCGACCAGTTCGAATTGCTGTAGCGCCGGATAACCCAACACCTGAGACAAGACAGAAAGCGCGGCCTGATAGTTGTTCTGCGCATCGAGCAACAGCAGCCTGGCTTGCGCCAGGTTGGCGTCCGCGAAACTTACATCCAGCTGCGAGCGCAGTTTGTTCTGAAACAGGGTCGTAATTTGATCGGCAACAAGTTGGCGGGCTTTGACCGTCTGCTCGGCGACGATCTGCTCAGCATAGGACTGAAGAGCGTTATAAAAGGCCTGGTCGACGGCCAGCTTGATCTGATCGACAGTCGCCACGGCGTTCATGTCGGCAGCCTTGGCGCGCAGCGCCGCCCAAGCCACCAGATTGTTCGTGCGGCCGAAATCAGTGATCAGTTGCGACAGCGTAATTCCCCCGGCCGCGCGCTCATACACAATCGGGTTATTCAGATTGCCGGCAGCAATGCGCGAGCCGCTGTCCCTGGGCGTAACCGCCGTCAGGCTCCCATATACGTTCGGATAGTAAGCAGACTTCTGCTCGCGTGTGACCTGGTTCGACGCCAGAGCGAGCAGACGGTAGACCGAAATCTGCGGATTGTTCTTGAGCGCCAACGCCTCCGCGTCTTGCACTGTGAGCCGTTGCGCCGCACCCGTCGCAGGCAACTGCGCCTGGGGTTGAGGCGGGGCTGGTGATTGTGGCGCTGGTTGCGCAGGCACTGCTTGCGGCGAACCCGGAGGTGCCTGCGTGGCTCCCGATTGCGTCGTCGTCGTTCCAGTCTGCGGCGCATTCGTAGAAGGTGCGGTAGAGGCGGCCTGCGCAACCAGCGACAAACTACTCAGCGCCACTGCGATCACAAGCCAGAGGATCTTGCGTCTCAAGCTTGCACCTCCTGCGCGGGAGCAGTTTCTTCGTGGCGATGGACGAGCAGATAGGCTGCCGGCACAATGAACACGGTCAGAACGACGGAGACCAGCAGGCCGCCAATGATCGACCGCGCCAGAGGTGCGTACTGTTCGCTGCCCGCCTCGAGAGCCAGCGCCATCGGAACCAGTCCCAGCAACGTAGCCAGCGAGGTCATCAGGATTGGCCGCAAACGCACGCGGCAAGCCAGCGCGACGGCGTCGCGGATCGGCATCCCGCCTTTGCGATAGCTGCGCGTTACGTCGACGATCAAAATGCTGTTCGAGACGACAATGCCGGTCATCATCAGCACGCCCATCAGCGACATTACGTTCAAGCCGGTGTGCGTAATCAGCAGGAACAGGATCACGCCGGTTATGCCTGACGGAATGGCAAGCAAGATGATGAAGGGATCGACGAAGGACGCGAACTGCGCCATCAGGATGAGGTAGACCAGCACGATCGCCAGCAGCAACCCCAGTCCGAAGCTCAGGAACGACTGGCGCATGGCATTCACAGAGCCGCGCATCTCCACCCGAATGTTCGGCGGCAACGGCGTGTCTTTAATGATCTTTTGCGCCTGGCTCGCCAACGCGCCCAGGTCCTCGCCCTTGGGCGCGACGTAAACATCGATGGTGCGGAAGAGCTGATAGTGGTCCACCTCAGTCGGCGTGTTAATCATCTTGATGTCGGCAACGTTCTCCAGCATGGTGGTATTCATGTTGTTCTTGGCGTGCAGCGGAATCTGCTTGAAGTCTTCCATCGTCATCGTGCCCAGTTGATGATTGGTGTACTGCACGGTGAGGAAGTAGTTGTTGCCGCTATGCGGATCGACCCAGTAGCTGGGCGCGATCATGCCGTTGGAGGTCAGCGCGGTGACCACGTTGTCCACCACGTCAGTTGCCGTCATGCCAAGGCGCGCCGCCATTTCACGGCGCACATCAAGCTGAATCCCGGGATAGTCCAGGTCCTGGGGAATCAGCACATCGCTTACAGAGTGAAGTCGCCGTAGCTTGGCCGCCATTTCGCTGGCGACCTGGTATGCGGCCTCCTGGTTATTGCCCGTCACCTGAATATCGATGGGCGCCGGCATGCCTGCGTTCACCACTGAGTCCACCAACCCGCCCGTCTGAAAATACGTTGAGAGTTCGGGCAGGTCGGAGCTGAGCCTGCGGCGCACCCGGTTCATGTAGGTAAACGTGCTGGTCGAGTGCTCCTGGTTCAAGCTGACCTGCACAAACGCGGTGTGCTGTGCGGAGTTGCTGGTGTAAATCGCCGACAGGTCGGGCGTCATGCCAATGTTGGAGACAATCATCTGCAGGTCATGCGGGGCCACCACATCGCGAATGTCGTTTTCCACTTGCGCGATGTACTGGTTCGTCATCTCCAGGCGGGAACCCGCGGGGGCCTTAACGTTAATGACAAATTGTCCGGGATCGGTTCGCGGGAAAAACGCCAGTCCAAGCAGCGGCACCAACGCGAGGCTCAAGACAAAGCTGGCCATGATGACCACCACCGTTGCCACCGGACGCGACAGCGCCTTATCGACCGCCCGGTCGTAGTGACCCAGCATCCGGTTGTAGCGGTGATTAAAGCCTGCAACGAACTTCCCAAACGCCGAGGTCGCCTTCACATGCCCGCCGTGTCCGTGCTGTACCTTCATAAACTTTGCGCAGAACAGTGGCACCACCGTCATCGCGACCAGGTAGGACGCCGCCAAAGCCAGCACTACCCCCAGCGCCAACGCGGTAAAAAGGTACTTGCTGACGCCATAGAGAAACACCACCGGGAAAAAGACGATCGCGGTAGTAAACGTCGCCGCCAGCACGGCCAGCTGAACTTCCTCTCCGCCACGCTCGGCCGCAGTCACCGCGTCCTCGCCCTCCTCCATGTGTCGGAAGATGTTCTCCAGCACCACCACCGAGTTGTCGATCAAGCGCGAAAGCACCAGCGCCAGCCCGCCCAACACCATGGTGTTGATGGTGCCCCCGAAAGCGTTGAGCAGCAGAAATGCGGCGAGGCATGAGACAGGAATAGAAATCAACACCGAGATGGTGCCCCGAAACGACCCAAGAAAAATCAGGATCATCACCGCCGTCAGCACCAGTCCGATGCCGCCTTCGCGCAGTACATTGCCGACCGCGATCTTCACGTATTGCGATTGATCGAAGACCACGTTGGTCACCAGCGACTTTGGAGTATCCAGCAGGTGCTTAACCCGATCGCGCACGCCGTCGACGATATCGATGGTGTTGCTGTTGCCGCCCTGCCTCAGGATGGGCAGGTACACCGACTTCTGGCCGTCAACCCGCACAATGTTGTATTGAATAGCGGACGCGTCTTCCGCGTGCCCTATGTCGCCGAAGCGCAGTACGTTATTGCCGATGGCCTTCAGCGGCACGTCATTCATTTGCGCGATATTCGGCAATTGGCTGTTGCTGTAAATGTTGTAGTCTTTGGGACCGATGCGTACGTCGCCGGCGGGCAGAATCTTGTTAGCATCATTGACCACATTGACTACATCCATGGGGCTCATCTGCGCCGCTTCCAGCTTCACCGGGTCGACGTAAAACTGAATCTGGCGATACTTCCCTCCATACGGCTGCGGCACCGATGCTCCGGGAACGTTGGCAATCTGGTTGCGAACGTTGAACTGTCCCATGTCGTGGAGTTGTGTCTCATTCAGCCCCTGGCCCTTCAGCGTCACCAGGCACACTGGCAAACTCGAGGCATCGAACTTCAGCACCACCGGAGGCAGCGTCCCTTGCGGGAGCCTTCGCAGGTCAGCCATCGCCAGATTGGCGATCTCGGTGACTGCCGCGTCGGCGTCGGTTCCCGGCTGGAAGTACACCCGGATAAGGCTGACTCCCGTCAGCGAGCGCGATTCGATGTGGTCGATGTTGCTGCCGAGCGTGAAGAAGCGCTCGAAGGTATCGGTGATGTTTGCCTCAATCTGCTCCGGAGGCATCCCGCCGTAAAACGTCGCCACCACGACGACAGGGATGTCGATGGGCGGAAACAGATCGACGGGCATGCGGTGCACCGTCGTCACGCCCACCACAACAATTGCCAGGCACAACATCAGGATGAAGAACGGATACTTGATTGCAAAACTAGACATAAAACCTTTTCCTTGTCGAAACAGCGTCCTCAGGCGAACCAAGACAGCGACACGCCCTGCGACTGGAATGAGTTGTCATCACCAGCCCGCCAGGGCAAGGCAGCTGCTTTTTGTGGGCGCGGTTAATGCTTACTCCGACCCCGTCATGCCTCCGGTCCCGGTAAACACCGCCTGCTTCGGCTTCACCACCTCGCCCGCCTGGTAGCTGCCCAGGTTGCCGACAATCACCTTCTCGCCTTCCTTCAAGCCGCTAAGGACCTCGGCACGGTTGGGACTCTCGACCCCCAACTTCACCTCGCGCGCCTGCACCCGGTTTTGCTCGTCAACCACCAGCACGCTGGTTTTGTTATCGGAGCGAACCACTGCGGTGACCGGAATCGTCAGTGTGTCGGCCCGGCTATTGGCCGCCAGGTTTACCTCAGCGTACATTCCCGGCTGCAGGTGATAGTTAGGATTGGGAACATCAATTTCCACCTGCATCGTGCGAGTGGAGGGATCGAGCGCGTCCGTGAAGCGGGTGACTTTGCCGGTGAAGTGCTCACCTGTCGCCTGCACATGAACATCGGCGGAATCCCCTATCCTCACTTTTGCCGCGATCGATTCCGGCACAGGGATGCGCAACCGCAGAACATCAACCTGCGCCAGCGTAACCAGCGGAAGTCCAGTAGCGCTGGAGGTTCCCGCCTGCACCAAAGCCCCCGTGTCGGAGAAGCGCCACGTCACCACTCCGTCGTAAGGCGCAGTGATGTTGGCGTAGTCGCTTAGCGCGGAATAGTGCTGCTGATTGGCTTTGGCTACTTCCAACTGCTGTTTGGCCGCGGCCAGCGCGGACTTGGCTGCGTCCACCTGCGCTTGTGAGGCGCGGTCTTTGGCGGTCGCGTCGTCCAGCTCCTGTTGCGCAATCAGCCCCGGCCGCACTTTGTCGGTGCTGACTAGGCGCTCGGCGTTAGCGTGCAAGGCAACGTTGTCGGCCTCCGCGCGTGAGACGTCGCTGTGCGCGCGCTGGATCTCTTCCTCAGCGTGGTGCACCCCAGCCTTGGCCTCATCCACCTGCGCCACCAGCTCAGGAATCTCGAGCACCGCGAGCACCTGGCCGGCGTGGACGTGGTCGCCAATATCGACGTAGATCCTCTTCACGTAGCCCGCGACCTTGGCGTGCAACTCGACGTTCTGGTAGGGAATGAACTGCCCCGCCATCGAGACCGAGTTCGCAACCGTTTCCCGCTTCACCGGAGCGACTGCCGCGTAAACGGCTCCTGCGCCGCCGCTGTCGCTGCGCGCGGATTCCCCGCCTGCTCGCACCCGCATGGCGGCGAAGCCCGCAATCAGCAGACAGACCAGGACGCCTCCCACGATCAGCAATTTGCGCTTTCGAGCCGGCGAAGACTTTATTTCATGTGCAACTTCATCGGACACTGGCATTCGCCTTCCTCATTCCGTATTCCGAACCGCACCGGCAGAACGTTGAATCCGTTCGGCATCAGCCGTTCAAGCCGGAGAATATGCGGAAACCCACCAGTAAACGTATAGAAAACGAGTGAGAACGAATCTAGCTCTGGACGGGGGGTGGCCGCAAAAATCGATGCAGTTGCCAGAGCGGAAGATTGCTGGGAAGAGGAATGATAAGGCCGCTCTGGATGAGAGGCCGGCGGACCAGATAAACAGCAAAGAAGCTCAACAATATGAGCGGGAATAAAGGCGCGCTCTCGGGCGGGACTTCTATCTTCTGCCCGCTGACCCACAGCTTTGTGGATGTTGAGGGAGTTACCTTGGCGTGGGCGGCATTGCCATAGACCGCCGTCTTAGCGTGCAGAGCGAAAAGAAACACCAGGGCGCAAAGCAGTGCGGCCACTGCGATCCGAGGTATTTGATTTCGCGCGATGCGAAGATTCACAAGCGGCGGGGACATTCCAATACTTATTATACGCAGCAGATCTCAATTTGTGAGCCTGGGGGCGCGCGACATCCGCAAGAGCGTTGAATGGCATCTACCTGCATTGCATGAGGGAGGTGCAACTCACACAGAGATGCCAAAAACCAGCAAGCTCAAATCACCTGACCAGATTGACCCTTTCTCCACCGGCCAGAAGAGTCTGCGAGTCGTCATCGAGACCCCAAAGGGGAGCCGTAATAAGTTCAAATACGATCCCGAACTCGGCAGCTTCACGCTAAGCAGCGTGTTGGCCGAGGGAATGGTTTTTCCTTACGACTTCGGCTTCGTTCCACAAACCAAAGCGCAGGACGGCGACCCGCTCGACGTGCTGTTGCTCATGGACCAGCCGGCCTTTACCGGCTGCGTTCTGGAATGCCGCATTGTGGGAGTGATCGAGGGCGAACAGACCGAAGGCGCCAAGACCGTTCGTAATGACCGCGTTCTGGCGGTCGCCATCCATTCCCACGTTCACGCCGACATCAAAGAGCCCGCTGACTTGAACAGCAACATGATCGAGGAGCTGGAGGACTTCTTCGTTGCCTACAACAAAGCTCGGGGAAAGAAACTTAAGATCCTGGGCTGCAAGGATACGAAGACCGCGATGAAATTGATCAAGAAATCGCGGGTGAAGTGAAAATCGGTCACCACTGAGACCGCTGAGCGCACGGAGTCGCTCTTTACCAAAATTTTTCTCTGTGATCTCCGTGTGCTCCGTGGTGAAACCCGTGCCTCTGCGAAACTCACACGCCTGGCATCACCCGCGAGAACAGCCCCTTTGGCACTCTCGCCAGGTCCAGCAAAGTAAGAAAGTCGATGGTCCGGAACTCCGGATCAAGCGCAGGCGGCCCGCAAATCTGCGCCCCGATGGTCAGATAAGCCCACAACAACTTCGGCACCTTCGATTCTTCGGCGTCGGAGGCCGCGGCGCAATCCAGGTCACAAAGAAAGCCGCGTTGCGGCCTGGTCTGCAGCTCCGGTGAGGCGAGAAATTTGCTCAGCTTCGCATACACCGCCGCGCCGACGGCCGGGTTTTGCGAGGTAACCGAGCTGCATCCGATGAGATAGCGACAGCCGCGTTGGATGCCGTACTGCGCGATCGCCTTCCACAACAGCATCAGGACTTGCGTATTGCGATGGTCCTGGTGAATGCAGGCACGGCCCAGCTCCAGCACCTGCGCCCGCAGCGCCGCGTAAGCCGTGAAGTCGAACTCCCGCTCGCTGTAATAGCCAAGGTTGCGCGCGGCCGTCATCCCGGTCTGCAAACGGTAGGTCCCCACCACCCGGTCCGAATAGGCGCACTTCACGATGATGTGATCCAGCACCGCATCGAAGGGATCGAAGTCGCAGCCGGTTGAGTGCGACGATTGCAAACCTTCCCGCAACTCCAGGTTGAACACCTCGTAACGCAATCGCAACGCTGCCCGGAACTCCTGCGCGTCGCCCGCCAGCTTCACCGTGTACGCTGGCGCCGACTGCGGCACGGAGGTGGTTGCGTCGCCACGCCGAATCCGGCTTCTCACCGCGGCAGAGCCGCCCGCCAAAGCGCCCTTATTCATAACTCTATGGTTACTGGCGCTTATGAATCGTGATTTACAAACTCGTCAATAATTGGCAAAAGGTGCAGCAGGAACCAAGCTGGGCATGGCCGCGCGGTTAGGCCCAGCGAGGGCACAATTGCGGCGGCTGCTCCTATCCACGATCCACTACTCCCATAAATCCCCCTTATCGCGTCCATAAAAATATTGGATTTCCTACCAGGCTGTTGGCCCCGTATGCTGATGTGTGGGCCGAGGACCGTGGCCTTTTCCCCACAACCACGCAATCAATGCGGTTTCCAGTCCGAACTTTTTACTCGGAACGTCGTCGCTTTGTTTCAAAGCGCAACCTGATGTTCCCTATTTTCAACGCAAGAATAACCACCCAGCCCGCGCGGCATGACCGGCGAGGCAGTTAAGAGGAGGGTTTCGAATGCCCGATACAAAACCTGGTCCCAAGGCAGTCATGGAATTCGTGAAGGAGCACAACGTGCAGGTATTGGACTTGCGCTTCACTGACCTTCCCGGACTGTGGCACCACGTTTCTTATCCCATCAATCAGCTGAGTGAGTCTTCCTTTGAAGAAGGCTTCGGCATGGACGGCTCATCCATCCGCGGCTGGGCTGCCATTCACGAGAGCGACATGCTGCTCATCCCGGATCCGGCCCGCTACATGCTCGATCCTTTTACCGAAGTCCCGACCCTGGTCATGGTCTGCGATGTGATCGATCCCGTCACCAAGCAGCGCTATGATCGCGACCCGCGCTACATCGCCAAGAAGGCCGAGATGTATCTCGCCTCCACCGGCCTTGCCGACACAGCTTACTTCGGCGCTGAGGCCGAGTTCTTCATCTTCGACAACGTCCGTTTCGATCAGAACGAGCATGAGGGCTTTTACTTTATCGACGCCGAAGAGGGCCGCTGGAATTCGGGACGCGTGGAGAACAACCTGGGCTACCGTCCCCGCTACAAAGAAGGATACTTCCCGGTATCGCCGACCGATCACTATCAGGACCTGCGCACCGAGATGGCGATGACCATGCAGAACTGCGGTCTGGTGGTCGAATGCCATCACCACGAAGTCGCCACCGGCGGCCAGACCGAAATCGACCTGAAATTCGACTCGCTCATCCGCTCGGCCGATTCCATGATGCTCTACAAGTACATCGTGAAGAATGTCGCCAACCAGTACGGCAAGACCGTGACCTTCATGCCCAAGCCCCTCTTCCAGGACAATGGCAGCGGCATGCACACCCACCAGTCGCTGTGGAAGGAAGGCAAGCCGCTCTTCGCCGGTGACGGCTATGCGGGACTGTCGCAGATGGCGCTGTGGTATATCGGCGGGCTGATCAAGCACGGCCCGGCGCTCTCGGCGCTGATTGCTCCGACCACCAACTCGTACAAGCGCCTGGTGCCCGGTTTCGAAGCTCCCGTCAACCTGGCGTATTCGCGCCGCAATCGCTCGGCTGCATGTCGCATTCCGATGTATTCGGCGTCACCTAAAGCGAAGCGCGTCGAGTTCCGGCCGCCGGATCCGAGCTGCAATCCCTATCTGGCGTTCTCGGCGATGCTGATGGCGGGACTCGACGGCATCGAAAACAAGATCGATCCCGGCCAGCCGCTGGACAAGGACATCTACGATCTCGGTCCGGAGGAGCTGGCGCAGGTTCCTTCGATGCCGGGCTCGCTCGAGTCGGCGCTGGATCACCTGGCCAAGGACTACCAGTTCCTGCTTAAGGGCGATGTCTTCACCGACGAGATGCTCAACACCTACATCGACTACAAGCGCGAGAAGGAAGTGAACGCCATGCGCCTGCGTCCACATCCCTACGAATTCCAGATGTACTACGACATCTAGGAATCGTGCCTGCGTGAGTCACATCCCTCCTGCCGTTCCAAGTTGAATGGCAGGAGATTTTTTGTTTTGAGGGATGCCACCCCGTGCACGACAAACGGTCGTTCTCTGAAATTTGGGTAAACTGCACTACGGCGAGCTCATGCGATGAACGAGTTTCTGGCGAGTCTGCGGCGCAAAATCAGACGATGGTCGGTGTTTCTGCTGGGAGCGCTGCGCGGCCTGTGGCGGCATCGCTATCTTCCGCCCAACGCGTCTCGCGCGATATGCGCCGAGTGGCTGCACGAGAGCTGCGCCACTACGCTGCGCGCCATCGAAGTGCAGTTCGACATCCACGGCCGGCCCCCCACCCGCGGGCTGATCGTCAGCAATCACCTGAGCTACCTCGACATCGTTGTTCTCAGCGCAACTGTGCCGTGTGTGTTCGTTTCCAAGGCGGAGGTGGCGCGGTGGCCAATCTTCGGACCGTACGCGCGGTGGTCGGGCAGCGTGTTTGTGCAGCGACACGATCGCGCAGGTGTCGCCCGCGCTAACGCCGGCATTCGCGACGCTCTGCTCGACGGCGTAGCTGTCGTCCTCTTCCCTGAAGGCACAACCACCGATGGCCATCGCGTGCTCCGCTTTCACTCGACCATGCTGCAGTCGGCAATTGATGCCGCCGCCCCGGTGACGCCGTGCGCCATCCGCTATGAGCTCGAGGACGGTGATCCGGCGACCGAGGCCTGCTGGTGGGGCGACATGAAACTGCTGCCGCATCTATGGAACTTGCTGGGCAAGAGAACCATTCGCGCACAGGTCGTATTTGGCGAACCAATGGAGCCCAGCGGCGATCGCAAGCAGCTTAGCGCCACCTTGCACGACGAGGTTGTGCGATTGCATGAGGAACTGCACGCGCCCACCTTAAGAACCTAGGATTTTGTGGGGGCGCGTAAAATATGGGGAGGAGATCATGGTGCGTGACGAAAGGTTGGGATCGAAAACCTCATCCTGTTCCTGGCGTCACTGGTGCGACCAACTCAGTTGCATATCCCGACTCGGGATTTAGAGACACGCTTTTCTTCTGATATCTAGGCTTCCCTGAAATGCGTGCTAAGCTGCGCCTGTTAAGAACCAAGTCGGAATCCTCCATCGTCGTAGGGCCGTCGATTTCTTGTCAGCAAGGAGCACGTCATGCGCCAAGCTACCTTCAACATCACCCTTACAATTTGCATTGCGCTTGCCTTCACGGCACTCTCTCAACCAGCTCCGGCGCAAACCCTCACCACTCTACATGCTTTTACCACTGGAGCTGATGGCTGGCGTCCTCTGGCCGGCTTGACCAGGCAAGGGGTGGAAACTTTCTATGGCACGGCAGCCCTTGGCGGCATATATAACGATAATAATTGCCCAGAAGGATGCGGCGTCGTTTTCCAAGTTAAACATGCCCGTTCCGGTTGGCTATTTACGCCAATCTATAGCTTCTTTGGGCAGTTAGACGGTACGGATCCCTATGGGAAGGTAAGCATCGGCCCTCAGGGAGCTCTATACGGCACGACCTCTGATCTATCTAATCCAAACGGTACCTTTTTTGGAACGGTCTTCAGCTTGACTACGCAGCCGACGGCCCCCAGAACGGCATTGGTCCAGTGGAACCACACTGTAATTTATGGTTTTGCCTTTTATGACGCACATAATCCCCAAGGCGACCTCGCCTTTGACCAATCGGGCAATATCTACGGCAGTACCATGGGCGGCGGCAATCGTGGGAACTGTGCGGTCGGTGGTTGTGGGGCGGTGTATGAATTATCGCCCTCAGGTAGCGGCTGGACAGAACAGGCCCTTTATGGCTTTAGCGGTAGCAGCGACGGTGGCTACCCGTATGGCGGGGTGATTTTTGACAGCTCCGGCAATCTTTATGGTGTGTGCAGTGGGGGAGGACTCGGCTACGGCGTAGTCTACCAGCTGTCACCATCCGACTCCGGCTGGTTAGAACACGTCCTCTATACATTTACCGGTGGAAACACGGTCGCTACCTCTACGGAGGCTTGATTTTCGACGGATCAGGGAACATCTATGGAACAACTGCTTCTGGCGGTAGCGGTGGGGGCGGCACAGTTTTCCAACTCACACCTTTTAGCGGTGGATGGAGCCTCAACACGCTTTACAGCTTCCCCGGCGTTGCGGGGGGAGGCCCTCAGGAGAAGCTGGTCATGGATGCCGCCGGAAGTCTCTACGGCACCACCTACGGCGACGGTGCCTTCGGAGCGGGGTCAGTTTTCAAGCTGACGCCCTCAAATGGAAGTTGGATTTATACCTCGCTCTACGATTTTACGAATGGCAGTGACGGCGCAGGCCCTACAAGTAACGTCACGTTTGATGCCAGTGGCAACCTGTACGGCACGACTGCATTGGGCGGCCAGTACCTCGGGGGCACCATTTGGGAGATCACGCCCTAATTGCCGGGTGCTGCACTCATGCGGGTGCCCCACCCAAGCGGCGTTTGCTTGGGTGGGGTAGTTCCTCACGCCTTCGCCGTATCGACCTTCTCTTCTTGTAGCGGCAGCTCCGGATGCTCGATCGTCTCCTGCCAATCCTGGGCTTGCAGCTCGCGCGGAGTCTTCTCCAGTTGCGGCAGCTCGGGGATGGAATCCGCAGCAAGCGAGCGATCCAGCTCGGGGAACTTGCGCGCAATCGGCAACACGCGACGCTCGACCGACGCGACCATCTCGTTGTAGGACTCGACAGCCCCTCCGAGCTTTCTCCCTAAGGCCTCGAAGTGCTCCGTCATCTTGCACAGCCGCTCGTACAGGGTCTTCCCTGCCTCGCTGATTTGCTTGGCGCTCTCGGCCAGGTTCTTCTGGTTCCAGCCGTACGCAACGGCCTTCAGCAGCGCAATCAGCGTCGTTGGCGACGTCAGAATCACCTTCTGGTTGACGCCATAGTCGATCAGCTCCGGGTCGGCGTCCATCGCCGCGCGGAAGAAGACCTCGCCCGGAAGGAAGAGCACGACGAACTCCGGCGTGCACGGCAGATGCGCCCAATAGGTCTTGCTCGCCAGCCCGTCAATGTGATTCCGTACCTGGCGCGCGTGATCGCTCAGCCGCGCGTTGCGGGTCGCATCATCCGGTGCTTCGAGCGCCAGCAGATATGCGGTGAGCGGGACCTTCGCGTCAACCACCACCTGCTTACCACCAGGCAAATCGACGATTACGTCTGGACGGAAGCGCCGCTCGTCGTCATTGAACGATAGCTGCTCTTTGAAGTCGCAATACTCCAGCATGCCCGAGAGTTCGAGCACGCGATGCAGTTGCAGCTCGCCCCAACGGCCGCGTGCCTGCGGCTCGCGCAGCGCCTTCACCAGATTTCCTGTTTCCGCTTGCAGCGCCTTCTGCGTCTCCAGCAGCGACTGCACCTGCGTGCTCAGCGCGCCGTAAGCGTGGCTTCGCGCCTGCTCCAGCGCCTGGATCTGCTGGTTCATTCCGCTGAGCGATTGCGCAATCGGCTCGACCAGGTTCTTGACCGCCTGCTCTTTCTGCGCGAGCTCACCGGCGGCTTGTGTCTGGCAATTCTGGAGCACGCTCTTGGCGAGTTGGAGGAAGTTAGCGTTGTTGCTCTCCAAGGCATCGCTCGCCAGCGCCTTGAAGTGTGACTTTAGGTCTTCGCTGGCATCTTGCAGCAGCCGCAGCTTCTCTTCGCTGTTGCGCCGTTCGCTGGCGAGGGTCGCATCCAGCGTCGAACGCGCCTCTGTTAACGCCAGAATCTCTGCAGCCTGACGTTCTCTCGCTGCTCTTGCCGCCGCAAGTTCCTGCTCGGAAGCATTTTTCCGCTCTTGCAGCGCGACGATCTGCGACCGGCAAAACAAAAGCGAAACCGCAATACCGGCGGCGAAGCAAACGGCGGTGATAAGCACAACAGCAAAGATGGTCATCAACAGGTCCCGAACCGATGCCGACATTGTATGACTACAGGCCTGTGGAAGAAAAGGCGAAAGGTGAATCGGGAGAAGTACCGGCAATGGTTCCGTCCTTGAACGAGGCGTCAAGCCGGAGCATTGATCAGTGACTTTACGGAGTGATCTCAAACACCACGCCACAGCCGAGGCCGTTGTCGCATCCCGTATCTCCGCCATACGCGGCCGTCCCATACAGGTTGCCGCCGGCGTCCATCGTCAAGGAGGAAAACGGATTTGCTCCATCCGTTCCGCAGGTGAAGTCGTGCAGCGCAGTAAACGTATAGCCGGCGCCGGAGGGACTCAGCTTGAAGACACTGCCACAGCCGAAAGCGCCGTCAATTTGGGTCGTGCCGTAGAGGTTTCCGGCGCTGTCGAGGAAGAGAGCGGCCAGAGGCCCGTCATACAGTCCGCCGCTGCCGGTAAGGCTGGCAAGAATATTCAGGTTCCAGCCTCCACCTGATGGCGATAACTGAAAGACGGTTCCACCACGTCCAGAGCCTCCGCCTGCGGCTGCGCCGTAGAGGTTGCCGGCATCGTCCCAGATAAGGCCCGCGTAGGGGTCGTACCCATCATTGCCGACCAACCCTGCAATCAGGTTGAACGTCCAGCCGCCACCAGAGGAAACCAACTCGAAGATATTGGCGCCCTGCGCGGTACCGTACAGGTTCCCCGCCGGATCCAGGATCACTCCCCCATAGGGATAAATGCCGTCGCCGTTCCCGGTGAAGGCATACAGGCTGTTCATTGCCCAATTTTGGGATTTGATCAGCTGGTAGACGGTACCGCATCCCAGCCCGCCCGTACTGCAAGGGAGATGGTTGAAATTTCCGCCCAATTGCGCAGTGCCATAGATGTTGCCGGCCGCATCAAAGCTGAGCGGGCCGGAGGGTGCTATACCGTAAACGCCATACAGATTGGCGAGCACGGTTTGCGTCCAGGGGCAACTTACGGCCCGGCAAAATGTGGCGGGGGGTTGCAGCCTGAAAATCACGCCATCATAATGCTGGCCTCCAAACTGTGCGCTGCCGTAGAGAGCGCCGTCAGGGCCAAAGACGACGGGCGCAAGAGGGGAATAGCCGTCGCTACTGTTGAACTCGAAGATCCTGGTCAACACCCATCCCGATCCGCCGCGCGTCATTTTAAAGACCGTTCCGAGTCCCTCGGTCCCGCCTGTGATCGTCGTGCCGTAAAGGTTTCCGGCGCGATCCAGGGTTAAACCAACCCGCGGGTTGGCTCCGTCCGCACCCTGGAAAGTATGAATAACCGTGAACGTCTGGGCCCGAGCTGGTGCAAGTACGGACAAGCTCAGCGCCAGAGCCAGGAACAACTTCCAAATGATATGACGGGATGTACGAACGCAACCGGCATTTGTCATGACGTTCCTTCAGCACAGCTCGTCTTGCGCGCGGCAACGTATCCGAAGTAGCCGTAGCGCGACAAGGTTTGTGAACGGCCATCGAAAGCTTCGCGCTGGCGCTGACCGGCGTCAACTTAATTTCACATTACCCTCTAAGCATCTAGCGTTGCGCGCTTTACTCGTTCGGTCACGCCAGACCGCCGCGCTGCACAACCCTGGTTGATTTTGGCGCGGTAACAGTGCGCGAAATCTGTCCAACTCATCCACCCGCAATCCTGTTGACCCTCGTCGTCACAAGGGTGTAATCTCTTTTCCCGGTGGGGTTCTCTGTAAGGCAAGCGTTGTAGGGTTCCAGGGCTCGGAGCCACGGCAATGTCTTCTTCCGCCTTCTCAACTCGGCACTCTTTCATCTCTGCAATATCCCTGCACAATAACCTGATTGTTCCGCGTCCATGGAGGGCTCTCTAATGGATGTATCCCGGCGTACGTTCGTAAAAACCGGCATAGCCGGCGCGGTCGGATTTTCAGTGCTCGGCTTCGACCTGACGCCGCTGCACGCGCAGGCTTCCGCGCTGAAAATCTCGCGCTCTACCGAGACGCGCAGCACCTGCCCCTATTGCGCGGTTGGCTGCGGCGTGCTGATCTACACGATTGGCGACCGCGCCAAAAATGTCACGCCGCAAGTAGTCCATGTAGAGGGCGATCCCGATTGTCCCACCAATCGCGGCACATTGTGCCCCAAGGGATCGTCGCTCGAGCAGGATATCTTGAACCCGCGCCGCCTTACCAAGCCACAAGTGCGGCGGCCGGGCGGAACCGAGTGGGAGGATATTTCCTGGGACCAGGCGCTCGATGAGATTGCGCGCTGGGCCAAGAAGACTCGGGACGCGACCTTCATCGAGAAGGACACGGATGGTCATACGGTAAACCGGTGCGAAGGTATTTCCTTCATCGGCGGCTGCACCGATACCAATGAGTTCAATTACCTGGTCGTAAAGACAATGAGGAGTATGGGCTTGGTCTATATGGAAAACCAAGCCCGTGTTTGACACGGCCCAACGGTCTCAAGTTTGGGACCAACTTTTGGGCGCGGGGCGATGACCAACGGCTGGATCGACATCAAGAACACCGACATGATGTTGATCATGGGCGGTAATCCGGCCGAGAACCATCCCTGCGGATTCAAGTGGGCGATCGAGGCCAAGCGCGAGCGCAACGCCAAGCTGATTTCCGTCGATCCGCGATTCACTCGGACCTCAGCCAACGCCGATCTCTTCTGCCAGATCCGCGCGGGCACCGACATCGCGTTCCTTGGTGGGCTGATCCGCTACGCGATCGAAAACAATCGTATCGCCAAGGACTATCTGGTCAACTACACGAACGCCGCTTTCGTCGTGAAGGAAGGCTTCAAACTTCCCGACGACGGGCTGTATTCGGGATTTGACGCCGCTGCGGGCAAGTACGACACCTCGACCTGGAATTACGAACAGGGCGGTGATGTCAGCGGCAAAGCGATTACAGCGCAATCGGCTTCTTCGGCGCCGGCGGGGCTGCCGCCGAACGTGGCCTACGACCTGACCCTGCAGCACCCGCGCTGTGTTTTCCAACTGCTCAAGCAGCAGTATTCCCGCTACACGCCGGAAATCGTCGAGCGAATCACCGGAATTCCGCAAGCGCAGTACCTCAAAGCCGTCGACATGTTCACTTCTGTGCGCAAAGACGGCGATATGAAGAAGGTCTCGACCATCATCTATGCCGTGGGCTGGACGCAGCACACCTTCGGCACGCAGATCATTCGCACTGCGGCCATGATTCAGCTGCTGCTCGGCAATGTTGGAAGAGCGGGCGGAGGGGTCAATGCTCTGCGCGGGCACTCCAACATTCAGGGCGCCACGGACATGGCAGGTCTGTTCGACTCTCTGCCCGGATATATCAAAGTTCCTCGCCCTACGGACACTGATTTAGCGAGCTTTCTGAAGCGCATCACGCCAACAGCGTCGAAGCCGGCGGAGTGGGACTCATTCAACTACTACTCGAACACGCCGAAATTCTTCGTGTCGCTGTTGAAGGCGATGTACGGCCCCGCGGCAACGAAAGAAAACAGCTTCGCCTTCGATTACCTGCCTAAAGTCGACCGTGACTATTCGTGGACCTATATCTGGGACGACATGTACAAGGGCAAGATCAAAGGCATGATGGCCTTTGGCATGAACGGCGTAATGGTCGGCCCTGACACCAACAAGAACATCAATGCGCTGAAAAAAGCCGACTGGTTAGTTGTGGGTGAGATTTATCCGGATGAGACTAGTGAGTTCTGGCGCGCTCCGGGAATCACCGCGGAAGAGCAAAAGACCATCCCCACTACCGTGTACAGGCTGCCCTGCGCCGGCTTCGCCGAAAAAGACGGCAGCATGACGAATTCGGCGCGCTGGGTGACATGGAAGAATGCCGCGGTTCCTCCTCCGGGCGACGCCCGGCTGGACCAGGACATCGTTGCGCAAATTTTCCTGCGTGTCCGCGCCCTCTACAAGAAAGAGGGCGGAAAATTCCCCGACCCAATTCTTAATCTGACCTGGGCTTACGCCGACGCGGCTCATCCGCCACTGTCGCAAGTAGCGATGGAGCTAAACGGCAAAGCCTTGGCGGATTTGACGGATGAGAAAACAGGGCAGGTGATCAAGGCCGGACAGCAGCTTCCGGGATTCGCGTGGCTCAAAGACGACGGCACGACGATGTGCGGAAACTGGATCTACTCGGGCTGTTGGACGGAAGCCGGAGCACAGATCCAGCGGCGCGGCACCGAAGACCCGTCCGGTTTAGGCATTTATCCGAACTGGGCTTGGTCGTGGCCTGCTAACCGCCGCGTGCTTTATAACCGCGCTTCCTGCGATGCAGACGGAAAACCGTGGGATCCGCAGCGCAAGCAGGTATGGTGGAACGAAGCCAGCCAAAAGTGGGCGGGCAATGACGTGCCGGACTTCAAGCCCGATTCTCACCCCAAAGATCACATGGGACCGTTCATCATGAATCCTGAAGGCGTGGGTCGCTTGTTTGCTCCAATCGGAGTACTGGCTGACGGCCCATTCCCGGAGCACTACGAACCAATCGAAAGTCCCACCAAGAACCTGCTGCATCCCGCCCAGTCGAACAACCCTCTGGTGAAGAAATTCACGACGCCATATGACAAGTTCGGCGATCCGGCGGAATACAGCATCGTCTGCACGACGTATCGGCTGACTGAGCAGTACCACTATTGGACAAAAAACAACCCGATGAACGTCCAACTTATACCTGAGCCGTTCGTTGAGATGCCGGTAGAACTGGCGGAGGAAAAAGGGATCAAGGGAACGGACCAGGTGAAAGTGATCAGCGCCCGTGGAACTTACATCGCGAAAGCTTTCGTCACCCGCCGGCTGAAGCCGCTGATGATCGATGGCAAGAAGGTGTATCCCATCGGGCTGCCGATTCACCAGGGCTTCCGCGGAATCATCGAAGACGAAGGCAAAGATGCGCGGACCCCGGCGAATCTGCTGACGCCCGCGGTCACAGATCCAAACGCACACACACCGGAGTCCAAGGGCTTCCTGGTGAAGCTCGAGAAAGTGTAGCGATTTGAAAGGGCACGGCTTCAGCCGTGCCGATAGAGCGTTATTAGAGAGTGGCCTTTAGGCCCTGAGGGACATGCCCTCAGCGGCTAAAGCCGGTTGGATTTCGGTTCTTTACGGCACGCCTGAAGGCGTGCCCTTTCAAGGCTTATAACCGCGCACCCAAGGAGCCTGCCCTGAGCAGGGTCGAAAGGTGCGCCTCTTCAAAGAAGGCATGCGATGAGTGATCGCGGCACATTACGCATCCAGCAAATCTCGGCCCATCCCGGACCGATACCGGGCGCGGGCACGCAGCGGCAGCCCAAGCTCTGCAAGCTGATCGACACCACCACCTGTATCGGCTGCAAGGCATGCGAAGTGGCGTGCGTCGAATGGAACGACATGCCGTTCCAGACCACCACCTTCGACAACACCTATCAGACCATGCCCGACACCGACTGGAATTACTGGAACCTCATCAAGTTTAATGAAGATGAGCACTCCGACGGCAGCTTCGCCTTGCTGATGCGCAAGCACCAGTGCATGCACTGCGCCGATCCCGGCTGCCTGCGCGCCTGTCCCGCCGACGGCGCCATCGTGCAGTACGAGAACGGCATCGTCGATTTCCAGCAAGAGAACTGCATTGGCTGCCAGTTCTGCGTCTCCGGCTGTCCATTCAACGTTCCCAAGTTCAATCCCAGGACGAAGAAGGTTTACAAGTGCACGCTCTGCTCTGACAGAGTAGGAGCAGGCCTGGAGCCCGCGTGCATCAAGGCGTGCCCGACCGGCTGCCTGCAGTTCGGCACCAAGGATGACATGAAGTTCCTCGCCGAGAAGCGCGCCGGGCAACTGCGTGACGTCTCCGGCTTCAAAGACGCCGGGGTGTACGATCCCGACACCATCGGCGGCACCAGCGTCATCTATGTTCTCCACGACATCACCAAGCCTGAGCGCTACGGCAATCTGCCGAAGGAGCCGCGAATCCCGCTCAGCTTTACCGTCTGGAAGGATTTCTTCAAGCCCATCGGATTATTCGGCGCAATGCTGGGCTTCGTCGGCGTGGTGATGCACTACGTCTTCGAAGGCCCACGGCGCACCCAACCCTTGCCGCCAATTAAACAAATCGATCCACCTCCACCACCACCGCCGGCAGGAAGGGAGAGCTAGATGGCGACCTCGGCCAATCGCTTCGTGCATCGTACCAATGCCATCGATCGTCTGGGGCAGACCGTGGTCTACACAGGTGAACTGCTTCGCCATCCTGTGTACACCCGCTTTCTCCATTGGATGGTCGGCATCTTCTTCTTTCTCGCGCTGCTTTCGGGCTTCGGCATCTACCTGCCGTGGATCTTCCGCTTCTTCACTCCGCTGTTTGGCGGCGGCGCAATGACCCGGCTGCTGCATCCCTGGTTCGGGCTGGGCTTTGTCTTCTTCTTCGCCCTGCAGGCGATTAACTGGTTGGAGGTAATGCGCTGGACCCCCGCCGATTCACGTTGGATGAAGCACATCAAGAACTACATCACCCGTACCGACTCCATGGAATCGCCGGAGACCGGCTTCTTCAACGGCGGACAAAAGCTGATGTTCTGGGAGATCGTGTGCGGCTCGATCGCCTACCTGATCACCGGCATCATCATGTGGTTCCCGACCACGTTTGGCCGCATCGCGGTGGCAATCTCATACGTGATTCACGACCTCTCGGCGCTGATCATGCTCTTCGGGATTTTCTTCCACATCTATCTCAGCACCTTCGGCGAGCCGGGCACGATTCAGGCGATGACCCGCGGCACAGTAAGTGAAGAGTGGGCCTGGACGCACCATCCCGCCTGGTACAAGGCGGTGACTGGCCGCGATCCCCAGCAGGCGCTGAACGAAGCCCGCGCGCGCGGCGAAACCGAAGTGCGAACGCTGTAACCTCAGGTTATCGTTTCGCATCCGTGGCGGCGTCCGCAGTGCCGCCGAATTCGCCCTGACCTCAGTCTTCCAGCCTCCTTTGTCTCCACCATTGTGAGTATCCTCACGGTCCCGATATTGTTCTTGACGCCGTTTCTCCCAGTGTTCAGAATCCCAGCATCAGTCCAATGTTTTGGACCTTGCAAGGAGGTCTCCCCTGACGTCCATTCATTTCAGCCGCAAACCCTTCCTCGGCATCGCTGGTGTTTTGTTTTGCCTGATTGCGGGTGCTCTTGCGCAAGCTCAAACAGGCAACGACATCCTCCCCGCCGGATGCACCTTGCCCTTCGACGCCATCGCAACCAAACCCGATCCGTTTGTCCAATGCGGACATTGCGGGGTCGTCTCCAAGACTGCCAAAGGCACAGTGCTACAAGCCAAGATGTTGCAGAGCCAGGCCAAAAACAATTTCTGCGCCGATACCACGCAGATCACCGTTGTCGACTTCGCCGCCATGCGCGCGATGGGAGCGCAAGCCAGGCAGAATGGCTGGGAGACTACCAATCTGCCCAGCCGGCAGCCACTCCACGGTTTCTACAGCCAGAACGGCAAGATGATCGGCGAAGGAGATGTGGTACGGATGAAGGCCTGGATTATGGAGGCGCACTTCTCCGATTGCACCGCCGGGGAGGAAGTCAACTGCCAGACTCCGGGCTTCGTCAACAGCGACCTGCACGTTCCGCTGGTCGATCCTTCAGCCGGAGGTCAGAAGCAGGGCGAATGCACCAGTGTTACATCGGAGATCAGCCCGCACTTTCGACCCGCATCATGGTCGAGCCTGGATTTACAAACGCCGGTGAACAACGTGGCGCGCATCACCGGCCAGCTGTTCTATGACAATGCACACAAGCCCTGTGTAAGCCCCACAAGCCCTTCCGCCCCTACCGGCGATCCGGCCCGCAGTACGCTGTGGGAGATCCATCCGGTTTACCAACTGGAAATATGTACTCTGGCGGATCCCAGTCAATGTGACGTAACCAGCAATGACGGCAAAATGTGGGTGGCCTACGACCAATGGGTCAGCGATTCCAACAACCAGACTGCCACGGCCGCCACTGGGGCAGCAGCGCGAAAGGAAAGCGCCTGCGCGCATTTGGGAAAGCCCGACCCGGACTATCTACCGGCACAGTGTTCGACCGGTTCGGCTAGTCCCCCCAGCTCAAATCCGACGAGTCCCGCCAGCCCAAAGAAGTCGCAGTGAAGCCGAGTGCCGATCACGAAGATAGCAAGTCGGAATTAGAACCTCGGGGCCAAAAACCCATTGACCGCAGCCGCGGCTGTGCCAACATCCCAGTCCTATTCGAAGCTCGCATAGTGCTGAGTGCTGACTGCTTTACTGCTCCACCCGTATCCAACCGCGGTCTGGATTGAAGGCAGTCAGGAAGCGGACTTCGTCATCGGTCTTGGCTCCAAAATCCTTCTGATAGATGATGCGATCGCGGTCGATCATGAACGTCATCACCCCGGACTTGCCGTACTCGGCCGGCCAGGCGATAAAACCGAAGCCGCGGTTCATAATGCCATCGCGCACATAGTCGCGAAGGCCGCCAAAGGCATAAGGTCCCTGCGTAACCAGTACTGCGAAATAGTAGCCATGAAATGGCTTGTGCAGGCCAGGCTTCAGCTTCGCTCCCTGCTCGCTCGCGAAAGCTATCAGCGGTCCGACGGGACTCTTCGGTTTACCCGCAACCTGCGGCCAGTACAATCCGTTCTCCTTGCCTTCATCGCTGATGAATTTCTTCGCGTACTGTTTGGTCCCATCGTGGGCCTGCTCAAAATATTCCTCCTGCGCGTCGGCCAGCGAAGCGCAGATATCGATCATGGCAAGCTCGTTGCGACCGATCCGCCGGACGGCAAGCTCGGTTGCGCCTGCGGGAGTATCAAAATACCACTGCCCGTGGCGGTCTTTTGCCAATGGAACCGGGAACGCGGTGTTGCTGGCGCCCACCAGCAGAATCTGGTTGCCGTTCTCGAGCTTGCGCCAGCGATTCATCCGCTCATAGGCGGCGACAAAGTCCGCCATTGCCGCTTTGTCATCGGCTGCATCCCCGGAGTAGAGAATGGTTTTCGCTCCCGATCCAAACACCGCCAGCATCTGTTGCTCATCATCGCTCTTGGCCGCATCCACCAAGGCCTTTGCGGCATCTGCCGGCGACGCAAATGTCTTCTCGCCGGGCGCAGGATTGCCTCCCGTTGACACCACCTTCTGATGGCAGGCCACGAGCGAAAGCCCCAGCACCACAACCGCGAAAGTCTGCCAAAATCTCAAGCCGATCACTCCACACCACTGCAACGGGAACACCATCCTCTTCATTCTCCTCTTGAGTTCAACCAAAATTCCCTGGCGGTCAATTCAGCGCGAGCGGCTGCCTCCGTTGCCCCAACCGCCGCCGTTGCCACCCTGGATCGTCCAGCCGCGGAAGCTGGCTGAGCGACCGCCCCAGCCCGCGTTGCCAAAGGCAGAAGATCCGGGACGATGGCCCCAACTGCTGAAAACGGTCGGCGACGCGCCGGTGTCGCTTGCGCCCCAGCCCCGTAGCTCCTCGGTGTTTCTCCAGCCGCCGCTGGCGGCATTAAACGCGTCAGAAGCTTCCGCGTCACGATTCTCGACCGTCATTATTTTCCCGGTGGAGGTGATTTCGGTCCCAGCCGCAGGAGCGATGGCCCGCGAGCTCTTCCCGTTCTGAAAAGCGGTGTAAGGATGAGTGTAGTCGTAGAGCGTGTGGTAGGTGTGGTGTCCGTAGCGGTTGTACCCCCCGTAGTAGTTGCCCTGCCATGCGTTATTTCCGTAATAAGGGTAGTCGTGGTAGTAGGCGACACCGTGGTACCAGTTACAGTCCCAGTTAGTCGAGCCCCAATCGCAGCAGCCCCCGGCGGTGAGCGCGCCGGCGGCGACGCCCAGGCCCATCGATATCGCGCTCGTGGCGGGCGCGCCGGCCAAACTGTAGTTGGGCGTCTGCATCGGCGTCCCGTACACCAGCGCCGGGTTATAGAGTGGAATGTAGACGACCTGAGGATTGGCGGGTTGGAGCGAGATGATGTCCGGCGTGGGCTGGTTGACCCTCAGCTGAGGCGTCCCCTTCAGGTTTCCCGCCGCCAATGCCTTGGCGCGCAGCGCCTGGATGGCAGCCATCACTTCGCTCAGCTGGTTGCGGTAGACCTCGCCCAGTTGCGATGTCCAGGTAAGGTTCTGCGCCATGTTGTTCAACACCGGGGGAAACTCGGTGAGCGCCTTCACGCTCGGGTCCCACGGCTGACTGCTCACCAACTTCATCAACGAGTTGCCAGTTGTCTTCTCATGTGCAAGAAAGTCGGCGGCCGCCACGATCTGGTCGGGATAGGTGGCCGCCGTTATCGCCTGCGCCAGCAGCGAATCGGGATACAGCGCGATCGGCGCCACAAGTTGCTGCAGTTCGTCGGGAGTAAAGGGCATTCCCTGGCCGGAATAGTCGCTGGTCCTTCTGACCGGTTGCTGGTACAGCAAGACACCCGATTCCAGGGGCGTCACCACCACCAGCAGTACAAGAATGCCGATTGTTAAGAATTTGTTGCGGGTTCGCATCACCGGGTCCTCTTCCTTTCGGAATCATTAGTTGTAAACCAATACGCGTGATGCGTTCTAGGGGAAAGTTGAGTGGCGCAGCTGGGAGCTGGCATTTGGCACTTCCCTTTTGCAATTGGCATTTGGCACTTGGCAGTTAGCATTTAGCACTTGGATTGTCGGAATCCAGCTTTGGCGAACAACAGCCGGCGCCCGGGCTGCGTGAAACCGCCGCGCATTTTTCGCCAAGTGCCAAATGCTAAATGCTAAATGCCAAGTGTTAACTGCAATTTTATTCTTGCAATGCGCGGAAACGGGTGTAAAGTCGATGCGTTTTCCGGCCCCAAGCTCTCCGCCTGAACAAGAAGACTCTTGTCATGAAAACGTCGCTCTGGTCCCTCACTGTTCTCGCCGGCCTGTTTCTTGCGCTCGGCATCGCTCATTCGGCTTCGGCGCAGACCTTGTTTGAGAACGGTCCGATTAATGGCCACACCGATGCCTGGACTATCAACTTCGGCTTCATCGTGAGCGATAGCTTCACCATTTCCGGAGGCAACAGCACGGTCACCGGCATGTCCTTCGGGGCTTGGCTGTTTCCCGGAGACGTCCTTGAGTCGGTCGAGCTGTCCCTTACAAGTTTCGAATTTGGTGGGACAACCTACTTCGATCAGGTTGTGAAATTCACAGCGTCAGGTTGCTTTGTTAACAACTACGGCTACGATGTTTGCGAGGAGACGGCCAGCTTCAACGGGCTGACCCTGGGCAACGGTACCTATTGGGTGAATCTTCAGAACGCGGCCAGCACCCTGGGCGACCCCGTTTTCTGGGACGAGAACAGCGGCATCGGTTGCCATTCCCAGGGATGTCCCTCCGATTCCTCAATACCTAACGGTACGCTGCCCTCGGAGGCCTTTACCATCTTGGGCACCAGCAGTGGAACGGGCACCACTCCGGAACCGGGGAGCCTATTGCTGTTTGCCAGCGGCATTGTTGCGGTGGGTGGAATGTTGCGTCGCAAATTTCTGTGAGCTGAACAAGGAGACTCTCGTCATGAAAACGTCGCTCTGCTCCCTCGCAGTTCTTGGCGTGCTGTTTCTTGCGCTCGGCATCGCGCAGCCGGCTGTGGCGCAGACGTTGTATGAGAATGGCCCGATCAACGGAAACGTTGATGCCTGGACCATCAACTTCGGTTTCGTGGTGAGCGATAGCTTCACCATCTCCACCGGCAACAGCACGCTCACCGGGATGTCGTTTGGAGCGTGGCTGATGCCGGGCGACGTGGCCCAGTCGGTGGAAGTGTCGGTCACTTCCCAGGCCTTTGGTGGCACAGTCTATTTCGACCAAATGGTCAATCTCACCCAGTCCGGCTGCATCTTTAACCAATTCAACTTTGACGTCTGCAACGAGACGGCCAGCTTCAACGGCCCGACCCTGGCAAATGGGAGCTATTGGGTGAATCTGCAAAACGCGGTTACCAGCGGAGGCAATCCGGTTTATTGGGACGAGAACAGCGGGGTGGGATGCCATTCCCCAGGATGTCCGTCTGTAGGTGCTGTAAACTTTGAATCCATTCCCTCGGAAGCTTTCAGCATTCTGGGCACCAGCAGCGGAACGGGCACTACGCCGGAGCCCAGCAGTCTGTTGCTGTTCGCCAGCGGTGTGGTTGCGCTAGGCGGGATATTGCGTGGCAAATTGCGTTGAGCTTTCGCCAGAAAGCCTGGGCCCTTAAGTTTGGTGTGGCTTTTTACAAGGAGACCTTCCGTGAAAGCGCGTATCATCTGGTCACTTACCCTTTCCGCCGCACTGGTTATTGTTCTCGGCGTCGCCCAGCCGGTTTCCGCACAGATTCTTTACGAGAATGGCCCGATCAACGGCGAGACCGACGCCTGGACCATAAACTTCGGCTTCGTGGTTCCCGACAGCTTCACCATATCGACCGGCAACAGCAAGATCACCGGCTTGTCGTTTGGAGCGCGGCTAACGCCAGGAGACACACTCCAGTCGGTGGAAGTGTTGCTGACTGCGGACCCGGTAGGGGGAACAAAGTATTTCGACGGGATGGTCAATTTCGTCCAGTCCGGCTGCTTCTTAAACAACTTCTCGTACGAAGTTTGCACCGAGACGGGCTCCTTTGACGGGCCGACCCTGGGCAACGGTACCTATTGGGTGAATCTTCAGAACGCGGTCAGCACCCTGGGTGACCCCGTCTACTGGGACGAGAACAGCGGCATCGGCTGTCATTCCCCGGGTTGTCCGTCCGAGGCAGGCGGCGGCACCGGATCGATTCCTTCGGAGGCGTTCTCCATCCTGGGCACGAGCACCGGAACCGGCACTACGCCGGAGCCGACCAGTCTGTTGCTGTTTGCCAGCGGTGTGGTTGCGCTAGGCGGGATATTGCGTGGCAAATTGCGTTGAGCTTTCGACAGAAAGCCTGGGCCCTTAAGTTCGTGAGGCTTTTTACAAGGAGAGCTTCCGTGAAAACGCGTATCCTCTGGCCACTTACCCTTTCCGCCGCACTGGTTATTGTTCTCGGCGTCGCCCAACCGGTTTCCGCACAGATTCTTTACGAGAATGGCCCGATCAATGGCGAGACCGACGCCTGGACCATAAACTTCGGCTTCGTGGTTCCCGATAGCTTCACCATATCGACCGGCAACAGCAAGGTTACCGGCTTGTCGTTTGGAGCGTGGCTAACGCCAGGAGACACGCTCCAGTCGGTGGAAGTGTCGCTGACTTCGTTCCCGGACGGGGGAACAGTGTATTTCGACGGGATGGTCAATTTCGTCCAGTCCGGCTGCTTCTTAAACAACTTCTCGTACGAAGTTTGCACCGAGACGGGCTCCTTTGACGGGCCGACCCTGGGCAACGGTACCTATTGGGTGAATCTTCAGAACGCGGTCAGCACCCTGGGTGACCCCGTCTACTGGGACGAGAACAGCGGCATCGGCTGTCATTCCCCGGGTTGTCCGTCCGAGGCAGGCGGCGGCACCGGATCGATTCCTTCGGAGGCGTTCTCCATCCTGGGCACGAGCACCGGAACCGGCACTACGCCGGAGCCGACCAGTCTGTTGCTGTTTGGGTCCGGAGTAGTTGCGCTCGCCACCGGGTTGCGGCGGAAGCTGTCGTAGGAGATTCGCCGAGCGTTCCCGGAACTCGACAACGCGCGGCTCTGCCAAACACCAAGCCTCGCAGAGGCGAAAGTGATTAGCCCGGCGCGGAAGCGGTGGGTCGTGGGTAAGAAGTTTGTTCGAGCCCCGTCAGGGGCGAAACGTAAGCGTCCGGCCAGGAACGCGGTGAGCCTGGGGGTAAGGCTGGTAAGGGTCCACTAAGAATTAAGCAGCAATTCCTTCGCTCAATGGAAGGCTATGATTTCAATGATTGGTTGAAAAGCGCTGTCATGTCAGCAGGATTTCGACTACGGCGTGATCTTAAACACCACTCCATAGCCATATTGGCCACCCAGGCTGGCGGTGCCGTAAAGATTGCCGTTGGCGTCGAGGACGAGGGTTCCCACCGGATATCCCCCATCGCTACCGCCAGTGAAATCGTGAAGCGACGTATAGACCCAGGCACCATTGGAGGGCGTCAGCTTGAAAACTGATCCCTCCCCATAAGGCCCGTCACCATAGGTTGTGCCGTAGAGATAACCCGCCGGGTCAAAAATCAGCTTGGTGGAGTCCGGCCCCCATCCGTTCCCACCATTAAAGTTGTAGATTAGCTGCGGAGTCCAGTTTCCGTGGGACAATTCGAAAACAGTACCTGCACCATTACTGCCACCGCCGAAGGTTGAGCCGTAGAGGTTTCCTGACAAGTCAAACGTCACACCTGACTCAGGATCGAACCCATCCCCTGGGAAATCGTAGAGAACATTTTCCGCCCAGCCGGAGCCGGCGAGAACCTGGTAAACAATACCCGTGGAGAATGGGCCACCACCTCGCGTCGTGCCATATACATTGCCGACAGCATCGAGCGTCACTCCGTCCATGGGGTTGTCTCCATCGCTACCGCTGAAACGATGCAGGATAGACTCGTGCCAGCTTCCATTGGCGAGGCTCAGCTCGAACACCGTTCCATAGTTCCCGCCGCCGCCGCCCGCGTACGTTGACCCATAGAGGTTACCGGCATGGTCCATAACGAGGGGCCCGTTCGGCGCTGCGCCGTCGTTTCGGCCTACGAAGCTGTAGAGGACGGTCTTGCCCCATTGGGCTTCCTGTATGTTGCGCGGTGGGGTAGTTGGAGGCACGAGACTGAAGATTGTTCCGTACCCGCCGGGACCGCCGCTCGAGGTACTTCCGTAGAGGATGCCGCCTGGACCAATGAGCAGCTCGCCCTCTGGGTATGCTCCGTCAGGGTTTCCGGTAAACTGCCACAGGAGTCTGAAGTGCCCGTTAGCGGGATTTAGCTCGAAAGCGGTGCCGCAATAGTTGCAAAGGCCATCCGCGCAGCATTCTCTTAGTCCGCCCCCGAAAGTGGTTCCGCAGAGATTCCCCGCATGATCCATCACCACACCGGTGGGCTGTTCTCCTCCCGCGCCGCCAGTGAAGTTGTAGATGACGGTGTACGTTTGCGCTGGTGCTGACTCGGATGTGAGCGTTGCGAGCACGAAGGCAATTGTGCAGGCGGTTAATGCTGCCCACCGGCTCGTTGTAGAGCGGGGATCCCATGTTCTGAGTTTTGTCATGGCCAACCTCTTACTCGCGCTTTCCAACAACCCCTGAGTTGCTGCTGGCGCCCCTCGGAGTTGTACGGAGAGAGTACAGGTGGGCTTGCAAGACATCTGAACCTAAAGTGCATAACCGCGACCGCGCCGGCGAAACTCTAATCAGCTCGCAGAGAAGATTCAGCCCCGAAGATTGCGGCCGAACGGCGCGCTCAACTCTCGTCCGACTGAAACTGGGTTCGTCGCCTCTTGGTACCGCCAGCAGCTAATCGGGCTTAGGCTCGTCCCGGAACGGGAATTCGCGTTTAAAGCCGTTTTAAGGGCCGCGAGAGTACCGGGATGACCCAGAGTACCTCCCAAGGCTCTCGCTTCGCTCTGAGGGCTTCCTAGAGCAACTACTGGCCACTTTACGATGTACGCTGGATAGGAAAATAGTGGTTGTAAAGTTAAGTCAGTGCAGCACTAACATGCCAACGGCGGAAATATCGCACCATTTCCGGTGTTAAGTCCCTGAAAACTGAGTGCTGATTGCTCAACTATTCGTACCTGAGCGCCTCAATCGGGTCCAGCCGTGAAGCCTTGATCGCCGGCAACATTCCGCTCACCAGTCCAACTACAGTGAGAATGATTGTGGCAATCACAACCGTCGAGGGATCGATGATGAGGCGAATGTCGGCCGACTCCGCATTCTTGGCAATGGCGCTATAGAAGGTGATCCGGCCCACTCCAATCGCAACCGCGTAAGCCAGAATGATTCCCGCGATGCCTCCTGCGAAGGTAATGGCCAAAGCTTCCGCCAGAAACTGAAACAGGATGTCGCGGCGCCGGCCGCCCAGCGCCTTCTCGACGCCGATCTCGCGCGTGCGCTGCGTGACCGATACCAGCATGATGTTCATCAGTCCGACACCGCCGATGCCCAGCGTCAGCGTTCCGATGAAGGCCAGCAAGACCTTCAGTCCGGCGATAATGATGCCGAACTGCTTCAACTGCTTCATCATGTTGTACAGGAAAACGGCGCGCTTATCGTCGGGTTTGAAGTTGTATTGCTGCGCGAGAGCGCCGCGCACCTGCTTCTCTAACAGTTCGTAGTCGTTGCCTTCGTAGGACATCCAGATGCCATCCAGATAATGCGTGTCCTTGAAGTCGCTCACCGAGCTGAAGGGAATGTAGATTGTCTTGTTGACGCTGTCGTCGCCCTCCTGCATGTGCGGTGCCAGCACGCCTACCACCCGATAGCTGATGCCCTGAATGCGGATGTTCTGGCCCAGCGCGTATTCCCCGGAAAAGAGCTTCAGCCTGGCGTCGGAGCTGATGACGGCGACGCGCGCGCGGGAGGCCTCGTCGTCCTCGTTCAGCAGCCGGCCTTCAGCCAGGTTTAGCGCCAGGATGTGAAAGATGCTGGGGTAGTTTCCCTGCAACGGGAGCGTATAGCTGCGAACGTCGCGCTGCACGCTGACATCCTTGTCGATCTCCGGGGTGATGCGATTGACCAGGGGCGCCGCGGCGGTGATGCGCCCGATATCATCGATGGTGAACTTGATCTGGGTGCCGGCTTTTTGTCCGCCCGCCTGCTGCGAGGTGCGTCCGGGGAATACGCCGATGATCCGCGTGCCCCAGCTGGCGAAGATGGTCTCGATAGCGTGGCCGAAACCTGCGCCGTAAGCCAGCAGCAAGACCACGGTGGCAATGCCCCAGGCCATGCCGAGCATGGTGAGCGCAGTGCGGCGACGGTTGTGGCGCATCGCGCTGTAGGCTTGCGTTAGCAGATCGCGCATCATGATTGGCTCCTCTACCGCTTCTCGCCTTTCGCTCTTCGCTTTTCGCCAGAGATCACGATCTGTGTTCTGGCGAAGAGCGAAAAGCGAAGAGCGGCCACTTCTACTCCTGCCTCAGCGCGTCGACCGGCTGCAGCATGGCAGCCTTGCGCGCCGGATAGATACCGGCAACGATGCCCGCCGCCGCCAGCGTGCCGATGGCGAGCGTGGCCGACATGAACGACATGGTGGGAGGATCGAAGCCGGGCACTTCGCCTACACCGCGCATGGAATACATCAGCAGCGCCGCGCCGCCCATTCCGATTGCTCCGCTCATGAGGGTGAGGAACGCGCCTTCCAGGAAAAACTGCAGCAGGATGCTGCGATTGGTTGCGCCCAGGGCTTTGCGCAGTCCGATCTCGTGCGTGCGTTCGCTCACGGCAACCAGCATGATGTTGATGATGCCGATGGCGCCAAGCGTCAGCGTGACCAGCCCAACTCCGCCGAGGAAGATGTCCATGGCATCGAAGATCTTGCCCACGGTTTCGGAGTTCTTGATGGTGTCCCAGTCTTCGAAGGCATCTTCATCGTGCCAGTCGAAGCGGTGGTTGCGGGCGATGATTTTGCGGACCTCTTCCCGCGCCAAGCCGTGCTCGTCGCGGATGCGCGGACGATAGTTGATGAACGAAACGGCCTTCTCCTGCTCATCTTTGGTCAGGGGAAAGAACTCGCGCATGGTGTTGAACGGCATGAAGACGCGATTGTTGGTGGAGTTGTTGTCGCCATGGCCCACCCGCTGCACCACTCCGATCACATCGAAACGAATTCCGTTCAGCAGAATCGTGTTGCCCACGGCCGGTCTGCCGGGAAACAGGTTCTTCAGCATCTCGTCGCCCAGCACCGCGACCAGGCGTTTCTGCTGCTCGTCATCCTGGTTGAGCCAGCGGCCGGCAGTCAGCGGAAGGTATCGAATTTCGGCGTAGTTGGGCGGAACGCCGCTGACCTCGCCGTTGGTGTTGCCATAATCGCTGACCTCGCGCAGATCGGTGCGCGACAACACCGGCGCGGCCAGGCGCACGTGCGGCGCTTCGTTCTGGATGTCGAGAAAGTCCTGGTAAGTCAGGTAATAGGCGCGGGCCGAGCTCATGTTGCCGGCGATGGCGGGCGCGTGTCCGGGAAAGACGAACATGATGTCCTCGCCCAGCGAGTTGAGCTCGCGGCGATTGCCGGAGCGAAAGCCCTCGCCCAATCCCACCAGCAGCAACAGCGATCCGACGCCCCATGCAATGCCGAACATGGTGAGGAACGAACGCAGCTTGTGCGCCCACACCGTGCGCAGTACCTGGCGGAGGATCTCGAAGAAGATCATGGGAGTGTCAATTCCCTGCTCTCATATACGCGAGCGTGACAAAGTTGGTTCCGGCGCGGGCAGGTCCACATCTGTTGGACACCAGTAAACAACGAAATGGTAGCGACTTAAACTCGAATGTGATCGGCACCAGCCACATGACGCAGAGTTGATTAAAGTTGTGCTTATTGGACAAAACGCCGCGCACAAAATCCGGCGAATTGGTTATAGTTAAAGAAGGCACCCGGCCGGCTGTGATCGTAGGTTGCCGCTGGTTTGGGCGCAATTTTTCAGGGTTATAGGAGTGGATTACGATGCCGAGAGTACCACGGGACAAAGAAAGCACGACGCCGAAGAAGCGGACCCGCAAGGCCGCATCGAACGGAGAGAATGGAATTCATGCGGAGAACGGAAACGGCGCAGTGCAGTCGGCTGTAAATGTCTCGCCCGAGCCAGCCAAAGGAGTACATGTGTCGCCCAGCCTGGAAGAGCAGATTCGCGAGCGCGCCTATCAGCTTTACATGCAGCGTGGCGGGAACGGCGGTTCTCCCGAACAGGACTGGTTGCAAGCCAAAGAGGAAGTTTGCGGCCGGCAGGACTTCGCGTAATCGCAATAATTTTCTGATAACGACCTGCCTTTGCTGAACAGGAGTTGGGGATTTGCCGCGAGACGGTGAGCTGGCACTCATCATCGAAGGCGCGCGTTTCCAGGTAAGCCGGCGACTCAATATGACGAGGCGGCGCGGTACAGTAACCAACCGCGTCGCCCTGATTGTCGGTGAGGGCTGTTACGCAGTTCCGGGCGCCGAGCTGCCGCCGACGTGAAGGTAGTTGTCAAAAGGGCGACTTTGGGACAGGTTCTCCTGATCGACGACAATCCGGTGCAGCTCAAGCTCCGCGAAATAGTCCTGCGGCAGGCGGGTTTTCAGGTCTCGTTAGCTACCACCGCAGAGAGTGCTTTGGCGACACTGCGGGCGATTCCCGGTCGCATCGGTGTCGTCATTACCGATCACATCATGCCCGGATGTAGCGGTTCGGAGCTGGTCAGGCAAATTCGCGCTGCGAAGATCCCGGTTCCTGTCGTCGTACTGAGCGGTCTCCTGGAAGCCGAAGCGGAATACCAGGACCTCGACGTCTCCTTCCGGACCAAACCTTTGCCTCCCGCAGAACTGATCGAACTGGTCCGATCCCACCTGGACTGCAGTGATGAAGGTCGCGGCGCCGCGTGAGGGCGCTCTCCGTAGACAATCCGCTCCTCTGCTGCTATGTGACTAAAGTCACATAGCATTGTGAGCCCAACGGGGTTATCCTAAAAGTATCCACTGCGGGGTGCCGCAAGGGCAAAGAGGTATTGACAGCAATGTCAGAGCAGGGACGCAGGTATGTACGCTTCGGCGCGGTGATGGCCGTCATCGTGATAGCGCTCGGTTATCTCGCCTACACCGGCGTGCAGGACAGCAAGAGTTACTACGTCACCATCAAGGAGCTGAACGGGATGGGTAACGGCGCCTTCAGCAAGCGGCTGCGGGTGGCGGGGAATGTGCAGCCGGGCTCGATCAAACGGCAAGGCACTCACCTGGAGTTCCTGCTGGTGGAGCAAGACCGTACGCTGCCGGTGGTCTATAGCGGAACCGAAGCGCCTCCCGACACCTTTAAAGACAATGCGCAAGCGCTGGCTGAGGGCAAGTTTGGCCGTGACGGCGTCTTCCACGCCACCAATATTCAGGCAAAGTGCGCGTCGAAGTACGCTCCTAAACAGCGGGGACAGACGGGTGGAGCGCCGGCGGAAGCTAACCCGCAGAAAGCGGCGCTGTGATTCGGCGACCTTCAAGGCAGGGGCAGCACCGGTTTATGGGCAATGCCCAGTTCTTTACCGCGCTTTGTCTGCCGCTGATAGTTTTTTGAGTCGGCTTCTATTTCCAGAACAGGGGCATCCGCGACCTGCGTTCTGACATGAACTTGCGTTTCGCGCGCTTCGACCAAAGGTTCGACGATCTCACCCGCAGAGTAGTCGAGATCGACAATCGCCTGATTCGCGTGGAAGAGCGGCTGAAGCTCTAGGGAACAGTTGATCGCCACCACACCATCTTCCCCATCTGTCATCGTCCTCGATAATCTCGTGAAATTCTTTGGCCGCTTCGCCGCTCTGCGCGGCATTTCGGGCAGCTTCGCCGCCGGCCGGCTTTACGTCGTGTTGGGCGACAACGGAGCCGGCAAGAGCACGCTGCTGCGCGTCGTTGCCGGATTGATGGAGCCGAGCCAGGGCAGCTTCACGATTTTGGAGGCGAAGAGGTTTCGCGAAGTGGCGCATCGCGTCGGCTACATGGGACACGCACCGCTGCTCTACGACGAGCTGAGCGGCATGGAAAATCTGCGCTACTTCGCCGGGCTCTATGGCATTCAAGACGATGACGTGAGCCGCAAGGCGATGCTGATGGTGGGGCTCGATCCTGAGCTCGCGCGTCGGGTTGGCCAGTATTCGCAGGGAATGCGGCAGCGGCTTTCACTGGCGCGCGCCTTACTGCACACTCCTGAGCTGATCCTGCTGGATGAGCCGTTCTCCAACGTCGATGTGCACTCTGCGCGCGCGATGGCCGCGGTGTTGGGACGCGTTCGCGATGAGAGTAAGACCATCTTCGTTGTCACCCATCAGGCGCAATTGATGGAAGGCGTCGCCGACGAGTTTGTACACATGTCGGCAGGTCAAATTGTGAATCGCGAAGCAATAACGCGCAACGCGGACGTGGACGCCGCAAGGAGCGCGACATGACCGTGCTGGCAGTCACGCGGGCCACGCTCCTGAAGGACCTGCGCATGGAGTGGCGCTCCAAGGATGCCATTAACTCCATGCTGTTCTTTGCGCTGCTGGTGGTCGTCATCTTCAGTTTCGCCTTCAATCCCACGGCCGAGCAGTCACGGCAGATTGCCGGCGGCCTGATCTGGGTGGCATTTCTGTTCGCCGCGGTGGTGGCGCTGAACCAGACCTGGGCGCGCGAGCTGCGCAATCAGGTGCTGGATGCCTATCGCGTCTCTCCCGCGCCGCCGAACGCGCTGTTCCTGGCAAAGACACTCGGCAACTTTCTCTTTGTGGTTGTCCTGGAATGCTTGATGGCCCCGCTGTTCGTGGTGTTCTATGCGCTGCGCTCGGTCGGGCCGGTTTGGCAGTTGATCGTGGTTGCGCTGCTTGGAACGTGGGCACTGGTAGTGAACGGCACGTTCTTCGCGGCGCTCTCCATCCGCACGCGGAGCCGCGAAATCATGCTGCCGCTCGTTCTCTTCCCTATCTCGATTCCGGCGCTGCTGGGCATGGTCGATGCGACTACGTCGATCCTGACCGGCGAAGCGTCGCCTGATTTCTGGATCAAGCTGCTGGCGGTCTACGATATCGTGTTCACCGCAGTCTGCCTGCTGCTGTTTGAAACGGTGTTGAATGCGGAGTAGATCGCTGGTCGCCTCTGGCGAAAAGCGAACAGCGAAAAACGAATGGGGTTGTGGTACTCGCAATGAAAAAACTGGCAACCATTTCGATTCTTGTGACCGTGGCCCTCCTCGGGCTCACCAGCTATCTGGCGCTGGCGGTCGCGCCCACCGAGCAGACGATGGGCGACGTGCAACGAATCTTCTACTATCACGTGCCGTCCGGCTGGGTGGCGTTCCTGTGCTTCTTCATCAATTTTGCCGCCTCGGTTGCTTACTTGGCGAAGAAGAGCCCGGCCAGTGATGCCTGGGCAGCGGCGTCGGCGGAAGTCGGCGTGGTGTTCTGCACCGTGCTGCTGATCACCGGCCCGCTGTGGGCGCGACCGGTGTGGGGCATCTGGTGGACGTGGGATTCGCGTCTGACCACCACCCTGGTTCTATGGCTGATTTACGTCAGCTATCTCGTGCTGCGGCGCTTCGCCGCCGGAGGACAGACGCAGGTACTGGCGGCAGCGTTCGCCGTATTCGGCTTTGTCGATGTGCCCATCGTCTACATGTCGATCCGCTGGTTCCGCACGCAACATCCTTCGCCGGTGATGGGCGGCGGCGCAAATTCAGGGCTCGCTCCCGCGATGCTGCATGTCTTTCTCGCCAACCTGGCAGCGTTCACGATCATGGGTTTCGTCTTCCTCGTACTGCGTTACAAGTTGCAGATGAGCGAGCAGGCGCTGGAGTCGGCCCACGCGCAAGCGGCGCTGAAGGAGGTAGCACAATGAACTCAATCTTCTTTCTGAAGGCAGCGTATGTTGTGGCGTGGGTAATTTATTTGGGATACCTCGGGCGAATTCTTCTGCGGATGAAAAAGGTGGAAGAAGAGACCAAGGAGTTGGAGCGGGGGAAGTGAGTGGTTGTCATGGAGCCCGATGGCAGTGACTACGAGCGGGGCTGACCAGGGTAGTTTATGCTAAGGCTTGTAGCTGTTGAAAAAGTCCCGTTTACCGAAAGTCGACTTCAAAAAGGTGACCAGAAATGTATGCTCGATAGGAGAAAGTCGTTTATAGGGCATCCTAGCGCGTCGATTTCTTAGGGCCACTTCGAGGAAAGAGTTTTTCAACAGCCACGCCTGTTCTCGCCAGTTGACCGGCTCCTGCTACATTCGTCTCACGAGCGCCGGAGGGGCTAACGGCATCTTCGTTTCGTGATGTGATTCCAACGCGGCTTACGCGCTTGGATAGGTCAGCCGCACACGGCGAGATTTCTGCAGATAGAGCAACCCGATAAGGTTTGGTAAAGCCGCGTAAAAGCCAGGCAGTAGGCTATGGAGGAATTCAACGACAACGCGCAGATACACGGAGAAATGGCTCTGGGTCGGCTGACTAAGCACAGATGGCAACCTTAACATGGATAATAAGGGATTCTCGAACGCGAAGTACACCACAAATACGACGGCAAAAACAAAAGCCACGATCATCTCAACAGTCAGACTGATTTTCGCGATCTCAACGCATTTCCGGAGCCGTGTAATCAGCGTCATGCTCGCAAGCATCATGAACAACAGGGCCGGTACGCTCAGCAGAATCCTGGCGAACAGAAGGCTCCCCAATAGACGGTCAGACTCCTTTACATATTTCAGTTGCCAAGTGAGAAGCCACGCCCACTCAATAGCTGGAACTAGCAGCATGTAGATGATTAGGACGAGGAGCCATCCGCCAATTGGTAATGGAGCGGCAGAATTGCGAATCGAAGATTCTAGGCGGCCAATACTGGGCGTTGCGGGAATGTCATCAGGGGGGCCGACATTTGGAGATAGAGAAATAAGCCAGCGATCAAGTAACTTGCGCACCGATCGCACAACCGCTCGGCCGGATTTCCGAGCACCTGTAGAAGACTCTTTAGGTGCGGTCGTGTCGAGCCCTCGAGGGATCGCCTCCGCTTTGATGGCTACTTGCGCCTCATCAGCAAACGCGCCGGAATCGTGAACTAAGGCGAGTATCTCCTCGTCCGTCATCGCGGCATAGGTTTTGGCGTAAGAGCGATCGTCTTCAGCCATAAGATCACGCCGATCCTTTCTGATGCCGGCAATCGAAATAAATCCAAACGCGTCGTTTGTTTACTCATTCGCGAGCCCCGCGTCGGGCCGACTAAACGTTCAGCGGTGATAGAAATATGCAGCCCATTCTCATGCGCGACAATACACTGGCGATACCTTATGCGTGATCTGAAGTCGGGCTGCGGGTCTTTTTTCCCGGCGTTCGTTCGACAGAATCCCGATAACCCATTGATTGCATTGGTGCTTGACTCGACGCATGGGACTTTACTGTTGATAAATCCCCCTAATGAGATGGTCCGCCGCTAAGTAGCATCATCGAACGAAGCAGCTTATGACCTGCTGACACCGACTTGCGATCCGCCACGATCATTCTTGGATCGGTTATCCTCGGTGTCTCGGTGTCTCTGTGGTGAATGGCTTTGAGCTCTGAACGACGCGGTGTCCTCCAATTCCTCGGAGTGGCCTGTCTGATTGTCGGCGGACTGTTTGTCGTCTTCAGCCTGCCGTTCTTCTGGGGACAGCTTCAGGTGCTGCGCTCCTGGCCGGTGCGGCAGGCGCAGGTTATTCGCAGCGAAGTCGTGACCGAAGCTGCGGGCAAGCACGATCAGCTCTACTCGGCCAAGCTGGAAATTGTTTACGTTGTCGATGGCCGACCGGTCACAACCGAGCTGACCAGCTTTCAAAGCAGCAACTACGAGGAGACGGCGCGCCGCGCGGCCGAGTTCCCGGTCGGCAGCCGGCATGCGGTGCGGTATGACCCGAACAATCCGAAGCAGGCCCGCATCGGCGCGGGATGGAACCGGCGGTTCTTTGCAGTGCCGCTGATCACGATCGGCTGTGGAGTGTTGTTCGGATTGGTGGCTGCGGGATTTTTTGTTGCAGCCAATAGTGGAAAAGCAGGTCCCTCGACTCCGCTCCCGCCCGACTCGCCAAACAGTGAGCCGGAAAAGGGGCGGGCCCCCGCTCGGGATAACAATTAGACGAAGGCCTCAGACGGAGCAGCTAAAGCTGCGCCCCTTCAAACCTCGGTTTCCCCCTCGAAAATTCCTGTTCCTTTTTGGTTCCAGCTACATCAAAATTGCGCAGGAGCTTCGAGAGATGAGGTTTCGCGGATTGTTGTCACTGCTCGTCGTCGGCTTCGCCGCCTCCCTACTGAATGCTCAAGCGCCCGCACCAGCAAAGAAATTGAGTCCGCCTTATCGCAAGTTTCACTTTACGTATTCGTTTACGGTGAAGGACATTCCCAGCGGGGCCAAGCTGGTGCGGATCTGGGTCCCGGTGGCGCACACAGACGATCACCAGACGGTGCGGCTGCTACATGTGAAAGCGCCCGTGCAGACTACGATGGGCGACGAGTCCGAGTACGGCAACCAGGTTCTTTACGCCGAGATCCACAATCCGGTGCAATCGACCGCCGATTTTTCGCTGGAATATGAGGTGACGCGGCGCGAGTATTCGCGTGGCGACGTCGCGCAGCTCGAGCGCAAGGGTACGAAACCTGGCGTGGTTCCAGCCTCGATGCAGCGTTATGTCAGCCCGGACCAGCTGATCCCGATTGATGGCAAGATCAAGCAGCTTGCCGAGCAGGTGACCGGCAGCCAGCCAAACACCGTCGGCAAGGCGAAGGCCGCCTACGATTACCTGTTCAACACCATGCGCTACGACAAAACCGGCACCGGCTGGGGACGCGGCGACGCCATCTGGGCCTGCGATTCCAAGCGCGGCAACTGCACCGACTTCCACTCACCCTTTATCGGGATGATGCGGGCGGACGATATCCCCGCGCGCTTCGACATCGGCTTTCCGCTCCCCGAAAACAAAGAACAGGGCGACATTGCGGGATACCACTGCTGGGCTGAGTTCTTCGCCCGCAACATTGGCTGGATACCGGTCGACATTTCCGAAGCATGGAAAGCGAAAGAAAAAGCCGACTACTTTTTTGGCAGCGTCGATGCCAACCGGGTGCAGCTCTCAACCGGCCGCGACATCACCTTGACGCCCAAGCAGGATGGAAAGCCGTTGAACTACTTCGTGTATCCCTATGTGGAGATCGATGGCAAGAGCTACGAAGGGATCAGCCGCAGCTTCAGTTTTGCGGACATGAGTGGCGAGCAGAAGACGGCCGATTCGCGGCCAGCGCCCTCGCCGGCGATGTGAAGTCAGCAACTAGTAGCCGGCAACTACCTAAGTCACGCTGCCGAACTACTGCCTTATCTCGTAGACCAGGCCGCAACCGAAGCCGCAATACAGGTCCGTGATGCCGCCGGCCGACATCATTCCGTAAACGTTGCCGGCCGCGTCAATCGACACGCCCAGCGGACCGTAGCCGTCAATCCCCTGACCGGTGAAGTCGTGCAGAGAAGTGCGCGTCCAGTTATTGCCGGATTTCGTAAGCTTGAAGACTGTGCCGTAACCATAAAATCCATCGGCAACGGAGGTCCCGTAGACATGCCCGAAGCTATCAACTGCAAGGCCGCCGACCGATTTTGCTATATCGCCGGTAAAGGACAAAATCGGGGTGAACGCCCAGCTTCCATTTACGGGTGACAGCTGGAAGACGGTTGCCGCCCCCCCACTAGGCGAATGATCGGTATTCCCGTACAGGTTCCCTGCCGAATCGAAGGCCAAACCTCCGGAAGGCGTACATCCGTCCGTAGTACCTTGAAATTCGTAGATTGTATTTTCGGTCCATCCCGAGCCAGATGGTGTGAGCAGGAAAACGGTTCCGCATCCTGCGCTCCCGCCCGTGGTGGTTGTGCCGTAAAGCCAGCCGTTATTGTCTATGATGAGGCCGAACCGCGGATTACCGCCGTCGGCCTGCCCTTGGAATGTGTACAAGGTGGTTTCGTTCCATCCGGCTCCGACACGGGTCAATTGGAAGACGCTGCCCGCGTCGAAGGCGCCGGCGCTCGTCGTTCCGTAAAGATTGCCGGCTGCATCAAACACCAGACTCCCTATGGGTTCTTCGCTGAAGCCGAATAGAACGGTCTCGTTCCAAGGCATGACCGCGGAGACGGGGCTGCTGGATGGAGGCCGAAGCTGGTAAACGTCATAGTTGTGCCAGTTAGCCCCGTATAAAGTTCCGGATCGATCCAGGGTCACGGGGCCTGTAGGCAAGGCGCCGTCGGCTCCGTTGCTGAACTGGTAGAGTGTGCTGAACAGCCAGTCGGGGCGCTGCGATCTCAACCTGAAGACAACGCCGCAGCCACCACCATCGCAATTGCGGATTCCCCCGTCAGAGGTCGTGCCGTAGAGGTTGCCATGTTGATCGAGCGTCAAGACCGAGAATGGGTAAGCGCCGTCACCTGCGCCGGTAAAATAGTGAATGACGCTGAAGCCCTGTGCCTGCCCGAAGGCGGCCGACGATCCCGCCAGGAGACAGACAACGGACAGCACGAGGATTTCCCTGGAAAGCCGGGCTCTCCCGGATAGGTGCAGAAAATTCATAAACCGCCTCAGCCTAGGAGACATCCGCCGCGTAACACGGCAAGACGGTTCGGGAGCTTGCGGGATTGTGTTCCGATTCCTAAGCCGGTGTCAAGAGCCTGGACCCGAACTTTGTTCCAATTCTGCTTAAGAGAGTAAAAATTAAGAGAGAAGGTTGCCCGGAGTCTCTGAAGGTCGCTGAACTTTGGGAACTTTACGTTTCTGTGGGATGAAATATCGGCAGAACGAGATCAGGACCACCACCGAGGTGAAGTTGCTGACCGACTTAAGTGATGAGCAACTGCTGACGCAGGCGTTGGCGGGAGACGAAGAGGCGTTTACCGCCCTGTATCGCCGCCGGCAAGGTCCGATCTTTCGGTTCGCACTGCACATGAGCGGGTCCACGCATACCGCTGAAGAAGTGACGCAGGACGTATTCATCTTCCTGCTGCAACGTGGCCGGGACTTCGATCCGGCGCGCGGGGCGCTGGGCGCTTATCTCTTCGGAGTAGCTCGAAACTATGTGAGACGAGCGCTGGAGCGCAGCCATTCAGAGAACGTGTTGAGTTCGGTTGAGGATGATGCCGCGGAACTGATGGTGGAGAGCGATCCCGCCGAAGGGATGGCGCGGCAGCAAGCGTCGACGGCGGTTTGGAAAGCAGTGCTGTCGTTGCCGGAGCATTATCGCGAGGTAGTGGTGTTGTGCGACTTGCAGGAGCTGAGTTATGCGCAGGCAGCGGAGGCGGTGGGGTGTGCCCTTGGAACCATCCGCTCGCGGCTGCACCGGGCGCATGACATGCTCGGCAAAAAGCTGCAGCACTCGGCCGCAGTGGCTCCGGGCATCTCAAGTGTAGCGGCGAGGTGTTTGTCATGACATGCCGTGAGTTCAAACATAGCGCAGCGTCTCTGAGCTTGCTGGAGCTGACGCAAACGCAGGACGGGCGGATTCTTGGTCACGCGGTAGCGTGCCGGAGCTGTGAGAGCTGGTTGCAGAAGCAGCGCAGCCTGGCTGCCTCACTACACACCTTGCGGGCGCGAACTGCCGGGGTTGAGGCTGGCCCGGCTGTCGAAGGGGCAATAGTTCAGGCTTTCCGAACGACCGTCGCCCCAGCCGGCGGTGTTGTCAACGAAGGATCGGAGAAGATGCGGCCTATTGCTACGGTTTCGGCTCCATTCGCCTGGCGCTTGAGCCGGCTGTTTGAGATCGGCGCGTATGCTGCCGTGGCGGCAGCGATTGCTGTGGCAATCTTCCTGGGAGTTCACCTTCTGCAGCATGGCTCACAAAGAGCTCCGGTGCAGAGTCTATCAATGCCCGAGCGCACGGGGCCCACGATTCAGCAACCTGTTGTTGTTGCAGGAGACTCGGCAAGGGCCGCTTCCGTTGCCAGAGCCGACCATCGCAGATCGGCCAGGCGAGCGCTAGCGCCGGAAGGGACCTCAGCCGCAGTCCAGCAGAGCCAAGGCACGATCGCCGAGGCCGACACTGACGACTCGCAGGCGGATGTGGACCCTGGCTATTTGGCGCTGATTATTTGCGATCCGCTGAGCTGTTCCACCGAAACGCAGGTGGTGCGGATGGAACTGCCGGCTCCAGCAAGCAGCCAGGGCGCCGAGCCGGAGTTGGCGGACTTGATTGTCGGCTACGACGGGGTGGTACGCGCCGTCAGGTTGGTGAACTAAGTGGTCAGTGGATAGTGGATGGAAAAACGACGGTAAAGCGGTCTTTGCTCGAGCGTCGCGGAAATAACCGGAGTTCTTTCAACTATCCACTAATCAGTATCCACTGGATTTGGGAGGAAACGTAATGCGCTTTGTAATGATTGGACTACTAACGCTCGCAACCTGCGGCTTCGCCGCGGCCCAGAACGAGCCTGCTCCGCCGCCGCCTCCGCCACCGGGAGCGGGAATGGTGATCACGATGCAAGGCCCGCACATGGGCGGCGCATTTTTCCATGAGGAAGTTGGCCTGGAAAATCATAAGGTGGTCACCGGCGCTCCGATGACGGCAACGGTCACCGTGGTTCATGACAGCACGTTGTCAGACGGCAACACGATCCACACCGAACAACAGAGCACCGAATATCGTGACTCGCAGGGGCGGGTCCGCCGTGAAGTGCCGTTCAAACTGGTGACCACGGCGACGGGCGCGACTCAGGGGAGGATGGTAATCATCACGGACCCGGTTGCCGGCAAGCGCTACGTCCTGAATCCGCAGAAGAAGACGGCGCATGAGATGCCGCTGGGTCCGCCCAGGCCCCCAAGAGGAAACACCGAGGGAGAGCCGGCGGTGAGAATCGGCCCGGACGGAGCCAGTGGTGAGGCTGTGGGCGTGAAGATGGACCAGGACGTAAGTACCGAATCGCTTGGAACCAAGAGCATCCTTGGGTTGCAGGCGACGGGCACGCGCGTGACCCGCACTATTCCGGCGGGCCAAATCGGCAACGCGAAGCCGATTAACGTTGTGACAGAGCGCTGGGTTTCGACCGATCTGCAGATCCCGCTCAGCATGACCCACACCGATCCGATGATGGGCACGATGACCAGCACCGTCACCAGCATCAGCCGTGGCGGACAGGATGCGTCACTGTTCCAGGTACCGTCCGATTACAAGATCGAATCGGGCAAGCCCGGCGACATGCTCTACATGACCGGCAAACCGTAGTTGATCGCCTCTCATTACTTGCGGAGGTCCCCAGCCCGGGGACCTCTTTTTTGTTACGGTTTGAGACTTGAGCCAAAACAGACATCATCCCGTTGAGTGACGACGACCAGGCATAAGGAAACTCTGAACAAGGCTGAGGTGATCCCTCAGGGGCTAAAGCCGCGCGCATTTTGGTGCGGTTGCGGCACGGCTGAAGCCGTTGCCCTTTCAAAGCTGAGGCTTAATCAGAGCTTCCCTAAACAGATAGCTTGAAAGTGGTGGAACCTGGCACAGAGCGAGCTGCTCCTACAAGGCGCTCTCGATTTCGCTGACGATCTTGCGCGCCGCTTGGGCTGGGTCGTCTGCCTGGATGATGGGCCGTCCGACGACAAGGTAAGTTGCGCCCGCGGCGATGGCATCGCGTGGCGTCACCACTCGCGCCTGGTCTCCCGCGTCAGCTCCGGCGGGACGAACGCCCGGCGTCACGATGGCAAAGCCTTCGCCGAGTTCGCGCCGCAGTTCGCGAGCCTCCTGGGCCGAGGCAACCAGGCCCCCGCATCCGGCGGTCCGCGCGAGAGCTGCCAGTCGCAACACCTGGGTGAGCACATTGCCAGAGATGCCGACTTCCTGAAGGTCGGAATCGGCAAAGCTGGTGAGCACCGTCACCGCCAGGACGACTGGCTTGTTTGGCGATTGCGCTGCGGCATCGGCAGCAGCCTTCAGCATCTGGCTGCCGCCGGAAGCGTGTACGGTCAGCATGCTGACGCCAAGCTCCGCTGCCGAGCGTACCGCCGCAGCGACGGTGTTAGGGATGTCGTGAAACTTCAGGTCCAGGAAGACCTTTCGTCCCGAGGCGACCAGCTCGCGAACAAGTCCCGGCCCTTCGGCGGTGAAGAGCTGCTTGCCGATTTTGCAGGTGGTGACGGTCTCGCCCAGGGCCTGGACGATAGAGCGAGCCTGGATGGCGCGCGGGACATCAAGCGCCACGATGAGCCGATCTTTTGCTAGCATCGGCTCTCAGTTTATCGGAAAAGGTCCACCACGGAGTGGGGGCTCCGGAGCTCCTTAGAAGCTCCGGTGACCCGATTTGGACATGAGCTGTTGCGGCCCAAGATTGCTTGCCAACTCGGAAGTTGGCAGGACATCCAAGCGGACGCGATCAACACCGCGCATGCCCAGAAGCTTAGCTGCGTAGTAGGACAGGTCGATGACCCGGTTGCGGGGCACCGGTCCGCGATCATTGATGCGGACGATGACCGAGCGCTCGGTCTTAAGATCCGTGACCTTGACCCAGGAACCCATCGGCAGGCTGCGGTGGGCAGCCGTCAAATCATACATGTCGTACGGTTCGCCGCTGGCAGTCTTCTTATGCTGAAAAACGCGACCGTACCACGAGGCCTTACCGACCTGAGATTTCGAAGGCCGGCTTGGCTTAGATCCCTGAATCTGTCCTGGGGCCCCTTTTTGCGAATCCGGTGTGCTATTACCGGGTGCCGCGCCCAATGCGGTGGCAAGTGCTAAGGTCGCCGCAATCGGGCTGAGTACTCGTAACATTTAAACACCTCTCATCGTTTAAGTTGGTCCTCCCTGACAGGATGTGTAAAAGTCTATTCACCGGCGTAAGCATGAGTCAACCTTAACGTTCGCGTACCCGAAATGGGGGGTTGCCATTTTGGGACGAATGTGCTTGCGTCTTTCTGGCTGACGGGGCTCCTTCCAAGTGAAGGTCGACGACCCTGACAGGCTTCTAGACCAGACGATGTTGTGGGCGCTGGTTAAGTGAGATGACTTAACCCGCCCGTAATGTTGTATGTAAGCTACTCTGGATGAGGTACTTACAAAGCGAAAATCCAAGTTGAAGGTGAGGGTTCGGAATGGGGCACTTAATTGACAGGGATACCCAGGTGGAGTGACGCCGCCATCTTGGACTCGGGTTACAGCTACTCTGCAGGAGACGGTTGCGATAGAGTTTCACCATGGCAACCCCCCCGGTGATCCTAAGCATTGCGGGCTATGACCCTTCATCCGGCGCAGGGGTGACGGCCGATGTCAAGACAGCGGCAGCTCTCGGCTGCTATGCCGTGACCTGCATTACGGCGCTGACGGTGCAATCGACGCAGGGCGTGTTTGCTGTTCGGGCGGTCGAGCCAGAGCTGGTTTCGCGGACCTTAGACGCGCTGGCGGATGACGTGGAGATCGCGGCGGTTCGGATCGGGATGCTGGGTGCGGCCGAGGTGGCGGCGGCGGTTGCCGGTTTTCTGGAGTCCCAAAAGCTGCCGAATATCGTCCTCGACCCGGTGATGCGGTCCTCTTCCGGTGCTGCTCTGCTGGACGATGCCGGAGTGGAGTTCCTTCGAGGGGCGATGCTTCCCCTGTGCGATGTAATCACCCCAAACATCCACGAGGCGGCGCTTCTCGCAGGATCCAAACCCGTTGCCGACAAGCTGGGCTGGGAGCAGGCGCTGCCGGAAATTCGGCACTTAGCAGACGGGCTCCACGACCTCGGCGCAAAGGCGGTGGTCATCACAGGCGGACATCTCAACCCAGCCAACGATTTGCTGGTCGAGTGGGGTGATGGGGACTCAACCGAGGCGATTTTTCCCGGAGAGCATATCGATTCGCGTTCGACGCACGGAACAGGGTGCGCCTTTGCTACCGCGATCGCCTGCAGGCTGGCGCTCGGAGAGGATTTAGCAGCGGCGACCCGCGCCGCTAAGGAGTACGTAAGGAACGCGATTCTGTCGGCGTATCCTCTGGGCAAGGGGACGGGGCCGGTGAACCATTTTGGGTAGGGACGCTTTAGCGAGGAAAAAGGATGATCCAGACCTCATTAAAGGCGCGTTATTGTTGCGGCTGCTTGGCTGCCGGCGGTTGCTGACTGTCGGGCAGCGGCATCAGCAGTCCGCCATTGGAATTCGCCGGAGTGTTGTTCTGCGGAGCCTGCTGCGCCTGTGGAGGCGTGGACTGCTGCTGAGCCGGTTCCCGGGCTGCGGGCGGCTGTTGGTTGTCGGGTAACGGCTCAATGATTCCGCTATTCGGAGCGGCGGTGGGCTGCTGTGCCGCCGGAGGCTGCTGACTTTCCGGCAACGGCTGAAGTATTTCGTTCCCGCGAGGCGCAGCCGGAGGTGGGGTGGGATTCTCCGACGGGCGGGGCTTCGGTGGAGTCGCCGGCTCGACGACTGGCTGATTATTGCGGTAGCGCAGGACAACCGGACCGGCCTGCGCGCGTCGCAACGCCGCGGCCTCTTCGACCGCTTTGTTGACTGCGTCGTCGCTGTCACCCGCGACGGCTGCGAGCTTCATCCCTTCCACATCTTTGCGCGTCGCGTAGGCGACTTTCATGCTCGACTGGTCGGCCTCCCTGGCTTTGTCGTAGTAAAAGTCAGCCGTCTCCTTGTCGCCATCCAGTTCCGCCAGATAGCCCATGTTATTCAGGGCGAATGCGTTCCTCGGATCGAGCTTGTAGGACTCTTCGAAATACTGCCGGGCCAGCTTGTAATCGTTGCGATTGATGGCGGCGACACCACGCGTGTTCAGCCGCGCAACCTTCACCAGGACGCTCTGTTCGTGCGTCATCACGTTCTGCACTTTGTTGGCATTGCCCTCGGCGATCTGGCTGATGGGCTTCCCGCGCCACTGCTGCCGCATGCTGACGACGATAGGCGTGTCCGAGTGCTGGTTGGCGGCTTCCGAATAGAACTTGAAGGCCTGCTCCAGCTCGCCTTCTTTTTCGCGAGCGTAACCGAGGTTGTTGAGCGTGAACGGATTGGCCGGATCCATCTTCAGCGCCTTCTGCAGGACGATATCGGCCTGGGGCGCCTGGTCCTTCTGCAGCAGTCCGATCGCATACACGTTGAGGCGATTGACCTGCATCTTGTTGTCGGCGGCGTTGCCGGCGATCTGGTCGACCGGCTTGCCTACCGCCGCGCGCTCGGTCGATTTGTAGACGATTGCGTCGGAGCCTTGCGCCTGCGCCAGACTGTAGTAGCGCTGGGCACGGTCGGCCTGCCCCTCCAGTTCGGCGATGTAGCCGAGATTGTTGAGAGTGAAGGGGTCGTTGGGATCGATCAAATAGGCCTTGTAGAAGATGGCCTTGGCCCGCTTGTTATTGTGCTTCTGGAGCTCCTTGACGCCTTCCTGGTTGAGCTTCTGCACCGCCGTGGGTTTGGTGCGCTTGGGGATGCTGATGCGGACGTCGCCCGCGAAGGCCGAAACAGCCAAGGCTGCCGCCAGGAAAACCATAAGAGCCGAGCGCCGGGAAACAGACATTGGGACTCCAAGAGCAGTTGTCGGTTGCCAGTTGTCAGTGGACTACTGGCCACTGTTCTTAGATGGGGATTCCGGCGCTCGCGTTGGCAGCTCTGGTGAGAGTCAGTGAAACAAAGCGGTTGGTAAGATGCCCACTACTAACCACTATCCACTGGTCTTCCGTATTCCCGGGGGCCGCTCGAACAATTCGGGATGGAGGGCCCAGGCGATGGCGCTCAGGCCGCCGAGCAGGGTGCTCGCAGGGGTGTTGAGCAGCTCATCGTTGATGCAGAAGACGCGCTGTGCCCGAACTGCGGGGAGCTGCTCCCAATCGCGCTGCTCGACAATTTTCTCCAGCGGCACGCGGTCACCTGCTCCGCACCAGGCCGCCAGAATCACGTCCGGCTGCGTGGAGGCAACCTCCTCCGCCGTCGTGGCCTTGCCGGGGTCGCCGACAAAGTTGCCACCCGCGGCTTCCACCAGTTCGGCCACCCAGGGCTGCGAAGCGATGATGGGCTTCCCCCACTCCTCGCAGAACACCTTCGGTTTCGGTAGCGCTGCCGTGCGTTGGCGGACTTCGCCGATGCGCGCCTGCAGGTTGGCGATGATGGCTTCGCCTTGCCGCGGTGCGCCCATGATGCCGGCGATCGCTGCGATGTCGGCGTAAATGTCGGCGAGGACTCGCGGTGCGAGTCCGAGGAACCGCACGCCCGCCTTGAGAATTTCGGCAAGCGCCTCCAGTTGGTACGGAACCGAGGCGAGCACCAAGTCCGGGCGCGCGGAAAGAATCTGCTTCCTCTGCGCCGACCATGAATCGGAGACGATCAGCGGGGGGTTTGCGGCGACCTCGGGACAGGCGTCGGCGCAATATTTTGTGCAGGCGACAAGGCGATCGAGCAGGCCGAGATCGCGCAGCGTGACGGTCGCGCTCGGTTGAAGCGAGACCACGCGGGCCGGACTGTAATCGGAGGCAGGCAAGCGGGTTTGATTATACGAAGATGCCCGCATGCGAGGCGTAAGGTATAAGAGTTCGGCAGGTTTAGGATTGTCATCCTGAACGGAGCCCGCCGGGGCGGGCGGGATGACAACCGAGAGAGCCATGGCTATTCAGCAAATCACCATCGTTGGTACGGGGTTGATTGGCGGCTCACTCGCGCTCTCGCTAAAGCAAGCCGGCTTCGCGGGGCGGATTGTCGGCTGCGATAAACGCGCGGTTCTGGAGATTGCGCAGTCGCGAGGCGCAATTGATCAGGCCGAGGCCGACCTGGAGCGCGCGATTGCCGGCAGCGATGTAATCGTGTTCGCTACTCCGATTGGTTGCATTCTTTCGCAACTGGAGGCGATTGCGCACCTGGCCACGCCTGAAACCCTGATCACAAATACCGGAAGCACGCAGCACCAATTCGTGGAGCGGGCGCGAATGTTGTTTGGCAGCGAAGCAAGAAATCGCGTGCTGCCGGCGCATCCCATGGCGGGCAAGGAATTCGGCGGGATTGAGAATGCGGACGCCGAGCTGTTTCGCGACGCAGTGTGGCTGTTGACGCCGGTCGAGCCGGAGCAGGCGTTTTCAACACGGCAGCAGGAGTACCTGGAGCTGCTTCGCGGCATTGGCGCACGCCTGATTGTGATGGACGCGGAGCGGCATGATCGGTTATGCGCGGCGATCAGCCATCTCCCGCAGATGATCTCGACGGCGATGGCGTGCTCATTGCGCGAGGAGTTCGGCGACGACGAGACGCTGACGCAGATCGGCGGCCGCGCCCTACGCGAGATGACACGCACCGCCCACAGCCCATATTCGATGTGGCGCGACATCGCGCTGACGAACACCGAAAACATTGAGGCAGCATTGTTGCGCTTCGAGCAGCAACTGGCGCATCTGCGAGAAAACCTGCGCGGCCCGGGGCTGAGGGAGATGTTTGAGACCGCCAATCGGTTCGGAAAGGCAGGGGCCAGGGATTAGGGGTTGGGGTGGCTGGATGGCGGCGAGGCTTTTGTACCAGGGCATGGGCTGCGTGCCCCGAAGAACGCCGCCCATCTCGTGCGCGCTACAGACCGGTAAGATCGTTGCCGTCCCGGAGACATCTCGGTAAGCGGCCCGCTAACCTCGATGGGTGATTCGCATCACGTTCTGACGCCAACAGATGAACATATCCTGCGCTTGACAGTCCCGCCCTATGGCAGGACGAAACTGCTTCAGCCCGGCGCGGAAGCGCTGGGTGAGCGTCATAACATCGCCAACCAGGCGGCGCATCACCACAGGCAATCGTATGACGAAGAAATGGCTGCGATGTTGCGGGCCGCAAATTTCGAAACGGAATCATGTGCCGCCCCTGAAGGGGCTCGCAGGGGTAAAGACGATCGCTGACCCAGCGCTTCCGCGCTGGGCTGAGGCAGTTTCGTCCCGCCTGCGGCGGGACTCGTGAGGAAATGATTTTTTGCGCTCGGCGACGCTCCTCGGTACAATCGCCGGTCAGAATAAAACGCTATGCCACTGAACAAGGTAGTTGCCAGCGCTGAGGAGGCGGTCCGCGACATCAAAGACGGCGCGACCGTTATGGTCGGGGGGTTCGGGCTGTGCGGCATTCCCGAGAACCTGATTGCCGCTCTGGTGAAGAAGGGTGTGAAGAACCTGCACACCATCAGCAACAACGTCGGCGTGGACGACTTCGGCCTCGGCCGTATGCTCGCGGCGGGACAAATCAAGTCGCACAAGGGCAGCTACGTCGGCGAGAACAAGCTGCTGGAAGACATGGTGCTGACCGGGCGCATCGATCTGGAGCTGGTTCCGCAAGGCACGCTGGCCGAACGGATTCGCGCGGGCGGCGCGGGCATTCCGGGGTTTTACACGCCGACGGGCTTCGGCACCGTCGTCGCTGAAGGAAAAGAGACGCGCGAGTTCGATGGGCGTCCTTATGTGCTGGAGCGCGGCATGACCGCCGACTTCGCGCTCATCAAAGCGTGGAAGGGCGATAAATGGGGCAATCTGGTGTATCGCAAGACCGCGCAGAACTTCAATCCCATGATGGCGACGGCTGCGAGAGTCACGATCGCCGAGGTGGAGCATCTGGTCGAGCCGGGCGAGATCGAGCCCGAACAGGTGCATACGGCAAGTGTTTACGTTCATCGCATCTTTCAGGGATCGGGGTACGAGAAGCGGATTGAGCGAAGGACGTTGCGGAAGCAGTAGCTGTGGGTCGACAAGTCACACCCCGATGCCTGGGTACGTTAGATGTCTCCGTTGCCCATCAGACTGAGTTAGGAAGAGACATGGCTACCACTCCGAACATCGGCAAGCAGAAAGATACCGAAAAGCGTGACCGCATTGTGCGGCGGGTAGCGCGCGAGCTGCGTGATGGCTACTACGTCAACCTCGGCATCGGCATGCCTACGCTGGTGGCCAATTGCGTGCCCGCGGGCATGGAGGTGGTGCTGCAAAGCGAAAACGGCATGCTCGGCGTCGGGCCGTATCCGCTGGCGGGCGAGGAAGACCCTGACCTCATCAATGCCGGCAAAGAGACGGTCACGCAAATTCCGGGAACGGCCTATTTCTCCAGCGCCGAATCGTTCGCGATGATTCGCGGCGGGCACATCGACCTGAGCGTGCTGGGCGCGATGGAAGTGGACGAAGAAGGCAATCTTGCCAACTGGATGATCCCGGGCAAGATGGTCAAAGGCATGGGCGGAGCGATGGACCTGGTGGCCAGCGCGAAGCGCGTGATCGTGGCGATGGAGCACACCACAAAGGATGGGCAAGCGAAAATTCTGAGGCGCTGCACGCTGCCCATCACCGGGCTGCGCGTAGTGAATACCATCGTCACGGAGATGGCCTATATCCGCGTCACGCAAAGCGGCCTGGTGCTGGAGGAGATTGCGCCCGGACTTATCTTTGAGGATGTGCAGCGCGCGACGGAAGCGCCGCTGATCGTCAGCCCTGCGCTGAAGATGATGGAATTCTAGCCAGGCCGGCATTCGGTAGTGGGCTTGTTTGCCGATCCTAGCCTTGTCGGAAGCAAAGCGCCTTGATTCGCAGCCCCAGTGCCTCCGTATTCGTGCAATGAACCTGCCTATGTGACGTAGTGCCTTGTGCCACCGCCGGGCCGTGTTCCATATTTACGTGTTGGGACAAGCAGCCCCGGAAAGAAGGACGCTATGCGCCTCCGCGTGTGCTACCTGGTTACTGTTCTCCTGCTAGCGTGTACCGCAGCCACGCCGTCACAAAGCAACTCACAAACGCCAAAACCTGAGATCAAGAACGTCCCCGCCGGATACACGAGTCCGACTTCCGGCCGGCAGATGTTCGACGCCTACTGCGCCTCCTGCCACGGACAGGGTGGCAAAGGAAACGGACCTGCGGCTCCGGCGTTGAAAAACGCGCCCACGGACCTGACGCGGTTGTCGGAAAGGAACGGCGGCGCCTATCCCGAAGCGCACGTGGCGCAGGTCATCAAAGGGGATCTGATGATGGTGGCGCACGGAAGCAAGGAGATGCCGATCTGGGGGCCGGTGTTTCTCTACCTGGAACAGCAGGATCCGACGCTGGCGCAGTTGCGAGTGCGCAATCTGACCAAGTACATCGCGTCGATGCAACAGAAGTAATGCGAGTTCTTTAGTGGCGCTGGCTTGATGCCGGGGCGAACCGCAGATCCCTCGCGGGCTGAAGCCGGCTGGTGACGACAAATAGAAAGAGCTCATCGGCAGGGCTAAAAGTCGTGCGCTGATACAAACCGGTTGAGAATCCAGTTTTGCAGCACGTGGGCAAGCCGCGCCCTGACGCGACGTCTCTTCTAAAAGGTGATCTTCAGTATCCGGCCGCTAGTTCCTACCAGCCATCCCCCCTTAGGACCTGCGAAGGCTACGCCCCAATAACCTGAGACATCTGGCAAAGGGAACCAGGTGCTGCCCTCGTCGGGGGTCCACGCCGCGCCACCTTCGTTCGCAGTAATGACCACGGCACGCTCGAAATGTTTGTCGTGAGCATGAGTGCCGAAATTCTCGACATAGCTTAGGCCGTAAATCGCCCCGCTCACCGGCGGGGATTTCGTGAGGGCCCAAGTTTTGCCGCCATCGTGAGATGTTGCCGTCGCCGCCGTGTTGGGATGCTTGGGATCGAGATCGCCGCCGCCGATTATTCCATTCTGCGAATCGCGGAAGGCCACGGTGAAGGCGCCCGCTCCTTTTGCGCTCTTCAGGGGAGTGTCATAGGCAGCCCAGGTATCGCCGCCGTCTGTGGTGACCAGCACGCGGGACTTGGTCGCGCCGCCGGTGGCAATCCAGGAGTTGCGGTCACCTTGGGTCGCAACGCAGGTACCGCTGGAGGCGAACGAACCTTCCTCCGGTAAAGCCGGTGGAAGCTTGCGGCTGACATGGTGCCACGTCGTGCCGTCGACTATGCGCAGGTCGGGAAAGACACCGTCGACCGAATCGCTGTGGGCTATGCCGCGCATGGGCGTCCAGAAGGCGAAGCAATCATAGAAGGCGTTGGCATTCTCGTTCTGGAACTGCAATGTCCAGTGCTCGCCGCCGTCGGTCGTCTTGTAAATGCGAAAGTCGGCAGGCTTCGATCCAACCGAAAGCAAGTAGGCGATCTTGTCGCTCACGGCATGCACATCACGGAACTGCAGCGTCTCGGCTTCGGCTACCTGCGCGGCCCTCCAGTTGTTGCCGCCATCGGTCGTAACGGTGAAGCTGCCATTCTTTCCCGACGCCCAGACCACACGAGAATTGACGACGCTGACCGCGATCAGATCGTTTGTCGTGCCGCTATTCTGAGAGTTAAGAGTAGGCTGACGGTAGTTGGAGGGTTGTTGCGCGATGGCGGTTCCAAGTGCGAGCAGCAGGGTGACGAGGCTGCCAGCGTGCGTTTTCAGATCGCGCCCCCTGGACATAGAGACCCGTATCAGGGCACGACTTCAGTCGTGCCGAACCCCGGTGAGAAATTGAGGGCTTTAGCCCCTGCGATTACTTTATCAGGGGCACAAGCTCTCGCCCTCAAGTGGTAATTGGATAGAAAGCATCCTTCACAATTTTGCTGATGGCCAGGACGGGATACTCTTCTACGGCCGACTCACCGCTTAGCCCGCGGGAACAGCCGTGCAAGCCTGCTCCTGCACGCTCTCCTTCGGTCCTACTAGATATTGGTTAATCGACTTCGCCGCCTTGCGCCCTGCGCCCATGGCGAGGATGACGGTTGCGCCGCCGGTCACGATATCGCCGCCGGCGAAGACGCCCGGCTTTGACGTTGCCAGCGTATCACTGGCGGAGATGTAGCCGCGCTTGGTGGTGGCGAGTCCCGGAGTAGTTGACTGGATCAGCGGGTTCGCCGAGGTTCCCGCCGCGATGATCGCCACGGCGCATGGCGTCACGAACTCCGAGCCCTTGATCGGCACCGGACTGCGGCGTCCGGAATCATCCGGCTCGCCCAGCTCCTGGCGGATGCACTTGACGGCGGTGAGATTGCCTTTCTCATCGCCAATGAACTCGACGGGGTTCACCAGCATTTCGAAGTGAACGCCTTCGTCCTTGGCGTGATGCACTTCTTCCACGCGGGCGGGCATTTCCTTTTCGGTGCGGCGATAAAAGATGCTGGCGCTCTTCGCGCCCAGGCGCAGCGCGCTGCGTACCGCGTCCATGGCGGTGTTGCCGCCGCCGACGACAATCACGTCGCGATGTTTGCAGGGATAGATTGGCTCGTCGAATTCAGGGAAGCGATAGGCGCGCATCAGGTTGACGCGGGTAAGAAATTCATTGGCCGAATAGACGCCGTTGAGGTGCTCGCCGGGGACATTCAGGAAGCGCGGCAGCCCGGCGCCGGTAGCGATGAAGCTGGCGTCGAAACCCTCGTCGTGCATGAGCTCATCGATAGTGACGGTTTTGCCGACAACTACGTTGGTCTCAAAGACCACGCCGCGGCGGCGCAGCACGTTGATTTCGTGGCGCACGATATCTTTGGGAAGGCGGAACTCAGGGATGCCATACACCAGCACGCCACCGAGCTCGTGCAACGCCTCAAAAACGTGCACCTGGTGACCCATCTGGATGAGGTCGCCGGCGCAGGCCAGGCTGGCGGGGCCGCTGCCGATGAGGCCGACTTTCTTGCCCGTGGCCGGCGCCGAAATCGGCGAGCCGAACTGCCCGGACTCGCGCTCCCAATCGGCGACGAAGCGCTCGAGGTAGGCGATGCCGACGGGCTCGCCCTTCTTGCCGAGGACGCATCCCGACTCGCACTGATCTTCCACCGGACAGACGCGGCCGGTGATGGCGGGCAGCGCATTGTCTTCGCGGACCTTCGATGCTGCGCCGAGATAATCTCCGGCGAGGATGAGGTCGATCACCGCTTTCACGTCGACTGAGACCGGGCACTTCTCGATGCATCCCGGCTTGGGGCACTCGATGCAGCGCAGCGATTCCTGGCGCGCCTGCTCGATCGGAAAACCGAGATTGACTTCCTGGAAGTTGTGCGCGCGCACTTGCGGGTCCTGTTCGGGCACGCGCTGGCGGGGCAGCTTGGTACGCTCTTTGTTTGGCAGCGGGTTATTGCTGGGTTTCTTCTGGGTCGCTTCACTCATGGCTCACCCCCACGGCCTCCCCAGCGCACTCGTGCTCATGAACATTGCGGCGGAGCTTGTCGAGCTCTGCTTGCGGATCGGCCTGCAAGCGCTCGATGCTGAGGCGCTCCTGCTCGCGATACATGTTGTTGCGCTGCGTCAGGACGTCGAAATTAACCTGGGTGGCGTCGAACTCCGGGCCGTCAACACAGGCAAACTGGCTCTTGTTGTCAACCAGCACGCGGCAGCCGCCGCACATGCCGGTACCGTCAACCATGATGGAATTCAGGCTGACGATGGTCTTGATATTTTCCGGGGCAGTCATGCGGGCTACCGCTCGCATCATAGGCACCGGGCCGCAGGCAAGGACGTAATCCAGCTTCTTGGCGGCCATGACTTCTTTCAGCTTGTCGGTGACCAAGCCTTTCGTGCCGTAGCTGCCGTCGTCGGTACAGACGTAGGTTTCGTCGCTGACTGCGCGGACCTCGTCTTCCAGAACCATCAACTCCTTGCTGCGTGCGCCGACGATGGATATGACTTTGTTCCCTGCGCGCTTCAGCTCGCGCGCGGTGGGATAAGCCATTGCCGTGCCGACGCTGCCGCTGACTACCACGGCGGTCCCGAAGTTCTCGATCTCGGAGGGCCTGCCGAGCGGGCCGACAACATCGAGGATCGAGTCTCCGGCCTCGAGCATGCAGAGCAGCATGGTGGTCTTGCCGATGGCTTGGACAACGATGGTGACGGTGCCGGCTTCGGGATCGGCGCCGGCGATGGTCAAGGGGATGCGCTCGCCGCTTTCGTCCAGCCGCACGATGACAAACTGTCCGGGCTTCTGCTTGCGGGCGATGCGAGGAGCCTTGATGACAAACAGCTTGATGCCACGCGCCAGGGGGCGCGCTTCCACGATCTCGTACACAGTTGCCTCCGCTTTTGATTCTGCGGGGGCATGTACATGGAGTCTGTGGCATACGTCACAAGGCGAGGTTCAGAGCGCACAAGAACAGCAACTAGCAATTAGCAACTAGCTGAGTGCGCTTCTTGGGTAATAGGAGGCAATAGTAATATTCGTTCTACTGAGGAGGTGTCTTGCTTTCGACCTTCTGGGCAACCTCGCCGGTCTTCCCTGCACTCTGGTGAACAGCTTTCCTGGGGCAAGGCCGACGTTTTTGCAGGTTCTTGCTGGATCGCCGGGCGCATTACAAATTCGCGAAGCTCGTGCATGGGCCCAGGAACCTGCATCTCAAACCGGAGATGACAGCCAGATACTTCTGGGGGAGAAATCGTGAAACGCGGATTGCAGAATGAGAACTGCCGGCTAACGTTGAGAGTTCACGGAAGGGCAACGGTCTTCTGTCTGGCGTTCGCCGGAGTGCTGTGGCTTCCGGCATCGTCTTTGGCCCAGACAGCCGGTCCGAGCATCGATGCAGGTCCAGCTGTGGAAAGCTCCAGCCGGCCCCAGCCTGATACCGATTCCGGGCAGGTCCAGGGGAACTCATTCGACAACCCTGTCGTGGGCGTTGGCCGGACCATCGCGCAGGACGAATGGCATTTCATCAAGGCGCCGTTTAAGAAGAGCGCGATCAAGTGGGACATTTTATTCGTGGGGGCAACCGCTGCCCTGGTCAGCACGGACGAGCGCGTCCTGCATGACGTGCCCACCAGTTGGCACCAGACCAGCCGCGACATCTCCAATGGATGCGTCTACGGCACGGCCGGAATCGCAGGAGGAATTTACCTCGCGGGTTTAATGGTTAAGAACGAGCAGGCACAGGAGACCGGGATTCGCACGGCCGAAGCCACCATCGACAGCGTGATTATGTACGGCGCGTTGAAGGTGATTACGGCGCGGCAGCGTCCCTTCACGGGCGTAGGGGAAGGCAAGTTTTTTGCCGGCAACTGGAGTAATAGTTCATTCCCCTCGGGTCACGCCATGTTTGCCTGGACGATTGCCTCCAGTGTGGCCCATCGGTACCACTCGATTCCCCTGGATATCCTGATGTATGGACTGGCGACAACCGTCAGCACCACGCGCGTGACCGCGGGCCAGCACTTCCCTTCCGACGTCTTCGTGGGATCAATCTTTGGCTACCTGATCGGCGACTATGTCGCACATAAGCCGGAGGGTCCGTTCCCCATACGCGCGAGCAAGTTTCAGCGTGTACGAAACGCAGTACTGGAGCATGTGACGATCGGAGCGGAGTGAAGCAATTGGCAATTAGCAATTAGCGAAACTCTGAACAAGGCTGAGGTGATCCCTCAGGGGCTAAAGCCGCGCGCATTTTGCTGCGGTTGCGGCACGGCTGAAGCCGTTGCCCTTTCAGAGCTTCCCTAGCGATTAGCGACGCGGGCGGAGTCACGATTGCTAAAAGCTAAAGGCTAAGAGCTGAAGGCTCATTTATACTGCCCTCTTCATGTTGAAGCAGATTCTTGAAGAAGGCAGGCTACTTACCGATCAGGCATTGGAACGTCTGCTCCCAGCGGGCGACCAGTATCCCTCGTCGATCCATCAGGCAATGCGGCACAGCGTGTTCGCGGGCGGTAAGCGCCTGCGGCCTATTCTGTGCATGGAAGCGGCGCAGTCGATCTGCGGCTGCGTGCCACTCGGCGCGGAGGAGCTGGGCGCTGCATTGGAGATGCTGCACACCTATTCGCTGATCCATGACGATCTGCCAGCGCTGGATAATGACGACCTTCGCCGTGGCCGGCCGACATGCCACAAAGTTTTCGGAGAAGCCACGGCCATCCTGGCGGGCGATGGGCTGCAAACTCTGGCCTACGAGGTGCTGGCAAAGCTGCAATGTGCGGCGGAGGCGCGAGTGGCGATCATCGCGGAGATTGCGCATGCAACAGGGACGATTGGCGGCATGATCGGCGGGCAGGTGATGGACCTGGAAGCCGAGCACACCCGTCCGGATGCGAAGACGTTGGAGTACATTCATCGCTCGAAGACCGGTGCGCTGCTGACGGCGAGCGTCGTCACCGGTGGGATCCACGCGGGAGGGAGCGAGGCGCAGGTTCAGAGTCTGCGCGAGTTTGGTCAGAACATTGGCCTGGCGTTTCAGATCGTCGACGATGTTCTGGATGTGACCCAAACGTCGGAGCAGCTCGGCAAGACAGCAGGAAAAGACAAGGCTGAGGAGAAGGCGACTTATCCGGCGCTGTTCGGGGTGGAAGCTTCGCTGAAGAAAGCGGATGAGCTGGTGGCGAAAGCCGATGCTGCGCTAAACGGGTTTGGAGAGCGTGCGAAAACCTTACGCGAGCTGGCGAAGTTTCTGGTCGAACGCAAGAAATGAGCGACGCCTTTCAGGTTGTGTCATGGCTGGCTGTGTCATTGGGCCTTCTGTCCTGCTTCGTCATCGTTATCGATCTACCGCGTCGCCAGGCGCAGCCGGTTTTGTCGCGGCTGCGCCTTGCTTACTTGTTCGCGGCTTCGGGTGCGCCCTTCATCTCGACCACGATGCCCTCGAAAGGCTTATCACCGGTGTTCTGAACAGAATGCACCGTGGCCGGCCGCCAGCGCACCTCGCCGGCTTTTATGTCGGCGGCTGTCGTTTTGCCATCCGCTGTTGTGCTAGTGGCTTTCGTGTCAGTTAGTGCGACCTGCACGTTGTCCGGATGGCCATGCATCGCGGTTGTTTGTCCCGGCTGGAAATTGTAGCGAACCACACGGATTTGCTCGTTTTCAAACTCCACTTTGGATGGAGTGCCGGGAAGAGCTGTTTCATCCGCGGAACCTGAGGGGCGGGCCGAATGAGGCTTCTTGGGCTCGATCAGGACTCCCTGGATCGGATTGTCGCCAACGTTCTCGACGACGTGCGTAGTTGCGCCGCGCCAGGCTGCCGCTCCCGCCTTGCCGTGGAAATCTGTCGTCTTGCCTTCCTGGCTAGTGATTTTGGTATTGGCGTCAGTGAAAAGGATGTTCAGGTTGCCGGGATGGCTGTGCATCGCCGTCTTGTCGCCGGGCGCGATTTCGTAACGCACAACCCTTACCTGGTCATTTTCAAACTCTACCTTGTGGTGCGCTGCATCCGCTGTCACTGCATCCAGGTCTTGCTGTGCGAAAACGGCCGCAGGCGCGAGGCACAACAACGCAAACACAACTATCGAAACCGTGATCCATGCCGGCAAGCGCATACAGACCCCCCCTGACGCGTGTTTATCTGACTTAATGACTTGATATCCAGAAACGGAGCATTATATCTCTGCTTGGCGCAATTAGAGCCAGGCATGGGCGCAACTGAAGGTTTGGCGCGCATCATAGCGCATCGAGCGGCCTATCAAGAAGCGCGGGGACATCTTCGAGGCGCAAGAGCCAGGCCTTCCAGGGGTTGATCAGCGGTATGCCGGTATCTTCGAAATGTGCGGTGTTGCGGGTGGCGAGAGTGGCATGACTAGATGGATTGCACCGGCAGGACCAGAAGATCGTCAGCTAAACCAACTTCCTTCTGCACGAACGGTTCAGCGTAGCGGACTCCCGCCAGCAGACCGTAATAGGCGGCCATTGCCGCGATGCGTTCCCGGATCTCGTCGTGGCGCGGAAACAGTCCGCTGCCCGCCTGCTGGTCTTCGTACTGCGAGCGATAAGCCATCAGCGCATCGAAGCGGGACTCGAACTGCCCGGATATGTCGACGACAAATGTAGGGCGCACGTCAGCGTAGAGGCTGGCGTAGATGATCTTGAACGGGCGATGCGGAGGAGAGCCGAGGTCGAGCTTGGCAAGACCGGCGACGAAAGCAGCCTCGTAACCCAACGGCGAGGCGGTTGCATGGTCGGGATGGCGCGCCTGCCAGTACGGCAGAATGAGCACGCGCGGACGCAGTTGACGGATGACACGCGCGACCTGCAGGCGATTGTCGTAGGTGTTTTCGACGCGGCCATCGGGAATGTCGAGCGCTTGCCGCCAGCCCACCTTGAGGATGCGAGCGGCTTCGTCGGCTTCACGGGCCCGGTCCTCGACGGTGCCGCGTGTGCCCATCTCGCCTTGCGTCAGGTCGAGGATTGCGGTGCGGTAGCCGCGCTCGGCCATTTTCAGCAGCGTACCACCGCAAGTCTGCTCGACGTCATCGCGATGGGCGGCAATAGCGAGGATGTCGGCTTGGAATGAATTGGTCATCTCACTGGTAACTGCGTGCCGGAACTGCCCCGCACTGGCCCGATGTAATCAGAGCCTCATCGCCACCGCCACGCCATCGCGCAAGGGAAGGATTGTCGTATACCAATCAGGCGAGGAATAGAGAAGCCGGTTGAATTCGACGACGCCTTCCGTATTTTTGTCCGGCTCAGGTTTGCCCAGGTCAGGATTACCCGCCGCATAAGCGACGCGCCCGCTCCACAGAGTATTGTCGGTCAGAAACAGTCCGCCCTTGCGCACGCTGGCTGCGGCCATGTTGAAGACGCGCGGATAATCGTGCTTGTCGACATCGCAGAAGAGGATGTCGAACTGTTCTTTGCGCTCCGAGAGCAGCTCCAACGCGTCGCCGGTATGGATTTCGATACGATCGACGACGCCCGCCTGCTCGAAGTAGCGTCGCGCCTCTTCGGCATTTTTGCGGCTGCCGTCGGTGTAGTGGACCTTGCCGCCTTCACCGACCGCCTGCGCCAACCATATGGTGGAGTAGCCGATCGCCGAGCCCATTTCAAAAACAGTTTTGGCGTTGATGAGCCTGGCGTACTGGTAGAAGAGCCGGCCAACGGCAGGTCCGACGATGGGAATGTCGCGTTGCTTCGCCTGGCGCTCCATCTCCTGGAGCACAGGCGGACGCGCCGGGAGCAGGGCATAGAGATAGTTCTCTACGCGTTCCTCTGTGAAGCTTTGCATGGAGTGGGTCCTCAACGACTGTTGAACCCACGAAGTATAGTTCAAAGCGGCGGAGGGCACCCGCGGCAAGCCAGATGCCCCGCGAATTTCGAGACTGAGCTACTGAAGTACGGCGTGGTGGCCGTCGCCTTGTCCCATGTGGCCGTGCTGGCTCTGCATCTCGTCAAACTTCTTCTGCTGGTCCGGATTCAGAGTCTGCTTGATCTGCTCATCGGTGGCCTGCCGAATCTGCTGCATCTTGGCCTTCCTGTCCTGGGGTGACAAGCTGGTGTCGGCACGCAGGCTTTGCATCTGTTGCGCCTGGCTGTCGAGGAGAGGCTTGATTTTCTGTTGCTGATCGTCGCTGAGGTTGAGCGCCTTGGTCATGTGCTGCAACCGCTGCTCGGGCGATGGCATTCGTTGTGCTGCTGCTGGGGCGCTCTGACCCATGTTGTCCTGCTCCGCGTAAAGCGCCGTTCCGCAGCAGGCCATCGTCACCGCGAGCAGGGCGCACATCATCGTTTTCTTCATTCTGCAAAGCTCCTTGGACACTGTCTGCCAGGCGCTCATGGCCACCAGAAGCGCAGCCGTTGAGAACGGTGAGCTCGACGTGGTCATCAGCACCAGCACAGGATTTAATCGCCGAAACATTCGTATTCTAGTCCTCCGGCAGATGAGTGTGTATATCGATACCCAGTGTGCTGAAACCCGGTCTGGCGGCTGAAGTTGTCGAATGCGGATGTAAAGAAATGTTGGAACCAATGCTGAGGCCCGAGTGAACAAAAAAATACGGGCGCGACTAAGCGCGCCCACTGAGGCTCCGCTATAGCCTTCTACTGTCTGCTTGCCGGCGGGATGATGTTGTTCATGCGCAGATACTCGACCATCTGGCCGTAGTGATCGTAGGGGTGACTAACGGCGATCAGCGCGAGCCGCAGCCGGGTCGTCTTGCCGGAGCCGAAGGGGGACGGAACTTCGCTGAGGAGGTTACTCTCATTGAGTGTGTTCGCCGCCTTGTGGAGGTAGGCGAAGGAGTCCTTCAAAAATTCCACGATGTCGGCCTTCGCGGTCATGCTATCGGGCCCGTTTTCGCTGCCCAGCTCAACCGGCGGCTTTTCCGACAGAATGCCAGCCGCGAGCATGTAGTTGACGGCAGCCATGTGTTTGACCTCCTGGGCGAAGGTGCGCACACCCTTGAAATCGCCCTGGGTCGGCGCAAACTTGTACTTGTCTTCGGGCATGGCTTCAGCGGCGGAAACCACTTCCTTCTCCATCGAACTGAGAGAGCGATCGAAAATGCCGGCAACGGTCGCTTTCTGGTCGGTTTTGTTCTGGCCGCCGCCAGAAGCTGGAACGGCAGCGGAAGCGCTTCCCGCCGCGCCTAAGGCCAACAACAGAATTGCAGTTGCAAATTCCTTTTTCATAGAGCCTCCAGGAATAGTGGTGTGAGCCGGACGAAATGATGCCACATCTGAAGTACGGACGCGAATGGACTATGGTTTCACTTTGGCTAAATCTTAACCAAGCAGACAGAATCCCGCGCTGCACCAAAGGGTTCGTCTGCTGTTAAACGCGGGCCGCAGTTGCGAGTCGCTCCAAAATTGTGACGACCGCCTCTCATCCGGCAACGTGGGTTTGAGGACTTGGTTGTGCGAAGGGCCATTCGCGGCGAATCCATGAGCGCACGAAGTAGATTGCCAGTCCCACCATCAGAACGGCGACCGCGTAGCGAATCTCGCGCAAGAAATTTTTCCGCGCCACAAGAATAAAGGTGAATCCTGCAATCGCCAGCAGTGCAGGTAAAGGATAAAGCCACATGCGAAAAGGGCGTGGCATATCAGGCCGCCGCTTGCGCAACACCATCACTCCGACCGCCTGCACGATGAACTGCAACATAATCCGAATGACCACCAGCGCGGCAATGACATCGGCGAGCCGCAGGAAGCAGAACAGCATCGCGACTACACCCAAGGCCAGCAGTGAGACCGTCGGAATGCGGCGCCGCGGATCGACGTGCGCAAATGCTCGGAAGTAGTTGCCGTCGAGCGCCGCGGCGTACGGCACGCGCGAATACCCCAGCAGGGTGGAAAACACCGAGGCAAACGCGGTCCACATGATGAGGCCGGTGACGAGCCGGCCCGCCCATCCGCCGTAGATTCGCTGCATGAATACCGAGATGATGTAGTTTTCTTCGCCGGAATGCGATGCCAGCTCTCGCCAGGGGATTACACCCAGCACGGCGAGGTTCATCAGCGTGTACAGGGCTGCCACGATAACGATCGACAGGATCAGCGCGCGAGGGATGGTGCGTCCGGGATCCTTCACTTCGCTACCGAGGAAGCAGACGTTGTAGTAGCCCCAATAATCGTAGGTGGAGATCAGCATTGCCGCTCCCAGGCCGGTAAAAAAAGCAGGCGAAAGGGTAAATGCGCCGGGAGGGAAATCGAAGGCGCGGGCGGCGCTGAAGTGGGTCAGACCTGCGATGATCACCCACCCGACGGCAAGCGCGACACCCACCCATAGCAGCTCTGCCAGCCGGCCAACTACCGAGATTCGACGATAGAGCAGAACGATAACCAGCGCGGCGGTGGCAATCGCCACCCAGGTCGCGGGCATCACCAGCACGCGGACCTCAAGAGCGCCAATCAACGGAAGACCGATGCGGACGGTGTGCGCGAGCAGCGTGCGTTCAAGCGAAGGCCACAGATATCCGGCGTAGTGCGCGAGGCCGATGCATCCGGAGGCAATGGAGAGCGGCGCGCTGAAGGAAAGCTGCCAGATAAACAGGAACGATAGCAGCCGGCCCAACGACTTCGGGCCGTAGATTTGCTTGAGGTAGCGATAGGAGCCGCCCGCGCCGGGCATGGCCGCGCCGAGTTCCGCCCACACCAGGCCGTCGCAGAGCGCGAGCACCGCGCCCAGGATCCAGCCGAGTATCGCTTGCGGCCCACCCGCAGCGGCAACGACCAGCGGAATGGTGATGAACGGCCCCACCCCGATCATGTCGATCATGTTCAGCGTGGTCGCCTGCGTCAGGCCGATGGCGCGGACGAGTTCGACTTCCCCGCCATCACGGGCAACGTCGGCGCGCGGTGGGGGCCCCGGTGGTTGCTCCGCCGGACTACTTTGGCTCATGGCCGACACTCAGCAGATTCACATACAGCCGAATTGCGCCGGGTACTCCGAAGGTCAACTGCCGGAAGAATGCATAGCCGGTGTAGATGTAATGTCCCTCGCCATACTTGGCGATGAGCAGGCCGCCCTTGTGCGGCTCCTCGCCGGGATCGTTGGAGGCCAGCAGCGCCGTGTAGTGCGGGTCCCAGTGATCCATGAAGTACAGGCCGCGCTCCTGCACCCAGCCGTCGAAGTCATGCTCGTTAATCTGGTTCGGGTAATGAAAAACGGGGCTCTGCGGGTCGAGGATGGTGACCGGCGCCTGTTCCACCGTGACGCGATCGCGGCTCAGGTCCGTGGGATAAGGGGGGTAGTTTCCGGCGTTGAAGTCGGCGGGCGAGGTGTTGTACTGCACCAGCAGCGTGCCGCCTTTGCGCACGTAGTCAAGCAGGCGCTGGTTGTACTTCTTCACATCGTCGCGCGTGTCGTAGGCGCGAATGCCCAGCACGATGGTTCCGAAACGCGAGAGATCGCCGTGGGCCACATCGTCGGGCGACAGCAGCGTCACTTGCAGGCCGAGCTCCCGTAGCACAGCCGGGATGTCGTCGCCCGCGCCCATGATGTAGCCGACCTTCAGCTCTGGCGGGACCTTCACCTCGACTAAGCTTGCCCGTTGCAGTGCCGGCTGATAGTAGAAGAATCCGCCGATGTCGGGACGCGCCACCAGGCTGTAGCCGTCAATGTAGTCACGCCCGTCCGCAGTCAGCAGCGCGCGAACCGAAGAACGAGCCTCTCTAGCTCCATCGGGCAGCTCCTTGAATTGGGCCGCTTGCTGTCCAGGTGCGGTGAAAGCAACGGCGGCGGAGTTCGGTTCGATGCTCCACGACTGCGGCGTTTCGGGATGAACCATTCCCTGCCCGCGATCCGCGGTTGTGCGCACAACGACGCTCAACTCCGCGGTCGGATTATTGCCGGCGGGAATCACCTGGGTTGCGGGCGAGGCCTCAACCGAGAAGGGCGGCACAACGGCCAGCGGCATCGACCAGACATCGCCTTTGTCATCATGCATCGGGGTGCGGGCGACGCTGCGAATCTCGCCGCCGGCGCCATTGACGCCGTATTCGACGTGCGCAGAGACGGGCGGCGGCGGCAAAGCGAGAGTCACGTATTCCGGGTTGTCGATTTTGTAGACTGCATCATTTTCCGGATCGTCGCGATGGAAGTACGCCTTCGTGGGCTGCGCGTCGATGGGCGGAGTCACCCGAAAGGTCAGCGCACAGCCGTCGCCCGGCGCGATTCGCTTCGGCGCTTTGTCCAGGAAGAGTTCACTCTTCCACCCCGACGGAAGATCAAGGGCGAACTGTTTGAGCTCCATCACGGCTCCGCTGCCATTGTGCAGCGTTGCACGCAGCAAGAAAGGCTTACCCGCAGTGATGACCGCGGCCAAGACATCGCCTTCGCCGGTAGAGAAGCTGGCGGCCATGGGCCGGCCGTTCGGAGTTCCCGGGCCGATCTCCAGAGCCATTCCCAGCGCCAGGTTTGCCGCTTCTTCGAACTGCTGTTCCTTGGTGTGTAGATTCGCGAGCAGATCGCTTTTTTCTGCGGCCGTGAGCTTTGAGGCCTCAATGCGAGCAATCAGAGCGCGCGTGAGATCCAGGCCCCTCAGCAATGGTGCGCCTGCGGCTTGCGGGTTCTTGTCAGCGGCTGCTGTTGCGTCGTCAACCGTCGTGGTAATCGCCTGCAATTGCGGACGGAGCCATGGCACCGCAGGTTCATCACCGCCAAGTCGCGCAGCGAGGGCCGGCAATGAAGTATCGACGCCGTCGAAGAAGTCATTTTCGTGCGCGCCCGGTGCCGGAGGGGTAATGCCGGCGGAGTCGATCAGCTTGTAGTAGCTGAAGCGCGGCTCGTCTGAAAGAGTCCAGCCGCCGGCTCCCTGCGATAACTGATGCTTCAAGCCCTTCCAGGCAAACTGCACATAGGTCTGGCCTAACAATGGGTCGTATTGCGAAGTTTCCAGCTTGATGGTCCAGTCCTCGTTGGCGCGGACATTGTCCATGTACAGCTTCTTTGCCTGCCACGGCTGAAGACCTTGGCGAATCTGCTCGGGAAATCGCGCCGGATCGGCGGCGGCACGAAAGGCCTCGCGGGTCAGAATGCCCGACGCCTGATGGTGGCCGTGTCCATCGCGAGGATCACCGCGAAAGCGCGTGCAGATGACGTCCGGGCGGAAGGTGCGGATCACGCGCACCATGTCGGCAAGGGCAATGTCATGTCCGCCCCACTTCTGGAACGTTTCTTCCGAGGTCTTGGAGAAGCCGAAGTCTGCGACGCGAGTGAAGCGCTGCTCCACGCCGTAGTAGCGATCGGCGGCAAGCAGTTCGAGGGTACGGATGATTCCGAGCTCGTCGAAGAGATTGCTGCCGACCTTATTTTGGCCGCCCTCGCCGCGGTTCAGCGTCAACTGCAGCACGCTGTCCCCGTGACCGCGCGACTCCAGCGTCAGCATGCCGCCGTCTTCGTCGTCAGGATGGGCGACGGTGTGCATCAGCCGCGCCGTTGTGTGCAGGCGACGCAGCATCATCTTCAATCCGGTCGCGCCGGTGTCTACGGTGAGTGGCTTGGTGTCAACCCAGGGCGATGGCACCTGCGCCGGCGCCGGACGGCAGAGCGCCAACAGCAAAATGCAGCCTAGATAGGCGATACGTAAGGGCCGATGTGCAGTGCGAGTAGGAACGAGCATTCTCAATGGGGCCGTTCCTACAGAGTACACAAAGCGAAGCTTAGGTGCGAAAAAGCGCCGGCGATACAAAGCCGGAGTATTTCTGCCGTTAACGGTGCAAATCTGCGCCTTGGCCCGCTTTCCGTCTAAGTGCGAGGAACCTTTTAGCTGCTCGCACGTATATAGCGGCAGAAGCTGTTCCCGGTGAGCTCACGAGGCACAGTGAGTCGCACACTCGCAAACGCATAGACGCGAAACTGAAAACAGAAAGCCACTCGAGAAGGAGAGCCTTATGGACGCGAAGTATAACTGGGTGATCGACAACGCGGCGGTGCGCGTCACCCTGAACACAGTGGCCCTTGCGCTCTGGCTAGCGCTGTCGCTGGGACTGCTTGAACTGGCTTCAAAGGTTTAGGCGAAAGCCACAACATGCGCGACTGCCACCCCAGCCGGAATTGGTGGGGACCGGAGCTATCGCGCTGACGAGGCCCGGCGAGTGCTTCCGCTGCACTGCCGGGTGAAAGACGAAACCCCGCACCCCTCCGCGGGGTTTCGTGTTTTGACTTATTACTATGAGTTGACAAGCCGTGGCGCGCTGGACAATCCTTCACCCTCGGAGGCGCGAATGGGGCGCGAGCTTAGATGCAAGGTTCGTTCAGCTGGGAAGACCGCGAACGGCAAGGCGCTGTTGGAGACCAACGAAATTGTTTTTCGCGGCGACCTTCGCCTGAGAATCCCGCTGGCTTCGTTGAAGTCGGTTTCGTCGAACGACGGCGAATTGCGTCTGAAATGGGCCGACGGAGCGGCCATTTTTGAACTGGGCGAGCAGGCCCAGAAATGGGCCGCGAAAATACTCCACCCGAAAAGCAGGGCGGAGAAGCTGGGCATCAAGCCCGAGCTGACGATATCTCTGGTTGGGGAGCACGACGGAGATTTTGTACAAGAGGTCCGGACCAAGGCGAAGAGTTTCTCCGATTCGAAACCGCTGAGAGAATCCGATCTCATTTTCTTCAAAGCGAATCATGCGTCCGAACTGCCACGCGCGGCGAAATTAGTAGCTCCGCTCGCCAGCGCAGGCGCGTTATGGATTGTTTATCCCAAAGGCCAGAAGGAAATCACGGAGCAGCAGGTGCTCGAGGCCGGGAAGTTGGCGGGATTGGTGGACGTGAAGGTTGTAAGCTTTTCGCCGATACACACCGCGCTGAAATTCGTGCGTCCGAAAGCGAAGCGGTGAGGATCTGTCAGGCAGCACCGTAGCGCGGACCGACGGTGTCATCCTGATGGCATTCACACCCACAGCTGTCGAGCTTGGGTGCGACTGATTTCATTCTGTTCTTCCCATCACATTGTTGGTGATCACCGCGATCGCAGGCGGCGGAGTAAGCCACGACCTCGTAACCCGCCGCACGCAATGACGCGGCCCATGCGCGGGACGTCAAATCGAGGATTCTGCCTGCTCCCTCAGGACTCGAATCCAGAACAAACTTTCCCACCGCTCCGCACTTGCGACAGGAAGGTTCCTTCGCATCGCCCTGGCCGACCCTTGCGGACAGCAACTCAGCTTGTACTCTGGGCATCACCGCCCAGCAATTGCTGCAAATCCAAATGGCTGGTTGTTGCTCTTGCATGCTGTCGCTCCCCTCCCGGAAGCTCATTGCCGGCCCGGGAATGCCTCCAACCAGGGTGCGCTACCCGCGCGAAGTCTCTACTTCGCGCAGGCGTGCGGCCTTGCCCCGCAGAGCGCGCAGGTAGTACAGCTTGGCGCGACGTACGTGGGCCGAGCGCAGCACGTCGACCTTGTCGATGACCTTCGAATTCAAGGGGAAGATGCGCTCCACACCCTGGCCGAAGCTCATCTTGCGCACGGTGAAGCTGGGCTGCGAGCCCTTCGACTTGGCGATAACCAGGCCTTCAAAGGCCTGCAGGCGTTCCTTGTCGCCTTCCTTGATCTTCACTTGCACGCGCACGGTGTCGCCGGGTTTGAAGTTGGGGAGGTCGGTGCGCCGCGTTTTAGCGAGGAGGCGGTCAATGATTGGTGAATTCGACATTGTTGTTCCTTTCGGAACTAGCGACTAGCAGTTAGCGACTAGCAGCTAGCTTTTTTTGCCAGAGTCAATTCTGGCCAGGCGTTTATTGCAAAGCTTTGTGTCCGAGCACTCTTCGACTGCGTTCAGGGCAGGCTCTTCAGAGGTGCCTTAACCGCTCTTCTTCCGTGGCGGCCTTTAGCTATTTGTTGCGAGCGTAGTCGGCTGCTCCCATGAAATGCAGCGAGACATACGGCTGGCCCCCAACCACCCAGCTGTCATGGCCGGGCGGAATGTAGAACAGATCTCCGGCGCGCATCTCGGTTACGCGGCCGTCATCCATGGCTGCGGTGGCGCAACCTGCGATGACCATGCCGACGTGTTCGACCTTGCAACTCTTGGCTCCCGTGGCCTTGCCGACGTGCTCCGACCACTTCCAGCCGGGCTGGTAAGTAGCGCGTCCAATGGTCATGCCGCCGATGTGGACAAGCTCGAACTTACCCTTCTCAAAGACCCTCGTCTCGTCGGGTTGCTCGAACCGTTTCAGGATCACGTCCGTCGTCAATGTGTCCTTCATGACTCACCTTCGCGTTCAAGGTCCATCAGCAGTTTGCGATCTTCTTCGCTCAGCGCTGTTTCGCGCAACAGGTCCGGGCGATTGCGCAACGTCTTCCGGAGCGCGCAAACCCGCCGCCAACGGCGAATCTGTTCATGGTTCCCGTTCACCAGCACCTCGGGAACTGCCATGCCGCGAAAGTCCGCGGGCCGCGTGTAGTGCGGGTAATCCAGCAATCCGCCCGAAGCACAGGTGGAACTCGGCGGCCCACCCTCGTTTCTGGCCTCGCCCACCTCGGTCGTGAACGACTCCTGTTGCGACGACGCGGCGTTACCCAGCGCACCCGGTATCAGTCGCGTAACCGCCTCGACGATGATCGCGGCCCCCAGCTCGCCACCGCTCAGCACGAAGTCACCCACCGAAATCTCGCGATCGGCGAGATGCTCGCTCACGCGCTCGTCCACGCCTTCGTAACGGCCGCAGATGAGCACGATGCGGCGGCGCTTCGTCATCTGCTGCGCCACAGATTGCGTGAACAGCCTGCCTTGCGGCGACAGCAGCACGACCGACTCGGGCGCGTCTTCGCTCAATCGGTCTTCTCGCGGCGAGATGTTCAGCGACTCAAGGCATGCGAAGATGGGCTCCGGCTTGAGCACCATTCCCTCACCGCCGCCAAACGGCCGGTCATCCACGGTGCGATGACGATCGTCTGTGAAGGCCCGCAGCTCGTGAATCGCGATGTCAATGAGCCCAGCCTCGCGCGCCCTGCGCAGGATGCCATAATCCAGCGGCCCGCGAAAGAAGTCCGGAAAAATCGTCAGAATCTCGAACTTCATTGGAGCTATGCATTTCGGTCTTCTTCGAGAGGAGAACAGCGGCGAAACCCGGCAACCGACTCTCCTCAGGGGCTGAAGCCCGTTTCTTTTCGGCTCGCCCGGCCCAGCTAAAGCTGGGCCCCTTCAAGGCGGCTTACTTCCCCTTACTCCGTTCGCCTGGCGCTCGCGCCTGATCGGCTTCCAGCTTCTGGCGCTGCTTTTCTTCTTCGTTCAATGGCGCGTCGAGATCCAGCAGGCCACCGGGCAATTGCATGTCGATGCGGCCATTCGCCAGATCGAGCTTGGTAACAAACTCTTCGGCAAAGGGAACCTGGATTTCATTTGTGGTTCCCTCGCAACTACCCTTTCGCGGAACGCAGAGTGGAAGCCTGACCACAAGTAACGGCGCTTCTCCCGCTCCGAACTGCACTTCGGTCACGCGGCCCAAAAATCGCCGGCCACCGTCAATCCAAACATCGCTGCCGACAATTTCGTTTACGTAGGCCGCGCCTGGTTCCAACTGCGCGCGCTCTTCACGCGCCAGCTGAATCTCGCATCCTGCGAGGCGTTCGGCGTCGCTGATCGAATCGACGCCCGCAAACTTCAGCACGACACCACCCTTATGGAACCAGTGCTCCTCAAGCTGCAATTCGCGGCGGCTGCCATCCAGCCCCAGGCACCACAACTGCCGGCGTTCTTCAAAGCGCTCGGGAAAATCTGTATGCAACTCCGCCAGCACTTCCCCGCGCCGTCCTTGCGGCCGGAGCACGCGCGCGACTGTGATGAACTCGCCGGCTATTCCACAATCTCCAGCTGATAGCGCTTGCGCGTGCGCAGGCTCGCCGACTGCATGATGGTTCGCAGGCTGCGCGCTGTGCGTCCGTGACGGCCAATCACGCGCCCGAGGTCCTCCTCGGCCACAATCAGCTCCAGCACGGTCTGCCCGTTTTCTTCAAACGGCTCGACCGTAACTTCTTCGGGCGCATCCACCACGGCCTTGACGAGAAGCTCCATCAGCGCAACCATGTTCGCTCCGCCATCTGACATTGTGGGACGCTCCACTTGCAATTTCAGGCTGCGCTCGGCGCCTCAGCCGAAGCTTCCGGCTGGCTCGCCGGCGGCTCGGTCGAAGGCGGCGTGCTCACCGGGGCCTTCTCCACCAGCTTCCGCACGCGATCGGACAACTGCGCGCCTTTCGAGGTCCAGTATGTAATGCGCTCGCGTTTCAGGTCGACAGTCGCCGGGTTGGTGCGCGGGTTATAGGTGCCAACGACTTCCACCGAGCGGCCATCGCGCGCCCGGTCCTTTTCGATTACCACAATGCGGTAGTACGGCTGTTTGCGCGCACCGCGGCGCGCCAGACGAATCATCAACACAGAGAATGGTTTCCTTTCCTGATAACGAGTCGCTGCGCTGAAGGCGCGGGGCCGCAAATGTCCTCAGGGGAGATGACGCTACTCGGGTGCTCCAGCGATCCTCCACCCCGCCAACTGGCCGCGAACCTGGGGTCACTACCGCACCCCGATGAACGCAGCTGGGCGCTCATCGGACCTCACGTACCTTGAGGCAACAACCTAATCATTATTGCGAATGTCTGCGTCTTTGGCAAGCAAGCACGTAGTTGAACACCGCACGTTACAGCTTCTCGTAGAACTCACAAGCCGAGCACGAGATGTACATGCCGCCGGCAATGTCGCGCTCGCGGTCCTTAACTCGTTTGACGACGCGGGTAGGCTTGCCGCACTTGGGGCAATCCGTGCTCTTGCTGGTATCCATAACTTTCTTGCGGTCTGCAGTTTTTGCGATTTTGGCCATAAATCTCCTGAGAAAATTCTCGCAGTGAATGCGGTATGCGCCCAGTTGTCGGGATTCAAAGCGGAAGGGCGCTGCTGCGCCTCGCTGTCAGCCAGGGCAACTCTTATTTTACATGGAGCGGCGACGGCTGAGGCGCTCAGGACCACCCACGCGGATGTACACGCAGCGGGCTGGTTCAATGTTTCGTACGAAATGCCCCGCCCTAGCCGAAATCAGGCTAGAACGGGGCACCCATATTTCAGAAATTACGACTTACAATCCCATTCTGCGGGTTCTCCACCCTTCTCGCCCGCTGTTGGCGACAGGGTGGGTGCCCTCACAACCCTACCCCGCGGTCCTTCCGCCGCTACCGTCCTTCGCGAAATCCTGCGCGAACTCGACCAGCGATCGCACCGCAACACCCGACGGTCCTTTCGCGATCCACGGCTTGTTGTCCTCCATCCAGGCCACGCCCGCGATATCGAGGTGGATCCACGGTGTGTCGCCGACAAACTCCTTCAGGAACATGGCTGCGGTCGTGGCTCCGGCCCAACGCCCGCCCGTGTTCTTGATGTCGGCGATGTCCGACTTGATCATCTCCTTGTAGTCGTCCTCCGCCGGCAGCCGCCACATCTTCTCGCCCGATTTCGCCAGCGCTTGATGGAAGCGGTTGTAGAACTCGTCATCATTGGTGAAGACGCCCGCATTGACCATGCCCAGCGCCACCACGCATGCGCCGGTGAGGGTCGCCGCGTCAATCAGGTGGGTCGCGCCGAGCTGGCGCGCGTAATGCAATCCGTCGGCCAGCACCAGGCGCCCTTCAGCGTCGGTGTTGATGATCTCGATCGATTTGCCCGACATCGCGATCTGCACGTCGCCGGGCTTCTGCGCGTGACCGGACGGCATATTTTCGCTGGCGCAGACGATGCCGATGACGCGCAGGTTGGGCTTGAGCTGCGCGATTGCGCGCATGGCGCCGATCATCGCCGCGCCGCCCGCCATGTCGTACTTCATCTTCTCCATGCCCTCGCCGGGCTTGATGGAAATGCCGCCGCTGTCGAAGGTAATTCCCTTTCCGACCAGGCCGAGCACGCGCTTCTTGGGCGCGCGATTCGGCTCGTAGCGCATGACGATCAGCCGCGGCTCTTCGTCCGAGCCCTGGGCAACGCTCCAGAAAGCGCCCATCTTCAGCTCTTTGATTTTGTCGGGGCCGTAGACCTCACAGGCCAACCCTGTGTCTTCGCACATCGCCTGGGCGCGTTCGGCGAGGATGGTGGGCGTCATGCGATTGCCGGGCTCGTTCACCAGGTCGCGGGTGAAGTTCTGCGCTTCGCCGATGATGCGACCCTGCTCAATCGCCGTCTTCAGTGATCTCGGGTTCGTGCCTTTCGGAGCCACGATCGTCAGCTCTTCGATCTTCTGCTCGTTGCGATCGCTCTGGTAGTAGTTGGGATCGAAGTTGCCGATGTGGGCGCCTTCGACGATCGACTTCACCACGTCGGATGCGCTCAGGGTATCTCCGGTCGGCGCGACAATGGCGAAGCTGGTGATGCCCTTCGCCTTCAGCGAGCGAACGGCGGCGCCGGCAACCTTGCGCAGTTCGGCAGATGAGAAATCTTTGGCTTTGCCGCCGCCGATCAAGAGCAGGCGCTTGGCTTTCAGCCCTTGAGGCTTGTGGAGGAGCGTCGTCTCCAGCATCTTGCCCGTGACCTCGCCGGAGGCGATGAGGTCGGCTGCGGCGTTGAGCACGGCCTTGTCGTCGCTCAGCAGCTGGGGATTGTGTTTGGATTTGTCGCCGTTGTTGTTATCGGCCGCGTTGTCCGCGACGGGGACGACGAGGCATTCGGTGTCGACTTGCGAAGGTGGTGCGGTAGAAAGAGTGGTTTTCATTGTTGTAGTCCGTTTATCTATCGTAACGCGAGAAGTGTCATCGTGAGTGGAGGTGACAATGGCGCCGAGTGACGTCTCTGCACTCGGGCTGGGTATGGGTTGTGAGTTGTCATCCCGAGCGTAGGCGGCCTTCTTTCGGACGCCGCAGTCGAGGGATCTGCGGTTCGCGCGCTGGGCCTAGCTGCTGTGTGTGAGTCCGGATCCTTGAGCCCTCAACGCCTGAGTCTCGCGCAGCGAGAATATCTTAGCCAGAGCTTCAGCTCTGGGTGGGGCTTAGCGCCGTAGGCACTACATATGCATCTGCCGTCCCTACGCGACTAGGACTTCAATGAAACGTCTACCTTACGGCGTGATCTCCCAGATGACACCGTTGCCAGACGTTCCCCCAGCGTAGGTCGTGCCATAGAGATTGCCATTCGCGTCGCGAACCACATTGCTCTGCGGTCCGCCTCCGTCGCTCCCGCCAGTGAAGTCGTAGAGCGACGTGTACGTCCAAGCTCCGTTCGAGGGACTCAGCTTGAAGACATTTCCGTTTCCGTAAGCTCCGTCCCCGAACGTTGTACCATATACGGCACCCGACCCGTCCATGGTTAGCGTGGCGTAGGGTCCCGTGCTGCCGGTGAAGCTGTAAAGCGTGGTTAGCGTCCATCCGCCGTTGGAGGGCGAGAGCTTGTAAACCGTGCCGCCGCCACCCACTCCCCCGACCAGGGTAGTGCCATAAAGATTGCCTGAAGAGTCGCGGATCAGGCCAGCATAAGGGGTTCTTCCGTCGTCGCCGCCTTGAAAGTCATACAGATCCTGCTCCGTCCAGCCCGACCCTGAGGGCGTTAACTGGTACACCCCTCCATATCCGTAGGCACCAAAAAACGCCGCCGGTCCATACAGGTTTCCTGCGCTGTCAAAGATTACGCTGGCGTAGGGCTCATGCAGGGCAGTTGTCGGGCGGTTGGGGAAAATGTAAAGAGTGTCCTCCGTCCAGCCGCCATTAGACGGTGTTAGCTCCCAAACTATGCCCCATCCCGACCCGGTGGCAACCGTTGTTCCGTAGATATTTCCCACTTGGTCGAAAGCGAGATCGCCGAAGGGCATGCACCCGTTGCCATAGTAGCTGAACTTAAAGAGCACAGTTTCCGTCCACGAGGAAAGCGCGGTTCTACTGATTGTCGCCGGCGGTCTCAGACTGAAAACCACGCCGCAACCCACTCCGTCGCCATCGAATCTATCGTTCGCCCCGTGACGCGTAGTTCCGTAGAGGATGCCCTCGGGACCCAGGATCACCCGGGCCCAGGGCGCAGCTCCGTCGGTGTATTGGAAGGCATACAGTGGCGTAAGAACCGAACCGGAGCTTGTATGCTTTAGTTTGAAAACCGAGCCGCAACCGTTGAGTCCTGGGCCGCCACACTTGCCGCCAGTGTAAGCGCCGGCGGAAGTGGTTCCGTAGATGTTTCCCGCCGGGTCAAGCGTCAGCCCTGCCCTGGGATGTGCACCGTCATCCCCGCCAGTGAAATTGTGCAGGACGGTGTAGATCTGGGCTTGCGCCGATAGCACTGTGACCATTACCAGCGCACAAACCAGTGCCAGGGCAAAGATCGTTCTCCGCACTCTGCGATTCAAGACTGATGTAGGAAGCTGAGCCGGAGCCGTCATGCTAGCCCTTTCTAAACGCACGGTTGACAGTTGCTCCTTTTGAGGGTAGAAGCGTACACCCGAACGGCACTTCAAAGAAAAAGGATTACTACCGCAAACAGGCTAGCTCTTCCTGCTCCTCGCAATCGCCTCTCTCGCTTCCTTGTCGGCGGTTCTTCGGCGCTCGGTCTCGCGCTTGTCCCAGGTCTGTTTGCCGCGGGCGACCGCCATCTCCACTTTCACCCGCCCGTTCTTGAAGTACAGCCGCGTGGGAATCAGGGTCAGCCCCTTTTGCTGAGTTTTGCCGAGCAGCTTGTGCAATTCATTCCTATGTACCAGCAGCTTTCGCGTGCGCAGCGGTTCGTGATTAAAGATGTTGCCGTGCTCGTAGGGACCGATGTGCGCGTTGATCAGCCACAGCTCGTTATCTTTTACCAGGCCGTAGGCGTCCTTCAGATTGGCGCGGCCGTTACGTACCGACTTGACTTCGGTACCGCGCAGCGCGATGCCTGCCTCGAATTTCTCCAGCAGAAAGTAGTTGTGCGACGCCGCCCGGTTCTGCGAGGCATCTCGTTCGCCGCTGGCGATGGGATCGCGCCGTCCCGGCTTCTTCTTCTCTGGATGAGTGATTTGTGTTTGGCGCGGCATAGATGGTATCGCCGCTACGCGGCTGGTACGCATCTACTAAGCTGACCCGGGGTTTACACCCCGGGCTCAACCCATGCCGCCGCGTTGCGGCTAGTTTTTACGCAGCTGAATTGTTTGTCCGCAAACCCGCGAATTGCCAATCACGGATCAGTGGGCAAGATTGCTAAGAACTAATGGCTCAGAGCTAAAAGCTGTATGTTAATCGCGCGAATTCCTCATGCTAACACACGATGAATACAGGAGCTTGCGTGCATTCGAAGCTGCTATAATCGCACCGATTAAAACAGGGTCGTCGCACTCAAGGCGAGATGTGAGCCGGCATCAACACCGTGCTCACGTTTTCGCGTGGGTCCAAGTCTTACATCCGGAGCCTGGCATCCGCCGCGGAGAGGCGCAAAGGTCCGGTCCAAATCTTCAGGGTTCAAGGAACGCGATGAAACGTTTCACCGGTCTGCTGACGCTGCTCCTCCTCATACTTACCGTGTCAGCATTTGCCTCCGCCGAAAAGGATGCGAAGGCGCTCTTTCAGAAAGGCAAAGCCGCCGAAGCCCGGCAGGATTACATCTCGGCCTACAATTTTTATCACCAGGCATACCAGCTTCGACCCACTGACCTGACCTATCGCTCCGCCTACGAGTATGTGCGCTTCCTTGCCGCCGCGTCCTATGTGCATCAGGGCGAGATCCTGTTGAATGGCGGCAAGCTGCAGGAGGCGCTGACCAATTTCGAGCAGGCCATCGCGATCGATCCGTCCAGCTTCATCGCTCAGCAGATGGCGAACAAAACCCGCGAGCTGCTTAAGAAGTCACTGAGTCCCACCCCGCCCGCGCCGACCACAGAGTCAGGACTGACGAAGCGGATGGAGGAGGCGACCGGTCCGGTCGAACTTGCTCCCATTTCGCAAACGCCCATAACCCTGAAGCTCACCGAGGATGCCAAGACCGTCTACGAAACCATCGGCCGATTGGCCGGGGTCAACGTTTTGTTCGATCCCGATTACACCTCCAAGCGCATCCGCGTTGACCTGAATAGCGTGACCTTGCAGGAGGCGCTGGAGATTACAGCCTTGGAGTCGAAGACCTTCTGGCGGCCGGTGACTCCCAACACCATCTTTGTTGCCGCTGACACGCCCGCCAAGCGCAAGGAACTGGAGCAGAGCGTCATCCGCACGTTCTATCTCAGCAACCTTTCGCAGCCCAACGAACTACAGGACCTGGTCAATATTTTGCGCACGCTGCTCGATACCCAGCGGCTGCAGCAGTTCCCTTCGCAGCAGGCCATTGTGGTTCGTGGCACCCCCGACCAGATCGTGATGGCGCAGAAGCTTATTGAAGACCTCGACAAGTCGCGGCCTGAGGTGGTGGTGGAAGTCGCCATCATGCAGGTCACGCGCGACAAGCTGCGCAATCTGGGCATTACTCCGCCGGCCAGCGTCACCGTTCAGGTGCAGCAGAGTACAGGAACGACTACCACTACCAGCGTTAATGGCAATTCTGGAAACGGGGGAACGGCCACGACATCCACCTCCAACACCGGGCAAATCAGCCTGAATAGTCTGGCGAACCTCAACGCGACCAACTTCCAGGTGACCATTCCTGCGGCAACTGCGAACTTCCTGATGACGGACAGCAGCAGCAAGCTCATCCAGCAGCCGCAGATCCGCGCCTCGGATGGACAGAAGGCGTCGCTGAAGATCGGCGAACGCGTGCCCGTAGCGACGGGTTCGTTTCAGCCCGGCATCGGCGGCGTCGGGATCAACCCGCTGGTCAACACCCAGTTCAATTACATCGACGTCGGCGTTAACATCGACATCACCCCGCACGTGCACGGCCTGGACGAGATCACGCTCAAGCTCGCCATGGACATCTCCGCTGTCGACTCCTATCAGAACATTGGCGGTATTTCACAGCCAGTCATCGGCCAGCGCAAGATTGAGAACGAAATCCGCATGAAAGAGGGCGAGGTCAACATCCTCGGCGGCATTCTGGAAGACCAGCAGACCAAGGCGCTGTCGGGCATTCCCGGGCTGGCGCAGATCCCGTTGTTCAAGTACCTGTTCTCCTCCACACAGACCGAGAACAAGACCAACGAAATCGTCTTCATCCTGATACCGCACATCGTGCGCACCCAGGACATCTTCGCCAGCAACTTGAAGGCGGTGGATGTGGGCACGGCGAACGTTATCCAGTTGCGCCGTGATAACTCGCAACAGAATAATCAGCCGCCTCAGCCAGGTGCGCCGCAGGGCGCGATGAATCCCGCGCAGCCGAAGCCGCAAGTGCAGCCGCAGAGCAATGCGGCACAGCCGGCCAGTGTGCAGCCGACTGCCGCAACCGCCCCGGTGGGCAGCCCCATAGTCAGCTTCGATCCGCCCACGCTCGACCAGCCGGTTGGTTCCACCTTCACGGTCAACGTGAATCTCACTGGCGGCCAGAACGTCTTCTCCGTTCCCTTGGAGATCATGTACAACCCGCGGGTGCTGCAGTTGCTGAATGTCTCCAACGGGCCTCTGCTCTCGCAGGACGGCCAAACCGTCGCCCTGGTGAATCGCGACGACAGTATGGCCGGGATCTTGCAAGTGACAGCGTCGCGGCCTCCGGGTGCGAGCGGCGTCTCCGGCGACGGCTCGGTGTTCACCATTACCTTCCAGGCGAGAGCTCCGGGACAATCGACCTTGAGTATCAATCGCGCTAACTTGAAGAACGCGACGATGCAGAACACGCCGGCCACCGGCTCGCAAGCCATCGTTACCGTTCACTAACCGATGCGTCTAAACAGGGGCGGGCAGGCTCGCCCCGGCGCTCACGTCGCCGCGTAGGTCTAAAATAGATACCGTGCTCTCCAGATTTCACACTCGCGTCGTGCCCTTTCGGGCCACAGGTGTGTCGCGCAGCCGGGGATTCACCCTGGTTGAGTTGATCGTCGCCATGACCATTCTCATGGTCCTGACCGCTGCCGCAACTCCCGTCGTGCGCATCGCCATCCAGCGCAATAAAGAGCGCGAGCTGCGCCGCGATTTATGGGAGATGCGCGACGCCATCGATCGCTACAAAGACGCTGCCGATCGCGGGGCCTTCCAGGTCAAGGTCGACAGCCAGGGTTACCCGCCCGATCTCGAAACCCTGGTTAAAGGCGTGGACGCGAACGGAAAAAAATTGCGCTTCTTGCGGCACATTCCCGTCGATCCCATGACCGGCAAGGACGAATGGGGCATGCGCTCAGTACAGGACGACGTCGATTCCGATTCCTGGGGCGGACAGGATGTCTTCGACGTTTACACCAAATCGGAAGGCACGGGTTTAGACGGAACGAAGTACAAGGCGTGGTAGCTCAAGTGAGACAACGTTTACGGCAGCGCGGCTTTACCCTGATTGAGCTGATGGTGGTCATCAGCATCATCGTCATCCTGCTGTCGCTCGCCATCCCGAATTACTCCTCGTCCATTCTCCACGCCAAGGAGACGGCGCTGCGCGACGATCTCTACACTCTGCGCTCGCTCATCGACCAGTACACGCTGGACAAACAAAAAGCGCCGCAGTCATTGGACGACCTGGTGCAAGCCGGATACCTGAAGCAACTTCCCAAAGATCCGTTTACCAACTCGCGAGAGAGCTGGGTGCCGGTCACGGACGACAGCATCCAGTCACCCGACCAGACCGAGCCGGGCATCGTCGACGTGCATAGCGGCAGCGATCAGAACTCCAGCGAAGGCACGGCATATAGCACCTGGTAATCCAGCATCATAAACTGCGACTAACCAACCGGCTCACGTACCGCGTGTTGAATGACATTAGGACGGCCAGTACCAGGGCGCCTTCCGCTTCGCGCGCTTGAGAGCGAATCTTCCTAGGTATCTTCCCCATGCTAACGACGGGATGCTGATACGAGACCCTGCATTTGACAGGGTATGTTGAGGCGCCTACCTGGCCCGTTTCCACACATGTGCTTCTGCACAAGAGTCTGATGTGTACCGTCAGCCTGCCAACCGGAAAGGTTGCCGTTCTGACCGAGTGCCGGGCACTCACGCGCCTGTGCGTCGTCACTGCCGAACTACGGGCAGACCTCCGAAACGCCAGGCGGCACACTCAACATTGCACGGCAAAGACTTACAAGCTCGCGAGCTCTGGCATAGCTCATGCACTATCGCCGGCGTTCAGTAGATTGGAACAGCCCAAACACAGATAGAACCTGATCCGTGAGTTGGGCTGTTCTATCCGATACAGCGGGGGATGAATATGAAGGTGGAATCCATCAGGCCAAGCGGAAGAGACGCACTGCAGCGCGTCCTCTATTTTGCGAGCCACCTATTTCTTGCCCTTCTTATTGGGTCGCTGCTAGTGGTTTACGCAAGCGCCCAGACCGCCGTCGGTAAGGGGTCGGTAGAAGGAGCGGCCTTTACTCTGGACTCCGAAGGTCGCTCCTATGTGCCAGGTGCCAAGGTCACGTTACAGGCGTCCAAGCCGCTTCAGACAGAGACGGACGAAAAAGGCCAGTATAGCTTCCGCGATCTTGAGCCAGGCCAGTACACGGTAGTAGCTACATTTCCTGGCTTGCAAGCAGAAGCAGAGATCACAATAACCGCCGGCGTGGCGCTTAAGGTTGAGCTGGAATTGAAGCCCGTCTCCGTGCAGACCTCGGTGACTGTCAGCGAGACTTCTAACGATGCAGCAGCGCCAGTCGTTACGGAAACCATCACGCAGAAGACTATTGATGACGCTCCCAACGTGAACGAGCGATTTGAAAGCCTGTTGCCGCTGGTACCCGGCGTTGTGCGCGGTCCCGACGGACGAATCAACATGAAGGGCGCACGCAACTCCCAGAGCGGAGCGCTCGTGAACAGCGCCAACGTGACCGATCCGGCTACGGGACAGCCGGCCATCAACCTGCCGATCGACGTGGTCTCCTCGGTTCAGGTCATTTCCAATCCTTACGACCCAGAGTATGGAAAGCTCACGGGTGCGGTTTCGAGCGTCGAAACAAAGACAAGTAACTATGAAGAGGGGCATTTCTCAATCCAAAACATAATGCCGCGTCCGCGATTCCGCGACGGCAGTTTGATGGGTGTCGAGTCGGCAACGCCGCGACTGACCTATACAGGCCCGCTGGTTAAAGACAAGGTTGCCATTACCGAATCTCTTGAATATCGCTTTGTACGAACTCCGGTTACTAGCTTGCCTCCGCTGGAGCGCGACCAGAACCTGGAAGGCTTCAATTCTTACACTCAACTGGACTTCAACATCAGCAACAAGCAGACTGCCACTGCGTCGGTTGCCGTCTATCCGCAAAAACTGCAGTACATGGGGCTGAATACCTTCACACCACAGCCCTCGACAGCTGATTATCATCAGCGCGGCTACCAGATTTATGGCCAGCATCGCCTTCTTACGGGGTCCGAGAGTGCTCTGACATCACAGATCAGCTACAAGACTTATGACGCTGATACGACACCGGAAGGTACTGGCGCTTATCAGCTGCTGATCGACACTACCGAGGGCGAATTCTTCAACCAGCAGCGCAGGCGTACCAATCGTTTCGATTGGCAGGAAAACTATGCGTTTGCCCCGAGGCAATTCCTTGGATCGCACAAAATTAAGGCAGGAATGGACTACTCGCGCTCGGCTTTCGACGGGCGTGAGACTTTTCTTCCTGCCACGCTGGTTGGTTCGTCAGGTTCGGTGATCGAGCGAATTACCTTCACACAGCCAAGTCTATTCAGCGTTCACCAGAACGAGGCGGCGTTTTATGTCTCCGATGAGTGGAGCCCGGTTCAACGCATTACTTTCACTCTCGGGCTTCGTTCTGACACAGACAGCGTTACCGACAGTACACATGTTGCACCTCGCGGTGGAGTGCTGTTAGCCCTGACCAAAGATGGAAAGACGCTGCTCAAGGGGGGCGGCGGGATCTTCTACGATCGCGTGCCACTGATGTTTCCAGTGTTCGAATCTTTTCCTGACCGCACCGTATCACTGCTCAATGCAAGCGGCGGGGTAGTCAGCTCCACTGCGTATATCAACCGCATCACGGGCGGACTGCAGAATCCGCGCAGCACGGCATGGAACGTTGAACTGGAGCGACAGGTCACCAACAGCTTCACAGTTCGCGTCGGCTATGAGTCGCGCAACACCGCGCGGGACTTCGTCGTATCACCCCTGACACAAAACAATTCAGGAATTATCGCTCTTTCTAATGGGGGTAGTAATTCCTACCGCGAGTTTCATGTCACAGGTAGCTATCACACCGGTCGTTTCCTGTTGAATGGCTCGTATGTGCGGTCCCGGGCATATGGCAACCTGAATGACCCCTTCTTATTCTTTGGCAACTACCCCCAGGCGGTCATTCAGCCAGATGCACAGGGCCGCTTATCCTTCGACGCGCCCAACAGGCTTATATTCTGGGGCGATATTGCAGGGCCTTGGAAGCTGAGCATTACGCCGGTGTGGGATATTCATACCGGATTCCCGTACTCGGCACAGGATGAATACCGCGAGTACATCGGACAACGTAACAGCAACCGTTACCCACGTTTCTCCTCCACCGATGTGCAAGTAACCCGGCCTTTCACCGTTCACGTGGGCGAGCGGCAGTTCAAGATGCGCGCCGGAGTCGTCGCATTCAACTTATTCAACCACGACAATCCCCGCGACGTGCAGACCATTGTCAATAGTTCGCACTATGGCAATTTCTACGACGATGCCTGGAGAACGTTCCGCGGAAAGTTGCTCTTCCAATGGTAGCTATGAAAAAACACTTACTCATTACCGCTCTTCTAGTAGGTACATCAGGACCGTTATTTGCCCAGGCTTCTGCACTCAGCGCAGACGAGGTGATGGCGAGGGTATTCGCAAAAGACACCATGCGGGAGGCCATGGGCGGTGGGTATACCGGGAAGCGCGAATATGTCCTGGAGAACCATCGCATGGACAAACGCGCCGAGATGCAGGTCACAGTCTCTTGCGATCCCGACGGCACCAAGCACTTCGAAGTGGTCTCCGAAGATGGATGGAAGTCGGCCCACAAGCATGTACTTCACAAGATGCTGGATTCTGAGACGGAAACGTCGCAGCCAAATAGCCGTCCCAAGACAAGGCTGGTCCCGGAAAACTATGAATTCAATCTTGTGGGTTCGGACTTCATAGAGGGCAGGCTGGCATACGTAGTCGAAGCTCTTCCCAAGCGCAGCGATAAGTACCTGTTTCGTGGACGTGTGTGGGTCGATGCCCAGGACTACGCGGTCGCGCGCATCGAGGGCCAACCGGCAAAGAACCCGTCCTTCTGGATTCACAGTACTCACTTCGTCGCGCAATACCAGAAGAGCGGTCCGTTCTGGTTTCCAAGTTCAACGACCAGCGTCACCGACGCAAGGATCTTTGGAACTACGGATGTAAATATTCGCTATTTCGACTACAGGCCGGTCGCAGCCTGTCCACAGCAACAGAGCAATTCACTCCCCCTTGAGGCACACTATGTCCAACACTAAACTCGCTCTGATCCTCGCTGCCGGAAATGGAAAGCGGATCGCCGCCCGATCAGGAGAACTTCCCAAGCCGCTGGTGCAATTACATGGCAAGCCACTGCTGGAGCACGTCATGCGGGGCGCTCAGCAGGCGGGAATCGAACGCTTCGTAATCGTTGTCGGCTATCGCGGCCACTTGATTCATCAGTGGTGGAAAAATGGCCCGGTGCGTGACCTGCCCGTGACCTGGGTGGAAAACCCGGAGTATCTGAAAGACAACGGCGTTTCTGTGATGCGGGCGAAGCCGGAGATCCATGAGCCATTTCTGCTGCTCATGGCAGACCATATCTTCGAACCGCAGACGGCACGAGCTCTCCTGCACCAACCCGTGCACGATGGCGAAGTCATCCTCGCCGTCGACAAAAACATCGATTCCATATTCGATCTGGACGATGCCACCAAGGTAAGAATGAGGGGCGAGCGAATAGTAGAGATTGGAAAGAATCTTCACTTGTACAATGCGCTGGATACGGGCATGTTCCACTGCACGCCCGCGCTGTTCCAGGCTCTCGAAAGAGCGATGTTCAACTGGAACTGCTCGTTGTCCGACGGCCTGCGGCTACTGGCGCGCTGCGGCAAGTTCAAGGGGTTCGACATCGGAGGAGCCCACTGGCAGGATTGTGATACCCCGGAAGCACTGGACTATGCGACGGACGTCTTCTCAGACGTTACCGTGCAGAACTCGATAACTCCACAGGCGGTTTATGTCTAAATTCGCGCCACAAACGAACCGATATTTGCGAGCCGCCGCCGCGATACTCGGTACGGCGCTGCTGATTTCTCTGATCGTCCGAGCAGGATCCGACAAGCTACTCGAGAATGCCAGGACGATAGGTTGGGGCATCTTGCTGGTCCTTGGCTTGGCCGGGGTCTCGCACCTCGTCAAAACCTGGGCCTGGCGGCTCACCCTCCCGGGCCAGTTCAAGAAAGTCTCCTTCTCACGCACACTGGGCTTGCGGCTTGTATCTGAGGCGATTGGACAGTTTGGTTTTGTTGGACAGATGGTGGGAGATGCGACCAGGGGGTCCCTGCTGACTTCCGAACTGCCTGCCTCCGGCATCATCTCGTCGGTGACGCTCGATCGTGGGCTGTTCATGGGCACCGGTCTTATTGTCACCATTGCGGGATTTGCGGCGCTGCTCTTCATGCCGGCTGTCTCCGGAGGATTACGACTCTATGCCGGCCTCTTCGCGATTGTATTAATCGCTCTCCTCGCCTTGTCAGTATGGGCTGTGCGGCACGGCTGGCCTGTATTGTCGCGCACTGCACGGCTGGCAGGGCGCATACCCTGGTTGAAAGCTTGGCTGCAGAGCAGAGAGGCCGTGATCCTGTCGGCCGAGCAGCAGCTGCTTACATTCCACAGGCACGCGCCACGCGCGTTCTGGTCCAGCACGCTCCTCAATTTCGTAGCGCACGGGCTGGCAATCGCTGAGGTTTACCTGATCCTCCTGCTCGTGGGAAGCAAGGTCACTCTCACTGGTGCACTGATGCTCGAGGCCCTTACGAAGCTCATCAACGCGGTCGGAACCATCAACCCCGGAAACGTTGGCACCTATGAGGGCGGCAACATGGCCATCGTGAAACTGGTTGGGCTGGCCCCCGCTGAAGGTCTAACCCTGGGATTATGCCGGCGCTTCAGGAGCATCGTCTGGGCGATTATCGGCGGGATCTGCCTGCTGTACTTCTCTCGATTGAAGAAGACCGCGCAACCGCACCAAAGCATGGGCAAGAAAACGGAGTCGAACATGTTGGAACAGGAAACAGGACAAAATGGCGAGGGCACGCCGCTCTCGTTGAAAGTCGCGATCGTACTCGCGAATCAGCTGGCCTCAAGTTTGGATTTGTCACATTCCGCTTTGGCGGAAGTCGGCGCCCTCCCCCTCGTGCTGCGTGCCATGGTAAGCGCACGCAGCGCAGGCGCCGATCGCGTAGTGGTCGTGGTTGACCCGGTGAACAGCGCTCGCATCCGCGAGAGCCTGGCTCGAACTGGGCGTCTGCCTTCATCTGTCGAGTGGGTCGAGGTGCCATCGCACGTTGCCGCTGTTAGCGCAGTTATGGGCAGCGTTGCTCTGGACGCTAGTCGCGTGATTCTGGTCCGAGGAGATTGCAGCTATCATCCTTCTTTATATCGGACGGCCAGTGAATGGGATGGAACTGGTGCCCTTGAACTCACCTCGGACGAGAAATCCATTGGCTTAACCGTGCTTTCCAGAGAGGTGGCGCTTGACATTGCAATGTACTCCGGGGCAGAGGTTCGTACTTTAGACAACCTGCACACCTGGATTCACTCCCACCAAACAAAAGTCGATGACCAAGCTGTATCCGACGGCATGTGGCAGGCGGTCGCGAGCGAAAAAGATCGCCTGGCTGCCGAGAAAAAGCTGGATCGCTGGCTTGTCAAACCTACAGACGGCATTTTTGCGCGAATGAATCGGCGGATATCCATACCGATCAGTCGTCAGCTCATCAAGCTTCCGATCACGCCAAACATGGTTACATTGTTTACTCTGGGCGTGAGTCTTGCATCGGGACTGTACTTCGCTTTCGGCGGATACTGGAACACCCTTTTTGGTGCTGTGCTATCCCTCTGGGCCAGCATTCTGGACGGATGCGATGGTGAGGTCGCCCGCCTGAAGCTTCAGTCGTCGGCCTTCGGTTGCTGGTTGGAGACGATTTGCGACTACCTTTATTACCTGTTCATCTTCGCTGGAATGAGCATTGGGCTGAAGCGAAGCATGCATGCTGACCATTTTCTGTTCTGGGGAGCCGCGCTCTTCGTTAGCGCGATTTTGACTTTCCTCATGGCGGGGCTCGGACGCCAGCGGCTATCCGGACAAAATCCGGAGCAATATCTTGCCGTCTGGCATAAGAAAGCCGAAGCCCGGTTATCGAATCCGCTCATTTACCTCGGCCGTTACACCGAGTTCATGGTGCGGCGGTGCTTTCTGCCATACGCGTTGTTGGTGCTTGCACTCTTTAACTTCACGCCAGCGGCACTGTACCTTAGCGCGATTGGCGCCAATGCAGCATGGGTGATTTCCTTGTACACCTACATAACCTTTACCAGGAAGCAGCGTTCTGCCAATACGGCGGCGGCGATGGCCGCCTCAGCTACGAAAGCGGTAGCTGCGTAGGCTAGACTTGCTCAACTTTAGTGTGCGAGGGCACGTGAGGCATATTGAGCAGATCGAGACGGGATCTTTTGTCCACGAAGCTGAGGTTCCTGCTAGTCCGGATATAATCCGCGTCGTAAGTTGGAACATCAATCGCGGACTGCAGCTGCCCGGGATCATCGAGTTTCTCGGCAACGCGCCAGCGGACCTGATCCTGCTACAGGAAACCGATGTTAATGCCCGGCGGACGCAGTACCGCAACGTCGCGCGTGAGATCGCGCAGGCGTTGCGGATGAACTATGTTTTCGGACGCGAATTCGAGGAACTGACACAAGGCGATCACACCTCGCCTGCTTACCATGGCCAGGCTACGCTCTCAAAATTTCCGATTCTGTCATCGCGCATACTCACGTTTGGCAGGCAATCAGGTTTTTGGCGCCCGCGATGGTTCATTCCGCAGCTTGAAAAATCACAGCGACGGCTGGGAGGCAGGATGGCGCTCGTAAGTCACGTCGCATGGCCAGAAAAGCGGCTGCTCGTGTACAACCTTCACCTGGAAAGCCGCGGGAGCGACCGGCTTCGATCCAGTCAATTAGCTGAGGTTGTTATGGACATTCATCAATGTAGTTCGGGTATGCCGGTGGTGGTAGGCGGCGACTTCAATTTCGAGCTTTCGCGTGAACCGGCTATTTCGATCTTGAATGGCGCGCGGTTGCGAAATCCCTTCAATCATGGCGATCGTCTTCCCACCATAACGCGGCCTCGGCTGGGTCGTGCACGAGCTGTTGATTGGATCCTGGTTGGCGGCCCACTACGTTATGACAGGCCCGAGCTGCACGACAGCGTTGTTGCTTCGGACCATTTCCCTTTGTCGGTAGTCGTGCACATCGACTGACCGCAACCGCGCGCAGGTTTTCGCTCTTAGAGCCCGTGACAAAGCTTGAAAGAGATCTCGAGTTCAGCAAAATGCCGAGCGTTCAGCAAAGGGCATCACATCGCGAGCGCGATTCGAGCCATGCTAAGCGCTGCCTTCACTCCGGGTCGGATTGGCCACTTGAAACTTCGGGTGGAGATGTGGATTCATCAAGCTGCCTCGCCGCCCCCAGCAACCGATTGAGCGAGTCAAGATCGTGCAATGTAATGTACTGGCCGAGGTCGCGCTCAAAAAACACATCTAGAGCCCATTGCAGCCCGACGCGCAATTTTTTCTCAAGTCGCGGCAATTTCATCAGGTAGACGGTCCGCCACAACACCCATCCCACAACTCCGGAAAACTTGAGTCCGAAAATCCTGGCAACGCCGGTACGGCGGCCAATCGCTGCAAGCTCCCCGGGCGCTTTGTACACGAAGGGAATAGTTCTTTTTCCCTTTAAGCGCGCGCAGATGTTCTTAGCTGCACGGCGGCCCTCCCGAAGCGCATGCTGAGCGGTAGGAGGGTAGGGCTGTCTTGAAGTTGGATCGATGACTGCTGCGCAATCACCTACCGCCCAGATGCCAGGGAACCGAGGGACTTCCAGAGTGGAGTCAACAACGACGCGTCCCTTCTGCAATTCAAGTGGCGTCTTCTTCAGGATCGGGCTCGGGGAAACGCCAGCAGCCCATACCAGGATGGCCGCGGGGACTACCTCCCCATCGCTGCAGTGCACTGCCCCGCCTGCGTACGTGATAACTCTGGTCTTGAGCTTTATCTCGACCTGGCGGTTCCTGAGTTTCTCCTGGGCATAGAGGCCAAGTGCCTCGCCAAGTTCAGGAAGAATCACCTCGCCGCCATGGATCAAGACAACGCGCACTTCGCGCGGATCAATCCGACCGTAGTGCGGGAGGATGTCCCGGGCGAGATCGTTGATAGCACCAACAGTCTCCACACCCGCGAAACCGCCGCCTACTACAACCAAGGTGAGCAACCGCTTGCGCCGGTCTGGGTCGGGTTCGACACTCGCCGATTCCAGCGCACTGATCACCCCGGCCCGAAGCATGACGGCGTCCCCAAGCGTCTTTATACCAAGGGCATGTTCGGCGATGCCCGGAACTCCGGCGTAGTTCGTCTCCGACCCAAGAGCCAGCAATAGATGATCAAACGGCAACTCTCGCGTAAGCACTCGGACCCCGTAGGAGATCGTCACCCGTCGAGCCCCAAGATCAATCCCCGTGACCTCTGCATTCAAGACGTTGACGCGCCGAAGCACTTTGCGAACAGGATTGGAGATGTCGCCCGGCTCGAGGTCGCCGGCTGCTACCTCGTGCAGCATAGGCGTAAAGAGACTGAAGTTGTCTCTGCTGACAAGGGTCACTTCTATATCGCGTCGCTTGGCAGCGATGCGATCCAGGTATCGTGCCGCCTCGACGCCTGCGAATCCACCGCCCAAAATGACAATCTGCACTTTGTCGGCCTTCCCGCTCGCTTGTTGCGTCATGTTGCCTTTCAATCTAATCCTACAAACGGTAACTCCCACAGCCTGTCAGGGACAAGCGCAGCGGCACCCATAGATGGCGATATCTGAGACTGATCGCGGAAGTCGGGCTGGCAACGTTAGGGCTGTTTTCGGGAGCGATTTGGCTTGCTGTAAAAAGGCAGCTGCAATCGCTCGCAAACTGACGCAGCATATACCCCTCCAGCCTTGAAGGATGCGCCGATACTTGCCAGCCAAGCCAGAACCTGCTCGCCCACTGAATCGATATAACTTACATCCGTTACATCAACGATGAGGCCTTTCGGAACAGGACTACTCATCATCAAGGATTTAGCCTCTTTTGCCCATTCTGCAACCAGGCAGCCTTCCATCTTTAGAGTTGGGCCGTCAGCCATTTGGTTAATTTGCGCTCGAAACATGGGTATCCATTTGGGCAGTTGCCTTATTCTCCTCTGTTGGTATTGCAAAACCTCTGCCAAGTTCACGTGCGACTATATGGCTGTGAAATCAGTTGGATTACCTCGGGCTCAGACAAACTTGATTGCCTGCATCCGGTCATTGTCCGAATAAGGTCGGTTCACCTCGTCGATTCGTTACATCTCGACTTCATCCGGCGCTCCTGGGATGGCTGCATACGTGCAACAAACGTTATGTCTCTTTGACTAGACCGAAAAGTCGAGAGCAACCTCAAACTGCTTCCAACTTCCTTCTGATAGCCCTCCCCACGCGGCCGTACCCGAATGGTACGGCCGTCTCGCCGTCTTAAAGATATGGCTCTGCGGAAGGTGTGGTGACAAGAGTGCTTTGAGAATGTTCGAAGTGCTTTACTGGAGCAATTAATGCAATGAGATCTGAACTGGTGTTTGCTGCCGAACGTACTCTGCGTAATCGGTGTAGCCTCTGCCCCGTGGTGTCGATGGCTACATCGGCCTAAGCGAAATTCGATCTTCCATCCTAAGCGCCTACTGTGATGTTCTCCACGGGCGCGATTTCCTGCCGCAGTCATCCAGCACACGAATAGGATGTGTTGCCCTCATGCGGGCAGTGACCTTGCCCAAGGACAGTTCCTGGGCAGTCGCTCGCTCGCGTAAGAGCTTTGAATCGCGGAGCTTAGACTCGCATGCCGGTTGGCATGCTTCATGCACAAGTCAGGCTGTTGGTTAAGAACTCGATTGGGCACTTGTGAGGAGGAAGGTGTTGGAATGTGTGGCAAAACTCTTAAGAAACAAAAAGCACGGATTACTCGGATCATCATTACTGCGGCTCTCGGAATACTGAGCGTAGGCATGGTTGCATGCGCCAAAGGCAACGCTGCGGTGCCAAACATAGTGACCGAAGTATTGATTGCGCAACCTATTCAGCGTGACGTCCCACTGCAGCGTGAATGGGTCGCGAGCTTGGACGGTTACGTCAATGCTGAGATACGGCCGCAGGTGTCCGGCTACATCATCAGCCAAAACTACAAAGAAGGATCGCCGGTTAGCAAAGGACAGGTTCTGTTCCAGATAGACCCAAGACCCTTCCAGGCTGCGCTTGACAGCGCCAAGGGAGAGCTTGCCCGGGCGCAGGCCGAGTTGGGTAGAACGACGCTCGACGTAGAGCGCGATACTCCGCTAGCTGACCAAAAGGCCATTGCAAAGGCTCAACTCGATACCGAAGTCCAGGCCAAGCTCGCAGCACAGGCAGCCGTCGAGTCGGCGAAGGCCGCTGTCGAACGCGCACAACTCGATCTCGGCTGGACCAAGGTTACTTCGCTGGTCGATGGAGTGGCGGGGATTGCCGAAGTGCAGATGGGCAATCTGGTGGGACCCAGTGCTCACCTGACTTCCGTTTCGCAAGTGAACCCGATCAAGGTGTATTTCCCCGTCAGCGAGCAGGAGTATCTGCGAGCACAGCACATCACCACAGGTGGTCAGCAGATCAATCTTTTCGAAAGCTCCCCTGATCTGATCCTGGCCGACGGCACGGTGTACCCGCATAAGGGCAAAATCCTGCTGACCGATCGTCAGATAGACCCCAACACCGGAACCATTCGACTGGTTGCGGCATTTCCAAATCCGGGCAACAAACTGCGCCCTGGGCAGTATGGGCGGGTGCGGATACAAACCAGCATCGAGCAGAACGCGCTGCTGGTGCCGCAGAGCGCGGTCAAAGAGCTTCAGGGCGGTTACCAGGTAGCGCTTCTCGGCCCGGACAACAAGGCCGTGATTCGGCAAGTGAAGGCTGGAGAGAAGGTCGGCGGGATGTGGGTGATTGACGAAGGCCTGAAGCCTGGCGACCAAGTGATAGTGGAAGGCATTGAGAAGGTGAAGGATGGGACGCCTGTAGTTCCCAAGCCCGCGAACCTTCAAGCGGAACGGCGGTAAGTCATGTCTGAATTTTTCATACGACGTCCCATTGTCGCCATCGTTATCTCGATCCTGATGGTAATTGTTGGCGCGATCACCATCATCAGCCTGCCGGTCGCGCAGTTTCCAGACATCGCTCCACCCGAGATACGCCTGCAAGCCCTGTATCCGGGCGCCGATGCCGAGACCATGGAGAAGGCGGTCGCCACGCCCATCGAGCAGCAGATCAACGGCGTCGACAACATGGATTACATGTACTCGCTGAACTCCACCAACAACTCGAGTACAACTCTGTTGGTCGATTTTGATCTCAAGACCGATCCCAACATGGACCTCATCCTGGCCCAGTCACGCCAGCAACTGGCGAATGGCCAGCTTCCGCAAGAGGTCAACCAGCTCGGCATCGACGTAAAGAAATCGTTGACGTCTCCCATGATGCTGGTCGCTTTGTACTCACCAAAGGGAACCCACGATGCGAAGTTCCTGTCGAACTACGGCTATATCAATCTCAAGGAGCCGCTGGCGCGCTCTTACGGTGTAGGACAGGTCCAGATCTACGGCATTGGCGAGTACGCCATGCGCTTGTGGGTGAAACCCGATCAACTGGCGAAATTGGGTATCACCGTGAACGAAGTTGCCAATGCAGTGCAGTCGCAGAACACGGTGAATCCCGCCGGCCAGGTCGGAGGCGAACCAGCCGCGGATGGCCAGAAGTTCACCTACGCCGTACGTGCCCAGGGCCGGCTTAAGACGCCGGAAGAGTTCGGCAACATCGTCATCCGCGAAAGCGCTGACGGTGGCGTGGTGCGCGTGAAGGACGTCGCCCGGGTGGAATTGGGCTCGCAGGACTATAGCTGGGTGACCCGGCTGAACGGCCAGCCGTCCGCGATTATCGGCCTCTATCAATTACCCGGTTCGAACGCGGTGGAAGCGGCCAAAGGCATCAGGAAGCTGATGGCCCAAATGAAGCAGAGCTTTCCGGCGGACGTGGATTACGCCATAACCCTGGACACCACGGATGCGGTGCGGGCAGGTATGCACGAGATCGTGCTTACTCTGGCGATCGCTTTTGTCCTCGTGATCCTTGTCGTTTACCTGTTCCTGCAAGACTGGCGCGCCACACTGATTCCGATGCTGGCCGTGCCCGTGTCGCTGGTAGCCACGTTCATTGTGTTTCCCTTGTTCGGGTTCTCGGTCAATACGCTATCGCTGTTCGGCCTGGTGCTGGCGATCGGCCTAGTGGTTGATGATGCCATCGTCGTGGTCGAGGGCATACAGCGGCACATCGAAGAAGGTCTGGCTCCCAAGGATGCGGCTCGCAAGACGATGCAGGAACTGAGTGGGCCTGTCATTGGTATCGCGCTCGTCCTTTCCGCGGTATTCGTGCCGACCGTGTTCATTCCGGGCATCACCGGACGGCTCTATCAGCAATTTGCGCTCACTATCGCGATTTCGGTCATCTTTTCAGCATTCAACGCGCTGACCTTAAGCCCCGCGCTGGGAGCACTGTTGCTGCGGCCCAAGAAAGAGGCGCATGGACCGCTGGCAAAGTTCTTCGGCTGGTTTAACCGCGGGTTCGAAAGCGGCAGCAATTTCTACGTGCGCGCATGCGGCGGCCTGATTCGCAAGAGTGCCGTGGCCCTGATCATAGTTGCCGGCTTTGCTGGCGCCGCTGTGCTCTGCGCCAAGGTGCTGCCCTCGAGCTTCCTGCCTGACGAAGACCAGGGATACATGTACATCCAGATGCAGTTGCCCGAAGCGTCTTCCCTCGAAGCGACATCGGACGCAGCCCGCGAGGTGGAAGCTGTCCTGAAATCCACGCCCGGGGTCAAGTACACCAGCACCGTGATGGGATTCAGTCTCCTCAGTCTTACCCGCACCAGCTATAACGCGTTCTTCTGGGTGACGCTACAGCCATGGGAAGACCGCAAAGCTATCGACGAGCAGTTTCAGGTCATCAAAGCGAAGCTGAATCTTAAGATTCTTACGCTTCCCCAGGGCACCGTCTTCGCCTTCTCCCCACCGGCAATCTCTGGAATTGGTACCTCAGGCGGATTCCAGTTTGTGCTGGAAGACCGCGCGGGAAAGGATCCGGAATTCCTGGTGAACAACCTGAATAAGTTTCTCGACGCCGCCCGCAAACGGCCCGAAATCGGCATGATCACCACAACCTACATACCGAGCACGCCGCAGAAGTTCGTGAATGTCGATAAGGAGAAGGTGCTGAAGCAGGGCGTGAAGCTCAGCGACGTCTATGACACTCTCCAGGCCTTCATGGGCGGGCTGTTCGTGAACTACTTCAACGACTTCGGTCGCGCCTGGCAAGTTCGAGTAGAGGCAGAAGCACCCTATCGCTCCAACTTGGACAACGCAGGACAGTTCTACGTGCGCAATAGCAAGGGAGAGATGGTGCCCTTGTCGGCGCTGACCACGTTCGAGTCGCGTTACGGACCGGAGTTCAAGATGCGCTTCAACGAGTATTCGTCGGCGCAGATTATCGGGAGCGCAGCGCCGGGCTACAGCTCCGATCAGGCCACCGCAGCGTTGGAGGATGTCTTCCACCAGACCATGCCACCAGAGATGGGCTTCGATTACATGGGCATGTCGCGACAGGAACAGAAAGCGCGCGAAGGTCTGCCCTCGTGGGTCGTCTTCGCGGTCTCGCTCCTGTTCGTCTTCCTCATTCTCGCTGCACTTTACGAGAGTTGGTCGCTGCCGTTCAGTGTTCTGTTGAGCACGCCCATAGCGGTGTTCGGCGCCTTCGGACTGTTATGGCTGCGGCGTACGGTGCTGGGGATGATCTTCCCGGCCTTTATGGTGCAGATCGACAACGATGTTTACTCGCAGATCGGGCTCGTAATGCTGATCGGACTGGCGGCCAAGAACGCAATCCTCATTGTGGAGTTTGCCAAGGAACAACACGAAGTCTATGGCAAGGCAGTGGTGGATGCGGCGTTGGAAGGCGCCAAGTTGAGGTTGCGCCCAATTCTGATGACTTCGTTCGCATTCGTTCTCGGTTGCGCGCCCTTGTTCATCGCCACCGGCGCAGGTTCCGTCGGCCGGCAAATCATGGGCACCACCGTCATTGGCGGGATGCTGGCCGCGACCGGTATTGCCATCTTCATTATCCCGGCGCTGTATGTACTCGTGGAAAAGATGGCGGGTCTCGAGAAGCAAGAAGAGCAACATGCTCCCGCCGTTTCGAACCCGGTTGCGGTGGAAGGAGACTAACGTGAAAAAGCTGGCAACAATATTAATGCTGATCTCGCTGGCCACCGGCTGTACGGTTGGTCCCAACTACAAGAGACCGAGTGTGGATGTGCCGGGCGGATTCCGTGGCGCCGCGCCCGCGGCGGACGGCGCACAGCCCGGGCCCCAATCTGGCGAGAAGAAACATGAGCAATCCGCCGCCCAGCCGTCGCCGTCAGTGGCTAGCTCGATAGGCGACGAGAAATGGTGGGAGGTTTTTCAGGATCCGCAGCTGCAGGAACTGATCCGAACTGCCCTCAAGAATAACTACGACGTCAATATTGCGGCGGCGCGCATCCTGAAGGCCCAGGCGCAATTAGGCATCACCCGCGCCGACCAACTGCCCACCCTTTCCGCGGGCGCCGCAGCGATCAACTCGGGTATCCCGCAAACAAAACTGACTCCCAACACGGATACCAGCTTCAATGTGGCCGCGGCCAGTTTCAATTGGCAACTGGATTTCTGGGGCAAGTACCGCCGCGCCACCGAAGCGGCGCGCGCAAATCTGGTTGCGGCGCGCTGGGCACGGGAGTACGTGATTTCTACGCTGGTGAGCGATGTCGCTGCTTCGTATTTCCAGCTTCGAGCGCTGGACCTGCAATTGGAAATCTCGCGGCGAACGTTGGCTGCTCGCCAAGAGTCGCTGAAGCTGACCCAGACCTTGGTAAGCGGTGGCGCGACCAACATGCTTGACCAGCGCCAGGCGGAGCAACTGGTCGCCGCTGCGGCCGAAAGTATTCCAGATCTCGAACGTCGCATTCAGCAGCAGGAGAACTACATCAGCACTCTGCTGGGGAACAACCCTGGCCCCATCGCGCGCGGCCTACCGCTGATCGAGCAGCCGCATCCGCCAGAGCTGCCGGCTGGACTTCCTTCCAGCCTGCTGGAGAGGCGGCCCGACATCCGGGAAGCCGAGCAGCAACTCGTGGCTGCCAATGCGCAAATCGGAGTGGCGAAGGCCGCCTACTACCCCAACATCTCGCTCACTGGGAACGCCGGGTATGCCAGCTCAGCGCTGACCAGCTTGTTTACCGGCCCAGCCGGTTGGTGGGCATTCGGCGGCACACTGATGCAACCCATATTCGCGGGCGGCAGAATCAAGTCGGGCGTCAGGTACACTGAGGCGCAAAAACAGGAGTTCCTGCTGACGTACCAAAAGACGGTTCAGGAAGCCTTTCGCGGCGTCTCAGACTCGCTGGTCGCCTATCAAAAGGACCGTGAGTTTCGCGAATTTCACGAGCAACTGACGGCGGCCGCTCAGGATTCGGCACGTCTCTCCGAAGTACGGTATGGCGGTGGCCGAGCCAGCTACCTGGAAGTGCTGACGAATGAGACCAACTACTTCAATGCTGAGCTGGGACTCGCGCAAGCACGGCTCAATGAGCTTCTGGCGTTGGTGGATCTCTATAGAACCCTGGGCGGAGGTTGGCAGAGCTAACTGGCGACATAGCAGGCCTGCGGGGTCAGCGGGTATGGTGTATTGCCCAAACGGAGTGTTCTGGAGCTATGACTTGGCTTGAACAGATTGGCGTAGCCGTTCTTCTAGTAGTGCCCACGCTATGTCTACAGTGTGCCGGTGTTGCTGCATTGATACACTGGCTACGGACGGTAGCGTTAGATGACAATCAGAAGCTTCGGATGTCATACTCTGCCGCGCTGGTCATGCGAGCCACAATAGCCATCATCATCCTGCAGGGAATTATCATTCTGGTTTGGGCGTGCTGCTATCGCTGGCTTTGTTTTCGGTCTTGGAATTCTGCGTTTTACTTCTCGGCAGCCAGTTATTCGACCGTTGGATACGGCGATGTTGTCCTCCCGTTGAGATGGCGGCTACTAGGGCCGTTAGAGAGCATGATGGGAGTACTGATGTGCGGTATATCCGTAGGCCTGCTGTTTGCGCTCATTACACGCCTAATCAACAAGGACCCAGAGCTGCGGGTAGGTGCTGACAACGACCAACTCAGACAACGGGCGAGCTTCGGATAGAGAGAGGCGAAAGCGTTTGTGAATTCCATAACAGACCAGCGATCACAGATACCAGCGCCAGATGCCGGCTATCGCACACTGCTCGAACTGGCAACTGCGATCGACAAACAGACGGGTGTGCAGGCCGTGCTGAAGAGCCTGCATAAGCTGCTGTCGGCAATTCTCCACTTCGACGGCATTGCTCTGATGCTGTTGACGGAGGATCGAAGGTCGCTGCGGCTGGTGGCGTTTGAACGAGGGTCGGCCGGACCTCACGTCGACCTTGGTGCCGAGGCTCCATATGCAGCTACCGCCGCTGGTCATGCAATCGAAGAACAAAGGACGATCTTCGTTCCTGACATCCGCTCCGAGCTGTCTCGATTTCCGCAAACCGCGTTCCAGGCCGGCACCAGCGAACTGCGGGCCTCGTACATGGTACCTGTTTCGACTCCCAGACGAAGACTCGGCGTGCTGTGGTTTGGAACTCGGGAAGGTGAACTTGGAAGGCATGATATCGCGCTCATGGAGGCTGTCGCCTCTCATCTGGCAACGGCTCTCGAGAGCGCGATGGCGAGCGATGCTGCGGAGTCGTATCAGGGACAGTTGGTGGCTGAGCGCGACCGGTGGAAGCTGCTGCTCGAAATCAATAATCACGTCGTTGCGCATCTTGATGTGAAGGCCCTATTCCGCGCTGCCTGCAGCTCACTCCGCAAATACTTTGACAACGACTATGCTGCGGTTTGGACCATCGACAAGGACCAGAACCGCCTGCAATGTGCGGCCATGGATTTCCCCACCAGCCGCGGCTTCCTGGATGACATCACGATGCCCGCACTCACCGGTGAGGAACTCCATAAGATGAGGACCCGCCAGCCCGAACTGTGGGCTCGTGCGGAGCTAGAAGCGCTCCCAGCAGCGCTCCGGGACGCGTTCCTGTCCGAGGGCATCGAGGTGATGGTGGTCACAGCACTGCGCACGCCCAATGGTCCTCTTGGTGTGATGACGTTGGGGAGCAAGAGGCCAGATCATTTTCGCCGCGGCGATCTCGATCTGCTGGGGCAGATTGCGACCCAGATTTCGCTGGCACTGGACAATGCACTGGCTTACGAAAAGCTGAATGCTTCGCGAAATGTGATAGAGCAGGAGCGCCTTTATCTTGAATCGGAGATTCGGGCCGAATATAACTTCGAAGACATCGTGGGCAAGAGCGCGGCACTTCGCAATGTCCTGCAGCAAATCGAAATTGTCGCGCCCACGGATTCGACGGTGCTGTTGCACGGGGAGACGGGAACCGGAAAGGAGTTGATCGCGCGCGCCGTTCACAGCCTCAGCACCAGGCAGAACCGCACGTTCGTTCGCCTGAATTGTGCCGCTATCCCCGCCGGGCTGGTTGAGAGTGAACTGTTCGGTCACGAGAAGGGCGCATTCACCGGCGCGCTGATGCAGAAGAAGGGACGATTCGAAATCGCCGATCAGGGCACGCTATTCCTCGATGAAATTGGGGACATCAGCCTCGAACTGCAGCCAAAGCTCCTTCGAGCGTTGCAGGAGCACGAATTTGAGCGATTGGGCAGCGCCAAGACGATTCGGGTCGATGTCCGGCTGATTGCCGCGACTCACCGCGACTTGCCATTGATGATGCGCAACAATCAGTTTCGCGAAGATTTGTTTTACCGGCTGAATGTTTTCCCCATCGAGATTCCGCCACTTCGCGACCGGCGTGAGGACATTCCTCTGCTGGTAAACTTTTTTGTTTCTCGGCTCTCGCGCAAGATGCAGAAGCACATTGAGTCCATTCCCAAAGATGCGATGGAAGCATTAACCCATGCCCCCTGGCCGGGCAATATTCGTGAATTGGAAAATTTCATCGAACGGGCGGTGATACTCACGCAAGGCAGCGAGCTGCGGGTTCCACTGAAGGAACTGAAGAGATCCTCGGTCGTCAGCACATCCGGCTCGACCTTTCAGGAAGCAGAGCGCCAGGCGATCGTGGATGCGCTCAAAGCCGCACAGGGAAAAATCTCGGGACAAGGCGGCGCAGCGGAGCGCTTGGGACTCAAACGCACAACGCTGCAGAACAAAATGCGCAAGCTCGGAATTGCGCGCTCACCTGCGTAATACCTCGCCGCGTAAGGTGCGGACGCGCGTGTAATGCCCCGCGATGTTGGGCCGCGGCATTTGCCGGCAATTCTTCCCGGCGCAATTGTGCAAGTGTCTAAGTGCCGGTTGTATGCGCGACCTGGCGATGATTGGGTTCTGCGTATGCACAAGATTTTGGCGAACCCCAGGTCCCTGGCTCCATAACTCCCCACCAACGGCAGCCACGGCAGGGCGAAACCGTGACTGCGCTTCATCGGACGCCAGCCCGCCAGGATTCAGGAGAAGGGGTTGAAACGGTAAGGAAGATAGACCGGCTCCCAGACATTGGCGCGGATGGCAGACTCCAAAGCTTGCTCGTCAAGCGAGTCCGCAACACTATCGTTGATTGCTTGCAGCGCGACCGCCTTAGCCACGGCGAATGACACCGAGCGAAGTTCCGAAACTGGCGGCAATAATCGTCCCGACTTACTGCGCCGCGCGGGAGAAAGTTCGGCGAGACATTTGGCCGCAGCCATGAACATCGTGTCGGTAACCCGCCTCGCGCCTACCGAAAGAATTCCCAAACCCATTCCAGGGAAGATGTAGGAGTTGTTCGTCTGATCAATGGGCACTTCGCGGTCATTCCACCTCACTGGCGCGAATGGACTGCCGGTCCCGATGAGCGCGCGCCCTTCCGTCCACTTCAGCAAGTCTGCAGGCGTAGCCTCCGAACGCGAAGTAGGATTCGACAGCGGGAAAATCACCGGCCTTTCTGGTGAAGCCGCCATGGCCCGGATGACTTCCTCGGTAAAGGCGCCCGCCTGCCCCGAGACCCCGATGAGCGTTGTCGGTTTGGCGTTCTTCACGACGTCGAGCAGGCTGATGTGATCTCTATCCCGGACTTCCCAATTGGCAACCACGGAACCAGCTTGCACAAACGGCTGCTGCGCGGGACGAATTCCCGGCATACCTTCCACGAGCAGTCCGTCGATGTCGACTGCGTAGAAACGGCGGCGCGCTTCATCCTCGCTCAGGCCGGCGTCCCGCATTGCGGTCAGCAGAAGCCTGGCGATGCCGGTGCCGGCCGAGCCTGCTCCGAGGAGCACGATGCGCTGTTTGGTCAAGGATGTGCCGGTAACGTTGATGGCGGCCAGCAGAGTGCCGGCGGCTACGGCGGCGGTCCCCTGGATATCGTCGTTGAAGGTGCAGAGCCGGTCGCGATAACGCTCGAGCAATCGTCCCGCATTGTTGCCGGCAAAATCCTCCCATTGCAACAGAACGTGCGGCCAGCGATCGATCGCGGCGCTCACGAAGGCTTCCACGAAATCGTCGTATTCGGCGCCACGTATGCGGCGATGGCGCCACCCGACATAAATAGGATTGTCGAGGAGCTCTTCTTTGTCCGTACCGACATCGAGCAGGACCGGCAAACACTCCTGGGGATGAACGCCGGCGCAGGCGGTGTAGAGCGCGAGCTTGCCAATGGGGATTCCCATGCCTCCGGCGCCCTGGTCGCCGAGGCCGAGAATGCGCTCGCCGTCGCTGACCACGATCACCCGGATTGCGTCATAGCGATGATGGCCGAGGATCTCACGAATTCTGTGCTGGTTCGGGTAACTGAGGAACAGACCGCGGGGCTTGCGCCAGATCTCGCTGAAGCGCTGGCATCCTTCGCCAACTGTCGGCGTGTACACCAGCGGCATCATCTCTTCGATGTTGCGCACCAGCACCGCATAAAACAAGGTTTCGTTAGTGTCCTGCAGGTCCCGCAGGTACGCGTAGCGCTCAAAATTGGTTTCAAAGCCGCGCAGCGCTTTGAGACGGCGCGCCGCCTGGTATTCAAGATTGCCTACATGGGGCGGCAGCAATCCATGCAGGGCAAAGTCAGTGCGCTCGTCTTCCGTGAACGCGGTGCCCTTGTTCAGCATGGGGAAATTCATCAGGTCGGAACCGGAGAGGCCGGTCTCCAGAATTCCCTCGGCTGTGATGCGATATTTCATGCCTGTTTACCAGCCGGCAGTTCCCCCTTTGTTCCACATTTTTTTTGCAGCTGGCCAAGCGCCCGTCGTCTCCGGCCGGATACGCGGTAGTGCGGGAACTGGGAAATCGATCCAGAATTGCTTTAGCTGAGGTCACAAGATTATGGCTGAGGGGAGCGTCGAGACGTCAACTTGTGCAACACGAACTCCTGGACTACGCCGAGCGCCATACGGCCGCCGGCCCCAATCAGCGAGCTGCGAATCACGATTCCTGCGCCACGGTCCTGGCTCGGATAGTAGGCTTCGGCGATCGCGCCCGACGACAGGTCGCCCAGAATTTCCGACCAGTTAACCTCTCGACGGCCATCGTCTCCCCTGGTAATGAACGGGCTTGACAAGGCGTGCAGCAGGCGGGATTTCGTGGTGCCTGTTCCTTGATAGAAGTAACGCGGATCCTGGTGCAGCAGAGAGGCAAACACCGCATCACCGAGCAGGATCTTGGTGTAGCCCCCGGCAAATGTGGCGCCCAGACGCTGGCCATAACCTCCCCAACCCTGACCGTAGCCCGGGTAGCCGACCGCCTGATAGATTGCAGCGTTCAGGCCGAAACCAGTAATCGTAACCGGGTCCGTTAATGCCTTCATTGCAAGCTGAAACTTTAGTTTTGATGTCAGCGGCGCAGGGTTGTGCTCATACGTCACGTAGAAATTGGGTATCACACCAAGCACGCGCTGCTGCTCCTGAATTTTCACCTGTTCAACAGCCACTTGCTCCGGGGGAACGACCTTGACTGCCGTTTCAACGTTCGCGACGCGGAGACTTATATTCGTCACTATGAAGGACTGCCCTGGTTGGAGGATGATCTGGTTCGAACTCCAGTTCTCGAGATCGGAGGCACTGACCTCGACTCGGACCGGTGTCCCAGCTTTAACTTCCTCGAAGCTAAAGAAACCGTTGTCCCCTGTAACGAACGTGCGACGCTCGTCCGGTCCTTGCAAAACAACATGTGCATTTGGAACCGTTGCACCGGTGACGTCCAGCACCGTCCCGATGATGGTGCCTGTCTGCGGCGTTTGCGCTGGAACCTGCTGTGCCGGGCTGAAGGTAATGGCGGCGAGAATGAAGAAAAGAGCGCACGCTGGCGTACGAATTACGGTAAACATGCAACCACTTAGAGCAAACGACCAGCCAAAGCAGTTCGACGTAACTGCAATTATTGATTGACTCTTCGGCCGCGAGCGGATGAAACGCGCAGCAGGACTGCCCTCCCATGGGCACTTGAGACTGTGGACTGGCAGTCATCTGGTCCGCATACCCGATCGACAAGAAGCAACGACGGTTGCCGCAAGAAAGTCATGACATGCCCCGTCGTGGCCACTGTCCTGCCTCAATACCGGCGCAAGGTGAAACCCCCGGCAAGCTCATGTGATGGCGGAAATGGGATTTTGTACCTACCGGCTTGGACGCCAAAGTGCTACTAAGAGGAATTGAGCACGAAAGGAGATAAAAACAATGACGCGCCTAATGATGCACTGGCACTTGGTTCAGGGAGCCGACGGGAAAAGGCACCTCGACATGACGTGGGAATCGGCACACACGTGCAGAATGGCTAGCCATTCACGTCCCCAGAGTCAACGAGGTGTGAGACACAAATAGCTCGGCAAACACCTGACAGTAGCCAGGCTCGGCGACCATTTGGAATTCAACATTCAGCGGCACCCGACAACAGACGGGAACCACTGACAAGCGGCAATGAGAGTGCTACATTATCTGCCAAGTAGCCCGTGTAAGACTGAACGGGACCATACTTCCTGACACTGTTCGCCTACGAACATGGCAAAAGTAGCTTCTCGCCGACCGCTTCTGCATTGTTGCAACTGGGCCCGCGCCGCGATCGCGGCCATGCTGGGCTGTTGTCTCCCCTGCGTGTTGTTAGTGGCAGGCACGGCTTATGCCCTCGATCCCAACAAACGTATTGCTCAGTACGTGCATACCGCCTGGCGTTACAGCGATCACACTGCGCCGGATCCTATGTATGCCCTAGGACAGACCTCGGACGGCTTCCTCTGGTTCGTGTCCGCCGATTTATACCGATTCGACGGAGTTCGGTTTGTTCAACGAGGTGTCCCAGGTGGAGGCATATCATTTCAAGATCCAACCAATGTCTTCGGCCAGATCCTAAATGTCTACGGCGACCATGCAGGTGGGCTCTGGGTACTAGGCGTTCATGGGATAGTTCGTCTGAAGGATGGGGTAGTCACTTCTCATTTCGACTTGGAGGGCATTGGCAACGGGAAGATCATCGAAGATTCCGATGGTTCCGTCTGGGTCACGCGAGGTTCTCCCAAAGTTTCAGACTCGCCCCTCTGCCATATCACCGAGCGCGGCATCAGGTGCTTCGGAAAGGCGGATGGAATACCCATAGCGCCCCTAAATTCAATACTGCCCGATGGCAAGGGCGGTTTTTGGCTGGGAGGTCAGACGACCCTTGTGCAGTGGCATAGCGGCGTCTCGGAGACCTACCCCATCCAGGCGTTGAAGTCCAACGTTGGGCAGACCGGAATAGCTGGCATGGCACGTGGTCCAGATGGATCTTTCTGGTTGGGCATATTCGCGGCCGGCCCAGGGCGAGGTCTCGGACGGTTCACGAACGGTATCTTCCAACCGTTCGTGACGCCCGGCTTCGACGGCAGCAAACTCGCAGTATCCAGTATCGTCTTCGACCGAGACGAAAATCTTTGGGTGTCGACCAACGGCAACGGGATCTATCGTATCCATGGAAACGTCGTAGAGCATTATGGGCGGGCCGACGGTTTGTCGAGTGACGCCGTCGTACGTCTTTACGTGGACCGAGAAGGGATTTTGTGGGATGCCACTACCAACGGGATTGACAGCTTTCGCGACCCGCGCGTCGCCAGCTTCACGAGCTTCGAGGGATTGGGGAATGACGTACCAATGGGAGTTCTAGCCAGCAGGGACGGCACAATCTGGGCGGCAAACCGTGGTTCTCTCGATCACATCTCGAAAGAGAGGGTCTCCTCCATCCGAATGAAGGATGGTCTTCCCGGTAATCAAGTCACCTCCATGCTGGAAGACCGCGCCGGCAATTTATGGGTAGGGGTGGATGACGGATTGTATTGGTTCAAGGATAGGCACTTTCGCCGGCTTCCCGAACCCAATCACAAGCCGCTCGGGCTTGTGATTGGACTGGCGGAGGACGTGGATGGAAACGTTTGGGCAGAGTGCCTCAGCAATCCACCTAAACTTGTGCGCATCCGCGATTTTCAGGTGCAGGAACAGTTTAGTTCACCTCAAGTTCCCGACGGTTATACCTTGGCGCCTGATCCGCATGGAGGAATTTGGATCGGAACGCTCAAGGGTGACCTCGCGTTAATTCGCCACGGTGTTGTGCAGCAATTCCCGCTCGGCACAAAGCGCGATCCGATAAGCCATCAGATTATTGCAAATGCAGACGGGTCGGTGCTGACCAGTTCGGCGGATGGGCTGGTCGGACTACTGGACGGCAAAGTACAGCGGATGACGATGCGAAACGGCCTGCGCTGCAACGTCATTACTTCCTTCATCCAGGACAAGGAGAAACGCTGGTGGCTCTTCACTGATTGCGGCATCAGCGAGTTGGCAGATTCCGAGCTACACCGATGGTGGGCGAATCCGGAAGCGGTCCTACAGACCCGGGTCTATGATCAATTCGACGGAGTCTCTTCCGGACGACCACGTTTCAATTCGGCGGCGCTCTCTCAGGATGGGCGCGTATGGTTTGCCAGCGGAGTTTTCCTTGAAGTGGTGGATCCTTCCAGAGTCTTGCAACAAGCTCTGCCGGCGGAGACCTACATCGAATCCGTTGTTGTTGACCGAAAGGAATTCCCGGCAGCCGATAACCTCAAGCTCTCCCCGCACCCCCGTGACCTGCAGATTGATTACACTTCACCCACCTTCCTGATTCCACAGAGGGTGAGATTTCGTTACAGGCTCGACGGCTATGACCATGACTGGCACGAAGCCGGTACACGGCGCCAGGCGTTCTACACGGATTTGCCTCCCGGGAAGTACTCCTTTCGCGTAGTCGCGTCCAACAGTGACGGCGTCTGGGACGATACCCCTGCGAGGCTGGATTTCTCCGTCACACCCGCCTATTACCAGACAAACTGGTTTCGCGCCCTCTGCGCGGTGTTCCTTATGGCGATGCTATGGGCGGCCTACCGGTGGCGTGTCCGGCAATTGCATCGTCAGTTCGAGATGACGTTGGACGCGCGTGTCGGCGAGCGCACACGAATTGCGCGAGAACTGCATGACACTCTGCTGCAAGGCTTTCATGGTGTGCTGCTCCGCTTTCAAACTGCTTTCCAGTTATTGCCGGAGCGTCCGGTTGAGGCAAAAGAAAAGCTGGGCAGCGCGATCGAGCAGGCGGCTGAGGCAATCACGGAAGGCCGGGATGCGGTGCAGGGATTGCGCGATTCGACAACTCAAACCAATGATCTGGCACTGGCTATAAGCACCCTCGGAGAGGAACTCGCAGCGGACTCAACCGGCCACCGCCCTGCATTCCGTGTAGCCGTTGAGGGCCAGTCGCGAGATTTGCATCCCATCCTCCGCGACGAAGTGTATAAGATTGCTGCCGAAGCGCTCCGGAACGCCTTTCTTCATGCACACGCAGAGCAGGTCGAGGTCGAATTCCGCTATGACAATGAGCGATTCCGCTTGCGCGTGCGGGATGACGGAAAGGGCATTAATGCAGCGGTTCTCTCGGCTGAGAGCCGGCAGGGACATTACGGATTGCCCGGAATGCGGGAACGCGCCACACTCATAGGAGGCAAGCTGACCATATGGAGCGAAGTCGACGCGGGAACCGAAGTGGAACTGCGCCTTGCCGCCGACCTCGCATATGTATCAGCTCGGAGAGGCTCGTGGTTCTCACGAAGGTTCGCGGCGAACGCAAAGGCATGAAATAGGTCATGAGCACCGGCAGCTCGCAAATTCGAATCCTGGCGGTTGACGACCATGCACTGGTTCGCGACGGCATAACGGGGCTGGTTAGCGTTCAACCAGACATGGTGATCGCAGGTGAGGCGTCCAACGGTCGCGAGGCCATCCAGCAATTCCGGATGCTCCATCCGGACGTCACGCTGATGGACTTGCAGATGCCGGAGATGAATGGGATCGAGGCTCTCATTGCTATCCGAAATGAATTTCCCGACGCAAGAGTGATTGTGCTGACGACCTACGCCGGCGATGTGCAGATTCTTCGTGCGCTCAAGGCTGGGGCTCAGGCTTACCTGCTGAAGAATACTTTGCACAAGGAATTACTGGACACCATCCGTGCGGTGCATGCCGGAAAAAAGAGCCTTTCGCCTGAAGCCTCGTACGAAATCGCCGAGCATGCGACGGATGATGCACTTACCCCGGCGGAAATCGCTGTCCTGCGACTGATCGCGGCCGGCAATGCGAACAAGCAGATTGCGGATCAGCTTTCCATCACGGAGGAAACCGTGAAGAGCCGGGTCAAGAACATCCTTTCGAAATTGGGCGCGAACGATCGAACCCACGCGGCGATGATCGGGCTAAAGAGAGGGATCATCGAGCTGTAGCTCTCGCGACCAGCTCCCTCGGGCAAACCCCCTTATAAATCTCAAAAGGGTGACGCTCTCGACCCTTTTTGGGGTCTCGCCCACTGTGTAAGACATGTCAGTATAGAAAAGGTTAAGAAGGACAGGTAGTGCGACGCCTCTATTCCACATTCGCCGGCGGCTGGCCTGGCACAGGCTTGCTTCTCATGCGCCTGGTCATAGGCTGTGTGCTGGTTGTGCGTGCGGGCTGGCGGCTGTGGGGCGATTCTCCGCTAAACCTCACAATCACCGCCGCAATCCTTCTGGTTGCGGGGGTTCTCTTGATGCTCGGTTTATGGACGCCCATTGCAGGGACCTCGGTAGCAGTGATTGAAGCCTGGAAGATGCTGACGCTACCCGGAGACAGATGGCTTTGGCTGTTGCTGGGAACCGTTAGTTGTGCTCTCGCGATGTTAGGACCAGGTCGATGGTCAATCGACGCTCGCCTTTTCGGGTGGAAGCGTGTCGAAGCTCCACCCCGCAAACGCAGTTCTACCCCTCGTTAGCAAACTACCCAAACAACCGGATTTTCTGGCTCAGAAGAGGCTGCTACTCGCCCCCCAAGAGGTTTCGATTTGTCCCGATGTGGGGCTGTGCGCCCATGGAGCCTGGTGGATAATTGCGTTCATTAACGGGACCAAAAGGCTCTCTTTCGAGACTCAAGCCAAGGGGAATGAACAAGAGGTTGGAGTTCCGGGTAGGAGGCGTGATGCCGGAGATAGAGAATCTTAAGAACTCGGCTGAGCGTTGTTTCGAACTTGCCAGCTCAAGCAACTTCCTGGAAGAGGATGTTGCCTTAGAAGCATTCGAGCTGTTAACCGCCAACGAGTATGACTGCGTGTTGGCCCACGGACTTGGCGTAGGCCTGTAAGGAAGTTCTATGGATCTGGATCGGATCTACGCACTGGCAACGAGAGTGAAGCAAAGGCTTCACTGCTCACAGCAGATAGCGGAGTACACAGCATCGCTCCTGGCACTGGAGCACACCGTCAGCAAAGATAGCTTCGAGCTGCTTGCTGAAATCCAAGCTATTCATTCATTACTTGGTCACTCCACAACCTAGAGTGACAGATATGGAGCAGGATGATATGGGCCACACAGGCGTTGTTTTCACGGATGTGGGAGGGCTCGAAGCAGCAAGCTTTCCCGAAGTGATGGGGATCGCAGACGAGCGGCTATTTCCGCAATCAGAAATGAGTGAGTACTGCTTCGAAGGCATCATCGGTCAGAGCCCGGCCATTCGCAACGTACTGGAACAAGTCTGCATTGTTGCGCCAACGGATGCCACCGTCCTGCTTCACGGCGAGACGGGTACAGGCAAAGAACTGGTGGCACGCGCTATTCACAACCTGAGTTCCCGGGCCCGGCGCAACTTCGTTCGCATGAACTGTGCCGCCATTCCCTCCGGACTGCTGGAGAGCGAACTGTTCGGTCACGAACGCGGGGCCTTTACCGGCGCCCTTATGCAGAAGAAGGGGAGATTCGAACTGGCCGACCACGGTTCGCTATTTCTGGATGAAATCGGCGATATCAGCCTCGAGCTGCAGCCAAAACTCCTGCGCGCGGTGCAGGAGCAGGAGTTCGAACGCCTGGGAAGCGCTAACACGATCAGCGTCAATGTACGCATCATTGCCGCCACCCATCGCGACCTTTCCGCCATGATCCGGGATGAGAAGTTTCGTGAGGACCTTTTCTACCGCCTCAATGTCTTTCCCATTGAGATCCCACCCCTTCGCGAGCGGCGCGAGGATATTCCGCTGCTGGTGAACTATTTTGCGTCGAAGTTCTCCCGGCGCATGGGAAGACAGATAACGTCCATACCCAAGGCAACCATGGAAGCTCTGACGAACAATGCATGGCCCGGAAATGTTCGGGAACTGGCCAACTTCATAGAGCGCGCAGTCATCCTTTCGCCTGGCCAAGAACTAAAAGTGCCGACGGGCGAACTTTTGGTCGAGTATCGTAGCACGGTTCCTACAGAGAGCTCTACCTTCCGGGAAGCCGAACGACAGGTAATCATTGATGCCCTAAGCGCGTCCTCAGGGCGTGTAGCAGGTAACGGGGGAGCAGCCCAACGACTCGGACTGAAGCGCACGACTCTGCAACATAAGATTCGCCGGCTCGGCATCACGGAAGCTCAGTATCGCCAGTAGGCTTGGTTCACTCTCAGCAGTACATCGCCTGGTAATGAGACTCGGGGAGATTAATAGAAGCCATCACTCACATCGGCAGTCGCACAGCGTGGAACGCTGCGCCTTAGGGTGTACATCACGGAGGTCATCATGTGGATTAGACCGTGCCCGCACTGTAAGGGTGAGTTACGGAAGCAACGCATCCTCGAAGTAGTACGCTGCATCTGCGGATGGATATGGGGATAGACACCTCACGAAGGTAGAAAAGCATATGATGGAGGCCGGTCTGCGATTCATCGCGTGCCGCTTATTTCCGCAGTACGTCTGGTAAAGAAAGACGCGCGAATCCACGCGGTTTGTCCTCGGGACTTATACCCTGGAGTTGCGATTCCGTGTATTCGCCCCAGTAGAGTTCACTCCTCGCAACACAACCAACATCACAATCGATACCCCTCACCCTGGCCGCGACTTGCTGCCCTGATTCGGTCAGTGCCCGTGTCCCGTCGTCGGGTGCCCGCCCTTCGTCCGACCGCTGTAGTAGGCGATCACGCATTTTCACTGACTTCTGAGCACTGCTGTATGGCAGCCGAGTTGCGAATACCAACATAGCTCGTCCAATCGCTACGGCGAGAGGTGGGCCCGGGGAACTGGTGGTCCGGCCATGCATCGCGTTTGCCAGATCACGGAATTCCCGCAGGAGATACATGCACTCTGTGCTCTACTTCGTTACGAAGCATGGCTACTCGGTCCTATTTGGTGCTGTATTCGCGCACCAGCTAGGTTTCCCTGTACCGGGGCCACTTTTTCTCATCGCCGCGGGCGCGCTTGCAGCTGCCGGGAAGATGGGGCTCGTGGTCGCACTCGTTCTCGCTGTGATTGCCTGTGTTTTGGCCGACTGGCCGTGGTACGAGGCGGGACGGCACCAGGGCGACAGGGTTTTACATTTCATACACCGTTTTACGCGAGACCCTGACGCCCACAACCGAAGGGCTAAGAAGAATTTTGCCAAGTATGGGCCTTCCATTCTCCTCGTCGCCAAATTCGTCCCAGGGCTTGACGCAATAACGCCTCCCCTGGCTGGGATATCACGCACCAGCCGCATCCGTTTCCTGGGTCTTGATGCAGTGGGCGCCGGACTCTATTCATGCACTTATGCCGGACTCGGTTATCTCTTTAGCCATGACTTGGATCGCGCGGCTGCCTATGCCAGTAGAGCTGGGACTGTATTCGCAGTTCTATTGATCGCCGTACTTGCGATTTTCGGCGCCCGCTATCTGGTCCGCCGGTATCGCTTCACGCAAGAGTTCGGCTCTTGAATGTGGCGAGCTCGACCAAGTTCTCCAGCGACCGCACCATCGCCGAATATGCGAACGAAATCTGGAATGTGCAGGCGTGTTCAGTGCCGGAGAAAGGGTAAATGCCGGTATCAGGGCAGACCATTACACCGTGTCAGCCGCTAATCCTAGGGCTGCTCAGTAGTTACGCACTGATCATTTCGGTATCAGACGTGCACTGTCTCTGGGAGTAGGGAAGACCAGAGCCCGTCGAGGAGGTGTGAACGATGAAGATCACAAGGCTGCTCAATTTCGTGTTTGGGTGTCATCACCGCAATCTTAGCCGCGTCTTCACCATTCGCAGAGAAACATACCGCGTTTGCTGTGACTGCGGAGCTGAGTTCGATTACTCGATCGAAAAAATGGCGATCAACCGGCGGCGTGGGCAGCGTCCAGAACTACATATTGTGAAAGACATGCGGCATACGGCTCAACCCTAATCAATCGACGATTCTGCCTCGTACGAAGCGGGGCATATTAGTGGAAAGGAAATTCAATGAGGTTTATTCAACGACTATCGTTCTTACCCGTGTTCATCGTTTTTATGACTTCTCTCTATGCACAGGATGTTCACTACAACTACGACCATAGCGCGAACTTTGGAGCCTATAAAACCTACCAGTGGGTAGACCTCCCCGGCCCCGGCGGCGCGGTGCAGGATCAGTTGATCGATCAGTCCATTAAGCGTGCAGTTGACGAACAACTCGCGCAGAAAGGTCTGACCAGGGTCGACAAGGACGCGGATGTCTACGTCAGCTATCACGCCATTGTCAGAGAGGAAAAAGGCATCAACTTGTCGGCATTTGGTGACGGCGGCGGCCCCTGGGGATGGGGCGGCGGATGGGGAGGATTTAGTAGCGCTAGCGTGACTGGCCAAACGTCTACTATTCCTGTCGGAACGCTGCTCATAGATCTGTATGACCCCGCAAGAAAGCAACTAGTATGGCGCGGAGATGGCACTAAAACCATCGACATTAAGAAAGACCCGGATAAGAACTACAGGAACCTGCAGAAGGCGATGGCCAAGCTCTTTAAGAACTATCCGCCTCAGGCCGGCAAGTAAGAGGAGACTTAAATGAAATCACGGTGGATCATCGGATTCCTACTAACGTGTGCGCTGGCGATTTCCGCCAATGCTCTAGAGAATAGCGCCGCGCAAAGCGCGGAAGGCCCAATCGCAAACCTCGCGCGGCAAAACGGCGCAACAAGTCCTGCTACGCAACTACCAGCACCTGCAGAATTGCAGGATGCAGGGACCTATCCAGACCGGTTGGAGCAGGTTCTGGGCGCCATGTCGGCAGAGTTAGGCCAAATTGCACAGGCCACTCGTGAAGGCAAGATCAGCCGCGATCAAGCGGAATACCTCAGCCTGGAGCGCTATTATGTTGCACTGGCGCGGTTCCAGCTCCTACGTATGCTGTACCAGCCGCCGCAGGAGAGCAATCCGCAACAAAGTTATGCGCAGGCGACTACTTCGCCCCCTCACCGGTGAAGGTTCGAGCCTACCGGGTTCGCGTGAGAAAGTTTGGATGAGCCACTACCGGGAGCACTATGAGCAAGAGATCGAAGAAGAGAAAGAAATACAATTCAGAGCAAGGCGCAGCTGCTCTGAATGGCGTCGATGCGGGTGGCAATGCCCAGCAGAAGATGCGAAAAAAAGAATACGAGGCCGAACTCTTCAAGCTGCAAGTGGAACTTGTAAAACTTCAGGAGTGGGTGAAGGCGACCAACGTTCGCGTCGTCATCATTTTTGAGGGGCGCGACGCCGCCGGAAAAGGCGGAATCATCAAGCGCATCATTGAGCGGGTCAGTCCCCGTGTGTTTCGCCTGGTGGCTTTGCCCTCTCCCACCGAGCGACAGCAGGACGCAGCTTCATGCCCAACGCTATGTCGAACAACTGCCCGCTGGAGGTGAAATCGTCATTTTCGACCGGAGCTGGTATAACCGGGCCGGTGTTGAGCGCGTAATGGGATTTTGTACCGACGAACAGTACAGGGAATTTCTTAGAGACTGTCCGGCCTTTGAGGCCTTTCTCGTCAGCCAGGGCATCATCCTGCTGAAGTACTGGCTCGATGTTTCGAAACAAGAGCAGCACAAGCGCTTTGTCGCACGCATTAAGGATCCAACCAAGCGTTGGAAGCTGAGCCCAATGGACCTGGAGTCGCACCGCCGCTGGTATGACTATTCGCGTGTGCGCGATGCCATGCTGGAGGCGACGGATACTCCTGCTGCGCCGTGGTACATGGTACCTTCGGACGACAAGAAGCGGGCGCGTCTCAACTGCATCGCACATATTCTCAGCAGCATCTCCTACGAAGAGATTGCTTACAGCCCTCCCAAGCTTCCGAAGCGGCAAAAGGCGAAAGGGTACGTCGAGCCGCCACAAAAGCATGGCGTCGTCCACAGGGCTGGTAATCCGGACCAGGAGATCGATCGAGCGAAATCTTGTCGCAGCTCAACATACAACGCGGGACTCTTCCCATCGTTGAGTGGGCCGCAGCCTATCGCAAGGAATGGCTACAGCCCGACATCCTCGCGGGACTGACGACTGCGGCCGTGGTCGTTCCCAAGGCCATGGCATATGCCACGATTGCCGGACTACCGGTGCAGGTAGGCCTCTATACCGCCCTGGTGCCAATGGCGATTTACGCCGTGCTCGGTACCTCGCGCGTGCTGAGTGTCAGTACGACCACGACGCTGGCAATCCTCTCGGCTGCCCAGCTCGCAGAGGTTGTTCCCGGCGGGCAACCGGCGGCTTTGCTCACTGCCGCCGCGACACTGACCCTTCTTGTCGGCGGAATCCTGATTATTGCCTCTATCCTCCGCCTCGGGTTTGTAGCCAACTTCATATCAGAACCGGTACTGGTTGGCTTCAAGGCCGGTATAGGCGTAGTCATCGTCGTGGAGCAGGTGCCGAAAATCCTCGGCGTCCATATTGCGAGAGGCACATTCGTTCAGAATGTGCTCTCAACCATTAGGAGCGCTCCGAAAGCGTCATTTACCACCCTTGCGCTCGGGCTCTCAATGATCGCCCTTCTACTCGTGCTCGAGCGGTTCTGGCCCAAAGCTCCGGCACCCGTGCTGGCCGTGGCGGCAGGAATTGCGGCGGCTTACTTTCTCAATCTCCAGACCCACGGTGTCGAACTGGTTGGCCGCATACCTCAAGGCATACCGTCGGTTATCCTTCCTGACCGCTCGTTGGTCGCGCGACTCTGGCCGGGTGCAGCGGGTATCGCGCTGATGAGCTTCACGGAGACGGTTGCAGCCGGCCGGGCCTTCGCGCGTAGCAATGAGCCTGTGCCACGAGCCAACCGCGAATTGCTGGCCACAGGCATGGCGAATGTCGGTGGCGCGCTTCTGGGCGCAATGCCTGGTGGCGGTGGCACGACCCAAACCGCGGTCAATCGCCTTGCCGGGGCTCGGACCCAACTGGCGGAACTGGTTACGGCGGCGGTGGCGTTGCTCAGTATGCTGTTTCTCGCGCCGCTGTTAGGGCTCATGCCGCAGGCGACGCTCGCCGCTGTGGTCATCGTGTACTCGTTCGGGTTGATCCAGCCCATCGAATTCCGCGAGATCCTTAGCATCCGCCGCACCGAGTTCATCTGGGCTCTTGTAGCCTTTGCCGCGGTCATGCTGCTGGGAACCCTCAAGGGAATCATTGTCGCAATCATTGTTTCGCTGGTGACACTGGCATACCACGTGGCCGATCCTCCGGTGTATGTTCTGCGGCGCAAGCCCGGTACCAATGTCTTCCGCCCGCAATCTGCGGAACATCCTGAGGATGAAAGTTTTCCTGGCCTGTTGCTGTTAAGGCTGGAAGGGCCTGTCTTCTTCGTCAATGCTGCGCAAATCGCGCACAAGATTGAGCCCCTCGTCACTGACGCGCAACCCAGAGTGGTTGCGGTAGACCTTACCGCAGTCCTCGACCTGGAGTACACAGCGCTAAAAATGTTCGTCGAAGCCACCAGGCGGCAGCGCGATCGAGGTGTTCAGGTCTGGCTGGTAGGGATGAATCCGGGCGTCTTGGCGATGGTGCAGAGATCGCCTCTGGACAGGATGCTGGGCCGTGAAGGGATGCACTTCAACCTGGAAATTGCTGTGACACGGTACCTCGGTGCTCAGGGCCCTGCAAACAAGGCAGGTTAATACTTTACAGCACCCAAGGCAGCATCAATAATGCCGCCCCGCTCAACCTTACGATGCGCTAAAACTGGCAGCTCTTTCCGTCGCGAATGACGCCGATCGACAAGCATTGCAGGAACTCGAAAAGCAAAGCGCTCGGCTGCGGACCTGGAGCGATTGGCTTATTGACCAGAACAGACGCCTCGCGCTGACCGAGTACTATATCTCCTCCTCGACCCTGGACAACGACGAGCAATTTCAGAATAGCGTCGCTTGCACAAAATTTCTGGTCTCTATGCTGTCGAGCAGAACCTTGGCACAAGCGAACTCCTGTCTCTGAGGCGCACAGGAAAGACACTTGTTCGTCAACGACGCATAATTCTCGGTCAGGGTCTTTTTCGTGGTTCCCCGGATGGCAGCGTTTCTGAAGTATAGGGCAGTCGCCAGCATTCGGGCAGGGCAGACTTGGTCCGCCTTCGGCAAACCCAGCATGATTTCAGCAACTTATCTTTCTGCTTGATTGGCATTAGGGTTGCACATTACCTCCGTAGCACTCTCCCGAGTCGTGAACTTGGAAATTGAAGGCGCGGAGGTGATGCATGATGGGTTGCAGTGGAGGGAGACGAAAGAAGATCAAACGACACGAGGAGTCCGTGTAAGCACAGTCCAAGGCCCATTCTGCAGAGACACAGCAATTAGAAAGGTGAGCAATCTTATATGGAGAGCATCATGAATATGAAAAAAACGTTTGCGTTATGGCTGCTTGCGGCCAGTCTGATGGCCGGCATTGCGACCGTGGGGTACGCGCAGAACACCACGCCAATTCCGTACGGTGCCGGCGCTCCCGCCACGGGAGATCAGATCGGCTCCAAACCGACTGTGCTAGCCGGTTGTTTGGAGCGAGGATCTGGTGCAGATGAGTACGCACTGTATGGTCCAAGGGTGCAATGGTGGGAGCTTAAGAGTGACAGTGTCGACCTCGAGGCTCTCCTCAATGAGGAGGTCAGTGTGACTGTCGTGAAGTCGCCCGAGGACGATGGCACCCTTACCGTGACCGACGTGGTCCGAGTGAGTGGTGGTTGCAGGTCGTGGTAGAACCTAACAGGATTCGGCACTCAGCGGTCCACCAGTGCTGGATTCCTCTTGCGTGCTAAGGAGATCCATTGTAAAACCACGGCGCACATCGTTTCCGATCTTCATTAGCGCCCCGGCAAGTGCGAAGTGCCCCACTCACGCTCACCATGCGTCGTGTGCCGAGAGTGCCGCAAATTTGTTGGGAGCTGAGAGAAATGGCTGGCCAGTTTCTTCGGCGATCCACCGGGCAGTTGCTTCGCCACCACCAAGGCTCGTCCATCGGTCCCGGGGGATCAAGTCTTCAGCTTTGGCTTCAGATCTTGACGTCGACCCGAAATAGGTCTCGGATGTCGGCGCCCCTATTGAATCGATTACTTCCCCATTCCGTGCAGCGATCGCCAACAATCGCGTGATCGCCTCTGCACATGTCTCGCAGAGCTTTCGTCTTGGCAGGCACTTGCTGGAACTACATAACTCGCAATACATAACAACTCTCCAAACCATTGAGAACCCGCATCTTCACGGGGACGGCAACCGCAGATGGTTTCGCCTCTTGCATAAGCTTATCGGTTCAGGAAAGCAATTCCCGCAAGCTCCAGACATGGTCTGTGATGCCCGATTCCATAGCGGGGATTACTCGCAATGATCTGTGTATCCGGCAGAAATTGTAATACGCGAAGTGCAGAGCGCAAGCGGCTTTGTGATTGTCCAGCTTCTTTGAGAACGCATTGGTCAGCCGAGTGAAGCGGCGAATCGCCATGCGAATCGTGAGGTTCTGGCGTTCGACATAGCTGGTGGAGATGTGGCGCGGGTCGGGGCGTCCGTCGCGTATCTTGACTATCGTTTCTATCATCGGAGAAGGCGAGTAGCGCCCAGCCGCATCGTGCTGCCCGTAATCGCCGTATATCTTTATCATCTGCGCGAAGTCGGCCTGTCCCGCGAACACATCCTCAACTCCGCGACGATAGAACACAAACCCGTCAGTCGTAAGCTGAAAGCGATGCTCCTCCGCAATGCGCTCCCGCAGATCGGAAAGAAACGCATACGTGGTGGCGTGGTCGCGTTTGCCGACCATGTAGGACGGAATCAGCTTTGTCTCCGCATCCATTGCGACGAACACCCAGGCAACCCACGCAGGATACTCTTAGTAGAAAGTCCATCACTCGTCTCGGACTCGTCGGCCTCGCACTCAATCACTTCTTCCGTAAGCTTCTTGGCATGTGAAAATTCCCCTCGATCATTTAGGAATCGGTATTCCGTCGCCCAGATCTTGCCAAAACTGACTATCCCTCGCAGGCCCTCGAAAGAAGGGTAATGCCATCGCGTGTGGGGAATAGATCTACTTATGTACTCGTTCACCGCTCCGCGCCGATCGGCTTAACGGGTTCGATCATAGTTAGCAACGACTACCAGCCCGATTAGCAAGCTCCTCTTTGCCATGGTACGGAGCTAAGAACTCATGGTTAATGGTGAGGTGGCTCTAGCCAGGAGATCCACGTCGCGACACCAGCCCTTGCGCTTGGAATCTCAACTGCCAACTGCTCCACTTTCGCACGCAGGGTTAGAACGAACGTCGTCATGGCTTCGGGTTTCCAAAACTCTTGGCTTGACGCTTGTTCCTGGAATTGTTGAATCCAAGCGTTGGCTAATACCGGCGATACAACCGGCGCCGAGAGGTTCTGGAAGAGGTAGTGAGCATTCGCGGGCAGGCCGCCAGTTAGCGGAGACATCGTTGACACGATATATGGACCCGATCGGTAAGGTCTTTGCAGCGGGCGTAGCAATACATGTGCTCGATTGACGTCGTAATGGTCTACAACCCATTCGGCAGAAACGTTTGCGGGCGGTATCGCAGTTATAGGAATGTAGGCGATATTCAGGTTACGCCACGGAATACTTACCGGCGGCGGCACCAACTGCGTCGGTGTCCTGTGGACCCATGGGACAGCGGAAGCCCTTCATTGCCCCATGTGCGATTTGCGAAATACGATGTATTTCTTCCTCAGCGAGAGCCAGATAGTGACGACCCTTCTCCGTGAAGCTGGCCTCGGCTTTCATGAGGTAGAGGAGGTAGAGGAGGTTGAGAAGCGAGGCAAGGGGATTGTTGATCTCGTGGGCAACGAGCGCACCTCCGTCTACGGGGACTGGAACGCTTCGCTCTGACTTCTTGACACCCAAGGAATCACCCGTGAACTCGGCCCGTCTCAACAGTGCCAGGAAACTACACCCTTAGTGGGATACCCGACTCCGCCCACCGGTTGTGCCTACGGAGCGTACAATTGTGTTACAACGAGCTGAACTCTTCACCTCGATTACTCAGGCATTGCCGCTATGCGCTGCCGAGTCAGGAGATTGATTGCCTCGGCAACTTCGAGCGGCTGGGTAATCATCGCGAGGTGATTGCTCCTCAAGCGATGCACGACCCAACCGAGATTCCTAGCTTCGTCTGCGTCCCGTTCGTAGCGCGTGCTTAGCTGCAGATAGGCGCAATGCACGCTTGTCCACGAATCCACAATTGGAGCGCGTTCTTCGAAAAATGCCAGCGGGACCTTCGAAATTTCGCGAATAAACCTGTCACGCAGATCGTGGCTGGGAATCAAAGACACAAGGATCTCCCTAGGGAACCAATCGTTCCACGGTGGTAACCATCCGCTGCTTGCTGATTTCTCGATTTTCTTGCGCATTTGCCGAGGTAAAGTGGCCATTTCGCTTGTTCCAGGATGTGGAAGCACCGCATCCACGAAGAGGGCTGCGGAAACCGGAACTGTAACGGCCGCAGTTATTGCTGGCAGGATACTGCCCGCGCCACTATGGGCGACGATGATTACAGGCCCAACCAATTCTGATTCGTTCAGTGCGCATGCTACGGTCGCAGCGAGTTTTTCGTAATATGGCGGCCCCGTTTCAAGTACTCCCCTCAAAGACGGCACAATAGTGCGAAATCCCTGACTCTGCAGAATTTCCGCCACCAGCTGCCACGTCGTGGGCCCAAGCAATGGGCTGTGTACAAACACGAGAGTTATGATCATTGAGCGTTTTCGTTCCGTTGGCAAACAAGGTGTGTGCGTCTAAGATACCGCAACCTAATCTCAACCGCTGGCGCCGCGATGGGACATATCCCTCTGAGGCTTCAGAAATCAACCGCCCAACGGTTACCAGTGTGCACATCTTCCAGGCAGTGTTCCAGGCGTGTACACGCCGGTGTTAGCGGGGCACTTGGGCCGTATCTTTTCCCCAGCGACCCGAATCCGGCCGGGCATCAAATCACACTCAAAGCGGTTTGGGCCGCTACCCTGAGACGCGCCAAGATCCCGTATTTTCGGGCTGACGACTTGCGTTCGACGTACACTACTCGGTTGAGCGCCGGAGGCGTAGCCGATGAATGGATGACTCAGCCGTTAAGGCAAGGCGATGCGAAGGCGTTCAAGAAGTATTCTTAGATAAAACTTCAGATGAAACGCGAGGCCCTGCAGAAACTGCATCGCCACGCGAACGAATCACGGTTAGTTTTGGTTCACACGGTGTAGCGCAGAAGGGTTTTGGGACAGTTTTGCACCTGAAACTGGCTTAGAAGCGCGATTCGGGATGGATGTCCAGTTGGAGGATGCTTTAGAATCAATAAGTACTTCTAGTCGGGGCGTAGCGCAGCCTGGTAGCGCGCCTGCCTCGGGCGCACCCCCTTTGCTTCCAACGGCTCCATTCTTTCAGTTCCGCTTTGATTGTTCCCAACAATTTGGGGAATCTGCTTTCGCTCAAAAGCTAAACCCAAAAGGTCCAATTCGATGTGTTTTGGTACAGTTCTGGTACAGCGGTACACATGAGTGGGACCATTGACCCGGAATGGAACTGCTCCGGAAGATGCTCTTAGCCGGACCCCTGGGCGTCACTTCAAGAAACGGCCCTGTTTTCGCCAACTGAGTCAACTTCCGGATAGCCCGTGATACGGGACCTGGGCGATCCATCTCGGCAAAACCGCGGAATTACACGTGTTCTAATAGATTCTCAGCGTACGGGCCTTCGCCTACTCGGGGCGCAGAGCTGTGGTTGGGTCTACATCGGTCGCACGTCTAGCCGCCATGTAGCAAGCGGACAGTGCAACACCGCCGAGCAGGAAGATAACACTCACAAAGGTTGCTGGATCAGTGGCCCTCGTACCAAATAGAAGCCCCGCCAACAATCGAGTGAGAGCCAGCGACCCGACTGTACCTATGACAATGCCGAGGATGCCAAGCGTCATCCCCTGCTTGAGTATCATGCGCACAATGCCGCTTTGCGAGGCGCCAAGTGCGACCCGGATTCCGATCTCGCGCGTGCGTTCCTCGACGTTGTAGGTGACCACTCCATAAATCCCGAGGACCGCCAGCAGAAGGGCCATGCCGGCAAAAGCCGCCATGATTACAGTTGCGAAGCGAGTACGAGCCAGCGAAGTCGATAGCAACTGCTCCATGGAACGGATGTCGGCCACCGGCTGATCCTTGTCCATACTTAGCACAGCTTGGCGTAGGGCTGGCGCCACAGCCACCGGATCTCCTTCCGTACGCACCACCAGTGTCATAAAGGGGAACGAGAGTTCCGGATAAGGCCAGTAAGCTGTGGGATGAACGTCGGCATCGAGCCCGGCATGCTTCACGTCACCGACGACTCCGATGACTTCGCTGGGCACATTCTCGCGCTTCATATAGATGGTGACGTGTTTGCCGATTGCGTCTTCATTGGGCCACAGCCGGATGGCCATGGCTTTGCTGATCACGACCTTATGGGAGACTTCCAATCCTTCGCGGTCAGTGAAGGACCTACCCTGCAAGACCGGAATTCCCATGGTTTCAAAGAACTGAGGCTCGACCAGAGCCACATCGATCTCCGGTTGTTCCGCAGCCGGAAGCTTGGGACGTCCTTCGACATCGACTCCCGTCCCGGCGATGATTCCGGCGAATGGCAGGAACGCGTCGGCGCTGGCCGAGCGCACGCCCGGGAGTTGTCGCAGGCGCGTCAGCAGTTGAGCAAAGAAATTGTTCTTGCGGGCGTCTTTTTCGTACTTCGCGTTGGGGAGCTGCACCCAAGCTGTCAGGACCTTGTCAGGTTTGAAGCCCGGATCCACCGACAGGAGACGGCCGAAACTACGGATCAGAAGTCCTGAGCCGGCTAGCAGGATGAGCGCCAGGGCGATCTCGGCCACGACGAAGAAGCTGCGAGCCCGGCTGCGATGCACGTTGCCCGCACCACGGTAATTTTCCTGAATCGGTTCCCGTGGCGAGCTATGCGCTGCCTGCAGGGCAGGCACCATTCCGAACAGCAGACCCGTCAAGAGTGCGATCACCGTCGTGAAACAGAGAACGCGCGCGTCAACACTCACGCCTTCCAGCGAGATGAGATTTGGTGGGGCTAGCGCTTTCAGTGCGCTTGTGCTCAATAAGGCCAGCAGCAGGCCCGCTACGCCGCCCAAGGCCGCGACCAGACAGCTTTCCGTCAAGATCTGTCGCACCACTCGCGAAGCCGCCGCTCCCAAAACGATTCGGATCGCGATCTCGTGCTTGCGTGCCGTCGCTCGCGCCAGAAAGAGCGTTGCTACGTTTGCACACGCAATCAACAGCACTAGGCCGACGGCTGCCAGCAGAAGCTTCAATCCCGGTTCAATCTCGCCCACCAGTTGCGTCCGCAGCGGAACCAGGTTCACACCCCAGTTTTTCATTGATGCAGGATCTTCTGCTCCAAGGCGCGCAGCCAGGCTGTTCATCGCAGTCCGCGCCTGGGGGAGCGTGATTCCCGGACGCAGCCACCCAATGGCCTGCAGATAGCGGCCATGCCGCTCCCGACTCTTGGCATTGAAGATCATCGGGACCCACATCTGGGGCGGTTTCTGGGAGAAGGCCTGCTTGATGAAGAACTGGAAACCTCGTGGCATGACTCCCACAACCGTTCGCGGCTCGTCGTCCAGAACAATCTTGTTGCCCAGGATGTTCGGATTCGAACCGTATCGACGTTGCCACAATTCGAAGCTCAGGATTGCGACTCTTTCCGATGCCGGCGCTTCCTCCTGCGAAGGCGTAAGAGTACGGCCCATCGCAGCTCCCACACCCAGCATGGAAAACAGGTTCGGAGTAACCGACTGTATTGCGAGTTGCTCCGGAGAATCACCACCCGTAAGAATCGCCGTATCGTTGCAGAAGGCCGCCATCTGCTGGAAACAGAGTTGTCGTCCCGCCAGTTCAAGAAAGTGGCTGGCGATGTAGCGTTTTGCTTGTTCCGGTCAGGCAGGCGAGTCTCCCACACCATGACCAGACGAGATGCATTGGAATAGGGCAAGGGCTGAATCAGAGTGGCATCCACCACGCTGAAGATCGCGGTGTTTGCGCCGATACCCAAGGCCAGCGTCAGCACGCTAACTATGGTGAAGCTTGAGCTCTTTGCCAACATCCGCAAGCCAAAGCGGAGGTCATGCCAGAGGATTTCCAGGAACCCGATGCTGTTCATGCGATAGATTTCCTCGCGAATCAGGGTGGTGTTACCTAGCTTCCTGTGGGCGGCACAACGTGCCTCCTCCGGCGACATGCCACGGGCGATGTTCTCGTCAGTTTCGATTTCCAGGTAGGTTTCGAGTTCACGAGCACGCTCCTGGTCCCAACGACTCCGACGAAAGAAACGTCTCCATGTCATGCCCTACTCCTGCGCAGGCCTGAGCACGCGGTTGATAGCGCGCACTAGTTCGTCCCAGCGGCCAGTTTGTTGCGCCAGTTGCTTGCGTCCGGCCCGCGTTAGGCGGTAGAACCGCGCTTTGCGATTGTTCTCCGACGTGCCCCACGCGGAGGCAATCCAGCCGCGATCTTCCAGACGGTGCAACGCTGGATAAAGAGAGCCGTGCTCGACTTGCAGAACATCGTCGGAGCGACGTTCGATGGCGTGGGCAACGGTGTGCCCGTGAGCCGGACCTAGCACGAGCGACTGAAGAATCAGCATGTCGAGGGTGCCTTGCAGCAGATCGGCATCTAGGGGAGGTGCGCCTCGTCTCGGCATAAAGAATCCTATGCTCCTATAGGTCATCTACCAGAGATGGTCTGTTCTTTATACTCCCCTAGATCATCTTCTGCAAGAGGCTAAACCAGCGGTCCGCCTCGTTCAATAAACGGATCATCCTATGGCACCTGAGTTCCATGGTAAACACGAATGTGAACGGCAGCATCGAAAACCCCATTCCTGTCGGTGGCGCGCTTTTGTGCGTCATTAGCAGTCAGGTGACGAGTTGTCGGCAACCCTTACCTTGGGATTACTTCCCCCTTGCCCGTCACTCGGGATCAATCGCCAAGAGCGGGAAACCGCATGTTCCAGTATCCCTAGTTGAATCCCCCCAGTCTTAGAAATGGTCTGGTTTTAACACCTTCAAAGGGACGCCTCGTCTGGGGCCACCGCGGGTTTCGTCAGGAAGTTCCAGGCGGCGCGATCTATGGGAATCAGCGTGGTGGTTTTAGGAATCAGAAGTCCATCTGGAAAGTGAAAAAATGGAAACCAGCATGTGGTCCTGCAACAAATCAAGTCCGGCGTCGTCTAAGTGAAAAAAGCGACGGTTGAGTGTTATTGCACCGAACAGAGAGCCCAAACGTGTTAGCGCAATCTGATCGCGAAGACAGCAAAGACAGGGAGTCACTAGTCGACATCTGGCGTCCCAGGGACTTCGAATCAATCGAACTGCATCGCGGCTCGGGAATCACATTCGAGTATCCACGCCACTGGCACGACGAGATCTACCTTTGTGCGATCCTGGAGGGAGCCGCTTATCTAGACTGCCCGGGCATATCCATTTTCACCCCCCGTGGAACGCTGGCAATGGTGCCTTCGGGAGAGGTTCATGCGAACCGAAAGCTCGAATGCACGTTTCGATGCATGTTCATGGAATTCAAAGCACTGCAAGATGCATTAGAGCAATTCATGGAGCAAAACATTTCCGGACTGAACTTTCGCACGAAACTGATCGACGACGCACGGACAATGGCAAGCTTCCTGCAACTGCATCGGTCGCTGGAAAAACCCAGCTCAAGGCTGGGGCGGGATCACTCTCTTCTGATTTTTCTCCACCAGCTGGTGGCCCGGCATACTACTGCAAGCATTACATTGTCGCGCGACGGCAACGAAGATTGTGCCGTGCAACGATCGAAGAAATTCCTGGACGACCATTATGCCGATCCGGTCCCGCTTCACCAACTTGCCTAACTAACCGGCTTGAGTCCCTACTATTTGAACCGCTCGTTTTGCCGAAAGGTTGGGATGCCGCCTCATGCCTACCAGCTGCAAGTGCGCATCGCGCAGGCGAAGTCAGCTCTTCGGGCGGGATCGTCGATTGCTGAGGTAGCACTGGCCACGGGTTTCGCCGACCAAAGTCACTTCACCCGTGTTTTCAAACGCCTGGTCGGAAACACGCCCGCACAATATTGGTGGCACCGCAAGAATGTACAAGACAGGCCAGATCTCTCCCGTTAGCATTCCGCAGCGACATCAAATGGCCCAATCTCCGTCCTTCGTCTGGGTTGCTTGGACGGGATGATCGGTGGCTGGAGTCTGAGAGAAGGGAGAAGCTTGACCATGGGCAGAATCGGGCACAGGCAAGGGTCGTCGAAGCTAATGATCGCTGGCGGCATCTGTATTTTGCTGGTCCTTATGCAGGCAAGCCTCGCCGCAGAGGGCTCCTATGTCACCACCGGGCGCAGCGTCACAAAGATTGCGGATGGGGTTTACGTCATCATTCACAAGGACGCGGTTTTTGAGGGATGGCCTCAGGGTAATACCACCGTCATTATTGGTGATCGAGGCGTCTTCGTGGTGGATGCGTGCTTTCTGGCCGGAACTGCTAAAGAGGACATCGCCGAGATTCGGCGGCTCACCGCTAAGCCGGTACGCTATCTGCTCAATACTCACTTCCACATCGACCACACCGCCGGCAATAGTGCCTACATGGAGGCGTTCCCGGAGGTCGAGATAATTGCCCAAAGTGAGACTCGCAAATTCATGGACGCCAAAAATCCGTTGTTCGCAGCCGACGCCGCCTCCCCTGACGGCCGGCCTTCGACGGTTATTCTTCCGACCATGAAGAAAGAGCTTGAAAGCGGAAGAGATGACGATGGGCAGCCACTCTCGGCAGAAGATAAGGCCAGTCTTCCGCTACGAATCGCGCAGGAGGAGAACCTAATAGCCGACTATCGCACCTTCAAGTACCAACCTCCTACTCTCCTGTTCGACCACGAGCTGACGCTGGATCTGGGTAACCGTGCAGTGCAATTGAAGCATTGGGGGCGGGGCCACACCCCGGGCGACGTCTTCGTTTATCTGCCTCAGGACAAGGTCCTGATCACCGGCGATCTTTTGACCTATCCAGTGCCATACATGCGAATGACCTTCCCCCACGAGTGGGTAGAGGTGCTGCGGGCCCTGAGCAGGCTGGACGCCGACATCATAGTTCCAGGACATGGCATCATCCTCAGGGACAAAGCCCACTTGAATGAAGTGATCGCCCTTCTGGATTCGGTGATCACGCAAGTCCACGAGCAGGCTCCCAAAGTTACTAAAGTCGAAGACCTGCATGTTGATATCGAAGTCTTTCGTAAGAAGATGACAGGCGACGATCCCGTGGATAATGCCTTCTGGATTCGAATTGTGAATCCTGGGATGATCGATGGCGCCAACCAGGGCGTGGTCGGGCGTGCTTACGCCGAAGAGATTGGCAAGTTGTGATGGCGGCGGCTCACATTGATTCGCGCAAAAAGGGACCGCGCAGACAAGGGCGCTTTTCGAGGAATGCGTTCGTCTAAACCTGACATGACAGCGCAGCCGTGTTTAATTGTGAATGACCTCAGAATGGTGACGGTCGGGGCAAGATTTCTTTGGGTACACGTGAGTAGTGACGCTGATTTCTCCAACATGAGGTCGAACCTGCGCCATAAGGAGTTCCCGCCCGATGCGAAAGCTATTTACGCTCTTATTTATCTTGGCTCTCTGGACCGCCGCATCGCTCGCGCAGGGCCCTGAACAGAAGGTCCGATATGGGACCAACGATCAAGCTGGACACTACGTCCAGACGCCGGACGCAAAGCTTTATTACGAGCGCTACGGTGAGGGTGGCCAGCCCGTAGTGTTTCTGCATGGCGGTGAGTACGGATACATCGACGAATTTGCAGAAGTGATTCGCCAGGTGAGCAAGCAGCGCATGGTGATCGCAATTGCAACCCGCGGCTACGGCCGGTCCGAGCGAGGTACGCGCCCGCTTTCACATCGCCAGTTCGCGGAAGACGCAGCACTGGTTATACAAGACATATTCAAGTCCGGTGAGAAGGTTGACTTGATGGGGTTCAGCGAGGGCGCTATCACCAGCTACATCCTTGCTTCGTCTCATCCGGAGCTGGTACGGCGTCTGGTCGCCATTGGCGGCCCGCTGGGAGCGTACGGAGCGTCCATCGAGGATCTGGAAACTAATGAGGAGGTGACGCCGGAGCTCATGCAGCAACAGGTTCCGGATCTGGTGGCAAGGCGCAAGAGACAGATGATTCATCCGGAGCAATGGGACCAACTGATTCGTGACCTCAATGCGATGTATGACCAGATGGTCTATGTGAAGCAGGCAGAGATACGGGCTATCCAAGCGCCTACTCTCATCATGGCGGGGGATAAGGACGAAACTCGCCTGGACCATTTTGTAGAGATATATAAGCTTTTGCCGAACGCACAGCTGGCAATCATCCCCGGGTGCGGTCACGTGATTTTCCGATGCAAGCCGGACTTGTCGATCAAAATCATGTCAGATTTCCTGCAATGAGGTGGCGGAGAAATAGATCAACAGGATCTCCCAAGGAATCCCAGAGTATGACGAAATTGCAGACAGCTTTGGTTACAGGTCCGATATTGGCATTTCTTCTCGCCGCCGGAGGCCAGCCCGTTAGAGCATCCGCCACCAACAACACCGGGGAAGAGCCAACCAACAAAGAGCAAGCGTCGACTTTACCGTTGAATTCCCTCGACGGGCTGGAAGTGCTAAGCATCAGAGAGGACGGTGTAGACCCGGTAAAGACAAAGGCAGATGTTGCAACGTATCGCGGACGCCGGGCGGTGCGGGTCATCAACGAAGATGGTCTGACCGCAACTGGTACACCAGCAGGGGCTCAGGCCATCGCAATCGTCAGCGCGTCTGACTTCAAAGATGGCACGATTGAAGCCGACGTTGTGGGCTTAGCACGCGAGGGGGCCCCGCCCTCTACGAGAGGGTTTGTCGGCATCGCGTTCCGTGTCCAGGATCATGGTTCCCGGTACGAATCTATCTATCTGCGCATGATCAACGCGCGCGCCGACGATCAATTGCAGCGCAATCACTCGACCCAGTATGTGTCGCAGCCGGACTTCACCTGGCAGCGTTTGAGGAAGGAAAACCCCGGAGTGTACGAATCCTACGTCGACCTCGAACCAGGTGCGTGGACCAGGATCAAAATAGTGGTTGCTGGCACCAAGGCCAACCTTTACGTCAACGGTGCCGGCCAGCCGTGCCTGATTGTGAACGATCTGAAATTGGGCGAAACCCACGGCCAGGTTGCGCTTTGGACCGGGTCAAATAGCGAGGCATACTTTTCGAACTTGATGATTAGGTACGCAGAGCCGCCGATCCTTACCCGACCCTCGAAATAATTCCGCAAAGCGGGGAAACTGCCACAACATATCGAGTCACCATGTGATAGCTTCCGGTCTGTCGGTAAACCTTCCACAACCGCGCACCCAACTCAAGGATTCGGCTCGATGTCAATCCGATCATTGACGGCTGATCGAATTCGCTGCTTGCAGCCGAGATACCGTTCGGTTGTCTGCACGGACACGTGGCCCAGAAGGAACTGAATTTGCTCCAATTCACCGCCTGCGGAATGGCACAGCTTTGCGCACGAGCGGCGAAGATCATGCGGAGCGATCCGCGCAAAACCGAGTTTCTTCGCGTACTGTTTCACCACGTGCCAGATCACCCGCTCCGTACTCCATCACCCCAGCAGGGCAATGAGGCACACACAAATCCAACAAGGAGAATATCCAATGAAACACAACGTCATGTTAACCGTCGCGTCTCTGCTCTCGATCCTCTTGCTGACGCTTCACATTACGGACGACATCGTCCGTGGGATATCGAAGGCCGAGAGCTCAAACATTGCGTTGGCCGTTCTCGTGGTGTTGCTGTACGGGACGCTGGTGCTCGCCGAACGGCGATCGGGGCACGTCATCATGCTGCTCGTCGGATTGTTCGCGGCAGCCATGCCCGTCATCCACATGAGGGGGGCACATTACGGCGAGATCGCCAAATCCCCCGGCGGCTTTTTCTTCGTCTGGACACTCTGGGCGCTCGGCGGGCTCGGGGGCTTCACCTTCATCCTCTCGGCGCGCGGACTGTGGGGTCTCCGACGGGGCCAGCCCCGGTAGTCCTGCCAGGGCTCAGAACCGTACCACAGAAGCATCTATTTCTAGATGGAAGGAAAATGCAAGGAGATTGATTGCCATGAGAAGAGTTCTACGCTACATCTTTCGGGGCTTGATCGGTGTTGCGTTTACAAATCCAAGTTGACGAGAAGTCGGCGTTCCGTCGTTGTGGCCGCGACTTGGTGGAGTTCTTCAACAACACGGGTTGGGCGTTATACGGCCAGATGAAGGGGAAAGCGTTCGTAGACACTGGCCGACTTCTGGGCAATCATTCTTGTCAAATCCGAATAGTATAGGTGCCGGGGTTCACGTCTCGACTTGCTGCAAGCACGGACGAGGCGCGGCAGTGACGCCGCGCCGCATCCAGGGCTCTCGGGCTACTTGTTGTCGCAGCGGTCATCGCGATCGTTTTTTTGTTCTCGCAGGAAGTTCAGGATGTCATCCCACACCAGCTGACGGGCGTCGTCGGCATACCACAGATCAACGTGACCAAAGTCGAATGCCTGTTCTTGTGGCGGATAGAAGCTCACGATGTGGTTGGTCACGTCCCTGCTGCCGAGCAGCGAAAGCGTGTACAGCCCGTAAGGACCGAACCCTCCGCCAGCCCCCACGTAATGCACGGGCAGTTGCACGTCGCCGAGGTGCTTATCGAACGGAAGGCCGGGATCATCGCCGCAAGTGACGGCGGCGCTGTCTGCGGCTAGCTGCATCGGTTCATACGGCGCAGCGGCCAGCTCAAAGCTATTCCACTTCCCAATGTTGGAGTACACCAGTCCTGCCGGTATGCCCGACTGGTAATTCCCGTCTGGCCAAAAGCCCGCGACGAAATGGTAGTACGGGGTGAAATCGCCTCCCAGTTGATACCAGGCCGCGCCAGCCGTTAGCGAGGCAGTCAGGTTGGTGTACGGCGTGCCGAAGAGCACTGAAGTTGTATCGGGTGATTGGACCGCATACTGTCCGAGCTCCTGGACAAATTGCGAGGAGAATGCATACGTCCCGTTCGCGATTTGCTGGTTGTAGGAGGCTTCCAAGGAGCAGTTGAGCGACTGTATGCCGGAGTCATTTGTCTTGTAATAGATGTCTACTGGGATGTAGGTTTTGACCTGCCGCTGGTTACAGCTTAACTGTGACTCCTGATTGACGAGTCCATAGCCTAGGTAAGCGCCTCGGCTCCAACTCAACAGGGTCAGCTGGCCGCCATCGCTTCCGGTGTGTGAACGTACCGACCTCGCAAAGGTTAGGGCGGTTTCCATGTCGTTAATGTCGTGCCCCATGCCCCAGTTCTGCATGAAGCTGAAGTTGGTTTCACTAGCAGGCACCAGCGTCCAGGCCAGATCGATGCCCCATACATCAATCCCCTTTGAAGCAAGGTAAGCGGCGGCCGAGTTTCGCGAGATGCCTTGGAGAAAAGCCTCATCAAACGGCCAGAAGTCACCATGCACCATCAGCACTGCCTTGTGACTTGGTTGCGGGTTTCCATTGCTGTCCACAAGGGTGACGCGATGGATGCCGATGTGGTCGTATTGCCCCGGTCCGGTTGTCACCAGATAGTAAAACTGGGTGATGTTGCTGCTTATCTGGGTGATCGTGGTGGGTTGTTGTGCAGCCACCGGCAAATTGACGAGAACCGCAAGAACGAGGCTTGTAAACAAGCTTACTTTCTTCATTGTTATTCCTCACCTTCCTCGCGGCCGAAGCCGCGGCTGATGGTGACAACTTTGCTGCAGCGGAGACAGAACATCCATGCACTGGAGCTAACATTTAGCTAATTTCTTTATGAGTCCGGCAACTGACTGAAAGCAAAGGCGGGGTGATCGGCTTTCTGCCACGTCAAAGCAATTTGTCCAAAAAAGAGACCGATAGTAATATCTCGGCCTAAGGCCCCCTCAAAATCATTCCAGCGAAGTTTCTGCCATGGAAAAAATGCAGGTAGCCCGTGCGCGGTTCGGTACCTTCGAGCTAGACCTGCGCGCTGGCGAACTGCAGGGCAACGGCAGATCCGTTCTATTACCCGACCAAGTCCTCCAGGTGCTACGCATACTGTTGGAACGCGAGGGCGAATTGGTGAACCGGGAGGAGTTGAAAAGCAAGCTCTGGCCCAACGACACCGTGGTCGAGTTCGACCATGGAATCAACAACACCATTAAGAGACTGCGAAAGCTGCTCGACGACTCAGCCGAGGAACCGAAATACGTCGAGACCATACCGCGTCGTGGGTATCGGCTCATGGTGGCCGTGGAGTGGGTCCCGACGGACATCCCTTCGATTGAGGCACCTGGGAACGGCGGAACTGCGGTCCGGCCGCAGGGTGAGCTCGAGGCTCCTATTTCCGTTGGCGCGATGGGATGTGAGCCAGGGCTGATTGGCAAGAAGGTCTCTCACTATCGCGTGCTGGAGGTGATCGGTGGCGGTGGCATGGGGATGGTGTACAAGGCCGAGGACCTCAAACTGGGTCGGGAAGTCGCCCTGAAATTCCTGCCGCCGGAGTTGGCGAGCGATTCGATTGCGCTGCAACGATTCGAGCGCGAAGCGCGGGCGGCGTCATCGCTGGATCACGCTAACATCTGCACCATTTATGAAGTGGAGGAACATGATGGACAGCCCTTCATCGTCATGCAGTTGCTGCAGGGCGAGACGCTGCGCGATCGGCTGAGCGCACTCGCCTCCACAAGAAAGAAGATGGCGACAGATGAGCTACTGGACATCGCTCGCCAGACTTGTGCGGGGCTGGAGGCGGCGCATGCCAAAGGCATCATCCATCGCGACATTAAGCCGGCGAACGTTTTCCTGACTGCTTCGCGGCAGGTGAAAATTCTCGACTTCGGTTTGGCAAAACTCGTGGAAACGGGTGATAACGAGCGGGATGTGGATCGCCGCCCGGAAGCCGCGCGCCTTGGCCCGGTAGAGAGCCTTGTATCAGGGCACGCCTTCAGCCGCGCCGCCGCGGCACCCTCATCTGAAATGGACGGGCGCCAGCCCGTGACACTTGACGCCACCCTTACCAAACTTGGCGTCGCCATGGGCACGGCGGGTTACATGTCTCCCGAACAGGTTCGCGGCGAGAAGCTTGACGCTCGCACCGACATCTTCTCCTTCGGCCTCGTTCTCTATGAAATGACGACCGGCCAGCGCGCCTTCACGGGCGAGACTGCCGCAGTCGTGCATGACGCCATCGTCAAGAACACTCCCAGACCCCTCCGAGAGCTGAACTCCATGCTCCCGGCCAAGCTCGTCAGCGTGATCGATAAAGCCTTGGAGAAGGAGCGCGAAAAGCGTTACCAGTCCGCTGCCGAGATGCGCCCGGACCTGGAGGACCTGGCAGAGAGGAAAACGGGATTCGAGCTTCCCCAGCGTTGGAGGTTATACGGCGTTACAGCTTTGGCGGTCGTGGTCGCAGTAGGAGGCTTGCTGCATTGGCGCGCTAATCGACCAATCAAGCTCACCGACAAAGACACCCTTGTGGTTGCCGATGTCATTAACCGCACCGGCGACCCTCTACTGGACGACTCGCTTGATAATCCTTTATCGCAGGAATTACGGGAAGCGCCGTACATCAACCTGCTCAACTCCGGGAAGATCCGCGAAACGCTGGAAAGCATGCATGTGCCAGCGGACGCCAAATTCACGCCCGAGTTGGCACGCGAAGTTTGTCTGCGCACCAACAGCCGGGCCTATGTGGCGCCGTTAATTGCAGACAATGGAAATAAATATCAAATCAAATTGGGAGCTGTAGATTGCCATTCCGGCAGAACTCTGGCAACAGCGGAAACCCAGGCCGACGACCGCGACCACATCATCAACAAGCTCGGCGTCGCCGGTCACAACCTGCGCGCCGCTCTGGGTGAACCTGCCGAATCTCTGGCCAGATTCGCCACTCCACTTGAGGAGGACTGGACTTCTTCCCTTCAAGCGTCGAAAGCAATCAGTCTAGGAATTCGCGCCCGACAACAGAAGGGAGACGCCGCAGCTCTTCCACTCCTTCAACGTGCCGTCGAACTGGACCCGAAGTTCGTTCTGGCGCTTGTGAATCTAGGCGACACGGTTGCCGCTGACAACCCGGAGTTAGCCAAGAAGGACTCAGCCTTGGCGTTCAACCTCCGAGACCGCGTGAGCCTGCGGACCCGCTTTTTAACTGAGGGTAACTATTACGAGTTTGTCACAGGAGAGTTGGAAAAGGCGAACCAGACTTTCCTTCAATGGTCGCGAGAGTACCCCGCTGATATTTATCCGCACCAGAATCTTTATGACACGTTACAAGCTCTGGGACAGCACGATGCAGCAATTCTCCAAGCGCAAGAGGCGGCGCACCTCCTGTCGAATCGGCAGACCTATAACATCCTCATGTCTGGCTTCATCTGCGCTAATCGCCTGCAGGAGGCGAGAGCCGTATTTGAAGAGGCAAAATCCCGGGGCATGGACGACTTACCCTTGCGCTCGCAGCGATACCAGGTCGCGTTTTTCGAGAACGATGCAGCGGCCATGCAGGATTTAATCGCTCGCGTTCCGGATGCACCGGAAGGTCGGGGCTGGGTCTCGCAGCAGCAAGGCGACGCGGCCATCTATCAGGGCCGCTTCCGGGCTGCGCGGGAGTTTTACTCCGCGATCGTCGACTATTTACCAGACTCTGCGGACAACCTTGCAAAGCTCGCGCTATGGGAGGTTGAAACCGGCAATACGGCAGGCGCGAAAGAAAACGCCGGGAAAGCACTGGCGGCGAATCCTGGAATCGCAACCAAAGGTATGCTGGCATTGACCTTGGCACGGGCTGGCGACCTGAATCAGGCCGAGCAACTAGCAAACGCTATCGCCCGTGAGTCGCCTGTTGACACCCTCGTGCAAAACTATGAACTGCCGACGATTCGAGCGGCGATAGAGTTAAGTGCCGGCCGTGCCAGGGAGGCGATTCGAATTCTCAAGGTGTCTTTACCCTACGACCTTGCGACGCCCAACTCGTTCGGCGGCCTTTATCCCTGCTACATCCGCGGCTTAGCCTATCTGACATTAGGGGAAGGCCAGCAAGCCGCTGCCGAGTTTCAAAAGCTGGTGGACCATCCGGGCCTGGGTTTTCCTTCGGCCACTACTGCGTTGTCCCGTCTTCAACTTGCGCGTGCGCAGGCGATGATGAGCGACAAGGCCGCAGCGCGCAAGTCGTATCAGGATTTCCTCACGCTCTGGAAAGACGCAGATCCGGACATTCCTATCTACCAGCAAGCCAAAGCCGAGTACGCTAAGTTGCGATAGCCGCATGGCTGCTCTGCGAGCGCCCGAAGTCAAGAAGGGGAAATCAGGAACGATAACGCGCCTGTGTTGACGGAACTGGCATGGAGTCATCCCTGTCGGAAGGGCTAGAGTCACTTGGACGAGAATGTATGGTCCGCCGCACGACTGCAAGAAAAGCCGAGGGCGAAGGCAAGTCTGCGCAAATGTATTCGGCCTGTAATGGAGATCAGTTCTCCTGGCCATGATGAGTTGCGCGCATGCCTGTCCTTATAAGTCGGTCGGTTGCTCTTTCGAGACCATTCTCGTCTCCCAGGCTGAAGACATGCCGTTGTGACTGTTCTTTCGTCCTTGCTGTTCCTTTGCAGACCTCGGTGGGTAAGTTCAAGTCGTAGCCGTAGTGCGGTAAAGTGGGAGCGCGTTAGCGCTTCCAAGCCGTAAGGCGTCTTTTCCGCGCTAAGTCACGATGCTGTAACCAGGTTGCTGGCTGGTTTGTAATCTTCTCCGCTGGACAGCACAGCCCAGGCGATGCGCGCGAGCTTATTGGCCATCGCGACTACGACGATGTTTTTCGGAGCCCGGGCGTCGAGCGCATCCAGCCACGCACCGATCGGCGCCTGATCCCGTTTCATGCGTAACACGGCGGCCCGCGCTCCGTGGATCAGGACCTTACGCAAGTAGACGTTCCCCCGCTTGCTGATGCCGAGCAGCCTCGTTTTACCTCCTGTTGAATACTGCCGGGGCACGACCCCGAGCCACGCAGCAAAATCGCGTCCCTTGCGAAAGGCTGCGCCATTGCCGATGGCAGCAACGATGGCCGTGGCCACGATCGGTCCAATTCCCGGGATCCGCCGGATACGAGTACAGCCCGCATCGCTGGCAGAAATACGCTCCAATTCGCGGCTGAGTCCTTCAATCTGATCTTCGACTGTCTTCCACTCAGCCCAAAGCAGATCGATCAGGTTGCGCATCTGCGTTGTCAGGTCCACCTCTGGGTTCTCCAGAATGTCCGGCAACGCGTTACGTAGCTTGGCTGGAGTCTTGGCGAAAGTCAGGCCCCGCTCGAGCAGGAAAGCTCGGAGCTGGTTGATCACCGCGGTTCGTCGCGAAATCAACCGATCTCGAACACGGTGGATGGCCTGCAGATCCAGTTGGTCATCGGTCTTAATGGGAACAAAGCGCATGTTCTTGCGCTCCACGGCTTCGGCGATCGCCTCGGCATCCACAAAGTCGTTCTTGTTGGACTTTACGAACGGCTTCACGAACTGTGCTGCAATCAGCCGCACATCATGCCCCTGCTTCCTCAGCGCGCGTCCGAGAAAGTGCGCGCCTGAGCAGGCTTCCAGTCCAATCAGCGATGTAGGCATGTTCGCGGTGTACGTCAACAACTGTCGTTGATTGAACCTCTTTCGCACTAGCACCTTGCCGGCTTCGCCGAGCGCCACCAGGTGAAAAGTCGTCTTGCCGAGATCAATGCCAACTGAATTTATCTGCATATCGATGATCCTCCTTGTCAAAGCTGTCGCTACGATCAACCTGCTTACGCAGATTAATCAAAACGGCGGACCATCTCATTAGTTGGCAAGCCGCCCAAGTGGCTCCGCTTCGGATTAGTAATGAGAAGTCGACTTGTGGGAATTGGAGTTCAGCGGTGCTCGCCTCGACCACAAGCGCAGGACTAGAATCCGGAAGTGACTATTGTTGGCAGACGATTGCGCGCGGAATGCGTTGCCGAAGGGACTGCCTGACGGCAGGAGTCCTCCCGACGGCACAGCGTGCAAACTCGCTTCTCGGCCATTGCATATTAGCCATCTGATACATAGCAGTTATCTTCTAGTTAACATAAGAGCAGGTGCCCCACCCATTTGCGCTTAATGAGTGGGCGTCGTCCGAGATCCAGTTCTGGTTGCTTGAGTGAGGGGTCGTTTCCTACGAACCCACCCATCCCAAAGGAAGGGATGAGTGGGGCACCCCTCTATAACCGTGTCGGCGTTGTCAAGAGACACGTGGACCTGCGAAGGGTTTTGACTTTTCCCTTCGTGGAGTTTTTGCTTTTGTAGTTGCCGTTGCTTTTGCTTTCTGGCTCATGCCACCAAGGCTCGCTTACAGAATCGTGCGGTGGAAGGTTCGGTTCCACCAACCATCTATCCGGTCGCTCTACTTCCCGACCATGATTCGTTGTTCAGACTTCCCGACTCATCCGGGGAGGCAAGGCGCTCCATCAGGCCAACGGTGATTTACCACTGCACCAGGGTGCCCCTCGAGCTGCCTTGCATGCGAACCAGCTGCGCATAACTAGCCTGGCTGCGCAGCATCCAGTACATCCGTACCGCCAACTTGCGGGCGATGGCGACCTTCGCCACCCCACTGCCGCGACGCAACTTCAGCCGCTGATAGTCTTGCTTGAGTTCCGCATCCAGCCGCGCCGCCGTGTGTCCGGCCTCGACCAGCAAGGAGCGCATCATGGGATTGCCTTGCTTGGAAATCGCTCCCAGCCGTTGCCGTCCTCCCGAAGAATGCTCGCGCGGATTCAGCCCCAGATAGCTGACCACTTGCTTGCTGCGCGCGAATCGCTCTACCGGACCCAACGTCAGCACAAAGGCCAGCGAGGTCACCGGCCCTACTCCGGGATGCGTCATCAGGCGTTGCGCGGCCGCATTCTGCGCCGCCTGTGCGGCCACCGCCTGGTCCAGCTCCCGCAGCGACTCGTCCAGTTGATTGAGCATCCGCAGCAACTCCTGCCGGCGATGGCTCGCCCACAGTCCCAACCGTAGAGCCTCCAACTCGACTCGTCCCTTCTTGGTGAACAGCTGCTTCTTGCGGCACACGCCCTCGCCCATGGCCAGCGCGTGCAACTGATTGCCTACCGCGTTGCGCATCCACACCAGCTTCTGTCGATGCCAGAGTAACTGCCGCAGATCGCGTTCCTCCAGGCTCGGCCGCCAGATTCGCGGAAAGCGTTCTTCCACCAGCAACTGCAGCACGTGGGCGGCATCGCGGGCGTCCGTCTTCTGCTTGCGCACCATCGATGCCCGGATCTGGGCGGCGTCCCCTATCCACAATTCATGTCCCCACTCCGCCAGCATCCGCTCAAACCAGCGCGTGTGCCCGGTGGCTTCGATCCCCACTAGAACTGGAGCTGCCAACTCGCTGTAGAAGGCTCGCGCTTCGCCGTTGGCGTGTTCCAGACGACGCTCCACCAGTTCGCCCGTTTCCTTGTCCAGCATCGCGATCTGCTGGTAGCGTGTGTGCAAATCACAACCTACAATCTTCATGTGCTCGGCTCCTTTCCTCCGAGCCTCGGTTGCTTGAGCGCACCAAGTCTACTCGGCGGCTGGGAGCCGACACGGTTATCTAATCAGGCTGACCGTAGAGAATAGTTACGAAGGACGAACCGCCGAACTATTGGATAACGCGTGGGTATTCACGCTACGATGGAACCTAAACTTAAAGGGGGAAGACCATGGAACGAGAGATCATCCGCGTCGAACCGTTCGACACCAATTTTGAGAAATGGGGCGCTCCCGTCTCGGTCTGCACCCGAGCTGGGGACATGGTGTTCATGTCCGGCATGCCGCCCTTCGACCCAGACACCGGCGAGCTCCTGCAGCATGCGCCCTTCGAGCGCCAGGCCGAGCGCATCCTCGAACAAATGAAGACTGTGCTGGAGGCGGCGGGGTCGGACCTCGATCACGTGTTGAAGTGCAACGTGCTCTGCATATCCGCCGAACGCTTCAAGACCTTCAACGAGATCTACAAACGCTACTTCCCCAAGAACCCGCCTGCCCGAATCTTCTTCTGCGTCCCGGAGTGGACCGGTCCGTTCGATATCGAGATCGACTGCGTGGCCGTCACGAAGAGCTGAGATCACCGGTAAGGACAGCGGCGTCGGCGGGCAGCAGGTCCGCCAGGGCGGCGCGCAGGCGTGGCACGCAGTAGTCCAGGAAGCTCCGCGTCTTCAGCGGCAGGCAGCGCTGCCCGCCGTGCACCAGGTGAATAGGGATTAAAGTGTACCGCCTGAGAGTGCCAAATTATGAGGAGCGAACGGAACATCCGCATCAGTCGGTGCCAAATCGCCAAGTCACTTAGGGCGAGCTCGGCTGTCTCCATTAGATATTCCTTCCAGTGTGCGCGGACGGCTTCACTGTATGAGGCGGGGGGAGCAAGGGCGTTGACCGCGTAGGAACGAGAGGACATAGGCAGGACGGACTTGCGGATGCCGGAGGGTGACCCGATCGCTCGGCTACCGAGTATAGATGCCGGCGGAGGCTATTGGTTACCGCGTTCGAGCGCAGGATAATCTTCCGTGAAAAAGTGTCGGCCTGAGAGGAAATCTCGGTAATTTTCGAGTCTAATTGCCAATGCCTTTCAAGGAGATTCTGTATGTCACATCATTTCGATACCAAACTGGCGAGAGAAGATCCGAGCCTCAACCTCTGCGACTTCTATTTATTTGACGGCCCCTCTGGCAAGACGGCAATGGCGATGACCGTGAATCCGGATGTGGGATTATCGGCTCCGGATACGCTTCATTCAGAAGGGCTCTACGCGTTCCGTTTCGACCTGAACGGAGATGCGAGGGAAGAGGTTACGTTCAAGTTCAGGTTTGGTGAACCACGACATGGAGATGGCAGTGAGCGTACTCACATTCAGCCGTTTGTGGTGCGGAAGGCGACGGGTAACGATGCTCTTCGTGGTGACGCCGGAGAGAGTCTGGTTGAGGGTGAAACCGGTTCGATCGCGACTATTTCGGGTCTTCGTGCGTATGTTGGAACTGCTCCAGATCTATTTGCGGCAAATGCCGGATTCGGCACATTTATGACTGCTTTCTATAAGGACCAGCGCTACGACGGGGACGCCTTTCTGCATCAGCAGAATCCCTTTGCGAGGCGGAATGTTACGGCGCTTGTGCTGGAGGTGCCGAGCGAACTGATTGGGAAGGGAAAAATCAACGCATGGGCGACGATCTCCCTCTTTGGCCATGCGGCGGAGGTACAAGTTTCGCGTTGGGGCCTGCCTATGGTTACGCATCTCTTCCTGAACGACCCGAGCGATCCAACCGTGAAGGAACAATTCAATGCGTCGGTTCCATCTGAAGATCTAGAGCGCTTCGCGAAGTCGATCGAGGATTTTGCGGAGAAGATGACGACCTATGCCGGTTCGGCGGCGGACAGTGAATACGGGAAGCTGCTCGCTGCACGGCTTTGTCCCAACACGTTGCCTTACGAGATTGGAACGTCCGCCGCATTTGAGGTGGCCAGCTTCAATGGACGCGCGCTCGGCGATGATGTGCTGGATGTGATGTTGACGCTGGCGGCTAACACGCCAATTGTCGATGGAATTGCTCCCGACCGCGGGCGCATTCGCGAGGAGTTCCCATATTATGGACCGCCGTATACGGCGGAGGAACAGGTCGGGGTGGCACCGATGCCGCGCCCGGCTAAGAAGTAGGCGGGAAGCGACGCTTGAGAATGAAGTTGGGAATCAATTATAGAAAGCGGGGCGGATGTCTACGGCAACGATAATCGGCTCAGGACCAAACGGACTCTCAGCCGCAATTGTCCTTGCAGCATCCGGCGTAAGGACCACCGTACTAGAACGTAATGGGCAGATTGGAGGTGGCTGTTCAACCGCCGAGGTCACACAGCCTGGTTTTCTTCACGACCTGGGCTCTTCGACATACCCCCTGGGCGCTGCAAGCCCTTTCTATAGTTCTCTTCCCTTCAACATTCCTTGGATTCAATCGCAGGCGGCATTCGCTCACCCGCTAGACGACGGGACCGCGGTCGTGCTTGAACACTCGATTGAAGAAACCATCGACCAGCTGGATGCATGTGACCGCAAAGCATACCGATCACTGATAGTACCTGTGGTTTCTAACTTCGCTGCTTTGGTCGAAGAAATTCTCGGTCCCATCCTACATATCCCCAGAAGTCCGTTACTGCTGGCGCGCTTTGGCTTATCCGCTCTGTTGCCGGCCCTGTCGTTGGCTCGTTCCCACTTTGCTGGAGAACGGGCTCGATCCCTCTTTGCTGGCGTCTCAACTCATTCCATGCTGCCGTTAGAAACCACCGCTTCAGCTGCTGTCGGCTTGACGTTGATAGCCGCTGGGCACACGAGAGGTTGGCCGATTCTGCGTGGCGGTGCGCAGTCTCTCACGGATGCCCTGGTCCGGCATTTAGAGGATCTCGGAGGCCGAGTTGAAACCGGTCGTGAAGTAACCGAGCTACCTTTGTCCGACCTGGTACTCGCAGACATCACCCCGCGGCAACTTCTTCGGATCGCCGGTTCCCATCTATCTGCTGGCTATCGAAAGCAACTAGAGCGATTCCGGTATGGACCCGGTGCTTTCAAGATTGACTACGCACTGAATGCAGCGATTCCGTGGACCGCTCGCGAATGTCTGCGGGCTGCCACCGTACACATCGGGGGCCCACTCGAAGAGATTGCTCAGGCTGAAAGGACCCTTTCACCCAACAAGCCATTCGTCCTGCTCGGCCAGCCGTCGCTCTTCGACTCCAGTCGAGCTTCCTCTGGTCGACATACCGCTTGGGCCTACTGTCATGTTCCTAACGGCAGCACCGAAGACTACATCGAATCGATAGAGCGCCAAATCGTACGCTTCGCTCCTGAATTTCGCGATTGCATTCTGTCCCGTTCCATCTCTACACCCAAAGATCTGGAGAGGTGGAATTCCAATCTAGTCGGCGGCGATATCTTGGGGGGAGCAATGAATGTCCGCCAGTTACTGTTTCGTCCTACACGCTCCTTGTATCGCACCTCGCGTCCGGGACTCTATCTTTGCGGAGCATCAACGCCCCCAGGTGGCGGCGTTCATGGAATGTGTGGATTTCACGCGGCCAACATGGCCCTCAAGGATCTCAACATTTAATTCGATCTTCTGTCGGTCATTTCACTTTGGTACAAAGGAATCCGTGGCGGCATACGAGAATTTGGCTTCGAAAAACATTCTGAGCAGGGGTGTCAGGCCTGAATCGCCTTCGCTGTTCGCGCGCCGCGCTCGTTCATATTTCGACTTGCGAGCAAAGTGGTCGGCAAAGTATCGGCGAGTATCTATCAGGCGCAACTCACTTTTTTACCCGTTTAATGGGTAGCGTCCGGCAACCTTCCCGTATGATGACGCGGGACTCCGTGAGTGCCAGATCGCCAAGTTACTCATCGAAGTCGGATAGATCCTCACCATCGCCGATATCGTGCAATTGCTGTCCCGGAGACCACATGACCGTATAGTCGGCTATGCGCGGAAGTGCCAGCTGGTGTCAACTCCCGAGATACCGGCTTCGGGGAGATATCAGCGCAAGAACTGCTACGTAACGAGCGCCATCTGGTCCCCACACTCCGGGCTCCAGTCGCCTGGATAAAAAGCCAGGATGGCAGGTCTGCCACGCAGTCCCTTGATCGCCAGCGTCTGGTCCGGCGTGGCATGCAAAGTGAAATCAGGCGCCGGTGAACCCGGCGGCAAAACATTCGACATGGGACCTCCGCCTTTGGGGTGTCTTTTCGGAATTATTGCCCGTTACAACGACGGGTCAACCAATTCAGTCTGGACATCGATCTTCGAAGTCAACGTCTTGTGCACAGGACAGAGATTTGCGATCGTCAATAGCTTTTGCCGTTGCTCTGCCGACAGCTCGCCAATCAGGGTAATTCGTCGCTCGATTCGGTCGAGCATTGCTGCTGGTTGTTCACAGTTAACGCAGTCCTTGGCGTAATTCTTCGAATGTGTCAAGACGACTCGAATATCCTTGAGTGGCCACCCTTTGCGGTCAGCATACATGCGAAGGGTCATGTTCGTACATGACCCCAGCGCGGACAGCAGCAACTCGTACGGGTCCGGCCCCTCATCGTGGCCGCCAGATGCCTTCGGTTCATCCGCGAATAACTGGTGCCGACCCACCGAGATGACTTGGCGCAGACTAGAAGGACCACCACTTACCGTTACCGCTCTCGACATGGTTTTTGCCTCAGGGTGATGCGATGGCCCGCAAATTCCTTACTGTCCGCCTGGAAACGCTGAGTCAGGAGAGAGCCTCACCCGTCAGATGCGGAAGAAATTTGCTAAGAGTGGAAATTTCATGTTTACCAGTTATGTAGCGATACACCATTGGGACGCAATCGTTGTGCTGTTGCCTTGGACGTGGCATTACTTCTCCGACTCCTGACTCTTTTTTATCTCGCGGCTCCGGCGCTCCGTGATGATGAAACTTTGCCACAGATACTTTTCCGTGTCGTCCACGATGTAACTCGTGCTATCGCTCTTTGCTGGGGATGACTTCCCGACAACCTCTTCATACTTCTTCTCGGGTGTCGCCGCCGAAGGAGTCTCCGCGCTGTCCGATGCCTTCAACTCTTCTGTCACAGTGCCACCTACCTGCTACATCTTACCGTGCAACTCGCTGCGTAGGGGTAGACTCCGCGCGATTCGCAATCCCGTCTATGTCGAGAAGCTTCTTGCCGACCGGCCTCCCGCAGTAAAGCTGGTGATCTCAGATTCAAGCGAGACTTGTAGTTGTTGGCATTCCGCCTGCATACCCGTGGAACCCCCGTGGCTTTCTTCTGGAGTTCCTCATCCGAGGGCAGTCAAATGTGGGTCTGCATTGCGCGGGCCAAATGCGCAACTGAACGGCCTTTTTTGGGGCGGGGGTCGGTTGAAGCAGCATTGTTCATTCGAGAGTCAATTGCTTCTGGGAAATCTTTGACCCCCTGTCTCTGTGATTAGTTGTTTTCTGGTCGCCTTGGGATGTGGCAGCCCCTTGTAGCAAAATTCGCACATCCCCATCTTGTAGACCGGCTCATCTGGCCGACCCCTCTCGGCACACGTTTCACAAACGCGAAGAGAATGTTGCTCTTCGCGAGAATGTTCATCCGAGTCGAGCATTTCTGGAAGCCACTCAACCACAGTAACAGCTTTCTTGCGGCTTAAATGAAAACTCGCCGGGGCTGTCAGAGGTCGACCAGATGGGAAATGGTCGTAAATCCTCTGAGCAGCCCACTGCGGCTTCGCGGCGTATCTTTCCCCAGTTTTGGTTGGAGACACGACGCTGCATCACTACCCACTCTTACTCTTGCTGAGAAAGAGAGTCAATGACAACGAGCCGATCCTACTTACGAAAGTAATCGCCACTTTTGCGCCTTGCCAGAACCCGCAAACTGGACGTGACTGCGGTTTGGAAGCTAGATCGCTTTGGGCGTAGTCTCCGGCATCTCGTTGATGCGCTCGCGCTTTCGAGGCAGTCTCTGACTTCTTCAAAATGAACACCAATGCTTCGGTTGCGAGGTTTTCTGGGTGCGTAGAGAACTGAAGGGCAAGATGGCCGAAGAGGGTGCTCGACATGACCCTCCTGTGTTTTCGATCAAGTATGCAAACCCTGAATTCCACCTTTGCTGATCGCAAGAAGGCAAAGCTCTTAACGCAGAGTTGGAGCTTAGCTTTCCCCGCCTACTGCGGCTCGGCTGCATAAGAGGCTGTGCTGTCTTAGCGTCTGCGGCTGCTTTTTGCAAGGCGCTTACATCCTTCTGTGCATTAGCCGCTTGGGTTTCTAAGGTGGCTGCAGTACCCCGCAACGTTTAGGTTGGCCTGCTCTAATTCCTGTACTCGCTGGTTGGCCGTGCTGGCTTCGCTATGTGCTCTTTCGGCCTCCGCCCTGGCTTCTGAGGTTCTTGCTCCAGCTTCAGATTGGATGGCGTCTTGGACGCGGTTACCAGATTTCCAGACGAGATACGTTAGCACCAACCCAGCGAGCAGCAGTACCATATACATCCCAAATATCCAATTATGCTGTCGAGTAAGAGCCTCTACAGCATTGTTAGTTGGTGATGCGACTGACATAGCGTTTGTCATACTGATAACTGGAGGAGCCATGCTTGCGATACTCGCGCTCCGCGAAAATTCGCCCAGAACGAGGGCTATCAGACGAAAATATTGTAACGTGGATTTCACCTAATCTGAGCAAAGCGCAACAGGAGAGCGCATAGTTGGCGCTGCGCGAGAAACCACGCGAGCAAGGCGACCGCTACGACGTACCCAAGCACGACCATGCGGCACCGAGCCTCCCATGCTCCCAGATCTCGATAACGCCGGCCCGCGGCGGTACGGCTGAATCCCCCCAGGGAAATCCGGTGACACTGTGGTGACACAAAAGATTTGGTTTTAAGGGAATCGCGAGAACCCCGCGTATTTATTGGCTGCCCCCCAGGGATTCGAACCCCGATATGCTGATCCAGAGTCAGCTGTCCTGCCGTTGAACGAGGGGGCAGCGAGATGAGGCTGTTGCGGAGGCGCTTGGTTGCGCCTCTTCGATTGTATGGTGAGCAGAATGGAGCGTCAATCTGCTGCGCGCGATAGAATTGCCGTGTCAGGATCTGCACTATGTCATCTGCCATGGGAAATATTGCTATCGCCGCTGACTCCACGGAAGTCGCTCGCCGGCCGCTGGACGCCGCAGAGTGCGCGCTCGTAGTGGTCGACATCCAGGAAAAACTGCTGCCGCCCATCTTCAACAAAGAAGCGCTGGTGAAAAACTCGCAGCTTCTCATCCGGCTGGCAAAGATTCTGTCGCTGCCGGTGATGGCCACCACCCAATACAGCAAAGGGCTGGGTAGGACCGTCCCCGAGATCGCGTCGTTGCTCACCGATGATCCGGCCATCGATAAGTTGGAGTTCGGTTGCTTCGGCAGCGGACAGTTTCGCTCGCGGGTAAAGTCGCTGCCGGGCAATCGCAATACGCTGCTTTTGTGCGGGATGGAGTCGCACATCTGCGTGATGCAAACCGCGTTGGGCGCGTTGAATGAAGCGTATCTGGTACACGTCGCCTCCGATGCCGTGGGCTCGCGCGCGGAGTGGAATTGGAAGGTCGGCTTGGACCGCATGAAGTCCGCAGGCGCGGTGATTTCCTCGACCGAGATGATGATGTACGAGCTGCTGCGCTGCTCCGGGACCCCGGCGTTCAAGGAGCTGCTGCCCTATCTCAAGTAGACTGCCGGCGACTCCGCCGGTCGATCCCTCTCCGCGCTGTGTACAATCCCTAGCATAGCCGCGTGAAGACCGTCGCCATCGCTATTCCTGCGCTGCACCGTGCTGACCTCACCGCGCGCTGCATTGAGTTCATCCAGAAGCAGACCCAGCCCGCAGAGGAATGGGAAATTGTCGTCATCGAGAACGAAGCTCGAGCGGGAAAAATTCTTCCCGATCCGCTGCCGCGCAATACGCGACGCATCGAACTGTCGACCAACGAAGGCACCACTGGATCCATCAATCGCGCCGTCGCAGTGACGGAGTCTCGTTATGTTCTGCTGTTGAACAACGACGTCGAGCTGGAGCCCGACTACATCGAAAAACTGGCGCGCGCGATGGATGCTGACCCGAAGCTCGGCTTCGCCGTCGGCAAGCTGCTGCGAGCCGCCGAACGCACCCATCTCGACGGCGCGGGAGATGCGATGCTGATGGCGGGTGCGGGCTTTCGGCTGGGACATCAGGATCTCGACCACGAGCAATTCGACCAGGCTGTGCCTGTGCTCTCGGGTTGCGGCGCAGCCGTGCTGTATCGGCGCGAGGCATTCGTGGAGAGCGGCGGCCTGGATGACGAATTCTTTGCTTACCTCGACGATATTGACTTGGCGTTAAGGGTACAGCTGCTCGGCTATAGCGGCATCTATCTGCCTGCCGCGAGGGCCTATCACATCGGCAGCGCGACGCTGGGCCAGCCGCTCCATCCCCGCGTTATCGAGTTCATCACTCGGAACATAGTCTGCATGCTGACGAAGGACTATCCTGCGCCCATATTCAGGCGCCTGTTGCCGCGGATTGTCTTCTACCAATTCCTGTGGATGATGTTCGCGATCAAGAATCGCGCGATAGGTGCTTACTGGCGGGGACTTCGGTCGGCGCTTCGAAACCGTCGGAGCATGCGACAAAAGCACCGCGAGCTGATGTCTAAAAGGCGAATCACGGACGACGATTTCCTGGAACGATTGCGAGCCTCGGAGCGACAGATTTGGGAGTGGCAGCAATCGCGAGCAACGGACAAGCGCTCGTCGTGGCTTAAGACCTATTTCAGGTTGTTCGGTCGGCCGTAACCTAAAACGTCGTCTGCAAGCGTGCGCCGTATATCCGTGGCGGGCTTACGGAATTTCCCGAGAACAGTCCCGCGAAGTTGATCAGGTTGAAGCGGTCAGTAATGTTTTCCACGTCGAACTGCAGGCGCATGGCAACGTTGTCTCTCGTCCATAAATCGGCGCCAACCGAGGTATTGAGGGAAAACGTAGGCTTCACGCGGTCGCGAGCAAAGTTGACGCGGCTGAGGACTTCGGGGCCATATTCCGCCAGCGCCTGTTCGTAGGTTCCCGTGAAATCGACCGGCAGCCCGCTGCCGTACTCCGCACCCACGGCTCCCCACAACCGCCGCAGGAACTGACACCGGAAGCGCGTCCGAACGGTGTTGCGTTGGTCCTGCGACACCCAAAAGCGGCCCGTCAGGTTGGTTAGAGCATTCGTCGCATCCTCGCCGAGGAACAATCCTCCAGTCACAGGAAAATATGCCGATGCCACCATGTAGGAGTAGCTTACAAATCCCGACAGCTTACCCCAATGTGGGAGATTGATCTTGCCTTCGGCGCCGTAAATGCTCGCTTTACGAAACGCAATCGGAAAGCTGACCGGGGTGTTGAGCAGCAAATTGTCGTCTGCAAAATTGTTTAGCTGCCGGAAATAGGCATTCGCATTGAGGCTGAGCTGGCCCAGGAAGCTCTTAGTCATCCCGGCCTCGTAATAGTTGCCATGTGACGGCTCAACACGCAGGCGCAGAACGTTCGGGTTAAGCACCACGACATCCGGCGAACTCGCAAGCAGAATATTTTCGAAGGCGGGCGTCTCGAACACGCGATCGTAGGCAGCGTGCACCAGAAGGTTGGGGCTGCGAAAGAAATGGCTGACGCCCAGACGCGGGCTGAGCGCATTCTGATTCACCAGTAGTTGGTAATGGTCCCACCGCAGCCCGGCGCTGACCGTCCAATTGCCCAGGCGAATCAGGTCTTGAACATACGCCGACTGCTCCAGATCGGGCCGCTTCCCGGCGAAGTTGAACGTCGTCGGAGTGCCGGGATCGAAGGACGAAGGGTCGGTAATGATGTCCGCGAAGCGTTCGTGGAGGAATGTATTGTCCGACTCCACGCCGGCCTTCCATTCGTGCCTGCCGTGATGTAGCGCGATAGAGCCGTTGAAGTAGCCTTCCGTGAAGTGATTGCTCTGGTACACAATGATAGGCGTGGACAGCAGGTTCGAAGAGAGCCCATTGGAGTTGTCGCGGACCATGCCGCGAAAATTCGCCACCATCTCGGATGAGAAAATGTGCTGGTACGAAATCGTACCCATGTTCTCGAACACGTCGCCCGTTTGCCGCTGCCCGGCTTCCTGCTGCACCTGTTCGTTCGGTACCTGAAAGCGCTCCAACTCGTGGCGAAACGTCACCGTCAGCCGATCGCTCGCGGTCAACTGGCGATCGTAGGTTCCGGAGAAGTCGCCGGTGGTTCCGGTATTCGTGTAATTCTGCGGGATCGGCGGATTGAGGTACCAGCTGGTCATCGCGCCTTGGGCACTCACCCCGAAGAGATTTTTTCCCGACTCGTACTGCAGCATGGTGTATCCGCCCGCGGTATTAAAGCTGCCGCCCGAGAGGTTGACCTGGCCGTGAAATCCCTGCCGTGTCTCCCGCGTTGTGTTGACCTCAACGATGCCGCCCATCTTGCGCCCATATTCAGCTGGGATCCCCGCCGTGTAGACGCTCATCGACTCAACATCATCGGCTTCGATCTCCGGCCCCTTGCCGGCTGAGCGATTGTCGGTCAAAGGAATGCCGTCGACGACGAACTGCGTCTGATACTCCGATCCGCGCGGATGCGGCACCGCGTTGCTTTCCATCAGCCAACCCGGCTCGGAATTCACCAGCTCCTGCAAACTGCGGCCAGGCAGCAAAATCTCGCGGGTTTCGACCATCTGCGTGCCGATTTCTTCGACGTCGCTGGCGCGGTCTGGATCGACGAGTGTGTCCTTGTCGCTCACCGTGACCGACTCTTTCACCCCCGGGACGCTGAGTTTGACTTCGACCTGCTTCGGAACGGCAGAACGAATCTCCAGCGCTTGGGTGAAAGGAGCGAAACCTTCGCGGCTGATTTGCAGGCGATAGATGCCGAAGGGCAAGCGCTGGGCATCGAGTGCGCCGGAATCGTCGGTGACGAAGTGCTGACGAAACTGATTGGATTCGCTGACGAGCTCGACGGAGCTCTTGACGCCGAGTCCGGCCGGATCGGTGACTCGCAGGCGCAGCTCACCGGTCTTGCTTTGGGCGAGCAGCAAACCTGAGAGCAACATTACGGTGAGGAGTCGCTTCATCGAGCATCAACTGCCGCATCCTGGCATTGAGAGCAGTTGAAATTGATGCCATTGTACGGGAGAAAGGATGGAGGATAGCGCACCGATCCCAGGCGGGGCTATCAGCTTTCGCCTCCTGCGGAGGGCTGGGACCATTACCCCATCATCTCTGCCAGGCAGGTGTTGTAAGTCTCGCTCGGCAGCCAGCGCGCAAACTCATTCTTCGGCCCCAGCACGATCTGCTTGGACTCGACCGGGCGCTCCGCCAGTTCGAAACCCATGATGATGATTTCGTCGCCCTTTTTGATGAGGTGCGCCGCCGCTCCGTTCATACAGATTGCACCGGAGCCGCGCGGGCCGGGAATTGTATACGTCTCGAGCCGGGCGCCGCTGGTGTTGCTGACGACCAACACCCGCTCGCCGGCAAGCAGTCCTACCATCTCCATCAGTTCTTCATCGATCGTGATACTACCGACGTATTGCAGATCGGCTTCGGTAACTGTGGCCTGATGAATCTTTGACCGTAGCATCCATCGCATGATTCTCGCGTTTTCCTCCGTGTCCCGCTCTCGCATTGCGGATGCGGGCACTCATCAATATGGTATCAGGCGGGCGATCATTGCGCTCCATCGAATGCTTTGCGAGGGTCCCCAAAAAGCCCTTGGACCAAACTTAGCAACTCCTGTGGGCGGTGACTGTGGACCACGTGATCGGCCCACTTCAGCTCACGTTCCGTGGGCGTAAGCGCGATGATCGGCAACTTCGGTAGCGCCGTCTTGACGTTCTTGATGGCCGCCTCGCCGTCCAAATCGGGGATTCCGCAATGAATAATCAACGCATCGCTGTTCGGAAACAGGCGCACCATCTCCAGCGTTTCCCGCACGGAGTGGGCAGTAATGACGTTGAACTTGAAGGTCTCCAGCAGCAATTTTCTGGATGACAATGCCTGCTCGGGTTCGGGTTCGGCAACGATGAACGTTGGTCTTGCCAAGATGCTCCCCTCCCATAATCGACTTCCTGGATGATGCCCAGGCCTGAGCGGCTGGGCTGCGTGGCTATCGGCATCCCCTTAGATGCGGAAAACGGTGCCGTGATTTCCGGCGGTGAAACATGGGTCCACCTCCCACGCCACGCTCCTCGGCTGTGCGTGTAATAGTTCTGTCATATCGGCGCGGAAACGCCGCACATCACAGAAAAGCTGACGAACTCTTCCTAGCATTTCAGCTATGAAGTCGAAATCAGGTACAGCCGTTCCCTTTCCGCATCCCAAAGGCACGCAAGCTCGTGTGCTGTTGAGCTCGGTCTTCGGCCCTTACGCGCGCGACGACGAATTCGGCAGCCGCGCCATTAATCCTATGGAGCTCTATCACAACCAGGTGACGCGCGAGCAGGGCAGCTTCTCCTTGCGCATGTTTCATCGCTCCTGGGGCCTGATGATGATTCAACAGAACATCTCGGCGCCCAGCACGCTGCTCGACTTCCCCACCCTGGAGCGCTTCGAACGCGAACTGCTCTCCACCGAGTACGACATTGTAGGCATCTCCGGCATCATCCCCAACTTCGGCAAGGTGCGCGAGATGTGCCGCCGCGTGCGCAAGCTGTCGCCGAAATCGACCATCGTGATCGGCGGTCACGTCGCGGCCATTCCGCAACTCGACAAGCTGATCGACGCCGACCATGTCGTCCGCGGTGAAGGAATCGGCTGGATGCGACGTTATCTGGGCGAAGATCCCGACGCGCCCATCGTCCATCCCGAGATTCTTTCCGGCTTCGGAATGCGAGTGCTTGGAATGCGGGTACCCGACAGTACGCGCGACACGGCCGCGACCATCATCCCCTCCGTCGGCTGCCCCATGGGATGCAACTTCTGCACCACCTCGGCGTTCTTCGGCGGCAAAGGCAAGAGCTTCCACTTCTACAAATCGGGAGATGAGCTTTTCGATGTCATGGAACAGATGGAGCATTCCATGAACGTCTGCTCGTTTTTCATGATGGACGAAAATTTTCTGCTGAACCGCCCGCGAGCGATGCAACTACTGGACCGCATGAAGGCCGCCGGCAAGAGCTGGTCGCTCTACGTTTTCTCGTCCGTAAATGCCATCCGCCAGTACAGCATGGACGAGCTGGTACAGCTTGGTGTCTCGTGGATTTGGCTGGGGTTGGAATCGCCACGCTCCTCATATGCAAAGTTGCGCAACAGTCATACCCACTCCCTCGCCGCGGAGCTGCGGCAACACGGCATCAAGCTGCTGGGCTCGACTATCGTCGGCCTGGAACATCACACCGAGGAGAACATCCGCCAGGAAATCGAGTACGCCGTCGGCCACGGCACCGACTTCCACCAGTTCATGCTGTATACCCCGGTTCCGGGAACTCCGCTGTTTGCGCAGATGCAGCAGGAGCAGCGCATGCTGGACGATGTCGACCTGGCCGACATTCACGGTCAGTACAAGTTCAATTTCCGGCACGCCGCCATCTCGCGCGACGCGTCCAAGCGCCTGCTGGACTGGGCGTTTCGTTTCGACTTCGAGCGCAATGGCCCAAGCCTGTTCCGCATCTGCGAGACGACATTCCAGGGCTGGAAGCGCTATCACGCCTCTCCCGATCTGCGAGTGCGTCAGCGCATTGCGAATGAGGCCGCCAAGCTGCACACCACCTACAACGCGGCGCTCTGGGTAATGGAGAAGCGCCTGCGCAAAACCAATGCCGTCGTCGCCGCCAGGATTCGCGAGCTGCGCCGCGAAATCGAGCATGAGTTTGGCGCGGCCACACGTCTGGTTCGCGCCGTCACTGGTCCGATCTTGTTATGGACATCAAAGCGCGAAGAGCGCCGGCTCGCGCGCGGCAAAACCTACGAGCCACCAACCTTCGTCGATCGCCGGAACTGGGCGCTGTAGTAGTAACCCAGGTTAGCCCAAAGGAAGGGCGAACCTGGAGCACCCCCGTGTTTCGCGCATCCAGGCGACTGCCCAGGCAGTAACATATGGGTCGCGGCTGAACCATTCGCCGACATGAAAAACGACGAGGTGACCACATGCCGGCACTCACCGGGTGGGAGAACTTTTACGTTATCACCGGGTCATCGGCTGGCGCGTTAATTGGATTGCAGTTCGTTGTCATCACTCTCATCGCTGATTTCCCGATCGCGAAGGATCTGGAACTCGCCAGCAGCACCTTTGCGACTCCTACCATCATTCACTTCGAAGCTGCGTTGCCGCTATCCGCCATTATGAGCGTCCCTTGGCACACAGTCGCCGCTGCGGCTACTCTCTGGGGGTTTCTGGGACTGGCTGGCGTGATATATGCGGTCATCGTGGCCCGCCGGATGCAAACGCAAACCGCCTATTCGCCTGAGTTCGAGGATTGGTTATTTCACGTTCTGCTGCCCTTCGCCGCTTATTCAACTCTGGTTGCATCGGCGTTTGCCGCTCGCTCGAATGCAGCCTGGCCATTATTCGGAGTCGCGGCGTCAGCGCTGCTCCTGCTCTTCATCGGCATCCATAATGCCTGGGATGCGGTGACGTACCATGTCTTCGTCAAAAGCCGCCGCCAGGATGGAGGCGAGCAGCATCCCTAACTCAGGCCACCGCCATCCCGTACAAAGAGGAGGTGCACATTGCCGGCACGGAACGATGCTTTAAAAGACCGCCTTTCCCGATATCGTCAAATCAAGATCACGGTGACGGGCAGAAAGTCAGGACGCCCCATCTCCATCCCAGTCTGGTTCGTCTTGGAGGACGACAAGCTTTACCTTTTACCCGTGCAGGGCTCCGATTCACAGTGGTACAAGAACGTGCTGACGAATCCGACGATTCGCATTGACGCGCGCGGCGCTCAGGCTGACGTTAAGGCAGTCCCTATCACGGATGCGAAAGCAGTCTCAACTGTAGTCGAGAAATTCCGCGAGAAGTACGGTGCCGCCGACGTCAAGAAGTACTACTCAAAGTTCGACGTTGCTGTCCTCGCCCACATGCCCTGAGGGGGCCTCAGCTGGCGCGCGCGGCGAAACCGCCACGCAGAACAATTTTGGACTCGCCCCGGGTGGCCCACCCAAGCATCGTTTGCTTGGGTGGGGGTTTTGATCTCAGGTCACTGACAAAGGCTCGCAAACCCCCTTACCCTCCAGCTAGGCCTTGGGGACTCAGGCGATATCAGCAATCCGGCGATCTGCATTTCGTGACCTTCACTTGCTACCGGCGCGAAGCCCTGCTGGTGAGTGCGCTGGCGAGCGGGCTATTACGACTTCAATGTGTACCAGGAAGAAACGGGTGGAGAAGCTCAGTTACATGCACTGGAATCCGGTGAGGCGTGGGTGGGTGAAAGAGCCTCAGGACTGCGCCTGGAGCAGCTTCCGTCACTACCTGACCGGAGAAAAGGGTGTGGCCGAAATTGAGTCGGATTGGACGGGAAGGAAACGAGACGGATGGGGATCGTGCCGCGCGTGAAGCTCGTCAGGGATGCGGTCAGCTTTGGCGATAACATCTGAAAACCCCCACCCGTCGGGTGATCTTCGTCACCTTGTCATTGCCGATCCTTACGCGGATTTTGTATCCAGAGAAATACTGTGGCTGCAGCAAAGAGAATTCCTGCCGGCAAGTAGACTACTGGCTTTCTAGGGAAACGGAATGCCCACTGTGCCGCGTACACGAAGATGACAAATAGAATTATCGGCCCGGCGTATTCGCGCAGCTTCGACTTGGGATCACCGTGCTTGTGGTGGACGTGTTTGTGATGATTCGCCACGGGCTGATCGTCTAAGAAGACAATCTGTGTGTCAAGTGCATCAAGTGCATAATCGTCTCCTCAACAAAGTCTTCCACAATCTCCCGATTTGCAGAGGGGTTACGACTTAGAGTCTCCATCACGCGGTGCTTTATCCACGGTCTCTTGTATGCCGAAAGAAGGCTGATGAACGCAAGCGCGTCTTGATGTTGCATTCTATAGCAGAAAGTCAGTCAGCGATATTATTGCCCTTACAGGCAGGGGTGGGGGGTACTCTCACGGATTGTTACGGCCAGCCGGAACGGTTGGCTGAAATCCTCGTCCAACCGCTATGATCAGCTTCCCTGCTCTTTTTTCCCAAGGAAGGTGCAATGCTTCATTTTCGCCGCCATATGCCGGGGTCCCCGACTCGCACTGCTTTTTCGCGAGTTGGGGTGAAGATTCTGGCGTCATTCGCAATCGTACTGCTCAGCGGTTTCCTGATTGCCCAGGAGCCGCAAACGCCCACCAAAGAGAACTCGCAAACTTCTCAACCAAACGCGCAAGCTACCCCTCCGCAGCGCACCCAGGAACAACGCGACGCTTATCGCAAGGCCATGGAAGATGCCGACCAGAAGATTGCAGCCGAGGTGAAAGCTCATTCTGAGCTGATAAAGAATCTCGAATACCTCTCTACCCAGATAGGTCCGCGTCTCACCGGCTCGCCGCAAATGCAATCCGCCAGCGACTGGACGGAGAAGCGGTTCCGCGATTACGGCATAGATGCGCACTTGGAGACCACCCAAATTCCGCACGGCTGGACCCGCGGCCTGGAGACCGCCGAGATCACCAGCCCAGTGCAGAAGCTCATTGGCATCCATGCCTTTGGCTGGAGCAAAGGCACGCCGGGCGAGATTACTGGCCAAGTCGCGGCGCTCAACCTCCAGCAGCCTTCGGACCTCGAGCAATACAAAGGCAAGCTGAAAGGCAAAATTGTGCTGCTGCGCAAGCCGGCAGATCTGGCCAAGCTCGATCCCAATCCCGACAACGCCTATGACGCAGTGATCCCGCCCGCGCGTGGTGTACCCGAGGAAAGCATGAGCTTCCGCGGCCGCGCTGGACTGATGCGGCAAGTAGCCGCCGAGCAACCTGCGCTCATGCTGGTGGACAGCGGCAAGACCGACAGCCTGTACAACATGAGCGGTGGGTTTCCACGCTACTCGCCCACAGAAGTCCCCATGGCGTTCCTGACGCACGAAAATTACGACCTGCTCTATCGGCTGACGCAGGCTGGTCAGGTGACGATGAAATTCAACCTGCAGGACACCTTCACCCCCAAGCCTGTACCTGCATCGATCACTGTCGCCGAAATCAAGGGCAGCGAGCATCCCGAGGAGCGGGTCATCATCGGCGGCCACCTTGACTCCTGGGACTTGGGTCAGGGCGCGCTCGATAACGGCACCGGCGCGATGGCGACGCTGGAAGCGGCGCGCGCGCTAAAAGCGGTGGGATGGACGCCGAAGCGGACGATCACCTTCATCCTGTTCACCGGCGAAGAACAAGGGGGCATTGGTGCGGACACCTACATCAAGAACCATGCAGCCGATCTGCCCAAGATTGACGCCGTCCTCATTCACGACACGGGAACGGGAAAGGTGTTCAGCATCGCGCTCGAGAACCTGTGGGACACGGCGCCCCTGATGAATGAAATTTATCAGCCGCTGCAGGAGGTCTTCGATCTCCAGCCGCTCAGCACGCGCTACTTCGGAGGATCGGACCACGTCCCCTTCCTGCACGACGGCGTCCCTGCTTACTTCTGCGTGCAGCTTCCGGCGCATTATCGCGAAGCGCACCACAGCCAGACGGACACCTTCGACAAAGTAATTCCCGATCAGATTAATGAGGGCGCAGCATTGCTTGCCGCATGGGCATGGAACGTGTCGGAGATGCCGGATACGCTGCCGCATCACGCAACGCCAACGCAAGCCATGAATTAAGGTGGGAGAACTACGTGCGCTGTTTATGCAAATTCGCGTTTTGGCGCACCCAACACGTTTGCAAGACTTTCACAAAACCGTAACTACTGCCAACTCGGGTTGCGCTAAAGTGGAGGCTAATCCGCAGTCAAACAGCCGCGGACTACTTTAGCCCCGCAGTGGATAGCGAGCCTGCGGGGCCAAGTTTTTGCCACGGTTGTCGACCGGCCAGCGTCCAACCTGTGCAGGCGGTTTTCGCGCAGTTGCCCAGAAAAACATTGAGCACCGCACAAACAGCCATCAGGTCTTTCTTCATCGACGGCCCCGCGGGGCGTCTTGAAGCCCTGCTCAACGCAGGCAAGCCCGACGCCACTCATGCAGGCATTGTCTGTCATCCTCATCCGCTGGGCGGCGGAACGATGCACAACAAAGTCGTCTTCCACGCCATGAAGGCGCTGAATTCGTTCGGCTACCCGGTTCTGCGCTTCAACTTTCGCGGCACTGGATTGAGCACCGGCTCGCACGACGAGGGACGCGGCGAGATCGCCGACGTGGAAGCTGCCCTTGCCTGGTTGAAGCGTGAATATGGATTGCCCATTATTTTTGCGGGATTTTCGTTTGGCGCAGCCACCGGCTTACGAGCTGCCTGTCCCGATCCCGACGTGAAGGCGCTGATCTCGATAGGGACGCCGGTGGAAGCCGAAGGACGCGTGTATTCGTTCTCGTTCCTTCGCGACTGCGCTAAACCGAAGCTGTTCGTCAGCGGAGACCGCGATCACTACGGGCCGCATACCCAATTGGAGGCACTAGTCGCGCAGGCCGCCGATCCCAAGGAATTGGTATTCGTGCCCGGCGATCATTTTTTCCAGGGACACCTCAGCGAAATGCGGATGACCATTGAGAGCTGGGTGCAGGAGCAATTAGCAATTAGCATTTAGCACTTAGCGAAACCACACGGTTGTCCGCGATCTAATGTGGCAACTTCAAGCTGTCTGTTTTGGCTAAGTGCTAACTGCTAACTGCCAGTTGCTTCCGTCTATAATCACTCCTCATGCCTGACCGGGTTGAATCCTCGATTGATACTGCCTCGGAGGCGTCTTTCCGCGACATGCGCGTACGCGTGCGCGAGATCTTCGAGCACGCGCTGAACGAATGCAGCATCCCCCGCGCGTTCAGCCGCAAACTGCAGCACGACGGACGATACCTGCGGATCGGCAACGAGCTTTATGACCTGTCCGCGTTCACGCGGTCGCTGGTGGTTTCCATCGGTAAGGCGGGCCACACCATGATCGAGGCCCTCGCCGGAATTCTAGGTACGGGGCTTACCGGAGTCGTTGCGAGTCCACAGGCGCCGCCGGCACAGCTCTTCGGCTTCCGTTACTTTACCGGCGGACATCCGCTGCCCAATGAAGATTCCCTGCGCGCCGGGGATGCGATATTACGTCTGGTGCGCGCTGCGACACCTGAAACGCTGGTGATATTTCTCATCAGCGGCGGTGCGTCGGCGATTGCGGAGAAGCCGATCACTTCTGCCATCTCCCTTGCCGACGTGGTGCAAACCTACAAGGCACTGGTGCATTCCGGGGCTCCTATCGCCGAGATCAACGCGATTCGCAAGCATCTCTCGGCGCTTAAAGGGGGACGCCTGGCACTTGCTGCGGCGCCCGCTTATCAACTGTCCCTGCTGGTCTCAGACGTCCCGGAGAACAGCCGCGATGCCCTTGCGTCGGGCCCGACTATGCCTGACAGCACCAGCGTTGCCGATTGCTACGCCATCGCAGAGCGATTCAAGCTGTTGCCGGCATTTCCGGCGTCGGCACGTTCGCTGTTTGAGCGACGTCAACTGCAGGAGACACCGAAGTCCGACGATGCTGTGTTTACGCGCTCGCACTATGTCACCCTGCTGTCGAACGCCAGCGCGGTCCATGCAGCCGTTGAACGAGCGGCGCTGGGCGGCTTCGCCGTTGAAGTAGATAACAGTTGCGATGACTGGGATTACCGCAAAGCTGCTGATCATCTATTGCGGCGGCTGCGCGAACTGCGACGTGGGGTCTCTCGTGCCTGCCTGATTTCCGGCGGTGAGGTGACGGTCAAAGTGGGTGATCCATGCGGAGTTGGGGGACGGAACCAGCAGTTCGCTCTCTACTGCGCGGAAAGAATTGCCGGGGAAAAAATTACCGTCCTGAGTGCCGGGACCGACGGAATTGACGGCAACAGTCCGGCTGCGGGTGCGGTCGCCGATGGATCAACGGCGGAGCGCGCTCGGCAACAAGGGTTAAGCCTGGCGACTCCGCTCGACAGGTTTGACAGCTTTCCGCTCTTTGATGCTTTGGGGGATGCCCTGATGACGGGCCCGACAGGCAACAATGTTCGAGACTTGCGGGTGTTGCTGGCCTACTGAGTCATATCGGCGGATGAGCCCTGCCTAGGAGTCGCTGGTCCGCGTCGACCTTCCCATCCGCCGATCTAGCGCAATAGACACGAGATTAGTATTGATGAGACAGACAGTTGTCAACAAACTGTCAACGCTCTGTTGAAGTTTAGTAACCTCGGGAGGCGAACCCTCTTGATAATCATTTGGACAGATCGTCATCTTCTTTTAAAACTAGTTCGCTTGATAGGGGTTAATATTGGGAGTTGGGCAGGGCTGCACTCGTAGGGATGCGGCTCATCCCTATTAATTTGTCATCTAAGCAAATTCAGTCCGCAGGTGCGCTGCAAGCAGTGCGGGCTTGACGCCACATGCGCCTTTCGCCAACCATCACAATTGGTGTGCTTCTCCTCTCGGGCTGTCTGTCTGCGCGCGCACAAATTGGGCTGCTGCTCGACGCTAAACCCAACGTACAGATGGAATTAGGCAACGCCCTAACGGGAGCCGGACACTCCGGGGTTTATCTGGCGCGGGTGTGCCCGGCGGGGCCTGTCCAACTCCGGCTGTGCCAGCCTGGGGAGCTTGGTTCAGTCATCCAGAATTACCAGGACTATAAGGAGGACGCGCCCTACGAGTGGAACGTAGTCCCGCTAAACGTTTATCTCTATGGGGTGGATGACCTCCAGCAGCGACCGCTATTTGGCTCCCCTAAGCTGCGCGAGTTGTTGCAGGAGCAGTATCGCCAGAAGTACCTGCAGGATGTATGCACCACCGAACGCTGCATCAGCGGTGCAAATGCGGATTGGCGCGAGGCGGTGGCGGCGGCCTTTGTACGCGAAATCTACATCTTCGAAGTCGATACCACGCCGGAGCAGGACGAGCGATTTGTCCGCGAATTTAACGCCCGCGTCAATGTGAACCATTACAGCGGCTTTAAGCGCAACTGCGCAGATTTCGCCAAGCTGGTTGTCGACACCTATTTTCCGCACTCCGCTCATCGCGACGTTTTGAACGATCTTGGGATCACGGGCCCAAAAGCCATTGCTCGGAGTTTCACCCATTATGCGGAGCACCATCCGGAGCTGCAATTACGGGTGGTCCGCATCGAGCAGGTACCCGGCACTTACAAGCGCAGCTCGGATTGCCATGAGGGCACCGAGCAACTGCTGCGCTCCAAAAAATGGCTGGTCCCGATTATGGTGGTTGGTTACGACGCGGTTCCGGTGATCGCCGCTTCCTACCTCCTAACCGGGCGCTTCAGCCCCGATCACGAACTGCGCAAGCATCCCTCGGATCGCGTTGCAGTGTTGAATCAGGAGCTGGCAACCGCGAAGCAGGAGGGCGACCCGGACTCAGAGCACCAGGTCGGGAAGGAACTACAGAACGAACGGGAACGGCAGGTTGGGGACTCCCATCAATGGGAGATGTATCGAGAGCGATTCGAGGAAGTACTGCGTACGGCGATTGCCGACGGCGTCATCTCCAACCGGCACGCGTTGCGTACGGTATTTCGCGATTTCCAGGCTCGCGGACGCGTTTATTTGGACAACCGTCAACAAGCCTGGATGGAAGTCGAGAGTGATGGCCAGCTGCGGCGCATTGGGCTAAGCGCCGGCAACATCTTGTCTTCGGAGACCGACCCCCAATTGCGCTTCCGGTTGTTACTGGCAAGGACTCAGGACCTGTTGTGGGTCAACCCGAAGCACCGCGAGCTCTACTCCGAATTCGAGGCCGACTGGGCGCTGCTCCAGCAGGCAGAACAATTGACGCATTCTCGACCGGCGGCTGGAATTATCGCTGCACGTCAATAGTGCGCGCGATAACTGGCTCGAAGCTCCGCGACGATCTCGTCCGCCGCATTGCGCGCCTCGTCGAAACGGTCCGGCGGAAACGAGATGGCTCCCACCCGCGCGTGTCCGCCTCCGCCATAGCGCTCGCAAATCTTCGCCAAATTCTCCATGTGCGTGGCCGTCGTCCACGGATTCGAGCCAACCGAGACTTTGGTTCGAAAGCTGCTCTTGCTGAGTCCCACGCTGTAGGTGCACTCCGGGTGCAGATAGTACGGGATGAACTTGTTGTAGCCTTCCAGGTCATAGTCGGTGACATCGAAGAAAATCGTTCCGTCCTTGCATTGCGCTCGCTGGCGCATGATCTCGATGGAGCGGCGATGACGTTCCAGCAATGCCGGTAGCCGCTCGGCGACCCACGGTTCGGCAATTATCTCGTCCAGCGGCTGATAAGCTAGCTTGACAATAAGTCGCGGAATGAACTCCGGGTCCTGGCTGGTCTCAATCAGCATGGTCAGCTTCATGGCCGGCGCCTTGAGCTCTACCGCCGCTTGCGGCCCGTCGTACAGTGCGCCGTCAATGATTTCGGCCCATTCGATCATGCCAGCGGCAGGCGTGGGATCAAAGCCGAAGCGCTGCTCGGTCACAACGGCGATAAATTTTGTGCAGGAGCGGAAGTCGGGATCGTAAAACTTTGTATTGCTCTGCTCCTGCTCGAAATGCGAAGCGTCGGCGGGGGTCAGAAACGCGCTCTGGTGATGGTCAAACCACCAGGTGATGCGCGGCGACGACGAATATTTGAAATCTACGATCGCGTTCTCATCACCGGTGAAATCGGCTTCATTGAAGAGTGCGCCGGCCCGATGCACAAGCCCGTGGTACTCGAACTCGGCATGCTCGCGAATTCGCTCGCGATAGAAGCGGGTGAACAATGCCGCAGAACAGGCCCCATCAAAGCACTTGTCGTGATAGAAGACCTTGACCTTCACAAACCCCTTTCGCATGGCAAAGCTGTTCAGTATAGAGGAAGCCTCGTCGCCGCGACCAACGGCAAATGCAAAAAGTAAATACAAATGCCATTGCCGAGCGGCCATGTCAAGCGGGAAAGCGTCCTTCCTTCTCCGCGGATATAGCTTGATGGGCGCAACGTAATGAGCTACACAGGAAGAGACTTCTTCGGTGGAGGGTCTTATGGCGCACGTACAGGTCACCTTATTGGAGGGCCGCACTCTGGAGCAGAAGCGTCGCGCGGCCAGACGCATTACAGACGCGTTACAGGAGGAGCTGAACGTCAAAGCGGAAAAGCTGACGATTGCTTTCGTTGAGGTGCCGCGTCAGAGCTATGCCCGCAACGGCGTCCTCCTGTCCGACCGAACCGACCTGAAATGATCGGCAATTTTCAGTTCGCAAATGAATTATTCCTGGCCACCTCGCTATGTGAAAGCCGGGTTAATGCAGCACTGATGTTGTCGGCGACTGAGGTCTTTGAGGTAAACTAACAAACTAACCCTTTGCATGGAGCTATCCCTTAATCTCGTCTGGGTGACGGTTGCAGTGGCGTCCATTTATGTCTACTGCTCCGGCGCCCACAGGTTCGAGACAGCACAAGTTGCTCGCGGGTCAGCATTCTGTGCGCTTGCCTGCTCGCTCCTGCTCCTGTTCCCCATTGTGTCCGCCAGTGACGATCTGCACCCTACCGAGGCCGTCGTCGAAGACTCTGCAAAACGAGTGCGATCCGGGGTGACTGCCCATTCGTCACCGGCGATGTTTACTCCTGTCCTGGCTTCTGTTTCTGGCCTGTTTGAGCACGTGGTACTTCGAACTCCGCTCAGGCTGAATACAGCTTCTAAGCCTTCAGAGTCTGTGCCCAATCCAACCGACGTGCGCGGACCGCCCTTCGCTGCACAACTCCTCTAAAATCATCGCTGATTGCTCTTCGCTTTCCCCCGGCCCAGGCAGTGAAACAGCGGCAAAGTTCCGTTCTATTGCGTCATGATTTGAGTTACTGGGATGGAAAGAACTGTAAAACAAAAACTCCACTGGCGGCATGTCTTCGGAGTGCTGGCGCTCGCAGTCAGCAATCTGCTGGTGTCGGGTTGTTCCAAGAACAACGCGGAGCCCGTCAACACCACGGTCGTGGAGATGAACGCCGATCCCAACGTCGTGACGATGAAGGATCCGTCCCAATTCGCGCTTATAAAAGTGCAGGGCCGGAAGGTAACCGACGAGGTCCAGGCCAACTGTGCCATAGCGCCTAATGTGAATCTTGAAGTGCCAGTGGTATCGCTGGGCAGTGGGCGCGTCGTCGAAATTTATTTCAAGTTGGGCGATTACATAGAGAAAGGCCAGGTGCTGCTGCTCATCGACAGCCCCGATCTTTCCGCCGCGGTCTCGGATTATCAGAAGGCCAAGGCCGATGAACAGCTGACCCAGAAGCAAGTGGCGCGCGCGCAGTTGCTGTATGACAAGGGCGCGATCGCTCTGGCCGATCTGGAGGCCGCGCAGGACACCGACGCCAAGGCCAAGGTAGATCTGCAGGCCGCCATCGCGCATGTGAAGGTCCTGGGGGGCGACATCAACAATCCCACGCCATTGCTGCCGTTGCGTTCGCCGATAACGGGAACCATCATCGATCAGCAAATCACCAGCGGCACCGGCGTTCGGTCGCTCGACAATCAGCAAGCTCTGTTCACCATCGCCAATCTCGGGCGGGTCTGGGTAATGTGCGACGCCTACCAGGACATGCTGCCGCGCGTCCACATCGGCGATATCGCGAATATCACGCTCGCGGGTTATGCGCGCGATCGCTTTCCCGGCAAGGTCGTCAACATCAGCCAGGTGCTCGATCCCACCACACGGGCCGCCAAAGTGCGCATCGACCTGTCCAATCCACAGGGCATCATGCGCGTGGGCATGTACGTAAACGCTATCTTCCGCTCGCCCGAACTGGTGGACCGTCCGGTTGTGCCCACGACCGCGGTCATTACTCTGCACGACGCGAACTGGGTCTTTGTGCCGCTGGGTAACGGGCAGTTTCGCCGTACCCGGGTGGAGTTGGGACCGCAAGAACCGGACGGATATCAGCAGGTGATCAAAGGTTTGCAGCCGGGTCAGGAAGTTGTGACCAATGCGCTTCAGTTCTCCAGCGCCTCTGAGGAGAAGTAGCCAGTGATACGGTTTCTCGTATCGTTCGCACTTCGTAACCGGATGCTGGTGCTGGCTCTCGGTATCCTGCTGCTCATTTGGGGCATTATCTCGTTTCACAAACTGCCGGTTGAGGCCTACCCGGACGTCGCCGATAAATATGCCTGGATCATCACCCAGTGGCCAGGACGCGCCGCGGAAGAAGTTGAGCAGCAGGTCACGATTCCCATCGAAATCCAGATGAACGGCGTGGGGCATCTGGTGCATCTGCGCTCTCTGTCCCTCGCCGGTCTTTCATTCATCACGATCATCTTTGATGATCAATCGGAAAATCTGCAAAACCGGCAACAGGTATTGGAGAAATTGACGCTGGTCAGTTTGCCGCCCGGAATCAGTCCGCAAATTGGCCCGGATTTCAGCCCGGCGGGACAGATTTACTTTTACACCTTGAACAGCAGCGACCCCAAATACGACACCATGGAGCTGAAGACGCTGCAGGATTGGGTTGTGTACAAGCACCTGATGTCGGTACCGAACGTGGCCCAGGTCTCCATTTTTGGCGGGGAGACGAAGGAATATCAGGTACAAGTTGATCCTGACAAACTGGCGGCACATGGTTTGTCGATAGCAGCCGTCGAACAGGCACTTACTAATAACAACTCGAATGGCGGCGGCAGCTACATTCAGAGAGGACAACAGGCCTACAACATCCGTGCCCTCGGTCTCATGAAGACGCCTGAAGACGTGGGGCAGACCGCCGTTGCTGTCAAAGACGGTATCCCGGTACGTATTCGCGATGTAGCGATTGTGGTCGAAGGGCCAAAGATCAAGCTGGGACAAATTGGCAGGTCCCTGCGGCGGCCCGATGGCACCTTGCTGGACAATGACGATGCCGTTGAAGGCATTGTGCAATCCCGCAAGGGGGCCGAAACCGAAGGCGTACTTCGCGACCTTCACGCCAAGGTGAAGTTCATTAATGAGCAGATTCTCCCCAAGGGAGTGAAGATTGTCCCCTTCCTTGATCGCGAGAATCTGGTGCGCTTCACCACCCACACTGTCTTGCATAACCTTGGCGAAGGCATTGTGCTGGTTGTGTTGGTGCTCTTCTTTTTCCTGGGAAACATTCGTTCGGCACTCATCGTTGCGCTGACCATTCCGTTCTCCTTGTTCTTTGCCTCCATTCTGCTCGATCTGAATCGAATTCCCGCGAACCTGCTGTCTTTAGGTGCGCTGGATTTCGGGATGATCGTCGACGGCGCCGTGGTGATGGTGGAGAACATTGTTCGCCGGCTCGAGCTGCACAAACATCCCACAGCCTCGATTGACGAAACCGTGCGCGCCGCCGCACACGAAGTGCAACGGCCGGTGTTCTATGCCATCGCCATCATCATCATTTCCTATCTGCCTATCTTCACCTTGCAACGTGTTGAGGGGCGGCTCTTCAAACCGATGGCATGGACCGTGGCTTTCGCCTTGCTGGGTGCGCTCTTTTTCTCCATGCTGCTGGCGCCTGTTCTCTCCACCTATGTGTTCCGCAAAGGAGTGAAGGCGTGGCACAACCCTGTCATGGACTGGGTCACGAATCGATATCAGGCAACGCTGGAATGGCTGATGCCGCGGCGAGCAGTAGTCTGGATCTCCCTCATCCTGATCTGGGGGACGACGCTTTTCCTGGGAATGGGCGGCGTCATCGGATCGGAGTTTCTCCCCCACCTCGACGAAGGAGCGATCTGGGCTCGCGGCACGCTTGACCCCAGCACCGGTCCGGATGCTGGACGGCAGATCATGGATCAGGCTCGCCTCATCTTTTCCGGCTTTCCGGAGGTGACGCAGGTCGTCTCCCAGGTGGGACGTTCGGATGATGGCACCGACGCCACAGGCTTTTTCAACACTGAATACTTTGTCGATTTGAAGCCGCGTGGCGAGTGGCGATCGGAATTCCGCGGACGTAAGGAACTGTTGATCGAGGCCATGAACAAGGCAGTCGACAAAATTCCCGGTGTGGAGTGGGGCTTTTCCCAACCGATTGAAGACAACATGGAAGAGGCGGTGAGTGGCGTCAAAGGGGAGCTGGCGCTCAAAGTTTTTGGTTCCGACCTGAAGGACCTGGAAGCCAAGGCAACAGAGATCTCCAACGTAATGAGCGCGGTCCGCGGCGTCACCGACCTTGCGGTCTTCCGCGTGCTGGGGCAACCCAACGTCAACATCTCCGTCGATCGCGCGAAAGCCGACCGTTATGGCATCAACGTGTCGGACGTTCAGGATGCTATCCAGACAGCGGTCGGGGGCAATCCAGTCGGCCAGATCCTGATTGGCGAGGAGCGGTTCGATCTGGTGCCCAGGTATCAGCCACAGTTCCGCTCCACTCTCGACGACATCAAGAATATTCGCTTGCTGGCGCCCAGCGGCGAACGTGTTTCCCTGGGGGAGCTATGTAAGATCGGCGTGAAAGATGGCGCCTCGATGATTTATCGCGAGTCTAACCAGCGCTACATCGCCATCAAGTACAGCGTGCGCGGCCGCGACTTAGGCAGCACCGTGGAAGAGGCGATGGACAAGGTCAATCGCCAGGTGAAGCTGCCCCAGGGTTACACGCTGGATTGGGCCGGCGAGTACGAGAGCGAAAAACGCGCCAACGCCCGCCTGGCAGTCGTCATTCCCCTCACCATTCTGGTAATTACGCTCGTGCTGTACTCCATGTTCAGCTCCTTCAAGTGGGCTTTGCTCCTGTTGTTGAATCTCAGTCTCGCACCACTCGGAGGCTTGGTCGCGCTGTGGATCACGGGCACGCACTTCAGTGTTTCTTCCGGCGTGGGTTTCCTGGCTCTGTTTGGAGTATCGGTGCAAACCGGCGTGATCATGCTGGAGTACATCAACCAGCTGCGATCGCGCGGACAAAGCGTGCATGATGCCGCCCTCCACGGTGCCATACGCCGCCTGCGTCCCATCATGATGACGATGCTGGTGGCGACCCTGGGCTTGCTACCCGCCGCTCTATCACACGACATCGGCTCCGATTCGCAGCGTCCCTTCGCGATCGTCATCGTAGGCGGACTGCTCACAGGCTTGTTTCTGACGCTTGTGATTCTGCCGACGATCTATACGTGGGTGGCTCGACCCACTGACGTACTGCCGCCCGACGAGGAGGAGATTACCGAATGAGGACGGTCTCTCCAACCGGTCGCGAAACCAATGCCCAGAACGTTCGTGCGATTTGTGCAGGCCGGACTCTACATACAATTGCCGTGCTGCTGTTCGGCAATCTGTGTCTCTTCGCTCAGACGCCAACCGCGCCACCAGCGCCTCCGCCTGCTAAGCCGGCACAGCAGATACCTGCTCCGGGGCCACCCAGCCGTGCTCCGGTCGTCATCACATTGGACCAGGCCATCGAGTTCGCCAAGAACAACAATCCCACGCTCCAAGCCAACCGGACTCTGGTCTTCCAAAACAAGGAGCAGGAAGTAACCGCCAACTTGCGGCCTAATCCCCTGCTCTCGTGGGACGCGTTATACCTGCCGCTTTTTTCACCTAGTCAGTTCTCAGGCAGCTATATCGACAATCTTGCGGAATTCGATATCGGCGTGGGCTACCTGTTCGAGCGGGGTAAGAAACGGCAGCACCGATTGCAGGCAGCGAAGGATAATACCGCTGTCACTGAGTCGCAGGTCTTCGACGCCGAGCGTACAACCGTTGCTACCACAGCGCAGCAGTTCGTAAGCGCGCTCCTGGCGAAATCGAATCTCGACTTCGCGGAAGGCTTGCTGGATAGCTATCAGCACACGGTGAATATCAGCCAGGAGCAGCAAAAAGCCGGCGCCATGAGCAAGGCTGACCTGCTGAGGATTCAGCTGCAGACCTTGCAGTTCCAGACCGACGTCACCAGCGCCAAAATCGCGGTAGTGCAGGCCTTAAATTCCTTGCGCGAGTTGATGGGATTCGATTCGGTGCCGCGCGTCTACGACGTCGCCGGCCAGCTGGCCTACGAGCCAATTAATCTAACACTTGAACAATTGCAGGATAAAGCACTCACCCTGCGACCTGACCTGGAAGCGGGCCGGCGCGGCGTAACTTCCGCCCAAAGCCAGATCGGACTGGCAAAGGCCAATGCCAAGCAAGACTTCAATGTAACCTTCGACTATACCCACATTAACGCTGCCAACAACGGTTCGTTCTACTTCAACATCCCGCTACCCATTTTTAATCGCAATCAGGGCGAAGTGGCCCGAACCTATTACGCGCTTACCCAATCGCAGTTCCAGGAGAAAGCCGCTGAGCAGCTGGTGCTCACTGATGTGAAGAACGCTTACGAAACGCTACTCAACTATCGCGACATCGTCCAACTTTACGACAACGGCTACTTGCAGCAGGCGAAGGAGTCCTTGGACATCGCACAGTTCTCGTACGCCCATGGCGCCGCTTCCCTGCTCGATTTCCTCGACGCCGAGCGCAGCTATCGCGCCACCGAGTTGAGCTACCGTCAGGCGCTAGCCTCTTACATGACGGCTTTGGAGCAATTGCGTCAGGCGGTGGGTACGCGTCAACTACAGTAGTCAGCGCTTGCAACGCTCACCTTTGCGATACCATCCTAGACGAGCACACAGCGCGCATGAACTCCCCGAGATCCAGCGGAATCTTACTTCATCCCACCTCACTGCCGGGCGCCTACGGCGTCGGCGAACTTGGACCCGAGGCTCACAGCTTTGCTGACTTCCTGCGGGATTCCGGTCAACACATCTGGCAAGTGCTGCCACTCGGACCAACGGGTTACGGCGACTCCCCCTACCAATGCTTCTCCGCGTTTGCCGGCAACCCGCTGCTCATTAGCATGGACGGCCTGGTGGAGCAGGGTTACCTCGCGGCCCGCGACCTCGCCGATAAGCCGGAATTTCTATCCGCGCAGGTTGATTATGGAGCGGTGATTGCATGGAAGCTGCCTTTGCTGCTGCGGGCATTTCAAAATTTTCGCGACGGCGCGACTGGACATCGTGAGGAGTTTGACAGATTTCGCGATCGCCACTCTTCCTGGCTCGACGAGTTCGCGTTGTTCATGGCGCTGAAAGATCTTCACCACCTGGCGATCTGGACAGAGTGGGACCCTCAGCTTGCGCTACGTGATCCCGCTGCGCTGGAGCAGGCACGCGAAGATCTTCGCGATCAGATCGAATACCACAAGTTCGTTCAGTTCGAATTTGAGCGGCAGTGGTGCGACCTTAAGGCGCATTGCACGCGCGACGACATTCGCATCATGGGCGACCTGCCGATCTATGTCGCGCTCGACAGCGCCGACGTGTGGGCCAATCGCCAGCTCTTCGAACTGAACGAGGATGGCGCGCCGCGGGTTGTGGCCGGCGTCCCGCCCGACTACTTCAGCGCGACCGGACAACTTTGGGGCAATCCCATTTATTGCTGGGAGGAGCACGCCCGGACCGGTTACGAGTGGTGGATCGCGCGCTTCCGGCGCGCTCTCGAGATGCTCGACATGATCCGCCTCGATCACTTCCGCGGCTTCGAGGCGTATTACGAAATCCCCGCCGGCGAAGTGACCGCCGTGAATGGCGCGTGGGTAAAAGGTCCCGGTGCACGGTTCTTCTCGGCGCTCAAGGCCGCGCTGGGCAACCCGGCCATCGTTGCTGAGAACTTAGGCGTCATCACCCCCCAGGTTGAGGCGCTGCGCAAGAAATTCGATTTTCCGGGTATGGCGATCCTGCAATTCGCGTTCGGCAATGACCCCCAGGCTCCTGATTTTAAGCCGCACAATTATCCGCATCACCTGGTCGCCTACACTGGCACGCACGACAATGACACGGTCGTCGGCTGGTGGAACAGTAAGGCAGGAGCAGGCAGCATCCGCACCGCGGAGGACGTGGAGAAGGAGATGGCGTATGCGCGGCGGTATCTCAACACCGATGGCAGCGAAATCAATTGGGTGATGATTCGTACCCTGATTGCCTCGGTTGCGAACACAGTCCTCTTCCCTCTTCAGGATGTGCTCGGGGTGGGCAGCGAGGGCAGAATGAATCTGCCCGGAACCTCGTCGGGAAACTGGCGCTGGCGGTTTCAGCAGGATCAACTGACGCCGCAAACTGCCGCCCGGCTGAAAGACCTGGCGGAGACGTACGAACGGTAGTGCTGCCGCATCTTCTGTTGTTATCCCGAGTGGTGAATTGCCGTTTTTCTGGTGCAGAATGCTCCGCGCCTGTATGATGTTGCGCGCGGAGTGGAGGGCAGCAGCATGTACTTCGAACAGTTCTACCTGGGTTGTTTGGCGCATGCGTCCTATATGTTCGGATCAGACGGCCAGGCGGTCGTCGTCGACCCGCAGCGCGATGTTGAAATCTATCTTGAGGCCGCGCAGAAGCACGGCATGCAAATCCGCCATATCTTCGAAACCCATCTGCACGCCGACTTCGTCTCCGGCCACAAAGAGCTCGCCGCGCGTACCGCCGCGACCATCTACATCGGCAAGGCTGCAGGCGCGACATTTCCGCACGTGCCGGTGAGTGATGGCTTCGAGCTGCGCATGGGACGCATTCACGTCACGGCTCTGGAGACGCCGGGGCATACCGCCGAGAGCTGCTGCTTCGTCATCACTGACGAAGAGAAGTCGCAAACACCGTGGGCGGTGCTCACGGGAGACACGCTGTTCATCGGCGATGTCGGTAGGCCCGATCTGTCGAAGTCGCACACTCCGCAACAGCTCGCCGGACTTATGTACGATTCGCTGCACCAGAAACTGATGACGCTCCCCAATGAAGTGCTGGTGTATCCGGCGCACGGAGCGGGCTCCTTATGCGGACGCAACATGCGAGCGGAGCGCTCGTCGACTATCGGCACCGAGCGGCTCACCAATTACGCGCTGCAGATCAAAGACCGCGACGAGTTCGTCCGGCAGATGACCTCGAACCTGCCTGCGCGTCCTGACTACTTCCTTGAGGATGCTGCTATCAATCGTGCCGGAGCCGCGCCGTTGACGGAGTTGCCGGAACTGGCGCCCGTTTCAGCCGTTGAATTGAAAAACATGCTCGAGCACGGCGCGATCGCCCTGGATGTTCGCCCACCAGAGCAGTTCGCCGAGGCACACGTGCCGGGCTCGATCAATATTGCGCTCTCGGGCCAATTCGCATCCTGGGCGGGCGCGGTGTTAGGACTGTCATCGCGCCCCGTTCTCGTCGCCGGTACAAGCGACCAAATTAATGAAGCCCGCATTCGCCTGGCGCGGGTGGGGATTGAGGATTTGCTCGGCTATCTCGACGGTGGAGTTGCGGCATGGAAGCACGCTGGATTCGAATTCACACAATTGCCGCAGATGACTGTGCACGAACTCAAGACGCGGATTGGCGAGTGCGGGTTTCAAGTGCTGGATGTCCGGCGACAGGGGGAATGGGATGCCGGCCACATCGCGGAGGCAGACTGGTATCCACTCGATCGCTTCAAAGCCGCGTTACCAGCCATCGATCCCAACCCAATCACGGCTGTGCATTGCAAGAGCGGCTACCGCAGCATGATCGCCGCCAGCCTGCTCCAGCGCGCAGGACACAACGTGATTAACGTCATCGGCGGCTTTGATGCCTGGGAGAAGGCGCAACTGCCGACGACGGCTGGAGCTGCGGTGGGAGCATAGTCCAACGGAGCATGCACCGGTGAGACTATTTTTCACCACACAGGACACAGGGAAAAGAACGCAGTTGCAACTACTGTTGTTCGTTTCTAATTCGGTCGATTTTACCCGGCCTTCTGTAAGAATTTGTTTGCTTACTGTCGCCCCCTCCACTACCTTTTCCCCCAGCTACGATGCCCACAATTGACGACGAGCTACAGCGCTGGGTCGGCGCGGGCGTAATCGACCCTCTCACCGCGGACCGCATTCGCGTCTTCGAGACCTCCCGGCAAAGACCCGCTGGCCTTCGCTGGCAGGTGCTGCTGGCGCTGATCTTCGGGGGGCTCCTGCTGGCTGCCGGCATCAGCCTGTTTGTTGCGGCACATTGGGACGAGCTCTCGCCCGGCGCGCGCTTCACGGTGACCATGGGCATACTAGTCGTCCTTCATATGGGAGGCTTGCTGGTGCGGCCGCGCTTCGACCGGCTTGCGATTGCATTGCATGGCATCGGCACCGCGGCCGCCGGAGCCGCTATCGCGCTGGTCGGTCAGATCTTCAACATGCAGGAGCATTGGCCGGCTGCCATTCTGCTGTGGGCCTTGTGCGCTCTCGCCGGATGGGCCCTGCTCGGCGATCAGCTGCAGCAGACGATGAGCTTACTGCTCATACCGGCGTGGATCATCTGCGAATGGTCGGAGCGTACGCACGGCTACCAAAACTCCGAGTCATGCATCGTCCGGATGGTCACTGTCTTTGCGGCGGCTTACCTGGTGGCGTTTCTAAATGAGAGGAAGAAACTCGTCTTCGGCGTGTTGTTCGCCACGGGTTGTGCCGGCGTAATTGTGGGCACGGCAATACTCGTTGAAGACCGATCGATGTGGTGGTTTTGGACGAAACAGCCGGCGCTGCCTGCGGTGATGCTCGTCTTTGTGTGGCTGTGCACCATTGTCCTGCCACTGCTGTTCGCGTGGAGGTTCAATCCGCCATCGGTTTTGCCGGTGGCGGTGATATTGCTGATGACGATGGTGCTGCCGTATCTCTATTACCACAATCGCAACCGTACGTATCTATACAGTTATTCCTCGCCGTCGTGGGCTACGTATGCCCTGGTGACACTGGTCGCAGCATTCCTCGCGTGGTGGGGCGTTCATCAGCGCAGTCGCGCGATCATTAATTACGGAGTCGTGTGCTTTGCCCTTTCGGTCTTGTGGTTCTACTTCTCGAATGTAATGGGCAAGCTGGAACGGTCGTTCAGCCTGATCGTGCTGGGCGTGCTCTTTCTCGGCGGCGGCTGGCTCCTGGAGAAGACTCGACGCCGGCTGGTGCACCATGTTGAGGGTGGGGCATGAACGCTCGCAACCGAGCTATCGCGCTGCTCGTTATCCAGTGCCTCATCGTTTCGTCGATCGCCGGCAAGTATCTCTATGAGCGGCTGACGCGACCGCGGGTGTGGGTGCGCGTCGCGCAATACGACCCCAATCTGCCGATGCGCGGACGTTACATGGCAATGACTCCACTGGTGGATGCGTGCGGGCTGCCGCGCGATAAAGAGTCGGGCACGTCGTGGACCCCTTATTCGGCCGATCGCAAGAGCGGCACAGAAGTCACCAGTTGGCAGTGGCAGGTGGTGATGAAAGCCAAGGGTGGAAAGCTTGTGGTCGAAGATGCCCGCAACGTCGTGCCTCGCAGCCAGACGCTAACCATCTATTTGAGCAGCGACCAGCCCTGCGATCTGGTTCAGCTTTCTCCGGGCATCCTCTTCTTCATTCCTGATACGGCGGAGCCGCCGTTCCCGAAGAAAAAAGGCGAAGAGCTATGGGCCGATGTAACGGTTCCGCCGTCAGGGCCACCGCGACCGATTCAGCTTGCCATGAGTGACAACGGGACGTGGAAGGTACTGAAGCTGGACTAGAGATGCTTGCCTCACACGCGGCCTCGCTCCTTTCCAGATGAGCGCGGGCTCAGGTAAACGCATTCTCAGCAGCTACGATGCAGGCGTCCCTTGGTCAGTGATTCCCGTTCCGAACTGCGCTCTGTGACTTAGGTCATTTCTCGTTAGGCGTCATCGTGTTTCTATTGGAATGACATGTCGTGTGCGAAATGGTGTAAGCACGCGCAGGAGTGTTTGGAGTCGATTGGGGCGGGAGAAACAGCGCCTGAAGGCAGGGGTTTTCCAAGCCGCGCGGAATCATGGTAACGCCTGCGCCCGAGCCTCAGCCGCATTTCAGGCTGCTAAATTGAGTTGTCTCCAATCGTTCCCTATGCGCCGGGATGGCGGAACTGGCAGACGCAGCGGACTGACGGCCGCGAGATGTCATGTCAGGTTATAGTAGTCGTGGCGTTGAAAACTACGTCGTCAAGTTGCGCGAGCTCCTGCAGCCGGATGATGGCTTGTGGCTCTTGGCGACACGAATAAAGAGCGGGCGCTGGTAGCGAGCGCGGTGCTCACGCAGCGCCGCGATGCCCACCTGAACTCGGTGCAGAGGCCAACAAGAAGTAAAGCTCTCTAAGCTGACGAATGAATATCCTTGGAGTGTCATACATACAAGGCTCGCACGACACTTCCTCAGCCTTGGTTTGCGACGGCGAGTTGATCGCGGCTGCTGAAGAGGAGAGATTCACCCGCCGCAAACACGAATCTGCCCTACCGGTTAGCGCTATCGACTTTTGTCTTCGGCGCGCAGGTCTGTGCATGTCGCAGGTCGACATTCTGGCGTGCCCGGAGCTTCCATTTCGGAGCGGACCCAACTCTCCCCACGGGGAGATGGAACTCTCTTTCATCAGGCGTCTAAACGCCGACCGTCAGATTCGCTACCGATCCCTAATCCACAAGCGAGCCCTTGATCTGTTACGTCGATTACAGTTTTCGTTCGATTGGCAAATGAGTCAGACCACCGTGGCTGGTCTCTCGGCGCTTCGCGAGATTTACGGTGATCTTCCTCCGACCCGTTTTTATGATCACCACCGTGCTCACGCCGCGGCCGCATATTTCACGTCTGGTCTTGATCGTGCCGCAATTGCCACCTTGGACGGGTACGGTCAATTGTGTTCCAGTGTTGCTTGGTTGGGCGAGGGAACTCGAATTAGTCGTGTCCGCGCAGAACCTTTCTACAACTCCTTGGGAACGTTCTACCTTGACTGCACAAACTATATCGGGTTCCCAGAGTATGCGGAGGGGAAAACCATGGGCCTGGCCAGTTATGGTAATTGGCAAACTTACGCGGAAGCGATCTCGTCCATGCTGCGTACGAATGGTTCCGGATGGTACCAATACCGAAGACCTCCGAGTCCGGAACTGCTTGGATTCCCTCCCCGAGATCGTGAATTCATCCTCAGAGCACCGTATACCGATTTTGCGGCTGGGGCTCAGTACGCGCTGCAGCAAGCGGTCCAGCGAGTTGCCTGTTCAGCGATGGATGAGGCGATGTGCAGTGCTCTATGTCTTGGTGGAGGCGTGGCGCTGAATTGCACCTCAAATGGCGCCCTTCTAGCCTCGGGCATGCCGTCGTCGATATGGGCATTTCCGGCGACCAGTGATGCCGGCCTCAGTGTGGGCGCAGCGCTTCTTGGTGCTGCCCAGGCGGGAGAACTAGAACGAGTCCGCATGGACCATGCGTATTGGGGGCCTGAATTTAGTCCGGCAGAATGCGAAGCCGAGCTTAGCGCAACCTCCGGGCTGGTTTTTCGCCGTGTCTCGTCGGTTGCAACGGAAATAGCCCGATGCCTGGCCACCGGCCAAGTCGTAGGCTGGTTTCAGGGAAGAATGGAATTTGGGCCACGCGCACTTGGGAACCGGAGTATCTTGGCCGACCCGCGCAAGGTAGAAATGCGCGATCGCGTTAATAAGATCAAAGGCCGCGAACTGTGGCGGCCTCTATCTCCCGCGGTTCTTGCCGAACGAGCCCCGGAATTCTTCAATCTTAAAGCACCGAGCCCATTCATGCTCTTCGCCACCCAGGTGCGGCCGGAGGCGCGAGCAATAATCCCGGCCGTCGTACACGTTGACGGGAGCGCACGGCCGCAAACGGTGACCCGCGAGCAGAATCCGCGCCTCCATGAGTTGATTTCCGTTTTCTCAGAACTCACCGGCGTGCCGGTCCTCCTCAACACGTCCTTTAATGCCGCTGGAGAGCCAATTGTTTGCACCCCGGCAGATGCCATCAAGACATTTCTCGCTACAGAGCTGGACATTTTGGTGCTGGGCGATTATGTGGCCAGGCGTCAAGCCGAAGTTGGCAGCACCGAGAGTGGCGCGGTCCAATGAAGTCTCGGTGTCGTTGGCGCGTTCTGCTTGAGAGGCCGAAATCAATTGGCGAATTTCCGGATAGTCAGTTCTCAAGCGCTCTCCGCAGCTGCAAAGCCGGTTTGCGTCCGCTCGGGTTGTGAATGCGAAACTGCTAAACTGAATTGAATCAAAGCCTTTCGATTAGGCCGGGATGGCGGAACTGGCAGACGCAGCGGACTTAAAATCCTAATACAGCCATAAACTGTTAAGCTAAATCACTCATAATAAAATGGTATTTACGTTATTCCAGATAACGTGATATCTTACACATCAATTACACATTTTACTGCCTGTCCGGCGCTTTCACGGAGGTTTCAAATGCCGGAACAACACACCATCCTCGGCGGCAAGGTACACGTCTACAAACGTCCGAACAGTAGCCTCTGGCAGTGTTCAAGTTATTTCGCGGGCAAGAATCGGCGCACGAGCACAAAGGAAGAGAGCCTCTCGAAAGCCAAGGAAATCGCCGAGGACTGGTATTTACAGCTTCGCGGCAAACTTCGCGCCGGAGAGATCAAGAGCGAAAAGACGTTTCGCGAGGTGTCTGAACATTACTTGCACGAGTACGACATCATCACGCAGGGACAGCGAAATAAACGATACGTCGATGGCCAGCACTGGCGATGTCGCGTGCACCTAGTGCCGTTCTTCGGAAACCTGGGCATCTCGGAGATCACAGCTGGCAAGATCCAGGAATACCGGATTCATCGACACCAAGAAGCAATAGCGAAACGTGGCAAGCCGCCGGGACACAGCACTACCCATCAGGAAATCGTGACGCTGCGTCAAGTCCTGAAAACGGCGCTGCGCCACGGATGGCTCGACCGCCTTCCCGATTTCTCTGAGCCGTACCGGTCGTCACCCAAAATCTCCCACAGGGCGTGGTTCTCACCAGAGGAATACAAGAGACTCTACGAAGCGACACGAAAGCGCGCGCAGGAGCCAATGAAGAAAGGCTTCCAATGGGAATCGGAACAACTTCATGACTATGTGCTCTTAGCAGTCAATACCGGACTACGGCCCGATGAAGCATGGCGCCTTGAGTTCCGGGATGTCACGGTCGTTGATGACGAGGATTTGGGCAAGACGATCCTTGAGATTGAAGTACGCGGAAAGCGCGGCGTCGGATATTGCAAAAGTATGCCCGGTGCAGTGAGACCCTTTGAGCGACTTCGAAGCCGGCTCCGCCCGGCGCGCGTTTATGGCGTGAACACGCCCACGAAAACATCCATGACCTCTGCTGTCCTTAGCGAACAATGGCGCACGCCCGGACCGACAGACCTTATTTTTCCAAAGTGGCAGCGCGAGCTTTTCAAAACCATCCTCGACGAACAAGATCTTCGCTTTGACCGCGAAGGACGACCCCGTACGGCCTACAGTCTGCGGCATACATACATCTGCTTGCGCCTGATGGAGGGCGCCGACATCTACCAAATCGCTAAGAACTGCCGCACGAGTGTCGAGATGATCGAGAAGTACTACGCGGCGCACATCAAGACCTCGCTCGACGCCGCTGCGATCAACGTCATGCGGCCCAAGAAAAAAAAGAAAGACAAGAAAGCCATCCAGAACACGCAGGTTTCACCGCAACCTCCAGAAACGAATGTGTAAAATCGGGCAACGTGCCCTATCATGAATAAGACAGCCGCGCGCGGGCGTGGCGGAATGGCATACGCAGCGGACTTAAGGAAAACTTGAGTGCTCGACTGGGAAACCGGCGATGCAGAACTGCTCAAATTCGGGGAAACCTCAAATGGCAATCCCGAGCCAAGCCCGGAGAGACACTCCAGCCGGGAAGGTGTAGAGACTAGACGGGCAGCACCTAAGCTCCGGATCTTCCGGGGGAGGGTGAAGGGATAGTCCAGACCGCAAACCTTGCGTGAGCCCTCCAAGGGCGTAACGTTCGGGCGGCGAAAGCCGTAGACGGCATGAAAATCCGCAGGGCTTAAACGGCCCGTGAGGGTTCAAGTCCCTCCGCCCGCACCAGATTTTCTTTGCGGCCTGGCTGCCACGGCGGCATCAGGTTCCGGGCACCTGAGCCGCTCCGGCGCGTTCATTGACGGGGAGTTCGTTCAGAATGCACTTACTCATCTTGAAGCCTTTCGGCATCTTCATTGACAGTTCCTCATCGTGCCAGGAGTCAGAGAGTCTAGTACATTGGGCACGATAGCCCAAGACAAATTTACGGTCGAGGAAGCCGTAACCCACAACACTTCTCAGCCCGGATGCGATTCGGTCGCTCGTGCCCTCAAACAGAAACTCTTCCAGCGTCTGGCTAGTGCCTCCGAATTGGGACGATGTTTGCCGCACTCAAGATTGGCGCCCGCCAACGTCTTATATTCAGAACTGATTAACAATGGGCTGAGATAGAGAGTAAAGGTCTGAGGATTTATTCCAATGAGATCAAGATCAAAGAGTGTGTGCAAATCGCCCCGCAGCAACAACCCGTTTTCTGGATGGTTATCCGAATCTCCTCGGTATGGCTCTATGTGTGCCGCCTCGACGACGTCCAGTACGGAACACCCTGTAAACTGACACTTTGGCCCGTACCGTCTAATCAAATTCGTTCGGAACCGAGCCTGCCCGCGTCGAAACCTAATTTGGCGCATAACGCTCGGCCGCGTGTCAGAGCCACTTGGCGAGTAGGACAGTGTCGGCTCGTCGCTGTCGTCCGCCTCTTCCGCCTCGACGTATCTAATGTTGACAGAGCTGAGTAATTCGAACAATTCGCTTTGAAATCCGCTCGTAAACGCAAGAAGTTTCTGTACGTCAAGTTCTTGGATCGCAAGCTGATCGCTGTATCTCGGACATGCCTTGCGGAGCGCATCCGGCGGTATAGCATTCTTCTTTCGCAGGAATTGGCTGAGGTGTGCCTCGTACAGCGTGCAACTGACTCTATCGACCAAAGGCGTATCGAATGTGTGACTGTTATGGCAACGGAATTTAGGCATACGGGTCGTACGCTGCTTAATACCCGTTGTGCCACATCCTTCAATCGGACATCTCATCAATTCCTTCGATCCCGACTGTGGCTCAATATCTTCAATTCGCCCAAATCCCAGCAACCCATCACGCTCCACGATGACCGCTAAGTCCCCGGCAGTAACATTCAAATGATTTGCGACAAAACTGTCATATCGATATGTGCGTTCGGGATCATCGTTGTAGCCCAGATTACCGGCGTGTTGACGCTTTGAACCGAACGACAGGAAATACCATGCTCTAGGCTCAGTCATCGGCATTCTTTCCCAATCACGTGGTTAGTGGCTTTTGATTATTCCCGCGAAAAAAGCAGAGGCTACTAAACCAAGAACTACGAGAATGAGCAGGGCTGGAATTGATGCGATTGCCCACTTGACCATGAAGTTAACCATCGACATGAAGGGCATGCGAATATCGGTTACAACTACCTCTTGGCGCGTGTAGCTGCCACTCACGGAAGACCTCCCTGCCTTTCGACAAGTCGCCTGAATTATCGCACGGGGTCGACGCCGGTGTTTGTGACATATAACCGCGAATCAGGCTTCTTTGCCGTTACAAATGGAGATCAAGGCATTCCGCGTCCCCGGTCACGCTCGTATTTCGCGAACCCAAACTATGATGGCCTCCGGCGAGGCGGAGAACGGGAAGGACCGGCAAAGCCTCCGAATTGGGACGCAAACACAATGCTTGATTTTATCTGTCATTTGGTATCAAATGGCGTCATGCAATCAACAGAGTCGCCGAATCTACTGAACAACTGGCTCTCCCTCGATGAAGCAGCGGCATATATTGGCTCCGGAAAGACGGCCCTTTATGCTCTCGCCCGTGACGGCCGGATTCCCGCGAATAAGATCGGCAAGAAATGGGCATTCGAAAGGGTGCAGCTCGACCTGTGGCTCAGGAGCAATAAGCCAATCGAGAGTTTCTTTACGGACCTCGATTTCAAAATCGAGTCGAACGCGGCCCTTCGTGAACCACAGCGGGAAGGCTACTTGCGAATCTCGGAGTTCTTTAGTGCTGGAAAGAACAAAGCAATCCTGCAGATACCAGTGGGATGCGGGAAGACAGGGTTGGCTGCGCTTCTCCCGTTGGGGATCGCGAAGGGGCGTACGCTGGTTATCGCCCCCAATATCACAATCAAGGATGGCCTCTACGAGGCGATGGACATCACGAATCGTCCTAAATGTTTCTGGCGTAAGGCTGGTGTCCTGAGTGATGCAGAAATGGTTTCCGGCCCGTTTGCTTGCACCCTTGACAGTGGCAATATCACGGTTGCTACCAAATCGCATGTCGTCATCACAAATATTCAGCAGCTCGCGACAAACATCGAGAAATGGCTGATGCAGTTTCCGGATGATTTCTTTGACATGATCATCATTGACGAGGCGCATCACAGTGCTGCGGATAGCTGGAAGAAAGTGCTTGAGCGATTTCCGAAGGCGAAGGTCATCCACATGACTGCGACTCCGTTCCGAAGCGACCGGCAAGAGATCGACGGTGAACTGGTCTATCGCTACTCGTTCCGGAGTGCGACGCTAAAAGGGTACATAAAGCGGCTTAAGGCGAGCTACGTCGCGCCATCTGAGATTGAACTTAGCTTTACCGATGAACGAGGACGCAAGTATTCCCTGGATGAAATTTTCAAGCTGAAGGAAGAGGACTGGTTCAGCAGAGGCGTGGCACTCGCGCCGCTGTGCAACCAGCATATTGTGGAAGCCAGCATCGAAAGGCTCGAAGAGCTGCGGCAAACCGGAACACGCCATCAGCTCATTGCCGTTGCTTGCTCTATTAACCATGCGCGGGATATCCGCACCCTATACTCGGAGCGTGGATATTCAGCCGACATCATCCATAGCAAGCAAGAACCTGATGAGCAAAAGAGGGTCCTTGGCGCATTACGGAACGGAACGCTTGACTGCATTATTCAAGTGCAGATGCTTGGGGAAGGGTTTGATCATCCTCATCTGAGCGTCGCTGGAATCTTTCGCCCATTTCGTTCACTTTCCCCATATATCCAATTTGTGGGGCGCATCATGCGCGTCATTGTTCAAAGTGACGCGACGCACCCGGACAATATTGGCCATGTCGTGACGCATCTCGGCATGAACCTGGATCAGCGTCTCAAGGAGTTCAAGCAGTTTGAAAAGGACGATGAGGCGTTCTGGGAAAAAGTAATCGGTGGGGAAGAACCAGAGGTGCCAGCTGCAGTTCGCACTGGCAACGCCCGTCTATCTGCGAGTGAAAGCGCGGTCGTCGTGAACGGCGAGATCATTGAGAGTCTATGGGAAGAGGAGTTCACCTCTATCGAGGACCAGCAAATAGTGGATGATCTGCGTGAGCGAATGAAGCTGCTCGGTCTTGATTCGAGTCAGGTCGAGGAGATTGTCAGAAAATCGAAGCCGGGCGCCATGATAAAACGTCCCGCAGCAGGGAGTGTGCCAATCCAGCCTCAGCGTGCCCTGGCAGAGGCACGAAAGCGTGTTGGTGAACAGGGTAATCGCTTGGCAAAGATCCTCCTGAACCACGTGAGTCTAACAATGGAGGGCAGAGAGATTCCTTACAAATACAAATCGCTTGGTCTGACGGGTCGCACGAATTTTGTAGCGGCGGTGATGATGATAAATCACGAAATCAACAAGCGTCTCGGCAAGGATCGGGAAGCTTGCTCAGCGGAGGATTTCAAAGTCATTTTGGATTCACTGGACGACGTATTACAAACTGCGGTGCGGCGGGTAAGAAAGGCAAAGAGCGAATATGAAAAACAGCAAGCCTAAAGGCAAAACGCCTTCCTTGATTGGAGGGACTCTTGGTGCCCCGAGAAAACGCCTCGTCGGAAGGCTTAGCTATTGCAATCGCTGTAACGATTCCATCCTGAAGGGCGTAGAGTGTTACGAGATTCCGCAGCTGGGCGGGACCTTCAGTAACCCTAAGCCATATTGCGACGGCTGTTTTCGCTCGATTCTGGAAAAGACCAAAGCCGATCTGGACACGTTGTTGCTGAGCACAGCTGGGTAGTACTCCCCTGAGCGTTCGACTTTCTGATGCGTTACCGCTCAGGCCCCAGATCTGCGACATAACCTCCCCTATCGCAGGGTCACAAAAAGCATCTGACAGTCGAAGAACTGGCGCGCTATGTAGGCGACGCGCCGAAGGGGGTCAACATTGTCACCCAACTCGCCAATATTTATGCGCTCATGTTCGTTGCGTTCCGTATTGCGTGCATTAACGATCGCTATCAGGCTGGCGTCCAAATCCATTATTTGATCACGCAGATTGCGCTCTCCGCGCTCAACAATTCTTTTTACCAATGACGTGGAGATTTCTTGTGTCTCCAAAGCGTGGCCTTCCCTGGAGGGTTCTTCCGAGTAGAAGCGCCATATACCGCTCGTCTGTTGAAAGGCCACATGATGAGGCTCGTCATTTGGAAAAGGACCGATGAGAGTTGGCCTGATCCTAAAACTCCGGTCCCAGACCCGACGCATTGCGTACGCGGTGTTCAGATCTACGGTCCTGTGGAAGCCCGGGGCAACGTAGAACACATCATTGCCCGCTTGTTCTAGGGACAGCAATGATTGATGCTGATCTGAAATCAGGCGAGAGCGGAGGTGCATACGGTAGAAAGGGGGCTGGAAGTCACCTCTTTTGGCTTCATTGGCGTTTCGTCGCACCATCTGATGGACCAACTTGAATTGCAGGAACAAAGGTGTACCTGGGCGATCAAAGCGCACGTCATAGCCGACTCCTGGCTGACCCTCTTCAATTAAGGATGGGAATACAGGTGCGGCCGTCAAAGGCATGCCCTGTCCCACAATCAGGTCTTCGGTTACGCAGTAACCGTATGAAAACTCGGAAAACTGACACTTATCCATGTGGCACGTATAGTCAAACCACGGCGTTCGGCTGGATTGATACGGCTTGTTTGTGAGATGTCGTCGCCGAATCCGATGGCTGAGCGTCACCATCGTTTCTGAAACGATCGAATTCCGATGGCAGCAACTTTATGAATTGCTCCACCGTGCAGTCACGCATGTCATAGGTGAGGTCCAGCTGCTGAACAACAGCCGACAACCGCCTTGGCGATCCAGCTCCCTTCCCTCCTGAACCACGTTTCGGCCGTTGCTCTTTCGTGTCGAAATACAGGCGATAAGCTCCCGCGACAATGGTTTGATTCCCGAGTATGTCCTGCCTTGCCGCGAGCTGTTCAAAGATCTCACTGCGGGAGCCCTTGTCGCGCATCACAAGCATGACCTTGCCGTTCTCGCTGTGCTCGCTGACAATCAGCCATGGCGTCCGGACCAGATGACGGTAATAGCGTTGGTGGTTGAACACTTTACCCAGGACATACACGGCGTCTTCGAGAACATTTCTCTTTCCGGCCACGGCAGGACAGATATAGTCAAAGAAGTAGAGCGCCAGCCATGTCCAGAGGGCATGGGAGTTTGCAATCTGGCGCCGGTCGAGCGGCCTTAGCAGATCGACAAGGTATTCGCCGAATGCGAACCGGTCACCGAAATCCTTCCTCTCGATGATAATTGGGGTGGCCAGAGGCGTCGAGGTCGATGGATCGGTCAAAAGCGAAACTGGCACCGGCTCAGCAGGCCCTGTCCGCTGGCGTTCGAGAAACTGGACGAACTGCGCAATACCCTCATCGGTCAGCATCCTGACGTGGTCAGTCATTGTAGGTCTGCTCCGTTTCCTTCCGGGCGTTTGTTGCAAATGCATACATTTGACAGAAGCGGGTGACTACTTCCTCGACCATTAAAGCAAGCTGGCCATCGTCTTCCTCGGCGAGATCGTCAGGCAATTCTTTACCGTACAAGGTGGCAGCAAATGCCTTCCAGTCCTGCACCCACTGTTCGTCATCGTCGTACTCGCCTGTTCCGAGCAGCTTAGTCAGCACAGCTGCAAGCGCCTGCGGAAAGACCGCTCCCTGCAGCAGCACGTCCGACATCAGGCGATCCCGGAAACCCGGTATCCTGTTGTTGATCTGGAGCTCCGGGGCAGCCCCTTCCATCTGAAGTCTCCAGATCTCTTCTCCGAGGTCCTTGGAAACCAGTGGCAGCAGGGCCTTCTTCCCCTGCTCGTCACCGGGTTTCACCGGTCGAATCCTGCTGGCAGCCGCAATGATTTTCCCGACGCTCGCAGATTCATCAACGACCTTCACACGGAACAGAACCCCGCTGGACCGGTCGATATCCGTGAGCTGGAGGTCTGCCGGCGTGTGCGGTGCGCCCACGGTTCCGAAATCAAACCGCATCGAGGAACTGCGGTGATAGGGTTCCACGTATACACGCGCATCCGTCGGCAGGCCGGCAGGGAGTTTGACCTCGGCACTGAAGCTCGGGGACAGGTCCGAGGGGGCCTCGGACAGCCGAATCCGGATGTCCTCCGCCTGAATTTTCTTTCTTCCACTGAAATTGATCCGTCTCTTCATACCTGTTACCTCGTGGCCCGGACCATCAGGTCCCGATTGAGATCAAAGCCGTCCAGATCGACGCGAAAATCCTCGCCCGTGGCCTCGATCGTCAGTTCGTTGGCAGAAGTACGTGTGACATCGGCACCCATTGCCAACACCTCTACATCGTCGTCTTTCATCAGGTCGAAATCGAACGGGCTGTGGCGCTTGAACGGGTCGCCGCGAAGCACGTCGTATGCGGCGCGAACCTTTACCCGCAGGGGTAATTTGTCCCCGGTGAGGCCCGGTCCCGCCGCTATGGAGAAACCTCCCTTTCTCTCGACGATTCTGTAAAGCTTTGGCGATGGCGTCAGTAGCGGCATTTTTTTGGGAGGAGTGACTTTGCGTCCCCGGCTTTCGCCCGTGAAATCGGGAATCGAGAAAACGTCAATAAGGGCTTCCGGTTCGCGCTGATCGACTGCTTGGCTGAGCGCCTCGAAAAGTCGGCCCAGGCTGTTGCGTATCTCGCTGAGCCTCGACTTGCCCGCCTTCCAGTTCTTGTCGAGCTTCTCGGCCGCCCCGTTCCATCGCGTGTGTGCGGGATTCTCGGCATCTCCAAGGAAGGAAGCGATGACGGAATCTTCCGCAACTAGTGCTCCGAATACCTGCCTTGGCCTGAAGTACCGCGCTTCATCCGGAACCGTGATTGCACTGCGCACGTAAAGAGCTTCACCGCGCTTGCCTTCCGGAGCCTTTTGCAGGAAAAGGTCGAAGTGGGTGGTTTCGTCGCCTCTTGTCTTGTGCCTCAGCGTAACGGGAACCCTTGCATGTATCAGGGCATTCCCGACGTTGAATGCGTTGCGCAAGTCAGCCAGCACAAGGGGGTCGATTGCGGTTTCTATACTGTCCTTCCAAGAGTTCTCCAGCACTACTGCCGGCTGCTGTCCCTTCGCAGCATTGATCGACCGGATGAAACGAATGAGGTCCCCGTCCGCAGGATTGCTACCGGCGGCGTAACGGGCAGCCACCGAATCGAAGGTCGTAGCGTTAATGATCTCGCCATCGACTTCGACTTCGAGCTTTCCGGTAAGAATCGGAAAGAAGTAGTTCCGGATGATTTCCGGAATAAGTGCCTGATAGGTGATTTCATCCAGCAGATGCGGGATAGCGATACTGAGCCCCGGCTCCCCCCGCCGTGCTAGCTGCGCATGCTGGACAAACGCATCGATGAACGCGGCCTCCGTAACCGGCAGCTGCAGACCCTGCTCTCCGGAAACAGCAAAAAAGCCGTGGGGTGCATACTTCTTGCCGCCAAGCTTGTGGGTTGAAAGCACGACCTGTCCCATCAGGAGGCGTTTTCTGTAGGGGTCATTATTTCTTATGGTGAGTCCGAAGAAAGTCCGGATTTTTGACGCGCTGGAAAACACCAGCTTGCCCAGTCCCCAGCGACCATTCTTGTTGCCTTCCTTGTGGGACTTGCCGAAACGTCGCCAGAAATCACCGAATGGCCCGTTGTCATCCGGGTCGCTGTAGTTGCCGGTCAGGCCTGTTGTCCCGAAGTCTTCAATGACGAGGAACGATGGCGCGGAAAGATCGGCACCGGTGAGGTCAATCTCCGCGGCTTCAAGGTGTGGCCGCAGCCCTGAGAAAAGCTGTGCGAAGAACGCAGCGCCTTCAGCCCCCGGTTTGACAATGCGCATCGCTACGCGGACCGGCCCCGCGGCATTGTCAGCCTTGGCGTCGAGTGAATTCTGGGTGGGCTCGCGCCCGACCGTCGCGACGAGGGAAACCTCGTCGGTGTTGAACTGATCACGTTGTGTAACTTCCTGTTCGACTTCGTCAGGCCGCTTTTCCCTGAAAAGCAGTTGCATCGCTTCACCGCTAGAGGCTGAAATCTGCATCTGTGCTCGATCCGTTCTCGGCGAACCTTGCCTTGATCCCGTCGATCTCTTTCTGCAAGGTCCGCACAATCTTCTTTATGTCTTCGTCGGAGTATTCGTATGCCGACCGGTTTGAGAGATTGCCGATAAGGCGCATGTCCTTGATGGTTCGGGTGACGCGCTTTACGGCAAGTTCCACAAACTTATCACGTTTGTTACTCACAACTGCTCTCCCTGCTATATTGGTGGTGAAATTTTACCAAGGGATTAAAAATATTGTCAACAGATATCGTGTATTATTTATAGATTTTACGTAACTATCTGTAATATCAATGGCTTACTTCAGACTTAATGCTGCCGGCCACGCCGCGTGGGTGTGCGGGTGCCAAAGTGGCGCTTCATCCGTAACGGGAAGTGCGAGCGCAAGTATCAGCGGGAGAAACGAGAAAAGGCTTGTAGTCTGTGAATGATACTGCCAAAATGGCAAGGAAATTCCCAGAGGTTGATATGGTCTCGTCAGCGGTATCGGTTTCCGAATTCTCTGGACTCAGGCAGCAGGCAGGCGTTTCCATCGAGGAGCTCTCGGCACAGAGCGGATTTTCTGTCCGCCAGCTCTACCGGTACGAATGTGGCGAAGGCACGCCAAGGAAAGCGGTTATCCATCTCCTTGAACAGATTATCCGCAGCTCGCGCAGTCCTGCACCAGCAAATCCTGTTTTCCGTTTCATAGACCTCTTCGCGGGAATCGGCGGACTGCGGCGGGGATTTGAGCCGCTGGGTGGCCGCTGCGTCTTTACGAGCGAGTGGGACACGTATGCCCAAAAGACCTACCTCGCGAATTACGCGTGTGATCATCCGATTGCGGGTGACATCACTGCAATCGACGCAGCCGATATTCCGGAACATGACGTGTTGCTTGCAGGTTTTCCATGCCAGCCTTTTTCAATTGCGGGTGTTTCCAAGAAGAACGCGCTGAAGCGCCCGCATGGGTTCCGGTGTGACAGCCAGGGAACACTGTTCTTCGATGTGGCCCGCATAATCGAGCACCACCGGCCAAAGGCCTTCTTGCTGGAAAATGTGAAGAACCTCATCAATCACGACAAGGGGCGAACATTCGAAGTCATCCGGCGGACGCTGAGTGATGACCTGGGCTATCAGGTCCAGTGGAGGACGATTAACGCGAAATCTTGGGTGCCGCAGCATCGCGAGAGGATTTTTGTTGTCGGGTTCCTCGAAAGGAATGATTTCAGTTTTGATGAGTTGTTCCTTCCTGACCCGCTGCGCGGGCCGAGGCTTGAAAGCATACTGCATCCGCAAGATGGCTCGGAGGAGGCAGAGAGACCCTATACCGAAGGCGGCGACGCACGCGTTTCCGACAAATACACGCTATCGACACATCTGTGGACATACCTCAAGGGTTACGCGGAGAAACATCGCGCAAAAGGCAATGGATTCGGCTTTGGTCTCTTTGGTCCGGACGATATCGCGCGCACGCTGTCGGCGCGTTACTACAAGGATGGCTCGGAGATCCTGATTCGTCAGGGTCGCAGGAACCCTCGCAGGCTTACCCCGCGTGAGTGCGCGCGGCTGATGGGCTTCGACGTACCGGGCAAGGCACGTTTCACCATTCCTGTTTCGGACACCCGCGCCTACAAGCAGTTCGGAAATGCCGTGGTTGTCCCGGTTGTCGATGCGGTTGCGCGACATATTGCGCCCTGGATTGGCGCGGGTGCGGAAACTGCGAACATCAGGCAGCTTCGGCTGCGCCTCGCATGACTGACATCGTCGAACCATCAGTTCGCAGCAGGATGATGGCGGGCATCCGGGGCACAAATACACGCCCGGAGATACTCGTCAGGCATGGACTGCACAGGAGGGGATTCAGGTACCGGCTGCATTCCCCTGCCCTGCCCGGCAAGCCTGACATCGTCCTTCCGCGTTATCGGGCTGTCGTTCTCGTACATGGATGTTTCTGGCACGGGCACAACTGCCATCTCTTTCGCTGGCCCGGCTCGCGCAAGGACTTCTGGAAACAGAAGATCACCCGCAACTGCGTTCGGGATGGCGAGGTAAGAAACGCACTCGCTGCGAGCGGCTGGAGGATACTCATAGTCTGGGAATGTGCCCTGAAGGGTCGCGGCAAGCGACCGCTGGAGAAAGTGTTGGGCGAAGCGGCCAAATGGATAAGAAAGGGCGGCAGCCGGCACGAAATAAGGGGATTGTCCGATGCCTGTAACTGAGCTGACGGAGTGGCTTGAGCAGTTCTCGGAGCCGGAGTTCCTCTGGTTTGTGAAGCGGCTTTCGGGCAACGACACGCTGGCCACCGAGGCGCACCAGGCCGGTCCCTATATCCCGAAGGAATTCCTTTTCCGGGTGTTCCCCGACCTGAACCGTCCAGATGCAGAAAATCCCGACCGGGTATTTCCGCTGTACATCGATTCCCATGCTGATTTCCGTGAGATTCGGGCGGTGTGGTACAACAACCGCCTGCGCAGCGGCACACGCAATGAAGCCCGCCTTACCGGTTTTGGAGGAGCCGCGTCGGCCCTGCTCGATCCCGAGAGCACAGGAGCACTGACAGTCTTTGCGTTCCGCACGGACGGAACAGAATGTCATGTGTGGGTATGCCGGCATGAAACGGAAGAGGAAATCATTGAGGACCGCATCGGGCCGGTTGAGCCGGGGAAACCCGTTGTATTGCCGGCAGGAGGGCTTGGAGGCGCGGAGGAAGTTCCGGCTGTAGCCAAGGTGCGTGCCAACTGCTGGTTGAGGCCCGACGAGATTCCTGCCGAGTGGCTGAACCGGTTCCCTTCCGGGGAGGAAATAATCCGCAAGACCGTAGAATTGCGGGCAGACAACGCCCTCGCCCCTGACAGGCGACTCCTGCGCAGGCGCGAGTGCGAGTTTGAGATTTTCCGGAGTGTGGAGGAAGCAATAGAGCTGCCGGCAATCCGGGCGGGATTTCGTTCCATCGAGGACTTCATGGGGCGTGCGCAAACCATTCTGCAGCGGCGAAAGGCGCGCTCGGGACGATCTCTCGAACTTCATGCAAGGACCCTGTTCGTCGAAGAAGGGCTGCGCGAGGGAACACAGTTCGTGCATCAGCCGCCGGAAGCAGATGCCGGCAAACGGGGACCGGACTTTCTTTTCCCGTCGAGTGCGGCCTATTCCGATCCCGCATTTCCCGCTGGAAGGCTCCGTATGCTCGCCGTGAAGACAACATGTAAGGACCGCTGGCGGCAGATCCTGACGGAGGCAGACCGGATTCAGGTCAAACACCTGCTGACACTGCAGGAGGGCGTGTCGGAAAAACAGTTCCAGGAAATGGCGGGTGCCGGGGTACAGCTGGTGGTTCCGGAGCCGCTGAGAAGGGCTTTTCCGGCCTCGGTTCAACCGCATCTGCAGTCGGTTGAGAGCTTCATTGCCGATATCCGGCTTCTCGACCGGCAGTGAGACAGCTCCCTGCCGCCAGGTCAGCTGGATTTTCGACAAATGCGGATCACTTTTCTCTTTACGTATTTACGTAAATGCGTTATATTAATCGAAATTGTATGCCGAGGAAGAACGCCGGATCGAGGAAAACCGCAGTGAAAAACGGTGCGCGTGAGCGCAAGCCGGTTGCACTCACCGTCAAGATTGACGACAACACGTATGTTCGTCTCGGTAACCTGCGGGCCTCGAAAAGGAGTACACATCAGGACATTCTGAAGCAGGCTCTCGAAGAATACCTCGACAGGGAGGGAGTCTGACCCCGGCGTCGGTGAGGTGAATTATGGAGACGATCACTTACGAGGCGTGGCTGGACGATGTGGATGCAGTACTGAAGTCCATCAATATGTCCAAGGAGGACTGGCAAGGGGCTTGGCCGTTTGATTTCCGGAAGGCATTTGCCGGTGGCGTGTCGTCGAATGATGCGGCGAATATGGCAAACCGCTACTGGTGGCAACTGCAGAACAGATCATTGCAACAGGAATGCCGTAAAAGCGCTGCCTGCTGGCTGCCGCAAAATCATCAGGGTGATTGCGAACCCGTCTGATCGGAGAATTCCCATGGGGCGCTACAGCAAAGGCGAGCACGTAAAGATAGAAGTCGTGGACGAGAAGTCTGGCGAGAGTGAATGGATGTGGCTGCTCGTGGATCGCAGCGACGATGCGGATCGGCTCGTCTTTGGCAGACTCGATTCAGAACCGGTCGCCATTATCGATATGCATCTTGGACAGGAGCTGGCGGTTAGCTACGACAATATCCGGGACCACCGCAAGTTCGACTGAGCCTGCATTCGCCTTGTGTTGCGCTTCCTATCCCCGGCCCTTCCTTGTTGCGTTTCTTTCTACTGCGACGGCAGCGTTCTGAGCAGTACGGGCAGCGTACTGCTCGCCGTTCTCGCGCGCCTTGGAGCTCTCTTTCATGAGCTGTGCGGCGATCTCCTCAAATGCTAAGGCACCAGGCTAGTGCCCAGTCTCTGCGTGTACCCTCCACAGCGTGGATGATTCCGCGAGAATCGGCAAACGAAACACGGCAGCAAGCAATCGACATGGGAGGAACTATACGCCGCAATTCGCTTTTTCTTCGCCTACGCACGGTGCCGAGAACAAGAAATCTCAACCAACAGCCCAACCCACAGAATGCGATGTCTTATACGACTCGCGTGAACTTGGGCAGCCTCCACGCATTTGTAAGTCGTTGTAAAACCCACCCAGCACTTCAATTTCGCGTGCCCGTCTGAAAGAAAAACCTGGTGGCCGCATCTGCTGATTGCAGCGGTTCTCGATTCATTGATGATTAACAAAAGATTTGTATGATGCTGACGGGATTGCGTCTTCTCGCATTTTTACGAGAAGCCTTCACAAGGACTTCCCTTCCGAGAGGAAGCACGGTGCGAGAACTGACCCGAACGGAGCAGGTGTTTCGATCAAGCGAGAACGACACTCCCTTCATTCTGGATCGCGTCGGCAGTCCCAAACGCAGGGGCACGAAATGAGATCTGCCAAAGCGCACAAGTCTGAAGTAACAACCGGGCCTGCTCGGGCGGCGCAATACGTCCGTATGTCGACTGAACATCAGCAGTATTCGACCGAAAACCAGATGGATGTCCTTCGCCGCTACGCTGAAGCACGCAGCACGCAGATCGTCAGAACTTACTCAGACGAAGCGAGGAGCGGGCTGAACATCGAGGGCAGAAACGGATTACGCCAACTGTTATCCGACGTTGAGGGCGGCCGTGCGGACTACACCGACGTTTTGGTTTATGACGTTAGCCGTTGGGGACGGTTCCAGGATGTTGATGAGAGCGCCTATTACGAATACATCTGCAAACGAGGCAATGTCCGCGTGCACTACTGCGCCGAGCAGTTTGAGAACGATGGAAGCCTCTCGTCTTCATTGCTTAAGACGATAAAGCGCACGATGGCCGGTGAGTACAGCCGCGAACTTTCGGTCAAGGTGTTTGCCGGCCAGTGCCGGCTAATCGAACACGGGTTCCGACAAGGCGGTTCTGCAGGCTATGGGCTGCGCAGACAGCTGATCGATCAGCATCGCAACCCGAAAGAAATATTGACACCAGGTAAACACAAGAGCATTCAGACAGACCGCGTGATCCTCGTACCGGGACCCGAATCGGAAACGCAAGTCGTCCGAGAAATCTACGACCTGTTCACACAGAAACAATCGACAGAGAAAGAGATTGCGGCGTGGCTCGATGGACGGGGCCTGGTAAACGAATTCGGACGGCCGTGGACTGCGGCCGTAGTGCGTCAGATCCTTACGAACCCCAAGTATGCTGGGTCGAATGTATATAACCGTAGATCGTTCAAGCTAAAGCGAAAACGAGTGGTCAATCCACCCGAAATGTGGATCAGGTGCGACAACGCGTTTGCTCCGATCATTCCCCTCGAACAGTTCACGCAAGCGGTTGCGATTATTGAGAGCCGCCACACCCATCTTACGGACGAGCAATTGCTTGAGCGCTTGCGGAATCTGCTAGCCCGAATTGGCGAGTTGTCCGGCATTCTCATCGATGAAGCTGAAGACATGCCGTCGAGCACGGTTTACCAAAGCCGTTTTGGTGGTCTCACGCGAGCGTACGCCCTCATTGGCTACACACCGTTGCGAGACCTTAGGTACATAGAAATCAATCGCGCCATGCGCGAGTACCACAGAGATCACTGCTCCAAGATCTTGAAGGATCTCAGAGATCAGGGTGCAGAGGTTCGAGAAGGCAGCAGCGGGCTTTTGGAGATCAATCGAGAGTTTACTGCGTGTCTCATAATCTCTCGATGCCGCGAAACCCTAACAGGCAAGTGCCGCTGGCTTATCAGGCTCGAGAACGCCCTCGACCCCGACATGACGATTTGCGCGCGGCTGGCACCGGGCAACGAAGACATTCTTGATTACTACCTCTTCCCGAAGATCGAGACCTTAGCTGCTCAGCTCAGGCTTGTTGGGGAGAACGGCGTACTGCTGGACGCTTATCGCTTCGAAAACTTGGACTTCTTTTTCAGCATGGCGCGGCGAACGCGAATTGAGGAGATACCGTGAACAAGAGTGAGATCGAGCATATTCCGATCGCTGAAATCCGGGTGGTCAATCCACGGACACGAAATAAGACAAAGTTTCAAGAGATCGTCGCCAGCATCGCTGAGGTCGGACTCAAAAAGCCAATTACGGTATCTCGTCGCGAACTCGACTCGGATGGCACTCGATATGATCTCGTCTGCGGTCAAGGCCGGATGGAGGCCTGCCGCGCTCTTGGTGAGACCACAATCCCCGCGGTGTTGAGCGATGCGTCCCGGGAAGAACGGCTCTTGATGAGCTTGGTTGAAAATATCGCTAGGCGCCCACCTTCTAATCGCGAGCTCATCAGGGAAGTTCGGAATCTTCGGGAGCGGAGCTATAAAGCCGATGAAATCGCCCGAAAACTCGGGCTTGACCGCAGCTATATTAACGGCATTATTCGTCTTGTTGAGCACAGCGAGGAGGGATTGGCCCACGCGGTTGAGGCTGGTCGTCTGCCGATCAGTGTTGCAGTCGGGATCGCAATGGGCAATGACCGCGAAGTACAACAGGCTTTCTCCGATGCCTACGAAAAGGGTGACCTTAGGGGAGAAAGGCTGCGAACTGCTAGGCGCATTGTTGCTCAGCGAATAGCGCGACAGCAGAAGGCTGGAAAAATCGCCCAGACCCGTCGCAAAATCACAGGTGAGGGATTGGTACGCGAATACAAGGATCGCATTCGCGAACAACGCCAGCTCATAAAGAAAGCAAACTTTACGAAAGAGCGTCTTCTTCTTCTCACTACGGCCATACGCCGACTCATGTCGGACGAACATTTCGTCACGCTCTTGAGGGCAGAGAGTCTCGTTGATATGCCCGAAGAACTCGCAACTCGCCTTAAATGAGGAGAAACGAAAGACATGTCACACCCCAAGGTGAAACCTGCGTTTGACCAACATGTTGTGGTTCTTCCAATCGATGTCATCGTTCCGCAGAGAGAAATACCTGCCGACCTCCGAAAGAGCACTACCTACCGACGGATCAGTTCCTCGCTTGCACATGTTGGTTTGATCGAACCGCTCGTGGTCTATCCGCGGGGACCGAGGGATTACCTGTTGCTTGATGGGCACGTCAGATTGGACATCCTCAAGCAGAGCGGATCGACCGAGGTACGCGCCATCTTCGCGATGGATGATGAGGCTTATACATACAACAAGCGAGTCAACCACGCCCCGCCGGTGGCCGAGCATTTCATGATCCTGAAAGCGCTCTCGAACGGCGTAGGCGAGGAACGCGTCGCTCAGGTGCTAAATGTTGATGTTGCAGCGATTAGACAGCGACGAAAGATGCTCGACGGAATCTGTCCCGAGGCGGTCGAGATCTTGCGTAACAGCGATGTCACCGCCGGAGCATTCGTTGCACTTAAGAAAATGAAACCCATACGGCAGATCGAAGCGGCAGAGCACATGCACGCCACTGGCACATATTCCGTCCGCTTCGCCCAGGCGCTCCTCGAAGTGACTCGTCCCGAATTCCTCGTTGAGACCTCCTCGCAACGAAAGTCCCAAATCGAGGCTACCTCAGCTGCGGCTCAGGGGATGCTCGAACAAGAGACTGATCTATTAATTCGCGAGCTCAAGGCCGTTGAGGCATCTTACGGAACGGATATGCTGACTCTTTCGATAGCGTGCGGCTATATTGAACGTTTGCTGTCAAACGCTCGCATCGAGAAGCACCTTGATAAGCACCACCGCGACATTCTGGGTGAGCTCCGTTCACTCCTTTCCGAAGTGAAGCCACAAAAGGCGAAGGGCGCCACCGAAGGGGGAGGATGATTGGTGGCTGAGAACGTTTCGCGGTACGAATACCCCGCCACATCGCGCGAGCGTCTTCGATGGCGACACGAGCGGCTCTATCTCCTCAAACTGACTATTGGGTATCAGACATACTGACCCGTGACTTCAAACAGCGATGCGCAGTAGGCTTCGTGGATTTTGTTCAGTCGCTTTATGCAGGCATTCGCGGGCAGTCGATTCGATGGTTTCTCAGCGAGCATTCCACTGACCAGATTCAATAGTTCTTGACCGCGGCTTCCCCGAATCTCTCTGACGTCTAAGATTATCGGATCAGTAATCTTTTCTGGTGGGAGCTGAGGATTGAATCCGGTCAGAAGCTCATAAAAGACAGTTCCAAACTGGTATATGTCGCTCTTCGTGGTTATCTGAGTCTTATGGTCAACTGCTCTTTTTACGAGCTCTGGTGTCCGATACCGCCAAGGCATTCCGGGCCATTGGCTCCCTTCTAACGCGTCTACATCATCCTCTGGCTGGAGATCACTTAGAACCTTCACTAAGCCGAAGTCAGCCAACTTCGCTCCCATTTCGCTGATCAAGATATTCTCGGGTTTTATGTCGCGATGAATCAGCGGCGGCGATGCCTTATGTAAACAATCGATTGCCGAGAGGCAGTTGAGCGCAATGCGAATCGCGCGTAGACGGTCGATCTGTTTGGATACGAGCAGGGTTCTAGCAGTCACGGGAACGTATTCGATCACGGCGAACGGATACGTGACTCCCGTGTTTGCCGTGAATGTACCCTCGTCAAAAACCCTCGTGATGGCGGGATGATCGAGCGATCTCAGGTGAGCCACCTCTTTCAGAAACGCTTTGCGTCGAGTGTCGTCACTGATTCTATGAAAGACCTTGAGGACAAACTGCATCCCAATGTTTGGTCCTGAAGAACAAGTCACCAAGAACGCTGTACCGTTACCACCACGACCTAGAAAGCGCTGGTTGTAATACCACGCGTTCGCGCCCTGAACCGATTGCAAATGATTTAAGAAAAAATGATCGTGGGCTAACGGGGAAGAAAGACCTGGCTCATCAGGCATCAGCGGCTCCAAGCGTCGTTCAATGGCTTGCTGCGCAACACTGCTTTTGAAACAGAATACATCCAGTTGATATTCGCTCCCGCCCAGGGAACCCGATATCGACAGGAGATTCTGTGGATCGCGGAGGCGTTAGCACGGGCGAGGTTCCGGCACCCAATGCTTCGTGTACGCCGCGTAGTTGAATTCGTCAATTCGCTTCAGAACAGTCTGATTATCGGAAGTATCGACGTAGGATTGGACGACAGCAGCATGGTCTTTCATGTCCCAACAGAACAACACGTAATCTTCTGAGCTCATCATCACGTACCCGAATCGAGCAGCGATGGCGTCATCCCACAGCGGCAGAAAACCTGGGGCCAACAAATGCAAGGCTTTGGCGGTGGCTACTGGGCTCTGATTGGAACCTCGCACATTCGTCCGGTGCGTGGAATATAGGAATGCCTTGAACAATGCATCAATCTGCGGTTCATCCGCCACCGTCAGAGTGCCAATAGCGCGCCCACGCACAGCATTAAGATCGGCAATACACTGCCCGATGCAGTTCGCGATGGCTTTCAAATCGGGGCCGCCGTACCGATAAAACTGCCGGTGCCACCTGTTCAGCAGCACCCAGATGCCATCGGTCATTTTGGTCGAATTGCCCCAGTCAGTCTGCACTTTCTTGAGGGCCGAAAAGTAATCGCTTCCGCGACCTTCGTTCTTCTCGTACGCGGCGATTCCGGCGCTAAACAACTCTTTATTTGGAATTCGAGCCATTCTTGGTTCCAGTGATTCTACACCGGGCAGCGTGTGGTCGTTGTCTCTCTGAAAATCCCCTGACTGCATAGTCGAGCGGAACATGCGCATTTGGAATGCCGGCACCTTTCGCTCCAATCGATGCCCGAATATAGTGAGGACCTCTTAAGCGGCTTCGATGATTGAACCTCTTCCTGTTCCACCAGAGTGCCCGTGAGTACGAATACCACCCCTAGTCGTATCGCGTTCTCAAGAACCTCGTCGCAATTCTAGGTGCAGCCTCCGGCTGATCTTTTCCATTTCACATTCGTTTCATCGCGAATTTTCGAGCTCCGTTCGGCTCCTTCTGTCAATCCCGCTTGTGCAGCTCCGCGCGGCGCAAAAAACAAAGGCGCGCCGTGCTCGCTTCCGCGCCCGTTCCGGCTCCGCTTCGCTCCGGGGATTGACAGCGCCTCTCTTCGCTCAACCTTCGCTCCCGTGAAACGAATGTTTTTTCTTGGCCGCATAGGCCAAGTACCTCAACACCTAGAAAAGGAGACACATCCCATGCTCGACACCGTGAAAGATTTACTTGCCAACACTAAAATTCCACCCATCGCCGCTGTACAAATGTCGGATCTACTGCAGTATCTGTTCAGCACTGCCCAGAAGACGCTTCGCATCCAGGTTGCGGAAGTCGTATACCGCAACGATCATGACCACCCGAATGCCTTAGATGTATTTCTCGCCTGTACACTGCCGATGGCCGAAAAAGCTGCCCGCACCAGAGCACACAGGCTGTTTATCTGCCCATCCGATTGGCAGGTTGAATTGATGTACGACGGTGCAGTCAAAGCAATGATCGCAATGTTTCAGTGCAATTGTGCTGTGAGGCCGGGCGCAGACGCTTTCCGGCGGTACCTTGTTCGCGCGTTGGCACTTGGAACGGTGCGGTCGTACTTTATGCGCGAGGAGAACGACGGCGTTCGGACTGTCGCCAATCCCGCGACCGCTTGCAACCGCAAAAGACCATTCCGGAACAAGGTCGAACAGGACGTAATCACCCGCGAACTGCTTAGGCAGGTGATGAATTTCCGGCACTTGCGAGCGCCCCTGGTCGAAACTCTGCAATGCATTGCGACGCTTGGCCCGGATGGTGCCCTGAAAGAACTGGCATACCCGAACCTTAAGCGCGATAGGGGGAGGAGGCCGATCCTTGATCCGGATGCGATCGCGGAAGCCATGGGGACGAGCCGAGGAGCTGTACATCGGAATCTCCGTGAGGCGAGACTCATCCTGCGCGAAGTCTTCAATTCAGACGGGAAATTGTTTCTCACCCACTGAGGAGCAGTAGGGGCACGCACCCAACGTGCCCCTTTTTGCCGCGGCGCCAGCCATCTTTCCGATGGCTGGCGCTTTGTTCAGCACTCAACCTTGGAAGGAGAAAAGACGATGAATCGTGACTTTCAGCAGTATCGCTTTGCGTTGATAGAGGCCCACAACATCGCACGGGCGCGGCTCGAATCACAATTCAAGGGTGAAATCACCGATTTCGAGAAGCTTGAGAGCGCCATTGAACAAGAGCTTCTGGAACCCACGAAATGTGCGCCATGGCGTAAATCCGAAATCGAGCAAATGGGCTGCCGCGACGGGACACGGATGGCAGCCCTCGAGTTTTTCTGGGCACATCGTCACGAGTGGCGACGTGAAAGTCTCTCTACTGCCGCTGAAACTTCCACACTTCAGCGGCTACATTGACGGCCAGTGTAAAATACCCCAAACGTTTAATCCCGCCACTCGTCAGAAAACCCACTCCGGAGGTCAACGACCCATGTTCCCAGTACCAGCTCGTGTTTTCCGCGCTGCGTCGAACGTCGCGTGTGGCCTTTCTATGCACTTCAACGCGATCCTCCCCAAGGGAGAATTGCCGAGCCCGTCTTGGGCGCCCGGCCGGCTGCTCAGGAGCAGCGAAAGAATGCAAATGACGACCGGCGTTCCGAGGAAAACCTTGTCACTGTGCCCGGAGTGCAACATTGAGGCGACAGACGCGGTGATCCGAGGGCAAGCCAGTATCACTGATTTCAGGGACAGGCCTGGAGTGATTGAAGCCGAGATAGTGGAGGAAGCCGGACGCATTCTGATGCGCAAGGCATGCCAAAAGCACGGTCCATTTGAAGACGTGCTTTCCAATCAGCCGGCATTCTTCCAGAGAATGGAAACCCTTGCTTTCGGTAGGGATTTCGAGTGTCTCGGTGACCGAGACATACACGACCACGGTCCTAACGGGATCAGATCAGGTCGGGGCACGTACCTAATCATCGACATGACGAACAGATGCAACATGGTCTGTTCGCCCTGCTATATGGACGCAAACGCCACCACCTACGTTCACGAATTGGGCATGGAAGACATGAAGGCCGTGTTCGAGAAGGCAGCGTCATTTAAACCACAGAGAGAAATCAATGTTCTGTTCTCAGGTGGTGAGGCTACGCTTTCGCCGATCTTCCTTGACGCCATTCGCTACGCGAAGGGCAAAGGGTTCCATCGGGTTCACGTCGCGACGAATGGAATTAGATTCGCGCAAAACCGAGATTTTGCGCTCGAAGCAAAGGCGGCCGGACTGCACGCCGTCTATCTGCAGTTTGATGGTGTTTCCGAAGCGAAGAACAGGCATCGCGGTATCGGAAATTACATGGAAGTGAAGCATCGGGCTCTTGAGAATATCGCTGCAGCGGGCATGCGAACGACGCTGCAAGTGAGCGTCGTTAATGGATGCAACAACGACGGGCTTGGCGACATTGTTCGTTTCGTCATTCAGAATGTGGACAAAATCCACGGCGTCATTTTTCAACCAGTCATGTTTTCTGGCAGAGACGATGGCATAAGTGACGAGGAACGCTACGCTCGGCGATATCCGGTATCGCAGATCGCTTACGACCTGCAAGAGCAAACATCGATCGATTGGCAGCCGATGCGAGATTGGTTCCCCGTATCGGCGTACGGAATCTTCGCCCATTTGTGTGATGTTCTTCGCCCTGAGTCGAAGATTGGTAGTCTCTTCAACGATATACATCCCAATCACGGGATCTTCAGCCCTTTGTTGGTGGATTCCGATTCTAGACAAATGATTCCGGTCGGCGCTTTTTTTGACCTACAGCAATTCATGCGCGATATTGTGGCCATAACCGACTCGGGGAGGGGGCCAACGATCACCAAGGCTCTAGTGTCGCTATCCGTGTTCCGTAATTTCGATCACAAGCGCGCTCCTTCGGGTTTCAAGCTCCGCGACATTCCCGCGTTGCTTGAGGATTGCTTCTATCGTGTCTCTGGCTCCGGCGAGAATTGGTCTGAACGGGCCGATTCATACAACGGTCGTTGGAAGATCGTGATGACAAATGCAATGCAGTTTCAGGACGCGCACATTTACGACCTCGCGACGACGGCGGACTCAGCCACTCCCGTGGCAACACAGGAAGGCGAGATCGGCTTTTCGGCCTACAACAGCGCCGGCTGGCGAAAGATCGTTGAGCACGTGCATCAAACTGCGACTCTGACAGAATGGCATCGAACGCATCCTCGCCACCAGATCTATACGAATAACAAGCGAGTAGATTTGGACTCGCTCCGCAGCACAGCGAGTCATTTGGTTCGGATCGAGTTGGAACCTACGACGGCGTCGGCCTGTGAGGAACAACTGTGAGCGTGAGTGGTGCGACAGATATGCCAAGTAGATTTCTTGAGGAGGCACCAACGGAAATCAGGGACGTGCTTGATTGGTTTGCCATGGGGCACGCTCGGAGAGTTCCTCCCTCACACCTGACGGAGTTCGCCGGGAAATTCTTGGGTGCATTGCATGACGATGGAGCAGTCCTCCCCGACATAAGGGAGGATTCTGCCTTGCAGACACTTGCGCTCGTGCTGCTTCACCACACAAAAAGTCCAGAAAGCGCTGGCGCATGGCTCAACTTAGGTCTCGCCTTACGCCGAATGGCTCTCTACCGGACCCAGGACTCGGAGCAGGTTAATCGACGGCGTCTGCGCCAGGCGTTGGAGGCGCTTGAACGCTCGCTTCATCTCGACCCTGACAACGGGGGCAAGAACATCCGCGCCTGGACTGGCGAGTCATTTACCTATCATGCGCTTGGTTTGTACGAAGATGAGGTGCGGTGTTGTTCGCTGGCGCTGGAGGCCGATAGATCAGATCCGAAACTTTGGCTGTTTTACGGATTCGCTCTCCGCTCTGCTGGCAGAAAAGGAGAGGCCGTGTCCGTTATGGATGATGCTTACCAGGCCTATGTCGAGGCTGGCGAGCCAGAAGAGTTACGATCTGTGTTCGCCGATATCCGCTGACCTTTTGTCGAGCCCTCAGGATGCCGATGTATTGCGACTACAAAGCGGAGTGCTTCTTGAAACAAGCTAAGGACCATTGAGAGAACTTCATGCCAGGAATTCATTCCACCCGGTTGGCCACATCGAAAGCGCATCGGCGCTTCGTGGCTGACACGAGGAAGGCTGTTCAAAAAATGGGCTGGGAGATTCCTGACCCGATAAGCGTTTCTCCTTTGATAATTGGAGCCCAGCCTCTCCAGTTCCCGGTGCCCCCCGCGTTTGATCGGGCTTTCGGGTATCGGGGAGATTTGCGCTTCGTGGAGTTCGGATATTCCGTCAGGTCCCGGCAATTCGGTTACTCCGATGGTGCGGACGACATACCTTCAGACGAGAGCTTGTGGCTTTGGTTTCTGCGCCATCCTGTAATTTCTACACATGTGCCCAAGAGGCGATATCCCACCCTGTATGGCACGTTTTCGGGCGCACCCGAGCGCCCAGCGGTTGAGCAGATCACGCGAAGCAGTGGAACTTTCGAGGCACCGCACTGTTTACTGTTAGATCGTCAAGATCGGATTGCTTACATTTCCAAGCGAGATCAGACGATGATTCTTTTCGCGTTGATGGAACCGGAAGATGCCGACCACCACACGGTGTTTGTGGATGGTCTGCTGATGAGCCCCGGCACTGAAGACTACAGGGTGCCGCCGCCGATTGAGTTGACGCACCAGCTCCGGTCGTTCCTCGATGCCAAGTTGGAGCTCGCGAAGAGGGCTGATCGGGCTGATTTGACGCAGTAGCGAGGGTTGTCATGTCCAGCGATTGGCATAGCGCTGCTGCGCAGCGGGTGAGGATTGACACGTCACCCCAGAATGGGTGCTGTGCGGTAACCTTCGGTTACCGGACGCGAACTCATTGAAAAGACTTCCTCTAACGAGGCAAAGTTGCTGAAAATGCCGCAGTCTTCGATAGCGCAGGCGAACCTGTTGATTTAGTTAGTCGGCCCATTTAGGCCGAGGCGACGTTTATGGTCAAGCCGACTCTCCGGACCAAGTCGATTGGCACCAAGGTCACTGAGGAGGAATATGCCCGATTGGAGCGGGCGGCTCAGGCGGGCACTAAGACCTTAGGCGAGTGGTGCCGCGAGGTGATGCTGGCTAGCGCGAATGGACAATCGTCACGTGCCCAAGAATCGGTTGGTGCCGAAGTCCAGGCGCTCATGGCCGAGCTTGTGGCATTGCGAACCATTCTGCTCAACGTGCTTTATAAGCAGGTGAACGGCGAAAGACTGACGGCGGAAGAAATGCAGCGGCTGATTGAACGAGCGGACGCTGACAAGATCAAGAAAGCTGTGGAACGACTGCGTCACGTTGCAAAGCGGGACTCAGTCTGACTGGCCGGTATACCGACCAAGAGTTTCGTGACTTTTTGCCACTTCGGTGTTCCTTATATCAGCGCGGGGTCTCAAAGCTTCGTCTGTGGGGTGAGTCATGAGCGGCCTCTGGGGTCACGAGGAACGTCCGGGTTGGTTTGCTTCGATCGTGTGGGTGCTCGCTGTGTCGGCTGTGGCAGGCATCGGTATTTGGACGTACCTGAATGCTGAAGTCTGGACTCCCCTGCAGCGCTACTACTGGAACGAATACCTCAATACTGAAATGTTCCGGGCGTCTCAGGGTGAATATTGGATCCTCGATACGGTGGATCACCGGGGACAACGCCACTTGGCCACCGACTCCGACGTTGTCCCCGCCGCTAGGCATGGGCGCCAATTAGTTCCCTTCTCGCTATCAACTCGGGCGCTACAGGCAGGTGCCACCGACCTAGTGGTAGACACCGTTCATTACGGAAGCGCGCAGATGCACCAGAAACTCGCGCAATCGATTTATCACGACCAATCGGTCACAGAACTCTCCTGGCCTGCGTGGGGAGGTGGACTCTGTGCGTTGATTTTAGGCTTGGGCTGGGCAATTAGCCGCAAATTCGTCCCTCATAACTTAATGAATGATGGCAGGAGGCTCAAAGGTCCGCAGATTGTCACCGTGAAGGAATTCAATCGATGGAGCAGAGCGGACGGCATTGGTTTCATGACAACCAATCGGGGCGAAATGCTCCGCATCCCGCGCTCTTTTGAGAGCAGCCACATGATGATTATTGGTGATTCAGGGACCGGCAAGAGCGTCCTCCAGCGGCAGGTATTAATGCAGGTCGGCGAGCGCAATGAGACCGCGGTCGTCTACGATCCGGCGCTTGAGTACACACCTCAGTTTTACAGGCCAGACCGTGGGGATGTAATCCTGAATCCCCTCGATGTTCGTTGCCCCTACTGGTCACCGAGCGACGAAGTAATACACGAGGCGGAGGCACTTACGTTGGCAACTTCTCTGTTCCCCGACAAGCCGCGAGAAAACGCGTTCTTCGTCGAAGGGCCACGGAAAATTTTTGCCTATCTGCTGACTTTGAAGCCAACACCAGAGCAACTTGTGTGGTGGATGAGCCGCGAGGACGAGTTGGACAAGAGAGTACTAGGAACCGAGCTCGCAACGTTCATTTACAAGGGCGCGGGCCCGCAGCGCGGGGGAGTCTTAGGCGCACTAAATATGGTCGCCGATAGTCTTAAGATGCTGCCAAAGGAGAAGGACACAAAACAGCGCTGGACGACTGTGGACTGGTCACGTCAACAGGCCGGCTGGCTCTTTCTCACCTCCACTCCCCGCTTTCGACAGAGACTGCTGCCGCTCATCAGTCTGTGGCTGGACACCCTGGTGCTTCGGCTTATGAACCAAGGCGACACGACCACGCGCAGGGCGTGGTTCGTTCTGGACGAGCTTGCGAGTCTGCAGCGATTGCCTCAGTTGCATACGGCGTTGACAGAAAACCGCAAGTCCAACAACCCAATAGTAATTGGCTTCCAAGGCCGAAGCCAGCTTGAGGTGCGGTACGGGCACGAAGCAGAAGCCATGCTTTCGCAACCTGCGACCAAAGTCTTTCTGCATACAAGCGAACCGCGCGCGGCCAAGTGGATCTCAGACACGATCGGCGAGGTGGAGATCGAGCGTCTTAAGGAAGCGGTAAGCAAGGAACAATTCCCGCATATGCGGAGATCGAAAAGCTATTCCACGGAAAGGCGTACGGAGCCCCTTGTATTACCTTCGGAAATCGGCGGAATGCCACGAATGCACGCGTTCGCAAAAGTAGACAATTTAGTCGTTCCATTCTCATTCCCGTATGTTGAATTAAGAAAAGCGCAACCCGGCTTTATTGCCCGAAACGATGAGACTCATCATGCTGTGATTGATGCCAGGACACCAGCGCCGCAGCCGAACTCCCAGCCTGTTCAGGAGATTAGGCCGGACACAGCAACTGGCGTTGCTGCCGGGCAAGAGCCCTTTTTCGAGTAAGCCATGTTGACCATTTCAAGGGCGTTAAGTGCGTCACAAGCCGAGATTTACCACAAGGAGGAATTCGCGAACGCGCAGGCGAATTACTACTCGGAAGGCGAAAGCATTAAGGGCGAGTGGTACGGCAAACTTGCCGAGCAGTGGGGCCTTCGAGGCGAGGTCGGCCAGGAACAATTTGCACGCTTGGCCAATGGCCAGCATCCGACCAGCGGCGAGCAATTGGTGCGCCACACCGCGCCGCGAGAGTATTTGGATGCTCGTGGTGAGACTGTAAAGCCGATGGAGCACCGCGCGGGCTGGGATGCAACCTTCTCCGCCCCCAAGAGCGTATCTCTGACGGCGCTTGTGGGAGGAGACGATGATGTTCGCCAGGCACATCGTGAGAGCGTTCGGATCGCGATAGATGAACTTGAAAAATACGTCCAAGCGCGCATGGGCGGGAATCGCCCGGCGGAAACCACAGGTAAGTGGGTCGCAGCTTCCTTCGAGCACGACAGCGCCAGACCAGTAGAGGGGTACGCCGCGCCGCAACTACATACTCATGTTGTGTTCTTCAATCTTACGGAGACCGAAAAAGGTGAAAGTCGTGCACTGCAGCCGCGCGAACTCTATCGCTCGCAGCAATACGGAACCGCGATTTATCGCTCCGAATTGGCATTGCGGTTAAGGGAATTGGGTTACGAAATTGAACAGGGCAAAAGCTGCCAGCCGGAAATTCGGGGCTACACGCACGAATATCTGGAGGCGTCCAGCCCACGAAGTCAGCAAATTAAAGATCATCTTGAACAGCATGGCCTCCACGGCGCGGCTGCAGCACAGTTCGCGGCGCATCAGACGCGTGATGAGAAGCTCGCCTCCATTACCCACGAAGAAATGCGGCAGAAGCACCGAGACGTTGCGGCTCAGTTCGGCAACCAGCCAGAGCGCGTCATCGGTGAGGCGCAAAATCGGCAAGTGGAGGAACACAGTCCGGAGCAGAAGCAACAGCAAATCGAATCCGCGATCACCTATTCCCGCGACAAAAATCTGGAACGCCAATCAGTAGTGGACGAGCGCGACCTCATGCGTGATTCACTGAGGCGTTCGATGGGCGAGGCTAACTTCGCAGAAGTGCGCGATCGATTTGAGAAACGTATCGAGTCCCGCGGCCTAATAGGAGTCGAGAGCGCAGGCCCCGCGCGTGCCTTCACTACCGAACAAATGATCGAGTGTGAAAAGGGCACAATCGCAATGATGCGTGCCGAGCAAAACCGGCACGACGCACTGGTTTCTTCCGAGACGCGGCACGAAGTCGAAGAAAAGCACACGCACCTGAGTTCCAGTCAACGAGCTGCTGTCGAGCAAATATTATCGAGCCACGACAAAATCACCGGGCTGGAAGGCGTGGCGGGCGCAGGAAAGACTACTTCTTTATCCGCCATCCGCGAGGCCGCCGAGGGGGAAGGCTATGAAGTGCGGGGCCTCGCACCCACATCTCGTGCCGCGCATAAACTCGCAGAATCAGGGATCGAGTCAGGGACGCTGCAGCGGCACCTCTACCGGGAGGAGGGGCCCGACAATGGACAGAAGAGGCTCTACATATTAGACGAATCCAGCCTAGCGAGCACCAAACAACTGAACGAGTTTCTGCACCGGTTGCACGATGGCGACCGCGTTCTGCTTGTAGGCGACACGCGACAGCACGAAGGCGTGGAGGCGGGTAAGCCGTACCAACAGCTCCAAGAGGCGGGGATGCATACAGCGCACCTTGATGAGATAGTGCGCCAGAGAGACCCAACGCTCAAAGAAGCCGTAGAACAGCTTGCGCGGGGAGACGTGTGGGAGGCGATAAGTAATCTCGACCGACAGGGTCGAGTACATGAAGTCGCGGACCGGACAGTGCGGCTAACAGAGATCGCGAGCGAATACGCGCGAGAACCAAAAGGCACGCTCGTCATCTCCCCAGATAACGAGTCACGTCGCGAGTTAAATGCTCTGATCCATAGGGAAATGCAGGAGCGCGGCGACGTCAGCCGGGAGGAGCACAAATTGCGCGTCCTCGACCCTCGGCAGGAGATGACTGGGGCAGATCGGCAGTGGGCGGGGCAATACGAAGTGGGCGACGTTGTGCGCTACACACGAGGTAGCAAGGTACTGGGAATTGACCCAGGTGAATATGCCCGCGTTGAGAATGTTAATGCCAAGGAAAACCGCGTTACGATCGAGCGCGAGGGTGGCGAACGAGAGAGCTACGATCCGCGTCGACTCTCAGGTGTATCGGTGTACCACGAGATAGACCGAAGTTTTTCCGAAGGTGACCGCGTACAGTTTACGGCCCCGTCGAAAGAGCTACACGTTGCCAACCGGGAGTTGGGAACAATCGAGAAAATCAACGATGCAGGCGACGTTGAACTTCGCATGGACTCGGGCCGGGACGTTCATTTCAACATTCGCGACCATGCGCATCTCGATCACGGCTATGCGGTGACCAGCCACAGCAGTCAGGGGCAGACTGCCGACCGCGTGCTGGTCCATGTGGACACTGAGAAGAGCGAACAGTTGGTGAACAGTCGCTTCGCTTATGTGTCCGTCTCACGCGCGCAATATGACGCGCAAATCTATACGAACGACAGAAGCGAACTTGCGCACGATCTCAGCCGTGATGTTTCAAGGCCCACAGCGACTGAAGCCCAAGAGCAAGTGCCGGAAATCCACGAGAATAAACCCGGCTCGGAGCCTCATGAAGCCCAAGAACAGGAGCACGAGCAGGCCCACGGTCTAGGAATGGGCCTGGGCTAATTTGAAAACCAAACGACGCCTCGCCAGAATCGCTGACTGGTGTGGCGCTCGGAGAATGACTTCGATACCATCGTTCGAGATACCAGCCAGCAACGGCTTCTGCGACCCTACTCCCCGAGGTCTTGCACACCGCCATCCCACACAATCCCGCGCGAGAAAAGTTTCCTAACTTCCCACACGACACGACACTGCCTCGGCAGGCGCGCGGCTATGAGGCCTTCGAGACAAAAGCCATTCCCCCATCGTTGCGGACAGGCGAGATGAGTGTAAACTGGGTGCCGATTCTTAAATCAAGCGGAAACTCTTATTGAAAATCCTACCCGCTGGCGCTATTGAAGCAATCAGCGACGTTGATTTTAGGGGTGCCATATGACAGATACTCTACTTCGAGAGAGTGTTCCTGAGGGACGGGTGCGCGGCTGCAAACGGTTTGGAGTTTACCTGACCTTTTGTGTGTTCGTTGGTATGTCTGCCAGTTTCCTCTATGCCGGCGAACCACCAACCAGTTACGGGATCGGGGCAGTCCCAGCGCAGGTGGCTTGGCACGGTGAAGTCCTTAGCTTTTCGCTGTCAGCAGGTCCGAGCTCCGGTATAGCTTTCTCCATGGTCACGAGCCCTCCCCCTGTGGGTCCGATCTCCTTATCTAGCGCGACGGGAATGTTCAGTTATTCTCCTGATCCGAACGACCTGAGACCTTTCGACGTCACAGTTAGTGCTGACGTTGAAGGAAAGCACATTTCGCATACTTTTCGGATAACGCCGTCGTTCAAGCCTGAATACAGCCTTATTGGCAGGGGGGTGCCAAAAGGCCCGGAAGACGACATCACGGTTTCGGAAGTGAGACACGTGGAAGACGAGTTCTTTAACGGCTCCACGGATAAGCGGAAACGGAAATCGATTTTCGTTTCTGGTAAGACCGTTATCATCGACACCGTCGCGCCTCATAACAAGATATATAACCTGTTTAGCTACAGCGCCTCCAACAAGGTCGACAACATTAGGGAAGCTGTAATTTATGCCGAGACCCTCGTCATAAACGCCCCGTTGAAACTGCCTCAAACGAATGTCACCATTTATGCAAGGGAGCTACGATTCGAGAGTAATGGCTCCATCGACACAAGTCCTCTGAGCGACTGGAAAAACGCAGACGCGCCCGCGAACGACCAGCCCCATTGCAAGAGCAGTGACTTCGTGACCGGTGACCGTCCCACTGACGGTAAGGCTGGAAATGATGCTGGCCAGATCTTCTTACACATAAATCATTTCAGCGCTGACGGTGCCTTAAAGAGATTCATCATGCGCGGCGGCACCGGGCAATCCGGAGGCCCCGGGCACAATGGACGTGACGGAAATAGCATGACGATCTTAAGCCCACAATACAGCGCCGTATTCATCGACAATCACGGGGAGCTGCAAGGGAAACAGGAATGGCCTCAGGACGGTTGTGATGCAGTTCCGGATGGCAAGAATGGTAATGCCGGTAACGGTGGTGACCTTTGGTCCAATAGTCCGGAGGTATTTCGGTACGCCGACCCAGGAGGTGGGTGGACTCCGCCTGGATTTCGCTTTGTTAAATACTCTGGAGGCCAACCCGGTAAGCCGAATCCCGCAAAGTGGATTAGAATAGAAATAGTGCGCTCTTGCAGTGGAAGTGGGCGAGAAAATCGTACATGCACCACTAGTTATGTTGTGCACGTGCTACAAGAGCATAGCCCTTCTGAAGGGCAAGCTGTTTTGGGCGGCCTTCCGCCCGACAAACCGACGGGGAACGCTGGCCAATTTCACATTTTGTCCGGCCAGGACGCGGGTTGGATGCACCCGGCCATTGTGTATCAGGTTCTGAAATATGCGAAGGATCTTTATATACGTGGCTACCTCGATGACGCCCGGAGCATAGTACTCGATTATTCGTTACTGCTCTCGGGGATGAAGGAGCGCCCGAAAGACTTTGACGCGCAGTTCACCGAGCAAGAGTTGCAGCTAGCTAACCTCTCGCAAAGGCTAGCTAGCAACTTGGATTATTTTGGTTTTCCTGCTGGCTATGCCCCACTCTTGTCTCTCGAGACGAATCTTCAGCTATACCAAAATGAGATCGCGACCGCAATTCCAGTTCTATATCTGTCCTACTGGCTCAAAGACAAGGAACATTCCCTCGAAGATAAGAAGCAAGCGTTGAGCGAAGGCGTTGATAAGTTAAGCCGTGACACTGCGTCTGCAATCGGCAGTTATAATTCAATGCAAGTATCGGTTGGCAATATTAAGGTTGAAGCTACAAACGTTGCTCAGCAAATAGCGACTACAGAAGACCAGTTGAAACTTGAGGAGGCTCGTCTCGAGGAGAAAGCTCGGAGCGACGTGGAGGCAGCCCATCGGCTACCCGCTTGGAAACAGGCCCTGGGCACTTTGGCAGTGATCGCGAAAGTATTTCCCGTCTATCAACCCGTGCTTGGAAGTATTGGCAGTGGGCTCGACGCTGTCTCTCAGATCGATACAGCTAAGCCATTGGAGACTGCCGAGAAGATAAGCAATGTTGCAGATCAACTGACCACCGAGACTCTCAACAAGTCTTATGACGATCTGCACTCTCATATTCAACAACTGAATCCTCACGATGCAAAAGGGGCACGGGACTTCGTTAAGAAGGCGCTGCCTATGGCGAAACAGATCGCTGAAGCTCAGCAAACAGTTGCAGCGGCAACGCAAGTGGCACAGGCACCTCAGTCCGAGATTGAAGCCCAGTTGAATAAGCTTAAGAGTGAAGACCCGGAGTTCATTTCACTGACTAATCAAGTAGAGGCACTTGAGGCCGATAAAGCAAAGCTGGCCCGAGATATTGCGACCACGCTCCAACAGCTGGCGACAGCCTCCGACCGAATAGTCAATAATGTTGCCACTATTGATGCATTCAACGATGAACTGAATTCAACGGTCGCCAGTTTAAACCCAAAAACAGCCCTGTACTTAGATGAGATCGAACGCCGAGCCAATGAAACGCTACTCAAATACCATTACTATGTCGCAAAGGCATACGAGTACAGACTCCTAAGGCCGTATGCCTACTCTCTAAACCTGGAGACGCAGTTCAAAGATTTGCTTCAGCTTGCGACTGCTGACACACAATTTGATTCATTGCTTGTCGACAAGTCGTCCTCAATCCCCTCTCAAACTGCTCCCGTCGGTGGCACAGCTAAAGCGCACTCGGCTGTTCTCTCCGCCGACGAATATGCCCGGTTGGCGCTAGTTTATAAAGAATCGCTTGAGGGAACATTGAAAGACTTGGTGGATCTATATAACAGCAACGTGCCAGAGCGAAACGATAAGTTCTATTATTCCCTGCAGCCGACTGAGCTGGAAGCTCTGAACTCTAAACCAGGGCGCACTGTGACAATCAATCTCCAGAGACTGGGGAGAGTTCGAGCAGATGAAGAGAACCAACGAATAGTTTCTATCCAAAGCGAGGTCTCCGCACACAAAACGGGGGCGAACGTCGGTTCTACATCAATGAAGATAGCCTACACGCTTCCGTTGTCTTCCGAAATCAGAGCGGGCTCAGGCAATTTCATCTTCCGGCATCCCGATGCTTTGGAGTGGGGTACGTCATGCAATTTTAGACAGGAGAGCTCTCCTTGCGAAAAGAACGAAGTGAAAGTCAGCTCCGGGAGCACTTCTCTAATGGATAGTCTGCTGCCCCGTACGTGGAAGTTTGATTCGGTCGCATTGTCAGAACCTAGTTTGCTGGGCGATATAACAATAACAAACACGCTTACTCCCGATGATCCGACAGCAGATGTCAGCGTGGACAAGCTCGAATTACAGATTATCTACGATTATCACAAACGGCAAGCGGACCGCGTTTCGTTGATGGTTCAAGTTCCGGTGGGTCTGACTCCTTACATTTCCATTTCCGCTATCGATCGCAACGGGCTGAAAGACGGCATGGGAGACTTCGTGCGAGATTATCCAAGGAAGTCTAAAGTGACCGTTGCGGCCCCCCCTGTTTACGGCGGGAGGAAATTCCTAGAATGGCGAGAAGGGGGAGTTTGGGTTGGAAGTACGTTAGTGGGGGGGAAAACAATACCGAGTAAAGGATCCGAGGTGGAAGTAGATTTGCCTAAGAGCCGATCCGTGCGCGCGGTATATGACGTTGCGCCCGGTCCGTCGGTACCGTGAATGATCGGAGCCAACCGCAGTTTTGCTGCCTCGAACCCTCGAACTTGAAGATGATTCCCTAAGTCCGAGCGTATTCGTTAGATGATTGGGGGTAGAACTTGACTTGATCAACTTTTAGGATTCCTCAATTGTCAGGGACGCTTGAGCCAAATCGGACACACCACAAGAAGATATGGCCGAACACTTCGTCCTAGCCGAATCGCTCCGCCGCTTGGTAGCTTCCAGCTTGCGGTCAGCATATCTCTTGGTCCTTCTCGTCACCGTACTGTCGCACGATGAATTTGGACTTCCATGGTATCGAAGGATCATGGATTGAGTTTTGCAAGCTCTTTCACGTAGTCTAACGGAAATTGACTACTGCTCCGTTTGGGAGTTTTCCAGCCCAATGTTTCTGCAACGGAATTGACGAAATCAATACAGTTCCCATCGTTCAACTCGAAGTTCTTCTTGTCCCAATCGGTTATCTTGTCAATCACCATACGCCTTTGATCCGATGTAATGCCTTTCTTGACGGAGACATCGACTCGGCCAAACCTGGTGGGATTCTTTGTGAATTCGGACGCAAGGCCGCCCGAGCCTGATATAGCTGCAGTCATGCCGGATCCTGTTGGATAGAATCCGTAACAGTCCTCTTTGATTCCTGACTGAAGATTAAGGGCAATGCACAGGAAAGCATGACCAGTAAACTCCTTGTTCGCCCAAGACGTGCGGGATGCCATTATTTCCAGGGTGATGCTGTCCGCAGCAATAGCGGGAGTAAGTAGCAAAACGATTGCTCCGCTCAAAACAATCAGCTTCCGCAAGGTCATACAGCTTCTCCAAAGGCACCCTTCGGCTGGGCTCGAAAGCAGATTGTCCTCGGTACATTAGCGCTTGTCAATCAACAAGTTTCTGCTTCGATATTCGAGCTGCAATCCAGTTCCTGAGAGCGTGGACACCATGCCGTCTTGAGGTTCAGCCGGGCAGTTGCGTCACATTGTCGAACAATGGCTCTCACACCGGGACGCCCGATTGTGAACCACCGCAGCTCGGACAGACTGGATGCCTAAGCGTAAGAAATTCACGAATCTCGCTTGATCGTTTGATCGAGATGGTTCTACAGCGATTCCGATCAAGCTGGAAGGCCGTCATTTTCCTGGAAGGGTTTGCGAGAGCAAAGTCACGCGTAACAGCCCGTCGTATCCCCCCCTTTCAATCGCACGAAAGGTTCTGTGACGATACACGAAGAAATCAGGTGGGACGGCAGTTGTGGTGGAGCGGAATGACCGAAGCGAGCCCAAACGCAACCAGCTGTGGAAATCCGCGCATACTTATACACTAACTTACACAGTTGCACAGCTGTTGCGAAAAATCTAATTGTGTATCAATTTGTTACTGGCAGACGCAGCGGACTTAAAATCCGCAGACCTGAAAGGGTTGTGGGGGTTCGAGTCCCCCTCCCGGCACCATCTTCACATTGACCTTGAATTCGTGTCCGCCTAGGAATCGCTTCCGGGTTTCCGTCCCGCGCTGAATGAGCAGCCTCCCGGAAGCTGACTTGGGGACAGCGTTGCGCGGCAGCACATGTACGGGTCGGGCGCTTTACGGCCATCTGAAAGAAAGCATTCGTAATCACTGGCCGACATATCGGCACTGATCCGGGCTCGGTGAGCGCATTGGCGATTTACCACTCACCGCGTAGGTCCTAGCGAGTCGTCTGGCAAAGATCAGTTGCCCAACAGGGCGGTGAGACACCGAGAAGGTTCCAGAGACAATCTGCATTCCTCCTGCCCCTGATGCCAGCGCCATAACCCTTGCCGGCTCGCCCTCCTGCGCAGAGTATCAATGAGCGCAGGTGTCAGGGTTAAGAGACTCGGGACGGAAATCACGAATCGCAAAATTCACATTTGACATTCGACCGAAAACCCACTACCATATGGTTGTGGATAAATTAGGTACAACATTTGCGGCTTTGTCTGATCCAACCCGGCGAGCAATGATCCAACGACTCTCGCATGGGCCTGCCTCTGTGCATGGATTGACGGAACCGTTTGCACTCTCGCAGCAGATGATTTCAAAACATATCGCCTACCTGGTGCGGGCGCGGATTGTGATCAAGACGAAGCGTGGACGAGAGAGTGTGTGCACGCTTAGGCCAGAGGCGATAAAGACAGTCAGCGACTGGGCGGCTTATTATCGCCGATTCTGGGAAGAGAGTTTCGACAAGCTGGACGTAGTTGTAAATCGAATGAAGAAAGAGGAGGTCAGAGATGACAAAAAATACGGTTAGCGAAATTGAGCGGATGGTCGTTACAAGAGTCTTTGATGCCCCACGCGAGTTGGTTTGGAAGGCGTGGACAGACCCGAAGTACGTGATGCAGTGGTGGGGACCGAAGGGTTTTACTGCGCCTGTTTGCAAGATGGATTTTCGCGTTGGAGGAAAATCTCTCTTCTGCATGAGAGCGCCGGATGGGCAGGAGTGCTGGAATGCGGTTGAATACCACGAGATTGTTCTGCACGAGAAGATCGTTTCCTCCATGTACTTTTCGGACTCGAAGGGAAACAAGGTTGAGCCTGCGCAATTAGGAATAGAACATGAGGCCATAGACGGTGCGTACGACGTGACCATCTTTGAGGATCTCGGAAACGGCCAGACGAAACTCACCCACATTGGAAATGAACCCATGGAGAGCGCGAAAAATAGCGGTCAACTAGAGGGCTGGAACCAGATACTCGATAAAGTTGCCGAGGTTGTTACGAAGCTAGCGCAGGCGAAATAAGAAGTTGGAGTTTTGATGATCGTCATGCGCGAGATACGGCTGAGGCTGGCGGCGAACGCTTGGTTAGAACAGGCTGCTCGCCGCTCGGCCGAATAGTCGTCTCTCGGGGTAAGTGACCCTTGGTTCAACTGTTGATTTCAGTCCAATGCACTCATCGACCCAGGTTCGTATCGCTCTCGGATCCTTGGTCCTGTTAAACGCGCCAGTGTCCGGGCATCCACTTGGCCGGATAGTCGGCTTCCCGTCCTTGTGACCAGGACCTCCAAGACGATGGGTCGGGCGTTATACGGCCAGCCAGATGAAAAGCACTCGTAAACACTTGCCGACTTGTCATTACCTATCCAGCGGGGGGCCAGTCTTCGCAAACGGCTCATCCAGAAACTAACGTTGCGGTGTGCAACGAACGGCAGGAACGCATAGCAACATGCGATTCCCAGGTATGTGAGCGCTATTGCACAGCGACAACACGCCAGGCGGGAAATAATCAACGCGTGGGGATCCCAGAATTGAGCCTCCGGTTTTGCGGCCGGCCAAGTCGAAATTCAAGAACGCATTCCTGAGCTCCACAACCGAAAAGCCAATGGAGGTAACCGAATGCGGAACCTATGGAGATTCCTATGTGTGTTAGTAGCGGCGGCGCAGCTAGCGAGTGCCGCTGGCGCACAGCAAGTCCTGACGGAGTCCGGCACGATATCAGGAGTAAGCGCAAATGGTTTGAGTGTCTACAAAGGGGTCCCATTCGCCGCCCCGCCGGTCGGCGACCTGCGTTGGCGCCCCCCGGTGCCTGCCGCACCCTGGACTGGCACGCGTAAGGCGGATGCGTTTGCTCCAGCGTGTATGCAAGTTGGTGTGTCCATGCCGGGCGAGACGCCGCCGGCAGTGAGCGAAGATTGCCTCTACCTCAATATATGGACACCAGCTAAGACCGCTCACGCGCAACTGCCGGTGATTGTCTGGATCTACGGCGGTGGTTACATCAACGGCTCTGCCGCCATGCCCTTGTACTGGGGCGACCAGCTCGCCCACAAAGGCGTCATCGTCGTCACCGTCGCCTATCGGCTGGGTCCGCTCGGGTTTCTTGCGTATCCGGAGCTGACGCGCGAGTCCCCGCACCACTCGTCCGGGAACTACGGCCTGATGGACCAGATTGCCGCCCTCGAATGGATCCAAAGGAATATTGCAGCTTTTGGCGGCGACCCGAAATGCGTAACCATCGCCGGCCAATCGTCCGGTTCTATCTCGGTCAGCATCCTGATGGCCTCGCCTCTTGCCAGAGGCTTGTTTCAGCGCGCCATCGGAGAGAGCGGCGGTCTGTTTGAGCCGCTCCAGCTCGGACCACAGTTCCTGCTAGCCAATGCGGAACGCGACGGGGAGAAATACGCCGCTTCGCTGGGTGCGGCCTCTCTCAAGGAACTGCGCCGCCTGCCGGCGTCCCAACTTACCGGCAATGCCGGCGGCATCGTGCACGCGGTGATCGAACCCTATGTGCTTCCCGTTTCGCCATATGAGGCGTTCGCTTCAGGGCAGCAGAACGATGTCCCGCTGCTGATCGGTTCGAATGCCGACGAGGCGAGGGCGATGATAGATGTCTCCCACGAGACGGCCGCCACGTTCTCAAGCGACTTGGAGCGCAGCGTTGGCCAACTTCCTCCTGCGCTAGTCGCGGCATATCCACACGCGACCGACGAAGAGGCGCGGCAAGCGCAACTCGGCCTCGAACGCGACCTCCGTTTCGGCTGGGACATGTGGGCCTGGGCGAGGTTGCAGGCCGGAACCGGGCACGGTCCTGTCTTCTACTACTCGTTTCAACAGCAGCCTCCGTTTCCGGCCGGCTCCGTGTACGCGGGTTGGGGCGCGAGCCACTATGCCGAGCTCTGGTATGTCTTCGACCACCTGGACCAGTCGCCTTGGAACTGGACTGCCGGAGATCGGAAATTGGCTGGCGAGATGTCCAGCTACTGGGTCAACTTCGCGAAGTCGGGCGATCCAAACGGCCCGGGTCTTCCACCGTGGCCTGCGTTCACCAACACAGAGAGCAGAGTCCAATATCTCGTTGACCCGATCACAGTCGGCGGCGTGGCGAATATCAAGAGCCTCGGCGTTTTCGATACCGTCTACACGACCGTGCGAGGCACGGCATTCGCTGTTCGGGCGACGTCCGTAAGCAAGGTGACACCATGAGCAGTTTGGACAGTCACGTTGACGGTTCGTTGCCGAACGGTAGAAGCGGTAGGTCCCAAGTTCGACGTCCTCTTCTAGGCTATTCAGAAATGCTTTGAGGATGGTAGGTAACGACAAACGCCCTAGGGTCTAGGAATGCCACTGTGCGCATTTTCGTGGAGGCAATCCACTTGAGTGATTAGTCGGCTACTCGGAGTTCTGCCACTGATAACAGCCCGGCGTCCCTCAAAGTAAACCCTCAATCTTGTCGAACTGTTGATCCCAGGCAACCCTGGACAGGATCTTCACGATCAGTGGGAGCCCTACCTCCGTAACAGTAACCTTCGTCTTTCCGCTCGACTCACTGAATTCCACAATGACCGTGACCGCATTCGGCCAACGGCCCGGGACTGGGGCCTTCGAGCCAGGAATGGCTTTACCAGTCTCATCGGCAAACGACATGGTGGAGACGATCCTTCTGTTTGGACCACTTCCTTATAAACCCCGGTGTTCCAGAACATCTCTCCTTTTGGTGATTTCATGGCCCACAGGTACGTCCCGCCCACTCGAAGATCATTTCTGATGAATGGGGCTGTGTAGCCCCTCGGCCCCCACCAGTGTTTAATCGAATCCGCATCGTTCCACACGCGCCATACCTTGTCCTGGGAAGCATTGAACGTACGTTCATAAGAACCAGTTGTACGGACCTCTAGGGCGACAAGAACGAGCACGACCAGCGCTAAAGCGACCCCACACAGTATTTTGTAGATCATATGACGCCCCTTATCGTCTTTGCGCCAGACGGAGAGCAGCCCGCGAGTTTGCCCGCTCCAAAACCTTACCGGAAGCATTCTGACACACTTAGTGTGTCCTCCCATCGATCGATCCCGCAAAGTCGGCTCATGACAAGCTGAACTGTCCGTCTGGAGTGTAACGACCCCTCCTGCGCAGGTAGCGCGAGATACGCTGCTTGAGGATTTTCAAGACCGCCGAAGGTGAGCCTGTGATTGGCTCGCTGATGAGCAGATGGACGTGCTCCGGCATCGCCATCTGGCCAGATGTTGAGAAGAAGCACCGGATGCGGCAGTTTCAGCTGAATCGGGAGAGGTGAGAGAAGGATTAAACGTCGTATAATCCGTGCGCGGTTCTAGGGAGCGGAACATATGAGCGTACAAGAAGAAATCAAGAAGTATATTACCAGCCAACCTGAACCAAAACGCAGTGACATCCAAGAGCTGCACCGGATCACACTTCAAGTGTCACCAGGATGCAAATTATGGTTCGTCGATGGTAAAAACAGCAAAAACCAAACTGTTTCTAACCCTACGATAGGATACGGATTTCACACAATAAAATATGTCAGTGGGAAAAGTAGAGAGTTTTTTCAAATTGGTGTGAGCGCAAACAAAACCGGAATCTCTGTCTATATCCTTGGTCTCAAAGATAAGAAGCACTTAGCCAAAACGTATGGAAAAAAACTAGGCAAGGCGAGCGTGACCGGATATTGCATTCGGTTCAAGGCTCTAAAGGATATAAACATCGATACGCTTGAAGCGGCAATACGATGTGGGCTTGCGGCTCAGAATGAGAAGGCAAGGTGATGACGGCTTCGAATGGCGTGGATGTCGTTGCCAACCTCCGCCTAAAGCCTGGTACAACTGCCGTGCGGTCGAAGGACTGGCCGGTAACCGGGCTGAGGACAAACCATCCAAGCACTAATCCGCCAAAGGCAAACAGCGTTCTTGTGGATCTACCGATTAGCTTCCATCGCGACGGCGCGCGGGAAGAGAACGTTGTTTTCCAGATGAATGTGCTGGTGGAGGTCAGTTTCAAAGCCTTGCAGCGCTTCGTACAACGTGCGATAGCTGATGCAGGGATCCGCCGGAAGGTGATAGTCGCGGTGATCGAGCGCAGGGATCTTAGGGCCTCGCCCGCGGTAACCCGGGGTAGTCTTGGTTACTTTTTTGGGCCCTAGTTACCCACACGAAAATGGTATATCGTAACTCGTTTAGTTACAGTAACCTGCAAGCCACCAAATTGTTCCACGTGGAACAATTTGAAATTGGGGCGCCAATCACTGCGTATCGCTCTGCGACTCCTGCAAACCCCCAGTCGTCACAGTAAAATTCTCCTGCGACGAGAAGTAGGCGCGGCTCGTATCCCACGCGCGAATTACCAGTTGATATTGACCAGGCTTCATTGGGACAAGAGCGTTGAGTACCCCATCGGGGCTCTCCGCGATAATCTGGCTGTTCGCGTACGCAACCATTCCGGTGATGGCGTACTCATTATCTTTCGCCGCGGCGTTGATCTGTACGGGCGATCCCACTCCGCCGTTCGCAGTTGGCGAGCAGATTACGACCATGTGGTCCTGGTTCGACGAGCAATTCGGACTGCCCTGAAAAAATTCCGCCATTGGTTGTGAAGTCGCGCCATCACCAGGGCAGCTGTTGAGGCCGAGTAGATCGCAGAATAGGCGCAGCTGACTTCCCTGCTTGAAAACGGTGTCCGATTCGTAAGCGCGATTTACCTGCGGCCCTATAATCACCTGCCAGATGTGACCGCCGCAATTGTTAGGGTCGGGATAGCCGCCGCACCGATTATCGCCGGTCAACTCGCCCTCATCGAAACTAACCATGAGTATGCCATCTCCGCCTGGCTGAAACGGCGGAGACTGCAGGAGCTGCGGCACGAAGGTTTGCAGATAAGCGTCGGCAGCTTCCAGCGCCTGTTGATCGCTGTTGCCGTTGTGGGCGTCGTGATCGAGGTCGGGAGTGATCCAGGTAAAATTCGCCAACCGATTGTTCTCGATGTCGTGCAGCATGTAAGGATCGGCGGGATACATATTTTGCTGCTCGGGAAGCAGGTAATCTACATCGCTATAGAAATCAAATGGATTGTGCCGCCGCACATACAATCCATACTGATAGCCCAAATAGCCGATGTAGGGCATGGTTTGGAAGTACCCTTTCCAGCTGATTCCTTGTTTGGCAAAATGCCGCACGAGGTTATCGATGGTAATTGTCTTCGAGCATCCGTCACCGTTGCAGATCCCGCCATCGCCTTCTCCATTGAACGGCGCCATTCCGGAGGTTAACTCGCCATAGGCCAACCACGAGCCGTGTGAATCGGAGTAGACCTGCATTCCTTGCCCGTATTGGACAGCCAGCGACTTTAAATAGGGCATGTATTCGGAGGCTTGAACGATGCTGCGATTTTCCTCCATGATGTAGACAACATGCTTGGAACGAGCTGGGCTGCCAGGTGACTCTTGAGCGAATCCGCTGGCGATGAGACAGCACAGCGTCAGAAAAAGGACATAGCCGCAGCGGAACATAGAACCCCTCATGCTTTAAATTTCGAAACAGCAACTTCAGGTGTAGCAATAGATCCACAGAACGCTGGTTGCCGGCCGGCGGAGCCGGCAAACAACTCATCGCGATCGAAGAGAGTTCTGGCTGCTGATGCGTCGCGACAGCATCGAAATCAGCACAGAGAATGGTTCGTTACGAAGGAGAGTAGCAGCGCGAAGTTTGTCTACAAACCCGCGATTCGCCTTAAGGCTGCTTGCCTAATTTACTTAGTTCGGGAGAGCCATTGTGGAGAACGTTCGGACTAAGAAGCGATGGTGCGAGCGCTCAATTATCCGGTAGAGGCCGCTGGTTCGGTGGAAGGCGCCGATTTCCTGCGGTGCAGCAGTTCCACGATAGCCTGATATAGCCGGGTACGGACGGTGTAGCGATTGTGCGCGTTCACCACATACCGCACCACCAGGTTTACACCCAGATTTGTAGGCCGCACGTTGATTGCGGGCAGTGCGGAAAACGTCTGCACTACCGATCCATGGGTAACGCTGTGCCAGTCCTGTTCGGCGCTCGCGGCGTTCTCGCGAGTCTCGTCTGTCACAAGCTGGAGCACCGAGTTGATCAGGTCGTAGGGGTCCTCGCCGGCAGGAATGAGAACGTCCAACTCGTCCCATAGCCACTGCCCGGCGGTGGTGAAGTTGAAGAAGTGCCCTTCAACCGCGAAGGCATTAACGAACGACACCTTGCGTCCGGTGGGATGGCCGGCATCGTTCCAGTTTCCAGTTTCCAGCAAGATGGTGCGCAACAATCCGACTTCGACAACTTCGCCGCCGATGCCGTTAATCTCCACCCAGTCTCCCTTGCGAATTCCCTGCCGACCCATGAGGACGAACCAGCCGAAGAATGCCACAATGAAATCCCTGAGCGCGAACGTCAAGGCGGTTCCGGCGAGCGCCAATACCACGGAAAGCTGAGTGGGGAGTCCAAATACCACAAGCAAAATAACGAGTATGCCGATTACCTGGGACACCAACCGAAGCACCAAGCGCATGGTGCTCAACCGTCGCCGGTCAGGACCAAGACTCATGTAGAAGCGCTCGACGAATCCTTCAGCGGCAACAATGCCTATCAGCGCCAGGAGAATCCAAAGCAGCGAGCGCACGATGGCGTGAAGCGCAGTCTGAAGCTGCCGGTTGACGATTTCAATCCACTGCTCATAAAGAGCGCCCAGTTGTTGTTCAGCCTGGATGCGCTTGTCGTATAGAGCCATGGTTTTGGTTCTGTCGGAGAGAGAGCGCAGGTTAGTGAGGGCGGTCGCCTGCTGCTGCTGGTCACCCGGTCCAGTGCTGTCGGAGGCCTCGCCCGCATCATCGAAGTTGTCCGGCAGACCCTTCTGCAACGCTTCATGCTTTCGGGTGAGGGTCTGAACCGCAGCTATTGCCTCCTGCTGCGCGCTGAGCAGCCGGCGGCGATTTTCCCGAAGCCGCTGCCATTCGCGAAACTGCGACTTCAAATTGTTCTCAATTACTAACGAAGATTGGTTTGCGCGCAAAGCCGGCTTCTGATTGTGCTGGGTGGCTTCGTGTTCTTCGAGTTCCTGCCTGATCTCTGCTTCCGGATTGCCGCCCGCCCGCTGCAAATCCTGCTTGGCATCATCAAGCGTGTCCTGGATGAGTGTCGCCCTGGCTTTTAGGAGCTCCAGTTGGCGCTGCGCCTCGTCGTCGGTACTCGAGGCAGCGAGTTTCGTCAGCCGATCCATTTGCGGCTGCAGGGACTTCTGGCGAGACTCGAGAAAGCGAATGCGGTCGTTAAGCTGCTTGATGTCGGCGGTCTGAGGCGGAGAATTGTCTTGAGCCTGGTGCAGGGCGGACGCGAATGCCAGGTCGACTTCCTGGTCGGCAATTCGGACTGCCTCGTCGGCGATCTGCTGTTCGTCCGTCGTTGCGGCCAAACCTGTCAGACTGTTGGCCGTCTCCAAAGGGCGCCGATCGACGAGCTTCGGCTTCGGGGATGCTGCTACACCTTTACCTTTGGCAAACAAGTGCGGGCGTTCGGAAGAGCGAGTCAGCAGGAATGCGGCAAGTGCCGCAACCAGCAGCAGACCGAGGGCGCAAAGGACCCACTTCCTTCTTCCAGTAAACATGACTCGTTGGCCCTGCTTACTATAAAGCCTCAACGGGTTCGACTGGCAACAGTATCACGACCATCGGCGGTGGCGCCGATTATGCGCAGCTTCACAAGATTTTCGGGGCGCCGACTCCCGACGAGTCCGGGTCTTCTCCGGCGACATGCATTGGCTGCGAGATGAAAACCGTCATGGGCGACCCCGACCAGGCGACTGGCGATCTATGGAGCGCCGTCGTGTCATGCGACAAGATTAGTTGGCGCAGAATTCGTGCTGTGCAACGCGAAATGTGGAAGAAAATCGGCTAACTAGACTGGTCTCATAAATATCTGAGCAGCAGTTTGAAGCAGGCGAGGTGGACAAAGCCGAGGAAGTTTTCGATGTGGTATTCCCACCTTGTCACCAGCCTGCGGTAGTTGTGGAGCCAGGCGAAGAGCCTCTCAACCTTCCAGCGGCCGGCCTTCTTGTCAAAATTAGTTCTTGTGTCGAGGCTCCACGCAATTGGTCGTGCCCCCGACTGTACCTGCTCCGCGAGTGGCTGAGTACTGCGGGTTGCAGGCGACATCAGGCTGGGTAAGGTTTCCGCTTACATTGTTCGTGCCGGAGAATGACGCAAACGACAGGTCGTTAACTGACACACCGTTGCCGCCGTTCCCGGTGATCACGTTGCCCGTACTTGACTGCCCGAAAGATGCAGTGGAAGCCTCCTCTAGCTGGACGCCAGCCGAGTTGTTGCCGGTGATCGTGAGATCGAGGGCTCGCAAAACAGAGTTCTTGAGACACGAATGCCAACGAACCCGCTGCCCTGAACAGTGTCAGAATTAGCAGTAAGGTTGCTGCCCGAGACCACCACCACACCGTGCCCCCCGTTTCCCCTGAGCGTGTTTATCCGTGTGAAAACCGTGGCGCCGTCGTAAAGACGCATACCCGTGCCGGCGTTGCTCGAAATGTTGTTGCTCACGACGCGACCATGGGACCCTCCAAATGCCACCCCATCACCGCCTGAGTTCTGAATTGTATTCAGGAAGAGTTCGCAATAACTGTCAATATCGCACTGGACCCCAGGCGAGCCTCCGTTGATGATGAACCCTGTCAGGGTTACATCATAGGAATTAAAGATTTCAACGACCGGATTAGTTCCGTTCGATGCATCCTGGAGGGTGGCGATCGGCAGCGCCTGCAGGTTCAGATGGTCGAAGGCAATAATCAGAATGTTTTCCCGGCAGGTGCCGGTCACGAGGATGGTGACTCCGCGGGTGTTCCCGGCGCTCGCGAGGCTCGCAAGTGTGCCGCTGATGCTGCCACCCTTGCCGCAGTCTACCCTAATGGGAGCCGCATACACCATCGATCTTGAAACAACCAATAGAACGACGACAGTCAAAATACTTCCCAGCATTCGTGTGCGGGATTTCATATTCTTCTCCTCTTTAGCGTGAGGGCGGGGGAAGTTGGCAGATTCGACTTCGCCGCTGTGAGGTTCAGGAGACCCGAAGTCGCGATGCCTGAGTGGCATCTGTCATGAGATCAGATCGGATCACAGAAATTAGTGCACCTGGTTCCTCGGGAGCGGGACTGGCTCACATCTAGCCAGTAAGGAGACATTTGTGGGAGCGGTTGAATCGAGTCTACGCCCGTGTCGCGAGATGTCAACGAGAATCTGACTGATCACGCGGCTTATCTCATCTTCGCGTCGCCCTGTGCCCCTAGGAGATCAACGCTAGAAGCCGGCCGTGGCTGTACGGTCTGCATTTATGAGACCGGCTCTAGTTTGATGTACAAGCAGATCAAGAACTCGGGGCCGCTCTGCGAAAATTCGAACTGAGGCACTCCCCGACCATCAGAAAACTTCCGGGTCAGAGAAGCCCTGCCGTACACTTGTTCTCCGGACGAAGCTGCTCGGGGAACCATCATGAAGCTGCTTACCAAATTCAACCTGATTCTGCTTTTGTTGTTTGGGGCCTGCGGGCTGATTATTGCGCAAGTCGCTCACACATTTCTGCTCAACAACGCGCGGCGCGAAGTCCTGGAAGAGGCTGAGTTGATGATGGCCAGCGCCCGGTCGGTGCGCGACTACACCGCCTCCGATCTCGCACCTCTGTTGGAGCAAAATCCGAAGCATAAGACGACGTTTCTGGCAGAGACTGTGCCGGCGTTCAGTGCCATGGCGACCTTCAAGCGCCTTAAGGACAGATATCCGGACTACTCCTATCGCGAGGCGACCCTGAATCCCACGAATGTCCAGCACCGCGCAGTGGACTGGGAAGCCGATGTCATCGGGTATCTGCGCGACCATCCCGAAAAGCGGGAGGTCACGGGTGAGCGGATGACCCCGAACGGACCAACGCTGTACCTGGCGACTCCACTTGCGGCCGACCCTCCCTGCCTGGAGTGTCACAGCGTGCCGTCAGCCGCTCCCGCAGCAATGATCGCCACCTATGGTTCGCAGCACGGCTTCGGCTGGAAGCAAGGCTCTGTCGTGGCGGCACAAGTGGTCTCGGTCCCGATGTCGGTGCCGGTGCAAATTGCCGACCGCGCATATCGCACGCTGATGTGGTACCTGGGCATCGCGCTGTTAGTGACGGTTATGGCGCTCGATCTCAGCGTGTACTGGATTGTGATTCGGCCGTTGAAACTGGTGTCGGAGACGGCGGACCGGGTCAGTCGAGGCGAAAAGGAGGTGCCAGCGTTGGAGGCGAAGGGACGCGACGAGATCGCGACCGTGACCGCTTCTTTCAATCGAATGCGCGTGAGCCTGGAGAAGGCGCTGAAGATGCTGCAATCGTAAGAGGCGGCTAACGGGGCATGCCCGCCAGGAACTTTCCGCGATCGCCTTGGGTCTCGATTTCCGCGGCGGATTCTCGATAGATCTCTTCCACGCTGCTGCAATGCGCGGCCGCGCGCTTCACGACCAGCTCGGCGATGGGTCCAATGTAGGCGGCCAGCTCGCGAGAGATGTTCTGCAAAGTTGCCGAATCGATGCGCGAGCCGACGCCCCCTGCTGCCCGTGATCGAGGTTCGCCGACTAAAGGCCGTAGCGCGTTCATGAGTAAGTGCACGTCGGATTTCCAGCGTACATGGGTCAGCTCGACTGCGTTGCGATAGGCGATCTCAGAAATTTCGGCGGGCAGTTGGTCGGCGCGAGGCATTCTTGCGCCGCGCACCAGGACCGGTATAAGAGGGATGTCGCGGCGCAGCGCCGAGGCGGTTTCAATACGAGTGTAATCGCCTGCATCGTCCAGACGGCGAGCGCCGTTTTCGTCAGTTGCGTTCAGCCACTCCGGCCCAATGACCGCCAGCAGGACAGCACACTTGGCAACGCTTTCGTCGATGGCTTGGCGGAAGTCCCGACCCGCATCGATGGTGCTGACATCCATGAATACGGCATCGCTGCCGAACTGTTTCGCCAGATCGTCAAAGAGACGGCCGGCCTCACCTTGCGAGTCGCTGCGTCGATAGCTTATGAAGATGGCGCGCAATTGCAATCACCCATGAGGCAGGTCAGCGGCTACTTGTCTTTGTCCTTGTTGTCGGGCTGCTGGACGGAAGCCCACTTGGCGTGCTCCTGCGACACCAGCGATTCCACTCGCTCGGCCAGCAAGGCGCGCTTCTCGGCAGGGTCGCCGTTGGCGTAAGGAGGCGCGTTCCCCAGAAAGACATACTTCTCATGCTTCAACTGCTCGCAGGTGGAGCGGTAGGTGATCCAGTTCTGCTGATATTGGTTGAGATGAAGCAAGCCTTCGAGGACGGTGATGAGCACGCCGAGTCCAGCGCTCACGTAGCCGAGGCCGACGATGCCGGGAATCTTAGCTGCAGATAAGAACGGGATCAGCGACGCGCCTACAATCTCCGTGACCTTGAGCCGCTTGAAGGTGCGCTGGTTAGCCATGCTCTTGCGGTCATACCAGTCGATCTGTTCCTGGAGGCGGGCGAACACCGGATCGGTAAGGTCTAATTGAGGGGCAGGCGCGGGCGAGCTCATGCGCCGACATTCTACGTCTTGCTGTCGCCGAAGCAAAGGGAATACAACATCAGGCTGTTACTTGGCCTGGAGCACGAGGAAGTAGTCCATCTTGTCACCTTTGACCAGATCATCGTGCTCTTCCAGCAAACGGTAGCCAGCCTCATCGGCCTCGTGGAGCACCACCTGTTTGTGCACGCCGTGATCTACGCCGTTGCCGTCGCGGTCGATGATCCCCACACGCGCATCGGGCTTGAGGGAAGTTCGAAGGTTGCGCAACAATGCAACTGGCTCGGCGACTTCATGGTAGGTCTTCAGCAGAAGCACGGCATCGACGCTGTCCGGCGGAAGCTCAGGATTGCCGGCTTTGCCGAGAATCGTCTTGACGTTGCGCAACTGCTCCTGCTTGACACGTTCGTCGATATGCTGGATCGCTGCCGGATTAATGTCGACGGCATACACCGTTCCGGTGCTGCCGACACGTTTGGCCGCACGCACCGTAAACCATCCTGAGCCGGCGCCGATATCGGCTACGGTTTTTCCAGGCGAAAGGGAAAGAATGTCCATCACGCGATTGATGTGAAGGCGCTCATCGCGGCCAGGCGTTTCAAAGACCGAGAGATCACCGGTATAAGGTGTGCTGGTGGCGCGGTGCTGCGTTGACTGGGCGGCGGTCTGGGCGGACAGGGCCGGCGCGCAATGCGACAGAAAAGCGGCGAGCGCAATGGTCAGCAGGATTGGGCGGAGTCGCATCAGAAAGTCTTCTATCATCATGCCACCGCGGTAGAGGTTGCGGGCTGGAACTCGCCACGTTTTCCTGCGGAAGGCGTCAAACGAGAGGGGCTGCACTCAGCTACCTGGCTGATGGCAATAATCCGTAAACACTGAGTTGGTTTGCGGTGCCGACAAAGACCTTGCCATCGGCTACGGTGGGCACGGTGAATTTCGAAGCCTGCCCGGGATTGTCGCGCGCCAAACGTTGGCTGGAGTTGTACAACTCGCGCGCCAGGTTTTTCGCGTCGTAGGCGTGCAGGACCGCCGGCCCCTGATGGGCGCTGTAGTAAGCGTCGTTGTCGACGGCCCAGACAATGGCATTGGTGTTGCCATTCGCCGACACGGCGACCGTGCTGCGCGTCAGGTGGTAGATGGCAGCGCTCTGCGAGATCGGAGCGGTGGAGACCGTGCCATTCCGCAGCGCGAATGCCTTGATTCCGTCCTTCTGCGGGCTGATGCCAGCCCCGAAGTAAACATACCCGTTCCAGTAGGCGGGCGTACCCATCTGCTGTCGCAGTTGTCCTGAGACTTCCTGCAGGACCTGAGGATTGCCCTTGCTCTGGCTATAGCCTCCCAGGCTGTCGCGATTCAGCAGGTAGATGTGACCGTTCTTGCCGCTGGTGATAGCGACGCGCTTATATGGACCCGGTTGATCGGGCAGCAGGAGCACGCCCGCGGAGCCAAGGTCGAGATCGTCTTCGGCCATCCTGGCCTGGTTGTAGGGCGTGAAAAAGTCGGCGACCGTAATTCCGTGCGCGCCGGGCTTGAGCTTGACAACGCTGTCGCTGAGGTTCGCTCCAGGATTGTCGCCATAAGCGTCGAACGGTCCATTCGCCACCGACAGGTAGAGGCTGCCATCGTTGTCGGCGGCGATCCCGCAGCCGCTCATCCAGATGCCGCCCTGATAGCCGTCAGGCGTGGAGACCCAGGCGCCGGTCTGACGTAGCGTGACCGCGTCGTAAGCAATCACCCAGCCGTGATACAGCCCGGAATCAGCGTTTGATGCGAAGGCGATGTAGAGCTTTCCGTTCGAGAGCAGCAAAGCTGCGCGTTGCAGTTGAAAGCGCGAGGAGAAGGTCAGCACGCCGTCGGTGGCGTCTTGCGCCTTGCCGGGATACGTGGCCTGAATGATTCGAGGGCCGCCAAACTTCTCTGCGCCGGAGGTGATGTCGAGCGCGTGCAGGCGATGGAGGAACGCGCCGTTTTCCTTTGTGGCAGCGACGATGTACAGCGTGTTGCCGGCGACGTCAATCACCGGGGTGCTGGTGATTCCGATCTCGGGCTGAATGTCGCTGGAGTTGACGTCGGCCGGCGACAAGGGGGTGATGCCGGCATCTGAATTCAGGAAGTTGACCTTCCATAGCGGTGCAGGCGTGGGCGAATCGCTGTCAAACGCGTAAACGCTGTCGTGCTGAGTTACGACGAATACGATGTTGTGGATGCCGTTCCCCGGAATCGCCACCTGCGGCAGGTACAGCGGTTGCGCATATACATATCCATCAACGGGAAACGAATACAGCTTGCCGAAGTGCGCGGCGTTGACGTTGTCAGGCGTCAGGAGTGTTTCGATGATGTTCTGGCCGGTGCGGGCATTGTCATTGTGATAGGTGGCGACCACGGCCAGACCTGCAGCGGATAGCGAGTCGGAGGTGACGCTCTGGGGATGCGGCGATCTGCCAGCGGCGTGCAGAAAGTCGTCGCCCGCTGCTGCGTCATGCGACTGGTAGAGCTGCGTGACGGCCACGAGTATGGCCAGCACCGCGCCAAAAGAGAGCAACTGTGAGCGGCTGCGCGACAGGGTCCGCACCTGCTGCCAATAATGAACGCCGAAATAAACAAGAATGCCAGTGCTCAGGCAGAGCGCGAAGAGTATCGTGACAGATTCTGAGGCCAACGAAGCGACGTGCTGAAGCATGAACGATCAGGTGAAGCGCTTGGTGCTTTTGTCAGTAACACAAGAAATGCAAGAAAGTAGCGTTAACAAGCGCGAACGCCACAACCCTGCGAGATGTCTGGCCGCACGCTCCTGAATGCGGCGCGAACAGCTCGTAACTATCTATGATGGCGTTTGCAGTGCGGTTGACGCCAGCGTTTACAGGCGAAAAATTGTTAAGAATTGTGCGGCCGTGTTGTCGGAAACCAGCACTGAGTGCGGGTCCTCGACCCGAGTTTGCGCCGCTTACTTTTCTCGCACGTCCACGCTGGCGATCGTGTTCTCCCATTCAAGCTTCAGAACGGCGGAGTTGCCGCCGGTTTTGTCGAACGAAATCGTAAACAGCTCTAGGCCGGAGGGCCGTTGCGTGACCTTCATCGGAATGCGAACCAGGTCCTGACTCTTGTCGTATTCCGTGCCCCACTGGCCCGTCTGCTTGTTGACGATGAGCTGCCAGCTGTTCGCGCCGGGCAACGTGTACAGGGTATAGCTTCCCTTGGGAACGGTGGTGCCGCCGATGTCGAGGTCGGCGTCGGTTTTGAGACTGGTGGCTGCATTGGCGCCGGTGCGCCAGACTTCGTCGTAAGGAACCAGGCCGCCGAAGATCTTCCGGTTGCGCATGGAAGGACGGCTGTAGTCGATGGTGACAGTCTTCCCATCAGCGAAGGTGACGCTGGCGGTGCCGGGAGGGCTGGCGGGCGGCTTCTTGTTCTGCGCGTTATCTTGCGCGACGGCAATTGCTGCGAAGGCGATGAATACGACGAATAGTGAGAACCGGCTCCTATGCATTGCACTCTCCTCAAGGATGCGAGCTGCTGTTCAATTATTCACGTTACAGCCGAACAACACAATGGAGAGGTGCGCATCGTAGACGAGAGCCGGAAAAGAGGGGACGAGTCGCCTTCCATCATGCTTCGGTGGGGGATCAGGTGTTCTCCAAGAAAGTATCGGGATCAACATGTGCCTGCTTCAAAATGCCACGAAGCGTTCCGATAGCGAGTTCCGGATGAAGTGGTACCACACAGCCGATTTCGCCGCTGTTAGTAATGCGCTTGAGCACAACGTGGCTGCCGCGCTGCCGCACTCGGACAAAGCCGAGCTTTTCAAGAATACGTATCGTCTGAGCCCCGGACAGCCGAGGAAGCTTAGGCATACCTAATGTCAAACGTGGTGATCAGGGATCGCTGGGATGAAAGCGAGGGAAATTCTTCGAGGTATAGCTCTGTAGCTTCCTTAAGATTGGAGACCGCCTCTTCAATGCTCTTCCCTTGACTGACAACGCCAACCTCGGGACATTCAGCTACATACCACGAATCCTCTCTATGTATAACAGCGGTGTAGGTGCGAACAAAGTTAGACCTTTTGAGATAATCTGACAGCGAATCGTAACCTTCCCGCTCTAGTACTTTGCTCAACTTAGTATTCGAACGATATCCCAACGCAAATGTAGGCCCATAGGTTTTCCGCAGATCTCCCACGACCCTGTCGCCACGTTTGGCCCTGGTCTCGCCGTCTCTATCTCGGATTCTGTGTTGCAATCCACGCTTGGTCATTATGTTCATTTTAACGGACAGTCCGATTCAAATGACAAACGGCAACCAAGAAAAGGGCGGAGCGCGCCCAGCCGCCCCACCCTTATTTCTACTCCGTGCTCTCCGTGGTGAAACCGCCCTTTTTACGCTGTTACGTATTTCCCCGTCTCCAGCACGCGGGCGGCGATCTTCTCCTGCAAAGCGATGACGTTCACCGGTTCGTGCTTTGTAAGGCGGCGGACAATCGCCATCTGGGTGCGCAGCAGGTCGCCTTCGGCCACCGCGGCCACGACCTTCTTCGCCGCAGCTTCCAGACGAGCGAATGCGCCTGCCAGATACACCTGCGTCATCGCGATGACAAGCGCGGCCTTCTGTTCGCCATTGGCTTCGACATACTTGCGGGCACGCAGCAGCACCGAGTCCATGGCGAATGCCTCGATGACCATGTCAGCGATTGCGCCCATGATCTCCTGCTGGTCGGCCAGCTTCTGCATGTACTTCTGCGAGGCCGCGCCAGCGACAAGCATCGCCAACTTCTTCGCGTTCTCGACCAGTTTGCGTTCGGACGCGAGCGTGCCTTCGAGCTCTTCGCCTGACGGGCCGGACATGACTTCGTCCATTACCTTCTTGATGGCAGGCAAAAGCGGAAGCTGTCCGCTCATGGCGCGCTTCAGCAGCCAGCCGGTGATGATGAGGCGGTTGATTTCGTTGGTGCCTTCGAAGATGCGGTTGACGCGCGAATCGCGATAGGCGCGCTCGGCGGGATACTCCTCGACGAAGCCGTAGCCGCCGTAGATCTGCACCGTCTCATCGACGACCATGTCGAGCATCTCCGAGCCCCAAACTTTGAGAATGGAACACTCGACCGCATACTCTTCAATCGCTTTGCGAATAGCCTCGGGGTTCTTACCGATGTCAGCCAGTGCTGTGTCCATCATGCCGACAGTACGGTAAACCATCGATTCGCCGGCGTAGATGCCAACCGCCATCTGCGCGATCTTCTCGCGAATGAGACCGAAGTCGGCGATGCTCTTGGTGAAGGCCTTGCGCTGCTTGGCGTAGGAGATTGCATTCTGTAACGAGGTGCGTGCGCCGCCGACGCAGCCCGCGCCCAGCTTGAAGCGGCCGACATTGAGAATGTTGAAAGCGATGATGTGGCCTTTGCCAACTTCGCCGAGCACGTTCTCCACCGGCACTTTGCAGTCGTTGAGGATGAGCGGCGCAGTGGACGAACCACGAATGCCCATCTTCTTCTCTTCCGCGCCAACCGAAAAGCCCGGGAAATCCTTCTCGATGAGAAAGGCCGTGAACTTCTCGCCGTCAACTTTGGCGAAGACGGTAAACAGGTCGGCGAAGTGTGCGTTGGTGATCCACATCTTTTCGCCGTTCAGGAGGTAGTGCTTGCCGTCGGGCGACAGCACCGCTTTGGTGCGGGAGTTCAGCGCGTCGGAGCCGCTGGTGCTCTCCGATAGCGCGTACGCACCGATCATCTCCGCCGAAGCCAGCTTGGGTAGATATTTTTTCTTCTGCTCTTCCGTGCCGAAGAAGACGATAGGCAGCGTGCCGATGCCGGCATGTCCTCCCATGGAGACGACGAAGCTGCCGCACTTGGCCATGCGATCGGCGATGATGGCCGAGGAAACCTTGTCCATGTCGGAGCCGCCGTACTCGGCGGGCACATCGGCGTTGGTCAGGCCCATCTCGGCGGACTTTTTCAGCAGCTCGCGAGTGACCTCCCATTGCTTGTGCTCGATTTTTTCGACGACGGGGAGAACTTCGTTGACCGCAAACTCTTCGGCGAGCTTCGCGACCATCTGCTGATCTTCGTTGAAGTCTTCAGGAGTGAAGACGTTGTCGAGTTGATGATCTTCGAGCAGAAAGCTTCCGCCCGTGGTTTTGGTTCTGGGAGCCGCCGTAGTCGTTGCCATAGATCCTTCCTTATCAGAAAACCTTTTCACCACAGAGGCACAGAGAATTTTTCCTTGTAAAAACCAGATAGAAACCTCGGCCGGATTCTTCCTTTTCTTCAATTCTCTTTCCTGTTCGTTGGATTTCTCTCTGTGCCTCTGTGTCTCTGTGGTTAATTACTTACTGCAAATTCTCGAAGATGCCTGCCGCGCCCATGCCTCCGCCGACGCACATGGTCACCAAGCCATAGCGTCCGTTGCGTCGCTTGAGTTCGCGGATGATACTTGCGGTCAGCTTCGCACCGGTGCATCCCAGCGGATGGCCCAGCGCAATGGCGCCGCCATTGACGTTGATACGCTGGGGATCGAGCTTGCCTTCCTGAATGACCGCTAACGACTGCGCCGCAAAGGCCTCGTTCAACTCGATCACGTCGATGTCGTCGAGCCTGAGCCCAGCCATCTTTAGCGCCTTCGGAATCGCGAACACCGGCCCAATGCCCATCTCTTCCGGCTTGTAGCCTGCTGTGGCAAAGGCGACGTACCGCACCAGCGGCTTCAGCCCGAGCGCCTTCGCGCGTTCGGCTGACATAACAACGGCCGCGGCCGCCCCATCCGACATCTGCGACGAATTTCCCGCGGTGACCGTGCCTTTTGCGTGGAACGCCGGCTTGAGCGCAAGCAGTGCTTCCAGCGATGTGTCGGCGCGCGGGCCTTCGTCCATCTTGAAGACGATGTCGGTGCGCTTGGGTTTGCTGCCATTCGGAGTGGTGAAGCTGACCGGCACAGGCACCAGTTCATCGTCGAATTTGCCGGCCTGGATGGCCGCGATCACCTTCTTATGGCTCGCAACGGAAAATTCGTCCTGCATCTCGCGGGGGATGTTGAAGCGCTTCGCGAGACGCTCGGCGGTGAGTCCCATGGAGAGATATGCGTCGGGATAGTTCGACACCAGCCAGGGATTGGCGGAAACCTTGTTGCCGCCCATGGGGATCATGGTCATCGACTCGACGCCGCCGGCGACGATCGTGTCGGCGCCTCCAGCCATGATGCGCTCGGCTGCCATAGCAATCGCCTGCAGGCCCGATGAGCAGAAACGATTGATGGTCATCGCCGAGACTTCAACCGGCAGACCGGCGCGCAGTGACGCGATGCGGGCGACGTTCATGCCCTGCTCGGCTTCCGGCATCGCGCAGCCGAGGATCACGTCCTCGAGCTCTTTAGGATCGACTTGCGGCACGCGCTCCAGCGCGCCTTTGATCGCGGTCGCGGCCAAGTCGTCGGGACGAATCGCCCGCAGAGTTCCCTTGTACGCTTTGCCGACCGGCGTCCGGACGGCGGATACGATTACGACTTCGCGCATGTTCAAAACCCCAGCAATTAGCAATTAGCAGTTAGCAATTAGCAATTAGCAAAATATTGAAGGGGCGCACCTTCAGGTGCGCCGCAACATCGCCCAACATTCATTTGTCATCCCGACCGAGCCCGCCGCGGCGGGCGAGTGGAGGGACCTGCTGTTCACGCATCGGCATCGGAGAATGCATCCCCAACCAAGGCTTCGCACCATTCGAGTGCCTCCGCCTCGCGTTCAGCGTCGCGAGACATCTCTTCGTAACCAGCCCCCAATTCGCTCGAATCCATTTCACGCCTGTGCCGTCCCTACGGGACTCAAATTTCTTTTTTCCGCCTACCCAGGACTCCTGCCGCCTGCGGCGGCCTCCGTCCTGGGCTAAGTTATGCCGCCCTTCGGGCTTGGGCTCCCAAGATCTGCGTCAATCGAACCCCGCGAAGTGTTACAGCGACGCCTTGATCCTGAGGACCCATTGCTGACGGATTGAATTTCAACGGAACAGTCAATCCGAACCCAACAAGCCTGAAGGCATGTGAGTAAAAGTCACCCCGCTGCGGCAACAGAGACAGAAGTGTCATTGTCGCTTCCAGTCCGACATTTTCGTCGGGCTCAGGGTACTGTCGCTTCACTTGGTCAAGTTCGTCATCGATAGCCACGACTGTCTAATTCCTCAGCGTCTTGCCCGTCTTCAACGTGTACTGAATGCGCTCCTGTGTCTTCTTCTCGCCGCACAGCGATTTGAAGGCCTCGCGCTCCAAATCGAGCAGATACTGCTCGCTGACAAGCGTCCCTGGATTTAACGCGCCGCCGCACAGTACCTCGGCGACCTTGTTACCGATCTTCACCTCGTGATCGGTGATGAACTCTCCTTCGTGCATGATGTGCACGCCGAGCTTGAGTGTGGCCAGGATGCTCTCGCCGGGCGCGGGAATGTCGGTACGCGGCACCGGCGCGCGATAGCCTTCGTGCACCAGCTCCAGCGCGCGTTCCTTGGCGTCGGTCAGCACCCGCTCCCTATTCATAGTGATGTCGTCGCCCGAGGAAAGGAATCCGAGATTCCGCGCCTCGAAGGCCGACATCGAGACCTTCGCCATCGCCACCGTCTCGAATGCCTGCTTCATGGCTTCCATGACTTCGGCGCCCTCGCCTCGGCCAGCCGGCCGGATGTGATGCGCCTTGTCGAGTGCGCGCAGCGTCATCTCCTTGCAGCCGCCGCCGCCGGGCAGCAGGCCAACGCCGACCTCGACCAATCCGCAGTAGAGCTCGGCGTGGGGCTGGCGCGCTGCCCCATGCAACGTGACTTCGCAGCCGCCGCCGAGCGTCATACCAAAGGGGGCGACAACGACGGGTTTGGGCGAGAACTTGATTGCCCGCGTCATGCCCTGGAACTGGCGAACGGCCAGATCGACCTCGTCCCACTCTTCTTCCTGGATCGCCATCAGCAGCATCATGATATTGGCGCCCACGGAGAAATTCGCCGCGTCGTTGGTGATAACGAAAGCGTCGAAATTGTCGCCCGGCCCACCGGGTTTGAGCGATTGGGTGATCATCTGCACGATATCGCCACCCAAGGCGTTCATCTTGGAGTGGAACTCGATGCAGGCGACGCCATCGCCAATGTCGATGAGCGACGCGCCCGGGTTCTTCTTCACCACCAGCCCCGATTTCTTTGCGACCGCGACTGACCACACCCCGGCCGGTACTTTCTCAGGGTGATAATGACCGCTGCGAATGTCGAAGTACGCGCGTCCGCTGGCCGCCTTGGTATCGTCTGCGTACCACTTCTCGTTGCCTGACGCGAGCAGCTTCTGCACACTGGGCGAAACCGGCTTCCCTTCCACTTCCATGCGCTTGACGGTTTTGGCAACGCCGGCCGCATCCCACAGTTCGAAGGGGCCCAGTTCCCAATTGAAGCCCAGCTTCATCGCACGATCGATTTCGACGATGGAGTCGGAGATCTCGCCGATGCGATTTGCCGCATAGGTCCAGAGGTCCGACAAAGCCGACCAGAGGAAGACACTGGCCTTGTCCTTGGAGGGCGCAATCAACATGCGCAGCCGCTCAGGGAGGTCCTCGACAGTCTTGGCCATTTCAAGCGACGGAAATTTGGGCCTCTGTGATGGCCGGTACTCCATCGTCCTCCAGTCGAGGGCCATGATGTCACTTTTGCCATCCGGATTCTTGCTCTTGCGATAAAAGCCGCCCTTGGTTTTATCGCCAAGCCACTTACGCTCCAGCATCTGGAGGAAAAAGTCGGGGAGTTTCAGGTCGCCGCGCTCGTCGTGAATATTGGTCGTGGCATTACGCACCACGTGCCCCAGGATGTCGAGGCCGACGAGATCTGCCAGCCGGAAGGTTGCCGTCTTCGGCCATCCGACTGCGGTACCGGTCAGCGCGTCCACCTCTTCGATGCTGAGGTCCATCTCCAACATCAGGCGCATCACGTTCAGGGCAGAAAAGGTGCCGATGCGATTGGCGATGAAGTTGGGCGTGTCCTTCGCGTACACCACGCCCTTGCCCAGGTGGAGATCGCAAAAATGCGCGATGGTGTCCATGGCGGCGGGATCGGCGTCAGGGGTGGGAATCAACTCCAGAAGCCGCATGTATCGCGGCGGATTGAAGAAGTGCGTGCCGAACCACGAGCGGCGAAAGTCTTCAGGGAAGCCTTCGACGATTTTGGCCACCGGCAAGCCGCTGGTGTTCGTGGTGATGATCGTGCCCGGCTTGCTAATGGCTTCAATCCTGCGCAGCAGGTTGCGCTTGATCTCGAGGTCCTCAATCACTGCCTCGATGATCCAGTCCACGTCGGCAAGCTGGTGAAGATCGTCTTCGAAATTTCCGATCGTGATCAGGCGCGCGAGAGAGGGCTCGAAGAAAGCCGCGGGTTTCGACTTCACCGCCGCTTCAAGCCCGGCGGCCGCAATTCGATTGCGGGCTGGACCGTCGGCATCCGGAGGAACGATATCGAGCAGATACGAGGGCACACCGGCATTAGCCAGGTGCGCGGCGATGCGGGCGCCCATGGTGCCCGCGCCCAGGACGGCGACCTTCTCTATCCGTTTACGCATGAGCTATGAATGACTCCCAAGCCAAGCTATAAGTTATTCACCACTGAAATACTGCAATCGGGATGGCGGCATGCACATGTTTGATGGACGGCACGGCACAAGCGCTCCTGTCTTTCGATTGGCCCTCCCCGCAAGGCAACTCTCCCCTGGCGAAACAACGGCACAAAAGCAAGCAGCGCGCGTCGCAAGATGTGGGGTGAGGATGGCAACGACGCGCGCCTTATTAAGTTGACCCAATGCTACTGAATGAATATTCATTCAGTCAACAGAAATCTTCGATAAATCTTTTCCCATATTGGGCTTAGGAGATCAGCTTCGCCAGAAGAAAGGCCGCTCCGGCTGCAAGTCCGCCGATCACAATGGTTTGTGCCGCAGAACGTCCCGCGCGCGCACCCGTGAATCGCCCTTTGATGTACCCAAATACGCCCAAGGCAACGAGAGTCACGACGACGGAAAATCCCAGCGCGGAACGGGCGCTGTGCATCGCCATGTAGGGTGAAAGCGGAATGATGCCACCAGCGATATAGGACGCGGCGATAGTGAGGGCGCTCTGCACTGCGCGTTTGGGATCCGGCTCTTCCAGGCCGAGCTCGAATCGCATCATGAAATCAACCCACTGTTTGGGTTTGCGGGTCAGTGCCTGCACCACCGGGACGCTTTCTTCCCGCGAGAGTCCATAGTCCGCAAATACCTTCTGCACCTCACGCGCTTCCTCTTCAGGAATCTCCTCGACTTCTCTCGCCTCGCGTTGCCGCTCGCTGGCATAGTGCTCCGCATCGCTTTTTGCGGCGAGGTAACCGCCCAGTCCCATCGCGATCGAGCCCGCGGCAATTTCGGCCAAGCCCGCGATGACAACGATACGACTGTTGTCGACAGCACCGGAGAGTCCCGCAGCCAACGCGAACGGCACCGTAAGGCCGTCCGACATACCGATCACGACGTCGCGAACCACCTCGCCGGCGGTGAAATGGCGCTCAATGTGAGGCGTTTGCGGCATGAGTAGTCAGCTCCGGATGAGCGGCGAGAAAATCCAAAGCTCGTGCCGCCATTTCGCGTTCACCTTTATAACTCAGTTTTTTGGGAGCATCGTCTAAGGGCAGCCAGAACGCCCGCTGCACCTCAATACGCATTTCCGGGGCGATGTCGCCCAGCTTGCCTGAGCGGTAGAGCAGCAGATAGAAACTCACGATCTTGAAGACGCGCGCGTGATCGCCCCAATTGCGAACATAGACATACTTCACATCCGCGAGTTTACCGACCATCTCGCAGCGGACGCCGGTCTCTTCCTCTACCTCGCGCAATGCGGTCTGCTCTGGTTTTTCGCCGGGATCGATTGCGCCTTTCGGCAGCGCAATGATTGCAGACGGCTCTTTCCGAGCGCGGTGGCTTGACTTGGCAGGCGCTTTCTTTGGCCGTTCCATGTGGGGCTCAATGACGGCCAGAAACCACCGGCGGCCGCGCATTTTCCGCAAAACCACGCCGCCCGCCGAAAATTCACGCTCCATGCTTATTACCGACGAACGGCTAGTGTCGCAGAGAACGACCGATGTTACAACGGTGCGTCAAAGGAGAGCGCGAACCGGTGGTCATGATATCTTTCCGGGTACTCGGGCGCATTTTTACCAGCGCTTAATGCCCTCAGCTCCCGTTATGAGGGATCATCTGAGGCAACAGCCGCATCTCACAAATGGTGCAGTAAGCCGGCACCGGCAGGATTACCAGATTGACGACGGTACGACGACTCGTTCGATCATTACGCGCCTTCTCGCGGGAGCTATCGCACCCCAGTCCTCGACAACAACACGAGCTGGTGTTTCCTGAGCCGCGACGGATGAGGCTGGGCGTGGCGCTCGGCGGCGGTTTCGCGCGCGGACTGGCGCACATCGGCGTACTGAAGGCGCTGGAACAAGCCCAGATCCCTGTGGACTTCGTTGCCGGCACGAGCGTCGGCGCAATCGTTGGCGCCTGCTATTGCGCGGGCATGAGCGCTCAAGATCTGCAAGCGGTCGCGGGCGCAACCCGGTTCAAGGATTTCGCGCGCTGGACGGTCTCGCGCTATGGGCTGTGCAGCAACGATCGTATGCAGCATTACTGTGCGCGAGTGCTGCGCGCGACCACCTTCGAGGAGCTGAAGATTCCGCTGGCGATCACGGCGACCGACTTCGAATCAGGTGCGGCTGTGGTCTTCAGTAAAGGTCCGTTGGTTGGGCCCATTCGCGCCAGCTGCGCATATCCGGGCATGTTTCTGCCAGTAGAAATCGATGGCCGTCGTTACGTCGATGGCATGTTGGCCTATGCAGTGCCTACCACCCCGCTGCGAACTATGGGGGCGGACCGGATCCTCGGCATTTACCTGAGCGCGCACTGGATGCAGCAGCGCGCACCACGTCACCTGTTTGAGGTGATCGGCCAGTGCTTTTCAATTGCTCAGGAGAAGATGAGCGGGCAATGGAAGAAGGACGCCGATTGGGTGCTGGAACCAGGCGTGGGTGGTTTCTCTTACAACTGCTTCGAGCGTGCGGCGGAGCTGATTGAGATTGGCGAGAAGGCGACCCGAGCCATCGTGCCGCAATTGCGCACCTTGCTGAACATGCCTTCGCCGGTCGAGGAGATTGCTTCGGCACTTCCTCCTCTGAGCACCGCATCGCCCGAACCCAGCGTGGTGGTGTAGCTCACGTCATCGTGATCTTCTCTCCTATGTTGTAATCTGCTTTTTGCGGAGTTCAACCTGTCGCATTTTCAGGAGACCCTGATTTGATTCCTTCGAGAAGCGTTCTCACCTTCGTCCTCCTCTATTGCATAATCGCTCCCGGCCAGCAGACGACGAGTCCAACCAGCGCGCCATTCACTGCACCGGACAAGATTTTCGGCTATCGCACACCCGCTGCGGAGCTGCAGGCGGAGAAAACCTTCCTCGCCGTTCCCGATCCGATGATGGCGAAGCAGCACCTGCAATTTCTGACTTCGGCGCCCCACGTTGCCGGCTCGCCAGAAGATCATCGCAATGCCCAATTCGTCCTCGACCTCTACAAAGCCGCCGGGCTCGACGCATACATTCAGCCGTACAAAGTCTGGATGGGTATTCCGCTGGACATCCGGGTGGACGTGGTGGCGCCCGAGGACGTCATCATGCACGGTCCTTCGCCCGAGCACGTCAACGAGGACCCGTTCCAGAAGGACCCGCGAATCCTGCCCGCTTTTAACCAGTATTCCCCGTCAGGCGATGTCACCGCGGAAGTGGTCTATGCGAATTACGGCCGGCCCGAGGACTTCAAGAAGCTGAAGGAAATGGGTGTCGATTTGAAGGGCAAGATCGCCATCTGCCGCTATGGGCAAGTCTTTCGCGGCGTGAAGCTGTCCATTGCTTCGCAATACGGTGCCGCCGGAGTCATTCTCTATTCCGATCCCATGGACGACGGCTACTTCAAGGGCGACAAGTATCCCAAAGGGCCGTGGCGGCCGGACACCGCGGTGGAGCGCGGATCGGTGCAATACCAGTTCAAGTATCCGGGCGATCCCACAACGCCGGATCTCGCTTCGCTTCCCGATTTGCCGGATAGCAAACGTACGCCGCCAGAGCAGGCGACAAACCTGCCCAGAATTCCCGTGACTCCGTTGTCGTACGCCGACGCCACGCCGATCATGGCGAACCTCGGCGGGCCGGATTCACCGCGTAGTTGGCAGGGTGCGCTGCCCTTCACCTATCACGTTGGACCTGGGCCGGTGAAGGTCCACATGTCGATCAACATCGCGTACCAGTACGTGACGATTTGGGACGTGATCGGCAAGATCAAAGGATCGGAGTTACCCAACGAGTGGGTGGTGGTGGGAAATCATCGCGACGCCTGGGTGTATGGAGCGGTTGATCCGAACAGCGGGACGGCGGCCCAACTTGAGGCGGTGCACGGCGTGGCGCAATTGTTGCAGACCGGATGGAAGCCGAAGCGAACGCTGGTTTTTGCCAGCTGGGATGGCGAAGAGGAAGGTCTGATCGGCTCGACCGAGTTTGCTGAGCAACATGCCAAAGACCTCTCGCGCGCGATCGCGTACTTCAACATGGACATCGCAGTTTCAGGTCCCGATTTCGGCGCGTCTGCGGTGCCGAGTCTGAAGCAGTATTTTCGCGACGTGGCGAAGGCAGTGCCGAGTCCCAAAGGCGGCAGCGTCTACGAGCAATGGAAGGCGGCGCAAGACAAAGAAGCAGAACGCGGCACCCATGGGCCCGCGGAGGTTTCAGGCGCTACCGGCCGAGAGCCCGCAGCGGAAACTTCGAAGGACGTCAAGGTAGGCGATCTTGGCAGCGGCTCCGATTACACGGCTTTTCTGGAGCATCTCGGCGTGCCGTCGGCAGACATTACCTCACATGGGCCGTTTGGCGTCTACCACTCCACCTTCGACGATTTCGCCTGGTTCACCAGGTTCGGCGATCCGACATTCGTCTACGAGCAGGAGATGGCGCGAATCTACGGGATTGCCGCGATGCGCATGGCATCCGCTGATGTGCTGCCGTTCAATTACGAAGACTACGGCAAGGAGATCAGTGTCTACGTGAAGACCGCGGAAGGGAATGCGAAGGCGGCGTTCGGCGAGCAGGCACCATCGTTTGCCGATGCCACGACCGCCGCCGCCCGGCTGCAAAAGGCCGGAGCAGAAGCCTTGAAACGACAGAATGTTGCGCTTGGCGACCCGGGAGCGTTAAACCTGGTGCTGCGCAACGCGGAGCGCGCGTTTCTCGGGGACGGATTGCCGAACCGGCCGTGGTACAAGCACCTGATCTACGCGCCGGGAGAGAATACAGGCTATGCCGCGGTGGTCATTCCCGGAGTGAACGAAGCGATCGAAAACAAGGACCTGGCGCTTACCAAACAACAATTGCAGGTGTTGACCGCGGCCCTCAATCGGGCGGCAGGCATGCTGGAGTTGGGAAAGTGATAAGAACCGCAGATCCTTCGACTACGCGGCCGCCCGACCCGCGATGCGGGTCGAAAAAACGGGCGCGGCCGCTCCGCTCAGGATGACACATTGTCGGCCGTGCCCTGTTACAAACCGGCTTGCGGTGGTGCGATGATCACGCCCCTATGGGCTTGCCGTTGGTTGCCGATTGGCTGTGTGGCCCGCCGGCAACGGTGTCGATGCACTCCTCAAGCACGTCCATGGCGATGTCCGCCTGCTCGTTGCTGATGACGAGCGGCGGCGCGATCCGGATGCTGTTGGGGCCGCAGCCCAGGAATAATACGCCTCGCTCGAACGCCAGCTCGACGATGCGGTCGCGTTCAGCGCCGCCCGGCGTCTTGGCTTTCTTGTCGGTGACGATCTCCACGCCGATCATCAGCCCGCGGCCGCGCACATCTCCCACCAGCTCCAAGCGCTCTGGCCAGTCAGCAATGCGGTTCATGATGTGCTTGCCGACATGTTCGGCGTTCTTGATGCCCTCGCGCTCCAGGACATCCATGGTCGCCATCGCAGCCGCAATGCACACGGGGTTGCCGCCGAAGGTTGAGGCATGGGAACCAGGTACCCAGTCCATGAGCTCTGCTTTCGACATGGTGATACCGAGCGGCATACCGCTGGCGATTCCCTTCGCCATGCAGACGATGTCCGGCTCCACGCCAGTGTGCTCGATGGCCCACCACTTCCCTGTTCTGCCGGCGCCCGACTGCACCTCATCGGCGACCAGCAGAATTCCATGGCGATCGCAGATGCGCCGCAGCTCCTGCATGAAGACCGCTGGCGCAACCACGTAGCCGCCCTCGCCCTGAATCGGCTCGACGAAGATCGCCGCAACCTCCTCGGGAGGCAGCGTCGTCTTAAACAGCTTCTCCTCGATGAAGCGCGCGCATCCCAGCGCGAAGGCCTCGGCCTCCTGGCCGCCGCCGACGCAGCCGCGATAGATATCGGGGTAGCGGACATGGGTAACACCGGGAACGAGCGGCGAAAAACGCCTGCGCTGCTGCGGCTTCGACGCGGTCAGTGACAGCGCGCCCATGGTGCGGCCATGAAAAGCCCCGTAGAAGGCAATGATGTTCTGCCGCCTGGTGTGGTAGCGCGCCAGCTTCAGCGCAGCTTCAATGGCCTCGGCGCCTGAATTGCCGTAATAAATCTTGTGTGGCCCCTTCATGGGTGCGATGCGCGACAAGCGCTCGCCCAGCGTGACCATGCTCTCGTAATAGAAGTCGGTGCCGGACATATGGATCAGCTCGGCAGCCTGCTTTTGAATGGCAGCAACCACTTCGGGGTGACAGTGGCCGGTGGACGTCACCGCGATTCCCGCGGAGAAGTCGAGGAACTCGTTGCCATCGACATCTTCGACGATGGCGCCGTGGCCACGCTTGGCTACCAAAGGATAGGAACGCGTGTAGGACGGCGAAACGTAGCGCGCGTCACCTTCGAGAACACGACGGGCATTGGGTCCGGGCAGAGCGGTCTTAATGTTAGGACCGGCGACTGACGTAAGAACATTGACTGACATGATGTTTTCCTCCAAAAGGCTTGCGGCCCGTTGTGGCCGGAGCTTTGGCCAGCCCGCGGACGCGGTTTGGTTCAACCGGTGCGCACGGGAAGCGGAGCGAAGAGGGACGTTCTTAGTCGCCGGAGAAGAGGTTGGGACGCGCCATGCAGGGCGCCAGCTTCACGTCGGCGCGGGTGGAAGTCACCCGCGACCAGGTCGGAGGCAGACCCATCCGCCACTGCAAACTAAGTGCGGCGTGCGACATTGTGTTTCCGCGGGTCATGCGCATACTCCTACTACTTAGATTATAGTCGGCAGGGCAAGCTGCCGTAACCCCCAAAATTCGCGACATCATGCGTTTGTGCCCCCGCCAGGACAATCCCCGAGCCACCGGACTGTCATCCTAAAGCTGTGCGGTGCTAACCGTTGTCTCTACACCAGCACCGTCACTTTGTCTGGACTATCTGGCCTCGTACCATACTCCGGCCCGTTCCGGAGACTGAAAGGAGCAGGTACCAATGTCAATCGTGAAAAAAGTCGTTCTAGGTTTGACTCCTCTTTTGTTGTTCGGTTTGTTCCCGGTCCTCCTGTGCGCGCAGTACGACTCAGGTAAACAGGACAACATGGGGAAGCAGGACAACATGGCTAAAGAAATGTCTGTCACCGGTTGCCTGAAACAGGGCAGCGACAATGGCGGGTATTACATCATGGGCGAAGACGGCAAGATGTATGAGCTCTGGGGCAAGGGCCTAAGCGCGCACGTCAATCACAAGGTGACTGTTATGGGCACGGAGAGGATGATGCCGGACGCGCAGGAGAAGAAGAAAGAGATGAGCGAGAAGCAGGAAGCCGGCAGCGCTCAGCATATGGATATGAAGGTCACCAGTCTGAAGATGGTCAGTACGAGTTGTCTCTAGTGACAATCGTGCTGGGTCCTGAAGAGTTAATCAGAAGAGACGAGCACAGCTCAATCGGCTGTGCTCGACATCTTTTACGAACATCCAGCGTCCTTACATCTCCGCCAGGGCCCGATGCACGAGATGGATAGCGATTGAGCCTTCGCCCACCGCTGCAGCCACTCGCTTCACATTGCCCGCCCGAATGTCACCCACGGCGAAAACTCCCGGCAGGCTGGTCTCGAGGATTTGCGGCGGACGCGACAATGGCCAACCTCTTGCCTCCAGGGTGGCCTTCTCGAGATCGAACCCAGTCAGCACGAAGCCCTTGCTGTCCAGCGCCAGACAGCCCGAAAGCCAGTTGGTACGCGGCGAGGCGCCGGTCATGATGAAGAGGTGACGGATGTCGTGGGTTGACCTCTGACGAGTATCGCGATCCACCCAGGTTATGCACCGCAGGCGATCATCCCCGTCGACCTGCGTGATTTCGGTGTTGTAATGCAGCTCAATGGCCGGATTTTCCTCGATTCGGCGGATCAGGTAACGCGACATGGTATCCGCAAGCTTTCCTGAGCGCACCAGCATGTAGACTTTACGCGCGGTCTGGGAGAGGAAAACAGCCGCCTGTCCCGCCGAATTTCCTCCGCCAATCACGACCACGTCCTCGCCTTCGCACAACTGCGACTCTATGAAGGTGGCGCCATAGTAGACGCCTTGTCCCTCGAACTTCGAAAGGTTCGAGATTGGCGGTTTGTTGTACTGCGCTCCGGCGGCGAGCACGATGGCTCGCGTGGAGAGCGATGTGCCCTGATCGAGAATCACCTGGTAGGGCCGCCGGTCGCAGTTCAGGCGCACGGCACTGTGCGCGATCATCATATGAGCGCCGAACTTCTGTGCCTGGGTCAGCGCGCGACCAGTCAGCTCGCTTCCCGAGATCCCCATGGGGAAGCCGAGATAGTTTTCGATGCGCGAGCTCGAGCCGGCCTGGCCGCCGGGGTTGGAGGTCTCAACCACCAGCACGTCGAGGCCTTCTGAAGCCGCATAAACGGCGGCTGCGAGCCCAGACGGTCCAGCGCCCACCACGATGAGGTCACGCACTTGCGCCTCATCGATGTTAACGTTGAGTCCGATACAGTCCGCCAGCTCGCCGATTGAGGGATTGCGCAGGACGGTGCGGCCGTTGCACACCACCACAGGCACCTCGTCGAGCTTTACATCGAAACGATCGAGTATGCTTTGCGACCGGTCGTCCGTGTCCAGGTCAATGTACGTATAGGGATATCCGTTGCGGCCAAGGAATTCGCGCAGCCGCAGGGTTTCCGCCGAATGGCGCGAACCCAGCAGAATCACGTTGCCTCCGCCCACCGAGATAAGGGCAACCCGCCGAAGGATATAGGCTCGCATGAAAAGCTCGCCCAACTCGGCATCCCTTGCGACCAGCGATCGCAAGTCGTCTGCCGGGATCTCCAGAAACTCTCCGGTTCCGGTAACCCGTCCACGCATCATGCTGCGCTGGCCGGAAATCATGGAAAACTCGCCGGTGAAACTTCCGGGAATATGACTGACCAAACGGCGCTCAGCCGACGGACAAGCCTGAAGAATGTCCATGCCGCCGGACAGAATTACAAAACAGGGCACGTTGCCATCGCCGGGCTCAAACAAGATGTCACCCGCTTGTACCTGGCGCACCTTGGCGAAGGGCCGCAAGCGGTCGACCTGTGCTGTCGAGAGTAGTGGAAATGCCTCAGACCCGGGTTCTAAAGAAATCGGTGTCGCTACATGTGTCGCTACAGAAGACATACGAGAGCTCCCTCAGAATGTTGATGGGATGCACTGTAGATGCTCCGCCGGGTGCCGACGGTGCAGAAGCAGCCGAGCAGGTGAGTGCTGATCGTTCCTCATCATGCCGGGGCCAGGAAGACGAAGCCCCATTTAGAGCTGTTGCTACTCATTCGGAAGCAGCTGTGACTCTGGCGTGGGTTGGGGATTTCCTTACAACATCCCGCCGCAAATTTTCAACTAATGAAGGAAACCGATCCGGCAAGTCCGGATCTAGCGCAAACGGAGAGGTAGAATACCTATGAACAAGTTTTTGACTACGGCTTTCATTCTGGTGTTGAGCGCAGGGGTGGCGCTTGCCCAGTCGAACAGCACAAGCCAGAGCGGCAACACGCAGACGCAGCCACCGGGGATTTCGGCCGCAGAGAGCGGCGGCGCACCGGCGCACGACCAGGGCGCGGTGGGGCAGGTCCCGCCTGAGGGCACCAAAGACAACTCCATGCAGCAATCCACTGATTCGGGCCAGATGAACAAGTCTGACCAGAACTCCAATACTGCGGGACAAAGCGGCAACACACAGCCGAGCGGGATCGCTGCTGCAGAGAGTGGCGGCGCGCCGACGCAGGACACTGGCGCGGTTGGGGCGGACCAGGGCAAGAAGAAGCATCACAAAAACAAGAACCAGACCAGCAACAGCAGTTCCACCGATAACGGAACTGCGGCCCCGCCCGACAACACCCCGAGCTCAAACGGCAACCAGAGCTCGCCTCCTCAGTAGTAACAACTGACCCGAGAAGGTCAACAAGAAAGGCGGCGTGAAGCCGCCTTCTTTGTTTGCTCGTGATTGCCCGCCTCCAGGCTCCGGTCCAGGCCCGGCAGGGTCAAGACGCCGGAGCCGGCGCAGGCTTCCGCGGAAATCGATGATGGTCCGGAGACCAGGTAAGCGGTCACTTCCCGCTACCCTTAGTCCCCAGCCCCTGGTCCCTAATCCCCTGTCCTCTGCATTTCATGACCTCGCGGAAGGTCATGTTCTCTGCCTTACATTTCGTTTTACGTTTCCAGTCGAAGAAAAGTTCGGGATAGGATTTCGTGATGTACTCGCGGCCGCTGACCCCCAGGCGGCGCGCGGTGCGATCGATCCAACGCGATTTCCCTTCGATCTCGGCGATCTCGCCTACAGGGGTATGGTCGAGCACGACCTGGCCCTCACCGTCGGTCCACTCCGAGCGAAACTTCTCATACACAAACGAAGACGAGAAACCCAACGCGCGCAGGATTGCGTCCATTGCCTTGCCATCGGAGACGCCGGTCTCCAACTCGCCGCGGGATTTGTGGCGCCCAGGTTTGCCCTTGGCCTTGTGAGTGAGCTTCCACTTGCCGCCATAACAGCGCAGCCGCAGCAGCTCGCCTTTGCGGCGCAATTTCTGGCCTGGAAGGTCGTAGAGAGCGTTGACCTCGTGTGTGGAGGGCGTTTCGCACTTGAAGCGAAGTTCCTTGAGTTTGCGCTCGAGTGCCTTCAAATCGGGAACAAGGAATTTGATTTCGATTTCCTGCGGTGTGGCCATAGAGAAAGTGTAATTCACGTCGGGGCGGCAGGGTCGGTCTTCGCGGTTCGCGGTTCGCAATTCGCTCTTCGCCAGTTGCCGAAGTCGTTGCTCAACGCTGAGTTTGGGACGCGATATTTCTTGGTGCGAGAGCGCCAAGCGCCAACAACAAGAAGTGAGAACTGGAGAGTGACTCTGGCAAAAGGCGAATAGCGAAAAGCGGCCCCTTCAGCTTTCCCGTTCTACGACGAACTCCGGCACCCAAAGCAAGACGCGCTTGATTTCCGAGTCGGGGAAAGTGCAGATCGCTTGGCGCGCTTTGTTGGAAAATTCGGCGGCACGCACGTAAGCTGCGTCGATTGAACCGTGGCGTTTCAGGATGGCGACGATATCGGCGGGTGTGATTCCGTCAAAGCCACCGTTGCTCAGTACTGACTCGATCATCGCTCGTTCCGATGCGCTAGAGCGTTCGAGTGCATGCAGCACTGCCATCGTGGCTTTGCCCTCGCGCAGATCGCTGGCGACGGGTTTTCCGAGAACATCCTCCGAGGCGGTGAGGTCGAGAACATCATCGACAATCTGGAACGCCATGCCGAGATTACGGCCGTACTCGGCGAGGCGGCGCTGGTCGTCATCACTGGCGCGGGCCAATATTCCGCCAAGCTTCATGCAAACGGAGAACAGGCACGCGGTCTTGCGGAAAATCAGCTCGAAATGCTCATCCAGAGAGATCGCTTTACCGAGCCGCTCAATCTGCAGCAGTTCGCCTTCGACCATCGCCTGGGTGAGATCGATGAGCGTATCGAGAACCTCAAAATTGCGTTCCTGCACCGCAATTTTGAACGCCTGCATGTAGAGCCAGTCGCCCGCGAGGACACATTTGGCGTTGCCCCATTGCGTGTTTGCAGCAGGACGGCCGCGGCGGGTCTGCGCCTCGTCGATGATGTCGTCGTGCACCAGGGTGGCGGTGTGGATGATCTCGACCACCGCACCAAGCTTGATGGCGGCCTGGCCGGTGTAGTTCATCAGCTTTGCGGATAAGAGCAGCAGGGCGGGACGCAGCCGCTTACCGCCCCCGATGCGAAGATGTTCCCCGATCTCGGTGATGGCGCGCACGTCGGAGACGGTGTCGCGCCCGAACTCGCGCTCAATCGCTGCGAGATCGTCATGCAACAGGTCGAAGACTTCCTTCGCGTTCCGAATTACAGAGTTCAAGCCAAGTACCCTGTCGAAAGTCATTTTCACCACGGAGACACTGAGATCACGGAGGAATCAAGGTAAAAGAAAACTCCGTGTGCTCCGTGCCTCCGTGGTGATTCTAGTTGCTGCGGTAGTTCGTGAACTGCATGTCGATGCCGAAATCCTGTTGCTTCAGCAGCGCAATGATTTCCTGAAGTGTATCGCGGTCTTTACCGCTGACGCGAACCAAATCGCCCTGGATCGCGGCTTGTACCTTCTTCTTCGAATTCTTGATCAGCTTGACAATGTCGCGCGCCTTCTCGATGGGAATCCCCTGCTGCATGGTGACGCGCTGCCGAACAGTAGAGCCGGCGGCGGGCTCGATGGCTCCGTACGTGAGAGCTTTGAGCGGCACATTACGCTTCACCAGCTTGCTCTGCAGCACGTCGTTGACCGCCTTCAACTTAAACTCATCGGCCGAGGCAAGCACCAACGCCTCCTTGCCGTCCAGCTCTATGCTGGACTTCGAGTCCTTCAGGTCGTAGCGCGTGTGCACCTCTTTTAGCGCCTGTTGAATGGCATTGGAGACCTCCTGCAGGTCAACCTTGCTGACGATGTCAAATGATTCAGCCATAAACTGCCAGTGTAACAAGAGAAGACATTGTTGCCGAATTGCGAGACCCGGCCCCGGGGATGCGGCACTTATAGTGGCGCAGTTCGTCCACGTATCGCTGTCCCGCCCTAGCTAGAACGGGCACCCCGCAAATCTCACAACCGGAAGAATTCGTAGAAATTCGATGTGGTCTGGCGTCCGACCTCTTCCATGGCGAGACCGCGCAGCTGGCCAATCTTACGCGCGACCTCAACCACAAATGCCGGCTCATTGCGCTTGCCGCGATGAGGAATGGGTGCGAGGTACGGAGAATCGGTTTCGATGAAGATGCGATCCAGCGGAGCCATAGCCGCCGCGTCGCGGATGTTCTGTGCTTTGGGATAGGTGATATTTCCAGCGAACGAAAGCACGAAGCCGAGGTCGAGCGCGGCGCGTGCATGTTCGATGGCGCCGGTGAAGCAGTGCAATACGCCGCCCAAACCGCTGCCGGCCCAATGCTCGCCAATCAGCCGTAGCAGGTCATCCCAGGCATTCTCGCTGTTGTCCGACGGCCGACAGTGAATGACGATCCGCAGCTTGGCAGCTCGCGCCATCTCCAACTGCTGAAGGAAAACGCGCTGCTGCACATCGCGAGGAGAATGGTCGTAGTAATAGTCCAGTCCGATCTCGCCCCAAGCAATCACCTTCGGGTCATGGGCAAGGCGCTCCAGTTCGTCAAAGTCGGCCTGAGTCGCAAGCGCAGCTTCATGCGGATGAATTCCAACGGTTGCGTACAGGTTGCCATGCTGGTGAGCGAGCTTAATGGCGCAGTCCAGGGTTCCGGTCCCGGGGCCGTCGCCGTTGCCGATGGCGAGCAGGGTCGTGACGCCCGCCTGTCGTGCTCGTACGAAGACATCAGCGCGGTCGGACTCGAAGCGCTTGTTCTCGAGATGGCAGTGGGAGTCGGTGTACACAGTGGGTGGTGGATAATGGATAGTAAAAGTGTCACTCGAGTGTATTTCGGGCGACAATGGGGCGCGCCCTAAATGTTTGTCATCACGAGTGAGCTTCAGCTCGCGAGGGACCTGCTTTTCGCCCGCACCACGGAACAGCAGATCCCTCCCGCCAAAATGCGGGCGCTCGTGATGACAACCTTTGTTTTCGTAATTTCAATCCACTCTCCACTATCTACACCGTCTCCAGCTCTTCTTCCAGCAACTGCTTGTTGTACAGTTCGGTGTAGTATCCGTTGCGGTCGATCAGCTCGTCATGCGTGCCATACTCGACGATTTCTCCGTCGTGCAGCACGGCGATGCGATCGGCATTGCGCACCGTCGAAACGCGATGAGAAATGAAAATGGTCGTTCGTCCCTGCATGATCTCGCGCAGATGATTCAGGATGCGGTCTTCCGTCTGGGTATCGACGCTGGCTAGTGCGTCGTCCAGAATCAGAATTCGCGGATTGCGGATCAGAGCTCGCGCGATCGCAGTACGTTGCTTCTGTCCGCCGGACAGAGTCAAGCCGCGCTCGCCGACCAGGGTTCTATAACCCTGGGGGAAACTTTCGATCTCGACCGCGATGTTGGCCGCCTCGGCAGCGCGACGCACTTCTTCATCGGTCGCATCTTCGGCACCGAAGGCGATGTTTGCGCGAATAGTGTCGCTGAAAAGAAACGTCTCCTGCGGAACGAATCCGATATTGTGCCGCAATAACGCAAGTGGAAACTCGCGAATGGGGCGGTCATCAATCAGCACTGCTCCTGGGTCCACATCGTAGATACGCGGGACCAGCGAAACGAGCGTCGATTTGCCCGATCCGGTCGGCCCGACAATCGCCAGACTGGTTCCTGCAGGCACGTGCAGGTTGATGTTCTTCAGCACCGGCTCACCGTTGTGCGCTCGGTTGCGCTTTTCGACTGCGGTGAGCGTATTGCCGTAGCCGAAGCTGAGATTCCGAAACTCGATCTCACCGCGAATCCCGGTTGCAACATCCGCACCCACCCTGTCCGCAACCGCGGCGGACAAGAGTGCACCCGCAAACTCGTCGGTGATCTCCGGCTTCTCGGACAGAATGTTATGAATGCGGCCCATGGAGGCAGTTCCGCGCTGAAAAAGGTTGATGACCCATCCCAGGGCAATAATCGGCCAGGTAAGCTGCATCATGTAGGTGTTGAAGGCGACGAAGCTGCCCACGCTGATGCGATGCATCAGCACCTCGCGTCCGCCAACAAACAGCACAATAACAATGGCCATACCGAGCAGCACCTCCAGCGTCGGCCACAACATGCCCATAAGCCGGACCAGCCTGAGACTGCGCGCAATGTATTCGGCGTTGTCGTGCTCGAAATTCTCGATCTCCGCTTCCTCTTGCACATAGGCGCGGATCAGCCGCGCGCCGGAGAAGTTTTCCTGAGCGCGAGCAGAGATGTCGGAGAACATCGCCTGAATGCGCTCGTAGCGCTCGTGAATTCTGCGCCCGAAGTACTGCACCACAATGCTGAAAATCGGTAACGGCGCAAAAGCGAACAGCGTCAACCTGGGGCTGATGGAAAGCATGAAAATCAGCGCTCCCGCCGTGAACACGATGGTGTTGGCGGTGTACATGATCCCCGGCCCAAGCAGCATGCGCACGGCGTTGAGGTCATTGGTGGCGCGCGCCATGATGTCGCCGGTGCGCGTGCGCTGATAGAAGCTGTAGGACAGCCGCTCCAGATGCGCGAACAGATCGTTGCGGAGATCGAATTCGATTTCGCGCGAGACGCCAATCAATATCCAGCGCGTCAGGTATTGGAAGATGGCCTTGGCCCCTGCGATCGCCAGCAAGAGCAAAGAATACGTCAGCAGTTTGTGGCGAGTGACGCCGAGGTTCAGATCGTCGATTGCCCTCTTGATGACGAGGGGAAAAAGAATCCAGATCCCGTTATTGAAAAGCACGCATAGGGCGCCCACGATGTAGGTGCCGCGGTACTTGCGCAGATAAGGAAGCAGTGGGCGGAGGTTCTTGAGCATTCAGTAATCAGCAGTTCGCAATTAGTGAGAGCTGCCCTGATCGCATTTTATCTGGATGAGAGCAAGATTGCCTCCGATGCCAATCTCCGATGCGGGAAGCTAATTGCTAATTGCCAGCACTTAACGCATGGCAAGGCGGATTCTTCTTCTAAACGCCACATGCTAAACACCGCGTGCGGGACTTTAGTACGGACCGATGATGCCACCCATGTTGCGGGTCGATGGTAATTTGCGCGGCATCCTCTCGTTTGCTGGACGTTGGCAGCCGTGCTCGGCGCTGTGTTCCAGCAAAGCCGTCAGCGCTTTCAACTCGGTACGGGAGAGGTTGTCTGTCTCCTCAGGCGAAACGTCCCCGCGGCTTAATTGCTGAAGCCACTGTCTGCGAGCCTCGAGGAATGAGTGCTCCAGATCGTCAAATTGTTTGCATTTCATACCGCAATGTTACTGCAGCAGCGCTGATGGTTCGGTATAAACCTGAGGTTTGCGGTCTATTTGCTCCGTTGAATCTCAGCGGGATCCCAGCGCAGTGCGGCGTGGTTATCGCATGCGTTTGTGGCTGCTATAATCCGCGCAGTTTCCTGTCATGACCGAGTCGTCCACGCCCCTGATGCGGCAATACAGCGCGATTAAGAAAGAGCATCCCAACGCGCTCCTTTTCTTCCGGCTGGGTGATTTCTACGAGCTCTTCTTTGAGGACGCGGTGGTGGCCGCGCGCGAATTGCAGATAACGCTGACCTCACGAAACAAGGAGAAAGGCATAGCGGTCCCGATGTGTGGGGTGCCCTACCACTCGGCGGAGAATTACATTGCAAAACTAGTTCGCAGGGGGTTCAAAGTCGCCGTCTGCGAGCAGATGGAAGACCCGCGGGTCGCCAAGAAGCTGGTCAAGCGAGAGGTGACGCGAGTAGTCACTCCAGGAACGGCGGCTGATTCGCAGCTGGGTTCGGAAGAAAACAATTTTCTGGCGTGCGTGGCGCGTGCGGGTAATGCCGTGGGGTTCGCCGCGCTGGATCTTTCGACCGGCGAGTTTCGCGCTACGGAGTTTGCCGGAGGGGATGCCGAGCGCCGAATTCGGGAGGAGTTGCTCGTGTTGCGTCCGCGCGAAGTGCTGTTCGCCTCGTCGTTGCCGCTGTTCGATCGCTCACCCGCCCCCGCACCACAGGCTGCTGCCGCTCCGCGCGTGGCGTCTTTAGAGAACGCAAGTTGGGCAGAGACGCCATTGGAGGATTGGGTATTCGCGCCGGACTACGCCACCCCGCAGGTGGAAAACCATTTTGGCGTGCTGTCGCTGGAAGGCTTCGGGCTGGCGAACCGGGCCGCGGCCGCTACAGCAGCCGGCGTCATCCTGCATTACGTTCGCACCACACAGCGCGGGTCGCTCGATCACGTGGACCGCATCGGCTTTTACGAGCGGCAGGACTGCCTGGTGCTGGACGCGGTGACGGTGCGTAATCTGGAATTGATCGAGCCGCTCTTTCTCGGCGCGAGCGACAGCTTTACTCTCTTCCGCTGTCTGGATTGCACCGTGACGCCGATGGGCAAGCGTCTGCTCCGAGCGTGGATGCTGCGTCCCTCGATCGATGCCGGGGAAATTAATTGCCGGCTGGATGCCGTGGAATGTATGGTGCGCGACCTGGTAGCGCGGGAAGAGTTGCGCCGGTCGCTGGAGGGCATCCTCGACCTGGAGCGGCTGCTCAGCCGGGTCACGCTGGAGACGGCAAATCCGCGTGATCTGCTGGCATTAGCGGTGTCATTGTCGAAGTTACCTGAGGTCCGCCGGGTTCTGTCCCATTTGCCAACCGAGCGACTGCAGACGCTGTACGCGCAATGCGATGAACTGGCTGATTTGCGCGATCGAATCCTTTCGACAATTGAGGAGGAGCCGCCGCTCACGCTGGCCGATGGCGGTGTGATTCGAGCCGATGTCGATGCCAGCCTCGACGAACTGCGTAACCTCAGCCGCAACAGCAAGCAGTACATCGCGCAGATCGAACAGCGCGAACGCCAGCGTACCGGCATCGGCTCACTGAAGGTGAAGTTCAACAGCGTCTTCGGCTACTACCTGGAAATTTCGAAGGCGAACCTGCATCTCGCGCCAGCCGACTACGAACGCAAGCAGACGCTGGTGAATGCCGAACGCTTCACTACGCCCGAGCTGAAGGAGTACGAGGCCAAGGTGCTGGACGCGCAGGAGAAGATGGTGGAAATCGAGCGCCGCCTTTTTGCGGAGTTGCGCTCAGCCATCGCTGCCGAGGCGCGGCGGATTCGGCAGAGTGCATTGGTGCTGGCGCAGATTGATCTCCTGGCGGCCCTCGCCTCACTTGCGGCAAATCGCAACTATTGCCGGCCGAGCTTTGCGGAGAAGGGCGGTATTGAGATTGTCGAAGGCCGCCATCCCGTGATCGAGCAGCTGGAGATCAGCGGCGTTCCCGACCGCTTTGTCCCTAACGATCTTTACCTCAACGACACGAGTCATTCGATCCTGCTTATCACTGGCCCAAATATGGGGGGGAAGTCGACCTATCTGCGGCAGGCGGCGCTGATTGTGCTGATGGCGCAAATGGGATCGTTCGTGCCGGCACGCTCGGTGCGACTCGGGCTGGTGGACCGGATCTTCACGCGAATCGGCGCGTCGGACAACCTGGCGCGTGGCCGCTCGACATTCATGGTGGAGATGACGGAGACGGCGGCAATCCTCAATACGGCGACACCGCGCTCGCTGATCTTGCTGGATGAGGTCGGCCGCGGGACGGCGACATACGACGGGCTGGCCATCGCCTGGGCCGCCGTGGAGTACATCCACGCGAACACCCGCGCGAAGACGTTGTTCGCCACTCACTATCACGAATTAACGGAGCTTGCCGAGCGGTTGAGCGGCGTGAAGAACTATCACGTGTCGGTGAAAGAGAGCGGCGGCGGAATTGTGTTTCTGCGCAAGGTCGAAGAGGGCGCGGCGGACAAAAGCTACGGAATTGAGGTGGCGAAGCTGGCGGGATTGCCTAATGAAGTCGTCAGTCGCGCGCGCGAGGTTCTGGCCGAGCACGAGAGCGTGGAACGCAGCGCGGTCAAGCACCTGGCACACGATGAACCGGGCGGACCGGCTCCCACGCAGCTGACGATTTTCACCCCGTTGTCGCAGAAGATTGTGGACCGCATCAAGGACACCGACCTGAATCGCCTGAGCCCGCTGGAGGCGCTGAACTTGCTGCACGAGTTGAAGAAGCAGATGGAGTGAGCGGAGGGTGGGCTGCGCTCAGTGCGGGGCTCGCGTTACACTCTTCTATTCTCATGCCCTCCAAAAACAGCCTCGAACTTCGCCGACAGGTTGGACAACTGCTCATCATGGGATTCGATGGAACAGTGCTCTCGCAGCGGCTGCGGGTCATGCTGGAGACGTTTCAGCCGGGCGGCATCATTTTGTTCCAGCGCAACCTCGAGGATGCTGAACAGTCTCACGCGTTACTAACGAAGTCGCAGAAAGCTAGCCCCACACCGATGTTTCTCTGCGTGGACATGGAGGGCGGTAGCGTCGACCGCTTGCGCGATGTTATTGCGCCGATGCCATCGGTGGCTGACGTCGCTGCCGCCGGTTCCAAGAAATTATTTCGCAAGCACGGACAACTGATAGGAGAAGAGCTCCGAGCGCTCGGATTTAACACCGATTTTGCGCCGGTGCTTGATCTTCAACTCGAGCCGTCGAAGGACGTTCTTGGCTCACGGACGGTCTCGCCGAAAGCTAAACGAACCGTTGCCTACGCACGCGCGTTTTTGCGCGGGCTGCGCGATTGCGATGTTCTCGGCTGTGGGAAGCACTTCCCAGGGCTGGGCGAAGCGAGCCTCGATACTCATGCCGAACTGCCGTCGATAGAGAAGTCTTGGAAGCGGCTTTGGAAAGAGGATCTCGTACCCTATCGCCAGCTGCCGCGCGATCTGCCGTTCGTTATGGTGGCGCACGCCGCCTACCCGGCGATTACGGGCGATACGACTCCTGCGTCAATTTCCAAGCAATGGATAAGCGGCGTTCTGCGCAAAAAGATCGGCTATCGCGGGCTGATCATCACCGATGATCTCGACATGGGCGGAGTGCTGGCAGCGGCGTCGGTCGAAGACGCGGCGGTCGAGACGCTGCTTGCCGGCGCCGACATGTTTCTCATCTGCCAGAAAGAAGAAAGCGTGCGACGGGCGTTTGAGGCAGTGCTGAGGCGCGCCGAGAGCGACAAGAAATTTGCCAAGCTGGTGGCAGAGCGGTCGAGACGGGTCGGCGATGCGAAGAAGAAATCGAAGTGGCTGGGACGAACGACGCCGCGTCCCACCCAGAAGAGAATAGAGCGGCTGACGCGGAACATTTGGCAGTTCAGCGAAGAGCTGCGCGCGCATTCTTTGCGAAGTGGAGTTACAGGGTGATTGTCGCCGGGGTGATGAGCGGCACCTCCGCTGACGGCATCGACGTAGCCATAGCCCGCATACTGGGCCGGGGCTTTCGCTCGCGCCTGGAGCTGCTGGCGCATTATCAATTTCCGTACCCACCGGAGGTGCGGCGCGCAATTCTGGCTAGCATGGATGCCCCCTCGGCAAGCGTTGCCAATCTCTCCCGGCTCAGCTTCCTGCTCGGCGACTTGTATGCCGACGCCGTCCTAGTGGCGCAACGACGCGCTCGACTGGAATGCGAGCTTGTCGGCTGTCACGGGCAGACGCTCTACCATCAGGGAGTCGCGAAGCCTTTTCTGGGCCATCGTATTGCGTGCACATGGCAGAGCGGCGAAGCAGCGGCGATCGCGGCAAAAGTTGGAGTTCCCGTTGTCTCGGATTTTCGTCCGGCTGACATGGCGGCCAGCGGCAAGGGTGCGCCGCTGGTTCCGTTCCTCGACTACATTCTTTGTCGGCATCGCCGCTACGGGCGCATCGTGCAAAACCTCGGCGGAATTGGAAACCTGACGGCCATCCCGCCGCGCGCGATTCCCGAGCAGCTGCTGGCGTTCGATACCGGTCCTGGAAATATGGTGATTGATGCGGTCGCGGAGCACCTGTTCGGCAAAGCTTACGATCGAAACGGCCGACTGGCGGCGCGCGGTCGGCCGATTGAGCGCGTGTTGCGTGAACTTATGCGGCAACCGTTCTTCCGGCAGAAGCCGCCCAAGACTGCGGGTCGGGAACAATTCGGACGCGAATTCGTGCGCGACTTTCTTCGGCTGTGCCAGCGCGCCAAGGAACACGACATCGTCGCAACGGCGACCGCGCTAACAGCTCGCTCCATCGGCATGGCGGTGCGGAAATTTGTTTTGCCGCTGGAGGGTGCTGACGGTCGTCCAACTCGCTTTCGAGAATACGTGGTTTCCGGCGGCGGGACAAAGAATCCGACACTGATGAGAATGATCGCGGAAGAATTGGCGCCGCTCAAATTGCGACTCCGCAGCAGCGACGATTTTGGGATGCCATCAGAAGCAAAGGAAGCGGCCGCCTTCGCGCTCCTGGCGTATCAGACCTGGCGGCGGCTGCCATCGAATGTGCCGTCCGCAACAGGCGCCACACGTCCGGTGATCCTGGGCAAGATCAGCTATGCGTAAGGTTCTTTTCACTATGGAGCACACCCTTCGGCTTCGCTCAGGGCAGGCTCAGAGCACGGAGTCATTCAGGTCTTGCTAACCACAGAGCCACAGAGACACAGCGAAGACCAGCGCCAGAGATTGAGGAAAGGCCCGCAAAATTCTCAAGATTTCTTTCGAAAGTCTATTGCACGTCTTCTCTTTCCTCTGTGTCTGTGTGTCTCTGTGGTTCTGTTTGTCAGCGGCTGTGCGCGAAAGCCCGATCCCAACACGCTGGTGATGATCATCGAAAGCAGCCCTACGAATTTGGATCCCCGCGTTGGGGTCGACGCGCAATCCGAACGAATTGACGAGCTGCTGTTCGATTCGCTCGTCCGTCGCGACGCTCGCTTCAATCTGCAACCATGGCTCGCAGAGAGTTGGGAGATTCCCGACCCTCTGACGTACATCTTCCATCTGCATCGCGGGGTTCGCTTTCACAATGGGCAGCCGCTGACCGCGCGCGACGTGAAATGGACCGTCGATTCGCTGCTGCAGGGGAGACTGCGAAGCGCCAAGGCGAGCACGTACGCGCAGGTGCGCGAAATCGACGCGCCTGATGACTACACCGTCGTGTTTCATCTGAAACAGCCGTTCTCGCCCATGTTATGGAATCTGTCGGATGGGGCAATCGGCATTGTGCCCTACGGCAGCGGCGAAGAGTTCAACCGCCATCCGATTGGCTCGGGGCCATTCCGCTTCATCAGCGCACAGCAGGACAGAAACGTCGTCATCGAGCGAAACCCGGACTACTGGGCTGCTCCCGCGAAACTGGAGCGGGTTGAGTTCAAGGTGATCCCAGACGCAACTACGCGCGCGCTGGAGTTGCGCAAGCAGAGTGCCGATGTGGCCATCAACTCGCTGGTTGCCGACACGGTGGTCACGCTGGAGCGCGACCGTCGGCTGACCGTGATGGAGGCGCCGGGGTCGATTTATGCGTACATTGCACTGAACCTGCGCGATCCCATTCTGAAGGACGTGCGGGTACGTCGAGCCATCGCATACGCAGTCGATGTGCGGCCCATCATTCATTACCTGTTACGCGATGAGGCACGGCCTGCCTACAGCGTGCTGCCGCCGCAACACTGGGCGTACGACGGCGATGTCGCCCGTTATCCACATGATCCCGCGCGGGCAAGGCAGCTTCTTGATGAGGCGGGCTATCCAGCAAGAAACGGGGTGCGCTTTCACATCACCATGAAAACCTCGACGGAGGAGTCGACGCGATTGCTGGCTGCCGTGCTTCAGCAACAGTTGCGTGAAGTCGGCATCGCGCTGGATATCCGGACGTATGAGTTTGCGACGTTCTTCGCCGATGTGAGCAAAGGGGCGTACCAAGTGCACTCGCTGCGTTGGATCGGCGGCAATCAGGATCCCGACATCTTCGAGAACATCTTCGACAGCGGCAGCTTCCCTCCCAAACGCGCGAATCGCACCTTCTACGCCAATCCGCGAGTGGACGCGCTGATTCGCGAGGGCCGCAGCACTCTGGATGAAGGGAGGCGCAAGGCCATCTATGATGAAATTCAGCAGATTCTGGCGGAGGACTTGCCCTACATTAACTTGTGGTATCTGAATAATGTGCTGGTGCACACCAATCGCGTGCGAGGTATTGAATTAGGGCCGGCTGGGAATTACGAGTTTTTGCGGACCGCGGAGTTGATGCAGTAGAGAGCTGAGGCGTGAAGGCGGCAACAGCAGATCCCTCGCGGACTAAAGTCCGCTCGTGATGACAATTTCGTGGTTCGAGCCTGGTTTCTCGGCTACGTCCGGTCTGCTCGGCTACGCCGACTCTTCCGCCGGGGCGAGGACATGGCGATCGCCCTTCAGAATGCGCGGCTCGACTGCCTGACGCGCACGTTCTTCCTGATGACAGTTCCAGCACAATGGGCGCATGTTCTCCAGCGACGACTGCAGGCGTTCCAGCGTCATCTCCCGCAGCTCGAAGATCTTGTTGTCGTTGTTGAGCACGGCCAGGCGGCTGCGGCGCCAGTCGGAAGGCGTAAGTGCGCGTGCACAGACCGCGCAACTCTTCCCTTCATACCACTTGGTGAGCAGGCGATCGATGTTCTCGGGCGAGGGATCGAGTTGCGCCAGGCACTCCTGTCCGCAGTCACCCTTCTCCGGCCAGCGTGAACATGACTGGAGCCGCGAATGCTCCTGCCCGCGTAGCGCCGCCCAGAAACCAAACTTGCGGTCGACTTCGACGTCGACAGGCTGTTGCGAGTCCGGACAAATCACCGACTGGCGACCACGGTTTTTATAATAGTTCTGCAGGCTGAGCGCGACGGGCAGTCCGGTGACGAGACAAGCACCAATGAAGAAAAGGGGGACCATGAAAAGCGCGTATGTGAACATAAAGCACCTGGGGCCGCGGGAGCGGGGCCAAGAGCTGTTGTAACTCCGGCGTCACAGGGCTTCAGTGATGCGGCGCACAGGCACTTGTGATGGCAAAGTCGGCAGTTGGCACATGGCACTTGGCATGTGGCTGGTTCCCGGGGGTTGGCCCACTGCCAGATGCTAAGCGCCAACTGCTGGTTTGGGCAGAAAGCGGTATCCGACGCCCCGCACAGTCAGCAGGTACTGGGGATGGGACGGATCTTTCTCGACGTACTTGCGCAGCCGCACGATGAAGTTGTCGATGGCGCGCGTGTCGGTGTCTTCGTGCAGCCCCCAGACTTCCTCCAGGATGGCTTTTCGCGAGACTATGCGACCGCTGTTACGAATGAGATGCCGCAGCAACTCGGCCTCCATCAACGTGAGGCGAAATATCTTGCCGTTGGATCGCAGTTCTAGCGTGCCGAAATCGACCTGCTTGTCGGCGAAGACGTAGACATCGAATTCACGGAGAGCGTCCGCGTCGCTGGCTTCCGCCACGCGAACCTCCGCCGGCGGATCGGTAAGCAAGGTGCGGCTCCAATCGTGGCGGCGCAACAGGCTGCGGATGCGCGCCAGAAGAATGGCCAGGTCGAAGGGTTTGGGCAGGTAGTCGTCCGCACCGGAGGCAAAACCTTTCAACACATCCTCAGGGCGGCCGCGCGCTGTAAGCATAAGCAGCGGGATATAGTTGCTGGCCTTACGCAACTCGGTGGCAACCACAAAGCCGTCCTTGCCGGGAAGCATGACATCGAGCACGAGCATGTCGAATTGGCTGCGCTGCTTGAGCAGCAGATCGAGCGCAGTTTCGCCGTCGCCGACAACCCGGGTGCGATAGCCTTCAGCCTCCAGATTGAATTTCAGGCCGCGCGCCAGGTGCTCTTCGTCTTCCACCAGCAGGATATTGTTCACTGGGAGTTCCTCGGCAACTCAATGGTAACAGTGGCGCCGCGCCCGGGGCCTTCGCTTTCGGCATAAGCTTTGCCGCCGTGCCGGCGTGCGATGGCGCGCACGATAAAGAGTCCAAGGCCGCTGCCCTTCACCTGCAGGGCGCCGGGCGTGAGCTCGCGGTAGAAACGCCTGAAAACGCGCTTCAACTCTCCGCGCGTGATGCCGATGCCGTTGTCGGTTACGCAGATTTTGACGTGTTCGAGGTCGGGTGTCACGACGCTAACGCGAACGCACGGGTCCTTGGGTGAATATTTCACCGCGTTGTCCAGGACGTTGGATAGAGCGGTGGACAGCTCTTCGCGATCGCCAATTACGCTGAGCTGCGGATCAGGCTCGCCATTGGGGGCCCAATCCACAACTTGCGATGCGAGATGATGGCGCGAACGCACCCAGTCCATCGAGTCCTGCACCAGCGGGCCAACGGCGACCTCCACGCGCGACAAGGGCGCGTTCTTCTGGGTGACGCGTGCGGCGCGCAGCACGCCTTCCACCGTGCCCATCAGGCGTTGTGTATCTTCCAGCATCACCTGGTAAAACTCGCGGCGCTGCGCCTCGTCCACGTCGCGCTTCTGTAAGGTTTCGAGGTAGAGGTGAATGGAGGTAATCGGCGTCTTGAGCTCGTGCGTGACTGCGTTGAGGAAGCTGTCCTGCTGCTCGTTGCGGCGTACCTCGCGCACAAGAAAGATGGTGTTGAGGATAACTCCGGCAATAATGAAGCCGAAGAAGATAACGCCGAGAATGAGGGGAACGACTTCGCGCCAGTTGAGAATGACCCAAGTGGTGCTGAGGACAGCAGCCGCGGCGGCGATGCAGACGCCAAGTGTTACGAAGAAGCCGATTTTCGATTTGCGGCTGATGGACATCGGGAGACGGGGTCAGGATAACAAAGAGCCTGTAGTCAGTCGTCAGTAGTCGTCAGTAGCCAGCACTCAGCCGTCAGCTATCGGCCGGACGAGAGGGTTTTTCGCGTGGTGCGCGCGCTCAGCGCCGCAGACTTTCTGCGCCTTGCAGGCTTTCGCGGGCGTGCCCGGAATCGCCGAGATCGCGATAGGCGTAGCTCATGTAGGTGAGCGCTCTGGCTCGTATCTGCTGGTCGGTAGTGTTGCTCACAACAATCTTGTACCGCTGAATGGCGTCGATCAGACTTCCCTGCTTCTGCTCATAGACGGCAATGGCGAAATTGCTTTCGGGATCGGAAGGACTGATGGCTGCAGCTCTTTGGAAGTGATGCATTGCCTCGCCTGGCCTGCCGCGCTTCAGCAGTTCGTCGGCCATGCGCTGTTCGGAGATCAGGTTTGATCCAATGACCTGGCTGACGTGCGACCAGAGGACGAGATTGTCGCTCCAATATCGGAGCTGACGGTGCGTCAACAGCGAGAGCGCGAGCAACACAACGCAGGTTACGACCAATAGGAAGACAGAGGCGGGGCCATGCTGCGCGGCAATAAGCGGTTCGGTAGGGCGCGTTGATCGTGCGCTACGAGCTGCCAGCTGCGCGTACAAATCCGGAACTCCCCAGCACACCATGATGAACAGCCCGACGAACGGCAGGTAGGCGTAGCGATCGGCCATGGCCTGATGTCCTACCTGCACGATGCCGATCATCGGCACCAACATTCCCAGAAACCAAAGCCAGCCGACGAGGAGATATCGACGGCGGCGAAGGTGCAAAACCAGTTCTGTAATTCCCAGCAAAAGAACCAGCGCTGCCCAGACCTGCCATTTCGGCAGAGCGCTTCCGGGGTGCGGATACATAGGCGCAAGATTCACTGGCCAAAAAACTTTGCCGATGTATCGCAGGTAGGAGACGACCGCGTTCTCCAGACGCACCGAGAGTGGGTACTTGACGAAGGAAGCCACCGCACCGCCGGCGCGCTGTGCTTGCATCGTCAGAACGGAGCTGGCGACGCAGAGGAGGAACAATGGCGCCTTCTCGAGGACCAGCCAGGAGAGCTTCTGCGGGGAAAACGCAAGAGTTTCAGAAGGGGGCGAATAAGCAGTTGCCATGCGCTGCAACGGCCAATAGTCCCAGAGCAGCAGTACAAACGGCAAGGTGATGACCTGCGGTTTTGCCATCAGCCCGAGCGCGAAGCACGCGGCAACCACCGTGTAGCGGCCCACCGCAGGCTTTCGCACATACCATCGATAGCTCCCCAGCGCGAGCAGGAAAAACAACATGCTGAGGAGATTCTTGCGCTCGGCAATCCATGCGACCGACTCAACGGTAATAGGATGAAGCGCAAACAGAGCGGCGACAATGGCGCTGCGGCCCAGGTACCCGGTGGCCGATTGCAGAACCAGAAACAACAGCACGACATTCGCGACATGAAGCAGCAGGTTGACGTCGTGATGCCCGGCAGGATCAAGCCCAAACATCTGGACATCGAGAGCATGGGAGAGCCAGGTCAGCGGATGCCAATTCAGGGCATCGTAACTGGTGAACGCCCACGCTACGGTTTCCCACTGCAAGCCGTCCTGAACGTGCGGATTCTCGGTGACGTACTGGTTGTCATCCAGATTTAGGAACGGATGATGGCTGACGGGCCAGTACAGCGCGACGGTAACGGCGGCGAGGAGCGCAGCAACAAGTGCAAGTCGCGCGCGCTGATTTATGGAGCCAGATGGTGGCGACTTTCTGGCGCCAGAACCGCGATCAGAGGCCGAGCTTTGTAATGTTGGTTGCAAGTGCGGAGCACTGCTCCTTGGCGGCAGGGTGCCTTACACGCTGTGAAAGCCAATATACCCGAGCTTGCTGAGTGTGTGTGTCGGCCGGGCGGGGCTATTCGGGAAGCATCCTGAAAACCAATAGGTGGGTTGCAGGTTTCATTGCAACCCCTTCGCGCCTATGCTACTTTCGACATGATTAGAGGTACGCTTTGCACGCACAAGTGCCTGCTGGGCTGAACCGCAAAGAGGCCGAGATCTTCTCCCGCCTCGATCCGGAGCGGTTGCCGCATCACATCGCCATCATCATGGACGGAAATGGCCGTTGGGCCAAACGCCGCCACCTGCCCCGCATCGCGGGACATCGTTCGGGTGTGGCTGCGGTGCGCTCTACGGTGCAGACTGCGGCGCGGCTGCACATTCCGGCGCTTACTTTGTATTCCTTCTCTGCGGAAAACTGGAAGCGCCCCAAGGGCGAGGTTGAGTTCCTGATGAACCTGCTGCGGCGTTATTTGAAGATGGAGCTGCCGACACTGATGGAGAACAACATCCGCCTGCAATACATCGGCCGGCAGCACGAGCTTCCGCAGGAGGTGCAGGAGCGCATGTCGTGGGCGCGGGAGATGACCGAGCGCAACACAGGGATGGTGCTGACGCTGGCGCTCAACTACGGCTCGCGGACGGAGCTGGTGGATTGTTTTAATGCGCTGGTGGGCGAAGCCTCGCGCAACGGCGGCATCGAGCACCTGAAGATCGACGAGCGCTCCATCGCGCGACATCTTTATACCAACGGCCTGCCCGAGCTTGACCTGGTGATCCGCACCAGCGGCGAAATGCGGCTCAGCAACTTCCTGCTGTGGCAGGTGGCCTACGCCGAGATCTACGTCACCGAGACGTTGTGGCCTGACTTCCGCGGCACGCAGTTGCTGGAAGCGATTGAGGCGTTTCAGAAGCGCGAGCGGCGTTTCGGAGGCCTGGTTGGCGACAACGGACACCATTCGTGAAGCGCGTCCTGACCGCGGTAATTCTTATTCCAATTGTTGCTGTGGCGCTGTTCCGGGCGCCGCTGTGGCTGTTCACGCTGCTGGTGCTGGGAGTAGCGCTGCTGGCGGCGCGGGAGTATTTCGATATCGCCGAGGCGACGGGGTTCAGGCCGTTCAGGGGTGCCGGGTACGTTGCACTCCTGGAGTGTTTTTCGATCTTCTATTTGGTCGCGTATGCAGCCGAGCGACTCATCTCGATTGCAACGGCAAAGGGAGAATCAGTCGGGTTGGACCTCCGGATATTCGCCATGACCACGACTTTTTGGGTGCTGGCCGCGTTTATCGTGCTTTTATTTTTCGGCCTCACTTTCTTAACCACGAGTCTGCGGCGCGAGCCCCTTTCGAACGCGCTGCCCGATGCGGCGGTATCTTGTCTGCTGCTCCCCTATGTTGCATTCACGCTCGGGATACTCCCCATCCTGCGCTCCGGCAGAAACGGAGCTCTGTATCTCCTTTTCTTGATGCTGCTGGTCTGGTGCGGCGACATCGCCGCCTACTACATTGGCCGTGCGATCGGAAAGCACAAATTTGCGCCACGCATAAGTCCGGGCAAGACTTGGGAGGGGGCGATTGCGTCAGTGGCGGGAGCGGTGATTGTGGCACTACTGCTGTTCCACTTCATCAATCCGATTGCGAACGGGTTTCGCAGCGTGCACCTGCTGCAGGCGAGAACCATACGGGGAGTTGAGAACTCCGGTGCTTCTCTTACGTTCTCCATCGCACCATGGTGGTTTGTGGCCGTGTTCGCGGTGTGTATCAATGTCGCGGCGCAACTCGGGGATCTCGTCGAGTCGGCGCTCAAGCGCGGCGCGGGTCTGAAGGACTCCGGGACGCTGCTGCCCGGGCACGGTGGCGTGCTTGATCGGATCGATGCGCTGCTGTTTGCGCTTCCAGTGGGCCTGGTTCTTTACTGCGCTGGCATGAGCCGGTACTTGTCTTAACTGCGTTATGCTCCGTGAAGCCAGAGCGTGTGCCGCGGCATGGGGTACGATAGTCATTCGAGCGAAACAGCAGGTGCCTGCGCTCCCCCGCCTGTTCCGCGAACAGGCGGAGCTCGGTCGGCCGCCGCGCCGACCTAAAGGTCGGCTCTACCAAGTCGGGCCGACATTACAAGATCATTCATGAAACCCATCGCCATCCTCGGTTCGACGGGCTCCATCGGCCGCAGCACGCTTAACATCGTCGAGAGCTTTCCTGACCGCTTCTCCGTCGTTTCGATGGCCGCCGGCAACAATGTAGAGCTGGCTTTCGAGCAGGCGCGCCGCTGGCGCCCGCAGCTACTCTCGATGGCGACCGCGGAGGCTGCCGACCGCCTCCAGGACAAACTGAAGCGATCTGGCCTGAGCAGCGAGATCGAGGTGGCTCACGGCTCGGCAGGCACGGTGAAGGTCTCTACGCACCCCGACGCTGACTTTGTGGTCAGCGCCATCGTCGGTGTCGCCGGACTGGAAGCCACGTACGAGGCGGTGAAAGCCGGCAAGACAGTCGGCCTCGCGAACAAAGAGTGTCTCGTCGCGGCGGGCGACCTCATCACCGCCGAAGCGCGCCGTCAGGGCAAGCCGCTGCTGCCCATCGACAGCGAACATAACGCCATCCACCAGTGCATGCGTGGCGGCCGCCGCAACGAAGTTCATCGCATCTGGCTGACGGCGTCGGGCGGTCCCTTTTTTCATACTCCGCAGAACGAGTTCTCCAAAATTACGGTTGAGGAAGCACTAAATCATCCGACTTGGAAGATGGGCAAGCGCATCACCATCGACTCCGCAACTCTCATGAACAAGGGTTTCGAGGTGATCGAGGCTTGCCGTCTCTTCGACATCGCGCCTGATCACGTCAGCGTGCTGGTTCATCCCCAGAGCACGATTCACTCGATGGTGGAGTTTGTCGATGGAAGCCTGCTTGCTCAACTTTCCGTTACGGATATGCGGCTGCCGATCTTGTACGCGCTAACCTATCCCGACCGCATCGAGTCAGAGCTCCGTTTTCCAGTGCACGAGCTGCGGCGGCTGGATTTCGCTCCCCCGGACTTTGACAAGTTTCCCTGCTTACGTTTGGCGTACGAGGCAGTCGAAGCGGGAGGGGCCAAGACGATTGCCTTGAATGCGGCGGACGAGGTCGCGGTGTCGGCATTTCTGGAAGGTAGTATTGGATTTCAGGCAATCGCGGCTACAATAAAGAAGGTCGTCGGTGAAACGCCAGCCCGAATACCAGAATCTATACAGGATGTGTTAACAGCGGACGCAGACGCCCGCCGAAGAGCGCACTGGCATCTTCAGCAACTTGGCCGGAAAGCGCCGGTTCGGCTTCAGCCTCGGTAATGTGTTTTGGTTTTGAGACGGCACGGCTTCAGCCGTGCCGTTAAAGGTACGCGATGGGGAGGGGCCTTTGGCCCTGAGGGTTCCTTTTTCCTCAAAGGCTAAAGCCACATTCCTCTGCTGGTCTTGCTGGCACGCCTGAAGGCGTGGCCCTTCAAAGGCAGTACACAGCAAAAGAGGTTTATGGAATCGTTTCTAATTGCGGTGGCCTCGATGGCCGTCGTGCTCGGGATAATGATCCTGGTGCACGAATTCGGCCACTATGCTGCCGCCAAGTATTTCGGCGTCCGAGTCCACGTCTTCTCGATCGGCTTCGGCAAGCGACTGGTGGGCTTCCGCCGCGGCGATACGGATTACCGCATCAGCGCTCTGCCGCTGGGCGGCTACGTGAAGATGGCGGGCGAGAACCCGCTGGAAGCACGCACCGGCGCTCCCGACGAATTCATGTCGCATCCGCGGTGGCAGCGCTTTGTGATTGCGCTCGCCGGGCCGGCCATGAACATCCTGCTCGCCATCGTGCTGCTCACGGGTGTCTTCATGGTGCACTATGAGCGTCCTGAGTTCTTCGACCAACCGGCGGTTGTCGGTTGGGTGATGGACAACTCACCGGCCGCAAAAGCCGGGATCGAGCAGGGCGACCGGATCGTCCGCATTGACGGCCAACAAAACCCGACCTGGGAAGACGTGCTTCTCAAGGTCATGATCAGCCCCAAGCAGCCGGTGGATATTGCCATCCAGCGCGGCGATCAGGTTCTCGACAAACAAATCAAGCCGGAGTCCACTGCCTCTGATGAGTACGGCAGCGTGGGCTGGCAGCCGGAGCAAACGGTCGCGGTCACCGAGCTGGTGCCCAACATGCCTGCGCTGAAAGCGGGCATTAAGGTGGACGATCGCATTGTCGCCATCAACGGCACACCGATGCGCTCGGTGTTTTCCATCATTCACTATTTGCAGCAGAACGGGGACAAGCCGGTCGATGTTACGGTGAGCCGCGACGGGAAAGATCTGCACTTCACGATGACCCCTGTGCAGACAGAAGAGAATGGGCAGAAAGCTTATCGTCTGGGCTTCGGAATCGCCGGGCCGGTCAAAGTGGAGAAGCTTCCATTCACCAAGGCGTTACAAGTTTCGCTGCAGGAGAACAAGCGCTATTCGTTCCTGATCGTCGAGCTGGTACGGAAGATGGTCGAGCAGAAGGTGTCGATCAAGCAGATGGAAGGGCCCATCGGCATCGCGCGCGCGTCCGGAGAAGCGGTACGTCAACCGGGGTGGAGTCCGCTGTTGGGGCTAATGGCAATGATCAGCCTGAACCTCGGCATCTTCAACCTGCTGCCGATTCCCATCCTCGATGGAGGCGTGATTCTGCTGCTGATTATCGAGGCAATCATGCGCCGTGACATCAGCATTCGGATCAAGGAGAGGATCTACCAGACGGCGTTCGTCTTCCTGCTCTTGTTCGCGGCCGTAGTCATCTACAACGATCTGATGAAGGCCCTACCCGGCCTGGCGCAGCGCATGCCATAACAGCAGCACTATTGCGCTTGCTGCGGTTGTCCCGGCATCTTTGCCACGGGCGCACTAGAAGGCAAGCCGTGCCTCCCTATAGGCGCTTCGCCCGGAAGCAGCTTGCGGCAGCAGCCACTCACCATATCCCCTTGCGGCAAGTACACGGACGCTGAATAGGGATAGGTGGTGTTCCGCACCGTGTCGTTGCAGGACTCTTTCTGAATGCTGGCCGATAAGCCGTAGCCTCCACCGGTAGTGGCGAGTCCATTGGCGCGATGCCATTCCCAGACGTTGTCGCCCGGAACCCAATAGAAGTCACCCAAGAAGGTTTGATCGGGCTCATTGGATGCCAGATAACGAGCCTCGCCATTGCCGAATTGAAGGCTCCAACTCGGGTAATAGCCGAAGCAAACCATGTCCGGCGGCTTGGGACCGTTGTGACCGCCCGGATGCTGGACCCGTGGCAAGTTGGCCGGTGTCTGCGCCTGTGACGCTTGTGATGTAGGCGTTTGCGCTGGGTCGGACATTTGTGCAGCGGCTGTCAACACCGCGAAACACACCATCATCAGCAGGGCCCATAGAAAGGTCTTCCTTAGCATCCCTCTTTCCTCCGAATTCCACTTAAGGTGTGCGGCTAGTGTAATTGTCTAGCCGGAAGAGCCTGTGTGGCAATGGCACACAAGTGTTGCGAGTCTTTATTGGCCTGGTGCGCACCGACCACTGGCCGATTGTTTGGCCCCGATCCTAGGGTGAAGCTATTAGCCGTTCCCTGCTTTCGCAAGTCCCTTTCTGATTACCCGTTCAATGCTGTCGCGCAGAGCCATTGCCGGGAGCGCCTCGGTGCTGACCCAGCGCACATCGCTGACATCGCTGCCCGCCCGTGCGTCGCCGGATACAGGCCGACAGAGATAGTCGATTAACACGTAGTGATACTGGGTGCGACCGAGCCCGTCGCTAAAGATGCTGTCGAAAACGTCGAGGACTTCGCCGGGCTCAACTTCGATTCCGGTTTCCTCCAGGGCTTCGCGACGAACGCCCTCGAGCAGCCGTTCGCCTAGCTCCAGCATGCCGCCTGGGACCGACCATTCTCCTCGTAGCGGCTCGGTGTCGCGACGAACCAGCAGCACCCTTCCGCCACTGACAATCACGGCTCCGACGCCGATTAGAGGCCGCTCAGGATAGTCGCGCTTCATAAAGGCAGCAATCAGCAGTTAGCATTTAGCAGACAACGATCAGTAATCAGGAGGCGTTAAGAACCAGAAGCTAAGTGCAAAGTGCTAAATGCCCAACAAATGCCTACTTCTGGCTGTACTGCACGTTGAAGAAGTCGGACGGGGTGAATCCGGCGACCTTCCAACCATTGGGACCGAGTTTCAATTGCAGGCGCATTTGGACAGTGCGCCTCACAGCAATCTGGGTCACGTCATACGGGACAGGGTCCATGTCAATTTCGACGACAGCTGAGGCACGATCCTTATCAGCTGTCACCTGAAGCAGCTGGTATCGCAACCGCACTTCGTTGTATTGTTCGAAGAACGCCGCTAGCTTCCCTTGCAAATTGGAATAACTGCTCAGCTCTTTCTTGTCAAAGACCGAGAGCACCATCTGAATATTCCCGGTTTGCATGCCGGTGCGGAGCGGCTCCAGCACATGCTGAATCAACTCGTCGCTGATGCTCAAACTCTGGTCGGCAGCGCGGTCTTGCTGGACGGGAGCAGCGTCGGACTGAGCAGCGGATTGCGACTGCGTGAGAGGCAAGAGGCTCATTGTCAGGTGGCGCTCGGAGGAAAACGCAGGCCGGACAATAGGGCCTGAAAGTAACGCCAGCAGCCCAAGGGCGATCACAGGTTTGCGAATCCAATCCATAAATGGTTAGTGCCGACGGCGCGGCCCTCTGGTGCATAATACTGTTTTGGGTGCTGCCTTGCAGCCCCTCTCCACAGTCTTTTGGAGTCAGGTAGCTGATGGGTAGTACAGGGTTGTCACCCTCCCTGGATGGGAGCTGCGGCGCGAAGCTGCCAGGCGTGCGCTACAAAGGCGTGGTTGCGGGGCGCAACTTTCTGCCTGAGCAAGGGTTAGAGCCGATGTGGGCAGCATCGCGCTAGATCGATCTATGCTGGCTGGTGGCGCTCAACCGAGACCGTCGTCGCCTGCCGCGATACGGGGCGAATTGGCTGAACCTGTCGTTTTAGAGATGCTGAGCGACGCCGAGGTCATGCTGCGCGTGGCCGCCGGCGACGACACCGCATTTGATTATCTGGTTGAGAAGTACCGGCGGCCGATGATCAGCTTCATGTATCGCATGACGCATAATCAGGGGGTGGCCGAAGAGCTGGCGCAGGAGGTGTTCTTGCGGGTTTATCGTTCGCGGCAAAGCTATGCGGCGAGCGCGAAGTTCACGACGTGGCTGTATCGCATTGCGACGAATCTTGCGGTCAACCACGCGCGCGACACCAAGCATGAGCGGCCGGAGAACACGGTCAACATCGATGAGCCGGATGCTGACACTGGCATGACGGTGGATGTGGCCGACACCGGGTTGAACGCCGAACAGATTATCCTGCGCCGTGAGCGACTGGCCGCAATACGGCGACAGGTAGAAGCGCTACCCGAACGACAGCGCATGGCCGTGCTGATGCACAAGTATCAGAACATGGACTACAAACAGATCGCCGCGGTGCTGAAGCTGAGCGAATCGGCAACTAAGTCGCTGCTGTTCCGCGGCTACGAGACGCTGCGGGAGACGTTGAAAGAGTTTATTTAGCTTTAGGATTTGGGTGTGGTTATGATGTGCGAAAAACTTCGTCAGGAATTGATGGAAGCGGTGCTGAGCGGGCCGGAAGCTGTGTCGGCTGAGGCGCAGGAGCATCTGCGGAGTTGCTCGGCGTGCGCCGGCGAGCTGGCTTCGTTTCGAGAGACAATGGCGCTGCTCGATGAGTGGCAGGCGCCGGAGCCCTCGCCCTATTTCAACTCACGTTTGATGGCGCGGGTGCGAGAGGAAGCTGCTGCACCTGCGCAAGGCTGGCTCGCATGGGTGCGCCGGCCGATGGTAGCGGTGGCGGCCGCGGTGTTGATTGCGCTGGGCGTGAGCTTGCTTGAGATGGACCGGTTCAATCAGGACCACAACATTCTCGCTACCAACGACGGAGTGATGCGGGTGAACGCTCCCGGCACTGCAGTGGGCGATCTGCAATATCTCGACAAAAACGCCGAACTGTTTTCGGAGTTCGACGCGCTTGACGGTCAATCTTCCACGGAGTAAGTAAGAACCGTGCGCCTGGTCCGCTCCATGTCGCTGATTGCGGTGCTGCTTGTCAGCTCCATTCCGGCACTTGCCTTACTGGGATGGCAGCGGCATAATGCGCCTGCGCTCGCCCAGCATCAGAACTCACCGCCAGCCAGCCATCAGAATCAGAACGGCGCTGCACAGGCTCCTGCGTTGCACCTCAACGGGCCGGGGCCGCATCGCGGCGATTGGCTGCGCAAATACATGACGGCGCCGCCAAGCCAGCAGGAACAGCAACTACAGCACGATCCCAACTTCAGAAGCCTGCCTCCGCAGAAACAAAATCAGTTATTGAATCGGCTGCGCGACTTCAATAGCCGTCCGCCCGAGCAGAAGGCACAAATTCTCAACCGGATGGAGACCTTCGAACACATGACGCCGCAGCAGCAGGAAACGGCGCGCAACCTGTTCGGCCGGTATCACAACTTGCCCGAGGACCAGAGGAACAAGGTCTCACAGGCTTATCGCCGGTTGCGTGGCATGCCTCCGTCGGCGCGGAATGAGCTGTTGAACTCCAACGAATTCAAGAACAACTTTAACGACGACGAGCGCGACCTGCTGCGCGGTATGACCGATCTCAATTTGGCGCCCTCACGGTAACCAGCAGGGCTCAGCAAAATCATTTACCATTAAAAACTCACCAAAATCGCGGCTGTTTGCGCGGTTTCGCTTAGGGGTTATGACGGAATTATTTCGCGATACCTACCGCTACAGGGAACTTATCTGGGCGCTGGCGCTCAAGGAGTTGAAGATCCGTTACAAGCGTTCGGTGCTCGGCTTCATGTGGGCGCTGCTGAATCCCGCGCTGCTGATGGTGGTACTGACATTGGTATTTTCCACCATCATGCGTTTCGCTATCCCGCATTACGCGATCTTTCTGCTTAGTGTGTTGTTGCCCTGGACGTTCTTCTCGCAGTCGCTGTCCTATGCGGTCGAGGCAATCGTGACCAATGGCGATCTGATCAAGAAAGTCGCCGTTCCGAAACTGGTATTTCCGATGGCGGCGCTAGTCTCGAACATCATCAATCTGCTGCTGTCGCTTATCCCTCTCGCGGTACTCGTGCCGTTGCTGCGGCATCCGTTTTACTGGACCTGGATTTACCTTCCCGTTCCTCTAGTCGCGCTTGCGATATTTACCTTGGGAATGACGTTCTTCTTCGCCGTCGCCAACGTCTTCTATCGCGATGTCGCGCACATTCTTCAGATTTTGCTTTCAGCCTGGTTTTATCTGACGCCGATTATTTATCCGCTGGATGCAATTCCCGCACGCTATCACTGGTTTTTTAAGCTGAATCCGATCATTTATGTCATCAACGGATTCCGGCTATCGGTCTACTACGGGCAGCTGCCGAAAGCGCCATCGATCCTGGCTTCGTTCATTTGCGCATTCATCAGCTTGATCATCGGGTTTTCCATCTTTCGGCGATATCAGGATACCTTTGTTTTCTACGTCTGACCTGCAAATGTCCACCAGCGAGCCCGTAATTCGACTGGAGAATGTGACACAACGCTTTCGTGTGATCCACGAGCGGCCGGATACGGTGCGCGAACTGTTCTCCAAGCTATTCCGCCATGAGGCGAGTTATCACGATTTCGAAGCAGTGAAGAATGTTTCTTTTGAAGTTCCGCCCGGACAAATGCTGGGAATCATCGGGCGGAATGGCTCAGGCAAGAGCACGCTGCTCAAGATCATCGCCGGCGTGTACAGACCAACTAAGGGCACGGTTGCAGTCCACGGCTCGATTGCACCGCTGATCGAGCTGGGCGCGGGTTTTCACCATGAATTGACTGGGCGCGAGAACATCCTGCTGAACGGCCTACTCATGGGCTACTCCAAGCGCGAAATGTTGGAGCGTCAGGAGCGCATCATTGAGTTTGCAGATATCGGTGACTTCATCGACGCTCCGGTAAAGCAATATTCTTCCGGCATGTACATGCGACTAGCGTTCGCGGTTGCGACCGAGGTCGACCCGCATGTTCTGCTGGTCGATGAGATCCTGGCTGTGGGAGATGCCGGATTCAAAGAGAAGTGCTTCAAGCGTATTGCCAACTTTCGCGCCGCGGGCAAGACCATTCTTTTTGTGACTCACAGTATGGGCGAGATCCGGGAGCATTGCGAGCGAGTGCTGCTGCTGGATCAGGGATCAGTGGTGGCGGATGGCCGGCCGGAGGAGGTCGTCGGGGTCTACACTGCGTTGGTGAATCCGGAATTTGCCGGGACCCACTAGAAGACATTCTCGACCTATGGCTTCCCCTCCCCAACGCGCGGCGCCCGGCCAAAACCTTCTCATCGATGCCGACGACACGCTCTGGGAGAACAACGTCTATTTCGAGCGCGCAATCGCTAACTTCATTTCATTTCTGAATCACCATGAGTACACGCCCGACAAGGTGCGGGAAGTGCTGTACGAGGTCGAGCGCGAGAACATCCGCCTGCACGGTTATGGAATGCACAGCTTCGCCGTGGCACTGGTGAAGTGTTTTGAACAGTTGTCGGTCGAGCCGCTCACGCCTGCGCTGCACGAGGCGATTCACGGCATTGCCTATGCCATTGCCGAACATCCCATGGAAATCCTGCCTGAAGTCGCCGACACATTGGCCGATCTGGCGAAGCGACACCATCTATTTCTCCTGACCAAGGGCGACATTACCGAGCAGATGGGGAAGGTCGAGCGCTCCGGGCTTAAGCCGCATTTCACCGCCATCGAAGTTGTCGCCGAAAAGGATGCGCCCACCTACAACGCTGTGGTAGGAAAATATGCTTTGATTCGCGAGCAGACGTGGATGATCGGCAATAGCCCTAAGTCGGACATCAATCCCGCGCTCGAAGCCGGCCTCCACGCTGTCTTTGTTCCACATCACGACACCTGGGAACTAGAGCGGGGCGAGGTTCGGCCGGTCGGCAACGGCCAACTGCTGCAAGTTGCGAGCTTTGGACATCTGCGGGATTACTTCTGACCGCCCGCCACACCCATTGACAACTGCTTTTCCGAAACTCACATCCAAGCAGTTTGGCCCAAACAGCAGCTCACATGCTCTATTCACGTCATCTTCGCCGTGTGCTTTTGCCGGCGCTAACCATTGCCCTGCTGCTTTCCGCAGGATGTCATCGCGACAGCCTTCGCTCGTCGCTCTCGGCCAACAGCTTCATAGGCGGTTACAACGAGCCGACGATGCTGGCCGCTTATCTGCCCTGGTTCGGACAACCCGGCCACATCAACGTCGGGTATTCGTCCCAAGACCGTGTGGTTATCGAGAAGCAGATCGATCAGGCGAAGCAGCTTGGCATCGCCGGGTTCGTTGTCAATTGGTATGGCGCGCGTCACGCCTTCGAAGACAAGGCATACACCTTGATGCAGGAGGTCGCCGCCGAGAAGAATTTCAAAGTCGCCATCCTGTACGACGAGGACGACGGCGATCCGGCCGCCGAGACGGACACCATCATCGCCGACCTGCAATATGCGTACGACCATTACATCGGGCCGCATGCGATCGTGCCGGGTGGGGCGTATCTGCAGTATCAAGATCGGCCGATGATCTTCATTTTTCCGAAGGGCGGGCACGTGGATTGGAACCGGGTACGTCAAACGGTGAACGGCTGGCAGAATCCACCGCTGCTGATCTTCAAAGACATTCATCCCGACCTGGCAAACGTCTTCGACGGTTTCTACGCTTGGATTAATCCGGGAAAGCCAGGATGGCAGCCCAACGGCAGCAACTGGGGCCAGGCGTATCTCGACAACTTCTACAAGACCATGGTCTCGGAGTATCCCAACAAGATTGCGGTCGGCGCGGCATGGCCAGGCTTCGACGACTCCAAAGCAAGCTGGAGCCAGAATCGCAGGATGGACTCGCGTTGTGGCCGCACCTTCTACGACACGCTGCGGCTATTCCGGCGCTACTACGATGCGCAGCATCCGCTGCCCTTCCTTATGATCGAGACTTGGAACGACTACGAGGAGGGTTCAGCAATTGAGAAGGGTGTGGATACGTGCAAGTAGCTAGGGGCTCAGCGTTGCACTGGTCAGCCACTTCGGTTGACTTCGTAATTTAGCGCTGGGTGGCCGGGCTCTGGCCCCGCACTAACTCGGTCTTGGGCCTGTCTTTTGGTTTCGGAGTGACGTCCGTCCAGGAGCGTCCGCCATTCTGAGTCAAAAGCACGCCTCCATCAGCCGGGCAAGTGATGAGTGCCCAGCCGCGGTTCTGGTCCGTCATGATCAATCGATAAACCTCTGCGGGACACGTTGCTGTTGACGCCAGAGAATACGGCACCGATGGCACGGTCGCCTGCTGTTTGCTGGTCTCACCCGCGGCAGTGAAGGTCGTGAGCGTGAAGGACTGGTTCGCTATTTCAGCCGTGACAAGATTTGAGCCGACGACATCCGAGACCAACCAATTGCCGGACGCTATCGAGACGGTGACAATCCTCTTCCACTTGTCGCCACGGTCTTGCGTCGAAAAGAGGACAAACGTGGAAGCGCTCTCTAAGCTATAGATCGCGGGAAGGAAGACTTGTTTGCGGCCCTGAAAATGAACCGGCAGGTAGAAGTGGCTGGGCTTGGGACCTAGGTCGGGGGGAGCTTTGGGAAAAACTTCCTGCCAATTTTTCCCGCCGTCTTCGGTGTTGTAAACGTGCTCCTGACCCGGGCCGCCAACGATCCAGCCGCTCTTAGCGGTGGCAAACGCCACGTCTCCGCGCACTCCAGGACCATTCGGCAACTCCTGCCAAGAGTGGCCCCCGTCCCTGGTCGCCAGCAATGCACCTAAGGCAAAGTTCGCGCTGCTAGGCAGCTCCATATTCATCCAGCCGTGGTCGGAATCTGTGAACCACACAGTAAATTTTCCGGCGATTGGAGCAAGCGGATGACGGTAGTCTGGCAAACGTGCATCCCAGGTAGACCAGGTTGCTCCGGAGTCGGTGGTAGCCGCTATTTTCAGGCCGACTATTTCGGTGCCACTCTGATCGCGTTTAGGATGCTCAGGGTCGTCAGAGCCAACGAGAAATACCCATCCAGTTGTCCCATCGAGGAAGAAGACGGCCGAGCGCGAATAGCCTTTGGGAACTGGCGGCGTGATCTCGCGCCACTGCGTACCCCAACTCGGGGTCAAGTAAATGGCATCGCCACGGGCGAACCACCCTGCACCATCAGGGAACAACTGTTGTGCGACAGCAACGCGAGACAGCAACAGGCACAGCACAAAGAGAGTGGAGCGGGCTCTCAGTCGCATTGGCCACCTCAGTGACGCAGCAGAGTTGACTTTGTAACATTCTAGTCAGCTTTCACCAAGGCGCCACAAAATTCTCATTCGCTGGTGCTAGAAGATAACCCGGCGATATGGCACATGGGTGGATGTTCATGGCCAGAGCGGTGTGAGGGAGCTTCGTTGGGAATCACTTTAGCGCCTTCCACGACTGCCACCCCCGCGGTTGTACCCTCCTTCGCGAGCGTTGCCCTGCCGGCGAGCGTTGGCATCGTTGTTGAGTTGCTGGTAGGTGTCGGGTGAAACATCCGCCGAGCGACCAGTCGAGCGTGGCGATTGCTGAGGACTCCCTGAGGATAGACCGGTCGGCTGAGTCGTGGGCTGCATGCTGCCTGGCGAAGAACTTGGCGTTTTTATCTGGTTCCAGGAGCCGTTGTCGTACTTACTCCAGCCTCCGTTCGGGTCCTGCTTGTACACATTGCCGTCCTTGCCGGCGTAAACATTGTTGTTCGCGCCCTTGGCCACGTATCCCGTCTGGCCTCCCGGCCCCGTAGTAGAACTGACTGACCCTCCCTTGTTGTCGCTGTAAGTAGTCGTCGTCGCAGTTCCCCCGTTCTTAGTCTGCGTTGTGGAGGTGCTGTTGGTTACGTTCTGCCTGGCGTTTGAGTTCTGGCCTTTTTGTTGCACCTGTTGCTCAGCTTGAGTAGTATTCACAGGCACCCAACTTCCGTTGCTATATTTACTCCAGCTTCCGTCAGGATTCTGCTTGTAGGCATTGCCATCCTTGCCGGCATATTGCGTGCCGCTGTTGGTTGTTCCGTGGTAGTAGGTGTTACCTCCCGGGCCGGTAACGGCGGCGCCACTGCCGCCCTTTGACGTCGTATACGAGCCCGCAGCACCGTTGGCATTAGCATAGTGCTGCATGTTCACGGTCTGATACGGCGTGGAAACCACTGAGCTTCCCCACTGACTGTAGGCATTGTGGTGCTGCTGAGTTACGGCGTAGTTTCCTGTCCATGGATTGTAGGCTTGCGCATAGGTACTGCCGCCGTAAGCATTCTGGTAGGTTACCGCTCTTCCATAGGCGCCAGTCGTGGGGTTGTACCAAGCAGTGCGGCCTGCCGACGCATAGGGTCCGTACACTACTTGCGTATAGCTATAGACCCCAGTATACGGATGGTAGACTGCTCCAACTCCATAGGTGTACGGGTATGGATAATAGATGGGATACGGGTACAAACCGGGATAGAAATATGGAGGGTAATAGTAACCCGTTCCATAGACGACTGTGGTTCCTACCGCATACCCCATCACAAACATCCCCATGTAACCTGCAGTGTAGCTGGTGACTACTGTAGTCGGTGTGGGATCGTATACCGTGACATAGGTCACGTTGTAGGCTGGTGAACTTGGCGGGATGGTGTAGATGACCGGCGGCACGGAATCCGCCGTCTTCCAAGGGCCGTTTGGGCTTGTGGACATGAACCACACGCCCTGGAAGCAGAGATAGTACAAGTCTACAACCTTAATTACCTTCTCATTCGTATTTACCGCGTATGACAGCGAAGTAGTCTCAATGGGAACGAACTTGGGGGGTCCGGTATATTGCACCTTCACCTTGGCTTCCGCCTGCTGTTTATTCACGACCGCCACTGTTGGTATCTCGGCAAGCAGGACCGCATCACGCGCCTGCTGCGTGCCTGGAACAGACGCCAATACTGAGGCGGCAGGGCTGTTTGGGGGAATATTGCTGAAGTCTCCAGGCAGATCGTTGCCCGCGTAAGTCCAGGGGCCGTCGAGGCTAGGGCCACGGAACCAGCGCCCGGAAAGGAGGACATAGTATTTGTGATCCACACTGTACTGAAATACCTGGCTGGGGGTGTTCGTGGCGTAGCTAAGCTGAGTTGGCGGAATGGCCGAGAGCGCCGGGGCCCCTTTGAAGACCAGCAACTCGGCCGGCTTCTGCGTAAAGAAAACTTTCGGCGCCGGCCCGCTGCCCGCTTTTGCCGGCAAAACTTTCTTCACTTCGGGCCAGTTGCTGCCGCTGGGTACTTTCGCCATGTCGGCCGGCAAATTCGTCGTGACAGTCCACGGACCATCGAGCGCCTTGCATGTGAGCCAGGTAGTTCCATCGAGCAGATAGTACTTTGAGCCGTCGTAGAAGAGGTCCCAGGTCGTATTCACCACGTATTGAAGCTTCGTCCCCTGAATGGGAACGCGAACGGGTTCTCCATCCACAAAGAGCAGAATCGCCGGTGACATGCTGACGAAAACCGGCGGTGGATCGGTGTTGAGTCCGGCAGCGGAGTGCGTCTTTTCGGCCCGGAAGCCGGCGAGCATGCGCTCCATGCTGATCACCATGCCGGAGGTCGGATAGACCTGCATCAGCTTTTCCTGCATGGTTGCAGCGGCGGCAGGATCGAGCGAGGGGAAGCGCGCGCTCGCCACCTGGATATCGTTGATGGTCACCGTTCGTGTCGCGAGATCGGGAGCCGTCTTCGCCCGCCAACTGATCACACCTAACACAGGCTTTTTCCCAGGCTGCGTGATTGAGACCGCAGTGTCGGCTGTCAAATCTGTGAAGCGTTCCCAGCCCTCGATCTGCGGCTGATAAACGAGCAGTGTGGCGCCGTTGCGCTGAAACTCGCGCGGCCATCCTGGATCGGCGGGAGGTTTCGCAGCGCCACTTGTGGAGGGTTCGGCGGCAAGAATTACGCCCGCAAACGCGGTTACGAAAAGGCAGATACTCAACAAGGTTCTAGCTGAGCTGCGAGTAATAACCGACTTCATGGACTGCTCCTTAATGGAACATTGCTCGCAAGCCTTAGCCGAGCACACTCGTGCTCGTAAAGCCAACGGTGGATGGGACGCCCAAAATCGAAGAAAACTACTGGAAATGGCTGGCGGAAATTGTACATCCGGCACTTCTTGCCGGCAACAGGGGTTCAGCGATGCAGTGATCCGAAATGGGGCTACTGCAATTGCACGCTCTTCAACATTGCGTCGAAGGTTGGGCGAAAGCGTTCGAATTGCGCTTCGGGCGCGACGAAGACAAAGTACACTACCGACCCATCTGGCCGGGGAACGGTGACCAGCCAGTCGCGCTCTTTCTGCGGCTGCCCATTCGCGTCGGGAAATGGAGAGGTTGACTGCATTAGTTGTGAGCGACCCTGAACCCCAGCGACCGTAATCGGCTGGGCGCTTCCCACCGGCTGCAGATCGCCCCCACCGCTTTGCATTGCGCGCACTAGCTCGCTCGTCACCTGATCGATGCTCATCGCCTGCTGCGGCTTCACGCCGTTCAGAACTACGCCGTAGCCGATACTATTTCCCGTCACCCCGGCCGGCGGCGCGATCTGGACGCTCTGGCCAGCTTGCGATGGGGTCGTGACCTGCCAGTTATCGGGGCGCGAGATTGTGAGCGGTCCGACGTTGCTGGTCACCATTCGCTGGCTGGGCAGCACACTCGCCAACGAGACTGGTCCTGGCGCTTGCTGCGGTTCCGTCGAAGCTGAGGTTGGGACGACCATTCCGGGCGGGGGCGTGAAGACCGCCCCGTTCTGCCGGTTCAATCTGGCCCACTGTCCGCTCTTGGCTCCCGCGGAGATCTCCTGTGCGGCGTAGACCTTGATTGTCATCGCGTGTTGGCGCACCCGGTCAAAAGCAGCACTAGAGGTTTGGTAGTTCTTCGGAGGCCAACCCGCGATCTCCTGCTGGATGGCTTGTTCGCGGTTCCCCGGGTTAGGGTGATCGCTCAGGAACTGGGGTGGAGCGCCACCCTGTGAGGCAAGTTTCCTGAAGAAATCGGCCATTGCCTGCGGGTTGTAACCAGCCTTGTACATGATGATCGCGCCCACGGCATCCGCCTGTGCCTCATCTTCGCGCGAGTACTTGAGAATGATGCCCTGCGCGCCAAAATTAATTCCGGCTTGCGCCAGTTGGCCCAGCACTCCTCCGGTGGCAGCGCCCAGAATCGCTCCGGCAATGCCCGCGATGGTGGCCGCGGTCTGCGTCTTCCCCGCCTGCTTTGCTGAGTGCTGCATGTAAACGTGAGACATCTCGTGCGCCATCACGCCAGCGAGCTCGGCCTCGTTCGAGGCGGCGGTAATGGTTCCGACGTTGATGAAGACCTGGCCGCCGGGCAGCGCAAATGCGTTGATTTCTTTCTGCGGAATTACGTGGAACTCGTAGGGCCAGGAATATTGCTGAGGGATGACGGCCACGAGCTTCGCGCCCAACTGCCGAATGTATTGCGTCTCCTGGCTGTTGTCAGGCAATACCGGCACCTGCTGATAAACCTGTTGTGCCGCCTGCAGACCCAACCGAATCTGCTGTTCGCGCGTCATGGGCGCCTTGCCGGGATTAGGCAGCTGCGGGCCAGTCGTCGCGGCAGATGCTTCGCTCACCAGCAGCACCAGCGCTGTCGCTACGGATAAGAGTTTTGCCATCGCACGGTTCTTTGTCATCGGAGTTGTCCCGATTGCCACGGTATGAAGATCAGTACTAAACCTAGATGCTCAAATAAACGAATAGGAGATAGCCGCCAAAAGGGCATCTGCCCGGGAGCTGAGCACTGAAATCGTGCCACAACCCGACGGAAAGGCAGACTCAATCGATTTTAGCTGGTTGCACATCTCCGCTTCTGCTCCGAAAGGCGATGATTTATGGTTGTACGGTTGTACCGCCTATGTGAACGCAATGATAAATATGCGAAGCTCAGCGCAGTTGATCGCGGTCGTACTGCTGCTTTCTCTCTCTCCCATTTTAGTGAATGCGCAAAAGCCTCAGATCCTTCCGCCGAAGACAGCTGGGAAAACTGCGCCTCCGCCTCCGCAGGCACCGCAGGTCACACCACAACTGAGTAAAGAGGACCTCGAGGCTTTCTTCGACGGATTCATCCCGATAGAGATACAACGCGACGATATCGCCGGCGCGGTGGTAGCAGTCGTGAAAGACGGCAAGGTGCTGTTCGCCAAGGGGTATGGCTACTCTGACGTGAAGAACCGCAAGCCGGTCACGGTCGATGCGACGCTGTTCCGTCCCGGATCAATCTCGAAGACGTTCACGTGGACGGCCGTCATGCAACTCTACGAGCAGGCAAGATCGGCCTCGACCGCGATGTCAATGACTATCTGGACTTCAAGATCCCGGCGAAATTTGGCAAGCCGATCACGATGAAAGACCTGATGACGCACACGCCGGGATTGGAGGAGTCGATCAAGGACCTGTTCGTGGGGAAAGCCGCAGACATGGTCTCGCTTCAGCAGTATCTACGCGCCCACGAGCCGAAGGAGATATTTCCGCCGGGAACGACGCCGGCGTACTCCAATTACGGAGCAACCCTGGCCGGTTACATTGTGCAGCGTGTGTCGGGCATGCCGTTCGACGATTACATTGAGAAGAATATCTTTCGGCCCCTGGGAATGCGGCGCAGCACTTTTCGCCAGCCACTACCCGACAATCTGAAAGCGTTCATGTCACAGGGCTACAACCGCGCTTCGCAGCCTGCCAAAGACTTCGAATTCGTGCAGGCCTGGCCCGCGGGAAGCCTGTCTACCACAGCCGAGGACATGACCCATTACATCGTCGCGCACCTGCAGAACGGCGAGTACAACGGGGCGCACATTCTTAAGCCCGAGACGGCGCAGCTGATGCATTCACGCGTTTTCGGCCTGCTTCCTGAGCTGAACGGGATGGCTTATGGGTTCTATGAAGAGTCGCGCAACGGGCATCGCGTGATCGGCCACGGCGGGGATACGCAGTGGTTCCACAGCGACATGCACTTGATGCCGGACGATCACATCGGCTTTTTCATCTCCTACAACAGCGCGGGCAAACCCGGTTTCCCCGGGCGTACTGCTCTTTGGTATGCGTTTCTTGACCGCTACTTCCGCTATACTCCGCCGCCGGGCGAAGACGTGGCCAGTACTGCGCAAGACGCAAAGTCCGTCATTGGCACGTATTGGTTGAGCCGGCGTTCGGAAACAAATGTTGCCGCTGTGATCTCCGCGTTCGACCAGGCGCAGGTGAGCGTCAACTCCGATGGGACCATTAGCATCGATCGGGCGAAGGATTTCGCCGGCAACCCTAAGCGCTTCAAGGAAGTCGCACCCATGCTGTTCCGCGAGGTGAATGGCCAGGGCCATCTTGCGTTCATCAAGGACTACGCCGGGCGCCAACTCATCCTGAGTGACATACCCGTTTTCGTTTTTCAGCCCGTTTCCGCGCTGAAGAAGCAGAATCTCAACATTGGTATTCTCATTTTCGCTGTCGCGGTTCTTGCTCTCAATCTGCTCTTCTGGCCGATTAACGCCATTCTGCGGTGGCACTACGGCTATCGCGCCGAACTCACTCCGCAATACCGGCGGCTCCGCTTCTGGGTGCGGGTTGTCGGCATTGCTGATCTCGTGTTCCTGGGCTGTTTTGCGCTCTGGCTCAGCATGGTCGACGAGAATATCGCTTTATTGAGCAGTCACTTCGACGCAAAGCTACACGCATTGCAGGTGGTCGGGCTTCTGGGCGTGGCGGGCAGCTTGATCGCGATCGACTATTGCGTACGCTCCTGGCGAAGCGACGACTTGTGGTTCTGGACGAAGGTATGGAACACGCTGCTCATGCTGGCATGCCTGGGCTACAGCTTTTTCCTGCTGAACTGGCACATGCTGAACTTCCGGCTGAACTATTGAAGCAGCAATTAGCAATCAGCAACTAGCGATTAGCGTTCGGCCGCATCGACCGACAACGGCCGCTCGCGGATCGGCTTTGTAACACAGTCTTAGAAAACTCTGTGTCTCTGTGGTGAAGAATTCACCGTCCGGACAAAACGGCGTTGTTCACTGGCTGTACCAGTTGCTCGGGATTGGCGAAGTTGGCCTGTGCGATGCGGATCTGCTCTTTGAAATTGTCGACCATGTCCTCGCGCAAACGGACTTCGGTGGGCTTCTTAGCGATGCTCATCTGATCGATTTTGTCCTGCAGGCGCAGCAGGCCGTAGAAGAGGTTTTCCGGACGCGGCGGGCAGCCTACGACGTAAACATCCACGGGAACGATGCGATCGACTCCCTGCAAAACTGCGTAGGTGTTGAACGGGCCGCCAACGGAGGAGCAGGCGCCCATCGAGATGCACCATTTGGGATCGGGCATCTGGTCGTAAATGCGCTTTACCACAGGCGCCATCTTCAGCGTGACGGTACCGGCAACGATCATCAGATCGCTCTGCCGCGGGCTGGGACGAAACACCTCGGAGCCGAAACGTGCAATGTCGAATCGCGAGGTCGAAGCGGCGATCATCTCGATCGCGCAACACGCCAGGCCAAAGGTCATGGGCCAGATCGCAGATTTCCGCGCCCAATTGAAGACGTAGTCGACCGTGGTAACCAGAAAGTTCTTTTCGAACTTGTTCTCAATCCAACCCATGCCAACCTTCTTCTACGCAGGTTTACGACTCATCATCTTCGCCGATTGGTGTACCAGCAGGCTGTGACGAGCGTCACATGTGCCCGATACCCCGAGTCTAGGCCCCATTGCACTCGGCTTCAAGCGCAAACGGCGTCTAGTGGCGAGGATCCGGGATGGCGGCAGGGTGAGGGTATCTCGCCATCCGGCCCGGAAGCCATTTGGCCCCTTCAACAATTTGTTCGCTACTGTGGGTGGATCGGGCCTCCAGCGTTCTATCCGACTACGGATTGTCCTCTTTTTCATCCTCGCCCAGGCAACCAGCTTGCATCTAAGCTGAAAGGGAGTACCGGTTTATCGCGAGCAGTGCCACTTCGCCGTCTATTGCCGGGTAATTGACACCGGCCCATCGTGGCGCTAGGATACGCGCTTGTGTCGAGGTTAGGATAGAAGTAGCAACTCCGCTAAATGGTGCTGTGCAGGCCAGGGCGAGCTTCGACAATTCCGCACTCTCGTTTCTGACTATCACTCATGGAACGTGTACCGACCGTCTCGGGAACGGCCAACCTGCTCGACATCCTGGATAGGGTGTTGGATAAAGGATTAGTAATCGCGGGCGACGTTCGCATCTCTCTGGCGAATGTCGAGCTGCTAACGATCCGCATCCGCCTACTGGTTTGTTCGGTGGACAAGGCTGAGGAGATCGGTCTCAATTGGTGGAAGTTCGACCCGAACCTTACCCATCCGGCCGCTTTACCCGACGTGCCCCGCAGGGCGTTGCCCCGAGCCGGGCCGGAGGCTGAATTGCGGGCAAGGACCAGCGTGCGGAAGACATCTGCAAGAGCTTCCAAGAAGAAATGAGTAACCCAGGTACGAAGATCGGCAGGAGGAATAGCAATGGCAGTTGAACGCGTTTCCGGCGGTTCGAGTCTGATTGACGTACTCGACCGGGTCTTGGACAAAGGCATCGTCATCGACGCCTGGGTACGCATTTCCCTCGTAGGAATCGACCTAATCACGGTGGAAGCGCGTGTAGTGGTTGCTTCTATCGACACCTACCTGAAGTATGCTGACGCGGTGGGACTGACCGGGCTGGTGTCACGTCCGCAGCTCGGAGCAGCGGAGGAAGAAGAGATCACCAAGGTGGAAACCACCAGGCGCCCCGCCCGCACCCGGAGACCTACGGTCCGGGCTTGAGGGGATGATCACCAGGAGAGCTTGCTGTGGCTTCCCCCGAGATGCGCGTGCGTTCTGATGTCCCCGAGCCGAGTGGGAAGAGCCGCCGCTCAGCGTTGCGCCTGCTCGGGGTAGAGCGCACTGACGAAATCTTCCCAGTTCTGCTGGAGGAGATTGTCGCTCTCGGTCACACGCGCGCTCTCGTGGCGAAGGTCAATTTCGAAACCTCCGAGATCACTCCTGTCGCCTCCTTAAATTGTTCCAGATATTTCGTGCAACGCTTCCAAAGCTCCCTGTTCGCAATGGAAAGTCCAGTGGCTCGGATACTGCACACCCAGCAACCGGAGCTTGTGCGCGGCCGCGGCAAGCGAAGCTTCGAGTTTTATTATCACCCTCTGATCTACCGTAATCGCACCGCGTGCTGGGAGGCTGAGCGACCGCGTGCAGGGGGCAAGTGCATCGCTGTCGAAAATTTCCATTCGCGGCTGAAGCTCCAGCTACAGCAGCAGGTGTGCAGCATCTGCGATATGCGCGCCTACGCAGCGATTGCGGTTGTCGAAGTAAAGCGCGGCGCCACGCCTGCCGAAATCGCCGAATTGCGCGCCCTCATCGAGCTGGCCAACCGGTACCTGTCACGGCTGTTCAAGGTCGAGCACTATCACAACCGCATGGTCGACATGCAGACCACTATCACCCAGATGGAGACGGTGATGGAGAGCATGACTGACCCCGTAATCCTTACCGACCCGCAGCATCGTGTCATTACTCAGAACAAAGCTGCAGCGCGTTATTTCAAGCTGTCGGATGAAGTAAGCGAAGGGCGAGTTCGGGCAGTGGAGCTGAACAATCTGCTGTTCTCGGCTGCGTTGTCCTCGATGATGGTCTCGGGTAACGATTCGTCTCGCGACCTGACGTTGGTGGACGCGATTGAGGGCGACGAGGTGCTATTTGAGGCGGTATCCGCGCCCAGCCTCGGTCCGGACGGCCGGCGGACCGGCATGGTAACGGTGTTGCGCGACGTTACAGATTTGCGCCGGGCGGACGAGGAGCTTCGCACGAATTACGAGAAGCTGCGCCAGGCAGAAGAAGTGGTGCGCCAGGACCGAGACCGTTTGAATCTTGTGATCGAGAACGTAGGCGACCCGATCGTAGTTTGCGATCGTGATGCCAAGGTAGCGCTGCTCGACCCGCTGGCACAGGAGTTGCTGGGCACCGACCTTGGCCGCAGCGTGCTCCACATGCGCAACCAGGCCAAACTCGACGCCTACATTACCAAATTTACTTACTCGTTTTCCGACCGCGAAAGCGCTCCTATCCAGCTCACCCATCCCAGCACACTTCAGGAGGTGGAGTACGACGCGCGTTCGGGAAAAATTTACGATGAGCGCGGCATGGTGGCGTACACCGTAACCGTGTTGCGCGATTTGACCGCGGTGCGCCGCCTGGAGCAGTTGAAGATGGAGCGGCGCATGCTTGAGATGGAGAAGTTTGCGGCCGCCGGGCGTCTCGCAGGCACGATCGCGCACGAAGTCAATAACCCGATGGAGGCGATCAAGAACTGCATCTTCCTGCTGACCGAGCAGATCAAGCCGGAAGCGGCCCCAGTCTACGACATTTTGAAAAGTGAAACCGAGCGCGTGGCGCGCATTGTGCGCCAGATGCTAGGGCTCTATCGCAGCACCGATCAGGTCGGCAACTTCGATGTCAATTCGGTGGTGGAAGATACGCTGCTGCTTTTTGCCCGGCAACTGGAGCGCGCAGGAGTTCGAGTCGAGAGGGACCTGGGTATCTTGCCGCCCGCTCTTGGTTCGGCCGATCAGATCCGGCAGGTGCTATCCAACCTGGTGGTGAATGCGAAGGACAGCATGAGTGCAGGCGGCGTGCTCCGCGTGCGCACACGCGTGTTCCGTAAGAACCCGCTGCGCGAAGTCATCCGCGTGTCGGTTGCCGATTCCGGCTGCGGAATTGCAAAACACCTGGTGCGCACGATGTTCGAACCTTTCGTAACCACCAAAGGAGAGCGCGGAACAGGTCTGGGCTTGTGGATTGTGAAGGGCATTGTGGAGAACCATGGGGGCAAGCTGCGAGTGCGCAGCAAAGTAGGACAAGGAACGGTGTTTAGCATTGAATTGCCTGCAGTGCAATAAGTGGTGGCGTTCATGAAGCCTAAAAGTCACATCTTGGTTGTAGACGACGAGCCAAATGTATTGGTAACTTACCGACTCATACTGCAACAGCAAGGCTACGATGTCAGCGCCGCGCTCTCTTCCGACGAAGCCCGCAAGGTAATCTCGGAGAGTGATGTCGATCTTCTGCTGTGTGATCTCTCCCTGGAGAAGCAGGAGAACGGTTTTGACGTGATCGACTTTGCGCGCCAAAAAGATCCGCTGATGCCGACGGTACTGTTGACCGGATATGCCACGGTAGAGGCTAATGATCGTGCCGAAGAACTTGGCATCCCAGTTCTGTTCAAGCCAATTGATATAAAGGAACTCTTGCAGACGATTTCCGGATTGCTGAAGGAGCCCTATGAGCAGCACGAAGCGGCCGGTTAAGCCGACCCAACGAACCAAGCCGGTGAAGAAGAAGGTCGAGAAAGCGCTGCCAATTGCAATGGTCCCGGCGCCGACGCCCGCGCCTGCCCGCAGGCCGAGGACGGCACCTGATGCAGAATTTATGCCCGGTCCGATCCCTGTGCCGGATGTCCGCCAGGAAGGGCGGTACGTGTATGGGATCATTCAATCGCGCGAACCGCTTTCCTTCGGCAGAATGGGCATTGGCGGCAGCGGTGAAGTGGTGTACGTAGTTACGCACGGCGACATTGCGGCCGTCGTTAGCCGCACACCCGTGTTCATCTTCGATCCAACTCGCGAGAACGCATTGGCGCACGAACACGTCATCGAAACCGTAATGAAGAACCACACCATCATCCCCATGAGCTTCGGGACTGTATTTCGCACCGATGACGACATTCGTGAGGTACTACGAAGCATCTATCCGTCAGTCAAAGACGTTCTGAAGCAGATGGCGGGCAAGGTGGAATTCGGGCTGAAGGTAACCTGGGACCGTGATCGCATCATCGAGGAGTTGCAGCGCGAGGACGAGGAGATCCATCGTTTCCATCAGGAAATCACGCGCAAGCACCTGCAATCGACCTACTTTGCGCGCATGCAACTGGGCCGAATGATCGATAAGGCAATGGAGGAGCGCTCGGCGGAGTACGTGCGCGAAATCTATGAAAGCTTGCGGGAAATCTGCGTCGCCTCGCGTGACAACAAACCGATCGGCGACAAAATGATCCTGAACGCCGCTTTCCTGCTGGAGCGCGAACGTGAAGCCGAGTTCGATGCCGCGGTTAACCACATCGCCAAGAAATTCGGTGAACGCTTGAACTTCAAGTACACGGGCCCCTGGCCGCCGTATAACTTCGTAAACATTCGCCTGAAGCTGGAGCCCAGCAGCACGACGTAAGGCATCGATCTTTGGGCCGGATTCCGCGCAGGCAAGCTTTTACCGTGGCACGATTATGTTGCTGATTGACGACCTTTTGCTCTCTCCCATCTCCGGGTTCAAGTTCATCCTGCGCACCTTGGCGCGCGCGGCGGAAGAGCAGTACACCGACGACGCGCCCATCAAGGAGCGGCTGTTGGAATTGCAGACGCTGCTGGAGGATGGCTCCATAACAGAGGAAGAATATGTGGAGCAGGAACGCGAGGTGTTGGCGCAACTGCGCGAAGTACAGAACCGACGGATGGAACTGGCAGGCGTCACTCCCGAAGCGGCCGAACGTATGGGGCGGCCGATGCTGGAGATCCCTATAAAGATCAAGCAGGCGGGCGACAAATAGCATCCAGAAGCGCGATTTTTTCCAAACTTCAAACAAGAATGTCCATTCCGCATCTGATAATCAATGCCGGGCGGGCGTTTCCCTGCCCACTGCTGGAAGCCTCGTGGCAGGTTAATACGGAGACATAGCAGTTGAAGATCGCCGACGCACTATTCGGCCGTCCTCTGGCCACCGAGGAAGAAAAGGCGGAGCGGATCGGTCCGCTGAAGGGCATTCCGATCTTTGGCCTGGATGCTCTTAGCTCTGCGGCTTACGGTCCGGAAGCTGCGCTGACCGTGCTCATCCCTTTGGGCATGGCTGGAGCAGCCTATATTTGGCCGATCACGATTGGCATCGTGATTCTTCTTGGCATTGTGTATTTCTCGTACAGGCAAACGATCGCCGCCTACCCGCAAGGGGGCGGCTCGTACACCGTCGCCAGCGAGAATCTCGGTGCCGGCGCTGGGCTCCTGGCCGCTGCCGCGCTGATGATCGATTACGTTCTGACCGCGGCCGTGGGCATTTCTGCCGGCATCGGCGCGCTGGTCTCGGCGGTGCCGTCGTTACAAGTGCGCACTGTACCCCTCTGCCTGGGAATCCTGTTTCTGATCACCCTCGTGAATCTGCGCGGTGTGCAGGAGTCGGGCGGAGTCTTCATGTTGCCGACGTACCTGTTCATCGCCTGTCTCCTCGGACTGATCGCGCTTGGCGTTTACAAGACGCTCGCTGCGGGCGGCCATCCGATGCCGGTAGTTCCGCCGCCGAAGTTGCTGGGCGCAGGCAGCGCCCTAAGCGCCTGGCTGTTGCTACGCGCTTTCTCGAGCGGCTGCACCGCGATGACGGGGGTCGAGGCGGTAAGTAACGGCGTGATGGCCTTTCGAGAGCCAACCGCGAAGTACGCCCGGCTCACGTTGACGATGATCATCGCCATTCTCATCGTAATGCTGTTGGGCATCGCCTATCTCGTTCCAAAGTATGGAATCGCAGCCACCGATCCTGGCCAACCCGGCTATCAGAGTGTGCTCTCGCAACTACTGGCCGCGGTCGCGGGCCGAGGTGCTTTTTACGGGCTCAGCATCGGTTCAATTTTGGTCGTGCTCTCATTGTCGGCGAATACAGCGTTCGCGGATTTTCCTCGTCTGGCACGTGCGATTGCTCAGAACGGATACCTGCCCCACGCTTTCGTTATCCGCGGACGGCGGTTGATCTTTGCCCAAGGTGTCTATGCGCTCGCCCTGCTTACGGGCGTCCTGCTCATCATCTTTCGTGGCATCACTGACCGCCTTATTCCGCTTTACGCCGTGGGTGCCTTCATGGCCTTCACGCTCTCGCAGGCCGGCATGGTGATGCACTGGAAACGTAATGGCGGACCGGGCTCCACCAGGAGTATGTGGGTGAATGGTGTTGGTGCTCTGGCGACGGGCATCACCACCGCTGTGGTTCTGGTAGCGAAGTTCACTGAGGGCGCATGGATCACGGTGCTGCTGATTCCCGGCTTGATTCTGATGATGCGTGGCATCCATCGGCACTATTTGCGCGTTTGCGCAGAGATAGACATACAGCGATCCGTAGATACAGGGAATCTGGCCGAACCGATTGTTCTGCTCCCGATTGACCGTTGGAGTCTTGTGTCGGAAAAGGCGTTGCGATATGCGTGGACGGTGTCGCGTGAAATCTACGTCCTGCATGTGCAATGCGGAGACGCCACTGACCAACTAGTGAAGCAGTGGCCGGACGTGGTGGACGGGCCGGCTAGAGCGGCAGGGCTTGAGCCGCCCAAACTGGTCGTGCTCGATTCCCCGTACCGCTTCATCGTGAAGCCGTTGGTGGAGTATGCCATCCAGCAGCAGAGTGCGAATCCCGAGCGCAACGTCACCATGCTGGTGCCCGAGTTGGTAGAAAGTCATTGGTATCACTATCTGCTGCACAATAATCGTCCGGAAGCGATTCGTGGTCTCCTGCTGTTCAACGGCAATCAGAGAATTACCGTGGTCTCCATTCCGTATCATCTGCAATCCTGATGACCTTATCGTCTGCCAGTCGATCAAGTCTCACAGCAGCAGGGTCAGCAACATCACAGCGTCGGTGCGGGCGTAAACCGCGTGCGGAAGGTTGGCGGGCATGAAGAGCCATGAACCGTTGGAGAGTTCCTTTTCGTCAGCCTCCAACGTAAACCTAACCTGGCCCAGCAGGATCTCCACAATGGCAGGTGACGCGGCGGTATGGCGGGATAGCTCCTGTCCACCGGCCAAACCGAAGAGCACGATCTTTACCCGCTTATCCTGATGAATGGTACGGCTTAGGATTCCATCTTTCGGCACTTCTACTTCCCTGCGCAGGTCTTGGAAAACGAGATAGTTGGCCACAGACTCCTCCGGCTCGTGCTGTTGGAATTATGACAGCCACTCCCGGTGCGGCACACCCATGCAGTGCGTTCAATGGTACGGATAATAGATGAAGAACAACAATGACAATCCCGTGAGCACCCAAATACCGGCTTTCAACTCCCGTATTCGGCCGGCGACAATCTTGCAAAGAGGATAGAGCACGAATCCTGCGCAAATGCCGATGGCAAGGTTGAACGTAAATGCCATCAAGGTCACGACCGCGAAAGCCGGAATCGATTCGGTGTAGTCAGTAAAATCGATTCGGGTAATCGGCGCAAGCATGAACAGGCCGACGAGTATGAGAGCCGGGCCGTAGGCTTGCGCGGGAATTGCCGCGACCAGCGGGGCGAAGAACAGGGTCAGGAGAAAACATGTACCCGTGATAAACACCGTAAGCCCTGTTCTGCCGCCAGCCTCGATGCCGGTTGCGGACTCGACATACGCTCCCGCCGTGGTAGTACCGAGCACGGGCGCAACACACGTGCTGATCGCATCCACCAGCATTGGCCTCTCGATCTGCGGCAGTTGGCCATCCGCATCCAGAAATCCTGCGCGCGCGGAGAGACCGATCAGCGTCCCCATGGTATCGACAAACGCCATAACGAAGATGGTCAACACGACGGGAAAAGCGCGCCAGGTGAATGCTCCACGAAAATCCAGCTGCCACAGAAGAGGCGTGATGCTTGGCGGCAAGCTAACAATCCGGTGCGGCGCTGGCAAAACTTTGGCCAGAAAAGCGACCGCCGCAGTGGCGAGGATGCCGAGCAAGATCGCGCCGCGAACGTTACGGATAATCAATACCGAAAGGAGCACGATACCGAACATTGCGACCAGCGTGGGCGGCGATGTCAGATGGCCTGCTTGCACCGGGGCACCGGGCACACCAAGCGCCACGATTCCAGTTTCGTTCAGGCCAATGAAGGTGAGGAAAAATCCCATTCCAACCGCAAAGCTGTAACGCAGAGAGCTTGGCACGCCTTCCACCACCCAGCGCCGCAGGTGCAAGACCGTCATGAGCACGAACAGCACGCCGGCGATGAAGATGGCCGCCAAAGCGGTCTGCCAGGGAAATCCCAGCACCTTGCAAACTGTATAGGCGATGAAGGCGTTTTCTCCCATGTAGGGCGCGATGGCGAATGGCCGATTGGCATAGAAGGCCATCAGGTAGCAGCCGAATGCTGCCACCAGCACCGTAGCAACAAATGACGCTCCTTCCGGAACTCCCGCGGCCGCGAGAATCCCAGGGTTCACCACCACGATGTAGGACATCGTGGTGAAGGTGGTCAGTCCGGCTACGACTTCGCGCCCGGGTGAGGTTCCATGACGGTCCAGCTCGAACAGCCTGTTCAGCCAGTGCAAGCGCAGCTCCGGAAACGTGGGATGTGGGCAGTACCCGCTAATGATAGAACAGCGCCTGGAAGCAGCTAGAGCAGCGTCGTAAAACCCGACTGTCCTTGCTTGCATAATAAAATGCTGGTGAGTGGCAGATCCCGGACAAGACAAGGCAGCGCCGCGTTCGCAGGTTCACTTCCGTGATGCAGTAGGCGCCGCGGGCAATCTAGCGCACCTCTGCCAGATTGTGCCGGCAGGAGTTTACACCTCCCTTGCAGCGCTGCTGCCGAGTTCACCGAATGCGGACCTGGCGGTCAATCAGTTCCAGCGTCTTGCCGAAACTGCCTCATCCGATCTGCTCGGGCTTTTAGACCAACAGCCCTCCCTGGTGCACTATGCGGTCTCGGTTTTTGGCTATAGCTCCTCGCTGGGCGAGACCCTTATTCACAATCCTGACCTGCTCCACACCTTGATGCGCGACCGAAATTTGGATCGCGCCCATTCTCTCGAGGAATTTCAGGAAAGTTTCGCGCGCATGCGATCGCGTTCCTTCGAGATCGACACCGCGGCGCTGCTGGCCCGCTTCAAGCGTCGGGAATACGTCCGCATTATGCTGCGCGATGTTCTCGGAATCGCGACGTTAGCGGAAACCACGGGGGAGATTTCCGCCCTGGCTGACGCGCTGATCGAGGAGGCGTTGCGGGAAGTTCAGACGCAACTACAGCATCGCTTCGGGACACCTCGTTCGATGGATCAGCATGGACGAGTCGTCGATTGTCGCTTCGCAGTGCTTTCGCTGGGTAAGCTCGGCGGGAATGAACTGAACTACAGCTCCGACGTGGATTTGTTGTACCTCTACGAGGGCGGCGAAGAACCTCCGGGAGCGGAAATCTCCAATCGCGAATACTTCATTCGCATGGCCCAGCAAACCACCGAGCTGTTGTCGCGGCACACTCGCGAAGGACCGGTGTTTCGGATTGATCTGCGGCTGCGGCCGCAAGGCGGTGAAGGCGAACCAGCGGTGCCGCTCTCACACGCGGTTCACTACTACTCGCGAATTGCCCACGATTGGGAGCTGCAGGCCATGATCAAGGCGCGGCACTCTGCCGGCGATGTGGGACTGGCGCGAGAGTTCATTCGCGCAGTACAGCCCTATGTCTACAGGCCCGAAGTTAACTTCGTCGCCATCAAGACCGCGCTCGACACACGCGAGAAAATCGGCAGCCATCGTCGCCGCAGTTTGCTGAAACAAGTACCGGAAACCGGCATCGACGTGAAAATTGATCGCGGCGGCATTCGGGACATTGAGTTTTTGGTGCAGTGTTTGCAGCGGATCTACGGCGGAAGCGAATCGTGGCTGCGCTCGCGGGGCACGCTTTTCGCGCTGCAGAAACTGCATGACAAGGAACACATCAGCGGCAAAGACTTCCACAATCTCACTAATGCTTACGAGTTCCTGCGCAATATGGAGCATCGTCTGCAACTGCGCCACGGGCAGCAAACGCATCGCTTGCCACAATCTCGCGCCGAACTCGAGACCCTCGCCCGCAGCTTGACACGGGAAGGCACGACCGCACTCACACCCGAGGAGTTCGTGGCCCATGTGCAGCGGCGAATGGCGGCTGTCGCGGAGATCTATCAGCGTGTCATCTATCGCGAACAGAGCCAGGACCTGGGTGCTTCGGACTTCCAGCTGTGGCCCGAGCCGGCCGCTACGCCTGAAAGCACGTATAGCCAGATGATGCAGCGCCTGGCAATCGACTCCCCCCAGTTGCGCGAGATCGCTTCTCGAGTGGATCTATCGCAACATGCGCGTCGCAACCTGGACCGGTTCCTGAGTTCGGCGGGAACAAGCTCGGAGCGCTACGGCGCTGTCCTGCGCTCCCCCAATGCAGTGGAACGCGCGCTCACCATCTTCGAATACAGCGAATTCCTGAGTGAGATACTCGTCCGGCATCCCGAAGAGATATCTCTGCTGGCACAGGTTGAGGAGAGGTCGGGCGCTTTCATTCCGGATCTGTTTGCCGCGGAACGCGGGCGTCAAGTAACAGTGGATGATCCGATTTTTCAGTATGTGGCACAGCAAAACGTCGACCAGGCTGAGGCTATGTCGATCGTTCGGCAGCACTACCGCCGACGGGTGTTTTTGTCTGGCGCCGTCGATCTCTATCAATTTCGTGAGGTATTCGATTCCCTTCGTGACAACACCATCGCGGCAGAAGCGGCGATTCAAGCAGCGTTGGCTATCACTGGCTCGCCGAAAGGCTTGGCCGTCCTGGCGCTCGGGCGACTGGGCGCGAATGAATTCGACCTGCTGTCGGATGCGGATGTCCTGTTCGTTGCCGACGACCATTGTGATCGGGATGTGATGCGCCGTGCCGCCGAGCAATTGATGCATGCGCTCACCGCTTACACCCATGATGGCAGAGTTTTCTCGGTTGATCCGCGCTTGCGCCCGCACGGCCGTGAAGGCGAGCTCGTCGTGACGCCGGCGCAGTTGCAGACATACTTTCAGGAGGAAGCTAAGCCTTGGGAAGCGCTCACCTACTTAAAGCTCCGCGGTGTGGGTGGAGATCAGCAAGTGTGCGGGCGCACACTTCAAGTTGTGCAGCGCGGGATAGCGGGGCTGGCAGCGGGTCCGGAATTTTGTGCTGATTTGAGTGAACTTCGCATCCGGCTGGAACGCAGCGACAATGCGCCGAACCTGAAGACTGGTCCGGGAGGAATCTACGATCTCGATTATCTTGCTGGAGCGTTGCAAGCACGACATCAGCTTTGGTTGGTGGGGGCTCTCCCCGAACGTTTGAGATTGCTACATGACCACGGACTCCTGACCCGAAGTGAGTACCAATGCTTAGCGGAGGGCGCGCATTTTCTTCGTACGGTCGAACACGTGGTGAGGCTGGTGACGGGGGGCGCGCGCAAGTGGCTGCCGGTCGCAGACCATCCGCGGCGCGCGCTGCAGAAGCTGTTGTGGAAGATCTACCCAGGAGAAGACAGCTTCGATCCGGAAATGCGCCTGCTCGAGCTGATGCGGCAAACGCGGGAAATCTATCTCAAACACCTGCTGCCCTGATGGTACGTCCCTCACACCTATGTGTGACGCGTGAACCGCGGTTTGCATTGAACCTCACACGGGCTGGTGATACCGTTAATAAGTTCGGGACGGGGCAGATGCTGGCCCGAGTTTGGCCCGCAATTATCCTAAGTTTTGAGTTTTGGTCCAGAATTCCCAATATCGGGGGCACTCGACGCCTGCTTCCTTCCGACGCACGGTTGTGCTTCCTTTTCTACTGACAATTCGAGGTGACTTGTGACGGCTTCCTACAATGGCATTCCCCTGCCCTCCAGCGGCAGCAAAATCACTTTTGACGGCAAGTTCGTAATTCCCGACAACCCCATAATTCCCTTCATCGAAGGCGACGGTACCGGGCGCGATATCTGGAAAGCTTCCGTGCGCGTGTTCGATGCCGCAGTCGATATCGCCTACAACGGCAAGCGCCGCGTAGCGTGGTACGAGGTCTTTGCCGGCGAGAAGGCAATGGACCGCTTCAAGAGCTGGCTTCCCGATGACACGGTCGCCGCATTCCGCGAGCTGCGCATCGGCATCAAGGGCCCTCTCACGACGCCGATTGGCGGCGGCATCCGCTCACTGAACGTCGCGTTGCGGCAGATCCTCGATCTGTACGCCTGTGTGCGGCCTGTGAAGTACTACAAGGGCATTCCCTCGCCGGTGAAGAACCCGCAGCGCATGAACATGGTCATCTACCGCGAGAATACGGAGGATGTTTACGCCGGCATCGAATGGAAGCAGGGTACGCCACAAGCGAAAGAGCTGATCGAATTCATCAATACCAAGATGCTGGCCGGGACCAACAAGCATGTTCGCGAAGACTCCGGCGTAGGCATTAAGCCGATTTCAATCACCGCCACCAAGCGCCTGGTGCGCATGGCCATCCAGTACGCTCTCGCCAACGATCGCAAAACCGTAACGCTGGTCCATAAAGGCAACATTCAAAAGTTTACTGAAGGCGCCTTCCGTGAGTGGGGATACGAGCTGGCCACGCAGAAATTTCGCGACCAGGTCGTGACCGAACGGGAGAGCTGGATCATCGACAACCTCGACCGCAATCCCAGCCTTTCCGTCGAGGACAACGCCAAAATGGTTGAGCCGGGCATGGAGTTTGCGCCCCAGGATTTCCGTGATGTTCTCTACAAAGAGGTGCGCGGTGTAATCGACGCCATCTACCTCACCCATGGCAACGGGGCGTGGAAGTCGAAGCTGATGATTAACGATCGCATCGCCGACAGTATCTTCCAGCAGATTGTGACGCGTCCGGACGAGTATTCGGTACTCGCAACTCCCAATCTGAATGGCGACTACATTTCGGATGCGGCGGCGGCGCAGGTTGGCGGGCTCGGTATCGCACCCGGGGCAAACATCGGTGACCAGCACGCGATCTTCGAAGCGACCCATGGAACCGCGCCGAAGTATGCGGATAAGGACGTCATCAACCCCGGCTCAGTCATACTATCCGGCGTGATGATGTTCGACTTTATGGGATGGCACGAGGCAGCTCGGCTGATCGAGAATTCGCTCGAGCAGACCATCCAGCAGAAGAAGGTGACCTACGACTTCGAGCGCATGCTGGAGGGGGCAAGCAAGGTGAAGACCAGCGAGTTCGCCTCGCACATGATCCAGAATATGGCGCCCGTGGCGATGGCAGCGGGGTAGGGCTTCTGTCTCCATACACGGGACGGCCATCGCCGTCCCTTTGCACCTACCGATTTCTGATCTTTCATTCTTATTGCGCTCCTAGGGGGCGCCATGTGAGGACTCATGCGTAAGAAAGTAACGGTTGTAGGTTCCGGCAACGTTGGCGCCACTGCGGCCCACTGGTTGGCGTCGAAGGAGCATGCCGACGTTGTACTGATCGATATCATCGAGGGTGTCCCACAAGGTAAGGCTCTCGACCTGCTTCAGGCGATGCCGATCGAGAAGCGCGATTCCTATGTTCTGGGGACGAACGACTACGCGGACACCGCGAACTCTGACATTGTGGTAATCACGGCCGGCATCCCGCGCAAACCCGGCATGAGCCGCGATGATCTGCTCAACACTAATTACAAGATTATGAGCGATGTAGTGGGTAAGGCGGTGCAGTACTCGCCCGATTGCATCCTCATCATCGTTTCCAATCCGCTGGACGCGATGGCCCAGGCCGCTTACAAGCTGAGCGGCTTCTCCCGCAATCGTGTCATCGGCATGGCCGGCATTTTGGATTCGGCACGCTTCCGCGCCTTCATCGCGCGCGAACTGGACGTCTCGGTGGAGAATGTGACCGCATTCGTGCTGGGCGGCCACGGCGATACCATGGTCCCCTTGCCTCGCTATTCCACAGTCGCAGGTATTCCGATCACCGAGCTGATGGACAAAGCCACAATCGATCGTCTGGTGCAGCGCACGCGCGACGGCGGCGCGGAAATCGTCAAGCACCTGAAGACCGGCAGCGCCTACTATGCGCCGTCGGCCGCAGTGGCCGAGATGGTGGAGGCGATTCTCAAGGACAAGAAGAAGATCGTTCCTTGCGCAGCCTATCTCGAAGGCGAGTACGGTATCAAGGGGCTATTTGTTGGTGTGCCGTGCAAGCTGGGCTCGAACGGCATTGAGAAGATCTTCGAGATCAAACTGACTCCCGAGGAACATACTGCTCTGCGCAAGTCCGCCGAGTCGGTAAAAGAGCTGGTCAGCGTGATTGGCGCGTAAGTTCGGCGTGATCTCCACTGCCGCGCCACCAATGCGATGGTGGAGGTCATTGCTTACGCCGCGCATCCAGGGAGAGCGATCCTGCTCCTGTAATCAACAGGAAGATCAAACCCAGCAGCATGCTGAAATCCGTTCGCGCCTCGTGGAGCATGCTCCAGATGCCGGTTTTCGCGAGCATCGGGATCTTCGTTGTGGCGATAGCGACCGAGATGTCGATGAGCAAGGGAATCGTGGCCAGCCGGGTTAAGAGTCCGATGAGGAGCAGCGCCCCACAGACGATTTCGACCACGCCGACGAAGGGCGCCATAAACTGCGGCGCAGGAATGCCGATTTTCGCAAACCGGCCAATGCCCAGTTGTGCAGGAAAGAGAAACTTCTGAACGCCCTCGGAGACAAATACCCAGCCAACGAGAATGCGAATCAACAGCAGCGCTTTCGAAACGCGCACGGCCCATTGCAGATTACTGTCTTCTTTCATCACCATTCCTTAGAGCGTCGGCTTTGAACCGGAGAGCTCTGAAAGATGAGACGATTACTCCAGTACTGCGGATTCCCAACGTGCCGCGCTTTTCCTGGCTACTTCGTCCCGATCATCAGGTTCACGGGGCCGGGCATGCGCATACGCTTTGCCTCTGCAAATCCCGCTTCCTTCAGCCAGGCGGTGTATTCCGGTTCGCTATAGCTGGAACCGGCGCGCGTCCCGACCAGCATGTTCAATGCGAACAGCGCGCCAAAACGAGGAGCGGTTTTGTCTGCCTCCAGAACGAAATCAGAGATGACGAGTCGTCCCTTTGGCACCAGCGCACGATAAGCTCGCTGCAGGAGTTGTCTGTTCTCCTCGGGCGAGAACATGTGGCAAATGGCCGAGAGCAGAACCAGGTCGTACTTGCCCGTCTCAAGCGGCACGGTCAGCATGTCGCCAGGACGGGTTGTGATGCGATCAGCTAGCCCCGCTTTGCGAACGTGTTCCTGCGTGATCGGAAGCACATCTTGAAGATCAATAATTTCGGACCGCAATTCAGGCGCCGCTTTGGCGAACGCGATGGAATAGGCGCCGGAGCCGCCACCGAGATCGAGCATGCGCTTCGCACCGTTGACCTCTACTGCCTGAGCGATGGCGTGCGCCCGACCACGAGCGTTGTGATCCATGGCAGCGATGAACGGTTTTACGAAGCCATTGTCGGCACGAAGCGCAACGCTGGTTCCCTCTTTCATGGCTTCAGTCAGAGTTGACCAGCGCTTCCACATATTGGCAATGTGTAGCTGCGCCATACGCGCACTGTCCGGCGGCCCTTCGACAAAGAAGCGCGCCGCGACAGGCGCATTGGCATAAGTCCCGTCGCGCTTTTCCAGCAGCTTCAGGCTGACCAGCGCATTCAGCAGCATCTCCGTTGCCCGCACAGCACACTGAATCTTGTTCGCGATCTGCTGCGCCGTTCCCCCCTCTCCGACGGCCGTGAACACGTCCAGCTCCAGAGCAGTCAGCCCGGCTCGGCTCGGCATAAATCCGCGAATCATCTCGACGATCTCGTCTGGCAGAACGCCTGCGGCATCCTTGGCCTTCAACATCGCGAAATATTTTTCGCGGTGCTCAAGCATCTCGGCTTTCATTGCGTCGTAATCCGCGCGTTCGAGCCACGCGACCTTCTCTCCATTCCTGAAGTGCCTGGCGACAATTTCCGCCACAGCGGCAGATGTCAGCTTCGTGTACCAGGTGCCTTCCGGATACACGATCATTACTGGGCCGCTGTCGCAGAGGCCAAGGCAGCCACAAGTCGAAACCTGTACTTCATCTGCAAGCCCTGCTGCGCCAAGCTCGCGATGCAAGGCGTCCACGACGCCGAATGATCCCGCCGCCGAGCAGCACGGAACACCTTCAGGTTTTTGCTGTGTACAGACAATTGCGTGATAACGAAACGGTCGCACAAAGCCTCCAAGTAAGTTGCTGGTGCCAGCAATCAGCTGGCAATTGATCGATCTACTCCATCATCTAGCAATAAGAAAAGCCTGCGTAGTGCAGGGCTCACAAGCTCACGTGATGCCGGCGGAAAAGCTTCAAGGTCCTAAGCTCCCGATGAGTCGCGGGGTATAGGTCGACGCTGGTGTGCTACTCGTTTTCACCCAATCTTCATCCCCAGCACGTGCCGATCTGATTAACAATAGCTCCTTGACAGCCTACGCAAGTACTCTATGATGTTTGAAACATTTGCTGTTGCTTTTGTTTCGGAGTAAGCAATGCAAAGCACGTTCACATCCAGGGAAGTGGTGGCGCTCACACATATCAGCGCCCGCCAGCTTCAATGGTGGGACGAGCAAAGGATCGTAGTTCCGGCTCGCCGAGGCCATCGTCGTGTGTACTCGGTCGATGACCTGGCCGAAGTGGCCGTTCTTTGCGAACTGCGCAACTGCGGCTTCTCGCTGCAAAAGATTCGCGGCGTGCTCCGTTTTCTGCAGAAGGAACTCGGCAAGCGGCTGGTGGAGACAGTCACCGCCGCTTCCGAGTACCACCTGCTGACCGATGGCCATCACATCTATCTGGAGGACTCGGCCCGCGGAGTAGTCGATCTGCTGAAAAACGCTCGCCAGCCGATGTTAACGGTGTGCCTGAGCGACACCATTCAGCGGGTCCTTCATCCGCTGGAGCGCGCTGGCATGGGCGCGAGCTCGCGTGGGGTCGCTTCCGGCACCAGCGGATCGGGTCTGCGCCGACGGTCTCCGGTGCGCGTTGTGGCGCGTGCCGCAAAGAAGCGCAATGCTTCCATCCGTCATCTTAAGGCTCGAGGGAGCAAGGCTTCTTGAATCGTCCTGAAGGAGGGCACATGATCGGAGAACTTAGCGTGTTGAGCGAGTGGATCCCCGAACAGATGGAGCCTGGAACCATATTCGTTTTGGAGAATGCTGGCGAAATGGGCGAGAAGGACGATCCATATTGGGCTGTACTCTCCTGTCCTTCCTGTGGGCAGCTGGGGCTGGTCACACGCAAGCAGGTCGGGGGATTGCTGCCCGTCATCTGCGGCTCGGAGGTTTGCTCGGCCCAGTTCTTCATTCGCGACGAGCAGATCGTGCCTCGCAAACCGAACTGAAAAGGTGTCGGTTACCAGTTGTCGGTTCAAACAGCGCGACCAGCATCCCGTTCCGGCGAAGCTTGGTCGTTTCTGCTCCTAATAGCCTCCCTTACCGACGACCGAATCGCTTCGGTAACATGTTGGCATGATCCGACTCATCCGATCCGTATCCATCGTTGCGCTCTTCTTCTCGCTGATTCCCATTTCCCGCACTGCCGATAAGCCGGGTGATCTCGCGCAGACGCTTACGCAGGTTTCCGCCGCATATGCCAAGCTGGAGCCGCAGTCGATCCGCCCCGCCGAAGGATTCATCAAGTACGACTACCTGATCCCCGCCGGGTATTACAAGCAGATGTGGGACTGGGATGGCTTCTTCATCGGCTCGCACCTGGCGCAGAAGGGCAAGCCGCAATACCTGAAGTGGTGGGTGCTGGATTTCGCGGGCGCGATCGATGCAGATGGCTATGTCGCCGGCTGCATCACGACCAAGGGCCCGCGGCCACTGATGGGCAAGTTTGCAATGAAGCCGTTTCTTGCCCAGGGCGCGGTGATCGCCTCGGAGGGCTTGGGCGACTACGGATGGGTGAAGCCCATCTGGGAGTCAATGCGCAAGGTGATCGCTTATCGCGAGCGCACGCAATTCGACGAGAAGTATGGCTTGTTCTTCTGGGAGAACGCGATCTCATCGGGCGCAGACAATAATGTCGCGCTGACCAACGATCCCAACGACAAGAGCGCGATCCTCGCGACCGACATTAGCACATTCCAGCTGCGCGAGTACAAAGCTATGGCGCAGCTCGCGGACAACTTAGGCAAGAGCGACGAAGCTGCGGAATACCGCAAGAAAGCTGCCGAGTTAAGAGCGGCGATGTTGAAGCACATGTGGTTCCCGCAAGATGCGATGTTCCACAACATTCGCCGCGACACCGGCAAGCCGGTGAAGCGCATCAGCTACTCCAGCTTTGTTCCACTCATCGACGACATTCTGCCGGAGAAGAGCGCCAGGGAGATGATCCAGCGCTACATGCTGAACAAGAGGGTAATGCTGGCGCCGTACGGAATCCGCAGCCTCTCAAAGCAGGATCCTGACTACAACAATGCTGCGACTATAGTTCCCTACTCCAATTGGCAAGGGCCGATCTGGATCAATGCGAATTACATGAATTACATCGCGCTAAAGAAGTATGGCTTCGACAAGGAGGCGGCGGAGCTGTCAGGCATTCTGGGGCGAATGGTTCTTGCGGACATTCAGAAGTGGGGCTCGATGCATGAGGACTACGACGCCGAAACCGGCGCGGGCCTTGCGCCTACGCCCGAGCAGTCGCCGAATCACGTTTTCGCGGGATTTGTGGGATGGAATCTGCTGGTGCAAGACATGCTGCAATGCGAAGTGAAGCAGGAGTGCCGGTTCCTGAAAGACTACGGCGCAGGCCGCTAGATCATTTCGCCACGCGAGTCTCGCTCGATGCCGAACATGGCTCGATGTAGTGCGGGTAAGCTAACTGAAGTCCTTTTGTTGTACTCGTGATTTTCAGGCGAGCAGGTTTTGGCTGCGCAGATTGCAGCTGTAAGTCAAGCCAGTATGGGTTTTGCACTTGCGCTCGAATTGCTTTCAGCGTCACCTGCATCGCAGCCATGTCTCTAAACCATGGAGAGCCTGGCTGTGGCTGAATCGAACTGCCTCCGGTCACCCTGGCGAGATCGGGCAAACTGAGCTCACCCTGTCTTTCCGCTTCCGTCTTCCTGACGTGTTCGACGAGAAATACGAAAACGCGGATGCCGGACTTTATTAGTTCGTCTTGCACCGTCTTTTCGCAGGCTTCACCGGCATCGTTCCCTCCATCCGAAACAATGAAGATCGCATCCCCCGGGTGCGGAGGGTTAAGCAGTGAGACGGTTTTTTCGATCGCGCTGTATAAAGCTGTGCGCCCGCGAGGCCGAATATCCTTCAGCGCGAGGAGTCGTTGTCCAATCGCGTTCCGCTCCTCAAATTCGGAGAAATGCCCTTCGTCGGTGAACGTTCCCAAGGCCACGCGGGAGTTCTCGGGGACAGCATCGAAGGCGAAATCCGACAAGAACAAGCCTGGTCCCCACTCCGAGCCATTTTCCTGTGCCATGCTGCCGCTTATATCTACGAGCAAGACAATTCGCGGCGCCAGATTGTTTTGGCGAAGTGAAACGACAGTTACGGGATGACCTTCGGCTCTGACGCTAATGTCCTTGGCTTCGAGCTTGGCAGCGTACGGATTCTCTAAGATCGCCAACGGAATCGTTGGCTGCAGACAGGTCTCTGGCGACTGCTGCGCCGAAACATGGCACGCAATCAGGATCGGTACGAGGAACACTAATCGTCTGGATGGTCGGAGTCTTACGCTCACGGTGATGGTCCTTAACATCCCTCCACAAAAGCCAATCCTCGCGCTTCCCTACGGCGTGCCGTACACCTTCTTGTAAACCTCGGTGTTACGCACGATGGCCTGCACATACTCGCGGGTTTCGGTGAAGGGGATGGACTCGACGAACTCTTCGACATCGCGATAGTTGCCAGAAGAGCGCCAGTCGGCAACGCGATCGGCTCCCGCGTTGTAGGCGGCGAGCGCATATTCCACTTGGCCACCGAACTCGTCGACCATCTGCCTGAAGTACCGCGTCCCCAGCTCGATGTTAATCGTGGGATCTAGCAGCGAGTCAGTATTGTAATGTGAGAGCCCGCTCTTCTTCGCTTCGCCCTTGCCGGTCTTGGGCAGCAATTGCATCAGGCCATAAGCATTGGAGGGAGAGATCGCCAGAGGATTAAACTCCGATTCCTGCCGAATGAGAGAGGCGACGAGGTAAGGGTCGAGACCATTCTCCTGCGAATAGCTGCGCAGCGCGTCCCACCAGGGGCGGGGAAAGAGTCCCTGCCAATATTGCAAGGGTAAGGCACTGACGTCCATCGAGAAGACTCCGGCGATGGCGTGCTTCAGCGCCTGCAGCGCGCGATAGTATTCGCCGCCGCTGCTGTAGATACGAGCGATCTCCAGCATCTCCCAAGATGGCCCTGTCGAGCTGCCCGCCTGCAACTCGCGCACGGCGAGATCGGTCGCGCCGGCGTTCTCCAGCAGCTTGGCGCGGTTGTAGTGGAGGTCGTCCTCAGGCGGATCGGTGATCTGCGAAACAGGATCGAGCGCTGCCGCCGACGGCACATGCTGCAACGAGGCTATTGCCATGGCTGGCACGGCGGGCAGCGTCGTCAACCGACGTCGCGCCAGCACGCCGTAATAATAATTGTGATACCTATCGGAGAGCTTCTGGTAGTACGCGCGAGCCAATCCGTATTCGCGGTCATCCTCCGCCATGCGGGCGCGCCAGTACATCGCATTGGGAACTTCGTTGGTTCCCGGATAAAACTCAACCTGCTCCTCGAAATACTTCTTCGCCTCGTCCCGGCGATTCTGGCGGTAGGTCAGCCACGCACACTTCCAATGCGCATACGCGGCCTTGTTTCCGTTGGGAAGGCGCTGATGGATCTCGCGGTAATAATCGAGCGCGTGATCGTAGTCCTTGCGCAGCAGGTACATGTTGCCGGCGCTGAGCAGTGCGGATTCCAGCCAGGGCGACTTCGGCGTGGAGGCGCGCATGTGCTCGAGAATGTTGTTGAGCGAGCCGTCATCGCCGGTTTCGCGCGCGATCTCCGCCTGCTGGTACCACTTTTCTGCACTAGCCTCGCTGCCGTCGTCCGGAATGCGGTCTAGCGCCTGCTTGGCGGCCCGCGTATTCCCTTCCTTCATGTAGGAATTGGCGAGCTGAATCAGTCCAGCTGTCTGCTGGCCGGCAGGGGCGAAATCGACGACGTACTGGTATTCGCCGGCAGCGGCCGGATAGCGACGTGCCTTATAGAGCGCGTCGGCGCGCCGGAGATGCTCGGTGTAGGGCACCGGCGGCAGCGTGTGCTCTTCGGGAATCTTTCGCAGATCGGCAAACGCCTGATCGGCAAGATAGCTGGTGGCGTAATCGTAATAGACACGCTGCAGAACTTCGGCGCCACTGCGTGCCTGCCCGTTCTGCACATAAGCCTTCCCGAGGTAATACTCAGTCTCGGCCGACGGCGGCGAACGGTGTGCCTCAAGCACGCGGATCGCCTCAGTTGGGCGATTCAGTGCAAGTAGTGCCCGCGCGTACGAGATCATCGCGTCGTAATCGTAGAGCGAGTCGGGGAAACGCGTACCAAAGTCGCGCAGATACGCCAGCGACTCCTCAGGGTTGTTGCTCTGCACATAGGAGTTGCCGATGAAGAAGGAAACATAGTCCGCAAGTTCGCCGATCTGTGGCTGCGCCTTTTGAAGCGCGGAAATTGCCGCCGGATACTGCGAGTCGAGATAGTGCGCGTAGCCGAGAGCGAACCAGGCGAGGGCGCCGGCTTCTGTGCCCGCGTGCGTGTGCGCGTAATTCTCAACACCCGTATAAGCTGCCGGAGTACGCAGCTCAATCAGCTGACGAGCCATCGGACGCAGATCGCTGGAGGCAACAAAGGTCCGCTTCATCCGATGCGCACGCGCAGCGGTGACCTTCTTACGATGATGGCCACTAGCGGATTTCTTGTGGGCTGTCGATTTCTGCGCAGTCGAGGACTTCTTCTTGTGCGTAGACGGTTGGGCAGAGGACGAGCCGCTATCCTGCGCTGCCGAGCGGCCACCCGACAGCACGAGAGCGCTGGCGATAAGAAGAACGAAAAGACGAATCGCGCAACTCACTTCCTGCAGTTTAGCGCGATTACTCCCGGCACACCTACGAAGATTCATTTACAGAATCGATTCCTCTTGTGACATCCGAGAGGCTCGCGCGTCCGTATCACAAGACGTAAGCTCCACCCGAGCGGTTAACCGCTGTGCGACCCAAACTACCCTATCGCGCCAACAACGGGCGCGCGCTGGGGACCGCTGAGATTGCGCGGCACAACAAATTTCCCCCGGCTGCTCCCATCCCAGTGCCGAATCGGTACAATGGGGTAGCAAGGTTCTGTTCCGGGGCGTAAAATCCTGAATCTGCGCAAACATGGGGACCATCCAACCAAAAGTAGCCGAACCCGTTAGCGATGAGTTAGCGCTGGTTCACGCGGCCAAGGCCGGCGATATGAGCGCCTTTGAGGAGCTTGTACGCCGCTACGACCGCAATGTGTTCCGGATCGCACAGCACATCACGCAGAACCGTGAGGACGCGGAAGATGTAGTGCAGGACGCGTTCCTGAAGGCGTACCAGAATCTGGCGAACTTTCAGGAGCAGTCCAAGTTCTACACCTGGCTGGTCCGTATCGCGGTGAACGAAGCGTTGATGCGCCTGCGTCGGCGTCGTCCAGAGCGGATGGTTTCGCTCGACGAAGACATCAAAACGGAAGAGGATTCCATGCCGCGGGAAGTCGCGGACTGGGCGCCGAATCCGGAGCAGCTTTATACGCAAGGCGAGCTGAAGGACATCCTGGGCAAGACCATTCAGGGATTGCCGCCGAGTTTCCGGACTGTATTTGTCTTGCGCGATGTTGAGGGCCTCTCCACCGAAGAAACGGCGGACGCCTTGGATTTGAGTATCCCGGCCGTGAAGTCGCGCCTGCTTCGCGCCCGGTTGCAGTTGCGTGATCGCTTGAGTAAATACTTCCGAAATCGTACGCGTGGAGATGGCAAAAAGTGACCTGCTCTGAATTTCTGAAAGAGCTAACCGATTACCTTGATGAGTCAATGGACGCCCAAACCCGGGCAGAATTAGAAGACCATCTTCAGTGGTGCCACAACTGCTACGTCGTATGCAATACGACGAAGATGACCATCGAGATTTACCGGGACTCCCATCTTTACGAACTGCCTGACGATTTGCGTGGCCGGCTCAGGACGGCGATCCTGACCAAATGTCACAGCCATAAGGCTTGCACGGAAACGCCATCCCAGAACACGGCTGAAAGCACCGGTGGACCCAGTTCGGCAACTCAGAAGTGAGTAAGTGTAGTTCTTGATTGCAGTTGCGCATGCTAGCTCAAGGTGAAGATTAAAACTTTCGACCGCACTTTGCTTCACGCCTTCCTGCGAAAACTCATACTTGGTGTGAAACCACTAGCCTGGTATTCCACGTCTAATAGGTACCGCTCTCCTGCCCGCGAGCGTATCCTGTTATCAGGAACATATCATGAAGAGATTGGCTTATCTTGCCGCCATGGTTCTGCTCGGCATTGGGCTGACTCTCGCCCAGAACGCCCAGAACACGAAGCCCAGCTCCGACCAGAGCAATTCCAGCGATCCTTCCGCGCAGGCACAGAGCGGCAGAACAAGCAACGATCAAACCTCTGGCAATATGCCGAGCCATCATCGCCCAAAAGGTCAGGCCTCACGATCTGCGGTACCCGATGCGACGATTCACGACCAGCAAAGCAGCACTACATCGACTACGGGCCCCGGCGGACAGAACAACACCCAGCCATCCACGTCGACCATGGGAACTACCGGCAGCACTCCAGGAGCGGACCAGGTCCGACCCGACAATAACGGCGCGACGATGCCACAAACCGCAAATCCGCCGGACCAGCAGCCCAACTCAACCAGCAGTCCAGATTCTGCTCCTCCGCACGCTTATTTGTTGCAAACGCCGGCCGCTCGGGCCGTGTCCACGCACACGCCCGATCCCGGCACGTGTATGAATCCGGCTGCGCTGCAGACTAATGCCGACGGCAGCCAGCCGACCGCTGCTCCACGTTGCAAATAGCCTTTCGCTGATCGCTTTCGCTCCTCGCCGTTCGCCGTTTTCCCGCGCCCACCAAAGTTGTTCCTGCTCCTCGTCTATCCCTCGGGCCTCCGTGGATGAATGTCAGGTTACAGAGCTGTCGTATTTCGATATAATTCCGCCGCAACTTACATCTGTGGAGGACTTGCGATGAGGAAACTTTACTTGGCGGCTATGCTACTAGCATTGCTGCTGCCAGTGTTGGCTACCGCCCAGAGTCCTTTTGATGGGACATGGAAAGCAAATATTAACAACGTTGACTGGCCTAAGAAGCCGGACGTTTATGTGCTGAAGGACGGAATGTACCAGTGTAAGACCTGCGTCCCAGTTATCGACATCAAGGCTGATGGAACGGACCAGAAGATCACCGGACATCCGTACTACGACACTATGGCGATCAAGGTCGTCAACGATCATGAGATCGAGGAAACGGACAAGAAGGACGGCAAGGTCGTATCAACCTCAAAAACCATGGTCTCTCCTGACGGCAACCAACTGATGTTTGAGTTTAGTGACGGCAGCAACACCAATGGCGGCCCGCCCGTCACCGGCAAAGGTGAGGAGACGCGGGTGGCGAAAGGTCCCGAGGGATCCAGTCCAATTTCCGGCTCCTGGCGCATGAGTAAGATGGAAACCATATCCGATAACGGTATCTCCTGGAGCTACAAGGTCAGCGGCGATGAGCTGACGATGACCAGCAACACCGGCCAGACCTATACGGCCAAAATGGACGGAACGGAAGCTCCGATGAAGGGCGATCCCGGCGTGACCACCGTCTCGGTAAAGAAGCTTGGGAAGAACACGATCGAAGAAACTGACAAGCGCGACGGCAAGGTGGTTAGCGTCATGAAAGCAACGGTCGAGCCAGACGGAAAGACGATGCACATCGTAGCTGACGATAAGCTGCACGGAACCAGTATGAAGTTTACGGCGATGAAGCAGTAGTGCCTGGATCGGCAGCAACGTGAAGAAGAGCGGCTTCGCGGCCGCTCTTTTCTTGCTAGCTCCAGTTCGGATTTGCAGATCACACCGGTTATGACCTGAGACTTGGCTCCGCATTGATCTCACGCGCCGCTGCAATCCCGGAAGCGATTGCACCCTGCATCCAGCCCGGCCAGGGTGACGCGTGCTCGCCGGCAAACCACACCCGGCCCTCGCGCCGGCATACGTCCGGCCATAGCTTCTGCTCGCCGACGTAGTACTCGGTGTACGCCCCTCGTTGCCATGGATCGTCGGCCCACGATTTCACGACCACCGCTTCCAGGTGCGGCCGCAATCCCGGATGCACCGCATCCATGTCTGCAGTCATTCGTTCCGCTGTCTCGCTTTCTTGCAGTTGATCGAGCTGATGCGCGTATTGCTCATAGACGTAGGCTTGCAGCAGGCCCCGCGTGCCCGGCTTGCCATAAGTGGGATGCCAGACTTCGAAGTTCTTGTCCGACGATCCGAAACCGTTCAGGCCTTCATCCTGCCAGTAACGGCGATTGACCTGAAACGTGGTCCTGACTACCGGGCCGTATGAGAGAGTGTCGATGGCATGGCGCTTTGCCGGCGACCACTCCGGCGTGACGGCGATATGCCGGAGGACTCCAAACGGAATGGTGCAGATGACGACATCGGACTCGATGTGTTCCTGCAGCACCGATTGCCGGTAGGTTATGCGCGCCCGGTTTGGCTCATGCGCGATCTGTTCCACCGCACACCCGTACCGAATCTGGTCACTCAACTTCGCGGCGAAGGCTCGAGGGAGCTGGTCATTGCCGCCTTTGATTTTCGCCAGCGACTCGGTGTGATGGCTGTAGGAATCGCGCATGAAGTCGAGCGCAGCATCGTCCTCAAAGCCGAACGTCATGTAATGGATGGCATCAGCGGACGCCCCCTGCTGACGCAGGTAGTTAGCCATACTGATGTCGGCCAGCCGCGCGATCTCTGGGGGCCAATCGTCGCGAATGGCGTCGCCGATCTGGCGCATGGTCGTGCCGTAGTAATGTTCGTCGAAATTCGAGAGCCCGATGCGGCGCTCCTCGGGCGTGAGCTCCAGCGGCACTTGTGTCGTATCGATCGGCTTGCCTACTGGCGTAATGATCCGCTTGCCTTTCAGCAGCGTGACTTCGGCAAGCGCATTCGGAAGGAAGGGCTCGAGCTGGAGACCGAAGTGATTCACCCACTCCAGCGTGATCTTGTGGGTGTTGGGAATACGCCCGGCGCCAGCCTCGGCGTACATGTCATCAGAAAGACCTTCGCGGATGGTGTGTACGCGCCCGCCGGGATGCGTCTGCGCCTCCAGGATGGTGACGTCATGGCCTGCGCGTTTCAGCTCATAACCGGCCGACAATCCGGCAAGTCCAGCGCCCAGAATTGTGATCCGCAGCCCGCTTCCCCGTTTCGGCGCAGCGTTCTGGGGAAATGCCCACCCGGACACGTCGGAGAGGCACAGACCTCCCACAGCAAGTCCAGACAGCTTGATAAATTCACGGCGATTGATTGTCACGTGCGGATTTTATTGTGGCATTCGCGTTTCGCCAAGGTAAACCTCGCGCTGCACTTACGCCAGGAGCTCCTGAGCTCCCTCCCAGAGCCGCCGCACAACGTCAGCGGCCGGTTCGACTCTGCCGAGCCCAGCGGACTGTCCCGCCCAGGGTTTCACTGCTTTACTGCTCCAGCACAAGGTACTGCTCAATCTTCCCGTCCGGCATCTCGTAAATGACGATGGCGAGGTTCTTTTTCGGATACTTCACGTCATACACGCGCGCGGTCATTCCGCCGCGCAACGAAGAACGCGCTTGGGTGAACGACTGCGGCGCGCCGAGTGGTCCCAAGCTGTCGCCGTAATCTTTGAGCGCCTGCGGAGTAAAATAGGCGTTCGCATTATCGGTGAACAACGAGCGGTCGATTTTGCCCTGTTGCAGGCCGTCATAGACCTTGCGCATCAGTTCATCTTGTTTAGGGTCCTGAGGATTGCCCGCTTTGAGCAGCAGCGCCGTTACCTGTTTTCCAATGTTGCCGGCAGCTGACGAAGCGTCCTGATTAGTGAGCACAACCACTGCGATCTTGTCGTCCGGCAAGACGATATTTTCGGCTACAAATCCCAACACCTCACCCCCGTGCTCCAGCGTGCGATGTCCATTCTGGCTCACCACCGTGACCCCGAGACCGTAGCGCGTCCCCACGCCGTTCTTCAGCAGGACTTCGGTTTCCATTTCGCGATATGAAGCCGGCTTGAGCACGCTCTGGTCGATCATCGAGATGTCCCACTTGGCGAGATCCTCCGCTGTCATCGCCAGTTCTCCGGCGGCGAACATCCAGCCCCGGCCCTCTTTGCCGGCGGGACGGAGCGGCCCTAATGCGTATCGCATATGCCCGGTCGGATCCGTGGGTGGCAACTTATTCTTGTCGGTATCAGCCACGCTCTTCATAGCCAGTGGCGTAAACACCCGACCGCTGAGAAATTGCAGCAGCGGCATGCCCGCAACCTTCTCCACGATTACGCCGGCGATGACGTAGTTGGTATTGCTGTACTGCCACTTCGTACCGGGTGCAAAATCCAGCGGCTTCCGCGCCCAACGATCCAAAATGGCTTGCGCAGTAATGGGCTCCATCATCATCGGAGGAGCGTAGTCCTGTGGCCAGAAATCCTGATAGCCCGAGGTATGAGACAAAAGCTCGCGAATTGTAACTTGGTCCCCATCCGTGAGTCCGGAAACATATTTGGACACCGGATCGTCGAGCGACAGCTTCCCTTCCTCGGCAAGCATGAGAATCGCGGCCGCCGTAAATTGCTTACTGATTGAGCCGATGCTGTAGCGCATCGCCGGCGTCGCCGGAGTGTGCGGCTCCAAATGAGCCGCACCATAAGCTTGCAAATAGGCGATCTTGCCATCCTGCACGACAGCCACCGAAGCGGAGGGAACGCCGGTGGTCTTCAAAACCTGTTGCGCGGCGTCGTCAATGCTGCTGCGCAATTGCGGCGAGAGTGACGGCCCCGTCTGCCCGTTCAGCAGAAGTGCGGACGTTAGCAAGAAAGCGACCGTGATGAGCAAGGCTAATTTACGACACACAGCAATCATTGGAGTCATGCGAACCTCAGCGGAGAAAAATCCAAACCAACTACACTAACGCAAGCCCAGCAGACGAACAAACTCACTGTGGGAAAAAATGTAGCTGAAATCAGCGTTTCTGGTTGTGGTTCTTGAAGGGTTGGAGTCTCTCGGCGGCAGCCTGCAAGGGTCCATTGCTAGGACCCTGGACTGCTGACGCCTGCACGGCAGCAGCCGTCGACTCATTAGTTGCCAGGTGCATTGGATTCAGCGAAGCCATAGCCGTCCAGAAGACGGTGATGCATGCTGTAGAGGGCTAATTCGAGCCGATCGGCAACATTGAGCTTGTCGTATATCTTGCGCAGATAATTCTTGACCACCTGCTCCGTGGTCCCCACCTCGCGAGCGATGTCTTTGTTCTTCATGCCCTGGGTGACCCGGCTGATGATCATCATCTCCTTCTCGCTCAGTCGGAGCTGCTGGGAAGCGGCTCCCTGCAGAGCCTGGTTGCGGTACGCTTCGATAACCCAGTTGACCCCTTGCTTGTCGAGCCAGCTTTCGCCTGCGGCAACCTTTCGCACGCAACGCACCAACAGCTCGGGCGAGATGGTGCGGGACAGAATGCCTCGTACCCCTCGCCGCAAGTAGTCGACCGTTTCCTGCTCCCCTGCACGCTGCGTCACCATAACCAGCTTGGTACCGGGAGGGGCCACCTGCGCGACTTCACTGATCGCATCTGCTGGGTTTGGGGACAGGCCGGACTCGAACAAGATGATATCGGCGGGCGTCGTTGTCACCGCATGTAATGTCTGCGCCAATGTTTCCGTCTGCGCAACCACCTCAAGATCATTCTGCGTGGCGAAAATCTTACTCATGCCGACCCGGAAGATGGCCTCGGAATCGGCCAAAATAATGCGGAGGCGGGGCGCCGCCGCCTCCACGTGAGCCTGCACACTCGAGGCAGCATCGGAGTGGCCGACGCTGACATGAGGGCTCCGGTTATTGCTCTTCGAATCCTTACGGCCGTTTGAAGTGGTACTCATCAATGGCTACCGCGACACTCTTGCCTGCCGCTTCTTCTAAACAACGCACCACCCGGCCCACACACATCACCTGCACGGAATGCGTTCCGCCAAGTATTTCCATTGGCATCTCGATAACGAACTCTACGGGAGCGCCGACTTCGATTGCCGACTCGAGCAGGAATCGGATACCGCCTGCAGAAATGTCTTTCGTTCTGGCTCGGTATTCCCCAGAAGGCGTTTTCAGCGTCACTTGGAGATGAAGCGGAAACCGCATGGAGTTGCGGAAGTCAGAATGGTGGCCAGTCGACATCATGCGTTTCCAACACGATACCGAAAATCGGCGCAAAAAGAGAGGCCGCAGCCTTACATGGGCGTTACTATAGTACTATTCCCGGAGATTACCCTCCCCGCAAATACTTGAAACAGCAGGAGCTTTCTCTACTTGACGGGAAGTTACTGCGAGCGCCAAATCGCGCCAACAGTCCCGCTCCAATTTCTGGGCCTGCTAGAACTTCGTGGTTTCGGTAAAGTTGAAGTCGCGGATTTTCATGGCTGGCACCACCATATCCATCGACTCCTCTCCACTGGCACGCACTGGCTCGCCCATGGCTTCTACGTTCTGCAACATGTGGATGAGGCTTTCGTTGAAGCGGAAGTTGCGAATGCCGCCGCGGACCTTGCCATCCTCCACGAGGAACGTGCCGTCACGCGTCATGCCGGTCAGAATCTTCTCGTAGGGATCAACTTCGCGGATGTACCACAAGCGCGTCACCAGCACACCCCGTTCCGTGGATGCGATCATCTGCTCAACCGACTGCGCCTGGCCTGGCTCGGGAGCCGAGAATACGATGTTCAGCGGCGCCTCTCCAATTTCATTCGGCAGCGAAAAACCGTGCCCGGTTGCCTTGATTGGTCCAACACGACTGGCCATGTCCGAGTGTCGCATCCGCTGCGCGCTGGAACGCGCATAAGTGACTGCACGGACAATGCCATTTTCAATCAGCTTAACTCTGTGCCGCTTCATGCCTTCACCATCAAAAAACACACCGGTCTGGAGCGGGTGATAGACATCGTCCCAGACCGTGATGTTGGAGCCGAAGAGCTGCGTATCAATACGGTCGTTCAGAAACGAGCGCTGTTCCAGCAGCGCCGAACCGCCGAAATCCCAGAACATGAAACCGACCGCATCGAGTACGGCCGCAGGTTCAAGAATCACCGTGTACTTTCCCGGCGGAAGCTCTTGCGGGTCCGCTGACGCGATGGCTTTCTCCGCCGCAATCCGCGCCAGACGCACAGGGTCCAGCTGCTTCGCGTCGGAAGAATTTGCCTTCTGCCATCCGGATGATGAATCATCCAGCATTGTGATGGATGCTTCCGCCAGCGTCAGTTCGTACCAATCCGCCACACCGCGCGAATTGAAAATCCCCTCGACAACTTCCGAAGAGGAGAAAATGCCCGCACAGGTAAGCGCGTGTCGCTTGGCGACATCCACGATCTGAGCGACACCGGCGGCACGATCCTGTGGCGTAACAGCAGCGGTGCCATCGAAGTAACGCTGCACGGGCGCCGTTTCTATATCGGCGGCGTTCTGCGCCACTTCTTGCGGTGTCGGCATCGGCAATAAATCGGGATCCTCTTGCTGGACCCTGGCCAGCGCCTCCGCCGATTGCACGACGCGCCGCAGACTCTCGTCGTCATTCTTGTTTGTCGTAGCGCGCGCGGTGCGGCCGCCAAAGGAAACCCGCACCGAGATCTGCTGGTTTTGTTCCTCAACATTCTGGTGAATGGTGTTGTTGGCGAACCGCGTCAACGCACTGCGGCCGTCCGCGATCGTTAGTTCGATCTCGTCCGCTGTTGTATGCCTACGCACCTTATCGAAGATGGAGGCGGCGATGTCGCGAGTCAGCATTCAGCAGTCAGCACTCAGTCCTTAAACATTGGCGTGTTTGTGAGCGACAGTTCTCTGCAACGACTAATTACCGGGCTTCGGTACATTCGGTTATGCATCAATCGCGGAAGCCACCTTGGCTTCGTTCGGAGTCGACGCCAATAACAGGTGATACTCTAGTTCGCTCGCCGAGCCCGCAGAAATCTGCAGAAATCGGTGAAACTCCGCGTTGCCGCGACGACCGCAACCTTCGGCGATGTTCGTTGCGACCGATGCGGAACACCGTCGCATCTGTGACCTAAGCCCAAAGAGCTCCTCTTTTGGAAAATGCGCAGTTTCCCGGTAAACGCCCAATGTCACTTCATGCGCTTTACTCCATACTTGCAGGTCTCGAAAGTTCTTCATCGGATTTCCTTTCCCTCCATCACGACGCGGGCTGTCGTCGTGAAGGGCTGAATGCTGAGGGCTGAATGCTAAGTGCTAAGTGCCAAGTGCTAACTGCTGCTTCCCTTATACGCCGTCCCAACCGATATCTTCCGGAACCTTGCCGGAGCGGCACCATGTCCCGTCCCCATCACCTGCTGCGGCTGGCCTTTGCCGCAGTTGGGGGTTCCCCAGAGCGTCCACTCGTCGCGAGAACAGATGGCGTCCATGGCATTCCAGAACTCGGTCGTAATACCCGAATATGACGGATTCTTCAGCATGCGCCCGCGCTTGCCCGCGACAATCTCCCACCCGATTTCGCAGCCAAACTGAAAGTTGTAGCGCTTGTCGTCAATCGACCAGGAGCGATTCGTCTGCATCAGAATCCCGCGATCTGTCGAAGCGATTAGCTGTTCGAAAGTGAGCGGCTCGTCACCGGGCATAATGCTGACGTTCGTCATACGCACAATCGGCAGCCAACTCCAACCTTCTGCGCGAAGGCATCCTCCGCTGCGCGATGCGCCAATCGTGGCGGCGGTGTCCCGCGATGTCAGATACCCAGTGAACAGGCCGTTCGTGATGATGGGTGTGCGCTGGGCCGCGACTCCTTCGTCATCGTAGGCGAATGTGCCGAGACCAGGGCCGTGAGCTTCCGTCGCGTCTGCCACCACGTTGACAATATCGCTGCCGTATTTGAGCTTCCGCAGTTTGTCGAGAGTGAGAAACGAGGTGCCGGCAAAATTGGCTTCCATCCCCAGCACGCGGTCGAGTTCGATTGGGTGTCCGATGGATTCATGAATCTGCAGGCTGAGCTGCGATGAATCCAGAACAATATCGAAAGTGCCCTCTGGGCATTGGTCCGCCGAATGCAACGCCACCGCCTGTTCTGCAGTCTCTGGCGCGTGTTCCAGAAGCTCCAGCTCCTCGATGAGCTCGTAGCCCTTGTTCTGAAACTGTCCGCCAAACGAATTAGGATACGATCGCTTCTGGATCTCGGTGCCCTCAAACGAGTGCGCCGCGTATCCCGCCCCTGAGGTCACAACGGTCTGATGGATCTCCGAGCCCTCGGTCGAGAAGAACCACTGCTCGTACCGGCGAAAGTTCATGTTCGTCTCGGCGAGCGTCACACCCTTGTTCTTGCGCAGCTCCGCGTCGATCGCAAACAGCAGCTCCAGGTTCTTGTCAATCGAGATGGAAAAAGGATCGATTTTGCAGGGTGAAACCCAATCAGCGTTGTGCGGCGTCTCGGGAACCATCCGCAGCTCATCAGCTTTTACGGTTGCCGATGCCTTGGCGATGTCGACGGCTCTCGCCGCACAGCTCTCGACGCCCTCGCGCGAGAGATCGTCTGTGGCGGAGAATCCGAAGGCGCCATCCGCAATCACGCGAATGCCGATACCCAGTGACTCCGAATCTGAGGCGCTGCCGATCTTGCCGTTCTTGGTCGCAAGAGAGCGATGGCGCTCATCAACGATGCGCGCTTCAGCCAGCGATGCACCGCGGAGCCGCGCCGTTTCCAGCGCCCATGAAGCGAGATCTTTCATCACAAACTATCCGAGTTTAGAGATGATATCGTGTTCGCCAGGACGCTGCCGAGCGAACGGTGGTACCCCGATGATCAAAACCGTGATTCTGAAGGAAGGAATGCCCAGCGTTGAGCAAGCGCGAGCGCGCTTGCGCGCCGAGATTCAGATCGCCCAGCAGAGGGGGGTAAAGATACTAAAACTCGTCCATGGTTACGGGTCCACGGGCGTCGGTGGGGAGCTCCGCATCGCGCTGCAATCCACGTTACGCCAGATGGTATCGAGCCGCGAAATTCGCGACTGCATCTACGGCGAGAACTGGCGCACCAGCGACGAGCGGACTTGGGAGCTACTGAAAAGCCTGCCCGAGCTGAAGGTCGATACCGACCTTGGCAAAGGGAATAAGGGGATTACGATAGTATTGCTGTGATCGGGTAGAGCGGACCTTTAGGTCCGCGTCCAATCGCGATGACAATTCAGAGAGCCGGGCTTCAGGCCGGCGGAATAGGTATCGTCGGCTGAAGCCGACTCCAATCGACCATTTGCTGCGGGACGCGGCGCTAACGCGCCGCTCTACATGGCGGGTAGTGGCTGAATTTGACGCTCTGCAATTCGCGGTCTGGCATTATACTTGCTTGGCATGAAACTCGCCATTGTCGTCATTGCCGCTGTCCTGTTGCAGCAATCTGGTTGTGATGAGCAGGCTCCGAAGACCGCCACACAGCCGGCGCATCGTTACCCACCAACCCGTCGCTTCGAGAATGTTGCTTCTCCGGGTTCTCCGGCGGGAGTTGCCTTGGATACCGTGACGGGACAATACTGCAAGACTTGGGAATGGACGTATAAAGCGAGCGGACTTAACGGAGGATTAGATACCTTGCCGCTGTGCCTCAGCCTTTACGAAGGCACTCCGACATTTGAAAAGTAAAAGCCGAAGGAAAAGCCCCGGTGCAAGCCGGGGCTTTTAGGAACGTCGCGTCTTTGCGGGCCGCGTCTGAGGTGAATTATGCCACAAACGCGTGCGAAGCGTCACACCTATTGCAAAGCTCCATACATCGACATCTTGGCCCCAGACTCGAACACTAGGTCAGTTGATCGCCTTTCCATACGAACCACTGTGGATTTTGCCAACGAAACCATCATGTTTACATTGCCCTTGTCCTCATCGGTTCCGAAATGTATTTCGTTCTCAGTGGCATCAAATACGTATGCCCGAAATCTAATCAACACCTCCCCGTCGCCAGATGCCCACTGCACAAACACCTTCACGCCTTCGGAGCTTTTCCAGCTATTCAAAACCTGTAGAAGATTTGAGGGTGGTGCCTCTTCTTGCGACATGATGTTTGTCTCCTTCGTTCAAGAATTCGGTCTCAAGGAAGCAATTCAGCGAGCGACCACACTTGGGTGGCAATACCAGCGGCCATTGCAGGCGTTACTCTCAATGTGGAGTGAATCCGCACAAAATTATAATGCGCAAAATGCAAAGCACAAGCCGCTTTCAGGTTCTCTAGCTTCTTCGAGAAAGCGTTCGTCAGGCGCGTAAACCTCCGCATACACATCCGCATGGTCAGGTTCTGACGCTCGACATGGGATGTGCAGATGTGCGCCTCATCGGGGCGTCCGTCGCGAATCTTGGATATAACCTCCGCGATTCTTGGTGGAGAGTAACGGCCTTCGCCCGCGCTGACGTTCCAGTCGCCAAACAGCTTCACAAGCTGCGCGAAATCGGCTTGCCCTGCAAATACGTCTTCGACTCCGCGCGTGTAAAAGTGGAAACCGTCTGTCGTAAGCTGGAACCGGGCATCCACGAGCCGCTTCTGCAAGTCGAGCAGGAATGTGTACGTGGTTTCTCTGGTGCGCTTGCCGACCATGTAGGACGGCACCAGCTTCGTCTCTTCGTCCAATGCGACGAACACCCACTGATTGCCAAACTCGTCGGGATCGTCAACGCGGACGTGTTTGTCTTTCTTGCCTACATACGTCCAGATTTCGTCAACCTGGAGAAAGGGGCAGCGGACGTTGCGCATACGCTCGTCCATAATATTGGCGCAGCGGTCGCCCACGCGCACCAGCAACGATGTGATGGTATTGCGGTCAACGTCCGTCATGCGGCTAATTGACCGGATGGAATTGCCTTCGACTAGGGCCGCGATGACGGCCAGTTTCTTCTCAGCAGAGAGTGTGTACATTTTGGCTTGCCTTTCTGGTGCGGCAAGCCGATAATCGGTTTTGCGGACTGTCGATCTCGGCTTGCCGGGGTTGATGGTTTCAGGGCCGTTGGGTGTTCAAGCACCTGGCGGCTCTCATCGTTTGCGGCTGTTGTTGGTGGAGGCGGCATTTACGCTCCCTTCAGCGAGACAAACTTATCTCTCCCGCGAATCTTCGTTTCAAACTCGTCTTTATGCGTAGCAAGAGCCGACTCGATTGCCTGCCGCGAGGCCTTCCGACCCAAGTGCTCCAGCGCGTGCTGTAATTCGACCACTTGAATGCCGGGAGCTTGTTCGACAATAGCGGCGATTGCTTCCCATAAAGGCACATCGAAACTAACGGCAAGCGAAACCATTTTGGAAACATCAACTCCAGCTTTAACGGATTCCCGCATGCCCCTAAACCGATCTTCGCCTAGCACGGCCATGATACGGCGCATTCGGGTTTCCCTTGCCTTGGCATCGTTTTCGAGGTAACGATAGCGTATGACTTTGGGACGAAGCCTGTTTTGCTCGGTATAGTTGAGCTTGAGCTGGCGCTGATCCTCACGGAACTGCTGCTCCAGCGCCTTCTCAATATCTCCAAGCCTCAGCATACGATCTACACTAAACCTCGAATCAACATCTGTCAAGATATTTGTTGAGTCTATATTGCGAGTTTCGGTATTCATTGTTTTCTCCTTTTTCACAGGTTGTTAGGGTTTAAGGTTTAGGTCGGACGGCGAAATTCAAATTCAGCCACTACCACATGGCGTGTCACACTCTTTTCCACGCGATTCCCCTTATAATTCTGAGTTGGACTGTCCAGCGTTACTTCCGGGCGATGTCCATCAGCCAGTTTCACCAGCCTCTACGATGGTCGTCGTCATCCGCGACTCGCAGTCCAACAACGAAGTGGCCACGCCGTCGCGCGCCGCAGTCGTTGCCTGCATGCTGGCCGGCATGTGCACCTTCCTGAACGTCTATGACACGCAGCCGCTACTGCCGTATCTGCAGGGTCTATTCCACGCCTCGGCCATCGCCGTCAGTCTGACCGTGAGCGCCACTATTCTGGCAATGGCATTAATCGCGCCATTTACCGGCTTGTTGGCCGAATCACTCGGACGCAAGAAGGTGATCGTTCCATCGCTCTACGCCATCACTGTCCCGACGCTTCTGGCGGCTACGTCCCGCAACCTTCACCAACTTATTTTTTGGCGATTCATGCAAGGCGTCTTTGTGCCCGGCGTGATTGTCGTCATCATGGCCTATATCAACGAGGAATTCCCGCGCTCGCAGGTGGGACGCGCGATGTCCGCCTATATCGCCGGCACGGTGTTCGGCGGCTTCCTCGGCCGTTACCTGTCGGGCGTCATCTCGCATTCATCGTCGTGGAGGGCTGCATTCGTCGTCATCGGCATCGTCAATTTCGGCGGCGCCATCGTAGTGCAACGCTGGCTGCCTCGCGCCAGAAATTTCGTCCGAGCCAGATCAGTGGCGCATTCCCTGTCCGAAAGCCTGCAACATTTGCGCAACCCGCAACTCCTCGCCGTTTTCGGGATGGGATTCGCCGCGCTCTTCTGTCTGGTTGGCACATTTACTTACGCAAATTTCTATCTTGCCCAGTCTCCTTACCACCTCAACCCCGCGCAGCTGGGCTCGGTCTTCTTCGTGTACTTATTGGGCCTGGTTGTCACTCCTCTTTCGGGCCGCTACTTCGACCGTTTCGGAGTCCGGATGACGTCAATGATCGCGGTCGCTTTCGTCGTGGCGGGACTTCTGCTGACATTGCTGCCATCACTGGCGACTATCATCCTCGGACTGGCGCTGGCCTCATCTGGAGTTTTTATCTACCAGGCTATAGGTACGGTGCAAACGGGAATCGTCGCAGGGAGGGCAAGGTCATCCGCAGCTGGATTGTATGTGACCCTGTATTACATCGGCGGCAGTCTTGGGGCTGTAGTCACCGGCTGGGCGTGGCTCGCCGGCGGCTGGCCAGCTTGCGTGTTTCTGCTGATGGGAGTCGCGGGACTGGCGACCGTGATGGCGTTTGTGAGCAGCAGAAAGCAAACCCTCACCCCGTCAGCCGTCACTCATCAGCTAAGGTAAGGAATAGGGCGGCATCGCTGCCGCCCTTTAGCGTTCGATCTGGGGATTAAGCTGCCAATCAGAGCAGCAGCTTGCGGCCGATCGTTCCGATACCTGTACCCAATATTCCGACTACAAGAAAAGCCCACCCGATTCTATGCACGTCCACAGGCGAGCCCGGCGGAGGAGCCTGCAAGAAAATCAGCAACAATATGCCGATGCCTGCAGCCATCGCGCCGCCGACCTGCAGCCTTCTACCGGGTTGCCGATCAAACTGCTCTGACTCCATAGCTGCCATCTTCTGACAACTGACCACTGGCTGCTGCTTCTACGTTCCTTCGTTCCAGCTTGCCAGGTACTCTTCCTGCTCCGGCGTGAGGCGGTCGATCTTGATGCCCATCGATTCCAGCTTCAGGCGCGCGACCTTCTTGTCGAGGTCTTCCGGAACAACGTACACCTTCTTTTCCAACGTGGCATGGTTCTTCACCAGGTACTCAACCGAAAGCGCCTGGTCGGCGAAGCTCATGTCCATCACCGACGGTGGATGTCCTTCGGCCGACGCTAGATTGATGAGCCGGCCTTCGCCCAGCAGGTTGATCTTCCTCCCGTCCCGCAGCGAGTACTCCTCCACAAAGTGGCGCGTCGTGCGCTTCGAGGACGACATCTTCTCCAGCGCCGGGATGTCGATCTCGACGTTGAAGTGTCCGGAGTTGGAGACGATGGCTCCATCCTTCATGGCTTCGAAGTGTTCCTTGCGCAGCACACTCTTGTTGCCGGTGACGGTGCAGAAAACGTCTCCAATCTTGGCGGCCTCATCCATACTCATTACGCGGAAGCCGTCCATGACCGCTTCAATGGCCTTCGTCGGATCGATCTCGGTGACGATTACTTCAGCGCCAAGCCCCCGCGCGCGGCTTGCCAATCCGCGGCCACACCATCCATAGCCGGCAACAACAAACTTCGCGCCTGCCAGCAGGAAATTCGTCGCGCGAATGATGCCATCGATCGTCGACTGCCCCGTGCCGTAGCGATTGTCGAACAGGTGCTTGGTGTCGGCGTCGTTCACCGCGATGATGGGATAGCGCAGCACGCCCTGCTTCGCCATGGCGCGGAGGCGGATGATGCCCGTCGTGGTCTCTTCGGTGCCCGCGATCACGCCATCGAGCACATCGGTACGCTTGGTGAGCGCGGTCGTGACCAGGTCGGCGCCATCGTCCATGGTGATGTGCGGCTTGTGATCAAGCGCCGACATAATGTGCGAGTAGTAGGTGTCGTTGTCCTCGCCCTTGATGGCGTACACCGGGATGTTGTAATCGCGCACCAGGCAGGCCGCGACGTCGTCCTGCGTGGAGAGCGGGTTCGACGCGCACAGCACGACGTCGGCGCCGCCATCGCGCATGGTGATGGCCAGATTGGCGGTTTCAGCCGTGACGTGCAGGCACGCAGAAACGCGAATTCCCCGCAGCGGCTGGTTCTTGATGAAATCCTTGCGGATGATTTGCAACACTTTCATCGACTGGTTGGCCCAGTCGATACGCTTCTTGCCAAGATCGGCAAGGGCCAGATCGGCGACATCGCCGGCAACGCGAGTGGATGTGGTTGACATAAGCTCCTAAAACAGTTTCAAGTTTCGAGTTTTCGAGCGGCGGTGGTTACAACGCGCACCTAAAACAGCTCCGAGTTTCAAGGGTACCGGGAATTGATACGGTGAACCCGCGGATCTCTTCAGTTGTCATCACGAGCACCCGCTTTTGGCGCGAGGGATCTGCTTCTTGAATGGAACGGGCGAAAAGCAGTTCCCTCGATTCACTCGTGATGACAATTGTTTCAGTCCTAAAATCTCCGCATTTACTTCGCTACCTGCGCGCTCTTCTGCTCCGCGCCCGCCAACCCCGCCTGCTCCCGCAGCGCAGCAGCCTTGTCGGTCTTCTCCCACGTAAAGTCGGGATCGTTGCGGCCGAAGTGTCCGTACGCGGCAGTCTTGCGATAAATCGGCCGGCGCAGGTTCAGCGATTCCATAATGCCCTTCGGAGTCAGCGCAAAATTCGCGCGAACCAGTTCTGCGATTTTGCTTTCCTCAATCTTCGCCGTCCCGAAAGTATCGATCAGAACGCTCACCGGCTCGGCCACGCCGATCGCGTAGGCGAGTTGCACTTCGCAACGGTCCGCGAGACCTGCGGCCACGATGTTCTTAGCGATATACCGCGCCATATAACACGCCGAGCGATCAACCTTGGTCGGGTCCTTGCCGCTGAATGCGCCGCCACCGTGACGTCCCATGCCGCCATAGGTGTCGACGATAATCTTGCGCCCGGTAAGCCCGGTGTCCCCCATCGGGCCGCCAATGACGAAGCGCCCAGTCGGGTTGATGTGATACTTCGTATCTTCGTCGAGCATCTCGGGCGGCAGCGCCGCCTGAATAACCTGCTTCAGAATGTCGCTGCGCAACTCTTCCGTCGTGACCGTCTCCGAGTGCTGGGTAGAGATGACCACCGCATCGATGCGGACTGGCTGATGGTTCTCGTCGTACTCGACTGTGACTTGCGATTTGCCGTCTGGTCGGAGGTATGGAAGGGTGCCGTTCTTGCGGACTGTGGTGAGCTGTTGCGTCAGCTTGTGCGCCAGGAAGATGGGGGTCGGCATGAAGTTCTCATTCTCGTTGGTCGCGTAGCCGAACATCATTCCCTGGTCGCCGGCGCCACCGTGATCGACCCCCATGGCAATATCGCTGGACTGCTTATTGATGCTGGAGATCACCGCGCAGGTATTGGAGTCGAATCCGTACAGTGCATTGTCATAGCCGATCGAGGCGACAACGCCGCGCACCAGCGTCTGGAAATCGACATAAGCTTTGGTCGTGATCTCGCCGGCAATGACCACCAGGCCCGTCGCGGTCAACGTCTCACAGGCAACGCGGCTATAGGGATCTTCTTTGATGCAGGCATCGAGGATGGCGTCGGAGATCTGGTCGGCGATCTTGTCGGGATGACCTTCGGTCACCGATTCAGAGGTAAACAAATAGCGTTTCTTAGACAAAGTCGAGCTCCTTTAATTATCGTCCGCTGCTGGATTCCGCCTCGCGGGGCGATGTGAGCACATCAGCTGGACACAGTCATACAGCGGTCAATAAGGCCTACTAATGAGGATAGCGACCAATTAGGAAACTCCCAATATATTAAGGCCGAAAGGCAGTTTTCGACCAGCTAAACGCGCACAATCGTCATTGACGCGTTATCCAATTTGGAGCGTCATTCTGCGCCGCTACGCGTGTGCTTGATCGCGGAATGTAACGCGATGAGCTGATCGAGCACCTGGGGCAGCAGCTGGACGTCAAGAGCGTTCGCCCCGTCGGATTTCGCTTGTGCGGGATTATCGTGAACCTCAACAAAGATTCCATCTACACCCGCCGCAACGGCGGCGCGCGCCAGCAGGGGGATGAACTCAGGTTGACCTCCGCTAGCCGTAACACCATTTCCTTCTGCGGCTGATGGAAGCTGCACGGAATGCGTCGCATCGAAGACCACGGGCGCGAAGTTGCGCATAATGGCTAGCGAGCGCATATCAACCACAAGATTGTTGTACCCGAAGCTTGAGCCGCGCTCGGTCAGGAACACACGCTCGCCGCCCGCCTCGCGGACTTTCTCGACCGCGTGGCGCATGTCCCACGGCGAGACAAACTGTCCCTTCTTGATGTTCACGGCGCGACCGCTCTTTCCCGCTGCAACCAGCAAGTCGGTCTGGCGGCAGAGGAACGCGGGAATCTGAATCACGTCCACAGCTTCGGCGACGCGCGGCACGTCGGCGGCTTCGTGAACATCGGTGAGAACCGGGGCCTTCGTCGTCGCGTGCACCTTGCGCAGAATGCGCAGGCCTTCTTCCAACCCCGGCCCGCGAAAGCTGCGGACGGAAGTGCGATTGGCCTTATCGTAGGAAGCCTTGAAGATATAGGGGAGCTTCTTCTGGCGGGCGATCGCTGACACCGCCTCCGCCATCTTCAGCGCGTGCTCTTCGCTCTCAATGACGCACGGCCCGGCGATTAGGAAAAGCTCGCCGCTCCCGATGGTCAGGTCTCCGACTTGAAAAAGCGAAGCACTTAGCATTTGGCAGATATTATCTCGCCTTAGCGGGGTGCGGCCGAGCTGCCGGTAATTTTTCGGTGATCTCAATGGGCGATGGGCTGGGCGCTGGCCAATAGCCACTGGTCCCTGACCCCTAGCCCCTCACCTTCTCCGGCCGATGGAACATCTCTTCCCCGACGTCATGACGCGCATGCTCACGTCGCAGGCGGTTCTCGTAAGAAGCCTTCACGAAGCCAGCGAACAGCGGATGCGGCTCCAGCGGCTTCGACTTGAACTCGGGATGGAACTGACATCCGAGGAAGAACGGGTGCTCGGGAATTTCGACGATCTCGACGTACGTCCCGTCCGGGGTTGCGCCGCTGATGCGCAATCCGCCCGCGACTAGCGGCTCCTCGTACTCGCGATTGAATTCGTAGCGATGCCTGTGGCGTTCACTGATTTCGGTCTGGCCGCACAGCTTGTGCGCCAGCGTTCCCGGTTCCAGCTTGCATGTCCAGGCGCCCAACCGCATGGTGCCGCCAAGTTCCTCCACTCCGCGCAACTCGCGCAGCTTGTAAATGACCCGGTGCGGTGTTGCCGGATCGAACTCGCTCGAATTCGCCTGCTTAAGCCCGCTCACATTGCGAGCGAATTCAATGCATGCGGTCTGCATTCCGAGACAAATGCCAAAGTACGGAACCTTGTTTTCTCGCGCATGGCGGATCGCCATGAGCATGCCCTCGATACCGCGCTTGCCGAATCCGCCAGGAACCAGGATCCCGTCCACGTGCTCAAGCTGTGCTTGCACGCTGTGGTCTTTCTGCTCCAGCCCTTCTGCCTCAATCCAGTTCACGTTCAGCTTCAGGTTGTACGCCAATGCGCCGTGGACCAACGCCTCCTTCAGCGATTTGTAGGAATCTTCGTACTCGACGTACTTCCCCACAATCCCAATCGTGACCTCGTCCTTTGGGTTGTACACCCGGTGCACCAGGTCTTCCCAGCGGCTGAGGTCGGGCTCCTTCGCATCGATCCGCAAATAGTGCAACACCAACCGATCCACATGCTCGCGCGCGAATCCCAGCGGCACCTCGTAGATGGACGCCACATCCTTGGCGGTAATCACCGCTTCGTTCTCCACATTGCAGAACAGCGCGATCTTCGACTTCAGCTCCTTCGACAGAAAACGATCCGTGCGGCACAACAGAATGTCTGGCTGAATGCCGATGCTGAGCAGCTCCTTCACCGAGTGCTGCGTTGGTTTGGTTTTGAGCTCACCGGCAGCGGCGATATACGGTACCAGCGTAAGGTGTACGAATAGCGTGTTCTCGCGGCCCAGCTCCTGGCGCATCTGGCGGATTGCCTCGATGAAGGGCAGCGACTCGATATCGCCGACTGTGCCGCCAATCTCCACGATGGCTAGATCGACGTCCTGCGCTACCTTCTTCATCGCACTCTTGATCTCATTCGTAACGTGCGGAATGACCTGCACCGTTTTACCTAGGTAGTCTCCGCGACGTTCTTTGGCGATGATCGTTTCGTAAATCCGGCCGGTGGTCCAGTTGTTGTCGCGAGTCAACTTGCTGTGGGTGAAGCGTTCGTAGTGGCCTAGATCAAGGTCGGTTTCAGCCCCGTCATCAGTGACGAAAACCTCACCGTGCTGAAACGGCGACATCGTGCCGGGATCGACGTTCAGGTAAGGATCGAACTTCTGCAAGGTGACTTTGAGACCCCGGCTCTCCATCAGGCAGCCGATGGAGGCTGCGGCCAGGCCCTTGCCAAGCGAAGACACGACACCACCGGTCACAAAGATATACTTTGCCGCCATCGATTCCTCAATTTGGGGGATTTGCGCCGCGACCAACCGCGCTTCGCTGAGAGAGCCCCGTCCGCTAGCGTTTCGGCGCAATCAGGGTGGAGCGCGTATGCGTGCACGATCAATTATGACGGGAAACGCTCCCGGCGGCAAGATTGCTTTCATCCGGGAGCGTTGATTTCTGCGGAAAACAGTTGTCGTTTCTGATGCGGCTATTTCAGTTCAGAAACTTACGCCAAAACACGGCGAGCGCCCCGGTTCCCATCAGCACCAACGTTCCAGGTTCGGGCACCGTGGAGCCGTTGTTGCCTCCCAGCAGGCCGCTATCCGTTCCCAGCGCCAGGAACTCCTGGGGTGAGTGCGGATCCGGGTTGTACTGGTCAACCGGAGTGATGATGTAGACCCTGTGGAAATCGGATCCGGGAAAACCTATTTGGGCTTGCTGTTGCGCCGCGGTCAACCACATCTGCGCATCGCCCATGAGCGGCGCATTGGAATCGAAGATGTGCCAAACGGCATAATTCATCGACTGCCATTGGTTTTGCGGCACCAACTGGGTCTGCAACAGGATCCAGCCTGCTTCGTCGTAAAGAGTGAGTGTCGCCAGCGAGTTTGGTCCTTGAAGTAACTTGTTGAAGCGGGTGAGCATAATATTTCCGCTTCCAAGCTGCGTAATGTTGGCCTCCCACATCTGGCCGGGCGCTCCGCCATGGGCATAGTCGTCACACATTACCGCCAGGATCTGGCCAGTAGGGCCCATGGTCGGTTCAATGATGTATGGGTAGCCGTTCTGCCACTGGCCACCGCTCCACGCGACAAACGTGAATTCTGTCGGATCGGCATAGGCGTACACAGCCGCACACATCACCATTACCAGCAGCAACAACCTGCGCATGTTCTCTTCCCTCCCTGGGTCCTTCAGCTACGACGCCGACAAAATGCAAGCCCTCACGTCCAATGGCACAATCGTGACAACCAACTGCTTGCTACAACCTCCGAGGGGAAAGACTGCTGTGAAGCGCAAGTGAACCTAAAAGCGGCCACCCACGAACCTGGCAGGGATGGCTCCGCGTGGCGCGACAGAGTTCTTCCCACATCTCAAGCTCTGAAGAAGTTCCCTAGATCCGCCTTCTAGGCGCATCAGGTGCTCTAGATACACTTCTCCGGAGTTCCGGTTAACTTCATTGCAATCAGAATTCCGCAAAATTGTCCCTTAAACGCGCCATTTACAGCCACAGCAATGCAACAACTTGCAACTTTGTAGCTGGATTTTTCTCTCCACCAATTGGGCAATCCCGATACCCACTTCTAGCTGTGAAGTACCGGCACTTGTTGAAATATCGCCCGTTAATAGCACTTTCATGGTTACTCAATTTCAGTTTCCATGTAGAGAAAGATGAACCGTTCATTACAAACAACAGCCGGAAGACCGACCCCCCGACGGGACGGATAGCCTCAATCACAAACGGCTGGAGAACTCTCTGCCGTGGCCGATGCATTTGTTTGTAGAACGTCGCGCATGGAGTTGCTGGCATGCACCTCTCCGGTCAGGGCGCCGGAACGGTCCTCCTGGGACCAACCTCACTGAGCACCGTTTCCCGTTGGCGACAGAGCTTGCTACTCGCGTCAGCAGGCCTTTGCCTGGCCTGTGGCTTGTACTTCGCCCTGATCATTGCGCCCCAGAGGTTGGCGGGGGCCGCTCCGTCTGTGGAGAAAGGACTCCTCCAGGAGTGGGTCGGCTGCCGCGCAATCCTGCACGGTCGAGATCCCTATCAGCCGGACGTCACAAAGCAAATTCAGGATGAATTCCGCGGCAGCGCGTACTCGAGCGCGCCGCCAGAACTATTCCGCTATCCGTATCCAGTTTTCTTCGTTCTACTCTTCCTGCCACTGGCAGTTCTGCCATTCGGCCTCGCGCAAAAGATGGTCCTGATCGGCGGAGCGGTCCTCACCGGCCTCTCCGTGTCCTGGTGGCTGCACGACAGCAAGCGCAGCAGACTTGTTCTGTTCGCCGTTACCCTGTTCTTCTTCGCCAGCTACCCGACCATTCTGGCGCTACAACTTCGGCAACCGAGTCTCCTCATCGCTGCTTTGCTTGCGGGCGTTTTCTGTTGCGTGCGCCGCAATCGGCTGGTGTTGGCGGGGAGCCTCGCCGCTATGAGCACCTGCAAGCCACAGCTCGCAATCGCTGTGTTGATTCCCTTGTCCATTTGGTCTGTGACTCAGTGGCCTAAGAGGAAGGCTTTCCTGGCCTCATTGTCCGCAACACTCGCCGTCTTGCTGGTCGGCTCCGAAATCGCCATCCCCGGCTGGTTTAGCCATTGGCTAAATGTTTTGCGTGCGTATCCTCACTATGGCCGAGCCAACCCCTTACTGCTGGAAATTTTGCCGCAGCATTTGTATGTCCCGGCAGCTGTACTCTTGTTGAGCGCGGTCGTAGCTGTAAGCGCCGTGTTTTGTAATACCGACTTGCTTTTCGCGATCAGCTTCTGCGCAGTCGCCTTTCAGTTGCTCTTTCCCTTCCAAATCTACAATGAGGTGCTACTGCTGCCCGCAACTCTTTGGATTTTGCGGAATGCCGGCGCCATTAAGACTTTTGGTCAGTTGCATGAGTTGCTGCACGGAAGTGCGTGGGTCGTGCTCGCAGCCGGTTGGGCTAGCGCAGCGGGACTCGCATTCGCGAATCTTTTGTTCCGCGATGCGGGTACCGGGCTGTGGCAACTGCCGCTGATGGCAGCCTGGCTTTACCCTTGGCCGCTGTTTCTTACACTTGCCGCCTTCGCAGCTTGCTCAATGTGGAAGAGGAGGTCCGTGAAGCAGGGGAATGCTCAGTAGTCCAGTTCGGCGGGGCGCCCGGTCAGCCGTTCGATGCGCTTGGCGATCGGCGGATGCGTCGAGAAGAGATTCGCGAAACTGATACCGCCTAGCATCGGCGCTACGATGAACAGATGCGCCGTTGATGGCGACGCCTGCAAGGGGACGCGCTTGGAGTCGGCGTCCAGCTTACGGAGCGCATTTGCCAGAGCATAAGGATTGCCTGTGAGCTGTGCTCCCGTCGCGTCGGCCTGATATTCACGCGAGCGTGAAACTGCGAGCTGAATCAGTGTGGCAGCAATCGGAGCCAGGATGAGCATCAGCAGCCCAATGAAGCCGCCACCGCGGTCTCGGTCGTCGCGGTCGCCCATCCCGCCAAACAACGATGCCCAGTAACCCATCCTCGCCAGCATCGTAATCGCGCCCGCCAGGGTCGCAGCCACCGAGCTGATGAGAATGTCGCGATTGCGCACGTGACCGAGTTCATGCGCCAGCACGCCTTCCAGTTCCTCGTCATTTAACAGATTGAGAATGCCCTCCGTTACTGCTACAGAGGCGTGCTTGGGATTGCGACCGGTAGCGAAGGCGTTGGGAGATTCGGTTGGGATCACGTAGATCTTGGGCATAGGAATGCCCATTTTCTGTGTAAGACGCTCGACCACTTGGTAAGCGCGTGGTAATTGCTCGCGCGTAACCGGCTGCGCGCGGTACATCGCCAGAGCGATTTTGTCGCTGAAGAAATACGAGATAAAGTTCATGACGACGGCCAGCCCGAAAGCAATCACCAGTCCGCGTTGGCCGCCGAAAACACTGCCCATGAAAAGCAGAAACAAAGTGAGGGCCGTTAGAAGTAGAGCTGTTTTAAAGGTGTTTCCCATACCTGTTAAGTAGATGATAGCGGTACGTGGCGGTTGCGACAAACTTCACCTTCACCTCGATCAACTCTGCAAGTAATAGCGCGGAGTCCCTCCGTGTTTGCTGTAAGATCGAACGCTGCAACTCTAGCAATGTCAGCTCTAGATCAAGTTCCGTTGGCAGCAACGCGTCCTTCACCGCTGGGCACAAACGCTCTGCCCGCCCTGCTCGCGCTTTTGCTGGTCGCTATCACGGTGGTGACGTTTTATCCGGTCAGACACCTGCCTTTCATCAACTATGACGATAACCTCTACGTTACTGACAACGTCAACGTGCAGTCCGGTCTCGACTGGGACGTCGTCCGCTGGTCGTTCACCACTTACGACACCTCGAATTGGCACCCACTGACCTGGCTCTCTCATGCGCTCGATTGCCAGTTGTTTGCACTAGACGCTGCCGGGCCGCACCTGGTCAACCTGCTACTCCATACGTTGAATGTGTTGTTGCTCTTCTTGCTCTTGCTGCGGGCGACGGGATTTGCCGGGCGCAGCGCGATGGTGGCCGGCCTATTTGCAGTACATCCCATTAACGTCGAAACCGTTGCATGGGTAGCTGAGCGCAAGAACCTTTTGAGCATGCTCTTCTTCTTGCTCGCTCTGGCCGCCTATCGCTGGTATGCACGGGAGCGAGGGGCCGCCAGGTATTGTGTTGTCTTCGTGCTCTTTGCCCTTGGTCTAATGGCCAAGCCGCAAATCATTATGCTGCCCGTTGTTTTGCTGCTCTGGGATTACTGGCCGCTGTGCAGAACACGCCGCGATCCTGAGAGCTTTCACTTGAAAAATCTGCGCTGGCTGGTAGTCGAAAAGCTCCCGCTATTCGCACTTGCAATTGCCAGTGCGATGGTCACTCTTCTGGCGCACAGTCGCGGCGCCATGCGGCCGCTTCCGCTTTCGTTGCGGATCGCCAACGCCATCGGCTCTTATGTTCGCTACGTGAAGCTGGCTTTATGGCCGTCGCACCTGGCGCTCTACTATCCTCATCCCCGAGTCGCTCTGCGAACGCTAAGCGTGCTCGTCGCATTTCTGTTCCTCGCTGCAATTACCTGGCTGGTCATGGCAGAGCGGCGCCAACGTTATCTCCTCGTGGGGTGGCTTTGGTTCCTGCTCACGCTGTTGCCGATGATCGGCATCGTGCAAGTTGGTACGCAAGCCATGGCTGACCGTTACGCCTATCTGCCGCTCATCGGAATATTCATCATGTTGGTTTGGGGAATCGCAGACTGGGCCAATCGCCGAAAGATCAGCGTTACGCTGCAAGTAACCGCCGCCATCGTGATCATCGCCGCCCTGTGCGTGATGACGCGTCGCCAACTCGAGTACTGGTCGGACAGCGTGACTCTGTGGACGCACACCCTTCAGGTCACGCGCGACAATACCATCGCCGAGGTTGACCTGGGAGAGGCCCTGCTGCAAAAGGGCCAAGTCGCCAATGCCATGCAGCACTTTCGCGAGGCGACGCTGGTTGACCCTCTCGATCCGCTGGGCAACATGTACATCGCTCGCTATGCGCAGATGCAGAACAGGCTTCCGGAAGCGATTGAGGCCTACAAGAAGGTAATCGCCGTAGCCCAGGATCCAGCCCTCAGGGCCCGAGCTTACAGCAACATGGGATATGCGTATCGCGCTTTAGGCAACGAAGGCGAAGCCCAGAAGTGCTTCGTCGCGGCCGCCAATCCAGGTCACTGAGGTTACGCGCCACCCCGCGATTCCAGCGTATAGTATTGCCGCAGGCCCGAGTTTCCAATCATGCCATCGCAACCACCCCATCGTGAAGAACTGGTTATGGTCGGCTTCCGGCTGGATCCGCAACATGACGGTCCCGAGTTCTACACTCTGCTGGCGGTCGGCGTAGCCAATGAACGGCCGATCATGGCGGATGGGCGCCTGCTCTTTTTTACGCGTCCCGAGTCGGCGAGTAAGGCGCTCGCTTTCGATCCGACTCTAAAATCACTTTGCCCCCCTCCAGAACAGGTCGAAACTTTCTGCGATGTTGCCGAAGCGCTCCACCTGGTGAATTCGCAGGACTTCGATCCCGACGGAGTAGTACTCGAGTGCCTGCTCGTCTTCGACGATCTGGTACGTGCAACCCGGCTACACATGCCGGACCGTTATCAGGGCATGCTCACCGAGCTGGCGGCGCGGCTAACCGAACGCGCGAAATTGCGGGACATCTTCAGCAACCATGCCTTGCGCGAGCACGTGGAAGACGCGCTACTCTGGTGCATCGGCGCGATTGCGGTGAAAGCGCGGATGGTAAACGAGTGAGCCTTATCCGAGACGTCCTTCGCGGCGTCCCACAGAAAAATGCCGTTCTCACCTCGCCAGTCTGCTCGGCCCTCTCTTACGCAATCCTGATCGGTGGCCTGCTCACCATCGCGGTGAGTGTTCACATGGTCGTCGTAAGCTATTGCGCTCTTCCCTTTTGGGATGGTTGGACGCAGATTGATGTCGTAGCCAATGGGCAGAACCCGCTTTCGTTGTCGTGGTTGTGGACCCAGCACAACGAGCACCGACTAGTCGTTCCCAAGCTGTTTCTGGCCGCAGACCTGCTCCTCTTCCGGGCCAGACAGGTATTCTTGCTGACCGGCATCCTTGTGATTCAAATCCTGCTGTTGCTGCTGTTGGCTTGGAGCATGAGACGATTTGCGGGTTGGCACGGGCCTCTCTGGCGCACCGGTGTCGGCCTTGCCGCCTTTTGCCTTTTCTGCCCCTCCCAGTGGGAGAACTTTGTTTGGGGATTTCAGGTTTGCTTTATGCTCCCCGCGTTCTTCGCGGTTCTTTCGTTCGTCGCCCTAGTGCGCTATTGGGATTACTCTCAGCCGAGCGCTATCCAACAAGCTATACGGCCTTTCCTTGCCTTGTCGGTGATTGCCGCCCTCGCGGCGAGCTACTCCCTCGCCAACGGCAGTGTTCTTTGGCCACTGCTTGCGCTGGCCGCCCTCTTCTTGCGGCTGCGCGCTGTCGCGGTGCTGAGCTTCGCTGTAATGGGTCTGCTTAGCACCGTTCTGTACTTTCGCGGATATGTTCGTCCCTCCTCTCACGCTGATCCCCTCGCCTCGCTTAAGATGCCTCTGGCGTTTCTGAAGTACGTCATGGCTTATTTCGGGAGCTCCTGGACCAACCACAACGTCGGCGCGGCCGAAGCAATTGGTCTGATCGGCTTAGTAGTAGCTCTCGTCCTGACTTCTCGCACCGCTTCATACGCCCGCGACGGTCGTCCCTTCACTGTCGAGCTTGTTCTTATCATCGCGTTCTGCCTGGCAACTGCATGCGTCACAGCGGCAGGCAGATTGAATTTCGGCGCAGATCAGGCGTCCTCTTCGCGCTATCAGTCCATCGCTCTCCTGTTCTGGTGCTGTCTCGGCCTGCTGCTCTTCAATTGGCTGCCTCACTCTCGATTCGCCCACCGCGGTGTATTGATCGCTCAGATATGTCTATTGGCCGTGCTGGTGCGAGGAGCGTTAATTGCCCATCGTCCGCTAGCCGAGGCACGACAGCACGGTTTCATGCTCAATGTGGCCGCTTCGTCCCTATTGACCGGCGTTCACGACGAGTCGCAGCTGGCATTGGCCTATCCGCAAGTCGACGTGGTTCTCCGCGACGCCGCATACATGAAGGCCCACCATCTCTCCATCTTTTCCGGCGGCCTTTCCTCTCTGCTTGGGATCACACTGCCTTTCGCGCAAACCTCGCCTGACGATTGCGCTGGAAAGCTGGAAACCGTCATGCCGGTCGCGGACTCTGGAATCCCTGGAGTTCGAATTACGGGTTGGGCTTGGGACCGCAAGCACAACGAACCGCCGGCTCGAATCCTTGCAGCCGCCGACGGAAGAGTCACAGGCCTGGCTGCAATGGGCGAACGCCGTCCTACCGTCCGCGCAGCCAATCCCTGGATGAAGAGCAGATATGTTGGATTCGCCGGCTACGTGCGAGAGGCACAGCCCTCTACCTCGCCGGTGAAGCTGTACGCAATACTGCGCGGCAGCCCGCCTTCTGCCTGCTATCTGGCTACTCAGAGGTGAAATAGTCGACGGTGACGGGGTTCTCGAAGAGCGAATAATCGCGGGTGACAACCGTGATGCCTGTATCCGTCACGTGATACTTCTGACGATCCGCTTGGGTGTCGTACCCAATCACCGTTCCCTCCGGAACTTGCACGTCGCGATCGAGGATCGCCTTGCGGATACGGCAATGCCGGCCAACGTTCACGTGTGAGCACAGAATGCTGGTATCGACCTGCGCGTACGAGTTCACGCGCACATCGGGAGAGAGAACACTATTCCGCACCGAACCGCCAGAAATAATGGATCCCATGGAGACGATGGAATCATGCGCTTCCCCGGTGCGCCCGGGATCGTTAAACACAAACTTGGCCGGCGGATACTGCCGCATGTGCGTGCGAATGGGCCAGGCGCTGTCATAGAGATTGAAGACCGGCGCCACCGAAACCAGGTCCATGTTTGCTTCGTAATAGGCTTCCAGCGTTCCCACATCTCGCCAGTAGAGTGCTTCCTTCTTGTTCTCGTCGATAAAGTTGAAGGAGTACACCTTGTAATCGTCCAGCATTGTCGGCAACACGTTGTGCCCAAAGTCGTGCTGCGAAGCAGCATCCTCGGCGTCTTTGAGCAATACCGGAATAAGCACGTCAGTATTGAACAGGTAAATGCCCATTGACGCCGACACCATGCGCGGATTGTAGGGAGAGCGCAGGTCGGTGTGCTCAGGCTTCTCCTGAAAGCCCACCACCCGGCCGGTACGGTCGACTTCCACCACTCCGAAATGCTTTGTCTCCGATGGATCAACCAGGATAGTAGCAATGGTCACATCGGCGCCGGAATCGCGATGCTGCTGCAGCATCAGCCCGTAGTTCATCTTGTAGATATGATCGCCGGAGAGGATGAGGACGTGCCGCGGCTGCTCCGAACCAATGGAATAAATGTTTTGATACACCGCATCGGCCGTACCCATGTACCAGTTTTCACTCACCCGCTTCATCGGCGGCAGGATCTCGATAAACTCCCCGAGTTCCCGGCCCACAATGTTGCCCCAGCCTTCGCGGATGTGCCGGTTCAGCGACAACGCCTTGTACTGCGTCAGGATGTACACACGACGCAGGCCGGAGTTGATGCAGTTGGAAAGGGTGATGTCGATAATGCGGTAAATTCCACCGAAGGTGACCGCCGGCTTGGCGCGATCGCGAGTGAGGGGATAGAGACGCTCGCCTGCCCCTCCCGCCAGCAAAACTCCCAGAGTGTCTCTCATCTGGTGATGTCCCGCACGCCCCCGGTAACCAACGATTATTGCTTAGAGCGCGACTTGCCGCGCGTTGCCACAAGCGACGACTGACGGCGATGGTAGCACAGCCTCATGGACCGGTCGTAAGCTGCGAATATTCCAGCTTCCTTCACCCCTCCTCGACCCGGATCCGAAGCGACTTGAGGAATCTCAAATCCTGAGGCGTCATCTTGAACTCCGCCGAGGAGAGCTGCAGGATTTCCTCCTCCTCAGACTGGTCTTGCTGGTTGAATCCAATGGTAGCCTCGAGTACAACAAACACGTCGTATCCACCGGCTTTGATGCGCGAGATTACCTCGGCAATCTGCTCGGAGTCGGAAAGCGAGTTGTTGATCGCATCTCCCAACTCCTTCATCATGTTTTTAAGTTGCTTGTCCACGATCTCCACCTGGATCTTTGCGAATCCGCAATAAAATGTTCGCACACTTCACGCCGTCGTGAAAGCGCGCCTCAACCGAACCGCCATTGTCACTAACATTGGATGCCAATGTCGCGTCTAAGTTTTACAGGCGGGAACAGTCTGGGACCAAAGAAATCATTCATTTCCGGCTGTTAAAATGTCGTTGCACCAGAGTTGAACCGCCTGCCGTGAGCTCACAGTTGCCATCCCGCGGACTCAGTACTCAGGGCAGGGCGTTTCTGCGCGTCGCAGGTCGCAAAACCGGTGAGAATCGCTGGATCAGGGCTCTTTACAAGGCGGGCAGCGTCACCGTGCGCAGCGTCGGACGTGTGCTGCACGTTCTCTGGCTGGAAGTCACGGGCCTGTTCTTTCTCGTCCTGGCCTTTGTTGGCGCAGCCGCCGGGGTGCGTGAGTATCATCGCCATATCGCAGGAACGGCCTCCATAGGGAAGGTGGGTCTGGCAGGAATGTTCGCGCTGCTCTTCGCCTACTTCGGTGTGAGTTCCTTCTGGAGGTCGCGACGAAAATAGCTGCGAGCTTTGAGATCTGGCGTGGGCTGGCTTGACTTGCGAACTGATGATCCCGGAATTCTCCCCGAAACTCGGCTCGAAGCTCGAGGCCCTTGGCGTTGTGATGCGCGTCATAGCCGCTTTTCATCGCTTCCTTGAGAATGGAAGGTCATCTTTCTGATCGAGGCCCAACTCCATGGCCGATGCGAAACAATCCGCCGTTCTAAGCAAACCTGCCGAAAACCAGGAAACCTCCTCCCACATCCCGGTTCACCCGCTCTACACCGCGGCTGATCTGGAGGGCCGGGACTATGACCGCGAAGTTGGTTATCCTGGTCAGTTCCCTTTCACGCGCGGCGTGCAGGCCACCATGTATCGAGGCCGGCTCTGGACCATGCGGCAGTACGCCGGCATGGGAGACGCCGAGGAATCGAACCGCCGCTACAAATATCTGCTAAGCCAGGGCACCACCGGTCTGAGCGTCGCCTTCGACTTGCCGACCCAGATCGGACTCGACTCCGATAACGCTTTGTCGATGGGCGAGGTTGGGAAAGTCGGTGTCGCGATCGACTCCATCGAAGACATGATGCGCCTATTCGACGGCATCAACATGGAGAAGATCTCCACGTCGATGACCATCAACGCCACCGCATCCATCTTGCTGGCGCTCTACATTGTCACGGCGCAGCGAACCGGGCGCGACGTCAGCAAACTCGCGGGCACGATCCAGAATGATGTCCTGAAGGAATACATCGCCCGTGGTACATATATCTATCCGCCGGCGCAGGCGATGCGCATCATCACCGACATTTTTTCTTACGCCAATCAGCATGTGCCCGAGTGGAACACGATTTCTATCTCCGGCTATCACATGCGCGAGGCGGGCTCGACGGCCGTACAGGAAATCGCGTTCACCCTCGCCAATGGCATGACCTATGTGCAGGCGGCAATCGATGCCGGTTTGGATGTCGACAAGTTCGCCCCTCGGCTTTCGTTCTTCTTCAACGCTCATAGCAATTTTCTGGAGGAGGTGGCAAAGTTCCGCGCCGCTCGCCGCATGTGGGCACGAATCATGCGCGACCATTTCGGAGCCAAGAACGCCAAGTCGCAGATGCTCCGCTTCCACACCCAGACCGCCGGTTCAACCCTGACAGCGCAGCAGCCGGAGAACAACATTGTCCGCACAGCGTTGCAGGCGATGTCGGCGGTGCTCGGCGGAACGCAATCGCTGCACACCAACTCATTCGATGAGGCGTTGGCGCTGCCCACCGAGCAGTCGGCGCGTATAGCTCTGCGGACCCAGCAGATCATCGCCTACGAATCGGGTGCGGCGCAGAGCATCGATCCGCTGGCCGGCTCCTATTACATCGAGTCGCTGACCAACCAGATCGAAGCCAACGCCCTCGACTATCTGGAAAAGATCGACGCGATGGGCGGCATGTTGAAAGCCATCGACCGCGGCTTCGTTCAGCAGGAAATTCAGAACGCCGCCTATGAGTATCAGCAGGCCGTCGATCACAAGCAGGCGATTGTCGTCGGCATGAACTCCTTCTCCTTGGAGCAGGAGAAGCCGATTCCGCTGCTGCACATCGACGAGGCGCTCGAGCGCAAGCAGGTCGAGCGCCTCCGCGCGCTTCGAGCCAAGCGCGATCAGGCGAAGTGGGCTGCGGCAGTGAAGCGGGTGGAAGAGACCGCCAAGGGCACCGGCAACCTGATGCCCGTGATCGTTGAGGCCGTGGAAGCCAATGCCACCGTCGGCGAGATTTCCGACGCCATGCGGCACGTCTACGGCGAGTATCAGGAAACCGTCGTCATTTAATCACTTTTTCAAGTTGACCCGAGGAAAGCCGCGGAGTCGGGCTAACGTGTTGTCAATCCTGTTCGGCTATGCCGTTTCATTTTTTCCAAACACCCTTCTGAAGATCTTGTCCACATTCCGCAACGGCCGTTGCAGATCAAACGCGTGCTCCAGCGTCTCGCGCTTCACCTTCGACGTGATCTCCGGATCTCTCATGATCAGCTCACGGAAGTTCAGGTCATCTTTCCACGCGCGCATCGCGTTGGACTGCACCAGCCGATATGCGTCTTCCCTCAACATCCCGGCTTCAACCAGGTCCAACAGCAACTGCCCACTGAATACCAGCCCGCCCGTTGATTCCAAGTTCTTCAACATGCGCTTGGGATAGACAAACATCGTGTCGATGAGGTTCGCGGTCTTATTCAGCAGGTAGTCAACCAGGATCGTCGAGTCCGGCAGGATCACGCGCTCCACCGACGAATGCGAAATGTCGCGCTCGTGCCAGAGCGGCACATTCTCCAGCGCGGCCTGCGCGTTCGCCCGCACCACGCGCGCCAGCCCGCTGATCTGCTCGCAGGTCACCGGATTTCGTTTGTGCGGCATCGCCGAAGACCCCTTCTGCTTCTCGCTGAAGTACTCTTCGGCTTCCCGAACTTCGGTGCGCTGCAGATGGCGAATCTCGGTTGCGATCTTGTCCAGCGTCGACGCAATCACCGCCAGCGTCGCCACGTAAAACGCATGCCGGTCGCGCTGAATCACCTGGGATGACACCGCGGCGACATTCAGCCCCAGGCGCTTGCAGATGGCTTCCTCGTACTCCGGCTCGAGGTGCGCCGCATTGCCCACCGCGCCCGAGAGCTTCCCGACGCGCATCTGCTCGGCCGCCATCTCGAAGCGCTCAATGTTGCGCTGCACCTCGGAGTACCAGTTCGCCAGCTTCAGCCCGAACGTGATCGGCTCGGCATGAATGCCGTGCGTCCGCCCGATCATGGGTGTGTCTTTGAACTCCAACGCACGCCGCTTCAGTACCTCGCGCAATTTCCCTAGGTCATCGCGGATAATCCCCGACGCCTGCTTTACCAGTAGCGCCTGCGCCGTGTCCACCACATCATTCGAGGTAAGCCCATAATGCAGCCACCGCGACTCCGTCCCAACTTTCTCGGCAACGGCAGTGGTGAACGCGATAACGTCGTGCTTCACCTCGGCTTCGATCTGGTTAATGCGCGTCAAGTCGAAGCTGCCCTTCTCGCGAATCGAGTTGGCCGCTTCTTGCGGCACGATGCCGGCTTCGGCCAGCGTCTCCGTCGCGGCGATCTCGACGTCCAGCCACGTTTGAAACTTGTTCTGGTCACTCCAGATGCGGCCCATCTCCGGGCGGGTATAGCGGGCGATCAAAGGCGCACCCCCTTCGCGATGGAAAACTCTTCATTTTACAGGGCCGGTGCGTCGCTCTTCACGGTTTGCTATTTGCTGTTCGATCTTCGCCGGAGAATATCGGAAGAGTTGGTATCAAGGCAGGAGGTCGCGCACGGGCACAGAACCACGCGACCAACGTTTTCTGGCGGGAAGTGCAGAGACGCACGATGCAACGGCTCTGCCCAACCGGCTTTTTTACTATATGTCGTAATACGATATAATTGTCTTCGGACCTGCTTATGATCAATCGCCGGACAGTCACGCTTTCCGAGTATCAGGCCTTGGCAGAGTTTCGCTATCAGATTCGCCGCTTCCTGCGTTTCAGCGAGGCCGCCGCCCGGCAGGCGAGCATTGAGCCCCAGCATCATCAACTCATGCTCGCCATCAAAGGCAGTCCACCGCGCGAACTGCCACGCATCGCCTATCTTGCGGAGCGCCTGCAAATCCAGCACCACAGCACGGTGGAGCTGATTGACCGTCTGGCGAAGAACGGCCTAATCAGCCGCACCCGCAGCTCCGACGACCGGCGCGAGGTTTTTGTGAAGCTCAAGCCGAAAGGCGAGCAGGTGCTGCGAAAGCTGACCCTGCATACCAGCGCTGAATTGCGTTCGGCAGCGCCGGCGCTCGTGTCCATCTTGCGAAAACTGACCGGGCCCCGGAAGACTGGCGTCAGAACTCGCCTCCACTCGATAGCCGCAACTACGGTGGGGGATTAGGCCATGCCCGCACCCACCGAGACTTTGGGCGTTGACGGCCTCAATCCGCTAAACGCTGAGGAGGCGGCCAGGGAACGGCCCTGCGGACAGGAAGCGAGCTTTCGGACCGGACTGGTGTCGCTGCTGGCAGCGGGCATCGGCATGCTGGCGGGAGTCATCGCCTGGGCGCTCTACAACCTTATCGGCCTGTTCACCAACATCGCGTTCTATCACCACGTCTCGTTCCTGTTTCACAGCCCGCGCGAGAACCATCTTGGACTGCTGGTGATCATCATCCCCGTGATCGGCGGCATTATCGTCGGCATCATGGCGCGCTACGGTTCCGATAAGATCCGCGGCCACGGCATTCCGGAAGCGATGGAGGCGGTACTGATCAACCGCAGCCGCATCGAGCCGAAGGTCGCGATCCTGAAGCCGATCTCAGCCGCCATCGCCATCGGCACCGGCGGACCATTTGGCGCAGAAGGTCCGATCATTCAGACTGGTGGGGCAGTCGGCTCGCTGGTCGGGCAAGTGCTGCACATGACCGCGGCCGAACGAAAGGTGCTGCTGGCCTGCGGCGCGGCAGCCGGCATGGCGGCGACGTTCAGCACGCCGATTGCGGGTGTGATTCTCGCCATCGAGCTGCTGCTATTCGAGTTCAAGTCGCGTTCGTTTATCCCGTTGGTGATCGCCAGCACACTTGCCACCAGCATCCATTTCCAACTCATGGGCCCGGGACCGATGTTCAAAGTCGGAGCGCTTAATTTCGGCCTGCCGCACGCGCTTCCGTTCTACCTGCTGCTCGGGATGCTATGTGGGGCGGCCGCGCTCGGCTTCAGCAAGGCCCTGTATTGGACGGAGGACCAGTTCGAGAAGCTGCCTATCCACGACATGTGGTGGCCGGCCATTGGTGCGCTGGGCCTGGGCATCATCGGTTACTTTGTGCCGCGGGTTCTGGGCGTTGGCTATGACACGATATCCGACATCCTGAACGCGAAGATGCTGCTCGGCAGTCTGATAGCTGTGATGGTGTTCAAGTCGGCCGCGCTGGTCATCTCACTAGGCTCCGGAACCTCGGGCGGACTGCTGGCGCCTATGTTCATGGGGAGCGCGGCCATGGGCTCGTCGTTCGCCATGATCGTCGATCGCTTCTGGCCGGCAGCGAATCTGGCTCCGGGTGCGTTCGCGCTCGTCGCCATGGGTGCGGTTTTCGGGGCCGCTTCGCGCGCCTCGTTCACCTTCATCATCTTCGCCTTCGAGATCACGCGTGACTATAACTCGGTGTTGCCGCTGATGCTGGTCACCGTCATCGCCGACGCCATCGCCGTGCACTATGCCAAGAACTCCATCATGACCGAGAAGCTGGCGCGGCGCGGCCTCCAGATCCATACGGATTACGAGCCGGACGTGTTGCGCCAGATCACGGTGGGTGAGACCATGGCGAAAGACTTTGACGTTGTGCCGGTGAACATGCGGGTGGTGGAACTGGCTGACCGCATCGCCAAGCATGATCCCACCGTGACCCATCACCAGGGCGTGTTCATCGTCGATGCCAATGGAAGACTGGCCGGCATCATCACCCGTGCCGACATTATGCGGGCGCTGGAGAAAGACCCCTCCGGCAATGTGACGGTATTCGAGGCGGGCTCGCCCAATCCGGTGGTGACCTACCCGAACGAGGTGCTCTATGAGGCGGCTGCGCGAATGTTACGCGCCAATGTCGGGCGCTTGCCGGTGTCCAGTTGGGAAGATCCGGGACGTCCGGTGGGATATCTAGGCCGCTCGCAAGTGATGGCTGCGCGCCTGCGGCGCCTCGAAGAGGAGCACGTGCGCGAACCAGGCTGGGTGCGGAGCAGGAGGCGCGTCAACGGCTAGCCTTCGTCCACCAAGCCCAGCAGCTCCGACATCTCCCTGTACAGGAAGCCTTCCCCTACCCGGTAAGGTTGGACCCACTTGCCATCGATCACGAACTGCGGGACGGCGCGCTTGCCGACGTTGCGGATGACCTCCTCGGCGGCACCAGCCGTGGTCTCGATATCAATCTCGGTGTATGCGATGTTGTTCTTGTCGAGAAAGCGCTTGGCGATACGAGAATCGGGGCACCAGTAAGCGGAATAGACCAGCAACTCCATGGTGATTAGATTAACAAAGGGTCGGAGTTGGAGGGACGGACGGAAGTAGGGAACGCTTTGTACCAGGGCACGGCTTTAGCCGTGCCGCAACCGCCGCCTCAACATTTCGCTTCCTGCCGCAGAATGCGTTTTTGGGGATACAAAAAAAGTAAAGGGGAGCATTTTCGCTCCCCTGATCTCAGGCTTGAACGGCTATTCTGCTCAGTGGCTGTACAACAGCACTCCCTCAACCTTCTCTTCCCCGACCGGCCGGTAGAAGAGCTGGTCGTTGTCGAGGTACACCTCGATGAACGCTGGCCGCTGCTGGAAGGTGCCCTGAATCAGCGCCTCCGATAGCGGGTCCTCGATGTATTTCTGCAGAGCGCGCCGCAGCGGACGAGCGCCGTAGGTGCGATCGGCCACGGTCTTGTCGAGAATCCATTTGCGCGCCTCTTCCGTCACCGTGACTGTGATTGAGCGCTGCGCCAGGTTGGTATTCAACTGCTGCACCATCAGCTCGACAATCTGGATCAGGTCGGCCTCAGTCAATGCGCCGAAGATGATGACTTCGTCCAGCCGGTTGAGGAACTCGGGGTTGAAGGTACGCTTTACCTCGTTCCGCACCATGTCCTCAACTTTGTTCGAGATCGTCTCCTCGTGCTCGGACTGGAAGCCCAGCCCGGTGCGCTTCTGCAGGTGCCGCGCCCCGATGTTCGAGGTCATGATGATGATGGTGTTCTTGAAGTCGACCGTGTTGCCGAGTCCATCCGTGAGCTGGCCGTCCTCAAACACCTGCAACAGGATGTTGAACAGATCAGGATGCGCCTTCTCAACTTCATCGAGTAACACGACGGAATACGGTGCGCGCTTCACGCGCTCGGTCAGCTGGCCGCCCTCTTCGTAACCAACATATCCGGGAGGCGAGCCGATCAGTTTCGAGACCGAGTGCTTCTCCATGAACTCCGACATGTCGAAACGCACCAGCGATTTCTCGCTGCCGAACATGAACTGCGCCAGCGTGCGCGCAACTTCGGTCTTGCCGACGCCCGTAGGGCCAAGAAAGAGAAACGAGCCGATCGGCCGGTTCGGGCTCTTCAGTCCGGCACGGGAGCGGCGAATTGCACGGGCCAGCGCCGAGATAGCGCGGTCTTGCGAGATCACCCGCTTGTGCAGCTCTTCTTCGATGCGCAGCAGCTTCTGGCTCTCTTCTTCCTTGATCGAGGCGATAGGCACGCCCGTCCAGCGCGAGACCACATCCTCGATGTCCTCGCGGCCGACCACGCCAGTGGAGGACTCATCGAGGTGATACTTTTCCCGCAGCGCGCGCAGGTTCTCGCGCTCTTTGCGCTCCTCGTCGGAGTAAAAGCGGGCCTTCTCGAACTCGTGGTTCGCGATGGCGTTCTCCATGCGATGCACGATGAACTTGATCCGCTTCTGCACCTCGGTGATGTCCTCGGGCAGAGATGTCTGGCGCAACTTGACGCGAGCGCCGGCTTCGTCCACCAGATCGATCGCCTTATCCGGCAGGAAGCGGTCTGGCAGATAGCGATTAGAGTGCGACACCGAGAAGGTAATCGCGTCGTCGGTGTAGCTAACGGCGTGGAACTTCTCGTAACGCTCCTTGATGCCAAACAAAATCTTGACCGCATCGGCTTCGTTGGGCGGCGGAACTTTGACTGCCTGGAAGCGGCGCTCCAGCGAACGGTCCTTCTCGATCGACTTCCGATACTCGCCCGGGGTAGTAGCGCCGATGCACTGAATTTCGCCGCGTGACAGCGCCGGCTTCAGAATGTTGGCCGCGTCCAGCGACCCCTCCGCCGATCCTGCTCCCACCAGCGTATGCAGCTCGTCAATAAAGATGATTGCGTTCTGCGACTCCATCAGTTCTTTCATGATCGTCTTGAGTCGCTCTTCGAACTGGCCGCGATACTTCGTCCCGGCAACGATTAACGACAGGTCCAAGGCCAGGATGCGCTTGTCGGCGAGGAACGATGGCACTTCCCCGTCAGCAATCCGCTGCGCCAATCCTTCTACGATGGCCGTCTTTCCCACGCCCGGTTCGCCGATCAGCACGGGATTGTTCTTGGTACGCCGGCAAAGAATCTGGATGACGCGCTCCAGCTCGCCGTCGCGTCCTACCAGCGGATCAAGCTGATTGTCGATCGCAGCCTGCGTCAGGTCCCGCGAAAACTCGGACAGCAGCGACGACTCGCGCGACCGTTGCGAAGGCTGCGCCTTTTCCTGTGACGTGCGTGCCAGCTCTTCGCGTATGGTTGAAAGCCGCAAGCCCCGCTCGTGCAAAATCTCAGCCGCGAAGCACTTCTCCTCGCGCAACAGGCCCAGCAAAAGGTGTTCGGTACCGATATGTTTATGCGAGAGCCGCTCCGCCTCTTCCGCGGCGTACGCCAGCACACGCTTGCACTCATTGCTCAGGGGCAGGTCTACCGAGGTGGAAACCTTCTCCCGAATGGTCGTGTGTCCCTCAATCTGTTTACGGATTGATTCCACCGAAGCATGAGACCGAAGGAACCGATTGGTGAGTGCCTTGTCTTCGCGCAACAGACCAAGCAGCAAGTGCTCTGTTTCGATGTACGGAGAACCAAACTGACTGGCTTCGTAGCGCGCGAAGAATATTACGCGTCTGGCCTTTTCCGTGTACCTTTCAAACATTGGATCTCTCCCAGAACCCGGCTGGACTTTTTTCTCCTGCCGAGTTCCATTCCCGACTCTCCCCTGTCACCCCCGGTCCCATGATCGATCTGGAACCGATTTACTAACGCCCCGTGTGGCCTGCTCCCAATACAAACCCGTCTCGCGCCCAGTCGTTGTTCTACGCCGACAACGATTGCGGCGACACCTCTGCCACCCTGCCGTGCTCTAATCGCAAGACGCGATTGCACCGACGCGCAAAGCCAAGATTGTGGGTGACAATGAGCGAGGTCAGGCGATAGTCGCGATGTAACCTTGCGATCAAGTTAAATACCGCTTCCGCTGTCCGGTTATCGAGATCTCCTGTCGGCTCGTCAGCCATCAGGATCTTCGGTCTGGTGATCAGCGCCCGGGCCAGCGCTACCCGCTGCTGCTCTCCTCCAGACAACTCCCCGGACCGATGAGTGGCACGGTCCCTTAAACCAACTTCCTGCAGCCAGTGCAGCGCTTCCTTTTCCACCTCGCGCCGCTTGATGCCCCGCATCAGCAAAGGCATCCCAACGTTTTCCGCTGCGGTGAACTCCGGCAGCAGGTAATGGAACTGCCAGACGAACCCGAGCTCGCGGCTGCGGAATTCTGCTGCACCTTCTTCACAGAGACGACTCAACTGCAATTGGGCGAAGTATACGTCACCTTCAGAAGCGCTATCAAGCGCTCCGAGGATGTGCAGTAAGGTACTCTTTCCGGTACCCGACTCGCCAACAATCGCCAGCATCTCCCCCGTTTCGACCTGCAACGACAGATTCTCAAAGAGCACTAGATCCGAGTCGCCCGAGCGAAACACCTTCTTCAGGTTGTATGCCCGTAGCAACACGCGTTGTTCATTTTGATGCAGGTGCGCTCCGCCACGACACAAATTCCGGCCATCGCCCGGTAACCATGCCTCCTCCGAGAGTAGGCCTCCGGCGCAAGCCTACCCAAATTAGAGCATGTCGGAAGCGGGAAGTCAGCGGCTTTGGTGCCCAAAGCAGTTACGAAAGTTTTGTTACAGCACACCCGAGCAGGCTTTGCCGGAAAAATTCAGTTTTCCCAATCTGGGGTGCCCCGTTCTAGCCCGCGCACGGAGCCAGGGCGGGGCAGTTGTCTCGAGTTCACCACTGTTACCAGATTTGCACCCGCTCATTCGGCGCCAGATACAGCGTCTCTCCCGCCTTCACATCGAACGCCGAGTACCACGCATCGATGTTGCGGACCGTATCTGCGCGATATTGAGACGGCGAGTGACCATCCACCATGATCTGCTGCCGCAGTGCCGCTTCGCGTCCCTTGCCCGCATAGTTCTGCCCGAACGCGATAAAGAACTGCTGCTCGCCGGTAAACCCGTCCTGCGTGGGAGGCGTCCTCCCGTCCAACGACGCCACGTAGCCATCGTGCGACGCCGCGATCCCCGCTACGTCAGCGATGTTCTCTGCCAGCGTCTGCTTGCCGTTGACGTGCAGGTCCGGGAAGGGTTGATAAGCGTCGTACTGCGCCGCCAGTTTTGCAGTTGCCGCCTCGAAGTGCGCCAGGTCAGATGGCGTCCACCAGTCACGCACAGCTCCCTTCGAGTCGAATGCGCTTCCCTCTGTGTCGAAGGTGTGGCTAATCTCGTGCCCAATGATTGAGCCGATCGCTCCGTAATTGGCTGCAGCCGGCGCCTGCGCATCAAAAAATGGCGGTTGCAGAATCGCAGCAGGAAAGTTCAGCGCATTCTGCAGCGGCAGATTGACTGCGTTCACAGTCTGTGGATCCATCGACCACTCGTGGCGATCGACCGGCCCTCCTAGCCTCGCAACTTGACGGTGATACTCGAAAAGTTTGCCGCGCCAAATATTGCCGAAAATGTCGTCTGGCTTCACTTCGTAAGCCGAGTAGTTGATCCAGGTCTCCGGGTAGCCAATGCCGACGTAAAGCGTCGTGAGCTTGGCCTGCGCCTCAGCTTTGGTCTTCGGATCCATCCAGGAGAGCGCTTCAATGCGCTTGCGAAACGCGGCAATGATGTTCGCTACCATCGCTTGTGCCTCAGCTTTCGCTTGCGGAGAGAAGTAGCGCTGGGCATAGATCTGCCCGACGTCGTCACCCAGGTAGCGATTCACAACAAACACTCCCCGCTGCCAGCGCGGACGCTGTTGCGAAGTACCCTGAAGTACCGCGCCGAAAAACGCGAAGTTCTCGTCGGAGAAGGGCTTGGACAGGACGGGCGCGTACTCCTCAATGGTGTGGTAGGCGAGCCAGTCCTTCCAAGTCTCCAGAGGGGTGGATTCCACTAGCGCCGACTCACCGGCAAACGCCGTCGGCTGCCACACGATGAAGCTTGCTTGTTTCGTCAGCCCCGCGCCTCGGAAGTATTCCGCCCAATCCAGCCCGGGCGCTTTCGAGTTAAAATCCGCCTGCGTCCAGGTATTGTTCGCCTTGTGAATGTCGTCGTTCTCAGACAAGGACAGATGCTTCTCCGCAATAGCATGCTCGAGAGCGACGATGCGCTGGGCGCGCGCATCCGTGTCTGTGAATCCCGCCAGCTTCAGCATCGCTGAGACGTGCGTCTGATACTTGGCGCGAACCTCGCGCATATGTTCGTTGTCGGCGACGTAGTATTCGCGGTCCGGAAGCTGTACTCCGCCCTGCAGCAAATACGCGGTGTAATGCTCGGAGTCATTGAAACCGGGAGCGACCCACAGCCCGAACAAGTGCGGAGTGTGGAAGTTGGTGTTGTTCAGCGCGTCCACGTCAGCACGCAAAGTCTGTCCCAACGCGTACGCCAGCTCCTTCTTGTTGCTGACGCCCGCGATGGCCTTCAGCTGTGGCTGAAGCGGCGTGAGCCCCTTGCCATCGATTCCCGCCTCGTCCATGTACGAGTTGTACAGATCAGCAATCTTGCGCTTGCCGGAGCCGGCCGCCGCATTGCTTTTGGCTACTTCTTCAATCAGAGCCGCCGTCCGCTTGTTGCTCAAGTCATCGAGCTGCGAAAACACGCCGATTCGCGCGCGGTCCGCAGGAAGCTCGGTTCGCTTGATCCAGTCGCCGTTGCAGTACAGATACCAGTTGTCGCCCGGCTTCACTGCCCGGTCCATGTTGCCGACGTTGATGCCGTGGTTTTCCTGTTTAGGCGCTTCCTGCGCGTTCGAGGGGAGCAGCGTCAACCCGAGCGAGCAAAGGGCAGCAGCTTTCAGAATGGAATTTAAGTGAGGTAAGAATGTCATATTTCAGGCTCCGAGGAGGGTGCAAAGCGGATATAGCAACTTTGATAGACGAGGCGCAAATAAAGAGGGTAGCACGATCACGAAGGCTGCGCCGTGCGATAGGGACGAAGCGCCGCATTGCTCGGACGGTCATTGAGCCCCGCTAATGCCCTCCGAGCTCCCCGACCCACTTGTTGAGTTTGCGAAAGGACTATCTGCTCTCGCCAAGTCCTTTCGCGCGTTCGTCTCGGAGCTAGTGCCTGATTCTGGACCCTCTTTGCTCGCGGCTTATTTGAAACGCTTCGCCATAGGTTTCCGATTCCGTTACTCATATCGTAGCGCCTCCGCTGGCAGCACGCTCGCCGCTGACCACGACGGATACAACGTCGCTACGAACGACACTCCAATTGCAACCAGCGCCACCAGGAAGCCGTCCACCACTCGTGGGGCGAATGGAACGTAGTCGATCGAGTACACCTCGGCAGAGAGCGACACCAGGTGGTAATGGCCGCCCGCCCAGGACAGTACGAACCCTGCGATTAGCCCCAGCACGGTTCCGATAACGCCGATCAGAAGGCCCTGATACATGAAGATCCGGCGAATCTGCCGCCGCTTGGCCCCCATCGACACCAGCACGGCGATGTCCCGCGTCTTCTCCATCACCATCATGATGAGCGAGATCAAGATGTTCAGCGCGGCCACAAAAACAATCAGGCCAATCGTGATAAACGTGACCACGCGTTCCAGCCGCAGAGCATGAAATAACGTGCGGTTCTGGTCCATCCAGTCGGTTGACATGAACCCCTTGCCCGCCTCCCTCTCGAGCTGCTCGCCAATCTCGCGCGCTTTATAGATGTCATCAACTTTGAACTCCAACACCGACACAACATCGCTCAGATCAAACAGCCGCTGTGCATCGGAGAGCCGGATGAAGGCCCATGAATTGTCGTAATCGAAAAAACCCGAGGAGAAGACACCGGCGACTTTGAAGCGCTTGTACTTCGGAACAATACCGAAGGGAGTCAGCTCACCCTGAGGACTGGTGACCGTCACCACCGAGCCGACATTCGCACCCAGTTCGTCGGCCATGTCTTTGCCGAGAACGATTGGCGGCAGTGAAGCGACGGGCCGGGCTCCTTCAACTTCACCCGAACCGGATGCCGGCGTTGCCGGTTCGTCCAGCGCCGCAGACGAGCCTTGCTTCACCGTTTCCAGAATCGTGCTGACCTTGCCTTCGTCGCCAGGAACAATGCCCTTCAGGATGCCACCTTGTGCCCGCGCACCGCGCGAGATCAACACCTGCTCGTAGATGGCGGGCGCTCCCGCGACCACATGCGGGTGTTTCTCAAGTCGCGACAGCAGCGACTCCCAATCGCGAATGCCGTCGCTTTGCACCCGCAACAGGTTGATATGGGAGGTAGAACCGAGCAGACGGTCCTGCAGGTCCTGGCGAAATCCGTTGTTGATGGCCAGCGCGATGATCAGAGAGGCGACCCCGGCGGCAACCCCGATGATCGAAATCACCGTGATGATGCCGATGACCGCCTGCCGGCGTTTCGCCTGCAAGTAACGCGCGGCTACAAAAAGTTCGAATTGCATTTTGACGCGCTCAGTAAAGCTCAATTGTAGCGGTTGAAATGCGGCACTACCGCGGGAACAGCGCGCCGGTATTCACGATACGGCTCTCCAAACCGTGCTTCGAGTTCCCGGTCCTCAATCCGGATCATCAGCGCGCCGGTCGCAATCGCAAACGCCGCCATCACATAAAGCGCTATCAATCCTGTCCCAACACACCATGCCAGGACCTCGCATAGATGACCCAGATAGATGGGATGCCGCACCCGCCCGCGAATTCCGCTCGTCACCAGCTCCTGGCGATGCCGGCTGGGTTCCAGTTCAGCTAGTCCGCTGACTTGGCTACGCTCAAAGCCCCTGAATGCCGGTGCGTAAATTGAGAACCCAATTGCAAACAGCAGGCCGGCAGGTAACCAGACGAACCAGTTCGTGTACAAACTCGACGAGCGAAACGGCCAGGCGATCAGCAATAGCGCTGAGATGCACGCTGTCCAGATCGCCAAAATGAAGACATACGCGCCACGGCCGTATCTCCGCCAGCCACCAATGAAAGGATGAACTACCAGCCAGAACAGCGGGATGGTGCAATACACGGAACCCGCCAGCAGTGCTACGAAATCGATCGCGGAACGAAGTACGCTAGGGTTCACCGCCAGCATCACCAGCGCGGCGTAAGTTTCGGTCTCACTCATTTCGTCGGAACGTTTACCACCATCTTGGCACTGCCCATGTTGTCGAAGCGATCGTAAGCCCGCACCACAACCGTGTGCTCCTCACGCCTGGAACCTGGCCGCGCTGAGGTCTTCGGAGCCTCCTCTGACTCTCCCGACGTGGCCGTCGAAATCTCGAAATCATAATTTTCGGTTTTCGAATCGGAAATTTTTCCCACCGGATCGACTAACTGCCAGTCGCCGGCATCGATGGAATATTCCGCGTGACTAATGGGCGAGAAGCTGTCAACCGCGCGAAATCTGGCATGAATCTTGTCGCCCTGTAGCGTGGCGCTTAACTCCTCAATTCGCGGCGGCGTGTTATCCACCTCGAATCGAGCGCTCTCAGCTTCCCCGGTTAATGCCTCCTCGGCGGAATGCGAAGGTGAGTCCGAAGCAACGACCCGAATCGTATAACCGCCATCGGGGAAAAGATCCGAATCGAGGTTCAGAAACCGCTCGGTGACGTCATCGCGCAGCGGCTTCCAGCGGGTCTCGCCATCGCCGCGATAGTACACGGCATAGATCAACGTGTCGTCGTTCTCATCGTGGGCCTTCCACTTCACGGCGATCGCGTTTTTGTCCTTGATGGTCGGCACGGGAGGTTCATACCCCGATGTCTCCGGCTCGCTGCGCGCGCCCGCAGCCACGCGCGACCCCACCATTACCGTGACATTGTCCACCTCCGGAGCGACATTCTTCGGCAGGTAATTGAGAGTCACGCTGTCGAGCAGAGGCGTTGGACTTCCCGGCCGTAACACTGCCTTCCACTGAACGAAGCGCGCCGCCGGCGCGTCTACAGCCAGATTGTCCTGCAGATTGACCTGCTTCCACGGGCTCCAGTTGCGGTCAGGATTGTCTACGTTTCCGCTGCGAGCAAAGAGCTGAAATGTGCCCTGCCCCCGCACTTCGACACGCCCCCATCGAGAGAAATTCTTCGCGTCGAATACATCGCTCTCGTAGCTGGCTTCCGAAACCGGCTTGGGCCCTAGCTGAAAAACCTTGCCCAGATTACTGGTCGCGGCGTAAAGCCCTCCCGAACGATCACGGGCGAACGCGGTCACCTGGTTCGCGCTTGCCTGCGCCAGATCGCTGTATCGATTTCCGGCGATGACGTAGATTTTGCCCCGATTCCCGGTACCTGCGAGCAGGCGTCCCTCGCCATCAAACGCCAGCGAATACACCAGATCCTCGCGCGAACTCCATATTGTTTTAGGCGAACCGTCGGGCGACAGCCGATACACTTCCGATCCGCCCAGATTTGCCATACCAGGGACGACGCTGGGAATTACCGGCGCCGCCGCACCAGCAGCACCGGGAATAGCGCTTTGGGTTCCACCCGCCGGCGGAGCACTTACCACCACGCCCATGCTGCTCATGGAGGCGCCCGCGGACGGCGGAGCCGCGCGTTTCTCGCCCACTCCGGCAGCGTAGATGTTGCCCTGGCGATCCACCGCCAACGCGGTAATTTCCTTCTTGGGCGCGCTGTACAGGACGAAGCCTTCGCCCTTCTGCGAGATGCGATAGATGAGCCCACTGCCATCTGTGCCTGCCACCAGATCCCCCAGCTCGTCGAAATCAAGCGCGCGGATCTGCGCCTCATCACTCTTGAAGAACAGACCCCCATTCCCGCTGCTATCGACACGGAAGATCTCTCCCCGATCGCCAGTACCTATGTACAGCTGTCCCGCGCGATCCAGCGCCAGCGCCCATATGTACTTCGTCTTCGGGTCGAAGAAGACGCTCGCGCTGTAGCTGGGATCCACATCCAGCGACGTGCGCGGTTTCTCTCCCGGTTTTGCGCCCTCCTGCGCCGCCGCTACCTCAGCCGTCGTATGGGAGCCTTCCGGCGTTCTCCCTGGCGCAGGACCTCCATGTACCAACTTGTAAACCTTCCCGTCCGGAGACGTCGCAGCATAGATTGCGCCGCTGTTGTCCACTACCAGCGTCTGCACCTGCAGCTCCTGCGGCGCAAAGATGATCCGCGCCTTGCCGTCCGGCGTCAGCTTGTACACCCGTGCCGGAGACCCCGCTGCCGCATACACATTTCCCTGCTGATCGGGCGCAATGTCCCACAGATAGGTGGAGGGCGAAGTGTAGAGCGCGGTGAATGTCGGCGCCAGCGTCAGCGTGCCGTCGCTGCTGATAGCCACACCATGAGCGGTGCCCTTTTCAAAGTCATCGTATTTGGTCTGTTCCCAGGTGCGCGTCGATTGTGCCCAGCACATCACAGCAAGCAACGGGCACACCAGCGCCAGTCGCAGGAAGTTCATCATCAGTCGTGAAAGGGATGTTGTGAGGCCCAAAACAATTCCTGTTACATCAGTTGAGCTTTAGGCGAACTGACTGCGCCAATTTTCGCTGCATTTGATCGAAGCTGTACAGTGCGTCGGCGCCAAGCTCAAGTGCCGTAGCCACGTGCAGAAGATCAGCGCTCCGAGTTCCCAAGCGCGCAGTCGTTTTGCGAGACAGCAGCAGAGCGCGCCCAAACACCTGGTCAGGCAATTCCTTCACCTGCAAGATGCCCGCTCTCAGATCCTTTACCAGCTCATCCCACGACGCCTGGGCCTGTTCTCGCGAGATCTCCTTGCGGAAGACGCGCAGTTCCAAAGCATTGACCGCTTCCAGTTCACCAAAAGTGCTGATCCAGAACTCATCTGCCGCCTTGTGCATCATCAGAGCGGCCGCTTCCGAATTGGCATCCGCGCTGTACAGCGCGATCAGAAAACTTGTGTCGATGTAGACCTTCAAAATCGGTCCCGATCTTCTGCGATCACCTCGGCTCCGGAGACCTCCAGTACCTTGTCGCCGTAGATCGCGCGCATTCGTGCCAGAAAGTCCGGCATCTCACGGCTGCGGGCGGTCCGCTCAGGCACAAGGCGTGCGATCACCTGCTGATGTTTCGTTATCTGGATTTCCTCACCCGAGCGCAGAAGCGTTTCGATTTTCTTGAAGTCGTAGCGCAAATCCCGAACTGTGGCCTTCCGCATGTGATACATACTAGCATCACATCAACAAGGCCGCCACCCGCCCACACACCTGCGAAAGCTCACATATTCCAGCGCCGATGCCGACGATCCGTCTCAGGAGTGTCTCTTCCCATGCGTGCTTTCATTACCGGAATGGGTGATAAGGCTCACTCAATAGCTGTTTGCCGACCGCCGGCAACAGCGCAACTCACTAATCAGCAACAACTTAGGACTGCGACGCACTCTGGCTGGGCGTTTGCATGTATCACCATGCTCACGGGAAGGAGCGACGATGGCCTTCAGCGTCCAGTACATACCCAAACGCATTCATAAGACTCTCTCCAACCTGCGAACCGGCGTTGTCTTACTCATCTTGGTCGGCATTGCATCGGCTTTGGGCACGTTTATCCTGCAACGGCCCACCACCGATCCTGACAAGCTCGCGCGCGCGTACTCCCCCACCACGCTGCTATGGCTCGACCGCATCGGACTGACCGACGTCTTCCATACCTGGTGGTTTCTCACCCTGCTCGGGCTAGTGAGTCTGAGCATCGTTCTGGTTTCCGTCGATCGCTTCCCCAACGCGTGGCGCTTCTATGCCCGTCCATATCGCAAGACGGATTCACACTTTCGCTCAGCCCTCCCCAACAAAGTCGAGTTGCCCATCACCGACAGCGACGACGCTCTGAACGCTGCCGAGCGGGCGCTGAAGAAATCAGGATGGCCGGTCGAACGCATCGACGACAACCCTGAACCCTCCTTATATTCCGAACGTCATCGTTTCTCGGTCATGGCGGTATACATCGTCCATGCCAGCCTGCTTCTCATCTTAACCGGCGGCATCATCGACGGCGTCTTCGGCTACAGCGGTTTCATGGCACTGCAAAAAGGACAAAGCAGCAATGTCATCGAGCTGCGGACGGGCGGCACCAAACAGCTTCCCTTCTCCCTAAAGTGCAACGGCGCCGGCCAGGAAAATTATGCCGACGGCTCACCCAAGCGCTGGTGGTCGAAGCTGGTTGTCTTGCAGGACGGGCAGGAAGTCCAAGCCAAGGAGATCGTGGTCAACGATCCCCTGATTCACAAGGGACTTCGTTTCTACCAGGCGAGCTTCGGAAACACCGGCAAACTCGATGGCCTGACAGTAGCGGCGACTGCCGCCAACGGTACCTTCCGCGAGATCACGCTGCCCATGAATACACCGGTTCACCTTGATCCCGCGACGACAGTGACCCTGGCCGAATACATCCCTGACTTCTTCGTTCGCGACAACCAGGTCTTCAAGCGCTCGGACGATCCGGTCAATCCCGCATTTCGCCTCCAGGTGAAAAACACCGCCACCGGTGAAGACGCCAAGCTGTGGATCTTTCCGGCGTACAACGCCACTGCCCAGGGCGAGTCCACAACCTACAAGTTCGATTTCCGCGACATGAAGATGGGCTACTACACCGGTCTCGAAGTTTCGCACGAGCCCGGTCAATGGCTGGTGTGGGCCGGATGCCTGCTGATGGGATTTGGGCTGTTTGTGGCCTTTTACATGGTGCACATGCGGGTCTGGATTACCGCAGTGCCGAATGCCCGCGGCAGCCTGGTCCTGTGGATTGGCGGCCAGGCAAACAAGAACCGCGACCGCTTCGAGCAGAAGTTCAATGGGCTGGTCGACAACATACGCAGTGAGCTGGAAGGTGCGGAAGTCGTCTCCCTTTCCAGCAAGCAACAGAAGCCGGAGCTGACTCTGGCCGGGATGAAATAGGAAGACAGCTTGTGCGGCGCTTCAATTGTCGCGCGAGAACGGGTAGAGCGGCCCCATGAGGATCGAGTCGGACGAGATCGGGTAGTGCGGCGCTTCAGCGCCGCGTATCCGCAGATTTCCAGATAGAGCCGGGCTTTAGCCCGGCGGCACGGGACAGCCGTATATACGCTGCTGGATGTTCGATATGTATCGCCGGCTAAAGCCGGCTCGGAAATCAAAACAACGGCCTTAACGCGGGCCTGAAGGCCCGCACTACCCGGACCCAGCGACACAGGGCCGGCTAGCACGGAGGAAAGCATGGCAACCCGAGCACGAGTCGTACGAATGGAGCAGCCCACCACCACCGGCGGCAACGCTCTGCTCATTTTGGTGGGACTCTCGGTTACGTTTTTGCTGATCGTGGCGCTGTTGGGCGCAGCCAAGGCCGGCGGCAGCCTATTCACCGAAAGCAATCTCTTATACGTCGCGCTGATCTTCTACGCCGGCGCGGGCGCGCTCTACATGGGGTTCGGCGTCACCGGCACCTCGCGCTACGTAAAGTTCGCTTCCACCGCCACTGCCATCGGGCTGGCCGCCAACACGCTCGCCGTCGCCCATCGCTGGTATCTGTCAGGCCGCCCGCCATTCGCCAGCATCTACGAGATGCTGCTTAGCTTCGTCTGGACCGTGGCCCTGCTCACGCTCGTCACGGAAAAGAAGTTCGGCGTCAAGATTATCGGCAGCATCACTATGCCGCTCGCAGTCGTTTGCGTCATCCTGATGCAGCTGCTGCCATCTGAAGTTCGTCCCCTCGTTCCAGCATTGCAATCCACCTGGTTGCACGTCCATGTCACCCTGGCAATGCTGGCCTACGCCGCATGCGCGGTAAGCTTCGCTCTGGCGATGATGTTTCTCATTCAGGATGGCTTCCACACCGAGAACTTCCTCGCTTGCACCAGCGCGACCGTCAGCGCGATCTACCTCGCCATTGTCTTCACCCGTTTCGACAAGGGCGGCCTTTCCGTCACTGCATGGGATGCGAGTACAAAATCCGACATGTTCCTGGGAAGAGGAATGCGGCTGTTCGTAACCGTCCCCGATCTCGGCTGGCTCTTCGTAATTGCGACGCTGGGTGCTATCGCACCTCTCGCGCTCTTCGCCATCGGCCGCTGGAAGAAAGATGAGTCGCTCTTTGCCATCGCCAACAAGGCCGTGTTTATCGGCATCTTGTTGCAGATTGTTGTGCTCGCTGCGTTTGTCCTTCGCGTCCGCAACTCGGCTTACCCGTCACCCGACCAGGATGGACTCTTCCCGACCAGCCTGGCCGCCAGCCCCTTCTTATTGGGAGGCATGGTGACGGGTATTTTTGCTTCGCTCTTGTACCTGATGTTGCTGTGGCGTCGCCCGGACCTCGAAGGCTTGCTGCCCTCCGCCGACACCCTGGATCGCGTCACCTACAAGGCAATCTGTATCGCATTCCCGCTGCTGACCTTCATGATCGCCACCGGCGCCTATTGGGCGAACCGCACCTGGGGCTCCTACTGGAGTTGGGACCCGAAGGAAACCTGGGCCGCGATCACCTGGCTGGTCTATGCAGGCTACTTACATATGCGGATCACGCGCGGATGGCGCGGACGTAGGGCCGCGTACTTCGCCATCCTGGGATTTGGCGTCGTGATCTTCACCTTCCTCGGCGTCACGTATCTGCTTCCCGGCTTACACGCGTACGCATGAGGAACACCAGGGCTGAACGCACCGGACTGAGGAAAGATGGCCCCAAAGAATCAGCTCCGTATCGCTCGGCCCTGGTTCGACGAACAACGGGCAATCAGCAATTGGCAACTAGCGTTACGCTTCGTAACAGGACGCGATTTGAGGGGCTGCGTGGGAGCTAGGTTTGATTTTCGGCCAGACGGCGGACGCGCAGTCGAGGGACCTGCTTTTATGAATGCCCCTATGCTTGAAATTCGCGATCACGATTTGCCGGATGTCGCAGCGCAAACCGGCGTCGCGCGCAGGCGGCACATCAATTGGGCGCTCAAGGCCATCTTGCCCATCGCAGCCGTGCTGCTGAACGGACTCCTGCTGTTCATTTTGGTTTCACTGTCTCTGGAAGCGGACCAGCGTCACGTCGTCATCAGCGTGGCCGCTGCGGGCGCGGTCGTAGTCTGCGCTGCGGTCATCGTGGTATTTGCCTTTTCTATCCGTCGCCCCATGCTCGAGCTGCAAGACAAAATTGCGCGCGTCAGGCTTGGCGACCTCAGCGCTTCCGTCAACTTCGCTAATCGCAATGACGAGATCGGCGACCTGGGCCGGGACTTCAACGACATGGTCGCGCAGCTCAAAGCCGGCCGCGAAGAGATTCACCGGCTCCATCAGACCCAGATGTCGCGCGCGGAACACTTCGCCACCTTGGGCGAGCTCGCAACCGGACTGGCGCATGAGATTCGCAACCCACTCGCCGGAATTGCCGGCGTCATCGAGATCGTTAGCCGCGATCTTCCGCCCGACAGCGCGGCGCGCTCCGTCATCAAGGACGCCAAGGATGAAGCGGTGCGGATCAACCGCATTCTCACCGATCTGTTGGAGACCGCCCGTCCCAGGCCGCCCCAGTTCCAGCTACACAACTTGGCGGATACTGCCGAGCACGCGGTTATGTTTGCGCGGCAGCAGGCGACCACCAGGCGCATCATGATTGAGCTCGACAAAGGCGAGCAGATTCCGCCGGTCGACCACGATCCCAATCAGATCAACCAGGTTCTGTTGAATCTCTTGCTGAATGCCATTCAGGCGATGGATAAGCCCGGCACAATTCACGTCACTCTGCGCCGTGATAAGAATGCCGCGCTCATCACCGTAGCCGATCAAGGAAAGGGCATCGCGCCGGAGACTCTCCCCAACATCTTCCGCCCCTTCTTCACGACCAAAGGACACGGCACCGGACTCGGACTGTCGCTTGCGCGCCGCATCGTAGAGTCGCACGCCGGAACAATCGACGTCCGCAGCGAAGTAGGAAAAGGCACCCAGTTCATGGTTCGCCTGCCTATTGCGCATGAGAAGGCAGCAACTGGCAGCTAGCGGTTAGAACTTAGCAGCTGGCAGTTAGCAATTACTAATTAACAAGTAGCAACTAGCAATATTTGCTGTAGCAATGCCGGGCAACTTCGCCACAGTCTCGCAGAAGCGAAAGTGATTAGCCCACCGCGGAAGCGGTGGGTCAAATTCCAAACAAGAATCCAGGGCCCTTTCAGGGGGCGAAACATCAGAATCTAAGCCGCGTTTCTTACCAGTCTCGAAAAATCCGCCGACCCATTTAATCTTACCCCTAGCAACTCGCTCAAACACCGCTGCAGCTCTTCCTCGCTCTTCAACTGCGTCTCGGAACGCCCACTCTCATCGGTCACGATCAAACACATGTTCGCCACGGTGATGCGTCCTTGCGGAGTTGCGCGGCTGCAAATCCAGCTTCGCGTAAAGTGCGATTCCGGCGAGCTTTGATGAAAGATGCACATATCACGATATTCGCTGAGATGGTGTGGGACATCGCGAAATGCATACAGCGGAACCTGTCCCTTCTCGTCTTCTCGTAGCAGCTCCCACTCACCATCCATCGGCAGCACCACATACCGATGACCGTTCACCTGGTCGGCGCCGCCCGCATGAAAGACGATTGGATCAACAAACGAATCTCCAAATCCGACATCAACCAGCCAAGGCTCCTCCAATTGCACCTTCAGCAGCATGTGGTCGAACTCGGGGCCAAAGCCGCCATTCTCGCGTCGCACACGGGCGGAGAGCATCTGCACCTGGAATCCGAGCGCGCTCAGCAACTCGCCGCAGAGCCCGTTCAGTTCATAACAAAATCCGCCACGATGCCGCGTCACGATCTTCTCGAAGAGAAGATCGATGTCGAGCGCAATCGGCGTGCCCAACGGGATGTCGAGATTTTCAAAGGGAACGGCGAAAAGATGCTGGCGATGAAGGCCACGCAATGTGGTCGCAGATGGCTTGCAATGTCCGTCGTACTCAATGCGCCGCAAATAGGCGTCGACGTCCATGCACTTGATCCTTTTTGACTTAATAGCCTGCGTCGCAGTCGCTGCGTCACGCCATATCGCGCTGTTTAGGTTACCTAAACTCAGGGCCCTAGTTACCCCACCAACGTGGGGGACTGTAAATATCTGCGCTACAGTGATTTACAAGCCGAAAAATTGTTCCACGTGGAACAATTTTGAGACGGCGCTCAAACTGGCAATTCTTCTTGCAGCCAGCCAATTTCTTGGAGCTTCGGTTCCGCGGTCAAATCAAGAACCAGATTTTCCAGCACCAGGCGTTTGCTGGGAGGATTGGAACGCAGCGCCAGATCAGCTCGCGCGACGCGGCGAATCGCGCTGGTCAACTCGCGACGCGACTTGTAACGGCGAGCCTGACGGATCACGTCCTCTGCCGCAAAAGGTGGAATGCGAAAGCCCTGCCATAGCGCCTGCCACAAGGCGCGCGAGTCGCGAACGTTTCGCTCGAGGATCACCAGCATCTGCCGGAAGGTCCGCGACAACATGTAGAGATGGCCGATGGCAGCTTCTTCTCCGTCGCCGCTGGTGAGAATGGCATCCAGAACAGCCAAGGCGCGGCCACAATCGCGAGCCGAGATCGCATCGGTCAATTCGTAGAACGAGCGCTGCTTGGCTGCCAGCACTAGCGTCTCGACGTCGCCCAGCGTAATGCGCTTCTTCTCGCCAACAAACAGCACCAGCTTTTCAAGTTCATTGGCGACCATCATCATGTCGCCGCCAAGCGAGTCGACCAACTCGCGCGCGGCATCGTTGTCGAGCTTGACGCCTTCAGCTTCGGCGGTATCGATTGCCCATTTCACCGCGTCGCTTTCTTCAACGCGAGCGAACTCCAGCAGCGGAACAAATTCGCCCAGCGTCTCGCGAATTCGCTCGTAGCGTTCTTTGTCGGTGAGTTCCATGCGACGGGCGTCTGCGGGAATGCTGATGTGGTCGGCGACAAATACCAGCACCGCGGCGGGATTCGGATCCTTGAAGTACGCCTCGATGGCGGCGAATTCCTCGTCATGTTTGCCGCGGCCGTAGAGGTTCTTGATGCCGCGAATGAAGAAAACCTGAAAGGGCGACATCAGCGACGGTGTGCGCGCTCGATCCAACACCTCCTGCAAATCTACTTCCGTGAGGTCCAGATCGTAGAGGCTCAGCTCGCGAACCTCGGCCGGAACCAGGTGTTGCAGGATGGCTTCGCGGCAGCGCTTGCGAAAGAAAGCCTCATCCCCGACAAAGACGTAACCGGGAGCGAGCTTCCCCGCCTTTACAGCGGCAACGAAACGATCCGAAGCTGCGAAGCTGCGCATCTAGAACGCCTCCAGCAGGTCGGCTACAAGCGTCTTGGCAAAGCTGTTGGCGATGCGTTGCACAGCAGGGTTGGCTTCCTCGAAGAAACTTCTGGTGTCGGTCGATTCCTGGTACTGCTCGCGATAAATGAAATTAGGATTGCTCCACAACACCTTTCCGTTACTGCTGATCAGGTTTGCATTGAGACTAACCGCAACCATCGATGACGAAATGCGCCCGGTAACGGAATCGTAGGTCAAAGGAGCAATGAAGACATTTGTAATGACTCCCGACAATGTGGCATCCGCAGTTCCGTCGTTTGCAGTCACGACGCGATAGTTGGTCCGGGTACGCAGCTCGCGCACCACCGCTTCGGTGAAGGTCTGCCCGATACGGTAGGTCTGCGACCCATTCTGGATGGCCGGCACGTAGATTGTGTGCAGGTCGGAGGGCAAGCGCACGGCGTTGCCCGCGGTGTGATAACCACAGGAGGTAGTCAGTATCAGGAATACCGCGCAAACCATGAGGCGGAGCAATGTTTGACGATGGTTCACTGTACCGTTCCCCGTGGTCGTGAAGGAATCATGCTCTCAGCGCACTCGACTGCCGAGACAGCTGCGATTCGTAAATTGTCGGAGGCCGCCCAGAGCCAGAAGGCTTTCGGTCCTTGTCCATCGGGCCGAACAAACACCTGGATCTGCTCCTGTCCTGCGGCGTTGACGTTGCTGGGCGACTCTTCTCCGCCCTGCAGCACATCGACATGCTCGCCCGAGATCGCAGCGATCAGCTCTTCAGTTTGCACGGCAGTATCCAACTCAATGTAAAGCGAAAAGGCATGCCCGTGGAAGATGGGGGCCTGCAGCAGCATCAGCGAAGGTACTTCGAGCTTGCCCTGCACGATGCTGCGGAAGTGGCGAATGATGCGGCTTTCCACCGTGGACAACGCGGGCGTCGCTCTCTCGCCGTAGCGGTCGACAATGTTGAACGCCACTTGCGCATCGAATACTCCCTTGGGCAGCTGCTGGAACGAGAGCAGGTTGACAGTCTGCTCGTGCAGTTCGTCCATGCCGCGCCGCCCATGTTCGGAAGCAGGTTCCAGCACGGTGACAATCGAACGCGCGATGGTTGCGACCTTCTGCGCTCGCAGCATCAGAAGCGCTAGCACAACGGCGGCGGGATGAGCGACCACCACAGGAGCTTCTGAGAAATCAATCTTCGGCGTGGCGCCTAACTCGTGTTCCACCCAAGGAGCTCGCAGCAGCGCATCAGGCTGGTCCTCCAGCGCATACGAGAGATCGATGATGTCGCTGCCGGCGTTGCGCGCCAGCTTCCAGGTGTTGCGCGTGAAGGTCTCGTCGGCGGCAAACAACGTGAAGTCGACATTCTCCAGATGCTCAGGAAGAACGCTCTGGATGAAAGTTGGCTCCTCGCCGATGGCCTGCATTTGCCCCAGCGACTCTTCGTCGTCGAGCAGACGGACATCAGCCGCAGGGAAGTTGCGGTCGGTGAGCACTTCTTTCAGTTCGCGGCCCTTCAGCGTGGCGGCGCCGACGATCGCGACCCGGAACAGCCCGCCCCAATGTCCTCCTTCGCTGCGCGGCGCGGAGGGACCATTTGTCTGGTTTTTCATCAGGCGTGCGATGCCTCGTCTTGCGGAGGTGGAGGCGGTACTGTTGTCCGGCGAAAGACGAACGAGAGCCGGGCCAATACACCCGACAGGATGTAAATCAACGCGAGCGCGAACAGGACATATTCGGAGGAGAACCAGATCAGCGCGATGACCGCGCCGATTACGATCAGCCAGCGAAAATTCTGCGGCTGGCGAAAGTTGATGCCTTTCAGGCTGAAGAAGCGCCAGGTGCTCACCATTAGAAATGAAATCGCGATTACATAGACGGCCCAGCCCACCGGCAGCCACCATACCTGCAACGGAGAACCACGTACCAGGTGCACGACGGCTGCGATGGAACCGGCGCCGGCGGGAATCGGCATGCCGACAAAGTACTTGCGTCCCGGACGGCCGGGGTTCGAAGGCTGCGGATTTGCTTGAATATTGAAACGCGCCAATCGTGAAGCACCCGCCAAGAGAAACACGAAGGTAGCGATCGCTCCCAACTGCAGAACGCGCGTGCGGAGGTCCGGATCAATGTCCTGCGGCAGCATGCGGAAGCCCCACATCAGCGCGAGCACTGCGGGCGCTACGCCGAAGGCAATCACGTCAGCCAGGGAGTCCAGCTCCTTGCCAAATGCGCTGGCGGTGTTCGTCAGACGCGCAATGCCTCCGTCAAAGAAGTCGAACACGATGGCGAATCCGATTGCCTTCGCCGCCTGATCGAAGTGCCAGTGATCATTGACGGTGCCCTGCATCGCCTGGGAGATGGCGTAATATCCTGCAGCCATGTTGCCGGCGGTGAACATGGAAGGCAGAAGGAACAGGCCTTTCGCCGGACGGCGCTCGGCGGACCGCTCGCCCTCGCGTCGCTGCAGGCGCTCGTTCACCGTACCTCCGCCAGGTCATGCAAGCGCGGGGCAATGGGCTGCGGTTGAGCGATGGCCAAGACCGTGGAACCACCCTTCACGTGATCACCTACGCGCACTTTCATCTTGGCGCCTCCGGGAAAGATAACATCGGTGCGAGAGCCGAACTTAATGAGCCCGACGCGCTCGCCGCGCTCGAGTTTGTCTCCCAGCTTCTTGGTGAAGACGATGCGGCGCGCGAGCAGGCCGGCGATTTGCTTCATCACCACGGTCCCGGCATCGCTGCGAATCGTGACCACATTCTGCTCGTTAGCATCGGCCGAGGCTGCGGACATAGCATTGCCGAACTTTCCCTTGTGATAGCGCACATCCTCGATGATGCCACTCACCGGCGAGCGGTTCACGTGTACATCGAAGACGTTCAAGAAAATGCTGATTCGCACCCGGTTGTTGCCGTCCTCGTTGACAACCGAGACATCCGTAACTTTGCCATCCGCCGGAGAGACAATGGCGCCCTGAATGGCTGGAACTCTTCGCTCTGGATCACGAAAGAACCAAAGAAAGAATGCAGCCAGCAATAAGGGGATAATAGCCAGAGCGGGAACGGTAAGCCAAGCTAATAGTGCTGCAACGACAATGAGAGCCAGGCCGTAATAGATACCATCGCGAACCATGGAATGATTTGATTATAGAGGGTTGAGGAGAGATGCGTTGTTGGGGAGCTTGAGCCAGTGAATTGTCATCCCGAGCGGAGGCGACTGCCTTTGATCGCCGGAGCCGAGGGATCACAAATCAAAAACCTTGCCCAGATATAAGCATTCATCAGCGATGCTCACGGAGAATAGTGCCAAATCTCGATATTACAGCCGCGGGAATTCGGTCCACGAGGCTTTTGTCGCTTCACTTCGCCACAATTTCGCGGGTGAGCTGGTCCATGCGCTTCTGCACCTCGTCATACTTCTCTCCTGTGGAGGGGCCGGTGAAGCCAGCGAGGATGGCGTGAACGTGGCCGGAGGAGTCGATGAAGATGGAGGTTGGGAACGCGCCGAATCCGACCAACTGCGGCAACGTTTTCGCGATCTGGCCCTCGTCGGTGGTTCCGGCAAGGAGCAGCGGGAAGGTTATGCCGAACTTCTCACGGTAAATCGCAATCTGGCGCAGATCGCGAGGCGTGTCGTCGATGTACTCATAGGCCAAGCCGACGATTTGCAAGCCCTGGTCGTGGTACTTGCGATAGAGCTTTTCCAAGACCGGCGCCTCATCATGGCAGTTGGGGCACCAGGTTCCGAAGACGTCGACGATCAGGGGCTTGCCTTTGAACTCGGGGCTGCTTTGGTCGACGGTCTTACCGAATCGATCGATGCCGCTGAAGCGAAATGGCTCGCTTGGATCCTTCACCCTGGTCAGGGTTTCACTCAGCGCGTTAGGATCGGCGGCGCTGGCCACGTGTTTGCCGCATTCCGCGGTAAACGAAGAGAGCGCGACGATTCCGCCCTCTTGGCCTTTGAGGGTGCCATCCGGCTGAAAAACCCCGTCGATCGCCATAATATGAATGCCATCGAAGCGGCTGAGATGAAAACGTGTCTGACCGTCGGCTGCCTTGAATACGTAGCCATGCAGCAGACCGGTGTCGCCGCTGACTGGCTCGATGACGCCGGTGACGGCGACTTGTTCATTGGCTTTCGCAATCTTCTCCTGATCGAACTTCGCCAGGGTTGTCTTCTCCGCGCCTTCACCATCGGCCCAGTGGAAAAGCCAGTCGCCCCAGAGGCTTGGGCCGTTCCACGGTTTGCCCGCGGCGACTTCCTGATGAGGGATGAGCACGACCGGAATGTGTCTGGTCCCCTTGCTGGTCAGGCGGGAGTAATCGCCTTCCATACGGTTTGGAGAAAGCGAATGTAGCGTCAGCACACCATCGTAGTAATTCATGGGCAGAGTGAGGGTGCCATCGTGCCACTCTGCGCTGCTGAAAGGCTGGCGATCGGTGGCATTGACCAGCGTTGCTTCGAGCGTGCCATCAGATTGTTTCTTCAAATCAATGCCGAAGGTCACCTCGCCGGCTTTGCTCTGGATGGTGCCATCCCAAAGGCCGGTGGGAGGCGTCGCTGGGACCTGGGCGAGCAGCGGATACGCGATGAAGAAGCAGAGGATGGTGACGAAGGCGCGACAAAAAAGAAGCCTGGATCGCAAGTCAAACTCCGAAAGAACTGGATTCGCGAGTCGGGCCTCAGGATACAGGATCAGGCCCGGCTGGGGTTGCGGTTGTGCCGAATGATCGAATTTGTAAGCTGTTTCCCGGGGCGCCGCGAGTGGCCGTGGAGTTCATCGCCGGATTGACCCATTGCAGAGTGAGGCTGCGCAAACGACGGGCCGCATCTACGCGCCAATGCCCGGTCTGTTCCATGTTGGCGGGTGATGGCGAGCAGGGATCACACGTGGCGGCAAAGACGGATGTCTTATCCGCCGGACGAGAGCGGTTAAAGCCGACTAGACGACCTGATGGCTGGCGCGATACTTCTGTTCCAGGTTTTCCATCTGGTCTTTCAGGTGGAGCTTCAGCTTCTTAAGGCGGACTTCCTCGAGCTTTTCGTCTTCGGATAAATATTTTTTGTGGATGAGAGAGTCGAGACGCTGCGAATATTGGGAGTGCTCATCGGCCAAGCGGCGAAATTCTTCGTTACTTGCAAGAAGCTGATCGCGTACCTGAGTTGCCATTCACGGAACCTCCGGTGAATTTACGATGAAAACGATAGCACTGGGCCTACTCCGGTTCAAGCGGTTCGGGCAGAAATTGTCGGCGGAAGGTGAGGAGCAAGGCGTCTTCCGGCGGTTGCTTGTAGTAGCCGGTCCGCCGGCCGGTCTCGATAAACCCAAGCTGCTTATAAAGTTGCTGCGCAGCGTGGTTCGATTGTCGTACCTCAAGCAGTACGGAAGTGGCTGCTGACTGGTAGAAGTCTTGCAGCAGTTTGTGAAGCAGCGCCTGGGCGATTCCGCGGCGGCGATGAGAGGTGGCGACGACCAGGTTCTCGATCTCCCACTCAGTGGTTGCGCAACGGGCGATGGCGAAGGCGCAGACCCAGCCGTTCTCTTCTGCGACGAGTGCGAAGCGCTGGAGCGTCTCGGGCGCGAACAAGGCGGCGTATTCGCGCTCGCTCCAGTGGGCTGCAGTGTCGGAATGTTGTTCGAGGGCGCGGATGGCGGCGATGTCGGCGGGAGTGGCTGGGCGGATGAGCACGCGATTAGGGCTTGGGCGCGGAAAAGAGTTCCGCATCCGACCTGCGGATGTAGTTGGCATCAAGCGCTTGGTGATTAGCAACCTCGCCGGCAAGCAGCTTGCGAATTCCGATGCGGGCAATCTCGTCCGCCTGCACCGGCGCGACCAGCCGAATGTTGATCCCGCGCGGCTGTAGAGAGCGTGCGACGGTGGCATCAGGGGTCAGCAGTTCGGTGGGAGCGTTTGCAGGAGTGAACGCAGGCAGCTTAGTGATGTACTCGCGAATCGGCCTGGCGCTTTGTGCGGAGATTTCATATTCGCCGACGTAGACCTCGCCGCGTCCCGCGTCGAGAACGGCGGTGGTAGTTGTACCGGGCGAGGCGTGAGTGGCGACAAGAGCCTCGAGCATGGAGACGGTGGCTAAGGGCTTCCGCAAAATTTCGCAGAGCCCTTTGACGGTTGCCAATCCCACGCGCAAGCCAGTGAAAGAGCCTGGGCCGGAGACAACGGCAAAGCCGTCGAGGCCGGCTGGGGCCAGATTATTTTGCTGCAACAGTGCGTCGATGGTCGGGATCAGGCGAGCGGAGTAGGTGCCGCCCTCGAGGGTTGTCAGTTGCAGAGTTTCGAAACTGTCGGCATCGCCGCGGCAAAGTGCGACGCTGCCATGCCGGCCGGAGGTGTCGATGGCGAGGATTAGCATAAAAGGCAGTCTCACCACGGAGACCACGGAACGCGCGGAGGTGTGTTCGCCTTGAATTCCTGCGTGCTCTCGGTGAACTCCGTGGTGAAATCTAACAGGCCGGCAAGTTACACGCCCTTCGGGGCGTCTTCCACCAGTTCCAGCAGCACGCCGCCCGCGCTGGAGGGATGCACGAAGACGTACATGTGGCCGCCGGCGCCGATCTTGATTTCATCGGAGATGAGCCGCGTGCCATCCGCTTTGAGACGCTCGACGATGGCCGAGAGATCGTCGACATGGAGGGCGACATGGTGCAAACCTTCGCCGCGCTTGGCGAGGAACCTGGCGATCGGCGACTCGGACGACGTCGGCTCCAGCAACTCGATGCGGCTCTCGCCCACCGGCACCATCGAGAGCCGCACCTGCTCAGCGGGGACTGTCTCGTCCGGCATCGGCTTCAGGCCGAGCTTCTCGTAAAAACTCTTGGCTACCGCCAATGACTTCACCGCGATACCGAGATGATCAATTGCGCTCATCGGGTCTTCCTAATCCTTCCACGATCTTTTGTACCAGAGAGTAGGGATCACGTCTGTGATCGGCAACCTCGGCGGCGTAACGCGAGGCTTCACCTTCGCTCAGGTAATACGAAAGCACGCGCTGGAAGAGGGCGTCGCGCAGCATCTCCGCAATGCGTTCACGCCAGTTTTCGATGCGGCGCGCGCGGGCGCGGTCGCTTTGTTGGAGATAGGCGCGATAACCTTCGATGGCTTGCACGAGTTCGTCAGTGCCGGCGCCGGTGCTGGCGACAGTCTTCACAATCGGCGGCGTCCAGTGGTCCTTGCGAATGGCCAATGTCTGCATGGCGCGAATCTCGCGCTCGACGCGCTCGGCGCCATCGCGGTCGGCCTTGTTGATGACGAAGATGTCCGCGATCTCCATGATGCCGGCCTTGATGGTTTGCACGTCGTCGCCCATGCCGGGCACCAGAACGACGATGGTGACGTCGGCGAGGCGCACAATGTCGACTTCGTCCTGCCCGACCCCGACGGTTTCAATCATCACCACATCGCGACCGCTGGCATCGAGAACCGTCGCGACATCCGCAGTGGTGCCAGCCAGTCCGCCAAGGGAGCCGCGAGTGGCCATGCTGCGGATGAAGATGCCAGGATCAGCATGGTGCGATTGCATGCGGATGCGATCGCCAAGAATTGCGCCTCCACTGAAGGGACTGGTGGGATCGACGGCCACGATTCCGACGGTCTTGGCCTCTTTGCGATAAACGTGGGCGACCTGGTCAACCAGGGTGCTCTTCCCTGCCCCGGGAGCACCGGTGAAGCCGAGCAGGACCGCGTTGCCGCTGTGGGGAAACAGAGCTTTGAGGAGCTCGGTGGATTCGGAGGTATGGTTTTCGACGGCAGAGATAGCGCGTGAAAGGGCGCGAATGTCGCCGGCGCGGATGCGCTGGACAAATTCCGGGATGTGGTTATTCGCAGGCAATGTTCAACACTAGAGACACAGAGAAAGACTAGATCGGATCCAGAAGGACAGCCTAGCAGAAGCGCAAGGGTGTCGCCCCTGAAGGGGCTCGGTAAATAGTCTAAAGCGATACCCAGCGCTTCCGCTCTGGGCTAATTACTTTCGCGCCTGACCACCCAATTCGCGCAAAAGCAGCGCGAATCGGGGCCCGGGTGCGGCGCTGAAAAACCCAGGTTTTGGTGTTTCACAGGATTACAGTATCTTCGCGCGCCAGCTACATCTTCAGCAGGTGCCGCGCCAGCCTGCCCAATAAGGGATACGCAGCCCATTCACCACGACCAGTCTTGATGCCATAAAGGATTGCGACCACCAATACAACCGCCCAAGTGCTCATTGCCACCAACCAGAAAATCGGGAAGATGACGAAAATCGCGGGCGGGGGCGCAGTATGGGTTGCGCCGCCGGACATGGGCACGGTCGCAACCATTGAAACAATGAATATGCCTATGGCTACGATCCAGAAAATCGCCAGGCAGATTTGTAGCAACAGGGCCTGCAGTGCATGGAAACTGACAAACAGGGAGTCGCTTAATCAAGAAAATGAAGAGCGGCCCCATCCAGGTAGTCACGAGCTGCAAGACATGGGCGAGCGTGCCCATGGTGCGCTCGTCGGGCGTAGTTACGTATGGCGAACTCGGCCCCGCATAAGACATGGGATTGGATTCGGCCCGCAGTCTCCGAACACCTCTGTGGCTCTGTAGTGAAGCCTTCAGTCCTTCAGCAGCTGACGCGCGATCACCAGGCGCTGGATTTCACTGGTCCCTTCGCCGATGGTGCAGAGCTTCACGTCGCGGTAGAACTTTTCCGCCGGATAATCCTTGATAAAGCCGTAGCCGCCGTGTATCTGCACGCATTCGTTGGCACAGCGCACGGCCACTTCACTGGTATACAGCTTGGCCATGGAGGACTCCAGCGTAGTCTTCATGCCGGCATCTTTCCTGGCGGCGGCGCGATGGGTCAGCAGGCGTGCGGCGTCGATCTCTGTGGCCTGGTCGGCGAGCTTGAAAGCGATTGCCTGGAATTCGCTGATTGGTTTGCCAAACTGTTTGCGCTCCTTGGAATAGTTCAGCGCGGCTTCGTAGGCGCCCTGGGCCATGCCCAGGCCGAGCGCGGCGATCGAGATGCGCCCGCCATCGAGCACCTTCATGGCATCGACGAAACCTTCGCCTTCGTGTCCCAGCAAATTCTCCGCAGGAATTTCGCAGTCCTCGAAGATCAGCTCCGAGGTATCGCTGGCGCGCAAACCAAGCTTGTTCTCTTTCTTGCCGGCGCGAAATCCCTTCGTGCCCTTCTCAACCACGAATGCTGATAGTCCGTGAGTGTGTGCCGCCTTGTCGGTCACAGCAATCACAACGGCTACATCGGCGTAATGTCCATTGGTGATGAAAGTCTTGTTGCCATTCAGCACCCACTTGCCGCCCTTGCGCACGGCGGTGCAGCGTGCCCCTCCGGCGTCCGAACCGGAGCCCGGCTCGGTGAGTCCCCATGCGCCCAGGTACTCGCCGGTGGCGAGCCTGGGAATGTACTTGCGCCTCTGCTCTTCATTGCCGGCAACGAAAATATGGTTCGAGCACAGCGATGTGTGCGCGGCCACAACGATGCCGACCGAGCCGTCCACGCGCGAGAGTTCTTCTATGGCGGTGACGTACTCGATGTAGCCCATGCCTGCGCCGCGGTACTCGACGGGGAAAATGATTCCCATCAATCCAAGTTGCCCCAGCTGCTTGATGATCTCCAAGGGGAAGGTACCCTGCTCATCCCATGTCATGACGTTGGGCGCAATCTCGCGCTCGGCGAAGTCGCGCACCATCTTTTTCAGTTGTAGCTGTTCATCAGAAAGCTGGAAATCCAAACAGTTCCTCCGGGTCGGGAGCCGCGCTGGCGAAACATGCGGTTATAACACAATGGGGAGGGGATGCGAAAACGGTGTCGCCGCCGGCGCGGCTCCAAATCATTCTGCAGTGACCCGGGGCTTGCGCCCCGGGCTAAATTCATCCCGCCGCTTTGCGGCTGTTCTGATGCGATTCGAAATGTCTTTGCCATTGAATTCCGATCAGGCTTGGGCAAAAGCTCTCACCTACCCATTGCAGCCGCGCGGACGAAAAGCAGATCCCTCGCTCCTCCGCCGAGGCGGGTTTGGCCGGAATGACAACAATGGCGGGGTGGTGACGGAGCTGCGGGATCACAAAAGAGAAAAGCAGGTCCCTCGACTGCGCGTCCGCCCGGCCCGGAATGCGTGGGCCGGGGAAGCACGCGGACGCTGCGCTCGGGATGACAACTCGAAGGGTCTGCGTTTACTGCTTGCAACCCTCCATCGTAACCGCGGCTATCGGCAGTGTGACTGCCTTGGTTCCCGCGAGCAGTGCGTTGAATGCGGCGATGTCCTGCTGATTTAGGTTTTGCCATTGCGTCAGGTCGTTGTCGAGGGCGTCGCAGTTCTGCTGAACGGCATCGTGAACAGTATCTGTCGGACGAATGTCTGCGCTTTCGACGCTGAAGATCAGGCGCGCGAGCTCACGATTCACCGATCCAAAACCGGGAGCGGTCCTGGTGCCTTTATCGATGGCGTCGAGCTTCTTGGCAAGAGCATCAGCTGCGGCTTTGACTTTGTCGGCGTCGGCGCCGGTGAGCGCTTTCTGCGCATTTGCCAGTGAGTCGCGCACGGCCTTCGCTTGCAGGAAAGCATCGTGGCTCGATTTCATGCCGCGAGTGATGGCGAGCGCCAGATCGCGCTGCACGACCAGATCGGCTTGCGAACCGTGAATGCGCGGGTCAGGTTCGATGATGAGCGGTTGCCGAAGTGTCACGTTCCCGTAGCGCAGCTCAAGCATGAACTTGCCGGGAACGACCAGCGGTCCGCGCGGCTGCTGGCGCGGAGTAAGCCCGGGGACCGCGTGGTCGGCCAAGGTGTATTCGGTGTACTCCAGCAGGTTGCCATAGTAGCCATAGGGCAAAGTGGGCGGCGCGGGATAGCGCAGGTCCCAGACAAAGCGGTTGAGGCCGGCATCCTTCGTTAGCGCGGTCGGAGGAGCAAACCAGTATTCGGGAGCGTTCGCCGGCGGAAGCGCGACCGGCTTTGGCTCGCTGGTGAACCGTGCGACTTGATTGTTGTTCTCGTCGTAGATGGTAAGCGAGAGCTCGCTCGTCGCCGCGTGCTTCAGGAAATAATCGATGATGGCTCCGTCGGGCGGGTTCTGGCCTGCCGGTGTTTCGGGCGGAAATGGCGTGTCCTGGTAGTTCTCCCAGCGGACCCGGATAGCAGTCTCAGGTACAAACAGATAACGGTTGATTGCGGATTTTTCCAGATCGCTCCAAGTCTTTGCGGCGGCATCCAGTGCAATGTCACCCGGTATAGAAGAGACAGCATGCGCGACAATCCCGACTTGTCGCAGTGCAGCGACATCGTCCAGAATCCACATCGCGCGTCCGAAGGTGGAGATGACGAGGTCGTTGTTGTGCACCGTGAGATCGGTGACAGGCGTGGGCGGAAGGTTAAGCGAAAACGGCTGCCAATGATCGCCATCGTCCCAGGAAATGAAAATGCCAGTGTCGGTTCCCGCGTAAAGCAGGCCTTTGCGCTTGGGATCCTCGCGCACCACGCGCACCATCTCATCCTGCGGAAAGCCGTTGACGATCTTCTGCCAGGTGCGGCCGGAGTCATGGGTGCGCAGGATGTTCGGAGGAGTGGACTCGCGCGTGCCGCCGATGGTCAGGTAGGCAGTGGAGGCGTCATGATGCGACGCTTCCACATAGAGGACCTGAGCGGGCTGTTCCAGGCCGGTGGGCGAGACGTTCTGCCAAGCCGCCCCAGAGTCGCGGGTGAGATAGACGAGGCGGTTGCTGGTGCCTGCCCACATTACGCTCGCTGTGAGCGGCGAGGGCGCAAGAGCAGTGATCGAGGGCGGCGGCGGCTTCTCGATACCGCCATCACTCCCTTCTTCATCCGGCTTCTCAACATACCCGGTGAGGTCGGGACTGATCTCGCGCCAGCTTCGCCCGGTATCGGAGGTTTTCAATACGAACTGCATGCCGAGGTACAGCACGGAAGGATCCTGCGGCGAGAAAACAAGAGGAGGCATGCTGCCGGCACGATACTTTTGGCCACGCTCGAAGACGGTTGCGATCTCGCCGGTGGAGCTGTCATAGCGCACCACCGAGCCGTACCATCCTCCGCTGAAAACGAAATTGGGATGAGCAGGGTCGGGTACGAGGAAGGCATATTCGAAGCCGCCGATCGAGTGCCAGTCCTGCAAAAGGATTTCACCGTAGTCGCTGCGGCTCAGCACGCCGGCGGTGCCACTGTCCTGCTGCGCGCCGTAGACGCGATAGGGGAAGAGGTTGTCGGTGGAGACGTGATAGAACTGCCCGGTTGGCTGGTTGTACCAGGAGCTCCAGGTTTCGCCCGCGTCGATGCTGACGATCGCTCCCTGATCGACGCCGAGAATCATGCGGGCGGGGTTCTGCGGGTCAATCCAAAGCACATGGAAGTCGTCGCCGCTGGGCGCTCCCACGTAGGCTTCGAAGGTCTTGCCGCCATCGGTGGAACGGTAGAGCGAGGTCTGGGCGGCGTAGAGCACGTCGGGGTTGTGGGTATCGGAGAAGATGCGGCTGAAGTAGGGGCTGCCAAGCAAACGGGGATCTTTGGTGGACTGATACCAATTCGCGCCCCCATCATCGGAGCGGAAAAATCCTTGCTCGACAATTGCGTAGAGACGGTGGCCGCTTGAACCAGCGGCGACCGAAATTCCCAGCCGCCCACGCGCCTTGTCAGGTAGTCCTTTGCTTTCGAGAGGAGCCCAAGTCGCGCCTCCGTCGGTCGACTTGATGATGTCGGAGGTCGCGGCAACTTTCGAGGGGCCGGAGCCGGTCTCGCCGTAATAAATCGCAGCGTAAATTGTGCTGGGATGGTCAGGATCGGTGCACATGTCCACGACGCCGAAATTCGCATCGTTGGCGTACACCTTCTTCCATGTTTTGCCGCCGTCCTGGCTTCGGAAAATTCCGCGATTGTCGGTGGTTGCGGATTTAGGAAGCGGGCGCCAGAGAATTCCGAAGCCAAGCGAGTTCGCGCCCACCACAACTATGTCGGGATTATGCGGGTCGACAACAATGGCCTGAATGAAGGGAACGTCCTGAAGGCCGACGCTGTTCCAGGTCACGCCGGCATCATTGGAGCGGTAGATGCCCTTGCCGCGCGTCTGCTCGCCAGTTCCGACGTAAATGATTTTTGAGTCGGAGGGCGCGACGGCGAGAGCTCCGATGGAAGGAACACGTATTGCATCGAAAATAGGGCGCCAGACTCGACCGCCATTGGTGGTCTTCCACACGCCGCCGCCCGGGGTGCCGAAGTAGTAGGTGGTGGGATCTCCGGGAACGCCCGCAACCGCTGTGACGCGTCCGCCGCGGAAGGGGCCGATGAGACGCCACTTCAAGCCGGGAAACTGGGCGGTACCGGACGGCTCCTGAGCTGGGAGCACGAGTGCGAGAGAGAAGATTAGCGATGTGAGTAGAACAATCGGCGAAGTCCGCGGGGAACGCGGGAAGATCAGGCGCATTCGTGTCTCCGATTCACAGTGATCCATGAGGCTACACTGGCGCGAGATCAATGATCAATTGCCGCAGCGCGTCTCAACCAGAGGTGTCGCCCCCGAAGGGCGGGCTCGACATTTTATGGGCGTTTACCCAGCGCTTACGCGCTGGGCTAATTACTTTCGCGCCTGCGGCGCTGTCACTGTCACCGCAAAGCGACTTAATATGGCCAATGCGGGAGGTTGAGCGTTGCCCAGGTTAGCGTCCAAAATGAGCACGCGAACCTGGGGCACGGGGTCGATTGCATATAGGACGTGGGTGAATCGACTATCATCGTCGCCATGCGCGCGGCGCGGTCCATCCGCATTCGAGGCGTTGTCCAGGGAGTTGGATTTCGTCCTTTTGTTTATCGTGTGGCGCACCAGCACGGAGTTGCGGGCTGGGTGCTCAATGGAGAAGACGGGGTCTTGATCCATGCCGAGGGCATGGAGGAGGCGTTGCTCGCATTTGTGGAGGCGGTGCGGAGCCAGGCGCCGCCGGCAGCCGTGATTGCGGAAGTCGCAGTCGAACAGATCCAGCCAACCGGAGTCGCCGAATTCAGCATTCGCGAGAGCGAGCGGCGAGATCGGCCGACGGTGCGCATCTCGCCTGATCTTCCGGTTTGCGAGGAGTGCCTGACGGAATTATTTGACGCTGGCAATCCGCGTTACCAGTATCCGTACACTAACTGCACCAACTGCGGACCGCGCTACACGGTGATTCTGGCGCTTCCGTACGATCGGCCGAACACGACGATGAGGTCGTGGGCGATGGATGCCTATTGCTCGGGCGAGTATCACGATCCGGGCAACCGGCGGTTTCATGCGCAGCCGGTTGCCTGCCCGCAGTGCGGCCCCCATTACGAATTGCACTATGGAAGCGAGGTCATTCGCGGGGACGATAAGGCTGTAACCAGGAGCGCCGAGCTGCTGCGGGAAGGAAAAATTGTCGCGGTGAAGGGGTTGGGCGGGTATCACCTGGCCTGCGATGCCCGCAATGCGACGGCGGTAAATGCGCTGCGCGAGCGAAAGTATCGCAAAGAGAAGCCATTCGCTGTGATGGCCAAACACGTGGAAATCGCGAGTGGTGTTGTCGAGCTTTCAGCAGAGAGCGAGGCGCTGCTCGTTTCCGTGGCGCGGCCGATTGTTCTGGCTCCGGCAAGGCTGGAGTTGCCGGGCGTAGCTCCCGATAATGACGAACTGGGAGTGATGCTGCCCTACACTCCGTTGCAGCATCTGCTGTTCGCCGCGGGCGCGCCGGAGATTCTGGTGCTGACCAGCGCCAATCGTTCCAGCGAACCTATCGCATACGACGAGCAGGATGCTTTCGAACGGCTGGCTGGAGTGGCCGATGCTTTTCTGGTTGGCGAACGGCCGATCGCGCGACGCGTGGATGATTCGGTGGCGCGGGTTGGAGCATTCGGCCCTGCGATTCTGCGGCGGTCGCGCGGCTACGCTCCGGGGGCGGTGGCGCGTTTACCGGTGAGTCGGCCAATCCTTGCTGTCGGCGCGGACCTGAAGAACGCGGTGACGCTGGTTGTCGACGGGCAGGCCTTGGTCAGCCAGCACATCGGCGACCTCGATCATTACCAGCCATTCCAGGCATTCCAGGAAACCATTCGCGATCTCACCGCTATGTACGACGTGGACTGGACCGAGTTGCTGGTGGTGCACGATGCACATCCGCAGTACATTTCGACGTCGTATGCAGCGGGATTATCGGCAGCGGAGAGGCTGGCGGTACAGCATCATCGCGCGCACGTCGCCTCCGTGGTTGCCGAACGTGGGGACTGGGATAGGCGCGTTCTGGGAGTGAGCTTCGACGGCACCGGATTCGGCGACGACGGCAGCATCTGGGGCGGGGAGTTCTTCGCCGGAAGCGTCAGCGCAGGATTCGAGCGCGTGGGGCATTTACGGCGCGCTGCGCTGCCAGGAGGCGATGCCGCCGCCCAATATCCGGAGCAAGCCGCGGCGGGGTTTCTGGCGCAAATTGAAAATCTGCCGGATGTAAGTGCGGCGCCATTTAATTTTTCTTCCCGCCATCGGGGCGCCCTCGAGCTGGTGAGGAAAAACGTCCGGAATTTTATTACAACGTCAGTCGGGCGGCTATTCGACTCGGCTGCAGCGTTACTCGGCTTCAATCGCGGGATTACGTTCGAGGGCCAAGCGGCGATGTGGCTCGAAGCGCTGGCGCACAGGAGCTCCAGTGAAGAAGTATTTCCTTGCCCGTTCCAGGATCGAGAGCTGGATTTCAGGCCGTTGCTGCTTGCCGTCGCGGAGCAGAGGAAGCGCGGCCGCGAACCAGGGGACATTGCGCGTGCTTTTCAGCGGGGGCTGGCGAGAGGTCTGTGCGACGGGGTGCTTGCGCTAAGCAGCGAGTTCGACGTGGATACGGTGGTCCTCTCGGGAGGGGTTTTTCAGAACGAACTCCTGCTCCGCGACGTACGAGAGTATATGAGGCCGGAGCCACTGGAAATCTGGACGAATTCCGCCGTGCCTCCCAATGATGGAGGCATCAGCCTGGGACAGGCAGCGGTCGCTTCATTTGTCCATAGCAAATGCCAAGTTACGCCGCCGTAGGCAGCCGGCCGATGGGCGCCGCAACCCTGGGTGAAACCGGAACATCGGAATAACTTCTCCGGGGTGGTCTCGTCTGACACTTGTGAGACTCTGTTTATCCGGGTTTTACGCTGGACGCGGGGCGCCCACTCCAGCGGGTACAATGTAGGATTCCTATGTTCGTGTTAAGCGCGGGCACAGCGGGGGCCATTCTGATGGAGCACTTCAGCCGGCACCTGTTGTGGTACATAGCGATCTTCGGCTCCTTTACCTCCACCATCTTTCTCGGCATGGCGCTGGTGGCAGGGTTCCGCCATTTCATGACCTGCCGGCAGTGGCGCGACCAGGCTGATCGCTTTCCTGCGGAGCTGCTTCCTCCGGTCACCATCCTGAAGCCCGTCCACGGAATGGAGCCCCGGCTCCGCGAGACGCTGGAGAGTTTTTTCCAGCAGGATTACCCGCAGTTTGAAATCATCTTCGGCGCGCGCAGCCGCGAAGACGGCTCCTTGCAACTGATTGAAGCTCTGCGCGCGAAGTATCCCCAGGTGCACACGCGAGTGGTGATTTCAGGCGAGCCCTCGTGGCCGAATGCCAAGGTTTTCTCGCTGGCCAAGATGCTGGGCTCGTCCGACAACTCGGTTGTGGTGATCAGCGACAGCGATGTGCTGGTTGGGCCCGACTTTTTGCGCAACGTGGTGCTGCCGCTGTTGCAGCCTCAGGTGGGACTAGTGACCTGCCTGTACCGTGGCGTTCCTGCCAACGATGTGTGGTCGCAACTGGAAGCCCTGGGCATGTCGGTAGAGATGCCGTCCGGCGTGATGGTCGCGGACATGATGGAGGGCATGAAGTTCGCGCTCGGAGCTGCTATGGCGGTGAAGCGCGATGCCATTGACGCCATCGGCGGCATGGCCGAAGCCGCACAGTTCTACTCCGACGATTTCGTTCTCGGCAGCCTTATTGCTACTGCCGGGTACAAGGTCGTGCTGTCGCACTACAAGGTCGAACATGTGCTCGCCGGACGCACCCTGCGACGCACCTTTGGCGACCAACTGCGCTGGATGAAGAGCACACGCTTCTCCCGGCCCTGGGGACATATTGGCTCCGGGTTGACGTACGCGGTGCCGTTTGGAATGCTGGCGTTCTTTTTGGGCGTGACCAGCCCTCACCGTCTGCGTCTGGGCGAGGACTTGCTCGTCCTCGCATGCCTGAACCGCATGCTGCTCGCCGCTGTTATCGGTTGGGGAGTGCTTCGCGACTGGCGCTCCTTGTGGCTGGCTTGGCTTTATCCCATGCGCGATCTGATCGGCTTCTGCACCTGGGCACTCAGCTTTACCGGTAATCGGTTTTTCTGGCGAGGCGAGCCGTACGAATTCGGCGAGGAAGGTCGCATCATGCCGGTACAGCGCTCAATCGAGTTCGTCCGCGACAGGGTGCCGCAAGCGAATGACTAGAGTTTCTCGAGTTTTCCCTTGTGCAGGCGGAAGCGCAGTCCGCGCCATTCAACCGTGTTCCCCATGTAACTCACAATCCAGACGGCCAACGCAATAAAGTCACGCAGGGGCAACAGCCACAGGTCGCGAAAGACTTGAGTATCTTTTGCTGCTTGTCGAGCCACCACAATCGCGGAAGCGAATCTTGCGCACACCGTCACAGCGAAAACCAGCCAGGTCCACCAGCTCAAGGGATTGGCAATGACGGCGATTAGGGCCCAAGGCAGGCCAAATGTAACCAGGAGTCCGATGTACTGTGCGGGACGACGGTCTTTCACGTTGCGGGCCCAGCGCATCTGGTGCAGCCAAAAGTCGCGAAACCCATAGTCCGGAAGCGCCGTTTCCACTACGGTATCGGCCAACTCGATGCGGTGACCTGCGGCCGCGATGCGAGCTCCCAGTTCGTAATCGTCGCCCAGGTAGTCGACCAGCGGCTCCAGTCCGCCGATCTGGCGAAGTACAGACTTCGTCGTAGCCATAGTCGCGCCCAGACCGAAACGGATGTCGCCCTCCAGCGCGCGTGCGACCAGCACACCGCCGCCGAAGTCAGTGTTGACGCCGAGCGCCTCCAGACGCGAACCCAATGTGCAGCTGGGTAGGGCGCGATAAAGAGTCGTGACCATCCCGACGTCGGACGCAGCCAAGGGTGCAAGGACGCGCTGCAGGTAATCGGGAGCAACCAGGATGTCGCTGTCGTTGATGATGATGTGTTCGTATTGGGCCTGCGGCAGCATCTGCGCCAGTGTGCTGACCTTGCCGTTTAGGCCCAGCATTTCCGGACAATGGAGCACGCGCAGTTGTCGTTCGGGAAATTCTTTCTTGAGGCGCTCGACCAGTAACAGCGCTGTTTCATCGAGGTCGTGCACTCCGAAGAGCACTTCGTACTCCGGATAATCGAGCAGGCAGTGGCTGCGAAAGGCCGCGTACATGTAGGGATCAAGCCCCTTGAGGGACTTCAGAATGGTGACGGGCGGCGTAAATGGGTGATCCGGACGTGACCTGTTGTGGGGCGCATAGTGCGTCACTATCCAGATCGTCAGTGCAAAATAGATAGCGCCCGCCAAGCCCAGCAGCGCACAGGCAGCCGCGATGAGGAGAGAGAGGGGAGGCATTGGAAGCTGTTCAGATTAGCAGAATGCGAAAGCAGGCACCCTGTGCTGGGCGGAGGAAGGTTCGATCCGTCACTGGGTAATCCCAGGTTAGCCCAACAGATGGGCGACCCTGGGGCACCGGCCAAAGCTCCCATTTCGATAAAAAACTGGGTAAATCGCCGCTCCGAGGCTGCTTAGAATTGCCGCTTGCGGGTTATCATGTTTACCTGCTGGCCCGGGGAAACAATCATGATCAATGGGAAACGTGTGGCCGTCGTCATGCCCGCGTACAACGCGGAAAAAACGCTGGAGCAGACAGTCCGGGAGATACCGGACATTGTCGACACGCGCATTCTGGTTGACGACTACAGCAAAGACCAGACGGTGGCGGTAGCGAAGAAGCTTGGGCTGCTGGTGTTCGTACACGACAAGAATTACGGCTACGGGCGCAACCAGCAGACCTGCTATCGGGAGGCGCTGTCGGCGGGCGCCGATGTCGTCATCATGGTGCATCCCGATTATCAGTACACGCCGCTGCTGATTACGGCGATGGCCAGCATGATCGCTTACGAGGTTTACGACGTTGTGTTGGGCTCGCGCATTATCGGCGGGCAGGCGCTGCGCGGCGGGATGCCGCTGTACAAATACATCTCCAACCGCTTTCTTACCGCGTTCGAGAACCTGTTCCTGGGGGTGAAGCTGTCGGAATATCACACCGGCTATCGGGCGTTTAGCAGCCAGGTGCTTACGAGGTTGCCGCTGCTGGAGAACTCGCCTGATTTCGTCTTCGACAACCAAATGCTGGCGCAATGCGTGCACTTCGGCTTTCGCATCGGCGAGGTCTCGTGCCCGACGAAGTATTTCGCGGAGGCGTCGTCGATCAACTTCCGCCGCAGCGTGAAGTATGGATTCGGCGTTCTTGGCACGTCCCTGGAGTTCAAGTTCAACAAGTGGGGGCTGATGAGGCAACCCCGGTTTAGTGCTCAGGGGCGGAAGCTGGAGCTGCCTCCGGAAGTGGCCGCCAGAAGTGCGGCGATGGTGAGCAGTCGGTAAAGCAGCAATTGGCAGCAGCAACCAGCATGCAGGCATTCATGCGGCATCTGGAATGGCTGCGAGCGTCTGCCGCCCCTTCAAGGGGCTCGGTTCAACTTGGGCTGGTTTCCCAGCGCTTCCGCGCCAGGCTCATCACTTTCGCCTCTGCGAGGCTCAATGGCGCTGGGCTAATTACTTGCACCTCTGCGAGGCTCGATTAGCGGTTGCAGATCCCTTCACAGATTACCTCCGCGTCCCGTCCCCAGCCTTGCAACTTTCCCGTGCCCTGCCGCGTAATACCTCTCGGGCGAGTCTGTCTAATAGGTAAAATGATGTCAGATGACTCGGGTTCTATGACGCCGGATAAGCAGCAACGGAAGCTGGCGCGCGGGCACGTTCTGCGCGAGCCGGCGCTCATCGCGCTGCAGACGATGCGGGCCCACAAGCTGCGCTCGTTTCTTATGCTGTTCGGCATCATCCTGTCAGTGTCTACGCTGATCCTGGTGGTGGCACTGATCAGCGGCATGAACGAATACTTTGCCAGCCGTGTGGCCAATCTGGGCGCAAATGTTTTTCTGGTGATGAAGTTCCCGATCATCAGCGACGCCAAGGACATGCTGAAGGCGCAACGGCGCAATCGCGATATCAGCTGGGACGACTTCGTGGCACTGCGTGACAATCTCAAGCTTCCCAAGGCTGTTGGTGTGGAAGTGCGGCGCACGGCCAATATTCGCAGCGACCGGCAGAACATGCAGGATGTGGATATCCGGGGCGTGACGGCCAATATCGGTGACATGGATGTGGAAGAGGTCGCGACTGGCCGGTACGTGACCGACAGCGACAACGAGCACCGCGATATGGTCTGCATGATCGGCGCGGATGTTGCGGAGAAGCTCTATGCCCACAGCGATCCTCTAGGGAAAATTCTGACGGTCGACGGCCAGGAGTTCCAGATTGTCGGCGTGGCCAAGCGGATCGGCAATACCTTCGGCCAGTCGCAAGATAACTTCGTGTACATCCCGATCGAGACCTGGCTGAAGATTTACGGGCGCAACACATCGCTGCACATCAACATTCAGGCGCAAGGTCCGGAGTGGCTGGCGCGGACGCAAGAGGAAGCGCGAGTGATGATGCGCGCGCGGCGGCATCTGGGGCCCAATGACGACGATAATTTTGGCGTTCTCGCCAGCGATAGCTTGATGGGGCTATGGCAAAACCTTACCGGTACGCTGGCGTCGGGAATGGTGGGGCTGGTTTCCATCTTTCTGGTCATCGGGGGCGTTGTCATTATGAACGTTATGCTGGCCTCCGTAACCGAACGGACGCGCGAGATCGGCATCCGTAAATCGCTGGGAGCCAAGCGTCGCGACATTCTGCTGCAGTTTCTGGTGGAGTCAACGGTCATGTCGTTGGTGGGAGGCGCGATTGGCGTCTTTATCGCGTGGATGCTGGCGTTGATTGTGCGCAGTGCGACGCCGGTGCCGATGGCGGTGCCCTTCTCCGCCGTGGCAACTGCCATCCTGATCTCTTCGGCGGTAGGCGTGTTTTTTGGGGTGTATCCGGCGCGGAAGGCAGCACGGCTGGATCCGATTGAGGCGTTGCGTTATGAAACCTAGACACCTGCTGTTTGGCATCAATTCGAAGATGGCGCTGGAAACAGTGCGGGAGCACAAGACGCGCTCGTTCCTCACCGTGCTGGGGGTCGTCATTGGCGTCGCGGCGATGATCTTCGTCGCCTCAATGCTGGTGGGCGTGAGCCGTGACATCCAAGGCTATCTGGACGATTACGGCACCAACACGCTGTTCATCTTCCGCTGGGACTTCGCCATTCGCGTTGGCCGGATGAGCCAGGAAGAACGCAACCGCAAGCCGCTCACGCTGGCCGATGCCCAGGCGATAGTCGCCGAATGTCCGCACGTCAAGAGCGTCACCGTGGAGGTAATGCCGCGCATTAATCCGGATGAACAGCGGCCGCCGCTTCGCGTGGCGCGCTATGGGACCCACGAAATCACCAACCTCGACTACACGGGCACTGACACCGCTTATCAGGACGTCTATAACGCACACGTGGTGCAGGGGCGTTTCTTTTCCGAGTTTGAGGACCAGCATCGCGACGATGTTGCGGTGATTGGCGACGAGATCGACAAGAACTTTTTTCCGGCACATGATGCCATTGGGAAGACGATTTTGGTTGACGGCGTCTCCTATCAGGTAATTGGGGTTCTGGAGAAGCGCAAGGGCCAGCTGTTTAAGGATGAGAGCGCCGACCGCACGGTAAAAGTCCCTTACAACGCCTACCATAAGCATTACCCGGCGGACGATGAGTTCTTCATCGGCGCGGAGGCGTATCCCGGATACAAAGACGCTGCCGAGGACGAGATTCGCGGCCTGCTGCGCCGCCGCCGCAACGTGCCCTTCAACAAGCCCGATAATTTCGGCATCACCACGGCCCAAGCGATCGCCGACAACTTCCGCCAGATCATGAGCACGGTTGCGTTGATGACCATCATCGTCAGCTCGATTGGTTTGCTGGTGGGCGGCGTCGGGGTGATGAACATCATGCTGATGTCGGTGACCGAGCGCACGCACGAGATCGGAGTGCGCAAGGCAATCGGAGCGCGACGGCGCGATGTCACCCGACAGTTCCTGACGGAGGCGATTGTCCTCACCGGGCTGGGCGGATTGGCGGGAGTGCTCGTGGGCGTCACGGCGGCTTCCGTTGTGCCGCTGGTCTTCCCTTCCATGCCGACGTCTGTGCCTATCTGGGCCGTCTTGGCCGCTGTGTTGATGGCAATGAGCGTGGGCCTGTTCTTTGGGATGTATCCCGCCATAAAGGCGTCGCGGCTGGATCCGGTTGAGGCGCTGCGGTACGAGTGAGCCAGCAGTCAGCAGTCAGCAATCAGAGAATTGGCGGTCCCCCTCATTCATTTCAGCACTTGAAATTCTCGCAGAGCCAATCTCCCTCGGTGAAACCATAAACGCCCCGCGATAATCTCTGGGACCTCATCACTGGGGGTGCAGGAAAGCTGAAAGCTGAATGCTGATTGCTGGTTGCTAACCGCTCACTGCTACAATCGTCGAATGGCATTTCGCGGCGGAAGTGACATGAACCACAACAAGGGCAGGACTCCTCCACCCGACGATACGCATCAGGAAGCGGCCTACCTCAAAATGTTGGGCGAAAAGCAGCGCCCCGTCCGCATCAAGCTGATGGATGGGCAAGTACTGCGCGGCTGGATTGAATACTACGACCGGCGCATGGTGCGGCTGACGCGCGACGGCGCCCCCAATCTTTTCATCTTTAAACACGAAATCGCCTACATCGCGGAAGATGCAGTACGCAAGCCGCGCCCCGGGCTTGAGGCTCGCCCGAGCGATGGGAACGGTGTGAGCAGCGGCGCATGAGCCGCTACCTGCCCGAAGTAGAAGCGATTGCGCGCGAAGCCGGCAGCCTGCTGATGGGCTATTTTGCCCGGCACGTCACCATTGAGTACAAAGGCGAAGTCGATCTGGTGACCGAGGCTGACCGCGCTTCAGAGCAACTGATTGTCGAGCGGCTGCGCGCGCGCTGGCCCGAGCATGGCATCGTGGCTGAAGAAGGAAGCCGCAGCCACACGGATGCGGAATACCGGTGGTATGTCGATCCCCTGGACGGGACGACGAACTTCGCACACGGCTATCCGGTATTTTGTGTCTCCATCGCACTGGCTCGGCAAGCCATCCCAACAAGCGCAAATGCGGCGCTCGTTGGGGACCCCGGTCAAGATGGGGAACTGCAAGTTGGGGTGCTGTACGATCCCACGCGGGACGAAATGTTTGCCGCCGAGCGCGGCCTGGGAGCGCGGCTGAACGGTGAGCCGATGCGCGTCTCCGGGATTAGCAGGCTTGCTGAATCGCTCCTCGGCACGGGATTTCCCAGCTACAAGCGTCACAAGAATCCCAACATTTACTTCTACCACCAGCTCACGTTGCGTTCGCACGGCGTCCGGCGGGCGGGATCGGCCGCTCTCGATCTGGCAAACGTCGCGTGCGGCCGTTATGACGGTTATTGGGAGTTCAACCTGAATCCCTGGGACACCGCGGCAGGCGTGCTGCTGGTGCAGGAGGCGGGCGGTACAGTCAGCCGCTTCGATGGCACACCGTTCCGTCTCGACAGTCGCGAAGTGCTCGCCAGCAATGGCTTGATCCATCAAGAGTTCATCAAGAACTTCGAAGAGATCTTCGCCGGTCGCGGGCTGGAGGAGTTGCCGTCGGTACCGGAGTACGTAAAGACGCGCCAGTAGACTCAATTCCTGCCACTCTCGTTCAACCCTGAACCCGTCACACCCCCTGTGAGTGCGGTAAAATTTCCTAGTGAACAATTCGCTGTTGAGCCGCACCGTTGAGAAGCGCCCCGATATGGTCCGTTTGCAGGGGCGAATCCTTTTTCTGACTGAAGATCCGGAGCTGATCAAACGGCAACTCGCGGGCGAAGATCTACCCTGGGACACGGAGCATCCTGAGCGTAATCCCAAGCTGCGTGACGACATTTCCACCGACGAGATTACGCCCGCGCACATCTGCTTCTTCTTCGACGAAACGCTCGGCGAATTTCCTTACACCGGCCTGAAGTGCGGCAGCGAAACGCCGATCAAGCGGGGCGACGTGAAGAAGGGCGGCTTCGTCGCAGCCGTGAGTGGGAAGCGGCGCGGCAAAGGTTCGAGCCGCGAGCAGTCGCCGTACGCCGAGATGTCGGCGGGAATCAAGCTGGTGATCGCGGAGAACATCGAGCGCATTTACAAGCAGAACTGCCAGAACCTGGGACTGCTGACGTCCACCGATTTCAGCCTCATTGACAAGGTCCGCAATGGGCAGGAAATCCCTCTGAGTGTATTCACCGCCGGTGAGGACGAAATCACGCGCCAGGTGATTGAGTACGGCGGGCTGTTCCCGTTCAACGTTGCACGGATGCAGGGCAAAGTGTTCCTGCCGCCGATCAACACCAAGCCCCGCCCGATGACCATCGCGGAAAAAATCTTCGCGCGGCACATGCTGCATGGAACGGAGAAGGTGGGAGTCGAGGCGGTGAAACCCGGCGATACAGGGTTCGCGCGCACCGATCTGCGGTTCAGCCACGAATACGTGACGCCCATGGCAGCAATCTTCTTCGAGCATTTCCTGGGCAAGGAAGAGCCGGTAACGGACGCGAGCACGATTATGTTCTTCCGCGACCACCTCACGTTCCTCGACGAGGTGCTGTCGGAGGAGAAGCGCAAGATGGGGCTGCTCGATCTCGCCGGTCAACTGAAGCTGAAGCAGGAGGACTTCGCGAAGTCACGTGGAATCAAGTTGCATGGCGAGTTGAAGGACCGCAAAGGCTCGGAGGGCATCTGCCACTCGATTGTCACCGAGAGCTACGCTCTTCCCGGGCAACTCAATGTGGGCAGCGACTCGCACACTCCGCACGTCGGCTCAATGGGCTGCGTGGCATTTGGTATCGGCACGACCGATGTCTTTAACGCCTGGTTTACCAAAGATGTACGCGTCAAAGTTCCAGAATCGGTTAAAGTTGTTATCCGGGGCAAGAAGCGTGAGAACGTCACGGCCAAAGACTTCATCCTGAAGTTGCTGTCGATGGAATATATCCGGAGCGGCAAAGCGTTGGCCAAGGTCATCGAGTACACCGGTGAGGCCATCGAGGCTTTGGGCGTGGACGAGCGCGCCACCATGACCAATATGGCGGCGGAGATCGGCGGGTTCACGGGCATCGTTGCCCCCGATCAGAAGACCGTCGAGTTCCTGATGCAGCGGCGCGGCATGAGCGAAAGCGAAGCGCAGACGCTGATCGAAGGGCTTTACAGCGATCCAGACGCGCATTACGCGCACGTGATCGAACTCGATGCCGCGGAGATCTATCCCATGGTAGCCACGCCCGGGGATCCAGGAAATGGCAAGTTCGTGCGCGAGCTGAACACGCCTGTGCCGGTCGAAATTGCGTATGGCGGCACCTGCACCGCGGGCAAGAACGAAGACATGGACATGTACGCCGCCGTTCTCGGCGAGGCGGTGAAGCAGGGCAAACGCGTGGCTGATAGCTGCAAGTTTTATCTGCAGTTCGGATCGCAGGAGACACGCGAATACTGCGTGCGCAAAGGCTATCTCGATATCTTCACGAAGGCCGGGGCGACAGTGATCGAGCCGAGTTGTGGCGCGTGCATTAATGCCGGGCCGGGAGTTTCAACGCGACCTGACCAGGTGGTCATCAGCGCACAAAACCGGAACTTCCCCGGACGCAGCGGTCCGGGACAGATGTATTTGGCGAGTCCGCTGACGGTGGCGGCAAGCGCAGTCGCAGGGTATATCGTGGAGTACGAACCGGCGAGCGAGCGCGAACCTGCGGCGGTGGCGTGAGTTTTGATACTATCGATACAACGATACGAGTGAGATTCCCAACTGAGAGATGTCAGGAGACAGACTTATATGGCTTATGTCATAGCCGAACCCTGTATCGGCACGAAGGACACGGCTTGCGTTGATGCCTGTCCGGTGGACTGCATTCACCCTAAGAAGGACAGTCCGAAATTCGCCGAGGAGGAGATGATCTACATCGACCCGGTCGAGTGCATCGACTGCGGCGCGTGTGTGCCGGTGTGTCCGGTGTCGGCGATTTTTGCGCTCGACGACCTGCCGGAGAAGTGGAAGGAATACACGGAGCGCAACGCCAAGTACTTCGGCCGCTAGACAGGGTTCAGAGCAGGAAAAAGGGCACGCCACGTGGTGTGCCCTTTTCGTTTGCCTTGTCAGCCGCTTACGAGATCCGGACGAACGCCCAGAAGAGCGTTGCCGACAATAGGAGTGGGTGTAAATGACTGTCGCCACCGCGTTGGCGGTATGGTGAAAGCCGTTGACGAACTGAAAGCCGAGTGCCACCAGAAGTGCGATCCCCAACAGAACGCAAGGAAAAATCGACGGCGCGTGTATGACTACGAGATCGGAGATGAGGTGGTATGCCGCGTAAACAAAGCCGATGGCAAGAGCTCCCAGAAAAATGGCGGAGCCTATTTTGTTGGGAGACTTGAAGGCAACAAACAGGCCGGCGTGGGCTTTGGCGAGGTCACAACCGAGTGCGAATCGAGCACCGCGAGTTCGGCATCCACATGACACGAGGTAAGAATGGGTTCGATCAATTGGTTAATGGATGATGTTATTCCCGGTCCGATTTCGCCCGAGCAGGACTTGGGACTAAGTCCCGACCTTGGGCTATTGGACGCTTACTCGCGAGCGGTGGTCGGCGCGGTGCAGCGCGTGGGGCCGGCAGTTTTGCATATTCAGGTAAGGCAGGGCAGGCAAAGTGGAACGGGCTCGGGATTTGCCTTCACGCCTGACGGATTCATCATCACCAACAGTCACGTCGTCCATGGCGCGTCGGAGGTCCACGTTTCCACAGCGGCGGGGGAACGCTTCCCTGCCGAGCTGATTGGCGACGATCCCGATACCGACCTGGCCGTCATTCGCAGCGCAGGCCTGGGCGGGCCATCAGTTCCGCTGGGCAGCTCACGGAAACTCGCGGTGGGACAGTTGGTGATCGCCATTGGAAATCCGCTGGGGTTCCAGCATACGGTTACCGCCGGCGTAGTCAGTGCGTTAGGGCGCACGATGCGGTCGCGGTCAGGCAGGCTGATCGACGGCGTGATTCAGACCGACGCGGCGCTCAATCCGGGCAATTCCGGCGGGCCGCTGGTGGATTCACAGGGTCAGGTCATCGGGGTGAATACGGCGACAATCATGGGCGCGCAGGGCATCTGCTTCGCGATCGGCGCCGACACGGCAGAGTTCGTGGCGTCACGGCTGATTCGCGATGGACGGATTCGGCGCAGCTACATCGGCCTGATGGGGCAGGCCGCGGCGATACACCGGCGCTTAGTGAGGTACTACGAGTTACCATCGTCGACAGGCCTGCTTCTGCTGAACGTGGTTCCTGGCTCTCCTGCGCAAGTCGCCGGTCTGCGGGAGCATGACATCATCGTGCGTTTCGCAGGGACGCCGGTCGCCAATGTTGATGACCTGCATCGAGTCCTGACGGAAGAACAGAGCGGAGTTGCCTGCGAGATGGAAGTGATTCGCGGGACCGAGCTGCTAAAGTTCACGGTTACGCCGCAGCCAAGGGCGGAATAGTGTTTTTTATGCCCGCGTGCGCTGGTAATGCCGCCGGGCTTTGGCGCGATTGCCGCAACTGGTCATGTCGCACCAGCGTCGGCTGCCGTTGCGGCTGTGATCGAGAAAGAGCCACTGGCAGTCAGGAGCTTCGCAAAAACGCACAATGCGCAGTTGGTCTGAGGTGAGCAGGTCGGCGGCCGCTTGAGCGATGGGCCACAAAACGCGGTTGAGTGGATTGTTGGGATCGTTCTGCCATTCCCAGCGGTAATTACCGTTCCCGCGCATCAAGGCGCGATGCCGTAATGCCTCCAGCGCATATTCGTTAATCATCTCGAGATCGGCCGCAGCCGGGCGCTTGTGCTGCGCGATCGATGAAAATACTCGATAGAGCGCCTCGCGGAGGGCAATCGCTTTACGGAATGTTCGTCGGGCTTCGGCTTCGCGACGAAGTGCATGTTGTCGAAGCTCGTGTGCCTCGTTGGAGGACACAACTTTGGATTGAGAAGCGAAACTGATCAGGTCGAGATAGCTCTCCAGGTGGTCTTTCCGGCGGTCAGGGTCGTCGCGGCGGCTGACTGTGTTTGCCAGGTCAAGGGCCAGCTGCCCGCCGGTCAGGTCGAATTGAAACTCGGACTTATGCTTCGTCGCCACTCCTCTAATTGTAACTGCTCTTCAAAGCATAGGAGGTTAGGGTGTTCAAGCGGCTTCTTCCGCTGGAGACGAAAGAGCTTTCGGCTTCTTGCCAGTGCCGCGGCTGATGAGGAAAACCGCAACCAACGTGATCAGCCCAGCCAACAACACGCGGGCATCGAGCCGCTCACCCGCGAAAAGCCATCCCAGCAACACGGCGACAATCGGGTTGGCATAGGTATGCGTGGAGACCAGCGTAGGCGAGCAGTGGTCCAACAGCCACGTGTAGGTGGTGAACGTGATGATTGAGCCAAACACAATGAGGTACAGCAGCGCCCAGACGGAACGAGCATTGAAGGCGCTGGGATGGGCGCCGCGGCCCAGTTCTCCAGTGAACGCCGCCCCCAGCAGCAGGACGGCAGCACCGGTCATGGCTGCCATCCCGGCCCGCGCGACGGGATCTCTCGGAACGGCAGGATTGCGGGTGTAGATGACGCCGCACGCCCACGAAAGGGCGCCGAAGAGAATGGCGATGCAGCCAAGGAACAGTCGTCCATGGCCGGGGCCGGGTTCCGTGCGGACCAACAAACCCACACCAGCGAGACCGAGTAGCAGGCCGAAGGCGGTCGTCCTGGTGAGCCGTTCCTCGCGCAAGACCACCGCCGTCATGACGCCAATCCAGATCGCCTCACTGGCGATTAATAGCGCCGCCAGCGCAGAAGGAACAACGGTCTCGGCCCAGTGCAGGGTTCCATGGCCGATCGCAAAATAAAGTATGCCAAGGACCAGGCTGGCACGCCACTCACGCCGGGTTGGCCGATATCCACGACCCCACGCATACCCAAAGATTGCCAATCCGGCGAGCCCTTGCCGGAGTCCCGCCACCAGCAGTGGCGGAATGGTTTCCACCGCATAGCGGATGGCCAGAAAGGTGGATCCCCAGACGACGTAAACGATCGAGAAGGCAAGCACCAAGGCAAATTTCGCAGGGCGCTGCCGGATGCGGGGCGTGGGGAGAGTGGGTAAGGAATTCGCCGGCATAACTACCTACTTCATGCAAGGTGGTTATAATCGTACACTCGATTAAGTTAACCTGTAAAGAGGGTAACGATGGTTAGACGATTATTCGACACGAGGACGGTCGACAGGGCGGTTAGTTACGGAACGGCCACCGGCTGGGCGTGCTCCACTTTCGCTTCGCGAAGATATTTGGCAGCTTCTTCCGGCGGGGTGGGATTCTGGTAAAAGCCGGTTCCCCACTCAAATCCCGCGATTTTGGTCAGGCGCGGCATGAATTCCATATGCCAGTGGTAGTAGTCCATCGAGGATTCCTGTACGGGAGCCGTGTGAATCACCAGGTTGTAGGCGGGATCGTCGAGTACCCGGTCGGCTCGCATCAGCAGGTTCTTGAGTGCCCGGGCGAGGCTTTCGTACACCTGCGAAGAAGCATTCTCGAAGGCCGACTCATGGCGCTTAGGCAGGATCCAGGTTTCGAAAGGAAAACGCGGCGCATAAGGAGCGACGGTCAGGAAGCTGTCGTTTTCGGCGACGACGCGAACCCCCGATTCCGTCTCTTGCCGGATGATGTCGCAGTAGACGCAGCGCTCCTTATAGATGAAGTATTGCTTCGAGCCTTCCAGCTCCTCCACGACGTGCTTGGGGACAATGGGCAAAGCGATGAGCTGTCCATGCGAGTGTTCCAGGGTGGCACCCGCCAGTGAACCGTGGTTCTTGAAGATGAGAATGTATTTGAAGCGGCGGTCTTTCTTCAGATCGACAATACGGTCGCGAAATGCCCAGAACACGTCTTCGAGGCGTTTTTCGGGAAGCTCCGCCAAGGTGACGCCATGATCGGGCGTCTCGATGATGACCTCGTGCGCGCCGATACCGTTCATCTTGTCGAACATGCCCTCCGCCTGGCGGTTCAGGCTGCCTTCGATCCCGAGAGCGGGAAACTTGTTGGGCACGACGCGCACAGTCCAGCCGTTGGCGTTCGGCGATGCGCCATTCGGCCTGTAGGCCAGCACCTCAGGTGGAGTCTTGCTTTCGTTGCCGGTACAGAATGGGCAGAAGCCGCCCTTCATCTTGACCGGCTCACGGGTGAAGTCCGAAGGGCGCTTGGCGCGATCGGTGAAAATAATGACCCAGCGTCCGACGATTGGATCTTTGCGTAATTCAGGCACGAGAAACCTTCTTCTGCAACTGCGAACTTCTATGTTACCGCTTCTCGATATCGGCCGAATCTGCCATTCACTTCACCGGCTCGGGAGCAGGAGCGCTGCCCACCAGCTTTTCGATGTCTGCCATTTCCTTGGGAATGCTTGATGATAAAACCTCCGGGCCACTGGCGGAGATGAGGATCGTATCTTCGACGCGGAAGTGCCAATGCTTGTCGGGGAATTCGACGATGGGCTCAACCGTGACCACCTGCCCCACCTGGATTGGCCCTTTCGGCAGCATGACATCGTGAGTTGCCAATCCAACGAAGTGGCCAGGCCAGCCGTACCACTGCGACGCAATGCCTTCCCGCTCGAACACCTTTTTGCCGGCGGCCTCGGCCTGTTCATAGGTATTGCCGGGGCGCAGCATCTCGATCACTGCCTTCTGGCATTCCAGATCGACGCCATACCACTTGGCCTGCTCAGGCGTGAACTTGCCGTCAATGTTGAATGTGCGGGTAATGTCCATGGTCATGTGGTCGAGGTCGGCGGCGAAGTCGAAGACCACGATGCTGCCAGGCGCGATCTTGTCGCGATTGAAGAAATAGTGCCAGGTATTGGCGTTGTGTCCCGAACCCACGATGGCGGGATAAGCGAGACCCTGCGCGCCGGAATCGCGAAAGACAAACGCCGCTTCCGCTTCTATCTGGTATTCGTACATGCCGGGATGTGCGCTGGCGATCGCCTGTTTGTCTCCGCCGGCGCTTATGCGGCCGTTGCGGCGAAGCACCTCAATTTCGCCGGCGCGCTTGATATTGCGCATCGAGTCGATGGTTCCGGTGATGTCGCGAAAGTTGGCGGCGGGATAACGTTGCCGCAGCTTCACAAGCGCATCCCGATCACCGGGCAGATTTTGTCCGTAGGGGTTGTTGTACTCGGCGGCGTAATCGCGGCCGGTTTCGAAGCGAGCGCCATCTGGTTTGTCGGCAAATCCTAGCCGCACCCACAGGTCATGATCAACACCGTTGCCAAAAAGGAAGCTCAACGCCCCATCCAGACTGGACAAAGGAGCAACTGCGTCGTAGCCCAATGCCTTCTGCTCATCCTTCGACAGGGACAGCAGGTTGGCGCCGTAGACTTGGACCTGACGCGGGCCTTGTTGCGGCTCGAAGATTGTCATCTTTTGAGTCGCAACATCCATCAGCAGGATGGCGCCGGGGTCGCCGAGGCCGGTGTAGTAGTAGAAATCGTTATCTTCGCGATAGTGATCGGCCGGGGGCTCCTGCGTCTTGGCAAATAGGAGAACATAGCCGCTCTTCAGTTTGGCGGCGAGCTCGGTGCGGCGCGCAGCGAACTCCTGCGGGCCTCCGAGGTCCTGAATGGCTGCGCGATCGGTGTACTGGGCGTGGGCGGGAGGAACAGCGAATATCAGAGAGAGTAGAGCAGCAATCGCAAAATGTCGCATCATGGCCTATGGCAGTGTAGTCGCTGGAAGGTATGTGCGCAATTGCGACAGCTCCTCAGGCAGATAAATTGGCTTCGTTATAGGTCCGCGAGGGCGGTGATGAAGGCGCGAATTGCCCGGCAAGAATTCTCTTGACAATACTGAACGCTGTTCAGTAATATGAACACCGTTCAACCACCATGAATGCCATATCCCGCCGGCAAAAACATAAAGACGAGTTACGCAGGGCCATCCTCGAGGCCGCCCGCGAGATCTTCGTGGTCGAAGGTTACGAGAACTTCTCCATGCGCAAGCTGGCTGAGAAGATCGAGTACTCGCCGGGCAGTGTCTATCTGCATTTCAAGAACAAGGAAGAGCTATTCGATTGCCTGGTGGAGGAGAGCTTCGCGCGGCTGCTGAAGACCCTGAAGAGTCTGCAAAACGGACGGCAAGGAGAGGATCCGGTAGAAGGGTTGAAGAAGGGCCTGCGGGCCTACGTGGAGTTCGGGCTACGAAATCCAAACGATTACCGTTTTGCATTCATGCTGAGGCCTCCGATCGAGAAGCGCCCTTACAAGGTGCACGCTGCCTTTGAAGCGCTGCGGTACAAAGTGAAGGAGTGCGTGGAGGCGGGACACCTCCGGGTGGTCGATGTGGAGACCACGGCACAAGCGCTATGGGCATGCGCTCACGGGATTACTTCGTTGCTCATTCAGAGGCCCGCGTTCCCCTGGATGCCAAAAAAACAATTAATCGCACAGGTGATCAGGAGCGCGGTAGACAGCCTGGTGGTGCCGGCGAGTGCGCCCGCAAAAGCAGGAGAGCATCATGCACACGTCATTGGCTTATGAAGAGTCGCAACTGGGCGGGTCGCTAGGTCGTGGGTACCGTACCGCTTCGGCAGAGTCGCGCTCGTGGATTTGCCTGGTCGTAGCGGCAGCCCTGCTGCTGTTTGCCAACGGAGCGCATACCGTCCCTCTCGCCGCATGGCTGGCGCCGGCGTTCATGCTGCGATTTGTGCGCATGCAGAGTCTCAAGATCGGGCTGCCAGTTGCTTACATCCTGCTCGCAGCGGCGTTTACTTTTCAGTTTCACGGGATGGTGCCAATTCCCGGCATCGCGTACTACATCTTTCTTGCGATCTGGGGAATACCCCTGGTTGTGCCGTACGTCATTGATCGTCTGCTGGCGCGCCGGTTGCATGGCCTTGCGGCGTCTCTGGTGTTTCCCACCGCATGGGCCGCGACCGAGTACGTTGTGTCACGAGGGCTATATGGCAGTTGGGGATCCGCCGCATATACGCAGTACGGAAACTTGCCGCTTCTTCAGCTTCTCTCGGCTACGGGTTTGTGGGGAATCACCTTCCTGATTGGCTGGTTTGCTGCCGTGTGCAACTGGCTATGGGAAGAAGGGCTCGATTCCAAAGCGGCACGTCGAGGAGCCTGGCTGTGCACCGGGACCATTGCCGCCGTGATGCTGCTGGGTGGCGTGAGACTGGCGCTGTTCCCTCCTTCATCGCAAACCGTGCGAGTGGCTTCGATATCTAAGAGAAAACTAGGCCCGGAGCCAAGCGACGCGGCATTCGAACGCGCGCTGGAAGGCAAAGGCACGCGCGAGGATCTTGCTGCCATCCAAAGCTGGGCCACGGTGATGGATGACGACTTGTTATCGCGCGCCGAACAGGAGATGCAAGCGGGCGCCAAGATCGTTTTCTGGGGTGAGACGAACGCGCCCGTACTGAAGCCCGATGAGGCCGGACTCGTGGCACGGGGCAGCGACTTAGCAGCGAAGTACCACGTCTACTTGGGGATGGCGCTGGGAGTGTTGAACACGGCAAGTACCCCTCCGCTGGAGAACAAGCTGGTGCTGATCGAGCCGAACGCTCATGTGGCATGGGAATACAACAAAGCGCGGCCGGTGCCAGGTCCGGAAGCGGAAGAACAAGTGCGTGGCGACAGCCGGCTGCGAGGACTGGACACGCCCTTCGGACGGGTGAGTTCGATCATTTGCTTCGACGGAGACTTCCCGCAATTGCTGGCGCAGGCAGGCGCGTTAGAGGCGGACCTAGTGCTCGATCCTTCCAACGATTGGCGGGCGATTGACCCGTGGCATACACAGATGGTGAGCTTTCGAGGCATCGAGCAGGGATTCAACGTGGTTCGCCAAACCAGTCAGGGACTATCCGCCGCATACGATTACCAAGGCCGGCGCTTGTCGGCAATGGACCACTACCAGACCACCGATTACGCGATGGTTTCGGAGGTTCCGACCAGGGGTGTACGGACAATTTACTCGCGGCTCGGTGACTGGTTTGCCTGGGTATGCCTGGCAGGACTGGTTGTGCTAACAGTCGTGTCGTGGCGCCAGAAAAATCGGGTGCAGCCCTGACTGAGAACTGCACCCGATTGCTTGGGTAGATTTAGAGAGACACGCAAAGCAACTAATGCTTTTCGTTGTGAGCAGCGGGCGGCGGTTGGGCTGGAGCCGCGGGCCGGGGCTCATAGTGGGCTTGCGGTTGTCTTGCGTTTAGCTGCTGTTGCTGCTGGGCGTGTCGTTGCTCCATTTGCTGCGTCTGTTGCTGGTGCCTCTGCTCCATCTGCTGCTGTTGCTGGCGTTGCTGCTCCATTTGTTGCTGCTGCTGTTGTTGGCGCTGCTGCTCCATTTGCTGGTTTCGCGCCGCGTTGGCAGCTCCCTGTTGGGCCTGCTGTGCCTGTTGGGCCTGTTGCGCCGCGCGCTGATGCTCCTGCTCCTGCTGTTGAGCAAGCTTCTGATGTTCCTGATCCTGTTTCGCGTGCAGCTGCTGCTGTTGTTGCTGGTATTTCTGGTCCAGGTTCGCGTTTCCGGTGTTCGGAGGGCCGGGTTCAGCATGCGCAGGAAGGTCCTTGGCGTGCACAGGAGCAACCGCCTGCTGAACATTCTTCGCTGGAGGACGGTAGGGTGCACCAGCCGCTTTTGCAGGTACAGCTTCGGGACCTCTCAAGGCTGCCGGTCTGGCGGTGGCAGCGATCGGCGGCTTTCCCTGGTTGACCGAGGCCCGCAGCTGCTGATCTGAGCGGGCTGCTTGAATATGTTCATTTTGCGCCGCGACGGGCGGAATGTGCCTCTCGCGAGCAGCAGCTTCTTCTGCAGCCGTGGGGGCGGCGGTGATCCCGCCGGAGCCACCGTTGTAGCTGAGGCGAGTTACATTGTTATTGTTTATGACCGTCGTGTTGTTGTAGACGTTGGTGATATTCGTGACATTAATATTATTGACCGCGCGGTTGTAGTAAAACCGATCGCCGTCCCAACGCCCGCCGTCATATCCTCGACCGAAGTAACCGTATCCATAAGAGATTCCGCCGTAGAAACCGACCCGCGGCCCCCAATACCCCTCATGAAAGATGTATCCGTCGCCGTTCCAACCCCACCACGGCGGCGTCCATAGATAACCCACTGTAGGCACCAGTACCCACGTGCCCGGGACCCAGAAGTAATCATCGTAGTTCGGGTCGTAAGCCCAATAGCCGGGCGTCCAGATGTAACCTTCGCCGGGACAAAGAGGCTGCTCGTAAACCGGCAGAGCAGGCGGACCGAACGTGACCACTATGCCGACCTGCGCTACTGACGCTGTCGACATACACAACGTCATCAGGGCGAACAATAGAAAACTGCGTGGGTTGATGTGCACTAGGCCTCCTGGAACTCTCAATGTATTCTCGATGTCGTGTTGCTGCTGCGGGTTGCGTGCGCGAAATTGCGACTTCCCAGACGGCAATCACCGGTCCTCGAGCACGGCACCTCCGAAAGCCGGCCGGCCGCCCAGGGAGGTGTAGAAGGCATAAAACGTCAGCGCAGCCAGGAGTAGAATCCCGGCAAGACTGATGCCCGCGTACCAGGCAGAGCTCTGGATCGTCAGGGGGAATGTCTCCAGGACGCTCCAGAAGAAGTCATGAGCCACCATAGTCAGCAGGCCGAAGCGGATCAGCAAGAACGCTGCCACACCGCTAAAGATCAGGTTACCCACCAAGACAGCGGGAGAAAATCCGCTCAGGGCTCCCGCGAAACCCCCCAATAGAAGAAAGAATGCGACCGCTGCCGCCGAATCTTTGCGCAGCAATGCCCGGAGAAGAACCAGGACAAACAAGGCCGCAAGCCAGAAAATCGGCGCCCCGAACAAGATTTGCGATATGCCAGCAATGATCGTACGTGCGCCCAGAAACTGCCAAGTGGGACCGAAGAATGGTTTCGACGGCGGGTGGCCGAGTCTCGAAGGAATAAACCACAATAGTGTTCCAATAGCGGTCGTAGATGCCGCTGAAAGACAACCTATAAGCACATCGCGTCCCACCAGTGGATCTCGAAAGCCTCCCGCCAGCAAGCGGCTCCAGGAGACCAGCGTGGCGGGCCAGCGGCGGCGAACATAAGGCTCCAGCGCGATGTAGAGAACCCAGACTAAACAGGACCAGGCAAGCCCCGTGAGCAAGAACTCCATGAACAGCTGGAATTCGGCAAGATTCGGGATGTGGTGCGCACCAAAGAACCCGGCCACGGCCCAAGCCGCAAGGACAAACGCCGCCAGACGAAAAGCTCCGCGGCGATCGCCCCGCCCAAGGCGCAAGTTCTGCCGAACGAGCATTGCACTCCCCACCAGCACGGGAAAAAACAAAAGGACGGCAATCACCACAAACGTCCGTTCAGCGCCAGTCGGCTGATACGGCTGCATGCGTTCGGGACGGGTCCACGGGCCGATCAACTCGAAGTAAACGGGCTTGCCCCGGTATGCCGCCGCCTCGATCCGCATCGGGATGTTGGGGCGCTCGGCCAGCGATCCCGTCCACGCGGCGCGCGCATCGCTATCAACAGGTGGTGTCCACATCGGCTGCGCCGGCAGCCAGCGGGACGGGTCGAACCCCGCTGCGGAGAATAGCGGAGCCCAGTCAGGTGCAGGCGCCGCAGCTGCCGACTCTTCAAGCTGCGGAGGAACAGCGATCAACTGGGTAAGGCGACCGAGCGGATTGAGCCTGACAAGCGTCATCCCAGACACTTCCAACGGCGGGTCGTCCGTCCATACGGCTCCCAATATGGGTGCATCCGAGAAGAAGTAACGAGCCGCGAGCGGCCGGGGGCTGCCGCGGTACCAAAACACGAACGCCCCGGTTTCGAGGTGGTCCCAACGCGTCTTCGATTGGTTGTGCTCCGCGATGTAGCGTAGAAACTCCTTTCCTTCGTAGAAGCCCACCGCCGTGTCCGCGGGCGGCTGGGAATAACCGACACTCTGCAGAATATCCCGCGCTCGCTCGGCAAGTGCTTCCGGCGGCTTTTCGAGCGGTACGCGTCGGTACAGCGTGGCTTGCGCACTCAACAGAATTGAGGCGATGACTGACACAACGACTCCCGCCAGCAATGCCCAAGCTACTGCGGGACGCAGGCCTTCGGTTTCCCCCGAAGCCGCAACCATTTCGGGCGACGGCGTTTCGCCTGCCGCAAGCGCAGCGGCCAGCGGATCGCCTCCCGGAAATGCGGCTGCTACTTGCCGCACGGATGACGGCCTTTTCGCCGGATCCTTTTGCAGACAGTGCAGAATCGCGGTTTCCACTGCTGGATCAATGTCCTTCACCACCGACGACGGTGTCCTGGGAGAAGACTCCAGGTGCGCGCGTCGCCACTCGGCCGAGTTGTTTGCCTGATAAGGAAGGCGTCCGGTGAACAACTCATAAAACACCAGCCCCATCGAGTAGATATCGCTGCGCACGCTGGCCTCGCCCTTTTCAATCTGCTCTGGAGCCATGTAAGCAGGTGTGCCCGAGGTGTCACTCCGGCCTGCGGCATCGGCGCTGCTGAGGGCCAGCCCGAAATCGGTGATGCGAACCCGCCCTCGTCCGTCCAGCATGATGTTGCCTGGCTTGAGATCACGATGCAGTAGTCCGCAATCATGCGCGGCCGCCAACCCGGCGCAGATCTGGTGCGCCGTCTCCAGGGCCTTGTCCGGTGGCAAGCGGCCGATGCGGCGCAGCAACGACGCAAGGTCCTCGCCGTCGATGTACTCCATGGTGAGGAAGTGCTGACCGTTCACTTCACCGATGTCGTAAACACGACAGACATTCGGGTGGGAAACTTGGCGGGCGTTCCGTACCTCAGCATGAAATCCCTCGAGCGCCGCGGCATTATTCTGAAGGGAGGCGGGAAGAAATTTGAGGGCGACAACATTGCCCAGCTTGAGATCCTCAGCGCGGTAGACCTCACCCATGCCGCCGCGCCCCAGCAGAGCGACAATTCGATACCGCTCGATGAGAACCGTTCCGGGCGAGAATCCCGCGCCTTGCGGTGGGTGCGATTTAACAGGAGCTGGTGCAGGTCGGGCAGCGGGGCTGCTTGGATCCAAGGTCGGGGAGTCGGGAATCGCAACGGCGCGCCCGCAGGAAGGACACAAGCGGACATTGTCGGAACATAACCCCCCGCAGCCGGAGCAAGTGATCATGCGGACGGATTGTATCCCACCGCGCCGCAAGGCAGTGAAGCCTAATTACGCGTTTGACAGCCGCCGCATGGCCGGCCGAGTCATCCAGTATCGCGCCTGGCACATCGTTACCGCGTGCGTCCTAAGAAACTCAGCACCCAGTGAGAACGCCGACGCTCGGTTTTTCCGGGCTCTCCCTTACGGCGTGATCTTCCAGACAACGCCATGTCCCAATGCGCCGCCAGAGGAGGCGGTGCCATAGAGGCTACCATTGGCATCGAATATCACGTTGCTGATCGGATTTCCTCCATCGTTGCCGCCGGTAAAGTCATACAGGTCCGCCAGAGTCCAGCCACTGCCTGTGTTCGTCAGCTTGAAAACACTGCCAGCGCTGTGCGCCCCATCGCAAAAAGTGGTGCCGTAAAGATTACCCGCCGCGTCCATGACGAGATTGGCATGGGGTCCACATTCGGGTGGGCCGGTAAAGTGGTAAAGCAGGCTGTACGTCCAACCGCCGTTGGAGTGCGTCAACTCAAAGACGGTACCGCCGCCGCTCGCGCTGTGGCTGGTAGCGCCGTACAGGTTACCCGACTGATCGAATATGAGACCGGCGTAGGCATAACTTCCGCTTGTATTGTCAAAGCTGTAGAGCACGCTTTCTGTCCAGCCCGAGCCGGCCGAGTAGGCTAATTGGAAAACCGTGCCGTAGCCATTTGCGCCGTATTGCAGATTCGTCCCGTAGAGATTGCCTGAGCCGTCGAGAATCACATCGTTAAACGGATAGGCTCCATCCGGCCACAGGCAAGTATCGTAACGCCGAGCCAGCGTACCGTTACCAAAGCTGTAGAGAAGCCCAAATTTCCACTGGGTCCCCGAAGGCGTCAGCTCGTAAACCAGACCGCAGTCGTTAACACCGCCGTTGACCGTGGTGCCGTAGATGTTACCCGCGTGATCGAAGATGAGATCACCGTACTGAGGATTTTCTCCGTCGTCAGGGATGCCGGTGAAGGTATACAACGTGGTTTTCGTCCCTGGGCACACAGCGCTTATGCAAGCGGTGGGCGAGGGTCCCAGTTTAAAGACCGTGCCGAAAAGGACGCCGCCATTCGTTGTGGTGCCGTAGAGAAGGCCGTCTGGACCGAAGACTACCCGGGCTTCTGGATTAGCTCCGTCGCCGCCGCCAGCAAAGCTGTAAAAGGGGTTCAGGACCCAGCCCGAACCGGCCTGCTTCAGCTTAAAAACTGTGCCGAAACCCACACCGCCGGAATATGTCGTGCCATAGAGATTTCCTCCCGCATCCATGGTCAAACCGGCAGAGGGAGTTGCACCATCTGCTCCGCCGGTGAAGTTATGGATTACCTGGAAGGTTTGCGCCTGCGCCGCCTGGGTTGCGACCCCTGACAGCGCGAACGCGATCGCCAGTGTCAACGCGCGAGTAACCGCGTGCCCGCCCAGGCCTCGAATCGAGTTCCTAAGTTGGCTTAGGTTGACCATCAAGATCCTCCATGGGAAGCTAAGGGCTTGCTACCGCCGGAACAAGAATTAGAGTGCTGGGCAACGTGGGCCAGCTCCTTCCCGGTTATTGCCGGCAGCTTAGGGCTCAAGCGCTAATCTCAATGGGATTGGCGATTCCGCTGTTGAGTCGGCATAGAACATCCCTCGATTCCGCGTTTGAACTGATCGATGCTATCACCCACGTCGCTCCCGTCGATAGCGATTGAACTGGTGGTCGCCAGCCTTGCGGCTGCTCATCCAGCGCCAGCGCGTGACTTTCTCGCGGGTGAATCCCGGTCCTCCAAAAACTGTTGGGCGCAGCAACACGGGGATGGTCTGCTCGGTCGCAGTCCGCTCCTGCTCGGGAGGCACGACTTGCCCAGTCTCGACGGGGGAGACGGTCATAAATTTCTCGTCGACGAGGTCGGCACGGGCCAGATTACCGTATAAAGTTGGCCCTCCTTCACACAAGAGATATTGCACGCCGAGCTCTTCAGTCAATCTTGCAATCCCCCGAGGCAGGTCGAGGACTTCTTTTTCGCCGGCGGCCAAAATCGCCAAATGGGGATGCGGCCCCTGAGCACGCAGGCGCTCAGCACCTGACGGCGAGGTCAGAATGGCAGCATCGACCACCTCTCCGTCAAAAACCTTGTGCCGTGATAGATCGAGATCGGTCGCGCTGGTGACGAAGATATTTCGCTCCCGGCCCTTGCCCAGCCTGCCGCGCAATTCCCGCAGCGTACGATCAGCTACTTGAAAGACGATACCGCGACTGTCCGGTCCGCGGAGCCGCCGCTCCTCGCGGAGAGTGTTCATCCCCATAAGCAGCCCATCTGCGTGGGCGCGTAGCAGATCCATCAGCCAGCGATCCTCGCGGGACTGGGATATCTCACCCCCAGAGGCATGCTTACCGAGTAGGCTGGTGATTCCGTCGAGCGACTGCACAAAATTGGAGTAAATCCAAGGGCGATCACCCGGTGGGGGTGGGAAGCCAAGATTGCCGTAGGGGCCATAGGCAGCGTCCTCGATCAGGCTTGGCTCGGCGATATCGAAGAGAACTTCGAAGCGGGGTGTCTGGCTGGCTGCGCTCAGAGACGTGTCCTCTCGTAATTTATTCAAGCACCGGCGGCCTTAGGTCGAAGATTCAGGGTACACCTACGCTCGCCGGCGATGTAAGACCATGGGAGTGTGGATAGTACAGTGATTCACCTTACATCGAAGCGGCATCTTTTCTCATCGAAGGGAATATGCGCTGGAAGCGGGGAGGACGCCTAAAGCTAGTCAGCGAAAGCGAGGCGCTTGCCCGCACGCGGGAAATTTTTCGCGAAGTGCGAGAGAGCCTCGGGTTGCCGGAGGTGCCTAAGCTCTACCAGGCTTATGCCGCGTTTCCCGAGTTCCTGGAGTTGCACTGGCAGGCATTTCGGCCGGCAGTACAGTCGCGGCAATTCTTTCTTCTAGGCGCTCGGCTCGCGGCCGAGTCATATACCCGCGCGCACAATTACTTCGACATCCCGCCTCTTACCAGTCGGAGCGAACGTCCTGAAGTCCACACGCATCTTTCGATGTCCCAAGTGCTCGATTATTACCAGTACCTGGACCCTTTGCTCCTGCTGATCGCGGCGGCGCAGATGCAGGCCTTCGAGGAGCCGGTTGGCAACTCGCGGGCGACTCACGAAGCTGCGGTTCATCCTAACTTCCCACTGCCGCCAACGTTGCTTCAGGACGATGAGACAAGCCGAGCCGTGCATTCCAGTTGGGACGAGAGACGCCGCGTCCTTGAACTGGCTTTTATCTCCGACGAACATCGCGCTCTGGCGTGCTGGCCCGAGTTCTACATGGAGTGCTGGGCATCGCTGAAACAGCTCTTGGAATCGCCGGTTTACGCCGACTGCCAATACCGGCTCGCGGGTAGTGCGCTGACGATGGCTGGCGAGTTGCCAGTCCGAGTGGAGGCCTCGGTTTCGCAGCTGTCGGATGCCGGTCTGAGTGACGAACAGATTACGTCGGTTGTGCGGCTGAACGATGATTTCATGCAGGCGCTGACCGGGTTGGTGCTGGATATCACCTTCGCGCGAATTGGATTCGAACGGGGCGCTACGCGGTCCGAGCCGGCTCGCCAAAGGGAGGCCGTATCACGCCCCGAGGAGACTGGCAAGCCCGTGCGCGCGGCGTGAGCACGCGTTACTGCGACGCCATCGCCGGTTTCAATTTCTCTCGGACGAACGCAACCATCGCTGGCGTGACGTAATGAGGCGGGCGAATTCGAAAGGTCGGCTTATTCGCAATTGGTTCCAGGGAGATCTTAGTCCAGGCCACAGGTTCAGCTGTGTCGTGGAGGACGAGCGCATCGGCACGCTGGAGAAACTGAAAAGCTGACAATTTGAAATCCGCAGTCGCCGTGTCGAGGACTGTGATGTAAACATCCGGGCGCAGAAAGCGCAGGATGCTGTTGGACTCGAGTATCGTGTTCTCGACCTTCGCAAGTTCCTCACGGATGCGGGGCATCGCTTCCGCCAGCATGCCTTGTCGTGTGCGGACCCAAAGGGAACGCGCCGCGCCGGAAACGAGGAATCGGGATGAGTCGCTCTTTCCACTCCGGTCTCGTTCTTCCGTCACCGCCCAAGAGTGATCGTCGGTAGCGCAGTGGCAGGTCTTGCCATTGGCCGAGCAGACGCCGTGACCGTACTGCGTGATCTTCATCGCCGTCCAGCGAAATTCCGGCAGAGCGGCGATGAGGCCGGCGACCACGCTGGTCTTACCTACGCTGCGTGAATGTCCACCGACTACGATGAGGGCCATAATTAGCAATTAGCAATCAGCAACTAGCAAGCAATTACTCTTCCCTGTTGCGCGCCAGGCGAGCCAAAGCCGCCAACTCCTTCAAGTACTGACGCAACGGACGCGCCGGGGTTCCCCAATACAATTTGCCCTTTCCGCGCAGGATCTTTTGCGGCAGAATGCCTGCCTGGCCGCCCAGCACCGTCCCGGCCTCAATCTTGGCGTGGTCGCCGATTCCGACCTGCCCGCCAATGACGCAGCCATCCCCAATTTCTGAACTGCCGGAGACTCCAGTCTGCGCAGCGATGACGACATTTGCCCCAACTACGTCATTGTGACCGATGTGCACCAGGTTATCCAGTTTGGTGCCCGAACCAATCACGGTCTTGTCCAGCGCGCCGCGATCGATGGTGCAATTGGCGCCGATCTCAACATGGTCGCCGATCACCAATTCTCCAATCTGGGGGAACTTGTGATATCGACCGTACGTTGGATCACACACAAAGCCGAATCCGTCCGAACCCAGCACGGTGCCGGCATGCACAATGACACGGCGGCCGAGCGTCGTGCCTGGGTAGATGACCACGCAAGGGTAGAGGTCGCAGTCGTCGCCGATTACTACGCCTTCGCCAACGCTACAGCTCGCGCCAAGGTGGGCGCGCTCTCCAACCATAACACCGGCTTCGATTACAGCGTGAGCGTCGATGGCCACGCTGGCAGCAATCCGAGCCGACGGATCAACAACTGCAGTAGGATGCACGCCTGGAGGATAGGTTTTCGGCGGATGAAGCAGTGCGCCGGCCCTGCAAAATGCCAGGCGCGGATTGTCGGCGATCAGCAGCGGCTTGCTTGCTGGGCAATCATTCGCGAACTCACCGGCTATAACCGCGCTTGCACCCGAAGCCAAAGCATGGCGCAGGTCCTTCTCGTCCTGCACAAAAACCAGATCGCCGGGGTGCGCTTGCTCTATGCTGGCAACTTTCGCGATTTCAACGTTGCCGCCACCGATCAGGCGCGACGCGGTGAACTCCGCCAGTTCTTGCAAGGTGTGGGGCATGAGGAAGTTATAGCAGTGGATAGTGGATGGTGGTTAGTGGATAGTTACGGCGCGAGGTCGCAGCCATTTCCCACCAGCAGTTATGTGGCAAAACGCTCAACCCGCAGTTTGTCCACTATTCACTAACCACTATCCACTCCTCAATACAACGGCTTCTCCCCTGGCGGCCGTGTCTTCCAACGCCGATGTACCCATAGCCATTGGTCGGGATAGCGGCGAACGTACTCTTCGATAATCCTGGTGAATCGAGCCGTGTTGGCGGTTGCATCAGCTTCATCGTTCCCGGTACGCACCAGCTCGACAGGGCGGTCGAACTCCACGCGATATTTGCGCAGCACCGGGTCCCAGATGGTGAACGCCGGAACCACGGTAGCTCGGGTGTGTAAAGCCACGCGCGCCAGACCGCTCGCGGTACACGCAGGAATGCCGAAAAAATCTACAAAGACACCTTGCGGCGGCGTCATGTTGGTGTCCATCAGTATGCCGACTGTCTGATTGTTGCGCATCGCCGCAATCAGCCCGCGAGCGAACTCCTGTTTCCCGATCATGGAGTTGCCGTGCAAAGCGCGGCATCGCATGACCAGCGCATCCAGGTAAGGATTGTCCAGCGGCCGAACCACGATCTGCATGGGATGGCCGCAGAGCGAGTGAAAGAACGAGCCCACCTCCCAGCCGCCAAAATGTCCGGTCAGCAGCAGGACGCCCTTGCCGCGCTTCTCCGCATTGTCGAAATTCTCGAAACCTTGATAGACGGCAATTTCGGAGGCATTCGCCTCTGTGTAATTTGGGAAGAGACAGGCTTCCCCGAGCAGTCGTCCCAGAGACACATACACGTCGCGCAAAATGTTGCGGCGCTCGGCGGCGGTCTTCTCGGGAAACGCGAGTTCCAGGTTACGACGCCCAACGCGCCTGAGACGCGGATACAGGTGGTACACCAATTTCCCAATCGATATGCCGGCAGCGTGAGCCAGAGGGCGGGGCAATGCGCCAATCACGCGCACCACCGCCGCGACTACCCAATATTGCAACCTGTCCAGCATTGGAGATTTCGACGGTAGCACCCGAAAAAATTGGGGTCAATCAGACGAGGCTCATCAGGTGTCGCATCCCAGGCAGCGCAGCGGCTCGACAGAAGCCCGCGTCCATTGCTGCATTGCGCTGAAACGCTTAGACTGCTTTTCTTGTCGTCACTTAAACCATGAGGTAGTCGAGATGCGCTTTTCGCTCCGATTCGTCAGCGTGCTCGGACTCTTGTGCGCGATCGTGGGCACATCTGCGGCGCAGGATCCACGCGAACAGGCGTGGACTGTGCTCAAGCAAGGACTCACTAACTCGAATATCGAGAAACGCACCAAGGCGGTCGCAGACCTCGGACTGTTGCCGGACGATCCGCAGGCGCTTGACGCGGCCCTGACCGCGCTGAAGGACCCGAAGCCTGAGGTGCGCGCTGCGGCAGCGCAAGCCTTGGGAGATATGTCGGCTAAGAGCGCCATACCGCAGCTCAAGGAGGCGCTGAAGGAAACTGAGCCGTCGGTGATCCTCGCCGCAGGGCAAGCTTTGCTCGCGCTGGGCAACGATGACGGTTACGACGTGTTCTATGCCGTGCTCACGGGCCAGGAGAAAGCCGGCAGCGGCCTGCTGAGCGAGCCCAAGAAGATGTTGGACGATCCCAGGAAGCTGGCCGGCCTGGGTATCGAGACCGGGCTCGGGTTTGTGCCCTTCGGCGGAGTGGGCGTTTCCGCATATAAGTTCTTCACTAAGGACGACACTTCTCCGGTGCTGGCGACGGCAGCGCTCATTCTGGCGAAGGACCCGGACCCCAGAAGCGGAAAGGCCCTCGCCGACGCTTCGCTACGGGAGAAAAAGTGGCTGGTGCGAGCGGCGGCCTTCAACGCGATAGCCAAGCGTGGGGATCCCTCGCTGAAAGCCACCGCTGTCTTGGGCCTGCAAGACGCGCAGGACGAAGTGCAGTACGCCGCGGCGGCGGCGGTGATCCGGTTGAGCGATATTGAAGAGGGCCACCATGAGCGGCCCAAGCACAAGGCTCATGCAGCTCCGAAGCATTGAGAATGATGTAGACACAGCGGAGCTGCGGAGCGGTTACAGAGGTTTATTAGAAATGTGCAGGAACATTAAGACGTTGTTCAATTTCGAGCCGCCGGTCACGGACAATGAGGTCCGCGCGGCGGCGCTTCAGTTCGTGCGGAAGATCACGGGCTTCAACAAACCATCCAAAGCCAATGAAGCTCAGTTTTTCGCTGCCGTGGATGACGTGGCTGCGGTTTCAGAGCGTCTGCTGCGCTCCTTGCAGACAGCTGCGCCCCCGAGAAATCGGGAAGAGGAAGCCGCGAAGGCTAAGGCTCGCGCAGCGGTTCGATTTGGCGATTGATCTGCTCTGCTCATTCGTTATGGGCGCTACGAGCGCAACCCGTGGGGCCGGGCGAGATTGAACGTAGTATCCTTGCTACAGCGTAACCGGCTTTTAACAGATGACGAAAGCAACAGAGGCGAGTTCTGTTTCAACAACATGCTCCCGATGCGCACCAAGCGATGAATCCACTTGAGCAGGTTCCCAGGAGCGGCGGTGTCGAGCGGCAAAACGGGCCTGTGCTGGTGATGCCGCCACCGCGGCGCAAGCCAAGCCGATGGCAACTGTGGAGGGCGCGCCTCTTTCTCGTCGAGTTCATTCTCGTTTGCGTCGTAATCGGCATCATATTGATCATTGCTCCCTGGAGTTCGTTCTGGACCGACAATTCCCTGCTGTCAGGTTTTCCCCGGATGCGAGAGTTCCTGATGCAGGACTTCGTTCGGGGCTTGATCAGCGGATTAGGTGTGGCCGATATCTGGCTGGCCGTGGCGGAGGCTGTCCGATACCGAGAATATGACTGACAAGAAAGATCCACACGCTAATCGCGCTCCGCTGGCATACGAGAACAAGAAATTCTTGAACGGCCCCGACGGACGCATTCTGCGCATTCTCGCCGAATATCAGGAACCGCTATCGCGTTTCCGGCGGGAGCGCATTCAAGACACCATCGTTTTCTTTGGCTCGGCGCGATTCCACAGCCGCTCGCAGGCACAGGAAGCTCTGGAGTTGTTGGACAAACCGGGTTCTGCAACGCCGGCGCCGCCCGAGGAACAGGCGCGCATTCGCCGCGCGAAAGCTGACGTCGCGATGGCGTGCTATTACGAGGATGCTCGCCGACTCGCATTCATGATCACGCAGTGGACGAAATCGATCAGTCAGCCACGTAATCGATTTGTCATCTGCACCGGCGGTGGTCCGGGCATTATGGAAGCTGCAAACCTGGGGGCTTCAGAAGCCGGCGGGAAAACCATAGGAATGAACATCAATCTGCCATTCGAGCAGATGCCGAATCCTTACATCACTCCAGAATTGAACTTCGAGTTTCACTACTTCTTCATGCGTAAGTTGTGGTTCGCGTATCTCGCGAAGGCGCTGGTTGTCTTCCCCGGCGGATTTGGGACCTTCGACGAACTGTTCGAACTGCTAACCCTGGCCCAAACCGAGAAGCTGGCCAAGCGCATTTGCATTGTTGTGTACGGCAAGGCTTATTGGGATCGGGTTGTTAACTTCCAGGCCCTGGTGGATTCGGGCACCATTTCTCCCAACGACATGCAACTGTTTCATTGGGCGAACACGCCAGAAGAGGCGTTCGAATACCTGCGCGAAGATCTCACCCAGCATCACCTCGAGCCTCACCCGCTTCGCGACAAGGAACCGGACATTGCGAAAACAAGACCGTAACTGTGGTGAGTGGATAGGGGATAGACCGGAGCGCCTTTACGCCGCCTTCGTTGCCTCGACCTTTTTCACCTCGGCCTCCGCCTCAATGGCTTTGATCTCCGCCCGGTCTTTCTTGACTTCGAGCTTCACGTGTCCGAAAAGACCAATGTAGAAGTTGGAGACGTAGACTAGGGCGAAAAGCGATACGAGATATCCCCGCCAGTCCGTGTAGAGCAGTTTGAAGCGAGTGATAACGAGAAATGCGGCGGTGACCCAGTGGCTGAAGCAATACTCGCAGGTGAACAGGTAGAAGAACTTGCGGCACCAGAGAGCGCGCGAGTCCTGGCTTCGACGTACGCAAAAATCCCGCGGCTCGCGAAAGACTTCTTCATGTGTCACCGTCCAGGCGATGCTTGCGATGGGTAATGCCAGTAGAAACATCCATATCACTTGCTCAGAAAGCGGCATGTTGATTGGAAGCAGCAGGGGTGATTTCGTTTGCCCGCCTCTGGGCCATGTTGTTGATGATCTGCAGTAAGGTGAAACCCTTTAGCACTTTAGGCACTCGCACGCTTTGCACGAACCGGGTAAACTGTTGCGACACATGTCACTCTCACTTGAGGTGGCGGGCCGCAGCGATGTCGGCCGCGTTCGCCCGTCGAACGAAGATCACTTCGGTTACGACGAACAGCTCGGTATCTTCGTGGTCTGCGATGGCATGGGCGGCCACGCTGCCGGAGAAGTTGCCAGCCAGATTGCCGTCGATACCGTGCTCTCATTTTTTCGTGAGCGCAAGACCAGCGTCGAGGACGATGCCTATCTCGACGATGCTCCGCTAGGCGCTCGGCTGCTCGCCGAGGCTGTCAAGCAGGCCAACGATGCCATCCTGAACTATGCCGAGGAACACAAGAACACCTCGGGCATGGGCACTACGTTGGTCGCAGCCCGCTTCTGTAACGGCATTTTCAGCATCGCCAATGTCGGCGATAGCCGGATTTACCTGTTTCGCGAAGGCCAGTTGCTTCAATTGACAGAGGACCATTCCCTGGTGATGGAGCAGGTGCGGCGCGGCATGATCACGCTGGAGCAGGCAAAGCGCTCGTCCGCGCAAAATATCATCACCCGTGCGCTTGGCACGGATGAGAGCACACTGCCCGACCTGGGCGAATTTCCGGCGCAGGGCGGCGACACGCTGCTGCTGACCACGGACGGAGTTCTGCGTCATGTGGACGATGGTGAAATCCGCAGCATTCTCTTGCAGCTTCCCTCGTTGCAGGCGGCGTGTGACACGCTCATCGATGCCGCGAATCAAAGTGGCGGGGAGGACAATTCGACCTGCGTGCTGATTCGCGTGCGCAATAGTGTTCGCAATGCGAAGACAGTCGAGGCGTCGTCGTGCGAGCCGGCCGTAGTTTCGCATTAATGATTGGGATCACCGCTTGCAATAATTCGTCGATCACGGTTTGAGGCCTTGCGAGTAAGGCGCGGGCAACCCGTGCCGCAGGCGATGCTTGCGCATCTCTTGCGCTTGCTCGGTACGAATTGTGAGATCAGAGCACGGCTTTCCGGTACACAAGAGCACGAATCCGGCTTCTCGATCCTGCGGAAAGTACGCCAGCGAATCCTTCTGGTTCACCTCGCCCCTCGCTAACCGGCCAGCGCAGGTCAGGCACCATCCCTGATGGCAGAGCGCCGGCAACGTTACCCCTTTTTGGAACGCAGTGTCCCAGATGTGCTCACTGGCAGGCACCTGGATCCCTCGCTCACCGGAGGGTGTGAGCAGCGTGACGGTGAATGTTGTCGCGGGATCGTTATTGTGGTTCACATGCGCTAACAAACAGGTATAACCGCCCGCCTTAGCCAACAGGGGGCTAGAACGGGGCACCCCAACGTGGGTTTCTCCGACGGCAGCCGAATGGCAGCGACTCACCTGGGGTGCCCTAACCGGCCTTAGCTTCCGATGTAGAAGGAAGCGTTCTTGCTGTACGGAGCGTGTCCTGGTTCGCCGCGGCGGAAGTGTCCGCTGGGAACCGACTTGCCATCGCGCTCATATGCCAGCAACTCGATGAACCACGCCTCGTGTTCGATCTCTTCGTTAAGGATGCGTGCCGCCATGTCGTAGGTGCGCGGGTCCTTGCCGAAGGTCATGTCGCAGATCTCGATCCAACTGCGAATGGCGCACCGTTCCGACTCTAACAGCAAGGTCAGAATGTTCACGGCTGTGGGTGGGTCGGGCAGCTTGGCTGCGCGGCATCCAGCCTGGTCGTGGAACGCGGGCAGGTCGTTGGGCAACTCGCCGCCGAGTTCGTAGATCCGCGGGACGATCAGTTCAAAATGCGCGCGGTCTTCCAGACGCGCGTCTTCGCAGATCTCCTTGTAATCCTCGTGACCCGCCAGATGCATGCGCAGGATGGTGTAGTAGTAGTAGGTGCTCGCGAATTCGGCCGCGGCATTGGCAATTAGCATACGGATCAGCTTCTCGACGTCGACGCCACGCGCCCGAATCACCTCCACTCCCACGCGCTGCGTGACATCGCCAGGCTTTACAACACGCTCTTTCGGCATCTCTGTTCCTCCAAAGTTTGATTGAATTCAGGTTGAGGACACAATCGATCAAGGGTGAAGCTTGAGGTGTCAGCAGCCAAGGTTCACACGCCGATACGACTTGTCCGATTTGATGAGATGGATAGTGCGGGTTCAATCAGCGTCCGACGGCGGAACGCGAAGAGCGCAGAAACATGACCCCTTTTCGCGCCGCACAGGCTTCGGATGATAATAATTATCCGACGATTCTAATTATCTTTTGACACGTTTCCGTTGCGAATACCACGGCTTACTCGCCTTGACCCATCAACATAATCGGCGAAGTTGGCTTGTCGGAACCGGCTTCATTTTCGACGGTGATGGCGAAGGCTTTGGCCTCAACGCCTTCGGGCATCCTGTGGTCCATCATGACCGCATTGCCGTGCTCGTCGGGTTTGAAGACGCCAGCCGCAACCGGCGCGCCGCTTGCGGGAATAATCCAAAGCTCGTAGGCCTTGCCTTCGGACACGGCAGGCAGATTACTCGCCATGAACATCATCCGCTTTTTCGAAGGACTGTAGATAGCGGTGCCGCTTGGCTGCCTGGCAGATTTCTGCGGATTGAGAGAGACATGCACCGCATCCGGCGAAGTCAGCAATGTCAGCTCCTGGTTCAGACGGTCCAGTTGTATCGTCTGGTCCTGATTGCGGTTTCGCAGCTCGGCAAGCTGGTCCCTCAAACCGAAGTTACTGCGCCAAAATCCAACTACGATGAACAGCAGCCCCAATGCTGCCAAGGCTGGAATCAGCAGCAGCCGCCAATTCCTTTGCCGAGGCGCTGCACGGTCGGGCAACGAGACTCCGCGGGGTTCGGCGGCGATTGTCCGCATCAGGCGGTCTTTGCTGCGTGCGGGCGGTTGCGGACCGACGCTGCTCAATCCCAACAGGCCGAGATCGGAGCGTAACGCCTGCAATTCACGGCGGCAGGCAGCGCAGGTCTGCAGGTGCTCCTCGAATTCCCGGCGCTCCGCCCCGGTCAACTCGTCCAGAGCGTACAGCGCCAAGTCGTCGGCGAATTGTTCGTGTGTCTTCATCCTGCAAATTTAGCCCGTAACACTTGTAGCCCGCCGCGAATCCGTGTCTTAATCGTTCCCAAGGGCTCACCTGTCTTCGCCGCAATTTCACTATGCGTGAGCCCCTGAAAATACGCCAGCTCCAAAGCCTTGCGCTGATTTGGGTCCATCTCCGCCAATACCGTTCGGACTTTCTCCACGACCAGGTTGCGTTCGGCTTCAGCACTCAGGTCAGGACCGCCGGCGATGACGCAGTCGTCAATGTCCACCTCCGGCCGGCGTTTGCGCAGGCGGTCAATGGAGCGATGCCGTGCGATAACTGCAAGCCATGCCGCCAGCGTGCCGCGGCTGGCATCGAACGCATCCGCATTGCGCCACAGCTGCAGGAAGATGTCCTGAAGCACATCTTCGGCGGCGTTGGCGTCCTGTAGCACCCGCAGTGCCACTGCGTAAACCACTTTGGCGTAGCGATCGTAAAGCTCGGACATGGCCTGCTGGTCACCGGCGCGCACGCGCGCGATTAACCGCATGTCATCCGCTGCATCGCCGCGATCCATGGCGCCTTGTGGGCTCGCTTCCATCTAGCAGTACGTTCGCGCGCGGCCGATAGATGCAGGGCCGGTGCAATTTGTCAAAATCAGCGCTCCGAAATTTCAATCCGGAGACAGTCGGGGTCGGTGGAGAGTGAACCCATAACGCGTGCGCCTCTCCCAAGCATTCAGCCGAGAATACCATCCAATCTTTACGCGTATTGTAAACTGGTAGTGCTCGGATATTCCCCTCCGTTTCGCCGATCAAACGCGGTTTTCCCAGCGTCTTCCGCAAACCAGGAAAGGACAGCGGTTTGAGCACAAGCATTCGCAATATCGCCATCATCGCGCATGTGGACCACGGTAAAACGACGCTGGTCGATGCCATGCTGAACCAGTGCGGCATCTTTCGCGCCAACGAGACACATGTCGAACGCGTGATGGACTCCAACGAACTGGAGCGCGAACGCGGCATTACGATTTTGGCCAAGAACACCGCGATCTTCTACCACGATGTAAAGATCAACATCGTCGACACACCGGGCCACAGCGATTTCGGCGGCGAAGTGGAGCGCGCACTGAAGATGGTGGACGGCGTGATGCTGCTGGTCGATGCCAGCGAAGGCCCGTTGCCGCAGACACGTTATGTATTGAGCAAGGCACTGGAAGCCAAGCTGCCGCCAATCCTGGTCATCAATAAAATTGACCGTCCGGATGCTCGGCCACAAGAAGTTCTGAATGAAGTCTACGACCTGTTCATCGACCTGGACGCGGCCGAAAATCAGCTCGATTTCCCTGTGCTCTACACCAACGCGAAGTTGGGGACGGCTTCGACTGAGGCGGACGGCGCCGGGGAGAATTTGCAGCCGCTGTTCGAAGCAATCGTGAACACCATCCCGCAGCCAACCGGCGACGCTAATGGTCCGCTACAGGTGCTGGTAGCGAATCTCGATTACAGCGACTATCTCGGCCGGCTGGCGATCGCACGCGTCTTCAATGGCACGCTTCGCACTGGTGAAGATGTTGCCATCGCCAAGCGCGACGGCTCGCTGGAGAAAATCAAGATCACCAAATTGTTTTCGTTCTCCGGCCTGAAGCGAACGGATATCGAAGTTACTGAGCTAGGCGACATTGTTGCGGTCGCGGGTGTAACCGGAATTAACATCGGCGAAACTATCACCGATGCCGAGAATCCCGCGCCGTTGCCCGTGATCACCATCGACGAGCCGACCATCGCTATGCAGTTTATGGTGAACACTTCGCCCATGGCCGGCCGCGAAGGCCAGTATGTCACCTCGCGCAATCTGCGCGAGCGCCTGGAAAAGGAACTGCTGACCAACGTCTCGCTGCGCGCTGAAGATACGGACAGCACCGACTCGTTCAAGGTGATGGGTCGGGGCGAGCTGCAACTCGCAATACTCATCGAGATGATGCGCCGCGAAGGTTTCGAACTCGCGGTCGGCAAACCGGAGATTGTGACCAAGCAGCTCGAGGGCAAGCTAATGGAGCCGGTCGAACGGCTCACAGTGGATGTACCGGAGTCATTCGTAGGCGTGGTCATCGAGAAGCTCGGCGCGCGCAAGGCGCAGATGCAGAAGATGCACAATCACGGTTACGGGCGCGTGCGTATGGAGTTCGTCATCCCCAGCCGTGGACTGATCGGGTTGCGCAGCGAGTTGCTCACCGACACACGCGGCACGATCGTGATGAACTCGCTGTTCGACGGCTACATCGAGTGGCAAGGCGAGATTCCGCACCGTCCCACCGGAGCGCTGGTAGCCGATCGCGCTGGCACGACAACCGCCTACGCGCTGTGGGGACTTCAGGAACGCGGCGAACTATTCGTCGGCCCCGGCGTGGAGGTCTACGAGGGCATGATTATCGGCGAGAACTCGCGCGACAACGACCTGGATGTGAACGTCGTACGTGAAAAGAAGCTAACCAACATGCGGGCCTCAACCGCCGACGAAGCTATCCGGCTGGTGCCGTTCAAGAACCTCAACCTGGAGCAGGCGATCGAATTTATCTCCGAGGATGAACTTGTGGAGGTGACTCCGCAGTCGCTGCGCCTGCGCAACAAGGTGCTGCAGGCGAATCGGCGGCCGCGGCGCAATGCGCAGCCGGCGACTGTGCAGGCGCTGTAAAAGTTGGGGCGCTAAATGCTTCCCTGCGATGAGGGCTCACGATCGGCTTGCGCCGTTGCACTTGGAAGGTTAAGGTAAACAGGTCGTACCGGTCGTCATCGACGAAGTCACACTCGTCGTTGAAAAACATTCACTCATCTCAATTCTCTAGCCCTGGTGTTGCGACTCCCTTACACAAACATTCTAAATAATCGTGCGCCTGTGCACACGGACGTGGACGGCAGAAATTATGGCACCCTTATGAACCGTAACCTTTTCAGCTACTTACCTGGTTCGCTCGCGGTCAGAAAACACCCGGAGCAACCCAGTCGCCCAGTTCACTTCTCGATCAGGCAATACTCGCCGATTTTCTGGTCAGTCGCTGGGTTCGCGGTAGTCGGGTACAAATCAACGTTGGCGCAATCGTACATTCCCCAATTTTTCGGCAGCCGCACCATGATGTACGTTCCTGGTTCAGGAGCTTTGCATGAGCCTGCGCCCTTGTTGCAATGCAGCTCAACTGAAGCTCTTGCCTGATCGGCGGTGGCGGGTTGTATCGCGTTGACGATGACGACGCCGTTGTTGGTTTCGGAATTCTTGACCGTAACGGTCGACTTGTCCTGAGCTGCCAACTGCGCAGCGACCATGAGAACGAGGAGAATGGTTGCTTTCTTCACGACGTAAGCCTCCTCACTTGAGAGTCCGTCAGGCAATCCCATCAAGTTAGCGGGCCGCTAAAGTGGCCAATGAACCGGCGCTCCGATGAGACTGCCGACAACTCGATCATCTCCCCGGGTTGCCGAATTGTCTGTGACGCATGACGCACCAGTCAGTGTGCTGGGCCCACGATTGAAAATAATTCCCGTAAGGGTTTGTGAAAGCCGGTTATTCAGAGATGCCCGCGTCAGTTCCGCTTACCTGCTTCATCCCGCCGCGTCTGAACCCTAAGCGCGTGAGCAGGCGCAGTAGGAATATCGAAGGGCTATGATCTGTTGCAGCGAGGAGAGCAGTGCGCTTCTGTTCAGGGCCAGGGAGAATCGATGATTAGACGAAGCATCACAATGGTTGGACGAAGCGCAACGGCCCTTCTCGTCGCTCTTTTGTTGAGCAGTTGTTCCGGCTTCTTCCCTTCCAAAAATACGATCATCTCACTGTCGGTCTCGCCCACGGGGGCGTTTGTGAAGCCGCAGGGCACGCAGCAGTACAGTGCTACTGCGACCTTCGGTGACAACAGCACGGGTGATGTCACCTCGCAGGTAATATGGACCTCTTCGTCTACCAGCGTTGCCACCATCAACAACGCAGGATTGGCCACGGGTGTTGCACTGGGCACAACCACGATCACAGCCAAGTCGACCAACAACGTCACCGCCACCGCCAGCCTGACGGTCAGCACCAAGACGGTTACGGCTCTTACCATCAACACATCGAGCTCGAGCATATCGTTGTCGCAGAACCAAACCGCACAGTTCACTGCCACCGCGACGTTCTCCGACGGCACTTTCGGCAATGTCACCAACCAGGCGACCTGGAGCTCGAGCGTGCCAGGCGTGGCGACGATCAGCTCCAGCGGGTTAGCGAGTCCTGTTTCTATCGGGTCGACCACGATCGGCGCGTCATTTGCAGGTCAGGCCGCGACGGCGTCACTGACCGTAACGCAATAAGAGGGGCAAGCTCGGGCGCTGTGCGCAGCCATCCGCAGCAATACCATCTTCAAAGCTCTCGCGGCGTGATGCGGATGATGTTATGTCTTATTTCGACATGGCGAGTGGGATAATTCACTTCAACCGAAGCGATCAGCTCCTCTAGGCCGCTTACACCGTCAGCGTCATCCATCAGGATCACATGGTCGTGCCGGCTGTCGGCGAGGATCGCACCGAACTCCGAACCCAGCCGCTCAGACGTGCCGCTTGCCCCCGCCCAGCCGCAATAACCAGCATCGAGCCACCACAAGCACGGCTCATTCAGCTCCTTTACCAATCGAGGGACAGCGATTTGACTGTCCGCTGCGATGATGGTGACGTAGGGGAGCCTGCGAAACCGCTCCTGGGCCAGCTTCGCCAGACCGGGATCAAGTTCGACGGAGTAAATGCGCCGAAAATGTGCAGCGACTGCAGCGAGCATTTCGCCGTAATACGTTCCGGTCTCGACGAGAGTTTTCAACCCAAACCTTTGCGCATACTCCAGGACCGTGCGCTGCTTTACGAGATGAGGAATGCGCCGCGGCTCGCTCCGTAATTTCCACCACCAATAGTCCGGATGATGGCCCAATTGTTTGAGGATCCGATAAAACGGGAGCTGCTTGAGCACCGAGCGTATGGGATGTGTGTGGGGCTTCTGCCGCGACATGATCGGAAGAGGTCAGAGTAGCAGGAGGAGCGCGGATAGGCGAATGAGCTAGAAACCCATAAGGTTTGGCTGGACCTTCTTATAGCCGTGCTCAGTGGCCCAGAGGTCAAGCGGCACCGTGGCCGCTTCGTCCACCAGCGGAACTGCCAGCCCGTCTATCGTCATGTCGATCGACTTCAAATAGTAGTGGCATGTGTCGCACGCCTCGACACGGACGGGTTCGATCTCTTCTGCGGAGTATCGTGGCAGCTTCTTATGGTCCTCCTCGCCACAGGCGGGGCACAGGATGCGGCGGAACTCCCACTCTGTAAGACACAGCGAGCACAACAGAAATCGCTTTCCGCCATCGCCTTCGGGCCTCAGGGTAGCAACTTGCGGGCGTGAACCGCATACCGGACAGATGGGTCGCATTTCTCCTCGCGGTGAAGAGGAAGTAGTTACGGCCAGATGTTCAGCATAGGGTTGCAGGAGAGCGTGGGCGAAGAACGAATGCCAGGTTCGCTCGCCTGCCAGAAAGTTTTGGATCATCTCCCGATGTTGACTGGCTGAGGCGGAGCGAATTACCGTCACATCCTCGGCCAGCTTGCCAGGCCCTTTTTCTTGTGCTAGCGACAGCAACGCCGGTAAGTAACGCAGCACATCACCGGGATCCAGCCGTTGGCGAAATGTCGCCGACGTGCTTTCAGGAAATATGGGCTGGGATGACATTTCGTTGTAAATCGCACGCTGGAAGGTCAGCACTTGGGAGTAGAAGCGGAGGACCTCAGCGACGTAGGAGGAGCGTGCAGCCAAATCGGTCGCACGCTGAATGCGCTTGTCCCATTCGGATCTCCTCATAGGCGCCGCCGAACCGTTAGCGTAATGCATTGTTCACGATCTGCTGAGCTTCGTCCACGATCGCCTCCAGGTGAGGTTCGCTCTTGAAGCTCTCCGCGTAAATTTTGTAGATGTTCTCGGTCCCGGAGGGACGCGCGGCAAACCAACCGCTTGGCGCGATGACTTTCAATCCCCCGATGGGAGCGTCGTTGCCCGGCGCACGTGTTAGCTTGGCGACAATCGGCTCTCCGGCCAGCCACGACTCCTTTACATTCTCGGGGGACAGCTTGGCAAGCTTGGTCTTTTGCTCAGGAGTGGCGGGCGCGTCGATGCGCGTGTAGTGCGGCATGCCAAACTCTTCAGCGAGCATGGGGAAAAGCCCTCCAGGGTCCTTGCCGCTGCGCGCGGTGATTTCGGCGGCGAGCAGGTCCATGATGATGCCGTCCTTATCTGTGGTCCAAACCGTTCCGTCGCGCCGCAAGAAGCTGGCGCCGGCGCTCTCTTCCCCGCCAAAACAGCACGTTCCGTCGAAGAGAGCAGGCGCAAACCACTTGAATCCGACCGGCACCTCCCACAATTTGCGACCCAGTTTGTTGACGACGCGATCGATCATGCTGCTGCTGACCAGCGTCTTGCCAACCACGACATTCCTTGGCCACTGCTCGCGATGCGTGAGCAGATACTGAATTGCTACTGCCAGGTAGTGGTTCGGATTCAGCAGCCCGGCAGACGGTGTGACAATGCCATGGCGGTCCGAATCCGTGTCGTTGCCGAATGCAACCTGGTACTGGTCTTTCAACCCGACCAGCCGCGCCATTGCATACGGACTGGAGCAGTCCATACGAATCTTGCCGTCATGGTCGGCGGTCATGAAAGAAAACGTCGGATCAATCGCCTGGTTCACAATTTCGATATTGAGGCCGTAGGCCTCGTTTATCGGCTCCCAGTAAGGCTGCGAAGCCCCGCCCAGAGGATCGACAGCTAGCTTCAGGCCAGCAGAACGAATCGCGTCCATATCGACAACGCTCTTCAGGTCGGTCACGTACGGCGGGACAAAATCGTAATGGCGAGTCGTCGGCGCCTTGATGGCCGCTTCGGGCGAGATGCGCTTCACACCGGAATTGTTCGCGCGCAGCAGTTCGTTCGCGCGATCCTGAATCCAAGTGGTTATATCCGTATTGGCGGGGCCGCCATTTGTGGGGTTGTACTTGAAACCGCCATCCTCCGGCGGATTGTGAGATGGCGTGACAACGATGCCGTCGGCAAGATGCTGTTTGCGGCCGCGATTGTAGATGAGAATTGCGTGAGAGATTACTGGCGTCGGGGTGAAACCATCGTCCTTCTGAATGACCGTTTCGACTCCGTTCGCAGCAAGCACTTCAAGCGCAGTGCGCTGAGCGGGAGCCGAAAGGGCGTGTGTGTCCTTGCCCATATAGAGCGGGCCATCAACGCCTTGCTGCCGGCGATAGTCGCAAATGGCCTGGGTGATGGCGAGGATGTGCGCTTCGGTAAACGTGCCCCGCAGCGATGAGCCGCGGTGCCCGCTGGTGCCGAACGCAACCAACTGATTGGGATCGCTCACGTCCGGCCGCGTCTCGTAATAAGCGCGCTCCAGCCCCGCTACATCCACCAGCATCTCGGGTGGGACGGGCTTGCCGGCAAGAGGAGAGACTTGGACTTGAGTTTTGAGATCAGTGGCCATGAATTATTCCTGAGGTTAGTACGGCCAAGCATATTAGATGCCTGTGAGGGCGGCAGACGTCAAGTTGCATCACGAGCTTCGGTGATTGAAGCTAGCGGGGCAATTCGCCGGGGAAAATCTCGTCGACATAGCACCACATCCAAGTCTCTCCTGGTTCGATAGACCGAACTAACGGGTGCTTAACTTTGTGGAAGTGCTTAGTGGCGTGCTTATTCTTCGAAGAGTCGCAGCAGCCGACGTGGCCGCACTCCAGACAAAGACGCAGATGGACCCAGGTGTCTCCCATCTGCACGCACTCCGGGCAAACGTGAGTGTGGGTTGTGGTGATCTTGATGGTATTGAGGTGCGTACATGGTTCTGCCATAGGATGCTCCGCCGTTAGCGCTCGAGTGCGCGTCGGTCCCACTTGCCAAGTGTGGCTGCAGCTTCGTAGGTGCTTTGACAAAAATCCAGCAGCAGCCGGTCAGGATCTTGCGCCGTTCGTAGGTCGTCGTACATGAAGAGGAACTCTTTCATCTCTGGATGATAGAAGGCGGCTTCCGGACGCACCGCGGCTCGCGCAAATCCGACAGGCTCGGGCGCCGCATAGGAGTAAAAGGCTGGTCCGGTGATTCCTGCGCCACCCGGCCAGAATCCCACACTGCTTACCTCGTGGGAGTAGGCTTCGCGCGTGACCTTGTCGACTCCGGGCCGCTCCGGAGCTGGCCTGCCCGAGAACCGCGTCGCTGCGATATCGAAGCTGCCCCAGAAAAAATGTACGGGACTGGCTTTGCCCACGAATTGCGCGCGGAACTCCTTCAGGACGGTGTCAACCCAGACGAGGATTCGCCAGAACTTATGCGCCGCCTCGGCATCGTAGGATGCGTGCTGATAGTCCTTTTCAAACGGGATCGTGTCAGCGGGGGGCAGTTCACACGGCATCGTCCAAATTTTCACTGGAATACCAAGTTCGGTGAGGGTCGCCATCAGGGAATGGTAGAACTGGGCAACGCTCTCCGGCTTCAACGCGAGTTCAGCGCGCTGGTTATCGCAGGTCTCGATCAAAAGCTTGTGTTCGATGAAATCAAAGTAGATTTCAAGAGTGCGACCGCGGTACGGCATCGGCGATGTAGTCAGTCCCCGAGCGGTAACGTACAGGGGAACATTCCACCATTGGTTCACTAGCGGAGTCAGCTCGAGCCGGATCTTGCCTACCACTTGCGTCCACATGTGGAGAGTCGCAAGCGTGTCCTTCCAGGACTCGTATGGTAGCGGGGGCAGGTCGTTATTAGGGCCGGTTGGAACAGTTGCCATTCGTCACTTCCACATCTCGTCCAGGTCCTTCTCCCAAAGCTTTATCCCACCCAGAAGACCATCTTCATTCGAGATGATTTCTGTATTCTTCGGCAGTTTGATGTTGACGTTAGCGGCATTGCCGCCCCCGATGTACAGGCGGTCGTAATAAAAAACCTTGTAGAGCTGGCCGATGGCTTCCATTAGGCGCTTGTTCCATTTCTTGCGACCGAGCTTTGCCAGAGCACGGCGTCCCAATACATCCTCGTAGGTCATGTCATTGCGAAATGGGTGATGCGCGATTTCCAGCGAAGGTATGGGAACGCCGTCGAGGTACAAAGCCGTACCTAGTCCAGTACCAAGGGTCAGTACTAGTTCAACGCCTGTTCCCGTCACGGCACCCAGCCCCTGAACGACCGCGTCGTTGGCGATCCGCACGGGCTTACCCAATGCCTTCGCCAAGTTTTCCGCCAAAGGATACTCGATCCACTTCCTGTCGAGATTCGCTGCCGTGTAGACTACGCCCTTCTTAATGACTCCGGGGAAGCCTACCGACACGCGATCGAAGTCGCCCAGTTGCCGGCCGAAGTCCGAGATGATGCCAGTGATGGCCTTCGGAGTGGCCGGGTTCGGCGTCTTTGCGCGCAATCGATCGGTCAGCGGCTTACCGTTTTCATCAAGCAGCATCGCCTTGACGCCGGAACCGCCAATGTCGACCGCCAGAGTTCTCACCTCGTGAGTACTCGCCGATGAAACCTCCGGTTTTGGGCTGTTAACCTTCTTCTTCGAAGCCACGGCGTCACTCATCGGATCTCCTCAGCTTGGGATGATACTGATGAATTCTGGAAAGCAGAGGATACCGGATACACCCTCGAAGAGGAAATAGGCAACTGCCATTACGACCTCGCAGAGCTCTGATGCGGGCGAAGAAGTAGGAGAGCTGATTACTGCCGGATCCAGGTTTGTCCGCCGTCGGAGGTGCTCCAGGTCGCGCCGGAATCGGTAGTCACGGTCCCTCGCATTGCGGTATCAAACCGGATAGAAACCACGGTGCCGTGCTCCGATTGACCGCCTGCACCCAGTGCCACCCTGACCCACCGATTGCCGGCATCAGTCGAGTGAAACAATGCGCCGTCGCTGCCGCCGGCCCATACTCGCTTTCCGACAACATTAACTGCGCGGAAGATTACCGACTGCTCAGGCAGCACCTGGGACCAGGTGCCCGCATCTGTTGTGTGCTCCAGGTGCCCGTCATCCGTGACGCGCCAGCGCGACGGAGACATGGCCTCACGGCGTACGGACAATCCCTCAAGCATGCGGTCAGTGTCGGCGCTGTTAGCGGCAAAGCTGGATGAAGCTGGGACTTGTGGCTGGTTCGCATCAGCAAGCGCCTTTAGTTGTCCGGCAGGCGAGTTCGGTGCAGGGGCCGCTGCCTTCGCCTGCTCCGATCTGGGGGCGGAGCTCGCAGCCCCTGCCTGTGAAGGAGGTCTTTCCAGTGAGGACGCAAGCTGTGCCTGCTGTTGTTGTAACGAGCTGGTATATCCCTGCAGACTCAAGGCTCGCTGCTGCGCAAGTTGCAGATCCATGTCCCGCGCGTGATCCGGGGCACTGAGCTTCTTCTTAGCAATGCCCTCGGGCTCTAAGTGCTTAGCAATGTCCTTGGACTGCAAACCCACCGCCTGGTTCTCCGGGACGGTTACGCTCGGCTGCGCTTCGGGCACTGCCGGGCGGCGACTCATGGCCAAAATCTGGCTCATCGCAGACCGGGATCGCGCCATCCTTTGCTGGCGCTCAAGTACCACAGCTGCGATGATTATCATCGCTGCCATCGCAGGCACAGCCCATTTCCAGAACCTCCATCTCGGATGAACGCTGGTTATCGTAGGCACCATCTTCTCTTCGGCCGCAGCGCTGGCAAGGAACACGATTTCGCGGCAATCGGCGCAAGCCCCCAGATGACTGGTTACCCGCTCCTTTTCAGCTGCGGTTAACGCCTGTTCGGCAAAGCCATTCAGCAAGTCGGCAGAAGGATGCTCCTCCGTCGCGGTTTGCCTTGCCAGGGCGCCTCTCACCGATTCTGGTATTTCCCGCTTCATCCTTCTTCCCTACTCTTATAGAACGCCAAGTCGTTACGATCTTGCCCTATACTTTGCCTCACCGGCACCTGCAAGTCGCGAACATCCACTTCCTCCATGGCTTCGTCAGCCTGCCTCGGTGTCATGCCCGACGCAGTCAGCCGCTTGCGGATACGCTTTCGAACTCCGGCGGCCACACGTTCCAACTTCCGGCTGACGGTGGATTCATGCACCTTCAGCAATTTTGCAATTTCGGCCAGCGTGCGGCCCTCAAGATAATAGGCGGCAAGCAGGAATCGCTCTTGAGGAGGGAGGGTGGCCAGTTCGGAAGCCGTCGCGGCTTCCACGCGACCATCAACGGGTGGCGTTTCCGGCCTCTCCGCCGCAAACTGCTTCCCTGCTTCGACGAGCGACTCCAGGCTGGTCTCCCGCTTCGTATGGCGATACTGGTTAACGTACTCCTGCGCGATGACCGTGCGCAGCCATCCCGCGAGCGACCCACGTCCGAGGTAGTAACGCAGTTTGGAGTTGCGCGTCTCGCTGCGCTGGACCAGTCCGTAAAGTTCGGCATACAGAGAATCCGCGAGAGCGCGAGCCGCAGCTTCGTCATGGGCGATCTTGTGCGCTGCTTCGTACATCAGGGTGCGGTACCGCGTCAGAAAAATCTCCCACGCGACATCATTCCCTTCGATGCAGGCCCGTGACAGCACCAATTCCTCTAAGTGCAGCGCCTGGAGGACATCACGCTCCTCGGTTGCAGCACACTTGCTCACAACCTCGGCCAGCAACGCTGCCAATCCCGCAACGTCAATGCCGAAGCGCGCGGCCCCGCTCGCCACGTACCGCTCGGCGGCAAACGCCTGCACCGCTGCAGAAGCCTGCGATTCGGGCTGCGACATCGGCGCGGAAGCCATACCAGCGAATCCTATCAATTCGTGTGCAAGAAAAACACAGTCCAGCGTTCCTCCTGTAAAGACGCTAAGAGGTGTTCGGAGGTCAACCATGAACCACAGGATTTTGGCATCGCTGGCGATTCTTACTGCCAGCCTGGTTACAGCAGGCGCAGGCCCTGCCAATCACGATGCGCTTCACGTTCTGCCACCCATAACCCACGGTAACCTGACTATCTTCCCAGTGGTCGGCGGCACGGATTACGATACTTCGCGCTTCCTTACCCTGGATGAAGGAGTGCGCGCCGGCTCGGTCGTCGTCACCGAACAGGGATCGTTGCAGGGGCTCGTTCGTCGTGGTACGCCAGCGAATCCTCACCAGGGGGCCGCAGTCAACCAACTAGTATTGGTCAACAATTCCGACCGTCCTCTGCTACTGCTTGCGGGCGAGATCGTAACCGGCGGCAAACAGGACCGCGTTATCGGCGCCGATCGTCTGGTTCCCGCGCAGTCCGATCCTATTGATCTGTCGGTGTTCTGCGTCGAGCCTGGGCGCTGGATTGCACGCAGCGAACAGTTCGGCAGCCTGAAGTCGCAGATGGCCCAGCCCAGCGTGCGCGTGCCTGCCATGGCTGCGCGCGATCAGCAAATGGTATGGAACCAGGTTGCAGCGGCGCGCGAAGCGGCTCAAGCTAAGAGCGGCGCGTCTATGGCCAGCGCTTTACAACCGACGACCTCTTACGCGACGACGATGGCGGCGCCACAGGTGCAGGACCAGATCGACAAAGTAGCCGGCGATTACGGAGGTATCCTGCGGGAGTCACGAAAGGTGAACGCGAAGGGGGTTGTAGTCGCCATCAATGGCAATCTGGTGTGGGCCGACTTGTTCGCCAGCAACGACCTGCTGTCGCGATATTGGCAGAAGCTGGTGCGGTCCTATGCCGCCGAGTCGCTCACTACGGCGAGCGCGAAGGGGCAAGCCGACCAGAAGGCAGCGCAGGCGTTTCTGGATCGGCTATCGGGTAACCGAGAGGTAATTGAAACCGAAGCCGGCGTCTTTCGCAGAGCCGAGATCACCGGCAATGGCTACAAGGTGTTCACGCTGACGGCGCTGACGCCGAAGACGGACTTCGACGTCCACACCGCAAAGATGACCTATGACAATGAGGCGTCGCAATTCCATCGGCCTGGTCTGATGCGGTAGGTGTTTCACAGCGCGATCGAGAGCCAAAATGCGGACAAACATCGCCCAGCCCAGCTATTTTGAGTTCCGGCAGCAGTTTACTAATGCGCGACCTACGACTGAAGTGGGAGCGGAGTATCTTGTAAGCGCTTTCATCGTCCTGTAATCTGCTATCGGATTTCGCAATCAGATTCCGATTTGGGAACGCCTTCAAATCACCGGCCTTTTGTGCAGTTGGTTGGAGGCGAACGCAAGTAGCACACTTAAAAGAAGCAGTTGCGGACAAGTGAGGGTTATTCTTCATCGCATTTTTTCCGGAGCAGCTGCTGCCAGCAAGAACTAGGCCGACTTCCCGAACCTATGGCAAGTGGCCAGGAGATTTCGATGCGACCCAAAGCTCTCTTAGCGGTAATTCTATTTATCGTACTGACTTCTCTCATCTCGTTTGCTCAACAAACCGACGTCCGGGAGTTCTCGGCCTTTACCGCCTTTTCTTACCTCAGCACGCCGTCGTTGAATTTGACCCAACGGGGATTCGACGGCGACTTTGGCGTCAATGTGCGCAGTTGGCTGACGCTCGGTGGCGATTTCAGCTACGCCAATGGCCACTCTTCCCTGTTTCCACACGACCTTAATGCGAACCAACAGGCGAAACTAGCGCCATTCCTGCCATTACTCCCACCTGGGTTCATTGTGGCGGTCCCTTATAACATCTCCACCTATACCTATGAGGCCGGGCCGCAATTCAATTACCGCCGGTTTAAAAAGTTCACTCTCTTCGCGCGTCCAGCGCTTGGCGCACTGCACGCGAACGCCACGCCCAAGCCGAACCAGTGCGGTCAGCCCCAACTAAACTGCGGCCCAATACTCACCCAACTCACCGCCGCCCTTTTGAACGGGAAAACGTCGCAATCGGACACGGTTGTCTTTTACGGCTTTGGCGGTGGGATTACCTGGGAGGCCACCCCGAACTTCGGTATTCGTGTAGCCTCTGACTACGTTCACTACAACTTTTTCTCGGGTTTGCTGAATGGAGGCCGGAATAGCGTGCGGGTCACCGTGGGAACTAAGTTCAGCTTCGGAAAGAACATCATCAAGTAGTGGTGAGCAGCAGCACTTGACCAGCTCGCGGCCGACAACTAGCAGCTGACGCAGTGCTCCTGCGTCTCGCTGGTCACCAATTGGCCGTCGTTTGCGGCGGCGGAGTTACCGCTCAACAGGCCTTCGAAGAAACGATCCACCGCCTGTAGGATCTCAGCACCGCTCTTCGCTTCATAGACCGATTTACGCAACTGTGCTCCGTGCGGGACGCCATGGGTGAACCACGAGGCAAATTGCTTCATCTTGCCTTCCGCGCCCACCATCTTCTCCTCGACCAACATCGCGAAGTAGGTGCGAATCATCGTGTACCGATCGGCGTCGCTGGGCAGATCGTACGAGCCCGATATCGTGTATTGCTCGATCTGGCGAAAGATCCACGGATTGGAGGCAGCGCTGCGGCCAATCATCACCGCGTCACATCCGGTCTGTGCCACCATGGCGGCGGCATCCTCGGGTGAGCGCACGTCGCCGTTGCCGATGACCGGAATCTTGATGGCGTCCTTTACCGCGGCGATCCACTCCCAACGCGCTTGGCCACTGTAGCCCTGCTCACGTGTACGAGCGTGCAGTGCGACGGCTGCAAGCCCGCATTCCTGCGCCATTTTCGCGAGATTGACGTGCACGACTTCCTTGTCGCTCCAGCCCGCGCGAAATTTCACCGTAAACGGAATTGTCACCGCCGCGCGCACCGACTCGAAGATGTTGCGAATGAGCGGTAAGTCGCGCAACAGTCCTGAGCCGCCGTTGCACTTCACCACTTTCTTCGCCGGACAGCCGAGATTCAGATCCACCAGATCGAAACCGAGATCCTGAACAACGCGCGCCGCATCGGACAAGGTGGCAGGATCGCTGCCAAAGAGCTGGGCAGAGATTGGATGCTCGTTGCCGTAGAAGGTCAGATACTGCTTCGCCTTTTTGTCCTTGTGACGAACGATGCCGTCGGCCGAGGTAAACTCCGTCATCATCAGGCCGCAACCGCCCAGGTTGCGGATGAAGCGCCGGAAGACAGTATCGGTCACTCCCGCCATCGGCGCCAGCACGGTTGCCGGGCGAATGTCAACGCCGCCAATCGAGACAGACGCCGGAACACGCGCCTCGGCAGGCGCAATCCGCTCGACAGGGTTGTCGTAGAATTTGTGCACAGGACGATTGTAAACGGTGACAAAGCCGTCTGGACTGCAACCGCAGCGGCGGATTTAGGGCGTCAGCGCAGCGATCTTCGGAGGCGGGCCGTCGGCCGTCTGGTCCGGCTTGCTGCTTTGCGGCGCGGGAGAAATCTTCTTTTTCGCAGCCGCGGGCGGCATCCTGAATTCCAGGCCGCGATCGTCGTTTGCCTTCACCGTGGCTGGAATATCCAGGTCGGCCAGCGCAATCTTCTTCTTCCCTTTCTTCCCTCGATCGAAGACGTACAGCGTGTCACCCATGATCGCGTAATTCGTCACTTCCTGCTGCTTTCCGTCGCGGAAAACCAGCACGACAGGCTCGCCCGGTTTCACCTCTGGAGCGGACGCAGGAACCTGCGGTGCGGGTGCTGGACTGCGATCCGCATAGTTCTCTGGCTCTGGCGGAGGACCGTAGCGGTTTGCCGGGGGCTGCTCCACAATCATGTGCAAGGTCGGATCGCCAGGTCCAAGGGGTGGTCCGGAGTGCAGGTCAGGACCGGCGCTACCTACGTAATCGTAGCCATAATAGGCGTTGTCAGCCGGGTAATAGTAATAGGGCACAGCATATCCGAAGTAGCCGCCGTAACCGCCCCTGTGATACGGGCCATAACCGTAGTTCTGGCGTCCGTAAAAGTTCTGATGCGGGTAGTTCGGCAGAGAGGTAACGCTGGGCGCAGGAGGCGGGAGATGCGCTCCCCCAACCGAGGTAACGCTCGGCGGCGGAGCCAGCGTGTGACCATTCACGGCGGTTGTCGACCTCGGGCCGCCGTTAAACTGTCCACTCGCCCCGAGCGAAGCCAGGCAGAAGAAGCAGGCGGCTAGAAGAATCCTAACTTTTTTCGCACTCAGATTCGGCCCCACAGAATTGGCCTCCGGTCACCACCACGCCCCAGTTTATTCCAACCCGTTAGATGAGGGAAAGTTTTCATCGGGTGCGAGAACTGAGGTTGAGGAGCTCGTACACCTCGATCATTAAGTTCGCGATCAGCACTCCAACGATCACTGCGTTCGCTGCCAGGGCGTAGCGGCTCTCCAGCAAGTCGGCCGAGACCCCAGCCAGAAACAGCATGAGGAACGGCAGCGCCACAAACCAGAACAGGAATGCCGAAAATTGCATGTGAATACCGAGGCTGAAGAGCAGCGTGGCGACGAGCAGCGGCGCAGCCGTTCCGAAAAAACGAGTGTGCTTCCACGCAAGGAACGTAATCACTCCGACGGCGGTCAGGATGGGCAGGCCGAGGCCGTTTTCGCGGAAGAAGGTCGATACCAGCCATGAGATCCCTGGCGAAAGGAAATCTCGCGATCCGATCTCGAGCCAGTCGGCGCTGCGCAGCGCCTTGGCGAAAGCGACGAGGTGAAATCTATACAGTGACGACAACAGTGCGAATGCTGTGACGCACGCGGCAGCAAAGATGACCACCGCCGCGAAAGGCCGGACCTGTCCCACCCACAACATGAAGACCAATGTGGGTACCAGCAGGATCCATAACGAGAACTGCGCTCCGATGCAGATGGCGATGGAGAGCCCCATCAACAGAATGCGGCGCCAGTTCCACAGCACGACTTCGCGCGGAGCGTAGAGCGTGTGCGCTACCGCGATGCCAGTGAATATGAGTCCGAAACCTCCCCACGCGCCGATCACCGCTGGCCCGACCTCGCTGGCCGAGCCAATCGTCAGCGGCGAGAAGCAATACAATCCCAGCGCTATGTATCCGCCGATGTTGCCGTAGAGGCGGCGCGCGACGTACCACAACGAGGCGCCCAGCAAGAGACCAACAATCAGGAATGGCGCGCGAATCAGTAGCCGGTAGTTGTTGAATTCGGTGACGTGTTTTTCAGCGCCGCTCAAGCGCGCGGCCACTCCCGCCATCAGGGGCACCAGCGCAGTGTGCTGCGACGAGTTGGCGCTGGCATAACCCTCCAGGTGCCGAAGTCCCGCCTCAACGTAAACGCCCTCGACCGCCGAGAGCGGCTGATGGGCAATAAACCAAATGCATTGCAACGCGAAAATCAGGAGAAAAGCCAGCGCGACCAGCTGCGGTACACCGATGCGCGAGGGCAGGGACCGAAAAGGCATGAAGGTTTGTTGTAACACGGCGGGAGCCTTGAGGCGAAAGGAGCGTAGCGCGACATTGGCATTCTTAATCTCATGTAATCGGTGACCCGAGAAGTGACATGCCCCGGACCCGCCCGAATTGCGACTCTCATACTTCCATGAGTCGTTTTTGAACGAGAAACTTTCGACCTCGAATATGGTGGTAGCAAAATCGTGTGGAAGAACTGTCCGGCTGGCGATGCGCTGCATGCTTCGAAGTGGAATTCGATGCGAGCAGCGCCCGGCGCTATGCGGAGGTGGGCGACAGATTGGTGATCAATAAACGAGCAAAGAGTGGCTATTAATACTTGCAGCTAGCACGGTGTGTCGACTCTGGGATCGACCGCAGTCCGAGAAAGATAGGTCATGATCGTGCTGCGATCACCCACTTGTCGTGACAGGTTCTTTGCGCCGAGCCGGTCGCAACTTCGCAAGACGTTCAGGGTGAGCCTGTGCCCCCTTCTTTAGATCGTCGAATATCGCCCTTAGGTCGTAGTTGAAGCGGGCTGCATAGGCCTCTCGGTTCGTGCGAACCTCGCCCACAATTTCATCATGCATATTCAGCCAAGTAACTCGGAATCGTAGTCTCGATGTAACCCTTGCTCCTCAAACAACTCCGATCCGTTTGTTTCGGGCTCACAAACAGCTAGATATCCAGGTTCTTCACATCCAGCGCGTTGTCTTCGATGAACTTGCGGCGGGCCTCAACGTCCTCGCCCATCAGTGTCGTGAAGATGGTCTCGGTCTCAGTGATGTCCTCTAGCTTTACCGAGAGCAACGTTCGCCGCTCCGGATCCATCGTCGTCTCCCATAGCTGCTGCGAGCTCATCTCGCCAAGGCCTTTATAGCGCTGGACGGCGTAGTCCTTGCGTCCCTCGTTGAGCACGTAATCAAAGAGTTCGCGCGGCGAGCCTTTCTCCACGGTTACGGCCTCAGTCTTGCGCTTGGAAGACTTGGGGCTTTTCTGCTCCGCCTTTTCCTGATCGGCGCGCTCGGCATCGCTCAGCTCTTCGTTGCCGTTGGTGCCCGCGTCTTTCTTAACTGCCTCAATGAAATACGGCGGCTGCATGAACTGCTCGATCTGCTTGTACTTCGACATCATCTGCCGGTACTCGGGCGTGGACGCCAGCTCCCAGTTGATAACGTGCTCGGCGCCTTGCGCGCTGACAAACGAGAGCGCCCACAGGCTGTGCTCCTCCTCAAAGTGCGGCTCCATCACCTTGATGCCGCGCTCCTTCGCGACCGCCTTCAGCGCCTTCTCCAGGGCGGTAATTTTCTGTGGCGGCTTCTTGCTGTCGCCCTCGAAGTCGACCCGCTTGATCAGATCGGCGCGGGAGAGAACTTCTGTGATCTTCTCGTCGCGGATGCGCTTGTCTACCTTGTCGAAGAAGCCAATGTAATCGTTCAGCGTAGTCATGAACTTGGTTAGCGGCGCGCCCTCCAGGCTGGCCGCGCCCTCCCCATAGCGCACCACAATACCGTCAGCCGCACGCTTTACCATCACCTTCACGAACTCGGCGTCATTCTTGATGTACTGCTCGAACTTGCCCTTCTTGATGCGATACAGCGGCGGCTGCGCAATGTAAACGTTGCCACGTTTAATAAGCTCCTGCATATGTCGGAAGAAGAACGTGAGTAGCAGCGTGCGGATGTGCGAGCCGTCCACGTCGGCATCCGTCATCAGGATGATCTTGCCGTAGCGCAGCTTCGAGATGTCAAAATCGTCCTTGCCGATGCCCGTGCCCAGCGCCGTGATCATGGCGCGGATTTCTTCGTGGCCCAGCATCTTGTCGTAGCGCGCCTTTTCGACATTTAGGATTTTGCCCTTCAGCGGCAAAATCGCCTGGAAGCGGCGATCTCGTCCCTGCTTGGCCGTGCCGCCTGCGCTCTCGCCCTCAACCAGATACACTTCACACCGCTCCGGCTGGCGTTCTGAGCAGTCCGCCAGCTTGCCCGGCAGACCCCCGCCATCAAGAGCGCCCTTACGACGCGTAAGATCGCGAGCTTTGCGTGCCGCCTCACGGGCACGAGCTGCTTCAATCGCCTTGTTGATGATCCGCTTCGCAATCGGCGGGTTCTGCTCGAAGAATGCGCCCAGCTTTTCGTTGACGAAGGCCTGCACGATTCCCGCGATGTCGGAGTTGAGCTTCCCCTTGGTCTGACCTTCAAACTGCGGCTGCGACAACTTCACGCTAACAACGGCGACCAGCCCCTCGCGTACATCGTCGCCCGTCAAGTTTTCCTTGACATCTTTGAACAATCCAAGCTGCTGACCGGCGTAGTTGATGGTTCTGGTGAGCGAGGTGCGAAACCCCGAGAGATGCGTACCGCCGTCGACGGTGTTGATGTTATTTGCGAAGCTGAATACCGTTTCCGAATACCCGTCGTTGTATTGCAGCGCGATCTCCATCGCCACCCCATCGCGCTCGGCTTCCATGTAGATGGGCTTATCGTGCAGCACGCTCTTGCCGCGATTCAAGTGCTTGATGAACTCCGCAATGCCGCCGTTGTACTTGAATTCCGTCTTCTTTGGCTCGCCTGTCTTGGGATCGGTGGTGCGCTCGTCCATCAGCGTAATTAGCAGGCCCTTGTTGAGGAAGGCCAGCTCGCGCAGACGCTGTGCCAAGGTGTCGTAGTTGTACTCGGTGACGGCGAAGATTTCTTTATCCGGTACGAAGTGGACCTTCGTTCCGCGCTTCTTCGTCGTACCCGTCTTCTTGAGCTTGGAAGTGGGTTCGCCTTTCGAGTACGTCTGCTCCCACACCGAGCCGTCGCGCCAAATCTCGAGTTCCAGCAGATGGCTGAGCGCATTTACAACGGAGACGCCCACACCGTGCAGTCCGCCGGAAACTTTGTACGTGGAAGAATCGAATTTACCGCCGGCGTGCAGCATGGTCATCACAACCTGCGCCGCGGGCAGGCGCTCGCCATCCACCTCCATCTGGTCCACGGGTATGCCGCGTCCGTTGTCGATCACCGTGATCGAGTCGTCGATGTGAATCGTGACATCGATGCGATCGGCGAATCCCGCAAGCGCCTCGTCGACGGAGTTGTCCACCACTTCGTAGACCAGGTGATGCAGTCCCATTTCACCCGTCGAACCGATGTACATCGCCGGGCGTTTGCGAACGGCTTCCATGCCGCCGAGCACCTTGATGGAGTCAGCCGTGTACTCTCCATCGGCCTTGCCATTCTTGCCATTTTTTGTGGGAATTTTTTCGTCAACTGACTCTATAGGCTTGCCAGTTTCAGAAGCCGCCGCAGCGGCAAATCGCGAATCTTTCGAGGCCATCCTGCTCCATTCGTCGGCAACCTGCGTCGACCGCAAATTGCCACTTCAACGAAGGCGCGGCACACTTCCAAGTTAACTCAGCAGATACTGATATCTACCAACCGTTTCAGTAACTTAGAGGACCAGCTGCCTGTAACGATTGTAGCACAGTTGCAACCAAAAACCGACCCTCGAAGTTCGCCATAACTCCTTCGATTTTGTTCGGTTGCGGACTTCGCGCGATATCCACAGAATCCCCGGCACAACTGGAGAGCGCCGTGGGTGAATCTATTGTACTTAGTAACATTTTCGTAACCTTGGCGAGGCCTTGGCAGCACTAAAAAACAAAATCGAAAACGTGCTGAACGAGACCAGAATTCTGGTACTCGGAATCCAGATCCTTATCGGATTCGGTTTCCGGGGATTCTTCGAACCTGGTTTCGAAAAGATGGCCCCTTACACCCAGCAGCTCCAGCTTGCCGCTCTCGGCCTGATGCTGGCTGGCTTTGGCGTGCTCATGATTCCGGTCCCTTACCACCGCATCGTGCTGCACGGCCGCAACACCGGTGAGCTGCATCGTCTGGCCTCTCTGACCGTAACCGCCGGCCTGCTACCTTTCGCAGTGTCGATGGCATTGAGTTTCTTTCTCGGGGCGCATTGGGTGCTGGGCACGGTAGCATCGGCGGTCTTCAGCAGTGTGGTGCTGGCAGCGACGCTGACCGCCTGGTACGGGCTGGAGTTTCTGGCGCGATGGCGGAAAAACGGCCGACCGCATCTTTACGCGGTGATTGACCCACTGAGAGACATTGATATGACACAGGAGCAGGAAACCGACCTTACTACGCGAGTGCAGCAGGTCCTGATCGAATGCCGGGTAGTACTTCCCGGCGCACAGGCCCTCTTGGGCTTCCAGCTGATCATTATGTGGATGACGGCGTTCTACAAGCTCTCACAGCCGTTGAAGCTGCTGCACCTGGCCAGTCTCGCCTGCGTCGGGGTGTGCACCATCCTCCTCATCACGCCCGCCGCGTATCATCGTATCGTGGAGGAGGGGGAAGACAGCGAGATGCTGCACCACATCACTGCCCGCCTGCTGTTGTGGGCAATGATGTTTCTGGCTCTCGGAATGTGCGGCGACTTCTATGTTGTTTGCCGTATAACCGGCCTCAGCAACGCCCTGAGCACTGGCCTAACGCTTGCCTTGCTGATTTTCTTCTACGGCGCCTGGTTCGGCTACACCTACTGGAAGAGACAGCAGGTACATGATCACCGCTTGACCGCTTCCCATCTCAAGGAGCGCAGCGCGGCGTAGTGGGTTGAGTACAAACGTGTCGCCGACGAGCTTCCTACAACATTAGCGCGTAGGCGCCGCACTCAATCCGATGGGCTGCGTGCAATAGGCGCAGCGCCGCGCGTCCAGCGGGATGTCGCTCTGGCATTCGGGACACTTCTTCTTGTCCGGCAGCGCATGCTTCTCAAATCGCTTCATCAGGTGGTTCACAGGCAGCACGACGAAGTAATACACCGCCAGTGCAATCAACAGGAACGAGATCACCGCATTGATAAAGTCACCATAAAGGAATTTCGCTCCGTTGACTTCGAAATACAGTTCGGAGAAATCCGGCTTTTTCACGATAGCGGCGATGACCGGTGTGAGCAGGTCCTTAACGAACGCTGCTACCACAGCACCGAATGCGGCGCCGATCACTACACCCACGGCCAGGTCAATCACATTGCCCCGTAGAACGAAATCACGAAATCCCTTGAACATGGGAATGCCTCCAATCGAAGCGAATAAATGCTAGCGAATTTGACTCCTGATGGACGGGTTCAACGTACGCGATAGCTCCCGAAAAGTCGAGCCGCGATTCTATTCGCAGAGCCTCGCGGCAAGAGCTCAGGGCATTAGCGTTTGGACACCTCAAGCTAGTCTTGGATGGTCCGGGCCGGTGTATCGGCTGTCGTACAATGATGCGAGTGGAAACTCGTACCGCGGAGGGATGTGTGAGCGGTTGAAACAGGCGGTCTTGAAAACCGCTGTACTCGAAAGGGTACCGGGGGTTCGAATCCCTCTCCCTCCGCCAGCTAAATTTTGCAATCCCAATCACCTAGCGGCTCTAGCACCGAGGAATGATCTTTCGAGCCGAAATGGGCTTAGTGTCCCATAGATGTCCGTTAGCGTTTGCGCGTCATCTCGCCTTCAGTTGAGAGTGCTAGGCACCGCGTAGGAGTCGAGGTTCAGTATCCGCTCAGAGCCTTGACACACCTTCGGTGCTTCAGCGGCGCTCGGGATGTTGTTTTCCAGTTTCGTCATTGCGTTCCGCACGTCATCGGCAGCGCTCTTGATGTAGTAAGAGGCTGTTGTGCTGACGTTCGCGTGACGCAGGATTCGCTGAATAACTAGCTCGTGAACGCCGAGCCGATACAAGTTGCTCCCGAGTCCCCGCCGTGCCGCGTGCCAGCCGTGCCACTCAGGAATGCGCTCATCCCTCCTGTACGGGTGGCCTGCCTTTTCGTGGTCTGATTCCGCCTTGCCGCAGCGTTCGCAACGATTCAACGCGGGTAGGATGGCTCGATTGACGAGGCTGCCCAGCGCCAGCGGCCTGCCCAAGCTGTTCGCGAAGATCGACCCACTCTGCGGATTACCACAGCGCAGCCGGTGCATTTCCAGCCGGTCTGCTAGCTGTCGAATCACGGGCACGGGTGCGCGGCCCTTGCGGGTCTTTGGGTCGTTCACGCGGCCATTCCAGATCGAACGGGACACGTAGATTTCCCCGTTGCGATAGTTCTCCCACAACAGCCCTTGAATCTCACCATGCCGCAGCCCCATGAAACCAGCGACGGCGAAAGCCGTTGCTGCGGGCTCAGGCAACAAGCTGATGATGGTCTGCAATTCGTCCAAGCTGTAGGCATACGTTTCCTGTGGCTCGGGCGCTTTGGGGTCAATCGCGCTATCGCGGGCCGGGTTCTCTCCCTGAAAATAGTCTTGCTGCTTCGCCAGCGTGAAAATGCCGCTGATCGTGCTCTTGACGTGCTTCAGGGTGTTGCGGCTCAGTTTCGCCGCTGCGATCTGGTTCAGCCACGCTTGGACGTGAAACGTCCGGGTATCCTTCAGCCAGATCGAAGCACAGAGCGGTTGTAGGTGATCTTCCCAGATGTCCCGATAGCCCTTGACCGTCGATGGGCGCTTGTGCACGGCAATCCAGGGCAAATAAACGCGCTCCACAAAGTCGCCAATCGTAACGGTGCGATCTGCGGGAAGTGTCCCGCTGTTGATGTTGACCATGTAGCGCTGAGCCTCGGTCTTGATGTCTGCCGGCGGCCGTTTGCCGCGCGTCGTGACCGGGCCGAGCTGATGCGTCACCCGCTTGCGCTCGATGCTGCCGCTAACGTTGCGCTTTTCCCAATAGCGCACGTACCAGCTATTACCGATGCGGATGATCTGTCCCGCTTGCTTGCGACTCCGCATTAGCTCTCCTCCTTTCTCTGCTGCTGTGCTCGTTTGCGTTCGCGGGAAGCAACGGCTTTCTTCGCGATCTCCCGGCGCCTACCAGCCGAAAGGCTCTCAGCCCTTGCTTTCCCGCCCTTGCTGGCGATCTCGGAGAGTTGCGAGTGTGGCAGAATGTTTGCCCTCGCTGTACCTCCGAGACGGCCTAGCGCCTGTGCGTGCGGGTTTTTCTTGTTTGTCATTTCCACATCATTCTTGGCGTTAAGCATGATGTCAAGATAAAACGTACGACTAATTGCGTTGTCTCGCCAGCCATTCCGATAATGAAACTGATCCCCATTCGAAGCGGACATATCGACCGAGTCGAACGCACGGAATGCGCTCCAGTTTCGGCGTTCGGGCACGGGTGCGGTTGCGAATCCACGACTCGGGGACGCGCCACCGTGCCGCCAGTTCTGCCGCGTCGATCAACTCGGCACCACCTTTTTCACCAGTTCGGGACATCATCAGGACATCTGCGGTTTTTTCGCTCATCATTTCAGTCACTTAGTCCTGTATTGCGGTTACGGTAACCGCAGTTCTTATTGCGGCGGATTCTCAATCCGCTGCGTCACTCTCAAACTTTTGCCTTTGGCGGACGAACCGGACAGGCCGAATCGTCCGCCCCTTGGGTGTGGGTTGGAGTTATCTAGCACCCTCGACCCTGGCGAGGGCCGAAGCCTCAACTCTTGCCAATCACTCTCTGAAAACCTCTGTGTCTCTTCCCTTTAAGCGTTGCCGTCCTTGACTGTGTGACTGGTTGACTGAGTTACCCCAAATCGCGCCCGTTTCCCAAGAAACAATCTTCCGAACAACGGAATAAGGAACTGGGCTCTTCTCGGGGTCTGTGCCGCCAACTAAGACACGTGCCATCCGGTTTACAAAGACTCGCGACGAAAGACGATCTCTTCTGGCGGGCGGTCCGCCATTCGCTCTCACCCATTCCTTCAGATAATTGCCTCGCCTTGATGCCCAGGGCTTCTCCCGGCTTCCTAGAGAAAGCCAATAGGGTACCGAAGCAATTACTGTCAAGAGATCGTCTGTGAGCACGTCCCAGCGCAGCAGGCACGTCCAACGGTTAAAGGCTGGGTCCCTGTAAGGCTTGGCCCACCGGCAATAGGCGGGGTACTCGCGGGAATCAATGAGCGGATACTCGCGCCACTGAATCTCGGGATTGGCCCGGCGCTCGCGCGTCTCGCCTTTTTCGCTACGGTTCATTGTCGCCACTCCTACGATTGCGACTCTATGGCGACTTGCCTGCCAGAACCAGACTGGAAGAGGGAAAGTATGCGGTGTGAGTTCTGTACCGTTCAGAACGTGGCGTGAAGAAACATGCCGTTCCGTACTCTAGGCGCGGGGAGTTCTAACACAACAAGGGTCCGAACGTCAGCAGGACGAACAAGTCAGCGGGATTCGGAACACTGCTACTCTTCAAATGCCGCTGCATCCACGCGAACTCATCCGGGTGATCGTCTCTGAAGCGCTTTATCCGAAGCCGAATCTGATCGGCTCCGGCGAACTTCTCTCGCTTGCCGCTCGCATCGTTTGCCGCGTCAAGGAGCAGGCCAAGATCATCGTAGATTCTGCTTTTCTTTTGCCCAAATCCCAAATGCGCCGCCAAGTAAAGCCACACCAATGCTCTCGTGGCAACCAACTTGCGGCTCGCGGCGCTTCTTCTAAGGGTTGTGGACCAACCATCAAACACGACAGAACAGAGCCGCAGAATCTGGGGCTGATATGCTGCGAGTTCCGAAGCGCACCCTACGAGCTTCCGCCCGTGGACTGGTGCAGTGAGGCGGTCGATTTCGTCAAGCAGCGGGAAAAGCTGCGCAGCGCAGAGCTTGTAGGCGCTCTCCAGTTCCCCGGAGACATCCCGGAGAGTACGCGCGAGCGACTTGAAATCTATCACTGAGGAAATTACGGAAACGCTGGTTTCCGCAGTTGGGGGGAGGCAATAGATCCAGAGAGCGGTTAGCACGAACGCTTCAGAGAGGCCGAAGAATGCCCACTCATCCAGCACCCGTCTTGCCCCACTGCTCGCAGCGATGACAGTCTGGAAGTTGGACATCCATTCCGAAACCGACCTCGCGGCACGGATAGGAGGCGCTTTCTTGGAATCACACGATCTGCCATTCATCTTCGGAAGCACGCTGCCGGAACAGCCAACCAGAGTATGCGCCCATTGCGGGACGTTTGCCATGCTAAAGAGAGCGAAAGATGAGGTTGCAAAGTTGCAAAACGGGGCTCTTTTACTATAGAGGGCAAGGTATACAGCGATTTGAGAAGCGTCGCTGAGAAGTACAATGAGCTAAATTGTGACTACAACGGCCTAGCTGGCCAGTACAACACCCTGCTGGGCGGGGCCAAACAACTGTCGGCCGACTACAACGCTTTGGTTGGTCAGTACAACACCTTAGTGATGATTGCTAGCACTCGGCCTGCCAGCACTCCAGTTGCCCCCTGTCCCATACGACTACCGCGATTATGAGGTTTACAAGCCGCCCCCGTCACGGGGGATAACTTGTACCACGGTGTTCAACACAACTACTTGCTATTAGCAGTTAGAACCACAGCCCGGCTGTGGATTGTCGCTCAGAGAAGGTACGGAAGCTGTACCGTTTTGCTCGTTCCGAGCCCCAAATTATGGGGTGTGGGGTGAGCAGCTTGGCAAGTAGTAGACTCCAAGTATCAAATATGGAGGGCGCGTGTACTAGGGTAGCCCACATCGGATCGATCGTCGGCTTCGGGTAGTGTCCTAAAGTTGCGTTGCTGCCCTAACAGCAAGCGCTTGTGATCGTGTTCTGCCGTTACATAACACGTAAAGGCAAGCGCATTTACCCGAAGAACGCTCACTTCTTCCACTTCTTCGTCAAGGATAAAACCTCGACAAAGAAGTAGCGAGTAACTGAGCCACGCCTCCGACAGCACTCCTTCAAACTCTCGTCAGCACGTCCCACCAAAGACGTATCGTCACAAGCGAGTGCTGTTTGCATAATCGGCACGTGAGCGAGGCGCATGTCCGACGATAGCAGAGGTTTCGATCAGGCGTTTGCACGCGACGACGATGGCAATGTTCGCATCAAGTCAACCTGTAGAAGATGTGGAGCATTTCGACTCTTAAACGCCGGGGACGGTTCGTTGCTTAAGTGGGAGCGCCAGCACCTCTGCCCCGACCTTCCAAAAGAAGCCGCCCAGGTTTCGTCTGAACAGTCGTAGCGCCCAGTAGCCCAAACTGGCCAGCGGCCACACGCTGGCCCGCCCCTTATAGGGCAGCAACGTAACTTTAGGACACTACCCCGGCTTCGATCTAACCTGGGGTGAACACCAAGGCATGACACGCCCCAGTGAAAAAGCGGATTGTGGTCAATTTTGCACAGACGGGCAAAACGTCAATGACTAAAATGCCACCCTTAGTCGAGTGGCGTATCCCGTGGGGAATGCTTTCAGCCAGAAGCACGGGGCACAGTCCGGACGCACGCTGGGCAACACACAAGCAGCACACTAACCAGCAACGCGTCGCTTCGGTGAATCGTAGAGTATGGTTACCCGGCGTTCGAGTCATCGCCCGATGAGAGATTCCGGGTAGTCTGCGCTAGGAGTGGGGATGAGTCTCATGCGAGTCTGTCACCTGCTGCTTGCGGTTTGTTGCTCCGCGGCGGCTCTCGCCCAACAGGCGCAACAAAGTACCCCGCCCACGCAGGCACCACAAGCATCCAGCCTGCTTCCCGGCAAAACACCTGGCCAATATGCCGACACGAACATCTGCCAGACATGTCACCAGGAAATCTGGGAGAAGCATTTCTCCGGTACGCCTCATTCGGCGCTCTTGAAAGGCGACCAGCACGGCTGCCAGGGCTGCCATGGACCGGGCCAGGCGCATGTGGACGGCGGCGGCGATCCGACGAAGATCATTCGCTTTGAAACGCTCAGTCCGGCGCAGACTGCGGTGATCTGCACTAAATGTCATCAGTCAAGTCTGGAGACGCAGAACTTCTCTACCTCAGTGCACCTGGCGAATGGAGTGAGCTGTACCTCCTGTCACAGCCCGCACAAATCGAGCGACGTGAACTTCCTTCTGGTGAAGTCGCAGACCGCGCTGTGCTTCGGCTGCCATACTGCGCAACGGGCGGAGTTCGCGCGGCCCTTCCGTCATCGCGTTGAGGTGGGGCTCATCCAGTGCAGCGACTGCCATAATCCGCACGGCACCGAAACCGGCCGCCAGGTGCGCACCGCTGCCGGGCAGTTTGACGTGTGCACCAAGTGCCACACGGACACCATGGGGCCGTTCGTCTTCGAGCACGCTCCGGTGAAGACCGACGAGGGCTGCTTGACGTGCCACACGCCTCATGGCTCGACCAATCCGCGCCTGCTCCAGGTGAACAACATCAACTTCCTCTGCTTGCGCTGTCATACGCCCAACACGAACTGAGCTGCGGGCGCGCCTATTGGGCCGGCGCACAATCAGGCAGCGAAGTATCAGGCGTGCACGCTGTGCCACACGCAAATTCACGGTTCCAATTTCAGCTTTGTGTTCTTCCAGTAACGAGGCCTGCCCATGAGCTCGCACCGGAGTCGCAGCGTTTACTTTCTCAGGTCCGTTCTTATCGCGAGTTGCGTGCTGCTGACCGGCAGCGCTCTTGCGCAGATGCCGTCGGAGGCGCCCGGGCAGACGCCCTCTACCCTTCCGGCCACTTCTGAGGCAGACGAGGGAAAGCAGGTTGGCGATTTTCATGTGACTCAGTCGATCGAATTCGGCGGGCGCATCACCTCGGTTAGTGGCAGCCAGCCCATGTATGACACGCTGCTCGACTACCAAACCGGCGCGCGTATCCTCGACCAGTCGCTCACCATGCAGTCAACTACGCATCAGGACTTGTTCGACACTTTGACCTTGAGCAGCTTCGGGTGGGGCGGCGACCCCGAGCAGGCGGCCCGCGTGCGCATCGCCAAGTACGGCTGGTATACCTTCATTGGCACTTATCAGCATTTCCAAAATTATTTCGACTACGACCTGCTTGCGAATCCGTTAAATCCGGCGACAGGAACGACATTCGTACCTATCCTGAATTCGCCGCACGGCTACTACAACCGGCAGAACCTCTACAATTTCGGATTCGTAGCGTTGCCCATGCATCGCCTCTCCTTTCGCATTGATTACAACCGCAATCGGTTTATCGGGCCGTCGTTCAGCAGCCTGCACACTGGGACCGAGGCGCTGCTGAATCAGACTTACAACAACACACTGAACGGCTACCGGTTTGGCGTCGATTTCCGAGCGACCAAGAAAACCACGATCAGCTATACGCAACTATTCCAGTCTTATAACGGCGGCACCGTTTATGGACTGAATCCCTTCAATTCTTATCTGCTGCCGAATGGCACTCCGGTCAGCTTTGGATTGTCCTGGTTCAATGGTGGAAGCCCTTGCTCCGCGCCGCTGAAGGCCAATGGAACAGCGAATCCTGTCTGTAACGGCTATTTTAATTACAGTCTGCTTCAGGACACCGATACCTTTATCCCGACCGAGCAGCTCAATATCAAGTCATCCTCTCTCAAGTGGCTTGACTTCAATGGTCAATACCAGTACAGCCACGCTCACATGAACACTCCTTATACTGCGCTGTTCAGCGGGCTGGAAACGCGGACGTCGCTTCTGGGATACAACACAGCCGGCAGTTACTCCCAGGCAAGGTGGAATTCCTCTTCCGGCGATGTCTCTGCGGTGCTGCACGTCACGCCCAAGCTGCGGCTGGTCGAGGCCTTTCGTTTCCGTACTTTTAGCGTGGAGGGAAGTTTCAACGACCTGGAGTCGAGTTTCTTTACCGGCGTTGGTGGCGGCGGCGTTTCGCTGCTTTCACCGGTGGCGAGCTTTCCGGGCAGCATTCTTTCGCATAGCTCGGGCTCTCCCGCCGACATCATCAACGAACTATCGGCCAACCTCGTCGGGCAGAATTCCAAGCAGAACGACTTCCAGGTGCAGTACGACATCACGAACTTATTTGGCGTGAGAGCTGGGTTCAATTGGGCACGATCCACCATTCAGCCGGGAAATTTCTACCAAGCGGCTTTGGGCGATATCTACTATCCCAACAACGCCAACCGCGGCAATTGCGCGGGGCCGCCGTTGAATCCTGACGGCAGTTGCACGTTTGTGGGAGTTATTTCCCCGTACGGGAGCCCGACTACGGAGATCAACCGCTATACCGGCCTGCTGGGCGCGTGGTTTCGTAAAGGTAGCGCGCTGCACGCCGATATCGATGTGCAATACGGAGGCGCAGACAACTGGGTCTACCGCGTCGATCCGCTCAGGACTCTGAACGTCAGAGGCAATGTCGTCTATTCTCCGCGGCAGTGGCTGAGCTTCTCTTCCAACCTGACCTTTGAGCGCGCCTTGAATAGCGATAGCGATCTGGCCTACAGCCAGCATAATTACCTTGCGACATTTGGCGCGACGATAACGCCGAATACACGCTGGGGGATTGATCTCGGTTACAGCTTCGACGCCATCCAGCAGAACATGAACATCTGCTACACCGGGACCATCGTTCCCGCAGGAAGCTTTACTTGTTTAGGCGATCCCACGCTCATGGAGGTTTACAACACGTATCACACCCATACGCAGTATGGGTACGTTGCATTCACCGCAACCCCGTTGGAGCGTCTCTCCCTGCGCGTGGGATATAGCATCGTGGATAACCAGGGAAACACCACCTCTTTAAACAGTCTATTACCGCTGGGGCCGCTCAACTCCACCTACCAGTCGCCACTCGCGGCGGCCGACTTCAAAGTCTACAAGGACGTAACCTTCAAAGCTGCCTGGAACTACTATCAGTACAACGAAGGATCCTTTGTGGGTCCAACCCTGCCGCGTTACTTCCACGCCAACGACACAACTCTGGCCTTGAAGTACGCGTTCTGAACATTAAGTTTCAGATTTGGTAACGAGACACCGGTTAGGATAGCCACATCGGAATCATGGGCAGCGGAGCTAGCAAGCACACCTGGCCGCAAATCGATGGCTGGCTCCTCGCCCCGAGTGAGTTTCAACGCTTCTACACCCCTCACATGTGGTAGCCACCGTTGACGTTCAACTCTTGTCCGGTGATGTAATCCCCATCTGCGGCGAGAAAAGCAGCCGCTTTAGCAATTTCCTCCACCGTCGCAAAACGCCCGAGGGGAATCTTCGCCTTGATTTGAGCCGCAATCTCTTCGGGAATAGCATCCACCATTTCGGTGGACGTGAAGCCTGGTGCAATAGCGTTAGCGGTGATGTTGAACCGGGCCATTTCCAGCGCGAGGGTCTTCGTGAAAGCGATGATACCGCCCTTACTGGCCGAGTAGTTCGCCTGGCCAAATGCGCCCATTTGCCCGACGACGGAGCTGATATTGATGATCCGCCCAAATCTTTGATTGATCATGGCCGGCACCGCTGCGCTGGTGCAATAAAAGGTGCCGTTCAGGTTGACGTTGATCACCTCTGACCAGTCGTCGTCGGTCATCTTTCGCATGCTTCGGTCGCGCGTGATACCTGCGTTGTTAACCAGGATGTCAAGTCGCTGCCATTTGTCGAGCACTTCTTTGACGATGCGCGCGGCCTCGCCTTTTTTCGCCACGTCGCCTTGGACGAGCATGGACTCGCCACCCAGTTCTCGGATTTCATCGGCTGCGCTTTCGGCGTGCTTGACATCCGCCCGGAAGTTCAGCGCGACGTTCGCCCCACGGCGTACCAGTTCAAGCGCGATCGCACGTCCAATGCCTCTTGTGGCCCCGGTGACCAATGCGACTTTGCCGGTTAGTGATGTCGCCGCGTAATTTCCATTTCCATCTGCAGCGTTTGCCATTTCGAGACTCCTGTCCTCAGAATTGCAGCTCACAATTGCGGGATCGACCCGCATAACCACGTAGCCACCAACGGCGCCGGCGCCGAACCCCGGAGCGAAAACCCGCATGGGACGGTCAATCCTGCCTTCACGCACGGCGTCATGGACGGCCATCAGAATACTCGCGGACGAGGTGTTGCCAACCCGTTCGATGTTGAAGAAAATCCGGTCACCCGGAATCCCCGCTGCCTCGGCCAGCGTAAGCACCATGTTCTTGTTGGCCTGGTGCGGAACTACCAGGTCGATTGCATCGATGAGCGACCCGCCCCCGTCTGGGTTCGGAAGAGTGGCCAGCTCGCCCATCATCTGCTTCAGGTAGCGTGTCACCAGGGCCTTCACCTCCGGCCCGTACACGGTAATGTTGTTGTCGAACTCCGGGTTGGGCCAGATGATGGAGTTCACCTCCGACCACGGACCGCTGGCGTAGGTCTGGAAGTACTCAATGTCGGAAGGAGTTCCTTCCGGCGTGGGACCCACGACGACGGCCGCTGCGCCATCGCCGAAGATCATGCGGGAGGTCCGGATGGTCCCGATCTTGTCGGAGAATTTTTCCGCACAGATGAGCAGCACTGGCCGCTCAATCTCCTGTAACAGGCGTACCGCTTCGCCAAGACCATAGGGCATGCCCGCGCAGGCGGCGACGATGTCGCACGAAGTATGCGTCTGCATCAGGCCGAGCTCACCCGAAAGCCAGGTAGCAATCGATGGAATAAGCTTTGTGCTAGTGCAAGTGCAAAGCAGGACAGCGCCAATCTCGGCGGGCCGCCTGCCCGACTTTGCCAGTGCCTTCTTGGCCGCAAGCAGGGCCATGTCCTCAAGTGGCAACTGGGTGTAACGACGCTCCTCGATGCCAGTTTTCTCGCTGATCTCCAGGGCGCTCATGCGCGACCAGCAGTAGGCGTGGTTGCGGATCAGGTCCTCATTGCTGCAGGTGATCTCACCTTCATAGACAGCAATGGCCTCAATCCGTGGAAGAATTTTAAAGCGCTTGCTCACTTCCACTGGAGGGTACGGCTTGATGGGCTCACTCAGGGCCAGAGTGTCGGGTCGGACCATTCGATTCGGGCGAACCCGCGGTCCCCAGTTCTCGTCCTGCTTTACCCGCTGGATGAAACGCAGTATGTCGTCGTTGCGCGGATGGAATGCCACCACATAATCGTCGTCCTTCAACTTGCCGATTTCAGTTCGGGTGCTGATTGATGGATCCCACGGGTACTGGTTGTGAAGGATCATGCACTGCCGCATCAATGCCTCTAGCTCAGGTACGGGATGCAGGCAGTCGAGCACATCGTCGTAGGTATAGCGCAAATAATCGGGGTCATACGCCAGCAAGTGGCGGGTGCGGTTCGCAGGATCAGCCAGGGCCTCCGAAACCGTCGGACGTATCGGGCGGAGTTCACCACCAGCGCTGAGTTTGTTGCGAAAGACATTCAGCAGAATGCTGAAACTTCGGTCTTCCAATTCTTCGTCCCACGATGGGGGCAAAGCTCGGTAACCAGCCTCGATCGCAGTGGTGATCGCGGAGTCATCGCGTGGTTTGTACACCGGCAGAAAGATATCGTCGCGATGACGAGGTAGATCTTTCCAGCGGGTGGGGCGTTTCTCGTACATGGTCAGGGTGTAGCGATTCATCCAGAAACGGTTCAGCACCAGGTCGCGGCAAAGTTCATACCGGCTTTTGTATTCACCCGCCTGTACTCGTGCGGTAATCTCTAAGTCGGTCGGAGCTTTCTCACCAAAATCCCGCCGTATTACTGCTGCAAATTGCTTAAGGGTCTTAAATATGGAAAAGTCCAACTCCGGGAAGAAGTTGGCGGGAAAGACTATGCGGCCATGAGAGTTGATAACGAAAGGTTTCAGCAACATCGGCTATCCTTATTTCCTATTGGGCTTTCGATCAAGTCGCGCGCGCAGACACCAAGGACTGCTCGGAACGCACGAAGTCAATCGAATTCGACCAGCACCTGGTTTGCCTTCACGGATTCTCCAGGCACTACGTTGACCGATTTCAGCTTTCCCTCCGCCGGCGCAGTGATGGCGGTTTCCATCTTCATCGCTTCAAGTACCACCATGAGATCGTTCACCCGCAACTGCTGTCCTGCGGCTACTGGCACCTGCACGACAATTCCGGCCAGAGGACTGCGGCACAATTTGTCTTCGTGATCGTCGGCATCCAGGGAAGACCCCGGGTTGGAAGGGGTGCGTAAAACGGTCGATTGAATGGTCGCCGAAGTCGGCGAGGGGCGATTGTTCTGCATTTGCTGGGGATAATCGTCCTCGGCGACCTCAACCTCGACTTCATACGTTTGCCCGTCGATCGAAATCTGGAGCCTCATTGGCCGCTCCGCTCCAGAACTCCGCTGACTTCCGTGATTACAGCTTTCTTCGGCATCGTCAATGTCCTCCCCGAGGGAGGTTATGCGAGGTTTGGACCGTCACACGCCCTTGCTGTGCCCAGCGATCGACTGCGTTTGGCGTCATCAGCATTCTCGCCGACCGAACTCGGACTTTCTTGCCGAGAAACTCCGTGACGGCCGCGGCGATCACTGACACCGTCTCGGATGTCACCTCTTGAGACGACTTTGACTTGAAATCCATTCCCGTTTGCTCCCAAGTGCCTCACAGAGGAATCAGCCCGTGCTTCTTGGCTGGGCGAAGTTCCCGCTTGGTGTGCAGTGCTTCCAGCGCCATAGCCAGGTATCGCCTGGTCGCAGAGGGTTCGATCACGTCATCCACCAGCCGGCGGCCAGCGGACATGTAGGGCGTGGCGAACGTCTTGCGATAGAGTTCGATCAGTTCATCCCGCCGTTGCACCTTGTCTTCGGCGGCGTCGATCTCATGGCGAAACACGATTTCCGCAGCGCCTTCGGCTCCCATGACGGCGATTTCTGCCGTCGGCCAAGCCACCACGCGGTCCGCACCCAGGTCTTTACAGCACATGCCGATGTAAGCTCCGCCGTAGGCTTTGCGTATCACAACCGTTATTTTGGGGACGGTTGCCGCCGAGTAGGCGAACAGGATTTTTGCTCCGTGCCGGATAATGCCGCCGTACTCCTGCTCAACCCCAGGCAGAAATCCGGGCACGTCAACAAACGTGAGCAATGGGACGTTGAAGGCATTACAGAAGCGAATGAAGCGGGCCATCTTGTCGGAGGCATCGATGTCGAGCGCCCCCGCCAGTACGCAGGGCTGATTGGCGATGATCCCCACAGTGCGCCCCTGGATCCGCCCGAAACCGATCACTACATTCCGGGCAAACCCTGGCTGGATTTCGAAGAAGTCCTGATGGTCGAGCAAACGCTCGAGCACGGTACGGATGTCGTAGGCAACTTTGGATTCCGTCGGCAATAAGTCATTTAACGCTGGATCGTCGGCCAAAGCCGGGCTGTATGCGAGCCGCGGAGGGTCCTCGAGGTTGTTCGACGGCAGGAAGCTCAGCAAACGTCGCGCAAGAGTAAGCGCTCCGTCGTCGTCCTCGGCAATGAGGTGAACGACACCAGAGCGATTCATCTGGGCCGCAGGGCCGCCCAATTGGTCTGCCGTCACAATCTCTCCCGTTACCTGCTTGATGACCTGGGGGCCGGTGATGAACATCTGCGCTTGCCTGGTTTGAATGATGAAGTCGGTCAGAGCCGGACTGTAAGCCGCGCCGCCGGCACAGGGTCCGCAAATAATGGAAATCTGCGGTACCGCCCCGGAAAGCATTACGTTGTTGTAGAACACACTCGCGTAACCCGCCAGGCTGTCGATGCCTTCCTGCACACGCGCTCCACCGGAATCGTTCACGAAGATGAACGGGCTTCCCGTCTTCATGGAAAGCTTCATCATGTCGGTGATTTTGGCACAATGCACTTCCCCGGCTGCGCCGCCGGCTACCGTGAAATCTTGGCAGGCCACGTGGACCAAGCGGCCATCAATCGTCGCGCATCCGGTGATCACGCCATCGGCGGGGAGATCTTTGTCTGCCATGCCAAAGTAGGTGGCACGGTGCTTTGCAAACAGACCATGCTCCTGGAAGCTTTCGCGATCGACCAGTTTATCGATGCGTTCTCGCGCGGCGAGCTTACCCGCCTTGTGCTGTTTCTCGATGCGTTGTTTGCCGCCACCCTCCTTGATCTTCGCCTTCTTCTCCCGAAGTTCGGCGGTTCGCTCCTTCATAGTCGAGTTTCCCGGTTTGAGTGTTGGTGTCGCCATGTCGGACTCCCTGGCAAAGGGTCAGAAATCTGAAGACCCTCGTTCTGACCTTGTCTTACTGCGCCGGCGTCACCGTGACTTTGTGTTCCTCGCCCCGAATACTGACGATGTAGCTGCGGGATGATCCGGCATTGCTGCTCGCGCTCGCCAGTGCCGCCGGTTCTGGGCCGGACTTGGCTTCACTCAATTCCCGACTAACTCTTTTCGGTCCTGCCGTCCGAGTCTGAAAGAACTTCGCGGCCGTCTTGGGGAACATAGCGTAAGTCAAAATGTCTTCATCGCTACCATTGCAGCCGAGAGCCAAGGCCTCCGTCCGCATCCGCTGCCATGATGGCTCCAGCAAATCGGCTGGGCGGCAGGTGATCGCGGGTTTATTCGCTCGGATGGCTGCCTTCGCAACGACGTCCGCATCCTTGTCCCCTAGCGTTGTACCGTAATAGCCCAGCATCAAGTCAGCGAACTCACTGGTGATCACTTTGTACTTGCCGTGCAGGACATTAAACATCGCCTGGGTACCGAGAATTTCACTTGCCGGAATGGCCAGCGCAGGATATCCGGCGTCCCGGCGCACGTTCTGGATTTCCCCCAACACCTCTTCCAGCAAATGGGGTGCGCCCTGGCCCTTCAGTTGATATTCCATGCTCAAGATGACCGCAGCCGGAATCTGGTGTTGGAAAATCTCCGTCTCAACTCCGATGGGATGATTGAAGAATTCTCCATACCGCGGACGGACGTTGGCAATGTGCAGCTTGGTGCGATTCAGCTTCTCAATGTCCAGACGCGACTCGTAACCGGTCCCTCCCAGCATTGCGACCACGCTTTCGGTGGGATTGTGCCCACGGCCTAGCGCCAAGGAGCTGATAGCTGAGTCCACAATGTCGCATCCTGCCTCAATCGCTTTCATTAGCGAAACCATGGTCACGCCTGTCGTCGAATGGGTGTGGACGCTCACTAGCGTGTCGCTTCCGCACTTCTGCTTGATTCCCTTGACCAGATCGTAGGCCACCTGTGGCTTAAGCAGACCGTCCACGTCGTGTACGCAGATGGAATGACAACCCATCTCCTTGATTTGCTGCGCAATGTCCACGAATACCGGGATCGTGTGCACCGGACTCGGCCCACAACAGATGGCGCCCTGCGCGTGCTTGCCGGCCTTCTTCACCGCTTCAACACTGGTCTTCAGGTTCCGGACATCGTTGAGTGCGTCAAAGATGCGGAACACATCGATGCCATTCAGCGCCGCCTTCTCCACAAACCGAGTAACGATCGAGTCGTCAAAGTTCCGATGGGCAACCAGGTTCTGTCCGCGCAGCAACATTTGCAACCTGGTCTTGGGAAGCAGCCTCCGGTACGTCCGCAACCGCTCCCAAGGATCTTCATTGAGAAAGCGTATGCAGGAACTGAATGACGTCCCCCCCCAGCACTCAACAGACCAATAGCCAGCGTTATCCAGATCTTCAAACACGGGAACCACGTCTTCGAGGGCCATGCTGGTTTCCAGAAGGCTCTGTTGGGCTTCTCTCAGCAGCAACTCGGTGATTTCCACGGTGCGTGGCATGCCGTTCCTTCGCAACAATTCGGTTGCGTTAAACCAGTTGGGTCGTGCTTCTCCGGCAAATGGCGAGACGAAGATACCTGACGACGAAATTGCCGTCTCGGACGAAATTGGATACGAGAACGCTTTGATCGAGATTGCAGCCAATATTTATATCGCGCCGGCGGCAATAATACTGTTCCATCTTGCTCACTATTAAGGGAGGTAGCGTGAAAGGCGAACTCGGCCTGGTCAACTTCGCCGCCGCCTGAGCTTCCTCGGAAACGGATCGGGCGAGCGTCGTTTCGAGACTGAGCAATTCGGCACAGCATTTGTATCTTGGCAGAGAGATCATCGTGGGAAGCCGCGATTCCCTCTGATCCCTGAGGCATTAGACAACTGCGACGAGATGATGCGGATCGGTCCCGTAGGATGAAATTTAGAAGAGGATGAAGCGATGGCCTACCGAAGCGTTAACCCGTATGACGGCAAGATCCTGAGGACGTTCGAGGACCTCAGCGACGAGCAGCTCGAAGCGGCACTTGAAACCGCCGCGACTTGTTTCGAGACGTGGCGGCGCACGACTTTCGCGGAGCGAGCGGCCGTGGTCGCGAAAGCGTCCGCTATTATGCGCGCGCGCATCGACGAATTCGCTCGCCCGGTGACCCTCGAGATGGGAAAGCTCATCGACCAGGCCCGCGGCGAAGTAGTGCTCAGCGCGGACATCATCGACTACTATGCCAAGAACGCCGAGCGCTTCCTCGCGACCGAACGCCTCAAGCCGAGTTCGGGAGAAGCCGAGGTTGAAAGTAGCCCCTTTGGAGTGCTTTTCGGTGTCCAGCCTTGGAACTTTCCCTACTACCAGCTTGCGCGCTTTGCGGCGCCCAACTTAATGGCGGGCAATGTCGTCATGGTGAAACACGCGGGGTGCGTTCCGCAGTGCGCTATCGCCTTCGAGAAGCTGTGGCTGGAGGCGGGTGCGCCAGTAGGCGCGTACACCAATCTGTTGATCTCGCATGACCAGGTGAACCGAGTGATCGACGATCCCCGGATCAAGGGTGTGGCGTTGACCGGAAGTGTGGAAGCCGGCAAGAGTGTTGCCGGGAGAGCTGGACGAAACTTGAAGAAGTCGACAATGGAGCTTGGCGGCAGTGACGCCTTCATCGTGCTCGAGGATGCCGACCTCGATGCCACAGTCAAATGGGCCGTCTGGGGAAAGATGAACAACACAGGCCAGTGCTGCGTCGCGGCGAAGCGATTCATCGTCGTTGAAGAGCTGGCGGACCGCTTTCTCGACAAGTTCCAAACGGCGCTGGCGGCACTCAAGCCAGGAGACCCGATGGACGAGGCTACAACTCTCGGACCCCTGTCCACGGAAGCAGCTTTGCTACAACTGCTGGACCAGGTCGCAGGAGCCGTCGCCAAGGGTGCCACCCTCGTGATGGGCGGAAAGCGCATCGATCGGCCGGGCGCATTTATGCAGGCGACGATTCTTGCCGACATTAAGCCTGACAATCCCGCGTTTCGAACTGAATTCTTTGGGCCGGTCGCGCTCTTCTTCCGAGTCAAGAACGAGGATGAGGCAGTCGCGCTCGCCAACGACTCTGATTTTGGACTGGGAGGCTCGGTCTTCACCAGGGATGTTGCACGCGGCAAACGCGTAGCGAGCCGCGTCGACACTGGCATGATGTTCGTCAACCACCCGACCTGGACGAAACCAGATTTGCCGTTCGGCGGAATCAAGGACTCCGGCTATGGGCGCGAGCTCAGCAGCATGGGCATCCAGGAGTTTGTAAACAAAAAGCTGGTTTGCGTCGAAGCAATCGACGCACCGGCGTAGGCACCGGCCATAAGCCAGTGAGGGCCATCCACCGTCTTCATTTTTGACCAGAGGAGTTACCCATGGCACGCAAAATGAACGCCGGGGTAGTCGAGCAGTTTGGAAAGCCCCTGCAGCTTCAGGAATGGGACATCCCGTCTCCCGGGCCGGGACAGATCCTCATCAAAACCGAAGCGTGCGGCGTATGCCACACGGATTTCCATGCCGCACATGGCGACTGGCCGATCAAGCCCACGCTCCCGTTCATTCCTGGCCATGAAGCCATCGGGCTGGTCGTAGCGGTCGGATCGAGCGTGACAATCGTGAAGGAGGGCGACCGGGTTGGAGTGCCGTGGCTGTACTCGGCGTGTGGTCACTGTGAGTATTGCCTGACCGGGTGGGAGACGGTGTGCGCCCAGGCCCAGTTCGGCGGATATACCAGGAACGGCGGCTTTGCCGAGTACCTCCTCGCAGATCCAGATTACGTCGCGCATGTGCCTGCCGGCCTCACCTCTGTGGATGCAGCCCCGCTGATCTGCGCTGGCATCACGACTTACAAGGGGATCAAGCAGACCACGGCCAAGCCCGGCGAATGGATCGCCATCTCCGGAGCAGGCGGACTCGGACATCTGGCGATCCAATATGCCAAGGCCATGGGACTGCTCGTCTGCGCGGTCGACATCGATGATGCGAAACTAGCCCATGCCAAGCGAGTTGGCGCCGACCTCGTGATCAATGCGAAGACCGGTGACCCGGCAGCCACTTTAATAAAGCAGACCGGCGGCGGAGCTCACGGCGTTTTGATTACTGCGCCCTCTCTCGGCGCATTCAAGCAGGGTGTTGGCATGACCCGGAAGCGTGGCACTTGCGTCCTGGTCGGGCTGCCGCCAGGCGAATTCCCCGTTCCCCTGTTCGATGTGGTGGCGAACTGCATCACGATCCGAGGTTCTTTCGTTGGCACACGCCAGGACATGGCCGAAGCGCTCGCCTTCGCCGTCGACGGCAAGGTTAAGGCCGATGTCGAGCTGCAACCGTTGGCGTCGATCAATCAAATCTTCGACCGGCTCGAGCATGGCAATGTTGCGTCACGCGTCGTCCTCGATTTCGCGGAGGACTTTGGTCGGCTCGAGCACGGCGCTGAAGCGTCTCACGTCGTTCTCGAACACGCGGGGGTGTGAAGGGCAATAGCAGCGCTGGGAGTAGGTCGGCGGTAGTTAGGCCATCTTTATTTACTGAGGCGAACATGCCCGCGACAAAACAACACGCCGCCACCGCGGTTGTGGACGAGCAGGAAACCTCCTCCCACATCAGTGTTCATCCTCTGTATACCCCGGCCGACCTCGAAGGTTGGGACTACGACCGCGATCTCAACTATCCCGGACAGTTTCCCTTCACACGTGGCGCGCAGGCCACCATGTATCGCGGCCGCCTCTGGACGATGCGGCAGTACGCCGGCATGGGAGACGCCGAAGCGTCCAACCGCCGTTACAAGTATCTGTTGAGCAACGGCACCACCGGGCTGAGCATCGCGTTCGATCTGCCGACACAAATCGGCCTCGATTCCGACAACCCGCTGGCGATGGGCGAGGTTGGCAAGGTCGGAGTGGCGATCGACTCGATCGAAGACATGATGCGCCTGTTCGACGGCATAAACCTGGAGCAGATTTCCACGTCGATGACGATCAACGCGACCGCATCGATTCTGCTGGCGCTCTACATTGTGACCGCGCGGCGCACCGCGCGCAACGTGCGCAAGCTCTCTGGAACGATACAGAACGACGTCCTGAAGGAGTACATCGCGCGCGGGACGTACATTTATCCGCCAGCCCAGGCGCTGCGCATCATCACCGACATTTTCTCTTACGCCAACCAGAACGTGCCCGAGTGGAACACGATCTCCATCTCCGGCTATCACATGCGCGAGGCTGGGTGCACGGCGACGCAGGAGGTAGCGTTCACCCTCGCTAACGGCATGACGTATGTGCAGGCCGCGATCGAGGCGGGTCTCGACGTGGACAAATTCGCGCGGCGGCTGTCGTTCTTCTTCAATGCGCACAGCAATTTCCTGGAGGAAGTGGCGAAGTTCCGCGCCGCTCGCCGCATGTGGGCCCGCATCATGCGCGATCACTTCAAGGCGAAGAACCCCAAGTCGCAGATGCTGCGCTTCCACACCCAGACTGCAGGTTCAACTCTCACCGCGCAGCAACCGGAGATCAATATCGCCCGCACTGCGTTGCAGGCCATGGCGGCCGTGCTAGGAGGGACCCAATCGCTGCACACCAACTCCTACGACGAGGCGCTGGCGCTCCCGACCGAGCAGTCAGCGCGCATCGCACTGCGCACCCAGCAGATCATCGCTTGCGAATCGGGCGCGCCGCAGACCATCGATCCGCTCGCCGGCTCGTACTACGTGGAGTCGCTGACCAACCAGATTGAGGCAGGTGCGCGTGGATATCTCGACAAAATAGAGGCCATGGGCGGCGTTTTGAATGCGATTGAGCGCGGCTACGTGCAGCAGGAGATCCAAAATGCAGCGTACACCTATCAGCAGGCGGTCGATCAGCACGAAGCGATCGTCGTGGGCGTGAACGCCTTTGAGCTTGACGAAAAGAAGTCGATTCCGCTGCAGCACATCGACGAATCATTGGAGAGCAAGCAGGTGGAGCGGCTGAAAGCGTTGCGCGCGAAGCGCGATCGGGCGAAGTGGAAGGCTGCGCTTCAGCAGGTGGAAGATACCGCACGCGGAACTGCCAATCTCATGCCAGCAATTGTTGAGGCAGTCGAAGCCAGCGCGACGGTAGGCGAGATTTCCGACGCCATGCGGCGGGTTTACGGCGAGTATCACGAGACAGTGGTCATTTAGCGATCCAGCTCGGGAGTTTTTATGGCGCAACAGCAACTATCGAAGCAGACAAAGATGGCGATGGCCTCCCAATTTCTGGGATTCATGCTGGATGCGTATGACATGGCGTTGGTGCTTGTCATGGCGCCGATCCTGGTGAAAGTTTTCGTGTCACCCAAGGGCAGCGCCGCCTGGCAGTACATTGTCATCGTATTCAGCTATTCCATTACCATGGCCTCTAGGCCTATCGGTTCGGCAATTTTTGGACGCTACGCAGACAAAATCGGGAGACGGTTTCTGCTGGTGCTGACGATCGGCGGCGTGGGCGTCATGTCCCTCCTGGGAGGATTTCTTCCCACCTACGCCCAAATCGGTGTGTGGTCGTATGTCATTTTTTGTTCGCTGCGGTTGGTCATGGGCATATTCTTCGGTGGCGAATACGCGGTCGGCCACACCTTTGCCATTGAATGTGCTCCCCAAAACAGACGCGGCACCATTGGTGGTTTCATCCAATCAGGCTTCCCGCTGGGCTACGTATTTGCTTCACTCGTGTTCGCACTTATTTCGTTTCTGACTACTCAGGAAGCCATGGCGGCATATGGCTGGCGCATCGCGTTCATGTCCGGAGTCGTCCCGGTGTTCCTGGCACTGTATATCCGAAAGAATCTCCACGAGTCGCCGGAATTTGAAAAGACCAAGGCGGAGGGCAACATCGAGAAGTCCCCATTCCTGAGTCTGTTCAAACCTCCCCAAGTGTGGGACTTCTTGCAGGTCTTCTTTTTCATGACTGGCTTGTTCCTCGCAGACTATTCGGTCTACGGATTTCTTCCTAACATCCTGACCCTGAAGGGACGTGGATTCAATACCACGACCTACAGCCTGGTCTACGGCTTCGCCCTCTTCATGGCATTTCTTGGTTACAACTTCTACGGCTGGCTGTCGGACAGAACCGGAAGAAAAATTCTCACCCAGTGGTACTGCGTCTTTCTCGTCGTGTTTGGAATTCCTGTGTTCTATGTTCTCTATCACGCGGCTGTCCAGCGGAACTTGTGGCTGGCAGTGGTAGGAACCGTAATGGCGGCAATGCTCAAGCTCGCATGGGGAGTCGTTCCCGCCTACTTGTGCGAACGCTTCCCAACCAGGCGACGCGCGGCAGGTGTCGGGTTCGGCTATTCCTCCGGAGCGCTATTGGGAGCATGGTTTGGCGCCTACGTATGGTGGGCCCACAAGATCCCCTTTATCGCTAAGATTGAAAAACAGGATATGTGGTTATCGCCAGCAGTCATTCTGACAATCGGCTCAATCATGACATTTATCAGTCTGTGGTACTCGCCGGAGACGAAAGATCTTCAGTTGGACGAAGTCGGCGAAAAGGAACGGGCCAGCGAACTTGCGGGCGAACTTCTTGGTTTTCCGGACGTTCTGCCTGCGGTGAGCCCGATCTGACGCTCATAACCCGTTTTCGTACTTGAGCCTTGCGGTCGGGCGCTGCACCGACTTCTGGAGGGCGGCAGCACGAGCGGCCCGCAGGAAGCTCAGCTTCTGTGCCAAAGTCCCTCCCACATTGTCCAGAAACCGGCTTTGGGGAGATCAGCCTCCAACTGAACGACCATACTGACCGCGGCGTGGGAGGCCGCCAGTATGGCACGTCGGAAGACATCGAAGCGATCCAAGACTAAAACAGTACTTCGCCTGCCTCCGTGAAAGGCCAGACCGATACCGGCGTCGAGTTGTACGTAAATCGTGCCAACAAGCTGCTTCGCACTTTTACCGCGCAAATGGAGGCGCTGAAGAAACATCGCAGTACCGGCGAACAACATGTGACAGTGGAGCATGTGACCGTTCAAAACGGCGGTCAGGCCGTCGTCGGCACTGTCACCCTAAGTCAGAATCGGACGCAGCCGCAACAAGGCGACGGGGCCGGGGGAGGGGATAAACCAAATGCCGGACAATGAACCCCATGCAAAGCGGAGAGGTTGGCTGAAGAATGGCAATCCTCCGGGCGATTTCAGCAACGCACCGAGATGTGGCGCTAGGACTCGCAGGGGATCAGCATGTATGGGGCCTGCCATGCCAAATGGTCGGTGCCGGATGCACGGCGGAGCAAGCACGGGGCCTCGCACGGCCGCCGGATTAGCGCGTTCGATGCGAGCCAATCGGAAGCATGGTGGATTCTCCGCAGAGGCAAAGCGGGAAGCGAACTATTTCCGGCAACTGCTGCGTGCATGCAAGGAACGTCTTGCCGACATCGGCGCTACAAGCTGCTGACGCGCGAGTCGATGTAATCGACTCTCCGGCACGCAGTCAGTTCATGTGGCTGAATTTTTGCTTCGATCAGCATGATCACCTTTTCGTTCGTCATATTGGACTGCTCCTCTCGATTTACGTTGGCCGGCTGCTTCACTGCCTGCTCCGCCCGGAGGACGTGCAGCGCGCCCCCGCTTGCGGCCATTAGCACTGCGACGATCACGAGTCGGATCGTTTTCATGTGGGACTCCTTTCGTTAAACGCCACTCGGCGCCGCTGTACGTAAGCCGCGGCTGCAGAACTCTCCTTGGCTATCGTTCGCCGATTCGCCACAGTCTCAGCCCTGGCGCGGGATTTGACCTATATAGTATGCGAGGCGATTTTCGACATCGCCACGTTTGTGGAAGCCGCGCGCCATTAGTTCCTTAATGGCATTCTGGACTGAGGGTCGCCCGAGCGAAGCGATGCACACATCCCACCCTGCAGTGAGTTCCACATCCGGCGGCAGGCTGGTATTGACCAGGCGCTTGGTGTTGGCAATCGCCCATTTGTCGAACTCGGAGATCCGGGTCGCGAGTGCTTCCACGAATGCGTCGAGATCGGAGTCTGGCAGGGCGCGATTCACATAACCGTAAGCCTCGGCCTGCTCGCCTCTGATGTCTTCCGAGGTCAAGAGCACTTCGAGAGCGCGGTTTCGGCCGATGAGTTGGGGCAGCCGAGCCATTGGGCCGCCTCCCGCAACCATGCCTACGCCTACCTCCCATTGAGAGATGATCGCTTTTTCGCGGCTGGCGAAACTCATGTCGCAGGCGAGCGTGAGTTCGCTGCCATTGCCCGTTGCTCGACCGCGAATGAGGGCAATCGAGGCGACTGGCAGGCGCGTCAGACGCACTAGAAAGTCCGGCCAGGGCGGCAAGCCTGTGGGACCCGCCGGCAGTGCAGTCAGCTCCTCGAGCTTTGAGTTGAAATCGGCGTGATTCAGGAAATAGTCGTCGACTGCGCTATCGAAGACCACGACTCTGACGTGCTCATCGGCCTCCAGAGCGTTGATGGTCTCTTGCCACTGCCGGACCATTTCCGGGCCCATAACGTTGATCGGCGGGTTGTCGATGGTGACCCGCCAATAGGCGGGCGACCGGCGGCTAATACGAATCTCCTGGGATTTCGTAGCCGCGTTCGCGGTTGTCATGGGATTTCTCCTGTCTATTGGTTAGGCTCGGGACTCACCAGTAACACTTTCTCAGTATCGAGATTACTTATTCGTCGCCGGAGCTTGATTAACTAATGCCGCGCCTGCCTCGCTGACGATCTCGTCCTGGGAGTCCGTGCCTCCCGAGCAACCGATTGCGCCGATCAGCGCTCCCTGGTCGATCAGCGGAATACCGCCTCGAGATGCAATCACTCCATCGAACGCGAGCAGATAATTGAGGTACATAAGGTTGATTCCATCCTCGAAAATCTTAGTGGGACGCCGGAAAGTCGCGGCAGCGCGCGCCTTGTGCATAGCAATCTGGATGGCGGCAAGCATTGCACCGTCCATTCGCTGGAAGGCAACGAGGTTACCGCCGGAATCGGCTACGGCTACGTTCATCTTCCAATTCCGCTTCCTCGCCTCTGCCACCGCGGCGTGAATCACCGCCTCGGCCCGCTCTAGTGATATCGGAGGCCCGTAGGGTACATCGAATGGTATTTGGTCAGGAACGACATCAAGAGGATTCGACGTGAGTCCCGCTTCAGGGGCGGCCCCTGTTCTATTGCTTGACATACATTTCCCTCCGAAGGGTCAGACTTTATCTCAAGAGTTGTCGATAACACTGACCTGACCGATCTTTTGTACCAAGTGGAATGTTAGTGTAGCGCCTTTTTCGACCCTAGTCCGTAGTCGTAGTCGGGGGTGTGGAGATGTGGGAAACGCGCAGCGTTTTCCATATCTCCATGCCCCGGTTCCTTCAGCAAGATGGCTTGCGGCGCTGGTGGTCTGTAGCCCAGCGAGGAATGCGGCCGTACCGTGTTGTAGTGCACTCTCCATTGTTCGATCACCACCTGGGCCTCTTTCAGCGAATAGAAGATCTCGCTCTTTAAGCATTCATCTTGCAGCTTGCCGTTGAAGCTCTCACAGTACCCGTTCTCCCAGGGACTGCCGGGCTCGATGTACAGCGTCTTTGCGCCCACCGCCGACAGCCACTTCCGCAGTCTTTCGGCAATAAACTCGGGCCCGTTGTCCGACCGTAGGTGTTCCGGGATACCATGCACCAGCATCAGGTCGGCCAGGGTTTCGATCAGGTCATAGCTGTTCAACCGCCGCGCCACCCGGATCGCCAGGCACTTCCTGGTGTACTCGTCAATCAGAGTCAAGAGCCGCAGCGTCCTGCCATCGTGCGTGCTGGCGCGCACAAAATCGTAGCTCCAGACGTGATTCTCATGCTCCGGTCGTAGCCGTACACAGGAGCCATCGTTCAGCCACAGCCGCCCTCGCGGCCGCTGTTTCTGTGGTACTTTGAGGCCTTCCCGGCGCCAGATCCGCTGCACCCGGTCCTTGCCTACCTCCCAGCCTAGATCGCGCAGCAAAGCCGTGATCCGCCGATACCCGTATCGTCCGTACTCACTGGCCAGTTGCAGGATGGCTCGCGTGAGTTCATCTTCATCGTTCCGCTGGGTTACGATGTAACGCTGCGTCCCCCGCCATTGCCCCAACAGCCGGCACGCACGCCGCTCCGACAACCGATGTTGCTCGCGAGCATGCTGTACCGCGCAACGTCGCCGTCCGGGGCTTAGAAGTTTCCCTCCGCCACGTCCTTCAAGACTTGCTTCTCCAGCGACAACTCGGTCACCAGTCGGCGCAAACGGCTGTTCTCTTTCTCCAGCTCTTTCAGCCGTCGAGCCTGTTCCAGCTTCAGTCCGCCGTACTCTTTCCGCCAGCGGTAATAGGTCTGTTGGGTGATCCCGGCCTCTTTGCAGGCCTGGCCGATGTTCTTGTGGTTGGCTAACTCGACTTCGATCTGACGCAGGATGGCAACGATCTGCTCCGCGCCGTGCTTCTTGCGTGCCATTCTCCAGCTCCTTCTGTACCAGTTTCTCTAACATTCCCCCTGGTACAAAATTCGCCGGTCACGTCAGGCAACGTATAGAGATACCTAGCCGGGCAGTGTTACAGTCGCGTTAAGTTCACCTATTTCCACGTCGCAAACACGCCAATCGACACGGCGAGCATGACGGCCCAGAGGAGGGGGACGGCCGCATTCCGAATTGGTATCCCGCAAGCGAGCAAGCCGGAAGCAAAAAGGGGATAAAGCGATCTCGGAAGTTTAAGAGTGTTCTTTCTTGCACAGACTGCTCAGTCCCGACCTGTCACACTTCTTAACAGGCCTGGGTTTCGCAAGGTTTGGTGTAATGCCAAGAAGTGGCGCACATTGCGGCGGCTCGTAAAGCGTTCGTTAGACTGCCGCCGGACTTATAACTCGGCCCATCAGAGAACTTCAAGGAGAATTTACAAATGAGTCTAGAAACGATTCTGGTCATCGTCCTGGTTGTGTTCCTGCTTGGTGGAGGCGGTTGGTACTGGGGACGTGGGCGCGCTTAATGCGACCGGCTCTGGTCTATCGGTTGTTGGCACAGCCGGTGCAGCTTCCCTATTTACCGTGCGCGGTAAGTTGCGACGCAGCGCTGCAGCAGCGGCTGTAACGGGCACACACGTGATTTGCCTCAATTGCCGCCATGAGTTCCCGTGCGCCTGATCGCAGATGAAGATGCTCGCGTCCGTACTACAAGCTGCGTGCTCGGCACAGCCCGTCACCAATCCGTTACCGGCCCCAAGGCGGCTTGATTTCGGATGGCCTGCGCTCCGGCCATTCGCGAAGCCCCAACGCCTTCGCATTGCGTTCCGGCGAACGAATCTTCTATTTCTGGAGCGGGTGACGGATGACCAACTCCTTAATTAGGCACGATTTAACGATAAGGAGAAAACAGATGAACCCCGGCACGAAGGATGAGATTAAGGGCAATTTTCATGAGGTAAAAGGCAAAGTCAAAGAGACGGCAGGCCAAATCACGAACAATCATGACTTAGAGGCTGAGGGCATAGCCGAGTACAACGCCGGCAAAGTTGGAAAAAAATCGGGCAGGTGAAAAAAGTGCTCGAGAACTTAGGTTCGCGGGCCTGATATGGGGGGCGCGCTTCCAAGCTTACGATCCGCCGGGTTTCTGCAGTACGAGCAGGAAACGGCGGTGCATCATTTCTTCCAACCACAGGAACGTGCTCCGGACAGATCGCACGTTTATCTACCGCTTCGTCGCGCGAACCCGCGCCGCCGCCGCTGTCACCGTTAAATGCCTGGTCAAGGTGAACGCGACTGCAACAAGTCACCAATAAGAGGAAAGACCAGAAAAGGAGAAACTACAATGTCAGATCAAGAAAATCGCAACCCACAACATAGCGACCCGCAGAAGTCCGGTCCTGAGAAACCTGGAAACCAGCCGAACCAGCCGACGCAACAGAAACCGCCGGTCCCGACCGGACAACCCAAAACTCCACAGCCAGAACAAGAGAAACACGATCAACAAAAGAAAAAACCGGCGTAGGCTGCAGTGGATTTAACGTATAGGAAAAGCAAAATCCGATTTCGTCACGCAGAGCGCAACCGGGGGCTTCCTTCTGTAGTCTGGTCAGCGCATTGATGGCTTGGGCTCAGCAGCAGGTGGGAATCAGATCAAAGGAAGCGTGGAGACCGCGGGCGAGCCTGCACTAACAAGGATCGTCAACCCCAATAGCGGACCAACTGTAGCGGAATTGCCGGTATTCCGTCGAGGGACAGGACCTAGACTACCAGCACTGGAGGAATCTAAGGACGCGGACTCAGCCGACCAGCCCAGCGCATCGGCTGACCGTGCGAGTCGATGAGCGGATCGTAGCCAAAATCTCGCCGTATCGAATACGCCCAACTTAACCGTCGCGGGCGAGACCGCTTTTGTTGCCCGAGAAAGAGGAGAATCGCCGTGGCTGTTCGCCGCTTTGAACGTGGCGCCAACAGTCCGAAATAACGGACTGCGTGCCGATACCGATCCGGTACATGTTCTGCCAAGAGAGCCACGAAATCGGCAGGCGAATACTCCGCGCTCACCCGCATTCTCAGTCTCTTGTCTTTCAGCGAGAACCGGACCGTTGTATCAGTGATTTCCTCAAAACGGTGCTGAGCAATAGGTGGCCGACGAGCATACCGTCCTGCGTATCGCAAGAAATGCTCTTTGGATTGGAAATAATTGACATGGGTACTCCACCATCTGTATTCGCGCGCCAAAACTGCTTTGAGATTGCCGGGATGGAGATTGGATGTCAGTACCCCAGCCTTCAGAGCCTCTCTGAGGAAAGTGATCACGGCGAATCGCCACATGTGCATTAGCTTCTTGCGATCAAAATACAAACGCGCGGTCCAACCTTCACCCGAATCATTCAAACCTCCGGCCGAGACCAGAATGTGCAAATGTGAATTGAAGTTGAGCCGGGCGCCGAACGTGTGCGGTATTACCATAATCAGAACACTAGCGCCGAATTTGACCTTTGCCCATTGCTGGATGACCGCAGCTCCCAGTGCAGGTAAGTCGTGGAGAAGATGTCGGTTCTGCTGAAAAATCGACCAGAGGGCATCGGGCATAGTGAGGGCAATGCCTGCATAACGAATGTCCGGCAGAGCCACCCATTGCTCACGATGCCAAAGCAGCGTGGCCCGATGGCCGCAACTGGGACAGGCTCTGGACTTGCATGTGTGGTAAACGAGCTTCTCTTCGTTGGCCGAAGCGAATATCTCGGCGCCCAATGCTGCCGTCCTGCAGTTGATCATTCGAATGAAGTTTTCGCGGACGGCAGGTCGGGTTTCAGGGTGGTCCCAGTAATCCCGCGTGTCGATCAGGATCTGCTTTAGTGGCTCTCTGCGACGCATGAAATCGGCAGTTCCTCCTGAGCTGGCACAAGTTGGAGCAGCTCCTCGGTTACAAAAACAGCTTTTCCAGGGACCTTCACCGCTGCTACAACAACCGAGCTGAACTGAGGGCCTTGGAGCTGCGATAAACGCCGAGCCAAGCAGGCGAATCCAGTGCTCTCGGCTGACAATGCATTCTTGGACATGTGCTTGGAGATCAGGCAACGTATCGTTTTCTTCACGCCCTTCTCGCCGCGATACAGCATCAGCGCTCGGCGCTGATCTTCGGATGGCATCTCGCGCCAAAGCCACGCGCGGTGAATACTGATTTCTCCGCCTCGCAGGGCGTCTTGCAGTTCCATACATACGGTTGCCATTACCTGCTTGACCTTGGTCACATTGCCAAGAGACACACCTGCAGCGGCGGCGATTTCAACCCCGACAACCCTGGAATGCCTCCCAAAGTCCTCTTTTGAATCTAAAGTGCCATTGACAACGCCCTGATGTGGCGTAGTATGCAACTCGATAGTACCGAGGCATATCCAGGGCGGCTTTCTGGCCGGAGTCGCTTGATGGCGAAAATCCAAGAAACACAAACCTCTTTTGAGCGTTGTCACAATCCGCAGGATGTTCCGGAGAGCGTGTGCGTGCTTTGCCTCCACACAATCGTCGCTCCCACTATGGAAGTATTGGAACAGCTTGAACACCAACACGTCTGCCTAGAGAAACAGGAGCCTGCAAGGAGATGAGGCCGGGCCTGCTACGTGCTCATAAAACAGGGTTTCAGCTTTGAGACAGGTCAGTAGCTGGAATCCTCGTTTGAGTGTCTGGGAGGTATAAACTCATACCAACCTTCAAACTCAAAGGCCACCGTCAGATAACCAGTATGTCAGTCTAAATTACTGGTAGTGGGCTACTTTGAACTAAGTTTAGTCACGAGCAGACATGTCCTGAGCAGTAGATCCTTCACTCATATATACAGTGTATTCTTCGCCGCCGACTTTGGCTAAGTCGATGCGATGCGGGTATCGAGACCGGCTGATCAGCTTATGCGCCTAAAAGGCAGAAGCTCTCAGGCGCTGGTTGACTCCTGAGACGGTGTCGGGCGAATAGTTGCGCCGCTGAAGATCCTTCAGCATTGCTATTCGGAGTTGACTCACTTGGCGAGAACGGGCCATCGCATGAATTGGCTGTTTGTCGTTCCAGAAAAGAAGACCTCCGGAAAGCCGATCAATGATGGTGGGTTTATGGTCAGTCAACTGAAGTTGGCCCGAAACCGGCTTATGGGACGTGCCGGCGGCAGACTTCCGGGTCATCGCTATTCAAGCGTCAGCCCGCCCCGTCGCAGGCAGTTGTCACACGTCGCGCATCGCGCACCACCGAGCAAAAGCCATGCTCTCACTTACAGACCTCCACACATTGAGGCGAGGCGCGTCTCAAGAGGGTTCAGCCTAGCATCACAGTGCCCCTCTGGCATCGCCATTCGCGCCCATCCATCCTGCGATGGGCGTAGCATCAGAGTGACCCTTCCGAGTGCCCTTCGTGCCGTTCCATCCGAAGACGATTGCGGGTATCTTAGTGGCACTGTGCGCCCTTATAATTTTAGAGACTCGGGCTCTGAGAACGAATCTACATCGGGAAGGCAGGCCGATCCCCCTGTGCGGGCGCAGGATATTCTCAGCTGCATCGGAGACGCCATCATCAGCGCCGATATCTCTGGCAGGATTACCTATCTCAACCCCGCAGCAGAAAAAATGACTGGGTGGTCAAGTAAGGAAGCATTGGGCCTGCTAATGGCAGAGGTGATGAAGATCACCGACCTCACTACGTGCGAGTCCCCTCGGCATCCTACAGCGACCGACCAGGGTGCGGTATCCGATCTCACTGTGAACCGCATGCTCATCCGACGGGACGGAATGGGAACTGTGATTGAAGACTCCGTGGCGCCTATTCACGACCGGGAAGGTCGCGCCGCAGGTGTGGTGATCGTCTTTCGTGCCCTCACCGAAGAAGTGCGGGCCAAGGCCCTCAGAATGTCGCACCTGGCGCTATACGACTTGCTTACCGATTTGCCCAACCGAATGCTACTGAAAGATCGACTCGGTTGTGGGCTTGCGCTTGCGAGCCGTTATGGCAGGCCACTCGCTGTACTTTTTTTGGATTTGGATCATTTCAAACAGGTCAACGACTCCGCAGGACATGCTGTGGGCGACCGAGTGCTTCAGTCAATGGCCGGGCGCCTGCTCGCTTGTGTACGCATTTCGGACACAGTATGCCGCTATGGAGGAGATGAATTTGTAATATTGCTGTCAGAAATCGACCACTCAAGAAATTTGACGTCAGTCGCGCAGAAGATTCTCGCTGCGATCGCGGCCCCACTTGACCTCACACCTGACATTTTTCATATCACCGCCAGCATAGGCATCAGCGTCTTTCCAGAGGACGGTAGGGATGAGGATACTCTGATCCAAAGCGCGGACGCAGCAATGTATGCGGTCAAGCAAAATGGACGGAACAGCTTTCGGGTCTCAAACCGACGACTGAAAACCTGAGCTGCTGTCCATGCGTCCAGCGCAGTTAGTCGTGCCTCAAGCTCTGATTCCTGGCCATGGGCATTCGATTCGAGCCACCACGCCACAACTCCTGGATCGTCGGCAATCCGGAAGTTGACCTCGTCGCTAAGCTCAGTTGTTGGAGAATCGCCTTCTCGTGAACTGACCTAACTGAGACGAGTCGATCCTGGAAGGGCATCTTGGCTGTCCAGAGAATTATTCCCAAGTCACGAGCGACTCTGAATGTATGGCCAGGACGGACCCCCGTCGACGGGGGCCAGAAGTCGGCTTGGAGGACATGTGGTGTCACAGCGCGCTTCCTGCGCTCCGATCTCCTCGAAGATGGTTTCCGGCCAACTTCCGGTGGGCCGACGACTCGAGCAGAACTCGTCGGAATCCTCCGCGCACTGATGAACGGGGAAACCCAGGACTGCATCCTGAGAGAACGACAGGAGAGATTGCTCTTATCCATATCGACTGATCAACGGTTGTCCGCCCCGCCGTCGTTCCGCCCTTGAGTATCTAATCCCCCTCCGTCCGATGTGGCCAAACCGGGCTCTCCAGTTCAATTTGCCAAATCGGACCTCCAGAATAAAGAGGGCCTCTTGACTTGACGAATGCTGGAGCCTCGCCGCTCAGAATCCAAACGTGGCTATCTGGAGGCTGCTTCCCCAGCAAGGGGGCCACTACTCCGGTGACGCCCCCGATCTCTATCTTTACGACGTAATGTGTAGCTTTGCGGTTGTTGTCGCCGACTACGAACGTATCCTCACCGTGGGCGGAAATTGTCAGCCCTACAAGCCGCGGCTTGGGCGTAGTTACGACCATCGATGCTTTCATCTCTCCGCTTTCGGGCGGCATGTTCTTCAAAAGTGTGAAAATCATGCCATTGGCGAGGTCTGGAGGTAGTTTCATGTGCTCGATCTTGACTTGCTCCTTGCCATCGTCACCGGTGTAGCGGACCGTGACTTGGCCTGAGAGCGCGTCGATTAAGACGTCCACAGGATGCGAGAACGATGGGCCCTTCTGTACCAAGTGGTCCCGCAGGAGTCGGAAATTTCGAAGTTGAGAATAGACAGCGGTTTCGTCGTGCACGGAGCCATCCTTGAAGTGGAATATAAGATGGGTGGTGACGCGATTAGCATGAGCCACCTGGATCAGGTCCCCGTGGGCTAAGGTTTCGCCCTCCAGCGTCCGTAGTACAAGAAAGCCATGAACCAATCCCTCGGTGTGGTGCACGGGGACCGTCCCGACGGCCGGCTGGCAGAGCGAGAGGAACACGCTGCACGCTAAAACGAAGCGGAGCGTCTTTGAGCTAACGTTCATCAAACAATCAGTATAGTGGCATATATCTGCCTACTGTAATTCCCGGACTTCACAAGTGTGAATATGCAGAAATAAAGGAGACACCTCGACAGTAACAATGGAAAGAACACCGACACTACTTGCTGCTGCGGGGAGCGTCATTTTACGCCACCTCTGACCCAGCACAAAAACTGCGCCGTTACCAATTTGGTCTGGAAGCGGGGCCAGGACCGCCGCACTTATGTCGGTGGCTGCCCGGTGGCACATCTTTGTCCAGTCTTCTCGTGATGGCTCATGAATTATCACCGAGTGGGCAAAATTGGACAGCTCGGGCGGGGGTAGTTATGCCACACTAGGGCCATGGCAACTAAAACGATTCCGGAGTACCTTGAGGACGAGCGCCGAAACCGAGCTGACACTGAGCTGCGGACGGAAGAAGAAGCTGCGCGCATTCAGTCGCTGCACCATGGCCACCATCGCACTCAGAAACCGCCCAAACTGGAATTGCCGGCTCCGGTTGAAGCCGCGGCCAAAGTGAGGAAAACTCACGTAGCGAAAAGGAGAAAACCTGCCGAAGCTAAAGCGAGGAAACCTGCTGCAACCAAAACGAGAAAACTTGCCGCAAATGCTCGGAGAAAGCCAAGCGCCGCCCGAAAGACGGGAACGAAAACCCGCAGCAGGGCGTGACGATCCTTGCGTTACCCGTGCGGTATAGAGGCGGTCGTCTTTCGCACGGAAGCCACACAACAACCGCAGCGCCCTTATTCCTGCAGAAAGATATTGAGAAGGGAGTTGTGAATCCGAATCTCGCCGTTATATTCGATGAACCCGAGTTTTCTGAAGCGGTTCATGAAGAAGCTGACTCGAGACCGGGTCGTGCCAATCATCTCAGCCAACATCTCCTGGCTGATCTTTGGAACCACCGTCTCGGGCTTGCTTTCCTTGCCGAACTGGGCGAGCAACAATAGAATCCTCGCCAACCGCTTTTCGCTGGAATTGAAAAGCTGATCAACCAGGTCAGCCTGGACCCGAGCAGTGCGGGTAAGCAGAAAAGAAACGAACACATCCGACAGCGCGTGTTCTTGGTGAAGTACGCGTACCATTTCCGCCTTACTAATCCTGAGCACTGCACACTCGGTCATCGCCGTAGCAGTCGCCAGCCGCAGAGGATGAGCTAAGACCATGCAGTCCTCCCCCAGGAACTCCCCGGCACCCACCAAGGCAAGCGTCGCTTCTTTTCCGTTGGCGGAGGTGACAGTTACTCTCAGCTGGCCCTTCTGCACATAGAAAATCGCGTCCGCCGCGTCGCCTTGCGCGTAGGTCGTCTCATTCTTCTTTAGGTTGAGGATCTGCTTTCCAACCCCAGCTCTCGTGAGAAAGGCCTTGGGATCGAAAACCGTGTCGCCATTTCTTAGAGGCCACTTGGGCGTTTGGCGTCGGGAAGGCTTTGAAATTCCGCTTATCCTTGGTTTTGCGGGTCGCACCGAATTAGCCGATGGAATCCGTTTGCCGGAACGGCCTTGGCTGCGGGTTGGAATGGCGTCGGCGCCCATTTCGTACCTCCGAAGGGGGGCAGCGCCCTCACACCTCCGCATTATACTCCTCCAAGAAACCGGGGATATGCACCCTCGACCGCGCACTGCCGAGCTACCTCGTCGTGCTCGCGAACGTCGTTCTCCGCGACGACCTTCCGCTGAAATCCCAAAGACCCGCTCAAAAGACAGCGATGCTGCACATCAGGCCTTTGCAGGATCTAATCCGGGGAGAGGGCCCATCTTCGTCGCGACCACCACCTCCAACAGAGTTGCCGTGTTACGAACGCTTCCCGCGATGGTGATGAGTGCTTCTGAGACGAGGGGATGTTGGTCCGCCAACAAGTCGAGTCGGTCACTCACGTTGTAGAGTTGCTGAGCTTCGTGCAGGATGGCGCTCGGATGCATGGGTACGCGGCTTTCCAAGAACCTAAGGAGAGAAAAACTTCAGATGGGCTGACTTAGTTCAGAGAACCTGAAAGAGGAGGGGTGCAAATTACCTCAACTACATGATATCACGTGAACAGCATCGGAATGGACTACCCGCCGAAAACTGTCGCTGACCACCAGAATGTGCTTCCGCCCTGAGAAGCTTCTTGATCCATTCGTTAAGAGTTACGTGTGTTCTTTATTGAACAGACTACGCAAGCTTCGACCTATCAAACTTCTCAATGACTTGGGATTACGCCGGTCCGCTGGCAGACCAAGAAGGGGCGCAAATAGCGCGCGGCTTACCAAGCCTTCCATCGTAGGCTGCCGCCAACCTGATATGTGATCCCTCGGGAGAACTAGGAGAATTTCAAGATGAGTATAGAAACGATTTTGATCATCGTCGTGGTTCTGTTTTTACTTGGTGGAGGCGGTTGGTACTGGGGACGTGGGCGCGCTTAACGCGACCTGTTCTTGAACAGAAACACCCGTAGTGGAGCGAGACCTGGCATGTAAGTAGCAGCTCCGCCACTCAGTCGACAACTGACCCGGAATCGAGGCCGATTCTTGTGCGGTTAGGATGGCAATTCTGCCGCGGCGGGTATGGAAGTCCCACTCCTCAATTAGGCAAGGTTCAACGATAAGGAGAAAACAGATGAAACCGGGTACGAAGGATGAGATTCAAGGCAAGTTTCACGAAGTGAAAGGCAAAGTCAAAGAGAAGGCAGGCAAAGTCACGAACAACGCTGACTTAGAGGCTGAAGGCAAAGCCGAACACCACGCCGGCAAAGTTGAAAAAAAGATCGGGAGGATCGAAAAAGGACTTGAGAAGTAAGTTCGGCCGGCTCTGTCCGGAGCGTATTCCTGCGCTCGGGAGCAGAGAACCGGCGGACGTCAGCTTGGCGCTTCGGAGTGCTGTATTCAAGCGTACCGACACGTATTAGCTCTCACGAACCAACCAGTTCGTCGCAGAATCCCGCGCCGATCCCGGATATACGCGTAAATCAGGATTACCACGATTGCAACAAAGTACCAACAACAGAAAGACCAGCAAAGGAGAAATAAAAATGTCAGATCAAGAAAGTCGCAATCCACAACATAGCGATCCGCAAAAGCCTGGTACGGAGCAGAAAGCTGGAAACCAGCCGAACCAGCCAGTGCAACAGAAGCAGCAGGACCCGAGCGGACAGCCCAAGAGTCCGCAGTCGGAGCAAGAGAGACACGATCAGGAGAAGAAGAAGCCGGCTTAGGCTGCAGGGGATGTAGACGGGCAAAATGGAGGACTCAGGGCGGATCGATTGACATCGAGCCGTCCTGCTCAATGTCGATGTGATTCTGCCGTTGAGCAGTCTGATGTTTCGGTGGGTTTCGCCCTCGCAAGTTCGTCACAAACCTATGAATGAAAAGGAAGTGTCCCTCTAAATACCCGATGTCGCCGTTGCTGCAGACTGTCAGCCTGGACCTTATTGATACAGGCAGTGGACAGCTGACGTGTAATTGGCAATGGCGATGATCTTGTGATCCTTCTTGCCTGCATCCGTCATGGTCATCAGTCCAATCGCACGAGTGTACATCACCATGAGCGGGAGTACGCTCTCCCGGCAAAGGAACAACACGTCGAGCGTATCGTCGTCTTCGGTAAGGGTCTGCGGCAACCGGGTACGAGTTTTGGGTCGGGTCCTCGTGTAGAAACTGATGGCCAGCGATGCTGATTGCCAGCAGCTCTTGTTTACAAAGAGGGCAATCCTCCTGGGGATAACTAGCGAATGACTTCCATCCCCCAGTGATTGCTGGCCCTCTTTAAGTCGCAAAGAACTTGACTACCACCCACCGACTTACCCAAGTAGCAAAGAGTTAACACCCACAGCTTCTTCTTGTGGAAAGAAGGGTGGGTTAATCCGCCCAGGAACATTAAGACCGATTTAGCCGCGACTATTGCGGCTGGGGCGTGGTTGTAGTCGTCGTTGTGGTATCCTTCTGCACCTGCGGCGGCGGCGTGGTTGTGGTGGTCGTCGTGTCGGTCTGCTTTACCTGCGGCTGGGGCGTGGAGCGAGTCCCGGCTGTTTCATCAGGAAAGCGAGCTCGAACAGAAGCCCTGCGCCGAAGATGAGCGCAAATCTGCCTGTGTCTAATCCGTGGATCAACAGCAAAATCGCTGCGAGAGCAAAAAGGACAATAAAATGTGTCGCGTGACCCGCCAGGCCGTTTACCTCCGCTCCGGCGGAAAGAAGCGCGTAGCTGACGGCGGCCGTGAGAGCGGACAACGATCCAAAGAGTCTGCGCGATAGGAAGAACAGGAGGAACGTGCTGGCAACATTCGCCGCTAGTAAGTGTGACCTGACCGATCTTTTGTACCAAGTGGAATGTTAGTGTAGCGCCTTTTTCGACCCTAGTCCGTAGTCGTAGTCGGGGGTGTGGAGATGTGGGAAACGCGCAGCGTTTTCCATATCTCCATGCCCCGGTTCCTTCAGCAAGATGGCTTGCGGCGCTGGTGGTCTGTAGCCCAGCGAGGAATGCGGCCGTACCGTGTTGTAGTGCACTCTCCATTGTTCGATCACCACCTGGGCCTCTTTCAGCGAATAGAAGATCTCGCTCTTTAAGCATTCATCTTGCAGCTTGCCGTTGAAGCTCTCACAGTACCCGTTCTCCCAGGGACTGCCGGGCTCGATGTACAGCGTCTTTGCGCCCACCGCCGACAGCCACTTCCGCAGTCTTTCGGCAATAAACTCGGGCCCGTTGTCCGACCGTAGGTGTTCCGGGATACCATGCACCAGCATCAGGTCGGCCAGGGTTTCGATCAGGTCATAGCTGTTCAACCGCCGCGCCACCCGGATCGCCAGGCACTTCCTGGTGTACTCGTCAATCAGAGTCAAGAGCCGCAGCGTCCTGCCATCGTGCGTGCTGGCGCGCACAAAATCGTAGCTCCAGACGTGATTCTCATGCTCCGGTCGTAGCCGTACACAGGAGCCATCGTTCAGCCACAGCCGCCCTCGCGGCCGCTGTTTCTGTGGTACTTTGAGGCCTTCCCGGCGCCAGATCCGCTGCACCCGGTCCTTGCCTACCTCCCAGCCTAGATCGCGCAGCAAAGCCGTGATCCGCCGATACCCGTATCGTCCGTACTCACTGGCCAGTTGCAGGATGGCTCGCGTGAGTTCATCTTCATCGTTCCGCTGGGTTACGATGTAACGCTGCGTCCCCCGCCATTGCCCCAACAGCCGGCACGCACGCCGCTCCGACAACCGATGTTGCTCGCGAGCATGCTGTACCGCGCAACGTCGCCGTCCGGGGCTTAGAAGTTTCCCTCCGCCACGTCCTTCAAGACTTGCTTCTCCAGCGACAACTCGGTCACCAGTCGGCGCAAACGGCTGTTCTCTTTCTCCAGCTCTTTCAGCCGTCGAGCCTGTTCCAGCTTCAGTCCGCCGTACTCTTTCCGCCAGCGGTAATAGGTCTGTTGGGTGATCCCGGCCTCTTTGCAGGCCTGGCCGATGTTCTTGTGGTTGGCTAACTCGACTTCGATCTGACGCAGGATGGCAACGATCTGCTCCGCGCCGTGCTTCTTGCGTGCCATTCTCCAGCTCCTTCTGTACCAGTTTCTCTAACATTCCCCCTGGTACAAAATTCGCCGGTCACGTCAGCGTTAACGAGGATTTGCACTTGGAGAGTCGGCAACCAGCACAGTAAACTCTGCCACAACGATGGAACCTCGCCCACTATGAAGCCCTCCTCTCCATCCCGTGTTCGATTCGGGCTCTTCGAACTGAATGTGAAGACGCGAGAGCTAAGCACTGAAAGTCAAACCGTTCTGCTGCAGGAGCAGCCTTATAGGGTGCTTATGCTGCTTCTTGAACACGGCAGCGAAGTATCGACCCGGGAAGAGATGAAAAGCAAGCTCTGGCCGAATGACACGATAGTGGATTTCGACCACAGCATCAACGCAGTGGTTAAGAACTTGCGGCGGGCCCTGGACGACGGTGCTGAAAACCCGAAGTACATAGAAACCTTGCCACGTTTAGGGTACAGGCTGCTCGTGCCGGTACAGTGGCTACAGTCCGCATCTCCCGAAATAATCCACGGTAAAAGCGACCGAGATGCACGCGTCGCTGCGGTTGCTTTGAGGTCAAAGCCGCTCCCGGGAGAGCTGACGGGCCAACAGATTTCGCATTATCGCGTGCTGGAGAAGGTTGGCGGCGGCGGCATGGGTGTAGTGTACAAGGCGGAAGACACTCGTCTTCGCCGCTTTGTTGCTCTCAAGTTCTTGCCCGACGACGTCGCCCGAGACCCCCAAGTGCTGGAGCGGTTCCGGCGTGAGGCCCAGGCTGCCTCTGCTCTAAATCACCCGAACATCTGCACCATCTACGACGTCGGGGAAGAGGATGGCAAGGCTTTCATCGCAATGGAGTTCCTGGATGGTGTGACCTTAAAGCACCGAATTGCCGACAGACCTCTGGAACTCGAGACATTGCTTAGGGTCGCGCTCGATACCGCAGATGCTTTGGGCGCGGCGCACAGCGCAGGCATCATCCATCGCGACATCAAACCAGCGAATATCTTCGTAACCAAGCTCGGCCACGCAAAGATTCTTGACTTCGGACTCGCCAAACTGAGCACTCGGAAAGGCGAGGCGTTCGGGACAGAAATCACCTCAGCCACCGCCCTCAGCGAAGAGCACCTGACTAGTCCCGGCAGTCCTTTGGGAACGGTCGCATACATGTCCCCAGAGCAGGTGTTAGGTAAGGAGTTGGATGCCCGCACAGACTTGTTCTCCTTCGGAATCGTGCTATACGAAATGGCGACCGGCACCCTCCCCTTCCGCGGTGACAGCTCAGGGGCCATCTCCGACTCCATCCTTCACAAAGTGCCTATTCCCCCAGTGCGATTGAATCCCGACCTTCCGCCTAAGCTGGAAGAAATCATCAATAAGGCACTTGAGAAAGACCGAGACCTTCGTTATCTGCACGCGACCGAAGTGCGCGCAGACCTGCAACGCTTAAAGCGAGATAGGGACAGCGACCGAATACGAGCTTTGGAAGTTTCTGGAGCTCGCAGCAACAAATCCTGGAAGTTCCTGGTTCCTGTGGCCCTTCTAATCATAGCTGGGCTGATTGCCGGCATTTTCCACTTCCGTCCCCATCCGACGACCACCCTCACCGATAAAGACACCATCGTCCTTAGCGACTTTGATAACGGAACCGGGGATACGATCTTCGACGATACACTGAAACAAGCACTCAGCATCCAGTTAAGGCAGTCGCCCTTCCTCGATTTGATTTCTGAGCCCAAGGTAAACAGGACTTTGAAGTTGATGGGGCGTTCCGCCGGCGATCGACTAACACCAGTTGTCGCCCGCGAGGTCTGTCAGCGCACAGGCAGCAAGGCCATGCTGACCGGCTCGATTGCTGTGTTGGGAACTCAGTTCGTGATCGGCTTGAGGGCGGTGGACTGCAACACGGGTGACCTGATGGCTGAAGCACAGGAGCAGGCAGCGAGCGAGGGGGGGTGCTTAAGGCCTTGGACAAAGCAGCAGCCAGCTTGCGGAGCAAGCTTGGCGAATCACTTAGCTCGGTACAGAAGTACGACGCGCCGCTGGAAAGGACCACGCCATCCCTGGAGGCGCTGAAAGCCTACAGTCTCGGAAAAAAGACGGGGTTTGCGAAAGGGGAGACAGCCGCTCTGCCATTCTACAAGCGAGCGGTAGAACTCGACCCCAACTTCGCCATGGCCTACAGGGACATGTCGATCTCTTACAGTAATCTTGGCGAGCCTGGTCGGGAGGCAGAAGCTGCGCGCAAGGCTTATGAGTTGCGCAAACAGGTGAGCGACCGGGAGCGGTTCGCCATAGAGGCATCCTACTACCTAAATGTAACCGGCGAGCTGGAGCAGGCATACCAGGTGTATCAGTTATGGCAGGAGACCTACCCGAGAGACCTTGCGCCTTATGACAGCCAGGCATTTATGTCCGCTAGCCTGGGAAACTACGAGAAGGCATTGGAGGGGTCGCGCGACATGTTGCGCCGGAACCCGAATAACGTAGACAACTACAACAACGTGGGGGCCGCGTTATTAGACCTCAACCGCCTTGAAGATGCAGCCGCTGTGTACAAGCAGGCTGAGGAGCACAAACTGGAGGGTGAGCAACTACTGGCTGGCCGCTACTCCTTGGCTTTTGTGGAGGGCGATGCCGCACAGATGGGGCAGTTGGCAGCGGCCGCCAGGAACAAGCCCGGCATCGAAGGCGTGTTGCTGGCTTCGCAAGCGGACACGGACGCATGGTATGGGAAGTTGAAGAACGCGCGCGAACTGACTCGACAGGCGATGGATTCGGCCGAGCACAATGATGCCAAAGAAACTGCCGCGGCGTATCAGGTGGCGGCTGCCCTGCGCGAAGTGGAATCGGGAAACCGCGGAGAAGCTCGTGCCGATCCAGAAGAGGCACTAAAGTTGGCACCAAACCGTGATGTGCGGGAAATGGCGGCAGTGGCGCTGGCGCGTGCGGGAAATACGGTAGAAGCGGAGAAACTGGCCGCGGCACTCGACAAAGACTTTCCACTGGACACCATAGTCCAGAGGTATTGGCTGCCGACCATCCGAGCGGCGGTAGCATTACGACGTAGAGACCCCGACCGAGCAGTGGAACTCTTGAATGTGACCAGCGCGATAGAGCTGGGCCAGTCCACGATCGTCGACGTATTCCTCTGCCCAGTGTATTTGCGCGGAGAAGCCTATCTCATGCTCCGCGACGGCAACGCAGCGGCGGCAGAATTTCAGAAATTCATCGACCACTACGGTATCGTTGGAAACTTCCAATGGGGCGCCCTTGCCGTCTCGGCCTCGCTCGAGCGTACGCCCTCGACGCCGCGACCGATCCTGCCGCCCGCGAAAAAGCTCGTACCGCTTATCAGGATTTCCTAACCCACTGGAAAGACGCCGATCCCGACATCCCCATCTACAAGCAAGCCAAAGCCGAGTATGCGAAACTGCAGTAAATGCCGGTGCTCTGGTTCAGGACGGAAGATTCGAAGAGCACCAGAGACATCGCAGCGTCGACGCCTCTAGCCCTTACTTCGCGGGGACGGAGAGGTCCTCCATACGGGCGCCCTTTTTGGCGACGTAGAAGGCGAGCGCCTTAGCGGGTGCGGTGGTGCTGGCATTCTTCACGTTGTGCACTTGCCCGGCTGAGGTTTGGAACGAGTCGCCTGCCTTGAGAGTCACGGGAGCTTTACCCTGAGCCTCGAAGATTACCGAGCCATCCAGGATGTATACGATCTCGTTGCCGGACTGGGTGTGCTTGCCGCTCTCCTTTCCGGGTGGTACTTCGCGGAGCACGAGGATGGCTTCCATTCCATTGGCGCCCTTTAGTTCCGTCCGTTGCAGCACGGTGCCGCTCTTCAACGGACCTTGGGCACTCAACATCGGGCCGCCAATCAAGCCCAGCACGGCGCCGACCGCCAACATCACTAGTAGCAGATGGATGCGCTTCATAAATCCTCCTGTCGAAAAGCGGAGCAATAGTACCATGGCGCGCGATGGGGTTCTGTGCAGCTTTACACAGCAAAAAACGAAGCGATCGCAGGAGGTGCGGTCCCTCGCGTCACAAGAATCCGCTGATTCTGCCGATTGAGTCAGTCCGGGTCTGAAGAGCGGGAACGGATTGAGTACTCGGTGGCAGTACGCTCCAACATCACGGCAACCGTGACGCCGCCCTTAGGATCAGGGACGGCGCTCATCAGAATTGGTTTCCAGTTCGTTTCGGCTGGAAGCAATTCGTTATTGATGGTTTCCAGGTCGCCGCAGATGAGCTTGTACCTGACTTGTTTCTCGTGTGGCATACGGTTTTATCCCCTCGCGAAAGGGGGTGCGCCTGGCAAGACGGCAGCCCGACTATCGCCGTTCGTCAGTGTTTGTACGGGACTTTTTGCGCGCGCGTTTACGCGCCAGGGCTTGCTTCACCCGCTTCTTCTCGCCCGGCTTCAGGTAGAAGGAATGGCGCTTGACATCTTTGATGATGTCTTCGGTTTGAACCTTACGCTTGAAACGACGAAGGGCGTTCTCTAACGATTCGCCCTCTTGCAATCTGACCTCTGCCAAATCAGCCTCCAAAGCATATGCAATCGATTCATTGAGTTTATAACATTCGCCGCCGGAGTGCCGCTCCTCCGCAACCCGAAACGGCGGTGATTAGGGTGCGAGTTCGCAGGTGGGAAGACCGTAGCCAGGCAGAGACTACTCGTCATCTACCAGTTCCCGGCCGGGATACTCGGCCCCGTAATAGAACTCGAGATCCTGGTCCAGCTTGGCCCAGAACGCTGCATCCCGGACAGGAGGCGAGTCGTTTTTCAGGGCATGATGGCGGGAACTGGCGCGCAGGGTCAGCATTTTATTGAGAGCATCGAGCAGCCCCCAGTCGTCGGCCCGCCAGGTTCTGATGGGCTTGGCCTTGTACGCCATCATTTTCTTGATCAGGTCGTCGGTTTTGATGTTGCGGAGTACGGGGTACAGCTCGGCCCAGAGGCGGGGAGTGTAGTCGTCGTCCACAAACCGTAGCGGCATTTCCATAGAGACAAAGTTAACAAAATCAGAGTCAGGAGGGGAAACTGAGGAAGGATGTTCAGATCAGAATTCGACTAAGGCATCATAACGCCGCAGGTGAGCGTATGATGAGATGCACGTCGATTGCGCTAGAAATGGGAGCGCCCGCCCGAACGCTTGGCAGACAAAGAAGTATGCAATGAAACAGACTGGCGATCCGTATGTGGTGTCGTTTCAGGCCGAGCGTTTTCACCAAGGCACACGCTATCACTGGATGATTTGCCGTGCGCAGAACCTGGACGAGTTAGTGTCCTGGGGCCATGCCCCAACCCGCGAACTGGCTGAAAGCGCTGCCGAGAAGGAGATTCAGGACCTGTCCTCCGGGCGTACTCAAGGTGGCCAGGTAGACAGCACATTCCAGCCGTTCACACGCCGCATTCATGGACACCGCTGAGCCGGGCGGCGCATGCAGCGCTCAATTCTGAGCCGGCTGCCTCATATAAGTTTTTGGGCACCATGAGTTGCAGGTGTTCTGGTTTCGGCAACATTGCATCCGCAGCTTGGTCGATACAATCCAATAAGTGGTAATCTAGATATCTATGGCAGGAAGTTCTCGTACAACTTTTACTAAGCGACAGAAGGAACGGGCGCGTCAGGAGAAGCGGGCCGAGAAGGCGGAGCGCAAAGCCCAACGCAAGCAGTCCGGCGATGCCCAACCCAACGCGGGCGAAACACAACCCCTTGCTGATCTGACAGTTACGCACGACGAAGACGGCCAGCCGCAGGGTTTCGATTTTCATGATTTCGGCAAGTAATCCGAAATCGCCGTTGGTGCGCTGCAACATTTCCGGTGCACTGTGATATAGTCCTAAGTAGACGCTACTGGCTACGGCCGCTTGCAAGCGACATCCGATCCGCAGTTTGATCCGATTTCCCGCCTTTCCTGCTTCCGTTTCAATTTCAGCGCCGAATAAAAATCGAGCGGCTTCGTTGTATCTTCGCGACTCGCCCGCCACGGATCCGGACCGCCAAAAGGCAGTCCTCGGGAACCAGAGCGGACCTCCTCGCGAGACGCCTCTCCAAGAAAGAAAAGATCGTTTTGACACATTTCAAAGACATGGCCCTATCTGCTGGGCTCCAGCAGAAGCTGGCACAACTCCATTTCACCACCCCGACGCCGGTCCAGGCGTCAGCGATACCTCCCGCACTGGAGGGTAAAGACGTACTCGCAACGGCACAAACCGGCACAGGAAAGACATTGGCTTTTCTGATTCCGATGATCGAACGCCTTGCCGCGCACAGCACTGAGCGCCATGTGTTGGCCCTGATTCTGGTGCCGACGCGCGAGCTGGCAATGCAGGTTCACGAGCAGTACGAAAAGCTGCGCGAACGTAAAGCGACTCCTGCCGCGCTGGTTATCGGCGGAATGAGCGAGCCGCGTCAGATTCAGGCAATCCGCAAGGGAGCGACCATCGTGGTCGCAACACCTGGACGTCTGGAAGATTATCTTCGCCGAAAGCTGGTTGATCTGCGGCATGTGAAGATGCTTGTTCTGGACGAATCCGACCGCATGCTTGACATGGGCTTTCTGCCGGCAATTCGCCGCATCGTCGCGACACTGCCGCGCGATCGTCAGACCCTGTGTTTCTCCGCCACATTGGAAGCTTCGGTAGCGAACCTGGTGAACGATTACATGAACAAGCCTGTGCGAGTGGCGCTGGGATCTGTCTCCAAGCCTGCCGACACGGTCGAACTGCAGGCTTTCGAAGTGCCGCAGGCGGAGAAGTCCGAGGTCCTGCGTCAACTTCTCTATGCGGAAAAAGGACAGACCCTGGTCTTCGCCCGCACCAAGCATGGTACCGAGCGCCTGGCCAAGAACTTGGCGCGCGACGGTTTTGCAGCGGCAATGATCCACGGAGACCGCAGTCAGTCACAGCGAAGCGGTGCGCTTAGCGGATTCGAAGAGGGCAGATTCAAGGTACTGGTGGCAACCGACGTGGCCTCGCGTGGAATCCACGTCAACAATGTTGCGCATGTCATTAACTATGATCTGCCGCAGATTCCCGAGGACTTCATCCATCGCGTAGGCCGTACGGGGCGCATGGGCTCGGCAGGCCTCGCTTCGACATTGGTTTCGGGAGCCGAGATCGGCGAATTGCGATCGATTGAACGGGCGCTCAAGCTGAAGATCGCACGCAAGCAGGTCAACGCCAGCCCCGTGGCACGCGCAGTCCAAAATACGCTGCCGACGCGCACGCTGTCCCGCATGCCTGGCGAAGTATTCTCTTAAGAGGCCGACAAGCCGATGTATAATTAAGCTGTCTCGTAATCGAGATGGCTTTCTTTTGCCCTTCCGCAGGCCCGGAAGACGGCGCAACCTTCAGCCCTCCTCACCCACGCTCTCCGACAGCCGAGAGTTTCTCTTGAGAAGAGCAGCTTCGCCAGCTTACTGCTCGTCATGCGAGGTCACTTCCGATGAATGTGGGACATCAGCCGACGGCAGCGAAGTTCTCTTCAAAACTTAGTTTTCTTCTGATGGATGCCAATTCCGAGAGGCGTGCGTTACGCAGCAAAATCCTCGCGCTCCATGGCGTCGACGTGGTTGGCGCATGCGATCTGACTGAGGCTAGTTCCATCTGGCATCGTGACCGCTACGACATGGTACTCATCGACATTCGGAGAGACTATCGCGGTTGTTTGGCCTGGCGTGATGAGATCAAAAAGGAGAAGCCGGAACAGGTGGTTGCGTTTCTGGTAGGCAGACCACGATACATCGATATTGAGCCTTCGGCGGACTCCTACACGGCTGAGGAGCACGGCACGCAATGGGGCGATTCTCTGCGCCAAGCCGTCAGAAAAAGTTGCAAGTCGCTATCGCAACGCAACAGCTTCGCAGAAGCCGGGTGGCGCATCACCGCGGAAAGGAAAATGAACGGAGTTCGCGCGAACACTTCGGCTGAGGCGAAACGAGCCAACGGCGAACTAGGAGTCGTTTCCGTTCCCACTGACACCGCAGGTGAGGTATCGCAGGCATCGGGGGTCACCAAACCTTGAAACATGTTGAGTTTTCCGAAACATTTATCAGAACGACCCATCGGAACAGGAATGGAGAATAATGAAAACCGAGTTACCGTTCAAACTGTCAGGTATTGTTGCACTTGATGAGATTTTGCGCAGCGCCGTTGTACTTAATTGGGATGCGCTGGCACCCGGATCCTCAACCGGCATGGTGCGGATCGAATATCACATTGGCAGTGATGGCTCGGTGGATTGCCTGAAGCTGTGGGCTCGTGCCCGCGAATACTGGAGCCTGATTTGTGACTACTCGCCGCATCTCGGCTGGTCGGATGGGCCGCGTTTCTCCAACGGATATCACTCGCGAGCGCTGGGACGGATATTGCAGTCGATTACGCTGAATCAAAACCTGTTCCGGCATGACTGCAGTCCTAATTCGAATCGCACATTGGAGATTGGTACTCCCACAGATGAGGACACCACGAGCGCGACAGAACGGGTAAGCGAGGCATTTCCGCCCTCGGTCGAAACAGCCCGTAGAGGCAGCCTGGTTGCGAAGTACGCCGCGTCATAGTAAAAAGCCGCTGGTTATGGGAGCTGATTGTATTGGTATCGACTGCCGTGACTTCCGTCACCTGGACACATGCTGAAATCACACAAACAAGCAATCGCGGAAATTAAGTCTGCTCGGCAACGCGTGCGAAAAGCTACCGAAGAGCGCGATAAGCTCAAAGAAAAGTTGAAGAAGGCCCAGGCGCGTCTCGCAACAGAAAAAGATCGGCTTAGGAAAAGCGAGGAAAAGCTGGAAAGCTAGTCTCGCTAGTGTGGTGGGACGAGACTCGTTCCTCACTACTCGGGGCAGAAGCAGATCCCTCGCTCCTCTACCCGGCGAGTGCAACATCGAGCCTTGCCGGGACCCCGATTCGCTCGTGATGACAATTCAATGGGACCGCTGTAGTCTGCAATGCTCATAGGTGGCAACTCATGCAAAACATCTTCGTAGGCAATGTTGCTGCAGACACGTCGGAGCAGATCTTACGGACCGCATTCGAAGCATTCGGGCGGGTGCTCAGCGTAAGGATCGTCGTGGACCGCGATACGGGAGCACCGCGGGGCTTCGCCTTCATCGAGATGAGCAGCGACGCGGAAGCGAAAATGGCGATCGCGGGCCTGAATGGCAAGATGGTTGGCGGCCACGCCATCAAGGTGAACGAGGCACGTCCGAAGACGACAGACAGCAGTACAATCCACCCGCAGATGCGCCGCCATCGCCAACACCGATACTAGCTGCGGCCTAAGCGAATCCCTCGAGAATCGCTGCTAGAGTGCGTATGCCTACTGGATGGGACGCAGATGCAGCGGTGCAGACTTCAAAGTCGCGGTCAGATTGGTATTAACACCGGGGCTGATGTCGCGATGGAAAGCCGCAGGCTCAAGTCCGTTGGCGGAGATGAACACGTCGTAGGCTCCTGGCGCTAAGTCGATAGTGCACATTCCCATCTGGTTGGTGGTGGCAATCTGGTCTTGAAACAGAGTTGGGTGAAAGCCCGAGTTTGTCCAATGAACCACAATTACCTTCGCGTCCATGGCGGGGGCCGCAGGGTTTTCAGAGTTGGGCGCCGTTCGCGCTGTAACGATCAGCCGACCAGATTGCTGCGCGGACGCAATGACGCTCAGGAATAGCAACGATGCGCATACAACAAGAATCGAGTGCTTCATTTTCGCCTCCTTGGGGAATAACTGCGGGTTGGACGGGTCGCCTCAAGAGAGGTTAGAGCACTTCGTGAGCGGTGGACCAGAACTTGGCGGGGCCGGATGGGGCTAACGCAAGGGTGTGTCAGTGGATGAAGTGCCCCACGACCCTATAAGCGGCGAAGGCGGCGATGTAAGCTACAGCGGTCATGTAGGTGAACTGCAGGGCGGGCCATTTCCAGCCGTTGGTCTCGCGACGCACCACGGCAATCGTGGACATGCACTGCATAGCGAATGCGAAGAACACGAGCAGAGCTACTGCGCCGGCGGGCGTCAGTTCGTGGCGGAGCGCGGCCTGCAAGTCCATGGCGTGCGATTCGGGGTCGACGCCGTGCAGGGTACCTAGAGTCGCGATAATCACTTCGCGCGCTGCCATCGAAGTTACCAGACCCACCCCGATCTTCCAATCAAAGCCCAACGGGCGGATGGCCGGCTCGATGGCATGACCAAGCTTTGCCACCACGCTGTCCTGCACCTGAGGCGGCTGGCCGTGATGCATGGGGAAATTCGTGGCCGCCCACAGCAGCAGCGAGACCAGCATGATCACGGTGCCCGCGCGATACAGGAAGGCTTTGCAGCGATCAACTAATCGCAGTCCTAATGACGAGGTAGTAGGCCAGCGATAGGGCGGCATCTCGAGGATGAACGGGGCATCCTTGCTCTTCAGGACGGTCGACTTCAACACGCGCGCAGTCACTACGGCCATCAGAAAGCCGAGAATGTACAGACCGAGCATTGCGGCGGCACGGGTGCCGAGAAATACGCCGAGCAGCGGCCGCGCTGGAATGAACGCCGCAATCACCATGGTGTACACCGGCAAGCGCGCCGAGCAGGTCATGAAGGGGGCAATGAGAATCGTGGCAATGCGATCGCGTTTGCTCTCGATGGTGCGTGTCGCCATGATGGCCGGAACCGCGCAGGCATAAGCCGAGAGCAGCGGAATGAAGCTCTTGCCATTGAGTCCTACGCGCGACATCGTGCGATCGGCAATAACGGCCGCCCGCGACAGATAGCCGGAATCCTCCAGGATTCCTATCACCAGAAAGAGCAATAGAATCTGAGGCAGGAAAACCAGTACCGATCCAGTGCCTTTCCAGACCCCATTCACCAGCAGCGACTGCAACATGCCCGTTGGTAGATGATGACCAAGCTGAGCTCCTGTGGTGTCGAGGAATTTCTGCAACAGGTTGGACAGCGGCTGGCCAAGGGCAAAGATGGTCTGAAAGACGCCAACCACAACCAGCGCGAAAATCACAGGGCCCCATATGCGGTGCAGGAAAAGCGCATCCAGCCGCGCGGTCCACACGGGAGTGGCGGGGCGGCGATAGCCCGCATTGGTGCCGACGCGGACCGCCCATTCGCGATAACCACGTGTGCTACCCACAACCGGCAGCTCTAACGGCTCCGGGTTGGGCGCTGCGGACGAGAGGAAGTTCTGCACCGATACCAGCCCCTCGCCCGTGGTGGCGCTGACCAGGGCGACCGGCGTTCCCAACTCGCGTGCCAGAGAAAGGACATCGATGTGGCCTCCCTGCTTCCGCAGCTCGTCGGCCATGTTGAGCAAGACGAGAGTAGGCCGACCAAGAGCGATGACGCGCGCCGCCAGCACGAGGTGAGTGTGGAGGTTCGTCGAATTCAGTACGAGAATCACCGCATCAGGACGTGGCGTGCCAGGCATGTTGCCTGTCAGGACGTCGACGGCAACCTTCTCATCTTCGGACTTGGGGCTGAGGCTATAGACGCCGGGCAAATCGATAAGCGCAACCTCTTCCCCGTTAGCTTCCCGCACGTATCCGGTGTGATGTTCGACCGTAACGCCGGGGAAGTTGCCCACTTTCTGGCGTAGCCTTGTAAGGCGATTGAAGAGGGTGGTCTTGCCGGAGTTAGGAGGACCGACGACGGCGATGGTGCGATAAGAGGTGCTGGGTTCGTCCCGGGGCGTCGCCACGGAGTGACAGCTCATGGCTGAAGCTCCCATGGATCAATCTCCAAACGCGGGCGCGCCGATCAACTCCACGTCGATGTGGCGGGAGAGATCGCGGCGCATGGCAATCTCGGTTCCTTCCACACGGTAAACGCGCGGATCGCCACCAGGACCGCTACGCAGGACTTTCACCACCAGTCCAGGAATGAATCCCAGGTTCATGAGATGCTCGGCAACGGGGGGAGCGACCTTGAGTTCGGCGAGGATGGCGCTTTCTCCGACCTGGAGGTCGGCCAGCGCACTGGCTCTGGCCGCGTGCTCTTTCCTACGGCGGCCGAAGATGAAGTTGAAAATCATTTTCAATTCCAACTCCATTCTAACCCTTTCCCGCGGCGCGGCAACGACCAAAGTCACACCCGATTGTGATGTCTGAACAATTTTGGGACAATCCGTAATTGCAATAACGCGCGGCGTTTCTGCAAGTTACACGGGAGCCCGGAGGTGCAGGCGCCCCAACTCCGGTTGGTCTCGGCAAAGTGCCTACCACGAAATGCGTATTTTCCCTTGCCGCGGCGCTTACACACAGATGCAATTTGGAAGAGCTTAGGTTCCTGGGAAAGCAATTGCTGTCCTGTGAGTCGATCACGAACCCGGGTGAACTGGTGAACGAACGCTATCGCACGTTAACTCGGATGCGGAAACTCCTGGCCGGCGCCACATTGTATTCCCACCCGCGGCGATAAATCAGGGTGAGGTTGGTTACTCCGGAAGCAGTGCCACGGAATTCAAACACCACAACTTGAGGAGCGCCGGCCATCCCTGATTTACTTCGCTGGTGGTAGGTCTTCCACAACTGCAAAGGCGCGGGGTTGCCGCTCACCGTCCATGCGTAGCCGGTGGAGGGATTTCCGTTCAACTTCACGACCAAGGTCTGTCCGGTTGTAAGATCAACATCCTTGCCATTGTCTTTTTCGCTGACGGTAACGGTGGAATGTGGTGGCTGGGTCGCAGAGGGAGAGCCCTGCTGAGCTGTTCCCGGAAAGTTGGCGACCAGAAGCAACGCAATAATGCAGATGGCGGCGAGGTAAGTGCGCACGAGCATCCCCCGAGTTCGATTCATTGTTCCAAGGAGACTGAGCGTTGGTCACGGAGTTGTCAATACAAAGCACGGCGGTGCTTCTGTCTCCAATCCTGGCTGGCAAAGCCGTTCGTCAGGAGGTAAACCAGTGAGGACAGCCCGGCGATGACATCGGCCATCGGCCAAACGCTTTCGCACTGGCACGTTGTGATCGCCTGGCTGATTTTCCTGGCCAGTTATTTGGTTTTCGCTATCGGGCGGCTGCCAGGCACAAAGATTGATCGTCCCGCAATGGCAGTCATCGGCGCAGTATCGATGTTCGTGTTCGGAATACTCGGACCCAAGGAAGCCATCGCCAGCATTGATTTCGCCACGCTCGTCCTGCTTTTCTCGATGATGTTGATCGTTGCATGCCTTCACCTCGCAGGATTTTTCGAGTGGGTAACGAGATTAGCGATCGAACACCTCAGTCCGGGACAGCTTCTGCCCGGAGTCATCTTTGTCAGCGGAATCCTCTCCGCCTTCCTGGTGAACGATATCGTGTGCCTGGTTATGGCGCCGCTGATTCTGGGCCTCTGCAAGCGTATGCGCGTGCGACCGCTTGCGTATTTGCTCGCCCTTGCTACCGCTTCCAACATTGGGAGCACGGCGACGATCACGGGCAATCCGCAGAACATCCTTATTGGGTCTGTCTCGGGAATTCCTTACCGCGATTTTCTGGCGCATCTGGGGCCTATCGCGGTGCTTGGACTATTCATAGACTGGGCGGTGCTGCACTGGATTCATCTGCGAAATGGAAACGAACTTCTTGTCAGTGTGCCGGCGAGTCACAATATGGTCGGCAGCCAGGCCCCGCAGATGCATCCCGCTTGGCCGGTCGTGGTGAGCGTTGGTGTGCTGGCCGGGTTTCTATTGGGATTTCCCCCCGCAATCGTGGGGGCAACTGGCGGAGCGTTGTTGCTGGTGCAGCGACATCACCCGCCCAAGGCAATTTACGGCAACGTGGACTGGTCGCTGCTGGTCTTATTTCTGGGGCTGTTTCTCATCCTCGGAGGCGCGGAGCAGGCGGGGGGCACTCAGGAGTTGCTCGCGATGGCGGAGCGCCTCAATTTGCAAAACTCTGTCAACTTCACCGTGGCGGTAACCCTGTTATCGAACATCGTAAGCAATGTGCCCGCGGTCATGCTGCTGAAGGGGTTGATCCCGCAGTTCCGCAATCCTCATACCGCATGGTTGATGCTGGCTATGAGCAGCACGCTTGCCGGGAACCTGACCATCACTGGCTCGGTCGCCAACATTATTGTGGTGGAAAAAGCACGCAGCGAAGCGCACATCGGATTCGGAGAATATATGAAGATCGGTGTTCCGGTCACGGTGCTGACGCTCGCCGCCGGCTGGCTGTGGTTGCGATTCCTGCACTACTGAATATTCTGCGCCAAAGCAAGGGGAGGCAACAGCATTGCAACGGGAACGAACTTATTCCGTATATGGCTTCCAGGTGCCATTATCGTTTTCCATCAAAACGATGCTGGCTTTCGTCGGCGCGGCGCTATAAAAGTCCACTCCGTAAGACTTGATCAGCGTCGCGCGGTCCCACGTGGTGAAGCTCTTCACTAGCGATCCGGACGCATCGAATTCGCGCCCCAGCCGGTTCCGCTCCCATTGCCACGTATAGTCCACCTTTGCTAAATGCGGCTTCAGCATCGTGACGTTGTCAACGGACACCAACTTACGTTGTGCCAATGGCACCAGGTAAGTGGTGGTGCCGTCGCGGTTCTTTCCTTTTTGCACGCCATTGATGTTATTGAGCAGGGTCTCGCCGGGTTCGGTGAGGGTCACAATCAGCGAGGTCGCGCCCTTCGGCTTCGTGATAACCACTCCTGCTTTGGACAGCAGCTTGTAATGCGGGTCGAGGGGCTTTTCGTTGACGCTGGAGACCACGGTCCCGGTGCTGAAGTGCACGGTCGCGGGCCCTTGAGCGCTCAGGATCTGAATGACGCTCGTCGTCGCCACAGGAACGGTTAACACATCCTTAGCGCCCTTAACGAAATAGTAGATTGTCCCGCCGACGACTATGACGAGGCCGGCGATCAGCACTATCGGGAAGAAGTTGGAGCTCTTCTTCTCCATCTCAATTTCAGCCGCGAAGAGCTCTGGCTCGGCGGGTACTGGCGGCGTTTCAGGTTGCCGCTTGGTTGCTTGATTTGTTCCGTCAGTCATAGTGGGCATAATGTTACACCTCGGATGCAAACCTGCTGCCTCATTGCCTGTGGGGCAAGCACTTCAAGCCCATCCTGAGGCAGCGGTACATCCTCAGTATGAACTTTATGAACCAGGGCGCAGTGAGCCGGGTCACGCGGCCATGTGAGAGGCGAACCAGAGTCGTGGATAGTGGATAGAAGGCCGGGAAGCGTGAACTTCTAGCGACCGCCAGGACTATTTTCCGCTGTTTTGCAACACCTGGCAGGAATAGGTCTTCAACACCACCCACACCTTGCTTCCCTGCTGCAATTGCAGTGACTCGCGTGCCGCGGGGGTGACGTGCACCTCGAAAGTCGCTCCGCAGTTCACCGTTGCGAGCACCATCACATCCCGCTGCTGCAGGCACTCGATCAGGCCGGGAAAGACGTTCCGGGCGCTCAATCCATGTGGGGCTGATGATGCCAGTATTATGTCGCCTGCCCGAATTCCAACCTGCAGCGATCGCGACTTGTCGATCCTCGAAAGCGGGACTTCCAGATCGAGTTGGGAGCCGGCGATGCGGCAGGTCATAGTTCCCTGCTCGGGATGAGCAGCGACGAACATGCACTCAAATATGTTCTCGAATCCCGCGAGTTGCGCCACCGTCTCCGATTGCGGCCTGCGTAGAACTTCGTGCGCTGAGCCTTGTGCCACAATTCTTCCTGACTCCAGGGCAACGACACGTTCGCCTAGCGCAAGAACCTCTTCATGCTGATGGGTGACATAGAGGATTGGAATCCGCTGTTTCTGGTTCCAGGCCCGCAGGTCGTCGATTATTTGCGCCTTCACCGTGGTGTCGAGGGCGGTGAGCGGCTCGTCCAGTAAGAGAGCATCAGGCCGCAGGACCAGGGTGCGCGCCAAGGCCGCCCGCTGGCGTTCACCACCGGAGAGCTCTGCGGGGCGCCGTTCGGCTAGCGCAGCAATGCGAAACGACTCCAGCACTTCGTTGCTGCGAGCTTCGCGCCCGGCACTCGTCAGACCGTGGATTCCGTATTGCACATTCTTCCGCACCGACATATGTGGAAACAGTGCGAGCGATTGCAGCAGATATCCGATTGAGCGACGATTCGCAGGAAGGTTCACGCGGGATTCAGTGTCAAAGAGCACGTGTTGCGCGATGGCGATTCGCCCCGCCTCAGGAGTCTGCAATCCGGCGATACAGTCGAGAATGGTCGTTTTGCCGGACCCGGATGCGCCGAAGAGTATCGTGAATCCCGCTGTAGCTGTGAAGTCCACATCCAGCAGGAACGCCGGACTTCCTTGTCCAACGAAACTCTTGCGGATTCGGACGCTCAACTCGCGGCTTTGCGAAGCCGGCTCCGGCCCGCTCATCTCCACTCCCACAGGTTCCAAACCGCGTGCCGTCGCAGACCGTAAAGCACCGCGAGCAGCGCGAAGCAGAGTGCGAGTAAGAGCAGCGCCGTCCGATTGGCAGCGGCGTAGTCGAGCGCCTCCACCTGGTCGAAGATCAGGATCGAGATAGTCCGCGTCGCGCCGGGTATGTTGCCGCCAATCATGAGCACTACGCCGAACTCGCCAAGCGTGTGTGCAAAGCTGAGCACTAGTCCGGTGATCACTCCGGGCAATCCCAGAGGCAGCACAATGCCCCAGAAGGTGCGCCAACGCGAAGCGCCCAACAACGCTGATGCCTGCAGCAGTTTGCCATCCAGAGAAGCAAATGAAGTTGCCATCGGCTGAACCGCGAACGGCAGGCTATAGAGGACCGAGCCGATGACCAGACCTGCGAAGGTGAACGCGAGTGTGTGCCCCGTCAAGCTCTGGTACCAGCGGCCAAAAGGGCTAAGCGGCCCGAGAGCGATCAGGAGATAAAACCCCAGCACGGTCGGCGGCAGCACAATCGGTAGTGATACGAGCGCCTCGACGAAGAACTTCCAGCGCCTGGGAGTGAAAGCCAGCCAATAGGCGATGGGGGTACCAAGCACAAGCAGAATGACGGAGACCGTCACCGCCAGGCGCAGGGTCAGCGTGAGTGCCTGAACGATCATTTCTGTGAAGGCAGGGCGAACCCGTATTGTTTTAGCACGGTTGCGCCTTCGGAAGATTGGATGAAATCGATGAACGCATGGGCTGCGCTCTTGTGTTTCGAGGAGGAGAGAATGCCGACCGTCTGCTGAATCTCGGGATACGAGGCGGGTGGCAGTTCCCAATAACTCCCCGCATCCTTCATAGCGGCAGATACAGCCAGTGATTTGGCGATCAGGCCCGCCTGCGCGTTTCCGGATTGCACGAACTGAGCGGCCTGACTGATGTTCTCGCCGAACACTAATTTACTTGCTACCTTGTCCTTCAATCCAAAGTGCTCAAGCGCGGCCAGGGCAGCACGGCCATAAGGCGCATGTTGCGGGTTGGCAATGACTATCTTCTGCACAGCGGGTTCCAGGAGCAGATCCATTTTGAGTTCTTGGAGATTGAGCCCGGAATTGTTCGGCACCCATAACACCAGATGTCCTACGGCGTAGGTACGGAGCGAACGGTTATCGATCAGGCCGGATTCCGCAAGTTTCTTCGGATATTGCTCGTCGGCGGAAAAAAACAAGTCGTAGGGAGCACCGCTCCGGATCTGTGAATAGAAGTTCCCCGATGCGCCAAGTGAGAGTGTTACCTTGTTGCCGGTTTTCTGCTCAAAACGGGTGGCCAGGTCCTTCATTGCGTACTGCAGGTCGGCAGCAGCGGCCACGGTAATCTGTTCGCTGTGCGCAACTGCTGCAGCACAGCAAATCAACATCACGCAGATAAGGGCGCGTTTCATGGTTAAATCCCCCTGCTCGACACGGGGCTATGCCGATCAGTGTACCTAAAATCGAGAATACGAAGCGCTTTTAGACGGATGCGGTGACAACGTGTTTTTCGCTGTAGAAGCTCATGTAGGTATTGAAGCGGTTCTTCATTACCAGATCGCTCACGTGAATGCCAATCACGCGGCCACGTCGTTAAAGCAATGGCGAAGGACAATATTGCTCGTTCAGCACCAAAGAGCTACATCATGCCGCGGTTTCGAGCTTGACCAGAGTAGCCTTTTTTGTAACAGTAGGCCCACGCGCATCTTAGTAGGGAGAACTGTGTTAATACAGGCAGCTGGCCCGACTAGGACTAAGCCCGTACCGAGCTAATGATACGCATTGAGGTCACGCTCAACGCCGATCCGACCGCGATCAGTCCCGTGGTGGAGGGCATCATGGAGATGGCGCGTGGACTGGATTGCGCTGCCGGTAAGGAATTCGAAATCGAAACTGCATTGCGGGAAGCTCTCGCTAACGCCATCGTTCACGGCTGCAAGAACGATCGCAGCAAGAAAGTCCAGTGTTGCGTTGGGTGCGACGATGAGCGGGGCATGCTGATTATCGTGCGCGATCCCGGATCAGGTTTCGATCCTTTCGCCGTGCCAGACCCCTGCAACGGGGAAAATCGCTTCTCCCACCATGGACGCGGCATTTATCTGATCAATCAGCTGATGGACGAGGTGAAGTTCGAGAAGAACGGCGCCGAAATCCATATGCGAAAGTACTAGTTCTACGGCTGCCATTCAACGGGTGTCCGTCTGCGAACATGCGTGCGGAAATGGACAGCAACAACCATATTTCCTTACTGCTTACACCGCGTGGTGATAATCGTCTAAACTTTGCTTAAGGCTTGTGGAACTACCCAGCGGTTCCTCGCGTATTCCCATTCGACAGTTGGGGCATCTTCCGTTCTTGAGAGTGTGCTATGAAAAAGTTCCTGCTTGTATTTGCGGCTAGTCTTGTCGTTTGCTGCACAGCGACCGCGCAACGGCTGCCTGGCGGTGCGTCTCCTGACCACTATTCGCTTGTAGTCAATATCAACTTCCCAACCAACAGTTTCGAAGGCGATGAGAGCATCGATCTCCAACTTACCAAGCCGACTAACACCATTACCCTGAACGCGCTGGAGATCGACTTTCACGAAGTCACCGTCGCCGTGGGGGGACAGATGCAAACTGCGAAGGTATCCACCGATGAGAAGAACGAGATGGCGACCTTCACCGTGGATAAGCAACTGCCAGCCGGACCAGCCACCGTACACATCAAGTACACCGGCCATCTGAACGACAAATTGCGCGGCTTCTATCTGAGCACCTACAACGGCAGAAAGTACGTTGTCTCGCAGATGGAATCGACTGACGCGCGTGTCGCGTTCCCATCATTCGATGAGCCGGCGTACAAGGCGACGTTCGACATTGCCGCTATCGTCGACAACGGTGATACAGCCATTTCGAATGGCGAAGTCGTCTCCGATACTCCTGGTCCAGGTGATAAGCACACGATTAAGTTTTCCACATCGCCGAAGATGTCCAGCTACCTTGTGGCGCTGACCGTTGGCGACTGGAAGTGCGAATCCGACCACACCGATGGTGTGAAAGTCAGTGTTTGTACGGTTCCCGGCAAGGAGAACCTGACCCACTTCCCGCTCGAGGCGGTAAAGGCAATTCTCCACTACTACGACAGCTACTACGGAATCAAGTATCCGCTGCCGAAGCTGGACAACATCGCCGTACCCGATTTCCAGGCAGGCGCAATGGAGAATTGGGGAGCGATTATTTACCGGGAGAGCGCGTTGTTGGTGGACGACAAGACGGGCTCGGTCAACGCTAAGCAGGAAGTTGCCGATGTAATCGCGCACGAGATGGCGCACCAGTGGTTCGGCGATCTGGTGACCATGGCATGGTGGGACGACATCTGGTTGAACGAAGGTTTCGCAACTTGGATGACCCCGCATCCTCTCGCCCAGTGGAAACCGGAGTGGATGGAAGGTCAGGATATCGCCGACAATACGCAGCGCGCGCTCAGCGTCGACTCGGGGAAGAATACAAGGGCCATTCATCAGGAAGCCGAGAGCCGGATGGAGATTGAGGCATTGTTCGACGGGATCGCCTATGACAAATCGGCAGCGGTGCTTCATATGCTCGAGTCCTACCTGGGGCCGGAGACCTTTCGCCAGGGCGTGAACCTCTACCTGAAACAGCATGCCTACGGCAATGCGACGGCGGCAGACTTCTGGAATGCGATGGCGCAGGCCTCGAAGCAGCCGGTCGACCAGATTATGAAGACATTCGTATTGCAGCCCGGCGAGCCGTACGTTGAGGTCAGCTCCAAATGCGAAGGCAGCAATACGAAGCTGAACGTTTCGCAAAAGCGCTACTTTGAAATGCCCGAAGACTTTAATCAACCCAACCAGGAGCTTTGGCAGATTCCGATCTGCGCCAAGGGGATTAACGGCAGTTCAGCCGGAGCGACGCAATGCTTCTTGATGACGAGAAAAGAGCAGCAGTTCGCCTTGAAAGGCTGTTCCAACTTCGTATTTCCAGACGCCAACGCTGTCGGCTACTACCGCTTCAACTACGACAGTGCGGCCCTCCAGCAACTCGGTACCACTGTGGAAACGGTATTAACGCCGGAAGAGTGCATCGCCACTATGGGCAATGAGTGGGCGCTGATGCGGATCGGCAAGCACTCTATTGGCGACTATCTCGCACTGGGTGCGCAGTTGAAAAACACACCCGGATCTGTGTTGCTTGGCTCCTTCGGCCGGCATCTGGATGCGGTCAACGACCATCTGCTGACCGATGCTGACCGTCCTGGATTCCAGGCATGGTTGCGCACACAGTTCTCCCCTGTACTGCAACAGCTCGGATACGCTGCGCGGCCGGACGACACGCCTGAGCAGAAGCAGAAACGCGCCATTCTGTTTGAGGGCTTAGGGAACCTTGCGAATGATCCCGAGGTGGTACAGCAGGCCCGTGTGATGGTGCAGCAGTACATGAAAGACCCGGCCTCGGTGGACGGGACGCTGGCAGGTGCTGTGGTGTCGGTGGCAGCCCGCCATGGCGATGCCGAGCTCTACAACCAATACAAAGCGCAAATCGAAAAAGCGACTTCGCCGCAGGAACAGTATCGGTACTTTTACGCACTTGCGCAATTTCCTCAGTCCGAACTGACGAAGCAGACGCTGGATTCGACCCTAACGGATGCTGTGCGTGGACAGGACCTCTACATCCTGATTCCGATGCTGGCGAATCCTGCCAGCCAGAATGCAACCTGGGATTTCGTGCGCACCCACTTCGATCAGCTGCAAGCCAAGACCGGCGGTGGACTGGGCGGGGTTGGAATATTCCTCTACGGCGCTCAGGTCTTCTGCGATCAGGAAAAAGCGACCGAAGTAAAGCAGTTTTTCCAACAGCATCCATTCCCGGGCACGGAACGGGACCAGAGGCAAGCGATCGAGGCAATCGATAGCTGCGTGGAGCTGCGCAATCAGCAACAGACAAACCTTTCCGCCTGGTTGAAACAGCAGGGCGGCACCACCAATGCTTCGACTGGCGGAGGAGCAGCAACGGGAGCCACTGCACGCTAATCAGAGAAAGAAGTTGAGGCCAAAGAGCGTCCCGATGTGGACGCTCTTTTTTCATGCCACAGATGTCTGACTCAGCGGGTCAGCTCCTTTACAAGCGTCGGCAAGACCTCTCCGGCTTTGCCGAGCACAACATCGTCGAAAAAGGCGCCATTGGCGGGATCTTCCGCGCCGACGTAGATGGTGCGAGCGTGGTGTCCCCTGGCCATCCGCACAAAGCTGGCAGCCGGCTCAACCACGCCAGACGTACCGATCGTCAGCAGAACGGAGCAGGCGCTCAGTTCCGTGAGGACGTGATCCATGGAGTAAGGCACTTCACTAAACCAGCACACGTGAGGGCGCAGCAGCGCGCCGCACTGTTCGCAGGTCGGGATTTCAGCGTAACTCGTGTAACAACGTTCATCGTCGAAAGGCTTGGTGCGGCAACCGTCGCGCGAGCAGCGCGTCTGCATCAATCGTCCGTGCATATGCACGATGCGACGCGACCCGGCCTGCTCATGGAGCGAATCCACATTCTGGGTACACAGGAAAAAGCGATCAGCGACACGGCGCTCCAGCTCGGCGAGGGCGAAGTGAGCGGGATTGGCGGTGACCGTGGCGTGCCGCGTCCGTCGCTCCGAATAGAACTGCCACACCATCTCGGGATTGGCGCGGAAGGCTTCCGGAGTGGCAACGTCCTGCGCGCGGTAGCCGCGCCAGATGCCGCCGGCGCCGCGAAAAGTCGGGAGCCCGCTTTCCGCGCTGATCCCAGCACCGGTGAGCACGAATACTCGGTCGTGCGGCGAAAGCGGCTGAATCATTGCCCTGCGGCGGCGGACGCCGGTGAGGATAGCCCCTTCAGATACTTGTCGAACCAATCGACCGTGCGGCGCAGGGAATCAATCTGGTTTTCGCGTTTGGAGAAGCCGTGTCCTTCGCCTTCGTAATAATGCGCGTCCACCGTGCGTCCCTCCTTCTTCAGAATCTCCACAACCTGCTCGGCCTCTTCTTTAGGGACGCGAATGTCATTGGTTCCCTGCAAGACAAGTAGCGGCGCCTTCTCATTACGAATGTACTTGATGGGGGAAGCCGCCTCATAGACCCCGCGATCCTTCTCCGGATCGCCCATCAGCGTCTTCTCGTATTGCTGGAGGAACGGGTCTTCGTGTTGCAGCATGGTATACCAGTTGATGATCCCGAAGAGTTCGACGCCGGCGGCCCACAAATCCGGCACCTTGCCAATGGCCATGAGCGTCATGAACCCGCCATAGGAGCCGCCGGTAATGCCGATTTTCCTGGCGTCGACATAGCCGGTATCAATCAGGAACCTGGTGGCGTACACCTCGTCCTGCAGATCGCCGCCTCCCAGGTCCCGATAATTAGCTTTCTGAAAATCGATACCATATCCTGTGGACCCGCGCACGTTGGGGGCAATACACGTATATCCGCGGGAGGCAAGCGCAGCGGCAAAGGAATTAAAGTAATCGACGGTTTGCCCGGTTGGACCGCCATGCGGCAAGACGACCGCCGGATTAGTGCCATCGCGCTTCAGGTTGAACGGCACCCAGAGGAAGGCGCTAATCATTTTCCCGTCGAAGCTCTTGTAGTGAACCAGCTGCGCCGGCGGCAAATCAGCCGGGTTGAGTCCGGCTACTGCCGAATACGTCAGCTGATGCGCTTTGCGCGATGCACGATCGTAAACCCAGAAATCCGAGGGACGCTGGGAACTCTCGTGCGAAAGCAGTAGTGACTTTCCGTCCGGCGAGAACGAGTTGGGAGTTCCGGTGGCAGAGGTCAGCCCCGTGGGCATCTTTATTGGGTCAGACTTTCCGGTGGCGACGTCGTAGAGATACGTGGTGGTGACTCCATCGGCATTCAACGTCCACGTTGCCAGCTTGCCATCGGAAGAGAAATCGCCGCTAGATGCTTCCCATTGCGTGTCGGTGATCCACTTCAGCTGCTTGGTGGCGACATCGAGCAAGGCGGCGTTCTGATATCCGCCCTTTTGATTGGAGGTGACCAGCACGGTCTTGCCGTCCGGGGACGCCGACGACGCGGTGAAGAGTACATTGCCTTGATGGGGAGTAAGCTCTTCCGCCTTGCCGCTGGCGATCTCGATCCTGTAAACGCTGCCATCGTCGAAGCCGGCATTCATACGGCTGGCGACGATGTATTTGCCATCGGAAGTCCAGTTCGTTAGCTGCCAAAGATGGTCCTTGGTCTGCTCGTTGGTAAGCTTCTTCACCTGGCGGGAGTTCCAGTCGAGCAGCGCAATGTCAATCACTGACGCGGTCTTCGGCTTGTACTCGAAGGCGATCGTCTTTCCATCGTGAGAAAACAGTGGTCCACTCTCAGAAATATCCGGCGTGTTGGTCAGGTTTATCGGCGCGCCGCCTTCGCTGGACACTGCGAACAGGTCGTAGTACTCACTGCCGCCGAAATCCTGGTTGTAGACGATCCACTTACCGTCAGGCGACCATATTGCACCGAATTGACGGTCGTCGGAAACAGTCAGCTGTAGTGGCCATCCTCCATCCGACTGCACCTTCCAGACATTCATTCGCCCCGTGAGGTTGGTACTGAAGACGATTTGCCTCCCGTCAGGCGACCACGCGGGGGAGTTTACGCGGCGGCTATAGAAGAGGTCGTCGATGGGGACGGGCCGGGCGGATGAACTTGTCGGCGAGGCAATGGACTTGGGATCGGTGGCCACGCGGGCGCTGGGTGAGTTGGGAGTATCCCCAGCCTTTGCGCTAATCGCGCCCATCACAACCATGAGTATTGCGACGGCATGAACGAAACTGAAAGGCAAGCGCATCACGTCTCCCTTCTCAAAAAGACCTGCCATAGATTTGAGCCCCGGCGCTGAATCCCGAGTAGGTGTCCGGATTCCCGACACTATATACTGAAACGTTGCGCGCCCGATGCAGTTTGTCACGCGGCGAGCGCATCCGCCCAATCGGCAGCGAATCTATCACTATTGACCTTGAGCAACGGCCCGAGTTCCCGCAGGGAAACCGGGGTACCGGGGAGCTATTGACCCTTGTCCACCGTATTGATGAATGTTGCCACCGAGAAGCAGGAGCGTGTCATGGATGCGTTCCGCCGCTGGGGATATCTGCAGGCCAATCTCGATCCATTGGGGCACTTTGCGCCTTTGCCGCAGCCCGAACTGGATCTCTCAGGCGAAACGGCTGATTTCGCCCGGCGCATCTACAGCGGCAGTATCGGGGTCGAGTTCATGCACATCCCCGATCCGGAGCGCCGCCAGTGGATCCAGGAGCGCATGGAAGCGGAGCGGCAGGAGCCTGTGGACCGCTCCCGCATCCTCGACCAGCTGGTACGCGCCGACATTTTCGAGCAGACGATTCATTCGCGTTACATCGGTACCAAGCGTTATTCGCTGGAAGGCAATACCTCGCTGATTCCGCTACTGGACGAGACCCTCAACTCCGCCACCGGGTATGGAGCTGAGCAAGCGGTGCTGGCGATGAGCCATCGCGGGCGTCTGAACGTCATCATCAACATCGTGCAGCGTCCGCCGGAGGAGATTTTCGCCGGCTTCGAGGACGTCGATCCTCGCAGCGTGCTCGGCGGTGGCGACGTGAAGTATCACATCGGCGCAACCGGAATCTACACCGGCGCGAGTGGCCGGCCGGTGCGGATTCACCTGGTTTCAAACCCAAGCCATCTGGAGGCGGTCGATCCGGTTGCTCTAGGCCGCGCGCGCGCCAAGCAGACGCGCCTGGGACGCGATGGGAAGACCAAGGTTCTTCCCGTATTGATGCACGGGGACACCGCATTTGCGGGCCAGGGGATCACGGCGGAAACGTTGAACCTTGCCGAGCTTCGCGGTTATACGGTTGGGGGTACGGTACACATCATCGTCAACAACCTGCTCGGGTTTACCACCAACCCGACGGACGCCTACTCCGGACGCTTCTCTTCCGACCTGGCGAAACGGTTGCCGATTCCCATATTCCACGTCAATGGCGAAGACGCCGATGCCGTGGTGCGCGCCGGACGCATGGCATTGGCGTACCGCTACGAGTTCGGCAGTGATGCGGTCGTTGATCTCATTGGTTTCCGCCGGCATGGTCACTCCGAGGTCGACGACCCGACCATTACGCAGCCAATCCTGTATCGCAAGATCAAAGATCACCCCATGCTCTACCAGATCTATGCAAAGAATGTCGGGCTCGATCCGCAGCCTTATGTGGAGAAATTCCAGGCGGAACTGGACACCGCGGAGAAGGCCGGCAAAAGCATGGCGAAGAAGCCGATCATGCGGCAGCTGCCAAGCTATTGGGCGCCATACCATGGCGGCCCATACAAACTGGAGTACGAAGTCAATACCGGACTGCCAGCTGAAAAGCTGCAGCAGATTACTGATGCGCTGGTGAAATATCCCGAGGACTTCCACATCCACCCGAAGGTGCAAAAGCTTCTCGAACAACGGCGTGAGATGGGATATGGGAAGCGCCCGCTGGACTTCGGAATGGCCGAGGCGTTGGCGTTAGGTTCTCTAGCTGTAGAAGGCGTTCCCATCCGATTGAGTGGTCAGGACAGCCGCCGTGGCACCTTCAACCAGCGACATTCGGTGCTGATCGACGTCATCGATGAAAAGGAATATGTTCCGCTGTGTCATCTTGCGCCGGGACAGGCGCGGGTTGAAATCTACAACTCGGAGCTTTCGGAAGCTGCGGTGATGGGCTTCGAATATGGTTTTGCGCGCGATTATCCTGAGGCGCTGGTCGCATGGGAGGCGCAGTTCGGCGACTTCGCCAATGGCGCGCAGATCATCATTGATCAATTCATCGTTGCCGGTGAAGATAAGTGGGACCTGCTGACCGGGCTGGTGCTGCTGCTGCCACACGGACACGAAGGCCAGGGCCCGGAGCACTCCAGCGCGCGTATCGAACGCTATCTCCAGCTCTGTGCGCGCGACAACATGCAGGTTTGTCAGCCTTCAACCGCAGCACAATACTTCCATCTCTTGTGCCGGCAGGCACTGCGCAAATGGCGCAAGCCGCTAATCTGCTTCACCCCGAAGAGCATGTTGCGTCATCCCGAGGCGCTCTCGCCGATAGGCGACTTGCAGCGGCCGCGGTTCCTCAACGTCATTGCTGACGGGACCGCGCGCGATGCCAAACGGGTGCTGCTTTGCACCGGCAAGATCGGCCAGGAACTGCGGATGGAACGCAAGAAGCTGAAGATGAGCGGACCTGCGATCGTGTCGCTCGAACAGCTCTACCCGTTCCCTGACACTGAGGTGCAGGAACTGCCTGGGTTATACAAGAACGCGACTGAGTACATCTGGGTGCAAGAAGAGCCGGCTAATATGGGCGCGCTGTCGTTCGTGTTACCGCGTCTCAAGAGAATATTGGGAGCTAACGTCCGCAGCATTAAACGAGCGGCGAACTCCACGCCTGCCACCGGCTCAGCCAAGGCGCATGAGCTGGAGCAGAAGACGCTGATCACGCTTGCGCTCGGCAAAGGAGAATGATCAAACGCAGCGCCGCCTTGTTCTCGTGGATTAGCTCAGGGTTTATCATGCTCCGATGCCAGCAGCCGCCCAACAAACCGCAAGCACTCGCAAGCGCAGTCTGGCTCAGCGCCTGACGTTCTGGGCTGGTTTGGCAGTTGGGGCAGTGCTTTTTCTCGTCTTAATCGCGGTACTCAACAACAATTTCTCTTTTTCACGACAGTCTCGCCAGGACTTTCAGGCACAGCTCGATCGCGCAGTTGAGACTTCGACCGATTGGATGTCCCGTCATCCCGAGATCATGGGCAATCCGTCGCTGATGTTCATGATCGCAGATATGGAACACATGTCGGGCGACCCACGTCTCCAACAATTGCTGCAGAATTATGCTTCCAGCAAGTACGTTGATCGGCCCTCGGACCCGCTCACCTTTGCCTGGAAGCGCATGCTGGACCGTTCCGCCCACGTCCCCCGAATCGATGCCCGCGGCGCGCCGGAAGGTGGGGTAGTTGAGACTCTTTGGGACGCATACGCGATGGCGCCTGATGCTGTAGTCATCAGCAGTGGCCAGAGGGCGAACATGTTCTCCCCTACGAAGTTTTACTGGGGGCGCAGGCATCACCAACTTCTCGCGCTGGTGATATACCGCGACTTCAATGGCCCATCACCTGAGCTGAACGACACTATCAATCATCTGGCAGAGAAAGTTGCCAGAGATCAGCATTTCGATTTTCGGGTTACGGATTCGTACGTTCAGCGCAACGCGTTTGTGCTAGCGGCCGGAAGGTCCGATCTCGTCCGGCCACGCTGGATCGAGCGCACCTTGACCCATCAGCATGCAGACGGCGGATGGGCGTATTGCTGGTATGGCTGGTGCCGTGGAATCACGGAATTCCAGCTAGGTAACGAATCCCTGGACCACTCGACGGTTCAGGCCGCCTGGGCGTTATACATGATCAAGTACCGCTTCCCGCAATGGATTAGTCAGAATTACCACTGATGATGGGTGAGTCATGACGTAGTCGCCTTTGTGTCCACTTTGGCGATGCGTTAGCAGTATTTCCACAATGGTGCTGCCCATCAGTACTAATTGGCTTTTTTTCTTGACCACGGCAGCGGCTTTGCCTATTCTTGCGGGTCAACCAGCTCTCGTGCGAGTTGAACGAAGTAGGTACTTGCTCAGCGAGACACTGCAAAGCCGTACATCCGAGACGAGTTTATAGAATTGGCTCGGTCGTTAAGCAGCGCGGTGAAGTGACTGGTCGCAGCTTTCAAGCATAAGTGGAAGAGATCACCTCTCTCACTGAGGATGGCGGAGCTTTGTCTTCCAGAAGCGACCTCGGCGTCCCTGGCCCAATTGAAGTACAGCCAGCCTGGTGCGGAGTCAACGCACAAAATCAGCAGCCGCAATGGTACGCAGCCTACACAACGCCGCGGCACGAGAAGGCTGTACTCCGGCATCTGAACGTGCGGCGCCTCGAGTCGTTCCTGCCGCTGTACACCTCGGTCCGCAGATGGAAGAACGGTTGTCAGGTCGCCGTTGAGCGACCCCTTTTTCCGGGCTACGTCTTCGTTCACATTTCCCGGCAGAACTGGACCAACGTTTTGCAGACGCCCGGAGTCGTTTCTCTGGTGAGTAGCGGGCGCGCACCGTCGGCCTTGCCATCGCATGAAATCGAATCGCTTCGCGCCGCACTTCCACAGCGTCGTTACGAGCCGCACCCTTACCTAAGCGTCGGCGAGAAGGTCCGAATCATCGAGGGACCGCTGACAGGGATGGCGGGCGTGCTAATTCGCAAGAAAAGCAATCTTCGCGTTGTACTGTCGCTCGATCTGATCATGCAAAGCGTCGCCGTGGAAATTGGCATGGACGAGATCGAGCCCTTCCGAAAGTAAGCCCCTGCCCAACTTAGCTCTGAATCGAGGACCGGCACTTGTGAAGAAAGCGGCGGAGAGGAGTGTCACCGAGGTCCGCGTCGTGGAAGCGGCGGTGCAGCTGTTTTCGCGTCAGGGCTATAAGGGCACGACCACCCGTGAGATCGCGCAACTGGCGGGAGTGAATGAAGCCACGCTCTTCCGCTGCTTTGTTCGCAAGGCCGACCTGTTCTGGGCCGCGGCCGAATCGAGGCTCACGCGGCTTAAACTAACGCGCGAATTGCAGCGAGGTCTCGCAATGGATCTCGATCCGGAGATCATTCTGCCGATGCTGGTGCAGTTCCTGGTGGAAAACATCTCCGAAGATTTCGAGTTGGTGCGGCTGCTTTACGTGGCCGGCTTCGAGCTTCCCGGCGCACGCCGCATGTTTCGCGAACATCTGGGCCTCATCTTCGATGCGGTGAATGAGTATTTCAGCAGATGCGCGCAACGTGGCGTAATTTGTGGCATCGAGCCGACCTTTGCGACGCTTGGTCTGGCCGGCGCTATCAGCGCGCATTGCAACCTGCACGAGCTCTTTGACGACAACAAGCAGCCGCTCGACATTCGGGCTTTTGCGCCTTTTTATGCGCAATTCTGGCTCAACGCGCTGCGCGGGCAGATGCCAGTGGCGCCGCGAAATGGCACGGGATGACCGTGCTGCAAAGATCTTGCACGGCTGGCGGCTGCGCAGAGAGCGGCCGATACACACCGCAATTAAAGTCGCACTCGGGAGAGCGGTATTGATGATCCGATCAGCAGCAATTGTGAAGAAGGTTAGTTGGTTATGGTTTCGGTCCGGCACTCGGACAACTGCACTGGGCAGGCACATGATCTTTGTCGCCACAATTATGCTCTGCCCTGGACTCGGCTTCGGGCAGGATGCGCAAGACGCAAACATCCAGTGTTCTCCGGTTACGTCGGCTCCCGCAGGTGTGCAGACGAATTGCCCAGCGCAGAATCCGCCGAATGCGCCAACGTCGACTTCGAATGGCCTACCCGGCGCAACCGCTAAACAAGGTGAGACTCAGCCAGCAGCCCAGGAAAAGGCTCCTCGGGGGACGTCAGAGCAACGCCCACCCGCGAAGCCCACAGCTGCCGAATTGAAAGCCTCCGAGCTGACGGATTTTCAGAAACTCGTTGCCAGCTCATTGGGTCAGACGCTGCCGATCTACGGACAGTCGCTCTTTCAAAACGTGCCGACAACGTTTGCTCCGGTGGATCACGTGCCGGTCACGGCAAACTACGTCATCGGTCCCGGCGATCAGCTGATGATACGAGCGTGGGGCCAAATCGATCTCGACCTGCAAGCGCGCGTTGACCGCAACGGCGCCATCTACATTCCGAAGGTCGGAAACGTTAATATTGCCGGGCTGCGATTTGAGCAGGTACAGGGTTTCCTTAAGACCCAGATCGGACGCATTTATCAGAATTTCGATCTGAACGTAACCATGGGCGAGCTGCGCTCGATCGACATTTTTGTTGTCGGCCAGGCGAACCGTCCGGGGCGGTATACCGTCAGCTCGCTCAGCACGCTCGCCAACGCCGTTTTCGCCTCGGGAGGGCCATCCTCTGCCGGATCGATGCGCCACATCCAATTAAAACGCGGCAGTACGGTCATCAGCGACTTTGATCTGTACGATTTGTTGCTCAAGGGCGACAAGAGCAAAGACGTCCGCCTGATGCCCGAAGACGTAATTTACTTTGCTCCCATTGGCCCGCAGGTGGCAATGGGCGGGCAGGTGAATAATCCCGCGATCTACGAACTGAAAACGGAGACGACGTTAGGAGAGGCTCTCCAACTCGCGGGAGGGCTAGCGACCACGGCCCAGGGGAGCGGGGTATACGTTGAGCAAATCAAGAACCGAGAGGTACGCGCGATTGAGGAGGTGAAGCTGGACACGGCAGGTCTGGCACGTCCCCTGAGAGACGGCGACGTGCTGAACTTCACGCCCATCTCTCCACGCTTTGTTGATGCGGTCACGCTGCGTGGCAACGTCGCAGTTCCCGGACGATATCCGTGGCACGAGGGCATGCGGGTCAGCGACCTCATACCCAACCGTGAATTCCTCATCACCCGTCGATATTGGGAGCAGCAAAACAGTATCAATCTGCAGATGGAAGCAAGCGGCAGCGCGCAGGTGGCAGTCAACGATGTGCGCAAGAACGCTCCGGAGATCAACTGGGACTACGCAGTGATTCAGCGTATGAGCTCGCAGGACCTCTCCACTGAGCTGATTCCGTTCAATCTAGGCAAGGCCGTACTGCAGCACGAGGACGCCAGCAATGTGCCGTTGCAGCCGGGTGATATCGTCACGATTTTCTCGCAGGCCGATCTGCGAGTTCCGCGCGAACAGCAAACGAAACTGGTGCGGCTGGAAGGCGAGTTTACCGCCTCGGGTGTATATCGAGCTGGTTCGGGCGAGACCCTGCGCGATCTTGTCGCAAAGAGCGGCGGGCTGGCGCCTTCGGCGTACCTTTACGCCTCGGTGTTCACGCGAGAATCGACACGCATCGAGCAGCAGAGCCGTCTGGACTTGCTGATTTCACAGATGGAGCGGGATCTGGCGCGGCAGGAGGCCCAGTCAACGCAGAGTGCGCGCACCAGCGACGAAGCCAACGCTGCCCGGGCTGCGGTGCAGGCACAGCGTGCCAGCCTTGACAAGCTACGTCAGTTGAAAGCGGACGGGCGGATCGTGCTCAACCTGCACCCGGACGACGCAACTGTGGAATCAATCCCGGCCATTCCGCTGGAGGACGGCGACCAGTTCTATGTGCCGAGCCGGCCCATCGTGGTGAGCGTCTTCGGCGACGTCTATAACCAGGGATCGTTCCTACAAAGGCCGGGGAAGACTGTTTCGCGTTACTTGCGTGATGCCGGTGGGCCGACGCGCAACGCAGACAAGAGCAAAATGTTTGTGGTGCTCGCCAACGGCGCAGTCGTGAGCAAGGAAACGAGCAGCACGTTTTGGTCCGGAGGGTTCGCGAGTATGATCCTGATGCCGGGCGATACGGTCATTGTTCCTGAGCAGCTCAATCCCGGCGCGGGATGGCGCAAATTCCGAGACTTCTCGCAGATTCTGTTCGACTTCGGTCTGGCCGCGGCCGCGGTCAAGGTGCTGAGCCAATAAGCGGCCATCGAATGTCAGCTGGCGGCGCTCATGCGGCAGGTCGTGATGAGGCGGAGGTAGTCACGCACGTCGGGGAGGGGGCAACGATCCGCGTCCTTTATGATCACCAGATTTTTTCTCGGCAGCGAGCGGGCGGCGCTTCACGATACTTTTGGGAGCTGGCTCGCCAACTATCCGCAACCCAAGATGTCCAATTGGATCTTCTCGTAGGCGTCAGTCAAACCGTGTACCCGTTACCTGGGTTGTCATCGCCTCGCACGCATGCGCATACGTTTGGCGGTCCGAAACTTCCCGGCAACTGGAACTACTACCTGAACGAAGTTGTGGGCGACTGTGTCGCGCCTTTTTTGGGGAAGGTGGATGTGTACCACCCGACGCTGTACCGGATCATGCCGGGCGTTCGTGCCCGCCGCATAGTTGCAACTCATCACGACTGCACCCAGGAAAAATTTCCGCAACAGTTCCGATATGCGGGGAAGGTGATGCAGGCGAAGAAATCACAGTACGCGGCAGCCGATGCCATCATCTGCGTCTCGGAATTCTGCCGCAAGGAGTTGCTCGAGATCTACGGCATCAATTCCTCCAAAACGCAAGTGATTTATCACGGGCTCACGCAACTGCCACTGAATGCGAATGCCAGCGCGAGAATCCGGCAGCAAGTTCGCCGGGAGTATCTGCTCTACGTGGGCTCGCGGCCTCGCTACAAGAACTTCGGCGGCCTGCTGACTGCTTACTACGAAACGGCGCTCCACCGGCAATACGATCTTCTTGCCGTCGGTGGAGGGCCGCTAAACGAGGACGAACAGCAGACAATCAGGAAATTCGGTTTGACCGATTATGTTTCGGTGATTGCGGCTGCTCCCGACGACTTGCTTGCAGCTGCTTACGCCGGGGCGAAGCTCTTCATTTACCCTTCGTTCAGCGAGGGATTCGGGTTGCCGCCGCTGGAGGCGATGTCGCTGAACTGCCCGGTGCTGGCAAGCCGGGTTTCCTCCATCCCTGAGATTTGCGGCGACGCGCCTTTCTACTTCGACCCCGAGGACCAGGCTTCTTTCAACCGCGAACTCTTACGAGCGGTCGACGATGACGAGGAGTGCCAGCGGGCGGTTCGCCGCGGTCGCGAGGTGATCTCGCGGTACAGTTGGGAAAAATGCGGGCAGCAGACCTTGGACGTATACCGATCGTGTTAGTGAGACGGGAGTTCGTGTGAAGAATGTCGAGCTTGAAGAACCTGCTGTACAGCGATCTGGCGCGGCAATACGAACTGGAGGGAAGGCCTCAGGTCCGGCCGGATTTCTTGCGCTTTCTGGCACGGTTGCTGCACTTCCGCTATCTTCCCAATGTGATTTGCCGTACCAGCCGCGCGGCGATGCTGGCTGGTATTCCATTGTTACCGGGCCTGTTAACCTATTTCAACCTGGTTGTTTTCGGTCTGGAAGTGACACCTAAGTGCGAAGTTGGGCTAGGTATCTTTTTTGCACATCCAGTAGGCTGCGTGATTGGGGCATGGAGGATTGGTAACAATGTGACGATCTTTCAGGGTGTGACTCTGGGGGCGCGGCGGGCGGATATGGGCTTTACCCGCGAGATGCGTTGCGAGATAGGCAACAACGTCGTGCTGGGTGCCGGCTGTAAAGTATTGGGGCCTTGTCATGTTGGTGATAACGTGACAGTAGGAGCCAATTCGGTGGTGCTGGAATCAGTTGCACCGGGTCGTACCGTGCTCGGCATCCCAGCAACGGAATACCACGCCGATAAAGTTTCGGAGAAGTGATGGCACTCGATCTAACGGTTATCGTCTCGAATTACAACACTCGCGGCCTGCTACAGAATTGTCTTCAGTCGGTTTACGAGCACACCCAGGGGGTCAGCTTCGAAGTAATTTGTGTCGACGATAATTCCAGCGATGGCAGTGCCGACATGGTGGCCAAGCATTTCCCCGAGGTCATCCTCGTCCGCAACAAGGTCAACCAGCTCTACGCCAAGAACCAGAACGTGGGATTGCGCATGGCGCGCGGCCGTTATGCCTGCCTGCTCGACAGCGACACTCTGCTGATCAGCAACGCGTTCGCGGCCTTGGTGCGCTTCATGGACGAGCACCCGGATGCGGCCGCCTGCGGTCCTAAACTGCTGAATGCGGATGGCACAATTCAGCATTGCGTGCGAGGCTTTGCCGGTGCCGGTGTTTTTTTGCTGCAGACATTGAACTGGCACCGGTACTTTCCCCGCAGCCGAGTGATGAACCGCTACTACAACACTGACCTGGATTACACACGCGCACAGCCGGTCGACAGCATTGGAACATCCGCATACGTCCTTCGCCGGTCTACGTGGGAACAGCAGGGCCTGCTTGACGAACGCTTTCGGCTGGCCTTCGTGGACATTTCTTACAACTACAGGTTGAAACAGAAGGGCTATCGCGTCTATTACACGCCGTGCGCAGAGGTAGTTCACCTCGGCAGCCAAAGCATCAATCAGAATGCGCTGGCAGGAATGCGTGATCAGCGGCAGGCGCTCATCGATTTCAATGACGCTTATGACTACTTTGGTAAGAGCCGGATGGTGAAGACGGTCGTGCGGATGGCGGTCTGGGCCCGCTACTACTCGAAGGTTCTGGGCTATTACCTCAGCTCAGACAAGCGCGTCATCAAAGGCCCCGGTGCACCCAGCAAGGAAGTCGCCGCGCAGATACTTGGTCAGGGCACCAGGGCGGCTCGTAGCAAGACTGCGGAGCAGGTATCGATTTCCACGTTTCGTCAACCCGGATCAGATGTGAATTCCGTTGCCAGCCAGTAGGGGCGGCGAAGTCGCCGCCGAATGCTGCGCCACACGTGCACGAAAGGCCGCGATGCAAGCCAAACGAGCGAACCTTCGCTAAACAACCGTCGCAATCCTGTCGCCGCGGTATTTAGCGCTCGGAATTCTTCCAAAGCCAGTGCGGTGGCGAACGCCGTTCGCCGGCGGGCTGCGATGCTGGCATCGAGCTGATCTGCCCACCTGTCCAGAATAGCTAAGGGTTCGCTGCGCAGTCGAAGCCGGTGCCGTTGCGATCCCGACATGCTTCCCGAGTGCAGGCGATAACGGCAGGCAACTTCCTGTACTGCACGAGCTTTGTACCGCCGCGCCACCGCGGCGTAGAGGTAATAGTCGGGGATGACCTCGATATCGCCAGGTATACCGCCGATCTCCTCCACTGCCGAGCGCCGCAGAACCGCAGAGCTCATGGCGATGAAGCAGGCCTCGCTGAAGAGCTGGGCGAAGATGTCGCCCTCAGGTAACGGCTGGAACTCGTGAGCGTAATCGTAGTCGCGCAGATTGCCATGCCGAGAGTTGAAGAGCACCGCACGCCCATAAATGAGCCCAACATCGGGAGCGGCTAGCGCCAGCTGTTTCTCGAGCTTGCGCGGAAGCCAAACGTCGTCCTGATCGAGAAAGGCGAGCCACTGGCCAGTGGCCTGACGAATTGCAGCATCGCGGGCACGGCCCAACGGCGTGTCCTCCGGGGAAAGATAATATCGAATGCGCGGATCGCGATATTCGCTGACGATTTGGGCACTCGCATCCGTGGAGCGATCGTCCCACGCGATAAGCTCCCAGTCGGTGAAAGTCTGAGCCATCACGCTGTCGAGCGATTCGCGCAGGAATGCGGCGCCGTTACGAACATTCATGATGACGCTGACCGGAGGCATGCGAATCGATGCTACACGCCCGCCTTGTTACCGAGAACGCGCCAATGCGGCGGCCGCACGTTGCGGCGGACGATGTGCATGACAAACATAAATGGTCGCGCGAATTGCGAGCCCGGCGAGCCTTCCGCAAATAGCCGCATGAGTCCTCGGACGAACGTTCCTGGACTGCGCATTTCTTCGAGCGCGATGGCCGTGAGATGCCTCTTTCGGCAGCGTGCAACGAGATCGGGATCAAGGCTGCCCGCCCACTTGTCGATTAGCCAGAGCGCTTCACGGTGCATCTCCAGAGCGGTCACTTGCGACATGCTGCCGGGATGCATGCGATAGCGGCAGACGGGTTCCTGGACCGCACGCACACGATATGGCCGCGCGACAGCAACGTAGAGGTAGTAGTCCGGGATGATGCGTATTTCGTCCGGAATGCCGCCGATTGCTTCGACTGCCGAGCGGCGCAACACCGCAGAGCTCATGGCGATAAAGCACGATTCCGTGAAAAGCTGCGTGAAGATATCGCCCTCGGGCAACATCTCGTATTCGTGCGCCTGGTCATAGTCGCGCTCCAGGCCGCTGGGATAAAACCGGATCGTTCGTCCGTAGATGAGCCCGACACCTTCATCGGCCAGCGTCATCTGTTTGCGCAACTTATTCGGCAACCAGACATCGTCCTGATCGAGAAAGGCTAACCAATCTCCCTGCGCCCGGACCATTGCCTCGTTTCGCGCTTTGCCCAGCGGCATATCGTCGGGGGAATAGAAGTAATGGATACGCGGGTCCCTATAACGGGAGACGACCTCCGCGCTCGCATCGGCGGAGTGGTCGTCCCAGACAATCAGCTCCCAGTCGTCGAATGTTTGTGCGAGCACGCTATCAATGGCTTGGGGCAACGTCGGCGCGCCGTTGCGGACATTCATGATGACACTGACCACAGGCATAAATCGGAGAACGTCGCAGCATTGGTCGGCAGATCAAGTACAATCGGCAGACACAAGCATTGCAAACAGCTCACAGAATCCCATGAAACGCGCTCCGCTGACTAGCGGACATCCCCCTCAGGTGCAAGAGGACGATCTTCCCGCGATTGCGGGAGGGGCACCCGTGCGCGCACCGCAAAACCGGCTGGTCTTCGGCGCGCCCGTGATCGGCGAGCCCGAGATCGCTTCCGTCGTCGAATGTCTGCGCAGCCGCTGGATTGGGCTGGGCCCGCGCGTCGAGCAATTCGAGCACGCCTTCGCGCAATACAAACGCGCGCCCTACGCTGCAGCCGTAAGCAGTGGGACAGCTGCCATCCACCTCGCGCTGCTTGCCATGGGCATCGGTCCGGGAGACGAAGTTATTGCCCCGGCGATGACGTTCTGTTCGACCATACACTCCATCGTCCACACAGGCGCGACGCCAGTGTTGGTGGATTGCGAACGCAACACATTTAACATCGATCCTTCGGCAATCGCGCAGAAGATCACGCCGCACACCAAGGCAATTCTCGCCGTACACATGTGCGGGCGCTGCTGCGAGATGGATGCGATACTTGACATCGCGAAGCGGCATCGGCTGCGCGTGATTGAGGATTGCGCTCACGCCATTGAGTCTACGTATCGCGGGCGGCCATCCGGGCTAATGGGCGATACCGGATGCTTCAGCTTCTATCCCACGAAGAATGTCGCCACCTGCGACGGCGGCATGGTCATCACCCGGGATCACGCGCTGCAGGAGCGTGTGAAGGTGCTTTCCCTGCACGGAATGACTGCCGATGCCTGGACACGTTTCGTGGGCGGCCCGACAGGCTACGAAGTAGTTGCGGCAGGATTCAAGTACAACATGACCGACGTTGCCGCCGCGCTTGCACTGCCGCAGCTGGAGGTGGTTGAAGAGCATTGGAACCAGCGCGAGCGGATCTGGCGCGCGTACGACGAGCGGCTCGGGCTGTTACCGCTGCAGCTGCCGGCGCCAGTGGAAGGTGCCTCGCGTCACGCGTATCATCTGTACACTCCGCTGCTCTCGCTGGAGGACGCGGCTATTACGCGCGAGAAAGTCGTATCCGCCCTCGATGCGGAAAACATCGGCGCAGGAATCCACTATGTCCCCGTGCATCGGCATCCGTATTATCGCGAACGATTCGGGTTCACCGATACCGATTTTCCCAATGCGACCTTCGTCGGCGATCACACGTTGTCGCTGCCTCTTTCGCCCGCTATGTCGGAGCAGGACGTCGATGACGTTGCTGCCGCCCTGACTCGGATATTCCGCTACTACAAACCGTCCGAATGATCCGCGATCGGCGTGGTTAGTACCCCTATTCGGTGAAGCTGTTGAGCACTAGTCTGAAACGGCTCTTCCCTGCCCTCACAATGTTGGTCGCGCTCTGTGGAGTCCGAGCTGACTCGCAGACAGCGCCCGCTTCCTCCCCCGTCCCTCCGTCCCAACCTGCTGTCGCGAGTCTGGACGCACCCATCTCGCATCCGAATGAAAGCAGGTTCCTTATTCATCTTGCCGACGACCAGAAGGCCATCTGGACGAGTCCGTTCCATCTCAAACCTGCCGACACCAAATGGCTGGCGCCCATAAGCGGCATTGGGACGGCATTTTTCGTTACCGATCCGCAAAGCTCCTATGCCATGCGCCTCAACAATCAGCACCCGCTGAATGTTTTCTCCGATGCGGGCGTTGCGGCGGCGGGGGGCATGACGGGTGCGGCGTACATTTGGGGCCGGCTTACCCATAATGAGCGTGCCCGCGAAACCGGCGTACTGGCGACAGAGGCCATCATCAACGCCATCGGCGTTGACTACGCGCTGAAGGGTATAACCGGTCGAGAGCGGCCATTCCCGTCGAACTTCCAGAACATCTTTCTGCACGGCGGCTCATCGCTTCCTTCGGGCCACGCGGCCATCACCTGGGCGTTCGCGTCCGTCGTGGCGCAGGAATATCCGCATCCTGCGGCCGAATTTGCCGCCTATGGACTTGCCATGGGAGTCAGTCTGGCGCGTGCCGCAGCGGATCAGCACTTCCTGTCGGATGTTTTCGTCGGCGGCTTAATCGGTTACGGAATCGGGCGGCACATCTATAAAGTCCGGCACAATCCGGAGATCGACGACGATCTGAAAATTGTCGCCGAACAGACCTCCGCGCCGCGCCCTACTAACTACGCCAGCGTCTACGTGCCGCTTGACAACTGGGTGTATCAGGCGATGGAGCGTCTCATCGGACAGGGATACATCGATACCGCCTTCCTCGGACTGCGCCCATGGACGAGGATGGCCTGCGCGCAAATACTGATCGAGATGAGGTCGAGAGTCGAGTTCCATACCGATGTTCCGCCGGAAATCTGGAACCTCAAAAAATCACTCGACGAGGAATTCGCTCCGGAGATCGCGACGTGGGAGGGACATCCTACGGAATCACTGCAACTCGATTCTGTCTACACGCGCGTGACCGACATTGCGGGCACTCCGGTGAATGACAGCTATCACTTCGGGCAGACGCTCATCAATGACTACGGACGGCCCTATTGGCAGGGCGTGAACAACATCAGCGGTTTCAGCGCCAGCGCCAACGACGGCCGGTATGCGTTCTATGTCGACGGCGAGTACCAGTACTCGCCCACCATCCCGGGCTATCCGCTCTCTGTCCGCCAGGTCATTGCCAATGTTGACGAGAATCCCCTGCAACCGCCCACTCCTATAAGCGCCAATCAATTCAGGCTGCTGGATACTTATGCGGTGATGAAATACGGTGGCCTCGATTTTTCAGTCGGCAAGCAGAGCATGTGGTGGGGACCGGGCCAGGGTAGCGCCATGCTTATGAGCAACAACGCCGCACCTTTCTGGATGCTCCAGATCAATCGCACCGAGCCGATGAACATTCCTGGCCTATCGAAGTTTCTCGGTCCCTTCGAAGTGGCAAACTACTTCGGGGCGCTCGCTGGGCATCAATTCCCTCGCGGCCCCTACATGTTTGGCCAGAAGGCCAGCTTCAAGCCGTCGCCGAACCTGGAGCTCGGATTCACCCGCAACGACGTGTTCGGCGGACAAGGTCACGTCCCCATCACCTTCGGCTCGTTCTGGAATTCATTCACCAGTCTGAATGACGTATCTCCGCAGGTGAAATTCTCCCGCAAGGATCCGGGAGCGCGCCACGCCAGCTTCGACGTGTCCTATCGATTGCCGCATCTCCGCCGCTGGGTCACGTTGTATACCGACTCCATCGTGCATGACGACGTCAATCCAATCAGCGCACCACAGCGCGCGGGCTTCAATCCGGGAATATACGTGACTCACTTCCCCGGCCTTCCCAAACTCGATTTCCGCGCCGAGGCGGTCTATACCGATCCACCCACCGTCGCCAGCAAGGGCGGCCTCTTCATTTACTGGGAAGTGGTGTATCACGACGTGTACTTGAATGATCGCTACCTCATGGGCAGTTGGATTGGCCGTGAGGGCAAGGGATATCAGGCGTGGAGCACCTATCACCTGACCCCGCGCAGCAGCATTCAGGTTGGCGTGCGGAATGCCAAGATCGCTAAAGATTTCATTCCCAATGGCAGTACCCAGTGGGACTGGAATGTCTCCGGCGATTTATGGGTACACAAGAACCTTGAAATTCAGCCTTTCCTGCAATATGAAACGTGGCTGATTCCCGTGCTCGCGCCAACGCGTCAGCGAGATTTCACCAGTACGATACAGCTGACGTGGTGGCCGGGCAGCGCCGGCGTGCGGCGGGCAGCACATTACCGCTAGTATGTGTAGAACCCCCGCCCCGATTTCCGCCCGAGCCAGCCTGCATCCACCATCTTGATTAGTAGCGGACATGGCCGGTACTTGGGGTCGCCCAGGCCCGCTTGCATCACGCGCATAATATCGAGGCAAACGTCCAGCCCGATGAAGTCGGCCAGCGTGAGCGGCCCCATTGGATGCGCCATGCCCAGCTTGAAAACTTCGTCCACGGCTTCCGGCGTGGCGACGCCCTCCATTACCGCATATATGGCTTCGTTCAGCAGCGGCATCAGCACGCGGTTTGACACGAAGCCCGGCGCATCGTTTACCTTCACTGGCGTTTTCTCCAGCTTCTCCGCCAGTCCCTTCACTGTCGCGTAAGTCTCATCCGACGTCGCCAGCCCGCGAATCACCTCTACCAGCTTCATCACCGGCACAGGATTGAAGAAGTGCATCCCGATGACTTTGTCGGGACGCTTCGTCGTGGCCGCGAGTTTGGTGATGGAGATGGACGAGGTGTTGGAGCTGAGGATGACCTCGGGCCGGCACATCTGGTCGAGCTCGCGAAAGAGCTCGCTCTTGATGTCGAGGCGCTCGCTTGCGGCTTCGACGATGAAGTCGCACGCCGCGAGCTCGTTGCGTTGGGCGACGCCGTGTATCCTGCCTAGCGCCTGATCGCGCTGCTCTGAGGTGAGCTTTGCCTTCGCCACCTCGCGTTCCAGATTCTTCCGAATCGTGTCCAAACCACGATCGACGAAGCGCTGATCGATATCGAGCAATACGACTGAATAACCGCTTTTCGCGAACACATGCGCGATGCCGTTGCCCATTGTGCCTGCCCCGATTACTCCAACCGTCTTAATGTCCATAATCATTCCTGTAAGGACTGCCTCCGGAGTAGAAACTTTCCAGTGTAAGTCTTTCAACCGATTCTGGGTAATTAGGCGGGTAAGCTGTCGAAGCCGCGCGCGATATTCCTGTTGCGCTACACCTGTATTGTCGTGCCTCGGACGGCTCTTTATGATGGAGGTTGGGATTAACAGGAGCATCTAACTCAGCCTATGGATGTAGAGTCAATGGCGCCAACTCGCGGGACGGGATCGGGCAATGCAGCCCAGCCGAAGCTGTTGAGCAACTTCGTGGATGGACAATTCGTCTCGGGGGCGCGGGAGTTCGATGACATCAATCCGGCCGATGGCACGCTCATCGCGCGAGTCGCCGAAGCGGGACCGCAGATCGTCGATGCCGCCGTCGCGGCCGCGCGTCGTGCGCTATTGGCTGATTGGGGCCGGTCGGGAGTGCGGCAACGGGCAGCCCTTTTGTACAAGATCGCTGAAGGCATTGAAGCGCGCTTCGACGAATTTGTACAGGCGGAGTCGAAGGATACGGGAAAGCCCGTGGCACTTGCTGCCCGGCTTGACGTTCCTCGCGCAGCCGCGAATTTTCGGGCCTTCGCCGATCTGATAAAGACAACCGGCATAGAAGCGTTCGAGACGGAAACGCCCGACGGCAAACAAGCTCTGAATTACGCGGTGCGGAAGCCAGTGGGAGTGGTCGGCATCATCACACCATGGAATCTCCCGCTCTTGTTGCTAACCTGGAAGGTCGCGCCCGCTCTCGCTTGCGGTAACGCCGTTGTCGTGAAGCCGTCGGAAGAAACTCCTGCCACGGCGACGCTACTTGCGGAAGTCATGCGCGACGCCGGCGTCGCTAACGGCGTGTTCAACCTGGTGCTCGGCTTCGGTGAGGGCTCAACGGGCGAGTACCTGGTCAGCCATCCCGATGTCAATGCGGTGACGTTTACGGGAGAATCCCGCACCGGCGCAGCCATCATGAAAGCGTGCGCCCCTGGCTTGAAGTCAGTGTCGTTCGAGCTGGGGGGAAAGAATCCCGCGATCGTTTTTGCCGACTGCGAGCGCGAGGAAACCATCAGGCAGTTGGGTGATGGCGTCTTCCTCAATACGGGTCAGGTCTGTCTCTGCGCGGAACGCGTCTATGTCCAGCGGCCGATTTACGAGTGGCTCGTAGCGGCAATGAAGGAGAGAGCAGAGGGCCTGCGCATTGGCTGGCCGGCCGACAATGCGACCGACTTGGGACCGCTCATCTCCTCAGCCCATCGGGAAAAGGTGCTATCGTATTTTCAGATGGCGCGGGAGCTGGGAGCCACCATCGTTACCGGTGGCGGGGTGCCCATTTTCGGTGACGCGCGCGATAACGGGGCTTACGTGCAGCCCACAATCCTGACCGGATTGCCCGAGTCGGCCTGTTGCGTGAAGGACGAGATCTTCGGGCCGGTTTGTCATATCGCTCCGTTCGACTCGGAAGAGGAAGCGGTGGCGATGGCGAATAACAGCAAGTACGGGCTGGCTGCATCCATCTGGACAAACGACCTGAAGCGGGCTCATCGGGTAGCGCGACAGATGAATGTGGGCATCACCTGGGTGAATTGCTGGTTCCTGCGCGACCTGCGAACGTCGTTTGGCGGGGCGGGGCTCTCTGGGATTGGCCGCGAGGGTGGCGTCCACTCCCTGAATTTCTATTCGGAGCTGAACAACATCTGTATACGGACCAGTTGATAGTGGTTAGTGGATAGAGCGCAGCATTCTTGTCTACCCACTAGCCTCTATCACTTTGAACATGCCCATGAAAGCTACCGTTGTCGAAGGGAAAGCCACCCCGCGCGGCCGCTTCCCTCACGTCAAGCGGGCTGGGGATTTTCTGTTCGTCTCCGGCACCAGTTCGCGGCGTCCCGACAACACCATCGCCGGCGCGGAGGTGGATGAGTTCGGGACGACTCACCTGGATGTTCGCGCGCAAACGCGCGCCACCATCGAGAATGTGCGCGACATCCTGGCCAGCGCAGGCGCGGATTTGAGGGACATCGCAGAGATTTCTACGTACCTGGTCAACATGAACGACTTCGCCGGATATAACGAGGTTTATGGCGAATACTTCGACTACGACGGCCCGGCGCGAACCACCGTGGCGGTGCATCAGTTGCCCCATCCGCACCTGCTGATCGAGATGAGGGCGATTGCCTACAAGCCCGTCACGAGTAAATAAGGAGTACTAATGCCATCAATCAACGCGCTAAGAGCCTTTAACCTGCAAAAGTGGATTGACGAGAACCGCGACAAGCTGAAACCTCCGGTTGGCAATGCCCAGGTATGGGAGGACGGCGAGTTTATGGTCACGGTGGTCGGTGGACCCAATCAGCGCCGTGATTATCATGACGACCCAACGGAGGAATTTTTCTACCAACTCAAGGGTGATATCGCGCTGCGCGTAATGGAGGAACCCGGCAAGCCGCCGAAAGAAATCCCCATACGCGAAGGCGAGGTGTTCCTCCTGCCCAAGCACATGCGTCACTCGCCACAGCGCAAGGCGGACACGATCGGGCTGGTCATCGAAATGCCGCGGCCGGCGGACAGCGTTGACGCCTTCGAATGGTACTGCCCGAACTGCCACAACCTGGTACATCGCGCTGAGGTGCGCTTGCAAAGCATTGTGCGTGACTTACCACCGCTCTTCGACAAGTTCTACGGCAGCGAGGAACTCCGACGCTGTAAGACATGTGGCACGCTCCACCCGGGGAGAGCATAAGCATGCGAACCATCGACATCCATTCGCATTTTTTCCCGGAATCGTGGCCCGACCTCTCCGCGCGCTTCGGCACGCCGGAATGGCCCTGGCTTAAGCATCTCGACGGTAGCGAAGCCATGGTGATGCTGGGCAACCGGGAGTTTCGCCGCATATGCCGCGTCTGCTGGGATCCGTCCGCCAGGCTGGAAGACATGGACCGGCAAGGCGTGGACGTGCAGGTCATCTCGGCCACGCCGGTGCTGTTTGCGTACGACAGGCCGGCGGAGCAGGCACTGGAGGTCGCGCGAATCTTCAACCAGGCGGGGCTCGAATTCTGCAGCCGCAGTAACGGCCGCTTCAAACCTCTATGCCAGGTCCCGCTCCAGGACATCGATCTCGCCTGCGCCGAACTCACGCGCTGTATGAAGGACGGCCACCTGGGAGCGCAGATCGGGAATCACGTCGGAACGAAAAACCTTGACGATCCCGGAATCGTTACTTTTCTGCATCACTGCGCGTCGGAAGGCGCGGCGGTGCTGGTGCATCCCTGGGACATGATGGCGCCGGAGCGCATGCCGAACTACATGATGCCGTGGACCGTAGGGATGCCGGCGGAGACTCAGCTCGCGGTTTCGGCGCTGATCCTGAGCGGCGCTTTGGACCGCCTGCCGCGCACGCTGCGCCTGTGCTTCGCGCATGGAGGTGGCAGCTTCGCCTTCTTGCTCGGCCGCCTGCAAAACGCCTGGGAGCACCAGCCGCTGTGCCGCGGTGCCGCGCAGTTCCCTCCTATGCACTACATTAATCGCTTTTCGGTGGACTCGGCCGTTTTCAATGAGCGCTCGTTGAAGCTGCTGGTCGAAGTGATGGGCGAAGACCGCGTGATGCTTGGTTCTGATTATCCTTATCCTCTGGGCGAACAACATATCGGCGAGCTGATTCGCAGCAGCGGCTTGCCCGCAACTGCTAAAGCGAAGATGCTTAGCGGAAACGCAATCCGATGGCTCGGGCTAGGTACCACAACGTCAGATATCACAGCGGCTCCGACATTGCGGGATGAGACGGCGAGCGTAGGATGTCCGTTTGGGCGGAGCGACTCCCAGTCATCCGGAAAGGCTCAGATAGGTGTGGCACCCGGGGCCGAAGCCGACAACGGCCACGCGTCCCAGCCGGGTTCTGCCGCCCCGCTCACCTACGGCTCCTACCTGCGTGTCCCCGATTTGCTGAAGCTGCAGAATCGGCTCTCCTCACCGGCCACGCACGACGAGCTGCTGTTCATCATTGTTCATCAGACATACGAGCTGTGGTTCAAGGAACTGCTGCACGATCTTGACGCGGTGGTGGAAAGCCTGGCGACTTTAGCGGCACGTCAATGGCACGACCAGGTCTACGAGGCCGCCCGTCTGCTACGCCGTTGTACCGAAATCATGCGCGTGCTGGTCACGCAGTTCACGATCCTCGAAACCATGTTGCCGACACACTTCATGGCATTTCGCGGAAAACTGGAGCCTGCCAGCGGCTTCCAGTCCGAGCAATTTCGCGAACTTGAGTTCCTCTGCGGCCTCAAGGATGAGAAGCTTCTGCGCCAGCATGCACACGATTCGGAAGCATACGCGCGGTTGGAGCGCCGCCTGCACGCGCCCTCACTGCACGACGTCTTCTTTGACGCGTTGATAGCCATCGGCAAGCTGTCGTCCCTGCCAGAAAGTGCGTCTGACGAGGAGCGCTTTCATGCCCGCGCCGAGGCTGTTCGCAACATCTACGAAGACGAGCGCAACTATCGCGACTGGATCGACGTATGCGAGCGCCTGACCGAATTCGACGAGCTGACGGTGGCATGGAGGCTGCGCCACATACAGGTGGTGGAGCGCATTATCGGAGCGCGGCGCGGCACCGGCGGAAGCGACGGCACTTCCTACCTTCGCACTACTTTGGGCAAGCGACTGTTTCCCGAACTCTGGGAAGCCCGCACCATGCTCCATCAGCCGGAGCGAACGCCAGCCTAGCATGACCGCCGAGGACAGCAAGTTGACGCTGATCGGTTCGGGACTCACCGGACCATTGCTCGCAATTTCTCTGGTGAAGCGCGGCTTCGCCGTGCAGCTCTACGAGCGCCGGCCCGATATGCGCCGCGTGCCAATCAGCGCCGGCCGGTCAATCAACCTCGCGCTTTCCACGCGCGGCATTCACGCACTGCGCGAGGCCGGCGTATTCGAGCAAATCCAGAAGATCATCATCCCGATGCGCGGACGCATGATGCATTCCGTCGCGGGTGAGCTTACATTCATGCCCTATGGCAAGGACGAGACTGAGGTCATCAACGCCGTCTCACGTGCCGACCTCAACATCGCGTTGATGGACGCAGCCGAGGCGCATGGGGTTCCCATTCACTTCAATCAACGGTGCACCGCCTTCGATCTGCGGACGGGCGCTGTCCATCTCCGACACGAGGATACCGGTACAGAGTCGGTAATCGAAACGAGGGTTGTGATCGGAACCGATGGCGCCGGATCAGCCATCCGCAACGAGATGCTGAAGCTGCCGCGTTTCAACTTCTCGCAGCAGTATCTCGACTACGGCTACAAGGAGCTGACGATTCCCGCTGGCCCCAATGGCGCTCACGTATTCGAGACACACGCGCTCCACATCTGGCCGCGTGGCACGTTCATGTTGATCGCCCTGCCCAACATTGACCGGACTCTCGGCTGCATTCTGTTTCTGCCGTTTGAAGGGGAGAACAGCTTTGCTGTCCTCGACACTGAAGCGAAAGTGCGTTCCTTTTTCGAAACGCAATTTCCTGATGCACTGGAAGTGATGCCCGAGCTGACCGACAACTTCTTCGCAAACCCGACCGGCTCAATGGTCACCATCAAGTGCTCGCCGTGGCATGTGGATGGTAAGGCGCTCCTGCTGGGCGACGCCGCCCATGCTATCGTGCCGTTCTTTGGGCAGGGAATGAATTGCGCCTTCGAGGATTGCACATATTTTCTCGGACTCCTGGACCGCGTTGGCCCCGAGTGGCCGGCGTTGTTCTCGGAGTTCGAGAAATCCCGCAAATCCGACACGGATGCGATTGCTGATCTGGCGATCGAGAACTTCGTGGAAATGCGCGACCGCGTGGCCGACCCACGCTTCTTACTTCGCAAGAAGGTCGAGCTTGAGCTGGAGAAGAAATACCCGGGAACCTTCGTGCCCAAGTACGCGATGGTGACCTTTCATCGCACGCCGTATGCAGTCGCAGCTGCGCGCGGCGCAATCCAGGACCGAATGTTGGGAGAGCTCTGCGACTCGATCCAGCGGGTTCAAGATATCGACTGGCGCAGAGCCGAAACGCTGGTGCATCGCGAACTGACACCGCTCGCAGGAATGTAGATGGCGACCACCGCGCAATTCGAGACTTCTGCCAGCTTCGCCGCCGAAATGGACGCGCGCGATCCGCTGGCGCACTTCCGCGAGCGGTTCCACATCCCACGCGCTCCCGACGGCAGCGAATCGGTCTACCTTTGTGGCCACTCACTGGGCCTCCAGCCTACACGGGTGCGCGAGTACATCGAGCAGGAACTCCACGACTGGGAAACGCTGGCCGTGGAGGCCCATTTTCGCGGGAGAAATCCATGGCTCGCCTATCATCGCTTCCTGACCGAGAAGATGGCCGGGATTGTCGGCGCACAGCCCATCGAAGTGGTGATGATGAATTCGCTGACCGTGAACCTTCACCTCATGATGATTTCGTTCTATCGTCCCACGCCCCAGCGCCACAAGATCGTGATGGAGGCCGAGGCGTTTCCCTCCGACCGGTATGCAATCGCATCGCAGCTTCGATTTCACGGATTCGATCCCGCCCGTTCGGTAATTAAACTGCAGCCTCGCCCGTCAGAGTCGACCATCCGGCAGGAGGACATCGAAGGGCTGCTGGAGCGCGAGGGTAATTCGATCGCAGTGGTCATGCTGGGTGGCGTGAACTATGCGACCGGCCAGGCATTCGACATGCCGGCAATCACCTGCGCGGGTCATGCGCAGGGTTGCATCGTGGGCTTTGACCTCGCACACGCAGCCGGCAACCTGCCGGTCAGATTGCACGACTGGGATGCAGATTTCGCCGTCTGGTGCACCTACAAGTACCTCAATGGCGGGCCGGGGTGCGTGGGCGGATCCTTTGTCCACGAGAGGCACGCCCGGAACTGGGAGCTGCCGCGCTTCGCGGGATGGTGGGGGCATGATGAGCAGACCCGTTTTCGCATGGGCCCAGACTTCCATCCCATGCCCGGCGCGGAAGGATGGCAGTTAAGTAATCCTTCCATCCTGTCGATGGCCCCCTTGAGGGCGTCGTTGGAAATCTTCGCGGAAGCCGGCATGGACCGGCTGCGCAAGAAAAGCGTGTCCTTAACCGGTTACCTGGAATTTCTGCTCGATCAAAGCGCTTCGAAGAGTTTCAGCATTCTCACTCCACGCGAACCCGGACGGCGAGGAGCGCAATTATCGCTTCGCGTACTGCAGAACGGCCGTTCTGTCTGTGAGCGACTTAATGCAGAGGGTATTCTGTGCGATTGGCGCGAGCCGGACATCCTACGCATCGCGCCCGTTCCCCTGTACAACACGTATAGCGATGTCCACCGCTTCGTGCAGCGCTTCCTCAATACGGTGGCATGACGTAGTTGGAGGAGCATCGTGAGCGGCCTGTGAACTGCTGATCGCACTGCCTGCCAGTTCAGTTCTTTTCTACGCCTCACAAGGGAAATCCGCTAGAATACGAGCCGTCGTATGCTGCGGAGGCGTCGATGGCACCAGGCCCGGTTAGTCAAGCGCCAAGTAGCGTCACGACCGTCGCGGAAATCGATATCCTGTGGCTCACCGCTGGTTTGGGATGCGATGGTGAGACCATCGCGATGACCAGTGCGACCCAGCCCAGCATCGAGCAGTTAGTGATGGGCGCTCTGCCCTGGATTCCGAAAGTCAATTTCTACAATCCGTTTCTGGCGTACGAGAACGGTGACGACTTCGTGCGGCCCTTCCGTAATGCCGCGGAAGGCAAGTCAGGAAAACCTTTCATACTCGTCGTGGAGGGCTCGATTGCCGACGAGAACAATAAAAAAGAAGGCTACTGGGCCTCGTTCGGGACCGATCCGGCCACGGGGCAGCCGATTATGACTTGCGATTGGGTCGATCGTCTCGCTCCCAGAGCGTGGGCCATCGTCGCCGTCGGCACTTGCGCCACCTACGGCGGAATTCACGCTATGGAGGGCAATCCTACCGGTTGCATGGGTCTGCCGGATTACCTCGGCTGGGAGTGGAAGTCGCAAGCGAACATTCCAATCGTTTGCGTTCCTGGCTGTCCGTCGCAACCCGACAACATCATGGAGACGCTGTTGTACCTCCTGTATATGGCGGTGGGCCGTGCGCCCACGATCCCGCTCGATGACGCGCTCCGCCCAACCTGGTTATTTGGCAGCACGCTGCACGAAGGCTGCGACCGTGGTGGTTACTACGAACAAGCGGAATTCGCCGACCAATACGGATCGCCGTTGTGCATTGTGAAACTTGGCTGCTGGGGTCCCGTGGTGCAATGCAATGTCGGAAAGCGGGGATGGATGGGCGGCATCGGCGGATGTCCGAACGTGGGCGGGATCTGCATCGGGTGTACGATGCCCGGCTTCCCGGACAAATTCATGCCCTTCATGAATCAGCCGCCGGGATCCCTGCTGTCCTCGCAGGCAGTAGAAACCTACGGCCGGGCAATTCACGCTCTGCGCCGCTTTACTCAAACCTCTCTTAACAAGGAGCCCAGTTGGAGAAGCCGGCCGAAAATGCCAGCGCGTGAGTGATGGCGGACAGCGTCTAAGACGATTCGCAATGAAAACAATCTCCACAACGAGTGCGAACGGTATCTCGAGCACCGACACTTCAAGCGTCGAAGAGCGCTCGCTTACTCCAGACGATGCAACCGAGATTCTGGCCAGGCTTGCGAGCGCGTATTCCAAAGACATTCCTGATACGCCGAGCGCAATTCATCAACTGTTTGAAAGGCTGGGGCATGATGCAAGTGCGGAGGCGCAGCTTCCAAATCCCCAGGCGCAGTACCGGGCCCTGGTTGAACAACTGCCCGCAGTTGTGTTCATGGCCTACATGGACCGCGGAGTGGGCGAGGCTTATGTCAGTCCCCAGATAGAGGAGGCGCTCGGCTTCTCTCAGGCGGAATGGCTCGAAGATCCGGTCCTGTGGTATCAGCAAATCCATCCTGACGACAAGGCCCGCTGGAGCAGAGAGGCTGCGGAGATGTTCCTGTCAGGTAAGCCATTGCGCTCTGCTTACCGGGTAATGGCGCGAAACGGCCGCGTAATCTGGTTTCAATGTGACGCCAAGATGATCCGCCGCCAGGACGGCCGCCCCTGGTTCATTCAAGGCGTCGCCTTCGATATATCGGACCTCAAACGAACCGAAGAGGAATTGCAGGAGGAACGCAATTTTGTATCGACCATTCTGGACACAGTTGGGGCACTGGTGCTGGTGTTGGACCGTGAAGGGGGAATTGTCCGCTTGAATCTTGCATGCGAGCAGCTGACAGGACGATCTTTCGAAGAAGCCCGCGGCAAGCGGGTTTGGGACCTCTTCGTGGTTCCGGAAGAACGAGCGCAGTTTCGAGCTGTGTTCGACCAGGTTTGTGACTCTGCTTCGCTCGCGCAGTATGAAGGTAGCTGGATCGCCAATGATGGCAGCTATCGCACGATCGCCTGGTCAGCGGCGGTCTTGCCGGCAGTCAAGCAAAATCCCATGTACGTCATCCTCTCGGGCATTGATGTAACCGGGCAAAAACGGGCGCAGGCAAGATTTCGAGGACTGCTGGAAGCCGCGCCCGACGCCGTCGTAGTTGTCGATCAGGGCGGAAGAATTGTCCTGGTGAATGCACAGGTGGAGAAGTTGTTTGGCTACGGTCGTGAAGAGCTGTTGGGCGAAAATGTCGAAACACTTGTGCCGCTGCGTTTGCGCAGAAACCATCCCGGCCACCGGAGAAACTTTTTCGCCGAGCCGCGTGTCCGACCTATGGGCGCCGGCCTGGAGCTTTATGCCCTGCATAAAAATGGTCATGAATTTCCGGTGGAAATAAGTCTCAGCCCGCTTGAGACCGAAGAGGGGATCTTGGTTTCGAGCGCGATACGCGATATCAGTGAGCGCAAGCGACTGGAAAAGACAATTCTCGATATTAGTGAGCGGGAGCAGCGCCGAATCGGCCAGGATTTGCACGACGGCTTGGGCCAGCATCTGACCGGCATCGCTTTCATGACGAAAGTGCAGGAACAGAAGCTGGCGGAGCGGCAGATTCCCGAGGCGGCGGATGCCGCCAAGATCGTGCAGCTGGTCAACGATGCGATTCTTAAAGCGAAAGAGCTGGCAAGGGGCCTGCAGCCGGTTGTTTCCGAACCCCGGGGGTTGATGTCGGCCCTGCAGCTCTATGCCGCCGAGATCGAGGACGTGTTCGGGATTGCTTGTCGTTTCCAGTGCGAAGTGCCCGTGCTGATCAACGACGCGCCTATGGCTACTCACATTTACCACATCGCGCAGGAAGCTGTGAACAACGCGATCAAGCACGGCCACGCAGGACACATTATGATTCGCCTGTTTGCTGGAGATCGACAGGGAACACTATTCATCAGTGACGATGGCGTAGGCATCGAGCGGCCATTGGCACCGCATTCCGGTATGGGACTCCATATCATGAACTATCGAGCGGGTATGGTTGGAGGAAACCTGGAGATACGCCGGGAGCAGCCACAAGGTACAACGGTGACCTGCCGTTTTCCCCTCCTCAACACGGAACGAAGCTAGAGGTCAGAGCAATGAACCAGAGCGGTATGGCACCCAAGAAGAGCCGAGTCTTCGTGGTCGATGACCATCCCATCGTCCGCCAGGGATTGGCGATGCTGGTCAACCGGGAGCCGGACTTGACTGTGTGTGGCGAGGCCGAAGATGCACAGACGGCTATGCAGGCGGTCACAGCGACTAAGCCTGACATTCTTGTGCTGGACATCTCTCTGAACGGCCCGGATGGTCTGGATTTGCTGAAGAATGTCCGAACTAGACATCCGGATCTACCGGTCCTCGTTCTCTCGATGCATGACGAATCGATATATGCCGAGCGTGCGCTACGCGCCGGAGCTAAGGGTTACATCATGAAACAAGAGGCCACCGATAAGGTACTGGTGGCTTTGCGGCGCATCCTTGGCAGGGAAATCTATGTCAGCGAGCGGATCGCCAATCGCATGCTCCAGCACTACATCGGAAGTCCGGCGGCGGGGAAACCTTCCTCTATTGCCGATCTCACCGACCGTGAACTGGAAGTCTTCCGCCTGATCGGCGAAGGTCATTCGACGCGTCAGATTGCAGAAGAACTACACATCAGCGTTAAGACGGTCGAATCGTATCAGGCCCATATCAAGGAAAAGCTCTCGCTGCGGAGCGCCCGTGAACTGGTGCAGCACGCTATTCAGTGGACGATCAGCGAGAATAGTGTCTGAAGATATCTCCCATGGCGTCATTTCGAGTACCGAGCGGGTACTCAGAATTGCTCCCGTTTTTCGACAACGGCACTGCACCAGTCCACACCTCATCCGCATCCCACTCTCCGGCGAGAACGGCCCCACGGCAGAGTTCGGTCCCGAGGAGAACTTGAACTTGTGGATGATGGCTCCCGCCATATCCATTCGGTTCAAGCAAGGCTCGAACGCGAGCAGTTGAGCACGCGCCTTTTCCACCTTCCACCGGGAACCGATGCTCCGCAAGTCCATGCTCCGGAAGGGACGCCTATGATCCCGCGCAGTGCGGTGCGATTCGTCTTGCTGGTTTCCGCTTTCTGCCTAATTGCAGTGCTTCAGCGAGCAGCGGCTCAAGATGCGGATGACGTGCACGTCCTCCCGCGTCAGGCGGCGCCGGCAACCCTCGACGATCCGGATCTGAAGATCAGGCCCATGCGAGTCGATGTCGACCTCGTGCTCGTGCCGGTAACCGTCACCGATTCGATGAACCGGCCGGTGCTGGGACTTCGCCAGCAGGACTTTACCCTCTACGAAGGGCTCGCCGAGCAGCAGGTCAGGTATTTCTCCACGGAAGACACTCCTATCTCCGTGGGCCTTGTGCTGGACTACAGCGCGAGCATGAAGAACAAGATTGAGTATGAGCGACAGGCGGTACAAGAATTTTTCAGCAACGCGAACGCTGGCGACGAGTATTTCGCGGTGACCGTTTCCGAAAAGCCGCGGCTGATTGCTTCCGCTTCCGATTCCGTCGGCACTCTTCAAGAAAGGTTGAGTTCCTCTACTCCGAGGGGACGGACTGCGCTTCTGGACGCCATTTACCTGGCGGTCGCGCAGCTGCGCTCGGCGCGTTACCAACGGCGTGCGCTGCTTATCATTTCCGACGGGGGCGACAATGCAAGCCGCTACACTCGAAGTGAAATCAAGAGCGTGATCGAGGAAGCCGATGCCTTGACGTATGCCATTGGAATTTTCGATGCGGAACCTATACCGCTGCTCAAGACATTCGAGGAGCGGATGGGAAGAGACTGGCTGAGCGAGCTCACGGATGTCAGCGGCGGCAGGGCTATCGCAGCCGATAACCGTGAAAAGATTCCCGAAATCGCCGCGATGGTAAGCCGCGAATTGCGCAGCCAGTATGTATTAGGTTACCGGCCGAGCACTCTCGCGAGAGACGGAAAGTGGCGAAAGATTAAAGTTAGAGTTGCCCAACCTTCACCGTCGGTGCGGCTTCAGGTGAACTACAAGCAGGGGTACCGGGCGCCGACAGATTAAGCAGCTCCGAGTGGTGTTGCCTCTAGTGAAAGCCTGCAAACGACCACGGCTTGCCCATCCAGTATAGCTACTGCCCCAGTTGCGCTAAGGCCGCGCGCAAGGGAGCTCCGGACACCCTAGTCAATCCACTGTATGGCTGGTACATCTCAAGGATCAGGAAAATTGCACCGCAAACTGCTAGTGCGGAGACGAACAGACTGGTCACGACTACGACGTTGGGACGGAGAAACAACCCGAAGCTCATGAAAAGCACACTAAGCCAAAAAATCATGATGACCAATAATGGCATGGGAACAGGAATGGTCTCTTGTTCGAACATCAACCAGCGCGTTTGGGCGATTTTGGGTGGCCACGCCTGACGCCTGTGCCTGGAACGATCGCTGGCGGTCATTTTGCGGAGAGAGTTCCTGGATCTTGTCAAACAGGCCTTCGCTTGCGACGCTGTGTTCGGAATAGCTCTTGCCCGAACTGTCTCCGGACTTCACCAGATTAGCCACAGCACTCCGCAACATGGCACGGATCTCCTGTGTCTCGGGTCCGTAGTGTGCAAGCACACGATCAAGCAGGACGATATTTGTGGCCAGTTGAGTCATGTCAGCGTTCTGCGTGTCGTAAAAAGACTTGGCCGAAGCGATGAGCAGGCCCAGGGCTATCGCCACCGTCGTGGCGACTAATCCCATCCCAAGTCTCACAGCTTCTTTGGAATCGGAAGTGGAATGTCGAGCAGGTAGAATCGAGGTGGCAGACATTCCGACCAGCGCGCCACCGAACACGCACGCAAACACAACCATGCTGACCGCGACAGCACTCATTCATCCCACCTTGAATCGTCGCAACGTTGTGGCCGACGCAACGTGATTTCTTGGTTCTGCAGCTGCTGAAAGCGAGTGCTCCGTAGAGGCCTGACCCGCACTTACGCAGGATTCTCGCACCCAAATCTCCGACAATATACACTCGGTCGTTAGCCATCGCCATTTTTTCTCATTCTTCATCACCCACTAGACTTACTGATGCGCGGCACTTTGCCAATGACATACGGAGTTACTGAACCGATGGTGCCTATGCAGTCTCCGTGGTATGCTGCCGAACAATCGCCATGAGCGGTCCAGCACAATGAGTCAACGGAAAAATAAGCAAAATCCCGAGCGCCAATCAATTCGCGCTGCGCTCTCCCTCGGATGGCGCCGGAACTCAGCCCTCATTAGCACGGCACTCGCGATTTTCTTAGCGGGCTGCCTTCTCTACGCGCTCCGCGGGGCTGGTACTGCTAATTCGGTCTTCGCAGCGACGAATTCGGCATTTCAGCCGACGCGACCGAACCGTAGTCCAGCCCCTGGTCAGGCACCCCCTGGCATGGTCTGGATTCCCGGTGGTGAATTTTCCATGGGAGCGAACGACCCGCCCGACATGGACGAAGTCGGCATGAAGGCTACACGAGATGCGCGCCCGATTCACCGCGTATACGTCGATGGCTTCTTCATGGACAAGACCGATGTCACTAATGCCCAGTTCGCCAAATTTGTAAAGGCAACCGGCTATGTCACCGTGGCTGAGCGCAAACCGCGTGCTGAGGATTTTCCCGGTGCTCCCCCCGAAAACCTTGTCGCGGGATCGGTTGTTTTCTCTCCACCCAATCATCCCGTGTCGCTGAATGATCATTATCAGTGGTGGACCTATGTGAAGGGAGCGAACTGGCGGCACCCGACAGGTCCGGGCAGTGATATCAAAGGCAAGGACGATTACCCGGTCGTACAAATTGCTTACGAAGACGCGCGGGCGTACGCCAAGTGGGCAGGCAAGCGATTGCCCACCGAAGCAGAATGGGAGTTCGCCGCCCGTGGCGGACTCACAGGCAAGCCCTTCGTCTGGGGAGATGATTTCCGGCCCCACGGCAAGTGGATGGCGAACACTCATCAGGGGCACTTCCCCGACCATGACACCGGCGAAGATGGATATGCGGGTATTGCGCCGGTGGCAAAGTATCCGGCAAATCCATACGGCCTGTACGACATGGCGGGAAATGTCTGGCAATGGACTAGCGACTGGTACCGTCCCGACTATTACCAGCAGCTAGTGTCGGCAGGTGGAGTGGCGCGCAATCCCAAGGGCCCTACTACTTCGTTCGATCCTGATGAGCCGAAAGAGCCCAAGAAAGTTCATCGCGGAGGCTCCTTCCTTTGCACGGACCAATATTGCTCGCGCTACATTGTCGGTACGCGCGGCAAGGGCGAGGTCAGCACCGGGACAAATCACCTCGGTTTCCGGTGTGTGAAAGACATCGGGCCAGCGGTCCATTCAGCCAGATTGTAGAGTCCAATCTACCTTCGTGATGTCCATGGAGTTGGCTGCAAGTTCACGCCTTAATCAAAGCCGTAGCAAAACGCTTCTCGCCGACTCTTCGCTTCTTCTCAACCCCCCTCGAGAGGAATTTGGCCGATATAGCGCCAGCAAGCTCACTGCGCAGGCGCTGGGGCCGGCTGCTGCCCTGGTGCGCCGAAATTCACCTTAGGAGCCTGGCGCGCGCCTTCATCCGTCTTGAAGTAGGCGTCATTGCGGGTGAAGCCGGAAAGGCTCGCAACAATGTTGTTCGGAAACAGCGAGATGTAGGTGTTGTAATCCTGTACTGTCTCGTTATAGCGGCGGCGCTCGATGGCGATCCGGTTCTCCGTGCCCGCCAGTTCATCTTGCAAACGCAGGAAATTTTCATTGGACCGCAGCTGGGGATAATTTTCCACGACAACCAACAGGCGGCCTAGCGCGTTATCCAATTGACCATTGGCGGCAATCTTTTCCTGCGGTGTCTTGGCACCGATCATGGCAGCACGAGCCGCAGCAATGTCGCCGAACACTTTTTCTTCATGGGCTGCAAAACCTTTTACCGTCTCAACCAGGTTCGGGACGAGATCGGCCCTGCGTTGCAGTACCACGTCCACCTGCGACCAGGCGGCATTCACTTGTTCGCGCTTACGAACCATTTCATTGCGGTGCCCCACGAACGTGCTGCCCACCCACAATGCGAGCAACACAATGACAACCAGCACGATCAATCCTGTTTTCACGAGATCTTTCTCCCCAAAACTCTAAACGCAAATTTCTCGAGTGCAGCTAAGCCAATCTTTGCACATTCCGCTTAGGCGCACGCACATCCAGTTCGTGAGCAACCTTCTGGATCGTAGTCATACAGGCATGGTACAACTCGCGCACATCTACCGGCAGGCGGCCGTCATTGCGCAAATCCAGGATCGTCCGTAGCGGGGTTACCTCTATTCCGAAGGCCTCGCCCGCCTTTTGCAGCACCTGCGCCTTCTCGCTTGGGGCGTCCTGTTTAACCACGATCAGGGCGTGACGAAAAAGGGTCAGAACGCTGGTGATCGACTTTGCCAGTACGGCCCAAAGCTCGTCTTCGTTATCCGAGCCCAACAGAAAATGGTGACGCAGCCGCAACAGGGTGGTTCGGAGTTCGTGTTCCACCTCGACGCGGTGAAGGTTCATGGGCACATCGATGCCGGCAACAACATCGGCCCCGAATAACGTCTTATGCGAGCGCTGTATATCCATCAACTCAATTGCGAACACATCGGCCGACTCGCGCAGTTCTTCCAAGGTCATGACCAACGGCGGCCTCAGCTTCTCGTCGCGACTCCACCAGCGAAATACCTCCGAGAGCTGCGCAAACGACGCCGGCGCTAATTGCTGCAGCACAACCAGCAGGTTCACGTCTGAGAATCTCTCATGGAAGTCTTCGCGAGCCGCGGAACCGTACACCACAACGGACAACAGATTGTCGCCACATGCGCCTTGCAATCGGGAGACAATCTCCTGCAGTTTATCTTCCGGCTTCTTCATTGCCTTCCACTCCCTGAGCGCATTACCAACTACCTCCGGCGCCGCCACCGCCGCTCAAGCCGCCACCAAAACCGCCGAAGCCCCCAAATCCACCACCGCCGCCCGAGTAGCCTCCCGAGCTCCCGCCAAAGCCGCCACCCCAACTACCACCGCGGCCGCCGAGAGAGCTGCCCAGCAGGAACCAGGGCAACGCGGATCCGCTGCCCCCACCCGAGCGTGGACCGCGACCCCCGCCTCGGACCGCACGCGCGAGGCCGCGAATGATGAAGAAGGTGATCGCGATGATCAGCCAGGGGAGCCACCACGGCGTTTGCGAGGCAGGCGCTCTGGGCCGGTAGGCCGGCACCCCATTCAGTTGCACTCCTTTATCAGCAGCGATGAGTTGGGCAACCCGCGTTGCGCCCAGCAGTATGGCGGCACTGTAATTCTGCTGTTTGAGATCTGGCACCATCTCGCGGCCGATGTCGCCGGCGCGAGCGTCGTTGATCACCGGTTCCAGCCCGTACCCGACTTCAATCCGGTACTGGCGCTCTTTGGGGGCGACCAGAAGGAGAACGCCGCGGTTGTCCTGTTTCGACCCGACGCCGAGATGCTTGTAGAGATCGGCCGCGTAATCTTCTTTACTTTGGCCATCAAGCGAATCAACCGTGACCACCGCAATCTGAGCGCCTGTTTTTTGCTGCACCTCAGCACCGAGCGCTTCCAACCGGTCCTTGGTAGCTGGAGTAATAACATGGGCGAGATCGGTGACGTAACCTTGGGGCCGAATGTCCGCGATCTTCTGTGCGCGGGTGAAGGGACAAAAGACCAGGATAAACGCGATCAACAACCCGAACTGGATGCGCGTCAACATGGGTGAGGGATAAGATTTCTTTGGAACCAAGTACGGTAGAGAACGCGCTGCGTGGTGTCAAGGGAAGCCGACATTAGGGTACGCCGCCGGCGTAAAGCGCGAAGCAAGGTCGAGCTTCGGGTGCCCACGGAGCGATGCTGCTTATCGGTTAATCCTTCGAAGGTTGTCGAGGGTCGCTTTCAGGTCCAGGTTGCGGACCATGCGATAAAGATATGTAAGTTGCAGCCCCAGGCGCTTCGCAGCCATTGCATAGTTGCCTTCAGCCTCCTGCATGGTTTGCAGCACCAGCTTGCGTTTAAATCTCGTTACGGCGGAATGAAAATCCGCCTCGTCACCATCGTCAGTCGCTTGCAATTCGCAAATTGTCTCCGGCAGGTCCTCGGGAAGCAGAAGTTCCGTCGAGCCCATGACCACGGCACGCTCAATCGCGTTTTCCAACTCACGAATGTTGCCGGGCCAGTCGTAGCGGGCGAGGCAGCGGCGCGCCTCCGCTGAGATGCCGCGCACCGGCCGCTTGCATTTCTGGCTGAACCTGGCGACGAAATAGTCAGCCAGCAAAGAAATGTCTTCGGGCCGTTCCCGAAGCGCGGGCAGCTTGACGGAAAGCACATTCAGGCGGAAGTAAAGATCCTGCCGGAATGTTCCTTGCTGAACGGCAGCAGCCAGGTCGCGATTGGTGGCGGCGATCAATCGGACATCGATCTTTATGGGACGTTTGCCACCCAGGCGCATGAACTCGCGCTCCTGCAAAACGCGCAGCAGCTTCGCCTGCAGGCCGATGGCGAGCTCTCCAATCTCGTCGAGCAAGAGCGTGCCACCCTCGGCGGCTTCCAGTTGTCCGCGCTTAGTCGCCGTGGCACCGGTAAAGGCGCCCTTCTCATATCCGAACAGCTCGCTTTCAATGAGGTTCTCCGGCAGCGCAGCGCAGCTCAGTGCGATGAAGGCTTTGTCGGCGCGAGCACTGTTGCGATGCACCGCCCGCGCCACCAGTTCCTTCCCTGTGCCGCTTTCACCCTCAATGAGCACAGTCGAATCGCTTGGTGCAACCTTGCTGATAAAACTCAGGACCTTCTGAATTTTGGCGCTCTGGCCAATGATCTCGTGCTCCAGTCCGGAGTCCTCGCGCAATCTGCGGTTCTCCGAGATCAGGGCTTCCACATAGGAAAGTGAGCTCAGGCCCAGAGCGCTGATGCTTGCGATTGCTGTCAGCAGATCGAGATGCTGCTCGTCGAAGCGGTCCGCGGGTTCGGAACTGTCGAGATAAATCACGCCAAGCACCCGCTCTGGCGCGATCAGCGGCACGCAAATCAGCGAAGCGATAGGAGCAGGCGCATTGTGGCTGATCGGGCCGCTCCCGAGGTCATTAAGCAGAATGCCGACTCGCTCTTCCATTGCTTGTTGAGCGATCTCGCGACTGACCTCCACGATCTGCAGCGGTCCGGCTTTGCGGTCCCACGAAATCGTGGATCTGAGTTCCGAAGGATCGGTATCCGCCAACAGAATTGCGCCGCGCTCTGCGGGAATCCCGTCGAAGATCATTCCCAGGATCTGCCACTGCAGCGACTCGGCCTCTCGAATGCCGGTGATCTTGGTCGCGATGGTGAGCAACAGATGGAAATCGCGCTCGCGGCGGGCGGATGCCGGCAGCGCTGCGGCGTTCGCCGGATTCAGGTAAAAAGTGTCCTCCGGACGAATCCGGATTGCTGCGCCACTTTGTGGCGGTTTATTCACGAGCTGCACCGAGTCGGAAGCAGCCTCCGGCGGGCAGAGGAACGCCAGCGTGCATTGTCCGACCCAAATGCGATCGCCGTGCTCAAGGATGCGCTCGTCGACGGGCGCGCCGTTCACTCGTGTGCCGTTGCGGCTTTCCAGATCGATCAGCTTGAATTGTCCGTTCTCATGACGAATGACACAATGGCGTGCGGAGATGCAAGCGTCCTGGATGGAAAGCTGGTTAGATGGATCGCGGCCAATGGAGAACTCCCGCTGGTCCAGCGTCGAGCTCGCTCCCTTCGAGGGACCGTGTATGACGATGAGCGAAGGTTTCATCAGCCGCACGTCGCGCAAGGCGACAACCATTCCGCCGGCGGCTCTGCTGGAGCAAAGCCGTTCGACGGAATGATAATCGTCATTATCCATTACGATAAAAACCCGGCCTCCGGCAACGCTCTGAGCAGTCAGCCTAAGTTCAAGCGTAACTTTCTAGAATCCACGTAAGTCTATGTAAAAAGCCCACTAGCCTATCGTTCAGCTAACAGCTCCTTCTCATTAAATAATCAGCCTTCCCGATTGGCGCGGCGAATGCAAGTAGCAAATATGTCGGCGACGGAAAAAGATCTTAGCGGCGCCGTTCCAAGGAGGAAGGGTATGAAATCGTCGAGCAAAAAGCACCTGATGAAGTTCGCGATGCTGGCAGCCGTTGCCGCGATGTGCTGCGGGAGCGTGGCGGCCCAAAGCGCCGGCTCCGGCGTGCCGCGAATGGTGAGCTGGCAGGATCCGACTGAGCACGCGTTCACTTTGCAAGTGCCCCAGGGCTGGCAGATCAGCGGAGGTACTCATCGCAACTCGCCGATGGACGCGCGCGGCTATGTGTACGCCACCAGCAGCAACGGCAAGATTCGGGTGTGGATCAACGATCCCAGCGTGCTGCCGCGACAGGAACCCAACGCGATGTACTACTCCATCGGCTGGTATGAAGGCCGCACCGTACGCGCGCCCGGCGGGCCTCTGTTTATCGAGAGGTTTCGCACCGGAACCCAGTTCGCGCAGGAATTCACCTCGCAGAGGATATGCCGCAACCTGCAGATGCTCTCGGGATTCGACCTGCGCCGAGAGGCGGAGCAGATGACTGTCGCGATGGCCCCCTCAGCAGCCCAGGTTGGCGCGCGGATACAGGCCTCTGCCGGCGAGATCATCTATCAGTGTGGCGAGCAGTCCGGCTACACCATGGCGATCACCCTGCTGGCCTACGGCGGCCCGCAAAGCCCTCGTATCTGGACCGTAGAAAAGCTGGCCGGATATGTGAGCGATAAGGCCGATGTGGACATCGCGCGCTATGTGCTGAACATCATGATTGCCTCGCTAAAAGTAGATCCGAACTGGCAGATGCAGTACGAGCGTCAGATCAGAGATACCAGCGGAGCGCTGATGGCGATCAGCAACCAGGTCACCCAGCAATCCATGCAGCTGGCGCAGCAATCACTGCAGCAGAACATGCGGCAGGTGCAGCAACGGCAGCAGCAATTCGACCAGATGACCCAGATGCGGGAGTCAAGCTTCAAAAAACAGATGGACAGCCAGGACCGCATTCGTCAGAAGTGGTCAGACATTACCCTGGGGCAGATTCACGGCTGCGATGACAACGGGAATTGCAGCACGCAATCGAACGAGTATCAGTATCACTGGGTGTCGCCGAATGGAACGGTAGTAGGCGGACCGAGCGACGGCAGCTCGCCGGGACCCGGATATCACGCGTGGAATCCGGACTACAAGTGAGGCTCCGTCGCAACGACCTTCAAACTGGGAGCTGCGGTGGCTTGGACAGCTGCCGCAGCTCCAGCTCATTGGTGAAGGCTATTACTGTCGCATCCTTCTATTTTGCCGGCAGGGGCCAGGCCAACAGATGCCCGTTGTCCAGCCCGGTGAGAACTGTGGGCGGTTGCGATTGGATAGCGACGACTGCGCCCATCGGTGTGGAGGAATAGTAGATGCCAAAAATCTTACTAGTAAGATTATTGTTATCCGTCTTACTAGTAAGATTTTCTCGAAGCTGGATCGAGTTGGGAGACACGGTCGCGCTCAACTGCCCATCGCTCGTCGTCCAGCAGTAGTAGCCCGGAGCGTCGGACACCAGGCTGGCATGCCGGATATCGTCGGCGGGAACCTGCCACAGCCCCGGGTTCTTTCCGCGTATGACAGCGGCCCACCAGGCATCGTGCGCCGGACACAACATGTAGATTTCCTTGTCATTGAGTTGAAACTGCTGCTGCAGCTTCCAATTCGGCGCGGCGCCCGAATAAAGGTAGAGTCCGCCACCCCAGTCGGAGACAAGGAAGCGCTCGTTCGAGTTCGGAAGAAATGCGACCGCAGCACCGGAGTTTGCCGTCTTGCCCAGTTCACCGGCCGGAGCCAGATCGGGCAGCGACCACAGCTTAATGGTACGGTCGGAGCTGACCGAAATCAGCCAGCGACCATCGGGGCTGATCGCAAATGCATTGATCAGACTGCGGTGTGCCTGCACTGTCTTCAGCAACTTTCCACTGGCAGGGTCCCAGACGCGAATGGTGGCGTCATCTCCTGCGGAAATGAGCCGGTGATAGGGATCGAAGCGAACGAACGTAACCCCGTCCGTGTGGCCCTCCAACGTTCGCACGACCTTTTGTTGCTGCATATCGAAAAGAAAAATACGGGAGTCCTTCCCGGCCACCGCTACCGTGGGACCCTCGGAATTGGCTGCAATTGACCAGATTTCCAGCGGCGAAACCGCAATGTCGAAGAGCAACGAGGGAGTGACGTAGTCCCACAGCAACACGCTTCGTCCGCGATCGTCAATTGTGAGCCAGCGCAAATCGGCGGCGATCCAGAAGGCGTAGTACACACTCTCCGAGGGCGGTTCCTGCTTCAGTTCCCACGTCTTCAGGGGATGAGCGGTCCAGTACAGACGCCCGCGATCATCCATCACGCTCAGGTTGTCATCCGCGATCCAGCCCACGTTTCTGATCCAGCCGTTGGTTGACATAACGTTTACGCGTTTCTTCTGCTCAAGGTCATAAATTGCCAGCTGCTTGATGCCGAGCGCGAAGTATCTCCCCGAAGGCGACCAGCCATAGACCACCTCGCGCAGCATGGTTTCGGAGAGGCTCGCCTGAAAGAACTCGTCAAAGCGATCCAGCGTACGCACGCTGATGCTGTCGAGACCAATCAGCGCAAGATAATGCCGCCCAGGATCGACAGAGGTCTTCGTAAATGGGAGAGCCAGAGCGAGCGAAAATGCGATCCGGTTGGCCCGCGCGTCGAAGCGCAACAGATGGGTAGATTGTCCATCGTTGGCCAGAAAGGCCCAAGTGTCGCCGTCTTTGTCTAGACACGAGGCGGAGACAAACGGCCGCGGCAACACAACTGTTTTGAGCGCGCGCTGCGTGTCCATGTCCCAGTTGGTGATGCTGCGATGGTCGTCATGCAGCAGCCACAGCCCGGTGCCACAGTCGGCACGGCCTGCGATGGTGAAGCCGATCTGAATGGCTGGCTCGGCACGCTGTCCCGGATCCCAGATCTGCAGCAGCGACTTTCCGAACAGCCATAGCTGTGTGGATCCCGGTACAGAGGCCGCAACGGTTACGTCGGAAAGCGAAACATCGGGTGGAAATGCCTTTTGCCGCCAGCCATACTTTGCCGCGGCCGAAGCCGGCTCGGTCGCGCCGTGATGGGCGGAGAATCGTGTGACAGCGTAGTAGGCGCCGATCAACACCAGCAAAGTAGCAACTCCGGCTGCCACGGCTCGCCATCCCATCCTCCGCTCCCTTTTCAAAAGCGGTTTCGACGGCTGGGATACGCGCTCGCCTTCTAAAGCAGCAATTACATCGCTTGCGCAGGCAAAACGGTCCTCCGGCCTCTTTTCCATGCATCGCAGGATCGCTGCTTCCCACCGCGAATCAAGCGTAGGAGCGTGAACTCTCGGCGAGACCGGAGCATCCTTCACCTGCTTGATCGCGACCGCCCAGGGCGATGACCCACTGAAGGGCAAAACACCCGTGAGCATCTCGTACATCACAATGCCGAAGGCGTAGATGTCGGTCTGTGGGCTCACCTCCGCGCCTTCCACCTGTTCGGGGGCCATGTAAGCCGGCGTTCCCGCCACGAAGCCTTGGCCGGAGAGCGTCGCCATCATCGTCTCATCGCCGGCGCTTGCGCGCGCCAGTCCAAAGTCAGTGATCTTCGCCAGCGGCGCAGGTGCGCTTCCGGTTGAAGACGGCAGAAGAATCACGTTAGCGCTCTTGAAGTCGCGATGAACGATGCCTGCGTTATGGGCGGCGTCTAAACCCGCTGCCATCTGCTTCACGATCGGCAGCGCTTCCGCCGCCGTCATCCGCCCTGATTGCACAATAGTCTGCGCCAGCGTGGGCCCGGCCAGCAGTTCCATAGTGAGGAACCAATTCTTCGCGCCGGAACTTCCGACGTGACAGCCGAGATCGAAGATGCGGCACACATTCGGATGTGTGACCTTGCGGGCAAGATGGACCTCGCGCTTAAAGCGCTCCAGGACATCAGGCTGCAGCGCGATCTCGGGCCGGATGGTTTTCAGTGCGGTGCGGGCGTGCAGCTCCAGGTCTTCGGCCTCGAATACTTCTCCCATACCGCCGCTGCCCAGATGCCGCAGAATGCGATACCGGGCGGCCAGAACGTCACCAATTCGAATTTGCGACGAGTCACCGGAACCACTCGCGCCGGTGCCTTCGGGAGCGCGCGTCGGTAATGGCTGGGTCTGCTGCGGCAGATCGTCGGAGCTGGCGCTCGGCGGGCGGTTGATGCCGCCATCGTCCGGTGCGTTCACCCGCGCATTATACCTATAGGATGCGGCGGCATAACCACACTGAAATCACCGAAAAGGTCTGCAGACTAAGGCCAAATATATTCCGAATCAGATCGGCAGCCGAGGTTTGAAGCAACGCACCTTGCTGTCGCAAGCTAATTGAGGGGCCGGCTTATTTCGTGTTGACCATTGGAATCACCGACGACAACTGCAGGTTGATCAGCAAGTCGACGCGGCGGTCGATCTGGTACCATAGCGCGGTCTTCTTGGCCGAAATGACCGTTTCGAATATCGGGACATACTTCGTACGCAATTCCTGAAGTTGCTGGTCAACGGCCGTCGATCTCTTCATATAATCTTGCGCCTGCGCATCGGTCATGGTGTTGTAATTGGCGGCATACTCCTTAATCACCGCCCACCGTTCGTCATTGGGTTTGATGGCCTCCTGTCTATACTTGTCGTAAATGGGCCAGAACTTCGTGGCCTCGTCGGCAGTGAGGGTCATATTTTCTGCCGTGATCTGCTTGCGCTGTGAGCGCAGGTCCGCCCGAAGCATCTCGACATCTTTATCGTTGATACTGTTTTGGGGGCCGGCATCCGTTGCGCTTTGCGCGGCCGGCTGGGCCGCCTGCTGGCCCCACATTGATACGTTGCACACGAGCACCGCGCTGACCACAACCAGGATCGATACGCTCTTCTTCATCATCATTCCCCTTCTGATTTCAAAATGGTATGTCTTCTTGCCTGGACCCCGTCACACCGTACTTCGACATGCAGCCCTCAATCGTTTGGACACGGTTTGCGTGAACCTTTATACACCCAAGCGCTATCGTTTCGGTGCTTAACTTCATTTGCAGCGTCGGAAAATTGCCTGCTGTTTTCTTCTATTGCAGTGTGATGAGTTACGGCGTAAGTTTGCAGGTCGGAGCCGTTCTGAGACGGAGCTAAAGGAGGGTAGCCGTGGGATTTTTGGCGTGGATTGTAGTTGGATTAATCGCCGGGTGGCTTGCCGGGCAGGTTATGAAGGGCGGCGGCTATGGCGTAATCGTTGACATCGTTCTGGGCATCCTCGGCGGATTGCTGGGAGGTTGGATTTTCGGTCTGTTGGGAATATGGCAGGGCCGCGGGATGATCGGTTCTATCGTCGTCGCATTTATAGGGGCGGTGATCTTGGTGGGCATAACACGTCTGATTAAGAGAGCTTGATTGTGCCCACGAATGAGCGGAGAAACCGCTCATTCACCGGCGGTTTCGCTGCATGTGCACTGGCCACGCGTACCTGTGTTGGTCCAGCAGATTGCTGTGCCTTGGCCAAGGATGACACGCTGTCCGTCGGCGACAGCAGCTCGGCAGTGGATCGCCTAAGAAATGGCGATGTTATGCCAATGCGGACGTTCACGAACTCCCCCAGTTTAGAGGTTACCGGGCCAAGGAGGGCCTGAAGATATATGGCTTATATCGCAAGTGCGCCGGAAACTTACCAGAACACGGTCGTCGGCAGCGGACAGTGCGTGGCGTTCGTGGAGCAGGCCAGTGGAGCTCCGTTGACATCCAAATGGAAACAAGGAATGAAAGTCCGCGGAGGTTCGACGATTGAAGTTGGCACAGCGATCGCCACCTTCGGCAGTAACGGGACATACACGAACAGCACCGATGGCACTTCTCACGCCGCAATTTACGTGGGCCAGGACGGAATTGGACTTCAAGTTTGGGACCAATGGACGGGTCAACCGGTGCACCAACGCACCATTCGCTTTCAAGGAGGCGCTCCGGGAGTGAAGCCCGTAAATGACGGGGACGCATACTATGTCGTCGATTGAGCATTCGCTATGCATAGTGTTTCTGGGGTGCTCACTGGGAGTTTTTCTGCCTCGTCTGGATGCGCAAGACAAGCAAACGCCGGCGCGCGTGGTTTGCCCATCCAACATCACAGTCGTCGAAACAGTTGCTCCGATTTCAGGCTGGAGCGTTGTTCCGGCTACAAGTCGGCGAAAGTTTGAGCGAATCTCGGTTTACAACGGGTCGCCGGGTGGCCAGGAATACGACCTTGCTCCCGATGACCAGAAAGAGAAAGGCAAGAAGATTACGCAGACCTGGGATGTGAAAGCCTATCGATCCATGAACGTTTTTATTCGTTGCCGTTATCACGATACTTCCGTCGTTCTGCTGCGAGAGCTATCATCAGATGTGACTTCTTGCACACTTCAATTCACGGCTGCAACCAACGGAACGGTCTCAGCAGATTCCACGATGGAATGCCGCTAGTAAAGCCATGCTCCTCCCCAGGAGTGAAGCCTGAGACATCAATTGTCATGGCAGACGTCCCCCTTGGCTGAACGAGGCTTAGGGCAAGGCTTTGATGAAGGCGAGTTTGCTACCATCAAACGAGAGCGAGGGCTGCCCGCAATTTGCCAACTCGCAGTGCGAGACGTTGACGGGATCTTGGCCCGCCTGTTTCCAGAAAACGTTGGTTCGCTCAACTCTTCCTGACATGGCTTCGCTGGTTTCTCGCTTGACGTAAACCGTGCCGGCTGGGTAGGAGCGCTCCCATCCTTGCAAGCCCTCCAGCATCTGGCGGTCCTGACTAGACTGCGGATCGTAAGGAAGTTTAGTTAGATTTCCGGTGTTCACCGCGAGGAGCTCAACTTGCGAGCGACCGGCATCGTCCTCTGCCAACAATAGAACCTGAGATGGATTGTCCCGGCCGAAGCCTACCAGTTTGGTTATGCCTCTGACCGTGGCTACCTTCTGCTGAGCGGATGAGGTTGAAGAAATGCGGACGACGTCTTCGCCATTGATCAGCAGCATATCGGTGTTATCAGGGAAGAACACCGGAGAGCGATAGCCTCCCTTGGCAGTGATTTGGCGGCGTGTATTGGCTTTCAGATCTGCCAACCATACTTGCCCGGTTACGACTTCATCATCAGCTCCCTTCAAGGTGCTGGGATTGGCAGAGACGCCAGTGAAACGCAATACCCATTCCCAGAAGGAGCTCGATTTGTTTTGCGAGGGCGCAGCCGCCTTCTGACTTTGAGGATTGGCGCCGGCCGTTTGCAGAACCGCGATCGCGAAAACAATGTATCGAAGCAGCCGTTTGTTGTGACTCATGGTGATACTCGCATTCATGGGCAAGAAAGCCGGCTGGCAAAGATAATCTGAAAGATGGGGTCATTCCTCACAATGGTGATCTGACTGTCCTTGCGCGGAACCGTGATCAGTCTTCGAGTGTCGTTGTTGTCCCGCACGAAATATGTCAGTACATCCTTGCTCTCCCAGACGAGCCAGGCGGTGGCACTCTCGGGCAACTTGTCCACCAGGTTAACTTGCGCGACCCGTGGCAGCCAGCGGCTGGCGATCAGCATGCCATAGTTGATCGGCAAAAGTAGGCATTCGATGCCGAACAGAACGATCAGTAGAACGTTGAACCATCGCGTGCCTGGGATTGTCGAGTTTCTCAGTGCACCAACAAGAAGTGCGGCAGTCAGCGCAATGCCGGCCACCAGCGCCGCGAAATAGAACCCTTGCGCGGTATCGTTGGCCAGAAACACCGAACTGATCCAGACTGGGGGCAAGCACGTGGCCAGGAGCAAATTGTTCAGAAACAGGCATTGTCGCAGCAGGAGCTGAATCATGAGCAACGCGACTGCACATCCGACGATCTGCGACCGATAGGGCCGGCCCAGCCAGTTCCGCACTGAGTTCCACGGCCTTTGCCGGACGGAACTGGGCATGAGCTTAAAAGCGATCGCGAGCAATACAGCTACAATTGCCGCGATGAACAATAAATTGGGGAGCGTTAGGCCGAGATAAACAAGAAATCTGCATCCAGCGAAAAGGTATTTTTCGTCGAATACGTCCAGATTGGTGGCAACACCATAGGTGTTGAGCTGGAATCGGAGGGTGAGATATCCGAATAAGTAAAGCAGGAAGGTGCCAAAACCGGCGTTGGTAGTCCATTTGCCGGCAACCGAAACAACTCTCTGGACTAAGTCGCTCGTCGCATCAGCCACGTTACCGACCTGTAAGCAGGAATGGCGCCCAATAGAACGGGTGCTGGTACTCCGGTACTTTCTTCACCGCAATCAGCGCAAGCTGCGCCGCCTCGCTGGGAGGCTTGGTTTGCGCCTCGCGATAGAACGTCTCCATCCACAGTGCCGTCGAGGTTGCGTTCACCTGCCACGACGATAGCACGACGTTGCTCGCGCCGGCGTATAACAGGCTGCGAACCATGCCCAGCACCTCGTTGGAGTGGGTAACCTCAACCCGCCCGGTTTCACACGCACTCAGCACGACCATGCTGTTCTTGGGCAATCGCAAGCCAAACATCTCCGCCGCCGTGAAGTGTCCATCGTCGGCGGGGGTGGGTCTCAATTTCAAGTACGAGAGCAAAGGGTCCGTGCTGTCAAAGATACCGTGCACCGACAAGTGCAGCAGATTGTAGTCCGGGCTCCAGTTCTTCACATCTTGTTTGCGCACGAGTGGGTCGGTTACGACCTTGCTGCGGGGTGGGGGATAGAGTTCTCCCAGTGCCTTGACTTCGCCCGCGGCGTTCGTGATTCCAGGATCGGCGAGCGCCAGAAGGCGCCCGTGGGAAAAATCAGGATGGCTGCCGAGGTCGGCCAGCACGGTAGCGCTGGGAGCATAAGAGATCTGGAATCGCTCGCCCAGATAGCTGCCATCCGGGTTCTGCAGCGCCTGAAAGGGAACGCTGTTCAGGTCTTCGTGGGGAACGATGACCAGATGCTTGGTTGTGACGTATTGCAGAACCGGATTAACCAGCACCAGGAAGAACTCTTTAGCGGTCGCCTCATCGAATTTTGCATGCGAATCGGAGAGACTCTCATACCAGCTCGCCACCCGCGGGATCAGCGTGGAACGCGTGTAGTAAACCTTCACCGGGTGCTGTGAGTCGCCGCCGATATGCCAGATGACGACGCCATCCTCCAAACAAAGGTAATAGAGCAGGTCGTAGCCGCCACGTTTGGCCGCGGCTTGTGCGCTCTCCAGTGTCACCGGCGTTTGTTCGCCCAATTGATGCAGCTTGGGCGATTGCTGCGCGATCTTCGCCTGCAGGGCGCTGTACTGATTCTGCAGCTCGTCCACGCTTTGTTGTAGCGCGTGCAGTTCATCGCTCTCGACCTGGCCGACGCCGGAGTAGTTGAATAACTTGTTCTGGGCGGCGGCAAGTTTCGCCTCTACTTCCACTGAGCGCGCAAACAACGCCTGGTCCTCCGGATTATTGAGGGTCACTTCGCGGCTGTTCATCAGTTCGGCCATCGCGCGAGCTCGCGAGCGCTCCAGCAGGTCGAAGGCCTTCGCATATTCTTTGCGGTCCAGGCATTGCATCGCCGGACGGTAGTAAATGGCTATGCGGTCGTTCAGGTACTGTCCGGTCCCCCGGCCTGTCCCAAGCTTACGGCGGTCCGTGTCCAGAAGGGTTACTGCTTGCAAATAGTCCTTGAGGGCCTCATCATTGTTGCCTTCCATCTCCTGCAAGGCACCTTCGATTTCGTACTTGTCGGGATCGTGGTTACTGATCAGCCCTTGCAGCGGCTTTTGGTACTCCCTCAGGGTCGCTGCCATCTGCTGGTCCTTGCCTCGGCTGAAATTCGGCGTAAAGACAACCTGGGACGGCTTGGTAATGTGGAAAGTTGTCGCCGAGAGCTGTCCGTACGTCTGGGCCAGTTCCTGCTGTTTCTGCTGCAACAGCTTTAATTGGCCCATTCGCTGTTGCGAAAATTGCACGAGGTAAGTGAATCCCGCACCCTGCGCGACCTCGATCATCTGCTGGCATTCGTCGAGCGCGGTTTGCAGGGCCTTGGCGCAGAAATCGAAGTCGCGCTCGTAATTGCACTTCATCGCCCGATCGTTGTACAGATCGGAACGGTCGCTGTGCAGGGACCACAGGAGAAACTGGTCTTTGACCTGATCCTTCAGGGCAACCGAACGGGTAAGATCATCACTGGCAGCCGACAAGTCGCCGATCTGCCGCTCCAATTGGGCGCGCATGTCATACGCGTTGGCCAGGTCCTCCTTCGTACCTGATGTCGTGGAGAGCCTTACCAGGTCATCTGCGTGCTGCGCGCCGGAAGCGTAATCCTTGCTGTTGAGGTCCGTGCGCAGTAGTCCGGTGAGAGCTTTGATGGCTAAGGCGTTGTCATTCGCCTGCTTCGCAAGGCGCAGAGCTGTCTTATAGTCCTCAGAGATCCCCTGCTGCTTGGTCTGGTACTCGGGAACATTTTGCATGACCAGCATGCGCTGCAGGTCCGCCGCCAGAATCAGGCTGCGAGCCGCATTTGCCGTGTCTCCGCGAGCAACAAACTGGTTGTATGCAGTTCGGGCATCACTCAGATACGGTTGCACCACCCCCACGTTCTGCACGTTCCCTGTCCGCCGGAAGTATGCGCGGTAGGCTTCCATGCCTGCCTGGGCCCGCTCCATCAGTGCCTTGGGATCATTCGCCTGAGCGGCGTCGCGCGCAGGCAGATTCAGTTGGGAACTACCGGCCTGCAGCGACGGTTCCGCACTGCTTGCTTGCGATGTCGGAGATGCACTGTCTGCTTTTGGTGCCGCCGGCGCCCTGGTCGCGGTTTGCGCTCCGCCTGTCGCATACGGATTGCCGCCGGCCTGAATCACAGCAATCAACCATTGAAAGGGGAGAGCGATCGGCGTTGTAAGTTCGACCGTCGGTCCATTCGCGACGTCTTGGGGCCGCAACAGCCAGAAATGATAGGTGGCTTTCTGAAACTTAATTTCCGTTGCGTTTTGCGGCTGGCCTAGAATCACCCACTGCCGAAGAATTTCAATCTGCGAGCGCTGAATACGAAACGCATGATTTTTAAATCGGTCTGGCTTAACAACCTCGTACCAGACTTCATCGGGAGTGACATAGAGATAACCAAGGCACCAGGAACCGTTATGCTGATGTCCCACAGGGAGTCGCAAGGTGCTATTTGGGCTAACCGGAGGAGACGGGTTGGCGACGGTCTGCGCGCCAAGCGAACGCGAGAATATGGCCAGAGCCAGCAGGCACAGAAGAGTGGCGCCGTTCTTGACATGGGCCATAGATCCTCCAAGTGAGCGCCGCTTGCGAGTCTCAAGGCTGACGGCTTTTGTTCAGGGATTGTACCCCTAATTGAGGAATCCGCAATAGACTCTTCACCAAGTCAGAGGTCTCACCCGCCCGGGAAAAATAATCACAGATTGCCCTCGTGGAAACTTCCTTCGAGAATCGCTTTCGTGTCTACAGCCCTTTCATTGAATCTCATGGGCAGGAGTGCTCATCAATGGCGGTTGGTCGCTCCCAACGCTCCGCCACATAAGTAGAGCGCCACACGCGGCAAAGGACTTAGAACCGAATTTCACAAAGCCTCGCCGGAAGTAACGAACGGCGAAACCAAATCTCACAGGTAGGAAAAATGCAAATGACCACGAATATTTTGACAGCACTGATCACAGGAGCAACGAGCGGTATTGGCCGGGCTACCGCGGATAAACTAGCCCAGCTTGGCATCTACGTTTTGGTCGTAGGCCGCAATGCTGAACGCGGTAACAAGACTGTCAACGAAATCCGCGCGTCAGGAGGGAAAGCGGACTTTATCTCGTCCGCCCTTCACGACGCGTCGAGCGCACGCGAAGTGGCGAAACGAGCTGTCCAACTCGGAAACGGGCATGTCGATATCCTGATCAACAATGCAGGGATCTACCCCTTCGGCCCCGCGCATGAAATGACAGAAGAACTGTTTGACCGCGTGTTTTCCCTCAATGTGAAGGTCCCATACTTCCTTGTCGCGGAACTTGCTCCATTGATGGCGAAAAGAGGTAAGGGGGCAATCGTCAATCTATCAACCATGGTTGCCGATTACGGCGCACCTGGGATGAGCCTGTATGGATCGAGTAAAGCCGCTATCAATCTGCTAACCAAAGCCTGGGCGGCTGAATACGGCCCGAAAGGTGTCCGCGTCAATGCGGTGAGCCCCGGACCTACGCGGACGGAAGGCACAGACGCAATGGGCGAAGGTCTCGAACAATTAGCGGCACAGGCGCCAGCAGGCCGTCCGGCTACAGCCGACGAGATTGCGGAAGCAATCGTCTTCTTGGCGACCGACCGCTCCAGTTTCATTTATGGAGCAAAACTCGCCGTTGACGGTGGGCGCACAGCGATTTGAAGAGTTGCTGCTACTTTCATTCCGGGATCACCAGCAATCTGGAAGTTGGACTGTTCATCGGCCGGCGACGGTCGTTCTGCCCGGCTATTTCGAGGCACTCAATCGTGATTTCCGTTATCAGCTCACCGTAATCGGTCAGTTTGCACAGGCCATCGTCGCCAAAGAAATCAATCAGGGCCGCTTCATTATCAAAACCAACAAACCTGGGGTGAAGGTCTCCTGGCAGGTCACCGGCATTCGCCAGGATGCTTGGGCGAACGCTCATCGCATTCCGAATGAACAAGACAAACCCGCAGCCGAGCGCGGGCACTACCTGCATCCCGAACTCTATGGCGCGAGCGCGGAGAAGAACACAGATGCGATGCTGCAACGCTAGCTTCACCAGCAAACGGTCGCTTAGGGGACGAGCCGCTGTTATTTACAGGATATGAATTGACAAGCGAGAGAATCGGCGGGACAATCCCAACCCAATCCCGCAAACAGTTTCGAAGTCCACGAGGCTGGTGCGGCGGGACATAGTGCCCGGCCCGGCCGTTCGGGAAAAGTTCGATTACACGAGGCTTCCATGAAGCATCCGCTCGCTTGTACTGCATTGGCCCTCTTGTCGATAGTTCTATCGGCGACTGCCCAAACCACCAGCAACCCCTCTGCGGCCTCAACGCTCGCCACTCAAACCAGCGCCGGCGCTACCGCGGCGAATATTGCCCAAGTGCCTCGGTTAGTGAAGTTCAGCGGCACGCTGCAGAACTTCGCCTCCGATGCAGCACCCAATGGCACCGTTATTCGGGATCATGCCGCCGCTACGCCCACCAGAGTCGTGGGCATTACCTTCTCGCTGTACTCGACGGAAAGCGGCGGTGTGCCGCTGTGGTCCGAGGTGCAGAACGTGCCGATCGACGACGCCGCCAACTACAGCGTGGACTTGGGCTCTACTAAACCTGATGGCCTGCCGCCGGAGCTGTTCAGCTCCGCCCAGGCGCAGTGGCTAGGAGTGCGGCAGGAAGGACAGGCCGAGCAGCCGCGCATCATGCTGTTCAGCGTACCGTATGCGTTGAAAGCTGCCGATGCCGAGACCTTTGGCGGGAAACCCCTGTCTGCATTCGTGCAGGTACCGGAGCAAGCTGGCGCCAATGGCGCGAGCGCCCCGAGTGCCGGCCCAGCATCTATTAATGCCCTCGGCAAGCCCACGCAAGGCCCGGCTCCCGGTCATCCGTTCATCATCAGCGGCAGTGGGACGCCGAGCTATATTCCGCTCTGGACAAGCGCCTCGAATCTAGCCAGCTCGAGCCTTTACCAAGCCTCCAATGGGTGGGTCGGTTGGAACACCCAGAGTCCGCAGGCGCCGCTTGAGATCGATTCAAGCGCCCGCGGCGGGCTGATCGTGCATGGCATTACCGGCAACACCAGAAACATGATCTACGCTGACGCGGCGGACCCAACCGCTACCGATCCGGTTGTGGAAGTGTTGACCAATAGCAACAGCACCGGCATGGCCGTCTACGGCGCCGCACAAAGCTCGACCGGCGGCACAGTCGCCGTGGAAGGCATGAACGTCAGCTCAACCGGTGCCGGCGTAGTTGGAAAGTCGACTGCCACCACCGGCCTGGCCTACGGTGTTCAAGGTTCCAGTAAGAGTACAACAGGCATTGCCGTTGCAGGCGTGGCCACCGCGACCTCAGGCCAAAACAGCGCTGTTTTGGGACAAGATGCAAGCCCCGAGGGCACCGCGGTTCAGGGTAACAACCTGGCGACAACCGGGAACGCCCTTGGGGTTGCTGGCCTCACCTCCAGCACTGCGGGTCTCGGCATTTTCGGCATTGGAGTGGGACAAAGCGTTGAAGGGACACACGTCAGCCTGCGTCCTGTCGGCGTGTGGGGCGACACCGATCAATCCGCCGGGATCGGAGTTTTGGCGACGGCTGATTTTGGTATCGCCTTCGCCGGGTACAACGACGCTGAGAACATCTCAACTGCAAAATTCCAGAACGACGAAACCACTGACGGAGTGGGCAATATTCTGGCAACCCACGGTGGCCACTTCGGCGGTATCTGCGTGATGGATGTCAGCGGCAACCTGGGCTGTACCGGCAGCAAGTCGGCGGTGGTTCCGGTGGATGGCGGCACACGCAAGGTCGCGCTGTACGCCGTTGAGGCGCCGGACAACTGGTTTGAAGATATCGGCTCGGCGCAGCTCGCGCACGGTTCAGCCGTAGTGCAACTGGAGCCCACATTCGCCCAGACCATCAACAGCGACGTCGAGTATCACGTCTTCCTGACGCCCAAGGGTGACTGCAAAGGGCTGTACGTCACTAACGAAACGGCCGACAGTTTCGAAGTGCGCGAACTTGGCGGAGGCACGGCGAACATTGGCTTCGATTACCGCGTCGTCGCCCGCCGCAAGGGATACGAGAACATTCGCCTGGCTGACCGCACGAAACAGTTCGAGAACGCGGCGAAGGAGCCCAATCCTCGGCCGCGGAACATTGCGCCGGTGAAGCTGCCTGTGGTGAAGCTTTCACCCGCGCTTGCGTTGAAAACCGAACACAGGTAGGGCCAAGCCAACGGCAACAGCGATATCGATGAGGGGCAACATGTCATTCACACGCCGCGCAATATGCGCCCTTGCGGTAGTTGGGGTTGCATTGTCGTTCGTCAGCGCCTTCGGGCAGACCGTGGTTGGGACCGTGAACGCCGGAACCACTCCCGTCGCGGCCGCCGCCAATATCGCGACCAACATGATCTACACCGCGAATTACGGCAGCAATAACGTCACCGTAATTAATGGCGCAACCCTTCAGACTTCTACAGTAACTGCCGGCCAGTATCCGTACGACGTTCGCGTCAACCCGTTCACCAACAAGATTTATGTCTCAAATTTCTGTGGCAACGACTCCACCTGCCAGAGCAACGGGACCGTCACGGTCATCGACGGCGCTACCAACAAGACGACGACCGTCAACGTTGGCATGGCGCCGTACCAGGCGGCGGTGAATACCAACACCAACAAGATTTACGTCGCCAATAGCGGAGGTAATACCGTCTCCATCATCGACGGCGCAACCAACCAGACCACCAGCGTTACCGTTGGCAACGGTCCTTCGGGGCTGGCGGTCAATCCGGTTACGAACAAAATCTACGTCCCGAATTTCGCCGACAACACCATCACCGTCATCGACGGCGCCACCTTGGCGACCGATGCGGTCGCAGGCGGCGGCTATCCTGTAGAAGCTGCGGTCAACTACATCACCAACCAGATTTATGTCGCCAACATGACCGGCAACAGTGTGACCGTGATCGACGGCGCAACCAACAACACCAGCACGGTGAACGTTGATCTCAATCCATCATGGCTCGCCGTCAACCAGGTGACCAACAAGATCTACACCGCCAATTTCGGCTCCAACACCGTCACCGAGATCGATGGAGCCACCCTGAATCCTACTTCGATTACGGTGGGAAATTCACCGAGCGAGCTGGTCGTCGACCCCGCCACCAACAAGATCTACGTGGCGAACTTTGCCGACAACACCGCTACCACGATTGACGGAGCCACCCACCAAACCACCACGACTTCGGTCGGTAACGGTCCGGGAGCCATCGAAGCCGATATCGTCAACAATCGCGTCTATGTTGCCAACTACGGTGACAACACCGTGACCGTGGTCGCCGGTGCAAACGCTGCTCCACTTCAGTTTGTGGCGGTAGCGCCTTGTCGCGTGGTGGATACCCGTGGCGCAAACGGCGAATTCGGCGGTCCGCCGCTGCAAGGCCAACAGACCCGCAACTTTCCCATCCCCGCCAACATGAACTGCAACATTCCATCCACGGCGGCCGCCTATTCCCTGAATGTCACCGTGGTGCCTCACGGGACACTCGGGTATTTGACGGTGTGGCCCACGGGAGAGGACCAGCCCTTGGTTTCCACGCTGAACTCGGATGGACGTGTTAAGGCCAATGCGGCCATCGTCCCGGCGGGATACCAGGGCGGAATCAGTTTCTTCGTAACCAATACTACGGATCTGGTGCTGGATATTGATGGCTATTTTGCGCCGGTGAGCCAGTCCACTCTGGCCTTCTATCCTCTGCCGCCGTGCCGCATCGTGGACACGCGCGGCCCTAACGGTCCCTTGGGTGGTCCGTTCCTCGTGGGCGGTGTGAACCGCGATTTTCCTGTCCTCATGAGCAACTGCGGCCTGCCTCAACAAGGGGCGCAGGCCTACTCGTTCAACATCACCGCCCTGCCGCATGAAGCCATGGGTTACATCACCCTCTGCCCGACACCGTCAAATCCGAATCAGAGCTGTCCCCTGGTTTCCACTCTCAATTGGTCGGGAGGACAGGACACGGCCAACGCCGCTATCGTGCCGGCAGGCACGGGCGGCAGTGTCCGGGTGAACCCATCGGACAATACGGATCTGCTCATTGACGTGAATGGCTACTTTGCGGCGCCGGCCCAGGGTGGACTATCGCTGTATCCGGTGGTGCCCTGCCGGGTGCTGGACACCCGTCCTCACCCCTTCCAGTTTGAGCTGAATCCTCCGGTAGATGTGCTGGGTAGCGTGTGTGCTCCATCCTCCCAGTCGCAGGCCTACGTCTTCAACGCGACGGTGGTGCCGCAAGGCGGATTGGGCTTCCTGACCCTGTGGCCTGACGGTATTCAGCAGCCAGTGGTTTCAACTTTGAACGCCTTCGACGGGGCAATTACCTCCAACATGGCGATCGTGCCGGCGGGCAAGCAAAACGGCAAGGTCGACGCCTACGCCAGCCCGTTGCACCAGAACGACCAGAACGATGTAACGAATCTGATTCTGGACATCTCCAGCTACTTCGCGCCGTAAGCGCTGAGCAGGGGCAAGGATCTGCGGTTGACTTTTCTCTTCGCCGAAAGCGCGGCCGCCCCATCCTTGCGCCATTTGTTGGCGAAACGGTGGGTTGAGGGTGCCCCAGAGCCTGCCCTGAGCTTGTCGAAGGGTTCGCGTCCTTCTTTCGGACGCTAACCTGGGATGGAGTAATGGTAGAGCGGGGCTTCAGCCCCGCGTCCCCCCTTTGCTTTGTCACCCCGACCGAGGAGCGGCAGAACCGACCCCGCTCCCAGTCGAGGGATCGCGGTTCCGCCCTTCGCCCATATTCGCCGCAAGATCCATCTACCACCCTACGGCGCGAAGTATCCCGAGATGTCCAGAATCAACTGCGTCAGCCCGTCGGCGTAAGCGTCAATCGAGCCATCCATATTCGGCACAATCGCCATATTCGACGTGATGAAGCCATCCGAGGCATTCAGCGTTGAAACTATCGGCTCCTTACCCGGGTCCGGCCACAGCGTCAGATACCCCAATCTACCGCTCGGCACCACGGTCGCATTGAGCACATAGGCTTTCGCCGTGCTCGGTGGTGCGCACGGGCCGCCCGCAATGTTCGCCGGTGGATTCAGCGTGCCGTCGAATGGCTGTCCTGTTCCAATCGTACGCGTGTCGAACGCGCGGCAAGGCGCAGTCGGATAGAACGAGTACCCTCCCGATCCCGGCGCTGCAAAGTATCCGTTGATGTCAATGATCAGGTCGGTGCGATTGTCCGCATAGACTTTGACATTGCCATTCATCGGATCAGCAGGCACGATGGCAGCGTTGGCAACTTGGGTCGCCGTTGGGTTGTTGAGCGTCGAGACCACCGGTTGCGTCTCATTACTCGGCCAGACTGTCAGGAAGTTCAGCTTTTGACCCCCAGGATTCGGCGACACCGTCACATTAAACGAGTAGGCTCGCGCGTTGCTGATCCCGCTCAGGCACGGGCTCATGAGGATCGGCAAGTCACGTGTCTCCATATCCTTTAGGAATGGCGGCCCTAGACCTTGAGGCTTGGTCGGATCGCGCGTGTCCACCAATCGGCACGGCGTCAGCGGATAGAACTGCAACGTCCCCTGCCCCGGCGTTTGGAAGTACCCATCGATGTCGAGTATGACGTCGCTGGTATCGGTGACATATACGCTCACGGCACCTGCCGCTCCCGCTGGCACAATAGCGGCATTGGCCTTGGTGCGCCCATCGGGGGAGTTCATAGTGGAAACCAAGGGCTGACCTTGTCCTGTCGGCCAAATAGTGAGATATCCTAAACGCCCGTGCGGCACTACTGTCACGTTTAGCGAATAAGCCACGGCACTACCGGGAATGCCACAGCTCCCAAGCTGCGGCAGGTCAAAACTCTCCGCTGTGCCGCCTGGGATGGGATTGCTTTGTCGTGTGTCCACCAGACGGCATGGAGTCGCTGGAACGAATTGCACGCCACCCAACGCCAGACGGAAGACTGTGCCGTCGCTGCTGCCCCCGCCACCTTCAGTTGTCCCGTAGAATTTCCCGACAGTGCCCTGAACCAGCCCTGCGACAGGACCCATGCCGTCACTGCCGTCGAACCTGTACAGCGTCGTCAATGTGCCAGCGAGGGTTATTTTGAAGATTGTGCCACATCCGCCTTGACACCCGATGCCACCTCCGAACGTGGGCCCATAGAGATTTCCGTCCGTGCCCTGCAGAAGAGTGCCTTGAGGGCCAGCTCCAGTGGTGAGATCAAACTCGTGTAGCGTGGTCAGTACGCCGCTCGGCGTAAGCCTGAACACCGTCCCGCAGCCATGGAGACACGTACCATAAACGGTCCCCCCGCCGGATGTGCCGTAAAAGTTGGTAGTGTCCTAAACTTGCGTTGCTGAGAAACAGCAAGCGGTTGCAATCGCATCTCAGCGGTGCTACGGTTTGCTCATGGCACGAAGGCAAAACGACCTGAAAGCGCTCCGCAACATGATAAGCGAAGCGCACGACATACTCCGCACAACCATCCTGCCCGAAGAGCGCTCACAGCGAGCGTATGAACTGCTGACCGCTGCCGTGCATCTCGCTGACACTTTGTTAGAGGAATCTCCGGCTGCCACGCTAGGCGCTAAGGGTGGGAAAGCGACGGCCAAACGCGGGCCTGAATACTTCGCCAAGATCGCTGGTATGCGGAAAGAACGCAAGGGGGGACGCCCAGCGAAAAACAAGAAGTTTAACTAGCACCATGACAGAGGCACAGCCTGTGGATTCCACACCTAACCTGTGGACATCTCTGGCACTGCGTTAGGTGTTTCACGGCTGCCACGCCGTGCCAGAACGGACGGTTGTGGTCAGCAGTCAAAAAACAGGCTTCAAGTACTGTATTATATGCAAGTTACAATTCTAGCCAAAATACCACAACCGTCCGTTCTGGCACGGCGTGGCGGACTACATTAAACCTAACGCCATAAATACTTTTCTCGTCCGATGGCTTGCTTGCCAAACCAAGCCTCCTGTATCATAGCTTCGTAGGCAGGTAAACCATGAACACGTCCATTATCGACGCTCTCCGCTCGCAGGCGCTGGAGCGGGTGCAACTGCTCAAACAGCATCCCGCGATGGGTGATCTACTCAAAATCCATTCCGCAATGAACAGCGTGGAAGATGTCGAAGGCGTCCCGCGCACTTCGCTCTCAGAGTTGTTTGGGTTGGAACAGTCGTCCGAGGCCACGGCTCCGGTGACAGCAATCCGCCCCGGGCAATACCTCGGAAAGAATCCGCTCGAAGCGGCGAAAGATTTTCTCGCGTTGCGCAAGTCGTCCGCCACCCTGGACGAGATCATCGACGGACTAAAGGCGGGAAGCTGTGATCCCGGCGCACGCGATAAGTTCGGCCTTTCATTGGCGCGAAGCACTTTCAGCTTCGTAAAGCTCAACGACAACATCTTCGACCTGCTCGACCGTTACCCCGACGAAAAGGCGAAGCGTTCCGCCCCCAAACGAGGAAAGCCCATAGCTGCCCGCGTGGAGGAGATCATGGCAGCGGGGCCGACATCGCTGAACAATGCCATCCAGCGTGCAGAGGCTGAGGCAGCAGGCGGCGACGAAGAAGCCGCTGGCGACAATCAAGTTTAGCTGTGCAGACGTTTGCAGGAGGACGCCATGATAAGAAGACCGAATAGCTGCTTTGGGGCTCACGCTCAGAGCGGCCATAAACAGGAACACCCACTCCGTTGATTCCTGGCGGGACGCGGAGTGGGTTCCCCTAGTGGGTCGTGTCCGGTTGGTTCTGGCTTGCGACGGAGCCAATCTCTTGCGGAGGGCTCCGCCTATTGGTACAGGCAGCAGACTTATAATCTGCCGCGCCTCTGGGCGCTTGCGGGATCGTCCCCCGCGCCCTCCGCCAGTATAGCGCAACAACAACGACGGTTCCATGACAATCCAATGCCGCTAAACGATAATGGCGAGCGCCTAATACGCGCAAATCTTGAACGGGCCGGCAATGGCGAGAGGCCGCGCGCCGTGACGGTTGGAAAGCTGACCGACAGGCAGTTAGCAACTCTGAATACTGAGCGGGCTAAAGTAAATCGAGGTCCGATGCAGGCAGAAGTCGTCTTCGTGGGGCGGCATATCTACGAGCGCCGCATTCTCTTCGACGGCTACTCGATTGACGATGTGGTTCTCCAGATCGTCAGCGCGATGGCCGACAGCGCCGTCATCAGGATGTCGCAGAAGATGACCGCCCTTCAGAGCACACAGAAACGGAGCGATGGATACGGAAACGACGTCACAGACGAGGCGGTGCTGGAGTGCACTGGAAAATATCCGCGCCCCGAGCTTTATTCGGTCATCCCGAAAGGCGACGACATCAAACCGGGGCCGCAGCAACAAACAGAAAAGGGTCGCGATGAAGCGACCCCTTCCGTTGAAGTCCTAACGAACCCGCCCGGGTAACTTCCTTCATGTCCGGCGCCGAACTCGTTATGCCTAGAACTTACTCCTAGGCGGGCTACCGTGTCAAGCGATTTGACTTACATCGCTTATACCGTGCCTATAGGTATTAGACGCCAATCCTGGCAAAAAGTTGCATTTATAAGCCACGTATTTCCAAAGATTTAGGGGCAGTCCATTTCTCCCTTGACAAACAGCAAGCGCTTGCTGTAGTCTGCGTGTATGAAATGCGTAGCGTGTGACCGCGAATGCAAGAAGTGCGGCAAGCACCGCAACGGCCTTCAGCGCTTCCGCTGTATCCAATGCGGCAAGACGTACACCGAAGAGCACGAGCGGTTGTTCGCTCCCATGACGGTGCCCGAAGATAAGGCTCTGCTGGCGATTCAGCTTCTCATCGAAGGCACCAGCGTCCGCACAGTCGAGCGCGTCACGCAGTTGCACCGCGATACCATCCTCCGGCTGCTGGTGCTTGCTGGCGAGCGCTGCATAGCGCTCATGGACACCCGTATGCGCGATCTGCGCTGCAAGCGGATTCAGGCCGATGAAATTTGGAGCTTCGTCGGCAAGAAAGACCGCAACGTGAAAGTTGACGACCCCGCCGAGCTTGGCAATGCCTGGGTGTTCGTCGCGCTGGACGCAGAGACGAAACTGATTCCGTCCTACACGGTCGGCAAGCGCGACCACGCCACCACGTATGCGTTTCTCTCCGATCTGCGGGAGCGCATCGCAGAAGAGCACCGCTTCCAGCTTACGACTGACGGCTTCGTGTTCTACCGGCGCGGAGTCGAGGATGTGTTCGCGGGGCAAGCTGATTTCGCGCAGATGATAAAGATATACGGCGATTACGGGCAGCACGACGCTGCTGGACGCTATTCGCCTTCGCCGATGATAGAAACCATAGTCAAGATACGCGATGGACGCCCCGACCCGCGCCACATCTCCACCAGCTATGTCGAGCGGCAGAACCTGACGATTCGCATGGCGATTCGCAGGTTCACGCGGTTAACCAATGCGTTCTCAAAGAAGCTGGACAACCACAAAGCCGCTTGCGCCCTGCACTTCGCGTATTACAATTTCTGTCGGATACACAAATCGCTCCGCGTGACACCCGCGATGGAAGCAGGACTAACCGATCACATATGGACGGTTCGGGAGTTGCTTTCGTAACTTTCTTGGAATTTCCGCAGGTGAGCTGTTTTGATGGCCGCAAAAGAAAAAATCATGAAGTTGGTTTTACGCATGGTGGAAGATGCCACTTTTGTGCATTGCTATCTCAATTGTGGGCACCTGATAACTGTGGATTCGAAAGAATTCAAAACATTGCCGTCCCATCGCTCGATTGAATGCTGGGCGTGTGAGGCTGAAGCAGAAAGCAAGAAAGCTGACGAGAAGAGATTTCGGAATAAGTTAGGGTAAATATTCCCTACTCCCACCTCTGGGTGATGAATCCCATCCGATAATGGCGCACCGTTGTTTATGGCTTTTGATCAAAAGCGCCCCACGTTCGCTCACCGTCCCCTCGACAATGGCTCTGTCGAGTCAATCTGCATGAGTTGCTTCCTTACGATCTCACGCACATGGGGCGACTTCAAGGTGACCGAAAAGGAATTAGTTGAGATCGAAGCCAGTCATCAGTGCGACAAAACCCGCCAGTCGAAACAGTGGTGAAATGACAGTCAGACCGGAACTCGTCAAGATAAGCGATTCTCAGCTTGGATGTTCGTCCTGTACGAGTTTCAGATTAGAAATTTATCCCGACTTCGTCAGCAAGACGCTGGGAGAATGGGAGCAGTTCATTCAAGAACAGTTCGCCGCGCACCTTCGCAGTCACCACGCCAAGACCCCTTAAAGCGCAGCAACGCAAGTTTAGGACACTACCTAAAAGTTACCGTCGCTAGCTTGCACCAGCCCCCCCAAAAATGGCGTGGCACCATCGGCGCAGTTCGGCTTCGAGCAAAAGCTGTACAGCGTTTTTAGCATGCCATCCGGCGTAATTCTGAAAACCGTACCGCAGCCATTACTGTCACAAATACTGTTGTGGAAAGCTCCGCCGCCGCTCGTTGTCCCGTAGAAGTTGCCATCGCCGGCCAGCAACAGCGCTGTCGTTGGCAGTGCGCCATCCGTGCAGTGTGGTTGCGAGCAGAAACTGTAGATCGTGCTGAAAGCACCATCCGGCGTGATTCTGAAAACAGTGCCGGCGCCGTTTGTACCGCCATAAAATGTAGTTCCATATAAGTTGCCATCGCTGCCTTGCACCAAGGCGTCGTACGGACCTCCGCCCTCGCCGACCTCGGTATTGAACATGTGCAGCGTCGTCATGCTGCCGCCGGGAGTTATCCGGAACACCACACCCTCGCTTAGGATTCCACCACCAAAGTACGTGGTTCCGTAGAAATTCCCGTCGCTCCCTTGCACCAGTCCGGCATACGGTTGCCCACCATCCATGCACAGCGGCAAGGTGCAGAAGCTATACAGTGAGGTGATCCCACCGTTCGGGGCCATCTTGAAAACTGTGCCCGCGCCGTTCGCCCCCCCTGCGCCGGTTGTCCCGTAGAAGTTCCCATCCACTCCCTGGATAACAGATCCGGATGGGTATTGGCCGTTCGGGCCAAAAAAAGAGGCCAGAGTGGTTAAGGTTTGCGCACGCGACGCAGTCGCCGCCACCGCACAAAACCCTACAACTGCAAAGACGATTCCAGACAACGAACGCAGCATTACGCGCGGACGCAGTGCGGTGCTCATATATGCTTCTCCTGAAGAATTTTCCTTAGGTCGTCTGCGATGGCCCCTGGACAAAGTTGTCCGGGAGCTTACTGGGGAGCGCGTGAGTCTCGTTGGCCGTTTGCGGGAGCTTATTCAGCCACTCTGAATTGCAGCGAATCTTATCACTCGCACCACCTTTCTCAACAGCTTTTTCGACATTCTGTCCAAACTCCAAATCGAGACCTTCTTTCGCCCTTCTTCCGTAATGTCTTATCTAATCCACAAAAAGCCGCCCACAACCCTAGCTGGCTAAACTCCCGCGAATTCCAATTTGCCCGACTCGCGAGCAGTGTCTCCCGATCCCTCTCCCGAGACCATGCACTGGCGGTAACTTCTGGATGATCTGCGAAAACCTCGCGTCAGGGCAGAGACTTTCAGTCGTGCTCCACTTCGGGGCTTAAGGGGGCGCAATTGGAAGGCCGTAAAGGCTGGAAGGAATATGAGTCAGGGCCGCAATTGGAAGGCCGTAAAGGCGTCCAGCGAAGAATAAACAGCGGCGAACTAACAGCAATCAAGCTTTACAACCGACAACTGACAACCGAGAACCGACACCTGCCACTGACAACCGACAACCGTTCCACGCTATGCTGTGAATATGGATCGTGAAGCTTCCGACCGTTTCTCCTTCGATGTGGTCGTCATCGGCGCAGGACCAACTGGTCTCGCTTGCGGCATCGATGCCAAGCGCGCCGGTCTCAACGTCGCCAACATCGACAAAGGCTGCCTGGTCAATTCGCTGTTCAACTATCCCAGCAACATGACGTTCTTCACCACGCCCGAGCTACTGGAGATTGGCGACATTCCGTTCTCCAGCCCGAACCAGAAACCGACGCGGCAAGAGGCTCTGGAGTATTACCGCAAGGTCACCGAGTTTTATCACCTCGACGTGCGGCAATACGAGCCGGTGCAGAAGATCGAGGGCAGCGACAACAACTTCGTCGTCTACACCACCAACATTCATGGTCACAAGCGCGAATACCACGCGCGCAAGCTGATCCTCGCGACCGGATATTACGACCGTCCGAACTACATGAATGTTCCCGGCGAGAACCTGCCCAAGGTGATGCACTATTACCGCGAGCCACATCCTTTTTTCAATCTGAACGTGATGGTCGTCGGCGGGAAAAATTCAGCGGCCATTGCGGCGCTGGAACTGTGGCGACATGGCGCGCGCGTGACGTTGGTCTGTCGCGGTGCGGGAATCTCGCCGTCGGTGAAGTACTGGATCAAGCCCGACATCGAGAACCGCATCAAAGCCGGACAGGTGAATGCGTACTTCAGCAGCAGCGTGCGCGAGATCACGCTGGAACACGTTGTGCTCGACACGCCGAATGGCGCAGTGACGCTGGAGAACGACTACGTTTTCGCGCTCACCGGATATCATCCCGACTTCGAGTTCCTGTGCTCGCTGGGAATTCAGTTGAGCGGCGAGGCGGACAAGAAGCCCATCGTCGACCGGCAAACGCTGGAGAGCAATGTGCCTGGGATTTATCTGGCGGGCGTGCTCATCGCGGGCATGCGAACCAGCGAGATCTTCATCGAGAACGGTCGATTTCACGGGCAGTTGATCGCCGCCGACTTGAAGCACAAGCTGCGAGCGGAGCAAGTGCCTGTGTAACCTCGAGTCTCGTGCTACGAGCGACGAGCCAGCGGTGCCTCGAAGAAGAAATTGTCATCCCGAGCGGAGCCTAGCGGAGTCGAAGGACCTGCGGTTCGTCAAAGTGGCAACAACGGGTGCCCGCGGTCATTTTCCTTCTCGTGGCTCATGGCTCGAAGCTAGTGGCTTCCTGCCTGGCTCGCGGAGCGAATGCGGGCGAACTCGTCGCCCTCCTGCCACTCAACTTCTGCCGGCTGGTTCGCCGCTTGCCATCCAAGCGCGATGCCGAAGCGCGCCATTGCTGCGTCGCCGCGGAAATCCATCGTGGGACGATATTCGTCGCTGGGCTGATGATAGTGCTTGGCAACGTACTCCTCCGCTTGCTGCGTGCCCCATTCGCGATCGTGGCCGCGATACTTGTCGCCCTCATCAATCGAGAACGCGGGAACGCCTGCGCGCGCCATGCTGAAGTGATCGGAGCGATAGTAATGTCCCGCGTCAGGACGCGAATCGGGCACGATCGCCAGCCCGAACTGCTTCGCCACGCGTTCAACCGCGGGATAAAACGTCGTGCGCTCCGCGCCCGCAACGTTCACCTCTTCGGGCACGCCGAGAGGCGGAACATCGTCGTAGTTCAGCGCCACAGAAATGTCCTTCGCCGGCAAAGGCGGATGCTTGCCAAAATATTCCGACCCGAGCAGTCCCTGCTCTTCAGCGGTGACTGCGGCGAAGTAGATGGACCGCTTCGGTGGCTGCTTCGCGGCGGAGTACGCGCGCGCAATTTCCAGCAGAATTCCGCAGCCGGTCGCGTTGTCCTGCGCGCCGTTATAGATGTTGTGACCAGCCATCCCAGGCACAAGGCCAAGATGATCGTAGTGTGCGGTGTAGAGCACAGCCTCGTCCTTTAGCTTGGCGTCGGAACCAGGCAGCTTGGCGATGACATTGCTGGACTCAAAATCACGAACCTTACTAAGGATGGTCGCCTTCGCTCTCGCCGGAAGCGCGACCGGTTTGAAGCCGCGCTTACCTGCTGCCGCGATCATTTCATCCAGATTCATCCCGCAGGTATGAGCAAGCTTGCGCGCAGCGTCAAACTGAATCCATGCCGCGAGCGCAAGCTTGGGAGCGGGATCGTTGCGCAGCAAGGAACGCTCTCCCGACCACGAATTGCGCACCACATTCCAACCGTAACTCGCCATATCGGTCTTATGGATGAGAATGACACCTGCTGCTCCCTTGCGCGCCGCCTCTTCATACTTGTAGGTCCAACGACCGTAGTAGGTCAGCGCCTTGCCGGCAAAAAACTTCGGATCGTCCGATGGCGGCTCGTTGACCAGCATCAGCAGGACCTTGCCTCTTACATCGATGTCTCTATAGTCGTCCCAGTTGAACTCCGGCGCATCGATGCCATAACCCATCCACACGAGATCGGCATCGATGTCGTCGCGCTGCTTTCCTGCCAGATCGGTCGCAACGAAATCCGCGCGGTAGTTCAGCTCGATCGGCGCGCCGCGATTGGGCAGCAGCGTCAGCGTGGTGTTGTCTTGCGTTGCTACACCTTCCAGCGGCACTTTCTGCAGGAACATTCCGTCGTCGCCTGCCGGTTTCAGACCGTAGAGCGCAAACTGCGTGGCCAGGTATTCGGCCGCGATATCGCCGCCGCGTTGTCCAGTGCCGCGGCCCTCGAGCAGGTCGCTTGCCAGGAAACGCACGTGCGCGCGAATCCTCTCCGGATCGACTATCGCCATCGCCTGTTCAGCAGCGGTCCCAAGTCCGGCGACTTGCGGCACGGGCGGATCGCTTCTCGACGAGCGAGCCGCATCAGTTGTGTTGTTTGTCTGGGAGAGTAGCAGGCCTGCGGCGAGCGTGACGGTGAGCGCCGTGAACGGCAATCTGGACAAGAAAAAGCCCCTTTAATTACAAGCAGCAGGAGAGAGTTTATATTCTACGCGAATTCCAGAAAATCATTCCCATCGGCTGGAAATACGGTTCCAGTTGCGTCTGACTATTCGCGCAGTACGGTTTCGCCTACAATATTGATAAGCTGTAGTACGCTCGATTGCGCGTTTCCAGGGCCTTCCCGCACATAAACACATTCGATCAGATTGCCATTTGTGTCGCTCATCAAGGAGTGGTTGTGAAGAGAATTGGTGTCATCTTTGGTATGGAGACCACGTTTCCGTCCGCGCTGGTCGACAAAATCAATTCCCTGGGCGAAGCCGCCATTCACGCCGAACTCGCGACCGTCGGCGAAGTGCGCATGGCCGAGCCTTCTCCGTATCATGTCATCGTCGATCGCATCTCGCACGACATTCCCTTCTACCGCGGATACCTGAAGAATGCGGCGCTCTCGGGAACCATCGTCATCAACAATCCATTCTGGTGGAGCGCCGACGACAAGTTCTTCAACTACGCCCTCGGACACAAACTCGGGGTGGCGATTCCCGCAACCGTCCTGCTGCCGCACAAGCAGCATCCGCCGGGAACGACCGATCAATCGATGCGCAACCTGGAATTTCCCATGCCTTGGGACAGCATCTTCAGCTACGTGGGTTTCCCCGCGTTCCTCAAGCCATTTGACGGCGGCGGCTGGAAGGACGTGTACAAGGTCAATTCGCCGGAAGAGTTCTTCAACGCCTACGATCAGACGCGCGACCTCTGCATGACGTTGCAGCGCGGCGTCAACTTCAAGGAGTATTTTCGCTGCTACGTTGTCGGACAGGAGAAGGTGCACATCATGCACTACGATCCGTCGCGGCCGTTCCACGAGCGCTATGTGAAGAATCCGCCGCCGACCAATCCCAAGCTGATCGACCGTGTCGAGCGCGATTGCATCACGCTTTGCCGTGCGCTGGGCTATGATCTGAACACCGTGGAGTTCGCCTGCGAGGACGGAGTTCCCTATGCCATCGACTTCATGAATCCTGCGCCCGATGCGGACGTGAACTCCGTAGGCAAAGAAAACTTCGACTGGATCGTGAACACAGTTGCCGAATTGGCGGTGCGCAAGGCGAGGGAACACACGGGAGCAGCGCCCGAATATCGCTGGAGCGCGTTTCTGAGCGCTGGCGCCCACCCAAGCAAAAACGGCTTGGATGGAGCACCCGAGAATGAAAGTCCGGCGGCAGCTAAGAAAATGCGCAAGCGAGCGGGCAAGGGGTGAACATATGGGCCGGCCAAGTCTGAGTATCGGAATCGAAGAGGAGTATCAGACCATCGATCCGGAGACGCGCGACCTGCGCTCGCACATCGCCTCGGAGATCCTTCCCAAGGCGAAGCGGGCACTGCACGAGGCGGTCAAGGCGGAGATGCATCAAGCCGTCATCGAGGTGGGGACCAAAGTCTGCCACGACATCAAAGAGGCGCGGGAAGACATCAAGACGCTGCGCCAGCAGATGATTACCCTGGCTAGCGAAAACGGTTTGTGGCTGGCCGCAGCCAGCACCCATCCTTTCGCTGACTGGAAGCTACAGGAGATCTATCCCGACGAACGCTACCAGCGCGTCGTGGAGGACATGCAGCTCATCGCGCGCGCCAACCTTGTATTCGGGCTACACGTCCACATCGGTATCGAAGACCGCAACGCGGCGATCCACATCATGAACTCGATGCGATATTTCCTGCCGCACATCCTCGCGCTCAGCACCAACTCGCCGTTCTGGATGGGCATGCAGACGGGTTTCAAATCCTATCGCTGCAAAGTCTTCGAGCGCTTCCCGCGCACCGGCATTCCGGACACATTTTCCAACTGGTCTGAGTATGAGAACTTTGTTGCGCTGCTGGTTCGCACCAATTGCATCGATAACGGTAAGAAAATCTGGTGGGACATTCGGCCGCATCCGTTCTTCAACACCTTGGAAGTGCGCGTATGCGATATCCCGATGCGCCTGGACGAGACGATTGCGATTGCCGCACTAATTCAGGCGACCATCGCAATGCTTTACAAACTTCATGCATCCAACAAGAGCTACCGGATTTACGGACGCGCGCTGATTTCGGAAAATAAGTTCCGCGCCTCGCGCTACGGCCTCGACGGCAAGCTGATCGACTTCGGCAAGGAAGAAGAAGTGCCGGTGCGCGACCTGATGATGGAGTATCTGGCGCTGATCGACGATGTGGTGGATGAGCTTGGCTCGCGCGAGGAAATCAACTACATTCACCAGATGCTCGATATGGGCACAGGCGCCGACCGCCAGCTGAAGGTGTTTCAGGAAACCGGCGATCTGAAGAAGGTAGTCGATTACATCGTTCGCGAGACGAAGGTTGGTGTGATGGAGCACTCGGCCGCGCGAAGATAGGGCTTCTTCAGCGGTTGGCTGATGGAACCGGACAATCTTCTAGTGCGTACGGCTTAGCGGGAAACCAGATTGCACTCAACTCCATGCTGAACACTCGAAAGGAAACCGCTTGATTCAACCCCTCGTAACCGAACCAACTCACACACCAACCGATCTCAGCCGTAGTCCCTTTGATCCGGAGCTCACTCCGGGCGCGCACAACGCGATCTATACCTGCCTTCGCATTCAGCCGAACGAAAAGGTCACGCTGATCACCGATAACGCCTGCCGCGAGATTGCGGCCAGCCTCGTGCACGAACTGGTGAAACTTGGCTCGCCGTTCAAGGCGTTCGTACTGGAAGACCTGGCTCCGCGGCCCCTCACGCAACTGCCGCCCGAGATCGCCGAAGACATGGAGACCAGCGATGTCAGCATTTTTGCCGTCAAGGTGCAGCGCCATGAACTGAAAGCGCGCATGCAGATGACCGACGTCGTGAACCGGCGCAAGATGCGGCACGCGCACATGGTGAACATCAATCACCAGATCATGCTTGAGGGCATGCGCGCCGACTACAACAAAGTCGACGCCCTGAGCCGCAAGGTTCTGGACGTCGTACGCCGCGCGAAGGAGATCAGGGCGACCAATCCCGCGGGAAGCGATTTCACCGCGAAGCTGAATCCTGATTATCGCTGGATCAAGACCAGCGGCATTATCAGCCGCGACAAATGGGGCAATCTTCCGGGCGGCGAGGTCTTTACCACACCGGGTGAAGTGAACGGGGTGTGCGTTGTCGATGGCGTTGTGGGCGATTATCTCTGTGAGAAATATCCGGACCTGGCGCGCCAGCCGCTAACCATTCGCATGGCGAAGAACCGCATCACCGAAGTTTCCAGCGACAATAAAGAGCTGGAGCAAGAGTTCTGGGCCTACACGCACACGGACGAGAACAGCGATCTAGTCGGTGAATTCGCGATCGGTACCAACATCGAGTTGAAGCACGTGATCGGACAGATTCTTCAGGATGAAAAGTTTCCCGGCATCCATATCGCGTTCGGCAATCCGTACGGCGAGCACACTGGCGCCCAATGGTACTCGTCGACGCACATTGATGTTGTCGGCACGCACTTCGACATCTGGGTTGATGGGCGGCAGATTATGGAGAAAGGCTGCTTCCTCATCGAGGCCTGACGATGGATCCCGCGCTGCGCGAGGAATTCAACCGGAATTACACGCCTGAGAAGTACCAGCAGTTCCTGCGCGACCTCGATCAGGCCTGCGGTATGCACGTCGGCTTCCGGGTGTCGGAGACGCCCTGCTTCGTGCCGTGCCACTTGATGGACAAGCTCGCCGTTTACGGCCGTCAATTAGTTTCGCAACTGATGGACAACCCCGAATACCGGCGAGCGTCGGATGCCGCCGTTCCACCGCAATACAACGTGCCGAATGAATCGCCGCGGCCAATGTTTGTCGCCGTGGATTTCGGACTGGTGCGGAACGCCGCGGGCCGACTAAGGCCAAAGCTCGTCGAGCTGCAGGCCTTCCCTTCCCTTTACGGATACCAGCCGACGGTAGCGCACCAATACATCGAATCGTATGGGTTGACCTTAAGGCCCGAACGCTCGGTGTATCTCGCCGGCGTCGATCGCGACTCTTACTGGCGGCTGATGCGGCAGCTCATCGTTGCCGACCACGATCCCGAAAACGTCATCCTGATGGAGATCGATCCAGAGCATCAGAAGACGCTGCCGGATTTTCTGGTGACACAGCGCGAGCTGGGTATCGCAATCGTCGACATCCTGTCGCTGATCAAACGCGGCAACAAGCTCTTCTATCGCAAGAACGGTCGCGAGGTTGAAGTGCGGCGCATTTACAACCGCTGCATCGTGGATGAACTGGAACGCAAAGGAGTGACGCTACCCTTCGATTTGCGCGACGAGCTAGATGTGGAGTGGGCCGGCCATCCCAACTGGTATTTCCGCATCAGCAAGTTTTCCATTCCATACCTGAAGCACGCGTGTGTGCCGAAGACGTGGTTCCTGGACGAAGTAAACGAGCTTCCGTCGGACAACCAGAATTACCTGCTGAAACCGCTATATTCGTTCGCCGGAGTGGGCATCAAGTTTGCGCCCACGCGAGGAGACATCGACGCAATTCCGGCGAGCGAGCGGCACAATTACATCCTGCAGGAGCGGGTGCGCTTTGAGCCGGTGATTCAGACGCCACACGGGCCGACACAGATGGAAATTCGCATGATGTTCGTGTGGCCCGAAGGCGGCGAGCTCACGCCGGTGCTGCCGCTGGTGCGGATGGGCCGCGGCATCATGATGGGCGTGGACCACAACCAGAACCTGGAATGGGTCGGCGGGTCAGCCGCGTTGTGGGTGTGAAACATGTGTTCACCACGGAGGCACCTGAGAACACGGAGAAAATTCATTCTTGTCTGATTAAACCCGCTCCGTGACCTCCGTGTCTCCGTGGTGAAAGGTCTGCTGTTACACGCTGACTGGTTGCTTCACCGGCACCGGCGTCAGCCAGCCGAAGCGGTCGTCCACAATGCCGTTGACGATGCTGTAGAACTCCTTGCGGACCGCCTTCGTGATCGGCCCGGCGACACCACGTCCGACGGTGATCTTATCGACTGAGCGAATGGGCGTGATCTCCGCAGCCGTCCCGCTGAAGAACAGCTCGTCGCAAATGTACAGCAGCTCGCGGGGGATGATCTGCTCGGTGACCGGAATTCCGAGTTCGTGGGCGATGTGGAGCACGGAGTTGCGCGTAATGCCTGGCAAAACACTATTGCCCAGCGGCGGGGTATAAATTCGCTCCTTGTGCACGAGAAAGACGTTCTCGCCCGAGCCCTCGCTGACATAGCCGTTGACGTCGAGCGCGATGCCTTCGGCATAACCGTTCACGATGGCTTCCATCTTGATGAGCTGGGAGTTCATGTAATTCGCGCCGGCTTTTGCCATGGTGGGCATGGTGTTCGGCGCGAGGCGGTTCCACGAAGAGACGCAGACATCGACACCCTCGTCGCAGTCGGGGCTGCCCAGATACTTTCCCCACTCGTAGTTGCAGATGTAAACCTCGGTCGGCGAGTTGAAGGGATTCACGCCGACCTGCCCGTAGCCGCGCAACACAATGGGACGGACGTAGCAGGGCGAGATTTTGTTGGCGGCGACCAGATCCACTGCACCCTGGCAGAGTTCCTCGAGCGAGTAATCCAGTCCGATGCGATAAACCTTGCAGGACTGGGTAAGGCGAACCATGTGGTCGGTCAGCCGGAAAATGCCGGGCCCTTTAGTCGTCTGGTAGCAGCGGATTCCCTCAAACACCGATGAGCCATAGTTGATCACGTGGGACATCACGTGGATCTTCGCCTCATCCCACGGAATCAACCTCCCATTGTGCCAAACGAACTCACTTTCTTTTATCGCCGTTGCCATTCTGAGGCTCCTTCGAATCCGGAATTGTACCGGGTCGTTATGCTGCGGGGCCGAAGGTTCTGCGAGCAGGGGCGCTTTCGCTCAGACACACGCTGCGGTAATCCGTGGAGTGGGAGCATCCGCATTGCAGCTTAACCGGGAATTATATCTGACGGCGGGAAATCCACAGGTATCGATTTTTGGTCTCCCCCGCCGGCCGTGACCATCCCCACCAGAATGGATGCGCAATGCAGCGGTAACGGTACGAAATTCGCGTCCAAATCGCGAGCGGAGTGGAGGTGCGGGCGCACTTTGGGCGTTGGAGCTTGGCATTTGGCAGCTGGTGCCTGGCAGAACTGCCGACGACTAGCTGCTAGTTGCCAATTGCTGCTGTATAATCCGCCCGTCCCACCAAGGAGAGGATTGGATTGCGCGGCGTGCCTCGCTGGTTGGCAGTGTTGGCGGTGCTGGCGGTTGTTGCCGTAGTGTGCGCGTTCACCGTGCATCGCGTCATGGCGCAGGCCCAACTTGTCGCCGAACTCGCCGAAACGACGCTTCCCGCCGACGGCTTCTCTTCCACGGAGTTCAGGGTTCGCGCCTCGAATGGCCGCGAGTTGAGCGGGCTGCAGGTGCAGGTTGAAACCCCGCACCTGGTGAGCGTCGAATCGCTGAGCGTACATGGCGCTTCGGCTACGGCGTATGTCCGAGCAGCCGTCCTTCCCGGCCAGGCGAAGTTGCAGATTTTGGCGCCGGGATTCGCGCCGCAACAAATCACGCTGCAGTCAACTCCGGACTACGGCGACGCGGTCGGCGACGGCACTCCGGACTTCCTGCGCTTGCACGATCCAGCGGACCGGCTCGCGTTTCGCCATTGGTTCGCGCTGCTGGCGGAATCGCAGTACTACCGCGGCAAGAATGCTGCGCCCGAGATCGACGATTGTGCCGCGCTGCTGCGCTTCGCCTATCGCGAGTCGCTGCGCGAGCATGATGCGGCCTGGGCGCGCGGCATTGCTTTGCCGGCACCCGCGTCGGCGGGCGACATACAGCAGTATCAATATCCTTACACGCCGCTCGGCGCGGCGCTCTTCCGTACACGCGGCGGTACCTTCGAGACTGACGACCTGCGCGACGGCGCCTTTGCCGAATTCGCGGACGCCGAAACGCTGTGGCGGCACAATTCGTTTTTCATTGGCCGCAATTTGAGTCGCGCCCGTCCCGGCGACCTGCTGTTCTTTCGCCAGGATGGCGGCAGGATGCCGTTCCACGCCATGATCTTCCTGGGCCGCAGCGAGATCGAGCCTGGCACGGAGGAGTTTGTTGTCTACCACACCGGGCCTACACCCCATCGCGCCAAAAACGGGCGCGCTGAGGACCCCGACCCTACACCTCATCGCGCCAACAACGGGCGCGCTGAGGACCCCGGGCCGAGCGGCGGCTCCAAGGGTGAGATCAAGCGATTGTCAGTTGCGGAACTGCTGAACTATCCCGACGCGCGCTGGCGGCCGGTGACATCGAATCCGGCATTCCTCGGGGTATATCGCTGGAACATCCTGCGAGGCGGCGAGTGATGCGGGCGCGCGGCAAAAAGCAGATCCCTCGCGGGCTGACGCCCACTCGTGATGACACCCGTTATGACGCGTCGCAGCGTTGGCGAACTTGCGAGTTTTGTATGGCCAGCGCGAACCCCCATTGTTGTCATCACGAGCCGACTTCAGTCGGCGAGGGATCTGCTTTCCGTGTCGGGCAAAACGCAAGGGCCGGCCAAACTCTGGCGTGCGGTCGAATGCCCCGCCCTGGCCAAAGGACAGCTAGAACGGGGCACCCTCTTATTTTTTCGTCAATCGTCCTCCTGCTGGTCATCCAACTGCTTTGCGTGCCCTTGTTCGCGCAGGAAGCGGAGCCGGAATCCTGGTTCTCGCTTACCAGCCAGCGCACCTACCTGCCGGGCGAGAAGCCTGAGATTGCGGTCAACGCCCACAACGTGAAGCAGCTCGAGTTCCGCGTCTATCGCGTGAACAACGCGGTGAAGCTCTTCAGTCAGATGCAGGAGCTGCACAACTTCGGTGGACAGACGCCCCCGATGCCGAAGCAAGCGCACACCTGGCTGGAAAAGTTTCACGCGTGGAAGCATCGCATCTGGGCCTGGATTCGCGATTTTGTACGGGCGCAGTTCTCGCCGGATTCGCGCCATGAAATCCGCCTCTGGCAAATGGGCGGCGGTGAACAGGTAAAAGGGCCGAAGGTCGAGAGCTTCGCGCAAGTGCCGATGCTCAATCCGCAGCAGGTCGTCTCGGTATGGAAGTGGAACGTGCCCGCGCACGAGCAGTGGGAGGGCATGAACATCACCGTGCCGGTGAGCGACAAAGGCGTGTACCTGGTCGAGGCCACCGACGGCCGGCTGCGGGCGTACACCGTCGTCGTTGTCACTGACATCGCGATCATTACAAAAGCCGGGCAGGGTCGCCTGATCAGCTTCGTCGTCGACCGGAAGAGCGGCAATCCGATTAGTGGGATTCTGGTGCGGGTGTGGATCGATCAGCAAGAAGTCGCGTCGCAGAAGACCGACCAGCAGGGACTGGTGGACACGCCAATCAAGGAGGGGAAGCCGGAGAACGTTGCCGTGCTGGCCACCAGCGCCGAGCAGTTCGCCATCAACACGCCGGGCGCGTGGAACCTGGGCGACGATCCCAATCGCAACCTGAAGGGCTACACCTATACCGATCGCCCGGTTTACCGCCCCGGCGACACGGTGCACTTCAGGACCATCGTGCGCGCGCAGACGCCGAGCGGCTACGCCATTCCCCATGGCGAGGACCTGCGACTGGAGATGCGCGATCCGCAGACGTTCGACGTCATGTGGACGCAGTCGATCAAACTTTCTGAGATGGGCACAGCGCACTGGGATTACGCGATTCCGCGCGATGCTCACCTCGGCTCCTACTATCTGTCGATGCAGATGGGCGAACGCTACGTCGAGGGCACGAATTTCTCGGTGGAGGAATACAAGAAGCCCGAGTACGCGGTGAAGGTGACGGCACAGACGCCGCGCGTGCTCCAGGGCCAGCCGATCAAGGCGACGATTGACGCGCGCTACTACTTCGGCGAGCCGGTGGCGAACGCTAAGGTGAAGTGGGTTGTGCACACTTCGCCATATTGGCCGATGGGACGGGGCGAGGACGAAGACCAGGCGGAGGCCGGCGGAGAAGAAGAAGGTGCCGACAACGCCGAAGCTGACGACAGTGACGGCGGTGAACAGGAGGAGGAGGAGAAGAGCGGAACGCTGGATGCCGATGGCAAGCTGCAGATTGAAGTTCCGACGAAGGTCGATTCGAAGAAACAGGACCTGGTCTATCGCATCGAAGCGCGCGTTACGGATGCCGGAAATCGTGAAATCTCAGGTCGGGGATTCGCCCTCGCCACCTATGGCAGTTTCTTCCTGACCGCCGAGCCAAACTCCTACGTGTACACCAAGGGCAGCACGGCAACGATTAGCGTGTCGGCGCAAGACTATGACAAGAAGCCGGTGCAAACTGCGTTTCGCGTGGAGATGAATCGCTGGGATTGGCGGACCCGCAAGGGCGCCTCAGTCGCGACGGCCCAGGGGCAAACCGACGCGAGCGGCAAGGCGCAGGTCAAGCTGACCATCCCGGATTCCGGTGAATTCCGCGTGCTCGTAACCACAACTACGCCGGAAAAACGCCAGATTGAAACGACCGCCTATCTGTGGGCGCCGGGTGCAAGTCCGTGGTGGAGCGGCACACAGCAGGAACGCGTGCAAATCGTGCCGGACAAGAAGACGTACCAGCCGGGCGACATCGCGCACGTGCTGATCGTCACCGGCAAGGACCCGGCATCGGTGCTGGTCACGGCGGAGGGCAACGCGCTTTATTCCGGACAAGTGATCAAGAGCAACGGCGGCAGCATCACCGTCGATGTGCCGGTGAAGCCCGAGTACGCGCCGAACTTCTACGTCGGCGCGGTGTTCATCCGCGGCGACAAGCTGTATGAAGGCTCGAAGAGCCTGAGCGTGCCACCCACGCAGCACGAGCTCAACGTTCAGCTGGTGCCGTCGAAGCCGCAGTATCAGCCGGGCGAAGCTGCGAGCTACACCATCAAGGCGAACGACTCGAGCGGTAAGCCGGTTGTCGCGGAATTCAGCCTCGGCGTTGTGGACGAAGCCATCTACGCCATTAAGCCGGAGACGGTCGGCACGATCCTGAACGCGTTCTACGGCAAGGTCTATTCGCAGGTGAGCACGGAGAGTTCGCTCAGCTACTACTTCAACGGACAAGCGGGCAAACGCGCGATGCAACTGGCCAGCGTGCGCCCGTCGAAGGCGATGGCGCAGTTGAAACCTGAGCGCCTGGTGCAGCCCAAAATCCGCAAGGCATTTCCCGACACCGCATTCTGGGTGGCCGACGTGCGCACCGGCAGCAACGGCCAGGCGACGGTGAAATTTGACTATCCCGACGCGATCACCTCGTGGCGCGCCACCACGCGAGGCGTTACCCAGGACACGAAGGTCGGCAGCGCGGTGATGAACGCGATCGTGCGCAAGAACATCATCGTGCGGCTGGTGGTGCCGCGCTTCTTCCGTCGCGGCGACGAGATCACGCTCTCGACCATCGTGCAGAACTACCTGCCGAGCAACAAAGTCGCGCAGGTGTCGATGCAGTTCGAAGGGCTGCAAGTTCTCGAAGGTTCGCAGCAGAGCGTGAACGTGCCGACCCGCGGACTGGTAAAGGTGGATTACCGCGTGAAGGTGCTTGATGTGGATTCGGCCAAGGTACTGGGCAAGGCGCTGACCGATGTGGAAAGCGATGCCATGGAGCTGACGCTGCCGGTAGTGCCGTTCGGCGTCAAGCTCGCGATGTCGAAGTCGGGCTCGATTGCCGGAGCGGGAACGAGCGACACGGTGCAGCAAGTGAGTTTCCCGAGCTCGGCGGAGATCGGCACGCGCAAACTCACCGTTAGCGTCACGCCCTCGATAGCGGGCTCGGTGTTTGCTGTGCTCGATTACCTGACGTCGTACCCGTACGGCTGCACCGAGCAGACGATGTCGGGCTTCCTGCCCGACGTGCTGGTTGCTGACGCGCTGCAGAAGCTCGGCATCAAGTCGAACATCGATCCGGTAACGCTGCACAGGCAGGTAAACGCCGGGCTCGATCGCTTGTACATGTTCCAGCATGACGACGGCGGATGGGGCTGGTGGCAGACGGATGACAGCGCGCCCTTCATGACCGCGTACGTGCTGGCGGGGCTCAGCCAGGCCAAGGCGGCGGGCTTCGATGTGAAACAGGATGCGATTGATAAAGGCCGCGCCTGGCTGCTGCCGCAGTTCCAGAATTCGACCAAGGTGCGGTCCGACCTGCGCGCCTACATGGCGTATGCACTGGTGCTGAGCGGAACCGACAACAATGTGCAAGTTGTCGATTCGGTTTGGGCGCAACGCCCGACGCTGACGGCGTACGGACAGGCGGTACTTGGCCTGGCCATGGTGCAGGTGAACGATAGCCGTGCGAAAGATCTGAGCACGCAGCTCGCGGGCGAAGCCAAACAGGAGGACGGGCAAGCGTGGTGGCCGAGCGACCAGAATTATCTGATGGACTTTTCCGGCGACACGACGCCAGAGTCCACAGCGTACGCGCTCAAGCTGATCAACCACACCGAACCGGGCAGCTCGCTGTTGCAGAAGGCAGCAGTCTACCTGGTCAGTCATCGCAGCCAGGGCTACTACTGGGAGTCGACGGAGCAGACCGCGATGGTGGTCTATGGCCTGACTGACTACCTGGAGCGCTCGCAGGAGTTGAAGCCGAACTACAAAGTCGAGATACAGGTGAATGGGAAGAGCGTCGCAACCAAGAAGTTCACGCCTGCGGACGCGCTTGCGCCGGCAACGACGGTCACGCTGAACGAGTCGCAGCTTGCGCAGGGCGGCAACGAAGTTCGCGTGGTGAAGACTGGCGATGGCAGGCTGTACTGGTCCACACGCGGCGAGTACTACTCCAGCCAATCGACGGTGATCAACACCGGCAGCTTCAAGTTGAGCACCGCGCGCCAGTATTACAAGCTGAGCTCGCAGCAGAAGGATGGTCGCATCGTCTACCGCCTCGACAGCTTGTCTGGCCCGGTGCAGGTCGGCGACACGCTGGCGGTGCGCATCACGGTCGGCGGCAGCATGTGGAAGTACCTGATGATCGAGGACCCGATCCCTTCCGGCACGGAGTCCATTGCACGCGACGACCTGTATGAGCTGGACGAACAACCGACCTGGTGGGCTCGTTGGTATAGCGATCGCGAACTGCGCGACGATCGCACCACGTTCTTCAACTTCTACTTCCCGCAGGGGCAGCACGAATACGTTTATCTGCTGAAGGTGGTGAACCCCGGCATCTTCCGCGTGAGCCCGACGAGCGTGCAGCCGATGTATCAGCCGGAATATCTCTCGACCAGCGATGCGCTGACGGTGACGGTGAAATGACCGCGAGGCACAAAGGCGTGGCGAAGTTGTGGCTGCTGAATTTATTCGGCGGCGCCGCGCTCATCGCTGCAATTTATTACTGGCTGCTGCTGCCCGACGCTCACGGCTGGCAGGTGGCTGGTTCGGCGCTGCTCGCGCTCGCTATCATTTTTTGCGGGCTGTGGCTGCGCACCGGATCGTTCGCGTTCTTCAGAGTTACAGAGTTTCGCGACAATGGAACCGTGTGGCGGGCCTTCCGTCACGCGGTGCGGCACATCATTGGCTTCGCGATATGGACGATTCCTCTGGCGCTGCTGGAATGGGTTCTCTACTCGTGCTTGCGATATGCGCCTCAGTTCGGTGTGTGGTGGTGGCAGAAGGTCCCGGCTCTGCGCTTCGGCAGCCCGCGGCTGGTGTATCACGTTGCGGAAGGAGTGCTTTGCATCGTGATGGCCCTGCTCATAGCGATCTGGCTGCCGGTGGCGAGCACTGTTGCCGCCGTGGGACTCCGCCCAAACCGGATGTCTCGCTCGTGGCGGCTGCTCAAGCGAGGATCGTATTGGCTGTGGTTCTGGGTTCTGGCGTTTATCGGAGCCTACTTGCCGTACAAGCTGGTCTGGTGGATCCCCGACGTGAGCACACTTCGCCAGCAGGCCTGGAGCGCTGGGCTGCGCTTTGCCGTCGCCTACATCCTCGTGATCTCCGCCTGGGTCGCGCTGCTGCTGGTAATTGGCGATCGCCTCGACAGGGACGACCCCGTAACCTTGACCGATGCCGTTTGAAGTCCTGCCGAAGTCTGCTCGCATTCATTCGTAATCTGCAAAAACCTATAACACGCTTCTGACATGAATCATGCAACTTAGGCTTGCTACTCGGAATCTGTGCTCTTGATGTTGCCGTGGTCCTGCTTGCCTGGCCTCCGCTGCCAGACATGCCAAGCCGCTTCTCCTACTTCTGGCTCCGCTCTATTTTGCTGTTGCTGATGTTTCTGCCTGGGCTGGCGACGGCACAAACGTCTGCGAGCACGAACTCGTTTTTCGATGACCAGTTATGGGAGTTCGGGGCATGGGGAGCGGAAGCGGTCGGCAAAAGCGCCGGCCAAGCGTTCGGCGATACGCAAATCACCATGGCTGGATTTCACGCCGGCCGGGCCATTCATCGCTCTGCTCCCGAGAGCGGACTGCGGAGGACGTGGGAGTACACCTTCGAGATTGAGCCGCTGTTTCTGGTGACTCGTCCGCGGCACACTTACGGTGGAGGGTTCGCGCCTGTGGGCTTGAAGTGGAACTTCGCGCCGCGAGGCCGCTATCGTCCATTCATCGAGTTCAACGGCGGCGCCATGTTCACGACGAGGAATGTGCCGCCGGGCAACACCTCATCGTTCAATTTCTCTTGCTCTGGCGGGACGGGCGTGATGATGGCGGTTACGCACACACAGGCTCTCAGCTTCGGAGTACGCTTCTGGCATTTGTCGAACGCGTATATCGGCAACGACAACCCTGCCTTCAATACCGTGCAATTTGTAGTCGGCTATCACTGGATGACGCGCGATCGCCGACGAGCGCAACAGCTTTCGCAAATGCCTGGAGCGGTCGAAGCAAAGCAGTAGGGAGTCGCTTTTCGCCTTTCGCCAGTCGCGCCTCGCCACTCGCGATTACCATTTGTTTCTGTTATCTCAAGCCAACCCATTTAGATGTTTGCATGGCCGGGTCCGTCGTGAAAGCTACAAGCCAGAGCGGAAGAGCGAAAGACGAAGAGCGAAAAGCGGCTTACTTGAACGCTTCCTTATTCACCACGTACGGCATCCTGGTGACGTCGCCAGCGTAGTTTTGCTCCAGCACATCGATGAGGCCCTGGATGGTTCGCCCCGCCATGCCGCGATTGGGATCGACGGACAAGCGGGTGATCCTTGCGGCGCTGGCGAAGTGGGGATACAGCCGGCAGCGGTCTTCGATGTCGGGATCGCGCAGCGGCGAGTCAGGCGGCAGAGGCTCGTTCTCGTAGACGTCGAGCGCCGCTCCGGCGATCCACCTCTCCTTGAGCGCCTTCGCCAGCGCGGCTTCGTCGACGACCGGACCGCGGGAGGTGTTGATCAGGTAGGCGGTGGGTTTCATCGTGCGCAGCGTGCGCTCGTTGATGAGGTGATAGGTGGGAGTGTCGCTCTCGCCTTCGCGCAGCAGCGGCACGTGGATGCTGATGAAGTCGCTCTGGCTTAGCGCCTCGTCAAGCGAGACGTACTTGATGGTTGTGCGCTCGCTTTGCAGGCCGTGCCTATAGCGAAGGTCCATCTCCTCTTGCACGGACGCGACGACCTTCTGGTTCGGCCCGAGGGCTTCGTAGCACAGGACGTTCATGTCGAAGCCGATGCACTTCTTGGCGACGGCTTGCCCGATGCGCCCGGTGCCGAGAATGCCGATGGTCTTGCCCGTCACCTCATCGCCAAGAAATGGCAGGTGAGGGTGCCAATAGCCCCACTGGTTTTCGCGTACCAGGTGCTCGGCGGTCCAGAGCTTGCGAGCGAGATCGGCGAGGGCGAACAGCACGAACTCTGCCGTCGCCTCGGTTAGAACATCGGCAGTGTTGGTGAAAGGGACCTTATAGCGATTGGCAGCCCCGCGATCGATGTTGTCGAAGCCGACGGCGTATTGCGCCACAACCTTGAGTGTTTCCTTGCCGGCTTCAAAAACTTCCGCGTCGATGGGATCGCGCAGGGTCGTGATGAGGCCGTCAATGCCGCTGCGAACTCTATCGACGATGAGTTTCTTTGGCGGGGGCTCGGGCTTCGGGTAGATTTCAAGTTGATAGCCACGCTCGCGCAGGCGATTGAAGGCCGCCTCGCCGATATCGGCGGTAGCAAAGATGCGAAAGTGGCGGTCAGGCATGATCAGATGTGTTTTCGCTAAAAGGGGTGGAGCACGATTTCAGGCGTGCATGGATGATGACTTGTTGGCGTGCGCCGCTCTTCCCGAATTGTCATCACGAGGAAGCCTCCAGGTCGGGGAGAGATCTGCTGATTGTGCGCAGTGTCGTAGAAACGCGGGCGAAAAAGCGGATCCCTCCTCGGGCTGAAGCCCTCGTCGTGATGACAATAAATAATGGAGGGAAAGCCCGTTCCAGCTAAAGCTACGCCCATTCAAAGCCTGCTACAGATTCTTCTTCGTCCACTGCTCGATGCGGTCCAGCGCCTGCTGCAAATTCTCGATTGAATTCGCGGTGCTGAAGCGCATGTGGCCTTCGCCGTACGCTCCAAAGGCCGTACCCGACAGTCCCGCCACGCCAACGTCTTCCAGCAGCGCATCCGCAAGTTTCTTTGACGGCCATCCCGTCCCGGTGATGTTCGGGAAAGTGTAGAACGCGCCTTTCGGCAAACGGCAGGAAAATCCTTTGACCTGGTTGAGGCCTTTCACGAAGACATCGCGGCGCCGCTGAAACTCGCGGCGCATCTTCTCCGGCTCGCTCTGATCGCCCTGCACTGCCTCGATACCTGCGATTTGCGTGAAGGTCGCAGTGCACGACGTTGAATTTGTTGCCAGACGCGCGAACTGCGCGGCAAGGTCGGGGCGCATTACGCCATAGCCAAGCCGCCAGCCGGTCATCGAATATGTCTTCGAGAAGCCGGTGAGAATGATGGTGCGGTCTTTGAAGCCGTCCACCGAGGCGATGCTGTAAGGCTCGCCCTCGAAGATCAACCGGCTATAGATTTCGTCGCTCAGCACCATGATGTCGCGGTCGCCAATGGCGCCCGCGATGTCCTGAACATCCTCTCGGGTGATGAGGCCGCCGGTAGGATTTTGCGGGGAGTTCAGGATGATGAGCTTGGTGCGGTCGGTGATCAGCGAGGCCAGTTCATTCACGTCGAGGCGGAAGTCGAGTTCCTCGCGCAGCCGAATGGGCACCGGCTTCGCCGCGAGGAAATTGATCATCGACTCGTAGATCGGAAAGCCGGGATTGGGATAGATGACCTCGTCGCCTTCTTCTACCAGCGCCAGCATGGTGAAAAAGATGATGGGCTTGCCGCCGGGCACGATTACAACCTCATCGGGGCTTACCTTGATGCCGCGTGAAGCCGAGACCTCCGCCGCGATGGCCTCGCGCAACTCCGGCAACCCGGCTGCAGGACCGTAGTGGGTGTAACCCTTGCGCAGAGCATCGACGCCGGCTTCAACCACGTTGGCAGGCGTGTCCATGTCGGGCTCGCCGATCTCAAGATGAATAATGTTTCGTCCCTGCCGCTCCAGAGCGCGGGCGCGAACCAGCACTTCGAAGGCGGTCTCCGTTCCCAGGCGCGACATTCTTTTCGCCAGGCGCAATTCTGTTTGAGTAGTAGTCATAGGCAAACTTTCAGATTATACGACTATTACTGCTGGTAGGCAGTTGGGGGGGTCGAAGAGTGCCGGAGATTGCCGGCGCGGCTCGCGACCATCAATGCTTCGAACAGCACTGGTAGATTGACGTGTCGCCCACCCTGCGAACCAGGGTGTAGCCGTAGCTGCGCAGCACGGTGGCGCACTTGGCGGCATCGGGTGCGGCGTCCCAGGGTCCTTGATTGCCTATAACCACCAACCGCGGCCCATGATGAGCAAAAATCTGGGTGACGTCCTCCGCCGAGGCGACATGATATTGCTGACGCTTTTCGAGCGGAAGCTTCTGCGCTACGTACATCCCAAAGTTATTTTCGAAGCCAGGGACGGGATTGGCCGAGGAGGCGAAGATATATCCCGGCCAGAAGCTGGCGACCTCTTCTCCGGGAACGGCGAACTCGTCCACCGCTTTGGAAACCCGCGTCACCGCATCCAAGGTCCAGTTCGGCGCGTCCTGCATACCGTAAATGCCAGGAACGGCAAAGCCATTGAAGAGATAGTGGCGGAAGATTGGGACGGCACAGATTACAAACATCGCCAGCAGTGCTGCACAGCCTGCCCCGACGAGACGCACGGTTCGCGGTGAGCGCAAAATTGCGAGGTAGTCGCTGACCGACAAGACGGCAGCCACAATCAGAAACGGCATGACCAGGGCAAAGTACTGAACGGAGCCGGGCGTTGGGAGACTTGACACCACGCCCATTGCGATGGCCAAAAGCAAAGCTAACAATGCCAAGTCTCTTCGGGCGCGCAGATAAATCAGCAGACCGACTGCGGTCAGAGTCACTACCGAGAACTGAAAGCCAGTGTACCGGCCGCCGAAAAGCACACCGGCGATAAGCAATTTGTTCGGCCAGTTGCCAATCAGCCCGCCTGCGGAGCGCAGGGCATGGTATCCCAGATTGTTAAACAGGAATCCGTCTGGTGATGCAAAAAAAAGGGCGAGCGAGGGTACAAGACCGATGACGAGGCCGCCGAGGAACCACGCTACGCGCACAAGGCTTCGATCAGTTTTTTTGCGCAGCAGCCACCACAGGAATACCGGCAGAACTCCCACAACGTAGGAGCGGGTATCCACGCTCAGGCCGAACAGGACGCCCGCGACCGCGACCAGCCAACCGGGCGTCGAGGGCGATATTCGCGTGAAAATCAGATATGCCGGGAAGAGAAACAGCATCGCCAGAGGAAACGTTTTTACGATAGGAACCCATGGAAACACCAGCGTGCTGGAGGCGAACAGCAGCACCGCGCAAAATCCGGCCAACCACTTGCGCGTCTCCCGGCAAACATGTACGTAGATCATGGCGCCGACTGCAGTCGTCATCAGAGCGCAGAAGATCCGTGCCGAGTACCACGAGACTCCGGTCAGCTTCAACCAGGCAGCGAAGACGTACGGCAACAGCGGAGCCTGGGTGTACAAGAAATCGAGATACGGCGCTCGGTGCTGCATCACCAGCCGGGAGGCGAGCAGATAAAAGCCTTCGTCGCCATCGATGAGCCTATGCTGCGAGACGTACAGAAAGAATGCGCCCTGAAGAAGCAGGAACGGGACGAACAGCAGCCTGGAGGCGCGGTCCATGGTTGGTCGCGGCGACTGTCGCTGCTCAACCGGCGTATTCAATGACAACGTCGACATTGGCCGTCTTCTCCAGCATGGCCGAGACCGAGCAGTACTTCTCCTTGGAGAGACGCACCGCATCCTCCATCGCTTTGTGCGTCACGTTGCCGCCAACGCGATACGTCAGACGGATGGAAGTATAGACCTTGGGAAAATCTTCAGCGCGTTCGCCGGCGGCAAGCACCTCCAGGCTGGTGAACGGTTCTCGCTTCTTGCGGAGGATGCCGACCACATCGCTGGCGGTGCAGGCACACAGGGCAATGAGGACCAATTCCATGGGGCTGCTGGCTGACTTCTCACTGCCCGTGTCAACCACCATCGCATGTCCACTGCTGGCTTCTGCGAGGAAGCGGTCTTTGTCAGTCCAAAGTGCGCGAGCTTCGATCATGGGATTAACTCTCCTTGTCCAGTGGCTTCCTCTTGCCCGGCAAGCTGGCCGGGTTCTCATGCGTGCGCTCGCGGAAGCGCGCCTTCATGCCGGTGGCGAGAGAGATGGTGTGCTCGCCATATTTCTCGCGCAGGCGATCGGCGGCCGATAACGCCTGGTTCCACTTCTCGTGCGAGTGCTGCCCGGTAAGGCTGATCTGCTCGCTCTCGGCTTCGAAATGCGAAGCGTGAACGCCGAGCAAGCGGATGGCTTCGCCTTTCCAGTTGGCGCGAAACAGTTCGCGGATGGCAGCAAAAACTTCGGAGTCGACCGCAGTGGGCCGGCGAAGGGTGTGGGCGCGGGTGATGGTGTGAAAGCTGGAATCGCGCAGTTTGAGTTGCAGGGTGCGCGCGTGCAGCTTCTGCTCGCGCAGGCGGCGGCAGACCATCTCGGATAGTCGCGCCAACATTGACTCAAGCTTTTGCGCGTCCGCGGTGTCGTGGGAAAACGTGTGCTCGTGGCTGATGGAACGCGCTCCCTGGTCGTCGCCGATGTCGGCATCGAACCACGCACCGGCATCCAGCCCGCGCGATTTGCCGGCTAGCGCGACGCCGAGCGCCCCAAAATTTTCTTCCAGCCAATGTTCGTCGCGCGTCGCAAGCTCGCCAACTCTGACGATGCCCTTGTCGTGGAGGCGCTTCTCCATCACTTTGCCGACGCCGGGGATTTTGCGGACGTCCAGCGGCGCGAGAAATTCCAATTCCCTGCCCGGTAAAATCCACAACACGCCGTTGGGCTTGGCCTGGTCGGAGCAAACCTTCGCGACCAGGCGCGACGTGCCGATGCCGATGGAGCAGTTCAGTTGCGTTTCAGCCTTCATGGCCGAGTGCAAGGCGTGTGCAGCGCGTAGCGGCGGGCCGTGCAGGCGTGCGGTGCCCGTCATGTCGACGTAGGCTTCATCGATGGATACCATCTCCAGCTTGGGTGAGAAACGGTTTAGAACTTCGTAAACTTTGGCCGAGTAATCACGGTAGCGGTCGGGATGACCGTCGACAAAGATGGCCTGCGGGCATAGCTTGGCCGCAGTGCGCAACGGCATCGCGGAGTGCACGCCGAACTTGCGCGCTGCGTACGATGCCGCCGAGACAACGCCGCGCTCGTTGCGCTGGCCACCTACGACGACGGGTTTGCCTTTCAGCGACGGGTCGAAAAGCTCCTCGACCGAGACGAAGAAGGCGTCCATGTCGACGTGGAATATGGTGCGATCGGCGGCGGCCATGCTCAGCGCGATTGTAGAGCAAGAAAACGCTATTCGCTCCTCGCAGTTTGCTTTTCGCCAGAAGTAGGAACCAGTTAAGGATCACCAGAAGCGTTGGAGGTTCGCAGGCCAACTGAAGCGGCGCTCACGCGCGAAAAGCGAGAAGCGATCCATTCCTCACGAACAGCACAACAGTCCCGACTTGTAGAGCTGATACGGCACGCAGCTTTCCTGGTGAGCGTGCAGCATGCGCAGCTCATGCTCGATGCCGGACTGGCGATAGACCGAAGCCAGCAGATCGCCCACTTCCCACAGGTTGCATTCCGCAATGCCGACGACGGACGGTCCCGAGCCGCTGAGGCACACGCCGAGCAGGTCGCGATGCTCGAGGTCGAGAACCTCGGCGAGGCCGGGCACGATTTTCTTTCGCGAGGGTTGGTGTACGCGGTCACCCAGCGCCAGCTTGAGCAGCGAGAAGTCTTCGCTTTGCAGGCATTGCAACAGCAAGGCGACTCTTTGCAGGTTGAAGACGACATCGGTACGCGCGATGCTCTCCGGCAGCACGGCGCGAGATTCCTGCGTGGTCAGCGGTTGTTTCGGGGTCAGCACCACGAAGCCGAGGGACTCCGGCCAGGGAAACCTGGTGGCGCAGATGGAGCCGTCCGGCAGTTGGCAACTGACGGTGAGTCCGCCAAGCAGCGCCGCAGCCGCATTGTCGGGATGCCGCTCCAGCGCGCAAGCCGCGTTCAGCATCGTCTGCAATGACAGCGGTCCCGTCATTGCTTCATAGAGACGAAGACCGGCGACGGTTGCCGCGGCACTGCTGCCCAGGCCGGCTCGCATGGGAATTTCTCTTTGCACCTCGACCAGCAGCGAAGGCAGTGAGTCCAACTTGTCGCCTGCAAGATAGCGGTAGCCGCGCTCGATTATGTTCTCGCCGCAGGGCTCGCGATCGAGAAAACGAAACTGCAGTTCCCCGCGTCCCGGTATTCTGCGCGCGTGCAGCACGAGATACAACTGCACGGCTACGGCGAGCGTGTCAAAGCCCGGGCCAAGATTGGCGATGGAGGCTGGCACTCGGATTTCAAATTCGTCATTTTTCGGGCTGTTCGGCATGGGGCTAACCTTGCTTGCGTTCATTTGTGCCACTCTCCTTGCATGGCGGTTTCTCGCAGTTGTGACCTGAGGATGAAATCGGTGTCCTTGAGTGCGTGGCCGGTGAGAATGGCCACGACCGAGGCGTCGCGATCGATTGCTCGTTGCGCGGTGAGCTTGCGCAGCGCGGCCAGTGTTGTGGCGGAGGCCGGCTCACAGCCAATGCCATCGCGTCCGATCACGGCCTTCGCCTCGGCAATTTCCTCGTCGTCGACGTCCATCACCAGGCCGTTCGTCTGCTGGATGGCGCGCAACGCTTTTTTCCACGAGCGCGGATTGCCGATGCGAATTGCGGTAGCGGCAGTCTCGGGTTTCTCCACCGGATCGAGCTCGCGAGCCCCGGAGCGCCACATCCTGGCCAGCGGATTCGCACCCTTCGCTTGCACGATGACCATGCGAGGGAGACGGTCGATGAAGCCGGCCGCACGCAACTCCGCCAAGGCTTTGCCGAACGCCGAGCTGTTGCCGAGATTGCCGCCGGGAACGATGACATAGTCCGGCGGCTGCCAGGCAAGCTGCTCCAGCATCTCGAACATGACCGTCTTCTGACCTTCCAGGCGGAAGGGATTAATCGAATTGAGAAAGTAAAGACCGTTGTTTGCACGTTGCAGAATTTGCTCCAGCGCGACATCGAAGCTGCCGGCCACGTGCACCACTTCCGCCCCGAAATCGAGCGCCTGCGCCAGCTTGTTCTCAGACACCTGCCCGGCGGGCAAATAGACCTTTGCTCTCAGCCCTGCACGCGCCGCATACGCCGCAAGCGAGGCGGCGGTGTTTCCCGTGGAAGCGCAGCCGACAGCTTTCGCGCCGACAAAAACCGCTTCGGTGACTCCGACAGTCATACCGAGATCCTTGAAACAGGCGGTAGGGTTCCAGCCCAGGTGCTTGAAGCGAAGGTTACGCAAACCCGCCCAATCCGCGGTCTTTCTGCCGTCGACGAGGGCGTTGTTGCCTTCGCCCATGGTCACGATCTCGGAGTAGCCGCTCGGCAGAAACTCGCGGAAGCGCCAGACGCCGCTCACGTCGCGAGGATCGTACGAGCACTTGCGCTGCAACCATAGGCGCTTGAGGTCCTCCGGCGCGGCCGATGGCACCGCAACCACTACCTCAAGCAGCTCGGTGCAAAGCGGGCACGACAGCACGCGCTCGTGGAGTTCGAAGGTTGCGGCACATTCCGTGTTGGTACAGCGAACATGGGTCACGTCGGCTACTCCAAAATCGGCATTGAGACTGGTTGTTCGACGAGGAAGTCGAAACTGTTGATCTCGTCGAGTGCGGCATCGAGCTGAGACTGACGGCACGGCTCCAGCGTGATGGCGAAGGGCAGCGCCGATTTCGGATGGCCGGGCTTCTGCAACACCGAGTTGATATTCATGTCGCACTTCGCCAGGCGTCCGGAGATGCACGCGATGATGCCCGGGCGGTCGCGCACGACGAAGCGCAAGTACTGTGGTGCTTGCACATCACGCGTGAGCTTCGCGGACGCGAGCGCTGGCTCGTATGCAACGGGCGCGCCGCTCGCGCGATGACAAGCTGCCTGAAGCAGGTCGGACACAACGGCAACGGCGGTGGGATCGCCACCTGCGCCGTGGCCGCCGAACGTGGTTTCGCCGCCGAACTCTCCCGTGCTGACGACCAGGTTCTGGCTGCCCGAAACCTTTGCCAGCGGCGAGTCACGTGGCACCAGCGACGGCTGCACGGCGAGGTACGCTTCGCCATCGTCCAGTCTTGCGGTGGAGATCTGGCGAATGGCACAGCCGAGCTCATGCGCATATTCGAAATCGATGGCGGCGATATTGCGGATGGAGCGCCGAAGCACCTCTTGCGGTATGACCGCGAGCTTCAGTCCCACACGGGCGAGGATCGCCAGCTTCGCGCCAGCATCGTTGCCATCGATGTCGTCGGTGGGATCTGCTTCCGCAAATCCCGCTTGTTGGGCTTCACGCAGCGCCTCGGAGAATGACGCGCCTGACTGCTCGATGCGGCTGAGGATGTAGTTGCAGGTGCCGTTGAGGATACCCTGGATCTTTACCAGCTGGTCGCCGGCAAGACCATGCTGCAATCCCGAGAGCACCGGAACGCCTCCGGCAACGCAAGCCCCGAAGCCAAGATACTGGCCCTGTTCCGCGGCGAGCGCCAGCAGCTCCGTGCCGAAGTGTGCGATGACCTGCTTGTTTGCAGTCACGACGGATTTACGTGCCAGCAGTGCGCCACGAAACAGCTCGCGTGCCGGCTCAAGTCCGCCCATCAGCTCGACCACAATGTCGGCATCGGAGGCAAGCACCTGTTGCATGCTGTCGGTCCAAACGATGTTGCCGGCGAGACCGTCGACGCGCTTGCGAGCGACATTCCGATTGCACACATGCGTGATGCGCAACGGATGCTCGTCCCGGCGAGAGGACAGCAGCCGCGCCACTGCGCTGCCCACAGTACCGAAGCCGACGATCGCGATACGACACTCGCGCGCGGGCGCTATTGGGCGTGGTGGAACCACTAACGGCAGATGCTGAATACGGCCGAGTATTGGCTGCGGCGCTCGCTGGCTCAGGCTTTCTTGCTTTTGGGACATTCCGTTTGCATGCATGGCGTTCATCTCAACTCCGTGAATTCTGAACAAATGAAAAACCCACCGGCCTTTCGGGCGGTGGGTCTGGATGGCTTCGATCCTTGAACTAATTAGGGATTCATGCTGACCCGCTCCCGCCCGAGTTTGTGCAGGATGTGCTTGTGCGCACACCTGTGCCCGCTGTGGTTGTGGTCATCATGCGGGATTTCGGGCAGAGCGACATAAAGATGAGTTACTCTAGACCAATTCGGCGAGGGAGTCAAAAGAAATTTTCGGAATTGTGCCCTTGGCTTTCTTATCGCCTGCGGTGATGCACTTGGGGCGCATCTCTCGGCGCGTTAGTGGCTGTTGTAACATTTACCCACACACCCTCCTTCTTAGGCAGCGCACTGGAAATCTCCGGCATCATCGACGGTCTTGGCGCGACAACCTTTACCGGCTTCGGAACAGCGGCCTGCGCATAACTGAGCACCATCCGTTTTCGAAGCGGCCGTTTTCTCAGATGGAGATTGACATTGAGCGTCACACTTGTCGTGTTGGACAGAGCACGCCTGCTTTTCGGCATGAAACCGTCTCCGGTCTTCGTCGGAGGTGAGAATGGCACCAAATCAGCGTACGCATTGTGCTGGCAACGTTGATAGGCATCCCAACAGCGGCGTCTGCATTGCTCAGAATATTGGACCTGAGCCCTTAAGGCAGCTAAGTTCGAAGCAGCTGCTTTAGAATCATCCGTTCCCGAAGCATCCGTTTTCTCAGGTGAAGATGGCGGGCTGTCCCTTATCGGATACGGATCAATCATCACCTGGATGACCTGCTTGCTCACCCGTGCGGTCTTGAGCTGCAGAAGCTGGTCGGTGGTCAGACTGAAATACTGGCCTTCCTTCTTAAGCTGCTCAATAATGGCATCGTCGCTGACCTTCGCCTTCGACATCTTGATCACGTCATCAACGGTCAGTCGCTTCGTTTGAGAATCCGGAAAAGGTGGAAGCTCGAGAACGTGCGAATGAGAATCCGGCGTAGAGGCAGGGGCAACGTCCTTCGACTGGGCATTGACGGACGCAAGCGTAGCAAGGAAGATCACACCACAGAGCAGGGAGGATCTCTGGGCACCAACACGCATCAGATTCGGCCTTTCCGCGGTAAGTCCGCAGGGTTCACTTAGGTCAAATGGCTGGGCTTGCCAAGTGTATAATTCCGGAAATTTTGCGCGGGTAACTGGACCGCAGCGATTCGGGCAGGTGGCGTACGCATCGGGTGCGCTCGCGATGACACTTCAAGAGAGAAACTGCGATCGGCACGCTGAAGATGTGCTCCACCCGGCGCCGGATACAGCGATCCCAAAAAATGACATAACATGTCAGTTCCGGAACGGAGGAAGGTGAAGCGGCATTGGATCTTCGTGATGGGAGGCGCGCTTCTCTTGAGCATCCCACCGCTGGCAGGCGCTGCCACGGGAACTCAACAGGAGGGAGATCACAATAGCTCCCAGGTTTGGGGCAGCGGGGGCATCCGCATGCAAACGACCCCGGAAGGGGCGACGATTGAATTCGACTGTGGGCACGGCAGCATCCTCCAGCCGATCAAACCGGATGCCGGCGGCGAATTCACCGTCACCGGCACTTATACCCTGGAACGCGGCGGACCGATACGAAAGGGCAATCCTCCGCGCGATCTCCACGCGACCTACAAGGGCAGCATCAGCGGCGACACAATGCATTTGGAAATCATTCTTACGGACAACGACCAGCAGCCGTCTCCGTTCACGCTGACGCGGGGCAATGTCGGAAAGCTGGTGAAGTGCCGCTAACGACCACGGGTCTCTGTATTGCTGAAGAAACACTTTATGAATATCACCAAAGCTACTGTTGGACAGCTTTTTGCAAATGCACGACCCTACGTGTTTTTTCTGGCGCTGATGGTTGTCATCTGTCCTGCCAGCGCTTCCGCGCAACAGCGTCCATCCGGAAACACCTTCCTGATCGCCTCTGACCTGCACTTCAATCCCATGGCCGATGCCAGCCTGGTGCCCGATCTGGTCGCTTCCGATCCGGCGAAGTGGGAGGCCATCCTGGATCGCTCAAAGTCCACCGCGTTCAGCCAATATGGCGAGGACACAAATTGGTGGCTTTTGCGATCTTCGCTGGATGCGATGCGTGCAACCCTGCCGCATCCCGCGTTCATTCTCGTGGCCGGCGACTTGCTGGCGCACCACTACGAACAGACTTTCTCCCAGACTGCCCATAACAGTAATCGCGAAGACTATCGCAAATTTGTGGCGAAGACCGTCGAGTTTCAGGCGTTGCAACTGCGCAAGAGGTTTCCCGAAACCAAAATCCTGCTGACACCGGGAAACAACGACGACGACTGCGGCGATTACGACATCGAGGCGGGAGGGCCGTACCTGCATGACACAGCCGGCGGGATGAGGAAACTCGCGCGCGGCGACGATAAGTTCAGCAAGTCATGGGAAGCTCTGGGCAGCTACGACATAGCGAATCCGGCGATTCGGGGCGCCCGCATCATCTCCCTCAACACAGTTCTCTTCTCCAACAAGTATCAGGCAGAAAATTTCAGCCAAAATTGTGCCGTGGTGCCCTCAACCGCGCCGGCCGATCTTTTCAGCTGGCTGGAGGGGCGTCTCAGCCGGGCCAAGGAAGCCCATGAGAAAGTCTGGTTGATGTTTCACATTCCGCCAGGGATGGACGGCTTCTCCAGCATTCAGCAATATCTGTCGCAGTTGAAACAGCATCCGAATGAGCCGCCGGCGCAGGCCTGCGAGTCGTCGCTGGTGCCGATGTGGGCGCCACAGTGGACCGCGCAATTCGATGCGTTGCTGGAGAAGTATTCCGGCACAGTGGTCGCCGCCTTCGCCGGTCACACGCACACTGACGACTTTCGCGTGATCAATTCGGGCACGAAGAACGCGGCTTTCGTGTTGATCAATCCGGCAATCTCGCCCATTTACAACCAGAATCCCTCTTTCCGGGTTGCCACTTTCGCCAAGGACAGTTCAATCACAGACGCGTCCGTGTACTACCTGACGAATCTTTTGTTCGCCGACAGCACGACTCCGGGAGAATGGAAGCGTGAGTACACCTTCTCGCAGGAGTGGAAGATGCGGGACGTGAACGCGACGAACCTGGCTGTCGTTTACGGCGAGGTGCAAAGCGACGAAACGCAGCGAGCGCAATGGCTGAAGCTCTACAACACGTCCAGTTCCGCGGCGCACCTGCCCGCAGGCATGACGCCCGGACTGTACTGCGCCATCGAGGGACTGGATGCTAAATCTTATGGGAATTGCTTCTGTTCTGCGGTAACAGGCAGTAATCAGGCGCCCAGCCCGTAGCTCTAACGCGGCACAGGGAATCACGTCAGCAATGGACGCAGCGCCAACACGTCATGGACAGCTTTCGACAGGTCAGCTACGCTGAACGGCTTTTGCAGGAAGGGGCTGCCGCGCAGCAGAATGTCTCGACGGCTGGCACTGTCCTCGGTATAGCCGGACATGAACAGCACACGTATGTTGGGATAGCGTTCTTCAAGATCGCTGGCCAAGTCGTGTCCGCTCTTGCCGGCCATCACCAGGTCGGTGAGGACCAGATCGATGCGGCCTTGCAAATCCTCGCAAATTTTCAACGCCTCTAAGCCGCTTTCCGCCTCGAGCACCTTGTATCCCAATTGCTGAAGACAGTCGCGAACATTGGCTCGAATGGAGGCGTCATCCTCGACCACCAGGCGCAGCTGCCCTGACACCTCCGCCATACTTTCGGGGCGCACCTGCGGCCGCTCTAGCGCGGCACTGGTTGCCGGAAAGTACAGCTTGAACGTTGTACCGTGTCCGGGCTCGCTATAAACCCACACGTAGCCGCCGCTCTGCTTCACAATGCCGTAGACAATGGAGAGTCCCAAGCCTGTGCCTTTGCCAACTTCTTTGGTGGTGAAGAAAGGATCGAAGATCCGAGGGAGAACAGTGCTGTCCATGCCAGTTCCGGTATCGGTGACCGCGAGCATCACATAACGGCCGGACTGGGCGGGAGGATGTTCCTGCGCATAGGTTTCATCCAAGTCTACGGTTGCGGTCTCAAGATGAAGCGTGCCGCCTTGCGGCATGGCATCGCGGGCGTTGACCGCCAGATTCAAAATGACCTGCGTCAACTGATCGGGATCGAGCCGGCAATTCTCCACCTGCGGCGACAGCGTGGTGACGAGCTGAATATCTTCTCCGATGACCCGGCGCAGCATCTGGGTGGTCTCGCTCACCACGGAGTTCAGGCTGATGATCCTTGGCAGCAGCATTTGCTGGCGGCCAAATGCCAGCATCTGTCTGGTGAGCGCCGCAGCTTTATCGGCGGCGTTGGATACCTGCAGCAGCGGCTTGCTGAAGGGGCTCTCGGGCGGAATTTGAGCCAGCATCATTTCGGTGGAAAGCTTGATGACGACGAGCACGTTGTTGAAGTCGTGTGCCATGCCCCCGGCCAGGCGACCCACCGCTTCCAGTTTCTGCACCTGGCGCACCTGCTGCTCCAGCCTGCTTTGCTGAGTCATGTCTTCAATGTAGGCAGAAAAGAGTTCCGGTTCTTCCCCGGACCCTGCACTGAGGGTGCCGCTAATGCGCACAGGAACCAGAGTGTCATTGCGGCGGCGGAAATTCGTCTGCCATCCCTGAACCTGGCCGCTTCGCCGCAAGACTTCCATCAGGCGAGCCCGCTCCTTAGGATCGGCATAGATTTGCTGGGCGACGTTGAGTTGCAGGGCCTCCTCGACGCTGTATCCGCCGAGCATCTGCAGCAGTGCTGGATTCGCACTACGCAAACGGTCCTCATCGACCAGTGCTTGAGCGATGCCAAAGGGGGCATTGTGGATCAGCTTCTTCAGGGTCGCTTCCGATTCGCGTAAGGCCTCCTCCATGCGCCGCCGCTCGGTTATGTCGAGTGCCAGGACCATCTCCTGAGAGCGGCCATCCTGCTCGAACCGAAACGCCATAATCTGCATGAACATCAGGCTGCCGTCCTTGCGCCGATGGCGAAAAACTCCTGGTTCGGTGTACCCCTGGTGCGACTCGCGGATCGATTGCAGGAATTCCGGAACGTCCTCGCTCGGGCGTATATCGACCAGAGTCATGGCCAGGAATTCCTCACGCGAGTACCCGTAGACTCTTAGCGCGGCGTCGTTCACGTCCAGAAACCGCAGCGTGTCGCGGTCATAAATCCACAAGGGATAGGGATTGGCGGAAAACATGAGCTCCTGATGTTGCTCGGCGCGGCGTAAGGCATAGGCTTGCTCAACGGTGTGCATATTCAGGTTCTTGATTGTCCTGTGCTGACGCGCACTAATTGCTATGAGGAGGAGGATTATTGCAGTGGCGACGATGATTACGACGAGAGCGATGAACGGCATCCGGCCAGATCCGTGTAGTTATCATTCGTTCTGGGAGACCGACGGTCCGTGACGAGGGACCACGAATCCCGCTAAACAAGCCTGCGACCCATTTCAGAGCCGCCCAGTCGCTCAACGGCAAGACTGTGGCGCAGTGCTGGTTGAGCGCAGTGGCAATGATCAGGGGTTAATGAATTTTCAAATCTCGCGGTGGTCAGCTTAAAAAGAGCTGCCAAACAACAGCAGGATTTGAATACTGCTCACTCAACCTTAGCACGCAGGCAAGTGGCCTGTTCTGCAACATTGGTGTGAGAGCACGTTTGTGACGCGGCCTCGAGCAGGGTGGATATCGCGAGGCTAGCTAACCGGCATGTAGCTGCCTACGGTCTTGGTGGGGGCAAGAGCTCTCGCAAGGGGCAGTCGTGACAATCTGGTTCGAGCCTGTGGCAGTAATGTTTTCCCGCCTGGACCAGCAATCCATGCATCTCGTTGTAGACCTGTGCGAGTTGAGTACGCTCAGCAAGACTCATCGGTGACGGTTGATGGACTGCGGGCCTTTGCGGTGTGGTTTTCACCGATTTGGGCAATACAGCCCTTTCGCGGCGCAGAGCGCGCTCGACCAGCGCACGAATCTCGTCGTACTTCGCATTGCTGTCGACTGCCGCGTGACGTTGCAGGATGCGGCGCGCGTAAGTGTCCACGACAAAAACCTCGTGATTTCCCGCATACAGCAGAATAGCGTCCGCGGTCTCGGGCCCGACGCCGTTCAGCGAGAGCAGTTGGGAGCGCAGCTCTAGTGTCGGTGTGGCGAACATCTTCTCCAGCGAGTCGCCGTGCTTCTGGTCAAGAAAACTGACAAAACTCTTTAGCCGCTTTGCCTTTTGGCGGTAGTAACCGGAAGAGCGCACGAGTTCTTCCAACTTCGATAGAGGCAGATCGCGAATTCCACTGGGACTTAGCGCGCCGGCGGGACGAAGCGAAGCCAGGGCCCGCTCGACATTTTTCCAGGAAGTGTTCTGGGTAAGAATCGCGCCGACGATGATCTCGAATGCAGTCTCGGCCGGCCACCAATGCTGCGCTCCCCAGCTTCTGGCTAGTTTGCGATACATGGCGCGCACCAGCGCTTCAGGAGTCATGATGGGTACGGCATTCATATCCAAGGGGCACTTTGCGCGCTCGCTATACTGATTGTAAAGATGCGCAACATACTGCGTTTCATCTGGAACTCCGCTCGCGGGCACAGGCTTGCGCCGTGGCGTAGCCCGTATTTGCGGTGGCGGATTGAAACCTACACCGGCATCAAGATGCAAAGCATCGGCTTTCTTGAGTTCTTCGGGTTCATCTGGCGGGAGCGAAAAGAGCTGCTGCGGTTCCTGAAGTGGACGGGCGAGATGGAACGCTACGCCCGCACCAAGCCAAAGAATCCGTAAGGCGGTAACTGGTCGGAGAGTGCAGAGGCCAGGACGAGAATCCCGGCCTCGCTTGCGGCACCTAACCAAGCTGGGAGTGGCATGCGTTGGTTATGTCCCGAATCTTGCGTGCTACGTGGCTTGTGATCCGCATTCAGGCGTTACATCAACCGCCGGGCGGCTCAGATCTAACCAAAGATGTCCTTGAAATCGTAGAAGCCGCTCTTGCCGGCGATCCACTCGGCCGCCAGCATGGCGCCTTCGGCAAAAGTGCGTCGTGACTTGACCTCGTGCGTCAGCATCATGCGATCGCCTGCTGATTCCAGCTCCAGAATATGTGTGCCTGGCACCTCACCTTCGCGCTTTGAGGTAATCTCGACATGCTGGCCCGTGGCTTGTTCGAGAATGCGTTGCATCGCCGCCGCGGTTCCAGAAGGCGCGTCTTTCTTATGCACATGATGGATCTCAGTGATGCGACCGTCATAATCATGCTTCAGGGCGGGCGCCGCAGCTTGAACGATCTTGAAAAAGAGATTTACACCGTAGGAAAAATTCGGGGCGAATACGAATCCGGTGCCCGCCTGCTCGACGGCCTTGCGAACGCGTTCAATCTCGCCATACCAACCGGTGGTGCCGACCACCATCGGCTTCCGTGCGCGGATGCAGCGATCGATGTTTGCCAGCACCGCTTCCGGAGTGGTGAAGTCAATCACGACATCAAACTCACGGAGATTCTCGGGAGTAAGCCACGCGCCATCGGGGTTCACATCGGCGTCGATGGTGCGCGCTGCGTGCCCACGTTCGGCGGCCACTTCCGCAACCAGTGAGCCCGTCTTGCCGGGCCCCAGTACCAGGATGTTCAGCGACGGCTTACTCAATCGAACACCTCGGGATCGACATCGGCGAAGAACTTGGCGTGCAGCCGGCGAACCGCTTCCGGCACATTCGCTTCGTCGATGACGAACGTGATGTTGATCTCAGAAGCGCCTTGCGAGATCATGCGCACGTTGATGTCGCCGATGGCGGCGAAGACTTTGGCGGCCACACCCGGAGTATCTCGCAGGTTCTCGCCCACAAGACACACGATGGCGTTGCGCCCGGAATATTTCACAAATGCCAGTCCTTCCAGGTCGGTGGCGATCTGCGGAATGGCCTCATTGGAATCGACGGTCAGCGAGATGCTGACCTCGGAGGTGGACACCACGTCCACCGCACAGCGGTGACGGGCGAAGACCTCGAAGACCTTGGCCAGAAAGCCGTGCGCCATCAACATGCGCGCCGCAACAATGTCGATGACGGTGATACGCCCCTTGGCCGCAATTGCCTTGACCAGCGCACGTGAAGGCGGGGTGCGCGCCAGAATGCGAGTGCCTTCATTGCCGGGGTTGCGCGAATTCAGCACCAGCACCGGAATGTTTTTCTCGATAGCGGGCAGCACAGTCGCAGGGTGCAGGACCCTGGCGCCAAAATAAGCCAGCTCAGCGGCTTCTTCAAAGCTGATGACCTTGATGCGGCGGGCATCGGGACACATGCGCGGGTCGGTGGTCTTCATGCCGTCGACATCGGTCCATATCTCGATGCGTTCGGCGTTGAGTCCGGCGCCGACGAGGGCCGCAGAAAAATCCGAGCCACCGCGGCCAATGGTTGTGGTCACTCCTTCGGGTGTCGCGCCGACGAAGCCGCCCATGATGGGCACGCGCTGCCGGTCGAGCAGGGGCTTCACACAATCGTGCAGGCGATCGTTGATCTCTTCCACCTGCGGCACAGCGCGGCTGTGTTGCGCGTCAGTGACGATAATCTTGCGCGGGTCGACGAAGGTTGCCGGCAAATCGCGCGCAAGAAAGGCGGTGGTCGCGATCATGCTCGACAGCCGCTCGCCGAAGGAGACCACAAAATCGGAGGTGCGCGGCGTGAGCTCGCCCACCGCCGAGATGCCGCGCAGCAATTCGTCGAGCGAGTCAAACTCGGCGCCCAGCTCGCTGTGCAGCCCGGTATGCAGGCCGGTGCCCAACAATTCCCCGGCGGTGAGATAGTGACGCTCGCGAAGTTCGCGGCAGATTTCGAGCGCGCGGTCGCGGTCGCCACGTCCGGCTGCTGCCGCCATCGCCAGCAGCTGGTCGGTGACCTTGGCCATGGCGCTAATCACGACAAACGGCCGCTCGGCCAGTCGCGACTTCACAATTCCAGCCACGCGGTCGATGGCGGCGGCGTCCTCGACCGAGGTGCCACCGAATTTCATGACGATCACGCGAGCAGTCCCTGGACTTTCAGAAGTTCGGCATTCAGCAACGCTGCGCCGGCCGCCCCGCGAATGGTGTTATGCGAGAGCACGGTGAACTTGTAATCGAGCACGCCGCAAGGACGGAGTCGTCCGACGCTGACGGTCATGCCGTTGCCACGGTCGACATCGAAGCGGGGCTGTGGACGATCGGGCGCCGAGTCGTATACGACGGGACGCGCAGGTGCTAGCGGCAGGTTCAGCTCCTGCGGGGTCGAGCGGAATTCGTTGAAGGCAGCAATGATTTCGTCTGGCTGTGCTTTGTGCTTCAGCTTCACCGACACTGATTCGGTGTGGCCATCTTCAACCGCGACGCGATTGCAGTGCGCGGTCATGATGAATGATGCGGGCTGCACCCGGTCTCCATTAAGACGCCCCAGCAGTTTGCGCGTCTCCTCCTCCATTTTTTCTTCTTCCTTAGCGATGTACGGAATGACATTGCCGAGGATGTCGAGCGAAGCCACGCCGGGATATCCTGCGCCGCTGACGGCCTGCATGGTGGTGACAAAGAGCGATTCGATGCCGAACTTGCGATGCAGCGGCGTCAGCGCGACCACGAGTCCAATGGCAGAGCAATTCGGGTTCGTGACAATGTAGCCGCCGGATTGCTTGCGCCAGCATTGCTGCTCGAGCAACGCAATATGGTCAGCGTTGACTTCGGGAATGACCAGCGGAACATTTTCCTGCATGCGAAACGCGCTGGAGTTGCTGACGACGGCGCAGCCTGCAGCGGCAAATTGCGGCTCCAACTCGCGCGCGATGCCGGCATCGAGCGCTGCGAAGATGACGCGAGGCGCGCCATCGGGAGCGGCGTTGGAAACGCTCATCCGCAGAACGCGTTCCGGAATCGGCGTCTTCAAGCGCCAACGAACCGCATCACCGTAGCTTTGGCCGGCGGAGCGATCGGATGCAGCCAGCCACGCCACTTCAAACCAGGGATGCGCCTCTAGCATCTGGATGAAGCGCTGCCCGACAACTCCGGTGGCGCCAAGAATTCCTACTGCGATTTTCTGCGACATCTTTTGGTGTGGAGAGTTCAAGTTATATCACGTCCTTTGCGGAGGCTGATGCGCATGAACCGTTAGTTGCAATGCCTTCGCGATTTCGCGTGCAATCTCCTCCGGCGTTTTGTCCTCGCTATTCACGATGATGTCTGCGCGTCGATACAACGGCAGCCGCTGAGCATGTAATGCGAACAGCGATTCGTTGTCCGTCGCCAAAGGGCGAACCATGCTTGGCGAGCGCTCCTCCGCGGCACGGAGTCGTTGCAGCAATTCCTCCACCGCGACCTCGAGAAACACGACGTGCACGCCCCAGCGCTGCAACAGCTCGGCATTCTGCGGCTGAACAAAGGTGCCCCCGCCCAGGGCGATGACGGTGGGAGTGGTTGCGCCTTCGACCACTGATGATAGGGCTTTCGCCTCAAGCTCGCGAAACCCGGGCTCTCCCTGCTGCGTGAAAATTTCGCAGATGCTCTGATTGAACCGGCATTCGATTTCGCAGTCCAGGTCGATGAATCGCCACTTCAGCAGCCAGGCCAGCGCGTGGCCGACGGTGCTCTTGCCGCAGGCCATGAACCCGGTGAGCGCGATCATCATCGGGGCGCGGCCCGGGTTACGGAATTCAGAGCTTGCGGACATTGAGGAGCGACGCGGTAACCGAAACTGCCTGCTGACGAATCGTACCATCGCGAACCAAAACGGGTACTAGTCCGTAGGTTGTAGAGCTCTGCTACCGAATGGGGATGTCGCACGCTGTAGCCATCACTAGAGTAAGGCCATGCAACTCATCCAGATTGGCGAAGTCAGACAGAAGACGGTCCTGGACCTGGTGCAGGAGATGGCAGCGCGCCAGTTTGCCGAGATCGAGCAGTTAAAACGGATTTCACAGAATGCATCGCGTGAACGCCGCTCGGGGCGGGGACGCCGGCGCTGCGACTCCAGCAAGCGCGACTCCTAGTAACGCGCCGCAGCCTTGGTTCGCAGGAGTTCACTTGTCAGCTTTGGGCACAACCGTGTACGTCGGATTGTGGTAAGTTCCGCCGATTTTAATCGCGACGACGGATTCGTGCTTCTTGCTCTTGTGAATGAACGGTCGGACCACCTTCAGCAGAACGGATTTCACTCCTGTAGTCGTCTTCGAAAGTTCGGCCTCCATATGGATGTGACCACGCAGATCGACCTTCTCAGTCAACAAACTATAAGTGCCGCCTACCAAGGCTGACGCTCCCGGCACATCGAACGAAGTATCGGCCAGATGGGCAATGCCGTCGCTGAGCGCGACGTGCCCCTTCAGGTTGGAGACGACCCGCCCCGGATCGTAGCTATCTTTGTGGAGCTTATCGTTCGTGTCCTCCACTTTGTCGGCTTCGCCACGAGCACGCGCACTCAGCACGTCAACATCCTTTTGCGTGTTCGGATTGGGGTATTGCGCGTTGCTGATGCCGAAATCCCCTTCCAGCCGGATCCTCCTGATGAAACTCTTGTCGTCAGGCGGTAGCACTGCCTTTGCCCGGAATTTGATTGCCCCGGTCATCGACGGGGGATTCTCTGAGGCGAACATCCAGAGCAAGTCCTCGATACGCGCCTGGTTCGAGGACAGCTGGAAGATCGCAGTTTTGCCTTTCTCAGTTCCTTGATTGCTGACCACGCCGGCACCCACGACCGTGGTCTTGCCGAAGTGCGCTCTCGCTGCATCGATGTTGACATCGCCGTTCAGGCCATTCACTGTGGCTTGGAATTGCGCCGCTAGATGCTGGTGATGCTGACTATGGCGCACCTCGAAGCTCGGAGCGTCCACTGTTCCCTGCACCTTCACATTCTGGAGCGCGCCGCTGAAATCGCCCTCAGAAGCAAGTTGGCCCGCCACGTCGCCGAACGCACTGACGTCCAGATTGCGCAGGTTGTACTTGCCGGACAATTGCGCGTCACCAGCATGGCCCGGCTGCCACGGCCCGAACTTTCCTGCCACATCCACCTCGGCAGCAGGTTTTGGCAGCTCGAGCCTGGCGTCAAAGTTCAGGGGGCTATGGTCAGCGAGATCGTGCAGGGCCAGTTTTGGGATGCGGAAGACCAGGGGCGGTTTCCCTTCCCCAGAGGCAAACTCGATCTGAGCCCCGTTGGCGATGAGATGGCCGATGGTAATCCCGGAGTTCGTCTTGCCAATGCTCGTTTCCGAAACGCCGGTGCCCGGCCCTACCATCAAGCGGAAGCCATCGGCACGAACGGTGTTGATGTGGTGAGTCAGCAGGCCGGGATAGCTCCCGATGATCGACAACTTCTGAATTGTGAGAAACGGAAGCCCAGTTTTGCCGGTGAACGTCACTCCCTCTGCCACTGCGCCGGGGTGAGGAAAGAAGACCTCATGGAAGCGGCCGATCTGCACCGCGCTTGCCGACTGCTGCTCGAGACACTTGGTGACGGCCTCGCGGGTGAAGGGCCAGTTGCGGGCGAACACGACGACCAGCACAGCCGAACCAACCAATAGCCCAATGGCAACAATGAGCGGCCATTCCCTGGCTGGTCTAGTTGTGGTGGCGCGCTTGGCCTGAGGTTCCTCTAGCTGGGTATGCATTGGCTGATGAGTGCTCGTGCCTTTTGCAGAATGCGTCGAAACTGACTTCTTAAGATGGCGCACTGCCGGGGTTCGGTTTTCCCGACGGTCGTTTCTAATGCGCTTGGCTTTTTTCAGGCACGCAGCTGCTGCTCGGCACCTTAGCCGGCTGGCCGACGCCAAATCGAATGACTAAGTAGAAAAACCAATCGGAGTTCAGGGATTGATGGGGGTTGCCCCGCCGTCTTCGCACCCTATACTCAGCGCGTTACATACCCCAAGTTCTGTTGCAGGGCCATTTCACCGCGTCATGCGGTGCATACCGGAGCGCTCTGATGTTCAAGATATCTTGGTTGTTCTGTGGAGCTCTATTGCTGAGCTTCGCGATTCCTCTTTTCGCCTACTCATCGCCACCCGAAACGCAATCGCTGTATCAGCAGATCATTCCCACTACCACGCTAACTGCCGAAACCAGCAACAACACTGCGGCAGCGAATTCCTTCCCTGGATGCGAAATCACCACCGTCACCAACGGACAGTGTGTCGACAACGGCGACCTGAAGGCCAGCAACATCAGCAAGGTGAATGTCCACACGCTGTTGTCGGCGTCACAACAAGGCGCGAAGGTCTACACCACATACATTCCGTACTGGGTGCATGGCACGCATCCCAATATTGGTTTCAGTTCGAAGGACCCCAAGCAGGTTGCAAAGGAGATTACGGACCTCACCAGCCGCGGCTTTGACGGCGTGCTGGTGGATTGGTACGGCCCGGGCAGTTATGAAGAGGGCGCTACCGAAGTCCTCAAGCCGCAACTGGAACAGCAGAATGCTTTAAGGTTCGCCTTAATGATCGATCAGGGCGCCATCGAGTGGTTCTCGTGTTATCCCGGCTGCTCGGCTACGCAGGCGCTGCTCAACATCATCTCGTTCGCTCGCCAGCAGGGTTATTTCAACTCGCCGGCTGCCATCCGCAACAGCGACGGCAAAACGATTGTCACGCAGTTTGGAATGGAGAACTACAGCATCAACTGGAGCACCATCGAGAGTCAGAATACCGACCTGGAGTGGATCTTCGAGAACGCCGGGGCGTTCACGAACCAATATACGGTGGGTGCTTTCGGATGGCTTTCTCCCAAGGATCCGCTGCAGCAAGGCTACGAGGGCCTGGATTACACGCAGTATTTCCTGCAGATCGCCGGCCAGCATCCGCAGAAACTGAATTGGGCTTCGACCTGGAAGGGCTTCAACGACGTGGTGGCGAACTGGGCGCCTCCCGGCGGCCGTCACATCCAGCAGCTATGCGGCAAGACGTGGATCGATTCCTGGGGAGCGGTTCGCGCCTACACCGGGCGGCTCGATGCCGTACAGGTCGTCACCTGGCATGACTATGAAGAAGGCACCGAACTCCAGAGTGGCATTGACAATTGCCTGGCCATCTCGGCCAGCGTCAACGGACACCTCCTCAGTTGGAGCGTGCCCAGCGAATCCACTCTCGACCACTACACGGTGTACATATCGAGTGACGGCCAGAACCTGATGTCGCTGGGCGACTTCTACACGGGAACCTTGGCGCTCGATCTGGCGCCCTACAACTTCGTTTCGGGCACCTACTACGTGTATGTAAAGGCGGTGGGCAAGCCGAGCGTGAAGAACAACATGTCGAACGTAGCGACCTACACAGTGAGCCTGCACAATCATCCCCTGTAGACCGGCAAGTCTGCCGCGGCTTCAACGGCAAAACAAATTAGCCCAGCGCCAACCACGCTGGGCTAATCTTTCCCTTGCTGCAGGAATCGCAGATGCTATCGTGGCGCGCCGACTGTCACCGCGCCGGTGCGCTCAGCCGAGGTGGCCGGGGTCTTCACCGCGAAAAAGGCGTGGTCGTAGAGATTGCGGTACATGATGCCGGCAAGCTCCGCCGCCTTGGGACCGAAGGTCGGCCGCCCGCCTTCAAGGAAGATCACGGTAACAATTCGCCCGTACTGCGTATTGGCGAATGAGCCAAACCAGCCAAAGCGAGTACCGTTCTTCGAGCAGGTTCCAGTCTTGCCCAGGATCGGCTCTTCGATGAAGTTGGTTCGCAGAAGCCTCGCGGTACCGTACTCCACCGCGCCCGACATCCCTTCGGAAATCTCCGGCACGAGCGGCCCGATTTCCAGACTGCGTTTGATCTTGGGAGTGAAGTTGGTGACTTCTTCCGGCGTCGTGGGATGCTGCAGATAGTACAGCGTGCCACCGTTGGCGATCGAGCCCATGAGCGCGGCCAGCTGCAACGGCGTCAGCGAAATGCTCTCGCCGAACGAACACATCTTCCCTACTCCGCCCAGCCGTTCATCGAGCTCAGTTTCCGGAAAGATTCCCAGGTGCTCGTTGGGAATCTTCCAGCCGGCAAGTTCACCCAGTCCGAACTGATGGGCGTAATAGCTGACCTTCTCGAATCCCAGCCTGCGTCCCACGGCTTCAAAGTAGGCATTGTTCGACTTCGCCAGCGCCGTAGTCAGGTCCACCTTCCAGGTCCTCGTGATCGGGACCTCAGTATCTTTGGTGATGACGTTCTCGCTCAAGGCCGCCAGCGCCACCGCGACCTTTATCGTCGAGCAGGGCTGCGCGCCGGCAGAAAGCGCCAGCTTCTGGTTCACCATCGCCAGGATGCGGCCGCTGTCGGGATCGATGGCGACGACGGTGCCATTCATATTTCCAAGTGCCTCAACAGCCGCAGCGCGAACCATCGGGTCTTCACCGGCGGTGATGTCGCCTTCTACCTGGTCATCGGCGAATGAGCTGGCGTAGAAGCGCTCGTAATAGTGATGCCTTCTATGGGAAACGACATGACTGGAGCGATTGCGGCTGGCCACCGTGGCGCTGCTATGCCTCATGCGTGCCATCTTCTTCTGTGCCGACGCCGACTCCGTGATGTGATGCGACGATTTGTGGGTCTTGTGCGCGGAAACCGTGGAATGGGTCGAGATGGTGGCGGCTGAGGCGTTCAAGCAGATCAAGCTTGCCGACAAAACAATCGCCGCGACGGGGGAGCACTTTAGCATGGCAAATTCCTAGAAATTGCTAATCTGAAATACCCTGTTGGCCGGAGAAACCATGCTCCTCCGCTTGGTTCCGATGTTCTCCGTGCTGTCACCGGAACTTACCTCATAGTAGGAAGTTGCCATCCCGAATGCAATCCAAAAGTGCCGCCAGCATCAGGAAAAATATCAGGCCCGCTTAAAGCGATGCCGGGACGGGATGCTGAGTTGCGGGACAACGGCAACTTTGTCCCTGTTGTTACAGGAACTTCTCCCTTTATTACTTACCACAGCAAGTCCGAAATCTACCGGTAGCAATGCTGGTTCCACCGCGAAGCGATCCAGGTTGGGAGCTGCCGGACGATTTCCCGATTGGGCACTGAGATGCGCGCGCCCGCGTGTGTCAAATTTAAGAAGTTCGTTTTTGGCGGCGCGAAACTTCCGTGCCTGCGTCGGGTCTATGACGCTACAACCCTGAGAATGGTCGTGTAACAGCGACCAACCCTCCGACGTGCAACTCGCCCCTGTTCGTCGGAGGGGCTTTTTTTTGAAAGGCGTTCACCACGGAGACACAGAGACACAGAGGAAGAGACTTGGGATTGGGGATTAGGGCCCGGTGATTGCGGGAGTGTTGGCTCGCTAGACCCTGAACCTGGTCCCCAGCCCCTGATTCCTCAGCGGTAACACAAAATTACTCAGACCAAAAAACCCCTTTGTCTCTGTGGTGAAATGCGGAGTTATTTGCTCGCCGGATCGGGAGTGCGGGAGCGGATGTAGTCGTCGATTGCCTGTTCCAATTTCCCTTGCTCCAGCAGAACGTACTCAATCGCATCGCGAACAGCGCCTTTGCCGCCGGTGTGCGGCGTCACATAGTGCGCCTCGCGAATGACCTCCTGACGGGCGTTTTTCACAGCGATCGCCAGACCGCATAGCCGCATGATCGGCAGGTCAATGATGTCGTCCCCGACGTAACAAATCTCTTCGGCGCGCAATCCGGTTTTTTCCAGAATCTCGTAGAGTGCGGCAGCTTTGTCCTGCTGTCCCTGGTAGACGTGCTCGAGCTTCAAGTCGCGCGCGCGCAACGCGACCGTCTCCGAGATGCGCTTGGTGATGATGCCGGTTTTCAGGCCTCCCAGCCGCGCCAGCGAAAAAGCGGTGCCGTCGTGAGCGTCGAATCCCTTGGCCTCAATAATCTCGTGACTGGCGATGCCATAGCCGCCGGCATCGGCCATGCGCTCGCGGTCGCCGTGCGTAGTGCGGCCAGCGCCGCCGCCCGGCGCCGGAAACAGGAAGATGGTGCCGTCAGTCATGACACCGTCAACATCAAAGAGCATGAGCTTGATCTTGCGGGCGCGCTCGTCGGGCATGGCGCCATCTTAACAGCAGACTTTCTTCCGATTCTTGACGTGATTCCTCGTCCCCCGAAGGGGGACGGTCATTAGCTTATTGAGTTGCTCAACCGTCGGAGACGCGCTGGCGGGTTGAATCGAACCACCTACCCCACCGGCGAATCGCGGTGTACCACCTTCACGTTGTAGCCCGCCTTGGCCAGACGCTTCTGCACATCTTCGGCGATCATTACCGAGCGGTGCTTGCCGCCGGTGCACCCGAAGGCGATTGTGAGATAGCTCTTCCCTTCCTCGATGTAATGAGGGATCAAATAGATCAGCAGCTCGGAGATACGGCGGATGAACTCCTTGGTCTGGGGAAACGAGCGGATGTACTTGGCGACCGCGGGATGGCGTCCGGTGAACGGCCGGAACTTGGGAATGAAGTGTGGATTGGGCAGGAAGCGAACATCGAATACAAGGTCGGCGTCCTCGGGCACGCCTTCGCGGTAGCCGAAGCTGACGCAGGAGATGAGGATGTTCTGGTCGCGATTGCCGCGCTGAAAGCGCTCGGTCAACAACGAGCGCAGCTCGTGGACGTTGAACTTGGAGGTGTCGACCACGAGATCGGCCAGCGCCTTCACCGGCTGCAACCGGCGGCGCTCGGCGGCCAGCGATGCCCGCACTGAGACGTCACGGCCCAGCGGATGCGGACGGCGGGTCTCGCTGTAGCGTCGCAGCAGCGCATCTTCGTCAGCTTCAAAAAAGATGAAGGTCGTCTTGAGCAAGCGACGCAGTGAAGCCAGGGTTTGCGGCAGCTTGTCGAGACGGGCGCCCTCGCGTATGTCCACCACCAGCGCCGCGCGCTGGATCTCAAGACTATCCAGAACCAACTCGGCGAATTTCGTAATCAGTCCAACCGGCAGATTGTCGACGCAATAGTAGCCGAGGTCTTCGAAAGTCTTCAGCGCTGATGCTTTGCCCGCACCGCTCATGCCGGAGATGATGACCAGTTGGTGCTGGTCATGGCTGGGCGCAGCCGACGCTGCGGTTCTCGCCTTTCGGCGGGGGGCTTTGGAGGTTTTGCTATCACTACCCATTTAGAGCTTCTAGTGCCGCCTATTCACTAGAGGTGACGCAGGGCACGTCGGTACATGAGAAATCGTCGCCCTTGAACAGAAGAGGCTCACCGGTGTCCTTCGCCAAAGCATACGCGAAACAGTCGCCGAGATTGAGACGCGCGGGATGTCCGCTCGCTTTGCCAAAATCACGATACGCCTCGCGCGCAATGCGCGCCTGTTCCCGGGTGACCGGCTCGACGATCGCTTGCATGTCGCGCAAGAGCTCGTCAAAACGGTGTCTTGCGACCGGATCGCGGCCGCGATCCACGACCGCGGCGGCCTCAACATAGTTCACGGCCGAAACGCGCCGGTGAGTTGCACGTTCAATGGCCGCCGCGAATGTCGCCGGCTCAGCCCGCAAGATCGCGAGCAGCACCGAACTTTCCAGTATCACTTGAAGAGACCTTTCTCGTCGTACAATAACTCATCAATGTCCATGGACTTGAATGGCTCTTCGAGATGGGCCGCACAGTCTCTGCCGATGGCCAAGATTCGCTCCGCAAGCCGTGCCTTCTGAGGGTGGCGGATCCGTTCCAGCCGCTCGCGCAGGGCTTGCGTCACAGCTTCGGTCATGTTTTCGCCTGTGCGGCGCACGAGCTCTTCCGCAAGCTTGTAGGTTTCAGGATTCTTGATGTTCAGCGCCATTATCTACCCGTCTACCAGAACTGTAAACCATTCTGCCATTTCAGGATTTCGGTAATGAGCCATATGGACAGGAAGTCCACCTCTGGCGTAAAAGCTGGCTATGAGTTTTCTTAGGGGGATCTCGGCGCTTTTGCTGGCTATGGCCGCTCTGTCTGCCAGGGCCCAGAAGGTAGATTTCAATTGGGATTGGCACGACCAGGAGGTCATCGGCCACAATGATGCCAGCCTTAACAGCACCTCCAAGCTGACGGAGCCTGATCGCACTGCACTGCTGGAGGCGATCGTATTACGACTGCAGAAGCCGATGAGCGAGCGCGGTTACGACGACCAGCGTATTCGCGAGATCGCTTCTACAACCCGGCTCCGTTTCGTCGACCTCGGGGACGGCAAGCCGGTAATTCTTGCGACCTCGATTGGGATGGAGGGCGGCTGCGATGCGCTGGTGAATTGCCCGTTTTGGATCTTCCGTCACACGGAAGATGGATACGTGTCGCTGCTGGAAAGCACCGCCGCCAGCTACACCGTTCAGCCAACCAGCACGAACGGCCTCTCGGACCTGGTTACCGCCCAGAACATCACTACCAATCAGACCAGCCTGACGTTATACAAGTACGCGGACGGCAAGTACGCCGATATGGGCTGTAAGACAGCGACATTCCCTCCAGCAAAGAACGGTGAGATCCAGGCTCCCGACTTTACGCCCTGCAAGCCGGACGCAGAAAAACCACACGACGAAAAAGGTCGCTGAGAAAATCCGGTTGGAAAAGATTCGCGTCAGAGCACGGCTTCCTGGCAGTATCCGAAGCCGTGCCCTTCCACGTTTTATTGCTGCGGCGGCGTTGCGGGCGCAGGATTTTGCGGCTGCGCTTGCGGTTGTGGCGCCATGGTCGGACCTGTTCCCGGCCCACCTGGACCGAGAGGTGTGAGATGCGGCGTAGTCAACTCATTGGGCGCGTTCGCGGGAACCACGCCAGGAACATTCGGCTCATGCTTCACCTGGGCAGCTTGAGCGTCGGTCAAGTCGATACCGAGCCGAGTGAGCGTGTCTGCGGTGTAGAGGTCAAGTTGGACCTTCGACTTCTCATAATTTGTTGCGGCCGCGAGCACGTTGGACTCGGCCTGGGTGAGATTGCTTGAAGCCTGCAGTACCAGCGTGCCGGTAGAGGCTCCCATGACCAACTTCTTCTGCTCGGCATCGAGCGCCTCCGCGGCATAGTCGCGAGCAGAGATGGCTGCCTGGAGCGCGGCCCAATTTTGTTCCAGCGCAAATTGCGCCTGCCGGACTTGCAGCATGATGGTGTTCGCCGTCTGCTGCAAGCTCATCTGCGCCTGGCGGTACTCCAGATCGTTGCGCACCTGGTCAGCCTGCACCTGGCGGCTGCGCAAAGGGATGGTGAGGTTGACTCCCACGCCTTTGTCGGGAGAGCTGCTGTTGAACAAGTTGGAGAATGCGCCGGCGTAGCTGGCGGGAAATCCCGGCGCGGCGCAGCGAATCGGATCAGTACACAGCGGATTCGGCGGACCGGCCAAAGCCGATGCGCCGTAGAACGCGTACAAATCCAGCGCGGGGAGCAGTTGATTCCGAATTGATTTGCGCGTGACTTCGTTATTGGTCAGCGTCAGCCGGGCGGTAGCGATTTCCGGGCGCTTCTTCAATGCCTCGGCGATCAGGTCGTCGACCGGGCCCACCTGATATTCCTCGGTGGTGTTCAGGGTATCGGTTGGAATCACCGGCGCGACCGCGAGCACCGGGTCGGCCATGTTGCGGGTAATCGCATTCTTCATCAGCAACTGCTGCAATTGCAAACTCACCTGAGACGCAATCAGGTTTTGTTTGGCTGTGGCTACCGCGCTTTGCGATTGCACGACGGTGAGTGGCGCCAGGGTTCCCGCGGCAACCTGCTTTTGGTTATCAGCCAGGGTCTTGTTGGCCAGATCGAGGGCGCGTTGCTGCACGGTCACATTCTCGTAGGCGTTCACCAGGTCCCAATAGATGTTCTGGATCTGAGATACCGTGGTGATCACCTGGTTGCGAAAGGTAATCTCGGTGATCAGTTTGTTATTTCTGGCGATGCGAATGTAGCGCAGATTGGGATCGAAGCCAAAGCCCTGCAAGAGATGCTGTCGCAACTGAAAGCGGAAGCTTGGGGTCAGGCTGGGGTCCAGGGTGTTGAACAGAGCGTTCGACGAGTTGCGGGTGTTATTGAAGCCGACGGTCATCAGCGTTCCCGTGGGGAAGCCCTGGGTGTAGAGAAAGTTTCCCGTGGTGACGTTCTGGCTCAGTTCGTTGGTGCCGGTGATGATCGTGTTGGACTCGGGTATGCGGGCGCGCTCGAAGGACAGTGTTCCCGTAATCACAGGATCGTAGCTGTCGAGCGGGGGGCCTTCGCCTTGCGTGGAGGTAACAAGGCCGGCAGCGCCGGCGCCGGCTCCGCCCGTGCCGATGGAGGTTCCACCAACTCCCCCGCCAGTGGAGCCCGTCGTGGATGTCCCGGTGCCTCCGGCGGAGGTCGTGCCGGTTGTGCCGCCGGGAGTTCCCTGCACCAGTCCAGCGTTGACGCCGAGCGCTACCGCGCCAGACGAGGTCCGCAGAATATCGGTATCGGCGATGGAGAGGTTGTAGCGCTGGATACCGATGTCGAGATTGTCGACCAGCGCCAGCGCGACCGCGTCATTGAGCGACAGGTACAACTTGCCGTCTCGCAGCACGCGATCGACGCGAGGAGAGTTCATCACGTTCACCGGAGGAAGATTGCGAGGCATGTAGATGACAAACGGGTTCGGCCACTGCCATTTCCCACGCGTGTAGTCCTCAGGAGAATAGGGGTGCGCGTTATGTTGCGGCGGCGGCGCTTGCGGCAACGGAGTCAGCAGGGCAGGCGCGGTCGTAGTCTGTTGCGGCTGGGTAGAAGGCGGCGCGGGTGCCTGTTGAGGCGATGAATCCTGCGCCATAGCAGATGTTGCAAGCAGGAACAAAAGCGGCAGAATCAACTTGCCGGGCGCGAATAACACACGATTAATTCTCGAACTAAGAATCGACATTCTCTGGTTCTCCAAGAGAGCAGACTGCGGGCCCTCGATGCCGGTGCGGCAATTTACTGTCACCTGTTCTACTTGTCGGGACGATGGGCGAAGATGCGAACGCAAGCTGTCGGCGCAGGGGGACAAGACTCGATATCAACGTCCTCGATTGCAGAACGTTAGTATATCTGAGACATTGCAGGCACAAGCCTGTGCTTTACATACATTTACACTGCTTAACAGATCGAAAACTATCGCCGATTAATCACTTCATTGAGGAGCCACTTGTCACGGAACCTGAAAATTACACTCGCCTATGATGGCTCCGAGTTTCATGGCTGGCAGGTGCAACCGGGACTCGCGAGTGTGCAAGGCACGCTGGCCGAGTGCCTGAAGCGCCTGACAGGGGAAGATGTTCTGCCGCAAGGATCGGGCCGCACCGATGCTGGCGTCCACGCTTTGGCGCAGGTCGCTTCGGTGCAGATGGGCACTCCGATTCCCGAGCGCAATCTGGTGGCCGCCTTGAACGACATACTTCCTGGCTCGGTGCGCGTGACCTCTGTCGAGGTCGTGCCGGAAAACTTTCACGCGCGGCATTCGGCGACGGCGAAGACATATCGCTATCGCATTTACCGCGGCGACATCTGTCCGCCGCCCCTGGCCCGCTACGTTTACCACGATCCCTATCCCATGAACGAAGAAGCGCTGATGCGCGCTTCTGAGCACATCGTCGGCACACATGATTTCACGTCCTTTGCTGCTTCCGATCCCGATCGCAGTGCGCGCATTGCCGAGAACAGCGAAACAGATGAGTCGTCCCAAATCGGAAAGACCAACAATGTTCGCACGATTCACTCCTCGCAGTGGGTGCGGACGCATGACGAGTTGATCTACACTGTGCGAGGCGATGGATTTCTGCACCACATGGTGCGAAATCTGGTTGGAACTTTTCTGCAAGTAGGCAAGGGTTCGCTGAAGATCGCGGACGTGCCCGCCATCCTGGAAGCCCGCAATCGCAGTGCCGCCGGACCCACGGCTGCCGCTTGCGGCCTATATCTAGTCAGCGTCGAGTATTGAACAGCGCTATGGCAACCGAAGCGAAAATTGTCGGTGCCTCAACCATCGTCAGCACCAACCCCGCAACTGGGAAGGTCCTGGGGGAGTTGACGTGCGCTTCTCCTGAGGAGGTGCATGGCGCGGTTGCGCTCGCCAAAGCTGCTCAGCCGCAATGGCAGGCGACCCCGGTGCGCGAGCGGATTGCCGTGCTGCGGCGGTTTCAGAAGCTTCTGAATGAGCGACGCGTGGAAGTTGCGCGCCTCATTTGCCGCGAAGCCGGCAAGCCGACTGCTGAGGCGCTGGCCACCGAGGTGCTGGTAGTGCTCGACGCGGCGCAGTTCTGCATTGACCGTGCACATCGCTTCCTTCGGGAAGCACCTCTGCCACACGCCAACCTTGCGATGAAGACTAAGCGCGGCAAGCTGCTCCGCGAGCCGTATGGCGTGATCGGCATCATCTCGCCGTGGAACTATCCGTTCTCGATTCCCGCCATCGAGACGTTAGGCGCTCTGGTGACGGGAAACGCCATCGTGCTGAAGCCTTCGGAGCTGACGCCCCTGATTGCGCTGGAGTTGCAGCGCCTGTTGCTGGCGGCGGGATTGAATCCAGATCTGATGCAAGTGGTCGTTGGTGAAGGGCCGGTTGGCGCTGCGCTTACGGAATCGGCGATCGACAAGCTGATCTTTACCGGAAGCGTGGCAACGGGAAAGCGCGTGGGAGAGGCCGCAGCGCGCCGATTGTTGCCGGTAGTGTTAGAGCTGGGCGGCAAGGATCCGATGATTGTGCTCGACGATGCGGACTTGGAGGTTGCATCGAGCGGCGCGTTGTGGGGCGCGTTCATGAATGCCGGGCAAACCTGCCTGTCGGTGGAACGCTGCTACGTCCACAGCAGCCTTTATGAGCTATTCCTCGAGAACTGTCGCGAGAAGATGGCGAAGTTGCGCGTCGGGAATGGAATCGATTCCGAAGTGGAGATCGGGCCGATGATTCACGAGCGCCAGTTAAGGATTGTCGAGGAGCAAGCGAACGATGCTGTGAAGCGCGGCGCCCGCTTGCTGGCCGGAGGTAAGCGGCTCAGCGAACTCGGACCGAACTTCTACGCGCCGGCGCTGCTTGCAGATGTGACCAGTGAGATGCGCATCTTCCAGGAAGAAACTTTCGGCCCGGTATTGCCCGTTGCGCCGTTCGATAGCGACGAAGAAGCCGTCCGGCTGGCGAATGCCAGCGACTTCGGACTGGCCGCGAGCGTCTGGACCCGGAACCGTCAACGCGGCGAAGCGATGGCGGCAAGAATCAAAGCCGGGACGGTCATGCTGAACGACATGGTCTCCTGCTTCGGGATTGCTGAGGCCCCGCACGGCGGATTCAAGCAAAGCGGCATCGGCCGAACTCATGGCGAGCTGGGGTTACAGGAGATGGTGCAGGTGAAGTACGTGGACGCTGATCTGATGCCGCGCATGCTCAAGGTTTGGTGGTTCGGCTATGGAAAAAGATACGAACAGCAGATGGGCGGCTTCACCGACCTGCTGTTTGCGCGCAATTGGGGAAAGAAGCTGAAAGGTGTTTTGCTTGCCGTCGGGCTGCTCCGCCGAAAGAATCGTATCTGAGATGTGCGCGGGCTAGGCGGCCTTACGACGCTCTCGATCCTTATCGTGGGTGCGCTTACTGCGCTTCATCAGCAAGTCTGCCAGATCAAGATATTTTTGTATCCAAGCAAGAGGGTTCTTCTCTCTCGCCAGTGTCCGTGCTCGTACTCAACTTGCTCCCTTCGCCCCTGACCGTGCTTTGTCCTCACATCACTCCGGCTCGGCGCGTAAAATATGATTGCTGCGCGATTTGGCGCGTGCCACTTCTTTAGATGTCATATGAGTTGCGCAGTTGGCTGACTTGTTCGATTCCTGAGCCGGATATCTGGCACCCTCGATATTGCGATTCTCTCCCCGAACAGCGATACTGCGAACATGGGGGATGGCGCCTTAGAGATTCCGCAGCTCGCGAAACACAAGATTAAGTACAAGAAGGCATTTCAGCGCGCCTGCAATGAACCTGACGCGAAGGGAAAAATTTGCGGCGGCCACCTGAAGCGTTGGTTCTATATGGCAGATGTGCTGGAGCAGACCTGCGGAGACGTCCGCCAGGCGTTTGGCGAAAAAGCAGAGATCTACCGCTGCGAACATTGCCGGACGCTTTACCTGCCCAGCGAAGAAGAACCTTCGGGCCGCAATGTTGCCGGACTGGGCCGGCCGTCAATATTTGGGTTCACGCTGGGTTCGAAGAGCTCCGAACAGAAGGGTGAATAGTGGGGGGTGCGACTAAGTGTCCGCGGACATCTCTGAACTGATCTACGACTGGAACACGATCTATGCCAGGTCGATGGTTCCGGCCGGCAGGGTGTTGCTGAATGACGAAACGCTGCGCGACGGCTTGCAGTCGCCTTCGGTGCGCGACCCTTCCATCGAGGAGAAGATCGAGATCCTCCACTTGATGGAAGCTGTCGGCATCAACATGCTCGACATCGGGCTACCCGGCGCCGGCGCCCGCGCGCGGGCACATTGCGAAGCTCTGGCCCGCGAAATCGGCAGCGCCAAGATGAAGATCAAGCCGAATTGCGCGGCGCGTACCCATCAAAATGATATTCGGCCGGTCGCGGAGATCGTCGAAAATACGGGCGTCCCGATTGAGGTTGCAACTTTCATAGGATCGAGCCCTATCCGCCGCTACACGGAAGACTGGACTGACGACTTTCTGCTCCGCACCACGGAGAATGCAGTGAAGTACGCGGTGTCGCTGGGCCTGGAGGTAATGTACGTTACCGAGGACACTTCGCGCTGCGATCCGGAAACGATCAAGCGGTTGTACACGACGGCAATTCAATATGGCGCGAAGGCCATCGTGGTCTGCGATACCTGCGGCCACGCAACTCCCATGGGCGTGGTGGCGCTCATGCACTTCGTAATTAACGAGGTGGTGAAGCCGTCAGGAGAGGACATTCGGGTCGAATGGCACGGTCATTGCGATCGCGGCCTGGCGGTCGCAAATTCCATCGCCGCGCTGGTGGCGGGAGCAGAAGTGGTTCATGCCACGGCTTGCGGAATCGGCGAGCGGGTCGGCAACACCCAGATGGACCAGATGCTGGTGAACCTGAAGCTGCTCGGCATCGAGCCCTGGAAGAGCCAGGACCTGACCAAGCTGAAGGAATACTGCGAAGCGGTGGCGAAAGCTACCGGCGTCCCGATTCCCAAGAATTATCCCGTGGTCGGCGATGACGCTTTCCGCACCGGCACGGGAGTCCATGCAGCAGCGGTCATCAAGGCCTATCGGAAGAATGATCTGATGCTGGCCAACAGCATCTACTCCGGCGTGCCCTCACACTATTTCGGCATGGAGCAGATCATCGAAGTGGGGCCGATGAGCGGCAAATCCAACGTGCAATTCTGGCTGGAGCGCCACAATCTTCCGGTCAACGAGGACCTGGTAGATCGCATCTATCAGCGCGCCAAAGAATCCGACCACACGCTGAGCGACGCCGAAATCATGGAATGCGTGCCCGCCGCAAATGGGGTGCAATCGAGCATTGCCTCGTAAAGTTTGCCCTCCCACCCTCTCGCCAAAACGGGCGCAAGGCGCCGAGCATCGTTTACGATAAGGCCTGATTACAACAGCCAGGGTGCCCGGTCCTGTTGCAAATCCCATACCCTATCGTCCGCTCCGGGGGGAGGCCATCCTTTGACAGAGTCACCAGGCCATTCGACTAGTGCGAGAAGCGTGGCCGAAGTTCACGGCATAATCGTCGATCTCAAGGTCGACCCCGACACTGTCCTCCTCTTCGTAATGCTTGGTGCAGACGGATCAATTACTCGGAGGGGTACTGGCGCCTTAGGAAATACGCACAAAAGTATCTTCATCGGCATAACCGATCCGACGGTCTTCAAAATGGTTCGGTCGCATTTAACGGAGCGAATGCTGCGATGTTTGGGACGCAGCTTCCGACACAAGAATGTTCGTGGCGCACCGTGCAAACTGGCACTCGCATTTCTATTCAACGACAAGAAATCGGATAGCTGCGAATACTTCTATGGTAGTGAGTCCGAAGGTCCACCAAGTGATGTTGTCGCGTTTGTGACAGCTGCCGTGCGCGAAACCGAGAAATGGTATCAGGAGCAACTTAGACTGACTTCAGGCTGAATCAGTCGGTTAAGATTTGAGAGGTGATTCGTAGGCTGGCGAGAAATCGCCTTATCGTAAGTTACCCGGCTGCAAGAATTGGTTTCAGATTCGCAGGGGAAGACGACCCATGAGCAAAGAACTCGAGAACAAGGTAGCGCTTATCACCGGCGGCACCACTGGAATCGGCCGCGATACCGCGGTCCTGTTTGCGAAGGAAGGCGCAAAGGTCGTCTTCTCCGGCCGCCGCGAGGTCGAAGGCAACGAAACTCTCGATCTTGTTCGCGCGGCGGGCGGTGATGGTCATTTCATAAAATCAGACGTTTCCAAATCGGCGGACGTGGAGTCTCTCGTCCAAGAAACCATTGAAAAGTACGGCCGCCTCGACGTCGCCTTCAACAACGCAGGAATAGAAGGCGTCTGGCTCCCGCTTGTTGAGCAAACCGAAGAGAATTGGGACCAAGTGCACAACATTAATCTCAAAGGCGTCTGGCTCAGCATGAAGTATGAAATTCTGCAAATGCTTAAGCAGGGCGACGGAGGTGCAGTCGTCAATATGTCGTCAGTGGCAGGCTTGATTGGAGCGGCCGGCGCCGGCGTCTACGTCGCAAGCAAGCACGGCGTTCTCGGTCTTACGAAATCGGCCGCAATGGAATACGCCGCGCACGGCATCCGCGTGAACGCCGTTTGCCCTGCCGTCATCGAGACCCCCATGGCCGAACGAGCCTTTGGCGAACCAACACTAAACAAACGTATGGTTTCGCTTCACCCTCTCGGGCGCTTCGGGAAACCGATGGAAGTCGCCGAAGCCGTTCTTTGGCTCTGCTCAGACAAATCTTCCTTCACCACTGGCCAGTACCTCGGCATTGATGGCGGCCTTCTCATCGGCCCAAACCCCAACGCTTAGCAGCGTGGCGGCGAGTTTGCGCTCCAATGTGGTTCTCCGAGCCAGTTCGCAGGTAATTAGTGATAAATCCCCATAGCACAAGTAACCCTGATTCTCGTATGAGGATTGTGCCGCCCCTGAAAGGGCTCCGATCTGTCGGAGGGAACGATACCCAGCGCTGGAGCCTGCCCTGAGCGGAAGCCGAGGGGCGCTGGGGTAATCACTTTCGCCCTCGGGCTCGTTGCTTCGATGCTAGTCGCGAGTTGCTAATTGCTAGTTGCTAATTGCTAATTGCTGCTTCGCCGCGTAGTGCGAGTCCACGTAGTCGTTGAGGATCTGGATGAACTCGGCGACGATGCGGTCGCCCTTCAGCGTCAGCATAAGGCGACCGTCGACGTAGACCGGCGCCTTCGGCTCTTCGAATGTTCCCGGCAGAGAGATGCCGATGTTGGAGTGCTTCGATTCGCCCGGGCCGTTGACGACACAGCCCATCACCGCGACCTTCATCTCCTCCACGCCGGAGTAGCGCGTCTTCCACTGCGGCATCTGCTCACGCAGGTAGTCTTGGATCTGCTCGGCCATCTCCTGAAAGAAGGTGCTGGTGGTGCGGCCGCAGCCGGGACAGGCGGTGACCTGCGGGGTGAAGCTGCGGATGCCCATCGATTGCAGGATTTGCTGCGCGACCGTGACCTCTTCCGTGCGATCGCCGTTGGGAGCCGGAGTTAACGAAACACGAATCGTGTCGCCGATACCTTCCTGCATCAGCACGCCGAGCGCTGCAGTCGAGCCGACGATTCCCTTTGCGCCCATGCCGGCTTCGGTCAGCCCGAGGTGCAGCGGATATTCGCAGCGGCGGGCCAGCTCGCGATAGACATCGATGAGGTCCTGCACGCCGCTGACTTTCGCGCTCAGGATGATCTGCTCGCGCTTCATGCCGTGGCTGACGGCGATCTCGGCCGAGCGTAGCGCGCTTCGCACCATCGCTTCCATGGTCACGTCGCGTGCGTCTTTCGGCTCCTCGAGCTTCGAGTTCTCATCCATCAATCGGGTCAGCAGGGCCTGGTCGAGCGAGCCCCAGTTGACGCCGATACGCACCGGCTTGTCGTTCTGGATGGCGACCTCGATCATGGCGAGAAAATTGTTATCGTCCTTCTTGCCGATGGAGACGTTGCCTGGATTGATGCGATACTTGGCCAGCGCCCGCGCACACTCGGGATACTTCTTCAGCAGAATGTGCCCGTTGTAGTGGAAGTCGCCGATGATGGGCACGGGGACGCCAAGGCGGTCGAGGCCATCGACAATGTGCGGCAGGGCTTTGGCGGCGTCGTCATTGTTGACGGTGACGCGCACCAGTTCGGAGCCGGCTCGTGCCAGGGCCATCGATTGGCGAATGGTGCCGTCGATGTCGGCAGTGTCGGTGTTGGTCATCGACTGCACCACAATCGGTGCATCGCTGCCGACGCGCACGCCGCCAACCGTCGCCGTATAAGTCTTCCTACGCTGGATTTGTGCCATAGAGAGGTACTTCAAAAGTCTAACATGGTGGGCGACAGTTCCCAGCGGATGAGAGCCCCCGCCCAGGCAGGTTAGATTCCGGGCTATTGTTCGCGTAGGAGTTGGCGCAGGTATCGGATTTTCTTGCGGACGTACCCCGCGTAGATCACATTCAACCGCCAGCAGAGAGTGCCGTGCAGGAAGCCGCCGCGAAAAAACTGCCGATAAACAAATGTCCAGAGCGGATTGAGGAACTCGTTGAGCCGACTTCTGCGCCAGGCCGTATTTTCGTTCTCGAGATAGTGCCGGGCGCTCAGTTGCGCGTACTGGTCCATGGTCTCAGCAAAATCGTCCACGTCCTTGTAGGCGTAGTGCAGCATGTCATGCTTGAGCTGACGGACTTTGCCGTCCACCTTGATCGACTCATGAATCAGGCGCGGGCTAAAGCGGCCTCTGCCTTTGCGAATCAGACGTAACTGCGCGTCAGGATAGAAGCCGCCCCCCCGCACAGGTGTGTCGCCGACATACAGAACGCGGGGGATTTTTAAGCCGGCGATGTCGTCCGGAACACCACGTTGCATGAGCTCGCGAATTTCCGCCACGAGCGCGGGAGTCAAAATTTCGTCGGCATCGAGACTGAGAATCCACTCCCCGGTCGCAAGATCGATGGCCTTGTTCTTCTGCTCGGCATAGCCCAGCCAGTCCTGATGATAGAAACGCACGCCGAAGCGCTTGGCGATCTCGACGGTACCGTCGGTCGAGCCGCTGTCGAGGAAGACTATTTCGTCAGCGATATCGGTAATCGCCGCAAGCACGTCGGCTATGGTCCGCTCCTCGTTCTGCGCGACAATGGTTACTGAGAGGGGTGCGCCGCCGGTTTTGGTGGTTCCAGGGTGCCCCATCCTAGCCATCTTTTGGCTAGGGTGGGTCTTATCGCCCTCAGCCGGCATAGCTTTTCCGGCCGACCAGGCCTTTGAAGAACGAGCTGACCTCGTGGCGGAAGCGCTCTTTGCGCATGTACCGGTCGCTCTTCACCCAGTTCATTTGCAGGCCTAGGCGCTTGCCTTCAAACGGCTTGTGTCCGTGCCAGGAGCGGTCGCTACGCTTGAAGATGATGAGGCTGCCCATGGTTGGGGGAACTTCGGCGACATAGTCCTCGAGGTTCTTTGACCGCAACAGCCGAAGGCGGCCGCCGCTGCTCTCCCAATCGGGGTTGAGATACAGCAGCACGGTGATGACCTTGTCCTTGGAGTCGGTATGGATTTGGCCGTCGGAGTCGTCGCACTGGCCACGGACCGTCAGCATGGTCGGATATGGGGACAAGTCCATCGAGAACTTCGCACCCACGGCAGCCGCAAATTCCGGGCCGAGCAGCTCGTCGGTCAATTGCCTGAAAGCCGGTCCGTAGCTGAGCCGGGAGAGCGGGAAACTTCCCGCGCGATCGATGTCCGGAAAGTCTGCCACGACGGCCTGCTTGCAGTCGGGCTGCAGGAGGTCGTCGACGAGCAAGTACTCGAACGGCTCGGAATGGAAGTCCGCGGCGGCGAGTTTGGACATGTTCAACATTAGTGAATTCGTTTCAGACGGCCCATAGCGTGTGCTAATACCGGTTTGTGTCAGGACACGTCTTTAGACGTGCCGTTCGACGTCTAGAAGACTGGGTTTTAGCCCCTGATCGCAATCGTGCAGGGGCTAAAGCCCTGTTCCAATTGCCACAACTTTCGGCACGACTGAAGTCGTGCCCTATACAAACCAGTTATCCCCTGCAATTCCAACCGATCACCGAAGCACGATGGCATCCCTGTTCTGAAAGCTGATACCCGCTGCGTTCAGCTCATCCAGCAGCCCCTGAAACACGGCACCGGGCTTGATGCGCTTCATGCATTCATCGGTTCCCAACGGACATGTGCGTTTGTGGCACGGCTGGCAAGCCAGCTCCCCCTCGGTCGAAAACAGCTTGGTATGCGGACTGCCGATGGGTGGGGTCCGGCGATAGCCGGTCGGGCCGTAAATTCCGATGAGCACAGGCACGCGCATCGCGCCGGCAATGTGCAGCGGAGCGCTGTCCGAGCCCACGGCCGCCTGCACCCGCTCGTATAAGGCGTACATCTCCGGAATCGGCAACTTGCCGAATAGATCACACACGCGCCCCTGAAGCTGGGACGGCGGGAAGGTGCGCAGAATGCGGGCGCCAACCTCCGCATCCGCTGCCGAACCCTGCAAAATCAGGTTGAGATCGGTCTCGGCAAGCAAACGCGAGATCAGCGCAACCCAATACTCTTCCGGCCAGTGCTTGCTGACCCACTGGGTTGCGGGAGCCATGGCCACCAACGCCGCATCGTTTCCGAACACGCCATCCAGCAACGCAGAGACTCGCTGCCGTGCGGTCTCGGTCACCTGCGGCGGCTCAATCGTTTGGCGAACATCCGCGGCGCCGATGCTGTGTGCCAGATCGGCCATGTGTTGCAGATGACACACTGCCGGATCGAAATACTCCTTCCGATCCATGTACCGTTCCGTGTAGAAGGAACTGCTGAATTCGCGGCCGTGTTTGAAGCCGATTCGCCGCTTGATGGCCGCGGCATAAGGCAGCAGCGCAGTCTTGAGCAGACCTTGGGCGTCGATGGAAACGTCGTAATGGACCGCCCGCACCTCGTCCACAAATGCTTGAAATTCGCGAGTGGCAGCGGGCCACTTCGCTGGGTTCGAAAGGCCTCGCATCCAGCTCCGGCGCGAGCAGCGATGGATGTAGTCCAGGGCAGGATGACCTTCAATTGCTGGCGCGAGCTCGGTGTCAATGGCCCAGCCGATCTTGGCTTGGGGAAAGCCGTCCCTCAGCATGGTGAGAATGGGCAATGTCTGGATGACATCGCCCAAGGCGCTGAAGCGCACCAGCAGGATTTTGCCCGGCATTGCCATGCGGACCATCAAAAAGTTTAGCACGCAGGGCCGGAGTGCTTGCTGGACGGGATGGCTGCAGTCGGCCCCATATTTTGAAACTCGAAAGCCGGAAATATGGAAACTCTAATGGCGGCGTGACATCTGATTTAGATACAAAGTCTCCAGCGGGGTGGACTTCGGGTCCGAAGGGGAAGAGAATAAGGGGTAACGATCGGCAACAATTGGCGCCGGTTGGGGTTTGATGGCGAAGGCAAGGTTTTGGGCCGAAGTGTATCCCGGCCAAAAAAAGGTGTTCATCATGCGTTCCGCGGTGCGATTTTCTCTAATTAGCCTGCTCGCTCTAATGCTGGTTCCGTTGGGGATCGCCCAGAACCAGGGCTCGTCTGGGCAGGGCTCCTCAACCCAAGCCTCTACCTCGCAGAGCTCATCGTCGGATGGCCAGTACGCCCCTGAGAAGCCGGAGAAGAATGCCCCTTCGCCGGACGCGATGAAGAACATCGACGCGATCGGCAACCGCAACGTCGGCTGTGACAAGGGACTTGGTAATTGGTACTCGCTGGACAAGCAGGTTGCCATGGGGCGCCAGTACTCGCAGATGGTGGAGCACGGCGCCAAGATGGTCAGCGATCCGGTGATCACCGAGTACGTGAATCGAATCGGACAGAACCTGGTGCGCAACTCCGACGCCAAGGTCCCCTTCACGATCAAGGTCATCGATACCGATGACATCAACGCCTTCGCCCTGCCCGGCGGCTTCTTTTATGTGAATTCCGGTTTGATTCTGGCCGCCGACAACGAAGCTGAACTGGCCGGAGTTATGGCGCATGAAATCGGACACGTCGCGGCCTGCCACGTAGCGCGCGAGCAGACGCGCAGCAATATCGTCAATCTGGCCAGCATCCCGCTGATCTTCGTGCCGGGCGGCTGGGCGGTGTACGAGGGAACTCAGGCCGCAATGGGTATCGGCGTGCCGCTCACCTTCATGAAGTTCTCGCGCAGCTTCGAAGCTCAAGCCGATTTCCTGGGCATGGAATACATGTACAAGGCGGGCTACGATCCGCAGTCGTTCATTTCGTTCTTCGAGAAGATTGAGGCGCAGGAGAAAAAGAAGCCGGGTACGTTGGCCAAGGCGTTCGCGTCGCATCCCATGACGCCTGACCGGGTCGCTTCCGCTCAGCAGGAGATGCGGACGGTGCTACCGGCGCGACCCGAGTACATCGTCAACACCTCCGAGTTCGATGATGTGAAGTCGCGGCTGGCGTCGCTGGAGAACCGGCACAAGTTGCAGAACGACAAAGACAACAAAGACCGGCCAACGCTGCGTCGCGCTACGGCCGACCATCCCTCTGACGATAGCGGCAGTGGCTCGGGCAGCCAGCCTGCCGACGATCGCCCGACGCTGAAGCGCAACGACGGCTCCGGCTCGCAGTCGTTCAACTGAGTCATTGAGCAATCGAGTAAGAGAGGCTCCCGGAAACGGGAGCCTTTTTTGCGCGTGTTGCGACCTTTCAGCGCCGTCAACGTCAGGAAAGTTGCACAAATGCCGCGTTCGGGCGAAAATGCCTCAGCCTTGGCAGCGGGCTGAACGCAGGTAGCGCGCGCAAGATAACAACCCCAGCTCATCAAGAGGGCCCTCATGATACCGCAGTTGCAGCGGGACGCTCCCGTCGCATCTCCTGAGACACCCCAGTGGTCATTGGCGACTCGGATCGGCTTCCGCTTCATCTTTGCGTACTTCGTTCTCTACCTGGGGCCGGGTGGGGTAGGTGGACTGGGTGCCCACGACCAGAACATCCAGAATCCTTACCGCGCCATTTGGGGCAGCTTCTGGCACAACGTCGTCCCCTGGGTAGGAACAAATGTCCTGCACCTTAAAGGCGATTTCAGCGAGGTGCTGAACGGCAGTGGCGACGAACTGTACGACTACGTTCTGGTCTTTTGCGTCTTCGTGCTGGCCATTATTGCCACGGTTATATGGTCGTGGCTGGACCGAAAGCGCACGAATTACGAACGTCTGGATGCATGGCTGAGACTCGGCCTGCGATTGGCGGTGGCGGGCCCGATGATCGGCTACGGCGTCAACAAGATGTTTCGCGCGCAATTCCCCGAGCCGCCGCTAGTGAGACTGATCGATCCATTGGGACAGACCTCACCGATGGGATTTCTGTGGACGTTCATGGGAGTGTCACGCGCCTACAGCCTGTTTGGCGGCGCCGGCGAAGTCCTGGGGGGCTTGCTGCTCCTGGTGCCACAACTTGCCACTTTGGGATCGCTTGTCATGTTGGGCGTCATGAGCAACGTGCTGATGCTGAATTTGTGCTATGACGTTCCGCGCAAAATCTATTCCATACATCTCATGGTGATCGGCATTATTCTGCTGCTTCCGGACATGCGCCGTTTGGCGAACATGTTTATCGTCAACCGGCCGGTCGAGCCCGCCCGCCGCGTGCCGTTGTTCAAGGACAAGCAGTGGAACAAGTGGGCCTTGCTCTTTCAGCTCGGATTCGGCGTGGTTGCGATTTCCATGGCGTCGTACTACGCACGCATAGACGAAGCGAGGGAGGCGGCGCATCTTGGGCCGCCGCTGCGTGGCATCTGGTTCGTGGACGAGTTCGCGCTGGACAATGTGCCACATCCGCCGCTGGTGACCGACAAGGACCGGTGGCAGAACGTCGTTTTTGATGCCCCGAACCTGCTTAGCATTCAAATGATGGATGGCAGTCTGCAGCAGTATTATTTACGGCTGAATGAGCAGCAAAACAGGCTGACGTTTGCGGAACTGGGCAGCCAACACTGGAAGGCCTCACTCAGCTACGAGAATTCGCAGCCGGACAGCATGACCATGACCGGGCGCATGGACGGCCGGCCTTTCACGGCCCATCTAGGCAAGTTGGATTTGTCGGATCCGCACAGATTCTTACTGATCAACAGGGGTTTTCATTGGGTGAATCAGGGTGCGCTTCGCCGATGATGCTGCAATAGAAGATGATTGAGGTCGGCCGAGAAGTTCTCATGCCATCGAAACCCCGGAAGCCGAAGCCGTTTCGCGCCACATCGGCGGTGAAAGCTGCAGCTCGCGCGGTCGTCGGAACGCCTCCTCCGACGCGAGCCGAGCCCGGAGACAAGAAGCGGAAAGGCAAAGCGGAGAAGCACAAGCCCACATTGAGCAAATTACTTCGCGAGGAGGAAAGTTAGAAGTTGGGGCGTTCCAGTGGGGGCTGCCAAGCGAGAAAATCCTGCCGCATGCGCTCGACGTAATTCTGCAGCAATTCCTGGACGCGCTTCGGATCCGGTGACTTAACAATCAGACCGACATGGTGTTTCTTGTCTTTCATGCGCCACACGATTTCCGGATCGTTGTAGGCCGACGTGTCGGGATATTCCTGCCGGGCGAGCGAAACCAGCAGTCCGGCAGAATCTCTCCTCGGAACAGGTGGGGCGTATGAGGTCTTGCCACCGCCGATCTCAACCTTAGCCCATTCCGCCCACATGTTGATGCCGCTTGCGACTTCGATCAGGTCGACAATATGGGCGCCACCCACGCGCGCGGAAGTCTCCAGGAAGTACAACCTGCCATCCTCACGACCGCGAATGAACTCGCTGTGCGATGCGCCTCGCAGCAAGCCGAAAGCCTTCATCACTTCCTGGTTCATCGCGATCAACGGCTGTGCCTCAGCTGAGTCCAGCGGCAGCGTCGCGGTAGTAAAGATGTCGCCCTGCTGCGAGACGTCCATCGGCGGACGTCCATAGCGGCTGGCGATGGAAAATGCCGGCTCGCGTTCGGAGAAGATGGAATCGACGTGGTAGATATCACCCGGGACGTACTGCTCGAGGAGATAAAAGGATTGCTGGTCGCCGAGCTTGTCGACCGCCGCCCAGAATTCGTCAGGGTGATGAATTTTGCTAATTCCCATGGATCCAGCCATGGAGCGAGGCTTCAACACCCACGGCGGACGGACGCGCTCCATGAAGCCGCGCAATTGAGCGTGATTCAGGACCTGAATGAAAGCCGGAACGAGCAGGCCGTGGTCACGGGCATTGCTTCGCATGGCCAGCTTGTCGCGAAAGTAGCGCACGGTGGTGTCGCCCATTCCGGGCACGCGCAGATGCTCGCGCAAAGTTGCGGCGGTCTCGACGTCGAAGTCATCGAGGGCGACGATGCGATCGATGTTTTCCGTTCGCGCCATGTAGCTCACGCCGAGCAGAGCGTCTTCCAGCTTCCATTTCTTCTGCACATCGGGCATGTAGAAGATTTCGTCGATGCTCTCGCGCGGCCAGTTCTCGTCTTTCAGGCTGTGCGAGGTGAGCAGCAAGGTGCGGCATCCCTGGCGGTGGCACTCGCGAATGAACTCGGCGCCCTTGTAGTAGCTGGCCAGACAGAGCACGGCAAGCTTGCGGTTTTGCGACGATAGCGACGCTGAGGACATGCTGTTACCCCGCTGCGAGGGTAGAGCCGACCTTCAGGTCGGCGTCAAAGCTACATCCTACTAAATGGGGCTGCGGTGGTCATTCTTACAAATGACTACCGCAGTTCCATTGGTTTAGCAATCACGGCGCCCCGCTGTTGCCGCTCATATTGGCGGTGAAGATCTGGAACAAGGCTATGTAGCCGACGGCATCGACGAAGCCGCCCACCGCCGTGAGTGACAGGGCCATCGCGATCTTACCGCGGTTACCGGGCTCGAGAGGATTGCTCACAGGCGTTTTAGCGCGAGTTTGGCGGCATTATAGCCGCACATCCCATGCACGCCGCCGCCGGGAGGAGTGGAGGACGAGCAGATGTAGATGTCGTGCGCAGAGGTGGCATAGTACCTCATTGTGGGACGGAAGAGAAGCTGCGGGAGATTGGCCAGTCCGCCGCCGATGTCGCCGCCGACCAGGTTCGCATCCATGGCTTCCAAAGCCGCGGGAGAAAAGACTCGACGCTCCAGAATGCAATCGCGAAAGCCGGGTGCGAAACGCTCAATCTGCGCCTCAATCCGGGGCAGCATGTCAAAGTCAGAGCCGTTTGGTACGTGGCAGTACGCCCAGGCGATGTGCTTCCCTTCGGGAGCGCGCGAGGGATCAAAGAGGGTCGGCTGTGCCAACAGCACGAATGGCCGCTCGGCGGGCCGGCCGTGCCGCATGCCGTCTTCGGAGCGCGCGATCTCCTCCAGCGTTCCGCCCAAGTGCACGGTCGCCGAGCGGTTGCAGTCCGTGGCTTTCCACGGAATTGAACTCGACAAAGCGTAGTCGACCTTGAAGACGCCGGGGCCATAGCGGTACTTCTCCAACTTGCGCCGGTATGACGACGACAAACGCTCACCCGCGATTCGCAACAACTGCCTTGGCGTGACATCACATTGCGCAACATCGAACGTGCCAACTGTCGCGAGGTCCTCGACTCTGCTGGAGGTGCGCACTGTGCCGCCCAAGCTGGCGAGATGTGCACACAGGGCACTGGTGATCGACTGTGCTCCGCCGCGCGGAATCGGCCATCCCACAGCGTGGGCAGTTGCAGCGAAGATGATTCCAAATGCGGAGGTAAGCGGTTCGTCGAGGGAAAGAACCGAATGTGCCGCCAGTCCGGCCCAGAGCGCCTTCGTACGCGGGTTGCGAAACCAGAATTGAGCGGTTGCGCTGGCCGAAGGGAATCCCAGCAAGCCGAATCGGGCCAGCAGAAGCGGATGCCGCGGAAGCAACGAGACAGGCCGCAGGATCTCCGGAGCGATCTCGTTCCAATGCTCCGCGAAGGGACCAAAGAGCCGGCGCCACTGCCTGCCGTCGTCCCCCAGCGCAGACTGCGCGTCCTTGAGATTGCGCTCCAGAATGACCGCGGTGCCATCGTCTAGCGGGTGGGCCAGCGGCGCCGAGGGCTGAATCCACTCCAGCCCGTAATCCCGCAGAGGCAAGCTAGAGAAGAACGGCGATGCCAGCGCCATTGGGTGCACGGCGGAGCCGAAGTCGTGCATGAATCCGGGCAATGTAAGAGGAAGAGTGCGCGCGCCACCGCCGGGCTGGGGTTCGGCTTCGAAGACATCGACCTGCAATCCCGCTTGCGCCAGAATGATAGCCGCTGCTAAACCGTTGGGACCTGCTCCAATGACGACGGCTCGTCGCTGCGTTCCAGCCATGAACACAGTTTATGCCACAGTGTGTGGAATCGGACGACTGGCTCCGCTAGACCTTCTTGCCGTTCCGCTCCAGCGTCACGAAGAAATCGCGGCTGATCGGCTCGATACTGGCACTTGCTTCCGGAAACTTGGCGAAGAGCTGCTTGAGCTGGTCTTGGGTGTACAGAAAAAGATCACAGCGCTTTTTGTAGCGCATCTGCCGCTGCCAGCCGAGCACTCCGCCCGCCACCGGAAACGAGAAGAATGCCTTGCTCCGCGTCAGCGACAACACCTTGGCCACGACTTTCTCCGGCTCGGGCATGTAGTCCATGAAGCCCATCACGATGACGTAATCGAAGATGTCTTGTGGCTGATAGTTAAAGAAGTCGGCAACCATGAATTTGCAGCGATCGCCGACGCCGACCTTTTGCGCGTGCTCGGTCGCCAGCTTCAACATGCCGTCGGCAAAATCGATACCGACCACACGCGAGGCCCCGCGCTGCGCCAGCGTGATGGAATAATGGCCCGGCCCGCAGCCCACGTCCAGGACGCTCTTTCCCTGCACGGGCTCGCAGCCTGCAATCGACTTCTCGTAACGCAAGCGCATGCTCTTGCGAAAGAGACGATTGATGACGCTGTCGATCACGCCATTCTGGTTGCCATAGATGGCGTCAAAATCGTTGGCATACTGATGGAAGAAAGTCTGGGTACGATCAAGCGACATGGGATTTAGCCAATTGGGGATGATTGCTGAGTACGTTCCGAAATGTCGTCACCGGGAAATCGCGCAGAATGCGCCGGATTTTCCACTCGGTAGTTTCAAGGTTAACGTAGGACTTGAAGGTGCGCCTGCGGCTCATGGGCAGCCGCGGATGGGCGGGATCGATCTCTCGCGGATGGATGTAGAACACTACCGGACGGCCCTCGGCCAGAACTTCGTTTGCTTTCTTGCGAATCAGCCAGTAGGGGAACAAGCGCAAGTAGCCGCCGCCGAAGAAACACATCGCTTTGCCGGCAATGTCGGCCACCGTGATGGGGACCTCGAGAAAGGCGTCGTTAACGCGGTAAGGATCGCGGCGGGCGTCTCGTATGCCTCCATGGCCCCGTGCCGCCGGAAAAACCGACGAGTCGTACTGATAGCCTGCTTGCGCCAACACGTCAAAGAACCACGGCGTGTCGGTTGTGGTGGAGAAGCCAGGGGCGCGATAACCCACCACCGGCGAGCCCGCAACTTCCTCCAGCAACAAGCGGGCGCGACGAACATCTTCGTAAAATTCTTCGCGCGACTGCTGGTACACCAGTCGATGGCTGTAGCCATGCGACGCGACCTCGTGTCCACGTGCGGCGGCTTCTTTTACCAGGTGGGGGAATCGCTCGCCGACCCAGGCGAGGAAGAAGCAGGTCACCTGAACGTTGTGTTCGCTGAAGATGTCGAGCAGCCGGGAAAAGTTCTTTTCAACGCGTGAGGGTAAGCTGCTCCATTCCGAGATGACGGGTGCGCTCGGAACATCGAGGATGTGAAACCAGTCCTCGACGTCAACGGAAAAGATGGAAGTCTGCATCATGGCCCACAGGCTAACTAGATATACAACGAAAATCTGCAATCCGCCAACTGCCATGGCGGATGGCGGAGGGATTCGGGTTGCCCCGGCGCTTCAGACGCTGTGTCCACCCTGCTCGGATTCCGATCAGGTCGAGTCAGAACAGTATCGCGCTGGATAACTTACGTAACATCGCCGTATCACAACTAATCCGTTGGCGGGCGCAAGCGGCAGTCATCGGTAGGCGGAAAGCGCCCGTTCCTCATTTGACTCTGCCAGCGATGTTGGACTAGCCTCAATGCCTTGCACAGCTTTTACGCATAGTTTCTTCGAACATCGGTTGGTATCAGGGCATAGCTTTAGCCTTGCCGTTTGCGGCATTTTTTCTCGTGTCATCCCGAGCGGAGCGAGTCCGGTCACGCAGTAACCGGACTCGCGCAGTCGAGGAACCTGCTTTCTGCGCGATGCAAGCAGGTCCCTCCACTCGCCCGCTCGGTCGGGATGACAATCCTGAAGAGTTGTTATCGGCACACCTGAAGGCGTGCCCTGATTACGAACCGTACTTTCCCGCCGCATACATGAGACTACGCCCTCATCTCCTGTTTACAGCACTGCTCGCGCTGTGCATGCAAGGATTTGCGGGCGACATGGTGAGCCCCAGCCACGGTTCCAAAGGCATGGTGGCCACGGTACATCCCGAAGCCTCACGCGTAGGCGTGGATGTTCTGCGACGAGGAGGCAACGCCATCGACGCAGCCGTGGCTGTGGGTTTCGCGCTGACGGTGGTTTATCCCCAAGCCGGCAACATTGGCGGAGGCGGATTTCTGCTCTTTCGGCGGCCAGGCGGCGACGTCGACTTTCTTGATTACCGCGAGAAGGCGCCAGCTAAGGCGACCGCCAGCATGTATCAGGACGCGCATGGCAACGTCATCCCCAAGCTGAGCACAATCGGTTACAAGTCAATTGCGGTGCCGGGTTCTGTGGCCGGACTGGTTTACGCCGAGCAGCACTGGGGTAAGCTTTCGCTAAAGCAGGTAATGGAACCCGCGATGCGGTTGGCGCGCGACGGCTTTGTGCTGGACTACGACGATGCAAAATCGTTCCAGGATTCGGAGCTTGCAGAGTTCCCCGACTCGCATCGCATCTTTCAGCGCGATGGCCAGTACTACCAGCCGGGAGAGACATTCAAGCAGCCGGAACTGGCAAGAACTTTGGAGCGGATCGCCGAAAATCCCGAGGACTTCTATCACGGCTCGCTGGCGCGAGAGATTGCCGCCGCAATACAGAAGGGCGGTGGACTGATCACCGCCGACGACCTGGCGCAGTACGAGGTCAAAGAACGGCAGCCAATTCGGGGAACGTATCGCGGCTACGAGATCATCAGCGCGCCTCCACCGTCATCGGGAGGCGTCGCGCTGGTGGAAATCCTGAACATCCTCGAAGGCTACGATCTAAACAAAGAAGGTGACCGCTCTGCGCAGAGCATTCACCTCACCGCCGAGGCGTTTCAGCGCGCCTTCTTCGACCGCGCCGAGTTTATGGGCGATCCCGATTTCTCGAAGATTCCGGTCGCGCAACTCATTGACAAGCGTTACGGCAATGCCTGGCGCGAAACCATTCCACTGCGCCGTGCAACGCCCAGCACGGAACTCCGGCGCCCGTCGGTCTTTTCCGAGCTTGACAGTTATGCCAGCTCGCATCCGCAACCGAAATCTGTAGCCGAACCAGTACACACAACCCACTACTCGGTAGTTGACGCTGAAGGGAATGCGGTCGCGGTGACAACTACTCTGAACGATTCATTCGGCTCGCGCGTGACGGCAGAAGGTCTGGGATTCCTGCTGAACGACGAGATGGACGATTTCTCGTCGAAACCCGGGGTGCCGAACATGTATGGTCTGATTCAGGGGCCGGCGAACGCTATCGGGCCGGGCAAGCGGCCGCTATCGGCAATGACGCCGACCATCGTGCTGAAGAATGGCAAGCTGTTCCTCGTGCTCGGCTCACCGGGAGGGCCGACCATCATCACCACGGTTGCCAATACGCTGATGGGAGTTGTGGATTACGGCTTGAACATTCAGCAGGCGGTAAACGCCCCGCGTTTCCACGAGCAGTGGATGCCCGACCAGATTGAAATTGAGCCGACGGGTATCTCGCCGGACACGATCGGCATTCTGGAACATATGGGTCACAAGATTAAGGTCGACCGCGATTACTTGGGAGACGCCGAGTGCATTGCGGTTGACGAGAAGACGGGCGAGCTGCTGGGCGCAAGCGACGGACGCAATGGCGGAAAGGCGATTGGTTACTGAATGCGCAGGGCAATGTCCACACTGTTGTACGCCCGGCACGAACGGCTGCATCCAGGACTGCTGGACAAGTTCGTGCGCGGCGGCGCCGAGGCGGTGGAAATCTTTGCGGCCCGCGGTCACTTCAACTACACCGACCGGCAGCATGTGCGCGAGATCGCAAACTGGTTCCGCAGCACCGGAGTCAGCTTCCATTCCCTGCATTCTCCGATGCACGGCGACGAGGAATGGCGAAGCGGTGGTACGCAGGCCATCAACATTGCGGCGGTCGAAAAGCGGGAGCGCATTGCGGCGATGGACGAGATCAAGCGCGCCATCGAGGTGGCGGAACAGGCGCCGTTCCGGTTTTTAGTGCAGCACGTGGGCATCGGCAACGAGGAAACAAACGAGCACAAGGTTGATGGGGCCATAAGCTCTCTTGAGCACCTGCACGCATTCGCCAAGCCGCTGGGCGTGGAATTGCTGGTCGAGAATATTCCTAACGAGCTGTCCACTCCGGAAAACCTGATGCAGTTGTTGCAGGCAGGACGATTTGCGGACATCGGAGTGTGCTTCGATGTCGGTCACGCGCACCTGTCGCCTGGAGTTGGGCAGGCATTCGAGCTGTTGAAGGACCGAATTCGCTCAACCCACGTGCATGACAATAAACAGGACCGTGATTCGCACCTCTGGCCCGGCGAGGGCAGCATCGATTGGAAGAGGGCGGTGGAGCTGCTACGCACGGCGCCGCATGTACCGCCGTTGCTGCTGGAAATTGAGGCGGTTGAAGGGGAGAACGTCAGCCAGAAGATGGCGGAGGCGTTTGCGAGGTTGGAGAAGGTGGGAGAGTAGGTTTCATGGCCGGTCTTGCGGCCCATGCAAAATGCGGATGATTTCAACAATTTCGCCGTGTACGCGGTAAATGGCTAAATAAGGCAAGCCGACAAACGTTAGTTCGCGCGTCTTTGCTTCCGGCCGACACGACCAAGATAGGGAAACGCTGCCCGGGAGTTCACGCCTTCGTAAATTCTCTGCTGCCCTCGGTCAAGCTGAATGCTGAGGTGTCGGTAATCCCCTGCCTGACTTTTCCATGAGCAACGTGCATACTTAATACTTATTCTCATGAACCCATCGGCCAAAGCTGAAACCGAAGCCCCCGTCTCCACCATTCGCGAGATCGGCCGCCACGAGGGCGAGACTGTCACCATTCGCGGCTGGCTCTACAACCTGCGCGAGAGCGGAAAGCTGCTGTTTCCAATATTTCGCGACGGCAGCGGCATCATCCAGGGCGTAGTCGCGAAAAACGCTGTCTCACCCGAGCTGTTCGAGTCGATCAAGGGACTAACCCAAGAGTCCAGCGTCATCGTCACTGGCAAGGTGCGTTCCGACAAGCGTGCTCCCGGCGGCTACGAGATTGACATCAGCGATGCGCAAGTCGTGCAGCGCGTGAATCCTGACGATCCGTACCCGATAACGCCTAAGGAACACGGCGTCGATTTCCTGATGGAGCACCGGCATCTGTGGGTTCGCTCGCCGCGCCAGGCGGCAATCCTGCGCGTGCGTGCGGAGATCATCAAAGCCGCGCGCGATTTCTTAGACGATCGCGGCTTCACGCTGACCGATCCGCCCATCCTCACGCCCGCCGCATGCGAGGGCACGACGACGCTGTTTCCGGTGGACTACTTTGAGGAGCAGGCGTTCCTCACGCAGTCTGGCCAACTCTACATAGAAGCAACGGCAATGGCGCTGGGCAAGGTCTACAGCTTCGGCCCAACCTTCCGCGCCGAGAAATCGAAGACCCGCCGCCATCTCACAGAATTCTGGATGGTCGAGCCGGAGGTCGCCTACGCCACGCTCGACGACCTCATGTCGCTGGCAGAGGAGTTCATCACCTTCATTGTGAAGCGGTGCCTGGAGCGGCGCCGTCCCGAGCTGGAAATTATCGGGCGTGATCTCAGCAAGCTCGAAAAGGTTGGGACGCCCTTCCCGCGCATTACCTACGATGAAGCGGTGAAGATGTTGCAAGAAGCGCATGCTCGGGGCGAGCTGGAAAACAAGTTCGAATGGGGCGGTGATCTGGGCTCGCCCGATGAGACCTACATCTCATCGCAGTTCGAGCGGCCGGTAATGATTCATCGCTATCCAGCGTCGGTAAAGGCGTTCTACATGGAGCCCGACCCCGAGCGGCCTGAGCTGGCACTGTGTGTTGACGTACTTGCGCCGGAGGGCTACGGCGAGATCATTGGTGGCTCGCAGCGCATGGCGTCACATGAGTTGCTGCTGCAGAGGATTCACCAGCACGGTTTGCCGGAAGAGGCCTTCAAGTGGTATCTGGATTTGCGGAAGTTCGGTGGCGTGCCGCACGCGGGCTTCGGGATGGGAATCGAGCGGGCCGTGGCGTGGATCTGCGGCCTGGAGCACGTGCGCGAGACGATTCCCTTCCCTCGCATGCTGCACCGGCTGTATCCGTGAGACTTGGTGTGACTGTGTGAATTAGAACGTTGTCTAGAAGGCATGCTGGGGCCGCCGGCCTAAAGGCCGGCTCTACCCGATACTATCCAAGAACATTATGGCAACCAGTCCCATCACCAAGCCGCTGCAAAACATCGAAACCAAGCACATCCGCATCATCGGTGTGCCGCTTGATCTCGGCCAGTCGCGTCGCGGGGTTGACATGGGTCCGTCCGCCATGCGCGTGGCCGGCCTGGAAGCCAAACTCGAGGCGCTTGGTTATGACGTCGAGGACAGCGGTAATGTTCCCGTAGCCATGCTGGAAACCGAGGCGGAGGGCGACCCTCACGCCAAGTACCTAAACGAAATCACCAACACCTGCGCCGCGCAGGCGGAACTGGTGATCAAGACGCTCGAGGACGGCAAAATCCCTCTCACGCTGGGCGGCGATCACTCCATTGCGGCCGGAACTGTTTCCGGAGTTGCCGAATTTTATCGCCGCAAGAAGCAGCGCATCGGGCTGCTCTGGATCGACGCGCATACTGACATCAATACCCCCGAGACCTCGCCCAGCGGCAATGTGCATGGCATGCCGCTCGGCGCAATCATGGGATTGTTTCATTCACCGCTAAGCGACATGTTCGATTTCAGCCCGAAGGTGCGTCCGGAAAACGTCGCCCTGGTCGGTATCCGTGACGTGGACGAGCACGAGCGCGAGAACATCCGCCGCGCTGGTGTGCATGTCTTCACCATGCGCGATATCGACGAGCGCGGCATGCGCGCGGTTATGGAGGAGGCGCTTCGCCTGGTAGGCCGCGGCACCATCGGATATCACGTCTCGCTCGATCTGGATTGGATCGATCCCGAGGATGCGCCTGGTGTCGGCACACCGGTGTGGGGTGGCGCCACATACCGCGAAGGGCACCTGGGGATGGAGATCATCGCCGATCATGGCCGCATGTTGAGCTTCGAGATGGTGGAAGTGAACCCGGTGCTCGACGAGCGCAACCAGACCGCCGAACTGGCGGTTGAGCTGGCGCTGTCGGCATTCGGGAAGAAGATCTTGTGAGCTGATGCGATGCTCACGCAGGGCGCGAGAACCCAAACTCTGTTCGAAAAATTCACTTTGCCTCCTCTGCCTGAGTTGCGCAGCATAAAGGTGTTTGGCTGCACCCTCCGCTACTACGATGTGGGCTCCGGACCACCTCTGATCCTGATTCATGGGATTGGCGGCGACGCCGATGACTGGGCATTCTGCCTGCAAGCACTGAGTTCTTCGCACCGCGTCATTGCGCTCGATATGCTCGGTTTCGGGCGCTCCGATAAGCCACATATCGAGTACACCCTCGGCGGTTTCGTTGAGGTGCTGGAACGTTTTCTGCGTGCACTGGGGATCGAACGCGCAACCCTGGTTGGCGGTTCTCTCGGGGGCTGGATAGCGGCGGCTTACACGCTGCGCTTCCCAGAGTCCGTGGACAAGCTGGTGCTGGTGGATTCCGCCGGCGTGTGGGAGGGCATAACGGAACTGCCCGTCGACCTGCACGTCTCAAGCCTGGCCCACATGCGCGAGGTGTTCGGGCATCTGTTCTGTGACAAGAGCCTGGCAACCGATGCCCTGATCGAGATGGCCTATCAGCAGCATCTGGAACGCGGCGACGGATACACTATTGACAGCGTCTTACGGAACCTGAGCGACGGACGCGAGCACCTCGACGACCGCATTGCGGAACTGCGAGTCCCTACGCTGGTCATCTGGGGCGAGCAGGACGAGATGATTCCGGTGGAGCTCGGCCGGCGGATACATCGTCTGATTGCCGGCTCCAGGCTCCAGGTGATACCCAAGTGCGGACATCTGCCCGCGCTGGAAAAGCCTGCGGAGTTCGTGCGTTGCGTGCTGGAGTTTCTCGGGCAATAACTGGCTAGCTGTGGGCGCGTGCGCTGCGCTCGCTCACCTGCTCCGAGGTGAGGCCATACAACGGCGGAGTGGGCACATTGAGCATGCCGAGATAGAGATAAATCTGGCCGCGATGGTGGATTTCGTGCTCCACCATCAGGCGTAGCCACTTCCAGACTGTAATCGACGCTCCATCGGGCGTGTTGCACTTGCGCATCATGCCCTCGTTGCCCAGCCGGCGAATAATCTCCACCGTCTCGCGATCCATGGTCTGCTTGAAGCGAACGACCTCATCAAGACCGTCGGCCAGCTCTTTGCCGCATCCGCTGTAAAGGCTTGGCTTGTTCTGAATCGTCTCGGCAAACATGTAGCGCTCGATGGCTCCCATGTGGCGCACCAGATCGCCGAGCGTGAATTTTCCCTCAGCATAGGACCAATCCAGCTTGTCGGCGGGAATGCAGCAGACCACCCGCATGGTACGTTGCTGTACTCTACCGAGGTATTCGAGAAAGGTGTCAAGGTCCTGGGTTTGCATTGCGTGATTAGACGGAGTGCGTTGCTGCCGGGATTCTAAGAGACGCGGTGAGCACCGGCATGTGCAGGCGCGCCCTTTTGCCGCGCCTGGATTTCGATGTACACGTTGATGAGGGAAACCGCGGCGGGCGTCACGCCCGGAATGCGGCTGGCCTGTCCCAGTGTTTGCGGGCGAACGCGGGTGAGCTTTTCATTCATCTCACGCGAGAGGCCCGATACCCTGCCGTAGTCGAACCAATCGGGGATCATCCGCTGCTCGGATTTCTTCAACCGCTCGATGGCCTTGGCCTGCTGCTCGAGGTAGCCGGAGTACTTGATCTCAGTCTCGACGGACTTCAGTTCGTTGCGGACGGCCGCGCTCAAGCGCGGAGTTGTCAGTTGTCCGTTGTCAGTTGTCGGCTGCGTCACCGGTAAGCTCTGGCTGAGAGCTGAAGGCTGACAACTGACGTCTGCCTCTCTCACAAAAAAACCAGGCATCAGACTCGCAAGTACTGGCGCAAGCTGCTCTACTCGCACTTCGGGACGCTTCAGAAACTGCGCCAGCGTAACCCCCGCGGCTTTGGCGTCTCTTAATAGCTCCAACAGGTGCTTGGAATCGTTGACTGCATTGGGATCCGCTCCGACAACTGGCAACTGACAACCGACAACTGCCTCATTCACCCGCGTGCGTTCCAGCAATTCGCGCAAGGCCTTCATGCGCTCCTGCTTGGCGAGATAATCCGCCCAGGCGGCATCGCTGATCAAGCCTACGCGGCGGCCGTGCGGCGTCAGGCGCCGGTCGGCGTTGTCGATGCGCAGATGCAGGCGGAACTCTGCGCGCGAGGTGAACATGCGATAGGGCTCGTTCGTTCCCTTGCTGATGAGGTCGTCGATCAGGATCGCGGTATATGCCTCGGTACGGTCGAGGATGAGCGGTGGCTGGCCCTTGATCTTCAGCGCGGCGTTGATGCCGGCCATCAGCCCCTGACACGCTGCCTCTTCGTAGCCGCTGGTGCCGTTGATCTGCCCGGCCAAATAAAGTCGCTCGATCTTCTTCGTCTCCAGCGTGCGTTGCAGTTCGGTGGGATCGATGGAGTCGTACTCAATGGCGTAGCCTGGGCGCAGCATCTCCGCGTTCTCCAGGCCGGGAATCGACTTGATGATCGCGAGCTGCACCTCGATGGGCAGCGAGGTGCTCATGCCATTGACGTAGATCTCGTGTGTGTTCAGCCCCTCAGGCTCAAGAAAGAGCTGATGCACTTCCTTGTCGGGGAACTTGACGATCTTGTCCTCGATGGAAGGGCAGTAGCGCGGCCCAATGGACTGGATTTGCCCGCTGTACATGGGCGAGCGGTGCACGTTCTCGCGGATGATGCGGTGCGTCTCTGGCGTGGTGAACGCGATGTAGCACGGCACCTGCTTGTCGTGATGCGCAACGCGCCTGGTGCGGAAGCTGAAGGGCGTGGGATCCTCATCGCCCGGCTGCACCGTGAACTTCGACCAATCGATGCTGCGGCCATCAAGACGCGGCGGCGTGCCCGTCTTCAGCCGGCAACCGCGCAGGCCGAGCTTCTTTAATGCTTCGCCGAGAAGCACGGCCGCGGGTTCACCACTGCGGCCCGCGGGATACTGCTGTTCGCCGCAGTGGATCAGGCCATTGAGGAATGTCCCGGTCGTGATGATGACTGCCTGCGCGCCAACGGTGCGGCCGTCGCGAAGGCGAATGCCAGTTATCAGTTGTCGGTTGTCGGTTGTCAGTTGTGGCTGCTCATCGATTCCACTGACAGCTGGCAACTGACAACTGACAACTAGTTCGGCCACTTCCGCCTGCTTGATGTGCAGGTTGGGCTCGGATTCCAGCACCTCGCGCATCTTCCGGCGATACTGCTGCTTGTCGCATTGCGCTCGCGGGGACCAAACCGCCGGGCCGCGCGAGGTGTTCAGCAGACGAAACTGAATACCGACGGCGTCCGTCACTTCGCCCATGATGCCACCGAGAGCGTCGACTTCGCGGACAAGATGGCCTTTGGCAATTCCGCCGACAGCCGGGTTGCACGACATCTGCGCGATGAGATCGACGTTGAGGGTGTAAAGTGCAGTTCTCAGGCCCATGCGCGCGGCCGCCATTGCGGCCTCGCAACCAGCATGGCCGGCACCGACCACGACAACGTCGTAAGTTTCTGTAAATTGTGACTGCAAGCCAAACACCCCGGCTAATTTGATTCTAGCAATAAGCATTCAAGCACTCAGCGCTCAGCACCCAACTGTCACACTCAGCCAAAGCGCAGGCAGGGTGGTCCCCAAAGAGTAAAAGTGAACGGGCCTCGGGTACACGTGAACCTGCTGCTCTCACGACTTGAAGCTTTACTGACAAGTGGCTACTGGCTATCGTCGCTCATACAGCCAGCTAATCCCTCTCCCATCATCAGCTTAGGCGATCATCCCGAAATCAGTACGGAATCAGACGCTGACCATTGAAGCGCCCGCCGATCTGCCGCATTCTGCACTCGCAATCGAGGACGGCTGGCCACCGAACAATACATTCCAAAACAACCCCGGCGCTCTAATGCGCAGCGCCGAAAGGAGATCGCAATGAAAGCCATGAAACAGCGAATGCTGCTGAGCGTGATGGTGCTGCTTCTTGTCACGCTGACCGGAACATTGCATGCCCAAACCTTCGTCCCCTTTACCCAATTCATGAGCAACACCGTATCCGCCAATGCCTCGCAATACGTCGGGCAGCCCGGGTACGCAGTCCAGGATGACGCCACGTTTTCCCAGATGCAGCAGTATGTTGAAACCCTGTACCAGGCGGTACAGGTAAGCCACAGCTTCTTCCTCTACGGCCAGTACTACGACTGCGTTCCCATTCAGCAGCAGCCATCGTACGTGCTGCAGGGCCTGAACAGCGTGGCACAGCCGCCTCCCGCGCTGGGCACGGCGCCCAACGCTGACACCTTCAGCCCGCAGCTAGGGCCCGGCGATCAGTACGATCAGTTTGGCAACTCCTCAACTTGCGAGCTCAATACCGTCCCGATGCGCCGGATCACTCTTAACGAGGTGGCCAGTTTCGCGAACCTTAATGACTTCTTCAGCAAGGCTCCTGACGGCAGCGGCCAGCTTCCCGGCACCCAAGCTCCGCAAGCCAGCCACAAGTACGCCTACACGGTCGAGTTGGTCAATAATTTCGGTGGCAGCTCGGCCCTGAACCTCTGGAGTCCATTCGTGAACACCAGGCTGGGACAGATCTTCTCCTTGTCGCAGCAGTGGTATTCCGGGGGCACAGGAAACAACCTGCAAACCGTCGAAGGCGGCTGGCAGAACTATCCGGCCAAATACGGCGATCAGAATTCCCGCCTGTTCATCTTCTGGACTGCGAACAATTACGGCAGGCGAAATACGGTCCCCAACATCGGTTGCTACAACCTGGACTGCCCAGGTTTCATGCAGATCAGCAACCAGTGGCACCTCGGCGGGAAGTTCTCCAACTACAGCACCTCCGGCGGCACGCAGTATTACTTCACCATGACGTGGTACTTCTACCAGGGCAACTGGTGGCTGGCGCTGGGCAACGACACTAACAGAACATGGGTTGGATACTATCCGGGACAGGTCTTCCGCGGCGGCCAGATGACGCAGAATGCGCAGAGCATCCGGTATGGCGGTGAGACGGTGGGCGTGAACAATTGGGGTCTGATGGGCAGCGGCGCCTTCGCAAACCAGGGCTACAGGTTCGCCGCCTATCAACGGCAAATCTATTTCGTGAACACCACCAATGCATCGCAGTGGGCGAACCTGACCGCGCAGCAGCCATCGCCCGCTTGCTACACGGTGGCCGGCCCGTGGTTCGTCAACAATACCACCTGGGGTGAGTACTTCTTCTTTGGCGGACCTGGCGGGAACAACTGTTAGCGTGGGCATCAATTTGTGACAGCGATGAACCGTGCCCCACTTGAGCGAAAGCTTAAGTGGGGCGTTTTTCGGCCGGCCGGATTCCAGACACTCCCGACTTTTGCTTCTTCCCGCTTCGCGTACTAGAATCTAAGTTCGCGATTTGCGAAGTTCGGCACATGCGGATCATCAGCAAGAGCGCCTGGCGTGCCGCTGTGGCGAGTGGTCCATCACTGCTGGGACCGATTTCAGAGTGGTACAAAATCGCAAGACACGCAAACTGGCGAAGCCTGACGGAAGCCAGGAAAACTTATCCCCACGCCGATCGAGTGGGCGCATATACGGTATTTAACATCAAGGGAAACAACTATCGTTTACTCGTGAAGATTGAATACCGCTGGCAGATCATCTTCGTGAAGGGGTTACTCACCCACGCCGAGTACGACCGAGGTAAGTGGCAATAAGGAACGCGATGAGCGCTAATTACGCCGCCCTGTTGTCGGAGACGCGACCGGAAGTCATCCGCGATGAAAGGCAGAATCAGGCCTACCTCCGTATGCTGGAACGGCTCACCAGCAAAAAGTCGGTGACGCGGGCTGAAGAAAAGCTTATCCAGTTGCTCACGGTGCTGATCCAGGACTTCGAGTCCAGACAATACCCCGTTCCAGATGCGGCGGCGGCTGACATTATCCGCCACCTGCTGGATGCCCACCACTTGCGTCAGAAGGACCTGGGTCCGATTTTTGGCAGCGAGAGTATCGTCTCAGAGGTGCTCAGTGGCAAGCGCAATCTCACGAGCGAGCACATCAAGCGGCTGAGCGCGCGGTTCGGAGTTTCTCCTGCGGTGTTCTTTCAGCTGGAGGAAACATAGAATACGGCAGAACCTGCATCTTCTCTCTTGGGAGTTATCTAATGGCTTCCCGCAATGCCGCGACGCAAACCATCCCGGCTGAACTGCATGCTGTGCCACTCACGCTGGAAGGGCTGAGCGTGCTGCACCAGATGTTTCGCTTTCGCTGGCCGGAGTGGCGCAAGCTGAGCGCGTCGCGTCAGCAGGAGATCCCGCGCGAGGCGATGGCCGCGCTGTCGGCGGCGGAAGAAGCCGGGCAGAGCGCGGTCTACTCCATGCTGGGGCACAAGGGCGACCTGATGCTGGTGCACTTCCGCGATACCTTCGACCAGTTGAACGCCGCGGAGCTGGAGTTGAATCGCACCGCGCTCAAGGAATATCTGGAGCCGACACACTCCTATTTGTCGGTGATCGAGTTGGGCCTGTACGACTCCAGCGTGAAGCTGTTTCGCCAGCTTGCCGAGCGCGGCATCGCTCCGATGTCAGAGGAATGGAACCGCGAAGTAGAAGAGACGATGGAGCGGCAGCGGCAGGCGATGCACCCGCGGCTCTATCCCAAGATTCCCGACAGCCGCTACTTGTGCTTTTACCCTATGGACCGCAAACGCGGCGAAGACAAGAACTGGTACACGCTGCCCATCGAAGAACGCCAACGCCAGATGGAAGAGCATGGCATGGTGGGGCGCCGCTACGCCGGCAAGGTGCAGCAGATCATCACCGGCTCCATCGGCTTCGATGACTGGGAGTGGGGCGTGGATTTGTTCGCCAATGACCCGCTCATTTTCAAGAAGCTGATTTACGAGATGCGCTTCGACGAGGTGAGCGCGGTGTATGCCGCCTTCGGCCAGTTCTTTGTGGGCCTGCGCTGCCCGGTGCAGAAGCTCGGCGAATGGTTGGGAATCGGCGGCTAGCAGCGAGCGAGTCGCAAACCGTGCCCTTTCACCTGTTCAACAACGCTCAACACGAAGGCCTGGCACAGCAGCGCGCCGCCATGGTGCAGGACCAGCTGCGCGATCGAGGGATCCGCGATGAGCGCATCTTGTCTGCGATGGTGAAGGTCCCTCGCGAGGAGTTCGTCGCCCCCGAAGATCGCCAGAGCGCCTACGGTGATTACCCGCTCCCGATTGGCGCGGGCCAAACCATCTCCCAACCGTACATCGTCGCCGCCATGCTGCAGATTCTGGAGCTGTGGCCCGAGGACCGCGTGCTTGAGATTGGAACCGGCACCGGCTATGAAGCCGCGATTCTCGGTGAGCTGACCGCCGAGGTCTGGACCATCGAGCGTCACCCAGAGCTGGCAGCCAAGGCCCGCGAAACTCTGGAGAAGCTCGGATACGGCAACGTTCACGTGGTGCACGCGGACGGAAGCGGTGGCCTGCCGGAGCAAGCGCCGTTTGACAAGATATTGGTCGCGGCGGCTGCGCCTCGCATTCCCGACACACTGGTCGCGCAGTTGGCTGATGGCGGACGGATGATTCTTCCCGTCGGTTCGCGGCACGAACAGCAATTGCAGCTGGTCAGAAAGTTGGACGATCAGATCGCCGTCACCAATCATGAGCTATGCCGGTTTGTGCCGCTGGTCGGTGAAGAGGGCTGGGAACCGTAGCTAAGGAATCGCATTGTCTAAATTCGAATCCAGCCCGCACGTATCGCCAGTAGACTGGCTACGGCGACCACAATCCACAGCAGGATGCCCTGCAGCAGAGGTCTTGGACCAACTCTGCGCAGGGTTGCGGGCGAGAGGCTTGCGCCGATAAGAAATAGTGTGATGACCAGCATCAACTTGCCGGCATTGCTCAGAAAGCGATAGGCGACCGCACCCGGAAACAGGTAGGTGTTCGCGACTGCCGCCAGGCAGAAGAAGAGGATGAACCACGGCCACTGAATGCGGGTCTTGCTGCCCTTGACCGCGGCAGTTGCGACAGAGAGAGGAACAATCCACAGAGCGCGTGCCAGTTTGACCGTCGTTCCTACGGCCAGAGCGACAGCCCCGTACTTCGCCGACGCTCCTACAACCGAACTGGTATCGTGAATCGCCAGCGCGGCCCACAACCCGAACTGCGTCTGCGACAGTTTCAACCAGAGACCGATGACGGGAAATGTGAGCAGGGCGACAGAATTCAAGACAAAAATAGTGCCCAGCGAAACCGACATCTCATCTTCGGTTGCGCCGGTGATTGGACCGACGGCTGCGATGGCGCTACCCCCGCAGATTGCAGTGCCGGTGGAGATGAGGAAAGCCGCCCGCGGGCGCACCGCGATCCATTTGCCCAGGACGGTTCCGACGACCATCGCGAAAGCGATGCCCACTGCCGTGTAGAGGAACCCGCTCACGCCTGCGTGCAAGACTTCGTGCAAGTTCATCCCGAAGCCGAGTCCCACGACGGCAGACTGCAACAAAACTCGGGAGAGCCTTCTGGATTCGTCTTTGTAAGGGTGGGTGGCAATGGCCCCGAAGATGAGGCCCACCAGCAAAGCTAACGGCGGTGTGGCCCAGGGCGTCAGACAGAAGAACAACCCGATTGCAAACAGGAGTTTTGCGTTCATCCGGGGGAAACTGCCGCTGGGATGCGAGAAGCCAATGTCATACTGCAGGCAATAAAATGGGCCCGATGCCAAGGAGCGGTGACGATTTCCTTGGCTCCGAGCCCATTCGATCCTGAAATGGATCGGAGGTGATACTCATATGCTAGCGCAGCGTGTGGAAAAGTCAAGAAGAAACCGCGATGATGTGTGAAGTTTAGAGTGCATGTAAGTCTTTCGAAAAGGAATTTCAAGTGATTGAAAAAGCAGATAGTTTGGAGGTCGATAGGGCACGCGGACCTCGTTTCAAGACGGTAGTTTCTACCACGTCTTTGTTTGGGATTTTGACAATCGTGCCAGTGTTTTTCTTGTTCCTGATTTTGCTGTTTCCAGCTGCGTCCCCTGCCGCCGAGAACCCACAGGCTTCAAGCGGCGGCGGGAGTGCGGAATCCCACCAGTTGCTGCAGTATTCTCTGCCTCCGGACAAGCTCACCAAAGCCTACGCTCTTTATCTGCTGGACGGCACGCTCTACTTCGTGACGACGCTGTGGGGATTTGTCGTCCTCTGGCTGATGCTGCGGACGCGCTTCGGCGTTCGGCTCCGCGACTGGGCGGAACGGGCATCGCGCCTTCGCTTCGTGCAGGCGGTTATTGTCATGTCGCTGTTCGTGCTGGTGGTCCAAATGGCGCAACTTCCATTCGACATGTACGACCACCATGTGGGGCTGAGATACGGTCTGTCTGTGCAACATTGGGGATCGTGGTTTGCGGACTGGGGCAAGAGCCTGTTGCTGGGGTTGGTCTTCGCGATATTTCTCGGCTGGCTTCTGTATGGCGTGCTGCGACGCAGCCCGCGCCGGTGGTGGTTTTACTTTTGGCTGGCGTTGATTCCCATCGTCATCTTCGTCCTCTTCATTGCACCGGTCTGGATCGAGCCGATTTTCGAGAAGTTCGAGCCGCTCACGGATCGTCATGCCGATCTGGTGGCGCAGATTGAACGTGTGGTGAATCGCGCAGGCATGGACATCCCTCCGCAGCGCATGTTCGAGATGAAGGCCAGCGAAAAACGCACCACGCTGAACGCCTACGTCAGCGGCTTCGGCGCGACCAAGCGCGTGGTGGTGTGGGACACCACGATGCAGAAGATGACTACTCCGGAAACGCTGTTCGTCTTCGGGCATGAGATGGGGCATTACGTGTTGCACCACATCCCCAAGGAACTTGTAATGATCCTGGGGATATTGCTGGTGCTGTTTTATGTGGGCTATCGGGTCGCCACGTGGATGGTCGCGCGATATGGTGGGGCGTGGGGAATTCGCGATCTGGCAGATTGGGCTTCGCTTCCGCTGCTGATGCTGATTCTGTCGGTGCTTGCGTTTATAGCAACGCCTGCATTCAACGCGGTCTCGCGTCATTACGAGCACCAGGCTGACCAATACGGGTTGGAAGTGATTCACGGCCTGGTGCCGGACGCACCGCATGCCGCTGCGATGGCATTTCAGGCGCTCGGCGAGGTATCGCTCGACTATCCCTACGTGAACAAGTTCTGGGAATTCTGGGCGTGGAACCACCCCACAATCCGCGATCGCATGATCTTCGTGCAGACCTACGATCCGTGGGTGGAAGGGAAACAGCCGGAGTTCGTGAAGAACGCGCCATGAACAATAGCTTGCAGAGATGACTGCGTCCCCTAGGGACTCGGCCTCTCAAGTGTCACCTATACCTGCACTCCGCCTGCGGCTCCGTGCTGGGCCATCATGGCACGCCCTTCGGGCTTCCAAAACCAGCGACCGTTCGTTGACACCGTACAAAACGCTCTGTTAGTTTGAATAGTTCCAGTTAGATCGCTAGCGCCCTCAGTGTATCTTCAAGCGGTAGGACTCAACGACAAAGGATGGACACGACTCTCCGACAAGTAGGGCAATTACTGCTCGACGCCATTCCGACGATCGTGCTGCTCCTGTTGCTTTACGCCATTTACCAGAATCTAGTCCGCAAGCCGCTGGAACGAATGCTGGCCGAACGCCGTGAGCGCACCGAGGGAGCACTGCAAAAAGCGCGGGCGAACATCGCCGCCGCCGAAGCCCGTACCCAGGAATACGAGCAGAAGCTGCGCGAAGCGCGGCTCGCCATCTTTAAGCTGCAGGAAGCGCGCCGTCAACAGGCACAGGTGATGCGGACGCGCGCGCTGGACGAGGCGCGTGGACGCGCCCAGGAGCAGATCCGCGCCGCTCGCGCCGCCGTCGAGCAGGAAATGGCCGTGGCGCGGACGACCCTGCAAAGCGAAACCGAGCGCCTGGCGTCCGAGATCATCCGCACCATCCTGAAGCCGGCCGCAGCAGCACCTCAGTTGGGCGGTCCAGCATGAGCCAGTCCCGCCTGAGAGGTCTCGTCGCTGTTGGTTTTCTGGCATTTCTCCTGCTCGGCGCGACGGCTGCGCAGGAGTCGAAGGAACATTCCGCCGCGAACACCCAGCAGGCGAGCGCAGAAGAATCCGGCAATGCGAACGCCGGCGTCGCGCAAATTCTCACAAAAACGACGGAGCAATCTGCCCACAGTGCCGAGACGTGGGGACAGAAACTAGGGATTGGACCCAAGGTATCGTTCACCATCTCGCTGGCGGTGAACTTTGCCGGCATCGTGCTTTTCCTATGGGTGCTTCTGAAATCGAAATTGCCTCAGGCTTTTCGGGAACGCACGGCAACGATTCAGAAAGGCATTCGGGAGGCACAGGCTGCCAGCGCCGACGCCACGCGGCGCCTGAGCGACATCGAAGCACGCTTGAGCAAGCTGGACTCCGAGGTGGAAGAGCTTCGCAGCTCGGCGGAGCGCGAAGCCGCGGCGGAAGAGGAACGCATCCGGCAGGCGGCGGAGCAGGACAAACAGAAGATCGTCGAAGGCGCGGAGGCTGAGATCCAGGCCCTCTCCCGCAATGCGCTTCGCGAGCTGAAGGGCTACGCAGCATCACTGGCGGTCGATCTCGCGGCACGCCGAATTCAGGTAGACGAGCCCACCGACCATGCGCTAGTGCATGAGTTCGTCGAGCAGCTCGGAAAGGACGGGCGCTAAGCATGGCAGCTGTTGCGAGTCGTTACGCCCGTGCGTTGGTGGAAGTCATACTCGAGCAGAAGATCGACGGCGATGTTGCTCGTCAGCAGCTGAGAGCGTTTGTCGACGCCGTGCACGAGAGTCTGGAGTTGCGGCGGGTTTGGGAGTCGCCTGCGGTGTTGCCCGAGCAGAAGCGGGCCGTGCTCGACGCGATCACCGATCAAATCGGGGCGGTGAAGCCGATCCGAAACTTCATGGCCGTGATTATCGATCACCGCCGGCTCAAGATGCTGGACGATATCGTGCGTGTGTTCGAGACCGAGCTCGACGCGCAGTTGGGATTTGCTGGAAGTGCAGGTGTCGAGCGCGCGGCTGCTCTCGCCGCCAGAGCAGCGCGAGGTGGAATCGCGTGTGGAACGCATGACGGGCAAGAAAGTTCGCGCAAGCTATGTGTCGAACCCGGAGTTGCTGGGGGGAGTTGTGGTGCGCGTTGGCGACACGATTTACGACGGCTCGGTGCGCGGACAACTGGAGAAGATGCGGCAAGAGCTGAGCATGGCCTAACGGCTTCGAGCCGCCAGCTTCGAGCCGCGCGCGCTCGGGATGACAATTTTGTTGAGATTGCGTGGACGCTGGCCTGAAGGCCGGATGTACCCGAACAAATCATATGGCGCAGATTAAAGCAGACGAGATCACGCAGCTGCTCCGGCAGCAGATCGACAACTACGAATCCAAGATCGCGGTCGACGAAGTCGGCACGGTCATGTCCATCGGCGACGGCATCGCCCGCGTCTACGGCCTGGAAAAGGTCATGGCCGGCGAGCTGCTCTCCTTCCCTCATGATGTCGCCGGAATTGCCATGAACCTGGAAGAAGATCAGGTCGGCGTGGTGCTGATGGGCGATTACGTCGAGGTAGAAGAGGGCGACGAGGTGAAGCGCACGGGCCGAATCATGAGCGTTCCCGTGGGCGAGGCGCTGGTGGGTCGAGTGGTGAACTCGCTCGGCCAACCCATCGACGACAAGGGCCCGATCAACACCGATCAGTTCATCGAACTGGAGCGTCTGGCGCCTGGTGTCATTCAACGCCAGCCGGTGAAAGAGCCGATGGCGACGGGACTGAAGGCCATTGACTCGATGATTCCGATCGGCCGCGGGCAGCGCGAGCTCATCATCGGCGACCGCCAGACCGGCAAGACCGCGGTTGCGCTGGATACCATCATCAACAGCAAGGGTCGGGATCTGATCTGCATTTACTGCGCAATCGGTCAGAAGCGCTCGTCGGTGGCGCAGGTGGTGAAGACGCTGGAGGATTACGGTGCGATGGAATACACCATCGTCGTCTCCGCGTCGGCATCGGATCCTGCTCCGATGCAGTACATCGCTCCCTATGCAGCGTGCGCCATGGGCGAGTACTTCCGCGATAACAAGCGTCATGCGCTGTGCATCTACGACGATCTTTCCAAGCACGCGGTAGCCTACCGCGAGATTTCGCTGCTGCTGCGCCGTCCACCGGGACGCGAAGCTTATCCCGGTGACGTGTTCTATTTGCACTCGCGTTTGCTGGAGCGCGCTGCCAAGCTGAGCAACGATCTGGGAGGCGGGTCTTTGACTGCGCTGCCCATCATCGAAACGCAGGCGGGCGACGTCTCGGCTTACATTCCGACCAACGTCATCTCGATTACGGATGGCCAGATTTATCTGGAAACCGATTTGTTCAACTCAGGCGTACGCCCGGCGGTGAATGTGGGACTCTCGGTCAGCCGCGTGGGTGGGAACGCGCAGATCAAGGCCATGCGCCAAGTCGCCGGAACGTTGCGGCTCGACCTCGCACAATATCGCGAGCTGGCGGCCTTCTCGCAGTTCGGCAGCGACTTGGATAAAGCGACCCAGGCCCAGCTTGCCCGCGGCCAACGCCTGACGGAGATGTTGAAACAGGGGCAATATCAGCCGCTTCCCTTCTCCAAACAGATTCTTATCATCTTCGCTGGAACGCAGGGCCTGGTGGACGATCTGCCGGTCGATCAGCTGCGCGAGTTTGAAAAGGGCCTGTACGAATACGTTGACAGCTCCAATGCTGCCGTCTTGCGGGCAATCGAGGAGAAGAAGGTGCTGGATGACGAGCTCCGGGCCGCGATGACAAAGGTCATTAAGGAATTTAAGGAGCGGTTCGTCAGCGAACATCAACCGGCAAAGCCGCAACCAGCTGAGCAAAAACAGCCAGAGCGGCAACCGGCGGCGAAGGCGAGCGCGTAACCACGAATGGCAAACGTACGCGACATCCGGCGGCGCATCCGCAGCGTGAAGAACACGCGGCAGATCACCAAAGCCATGAAGATGGTGGCCGCAGCGAAGTTGCGGCGTGCGCAGGAGCGCGCTTTGGCGTCGCGGCCTTACGCGCTGATGATTACGCAGGTGCTGCGCTCGTTGATCGAGCGCGCCGATCTGGTGGATGAGAAGACGGGCGAGCCCAAGCATTCTCTGCTGGCGCACCGGCCGGAGCAGAACGTGTTGCTTGTGCTGGTTACGGGCGACCGCGGATTGGCAGGTGCTTTCAACTCAAACGTCCTGAAGGCGACGGCGAAATTTATCGAAGCTTTCAAGGACAAGAACATCAGTATCGCCGCGATTGGCCGCAAGGGCCGCGATTACATGCGCCGCCGTTACCCGGTGAGGCCTCCGGACAGCACGACTCGCGCTGGCAAGATTGAGATTGTTGGCGAACATCTCGATCTTCTCGGCAAACTGGAATATGACAGGGTTGCTGAGATTGTGGGGAGAGTGATCCAGGCATACAAGGACGGCGAGATCGATTCGGTGTACGTCATCTACAACGAGTTTAAGTCGGTAATCTCGCAGCGACTTATCGCGCAACGCATTTTGCCGGTACAGGAAATCGGCCGCCGCGAAGTGGCGCTGGCGGAGGAGTTCACGGTGGAGGAGAGGGAGCGCATGGGCGAGGCGGCCCGGGCGGCAGGCATTAGCCTGAAAGAGGTGCCGGAGAGCGAGGAAGAGCGCAAGGCCAAGGAGTTCCTGGCGCCGGATGTGGATTACATCTACGAGCAGCCGCCGGAACAAATCTTCGCAGGCATTTTGCCGCGATACGTAATCCTGGAGCTTTATCAGGCGATGCTGGAGTCAGTGGCTGCCGAAAACGCTGCCCGCATGACCGCAATGGATTCGGCCAGCAACAATGCCAACGACGTGATCGACTCGCTGACGCTGACCATGAACCGGGTTCGGCAGGCGGCGATCACCAAAGAGATTATTGAGATCGTGAGTGGGGCGGCGGCGCTTTAAAGCGGTTGTCAGTTGTCGGTTGAGGGACAGGGCCGAGCTACTCGCGGCGAATTTCAGACAACGGATTTTTTATGGCAGAAAACATTGGACACGTAATTCAAATCGCAGGCCCCGCGGTGGACGTGCAATTCTCGGAGGCGGCGCTGCCGCCCATCTATACGGCGCTGCGCGTTACCAGCGAAGGCTACAACGTCCCCAACCCGCTCGACGTCATCCTGGAAGTCGAGCAGCAACTCGGTGAAGGGCGCGTGCGCTGCGTCGCGATGGAGCCCACTGAAGGCATGGTGCGGGGCATGAAAGCCATCGATCTTGGCGGGCCGATCACGGTCCCGGTTGGGCGCGCAACGCTCGGCCGTGTGCTGAACGTCATCGGCAACCCTGTGGACAACCTCGGCCCAGTGAACGCCACCAAGCGCAATCCCATCCATCGCCAGGCGCCGGCCTTTGACCAGCAGTCCACGGAGATGGAGATGTTCGAGACGGGCGTGAAGGTCATTGACCTAATTCAGCCGTTCTTGAAGGGCGGCAAGATCGGATTGTTCGGCGGCGCGGGCGTGGGCAAGACTGTCGTCATCATGGAGCTGATCAATAACGTCGCGCTGAAGCACGGCGGCTTTTCCGTGTTCGCCGGTGTAGGCGAGCGTACGCGCGAGGGCAACGACCTGTGGCTGGAAATGCAGGAATCCGGCGTGGTCAACATTAAGGATCCGGAGAAGTCGAAGGCGGCCCTTATTTACGGCCAGATGACGGAGCCGCCCGGAGCGCGCCTGCGTGTCGCGCTGACTGCGCTGACCGTCGCCGAGTACTTCCGGGATGAAGAAGGCTCAGACACGCTGCTGTTCATCGACAACATTTTTCGCTTCACCCAGGCCGGGTCGGAAGTATCCACGCTGCTTGGCCGCATGCCCTCTGCCGTGGGATATCAGCCGAATCTCGCGACTGAAATGGGCGAGTTGCAGGAGCGCATCACATCGACGAAGAAAGGTTCGGTGACATCGGTGCAGGCGATTTATGTGCCGGCTGATGACTTAACCGATCCCGCGCCGGCTACGACATTCGCTCACCTGGACGCGACGACGGTGCTTTCGCGGCAGATTTCGGAGCTGGGGATTTATCCCGCGGTCGATCCGCTGGCTTCGACCTCGCGCATTCTCGATCCGCGTATTGTTGGAGAAAACCATTACAACACGGCGCAGGCGGTAAAGCGCGTGCTGCAGAGCTACAAGGACCTGCAAGACATCATCGCCATTCTGGGCATCGACGAGCTCAGCGAAGACCAGAAGCTGACGGTGCAGCGCGCACGGAAAATACAGAAATTCCTCTCGCAGCCGTTTTACGTGGCTGAGCAGTTCACAGGCCTGAAGGGACGCTATGTGAAGATCCAGGACACGGTCCGCAGCTTCCAGGAGATTGTCGATGGCAAGCACGACGATATCCCCGAGCAGGCGTTCTACATGAAAGGCGACATCGGCGAGGTGCTGGAAGAGGCCGAGAAGATGAAGGCGCACGCGTAACAGACACCCCAGCCAGCGCAAAAACGGCGCTGGCCCGGGACCCCGGTGAAAAACTATGGCCGACACGCTGCATTTACAGGTCGTCACGCCGGAGAAGCGACTGGTGGACGAAAACGTCGAGCAGGTACAGATGCCCGGCCGCAGCGGATATCTCGGCATTCTGCCGCAACACGCTCCGCTTCTTACCGAACTGGGGCCCGGCGAAATCAGCTATACGCAAGGCGGAAAGGCCAGCTATCTGGCGGTGTCGTGGGGATTCGCCGAAGTGCTGCCGGACAAGGTGACGATCCTGGCGGACTCGGCCGAGCGTCCTGAGGACATCGACGTGAAGCGCGCCCAGGAAGCGAAGGCGCGGGCCGATGAAGCGCTTCGTAAGCAAGATCCGGAATTGGACTACGAGGCGACATTACTCGCGCAGCGCCGGGCAGAAGTACGTTTGGAAGTGGCTGGACGGGCGGGGCAAACGGTGGTTGCGCATTAGCGGCAGCGAATGCAGGCGATTTGGTATTCTTGTCCACAGCCAGTCGAACCTCAACTTAGCTCAGCAGCACCTCGGGATTTTTGCGGGCAACATGTAGTAGCTTGAGCGTGGCTTGCCGCGGCTGTCGAATGCCCTGCTCCCAGCTCTCGACGGCATTGGAGCTGACGTTCAGCAAGCGTGCGAACAGCGCCTGGCTGGCATTCAACTCCTCACGCAAGGCGCGGATGTCGGCGGGCTTCAGTGGCTTGGGGCGTGGCGGGATTTCAACCGCTCGAAGATCGACCTTGCTGCCGCCCTCAGGCGCACTCCTCTGCTCGTCGCGGTGCTTGTTCTTCTTCTTGTCCCTCTTATCCTTCTTGCCCATCTGCGCCTCCGCCAAATTATGTAGTGTCCCACATTGTAGGAACAAGCGAGCGAGAGGTAAATGGCTCTTAAGCGGTAGAGCGTCAGTCCACCTTTAGACCGATGTGCCGGACCACAGGCCGTCCCCTTTCGCCCATTTCCAGGTAAGCCCAGGGCAATTCGTGATCGTGAGTGAAGATGACCAGCCAGTCTTGCGGAATCGCATGCTCGTAAAAGCGGTGCTTGTTGGCGATCGTTTCCAGCGGATATAAGTCGAAGCCTAAGACCCAGACTGGATCCAGGTGCTTGGCGTCGCAGAGCAGATCGCTGGGATAGGACGCAACTTTGCCGTTGCTGTGGATCATCACCGCCTGAAGATCGCGGGTATGCCCGGGATAAACCTTCACCGAGATGCCGGGTACGATCTCCGTGTCGCCTTCGAGCAGCTTCATCTGGCCGCTGGCGAGCAGGGGGTCGTAGTTGTTCGTCATGTAGCTGACGCGGTCGCGCTCGTGCTGCTCGTGAGCATGCTCCATTTCGCCCTTTTGCACGTAGTAAGTAGCGCGAGGGAACGTCGGCACCGGCTTGCCATGCTGGTCGTAGTAGGTGTTCCAGCCGCAATGGTCGAAGTGCAGGTGGGTGTTGATGACGATATCGATCTCGTCAGGCGAGACCCCGGCAGCTTCGAAGCTCTTCAATAGCAGAGCCTGGTTGCGGTGAATGGACTGCATCTTCTCATTCAACTTGCTTCCGATACCGGTGTCGACGAGCACATTATGACGGCCGGTGCGAATCAACAAAGAGTTCGTTCCCATCGCAATGGTATTGCGCTCGTCGGGAGAGATGCGCTTCTCCCACATCACGCGGGGGATGATGCCAAACATCGCGCCACCGTCCGCCCAGTAGTTGCCATCGGAAAGAATGGTGAGTTCGAAGTCGCCGAGTGTCGTCCGGTGCACAGATCGTCTCCTCAGGAAAGGTAACTGCGATCATACTGAATGACTGCCGGCCAGAGAACCGCAGGGAGGTGAGGAATGATACGGAAAGAGGTTGGATGTGTGTTGTTGCTGAGCTCAGCACTAATGGCGCAAAGCTCGACTGGCGTAGGTCAGAGTCCGGCGGCAGCTCCGCTGCAGGAAAAACCTGCGATTCAGCAGCCCACGGGTGAAGCGAACGATCCACTGGCCGAAATGCGCAACGATCTGAACAGGCTAGAGAGCTTAAACCTCAACATGAGCAGCGAGACGGAGTTTCTGCGCGACCAGAACTTGCAGATTCTGCTACGCACGAATTCGCAGATGTGGACGGTGCTGATCCACGAGCTGCGCCGACAAATCGAGCGGGAAGAACAGCGGAAAGCAATGGAATCACAGCCCAAGGACCATCGTGACTCGAAACCTGCCGGCAAGTAGAGGCTGCATCAGGGACGGTTATTCTGCGGCAAAGCGAGTTCGGCAGCATCCGGACCGCGGCTCATGACTGCTGAATTACATGCCTCGTGCTGAGTGCTTTCCTGCACCCTACTCGCCAATTGACCGGCGCTCTCTGCGCGCATCATAATTGTCGTGCCTGGACGATTCTCCGCTACTCACAAGGTGGCTTGCTGTGAACGAGCAAAACAAGAACGCCCGCCGTCCTTTCCAGACGGCCGGGGAGCGGCTCGACGACATGCTGGGCGAGGCCTCGACGCGTATCGAGGAAGAGACCCAGTTGTTGCTCAAATACATCAACGACGAATTGGTGCCTTCCATTCGCGAGGGCTCGACCAAGGCGCTGCGCATCGCCGCCGAGAAGCTGGCGAAGGCCGCCGATCACATGGACTCGAGCAAACAACAAAAGCGATAACCGCGAAGCGCCCGCTCGCCAGCGTTCTGGTTATGGTGCTGTTGTTGTCAGCATGCGGAGGGCGAAAGACTGCGCGCAGCCACCCCGTTCCTCCTCCGCCCACAATCGCTCCCGAGCCCGCGACAGCTGAAAACGGCAGCACCGCGATTCCGAACAAGGCGAAGCCGATCTATGTTGAGACCGGTCTGGCGAGCTGGTATGGGCCTCCATACCATCACCGTCGCGGGGCCAATGGCGAGATCTATGACCAGAACGCAATGACGGCAGCGCATCGCACGTTGCCGCTGAACTCGATGGTGCGCGTCACGAACCTCACCACCGGTCATGTGGCGCTGGTGCGCATCACCGATCGCGGACCGTTCGTCGAAGACCGCATTGTCGATCTTTCTCTTGCAGCCGCCAAAGCAGTTGATGTGTGGCGGCCAGGTACAGCCGAGGTAAGGCTGGAAGTGTTATCGGCGCCCGCCCCGATCGCGCAGGGCGGACGCTGGTGTGTGCAGATTGGGGCGTTTCATAGCGAACGTGAGGCCCGCAGGCTCAAAGAGACGCTGCAGGACCATTACGAAAACGCCAATGTCATCCAGTTCACCGGACCGACGGGTGAGTGGGTGCGTATCCGCCCGGAAGGCGACGATAAGCGCAAAGCGGAAGAGGTCGCCAGCAAAACCCATGTGAAAGAGGGCGGAGTGTTTCTGGTAAGGCTGGATTAAGAGCAGCTAGCAACGACCCATTAGACGGGCAAGAAACCACCACAAATCACAGACGCCAGTCAAGGACCTCTACCCTTACGAAGGTACAATCGCTTCCCACTTCGGAATTGACCTTTCGTGTAGGCCTGAATCACAGACTACAACCATCTAGTATTTTCAAGATAGGAACGTGGAGATTTCCCGCAGGGCGTTCCGAACGCGAACTCTGCCCGAAGTGGCGCGGGTGCTACGTGGCCGTCTGGGATCTCTGGTGCGGCTCTGCACTTTCTGCATTTTGGTCCTGAGCTTGCCCCAGCCCGCATGCTCGCAAGACGGATCCACGTCGTTGCAAGGTGTCATCGAGGACGCGAGTGGCGCCCGGATCGCCTCGGCAGTAGTCGTTGTTACAGATGGGTCGCGCGGAGTACGTTTTCAGACCCGCACCGATGCTCAGGGCAGTTTCAACTTCGGCATGCTTCCGCCGGGGCGGTATGACGTCACCGCTTCAGCTCCCGGCATGGCGACCAAGACGAGCCGAGGAGTCGAACTGCTGGTGGGCGGAGTCTCCGCAGTGCAACTGCGACTGGCTCCGGCGGCTATAACCCAGGAGATCACAGTTGTCGCGCCGCCGGTGCTGTTGGAGACGCAAAGCGGCGAAATTTCGAGTGTAGTGACGCAGCAGGCAATCGCAGGCTTGCCTTTGAATGGGCGGCGCTTCACCGATCTTGCGTTGCTGTCGTCCGATGTGGTCCAGGATCCTCGCGGGCTCACATCAGATTCGAACGGCGATCTTTCGGTTGGAGGAGTACGCGGTTTCCAGAATAGTTTTCTGGTTGACGGGATGGACGACAACAATTCGTTCTTTGCCCAGGCGAACGGCCGCTACCGCGCACCGTATCAATTTAGCAATGAGGTGATCAAGGAATTTCGTATTGCGAAGAATTCATACAGTGCCGAAGTAGGGCGGTCGGGCGGCGCCGTGTTCAACGTAGCTACAAAGTCGGGGAGCAATCAGTGGCATGGCAGCGGGTTTTATTACCTCCGCGACAGCCTATTCGACGCGCAACAACCCTATGCTGACACCAAGCCTGACGACCGCCAACAACAATTCGGCGGGTCATTTGGGGGGCCGATACGCAAAGACCGCATTTTTCTTTACGCCGGCTTTGATCAGCACCTGCTGACGGTCCCCTCCATCGTCCAATTCGGCGGCGGCACTATGACCGTAGTCCCTCGAGTCGGCGATTACGACTATCTGGATAGGCAGCTGGTCTTCGCGGCGGCCCAGAAGCTGGACAGCATGGGCGGGACATATCCGACCAACATGCAAGGGAACGCCGGATTTGCCAAGCTTGATTTCAATCTCACCCCCAAACAGCTGGCGTTTGTGCGGGTGAGTACATCCATGCTGACAGGAATCAACAATGTTTTTTTTGACCCATCCAGCCCGCTGACAGGTTATGCCGCCAGTGCCAATGGGACGGAGAATGTACACACGGAAAGCGTGGCAGCGGCGCTGATCAGTTCCTGGTCCAACAACCTCGCCACTAATCTGCGGGTGCAGTTTTCGCGCGATTTACAGCAATCCACCACAAACTCCGATCAGCCCTGGTCCCGGATTTATGACCTGGTCAACGGATTTGGAGGGTCGAGCATGCTTCCGCGCGAGACTCGCGAACGTAAGCTGCATGTGGCGGAAACTCTCAGCTATGAGCATGGCCGCATGCACTGGAAGTTCGGCGGCGACTTCATTCAGGCGTGGATCTATAACTACTACCCGTACTTGTTTGGCGGCGAATACTATTTCAGCGACGTGAAGGTTAATCCGTTCACGTTCGCTCCGGAGAAACATGGTGAGCCGCTGACGCCGCTGCGCGCCTATGCCCACGATGTACCACGCTATTACATGCAAGACTTTGGGAACGCGGCATCGAATCCCAACTCGCGCTTCTATGGCGCGTTCGTGCAGAACACGGTGCGAGTTACGGAGAAGTTCACGCTCAACCTGGGATTGCGCTACGACCTGCAAACCTTCGAGCCAGGTTCGCTGGTCAGCAATCCCTTGTATGCGCCCTCGGGTAAGGTGCCGACGGACCTCAACAATTTCTCGCCGAGACTCGGCTTTGCCTACTCCGTCGGCGACCATCATCCGCTGGTGATTCGCGGCGGGGCTGGACTGTTCTACATGCCGATCCCGGCCATGTACGCATCGCAAGTTGTCACCGAGAATGGATTGCAGCAGACGGAGGTTCGCCTGGACATGATGGTGCCCGCGCAGGCGGCGCTGATCCCGAGCTATCCGAACGCGCTGGTCAATTGCTCGGGGATGACAGTTTGTACAGCCCCAAAAGCGCTGGCGCCATATTTAACGACGAATATTTCAGCCTTCTCGCCGAACTTCCAGACGCCACACACGGAACAGGCCAATGTATCTGCCCAGCGCGAATTGGGACACGGCATCATTGCCGGCATCGGCTACGAATACGTGCATGGCATTCATGAGATACGTTCGCTTGACAGGAACCTTCCCAAGCCGACGATCACGGAATATCCCGTCTACAACGACACTGGATCGGTGTTTCTCGGCACGTATGATGTCGCCTCGTTTGCAACCTGGCAAACCACTCCCTCTGTCACATGTCCCTACCCTCCGTGTATCAACCCAGTGCAGCGGCCCGACCCGCGTTTGGGTGCGATCAACTCTTACGAAAGCGAATCGAGCAGTATCTACAGCGGATTGAGCTTCTTGCTTAAGCGACAGATGAATCACGGTATGTACTTCCAGGTGGGCTACACGCTGGCCAGCGCCAAGGATGATGGACCTGATGCGCTGGTGATCGGCCGGCCTGGAAATGTGCAGAATTCCTACGTCCCCTCTCTGGAATGGGGGCCGAGTGTCACGCAACAACGGCATCGTTTCGTGGCGGCGTGGGTGGCAGAACCCAAGTTCAAGTTCGATCACGGCATGCTCAACGCGCTTGCTGATCACTGGAAACTGTCTAGCGTGATTACTGCTGGTTCGGGGCGACCGGTCAATGCAACGCTGGCCGGCGATGCCAATGGCGATGGGAATATCTACAACGATCGGCTGCCAGGCTACACGAGAAATGCTTTTCTCGGTCCCGATTACTTCAGCACCGACCTGCGCGTGACACGCGTCATCAAATGCGGCGAGCATGTCACGTGGAACGTTGCCGCAGAATCATTCAATGTATTCAATCGAACCAACAGCCGTGTGCAGATCAGTGATGATGGCTTCTACAATTCAGCGGGACAGTTTGTCGCGTACACTACAACCGTGAAGGGAAAGGTTTATCCCGGCATGTTCCTGGTGAATTCAGGCTTCATGACTCCGACCAATGCGTACGCCCCGCGGCAAGTGCAGTTCTCATTAAGGGTTGGTTTCTAAACAGCAGGAACCACCGTGTCCTACCTTCGTGCCATGCCCAGACAATTTCGTGCTAGTCCGCGATAGTTGGCTACGTAAGTCTTCGCTTGACTTCCCTCTGTAACACAGGCTAACTACTAGAGTCCATTGTGGGCGTGTTTGGGGGTGTTTCCTGTTTGGCGGAAGTTCGCATTCAAGAGGGCGAAGCGGTAGAGAATGCCCTGCGACGTTTCAAGCGCAAGGTCCAGCAAGAGGACATCATCAAGGAAGTAAAGCGTCATTCCTTTTACCTCAAGCCTGGCGAGAAGAAGCGCGTAAAGGAAGCGCTGGCGCAGAAGCGTAGCCGAAAGAAGGCTCGGAAAGAGCAGGACTAATTCAAAGTGGGCCGCCGTCGCGATGGCGGCCCTTGCTTTTCGATACTGGCAGCGATTTTCATCGAGTCGAACCGCAGTTTTATCAGCAGTGCCATGCGTTTGCGCATGGGGGCCGAACCCAGGGAGATATACCTGAGCACTGGAATTTGCGATCGCCAGCCGGAACGCTCAGTCCGGTTCTCCTGTGCTTCGCAAGTTGACCCCGTTCATGTGCTCGGGAGTCGCGGGCTGAAGGGAGCAACTCTCCATGGAATACCAGGACAAGGTTCTGAAGTGCATCGACTGCGGCGCTGACTTCGTGTTCACGGCGGGCGAACAACTGTTCTTTCACGACAAGCAGTTCAAGAACGAACCCAAACGTTGTAAATCCTGCAAGGCGAAGCGGGCCTCAACACTGGGGACTACCACTCCGGGGAACTATCCGAAAGTGGAGACGCGAACCAATTGCTCGGAGTGCGGTAAGGAGACCACCGTGCCCTTCCGACCCACGCAAGGCCGGCCTGTCTTCTGTCGGGAGTGCTTCCAGCAGCGACGCACCAACGCTGCCACTGCCTGACCAGCGGAATTTCAGTCTTTCTGTAGCCGTCGTTCTAGTCTGGACGCCTCGGGATATGTGTCCTCACCTGGCAGCAAATATGAAGTACCCATTTAGGCTTGTGCTCATAGTTGTCTCATGGATGGTGCTCGCAGGCACGTCCCCGGGGGAAATCAGCAGCGGCTTTCACAAGATCTCATGGGCTCCACAAAAGATCATGACCGGCTCACCATGCATCTTTCGAGTTGAGATGACGGTGCCGGCTACAAGCGTCAACGGCCGATGGCAAAAACGTGAATTGGCATTCGTCGCTTCTCCCGATGGACATATCTGGTACGCACTCGCCGGCGTGGATGTAGAAACCAAGCCCGCGTATTACCCGCTGGAAGTTCAGGCGACCCTGGCAAATGGGAGTCAGATCCGGGAGCAGCGATCAGTGCTGGTGACCCGGGCAAAATTCGCGACCGAACAACTGAAAGTGCCGCATCGCTTCGTAGAACCGGATCGGGAGACTCTTGTGCGGATCGAGGCCGATGAGCAGCTTAAGCACGCCGCTTTCTCGGAGCAGAATTCAGCTGAGTGGTCAGGGGCATTTCGTCCCCCTATTGATTCGGCAATTTCGGAAGCATTCGGCACCCGACGCACCTTCAACGGCAAGCTGGCCAGCATTCATCGGGGAGTTGACTATCATGCAGCGCCGGGCTCGCCCATATCCGCAGCAAACGGCGGCGCAGTGGTACTGGCGCGTGAACTGTTTTACGAAGGCAACTGCGTCATCATCGATCACGGCCATCAGTTCACGACCATCTACATGCATTTATCGCAGATCGAGGTCAGCGAAGGGCAGAAGGTGCAAACCGGTCAGGAGATCGGACTGTCAGGAGCGACGGGCCGGGTCACGGGACCGCACCTCCACTTGGCAGCGCGCTGGCAGGGAGCGTTCATCGACCCAGAGCAACTGTGGACACTACCGCTGCCCAAGTTGCAGGCAGCATCGGTCCCCCGGGTCACTACCCGATAGATCACGATTAATAACTGGAATAATGGGATTCCTTAGTGCGCCCGTTTCGCGGCTGCTTGCCGGTCCGTCCGCGGGGCGCTGGGCACGGCAGCCTTCTTGTCGCTCTTCTGGGACAACATCTTGTGGTCCTGGTGAGTGATCAGCAACGCTTCCAGTTGACGCAGCAGCTCATCGGTGTTGACTGGCTTAACGAGTAGAGATTGGACCCCCTTGCTCTTCCATTCGTTTCCGAGTGACGGATAGGCGGTGAGCAAGGCTGTGGCGGGATCATAGGGTTGCTGACGAGCAGTGCGGATAACGTCGTAACCGGCGGTCTCAGTTTCCATGCGCATGTCAGTAATGACCATCTCGTAGACGCCGTCCTTCAATTTGTTTTGTGCTTCCTTGGAAGACGCGGCGGTGTCCACTTCGAAGCCATTCATCTCGAGGATGGCACGGAGTGTGAGAAGAATTGCGAGCTCATCATCGACCAACAAAATGCGACGTTTCATGGGGAACTCCAAGGGCCGGCACCCTAGCGAGCAATGGGTTTCATGAGATGCGAGTGGGCCAAAATCAGTTGCAATTCGTCAACGGCTCACTTGATTGACATCATCCTACACCCTGAAAACCTCCGACGCAAAACCAGGCGTATCTTGGCGCTCAGTATAATCATTCGGTGGCGACCTATCATGTTGAGAATTTCGGATGCCGAGCGACGCAGGCCGACGGCGCGTCTATCGAGCGGCAACTGCTCGATCGTGGCTTGTTGCGAGCTGACGCGCCGAACCACGCAGAAGTGGTCGTTCTCAACACATGCACGGTGACGGCGGCTGCCGATCAGGACGCACGGGCCGCCATTCGCCGCATTCATCGCGAAAATCCGGGAGCGCAAATCCTGGTGACTGGCTGTTATGCGCAGCGCGCGCCGGAGGAGTTGTCCGCGATACCGGGGGTGAGTCTCGTAATCGGCAACTCCCATAAGCATCAACTTGCTGAGTACGTCAGGCCGCCAGTTAGTGACTCGGGTTTCGTTCCGCTGGCGCACATTGGCGTGAATGGTGGGCCGAATGTCATCGTCGGTGACATCTTTGCGCACACCGAACTCACGGCTGCGCCGGTGTTTGGCGGCGACACATTCGAGAAGACCCGCCCCAATTTAAAAGTGCAGGATGGCTGCAATAATCGCTGCTCGTTTTGCATCATCCCCTACGTTCGGGGCAAGAGCCGCTCGCTAAAACTGGAACAGGTGCTACACGAAGTTGATGCCTTGGTAGCAAACGGCTATCGCGAAATCGTTCTCTCGGGCATCAACCTTGGGCGCTGGGGTCGCGAGCTGACGCCGCCCACAAGTTTCGCCGCGATGCTTCGAGCAATACTGGAGCGCACGGCGATTGAAAAGCTTCGGATCAGCTCGGTCGAGCCGATGGACTGGACGGATGAACTGATCGAATTGGTGGCAACGTCAACCCGCATTTGCAAGCACGCGCACGTGCCGCTGCAATCCGGGAGCGATCGTATTCTGCGGAAGATGCATCGCAAGTACCGCCCATGGCATTACGCGGATCGCATCGAGCGCATTCGCCGAGCCATGCCGGATGCCGCAATTGGGGCCGACGTGATGGTCGGCTTCCCCGGCGAGACCGACGACAACTTCGAGCAGACGCGAGCGTTCATCGACCACCTGCCTTTCACGTACCTTCACGTGTTCACGTATTCCTCGCGCCCGGGCACGCCGTCGGCAGCGATGGCAGAGCAAGTTCCGGTACAGATCGCGCGGGAACGCAATCGCGTGCTGCGCGAGTTGGCAGCCGAGAAGAAGCGCAGATTCATGCAGTCGTTCATCGGCCGCGATGTCGAAGCGATTACCTTGACGCACTACGATGGTGAGTTCACCGAAGCCCTGACCGACAATTATTTGAAGCTGCGAGTAAGGGGACAGTGCCACGCTAATCAGCAAATACGAGTCCGGATTGAGGCCGTGCGGGATGACACGCTGATCGGCTTTGAAGGGGCGCAGCTCTAGCTGCGCCGTCACGCTCTCTCTTCTTCTTTTTCTTTTTGTCACCCCGAGCGAGCCGCGTCAGCGGCGAGTGGAGGGCCTGCTGTTTGCCCGAGCACGGCTGAAGCCGTGCCCCGATACAACGTGTTCGCCAACCCAAGAACTGCGTGCACCGCCCTCCGGAATCAACTTTCATCCCATGCTATACTTTCAACTACTACAGTTACAGCGGAGGACTGTATCGACAAACGTTTTATCCGCACGAATGATCGTATTCGTGCACGCGAAATTCGCGTTATCGACGATGAGGGCAACCAGCTTGGCGTGATGCCGCCCTTCGAAGCGCTGAAAAAAGCCCGCGAAAAAAACCTCGACCTGGTAGAAGTCTCGCCCACCGCGCAGCCGCCGGTTTGCCGCATCATGGATTACGGGAAATACCTGTACCAGCAGGAAAAGCGCGAGCGCGAAGCCAAGAAGCATCAGCACCAGATCACGGTCAAGGAAGTGAAGTTCCGCATCAACGTGGACGACCACGACTACGAGACCAAGAAGAACCACGTGCTGCGCTTTCTCGGCGAAGGCGACAAGGTGAAGGCGACGATCTTCTTCCGTGGACGCGAGATGACGCGGCAGGGACTGGGACGCGGGATTCTGGATCGATTGATTCAGGACCTCGGCGACAAGGCGGTCGTGGAGTTTCGTCCGCGACAGGAAGGCAATACGCTGCACCTCATCCTTGCACCACCGAAGGTCCAGCCGGGAGCAAAGCCATCTGGCCCGAAGCCGGAGAAGAGCGCCGCGCCGCCGCCGCGTCCACCGGCTCCGCCACAGCAACCGCAGTAAAGTCGTGTTCGCTTTTCGCTCTTCGCCAGAATTTAAAGCTAGTCCGTTTGCGCGCCGGACTCGTTGCGGTGCTCGAGTAATAGGCGTCCGAGCTGGCCCAATTTGCGCGTTGTATGTTGTAATAGAAAAATAACTATGCCAAAGCTGAAGACACATAGCGGAGCGGCCAAACGCTTCAAAAAGACGGGCACGGGCAAGATCAAACGTGGTCACGCGTTCAAGCGCCACATCCTGACTTCAAAGGGCACGAAGCGCAAGCGCCAGCTCGACAAAGACGTGATGCTTGACAAGGCCGACGTGCCCAAAATCAAGCGCATGATCCCCTACTAGCGGGATCCGCGACTCCGCATATTGCGGAAACCGGCTTCGGCCTTCCGGCCAAGACGGTCAACAGCGTGTGAAGAGGCTATTCCGGCCCCTCGGCAGCCTGGTAAGACCGGGCAACGAGCGTGGTCAACTTCTTGCCTCCAGCCGCTTCATCAGCCCCAACAAGCGCAAAAGCGGCGCTCGTCGGGGGCCCCGATATCAGTTGTTTAGAAGCTGACGGGATAACAAAGAAAAAGGAGCAGCAATGCCTCGCGTAAAACGTGGAACCAAGCGCCGTGCGCGCCGCAAAAAGATACTGGATCGCGCAAGCGGCTATTACCTGACAAAATCCAAACTCTACCGTTCGGCGAAAGAGTCGGTCGAGCGAGGCCTGAAATTCGCCTACAGTGGCCGCAAGCAGAAGAAACGCCAGTTCCGTTCCATCTGGATTGTGCGCATCGGCGCTGCCGCCAAGCTGAATGGCATGAGCTACAGCAAGTTCATCAGCGGACTGAAGAAGGCCGGCATCGAGCTGGACCGCAAGATCCTGGCCGATTTGGCGGTGAATGATCCATCGGGGTTTGCGGCGCTGTGCAAGCAAGCGCAAAGCGCAGCGGCGTAACGTCGGCGGCGGTTCAAAGCGCGAATCGCGTTCAAGCTCACCCCATGCAACTTCCTCTGAGACCCGCGTTCGTGGCGGCGCTGCTCTTCCTGCATGCGCTTTGCCTCGCCGCGCAGACCGGTCCAAAATTTGAAGTCGTCGTCCCGCAGTCGGTGCAGCCGCAACCGATTACGGGGCGAGTGTTCGTGATCGTCAGCCGCGAGCAGAGCGACAATTTGCTGCAGCTGATCGGCTCCTGGCAACAGGAGACGCCCTTCTTCGGCAACGACGTGAGCGCACTTCGTCCCGGCGAGCCCGGCATCATTGACGCCGACACTCCCGGATATCCGCTGCACGGCCTGAAAGAGATCCCTCCCGGCGACTACTACGCTCAGGCGCTCGTCGACGTATACACCGAGTTCCATCGCGTCGACGGCCATGTAATTTGGGCGCACATGGACCAGTGGGAAGGCCAACACTTCAACCAGTCTCCGGGGAACCTGTACAGCGAGGTCAAGCAGGTACACCTTGACTCTGCACAGAGATACGACATCAGGCTTGAAGCAAGCAAGGTCATCCCGCCGGTTGAAGTGCCGCCGGACACGCCGTGGGTAAAGCAGGTTAAGTTTGAAAGCAACCTGCTCAGCCATTTCTGGGGCCGGCCGATGTACATTGGCGCGACGGTGCTGCTGCCCAAGGGCTACGACCAACACCCGAACGTGCGCTATCCCGTGGTGTACGAGCAAGACCACTTCAACCTGCAGCCACCACTGTTCATGCAGATGGAGCCCCCGGAGCCGGGCTCGAAGGCGGCCGAGTTTCGCTACTCGGCGTTCCAGGCGTGGAACGGCGAAAATTTCCCGCGAATGATCGCCGTGAAGTTTCAACACCCGACACCGTACTTTGACGATTCCTACGCCGTTAATTCCGTCAACAACGGTCCATACGGCGATGCGATTATGCAGGAGCTGATTCCGTATGTGGAGGAACATTTCCGCACGATTCGCGAGCCCTGGGCACGTGTGTTGATGGGCGGCTCAACCGGAGGATGGGAGTCGCTTGCATTGCAGCTCTATCATCCCGAATTTTTCGGCGGGACGTTTACCGGCTTTCCCGACCCGATTGATTTCCGCCACTACCAGCTGGTGAACATCTACCAGGATGCCAGCGCATTCAAGGTACCGGGGTACGAGTGGGTGCAGCGCGAGCGCCCGCTGATGCGCACGGGCGAGGGTCAGGTAGTTGAAACCATGCGGCAGATGAGCCAACTGGAAGAGGCGCTCGGATCGCACGGCCGCTCCGGCCAGCAGCTCGAGGCCTGGGAATCGGTGTATGGGCCGGTTGGGGGCGACGGCTATCCTAAGCCGCTGTGGGACAAGCGCACGGGCGCGATCGACCGCTCGGTAGCCGACTACATGCGCGATCAGGGCTATGACTTGCGGTATTACCTGCAAACGAACTGGGCGCGCATCGGACCGCAGATTACGGACAAGATCTTCGTCTGGGTCGGCGACATGGATAATTTCTACTTGAACCTGGCCGTGTATGACATGGAAGAGCTCCTCAAGTCGCATCCTGAGGCCCACGCGAAATTTGAGTATGGACGTCCTGAAAAAGGTCATGGATGGTTCCCGTGGGAGCCGGGCGAGTTCATCAGGATGATGGCGGACCATATCGCGGCGCACGCGCCGGCGGGTACTGACACGAAGGGCTGGCATTATTAGCCATGTACACCGTCCCCAAACTCGACAACTACTCGCCCGAAGCGCTGGATCGCGGGGTCGCGGAGCTGTTCGCCGCCTTGGACTCTGAAACTTCCGCTTTGCGCACTGACGCCGATTGGAAGACTTTTCGCGATCGCTGGCTGGCGCGCAAGAACGGCGTGCTCACACAAGTCAACGATATCTGGTTGAAGGCCGCGCCTGGTGCGGCGAAGCGCGACGTCGGCCGCCGCGTCAACGAACTAAAGGCTCGCGTCGAAGCCGTCATTGAAGACGCGCACAGTAAAATTCATGCTTCATCGACCGACGCCAAGCTCGCAAGCGAGCGTGTCGACATCACTCTTCCCGGCATTCAGCGCCCCATAGGCGTCAAGCATCCGGTGCTGCGCGTGATGGACGAGATCGTCGCTGTCTTCAAGGCGATGGGCTACTCGATCGGCGAAGGGCCGGAGGTCGAGACCGACTACTACAACTTCGAATCGCTCAACTTCCCGCCCAACCATCCGGCGCGCGATACGCAGGACACGCTGTTCATCGCCGGCCAGGAAAGCAAGCCCGCGCGCGATCGTCTGCTATTGCGCACGCACACCTCGCCGGTGCAGATTCGCGTCATGGAGAAGCAGCCGCCGCCGGTGCGCATCATCATTCCCGGCAAGGTGCACCGCAATGACCCCCTCGACGCAACGCACTCGCCCGTCTTTCATCAGGTCGAAGGACTGGCAGTCGATACCAACATCACGTTTTGCGATCTGAAGGGCACGCTCGATCACGCGATGAAGGCGCTGTTCGGTTCCTCGGTCAAGACTCGTTTTTATCCGTCGTTCTTTCCGTTCACTGAACCGAGCGCCGATATGCAGGTGAGCTGCATTTTTTGCGGCGGCAAGGGCTGCCGCAAGTGCAAGTTCAGCGGCTGGATCGAACTGCTGGGCTGCGGCATGGTCGATCCGAATGTCTTCGACTTTGTGAAGCACAATGGCTACGACTCATCGAAGATTTCCGGGTTCGCCTTCGGCATGGGGCCAGACCGGATTGCGCTGCTGAAGTACGGGGTTGAGGAAATCCAGCAGTTCTTTGAAGGCGACGTGCGGTTTTTGGAGCAGTTCGCATGAGGATCATTCCTGCATGGGTGCGAGAGTTCGTCGACGCTCCACCCGATGATCGCCAATTTGCCGAAGCTCTGACTTCGGCAGGTATGGCGGTGGAGTCTGTCCAGGAAGAAAACGGCGCTACGGTTTACGAGATGGACCTGACCACCAACCGCGTCGATGCGATGAATCACTACGGCGTCGCACGTGAGGCGTCGGCCATCTACGACGTTGAACTGAAGAAGGTCGAACTGAAACTTCCCGCCGCGAAGGGCGATGCTCACTTCCCCATTGTCACTGAAGACGCTCACGGCTGCGCCCGGTACACCGCGCGCATTGTTCGCAACGTGAAGATCGGGTCATCGCCGGAACTCGTGGTGAAGCGGCTTGAACTTCTAGGATCCCGTTCCATCAACAATGTTGCTGACGCGACCAACTATGCCATCAACGAGCTTGGTCATCCCACACACGCCTTCGATCTCGACCTGCTGGAGGGAGGCACGATCATCGTCCGCCGCGCACGAGAGGGCGAATCGCTGAAGACTCTCGACGGCGTGGATCGCAAGCTGACGACTGAAGACTTGGTGATCGCCGACGCGAAGAAGCCAGTTGCATTAGCCGGTGTGATGGGTGGCTTCGACACCATGATCACTGAGGGCACGAAGCATGTGCTGATCGAGTCAGCATGGTTCGATCCGGCGACGGTTCGGAGCATGGCCAAGCGGCATGGTATGCATACAGACGCGTCACATCGGTTTGAGCGCGGCGCCGATTACGGCATCACAGCTCTAGCCTGTGATCGAGTTGCCGAACTGATTCTGCAAAGTGCGGGCGGCGAGCTCTACGGCGGGCGCATCGATGCAATCGGTCGCAAGCTGGACCGGGCGCCTCTACCGCTCCGCCGATCAGAGATCAAGCGCCATCTTGGCATCGACATCAGCGAAGGCGAGATCGAACGGATTTTGCGAAGGCTGGGATTCGCACTGCGTGCTGGGAACCCTAGTGCGACAAGCTCAACAGCAGGTCCCTCGAGTTCGTCGGCGACCGGCGCCAACGCGGCAGCGGTGAAATCTGTCGCCTTGGTCGCTCGGGATGACACGCCTGACAAGGCAAGCTCGACCTGGACTGTGCAGCTTCCGACGTGGCGGCTGGATGTGGAGCGTGAGATCGATTTGATTGAGGAGCTGGCGCGCATTTACGGGTACAACAAATTCCCGAACACGCTGCCCGCCTTTGTTGGGGCCGTGGCCGAGCTGCCGGATGAACGCAAGAACTCAAGAATTCGCGAGACGATGCTTGCCCTGGGATACAACGAGGCGATCTCGATCACCTTCATCTCGGAGCAGGACGCACGCACCTTCGGAGGAGGCGAACCGCTTGCCTTGGCCAATCCGCTAAGCGCGGAAGCGGGTTATATGCGCACGTCATTGCTGCCAGGCCTCCTCAACCTCATCAGCTACAACCTAAACCGCGGGATTACCGATGTGCGCCTCTTTGAATCAGGCGAGGTCTTCAAGACGGTGGGCGATCTGCACGATGAGCGTCGCCATCTCGGCTTCGTTGCAAGCGGAAATGCGCTGCCGGGGGGCTTGCATTTCCAGGCTCAGCCGTACACGTTCTTCCATTTGAAGGGCGACATCGAAGAGCTGCTCGCAGCATTTCAGCATCAGTCGCTGTGCTTCAACACGGATGTGCCTGCGTATCTCCATCCGGGGCGCGCGGCGAGGGCTGTGGTGGATGGAGAGACCGTCGCTCTATTTGGGCAATTGCATCCCGAGCAGGCGGCCGCGCGCAAGCTCCGGCAGGAAATTTATGTGGCCGAGGTGATGCTTGACCGTCTTTACGGGCACCCGTTGCGCGAACCGCGGTATCAGGCTATTTCGAAGTTTCCGGTTGTGGAGCGCGATTTCTCGTTCGTCTTCGACGATGAGATTACATTCGATAAAATCGGTTCCGCCGTTGGAGAATTTGGCGTTGCCGAGCTGCGTGCGTTCATTCCCGGCGAAATTTATCGTGGTGAGAAGGTGGGCGCCGGCAAGTACTCTATTCTGCTCCACGCAGAGTTCCAGTCGCAGGATCGCACGCTGCGCGACGAGGAGGTAGCGCAGTGGTCGGAGCAGGTCATCGCCAAACTGGAGGCGCTGGGCGGAGTGCTTCGAGCGTAGTTACCGGGTTCACCCGGGAGGTCACGGGGCGCGGCCTGGCGGGGGACACGCGGAAGCACTCTGCAGATGAGACAAGGTGGGGCAGCCCCTTGCACCGAGGGCGTTGCACACTGAGGTTCAGCCCTCGCCGAAATGCTCACAATCGTGACTTGCGCACTTTTACACATGAATTTCTGCGATATACTGCGCTCGCAATAGTAAACATGCCTTGGAAGGTTATGCGCGATTATGCGAGCAAATGCAGTTGAAGCCGCTCCCGCCACCACAGAGTTCAAATCCCTGGAAGAAAAAATCCTGCGTACGATTGAGTTGTTGAAATCCGCTCGGGAAGGCAAGGCCGTGGCGGAACGCGATGTCGCGCGGCTGCGCGAACAATTGAATGAGCGGGAGGAAGAAGTGGAGACAATGCGCCACGAGTTGGTGGCGTTGCGCCGCGAACGGGAGGAGGTACGCGTTCGCGTGGAAAAGATGTTAGGGCAAATTGAAGCGTTGGCGCTGGAAGAAGCGTAGTGAGCAGATAGGGATTAGGGGCGAGACATTAGGGGCGAGACATTAGGGGCGAGAGATTAGGGGCGAGAGATTAGGGGCGAGAGGCCAGTGGCCTGGCATCTCATCAGGAGGCCGATCTTGAGTGACTCGAACAGCAACGGCAAGGTTCGCGTGGAAATCTATGATCAGACCTATCATCTTCGGGGCTCTGATCCTGAATACATCGCGCAGCTGGCAGAGTACGTGGATACGAAAATGCGGTTGATTTCCAAGCAAGCGGCCACAGTGGACTCTCTGCGGTTGGCTGTGCTGGCAGCGTTAAATATCGCCGACGAACTTCATGTCCTCAAGCGCAAGTACGATTGCGTCGCCAGCGATTACAACGAGCGCGCCGAACATCTCGCGGGCGCGCTGGACGAGGTGTTGCAGGAGACACGCCGCGCGGGATAGCGGTTCGAGGGTCCGCACGGTAGTCTCTCGACTTCAGCCCATGCGGATCGACACAGGCTTGAGACTAGGGTCCACCCGAGGCATCTCATCATAAGTGCGGCCATCGAGCCGTCGCCCTGGTTTCTTTTTTCGATTGCCGCCCCATTGTTTGAAGAAAAAGGGCACGCCGAAACTGCGGCGCTGTCGACGAAGGGAGATGGCCCATTCCCGTTCCATCGGACGGGCCCCGCCCCGCTTTCGCCGCCGACGATGACCCACTGAATCTCCGCCAGGCCAACTGACACAAGTTGGACCTGAGTCCTCATCACCCGCGTCGCCCGCTGGGTACACCGGTCGGTTCTCTCGCACAAGCCAGCCTGGTGCCCCAGGTTCGCGTCCATCTTTTGGACGCTAACCTGGGCCTCGGCCTAACTCGGGCAGAGGAACACGTGGGGCTGGCCGCCGGTCACTTTGAGCTCGCGATCTCTTCCCGTCCACTCTGACTCAATCTCGACCACACCCATCTCGCGGAAGGCGTAGTGCCGAAAGCTGCTCCACTTCCAATCGCCCGGGTCACGCACCAACCCGCGCTTCACCGGCTTCCACCCCAACCAGCGCAAAAGAAGCGCTGCCTGGGGACCCCGGGGATTGCGGTGCAGATAGCGCAACTTGATCCCGAACTCGCGCACGCTGCGCACGTTCCGGTCATAGTATCTCTTCTGCCAGAACGGTTCATACTCGGAGTTCTGTTGTTGGTGCCCCAGAACCCGCCTGAGTTTCACAATCCTCGGCGTCTGTGCCTGACGAAACTTCCGCAGTTCACGTGCACCAGTTGACCCTGAGACGCGCGGTTTATTGCCTCAAGAATCTCCCGGACGTGATACTTGATGATTGCCAGTGATGGGCGGAAAGAGCAACGACAGCCAATCTGCGTGGAGGCATGTTCTGCTGGTATTCCAATTCTCGATCGCCAGTGACGAAGATTCGAATCCCGTTTCTCTCAGCGGCGTCCAGCAACTCACCATTCTTCAGGCCGCCCCAGCCACAGTGAGTTACCGTCGCAACTTCGTGACCAGGTAAGCGGGATCGCAAATTGTGGGGGATGTTTTCGTCCAGTAGGATCTTCACCGCGATTGAGGGATGTGAGAGCTGGCGTAGGCGAGCAACTGTCTGATCTTTTCAAGGGTGAGGGATGGATAATTCTCTGCGATCTCGTCGATGGAGCTTCCGAGTTCGGCCTCTTCAACAACTTGATCGGCGAGGACACGCGTGCCCTTGATCACCGGTTTCCCGGAGACCTTGCCTGGAACACTCTCCACGAGTTCACATTCTGACCAGTCCATTGGCAGCCTCACTGCATAGTCTGGCACACGCGCGTCCCGGACTCAACTCCCCAGCGGGATATTCGGGCGGCAAAAGACGGGACGCTCTCGCGTCCCGTCTTGAAATACTGACAACTGACACCCGGCAAACGACAACTGTTTTTAGTCGTGCACGCCGTCCATGAACGCCCGCAGCTTGCGCGAGCGCGACGGATGACGCAGCTTGCGCAGCGCCTTGGCTTCAATTTGCCTTATGCGTTCGCGTGTCACCGCGAACGACTGCCCCACTTCTTCCAAGGTGTGCTCGGAGCCGTCCTCCAGCCCGAAGCGCATCTTGATTACCTTTTCCTCGCGGGGAGTCAATGTGCGTAGGACTTGCGCCGTCTGCTCCTTAAGGTTGACATTGATCACTGCCTCGGCCGGTGAGACCACGGCGCGATCTTCGATGAAATCGCCGAGATGCGAATCTTCTTCCTCGCCGATGGGCGTCTCCAGCGAGATCGGCTCCTGCGCGATCTTGAGCACCTTACGCACCTTGGCAACAGGAATATCCATGCGCTTGGCGATCTCTTCCGAGGTAGGCTCGCGTCCCAGCTCCTGTACCAGCTGCCGCGACGTGCGAATCAGCTTGTTGATCGTCTCGATCATGTGCACCGGAATGCGAATGGTGCGGGCCTGATCGGCGATGGCGCGAGTGATCGCCTGGCGAATCCACCACGTCGCGTACGTCGAAAACTTGTAGCCGCGGCGGTATTCGAACTTGTCCACCGCCTTCATCAGGCCGATGTTGCCCTCCTGAATGAGGTCGAGGAACTGAAGACCACGGTTGGTGTACTTTTTCGCGATCGAGACTACCAGGCGCAGGTTGGCTTCAATCAGCTCGCGCTTGGCGTACTCGGCATCGACATCGCCCTGGACGATTTCCCGTTGCGTGCGCTTGAGCTCGGCAAAGCTTGCGCCTGCATCCTGCTCCATTCGCTCCAGGTCGGCCCGAATCTGCCGCGCCTGTTTGCGAAATTCCTTCTTCTGCTCCTCCGAGCGGGTGGCATCGGCACGCCTGTCGAAGTTGACGGCCTGCCTCTCCAGACCGCGCATGCTATCAACCGTTTTGTTGACACGGTCAATCAGGCGCTTGCGTTCGACATTGGTGAAGCCCAATCCGCGGACACCCCGCGAGACCATGATCTGCTCGCGGCCCAGACTCCAGCGGCAACGCCGGTAACCGCGCGGGCTCTTTTTCTGAGGAATGAGCAGCAGCTTCTCAGCTAGCTGAATCGACTTCTTGTAGTGGCGATGCAGCTCGTCGATCTTGCCGGTGATGTCCAGCAGGCGGTTGGTTACGACCTCTTCGGTGATCTCCTCTTCGTCGAAGAGGACGATCTCCTTGATGGAGCGCACACCGCGCTTGAGGTCTTCGCCAATGGCGATGATCTCGCGAATGACGATGGGCGAGCGCGAGAGCGCCTTCAGAACCCGGAGCTGCCCGCGTTCGATTCGCTTGGCGATTTCAACTTCGCCTTCGCGGGTGAGCAGCGGCACGGTACCCATCTCGCGCAGATACATACGGACGGGGTCGTTGGTTTTTTCCAGTGTTCCCGGCGAGAGATCCAGTTCCATGTCCTCGCCGGCTTCCAGTTCGTCGAACTTTTTGTCGGCCCCCATTTTGGGGCCTTCGAGGACATCAATACCCTGCGTGCCGATGGTGGTCAGCAGGTCCTCGAGGTCATCGGGGGAATGCATGTCGTGCGGGATCAGGTCATTCACCTCGTTATAGGTCAGATAACCTTTCTCTTTCCCCACATCGATCAGTTTTTTGATATCGTCGTACTTGTCGTCTAGAGCCAAAGCGGAATTTCCTCTACCACGCGTCCCTTTTAAGGCGCGCTGATTCAGTGCACACTGCGGCGGGAGCGGTACTGCAGTACCGACGTATGCGGAAACTTACGAATTTTAGCATACACCACGCCGCTTGAGTAGTTGTTTCTACGATTTACGAAGAATAGCCACGCCAAACCTGCAATCGGCAGTTACGCGGTTTTCCTCCTGATCTTCTGTACTTTTAGATGTCGGCACATCGGAGTTGGCTTCACGCTTTTGTGGTCAACCACTTACGGGTGTTGGCAGCCAGGATAACCGCTGGTTTCGCCAGTCAGGCGCTCTCTCCGATGGTGCTCATCATCTTGCGTAATCGGACCCGCTCCTGCAAAAGCTTTGCTGCGGAAGCCGGGTCTTGGCGCCGCTCGGCATCCTTCAACTGATATTGCAGGTTGTCGAGTTGACGCCGCAAAACACGCCTACGGAGGGAGCGAAGCGCGCTGTCCAGCAACTCCGGCGTGAGTTCCTCGTGTTCGTCCATCAGTACGGCCGCCAAGAGACTTCTACCCGCGTCGTCCAAGGGAAGGGACATGGGGTTCAGCCCCTGCTCGTGCGCCAGTAAGATAGCGTCGAGGAGCGTCTCGGCACTGGAGCCTTCGTGCAGCCGCTCGCGGGTGAGCGCGAAATGGGCCTGCCGCGCCGGCTCGAACTCGCTGTCCAGACCTTCGCGACTGCTAGCCGCTGCATGCGCCGGGGCCTCGCTCGACAAGGCACGAATCAAGACCCGCTCAGCATCGGTCAGGCCGCCAGCGCTCGTCGCGTTTACGCGTGACGTGGATCGCGATCCTGCGGCATGTCGCAGCTCCTGGCGCAACACCGCCGAGTCAATGCCCAGCCGGTGAGAAATCTCGTTGGCCCACTCGTCGCGAACTATGCGGCTGGGGACTCGCTGAAGATGGGGCAGCAGGTAGTTCACTGCCTTCACCTTGCCCTCGGGCGTGCGCACAGAGAACTGGGAGCGCGAACGTTCGATTAGATAATCAAAGTATTTTTGCGATTGCTGGAGCGCCAGCTCGTACGCATCCCGTCCCCTGCGCCGGATGTAAAGATCGGGGTCAAAGCCGTTCTCAAGAGTCAGGATCTTGATCTGGAAGTCTTCGCTCACCAACAGCGCGAGGGAACGCTCGGCCGCCGCAGCCCCAGCGGTGTCAGGATCGAAATTGACGACGATGTTCTTGTTGAATCGCGCCAGCAGTCGCGCCTGCGGCTCAGTGAACGCAGTTCCGGAGCTGGCGATCACATTGTGAAAACCGGCGTTGTACACGGAGATGCAATCCATCTGACCCTCCACCAGGATGGAGTAATCGAGCTTGCGAATGGCGTCTTTGGCTTTGCCCAGGTTGAAGAGGACGCGCGACTTGGAGTAGATCGGCGTCTCCGGCGAGTTCAAATACTTGGGCCCAGCTTTCTCGTCGGCAGAGAGCGTGCGTCCGGTGAAGGCGATTACTTTGCCTGACTCATTGCAGATCGGGAACATCACGCGATTGCGGAAGCGGGAGTAGGCGGAGGGCAGGGGCTGGGGGTTAGGGGCCAGGGGGGAGGGATCAGCGGCCTTCCAACTAAACAGCCCCGACTCGCGCAGAAGCTCTTCGTCGTCGAACTGCTTGCGGAGCGCGTCGCGAAGCAGAAAGCCCGAATCTGGCGCATAGCCGATGCGAAACTCGGCAATGTGCTCTGGCGTGAGTCCACGGGAGGCAAGATACTCTCGGGCGTGTGCGGCCTCCGGGCGGCGCAGTTGATCCTGGAAAAAAGCGCAGGCCCGCTCGTGCACATCGATGAGCCCGCCACGAAGTTTGCCGGCACGGGCCTCCTCGGGCGAGGAGTAAGTCATCTTGGGCAGCGCAATGTTGAGCTTCTCTGCTACGAGTCGTACAGCCTCAGGGAAGGTAATGTTCTCGAGCTTCTGTACGAACGCAAAGACATCGCCCGAAGCTCCGCAGCCGAAACAGTGAAAGAACTGACGCGTCGCATGGACCGAGAACGACGCCGTCTTCTCCTGATGAAATGGACACAAGCCCTGAAAATTCTGTGCTCCGCTTTTGCGCAGCTTGACGTACTCGCCCACGATGCGGACGATATCAGCCTGCTCCTTGATGGTGTGCGCAAAGTCGCCGGGTGTGGCCATGATGCTCCGACGGAGAGAGAGAATCCTGTCATCGTATCGGATGGCGAGTGGGCGGAAGAATATAAAACAAGGTACCTGGATTCAAAACTGTGGGAAACGGCGGCGAACCTGTTAAAGGCGGTGGAAATCACAGCGGCTTTCCAGATGGTGACTTTGGGGGCCGGTGTTATTCTGTAGCGACTAACTTGCAACGCGCACGTCTCTCAGCGGAGCAAGGTCTATGCTCCAGAAACGTATCGACGATCAGCCGACAATCTCGCGTCAGATGCTGCGCGAAGCTGAGGCGGTATTCCACAACCACCTCAAGCATGTTGGTCTGAAGCGCACGAGCCAGCGCGACACGATTCTGCGAACGTTTCTGGATACCCGCGACCATCTCTCGACGGATGAACTGTACCGCCTGGTCAAGAAGAAAGAGCCGGGAATCGGCTTTACCACGGTCTATCGCACTCTGAAGCTGTTCTCCGAATGCGGCTTGGCGAGCGAAGTGGCCTTCAATGACGGGGTGGCACGTTTCGAACACCAATACCAGAGGCGCAACCATCACCACATGGTTTGCACCGAATGCGGCAGCTCGGTGGAATTTTTCTCCCCCGACATTGAACGCATCGAGCAGGAGATTGGTCGCAAGAACAAATACGTGCCCACACGCCACACCTTCCAGATTTACGGCGTCTGCGAGGAGTGCAGGAAAAAGCAGAAGCGCCCATAACACCGTACTTGATTACCCATGCTGACACTTACGGAAGCGGCGGAACAGATTCGCACTCGCCGCCTTTCTCCGGTTGAACTCACGCGCGCGTGCCTGGCTGGAATCGAGCGTCTCAATCCGGTGGTCAATGCTTTCATTACTGTTACGGCCGATCTTGCTCTCGAGCAGGCGAGGCGTGCAGAGGCCGAGATAAACGCGGGAAGATGTCGCGGGCCACTGCACGGCGTTCCCATAGGGTTGAAAGACCTCTTCGATACGGCCGGGGTGCGAACGACGGCGGCCAGCAATCAGTATCGGAACCGTGTGCCGTCGCGAGATGCAGAAATTGTCCGTCGATTAAAAGACGCGGGTGCTGTCATTCTGGGGAAGTTGAATATGCACGAGTTCGCCTTCGGGATGAGCGGTGTGGTGAGCGCATTCGGGCCGACGAGGAATCCCTGGAACGTGAAAAGAATCACGGGCGGATCTTCATCGGGCTCGGGGGCGGCGGTGGCGGCGGGTCTGTGTGTGGTAGCGATGGGGTCTGACACCTCCGGGTCAATCCGATGTCCCTCCGCGTTGTGCGGACTTGTGGGGCATCGGCCCAGTGCCGGCCTACTGAGTTGCGAAGGCATCGTTCCGCTGTCCACATCGTTTGATACGGTGGGGCCGATGACGCGCACGGTTCGCGATACCGCGATCTTGATGGATGTGTTTAGCGGCGGTTCCGGGTTCGTGCAATCGCTTGAGGACCCCGTCTTGCCATTAAAGATTGGGATTGCCCGGAAGAAGTTCTTCGACGACCTCGACCCCGAGGTGAGCACCTGCCTGGAGGGGGCGTTGAAAACGCTGACCAGGATGGTTTCCCAGGTGCACGAGGTCGATGTGCCAGCCGAAGGATTCCGGACCATGTTCGATGCGGAAATCTATGAATTCCATGAGGCCATGATCGCCAATACTCCCGAGCTATACGATCCGCGCACGCTGTTCCGGCTGAAGAACTGTGCCGGAATCAGCGCGACGAACTACATTCGCGAGCAGCGCCGGTTGGTGGCGTTTCGCACGAACGCTGCACGCATCTTCGAGGAAATGGATTTGATCATCACGCCCACGGTCCCGGTACCTGCGCCGAAACTAGCGGGTGTAGAGGAGCTGGCCGTCCCAGATGTGCGGCCATTCGAAGTGAAGTATCTTTTGCGCAACACGGCACCCTTTAGCGTGCTGTTCTGGCCGACCATTTCGGTGCCTTGCGGATTCACGAGCGGCGGGCTGCCGGTTGGAATGCAGATCTCCAGCCGGCCGGGCGGGGATTCGATGTGCTTGCGTCTCGCGAATGCTTACGAGCAGGCGACCGAGTGGCAAAAAAAGGCAGCAATTAGCAACTAGCAGTTAGCGAAAAGCGAAGAGCGACTAGCGAACGGCGGTCTTTCAAAATCCCACGAACACCGGCTCCGGCTCAAGTTGGATCCCGAACTCGCCGAAAACGCGTGACTGGATCTCGTCTTTCAACGCAACGATCTCCGCCGCGCTGGCGCCTCCGCGATTCACGATCGCTAAGGCGTGCTTGCGCGAGATACCGGCCCTCCCCCGGGTGTAGCCCTTAGCGAATCCGGCGTGTTCCACCAGCCAGGCCGCGGCGAGTTTCCGAAAGCCGTTGGCTGCGGGATAAATCGGCAACTCGAAGCCGCGAGCGCTTAATCGCGCCCACAACTCGTCAGCAAACGCACTCGGCACGATCGGATTTCTAAAGAACGATCCGACGCTGTGCGCGTCGTCCTCGCCGGGGACGATCAGCATTGCCTTGCGATGACGGATTTCGCGGACCGCCGCTCGCACGTCGCTGAGCTTTGGTTCTTCCATGCGTCCGGCAAAGAACTTCTGCAGATCGGGATAGTGCAGAGTCGGCGTGCCCTCCGGACGCACAGCAAACGAAACCTCCAGGACGATGTAGCGTCCGCGCTCGCTGGTGTTGAAGATGCTGGAGCGATAGCCAAATCCGCACTCAGCATTCGTCAGCGTCTTGATCTCGAGTGACCGCAAATCAAGAGCGCGGACCTCTTCGATGGTTTGTGATACCTCCTGCCCGTAGGCTCCCACGTTTTGAACCGGGGTTCCGCCCACTGTGCCGGGAATTCCGCTGAGGCACTCCAACCCGGCGCACTCTGCCTGAACTGTCTGTTCCACCAGTCCGTCCCATTCGTACCCTGCACCAGCCTGGAATATCGTCTTATTTTCTACGGAGAAGTGCGAGGAATCCGTGATGCCAACCTTCAGCACCAAACCTGAGAAACCTGCATCCGCTACAACGATATTGCTGCCTCCGCCGAGGACGAATAGCGGCAGATCGCGCGAGCGCGCGAGTTCGACCGCTTCCAAGACTTCGGCTTCTGTCCCGGCATCGACAAAATATCGCGCGCGGCCGCCTACGCCAAGCGTGGTCAGGGGGGCTAAAGGCACGTTTTCGCGAATCCGCATGGACGAACTCACTATAAGCGATTCCCTGTCGAAACCGCCCTCAGATGCCTTAGCCACGGGCGTCATATCGTCATGAGACACTGTGACGAAAATCACAAACAGTTCGCCCACGCAAAAGCTATTCTGAATCTCGTTCCGCCCCCCAGAGTCGCCCAGGGCTCGCCGCTTTGCAGCGGTTGCACGTGAGTTGGGCTGAATGCTTCGCCGCACACATTCTGCAGGCCCGTTTCCTTGACCTGCGATATCGGCGAATTCGATAATGAAATGTTTACCTATATTCATCCGCGCTCATAAGGAGTTGGCTTTCGTGGCTTCATCAGCCAGTTCTGTCGAAACCAGTGCCACCCGAGTTGAAAAAGGAGTAGCTCCCCTGCGGGCAGGACAGGGCTACTCCTTCGTTTTGCGCCGCCTGCACTCGCTCTCCGGCATCGTACCCATCGGGGCGTTCCTGATCGAACACTTCATCTCCAATGCCGAGTCCGCCAACGGCGTCCAAGCCTACAACGATCAGGTGAAGTTCCTCACCAGCCTGCCCTTCGTACATGTGCTGGAATGGGTATTCATTTTTATTCCGCTCCTGTACCACGGCTTATACGGCATTTACATCTGGCACCAGGGCGACTCGAACGTCAAAGAGTATCCGTGGACCGGCAATTGGCTGTATACGGCGCAGCGCTGGACCGGGATCATCGCCTTCATCTACATCGGCTATCACGTTTGGGACATGCGCTTCAACGGCGTGCACCTGATGGGCGGCGGCTACAACTACGCATTCTCCAAGGTGTGGTATGCCTTTCAGAATCCCTGGCAGGTCGCGTTCTACGTAATCGGCATCGTCGCGGCATCGTGGCACTTCGCCTACGGCCTCTGGCTGTTTGCCGCGAAGTGGGGCTTCACGGTGGGCGACAACGCGCGCCGCAAATTTGGCTATGTGTGCTTCGCCCTGGCGATCCTCCTGGTAGGCATTGGCCTATGGAGCGTAGGCGGATTCTTGCGGATGCCGGCGCAACAGGTGCCGTACATTCAGCACGACTGATCGCCTGATTCGTTTGGAACATTGAATTGATCGAACTAGTTAAGACTTACTATGGCTCATCCTAAGATCATCGTTGTGGGTGGCGGACTGGCGGGACTGGCAGCCACCATCAAAATCGCCGAGATGGGAGGTCACGTCGACCTCTTTTCCATCGTTCCGGTAAAGCGGTCCCACTCGGTATGTGCGCAGGGCGGCATCAACGCCGCGAAGAACCTGAAGGGCGAAGGCGACTCCCCGTGGATTCATTTTGACGACACCGTTTACGGTGGCGACTTCCTGGGCAATCAGCCGCCGGTGAAGGTAATGTGCGAGATGGCGCCGGCCATCATCGATCTGCTCGACCGCATGGGCGTTCCGTTCAACCGGACGCCCGAAGGACTGCTTGATTTCCGCCGTTTCGGCGGCACGCTTTATAACCGCACTGCATTTGCCGGCGCGACGACAGGCCAGCAGCTTCTTTACGCGCTCGATGAACAGGTGCGCCGCTACGAGTCGGAAGGCAAGGTCACAAAGTACGAGAGTTGGGAGTTTCTCTCCGGCGTCTTCGACGATCATCGCTCCTGCCACGGGATCTGCGCGATGGATCTGCGCAGCATGCAGGTGCAGACGTTTCCCGCTGAAGCCGTGATTATGGCCACGGGCGGCATCGGCGCGATCTTCGGCAAGTCAACCAATTCGGTGGTCTGCACCGGATCCGCGCAGTCGGCTCTCTATCAGCAGGGAGCGTTTTACGCCAATGGCGAGTTCATTCAGGTACATCCCACGTGCATTCCCGGCGAGGACAAGCTTCGGCTGATGTCGGAATCGGCGCGCGGCGAAGGCGGACGCGTCTGGGTGCCAAAGCAGGCGGGCGACAAGCGGGATCCGAAGAGCATTCCTGAGAGCGAGCGCTGGTACTTCCTGGAAGAATGGTATCCCAAGTATGGCAACCTGGTGCCGCGCGACATCGCTACTCGCGCGATCCACAAGGTCGTTTACGAGCACCACCTCGGTATTGACGGCCAGCCAATGGTCTATCTCGACCTGACACACATCGATCGCAAGATTCTCGACCGCAAGCTGGAAGGCATCCTGGAAATCTACGAAAAGTTTGTCGGCGACGATCCGCGCGACACGCCGATGAAAATCTTCCCGGGCATGCACTACACGATGGGTGGCATGTGGGTCGATTTCGATCAGAAGACGAATATCGAGGGACTGTACGCCTGCGGCGAGTGCGACTATTCGATCCATGGCGCGAACCGCCTGGGCGCAAACTCGCTGGTGTCGTGTATCTATGGTGGCTTTATTGCCGGGCCGAACGCGGTGAAGTATGCGCACAACGTAATCAAGAGCGGCAAGAATCCTGCCGGACATCTTTTTGACTCCGAACGCAAGCGGCAGGAAGAGATCAATGCGCGACTGATGAAGAACGATGGGACGGAGAACCCGTTCCTTCTGTGGCGAGAACTTGGGGAGATCATGACCAAGAACGTCACGGTAATTCGTTACAACAAAAACATCCGCGAAACGGACGCGAAGCTGGTCGAGTTGCTGGAGCGTTACAGGCACGTGAACCTGAGTGACCGCTCCATGTGGGCAAACACTTCGTTCGTCTTCGCGCGGCAGCTCTACAACATGCTGCAACTAGCGCGCGTGATCGCGCAGGGTGCGGCAATGCGCGACGAGTCGCGCGGCGCACATTACAAGCCGGACTTTCCCGAGCGTGATGACGTGAACTGGCTGAAGACGACCAAAGCGTACTTCGCGGCCGATGCCGACGAGCCGCGCTTTGAATTCGAGCCGGTGGACACGTCGCTGATCAAGCCACGGCCGCGGCGCTATGACGTAGCGACGTAGGACCACTGGATAGCGATCAGTGGATCGTGGATAGATGGAGAAACTGCTAAGAGCACTTCGCGAAAAGCGAAGAGCGAATTATACCGATGCCAAACTCGAAGACTGTAATCATACGAATCAAGCGGCAAGAGACTCCGGAAGCGAAGCCTCACTGGGAAGAATTTAGCCTGGCACACCGGCCCGGAATGAACGTCACCTCTGCGCTGATGGACATCGCCGCGAATCCGGTGACGCGTGAGGGCAAAGCGACCACACCGGTCACCTACGACTCCAATTGCCTGGAAGAGGTGTGCGGCTCGTGCGCCATGATCATCAACGGCAAGGCCAAAATGGCATGCTCCTCGCTGATTGACAAGCTCGAGCAGCCGATCTCGCTGGAACCGTTCTCCAAGTTTCCTGTGGTCCGCGATCTCTCGGTGGACCGCAGTGTGCTGTTCGAAAACCTGAAGAAGGTGGAAGCCTGGGTCCCGGTGGATGGAACGTATGATCTCGGTCCCGGGCTCCGGCAGTCACCGGTCGATCAGGAGCAAGCGTACCCCTTGTCTCGTTGCATGTCTTGCTGCTGCTGCATGGAAGCTTGCCCGCAGTTCAATGAGAAGACCGGATTCGTGGGTGCGGCCACTATCTCTCAGGTGCGTCTCTTCAATTCCCATCCCACGGGCAAGGCGCTGAAGATTGAACGCCTACAGGCGCTCATGGGTGACGGCGGCATCCAGGAGTGCGGCTATGCGCAGAACTGCGTTGAGGTCTGCCCCAAGGACATTCCTCTCACGAAGTCGATTGCCGATGTTGGCGGCCAGGTAATGTGGCAGGCGATCAAGGATTTCTTCCGGACGTAGCTGTCCTGCCGATGGCACTCGGGGTTCACATTTCGGTCTCCCCCGCCCTGAAATGCGGGCTATTAGCTGTCGCCCTGCAACCTCAACTCGCACATTCATTTACAATCCCAAACGCGACGAAATCTTCTCGCTCCGGAGTTTCACTGAATTGATACGAACGTCGTCTCGGCTGTTTGTCTGTGCGTTGCTCTTCTCCACACCCGCCGTCGCCCAGACCACAAATCAAACCCAGGAGTGGCGCGCGATCCACGATTCGGCAATCATCGTCGACACCCATGCCGATACACCTGGACGGTTCGTGGACGAGAGCTTCGATCTGGCGCAGGACGCCGGTACCGGCTATCTCGATTTGAAGAAGATAAAAGCCGGGAACCTAGGCGCCGAGTTCTTTTCGATCTGGGTAAATCCCTGGGCGTTCAAGGGGCACGAGGCCAGGCGCGCGCTCGACATGATCGACTCGGTGTACGAGCAGGCACGCCGTCATCCTGACCAGATGATGATGGCGTTCAGCACAGAGAACATTCGTACCGCACATCGCGAGCACAAACTGGCTGCGCTGCTAGGCGTCGAGGGCGGACACGCGATTGAAGGAGATATTCGCATTCTGCGCGACTACTATCGCTTGGGTGTCCGCTATATGACCCTGACCTGGTCGAACACCAACGACATCGGAGATTCCAGCGGCGATATGAACGATCCCAAGCTGGAGCACCACGGAGGGCTCACTCCGTTCGGACGGCAGGTGGTGACGGAGATGAATCGGATCGGCATGATGGTCGACATCTCGCATGTCGCGGACTCCACGTTTTACCAGGCTCTGGAGTTGAGCCGTGCTCCGGTGATCGCATCTCATTCGTCATCGCGCGCATTGACCAGCGCTCCGCGCAACATGACCGATGACATGTTGCGTGCGTTGGCCGCCAAGAACGGCGTCGCACAGGTGAACTTCTACTGCGGCTTTGTATCGCAGAAATACTTCGACGGCATGAAGCAACTGGCGGCTCAGCACGATCCCGACTTTGAGAAAGAGCAGGAACTGTTCATCAAGCCGACCACGCCGGAAGTTGCGAAGGAATTGGCCGCGGCCAGGGCGAGGCTGGCGCTCAAGCTTCCCAGGCCGCCGCTTAGCGACCTGATTGACCACATCGACCACATGGCGAAGGTTGCGGGCGTGGACCATGTCGGGCTGGGCTCCGACTTCGACGGCATCGACTGCTCGCCGGAGGGTCTCGATTCCGCAGCCGACCTGCCGAAGATCACACATGCCCTCTACGAGCGAGGGTACAGTGCGGCCGATCTTGATAAGATTCTTGGCGGCAACCTGCTGCGAGTCTTTGGGGATGTAGAGAAGCTATCGCAGCAGATGCGAAAGTAGTGGATAGTGGATAGTGGATTGCGCCACTATCGACTATGTCGAATCAGGTCGCGTGTCTATCCACTACCCACTATCCACTTTTTGGAGGCTTGATGCACAAACTACTCATCGCAATTTTCTGTCTCACCGGCTTCGTCACAGCACAGGTAAGCGGCAGCACCCCTTCGCAGCAACATGCCGCCACGGAGAAAGCAGCTCAAACCAGTAACGAACCGACGGCCGTGATTGAAACCACGGCGGGAAACATTCACTGCACGCTGTTCCCTGACAAAGCGCCGATCGGAACAGCAAATTTCATTGGACTGGCGACCGGCACAAAACAATGGACGGACCCAAAGACCGGCAAGGCGATGAAGGGCGTGCCACTTTATGACGGCACCATCTTCCATCGCGTGATTCCGAATTTCATGATCCAGGGCGGCGATCCCATCGGCACGGGCACGGGTGACCCGGGATACAAATTCAAGAACGAGACCAGCTCCGGCCCGAGCTTCGATCAGCCAGGGCGACTCGCGTACGCTAATGCCGGGCCTGATACGAACGGATCGCAGTTTTTCATCACCGAAGTCCCATACCCTTCCCTCAATGGTGGGTACACCATCTTCGGCCAGTGCCAAGACATCGACCTGGTCAAAAAGATCGCTCGTATGCCCACCGGCGCCAATGACCGTCCGCTCAATCCTGTAAAGATCACTCACATCAAGATCGTTCAGCCGGGGCAAGCGGCAGGCGGATCTGCCCAAAAGATCTCGGGTACAGGCGTGAAAGAGGGTGCTACTTCGAAGCCTCAGCAGTGAGTTTCGTGAAGGAGTGTTAGCGCTGCTCTAGCCACGCCGTAGCAGGGGCCACACCTCTTCGATACTCCACTGGGGAATGGCGCCAGACCGGCTCGCGACTAGAGCAGCTACCGCATTGGCAAACGTCGCATAGCGCTCAGCAGCCCACCCCTGCCCAATGCCGTGAACAAGCGCTGCCGCGAATGCATCACCGGCGCCGACCGTATCAGCGACTTTCACCTTGCAGCCGCGCGCATCTGTATAAGCACCGTTATCGTAGACAGCGCAGCCCCGTTCGCCCAAGGTCACGCATATGGTTTTGCAGTGGTATTGATCGCTCCAACGCTCGCAGAATCGCTGGACAGAAGCTCCGTCTCCATCCGCCCCGACAGTGGCATCAAGGAATTCAGCCTCGCTGTCGCTCAATTTGACCACGTCAGCTCTTGATGCCAGTTGCTCCACCGCGTTCAGGCTCCAATTCCCGTCCCGCAGATTCACGTCATAGATTTTCTGGGCGGACGGAAGCTCATCGAGCAGCTTCAGAGTCGATAAACGCGCCGGGGCTGAATTGTTATAAAGCGTGCCGAAGTAAATCCAATGCGGCTGAAGCTGGACGATCCGCTTCCTCTGCTCGGGCGCGAGTTGAACGAAGTCATAGGACGCCGGCCGCACGATGTGAAACATCGGCTTTCCGCTGGGATCAAGGTCCACCTCGGCTGTTCCCGTACGCGTTCCAGGTATCACCTGCACGAATTCGGCGGAGACGCCACACTTCCGAAGGGCATTGAGGGCGAGGTTCCCGCGCTCATCCGGGCCCACGGCGCTGACCAGGTAAACCTCGTGTCCAAGCTTCTGCGCATGGGCAGCGAAATTCAGCGGAGCGCCGCCCAGGTACTCGCGCCCGCCAATCAAGTCCCACAGGATCTCTCCAATGCTAAGGATGCGCACGCACTCTCTCTGGCAACCATCGTATCGCGTCTTTCCGCAACGGCTCCCTGAACCTAAACGGGAGGCCAAACCATCGCCTTAGTCGGCGGTGATGCCGATTACGCCCAGCTTCACAAAGTCTATGGCGCGCCAGCGCCCGACGAGTCCAGATACACTCCGGCGACGTGCATCGGCTGCGACATGAAAGTTGTGAGCGGCGACCCTGACCCCAGGCATGTCAGCACCAGCTATGTGGAGCGGCAGAACCTGATCATGCGGATGTCGATACGGCGCTTCACTCGCCTTACGAACGGATTCAGCAAGAAAGTGGAGAATCACGGACATGCAGTTGCGCTGTACTTCATGTATTACAACTTCGTCCGCGTACACTCCACGCTGCGCGTGACGCCCGCGATGGAAGCCGGAATCAGCGATCATGTCTGGAGCATCGAAGAAATGTGCGCCCTGCCTGAGCAGGAATCGGCAGCGAAGCGAATTGACAAGGGGCTTATCCTGAAAGCACTCCGAGATAGAACTGCATGACAGGCGACACATACACAATCGTGAAGGGCTACAAAGTCTACAGGGGCGATCCTACCGGAGAGCCAATCGCCGAATTCAGTGAACCGCAGTTATACGCTTGGTTGCGCGGGACTGGCGGATACTCCGCTGAAGAGTCGGCGCGGATAATTGTCAGAGCTGACATAAACGGCTCAACCTTCATCGTCTTTCCATAACCTCCCTGTGGAAATCAAACTGACCCACTACCCCTTAGTCTATATTGTTGCATTTCGCGGGATTTGGGCTATGATAACGACCGCCTTATGAAACTGGGTTTCCAACGCGATCGCGGCAACACGGCCGCCATGCCGCCCAAGCATGCTGAATTTCCTCTGCTATCAGGTGCCGAGATCGCCGGCATGATACAGGGCGAGAAAGTGGGTGGCGACCTCTACCACTTCCTGCGAGCGAACCGTTCCCGGGTGATCTTTGGCCTGCTGGATGTAGCGGGGCGCCACGAGGAGAACCACCGCATCGTTGAAACTGCGCGACAGACGTTTCAGGAACTGGGGTCCAAGAGATTTGCCTACGAGGAAATAAACGAGGCGGACACGATGATGGAGTTCTGCCTTGAATTGAATTTGAGCATTCGGCGGGCAGCTGCCGGGGTGCGGTCCTGCGCGGCCTTTGTGGGCTGCTACAACGAGGAACTCGGTACCATCTGCTACGTCAATGCCGGACATACGCCCGGCTTGCTGCGCGATACCGCTGGAATCACGGAGCTGGCAGCCACAGGTCTGCCGCTTGGATTGTTCGCGGCCTCGACTTACGAGGCACCTACCGCCGCGCTGCAACATGGCGCCTCGCTGCTGCTGGTTTCCCGTGGGGTAGTCGAAGCGACTTCTCGTAAGGAAGAATATGGCCTGCATCGCGTCAAGGAGCAGTTCGAACACGCACCATCGGACAATGCTCAAAACATCACCACGATGATCCTGGATGGCGTGCAGCAGTTCCAGCGCACGCCCTCAAATGCCAATGACGTAACCGCCCTGGCACTGGTTCGGGCGCAGCGTGGCGCCGTCGCTGCACAAGTCTAGGGCGCGCCCTGCGTGATACCATCAAGAAGAACGCCCATTGAAGCGGAGAGTTCGGTTAAGATGCGTTTGCGCCTGCACACCTGGCGCCTGTCTTGGAGCGCTGAAGGTTTCTGGGTCGGCGTTGGTTTGCTGGCCTGCGGACTTTTAGTTTCAGCGGCAGCCCAGTCCCCCCCTCAGACAACCCATAAACCGAAGAGCGCTTCTACGGCGACACGCTCGACAGGCCAAAAGCAGCTGTCCGGGATAATCACCGGGACCGTGATCGATCACTCTGGCGCGGTGGCTGTCGGAGCGAAAGTCCAACTCACACGCGCCGACGATCAAAACCAAAAATCAAATGTCTCGGAAGTTGTGTCGGGAGAGAACGGGGACTTCTCCTTTAGCAACCTTCCTCCCGGCCCATTTCACATCTCGGTTACAGCTCCCGGCTTCGATCCCGGATCGTACTCCGGAGAGCTCACAGCCGGCCAGGCTTTTCTGGTGCCGCCCATAATGCTCAACGTCGCCACGGCTGTGACGACCGTAAAGGTCGCCGTGGATACCGTCGAAGTGGCGGAAGAGCAGATTAAACAGCAAGAGCAGCAGCGCGTGTTTGGCATCATTCCGAATTTCTACGTGAGCTACGTGCCCGATGCAGCTCCGTTGGTCCCCCGACAGAAGTTCCAGCTTGCCTGGAGATCGGTCATCGATCCAGTCACCTTGTTGGGAGTCGGCTTTCTCGCCGGTATCGACCAAGCCGCAGATGAGTACCATGGTTATGGACAAGGGGCGGCAGGTTATGCCAGACGTTTCGGCGCAGAGTACGGCGACGTTGTGGCCGGAACATTCATCGGGAGCGCGATTCTGCCTTCTCTGTTGAAACAGGACCCCCGCTATTTCTACCAGGGGACCGGCACCAAGAAATCTCGGCTGAAGCACGCGCTGCTTAATTCTGTAGTTGCCAAGGGCGATAACAAGCAGTGGCAGCCAAATTATTCTGGAATCCTTGGCAGCTTCGCCGCCGGCGGTATTTCGTATCTGTATTACCCAGCCGGCGATCGCAGTGCGAGTTTGTTCGTGCAAAACTCGTTCATCCGAATTGGAGAGAGTAGCGTGGCCGGCTTAATCCAGGAATTTGTTCTTCGCAAGTTCACCTCCCACGTCCCGCCTTCTCCAGATTCTCTGACTCATCCTTGACAATCGACTCACCGCCATGACCGCAGGCGAGAGGTGATGGTACTGCGCGATTTTGCGCCTGCGCACGATTGCTACTTCGCCAATGCGAACCGCGACAAATCAACCAATGGCGGCAGCTTCAGCGCCTGGCGAGCAAGCGCCTCCCCGATTGCTGCCGAATGTTTGAAACCGTGACCAGAGCAAGCCGAGGCAAACCACACATTTTCATGATCGGAGAACCTATCGATGATGAACTTGGCATCGGGCGCCACCGTGTAGAGACAGGTTGTGTAGCGGAGACATTTGCCACTCACGTCAGGTAGCCGAGGCGCAATGTACTCGGTGTGCATTGCAGCGATTTCTGATTGGGCAACATCTCGGGGAACTAAATCGGGATCGACCGTCTCTTCATATTGTTCGGTTGCGATCTTCACCCCTCCTTCCGGTCCATCGATCGCTGGGAACCCATACATCATGTCGCGGGGACGATCGCCGGTGATCCAGATGAAGATGGGAAACTGGCCCGGCACGTAGAGATCGCAATTTTGTGCCAGAGCGAACCAGCACAGAGTCTGGCGGTAGATGCGGAACAGCTTCGCAGAATCTTCTCCGAGCAGCTTTGCGATCCATGCGCCAACCGTCACAATGACGTGAGCGGCAGAATAGGTTCGCAGGTTCGTCGTCACTTCGACTGTCCCGCCTGGCGATGGTGTGATCCGCTCGACAGTTTCGTTGGCGAAGATCTGCGCGCTCGATTGCCGGGCCAGCTCCAGCTGCGCTTGTATGCAAGCTTCGGGACGCAGGAAGCCTGCACCGGACTCAAAATAGCCAATCTCATCACCGCGAAGCCGGAATTGCGGGTAGCGATGCCGGAGTTCCGCGGTTTTCAATACGTCATGGGCGATTCCGAACTCCCGCGCGGCGGCGATGGTGTCTTCAACGAAGGATGTTGAGCCGTGATGATTTCCCGGTATATTCGGCGAGGCGAGAATCAGGCCTCCGTTGCGCACCACTAAACTGCGGCCTGTTTTTGATTCCAACTCTTGCCAAATCTGGTCGGAACGTAGCACCAGCGGGACGAAGTCGCGGCCCTCGCCGATGGCTTGGCGCGTAATGCGGGTGTCGCCGTGCGACGAGCCCTGATCGTGCGGAGGCGAGAATCGGTCGATGCCGATCGCCCGCGCGCCGAGCCGGCTTGCTTGATAGAGCGCTGCGCTGCCAACGGCACCAAGGCCGATCACGAGCGCGTCGGCAGTGTGCGTCATCCAGCAATGATAAGACGGACCAGCAACAATCCAGCGCCGTCAAGTACTGGCTAATTGCTAATCGCTAATTGCTAGTTGCTGCTTCTTCCATGCTGCAGCTTGTAAATCCGCTCCACTGCGTCGACCGTGTCGATGTCCTTGGGTAGCTTGTCGTCACGCACGCGCACAATGCGTGGAAAGCGCAGAGCGTATCCGCTGTCGTGACGGTCGGAACGCATGATCGCGTTGAACGCGACCTCAAGCACGATCTTCGCCTCGACTTCGCGCAAGTGGCCGTGATCGGCTGTGGTGTGCAACATGAACCATTGGGTGAGATCGGCGATTTCCTTGTCCGTCAGCCCGGAGTACGCCTTGCCGATGTTGACCAGCTCCTCGCCCTTGCGCACCGCAAAGGTGTAATCGCTAAGAACGTGGATGCGCTTGCCGTGACCGAACTCCACCGCCGTAACTACGACGTCGAGTGTGGCCAGTTCGCGTTTGAGCTTCAGCCACCAGCGGCCGCGACGGCCCGGCATGTAGGGCGAATTAATGTCCTTGATCATCAGCCCTTCGTTGCCGCGTGACATTGCTTGCTCGAAATACCGCTCGAGCTGTTCGGGCGAGTCGGCACGCATGGATGGCGCGCGTAGCACCCAGCCGGAGGGCGCCGAGTCTGGTTCGATCTCAGGCTCGAGCAGCAGCTTCCCCTGCGCGTTAACCACGGGACGAGGGGCGACACAGCTGGCGCCTGCGAAAACCCGGTCAAGCCCATGGGCGCGCTCGGCGAGCGGCTTGTCGAGCGTGAGCTCGCCTTCGACATAGATGACATCAAAGACCACGTATGCGATGGGAACTTCGCTGATAAGTTTTTGGCTGACCTGCTTGCGCCCCAATCGCTTTTGAATTTCGCCGAACGGCATGGCGTGTCCGCCGTCGTCGTTGTGGCGCCAGGCGACGATCTCGCCGTCGAGGATGACCTCGCCGGAAAATTCCCTCAGAGCTGGGACGAGCTCGGGGAACGACGGTGTCACGTCGTCGAGCGCTCGCGAGAACAGTTTCACATGGCCGCCGCCGCAGTGCGCCTGGGCGCGAATGCCGTCGTACTTGTCCTCGACTTGCGCATGCTCAAAATAATCGAATGCTTCTTCCGCGTCCGCCGCCGGGCTGGCTAGCATGAATCCGATGGGATGGAATAGCCGCATGCGAGCATGATCGAGGCGATGATCAGCGGCCAGCTGTAGCGTGCCGCCGATGTCGCCCAGTAGCATGTTGGCGCGCTGCACGGCGGCGAGCGGCTGGTCAAAAGCTTTGGCGATTGCCTCCTCCACCAGGCTCTCCTTCAGCCCAATGCGCAGCTCACCGGTGATAACCTTCAGGATGTATTTGGCTTCGAGCGCTGTTGCGCACTCCAGCAGCAACTTCAGAATGGTTGCTTTCGCTGTGGTAGTGCGCGTTTCGGCAATCTGATCGAAGGTGGAGCGGACTTCTTGCAGCGTGAGCGTCGCAGCCTGTGGCGCCTTCGCCAGCAGCACGTCATACGCTGCGGCGCCCAGATCGCCGCGCTTGCGATAGGCGGCGGTCAGCGTGGCATCGCGCGGGCCGGTGATCTCTCCCACCAGTTTCCATAACGCGGACCCGCCGATCTGCAACGTGCGCTCGTCAAAGGCTGGAAACGCCCGCCCGGAGAGAAACACCGCAGAGATCGCCGCGTCTTGCAAATCGCGCGACCGGAAGTACTCGGCGACCATAGCGACCTTTTCGGTCTTCTTGGTCGTGGCGGCGATGCGCTCGCACAGCTCAGCCAGTCGGTACATAGTCAGCAACCGCTTTGGATGCGGCTATTGTTGGCGCGGATTGACATCTACTGCTCCCCTGCTTACCCTAAGCTAGCGTAGTTTGCGTCTCAGCTCCTTCAAGGAACATCTAATCGGCATGCGTTCTCTGCTTCGCCATCTGCGGTTCTTAGCGGTCGTCCAACTCCTTCCCGCCCTCGAGAGCGGTGAGGAGACAACCCTGGTTGGCGGGCAGGCCGTGCTGGAAGGCGTAATGATGCGCTCGCCGCACGCCTGGGGCATCTGCATTCGCAAGCCCGACGGCACTCTGGCGACGCACTCCGAGCCGCTGGAGAAGCTCTCCGACAAGCACAAGTGGATGGGCTGGCCGTTCGTGCGCGGCATCATCACCCTGGGCCAGGCGATGACATTGGGCTTCCGCGCGCTGCGCTACTCGGCCGATGTGGCGCTCGAACAGATTGCTCCCGAAAAGCAGGAGAAGAAGGCCGAGATCAGCGGCTGGATGATTGCGGTCAATCTCATAATCTCGCTCGGCTTCTTCATCTTCATGTACAAGTTCGTGCCGCTGCTGGCTGCCACCAAGCTGAAAAACCACTATCCGGCGTTCGGCAATCAGGTCTTGTTCAACGTGGTGGACGGCATGATCCGCATTGGGCTGTTTCTGCTGTTCATCTGGGGCATCTCGCTCATGGGCGACATCCGGCGCGTCTACCAGTATCACGGCGCCGAGCACAAGACGGTCTTCGCCTTCGAGAACAACGACCCGCTGACGATCAAGAACGCCCAGAAGTATGTAACTTTCCATCCGCGTTGCGGCACCAGCTTCCTGATGACGGTGATGCTGATCGCCATGCTGTTTTACATGCTCATTCCGGCGACGACGTTCTGGGCGCGCTTCGCCTCACGGCTGGCGTTGCTGCCGGTGATCGCAGCTGTGTCGTACGAGCTGATCCGCTTCGCTGCTAAGCATGGATCGTCGCTGTTTGCCGTGCTGACCAAGCCTGGCCTGTGGCTGCAGCGCATCACTACACAGCCGCCCTCGGATGACCAGGTGGAAACCGCTATCGCCGCCCTGAATGAAGCTATGGAGTTGGAGAAGCAGCGTGGCGGCGAGCTGGTGATTGCCTAGCGGCGCCCGCCGCGAAAACAGTTTCAACACCTACGAAGAAGGGATTGTCATGCGAGTGCAGCCGATTCTGCACGCGTCGGAGCACCTACTCCAAGAACCGGCGACGCCTTCGCTCAGGACGACATACGAACTGAATGAGTCCACACGAAATGGACCGGCGTTCCGTACAATAAGTTGGTACACATGTTTGAACGCTTAGAACAAATCGAATCAAAATACGAGGCGCTCAACCAGGCCCTCGCCTCGCCGGAGATCGTCTCCGACTCGCAGCGCTATCAGAAGACCGCCAAGGCGCACAGCGAGCTGCACCCCATCGTCGAGAAGTATCGCGAGTACAAAGACCTTACGCGCGGCATCGAGGAGAGCAAGGCGCTGGCTGCGGATGAAACCGATCCCGAGATGCTCGCCTATGCTGCCGAGGAAATGGCCAAGCTGGAAAAGCGGCTGACGCAAGTCGAAGAGGAGCTAAAGGTCCTGCTATTGCCCAAAGACCCCAATGACGAGAAGAACGTCATCGTGGAAATCCGTGCCGGCACCGGAGGTGACGAGGCGACGCTCTTTGCTGCCGAAATCTTCCGCATGTATACGCGCTATGCAGAGACCCAGCGCTGGAAAGTTGAAGTGCTCTCCACGTCGGAGTCGAGCGTCGGCGGTTTGAAGGAAGTCATTGCCATAATCGAGGGCCAGGGCGTGTACTCGCGGCTAAAGTACGAAAGCGGTGTGCATCGCGTACAACGCGTGCCCGAGACAGAGACGCAGGGACGGGTGCATACCTCGGCGGTTACGGTCGCTGTGCTGCCTGAAGCTGAGGACGTGGACATCAAAATCGAGCCCAAGGACATTCGCATCGACACCTTCTGCTCATCGGGACCTGGTGGGCAATCGGTGAATACGACCTACTCTGCCGTGCGCATCACACATCTGCCGACGAACACCGTGGTGAGCTGCCAGGACGAGAAGTCGCAGATTAAAAACCGGGAAAAAGGAATGCGCGTTTTGCGCGCGCGCCTGTACGAGATGGAACAGCAGAAGCAGGCCGAGGCGCTGGCCAAGGAGCGCAAGGCTATGGTCGGAAGCGGCGATCGTAGTGAGAAGATCCGCACCTATAACTTTCCACAGAACCGCGTGACTGACCACCGCATCGGCTTCACCGCGCACCAACTGCCGGAGTTCATGGACGGCCGTATCCAGCCGATGATCGACGCGCTGATTACGCACTTCCAGTCGGAGAAGCTGAAGCAGGAGTCGGTGGTGGTTGCCTGATCCATGCAACTGAAGCAAGCCCTGGCGTCAGCGGTCGATGGTTTGGATGCTGCCGGGGTAGGCTCACCACGGATGAATGCCGAGGTGCTGCTGATGTTCGTGCTCGGCGAGAATCGTGCTTATTTGTACGCTCATCCCGACCGTGAACTCACTTTTGAAGAAGAGAGTCGTTATGACGAGGTGTTGGGCCAGCGCTCCACGGGCATGCCCTCGCAATACATCACTGGACATCAGGAGTTCTGGGGGATCGATTTTGTAGTCTCTTCTGCAGTGCTGATTCCCCGCCCTGAGACCGAGCACCTGGTCGAAACTGTTCTGGGACTCGCACGCGGCATCCCGTTCCCGAAGTTGGTGGATGTGGGCACTGGATCGGGCTGCATCGCTTTGGCGCTCGCCAATGAATTACCCAACGCAGAAGTCTACGCAGTGGATATTTCTACGGATGCACTGGAAATCGCCCGGGCCAACTCAGCTCGACTGCGGCTTGATAGACGTGTGCGGTTCCTGCAGAGCGACGTGCTGAGCTCTCTGACCGAGGCGCACGACTTCGATTTCGTGGTCAGCAATCCTCCGTATGTCGGCTTCGGAGAGGCTGATAAGGTGCAACAATCAGTCCGAGATTTCGAGCCTCGGGTCGCGGTTTTCGCGGGCGAGCAGGGGCTGAATGTGATTGCGCCGCTGGTCGAGCAGTCGTACCGTGCATTGAAAACCGGCGGCTGGCTTGCGGTTGAAATTGGCTACTCGATGCGGGATGCCGTGGTGAATCTAATTAATCCTACAATGTGGGATAGCTTGGGAGTAATACCTGATCTGCAGGGAATTCCAAGAGTGGTCGCAGCCAGAAGAAGATGACCTATCCGGCCCAATCTTCGCTGCGGAGGCCTTTCACTCTCTGAAACTCAGACAGATTGGAAGTCACCACCATCAAGTTCTTGCTCAGGCACTGCCCAGCGATCAGGGTGTCGTAGGAACCGATATTTTTACCGGTCCGGGCCAGTTCCGCCCGAACCTGCCCCGCAAGCCGTGCGTCTTCCTCATCAAAGCACACGATTTCGATTGGTCCGCTCACGAACTTCAGCAACTTGCCGGCGTTTTCCTCCGGATGCGAGCTCCTGTGCACCCCGTACCACAATTCACATAAGACCAGCGACGAAATGTAAACCACACCGTCGCGCGCAAGGGCTCTCTCGAAGCCCTTTGCCACCCGGGCGGAGCTATCGCGCAAAAGCGCAATGCAGGTGCTGGTGTCGAGAAGACATTTCATTCGAACGCCTCGTGCTCAGGCGCTGGGGGCTGTTCGCGCCCTTCGGTCATAAAGTCTTCGGATAGAGGATGACGTCGAATATCGGCCAGCCATTCCTTCACATCGGTGATCATCGGTTCCAGGACCACCGCTTCTCCCTGCTTGCGTATTCGCACTTCATCGCCTTGGAAACGAAATTCCCGCGGCAAGCGGACTGCCTGACTGTTGCCGTTACGAAACAACTTTGCGGTCCGGGCCATAACTTCTTTCCTCCGTCGATATATACGCATAGTATATACTGCGCAATGAAATGGTAAGCATCGCGTCCTTCGCGAAGATCAACCTCGGCCTGAAAATCGGCCCGGTGCGACCGGACGGTTTTCATGAGCTGCGGACGATTTATCAGACGCTTGCCTTGCATGACATCGTTCGCGTTGAGGTGCGGCCTGGCTTTGGCGTAGGTATTAGCTGCGACGATACGCGAGTTCCGCTCGATGAGTCGAATACCTGCTGCCGCATTGCTGAGCGAGTGCTCAGGGCGCTCAAATCCCAAGGCGAGGTCGCGGTCGCGATCCAGAAACACTTACCGGTCCAGGGCGGCATGGGCGCGGCCTCGTCGAATGGTGTCGCAACTATGCTCGCGCTGGAGCGTACGCTACAGGTCGAACTCACGCCCGCAGAAAAGTTTCGCATTGCGGCTGAGGTCGGCAGTGACCTGCCCCTGTTTCTGATTGGCGGCACAGTGTTGGGCGTAGGACGTGGCGAGGAGGTTTATCCGCTGCCGGACCTTCCGCGATTGCATGTGGTTGTGGTTACCCCACCGGTTGGGGTATCGACTCCGAAGGCATTCGAGCGCTGGGACGAACTGAAGGGCCGCGCGGCTGCATTGACCGGTGCTGGAGCCGTAGGTACAATGAATACGTTCAGCCAGCGAGTGTTCGCGTGGTTGAGCGAGAGTTTCCCGCAGGCGTCAGCAGGTCCCGATTTCGCTGGGGTCAAGAATGAGCCTGTATCCGGTGTTCCCGCTGTTGGCGGGGATCGGGCCGAGACGCTGCTTCTCGACCTCGTCCGAGCCGGGATCGAGAATGACTTCGAGAGCGTCGTCTTTCCTGAGTATCCCGATTTGCGTGACGTGAAAGAGCTGCTGCAGCGCGAAGGTGCGCGATACGCGTCGTTGTCTGGCTCGGGCTCGACGGTGTATGGTTTGTTCGCTTCACAAGCTGAAGCGCAAGCCGCTGCGGAACGAATGATCGCCGCGGGACACAAGGCGCTTGCGACCACGACGGTGAGGCGGGAAGAATATTGGAAGGCGATTCGGGCGACTAGCAACTAGCTCGTTGCGACTAGCTAATTGCTAATTGCTAGTTGCTCCACTGGGCGGTCGACTAATGGTAGGTCAAGTGCCTTTGGAGCACTTTGTCTAGGTTCGAATCCTAGCCGCCCAGCCAGAGTTCAGTAGCCAATCGTCAGTTAAAGAAACCGATAGTCGATATTTCGGACCCAGCATGTAACCAAACCAGGTCAGGCGGGGTATTGAGACATGGATGCAGCAACAAAAACGAGCGTAGTTCCAACCGCGGCACCCACGAGCGATGCTGGTGGCGGAATTCCGGTGGCGCAGCAGAGACCGCTATCGGAGCGCAAGCCCGTACGTCCGCGTCAGGATGACAAATGGAAGATCTTTTCCGGTACGGCCAATGACGCGCTATCGAAGGAGATCTGCGAATTCCTTGGTTTGCAACTCGGACAGGCATGTATCAACAAGTTCTCCGATGGTGAGACCTACGTGCAGATCGAGGAGAACGTTCGCGGCGCTGACGTCTTCATGGTGCAGCCCACTTGTGATCCGGTGAACGAGCACCTTATGCAGTTGCTGCTGTTGATCGATGCGCTCAAGCGCGCATCTGCCCGGCGGATTACGGTTGTCATCCCGTACTTTGGATATGCCCGGCAGGACCGCAAGGACAAGCCGCGCGTTCCGATTTCGTCAAAGCTAGTCGCCGACTTGCTGACTACGGCGGGCGCCGATCGCGCGCTGGTGGTTGACTTGCATGCGCCGCAGATTCAGGGGTTTTTCAACATCCCGGTAGACCATCTGTTCGCGTCGCCGGTGCTGGTGGATTACTTCCGCAAGAAACAGTTCCCGGACCTGACAGTGGTTTCGCCCGATGCGGGCGGCGTGGAACGTGCGCGCTTCTTCGCCAAGAAGATGGATTCGGCCCTGGCGATCGTAGATAAGCGCCGCGTGGAGATGGATGTGACCGAGGTGATGCACGTGATCGGTGACGTAAAGAACCGCACCTGTCTCATCCTCGACGACATCATCGACACTGCGGGCACGCTGGTGAAGACCTGCCAGGCGCTGTTGGAGGCGGGAGCGCGCGAGGTGTACGCCTGCGCTACGCATGCCGTGCTTTCGGGACCTGCCATTGAACGAATTTCGCAGTCGGAGTTGGTCGAAGTTGTGGTGACCGACACTATCCCGTTGAATGAGGCGGCGCGCAAAGAGCCCAAGATTATGGTTCGATCGATTGCGGGACTCGTAGGGCGCGCTATTCAGTCGATACACGAAGAGACTTCGGTCAGCAAATTGTTTTTATAAGGAACAAAACAAGATTATGGCTACAGCAACCGCAGAGAACAACGTCGAAGCCAAGCCGCGACAGGGCGGCGGCAAGAACGATGCACGCCGCCTGCGCAAGACAGGCATGATTCCGGCCGTAGTTTATGGAGCGGGTCAGGACGCGCTCGCCATCGCAGTCGATCCGAAGCAGATGGGTCGCATCCTGCACTCGGAGTCGGGTCACAACTCGATCTTCGATCTCAACCTGGATGGTCAAACCGCCAAGGTGATGATTGTCGATTGGCAGTATGAACCGATCAAAGGGGCGCTACTGCACGTTGACCTCAAGCGCATCGCCATGGACAAGGTGTTGCGCGTGAGCGTTCCGATTCTGCTGAAGGGTGAAGCCCCCGGCGTGAAGGTACAGGGCGGCATTCTGGAGCAGCTACTACGTGAAGTGGAGATCGAGGTCCTGCCGGCTGATATTCCTGGCCACATCGACGCCGATGTAAGCCAGTTGATGTTCGGTCAGGTGATACGCGTCTCCGACTTACCCCACGGCGGCAAGCTTAAGTTCGTCACGGACGAGAACCAGCCGGTGGCGCACGTCGTTGCGGTGAAGGAAGTGGTGGAGGCGGCTCCGGCCGAGGCTGCGGTCGAAGGTGCTGCCACACCTGCCGAGCCCGAGGTCATCAAGAAGGGCAAGCAGGAAGCCGAGGGCGAAGCTGCCGAAGGCGCGAAGCCCGAAAAAGCCGAGAAGGCCGAGAAGTCCGAGAAGAAAAAGTAAGCGCTGTGAAGCTGATCATCGGGCTTGGCAATCCGGGCATCGAATATCAGTTCACGCCGCACAACATGGGTTTTTTGGCAGTGGACCGTATTGCCGAGCAGTGTAACGTACGGGTGAACAATCGTCACTGCCGCGCGCAGACGGCACGGACCTCGATCGCCGGACACGAGGTGGTGCTGGCAAAGCCGGAGACCTACATGAACCTGAGCGGCATGTCTGTGAGTGAGCTAGTGCGTGAGTACCAGGTGCAACCGGAGGAAGGCCTCCTGGTGCTGTACGACGAGTTGGACCTCCCGTTCGGCACATTGCGAGTGCGACCGCGGGGCCGCTCAGCCGGACACAACGGGATGCAGTCGGTGATTGCCGCGCTGGGTACCCAGGAGATCACCCGCATCCGGATGGGAGTTGGGCCGGATTATCCGGTGGGCGACGGCGCGCGGTATGTGCTGTCGCAGTTCAAGAAGGCTCAGCTTCCGGTTGTCGATCAGATGTTGGATCAGGCGGCCGATGCGACGGGAGTAATTTTTGCCGAAGGCGTGCAAGCGGCGATGAATCGGTTTAATCGTAAGGCAGAAGAAGAAGCAACTAGCGACTAGGAATTATCAGCTAGGTCTAATTAAGGCCATTCGAATTTAGAGCTAAGTGCTAGCCGGTAGTTGCTAGCTGCTCAGGAGAACAGAATGCAACGCAGTTACGAATTGATGTTCATCGTCCGGCCAGATATGCCGGAAGAGGATCTGGACAGATTGATTTCGAATGTGGAAGCCCAGGTCGGCACCGCTGGAGGCACGGTGAAGCATGTGGAGCGCATGGGTAAGCGCCGGCTGGCCTACGTCGTTCGCAAGTTCCAGGACGGCATGTACGTGCTGATGGTGCTGGAAGGTGAAGGCGGCATGGTGAAGGAAGTCGAGCGCCGGTTGCGCGTGACCGAACCAGTGATCAAGTTCATCACTGTGCGCGTGGATGAGGAGCAGAAGCGGCTGGCAAAGATCAAAGCTATTCGCGATACCAAGGTCCGCGGCAAGGGTACCAGGGCTGCGGCCGCCGAAGCCGCCGCTGCAGAAAGCGGCGTGGAAGGCCCCGAGGCTGCACCCGAAGCCGCTCCTCAGGCGCCGGCGGAAGGGAGCGAGGCTGCGCCAGTGACAGCGTAGGTAGCGCTCCGAATGCGTGACGATGACTAACGATTGAATCACTTAATGTGAGAAATGGCCTGGGTGGGCCTTTGAAGGAGAAGCATGGCAGACGAAGTGAGCAAGACATCGGCACCGGTATCGGGTGCTGCAACCAGCGATGCACCGGCGCCACGTCCAGACGGCGGTGGGCGCGAAGGCGGTCCTCGCGGTCCGCGTAGCGGACCACGACCCGGCGGGGGCATGGGCGGTCCGCGTGAAGGCGGCCGCAAGTTTTTCCGCCGCAAGAAGGTTTGCAAGTTCTGCGTCGAGAAGATCGACGCCATCAACTACAAGGACGTACGGCTGCTCTCCCAATTCGTGGCAGAAAGCGGAAAAATTGTTCCCCGCCGCCTGACCGGGGTGTGCACGCCGCATCAACGCAGGTTGAGCGATGCCATTAAGCAGGCGCGGAATATCGCCCTGCTGCCCTTCGGCGGCAGATAGGCTGCCGGTTCTGTGGCCAGCACGGCAAGCAGGGGTTGTGCTTGGTAACGCAAAATTGCTATCTGAGCCTGATTAAGGACGAGTCTTATATACGCGGGACTTAGCCAGAGTCCAGCGACGGAGTTCTAGACATGGAAGTTATTCTCAAAGAAGATGTGGCAAAACTCGGTTCCCGCGGCGATGTGGTGAAAGTCGCCGAGGGTTACGGACGGAACTTTCTCCTCCCCAAGAAACTCGCCATAGAGGCGACACCGGCGAACCGCGCTGTTATCGAGCAAATGAAAGCCGCGGCTGGGCGGCGGCTCGCGCGCGAGAAGGGTGATGCCGAAGCACTCGCACAGCAGCTTGCGGGCGTCCAGCTGGCCTTCGCTCGCAAGTCAGGCGAACACGACCAGCTCTTCGGCTCGGTGACCTCGGCCGACATTGCTCACGAGCTTGAGCACAAAGGGCTCCATATCGATCGCCGCAAGATCCAGCTCAACGAGCCACTAAAGGCCGTTGGCGAGTTCAATGTTTCCATCAAGCTACACAGGGATGTGGTGGTGCCGATAAAGGTAGCGATCCAAAAGGAAGCAGCCGCGGAGAGCTCGGCACCAGAAACGGCGGAGACCAGCCCCGAAGCCTAAAGGGACATTTCTTGCGATTGGTCTACTGAGCACCGTCGGCTGGGTGCTGACGCTGGGCCCTAGTTCACCAGATGCAACGTACACCGTAAGATTCGAAAACTGGATCGGCGCTGATGATCGGCCATCCCGTAGCCTGCGCCTGCGCGGAGAGCAGGCGGTCGAAGGGATCATTGTGATGCCGCCGCAGCAGCCCGGCCCTGATTGCATGGGCGGAATCAACGGGCAGCTCGGAAAAGCCCTCCTCTGCCAGTTTGGCATCCCAAATCGCAAGCAGCGTTTCTCCTCGCAGCTTGCCCAGACTGGTTTTGATTGCCAACTCCCACGGCACAATCGCCGACACCACGACGGAGTTTGACTCGCTGGCGATGGCCGCTTCTGCAGCGGCGCTTAATCGCGCCGGATCGTTTAGCCACCAGTAGAGAACATTCGTGTCGAGAAGCACGATCATTCAAATCCCAACTCGCGCATTTCCTCGTCGGTGAGCGGGTCGAATGCATCAGGCGCGGACCATATTTGGCCCTTCATGCTTCCCGGTACGCGCTTCTTGGACGTGCTAGTGATCGGAACGATCTTAGCGACCGGATCTTTGCCGCGCGTGATAATCACTTCCTTGCCCTTCTGCGCCTCCCTGATTAAGCGTGAGAGGTTGGTCTTGGCTTGATGTACCGTGTAGCTCATTAGCTAAGTCTACTTAGCTAATCACACAGTAGTCAATGCTTACAGGCACTTAGGACTTTAGCACTCCGTCTTCGGTGAAGTTCGGATAAGGAAGCAAAAGTACCTACCGAAGCAAAACCACTTACTGAGCCAAAACCACTTACTAAAGTGCTGGATGCCAAGTGCCCGTCCCGACGTGCCCACTCAGTTAACCTGCGACGCTGAACCGCCGGAACAGCATCCGTCGTAGGTACGAATGCCAGGGCTATAATCGCTCACGGTTTCTCCCCGCGCTCGTCTATGTAGTTGCAGGCACGAGAATTGCCTTGCCACTTGCAAAGTAGGTAGAAACCAGCATGCCGGCCGAAGCGGTAGCAGTTCCCCTCACGGTTGGCCCGGGACTTGCACCCCAACCTGCGGACAGACGACGCAGTTTGGGCTCCCCGGCGATCCGTCCTCCTGAAGCGTGGCAGGAGACGGCGTCTATCCCCTCACGGGAAGGGATTGTAGTGGGGCAGGCCCAGAGCCGCATGAACGACACGGAGCTGATCCGCGAAGCTCAGCGTGGCAACCGTGCCGCGTTCGAGGAACTCGTGCGCCAATATGACAGCGCCGTGCTCCGCCTGGCGTATCACCTCACCCGCTCGGAACAGGACGCGCAGGACATTTATCAGGAAGCCTTTCTGAAGGCCTACCGTAACATCAACAATTTCCGCTTCGAGTGCTCGTTCTACACTTGGATCTACCGTATCGTGACCAATCTTTGCCTCGACTTGCTGCGGAAGCGTCAGGTGCGGAAGGAAGACTCTGCGGTCATCACGGATTCCGACGGGGGTACCTACGATTTGCTGGACCAGGTCGCCGATCAGCGCTCCGGCGCCAGCCCGGAACGGGATTTGATGCGTCGGGAATTGGGAGCGCGCATTGCCAAGGCGCTGACGAAGCTAACACCGCGCGAGCGCATGGTGTTCGAGATGAAGCATTATCAGGGACTGAAGCTGCGCACGATTGGCGAGATTTTGAACACAACGGAAGAGACTGCGAAGAACACGCTGTTTCGCGGGACGCAGAAGTTGCGCGCAGCGCTGAAGGATGTGAAATGAGCGGCAATTGGCAGTTGGCACTTTGCCTTTGGCCAAAGCGCCCGACGACCGGTTTTAGCCAACTGCTAAATGCTAACTGCTAAGTGCCCTGCGAACGAAGTGAAGGGATCTATGAACTGCGATTGGGTGCAACAGAACATTTGCCTGTACCTGTACAACGAGCTGACAGATGACGCTCGACATGAGGTCGAGCAGCACATCCGCCGGTGTCAGGGTTGCGCGGCTGAGCTCACGTCACAGCAGGAGTTCCAGGTGCAGATGAGCGCATTGCCGGTGGAAGAGCCTTCGGCGAGCTTTCTGGCGGCTGCACGCATGCGCCTACAGGAGTCGCTGGAAACTGCCGAGCAGCATCGTGCCTGGTATCATCGCTTCGCCTTCGACGCCACCGCGTGGTTACGGCAGGTTCGGTTCTCACCTGCACTGGCGGCGGTGCTCCTCATCATCGGCTTTGGCTCGGGGCTGGGTACAATGTACAGCGCGCTACACGGCAGTGCCCCTCATCCTGGGCAGAACCTTCCGGTTCAGGAAGCCTCCATCGGAGGCATTACCTCGATTGATCGCCAGCCAAACTCCGACAAAGTACAAATTCACTACGACCGCATCACGCCGGAGACTGCGGAAGGCGCGGTCAACGATCCCAAAATTCAGGACCTGCTGACCTTCGCCGCTCAGAACAACTACAACAACTCCGGCGTGCGACTCAATTCGGTCGATCTGCTGACCAGCAAGCCCGACGATCCTCGTGTGCGCGAAGCTCTAACGTATGCCCTGCGCTACGACAGCAATCCTGGAGTGCGCCTCAAAGCTCTGGATGGGCTTGGCTCTTACGTGAAGCAGGACATCCGGGTGCGCAATGCCGTCTTGGAAGCGTTGCTGAATGACAGCAATCTTGGCGTGCGCAGCGGTGCTCTCCATGCTCTGGAGCCGGTTCGTGCCGACAGCAGCGTGCGCATGGCGCTACAGCAGTTGGCGAAGGAAGATCCCAGCGATTACATTCGTACAGAATCTCAACGCGAGTTGGCATCGATGCCAAACATTGATTAATGAATCAGGAACCGAGTCACTGAGAATGGGCGATTGTAAAACCAAGGAAGTAGCCAATTACCAGCAGACGAAATGCCCGAAGAGGATACCCGGCAACAAGGCTCTCTCGGTCTGTGCTTCGCTGGTGGTGTTTGCGATCGCCGTTCCTTTGTGGGCGCAACAGGGCCGGGTTTACCGCGATGGTAATTCCTGGGTCGAGGAACTTTCCGGCACAATGCCTTCGGTCCACGAGTTGCGAGTTGCCACTGATCTTGGGTCGGTCCAGGTGCAGGGGAACGCGCCTCGAGTTTTCTATATGGTCCGTAAGCGCAGCTATGCGGCGACGGAGGAGGCCGCCCGTCGGCAGTTCGAGCAGATGCGGGTTTCCGCAAGCAAGCTGGGCGAGAGCGATTTCATCGAAGGCAAGCTGAACACGCGGAATTTGACGCGATTTGGTGCCGAGTTCGTGCTTCAGGTGCCGCGCGAGGTTAGTGTCGTGAAGGTCGAGACGCGCAACGGTTCGCTAACGTTCAGCTCCATCGCGGCGACAATCGTCGCCACCACCGGCGCGGGTTTGATCAAGCTGGATGATCTCGCCGGGCCAGTGAAGATTGCCAGCGGGGGCGGCAATGTTGAGGCGGGAAATCTCGGAAGTGATCTGACGCTCACCAGCGGCGCTGCCGATGTTCGCGTAGCGAACGTCGGTGGACAGACCCAGATGAGCCTCGGCGGTGGTCGCGTGTTCATCGGGTCATCGCGTGCCTCAACGATTCAAACCGGTGCAGGAAGCATCCAGGTGCAGAAGTGCATTGGCGATTTGAATGTAGCCAGCGGCGGCGGCAACTTGTACCTGGGGGATGTTCAGGGGGCAGTGCAAGCAGAAACTGAGGGTGGTAGTGTGCAGCTGGCCAGCGCCACGGGTGCGGTGCGGGTGACCACGGGAGGCGGTAGCGTCCAGCTGTATAAGTTAGGTCGCGGTGCGCAGGTGGAAACAGGGGCAGGTCCTATCACTGTCGAATTCGCAGGTAATCATGGTTTTACCGACTCGTTTTTGCACACCGCGGCGGGCGACGTCACCGTCTGCTTCACGACTAACCTGCCGGTTACGGTCCATGCTTCGTCAGACATGGCGATTGGGCGCGGCATCTTCTCCGAGCTGCCCGGCTTAAACATCACGAAGCAGGGCGGCGAATTCACGCCGCGATCCATGTCGGCCGAAGGAGCGCTGAACGGTGGCGGCCCAGCGTTGCGAATCCGTACGACCATGGGACAGATCGCGTTGCGTAGATGTCAATAATGAGGTTGGACGCTATGGTTTATCGGCATAGGTTTTCTTACAGTGTGTTGCTGGCCACGCTGCTTGCGATGACATCATCCGGAAATGCCATTCCAGCTCAGCCGTGGCCGGAAGCCCATTCAGGCGCATACCTCGGTATACAGATCAGCGCAGTCAGTCCACAGCAGGCCTCCGCATTGAAGTTGCAGGAGACGACAGGGGCCCTGATTACCTACGTTGACCAGGACGGTCCCGCGTGCCACGCGGGCTTGATGGAGAACGATGTTGTTGTCGGTTACGAGGGCTCCAAAGTTGACGGACCCCAACAGTTGCAGGGGTTAATTCACGCAACCCCGCCGCAGAAAACGGTGACTCTTACGGTGGTTCGCAGTGGCCAGCGCAAAGACGTAAAAGTAACCCTCGGAAGCTGGAACATCATGTCGCATGCGCGGGCGATGCCTCCCGGCTACAACTTCGCAGCTCCAGCTCCGCCGCACGCTTATGTACCGGATGTGGAGGTCCCGTCGTTCACACTTCTGTCCTCCCGTCACGGCCTGGTCGTCGAGAGCCTGAGCCCGCAGCTTGCCGACTTCTTCGGCGTTCCCCATGGACAAGGGGTCCTGGTGCGCTCTGTTGAGTCAGGCAGTCCCGCAGCGGCCGCCGGCCTCAAGGCGGGAGACGTGATTCTGAAGATCAACAATGAGCCCGTACATGACATGGCCGACTGGCAGCGCAACATGCGGGCTTCCGGCACAAAATTACCGATTGTCATCTGGCGCGACAGGCGGGAGCAAAATGTGGTCATAAATGTCCCTGGCCAGGGCGATAGTTCGCGGCTGCTTCCTGATGATTGGCTTGATTTCGACACCTCCGCGCAGTTGGAGCGTGAGCAGATCGAGCAATTGCGCCCACAGATGGCAGCGCAGCTGGGGCCGAGCGAGCAAGAGCTCGAGCACATGCGCCGTGAGATCGAAAAGTCAATGAAGGCGCAGCAGAAGGACATGCGTAAGATGTCGCGGGATCTGGCGAAATCCGCCAAGCCCATGGCCAAAGACATGGAAAAAATGCGGGCAGAGATGCAGAACTCTCTTCCCAGCCAGCACGACATCGAGGAGATGACGCGGCAAATTCAGCAGGCGCTACCCAGCTCCGAGGATTTCGAAAAGATGAAGCGCCAGGTACAGGAATCCGTCCCCAACCAACGCGAGCTGGACGATATGCGCAAGCAGATTCAAGAATCCATGAAAGCCTGGACGCCACAGGTGCAGAAACAAATGGAAGAACTGCGAAAGCAAATGGAGCAGAACAAGCTCGATCTACAGCAGATGTTACCTGACCGCGAACTGGATAAGCCAGACGAATTCTAGAAGGAGCAAAGCAGCCTTGCTGTAATCTCCGCCACACACCTTTACGTCTAACCGTCTCGTACCTGTTTCAATCCCCAGCTGTGCGGCTGAATGGTGCAGGCATCTCCTGCTCCCCTATTGCAGCGCGTTCGCGCGAAGGGAAGCGAGCGCGCTCAAGCGGCGTAGCGAGTCGTAAAAGCATCGCGGCGGCTCTACGGCCGCCGCTTTCCTGACGACGAGCCTATCGCTCTCCGCCCGCCCTTGGAACTGGAGCAGCCGTCGTTGTGGAAGGTTGCGCAGGAGCAGCCGCTTGGGTTGGAGTACTGGCCGGACTCGCGGCCGGTGAATCCTCCGTCGAAAGCGATGTTTCTGGCGCCTGCATCGAAACTTCAGGGTGCGCGATCGCGGCGCTCTCAGCAGTGCTTACCGGTGTAGCTTCCGCGGCGGCGGGTGTTGGGCTTGCGGTGGCGGGAACTGAGGCCGCGGCCGGAGCCGGTTTCGGCCTTGGTGTCGGCGCGTATTTCTCGACCGTGTTTAGGAGAATGTCTGCGTCCTTCGGAGCTGGCACTTCGCCATTCAACACGGAACGGTAGGTCCAATCCTTGCCATAGAAGGCCTGCGTGTCAGCTTGGTCCTGCTTGATTACGCCACCGTTTAGCGACACGCCGAGGAAAAGCCCGCGCGCCCGCGAGTACGTCAGCACCTGCGCGCGCAAGGTAAGATCGGTCATAGCCTGGGCGTCGCGGCCCACCGGCCCGGCCGCCGCCGAAGCGTCAGCGCCCAGCTTGAACTTGCTTTGCAGAAGGTGCTGCATGCCGTCATCGGTCCGGATGATCAATACCAGATCCGAAGCCTGCCCTCCCGCTTGAAGTCCGAAGCTGCCACCCGTCAGCTTAAAAAAGGCCGGAGCGCTCCAGCCCTTGTCCGTGCGGCACGTGGCCACGCCTTTTCCGTAGTTCGCGCCGAAAACGAAGCTCGCCTTCAGCATGGAAGGCATGATCGCGATGCACTTAGCGCCCGACATAATGCTGTCAGGAATAGCGCTGTCCGGCGCGGACATGATCTGGTTCAGGATCGTGCTGGCGCTCTGAATGCGGTCCAGATCGGCATCTCTCCGCTCCGATGCTGCGGCAGCGAAGGCCAGTGACAACAAACCTACCGTGATGACGAAGATCTTCCTCATTGTGCAACTCCCATCATGGCGAAGCGTCGATGACCGGCCTCGCCAGCCGATTTCATCTTAGAGCGTTTGATGGGGAGCGACTCTGGATAAAGCGAAACCGATGGTTACTCTCTAGTGACGTGGGAGCAATGGTCGGATGGACGGAAAATGCTGGAAGTTGAGTGGAAGAAAATAAGGGCTGGAAAGAGGAGACCCTCGTAACCTCTGTCCAGCCCTGTCTCCCAGGTTCTGTGGTAGGTGAATGCAGTATGGAATTGGCGGGTAATTCGCGCAAGATAACGAAAGTACATGTCACGGTAATTGTACTTTAGTAACCATGCGCTAAAATGCACCCCCCAGGGGGCCTCCCGGCATGTTCTGGGGTGTAGCTGAAGAAATCCAGTCTCCCACCGGCAGCTTTGCACTGTTCCCTTCACTGCAGAAGGGAGTGCGTCACGGCATGAACCGTCAGGGCGATTCGGTTAGTCACGCCGACCTTGCGTAGAAGTTGGGCCACGTGCGCTTTCACCGTGCGTTCGATGATTCCGAGTTCGAGAGCGATTTCGCGATTGGAGCAACCAGCCACGAGCAGGCGCAGGACCTCACGCTCCCGGTCGCTTATCTTCGGAGCACCGCGGCTTTGCGAATGCCGTGCGGGTGCGGTCGCACGTTCGATAAAGACTGCCATCACCCGTCTCGGCACCCAAACGGTCCCCTTGTGCACCTCACGAATTGCCTTCTTCAATTCTTCCGCTGGGGCCTCTTGCGGAACGTACCCCTTCGCGCCAGCCGAGACCGCGCGCAGAATGTCATCATCGCGTTTCCCTGGTCCAGTCACGATAATGCGTATACCGGGACGAACTGCCTTCAAAGCGGACATGGAGGAGGAGAAAGATGAGCCCCGGTCTGTCGTCATGAGCACCAGCTCTTCGTGGCGGCTATTCAAGACCGAAGCAACATCCGCCGCGCGGATCCGGATATCGGGTTCCGAAGAAAAAACCGCCCGTAACCCTACGAATCGGACGGGGTCGCTTTCCAGAACAGAAACACGGATAATCTTACTGGCCAATAATCCATCTCCGGACAGCGCCTACCGTATAGCACTTATTCTTGAGGATTGATGTAGCCAAATCGTGGTATTCGCCGGAGCGCCGGGATCAACTGAAAGCACCCTTCGTACGCTGGTACGATTTAGAAATCCGAGTGATTTTCTAGACGCCCAAGCAGTCGGACGCCAAGAAACCGGGAAGAACTACAACGGGAACTGCTGGTTGCGTGTTCAAGCGGCGGGTTTGCGGCGCGCAGCCTTGGCTTTCTTGGCGACGGCTTTTACTTCAGACTCGCGCTGGATGGCCTCGACTCGCTGCGGGGGCTTCTTCGGCAGTTGCGCCAAGCTCTCCTTCAGGGCCGACATCAGGTCCACGACCGGCGCCAACTTCTTCGGTTTCTCGACCGGCGTAATCTCCTCGCCCTCCAGCCGCGCCTTAATCAGCGTCTTGAGGTTCTCTTCAAAGCTGTCGTGATATTTTTCCGGCTCGAAATCGCCGGCCAGCGCCTCTATCAACTGGTGCGCAACCTTCACTTCAGCATCCTTCAGTTCGACATCCGGCGGCCCAAAGTTCTCCAGATCCCGCACCTCGTCTTTGTAATACATAGTGTGCAGCATCATCCCGCCCTTGTAAGGACGCAGGAAAACCGTGTACTCACGGTTGTGCATAGTGAGCTTGGCGATGGCGACGTAATTGGTCTCTTCCAAGGCGCGAGTCAGCAAAGCATAAGGACGGCGACCCGCCTCCTCCGGCACCAGGAAGTACGACGATTCGAAGTAGATGGGATCGACCTCGTCCGCCTTGACGAACTCGAGGATCTCCATGGCCTTCGCCGTCTTGGGCTCGATCTTCTTGATCTCTTCGGGCTCGACGATAACGTATTCGCCCTTGCGATACTCGTAGCCCTTCACGATCTCGTTTCGCTCCACTACGCGCTCGTCATGCGGACACCAGAGCTGTTGCTTGATACGCGTGTTGTCGTCGCGGTGCAGCATGTGGAAGGAGATGTGATTGCCACGCGCGCCGGAGAATAACCGTACGGGCATGGAGATTAAGCCAAACGTTAAGTACCCAGACCACACGGAAGAAGCCATAGTCCATCCTCTATTGCACTGCGCCCGCTGCAAATGTGGGCACATTATGATCCGGTGCTTCGGCGCGTTTCGTCAAGCCCTATTCGTCAGACACCTGCTGGCTTGGGATCGGGTGCAGCCAACATAACTGGGATGCGCGGGTGAGAGTTGCTGTTCGCTTTTCGCTCGTTGCTCTTCGCCGGAATGAGGGTGGCGAACAGGCAAGCATTGCTCCTCCTTATCCCCGTTCATGCTCACCGCATGACGGACACGCTCAAGCGATTTTCTGGCGAGAAGCGAAGAGCGAAAGTCGAACAGCGACCGTGCGATACTGAAGACACGCGTGACAAGTCTCCTCCATTCAAGGGGTTTGCCCGCCATCGTGGTGGCACTTGGGTTTGCTACTGCGGCTCGCTTGATGGGCGCGGTCACCGACGGTGGCGCGATCGCCGGCATCGTGGTCGCCTTTGTACTTATGGTGGCAACCGGTTTGGAGGCTTTCGTTCCTCTGCTCGCGGTTTTTCTACTTACTCTTGTGTCCACCCGCTGGGGTTATGCGCGCAAACAGCGACTGGGAGTGGCGGAGCGCCGTCGCGGACGGAATGCCGTGCAGGTAATCGCTAATCTTGGGCCCGCAATGCTCTGTGCCCTGCCAACTACCTGGTATCCCGAGCTGCGGGACATTTTGGCCGTCGGAATGGCGGCGGCGCTCGCCGAGGCTGCCGCCGATACGGTTTCCAGCGAAATCGGGCAGGCGACCGCCCACGGAGCCTATATGATTACCGATTTCCGTGAAGTACCCATCGGAATCAACGGCGCTATTAGCCTTGAAGGTACTATCAGTGGCTGCGTGGCGGCCAGCGTCATCGCCTGGGTCAGCGCAACCTGTGGGCTCTTGGATTGGCACTGGACGTTTGTCGTCGCGTTTGCCGGGATTGCCGGCATGTTCCTGGACAGCGTCATGGGCGCGACATGGGAGAACGCGGGCAAACTGGGCAATGACTCGGTCAATTTCGTGAGCAATGTATTTGCGGCGGATGCTGCACTGATTGTGGCACTCATCATGAGGCGGTTCGGCGTGTGAGGCAAGAAATACGCATTCCGGCAGTATTGGTGAGCACAGGGCTGCCTGAAACAATTTTACAGCTCGCGAATCCTATCCCGTGACATGAACAGACTGTACATTGTTGCTTGCTGCGTCTTCTTACTTCTGTCACTTCCCTCCCCCGGGTTTGCACAGGCTCCGGTCGTAGTCGAACTCTTCACCTCCGAAGGTTGCTCCAGTTGTCCGCCGGCAGATGCCGTTCTGGTGAAGTTGAGCCAGCGCACGAACGACGATACGCAGCTCATTCTGCTTGGTGAGCATGTCGATTACTGGAACTACATTGGCTGGACAGACCGGTTTTCGTCAGCTCAGTTCAGCCAGCGCCAGAGCGCGTATGCCAGCGCACTGCGCGGCTCGGTTTACACGCCCCAGATGGTGATCGATGGCAGCGTCGAGTTTGTTGGTAACGACACGTCCGAGGTGCAGCGGCAGATCGCGAACGCCGCGAAGGACCGCAAACCGGCCCAGGTCGCGCTCCGGTGGGAAAGCGATAATCGCCTGCACGTCACCGTCCAGTTGCCGGTGCACACGCGCAGTACGGTGCTGCTGGCGACCACGGAAGACGCGCTGAGCACATCGGTTGGCGCGGGTGAGAACGGCGGGCGAACTTTGCACCACGCCGCTGTAGTCCGGCAACTGCGCGAGCTCGGCCATGCGGACAAAGGCATGTTCGAGGGCAAGGTGGACGTTTCTCGCCAGCCCGACTGGAATCCGGCAAACCTGAAAATCGCGGTTCTGGTGCAGGATGCTGCCACGATGAAGGTCCTGGGCGCAGCATCGATTCCGTATGCACACTAACGCGGGCTCAAGCGCCAGTTGTAACTTTTCCGGCACTCGCGATTCCTATTTTCCGGCGACATAGCTCGCCGAAATCCACACGAAGAGGGAAATGATGAAAAGGCAGATTCTTAGCATGATGGCCATGTGCATGTTGGCCAGTTCATTGACCGTGTTTGCGCAGGACAACATGAAGCAGGACAGCAGCAAAGATCAGACGCAGTCCAGCGACAGCATGAAGAAAGACAACACCATGTCCGGCGACAACATGAAAAACGACAACACGTCGCAGACCAAGAAATCAACGAAGAAGAAGTCAAGCGATCAGAGCATGTCGCAGGACAATATGTCGAAAGACAACATGTCGAAAGACAACACGTCAAAGGACACCACGTCGAACGACAACATGAAGAACAACCAGCAGGACCAGATGAAGCACTAATTTCGTGTGCAGGCCCGCGGCGGGAAAGGGGCAGACCGGGCGTGCAGCCTGGGCTGCCCTTCGTTTCTGACTTACGTTCTGTCGACCATTCGAATTTGCACTACCCTGCACGTCCCCGCAGGATCTTAATTCGCTTCGCGATATCCCGCCCTGCCCAATGGGAGGTTCGGTTCTCTTACTTCGTGTCGGTCGCGACAAACACCGCCCGTTTTCGTCCTATTTGCTCACGAACGAAGGCGATCACGTCCCGAAGAATGTCATCGAGTCCATGCTTAGGCTGATATTTGAGCCAGCGTTGAGCCTTGGAGATGTCGGGAATGCGGCGATTCATATCTTCAAACCCAGGTCCATATGCTTCGCTATAAGGAACTTGACGAATTGGACTTGCCGATCCGGTCAGCGCAATGACACGCCGTGCGAGATCGGTGATGCTGATCTCTTCCGTGTTCCCCAAGTTAAAAATTTCCCCGGCGGTGCTGTCGTCGGCCGCGACTGCCAGAAAGCCGTCAATGACGTCGAAAACGTGCCCGAAGCAGCGCGATTGCGTCCCGTCGCCGAAGACCGTAATCGGCTCCTGGAGCAACGCCTGGCGAACAAAGGTGGGAACGACCATACCGTATTGCCCGGTCTGACGCGGTCCTACGGTATTGAACAAGCGCAAGATCGTCACTGGCAGTTTGTGCTCACGAAAGTAAGCCAGCGCCAGAAACTCGTCGATCGCTTTCGAACAGGCGTAAGCCCATCGATTGTTATAGGTACTCCCCAGGACCAAGTCGTCGGTTTCGCAGAATGGCAGTTTGTTCGATTTCCCATAGACTTCGGACGTCGAAGCGATAATGAGGCGGCGGCGCTTCTTGGCGGCGAGCTCCAGTACTATCTCTGTCCCGCCGACATTGGTCTCAATGGTCTGAACAGGATAGTCGACAATTCGCTTCACCCCGACCGCTGCTGCCAAGTGGAACACGATGTCGACCAGGTCGACCAACTCAAGCATCAGCCTGCGGTTGAAGATCGAATCGCCATGAAACTCGTAGCCAGGGTGCGAACGGAACGACGTGATATTTTCGACGCTTCCGGTAGAGAGGTCGTCAATGGCCAACACTTCGTGGCCGGATTGCAGTAAGCGCTCCGAGAGATGTGAACCGATGAAGCCCGAGCCACCAGTGACCAGACATCGCATCTGTTTACCTCTACACCAATTGCTTACGCGGACCCCGCGTTAAAAAGGGTCACACGAGGATAACATCGCTTCGAAAGTCGCGCTGGGAAATCGAGCGACTCCAAAGGCGCCAGTGGCAGTCAGGACAGTCAACAACCACAATTTTCCCACAGGTATCAATTTGGAACTGCGCAAGTCAGCGGCGTGAATGTTCCTGAGGCCGGTGCATTTACTGCTGAGGTTTAGGTGTAAATTTTCATTGCGTGAGAACTGCGGACTTGTGTACTGTAAAGTGCCAAATTGATCAACAAGACAGTGTCGGCAAGTAAGTCCCCTGAAACACGATAAGAGACGCCGTATGTAGTTGTGCTTTGCCGGTCTGGAGTATGGAACAGAATAGGGTCCAAGTATCCGTTGTAAGAATTTCGAGTGCAGCTGCGAGGCACATCAGCCCTTGGTGTAACTCCATCCCAAAGCGCACTCTCGATTTCATTTGGGCGGCGTTGTTGATCGTCCTGTTTTCCCTGCCCATGCTGGTTGTCGCTGTGCTGGTGAAGGTAACCTCTCCCGGCCCTACGTTGTTCAGACAGCGCCGGCCGGGACGGGGTGGACGGGAATTCACCATTTTGAAGTTTCGAACGATGAGCATCTCCGACGGCTCGTCTGGACCGATGCTGACTCGGGCGCACGATCCGCGCCTGACGTGGATAGGGCGGCATTTGCGGAAATGGAAGCTCGACGAACTACCGCAGCTGTTCAACGTCTTGCGAGGAGAAATGAGCTTTGTCGGCCCTCGTCCGCAGCCGACACGGCTGTGGAAGGATCCCAGCATCCGCAAATTGGCCGCGGTGGTTCTGTCCGTACGTCCGGGAATCACCAGTGAAGCGACACTCAAGTTTCGCAACGAGGAAACTGTGCTAGCCCCGCTCTCCACTGAGCAAGTGGAGGAGGTTTATCTGCGGACGCTGATGCCGCTGAAGTTAAGAATCGAGAAGGAATACCTCGCCGCCGCAACATTTATGAGTGACTGTAGGGTAATTCTCCGTACCGTGGGTCGCGTGTTAGTTCCCCAAGAGGAAAATGATGACCTGCTGAGCAGGGAGTTGCTACGTTACGGAGGCCTGCGACGGGTCGAGCCCCACACGGTGCAACGCTCCCGCGCTTTCGCTTTCGAGGGAGCTACAACTTTGGCTAGTCCTCAGAAGTCGTCAATCCGCGCCGATGGCAAGGCTTCGGCATCGTGAATATAGACCAACCGCCCGGCCCAGTTTTGTGACCAGCATCACCAATCCTGATCCACGGCTTCAGTAGAATTAAACTGTTATGCTCGACTCCTTTCTGGTCCCTCCAAACACGGTTGTAACGGCCAAGGGCGACAGCGAGCCGCTCGACATCAGCGGAACTGGAAGCCGCGTGTTTCTTCTGACCCTCTCGATCAGTTCGGTCGTGGAGCAAGAAGCGATTGAGGTCGGTGTCTTCACTTCGGCTGATGGCACAACGTGGGACACGAAGGCCGCAGCTTCTATACCGCAGAAATTCTATCCGGGTGATTATCCGCTGCTACTCGATCTTTCGGCCACGCCAACTGCAAGGTTTGTCCGCGCACGCTGGGAACTCATTCGCTGGGGACGTGGCTCAACCACACCGAAGTTCGAGATAGCGCTGCGTCTGCGCGAGATTTCCAGCGAGGCGTTGCGGGAGGCCCAAGCCGAAGCTCAGACGCGAGGGTGATTCTGAGCAAGCCTACTCCGCCGCCACCGGCTCCGGCACCTTCTGCTCCGGTTCTGGTTCAGGAGCCGGCAGCAACGCCGGTACCGGCTGCGGCTCGGCGACCTGCGCTTCCACCGCGCTCTGGACCTCCTGTTCACTTACCTCTGGCAAACCGGTTTCCTGAGCCGTAAGCTCCCGCAGCAATGCTACCGAGCGACCCGCCACATCGAGCTTTCCGTCGAGGGCCTGCTCTTTGAAGGGATCTTCCAGATCGTTCGTATCCATGATCAGTTTCCACCCGCGGTTCAGCGGCGATTGCGGCAAGGTGTACGTGACGTGCTCACCATACGAGTTCAGGAGGATGAGGAAGGAATCGTCCTGCTTCGGTTCTCCCATTTCGTCGGATTCGCCAAGCGTTTTGCCGTTCAGCATGACCGCGAGGCTGCGCATCCAACCCGTATTCCACTGCTCCTGAGTCATCTCCTGTCCATCGTCGCGATACCACGCAATGTCCTTGGAGGCAGGGTGATAGACCTCGCGGTCCTGAAAAAACTTGCGACGCCGCAGGTTGGGATGCGTCCGCCGGAACTCGATCAGCTTGCGGGTGAACTCCAGCAGCTTGAATTGGCGCTCGGCCAGGTCCCAGTGATACCAACTGATTTCGTTGTCCTGGCAATAAGCGTTGTTGTTGCCTCGCTGCGTACGCCCGATTTCATCCCCCCCACATATCATGGGAACTCCTTGTGAGAACATCAGGGTTGCGAGGAAGTTTCGCTTCTGGCGCTCGCGGGCGGCCAGGATCTCGGGATTGTCAGTCGGCCCTTCGACGCCCATGTTCCACGAGTTGTTGTCGTTTGCGCCGTCCTGGTTGTTCTCGCCGTTCGCTTCGTTGTGCTTTTCGTTGTAGCTGACCAGGTCTTCCAGCGTGAAACCGTCGTGCGCCGTGACGAAGTTGATGCTGGCGTATGGCCGCCTGCCGTCGTTCTGATACAGATCGCTGCTGCCGGTCAGGCGATAGCCAAGGTCCGAAAGCTGTCCCTCATCGCCTTTCCAGTAGCGCCGAACGGTGTCGCGATACTTGCCATTCCACTCCGCCCAGAGGACCGGAAAGTTGCCCACCTGATAGCCGCCGCTGCCCACGTCCCATGGCTCGGCAATCAGCTTCACCTGCGAGATGATCGGGTCCTGGTGAATGATGTCGAAGAAGGCTGACAGGCGGTCAACATCGTGAAGCTCGCGCGCCAGCGTCGCCGCCAGATCGAAGCGGAAGCCGTCCACGTGCATTTCCGTAACCCAATAGCGCAGGCTGTCCATGATGAGCTTGAGCACTTGCGGATGCCGCACGTTCAGGCTGTTACCGGTGCCGGTGTAGTCCATGTAGTAGCGTGGATTGTCGGGAACAAGCTTGTAATAAGTTGGGTTATCTATGCCGCGGAAGCTCAGCATCGGTCCCAGCTGATTGCCCTCGGCAGTGTGGTTGTACACCACGTCGAGAATCACCTCTATGCCCTCTCGATGGAGCGCCTTCACCATCGCCTTGAATTCCGCCACCTGCGCGCCGCTATCGCCGGACGCCGAGTATTGCGCCTCGGGGCTGAAGTAGTTCACGGTGTTGTAGCCCCAGTAATTGCGAAGCCCGCGATCGACTAGCACTTTGTCGTGTACGAACTGATGGACCGGCATCAGCTCAACTGCTGTCACCCGGAGCTGCCGCAGATACCGCAAAGCAGGAGGCGACGCCAGTCCTGCATAGGTGCCGCGCAGGTCTTCGCGAATGTGCTGGTTCAGCATGCTGAATCCGCGCACGTGCATCTCGTAGATGATCGAATCACTCAGCGGAATGCGCGGCGAACGATCGTGCTCCCAATCAAAGTAAGGATTCACGACCACGCACTTTGGCATGCCTGTGGAGCTGTCGCGGCGGTCGATGTTAAGGTCGGCGTTCTCGCCTCCGAAGCGATACGGGTACACCGGCTTTGACCAGTCAACACGCCCGGAAATGGCCTTGGCGTACGGATCGATCAGCAGCTTGGCAGGGTTGAAACGCAAGCCTCGCCCCGGATCCCAAGAGCCCTGCACGCGATATCCGTAGAGCTGTCCCGGCTGGAGACCGTCGATGTACGTGTGCCACACGAAGGCAGTCTGCTCGCGCAGTGGAATTCTCGCTGTCTCTCTACGGGTGCGATTGTCGTAAAGGCAGAGATCCACGCCTGTCGCGTTCTCTGAGTAAAGTGCAAAATTGACACCGGTACCGTCCCAAGTGGCGCCCAAGGGATATGGTTTGCCCGGCAACGAGCGGCGTTCCACGATTTTATGTCCCTCCGAAGCTGCATAGCTTGGATGCAAAACCCGGTTTTTGCAATGCATCTCTTCCCGCGTCCCGTGGATTTTGGGCCCGGCACCGCACCTTTGTTCTCTGGAATTGCATCCTAAAAGTCTGGTTATGTCCGCGCCAGTGCTCGGAAAGTGTGCCAACCCGGAGTGCAAAGCCGAGTTCAAACGGCTCGGCACAGGCCAAATCTACACTGTTCCTGTCACACGACCGCAGGATTGGGGACTACCTGCCAATGTTAAGCAAAAGGTTGTGTGGCTCTGCTCGAAGTGCGCCAGGACCAAAGAAGTGCAGTTCGACACTGAGCATTGTCAGGTGCGGCTCGTTGGCCGGGAACAGTCACGTAGGGTCACGGCTTGAAACCGCAACAGCTTCCGAAGCTAGCTCACGGTAGGTGCGACGATTTTTGAGAGCGCTTACACCGCACCGGCGCCAAAAGTGACACCGAGGTTCTGGTCCTTTGCGGTAGGCGATCCGCCTCTCTCATTCCCCCACCACTTGCTTTCGAGTCATCTGCCCGACAACTTTCGTGGGTGCTCGCAGAACGTCTTCCGGTGTTATGCGTGCGAACATATCCAGAGTGCGCGCTATCACGCCCGTCCATCCCGTCTGGTGGCTGGCGCCCAATCCCGCGCCGTTGTCGCCGTGAAAATACTCGTAGAACAGGATGTAGTCCCGCCAGTAAGGATCTTCCTGGAATTTCTTCGTCCCGCCATAGACGGGACGCCGGCCGTTTGCGTCGCGCAGGAAGATGTTCGACAAGCGGCGGCCGATTTCCTTCGACACCTCAAACAGCGTCATGTATTTTCCCGAGCCGGTCGGGCATTCAACTTTGAAGTCATCGCCATAAAAGGAGTACATGACTAACAGGCCACGTAGGATGAGCGCATTGACTGGCATCCAGATTGGGCCTCGCCAGTTGGAGTTGCCGCCAAACATACCGGTGTTCGACTCAGCCGGGAGGTATTGAACCTTGTATTCCTGTCCGCTAAGGTGAAAGACGAAAGGATGATCAAGATGGTACTTCGACAACGAGCGTATGCCATACGGGCTGAGAAACTCGTTCTCGTCGAGCATGTAGGTCAAAATGTGTTGTAACTTTTCCTTGTTGCAAACTGACGCCATCCTGCGTCCGGCATACCCGAGGAATGTGTCATTGGCGATAGCAATTTTTTTCAACACCTCGGGATGACGTTTGCGGAACAGCTCAATCATTGCAGTAATTCTGGGGTGATGCACGAGAGTGTCCTGCTCGAATACGGCTGCAGCACATACCGGCAGCAGTCCCACCATCGACCGAATCTTCAGGCGCGTCGCGTCGCCATTGGGGAAATGTAGCAGATCGTAGAAGAACCCGTCTGCCGTGTCCCACATTTCGTCGTGGTTTACGCCAATGCGGTCCATGGCGTAGGTAATCCAAATGAAATGCTCGAGAAATCGAAAAGCAATCTCCTCATACATCGGGTCGTACGTCGGTTAGGATGAGCGCAATCTCCAGCATGCACAAACAGTAGAACGCCATCCATGCAGTGCCGTCGGCCTGGTCCAGGTGGCCACCGGTGGGCAGGGCCGCACTACGATCAAAGACCCCGATGTTGTCGAGCCCTAGAAATCCCCCGGCAAAAACGTTTCGTCCCTCAGGATCTTTGCGGTTGACCCACCAGTTGAAATTCAGCATCAATCCCTGGAACGAGCGTTCCAGGAAACGAAGATCGGAGCGGCCCAATTCCGTCTCAACTCTGTAGAGAAACAATGTCGCCCAGGCGTGGACCGGCGGGTTCACGTCGCTGAAGTTCCACTCGTACGCCGGAATCTGTCCGTTCGGATGGGCATAAAGGTTTCGCAGCATCAGCAGCAGTTGTTCTTTTGCAAAGTCGAAGTCCACCAGCGATAGTGCAATGGTATGAAACGCCAGGTCCCAGGCCGCATACCAGGGATACTCCCATTTGTCGGGCATGGAGATGACGTCGCTGTTCAGCATGTGGAACCACTCGGCGTTGCGGGCGTTCCCCTTGCCGGATCCCATCAGAGGATGAGCTTCATGTTCGCTGAGCCATTTGTCGACATCAAAATAGTAATACTGCTTTGTCCACAACATTCCCGCCAGCGCCTGCCGATGTACTCGTTGCTCGTCTTCGCTTAAATTCTTCGGAGTTATACGCTCGTAAAATTCATCGGCGTCGGCGAGACGCGCGGCGAAGATTTGATCAAACTTCGAAAACGCGTCAGCCGGGGGCGTGGCGCTCAGCCGCAAGCGCACAATCTTACTGCCTCCGGCCGGAACTTCCAGCACGTAATGTGCAGCGGCTTTGGTTCCCGTGTTCGCGGGATTGACTGATTCCCTTTTGCCGAAGATCACGTATTCATGAAACGCGTCTTTTACGTACGGCGACGAATTAGGCTGTCCCCACAAGCGGCTGGCATTGGATTCGTTCTCCGTAAACAGCAGCTCCGCCGCTCCCTCACATTGCAATGTGTATTCGCGGCCAAGCTTCGGGTGAGAGGCTCGGATCCCTCCGTTGCCGACCTGTCGCAATGCGGGCTTATTGTCGCCCTCTCCCCATGACCACGTGTTCCGAAACCACAGGGTCGGAAGCAAATGAATTTGCGCAGCCTCGGGACCGCGATTATGGACGGAGATGCGAACCAGAATGTCTTCCGGATCGCTCTTGGCGTATTCCACAAAGACGTCGAAATATCGGTCCTCGTCGAACACTCCAGTGTCAAGGAGCTCATACTCCATCTCCTCGCGCGAACGACGCTTGTTCGTCTCCACAAGATTCCGATAGGGATATTCTGCCTGCGGATACTTGTACAGGTACTTCATGTAGGAATGCGTCGGGGTACTGTCGAGGTAGAAGTAATATTCCTTGACGTCCTCGCCGTGGTTGGCCTCGCTGTTGGTCAGACCAAACAAACGCTCTTTCAGGATGCGATCGCGGCCATTCCACAGCGCCATTGCGAAGCAAATCTGTTGCTTGTCGTCAGAGATCCCGGCAAGCCCATCTTCACCCCAGCGGTAAGCGCGAGACCGGGACTGGTCGTGAGAGAAGTAGTCCCAGGCATTCCCGTCGTCGCTGTAGTCTTCGCGAACGGTGCCCCACTGCCGTTCGCTGAGATAGGGCCCCCATTTTTTCCAAGGAATTCCTTTCTCACGTGCCTCGTTTAGCCGCTTCTGTTCTGTGACCTCGACATAAGACTTCGGGGAAGGTTCCTGAGCTTTGGGCGTCATAGCTCGCTCCTCTATTTCTTGCCACCGCTTCGCTCCGAACAAGACTTGTCCCGGCAGTTGCCGCGAGTTATGGAGTTCCGGTCATGGGAAGGTCAACGGAAAGCTCAAAGCAGACTCAGCCGGCAGCCCGACCTGCGAGTTTACCATCAGCCGGTCCCCGGCTGATCGCATCGCCGGCGCGCACCTGCAGAAGTCCTGAATTCTTCCACCAGCCCACGTAAGCCGTGCCTATTTCTGCCAGCCGCCACCCAGAGCCTGATAGAGTGACGCGTAGTATTGCAGTTCCTGATACCAGGCCTGTGATAGCAACAGCGCTGATTGGAAATACTGCTGCTCGTTGTACTGGACTTCCAGGAAAGCGGTATAACCGCCTTGATAGCGCACGTTGGATAGTCGCACCAGGTCTGCGTAGGTTTGCGTCTGCTCCTGCAGTTTCATGCGGTATTTGCGCGCCTGCTGGTAGCCGATGAGGCTGTTCGATACGTCGCCAAACGCCCGCAGCACGGTTTGCTTGTATTGCAGCTCGAACTGATCGCGTTGCGCCCATGCCAACCGGTAGTTGCTTCGGATACGGCCGCCTTCGAAGATGGGCTGCACGGCTCCAGCTCCAACTGCCCAGAAGGTCCCCGGGCCCGCGAGAAATTTATCCAGCGCCAGGCTCGAAGCTCCGAACGAACCTGTAATGGAGAATTGCGGAAAGAATGCCGCTTTCGCAACTCCAACGTTGGCATTCGCAGCCACCAGATTCTCCTCGGCAAGGCGCACGTCGGGACGGCGCCGCAGCAAATCTGATGGCAATCCAGCAGGTATCTCCGGCAAATGCGGCTGATTCACCAGGTTCAGACCGCGCTTGATCGATCCCGGATTTCTGCCCAGCAAAATGCTAAGGTTGTTTTCGCTTTGCTCGGCGAGCTGTTGATACGTGATGACCCCAGCTTCCGCTTGTTGCAAGATGACCTGGGCCTGATAGACATCAGTGATGGCAGCCTCACCGCCATGGAACTTGATCTCATTCAGCTTTAGGATTTCCTGGTCCGCGTCTACGGTCTTCTTCGAATACTCAAGCTGATCGTCGTATTGCAGAAGTTGGTAGTAGTTGGTCGCAACCGAATCAATCAGCGAAATCTGCACCACACTCTGGCCGTATTCGGTGGCTAACAGCGTTGCTCGCGCTGATTCGGTAGCACGCCGGTACTGGCCCCAGAAATCGACGATGTAGTTGAAATTCAATGCCAACGTTCCGAAAGTTGGAGCTCCCGGAAACTGGAAGTTGCGCTCGTTTGCGATGGAGGCGCTCCCATCCAGGGTTGGGAATTGGTTGGCGCGAACGATACCAAGGCTGGCACTCGCCTGCAGCACGCGCGTGGCCGCGACCCGCAGATCGTAGTTGTTGGCGAGCGCCTCTTTAATGAGTCCCTGCAGCGCTTCATCCTGAAATACCGAACTCCACTCCAGGTCGCCAAAGGGCTGCGTGGTTTGTCCGGCAGTCTGTGCTTGTTGTGCTGCCGCTTGTGTCTGGCTCGGCTCGGATGGCGAGGGCGCTGGCTGGGGCTGCGTTTCAGCAGGAGCTGGCACCGCAGGCGTTGCTTCTTGGGGCTGTTGCTGCTGCGGCGTGGTTGCCTGTGGGGCAGGCGGCACGGCTGCCATGGGTGAAGGCGCTGCCGTCTGCGAAGGTTGAGGTTCGGGCGCGACCCCGCGGTAATCGCCCGGAATATCCAGCGGCGGACGCTTATAGTTGGGGCCGACTTTGCAGGCGCACCCCGCCAGCAGCAGTCCAAAAACAAGCCACGTCTTCATGCTAGTCATCCCCAGTTCCCTCCGCGAGACTTTCCGGCGACGGCTTCTGCGGCTTCTCCTTGGAGATCCATGCACCAAATCGTTCGACCACATCAAACGAGACGGGGATAAAGAAAATCGCAATGATGGTCGACGCCATCATGCCGCCGATCACGCAGGTTCCCAGCACCTGGCGGGAGATGGCGCCGGCTCCTGTGGCGGCCCATAGGGGCACGCATCCCAGAATGAAGGCGAATGCCGTCATCAGGATCGGGCGCAACCGCAATCGAGCACCGGTGAGCGCGGCGTCAATCAACGTTTTCCCCTTGTCATATTCCAGCTTGGCGAACTCCACGATCAGAATGGCGTTCTTCGCCGACAGACCGATGAGCATCACCAATCCGATCTGCGCGTACACGTCATTGTCGAGCCGCCGGAAGTACAGGGTGATAAATGCGCCGAATACTGCTATCGGCACACCCAACAAGACGCTGAAGGGCAAGGTCCAGCTCTCGTACTGCGCCGCCATGATGAGGAAGACGACGAAGAACGCCAGTCCGAAGATGGTGCCCGGTGAAACGCCCTGCGACGCCTTGACCTCCTGGTAAGACATGCCGCTGAAGTCGTAGCCCATCTGGCTGGGCATGGTCTTCTGGAAGACGTCTTCGAGGGCGGCAATCACCTGGCCGGAACTGTAGCCGGGCGCGGCCGAGGCATTGATCTGGGTGCAGTTGAACAGGTTGTAGCGCATCACGAACTCAGCGCCGCTACGCGGATAGGTGCTCGTCAAGGTACTCAACGGCACCATTTCGTTGGAGGCATTGCGCACGTAGAACTTGCCCAGGTTGCTGGCGTTGGTGCGGAAATCTCCGTCAGCCTGGACGTACACCTGCCATTGCAGGCCGAAGCGGTTGAAGTAGTTGACCAGCGCGCCGCCCATGAAGGTCTGCACCGTCTGATAGAGCTGGTCGAGCGGGATCTGCTGGGTCATGGCCTTGGCGTTGTCCACGTTGACCCCCACCTGGGGCACGCCAAACAGCGCCGTGGTCATGACTCCCGAGAGCTCGGGCCGCTTCCGCGCCTCGGCCATGAAGATCTGCGTATTCCTGGTGAGGAAATCGATGCCGCTGTTGGAGCGGTCTTCGAGAATGAAGGTAGCGCCGCCAGACGTGCCTACACCCGGAATCGCGGGCGGCGGGAACGAGAAAGCGATGCCCGCCGGCACCTGGGAGAGGGCCCTCTGCAAGTGGGCCTTGATGCCCACGTAGCTGGTCTCCGGTGTTTTGCGCTCATGCCAGGGCTTTAACGAGACGAAGAAGAACGAGCTGTAGGTCGCGTTGACCCCGCTGAGCATGCTGTAACCCATCACGGAGCTGACGTACTGAACGCCGGGAGTCTCCAGGATGACCTTCTCCACCACGCGCGCCGCCTCCGAAGAGCGTTGCAGCGAAGAGGCATCCGGCAATTGCAGGCCGGCGTAGAGGTAGCCCTGGTCTTCATCGGGAAGAAAGCTGTTGGGAATGCGCTTCCCGAAGAACCCGGCGCCCAGGACGATCAACCCCAGCAGCAGGAAGGCGAACCCCGCTTTGCGTATCAGGTGATGACACAGCCCGACGTAACCGTCGGTAGCGTGTCCAAACACCTTGTTGAACCAGCGGAAGAACACTCCCAGCGGTCCGCGTGTCGGCTTCCTGGGCCGGAGCAGCATGGCCGAAAGCGCTGGGCTGAGCGTCAATGCGTTGAATGCCGAGAACAACACCGAAATCGCGATGGTGACCGCGAACTGCCTGTAGAGCTGGCCGGTGATGCCAGGAACGAAGGCCGTGGGGACGAAGACGGCTGCCAGAATCAAGGCGATCGCGATGACCGGGCCGGAAACTTCTTCCATGGCCTTGATGGTCGCGTCGTGTGGCGACAGGCCCTGCTCGATGTTGTGCTCCACCGCCTCCACTACCACGATGGCATCGTCAACCACCAGGCCGATGGCGAGCACCAACCCGAAAAGCGACAATGTATTGATGGAGAACCCCAGCATTGGGAAGACGACGAACGTTCCGACCAGCGAAACCGGTACGGCCAGCAGTGGGATCAGCGTGGCTCGCAGGCCCTGGAGGAAGATGTACACCACGATGATGACGAGGATCAGAGCTTCGACCAGCGTCTTTTTGATTTCCGCGATGCCCTCGCTGACCGACAGGGTCGTGTCCATGGCGGTGATGTAGTCGAGGCCTTGCGGGAAGCGCGCCTTGGCATCGTCCATCATCTTGACGACTGCGGCCTTCGTCGCCAGCGCGTTGCTGCCGGGCGTGAGGTAGAGGGCGATGAGGGCCGCTGGCTGCGCCGGGGTGATCGCCTTGCCCTCTTCCGGCGCGACACCGAGTCGCGCCACGTAGGAATAATATTGCGAGCCCATCTCGACTCGGGCCACGTCCTTTAGGCGCAGGATGGCGCCGTCAGGCTGCGCGCGCACGACAATCTCGTTGAACTCCGCGGCGGTGGGCAGGCGTCCCGGGGCGCGCACGTTGTAAGTGAACTGCTGCCCATTCGGGACTGGCTCGCCGCCAACCTGTCCGGCGGGATTCACCTTGTTCTGGTTCTCCACCGCGTGGGTGATGTCAGAAACGGTCACGCCCAAGTTGGCAAGCTTGTCCGGATTCACCCAGATGCGCATGGCGTAGGGGCCGGCTCCGAAGATCTGCACCTGTCCGACGCCCTGGATGCGGGTGAGCGCATATTGCAAATTGATGGTGGCGTAGTTGGCGAGAAAGATGTTGTCGTAGGCGCCGCTGGGCGAATAGAGGTCGAGCAGCATGAACGGCGCCGTCGTTCCCGGCTGCACGATCACGCCCTGCTGTGTTACCTGCGACGGCAACTGCGAGTTGGCCTGCCCGGTGCGCATCTGCGCCAGGATCTGGTCCGTATTGACGTCAGTGCCCAGCTGGAAGTCGATGTACAGCGACATGCCGCCGCCGGAGCTGGCGCTTAGCGAATACATGTAGTTCATGCCGCTGACGCCCGACATCTGCTGCTCGATCGGAGTAGCAACCGATTCGGCAATGGTCTGCGCATCCGCACCGGGATAGGTGGCCCTCACCTGGATTATCGGGTCGGCGATGTTGGGGAACTGCGCTGTTGGCAGACCCAGCATGGCGACGATGCCAACCAGGACCATGAGGATAGAAATGACAATGGCGACGATGGGCCGATTGATGAAGAACTTAGACATGCTCAGTTGCTCCCTGCCGCCGACTGTGTAGGAGCCACGTACGGCTTGGGAATGACGGGAATCCCGCCTTGCTTCATGAGCTGGGGAGCAGCCGCCGCGAACTGCTGCACCTTCTGGATGCCTTCCACCACGACGCGCTCGCCCGGCTTCACGCCCTCCGTGATGATCCAGTTCGGACCGACGCGCTCGCCCACCTTCACTGGGCGGAACATCGCCTTGCCTTCCGGCGTGAGCACGATCAGCTGGTAATCCGTCTGAACTTCCACCACCGCGGCTTGCGGCACCAGCAGCGCGCCGTTGTTCACGCCGGTCGCGATGCGCACCCGTCCGAAGCCTCCGGGGCGAAGCATCGAGTCGGGATTGGGAAACTCCGCCGTTACCTGAATGGTTCCGGTCGTGGTGCCAATGGCGCGATTAATTGCGACGATGCTGCCCTTCTGTGGATATGGCTCGTCATTCGCCTGGATGTACTCGGCGACATACTTGCCTTTGGCCTTGCTTCCCTTGCCGCTGATGAAAGCCGTGACTTGGGGAGCGAAGCTGAGGAATGTAGCCTCACTCACATTGAAGTTGGCCCAGATGGGATCGACCTTGGAAACCGTCACCATCTTCGTGGCGGTGCCGACCAGATCGCCCACCTGCGAGTTCGCTGTACCCGCGATTCCATCGATGGGAGAGTAGACTTTCGTCCAGGCCAAGTTCAGTTCGGCGTTTTGCTGGGCCGCCTGGGCCGCATGCACGGCCGCTTGCAGCGCCTTCTGGTTTGCCAGGTCGGTGTCGAGCTGCTTCTGCGGAATGGCGTTCTGCGCAGCGAGCGGCGTATCGCGTTGCACGTCGGCAGTGACCCGAGCCAGGTTCGCTTGTGCGACCGCCACCTGGGACTTAATCTCCTCCAGCGAGGCCTGGTACTGGCGGGGATCGAGCTCGAACAGAAGCTGACCCTTCCTGACAAAGAAGCCATTTTGGTAGCCCTGCCGCAGCAGATATCCCTGGACTTTAGGTGTTATGTCGGCATTTACCGGCCCGGTGAGCTGCGCCACAAACTTCTCCACTACGGGCACGTTCTGCTGGACAACCTCGGTGACCAGCACCTCGGGCGGCTGGGGCGCGGCTTTTTCCTCTTTCTTCTCGCAGCCGACGAGAGACGCTAACAGAAAGAGTCCGCAAATCGCTGGCGAAAAGCGTAACAACTGACCCGCTGGTCTGCTCGGTTTCATATCTGCTGCCGTGCGCTCTCCGCTGCACGGAAATTCGTGTCTGCTTTGCATTGACACACTCCGGAGGAATCAGCCCTCGAAAAACCCGTCGGTTTCGCTTAAGAGGTTAGTGGAAACCCGCGACCACCAATCGAGTCGACCATGGATTGTAACCTTTAGCCCTGCTGCCACTATCCCGCCCACAGGAAATATGGCGGCGAGCACGGCTGATCATATTTCTAGCCGAAAGATTCTCACAACTGGGGAAATCCCTAATACCGTCAGGCTAAATCGGCTGAGGAAGGCATTACCGGGAGACTTTCTGTTCTCCCACGCGCCCTGAATCCAGGGAAATGAGGCCCTGCTTCAACAACGTCCCCATTCGGCTGAGACCCATTGGTTCGAGATTCCACAACATCCTACCTCTCAGACCTTTGCTTTTTCAATTGCAGGCTGCACAGGTGGGCGAGTGAGAGCAATTCCGGTCCTCTCGCTTGGGAAAGAGCAGAGAATAAAACGACGTGCTGCATGCCCATAGCGGAGGAACGCGGTTTCGGAGGCCAAGTGAGCCAGGAGACTGATCTGATTCGTCAGCGCATGAGAACGCCTCGTGCGGGCCACAAAAATGGCCGCTGTATTCATGATGTCTGGCTCACAATCTTCGTGCCCACACAAGTCGTCCCGCGCTGGCTTCCCTCAACTGGCTACGTTCTGGCGGTCGGCCTCTTGTTGAGCGTGGGGATTGTTACTTGGATTCCCGTGGTCTTCCCACAAGATCGGAGCCGCCACAGAGGAAGCCATCCTAAGCCATGTGCTTGATCAGCACGACTTCGTTTCCCACTTCGCTGTACATTAATTCGTCCACGATCCCGCGTGCCATTAGAATTCCGAATCCACCCGGCCGCATCCCCTGCTGTTCGCGAACTTCTATGTGCTGGGTCGGCGCCTCCAGCGGATTCGAGATGGCCGCGTGGGGAATCGCCTCCCAGCGGAATCCCGGCCCTGGATCGCGTACATAAAAGACAATCGTTCTCGCCGTGCGGATTGCGGCAACATCGATGATCTTGCCCGCTTGAAGCTGCGCTCCGTGCTCCATGGCATTCGTCAGGACTTCGCGAAATGCCATCATCAGCTCCTCCCGCGGAGCCTCAGGTAGTTCCGATTGCAGCTCTTTCACAAATGCCATCAGCCGTTCCGCGGTTAGCATCTGGCAGTTCATCCGCAGCGATACCCAGTCGCGATGGGCGGACAACACTTCAATCCCCAAAAGAGCGTCCTCGGTCACCGCAGCTCGGGCCGCATAATCCGCGATCTCCGTTACGTCGAACGGGGCACTCATGCACAGGAACACACGCGCCCGCAGCGCCGCGACTACTTCTTCTCGCGTGCTGCTCGGCGCGAGGACGATCGCTCTAACTCCCGGCCGTATGCCTCGCATTTCCGCCAACAGCGCCAGGTCCTCCTCAATGCTTGTCGTCGGATCCGTGATGACCACTACGTAAGGCTCGCGCCGCAACCGCCGCAGCGCATCCGCACTACCGGCCGCATAGTCGAAGACACAGTTATTCGCCGTCAGACCCTCTTCCAGTGGCCGGCCTAACCGGGGATCTCTACCAATCAACAGCACTCGGCTGGCTGCCGGCTTCACGGTCTGCTCTCTCCCAGCCGCGGCCCCTTTCGCTGCGTTCAAGACGGTACCCCTTCCCGTGTGCAAATCCGTTGGATCAGTCTTTGAGGCAAGTCTACACGTCGTTCAGCCGAAGATTCAGCGCCGGGCTTTCGCGCGTACCGACCGCTCTCGACGCGGCTCGCCGGGTTCCAAGTGGATTCTGTCCGTTCGATGTTGCCGTACGTCTTTGAACGGATTACACCCACTATGCGGGGCGCGCTCACCAAGATCGGCGGCGGCACTAGGAACTGCATGGAGCCGGGCGGTGAGAGCAAGAAACATTAAGCCGTTTTACAATTAACCCTCGAGATGGCGATTCGTGCGGTCATCGTCGATGACGAGCCTCTGGCAAGGGAGCAGATTGCTGCGTTGTTGGGAGTGGAATCTGATGTAGCAGTCATCGCTGAATGCGGCGACGGCAAGAGTGCCGTGCGTGCCATCGCCAATGAATCTCCTGACATCGTATTCCTCGACATCAAGCTGCCGGAATTGGACGGTTTCGAAATTCTCCAAGCTCTTCCGCAGGACCACCCTCCTTGCATCATTTTCGTTACTGCTTATGATCGCTTTGCGGTAGAGGCTTTCAAAGTGCACGCGGTGGACTACCTGCTGAAGCCGGTAGAGGAAGAACCGTTCCGTCGGGCGCTGAACCGGCTCCGGATGAGGCTAGGACAGCCGGTCGACGATGGAAGTGCACTCCATAAGGTCGCCAGCCTGCTTCGCGATCTTGAGAACTGGCATCGGGCGACCGCTAGCGTCGTTCTCCGCTCAGGCAGTGAAGTCCTGTGTCTCAAGCTAGCCGACATCGATTGGATTGAGTCCGCCGGCAATTATGTTTCCGTTCACATAGGGGGCAGCATGCATCTTGTGGACGGCCCTATGAATGATCTTGAAGAGCGTCTGAATTCACACAATTTCTTGCGCATTGCACGCTCCAAAATTGTGAACTTTGATCGTATTCGCAGAATCAAGCCCCGCATGTATGGCGACTACCTGGTGGAGATGCACGACGGAACCAAGCTGACATTAAGTCGCAGCTACCGTGATGCGGTGCTGAGCAAAATAAAAAGCTTCTAGTCGCTCAACCGAGTAATGTTCGGGAGCTGCTTAAGGCGAACGAAACTCTGAAGGAGGTTCATGCTCTCTCTGCTGCGCTGGCAAATTTGGGCGCTCAGCTTTCTTTTCTGGTCGATTTACGCTGTTCTGGATTCTCTCGGTTCGTTAGCGATTATTATCGCCTTCCATGACAAACCAATACTGCACCAGGTCATTCTGTGGAATTTCGCTGAGGCCTATGTTTGGGTCCTCTTCACGCCGCTGATCTACGCCATCGCCTTGCGCTTTCCTTTGAACGGAAAATCATGGAAGAAATCCCTGGGCGTCCAGATCCCGGTAGGCCTTGGGATGGCTACAGTGGCTGCGTGGCTGCTGATTCACATGAATATGTTGATGGGGTGGGCCGATACTTCCACTCCTTTTCGTGCGCGTCTTCTGGATTTATCCCTGCAGGACCTGCCGCGTTTTTTCGTAACTATGGGAGTTGCTCAGGTAGTTGTGTACTACGCAACCGTAAGGCAAAGGGAGATGGAGTCGGCGAAATTGGAAACCAAGCTGGCGCAGGCACAGCTTGAGGTGCTACGAAGCCAGATGGAACCGCACTTCCTATTTAATTCTCTGAACGCCATAGCGCGGCTGACCAGAAAGGATCCATCCGCAGCGGAACGTATGACATTTCAACTGGCAGCGTTCCTGCGCGTTTCGCTTGACTGCGCGGGCTCTCTGGAAGTCCCGCTTGCGCAGGAATTAGAGTTTTTGCAAAACTACCTCGCTATACAGAAGACCCGCTTCGGCGACCGCCTTAGCATTCGCGTTGACGTCGACCGGGATCTGCTTTCTACTCCAGTTCCCAGCTTGATCCTGCAGCCACTGGCTGAGAATGCAATCCGGCACGGCATTGCACGATCCGCCGGACCAGGTTTCCTCGAGGTAAGAGCCGTTAGAGACAATGGCTCGCTCAGAATTCAGATTGCGGACAACGGAGCCGGTATGGCGATAAAACGGGACGAGGGACGCGAGGGTTTCGGCCTGCGCAACACTCGTGCCAGGTTAAAACAAATGTATGGCCAGCAACAGGATTTATGCCTCCAGAACAATCCTGGCGGTGGCTGCCGCGTAACCATTGTCATCCCCTTAGCCAAGGCCGCAGCTCCGATTTCCTCCTAGGCATGCTCTTCCGTCCAGACAAAATTCAACAAGGTTGACGACTGTTTTATGGCCGCGGGCCAGCATTCAGCTGTGCAGCCCGTCAGCCCCCCGTGGATTCTGTCAGTTCGACGTTGCGACCTGATGGAGAGAGAGTTAACTGCAGCTGTGACCTGGTGACGTAAGGTTCCTTATGAAACGTCGGGTTCTCGTCCGCCAACTTCTCACTTCCGCAGTGACGATGTCTGTAGCGCTGTCATTGTGCGGATGTGGCGGCAGCCCCTCAAACTCTTCTCAGTCTCCGCAGACAACCGACGCCTCGTTGGCGGCCACAGTCGATGGCGTCGCACGCGCAGCTATGCAACAACAAGGAATGCCGGGCATGACCGTCGCCCTGGCAAAGAACGGCACGGTGCTGTATGTCCAGGGATACGGCGTCTCCAATCTTTCGACCTCCCAACCCACCCAGACCAGCGCTGTCTTTGAAATCGGCTCCATTACCAAGCAGTTCACAGCCGCCTTGATCATGAAGCTGCAGGAGCAAGGGCAGTTACACGTGGACGATTCCATCACCACCTATTTGCCGGAATATAACTTTCCACCAGCAATTACCCTTCGCATGATGCTAACCCACACCTCTGGACTGGCAGATTTCACCAACTTCCCTCAGCTTGGCGACTGGGTCAGAAACGGAGTATCCGAAGCAACAGTCCTCACCGCCGTGAGCCAAATGCCACTGCAATTCCAGCCAGGCACGCAGTACTCGTATTCGAACAGCAATTTCTTTGCCTTGGGCACAATCATCGAAAAGTTGACCGGCCAGTCTTACGCCACTGATCTCAACCAATACATCTTTCAGCCCTTGGGATTGACGAACACTTACTACGAGCTTCCGCCGCCAGATCAGTCCCCAACCGGCTACACCAACAATGGATCAGGTTTGGTGCCTGCAATTATTTGGAATCGTTCGGCCGCCTTCGCCGCGGGAGCGTTGAGTTCCAACGTCTACGATTTGGTTGCGTGGGACGACGCTTTGATACATGGGAAAGTCATCTCGCCAGCCTCTTTCAAGGCCATGACAACCTCCAACGGCTTCACAATTCCAGGCGGCGGCTCGTATGGTTTCGGGCTGGCGCTCTCGACTTTCAACAATCGGCCGCTGATTTGGCACAATGGCCAAATTGGTGGGTTCACCGCAGAGACCGCGGTGATTCTCGACAGTGGTTTCGCAGTTGTGGTGCTTACGAACGATCAGGACGCAGACCCCGACGCCATAGTCGTCAAGATTATGGGCGCGGTCTGCAACTCAGCTCAGCTCTCCGGCAACTGCTGATTCTGGAGCCGACGATCGGACTTGAACCGATGACCTGTCGATTACGAATCAGCGGGCGTTGACTCTAACCCATACACAAACAAAGTACTTAGCATAAGCGGCTCGTGCGGAAGGTGACACCATAAGTCCTTTGCTGACAGTACGCGACATTTGCTGGCCCCACAAAATCCCCCACAGTGAGGATTGCGGTGCCCGGCGTGTTCGCTACGTCGGCATTTAAGAAACTAAAGTTCCAAATCGTATTCGTCGAGTGGGTCTGGACTTCGCTCCAGGCCCTTTTCACTTTTGGGCTGCGCTGGTATCTGACGCGGCCACGCGGAACAACCCCAGAACTCTATGGAATCTGATCGAGACAATTCGAGCGATGACGGGGCGCAACCGGACCGGCCCCAGGGCCGGCTTGTGACTTGTGGTGTCGAAGAGCTCCACCCCCACGCCGCTTACGAGCGACATCGTTTCGCGGTTTCTCCGTCGAGATTGTCTGCACTTGCCGAACGAGCGGAGTTCGCGTTTGACGAGCCGCTGATGATCACAAGAAACCGCACGATTATCGATGGCTATGGACGGTGGGCCCTTGCTCGACGACAGGGCCGGACAACAGTTTCGTGTATCGAGTATGACCTGACCGACGAGGAAGCTCTTCAGTGGCTGCTGAATAGGCACCGCCGCGTTGGAAGGCCTGAATGCTTTTTGCCGAATACTTCTAGGCCTGGACCTTGAGCTGTGGTTCAGAGAGCAAGCGCGCGTGAACCAGAGCGCCGGTGCCTCTATTGCACCCCCCCCACTGCGGAAACCAGCGCTGCCCTAGTCTCCTCAGTGATAGATTTCAAGTCGCTCGCGCGCAGTCTCCGGAATCTCTCGGGGGAACTGGAGAATGCTTACAAGCACTGCGGTGCAAAGCTTTTCCAGCTAATTGACGAAATTGACCGCATCACCGCACCAGTCCACGAGCGGAAGCTCGCAGCGCGCGCTTCGGAACTCGCAGCATATCAGCCCCACATTCTACGGCTCTGTGCTATCGTGTTTGACTACCCGGGCGAGCGAAAAGCGGGTAATACAATGCGTAGCCCGGCCCGACCGTTATGGTGCGAAATAGCCAGAGATGTCCAGGATCAACTGCGTCAGTCCATCGGCGTAGGCGTTAATGGAGCCGTCCGTGGTGGGCACGATGGCCAAGTTCGAGGTGATATATCCGTCATCGGCATTCAGAGTCGATACAACCGGCATGTCCTGACCGTGCGCCCAAAGCGTCAGGTACCCCATGGGACCGTTTGCCGGAACCACGGTCGCATTGAATACATACGCCTGCGCATTGACGGATGGGCCGCATGGGCTATCGACGACATCGATTGTGCGCGTGCCCTGGAATGGCTGCCCGTTGTTATCGCGGCTGTCATACGCGCGGCACGGGGTGATTGCATAGAGCGATAATCCACCCGTGCCCGGTGCTGCGAAATAGCCATTGATGTCCACGATCAGATCAGTGTCGTTGTAGGCGTAGGTCGAGATGCCGCCGCCGATTCCTGCGGGCACAATCGCAGCGTTGGCCACCACGGTTCCCGTTGGATTGTTCAAAGTTGAAACCACCGGCTGCTCCTGGCCTTCCGGCCACACCGTCAGATAACCCAGTGGCTGTCCCGCACCGTGTGGCACAACGGTGAAGTTAAGGGAATACGCCTGCGGCTGGTTGAGCCCGCCCAGACAATGGCTCTCCAGCACCGGGAAATCCCGTTGCACCTGCCCGTGCAGGTACGGCCCGCCGAGGTCGCCATTCGGTCCGCGGGTATCGATCACACGGCACGGCGGCAGCGGATAGAACGCATAGGTGGTTTGGCCCGGCGTGGCGAAGTAGCCGTCGATATCGATGATCACGTCGGTCGTATCGGTAACATAGACGCTCACCGCACCCTGGGTACCTGCGGGCACGATGGCCGCGTTGGCCTTCACTCGGCCATCGGGCGAATTCAGCGTGGAAACCAGCGGCTGGCCCTGTCCGGTCGGCCAGATGGTCAGATATCCCAAGGGTCTGCGCGGAACCACAGTCACATTCAACGAATACGCCGCGCTCGAAGGAATATTGCAGTGCGTGCTTTGGGGAAGCGGGAAGCTGCGCGAGGTGTTCCCCTGCAGCACCGGTCCGCCGAACGGCCCGTTCGGGCTGCGCGTGTCCACCACGCGGCACGGCGTGGCAGCAATAAATTGCACCGGGTGGTCTATCGACAGACGGAAGACTGTGCCACAGCCGCCGAGGCCGGCAGTGCATGCAGGGTTTGCGCCATACGTGGCTGCCCCATAGAAGTTCCCATCGGTGGCTTGCAGCAGCCCGGCGAAAGGCCCTTTGCCGTCATTGCCGTCGAAGCTGTGCAGCGTGGTCAGCGTGCCGCTTGGGGTGATTTTGAAGACCGTGCCACAGCCGCTGTTCTGTACGCAGTAGGCCCCGCCATGTAGCGTCGTCCCGTAGAAGGTCCCGTCGCTGGCTTGCACCAGACGGGCAACAGAACTGTCGCCGTCAGTGCAGTTCGGTTGGGAGCAAAAGTTGTAGATCGTGGTCAGGGTGCCGCTTGGGGTTACTTTGAAGATCGTGCCGCCCTGGTGGTAGGCCCCACCGCCGCCAGCGGAGGTTGACCCGTAGAAGTTCCCGTCGGCGGCTTGCGCCAGTCCGGCGTAAGGGTATTGGCCGTCCGCACAGTTCGTCTGAGCGCAAAAGCTGTAGAGCGAGGTGAAGGTGCCGCTGGGTGTGATTTTGAAGATCGTGCCATAACTGTTGGCCCCGCGCTCGAAGGTTGTTCCGTAGAAGTTCCCGTCGCTGGCTTGCACCAGCCCGGCGTAAGGGTTGCCGCCGTCAGCGCAGCCAGGTTGAGCGCAAAAGTTGTGCAGCGTGGTCAGCGCGCCCCCTGGCGTGATCTTGAAGACCGTGCCGCAACTGCCGCTGCCGAGAGAACAGCCGCTGTTGGCGCCGCCCTCCAGGGTTGTCCCGTAGAAGTTTCCGTCACTGGCTCGCACCAGCCCGGCGTAAGGCATAGAGCCGTCAGCGCAGTTCGCTTGAGAGCAAAAGCTGTAGAGCGAGGTGAAGGTGCCGCTGGGGGTGATTTTGAAGACCGTGCCATAGTACTGGTTGGCCCCGCCTCCGTAGGTTGTCCCGTAGAAGTTCCCGTCAGTGCCTTGCACCAGCGCGGCGGAAGGGCTGGCGCCGTGATACCAGTCGAAGCTGTGCAGCGTGGTCAGCGTACCCCCTGGCGTGATTCTAAAGACCGTGCCACACCCGCCCTGACAGTTGCCGCTGGTCCCGCCGGCGTAGGTGGTCCCGTAGAAGTTCCCGTCGGTGGCTTGCACCAGCCCGGCGTTAGGGGCGCTCCCGTCATTCGGATATCCCGCGAAGGCGTGCAGCGTGGTAAGAGTTTGCGCGGGCGAGGAAATTCCCAAGGCGCAGAAGCATAGGACGATGCAGACCGTCATTAAGGCGCCCGCAGAACGCGAGCGCCCCCCACCTGCCCTCTCTGCGGAGTGCTGAAAACTGACGCGGGAATCGCGAGGTCGAACGAAGACACTTCCGCCGAGGGTTGGCATGGATCCTCCTTGTTTGGCCGCGAGATACAGCTTGCGAGCCCCGCAAATAGCGTCATGCAGGAGGGAAAGGCTAGATGCGATTCCACCCGGCTGCAGCCAAAATGTGCTGGTCACCCCGCTGGCCCGTGGGGCATAATGTGCAACAGTCCGCTGCCGGCTGTCCTGACGGAATTCTCAAGAGACTCTCAAGAAACGGAAGTTCATGGCCACCAACCGCTTAGCCCAGGGATTGCCGGAGCTCTCGGGATGCGTGTGGAGCTTCGCGGGGCGTACGTTCGACGAGTTGCGCCTGGAGTTGCGCGTCGGCAGTGAGGTGGTTGACCTCGAACTCAAGCCTCTGGAGGTGCTGCTTTACCTGCTCCAGCACGCGGGTGAGGTGGTCAGCAAGAGCGAACTCCTCGACGCCGTGTGGCCGGGGCTCAACGTTGTCGAAGGCTCCCTTTCCACCGCGGTTTACAAACTGCGTAAGGCGCTGGGCGACGAGCATTCCAGCATTGTCGTCACGGTGCCGCGGGTGGGCTATCGCCTGGCAGTGGTCGCGCATGCCGAGGCCAGCCGGCCGTCACCATCGCCGGCGCGCCTGAAGCTGGCGGCAGGCAATCCTGTCCCTGGTCGCGAACAGTGGTTATTGCTGCGCCCGCTCGACACCTCATCCGGCAGCGAGGTGTGGCTTTCCGAGCACCCCAAGACCCACGAGCTTCGCGTCTTCAAGTTCGTCTCGAAAATCGCCCGCCTCAGGACCCTGAAGCGCGAGGTGACGGTCTTCCGCTTCCTACGCGAGTCTCTGGAAGATCGCCCGTATCTTGTCCAGATTCTCGAGTGGAATTTCGAGGCTGAACCCTACTTCTTGGAGAGCGAGTATGGCGGAGCGAACCTGGCGGAATGGGCTGAAGGTCAGGGCGGGCTCGCCGCCATCCCCTTGCAACGGCGGCTGCAAGTGCTCGCCCAGATAGCGCGCGCGGTCTCCGCCGTACATGCGGTCGGTGTGCTGCACAAGGACTTGAAGCCCGCCAACGTGCTCGTTACTCGGCTGGCAGACGGCGAAGAGCAGATCAAGATCGCCGACTTCGGCAGCGCGTTGCTGCTGGAACCGTCGCGGCTGGAGGCGCTGGGCATAACGCGCCTCGGGTTGACGCAGACTGCGGCCCTCGAATCAACCTTACTCAGCGGAACGCTGCTGTATCTCGCACCCGAGGTTTTCTCCGGCAAACCCGCGACCGCACAGTCGGATGTTTACGCCCTCGGCGTCATGCTGTACCAGATAGTGGTGGGCGACTTCCGCAAGCCGCTCTCGCCCGGCTGGGAGGAAGAAGTTGCCGACCCGTTGTTGCGCGAGGACATTGCCGCAGCCGTCTGCGGCGACCCCGCGCGCCGCCTTCGTAGCCCGGCGGAGCTGGCCGAGCGCCTGGAGAACCTCGCGGCGCGCCATGCAGAACGCGATCGTCTGGAAAGCGAGCGGCAGCAGCAGGAGCTTGCCGAACGCAGGCGGGCTGAGGCCCGGACCCGACGTCCCTGGATCGCACTGGCGTGCGTCGTGCTTCTGGCTTTCGCCGCGGGCTTGTACTTCCTCCGCCGAAAACCGCCCACGCCACCGGTGCCGTTGCTCAAGGCGGTCGCCGTGCTTCCGTTTCAGAATGCCGGGACGGACAAGCAATTCGATTACTTGAGCCTGCCGCTTGCCGATGAAGTTGCCAGCACGCTCAGCTATGCGCGCGGGCTTTCCGTAGAACCGTTCTTCGAAACCTCCCAACACGCTCGGGCCGGACTCGACCCACGCAAAGTGGGCGCCGAGATGCACGCGGCCAGCATCGTCACCGGGCGATTCCTCCCTGAGGGCGACCAGTTGCACCTGACGTTAGAGGCCATCGACGTCAAGACCGGGCGCGTCCTATGGGCTGATACACTCGACGCTCCCGCCCACAACATGATCGAACTGCGTCAGAAGATCGTCTCCCGTACCCAGGGAGTCCTCGCAGCTGCGCTCGGCGGCTCGGCCTACACTGTGAAGGGAACGCGACCGACGAACAACGAGGCCTATGAACTTTACCTGCGCGCGCTGTCCATGCCGCAGGACTCTGGCACAAACCAGCAGACGCTCGCTATGCTGGAACGCTCGGTCGCGCTGGATGCAAATTTCGCTCCCGCCTGGCTTGCGCTCGGCCGCAGATATTACGTCGAGGCGCGCTACGGCAGGGGTGGCGGCGGCGAACGCTACACGTTGGCCGTGGCGCGCGCTGTCGCGCTGGATCCTGAGTACCTACCCGCCGTCGCCAGTTGGATTGCCGTCTACGTCGAGGACGGCGACGAGACAAAGGCGATGCAGCAGGCTCAGGATCTGGTTCGCCGCCACCCGGAAAGCGCGGACGCCCATTACATCCTGAGCTACGCATTGCGCTACGCCGGGATTACCGACGAGGCCAGCCGCCAGTGCGACCTGGCTTTCCAGCTCGATCCGCACAACAGGATGTCGGGGCTGCGTTCCTGCGCTATCCTGCCCGCGCTTCGCGGGGATTACCGGCTGGCCGCAGAGTACCTGCGACTGGATCCGGACTCCGACTTCTCGAAGGCCATCACGCTACTGGCACTGCTGCGCAACGGTAAGACAGAAGAAGCCATACGACTCGGCGCGCCGCATATTCTTCAGTGGCCCAGTTACGACATGCTGATCGCTTGCGCCGAGCACAAGCCGGCGGGCGACATCGCGGCCATGGCGGCGAAGGCCCCGGTCTCGCCGGATCCCGAAGCGAACTACTTGGCTGCAGCGAACCTCGCCTATTGCGGCCAGAACGGCAAGGCGCTCTCACTGCTTTCCAAAGCGATTGAAGGACACTACTGCTCGTATCCTGTGATGGACTCGGACCCGTTCTTCGCCGAACTGCGCGGCACGCCCGAATTCGCCAACATTCGCGCCGCGGGCATAGCCTGCCGGCAGAAGTTCCTGGTCGCCCGCTCGCAAATGCAACCACACGCTGCCCGCTAGAGGACCTGGGGTTTTGGTGATGTCCGGGGGCGCGGGATGCGGCTCTGGAGGACCGCCGGAATCGGTCCCGCGTATGTGAAGCTCGGAAAAACCGTTCTCTACAACCGGGATGACCTGATAACCTACGTCCGGAGCAACACTGTCCAACCTTCCGTGCGAGCCGCGTTCGAGGAGGAAAACTGTGGCGCTCTATAAACGCGGGCGATTCTGGCATTACGAGTTTCAGGTAAACGGAAACCGTTACCGCGGATCGACTCAGCAGACCATTCAAGCACGAGCCCGGCAGGTTGAGGTACGCAAGATGCAAGAGGCGCAGGAGAACGGCTATTCGCCGATGCCGAAAAAGCCGCCGATCCTGCGCGATTTTGCAGCCGCCGTGCTCAAACGATTCGACAACAGCTCACTCGACCCCGATACCAAGCGTTACTACCGAAACGGTTGGAGTCGGCTCGAACCGACTGCCCTTGCGGGCATGAGGCTCGATTGGATTACGTCGGAGGCGGTGGACGCCCTTCAGCTCGAAGGCTCTCCGTCATGGCAGAACCAGGCATTGCGGACTCTGAGTGTCATCCTTGCGAAGGGCGTGGAGCATCGCTATCTGCACCGGAAGCCCACGATCAAACTGAAGAAAGAGATGCGCCGGGAAAGCATTATCGATGATTCGGCGGAGGAGTTGCTGTTGCAGGGTGGCCGAGCAACCCTTGAGGGACGTGCTCATCGTGATGCGGGACATGGGGCTTCGGCCCGATGAAGTGTTTCGCATGAGATGGGAGGATGTCCACTGGGAGAAGCGGCTGTATTTCAACCCCTATGGTAAGAGCCGGAAGGCGCGGCGCTGGATTCCAATGAGCCAGCGCGCTGTTGATGCGCTCAAGAACAGGTTGCAAGAAGACACCCTTCGAGCGACTACTCGACGCGGAAAACCATCCGCGTCGCCGGAGCCCAGTGAATGGGTCTTCCCTTCCAAAAAGGCCGAAGGCGGGCACCTAACCACTGTTGCCAAGCAGTTTCGCGGTGCAAGACGGCTGGCGGGGTTACCTGAGTCCCTGAAGCTTTACTGTGCGCGCCATGCCTTTGCGACCTATGCCGCAGAGGCTGCCGGCAACGTTTTTGCTGTGGCGGATGCAATGGGACATGAGGACTTGAAGACAACGCGGATCTATCAACATCCTGAATTGAGCGTGATTCGGGATGCGATTGATCAACGAAATCGGAGGGTGATGTGAGAGTCCCCACAAAATCCCCCACAATGAAAAACAAAGCCCACCAGTCATGGAGGGCAGTTGGTGAAAACAAAAGAAGTTACTGGAGCCGACGATCGGACTTGAACCGATGACCTGTCGATTACGAATCGACTGCTCTACCAACTGAGCTACGTCGGCTTGTTTTCGATTCTAAATGCGCTGGGAGTTTACCGTAAAGGGACGCCGGGCCTTGTTTTCCTCTACTTTCCGGCCTTTTGCACTTGCCTGAAAAGTGCCTTCACTCGATAATTGGCGTAAGCTCAGTTGGGCGATTCGAGCTTACATGAAGCAATACTGTCGAGCGGAAGTCCTTCGCATCCTGCACATCAGCGGCAAACAGCTTGTCGGCTGGCAACGCGCGGGACTCGTTCCTACTGCCGACGCCTTCACCTTCTTCGACCTTCTCCAGCTCAGGAAAATCCGTGACCTTCGCGCCCGGAAAGTGCGCCCGGCCGCCATCCGCGAATCGCTTCAGGCGATGCGAAAGCAAGCTGCGGGTATGGAGAATCCGCTGGTCGAGGCCAGCGCCTTCAGCCTAGGATCGCGCGTGGCATATCGCCACCAGGGGCACACCGTCGAACCCATCGCTGGACAATTCGTCCTGGAGTTCGAACCCGTTGGCACTATTCTCACCACGAATCAGGCCGTGGTCGGCGCTACGGTGAAGCCAATTGCCGAGTTCGGAACCGCGGCAGAGCTGTTCACTCGCGGAGTTGCGATGGAGGAACACCCCAGTACTCACGACGAAGCTATTGCCAGCTATCTTTGCGTGCTGGAGATCGAACCTGCCCACGCCGCCGCCCACATCAACCTGGGCACGCTCTACTACAACCGCGGCGACTTCGTCTCCGCGGAGAAGCATTACCGGCTCGCCGTCGAGTCGGATGCGCGTTATGCTCTCGCCTATTTCGATCTCGGCAACGTGCTGGACGAGACCGGCCGAGTCGAGGACGCCGTTGCTGCCTACCGTACTGCCATCCAACTCGCGCCCACGTACGGCGACGCGCACTACAACCTCGCTTTAGCTTACGAGCGCCTCGCCCAACCCCGCCGCGCTCTGCATCACTGGAAAGCCTACCTCAAGCTCGACGGCTCGGGCGCATGGGCAACGCATGCCCGGAACCAGGTGGCGCGCATCCTCGAAGCGGACCGGCTGAAAGTCGTCTACACCAGGGACAAGTAGCGAACCGCTTCCTCAGAACGTTCCGCACCCACCCTTCAGGGCAATCGCTTCTCGTATTCAGCATTCAGCGCCGTGAACATTGCCCAGAATGCATCCGGCTCCCTACCGTTCAGCCGATCCACCAGCACCGCCAGATGACTGTGCCAGCCGGCTGCGGTATCCACTCTGTTCTTGCGATTGTCGAGCCGCCGGTGCGTCAGGACGAGCAGCACCTTGTCGTCCTGCGGCGTCAATTCGAAAGTGACCTCTGAAGACTCATCTGCTCCGCCCCAGCTGAGCCCAAGCACGCGCGGTGGCTCATAGCGCGTCACCTGATGAGCTGTAACAGCACCGCATCCACCCTCCTGGAAGCGCTCAGGAACCGGAGCGCTCTTCGCGGACAGTGAACCATGATCAAAGTGCAGCGCCACTGACCCGCCGACACGCGGCTCCATCTCTCCGCTGGCGAGCCATTGCCCTCGCTTCTCTGACTCCGTCAGATACGCCCACACACGCTCGACCGGCCCAGGCAACAGGCGTTCGAAGCGCACGGTTGCGGGCTCAATGAGCCGTCCGTAATCGCTCACCTGCAGCGAATGCTCCAGGCCATCCAGGATCATCGCCCAACCCTCTTGCGTCCGGCTCGCCCACTCCGGCAACACATCCTCGTGTGTCAGGGTAAGTTCGCAACCTTTCCCGACGGGCACAATGTCGAGACTCACTCGCGTCTCCTGCGGCGAGTACTTCGGCACCGCAAAGGTGAACACCAGCCGCCGCGGCCTTTCCAGCTCCAGATACTTACCCGTGTGCTCGATGTCGCCGACATCCCGCGTATCCACGATCAGAAACTTCCCCCCGACACGCGGGTCAATTTCACACCGTGTGATCCGCCCTGTGGGCGTTGTAAACAGCCATCTTGAGGCCTTCTCTGGATCCACCCAGGCGTCGAAAACGCGCTCTGCCGGAACATCGAAGCGGCGCGTAATGCGAATGACGGGACCAGAAGCAGCTTTCATTTCAGATTTCCTTTCGTATCTTCGGAATTAAGCAAGGCCTCAAGCGCATCGAGCCGCTTGTTCCAGTAGCGTTCATAGAAACGCAGCCATCGCTCCGCTGCCGCCAGCGGGGAAGGCTCGATCCTGCACATATGCCGCCGGCCCTCTACCCTGCGCCGCACCAGGCCGGCGTTTTCCAGCACGCGAACGTGCTTCGAAGCCGCCGCGAACGACATCTTGAACGGCGCGGCAAGCTCTCCGATGTGGCGCTCTCCCGAAGCCAGGCTGCGGAGCATGGCGCGGCGGGTGGGATCGGACAGTGCGTGAAACACCCCGTCCAGCGCGACCGAACGTCGTACAACCATATGGTTTAATATTAAATACCTCGAAGCATCGCAATGTCAACCGTTCGGTTGAGCAATTTTTGGCCACCTTGCGCAAACTCACCGGCGGAATCCCAAGCCGACACCGCAAACCCAGCGCGCATCTCATACCCAGAGCTGAATCTGTGAGGAAGTATTGTCTGGATTGCGATACAAGACCTGTATAGTCGTCCTTCTTTGTTGCACCCTCGGAATGTTGTGGGCCGGAGCCCCGGCTCCGCCAGTGTCATTGCCTGACAGCAATGCGATCCTCGACCACCTGAATCAGGCCATCACCTGGTACCGCCATCTCGCCACGCTGGACGTCACCGCCGGGCAGCCCAGCGACACCCTCTACCTGGAAAACGCTCGCAACTCCGCGGTGCAAGCACTGCAGTTAGCCTTCCAGTCCGCATTTGCCGAGGCCACCCTTCTGCAGGCGAACAACGCCACAGCTGAGAACCGTACTGCGGACGCAAGTGGAGAGGCGAATACATTCTCCGCCGTAGATCAACAACAAGAAATCGCGAAGGCCCTCACCAACACCGGCAATCGCATTCAGCAGATGCAAGCGCAGTTGCAGGCGCTCGACCAACAAATCGCACAAGCGCGTGGAAAAAAACATGAGCAACTGATGTCGCAACGTGAGGCGCTGCAGGGTCAACTCGATCTGCAGAAGATGATCCTCGACGCGTTACAGAAAGTCTCGAGCGTGGAAACGAGCATCGGGACCACACGCGGCGGACTCGCCGCCCAAATCAATCAACTAAAGCAATCGGTGCCGGAGGTCTTCGCTCCTCCCAGAAAGGAAGCAGTGGCGCCCGTAGGCCAGGGATCGAAGTCGGCTAACGCCCAGAACAGCGGCCTGTTCGGACAGACCTCGATCCTCTTGGGCCTCGCGCGCGAGATCCGCAGCATCGACCAGGTAATCTCCGAGACGACGCGCCTACGCAATACTGCCGAGAGACTCGACACACCATTGCGCGATTCCATTCGGAAGCTGCTGCAGCAAGGTCAGGCAATCGTCAACCAGCCACCGAGCACCGACCCAACGCAGATTGCCAGCACGCGCGCACAGTTCGAGTCGCTGACCGCACAGTTCAAACGAATCTCCAACGCCGCCGTCCCCCTACGGCAAGAGATCATCCTCCTGGACGATTGCAAGGGCGATATCGTGGAATGGCGCAAATCCATCGACGCCGAATACGACCTGGTACTGCGCTCGCTGCTCACACGTGTGGTCGCGATTCTCTTCGCACTCGGCTTCGTCTTCTTCCTCTCGCAACTATGGCGTCGCGCCACCTACCGTTACGTGGCCGATCTGCGCCGCCGACGCCAGCTCACCGTCATTCGGCGATTCGTGATGTCGTCTCTCACTTTCTTAGTCATTGTGGCCGGCTTCATCAGCGAGTTCAGTTCTCTGGCGACCTTCGCCGGCTTCCTCACCGCGGGTATCGCGGTTGCTTTACAAACGGTGATCCTCTCCGTCGCCGCCTATTTCTTCCTCATCGGCCGCTACGGAGTGCGCGTCGGTGACCGCATCACTGTCTCTGGCGTTACCGGCGACGTCATTGAAATCGGACTGGTGCGGCTTTATCTCATGGAGCTCTCCGGCACCGGAATCGATCTGTACCCCACGGGGCGAGTGGTTGTCTTCTCCAATTCCGTGATGTTCCAGGCCGCTCCGTTCTTCAAGCAGCTCCCGGGAACGTCGTACGCCTGGCATGAGGTGGCGGTCACGCTTGCCCCCGACGCGAATCTCTCGCTGCTCGAGCCGAAATTGCTGGACGCCGTGAATTCGGTCTACTCGCAATACCAGCACAGCATCGATCGCCAGCACGCGCTCGTCGAGCGCATTCTCGACACCTCGATTACCGCACCGGTCCCGGTCGCCAAGGTGCAGTTCTCTGATACTGGTCCCGAGTTCGTCGTCCGCTACCCGGTCGAAATCGAGCACACCGCCGACATCGACGACCAGGTAACCCGAAAGCTGCTGGAAGTGATCAATGGCGATCCACAACTCAAAGCGGCGGTAGCAGCCTCACCCAAACTGCGCGCGCCCATCAAGGCGTGAGTCCGCACTTCCAACATTGTCATCCCGACCGGAGCGAAAACGGGCCCCCGAAGCCTCAGTTGCGCTTCGCGGGGCGCTGAAGCGCAGCGGCGGGACCTGCGGTTCGCGCACTCGACAATGTTGTTCGAGTGCTAAAATCGATGGTTTCCTATCCTCTCCTTAAGGATTGCCCTCATGCCTGAAGCCACTATGCAACACGCCGCCCCGCCTGCCCCGTTAACCTCCCTCACCGAAGACGAACAGCTCTTTCGCGACACCGTCCGCCAATTCGCCGACGAGAGCGTCCGCCCACACGTCCGCGAGATGGACGAGAAAGGCGTCTTCGAGCACTCGCTCATCGACCAGTTCTTCGAGCTGGGGCTCATGGGCATCGAGGTGCCCGAGCAATATGGCGGCGGCGCCGGCACGTTCTTCGAAGCCATCCTCGCCGTCGAGGAGCTGTCGCGCGTCGATCCCTCGGCAGGCGTTGTCGTCGATGTGCAGAACACGCTCGTGAACAACGCCCTGCTGCGCTGGACGACCGAGGAGCAGAAGAAGCGCTACCTGCCACGGATGTGCAAGGACACAGTTGGTGCATACGCGTTGAGCGAGGCCGGCTCTGGCTCCGACGCCTTCGCGCTGCAGACGCGCGCCGACCTGAAGGGCAGCGAGTATGTCCTCAACGGCCAGAAGCTCTGGATCACCAACGGCAAAGAGGCAGGCGTTTTCATCCTGCTCGCGACCGTTGATCCCTCCGCCGGATACAAAGGCATCACGGCATTCATTGTGGAGAAGAATTTCCCCGGGTTCACGGTCGGCAAGAAAGAAGACAAGTTGGGCATTCGCGCTTCCAGCACCTGCGAGCTGATCCTCGACGACTGCCGTGTGCCCAAGGACAACGTGCTAGGCGAGGTCGGCAAAGGTTACAAGATCGCGATCGAAACGCTGAACGAAGGCCGCATCGGCATCGGCGCGCAGATGGTCGGACTGGCGCGCGGCGCTTGGGACTCCGCCGTAAAGTACGCGCAGGAGCGCAAGCAGTTTGGCCGCGCCATCGCCGAGTTCCAGGGCATTCAGTTCCAGATCGCGCAAATGGCGACCGAAATCGAAGCTGCCCGCATGCTGCTCTACAACTGCGCCCGCATGAAAGACGCTGGCATGAACTTCGTGAAAGAAGCTGCAATGACCAAGCTCTACTGCTCGCAGGTGGCCGAGCGCGTCGCCTCATTGTGCGTCGAGATTTACGGCGGCTATGGCTTCACCAAGGACTATCCGGTGGAGAAATTCTTCCGCGACTCGAAGATCGGCAAGATCTACGAGGGCACGAGCAATATGCAGTTGCAGACCATTGCAAAGCTGGTGATGAAGTAGGATTTGACATCCACGGTAAGCTGCCCTCACTGCCGCTGAAGAACTGGTGGAGGTCGTCATGCGACGATATGAGCGTGCCAGTACCCTGCTCACTTCCAATCGTCCTGTCGAGGAATGCTCAGCGCCGAACAGTCTCAGCTACGGCGTGATCTCCCAGACGACGCCCTTGCCGTAAGCTCCTCCGCTTGATGCGCTGCCATAAAGATTGCCACAGGCATCGATCGTCACTTCGCTAACCGGGACGCCGCCGTCACTGCCACCCGTGAAGTCGTGAAGCGAACTGTAGGTCCAAGCGCCGTTTGAGAGCGTCAGTTTGAACACGTTACCGTTTCCATACAGGCCATCGGTTTCTGTTGTTCCGTAAAGATTCCCGGCCCGATCCATCGTCAGGGATGTGACGGGTCCGTACTGTCCGTTAACAAAGCTGTAGAGCACGCCAAGGTTCCAGCCGCCGCCGGAGTACTTCATCTCAAAAACGTTTCCAGCGTAGCCGGTAGTTGTGCCGTAAAGATTCCCTGCCTGATCGAAGATCAAGCCGCCGTACGGCCATTCTCCATCGTCTCCGCATTGGAACAGGTGCAGAACGTTTTCCGTCCATTTAGGGGCCGAATGGACCAGCTCGACAACAGTACCGCACTCGTAGTAACCGCCGTCGAAAGTCGTCGTGTACAGTTTGCCGGCATTGTCGAAGATCACGCCAGCCCAAGGCGAGAACCCGTCGCTGATTTGCTCGCCAAAACTGAAATCAATATTTTCCCTCCAGCCCCCTCCGGGAAGCTGCGCCAACTCAAAAACAGTTCCGCCGCCGTAGGATCCACCGATTACGGTTGTGCCGTAAAGATGACCCGCAGCATCAAGCGTCAGGTCGCCCCGACCGGGATTCGCCCCGTCAGGACGATCGGTGAAGTTCCAAAGCACAGTTTCCGTCCACGGGCAAAACCTGGTCTTACAGACTGTCGGCGGAGGCCGGAGGTTGAAGACCGTTCCGTATTCCCCAGAAGTGCCACCGTTGAAGGTGGTGCCGTAGAGAGTCCCATCAGGACCGAAAACCACCCGGGCGATCGGAAGGTTTCCATCATAGAAATGGAAGTTGTAGAGCGGGTCTAGAGTCCATCCGTCGGCGCCAGCCATCAGCTTGAACACCGTCCCGCATCCGTAGTCGGCACAAGCGCCTCCGGTGTAGCCGCCTTCTGCGGTCGTGCCGTAGAGATTTCCGGCAGCATCGAAGACCACCCCGCCATTGGGCAGAGCGCCGTCCACTCCACCGGTAAAGTTGTGCAGCACGGTGAACGTTTGCGCCCGCGCCGGTCGGGCCAAGAGGGCCGGCCCAAGCAGCGTCACCAAGGCCACACTCCACGCGACCGACCGTTTCTCGTTGTGCATTGTGTTGACTCCGGCCCGCTACGGCGTGATCTCAAAGACGACGCCATACCCGTAGGCTCCGCCCCCGGACGTGGTGCCGTTGAGTCGTGCTCGAAGTACGCATAGGCCGCTATTCACACAATAGTTTAGACCAATACAAATTAGACTTGCCTGAACAGCAGCCACTCGGCGGCATGCTTGACATCATGCCATAGCGGATGGTCACCTAGACTAAGGCAGAGAGTGGCCAATGATCAGCCGTACGGCCTGGAGGATCGCGCCGCCTTCCGTCCAACCCCTCAACTTTCAAATTGCAAATCCTTCCCGCAACGATTATGCTGCGCGGTAATCGCGCCTCCCAGTCTGTGAGACTCCAACAAGGAGAATTCCTGTGCATCGCAGACTACTTCCCTGTCTGTTCCTCCTCGCTAGCCTGGTCTTAGTCCGCAGCGTCGCCTTCGCGCAGAACAATCCCTGCAACGTAATCAGCCAGGGGCCGGAGGGCAGTCTGAACGGCTTTGTTCCCTTCCCTGCCAGCAGCCTCTGGAACACCAACATCGCCAACGCGCCGGTCGATCCCAATTCGGCGCAGATCATCAACTTCATCGGCGGCAACACCTCTTTGCACGCCGATTTCGGCTCAGGCCTTTACAACGGCCAGACAATCGGTATCCCCTACATTGTGGTACCCGGCAATCAGCCGCTGGTGAACATCAACTACACCGAGTACGGCGACGAGAGCGATCCCGGCCCTATGCCAATTCCCTTCAACGCCCAAGTTGAAGGCTATCCCAATCCCGACGATGGCGACCGCCACGTGCTGGTGCTCGACAAGGGCAATTGCTGGTTATACGAGCTGTACTACTCTTTCCGGCAGAGTCCCGGCCTGTGGAATGCCGGCTCTGGAGCGGTCTGGGACCTGGAAGCCAACGAGCAGCGGCCCTACACCTGGACATCAGCCGACGCAGCCGGGTTGCCGATCTTTCCTGGGCTGGTTCGTTACGACGAAGTAGCCGCCGGCGCCATCAATCACGCCATACGTGTGACGCTGCACTATAGCCAGCAGGCGTTCACGCCTCCAGCATCGCACTGGGCTGCGAACTCCAGCAATCAGTACGCTGCGCCCATGGGCATGCGTCTGCGGCTGAAATCCAGCTTCGACATCTCTGGCTTTCCGCCCGACGATCAGGTCATCCTGACTGCACTGAAACAGTACGGCGCAATCATGGCCGATAACGGCTCGTCGATGTTCATCACCGGCTCGGTTGACCCGCATTGGAACAACAATCACCTGAGCCAATTGAAGCAGGTCACAGCATCCGATTTCGACGTGCTGCTGATCTCGCCACTGTACACGCCGCAGAACGTCCCCACCGGCCCGAATCCCACAGTCAACAGCTTCACCGCGACGTCGTCCGGTGGTAGCGGCCAGCCGGTAACGTTGAGCTGGAACGTCACGAACGGTGAGTACTACATTGTGTCACCTGCGGTGGGCGCGATCCGCGGCACCACTGTTGTCGTGTATCCCACGGTGACAACTACCTATACTTTGTATGCAACGAACCAGTACGGACGCACCAACGCAACGGTCACAGTGACCGTCCCGTAGAGAGGAAGGCATGCTTTTGTCGTGACGAACCGACTTCAGTCGGTGACAGAAGGTCTTTTGGATGGATTCGCGCGACGGCGCAACACGTTCGGGTAGGCTGGCGGTCAGGCCAGCGTCAAGCTAGAAAAGAAAACGCTTCCGCAGTGAAGTCGTATGACTTTACCGCACCACGCCTTCCAGCGGCGAACTCGCAGTCGCGTACAGCTTCTTCATCATGCGACCGGCAAGATACGCCTGCCGCCCGGCCATCACGGCGTTCCTCATCGCCTCGGCCATAAGCACCGGATCCTGTGCGGCGGCGATACCCGTGTTCATCAGCACGCCGTCCACACCGAGCTCCATCGCGATGGTCGCATCTGATGCCGTACCCACGCCTGCATCCACGATGAGCGGCACGTCCGTGATGACTTCGCGCAGGATGCGAATGTTTGCCTGATTCTGTATGCCCATGCCGCTGCCTATAGGCGCCCCGAGCGGCATGACCGCCGATGCCCCTGCATCGACCAGCCGCTTGGCGACCACGATGTCGTCAGAGGTGTACGGCAGAACAGTAAACCCTTCCTTCACCAGTACTCGCGTGGCTTCAATCGTCGCCTGCACATCCGGATATAACGTCTGTTGGTCACCGATTACCTCGACCTTCACCCAATCGGACAGCCCAACTTCGCGTCCCAATCGGGCGGTGCGAATGGCCTCATCAGCCGTGTAGCAGCCGGCCGTGTTCGGCAGCAGGAAATACTGCTGCGGATCGATGAAATCGAGCAGCGACTCCTTGCTGCGGTCCAGGTTCACGCGACGCACGGCAACGGTGACCATCTCTGCGCCGCTGGCCGCTATCGCGCGTGCCGTCTCCTGCCCTGACTTGTACTTGCCCGTACCCACGATCAGGCGCGAGCGGAACTGCCTGCCTGCAATAACGAATGAGTCCATGGACATATTGTAAGCCCCAATGTCAGTCGTCGGTGACGAGTCCCGCTCTTGTCACACTGTCATTGGCGATCGTGAAACCCGATAAAGCTGCCACGCAAACGCTCCCAGTCCCACGCAAATCACCGCAAAGTGAACTAGTCCGCCAAGAAAGGGGATGAACCCGGCGATGGTGAGGATTAGCAGGCCCACCAGCAGCCCTAACAGCCAATCGCGATTGGTCGACACGGCCGACTTCAGAATCATCCGCCCAAGAAACGCTCCAACCCAAATCTTTGCCAGATATATCGCAGCCAGATAGCTCGCGACTAACATTAGCGAGAGTGGAAAGCCAACCAAGGTGATGGCTATCACGAATGCGGCTACGGGCACGCCTGCCAGAATCGCAAACCCAAGCCCCAGACTGCGCCAGCCAGAACCGACCGCCCGCGCAGTGGCACGGAAGAAACCGGGAAACAGAACCATGCCTAACCATCCCACCAGCATCGCGCCGGCCAGCCAGACAGCCTGATGAAAGTAGAATCTGGGGCTCGCGAAGTGGCTCTTCCTCACGCGCACCTCAATGTCACGTTTGCCCCCAATCGTCGCGCCGTCGGCGATGTGCACGTCTTTCAGTTGCTTCACGCGAGCGGTCAGGTCACCGCCGATTCGGGCTGTATTCGCCAGGGAAAGGTTACCTCCGAACATGCTCAGTTCGCGGCCGATGCTGCCGCTTACATCGGCATTGCCCGCGTATATGTTCACGCTGCGCTTCACCTCACCGTCCAGGCTCACGTCGCCCGCGCCAACTATCACGCCCTCGCCGACGTGACACCGGTTATCCAGCCGCAAGGATTGCACCCAGGCGTAGATGCTGCGGCCCAATTGCCCGTCCAGGTCGAGCGACTGCGAAAAGTTATAGATGCTGCCTTCCACGGTTCCGCTCACCACGGTCCTTCTGGCAAAACTCACCACGTCGCCCTTGACGGTGCCTCGCACCTCCAGTGTCTGGGCGAAAACCAGCAAGTCTCCATTGACCACGCCTTGCACTCGCACAACATTACCCGTGGCGAGAAGCGTGTCATCTATGGTTTCGTTCGGGCCTACGGTGACGAATTCACTGTGACGCGCTTCCAGGCTAAAGCCAGGCAGCGACAACGCAAGCACCACAATCAGCAGGCGCATGCCCGGCTGCTGTAGCCGGAAGCGCCGTCCCAGCAGCAGTGCGCCGCCGCCCAACAGCAATACCAGGAAAACTTTTCCGACGACAGCCGCATAGTTGGCCAGCATGGCGGTACCTCCGTGTGCAAAGTAATAAGAAAGATTGAAGATCAGGTTTGTACGGCCACTTACGCTGAACGGATTCAGCCATTGCAGCGCTTCCGGAATGTTCGCCCCATCGATCCAGGGAACGACGATCGAACCAATCGCCAGCACCCCGGCAGCCACCGCTACATCAGTCCATCCCAAAGACCACGGCCATCGGGAGAAGCCCGCCGAGCTGGCTGCTTCGTCCGGCAACTCTTGCAGGCTTTCGGTCAGAAGCCGACTCTCAGCGCGCAACGCGTCCATCAGTGCCTGGCATCGCCTGCAGGTAGCCAGGTGATCTCGCAGCCGTCGCGCTTCCTCCACCGGCAGTTCGCCATCCACAAAAATGGCGACCGTCTGTTCTGAATAACATTCCATGACTACTTGCTCCTATGGGCCAGTCTCCGGCGCAGTTCCTGCTTGGCTCGAAATATCAGCGCCGCCACGTAGTTCCTTTGCAGCCCCAACTGCTGTGCGATTTCGTCGTAGCTCAGTTCGCTGTAATAGCGCAGCACCAGCGGCACCCGATAGTTCTCCGGCAGGCGTGCGATGGCATCCCGTACCTGTGCCCTCTCTTCCGCGCTGATGACCGCACCCAGCGGCGACGGCTCCGAGCTGGCTGCCTCGACGACCGCGGCTCCGTCTTCCGCCTCCACAATCACCTGCCGGCCTCGCTTCCGGCGCCGCAAAACGTCAATGCATTGGTTGCCGGCCACCCGCAGCAGCCAACTGGGAAATGGGGTGGACCCGTCGAAGCTCTCAATCGCGCGCTGCAGCTTGACGAAGACTTCGCTGGTGGCATCTTCCGCACTCTCCCGTGAGCCCAGCATGTAGCGGCACAAGCCGAATACGCGCCGGACGTAGCGACGATAGATCTCCTCCAGCGCCTCGGCGTCATGGCCTTGTGCGCGCTCTATTACGCTCTCCAGGTCGTGCCCCTCCATATGCGTGGCTTTGCCCTCGCGGGGCTGCGAACCTTTCGCATTGTCTCGTCTGGCGTCCATAGAGCAGTACGCTGCCAATCGAAGAAACTTACAGAATTTTCAGGGCTCGCAGATCATCTCATTCTGCATACAAACAATCGAACCAGTTGAGGTATATCACTCTTATGACTTCCGTTCGATGAAGCCAACAAAGGTCCTGATTGTGACGGCCGGTAATCTGTGCTTGGCGGAGGCGTGATCCTGGTGAAGAAAACCTTGCTTATGTTGTCGTTGTGCCTGCTAGCCAAGACGCAGGTCCTTTCCGCCGGCGAACGCCCCATCGATACCTCGCTCAGCAGGATCACGATCCACGTGGGGAAGACTGGACTGTTCTCAGCGGCAGGTCATGAGCATCAAGTCAGCGCTCCAATCGAGGAGGGCGCCATCGACGACTCCGAGCCTGCTCGCGTCCGGTTCAGCGTGAGACCTTCCCGCCTGACCGTGTTGCCGGACGCGGACCAGGCGGCGGTACAAAGCACAATGCAGGCCAACGTTCTGGAGAGCGCCAAGTATCCGGACATAAAGTTCGAATCTACATCGATTCGCCGGATTGGCGATAGCACATGGACGGTCACTGGGGACCTGACGCTACATGGGATGACAAATCCGATTACGACGGAAGTTCACAAAACCAGCAGCGGCTATTCAGGCGAGGTGCGAATCAAGCAGAGCCAGTTTGGCATCAAGCCGGTCAGTGTGGCCGGTGGCACGGTGAAAGTAAAGGATGAGGTGAGAATAGATTTCGTTATCAGGCCGAAGGGATAAATCCAAGGTTCTCTCTGCGCGGTGTAGGAGACGACGAGTTGCCTTTCCCTAATTGGAACGATTATTGAGAGTAGTAGAACTACTTGCAGGGTTTCGTGTGCACTTATTACATGTCAATATGGCGGAACACAACAATTGAGTGCAATCACATGATTCGGAAGGAGATATAAAGTCGGCAAAAGTGAGAAAAAACCCGGTCAAGTGTGCTACTCTGAAAGTAGAGTTGAGTTGAACGAGTCCCAGCCAGTCGGCTGGGTTTTGTGTTTTTGGGCGAACTTGGCCGGCGAACCTCCCGCCTTGATTCAGGTTTGGCGAACAGCAAGGTCCTTCGACTCGTCGGTCGCCGCGGCGACCTCCTCGCTCGGGATGTAACGGCTGGAGGACGCCGCGCGCAAACTGGGAGTTGAGGTGCCAGCGCGGCTCCGCTTCCGCCATCACTCACAATCAGATATCGTGTTCTAAGTTCAGGAGTAGCCAACGTGTTGTACAAACTCATTCGCAAGTGTGTCCCATGGCTCGCACTGATGGCGCTCGGGTGCCTGCCGGCGCTAGCCATCGAGCGCGGTGTCATGCTGACGTCGGGAACGATCTATGTTTCACCCAGCACGGATTCAGCGAAGCTGTCGGAAATCGGGCGGGGACGCGAAGTTGCCGTTTTGGAGCGCACGCCGGCATGGGTGAACGTTGTGGGCACGGTGGAGGTGAGCCCTGATCCGGAGAACGAAAGCGACCGCAACGTGACCGGATGGATTGTCGACAAAGGAATAATCACCACATCGACGCCGGAGGGTGACAAGATTCTGTTTGGCGAGGCATTCGACAGCGAGATGGAGGCCAGCAAGCGTGGCGGGCGGCGCGGGGCCGCGCAGGATGCGATGCGACTCTACGCCCGCATTGCGGAGTATTTCCCGCAGTCTCCACTGGCAGCCGAGTCGGCGTATCGCGCGGCGGACATCCGCTGGCAGATTGAGGCAGCCGATGCGGCGACGCGGCCATCGGCCAAAATGCGCGATCCGGCGCTGCGTTACCAGATCGACGAAGACCACATGCGGCAGGTAATCAAGAAATATCCGCGCAGCAAGTGGGCGGATTTGGCGGCATATCATCTCATCGAAAACAGGGTTTGCGGCGAATGGGAGGCGCAGGCGAAGTGTCCGGAGATGGAAGCTGCGATGTACATAAAGTATGCGGACGAACATCCGCAGTCGCCCAAGACGCCGGAGGCGCTTTACAAGGCGGCCTGGCGATACGCCGCGTTGATCCAGATCTATACGACCGACAATCAGGGGAAGAAGGCAGAGGAGTCGGAGGCGCGCTCGCTGAGCGTCGCGAAGAAGCTAGTTGCGCAATACCCCACTGACACCGATTGGTCCAACCGTTCCCTGCGTCTGATATACATGGTGACGAACAAGATGCCGACGTGGGGGAATGGGGTGGAGTAGATTGCATTCGGACAGTCGTACCGTTCTCATCAATGTGTCATCCCGACCGAGCCCGCCTCGGCGGGCGAGTGGAGGGACCTGCTGTTCGCCTTTGTGCGAGGATCTCATGTCCGCAACTGCACTGGCTTGCCCATTCCGCTGACAGATCGTCCGACGTAGGTTTTCGCGTTCGATGAGCCAGAGCTTCTTTTCGCGACGCCAGCGCTTTAGCTGCTTCTCTCTGGCAAACGCGTCTTGTATCCACGCGAATCGTTCGTAGTACACAAGCCGGTGGAAGTTGTAATCGCTAGTAAATCCGCCGAAGATGTCAGATCGATGCTGCCGGACACGTACTCCGAGGTTATTGGTGACGCCGATGTAGAGGGTTCGGGATCTGCTGGCGAATATACAGACGTAATAACCGCCTTCCACGGCCTCATGATGAGGAAGATTGTTGCGGAAGGCGGTGAGATGAGTCACACGACGGAACAGCAGGTCTCTCCACTCGTCGGTCGCGGCGACCTCCTCGGTCGGGATGACACGGTGAGGGGGCGGGCGCAATAGCACGGCAAATACCAGCTCCAACAAACCCGGCATCACGTTTGTTAACGTAAGGGAGGCGATTTGAACGAATACTTGCTGGCTGTGATTCTGGGAATTGTTGAGGGCCTGACCGAGTTTCTTCCCGTCAGTTCGACGGCACATCTGCGAATTTGCGAAGCGTTTCTGCACATCGGGCTGGACAACAGCTACTGGAAGATGTTCTCCATCGTCATCCAGTTAGGCGCAATCCTGTGCCTGCCGATTTACTTCCGGGAGCGCATCCGGGAATTCATGCACGACTTTCCGCATGGTAAGCGCGGCGATCGCACGATCATGAATCACCCGCTCAGCCTCACAATGATTGCGTTTGTGGTGACAGCGATCCCGGCGTTCCTGCTGACGAAGGTCATCGGCAAACATCTTGAGAGCCTACCCATTATGTGCATCGCGCTCATTGTTGGGGGCGTGGTGATGTGGGCAGTGGACGCGGTGTACGAACACTCGGAAGTGTTCACGCGCGGCAAGCTGACGGAGGACATGGAGGGGATGTCAGTAGGGCAAGCGGTATGGATCGGCTTCTGCCAAATTTTCTCGGCGGTGTTTCCCGGAACATCGCGCTCGATGTCGACGATTGTCGGTGGCGAGCTGGCGGGCATGAGCCGTACGGCAGCGGTGGAGTTTTCGTTTTTTCTCTCGATTCCGACAATGGTGGTTGCGACGTTATATGACCTGTACAAGTCGCTGCTGCCGCATCACGGGCAGCCCAGCGCCATCGGCTCAATGCCGAACGATGCGCAGCACTGGATTGTGCTGGGGATCGGGTTCGCTGTGTCGTTCGTAGTGGCCTATGGAGTGGTGGCGTGGTTCATGGGTTGGGTGCGAACGCAGGGGCTGGCAATATTTGCGATCTACCGGATTATTGTAGGCGCAGCGGTGCTGTGGTGGTTTCACGCCATTGGCATATGACGCGCGCCGATGACACGGACAGCAGGTCCCTCCAGTCGTCGGTCGAGATGACACGTCAAAGTAGAACTGGACGGCTGAAAGATGCCAAGTAACGGGGCGGAGCGCCGGCTTATCTGCGCTGGCCGGATTCGCTCTCTTTGTACATGTACTTGATGCTGGGCTTGTAGATGAGCAGATTGGCCGCGCCCAGGCGGTTCACCTTCAGGGAATACTTGTCGTACCACTCGATGACGCCGTGGATCTCTTCGCCGTCCTGCAGCACCAGGACCATCGGCGTTTTGCCCTGCATCTGCTTCTGGTAATAGAAATTTTCGGCGTGCGTCTGCTCTGGCGGAGGAATCTTCTTGCCGTTGGAACGGTCTGAGCGGTCGGCGCGCTCACGGCGGTCGGTTTCCGGACGGGGGTGGTCGTTGCGATTGAGGGCGGGACGAATGAGTTTGCGGTTGGAGAAGACTTCCGGATCAACAGCTCGTCCGACGGCGGTGGCATCCATGGAATCTTTCATGGCGAATCGCTCCTGAAGATATGCACACCAGCCTTTGCGGCGCTCGTTATCTTCAGAGCAAACGAACGTGCGCCGCTTTTGGCGAGTGTCCTGGGCGCAGATTGCTCCGAAGTTTTCCAGGTGTGAACTTAGCGATACCCTAACACAGGCGAAAGCGCATGACAATGAGCTGGCGCATACTACTTTGGTGTCAGCACCTCAGCGCTCAAGTGCTGTGGCGAAGTTGTCGAGGGCGAGGGAGCGGAGCAGGTTGCGACGCATGCCGCTCTCCAATTCGCCGAGACGCTGGGTGGCGTTGACGATCCATTCGAACTCGACTTGCTGCGCCATGCGCCCCAGTTCCGGCTGGATGTCCTGATTGCGCACCAGCTCCGGTGTTCCGGAGCGCAGGAACAGCATGTCTTCCAACAGCGAATAGAGCGTGCGGACCAGTTGCCGGGTCTTTGTCTTGCCCTCTGCGCCGGAGCGATAGGCATCGGTGACGCGGAACAAATCACTGTGATCACTCTTGCCCATGGCAGGAGCGAGCAGCGTTAGCGCATCCTGGCGTGCTGCCAGGTAGGAGGCCAGGTCGAAGCTGCGCGCGCGGCCCAGGCCACCACCGCAGATGCGCGCAACGAGCGCTCGCTCGCGCGGCTTCCACTCAGGACGGACGGATGCCAGGTATTGCTCGACCTCAGGTGGGGCGAGTGGCGCCAGGCGCAGGTGCATGCAGCGCGAACGAATTGTCGGCAACAGAGCGGAGGGATTGTCCGTGAGCAAGAAGATGGTGGCGAACTCCGGCGGTTCTTCCAGTATTTTCAGCAACGAGTTCGCCGCTTCCTTCATGAATTCGGCGTCGCTGAAGATGTACACCCGTTCGCGGCCCTCCATGGGGCGGAAGTAGATTTCGTGGATGAGGTGGCGCACCTGATCAACCTTGACCAGCATTTGCGGCGGATCGGGCGGGATGATGAGCACGTCGGGATGGGTCTGCACGAAGACGCGGGTCTCGCGCTTGTCAGCGTCGCGAAGGTTTTCGCGGGCTTCGACGGCTTCGGCGAAGCGGTCGTCGAGAGCGTCGGCTTCGGCGATGCGAGTACAGTTGGCGCAGTGGCCGCAGAAGTCCGGAAGGGTATCGGTGACGGGGCGCTCCAGACAGTTCATCGCTTTCGCAACCATCTGAGCAAGCGTATATTTGCCGGCGCCTTGCGGGCCGGAGAGGATCAAAGCGTGAGGGAGGCGGTCGCGCGCCAGCATTTCGCCTACGGTGCGGACGGTCTCGGGATGGCCGTGAAAATCAGAAAAGGGCATCCGTTATTTCCTTCTCCACCTCACGCCATCTTTGGTGTTTTCGAGGATGACGCCGTTATCGGCTAATTGCGCGCGGATCGCATCGGAGCGCGCAAAATCGCGGGTCTTGCGCGCTTGCGAGTGTTCGGCGGCCAGGCGCTCGATTTCGTTATCGGAAAGCGCTGCGGCCTTGGCCAATTCCGCTGTCGCGGGACTGATTTTGTCTGCGAGGCCTTCTTTTTTGGCCCACTCGGCTGTAGCCCGCACCTTGGCTGCATCGTCGTCTTTAAGCACCGCGAAGATTTGGTCGAACTGCGCCAGCGTCCTCAGCAGAGCTGGAACATCGGCGTGGTGAACCTGGCCCGCATCAGCGGCGGCGTTTACGTCGCGTACCATATCGAAGATTGCGCCCAGCGCACGCGCGGTATTCAGGTTGTCGTTCAGGCCGGCGGTCATTTCATCAGAAGTTTTCTTAGCGATCGCGGCGATCTCCGGATTGTTGCCTTCGGCAAATTGCGAGCTTTCCAGGCGCAGCTTGAAATTACGCAGCCGCTCCACCGAATTCGCAGCCTGGGTCAGGCCATCGAAGGTGAAGTTGAGCTGCTTGCTGTGCGGCACGGACATCAGAAGAAAACGAAGGGACGACGGCTTGTGTCCCATCAACACCAGGTCGCGCACGGTGTAGAAGTTGCCGGCGCTCTTGGCCATCTTCTCGCCTTCGACCAATAGGAAGCGCGAGTGCACCCAGACGTGGACGAAGGGCTTGCCACTGTTCGCTTCCGACTGCGCGATCTCGTTTTCGTGATGTGGAAAGATGAGGTCCTCGCCGCCAAGATGAATGTCGAAGCTCTCGCCCAGGTACTTCATCGACATGGTGGAGCACTCGATGTGCCAGCCCGGACGCCCCGGCCCGATCTCCGTGTCCCATGATGCCTCCCCCGGTTTGGGAGCCTTCCAGAGCGCGAAGTCGCGGGCATTGTCCTTGTCGTACTCGTCAACGTCCACGCGCGCGCCGTCGGTCATCCCGGCAAAATCTTTCTTCGAGAGTTTGCCATATTCAGGGAACTCGGAGATGCGGAAGTAGTAGGAGCCGTCCTCGGTGCGATAAGCGTAGCCTTTCTGCACAAGAATGGCGATGAAGCGCGCCATTTCCTGGATGTGGTCGGTCGCATTCACCAGCAACTCAGGATGCTGGACATTCAACGTGTCCGCGTCCTCCAGAAATGCCTGGCGGTACTTTTTGGTGTACTGCTGCACGGTGACACCGTCGCGCGCCGCATTGCGGATGATCTTGTCATCCACGTCGGTGATGTTCATCACGTGCTTCAGCTGGAAGCCGCTCTGCGCGAGGAAGCGGCGCAGCGTGTCGACAACGACGAAGTAACGAAAGTTGCCGATGTGGGCGTAGTCGTAGACGGTGGGCCCGCAGGCGTACATGCGGACGAGGTTGTCCTCGAGCGGATGAAATTCCTCGGCCTTTGCCGTCAGAGTATTAAAAAGCTCCAGGGCCATGCATTCGTCCTGAGTAGATACGGAATCCTCGATTGTAGGGAGGGCAGGAGAGGGGGTCAAACCAAGGCAGGCCGTCAGCTTGCCTCGCTCACAGCGGGAAGAAATTACATGCTAGTGGAGCGAAGCGTTACACCACCCCGCGGTTTGAATAACTAAGTGATTCAATAGAGCTTATTTTCCAGGCCTACCTTCTGGCACTAAGCATGCATCTCCTAACAGTGTTGCAATGTTGCGGGAGGCCTCAGATGCCGTACATACGTTTGTACTCGCGTGAGGTATCACTGGAAGAAAAGCGCTTGCTGGCCCAGAAACTGATCTCGATCGCGCTCGACGCGCTGCAACTTCGCCCGGAAGAGCGGAACAAGATCAACGTCCAGTTTATCGGGCGAAAGTTGCTGCCGACGGTCGTCGATTCGCTATTCCATTCGGACAAACCGGCCGCGCTGCTGGAAATTTCTGACCACGACCTGACCGTCCGGAAGATCACCGCTTTCGTCGACGCGGCGATACCGATATTGAGCCAGTCCACGGTCGTCGGACTTAAGGTGCGCATTGCCCGGCTCCTGGGGATCGCACCGGATGCATCCGGGCAAATTAAATTTCAGTTCAACGACACAGGTTCTCCAAAGAAAAACGCCGGCAGGAAGGAATTCTCACCTGTAGCGGCGCGAATCGCGGCCTGACTGGCGTTCTGGGGACGAGTTGATTGCTCTTTCCCGGATTCTTGTTCAGAGCGCTTCCCCCGATATCCTCGCGGCAACTGGAGCGCGCAGCTTCAAGTATGCCGTTGCTCTGGGACGTGCCGCCGCGTGGAGAGAGCTCGGCGATAACAAACGCGCCGCCTTCTTTGACGATGAAGCGGTAAAGGACCTTTTTCCTCAGCAGCAGATCTGGCAGCGCTCGACTACAATGACTCGTTTGCATGAGCATTGCGGAAAACCTCGCCGCCATTCATGAGCGCATCGCCCGTGCTGCGGCACGCGCCGGACGTAATCCCGAAGCCGTTCGCCTGATGGCCGTCACCAAAACCGTGTCCAGCGAGCGCATTGTCGAGGCCTACGAGGCCAGCCAGCGCCTCTTCGGCGAGAACCGCGTCCAGGAGTTTGCCGACAAATACGAAGCCTTGGCGCAACTGACCGATGCCGAGTTCCACATGATCGGCCATCTGCAATCCAACAAGGGGGCGAAAGCCGCCGAACTTTTTCACGCGGTGGATTCGCTGGATTCGATCAAGCTCGGCGATCGCCTGAACGCCGCCGCCGAAAAGCTCGGCAAGACGCTCGGCGTGCTCATTGAGATCAACATTGGAGGGGAAGAGGCGAAGACCGGGATAGCGTCCGAATCGCCAGAGCTGGAGCGCATTCTCGCCACCGCTCCCAACTGGCAGCATCTGCGCATTCAAGGACTGATGACCGTTCCGCCCTTCACCGAAGACCCCGAAGGCGCGCGGCCATACTTTCGCCACCTACGCGAGTTCCGCGACCACCTCACCGCGCGAAACTTACCCTCGGCCAGATTCGATGTGCTCTCCATGGGCATGTCCGACGACTTTGAGGTCGCCGTCGAAGAAGGTTCGACGTGCGTCCGCGTCGGCACCGCCATCTTCGGCGAGCGCCCACGTCCGCGCTGAAAGCTATTACTCCGCCCTTAGCGTGATTGCCGGATCGATACTCGCCGCCCGCCGCGCCGGTATGGCACACGCGAATCCTGCAACCCCTAACAGCAACGCGATCACCCCCGCATAGGTAACAGGATCGAGCGGCGACACCCCGAACAGCAACGTAATCAGCGCCCGGCTAGCGCCTGCTGCTCCCAGCAATCCAATCGCGACACCTACGCCCGCCAGCACCATCCCTTGCTGCAAGACCAGCGCGAGAATGTTGCTGGGCGACGCGCCCAGCGCCGCTCGCACCCCGATCTCCCGCGTCCGCTCGGTAACATTCCCCGAAAGCACGCCGTAAATGCCGGTCGCCGCCAGCAGCAACGCAACGAAGGCGAACGCCTCGAACAGCACCAACGCGAAATGCCGCTGGGATTCCGAATCCGCAACCAGCTCGTCCAGGGTGGCGACCCGCACGATGGGCTCGTCCTTGTCGACGGACCAGATCGCTCGCCTGACCGCTGGAGCAAGCGCGGCCGCATCGCCACTGGTACGCACAACCAGCGACTGTACGTTGTCCACCCAAGCCCACTGCGTGTCCGTCGTGTAAAACGCGTCCAGCTCACTCAATCCCAACGATGTCTGCTTCACATTGCCGACCACCCCGACGATGACGTCCCATGGCTTTTCCGCATGCCCGATATCGGGCCCGATGCGCACACGCTGGCCTATGGGATCACGGCTGGGAAACTTGCGCTTCGCCAGCGACTCGCTGATGAGCACCGCAACCGGCGCGCCCGGACGGTCATGCTCGTTCAGCAGGCGCCCGCCGATGAGCGGGATGTGCATTGTCGAAAAGTAGCCGGGACTCACAGCGTAGCGGAACGCCGGCTCGAAGCTGTCATTCGGATAAGCTTCGAACTGCATGCCATAGCTCTCGAAGTCTCCACTCAGCGGCAACTGGCTGGTGAATGCCGCCGACTGCACTCCCGGGACGCGCCGCACCGCGTCGAGTGCCTGTTCAAAGAAGCGCGCACGGTCGTCGTCCTTGTCGAAGCGATGCCCAGCCTCCTGCACCTGCATTGTGAGCACATGCGATGGCTCAAAACCAGGCGCAATTGCGAAGAGATGCTGCACGCTTCGCAGCAGCAGCCCCGCGCTCACCAGCAGCACCAGCGCCAGCGCGACCTCAACCACAACCAGCGTGCGGCGAGTGACCTGATGTCCGCCAACGGTCCGGCAGGAAGTCTGCCGGATTCCAACGTGCAACTCACCGCGCGAAACCTGCAGCGCAGGAACGATCCCGAATGCCAGGCCAATCAGCGTCGTAATTGCAAAGCCGAAGATGAAGACCGCCGCATCGAGGCGAACGGCAGCAAGTCTCGGCAAGCCCGCAGGACTGAGCCCGATAAGTCCCCGCACTCCGATTTCCGCAACCGCCATTCCGAAGACGCCACCGATCAGCGCCAGCAACAAACTTTCGGTGAGCAGTTGCCGCGCAATTCGCGCGCGCGAAGCCCCAAGCGTCGCGCGCATGGCGAACTCTCCCCGGCGCTGTGCTCCACGCCCCAGCAGCAGGTTGGTTACGTTCACACAGGCAATCAGCAGAACCAGCGCGACCGCCCCCAGCACCGCCAGCAGTGCCGGCCGCACGTCGCGCGTGATGTCATCCTGAAACGAATGCACCAGGAATCCGCTGGGCGCGCCGCCGGAGCTGCTATATCCCGCCGGATGTGCCTGCGCCCATGCGGGCAGGATCGCATTGAGCTCGTTGCGTGCCTGCTCAAGACTGGCGCCCGGCCGCAGCCGCGCGATCATCCGCAGATGATGGCCCCATTCTTTTCCATCGGGCGGAAGCGATGGGTCGTATTGCAGCGCCGCCCACAGCTCCGCCGAGGGCTCCAGCACGTTCTCGAATCCGCGCGGCATGATGCCGATGACGGTGTAAAGATTGTCGTCGCTCCGGCTGGACGTCTCAACCCTGATCTCCTGTCCGACGATCGCCGGATCGCCGCTGAAGCGCCGTCGCCACAATCTGTCGCTCAGGATTACGACATTTGGCCCCTTAAATCGATCGTCCGCCGCCTCGAAGTCGCGCCCCAGAGCAGGCTCGACTCCCAGCACTCGAAAGTAGTCGGCGCTCACGCGCTGTCCATCGAAGCGCTCCGGCTCAGCTTTGCCGGTCATCACTGGCTGCCACAATTTTTCTACCGCCATGGCCGCAAACGAACGGCTGCGCTCATCGACGCCTGAGAAGCTGCCGAACGAAACCTCCAGTTGCGAGTCCTGGCCGTGGGTCTCCCATATCATCGCGACCTGGCGCGGTTGCGGATACGGCAGCGGCTGAAACAGAATGGGGTTGACGACGCTGAAAATTGCCGTGGTCGCGCCTACGCCAAGCGCCAGGATCACAACCGCCGTCGCCGCGAATCCGGGATTCCTGCGCAACTGCCGCAGCGCGAAGCGAAAATCCTGCAGAATGGTTTCGAACGAGATGCCGAGAACGTCGTGACTCTGTTCTCGAAGCTGCAGCTCATTGCCGAAGCGCCGCTGTGCCGCGTAGTGCGCTTCCTCGGCATCGTTTCCATTCTCCTGGAGCTCATGTTCGAGCCGTTCGCGATGGAATGCCATCTCCTCTTCCAGGTCGCTGCTGAAACGCTCGCGACGAAACAGGGCCGACAATCTCCTTAGGAATGGGCTAAGACCTTCCATCGCCGCCTCCTATGCGTTCTGCAGCACACGTCCGATGGCTGCAATCATGCGCTCGAACTCCGACAACTCCACCCCGAGTTGCTTTTTTCCTGCCGGCGTCAGCGTGTAATACCGAGCTCGTCGATTGGTTTCTGTGATCTTCCACTCAGCCTTTACCCACCCGCGGAGCAAAAGGCGCTGCAATGCGGGGTACAGCGAGCCCTCTTCCACCGTGAGCACATCTTCGGAAAGCCGCTTAATGGCTTGCGCGATACCATAACCGTGCAGGGGCGCGCGGGTGAGCGTTTTCAGGATCAGCAGGTCGAGCGTGCCAGGCATGAGCTCGGGCTTAGCGGGCATAGAGTTGTTACCATAGTTTATCTATGTATAGATTGTCAATCCCAAAGAACGGAAGTCCACCGCGGAGGCACGGAGATCACAGAGAGACTCCGTGTCTTCAGTGCCTGTGGTCAAATGCCTTTGCATCTTCGGGAACCTTTTCTTATCCTTTTCGTATCCTGATCCAGGGAGGGAATATGTACTGTAATTATTGCGGTAAGGTCATTCAGGACGATGCCAGCCTGTGTTCGTACTGCGGCAAGAGGGTCGGTGCAGTCGCAGGCCGCCGCAAGCTGATGCGCTCGCGAACCGACCGGAAAATTGCCGGCGTGTGCGCCGGATTTGCCGAGTACTTCGATATCGACGTGACCTTGGTGCGCGTGCTCTGGTTACTGGTGGCGCTGTTCGGCGGCGGAGGAGTTCTCGCCTACGTCATTGCCTGGATTGTCATGCCGGAGGAGCCCGAATGCGTTCCCGTCCAGCATCCCGTGGTCACTCCTCAGACATATCAGGGCTCGTGAGTGTCACTGCGGTGGAAGCGCCGGGCTTTAGCCTACCTGCGGCAACCGATGGAAAATGGAAATCCTCGAATGCCCCATTCTGGCCTTCTTTTGGCCAGGGGGCAAGCTGATCCGCTGCACTGCCCCGCCCTAGCCACAGGATGGCTAGAACGGAGCACCCCAAGCAGGATTTTCGACAACAGAGAGGGAGATGCTGGTGAAATAGACTAGCCACATGCCGACCTTCCGCAGCTCCGAGGCCCAGCTCTACTACGAAGTTGCCGGAGATGGCCCTGCCGTCGTCCTGTTGCATCCGTTTCCTCTCAATCACAATTTCTGGACGCCGGTTGCCGAACGGTTGAGCACCCGATATCGCCTGATCATCCCCGACCTGCGCGCGCATGGCGACTCCGAGGCGGGCGATGGTCCGGCGACGATGGACAAAATGGCCACCGACCTCGCGGTTCTCTGCCGCGAGCAGAACATCAGCAAGGCCTTCTTCGCCGGGGCCTCTATCGGCTGCTATATTCTGTTTGAATTCTGGCGGCGCTACCGCGAGCACGTCGCCGCATTTGTGCTTGCGAACACACGGGCCGCCGCGGAAACCAGTGAAGGTCGCGCAAACCGCCTAGCAATCGCCGACAAAGTCCTGCGCGAAGGCACCCCCGGCTTTATCGACGAGATGCTGCCCAAGCTGATGTCCCCGGCCACCCTCGACAATCGCCCTGACATCGTAGATGCCGCACGAACCATGATGCGGAAGATGTCACCCCAGGACATTGCTGCTGTTCAGCGCGGAATGGCCGATCGTCCGGACTCCATACCCAGCTTGAAAACCATCGACGTCCCCACGCTCCTCATCACCGGCGAAGACGACAATATTCCCCGTGCCGAGTTCGACCTCATGCGCGAACTGATCCCCACTAGCGAATTGCGGGTCGTCCCCCGCGCCGGACATTACGCCGCGCTCGAGCAGCCGCAGGAGTTCGCTCACATTCTCCGCAGCTTCTTCGACAACTTGCCACGGCAGTAGCGCAGCAGGCAATAGGCGCAGACGCGGCCCCCGCCAACGAACGGCGATCCTATCCGGCACCAAGCCAGACGGCAGATCGATATCGGCCACACGATCACGGGCCCGCGTCTGCAAGATCAACGAATGCGACGAAGTGGCGCCCACTCAGGTCGCTTCATTAGCTCGACCAATCGGACCGGCGAAGCGGCGCGACATCGGAGAAAGCACGACGCTGGGATTTGCGCCGCTTCACCGGCCACACCCAGGTCACAGCATCGCGTGCGCAATTTGCGCGGTGGAGAACTCCATCACCTCCGGTTTCACCAGCCGCTCGAAGTCCGCATAGGCCATCTTGAGCAGCTCGTAATGCGAGCCGGCATTGAAAGCGATCTCGCGATCTTCGACCAGAGTCTCGTCCACGTACACGGGGATGCCATAGAGATTGCCGAATGGCGGCATTGCGCCGGTCTGGCAATCGGGAAAGTGCCTCTTGAACTCGCTTTCAGTTGCCAACGCCGCCTCGCGGACTCCGGTGTGGCGCCGCAGAGCTTCCAGGTCAACCTGATATGACGCAGGCAGCACCGCCATCGCCAGGTCGCCGTCCAGCTTTACGATTACTGTTTTCGCCAGCTCCCTTCCCGAGATGTGCGCTATGGCGGCGATGCCCTGCGCCGTGTACGCCTTGGAATGAGAGATGGCGACATACTTGATGCTATGAGCATCGAGGAACGCCTTCACTTTGCTGAGTGGCATGACACCCTCCTGCTAGCGAGCGAGTCGGAGACCCGCGAGTTGGAACACCAATCACGAATCGACGCAGCTTAAGATCATTGGAGACACGTCCCAACCAGCCAGGATTTTGGGGGATCCGCAGTTACCGTACGGAACTTGGAGGACGATCTGCAGCATTCGGGCTACCTCCTTGCGGTCAGGCAACCTCGCTTAGCCTCAGTCTAGTGTGAGCGGGAAATCGCGCAAGCACAGCCGTCACATCACTGTTGTGACGACCAAATTGGGAGAGGCCTTGGTGGAGAGTGGACAGTGGTTAGTGGGTAGTGGATAGTCAGAAAAACTCGTGGAGTTGCGGAATAACGGCCGGCGTTCTATCCACTAGCCACCATCCACTGCCTTCACACGACTTGCTGCCGCACCGGTTGCAGGTTTACGCCCTTCCCCGGCGGCTCCGTCGTGCCTTGGCGCTCCAGTGATTCCATGGTTGCCAGGATGATGTTGGTCACGTGGCCGATGCCGTGGTCGGAGTTCAGCATCAGGTGATACAGGCGCCGGCACGGCCACTCGGCGTTGAAGTACTTGCGGACGAAAGCGGCGCGCTCGCGATCGATGGTATCGACCATCTCGGTCGCGTCTTGCTCACTCATCTTCAGCTTCGCAAGGCGGCGGATTTTCTTCTCGCGTGAGCCGTAAACGAAGACGTGAAAGGTATCAGGCCGCCCGCGCAAAATGTACGGAGCGCCGCGACCGACGATGACGCAATTCCCTTCCTCGGCTTTCTTTTCGATGACGCTGTGCGCGTGGTGCACCAGTTCGTCAGCGTCGAAAATCTTGTCGTCGGAGATGGGCAAGGAGCGCTCATAACTTCCGCGCCAGAAAACCTTGGCCAGCCGGTGCAGCAATGGATCGCATTTTTCTTCGTGGCGCGCCACCGCCTTTTCGTCGACCGCGGCGTGCTTGGCGATCTCGCACGTCAGTTGCTGATCCAGCAGTTGCCATCCCTTGCGGCGCGCCAGCTCGGCCGCCACCAGGCTGCCGCCCGCGCCGTACTCGCGTTCGACGGTGATGATCCGGAACACTCCCCACCTCCACCCTGTCTATCCAAAATAATACTCCGTTTATTCATATGATTCATAGCAGATGAGGAGAGAAAGCACCGTTGCCTCGCGGGGTGCTCAGAGATGGAACTCATCCGGGGCAGAAGCGAATACTTGCGCGATAACCGAAACTAATGCACCGCATAAATACTTTGAATTTCTCTTCCACAGCCACGGTGGACAACAATCTTCTCACCGGCAGTGCAACCTATTCGCTAGCTGATGGAGTTGTGCATGCGATTGCTGAAGAAGTTCTCTCCCATTCTCGTTCTCCTATTTTTCACTGGAATACTCGTCGCTCAGCCCAACAGCCCGGTCCAGCCTGATCGCATCGCGCAGTTGCAGCAGCAGATTGCTGAGGCCAAGAGCTCCGCCGATAACGGCTGGATGCTGGTGTGCTCCGCGCTGGTCCTGCTGATGACCGGTCCCGGCCTGGCGCTGTTCTACGGCGGGCTGGTGCGGAAGAAGAACGTGCTCGCCACCATGATGCAGGCCTTCGCCATGATGGCGCTCATCACCGTGCTGTGGGCGATCATCGGCTACAGTCTCTGCTTCGCATCGGGCACCAGCTTCCTCGGAAGCGTGGAGCACGCGTTCATGCACAACGTTGGCGCTGCGCCTGACGCCGATTATGCCGCGACCATCCCGCAACAGACTTTCATGATTTACCAGCTTATGTTCGCCATCATCACCCCAGCGCTCATCTGCGGCGCCTTCGCCGAGCGCATGAAGTTCAGCGCCATGCTGCTGTTCATGGCGATGTGGTCGCTGGTGGTATATGCGCCCATGGCGCACATGGTTTGGGGTAAAGGCGGATTCCTGAACGCGAGTCTCGGCGGCAGGTTCCCCACGCTCGATTTCGCCGGTGGAACGGTTGTGCATATCACCTCGGGAGTCTCGGCGCTGGTGTGCGCGCTCTTCCTTGGCCGTCGTGTCGGTTTCGCTAAAGAGGAGATGCCACCCCACAGTGTGGTACTCAGCATTATCGGAGCTTGTCTGCTGTGGGTTGGCTGGTTCGGGTTTAATGCAGGAAGCGCGCTCAGCTCAGGAAGTCTCGCCACCAGCGCCTTCGTCGCGACCCACTTTGCCGCGGCGACGGCTGCAATTGGCTGGGCGGGCGCGGAGTGGATCCGCAACGGCAAGCCCAGCGTGCTGGGGGCAATCTCCGGCAGCGTGGCCGGACTGGTCGCAATCACCCCAGCCGCGGGTTTCGTCGGCCCCATGCCGGCGCTGCTGATCGGCCTGATCGCGGGCGTGTTCTGCTACGTGATGTGCGCGATGGTGAAAGCCCGCTTCGGCTATGACGATTCGCTCGACGCGTTTGGCGTACACGGCGTCGGTGGAACCATCGGAGCGTTGTTGACCGGCGTCTTCGCCACCAGCCTCATTAACCCTGTGTTCAAAGACCCACAAGGCCGTGCTCTCGCGTTGGGCATGATCGACGGCAACTTCCGCCAGGTCGGCAACCAGGCGGTCGGGGTCTTGATTGCGATCGCGCTTTCGGCGGTGGGCACCTACGCGATCCTGCTGGTCGCGGACCTTGCACTCGGCTTGCGCGTCTCGCCAGAGGAGGAAGTACAGGGACTGGACCTCACGCAGCACGGCGAGGAGGGCTACTCCTGGGAGCCGTCGCTGCCATAAACGAAGCCCGCGCCTAGCACTTTGCCGCGGTGCGATTCTCTGGGCCGGCTTCGGAACTGGAGAGCGCATCGCGGCGTACCGTTTGCGAAGCGCGCCGCGCCGGCCGGAACGCATAGAAGTACCACTTGAGGTAATGCGGCATCCAGTGCAACACGCGAAATCGCGAGCTGCCTTGGGTGCGATCCCGCCAGACGCTGGGAATCTCGGCGATGCGATAGCCATTGAGGAACGCCTTCACCGTAAGCTCCAGCCCTAACTCGAATCCGGCGACGCTCTCCACTCGCAGCTCGCGGACCATCGCCGCGTCGTAAAGCTTGAAACTGTTGGTGGCGTCGTGCGTCGGCACGCCGCGGAAATAATGTAACGTGAGTCCACTCATGCGCGACATCAGCTGTTTGACAAACGGTCCGCCGATCAGCCGCCCGCCCTTCATGTAGCGGCTGCCGCATATCAGGTCGAATCCTTGCAGGTACAACTCGTACATCTGGTCGACCTGCGTCAGGTCGTCTGACAGATCCGCCATCGTCACCAGCACCGGTCCCGACTCCACCGCCTCCAGCCCAGTCTTGATCGCGCCGGTGACGCCGCGACCGTAGGTGTTTCGGCGCAGCGTGAGCCGCGTTTCTCCATTGGCAATGATCTTCTTCGCCACCGGCACGGTGTTGTCGGCATCGAAGTCGTACACAACGATGGCGTTGAATGGGGTCTGGATGCCGGAGGAGAGTTCCGCCCACAACGAGGCGAAGTTGGCGCCTTCGTTGTAGACCGGGATCACGACCGTGAGCGGGGGCTTGGGCGGCATCGCAACCTCAGCTCACATCTGGCCCACGGAGATTTGTTCTTCGATCCAGGGCACGATTTCGTCGAGGATGACATCCAGCGTGGTGGGCGCGGTGAAGCCAAGAATCTCCTTTGCCTTGCGCACGTCGGGCGAACGCTCCTGCACGTCATACTCGAACGGAGGATCGGAGACGTAGCGGAACGGTTTCTTGTTGCCGTGAATCTTCTTCCACACCGCTTCGGCGAGCTCGAGCACGGTTGTACGCGTGGGAGTTGAGAGATTGAAATCGTTGTTTGTCGCCGCCGGATGCTCAATGCACATGCGAATGCCGCGCGCCAGATCGCCGCCATAGGTGTAATGGCGGACCTGGCTGCCGTTGCCCAGAATATGCAGCGGGTCCTGACCCTTGAGCACCTTCTGCACAAGATCCGGCACAACGTGGGACATCGCGAGCTTGACGTTGCCGCTCATGATATCGCGGTCGGCCAGCGCCCGCTTCTCGCCGATGCCCACACAGTTGAAGGGCCGCGCAATGGTATACGGCAGGCGATACTGCTCCCATCCGCCCTGAGCAAAGTACTCAGTGGCCAGCTTCTGGAACCCGTAGGTTGAGCTCGGCGGCGGACAACGCCGCTGTGCGCCCTCTGGCGTGGGAAATTCGGTAGTGTTCTCGAACACCATGCTCGAGGAGACGACCGTGATCTTCTGCAGCTTCGCGTGCTTGTGGGCGCGAATCGCCGCATCGAATGCAGCCGCCGTAATGCGCTCATTCTCGGCGAGAAGGTCGTAGGCGAATTCGTGGAAGTAGCTGATGCCGCCGATCATGGCTGCGGCGGCGACGAAATGATCGCAGTCTTCCAGCAGCTCATTGAGCAGCGCCTGGTCTTTCGCGTCGCCGGTGACAAAGTGATACCGCGGATGCGAGTCGTAGCTCTTCTCGACCTTGCCATACTTGCTGTAGTTGTCCAGGCCAATGACGGAGTATCCGTTGTCCAAAAGCTCCTGGATGAGATAACCGTTGATGAAGCCGGCCGAGCCGGTGACGAGTGCTTTCATAAATTAGTTAAGTGTCCTCTGGCTAGGCGGAGGTCGATGCCAGCGCGCGCGCCGGGAAAAAGTTCCACGGATCGACCACGATCTTCCCTTCTGGAACCTCGACATCGCGATAAACCGCGTGCGGCGCGCCGATGATGATGATGTCCGCCTTGCGGATCGCATTCTCCAGCGGGACGAAATAGCTCTCCTGGAGGTAAGGGTCGGTACAGAGAACTTCCAGCGCCTCCACTTCCAGCAGCTTCTTCAGCTTGAAGGAAAGACTGTCGCGCTTGTCGTCCGACTCGGCCTTGAACGCCATCCCGAGGATCGCCACCCGTTTGTTCGCCAGGTCGTGCGGGCGAAGCTGCTCGACCAGGAACATCGGCAAGCCTTCATTGATCAGCATGGCCGCATGGCCGAGGAAAAAGTTGTTCTGCGAGAAAGCGGCGAGTTGCAGCGTGTCCTTCAGCAGGCAAGGCCCGGCGGCGAATCCGGCGCGCGCGAAGCTGCGCATGCGCGGATAGTCGCGGGTGACAGCGTCGTGAATGCGATAGAAGTCGAGCCCGCGGCTCTCGGCCAGCATGTAGAACTGATTGGAGATGGCGAAGTTGGCGTACCGCCACGCGTTGGTAAATAGCTTGGCGAGTTCGGCCTCTGGCGGAGTCAGCTCAATGAGTGTGGGCGCGAGCTTGCCAAATACCTGACTTGCAGCGGCGACCGCTTCCGGCTCAAACCCCGAGACAATTTGTGGCAGCTTAATCAGCTCTTCCACGGCGTTGCCTTCGGCAATGCGCTCGGGACAGAACGCCAGCAGCACCTTGCGATTGAGCTTGCGCAAACGCTCGTAAACCAGCTTGGTGACGCCGGGATAAACCGTGCTGCGCAGGATCAGCACCGTGCCTTCGCGCATGTGGTCCAGCAGGGCATCGATGCTGTGGTACACCTCATTCACCGTCGGATTGAGGTGGCGATCGACCGGCGTTCCCACCACCGTGATGACCGCGTCGGCTGCACGAATGCAGCTGGGATCAAGTGTGGCCTTCAGCGACTTGCCGACGACTTCGCGGAGCAGCTCGTCGGCCCCGCGCTCCATAAAAGGCATGCTGCCAGAGTTGACCATCTCGACCTTCACCGGGTCGATGTCGAGCAGGTCCACCTGGAACCCCGCCTTGCTCGCCAATACAATGCCCAGAGGCAGGCCGACATGGCCGCAGCCGCCTACGATAGCTATCCGGTTGATAGTTTTCATTCGTATAGCATTCTAGCTGGGATTTGCTGATTTGCGTGCCATCTCACACGCAAAAAAGTATCAGGTTGCCACCTTAATTCAGATTGGGACTTCACCGTTATCCGGCTGTGTATTGCGTCGGCATCTGCGCATTGCATATATTCGGAGTGATCGACCGATGGACTGCGTTAGCAGATATCTTTCCATACCAGGGGTGCCATGCCGTGACCATCACCGAAGCGCTCAAGATTACACAAAGCGCACCCCGTGATGCGCGGCCATTCGCGGTAACTCTGGCGTGCGGCTTCACCCCTCTGCATCTGCAAACGTTTCTGGCGGCACACCTCCAGCAGGCGCTTCCCGGCAGAAAAGTTACGATCACCCCCGGCCTGTACGGCAACCTGGTAGGAACGCTTGAGGCCGTCAACGATGCGGCGCTTCCCGACGGCGTAGTGATCGCACTGGAATGGGCGGACCTGGACGCGCGGCTCGACTATCGCAGCGCGGGTGCATGGGGCTTGAGCGCCGAGGCCGATATCGTAGCCAGCGCAAGAGCGACCCTCGAGCGTATCGCTGCCGCGTCGTTGCGAATTCCTCCCGGCCCACGGATTGCGCTATCTCTTCCCACACTGCCGCTGCCACCGCTGTTCCACGTGCCGGGATGGCAGGCATCCGCAACTGAAGCCGCGTTGCAAGCGGATCTCTCGCGCTTCGCCGGTGATATTGCGCAGGACGGGCGGGTGGCGCTCGTCAACCGGCAGCGACTGGCGGAGGAGTCGCCCGCAGCGGAGCGTCTCGATATGAAGAGCGCGCTCTACACCGGTTTGCCCTACACCCTTCATCATGCCGACCGGCTGGCGTTGGAACTTGCGTGCGCACTCGCGCCACCCACGCCGAAAAAGGGCATCATAACCGATCTCGACGACACGCTGTGGAGCGGGATTGTGGGCGAAGTTGGTCCGGATGCCGTGAGTTGGGACCTGGCCAGTCACACGCACTTGCACGCGCTGTATCAAAAATTATTGGCATCACTGGCGGAATCCGGGACGCTCATCGCCGTCGCGAGCAGGAATGATCCGGCGGTCGCGCAGAAAGCCCTTGAGCGCACGGACCTGCTGCTTCGTCCCGAGCAGGTTTTCCCCATCGAGGTGCATTGGAATGCGAAATCAGGCAGCGTGGTGCGCATCCTGCAGACCTGGAACATCGGTGGCGACAGCGTGATTTTCGTCGACGACAGCCCGATGGAGTTGGCCGAGGTCGCCGCCGCCCATCCCGGCATCGAGTGCGTGCTCTTCCCCAAGGACGACTACCAGGCGTGCTTGCGAATGCTGCAGCACCTTCGCGATCGTTGCGGTAAAGAGCGAGTCTCCAAAGACGATGCGATGCGACTGGAGAGCATTCGTCGCAACGCGACTTTTCGCGAGCAGGCTTCCGGCGGCGCGGCACCCGAGAGTTTTCTGCAACAAATCGGCGCGGTCGTGACTGTCGATTACGCCGCCGGCGACCACCCGCGCGTGCTGGAGCTGGTGAACAAGACAAACCAGTTCAACCTGAATGGCCGGCGTTACACCGAGGCAGACTGGCGCAAGTTACTGGCCTGGCCCGGCGCGGTTGTGCTCGCGGTGAGCTATGACGACAAATTCGGGCCCCTGGGTACCATTGCGGTCGTCGCGGGCGAACTACAAGGTCGCAATCTACGAATTGGAACCTGGGTGCTGAGCTGCCGTGCGTTTGCGCGTCGCATCGAGCACCAAACGCTCAAGATGCTGTTTGAAAGCACAGGCGCGAGCGAGATTGAATTCGACTTCAGGCCAACCGTGAAGAATGGCCCACTGCGCGACTTCTTCGCAACCTTGCTGGGCGATGCGCCGCGAGCAGAATTTCGTCTGACGCGCTCACAATTCGACGCGAATTGCCCGGCGCTCTATCACGAGGTGCGGGAAATGAGGAGAGCGGAAGCGCATGGATGACACGCGGCAACGGCTGACGAACTGCTTTCGGGTGGTCTTTCCCGACCTGCCGCAAGAGCAGATAACCGGCGCTTCGGCGGCGACTGTCGCGGCCTGGGACTCAGTCGCTGCCCTCACATTGATGAACGTCGTCGAGGAGGAGTTCGGCTTCGCGATGGACCTGGACGATTGGGCCACGCTCGATTCGTTCGAAAAAATCTATGAGTATTTGCAAAGGCGGCTTCAGGTCGCGTAGGCCTCGCTGCTACACTGCCGGCGGAAATCGCTAACGGCCTCGCACCGGTTCGTCTTCGCGGCGTAAACACACCAACCGCGTACCTTTAACGGCCACGATCGGATGCTCTGCTGCCAACTCGTCCAATGCCCTGGAAACGTCGGGGCACTGCCCATAGTCGTGCCAGATCACCGTCCCGCCCGGTCGCACATGTTTGATGGCGTTCTCGCTGTCGCTCTTCACATAGCGGTAATCGTGGCAGCCATCGACCAGGACCAGGTCAAACGGGGAGCCAAATTGGGCCCAGTCGGCAGTCGTCGAGTCGGCCCACAGTTGCCGAATCTTTTTGCCCTCTTCTTCGTTCTTGAACTTCGACCCTACGTTCTCGGGCGCAGAGGCGTTCGGAATGCTGTCAGCGCCAACCTGCCTTTCCGGCGGCAGATCGACGGTATACACCATGCCTCCATCGTCCAAATTGGCGGCCAGGTTCAGCGCGGCGAATCCATCGAAGGTGCCAATCTCGAGGACGCGTCTCGCTTTGGTGTAGCGGACAATCGCCAACACGTGCACCAGCTCGTGCAGATCGAGCGACCATCCTACGATTCGCGATTCCGGTTTGCGGATGGTCAGTTCGGTGCAATCCTGAATTCCAGGAAAAATACTGGCGAGCTCCAGGCGCGGCAAACTTCCACTGCTCCAGGCCTGGACCAGATGATTACACTCGGGGTCGCTAAGAGCTCCTCCCATCAGCACGAACCGCCTTAGCCCCACCAGGAAAAGCGATGGCCGTCGTAACCCTTTAACGATTTTGTCCATTGCGGGCATATCTGCTCTTTTGGCGACCGTACAAGGCAGTCGTCCTAAAGGCCTCTTCGAGGAAATCAACAGAAAGTGTCGTCAACAGTGTAAGTGAATGAAATCATCTTAAGCGACATCGGGTGCGAGCGTATCTGAATCGATCAGAGGCGCCTTCAATCAGAAAACATCCATGTACATCGCCGAAATGGGAGCGGGCATTGACCCATCCCCCAGCGTCAGATAAGCGTGCAACGCTCTTCTAGTCTTGCGGAAGCCCGCGCTCACCAGCGGCTGAATATCGGCATAGCCCAGGATGGGCGTGATCGCCATTCGAGCGCCGCGTTGGGCGGCGTTGCTGAGGAAAAGCTTCGCGAGATCGGTGCACTCCTCCGGCGTCAGACTGCCCCAAAGAATGTCATCCAGCATGACGCACAGCATCGGCGAAGCCCCGGACGTCTGGATCGTATAGCCATTCAGAATGCCGCGCCGTTCGCCGCACACGACGGCATTAATGGCGCCCACCCGCCGGCTACATTGCCAATCAGCTTCCAGCGGCGACCATTGCCTGGCCAGAGGCACAGCTTCAGAGACTTGCGACGCCGCCTCGACCAGGACGCTGCTGGCCTCGCAATCCGCAGCCTCGATAAGCGGCGCGCTTTCATTGCCCTTCAAAAGCCGCGCCATGAACGACACCGTGAAGATGTGAGTAGTCGGCTGGCGCAACACGCGCGCGACGGCGAGAATCTGCCGGTTCCACGGATCGCCTTCCACCGTGAAGTCGAGCCCGCCGTCGAATCCCAGCCGGCGGGCGCGTTGCAGGAGCTCTCCCCAAATCACCGGCCCATAGCCGGAGCGCTTGCTCTCGGGCGCGACCGTCAGATAGGAGACCGACAGCAACCGCTTGGTCTCACCGCGATATCGCACCGTGCGAGGAAATCCGGCAACAAACGCGACCAATCGGCCGTCGCGATAGATGGCTGGCGCAAGCTCAAAGCCCGCCCCCGGATAGTCGAACGCCGAGCGCAAGAACTCGCTCGTGTACAGCAGCGGCTGCTCTTTGTTCTCGCTCCACGAGCGGTTGATCAGCGCGGCAAGCTCGTCGAAGTCGCCGTTGAAAGTGCCGATGGCGCGTGGGGATTGAGTCGCTGGTATCATCGCTGTCAAGGCCGAGGGCTGGAAGTCGTATCGTATAATACGAGCGCGCTTAGTGAAATGGGAGCGACCTCCACCCCGTCTAGGTCGGGGACCCGGACCTTGGGCAAATGTCTTTATACCGTACCCTAGCTCTTTCCAATCATCCCCTGGCGCAAGCGCTGCGCGGCCTTCGTAGAAAGGTGCTCAACTTCAGCATTCCGGCGCCGCGGATTATTTTTCTTCCCGTCCTCTATTTGGTGCTGGCGATCAAGAACGCATGGTACTTTCTGTATCGGGTTTTTCTCTGCGAGCCGCTGTTCAAGATGCACTGCCTTTCGTACGGTAAGAACCTACATACTGGCCCGTTCATTCACGAGGTTTGGGGTAAGGGCGACATCGTTTTCGGCGATAACGTATTTGTCGACGGCAAGTGCCACTTCGTTTTTGCGGTGCGCTTTGCCGAGCGGCCATACCTGAGGATTGGCGACGACTCGGGGGTCGGCCACAATTGTTCGTTCTTCATCGGCAAGGGCATCAGCATCGGTAAGCATTGCCGAATGGGAATCAATATCACCATGCTCGACTCGCCTGGTCATCCACTTGATCCGCTGCGACGGCTGGCGGGCGAAGGACCCGACATCGACAACGTGAAGCCCATCTTCATCGGCGACAATGTCTGGATCGGGTCGAACTCGGTGATCTTTCCCGGCGTAAGCATTGGCGATAACAGCGTCGTCTCGCTCGGGTCGGTGGTGATGAGCGACATTCCGGCGAATGTTGTGGTGGCCGGCAATCCCGCGCGCAAAATCATGTCGCTGGAAGCGAAGCAGGCGGAAAAAGCGGCATTTGGCAGTTAGCAGTTGGCAGTTGGCTAGTTAGCAGTTGGCTAGTTAGCACTTGGCAGTTAGCATTTGGTATTTGGCAATGAGTATACGAACTAGTGCCGTAAACGATCCTGGTCGGTATTGGTTGAAGTGAATACGATTGGCGAACTGCCGCTTTGGCCAAGTGCTAAGTGCTAGTTGCCAATTGCTCTTGGAAAATCATGGATTCCGTAGAGTCTAAAATTCGGGCGATTGTGGCAAGCATTTCCAATCTGTCCACCGACATGCCCGCGGACGCAAATCTCTATCTTGACCTCGGCGTTGCGTCGGTGCATGCGCTGCAATTACTGACCGAACTGGAAGACCAGTTCGGTGTCGCCATTCCCGATGACCGGTTCGTCGATGCTACCTCTATCAACGATCTCACGGCTCTTATGAACGGCCTGGTGCAGGAGCGCGCGGAAGATGCCGCCCGTGCTTGATCGCGCCGACGGCCCCTCGCTGCGCTCGGGGTTCCTGCGCCACGCGAGCGCGACGCCGGATGCGCCCGCGATTGTTGTTCGCGGCGCAACATCCTCCTATGGACAAATGGAAGACAGAGCACGACGCTGGGCGCGCGCGATTGTTGACGCTCATGGGGGCCGTCCCGGGCGCGTCGGTCTGTTCGCCTATCGCAGCGCCGTAGCGTACACGGGAACCATGGCCGCGCTCTTCTCCGGAGCGACATACGTTCCGCTGAATCCAACCTTCCCTATCGAGAAAACGGCGGCGATGATTGAGGCGGCCGACCTCGACGCCGTCATTGTCGACAGTACTTGTCTGCCGCAGGTCGCTAAACTCGGCCCGTTGGCGCAGCTTCTGTTGCTCATCCCAGAAGTCGACGTGACGGAAATTCCGGGCATGTCGGGCCGCATTCTCGGCAAGACTGAACTGGAGCGCGTGGCGCCGCTGGAGCAGCTTTCGCCCCTTACTCCGGAAGACATCGCATATTTGTTGTTCACGTCCGGGAGCACGGGCGCGCCCAAGGGTGTGCCGGTCACGCATGGCAACGCCGCGTACTTCATGGAATTTATGTCGCGGCGCTACAGCATACAGCCGCACGACCGCTTCTCGCAGACGTTCGATCAGACCTTCGACCTGTCGGTCTTCGATCTGTTCATGGCGTGGAGCAACGGCGCGTGTGTCTACGGCATGACACCGGTGGAGCTGCTATCGCCGACGAAGTACATCAACCAGAACGGGATCACGGTATGGTTCTCGGTGCCATCGGTGCCGGCGCAGATGGCGCGCCGCGGCACGCTGCAGCCCAACAGTCTGCCGACGCTTCGTTGGAGTCTCTTCTGCGGTGAACCCCTGACGCAACGCTCGGCCGAGCTGTGGCAGGCGGCTGCGCCCAATTCCATCGTCGAAAATCTTTATGGTCCGACGGAGTTAACCATCGCGTGCTTCCTACATCGCTGGGACCCGCAGCGCTCGCCTGCGATGTGCCGCAACGGAATCGTTCCGATCGGACGTCCTTACGATGGACTGTCGGCCATGCTTGTCGATGAGCAGTTGCAAGCTGTGCCGGATGGTGAGATTGGAGAGCTCTGCGTCAATGGCCCGCAGACCACGCCCGGCTACTGGCGCGCTCCCGAAATCACCGCGCAGCGCTATGTCGAATTGGAAGTTGGACGGCACGAAAAGCGGCGCTTCTATCGCACCGGCGATCTGGTGGCGAAGCTGCCTGAGGGCGAGTACGTCTTCATGGGCCGCGCCGACAACCAGATCAAGGTGCTCGGGCACAGGGTTGAGCTGGGAGAGATTGAAGCGGCACTGCGGTCGCATCCCGGAGTGGAGCATGCGGTCGCGATTGGCTGGCCCGCAGTCGGCACCACGGCGGATGGGATCATCGCGTTTGTCTCGGGAGATGTTAGTTCGATCGATGAGCTTCTGGCACGCGCGAAAGCCTCGCTGCCACCGTATATCGTGCCACGACAGATCTTCCCCGTCTCTGAGATGCCGCTGAATGCGAATGGCAAGGTTGATAGGCGCGCATTGAAGGAGCGGCTGCCATCGCTGATGGGCCAGGTGAGCGACGCCGCGGCCCAGGGGCGCGGATAGCGCGAAAGCCCCTCATGATGACAATGTGGAAATCGCCCAGCGGGCGTGCGCGGCGATGAGTGGATCCTCGTCGTGGCAAAGCTGCTGAAGAACTTCTACGAAGCGCTGATCGCCACTATTTCCCATCGCAACAGCCACGTTTCGTAGAAGCCCGCTGCGCCTGGCGCGTTTCACGGGCGAGCGGCGAAAGGTTTCACGAAACTCTTCCGGCGTCAGCCGCGCCAGCCATTCCAACTCCGGGTTCACCAGCTTGGAACGTGGTTGCAGCTCTTGAACTGCGGTGACTGGCGCTTGGCGGTTCCACGGACACACATCCTGGCAGATATCACAGCCGAAAACGTGACGTCCTACGGCGGGGCGTAGATCTTCAGGAGTCGAACCACGCAGCTCAATGGTGAGATAAGAAATGCACTTCGTAGCGTCAAGCTGATAGGGCGCCGGAAACGCATTCGTGGGGCAGGCGTCGAGGCAGCGCGTGCAAGAGCCGCAACGGTCGGCGGGCGGAAGATCCGGCGTCAACTCCAGCGAAGTAAGCATCACTCCCAGGAACAGCCACGAGCCGAGCTGCTGGTTGAGAATACAGGTGTTCTTGCCGATCCAGCCGATGCCGGCGTACTTGGCGAAGATCCGCTCGATTACCGGCCCCGTGTCGACATAGCACCACGTGCGGGGCGCCGGAATCTCGCGCTCGGCACAAAGCTGCAGCAGCCTCGCTTCCACTGCACGAAGCCGTTCGAGTACCACGTCGTGGTAGTCACGTTGGGACCAGGCGTAACGCGAGATCCAGCCCTGCGTCGGCGCGCCTGCGTGGGTGGAGTACGGCTCATCGGTGTTGTAGTTCAGCGCGCAAACCAGCACCGACCGAGCCCAGGGCGCGGCGTTTGCCAGCGAGGCGCGTTTGAGTTCCTGGCGATCGTTGCGCGCCTCGAGATATTTCATCTCGCCGGCACGTTTGTCAGCAATCCAATCGCTAAAAAACTGATGCTCAGGCGTGTCCGCTACGCCGGCCACTCCAGCGAGATCGAAGCCCGCCTCTACTGCCAGCTTCTTCAGTTCGCGGCTGAGATCAATGGGGGACACACGAGTAGTTTCGAGTTTCCAGGTCCGAGTTTCAAGTCGAGCCGGAGGTTTGTATCGCATCCAGCGCCGCTGGAACCGGATCCTCCGCCATCGCGTCGGCCAATCCAATCTTCAGCGCGCGCCTGCATCCACCTACCTAACTACTGACTTCCCAGTTTTGTCCGCAGGACCAACACCACATATATCGCTCGAGCGCTGGGAATTTGTGATCCCGGTACGATGCGCCGGTTCCGGCAGTCTGGATCCGACTTTTCGCCTCACCTGCAGGCAGGACGGCTTGCCCAATTGCCGTGCACTTCCGCGCAACTGCATGATCGCGCAATGTTAGGTCCGTTTTTCGTCGCTCGCACGAAAACACCAGATTTTGAGGCACCATTCTACGAAAAGACCGGTTGGGTTTCTTACCCACAACGGCAAGACACCCACTCCGGTCGAAACGGAAGCCGAGAAACACAGCTTCGACCTTCCATCGGGGTATGATCCCCTTGAGATCGGCACTTCTTTCTATCCCAAAAGAACCAGAGAGTTACTATTCACGTCATCGATTGTTGTAGGGCCAATGTCTGGAGCCCGCAACAGAATGGAGAACGGTGAACGCCACCATGAACTCATTTGAAGACCGAGTACGAGAAGCAGAGGAGTGGTTTGCGAGCCCGCGCTTCCAGGGGATCGTCCGCCTGTATTCGCCTCGCCAGGTGGTTGAACAGCGAGGCACCATTGCCGCCGACTATCCTGTAGCGCGCGCTGCCGCCACCGCCTTTTATGACCGCCTGCGGGAGTTGTTCCGAGCCGGCAGGTCCATCACTACCTTCGGCCCCTATTCTCCGGGACAGGCCGTCACCATCAAGCGCCTGGGCATCGAAGGTATCTATCTCGGTGGCTGGGCAACATCAGCCAAGGGCAGCGTCACCGAGGACCCCGGCGCCGACCTCGCCAGTTATCCCCTGAGCCAGGTGCCGGATGAAGCTGCGTCCATCGTGCGCGCCCTGCTGACCGCCGACAAGAACCAGTTGTTTTTTCGCTCCCGCATGACTGCGGAGCAGCGCGCGGCGACCCCGGAGGTCGATTACCGGCCTTTCATCATCGCCGACGCCGACACGGGTCACGGAGGGGACGCTCACGTCCGGAACTTGATTCGCCGCTTCGTCGAGGTCGGCGTGCCGGGATATCACATCGAGGATCAGAAGCCGGGGGTGAAGAAGTGCGGTCATCAGGGCGGCAAAGTTCTGGTATCGGAGAACGAGCAGATCCAGCGCCTCAACGCTGCGCGCTTCCAGCTCGACGTCATGAGCGTGCCCGGAATCATCGTGGCGCGCACCGACGCCGAAGCGGCCAGCTTGCTAGACGGATGCGCTGACGAACGGGACCAGCCCTTCATATTGGGAGTCACCAATCCCCATGTGCCGAGCTACAAGGCGGTATTTCTTGCGCTGCAGAAAAAATTGCACGAAGCTGGGGTCGACGAGGTGCGTGGCCACATGATGTTCGCAGTGCCGGACTCGGAATACGCGGCCGTCAACGCATGGCTCGAGACAACCGGGCTGCTGCCCCTGTTTGCGGAGAGCGTCAAAGCGCACAAGCAAAATCCCGACGCGCTCGTTGACAACATGCTCGACAAGATTGTCTCGCGTGCTCTGGACGTATGGCAGGAAGAGGCCGACCTCAAAACCTACCGTCAGGCCGTTGCCGACGTAATTGCCTTCCGCGTCGGTCAGGGCGAGTCGCTCGGCATAGGCGTTGACGAATGGCTGGCCTTCTCAAAACGTGCGTCGTGGTACGTCGCCCGCGAGAAGGCGAGGTCGCTGGAGATCGACGTACTTTGGGACAGCGAGCCGGCCAAGACGCCGGAGGGTTATTACCAGGTGCTGGGCAGCCTGAATTACGCCATTGCCAAGTCTCTGGCAGCCGCGCCCTTCGCAGACATTTTGTGGATGGAAACCGCCACTGCGAACCTGGAAGAAGCGAAAGCCTTCGCGGATGCCATTCATGCAGAATTTCCCGACAAGATGCTCGCCTACAACCTGTCACCCTCGTTCAACTGGGATACCACCGGCATGAGTGACGAGCAGATGAAGCGCTTTCCCGAAGAACTGGGCAAGCTGGGCTTCGTCTTCAACTTCATTACCTATGGCGGGCACCAAATCGATGGCCTTGCCGCGGAGGACTTAGCCACCGCGCTCTTGCAGGATGGAATGTTGTCGCTGGCGCGCCTGCAGAGAAAGCTCCGGCTGCTGGAGTCACCCTATCGCACACCACAAACGCTGGTGGGTGGTCCCCGGTTGGATGCCGCACTGATGGCAGCGTCGGGGCGCACTGCGACCACAAAAGCTATGGGGAAGGGATCGACCCAGCATCAGCACCTGGTGCAGACCGAGGTTCCACCCAAGGTCCTGGAAGACTGGTTGAAGATTTGGGCGGAGCACAACAATCTGCCGCCGACGTTTCGAGCGCAGTTGCGTCCCGTCGAAGCCGGCTCGGACCTGCTGGAGCTCAGCTTGTGGAACGACTCCAAGGACCGGGTGGGCAACATCATCTTTGCCGATGTTCAGGACCGCCACGGCCACAAACTTCTCTCCATTCGCGACATGAATACCTTCGATCTTTCCCTGCGAAAGAAGCGCCTGATGACGCTGGCGCACCTGTTCCTACTCCATCGCTACAAGGCGGGAGTGGTGCACTACTTGAGTCCCACCGAGGACAACCAGCACCAGGCCCTAAAAATGCAACGGCTGGGAATCTTCAACAAGGTCAACAACCAGGCTGGGCTCATCATTGTCGCCGGCGTGAGCGCAACTCGGCTCAGTGAGTTGCTCAACCCGGATCGGATTGTCTTGCGCAAATTGATCACCAAGACAGAGTAGAGGTTGGGTTCAGAATAGGAGTGACAGCGGGTCACTGAATCCAAACCCCTTCGTGGGCGCGCGCTTGAATTTGCGATGGGGCTTCTGGCTTTCGAATCCGTCGTGTAGTACGGCAATGGCGTAGCGCCCCAGTGGAAGCGTCAATTGAACGGTCGCCTCATCCCCCTGAATTGGGTACTCGTGCTCAAAGAACGCTTTACCGTTTGCATGGGGCCATCCGTCCGGTGAACTGAAGACTGCAAGTCTCAAGTGGCCCGTATCATTCTGGAATCCAAAGACATGAACCGTGACCGCACACGAGCTGGGCGGTGCTGAGGGAGGAACGGGGACCGTCCCCGGCAGCGCCACCAACGCTATACACCAGATGAGATGTTTCATGAGGTACTCCTCTTCGCCTGCGGAATGCGATTCCGCAGGCGTGGCTCTACGAAAAACTGCCGGGAAACCCTAAGGCGTCTTCCGGTTCAATTCGCCGCTTGTCCCGATGCGGCGCCCGGCGCTGGAAGTTGCGCCGGCAAAGATGGTCGCCCGTCCGCCTCATACTTCTTTCTCTGCTCCGGGGTAAGGACGGCTGAGACGCGCGATATCTCTTCTTGTTTGAGGGATTGCAAGCGACTAAATCGCTGGTCAATGGGTAGAGATTGGTCTTTAAAGACCTCCTCCGATTTCTTTGTTTGTTCGTCGAGGATTGTGCGCACTTTGGTCGCCTGATCGTCGGAAAGACCGTAACGCTGGTTCATTTGTGCAACCTCCGTCTGTATGTCCCTGGTCGGGAGCGCAGGAGAAGACTGAGACCCAGACGGCGGGGGCGGGAAGGGTAACTGTGCAACCGCGTTAAGACCAATGAGAACAACGGCGGCTAAGAACGTTCTGTTGAATAGCTTGTAGATCTGCATTCGGTGTTTCCTCCAGTTAGTTAATATTTGTTATGAGATCGGGCGAGACGGCGCATGCTACTTCGCTAACTTCGCCCGGGTGCGCTGCGATACTGCGAACGCCTTCTCCATCTCGTGTATCCAGGCGCGGTCTTCGGCAGTAATCAACTCTTCGAACGTCCTGGTCGGCGGTTCGGAAACTGTCATAATGCGGTTGCCCACCGAATCGTTGTCATGCAGCTCGATGCCAGGCGCCCGCGATCCCGGGCGGCGCATGTGCAGACTGTCGCCGGGAACTTCGCGCATGAGATTGGGGCAAACGTGCCCTACCCAATCTCCAATGCCGCTGAGTTCCGCGCCGCACATACCGCAAACACAGCCTACGATTTTCCGCGACATACAGCTCCCAGTTTTATTACTGCTAGAGTCTCTTGCCGCTCAATGCGGCATGGGCGGTGGCCCCATAGCGGGCGGCCCGCCAGCTAGAAATCGGGCAGGACCACGCAAGGTCCTTGTTTCCTCTGCCTTGGGTACCATGTTCATCTCGTACTACCGTGTGAAGCTCAACGCGTGATCATTGTCCAAGTGTGAAGTAGGCACGCGAAGTACCACACCACAGTTGACGGAAGTCTTTGTTGGGCAATGGCTGGGATGGAGCCTGTATCAGCAGTGCTAACCAGTATTGACGTTATTTCGGCGCTAACGAAGAGCAATGGGCAGGACAGTCACGATCTCACGATCTTCAGTCGTGCCGCCTGGCCGCCCTGCGACGTGAAGGAATGCATTTTAATCTGGAGTTGCCGTCAGACGCTACCTGAGGGATGAACTTGCACGCGAGCAGCCTTAAGTTATGGCGTGTTCGAGCTGATGCAGTGTTCACAGTAAGTTCGCTTATCAATGAGCGCCGAGCTGATTGCACGACTCGATGCATCGGAGTGAGCAGTGTCATAACCCAAGGCTCTGAGGGCAACGGCGCTAAGCATGCCAAAGCACACCCAAAACCGTGGTCCAATCATGGTCCAGTAATTCTTTCTTAATGCGCCAAAACCGTTTTGGGGGCGACCCGCGTCGCGCATTTTCAATCAATTACGATGAAATTGTTGCCTGTCGCGGCACAGGCCAAGACGGCTCGGTTAGATTAGTAACGACAAACGCCCTTATCGCCATTAATTCCCAGATCGAGCTAGGCGATCTCGCAGAAGACCTGCCTGCGTCACAACTTTGGACCGCATTGTCCGACGGCAGCGGCCATACGTGAAGTCATTTGAGTTAAGGGGTGATCTCAAAGACGACCCCATTCCGATCGGTACCGCCACCCCCGGTTGAGCCGTAGAGGTTGCCAGCGCTGTCGAGGATCACCTTGGCATACGGGAACGCTCCGTCGCTTCCACCGGTAAAATCGTGGAGAGAGGTAAAGATCCACCCGCTACCCGACGGACTCAACTTGAAGACCGAACCGTATCCATGTGCGCCATTGCTTAGGGTCGTCCCATAAAGGCTTCCCGCTGCATCCATGACAACTCCGTCCCGCGGACCAGAACCTTCTTGTCCGGAAAAAGCGTGAAGCACAGTGAGTCCGCCGCTGGAGGGGATAAGTTGATATACCCCGCCGGCCCCACCCGAGCCGTCCTCCCCGAGGACGCCGTAGATGTTGCCGGATTGATCGAAGATCAGTTTGCCCGCTGGATTTCCTCCAACGCTGCGATGGAACTGGAAGGCGGTGTTCTCTGTCCACCCAGATCCCGAAGGGATTAGTTCAAAAACAATCCCGCAAGAACTCGGAAGTTGAGGATTACCGCAATCGTTGATGCCGCCAAAGTAAGTGGTGCCCCAAAGATTGCCGTTCGCATCAAAAACCACGCCACCCTCAGGAGTCGCTGCCTCACTATCATTGGTAAATGCGAAGAGAATGATAAACGTCCAGCCACCGCTGGACGGCGACAACTCGCCGCTGCACCCCCTGACATGAGCAGAACTCGAAACCACGAAACTGGGGGCGGGGCCCAACGAGTGTTTAGCTGCCTGTAAACAGGGCGAAGCGCCATCTGAAGCTGTGCTTTTACCTCATGTACTACAGGTTGCCGGAAGAACCCAGGGAACGGGACATCAGCGAAATGCGGCGTCCAGTCCGGCTCAAAATAGAGCAATGCTCTAAACGTGTTACCGCGAAAAATGGCACCCTGTGGCACTTGGCCAAACGAAACGTGAAGTTCATCTTGTAGCATTGTTAAGAAGTCTCGCTCCCCGACGTATGGTACGAGCATTAAGAGTCGCTCCGGCTTAACTAATCGAAGTGCTCGTTGCAGCTCCCACCGGAAATTATCAGTTGTCCCACCCATCATGACGACCAATCGAGCACGCGACATGAAGCTTAGAACCGTTTCCCGCCATTCGTCTCCCGTGTATGTACGATGGAAACCGATTTTCGGCAACACCTCATCCGGCTGTCCAATCGCCACGCAGGGACCGATCTTGGAAAGTACCTCCGCCAAAAGTTCCTCTTCGGTCCGAATCTTGATCATGCTGTTGGTAATGAACTTACTGTCGACTCGAGAGGTTTCCTTATCTGAAACGAATGGTCGCAGATAGAGAACCGGGGGGCGATCATCTTTGGCCAGTACCTCATCTAGCTTCGCCACCGAAGCGCGACGGGCGACATTGATCAGTCGCACTCCTATTGGTAGCAGGGTAGCAAACAATAATCCATCACCGAGGGTTCGGAGTGTGCCCCAGTGAAGTCGACCAGGTAGAACGGGCACTACAAGTACATCCACAATCGTAGTGAACCAACCGACAGCCCAAACAGGCACCCAAACCGTCTTAATCGCCCTAGCAACCCCAAACATAAGCAACGCTAGTAAACAAAAGAGCGCCCCCCACAACGGTCCTTTTGTAACGGGCATCACAGCAGATTCGAAGAAGGCCAGCGCGGCAAAGACGAGACACGCGAGACCAACTATACACCCGTTTTATGCGGTATTTGTCAGCCAGCAACCGCAGGGTTTTCTCCTCGTATAACTGGTCCCGGCCAACTCTTAGCCCGCCCCAATGTTGGTCGAATTACTTGCTTATGGACCGCCTGCGAGCGGTCGCGGGCACCGGAGACATGGACGTGTCGCGCGAATGTTAAGATTCCGCCATGAGCGTTAACGAGATTGTCCAACAACTTAAGTAAGAGCGCAGCAGGCTCGACGCAGCTATCCAAGCTCTGCAGGGTACAGAAGGCCACGGTAAGCGCCGCGGTCGTCCTCCGGGAAGCAAGAGCCACCCAAGCAAAGCGTACCTCCGAGATGATGAGGAAGCGCTGGGCCGAACGAAAGAAAGCGAAGAAGTAAGTTCCGTCACTTCGGGGTCTAGTAGGTCGGCAGAAATGTCGGCCTTTTCTATTGATCTAGCCACTCCTGGCGGTGGCGCGCCGGGTTGGCCGCGCCGGACGGTGGATATTACAGACACCGGGAAAGACGGGTCAAACCGCAAAAGGGATAGGAGGTAGAGGCTCCCAAAGTTGCACCCTTCTAGTAACCAAATAGTAATCACGTCGATTTCGGGGTCAGGGGGGCGGCGCGAGGGCGGGGCGGGCGCGGGGCCATTGGGGTGCGTTAGAAGATGTGTATTTCCTTGCCCTCGGAATGTCGCAGTGTTCACCGAGAGACTTCGGCGATTGGGAAGATACAGAAGGAGCTCGGGTGGACTGGGCACGGCAGAAGATCGCAACGCTGCTGCAAAGAATCAGCGTGAACACCGAAGTCGGGAGTTTGCTTGCCGCACGCCTTATGACTCCGCAAGAATGTCCGCCTGAAATTCCTTCAGCGCCTGATGCGAGCGGGACACGACATCGGCAGAGGTGAGCAGTTCGACGTCGCCCATCTGGTGGAACAGTCTGCGTTTCTTCGAAGAGGACACCAGCGTCCCAGCCGTGGGGCAGATGGGGTTGTCTGGCAGTAGCTTCTGCGGACTTAGCGCCATCGGTTCGAACGTCAGGTAAACTCCGCTACTGCAATTTCGCGTACTCGGCTTTGGCTTCCTTATAGATGGTAGTGTCGGGATCGGCATCTTTCCAAAGAGCAAGGAAATCCTGATAGGACTTGCGCGCTGCAGCGTTGTCGCCCATCATCGCCTGCGCACGGCCGAGCTGCAAATGAGCCAACGCACCCAGAACGAAATTCCACACGATGCCGGAATGGTCGATCACCTTTTGGAACTCAACCGTCGCCTCACGCGGACGCCCGGCTTGAAGATATGCCTGTCCGCGGACATATACCGGGTAAAGCGAACGCAGTGGCGGCGAGAGTCCGAATGCGGATGGATTGCCCAACTCGTAACGAGCTGACGCCCGCAAGACTTCAATCGCTTTGTCGGAGTTGTTCTTCTGCATTTCAATGACCGCGCGAACTGTCGGCAGCGAGTAGCTCTGAATCATCGTATCCAGAGGGAACGAACGGTCGAGCAAATCGGCGAGTTCTTGTGCACGGGCGATGTCTTGAGAGCGGGCGTACACCAAGGCCGCCGCTGCTTCCGTGTCCTTCGCCGCGCTCAGCGCTAGAACCTCGGCGGCCAGTTTACGCGCTTCGCTAAAATTGCCGAGCTCGGCTTCGCGCAGCGCCTCGTTAATTTTCCATGTTGCGGCTGCATCCGCAGCATCGGCACGCCTGGCAGATTCCGCAGCCTGTTTCGAGTATTCCCTCGCCTTGGCGATCTGGCCACGATAGGCAAGCGTGTCCGACTGCGCCGACAAAAACCAGTCTTCCATCTCAGGCGTGCCTTTAGCCGCCTCAAGGTATTGCTGCATAGCGGCATGATCGCCACGCAGAAATGACAGGTAGTACCAAAGCTGACCTAGAAATGCCGTCTTGGTACGTGCCTGATTCAGAACTGTCTGGGCTTCGTCCAGCCGGTTCAGGCAGCCATACACTTCGACGATGTTGTAATCGGGGTTCGATGTCAGCCGCATCCTCTCCCGCATCTCGCTGGCGGCTTTTTCGTATTCTCCAATTCTCATATAAAGCACGCCGACGGTGGCATACGGTATCTCGTCCTCCGGGTAGGTCTGAATCCACTCGGTATAAACCTGAATGGCCTTTGTCAGCTCACCAATTGCGAAACCGTAATACAAACCATCGATCAGAAACCTCTCGCGTTCGGTCACCCGGTCGCGTAATTCGAAAGCCTTCTTGTAGTTGAGAATAGCCAGGTTTGGCTGGTTCTGGTTGAAGTAACTGGAACCCAGCACAGCATAAGCGGGTGCAAAATTAGGATCCAATTCCAGCGCGTGCTTAAGGTAGGGAATGGGGTCGCCCATACCGGTCATCTGGCTGCGGCGAGCCTGGCTGAATGCTTGTAGGGCCTCAAGCGAGGAGGTCGTCACCTCTTCCAGAGGCTTGTTATGTTGCCGCAGCGAGGCCAGCGATTCGCCCAACTTTTTACGCAAGCCGACGCTCGCCTGATCGAGGGCACTCAGCACCCGGTCATGGTTTTCGGCTCTTGCTTCGATGCTCGCCACGGTGTCGTCAGTCTCACAGCCCATGGCCTTAAGCGTTATAAGGTACTGATTGCCAACCTCGGCAATGGACCCGGCAACATAGACCTTGCTGTTGGTTCGCTGGCAAACCTCGCGCGCCAAGGGCTTGCTCAGCCTCTCGTTTGTGGAGCGGTCCATTAACCTCAACGTCTCGGCAATTCTCTTGTCGGAAAGCACATTGAGGGAGGGCGACTCTTCCAGCTTGATGCCCAGGGCTTCCTTTAACGAGTTGTCAAATAATGCCGTCCCAGTGGCATTGTTGAAATCGGCAAGGACGACGGTTTCCCTTTCAGTCAAGGCATTCGCCTTCTGCGAGTACCAATAGAACCCGCCGGCGATCAGCGCAAGAGTAGCCCCAGCTAGAGAGAATGCGATACGCGACCGCTTTGCGGGCGGAGGTGTTCCCGAGGGCGTCTCCATCCCCACCGCAGGTCCGACGACATCGCGGTCCGCAGCCGTAGCTGGAGCCGGCGCAGCAGCTGCGCTGCCCGTCGCCGGACTGCCCGGGGCTGAACTGCTGCCGATGGCCGGGCGGATAGAGGAGGCTGCTTCCGCCACGTTGGGCACTGGCGCGTTTACCGTCTTTGAGGTCACCGGCGCCAGAAAACGATATCCCTTGCGGGGAATGGTCTCGACGTACAGTGGTTTGTCAGCGTCGTCAGCCAGCGCGGTCCTGATCTGCTTGATGCATTGATTCAGGCCGTGCTCGAAGTCAACGAAGGTTTCCCCGCCCCAGGTCTGCTGCTGGATCTCCTCTCGAGTGATGACTTGCCCAGCGTGACTGACCAGGAGGGCCAGGATGCGGAAGGGTTGTGGCGGCAACTTGATTGGAATGCCGTCCTTGCGTAGCTCCTCGGTGTCGAGATTGAGCTCGAAGATGCCGAAGCGAAGAAGTTTCTGCGTGGCGCCCAAGCACAACACCTGAACAGGTGGAATTTGCCGGATTATATAACGAAGCTGCTTTCGAAATGCGCTTTATCTTGTTGATGATGTCTCGTGCTAACCGCCCGCCTATCTGAGGCTTAGGCGCTGATCTCCAACTTAGTTCCAAATGACTCCGCAAGTATTGAGCGCCGAAGCGAACGAGCGCATTGTGCACTCACGAAAGCGGAAAACGAGCACAACTGGCCGACCGCTTTCGTAGAGGGGGAGCCAGGGAGGCGGGGCAACAATCCCGCCTCCCGGCAAGCACCCGCAGGGCACCCGTAAGGAAGAAATAAGGAGATCGCAATGAAAGAGCAAATCGCATCCCGCAAGACCTTGAACCTGGGACCTTTCTTGACATTGCTTCTGTTGACGTCGCCTCGTGACAGTGGCCAGCCGGTTCTGACCGTAGCCGGCATCCCCATGCAACAGCACGCAGTCGAGGGCGAGTCGACAATGCCTTCGTCTGCCCCGACGCCGGGACTGTTCCTGTCGCTGGTGTTGAGTTTGCTGAAGTCCAAGTCCGGCAGCGGGCCTGAGCGCGCCGCGGTCACTGCCCACTCTTCCTATTCGCGGTGCCCGCAACCGCAAAGCAGGCTTTATTGGTTTTGCTCAGAAGTTCATAGCGCGTCGTGACTCCGGGACGAAGTTAAGCGGGGGCAGCTAACGCGGTGAAGTTGCTCCTCGCGCTAAACAAATTCATCGCCGCCACAACTTTATGACCAAAAGGAGGTCATCATGAAAACACAAGGCACTCAGCACATCACCAACGCAGTCGCGGTTCAACCGTCAACCATCGACCATAACCACAAGAGAGTGGCCTCGCGGCAACTTGGGGGCTTCGGCCCAGGATTGCTTGTCCGAGTTCTCTGCCTGCTTCTGCTTGCCATCGCCGGGGTGCGGGCGGACGCTCAGAACATTTATGTGAGCAGCTGGAATCAAGCCGCGATCATCGGGAAATATGGCCCCGACGGCACCGTTATCAACGCCAACTTCGTTAACAATCCCAACGCAGGGGACTTAGTAGGGCTATCGGTATCGGGAACGACTTTAGTCGCTGCCGATCAGGACGAATTTCCCTACAACGACGCCGTGATCGAGTTTAGCGCCACCACCGGGGCCTTTTTGCCGCTAGTTATTGGCATGCCGCGTGAGGCTCCCCACAGTGCGGTCATCGGCGGATCGGATGTATTCGTGTTCTATGGCTATACAGGCGCGGTTGGCGAGTACCTCGCCAGCAATGGCTCACAGGTGAGTTCCGACATCTCCGCCGGCGCTGCCTCTTACGGCCAGCAAATGGCGGGATGGACGGACGCGAGCGGCACAGTGAACCTGTACGTCACCATCACCCAGAACGGCTCGGGGCTGCCCAACACCGGATCGGTTCTGCACATCACGGTCAGCAGCAGCGGCACCATAACGAATAGCACCCTGCTTTCAGCGTTGAATTCTCCGAGCGGCATCGCCGTCTCCCCCGACGGACAATTCGTTTATGTGCTCAGCTCCGGAGCCATCTCCAAGTACGCTACCAGCAACGGAGCGTGGCAATGGACGTCCGCCACTATCTCGGGATCACCGCAGAGCCTCGCGGCGTCGGCGGGGGCCGTGTTTGTTACGCGGCATTCGGCAAACGCGGTTGGCGCATACTATGCCGGCACGGGCGCCAAAATAAGTGACACGTATATTACGGGCGTGACTAGCCCGGAGGGCATCGCGGTAGGCCCGCCTGCCTGCGCTCATCCGCCTGCAAACATGACCGCCTGGTACACCTTTGACCAGACCGGCAGCGCGCAGGAAGACCTGGCTAACGAGAACACTGCCACTGCCCATAACACTACGAGCATTGTCGGCGAAGTCGCCAATGCGCTGAAGTTCAACGGTACGACTGCCTACGTCGAAGCCCCGTCGCAACCCTCGAACAATCTCGGCATCGGAAACTTCTCCATCGATGCCTGGGTCAAAATAGCTAACCCAGCCGACGATAACGGTATAGTCGTGCTTCTCGACAAACGCGATGCGTCGTTCGGCTATCACCTGTTCCTTTTGAACGGAGCGTTAGGACTACAGATTGCCGACAGCGCTGGTTACGCCAACTACCTATCCAACACTGCGGTTCCGGCAGACAACCGCTGGCACCTGGTTGCGGTGACCGTAATTCGCAACTCGACTGCAGGTGGCGTGTGGTACTTGGATGGAGCGTCGATCGGCACCTTCAACCCGACTGCCCACCAGGGCTCGCTCAACTCCACTAGCCCGCTGGACATCGGTGTCCGCACCAGCGCCCAGCAGGGCGGCGGCTATTTCAAGGGGAGTATGGACGAGGTGGAAATCTTCACCCGCGCCCTGAGTTCGGCCGAGGTCCTCTCGCTGATGCAGGCCGGCCCGGCGGGAAAGTGCAAATGCGCCACTCCGCCGGCCAACATGGTGGCCTGGTATGCCTTCGACCAGACGGGCAGCACCCAGAATGACCTGGCCTTGGGCAACACCGCGACCGCATACTCGACGACCAGCATAACCGGCGAAGTCGCCAACGCGCTGCAGTTCAACGGCACCAACTCTTACGTGCAGGCGCTGTCCACGTCGTCGAACAACCTGGGTACGAGCGATTTGTCGATCGATGCCTGGGTGAAGATCGCGAGCTCCGGTGACGACGCTGGCGTCGTCGCGATCACGGACAAACGCGACCAGTACCCCAACCCGTTGCGGGGATACCACTTCTTCCTCTACAACGGGAAGATCGGGATACAACTGGCCGACTCTTCCGGCTACGCCAACTATATTTCCACTACGGCTGTGCCGGCGGACAATCAATGGCACCTGATCGCCGTAACCGTGCAGCGCAGCTCGCCTACCGGCGGCGTGTGGTATCTCGATGGTTTGCCGATCGATTCGCCCTTCAATCCCACGGCCCATGCCGGATCTGTCAACTCCTCGGCGCCGCTGAATATTGGAGCGGTGAATAGGGGCGGCTCGTACTTCAAGGGTGGACTGGATGAGCTGGAAGTCTTCGATCGGGCGCTGAGCTCATACGAAGTACTGGGGCTCATGCAAGCAGGCCCGGCAGGCAAGTGCAAGCCGTAAGTACGACCATCGTCAATCATCACACCCACCCTTTGGTCTCCCAAAGGGTGGTTTTTTCTGTGCTGACATCGTGCCGAGTCTGCCAAATAGTCCTGCCTAACCGAGGCAGCACTTGCGCGCTCTTGTCCAATCGTCGAACATGTCTTCAAAGTGACGACGCGGCGCATTGCCATCGGCAATGGCGCGGTCAAAAAAGGTGGGCTGTGCTGTGTCGGGCATTCTTGATCCTTCTCGTAGCCTTATGGTCTTTGCGTGCTAAACCCTTAATCTAGCAGAGGACAAGGTACGGGAAGAAGTTTTGCTTCTTCAATGAGTGACGGCAAGCTCGTGTCCTTGATTAATATTGTCGTGAAACGGCCACGAGCTGCGCCAGCGCTTGCCAATGCCGGGGATGCGGGCGGTATCCCTGCGCGATGCGTCCCGCGTACCAGCGCGAGACCCCCAAGCCGAGATGCGATAAGCGAGCTCGAAAGCGGGGAGACCTTGGGCTGTATTGGCTCAGTGCAGAATGACTCTGTGAGCCAAGCGGGCTGGCCAGGATGAAAACACGAATAGAGCCTGGAAGCGGACATGATTCGGGTGTATAGTACTGGCCGCTCAGGGCGCCGCGCCAAAATGGAAATCCTGGCTCATTGCTGCTTCGCTCTCGCCTGCGCGGTTTTGGGATTCCTGCTCCAGGTACAAGCCTCGTACGCGCAAATGCCGCCTGCACCAAAAGCATGCGAGCAAAACAACTCCTTCGCCAAGAACACCTGTAATCTGGTGGACATCGTATCCACCGATCCCGGGCAGAAGAACAAGAATGAGATTCTGGCCGAGCCTAGCATCGCTATTGATCCCACGTTGTGCAACAAGGCCGGTGATATGTGTACCGGCATGGTGATTTCGACCTTTGATGGCATCGCCGGCAACCGCGAGCGTTGGAGCAATGGGCCGGCCTGCAAGGACCGTGACGGTAACGACAGCAAGTGTGCTCCGCTGTGGGTCAGCAGCAAGGGCGGCGCCGCCTGGACCAAGCGCTACAGCGTGCCGTCGCCGGCGGGTCTTGCGGTCGACATCTGTCCCTGCGATACCACCCTGGACTACCTCAACACGGGGATCCTGGTTGGCGCCTTTCTGGCCGACGACGATAGCATCTACACCGGCACGACCAGCGATCCTAGCGATTCCAGGGCATGGTTCTGGAAAAATCCGACGCAGCGGACCAACATCAACAGTGTTGCTAAGGATGGCAGCCGCGACGTGGATCAGCCCTGGGTGGCGGTCAGTCCCTTTGGTGTCGGCCTGTTCGGCAACGATGTGAACATCGCCTACAGCGACTTCAACGCCTCCCCGACAGCCGTCCGCGCTGCGGCGACGCAGAGCTTCTTGCCGCTTGACTTTAGGACTGATACGAAAACCGGTTCCCGCGAATCCTTGAGCTTCTCCGCTAATCCCGGGCATCGAGTGGCCGCCGACCAGCGCTTCGGCCCGCTCGGTTTCGGCTTCGTGTACAGCTATTACCAGAGCGGAGTGGAAGCGAGTGACGGATGCTGCACGCAAACCATCGATTTCAAGATTAACCGCACGTTCGATGGCGGCATGAGCTACGGTGTGAACGGCGAATCCACCGGGGTGGTGGTGGCGCGCCACGCCAGCGATCAGCCGGGTCCCGGAAACACCGATGGCAAATTCGGCTGGGTCAATGCCCTTCGTGGCGGTGTGGACAGCCTGGGCGTCGATCCGAGAAACGGCGACGTGTACGTTGTCTATGCCGATCGCGACAGCGCCAGCGGCAGCAATGCGTTGGACGTGCTGCGCCTGTCCACGCTGGACAACGGCAGAATCAAAGCCACGGGCGGGCCGACTCTGCTTACTCCACTACCCGTTCAGGCTGCACTCCCGGCCGTGGCTGTTGCTGCCGATGGCAGCGTCGGCGTGCTGTACGACATCTTCGAAGGACAGAACGACGACGGCTTCTCAATGTTCACCGTGCATTTGGCCATCAGTATTAACCACGGTGCGACCTTTACCGACAACCGGCTGCTAACCTTTACCGCTTCCGCCAAGTCGTCGGGAAATCGCGACCTCCAGCGGCTGTTGGGCGACTTCAGCCAGCTACGCGCGGTGGGCAGGACGTTTTATGGAGCATTCTCCGCCGATGCTGACGCCTTTGGTCGCAAGTGCAACAACATGTCCTGTAAAACCAGCGACGCCATCTTCCTGAAAGCGACGCTGAAGTGAGTCCGAGTTATACTTCCTTCGTGTCTCAGCGGAACTCGCCAGTCCCGTTCAAAATCAATATCAGCGAGGCACTCGCTAAGCTTCGCTGACTACCCATCGCTGTAGATGGAATCACCATAAAACTTCCATTCATGGAAGCGAAAGTGAAACCCGACGACCTCGAACAACGGGTCGCTCGTAAGGTTGTAATACGACTCTCCGACCGGCGCATACTCAATGCATGGGAATGTTGCGACGGCTGCATAGACGACGCGCTCAAATCACTCCAAGAAGTCCGGGAAATCGTTGTAAATGCTCAAGTTCAACTGTCAGACGAAACGGACGGCGCTCTCTACCTTCTGCTGGATGCCATCCGGCAGCCAATACGTGAGTTCCTGACATTTCAGCAACGCCTCAAGTTGCCGACTGGGCAGCGGCTTGAGTACCGTAGACTGATCGATATGTGTTGCCCTGCAGACAACCGCGACCATTACTTCGTCGCACTTGAAATGCTACGCCCGCACATTCATAGAGTCCTGCTGCAGATTTCCAAGATAGCCAAACTCCCCATTCCCAACATCGGTGATCGAATGCGATATACCGATCAATGGGACCTCGAACTGTAAAGCCCATCCCGAAGTCGCTCCCAAAATAAATCCAGTGCGGCTACCGCCCCGATTTATTCCGAGACAACATTCCCGGGAAGCGCATGGTTCAAACACGAAATCGTAACCTCGATAGTCGCTGCTCACTGCAATCCGGGGCGGACGATGCCGAGTTTCTTCATGCGGAACTGCAGGGTCGAGCGGTGCAATCCCAGTCGCACTGCAGCGCCGCCCGGTCCGGCGAGAACCCAGCGAGTCTGTCTTAAGGTTGCTAGGATGTGCTCCCGCTCAGCTTCTTCCAGCGTCTGCGGCTTCCAGCCACCTTGTCCCGGAGCTACGCGCCTAAGCTGCTCCACGGGAACCAGCAATTCAGGACCCGGGCTAAGAATTACGGCCCGCTCGATTACGTTCTCCAGTTCTCTGATGTTGCCAGGCCAACTGTAGCTGACGAGCGCTTCCATCCCCTGCTTAGGTATGCTCTCGATGTGCTTGTTCATGTGCTCCGAGAAGCGCCGGACAAAATGTTGCACCAGCAGCGGAATGTCCTCACGGCGTGCCCGAAGCGGCGGGACCTGAACGGGAAAGACATTCAACCGGTAGAAGAGGTCGGAACGAAATCTTCGTTCTTGTACCAACGAGCCCAAGTCCCGATTGGTCGCAGCGATCAGCCGAGCATCGGTCCTCAGCGTGTGAGAACTCCCCAGGCGCTCGAATTCTCGTTCCTGCAACACGCGAAGCAGCTTGGGCTGAAGCTCTAACGGATTTCCCCGATCTCGTCCAGGAATATTGTGCCGTGATTGGCCAACTCGAATCGGCCAATTCGCTGCGCTATTGCGCTGGTGAAGGCCCCACGTTCATGTCCGAAGAGTTCGCTCTCCAGCAATCCGGTGGGAATGGCGGCACAGTTCAGCTTCACGAAAGGCTTTGGGCGCCGCGAGCTCAGATTATGAAGTGCGCGTGCGATCAGCTCTTTTCCGGTGCCGGTTTCCCCATAAATAAGGACTGTGGAGTCGGTGGGAGCGACTGTCTGAACCTGCCGCAGCAATGCCCGTAGCGCAGCACTCCTGCCAACGATGTCCTCAAAGTCGATCTCATTGGGGATCTCATCCTCAAAGAACATGATTTCAGGTGTGAGCTTCTCGGTCAGATGAGCGATGTGACGATGAGCCAACGAATTGTCTACCAATATGGATACTTGGCTGGCCACTTCTGCAAGAAACTCGACTTCGTTTTCGAGGAATTCGCTTTCGTCATAACGTACCACCACAAGGTAGCCAAGCATGGAACCCCGACTGATCAAAGGAACTGAGGTTTGCCCTTTAACGTCCTCGTCGTGGTGCGATTCTCTAAAGTGCGGAACGTACGGTGACTGTTCAGGCTCTCCGACCAAACGGCCACAGCACCCTTCGTGTGGAAATGTCTGACTTGAGCTTTCCGGGTTAAGAAATATGTCCAGCAGGTCGAAGCGGAGTACGGCTGACACTTCCTCGGCGATGGTTGGTACCAGGTTTTCTGGTTTCGCCGTGCTCAGCCGCGTGGCTAAACGGCCCAAAGTTCGATAACGCTTCATGACAGTGGCCGGGAGCTCGTTCTCGGTTTGCTCCTGTACTGATGGTTCGGGGCAATAACCTGAAGATGCGGGCTTGTATTCACCTAAGCTGTCCATTGTGCGTCCTCAACAGTTAAGCGACCTACGCTCAACTTGGATTTGGCTACCGGAGAGCACAGAAGGGCTCTTCGGGTGCGACTTCTATCTTTCGTCAGGTCAATTCCAATTCCAAGCTCTTCTTTGGCAAAGGTCGAACCGGACTGACCTACGCTCTGCTTCGTGTTGGAGCCCAGACTGGTAGCCCATGCGCGGCAGTCGTGAACTCGACGTGTTATTCCCGTGGAAAGTGGGTCTGAAATCGAATTTCGACCGACTCGAATTCACCACGCTAGTCACCGCCGCTCACGTTCTTTGGTGATCCATTGGCGGATGTAAGCGGGACAGTTCTTCAGCTTGATGCTGTCCGCTTCACACGTCGCGAGGAATTTCACCGCGTCTCGATCGACCAACGTCAGGTCTGCGAGGTCTAAAACAATCTCGCGACCGTGGCCTTCGCTTCGAAAAAGCTCTTCCAACTCGGCAACATTTTCCGTGGCCATTCGACCGCTCACTTTGAAGACCACCTTCCCATTGCTCGATCTGTCGATTCTCAGCATGTATTCCTTTTACAGAACAACCTTAGATAGAGCAATCTCGTTGCCTACCGTAATCCATTGAAAACAAAGCTTATGGTACAGGTTTGTATTGGCGAAAGTTCGCCAATTGGCGAAAGACCGTACAAGTTGATTGTGAGGACGTGCGGCGATCAAGCTCGGGAGGTGCGGGGTTTAGTTGCGAAAGTGATTCTTATTGATTTTCAACGATCGTATTTTCGACTCTAAGGTAGATCGCGGCATAGCCAATCTGGCGGCTGCTCCAGAAGGTCCGTAAACCCGTCCGCCGCTTTCGCGCAGCGCAGCCTCGATGATCTCTTTCTCATGAGCGGCCACTTTCTCCGGCAGGGCCACCGGTTTCTCTGGGCGTAGCTCGCTGGGGGGCTTACGCAACCAGCTCTCGTCAATCGAGAAGTCCTCTGTCTCACAGACGATGACAGATCGCTCAATCACGTTCTGCAGTTCACGTACATTACCGGGCCACGCGTATGACGTAAGCAAATCCAGCGTTTTCTTATTAACCCGCTTTATGTTCTTTCCGGCTTTCCTGGCATAGCGATTGATGAAGTACTCGACGAGAAGCGGGATATCTTCTTTTCTTTGGCGCAACGGAGGAATCTGAATTGGAAAAACGTTCAGCCGGTAAAATAAGTCGCTGCGGAACGTTCCAGCGCTAATTACAGCCTCCAGATCGCGGTTTGTGGCCGCAATAACTCGGACGTTGGTCTGTAGCGGTCGGGATCCACCAACACGTTCGAATTCATGTTCCTGCAGGACCCGCAAAAGGGCGATCTGCGTTTCTGCAGGCAGCTCTCCGACCTCATCGAGAAAGATCGTGCCCCTCTCGGCCAATTCAAATCGTCCCACACGCCGTTGAATTGCCCCGGTAAAGGCACCTTTCTCATGGCCAAACAGCTCTGAAGCAATCAAGTCTCGCGGGATCGCCGCGCAGTTCACACTGACAAATACTGCTGCCGAGCGGCGGGAGAGACGATGGATTGCGCGGGCTACCAATTCCTTCCCTGTGCCAGTCTCTCCGGTGATGAGGACCGTGGAATCACTCGGCGCAACCTTGGAAACGCGCGGACAACACGGTTTGGAGAGTGGCAGACGTTCCGACGATCTCCTCAAACATCGATGTCTTGTCGATCTCCTCGCGCAGAGCGACGTTCTCTCGTTGTAGCCTGTCTTCCGCCTGCTTGCGATCTTCAATGTCGGTTGCAGCGACGTACCAACGCGAGACACGCCCGTTCTCATCGTGCAGCGGGTTGCGACGTAAAAGAAACCAGCGATACGTCCCATCTTTCCGCAGCAAGCGCCCTTCCGCCTCGTGGGCCTCGCCAGCCAAGAATTTACTGTTGACCTCACGGAGAATACGTTCCCAATCGCCCGGATAAAACATCTTGCTACGATCTGAGTTCCGCCATTCCTCTAGAGTGAGGCCGTAATAGTCGAGTGCGGCTTGGTTGGTGAGGAGACGGCTTCCATCCGAGCGTTCCACAAAAATCAGTTGTGGGGCCAGATCCAGCATCTGCCGAAGCTCTACTTCTTGCTCCCGGACTTTTTCCTCGGCATGCTTGCGCTCTGTAATGTCTTCGCATGCGATCAAGACAACTGGAGTGCTGTCTCGAAGCACGGCCCTTGCGGTTTCGCGCACCCACAGCATCGAGCCATCCTTGCGGATTTTGCGGAGTTCCCAACTCATTGAACGGCCTAGTTGCTCTAGGCAACGGCCGACATTCTGTTGGGCCGCCCCTCGATCTGCCTCATAGAACACTTCAACCACTGGTCGACCGACTAACTCATTGACCTTGTAACCAAGCTGTTCGGCGCCAAAAGGGTTAACTGCCAAGATAATGCCGTCAGGATCGACCATGAAATACATCGTCGGGTTGTTTTCAAAAACGTCCCGCCATTGCTGCTCGCTTTTTCGTAGCGCCGCTTCGGCTTGCTTCCGATCGTCAATGTCGGTCCGGGTTCCATACCACCGCACAATCCCTCCATTCTCATCGCGCAGAGGGTTGAGATGGACGAGAAACCATCGATATTGGCCATCCTTCCCGAGTATCCGTGCTTCCGTTTCCCACGAAACTCCTCGTGCAATCGCAGCGTTGCGCTCGCTTCGCACTCTCTCCAGATCCTCTGGATGATAGGCCTTAACAATGACGTCATCGACATGAGTCTCCACCACAGTACGACCGGAGTACTCGAGAAGACGGCGATTCGCATAGAACACCGTTCCGTCAGATTCCAGCACGAGAATCTGCTGCGGAATGGCGTCAACGAGTTGCCGAAGCTCCAACTCGTCCTGACGTAGCCTTTCCTCCGCCCTCTTCGCTTCTGTGACATCCATCACCGCGCCGACGAACTCAACGTTTCCCCCTTCGTCGCGTAACGCATGCGCGACAACTCGGAGATGTTTGACCGAGCCATCCGGCGTCAGCAAACGATGTTCGTGTTCATAGTCTGTGAGATCTTTCGACGCGCGCTCAATGACCTCTTGCACCTGAACTCGATCATCGGGGTGTACCCGCTGCAGCACGGTCTCCACGGTAGGTTTGGTAGAGCGATCATATTCGAAGATGCGACAGGTTTCATCGGACCAGATAATTTCTCCGCTGTGAACACTCCACCCAAAGCTGCCCGTATGGCTGAGGTGTTGAGCCTCTGCGAGGTACGCTTCGCTCCGTTGCAACGCCTGCATCAATTGCTCTTGCTCAGTGATGTCCATCCAGGCACCCACGAAGCGGAGCGGAGCACTGTTCTCGGAAACCGGAGCACCTACTTCCCGCAGCACTCGAGTCTCGCCATCAGCCCTGACGATGCGATACTTGAGCTCATAAACCTTTCCTGCTCCGTCTAGAATTTCATCTGTAGCTCGCAGCAGGCGTTCACGATCGTCCGGGTGAACATAGCACATGAACTCGTTGAGGTTCTTAGGTGGTCGAGCGGTAGGGTCTATTCCGAAGATCTTGTACGACATCGGAGACCAGTACTCCGGAATGTCAGGCGCCCGATATACCCAACTACCGACGTTGGTCAGGCGTTGCGCTTCTGCTAAGAGAGCTTCGCTCCGCCGTAGAGAATCTTCTGCCCGCCTTCGGTCTTCAATGTCGAAACTTGATCCGTACCACTTGACGATCTGTCCCAGTTTGTCGCGCAGCGGCACTTTTTGATGCAGCAACGTACGATATTCCCCCTCCGCCCGCCGCACGCGCCCCTCGCCCTCAAATGATTCACCGCTGGCCAGGGCCGCGCGCCACTTGCTTACACATGCTTCAACATCGTCCGGATGGAATGTCTTGGTCCAGCCCCAACCGTAGAGCTCTTCCACGGGAACTCCGAAGTAGTCCAGCCACCCCTTGTTGAAGTAATCGATGTAGCCGTCAGGACGCGCGCTGTGGATTAGCGCAGGGGTTGTATCAATCGCGAGCCGCAGGCGATCCTCGGTCTGCTTGCGATCATCGATATCATGGGCGGTTCCATACCATCTAACGATCTGATTACGATTATCTCGGAGGGGTATTTTCTTTACCGAGAACCAGCGATATTGGCCGTCGCGACGCCTTACTCGCGCTTCATTCTCGAAGGGCTGGCCCGCCGCCCGGGCAGCGTCCCATTCCTGCATGAATTTCGCAATGTCATCCGGATGAATGGAGGTTTGCCAGCCATGTCCAACCAGCTCTTGCAATGAGCGTCCGGTATATTCCTGCCAGCCTCGATTTAGGAATTCAACGGATCCATCGGGCAGGGCGCACACTACCAAGGCGGGAATGGTGTCGAGAACAAGCTGAAGACGGTCGGCACCCTCAGCCTGTCGTGTCCCGGCATTGTTTTCGTGGGCCACGGAAACTCGCTTCGCTGGCGGCGATCAGAGTGTCTGCAAGAGCTCGGACCCAAGCCTGCCGGAGAGTCGGCAGAGCGTAGATTGTCCAAACTGCGTTTGTAAACACGCGCCCCCGCCAATCATAAAGCATCTACAAAGATGTGCCATCATAAGCCAGCTTGTCGAGTGTTACCCGCTTGCCGTCCATTTCCCCTACGCCGACTGTTGCTGCCGTCTGAAGCGTCGATTTCAGGGGGTACATAGCTGCTGCCAGTGGGTTGGCAGGTGCTAACGCACCACCAACTAGGATTTCTCGCCTTGGGTGTCCATCGAAGGAAGATTTCCGAAGCATGCCTCTCAAGCACTGGCCATCGAGCTAGTTATCCCTCTCGGGCAGCTAGCAGCCTATTTGGCATGAACCATGCATCCGCTGTCTTCGGAGTTTCTGTCGGCCGGTGACGGTCAAACCCGCGAGGATATCGAACGTGATTCATCAAGCGTCAAAAGGCGACGGCTTACTAAGCATTTCGGTCTCTCAGACCGCCGAAGGCAAGGTTGTCTACTTGGTTGGTCGCCTCAACATTGAATCCTCGCCACAGCTCCGTGCGCAGCTCTTGACTACGCTGAAAAGCGAACTTTCGCAGGTCGTGGTAGTTGACTTGGCCGGTCTAACCTATGCCGATCTATCAGGTATCGCGACGTTGCTCGAAGCGCTCAAAGTGGCGCGAGGTCAACGAAGCACGTTGAGGTTGAAAGGCCTTCACGGTCGTCTGCTTGATGCTTTGCAGGTTACTGGGGTGCTGGCGTTATTTGAGCCGAATGGCGATCCAAGTGCCAAATCTCCGTCGAAGGTGGTTTGATGGCAAGTCTATTACAGAGCATTGGTGAAGCGACTCTCGATCACCTCGACTATGTCGGGGCTCTGAATATTCAGATTTGGGCGACGCTCCGCGCGATTGGAAAGACCTTGCCCATCATCGGCAACCGCTATCGGTGGCAGGCATCAGTGCGCCAGATGCTTGACATCGGTGTGAATGCACTACCGATGGTTGGACTTATGGCTATATGTTCTGGGTTCATTCTGGCTTTACAGGGAGCCTCTGAACTAAGGAGATTCGGAGCATTGCACTATGTCATCGATCTTGTTGCCGTGGGTTTTACGCGAGAATTGGGCCCGCTTCTCACGGCAATCGCCGTCAGTGGCCGATCTGGGTCTGCCTTTGCAGCGGAAATCGGAACCATGCAGGTGACAGAGGAGATCGATGCGCTCCAAGTCATGGCGCTTGAGCCGGTAGAGTTTGTCCTTGCCCCGAAGTATCTTGCCGCGCTCGTTGCGGTGCCCTGTCTTACGGTGGTCTGCAATGTATGCGGCATTCTGGCCGGCGGGCTGTTTATGTTTTTCAGCACTCATTTGGGTCCTGGACTCTATTTGCGGTATGTACTTACCTCGATTAATTTGCGGGACGTCATCAGCGGTTTCATTAAGAGCCTGGCATTTGCCACCATCGTCGCGCATGTTGGCTGCCTTGAGGGGTTTCGCGTCCGTGGAGGGCCCGACGCGGTCGGCCGTTCCACGACATTCGCAGTTGTGCGGTCTACTTTCCTTGTCATTGTTGCCGATGCCGTATTCACAGCGATCTTCTACTTCACGGGGCAGCACTGATGGCGATCATCTCCATCCGCGATCTGGTTGTCGAGTACGACGGGCGCCGGGTACTCGACCAGCTCAGCCTGGACATCGAGCAGGGCGAGACGATGGTCCTCTTGGGCGGGAGCGGGTCGGGCAAAAGCACACTGCTTCGCCAGATTCTTGGGCTTGAACGGCCGCAGGCCGGCACTGTATCTGTAAGAGGCACGGATATCACGCGCTGCGCCAGCGCAGAACTGCGGAGCATTCGGCGTTCAATTGGTGTTGCCTTCCAAAGCGCAGCTCTGTTCAACTCTTTGACTGTTAATGAGAATGTTGCTTTAGCTCTCCGCGAGCATACCGAGCTCGCGCCTTCCATCATTAGCATCATGGTCTGGATGAAGTTGGCAGTCGTCGGATTGGCTGATTTTGGCCATCTCCACCCGCAGGAGCTTTCGGGTGGCATGAAGAAGCGCGCAGCCGTTGCGCGAGCCATTGCCCTCGATCCAGAAATCCTGGTGTTTGACGAGCCATCCGCCGGTCTCGATCCGATTGTTGCAGCAGAGCTGGATGAACTCATCCTGCTCCTGAAGCATGCCTTCCAGATGACGGTCATCGTGGTCACCCACGAGCTGCCGAGCGCATTCCGCATCGCCGATCGCATCGCGATGTTGTACAAAGGCTCGTTTCTCGCAGTCGGAACGAAGGATGAGATTAGGAACAGCAGTGATCCCCGCATTAGGCAGTTTCTTGATCGCGTCCCCGGGAAGGTGGCGGAAGCTCCTGCAGTGGCAGCAGCGTTCGAGAAGTACATGCACACACAGGAGGCAAGTCTGTGACAACCGAGACAAAAGTCGGAGCCTTCGTTTTGGCCTCTGCAATGATATTTACGTCCGTAGTCGTCTACTTAGCAACCGCGCAGTTTCATCGCGGAAGTGTGCCCTACCGAACCTACTTGCGCTATGCCGGCGGCCTCGAACCCGGCGCGCCGGTTTTATTTGGCGGAATCAAGGTAGGCAGAGTCACAGGCGTAGCGCCTTGGCAATCGGACCCGACTCGCATTGAAATTCTGATGGAGCTGAAGGAGGGAACTCCAGTCAATGGCAATAGCGTGGCGAAGCTCGGATCCGTGAGCGTCGTAAGCGAGCCGGCTCTGCAGGTCAGCACTGGCTCGAACGACGCTGCACGTATACCAGCTGGCGGAGCGATCCCATCGCAGGAAACCATCAGTTTCGACGAGATCGCAGCCAAGTTTTCCGCCGTCGCCGGCAACGGGAACGAGCTCATGGACCAGGTTAGAGGAGAGTTAGGCGGTGTCAGTCATGACGCGCGGCAACTCCTGCAAAATGTGAATTCGTTGACCGCCGATGAGCGACCAAAGATCGACCGGATCGCGAACCAGGTAGTCGTTTTGACTAAACATGCAGATGACACCATCGAAAATCTTAAGCCCGTCATCGCTCACGCAGACACTGCTCTCCAGAACATAAACGGCACAGTGGAGGATGCCCGCAAGCCGCTGCAAACCGATTTAAGTGAACTCCAGAACACGTTGCTGCAGGCCAAGTCTCTTCTGGCAGATGTCCAGGGTCTCGTAAGAGCAAACGACAGCAAAGTCGAGGACACGATGGAAAACCTGCGCGACGCGACTGACAACCTCGATCAACTGACGAACGAATTGAAACAGCGTCCCTGGAGCCTGGTTCGCGTTAAGCAACCCAAGGCTCGCCAGGTCCCGCAATAGGAAATGCACATGAAAAATCTGAATGCCGTTTTTATCGTCTTGACAGTGGCAGCTTCGATCATCCTTACCGGGTGCTCAGGAGTTCGATATCCAAAGTACTACGCGCTTGAGCTTCCTTCTCCGCCCGATCCACCACCTGGACCTGAGAGACGAGCCTCGATTGCTGTACGTGAATTCAAATCACCCGGATATCTCCGCCAAGGTCCGTTGGTATACCGCAGTTCTCCAGAGGAGATCGGCTTCTATTACTACCAGCGCTGGGCTACTGATCCAAGGGAGGTCGTGACAGACGCGATCATTGATCGTTTACGAGCAAGCGGAAGATTTGCTGAAGTAAAGGTCTATGATGGACGCTCTAACACCGACTACGTTCTCAGCGGAAGACTAGAACGGCTCGAGGAAGTAGACCGTGCGGGTGGGATTAACGTCGAAGTTGCGCTCTCTGCCCAGATGACGGACGTACATACAGGCGCGACCGTGTGGTTCAACAACTCTTCTGAGACTGCGAGCGTATCTCAACATAACATGCTGGCGATTGTAGGCGAGATGAACCATTCGATGGACGTTGCCATAGAAAAGCTCCTTTCCTCTGCACCTGATACGCCAACTCTAGCGAGCCGCTAGTCGTCCGATGGACAAACTCTGGCATTGGATTCTCTCCCTGCCGCTCGGTATCAAACTAGCGTTTGCGATCGGCGGCATCTTTTCATTCGTGGGATATTTCATTTAGTCGAGAGGACATTGCCTCGTAGATTTCGCGAGCGCGACGTGCGATACCGCGTTCGCAAGGTCATAAACTGCACCAGCCGAGAATGTCAACTCTAGATAATTCTCGTGTACCTAATACTGCGAAACTCTAGCTTCGTAGCTTGCGAAAAGCCGCCTGCCAAGTCCTCAGCATCTACCAGCCTGCTAGCACATGCCCGACAAACGGATCTTCTGACGTTGTCTCTTAACTGATTTGCCGTCCGGTTCTTAGGCGCAGGCCATGCTCTGCCGAATTTCGGTACTTCGTTTGCCTTATCTCAGGCGTTGGCACACTGGCTCGAACCGTCTCGGCTGCTAGCCCTGCATGCGACGAGCTAACTCAACACAAGGATTTAGGAAATGATCATGAATCGGTATTGGAAAGAACAACCTGCCATAACCAAGCCCACGATTACGCGTCTTGGATACGCGTTTCGGCAATTAAGCAATTGGCAATACCTGTTCAACGTGGCCAAGGCGACCTCTGCCAGCGTTTTACTGGTAGCACTTGTAGGCCTGGGCGCGGTCTCAGTAGCGCAGTCCGCGTCGCAGCCGTCCCAAAGCGCCGTTGCCGGCGGTGGTCCGCTGTCCGCCGCAGACAAGGGCGCGCCCAGCGAGACAGCGAACCCCACTACGGCTAACGTCGCCGTCAACCGCAAAGCCTCCGAGGAAGCGGCCTCCGGCGACGCAGCCGCAAAGGAAGCAGCGCAGAACCCGCTTGCCAATACGATAAGCGTTCCATTTCAGAACGACACTTACTTCAATACAGGACCGTATAAACGGGCGCTAAATGCACTGATCATCGAGCCGGTCATTCCGATCAAGCTGACGGAGAACTGGAACTTGATCACACGAACGATTACTCCCCTAATCTACGAACCGCGGGTCTCGCCCACGCTGGGTTCGGTGTTTGGACTGGGGAACATGCAACCCCAGTTCTATTTTTCGCCGGCTCACCCGGGCAAGCTCATCTGGGGCCTCGGTCCTCAGCTCTGGCTGCCGACCGCAACCGATGACGCCCTCGGCGTGAACAAGTTCGGCGGCGGGCCGGCAGGTGTAGTTGTGACTAGCTTTGGACATTGGATGGTGGGCTCCATCGTCAACAACGTCTGGACGGGGCAAAACAAAACACCATCAAGAGGTTAATCAATTTACGCTCAATCCCTTCGCCTTCTACAACCTCCCGAAAGGTTGGTACGTGATGACCAGCCCGATCATGACCGCGGACTGGACTAAGAAGCCAGGACAGAAATGGACTATACCTGTCGGCGGTGGCGTCGGCCGAGTATTCAAGATCGGCTTTCAACCTCTCAACACGCGCGTGCAGTTCTTCAAAGACGTTAAACAACCCGCATATGGCCCAAGCTGGACAATGCAGGCCCAAGTCCAGTTCCTCTTCGTGCGCAAGTAATTCAGTTTGCTTGCAGCCAAGTGGTCGATGGAAGAGCCGAGCGACAACCCCCACGGATGCAGCGCCCAACTACAACAAAGGAGCCAACATGATAGCAGTAACTCAAAAAACGGCAAAGCGACGTCAAGAAAACACTTCGACATAGGAGCCTCCTTCGATGACTTCCTGAATTCGATCGGGTTGTCGTCTGAAGACGTAGGCGGTATCATCACCTTCATCGGTGAGGACCCAATCTTCGAAAGTTGTTATCGCATCGGCGCGTGTATCTCGATTCCAATAATGGGTGCGGCGGCCGGTGCAGCAGCGATCTGGAAAATGCGAACCGGTCGTGGGCAGGATCTCTCGCTTGATCTCAGGAAGGCCATCCACGGCGTAAATCCGGTTTACAAGTTCAAGCTGTCAATCAACGGCCATGCCTACCAAATGCCCTATGGGCACGGCAACCACACGATTTTCGATTTGTACCTAACGAAGGATGGCCGATGGGTCCTCCCGACTGGAGGCTACCCGCACATGCTGGCCGAGTGGTGCTCGTTGCTCCGCTGCTCTCCCGAGAAGTCAAGCATAACCAACGCGATCCTGAAATGGGACGGTCAGGAACTGGACGATGTGGCCGCCGAGCACAACATGATCTTCGCTATGTGCCGGTCCCGCGAAGAGTGGGCCCGCCATCCACAAGGCGAACTCCTCGCCTCAAGGCCGTTGGTCGAGATTGAGAAAATCGGCGATAGCGAGCCGAAACCGTTCGGGCCCGCGGACCGACCTCTTTCCGGTATTCGTGTCCTTTCGGCCACCCACGTCATCGCCGGGAACACTGTCTCTCGAACACTCGCCGAACAAGGTGCTGAGGTATTGCACATCGAACACCCCCAGGAGTTCGAACACGAGATCTTCACCAGCGATCCTTGTGTGGGACACACAGCATCAGCCTGGCTTGACTTAAGTACCCCGGACGGCAACCAGCGCGGCCACGAACTGGCTGCCGGGGCTGACGTTTTCGTTGACAGCTACCGCGGGCGCTGCATGGCCAACATGGGGTTCTCTCCGGAGGAGCTAGCGGAGCGGCGGCCAGGGACCATCTATTGTTCCGTGCGGTGCTACGGCTATGACGGACCGTGGGCAAACCGCGGCGGCTTCGATATGGAGGCTCTATGCGTGAGTGGCTTCACCTTCGTTGAAGGCACACCGGACCGGCCGAAATTCCCGCCCACGATGGTCATGAACGATTTCATCGGCGGCTATTTAGGAGCAGCCGGCGTTACGGCTGCCCTGATTCGCCGAGCTCGCGAGGGCGGCAGCTATCACGTAAAAATCAGCCTAACCGGAAATGCGATGTGGTATCCGACACTGGGGGTCTTCGACAAGAATCACCTCGATTTCAGCGGGGAGGAGCATCAACTTCAGGAACCGGACACAATTACTCGCCCGACTCCTTATGGCGAGCTGTATCGTCTGGCGCCTCCAGTGAAGTTCTCAGAAACCCCCGGATATTGGGAGGACCCGATCCTCGTAGTCCGTGGCTCGGCCAAACCCGAGTGGCCATCGCGGTCCCAGGCAGTAGGCGCCAAGTAGTAAGAGGCGCTCCTAAGGCGAGTGATTCGAAGGACACTTTCGAGTCACTCGCCAAGCATTTCGCCAACCGGTGTTTTGCAGTCCATGCATTCGCAGCCGGGTAGAGCACATGGCGTATTCGCGTCGGTGAACATCGGCTATGAAGCACGCCGCGCCTCTTTGTTCTCATTCTTTCTCTTCAGTTCGCCTACCTGCTCGAACCGGCTGTCACGTTCCTCCAACAGCATTCAAGGCTTGGCAACAGGAATCGTGCCTCTCGCGAGCTCAATCCATGAGTCCCAGGAGGCCGTGGAACCTCCAGCCCAATCGGTTCGCCTTTGAATCTGTGAAGTTCGCAGCGGAATGCATCTCCACTGATCATCCGACGCTCACCCATCACCCTACGCTCAAACCGCTGCCAACTGTTACCCAGTTACCAACGTTCTGGCATGCATGTAAGCCGGGCAGGATTTGCCCCCGGGGCCAAGTCGCTCTATCGCTGGCTCTTAAGCACAGCCGAAGATTCTTCGCGTTAGGCACAGGGATTGCCTTTCTACGAGTGTTCGCCGACTGTGCAGTACAGCGGCCTTCAACCGCAGCATTGAGGCGAAAACAAATCAGAGGAGTTCATCCAGAATGATTACAAATAAATTGCAAAAAAGAGCTTATGACGCGATTGCGGATGCGCTGCCATTTGCGATCGATCCCACGAAGATCACCGTAGAGCCAGGGCCGTCTTACTGCATAAGTCAGATCAAAGCTCACGACTGCGCCGCCGGAGTAATGGCGGCCTTTGGGTCGGTTGTGGAGCACATCGGGACAGTGCGCGGACTTCCGTCGCAAACCATGAAACTGAACCGGCGCCGTTGCGGATTTCTACTCAATGGCATTCAACTGCATTTTCTCAACGGCTACTGCACGATCATGGATACCTGGCCGGTAAGCGCAGACAACGGCACATACCGCGCAAAGGACGGCCGCTACATCTCGATGATCGGAATGCACCCACATTTGCGCGATGGGCTGCTCAACTATTTCCAAGCCGCCAACACACCGCAGGCGATCCAGGCCGCTGTGGAGAAGAAGACAGCACAGCAGATCGAGGATGAAGTTGCCGTTCTCAATCTCCCCCTCGGCATGGTGCGCAGTTCTGAGGAATGGCTTTCGCACCCACAGGGGAAGGCGACTGCGAAGCGTTCCATCATCGACGTCGAGCAGAAGGGCAACGCCCGTAAGCGCCGTCTTGGTAAAGCCCTTTACCGGCCGCTAGAAGGCGCGCGCGTGGTCGAGCTTTCGCACCTGGTCGCCGGTCCCACGATGGGGCGCCTTCTAGCTGAGCAGGGGGCCGAAGTCATCAGGATCCAATCACCTATGGGTGATTGGCAAACACCCTTGTGGCTGGAGAGTAGCTGGGGAAAGAAAGACATTACGCTCGATATCAAGAGCCACTCAGGAAAGAAGCGCCTGATCGAGCTTCTCGCCGGTGCAGATGTCCTTGCAAGCAGTCAGCGCGCTGACGTCTTCGCACGTCTGGGGCTTGACGATGAGGCACTGAGAGAAATCAATCCCAATCTCGTGTTCGCAGGGATCACCTACTGCGCCGTCGGCACTCCCTGGGAAGGCCGTCGGGGATTGGAACAGATTGCCCAAGCGGTCTCCGGTCTGGTTCACACCCACTCCGAAGGCGAGTCGGAACCCAACAACATCTCCGTGCTCATCAACGACTACCTTACCGGTTACATGGGAGCCATCGGAGCGGTGGCTGCGCTGGCCGAGCGCGAAGAGAAGGGCGGCTTCTGGAGAGTCGGCGCCTCACTCACACAATGTGCCACATTGGCGACATCGCTCGTCGAACCGCGCGACGCTGAGAAATACGCGCCGGTCACAATACAGGACTTGATCGAGCACGCTATCGACCAGGTCACTCCATGGGGCACCTTTACCCGCATCGCTCCGGCGGTTGAGTTCAGCCACGTTCCCTCGATGGCAGTACGCCCGACGAACTGGCCGGGGACGTATCCGGACACGATCGGATGGGCGGCTGCAAATGGCGACGGACCGCCCAACGTACCGCACTATCCCTCGAAGCTGGCGCGCAACGGAGGCATCCGCAACCTGGTCTCGTGCTACGGGATCGTCGATCGCGCAGACGGACGTGGCGGCTTCAGCCTCGCCTCCAAGCTGTTGCAAGAGTACGTGCTGGCCGAGCGGTCACAGGAGCACACAGAGGCCGTTCTGGCTTAACAGCTGCGGCGGACCCGCTTCGAGGGTTGAAGCGGGTCCACCGCCTTACATCTGTCAAGTAATGAGAATGCATCATGAAAAAACATATTCTGAAGTTCGCAATCGTCACCTGGTTCGCTGTTGCAGGGTCAGCCTTTGCTCAAGAAGGTCTCGCTGGCCTTCGGCATGTTGCAGACGACAAACCCGCCGAGTCCAGCGCCGGCGAGGATCAGTTTGGCCCCGTTGCGACGGAGAAAACGTCGTTGGCAAACGTAGCGCCTCTGCTGCTGCCGTTCTTTAACAACGGACCGGTGTTCGGGCTACCGGGAACTGTCACGGGAAGTTTCTGGCGGCGCACTCAACTCACAAGCGATTGGGGCGGCAGCCGGACTGAACTCGCAAAGCGCGGTTGGTTCTTTGATATCTACACCACGACCGGCTATCAGGACCTCACCTCTGGCGGCCTTAAAACCGGCAACAGCGTCGTGCAGGGTACCCAGATTTCGATAAACCTGGACACAGCCCGCGCTGGCCTGTGGTCGGGGGGGTTACTTCACTTCACAATGCAAGCTCGTTACGGAGACGACCCGTCCGACACATTCACCGCAGGTAGTTATGCTCCCCAATACGTTGGATATGTCCTGCCGGCGCCCCTCGCACCCAGGAACATTTATCCCTCGGAATATTTCATCGCTCAGGCGCTCAGTCCGAAGTACAGCCTCGTCGTGGGAAAGATCAGCGATATCTTTATCCCCGACCAAACGCTCTTCGGAAACGGCTTCAAGACCGACTTCGCCAATTTCAATCTGCTGAAGAACCCGATGACCACGAACTTCTATCACCCGACCGCGCTGGCTGCGCTCCTCGTATGGGCGCCGAAGAAGTCAATAGCGATTGGGGGCGGCGTACTCGACCCAAACAGCAATGCGAATACTTTCGACAGTCATGCATTTGACAGGGTTAACCTGTATCTGACTTCGATCTTCACCTATAGTATTGGCGGTCTACCGGGGCAAGCCTCACCTGCATTCAATTGGTCCAACAAACCGAAGATCGCTCTCAATGAGCCGTACGGTCAGCTGACGCCGAGCGAGGTGCCCCAGGCTGTCGGCGCTCTTCTGGGCGTTTCCTCCACCAACGGCTTGCCGACCAACTTCCATAAGGACAGCTGGTTCTCAATCGTGAATGCCTCACAGTACCTGTATGTAAAGGACGGGCCCAAGACCGTTGGCGCAAAGCTGAAGAGCGGTCAGCCTGTTCGCGGAATCGGAGTGTTTGGCCGCCTGGGCTATGCGCCTGACGACACAAACCCGGTCACTCACGACGACAGTATTGCGCTGTTTGCAAATGGACTCTTCGATTCCCGAAAGAACGACAGGTTCGGCGTCGGCTTCTATGAAAACCAGATCAGCCACCATTTCAAGCAATCTATCGCGCAGCTCACCGCCGGTACCGACACGGTGAAGAACGAGAGGGGCACGGAGGTCTTCTACGACTTCGCAATCACCCCCGCTGTGCGAATCATTCCCAGCTATCAGCATGTGTGGAACCCGTTGATCGCGAGCGTGGCCACGAAACAAGATCACGCGGACCTGTTCCTTCTGCGCTTCGCGCTAACGTTTTAGTGCGCGGTTTGGGAACGTTGTATCCGGGTAACGAAGTCCTCTGCAGGTTGTGGCAAGTACTTAATCCCGTGACTGAGCACAAGCTGTGTCGGAAGCCCAGGTGACGGTATCCGCGAGTTCTTAACGTCAGGATTAAGGGATTAAGTTGCAATGTTCAGCATAAAGCGTAAATTCCTGATTGGCATGCTGTGCGAAGGTATTCTCGCTTCTCCGGTCGTGTCCGATGCGGCTGAGTTGAGGGGCGAGACCTTGCGAACTTGGGATGCGTATGTAGAGACTGCGACTCTGCAGATGCACGACCGCATGCATGGAACCTTCCTCTGGGTTGACGAAGTGCCTGACCGCATCCGTCGGGTTCATGACGGAGAGATTCTGGTGTCCTCGGTCGGTGAGCGAAGCCCAAAACCTGTGCCTTCCGGCTTGATCCACGACTGGATCGGCGCGGCCTTCATCCCATACGCCAGGCTTGAAGACGTTTTTTCCGCGGTTCGTGATTATGGTCGCTACAAGGATTTCTACAAACCGATAGTCGTGGGTTCCAAGTCGCTCGGCACCGCCGGAGGTTGCGACAAGTACTCGATGCGCGTTGTGAACAAGGAGGTCGTGGCCGAAACGGCGTTCGATGGCGAATACGAAGCCTGCTATCTCCAGCTCGACGCGAGGCATTGGTACAGCATCGCCCACACCACACGTGTGCAGGAGGTTCGGGACTATGGCCGGCCTGATGAGCGGGACCTTCCACCGGGCCAAGGTAATGGCTTTATTTGGCGGCTCTACCGCGTTGCCCGGTTCGAGGAGAGAGATGATGGGGTCTACGTTGAACTTGAGGCGATGGCGCTCAGCAGGGACATCCCGGTTGCTGTTCGCTGGGTGGTCGCCCCCATTGTGCGCAACATCTCGAAGAACTCTCTGCTGACGTCTCTCCGCCAGATGAAAGAGGCGGTCCGCTCCACGGCGGGAACCGGGAATCGAGCCAACCCTTCCACAGTTGCCAGGAATGGTCATGAAGCCGAGATCGCTTTGAGGACCAAATAGCGAACCGTACTGGTGAACCGCCGGTGTGCCAATACGGATTGTCTCAACAGAAGGGTTCACCCCAGCCAGGTGTGCCGTGCGTGTGCCGTACTATGAGGTCCCACCTGCGCTAAATTGCGCCTTTTCAATACCTCTTCAGAACGCTTCCGTGCGGGCTTGGTTACGGGTAAGCTGTTGATTAGTAAAGGTGAAACTAATAACTAAGTACCTGTCAGCTTTGCCTACTCTTAATCGGTAGGTTGAAGGTTCGATTCCTTCCGCTATTTCGCCCACGTGGCGCTTACGAGCATGTCCAGGCGATCTTGCCGTCCCTTTACCCACTTTGCATAATGGCGCTCGGTTGTGGTCACGCTCCGGTGCCCGAGCAGCTTTGACACGTGCTCCAGCGGGACGCCCTTTTGCAACGGTATTGAAAGAACCCGTTTCCCTTAGAATCCGGCTCAAATGAGGTGACCAGAAAGGAGAAAGGGGACCGGGCCGTCGCTGAAGCGGCAGCTCCTCCGGCTCTCGGGTGACCTATGTTGATGGCCTTGAGAGCCGCACCAATTGTGCTCCAATTCTTGCGCACCGGGCTGTGGCGACGCTAGGAATTCCGTTCGCTGAGGCGCGGATTTTGAAGGCTCGTTCGCACCAAGAGAATTCGACCCGCTGGCCCTCTTGCGACCGGCGTGATCCGCTCGCTTCCGCTCCGCTCATCGAGCAGTGCATTGAGAAAACCACCGATCAAACCATTGCAGAGTTCGTAACGTATAGTCGCGCACATCGGCAGGCCTATTGAACAGATGGCCTTCATTCGGATACACGACCAGTTGCACCGGAACTTTCATCGTCTCGAGCGCGTGATACCACTCGACCGATTGCTCCATCGGCACTTCCCCGTCGCGGTCGCCAACCAGGATCAACGTCGGCGTTTTCACCTTCCTCACGAAATGCAGCGGATCAGATTTCTCATACACTGCCGGGTCATCGTACACGGACGCGCCGAAGAACGGGATCATCCATTCGTCAATCTCATTCAGGCCGTAGTAGCTCTGCCAATCGGAGAGTCCTGCGCCTGCGACAATAGCGACGAAACGAGTAGTCTGGGTGTTAGCCCACATTGACATGTAGCCGCCATAGCTGTGACCGCGAAGTCCGAGCTTTGTGGAATCAATCGGAAACTGTTTGATCATGGCGTCCACACCGGCCATAAGATCGCGATAGTCGCCGCCGCCGAAATCCTTGATGTTGCCCTGCGTGAAGGCCTCGCCTTGTCCAAAGCTGCCGCGCGGATTGGGACACAGCACGAACCATCCAAGCAATGAGGCCGCTCTCATGTCCTCGAGCGGATCGGTGGACCACGATGACAGACATGCCCAACTCGGTCCACCGTGAACGCTGATGATGAGTGGATACTTTTTCGAAGCATCGTAGTCTTTGGGAAACATCAGCCAACCTTGCACCGATTGGTCTCCGCCCATCCAGTGAACATTTCGGCTCTCGCCCCAACTCGAATGGGCGCCTTGATTCAGATGCGTGAGCTGTTTCCATGCCCCAGCAGGGCCAGCCCACACTTCAGGGGCCATTTGAGGCGACTGACGCACCACCGCGCTGACCGAGCCATCGCGCGCGAACGACGCTGAAGGCACCCATACCTGGGTTGCATTGCCGATCAGTTCCTCCCCTACCCAACCCTCCCAACGCGTACTGGGCTGACGTCCCGCGGTACTCAGCACCGAATAGCCGGAATTGCCATCCACGTTGGCGACGACGCTGATGCGTTCGGCTGAACTCCAGGACAGCGACGAGGGGGATGCGTGAATTCCCGGCGTGAGGTTTCGCGCTGTGCCGCCCTCTGTTGACACAAGCATCACGTCTCCTCCGGTCAGTCCCTCGTCGCTCATGAGGCCTTCAATAAACGCAACCGACTTGCCATCCGGTGAAACGTGAGGCTCCGCGATCTGCCACTTGGGCTTGTAGATTTCCCGTATAGTTCCGCTGGCAGCGTTGACGACGTACAGCCGCGCGATCCACCAGTTGTTGTCGCCGGAGCCGTGCGCCGCAGTAGCGACCCAGCCCGAACCATCGGGCAGCCAATCGTATTCATAGACGTAGACCTCGGCGGGCGAGACTTGTGTAAGTCCGTTCGTGGCCAGATCAATGGTGGTAATTCGCTGCTCGTAGATCGTCGAACCGACAACTCCAGCCAGAGGCGTCATCGGCTGTAGAGGGCCAGCGACGCGCGGCATACCCTCGATGTAGAGCACCGCAACCCTTTTTCCATTTGGCGAATAGCGAGGCGTTTGCGCGTAGCCGTCGAAAATCGCGCGGCGCATAACGTCAGCGCCATCAGCCGAGGAAGACCACAATTGCGAAGCCGGCTTCTCTCCCGGTACGTCGCAGAGCCACACAATGTGGCGGCTGTCGGCGGACCAGGTGACTTCACGAATCGTGTTCTGGTCAGGTGCAATGCGATGCGATGCGCCGTCGGAAGCCGCTGTCACGAACAGTTCGCCCCCTACGATGTAGGCGACCTGTGATCCGTCAGGCGAGATTGCGACCTGGTCGATGCTCTTGACCGATGGCAAAGAGTCAATCGCCACAGCCACGCGATCCTGCGCGGTAGAAGGAATCTCCACTAGACAACACAGCAACAGAACGACGCAGAGTTTTGGCTCGCTCATGGCGGGCTGCAGTATACACAAGCGCGCTCCGTGGGAGGAACGAGAAAAAGCTGCCGAACGTGCGACAACCCGATGATATTGGGGGTAGTGGCAGCCACATCCGAGATGCTGAGGCCGTTCGATGCCGACCTCATGTGACGTTACGCCGTGAGCGACCGTATGAACTGCGTCGCCAACGATGACGCCGGCTGCTCACAAACCGACGGAGTCGTTGCCGCCTATTCAGGGGGTTTTTTTCTAGCCCCGCTCCGTGCCGTTCCCGTGCCGTTCACGCTGCTTTAGATCGAAAACCCGGTATTACGTGCCCTCTGCTGCGCTGTAAGTTACTGAGTTTACGTTTATGGGCGGATTCGACTCCTTCCGCTATTTCGCCCACGTGGCGCTTACGAGCATATCCAGCCGGTCCCGCCGTCCCTTGACCCGGCGTCACTATTTCTTCCACGCCCGCGTTAGATCGCCGTCTAGGATGTCCTGTTGCGCCTTGTTCCACTTCGCGTAATAGCGCTCTGTGATGACCACGGAGCTGTGCCCGAGCGCGCGGCTGACCTTGCGGATATCCACTCCCGCCTTCAGCAACTCTACGGAGAATGTGTGCCGGAACATGTGAGACGTGCCGTCAATCCCGGCTTTCTCGAAAACTTGACGGTACATCTTGTCAATCGTGCTCACCGCGCCTTTGGTGGTGGCCTCACCCGAGATGAAAAAGTATGTGGGGTTACCGTTCTTGACCCGCAACAGCTCTTTCCCGAGCCAGGACGGGATGACGTTATTGATGTGTGCGCCGGTCTTTCGCCTCTTGGTGCGGACCCGGAAGACGTTGCCGTCTTGCTGCAACTCATCCTTGGACAAGCAGACAGCATCCACGATAGACAGCCCGGACCATCGCTGCAATTGCATACAGGCTTTTACGCGCTCTTGGTTCCGAAGCTGGAGGCCGCTTTTCGGAATGGCCGCAAGGATGGCTTTGTATTCCTTCGGCTCAAAAGGACGCACGTTGTTAGACTCGTCCGCCTTCACTTGAATGCCGGATAGCTGTGAGGCGGGATTGGCCGGGATGATGCCCGCGTCATAGCAGAACTTGAAAAAGGACTTTACCCGCTCTTGGTTGTTGCGCTTGGCAAGCGGGGACTCAAAGGGCCATGCGGCGCGCCATGACGTGAGGTGGGATAGCGTGATGTCCTTCACAAAGAAAACTCCCTCAGTGTCACAGAAGGTCTGGAGGCGGCTGAGCGTGAGAGTGTGCTTATAAAGAGTGTTCGGGGCTAGGTCCTCGCCGCGCTTGCTGTCCATGAATAGCGCAACGGCCCGCTCTACCGTCTTGGCTTCTGCCGGGGCGGGCCCGCGACCCAGCTCCGCGTCCAGGTACGTTTTCTCAATGGCGCGGGCCTTGTCTTGCGCCGTGTCCCAATTGAGTGTCCCAGTGCTCTTGCGGGTCTGTACGCCCTTGACGTTGTACTCCATCCACACCGAGCAGCGGCAGCGGCGGTAATGTTTATCGGCCCGATGAGGGCAAGATGCCTTGTGGCGCTTGTAAAGGATGACCTGCATGACTGCCTCCCCTTAGCTGGGCCGACAGTACATCCGCAGCACGCGAGTGTCAAGTTTGTCTATAAGTTGCGTATTTTGTGGAGCTTGAGGTTGGTTGCGGGGGGTGGATTTGAACCACCGACCTTTGGGTTATGAGCCCAACGAGCTACCAGACTGCTCCACCCCGCATGTCGATGATATAGCTCCGTGAATTTCCGGTCAATGTGCGCAGTGTGATGGAGGACGAATTTCGACCTGCAGAAGAACTACGGACCGCTGCGGCAGCAACTGAGACGGCTCTGGCAGCACAATCTTGGGATCGGCTGCGGAAAGAATGGGGAACAATTCGCCGCTATTTCCTCGCTTGGTTCGGCAACCGCAACTGCATCGGGGGCGAGCCTTCCAGAATGACGCCACCGGTTGGCAGTTGAGCAAGAGCACTCGAGGTCGATGCCATAAATGACCAGACCAGCAGCAGCTTGTTGTAGCGGGTTGCGAAGATGGTCTGTGAGAGACGTTCAGCAAGACCTTCCCCGCGGGGAGAGGCCGCGATTGTGCCATGGAACACCATGAACAGATGATCCGAAACTGACACCAACTCATCCGAACCAATCTGACCAAACTCCCCCAGCTCTTCGAAGCTCGCCGCCACCTCATCTGCCGCGCGTTTGTCGCTCAGCGAAGTTGCTGTGCGCATCGAAAGGCAATTCGGATCGAGCGCCCGCAAAACGATAACTGCTCCGCAATCGCCATTTTTTGCCTGCTGTTTTTGCGGCGCTATCCGCAACAGAGTTTGCGAGCAAGCGTGCAAGAACTGATACTCACGCAGCGCGGTAGGCTCCAACGGAGGATCGTCATTGTCAGACTCCACCGGCTTCCATCCTTCGGGCAACTCATACTGCAAGCCGATATCCGAGTTGTGATACCTGCCCTCCACTAATTCGCCATGAGGAATGTTCTTGCCGGGCTCATCACGCAAAGCGGCATTCACGCGAAAGGTAGGAACAGTCGGCCCGGTGTAAGGCGCGCCTTCCACTTTGACCGGCTTGCCGTCGAGCGTCGTCAGCGTGCCGTCGTCCTGCGTGCAATAAAACTGCGCCTGCCGCATAGCGTCCTTCGTCTTGCGCAGGAACTCCCCGTCATTGGTGACGGCTACCACCTTCACCATGTAGTTGTTGATGCCCGTCCAGTACTGCGCTGCGTAATCCCGGCCTCTGCGCCTTATCTGGTGATAGAAGTGGTTGGAGCGCAACATGAAATCCGGAATCGGGGTTCGCGGCAGGCCTCCGGCTTCGGTGCCGATCTTTGCCCACTGCTCCAGCTCTCGCTGTTTTTCTTCCGGAGTCTTCACCTCGAAGCCCGGTGGCGGATCGTACGCGGTCACCATGATGTACCCCTTGCGAGGGCCCTGTTCATATTGCAGCGCCAACAAAGCATGCTGCTTCTCGGGCATCACGGGCATCATGATTTCGTGACCCTCTACCGTCAGAGGCAGATCAAAGGAGAAGCCAAAGAACTGGCTGGTGTAGCGAGTATTCGACAGGAAGCCGGCCTCGGGCAGGATGGGCTCTTCCAGCACACGCTTCTCGGGCGGCGTTTTGGGCAGCCCGCGCGCATCGAGCTGAGGAGCGCATTGCGCGTACCCTGCGATCGCCGGCGCGACCAGCAGGCAAACCGCTGCCAACGCACGAAGCAAGTTAGGCCCGGGCATGAACACACACTTCCCTGGAAGGAGCCGGTGGAGGCATTTGGGTCATCATGCCAGCAGCAGGAGCGCCCGCGCAAGTGAAAGACCATATTACTTGTGGGGTTGAGTCAGCGAGTGCAACTTGGACTCAGCGTCTTCAAAGTGAGAATCCGCAACTCATGCCGTGATCTGGTATTCGTGTCAGGATTCCTAGTCGCTTCGTTCACTCCCTCGGGTTGCGACAGTGCCGTCGGCTTGCCCGTGATCGCGACCGAGTGATTTACATATTCTGCAAGGTTTAATTGGCCACTGGGGATGAGCTCCCACTTGATCCCATTCTGATCGCTGAGGTAGTAACGACCAGTCTCATTGCCCCTTTTCACGCATCCGACGACTCGCACTTGAACAGGAGGAGTGACTGTCAACGGCAGAGTGCCATTAGACGGCTCGTTCTGTATCGCACCTGCCGGTGGGAGTAAAAGCAGGACTATTCCGACCAATGCGAACAACGCAAGCCACGACTTTGCTGGATGAGAACTTCGCATATCGGCCTCCTGATTGCACTAACACGGATGGCAACAGCAAGTTATGCACCGATTGCTTTAGTACATCAAGACCAGAAATGCGTCCTCCACAGCCCCTGCGCTCTGCCGCCTCGCTAACGCTTCAGATAGCCCGACTCGCCACTCGGATAGCTTTTTCCGCGCCACGGAGACAGCTTGCCGGATTCCGAATCGCGTAAGCCTCCCAAAGTCGGATAGATAGGCATTAGTCTATCGTGGCTTCCGCTGGCTGTTTCGTTTGGCATCGAGATTGCACAAGAAGACTACAAGCGAGCCATATGGATGGTGCCGGCAAGTCGCCATCTATGGAAACATCTTCTCAGCGCGGCGTCATCAGCAGTGCCCGATCCGCGCTGAGAAGAACGGTGTGCTTCTCCCGCCTATAAAATCCTCTTAATCGGACCGCCAAAACATCAGGCTTTAGAATTCATCTGTGCCCGAATTGCCAAGCGGTGAGCCCCGCTTCACTCTGCTGGAGCGCTTGCAGTTCACTCTCGTCTCCTGGATCGTGCCCCCGCTGCTGCGATTAATCGGTTCCACGCTGCGCACCACGCTGACGTTTGAAGAAGGCGCCATCCAGAGCCTGGACGAGGGGTATCCCGGCATATATCCGTTTTGGCATCGTTGCGTGTTGCCTGCCACTTGGTTCTTTCGTCACCATGGCCCTGCGGTCATGACCAGCCGCAGCCGCGACGGCGAATACATTGCGCGAGTCATTCGCCGCTTCGGATTCCTGCCGGTGCGCGGCTCCAGTTCGCGCGGTGGCCAACGCGCCTTGCTCGAGATGAACAAGCTGCTGGCTGAAGGTGAGGCCGTGGCGTTTACGATTGACGGTCCTCGCGGGCCGCGCTATGTCGCCAAGAAGGGTCCAGTCCTATTGGCCCGCATGAGCGGTGTTCACATCTCTGCGTTCTACATAGCGGCCGAACGCGCCTGGATGCTGAAGACCTGGGACGCACTGATGGTCCCCAAACCTTTCTCACGAATTCATGTGCGCTTCGGGCGCAAGATCTTCGTGCCTGCCGACGCCGACGAGTCGGCAATGGAGAAGTATCACGCCGAGATGCAGGCCGCTCTGGAGCGGGTCACAGTATTCGCAGAGGCGCAGTTTTCTTCAAAGGCGTGAAAAAGTCGAGTGCCAATGGCGCTTCAGGCGTCGCTTTCCTTCTTCAGTTCCGCCTTGAGATCCAGGTTACGAATGAGCCGGTGCAGGTAATTGGGATGGACATCCAGGAGCTTCGCGGCTTCCGTGTAGCTGCCCTTGGTCTGGCGCACGGCATCGGCAATCATCTGCTTCTTCAGTTCATTGATCCGGTCATGGTATTTCATGCTGCTAGGTCCGGCGGGCTGCACCTCCAGGATGGCCTCAGGCAAGTCTTCGGGAACGATCTCGTCGCCCGTGCCCATGACGATCGCGCGCTCAATCGCATTTTCGAGCTCGCGCACATTGCCCGGCCAACTGTAGCTCAGGAGCAGCCCTCGCGCCTCCGATGAAATCCCCTTCAGCGGACGCTTGCATTTCTCCGAGTACTTCGAAGAGAAGTACATCGCAAGCAGTGAAATATCATCCGGACGCTCGCGCAACGGCGGCACCACCACCGAAACAACATTCAAACGGTAATAAAGATCCTGGCGAAACTCGGCGGCTTTAATCGCATCTTCCAGGTTCTTGTTTGTTGCCGCGATGACGCGCGCGTGCAGCTTCAGGGTGCGAGTACCGCCCACACGTTCAAATTCGTGCTCCTGCAACGAGCGCAGCAGTTTCGCTTGCAGCATCGGTGCGAGCTCGCCGATCTCGTCGAGAAAAACCGTTCCCCCTTCGGCGACTTCCAGCTTGCCCCGCTTCAGCGCAATTGCGCCGGTGAACGAGCCTTTTTCGTGTCCGAACAGTTCGCTTTCCAGCAGCGCCTCGGGGATGGCAGCGCAGTTGATTGCGACGAACGGTTTCTCGGCGCGATCGCTGTTGCGGTGGATGGCGCGAGCAACCAATTCTTTGCCGGTTCCGCTCTCGCCTCGAATCAGGACCGTGGAGTCGCTCTTGGCTACGCGCGAGATGAAATTCTGCACCTGGCGCATCCCCTTGCTTTCGCCAATGATGACCCCCTCGACATCCAGTTCGGCCTGGAGCCGCCGGTTCTCGCTGCGCAGCGCTTCCGTCGCCAGAACATTTTCCAGGGTCACTGCCGCGATACCGGCAACCGACGTCAAGAAGTGCACATGATCGTCTTCGATCTTGCTCTCCGGATTGGTTGCAATCATGTACAGAACACCAATCACCCGTTCCACTCCCACCAGCGGAACGCATAGCACACTTTCCAAGTCGCCGTTTTTCGAGTTGGGCGTAGTGAGCAGCGCATTGCGTTCCCATAAGACCTGCTGCAGCACGTCCCGGCGGATTTCGATCTTCGAATTGTTGGTCGGGCCCCGATGCCAGACACAACTTGAGGTCGGTTCCTCGTCGGCATGACCGAGAATCACGATCGCTCCGCAGTCCGCGGGGATCACCTCTCCGATAAGTTGCAGGAGTCGCTGTTGCAACGGCTCGAGCTCGCGAATCGAGTTGATGGTGTTGGCGATTTTGAATAGTGCGTTGAGATCACGCGCCATCCGGCCGATGTCAGTGCCGGATTGTGGAGAGGATCGATAGGCCCGCACGTTGGTTGTGGACAACAGGCTGACGGACTCCTCTTTGAACTGCACCTCCTGAGCCACCTGTTCCTCGTCTTCGGTGATCAGGAAAACCAGTTCACATCTTCCCACCCGTATGGTGTCGCCGTGGGCCAGCAGCTTGCGCCGGACTGGTATGCCGTTGACGAATGTGCCGTTATGGCTCTCGAGGTCGACGAGATGAAATGCAACGTCGGTCTTGCTAATGGTGAAGTGACGGCGGGACACCGCCCGGTCGCGCAGGCACAGGTGGTTCGCAGAGTCTCGCCCCACCGAAAGCTGGTCGCCTTTCAGCCGGACTACCGTGCCCTTTGATGGGCCGGAGACGACCACCACCCTGGAATCCAAGCTCGCCTCCCAAGCAAGGTTTTCGGTTAACTGAGAGTAATGCGAAACCATAACCACGTCCAGCGAAGCTGAATCTAACTCCTGTCGAAAATAATAATTCGGCGCGCCGTCCAAACCGGATGGATAGTCCCGCCTATCTTTTCAGATAGCAGAAACCACACAACTGGCCGCCATTGCAAAGATAGGCCGTGCGCGGCCCATCTGTAAGTAACTGTAAATGCAAGTACCGCACCAAACCGGCTTGGGCTGTTCGCGATGGCACTTGACTTGCTATGTAATTGGTATTCGCATCTTTAGCCTGAGACCGGTAGGCTCCGCAGAGACGCGAAGCTATTTCTCCGATGGCCCGGAGACCGTGGTCGTAGAGGTAAGCCCGCTACCATCACGCGATTGGAGAACCCGGAGTGGGAGCGCTCCGGGTTTTTCTTTTGGGCAACCGCCACTCATCGCTCGTCGAATGCATCCTCTTGCTCCCTCGCCGGTGCCCTGAACTATTTCGAGAATCCGCCTGCAGAGCACCTGTCCAAATGTGACCTGCCTCACTGACCGTCGCTTCATCACACCTTATCGTGAGTGATATCTGCCAAGGGTATTTCCTGAGTTAGAAAGGCATTCGCGATGTCGACCTCAGTAGTCTCTTCCCCTTCCCGCGTTCTCAACCCCCGCCTGGCTGACCGCATCATGAGCGCCGAAGAAGCGGCCGCGCTGATTCAGCATGGCAACCAGATTGGCATGAGCGGTTTCACCGGCTCGGGTTATCCCAAGGCCGTCCCTCTCGCCTTGGCACGGCGCATCGCCGACGCGAACCTGCGAGGTCAGAAGTTCCAGGTCAGCATCTTCACCGGCGCCTCCACCGGGCCCGAACTCGACGGAGCCTTGGCTATGGCTGGGGGCATTCATCTCCGGCCGCCCTATCAGTCGGATCCGGAAACACGCAAGCGCATTAACGCCGGCGAGATGGAGTACATGGACATTCACCTGAGCCATGTGGCGCAGTTTGTCGAGTGCGGCTTCTTAGGCAAACTCGACCTTGCGCTGATCGAGGTCACGGCCGTGCTCGAAGACGGCCGCCTGGTTCCAAGCTCGTCTCTGGGCAATAACAAAACCTGGATTGAGCAAGCCGAGCGCGTCATCATCGAGGTGAACTCCTGGCAGCCCTCCGCACTCGAGGGAATGCACGACATCTATTACGGCCTGCAGCCGCCGCCCAACCGCGGACCCATTCCGCTAACCCACACAGGACAGCGCATCGGCAGCCCTTACTTGGAGCTGCCTCCCGGGAAAGTCGTTGCCGTCGTTCTCACCGACTCGCCCGACCGCAATAGTCCGTTCAAAGCGCCGGACGAAAACTCTCGCCGCATTGCCAGCCACATCCTGGAGTTCCTGTCGTGGGAAGTTCAGAAGGGCCGCATCCCTTCAACCCTGCTGCCCCTGCAATCCGGCGTCGGCAATATCGCTAACGCGGTGCTGTTTGGCCTGGAACAGGGCCCCTTCGACGGACTCACGTCGTACACAGAGGTCATCCAGGACGGCATGATCCGCCTGCTGAAGTCGGGCAAGCTGGCCGCGGCATCGGCCACCGCATTCTCGCTTAGCCCCGAGATGCTGACCGAGGTCAACGCCGATATGGCCAGCTATCGCAAGAAAATTGTTCTTCGCCCGCAGGAAATTTCCAATCATCCCGAGATCATCCGCCGTCTTGGTGTCATCGCGATGAACGGGATGATCGAGGCAGACATTTACGGCAACGTGAACTCGACGCACGTGATGGGGTCGCGCATCCAGAACGGTATCGGGGGCTCGGGGCGACTTCGCGCGCAATGGCTATCTGTCCATCTTCATGGCGCCCTCGACCGCACAAAAAGGGAGCATCTCCACTATCGTTCCCATGGCTTCGCACGTCGACCACACAGAACACGACGTCTCGGTGGTCGTGACCGAGCAGGGCCTCGCCGACTTACGAGGATTGTCGCCGCGTCAGCGCGCCCACCTGATCATCGAGAAGTGCGCCGCTCCGGAATTCAAACCTTTATTGCTGGATTATTTGAACCGCGCGGAACGCCTGTCGTATGGACGGCACACGCCCCACCTCCTGGCCGATGCGCTGGGCTGGCACAATCGCTACTTGCGCAGCGGCCACATGAAGCCGCGTGATCCAGACTAGAGCGGTGAGCCTCGACAAATTGCCGCAAATAGGATCGCGATGTCGTGCCTGTCGCTCACGACAGGGTGAGCGTGCACGTCATCTTGTCGTCGTCTTTCGATTGCTGGAAGTCAATAGTTGACTGGCCCCCTGAACCGCAGAGCGACAGCAGCGCGCCCAACGCAGCTTTCGACCAGTCCGGAATGCCATCTGCCTTGACCCATGTCGTGATCGTCGAGATCAGATTGTCCCACTCCGTCGCAGTATCGACCTGCGCCAGCGATGAAGCGAGTGACTCCAGCTGGTTGCATAAGTTCATGAAACGTGTGCTTGCAATCATGAAATTGTTCGGCGCTGTCCAGTTAACTCCAAACAGGGCTTGGGACGCGGCGTCCGTGTTTCCTAAACTTCTGCGATCCGGTACATGATTGACGTTCACAGGAGCTCCGATCGCGTTGTTGGATTGGACGTTCCACGACATCCAGGTCGCATAATTTAAGCCAGACACCACATAAGCCAGGTCGGGCATCAGGCTCACCACCATATTATGGAAAGCGTCCCAGTTGTTCGCGTCTTGTTGCTGGGGAAGACCGGGCGGATGGACGTTGTTATCGCTGCCGACGGCATACGGCGAGCAAGTCAGCTTCCCGTACGACGAGGCCTTGAACACCGTCATCAGCGTCAGAGTCGTATTTTTATTCTGTTCGACAAAGCCCAGCATCTTCTGCTCTGCCGCGACGACCTGAGCAGTTTGGCCCAATGCCCCAATCGAATTGGCGATCTTTGTCGCTTCGCTACTATTGTTCTTCTCGGATAGTTCCATACATAGGTCAACTTCCACATTCTCGTAGTTGCTCCTCAGAACGTCTTCCGATGCAGTTGCCACGAAGTGGATGGTAGCGGTTGTGCTCTTGCTCTGGGTTGAGAACCGGCTCTCCTCGCCAACATTTGCAAAGAAGAGGATGCTGCCATCCGACCCCAGCCTCGTGACCGAATTTTTGAAGAAGTCGGTAGTCTTCGCTAACTGGAAGTTGAAGAAGTGCAACTCGATGCTAGACGAATGCTTCAGGTGTTCCGCAACTCCCGAGCCGGGCAAGAGCGTGAACGACGGGATTTGCAGCGCTTTATGAAGGTCGCCGCTTACAAAGTACGCCCAGCTTTGCTTCGCCAATTCTGCCGCTGCAACGGACGACAAATCGACGCTAAACGCGAACAACATCGCCCGGTCCTTTTCCTGAGAAAGACTGGCCATCAACCCGATATTCTTATCGCAAAGCCAATCGTTGGCCTTGTCGACGAGGTTCGACTCGATATCGGGCACATATGACGCCACTTGGCTGGCCAGGTTCGCCGGCTTGGCCTTTGTCACGGTGGCAATGCTGTTGGAGAGCGCGGAAGGATCCACGCTGGCCGAAACCGAAGTCAGTGAGATTCCCACGTTGACACCCACCGATTCCCTGGTTTCGTCTTTCGCGGAACGAACCAGGTACAAACGCGCAGTTTCGGGGTCGATCTTCAGAACGATCGCACTGAAGTTGTCGGAATGCTCGTAGACCACCGAAGCCTCAGCTCCCGTGTCAAAATCCAGTGAAGGAGGCATAAGCTTTTGCCCCGCCACACTGACACCGTCTTTCACTAAGCCAACGCTTTGGGCTGACAGCTTGTAGTCGGCTAAGCCATAGGTCAGGTCAAGCTCGCAATTTAGCTTCCCGTCGAAGTTCACCTTTCCGACGCTGCCGGTAGGCATGGTCAACACGCAATCCGGCTTAAACGGAAACACCAATGCCGCGAATGCTTCTCTTATTGCCGCCTCGGTTTCCATTGTCTCGTTCACTGGGTGGCAGTAGGACAAAGTCGCGCTCTTTGAACGCGAAGCCTTGCCCGCGATACCAAGTCCTCCCAGAGTTCCGCTGCCGGAAAGACTGCCCTTGATATCGAAGTCGAGGTCGATGTTGATATAAACCTTCCCGCTGGTCGGCCCTGCAGCGAGCTCCATTCTGTCGTCCGAGTCCATTACTTGTTTGACCGAAAACTCCGTGCTGGTTTGACTCACGCAGATTGTGCAACTGGCGCCTGCCTCGAGCGAGAACGCGATTCCGGACGGCAGCTGCCAACAGGGGTCGCCTTCGAGCTCTATCCCTGCGGGCTGCGCATCGACTGCATGCTGAACTGGCTGACCTGCGTATTTCACCAGCTCCGATCCGATACTGAAGATTGCCGGAGCCTGCCCGATGAAGAAATGTGCTAAGTCGCTGGCGCTGTTTAGGTCTTGGGTGACGTTGATGCTGACAGTAGCTGGTGCAGATCCTGTTCCGGCGTCGGGCATAAATAACTCCTCTTGGTTGGAGAGAACCCGTTGTTGCGAGGTCGACGAGCACCTGCTCGGATGCCAAGCTGATGCATATTTTGTGACTAAGCTGTGGGAAGGCAGACTTCGCGAGCTGAAGTGCCCAATCCAGTCAACAACCGCAGAGCGATTGCCGCACTAGGAATCAGCAAAAGTGTTGGCACTTTACAGATGGGTCAAACCGCTGTCAATGGCTCAAACATGACGCCGAGATATTACGACATCAGTGCAAGGGGCACTAGACAAAAGGGGCGTGCCACAAACAGTGGGCCATCGCAGTCTTATGTGCTGGTGTGCTCGAGCATCCCCTTTTCCAGTTTTTCCTGGCACTCAATGCAGTGGCGCGTCCAAGGCACGGCTTCCAGGCGCTTGGGATTGATCTCGTTGCCGCAGGAGATGCACTCGCCGAAATTACCTTCCCGTATGCGGTCCAGGGCGCCATCAACCATCTGCAGCAATTGGCGATCATTGTTGCTTTGGTGGAAAAGGAACTCTTTGTTGTACGAATTGGCCGCCCGATCGGCAATGTCCTGCGCCGACTCCACATCGGCGTCTCGCCCATCCTGAGCGGTTCGAGCCATAGCAGTCCGCAACTCTCGCTGGCGCTCCTCTAGTCGCTTCTTAAACGTCTCCAGCTTCTTCTTATCCATAGTGCTCTACCCAATGGTCCCGCACTCCGAAGGTCAACCTCCCAATGCGCCTGCCGGGGTGAACGGGAATCATATGCGCCTCGCGGAACGCTCGTCAACTTCCGCGCGTGCTCCACTACTTGCAGGGACTTGGATGCCCAAGCACTCTTCCAGGGATCAGCGTTCGTCCTCAGCGCGCAAAAAAGCGGCCTTTTACGGCCGCTCTTCGAAAGAGGCGAACGAGGAGGGATCTTCAGTCAGGGAAGGCGATGCAAGGTGTCGCCCCGCTGTGCGGGACAAACAATGAGATGTCGAGACAGACAAAAGAGGATCGACTTCAAGGTTTTGTGCCTCTTTGATTGGTCCTCTCGTGTGCATCCCAAGTTCCAAAGTGTGCCATGTGCTCGTAGCCCCGCATCGGCGACAAAGCAAAGTAGTTGCTAATAGTAGTGATATCGTCTCAGCAGGATTTCTTGCGCTATGTGCTGGCCGATCGGTTTCGGCCCCAGACAGTGGTATCGCGATACGAACATTAGGCGGAGAGGTTCTTATTCTGGCTTGCGTTTTGCTCTTCGATAATCTTCAGCTTGTTAAGCAGCGCTTTGTAACTGATCTTCAGGATCTTCGCCGCTTGGCGGCGGTTCCAACGCGTCTGAGTCAAGACTCGCTCAATCGCTTCCCGCTCAGCAAGCATCGCCGCGCGCCTGCCAATCTCCAACAGTGATGGCGCTTCCCCGTCTACTCCGTTGCTCTTCCCTGTCGTGATCGGAATCGCCGGAGCCGCCGCGCGATCAGGCAAAGCCTTGTGGTCCTTCGCAGCCGCCGTGCCGGTTCCTGAAAGCGAGCTGACGATGGGTTTGGGAGTTGAGAGCTCGCGAATAATCTGCGCCTCGTTACCCACAATCACATACCGCTTAACCAGGTTTTCCAACTCGCGTATATTGCCCGGCCAGGTGTACTCCATCATGCGAGCATGCGCGTACTCGCTGAAGGGTGCCGGCTGCTTGCCATAAAACTCGCTGTACTTTCGCAGGAAGAAATTGAGGAAGACGGGTATCTCCTCGCCCCGCTCGCGTAACGGCGGGATGTGGATGGTGATGACATTGAGCCGGTAAAACAAGTCCTCGCGAAACGTACCCTCCTGCACCGCATGCTCCAGCGGCTTGTTGGTCGCGGCCAACACGCGAACATCAACCGAAATGTCGCGCTTGCCTCCCAGCCGGGAGAATTCGCCGTCCTGTAGTACGTGCAGCAGCTTCGCTTGCAAAGCCGGATGCATTTCGCTCACTTCATCCAGAAAGAGCGTGCCCAAGTTCGCCAAGTCAAACTTGCCCAGCTTCTGACGGTTCGCACCGGTAAATGCACCGGGCTCGTAGCCGAACAATTCACTTTCCAGCAGCTCGTGCGGGATGGCGGCGCAGTTCACCTTGACGAACGGCTTGTCCCCACGCCCCGACTGTGCATACACCATGCGGGCGACAACTTCCTTGCCCGTCCCGCTCTCGCCCCGTATCAGCACCGTAGCCGTGGTGTCAGCCACCTGTTCGATTGTGTTCTTTACCTCTTCCATGCGGGGACTGGTTCCGAAGAGCGTCGCGAAATCGCGGTTGCGCCTCACCTGGTCACGGAGTTGCGGCACCTCAGTCGGAAGGCGCTGTTTTTCCAGAAGCTTGCTGATTCGCCGGTCCAAATCTTTTGCTTCAAACGGCTTGGCAACAAAGTCGTCGGCACCGCATTTTGAAGCGCTGAAGATAATGTCAGGTTCGTGGCGGGAGGAAAGCACTAGAACACTGGTGTCCGCTTTGACTTGCTTGATCTTTGCCAAAATGTCGAGGGCCGTCAAACCCAGCCCCGACAAGTCGAGTAGCACCAGTGCGGGATCGTAGCTTCGCACCAGTCGAAGAGCTTCCTCTCCGCTGCTTGCGCTACTCACCTCCAGCCCGAGCCGCGCCAGCTGAGTAGCGAGCACCCGCCCCATCGCGAGATCGTCATCAACCACCAAGGCTCGCAATTTTTGACTAGGTATCATCCTGCCACCCGGTTTGGGAATGAACAAAAAGGCATTTCCCCTCCCACACAGGGAAATCAGCGCTCAACATTGAGAATCGCCGTTCCACTTCCGAGTTGTACGTTCAGTATCGAGAGCAGCAGAATTCGTGAACGCAGCCCGGCGACTCTCCAATTGATCAAGGACGTGCGCTGATTTTAACTCGCCAGCCGTCCTTTGGGTGGCGCTTACGCGAGATTTTCTTTCAGAAAATAAGAAGGATAAAAGGAGAGGGGCGGCCCCCGTCGGGCCGCCCTCATGAACGTCAGTTGCCGCCGGAAACGGTGCGCAGCTTCCCCGGCATGAAGTGGTACGGAGGCCAGGGCCCCGTAATCGTCACATGGCAATCTTTGAAATGTCTTGTTGCGGCGTCGTAGCGGTTCTGGTACTTGGCTACTGAATTGGACTCAATCAAATGCGCGAAGTCGATCAGCATTCCGCCCGAGTCAGTTCGTTTGCAGATTACGTCCTCCTCCAGTGGGGAGAACAACTTGTGCACCTGCATCGACAGAGCTCGCGCCTTGGTCTGGCGTTCCCGCTCGCGTGAGGCCTGCTCCCGAAGCTTGCGCAGGTATTCCCCACCCACTCCGTTAGGCAGCTCCAATATGGCCTCTTCTAATTCGCCGTCCTTGACCACCAGCTTGACGTGCATTTCTGCCTTGCCGCGCAAACGGTCCACCGACTCCAGAAATGTCTTGCGGTTCGCTCTTACCGCGCGGCGCAACGCTTCATCGCAATCGAAAATGGTGCCGAAACGAAACGGCAGCACAGTCAGGGTGCGGAAGCACTCGCTCACCACCCGTGCATGGTCCACAATGGCTTGCTGTGTAAGAGGTTGGGCAGAGTGTTCGCTAACGACGACCGCGAATTCCCCGCTAGGGTATGCCAGTACCGAGGCACCGTTCACGCCTCGAAGGTTCTCTATCGCGAAAGGCCGTCGGGCCCGAGTGCCGGTCTGAAGGCCCTGCTGCTCCGTAATACAATACGCATACCACGCCATCTTGGTCTCTCCTGGGAGTACTCGCACACACGTTGAGGGGCACTGTGCATTAGGGAATGCTTGACTTTCAAACGTGGAACTGCAGAAAACGGGCTTTGTTTTGGGGACAGACGAGGAACTCTCCCCAACTCTTCTATCCTAAAGCCTTTGTCATAGAATCCGCAACCTTGAATTTAGGATTAAGTAATGTTTCTTCGCGAGCCTGGCTGACAGGATTCCAGAGTCCGATACGCGAGGGCGAGCTTGAGCGCGTCCAAAACGGTTCCGATATGGCAAGGTGCCGCCCGTCTTACGCCAATGCGTTCTCGAGCACCCTCAGCAGAGCGTGGCCAATCGGGCGGCTCTTTTCTGGTGGAGTTCAGCCCGAAACACGCAATGTCCCGGCCGGGTCAGCCGTCGTGACACCGGTCGCATTTCCGCTCGACATCGCCTGCCAGCTCTGCGTTGCCGATGCGAACGCCTGCTGCGCCGCCGACAAGTTTCCCGCCTGCAATGCCTGACCGAGTTGATTTAGCGCCTGGGTGAATCCATGTACGTGCCCGCCGTGAGCGTGGTGTGGCACCGCACAGGGTCCGACGAAAGTACCCGGCATCAAAGACAAAGCCTGCTGGGCTGCGGGAAGATTGCCGGATTGCAGCGCCTGCCCAATCGTGCTGAGCGCCTTGCCTATGGGGCTATTGCTGCCGAATTGACTTGCCGCGGCTTGTGACAAGGTGACGAAATCGGCCTGAGCTGTGGTCAGGTCACCCGCCGACAGATCCTGCCCCAATTGCTTGAATGCGTTGTTCAACTCCTGGTAACGGCTTTGCAGATTCGCAAGCTGGGAAGAGCTGCTGATGCTGGCTATGGACATGTTTCCCTCCAAAGATACTCTCCCGTCGGCGTGCTTCATCGAAACTGCGCCGGGAGGCGTTCTCGCACTCTGAGTACAGGCAATCGGCTGACCGGAAGAAATTAGGGACCGTTTACCTTCGGTCAGTGCTGGCGCTTACAAGAGGCTCGATATTGGTCGTGGCCTTCTTACCGCCTGCCTGTCGAATCCGCGCATTGGCTAGTACAAGCCCTGCGCATGGCGCCTCGCTCTCGCATCGAAACCCTGAGCGGTTTGATACATTCAACCAGGCACGCGACGACGCCTCCGGTGCGCGCGCCGGTAGCAGTAAACTGTTACTTTGGTCAGTTACGCCTGCGTGCCTCGCAACAGGCCGGCCCGCCAATCCGGCAATCACCTATGTCGACACAGACCGGGAATCTGCAGCGACCCGCGGTAAAAGTCTTCGTCGCCACGTCAGTGATGCTGACGTTCATATCCTTCTGGCGCGCTGCAGCCATCGTGCTTTCCGACCTCGCGTCGTCGGCCTATTACGTAGGCGGCGACGCCGAGAAGGTGATCGGCAAGAGCGCACCCTGGTTCGTGCTCGCGGTGATGCTGTTCAGCTATGCGGTGCGGGCCATCTACATTGAGTCCAGCTCCATGTTTGTGCGCGGCGGCGTCTACCGCGTGGTCAAAGAGGCCATGGGTGGGAAGCTGGCCAAGCTATCGGTCTCCGCCCTGTTGTTCGATTACGTCTTGACCGGCCCCATCAGTGCGGTGTCAGCCGGCTTATACCTGTCGGGCCTGCTCACCGATACCTTCCACCATTTCGGCTACAACATCACCGTTCCAGACAACTCCTTCGCGGCCGGATTTGCCATCCTCGTCACCCTCTATTTCTGGTGGCAGAACGTACAGGGCATCCACGAATCCAGCGAACGCGCCATGCAAATCATGAAGATCACCACGGTGATGGTAGTGATGTTGATTGTCTGGTGTCTGATTACTTTGCTTAAGCATCCGTCGCCGCTGCCTCCGCTGCCCTCGCCCGCCACCATGCATCACGACAAGGAATCGCTGGGCTGGCTGTTCCACACTTGGGCCGCCCGCATCCCCTTGATCATGTTGCTGGTAGGCTTCGGCCATTCCGTCCTTGCCATGAGCGGCGAAGAATCCCTGGCCCAGATCAATCGCGAAATCGAGCACCCGAAGTTGAAGAACCTGGAGCGCACCGGCCTGGTGATTTTCATCTATAGCTTGCTCTTCACCTCGCTCGTTTCGTTCTTTGCCGTGATGATCATCCCGGACCACGTGCGCCCCGACTACTTCGCCAACCTCATCAGCGGCCTGGCCATGAACGTAGTCGGACCTTACACGGCGCGACTGCTCTTTCAGGCATTCGTCGTAGTAGTCGGCGCGCTCATTCTGTCAGGCGCGGTGAATACCGCAATCGTGGGCGCCAACGGCGTCTTGAACCGCATGAGCGAAGACGGTGTGCTCACGCCCTGGTTCCGCAAACCGCACCGGAGGTTTGGCACCAGCTATCGCATCATCAATCTCATTGTCGGCCTGCAGGTTTTCACCATCCTCGCTAGTCGTGGCAATGTTTATCTGCTGGCTTCCCTGTACGCCTTCGGCGTTATCTGGAGTTTCGCCTTTAAGTCGCTGGCCGTCGTTGTACTGCGCTACACCGAACCCGAGAACCGCCAGTGGAAGGTGCCGGGCAATCTGCACATCGCCGGCGTTGAGATACCGATCGGCCTCTTCCTGATCTCGCTTATGCTGTTCGCAACCGCGATTGTCAACCTGTTCACCAAACAACTGGCTACGATTTCCGGTATCGCCTTCAGCGTCGCCTTCTTCGCCATCTTCACCATCTCCGAACACCTCACCGCCAAGCAGCACGCGCACGACGAAGCCGGGCTGGACCAATTCAATATCACGCAAGATCCGGAACTCAGTGCCGAGGCGATGCAAGTTCGCCCGGGCAACATTCTGGTTGCCGTGCGGGACCCCCGTAACCTTTACTACCTGAAGCGAGTGCTGTCCAAAACCGATACGACGAAGACTGACGTCGTCGTGATGACCTCGCGGGTCTATCACCGCGAGCACTCGTTCAGCGGCAGCGAGCAGATGGACAGCTCCGACATCTTTCGAAAATATGAGCAGGAACTCTTCACCTCTGTAGTTTCCGTCGCCGAGAAGCTTGGAAAGCACGTTTCCCTGCTGGTCGTCCCCACCAACGACATCTTCGAAAGCATCGTCGCAACCGCGCAGCGCCTGCATTCTTCTGTAATCGTCTGCGGAAAATCCAACAAGCTCACCGCCGATGAGCAGGGCAAGCTTACTGGCGATGCCTGGGAGCGCCTGGCCGAGCCGCGTCCACGATTGCGGCTGGTGGTCTTCGAGCCCGACAGCTCGAAACATGAGTACATGCTGGGACCCCATACTCCGCGCATGCGTCAGGAGGACGTCGACCTTCTGCACGGGTTATGGAAGGAAGTGACCAGCGATCCGCAGTATCGCAACCTGCATCATTACCACGTGCTGAATGTCGCCCTACAGGAGATGAAGTCGCGCATGCACGACGGCGATCGGCAAAACGAGGTCATGAAAGACATCTACAACGAGATGCAGCGTGACAGTGCCGAGCCGATCGCGGAAGACGACGCACAATCGACGCCTCCGACATGAGTGGAAAAAACCATACGATGGGTGCCCCGTTCTAGCCTGGTTTTGGCTAGGGCGGGGTAGTCGAGTGACTTGAGGCGCGTTCTGACTCGCCGCTTCTTGTTAACATCAAAATGTGAGCACTCCTTCCCAGGTTCGCGTTCGCTTCGCGCCATCTCCCACTGGTCACCTGCACGTCGGCAATGCCCGCACTGCCCTTTTCAACTGGCTTTTTGCCCGAAAAAACGGCGGCGTCATGGTGCTGCGCATCGAGGACACCGACATCGAGCGTAGTGAGGCGCGCTTCGAAACACAACTGCTGGAAGACCTGAAGTGGCTGGGCCTGGATTGGGACGAAGGCCCCGATGTTGGCGGTGCGTTCGCGCCCTATCGCCAGAGCGACCGTCTGGCCGTGTACCGCGAACACGCGGAACGGCTCGTGCGTGAAGGCAAAGCATATCTGTGCTTCTGTTCGCCGGAAGAGCTCGAGCGCGATCGCCAGCAAAAGCTTGCCCATGGACAGCCAACCATCTACTCCGGCAAATGTCGCTCGCATGATCCCGCCGAGGCGCAGGACCGGCGTGCAAGCGGCGAGGCTGCGGCGATCCGCCTGCGCATCCCCGAGCACCCGATCCGCTTTCATGACATCGTCCATGGCACCGTCGAATTCTCCAGCGAGGTTGTCAGCGATCCCATCATCCTGCGCTCCAGTGGAATTCCCGTGTACAACTACGTCGTCGTGGTGGACGACGCGTTGATGAAGATCACCCACATCATCCGCGGCGACGATCATCTCTCCAACACGCCCAAGCAGGTGGCGCTCTACGAAGCATTGGGCTGGCCCGTGCCGCAATTCGCACATCTCTCCACAATCCTGGGCGCGGACCGCGAGCGCCTGTCCAAACGTCACGGCGCAACCTCGATCGCAAACTTCCGCGACATGGGCGTTCTGCCCGAAGCTTTGATGAACTATCTTGCTTTGCTCGGCTGGGGCCCAAGCGGCGGCACGCGCGAAATCTTCTCGCCCGAAGAGTTGAAGCACGAGTTCTCGCTGGAGCGCGTCACGCCCTCGCCGGCGGTCTTCGACATGGAGAAGCTGTACTGGCTCAATCGGCATTACATCAAGCAGAGCCTCCACCCCACCGCGCCAACCACAGGCGCGTTGGGGACCCCGGGCCCGCCCGAGCGCATCGAGAGGCTGGCAGACCCGTTCTTCATCCGCGCCGGGTTGCTGCCGGAAAATCCTGACCAGCACACGCGTGCCTGGTTCAGCAAAGTTGTGGCACTGCTCGCTCCCTCAGTGAACAAGCTGGACGAACTGCCCGAGCGTGCCGCCCTGATATTTCTCTACAACGCATTAGAGGCCCTTAACTCGCCTGATAATGCCGAGGTTCTCGCCGCGCCCAAGACTCGCGGAGTGCTCGACACTTTCGCTGAGCTCGTTGAGAGCGACCGCGAACTCGTTGCCCCCGGCTTGGGGTTTTCGCTCACTCCCGAGCGCTTCAAGGCCATCATGAACCAAGTCAAAGCCCGGACCGGCGCGAAGGGCAAAGACCTGTTCCATCCCGTTCGCGTGGCTCTTACCGGATCGCACTCCGGACCCGAGTTCGACAAGCTGATCCCCATCCTTGAAGAGGGCTCGCAGCTCCCATTACCGCAGCACGTGATGAACGTGCGCGAGCGGCTCAATGCATTTCGTGCCGCCCGGCAGCTCTGATTCGCCAGATACGTGGTCGGAGTAAAATCTTTTCAGCATGGCCGACCTCTTCACACCCGCGAAGCAAGAAGCGCAAGAGCGCAACTGGACGCCTTTCGTCGTCGGTCTGGTTGCCGTGCTGGTGGTCGTGGGCGTAATCGTCGCGGTGACCCGCACTGGAAACCGCACAACCCCCGAGGCCAATCCCTATGCGTCCAAGCTTCAGATCTCCAACGCCGCCGTGAGTGCCGCGGAAAATTACGTGGGTGGAACCGTAACCTATCTCGACGCCACCATCACCAACACCGGTGACAAGGCGCTGGTCGGAGCCGACATGAACCTGGTATTCAAGAACACCCTGGACCAGATCGTGCAGAAAGAGACGGTGCCTCTGCATGTGCTCGTCGCGAATCCGCTGGCGGGATACCCCGATCTCGTCGACCTCAGCCGCAATCCCATTGGCCCCGGACAAAGCAAGACCGTGCGCATGACTTTGGAGCACATCTCCGCCGATTGGAACCACGCCGCCCCCGAGATGCAGTTGGTCAACTTAAAGTTGAAGTAAGCCTCACCAAGCTCCCTGCTGCTAATCTGTGATTATGTCGCGCGTCGCGATTTCCGCCCTTCTACTCTGGTCCATCACAGTTGTTGCGCCGCTCGCCGCGCAACGCGCACACACCAAGTCCAAGTCTGCCTCCGCAACTCCGCCAGGCACGACCACAATCACGTCCTTCGACAAGGACCATACCGTCATCGGCTGGCTCGAGATCGTCCCCTTCGAGAGCAAGATCTTCCGTAACACGCGTATGCTGCGCGTCCTGGTCCCGGCCAACTATTTCTCGCCGCATAACGTGCATCGCAGCTATCCCGTGCTGTATATGCAGGACGGCCAAACCCTCTTCGACGAAGCCATCACCCAGCACGGCGAATTGCACATGGACGAGACCGTCGAGCACCTGGTCGGTAGCTTCAAAATTGCGCCTATGTTTGTTGTGGGCATCGACAATGCCGGCGAGCAGCGGAGCTCGGAGTATCTGCCCTATCCCGATCCGCAAAATGACAGAGACAAAGTTGCCGATGACAAAAGCGTTCATGGCAAAGAGTACCCGCGCTTCCTCCTGACCGAGGTGATGCCGTTCATAGAAAAGCATTACCGCGTTTCGCGCGGCGCCCTGAACACCGGCCTTGGCGGCTCGTCCTACGGCGCCGATATCGCGCTATACACCGCGCTCGAGCATCCCGCCGTCTTCGGACATTTGTTGCTCGAAAGCCCGCCATTATGGATTGGTGACGATCAGCCGTTGAAAGACGCGCAAAAGGCGAAGATATTGCCTCAAAAAATATACGTTGGCATCGGCACCAGCGAGACGCCTTACGGCGACTCTCAGCAGAGCGCCAAAGCCGTGCAGCAAGTGCAGGAACTGGAGAAGGTTCTGCGCAAGAAAGGTTTGGGACCGACTCGGCTAAAGGTTGTTGTAGAGGAAGGCGGCCAGCACAACGAGGCAGCATGGTCCCGCCGATTGCCGGATGCGATGCTGTTCTTGTATGGAAAGTAAGGAGAACGCTTCCTTTCGTCTTTCGCCAGACCCAAGCTGCGGTAAGCTACCCAGCTATCTCACTTAATGTGAATCCAGAGCCATCATCGCCGATGGTTTGGCGAAGAGCGAAAAGCGAATTGCGAACAGCGCTAATACGGCGAAAAGCCCAGCGTCTTGTCGTCCTTCTGCACCCAGATGCGCGCTTTGTCGGCGATGCGATCGTTCACGCTTACGATTACAACCACCCCGCTCGGGGTTGCGAAACGCGAGCCACTGTAGCCCTTTGGCACTCCCGCGCCATCAATGTGATGACTCTTGATGATGCCCCACTCGCCCCCGGGTCCCCAGTCCGTAATAAAGTCATTGTAGCGGTATCGCGAGTACCTTTCCACATGCTGTTTCCAATCCGGGTCGTGCATCCATATACCGTAAGCCTTCTCGTAGTTTTGCTGTTGAAGGGCGTCGAAGAAGCGGTCGACAATCCGCTCTTCCGGCCAGTAGCGCATTTGCCACCCTGCGACGGCGATGATCAGCCCCAGCATGACCAGCGCGATGATTAGGTTTCGCCGCTTGCGGGCGCGCGCCGCGTCATAAGGCTGGGCTTCGAACAGCGTCATGAAAAATAGTTTACTTGAGGCGAAGGGAATCCGGGCAGGATGGGTGCGAGCACCAAAGCATCGGAGGAGTGCCCGAATACCAGCCCATAGTAGCCGCAACGCGCCGGGATGATCTTAGACCGGGACGGAAGCCCCCGCTACAGTTCGGACAATACGCGAGGCGCGGCCGCGGCGGCACTTTGCGTAACTAATCGCCACACGCCCGGCCGAGTGCTTCCTTCATGATGATCGGGTAATGGCCTGTGTGCGGTGGCTCGTCGTTAAGGCCCAACGTCCTGGGGGAGCAGCATACGATCAGCGCCAATACCCATCCTGCAACTGCCGGCAGGTGCCAGAACGCCTGCGTCCAAGTATGATGCCCGACAATCCTCAGCAACAAGCCTGCGGCAATGGCAGCACCTACGATGCTGAACCCCAGATTCAGAGCAGAGCATCGCGCCAGGCGGTGATCAATCACCGCTCCGCCTATGGCGCCCATCAGCAGCCAAGTCAACGCGAACGCAAGCAAGACCCTGGTGGGAAAATCTCCTCTCGCGACCTGTTCACTGATGATGGTGATGGCCGGCACTCCGGGAAATGCCGCCTGCGCTATGGTGGCGCCGCCTGCGGTTGGCAGCGCCGGCACTGCCGGAGCCGGCTGATTGGAGGCTATGGACGATAGCGTGACCACCACCACCGCGGCCAGCATCATGCCGGCGAAAGCTCCGCTGCGAGTGGCATGCCGCCGGCGAGTATGAGCGGCGCCGATCCAGAAGTACGTAATGCCGCCAGAAATCAGCAGCGCCGCCGCCAAGGCCATCATCTTCTGCAATCTCTGCGCCGGATTATCGATCCACCCGTCAAGCGCGGTGTGCGCAATACCGTGCAAAAGGCTGGTGATCACGAGAATCGAGAACACGATCACTCGCAATCGAATCGAGTGTCCGAGCTCTAGTGCGGGATGCTCGTGTGAGAGGCCAAGCGAGAGCCGCAGCCTTTCAAACAGCGGCTCCAGAAAGATCAATACACCTATCGAAACCAGAGCGATCGCAAGCAGATGATGGATCCTCTCGGCCGGCGAGGTCATCTTGGAAAAGAATTCATGGAATGCTTCGAACAGAAGCAGGCTGAAGGCAGAGCCTATGCCGGCGGAAGCTGCCACTCGTAGTTGCTCGAGCCGCCGGAAGCTGACCGGCTCCGGCCGCGGCAGCACGTGCTTTAATCTGCTGGTGAGGTATACCCCAATTGCGAAGCTCAGCACGAGCTGAAAGCCAAGGCCTGCTTCGAAACCGAACATCGAGGCGGCGAGAAGCAAAATGGCAGGCAGGCCCCGGCGCAAACGCTTTGCCGTGCCTTCGGCGCTCGCTCTACCATTGACAAAGTCAGCCAGCGTCGCCGGCCACTTGAACAGCCAATATAGCGAGTACAAAGGAATGAACTGAAAAGTAACGGACTTCCAGGGCGCGATGCGATACTTGCCCTGCGTGTACTCGGCAAGTATTTTGTGAATCCGATAGACGCTAAACATCCAGTAGGCATAGCCGGTAAAGCCGGCGAGGTACGCCACGCCTTGGTACATCTCTTTGTCACTGCCGCTGCTGCCTAGCGCGGCCAGCTGCATGAACCAGCAGAATCCGACCAGAACAAAGCCAATCCACATGCGCGGATAGGCGGAATAAATGGGACCGTATTGAATCTCTTCGGCGGCTGCGGTATCGGGTGGCGGACTTTCAACGGCCAGTCTTACGGCTTGTGCCGTGCTCATGATCTCCTCGCTAACGGCGCCATCCTGATTTGCTAGTGGCGGATTACAAGCAATTACCGGATTTTTCCGGCTTAGCACCGAGTGAAGCAAGCGGCGTACCAGAGTAGAAGACTTGTGTCACATGCCAGTGTGAAGGAGGAGCTGCTATTGTTTGCAGCAAGTTCGCCAGATTTACGCCCCGCGGACTCGTCCGCATGATGCCCAAGCCACAGGCGCTTACCCTATCCGCGCGGCTATGAGGCTATCCAGATGGATAGTAGAAGTTCGGCAGGTTTTCGGGTGGCTCAGTCCTACTACTGCTTGCTCAGCTCCTGCAAGCGCTGGTTCGCGATCTGGGAAATCATGCTGCCCGGCGTCTCCTTCTGCATCTGCTCATAGATGTGCCGAGCTTCATCCGGACGCGCCATCGATACGTAAAGCGACGCCAGCGCAAGTTGTGCCGTGCTCTTCCCCACTGAGACCGTTGGGTGGTCAATCAGCTGTTTGTAAATGTCTACCGCCTGCAGATTGCGGTTGGTGTCATGGTAAATCGCGGCCAGCGCCATCTTTGCCAGGCTCGCAAACTCCGGATAGCGGCTGCTCGCCACCTGCTGAAGGTCCTTCTCAGCCTCGACATTGTTGCCCAGGTCGCGCGCCGTGATGCCGGCGAAGTATCGCGCTATTTCTGCCGATTGCGTGTGCGAATACGTGTTCGCGATACGGGTGAACTCGGCATTGCTCACCTTGTCGCGTTCCTCGTTCGAGCCGAAGCTCGGCATATCAGGGCTAGCAGGCGCCCCAGCCGGCCGCACCGGCTCGCTGTACTTTTGTATCGCTAACGCTAACTGTGTCCGGGCCTGCTGGTCACGATAGTTGATGTAGGCCCAGCCCCCGCCCACAATGGCGAGGATGACGACTACAACGACCGCTGCCGCAACAAGTTTGGATCGACGTTCTACCGCCCAGGAGATGGTCTCGGCAGTCGAAGTGGTAAAGGCGTCCTGTTTAAGCTGATGTCGAGTATAACTGCGCACGGATGGTCCTTATTCAGAATGTCACGAAGGTGGGAAAACGCTAGTGTATCAGCCAGTGGGATGGGGGTCAAAGCGCAGCTTTGCTACCGAGTCATGGAGAACGCGCGCTATTGCGCCGCGCTTTGCTAGTACTTTCCGATGCGTATGCTGCCGTCGCCCGTCGTGACCTCGAGTAGCGGGCCGCCGCCATTAAGCTTGCCACGCAACCTCGTGTGCTCAATCGAGCCGCTCACCGTAATCGGCATATCAAACGTAATGTGACCGTCACCGGTGTGCGCATAGAGTTCCGCTGCAAGATCTTCTGGCAGGCGTGCTTCCACGCGGCCGTCGCTGGTGTGAATCAGCCAATTATTATTCAGCTTCGATCCAGGCCGCACACTCAGATCGATGTGTCCATCTCCGGTGCGCAGATCAAGGTCGGTGAAGACGCCATCAATGCTCATGTGGCCATCGCCCGTATGACCATGCAGGCTGCCGTTGAAGTTCTGCACCGTAATGTGCCCGTCCCCCGTATCTAGCCGCGCCTGTCCGGCGACGCCATTCACCAGAATGTGCCCGTCGCCGGAATGTAAATCCAGCGACGCTTGCGGTGGAACCTGTATCTCGACGCGCACGCCTTGATGCAAGCTAAAGTGAAAGCCCCACTGGTTCGGGACGTGCACTTGCAGATCAACTTTATCGGCGTCCTGCCGCTCGGTTACGCGCACGCCCGAATTGCCGATGCTATAGCCCTCGGCAATGATGTGGGCCGCAATCGTATTGCTAACCCCGTGCGTCACCTCAATCGAGGCATCGTTGGTCTCAACGTGAAGGGTGGGATTATTGCCCACCTGGTAGGTCTTGTTCCATTCGTCCGCAGCGGCGAAGAGACTAAAGGAAAGGATAGAGAGCGCGAGAAGTAGCGGCTTATAACTCACAGTGCTCCTCCTCGCTGTGATACGAGAAGGAGCGCCTGCAAGTTCCGTTGCGTATGAGGAGAAATAAGGAGGGCGTAATGCGGTGCCCGGGGCATGCGATCTAGCGGAGTGGAACGTCCCGCATGCCCCCTGAGCATCGCTCCCTGCTTGTTGCAATAGACGAGGACGCGGAAAAACCGTTAGCGATTGTGGGGTCGCGAACGGCGTCCAGTGAGTAAAGATTTGTTACGCCAATCGTGATGTAAAATCGAAATGTTTGCTGAGAATTTCAGTTTTTCGCTGAGCAGTCCACGAACTTTCATTCAAGGCAGAATTAACTTCGCGCTGATTCGGAAAGCGATTGGAAATCCAGCCAAGTACGGTTGCACCCGCATTACCGTTGTGGTACCCTCATTGTTTGTCCCGGCTGGCGTGAAGAAGTGTGCCTGGTGCGGCGCAGGGCGTCGGCCATGAGGCTGGCGTAGCTCAGCTGGTAGAGCATCTGATTTGTAATCAGAGGGTCGGGGGTTCAAATCCCTTCGCCAGCTCCAGGATCCTGGGCCCCGGCAAGTCCGCCGTTGGACTTGCTCGGGTGGAGGATTCGGTAACCATAGCGCGCCGCAAGGCGTAGCAGGAGCAAGCCAAACGAGACGCGCAGCTCTCCTAGAGAACTGATTCCAGCAGCAGCCAACCATGGTAGGACGCGCGCAAGCGTGACCGCGCGACTGTTGCGGAGCTTTGTGGGACTGCGGTTTGGCGCCGTTCTTTGACAGACAGCAGCCGGGCTTCCCCGTTGCGCGCCGCCTTTGCGCTTGTTGGGGTTTGGAATGTGCACAGGTGGCCGAGTGGTTAATGGCAGCAGACTGTAAATCTGCCGCTCCTTGCGAGCTACGGAGGTTCGAATCCTCCCCTGTGCACCAGAAACTTGGTAGTGAATGAATCGGTTTTTTATGGCTTTAGGCGCGTACGCAGTGCTGGCAGTGCTCGCATGGACTACGCTCAGCGATCCGAAGTTCAAGTTCGCGACGTTGGCAATTCTGGCAATGTTCGCCGTTCGAACCTGGTCGTGGAGTAAGAAGCTGGAACACGAACAGCGCGAGCACCACGACGAGTAGGCGAGTTTTCAGCAGTTGGCGACGGGCCTCGCTTTTCGAGCAGTTGGCGACGCGCCTCGCAGGGACCTCTAGGACGGCTTTGAGTTAGGCGGGAGTAACTCAGTGGTAGAGTCACAGCCTTCCAAGCTGTTGGTCGCGGGTTCGATTCCCGTCTCCCGCTCCAGGTTGGTTTGATGTTCTCGCTGATGTAGCTCAGTTGGTAGAGCACTCCCTTGGTAAGGGAGAGGTCATCGGTTCAATCCCGATCATCAGCTCCAGGTTTTGGATGTAGCTCAGAATGACACAGTCGGTCGAGCGTGCCCCGTTTCAGCAAGCTGGTATTCCGGTTGAGAGACTGGACGATTTCGAGCAGCTTCATTCGGCGCTGACCCGAATTTTCGCCCCGGCTGCGGTTGAGAAGTTTTTGCGATTGTTGCAGCGCAAGGGAGTTCCCATCCGCGACTTCCATCGCATTTTGCGCGGAAAGTTGCTCGAGAAATCCGATGCGACGCTGGGCAAAAGTAAAAAGAGTGCGCAGCAGTTATACGACGCGCTCACGACGAGCGATCAGGCTCAGATGCGCGAATTTTATTTGACTACGCTCGAGGCGGTTGACTTGCCTCTGCGTGAAAGGTTCAACAGACTTTACCGGTACTACTAAGGCAGAAGAATTATGGCGAAAGAGAAATTTGATCGCAGCAAGCCGCACGTGAATGTGGGCACGATCGGACACATCGATCATGGCAAGACCACGCTGACCGCGGCCATTACCAAGGTCCTGCAGAAGCACAATCCCAAGATCGTGTTCCGCTCGTTCGACTCGATTGACAACGCGCCGGAAGAGCGCGAGCGCGGCATCACGATTGCCACGGCGCACGTCGAGTACGAGACGGCCAATCGGCACTACGCGCACGTCGATTGTCCGGGCCACGCCGACTACATCAAGAACATGATTACCGGCGCAGCGCAGATGGATGGCGCCATCCTGGTGGTCGCGGCCACCGATGGTCCGATGCCGCAGACCAAAGAGCACGTGCTCTTGGCGCGCCAGGTCGGCGTGCCTTACATCGTCGTCTTCCTGAACAAGTGCGATGCGGTGGAAGACCCGGAACTGATCGATCTGGTGGAGATGGAAGTTCGCGAGCTGCTCTCGAAGTACGGCTTCCCGGGCGACGATCTGCCGGTGGTGCGCGGCAGCGCTCTCGGCGCGCTGAACGGTGAAGCGCAGTGGGAGGCGAAGGTTGACGAGCTGATGGACGCGGTGGACAAGAACGTGCCGTTGCCGGCACGCGATGTCGACAAGCCGTTCCTGATGCCGATTGAAGACATCTTCTCGATCTCGGGTCGCGGCACGGTGGTGACCGGACGTATCGAGCGCGGCAAGGTGAAGGTCGGCGAGGAAGTGGAGATCGTCGGCTTCCGCGAGACGCGCAAGACGGTGGTCACGGGCGTCGAGATGTTCAAGAAGCAGCTCGACGAAGGTTTGGCGGGCGACAACGCCGGCCTGCTGCTGCGCGGGATCCCGAAGGAAGATGTGGAGCGCGGCATGGTGCTGGCGAAGCCGGGTTCGATTACGCCGCACACCAAGTTCAAGGGCGAGGTGTACGTGCTGTCGAAGGAAGAAGGCGGGCGGCATACGCCGTTCTTCAAGGGCTATCGGCCGCAGTTCTACTTCCGCACGACGGACGTGACGGGAGTGGCGACGCTGCCGGCGGGCACGGAGATGGTGATGCCGGGCGACAACGTGGCGCTGGAGATCGAGCTGATTACGCCGGTGGCGATGGAGAAGGGCTTGCGGTTCGCGATTCGCGAAGGCGGACGCACCGTGGGCGCCGGGACGATCAGCGACATAATTGCGTAACGGTAGCCATTAGCAACTAGCACCGGATGCAAATGGCCGCTCAGCGTTGGTGAAGGAATCAGCGGCGTAACCGGCAAGAATGAGCCCGAAGGGCGGAACTGAAGTTAGCCCAGAGCGTACGCCCTGGGTAGGCTGGCATTCATAAGGCTGAGTCCCGTAGGGACGGCAGATTTTTTCTCGGCGGATTGCTCTCCGCTGATTTCCGCGCTTTGTCGCGGACAAGGCTTCGCGGCTCATCCGCGTGGCAAACGAAAAGGATAGGTCAATGCCTCGAGAGATTGTTACGTTGCAGTGCGGTGATTGCAAGAACCGCAATTACTCCACCACCAAGAACAAGAAGACCACGACGGCCCGGCTGGAATTCAACAAGTTCTGCCGCAAGTGCCGCAAGCACACGTCGCATAAGGAAGTGAAATAGGCAGCATTTGGCGCTTAGCATTTGGTGCCGAATGCTAGGGCGGCCGGCAGAGCTAACGGCCAAATGCCAAGTGCTAAGGCCGCTTTACAGGGGCGTAAGCTCAACGGTTAAACTGCCGGTCTCCAAAACCGGACTTGGGGGTTCGAATCCCTCCGCCCCTGCCAGGTTTCGGAAGCGTGAACGGTAAGTGCAGTTCAGGCGCACGGAGCGCCGGAAGGTAGCAAATGGCGAAGTCAGCAGCAATCGAGAGCATCGGCGAAAGCAAACTGGGAGCGCTGAAGGCGTGGCCCCAGCGCGCAAAAAGTTTTTATAACGACGTCCGCACTGAGATGCGGAAGGTCACGGTTCCGAACCGTAAGGAAGTTCAGGGCACGACGACCGTCGTCATCATCACCGTGTTTTTGTTTGGACTGTATTTCTGGATGGTAGACACGGCCATTGGCAAGAGTCTCGACCATCTGCTGAGGTATTTGAGTAACCGCTAATGCAGCGAATCATGACAGAAGAAGAAATCAAATCGGAGAACAACGCCGCCGAGGCAGCCACCAAGAGTGGCGAGGACGCGGCTGCCGCTCCTGAAACCGGTTCTGCCACACCGCAGAATCCGAATATGAAGTGGTACATCATTCACACCTACTCGGGATTCGAGCGCAAGGTGAGGGAATCGATTGAATCGCGCGTGCGCGCTTATCCCGAGCTGGAGCACAAGATTGGACGCGTGCTTATTCCGACGGAGTCGGTCACCGAGGTTCGCGGCGGCAAGAAGTACACCAGCGAGCGCATGTTCTATCCCGGCTATGTACTGGTTGAGATGGACATGGACGACAACGTCTGGCACGTGGTGAAGGGCACGCCCCGCGTGACGGGCTTCGTCGGCACCGGGCAGCAGCCGACGCCACTTTCCGAAGAGGAAGTGCAGCAGATTGTTTATCGTGTCGCCGACAGCCGCGAGAAGCCGAAGCTCAAGGTCAAGTTCGAGAAGAACGAGTCGGTGCGCATCAGTGAAGGCCCGTTCGCCAGCTTTACCGGCGTTGTGGACGAGGTCAACGAAGATCGCGAGACCGTGAAAGTCATGGTCACCATCTTCGGCCGCTCGACTCCGGTGGAGTTAGGCTTCGGGCAAGTGGAAAAGGTCATTACGTAGAAAGCCGCCTTTGGCCTTTCGCTTTTCGTAAGGAGATGCGGGTGATCTGGCGAAAGGCGAAGAGCGAATAGCGAAGAGCGAGTTCAAAAAATGGCAAAGAAGATTACCGGTTCAGTGAAGTTGCAGATTGCGGCGGGCAAAGCCACTCCGGCGCCGCCGGTTGGTCCGGCGCTCGGTCAGGCGCAGATCAACATCATGGAGTTCTGCAAACAGTTCAACGCCAAGACCAGCTCGAAGGAGCTCGACGGCCTCATCATTCCGGTCGTGGTCACGGTGTACAGCGACCGCTCGTTCACCTTTATCACCAAGACTCCGCCGGCGGCCATTCTGTTGAAGCGCGCCGCGGGGGTGGCGAAGGGTTCAGGTACGCCGAACAAAGATAAGGTCGGCAAGGTTACAGAAAAGCAGGTGTTGGAGATCGCCAAGCAGAAGATGCCTGACCTGAACGCCGCCTCCGTTGAGGCAGCCGTGAAGAGCGTGAAGGGCACCGCGCGCTCCATGGGCATCGAAGTGACCGTATAGTAGGGGTAGAGCAGGCCTTTAAGGCCTGCGTCGGGCGCCCATAAGAATTTGTTCCGCAGCCGCCATCCAGGATGTCGGCTGCGGAACCAACGAGAAAATGTCAGTGGGACGCGGGGCCCGAAGGCCCGCTCTACCGGCACGAATCGCACACACCACGGCCGTTCGGCGTCAACGAATGTGCGGTGGGAGATGAGGAAAAAATGAAGAAAGCTGGAAAAAATATCGAGAAGGCCCGGGCCGAGGTTCAGGCGAAATCCTACACGCTTGAGGACGCCGTGCCGCTGTTGCAGAAGGTAAAATTCGCTAAATTCGACGAGACTGTCGACCTCACCATGCGCCTGGGCGTCGATCCCAAGCACGCTGACCAGATGGTCCGCGGCACGGTCGTCCTCCCGCACGGGCTCGGCAAGTCGAAGAAGGTCCTCGTCATCGCAACCGGCGAAAAGGTTCGCGAAGCTGAAGCAGCGGGCGCCGATTTCGTCGGCGGCGAAGACATGGTTGAGAAGATCCAGAAGGAAAACTGGACCGATTACGACGCCGTCATCGCCACGCCCGACATGATGAAGTCCGTTGGCCGCCTGGGTAAGGTGCTCGGACCACGTGGTCTGATGCCCAATCCCAAGACCGGAACCGTGACCTTCGACGTCGCCTCCGCCGTGAAAGAAACCAAGGCCGGCAAGGTCGAGTTCCGAACCGACAAGACCGCGCTGGTGCACGTGCCGGTCGGCAAAATTTCGTTCCCGCCCGAGAAGTTGGTGGAGAACGCCGCTACGGTGATCACCAGCGTGATTAAGGCAAAGCCTTCCGTAGCCAAGGGCAAGTACATCAAAGGCTGCTATCTGAGCTCCACGATGGGACCGGGCGTGCCCATCGACACGGCTCCGGTGGAAGCAGCGGCGAGAGCGTAGCCTAGGGTCTGAAAGGCCACGGCTTTAGCCGTGCCGTAAGCTGAAGCTCGCTCGTGACAAATTTGTGAAATGGGTGCCCTATCCTTTCGCGAAGGGTGGGAGACAACAAGGAATCGAACATGGCCGTTACTAAAGCAAAGAAGATTGAACAGGTAGAGGCGCTCAGTAAAGAACTCAAGGGCGCGAACCACGCCATCGTCGGCAGCTTCGCCAAGATGACGGTGGAAAAGGATTTTGAGCTTCGCAAGGCGGTGCGGAGTGCAGGCGGCCGTTATCGCGTGCTGAAGAACACGCTGGCCGAGCGTGCAGCCAAGGGCACCCCGGTTGAAGAGGCCGTGAAGAGCCTCGCAGGCGTGACGTCCATTGCGTATACCAGCGGCGATCCGGTCGCTCTGGCCAAGGCGCTCAGCAAGTACGCCAAGGACAATCCGGAGTACACCTTCAAGGCAGGCGTCGTCGAAGGCCGCGTCATTCAGATCAAGGACATCGACGCACTGGCGAACATGCCTTCGAAGGAAGAGATCTACTCCAAGCTGCTCTTCCTGATGACAGCTCCGGCGCAGCGTCTGGTGACGGTGATGAATGCCATTGGTCGCGATCTGGCGGTCGTCATCAACCAAGGCGTCGAAAAGAACAAGTTTGGCGGAGCGGCGGAAGCGCCTGCTCCCGCAGCCGAGCCTGCGATGGCAGAAGCGCAGGCGTAGAGATTTGGGTAGAGCTGGCCTTTAGGCCAGCGTCGGTAGCGTAGTTATTTCCTTTCGGATCGAACATCGTGTTCGCCGAAGAAAAGAATTTGAGGGATTGAGGGACGCGGCGCTGAAGCGCCGCTCTACCTGGAACGAGTTTGGGGGCGCGCGAGCGCTTCCGGAGAGATTGCGTTATCCGTTGTGAGGGGTGCTCCCTGGGCGAGTCTGGCGCACGGGCGACACATTGGAAACCTCGGAGACGGGAACGAAATCAACACAACGACCACCCCCGCGAACCCGCCACGGCGGGGCGCTCGTCGGGGACCCCGGTCGAATAACGAATAGGTGGATAACGATATGGCGGATCTGCAGCAGTTAGAAGAATCAATCGTAGGCCTGTCGCTGCTCGATGCGGCAGCCCTGGTGAAGAAGTTGGAAGAGCGTCTTGGCGTCTCCGCGGCGGCTGCGGCCCCCGTGATGATGGCGGGCGCGGCCGGCGCAGGCGCCGGTGCGGCGGCGGCTCCGGCGGAAGAGAAGACCGAGTTCTCGGTCGTGCTTACTGCCGTTGGCGCCAACAAGATCAACGTGATTAAGGCTGTCCGCGAAGTCACCAGCCTGGGTTTGAAGGAAGCCAAGGACCTGGTTGATGGCGCGCCCAAAACCGTGAAAGAGGGCGTCAACAAGGAAGAAGCCGAGAACATCAAGAAGAAGTTCACCGAGGCGGGAGCCACGGTCGAGGTAAAATAGTCTTTTCCGCCCGTTTCTGGACTGTGCCCGGCAAGTGCTCGCGTTAGCGCTTGCCCGCACGGCGTGGGATGGGCGACTGCACCCCGGGCGCGCTGACCGGGGTCTCTGGCACGCTGCTGCCTGCGCTGATTGCGAGGCGGCGGCTCCGTTCTTATCCACGTCGGAGCGGCCGTGGAGAGGCGCGATGAAGCCGAGAAGTTAGTGGTCCTCTCAGCGGAGGGCCGCGGAATTCCCGGGCATCAATGAAAAAGCTGGAGTCTTTTTCCGAGCTCCAGCATCAAAACAGGTTGGCGGACGGCCGGTTTGGCCGGGGACCGCGTCAGCTCAGACGCGGCGGCGAGCCGGACGAAGACAAGGCCTGAAAATACTGGCGCGGGAAGTAAGCAAAATTGCGGCACGTATTGTGCCGAACTCCCAGGCCGTATGGTTATGGGATTGCACGGCGCCTGAACCGGCGCTCACGGGGACTTTTGTCTTCGCGAGCGCACTTCGCTTTGCGCGTAGAACTACGACTTCTAACCTTTCTTTTCAACTCGCCAGGTGTGAGACGGCAGATCTCCCCGTCCCACCTCCGCAAAATGTTTGCATGGCCAACCAGAGCGAGTACCGCATCAGGCTCGCTGGCCGCTACTGATCAGGAGCTTTATAAATGGCGCAACAAAAAATTGCCAACCGGAATCGATTCGATTTCTCCAAAATTCCGGCGACCATCCAGATTCCCAACCTCATCGAGGTGCAGAAGCGTTCCTACGAGCGTTTCCTCCAGATGGACGCCCTCCCGAGCGAGCGCGATGACGCGGGCTTGCAGGCTGTCTTTCAGTCGGTCTTTCCGATTACCGACTTCCGCAACGTCTCTCAACTCGACTTCGTCGAGTACGCCATCGGCAACTGGGAGTGCAAGTGCGGCCACCTCAAGGGGCTGAATCACCTGCGCACCACCTGCCGCAATTGCGGCGCGACGGTGAAGACCGACCCGTTCCACCTGGGCGATGTGCTCTGCACCAAGTGCGGCACCTACAACGCCAACACACCCGACTTCTGTAACAAGTGCGGCGATCCCGTGGGATTGCAGCTGAAGTACGACGTGGCCGAATGCGAAGAGCGTGGTATGACCTATTCCGCTCCGCTGAAGGTCACCATGCGCCTCACCATCTTCGACAAGGACCCCGAGACCGGCAACAAATCAATCCGCGACATGAAGGAGCAGGAAGTCTTCTTCGGCGACATTCCGCTGATGACCTCCAACGGCACCTTCATCATCAACGGCACCGAGCGCGTGATCGTCAGCCAGTTGCACCGTTCGCCCGGCGTCTTCTTTGAGACCGCGAACAACCGCACCTACTTCCTGGGCAAGATCATTCCCTACCGCGGCTCGTGGGTAGAGTTTGAATACGACCAGAAGAACATCCTGTACGTGCGCATCGACCGCAAGCGCAAGTTCCTGGGCACCATCTTCCTGCGCGCCCTCGGCCTGCGCTCGGACGAAGAAATTCTTCGCACCTTCTACACCGTCGATCGCATTCTGATTCGCGACAACAAGCTCTATTGGACACTGGAACCGGGCTCCGACAAGCCGACCAACCTGCTCGGCATGAAGCTGGCGCATCGCATCGCCACAAAGAATGGTGAAGAGGTTGCGCACTCCGGCCGCAAGGTCACGCCTGCGGTGATGAAGGAAATCCAGAAGCACCGCATCACCGAGATCGAAGCTGACATCACGGATCTCGAAGGCGCGTTCATCGCTGCCGATGTTATCGACGTCAACACCGGCGAGGTGCTGCTCGAAGCCAACACCGAGCTCACCGCCGACAAACTCTCGAAGATGATGGAAGCCGGAGTCACCGAGCTTCACCTCTTCTTCCCCGAGCGCGATGACGTAGGCACGGTCATCAGCGCCACGCTGCGCCGCGATTCCGTCAAGACGCCGCAGGAAGCGCTGATTGAGATCTATCGCAAGCTGCGCCCCGGCGATCCCCCGACGCTCGACACCGCGACTGCACTCTTCCACGGCATGTTCTTCGATCCGCGGAAGTACGACTTTTCGCGCGTTGGCCGCTTGAAGTTCAACATCAAGCTGTTCGAGCGCGAGGACGCCACTAATCTCGAGAATCGCACGCTGGAGCCCGAGGACTTTTACGCGACCATCCGCTACCTGCTGAAGCTGCGCAAGAACATCGGCTCGGTGGACGACATCGATCACCTCGGCAACCGCCGCGTTCGCGCGGTCGGCGAGCTGCTGGAGAACCAGTTCCGCATCGGCCTGGTTCGCATGGAACGCGCTATCAAGGAAAAGATGAGCGTCTACCAGGAGATGTCCACGGCCATGCCGCACGACCTGGTAAACGCCAAGCCGGTCATGGCTGCCATCCGCGAGTTCTTCGGATCGTCGCAGCTCTCGCAGTTCATGGACCAGACCAACCCGCTCTCGGAGATCACCCACAAGCGGCGTCTCTCGGCCCTTGGACCGGGCGGTCTTTCGCGTGAGCGCGCTGGATTCGAAGTCCGGGACGTTCATCCCACGCATTACGGACGTATCTGCCCGATCGAGACGCCGGAAGGCCCCAACATCGGTCTGATCTCCTCGCTGAGCTGCTATGCGCGTATCAACGATTACGGCTTCATCGAGTCGCCGTATCGCAAGGTCAAGAACGGCCGTGTCCTCGACTTCTTGACCGTGGTAAACGCCGGTGATAGCGATTATCGCGTCGGCGATCACGCCGAGAAGGCCGAAATCGTCAAGGCCAACAATGACCTTAAGGAGCGCCGCAAGAAGCTCATCGACTTCGAGCCCTATTCGTTCTACCTCTCGGCGTGGGAGGAAGACCGTCACGTCATCGCGCAGGCGAACGCCGAAATTGATGACAAGGGCCGCATCGTTGCCGAACTGGTGAACGCCCGCAAGGCCGGCAACTTCGTCCTCGTCAATCAAAACGAGGTCGACTACATCGACGTGAGCCCGAAGCAGCTCGTCTCGGTGGCTGCGTCGCTGGTTCCCTTCCTCGAACACGACGATGCCAACCGCGCTCTGATGGGCGCGAACATGCAGCGTCAGTCGGTGCCGTTGTTGCGCGCGCAAGCGCCTATCGTCGGCACGGGGATGGAAGGCGTCACGGCGCGTGATTCCGGCGCGGTAGTGCTGGCTCGCCGCAGCGGTGTCATCGACTCCGTCGACTCCGAGCGCATCATCGTGCGCGTTGAAGGTGAGCATCATCCCGCGCAACTTTCGCGCGAGGTGGGCAGCGACATCTACCAGCTCACCAAGTTCAAGCGCTCCAACCAGAACACCTGCATCAACCAGCGCCCCATCGTGAAGAAGGGTGACCGCGTGGCCAAGGGGCAGGTCATAGCCGATGGTCCTTGCACCGACATGGGCGAGCTGGCGCTCGGTCGTAACGTGCTGGTGGCCTTCATGCCCTGGCGCGGTTACAACTTTGAGGACGCGATCCTGGTCTCCGAGAAGATGGTGAAGGAGGACTATTACACCTCCGTCCACATCGAGGAGTTCGAGATCGAGGCGCGCGACACCAAGCTGGGACCCGAAGAAGTCACGCGCGACATTCCCAACGTCAGCGAGTCGGCGCTGCGCGATCTCGACGAGAGCGGCATCATCCGCATCGGCGCGACCGTAAAGGCCGGCGACATCCTCGTGGGCAAGGTCACACCCAAGGGCGAGACCCAGCTCACGCCGGAAGAGAAGCTCCTGCGTGCCATCTTCGGCGAAAAGGCCGGCGATGTTCGCGACGCTTCCCTCACCTGTCCCCCGGGGATCGAGGGCACGGTGGTTGACGTGAAGATTTTCTCCCGCAAAGGTCAGGAGAAGGACGAGCGCGCCAAGATGATCGAAGGCAATCAGGTTGCCAAGCTGGAGAAGAACCTCGCCGATGAGATTCGAATCCTCACCGACGAGCGTTTGAAGCGACTCGAAGGGCTGCTGGGCGGCAAGGAAGTTCTCGCCGACCTGCACGACGAGCGCACCAACAAGCGCCTGCTGACCAAGGGAGTCATCCTCGACCGCGACACCATCGAGCGCATCTCGACGCGCAACCTGAAGCGCATCAAGTACGCCGACAAGGACCCGCGCGTAAACGAGCAGATCGACGAAATCGAAGAGATGACCTCGCGCCAGATCGACGTGCTGCGCAAGATCGTCCGCGAGAAAGTCGAGAAGCTGCAGAAGGGCGACGAACTGCCTCCCGGCGTGATCAAGCTGGTGAAGGTCTACATCGCCATGAAGCGCAAGCTGAGCGTCGGCGACAAAATGGCCGGACGCCACGGCAACAAGGGCGTCATCGCCCGCATTCTGCCGGAAGAGGACATGCCGTACCTCGACGACGGAACGCCGGTGGAGATCGTCCTGAACCCGCTGGGTGTCCCCAGCCGTATGAACGTCGGCCAGATTCTCGAGACGCACCTCGGCTGGGCCGGTTATGCACTAGGACAGAAGATCGGCGAGCTGGTGAAGGAGAACTCGAAGGCGGAGCACATGCGCAAGGAGCTGAAAGCCTTGTTCAAGGGCACGCCGTTTGTCGACGACCTCATCAACCTCGACGATGAAACGCTCCAGCGCGTCGCCGAAGGCATGACCGACGCAGTCTACTTCGCCTCTCCCGTATTCGACGGTTCAAAAGAGGGCGAGATCAAATCGCTGCTGGCCGAAGCCGAGCTGCCTTCGTCGGGCAAGGCTTACCTGTTCGACGGTATGACCGGGGAGAAGTTCGAGCAGCCCATTACGGTCGGCTATATCTACATGCTCAAGCTGTCGCACCTGGTCGACGACAAGATCCACGCGCGTTCCATCGGGCCATACTCGCTGATTACCCAGCAGCCGCTGGGCGGCAAGGCTCAGTTCGGTGGCCAGCGCTTCGGCGAAATGGAAGTGTGGGCGCTGGAAGCTTACGGCGCCGCCTACATTCTGCAGGAACTGCTCACCGCGAAGTCCGATGACGTTTATGGCCGCACCAAGATTTACGAGGCCATCGTCAAAGGCGAAGCGGCCATTGAGCCAGGCGTTCCGGAATCGTTCAACGTGCTGATTCGCGAGTTGCAGTCGCTGTGCCTCGACGTGGAGCTGATCAAGACCAAGGAGCGCAAGGAACTTGTCGCTCCCGAAAGCCCCGTCGCGGCGGACTAAGGAGAGAGTTATGACGATAGACGAGAGGCTGGAAAAGCTCGTTGACCGGCACGAAGCTCTGACTCAGACGGCCGAGCTGACGGCTCGCGAGATCGAAGGGATTAAGACCTATACCAACGAAATCGCTGAGGCGACTGCTCGCCTTCTCCATATTGCCCAGATCCATGGAGCACCGGATCACCCGGCTTGAGGGAAAGCCGTAGGTATTCGGACCGGGTAGAGCAGGCCTTCAGGCCCGCGTTCACCCCGCGATTTGAAAGGGCACGGCTTCAGCCGTGCCGAGAGGTTGATTTTCAAACCGGCCTTCAGGCCCTGAGGGAGCTTCCCTCAGCGGCTAAAGCCGGAGCTAAAGAAAGACTAACGGCACGCCTGAAGGCGTGCCCCTTCAAAGATTGCGCAAGGAAATTGGAAAGCTGCTGATGGCAGCGAACAACAACTAACCGTCGCGTTGCAGAACCGATCACTGACAACCGACAACTGACAACTGAGGACTAATCATGTATCGCTCGAGTCCATTTGATCTTGGAAATCCGATCGCCGACTTCGACGCCATTCGCATCAGCCTGGCTTCGCCGGAAAAGATTCGCAGCTGGTCGCACGGCGAGGTCACCAAACCGGAGACCATTAATTACCGCACCTTCAAGCCGGAACGCGACGGCCTGTTCTGCGCCCGCATCTTCGGCCCAGTCACCGATTGGGAGTGCCTGTGCGGCAAGTACAAGCGGATGAAGCACCGCGGCGTCATCTGCGACAAGTGCGGCGTGGAAGTGACGCTCTCCAAAGTTCGTCGCGAACGTCTCGGACACATCGAGCTGGCTTCGCCCTGCTCGCACGTGTGGTTCTTCAAGGGACTGCCCAGCCGCATCGGCCACATCCTCGACATCTCGCTGCGCGACCTCGAGTCCGTGCTCTATTTCGAAGCCTATGTCGTCATCGAACCCGGCGATGCGCCCGTGAAAGAGCGCGAAGTCATCAAAGACGAAGCCCGTTTCCGCGAGCTCGATCAGGAGCACCGTGCCAGCGGCTTCAAGGCCATGATGGGCGCAGAGGCAATCAAGGAACTGCTGAAGCGCGTTGAAGTTGAGAGCATGTCGACCGCTCTGCGCGAGAAGATGCGCACCGAAACCTCGGTGCAGAAGCGCTTGAAGTACGCCAAGCGCCTGAAGGTCGTTGAGGCCTTCCGCAAGAGCGGCAACAAGCCGCAGTGGATGATTCTCGACGTAATCCCGGTCATCCCGCCGGAGCTGCGTCCTCTGGTTCCACTCGATGGTGGCCGCTTCGCCACCTCTGATCTGAACGACCTCTATCGCCGCGTCATCAACCGCAACAATCGGTTGAAGAAGCTGATGGACCTGCACGCGCCGGAAGTCATCGTGCGCAACGAGAAGCGCATGTTGCAGGAAGCCGTCGACGCGCTCTTCGATAACGGTCGTCGTGGCCGCGTGCTGCGTGGCGCCAACAATCGCCCGCTGAAGTCGCTCTCCGACACCTTGAAGGGCAAGCAGGGACGCTTCCGCCAGAACCTGCTCGGCAAGCGTGTGGACTACTCTGGCCGCTCGGTCATCGTGGTTGGGCCTGACCTCAAGCTGCACCAGTGCGGCCTGCCCAAGAAGATGGCGCTGGAGCTGTTCAAGCCGTTCATCTATCACCGGCTGGAGCAGACCGGACATTGCACCACTATCAAGCAGGCGAAAGAAATGGTGGAGCAGCAGGAGCCCATCGTTTGGGACATCCTGGAAGAGGTCATCAAAGACCATCCCGTTCTGCTGAACCGCGCTCCCACACTTCACCGCCTCGGCATTCAGGCCTTCGAGCCGGTGCTGGTGGAAGGCAAAGCCATCAAGATTCACCCCCTGGTCTGCACCGCGTTCAATGCAGACTTCGACGGCGATCAGATGGCCGTGCACATTCCGCTCTCGCCGGAAGCGCAGGTTGAAGCCAGCGTCCTGATGCTGGCCTCGCACAACATCCTGTCCCCCGCCTCAGGTCAGCCGATTACCGTGCCCACGCAGGATATGGTGCTCGGAATTTACTACCTGACCAAGGCGAAGCCCGGCGCGAAAGGTGAAGGCCGCGCCTTCGCCAACATCGACGAAGTTCTGCTCGCGAAGGAAATGGGTGAAGTGGAGACGCTCACCCCGATTCGTCTGCGCTACTCGGGCGAGGTCATCGACCTCACCACCGCGTACGACGATCAGGACGTCATCCACACCGAGCCCACGATGTTCGAGCGGCAGTACATCTCGACCACCGTTGGCCGCGCCATCATGAACGACCACCTCAAGCGCGGCGCTGCCGAAATGCCGTACATCAACGGACTGCTTAAGAAGAAGGGCGTTGGTAATCTGGTGAACTACTGCTACCTGCGCTTTGGTCTGGAGACGACCGTGCGCATGCTTGACGGCATCAAGCAGCTCGGTTTCCAGTATGCCACCACGGCTGGCCTGTCCATCGGCATCGATGACATGGTCATCCCCAAGGGCAAGCAGGCTCTGGTGAAAGAAGCCGAGAAGGCTGCCATCGCCGTGCAGCAGCAGTACCTCGACGGCGCCATCACCAACGGTGAGCGCTATAACAAGGTCGTCGAAATCTGGTCGGCCATCACGGAAAATGTTGCCGACGAGATGTTCTCCGCCATGCAGCAGGATGACAAGGCTGGCGAACTCAACCCGATTTACGTCATGGCTGACTCCGGCGCTCGCGGTTCGAAACAGCAGATCCGCCAGCTCTCCGGAATGCGCGGCCTGATGGCCAAGCCTTCAGGCGAAATCATCGAGACGCCGATCACCGCCAACTTCCGCGAAGGCCTTACCGTGTTGGAGTACTTCATCTCCACTCACGGCGCGCGCAAAGGTCTGGCCGATACCGCGTTGAAAACCGCGGATTCGGGCTACCTGACCCGACGTCTGGTCGACGTCGCGCAGGACGTCATCATCAGCGAATACGATTGCGGAACCGTCGATGGTATCTACGTCACCTCCATCGTGGAGTCGGGCGAGATCATCGAGCCGCTGCGTGACCGTATCGTGGGCCGCGTTTCGCTGGAGAAGATCAAGGACTACGAAGGCAACATTATCGTCGATATCAACCAGGAGGTCACGGAAGACCTGGCCAACGCCGTGCAGGCCGCAGGTATCGAGCGCGTGAAGATTCGCTCGGTGCTCACCTGCGAGTCCAAGCGCGGCGTCTGCGTGATGTGCTATGGACGTAACCTGGCGACCGGACGTCTGGTCGAGCTGGGTGAAGCCACCGGCGTCATCGCGGCCCAGTCCATCGGCGAGCCGGGAACCCAGCTCACCATGCGTACCTTCCACATCGGCGGCACGGCTTCGCGAGTCAGCGAGCAGTCGCGCCTCGATGCCAAGAACAACGGCACCCTGCGCTTCATCAACCTGGTGACTGTCCGCTCCAAAGAAGGCTTCCTCGTCGTGATGAACCGCAACGGCTCCATCGCAGTCGTCGACGACAAAGGCCGCGAGAAAGAACGCTACGCGGTGGTTTACGGCGCCAGGGTCAAGGTCGAGGACGGTGCGCAGGTGTCGCTCGGCGATGTGCTGGTCGAGTGGGATCCGTACACCTTCGCCATCCTCACCGAGATCGGCGGCACGGTGCAGTTCAAGGACCTCCAGGAGGGCCTCACGCTGCACGAAGAAGTCGACGAAGTGACGGGCTTGTCGCGCCACGTGGTTGTCGACTCGCCAGACGAGAAGCGCCAGCCGGCCATCGTCGTCAAGGGTGCCAAGGGCAGCAAGCGTTATCTGATGCCCTCGCGCTCTCACCTCATGGTGCAGGACGGCGACACGGTCACGCCCGGCGACGTGCTGGCGAAGATCCCGCGCGAAACCACTAAGACCAAGGACATCACCGGCGGTCTGCCGCGCGTGCAGGAGCTCTTCGAAGCCCGCAAGCCGCACGAAACCGCTGTCATCAGCGAGATCGATGGCGTGGTGAAGTTCGGCGATGTAGCCAAGGGTCAGCGCAAGATTTACGTCGTGGCTGACAACGGCACCGAAAAGGAATACCAGGTGCCGCGCGGCGTTCACGTCAACGTACAGGAAGGCGAGCGCATCCGCGCCGGCGAGCCGCTGATGGATGGCCCGCTCAACCCGCACGACATTCTTGCCGTCCTCGGCGAGAAGGAGCTGCAGGCGTACCTGGTAAACGAAATCCAGGAGGTCTACCGGCTCCAGGGCGTGAACATCAGCGACAAGCACATCGAGGTGATCGTTCGCCAGATGATGCGCTGGGTGAAGGTGGAAGACGTCGGCGACACGTCGTTCCTGCTCGAACAGCAGGTCGACAAGTTCCGCTTCCGCGAAGAGAACGAGAAGGCGATCATGAACGGCGGCAAGCCGGCTACTGGCCGTCCGCTGCTGCTCGGCATCACCAAAGCCTCGCTCTCCACCGACTCATTCATCTCGGCCGCGTCCTTCCAGGAGACCACGCGCGTCCTCACGGAAGCCTCCATCCAGGGCGCCGTCGATCACCTGCGCGGTCTGAAGGAAAACGTCATCGTGGGCCGTCTCATCCCCGCGGGTACCGGCATGGAGTACTACCGCAATGTCCGGCTCTCGCAGGAGATGGAACAGGCCGCACAGAAGGTGCAGGAGGAGGTCACGGCCGCGTACGAAGAAGCCGAACGCGCGCTGGAACTGCTCCGCCACGAAGGCGAAAACGAAACCGAAGAACTGGCCGCAGAGTAAGTCTGTTCTCGGCACGGGTGCCCCATTCAAGGCCTTCATTTGGCCTTGAATGGGGATTTTCCATGGACAAGGCCCGCGAGTTGCTCGTCCGCTCCGAGAGCCGCAAAGGCATCCTTCGCTACTACGGAAGCGGCATCTGGAAGGGGGACCTCAAAGCTTCCCGGAGAAATCGCGTTTGATTCTGGTGGAACTCTACTGCTTTTGAATGACCGGTGCCGGTCCCTGGCGACGCTGCTGAATCTGAGTAGAATTTTCACGGTCTACTACCTCAATTTTCCCCTAACTCATTGGCCCGCAGCACCTTACGGCATGGCAAGCTGCTTGCTGCTTCTTCCTTGGAGTAGTTTGCAGGAGGGAAGCATGATAGTCATCAAGCGTTTTCTTGCTCCATCCGCTACATTGCTATTGTTCCTCGCGCTGTGCGGCTGTAGCTCCAAGCCGGCCCAACCGTCGCAATCTGTGAACTCCGCGGCTCAGAATTCCAGCGGAACTACCCAGAGTCAAAATCCCAGCGCTCAGCCCGCCGGCAACGGCGCTGCGAACGACAACTCTTCGTCCAACTCGCCGGAACAAAACGCTCCTGCCGCCGGCGGCGTGTCGAATACTGCGAATTCCGCTGCCAGCTCAACCCAGCCAGCGGCGCCCTTGACCATACCTGCAGGAACACCGATCATCGTGCGCCTGCAGCAGTCGTTGTCGAGCGGCTCGGCTATCGCTGGCCAGCCATTCCAGGCAGTCGTTGATCAGCCCGTTGTCGTGGGCGATCGCGTTGTCTTGCCGGTTGGAGCCCCAGCCAGCGGACACGTCACCATCGCGCGCCGCTCCGGACGGCTGCGCCATCCCGGCGAACTCGGGCTGACCCTCGACACCGTAACCATTGGTCAGCAGCAGATTCGGCTGGCAACCGCCGGCATAACTGCCCGCGGCCGCTCGCATAAGAAACGCAATCTGGGATGGATTGGAGGAGGCACCGGAGGCGGTGCGCTGATCGGCGCTCTGGCCGCGGGCGGCAAGGGAGCGCTCATTGGCGGCGGTATCGGCGCGGCGGCGGGAACGACAACCGCATTCATCACCGGCAAGAAGAACGTTGGATTCGGGGTTGAACGCCGGCTGAGCTTCCGCTTGCGTTATGACGTTAGCCTCCCCGGCTAACGCCAGATGACCGGTGCAGGAAGAGGTCACGGCCGCGCACGAAGAAGCCGAACGCGCGCTGGAACTGCTCCGCCGCGAAGGCGAAAACGAAGCCGAAGAGCTGGCCGCAGAGTAAGGGAAGCTGGGTGGTGCACCGGTTTACTGGTGCATCACTCGGCTTTACGGTGTGAAGAGGCGCGGTTTCAGCCGCGGCCTTCGGCCAAATATGAGAACGGCCATCCGGACTTGGATGGCCGTTCTCGCTGATGCGATTTGATGACCTCTTCACGCAGATGGTCGTCGTCGCCCTTTCCAAATGGGCACATCAGCGAACAAAAAAGACGAAGACCTTTTCGAAGGCCGGAGGGGATGACCTTGACCGGTTGCATGCTGGAACCTTCTGCTCCGGTGAATTGAATCGTGTAGAGGCCCCATTAGCGAAGTCGCCTTTCGCATCCAACTCAAAATCCAGCGACATCGTTAACAAAACCTGTGCTCCTAATGCGGGAGCCATGATGTATAGAGACCGCAAGCAGTAACTACCATTTCGTGCAGTTCGGCAGCAACTTGGTTATTGTGAAACTGAGCTGCTCGCTGGGCCTGAAGTCATAATTCCCGTCGGGTCGCGGTGTCATTCCTGTATGTCCCCCTTGTATATCGCAAAGCCTTCAGCAACACTTGGAGTCCCCTATCGTAATTGTCGCGAAAATCGATCTGCTGCAAACGAACCAATCGGTATGGGATATCACAGTCACGATACAGTATAGGGATAACCCTTTTTTGCTTGTTGAGAGCAAAAGAAATCTCGTCAAGAACATTGTCAGACTTAACAGATCTTGGAGACAGAATCGCCAGCAGCCGCCAGCAGTCGTCGAGAGCGCCTTGAACCGCCTGTTCCCACGGCGTGCCGGGCTCGATGTCAAATTGGTCTATCCACACAGACGCGCCGGAACCCTTCAGGTCCTCATAAAGCCTGAGGACAAACTCGGAATCTTCACGGGCATAACTAAAAAATGCAGCTGCTGCATCAGCGGACAAGGAGGTCTCCAAGGACCAATCGCTAGCGCATCAACAAGGCACGTATGACGATCCTGCGCTCATTCTGCCACATTGAGGACAAGAACTGCTCATTCTTTCCATCGTGTTTCTCGCGGCGGGTGGGGCAGCCGTCATTGGGGCGCAGGACACCCAAATCCTGGCGTGACTCCCGTCGCCGAAGGGGACAGCATATCTAAGCCTAGCGCCCGTTCGGCTTCGCTCAGGGCAGGTTTTCAACGCTGGGTAAGGTTCCATTCCATAGCGAGTCTCGCCAGGGGAGACATATGGTGGGGGGGCAATTCAAGCTTGTTTGGAATGACTGGTTCTCGGAGCTGGCGCTCCGCGCAGCAGGCCTTCGGTGCTGATGTCTTCGTCGATTTCCGGCCAGTGGATGCCATATCCCCCGCCGGCAATCTTCCAGTTGTGACGTTGCTCGGCTGTAGCATGGAACAGCCGCGGATACCAGGCCAGCGGCACCGAGATCGTGCGCCCATCCTTCAAACGCACGCTTAGTGCATCGTCATCGAAGGACACGTCCGCGACCCTTTCATCGGCCGCTATCGCCAAAATACCCATGCCATTCCTCCAAAAGGCCGCGCTGGTTCGCCTGCACCAGCGATTCTATCGTGTTTAGTTCGCGAGCAGTAAATCCAAAGTTCCTCGCCAACGCCACCGGATCGAGCCAGAACTTCGCCGAGAGGTCGTCCGGTCAACACGCACGTGCGGCGGCTCATTCGGCTCGTGGCTGTAGAAGTAAAACCGATACGGCCCAGAGCGGAAGACAGTTGGCAGAGTGATACATCATTCTAACCACAGAGTTCCCAACCCCAGCCAGCACCTCCCGCTATCATGTCCCCATCATGTTCCGTCGCCTGATTCTGTCACTCACTCTGCTGTCCGGTGTGCTACCGGCTCAGCAAGTCCAGCAGACCTTCAAGATTCAGCCGCTGCGACCGGTGTCGGAGCTGCGCCCCGATGCGCTGAAAGCTCAGCCTCCCGAGGAGCATGGCGACTTCCTCAGGCCCGACCTGGTGGAGCTCATCAAGCTCGACCCAACGCTGAAGCTGGATATCCGTTACGCATCGTCCAACAATTTTCTGGGAACACCGCTCTATGAAGAGGCGCGCGCATTTCTGCAGCGGCCGGCGGCGCAAGCTGTGGTGCGGGCCAATCGCAAGCTGCACCAACAAGGTTATGGCTTGCTCATCTTCGATGGATACCGGCCCTGGTATGTAACCAAGATTTTCTGGGATGCAACTCCTCCCGCCGACCACATCTATGTTGCCGATCCTGCACAGGGCTCACACCACAACCGCGGATGCGCCGTCGACCTCACGATATACGACCTGAAGACCGGACAGTCGCTGCCGATGCCCAGTGGCTATGACGAAATGTCGGAGCGCGCCCACGCCGATTACGCGGGAGGCACCGCCGAGGAGCGCGCCAATCGCGCCCTGCTGCGCAGCGTAATGGAGGCCGAAGGGTTCACCGTCTATCCCGAAGAATGGTGGCACTTCGACTACAAGGATTGGCGCAGGTACCCGATCGTAAATGTTCCCTTCTCGCGACTGGGCACGGGTAACTAAAAACACCCACCCAGCAAAGCCGAGCCCCGTCGGCGCGCTACTGCTCCGGCGTTGGGAAGAGCGTTCCTGCCTTCTCCGCGGTAACCGAGACTCCGGCCAGCTCTAAAGCGTGTGCGAGTTGCGGGTCCGGTTGGCTGCCCCTGTTTTCAGTCAAAATGGTTACTTGATCTGAGGGCCTTAGTTACCCCACGATTGTGGGGTACTCTAAATAGCTGAACCGCAGCCACTTACAAGCTCGAAAATTGTTCCACGTGGAACAATTTTTCGGCCGGTCAATTGACCACTCGCAACGAACGACAATCATCAACTGATAGCCGGAACCCACGGCTCTTCTTGCGCGGCTGCTACACTTCCTCTTGCTCCCAGATGCTTCGCTTCCTTCGTCACTTCCGGATGGCGTTGTGGCGCGCCTTTCAGCACGACGCGTTCGCCGTCGCCAAGGCGGCGGCGTTCTCTGCGATTCTTACGCTTTTCCCTGGAATCCTCGTTCTGGCTTCCGTGCTGTCCGTCTCGCATACCACATCAGCACTCTTGCGCGAGGTCAGTCACGCGGTCGGACGAATTCTGCCCGAGGGCACCAGCGCCGCCGTTTTGCAATACTTCACCGGCAACAAGCCAGTGCGTTTGAAGCTGCTTCTCACCATCAGCGCCATCACGTTGTGGACCGGCTCGGGCGTGATGATCTCCTGGATGCAAGGCTTTCGCAACGCCTACCAGATGCCAAAAATCTGGGGCCTCGTGAAAGAACGGATGATCGCATTTCTGCTGGTTGTGCTGGCCGGCATCCCGTTGTTCTTCGCGTCGTTTCTGCTGGTCTTCGGAAATCAGATCGAGCTGTGGTTGGTCTATCGCGCGGGCCACGAGTTCGGGCCTTACATTCTGGGATTGTGGACAGCGTTACGCTGGATTATTGCCACTCTCACCAGCATTGCGGTGATCGGATTGATCTACCATCACGGAGTGCCGCGAACGCAGCCCTGGCATCGCGTGTTGCCGGGATCGGTGCTGGCAACCGTGTTGTGGTTCGTGTCGACGGTGTTGTTCGGAATTTATCTGCGGAAGTTTGCGAACTACAACGCGATTTACGGTTCGGTCGCAACGGCGATTGCGTTGCTGATCTGGATGTATCTGGTGTCAATGGTCGTGCTTGTCGGCGCGGAATTCAACGCCGTGCGATATCCGAGATTCCTTTTCGGAGCACATTCCGACATCGCCGCGGTTGAACAGAAGCGGAGTTGACGTTGCCGCCAATTGTGAAACGCTGACGTGAAAGGCGAGACCACGATGGCTGAAGAGATCGTATCGCTGGCTGTTCTGGAAGCGCTGCCCAACCAAGAAGACGAGCTGCTGAATACGTTGCGCGAGCTTTACACCATGATGCATGCCAAAGGCTACTGCCGCGACTCGCTCTATCGCGACCTGGCGCGCCCCGACCGATTTCTGCATGTGCGTCACTGGACCTCGGCTGAAATGCGTGCCGAGGCGCAGAGCGATCCGGAGGTGCACCGCTATTGGCTCATGCTTCCTGAACTCTGCACGATTTCCGTGGTCCACGAGGCCCTGGAGAAGGTCTTCGAAACCGAGTAGAGCAAAATCGCGGCGGCCTGGGAGCCTCTGCCGGAAGCGGCCCCGCGTTGGTTCCGCAGAGCTACATTCACGCGCACGAATTGCGATTGCCGGACGATTTCCTGGATGCGGTGAATTCCATTCTCCGCCTACAAAACGGGCGCTAGAGGTTCAAAACCCCTCACTGCCCCTGCCCTGATTGTCATCTGGTATTCTTTCTGGTTTGCCTCTGAGTCTGGAGGCCATTCTTTTGTAGGAAAGGTATGCAATTGCCGGTTGATGCCGTGATCCTGGTCCATGGTGGGGCGTGGGCGATTCCTGACGATGTAGTGGAGGCCCATCTGCGCGGCGTGGAAGCAGCGGCTGCGCTGGGCTGGCAGGTGCTGGAGCGCGGCGGCAGCTCGCTTGACGCAGTAGAGGCCGCGGTGGTGGCGATGGAGGATGACGAGACCTTCGACGCGGGGCGCGGCTCGTTTCTCAATATGGATGGGCGCGTGCAACTGGATGCGCTCATCATGGACGGGGCCACGTTGCGCGCCGGCGGCGTGGGTTGCGTCGAGCACATCCGCAATCCCATCCGCGCGGCGAAGAAGATCCTGACCGAGAGCCCGCACGTGTACTTCGTCGGCACCGGCGCCGAGCGCTTTGCGCAGGAGCACGGCATCGAGTTGTGCGCGAATGACGAACTGGTAACGGAGCGCGAGGTGGAACGGTGGCGCGAAGCGAAAAAGCAGGCGTACCTGAAGATGCCGGATGAGTTCGGGCCGACGCGCTCGCATGACACGGTAGGCGCAGTCGCGTTGGATGCGAGCGGCAACATCGCCGCGGCAACGTCAACGGGCGGCACACTCAACAAAGCTCCGGGACGTGTGGGCGATTCGTCGCTGATCGGCTGCGGCTGCTACGCGGACAATCGCAGCGCGGCGGTATCGACTACAGGCTGGGGCGAGCCGATGATGAAGCTGGTGCTGGCGAAGTGGACGGCGGATCGCGTGGAGAACGGAATGGCTCCGGAGGAGGCGGCGCAACAGGCGCTGTACTATGTGAAGGCCCGGCTCAACGGGCATGGGGGAATCATCCTGGTGAACGCGCGCGGGAGGATCGGGATAGCGCACAATACGCCGCGGATGGCGTGGGCGGTGTACGGGAAGCAAGGGGCGAAGGCGGGAATTATTGTTGAGAGGTGAGATCTCTCATCGCGCTGCCATGCTCAGGTCCTTACAGATTTTCTTTGCGAGATCATCTTTGGTCTGTTCGCTTCAAGCACGAGCGGTAACTGCTTCTTGAAGATTCGCTCGCGCTTCTTCGAGGGTCTCACCCTGCGTGTTTGCTCCCGGCAACTCCTCAACAAAGGCTGGCCGCGTCCGTTTACAATCGGCTGTCTCATCCTGAAGGTGATCTCGCATGAGCAAGTCGAAGGCAAACAAACTGCAATCCGACGCCACCCGCTGCGTTCACGCCGGCGAAGATCGTCACGGTCAGGCTGCGCCGCTGACCACACCCATCGCGCAGGCCTCGGTGTTTATTGTTCCGGGAGTAGAGGGCCTGCGCCGCTACGCCAAAGGCGACAGCGGCATGTATCTGTATTCGCGCTACGCGAATCCCACGGTGAACGCCGTGGAAGAGAAAGTGGCCGCACTGGAAGGCGCGGAGGCGGCGATTGCGATGTCGAGCGGCATGGCTGCAGAGATGGTGGCGGCGCTGACGGCGTGCCAGGCGGGCGACGAAATTGTCTCCATGCTCGACGTTTATGGCGGCACGGTGAAGCTGTTCGAGCAGGTACTCCCACGTTGTGGGATAAAGACGCGCTTCGTTCCCTATCACGACATCGGAAATGCGGAACGTTACTTCACGAAGAAGACGCGCATGCTGTTTCTGGAGTCGCCGACAAACCCGACGCTCCGCTGCGTGGACCTGGCGCGGCTGTGTGAGCTGGGGCGCAAGCGAAAGGTCTGCGTTGTAGTCGACAATACGTTCGCTACTCCGGTGCTGCAGAAGCCGCTGGAGCTAGGGGCCGATATGGTTATTCACTCGGCGACGAAATATCTGGGCGGGCACAGCGACCTGACCGCGGGCGCGCTGGCCGGGTCCAAGAAGTGGATGGAGCCGGCGCGGCCCATGATGATTCTGACCGGCGGCGTGCTCGATCCCGGGTGTGCTTATTTGCTGCTGCGCGGTTTGAAGACACTGCACCTGCGGGTCGAGCGAGGTTGCCGCAATGCGATGCGGATGGCGGAGGCGCTGCGGCAACATCCTAAAGTGGCGCGCGTGTACTACCCGGGGCTGGAAGACGACCCTGCGCACGAGCTGGCGCGCAGGCAGATGAAGGATTTCGGGATGATGGTGTCATTCGACCTGCGCGGGGGCGGCAGGGCGGCGGAGCGCTTTATCGACAGTCTGACACTGTGGTATCTGGCGGCCAGCCTGGGTGGAGTGGAGTCGACGGTGTCGTATCCGGTGCTCACTTCGCACATCGGATTGAGGGCAAAACAACTGGAGCTGCTGGGAGTGTCGGAGGGGACAGTGCGATTGTCGGTGGGCGTGGAAGATGCTGATGATTTGTGGGGCGATTTGGAGCAGGCGCTGAAGAGGGCGTAAAGAAGGGTGCCCCGGTGTTAAGGGGCTGCTGAAGAACGCCGGAAAGCAGCTCAGCGGGGAGACGTGAGTTCTGGTTGAGGAGTGGCGGCTTTTCGGTTTTTGAAGGCGCGAGTCGAAAACAGAAAGATCGCAACCTGGACGACGACTGCGCCGCAAGTATCCAGCACCACATCCTGCCAGCGGCCGGTGCGCGAGGGAATGAAGGTCTGGTGAATTTCGTCGAATGATCCGGTGACGACGGTCACGAGGATGCCAAGCAGCGCCCACTCGCTGCGCCAGAGGTCGCGCAGACAGCTTCCCCAGCGGCGTTGCAGGAGACTCCGTAGACGGTCGCGATTGGTGTTGCGCAGAGCGAGGAAGACCAGAGCGCTGAGAATGGCGTATCCGCAGAAGTGACCGGTTTTGCGCAGCACTTCGTCGAGACGCTCCACGAATAAGGGATCCACATGCGGAGCTACGGTGGCAATTAGCTTGTAGAGAACGGTGGTGGTGTTAGCTGCGGATGCCGTGTCGGTGGATTCGGCGCGGATGACGCCAAGCCAGACGACGACCGGCCACCAGTTGCGGACGAGAGAGCGAAATGAGGGCTTCAAGCGGATGACGACGGCTACTCCACGCGATAATTGGGCGCCTCGCGGGTGATCATGACGTCGTGCACGTGGCTCTCGCGCAGGCCGGCGCCGCTGATGCGCACGAAGCGCGCCTTCTGCTGCAGCTCTTGGATGGTGCCGCAACCAACATAGCCCATGCCGCTCTTCACGCCGCCGACGAGCTGATAGACGATCATGCCAACCGTGCCGCGATAGGGCACGCGTCCTTCGATGCCTTCGGGCACCAGCTTCGCCAGGCGATTGCCGTCGCCTTCTTCAGTAATCACGGGCACGGAAGAGTCGCCGGTGTTGCCATCGGTCTGCTGGAAGTAGCGCTCGCTGGAGCCCTGCGCCATCGCGGCAAGCGATCCCATACCGCGATATGTCTTGAAGGAGCGGCCCTGATACAGAATGGTCTCGCCCGGGCTCTCTTCGGTTCCCGCGAGTAAGGAGCCGATCATCACGCAATCTGCGCCGGCGGCGATGGCCTTGGTAATGTCGCCGGAGTACTTGATACCACCGTCGGCAATGATAGACACGTCGCTGTCGCGGGTGGCGCGTGCAGCTTCCGCGATGGCGGTAATCTGAGGGACGCCGGCCCCGGTAACGACGCGGGTGGTGCAGATGGAGCCGGGCCCAATGCCGACCTTGATGCCGTCAGCGCCGGCGCGGGCGAGTTCGCAGGCGGCGTCGAAGGTGCCCACGTTGCCGGCAAGGAGATCGACTTGGGGCAGCGACGACTTAATTTTGGTAATGGCTTCGATGACGCGGGTCGAGTGTCCGTGCGCGCTGTCGATGGCGAGCAGGTCGACTTTGGCGCGAACCAGCTCCTGGGCACGCTCGAGGAAATCGCCGGTTGCGCCGATTGCCGCGCCGACACGCAAACGGCCGTGGTCATCCTTTGCCGCGGTGGGATATTTCATCCGTTTCTGGATGTCCTTGACGGTGATCAGGCCCTTGAGGTTGTAGTGATCGTCGACGACGAGAAGCTTCTCGATGCGGTGCTGGTGAAGGATGGCCTCGGCGTCGCTCAGCGTGGTGCCGACGGGGACAGTGATGAGGTTGTCCTTGGTCATCACCTCGCTGATGGGAACATCGGTGCGAGTCTCAAAGCGCAGATCGCGGTTGGTGAGGATGCCGACCAGCTTTTTGTTTTTGGTGACGGGCACGCCAGAGATGCGGTAATGGCGCATCACTTCGAGCGCCTCGGAAATTTTCTGCTCCGGCGAGATGGTGATGGGGTCGACGATCATGCCGCTCTCGGAGCGCTTGACTTTGTCGACCTCGCTGGCCTGCTGCTCGATGGAGAGATTGCGATGGATGATGCCGAGGCCGCCCTGCTGGGCCATGGCAATGGCCATGCGCGATTCGGTGACGGTGTCCATGGCGGCGCTGATCAGGGGCACACGGAGCTCGATATTGCGGGTCAGGCGGGTGGTGGTGTCGGCCAGCGCCGGAACAACGTCGGACTTGGCGGGCAGCAACAACACGTCATCGAAGGTAAGCGCCTCAGGTACAGGAAAATGGATCATGATAAGTTCCGCGGAGGGATAAGTTTCAATTGTAGAGTTGGGCTGCGGGTTTAAGCAACCGAGGGAGCGCATTCGCGCGCTACCGATTGAGCTTCGCCGGACGAAAGCTTCAGGAGTAAACTAACCGCATGGCAACGTCGCACAATCCAACCCCTGCCGATCGGCTTGCGGCACAACTCCAAAACCCCGATCCAGGTACCGTGTGGAATCGTGCTTTGGAGGTTTTTGGCGATGATGCGAAGGCGACCAGTTGGATGAACACGCGCCGCGAAATCTTCGATGGCCGTTCCCCGCAACAACTTGTAGCTACTGGAGACGCGGCGCAACAACGCCGTGTTCTTGAGGTCTTGCTTCGCATCGAGTACGGCGTCCTTTCCTAAACCCAACATGAAAGTCTACCGGCTGCATCACCATTCGCGGATGGCTGCAGACTACACTGGCGCGATGTTGGCGGGCGGGCGATGGAACCGCATTGGCACAGCGATGCTCTATGCGGCGCAGAACCTGTCTCTGGCTTGTCTTGAAGTGTTGGTTCACCTCGACAAACGGCAATTGCCGCGGGAGTATGTTTGGTCGGCGGCCGATCTGGACCAGAAGCCTTCGGAGTTGAAATTCGCACACATCAACGAGGTATCTTCTTGCCAAGTAGCTGGCGACACATGGATCCGCACAGGAAATTTGCTCGCGGCCATAGTCCCTTCCGTCATCGTTCCGGAGGAATTCAATGTCCTGCTCAACCCCAATCACCCCGAATATGCAAATCTGCGCTGGAGTGATCCCCGCGCCTTCCGATTCGATCCGCGTCTTTTCACCTCTGAACCGCAGGTTCTGTAGGCCGCGCCAACACAAGTCAGGTTACCGAGTCGCGCAGAACGCGAAGAAATAAATACCCGCACATTTCCGCAACCTCCGGCGTTATGTTTGTGTTTAGGCGAGCGAAACAGGATGCCGATCGCAATGATCCCGCACCTGAAAACATTCGGTTGTGACGGAGGAAAAATGAGAAAATCCCTGCACTCCGCTGCTCTCGCACTGGCGCTGGCAGCATTGACATTGGCTCCCGCTGCGGTGCTTGCAGCTAACCCGGCCCCATCGCCGAACCCGGCGGCAATACAGAACGCGGCGCCACCCAATGCCACTGGCCAGGCCCAGGAAAGGCATCCGGTGATGCGTAAAGCGGTCAACCAACTCGAGCGTGTACGCGAAGAGTTGCAGAACGACGCGTCGCGTGATTTTGACGGTCATCGCGCGAATGCGGTCAAGCTGCTCGATCAAGCGATCCAGCAGCTGAAACAGGGCATTGCTTCGGACAAGCACTGACGAGGAGTTGCTTCCCTGCCCTCCTCCCGCCGCGCTGGAGGAGGGTGAGCTTAATCATTGCTGTGCAGGGCCGCACTCGCCGCAGTGAAACCTTACCTCTAAGCCCGGCGTATAGTGGGCAGCAGCATTGACAGGGGTCCACAGCGAGGTGGTCCATGCGGCGGCGGGCATTCCTAAAAAGCGCGGGAGTTTTGACCGTCGCGGTTGTAGGCGGCGGCGTTTGGCGCGCGTGGGACCAAGGCGTCTTCAGCACCGGTGAAGGTCCGGCCTACGAGCCCTGGGAAGATTGGCGTAATGCCAGGGGTAGCCCGCTGGCGCTGGTGAGCGCGGCGATCCTCGCGGCCAGCCCACATAACACGCAGCCGTGGCTCTTCAAGGTCAGCGATTCCGCCATTGAGTTGCACATCGACACCAGCAGAAATGTTGGGGCGCTTGATCCCTATTTGCGCGAAGAACACATTGGCATGGGTTGCGCACTGGAGAACCTGATGCTGGCTGCGCCTGCCAACGGCTATGCCGCCAGCGTGACGACCGTGCCGGGGAAGCTTGGTCCCATCCCTGCTGAACCCAAGCCACAACTGCTGGCGAGAGTACAACTCGCGCCTGGAAAGCGCGAGGAAGATGAACTGTACAGAGCCATCCCGCGACGCCACACCAACCGTGGTGCTTATGATCCGCACAAACCGCTGCCGCCGGATTTTCTCGATGCGCTGAGCCGGTTGCCGACCGACCACGCGGAGGTGAAGGTATTTCTTTTCACCAGCGAAGCTGATCGCAAGAAGATTGTGAAAGTCAGCTCCGCGGCAAACAAGGAAATCTATTCTGACCCGGAGGTCCAGGCCGGCAGCGGACGCTGGGTTCGGACCAAGTGGAGCGAGGTGCAGGAATTCCGCGATGGGCTGACGATTGACGCCTTCGGTCTGCCGCCCATTGCTACGGCGGTTGCCAAGACGATACCGCAGGGGATGCTTGCAAGGATCGCATCGAAGAGCGAGAAGGATCTCTATTCGGAGCTAATGCTCAGCGCGCCGCTGATCGGCTTCATCGCTGTTCGCGATCGCTATGACCAGCAGCAATGTTTGCAAGTGGGCAGAACCTGGCAGCGCGCGCACCTTTTCGCCACGGCCAGAGACATCGCGGGGCGGCCCTGCAACGAGGCTGTGGAGATGGTGGACCATGAGAAGGGGCTGGGCAGACCGGCCGTGCGTGTTGCGATGCTTAACGAAATCACCGGCGATGCCACCTGGCAGCCGACGTTCGTCTTCTACATGGGTTATCCGACGCTGACGGCGCACGCCAGCCCGCGGCGGCCGGTGCAGTGGGTGATGACGTGATGAGTAGTTATGCTTTCGCTGCTATGGCGGCTGTAATGGCTTTAGCTCGGTTTCGAAGGCACGGTTGTACCTGCGATCGTGACATTTCGGGATATGGACGCCGACCCGCCAATGCCGATAGCGTGTCTTGAGTTTCCCCTCTCCTAGGCGTATATTTATTGAGGTACTGTTGTGTTTTAGTGGTTCCTGTCACCGGCTCGGGCGTGACAGCGAGCCCGGCAGATTCGGCGAAGCACACCGGTGGGCGAGAGCCCACTTTTTATTTCCACCCCCGTAATCCGCTGGTGTAGGGCAAGTCCAGGAGGTCACCAGAGCCTGACGGGCGCGCTGTGCTTACCACCCCGCCAAGCGCAAAAACGGCGCTCGTCGGGGATCCCGGGAAGGAGATCGGGAAAGGGCTTCAGAGCAGCCGTTGCGCGATGGCAGCCGGTTTGGACAAAATTCGTGAGATTGCTGAACGTGTGGCGCGGTCGGACGGGCTGGAGTTGGTTGACCTGGAGCTGCTGGGCGGCGGCAAGTCGCGGACGCTGCGGATTTATATCGACAAGCCGGGTGGCGTGACGCACGAGGATTGCTCGAACTTCAGCCGCGAGGCAGGCACGATTTTCGACGTAGAAGATGCTGTGCCAGGCGGCTCGTACATGCTGGAGGTATCGTCGCCGGGGCTGGATCGCAAGCTGTCGAAGCCGCAAGACTTTCAGCGCTTTACCGGTAGCCTGGTGAAGCTGATGACGCGCGATCCGGTGAACGGCAACCGGCACTTTGAGGGACGGCTCAAGGGGTTTCAGGATGGGCGGCTCAGCTTGGAGCTAATGCCGCGCAAGAAGAAGCACGAGGCCACAGAGGTTGAGATCGACTTCGCGAATGTTGAGAAGGCGAATTTGGTTCCGGAGCTGTGAAAAGGGACGGCGCCTTCCAACCGAGGGAAAAGCAGATCCCTCGTCGGCTTGAAAGCCTCCTCGTGATGACAACAATCGCGGGTGGAGAAACTAACGGATTGGACGCGGGCCTAAAGGTTCGCTCTACCAGAAATTAACGGATTGAGGCGGGCCCAAAGGCCCGCTCTAGCAGAAATTATGGCAAGTGAACTGTACAACGTAATCGACGCTCTCAGCCGGGAGAAGGGTATCGACCCGCAGATCGTGGTCAACGCGGTGGAAGATGCCATCGTCGTGGCTACGCGAAAGTATTACAAGACGCAGGAGAACCTGCGCGCCGAGCTCGACAAAGAAAGCGGCCAAATCAAGGCATACGCAGTCCGCTCGATTGTTGAGGGGCCGGAGCAAATCGAAGATCCTATCTCGCAAATCACGCTGGACGATGCCAAGCGCGTCGATCCGGCGGCAGAAGTCGGGGGCGAGCTGCGCACTTACAAACCGACCGACGTTCTGGGGCGCATTGCCGCTCAGCTTGCCAAACAGGTGATCTTCCAGAAGGTGCGCGAGGCCGAGCGCGACACGGTTTACAACGAGTACATCGGGCGCGTGGGCGAGATCATCAATGCGACCGTGAAGCGCACTGAAGGGCAGGATCTGATCGTTGATTTGGGCAAAGCTGAGGGTCGCGCGCCACGCAAAGAGCAGTCGCGGCTGGAGTCGTTTGCTCCCGGCGAGCGGGCGCGGGTGGTGATCGTGCGGGTGGAGAAGGCATCTAAGGGTCCGCAAGTGGTGGTCTCGCGCGCGGCTCCGGAGCTGGTCACGCATTTGTTCCAGACGGAGGTACCGGAGATTTACGACAACACGGTCGTGATCCGGGCCATTGCGCGCGAAGCCGGCGAGCGCACCAAGATTGCGGTGATGTCGAAGGACAAGGATGTCGATCCCGTTGGCGCCTGCGTGGGCATGAAGGGCATGCGCGTGCAGTCCATCATCCGCGAGCTGCGCGGAGAGAAGATCGACATCATCGAGTACCACGAGGACCCGGTGGTTTTCGCCGAAAAGGCATTGCAGCCGGCGAAGGTAAGCCGGGTAACGGTGCTGGAAGGACAGGAGAAGCACCTTGAGGTGGTCGTCGACGACAGTCAGTTGTCGCTGGCCATCGGCAAGAAGGGGCAGAACGTACGGCTGGCGGCCAAGCTGCTGGGTTGGAAGATTGACATCAAGAGCGAGGAAGAGAAGCGGCAGGAAGTGGAAGAGCAGATGCGCGGCATGATGACGCCGCAGGCTACGCCGCTGGAGGTCGTGCCTGATCTTGAGCCGGGTATCGTCGAGAAACTGGTGGCAGCTGGAATCACGACCGTGGAACAGGTCGCCGATATGACACCTGAGCAGTTGGAAGAGGTGCCGGGAATCGGTCCGAAGACCGTGGAAAAAATCAGTATCGCGGTCAATAATTATTTCTCGAGCCTGGATGCGGCGGCGGACAGTCCTGAGGCCGGCGAAGAGCTCGGCGAGGACGTTCCCGCCGAAGAAGAAGCGCGCGAATTGGAAGCCGAGGAAGCTGCCGAAGCCGATGACGCAGCCGGCGAAGAATCCGATGAGGTCGACGCCGCTGAGCGCGATGACGAAGCTGAGGAATCGGAGCTCGAAGCGGGTGCGGAAAGCGACGTCGAGCCCGGCGAAGAGGGGGGCCAGTCCGGAGACGAAGAGGGACTTTCCGATGTACCGGAAGCTTCTTCCGAGAGCGTCGAAGAGCTCGTCGACGAAGGGCAGGCTTTCGAGGCGGAAGTGGTCGACGGCGTGGAGAACGCGCCGCCTGCAGACGAAGCCGAGCTGGTGATTCACGAGCGGCCGGAAACTCCGAATGAGAATGTTCCGGACGAGGAAGAACCGGGCGAGAAGCGGTCGTAAAGCAGTGGTTAGTGGTTAGTGAAAGATAAGACCGTCGCAAGAAATTAAGGTTGAACAAATTTTAGGGGAGTCGGCGTAAACGCCGGCTCTACGCATAACGAAATCACTACCGTGAGGGTGCTATGAAGGGGTAACCGGACGGAACATAACGGAGGAAACGGGGCGTAATGCAGCACAAGATTCGAATCAATGATCTGGCGCGAGAACTCGAGGTGAAGAGCAGGGAGGTCCTGGATGTTCTGGCCAAGATCGGCATCACCGAGAAAAAGACGCACTCCAGTTCGATTGAGGAAGACGAAGCCGAGCGCGTTAAGAAGTACTTCGACGAGCACCAGCCCAGTCCGAGCCGTGGCTCGCGTCCGTCGGCGGCCGCTCCGGAGGAGTTCAAGCCCAAGATCGATCTGTCGCACATCTCCAAGCCAGGCGATGTGCTGAAGGCGGTCACGCAACGGGCGAGTCAGCCAGCCGCGCCGCCGAGGCCGGCTGCGCCTCCTGTTCCCCGGCCCACGGTTGCGCCTCCGTCGGCGGTTCCGCACAGACCTGCGCCTCCGGCCGCCAGCACAACGCCGGTGACGCCGGCTGAGGCTAAGCCCGCCCCCCGTTTCATTACGCCGCAGTCAGTGCCGCGTCCGCCCGCTCCGGTGGTGATGCCGCCCAAGCCTCCTGCGCCCGCCGCTGCTCCCCACGCACAAGCACGCCCAACTTCTGAGACCGCGAGAGCTTCCGAAGCAGCGACTCAAAGCAGAACGGCCGTTCTGGATGAGCCGGTAACGGAAGCGCCGGAGATTGCGGAAGTGGAAGCCGCAATGCCGGAGGAAATGGCGACACCGGTGAGTCCCGCGTCTCCACCTCATCTTGCTCCGCCTGCGCGACCAAGCGCGCCAGGGGCGGCGGCGCCAGCGGAAGAACGCGCCGCAGCGCCTGGAGCTGGTGCAGCTCGTCCGCAGTCACCTACACCTCCGCCTCGGAGACTGATCGTGCCGCAGACTGGACCACGTCCGGTGTACACGGCGCCTAGTCGTCCGGCGGCGAGCACGCCAGCGCGACAGGTTATGCCTGAGCGCGGCAAGCCAATTTTCCAGCGCCCGCGTCCAGGAGCAGGAGCGGCGCCTCCGACTGGGCAGCCTCGTCCGCCGATGCGGCCTGGCGAGCGGCGTGGTCCACATCCGACGCGGTCAGGCCCGACGGGAGCTCGTCCGGGATTTGGTGCAGGTGCCGGCATGACTCCGCCACCGCCCACGGGACAGCGTCCCATGGGACGTCCAGCACGTCCGGGGCAGCGTTATATTCCGCGTGGCGTGAAGGAAGGCCCGATGAAGGGCTTTGTTCCCCCGCCGCGGCTTTCGCTCTCTAACGAGCCGCTGCCGATCACGCGCAGCATCACCATTCCTGAAGGAATCAGCGTGAAGGACCTGGCCGAGAAGCTGGGGATTCGTGCGAAAGACCTCATTGCTCGGCTGCTGGCGCGTGGCGTTTTCGCTACCGTCAACCAGACGCTCGATTCCGATCTGGCGTCGGACATGGCGCGTCACTTCGGCGCGGAGACGGCCGTAATTAGCTTCGAAGAGCAGCTGGCGAAGGACACGGTGCCTTCAGAAGGCGCCGGTGAAGACGGGGCTGCGGGCCAGGCTGTGCCGCGTCCGCCGGTGGTAACGATCATGGGCCACGTCGATCACGGCAAGACCAGCCTGCTCGACGCGATTCGGTCGACGAATGTTGCCGAAGGTGAAGCGGGCGGCATCACGCAGCACATCGGCGCGTATAAGGTTGCGATTACCGATCCCAACTCACCCGCATACGGACGCGAGATCGTGTTCCTCGACACCCCGGGTCACGAGGCTTTCACTCGCATGCGTGCTCGGGGATCGAAGGTAACGGACATTGTTGTGCTGGTGGTGGCGGCGGATGACGGCGTGATGCCGCAGACGCTGGAGGCCATCGATCACGCGAAAGCCGCGAACGTGCCGATCATTGTCGCGGTAAACAAAATCGACAAGCCCGATGCGCTGCCGGAGCGCGTGAAGAAGCAACTCGCAGATCGCGGTTTGATGCCGGAAGATTGGGGTGGCACGACGGTGTTCGTCGAGGTCTCGGCAAAGCAGAAGACCAATCTCAATCTGCTGATGGAGATGATCTGCCTGGTTGCCGACCTGCAGGATTTGAAGGCTGTTCCTGATCGTCTGGCGACGGGAACGGTTCTGGAGGCCAAGCTCGATCGCGGACGTGGTCCGGTGGCGACGGTGCTGGTACAGAACGGGACATTGCGCACTGGCGACAACTTCGTTGTCGGCAACGTCTTCGGCAAAGTGCGCGCGATGTTCAACGATCGCGGCGCGGCGCTGGAATCGGCAGGTCCGGCGACTCCGGCCGAGATACTTGGACTGGAAGGTTTGCCGCAAGCGGGCGATCAGCTCGTGGCCGTTGCGGATCGTGAGAAGGCGCGTGGCATCTCCGAGTACCGGGAAGGCAAAGCGCGTGAAGCGCAGTTGGCGAAGAGCTCGCGGGTGTCGCTGGAAGGCCTGGCGGAGCAGTTGAAGACCGCCGGGCAGAAGGAACTCTTCATCATCCTGAAGGGCGATGTGCAGGGCTCGGTCGAAGTGCTCGGCGATGTCCTGATCAAGCTGTCGAACGAACGCGTGAAGATCAATGTCATGCGCGCCAGCGTGGGAGCCATCACCGAAAGCGACGTGCTGCTGGCCTCGGCGTCGAATGCCATCATCATCGGTTTCAACGTACGGCCGGAGCGGAAGGCGCAGGAACTGGCGGAACAGGAAAAGGTCGACATCCGTCTGCACTCGATCATTTACGAGGTGCAGGATGAGATTAAGCGCGCCATGACCGGCCTGCTGGAACCGATTGTGAAAGAGACCTACCTGGGACGCGCGGACGTGCGCGACACGTTCCGGGTGCCGAAGGTCGGGATGATTGCCGGGTGCTACGTTACCGATGGCGTGATCAAACGCGATGCCGAAGTGCGACTGCTGCGCGACAACGTGGTCATCTTCAAGGGCAAGATCGGATCGGTGCGGCGCTTCAAGGAAGACGTCAGTGAAGTGCGCACCGGCATGGAGTGCGGCATCTCGATTACGAACTACGGCGACATTAAAGTCGGCGATGTGATCGAGGTGTTCGTGACCGAGCGAGTGGCGGCGGAAGCGTTCGTGTGAAAACAGTGGTCAGGGGCTAGGGAATAGTCATACTGGCCATTCGTCATGCCAAAGGCATCGCGGGCGCTGCGCTCAGGATGACACGGTTAAAGAATTTAGGCCGCTAGATATTCGTCCCGGAGCTGAATCCTCCGCAGAGAGGAGCCGGTCTCCGGGACGTTGTGCAAGAAGCAAGAACGACGATCAAGGCACAAGAGCTCACGGCGAAGATTGACTTAAACACTCCGATGCCCTCCGTGTCTCCGTGGTGAAATCAGAAACATGATCGCGTATCTCATGCTGGAGATTCGCATCGAGGGAGCGCACTCGCTGAAGGACAAGCGGCAGGTGGTGCGCAGCGTGAAAGACGGCCTGCGCAACCACTTCAATGTCGCGGTCGCGGAGATTGATCCCAGTAATGCCTGGCAGCGGGCGACGATCGGCGTGGTCAGCATCTCCGACTCGCGCGACTACCTTGAGGGACTGATGCGCAATGTCGAACGGCACGCGATGAGGGTCGCCAATAACAGCGGGGGCGAGGTGACAGATTCCTTTTTGGACTTCCTGGCAGAGGCGGAATTTGGTGGTGGGTCAGTTTAAATACGGAACCACCCGAATTGGCGGTAATTTAACCGGGGAACCGTGATGGTTATCACCTCTGGGTTGACAGACAGGCGTATGCTCTAACGTTCCCCTTCTGGGTTCGAGACGGAACGAGACTGAGAGCACGAGCAGTTGGCACCCGGCAGTTGGCATAACCGTAACATGCACAGCTAATACCAAATGCTAAGTACAGCTATGGAGAACCGGGGACAGAAACATCATCGCGGGCGGTTAGGCGAGGCGTTGCGGGAAGAGCTGGCGGCTCTTGTCGAGGGCGAATTGGGCGACCCGCGCATCGGGCTGGTCAGCGTGAGCGAGGTGCACCTAGGAGCTGATGGCAAGACCGCGCGCGTGTTCGTCTCCGCCGCGGGAAGCGATGAAGAGGCGGAGCAGAGTCTGGAGGGCTTGAACGCGGCGCGCGGCTACATTCGTCACGAGCTGACGCGCCGATTGGCAGTACGTCAGGCGCCGGAAATCTTTTTCGTGCTGGACCAGTCCGAAGAGTACGGCGGACGAATTGAAGAGCTGTTGCACAGGATTGAAAAGAGGAAAAGACGCGACTAGCAACTAGCACCTAGCCAAAGCAAATCTGCTGATGTGTTGCAGTGGTTTTGTCATTGGCGGTTGGCGACCAGTGCTGCTGTTTGCAGGTCAGAGTTGATCGAGTGTTGAAGAGCAGAGCTAGTTGCTAGCTGCTAATTGCTCCGGGAACGGGCCATGCTGGACGAAGTCTTAAATCAGATAGAGAGAAGGCAAAAGTTTATTCTCACCTCGCACGCCCGGCCTGACGGCGATGCCGTGGGTTCTGCGCTCGCCTGCGCCCAGATTCTTCGCAGCATGGGAAAGCAAGCCACGGTGGTGCTCAGCGATGGCGTGCCAGCCATCTACGGCCCTCTGCCCTTTACCGATGCTGTATTGAAAGACACGGCTGAAGCGCCTGAGGCGGACGCCGCAATCATCCTGGAGTGCGACAGCGTGGCGCGCACGCGCCTGGCTGGTCTGGAGCAGCACTACCTCATCAACATCGACCACCATGCGACTGCGCGACCTTTCGCCAACCTGAATTGGATTGATCCAAACGCCTGCGCGACGGCGGAGATGATCTTTCGCCTGGCGCGTGAAGCGGGAGTGAAGATCTCACCCGAGGTCGCGACGTGCCTCTACACCGCGGTGCTGACCGATACCGGGTCATTCTGTTTTCATGGGACGAGTGAGCAGACGTTCGCGCTGGCGCAGGAGCTGGTGCGCTGCGGCGCGGATCCGGTGCGCATCGCGCATAATGTTTACTTTTCGACGCACATCTCGAAGATGCGGCTGCTGGGCGCGGCCCTTAACAACCTGCAGCGAGATGGCAGCCTGGCGTGGATGAACGTGGATCGCACGACCATGGAACGCTGCCAGGCGAACGACGAAGACTGCGAAGGACTGGTGAATTATGCGCTCGCCATTCAGGGCATCGAAGTAGCGCTGTTCTTCCGCGAGCAGGCCGATGGCCGCTTCCGCATAAGCTTGCGCAGCAAGGGGCATGTGAACGTCGCAGCGGTTGCCGAGGCATTTGGCGGGGGCGGTCACGAATGCGCCAGCGGCTGCGCGCTGGACGGGCCCCTTCCCGCGGCTTTGGAGCAACTGCTGGTACAGCTGCGTATGCGCGGGTATGACGAGCACGTGCAATAGTGGAGCGCACCCGCAATAACTTCACCCTTAGAATCGCCAGCTGCTTCGTTCAAGGCCCTACTCGTGGTGACAATTTTGCAATGGACAATGATGACAGGCTGCACAGAAACTGTCGTTAGTCCCTCCTTGTTAATATTGAATGCACTCCTTGAGACCGACTCCCCCTACTCTTCCCGATCGCACACGCCGCGCCACTGACACGCTTGCCCTGATTGCTTTCTGCGGGTTTCTTTTCCTGCTGGGGCTTCAGCTTGTGGGGCTGGTTGGCGCCGACGAGCCGCGCTACGCGCAGGTGGCGCGCGAGATGATGGCGCGGCATGATTGGGTAACGCCTGTTCTTTACGGCAAGCCATGGCTGGAGAAACCGCCGCTGTATTACTGGTGCGCGATCATCGCGTACGACGCCGCGCATGGTGTCAGCGATACAGCCGCGCGGCTTCCGGTGGCTGTTCTCTCATGCCTGCTGATCATCTTCATCTATGTGTGGGCGCGGCGCTTCCGACGAGGCATGCAGCTTGACGCGGCATTGATCACCGCATCTGCAGCGATCGTCATCGGGTTCGGCCGCAGCGCTTCAACCGACATGCCGTTGACCGTGATGTTCACGATTGCAATGCTGGCGTGGTACGGCTGGTACAGCGGAGGCGGGCGTCAGTGGCTGCTTGCGTTTTATTTCTTTCTGGCGCTCGGAACCTTGGCGAAGGGGCCGGTTGCGGTCTTTCTTGCGGCGCTCGTAATTGTTGCATTCGCCGCCTTGCGCCGCGATTGGAAGCTGCTGGTGCGAACGCTGTGGCCGATTGGCATCGCCCTCTATCTCGGGGTTGCGGCGCCGTGGTTCATTGCGGTGCAGCGCGCCAATCCAGAGTTCTTTCGCTTCTTCTTTCTGCAACACAATCTGGCGCGATACACCAGCAACCTGTATCACCATCCGGAGCCGTTTTGGTTTTTCTGGCCGGTAGCACTGCTGGCGCTGGTGCCGTGGACAGTGTTCGTGGTCGCGGCGATCGTCGATGCGATCCGTGATTGGCGGTTCTCGACGCAACAGCCGCCGGGAGGGGAAGATTTTCGGACCTACCTGACATTGTGGTTGCTGTTGCCGATCATCTTTTTCTCGTTTTCGCAGTCGAAGTTGCCAGGCTACATCCTGCCCGCGATTCCCGCCGCGACAATCCTGCTTGCCGACTTCATACTGCGTCGGGAAAAGGCGGGCACCAAACCTGCGCTGTGGATCACGCTGCTGCACGCGTTGCTTTGCGCCGCGATGCTGGTGGCGGCTTTCGTTGTGCCCTTTAAGCTGCTGCACCTGGCACTGCCGCGCACGGTGCTGATCGTCGCAGCCGCATTGTCAGTGCTGACGATTCTGATGTTGTGGGCGACACTCCAAAGCCAAGGCTACCGAGTTCTGCGCTTCGCGACGCTCGTACCTGTCGTCATAGCGTTTACGCTGACCCTGCGCGGCACGGCACCGATGATCAACCTGCTGCAATCGCAGCGCCCGGTGGAGGAAGCGCTGCAGCAGACGGAAATCGGCCGCATTCCGGACATCGCCGTCTATGACGTGCCGCCCGGCGTGGAGTATGGGTTGGCGTTTTATCGCAATCACCCGGTTGTGAGTTACGAGCGCAATGAGATTCCGGCCGGCGATCACATAGTGGTTGCCGCGGCTGGCACGAAGACCGAACTGGATTACCGATTGCGAGGCCGCAAGGTGGTTCGCTTCGGCACCTATTCGTTGCAGCATCTTGATTTTTATTTTGTCACCAAAGCGGACAGCGGCCCCTGAGACCAAAAATAGTTAATACCTGTGTTAATTCTTCGCAAAAGCGCTTGACCAACTACGCTAGAAGCTAGAAAATCAATCCACTTTCTGTTGATCAGTTTCGCAACTCATGAACTGTTGTACCGGCTGATCATTTACAGCGAGACAGAGTCGCACCGCTTTCAGGTCCGGTCTCCGCGTTAGTCAATTGCAGTCCTGTCGTTGTCTCGCAGTGCATGCGCCAAATGGGCCCCAGCATTCTGCTGTAATCCGCCACTTGCCACAGGTAGGTAGAGCTGTCAGTGACCTTGCGTGTTACCAAAGTTCAAGCGGGCCAAGTGTACTTTCGTAATTTTTAAGGCCTTCACCGGACGGGATACGCTAGCTATTAGTCCTCCGCGTATTCGCGTCACCCTCGTTGCAGCCAATGCTCCCTCGAGCGGGCCAGGGCAACGTGAGGACTTCACGACTCTGGCCGAGAAAAGGGAGTATCAAATGTTGCACTACGGAAAGGACGCAGTTTGCGTCCTGAGCCACACAACAGGAGCAAAAAGGTCCCAGTCGCACAGCATACTTGCGAGTTTTGTGCTCGCACTGCTCATCATTGCCGGCGCGCAAATCACGCAGGCGCAGACTTACAAGGTACTTCACGATTTCACAGGACAACAGGACGGCGCTTCTCCCGTCACCGGGGTGACATTGGGCGCCGATGGAAATTTATACGGAACGACGTTCGGCGGGGGCGCGGGATTCGGGACGATTTATATGTTGGACCCTCCGGGCCCAGGTTGGACCTTCAGTCTGATCTACAGCTTCCAAGGCGGAAGCGACGGCGCAGGCCCGTTCAGTGAACTCGTCATAGGACCGAATGGCGCATTCTACGGAACGACTTCGGCGGGAGGGAGCGGTTGTGGCCAGGGCGGCTGCGGTACGGTTTTCGAACTGACGCCGCCGAGAAGAGCTCCGTCGACAGCAGTCGTAAATTGGAGTGACACTGTTCTGCACTCGTTCTCGGGATCCGATGGAGCGTATCCACAAGGCGAACTCACCTTCGATCAGGCGGGTAACATTTACGGCACGACCGTCAATGGCGGGAACGGCTGGGGAACGATCTACAGCCTGACGCGTTCTGGCGGGGGATGGAGCGGGAATGTGCTGTACCGGGCGCAGAACCGCGGCGATGGCCAGTATCCATGGGGAGGCGTTACGTTCGACCAGGCGGGTAACCTGTACGGCGTTTTCTCCGGTGGTGGGCCTCGCGGCTACGGCGCGGTTTACGAATTGTCGCCGTCAGGTTCAGGGTGGACGGAAAGTACGGTCCACGCTTTCAGCTTCTCCGGCAATGACGGAGCAACTCCGCAGGGCCATCTCATCGTGGATCAATCCGGCAACATATACGGCGCGACAGTGCATAGCGCAACCGGAGGGGGCACAGCTTTCGAACTCACCAAATCCGATGGCGGCTGGTCCTACAACTTTCTGTACGGCTTCAACGGCGGTATCGACCTTGGTCCTTACGACCGGCTGACGATGGATTCGGCGGGAAATCTGTACGGCACCACCTTCGGCGACGGCCGATACGGCGCCGGATCCGTGTTCCAGCTGACACGGTCAGGAGGCGGATGGACGTATAAGTCACTGCACGACTTCAGCGGAGGGGCGGACGGTGGCAATCCAGTGTCCAGCCTCACGCTCGACTCGGCGGGCAACATTTACGGCACGGCCTCTGATGGCGGCGCCTATAACAAAGGCGTGGTGTTTCAGATCACGCCGTAACGTGAGTCCCGCATTCTGAAGACGCGGCCTTGGCTGATGTGGAAGCGCAGCTCGCAAGTTGCGATGCCATGGATGCCAGGCCGCGAGCATTTCTGCGCCTGACTACCTCACAGCGAACCTCGCGAGTTGAACCGGCATCCATCAACAAAGCCCACGTCGCGGCCTGAGGAGCTACTCTGGCCTACGGGCCACCTCTTTTCAGGAGAACAAACCTATGAAGCTGTTGATGCCAATATTGCTGGGGACCGCATTAGTCGTCGGGTGCGCAGCTCCCGCGCTGGCCCAATATCAGTCGGACCAGGACGGTGATCGCGCGCGGAACACACAGGCTTATACCGATGGGTACGCGCAGGGGCAGGCGGACGCGCGCGATCACGCCATCCGCAACGACCAGGCCACCACGCAGTGGACCAAAGATGACGACCGACGTGCGTATCGACAAGGGTACGACGCCGGATACGACAACATCATGAACCCGGCGGCTAGCTCCAGTGCTCTTCCCGCGGGCCTGCCGCATGGCGACCAGCAGGGTACGCAGTTCGGATACCAGGATGGACTGGCCGCTGGACGGCATGACCGGATGAAGGGCGACCAGTTCAAGCCGCAGGACCATGACCTCTATAAGAACGGTCTTCACGGCTGGACGGCCACGCTGGGCACGAAGGACGAGTTCAAGCAGCTGTACCGCGAGGCCTTCGTGAAGGGCTACGAAGACGGCTACAGGGGAAGGGACACACGATAAGTAGCGCACTTGGCACTTAGCACTTAGCATTTGGCACTTGGCACTTGGCACGCTTTGGCCAACTGCTGAGTGCTAAGTGCGGGTTTCGAACCTCCACACCTGCTCCTTTCTTGTTTGCTTCATTTCGGCAAATCGCACTAGACTGGCACAGCGCCCGATTGCGCCGCCTATGGCTGCCACCGTTTTCCGCCGGTCGCATCAGCTCACTACTGTGGAGATCCTCGACCTCAGGCACTTCTCTTCCGCCGACCTGCGTCCCTTGCTGGATGAAGAGGTGGAGTTGTGGGGCACTCTGCTGTGCTGGGACTACCGCAGCTCCGCCGATATGGTCCTGCGATACGTTGACGCCAAGATACTGCCGGGGTATGCGGCGGTGGAACGCGGCAACGTTGTGGGCTATTCGTTTTTTGTGTACGAGGGCAGCAAAGGCGTGGTGGGGGACCTATTCGTTTCGCCGCGCCGGGCGGACGCTCGCATCATCGAGTCGCAAATGGCCGAGCATGTGGTGGAAACGCTGCAGCAGTCGCCTGGAATACATCGTGTAGAAGCGCAGCTTTTGACGCATCAGGCGGGTCACCTGGCGTCGATTTTTTCCTCCTCAGGATTTCAGCGCTATCGGCGGCTGTTTCTATCGTTGCCATTGAGCGGCCGCGACGCGCCCCAAGTCCCGCCGTTGCCGCTGCCGCATGACATACAGGTGCGTCCCTGGATGGAGCAGGACTACCAGCCCGCCGCAGGTGTGATTACCGCCGCCTACCGCGGGCACATCGACTCCGAAATTAACGATCAATACCGAACGCACGCCGGCTCCATACGCTTCCTGAACAACATCGTCCGCTTTCCCGGATGCGGTGTCTTTGATCCGCAAGCTTCCTTCTCGGCTGTGCATCGCCCGAGCAACACGCTCATCGGGCTGATTCTTTGCTCGCGCGTGAAGGACGACGTCGGGCACGTTACCCAGGTGTGCCTCTTTCCCGAATACCGGGGGAAGAAAATCGGCGAAAACCTTCTTGCCTGGACGGCGAATTCCCTGCGCAATCGACGTTTCAACCTGTTGTCGCTGACGGTGACAGAAATGAACAGTCGCGCGGTGGAGCTTTACCGGAGCCTGGGATTCGTGGAGACGAGCTTCTTCGATGCCTTCGTATGGGAAGGCTGAAGATTCTGCCGAGTTGTGAAAGGCTGTGGGGTCGATCAGCCGCGCTTTCGCGCTGGAGCCGCTTTCTTTGCGGCACGGGATTTTGGTGTTGCAGGATTGGTGTGGCTGGTTTTCGCAGGCTGCTCAGCTTTGCTGACAGGTGTGACTGTGGGCGTCCTCCTACCTTCGAGTTCCTGCAAGGCCGCGACCGTTGGCATCTTCTGTTTCAACTTCAATACCGGCTCATAAAGGTCGCCGAACTTTCTTGCGCGCTCCAGCACCTGGCCTGCGTCAAACACCAGCAAATTCGGATCACCTTTTTTCAGGCAGTTCTCAACCTCCTCCCACTTCACCGGCGTGGAGACGGTCGGACGCTCCTTGGCTCGCAGGGAGTAGACGCAGATGGTTGTCTTGTGGTCGTCGTTCTGGCTCCAGTCGACAAAGATTTTTCCGGTACGCAGCACCTTCTTCATATCGGATACCACGAGGTCGGGATGCCGGCGCTCCAGCAGTCGCGCCAGTTCATGGGCGAAGGGTTTGGTGTCGTCGTAGGTGACTGGGGTGTAGAGCGGGACGTAAATCTGCAGCCCCTTCGAGCCTGAGGTTTTGGGGAAGCTTTTCATTCCCAGCTGGGCGAAGATTTCGCGCACCATGAGACCCACGCGGCAGCACTGTACGATGTTGGCCGGCGGGCCGGGATCCAGATCGAAGACAATGAACGTTGGTCGCAGGATGTCTTTGCCCAGCGACAGGCTGGTATGCAGCTCCAGATCCGCAAGGTTCGCCGCCCAAACCAGGCTCGGCAGTTCGTCAATCACGCAGTAGTCCATCCAGCGATTGTTGCCCTCGCTCCACACGCGCGTGGTCTTCACCCATTCGGGTCGATGCTTGGGGCAGTTCTTCTCGTAGAAGAACATCCCACCCACACCGTTGGGATAGCGCTTCATGGTGAGCGGGCGCCCGCGCAAATGCGGCAGCAAGACCGGCGCGATGCGGACGAAGTAGTCGATCACCTGTCCTTTGGTGAAGCTGACCTCGGGGTACAGGACTTTGTCGAGGTTCGACAACTTCAGTTTCTTGCCGTCGACTTCGACTACGGTATCTTTACTGGCCATCGTCGCCTCGCTGCGTTTAGACATGATGCCGTGCGGCGTCGCGGGTATGCAAGCGAAGAACAGGCGCTCCGCTCAGAATGACAGCACTAACGAATATCTTTTTGCCGGTCCGCAACAACGCCACTGGCATGTCCCGTCATCCAACCGTAGGCCGTGGAGACCGAGATCACTCTGCCGGTAAGCAGTTCCGTACCTCCGAACTTTCCTCCGGAGCAGCGAGCACTTTTCTGTGAGGTGCTGCAGCACCTGAACCGCGCCGGCGTTCCCTATGTGGTTTCGGGAGCGTTTGCGTTACAGAAGCACACGGGCATCTGGCGCAACACCAAAGACCTCGACCTCTTTCTCCCGGCGCAAGCAGTGCCCGAGGCGCTGCGCCATCTCCAGGAGCAAGGCTTCGAAACCGAGGTGCGCGACCCGGTGTGGCTGGCCAAGGCGCATCGGGACGGATTTTTCGTCGACCTGATCACGGGAATGAGCAATGCCATCATTTCGGTGGACCAGTCGTGGATTGATCGCAGTTTGGAAACGACCATACTGGGAGTGCCAACCCGCGTGCTTGCGCCGGAGGAGCTGATCGCGTCCAAGCTCTTCGTGAACTTTCGCGAGCGCTTCGACGGCGCTGACATCGCGCATGTCATCTATGGCACCAGGGGCCGACTCGACTGGCAAAGATTGCTGTCGCTGGTGGGAGAGCACTGGGAGCTGCTGCTGTGGGAGCTGATCCTCTTCCGCTATGTCTACCCCTCGAAGCAAGGATTTGTGCCGCGGGAGATATGGGACGAACTCCTGTCGCGATTTCGCCGGGCGCTCGATTCGCCTTCTTCTGTGCCCTTCCGAGGCAGCCTCATCGACGAAAAGATGTTTGCCATCGACGTGAAAGAATGGGGGATGGAGAACCTTCTGCAACAGCAGCGCAGCCAACGCGAAGACAAGATAGGCGATCAGCCGGTTGACGAGCTGTACCTGGAAGAAGACGAGCTATGAAGATTGCCGCCGTCGCCGACCTGCACTTCAGCCCGCAGGTGCACGACCGAGTACGCGACCACATGAACCGGGTGCGCGAAGAAGCCGATGTGCTGGTGCTCGGAGGAGATCTCACCAACTTCGGACGGGCCGAGGAGATGGAGTCGCTGCTGAATGTCATTGTGCGGCTGCGCATTCCGACCATCGCGGTGTTGGGAAACCACGATTACGAGAGCGGTCGCGCCGCGGATTTGATGAAGATGATGACTGAGGCGGGTATCAAGGTGCTGGACGGCACCGCGTATGAGCGTGATGGCGTGGGCTTCGCGGGCACGAAGGGCTTCCCAGGAGGTTTTGGACGCGGCGCGCTGACTGCTTTCGGCGAGCCCGAAGTTAAAGCGTTTGTGCAAGCGGCGATTGACGAGGCACTCAAGCTGGAGCGCGCCCTGTCACAGCTTCGCACTGAGAAACGAGTGGTAGTCCTGCACTATGCGCCCATCGGTGACACTGTGAAAGGTGAGCCGCCAGAGATCTATCCGTATCTGGGGAGTTCGCGACTTGCCGAAGTTGTCGATAGGCACGGGGCCAATCTCGTCCTGCATGGCCACGCCCACGCCGGCAGTCCCGAAGGTAAGACAACGGCGGGAACTCCGGTGTATAACGTCGCGATGGCCATCAACCAGGCGCGGGGAAACGGCACAGTGTACAGGATCTTCGAGGTGTGAGAAGAATTCACCACGGAGGCACGGAGGTCACGGAGTAGATTTCTTGGCAAAGACGAAAATTCACCACAAGGGCGCTGCCATCAATCCGAAGATTTCCTGGCACAAATCAACTCCATGTCCTCTGTGCCTCTGTGGTGAATGATTTGGCTTTACAAGTTCATGTACTCGGGCTGGTAGTCCTTCCACATTCCCGTGGCGGGGGAAATCCGCTGAATCGGCATACCTTCGGCGTGCTTGGCCGAGCGAACCCATTCCCAGGCGCGTAGCATTTGCGACTTCTCGAAGTAGCGGGTCTCGGCTTCGAGCACGGATGCGCCCGCCGTAAGAATCGCCATCACCTCTTCCCAGCCGTGTGTGCCGACGACAGCCATACGCGCAATGCGGTCGGTGTGCTTCTGCAGGAAGCGCAACTCGTCCCAGCGCGCCTTGAGCTCCGCGCCGTGCATATCGGAGAGATCGGCGAGGATGCCGATCGGCTTGTGCTTGCGCTCGTGTAGAAGGAACTCAATCTGCGGCTCGAAGCCTTTGATGTCCTCATCGGTCATCTTGCCCGTGACTTTGAAACCCAAAACCCCGCCATAACTTTCCTTGAGCCGTTCGATCATCCGATGCTTGCTCCTTCTTGAGTATGTTGCAGTATAGCGCCCAAGCGTACGTGCCGACCGGGTTCGCAAATCAGGCCGTGCGTACGCCGACCAATTGCGCCAGCAGGTCATCGACACGCGCTTCGAGTATGTTGCGGATGGAACAGATGCCCAGCACCTTGCCGCGCTCGTCAACGACCGGCATATGGCGGTAGTGACGCTCGAGCATGATTTCCAGCGCCTCGGCGGGAGTGGTAGCTTCCGTGGCCATCTCGACGATGGAGCTCATGAACTCGCGCACCGGCGTGGAGTTGGGATCACGACGGCTGAGCGCGAATTTGGCGAGCACATCGCGTTCGGTAAACATGCCAGCGACGACGCCATGCTCGTCGATGACTGCGACCGCGCCCACGCCTTTATCGATCATGGTTTGTATGGCATCTTCGACCGTCGCCTCCACCGGCACGGTCGCCGGCCCCTCCTGACACCACTGTAAAAGACTCATAGCGATTGGCATTCCTTTCACGCCAGAGTGCGAGGTTATGTTAGCGGGGCGCGGGAGTCAAGGACGGTGGGTGGTTCTAATGGGTCAGTTCGAATATGGATGCGTGCCTTTCGCGCGTCGAGCACCCCAGAAGACGCAAAACCGGTGTCTTCCGGGGACCCTGGCTCGGCGCGAATCGGCACGCCCAGATCCTTCGCCTCGCCAAAGAGGCTCGCTCGGGATGACAAATAATTAGCCGCCGCAGATAATTCAGACATGTTCTCCCGTCGTGCTTTGCAAATCCTAACCGTTGGCTTAATTCTTGCGTTGGGCGCGGTGACGGTATGGGCGTCCAAGGATTTCGTTCCCCCGCGCGCGGGGAACGCCAACAGCTACCCGAACAAGGACGCTCATCCCAGCGAGAAAGTTACGGCGGCCATCGATCTCTACAACACGGCGCCCAAGGACCAAATCTTCATAACGCCGTACATGCAGGAAGGAATCCTGCCGGTACTGCTCATCGTTAGCAACGATGGCGACCAGCCGATTACGGTGAGCAACATTCGCGCGCAGTTAGTGACCTCAGGCAACACCAAGCTAGAGTCGCTGAACATCGACGATGTCTTTCGCAGGGTGGCACACATCAGCGGCAGCACCACCCCGCCGCCGCGTTTAGGGCCGATTCCGCTGTCGGGAAACAAGAACAAGAAGGCACAAAAGCAATACGAAGAGATCACGAGCGCCCAGTTCGCCGCCGAAGCGGTCGAGCCGCATACAACAAAATCGGGATTCCTGTTCTTCGATATTGCCGGCGTCAAGCAGCCAGTGGACGGCGCCCACGTTTACCTGACCGGGATGCGAGATGCGGGCGGAAACGAGCTGATGTATTTCGAGATTCCGGTCATCCCATCGAATGCAGCGGGGGCGGGGTCGGAATGAGGCGATCGGACGCGGAAGAAATCAACAGCAGATCCCTCGCCGACTAAAGTCGGCTCGGGATGACAAAAGAAGGGCTTATCGGCACGACTAAAAAGTCGTGCCCTGACTCACATTCGGCCGTCCAAGCCTTACGCGCCCCGATCACCGCTTGCCTTCATTGCGCCTACCGCAGCGCTGCTGCTGCTATGCTGCGTGACGGTGCGCAGCTCCGAGGTTTCGTCCTGGACCAATCCGATCCGATAGAGCAGATCGGTATATCGCACATCGTCGCGAATGGAGTCGTAGATGGGCCCGACTTTGATGTAGCAAAGCAGAGCGTCTCGGGCCTCGGCGGCCTTCTCCAGCCACTCAAAGGCGTGGTCCACATCGCCGATTCCGAGATAAATCATGACCCAGGGAATCGGCGCCACGTAGGTTTGCCTGGCTGCGGCGTTCAGTTGCTCCAGCAGCTCCAGTGCTTTCTCCTTGTTGCCGGAGCCCCCGTAACACGAGGCCAAGGGCCCCAGAATTAGGGGATTGTAGTCGGCTAGCTGGTGCGCCTTCTCCAGGTCGGCGATGGCTTCGGGATATTTGCGCTGCTGCTCGTAATTGAGAGCCATCACGATATGGGCCTCAATGTCGTTGGGATCGAGATCGAGGGCGCGCTGCGCCTGCTTCAGCGAGCGGTCGTAATCGCGCCGATAATGATAGACGCCGGCGAGATAGATGTTCGCAGGAACCGAAAGCGGATCGCAGGACAGCGCAGCCCGAACCTGTTCCTCGGCCTCGTCGGAGCGGCCAGTCTGCACCAGCAGCAGGTTGTAGTAGACGCGCGGAAGCGGAAGTCCCGGCGATAGCTCAATTGCCCGCAGGAATTCGCGTTCCGCTTCTTTCCAGTCCCACTCGTACCACATATGGATCATGCCCATGGAGGCGTGCGCTTCAGCGAGGTTGTCATTGGCGGCGAGAGCTTTGGCGGCTGCTTCTTTAGCTTTGGGCAAGGCTTCCGCCGGCGGCTCCAGACCCCACGATGCAGCTGAGATGTGATAGTCGGCGATTCCCGCAAAAGCGGGCGCGTAGTTGGGGTCGAGCTCGAGGGCCTGCTGGAAATGTTCCAGCGCCTTCTGAAAGCCTTCCCCGCTGCGTTTGTTCCACTGGAAGCGGCCTCGCAAATAGAGGTCATAAGCTTCGAAATTTTCCGTATAGCGCTTGACCAGCGCGGTACCGGCCTTCGAGCCCAGCTCCACCTTCAGCGAGTCGGCAATGGATTTCGCCATCTCGTCCTGCACCTGGAAGATGTCGGTCATGTTGCAATCGAAGCGCTGCGACCACAGGCAATAACCGTCGCCGACATTCACTAGCTGGGTGCTGACGCGGATGCGCTCTCCCAGCTTGCGCACGCTGCCCTCGACGACGGTGGAGACCTTCAACCGGTCACCGATGTTGCGGATGTTCTGGGCCTTGCCCTTGAACTCGAATGCCGAAGTTCGCGACACCACCTGCAGCCCGGGAAGCCGCGACAGGGCATGGATCAGCTCCTCGGTGAGGCCGTCACTGAAATATTCGCTGTCTGGGTCAGCACTCAGGTTCACGAAAGGCAAGACGGCCACGGACGCATGAGGCCGGGGTGATACGGTGAGGACTGGTACGGTATCCGTCCGCAAGGTGAGCGAGCGTAATGCCTCCACGAGCTCGCTGGCGTTCGCCGGGCGGTCTTCGCGGTTTTTGCGCAACGTGTGCAATACAATCTGGTCGATGCCGAGGGGAAGGTCCGGACGCCGCGCCAGCAATGACGGCGGCTCAAGGTCCATGATGGCGCGCATGATGGTCGCTTCGGTCTTGGATTCGAAGGGACGATCGCCGGCCAGCATCTCGTAAAACGTCACGCCCCAGGACCAGATGTCGGTGCGCGCATCCAGCGGATCGCCGCGCAACTGCTCGGGCGACATGTAGGGCACAGTGCCGACGACGCCCCCGGTGTTGGTCAATCCGACGTCGTGTGGGAACTTTGCCAGGCCGAAGTCGACGATCTTCACACCGCCGTCAGGCAAGAGCATGATGTTGGCGGGCTTGATGTCGCGGTGCACGATCCCCATGCTGTGTGCCTTGGCCAGGCCTTGCGCCATCTGTTGAGCGATGTTGACGGCGTGCTTGAGCGAGAGCGGACCGCGCTCCAGTCGCATGCGCAGGTTTTCGCCGGGACAGAACGACATGACGATGAACAGATCGCCGTCCGGAGTCTCGCCAAACTCGTGAATGGTGCAGATATTGGCGTGGTCGAGGAGCGAAGCCGTGCGCGCCTCGCGAATGAAGCGCGTCCTCTGCTCGGGGATCGCAGCGATCTCGCGAGAGATGAACTTGATGGCGACCGGACGGTCGAGCTTGACGTCCTGGGCTTTATATACATAGCCCATGGCTCCCCGCCCCAGTCGCTCGACGACACGGTAGTGGGAAATCGTAGTACCAATCATCCGTATGGCCCCGGAGAATGGAATGCGAATTAGAAGGCAGTCTATTGTACAGCTTCGCTAGCAACGCGGGTTAACAGGCTGACCGTCTGAAAAGCGCTGATTCCCATCAGGGTGTGATGGTCCTCGCTGAGCGGTAGGGCATCCAGCGTGCGGTCGAGATCGTCGCGGTGCTGCGGATCCAGCTTGCCGTGCAGCAACAAGTTGCTGAAAGCGCGACGCGGCAAGCCGATACGGTCGGCGGTGTCCTCAAAAAACTTCACGTCAGGCGGAGTTCCTTCCAGGACGGCAATGAAGCCCAGGAGCGCCACCGGGTGAACGTGGCGGATCCAATAATATTGCGCTCCGGCGAGCGCGGCTGCGGAAGGGGACGGGATGCGCTTCAGGATGTCCTCGCGACGGTAGCCGAGTACCTCCAGATCGTCGAGCACCCAGTCATCGTGGCCAGTCTCTTCCGGGATGTGCTTGCGAAAATAGGCGAGCATGCCTTCGGCTACGGGGTCGCTATCCAGGATCTTCTCAGAGGCTTCGGCAGCCGCTTTCATCAGCGGCACACTGCTGCGAATTACCGAGTGGTTGAGGAAGAGGAACTCGGGATAGATGTCGCGCAGCCGGGGATGGGTCCAGAGTTGCTCGGCGACGGCATCCATGGGGGCGCGCACCAGTCGAATCTTATCCCGCAGACGGCGGCTGTGGCTGAGATTATTCATAGCTTAGCGGATGCGCAGGATACGGGCTTATGGCGAATTCTTGCTTAGAACACAATTCCAATAACGCGCGTGCCCGGTGCAGGGGCGTTCGAATTAACGCTGAAGTTCCTTTGCACAAAAGCCTGCTGCAGCTTTCCGTACACGCTAATTAACGCGTTGACTTCGTCATCGCTCAGGTTGTTGTTGATAAAGTCCGTGTCGGCTTGATTGGGCGGGTTGGTGCCAAGGATTACCCCTGCAGCCATCAGTTGAGCAACGTGATTCACAAGACCTCCTTAAGACTTGGTTCAGTTTTGACTACTGGACCCGGATAGAACTAGAACACAATGCCAATGGTGCGCCCATCTTGTCCGACTCCAACTGTGCCTTCGGGATTGCAAGTTCTCACCAGAAAAGGTGACGTGACATTCTTGAAGACATTGATCAGCCCGTTAACGTCAGCTTGATTCAGGGCGTTGATCGTGGTCACGTCCGCAGAACTGGGAGGGGTAGCGGAATTGATGAGACCCGCTGCGACTAATAGCTCGTAGTTAGTGGCCATAGAACCTCCAACAACTGGATTAAATTTGAACTCCTGTTACTTCCGAAAAAACAAACTAAAACACGATTCCGATGATGCGCGCTGCCGGACCTGGGTCTATGGAATCAACATCGCAATTCCTTTTGAGGAAGTCAGCCGGGACCTTCTTCTTAATGCTGATGAGGGCCTTCACTTCGTCGTCCGAAAGCGAGTTGACGATGTCCTCGTCCTTGTCGCTGAGGTCGGCCGCGGGCAAAATAATGCCGGCTTGCTTAAGTCTGTCTACGTTCGACACACATCCTCCGAAGCTGAATTATGTTGAACTGCTATTACGTCCCATGGCGAAGCTAGCGAGAGTGACCATCGCTATCTTCCATTTGGCAAGTAGTCGCGAATAACCCGAAGGCGAAGAATCCAGTTGGCGGACTTTGCGCCTGGGAGATAAGTGCAGCCAAGCTATCACAAACAAAGTTATTGTCAAGTGGGAAGTCGCCAACTTTACCAAACGCCCGCCGCTACTCGGCGCTGAGGGGATGGCTCATGAAGTTATTCTTCTCCGGCGGCGGTAGCTGCCTTCTGCTCCCGCTCGCGGAAGAAGTAAAGCATGTCTAAAGCCACGGTTTCCGCGCCGGCTTGTCGCAGCAACGTCGTCACCTGTCCCCGATGATAGCTGCCATGGTTCACGACATGTTGCATGAGGTGTACCAGCGGAGAAGAATAGGGTGTGCCGGCCATGTCTTTGAACTTCAGCTGCGCATGCAGCTTTTCCTCCGACAAACCATCGATAAATTCTTGCCGCTCCTGTTCTATAGACTCGCTAAGGCCGCGCACGCCTGCGAGCGTGGAGAGCGTCTCCCGGGCAACGCCGTACTCGGTCATAAGGTCGACCAGGGTGGATGCGCTGTAGTCGCCCGTGGCCCGGGGAAAAGTTCCGGTCCAGCGTTTCAGCCAAATCCACTCGGCCGCGACAATGTGCAAGGCGGACTCGCGGATGGAGGGGAAGCTGCTCTGCATCGCGGCGGTGAATTGCTCTTCTGTTACCTTTTCCAGGACGGAGAACATGCGCCGATTGGCCCACAGGTTATATGCGTAGAGATTGCGGATATCTTCGAGGTTCATACACCTATCCTCGCAAAAGGTTTTAGCAGACCCGCTTCTAATCTACGTGGTGCTGCATTCGGGGCTGATTCAAGCCGGCACTCGTCGTGGGCCCTTCGCTGAAACTGGCGATATATGCGCTGCGCCGTCCATGTGCACTCCATTCGGTACCGAGCCCGTCCCCGTGAAACTCGTCATGTAATCACCGCGGAGCTGTTGGGCCAAGAGCGGGATTCCAGTAAATATGAGAGCTATAGCAGACAGCAGAGCAGCTTTGCGCATAGTGCGAGCTCCTCAACCCCATTGCTTATATTGTAGATGAGGAAGATTTCCCGGGGCGTGCTACTTCATGGGCTGGTCACCGCTGCATGCCGCTGGTGGCCGTCCCGGTAGGATTACCGGTTTCGACATATTTCTTCAGCCGATCCAGTTGCCCGGTCCACATTTGGTTGACGGGGGCGGCCCAGGTATTCAGGCCATCGGGGAGGTAGCCGCCCACCGCATAGATAAGCTGAACGCGAGTGTCTTTGTGCACCGGCTCGAGGACGATGGTCAGCGTACCGGTTGCACCAAACTTCTGCAGCGGTCCGAATGCCCCGGACATCACCAGCATCTTGTTCGGCATGACGGTTATTACTTCGGCGTGACGCACGCCTCCATTGTTCGGCAGCTTTTCGCAGAAGCAGCCCATGGGCTTGTCATCAATGCTGAGATTGTGCGCGTCGTTGGAGAAGGTGTGCGCGGAGCTCCACCAGTCGCCGATGTTGTGGACCAGCCGGTCGTAGACCGTCTCCGGAGCGGCGCGAACAACGGTCTGAATTCTGACAGTGAAGCCATTTGGAGCCTGATCGACAACGTCGGCCGAGAGGTGGACAGGTAGAAGGGCGCAAGCTATTGCCAGGAACAGAATTTTAGAAGACACGGTAGTTCCCTTTCGTCTTCCCTATGCTATCCGACTTGCCGAAGAAATTAGCTCTGACGACTTGGTCTGGCCTACCAGCTACCAGTGAACTCCGGCCAAGGAGCAGTTGCCGCCATTTTGAAGCCAGCGAGCGCCGTCGCTGGTGATCTCAAGAATGTTGATCGGGGCTGCCACCTCAGCAGGATGTGCCTTGATTTCCAGCCGTATGAGCCGGTCAATCGAGGCTGCCGAACCCACGTTTCGCGGTTGGCCAGCGTCCGCAACATACGGCTTTATCTGGTCCCAATAACCCAGATAGAACATTGCATTGTCTTGCCTGCAATTACCGGGACACACACTTGTTCTGACGGCCATGCCGTCCTTCGACTGCCGTAATTCGATTATGCCCAACATGGGCTGGCGATTCACGATCTGCGCCACGGCGAGCTGTACGAAATCCGAGGCGCCGGTCGACGATCGAGTCAGCTGGCGATAAGCGGCCGGATTGTTCTCGCGGAGCGCAGCCAAAAGATTGTCCACTCTCGATTGCAGAAGGAATGCCGTGGAGGAGACATGCTGCTGAAAAGTACCGGCTGTGATGAAGCCGTCGCGGACTGCGTCGGTGGCGCGATAGCTCGCACCGTAGTGAGCAAGTCCCGACACGGCAGCGTAGACGTTGTAAATCCCGAATAGTTTGCACTCGGTCGCATGAGCGGCGACGCCATATACAGCCCGACTGTCCGCCGCCAAAACAATCCTGTGGGAATTTCGTAAAACAACTTCGGCGGTGCCGTGCAGCCCAGTTATTGGCCAGGAGCACATGACTGCCAGCAGCGCCGTCCGAAGTTTCAGCAGGGTGGAAGGATGCAATGCTTGCGCCTCTTTGTCTTATAAACCCGGCAAATTGGCGAGCGATTCGAGAGGCTGCGGGAAGTGGAACCAAGAAGAGCGACAGCAATTGCGTTGACATTCGCCTTTTATTCGCTAACAATATCAGACGGAGGATAAGCCCAACGTCATGGCCCTAACCCGCCGGCAAAAACAGGTGTACGACTTCATCTCTGGTTTTGTAGACAGGCACGGCTATTCGCCCTCGTACGAAGAGATAGCCGAAGGGCTCGGCCTGAGCTCACTGGCCACGGTCCACAAGCACATCTCTAACCTTGAGGAGAAGCAACTTCTACGGCGGGACTACAACCGCAGCCGCTCCATCGATCTTCTGAAGCCGCGCGGACGCATGAAGCAGTCGCTGGCAGTCGCCGCCGAAACCAGCATGAGCCTGCCGCTGCTGGGGCGCATTGCCGCCGGCCGTCCTCTGGAAGCGGTGGAAAATCCGGAGTCGATTTCGTTGGCCGACTTCACGCGCTCGAAAGAGGTTTATGTGCTCCAGGTCAAGGGCGAGAGCATGCAGGACGAGCATATCCTCGACGGCGATTACGTGCTGGTCGAGAAGGCTGAGTCCGCGCGCGATGGCGAAATTGTGGTTGCGCTGGTGGACGGCACTGATGCCACCCTGAAACGCCTTTACGTGGAGGGCGGCAAGGCCCGGCTGCAGCCATCCAATGCCACCATGCAGCCGATCATTGTTCCCGCGGCTTCGGTGCAGGTGCAGGGACGAGTCATCGGGGTGCTGAGGAAGTACTGATCAACGAAGCTTGGGCATAAGCCCGACACCGCTGTTCAAAGCTCCTTCGGCATCGATGATTAGGAAAAACGCGTAGCTGTTCTGTAGCTCCTTCCCCAGCCTGAAAATCATCCATATCTTCGTTGTGACCAAGGTCGGGTGCCCCGTCATCCGGCTTGGGCCGGCACGCGTGAAGGCGTGAGACGCGACCAGAAGCGGGTTGACGAGCGCGATACACTTTGGTGAATCACTTCTGATCCAGGTGTAGTTTATCGCCGCTGTGCGAGCGGCTTTCTAGGAGAGCGTTCTTGAGCGGAAAGAATCCAGCGCCGGGTGCTCCCGGCATCGAACCACGTTGGACCGGCGGTGCCAAAGATGCCATCGGAACAGCCTATTCGGTTTCCAGCCGGCTCTGGTACACGATCGCGCAGGGCATCAACACAGAGGTCTACTATCCCACCATCGACACACCCCAGATTCGCGACCTGCAGTACATGATCAGCGATGGCGAGACGTTCTTTCACGACGAACGCCGCGACACCATCAGCAAGACGGAGTTGATCGACCCCGACGCTCTCGGCGTTAAGATCACCAACACCGACCCGGGCGGGCGCTACTCGATCGAAAAGCAAATCATCGGCGACCCCCATCTGAATACCCTTCTCATCCACACGAAATTCAATGTTGCGCCCGAGTGGCAGGGCCGGCTGCATCTCTATGTGCTCTGTTCACCTCACCTCGACATCGGCGGCTGGCACAACAACGCAGAAGTCGTGTACACACGCGGACGGCGTGTGCTGTTCGCTTACAAGGACGACTTCTACATGGCCCTCGGCACGCCTGTGGGCTTCAAAAAGGTCTCTTGCGGCTACGTCGGTGTCAGTGACGGATGGACCGACGTTTCGCACCATCTCAAAATGGAGTGGGAGTACGATTCTGCGCTTGACGGCAATATTGCCCTCACGGCGGAGGTCGATTTGTCCCATGGCACGGAGTTCACGCTGGGCCTGGCATTCGGGCGCAGCCGGCACAATGCGGTAGCGCCATTAGTTCAGTCGCTGGTTATCCCATTCCAAAAAAACCTGGATACTTTCGTCGAGCAGTGGCACCGCACGCGCAAGCGCCTCACCGTGCTCGACATGGGCAAAGGCAGGATCTCCGACACTGCCGGCTCCCTCTTCGCGCGCAGCATCAATCTTTTGCTCGCCAACGAGGACAAAATTTATCCGGGCGCGATGATTGCCAGCATGAGCATCCCCTGGGGCGACGAAAAAAGCGACGACGAGCTTGGGGGTTATCACCTGGTTTGGACGCGCGATATGGTGCAATGCGCAGGCGCTCTCATGGCCGCCGGCGACACAAGCACTCCACTGCGCGCGTTGATCTACCTCGCCATCACCCAGCGCGACGACGGCGGCTTTTATCAGAATTTCTGGATCGATGGCCATCCCTATTGGACAGGTGTGCAACTGGATGAGGTGTCGTTTCCCATCATCGGAGCGTGGCGGCTCTGGAAGTGCAACGCGCTGGCTTTGTTTGATCCGTTCATAACGATTAGCCGCGCCTGCGCGTATCTCATCCGCGAAGGTCCGGCCACGCCGGAGGAACGCTGGGAGGAAGCCGGTGGCTATTCGCCATCCACGCTGGCCAGCAACATCGCCGCCCTCATCTGCGCCGCCGAGATGATCGAAGCCCATGGCGACAGCCATACCGCAGAGTTCGTCCGCACCTATGCCGATTTTCTCGAATCACATGTAGAGAGATGGACGGTGACCAATCAAGGTAGCCTCGTGCCCGGAATCAAGCGGCATTACATACGCATCAATCCTGCGGTAAGCCACATGGGCGCTTCGGGCGATGAGGACCCCGATGCAGGCGAGTTGGCGCTTGCCAATCAGAAGCCAGGTGAGCCGTACAAATTTCCCGCCAACCAGATCGTGGATGCCGGTTTTCTGGAACTGGTGCGGCTCGGTATTCGCCAGCCCGGTGATCCGCTGGTCGAGGACTCGTTGAAAGTTGTCGACGCGGTCTTGAAAGTCGACACTCCGTATGGCCCGTGCTGGAAGCGCTACAACCATGATGGCTACGGTCAGCGCGACGACGGCAGGGCATTCGAGGGGTGGGGAGTCGGGCGCCCCTGGCCGTTGTTGATGCTGGAACGCGCTACTTACGAGCTTGCGACAGGCCGGAACATTGATGTCTTCCTGCGCGCGGCAGAAGGTTTTTCCACCGGTGTAGGCTTGCTCCCGGAGCAGATTTGGGATGCGCCGGATATTCCAACGGAACACATGTTTTTTGGCAAGGCGACAGGTTCGGCCATTCCGCTGATGTGGGCGCACGCGGAATACGTCAAGCTGGTGCGCTCGGTCATTGACAACAAGATCTTTGACCGCATCGATCCGGTGGCGGAGCGTTATTGCAACGATAAGCCGCGCCGCATAATCGAAGTATGGAAGATGAATCGCCAGGTGAGGAAAGTTCCCGCAGGAGCTCTACTGCGGGTGCAGGCCTCCTCACCATTTATTCTGCACTGGAGCGATGACGAATGGACGACGCCGCGCGACATCATCTCCACTCCAACCGCATTGGGCATCGAGTACGCGGACATAGAAATCAGTAGCCCGCAGAGCACGCCGGTTCGATTTACCTTTCACTGGCCGCTCGATAACCAGTGGCAGGGAACAGATTACACGGTGGAAATCCAGCAACCAGCAACAGCTATAGCAAGCAGAAAGGCGGGAACAGGTGAGTAGTCAGGTTGACATCGGCATTCAAGGCAAAGAGCAGGTTACGGCCGAGCGGCTTAAGGCCAACACGGGCGTCGAGCCCCAGCACGGCCCCCAGCAGGAATCAGCAAGCCAGCACCTGGAATATCTCTGTATCAACACGATTCGCACGCTGGCGATGGACGCCGTGCAGAAGGCCAACAGCGGCCATCCCGGAACTCCGATGGCCTTGGCGCCGCTCGCGTTTGTGCTGTGGGACCGTTATCTGAAGTTCAATCCGCGTAATCCGCACTGGCCTGGTCGCGACCGTTTCATTCTTTCCAATGGCCACGCGTCGATGCTGTTGTACGCGATGCTGTACCTGACCGGCTTCGATCTCCCGCTGGATGAACTGAAGCAATTCCGGCAATGGGGATCGAAGACGCCAGGACATCCGGAGTACGGGCTTACGCCTGGTGTAGAAACCACCACCGGCCCGTTGGGGCAAGGATGCGGCAATTCGGTCGGAATGGCAATTGCGCAGAAATGGCTGACAGCGCGCGTCGACAAAGATCTGTTCGACTACAAAATCTACACATTCTGCGGCGACGGCGACCTGATGGAGGGCGTCAGCAACGAAGCCGCGTCCGTGGCCGGGCACCTTGGCTTAAATAATCTGATCTGGTTCTACGACAACAACCACATCACCATTGAGGGCAGCACTTCGCTGGCCTTTAGTGACGACGTGGCCACGCGCTTCGAGGGCTGGCACTGGAATGTGCTGCACATAAACGACGTGAACAACCTGAGCCTAATCGACGCTCAGATACGCGCCGCTCAGCGGGAACCCGCGCGGCCAACGCTGGTCATCGTCGACACCCACATCGGGTGGGGCGCCCCGAATCGTCAGGACACGAAGGAGGCACATGGCGAGGCCTTGGGCGCCGAAGAAGTGCGGCTGACCAAGATAGCCTATGGCTGGCCGCCGGATGCGCAGTTCCTGGTTCCCGGCGAAGTAAAGGAGTACATGGGGAAAGCGGTTGAGCGCGGCGCCGAGTGGGAGAAGGACTGGAACGCCCGCTACAGCGCATGGGCCAAAGGACACTCTGACCTGGACCAGATGTGGCAGCACATGGTGAATGGCACGCTGCCGGATGGCTGGGACAAGGACATACCGACGTTCCCCGCCGATGCCAAGGGCATAGCGACGCGCGAATCCGATTCCAAGGTGCTGAATGCGGTGGCGAAGAACGTTCCCTGGTTGCTGGGCGGCGCGGCTGACCTTTATCCCTCGACCAAGACGCTGATTAACGGGGAAGCCGATTTCGAACGGGGCAGCTATGGAGGACGCAACTTCCACTTCGGCATCCGCGAACACGCCATGGGAGCGATCCTGAACGGCATGTGCCTTACAGGATTGCGGCCCTATGGCGCGACGTTTCTGATCTTCACCGATTACATGCGGCCGCCAATTCGGCTGTCGGCGCTGATGGACATTCCGGTCATCTTCGTCTACACGCACGACTCGATTGGGTTGGGTGAGGACGGGCCAACGCATCAGCCGATTGAGCAGCTCATGTCGTTGCGCGCGATTCCTCGGCTGTTGACCTTCCGTCCCGCCGATGCCAACGAAGTGGCCGAAACCTGGCGCGTCGTGATGCAGGTGAAGCATCAGCCGTCGCTGATGGCGTTCACCCGGCAAGCGGTCCCGACCTTCGATCGCACCAAATACGCCTCGGCCGCAGGTGTCGCCCAGGGCGCCTACATCATGGCCGATGCCGGGGGCACGCCTGACGTCATCCTGATGGGCACGGGCTCGGAGGTGCAGCTCTGCATTGGGGCCTACGAGAAGCTGACTGCCGACGGCGTCAAGGCCCGCGTCGTCTCCATGCCGTGCTGGGAGCTCTTCGAGCAGCAATCACCCGAGTACAAGCTGCACGTGTTCCCGCCCGAGGTGCGAGCGCGCGTGGCTGTCGAAGCGGGAACCACGCTGGGATGGAAAGAGTACGTTGGCTCGGAAGGCCTCGTCGTCGGGCGCGCGGATTTTGGCGCATCGGCACCTATTAAAGATTTGTTAAAGCATTTTGGCTTCACCGTTGATAACGTGGTCGCGAAAGCGCGTGACGTAATGAAGAACACTGCGAAACAGCGGTAGTGTCTGGAGCTCTCCGGTGGCCTGTTTCGCGTTTATTCGCGGTTAGGTTCGCCGGGAGCGCCACCCCCAGCGCCTCAGGCGTGTGACAATCTGCGCACCGCGAAGACCACATGCCAGCTGCCAAATTTCCGGAGCGCATTCCGGGAACTTTTCTTGCTGCTATCATGAAACACAACCAGAATGCGGCAAAGGATGGCGTTCGGTTCCCTGCCCCCGAATTAAATAAATCGACCTAATCCTTTCCACATCAGTATGGTATGCCGGTTCTCGAACCACTGCGCGCCCAGCCATTTTCGTTTTTCCAGCGCACCACTTCGCCTGAAGTCAACAAAACTGCTCAAAAGTACCTGGCGCTTAGAGCGAACCATTTGGATAGAACGCGAAATCGCGATGAGGGCGATGCAAACGGCTGCCACCGGCGGGCGTTTACAGGGAGTGTGCCGTCCCTGCCGCGGTTCTCGAAATCCGGGCTCTCTCCAACTAGACGCGAGGTTGAGTTTGCTTTTCCTGGGGCACTTGACGCAGATGTGTTGGGTGCTTGAACGAATCACAGCTTGAGAAAAATGGAGGACAGGCAAGTGCGAATCGCAATCGCTTCGGACCACGCAGGACACGAGGCAAAGGAACGCTTATACAAGAAACTCGCCGCTGAGGGACATGAGGTCTTCGATGCTGCACCGCAGGTGCAGGACCAGGTCCGCCCTGACTACGCTGAGCAGGTTGCCCTTTCGGTGCTAAGACATGATGCCGAACGCGGCATCATTGTGAGCAGCCGTGGGGTAGGCGCCTCGCTGGCGGCCAATCGCGTGCCGGGGGTGCGTGCGGCGCTGTGCAGCGATTCCTATTCTGCTCACCTCGGCGCGAAGAACGAAGGTATGAACGTGCTAGTTCTGGCGCTGCACGCGCTGACCGGCGATCTCGCGCAAGAGATCGTGGAAGCGTACGTCGGAGCAACACTGGCGCCCATTGAGGTGGTCGGAGGCTTGCCGCCTCGTCGCCTGCAGCGGGTTTTTTCTCATATTCGGGAGAACATCAACCGCGATCTTTCCGTCACCGAGCTGGCCCAGGTTGTAGGCATGAGCCAGTATTATTTTTCCAAGCTGTTCAAGATGAGCACCGGCACAACGCCGCATCAGTACGTGATGAGGCAGCGCGTTGAGCGTGCCCAGGAGCATCTGCGCGAGAGCCAGATGGCACTGGCGGAAGTGGCGACGCAAGTTGGCTTCGAGACACAAAGCCACTTCACCAGCGTGTTTCGGCGGCTCGTCGGAGCTACTCCCAAGCACTATCGCGAGATGCACCAGCCGGTCTCGCAAACAACAGAGGTGCAGGAACAGAAGCCAGCCGAACACAAGACGGCAACTGCGGCGTAATACGATCTCGCTATTAAAAAGGCGCGACCGAGGTCGCGCCTTGTCTTTGTATCTGCGGACGGAAATTATTGCTGCGGTTGACGTGACGTGGGTCTCACATTCCTGTTTGCAGCGTGCGGTTTCATCGCGCTCTGGGCCGGCATCAACTCGTTCAGCAGACCGTCAGCGTGGTAAATCTTCCGCAGCGCTTCCGTGATCGAACGCGAGTCAACCTCGACGGCGCGAGCCACCTTGTCGGTGTATTCGAAATTCCAAGCCAGCGATTCGATGTTGCCATCGAAGATGATCCCCACCACTTCGCCGGCTTTGTTGATGACCGGACTTCCGGAGTTGCCGCCGATGATGTCCGCGGTTGAAACGGTATCGTAAGGCGTCTTGGCATTGATGGCCGACTTGTACTTGAGCCAGCTCTCTGGCAGTTGGTAGGGCGGCTTGCTGTCGTGCTCGGCCGCGTGCTGGTAAGCGCCGCCCATGGTGGTGAACCAGGGCACGGGCTTACCCTTAAGCTGGTAGCCCTTGATACTCCCGTAGCTGAGGCGCAAGGTGAAAGTCGCATCCGGCGGCACGCTTAAGCCCTTCTCTGCGAACAGGGCCTTTCCGATGGCTCCGCCATTCTGGCGCAGCACTGACTGCACCTCATCCTCATCTCGATTGTGGATTGCAGCCGCGTCCGGCTCGACCTCTCGCATCATCACGATGAGCGGATCGTTGCTGGCCTCAACCGCCGCCACACCGCCTTCGTACAGCTGCTTGCGGACGGCCACGTCATCCAGCTTCGTACCTTGTATAACTTCCTTGGCGCGTTCGTCTGGTGTCTTGCCGGCCAGCGCCTTCACCACGTCGGAGTTGTCAGCGCCGAGAACGTCCCGCATTTCGCCCAGGCTTTCCGCCAGCAGCACCTGTTCGAGTCCTTTGTAGATCGGAGCTGTGGAAAAAAGGCGGGTCTGCAGAGTCGGCAGTTGCGAATCCTGATAACCGCGAATGCGCTGACTGCTGGGCTTATTCCTCTGATACCCAGCCCGCACAATATCGCGCGCGTAGCGTGCCAGATCGCCGCGGAAGCCTCCCAAATTGTCCAGGTAGAGCAACGGCTGGTAGATTTGCGTCTCAACGTTCATCGCTTTAGCAATGGCTGCCCAGGGATCTCCATACTCCTGCTTGCGCTCGGGGCTGGAGTTCACATACTGCTGCAATTCTTTTTCGTCGGTGGCTTTTTTGGCCATCAGCTCCTGGTCCTTCAGCGCCGCTTCGTAGCCAGTGACCGCCTTAAACGAGTTCTGTATGCCGAAGACATCGCTCTGGGCTTCACGCGCGTTCTCCTCTGATTCTGCGCTGAACTTCTGCAGCGCATCGAGGCGGTGAGTATAGGAGTTGAGCTGCAGTGGGAATTGAGAGTCGCGGTAGAAAGCAAGCTGGTCCATGGTCAGCAGCCGTCCGGTGCGACCGGGATGCCCGGAGACGAAGATCAGTTCGTTCTCATTGGCGCCATTGGGCGACCACTTCAGATAATCCTTGGTTTGCGCAGGCTGGCCGTTCTCGTAGGCACGGAAGAACGAGATGTCGAGATCGTAGCGCGGATACTCGAAGTTGTCGGGATCGCCGCCGAAGAAGGCAATGTCGAACTCCGGCGCAAACACCAGCCGGATGTCGTCGTACTTCTTGTATTTGTAGAGGTTGTACATCGCGCCGGAATACAGCGTGACGATGTCGCAGCGGATATCGCCGCCGGAGCATTGCTTTTCCAACGACGACATCTCTTCGCGCTGCGCCCTGCCGGCATCGGCGGTGGACATTCCCGGCTTGGCGGCTCCACTTACCTTCGCTGTGACGTCCTCCATGCTTTGCAGTACCAGAAATTCCATCCCGGGACATTTGGCTTCATCGGCGCGGGTCGCTGCATAAAAACCGGTCTTCATGTAGTCCTTACCGCCGGTAGAAAGGTCATGAATGCATTCCTGCGCGATGTGATGGTTGGTGAAGATGAGCCCATCAGGCGAGACGAACGAGGACGAACCGTTCGGAGCACGAGCCGAGGAAAGGCGGACGTGATCGAGCCACGCCTGGTCAGGCGCGAAACCGTATTTGGCTTGTACTTTGTCTTTGGGGAACGCATTGAACAACCACATGCCCTCGTCGGCGAAGGTCAAGTTGCTAATGCAAAACAGAAAAAAGCACAACAGAAGAACGGGTCGTTTCATCATGGCTGGCTCCGGGGCGGAAAATCTGCGCACGTTGGCTGTCTTGGAATGAGATTTCTCTGCGATAAAACTAAGCAAACCCTTGAATATAAACCTCGAAGTGTTCAGCGGGCAATGACACGGCAGGATTGCAGAGAATCCGCCAATCCGCGCCAGAGCTTTTGGTAACGTTTTGTTAAGGATTGGCTCCCCAGCGAATCGCGAGTAGGTCCCAAAGGGTTTGTATCTACATCCAACTAGTAGTACTAGGAGGACAGAGTACTTGGAGGACAGAAAATGCAGAAACTATTGCTACTCTCATTGCTGCTGGGGTTTAGTGCAGGAGGGGTAGCGCAAAGCGCACAAAGCCAGGCGCAAACACCCCAAAACGCCCAAATGATGACTTCAGGGCAACAACCATCATCGGAACCCGTAGTCAGCAGCAACGGCCCGGTAGTTGCGGGTTTTAGAAGCACCGAACCGGCGGCCAGCACAGCAGAACAGAAGCTTGCGCGCGAGGTACGGCACGAACTGCTGCTGCTGCCTTACTATTCGTTATTTGACGATCTCGAGTACAGCGTCCAGGGCCGCACCGTAACCCTTAGCGGATACGTGACAAGCTCGCACTCGCAAACAAAACAGGATGCCGAGCGCGCGGTGAAGCGCATCGAAGGCGTAGAGAAGATCATTAACAACATCAAGGTATTGCCGCCGAATCCCCTCGACGATCAAGCACGAGAGCAGGTGTATCGCCGCCTGCTGAATGCCGGCGGACTGTCGCAGTACTTCTGGCAGGCAGCGCCCAGTATTCACATCATCGTGGATAATCTGCACCTTACGCTGAAAGGCTATGTGGACAGCGAGGGCGACAAGAACCTGGCCGGCATCACGGCGAAGGAGACGCCCAGTCTCTTCTCGGTTACCAACGACCTGCAGGTTGTGAAGTAGGCTTCGTCAGAAGCGGCGGACATTGGGTCCGCCGCTCTTGCGATGCCACACCCTAGCACGCCCACCTGTGACGAGCGTCACGCGGGTTATCCCATCCATTGCCGATGAAGTTAGTTGGTGGAGTTCTTCTGCCATGCACTCGTGTGAGTGCGTGTCAACATGGCCAAGTCGTCTAGCTCGGTCAAGTCGGCGTGCGTCGCGAAGTCGGCATGCATAGCATTGGCGGCGATGGTTGTCACCTCTCTGTTCGAGGCGGGTAAGTCTGCGCTGTTCCAGCATCTTTCGCTCTGGCAATCGCACGCGATCACCATTGGTTACTGCTCAATAGTGGCCGGGCTTGTCGCCATCATAGTGCTGCACTTGCGGCAGCGCGAATTAGCTGCTGTCGACGCAGGTAAAGAAAACTTTGACGCTGCCATCGAGTATCTGCCCGGTCTGACGTGCGTCATCAGCCGCAACCGATTTGTGCGCTGGAACTCGCGATTTCAATCTCTTCTTGGCTACTCCGGGGAAGAGTTATCGAAGATTGCTGCTACGGACACGCTGGCGCCGGAGTTTCGGGAAGTGGTTCCTGCCCGGATGATGTCTGCGTTTGACTTCGGTCACGGCGAGCTAGAGGCGGCGTATCTCACCAGGAACGGCCAGAAGATTCCCTGCTATCTCGCGGGAGTTCCGGTGGTCGTGGGCAACAAACCGTGCATTCTGAGCATGGGCATCGATCTCAGGGAACGGCAGCGTGCCGAGGAAGCGCTCCGCACCAGCGAGGAGCAATATCGCAGGCTGCTGTCGAACCTTCCAGATATCACCTGGACGATTGACGCTCACGGGCGGGTCTGCTACATCAGCAGCAATGTCGAGGAAATTCTCGGCTATAACACGGAGGAGGTGCTCGGCGGAGATATGGCCCTGCGCCTCTCACGAGTTCATCCAGAAGACTTCCCTACCGCGAAAAAAGCCCTCGACGCTTTGTTTCTGCAGAATCGGTACTTCGACGTTGAATATCGCATTTTGCATAAGGATGGCCGCTGGATCTGGGTCTGCAACCGTGCCGTCCGAAGCTACAGGTTAAACGGGGAGCTTTTCGCTGACGGCGTGATTGTTGATATCAGCCGCCGCAAGCAGGCCGAAGCACTAGACGCACAGTTGGCGTCCATCGTCCGCTCCTCCATCAACGCGATTATCGGAAAAAACATTGACGGCATTATCCAATCCTGGAACCCGGCGGCTGAAACCATGTTCGGCTATTCGCCGGAAGAGGCCATAGGGCAGAGCATCGCAATGCTGGTCCCGCCGGAGCGCAGGCACGAGGTCGAAGAGATCATGGGTAAGATTGCCAAATCCGTGCCTATTGAGCGTTTCGACTCAGTTTGCCAGCGCAAGGATGGCAGCCGTTTGGAGGTTTCCCTTGCCATCTCCCCCATCGTCGATACATCGGGAAAGCTTCTCGGCATCTCAACCGTCGCGCACGACATCAGCGAGCGCAAACGCGCCGAAGCCGAACTGGTGAAAGCCAAGGAAGTCGCCGAGGATGCCAATCGCGCCAAGACCCAGTTCCTGGCCAACATGAGTCATGAGCTTCGAACTCCCATGAACGGAATCCTGGGCATGGCAGGTTTGGCCTTGGAAACTGCGCTTACCGCAGAGCAGCGCGAGTATCTGGTGGCGATACACGCCTCCGGACATGCGCTACTTCGTCTCATCAACGAACTGCTTGACTTCACCCGTACCGAATTCGGCAGTTTGCATATCGTGCCGGCGCCATTCCGACTGCGCGAAACTCTGCGGCAAACCGTGCGCCCTCTATTCGCCCAGGCCGAGCATATGGGCTTAGACACCTCGTGGGAGTTGGATCCCGAACTTCCGGACGATGTGGTGGGCGATCCGGCGCGGCTTCGGCAGGTGCTCGTCAACATTTTGGGCAATGCCATCAAGTTCACCCACCAGGGAAAGATCGCGTTACGCGCTGATTGTCAGTCGTGCAGGGACAATGTTGTCGGAGTACTGTTCACCCTCTCCGATACTGGGATCGGTATACCGGCAGACAAGCACCATCTCATCTTCGAGCCGTTCAGACAGAATGACGGCAGCACGACTCGGAGATATGGTGGCACCGGCCTGGGGCTTGCCATCGCCTCGCGCCTGGTCGAGCTCATGGGCGGAAAGATTTGGCTGGAAAGCGAGCCAGGGCGCGGGAGCACGTTCTATTTCACAGTTCGCCTGGAATGCGCTGTGGCGTCCGCCAGGTGAGATGGGCGAACACAGATACTGCGCGACAGGTCAAGGGCGCTGTTCGCGGCCATTGAATGCCCTGAGGCTTTCTTGCAGGTGAGAGGACAACGTAGAGTTGACATGCCGCAGATCGGGGATGAGGCGGCTCAGGTCAAGCTTCAGCAGCCCGCCTTGCACGGCGTCATAGATTGACGTGTCCACGGCGCGTATGTCGTCCACCAACATATCTTCCGAGTAACTTTGCCGGCGACGAACCTGGCCATGCCGCGCGCCTTCAGCCAGCAGTTCTGTCACAGGTCGGTCCGGACTTCCCGAGCGCAGTTGCATAACGATTCCGGAGAGCAGACCCGGCACGTGGTCGAGCCGTTGCTCGTCAGAAAGCGGAATTGCGGCCAGGCGGGAATCAGTTTTCATGACCGCCAGCGCGCGCTCGGCTATTTCGCGGGAATGTTCGTGGAGGAAATCCGCAAGCGGTTGGACCATCATGGCGTGGGCTGGCCGCGGATTGCTCAACTTGGTCTCAAGCGACTTGACCAGCTCGCGGACGTTGGCAGGTTTCACCAGGTAATCGTCCACTTGATTGCGTATTGCCTGAAGGGCGCTTTCGAATGCCGGATAGCCGGTCAAGATGAAGTTTACGCAACTGGGATGGGTCCGCCGCATGGCGCTGACCACCGTGAAACCGTCGCCCGGCTCGCCAATGTTGAGGTCCGCGATAAGAGCTTCGAAGCCCTGGCTGTTGATCTCGCCCAAGGCCTCGGCCACCGTCGCAGCGGAAACTACGTTGTAACCCTCCTGCTCCAGTATCGTCGCCAGAGTCAGCCGGATATTGGGCTCGTCATCTACTAAGAGGATCCGAGTTCGACTTGGCGGTGACATTCAGAGCTCCTGGGCCGGCAACTTATATGAAGTGTCCGAGTCATTGGATTGGATGCGTTACTCTAGCAACTCGCCTACGCCATAACGCAACTATCCTCGGGGCGCCGCTTCCTTTCCTGCTGGCCGGCGGAGCATCTCAGGCTTCAAAGGCGGGGTTCCTGGCAGCGTGTTCATCGGTGGACGTAACAGAACGGCAGCTACTTTCGCCAGCGGTCGAATAATTCCCACCAGAGCAGCTTCTCTGATTCGGTAAGGTAAGTCTTCGCCCATTCGCGTTGCTTCCACCAGGGCTGGCCGAAGAGAAAGTCGTTTCGCGTTGCCGCGGCGCTCCAGTGATATTGCGGCAGGCGATTGCGGAAGATGGAGAGCGCGCGCCGCGTGTGGTAATCGTCGGTGACCAGCAGCACCGACTGGGGTGGCGGTTGCAGTCGTTGCAAGCAGGCATCGACCTGTGGCGCTTCGTCCTTAGTCGAATCACCGGTCATCGCGCAGACACTTACCTGGGACGCATTGGGTCCGGCGGTGCGGGCCACAAATTCTTGTGCAAGGTCGGCGAACGAACGCCCGTAGGCCGTGCCGCTCAAAGCATCCAGCACCAGGTAGTGGGCATAACCTGCGCGCAGCAATTGCATTCCGCGCCGATAGCGCGAGTCAGCTGAACTGCCGGCGAGCACGACAATCGCATCCGACTTCTGCGGATTATTGATAACAAGCTGCCCGCCAGGCTGCAGGAACCAGATGAGTCCTAGCACTATGACGAGTACCACAGCGATGGACAGAAAACGCTTCATCACATGAGAGATGTTGCATGGGCATCATAAATGCTGACCTTGCACAACGGACACACGGGTACACGGAGGTATTTTGTTTGTTGGGAGGTTTCGGGATTTTCTAGATTAGGACACTAGCTTCTTACCATCACTCCATGCGCTCCGTGCCTCGGTGGTGAAGAGTTTTCTTATTGCCTGGGCGGCAAGGGCTGGGGCCACTCGATCACAACGATCTTGCCGTCGGGTTCACGCTCGATCACCGGCGCGTAGAGCCCGATCAGTCGGCGCCGCCACCACATGCCGGTCGCGCGCTTCTCCTCCAGCGAGGTGAACCAGTACTGCCAAATCACGGCCCGCACCTGTTTCGGTGGCGAGTTTGGAAACGGATTTCCGGCAAACAGCTTCAGCACATCCGGCGCGCCCGCAAGCAACCGCTCCTCGGTGCTGACCACGAACAAGTTCTCGCGCCACGAGCCTAGCGATGCGAACCACAAGTTCCAGTCAAAGCGCGGCTGATAGGGCGCATAAATTCGGGGCCTCTGCGAGGGATCCTGCGGCTTGTACTTAAACGGGTATGTCCTCCAATTCTGCCCCTCGTCGGAGCCCTGAAACTCAATCTCGTAGCGGCCGCGCGTCATGACCGCAAAGAGGCCGTAGCGGTTCGCGATACGAAAAGGTTGCAGCGCTGCAACTGGCGAGACGGCCAATGGCAAACGGGGAAACCCCAGCCAGAGGAGTTGCGCGGTGGTCGCGTAGAAGATCCAGATAAGCATTACGCTGGAGAGCGCAAGTTTGAAAGCGGTCACGGGATGCGGGCGGATTCGAGGGCGCCGAGCAGGCTCTTTTTGTTGCCGCTCTTGCGCGGATTGATCGACCTCGGATGCCTGTTCCGCCGCAGCTTGTTCGACCTCGGTCCGCGGCAGCTCGGTTGCGATCGGTTCGGCCTTCAAGCTAACCGCCAGTCGTGGTCTCCAACGCGCCGGGGTGACTCGCAGGCAGAAGCGATCGTCGAGCAGCAGAAATCCGAGGAGTAGCACCAGATAGTTGAGGAAGGTGTAGTTGGCGGTTAGGATCACGGGAATCTGCCACGCGGTCACGATGAAGAAGCACAAGATTCGCCAACGACGCGGCAGGAACAGCATGAAAACCAAACCGAGTTCGAGTACCAGGGTAGCGACGGTGGCGAAGGCATGAAACCAGTGCGGCAGGTGCTGCACATACCAGCCGATCCAGGTTGGCAGCGGGCCGTTCTGGTAGTACTCGTCCATCGCGGTGAAGTTGCGCCATTGGGGATCGCCACTGGCCAGCTTCACAATGCCCGACTCGAAGTAGATGCGGAACCACTCCCATTGCAACAGGAAGAGAGTCGCGCGCGAGGGCGGACTTCCACCCCATCGCGCTAACCACGGGCGCGCTAGGGACCCCGGGCTGCCACCCCATCGCGCCAACCACGGGCGCGCCAGGGGCGCCGGGCTGGCGCGGCCCAAGCCCGGCCTAAGTCCGGCAGGCGCGAAGAACATCGATATGAATCCCGCCTCTAACAGCATCCCATCCGATTGATAACCGGAGAAGTCCTGCGCTGCGGCGACGAACGACAGAAAGCAGACGAAGCAGATGAACAGTGTGGCGCGCGGCCAGACGTTCAACACCAACAGCACGGACGCAATGATCCCTGCCCAGCAGATCGCGGTCAGCATATCTCCGCCGCTGGAAATCCACAGCAGGGTGGGCGCAAACCAAAAGCGCGACGATCCCAGTTGCTGTGCTACCGCTTTGAGGTATTCGCCGGCGGGAAGAATGCCATCCGGTCCGATGAGGCCGCGAATCTGAAACAGCAGCGAGTAAAAAGCGGAGAAGTAGATAAGGCCGAGCCCGCGCAGGAAAATCCATCGGGGAATGAGGCGGTCGGCGGCGCCGTACTGCGAATCGAACCACCGGCGAATGAAATAAGCAGGAGTCCGATCCATCGGGTCAAAATTATAGCTGGTTGAGGACTGCGGCGGCGCATTACTGGGCCTTGACTTTCGCTTTTTATTCGCCTACACTGGGCGCCCTAAACAACCTACTGCAGTTGAGGAGCGAGCGTTATGAAGATAAGTGAAGCGTTGTTGCCTGAGTTCGATCTGGAGATGACCAACACACGCAAGATTCTGGAACGGGTTCCGGACAAGCCGGACTTTTCGCCACATCCCAAGTCGATGCCGTTGGGGAAGCTGGCGCCCCACGTTGCTGAGCTGGTGGGCTTCGGCCTTAGGGTCCTTGAGAAGCCGCTGGTCGACTTTTCTGTTGGAAGCTATAAGCCTTTGCCATTTGAATCCGCCGCACAGCTCGTCGGAGTCCTGGACGAAGGTGCAGCTAAGGTCCGCCTAGCGCTTATAAACACAACAGACGAGGCCTGGGGAGCGAATTGGAAACTGCTCTATCAGGGCAAGCCCCTCTTCGATGGACTTCGTTTCCTGGCGTACCGCGAGATGTTCCTCAACCACGTCGTCCATCATCGCGCGCAGCTCGGTGTGTATCTGCGGCTAAATGGCGTTCCGGTCCCCGGCGTGTACGGACCGTCGGCTGACGAGCCTTGGGGTTGAAACAAGGGAAATAACAGCCGCGGCTGAAGCGCCGCGCTGCCGAGCTGGCCGAAAGTTATTGAATGCGTGCCAGCTCGGCGACGTATAGTTGGTTGCCGGGATAATCCTTCGCCAGTCCTGCGAGCAGCATGCGCGCGGTCTGACGGTCTTTGTCGCGTAACGCCGCGACGGCCAGCAATAGCCGCGCAAAAGGCGCCAGGTAATGTCCCTTATCGGCGGTAAGACGAAGCCGTTGCAGGCCTTCTTCCTTATCGGTTTGGGCGCCGCCCAAACGCAGCAACCAGCGCACGGGCGCGGCATTGATGCCCAGAAGATAGTTCTCAATGCCGATGGCCAAGTATGCATCGTAGCATGTCGGGTCAATGACGAGTAATTTCTCCGCGATGATTCTGCCGTTCTTCACGTAGCTGAGGCTGGCGAGGTTGCGCTTCTCGATCAGTGCGGTGTAATCGCCCTGTAAACCATTGGCCATTACCTGCGCGAACAGGGCATTTTTGTCGTCGGGGTGTTGCGCCAGAATTTTGCTCGCGGCCGCGTTGGTCCTCTGCAACTCGGCCTGGAATTCCGCCTTCAGCGCCGGATCGGGCGCCGGCTTGCTCCGCTGTTCGAACTTCCGGTCGTCGACAAACAAATCCGATTCCAGAATGTGCAGCCGGTCGAACTCAGCAAACAGATATGCGGCAGCATTCGAGACATAGCCCATGGGATCGTCCGGAAGCGCCTGCTGATAGCGATGGAAGATGTCGTGCGCTCCGGTGAAGTCCAGGTTGTACATCAATTGATAGCCGCGATACAGGGCGGGCGGTGATGTCTGGCTGGGCGTCGAGGCGAAGCCGGCGACGGCGAGCATTAGCATGCACATCGCCAGCAATGTTGTTCTGCGAAGTTGTGGCGCTAATCTCATTCTTGTTCAAGCCCGCGCAGTGCGAGCGAAGTTTCCTTTCAGTCTGGACGGCCGGTTTACGTTGGCAATCTCACCCTATCTTGGATGCTCCTGTATAAGACACCAGAATTGCCTGGGAGTTTCTTCATTTTTTGCAAATGAATTGTCACGGATCGCGTAAACGAGAAAGGGCTTCCGCAGGACACAGCTAAGGTTGTCCCTTCAGAAGCCCCGATTTCTTCATTCCAGCCCTTTCAGTTCAGTGTGACAAAAGACCATAGATGTCCAGTTCGCTCGCCGTCCCCACATAGACGTGGCCGTCCGCGATGGTTGGGACCGTGAACTTCACCGCTGGCCCGGCGGTGTCGCGGGCCCCGGCTTGAGAGCTGTCATAGATCTCGTGCAGATTTGTGGCGTCGTAGGCGCGCAGAATTGCGGACCCGCCGCTAGGCTGATTCGTACTTTCAATCTCCCATAGGATCGCGTCGGATCTGCCGTTCGCCGAAAGCGACGAGGTTGCGCCGTGGATGCCGTACACGTGCGATCCCTGGAAAACAGGGTTATCGGAGATGAGACCGGTCGTCGGATACCAGTAATAGGCCTTCACCACATCGTTTTCGTCGTGGTAGAAGATGGTCCCGTTCCAGAAAGTCGGCGTGGCGAAGATGTTATCGAATTGCTGAGTGCCGGTTTGTACTTCCTGGATGACCTGGTCCGTCATCTGATAGCCGCCCATGTTGTCACGATTCATGACGATGATGCGGCCATCCTTACCGCCGCCAATCAGCTCGTGCGGATAAGGAGAAGAATTCTCCGGCATGATGATAGGCGATCCGCTGCCGAAATCGGCGTCGTTGTTGCGCAGGTAGCTCTCATTCGAGGGCTTGAAGTAATCCAGAACCGACAGATTGCTGCCCAATCGCATTGCGGAATCGTTGTAGTCGGGAGCAGGATCGCCCTGATCCACGCCGGTAATGAGATACAGGTCGCCGGTGCTGTCTTCGATGGCCGGTGTGCCTCCCCACAATCCGCCGCCCGCACCGTCCGGAGTATCGTTGAAGATGGCGTTTTGTTGCAGCGTCGCCTTGTCGTAGGCCAGAATCCAGCCGTGGTTGCAATGTCCGAAGCTGATATACACCGCGTTGCTGGCGGGATTGAGCGCCAGGCCGTTGCGCTGATAACAGTTGTTCTCCAGCGTGATCTGCCCATTCTGACTGTCCCAGCCGGTGCCGGGAACAGTGCCGGTCACGATCACCGGTCCGCCAAACTTCTCGCTACCGGTGATGACATCCAAGGCATGCAGGCGATAGGTCTTGTGGTTGCTCTCCAATCCGTCGGTTAGGACGTAGATTGTTCCCGCGGTGGGATCGATCACCGGCGTTGAGGTGATCCCAAGTAAGGGCTTAATTCCCTCCTGATCGTTCACGGGCACAGGAGTCGCAAGGTGGTTTGCCCACAGCGCTGTCTGCGAGCCGGCATCCGCGTCAAAGGCGTACACAGTATCGTTCTCGGTCGCCACGAAGACCACATTGTGCTGCGCGCCGCCAATCGTCAGGTTCGGCAGGTACAAAGGCTGTGCATAGACTTGTCCATCGACCTGCAACGCAGCCAGCTTGCCAAACTGTCCTGAATTGACGTTGGACAGGTTCAAAGCAGTCTCGTTGAGATTAGCGCCGAGACGCGCATCGTCATTGTGATACGTGAGCACGGAAACCGTGCCCGGAGGCGCCTCCGTCACCGTGACCGACGCATGGACACTGTACGTCGGCAAGGCCGAGCTGGTCGCGGTAACGATATGCATGCCCAGAGTCCCGGGCGCCGTATATAGTCCGGTGCTGCTGATGGTGCCGACGGTGTTGTTGCCGCCCACAACTCCATCCACCGACCAGGTAACTCCAGTATTGTTGGTTCCCTGGACCGTCGCCGTGAACTGCTGTGTTCCGTTTTGCGCCAGCATTGCACTCTGCGGCGAGATGGTGAGACTGATCACGCTGATCGTTGCGCTGGCACTCTTGCTGGTGTCGGCAACGCTGGTCGCAGTTACCGTATGCCCGCCGGCAGCGGCAGGTGCAGTGTACAGCCCACTGTTGCTGACTGTGCCGACGCTGTTGTTCCCACCGTTTATCCCATCCACAGACCAGGTGACATTGGTGTTGGTCTCCCCCATGACCGCAGCCGTGAACTGCTGGCTGGTGCTTATCGCCAGCGTCGCGGTTGTGGGCGAGATCGTGACGCCGCCCATAGGCACGGCATTGACGGTCACTACCGCGCTGGCGGTCTTGGTGGTGTCAGCGCTGGAAACAGCCGTGACGGTCACCTGAATCGTTGTAGTCGTGGCGGGTGCGGTATAAAGGCCGGAAGACGAGATCGTACCCGTCGAAGCGGCTCCTCCAGTCACATTGTTGACCTGCCACTGCACGGCAGTGTTGCTGGTGCCCGTCACCGTCGCCTGGAACTGTTGCGTTCCGTTGGCGGGAACGGTTGCTGAGGTCGGCGATATCGCGATAGCGACAGTGGTCTGACCGCCCCCATTGTTCCCATTATTGCTGCTGTTAGTTCCTCCCCCGCACGCGACTGTCATGACGACCAGCAATGCAGGAATTACCCACCGAGCCACAGAACCGACCTGCCGCACCATAAGCCCCTTTTATTAACGGTGACTTCCAACAGGTAGATGAGCAGCAGTTCTGGCGTGTTGCTCGCATGTGACGCACTGCGCACGGGCTAAGGTGCTTTTCACAAGCCTCTAACATAAGCAGGGCCAAACGGGTCACAGTCACCACAATCATGGGACGAATCGCACAAAATTTTGCAGTGTGTCAGAGATTTATGTTGCTGGCCAGCAGAGATTCGGCTACTATCTCCGCTAGTATCCGCTGCAAAACTTGCCGTCTAGCAGGTGCTATTTGGGCGCAAATCTGCCGGTTTGCCCTATCATCTTCAATTTGTCACCAGGTTCAGAGGAATTCCGCGCGAACTCCCGGCGGCTTTCCCTGACTGCGGTGCGAAAGGGCTGATTACTTGTTTCGGGATCTCTTCAGGCTTCGTGTTCTTTTCCACCTTTCTCTTCTTTCCATAATTATTGCTGCCGCCACATGCCAGGCGCAGGCACAACCCGGCTCAGAGGCTTCCACTCCTGCTGGATCTGCTTCGAAAACAAATGCCGTTCCTCCCGACCAGCGAGTGGTGCTCAAGGTCGGAGACCTGCAGATTACCCAAGCGGCCTTCGAACAATACCTGGCTGATCTGGAAGCGCAACAGGGTCCAGCCGACCTGAGCCGCAAAGCGCTGGGCGACAACTACGCGTCGCTTCTTATGCTCTCCCGGCTAGCGGTCGCCAATCACCTGGACACTTCGCCCGAGGTGGTGCGGCAGTTGGCTATCGACCGCACCCAGATTCTCTCCAACGCGGAATTCGCCAAGCTCAAAGCGCAGGCCTCGCCCACCGAGGCAGAAATCAGCGCGTACTATAACGCGCATTTGGACGACTATGACCTTGTCGAGATGAAGCGGCTGTTTATATGGCCGGGTGCAGCCGGCTCCAACAATGCCCAGGGGTTGACCGCAGAGCGAGCCAAAACCCTCGCCGATTCGATTCGTCAGGTGTATGCCTCGGGCGGCGATACTGCTCGCATACAGAAGCTGATTCACGACACACCCCACACCAGCGAAGAGATCGTTATGGACGACCAGCCCCTCGCCTTCCAACGCGGAGAATTGCCCGCGGCGATGAGCGATGCGGCGTTCTCCCTGAAACCCGGCGGATGGACCGAACTCAATAGCGGTTCCGGGGGATACGTTTTCATCACCGTAGTGAAACGCAGCCGGAAAGATCTGAAAGACGTTTCGGCGCAGATTCAGAAGAAGTTGGAAGCCCAGAAATTACGAGCAGAATTGGATGCTTTGAAAAACCAATCCGGTATCTGGATGGACGAGACTTACTTCGCCTCGAAAGCCCCGAAACCGGCCACCACAACCGACCCTGAAGCTTCGGGCCTAAGTAAGTCCACCACGGAGAGGGGAAAAAAGTAAATGAAACATGGCCATAGAATTTTTTGGTATGGCGCACTTTCGGCTCTGTTACTGGCCGTTTGCATTGCGCCAGGGCTAGCTCAAGCCCAAACCACAACCACCGGAATTGACTGCTCGCAGATCGCCGCACTGCATCTGCAGCAGCAGGACAATATGCGCGCCGGTTTGACCCTGATGGAATGCGGTGTGATTCCTCGGCCGGCGAAGGTGAACTCAGGAGATGAGGTCGAAGGGGACGCGCCTCAGCCTCCAAATGTTCTGGTCAGCAATCGTCACTGCAACTCCGGCGGTTCCTGTACCAAGAGTGAAAATATGGTGTGGAAGAGCAGCCGAACCGGCGACAACACCATCGTCGTGAACTACAACGACGACACCAATGGCGACGGCAGCAACTATTCGGGAACCTCCTACTCCACGGATGGCGGCAGCACCTTCACGGAGATCATCCCGGCGCCGTTCTCTTCAGGCCACGGCACCAACTATGGCGACCCGATCGTGGTCTTCAATCAGAAACTGAACATGTGGTTCGCGGGCGATCTGGTCACCAATTGCGGTGGCTTCGGCATCGGTTTGTGGACCTCCTCGGACGGCATCAACTGGACGGCTGGTTCTTGCCCACACAACGGCTCAAGCGATGATCGGGAGTCGTTCTGGGTAGACAACAATGCCTTCAGCCGCACGTACGGCCGCATGTACGTCTCCTTTAACGACTTCGTCCAGAATGGCGAGCTGTTCATAACCCACTCCGACGATGGCGTTCACTGGAGCAGTCCGCTGCGCCTGACCAACAGCTTCATCCGCGACGTTCAGGTGACCGGCGCACCTCCGGGACCGCCGGCGCCGAACGCCGGATACACCAGCTCCGTTTTCGTGGCTGCGATGGATGAGGGTGGAGGCGGTTTGAATACCCGCCAGAACATCATGTTTCGTTCTACCGATGGGGGCAACACCTTCTCATCGGTGACCCTTGGTTCTCGGTTCGCCGCTGTCGGCGACCAGCTCTGCTCATTTGGCAGCTACTTCGCCAAGGTCAATCCCATTATTCGGCACATGGGCTGGGGTGAGCCTGCAGTTGGGCCGCATGGCGTGGTTCACTATGCCTACGCCGGCAAGGGATCGCTTTCCACCGGCGACATCTACTACGTCCGTTCCACAGACAACGGTTTGACCTGGTCCACGCCGATCGTGCTCAACGATCCGGAGACAAACCAGTTCCAGAGCCATTGGATGCCCTCTGTGTCGGTCAACTACAACCTGGCGGCCTTCACTCCCCCACAGGACGTGACTGTCTCCTGGTACGATCGGCGTCAATCCACCACCGCCTGCAACAACGTGGGCGATCCGGGCTGCAATTACCAGCGCTTTGCCGTCCAGTCGCATGACAACGGCAACACCTGGGGATCGAACTTTGCGGTCAGCGACGTAGTCATCAACCAACCGGCTCAGGACGATCAGAACATTCAGCCCTGCTATGCCGGCGATTATGACTACAACACCGCCCTGGGCACCAGTGCTTTCGTGACCTGGACCGATGGACGCGTCTCGGTTGGAGGCGTCCCGGTGCAGAACGTAGAGTTCGCGGCTGTTCCTGAACCGTAAACTATTTGCAGAAGTCATCAGACCGGAGGGCAATCACTAATTGCCCTCCTTTTTTGTTTGGTGTCATTCCCCCAAAGCGCCGCGTACCAGATCCGCCGCTGCCTCGCGGACGCTCTCCGGCTTGCCGACATCCCGCCAGTAATATCCATCCGCGCGGAAGCCGGCGATCTTCTGACCTTGACTCGCAAGTCGCAAATAGGTGGTGACGACCGGGAACGCGCCTTCCTCACTCATGAGCAGCAAGACGCGAGGTGAGATCACATGAATCCCGCAGAACGCGAGTGCCTGCCACTGTTCGCTCGGTCGCACCAGCTCCGGGTCTTTGCCGTCGGATCGTCGGCCGCAGAGCTGAGCTTGCTCATCAAACAGCAACTGTCGCGAAGTGTCTCGCTGCTGGACCGCCAACGTCGCAAGGGCCTGGCTTTCACGGTGAGACTGCACCATACGGCCAAAATCGATCGAGCTGAGAACGTCAACGTTATGTACCAGGAAAGGCTCGTCGGGATGCCCCAGGAAGAAAAGCGAGGCTTTCTTTAGCCCGCCGCCGGTATCAAGTAACTCCTCTTCGCGTGAGATAACAATTCTCATCCCAAAGTTGTTATTGCCAGCGAGATAACCGATAACCATTTCGGCGAAGTGATGTACGTTGATGATTACGTCGCAGATCCCGAAGCTTCGCAAGCGCGCCAGCGCAATCTCGAGCAACGTTCGGCCCCTGATCTCGACCAGCGCCTTGGGACGATCATCGGTCAGCGGCCGTAAACGCGTGCCCAGCCCCGCCGCGAGGATCATTGCGCGCATTGGCTCATGTCCTCGCACTCGCGGTGTTGCACGACCACCTGAATATCGCCCCGTGCTTGCAGATGTTTCGCCAACTGCTCGGCGAGGTAGACCGACCGATGCAGCCCTCCGGTGCAGCCGAACGAAACCATCAGGCTTTTGAAGCCACGCCGCAGATAATTGTCAACGCTCGCGTCGACCATCGCCGTGGCACTGCCCAGGAATTGGCGGACGCTCTCTTGTTGCTCCAAGTATTCAATCACCGTGGCGTCCTTGCCCGTGACGCCGCGGAACCGTTCTTCGCGGCCGGGGTTCGGCAAGCCCCGCGCATCGAAGACAAACCCTCCCCCATGTCCGCTATCGTCCTGTGGCACGCCGCGATGGAAAGAGAAGCTGCAGATTCGTACCGTCAACCTGCCAGGTTCGGCGGCTATGCTCCGTAGCTTCTCCGAAGCGAGCATGTTTTCGAACGCCTGCATTAGCGTGGGCAGAGCTATAGGAAGCTCGATATTCTCCAGCAGCCAGCGCACATTCTTCAGTGCGAACGGAACGCTTTGCAGGAAGTGTGACTTACGCTCGTAGAACCCGCGAAAACCATATGCCCCCAAGGCCTGCATGATTCGTATGTAGACGTAGCCGTAGTAATGGCGCATAAAGGCCTCGCCGTCGACATCGACATAGCGCGGCAGCTGCTCCAGATATTCATCCAGCAGTTGCTGGCGCAGTGCCGGCGGCAGATCTGCCTTGGCATCGAACAATAGTGAAGCTATGTCATATTGCAGAGCGCCCTTGCGTCCGCCCTGATAATCGAGGAAAAAAGGCTGGCCGTCGCGGATCATCACATTGCGCGATTGGAAGTCGCGGTACAAAAAATATCGCCGCTCGGCCTGCAGCAGGAATGTCGTCAAGCGCCGGAAATCCCCTTCCAGACCCTGCTCATGAAACGGCGTGCCTGAGAGCTGCAGAAAATAATACTTGAAATAATTCATGTCCCAGGCAATGGACTGCCGATCGAAGCTCCGGCGCGGATAACAGAATTTGTAGTTCAGATCGCGGCCTGCCTCCACTTGAAAGCGAGGCAGGGTAGCAACCACCTTGCGATAGGCCTCGATCACCGGGAGTGCGATGTGATCGCCGGCGCGATTGCGCGAAAGCAAATCGTACAGCGTCGTGTCGCCGAAATCTTCCTCCAGATAAGCCCCCTTTTCCAGGGCCTCACCATAAATTTCGGGGACAGGTAGACCATGCTGCCGGAAATGCCGCGAGAAATTGAGGAAGGCGACATTCTCTTCACGCACACCATACAAAACGCCGATTGCACTGTGCTGCGCGTTGCTGAGACGCAGGAGCTTGCGGTCCGATGCGCCGAGCAAAGTTCGGAGCAGCTCAACCTTCTCCGCGGGCGCGCCAAAATGCTGCTCGAAAAGTGTCGTCAGCACATCGCTTGCAGCCATCCCCGCTGAATTTTGTGCCATGTTCTACCGTAACTGCTTCGCTGCATCAGAACGGACTAGAGTGATGGAATTCCAGATTGAACGTGTGCCTGGGTTTACTGCAGTACCAGTACATCCACGCCGCGCGTCTTCAGTGCACGATCAAAGGTAACGAGCCTCAAGCCCGAAACCGCCGCAAATGCCAACAGGTAAGCATCAGCCCAGACCTTGGGTGACCGGCTGCTCAATCGGATACGGAAACGGAGCTCCCGTTGCAGACCCGCCGGTTCGGCAAGGAAGTCGATACGGTCGTCAGCCCAAATTTTGTCCCAAAGCGCCCATGCGCCTGCCATTGTGGTGGCATCTTGTCCCATAATTTTTTGGGTGGTGAGTAACCGCAACACGGTAAGTTGCGTGAACCGGCAAAATAGAAATTGCTCGTCTGCCGCGGCTTCAAACCATGCGTTGGCTGCTTGTGAATGCAGGTGGCGCCTCCAGAGAAGCGCGAGCCAAACGTTGGAATCAAGGAAATTCAACGTGTTCATAGATCTGTTCGTTCGTCAAATCTACCTTGGCGCCCCGGGAGACAATCAGCGGGAATGCCACGCGCTTGGAAGGACGCCGCTGGCTCTCGGCGAGCACCGCTTCCACACCGGAGAGAACCAGTTCGCGTATAGAACGTCCATTCGCAGCGGAGCGCTGCTTCAATTTGCGGTACAAGGGTGCCGGAATATCCACGGTTGTGCGCACCGATTCCTGTTTCATACCCGCAGTATCCCACATCTGCCATAAATATGGAATTAGTTGCCACTTCCCCTCTCCAAAAGAAAATCCCCCTGGGTCAAGCCCAGGAGGATTGTTGGTTGGTCCTCGAGATCAGCGCTGTTAGTTTACCGTGATGCTGATTGGGTTGGACTGAATGCCGTTGGCGACAACATATAGTGTGCTCGCCCCGGTCTCCATTCCCGGCGGAACATTGAAAAACGTGTAGGTTGGAGTGGCGCGAGTCTGCACCGCCATCGTGCTGTGGTTGTGGGTCTTGGCATAGAAGATGTGCCCGGTGGCGTTGTTCTTGATGCGCACCAAAGGATAGTTGGTCGCGGTCTCGTACTCGTCGCCGAACGATGCCGCTTGCGACCAGCCGTTGAACTGGCGTCCAAACAGATGATACGTCTGTCCACGCTGAACCGTAGCCGGCGCATTGGTCACGATTGGCGCCCAGATCTGCAACCCGCCTCCTGTGGAAGCGTAGACCTGAGATCCGCTCAACAGCACCTCTCCCGTCGGCAAAACTATAAGAGAGTTGCCGAAGCTGTCCAGCGTCGGAGTCAAATTCGTTCCGTCAAATTCGTACAGCCTTCCGAAGCTGCTCTGCACAAGTACTTTGCCATTGGGCAGCAGCACGGCAAAGTTGTCACCGGCGTCGTCGCCGTTCTGAAAGTCCGGGCCCGGGGTCCACGTTCCAGGTACGTCCGGAGTGGCTCCCGGACGATAAACCGACGTATGACCTGCGGGAGCACCCGAGTGCAACGCACCCGTGGCGAATACGGAACCGTCAGGCCGCAGGATGGCCGGGCCGGTTTCGCCAGGAGGACAATACTCGCCGCCGCCGTATTGAATGCAGCCCACCTGCGGTGGACCCATCAGGTTGGCAATGGTGCTACCGTCAGAGAGCCACCTCGTCTCCGAGGGAATGTAGTGCTCGGAATTGGGACTCGCAAGAACATCCACCGTCAGCACCGAACCGTTGGGCAGGAGCGTCCAGCCCTCCTCGGCGTTCCAGTCGGCCTTGCCGGACGGCGACCCTAAGGAGGTCCACGTCATCGTGCTGGGATCGAGGTCTGCCATCTGCATGTCGAACTTGCGTCCGATGAGGAAATGTCCATTCGGCAGGATGGTCGACGGCGAATCTCCGATGTATTGCCAGCCCGGAGGTGGAGTGAGTGGGGTCCAGGTGTTCGCCGCCGGATCGTAGACTGCGCCCAGGTTGGTGAAGGAGAACCGGCCAAAATTGTATTCGCCACCTTCAATCAGGACGCGACCATCAGCCAGGGTTTGCGAAGCGAACGCATCGGGATCGTAGTTTGTCGGCAGGCTTGCTACCTGCGACCAGGTCCCATGAACATAGCTTCCATTGATGTCCGGTGTGAGTTTCCACCAGTCCTGTCCCCCGTAGCCTTGTACCAGTACGGTCCCATCGGTCAACAGGAACTGGACCGCCGCTCCATCAGGAGCTTGATGAGTCAAGTTAGTTAGGGTTTGGGCTTGCAACCCGCAGCAGGATGCAAGCAGGAGCACGGCAACAGCGCAGGCAAGTTTCTTCAAAGCAGTCCTCTTCTTTCTTCTCTTCTTTCAACTTATTTAGCAATGGGTAAATTTTGGTACCACGTGCCGAGCGCCGGCGCACTCACTGAGCAGGTGCGGAGGTCAATGCTGGATACCCTTTGAGAGTGACAGCAATCGTGCGAGCTCGGAAAACAGTGCAAGAATTCTGCTTCATGAGAGAAGCTGGTGTCAATGCATTTGGGCCGAAAAGTTGCGGATGACAGGTGCGCAACAACGGCGGCAAAACCCGCCTCATTCCGCCGCATCGAAGCTCTTTCAGCGCGCACCGCGCCGCGCGGAGGGAGCAAGTTCATGTTCAATTCCAGCCAGGATAGCTTTGGGCCTGGTCGACGATTCCATGATCGCAGGCACATGTTGAAGTCATCAGCGCTACTGCTGGGACGCCTTGTTCAAGGGCGATGCGCTCGGCATGATGACCGGCCGTGGTGCGCAATCGGATGATAAGAATGCGCCTTCAATGGGCAAAGGTGTGCGCAAGGGGAATGATCGGTTTTGTGCACGAACGGTTCCCCTGTGCCGCTGCTCGTGCAGGAGGCGGAAGCGGCCGAACCAGATGAGAGGTCCTTATTTCCTTCGCATCAACAGTGCTGCAGCGCCACACTCACGGCTGCTTCACTCGCACGCCGGGTGATGGCAGTCGCAGGCAATCTCCGTCTCATCGGCTCCTGCTTCACGGCAGAAGTCGCTGCAATATTTTTCGCCAGCCGGCACCGTGCACAAGCACGGCTCGTGGGCGCAGATATTTCCTTGCTGGTCTGCCATTGTTTTCTCCTTTGCGGCTCTTCTGAGGGATTCCTAATCACCGGGCGAGCCGCCATTGTTGCCCTTGACAACGACAAAAGTCAAGCAGCCGAAACTCTCGCGCAGATCAATTTTCAGAAACAGAAACACTGAAGATGCGGCTAGTCCTTCTGCCGCAGGACAGAGTGCCGGATATCAGGCCAGAACTCTTTTAGGACATTGAAGGTGGCATCCAGCGCCAGTTGCTGCACCCAGCGTTGCCCGGTCTTCGTCCACGTGCGATATCTGTCCGGATAGTACAGCCCCGAGATTCCAGCCGCTGCTCCGTTGCCAATGACCTCCGAATAATTCGGCTGTGAACCGCCGCTATCCGTGCGCGTAACTACCAGACGGCTGAGAGCGTACCCCGTGCGGTTGAAGAAGCCACCATGCCCTTGGGTGAAGTATCGCGGATCCTGCTTCAAAACCGCAGGCAACATGAATTCGGTGAAGGAATTGCCCAACGCCTGATCGGCAAAGCTGTGGTAGTAGTATTTGCCGAAAGCGTCTGCGCCGTCGCCGAACTCGGGAACACTGCGTTGCGCACTACCAATCCCGGCAAGAAATGACACATAGATAAATGTCGAGTAATCGAAGCTGTCATCCAGGAAGAGTTTGAACTTGCCCTTCGGATCCAGCGGAGGAACGTTGGCATCGGCGCTCACGGCGCGATAGTTGGGAATGACGTAAAGAATTCGCTTGGGTTGTTCTTTCGCGACTGGAGTGTGCCGGGAGCTCTGCTCCAGAGTGGACGACTCTGGCAACTTCGGGTCCGGCCCCGGCTTTTGAGAATTGCCGCTCTGCGAAGAAGATTGTGCTTGCTCCAGCGCCGCGCTGGGAGCATCCGGCAGTGCTTCCGGGGAAGCGGCCGCGCTTTGGACCTGCTGTGCGCAAAGAACCGCAGCGAATACCACAATGAACATTCCCGCCACGCCCGCACGGTAAACAACTCGCAACTTATAAGGCATTGTCCCCACTCAATTGCTGTTCTTACTCTATCAGGGTGTCGCCCCGGGGCGGTTGCAAGATGACAAAACAGCCATGCAGGTGTTGCCCGCAATTGTCACATGGCAACAACCCTCCCATCGACAAGCGCAAACGTTCCCTCAGCTTTGCCGGCAGCTCAGCGCAACCGGCGCCTGCACCCAAGCAGTGCAGCAGGCGATTCGCAAATTCCAATAGAAGCCGCCCTCGGGAAAAAACAAAACCGCAACAATCGCGACTTCAGTCACGAAGCTGACCTTCCGCGGAAAACCCGCGATTGTCATCTTCATTAAGCCTGAAGTTCTCCTCTGTGGTGCCCTCGGCTGGCACTTTTCCCCTATTGCTCTTCCAGGCTCGGCTGCATAATACTTGGTTCCCCTGAATGTCCCGCTGTTTTCGGGCTCGCCGACAGCGGGCGTTGACCCACAGGCCCACGCGAGAGTTGAACTGGCCGTGCAACTCCCGCCCTGGGTGAACGACGCAGCCCAACGGCCCGGCCCATATCTGTAACAGAACGTCACTGGAGAAGCTTCATGAAGCAACCACTCGGTTGTATTGTGCTCGCAGTCCTGTCGTTATTGCTGCCGGTGATGGCCCAAACTACCGGCAACAACTCGGCACAAGCTGCCGCGGCTCAAACTGGCCCCGGCACGACGACCGTGCAGGTACCGCGGCTGGTGAAGTTTAGCGGCGTAGTGCAGAACTTCAATGCGGATGCGGCCGGAGGCGGAGGGGTCACCCGAGACAGTGCCAGCACTCCGGCCAGAATCGTCGGGATGACCTTCTCTTTCTACGCGGAGCAGACGGGTGGAGTGCCGCTGTGGTCGGAGGTGCAGAATGTGCGGGTCGACAACACCGGCCACTACACGGTGCAACTGGGCTTCACGAAGCCGGAAGGACTACCCGTGGAGCTGTTCAGCTCGGCCCAGGCGCAATGGCTGGGAGTGCGGCAGGAGGGTGGGGCAGAGCAACCGCGCATCATGCTGCTGAGCGTGCCCTACGCCCTGAAAGCAGCCGATGCTGAAACCTTCGGTGGCAAACCACCATCCGCCTACTTGACAGCTTCTTCGGCGTCGGTGCCGGGCAGGACTTCGACGGGCCTCGGCAACGGCGCGTCTGAGAATCAAAATCCCACCCCTCATCCCCTGTCCCTAACCGGTAATGGAACGACCAACTACGTTCCTGTATGGACGAGCGCTTCGAATCTGGCCAGCTCGGTGATTTACCAGGCGAGCAATCACTACTTAGGGATCGGCACCACCAGTCCCAACTCGGTTCTCTCAGTGCAAGGGGGCGCGTCCGATACCACCGCCATTTATGGCGTCGTCTCGGGCACGAGCGGTACCGCCAACGGTGTCTATGGCAGTTCCGCAAGTACAAATGGCTTCGGCGTTTACGGCAAGGCGACGGCTACAACCGGCCCGGCTTACGGCGTGGACGGCCAATCAAGCAGCACATCCGGAATAGGCGTTGCAGCTTACGCCACCAGTGCTACGGGGGCGAACTTCGGTGTGGTTGGGCAGAGCGACAGTCCCGGTGGCACTGCGGTTTATGGTAATGCCACCAGCACCACGGGGAGCACCACCGGGGTTTGGGGTCAGGATGCCAGCTCAGCGGGGATGGGGGTTTACGGCAACGCCCTCAGCACGACCGGAACCACGTATGGAGTGCTGGGCCAGGCCACCAGTCCCGATGGTGATGGCGTTGGAGGTCTGAACCAAAGCACTACTGGCAACGCCATCGGCGTTAATGGGCAGAGTAACAGCATGTCAGGAATGGGCGTGCTGGGGAATGCAACCGCCACCACCGGAACTACCTTCGGTGTCAAAGGGCTCACAGCCAGTCCCAGTGGTACAGGAGTGTACGGCAAAGCGACCAGCGCTACCGGATCAACCAACGGTGTGCAAGGCAAGGTTGCCAGTCCGGATGGATTCGGCGTCTACAGTCTGAACACCAGTACCACGGGAAACGGCGTCGCAGTGTTCGGTTCGACCGCCAGTCCGGCGGGGAGCGCCCTCTTTGGCGAGGGAATTAGCGGCAGCGCAACCAATGTCAACCCCCGCCCCATTGGCGTCTGGGGAAGTACTAATCAGACTGGCGGCGCTGCTGTGGTAGGAACCGCTGACAACGCAATTGCTATGTTGGCAGTAAACAACTCCACCAGCGATCCCGCTGCGGAATTTGAGAACGCCGAAAACACCGACAGCGGTAGCCTTGTTTTCGTAGCACAAGGCAATGGCTTCAGCGGGTACTGTTACACCGACGCGAGCGGAGACCTGAGTTGCACGGGATCGAAGTCTGCCGTCGTTCCGGTGGATAGTGGCACCCGGAAGGTAGCTCTCTACGCCGTGGAGGCGCCGGACAACTGGTTTGAAGACGCTGGTTCGGCACGCTTGTCGCACGGCTCGGCAGTCGTCTCTCTAGAACCTACCTTTGCGCAGACAGTCAACGGTGGAATCGAATATCACGTGTTTCTCACGCCGAACGGAGACTGCAAGGGTCTTTACGTTACCAATAAGACTGCGGATAGCTTTGAGGTGCGCGAACTAGGCGGCGGCACGGCCAGTATCGCATTCGACTACCGGATCATGGCTCGGCGCAAAGGCTACGAGAGTATTCGCCTGGCTGACAAAACCGAAATCGCAGACTTGCTGGCAAAGCGCAGGCAGGCGCAACGCAAGTCGGCAACTCAACCGGCCAGGCCGAGCACGGATGAGGACACGGTACCGGCCAAACTGCCGCCGCATGCGCGGAATACCGGCCCGAAAATGCGGTAGCCGTACACAAAATCCCGAACTCGCATGGGCGCTGCTGGCAGATGCTGAACGCGAAGGACTCCCGAAAGAGGACGTCGCCTGACTGCCACCGCACAGCTGATCCCAGCTTTGAAGTCAATTCCCAGAGCGTGAATCACTGTGTATCAACAGGATTTAGGCTGGTGCCGGGAGGGGGGGCGAATTTATAGCCGATGTTGAGAACAGGCAAGTTAAGATTGCAACACCGCCGACTTGCCGACCACTCGGCCGGAACGTCGTCTTATCCTTGACATCTCGCACAGTTGTCTCAACGTCCCGAAGCATACTTAGCGCCTGTGATAGGTCCCCAATTGGATTACAGTGGACCTGCTTGGCGGCGTATGTCCACACAGAAGTAGCGTCGGTTAATTCGGCAAGTGGATGAGTCTCAACAGTTCCCGGAAGCGAGGGTCGGCGCGAAGAGGGTCGAATCGTGGATCCATTTTAAGATAGCCAAGAAGCGTAGAGCGCTCGCGATAGGCATCCTGAAGAGCCAACATGGCCCGATCATTCTGGCCGAGGCCTAGATATATGAGCGCGAACTGGTAAGACGAGACGTACTCCGTCTTCGAGCGGTTCTTCAACTCGGCCAGAATTTTCTGAGCTTCTCTGTCCTGACCTGCAAGTCCATCGGCGTGGGCGAGGGAGGCGATTCCGTTGGCATCGCGGCCCGAAAGCTCAAGGCCCTCTTGAAACTTCGCAACTGCCTCTGGATACCTCTTCTGTTGCTCGTAACACATGCCAATCCCCCAATATGGCACTGGGAACTTGGGGTCGAGCTCCAGCACTTGCTGTAATTCCTGCAGAGCGTCATCGTACCGCCGTGCAAAGTACGCGAGCATGCCAACATTGGACTGAATGAGAAGGGACAAGGGATCGAGCTCTCGCGCCCGACCAAGTTCTGCTCGGGCCTCGTCGAGGCGACCAAGAGATGCCAGAAACCGGCCGTACATGTGATGGGCTGCGGCGTTGTTGGGATTTAGCTGCAGAGCGTGCTTGAATTCTTCTTCCGCGCCGACACGGTTCCAATCGTAATAATTAATGGCATACGCCATCGAAGCATGTGCCGCGGCCAGTGTGGGGTCGAGCTGGAGAGCTTTCGCCGCTGCCTCTTTTGATTTGGGGAATGCTTCGCTGGGACGGGTTTCCGTATAAAACGGGAGCCGAGCGTACGCATCTGCCAGCCCGGCGTAGAGAGGAGCGTACCGTGGATCCTTTTCGATTCCTTTGCGGAAGTACACCAGGGCGAGCCTCAATTGGTCTTCGTTGCCTTGATCCAGTGCATAGCGGCCTTTGAGATAGAGATCAAAAGCTTCCGGGTCAGTAGCGGCAGGGCGCGTTTCTTGCGAAGAAAGCTTCAAGCGGATCTTGAGTGCGATGGCATGGGCTACTTCCTCTTCGAGCGCGAGCACTTCGTTGAGGTTCCGCTCGAAAGTTTCCGACCACAGCAACCGGTCGGCCGCGCCGTCGTAGAGGCTGGTCGAGATACGCACATGGTTCCCGGAGCGCGCCACTGAGCCCTCCAGCAGCGTATTGACTCTCAATTCGCTCGCAATCTGCGAAAGTGGTTTGTGGATCCCCTTGTAGTCCATGACCGATGTCCGGGAGACCACGCGGAGCTGTTCAATCTTGCTCAGCTCGTCGGTGAGTTCCGCAGTCATTCCATCGGCGAAAAAATCCTGCGACGGGTCACCTGACAAGTTCGCCAGCGGCAGGACCGCGAGCGAGTGGGCTTCGCTGGAGGCATTTCGGTGTGCCAATTGTGAGCGCCAACCTCCCACGTTCAGCGCAAACAGAATCACCAACAAAGCGGCCGCACCGCCGATGCCCGCCACCAGCAGGTTGCGACGGCTCATCATCGCCCGACTCGAGGAGACTTTGGGAATTACGGTCGCCGTTGACTGCAGAGCCTCCAGCGCGGAACGGACTTCACCGGCGTGCCGATAACGGAGTCCTGGATCTTTGGCCAGGCATTTCCGGATAGCAGTCTCAAGTCCAGTTGAAATGTGGCCGGGCAGCGGTGGTGGTGCATCGCGCAGGATCGCGGAGGATAGCTCAAAACCCGAACGGGCGGGAAACGGCCGGTGCCCCGAGGCCATCTCGTATAGAAGGACGCCAAGCGACCAGATATCTGAACGGGAAACGGGTGGTTGACCCTGAAGTTGCTCCGGCGCCATGTACGGCAGGGTACCTGCGAGCAGCCCGGCGCCCGCGTCCGTTTGCGACGCTGTCATTTCCTCGATCTCTTCCCTCGGCAGTCGCCTGGCAAGACCGAAGTCCAACACCTTGGCATTGCCTTCAGCCGTCACGATCACATTCGCAGGCTTCACATCACCATGCACGATGCGCAGCCGATGGGCATGGTCCAAGGCGTCGGCAATCTGTATGGCGTAGTGAATCACCTGCTCGGAAGAAAGGCCGCCGGGCGGGATGATCTCGCTCATCGGCCGCCCCGCAACATATTCCATTACGATGAACGCAATCCTGTTTTCTTCGCCAACCTCATAGATGGTGCAAATGTGTGGATGGTTCAGGTGGGACGCCGAGCGGGCTTCTTCCAGCAGCCTGCCGCCAGCGGATTGGCCACCGTCAGTGCCGCTGTGCAGAACCTTTATGGCAACGTCGCGATCGAGGCGTTCGTCGTGTGCCCGATAAACTGCGCCCATGCCGCCAGAACCGATTTGCTCCAGCAGCCGATAGTGGCCCAGGGGATCGAGCGCCATTGGCAGGGACCTCGGTGCGTCGCATTCTAGGACACGCCTGCAAAGCAGTCAACGTGCTGCACGTGACAGCAATGGGCGAGACCTTGCTTCTCTACTCAGGATTCACTTCAACGCTCTCCAAGGGCCGTCCCAGGGTGTCGGTTTCGCTGGAACGTAGAACGCAGTCCGCAGTTGGCCATAAACCGGCTTCAAACCTGAGGAATCGCGGCATTCACACACGCAATACACAGGCGGATCTTCGCCGATGTTTCGAAATTCCGTAGTCATCCGTTCACTTCTCATAAGGGCGTTTGTTAGTACTAATACATCCAACGGATAGTGAATACCAGCCGCGAAACCAATCCCTGCATGGCGCACGAGATTGTGTTGGACAATGCTCTCGAGCTAAGAGCGCGTGCCAACCATGGAAGCTCAGGGGACTCTTCAGCTCATTCGTTGAGCATGGATGCCGGTGTTTGTCTGGGTCTTGGGATCAATTCGATCAGAGACTGCGAAGGACCTTCATAAAATTTTCAGTCTTGCGGGTCGATGCGCCTTTGCCGGATTTAAGATTGCGCTCAATGCATACTCCGGAGAAGAAGGACAGCACCATTTCCGCAATCGCGTTGGGATCCATCCTCGGCTTCTCCGCCTCGATATTCCTGGCCAGAAGCTGCCGCAACCGCGCCCGGTTCTCCGCTACGACCCCATGGGCTTGGTGCGGAAGAATAGCGAACTCCCGCATAGAGTTGACCGCAAAGCATCCCTTCTGTTCAGCCTTATTCAGAGGACCATGTTTGAGAAATGCCTCAACGTTGTTCCAGCCCAGCGGTTCCCTGGTAAGCAGCCCCCTCTTCTCCTGGCCCTCAAGATAGTGCCGAAGACATGCAACAAACAGATCTTCCTTGTCACGAAACTCTGAATACAGCCCTGACTTGTTCACGCCCGTGGCCCGCTCCAGTTCCTGCAGGCTTGTGCGGGAGAACCCATGCGTCCAGAAAACGGGCACGGCCTTCTCCAGTACTTCCTCTCGACTAAAGTTCTTCGGGCGTCCCATGCCCTCATTATCCGATAAAGAACTAAATAGTTCAATATTCCTGCATCCCCGATGTGCTGGCCTCATCACATAGGACTGGTTGGTTCATAACCGCGCGGGCGACAGCAAAACCCCGAGTTCACAGAAGGCCTTAGTGGAGATGTTCATGCCCGACACGGAACACACTCGACCGCCGCGATTTTCAAACGGGAGGCAAGATTGTGTCCGTAATCAGCACAGCAACGGACAAGGAGGGTTTATGTCAGACCAGGTAGTTTTGATCACAGGAGCACTGACCGGAATTGGACGCGCCGCCGCAGTAATTTTTGCGCAAGAAGGGGCACATGTTGTTGTGTCTGGACGTCGTGACAAAGAGGGACAGGAGTTGGTTGCGGAACTCAGGGCACTAGGAGCCGAGGCTGAGTTTGTTCGTGCAGATGTTCGGGTTGAAGAAGACGTGCGCAATCTAGTGGAGGAAACAATCAAGCGCTTCGGCCGCCTCGATATTGCAGTCAATAATGCCGGCACGGAAGGATTGCGTGGTCTGGTAACAGAACAGACCGCGGAGAGCTACGCGGCAACGTTTGATAGCAACGTACTGGGCGTGCTGTTGAGCATGAAGCACGAACTGCGGGTGATGCTGCCACAGGGCAGCGGAAGCATCGTCAATGTCTCGTCGGCCTATGGAAGCGTGGGAGCTGCCGGAGCATCCGTTTATGTGGCCAGCAAACATGCAGTGGAAGGGCTGACAAAATCCGCTGCACTGGAAGTTGCGGGGACCGGGGTGCGCGTAAATGTGGTGGCCCCAGGCACTACGGATACGGGCATGCTCACCCGCTTCACCAATACGGACAAGAACAAGGCTGCACTGGTCTCGACTGTGCCAGTCAAACGCCTGGCAACACCCGAGGAGATCGCTCATGTGATCGCCTTTGTCGCTTCGGCACACGCGTCGTACATGACGGGTGCGTCCATCCCGGTGGATGGAGGAATGCTGGCGGCCTAATTCCAGGGACGCCCAGAATCAGTGCGCGGCGCATGCTGTGCCTAAGAAAGGAAAAACGAACATGAACAGCCTTAAAGACAAGGTCGCGGTCTCAACGGATGCCATGTATGTGATTTTGGGGGCGAGCGGGAACACTGGTTCGATCATCGCCGACACCCTGCTATTGAAGGGCGAGAAGGTGCGCGTCTTAGGTCGCGACGGTGGGCGACTGCAGCGCTTCGTGCGTAAAGGCGCGGACGCGTTCACGGGCGACGTGAGCGATGCGGTTGCCCTCACCAAAGCCTTCAGAGGCGCGCGCGCAGCTTACTTGCTGTTGCCGCCGATTACCTCCCGGGAAGACCAGGAGCGAGAGAGCGATGCGATCGCGGAGGCCGTGACGGAGTCCGGCCTGCCCTACGCGGTGTACTTGAGCAGCTACGGCGCGCAGGTTCCGGAAGGCACTGGGCCAGTCACGGGGCTGCATTCTTCGGAACAAAAACTAAATGCTATCGACGGTTTAAACGTTCTGCATCTGCGTGCCGCGTATTTCATGGAGAACAATCTGGCGGCGATCGGCATGATTCAGGGGATGGGAATATTCGGACATGCGCTGCTACCCGACCTGAAGATGCCCATGATCGCGACGCGCGACGTTGGCGACTACGCCGCGCAGCGCCTTCTGGACCTGGATTTTTCCGGCAAGCAAACACGCGAGCTGCTTGGCGAGCGCGACCTGTCGATGGCAGAAGCTACCACGATAATTGCGTGCGGAGTTGGCAAACCGGATCTGCGTTACGAGCAGTTTACGTATGACCAGATGCAGCAGGTGTTAACACAAATGGGTTTTTCGCCGAAGAAAGCCGCGGTGTATATCGAGATGTTCAAGGCCATTAACGCAGGAGTCCTCGCTGCGCAGGAGCCGCGTTCGCGGGAGAACAGCACGCCGACTTCGTTTGAACAATTTGTGGAGGATGTCTTTGCGCCTGCATATCACGGGAGGGCTTCCACGGCTTAGGCTCAGCGTCCAGGGGTCACCGGTTGCGCCTGTTTGCAAGCGAGAATTCCCCGGGTAGATGAAATAGCAGAGCAGCTGCCAACTTGAAGAAAAGTTACTTGAAGAAACTTTGACCGACTAGATCATTTACGCGAAGTGCGGGGATGACCAGCACGCAAAACATATCAAATGGAGGAACGTGTCCAATGACTAACGTGATCAAGAAACACAGCATCTCTTCTGAGCTAGCACAGAAAATGGTGAATGCAGCGGTGGCGAAAGCCAGAGAACTTGGCGTCAGCGAGAACGTAGCTATTCTCGACGACGGCGGCAATCTCAAGGCCTTTAGCCGGATGGATGGGGCCCCAATCCCTACCGTTGAGATTGCGCAGAATAAGGCGTACACAGCTCTGTTCGGCGTGTCCACCCAGGAGTTTTTCAACTTTATCCAGGGCGACCCGTCGCTTTTGGCCGGCCTGCCTACCCTTGCACGCGTGGCGGCGTGGGGTGGTGGGTTTCCCATTAAGGTGGACGGAGAGATTGTCGGGGCGATCGGGGTGAGCGGGGCTCCCGCGGTGCAGAACGATGTCGATTGCGCGAGAGCAGCCCTAGCGCTCGTAGCCGATGCGGTGCCTGTTGAGCGCTGAATTCGTAAGCCGGGGTGCGTGACAGAAGTTTATGCAACTGCGGGAGGTAAGGATGGCTCTGCACAACAAAATTGCCCTGGTAACGGGGGCTTCCCGTGGGATTGGCCGAGCCACTGCGTTGGCGCTTGCTGAGACGGGTGCACATGTATTGGTTCACTATGGCCGTTCCGCACAGGAAGCGGAATCTCTCGTCTCCGAGATCCAAACGAAAGGCGGACGGGCAGATGCAATCCAGGCGGATTTGGGAACTCCGAGCGGCGCTGCCCTGCTAGCCGAACAGGCGCGCTCAATCGTCGGCGATCGATTGGATGTGCTTGTGCTCAACGCCGGAATCAGCAAGGCGGCACTCATCGCGGATTACACGGTGGAGGATTTTGACAACCTCTTTGCGACAAACGTCCGAAGCCCGTTCTTCCTTGTTCAGCAACTCCTGCCCGTCCTCGGTGAAGGCTCGAACATCATTGTGATTTCTTCGATCGGGGCGCACGCCGTAGTTGGGAAGCCCGGTTTGGACAACCCTTCGCTCCTTGCCTACGCTTCGACCAAAGGGACGGGATGGCCTGTTCAATCTCATCAAGAGTATCCCGCCAACGTTGAAATACGAACCGGGAACGATCGTGGCCGAGAAAGACATCGTGATCGTGCACGGGCGATTTAGCGGGTTCGGTGCTCCTGTGAACTGGATTGCCGCAGATATTGTGCGCATTCAAAACGGAGTCCTTGTCGAGCATTGGGACGTAATCCAGGATGAAGCGACCGAAGAACAATCGATAAGCAAGCGGCCCATGTTCGGAACTACATTCCCGACCTACGCTTGAAAAAGGACAGTCCAACAACTTCCGGGTCGCGATCAAGATCCGTAACGATAATGTATGGTCCGCCGCACGACTGCAAGAAAAGCCGAGGGCGAAGGCAAGTCTGCGCAAATGTATTCGGCCTGTAATGGAGATCAGTTCTCCTGGCCATGATGAGTTGCGCGCATGCCTGTCCTTATAAGTCGGTCGGTTGCTCTTTCGAGACCATTCTCGTCTCCCAGGCTGAAGACATGCCGTTGTGACTGTTCTTTCGTCCTTGCTGTTCCTTTGCAGACCTCGGTGGGTAAGTTCAAGTCGTAGCCGTAGTGCGGTAAAGTGGGAGCGCGTTAGCGCTTCCAAGCCGTAAGGCGTCTTTTCCGCGCTAAGTCACGATGCTGTAACCAGGTTGCTGGCTGGTTTGTAATCTTCTCCGCTGGACAGCACAGCCCAGGCGATGCGCGCGAGCTTATTGGCCATCGCGACTACGACGATGTTTTTCGGAGCCCGGGCGTCGAGCGCATCCAGCCACGCACCGATCGGCGCCTGATCCCGTTTCATGCGTAACACGGCGGCCCGCGCTCCGTGGATCAGGACCTTACGCAAGTAGACGTTCCCCCGCTTGCTGATGCCGAGCAGCCTCGTTTTACCTCCTGTTGAATACTGCCGGGGCACGACCCCGAGCCACGCAGCAAAATCGCGTCCCTTGCGAAAGGCTGCGCCATTGCCGATGGCAGCAACGATGGCCGTGGCCACGATCGGTCCAATTCCCGGGATCCGCCGGATACGAGTACAGCCCGCATCGCTGGCAGAAATACGCTCCAATTCGCGGCTGAGTCCTTCAATCTGATCTTCGACTGTCTTCCACTCAGCCCAAAGCAGATCGATCAGGTTGCGCATCTGCGTTGTCAGGTCCACCTCTGGGTTCTCCAGAATGTCCGGCAACGCGTTACGTAGCTTGGCTGGAGTCTTGGCGAAAGTCAGGCCCCGCTCGAGCAGGAAAGCTCGGAGCTGGTTGATCACCGCGGTTCGTCGCGAAATCAACCGATCTCGAACACGGTGGATGGCCTGCAGATCCAGTTGGTCATCGGTCTTAATGGGAACAAAGCGCATGTTCTTGCGCTCCACGGCTTCGGCGATCGCCTCGGCATCCACAAAGTCGTTCTTGTTGGACTTTACGAACGGCTTCACGAACTGTGCTGCAATCAGCCGCACATCATGCCCCTGCTTCCTCAGCGCGCGTCCGAGAAAGTGCGCGCCTGAGCAGGCTTCCAGTCCAATCAGCGATGTAGGCATGTTCGCGGTGTACGTCAACAACTGTCGTTGATTGAACCTCTTTCGCACTAGCACCTTGCCGGCTTCGCCGAGCGCCACCAGGTGAAAAGTCGTCTTGCCGAGATCAATGCCAACTGAATTTATCTGCATATCGATGATCCTCCTTGTCAAAGCTGTCGCTACGATCAACCTGCTTACGCAGATTAATCAAAACGGCGGACCATCTCATTAGTCGGCTTCTCGAACGTGATAAGGCGACGCGTTTGTCAAACCGGTGTTAACCCCAAGATGACAGGCAGCCGGAAATCATTCATCAGATGAGAATCCGCTCGGTCATGCGCTCTGAAGCGTGCGCCTCATGCGGATGGCGGGGTTTCTGCTGAAGCACCCGCCGCACGAAAAAGCGAGAAATTAGAACTTTGGTGCCGGGAGGGGGGGTCGGTTTGCCACCCGGTATTGAAAACACGTAACCTGCCGAATTTTATTGCCGCACAAAACGCTGAAGACTGCCGATTCGCGGTATTCACACACGTATTACACACGCGGATCTTCGCCGATGTTTCGAAATTCCGTAGTCATCCGTTCACTTCTCATAAGCGCGTTTGTCGTTGCCGATCCGGCCAAGTCCTTTCTGCGGCGACACTGACGATCTGACGCCAATGCGTGAGTTGGCCTTCTCGTCAACCGACATCTCACGTAGGTCGTCCGATTGGAGCGGACAGATTCGTGAACCCTGGCAGACTTAACCGTACTGAGTATGCGGCTCAGGTAAGATCCAGGTATTCTCAATCTTCGGAGGCTTCAACAACGTACGCATTACGACGCAGTACTGTTCGGTTTTTTGCTGCAGCGCGATCAACTGCTCCTGATTGGCCTGTGGCGCACGGACGTTAAAGGTGACTCGGATGTTCTCGAATCCGACGGGAGCTTCTTTCAACATTCCCAGCGTCCCTTGCAGGTCCAGATCTCCCTCAACAGTGACGTCGATCTCCTGTACAGGTATTCCCATGGCAGCCGCTACCATCTGACAAGTGATCTGCGCGCACGCCGCCAGTGCCCCCAGCAGCAGATCACCGGAGCAGGCGCCGGTGCCAGCGCCCCCAACCCCCTTGTGCGCCTGCGCGTTATAGATCGCCCGGCCCAGATCCACAGAGCAAGCGATGGGCGCGTCCGCCTGCCGGCTGTGCGCGATCAGTGTGATTCGGGAACTGCCCGGATCCTGCCGGTACCTATCTTTCAGCGGTCGTTGCAGGGAGCGAATATCCATGAATCCCCTCCGAAATCTGGAGTATTATAGGCCCACTCAGGAGTCCTACAGCAAAGCCCCGTAATCCCGGGTTTCCCACAGCTCTCTGGAGTCCTGCCACGGCGGCTGTGTTGTCGTCCTCGTGACCGCGTTACGCAGTGTGAGACATAGGCCGGGGCAAATGCTTCGCCGTAACTCCTGCCGAAGGAGGATATGGATATGTCCTTGATGCCGGATCCAACCTTTTATCCCTCGCCGGGGCTGGCGATGCAGGCCGCGCCCGAACGCATCGCGTACGTCACGGTGCTTAACGTCGGCAAGAATGGGAAGCGCGACGCCATGGGTGTCATTAACGTCGACCCAAGCTCCTCCGCGTATGGTCAGTTGGTCGGCCAGGTGGATTTCCCCAACGGAGATAATGAGCTTCACCATTTCGGCTGGAACGCGTGCAGCGCGTGCCTCTGCCCGCAGGCCCCGCACCCCCATATGGAGCGTCGTTACCTGGTTGTGCCGGGCATAGGATCGTCCCGGATTCATATCCTGGACACGAAAGCGGACCCCAATCATCCCAAGATCGTGAAGGTGATCGAGCCCGAAGAGTTCATTAAAAAGACGGGCTACACATCGCCACACACCATTCATTGTGGCCCCGACGGCATCTACGGCAGCGCGCTCGGTTCGGCCAGCGGCGACGGTCCGGGCGGCATCTTCCTGATGGATGCCGAGACATTTGAGCTGAAGGGCCAGTGGGAGAAGAACCACGGCCCTCAGACCCTGGCCTACGACTTCTGGTGGCACCTCGGACACGACACTATGATCACCTCAGAATGGGGCACTCCGAATATGGTGAAGGACGGCCTGATTCCGGAGTTACTGCTGGGTGGAAAGTACGGCCACAAGCTGCACATCTGGGACCTGGATAAGGGCCGCCATCTGCAGGAAATTGACCTGGGTGCGGAGCAACAAATGGTGCTCGAGCTTCGACCCTCCCACGATCCCAAGAAGACCTTCGGGTTCGTCGGCGTGGTCATCTCGCTGAAAGATCTCTCGGCCTCCATCTGGATGTGGTATCGCGAGGACGGCGGCAAGAACGGCAAATGGGCAGTCCGCAAGGTGATTGAAATTCCCGCTGAGCCTGCCGATCCGGAAAACCTACCACCGCTGTTGAAAGGCTTCAAGGCTGTACCGCCATTGGTATCCGACATCAACCTCTCGCTCGACGACCGCTTCCTCTACGTTTCATGCTGGGGGACCGGTGAGTTCATCCAGTACGACGTCTCCGATCCCGCCAACCCGAAAAAGACCGGCTCGATCCACCTCGGGGGCATCGTGCGCCAGGCAGCTCACCCGAAGAAGCCCGAGCAAGCGCTTAATGGCGGCCCGCAGATGGTTGAGATCAGCCGCGACGGCAAGCGCTTGTACTTTACCAACTCTCTCTACTCTCCATGGGACGATCAGTTCTATCCCGATGGCGTAAAGAGTTGGATGGTGAAGATCGATGCCAAACCAAAGGGCGGGATGAAACTCGATGAAAAGTTCTTTGTCGAGTTCGACGGCCTGCGCGCGCACCAGCTTCGGTTGGAAGGAGGCGACGCTTCGTCAGACTCCTATTGCTACTCGGACACGAAATGACTCATGCGGGGCTGACTTCGACGACATTGTGGCTGATGCTACTGCTTGGCGCCTACCACGGGCTCAATCCCGGGATGGGCTGGCTCTTTGCGGTCGCGCTGGGGATGCAGGAGCAGAAGGGGAGCGCAGTCGCAAGATCGCTCGTCCCCATTGCGCTGGGCCACGCCCTGGCCATCGGCATCGTAGTGCTGATTGCCGCGTTTCTCGGCATGACGCTGCCGCTTGTAGCGATCCGCTACTCTGTCGCCGCGGTTCTGGTCGGCCTTGGAATCCTCTGCCTGGTCCGACATCAGCACCCGCGGTGGGTCCGTATGCAGGTGGGCTTCCGCGACCTGACCGTCTGGTCGTTCTTGATGGCGTCCGCGCACGGCGCCGGTTTAATGGTAGTGCCAGTGCTGCTGGGCAGCACCACTGTCGAAGCACAGGGCCGAATGCCAGGCCACAATCACATATCTACGGCCGCCAGCCCGCTAGCCGGGATGCTCGCTACCGGCGTCCATACGATGGCCTATCTTGCAGTCACAGGACTGGTCGCTTGGGTGGTCTATCGAAAGCTCGGCCTTGCCCTTCTCCGTAAGATGTGGTTCAACTTCGACTTCGTCTGGGCAGCTGCGCTCGTGGCCACAGGTCTTTTCACCCTCCTCATATAGCCTGTTGAGTTCTTCTGTTCTTCTGAGTGAATAGTCGGCCGTTCCTGAAGCTGACCGTTTTCCTATCTCAGTTAGTGCAAGATCGCCTGGGCGCTCACCGAGGGCGGATCGGTACCGCTAAGTCGGCTTCTCGAACGTGATAAGGCGACGGCGTTTGTCAAACCGGTGTTAACCCCAAGATGACTGGGCGGCCGGAAATCATTCATCAGATGAGAATCCGCTCGGTCATGCGCTCTGAAGCGTGCGCCTCATGCGGATGGGCGGGGCTTCTGCTGAAGCACCGGCCGCACGAAAAAGCGAGATTAGAACTTTGGTGCCGGGAGGGGGGGTCGAACCCCCATGAGGTTGCCCTCGGCGGATTTTGAGTCCGCTGCGTCTGCCAGTTCCGCCATCCCGGCCTAATCGGAAGACTCTGATACAGCTTAGTTTAGCAACTTCGCGTTTGCAACCTGAGTCTGTACTGGGGTTGATTTCGTGACTGATTCGTGACTGATCGCTGCGATTTCGACCGCAACGGTCTCTCGTTGCTTGCGGTCAGCCTCCAACTTGCGAACCGCATCAACAATGTCGTTTTCAGTGACAATCGCGTACCTGTCGAACACGCTACGAGTACGCCATCCGCCGATCTGCATGATGACGTTTTCTGCTACGCCCGCACGCCTGAGATTGCGCGCAGCAGTACGCCGCAAATCGTGGAACAGCAGACCTGGAGCGTCGGCGGCCTTGCAGACCTTCGCCCAGGTATCGCGGAAGTCTCGTACCGGCTTGCCATCCTTGCGGGTAATCACGAAATCATCGGCAGACTTGCCCTGAACACACGCGGCCAGCAGTTCGCAAAGGGTCGAGTGTGCCTCAAATGTCACAACGCGGCCCTGTCCGTTCTTTGTCGTGCCCGGATCAAGCCGAATCGTGTGTGCGCCGATGTCAACGTGACGAACGCGCAGCCCTTTGACTTCGCTTACCCGCCATCCATACGTGCAACCGACTTCGTACATCGTCCGCAGCCACAAACCCACCATCGCGCATTGGGCAGCCAGAGCGTCGCGCTGTGCGTCGGTCAGAAATCCCGTGCGGGCGTTGTTCTCGGTCAGCTTCGGAAATGAGGGAGTGCGGAGCACCTTCGGCGGAGTGGCCTGTTGGGCCAGACGAAACATCCGCTTGAGTGCCGCTAACTCGCGATTGATGGTCGCATTTGCGGCGCCTTCCTGCTGGCGCGTATCAACGTACCGGGCAATCAGTCCGCTCGATACGTCAACCCCACGCGTCGCAGCGAAGAACGGCTTGAGATGCAGGTTCCAGCGCGCTTCGGCATCGTCAAGCGACTTCCGATTGTTGATGCGGTACTCGCGGAGAAAGTCGTCTGCCAATTCGTCAACGCGGACCCGCTCAACATGCAATCCGGGGAATGTACCAGTGACGAGTTCCGCGACGCGCTGTTTTAGCATCCGCTCCGCTTTCCGCTTGTTGTCTGTCTGAGTGGACTCCCGGAAGTCCTTGCCGTTTCGTGAATACTTAATCCACCAAACGGAACTGTCCGGGCGTTGGTAAATGCAGCCTGTTCCCTTCGGCCTACTCATTTCGCTCCGCCTTTCTTTTGCGCTGCGCGCCTCTTCGCCTCCCGCGCAGCAACGGCTTTCTCGGCAATTTGTGAACGCTGGGCTGCGCTCAGACTTGCGGCTCTGGCCTTACCTGCTTTGCTGGCAATCTCAGAGCGTTCCGTTCTGGAAAGAGCAGCAGCCCTGGCCTTTCCGCCCATGCTTTGCAGCTCGGCTGCCGTTAGTGGTTTCTTCTTCGACATTGCACCGCTTACCTCCTTTCCAAACTATCTTACTTGCTAGAAAGTACGATGTCAAGAGAAAAATGCAGAGCAACCGAAAAATCAGGTGATGCCGCTGCGTTTGTGCCGCTCAGCCCAACCGTCCAGGTCTTTCCGGTCGAAGAGGAACGGTGATCCGTCGTCAGCTTGGATTACGGGCAGTAGGCCGTCTGCAACCAGACTGCGGAGTTTCCATTTGGAGAGGGAGAGATACGCGGCTGCCTCGCGTGTGCGGAGCAACCGCCTGGAGATGATGGCCTTCACCGGCGGAGAATCGGGGTATTCCTGAGGCGCGAAATCAGTCACGATACAGTCACGCCCCTTCGTAAAGTATTGCTGCATAGTGACTTGCATTGGCGCAGCGGACTATGAATCCGGCGCGCTTGAACCGAAGAGGGCCAAGTTCCCCCGAAGCGGGCCAAGATTATTTGTTGGCATCCTTCGCTCATTGTTGGCCTCCTTCGGGAAGCAACCACTCCCATGCACCTGTCATGCTCGTCTTGCGGGATTGCACTCCCAATCGTTTCTTGGCGCGCGTCAAAGTTCGTCTGCTAATGTCCTCCTGCCGGGCTTCGCTCTCGATTTCCTGCTGTGGACGTGCGCCATGGGTGAGGGTGTTCAGAAGGAAGGCTTCGGCCTCTGCTGCCGCTCCGGTTTCGCCACTCTCTGACTCCGGCGCGAGGATCGCAGAGGCGGTCAATTGGCTTTCGCCTGTCCACCGAAACTTGCCATCGCCTTCGATGCTGTAACCAAGTGACGGACCGAACGGCCCGAGATTCGACTTGACCTGCACAAGGGCGCGTTGTGCAGGGTCGTCCGGTGAACAGCCCGCGATCAATTCGGTTCTGACGGCACCTGTGAGGTCAATGCTACCCAGTCCACGGTGAATTGCTCTTCCCGTTTGCGCTTTGCACAAGTGCCTAACGAGCAGGATGCAGCAGTGCTGCTCTTCGGCCAAGCGAGACAAGCCGTCCATGATTGGTCGTGTTTCGTTCGAGCGGTGCGCGTCCACTTCCGCGCCTAAGTAAGACTGGATCGGGTCAACAATGACAAGCCGCGCTTGGGTCTGGTAGAGCGCAGCACTCAGGAGCGAGACATCGGAAAGCTGCACGGCACCTCGCTCGGCCCGCCCACTGCTAACGGTGACTGAACCAGGCAGGAGAGTGAAGCGGTCCGGGTCCCCTCCGAGTGCATCAAAACGAGGGCGAAGTACATACCCGGGGCTATTTTCAACACTGAGGTACAGCACTTGAGCGGGAACGCATTGCTCACCCGTACACGGTATGCGTCCGACCGTGATAGCAGCCGCAACCGCCAAACCAATGAAGGTCTTGCCGGAACCCGGATCGCCGCTCAGCATTGCCAACATCCCGTTCGCTAGATAGGGCTTCCAAAGCCAATCCACCTCGCGAGCCTCTACCTGCGATAGCTTCAAAAGCTCAGGGCGGCGCAGGTCGGGTCTCCGGCTTGGTGACGCTGGCTCATATCGAGAGACGGACTCTGCGATCTCCGTAACCTCTGCCTCCGGCAGTGGCGGATTGCAACGTTGGCTGTTCTCCGCAAGCAGCGCAGCATTGATAGCAGACAGGGTCATATTCTTTCGCCGCATTGATCCTGCGAGACTGGTCAGAACGTCATTCCGCTGTCCTTCTGGGATGGCATTCCCTTGTAGCTGGGCAGCAATTCCGTCGTGCGGATAGGGCGCGGTAGAGCTTTGGGCAATCCTCTCAAGGAGCCAATCCGGGGCCACAGCAACGGGTACTTGCTCGTCGGCAAAATCGTATAGTGCGCCGCTGGGATGGACAGACGGCGGAACGACCACGTAGCCTCCCTCACCGCGCACGTCAAGGCCGGGCGCGAGCTTCCCAGCGGAGTTTCGCACCACGACCCCGTCTAGGGGCCAACCCAGCCAAAGGTGCCTACCTCGGCCAGTGCGAGTTGTCAGTGTTTGCGGAAGTTTGCAGTCCTGCGCTTCATACGCTGCAAGCGACTCCAGTCCTTCTTCGCCATCTACATCGAGGGCAAATACCCCGGACGCTTGACCAGTTGCGACTGCCCAATTGCAATTGGGGAATCTCTTCAGCCAGGACTGAAGGCGCGCCTCATCATTGGTGGCCTGATTCGGCCAATCGGTTATGAAGGGTTCTTTTTTCAGAGGCTTCACTGGGAACAAACGCCAGCCTCGCGCGGCCATGCTGCGGAGGAGGTCGTTCTGTTTAGTATGGAGTTCGGAAAAACCAATGGTTCCATTCATGTTCGAGAGTATCGACCTGAAAATGGAGGGGTTATCTAGCCGGATTTTGAGGGGTAAAAAGGGGTAAGACGGGGGAATTGGCTAATTGGCTAGTGTTTCCTGCTCGGGAGCGTTTTGGGTCCACGGGGACGATCCCTCTTTTGGCGGAACTCTGCCGGCTTGTGCCTCTTCCAGTCGGTGACAATCGTGGGTCGTGCTCTTTCAAACTTCAGGGCAGCGATGTCGAACGCCAGCGACACTACCCGTTTACGGTCGGAGATAGATTCCAGCATTTTCCTTATGTGCTGGTGTTCAACCGCAAAATGAATCGAATCGTAAGTTGGATATTGCCGCTGCAGGTCTAGTAGGTCACCGGCCACCACGCCTCTATTCTTCAGAACCGTAAGCTCCTTGAATATCTTTCCGACATAATGCGCCCGTCCTTCCGCCCGAGTTTCTGCGAGTTCGTCGCTTATCGCAGGCGTCTGATCTGGCCCGGGCCTCGACTCTTCCTTCACCTCACAAACTAACCCAGCCGAATGGTTTTGCTTTGTTTGAAGCTGATGCAGTCCAGTCGTCGGAGTTTGTTCGCGCTTTTTCTCGGCAACGAGGTTCTCGAAATCGAGGTCCCTCGTGCAAAGTTCATCCAACTGGGCCTTGTTAATGCAGTAATCAGCCTGTGCTTTTCTCAGTTTGCGAAGCGCCTCAACTTCCGGCCCGCTATCTTGGGAGCCGCCCTGCCGGAAATACGAACCCCCTCCCAGTGCTGAGCCAGCGAGCCGCTGCATTTCACGGTCATGCCATACTTTTTGAGCGCCAGGTGTCTTGCTGTACTCGTATTCCGCGTCGAGCTTACCAATCGTGCCGTTTAGGTCGTGCAGTTCGATTTCCAGAAGTTTCTTCTGTCGGAGATGCTCACACAAAGCCTCACGTGCGACTCTGAGACCCGCAGAAATGGACTGGTCAGCTTTCAGGCGCGACGACTCTTGCTCGATATCCGCCAACTCAGATTCCAGTTTTAACCGCTCCACATCTTTATGCATCGCGACATGTCCCACGGCGGTTCGGTTCAACCTGCAGGGCTTCGATGTGGCTATGCTCCCACGGCCTCGGCAGGCTGAGCAAGGCCCGATACAACGCCATTGACCTCTGTCGTGCTCCTTACCATCCTGAACGCCCAAGTCCCATACGAGCCTTCCGCATTCACCGCACTGACCCAACGTTCAGCGGCAGCGCCGTTTCACGTCAGCGAGGGGGTCGTATCCCTCACTGCGCCGCCGGGCATGTTTTCCTCGTGGTGAGCGAGAACTTTAAGTGGGAAGAGCCGCAGCCGGAGGGACCAGGTCACACAATTCTTGTGTGAAGCAATCACCGCAGAAATCCTGAGCTTATGCGACGCGAATTGTTGCGGCGGCTTCAACCACCGCATCATGAAATTCCGAAAGCGAGCGGAGTCGCCGTGCTGTCGATAACCACTTACTTCCTGGACCAAACTTGTGATTGCTGCTGCGGCCCAGGGAGCGAAAAAGATAGAAATGCTTGATGCCATCGTTGCTGGCGTTCAGAGTGCAAAGCAAGGTGACGTTGTGCTTCTCTCCCACCGCAACCGATTCATGCACACCTCCGCGCCCTAAATCTCCATGTGCCGGTGGCGAACAATTGTCTTTCCTCCGCGCCCCACAGACTGAATCACGGCTTCCCGGTCGGAGCAAAACTTTTGACGATGCCTACGTCTGAAGCGAAAGTACCTCGCGAGCCATTGTGGGCAGTGGTGGGTAAATTGGCAGCTCGCCTCGCATCTTCGGTCAAACGGACCGCCTCCTTCATCTGTTGCAGTGAGATGAGCATGGAGTTCCTTGAGACACGGCGGACAATAGGATTGGCCACCCAGCGTAGCGCAATGGGAATGTCGCGACTTAAAGCAATCGCCTCGACTTCCACATAGGTTCCGCCGTCTTTTTGCTCAAACCTGGCGACGCTGTACAGGCGCCAGACGTAGCCGCTGCCATGATCTGGCGGAAGCTCTTGTTCGTCCGGGCGGCCGTGATGCCGGATCTCTTGCACCCGCGTGGTGTGCGTGATGCTGTACCAACGCCGGTCGTCGATTTTGAAATAGCAGGTTTCATATTCCATGTCCAGCGCCGTCTCGGCTACGACCTCTTTGTTCACTACACGCATGGAGTACCTTTCGCAGGGCCCGTCACTGCTGAGCAACCTCGAATCAACAACAGTTGGCTTGTAATACTCCTTGTAGTTGCTGTAATCCCGCGCGGTTGACAAAACCTCTTTGATACTGGCGTTCGGAAAAAAGGCCGCGCCCACCCAGTCGTGGATCAACCCTGAGTCCACCGGTTTTGGGCTTTCCTTCCCCACGGACGAGACCAGAATCTCACCATCGCGTACACGTTGAAGGCGCTCGGGCTCCTGGTCGACCCAGAGAAATGGTGTTTGGGAGGTCATTTGTGGACGGGCAGTATTTAGGTACGCGTTCCAATAGATTAAAGTTTTTTGCCTCAACTCAGCCCCATGGGAGAGCGCGGGCGCGACGAGACAGCCCGAATGTACGAGCATGATAATAATGGCTCGGAGTGTGGGGAAGGTGTGACGACTGCCAAAGCTTGTCTGTCTTGCTGCGGTCCCTTTCATGCTTGGCCACCTCTTGTTCTTCGCGCAAGCGCTGGAGTTGAACGACAGAATCTCCAACTTGCGGACTACTGGATCGGAGGAGCACGGCAGATGCCAAGGCGTCATCCACTTTAAGTGCTGAAAATCAATGCATTGACGAACTGAAGCTGGATGGTCTGTCAAAACTGTCGACCGTACGTGGGCAGTGGTGACTTTCTGCCAACATTTGGGCACGTTTTCGGAACGGGCCACATCACCTCTAGCGAGGCAGCTCGAGCCAGCTTGGATTTATTTTCGTTTTTTGCAGAGTTCGGCCCGTCAGACTGTCGGCAATTTCACTCCGACGCGCTCTGCAGCGACTTCGGCTAGCACCGGGGATTTAGAAACGGGAAGCTCCTGTTCACGCCGATAAGGGTTCACGGGGTGAAGTGTCTCACGTCCCTGGATGTGGGTTTCTTCGCCTTCCCTCTCTCCGGGATTGCATCCTGGGCTGTCGGTAACATCGGATTCCTCTGGAAACGGACGGCATCCCTGGGAGCTTAGAGTCGCAGGGTCCGGGTGCAGCATGTAGCATACGTTTTCACAAGCGTTGGTGGATTTTCTGATTCTCTTGATCCGGACCGCTTCAGCCACCGCTTGCTCCCCACGGATCTGCAAGGTCTGTTCATGTATGGCAGCTTCGAACGTCGGATCTCCGTCGAGCGCATTGAAATGCCACCAAGCGCCTACTGCGGTCGCCGCCAATCCAAAAGTGCTGACCAATATGTGTTGTCGCTGAGTTTAAACCTTCTTGAGTTCGATATTATCTAGCTCGGCTTCAATTGCGTGGAGACGGCAACGGAGGCGATCAGCGTGTTCTCGATCCTCCGCTTTAAACGTTTCAGGGAAATCTACGGAGCGCGGCTCACTGAAACACCGCAAGGCCTGCGTGATCTTGCCTAGCTCGGCATATAGCGCCATTTCTCTGCTGTCTGCCATGTTCTTACTCCGAATCGCAGCAATTCCTTCATACTCCAAATGTGATCCCTGACACCTGCAGCCATGCAAGGCGTCATCCTGATGGCGGTGTTCATTCTGACGAAGTTATACCACGCGAACCAAGCGCCACGCACGCTTTGCGATTCGCCCCGGCAATCAACTAGCGAAATCAGGCGTGATCGTAAACGATGCCCGGCAGCCGGTCACTCGTGTAATTGATTCCATGACAATGTCGGCTCCCATACCCGAGTAAAGTTGGTGGCGCTAACCAACCAACAGGCTCGGGAGAAAGGAGCCGAACAATGATCATTATAGGAGTAGATTTTCATCCCGAGTTTCAGCAAATCGTCCAGCTGTCGTTCGAGTGGGTGAGCTTGAAAGTAAGCGTCTGAGCAACGCACCTTTTCGACGAGAAGCGTCTGTGGTGAAGTGGCTGGATGAATGGAAAACAGAAAATGTCGGGGCGCCGCCGACGCACCCGCGAGGAAATTCAGCAGCTAGTGGCTGAGTTTTTGAGCAGCGGCATGCGGCGCACCGAGTTTTGTCGGAGTCGGGGTTTAAGCTTCGGCACGCTGAATCGCCACCTAAACAAGCAAAGCTGGAGGAGAAAGAGTAGAAGAGCTTCTTCAGTCGGCCGGTTGGTACCGGTGGAGTTGGCCTCCAGGAAATCGCCGACGCAGCACGAACCGAGTTGTGGGCTGGCCGTGGTACTTCCGGGCGGGCGCCGGATCGAGGTACATCCTGATTTTGATACCAATACGTTCGAGCGCCTGGTGATTGCGCTGGAACGGGTCTAAGCCGTGTTTGGATTGGGTCCAGCCACACGGATCTATCTAGCCGCCGGAGTCACCGACATGCGCAAGGGGTTCGAGGGGCTGTACGGTCTGGTCCGGGATCGATTGTCGTGTGAGCCTCTGAGCGGGCACCTGTTGCTGTTTTGCAACGCCCAGCGCAATCGGTTGAAAGTCCTCGTCTGGGATGGGACGGGACTCTGGGTGTGTGCCAAGAGGTTGGAGAAAGGGCGTTTCACCTGGCCACAATCCGGCGATTCACAGGGCAAGATCGTCCTGAGTCACGAAGAACTCTCCTTATTATTGGGCGGGATCGATCTGGCCAAAACCACGCACAAGCGGTGGTATCGGAAGGCTCCGCCTGAAGGACATGCTGCCGCATAAGTTAGCTTGAACGTTTCGAGTAACTCTGGTAAATCAGTAGCCCATTGTGAGTGAAGCTCTCATTCCCTCAGCGCCGGCCGATCTGGAACTCATCGCACAACTGAAGAGCCGGCTGCAGTACGCGGAGCTGAGGATTCGGGTGCTGGAAGAGCGTCTGCGGCTGATGCGCATCGAGAAGTATGGAGCAGGTGGCGAAAAACTTTCTGACGCGCAGATGGGATTGTTCGAACTTGAACCCGTCGTCAGTGGAGTGATAGTGCAGGAAAAGGATGAGCTCACGCCGGTGAGGGGCTCGACAAAAAGATCCTGCAAACATCCGGGCCGCCAGGAATTGCCTGCGAACCTTCCTCGCGTCGAGCGGGTCTTACCTTGCACGCCGGATCAGCGCATGTGCAAACGCTGCGGTAAAGATACTGTGGTGATCGGCTATGAAGAGAGTTCCCAGCTGGATGTAGAGCCGGCTAAGTACTTCGTGCTGGTCACGAAACGGGAGAAGCGGGCTTGCCGGTCGTGTGAGGAGCTTGGAGTGGTTTCGGCACCGTTACCACCACGGATTATCGAGAAGTGCCTGGCGAGTGACCGCATCGTTATCGACACGGTCGTCGGTAAATATTGCAATCACACGCCCCTGCATCGGCAGAGCATGATTCTGAAAAGAGACATCGACTTGGAAATCAGCCGCGCGACGCTGGACGGCTGGGTCCTGAAAGTCGGCGAGTTGCTGGTCCCTATGGTCGGCGCGATGAGGAGAGAGTTGATTAGCGGAAGTTATATTCAGGCGGATGAAACCCCGGTCGATGTGCAGACGCACGAGGGCCGAGGGAAGAATCATCAAGCCTATTTGTGGCAGTACGGCCGACCCGGAGGAAGCGTGGTGTTCGACTTCCGTTTAGGTCGTGGGCGCGAGGGACCGAAGCGGTTCCTGGGACAGTTCGAAGGCATTCTCCAAACTGACGGCTATACCGCCTACGAGCAGATCGGCGGGACGAGGATGGTACATGCGGCTTGTTGGGCTCATGCTAGAAGACAGTTTTTCGAGGCGGTGCAGCTAAGTCCACGAGACCCGGTTGCAACTCCGATTGTGGCCCGAATGGACGAACTGTTTGCCGTCGATGCGGAAGCTCGCCGCAGAGTAATTGGTCTCAATGGGCGTCATGCTCTTCGTCAGAAAAGAGCAAGGCCTCTGCTGGACGACATCCGTGGCATGATCGAAGCTGCACAGGCCGCGGCATTGCCCTCCAGTGCACTCAGTAGGGCCTGCCAATACGCGCTCACGCTATGGAGGAAACTTACACGATTTCTGGAATATCCGGAACTTGAGCTGAGCAATAACCTGGCGGAAAATTCAATGCGTCCCGTGGCTCTGGGCCGGAAGAACTGGATACACATCGGCAGTCCACAGGCGGGACCGAAAGTTGCGGCGATTCTCTCAGTCGTGGAAAGCTGCCGCAGGTTGAAACTCCCAGTGCGCGACTATTTGGCTGCGGTTCTCCCCGGGTTTGCCGATCTCCCAATCCAGCTCCTCCCAGACCTTACTCCTTCTGCGTGGGTCGCCCACCATTCATAAACTCAAACGACCGAGGTGTTGGGGTAAATGCGTAAAGGTGACTTGCGACCACAACCGTATGCTAATGAAATGGCCCGCCGCCTTTACCCAAGTCGGCTACAACGGCAGATTCGTCGTCAGCAGGCCGTTACGGATTCTGGCCACGAACCTAACACGCGACCAATCGTAACCTCGTCACCTATGGTGGTCCAGACCAGCACTTGCGCCCGCAGCTTATGCCTTATGTCGGTGCGTTCGGTGGCGGAGTGGCGTCAGCTTCGTGGCAGCCTAACAACCCAGATGTTCTCGTCAAAGGCTAGGCTTGCGGAGTTCGCGCCAGAGATCAAAAGGATCTTGCACAGGCCACCTGGGCCCGAGTAGGCACTGCTCTAAAGCCGAGGGCGAAAATCACACTTCGTAGAGAGATGCAGCTGACGTGACCGGCGAATTTTGTACCAGGGGGAATGTTAGAGAAACTGGTACAGAAGGAGCTGGAGAATGGCACGCAAGAAGCACGGCGCGGAGCAGATCGTTGCCATCCTGCGTCAGATCGAAGTCGAGTTAGCCAACCACAAGAACATCGGCCAGGCCTGCAAAGAGGCCGGGATCACCCAACAGACCTATTACCGCTGGCGGAAAGAGTACGGCGGACTGAAGCTGGAACAGGCTCGACGGCTGAAAGAGCTGGAGAAAGAGAACAGCCGTTTGCGCCGACTGGTGACCGAGTTGTCGCTGGAGAAGCAAGTCTTGAAGGACGTGGCGGAGGGAAACTTCTAAGCCCCGGACGGCGACGTTGCGCGGTACAGCATGCTCGCGAGCAACATCGGTTGTCGGAGCGGCGTGCGTGCCGGCTGTTGGGGCAATGGCGGGGGACGCAGCGTTACATCGTAACCCAGCGGAACGATGAAGATGAACTCACGCGAGCCATCCTGCAACTGGCCAGTGAGTACGGACGATACGGGTATCGGCGGATCACGGCTTTGCTGCGCGATCTAGGCTGGGAGGTAGGCAAGGACCGGGTGCAGCGGATCTGGCGCCGGGAAGGCCTCAAAGTACCACAGAAACAGCGGCCGCGAGGGCGGCTGTGGCTGAACGATGGCTCCTGTGTACGGCTACGACCGGAGCATGAGAATCACGTCTGGAGCTACGATTTTGTGCGCGCCAGCACGCACGATGGCAGGACGCTGCGGCTCTTGACTCTGATTGACGAGTACACCAGGAAGTGCCTGGCGATCCGGGTGGCGCGGCGGTTGAACAGCTATGACCTGATCGAAACCCTGGCCGACCTGATGCTGGTGCATGGTATCCCGGAACACCTACGGTCGGACAACGGGCCCGAGTTTATTGCCGAAAGACTGCGGAAGTGGCTGTCGGCGGTGGGCGCAAAGACGCTGTACATCGAGCCCGGCAGTCCCTGGGAGAACGGGTACTGTGAGAGCTTCAACGGCAAGCTGCAAGATGAATGCTTAAAGAGCGAGATCTTCTATTCGCTGAAAGAGGCCCAGGTGGTGATCGAACAATGGAGAGTGCACTACAACACGGTACGGCCGCATTCCTCGCTGGGCTACAGACCACCAGCGCCGCAAGCCATCTTGCTGAAGGAACCGGGGCATGGAGATATGGAAAACGCTGCGCGTTTCCCACATCTCCACACCCCCGACTACGACTACGGACTAGGGTCGAAAAAGGCGCTACACTAACATTCCACTTGGTACAAAAGATCGGTCAGGTCATAGGGACACCGGCTTTGTGGATTCCCCGCCCATGGAAACCACGGCGTAATCAAGTACCGCGTCCTGGTCTGACAATACATCCGTAAAGGCACAGCCACGCGCGCCCCGTGGCCGCTGCTGGCATTTCTGCTGCTCAGTGATGTCTAGGGACACGGCGAAACGCTCTAAGAGCGGCATGGCGCGTCTTCTGGGCTTCCACGGTGAGCCAATGAACGGACGCCGCTCAACTCTTTCGCTCCCCGCGTTCGGGCTTTTGAGTTCTTGATTTCTTTCAAGTTTTTCAAGTCTGCCTAATCGCAGCCATCCGATTGTCAGACTGAAACTTAAGGCCTGCACCGCATTGGCGTTTGTGGTGCGCGAAACTTGATTTCTTGATTTCTTGTCGAGCCCCAGGCCGGGGATAAGAAAGTGCGGTCTCCCGCAAAAGCCTCAGAAACAAACTGACCCACCGCTCGCACGGCGGGCCGCTACAGGGAACGATCCCGGCAGCCTCAGCCCATTCCACTCATGGTGAAACTAAATCAAAGAATCAAAAACAATCAAAGGAATCCAAAGATGCCAGAGGGGAGCAGAACCGGGCCCGCGCGCAGGAGACGTATGCGTTGCAAAGGGGCACCTTGACAAAGGACTAGTTTTTGGTGGGAATCGCGTAAGAATTCAAACCGCGCGAGTCCGCCCACCGTGACCAATTCGTGACTATCCGATCGCAACAGACCATCACCGGACTGCACCAACCGCAATGGCGGCAGTCTGGCTATGTCGTCGCATGTGTGTGAAAAGGCATGACTAACAAGGAATTAGGCCGGAAAGCTTGACGACGCCCTCAGTCTTTTGAGTCCGCTGCGTCTGCCAGTTCCGCCATCCCGGCCAAAGGAAGAAGTGCGGAGCAGCGCGTTTAGTATCGCATAGCCTTCGCGTCGCTACCACTCAATGCCGACATCGCCACTGCATGCCACCGATGACACGTCGCAAAGTTGTCCCGCTCCAGCCCAAACAACTATTAGAACGAAGCACTCGTGGGTTGAGAATCGGCTGGTGAATGGGCACGCCAAACGGCGTGTTTGTCTGACCGAAGCACTCTACTCCCGGTAATGCGCTCCCCCATGCCGCACATCGGCACCGCGCACCCAAAAGATCACGTCCTCGGCGATGTTGGTGGCGTGGTCGGCAATTCGCTCGAGATTGCGAGCGATCAGAAGAGTATCCAGCGCCTGGCGCGTACACTCGGGATCATCGTGCATCCTCTGCACGAGAACGACGAAGGCTTCGTCTTTCATGCGATCGACGATGCCATCCATCTGCAGCACCACTTCGGCCACTTCAGCCTTGCCGTCGAGAAATGCCTCCAGCGCGCGCTGCACCATGGTACTAACGGCGTCGGCCATCTTCGGAATATCCACGGGAAGCTCAACTTCTTCTTCGCTGATCAGGTCGAGGACACGCTGCGCGATGTTGACCGCCTGGTCGCCAACGCGCTCCAGGTCGGCGTTAATCTTGAGCACCGCGAGGATGAAGCGCAGGTCGATCGCCATCGGCTGCTGCATGGCAAGCAGATCGAGCGCCAGCTCATCGATCTCGCGCTCGGCTTCATTGATGGCATTCTCGCTAGTGAGCACCATCTGGCAATACTTGCTGTCGCGCGTGCGGTACGCTTCGGTGGCGCGGTCAATGGCCTGCTCGGCCAGGCCGCCCATGCGGAGAAGTTTCTCTTTAAGTTCGTCTAGTCCCTGCTGGAAGCGGCTGCGCATTATCCGAACCTGCCTGTGACGTAATCTTCTGTCCGCTTGTCAGCGGGATTGGTGAAGATCTTTTCAGTTTTATCGTACTCGATGAGACTTCCCATAAGGAAAAATCCCGTTAGCTCGGCCACACGGGCCGCCTGCTGCATATTGTGTGTAACGATGACCACCGTGTAGTGCTGTTTCAGCTGGAAGATGAGCTCTTCAATCTTGCTGGTGGAGATGGGATCCAGCGCGGAAGCCGGCTCGTCCATCAGCAGTACCTCCGGCTCCACAGCAAGCGCGCGCGCGATGCACAGCCGCTGCTGCTGTCCGCCGGAAAGGCTCGCGCCCGATTTTTTGTGCAGGTTATCCTTCACTTCCTCCCACAACGCGGCAAGTTTCAGCGAGCGCTCCACCAGCTCGTCCATCTGCTTGCGATTGCGAAAGCCGTTCAGCTTTAGTCCCGCGGCCACGTTGCCGTAGATCGACATGGTGGGAAACGGATTCGGCTTCTGAAAAACCATGCCGATGCGGCGTCGCACTTCGACTGGATCGGAGCCGGCGCCATAGACTTCCATTTCGCCGACTTTCACCATGCCCTCAGCGTGGGCCTCGGGAACCGTCTCGTGCATGCGGTTTAAGCAGCGAACGAACGTACTTTTGCCGCAGCCCGACGGCCCAATCACCGCCGTGACATGGTTGGCGGGCACAGTCATGTCGATGGACTTCAACGCCAAATTCTTGCCATACCAGGCGTCCAGCCCTCGCACTTGGATTCCCACACCCATACGAGACCTTTACGTTCCCTTCAATCTTCCACGGCTGGTGGTGATGCGCACCGCTGCAACCGCGCCGACAATCATAATGATGAGGATCAGTGCGCCTGCCCATGCCTGCTTGTGCCACTCGTCAAAGGGCGAGATGGCGTACACGAAAATCTGCAGCGGCAGCGCCGCGGTGGGCTGGTTGGGATTCATGTTCCAGAACTGGTTGCCGAAGGCGGTAAATAGTAATGGGGCGGTCTCACCTGCGATACGCGCGAAGGCGAGCATGCATCCAGTAATCACTCCCGCCGAAGCCGTGCGCAAGGTGATCGACAGAGTAGTGCGCCACTTGGGAATACCCAGGCCAAAGGCGGCTTCCCTCACCGCGTTCGGCACCATCAGCAGCATCTCTTCCGTCGCGCGCGCAACCGTGGGGATCATCATGATTCCTAGCGCAACGCCGCCGGAGAGAGCCGAGAAGTGTTTTTGCCGCACCACGATCAACGAGTACACCGCGATGCCGATCACGATGGACGGAACCCCGTTCAACACGTCAGCGGTGAAGCGCACCAGATCGCCGAAGCGGTTCCTTCCATACTCGGCAAGATAAATTCCGGAACCAATTCCCAAAGGAATCCCGATGAGGCTGGAGATCAGCAGGATCACACCGGAACCCACGATGGCATTTGCCATTCCGCCGCCGGATTCACCGACCGGTTTCGGTGTCTTGGTCAGGAAATCCCAATTAATCGCGCCAACGCCTTTGATGACCAGATAAATGAAAATCGCCACCAGCGGCACGATGACCAGGATCGCCGTCAGAATCGCAAACCCGGTCGCGCCCGCATTGGTCAGACGTCGCCACAGGCTCACTCCTTGGGTAGCGGGCACCGCGACGTTATGCATTCGCCCTCGCAGATTGCCCGCCGGTAATGCTCCACACCAGCAAGCGGGCCAGGGCGTTGACAATAAGGGTGACGATGAACAGCGCCAGCCCGATCTCGACCAGCGCACTAAGATACAAATCTCCGGTAGCTTCGCTAAACTCGTTTGCGATCACGCTAGCCATGGTATAGCCGGGTGCAAACAGGGATTTCGCAACCTCCGGACGGTTGCCGATGACCATGGTGACGGCCATAGTCTCCCCCAGCGCGCGGCCCAGGCCCAGAATGATGCCGCCAAGGATCCCGATGCGCGCGTTGCGTAGCACGCCCATCCGGATCATCTCCCACCGCGTCGCACCCAACGCCAACACGGCCTCGCGCTGGTTCTGCGGCACCGCTGTGAGCACCTCGCGCGTGATCGACGCGATAATCGGTACAATCATGATGGCCAGAATGATTCCCGCCGCAAGCATACCGAGACCGTATGCCGGCCCGGTGAAGAACCCCGTCCACCCCAGCGTCTTAGCCAGGAAGGGTTCTACGTAGTCACGCAGCAGAGGCGCCAGCACAAAGATTGCCCACAGGCCGTAGATGACGCTCGGAATGGCCGCCAGCAGTTCCACTAAGAACGAAATGATGGCACGCAAACTTTGCGGGCACATCTCCGTGATGTAAACCGCCACGCCTACCGAAAGCGGCACCGCCAGCAACAACGCGAGAAACGATGAAACCAGTGTGCCGTAGATAAACGGCATCGCTCCGAAGTTGCCCTCGACCGGGTCCCAATCGTGTCCATAAAAAAACTTCAGACCGAATTGGTGCAGAGAGAGTTGAGATTTTGAAATCAACTCCCAAACTACCAGAACCACGATCGCGAACACCGATATCGCGCTAAGCAGGATGATGAAGCGAAAAAAGGCGTCCGGCATCCGGCTGCTGCGCGGACGAGAGTGCCTGATTTTCTCCAGCACCGAAATCGCTGCCCGCGCCCCCCGGTGCGCGTCACCCTTGGCCAGCGCCGGCATCGAAGTAACAGGTTTGGGCAGCTCTCCAAAGGGCTGAGGAGGGTTCATCGGATTGATGTTATCAGGCATGAGTTACAGAGTCGTTAAAGGCTGGGCAGTCGGCACCGGGCAATTGGCTGCTGGGACTGAGACTGAAGATCCTGTGAATACAGACGATCAGTCGCCGCAACGGATAGCTGGGTTTTTGCGGCTGCGATCTTCGATTCTTCGCGTCCCTGATCGAAATTCCGGATTGCCAAAGGCAAAGGCCAAAAGCCAACCGCCCAAATCGCTCGCCGCTCACTTTAACTGCGTGGAAATTGCGTCCTTCTCCTTCTGGACGACGTCCTTCGGTAAAGGCGCGTAGGAAAGCGCTTCTACCATGGTCTGGCCTTTGTCCAGCATCCAGACGAGAAACTGCTTCAGGATCGCGCCTTTATTCGCATCGGCGGCATGGGTTGGAACCAACAGCCATGTAAAACTGGCGATCGGATAGGCTTGCTTCCCCGGAGGATTGGTGATCGACACGCGGAAATCCGGCGGCATCTTCACACCTTCGGCTGCGGCGGTCGTGCTTTCCAGGCTGGCCTTCACAAAATTGTGCGAGGAGTTTTCAACGACTCCGTACAGGATTTTGTTCTGCACGGCGTAAATCAGCTCGATATACCCGATGGAGCCCGGCAACTGACGCACCGATCCCGCCACTCCTTCGTTGCCTTTACCGCCGATGCCCACTGGCCACTTCACCGAAGTGCTTTTGCCCACCGTGTTCTTCCAGTCGGGGCTTACCTTCGAGAGATAGTCAGTAAAAATGTAAGTTGTGCCACTGCCGTCCGAACGGTGAACGACAGTTATATTCTGATCAGGAAAGTTCATTCCCGCATTTATCTTGGTGATTCTCTGGTCATTCCATTTCGTGATCTTGCCGAGGTAGATATCGGCCAGCACGTCTCCAGTGAACTTCACGTCGCCGGAAACGCCGGGAATGTTGTACGCAGGAACCACCGCCCCCAGCACCGTAGGCAGATGAAGAACTTTCACTTTCGATTGCGCGATCTGCTCATCCGACATGGGGCCATCACTGGCGCCGAAATCTACGGTGCCAGCCTGCACCTGGCGAATGCCTCCTCCGCTGCCAATCGATTGATAATTGATCTGAATGTCGGGATGTTCGTTGTGGTACTCATTAAACCACTTGGAATAAATTGGATACGGGAAGGTCGCCCCCGCTCCATTAAGCGTTGCCTGAGCTAACGCGCAGCCCGAAAGCACAGCGATGCATAACAGCACCCTGAGAGAGCGAATCACGAAGCTTTCCTCCTGATTTTTGCAAGATGAATCCCAACGCGGTTTTACGCCTGTTTTGTTACGAAACTGTTACACAAGGGTGAATTTCCCGTGAAGACGGCCAGTAGTTGCAAGAGCTTAAGAGAATGCTACTCGGTGAATTAGCTCCGACGCAATGGCCTGCGGTTATTGAGAAAGTGGAGCAGTTCGGCAATCATCACTTGCCGCCATATCCGCAGCCACCCCAGCAACGTTGAGCCGGATTTCTCGCTCTCGTGGCCGGTATACGGCTCGCTGTTGTTCTGAACGGCGCGGGCTGAAGCCTCTCCGGACATGATCTTCGGTTCGTAGGTTGGATTCCGGGAGTATCAGGTCGGGCAATAAATTCTGCGTGAATTTCGCTGATGGCTACTTTGCATTCTTCTGCTTGCGCTTTAGATCATCGATGAACATCTGCTCAACCGGCCGGTCGTAGGCGCGCAGCACGTGTCGGACGCTGTGCCCGCTGACCAGGTGGCAGACTTCCTCCGCCAGGTTCTTGGCGTGATCGCCGGCGCGCTCCAAAGCCTGCGTCATGAACAGCACATGGAAGCTCTCCTGGCGGGGAGCTCCGTCGTGGTTCTCCAGGTGGCGTAGGAAGATGAGATTGCGCATGCGGTCCAATTCGGCATCCGATCGCAGAACCCCCAGCGCACGGTTGAGATCGCGCTGGCTGAAGGCGTCATGCACATCACTCAGCATTTTCTCCAGCCTGGAAGCCATTATCGTCAGCTCGCGAATGTCCTGCAATTCGATGCGGCTGCCGACTGCGGCTGCCCGGTTACTGCAATTGAGCAGAAGGTCGCCAATGCGCTCCAGGTCGATGATGAATTTGAGGCAGGCGAGCAACTCGCGCGCATGCTCGGCGCTCACTTGTGTGATAATCGAGCTGACGCGCTCATCGATCTCTCGATCAAGCGTATCAAGTTCCTTCTCGCGCGCTCGCACCCCGTCAAGCACTGGTGCGACCCCGGTAGCAATACCCTCGGCGACGATGCCCGCCGCGATTCGCGCAACCCGGCAAGCCTCTAATGTTTGCTCTTGTATTTGCGCGCAGATTGCGTCGGGATCGGATACGGGTGTCTGGCCTGAGCTCATCCTCGTCTCACAAACCTGCCGCACATAGCAGCACGTCTGTCTGCATCCAGCATTCGTGGGCCAGCACTGCAGGTGATGGATTTATCCAGCACGATAATGCCGCTTTGTAAATTCTCAATGAAGCCGCGGTTAATTACCATTGAATTCACAGGAAGGCGTACCCCAATTGCTACGGGTTGCAGGATGTGACGAGTCGAAGGATCACTACACCGCTACGGGCACCATCTGCCGCGGTAGGGTGAAGTAGAACGTCGACCCGTGATTCAACTCGCTCTCCGCGCGGATGGTTCCAGAGTGCGCTCGGACGACATGCTTGGCGATCGCCAGCCCCAGCCCCGTTCCCCCGGATTCGCGCGAACGCGCCTTGTCCACGCGATAGAAGCGTTCGAACAGGCGCGGCAAGTGCTCGCTGGGAATCCCCGCGCCGAAATCGCGCACGTAAAACTGCACGCCATCCTCGTTGTCGGCGGCGCCCAACAAGATCTTCCCACCCTGATCGCCGTACTTGAGCGCGTTGTCGATCAGATTGGAAAAAACCTGATGTATGGCGTATCGGTCGACCAATACCGCCGAGGAGCTTGTGTTCATCACCGCAAGCTCGACGCCGCGACTCGTCGCCAAGTCCTGAAACGTCTGCACTGCGTCATCCAGCAGTTCCTGCGGCATCGCGTGTTGCAGGTTGAAGGCCTGTTCTCCGGATTCGACGCGCGCCAGCACCAACAGGTCCTCCGTCAAGCGGCCCATGCGCATCGCGTTCTTGCGGATGATCTCCAGGAATTCGCGCTGGTGGCCGGGCATTCCATTGCCTTCCAGCAATGTCTCGGCGTAACCCTGGATAGAGGTTAGTGGCGTGCGTAGTTCATGTGAAACGTTGGCGATGAAGTCGCGTCGCGTCTTCTCTACCCGCTCAATCTCCGTCTGATCGTGCAGCACCGCAACCGCGCCACCGCCCGGCATGGGAGCGGCGGTCACATCGAAAATCCGACCGGAAGCAATCTTGGCTGCGCGCGCCATGGTGACATCGCGCACCTCCAGCGCATTCTGCACCGACGCCAGGATCTCCGGATCGCGAACCGACTGCACCAGCGGAGCACCCAAGCGCACGCCGCTTGGCAGCAGGCGCTCCATCCGCTGATTGGCCCAAAGCACGCGATTATCCTGCGCGACAGCGATGACCGCCTCCTGCATCGAGTTCAGCAGCGTCTCCAATGTCGCGCGGCTGTTTTCCAGAGCGCGGAATCCCTCTTCCAGCTTGCGCGCCGTCTTGTCTAATGCCGCCGCTACGTGCGCAATCTCATCGGTTGCTCCCTCCTGGATTCGGGCCGACAAATCTCCCGCTGCGATGCGCTCCGCGAAATCGGTTATGCGCAGCAGCCTTCTTCCAATGGATTGCGTGGCCAGGAAAGCCAGCAGAAGCGCCAGTAACGCCGCGATAGCCGACCCTTTCATGAGGTCGCGGCGAATCTGTATGTTGGCTTGGCGAATTACGGTCAGCCGCTCCGCCATACGCACTGCTCCGCCGCGTATGGGCACGGCGACATACAGGAGCTCAGCTCCTACGGTCTTGCTTACGCGCGTGGAGCTGGCTTCCTGACCGTGCAGTGCGGCGGCGAACTCCGGCCGGGTGGCGTGGTTCTCCATCATCGTCGCGTCGGCCTCGGAGTCGGCAAGGACCTTGCCGCCGGAGTCGATGGCGGTGACTCGCGCTCCCGAAGCTTGAGACGCCTGCTTCACGATTTCCGGAAGTCGATTGACGGGAGCGCCCTCGACGCGAGTCGCCAGCATCATGGCCTTCTGCCGCAGCGAGGTCTCGATCTGGCTGCGCAGCATGTTTTCCCACGCCCGGCCAATCAGCAGGTCGAGCGAGATGGTACAAGCTGCGATCACCAACAGCGCCGCCAGGAACAGCTTGACGAAGATGCGACTCTTCACGGTTTACTTCTTCACGCCTTGGGAATTTCGAAGCGGTAACCCGCCCCGCGCACCGTCTTCAGGTGGCGCGGCTCGTCGGGATTCTCCTCGATTTTCTCACGGATGCGGCGGACATAGACGTCCACCGAACGCGGTGTCACGTAGTGGGTGTCCCGCCAAACCGCATCAAGAAGCTGGTCGCGGGTGAAAACCCGTCCGGGATGCCGCGCCAGGTACTCCAACAGCCGGAACTCGGTTGCCGTGGTCTGGGTAAGTTGCCCACGAACCGTCAACGTCATGCCGCCACTGTCGATCTCGATGTCGCCGGCCTTCACGATGGAAGGCGCGAGCGGGCGCTCGAAACGCCTCAGCACGGCACGCACTCGTGCGACCAGCTCACGCGGGCTGAAGGGCTTGGGAATGTAGTCATCAGCCCCTAGCTCGAGGCCGATGACGCGGTCCGATTCGCTGGTCTTCGCGGTCAGGAAAATGACCGGCGTCATGGCGAGCGACGATGTCTGGCGGATGCGGCGGCAAAGCTCCAAACCGTCGCCGCCAGGAACCATGATGTCGAGGAGGAACAACGAAGGCGCCTGCTTTTCGGCCTCCGCTATAACGCCGGCGGTGGCTGCAAATGTGCGCACGCCGTAGCCCGCGGCCTCCAGGTGGTGACGCACCAGACGCGAAATGTCGGCGTCGTCCTCCACTGCAAAAACGGTTTGCTTCACGGCTGTATTGTAGCCGACGGTAGGCGAGGAACTGTCGTGTGTGGGAATCACAGTAGTTAGGTTACATGCACCTTTGTTACAGGATGATGAAACCTGACCAAACTAGTCACGCCTCGTTGGGCGCACGGCAAGGCCCCGAAATCCGACATTGTGGTATAGCTCGAGGCAAAGTACCACAACGTAGGAGTTTGGCGTGCTTGAGTTCGCGTGGTGAATACCGCCGCGACAGATTTACCGCTTGTTCGTTATCAAGGGCTAGGGTATGTGAGCCAATGGCGGGTCAGATAATCCGTCAGTGTCAGGGAGAACATGATGAACAGCCAGAATAGCGCCGCGATCACGGTCACCATGGTCAGCTTGGTGCTGTAACGCAGGTGCATGAAGAACAGCACGACCAGCGTGCCCTTGAACGTTGCGATCAGCAGCGCCACAACAATGTTAAAAACCCCCAGGTCGACCGAAGCGGCGAAGACGGTCAACGCCGTGCACACCATCAGGGTGGCCCAGATGGCGACGTAAAGACTCACCGGCACAACGTGCGATTCCGGAGAGAAGTGTTCGTTTTCTGCGTGATCCATTACCTAGCCACCATGCTTCTTGCTGATCAAATAGAGCAGCGGGAATAAGTAGATCCAGACCAGGTCGACGAAGTGCCAGTACAACCCCACGATTTCCACCGGACTATAATAGGACGGCGCAAATGCGCCTCTCATGCCAACGATGATGATCCACGCCACCAGTCCAACGCCGATCACCATATGCAGCGCGTGCAGCCCGGTCATCGCCCAATAGAGGGAAAAATAAATTTCGGTATGCTGAGGATCTGTCGCCGGATGCGCCGCATCCCCTGTCTCAAAATGAAAATTGGGACCGGGAAATTCGTGGTGGATCCAGTGCTCGTGATACTCAACTGCCTTGATGCCCAGAAAGCCTAGACCGAACAGAATAGTAATCAGCAACAGGACTGCCATCAGCTTGGGTTTGCCAGTCTGCGCCGCCCGGACCCCCAACGCCATGGTCAGCGAGCTGCAAATCAGCACCGCGGTATTCGTTGCCCCCAGCCAGATATTCATCTTCTGGCTGCCTTCCACGAACGCCTGATAGTACGAGGACCGGTACACCAGATAGGCGCAGAAGAGCCCGCCGAAGAACATGATTTCGGTCAGCAGGAACATCCACATGCCGAAGGTGGACGTCTCCTGCTGCTGCTCCATATCGGCGAAGTGGTGCTGCAGCGCGCGCTCAGCGATTTGAATATCGCTAGTGGCCAACCGTGACCTCCTCTTGCGGCTGATGCTCGTAGTCGTAGGCTTCCCAGGTGACGATCGGCGTCTCGTCGAAGTTGTGCGTCGGCGGCGGCGACGGCGTCATCCACTCCAGCCCGACAGCATTCCACGGATTCGGCGGTGCGTGCTCGCCGTAGCGCAGCGACCATAGGAAGTAAATCATCGGAAGCACGTAGCCAACAGCGAGGATCGACGCTCCTGCAGTCGACAGCACGTTCAGTACCTGGAACTCCGGCGGATAGGCATGGTAGCGTCGCGGCGCGCCCATGTAGCCCAAAATGAATTGCGGGAAGAAGGTCGTATTGAATCCGACGAAAACCAGCAGCGCCGACAGCTTGGCCCAGGCTTCCGGATACATTCGTCCCGTCATCTTCGGCCACCAGAAGTGCAGCCCCGCCATGTAGGCCATCACCATGCCACCCACCATCACGTAATGGAAGTGGGCCACGACGAAGTAGGTGTCGGTGACGTGCACGTCGATGCCGAGCGAGGCCAGGAAGACGCCGGTCAAACCGCCGACAGTAAACAGGCCGATGAAGCCAAACGCATACAGCATCGGCGTGTCGTACCGTATGGAGCCCTTGTACATGGTCGCCGTCCAGTTGAAGACCTTGACCGCGGACGGAATCGCGACGAGATAGCTAAGTAGCGAGAACACCAGCGCGGCATAGACCGAAATTCCCGCCACAAACATATGGTGCGCCCACACCAAGAAACCCAGCACAGCAATGGCGATTGACGCCAGCGCCACGAACTCGTAGCCGAAGGCTCGCTTGCGCGAGTAGCAGGTTACGACCTCGCTGATGACCCCCATACCCGGCAGGATCATGATGTAGACCGCCGGATGCGAGTAGAACCAGAACAGGTGCTGGAAGAGCAGCGGATCGCCGCCGAGTTGGGGATTGAAGACGCCGATGTTGAACGCGCGCTCCAGCGCGACCAGCAACAGCGTGATCGCGATGACCGGCGTTCCCAGCACCATGATGAGCGCGGCTGCATAGTTCGACCAGCAGAACAGCGGCAGACGCCGCCAGGTCAGCCCGGGCGCGCGCATACGGTGAATGGTGACGATGAAGTTCAGTCCGGTAAGAATCGAGGAAAATCCGGTGATGAAGATACCGATCGCGGCGCCAATGACATGCGTGTTCGAGTAGGTTGTGCTGAACGGCGTGTAGAAGGTCCAGCCGGTATCGACTCCGCCAGTGACCATCGCGACCAGCGCCGTGATTCCGCCCGCCATGTACAGGTACCAGCTCAGCAGGTTCACTCGCGGAAACGCCAGGTCCTTTGCGCCCACCATCAAGGGAATAACAAAATTGCCGATCACTGCAGGCACGGACGGAATCAGGAAGAAGAACACCATGATGATTCCGTGCATCGTAAACAGCTTGTTGTATGTGTCGGACGTCACTAGATCGCCGGCGGGGGTCAGCAGTTCCAGGCGGATCAGCATGGCGAAGAAGCCGCCAATCCAGAACATGACCGTGATCGACATCAAGTACAGTATCGCGATCCGCTTGTGGTCGGTCGTCAATAGCCACGACTTGAGGCCGTAGTTCGAGTTCAGGTAATTTTCGCGCTCGACGGTCTGTACTGCGGTTGCCATTTCACTCACCTTGTAACCCTGGTGCCATTTCCCCTTGCGTGTATCCGTTTTGCAAGGGCACGCCTTCAGGCGTGCCGATAACGTCTTACTGCACGTTCGAGGTGTCGGGAACCGGCGGTCGATTGGCGACCGGCTCCTTCTCCTGCGGCTGTGCCAACGACTTGACATAAGCAACAAGCGCCATCAGGCTCTCCTCCGAGACCTGGCCCTGGAAGCTGGGCATAATGGGCTTGAAGCCGGCCACGATCTTTGCGCCGGGATTCAGGATCGACTCACGAACGTAATTCTCGTCCGCCACCACGGTACGGCCATCGTCCAGCAGCACCGGTTTGCCGAACACGCCAACCAGGTTTGGGCCGCGCCCTTGCGTGTCGGAGCGATGACACGTCGAGCACCCCAGCTGCTGGAAGAGTTGCTGACCATTTGAGGCCAGCGAGCCGGAGGCAGTGCCGCCGCTCAGCCACGCCTGAAACGCCGCCGGCTCCATCACCACCACCTCGCCGATCATCCCCGAATGCTCGGTGCCGCAATATTCGGCGCAGAACAGGTAGTAGCTGCCGGGCTTTGTGGGACGGAACCAGGTCATCGTGTACCGGCCTGGCAGCACATCCGCCTTCACCCGGAACGCGGGCACGAAGAAGCTGTGGATCACGTCCTGCGAGCTCATGATCATCCTCACGTCGCGCCCAATAGGCACGTGCAGCTGGTTGATCTCGCGTTGTCCCGTCTCGTGCTCAAATTTCCACATCCATTGCTTGCCCACGACGTAGATCTCCATGGCGCCCTTGGGCGCACGCGCCTCCTGGAAGAAAATCAGCGAGCCCCAAGCGAAGAAGATCATGCAGATGCCGAGCGGTATCAGCGTCCAGGCCAGCTCGAGTGGAAGCGAGCCCTCGATCTGCACCGGATGCGGATGCACCGAGCGCCGGTACTTCACCGCGAAATAGAAAATCAGAACGAAGATCAGCAGCGTAAAGAATGCCGACACTGCGATCAGCAAGAAATAAAGTCCGTCCACCTGCCACGCCAGTGCCGAGGCGCGCGGAGGAAAAAGTGGGAAGTTGCTCGTCATACCTTCAGGACCGTCCTGTTCCCTGGTCGCTGCCCGCCTTATCGCGGCGGAACATCACAATGAGAAATCCGCCCAGGATCAGCATGGTGGCCGCTCCGGCCATACGAATTATGTTGGTGATTACCGCGCCGTATCGGCCGGTCTTCGGGTCGTAGTGATAGCAGTAGAGCAGCACCTGGTCTACCACGTTCCCGATGTTGCCGCGCGATGCCTCGATAAGGCCGAGGCGAATGTCTTTGGGCGAGAACTCAACCCCGTAGTAGTACTGCGCGATTTTGCCCGCCGGCGTCACGATCATGATCGCGGTGGCATGGATAAACTGCTTCGTCTGCGGATCGCGACGGTAGTGGAAGCCAACCGCGTCAGCCAGTTGCCTGATCTGCGGCGGCTCTCCCGTCAGAAAATGCCAGCCTGAGCCGTCGGTCTTGGGTTCGAGGTGCTCATTGATGCGTGCGATGTACGTTTTCCTCGCTGCGGTCGCGTCCTTTGGCGTCTCATCGGGATTGAAGCTCACCGAAACGGCTTCGTATTCGTTGCCCGGTGTGAACTTCAACATGCTGAGCGCGCTGGATTCGCCGGCCAACTCCTCGCCGCAAAGCATCGGGCAGGTGTAGTAAACCAGATTGAGGATCACTGGCCGGCCCGCGTGGAAGTAGTCCCCCAGCTTCACCGTGTTGCCGCTCTCATCTTTGAATTGCAGATCGAGCGGCACCGGCTGGTTCAGGTGCTGATCGATGCCGATGTCTTTCAGGTCGGCAGGGGTAACCTGCGACGCCGGAGCCATGCTCTTGTCGCGGAAAGACGATGGCGCCTGCGCAACGGACATGGTGGCGAGAATCATTGCGAGTTGTACAAAAAGCAATTTCACAGCACTACATCCAAATTCTGTTACCACCCTCGCGGCGGTAAGTGGCGCGCGTTCAGGTGCGCCGTATCAAATCACAAAGCGTGTCATCCTGAGCGAAGCTTCGCGCGTTTTCCGCGAACCGGAGTCGAAGGACCCCTACCGCTCTTCTGCCGTCCCTACGGGACTCGGGTTGTTATTCACGCTACCTACCAGCGCTTCCGCGCTGGGCTAATTACTTTCCTAGGGAGCTCTCTGCTGCCCCGGCTTCCCTGCTCCGCCCCCGCGCGGCAGCGGCTTGGGCACTTCATTCAAGATCTCCGGATTCCCCGCCCCGGTCTGCATATTGATCTCCGGCGGCGGAGCATTCGGTCGTGTCGGCAATCCGCGCTGCTCGATCAATTGCATCGCCATCGTGATCGGAATGTGTACAGCCCCGCTGGGATCGGTAAAGGGCTGCGGCGGATTCAGCAACACCTGCTCGGAATGCAGGTAAAGCTCCATCGCCCCGGCATCGTTCGACTGCAGACGCGGTTCAGGAAACAGCGACAGATTTACCGACGGCGTGTTTTGCAAAATCGATCCGGTCTCATGCTCAGGCATCGCCCGCTGCTGCGCGCTCATCATCGGGTTCATAGTTCCTGAGGGGAAAAGCGCCTCGCTGCGCGCCAGGAAATGGAACATTCCCCACAGCACCAGCTCAATGAACACCCCAGCAATAAATAGCCCGACCAGAAACATTAAGATTCCGCGCGCGCTGAGGTCGGCACGCTCATAGTCGACCTGCGGATTGCGCAACGGGTCGTAGTTGTGGTTGTACTCAGTGTCCATGTCCAGCTCTTTGTTGCAAAAACTTTGGAATTTGCGGCTCGTACAGCGGCAGCAACGGCCGCCGCCGGAAGTTGTAGAAGAACGCCGTCAGCCACAAGCCGCCCAAGCAAATCGGCGCAGCCAGGTACCAGATGCTGAACAGCTTCGCGTCAGGGAAGTTCGGCACCGTATACCAGTAAATATCCACCATGCGCATAAACATCAGCAGGATGGCCAGCCCGATCAGGCGGCTTCCCGCACGCTTGCGCTCGCGCGAGAGCAGCAGCGCAAACGGCAGCGCAAAGTGCAGCAGAACGATTCCAAGAATCACCCACCCCCACGCGCCTCGAATGCGCTGCAGATACCAACTGATCTCATCCGGCAGATTGCCGGACCAGATGATCAGCCACTGCGAGAACGAGAAGTAAGCGAACAGCATCACGAAGGCCAGCGTGAGCTTGCCGATGTCGTGGAACTGCGTTGGCTTGATGATCTCGCGATATGGGCTGTAGTGCGTCAGCACCGTCAGCATGATGATGCTGAAGCACAGCGCCGACAGTCCCTGGCCGACGAGAAAGATGAGCCCGTACATGGTCGAGCCCCAGTGCGGATCGAGCGACATCACCCAATCCACAGCTGCGAAAGATGCAGTCAGCGAGTACAAAACCAACCCAATGCCGCTCAGCCCCTGAACTTTTGGCATCGTTCCTGGCGGCAGCGGGTAGTCCTGTCTATCGCCCCGCCGGCAAAGTCCATACGTCAATAGTCCCCAAATAGCGAAGTAGAGAAGCCAACGGGTAATCCAACTGAACTGATTGAGATACCAGTGATTTTCCGTCGTCAGCGAGGGATTGCTCATCCAGGCGTAGAGGTGATAGCGCAATGCCAGGATGGGCAGGAACAGCACGAACATCAGCGCCAGGTTCTTCGCACCCGCTTCCAGGACGCGGCGAACGCTCAAGCCCCAGAATCCGCCGGAGAGATACTGCACCATCAGCAACGCCATGCAGCCGAGCGACAGTCCCGTCCAGAACATGTAGGCGATGAGGTATCCGCGCAGAAAATCCCTCAAATCGAGCACGCCCGCGATGATGCAGAAGATCGCGCCTGCAATGCCGACCATCAGCGCGCGGCTCTGCCAGCGGGGAGTATCGGCGGGCACGGCGAAATCGGAAGCGCGCAGTTCTACAGTTTGCTTGCTCATTTCTTCTGTTCGCCTCCCTTGGCCGGAGCCGACTTCGGCGGAGGCGGAGTCGATGCTGCCGTGGTTGCGCTCTGCGTGTCATACGGAGGCATCACAATCACTCCCGCAGGCGGCGTGCTGGCGATTTGTGTTCCCGGAGGCAAGTCCGCTTCGGTTGCATGCTGGCTCAACTGCAAGGCGCGGATATAGGACGCGATCGCCCACCGATCCGCAGGCGAAACGTGTTGCGAGTAGTCCGGCATGGCCCCGAAGCCGTTGGTCATCACGTCGAAGAAGTAACCGATGGGCGCCCTGCGCAAACGATCGATGTGATACGACGGCGGCCGCTTGAAGCCGCGCTGCACGATCATGCCGTTGCCGTCGCCGATCTCGCCATGACAAGGCGAGCAATAGATGTTGAATCGCTGCTGGCCGCGCGCCATCACCTCTGCGGTCACCGGGAAAGGCAGGTAATCGCCATCGTTGTTGCCGATCTTGCCGGTATAGAAATACGTGTCCGCGTCCAGATGGCCTCTCGCCACTGTTCCGGGAACAATGGGGCGCTCGGAGCGCCGGTCGGCATAGAAGTCGCTCTCCTCCAGCGGACGATAATATGGCTGCTGCTGCATATCGGAACGGCAGTTCGCCAGCAGAAGCAAGCCCGCAACTGCGAGCAGGCAAGCCGAAATTCTGCGCCGCCAGTTGAAATCGCGATTCTGGACTCGCGGTTTAATGCGGCACCTCCGAAATGGACAGCGGTTTCAAGCTCTGCATGAATTGCTGCGTTCCCACCAGGTCGAAGTTGGGATCGGCCGCCTCGACCACCAGGAAGAATTTGTCGCGCGTGACCGCAGAGAAGCGATCCACGTTAAACACCGGATGATGCGGCATTGGCAGCCCATTCAACGCGAACATCCCAAAGACTCCAGCCAGGCCGCCAAAGAGCACCGTCATCTCAAACGTAGGCACGATGAATGCCGGCCACGAATGCCAAGGCCTGCCGCCAACGTTCAGCGGATACGAGATGCAGTTGATCCAGTACTGCAGACCGTAGACCCCCAATCCCCCAAACAGTCCGCCCACCAGCACGATCAGCGGCACCCGGGTCTTGTGGAAGCCTAACGCCTCGCTGGCCTCTTCAATAGGAAACGGACTGTACGCATCCATCTTGCGGTAACCGGCGGCATAGGCCGCCCTCGTGGCCACCACCAGATCGGTCGAACTTTCAAACTCGGCCATCAGACCGTAGAGCGCGGGTGCAAGCGGCTGTTTCATTCGGCTTTCACCTCCGCCTCCGGCAGAAGCTGTCGCATTTCGAAGATCGAAATCGAAGGCATGATGCGAATGAACAAAAACATGCACAGGCTGAAGAAGCCCAGCGTTCCGGTAAACACCGCCCAGTCCCATCGCGTCGGCGTGTAATGTCCCCACGACGACGGCAAAAAGTCGCGGGCCAGGCTGGTAATGACGATGACGAAGCGCTCCAGCCACATGCCAATCAGAATGTCGAGCGAGATCAAGAACAGAAACACCGTATTGGACCGCAGCTTGGGAATCCACAGAAGCTGCGGCAATAAGATGTTGCACAGGATCAGCGACCAGTACATCGCGGAATATGGGCCATGCCAGCGGTTCTGCAACATTGCGCGCTCATAGGTCGAGCCGCTGTACATCCCGATGAACGTCTCGAAGAAGTAGCCATAGGCGACAATCAGTCCCGTCGCCAGCATGATCTTCGCCGAGTTCTGCAGGTGACGCATGGTGATCAGCGCTTCCAGGTGGTAGTACTTGCGAATTGGAATCGCCAGCACCAGGACCATCGCAAATCCGGAATAAATCGCGCCCGCAACGAAGTACGGCGGGAAGATGGTCGTGTGCCAGCCAGGCACAATGGCGATTGCGAAATCGAAGCTGACGACCGTGTGTACCGAGAGCACCAGCGGCGTCGCCAAGCCGGCCAGCAGCAGATACAGCGATTCGTAACGCTTCCAGTGCCGCGCCGAACCGCGCCAGCCCATGGCGAGCAAACCGTAAACTTTTCTCGCCAACGGATGTTGCGCCTTCTCGCGCATCGTGGCCAGATCGGGGACCAGGCCGACATACCAGAACACCGCCGAAATCGTCGCGTAGGTCGATACCGCGAAGACGTCCCACACCAGCGGACTGCGGAACTGCGGCCACACGCCCATGCTGCTGGGATACGGGAACAACCAATACGCCAGCCACGGACGGCCCAGGTGCAGGATGGGAAACATGCCCGCGCAGGCCACGGCGAACAGCGTCATCGCTTCGGCGAAACGGTTGATCGAATTTCGCCATGTCTGCTTCAGCAGCAGGAGAATTGCGGAGATCAGCGTGCCGGCATGGCCGATACCGATCCACCACACGAAGTTGACGATGGCGAAGCCCCACGCCACCGGAATCTCGATGCCCCAAATGCCAACGCCGCGGATGAACAGATAAGTCACCGCGACGAGCAGGATCATTACGAACATGCCGGCGATGAGAAACCCGCCCAGCCAGCCCAGCCCGATGGGGCGCGTCAGCACCGCATCTGCAATGGTGTCGGTGACCGTGTCGTAGGTCTGCCCCGGCAACATCACGGGTGGCTCATCGGGCCATGTCACGTCCTCAAGAAGCGTTTTTTCCTCTGGTCCTTCCCTCATGGCTACGTGAGCTCCGGCTGTTCAATATCGAGGTTCGGGTTGACCACCACCGCCAGGTACGAGGTGCGTGGCCGCGTGTTCAAATCCTCGAGCAGATGATAGTTGCGCTGTTGCCGCTTGATCTTCGACACCTGGCTGTTGGGATCATTCAGGTCGCCGAAGTAAATCGCGTTCGCCGGACATGCCTGCTGGCACGCCGTAATTACTTCCCCGTCCTTCACACGCCGGTTCTCGCGTTCCGCGGCGATGCGGCCGTTGGCGATGCGCTGCACGCAATACGTGCACTTCTCCATCACCCCGCGGCTGCGCACGCTGACCTCGGGATTGCGCATCATCTTGAACTGCGGCGTGCCCCAGTCCTGCCACAGCAGGAAATTAAACCGTCGCACCTTGTATGGACAGTTGTTAGAGCAATACCGGGTGCCGACACAGCGGTTGTACACCATGTCATTGAGGCCTTCGGTGCTGTGTACCGTCGCGCCCACCGGGCAGACGATCTCGCAGGGCGCGTTTTCGCACTGCATGCACGGCACCGGCTGGTAGAACATGTTGGGATTTTCGGTGCCGCCCTCGTAGTACACATCGACGCGCAGCCATTGCATCTGGCGGCCGCGCATGGTCTGCTCCTTGCCGACTACCGGAATGTTGTTCTCCGCCTGGCACGCGACGATGCACGTCTTGCATCCCACACACTTGTTCATGTCGATCGCCATGCCCCACTTCAGTTCGGTGTACTGATAGTTGGGATATAGCGTCATCTCCGGCGGAGGCGACTCCACCCCTTCATGGGCGAAGTCGGGGTTCTTGACGAAGTCCTCCAACGTCGCCTTGCGCACGATGTGGCGCGCGTACAGCGGGTCAGATTCCGTTCGCGGCAAATCGGAAAAGTCGATGTACTGAAATCCCTGCGGATGAGCGAAGCCGTACCCGGAATCAACTTTCTTGATCGTTGTCTCAGCAAAGGAAGGGGCATCGCTGCTGCGCAGTTTGTAACCGTCAAAGCCGACGGAGGTGCCGACGTTACCGCTCTTGGTACGCCCATAGCCGAGAAAGACGGTGATCGCGTTATCCGGATGTCCCGGCTGCGGCCAGATCGGGCCCTTCACCTTCCGCCCGTTAACGTCAATCTCGACGACGTCTCCCGTCACCAGTCCCGACTTGTTCGCCTGATTGGGGCTGATGAGCACCGCGTTGTCCCAGCACAGATTCATCACCGGCTTGGGCGTCTCCTGCAACCAGGCATTGTTGGCGCGGCTGCCGTCGTAGATCAGCGGATCGGGACGGAACATCACCTCCATTGCATTCGCGCCCAGCCCGGTGCTCGCCGGGATGTTGCCGCCCTTCGGTGTGATCGTCTTCGCCGGCAGCGCGGTGTTCGCAATGAAGCCGTCGTTCAGCGCCTTGCGCCACGAGCTATCGAAGTCGCCACCCTTCATCTGCCCCTGCCAGTACTTTCGAACCAGGTCGTAGCCCGCGGTCTCTGACGAGCCGATCAGCGAGAAAATAAATTCATACTCGCTCTTGCCGTTGTACAACGGCGCGATGAGCGGCTGAATCAGCGACGCCGTGCCATCGAACGCGCGGGTATCGCCCCACTGCTCCAGATAATGCGTGCCGTTGATATGCCAGTGCACGAGTTCCGTCGTCTCATCGTTGTAGAGACTGTGCTGCACGCGCAGCGGCACCTTGTTCATCGCGTCGGCAAATCCGAAATCGACCGGCGCGCCGTAAATCGGATTTGCGCCCATGATGACCAGCAGGTCAACTTTGCCGTCGTTCATCTCGCCAACCAGCTGTTTCAGCGCGGCAGTCTGGTCCTGCGGCTTCACCATGACCGTGTCGGTGAAGATGACCGTACTGCCCTGCGCGCCTGTTGCCTGATTGATGGCATGCGCCAGGGCATGCACCGGAGGCGGCTGGTTGTCACCCGGGATCACGACTGCCGCTCCCTTGTGCGCCTGGAGGTCCTTCACCACTGCGGCAACGAACTTCTGTTGCTGCGGATTTAGGTTCCCATTCGCGTCGCCGCCCGCGCCCACACCCGCAGCAATCGCTCGCGCCAGCATCTCCACTTCCGATGCGCGCACCGGAAGGCGATCGTCAGCCTTGCCGCTGGTACAGGTCGGCGTGCTCTGAATCGAATAGAAGCGCGACATCTTCCCGCTCTGGTCAGGAACGCGCCTCATCGCGAACTGCCGCGCGTAATAAAGAAATCCGGGGTAGAGGCTGGAAAGAAAGTCAGCGTCGAGCGAGACGATTACGTCGGCCTTCTGCAAGTCGTACCGCGTCTCGACGTACTGACCGAAGGCCAGTTGCGATCCGTTGCTCACGTTGTCGCGATTCACCGGCTCCCACTGAATCCACTTCGACTCGGGATACGCCGCCTGCACCTGGTCCATCAGCGACGCCATAGTCGGTGAGCTGGTCGGGCTGCTGAGAATCCGCAGGCCCGCGCCCTTAACCGCCTTCTGCGAGTTGAGCGCGCCCTTCAAGGCGCTGCTGAAGTCGCTCCACGTGCTCAGTTGACCCAGATAGGTAATGGTCTGCGAGCGGTCGGGGTCGTACATATCGAGAATCGACGCCTGCGAAAAGACGCAGCTTCCGCCCAGACTCGCGGGATGATCCGGATTGCCTTCGATCTTCGTCGGCCGGCCTTCGTGGCTCTCCACCAGCACCGGTGACGCGTAGGCGCCAAACGGCATCGCGCTGGCAAAGAAGAGTGGATTGCCAAGCACGATCTCATGCGGCTGGCGCACGTACGGCACAATGGGCTGCAGCGGCTGCTTCACGCAGGCCGACAAACCCGCCAGCGCCATCGAGGCGGTCATCAGCTTCAGGAAGTCGCGGCGTGATGCGCCCTCCGGCCACACCGACGCCTGTCGCGGAAACTCGCGATGCAGCATCTCGCCGAATGCATCGCTCTGCGCCAACTCTTCCAGGCTCCGCCAATATTGCGGACCGCTCTTGGCGCGCGACAGCTTCTCCCGCACCTCCGCCAGCTCCATCTTGCTGGGACAGACTGCCTCGGTTTTTTTCTGGCTCTCGTTTTCCATTCTTCCCAAGTTTCCAGACTTGACACTGCCTTTCAGCGATGGCAGGTATTGCAACTGGTAATGGCTTCCACCGTGCGAACCTTGTAGGCGCGCTTCAACGCGTTGCCAAGCTCAATCTGGTCGGTGAAGACCCTGCCGTCCGCCAGCTTCACCTGATTGTTGGTGCTGGGCTCCACGTAATTCATATTGAAGACCTGGTCGCGCGGCCGCAGGTACTTCTCCGGCGCGCGATGACAGTTCAGGCACCACTCCATGCGCAGCGAATTCGCCTCGTACATCAGCGGCATCTTGTTTACCGGCCCGTGGCAGCTCGCGCAGCCCACGCCCTTGCTGATATGTATGCTGTGATTGAAGTACACGTAGTCGGGCAGGTAGTTCACCCGCGTCCACACCAGCGATTTGCCGGTGCGGAAGCTTTCGCGTACCGGCTCCAGGATGGGAGCATTCGTCCAGATCTGCGAATGGCAGTTCATGCACGTTTTCGTAGGAGGAATGCCGGCGAAGCTGGAGTTCTCAACCGAAGTATGGCAGTACCGGCAGTCGATGCCGTCTCCCCCGTTGTGGTGCTGATGGCTGAACGGGACGGGCTGCGCCTGCGCCACGTTTTGCCACGTCGCATACGGCGAGCGCTGAATTTCCAGCGCCGCCCACAGCAGCACCGAGACGATCACCACCACTGCGATGATCGAAAGCCGCGCTACTGTATTCGCACTTCGATGAAAGATCTGGGCCATTTAGTGAAGCGTTTCCACTCTGCGGTTCGGATCCGGCTACCCCGTCGGATTCAGGTTGGTGCGGTACGGCACAATCACAGCTTGCAGTGACATGCGTCACGTAAACGGGTGATTATAACAACTGAAGTTGTTCTTGTGGCAACTGCGAGGCGGCGCGGCTAAGAATGATTCATGCACCCACGAAAAAGTTGTCGCGGAACAGAGACTCTGTATGCGCGCAGGTTAGGCATCCATGAGCGCCGAAATCCCAACTAATCGCTAATTGCTGGCTGCTAGTTGCTCAATTTCGGCAGCAACAACATCGCGCCAAGATACGCCGCCGCTCCGCAGGCCAGCGTTGTTGTCAATCCAAACTGAATCGCAATGACGATCGCCAGCACCGAGCCGAGCACGCTCGATGCGGCATTCATCGCCCACGCCCACTCCACTGCACCGTGATCCTCGCGATTCTCGCGCGAAGATTTCGGGGTCCCCGACAAGTCCCGCGGTTGGACTTGCCGGGGTGAAAGCGCGCGCAACCCGCTGGGGAATGGCATCCCCATTGCGAAGCCGAGCGGAACGAGCAGCAGCGCGCTGATGCCCAGCTTGGCGGCAAAGGGCACGCCGATCATCGCGTCCAGAACGCGCGGCAACGCGAATACATAAATCGCCAGGCCAGCCACAATAAGCAGCAGCGCAAAAACCACCCGCGCCGGTTCGCTGAACCAGCGCCGCGACATCAGGCTCCCCGCTCCGCTGGAGAGCAGCATCAGAAACACCACCACGGTCAGCGCGTACGTCGGATACCCGAGAAAAAGCACAAAACGCTGGATCAACGCGATCTCCACCATGATGTAGCCGAGTCCAATGGCGACGAAATACAGCACACGGAGGCTCCGGCCGGAACGGGTTTCGGCGGAGAGCGCCAGCGGCAGTACCAGGAACGCGATCACCGCCGCGACTGAGACCAGCAGCACGATGCCCAAAATCGCGATCCCGAGATTGACCTTCCAGTCGATCCCGCCCAGCTCCGAGCCGCGAAACACCTGCTCCGGCTTCAACGTGAAGAAGAAAAATGGTGCGTTGTCGGTCACCGGCGCCACGTTGTACTTGTAGGCCGCCGAAAACTCTCGCCCGTTCTGGCCGCGTATCAACTGCGCGAATGCCGGATGCGCCATGCCCGGCCGCTCAGCCGTCGCCGGCAGATAGAGCACATTCAGGTTCAGGTTCGCGTCGCGACCATTTGCGCCCTGGATGTGATCGAGAACCGCGCGCTGCTCCTCCAACGTGAATGGCGACTTCTTCGCCAACACGACAACCGGTCGCCCATCCCTATCCAGCGGGCCATCACTGACCACGATAAAGTTCTGCGAGCTGTCCTCGACGCCCGTCTCGCTCAGCGCTTCCATCGCCTGCGAGACCACCCGCAATGCCTCGCGCGGCTGCGCAAACTCCCACCGCGTAATCGCAATCATGCCGTCAGGCTTGAGGTGCTCAAAATACTCGCGAAACGCCTCGACTGTGTACAGGTTGTTCTCGCTCAGCGCGAAGGCACCCGCGGCGGTTGACGCCCACGTGTCCACCAGCGTCATCTCCACAACGTCATAACGGTCGCGGCTGTTTCGCACGAACGACCGCCCGTCCGTAACATGCAGGTGCACCTCGGGAATTTCGTAGAGGTGAAACGCGTAGTCGGCGAAGCACTCGCGCATGATGTCGTTGGCGATGATGGGATTGATCTCGATGCCGGTGACGTTCTGGCTGCCGTTCGCAACTGCGCGCAGCACGTCTACGCCGCCGCCCGGCCCGATGATGGCGAAATCACCATGGGGCCGCAGCGCATTCGCCAGCGACGCCGGCGCCGACATCAGGTTGCGCCGGTAGTCGTCCCGCCAGTGATGCGGGTCGGTGTTCATCAGCGCGGTTTGCGCGTCGGCGTCGATCACAATTGCCCGGCCAGTTCCCTGCTGGTCGACTTCCACCCTCGACAACGCATTCCACCGCGCAAACAATGGTGGCTCGCGCCTCATGCCCTTGGCGTAAACGATGTCAATGAGCTTGTCGTGGAAGTTGAACGCAATCAATAGCAGCATCACCGCGGCGACCATCGCCGGGAAAACTCGCTTCCCTTTCGTCGCCCAGGCCACCCCCGCCAGCGCAACCACGACTGCCGCAAACAGAATGGAATTTGGTGCGCCGATGAAGTTCAGCAGCGGCACCAGAGCGAGGCAAGCCAGCGAGCCGCCCAGCAGGTCCGCGCCGTAGAGCTGCGTGATGCGCGCCGGGTGCCGCGCGAAAACAATCGAGAAGAGCACTCCGGTAACAAGGAAGGGCACAGCCGCCGCGAGATAGAGCGCGGTCAATCGCCAGAAGTTCGGCCAATTCAAGTTCAGCGACACCGCGGTGTGAAGAACGATCTCCAGCGCCGCGAGGATGAAGCATGCGTTGGCCGCGCACAATACGCTGCCCAGGTGCTCGACGGACCACTGCGCCAACCATCTCCGGCGCACCTGAGCGAACACTGCGCCCGCGCCTAATCCAAGCAGCGCAATCGAAATCGCCAGAAATGCGAAGTGATAGAACAGCACGACCGAAAACAGGCGCGTGAGCCCGAGCTCCAGCAGCAGCGCCGAAAAGCTCATAAGCGCGACCGCCACTGGCGTGCGCCAGGAAGTGGTTGTAGCCGCAGTTTGCGCGGAGGTAAGGACTTCCGTGGTGTCCAGCATGAACCACTGAGCTTACTACGAGGAGACAGGCGAAAGCGGCAACGACGACCCGGGACGTGTTTCAGTCACACGCCGCTCACGTGTGCGAAGGGTAGTGCTCGTCTTGGGCAGAGCAGCCGCAGCAATCGCCGTCTTCTTCGCCGTTCTCGCGCTCTGGAACCTGGCAGTCGTCCGGTGGCAGCAGTCGCATGTGAAAGTTCCCGGTCACACCGTCTTTAAGGACAGGCCCGACCTCGTGGTCGCCGAGATAACCCTGCTCATCAATTACCTGCGCGGTGGCCCGGCGCCGCCATTCGGAACCACCACGATCCAGTAGTCGACGCTCACCACACCTTGCACACCTTGTCCGCCGGTTTCACCATCGGCGAGCCGGGCTTGCATCCGAAAGCCGCGCCGAACTCCGGCACGTTCACCACGACTCCATTGATGCGGTACTTTGCCGGCGAATGCGGATCGGTGATGGCGCGCGCCCGCAGGTCCTCGGGACGATCGTTCTCGCATGCCCACTGCGCGAAGCCCACAAAGAAACGCTGATCAGGCGTGAGCCCATCTTTGCTCGTCAACGCCATGTTTTTGTCGGCATCTTTCCATGCGATATAGGCCAGAATCGTGCCCCCGAGGTCGGCTACGTCTTCGCCCTCCGTCAGCTTCGAGTTGATGTGGATATCGTCCACCACCACGTACTTCGCATACTGATCGACCACGCAGGCCGCGTGTTTCACGAATAGCGCCGCGTCCTGTGTGGTCCACCAGTCCTTCAGATTGCCCTTGGCGTCATACTGGCGCCCTTCGTCGTCGAAGCCGTGGGTCAGCTCATGTCCGATGGTCGAGCCGGTGTTGCCGTAGTTCGGCGCGTCGTCCAACTTCGCGTCATAGAGCGGCGGCTGTAGCACCCCGGCCGGGAAGTTGATGTCGTTCATCTGCGGATCGTAGTAGGCATTGACCGTCGGAGGCGTCATCCCCCATTCCGTGCGGTCCACCGGCTTGCCCACTTTGTTGAACTCGCGATGATTTTCGAACTCGGCGGCGCGTTCGGCGTTGCCGTAGAAATCGTCGCGCGCAATCGCGACGCTGCTGTAATCGCGCCACTTATCCGGGTAGCCGACTTTATTGCGGATGGAGTGCAGCTTATTCAACGCCTGCTGTTTGGTCTGTGGACTCATCCAGTCGAGCTGCTGGATGCGCAGGGCCATGGCATCTTCAATCTCCTGCGTCATCTTCAGGGTCGCGGCCTTCAGCTCGGGCGGGAAGGTCTTACGCACATACTCCTGGCCAAGCGCTTCGCCGAGTTGCTCGTCTACGTACTCGACACAGCGCTTCCAGCGCGGCTGGAGCTCTTTGGCGCCGTGCAGATACTTGCGATAGAAATCGAAGTTTTCATTCACGAATGCCGACGAAAGATACGGTGCGCGCGAGTTGGCGATATGGAAACGCAGATAGGTCTTCCAGTCGGCCAGCGACACGTTGGCGAGCTGGTGGTTCAGCTCTTTGAAAAAGTCGGGCATCGCGACGTTCAGGGTGTCGAACGCAGGCACCTGACTAGCGGCGAAGTAGGAGCTCCAATCGAAATTCGGCGCGAGCTTGTCGAGATCGGCGACCTTCATCTTGTGCGTAACTTTGTAGGGATCGCGGCGCTCCACGCGTGTGAGCGACGCTTTGGCCATTGCGTTCTCGATCCGCATGACCGTGTCGGCTTCCTGCTTCGCCATCTCAGGCGAGTCCCCGATCAACTCGTACATCTTCTGCACGTGTTGCAGGTAGCGCTCGCGGATCTCCTTGGACTTCGCATCGTCCTTGGTGTAGTAATCGCGATCCGGCAGCCCGAGCCCGCCCTGCGCGACCACCACGATCATCGCGTCCGAATTGTCTGGGTCCTGTTGCGATCCGCTGGAAAACATTAGCCGGTCGCCGGACAGGTGCAGGCGCGCGGCCAGTGCCGCCACATCGTGAACGTTCTTCAGCCCTTCGATTGCCGCCAGGTCCGGCTGCAGCGGTTTTGGGCCGAGCCTCTCGACTGCGGCTTCATCCATGCAGGCAGCGTAGTAGTCGCCGATCTTTTGGCGCACCGCGTCGCGGTCCTGCGCCGTCGAGGCCTGCTCCAGGATGCTGCGCAGGTATTTCAGATTGTCCTCGTACAGCTTGCCGTACACCTCCCACGAGGTCTGGTCCGGTGGAATCGGATTGTTCTTCTGCCATCCACCGCACGAGTAGGTATAAAAGTCGACGCAGGGATCTACGGAGCGATCCATCGACGAGACGTCGAGGCTTGGTGTGTAAGGCATGTTTGGCTCGACATACATTTGCGTCTGCGGCGGGGTCGCGCTGGGATTCGCCACTTGCGAGCCAGTCTGCTGGGCGATAAGGGTCGCGGAAAAGGACAACGACAGGAGCAGCGATAGTATCTTCACAAGTTTCTCCGGAAGAACCATTGAGAATAGCAGCGTCGGGGGTGAGACGTGAGCGGCCCAGAAAGGGAATCGTTCCCTTCCCGACGCGGAAAACCGCCTACGAAGCGCAAGAAAAAACTTGCATTCAGTTATTATTCAGTTACTCTGCTACGCTATACACACTTCGCGGCCGTCCCAGCATCGCGATTCCGCCAGTTACTTGCACCGCGGCTCCAGCGACAGACGGATCCGATTCCCGGAGTGACGTCGAAAACCAGCTTCAACAGGTTCGAGAGGGAGATTCATGAGAGGGTGTAAATCCGTTCTGTTCCTGACGGTGGGACTCTTGGGTTGCGCAATTATGGTTGGATGTGCCGGAAGTGTGCCGAAAAACGGCCCCGGCGCGCTGAACATTGCACAGTTCACGTTGCAAACCGGCGCGGTGAGTGCGCCTTATAAACAACTACTGGTTGCGACCGGAGGCCAAACTCCTTACACCTGGACCATCACCAGCGGAGGCTGCCTCGACAGCAACAAAAACCCGTTGCCCGGAATGCTGCCGGCGGGGCTGAGCTTGAGTTCAGATGGCATTATCAGCGGCACGCCGACCACGGTTGAAACCTGCAACTTCGCAGCCCAGGTAACCGATTCGCAAACTCCGGTGCATGCTGTCAACAGCGTTGGCTTGAGCATCACTATCAATGCAACCCTGACGTTTTCAGCCACAAATCTTCCCGGCGGAACCACGCAGCTGGCCTACAACGCGACTGTTCAAGCGAGCAACGGTGTTCCTCCCTACACCTACACTTTGGCTTCGCCCCCCAACACCCTCCCGGCAGGTTTGAGCCTGACGACCATTCAGTCCATGAATGGTATGGCAAATGGTGCCAGCATCACGGGCGTGCCAACCACAGCCGGCGTTTATAACTTCGTCCTGCAGGCCACAGACGCACTCAACGAGACCGCAACCGCCAACTTTACGATCACCGTTGTAGGCAGGTTGAACGGTCCCTACGCTCTGTACTTCAACGGATTCGACACATCGCAGCCGGCGAACAGCCAAGCGTTTTACCTGGTCGGCGTTGTGACTGCGTCAAACGACATGAACGGATCGGGCGTGATCAACGGGGTGATCGATCAGAACGGTCCTGGCGCCGCCATCTCCAATAACGTAACCGTGACTGGAACTTATATCGTTCCCGGCGGCTCGAATTTCGGCATGATGTACGTCACGGGCAACATCGGGGGCAACCCTACCACCTACCAGTTCAATTTCGCCCTTTCCGGCAGCAGTAGCGATTCGAAGCTGATGCTGGTAGACACCGCCAACAAGAAGTGGGGCTCCGGTCTGCTCAAGGTACAGCAAGCGTCAGGGCTGCTAGGAAACGCCAGTTACACATTTGGGCTTTTCGGAACTGATACCAGCGGCGCTCGGTATGCCGGGGCCGGCGCCTTCGCGCTTGGCCCGCCCAGTACTTCAATACCGGTGACAGGCGGAGCCGAAGACACAAACGATAACGGAACGCTGTCCGGCGAGCAGTTCATCACCGGCGGCAGTTTCAGCATTCCCGATCAGAACGGCCGTGGAACCGCCACACTGAGCTTCGCCAGCGGCAGCAGTAACTATGCGTACTACGTTGCTTCCGCTACCGAGCTGGTCGCCGTCGCCACCGATGCCAGCGCACCCATGACCCTTGTGGACGTCCTGCAGCAACAGAGTGCAGGCATCAGCGGAGGATTCTTACTGTGCAAGGCTGGCTCGAATTGCCAGGGCGTTTTGGAGCTTAGCGGAACCGCAACCAGCAATGGCACCACGGTTCCTGAAGTTGAGCTCGGAGTGGCCAGCTTTGGCGGATGTACGGGAACGCCTTGCGCAGGCAATTTCATGAGAAACGACAACCTGGCTCCCTACTACGTCGATCAGAGCGTCGGGGGAACACTGAACTCCATCATCTACAGCAGCGGCACCTATAGCATCGACCAGACCTGCGGGACCATGTTCCCCAATCCCTGCGGGCGCGTCACGGTGAATCTGCAAGGTCACCAGCCAGTCTGGTATCTGGTCACGACCACTCAGGCATTTGTGGTTGGCGCGGATGCTGACGTGTTGCAAGGCACGCTGCAACCACAATCTCCGCCTATGGGCGGCTTTACCCTGCCGTCGCTGCTCGGAGCGTACTTGGGCGGCACGCTGGCTCCTACACTCCCGAGCATTACCAACGAGCTCGATGTAGCGGGTACGCCTCCTCCCGGCGGCGCCTGGCGCCAGACCTCGCAAATGAGTGGTCCCAATGGACTGCAGAGCGGCTTGACCTTCAATGGCATCTACAACTTAGACCTGGTAAATCCGATGGGGTACTGTACCTCCCAATTTCCAACCAACTGCCTGGGTCCGACGTTCGGCAGGTTCGCCATCTGCGCTTCGAATACGACGAACTTCTGTATGGGTACCACTCAGTTCGTGTTTGATCCCAACAATCCGCCGGTTACCATTGGATACATCGTGGGAGGAGGCACAGTCGGCGTAACGGGCGGCAGGGCAGGATTGGCGGGTATGAACCTCGGTGTGCCGCAGTCGAATGGCACCGCAACCCTGGATCCCAATCCCCGGTTGAGCACCTACGGACGCTAGTCAGAGAAGCCGGTATCCATGCGGGTACCGGCTTGATTTGACACGTTATGGCAGCGGAAATGTGGCCGAAACCGAGCCAAAATCAAGATATACTCTGGAGTAGCTGGGTGGGGTGGCTTCTCCGCCGCCTCTTACCCGTGGGGAAGGTAGGCCGAATTGCCCGACCACGAAGGGGCAGCGCGACGAGCGCCAGAGGGTGTAGGTGTATCGAGCGGGGATAGTTCAGCCCCGGTCCCCAAACCTGCGCTCGATTCGGATGGTGCAACTCTTCCCGGTGTTGACCTGGACGCCAACAGTTTCTCGCCTCCCACTCCACAGTCGCAATCGGATCGCAGGAAAGTTGGCGCTGATGCCCCGACCATAGTCAATCCGGTTGCATCGCCCCCGGAAAGTTCTGCTTCCGAGCCGCACTCCATCTTTTCGCACATTGGCGCAACCATCTTCCGGCAAGGCGATGTCCTTGGTGGTCGCTACGAGATCCAGAAACTGCTTGGCATGGGCGGCATGGGCGCGGTGTACAAGGCGCGCGACATGGAAGTGGAGCGCATGGTCGCGCTGAAAGTGATTCGCCCCGATCTCGCGGGAAATCCTGCCATTCTGGCGCGCTTCAAGCAGGAACTGGTGCTGGCGCGACAGGTTACGCACAAGAACATCATTCGTATCTACGACCTCAACGAAGCGGATGGCGTGAAGTTCATCACCATGGAATTCATCGAGGGTGAGGACTTGCGCACCATTCTTGTCGGCAAGGGCAAGCTTTCACCCGATGAGGCGGTGGACATCATTTTGCAGGTCTGCGCCGGGCTACAGGCAGCGCACGCCGAAGACGTAATCCATCGCGACCTTAAGCCGGGCAACATTATGCGCGACGCCTCGGGCCGGGTCGTGATCATGGATTTCGGTCTCGCCCGCAGCCTCGAAGGCGATGGCATGACGCAGACCGGCATGATGATCGGGACGATGGAGTATATGTCGCCCGAGCAGGCGATGGGCAAGGACCTGGACGCTCGCTCCGACGAGTTTGCGGTTGGACTGATTCTCTACGAGCTGTTGACCGGCTTCATGCCCTATCAGGCGGAGAGCGCGATCGCCAGCTTGGTGAAGCGCACCCAGGAGAACGTCGTCCCGCTGGCAAAAGTAGATTCGAGCATCCCTGCCGAACTCAGCGATATTGTCTGCCGCTGTCTGGAGCGCGATCCGCAGAACCGCTTCGCCTCGGTGCGGGAACTGGCAGAGGCGTTGGAGGTCTGGCAGGGAAAGAGGCCGCGCACCGGGCAGTCAGCCCTGAAGTTCGCAACGACGTCGCAGCCGACTGCGGTATCGTTCGCTAAGCGGCTGCCACTGAAATGGATCGGCATCGCGATTTTGTTGCTTATTGCGGTCTTCGAGCTCGTGAATACCGGCGTTCACAAGCCGTCGGGCGGTGGGACAGCAGCGGTGCAGGGCCCAGTGACATCGCTGGCGATTGTCCCCTTGTATAACGCGTCCGGAGATTCCAGCCTGAATTGGATGGGCGCGAGCATCGCCGAGGCGCTGAACTCCGACATCGGCCAGTCGGCTCATTTGCGGCTGGTCTCCCCTGACCGCCTGCAACAGGTGCTGCAGGATTTGCGCGTTTCGTCGCAATCGCAGTTGGACCTTTCGACGCTGAAGCGCATTGCCGAGTACACGCACGCCGACACAATCGTCTCCGGACAATACGAGCGCTTCGGTCAGCAGACGCAGATCACGGTTACCGTCCACGACCTCAAGAACGATCGCGAGATCACTGCCAAGGGAGATGTTGCTAACGAGAAGGACCTGCTCGGCTCGGTTGAAAAATTGGCCGACACGTTGCGGGAAAAGCTGGCGGCTTCGCCGGAGATCCTGAAAGAACTTCAGGCGCATTCGCAACACGTCACCACCAAGTCGATTCCCGCGTTGCGCGCCTACGATGAAGGCTTGCAGTTGACGCGCGCGGGAAACAATACGCAGGCAGTGGCGAAATTCGAAGAAGCCACCACCCAGGATCCCAGCTTTGCGATGGCGTTTTCCAAGCTCGCTCAGACCTATGCCGCGCTGGGGTATGACGACAAAGCCGAGCGGGCCTCGCGGCGTGCGGTCGAACTGAGCGACAATCTGCCTGCCCAGGATCGCTTGCTCATTCAGGCGAACCATGCCGGCATTTTGCACGACACCGCGAAAGCGATTGCCGCCTACCAGGAGCTGGCCAAGGTAAATCCCGACGATACGGATGCGCAATTCGCGCTGGCGAAGCTTTACGAAGACTCCAGCAACTTCAATCAGGCAAAGAAGTATCTGGCGAAGGTACTGGCGTCCGATCCGAACTACGTGACGGCCTTGCTCGCCAGCGGACGCGTCGATATCAAGAGCGGCGATCCGCAGGCTGGGCTTGAACCGCTGAACAAGGCGCTCAGCTTATCCATCCAGTTCGACAACCAGGAGCAGAAGGGCGCGGTGCTGCAGGCGCTGGGCGTCGCCTATCAGCACCTCAACAAGCTGGACGACGCGCTCCGCAATTACAACCAGGCGCTCGAGATCAGGAAAAAGATTGGCGATCAGCATGGCATTGCAACCAGCCTGGGAATGATTGCGCAAGTACAGGATAGTCTGGGCGACTCCAGGGCGGCGCTTGCCAGCTACGAAGAGGCGGTGAAGGTTGGTCGCGCCATCGGTGACAAGAACGGGCTGACGCAGAACCTGATGAGCCTGGGCTCGTTCTATCTCGACCACGGTCAGAATGACAAGTCGCTGCAATATACCAACGAGGCATTGCAGATTGCCCGCGATACCGGCGACCAGATGGCGCAGGCCACGCTTCTGCTGAACATCGGCGTTGCCCACTTCAACAAAGGCGAGTTCCAGGATGCGCTGACCTATTTCCAGCAAGCCTACGACATCCGTTCGCGGCTGAACGAGGATGCCACTGAGGCATTGCACGATCTGGCGCTAACTAACGTCCAACTCGGCCAGTATGAGACGGCGGTCTCGCAATACCTGAAGGCCCTCGAGGTACAACGTGCAGCGGGCGACAAGAATGGGATTGCGCTGCAATCGGGTGATCTGGGGGCACTATTCGCTGTTCAGGGACGTTATGACGCGGCGCTGAAGGCGCAGCAGGAAGCCGTCAACATTTACCGGCAGCTCGGTGACCGCACTTACACGATGGCTGCGGCGCTGGCGGGCTACGGACACACATTGTCGGCAGTGGGCCGCGAAGACGAAGGTCAAAAGAACATTGACGAAGCTCTGAAACTTGCGGGTGAAGCCAAGAATGATGCTATCAGCGCTGAAGTGTTCAACTATTTCGGCGATAGCCTCTTCTACCTCGGTAATTACGCCGGGGCGCGGCAGCAATACCAGCAGGCGCTTCAGCTTGCGACGAAATCGAATGTGCGTGAGCAGGCGGTGCTGGCGAAGCTGAACCTGGCGAAGCTGGACGTGGTGCAAGGTCGTCCGCAGGCCGCGATCCCAGCACTGCGAAAAGTACAGCAGGACGCCGACAGCATGGGATTGAAGGCCGACTCGGTGCGTGCGGCAATTTACCTTGGGCAAGCCCTGCTGGCCAGCAATCATGCCAATGATGCGCGTGAAGTCCTCGACTCGGCTGTCGGACGCGCTGAAAAGCTCGGGTTGCGCGTTGAACAGGCGCGCGCGCAGTACTTGTTAGGCGCCGCCTTTACCAGCAGCGGCAAAAAGAACGAAGCCGTGCCGCACTATCGTGAAGCGGTCAGGATACTTGAGTCCATCAGCAAGCAGGATGGCGCAGCTCGTGTGCTGGAGCGCTCCGACCTGAAGGACATCTACCTGGAGGCCGCCAAGGCGTACCAGGGCTAGCAGCAAAGAAAGACCCCGGGCATCCAGCCCGGGGTTTTCTTCAATCTATTTCCCCGCCTAATCAATCTTCGGGCAGAAGTTACTTTGGGGTTGAGTTGGGGGGGGCTGCTTCTGCGTAACTTTTTCCATCTCCTTGGTCAGGACTTTCAGACCCCCACCGCATTGCGGTTGTCCTGGCCCAGTCGGACTCAGCGTTGCCACGATGTCGGAGAATCCTGAGCCCTTGCCCGACACGATTGGATCCCGCGGATCCTGTTGCTGGAAACCGGTCCAGATACTGCACCAATTGTTGGAGCCGATCGGTTCGGCCTCCAGGAAATCCGTGCTAAGTTGCGACACCGGCAGAGAAGTATAGAACTGGGTGCAGATGGCGATGTCGTTACCCGACTCCGGTGGGCAAGTGATTTGGACTCCATTCTGTTGACAGGTAACGCTGTACACCACACAATTCCCACCCGTCGACAAATAGATAATGCAACTCTCGTTGGCGAAGTTAGTTCCCATCAACCGCTGAGTGTAGAACGTCTGCTGATTTACCGGCGTCTCCAGGACCGTCATCGTAATGCTGTTATTCGGGTTCATGAAGCTCGTGGGATAGGTGACCCCCAATTGATGTCCGCCGAAGGTAAAGTCCGTCTCCATCCCCATAGACTGGATGACTTGTGTCACCTCCGACGGCGAATGTGGCGTGAATTCCCAGGCCAGGACGTCGGTGGTTGTGCCCCCGTCCTCCACGGAAGCCGTGAATCCTGCAAAGAGCCCAGTAAAACTGGCGGGATTCAAGCCCAAAGGGTTGGAGGGCGAGTAAGTGATGTTATAGGGCACATCCACCACTGGCACCGATCCCAGGACCGGCGTGTGCGTATGCGGCTGAAAAACGGGATCGAGGAACACCATCAACTCGCCCGAGTGCTGCCCTGCCGCCGGAGTATATTCCACAACGACCTGGTGAACCGGACCATCGTTGCAACTCTCACCATTGCAGCTCGGGCCCAGCATACTGGGAAGATTGCTATTGATCGCGCCCTGGCTGAGCAGGCAACTGGTCACGTTATGGTTGTTTCCGATGGTGAAGCTCCCGGGCACATGCACCGGACTGTTGAACTTTGCCGGATCGCCGCCGCACGTCTGGATTGCGATGTGGTTTGAATTCGGGTCCCAACCGTTGGCGAGGATGTCGAATTCAATTGCCAGGCTGTCGTTAATACCGGAATAACCCACTCCTCCCATCGCCGACCCGACGGCAGTAAGACCGGCACCCGTCGCGCCCTGGGTCGGGTCAGTGGCGTTAGAGTTCTGCACGATGAACGCGAAGCCGTCCCCTGGTGTGCAACACTGCGTCGGCTGGTGCATCTGGAATGCGAAATAGGTCGAGAAGCCCATGGTTACCGGTTGTGGAATCTTGAAATACGCTGTGCTGGCTGCCGCTTCCCCAGTCGGTGGTGTTAGCCGCAAGACAACGCCGTTGCTGTATTGCACGGTTTGGCTGTTATTGAACTGGAGGTTCGCGGTCGAGCCCGAAAAATCCGGTATAAAACGGATCTGCTGGGCGGCTGCTGATGCAATCAGGAAAGGCAGGAACAAGCTGATTAGGGTGAAGAGCCGGACAGAGCGCATGGTTCGCTTCTTTCTACGCCGCAATACGAACGCACCGGGAGCTACGCTTGCGTACGAGGGGCGCTGGTTGGTGAAAAGTCTGCAAACATTCCGCTGTGCAGTTTGCTTGTATGTGGCCGCATTGTGCGGTGCTGAGGCATGGATGTCAAGCGAATCCGCTTATAACAGGTTGGTTAAGTGGCAAACGCTACGCCAGCTCTGCCGGGCTGCCCGGGCGAACATAGCAAAATCCGGGGTTCTCTTGTATACTGTCTGTGCGTATGTTCGAACGGCGCGTCTAGCAGCCATCCCTCCTTAGTTGTCTCGAGCGATTCCTGCCTGCAACATTCCGATCACCAAACGCAATATCAACATCAAGGAAAATAGAAAAAGTCACATGGAACAAGGAACAGTAAAGTGGTTTAACGATGCTAAAGGGTTTGGTTTCATCTCGCGCCAGAACGGCGAGGATGTGTTTGTGCACTTCTCGGCCATCCAGTCGAGCGGCTTCCGCACATTGCAGGAAGGTCAGGCGGTCAGCTTCGATGTGAAGCGCGGCGCCAAAGGCTGGCAGGCTGAGAACGTTCAGGTTCTGTAAGCTGGATTGTAAAAGCGAGGACAATGGTGTCCTCGCTTTTCTGCTCAACGAATGATCACCGAGTCTTCGGTCTTGACCCCAACCCACGCCGCCTGCCAGTGACCTGAGCGGTCAGCAAGCGGCTTTTCGAAAGCGAGGACGCAAATGAAGAACATCTATGTGGGGAACCTAAGCTTTGATGCGACTGAAGACCAGGTACGCGGCATGTTTGAAGCGTATGGCCCAGTTGACAGGGTCAGCATCATCACCGATCGCGATACCGGACAGCCCAGGGGTTTTGCGTTTGTCGAGATGTCGGACGACGAGTCTGCCCGCAAGGCTATGGAAGCCCTGGACGGCAGCAATCTCGGAGGCCGCAATCTGACGGTGAATGAGGCCCGCCCCAAGGCGGACCGGCCACGCCGGGAGGGAGGCGGTGGTGGTGGACGCGGCGGTTTCGGACGCGGCGGCGGTGGTGGCGGCCGTGGACGCTCCAGCGGTGGCGGGGGCGGCGGCTGGGGAAGATACTAGCCTCGCGTTCTTGAAAATTGATGAATTTTGAATGCCGGTGCGCCGATAGGCCGCTCCGGCATTTGTGTTTGTGACGGAGAGTAATCAGCACTCAGTAATCAGTCAACATCAATCAACGAGGTAAGTATCCCTTGAAATCACGTGTTATAATTTGGCTCCGTGACGCGATCAAACTCAGCATGGCTCAAAATCCTCCGGGCAAATGAGCACCTTGGTACGCTCAAGCAACGCATTGAGGCTGATTCCAGCCGTAACCTCGATGAGATTTTGTCGAAGTCTAACGGCGAACCGACACTCGATCTCCCTGAGCCGGACTTCTCGATTGCTGTCTTGGCCGATGAAATCATCTATCACCTTCGGTCGGCCCTCGATCATCTCGCATTCGATCTCGTCCAGCAAAACCGGAGCGGAATTACTCTTCCCGCTAAGTGGGAGGAGAACTGCGCGTTTCCCCTCTGGACTACCCTCAAGCCGGGACAAACACCTCCGCTCCCTTATGGTGTATTCGGCAACCTTCCGGGGATTCCCAAAGAAGCGCACACAATCATTGAGGGAGTGCAGCCCTACTATGGCCCCGGTGTTCGAGCAGTCAATAACCTCACGCGATTCATGGTTGCGCTCTCGAACATCAACAAACACAGACGTTTTGCACTGACTCGACCTCGGGCCATGTATTCGGTCTATACCAAGCTTGAAAGTGGCCGAAACACTAGCGCTTCCATATCCCTTGAGCACGGTGCAGAAATCCCAGCCGACTACATTCCCGGCGGGTCGGACAGAATTGTGAATGTGGATCGAAGCGTCTCCCTGTTTGTAGCGTTCAATGAAAGGGACGCATTGGGAGACGCGACCGATGTGCGCATTGAGTATTTGCTGGAGTTGATGCTCGTCAGCGTCATAATCGACATCCACAATCCCCTGCGGGCGATCATAGCTCGTTGACACACTTCCGCCATTTCTGCCGTGTTACAATCACGGCAGCATGGCGGGCATACGCTCAAGTCGCCAAACCGGAAGCGATCAACCCGTTGCGCAACAAAATTTGAGACCGTCGCCAGAGGTTGCAGCTAAAATGCAGCCTCTTGGGGAGGCAGAGTTTGAGAATCTGCTACGGCGAGCCGCGACTCGGCCCGCTCGCAAACCCGCTGCAAAAAGTCGTTGAAAATCAGGTTCCCTCTATCTCTCCGGTTGTACCTGAACGAATACTCATCCAAGTAGGTCTGCAAATACTGCTTTCCCACATTGTGGTACACGCCACTGATGCCGCGTTTTACTAAACTCCAGAATCCCTCGATTGTGTTGGTATGCACGTCGCCCACAACGTAGACGCCAGCACTGTGATTGATGCGGCGATGCTGATAGCCGTGATACTCAAGCCCGTCATAAGATGAAAGCTCATCCGTGAACACGACCGATTCTGGCAGCACGTATTCTTTGGCGATTCCGTGCAAGGTATGCCGCGCAGCATCGTTGGCGGCCACGGCCACAACGCGACCCTTGCGCTCTACGACGCCTACCACGCACGTTTTCTTCCCGTCTCCAGCGGGCGGACGTCCGTGACGGCCCTTGCGCTTCCCGCCCATGTACGTCTCATCCATCTCGACCGCTTCGCCCTCCAGTTGCATGTCAGTTTCGGACAGCAACGAGCGAATCTGGCGAAACATACGCCAAGCGGTTTTGTAGGTAACTCCGGTTTCGCGCTGAATCTGCTTTGCGGAGATACCGCAGCGAGTCGAAGCCATTAGGTACATGGCGTAGTACCACAGCCGCAGCGAAGTGCTGCTGTGCTCAAAGATCGTTCCGGCCATCGGAGAAATCTGATTCAGACAGACATCACAAGCGAACACGGGCCGACCCTTGATGCGATGGTGTTTTTGCTCCTGTCGGCACTTTGCACAGTACGCAATTCCGCCCGGAAAGCGCTGCTCTTTCAGGTGCTCAATGCACGCATCGTTGTTCGGGAACTGGCGATTGAAATCTTCCACTGTGTACCGCAAGTGTTTTGGAATTGTCTGTCTGCGGTTCATAATGTCCACAGATTAGCAAAATCCTAACGTGATGTCAAGGGATAATTACCATCAACGAAGGAGAATCATGCACAGCAACTGCTGGTAAAGCGGATTTCTCGGGGCTGACTGCTGACTGCTGATTGCTAAACTGCTACGCTGTTTCGGCATCTCCATGGCCGACCCTTCTATCGAATTCGTCGACGCCGGATTCAGCATCCCGGAAGGCAAAGCTCTCTTATCGAATATCAATCTTGCCGTTCACGAGGGCGAGACTCTGGTGTTGGTGGGCCGAAGCGGCTCCGGAAAGACGACTTCGCTCAAACTGATCAATCGGCTGCTCAACGCCACCAGCGGTGAGGTCAAGGTCGACGGCATCCCCGTCGACCGCTGGGACGTGATCAAGCTCCGCCGCCGCATCGGCTACGCGATTCAGGATGTCGGACTTTTCCCGCATTACACCGTCGCAGAAAACGTGGCGCTTGTGCCCAAAATTGAGCGATGGGAGCGGGCGAAGATCGCCGCGCGCGTTGAAGAAGTTTTGGACCTGGTCGGATTGCCGAGCGCAGATTTCGCCGGGCGGTATCCGCACGAACTCTCCGGCGGACAGCGACAACGCGTGGGCCTGGCGCGAGCCATTGCGGCCGAGCCGCCGGTTTTGCTGATGGATGAGCCCTTCGGCGCACTCGATCCAATCACGCGTGCCGATGTCCGCATAGCATTTCAGCAGCTCCAGCAGAAGCTGCGGAAGACGGTCGTTTTCGTGACCCACGATATCGGCGAAGCCCTGCTGCTCGGCGATCGCATCGGGCTGATGGAGAATGGCAGGTTACGCGGCGTTTACAGTCCGCAGGAGTTTGTCCAAAGCTCGGATGATACTGTCAAGGCTTACGTCGACGTATTTCGCGCTGGACAGCAGGTGTTTCGAAACTAGCAATTAGCTATTAGCCATTAGCAAAAACCTGGGTCGCACTCCTAAAAGCTAATGGCTAAAAGCTAAGAGCCGGACATTGGTGAATTTCCTCTTCACCCATCTTCGCGAGGTCGCCACGCTCACCGCAGAACATCTCTGGCTGGTGGGCGTCTCGATGCTGCTGGCGATCGCCATTGGCGTGCCGCTCGGAATCCTGCTGACGCGCCGGCCAAAGTGGAAGGCGATTGTGCTTGGCAGCACCAACGTCATTCAGACTATCCCCAGCCTGGCGCTCTTCGGGCTGCTGCTGCCGCTGCCATGGCTGGGCGCGCGGGCCGATCGTCTCGCGATTGTTGCGCTCGCGCTCTACGCACTGCTTCCTATCGTCCGGAACACCTACGTCGGTATTGCCGGCATTAGCGAACCCGTGCGCGAGGCGGCAGTCGCCATGGGACTCACCTCCGGCCAGTTGCTTTGGCATGTCGAATTGCCGTTGGCGCTTCCGGTCATGCTCGCGGGAATCCGTGTCGCAGCCGTAATCACCATCGGCGTGGCAACGATTGCGGCGGCGATTGGGGCGGGCGGATTGGGCGAGTTTATCTTCCGCGGCATCGCGATGGTGGATAACGGCGTGATCCTGGCGGGCGCGATTCCCGCGGCTGTAATGGCGCTGGCCGTCGACTTGTTGCTGAGCGCCGTTGAAAAGCTACTCGCGAAAAGACGCCACTGACATGCAGCGTCGAACCTTCCTCTCCGCCTTAGGATTGGCGCTTTGCAGCGGATGCGTGTCGCACAAAAGCGAGCTCACCGTCGGTTCCAAAAATTTCACCGAGCAGCTCATCCTCGGAGAGATCCTGAAACAGTCGCTGGAAAGCTCCTGTCACATGCCTGTCGAAGGCCGCTTCTATCTCGCGGGGACCTACATTTGTCAGCAGGCGATTCTTGCGGGACGGATCGACACCTACGTCGAGTACACCGGTACGGCATTGGCGGCGATCCTGAAGCAGCAAACGAGCGGAGATGCTGCAAAGGTATACGAATACGTGAAAGAGCAGTACAAGACGCGATTCAACCTCGACGTAATGCCGCCGCTGGGATTCAACAACAGCTTCGCGATGGTGATGCGGCCAGACGATGCGCAGCGGCTGGGAATGAAGACGCTGTCACAGCTCGCGCCTGTGGCTCCGCAGTTAAAGCTGGGAGTGGGCTACGAGTTTCTCGAGCGGCAGGATGGTTACAAAGGCCTGGTGCGAACCTATGATTTGCACTTCGCCGAAGCGCCGCGCGTGATGGACCTCGGCCTGCTATATCGCGCGCTGGAGAACAGGTCCGTCGATATCGTTGCCGGCAACAACACCGATGGACTGATCAAGGCCCTCGGGCTAGTCGTTCTCGACGACGACGAGCACTACTTCCCGCCATACGATGCTGTGCCGATCGTGCGTCCCGCGCTTTTCCAGACGTGTCCGCAAGCTCGAGCAGCGTTCAAGTCACTCGCAGGTCGCATCACTGCCGACCAAATGCGCGCGATGAACTATGCCGTCGATGGGCAAAAGCAGGACGCGGCCGTCGTCGCTCGCGACTTTCTCCGCCGGGAACGCGAGATTGCGGAACCGAGATGAGAAGCCCGCCCAAGCCAAATCCAGGTGGAGAAAAGCAGGTCCCTCGACTCGGTCGCCACGGCGACCTCGCTGGGGATGACAGAACGGGGCCCATTTCAACTGAGTCTGTGCCTCCGCCGTTAAGGCGCCCAGTAGCTCATGATGTCGAGAGCTAGATTCGTCTTAGCGGCGGCGTAGGCATCGATGAAGCCATCCATCGTCGGCACGAGCGCCATGTTCGACGTGACAGATCCATCGTAGGCTTCCAGGTTCGCCACGACGGGCTCCGATTGACCATGCGGCCATAGAACCAGATAGGGCAGGCTCCCGGACGGAGTCACGGTGGCATTGAAGACATAACCCTTCTCGTTGCCCGGCAGTCCACAATGATTGCCGGGAAATCCAATCGGAATCGTGATCGTCCCGCTGAATCCCATGGAGAGAACGCTTACCTGAGAGGTGTAGGCGCGGCAAGGCTGCGGCAACAGATGCAGCGTCAGCCCTCCCGACCCAGCCGGCGCAAAGTATCCGTTGATGTCGATGATGAGATTGGTGTTGTCGCTAGGGTAGACAGAAATCATTCCACCCTCTCCAGCAGTCACGATGCCTGCATCGGCAAGGACTGTGCCGGTGGGATCCGTCAAGGTGTAAGTCAATGGCTGTTGCTCTCCAGCTGGCCACGCTGTCAGATAGTTGAGCGCGCCCGTTGGGATTACGGCGAAGTTAAGAGAATACGCCTGTGGATTTAAGCCTTGAGGGATGCAGGGACTCTCCAGCAGGGGGAAGTTGCGGTTTTGCTGTCCTTGCAGAGGCGGTCCTCCCAACGGTCCATTCGGATTGCGTGTGTCGACCAGCCGGCAAGGGATCAGCGGATAGAAGTCGAAGCCGAACTGCGAAGGAGCGGCGAAATAGCCACTGTAGTCGATTACGACGTTGGTTGTGTCGCGGGCATAGACGCTGATTGCGCCGTTCGTCCCCGCAGGTACGATGGTGGGTTCGGACTTGATGCGACCATCGCGCGATACCAGGGTCGTGACCGCGCCACGATTCTCACCGGTGGGATAGGCGGTCAGAGATGAGAGCCGGCCATTGGGTATGGCGGTGACCGTGAACACGTACGCGCCAGCGGTCGAGGGGATATTGCAAGCACTTTGCGGAATGGGGAAGCTGCGCGAGGTGCCACCCTGGACCGGCGGGCCGCCGAACGGCCCATTTGGATTGCGCGTGTCGACGACGCGGCACGGCGCTGCTGGATAAAACTGCAAGCCGTTGGAGGGGCTGGCAACGACCTGCGCTTGCACGCAGGTTAGAGCAATCGCGGCGACCAGCACCACCGCGGCAGCAAGTCTGGCGACAAAACTTGAACCAGTCATGGGGCCTCCTGAATTCATTTAGGGGCGTAGAGGTTTGGAAATGATGACGGGAGGAAGTTACAGCTGCACGGAAGCTAGAAGTATGAGGTTCGTCGGTTTCCAAAGCAAGCTATTTCTGCTCGCATCGATATGTTGCTACTGCTCATTGAAAGCGAAAGCCCCACCCTAGCCGAAAGAAGGCTAGAACGGGGCGCCCAGGTGCTCGTTTCTGACAACCAACAACTGACAACCGACAACTTCTTCTACTGCCCTCCCAATTTCTGGAAGAAGCGGATGATCGATTCAATCCCGCGATAAAAATTGGGGATATGAAACTTCTCGTTGGGCGCGTGCAGATTGTCATCCGGCAAGCCCATTCCCATCATGATGCTGGGGATCTTCAGGTCCTTATCAAATTGAGTGACGATTGGGATTGAGCCGCCGGAACGGATGTATACGGTGTCCTTCTTGAAGACCTCGTGCATGGCATCGACCGCGGCGTCGGCATACTTGTTGTTGGTATCGACGACGCAAGCCGGGCCCTTGCTGTGAATCTTGATATTGATCCTGATGCCCTTAGGCGTGATCTTCTTTACGTAATCGCTGTACTTTTTGAAGATGTCGTCCGCGTCCTGATTGGGCACCAGCCGCATGGAAACTTTTGCCGATGCTCGCGCGGGAATCACGGTCTTCGCGCCCGGAGCCTGGAAGCCGCCGATAATGCCGTGAACTTCGAGCGTCGGTCGCGCCCAGGTGCGATACAGCACCGAGTAGCCCGACTCGCCCGTCAGCACATCGGAGCCGACTTCCGCCTTGCGATATTCCTCTTCGTTAAACGGCAGACGCTCCCAGGCTTTCAGCTCATCATTGGTGGGCTTCTGTACGGCGTCGTAGAAGCCGGGGATCAGCACCTTGCCGTTTTCGTCTTTCAGCTTGCTGATGATTTCGACGAGCCCGAAGATCGCATTCGGTGCGGCGCCGCCGTACACGCCGGAGTGCAAATCGGTCTTTGCACCCTGCGCTTCGATTTCGGTGTAGACGAGCCCGCGCAGTCCGACGCACAGCGTGGGAAGATCGGGCGCGAAGAGCTCGGTGTCGGTCACCAGTGCGAAATCGGCTTTAAGGCGGCCCGTGTTCGCGTTGGCTTTGACGAACTCCTCGATGCTCTCGCCGCCCACCTCTTCTTCGCCCTCGAAGAGCACACGAACGTTGATGGGCAGCTTGCCGCCTCCGCTCTTGAACAGCGATTCGTACGCCTTCATCTGCATCCAGAGCTGGCCTTTGTCATCGACCGCGCCGCGGGCGTAGATGTTCTGGTTACGCTCGGTCGGCTCCCACGGCGGAGTGTGCCACTCGTCCAGCGGCTCGGCGGGCTGAACGTCGTAATGCGCATAACAGAGCGCAGTTGGCTTGCCCGGCGCGTGCAGCCAGTCGGCATAAACCAGCGGATGTCCCTTGGTGGGGATGATCTCGACATTTTCAAAGCCGATGCGCTTCAGGTCAGCCGCGACCATTTCGGCCGCCTTGCGGACATCGTCTTTGTGTTCTTCGGCGGTGCTGACGCTGGGAATGCGGAGCAGGTCCTTCAACTCTTCAAGAAACCGTTGATGGTTGTCACGGGCATAGGAAATTGCGGATGAAACGGCTGGGGACGACATGAGGGCTCCTTCAGGATGAGAGCATTGCTGACTGGCAAACCTTGAAGTATATCGCGAGTCTGGGGCTACGTTCCTGCGGTAGTCGCTGAATTCAGAGCGTCGACCGACGATGCACGCGTCCCGCAAAGCGGGACGACTCAGTGAACAGCCGGGGACGAAGTCCTGGGTACCAATAAGTAGCGGGATCGGCCCGGGAGGGCTAAGCTGAGCCGTCCCGCTTCGCGGGACGGGTGCAATCGTGGATTTCGGAAGGTATATCCGAACGCAATCTTGTATCTTGGTAGCTACGATGTTGGCCCCGGCGCAGATCGTCTGCCTCACGGTTTTCATCCTCGCCTGCGCGGTGATGTTCTATGCGCTGCTCGGGTATCCGCTGCTGCTGAACTGGCTGGCGAAGCGCGCCAACAACCCCGTTCACAAAGATGCCACGCTGCGTACGGTGTCGTTCGTCGTCGCAGTTTACAACGGCGAGAAGTTTTTAGAGCGCAAGCTGTGCACCATCTTCGCCCAAAACTATCCGCGCGAACTGATGGAAGTCCTCATCGTCTCCGACGGGTCGAGCGATCGCACAGACGAGATTGCGCGCAGCTTTGCCGGGGAAGGCGTAAAGTTCCTGCGCGTGCCCCGGGGAGGAAAAGCGGCGGCACTGAATGCGGGCGTACCGCTGGTCTCGGGCGAAATCCTGGTGCTGAACGACGTGCGGCAGACGCTCGACGGCGACTGCCTGCGCAACGTCATCGCCTGCTTCGGGGATCCGAAGGTGGGCGCGGTGAGTCCGCAGACCATCATCGTGCAGGGCGAGACGCTGGAGGAGACCAGCACCAGCCTCTATTGGCGGTATGAGTCGTGGATACGGCATCGGCTGACGCGCATCGATTCGACGTTTGGATACAGCGGGGCCTTTGCCGCGATTCGCCGCGCGTTGTGGGTCCCGTTGCCGGAGGGGACGCTGCTGGATGACGTCTACGAGCCGCTGGTCGCGTTTTTCAAAGGCTATCGCATCCTGATGGAGCCGACTGCCACAATGTATGACTTCCCTACCGTGCTGCAGTCGGAGTTCAAGCGCAAGGTGCGGCTGCAGGCGGGGCTGTACCAGATGCTGAAGATGATGCCGGAGCTGCTGAGCTCGCGCAACCGCATGCGGCTGCATTTTCTCTCGGCGAAATACGGACGCATCGTGATTCCGTATTGCATGGTTGCGGCGGCGCTGGCGACCGTCGGACTGCCTCCGTACTGGCGCGCGGCGGCGGCTTGGGCGCAAGTTTTGTTCTACGGACTTGCTGCGCTGGATGTCGCGGTTCCGGATGGCGCGGCGGTGAAGCGAATCACGTCGCCGATCCGGACATTCGTCGTGCTGATGGCGGCATCACTCGCCGCCGTGCGCGTGTACTTCGTGCAGCCGACAAGCTTGTGGAAGGAAGCGTCCTATCGGCCATCAATTGCGGAGCAGGCACATCCCACGGAGCCCAAGGTGCCGACAGGAACCGGGGCGTAGGAACACACGTCCTCGAGGCTTGCGGAAAGTAGTAACACTATCACGTTTAAGAGTGTACTTTTTACATGTCAACTATGTCAACTAGGAGAAACACAACAATCGCATGTAACTCACTGTGACTATGGCAGATATAAAGTTGGCAAACGTGAGAAAAACCAGCTCTGAATGTGCTATACTGAAAGTAGAATTAAAGTTTGATGACCCGGTCTAACGGCCGGGTTTTGTGTTTTGCGCCAAGCAGTCAGCATTTAGAGGAGCGAAGGCGACCTTCCCCCGTCTAACAGCACGTGCAAGGACAACAATTGCCTGATGCCAATTGCTAATCGCCGCTGTGGCGCCGATTGACTTGCCTGTCCATCCGTGCGTAACGTTCTACTCTTGAATAACTTTCGTCTCCCTGCTCTGGAGGCACGATGAAGCGTTTGTGTATGAATCTGGCCGTTCTGCTCGCCATGGCGGTCACTTGGCCGCTGCTGGCACAGAACACGCAGCCGAGCTCCGCCGCGGCGGGACAAAGTCCACAGGGGACATCCGCCACCTCTGGGCAGCCGGCCCAGAAGCCGCAGCCGGCGGCATCAATGGTCGCGCAGTCGCAGGCGAACTCGATCGACGTGGCGTCTTATGAGAAACGTGTCTCGGTGAAGACCCTTCCGAATGGGCTGACGGTTGTGTTGTGGCGGCGACCGGAAGCGCCGGTGTTCTCGTTTTTTACTTTGGTCGATGCCGGCTCGGCGCAGGATCCGCTATACCAAACCGGCCTGGCGCACATGATGGAGCACATGGCATTCAAGGGTACCCCCAACATTGGCACGAAGGACTACGCTGCCGAGAAGGTCGCACTGGAGAAGGTTGAGCAAGCGTTCGTTGCCTACGAAACCGAGCGCATCAAGCGAGTGGGGCAGGATCCGCAGAAGCTGGCGCAGTTGAAGCAGGCCTGGCAGGATGCGATCAAGGCAGCCGATCAGTACGTCATCAAGAACCAGTTTGGGGAGGTGGTGGAGGCGCATGGCGGCGTGGGGCTGAACGCCTTCACGAACTACGACGAGACCGCGTACATGTACTCGATGCCGTCGAACCAGATTGAGCTGTGGGCAGCTCTGGAGTCCGACCGCATGGCGCACCCGGTGATGCGTGAGTTCTACAAGGAACGTAGTGTGGTGATGGAAGAGCGCCGCATGCGAACTGACAGCAGCCCGACCGGTCGGCTGCTGGAGCAGTTCCTGGGTACGGCGTTCATGGGGAACCCTTATCATCGGCCGACGATTGGCTATCAATCTGATCTGGAGAGCTTCTCGGCGACGGATGCAGATCAGTTTTTCCATCGCTACTACCTGCCCAGCAACATGGTGATCGGGCTGGTTGGCGACTTGAGTCCGGACGAGGTCTTTCCCATTATCGAGCGGTACTTTGGACAGATTCCGGCCAAGCCCAAACCGGTCGAGTTGCATACCATCGAGCCGCCACAGAATTCTGTGCGCGAGGTTACGCTGCACGAGCCGGCGCAGCCGCTGTATCTGGAGGGCTATCATCGGCCGAGTTATCTTGCGCCGGATGATGTGGTGTACGACGCCATCTCCGACATTCTGTCGAATGGGCGCACGTCGCGGTTGTACCGCTCGCTGGTGCGCGACAAGCAGATTGCCGCCGTGGCTGCCGGCGTCTCTGGGTTTCCCGGAATAAAGTACTCCCACCTGTTCACGTTCTATGCGGTGCCGATTCACGGGCACACCACAGCCGAGCTGCAAAAGGCGTTCGTGGAAGAGACGGAGAAGCTTAAGAAGCAGGATGTAACGGACGACGAGTTGCAGATGTTCAAGACGCGCACCAAAGCGGACCTGATTCGTGGCCTGGACAGCAATGAAGGTTTGGCGGAACAGCTCGCGGAGTATCAGACGCGTTATGGGGATTGGCGCGAGCTGTTCAGATACCTCGATCGCGTGGACAAGGTGACGAAGGCTGATATCCGGAGGGTGGCGAACCAGGTGTTTCAGGACACCAACCGTACGGTGGGAATTATCCAGACGCAGGCGCCGCCGGCCGCGGGAGCGAAAGGAGCGGAGCAATGAGGGGGGCGAAGCGCATGCCTTCAGTCATGGCAAGAACCCACGAATCTGACCCTGGGGTGCGCCATTCCGGCGGTCTTTTGGCCAGGGTGGGGCAAGCCGATGCGCTGCACTGCCCCGCCCCTTCGGCACGCTCAGGGGAGGCTCTAGCCAGAAAAGGGCTAGAACGGGGCACCGCAGGTGAGATTTTCGACGGAGCGAAGCGAGGGTGCTGCCTTTCGCTCGTGCTGGCATTCTGGTTAATTCTTTTCACGACTCTAGCTCCCGCGCAGCAAGTAAAGCCGTGGAACGAGATTCAGGCGCCGCCGCTTCCGGCGTTTACTCCGCCAGAGCCCGCACGCATTCAGCTCGGCAACGGAATGGTTGTATTCCTGCTTCCGGACCACGAGCTGCCGCTGATCAGCGCGGTGGCGAGGATTCGCGGGGGCGCCACCAACGAGCCGGCAAGTAAGGCGGGCCTCACGGAGCTGTACGGCGAAGTGTGGCGCACCGGTGGCACGAAAACGAAGACCGGCGATGAGATGGACGACTTTCTCGAGGCCCGCGCCGCCAAGATCGAGACCGATACTCAGTCCGACTCGACCACCATCTCGCTCAACTGCCTGAAGGGCGACTTTGAGGCGGTTTTCGACATGTATCTCGACTTGCTGCACAATCCCGCATTCCGCGACGACAAGCTGCAGCTCGCGAAGCAGCAGACGTACACCATGATTGCCCGACGCAACGATGACGTGCAGTCGATTGTGCATCGCGAGGCCCGGATCATTGCGTATGGGAAAGACAACCCCTACGCGCGTGTTCCCGAGTACGCCACGGTTGCGGCGGTCACGCGACAGGACCTGCTGAACTGGCACCAGCAGTACGCGTATCCCAACAACATCATTTTCGGCATCAGCGGCGACTTTGATCCGCGCGAGATGGAAGCCAAGCTGCGGCAGGCATTCGAATCGTGGCAGAAAGGGCCTGAGGCAAAAGAGCCTGAGATCAAATTCAGCGAGCCTAAGCCCGGCTATTACCTGGTGCGCAAGAGGGATGTGAACCAGAGCAGCATCGCCATGCTTGATCTGGGGATCGAGCGTCGTAATCCTGATTACTTTGCCGTCACGGTGATGAATGAGATTTTCGGGGGCGGATTCTCGTCAAGATTGTTCAACAATCTGCGCACTGCGCAAGGCCTTGCGTACTCGGTTGGCGGCGGCGTGGGGTATGGCTGGAATCATCCCGGCCTAACCGATATCGTGATGCAGACGAAGAGCTCCAGCACGGTGGAAGGCATTCTCGGCCTCGACGGGCAGATTGACGAGCTGCTGAAGAATCCTGCGACGCCCGAGGAGCTGAAGCGCGCCAAGGACGATATTTTGAACTCATTCATCTTCCAGTTCGACACGCCGGATAAGGTCCTGCGCGAGAAGATGGCGTACGAGTTTTATCACTATCCGCTGGATTTTCTGGAGCGCTATCGAAGCGAAGTGGAGAAAGTGACGGTACAGGATGTGGCGCGCGCCGCGCGCAAGTACATCCACAAGAACCAGCTCGCGGTGCTGGTGGTGGGCAATGACACGGAGTTCGACAAACCGCTCAGCTCGGTCGGGCCGGTGACGGACGTGGACATCACAATACCGCCGCCACCGGCGAGTCTGATGCATGAGCAAGGGAAGGGCGGGCAGTAGCGGACACGGTTTGTGTGTCCACATAAACTGTGCTTATGAATCTGGCGCTATCGGTAGATGAACAGGTTGTGGCCCGTGCGCGGAAGAAGGCTGACGCTCTAGGCAAGAGTCTCAATCAGCTAATCCGCGACTACTTGCAAACCATCGCCGGTACCGACGATCCCGAGCGCAGCATTGAGGAGCTTAGACGGCTCTCCGGCCATGGGCACTCCCGTGGCTGGCGTTTCAACCGGGATGAAATTCATGAGCGTTCGTAGCTTCTTCGATACGAACGTCCTCATCTATACGGACGACAAGGCGTTTCCAGCAAAACAGCGACGTGCCTTAGAACTGCTTTCTCAACATCGCCGAGAACGAAGCGGTGTCGTGTCTTTGCAGGTGCTGCAGGAATATTTTGTTATTGTTACTCGGAAGCTGCATGTCGAACCGGGCATCGCCCGTCGCAAAGTTGAGATATTTGCGGCGTTCGATGTGGCGACCCCTGATCTAGCCGACATTCTAGCTGCCATTGACCTTCATCGCCTGCATAGCTTTTCATTTTGGGACGCTCTCATCTTGCGAATGGCTGCACAGAGCGGCTGCACTGTACTTTTTTCCGAAGGCTTGCAAGCGGGGAGAAATGTCGGCGGGATCCGTATTGTCAATCCGTTCCGATGAGACAGGCAGGACCGGTCTTTAGCATCGCGCACGCATCGGCAGCTTTTCCGCGGCGTTCCTCATCCAACGTGAGTTGAACAAATCCGCAATGCAGTCTTAGCATCGTCTATTTTGTTCATCAGGCAATCGTGAAGCTATTCATCAGGAAATCATGAATCTGTTCCCCAACATCACCTGGTACAAAGACGCAATCATTTACGAAGTCCACGTCCGCGCGTTCTTCGACAGCGTTACCGACGGCATCGGCGATTTCGGCGGGCTGACGCAAAAGTTGGATTACCTGCAGGACCTGGGTATCACGGCGGTGTGGCTGTTGCCGTTTAACCCTTCGCCGCTGCGCGACGATGGATATGACATTGCCAATTACACCGATGTCCACCCTCAGTACGGGACGCTGAAGGACTTCCAGCGTTTTCTGCGGGAAGCGCACCGGCGTGGGCTGCGCGTGATCACCGAGTTGGTGCTCAATCACACTTCCGATCAGCACGTGTGGTTTCAGCGCTCTCGACGTGCCGCACCGGGCACGCGCTGGCGCAACTTCTACGTGTGGAGCGACACTCCGGAGAAGTACAAAGATGCGCGCATCATCTTCAAAGACTTTGAGAACTCCAACTGGACGTGGGACTCGCTCGCCAAGGCCTATTACTGGCATCGCTTCTACTCGCATCAGCCGGATTTGAACTGGGACAATGCTGAAGTCCGTGAGGCGATGTTCGCGGCCATGGATTTCTGGTTCGACCTGGGGGTCGACGGCTTGCGACTTGATGCCGTGCCGTATCTATTCGAGCGGGAGGGTACGAACTGCGAGAACCTGCCGGAGACGCACGAGGCACTTCGCGAATTACGCAAGCATGTTGAGGAAAAGTATCGCGACCGCATGCTGCTGGCGGAAGCCAACCAGTGGCCAGAGGACGCGGTGGCATATTTCGGGAGCGGCGACGAGTGCCATATGGCATTTCACTTCCCACTGATGCCGCGGCTGTTCATGGCCCTGCGAATGGAAGACCGTTATCCGATCACTGACATTCTGAAGCTGACGCCGCCGATCCCCGATAACTGTCAATGGGCGATGTTTCTGCGCAATCACGATGAGTTGACTCTGGAGATGGTCACCGACGAGGAGCGCGATTACATGTATCGCAGCTATGCGCGGGACCGCGAGATGCGCATCAACCTGGGTATTCGCCGTCGCCTGGCGCCGCTGCTGGAGAACGATCGCCCGCGCATCGAAATGATGAACGCCCTACTGTGTTCCTTACCGGGGACGCCGGTGATTTACTACGGCGACGAAATCGGAATGGGTGACAACATTTTCCTTGGCGACCGCAACGGCGTGCGGACGCCCATGCAGTGGAGTTCAGACCGCAATGCCGGGTTTTCGCGGGCAAATCCGCAGCGGCTTTATCTGCCGGTCAACATCGATCCCGAGTATCACTACGAAACCATCAACATCGAGGCGCAGCAAAACAATCCGCACTCGCTATTGTGGTTCACAAAGCGGCTGATCCAGCAGCGCAAGCAATTCAGGGCGTTTGGCCGCGGGACGCTGGAGTTTCTCTATCCCTCCAATCGCAAGGTGCTGGCGTTCATCCGGCGGTTCGAGGACGAGACGCTGCTGGTCGTCGCCAACCTTTCGCGCTTCGCGCAATGCGTGGAACTGGACCTTGTCAGCCGGCAAGGGATGGTGCCGGTTGAAGTGTTTGGGCGGGCAAAGTTCCCGACGATTACCGAGAACCCGTATCTGCTCTCGCTGGGGCCGCATGCGTTTTACTGGTTCAACCTGCAGCCGGGGGAGGCGAGCCAGGATTCGTTCACTCCGGCCGGCACGCCAGAAGAGGCGCCGGTGCTGCAGGTGCAGTCCGTTGAAGACGCGTTTTCCGAACAGGCGCTTCAGCAACTCGAGGGGGTCATCCCGAGGATGTTGCGGACTCGGTCGTGGTTCCTGAGCAAGCGGCGCGATATCACCGGCCTTTCTTTGCAGAAGGTGCTTACGTTTCCGAACACGTCGGCGCACCTGCTGTTTCTGACGGTCATGTTCGGTGAGGGCGATCCCGAGGTGTACCTGATACCGGTTTCGGTCGCGACCGGAGACAAAGCAGAGACTTTGATGCGCGATCCGCGCGGTGGAGTGGTCACGCGGCTTACCGGGCTACCGGGAGATACCAAGGCGGTGCTGTATCCCGCCACTCTGGATCGTGATTTTAGCGATGCGTTGCTGCGAGCGATCGTGCGCCGGCGACGGATTCGTGGTGAAGCGGGGGAACTGGTTGGGTCGCATACCCGTGGGTTCCGCCCGGCGTGGTCTTCGGTGCACTCGAACCTGGAGCCGTCTCCGCAGCAGACGGATGACTGGTTCACAACCATCCATTACGGCAGCGACTTTGTTCTGAAGCTCTATCGCAAGCTGGAGGATGGGATCAACCCTGGCCGTGAGGTGCCGGAGTTTCTCTGTGAGCAGACCAAGTTCCCGGCAGTTCCTCGCGCGCTCGGCTCGCTGGAGTATCGCGTGCACAACGATGCCGCGATGTCGGAGACATGCCTCGGTACACTGAGCCACCTGGTACCTAACGCGACGAGTGGCTGGGGCTACACGCTGGATCAGCTCGGATTGTTCTTCGAGCATGCGCTGGCGATTCCGGAACAGGAGCCGCGGTTGCGCGATTTAAACGCGCCTGGGTTATGGGAACAAAACGCCCCCGTACCGCAGATCATTGCGGAGCTGGCGGGGAACTATCTGGATAATGCTCGCCTGCTGGGGCGACGCACCGCCGAGCTGCATGGGGCTTTGAGCAGCCGCACCGACATTCCCGATTTCGCGCCCGAACCGTTCACGACGTTTTATCGGCAAAGCGTGTATCACGGCATGCTGGGGCAATTGAACCGCTCGTTCGAGATGCTGCGCAGCCAGTTTCGCGGGTTGCCAGGGAAGGCGCAGGACGATGTAACCGATCTGCTGAACCATGAAGGCGAGATTCGGACGCAATTGCTTTCCCTGCGCGACAAGCGCATGTCGGGAGCGCGCATCCGCACTCACGGCGACCATCACCTGTCAAACGTGCTCTTCTCCGGGAGCGACTGGGTCATCACCAACTTCGAAGGTGACCCCACTCGGCCGCTTAGCGAGCGCCGCATCAAGCGTTCGGCGTTGCGCGACGTGGCCACGATGCTGCGTTCGTTCCACTATGTGTCGCACGCGGCGCTGTTCGGTGATGTGCCCGGCATTGTGCCGAGTAGCGAGGGCCGCTCGCAACTGGAGAAATGGGCGCACATGTGGTATCGCTGGGTGAGCGCGGTCTTCTTGAAGGAATACGTGCAGGCCAGCGCAGCCGCGCAATATGTACCCCAGCAAACGGATGAGTTCAGAATTCTGCTGGCGGCGTACATGATTGAGCGGGCATTGATAGAGATTGAGTATGAGCTGGAGCAGCGTCCGGCATGGATAAGAATTCCGGTGCACGGAATCCTGGAGCTGCTGGATGTGAACCCATGAGGCGCTGGTCTTCGTTCAGGGCTTCGGCTCCAGGCGGGAGTTGTCGCCGGTGTTGAAGACGGCATTGGCACCGATGTGCGCGGGAGTGCCGGCGAGCAGCTGCTCTTTGCGGTAAACGAGATTGCTGGCGTTGTAGGTAGCCAATTCGAATCCGTGGCCGTGAGTGATGGCGTCCGTGGGGCAGGCCTCGACGCAATAGCCGCAGAAGATGCAGCGGTTGTAGTCGATGTTGTAGACCTTGGCGTAACGCTCAGCGCCACTGACGCGATGGGTTTCGGTGTTTTCGGCGGCTTCGATGTAGATGCAGTTCGAAGGACACGCCGCGGCACACAGGAAGCAGGCGACACACTTTTCCAGTCCGTTCTCGTCACGCTGCAGCACGTGCATGCCGCGAAACCGGTCCTCAAAAACCGCGCCGCGAGTAGGGCCTGGGCCGTCAGGATAGTTCTCGACGATCGTCGGCTTAAACATCTCGCCGAAAGTGACACTCATGCCCTTGGCGATAGCGGCTATGTTCTTCACGATCCCCATATCTTTTCCAGTATAACGAATTGGTGGCGGCGGCGATGACGAGGTTACGCAGCCTACACGAATGTTCCTGGAACCGGCTTATTCGGCTCGCTGTAATCGTAGAAGCCTCTGCCCGACTTGCGACCATACCAGCCAGCCATCACCAGGCGCTTGAGCAGCGGCGGTGAGGCGAAGCGGCGCTCCTTGAACTCGTCGTACATGACCTCGGTGATGTAGTAGGTGGTGTCGAGGCCGACGAAATCGAGTAGCGTGAACGGTCCCATGGGATAGCCGCAGCCCAGCTTCATGGCTTCGTCGATGTCGGTGATGGAGCCTACGCCTTCTTCGTAAGCGCGAATCGCATCCAGCAAATACGGCACCAGCAGGCGATTGACGATGAATCCGGTCTTGTCGCTGGTGCGCACCGGGACCTTGCCCAGGCGCTTGGCGAAGTCGACGGCCGTCTCGTAGACCTCGGGTGCGGTTGCAATGGTCTTGACCACTTCGACCAGCTTCATCATGGGCACGGGATTGAAGAAGTGCAGGCCGATGAAGCGCTCCGGGCGCCTGGTCGCGGTCATCAGCTCGGTCACGGAGATGGATGAAGTGTTGGTGGCGAATATGGCGTCCTTCTTGACGATGGTATCGAGCTGCGCGTACGTTTTTCGCTTTTCTTCAACATTCTCGATGATCGCTTCGATTACGATGTCGCAGTCGGCGAGGTCCTGCATGGTGAGCGTGCCCTTGAGGTGCGACTGTGCCACGGTCTTCTGCTCGGCGGTGAGGCCGCCCTTCTCTGGGCCGCGGTCTACGAGTCGGGAAAGCGACTTATCGATGCCGGCAAAGCCTTTGTCGAGAAACTTCTGCTCCTGTTCCAGAACGACCACGTCAAGACCTGCCGTGGCCGCGACCTGCGCGATACCTGAACCCATCAGACCACAACCGAGAACACCGACTTTCTTGATATTCATCGTCAATATTTCCTTTTGTTGAATGAACCTTTACTTGAGTGAACAAACAGTTGCTAAGAAACGTTGGCCGCCAAAAGTGTGAAAAGGCGCGCACCGCTTCGTATCAGGGCACGGCTGGAGCCGACATGCGCAGGGGCTAAAGCCCAATTCATTTTACGCCGTGGCGGCATGGCTAAAGCCATGCCCTGATACGAAGCAAATCAAAACTACAACCTGCCGCAAAACGCGAGAGAGACAACCGGGTATTCGGTTTCCGAAAGCCCTTGCATCGCTTCGGAGTTTGCTGCGGGTTTGTATCAGCGCAGGGCGTCACCCGAGCTGCTGCAGCTCTACCTTCCGCCCACCTCGCTGATTCTCGTATTTTGCAGGGCGGCAATTCGCCACTTGCCCTCGGCGTTCTCGGCAATGATCATCGGCCTCGCCTCTAGTTCGCGTGGCGCGCCGTCTTCGAAGAACTGCAAGAACTGGCGTAGGGAAATGAGCGCGATATCGGGTCGCAAGAACCTGATCTTTTCCACGCTCAAGTGGAGGGTGCTGCCTTTGTAGATGGTGCCGAAGATCATGCGATGTCCGGCTTCAATCGCAGTGCGGCCCGTGTAATAGCCGCCGAGAATGTGGATGAAATCGGCGTCATCGGTGAACACAGAAGCGTAGCTCGATGCGTCAGCGGCGTTCCACGATGACTCTAACTGATACACCATGCGGTGCAAAGCCCGTTCTTCCTTCGTCATTTCGGATCCCTGGGTTGCGTGCGGCTGCGTGCAACGTAGGTCCTGCCACCCACCAACGCGGCCGACGCCATAAACACAAGAGCAGCGATCGGCGACCATGCGATTCCGCCAGCGATCATGGAAATGATAGCGCTGAGGGCGATCAGTCCGCCCACAATCCACGCCGCAATGAAGTTCGGCCGGCCGCCGATAACGTCCCTATAAATAATAAAGCGGAGGCACACGCCTCCGCTCAGTTGTTGATTTTCACGCCCAGGTTACTTGGCTGCGGCTTTCGCTTTAGCTGCGGGCGCGCCGATGGTCTTGCCGGTCACCGTTCCGGTAACGCCGCGAATGGTCCAGAAGTCGCTGGCCAACTTGGGATCGCTGATGTAGGCGTACGGCATCCAAAAGTGACCTTTGAGGCCCCACTTCGGTCCCCAGGAGTTACGCACCAGAATTCGCTTCTTGGCGTCGTCGTAACCGACGGCCATTACCGCATGTCCACCTTCCAATTCTTCTTTGCGTTTGTCGGGCAGGTTGAGGATGCCGGTCCTGGCGACTTCCTTGCCTTCAAAAGCGCTATACACCTGGAATCCAAAGACGAATGGGTAGCCATCCGCGAGACAGCTCTTCATCAAGGTGAGAAAGGCCGCCGGGGCATGGGCGGTGATGCGGTGGTAGGAAATCACCGTGTGCTGTGCCCCGTCGGTATAAGCCGCCGGTTTGGGCTTCGTCGTTACAACCGAGAGGTTCTCGCTATAGGGCCACGCGGGCTCGGGTGGCACGCCTTGCTTGGCGACACACTTGATGCCGTCGCGGATCTGCGCTCCGGCGTCTTTGCTGGTGGTGTGCTCAATTACGCGCTCATTGTAGTAAATGAACAGGCGCGAAGGCATGAAGTCGGCCAGCAACTGCTTCCTCTGCGCGAACTCAAACGCACCGGCGATGGAGTTGGCGGTGCAGCTGCCGACCTGCCCCTGGTCGTAAACCGGCGGACAGCCAGGACGCAGGTCAGCGGATTTGGGCAGGGGTTTGGCCGCAACTATGGGTGATGGGGCAAACAACAGGTCGCGCGGATCGGGGTCGTCCTTCACCCATCCGTAGCGTGAGATTTTGTGTGGCATGGTGCTCCTTTCAAGGGGACTAATTTTGACGGAAAACGCCGCGCGTGAAGCTTAGCAGCGGGAGCGATGAGCGATTGTAGCCCTATTTGCGCAATGCACAAGGGCAAAATCAAGCCTTTGCGCAGAAATCCAACCTTAGAGAGGCGGGGGGCAGCTACTCAAGCTTTGCCAGCTGTTTCTCAATGTCGGGGGCAATCCGCTCCGGCGAGATCATTGGCGCATAGCGCTCGATGACATTGCCCTGCTTGTCGACGAGGAACTTGGTGAAGTTCCACTTGATGGAGTCGCCCAGCAGACCTCCTTTCTCGCTTTTGAGAAATTTGTAGAGCGGATGAGCGCCATCGCCATTCACTTCGATTTTGGAGAAGAGCGTGAAGTCGACACCATAGTTGAGTTCGCAGAAAGACTTGATGTCTTCGTCGTCGCCGGGCTCCTGATGGCCGAACTGGTCGCAAGGAAAGGCGAGCAACTCGAAGCCGCGGTTGCGGTACTTGGCGTACATCTCCTGCAACCCCTTGTATTGCGGCGTAAAACCGCACCTGCTGGCTGTGTTGACGATCAGCAAGACCTTGCCCTTATAGGCGCTGAGTTTCTTTTCTTTGCCGTCGTTAAGTTTCGCGGAGAAATCGTAGATGCCCATGTCGATGTTCGCCCTTCGCAGTTCGTCGGTACTCGCTCTTCGCTTTTCGCTCTTCGCTCTTCGCCAGAATATAACAGCCGTCAGCTATCAGCCATCAGCTAGCGGCTATTGCATCTTCCGCGTACTCTGCTTCATCTTGGTTCCATGCCTCGACACAAGGCGGTCCACGGACATCAGGTCAAGCAACGGCAATTTGGGAACAAGTGCTTCGGTTGCGGTCCGCAGAACAACAGCGGGATGAAGCTGAAGTTCACCCTGGACGAGGAGCGCGAACGCTTCGTCTGCCGCTTTCGCCTGCAAGGGCGCTTCGTCGGCCCGCCGGCACACGCGCATGGGGGGATTATCGCAACCATTCTCGATGAAGCTATGGGTAAGGTAAACAAGCTCCACAACATCGTATGCCTCACCAGTACGATGGAGGTCACGTACCTTAAGCCTGTGCCGCTGTTCAAGCCGCTGATCGTCGAAGGATGGGAGCAGCACGTGCGTGGCCGCGAACATTATCGCGCCGCGGAAATCCGCAATCATGAGGGCGAGGTGCTGGCCACCAGCAAGGGGAAGTTCATTGAGATTGATCCGCATCGCATGTTCGCCAAGTACTTGAAGAAGAAGCACAGCGACGCGACGTAGGTCGCTGTTCGCCAGAGGCGAACCGCATCGACAGGGGTTACGCGCCTCTGACCTGCAGAGTAGAATAAAGAGTTACGCCTTCATTTATACGTGCGCCGACGATGCCCCGCGTTAGATTTAGCTAAATTGCTAAGTGCCAAATGCCGAGTGCTAACGGCGGCCAAAGCTCCGAAAGGGAGAGAACATGATGTCCGAAAACAACAGCACCAATAACAGTTTGCGCTTGAAGACCGGCCTGGCTGAGATGCTGAAGGGCGGCGTCATCATGGACGTGATGAGCGTCGAGCAGGCAGAGGTAGCCGAACAGGCCGGCGCAGTCGCGGTAATGGCGCTGGAGCGAGTGCCTGCGATCATTCGCGCCGAGGGCGGCGTCTCGCGTATGGCCAATCCCAAGCTCATCAAACAGATCATGGCGGCAGTGTCGATTCCGGTGATGGCCAAGTGCCGCATCGGCCACTTCGCCGAGGCGCAAATCCTGCAGGAGATCGGAGTCGATTACATCGATGAGTCTGAGGTACTGACGCCGGCCGACGAAGAGCACCACGTGGACAAGCACGCGTTCACCACGCCATTTGTTTGCGGCGCGCGCAATTTGGGAGAGGCGCTGCGGCGCATTGCCGAAGGCGCAGCGATGATCCGCACCAAGGGCGAGGCAGGCACCGGCGACGTGATTCATGCGGTCAAGCACATGCGGCAGATTGTCAGCGAGATGAAGCAGCTCACGGTCATGAGCGAACAGGAACTCTTTGCCGCCGCCAAGAACCACCAGGCGCCGTACGAGTTAGTGAAGATGGTCGCGCAAGCTGGCAAGCTGCCGGTGCCCAATTTCTCTGCCGGAGGCATCGCCACGCCGGCTGATGCGTCGTTAGTGATGCAGCTTGGAGCAGAGGCGGTGTTCGTTGGCTCGGGCATCTTCATGAAGGGTGGAGCGACGCCGCTGGATCTCACAAGTAAGCTGGAGCGCGAAGAAGCCGAATCGCGTGCGCGCGCGATAGTTGTGGCGGCCACGCATTACGACGATCCTAAGGTGCTGGCCGAGGTCAGCGAGCAGATGACCGGTGCGATGAAGGGACTGGCCGTGGGGGCGATCGAAGAGCGCGACCTGCTGCAGACGAGGGGATGGTGAAGAAGCAACTAGCAACTAGTAACTAGTGGCTAGAGCGAGCTCCAGTGAGAGAAAACTTGCCTCTCGATAATTAAGAAAAAATCTCATGCAAACGTTGGGTTTTGATTGTACCCCCGGGTTTGCTAATTGCTAGTCGCTAGTTGCTGATTGCTGCCTTATGAAAATCGGCGTTCTCGCATTGCAGGGCGACTTCGATGCGCATCGCCGCCGGCTGGAAGAGCTGGGCGCGGAAGTCGTGCTAGTGCGTAATCCCGAGGACTTCGAGGACATCGATGGCCTGGTGATTCCCGGCGGAGAATCGACGACATTTCTAAAGCTGCTGGGCGATCGTACGTTTCAAAAGCTGAATGACTTCGTACACAGCAAGCCCACGTTTGGGACGTGCGCCGGAGCCATCATGCTGGCACGTGAAGTAGAGAATCCGCGGCAGGCTGGGTTGAACGCGATCGACATCAGCATTCGGCGCAATGCCTACGGTCGGCAGATCGACTCCAGCATCGTTGAGGCGCCAACCGCGCTTGGCGGCGAGCCCCTGGAGATGGTCTTCATCCGCGCGCCGCGGGTCGAAAGTGTGGGTCAGGAAGTGGAAGTACTAGCGAAGCGCGGCGACGATCCAGTCCTGGTGCGGCAAGGCAAAGTAATGGCTGCAACTTTTCATCCGGAGCTATCGGCGGACAAGCGGGTACATCAGGAATTCCTCAAACTGGTGAGGAACGGAACGAAGTAAGCTCGCGGCGCCACAATCAAAAAAATCCTGAGCGTTTCTAGATTCACTCGGTCAACGCTGCAAGTACAGCACCGGCGTCGGCGGAGGGAAGCGCGTCGTAGTTTTCAAGCCGAGCTGTCGCACCAGGTACAGAGTGTTCGGGGTGGGCTCAATCAAAGCTGACTCGGAGGCGTGCATCACCAAGTCGTTGACGCTCCAGAATTGCAAAGGAGCGTATCTTGCCAGATTGGATTCCATTGTGGTCAATACGCTCTGGTTGCTGGGATCGAGCAGCAAGACACATTGCTCGGGATGTTGGGAATAATACCCGACTTCCACGTGCAGGATGCTATTAGAAAACACGAGGTAGCGCTTTCCCTCGGCTCGCATAACAGGTTCCAGGTCCAAATATTGCCTTGTCTTGATTTGTTCTCCGCTGGGATGCCCACTGGGATCGACACGTTCGGGATGCCGCAAGACCATCGTCTGGTGAACGATTCCCCAGCTTGCCAAGAGCAGAAATATCCCGAGCGGCACGCAGTAGTGACTGCGGAAGTTCCGCCACAACCAGCATGAGAATCCGACGGCTACCCCTGGTATGACTCCAACGAAATAGCGCCCGAGGAAGGCATGAGTTTTCCATTCCGCCAGCACGAATCCCGCCAGTGGAATGGCAAGGAACAACCATGCGACAGATTCACTGCTCTTCATGGGCTCCCAATTAGTCGTCGTCCCGTTTCGCGCCAGCCATACAACAATCCAGAGCGTGATCAGTGCAAGCAGGAATAAGCCGTCAGGAAACAACTCCGGGAAAATCGCTCTCAAACGATTGAAGGAAGGTCCCCACGCCGAACCGGCAAAGGCGGACGAAAACTGTGCCGAATAGGCAAACATCAGTTGCCACATCAGGAGAAGAGCAATTGCGACACCCAGACATCCTGCGATGAGCTTGCGACCGGGCAGCTCCCGCCCTTTTAAGCAGTAAAGCGCCCACAATCCATACGGCACCAGCAGCAGAACGGCGTAATAGTGAACAGTTACCGCACAAAAAAGCACGGCTCCGAAAGCTGTTGCTGGTAGCCAGCGATCATTGGGTGTGCACGCCCATATCCACAGAGACAGTGCCGCCAGCAAAGCGAAGATGGCATAAGAGCGGGCTTCGTAACCGTAGTAAGGCAGATAAGAGCAGGTGATAGCGGCGAGAGCAATTAGACCGTGCAGACCATTTGTAAGCCGGCGGGCATAATCAAAGGTGATGAGCAGAGCGGCCGAGATAGCGAGAGCGGAGACCAGCCTGGCAGCTACTTCACCGTTGCCAAATAATGTCTGCGAGGCCGCGGCCACGAAGTAGTACCCGGGGGGAGTTCCGTCGGCGCCGTGTCGCAGGGCGTCGAGGATGTTCGAAAAACCATGTAGCGCAGCAATGCGTACGGTGACAATCTCGTCGTACCAGAAGAGACGGTGGGAGGCGATATAAATGCTCGTAAGGAAGTAGAAGGCAGCCATGAAAACGGCTGCGGCGAGGCTCCACAAGTCAAAAGACGAGCGGACTGCTCTTTGATCGGCGCTGCTCGAGCGGGCATCAGGCAGCAACGCTCAGGCGCCTCGGTCGCGAAAATGGCAGCAATGTACTGGGGTTTCGAAAGAGGAGCACACCTTCGACGCTAACTGAGCCCAACAATGGCATAGCAACAGCAACCTTCCTCGACGGCAAAGTATACATTGCGCGCTTTGCCCGCGGTTGGCTGCGAGTTTTAACATTCGCGACTGAGCGATCGCGTCATAACTCTTCGTGTGCGAGAGGCGATTCCGGTTTTCGTGGATTACCTGTCATAATCGAAGACGAAGACTCACCTTTCAATACAGAACGGAACGCATTCATCCACTATGGCCGAATCTCCCATCACTCCGCGCAGTCAGGATTTCGCAACGTGGTACCAGGATGTCGTGTTGCAAGGCGACATGGCTGAGCCGGCTGAAATCGTCAAGGGCTGCATGGTCATTAAGGCCAACGGTTATGCCGTTTGGGAACTGGTGCAGCGTGCGCTGGATGATCGCTTCAAGGCCACCGGCCACCAGAACTATTACTTCCCGCTGCTGATCCCGCAGAGTTTTCTGCAGAAGGAAGCCGAGCACGTGGAAGGCTTCTCGCCGGAGCTGGCGGTGGTCACGGTCGCGGGGGGCAAGCAACTTGAAGAGCCGTACGTGATCCGCCCGACCTCGGAGACCATCATTGGCCATTTCTTCGCCAAGTGGATCAAGAGCTGGCGCGATCTGCCGGTGCTGTTGAACCAATGGGCCAACATCATTCGCTGGGAGTTGCGCACGCGCATGTTCCTGCGCACAACCGAATTTCTGTGGCAGGAGGGCCACACGGCGCACGCCAATCACGAAGAAGCGGTGCAGGAAGTGCTGCGCATGCTTGATGTGTACGCGGATGTGGCGGAAAACGTCATGGCAATGCCGGTGATCAAGGGCATGAAGACGCAATCGGAGAAATTTGCCGGGGCGCTACGGAGCTACAGCATTGAGGCCATGATGCAGAATGGCTTCGCGCTGCAGGCAGGCACCAGCCATGACCTCGGGCAGAACTTCGGCAAGGCTTTCGATGTGCAGTTCCAGAACAATGAGGGCCAACTCGATTACGTCTGGCAGACAAGTTGGGGCGTGAGCACGCGGTTAGTCGGGGGGCTCATCATGAGTCACTCTGACGACAAAGGACTAGTTCTGCCGCCGAAGCTGGCGCCGGTGAAAGCGGTGATGGTGCCGATCTATCGCAAGGACGAGGAGAAATCCAAAGTACTGGAGGCCGCACACCGCATCGCGAACGAGGTAGGCGCGAAGGTTGACGATCGTGAGGGCCAAACACCGGGCGCGAAGTTCTTCCACTGGGAGCGCCGCGGAGTACCGATCGTACTGGAGCTTGGACCGCGCGATCTGGCGTCAGGCAATGTCGTTGTGAAGCGGCGCGATACCGGAACGAAAGAGCCGATGCCGCAGACGGAGCTGGCGGCGAGGGTGCCGGCGCTGCTCGATGAGATGCAGACGGCGTTGTACGACGCGGCGAAACAACGGCTGAAGGAAAATACCGTGCTGGCGAACTCGATCGAGGAGGTCGAGTCGATTTTGAGTAACGTCACCGCTGAGAAGGGTGGTGGGAAGTTCGTGATGGCCTACCTCGCCGATGACGAGCGCTGCGACGCTCGCGTGAAGGAGTTCAAAGCGACCATCCGGAACATTCCGCTGATTGATGAGTATGGCGGCGGAGGCAAGTGCATCGTAACCGGGGAGCAAGTCGACCGCCGGGTGGTAATCGCGAAGGCGTATTGAAGAAGCAATTAGCTACTGGCAACTAGCCATTAGCAAACCAAGAGGTGAGGACCTCTGGGGCAGTTACGCGAAATTAACATTGCGGGTTTGACCGACGTTGTAAAATCAGTGACTTATGCAAGAGAAGCCTCTAGAAATCGAGAAAGTTGAAAAGGCCCCCGGGACTACGGTATTGCGCTTGCACGGCCCGTTGCTCCTGGGCAATTTCTTTCCGCTTCAGAGCATGGTCCGCTCCGACAACTCTGCGTTGCTGATCATCGACGTCTCCGACATGCCATACGTCGATTCCGCAGGTATCGGTTGCCTGGTAGGCGCACACGTTTCGCGCGAGAATTCCGGGCGCAAGCTGGTGCTGGTCGGCGCCAACGATCGCCTGCTAACTTCGCTGAAGGTGACCAAGGTCGATCAGCTCTTCACCCTCGCGCCAACGATGGAGCAGGCCGGGGCATAATTTTGCGTGCCGGCGTTCGTGCGCCGCGCAACAAGGTCCTCTGGTACACTCTCGGCTAGATGTGGAATGCCGCGGCGGCGCAGCTTCGCCTCGCCCGGCCCCGAATCTCTCCAAGTTCTCCGATTCAGCAGGAGGTTTTCATGTCCGCTACAGCAAGCACTTCGCAGCTGCACGGTCGCGTTCAGGAATTTATTGGCACGCCGCGCAAGATGTTCATTGCCGGCAAGTGGGTGAACGCAGCTTCGGGGAAGACGTTTCCTACCTACAATCCCGCGACCGGCGAGGTGATGGCGCAGGTGGCCGAAGGTGATCGCGAGGACGTCAATCGCGCGGTGAAGGCGGCGCGCAGGGCGTTTGAAAGCGGAGCGTGGGGTGAGTTAACGGCCTCGGAGCGCGGTCGCCTGATTTGGAAGCTGGGCGATCTGATCGAGCAGCACACGGAGGAGTTCGCGCAGCTGGAGAGCCTGGACAACGGCAAACCGCTGTCTGTGGCGCGCGCGGCCGACGTGCCACTGGCGGTCGATCTATTCCGCTACATGGCGGGATGGGCCACCAAGATCGAAGGCAACACAATTCCCTTCTCCAACAAATTTCTGGCGTATACGCGGCGCGAGCCGGTAGGAGTTGTCGGACAAATCATTCCCTGGAATTTTCCCCTCCTGATGGCGGCCTGGAAGCTCGGTCCCGCACTGGCCACAGGATGCACCGTTGTGCTGAAGCCGGCGGAGCAGACTCCACTCAGCGCGCTTTTGCTGGCGGAGCTTGTTGCCGAAGCGGGTTTCCCCGAAGGCGTGGTCAACGTAGTGCCGGGATATGGCGAAACGGCTGGGGCGGCATTGGCGACACATCCCGATGTGGACAAGGTTGCGTTTACCGGCTCAACCGAAGTCGGCAAGTTGATTGTGCAAGCGGCGGCGGGAAATCTGAAGAAGGTCTCTCTGGAACTGGGCGGCAAGTCGCCGAATATCGTGTTTGATGATGCTGATATGAAGCACACAATTCCAGGTGCGGCGAATGCCATCTTTTTCAATCACGGCCAGTGCTGCTGCGCGGGGTCGCGCCTCTACGTCGAGCAGTCGATGTTTGATGAGGTTGTTGAAGGTGTCGCTGAGCGCGCGAAGAAGATCAAGCTGGGACACGGTTTCGATCCCGAGACGGAGATGGGTCCGCTGGTTTCGTCCGAACAACTGGACCGGGTGTGCAGCTATCTGGACGCCGGTTTCAGCGAAGGTGCCGAAGCGGTAGTTGGCGGCAAGAAGCGCCAGGGCGCGGGCTACTTCGTAGAACCGACTGTCATGGTGAAGACGAAGCCGAACATGAAGGTGGTGCGGGAGGAGATCTTCGGCCCCGTGGTGTGCGCCATGCCGTTCCAAGATGTCGACAAGCTCGTGGCAGAGGCCAACCAGAGCGAGTATGGCCTGGCGGCTGCCGTTTGGACGCGTGACATCAGCAAGGCACATCGGGTGGCCGAGAGGCTTCGCGCCGGAACCGTGTGGATCAATTGCTACAACGTTTTCGACGCTGCGCTGCCATTCGGCGGCTACAAGCAGTCGGGCTGGGGACGCGAGATGGGACACGAAGCGCTCGAAATGTACACAGAAGTAAAGACGGTTTGCGCGGCACTCTAGTACGGCTGGCTGCACGCAAGACTTCACGCCATCAATCTGATCGCGCTGCTGAGGTGAACCGCAATGGCTCCGACTTTCTCGAACGGAAAGATCTGCTATATCGAAATGCCCACCACCGATATCGCCGCATCTGCCGATTTCTACAACCAGGTCTTTGGCTGGAACATCCGCAAACGCAGCGACGGCAGCATCGCCTTTGACGACAGTGTGGGTGAGGTAAGCGGGACTTGGATCCTAGGAAGACCGCCCTCCACAACACCTGGCCTTCTGCTCTACATCATGGTTGACAGCGTGCAGACAACCGTTGACGCTATCGTCGCTCATGGGGGCGAGATCGTGCAGCCCATCGGCGCGGACGCGCCGGAAATCACTGCCAGGTTTCGCGACCCCGGCGGGAATGTAATCGGCTTGTACCAGCAACCTACCTAGTCTTAGCCTGTGATCGAAGTCATCACCTGGTTCAAGGGCGCTTGACCGCGTATCGAGAACCCACCGGCCCCCGGCCGCATGACCTCCCTTTTGTGACGCAAGTCATAGCAAGAAATCGAGCGAATCTGCTGCAATGGGATGTTTGGCTGCACCGAGTCTTGGCTCCGTTACTGCGGAGTTTCGACCTCGCCGGAAACAGGCAATGCGCGATGCCGTCCTCAAACTTTGGCCCGAGCTCGAGTGGATCGGTTCTCCCGAGCTGCGCGAGCAGGTGACGCACACCTGGACGCGTGCCTTCGAACTCAGTCGGCTGGCACCTGACGACTTGAGTCGCATTCCGTTCACGCTTTTGGTGCCCAATTGCCCAATAACATTCATGGAGCACAAGCGCTGCGTCGTGCACATCGCGCGCAAAGCCTGCGAGAGCATGAGCGAATTTATGGGACGCGCTCTGACGATTGATATAGACACGGTGATTGCGGGAGCCATCCTCGCCGATGTCGGCAAGTTGCTGGAGTACGAGAACGTGAACGGCAAAACGCGCCAGAGCAAGCGTGGCGAGTTGCTGCGGCACCCATTCACCGGCGTAGCGCTGGCAATGGAGTGCGGCGTGCCCGATGCGGTCTGCCACATTATTGCGTCGCACGCCGCCGAAGGTGATCTCGTGAAGCGGACAACGGAGGCGTACATCGTACACCACGCCGACTTCATGGCGTTTCTGCCGTTCAAGAATCTCGCGAAGTAAGGAGGGGCATCATGGCGACCATTGCAGCCCCGACGAAAACGGCCGTCCAGCCAACCATTACTGCCACAATGTCAGAGTGGGCTGCGGACCTTCGGTTCGGGCATCTTTCTGCCGACGCGGTTTACCAAGCCAAGCGCTTCCTGCTCGACAGCATCGGCTGCGCGCTGGGGGGATATCAACAACACGATGTCAAGATCGCGCTCGAGGTGCTCGACGAGATCGCGGGACGGGGCGCCGCAAGTGTGATCGGCAACGGAAAGCGAATTGATCCGGTCTCGGCGTCTTTGGCTAACGCGCTGATGATCCGCTGCATGGACTACAACGACATCTACTGGAAGCAGGACCCGTCGCATCCCTCCGACATCTTCCCGGCAGCTATCGCAGCTTGTGAGCGGGCGGGCAGCAACGGTCGAGAATTGATTGTCGGCCTGGTGCTGGGTCACGAGTTCGAGATGCGAATGTGCGAAGCCGCATTTCCCGGTATTCGCGAGCGCGGCTGGCACCATGCAACGTTGACTGCGTTTGTCTCGCCCATTGTCGCCGGGCGCATGCTGCATCTTTCGGCAGAGCAGATTCAACACGCCATGGGCATCAGTGCCAGCGCGCGTGCAACGCTCGGCGCGGTTACCGCCAGCAAGCTAACGATGATGAAGAACACCGTTGATCCGCTGGCCACACAGAGTGGGATGCTGGCCGCGCTGCTGGCGGAAAAGGGCTACACCGGCCCGGAACATGTCATCGCCGGCAAAGAGGGACTTGCGCATTGTCTCGGCCCGGAGTGGAAGCTGAACGCGCTGACCGATGGGCTCGGGGAATCCTGGCGTATCACACAATGTGGGATGAAGGCATTCCCCGCTGAAGCGCTTACCCACACGCCGATTTCCGCCGTACTGTCCCTGGTGAAAGATCATGATCTGACCCCCAATGACATTGCCAAGGTGCATATCCGGACGACAGCGCGCGGCGCCGATATCTTGAGCGACACCAGCAAGTATGATCCGCGCACGAAAGAAACTGCTGATCACTCGCTGCCATATGTGATTGCCGCGGCCATTGCCGAGCGCCAGGTGACGCCCTTACAGTTCACGGCGGCCAAAATTATGGATCCCATGATTCGCGCTCAGCTGAAGAAGATCGTCGTCACCGCGGACCGCGATATCGAGAGACTTTTCCCGGCACTGCAGCGCGTGATTGTACGGATTCATACCATCGACGGACGCGAGTTTACACAGCAGCTCGACTATCCCAAGGGCGACCCGCGTAATCCGCTCACGAACCGAGAAGTGGAGGAGAAATTTGAGGCGCTGGCCGGCCCTGTGCTGTCGCGCGAGAACCGAAGCAAGGCCATCGAGGCGATCTGGAATCTAGAGAAGGTAACCAGTGTGAGCGAGTTGATGAAGCTGTTCAAGGCGGACATGGCGGCTGCGAAAGGCTAGTCACATGGGCCAGACCGTCGTCGAGAAAATTGCACAATCGCACATGACGGAGGGGCCGCGCCGCGCAATACGTGCGGGCGACTTTCTTTCGCTCCGCCCAGACCACGTCATGACGCACGACAACACGTCGGCAGTCATGAAGAAGTTCAAGGCTCTTGGCACGGCTCGCGTGCACGATCGAGTGCAGCCGGTGTTTACCGCTGATCACGATATCCAGAACAAAGACGAGTCGAACCTGGCGAAGTACCGCGCCATGGAGGCGTTCTCGCGCGAACACGACATTGACTTCTATCTACCCGGCAGGGGAATTGGCCATCAGATCATGGTCGAGCAAGGATACGTGCTGCCCGGAACGTTGGTGGTGGCCTCCGATTCGCACTCCAACATGTATGGCGCGCTGGGCGCGATTGGCACGCCGGTCGTGCGCACCGACGCAGCCTGCATTTGGGCGACGGGTGAGTTCTGGTGGCAAATTCCGCACAGTGTTCAGGTCGTGCTGGAGGGCAAGTTGTCGGCCGGAGTAACGGGCAAAGATGTGATCATCACCCTATGCGGTCTCTATAACAGCGAAGAGGTACTGAATGCCGCAGTGGAATTCACCGGCCCGGGCGTCGCGTCGCTCAGCATGGATGCGCGGCTGAGTATTGCGAACATGTCCACTGAATGGGGGGCACTCGTCGGCTGGTTTCCGGTGGATGAGGTAACGGTCGCATATCTGGAGGATCGAAATCAGACGTTGCGGGCACTTGGCGTCACGCGAATTCCGGCGGAGAGGTTTTCGGAATGGCGCAAGAATCCACCGGCTCCCGATCCTGACGCGGTTTACGCAGGGCGAATAGTGCTGGACCTCGCTGAGGTGACGCCGCATGTTTCCGGGCCGGATACGGTGCAGGTGATGCAATCGGTTGCCAAGATCGCGACAAAGAAAATTGCCATCCAGAAGGCGTATCTCGTCTCGTGTGTGAATTCGCGACTGGAAGACCTTGAGGCCGCGGCGCAGGTATTGCGGGGCAAGAAAATCGCTCCTGGCGTGCAGTTCTACGTTGCCGCAGCGAGCCGCTCGATTCAAGATGAGGCCGCAGGCCGCGGGATATGGCAGGCACTGCTAGGCGCCGGCGCGCGCCCGCTGCCCTCGGGATGCGGACCTTGCATCGGCTTGGGCGCAGGGCTGCTTGAGGCGGGCGAAGTCTGCATCTCGGCGACGAATCGCAACTTCAAGGGACGCATGGGCTCGCGCGATGCGCAATGCTATCTGGCGAGCCCTGAAGTGGTCGCCGCTTCGGCTGTCGCGGGCTACATTTGCGGCCCAGTCGAGCCTAAGTACCACAATGTGACACGCCGGTTCGAAAAATTTGAAGCCGCCCCGGCAGCAACGGAAATCATAGAGATTCTTCCGGAGTTTCCGGGGAGTGTGTGCGAACGGCTGGTCTTTGTACCACAGGACAACCTCAATACCGACGGAATTTACAGCAAAGACTACACCTATCGCGAGGACATGACTCCGGAAATGATGGGACGCGTAGTGATGGAAAACTACGACCCGGATTTCGCGGCACGAACGATGGTGGGAGATGTTCTGGTGGCTGGCTTCAACTTCGGCACTGGGTCCAGCCGCGAGCAGGCGGTCACCGCGCTGAAAGCCAGAGGAATTCGTCTGGTAATCGCGGGCAGCTTTTCGCAGACCTATCTGCGTAACGCGTTTAACAACGGATTCCTATGCATCGAGACGGCAGAGCTGGTGAATCGCCTACGCTCAAGATTCGCAGGTGCGATCGAGGCTAAGCAGAAGACGGTTATCACGGGCGAGATGGTCGAAGTCGATTTTGCGACGAGCACGATTCGCTATCAAGGCGCTAAGTTTGCGTTTCCGGCACTGGGCAGAGTGCCGCAGTCGCTAGTGATTGCCGGCGGCATTGAGAACCTGGTCAGACGGAAGCTACAGATGAATGCAGTAGTGGCGCAAATGTAAGTGCGAAGGACGCATATTTATGGCAAGAAATACCATCGTAACCATGCCCGGCGATGGCATCGGCAAGCAGGTGCTGCCTGAAGCGATTCGCGTGCTCGATGCAGTGGGCTTTGAGGCGGATTATGTCCACGCCGATATCGGCTGGGAACGCTGGATCAGCGAAGGCAATGCTCTGCCTGAGCGGACCGTAGAACTGCTCCGGCAGCATAAAGTCGGCCTGTTTGGTGCGATTACATCCAAGCCCAAGAAGGAAGCTGAAGCCGAACTGAGTCCCGCGCTCAGGGACAAGGGCTATCAGTATTTCAGCCCGATTGTCGCCATGCGGCAGATGTTCAACCTCGATGTCTGCATGCGGCCGTGTCTGTCGTTTCCCGGTAATCCGCTGAACTTCATTCGCAAGCGATCTGGCGGCGGATTCGAGGAACCGAAGGTGGATGTGGTTGTTTTTCGGCAGAACACAGAAGGCCTTTACGCCGGCGTGGAGTGGAGTAATCCTTCGGAGCTGGTGCGGGACGCTTTGCGCAGCCATCCGAAGTTCAAGCCGTTCGACCGTGTCGCCGCCGAGGACCTCGCCGTTTCAGTACGCATCATCACGCGACCGGCAGCACGGCGGATATGCGAGGCAGCATTTCAGCACGCGCGCAAATTTGGTTACAAGTCGGTGACCATTTGTGAGAAGCCCAATGTGCTGCGCGAAACATCGGGGCTGATGGAAGAAGTCGCGCGAGAGGTTCAAAAGCGATACAGCGAGATACCACTGTGGTCGACGAACATTGACGCGCAGACCATGTGGCTCACCAAGAATCCGGAGGATTACGGTGTGATCGTCGCCAGCAATCTCTTCGGCGATGTCATCAGTGACGCTTTTGCCGGGCTGGTTGGCGGGCTTGGCTTCGCGGCGTCGGGCAACATCGGAGAGGAGATCGCGGTCTTTGAGCCGACGCACGGCTCGGCCCCCAAATACGCGGAGTTGGAACCGGCGATCGTGAACCCACTTGCGATGATCCTCTCTGCGGCAATGATGCTCGACCATCTTGGCGAGCGGATGCAGGCAGAGAAGATGCGTAGTGCGATCGCCGCAGTTGTTGCCGATGGCAAGGTGCGCACTTATGACATGCTCCGCATCTCCGGTGGCGCGAAATCGCTGGCGATGGGTGGGGCTTCGACAAGGCAGATGACAGACGCCATTCTGGAGAAACTTGGAATAGAAGTGGAGGCGGCGTATGCCGGCAGCTGCAGAAACTAGGGTGCGGGGTGGCGAGGCCGGACGCGCGGGAGTGGCCGTTGGCTCAGACTTGCACGTGGTCTTCGAAGAGCGCAGCAGCGGCGGCATCGAAATCGATCTGCGCTCGCGTGTCGATGTGTATTACGGCGACAGCGTTCGCCAGCAGACGCGCCTTGTTTTGCATGCACTGGGAGTAGAGCACGCTCGCATTGCGATGGTGGACGAGGGTGCCCTGCCCTTCACGATCGCGGCCCGCATAGAGGCTGCAGTAAAGCGTGCTGGCCTTGGCCATGGTAGGTCTGCGCTGCCTGAGTTGATCGCGCCAACTGCCGCATCGGGCAAAGATCGCTTACGACGTTCGCGGCTTTATCTTCCGGGAAACGAGCCAAAGTACTTTATAAACGCAGGGCTGCACGCGCCCGACGCCGTAATCCTGGATTTGGAAGATTCTGTCCATTTTGCTGAGAAAGACGCAGCCCGCCTGCTCGTGCGCAACGCCCTGCGGGCGGTGGACTTCGGCGCAGCCGAGCGCATGGTGCGCATCAACCCGTTGCCGCTCGGGCTTGAGGACCTGGAAGAAATCGTGCCGCAAGCGCCGGGCCTGATCCTTATTCCAAAAGTCGAGACACCGGAACAGGTATCCCATGTTGTGGGAGCTACGAAGAAGATCGCCCAGCGACATCAGATTGGTCGTCCTCTTTGGGTGATGCCGATACTCGAATTAGCACTGGGAATCGAGAATGCCTTCGCGATTGCCTCCGCATCGGACCGCATTGCCGCTCTCACAATCGGACTTGAGGACTACACGGCTGACCTGGGGGTAATTAAGACTGCCAGCGGCGCAGAGTCGCTCTACGCGCGCATGCGAGTGGTGAATGCGGCACATGCGGCGTATGTGCAAGCGATCGATTCGGCTTACGGCGATGTAGCCGACAGAGAGGGCCTACTGCGGTGGGGTGAGGCGTCGCGCGCCATGGGATGCGAAGGGATGGGCTGTATTCATCCTATCCAGATTGAAACGATTCATCGGGCGTTTGCTCCTACAGAGTCAGAGTTGGACAAGGCGCTGCAAATTGTCGCTGCGTATGACGAGGCCCAGGCACGCAGCTTGGGCGTGGTAAGTCTCGGATCAAAGATGATCGATCCCCCAGTTGTGCAACGAGCGCTGAAGCTGGTGGCACGCGCAAGACAGATGGGAATCCCAGCCGCAGGGGGACAGTTATGAGCGCCAGCGTGGCCCCCGGACTGATTACCAACGCGATTGGCCGGCGCGTGCCGCTCATTGTCAACGGCCACGAAGCTGTGCCTTATCAGGGAATCGACAGGTATCGGCCAGAGGGCCGCAAAACCGGGCCGCCAATTCGCAGCAGCAGCGACTATCCCACAAACGGGGACAAGCGTGTACCCGATCTGGAAACCGCACTGCGGCTTTGCGGTTTGTGCGACGGCATGACGATCAGCAGCCACCATCATCTGCGAAATGGAGACCGGGTTGCTCTAACGGCATTAGAAACTGCCGCGCGCATGGGCGCGAAGGACCTGGTGTGGTTTCCCAGCGCGTCTTTTCCATGCCACGAGCCGGCGATCGAGCTGATGAAGTCGGGCGCGGTGCATCACATTGAAGGCAGCATGAACGGGCCGCTGGGCGACTACTGCTCGCATGGCCATATGCGTGGTTTAGGCGTACTGCGCTCACACGGAGGACGCTGGCAAGCGGTGCAGGAGGGCGAAGTTCACATTGACATCGCGGTCATCGCTGCTCCGACGGCGGATTATTTCGGCAACGCTGATGGTTCGCATGGACGGTCGGCGTGCGGGTCACTGGGCTTTGCGCTTGCCGATTCCATCTACGCCGATCGCGTGATCGTCGTCACCGATAATCTCGTCCCGTTTCCCTGCATCCCCTGGCAGATCCAGGGGAACAATGTCGACTATGTCGTCGAAGTGGACTCGATTGGCGATCCGGAGCAAATCGTAAGCGGCACCACGCAGATCACGCGCAGTCCCGACCGTCTGCGAATTTCGGAGCTAGTGGCGCGCTTCTTGCGTGATAGTGGCATGATGCGCGATGGCTTCTCATTCCAGGCTGGCGCGGGCGGGATAGCGTTAGCGTTCGTCGACCATCTCGCGCGAATGATGAAGGCGGCCAATGTGAAGGCCAGTTTTGTTCGCGGCGGGTCGACGAAATATCTAGTCGATCTTCTGCACGAGGGTCTCATCGGATATATTCTTGACGGCCAGACCTTTGACCTCGATGCCGTGCGCTCGATCGCCAGCGATCCCCGGCACGTTGCGACAAGCCCGTTCACCTCATACAACTTTCACGGCAAGGGAAACTTCGCCTCAATGGTGGACGCATGCGTACTGGGCGCGACCGAAGTCGATGTTAACTTCAACGCGAATGTGGTCACGCACTCTGACGGGCGACTGCTGCACGGCATCGGAGGATGGCAGAACTGCCTGTTCGCGGGATGTACCATTCTCGCTGTGCCATCGTTCCGACATCGCATTCCGGTGATTGTGGACGAGGTCACCACCGTCACGGGGCCGGGTGAGCTGATCGATGTAGTCGCCACGGAACGCGGGATCGCCATCAACCCGCAGCGCCAGGATCTACTCGACGCCGTGAGAGGAAAAGGCCTGCCAATTCGCGGCATTAAGGAGATCAAAGCGGAAGTTGAGAAGATTTGCGGCGGCAAACCCGCTAAGCCGCGCCTGCTCGACAACCCGGTTGCTGTCGTCAAGTGGGTTGACGGTACAGTACTAGATTCGGTCTGGCAAGTGGCAGACGACAATCCGTACGCCCCCAAGCAGGAGAGGCCGAGTAGAAGTGGATAGTGGATAGTGGATGCTGGATAGTAGTCGCGATCCTCAGTACAACCACATCTACGATGCTCAATCCACGATCCACTGGGCCTTACCGCTTTGCCTCGTTGAACATGAACTTCCCCAGGTAAATAGGCGACGATTTCGGTGGTTTGGTTTGTGCCACGTCAATGGGGTACGGCGATTGATTGAGCGTCGGAAATCCCCAGATATCGCCGTCTCGCATGTCAATGACGATCTTGCCGTACACCTGCATAGTACCGTCGGGCTTGCGCAGCATGGTGTAGCCGGGCTCGACGAAGAAGGGATACGCTTCATCCGCTTGGGCCCGAACCGGCTCAGGCTGCGCAAAGGGACGCAATACGAGCAACCCAAGTAACACAGCGATGACCAACAGCATGGCTTTGATGAAGCGGTCTGGATGCATTGCTCTCCTCCTGTTGTAGCGTTGCACATCAAACATCTGCACTCTTCACCATCGGCTTACTCCTCAAGGGCTGTACATTCGAGGTGGCCACTTCGGGGCGTTGCACCGAATAACGCCGGGAGTTCCGTCCACTGTAGCACCCGACTTCGACTTGTTCCCCTCGCATCCTCTCGAAAAAACGAAAAGGCCGCTAAGGAATCGTTCTCCGCGGCCAGAGCATCTCAAACTCTTTCGCTTATCTGGCGCAGTTGGTCAGCGGACATCGGTATTGGCCATCCTTAAACTGCGGTGGTGGACCATCGGTGAGGAAGAGTAATGGCGAGCACAACTGTAGCCGGCGCAGCAGGGATGAGCATGAGCCGCCCGGTCTCCAGCCCATGGCTCATTGCAGTCTCGGTAATGCTGGCGACATTTATGGAGGTGCTGGACACTTCCATTGCCTCGGTTGCACTACCTTACATTGCCGGCAGCCTCTCAGCGACTAACGACGAAGCGACTTGGGTGCTGACGAGCTATCTGGTGGCCAATGCGGTGGTGCTGCCGGCGAGCACCTGGTTCTCTTTGAAGTTCGGCCGGAAACGTTTTCTGGTGACTTGCATCGCGATTTTCACCGTCTCGTCGTTTATGTGCGGTGCTGCCACTAGTCTGTGGATGATCCTGCTGGCCCGTGCTGTGCAGGGCGCAGGCGGGGGCGCACTACAACCGTTGTCGCAGGCGATCCTGCTGGAGAGCTTTCCACCGGAAAAGCGCGGTGCTGCGCTGGCGGTGTTCGCGCTCGGGGTGGTGGTTGCGCCGGTGTTGGGTCCCACGCTGGGCGGCTATCTTACCGACACCTACTCCTGGCGCTGGGCCTTCTACATCAACATTCCAGTCGGCATTCTCGCCGTCCTGCTGATCACGCGTTTTGTCGAAGACCCGCCCTACATTAAGAACGCAAAACCGGGAAGAATCGACGCCATCGGTCTGGGCTTATTGGCGGTGTGGCTAGGGTCGTTGCAGATCATTCTGGACAAAGGGCAGGAGGACGACTGGTTCGGGGCCACCTGGATCCGTTGGACTTCGGCGGTGCTGCTGATCACCTTTGTCGGCTTCCTTATCCGTGAGTTCACCCACGACAAGCCACTGGTCGATCTGCGCGTCTTTCGACACCGAAACTTCCTGTTAGGCTGCATTTTGATCGGACTTTTTGGAGGCGCCCTTTATGGGCTGATCACCTTGTTACCGCTGTTTTATCAGGAACTGCTGGGGTACACGGCGTACGCCGCCGGATGGGCGGTGAGTCCGCGCGGAATTGGCGCGATTATGGCGTTGCCCATCATCGGCATCCTGACCAGCAAGATCGATAACCGATGGTTGATCGCGGCCGGCTTTTTGATGTTCGCCATCGCCAGCCTGGGGTTCGGCCGGGTGGACCTGGAAATCTCTCAGTGGTCGTTTACCTGGGCCATCGTTCTCAGCGGATTCGGTTCGGGAGCGATTTTCGTGCCGCTCTCTGCGACGGCCGTTGCCTTCCTGAAGAACGAGGAGATCGGCAATGCCAGCGGCCTGTATAACCTCTTCCGCAATATCGGCGGCAGCATCGGGATCTCCATCGTGAACACGATCGTTGCGCGGCACGAGCAATTGCACCGGAACGAGCTGGTGCACTCGCTAAATCCCAGCAGCATCACTTTCCAAAATCGATTGCAGTCGTTGGAACAATACCTTTATACGCAGGGATACGGACCAGTGGAGGCGATGCGCAAGGCGTACGCGCTGCTGGGAACGGAATTGTCAGCGCAAGCGCGGCTCTGGTCCTATGTCGACGACTTTCGCTATATGGCGCTGGTGTGTTTCGCCTGCATCCCGATTGTCTTCGCGCTGAAGAAGACTGTAGGCCGCAAAGGAGCACAGGCTGTAGGACACTAACGAAAAAGCCCGCCTCCTGCGAGACGGGCCTTCAAAAGAACAGCCTACAACTAAGCGCCGTTCTGGCAAATCTGAGTAATACCTGTGTAGCCCTGGAAGGTCCAGAAGCCATTGACAGGACCGTTCGGATCCCCGCCGAAGTACTTCAGGGTCACGAGGTCCTGCAGGTGATAAGTGAAGCCGTGGAGCTGATAAGTCCACGTGCCAAAGGGATGCCCTGGCTGACCCCTTTCCAGCGGATCTCCCACTTCCAGGACGCCGCAGGGAGTCTGGTTAAAGCCATGATCCAGCGGGTCGTCAATCCACTCTCCGACTTCGTGCGAAAGCGCGGACACGTCCTGCGCGAAGACGCCGGGGGTGGTGATGTAGGTGAAGTGCGTGTAGGTCTGGGGACCGTTAGCACTGTGATATCCACCGATGCAGCAGCCACCCTGAGTCAGATAGGTGTTGGCGGTCTCGAACATAGGGAACCCAGTGGGATTGATGATCTGGCTCTGCGCCATATAGTTGCTGATCTGAGTGTCGAAGTAGTTGATATCGACCTCAGCGACGTGAATGCCGAACTGAATACCCTGATGCCCCGATCCCGAGGGAACGTTCAGTGTGATCTCCGGCAATATCGCGAGGTGGGAGGTGGGGCCGCCGAGCAGAATGTGCGAGTTCGGGTTGTTCTGCACGATGCTCCAGAAATTGGCGCGCTGGAAGGCATCTTCGTACTGCGTCGTGCCAACGTCAACGCCACCCTGGGTGTAGGTGGTGGTTTTGTCGAAGATCGGCGACAACACAGTGCGCGCCAGAGGGCTCATTGGTCCGCCGGCTAGCGGATCCCATACCGACCCATCGGAAAGGACGATCTTAACCGGGATGACCCAAGTGGTGATCAATGCGCCCTGGTTGGTGGAGGGATCAGCGCCGACCATGTTATAGGTATACTTGGTGCCGTTATAGGTGAAGGAGCCGCTCCACTCCTCCAAATTGCCGGCGAGGTTGATGGTTCCCGGAAGCGCAGGCTTCGGAGGAATGACGGTGAACCGCGGTACGGAGTGTTCATTGCTTGTTGAGCTGTCTTGCGCCAAGGCAATGGCCGACAGAGAGCAGCATACGAACAGGGTCAGCGCCATCAGCTGACACAGGCTTGCATAACGTGTCTTCATTAACTTCCATTCTCCTCAAGTTTTGGTTGAAAACAGACTGGCCTAATCATCCTCAGCAGGGGCCCCACAATGAGTTTCTCACTCCCTGCTTACTATTGCGTTGGCAGGAACGCCAGCAGGACTACGTAGAGCTTTTCTTGGATGATCGTTGCAAGAGAGTTTAGCACCTTTTCAGCTCATGCGCGAAAATCTTTTTGCGTAATACAGCGTCCATGTTCGGACAATACTCGTAAGTGTAAAGCCAATGGGTTTGCACCTCCGCGTTGACATTGTTTCTAACTGGGTGTGCGATACCGAAAATTAGTGGTATCCGCAAGTCGGAACGACTCGGCACAGGACGTGACTTCCGCAGTAGTGACCCCACAAAGCTGACGGTCGGATCGGCGAAGCTACAAAAACAGCTAGATATCCTGCCAATCGCAGAGCGAAGGCACTCAGAATGGAAATGGGTCTAGTACCAGCGCTCAGGACACTAAATGGCGGCGGGAATTACTACAAGCAAATAGTAGTCAAAAATTCAAAGTGGGGCGAAAAGGTCCCCTATTGGAACAAAACCGGAGCATCGCCTACCACTTTAGTTGGATAAAAATTTGAGAGACCTCTAAATCAGTCTATAAACCTAATGGTCCTGTTCTCGCGGCGGTCATCAATTATCGCGGCAGCAAAGTAGTTTGCGGAAACGGGCGCCATACGGCATCGTACCGATTGATGTCGCACCGCTCGGTTATGGCGCCCGGAAGAATTTGAGTCGCCATTGGCTGTTGCCACGCACGAAATAGAAAAGGAGCCCACATGCCGACCTGGCCGCGCTATCCGAACATATATGAGATCAATACGTGGGTGTGGCTGAGCGATCTCAGCAAAAAAGCTGGAGCCTCAGTTGACCTGGGTTCGGTTCCCTCAGCCGAATGGGATACAATCGCAGATTTTGGCTTCGATGCAGTGTGGTTCATGGGAGTGTGGGAGCGCAGCCCTGCCGGGATCGCGATCAGCAATCAGAACTCTAATCTGCTTGCGGGTTTTCGGCGGGCGCTGCCCGATTTTCGTTTCGAAGACAATGTTGGATCACCTTATTGCGTGCGCCGATATGCCGTCGATCAACATTTGGGAGGTCCAAAGGGACTGGCGGTTGCGCGTAAGCAGCTGGCCCAACGCGGTATGCGCCTTATCCTGGATTTCGTGCCCAACCACGTAGCGCCCGACCACCCATGGGTCAGCAGCCATCCGGAATACTTTATCCAACGAAGCCTTGCTGACCTCAGGAACGATCCGACGTCGTGCATTCAAATAGGTCAAATCGTGTATGCGTGCGGGAAGGACCCTTTTTTCCCCGCGTGGTCTGACGTGCTGCAACTCAACGCCTTCCAGCCGCAGCTGCGAAGAGCAGTCGTCGATACTCTCTCTGATATTGCCGGCCAGTGCGATGGTGTGCGCTGCGACATGGCAATGCTGCTCTTGAACTCGGTCTTCGAGCGCACGTGGGGCAGCAGCGCAGGACCTAGACCGGCGACGGAGTACTGGGTCGACGTCATTCCGCAAATCAAGCAGGAACTTCCCGCCTTCCTCTTCATTGCTGAAGCATATTGGGACCTCGAGTGGGAGTTGCAACAGCAAGGCTTCGATTTCTGCTATGACAAGAGACTCTACGACCGTCTGGAGCATGACAACGCGGAAAGCGTTCGCCTTCATCTCTGCGCAGATCCGGCCTATCAGAGCAAACTCCTGCGGTTCATCGAGAACCACGACGAGCCGCGTGCGGCCGCGACTTTTTCTCCAGTCAAAGAGCGGGCCGTAGCCGTCGCAAGCTCGACTCTGACGGGGGCGAGACTCTTCCACGAAGGACAATTTGAAGGGCGAAAAATCAGGGTGCCGGTTTTTCTGGACAGGCGTCCCAACGAGACTCCTGACATAGCTTTGCAGCAGTTTTACAGAATGCTCCTTGTGGCCATCGCCAATCCATTGTTTCGTGGAGGGCAGTGGACGCTGTGTCAGCGTAATGGCTGGCCTGATAATGCCAGTTATCAAAATATTGTCGCTTGGAGTTGGAGCAGTGACGAAGAACGCTGTCTCATCGTCGTGAACTTGAGCGAAAGCGCTGCTCAAGCACTCATCAAGGTTCCTTGGAGCGATCTCGCAGGCAAGACCTGGAACCTGGTCGACAAGTTGTCCGCTGCAACCTTTGAACGATGCGGCGATGAGATGCTCGCGTCAGGACTATACGTCGATCTGGCGCCTTGGAGTTTTCACTTTCTCGATTGCCGCGCTTGCACAAACGCTCAGTCCTCAACGGTTGCGCCAAGGTAAACCAACAAAGTGATTGCGAAGAATCTTCTTCCCGACGAGATGGATGCTTGTCACGCTTTAGCCCTCGCCACCGGAGGCGGGAGTTCCTATGCTCATACTCGGCGTTCTAAGCGGCCAGAACTCAGATGATCTTTGTAGACCTGCGGATCGTTCGCAACGACTAGGGAAATCCCTAATGATCGTGACCTTGATTGCAGCTGTCGTGATTCAGCGCGTCTGACCTGCTCTAGAACTGTGACTTGACGTGCTCTTCCCCCAGCACCTTGCCCGCCTGGTCGAACCAGATCACCTCATATTGCGGTTGAAAGATGGAATACCAGTACCGATAGACATACTCATCGCTGCAGCCCTTGGGAACCGCAGTGAGCGACCCGCAAGGGCCTTCTCGGCTAGGGTCGCCGAGCAATTCGCGCACGACTTCGCTGGCATCCCCGATGTTCACCTGGCTGGCGTTTTTGCGCAGGTCCCCGTCGTGCTGGTAGGCCCAGATACCCGCGATCACTAGTCCGAGCGCGACCACAATGAAGAAGATGCGTGTTGCCATAGGCTGTCGTCAGCTGCCACCGAGCCGTCAGCGTAAGTGCTGACCATAGGCATCAGTTTGAAGTTTCGAGTGGCAAGTTGCAAGCCTGAGCGACGGCTTGAAATTCGAAGTTCGAAAGCGGAAACTCGAAACTCCTATAATCAAAGCTTATGTCCTTGTTTCCGAGAGTCGACGAGCAGCTTGCGTATCTGGGCAAAGGCGCGGCGGAGATCATTCGCGAGAGTGACCTGCACGAGCGGCTGGAGAAATCGCGCCAGTCCGGCACGCCTATGCGTGTGAAGGCCGGCTTCGATCCCACAGCGCCTGACCTGCACTTGGGCCACACAGTGCTCATACGCAAGCTTAGGCACTTTCAGGATATGGGCCACACGGTGATCTTTCTCATAGGCGATTTCACTGGGCTCATCGGCGACCCGTCAGGGCGCTCGACGACGCGCCCACCGCTTACCCGCGAGCAGATCGACCAGAATGCCGAGACTTACAAGGCGCAGGTGTTCAAGATACTCGATCGCGACAAGACCGAGGTGCGCTTCAACAGCGAGTGGCTCGACAAGCTTGGCTACGAGGGCTTCATTCGCCTGGCGGCGAAGTTCACGGTGTCGCAGATGCTGGAACGCGAGGACTTCCACAAACGCTTCCTGGAAGAGAAACCGATTGCGATGCACGAACTGCTCTATCCCATTGCGCAAGGGTACGACTCGGTCGCACTCAAAGCCGATGTCGAACTCGGCGGCACCGACCAGAAGTTCAACCTGCTGATGGGTCGCGAACTGCAACGCCACTACGGACAGCCGCCGCAAATCGTTCTGACCACGCCGCTGCTGGAAGGCACCGATGGCGTGCAGAAGATGTCGAAGTCCTACGGCAATTACATCGGGATTACGGAAGCGCCGCAGGAAATTTTCGGGAAGGTGATGTCAATCTCCGACGAGCTGATGTGGCGCTATTACGAGCTGGTAACCGACGTCAGTATGGCGGACATTGAGCGCATGAAGCGTGACGTCGCATCCGGCGCTGCACACCCAATGAAGTTGAAGCAGGAGCTGGGCAAATGCATTGTGGCCGATTTTCATTCTCGCCAGGCGGCGGAGCAGGCCGCGCAGGACTGGTCACGCATGTTCCAAAAGGACGAGGTGCCCGAGGATTTGCCTCTGCTGGCGATCCCTTTTGCGGAGGTTTCGGCCCCGCACGCGTCGCTGAGCGATGGACACATTCAAATCAAATTAGACAAGCTGCTGGCACGCACGGGATTGGCCACCTCGGTTACAGATGGGGTGCGGAAGCTGAAGCAAAATGCCGTGAGGATTAATGGCGAGCTCAAGACTGAGATAGTCGTCACCGTCGATCGAAACGCCGAATTCACACTTCGGGCGGGCAAGAGGATGGTCAAGGTAGCCATCACCAGTTAAGTCACTCGCCTGCTACCGCCCGGATCGCGATCCCGCCGAGCTGATGGTGGATGGCGGAGCCACGGGAGCTCCTTTTCGGAGCTCCCGGAGATGGCCAATAAATGGACATGCCACTTAGGGTGAAACCCACAAGCAGGAAAAGACCCTACATCCACGTGATTCGATCTCCGAATAGAAACGAGCCAGCTGGCCCCCATTTTTCCAGATTTTCACTGATACTATTGATGTAGCTCTTTTTGAAAACATCTATGACATCGCGCACTCTCGAAGTTCCTTCTCCCTCCCAGCAACAACGTTTGGCGTACGATCCGCTGCTCGACGACGTGGGATACATGACCTGCATGACCCTGGTGCTGCTCGGAAATTACGCGCAGACCGGGCATCTCGGCGGGCCGCTCGCATACACACCGTACAATGTTGCGGCGCATTTGATCAGTCCCGAAAACGGCGGACTCCGCTTCGATTACCGCCGGCCGAAACATCCTTACTCCGACAAATTCATGATGGCGGCGGGCCACTCGGTCCCCACGTGCTACGCACTGTGGATGATCATGGGCCAAGCGCTGTATCGCAAGTACCAGCAGACTGGCGATCCGCGTTATCGCGTCGACCCGCACGTCGCGATGTTGCCGATCGACGCGTTGGGATTCCGGCGCGGCGCGGGCGCGCTGAAGACGCTGCTGCACGAAACGGATTTGGAAGACCATCCGCTGTTCGCGCAAGCGAAAGGCCGCGGCATTCGCGCGCTCGCGGGACATGCCGAAAGCACCGACGTCACTAACGACGTGAACGGCGGACCCTCGGGCATCGGCATCGCGACGGCCGCGGGCAAGGCGGCGTTCTGGGATATAGCGGGTGCGCCGGAATCGCCGAAAGTGATCGCGCTGGAAGGCGAATTCGCGCTCACCGAAGGTCACGCGCAGGAGTTGAAGACGCAAGCGCTCGCGCTGCAGGTGGGAAAGCGTTTGCGCGTGATGGTTTCCTACAACAACGCGGGAATCGACGATTGCCTGATTGGCGGCCCGATTGGCGGCGTCATCTGCGCGGACTTCGATAGCTGCTACGATCTCGTGAATCAATGGACCTCGTATGGATGGAACGTCTTCACCCTGTCGAACGGTAACGATTACGGCGAGGTGACCGCGGCCCTGAAAGCAATGGACGAAGTGGACCCGCGGGACCGTCGTCCCATCGTCGCCATCGGCAAAACCGTCAAGGGATACTGGCCCGCGGCCGTCGACGGAAAAATCTCCGGCTATGGCGATCAATTGGTGAGTTACCCAAGCCATCCCTACGGGCTGAAGATGAACTCGGAGTATTTCGTCGCGCTGGCGCAGACGTTCGAGAAGCATTACGGGGTGGAGTTCGAAGGAATTGGCAAGGGCCCGGTCAGCAACAATCGCGAGCGATTGATTCAGTTCAAGACGAACATCGATGTAGTGATGTCGCTGCTCGACAGCAACGGCTTGGGCGATCGCCTGGCGGATCGGTTGGTGCAAATCGGCGACACCGTGCGCGACGACGTGAAGTTGCGCATCTCAGCCTTAAGCGATCCGTTCCTCGACGATCGCCTGCGCGTCGCGGCGCTACCGGAAGAGCCGCAGAAGCTCTCGATTCGCAATGCGATTTCCGGCGTGGAGAAGCAAGTTAACATTGCGCTGTTCAAGAAACCGGGAGAGGTGGCCGGAGCCCGGCGCGCGATTTCCGAAATCATCAAGTGGATGAATTACGTCACGGAGGGACGATTCTTCACGGTGGCCGCCGATCTTTCGGAGTCGATCAACGTAGAGCACGGCAGTTTGTGGGGACACTACAGTCCCACAAGCAATCCGCTGGGCACGCGCTTGAAAGCGCCCATTCAGGAGGCGGGCAATGTTTCCACCGCCATCGGGCTGGTAAGTCAAAGCGCTTCCGTCGATCCCGAAAAATTCGCCGGTGTTTGGGCTTTGAGCGGCACGTACGGAGCGTTCACGCCGCTGATGTACACTCCGGCGCGTGTCTGGAGTCAACAAAATCAGGACAGCAAATTCCGCGTCGGCGTGCTGCATATTCTCGCCGCGCACTCCGGTCCTGAAACCGCGGCCGACGCGCGCACACACTTCGGCATCTTCGCGCCGCAAGTGTGGAAGCTGTTCCCGCGCGGACAGGTGATCAATTTGAGCTTGTGGGATTACAACGATGTCGCACCTGGCTATTTCGCGGCGGCGGAAATCGCAGCGCGCGATCCGCGCGTGGGCATCATTACGTTGGAAGTTGCGCGTCCCGACTTCGCGGTCTCAGACCGCAGCCATTTCGCCGACTCCGATCTGCGCGCCGCAGCAAAAGGTCTGTACGTGATCCGCGATTTTGCGACGGACAAGCCGCGCCACGGTTACGTGATCGCGCAAGGATCGAGTTCCACTGTAAATCTCGTGAAAGCGCTGCCGCAACTCGAAGCGGCCGGTGTGAACGTAAAGGTGATCGCGGCGATCAGCGAGGAGTTGTTCGATCGCCAGCCGCAAGCGTATCGCGATTCCGTGCTGCCGCCCGAGGCTCGCTACGACTTGATGGTGGTATCAACGGGCACCCGACGCATGTGGCCGCTGCGCAACCTCGGTCCGTTGACGGATGAGTATTCACTCACGTCCGACTTCGACAATTGCTGGAGAAGCGGCGGCCTCGAACCGGACGTGATCGCGGAGGCGCATCTCGATCTCAGTTCGATTCTCGCAGGCGTGGAGCGATTCGCAAAGGAACGTGAGCGTCGCATCGGCGATCAACGCAAAATGATCGGTTAGTGGAGTGAGCCGTCTGCGCCCGTCCTTAGTGCGCCCTTTCCGAGCCTGTATGACAACTATGCCACGCAGAACTCAATCACCCTAGTGAGCGCCGCACGAGATCGGTATCAGCAGCGCTGTCATAACCAGCGCAGTGAAGCGCCGGAAAGAACCATGCAGCCAACCGCAGCGCCGGATACGTTTTTCGCAGGCCCGAGTAGTAGTAGTGTTGCAGCTTATCGCTAATTACCACATCTGTCGGCGAGCTTCTTCAATTTCGTCACAGTCAATTGCGGCGGTTGTTGCGAGAGAGCATCCTGGGGCGACGTCTCCGTCGCCGTTGGCGCCACTGTGCCGGTGGCCTCAACCATCTTTCCGTTGTACCGCTTGAACGTGGCCACGTCGCCTTCTAACAGGTACAGATCGTCACGCGCCGTGCCGATTGTGTACCGCCCCTCATAGCCGCTCATGCAGCCTTTGATGGTGACGGTTTTGGGTTCCGCCGTCCTGGGCGTTTTCCCGGACGGCGGACCCTGAACTTGCGCATGCAGGGTCAAGCTGAGGCAGAACACGAGCTGGGCAACTATGATCGAGCGTTTCGTCGAAGCTCGTAGGGTCACAGCATCTCCTCCGCTCAGCGAACCGCATCGCTCGTCATCAGAGCGAACAGCAGCGGCAAATATACGATCGAGCATTGAAACAGTTGCCGGGCCCGAACTCGGGAGCGCGCTTCGACAACCGCGAGCCCAGGGGTGATCATTCGGACTGCGAAGAAGAGCATCACGAATCCCAGCAGTGCTGCCCCAGCCAGGTACAGTTTGCCAGTCATGCCCACGAGAGCAGGAAGCAAGCTTACTGGAAGCAGCGCCACGCTGTAAAAAACAATCCGGAGAGCGGTGGATCGGCCGTCCGGCTCGACGACGGGAAGCATGCGGATCGCTCCGCGCGCATAATCCTCGCGGTACATCCATGCAATCGCAAAGAAGTGAGGAAACTGCCAGAAGAACAGAATCGCGAACAGGACCAGAGTACCCCAATCGACGTGGCCAGACGCTGCGGTCCAACCTAGAACTCCCGGCATCGCTCCGGGAATCGCGCCGACGAAGGTGCAAATGGGAGATACCCGCTTCAGCGGCGTGTAGGCTGCGAGGTAGACGACCGAGGTAAGAAACGTCAGCACTCCGGTGAGCAAGTTCGTGGACAAAACCAGATAAATGGAGCCGCCGATGGTGAGCAAAGCTCCGACGGCTGTTCCGTGCCATACCGACATGCGGCCCGCCGGAATTGGCCTCATTGCGGTGCGCCGCATTTTGGCATCGATCTTATGCTCCATCACCTCGTTCAGGGCGGCGGTCCCGCTTGACACTAACGCGATTCCCAGCAAGCCGTGCAGCAAGGCCGCGCTGATTGCCGGCGCACCGGCGCTCCGGGCCCCGAAATAGAAGCCACACCACGCGGTGAGAATGATCAGGCCAGTGACGCGGGCCTTGGTGAGCTGGGCGTAGTCGCTGAGGCGCCGCATCAGTTGCAATCCTCCCGGCCGTCGTCGTTCCCCGGTGGTGTTCATGGACAGTTTTTCCGTGCCTTTCTGTCGCAACTACCTCTGGGCCTGGAAAGAGTCGGCGGGATCGCGCCAGCAGCGCTTCCAGAATGCCTCGTCGGAGAGGTGCCCGGCGCGCCACTGCTGCAGGTTCTCCAAAGTAGTCGCCGCCATTCCGCCGTCTTCGGCATCGAAGATCACTACTACTCCGGCAATTTGTAGCGCATCGCTGGGGCCTCCCGCGTCAACGTTGCGGAAGACCGACTTCGCCGCACCCCATTTAGGTTCGGAACCGAACTGATTATTGCTGTGCGGCTGCACCCAGACAATCTTCACTTGCTTGCCGTCAAGGGCGTCCCATTTCCCGGGGAAGGTACCCACTTGCTGCTTCGTCTCTCGGACGGACGAGGTCTCCTGCGCATCGGCCGCGAGAGTTGACACGCTGAGCGTCGCCGCGCCGGGCAGGTCCACATAATCTCGCTTGATCCAGCCGCGCGAGAGGTCCGAAATCTTGATGTGCACCCAGTCTGCACTCGCGTCCAGGACCTCGAATTCATCTTCCGCATCCGCCTGGAAGAGTACCTCCGCCCGCTCCTGCGGTTCCGCGACGACCGACGTGTTCGAGCGCTTCACCACCGCGAGGTTGTTCGGTCGAACCTGGCCGTGCACAATCTGCTCCAACGCCTGCTCTTGCTTCGTCAGTGCCTCGATTTTTTTCGCGGTCGCCGGGTCATAAACCTGCGGCGTACTGCGTCTCGCGCTGGAAGGGGCGGTGGTCAGGCGAGGCGTCTCGAACAAAGACCCCGAGGCGCCTACCGACGGACTATCCGGGAGTTTCGCCGCGCCTGGCGCAGCAGCCAAAGGTTTGGCCTCTTTGTGAGGATTTAGTCGGTCATCGAGCGCATCGAGCAGGTCCGACTCCAATCGTCCGCTGGATTTCAGCACCCGATAGCCCGAGTTGGCCGGCGAGGTTCCCGCGTACCAGGCGGTGATCTTTGCGGTCACGTGTACGGTTGTGTCCTCCGCGCCATTCGCTCTCAGTTGCACCGCATACTCGTAGTACGCGCGCTTGTAATCGTCCAGAGCACGGCTCGATGGATCCGCAAATCCCTCCAGCGCCGGAAGCTTACCCCCGGGATAGGACTGAATCGCATGAAGTGCGGTTTGAACCGCAGCCTTGGAGACGTGAAACGTTCGCTCGGCAGGGGCGTCGGCCGCAATGCACAACCCGCTCGAAATCAGGCACGTTGCCAGCAACAGCGCGTCCCGGAAAGCCCGAAATGCGGCATGTGGCTTCACGGCAACGGCTCCAACTGAGCGTGATGGATCCACCCGCGGTGGCCGTCTTCGGTCTGCACGCCGTACCAGTAAGGAGTCAACACGACGATCACAACTTCGGTCTCAGGGGACAGGGATTGCAGGGTCGCTGCGTTGTGGAAGGGCGCCGATTTCAATTGCGCGCCCTGGTCTCGCACCCGTAGCTCTACTTGCCGTCGAAGCCACGCAATCTGCTTTTGCAGTTCCGGTACGGTGGCAGGCGGTGTCGGAGCTTCTTCGGTCACGGCTGCGGCGGGAATTGCCGCGGATTGCACCGGCGGGAGTTGCGTGCGGTCGGCGTTCTCGGCGGCCATCTGCGCGTCGTGACGAGAGGCATCGATGTTCTTGAGGCGTTCCTGAATAGCGGCGAATTCGCTCGACTCCACAGCACCCAACGATGGATGGTGTACGTCGCGGGCATCCACGAAAACGGCATTGATTTGGATGGTCATGGTGGTGGGAGCGATTTGCTGCACTACATAACGCACGCTGATGGTTCCGATATCACCGCTGTCCTTGAAATTGCGTGGCGCCAGCACTTTCTCGGCGGTTTTGTAGAAGGCCTTTCCCTGCCCGCTCCAGGCGCCAAAAACCCGTACTGAATTCGCGCTGTGCGCGCCGTACAAGATCCTCTCTTTTTCGTAGGAGTACGTGCCGTGGATGATCTGGTCCTGTGTCACCTGCTCAACAGCTTGCAGCACGTCGGCCGCAGGAGCCTCCACCTGCATGACGAAGTTTGGCGGCTCGTCCTTGTGGGACTTAGCTTGGGAAATCAGCGCGCACACTGTTACAACGAGAATGCAACAAGCTGCGAAAGCGGTACGGCGATTTCGTCTGGAGATTACAGGCAACATGCTGTTCGGCCTATTAAAGCGAGGGCAAGGCGTGGAGAGCATTGAATCGAAGCTGACTGGTGTTGTCAAGCAAATACAGCAATGAGCACAAGCATACGCGATATGACGACTTGTCACGAAAATGTGTCAAGAAAGTGAACATTACGAAAATATTTGTTGCAATGACATCGCAACGGAGGTAGCATCGCGTCCCGTTAGCGTTCCCAATTCGGGACACATGTTGCGACGGCGAAGTCGGTACCAGTAGCCATTTTCTTCCACGAGGCCATTCGCGATGAAGACTGGCGTTACGAATGCTGTCACCCGCAAGGGACGATTCCTGCGGTCCCTTCTACCAGGACTGGCAAGCGTTTTGGCGCTGCTGGTGTTTCCGCTGATTTTCTTTTTCAGTCCCACGCCCGGGCGTGCGCTCCCCGCATTCGCCCGCAAGTATGGGCTGCCCTGCTCCGCGTGTCACGAAGCGTGGCCGATGTTGAACGCCTTCGGGCAGACCTTCAAAGACAACGGCTATCAGTTAATGAATGACCGGGACTCGCCAATCTGGCAGAACCCGTCTTATTGGCCGGTGACCTTCCGCATAACGCCGAACTGGCACCGCGAAAGCACCAGCCAGGTCGCCGTCGATGGTCCGAATGGAACCACGATTCCAGAACAGGTGAACGTCAACGGCTTCGACCTCAGCGGTCTCGACTTCCATACCGGCGGCACACTGTACAAGAACTACTCGTTCTACGTGCTGCCGTCCTCGGACTCGACCGCCTCGTTCCACTTCGAAACCGTTTTCGCGCGAATCGACAATATCGGCAACAGCCCCTGGTTCAACTTCAAGCTCGGCAAGTTTGAGTTGGACAACATCATCTCGGAAAAACGAATTCTCACCATATCCAACAACGGTGGCATCTATCAGCTTTATCACTTCATTCCCAGCGGCGACAGCAACTTCTTCGGCCAGATTGGCAGCAACCAGTTGGGAATCGAGTTGATGGGCCATTCCCTGAATGACCGCACGCGCTACTCGGTCGCCCTGGTTAGCTCCAATAATGGCCAAGTCAATCTGCCTACCAAGGATGCGTATTCCACGGTTGTCAATGTGAGCCAGGCTTTTGACGCAGGGTATCAGGGTGGCGTCGACCGCATCGGGGCCTATGCGATGATCGGCAGCGCGCCCACCTACAACTTGACGTCAGGCGGTGCCCCGATTACCGGCATCGGCAACAAGCCATTCAATCGTGAAGGAGTCTTTGGCTTGCTGTACGTGAAAAAACTGGACTTCCAGCTCTTCTTTCAGCACGGCTGGGACAGTGCCTACTTCGGTACAGCGACCCCCTCGAATGCGCCGCTCCCGCCGGGTGCAACAGCGCCTTCGTGGAACGGTGGCTTTGTAGAAGTCCACTACGTCTACAATCCGCAGCTTATTTTCATCCAGCGCGACGAGTTCATCCGGATGTCACAACAAGCGCTGTCCTCGATTCCCGGAAACACCAGCAACACCAACGCCTACACCTTCGCGGTGCGCTATTACCCGTTCATGTTTAGCCGCGCAGGCTTTGCTTACCACGCCGAATATTCCATTGTGCAACGGCAGGGCACGGCGCCTGTGACCTTCACCCAGCTCGATACCAGCAGCCTGTTCGCGGGCTTTGACTTCGATTTCTGAGGAACTATCCGATGCGCGCACAAGACTTGAAAATACCGTTCGTGATGGGCGCTGTGGCGGTTCTGCTCCTTGGAGTTGTGGGCTGGGCGCAGCAGACGGAGTACAGCGAAAACCAGCGGATGAACATGGAGAGCCACGTCGGCAACAAGACCGGGCACGCCACTACCGGCCAGTCGATTTACAAGCGTTTTTGCATAGGTTGCCACGGAGAGTTGGGCGACGGCCTCGGCGAGAACGCCATGTGGATCGATCCCAAGCCGCGCAATTTCACCATTGCGATCTTTCGCTGCCGTTCCACGCCGACGGGAACTCTGCCCCTCGACAGCGATCTCTATGACACCATCGGCCGCGGTATCCTCAATTCCAATATGCCGCACTGGCTGCCACTCAAAGATCAGGACCGGGTTGACCTTGTTGCCTACGTGAAGCATTTCTCGCCGCGCTGGGTGACAGAAAAACCCGGCACCCCGATCGTCATCCCGCCGGAACCGGCGGTCAGCGCCGACAGGATCAAACAAGGCAGGGTGCTCTACCAGAAACTGGAGTGCTGGAAGTGTCACGGCGTAACCGGTCGTGCGAACGGGCCTTCGGCGGACACTCTGACCGATGACGAGAACCGCCCGATTAAGCCGTTCAATTTTCACGATTCGCAGCGCTTTAAGTGCGGCTCGACCGATCACGACATGTATAAGGACTTCATGACCGGGCTGGACGGCTCGCCCATGCCTTCGTTCGCGGATAACGTGACTCCCGACCAAGCGTGGGACCTGGTCATGTATCTCCGCACGCTACAGCCGGAAGAAACCCAGGAGAAGCAGATTGCCCGGCAGCTGGGCCTGACGCCAATCGATCCGCGGCAGCCGCTACCCAGCGATTCGGACACTGCCCCGGTGCAATCGCAGCCCACCAATCCGGGAACGCAGCCTGCGCCCCAGACGCCTGCGAATCCTCCGTCTCCGCCGCAAACATCGTATAATCCGCGTTCTGCGTGGCCGCATTCTGGTTCGCCGCAGTCCAACAATTCTGGTCAATGATGAGGGATCCCAAAGGAGATCATTGGATGAAAGCTCAGTTGAAAGTCACGATCTTCGTGGCCGTGTTGTTGCTCATTGCAACCGCAGCCCTGACGCATGGTCCGCGGGTAAGCGCAGCGGCAACAGGCAAGATCACCGGGACAGTGAAGCTTGACGGCACTGCTCCCCACATGAAGGGCATCGACATGTCGAAGGATCCATATTGCGTCAAGTACCATGCGAACAGTCCGGCGCAACTGGAACTGGTGGTAGTCGGCAAGAACGGCGGACTCGAGAATGTCGTTCTGTATCTTTCGCAAGGCTTGTCGGCGGAGGCGGCCAGCCAGAAGTCTTCCACGGTGCCGGTGTTCGACCAGAAGGGATGCCAGTATATGCCTCACGTTATCGCCATGAACCCCGGCGAGGAGTATAAGGTCACCACCAGCGACCAGACCGCGCATAACATCCATCCTGAGCCGGATCCGATGACCGGGAACATCCCGTGGAACCGCTCGCAGCCGCCGGGAGCTCAGCCAATTGTCCAGAGCTGGAAGGCTGAAGAAGTTGCCATTCCCGTGAAGTGCAATATTCACCCCTGGATGCACGGCTACCATGTCGTGGTCAAGGGACCCTATGCGGTGACCGACGACAGCGGTTCATACACCATCGAAAACGTGCCTCCTGGAAGCTACACGGTAACCTCGTGGCAGGAAACCTATGGCACACAAACGCAGAAGGTAACGGTAGCGGCCGGGCAGTCGGCGACCGCGAACTTCACGTACAAGGCGAAATAGCGACTCGCCGCGCGGGATCGAGTACCGATGCTTTGACCCGGAGACACATTCTTCATTATTCGAGTGAGACGCCCATGGCGAAATTGCTTGCAGTGACCATCATAGTAATCGCGATAGCTTCGGCGGTTCCCGTGGTTATGCACACCTGGGAGGCGCCGGCAGACATCTCGGTACACGGGCCGATGATTGACGCGCAGATGTCGGAGACCATGGTCGAGGCAGGGTTGTCGTTCCTCGCTGCGCAGATCATTTTGGCCATTTTCATCTGGCGCTTCTCCAGCGTTCGCCCGGACGCAAAGCTTAAGACTTTTCCCGGGGGCGCCAAGGGATTGGTAATTGCTGCCTTAGTTCTCGTGGGCGCAGAGGTTTTAGCACTGGGGGCTTTTGGAGCAAAGGCGTGGGCCGCTCAATATTTTACCCCTCCGTCGGCCAACGCAATGCCGGTCCAGGCCCAGGCCGGCCAGTTCGCTTTCTATTTCCGTTACCCCGGTCCTGATGGAACGTTCGGCCCACTTCACCCGGAACTGATCAATGAGAGCACGCAAAACTTCTTCGGCCTCGATGTGGACCACGATCCAGACTCCAAGGATGACATCGTTACGGCTGAGTTGGCTATTCCCGTGAACAAGGAAATCCATCTGCTCATGCACGCTAAGGATGTCAGTCATTCGTTCTATGTGCCGGCGCTGCGCGTGCACCAGGATTTTGTTCCAGGACTGGATCTCTCGATCCATTTCACGGCGACTAAGGTCGGCAAGTACGAGATTGTCTGTTCGCAACTTTGCGGGTTGGGTCATTACAACATGAAGGCCTACCTCGAGGTTATGTCTCAGCAGGACTTTGAAGATTGGTTGAAGAAGCAAGCCGCGATGCAGTAACCACATCCTGTGAGGTGAGCATATGCACGATATGTCGGCTCATGCAACGCAGCACCATACCCCGCCCCAGGGGTTCATTCGCAACTACATCTTCAGTCTGGACCACAAGGTAATTGGCAAGCAGTATTACGCGCTCGCCTTCGTGGCCGTTCTTATCGGAATGGTGCTTTCCTGGCTTATGCGGATACACCTTGGGTGGACCAATGCTCCGATTCCCGGGCTGCAGTTGCTTTCGCCGAACGGCGCACCCGGTGGGCTGATGACGCCCGAGTACTACCTCGAATTGATGACCATGCACGCGACGATCATGGTTTTTTTCGTGCTCACCACAGCACCGTTCGCGGCATTCGGCAATTATTTTCTGCCTATACAGGTTGGCGCAGAAGACATGCCGTTTCCCCATTTCAACATGATGTCCTTCTGGACGACCCTTACAGCTTTCTGTGTTCTGATCTCGGTGTTTTTCGTTGGTGACGGACCACCACTCTCAGGTTGGACCGCGTACGCTCCACTGAGCGCCGTAGGAAGCGCCGCGGGGCCGGGACAAGGCACGGGGCAGGTCCTTTGGGCAACCGCCATTGGCATCTTCTGTATTGGCCAGTTGCTAGGCTCGTTGAACTTCATCTCAACCGTGCTTGATATGCGCACCAAGGGCATGACCCTGGCGCGCCTGCCGGTCACCGCCTGGGCATGGTTCATCACCTCGTGCATGGGTCTGACAGCGTTCGCAGTATTGATGCCCGCTTGCATCCTGCTCATTCTGGACCATTTGGCGGGAACCAGTTTCTTCATTGCGTCAGGTCTGGTCATCAACGACCAACTGCAGCCACATTCTGGGGGATCGACGCTTCTTTGGCAGCACCTGTTCTGGTTCTTCGGACATCCCGAGGTGTACATCGCCATCCTGCCCGGGATGGGCATCGTGACCCATGTTCTGATTTGCAACATGCGGCGCCCCATGCTCAGCATCAAGGCGATCCTCTACTCCATGTGGGCTCTCGCTTTTCTCAGCTACATGGTCTATGGCCATCACATGTTCGTCAGCGGTATGAATCCATTCTCCTCGCTGGCATTCTCCTTTCCCACTCTCTTGATTACCATTCCGTCTACCATCGTTGTCCTGATTTGGATCGGTAGTCTTTACGGCTCCCGGCTGCGCATCAACTCGGCTTCCCTGTTTGCGTTAGGCTTTATCTCGATGTTTGTGAGCGGCGGCGTCAGCGGCTTTTTCCTAGCGCAGCCCTCGATTGACATCATGCTGCATGCGACCTACTTCGTTGTGGGGCACTTCCATATGGTGATGGGTGTGGCGGCTATGTTCGGGATCTTTTCTGGAACTTATTTCTGGTTCCCGAAGATGACCGGGCGAATGATGAATGAGACTTTAGGAAAGATTCATTTCTGGCTCACCTTCATCGGGACGTATTGCATCTTCATGCCGTTCCATTACTTGGGCTGGGCTGCAAATGTCCGCCGCTACTCGGCGTTTACCGATGATTTCCTCAAGCCTCTCATCCCGTTGCATCAGTTCATTACCGTCGCTGCTCTGTTTACCGGTGCAGTCCAGCTCATTTTTGTATACAACCTGATTCACAGCCGGTTCCGCGGGCCAGCCGCGCCAGCTAACCCTTGGGAGTGCACTACCCTGGAATGGATCATGCCCTCACCGCCGCCATGGAACAACTTTGGCGGCAAAGACCCGGTCGTCTATCACGACCCCTATCAGTACGGGGTCAAGAGTTCTACAGGTGCAGACTACATTATGCAGAACTCGCCCGAGGCAGTGGAGATGGCGCAAGAAAAGTAAGAGGGCACAAGAACATCGGTTTACCAGGGAAAAGGCAGGGGAAATATGGGAACGATAGTCCATGAACCACCGCAAGTCGAGCGACGCCGTGACCGGTCGCGGCTGGAAGAAGGACAATCCGGAAACGGTGGCTGGCGGAATCTGGTTCCCCAGGACGGCAACTTGCGCGTGGTCGATGACCAGGCGCCAGCGCCGTCGAGTAGCGCGATCTGGGTTGTGCTCGCCGCGATAACCATGTCGTTTGCGGCCTTCACCAGCGCCCTGATCGTACGCCAAGGCTCATCCATGGACTGGAGGCACCTTCCCCTACCTAACATCCTCTATTTGGACACCATCGTGCTTTTGGCCAGCAGCTTCACCCTGGAATTGGCGCGTCGCCAAGTGGCTATCTTTATGGGCGGTCGTAAAGCCGAGGTTGGAAGCCCGGCACGCTGGTTATACGTGACTCTGTTTCTCGGCTTGCTCTTCGTGGCCGGTCAATATACGGCTTGGCTTCAATTGCGGGCCGAGGGGCTTTATCTGGCTACGAATCCTAGCAGCTCCTTCTTCTATGTGCTCACCGCCGCGCATGCTCTCCATCTGCTGGGCGGCCTCGGCGGGTTAGTTTATGTCACTCGTAAACTGAGCAAGTCTGTCCTGCGCAGGAGTACGCTGAATGCGGCGTCGTACTACTGGCATTTCATGGACATTCTTTGGCTGTATCTGCTTTTGCTGCTTTGGCTGAAACTTTAACGCACGCAAGAATAGGAGGCGCCGTGGGCCATGCTGATTTAGCAATGGGAGGACACGCTCCGGCAATGGAACCATCGCCGTTTGCAATACCCGCAAAGAAGCTGGCGATGTGGCTGTTCATAATCGCCGACATCATGACCTTTGCCGCATGCCTGGTCGTTTATGGATTCTTGCGGAACGCCACCCCAAACTGGCCCAGACCTTTTCAGTCTTCAACTTTAATCAGCGTTTTGGTGATGACTTTCATTCTTGTCACCACTAGCCTGACCATGGTACTCGCCGTCCGAGCCGCGAAGGCTGAGGACAGGCCGGGAGCTTTCCGCTGGGTCTTAATCACACTGGCGGGAGGCATTATTTTTATCCTTCTCCACCTTCGTGAATGGGCTGGCATGATTGGTGAAGGCGTGACGCTCCTCAAGAACCCCTGGGGTACCAGCCAGTTTGGCGCAGCATATTTCAGCATCACCGGTCTGGAACTCCTGCATGTGATAGCGGGGGTGATAGCACTCATCATCGTGGGACTCGGCTACCGGCGCGGCCGTAACGACTCCGATGATGTCGAGAACTGTGGCCTCTTTTGGCAATTTATCAACGTCGTGTGGATGTTTGTGTTGCCATTCGTATATCTTATGAACGTCGCCCGTCAGTGAATCTCGAGGAGGAAACAATTTCATGAATACGAATGAAAGACGGAGCGGCGAATTGCGGGCAGATCTCGTTGTCTACGTCTGCTTGCTGGCCATCACAGGACTGCAGGTAGCTCTCGCATATAGCGGCGCGTCGTTTGTCCCGATGCTGGTGCTGGCGATTTTGCAAACCCTGCTGATTGTCATGTTCTACATGCATCTGCGGGCGGAGCGGCATAGCCTTATCCTGTTTGTTTCTGTTTTTACGCTGTTTGTACTGGCGACGATTAACTATGGGTGGACCGACAGTTTCCGTCTCCTGCACGGCGTGCCATTCGCAAAGTAAGTTTGATGGAGACGACTCGTTGCGAGGAACGAAGATGAAGATCGAAAGGCCAATTCGGCTGGTTGTGGTCGCGTTAGCGGTACTGGTGATGCTCGCACTTCCTCGACCAGCTTTTTCGCAGAACTGTGCGCTTTGCTATTCACAGGCTGCCTCGGCGGGTGCTCGAATGATTCAAGCTTTGCGCAGCGGGATATTGGTGCTCATCATTCCGCCAATGTTTATGTGGGTCGGACTCACAATTGTCGTATATCGAAAACGCAATCAGTTCAAACAGGTCGATTATCCACCTGCGTCTGACCATAGCTGGTAGCGGTTGAGAACGGCGATCGCTAACACAATCAAACAGCCGCGCCTAATGCCTTTTTCTCGCTTCCCTCCAGTAGTCGTTGCGGCAATTACGGTTTTTGTCCTAGTTGTAACGTCACGCGCAGTTATCCCGGTTTTTGCACAAAGTCAACCTGCGGACTCTGTGAGGCGCTCGCACCTCCGTCGCACGTTGCCACTTACGAAATTCTACGATACCCCCCATCCCTTACCACCGGGCAAGCCAGGAGACCTGATTCGCTCAGAGCCTGCCGATGACTATGACCTGTCGGCAGATTTTCTGGCAGTCCGCATTCTCTACCATTCGCGCTCGGCCAGCGGAGGAGAAGTGGCTGCGTCTGGTGTGGTTTTGGTCCCCCACGGAACACCGCCTGCGGGAGGCTGGCCGGTCATTGCCTGGGCGCACGGCTTTAGCGGCGCAGCCCGCCAATGCGCCCCGTCGCTGTTGAGAAATCTTTATTATGGGCCATTGCTATCTATGTACGTCAATCTTGGCTATGCCGTGGTTGTGACTGATTACACCGGACTGGGAACTAACTATCGAAGTGCCGTGATGGATGTGCAGTCCAATGCAGCGGATGTGATCTATTCAATTCCAGCAGCCCACGCGGCAGTCCCGCAGCTTGGTCCAAAATGGGTTGCCATGGGCTCTTCCCTTGGAGCCAATGTTGCAATCGGCGTGGCGGAGATGGAAGGTGGAATTCGTGATCCTGGCTACCTTGGCAGCATAGCCATTTCCGGCGTCGCCGATTTGAAAGCTGTATACGAGCGACTGGCAAAAGAGCAATTCCTTCAGATGCTGACATTTCTGGCTTACGGAATCAAAACCGTGTATCCGAACTTCGACGTACGCGACATGCTGACGGAGAAGGCGCTTCCTATGTATTACCAGGTCAATGAGAGCTGCGGCAGCTTGAGTGCTAGCGGGGGGGGGCCAGCCAGTGAACTGCTGAAGCAGAATTGGAAGAATAATGAGTTCGTTGAGAAATTTTTTGGCAGGAACATGCTCGGCCAAAAGCCTACATACGGCCCGCTCTTGGTGATCAGTAACGACGGGGATCCTGCCATGCCGCAGTCGATGACTGCACAGGTCGTTACTCACATGTGCAAGCAAGGAGACCCCATTCAATTCGACAAATTTTCCGACCCCCAACCCGGCCTAGTTATAGGAGACTCTGTCAGAGATCAGATTGCTTGGATTGAAGCACGGTTCGCCGGTCGACCCGCTTCAAACACTTGCCCTTAAGAAGACGCCGGAAACCTTAATGCCCTGAAAGCGAAAAATAACGAGAGCACGAACGATACGACGCGATGAAAGGGGCATTGGGTTCTTGGCGATAATGTATGGTCCGCCATCATGAATCTGGTACATAAATTGGCGAAAATCGCGGTGCGATCGGCGGCGCTTCTTAGCCTCGCACTCTTCACTCCGCTCGCCGCTTGGGGAATGACCTGCCCGTTCTGCTACTCCAAAGCGATGTCCTCGTCAGCGGGGATGCTGCAAGCGTTTCGCAGCGGAATCCTCATATTGATGGTCCCTCCGTTTTTCATGTCCGCCGCGTTCACAATTGTGGCCTATAAGCGGCGCAATCGCTTCCATCAGCCTGAAGGACAAGATCCTGACCTCTATAGGGGATAATTTCATTCCGCAAGGCAACATCTGTCTCGCCCGGTCCGACCACCCCCTGTTTCAATCTGCGTCACGTACCGCTCGGTTTCGGCTTTTTGAGCAACTGGAGTGCAGATTGCACCATTTGGCGCGCTAGTTGGCGTGACATCGGCACGTCATAACTGACCCCCGCTTCACGGAACACACACCGATCAGGAAATCTATACCCGCGACACACCAGATACGTGAGCGGTTACCGGCTTTGCCGACGGTGGCGGGCACAAACCCGATTACGAAAAGATCGCGAAATACAGCACGCCCCGCTTCGAGGACCAGCTTCACCGAGACGCAATCCACCGCCAGAACACGACGGACTCGTTCAGTATGAACAACGCCCCAAAGATCAGCTTGTTGTGCCGCGCCAGCCAGTTTGGGAGATAGAGAGCGTTGAAGAAATGAGGGAGCCGCTGGCGGCGATAGCCAGCCAGTTGTTACCGACTGTTACCAACAATGAGTCCGCGACGTGATCGCGTGTTGAAAACAATGGAGTTGGTGAGCGCGGAAGGAATCGAACCTTCAACCTACTGATTAAGAGTCAGTTGCTCTGCCAGTTGAGCTACGCGCCCGTTGTGTGAGGAAACTTGCAGAAGGGCAAACTGATTATAACCTAGCGCCGTGCGTTCGACGTTAATCGATCTGCACGAGCTGGCCAGCAGCAATGGGTGGCTGTGACGCGCGGATGGTTTGCGGTGCGCGCCAATGATCCATGTAAGAGACCTGATGAACGCACGAGACAGTGCAGTGCGGGGCGCAGCCTTTTTCGGTCAGAAATTCGCGTCGAATGTCGGCGACCGAGTATTGCTCCAGCGGAATGCCTGGAAAGCCTCTTTGCTGTGAGCAGTAGTGCACCAGTCCATCCTCACAAATATAGAGATAACGTGCGCCCGCCCGGCAGCGCCAATCGTTGGGCTTCCCGTTCGCGATGTTGTTCTGGAACCAGTTGAAGCGAGAGTAATGACGTTTCTCGAGGTTCTTCATCTTCAGAAAAACCTCTCGCTCGTTGTCGCTCAAAGGTCGGAGTTGCCCGTCGCCGTCGTGGATGATGCCGATGGTCGAGGTGAAGCCTAGTTGCACGGCGCGACGTCCCACGACCAGCGCATCGTGAGGATTGTGAATCCCACCACCCACGACTGAGTTGATGTTGACCTGAAATTCGGCGTGCTCGGCCAGCAGTTGCAGCTTGCGGTCGAGCACTTTAAGCGACTTCTTCGAGACCTCATCCGGCATCACGTTGTCGATGCTGATTTGCAGGTGGTCGAGGCCGGCGCGATTCAGGCGCTTAATACGATCCGCGGTGAGCAGATAACCGTTCGTAATCAGCCCCGCGATCATGGCGTCGCTGCGAATGTGGGCGATGATGTCGTCGAGTTCGGGGTGCAGCAGCGGCTCGCCACCGCTGAGTGTGACAATGGAGGTGCCCAAGCGCGCGAGGTGATCGATGCGCCGCTTCAAGGTCTCCAGTGGAACGGGTTTAGAGAAATCATCGTACTCGTTGCAGTACTCGCAAGAAAGATTACAGCGGCGGATCGGGATGATATGCGCCATGATCGGGTGGTCGGTCGAGGCGACCCCCTTGGCGATCATCTTAAGTTCACGAATTCGGCGCTTGGCGGCGAGTAGGCGCCGACGCACTCTTGTAGGCGACTTTGGCATAGAGCAATTCTTATTACAACATACACGATTCAGGACGGGAAAAGTGCGTCGCCTGTGCGGCGAATTTTCGCGGGTGAGCGGCGCCCTGACGCATTGAATCAGGGCGACACTCGAGGGGAATCAGAGAAGAGCGATCATCGCAAACGCGGCTCTCTGGTCCGTCTAATTCTTATCCGGCACCGTTGGGTCAACTATGGAGTGCCGCGGCTGCCCAGGGACACTCATTTATAATGTAAGCTTCAGCCCATATCTGGAGTTCCAATAGCATGATTCGATTTCTGCAAAAGCCCGGCCCGCTCAAGAAAATCATTCTGGGCGGCATCCTCGTCGTCATCTGCGTGATGATGGTGATCACCTTGGTTCCGGGCGGCCTTTTTGGCGACTATCTCGGCGGCGGCCTGACGACTCAGGGCGTACTGGCCAAAGTCGGCGACCAGGAAATTACCGTCCCCCAAGTGGCCCAACAGGCAGGTCTTCTGGGCAAACAACAGTTCAAAGGCAATGTTCCCGACGCGCTCATGCCTTATTTGATGCAGCGCGCCGCACAGAATGTCATCACCGAAAAGGCAGTCGTCTACGAAGCGAACAAGATGGGCCTGAGTGTCAGTGACGACGAGCTGCGCGACTATCTCCATCAGGGCCAGTTGGGACAACTGCTTTTCCCTAACGGCAACTTCATTGGGCAGCAAGCGTATGAGCAGTTCGTCTCGTCTCAGTTCAACCTGGGCGTCCAGCAGTTTGAGCAGGAGGTGAAGGCCGAAATCGCCCAACGAAAACTCATCGCAGCGATCAGTTCTGCGGTCACGGTAAGCGACAAAGACATAGCAAAAGAGGTGAAGCAGCAGGACACGAAGGTCAAATTTGAATACGCCGTGCTGTCGCTTGACGATGTGAAGAAAGACATCAAGCCAACCGACGCCGAGCTGAAGGCGTTCTATGACCAGAACAAGCAGCAGTATGTGAACTCAATTCCGGAGAAGATCAAAGCCAAGTACATCCTGATTGATACAAACAAGCTGCAGCAGCAGGTCGCGATTAGTCCTGCGGAACTGGAGCAGTACTACAAACAGCACCAGGACGAGTATCGCCTGCCGGAGACCGTTACGGTGCGCCACATTCTGATCAAAACGCCTACCCCAGACGCCAACGGCAAAGTCGATCAGAAGGCCGTGGATGCTGCGCGAGCGAAGGCCGAAGACATTGCAAAGCAGCTTAAGGCTGGCGCCAATTTTGCTGACCTGGCGAAGAAAAACTCCGACGATCCTGGCAGCGCGAAGGACGGCGGACTGTTGCCGCCCATAACGCGTGGCCGCACGGTTCCAGAATTCGAGCAGGCGGCGTTTAGTACTCCCGTTGGACAGACTACCGGAGTCATTCGCACCAGCTATGGCTTCCACATCATCCATGTTGAGGCGAAACAGGAGGCCCGGCTAAAACCGCTGGATGAGGTCAAAGCCGAGATCGAGCCGCTGCTGAAGAAGCAGAAGGCAATGGCGCAGGCGCAGAGCGTCGCGAACACACTCCAGACCCTGGCACGTACCTCGGGACTGGACAAAGCCGCCGCAGAGCGGAACCTGAGGGTCACCACAACTGGCTTTGTCTCGCAGACAGACCAGTTGCCCGACATCGGTAGCGCTCCCGAGTTCATGAACGCGCTGTTCGGCGCAAAGAAAAACGATCCTCCTGCCATGGCGTCTACGCCTGTGGGTTACGCGGTGTATCAAGTTACGGAGATTCAACCGCCTCAGACGCCGACCTTCGAACAAGTGAAGGACAGGATAGAGCAGCAGTTCAAGGACCAGCGCGCTCAATCCTTGCTGGCGCAAAAGACCCAGGAACTAGCCGACCGTGCACATTCTGAGCATGATTTGGCCAAAGCTGCAAAAGAAGCCGGCGCCACCTTGAAGACAAGCGACCTGGTGGACCGGACATCGCAAGTTCCCGACCTGGGCGCCATGACCGGGCCCGCCAGCGTTGCGTTCACAATGAAGACTGGCGAGATCAGCGGTCCCATCCAGGGCGGACAAAACGGAATCGTGCTGAAGGTTCTCGATTCGCAGGAGCCGACAGCTGCCCAAGTCAAGCAGGATTGGGACAAGGCGAAGGATGCGCTGGTGCAACAGAAGCGTGAAGAGTTTGAAAACCTTTACGTCGAGAACATGCGGACCACTCTCGAAAAAGAAGGAAAAATCAAGATCAACAAGAAAGAGATGGAGCGAGTCACCAACCTCGCTGGGTCTTAGATGTGATCCCACTTTCCCTGGCCGGCAGGGATGACCTGCTGGCCGAATTTTCGCTGGACTGCCGTAAGTCCGTCACCAGTGTTCCACATACCTCAACCATAAAATGTTTTCAGAGCGCTCATCCGGTATCCTGCTACACCCAAGCTCCCTTCCTTCGCGCGGAGGAATCGGTGATCTCGGTCCGGCTGCGTATGAATTTGTGGACTGGTTATCGGCTGCGAAGCAAACGCTGTGGCAGATCTTGCCCTTGCAGCCTGTGGGATGCGGCAACTCGCCCTACTCGTGCACGTCGGCGTTCGCCGGCAATGTTCTACTGATAAGTCTGGAGCGCCTCGCCGAACGTGGGCTGATCGGCGTCACGGAATTTACAGAAGGCAGCGGCACAAGTTCGCGGGTTGACTTCGACGCCGTTCGTGCGTACAAACTTCCACTGCTCCGCCAGGCCGCTGCGCGCTTCTTGCGGTTTGCTAAAGGTGACGCACGCCACCGATTCGATGAATTTTGCCACAAGCAGTCGTGGTGGCTGGAAGATTACGTGCTATTCAGCGTCTTGCGCGAGCGATTTGACGAACGGTGTTGGAATACCTGGCCACCGGAAATCGCCCGTCGCGTGCCGGATACGATTGCGCGATTGCAATCCGAATTGCGCACTCAACTGGACGAAGAACGTTTTCTGCAGTTCGCATTTTTCGAGCAGTGGGGCGCCTTGCGTTCCTATTGCGCGGAGCGCGGTATTCGTATCATCGGCGATGTCTCGATATTCGTCAGCTACGACAGCGCCGACGTTTGGACCCATCCTCAACTCTTTCGGCTGCAGGAAGACCTTTCGCCGGAGGTTGTCGCCGGCGTGCCGCCTGACGCTTTCAGCGAGACCGGGCAGCGCTGGGGAAATCCTTTATACGATTGGGACGCACTGCGCGCGCGCAACTACGACTGGTGGATCGGACGGCTGCAATGGGCAATTGAAACCTGCGACATCGTTCGCATCGATCACTTTCGCGGATTCGAAGCTTATTGGGAGATTCCTGCCGATGAGCCAACCGCGGTTCATGGCCACTGGGTCGTAGGACCAAACAAAGAGTTCTTTAGCTCTTTACAGGCTGCCCTGGGCAAATTGCCGTTCATCGCCGAGGACCTTGGCTACATTACGCGTGAGGTACACGAACTCCGAAGAGCGTTGCGGATCCCTGGGATGAAAGTGCTGCAATTTGGATTCGGCAACAAGGGCGCTCACATCTATCTTCCACATTCCTACGAGCCCAACTGCGTTGCATATACCGGAACACACGACAATGACACCGTCATCGGCTGGTGGAACAACGCTGCGACGGCAGAGGAAAAGAAGTTGGCCACTGCCTATCTCTGCATCGGCGAAGAGGGCGTGAATTGGGCCTTTATGCGCGCGGTACTAACGTCGGTGGCTACGTTGTCTGTCGTGCCGGTGCAAGATGTCTTGGGATTGGGCAGCGAGGCCAGGATGAATATTCCGAGTGAAGCTGATGGCAGTTGGACATGGCGGTTGGAGCCAGGATCGCTGACTCCTGAGCTCGCGGCAAAGCTTGCCGACCTGGTAGAGGTTACCGATCGAGATGTGTGCGTTAAGCAGCCGTCAGTCCAGCCCGAGCAGAGCGAGCGGGAACTCGCCGAAAACTTCGCGGCATAAGATTGATTCACTCGCCATAAATCGCTCGCCAGTGAAGATGTTGTGCAATACCCTGCCGACACCCTGCGGCGGCAATACCAACTCCGAATCGCCCCATACCGACCCGATCGGCGCCTCTTCCCTCCCCTTCGTCAGCGTGTAGTTGAGGCGAGGTACAGCGGTAATTGCGATTTCGCCCCCATGCTCGCGCGCGAAGGCAATGACGTGTTCTTCCCTGCCGCGCGTCACATTCAAAGGCAAGTAGCTGCCGAGCCGGAACAAATCCTGGCGTGCGCGGCGGAAATTCAGTGTCAGCATCGTGACCCAAAGTTTCAGTCGACCGTCACGATAGTCTTCCAGCAGCTCGTAACCGACACCTCGCCTCTCCAGCGGATTGGCCCTCGCGCCCAGCTCAGCTGCCGCTTGCATCCGCAAGTTGAAATCTACCGGGCGCCGATTGTCCGGGTCCACCAGGCTGAAATCCCACATCTCCTGGCCCTGATAGATGTCTGGTACACCCGGACTGGTAAGTTTTAGGACCGTTTGGCTGAGGGAATTCATCGCCCCGAAGTACATGAGCGAAGGCAGGAATTTCTGCAGAGAATCCCAGAAGAGATTTGGCTTCCCGCGGTACCGCGGCGCAAGAATTCTCTCGATAAATGAATTCATGCCGGCAACGTAGTCGGGATTCGGGTTCAGCCAGCTCAGATTCACCTTAGCCTCATGAACCGCCTTCTCCATGTACTGCTGAATGCGCCTGACGAACTGCTCCAGCTGCTCGTCATTGTCCATGTGTAACGGCCACGCGCCCACGATGGTTTGGTAGAGAAAATATTCCTCGTTGTTATCGGGTACGACTCGCCCATCGCCCAGATTCACCTTCCGAGTGCGGTTGATGCGCCGCCACTTCATCACCTGCGTCGCCCAGTGTCCCGGCATTTCCGAGAGCACGTTCAAACGTGCGCGCACATCTTCGCTGCGCTTTGTGTCGTGGGTGGAGGTCGCCAGCATCGAAGCCCGCCAATGCTCCGCCCGCTCCTGATTGCCACGATGGAACTCGGATAGCGGAATGCCAAACTCAGCGGGGGTCCCGCCCACTTCATTTACAGAGATGAACCGGGCGTGGATGTAACAGGCGGTATCTTCCAGACCCTTAGCCATCACAGGTCCGGTGAGCTGCTGAAACTTCAGCGCGAAATAGAGCTGCCGATGGTAGCCATATATGTTTCCGTCGCTGTCGGTGCCTTCCAGCAGCAGAATGCGACGAAGGAAATCGAATGCCGCTGGAGCTATGGTGCCATTCCAGCGTTTGGCGAGATTAATCGCCTGCTGGATGTAAGCTCGGTCGCTGTCAGCGACATGGCCTCGTTCGTCGATGTAGGTGCGATAAACCGGAAAGCACGCGATGCTTTCCCGGATCGCATCGCGGAGAACGCCGCGAGTAAAATCGCGGGCTCGCCGATCCTGATTTGAAATCTCGTTGAGCAGATGGGTGAGCACGTTGACTTCGCTGGCTAGCGCACGGCGCATCACCAGCTTCTTACTTTCATAGATGAGCCGATCAACCCGAACAGCGCCGCCGATGATACGGTGATAGAGGTTGGTGAAAACGCGCTCATTACGCAGGTCGATCAGGACGCCGTTCACCAGGTTTGCAAAGTCGTATCCCACGGAGCCGTCTATTGGCCATTCACGCGACAAATGCTCACCGCGTTCCAGGATTTTCTCGACCAGCAAATACAGGGGCGCTTGTTGATGCTTCGATTCCGGTTCACCAAACAAGGCGTGAATGTCCAGTTCGATACCGTCGCCGGCAGTTGGCGATGTCGCCTGTTCGCCCAGGCAGCGGCTGGCGGTGTACAACCGTTGCAGGCGCATGAAGTATTGAATGGGATTCAGCAGCCCATCAGGATGGTCAATGCGTAATCCCGAGATCAGGCCGTCGGCCAGGAACCGGCGCATTAGCCTGTGAGTTTCCGCGAATACGCGCGGCTTCTCCATCCTAAGCCCGACGAGATCGTTGATATCGAAGAACCGACGATAGTTGATCTCCTCGCCCGACACTCGCCAAAACGCAAGCCGATACGCTTGCTTTTCTAACAACTGGTGCAACGCGTCGAAGCTGCTGGGATCTCCGGGAATTCCGTTCAGCGCCCGAAGAGCCTGCTCTACGTACGCCCGTAGATCTGGCGAATTGGAGATCAACTCGCTGAAACGATCCAATAGCGCCGGCATTTCGCGTTCGCGGCGCGCGACCTCTGCCGGGTCGGTACTATCGTTGGCCGGCAATCGAGCGAACGAATTGAGGAGCGAGTTCAATTCCGCCAAGGCCCCGCTCGGCTCAACGCCTCCAGCAGGCCGCGGATTTCCAGGTGAAGCAAAAACCAGCGGAAATGTTTGCGGATCTATAGGAAGCACTTGGTCGAAGTACTTCACAACAAATTTGCCATCCGCGAACAGAGCTTTGATGTTGCCGGCTTCCAGGTCCTCGCCATAGGGATTGCCGAGCACCGGAATCAGCACCTTGTTGCGTAGCTCCGGCTTCAGCGGCTCCCAGTCAATGTCGAAGAATTCGGCGTACGCTGAGGCGCGGCCGTTCTGCAATACGTCTTGCCACCAGGGATTATCGCCGTGGCCGACTCCCATGTGATTGGGCACTGTATCGACCAGAAGCCCCATGCCGTGACTCTTCAGCTCGGCCACAAGTCGGCGAAAGTCGTCTTCTGTCCCAATCTCCGGGTTGAGCTGATTGTGATCAATGATGTCGTACCCATGTGGGCTGCCGGAGCGCGCCTTGAGGATCGGCGACGAGTAGCAATGGGTGATCCCCAGCTTCGCGAGATAGGGCACCAGTTTGCGGGCATCCTCAAAACGGAAGCGGTTGTTGAACTGCAACCGGTACGTAGAACCTGGCGTCGCGCTGCCCTTCTCGCCCGAGAGATGCTCAAGGCATTCGCACAGGTCAGAGTATTGGTCGGTCAGCAGGGTCGTACTGGTTTGCATGTGATTGCCGGTTTCGGGTGCTGCTTCAGTCTACGTCCGAAAGTCGATCAGATGCGCTACATGCAGTTTGATGCTACTCGCCGGGTCGATGCAAGAGGGGTGCGGTCGCGCAACTCGACGCGAAATCGCCGCCAAACGCTTTACTAAAGTGTGAGCGACGAAGAGAATAGACGCTTGGCCGCTCGTAACTTAAGTTTGCATGACGGGCAAGCCCATCGCTTTCTTACCATCGTTGCAGGAAGGAACTTTCATGGCCGCCACAGGTGAACTGATCCGAATGATGAATTACGTCGACGACATTGCGGCAACACTGCGCCGCATCAACGCCAGCCTTTACCTGATTACTCCTGAGGAAAAACGCAAATTGGCCGAGTACATGCGCAAGTCGGATCCGAATTTCTTCAACGTCATCGAGCAGCTGGAAAAGGGAGCCTAGCCGGATGGCCGAGATCCGTACCATCGCTGTGATTGGCGCCGGAATCATGGGTCGCGGCATCGCGCATGCCGCGGCTCTCGGAGGCTACCGCACCATCCTGGAAGACATCCTGCCGACCGCGCTGCGCAAGGCTGAGACGGAGATTCGCTCCAACCTGGACAAGGCTGTCGACTTAGGGAAGGTGACGAAGCATGCAGCGGACGAGGCCTTTTCGCGGCTTGAGTATGCTTCTTCTGTCGAACAGGCCGCACGCGAAGCCGACCTGGTCATCGAGGCCGTCCCAGAGGAGATGGAGTCGAAAATCGAGATCTTCACGCTGCTTGATAAAGTCTGTCGCCCAACAACAATTCTTGCCTCGAACACGTCATCGCTCAGCGTAACCGAGATTGCGTCGGTCACTTATCGCGCCCCGAAATGCGTGGGCATGCACTTCTTTAATCCCGTCCACAAGATGAAATTGCTGGAGATTGTGCGCGCGCTGGACACAAGCGAAGAGACCCTCGATGCCGCAGTTGAGGTCGGAAGGCGCATGGGCAAGGAGGTCGTGGCGATCAAAGAATCGCCGGGGTTCATCACCAGCCGCATTAATGCCATGATCGGCAATGAAGCTTTTTACATGCTGCAGGAGGGCGTGGCCTCTGCACAGGATATCGATAAGGCATTAAAGCTGGGATTAAATCATCCTATGGGCCCCTTTGAAATGATCGATCTCGTAGGGCTCGATACTCGCTTGCATATTCTGGAGTATCTGCACAAATCGCTCGGCGAGAAGTTTCGTCCTGCGCCGCTGCTGGTGCAGTACGTGAAGGCTGGGCGACTTGGACGCAAGTCCGGCCGTGGCGTGTACGAGTATCCAGGGCAGGAGCCGGGACGCATAGAAATCAAGCAGTAGGTGCAGGTCGATGTTTTATGCAGATAGCGCAACTGTCCTACGCAGCCGTCCAGCCTGAGCTTACGCCAGGTATAGGTTCGCTACTTTTTACGCAACCACAGCCACTGTGGTCCCGAAATCGCGGATGGGGTGCATGGGATGGGATGGCAATTGAAGATGTTCCGGAGTTTCGCGATATCGACGATGTCGATGGCGTTTACCGTCTGATTTCCGATCAGAGGGAAAAGTCGCAACATGCAACGCAAACGGTTTAGGGGTTTCTTCCGTAAACGGGCGTGGGGCCTGCTAATGAAAGTCGTGCGAGCGCACATCCGCGTCTGTGACATCAACTTCGCTGGCTGCATACGCCTCGCGCATCGGCGCGACCCGCTCCACCTTGACCGAGATCACGCCTTCCTGCTTCTGCAGGACACCTTCTAGTAACAAAAATTTCTCGGTCGTAATCACAATTCGATTTTGCTCGAGAATATCGGGCGAGATGATGGCATTGCTGATGCCGGTCTCGTCTTCCAGGCTGAGGAAGACGAACCCTTTGGCCGTCCCCGGTCGCTGTCGGGCAATTACGCAACCCGCCGTGCGAACATGCCGGCCATGAGCCGCCTGCGCCAGTTCCGCTGCAGAGAGGACTCGCGCGCGTTGCAATTCGGCGCGGCGATATTGCATAGGGTGCGGCCCGACCGTAAGTCCCGTGCCATGAAAGTCGGCGACCAGTCGCTCTTCCGCCGTCATCGCCGCGAGCGGGGACGCGCCATCACATTCCGGAATGCTCTCCAGCAGCGGTCCGGCAAACCGCGCTGCACGCTCCACCTGCCACAACGCATCGCGCCGATGCAGACGCAGCTTGGCTACTGGTTTGCTGGAAGCTATTCCATAAATTTGTGTTGAAAGGGCTTGTTTTGAAGGGGCACGGCTTTCAGCCGTGCCGTACGCTGGATTATTGCTGGGCTTTAGCCCCTGAGGTACCTCGATTTCGCTCCTTGCATTGCATCCAATCGAATTGAGCGCCCCAATCGACGCCAAGATCACCAATTCGTTGCGGCGCAATTCTGGAACCCGATACGCCAGATCGGCAATGGACTCGAACCGCCGGTTGCGACGCTCGCGTAAAATCGCCTGCGTTGCTTCTTCGCGCAGCCCCTTGGCATAACGAAAGCCCATGCGAAGTGCAAGCTGAGACTCGCCTGACGTTGTGGTACTCGCTTCCGCCTCAAGCGTACACAGCCAATCTGAACGGGCGATGTCCACCGGCTTCACTCGTAGGCCGTGCCGCTGGGCGTCTTTGACGATCGTGGAAGGGTGATAGAACCCCATAGGTTGATTGTTGAGCAGCGCAGCCGTAAAAGCCGCCAGATAATGACACTTCAAATAAGCGCTGGCATAAGCGATCAGCGCAAAGCTGGCAGCGTGCGACTCGGGAAATCCATACAAGGCAAATGAAGTGATGGAGAGGATGATCTGCTCCTGCGCCTCGGGTGAGATGCCGTTGCGCTGCATGCCCTCTCGCAGTTTGACTTCGATATCGCGCATTCTCCGTTCACTGCGCTTGAAGCCAAAGGCTCGTCGCAACTCTTCGGCTTCGCCGCCGCTGAATCCGGCGGTAATCATCGCCATGCGCAACAATTGCTCTTGAAAAAGTGGCACACCCAAAGTGCGTTCCAATACAGGCTCCAGCGAAGGATGCGGATACACCACGGCTTGCCTGCCTTGCCTGCGCATTAGGTACGGGTTCACCATCTGCCCCACAATTGGGCCGGGACGAATGATGGCAACTTGTACCACAATGTCGTAGAAGTTAGTGGGATAAAGTCTCGGCAGGCAGGACATCTGCGCCCGGCTCTCAATCTGGAACATTCCTACTGTGTCGGCCTTCTGCAATGTGCCATACACTGTGGGATCATCGGCTGGCAGCTTCGCCAGATCGACCTCTTCCTGATAATGATTGTGGATCAGCGTGATTGATTCCTCCAGAACTGCCATCATCCCCAGGCCAAGCAGGTCAACTTTGACGATGCCCATATCGGCGCAATCTTCCTTGTCCCATTGCACCACCACCCGGCCGGGCATGGTTGCCGGCTCCAGAGGCACGATGGAATCGAGCTGTCCCTGGCAGATGACCATTCCGCCGGAGTGCTGCCCCAGATGCCGCGGCAGGTCCTGCACCGCCAGACAAAGCTCGAAGAACTTACGGATGCGCGGATGCCGCAAATCAAATCCTGCATCACGAAATTGCCGCTCCAGCGTATCGCCCGGATCCTTGTACTCCCACGAACTCACCAGGCCGGCCAGCCGGTCGAGGGTCTCGCCATTAAAGCTGAGCGCCTTGCCCACCTCGCGCGCCGCCGACCGCCCGCGGTAGGTAATTACGTTGGCCGTCATGGCTGCTCCCAATTTGCCGTAGCGCTCGTACACATATTGAATAGCGCGCTCCCGCTGATCGCCGCTGGGCAGATCGAGATCGATGTCGGGCCACTCGCCTCGTTCTTCCGATAAAAAACGCTCGAAGAGCAGGTCCATGCCGACAGGATCAACGGCAGTGATGCCGAGCGAATAACAAACCGCGCTGTTGGCGGCAGAGCCACGCCCCTGTACCAGGATGCCGTGCTCGCGGCAGTGGCGAACGATGTCCCAGACGATCAGGAAGTAGCCCGCGAGCTTCAGTCGCTCAATCAACGTGAGTTCGCGCTCAATTTGCCGCTGCGCACGTCGCCATAGTTCACCTTGGCCAGGACGCAGATAGCGGTTGCGGCCGCCTTCCATGGCTCTCGCTCGCAGAAACGTATCCATCGTGTCACCCTCGGGGACGGGATAGCGCGGAAATTCATAGCCAAGATCGTTAAGCGTGAATTCCAGGCGCGACGATAGCTCCAAGGTATTCGCCGTTGCTTCCGGCAGGTCGGCGAACAGTTGCAGCATCTCTTGTGGAGTCTTGATGTAGCACTCGCTGTTGTGCGCCAACAGTTTTCCCGCTGAATCCAGCGTGCGATGGTTGCGAATGCAGGTGAAAACGTCGAGAATTTGGCGCTCTTCCGGCTTGGCGTATTGTGCCCCTTGGGTCGCGAGCAGCGGTAATTGCAAGCTGCGAGCCAGTTCAGTCGCAGCCTCAAGTCGCGCCTCTTGCGCGCGATTGTAATGGCGCTGCAGCTCGACAAAGACATTCTCGCAGCCATAGATAGCGATGAGCCGCTCGAGTAATCTGCGGCCTTCGCTTATACCGCCGTAATTGAGCGCATGCGCCAGCGGGCCTTCATCCCCTCCGGTCAGGCAGATGAGCCCGGCAGCATGTTCAGTCAGATCAAAAAGCGAGGCTGTCGCTTGAGATTGCACAAGCAAGTCATTGCTTGGGTCACGTTGTGGCACATTGTTCGTCTTACGTCGTGGTATAGGCCTCGGATATTTCGGCGCACGCAGCTTTGTACGTGTGATCAAACGACACAGATTCTGGTAGCCTTCACGCGAAGCGCAAAGCAAAGACAAACGCGAAAGCTCAGCCGATCTTTCTGGATTTCTTCCAGGCAGCAGCGACGTGATCTCCGCGCCGATGTGTGCTTGGATGTTAAGCTTCTTTGCGGCGAGATGAAAGCGCGGTGCGCCATAGACACCATCGCGATCCAGCAAGGCCATTGCCGGCATTTCATGCTGGGCACAAACTTCAGCAAGTTCCTCGGGGACCGAAGCACCTTCAAGAAAGCTGAAAGCGGAGCGCGCGTGAAGCTCGATGTACATCACCGTAGCCAGTAGCCAGTGGTCAGTTTCAGTCAATTCGGAGTTGCTCGTACTTGCAGGACCAGTCAATGAATTCAGTCATAGCAGGCGTCTGCGAACCATTGATCACTCCCTACCTCACGGTAGATGCGATAGAGCGTCACATTTTGTTCCTCATCGGGAGTCGCGTTGCCATTACTTGTCAAAGCAATGTCCCACTCCTCACGGTCCCAGGGGCCGGACTGCTCTCCTTGTGCCTTCTCGATCCACCAATCCCCCGACGAGCGCCATGGTCCCGCTGACCAAAGAACCATCCCTTCCAAATTTTCCCGCTCTGTTTGCCTGGTTTGCGCGGACAGCCACGCCGGGCGTCCCTCCGATAGCTGCACTTTAAGGTGACATTCCGGACGAATCAGCCGCATTGCCAGGGGAGGCGCATGGCTAATGTCCGACATTGTCGGAGATACCGTTCTTGTCACTTTCTCCGTTGCCGTCTCGAACCGATCTACCCGAAAACTGTCCTGCCGGTGGCTGTCGACTAGTCGCGCAATCCCAGCCCGCTGCTCACCAACAATGGCGTTAATGCGTGCCAATGTGATTTCCAGCTTTTCGGGTTCAGGACTAACTGGCAGGAATAGCCCGCGCTGCGCTGATCGGGGTGGCGCCGGTTGTGCACCGATCCAGAGTTTAGTTACCGGAGCGCCAGGCGTATGTGCCGCCAGATCCAGTTGCAGCAACTTTAAAAATACTTTGGAATCGCGCATTGGCACGGGCAGTCGCAAAGCACGTTCCAATCCTGGCTCGCCTACCACATTGTAAGAGTCTCCGACTGAGCCATTCAGTTCGTGGATTGTTGTCGTCTGTTCATCGGCGACGCGCGGCTCAAGCTGTAAGCGCAACCTTAATTCTTGTGCAGCCAGAGATCGGGTCTCCAGCCGCGCGCACAATTGCTCCAATAGGCGGTTCAAGACAAACGACAAGGACTCGATAGTTTCCACCGGATATTCCAGCTCCATCGATTCTTCAAACTGCAGGGGTGGTTCGCACAAGGCCAGCGTGCGCATGCCTTCGCCCCGGGCCAGACGCCGCAACTGCGCACCAGTTTGGCCCAGCCGCGAAGCCAAGGCATGCTCGGGCAATAAAGCCAGAGTGCGAAAATCGCGTACCCCCCAACGCTCCAGCGTATCGAGCATCTCTTCGCGTAGCTTCTCGCGCTCAGAGGCTTTTCCACCAGCTATGCCGGGCGCGGAAATCTGAAAAGCATCCAGCAAGATGTGCGCTGGTAACACTCCGAGTCGCTGGGCTTCACTGCCGGGCGGGATGACGGTTACGCCATCAAATCCCCGCGCTGCGTGCAGGGCCGCGTCAGGATTGCGAGCGATAGCGATATTGGCTTCAATCGCGACAGCAGCCACGCGCGACTTCAGATCGCTTCCCATCCTGGCAGGGACCCCATAGAGCCGCTCAAGGCCTGTGAGATCGAGCAGCAGAGTGTCGCAATCGGCATCTTCTACCCGCGGTGAAAAAGCGTGAGCGACATCAAGCAGTGCGGCATGAGCTGCGTTTTCCTGCTGCGGCGACCGTTGACGCAATACCGCGAACCCTGATGAAGACATCGCACTGGTACTACGTTGTGGCACCCGAGTTTTACTCTCATCAGATGTGGGCGCCTCCGCGAAAACAGCAGCTTGCAACTTCGTCATACCAGTTTCCATTCCCAACAGGCGGGCCTTCTCATTCAGAGCAACCACACGTGTCAGTGGAGGCTTGCCTTGCAATATGGCAACTGCACGATCGCGCAATAACGGCTCGGCGCGAACAATGGCTTCCACCGCAAAATCGGGAATGTAAATGCAAGCAAACATAACAATGAACGGAAATTCGCAAGTGCTATATCTCGGTGGAGCACCCTCAACTTACACAGTCTGTAGTTCAAAGCGCGCCCGAACCGATTGTGGTGGCCTGCGCTGTGCCCCTGAACGCACTACTTCCGCGCGGACGCGAATGCCGCGAAGTAGAGCTGCATGGCTGACAGCAATATTGGGCGGAATATATGGGCGCTGGCTCGATTCGACATTGCGCGGCGAAGCTGTGGCATTGCTCCCGGATGTGTCCGACGCCCATACTGCTTCCGGTTGCAAGCGCAACACCAAAGATGCGCACGTCTGAGCACAGGACTCTTGTTCGATCAGCAGCAGCACGGTTGCAGTCGGCTCGACGGCGCGTCGAAAACGAAACCATGACGTAAGCGGCACCCGGCGTGCGCTCGGCACAGGAAGGTCGCCGAGATCGAGCACGACCATTCCAAAGCCGCCGGCCTGCAGCAACAGGTCAGCGACCTTCAGCACCTGTTCCAAGGCGCCGCTACAGGAAAACCCAGTGCTTCGTGACATTCCTGCTTTGGAAAAGCCGCTCTTCTTTCCTGCTTGAGAATTTGACTCTGGATTAGAACAACGCACCCACAATAGCCGCTCCAAATCGACACCTGCGGCTGCAGCAGAAGTGGGATCCAAGCTGCCGCTGGCGTCTACCAGCGCGCACACCTCCTGGCGGCGAGTGGCTCCGGCGAGAGCCGCCAACATAACTCCAGTGCGCCCCGAAGAAGCCGGCCCCGTAATCTCACTGAGCGCACCTCGAGGCAGACCACCCGTTAGCTGGTCCAAAGCAGCGATTCCAATGGGGACAGTCAGCGGGGCAGCGCGTTGGCGAAGCAGCAAGGTGGAAGAGAGTTGCTCGCCTAGCGAGGATTCAATGCGGGTGCGGAGAGCATCAGCAGAGCTATTGCAAGATACCGAAGAGATGGCTGGGCAGACAGCAACGGAAGACATAAGAACCCCAAGATGGCGAAGCGCACAGGCCAGTACTTTCGCTTTTTATTCGCCTAAGATGAGATTCTGCTACGGGGAACCCAGGTTGTCAACCCCCAATGAAAATGGCGCGAGCTAAGCCAATTCCAGCTCGATGGTCTTCGCCTCACGATCTAGCTTAGCAATGCGGAAGCTTCGAACCTGGCCGGCGTGAATCGCTTCCGTTTTTTTCGGGCCGGCTGTGGAACCACCGCTCTTCCAGCGGGCTTGCAGCATCGAAGTCAACGACGACAAATCTGCCGCAGCAGATCTGGCCTCCTCTGCTACAGGAGTTGCCGCACTAATTCGGCACGTGCCTTGAACACCTTCGCCCAATTCCACGCGAGCAATTCCGCCCGATTCTTCGCTGACGCGCCCGGCCACCACATCTCCTGAATTGTGCTCTGCTATGTATTCGTCCAGGCCGGTGGGAACCAGTTGCTTCATGCTCAGGCGCATCAGCCGCCGCTCCCGGTCGATGGAAAGTACCTGCGCTTTCACAACCTGTCCGACCTTCAGCACCTCCTGCGGATGATTGATGCGCTTCTCGGCACTGATTTCGCTCACATGGATCATGCCCTCAACGCCCTCAATCACCTGCACGAACGCGCCAAATTTCGTGATGCTGGTAATCGGGCCTTCGATCGCTGATCCCGCCGGATATCGCTGCGCAACGTCAGCCCAGGGATCTCCCAACGCCTGCTTTAGCCCCAGAGAGAGCCGCTGCTCGCCGACGTTCACACCGAGAATCACAACCTCAACAGTGTCGCCCGGCTTGACCACGTCGCTCGGCTTGTGCACCTTCCTGGCCCATGACATTTCCGAAATGTGGATTAGTCCCTCAACTCCGGGGTCCAGCTCAACAAAGGCACCGAAGTCGGCCAGGCGCGACACCGTCCCGCGCACACGCTCGCCCGGCTTGTACTTTTCCGCCACCGCGTCCCAGGGATGCGGCTGCAGCTGCTTCAGGCCAAGTGAAATGCGCTGCTTGCCGGCATCAATCTTGAGCACCTTGGCTTCGATCTGCTGGCCAACAGAGAGCACATCCGCAGGGTTGTTGACGTGGGCCCAAGAGATGTCCGCCACGTGCAGCAGGCCATCGACGCCACCCACATCAACAAACGCTCCGTAGTCAGTCAGATTGCGCACCATGCCGTTTACAACGTCGCCCTCACGCATTTCGGAATAGCGCCGGTCTTTGGCTGAGCGCTCTTCCTCTTCAGCGACGACGCGACGATCAACGACTATGTCTTCCTCTGTGGTATCTAGCTTGATGATGCGGCAGCGGACCTCCTGGCCAACGAGCTTCTCCATCTCGGAGGCCTCGCGCACTCCGCTGCGGGATGCCGGCATGAAGGCGCGCACTCCCACGTCAACGCTGAAACCGCCCTTCACCACGCCGGTCACCGTGCCAACAATCGTTGCTTTTTCCGCGAAGGCTCGCTCCAGCGCCGGCCAGTCCGCCGGCCGCGCGACCTTGAATCGCGTGAGTTCGTAGTAACCCTCGGGATCGCGTCCTTTCACCGTGACCGCAAACTTGTCGCCGACACGGACGGTCTCACCGGCAGCCTCGAACACTGACACCGGTAGAATGCCTTCGCTCTTGTACCCGATATCGAGCAATACTGAGTCCGCGGTGACAGTGACAACCGTGCCTTCGATTTGCTGGCCGCCGGTATCGGATTTCCGCAGGTGGCTGCGTTCGTATTGCGAGAGGAGGTCGCCGAACGACTCGCTCGCGTCGTTTTCCGATTGGGAGTCTGGATGATTGGTTTCAGGCATTAGGTGTTCAAGAACCTTGTTGGGGCAGATTGCGAACAGAATAACATTCACGCGCAGAGTCGATCGACGGGACCTCGCGTAGCTTACTTCTTCGGCCGTGGGTAACGCGCGATCACGACGGTGCCAATTCCGCCGCGTGGGCGGAACTCGCCTTTGACTTCAGCCCATTTTGGCTTTGTGGCGCGTACCACGTCCTCTAACACTCGGTTGACAACGTTTTCCTGAAAAATGCCGAGATTGCGGTAGCAGGTCAAATATTCCTTCAGCGACTTCAACTCCAGGCAATCCTTGTCGGGCATATAGCGGATCCAGAGAGTGCCAAAGTCAGGGAGACCTGTTTTCGGGCAGACAGAAGTGAATTCCGGAACGTCGATCAGAATTTCGTAATTGGAGAACTGGTTCGGCCAGGTTTCAATGTCGGGAAATTTGGCGTCTACGCCGGCTTGCGCGTGCTCCGGCGTATAGCGATTACTTTTTGCCATTTCACCATTCTAGCGGCGGCGGTTGAGGAGTGCTGTCGCTTCCAACCTAAGCCCTGCGCTGCGCGGCTGTGTCCGGCTCGTTCACCGGTTGCGCACTGTCGGCGGTGGTAGCCATTATCGGCTTCACCTTCGGCGGAGGAGGCTGCTTCAACGGCAGTGTTCCGTCCCCGCGCTGCTGGAGGATCTCTGAATTCAACTCCGCCCCAACAAGTATGAGAAATCCTGACCAGTACATCCAAGTGAGCAGTGCTATACCACCTCCCAGCACGCCATACGTCTTGTTGAGGTGGGCGAACTTGCGAAAGTACAAGCTCAGGCCATCGGAGAGCAAAATCCATCCGATCACCGCCAGGACTGCGCCAGGCAACGACCCGATGAAGGGCTGCCTGACATTAGGAGCAAGGAAATACACAACCTCAATTGCCACGATAACGAAGCTGACCGCCAGCACATATCGCACCACCGGCCAAATTGCTGCAAATGCGTGGGTGAGTCCCAGGTGCGCAGCCAGGAATTCTCCAAACTCAGGACCCACAATCATGAACGCGAAAGCGGCCGTGACCAGCGTCCCCACGACGAAGATTAGCTCGATAGCCAGCAATCGTGTCTTCCACCAGGGACGAGTCTCGGGAACGTCATAAGCGACATTTACCGCTTCGATCAATGTGGAGAAGCCGCTGGAGCAGGTCCAGATCGCACCCACTAGGCCCAGCGACAGCAGAGTGCCGCGGCTGGGCGTGATCACGTCGGCGACAATCCTGCGAATGAGTCCCATGCTTTCTGGCGGGGCGACTCGGGCCATTGTGCTGACGATGGTGTTGAACAGGTCCGGTATGGGCAGGTAGGCCAAAATCGCGGCTAGAGCAATCAGCGCCGGAAAGAACCCCATGACGAAGTAGTACGACAGAGCCGCCGCGAACGAGAAGATGTGGTTCACGGCGATGTCATTCACCGTGCCGCCAATGACTCGCTTGACCTTGCGGAATTCCATGCGGATATCCCCTACCTTTGGGATGAATAACCCGGACTCCGGGTTGAGTCAAGCTGTAGCGCTGCGTCTTCGCAGGGTCTTCAACATCAATATCGAACATAGGGACGCGAAATCACAGGCAACGCGCCGCTCCCGATGCTCCCAAAGAGCACGCGGGGAAAACGGTGTGACCGCTGGGAAATCGCGTGCTACGTTATACTTGTAGTTTCGGAAAATGGCAGCAGCATCTGAGAACGGCCATCGTGTGAATGGAAAACGAACCTGGCTGGTCGTCATAGGCCTCCTGGTTGCAGTGGTAGTGCTCGCCGCATTCGTCTCTCTTCATCATTCCCAAGTTACGATTCGCGTTGGAGCTGCCCAGCGAGAGACGATCACCGCAAGCATTGCGACGAACGGCAAAATTGAAGCCTTGGACAACTTCCAGGCCTACTCTCCCATGCCCACGACGGTGAAGAAGATTTACGTCAAGCAGGGTGACTGGGTGAAACCCGGCCAGATGTTGCTGCGCTTGGACGATGCTGACGCCCGCTTGCAGGCGGCGCGGGCCGAAGCTCAACTTAAGGGCGCCGAAGCCGATTTGAATACCGTGCAGAGCGGAGGCACGCGCGATGAACTCGTCACCACCCGCAACGCGCTGGTGAAAGCGCAGACGGACCGGGAGGCCGCCGAGCGCAATCTCCAGGCGATGCAGAAGCTGTTACAGACCGGCGCCGCTTCACAGGGCGAGGTGGATGCAGCCCAAAACCGCGCCAAGGTTGCGGATTCCGAGGTCCACGCCCTGCAGCAAAAGCTTCAGGGCCGTTACTCGCAGCAGGAGCTCGGCCACGCCGAAGCACAGAAAGCTGAAGCCAAAGCCTCGCTGCAAGCCGCTCAACAAGTGCTGAAAAACTCCAACATCACCGCGCCTCGAGGCGGAATGGTCTATTCCCTCCCTGTGCGTGAGGGTGCCTTCGTCAATACCGGCGATCTGCTGGTGCAGGTGGCAGACCTGCACAAGGTGCGAGTTCGGGCTTTCATAGACGAGCCGGAAATCGGCAGACTGCAACCAGGGCAGGTGGTCGAGGTGACCTGGGACGCGCTGCCTGGCCGCGCCTGGAAGGGCATGTTGGAGACGCTTCCCACGACCGTGGTGCAGCACGGCACGCGAATGGTCGGAGAAGTGACTTGCATTATTAATAACGACGACCTTAAGCTACTTCCCAACACCAATGTCAGCGTCGCGGTAATAACGGCGCGGAAGGAGGATGCGCTGACCATTCCTCGCGAGGCGATCCATCAGGATGACCGAGGACAGTATGTTCTTCAGGTCGTAAATGGTGAGTTGAGGCGTAGGAACGTGACGACATCCGTGTCGAACTTGACCCGGGTAGAGGTAACGAGCGGCCTCTCCGACAACGCAGTGCTGGCGTTGGGTGCGCTCAATATGCAGTCGCTAAAAAGCGGTATGGCAGTGAAATCGGCTACTCCATGAAATTGCTGTACTCAAAATTTGTTGTCTTGTTTGTCTTGACGTTCGGACTGGCAGGCGTGAGCAGCGCCGCCCCCGCGTCGAACCAGTTGCTCTCGTCCGGGCAGATGAACGACGCTGTCGCCGCTCTGGCCAGCCGCGATGATGCCGAGTCCCTGAATCTGCTCTCCCGTGTCTACTTCGCGATGGAGCGCTGGGACGACGCCGTCAAATACGGAGAACGCGCCGTCAGCCTGGAACCGAACAATGCCACTTATCGTCTCTGGCTCGGCCGTGAGTATGGACGAAAGGCAGAAGACTCCAAGGCGTTTTCTGCTGCCGTCAATGCAAAAAAGGCGAAGAACGAGTTTGAGCGCGCCGTGCAGCTTGACCCGTCCAATGTACCGGCGCGGGTTGATCTTGCAGAGTATTACACCGAGGCTCCTGGCATCATGGGCGGCGGAGTGGATAAAGCCCGCGACCAGGCCGCTCAAGTCGCAAAGTATGACTCGGGAATGTCGCACCTGATCCTGGCACGCGTCGCGCAGAAGCAGAAGCAATATCCCCAAGCTGAGGCGCAATTCCGCCTCGCAATCAAGCAGGCGAACAACCCTGCTGACATGTGGCTGCAGTTCGCCGCTTTTTATCGTCAGCAAGGCCGGCTTGACGAGATTCAAACTGCGGTGAATTCAGCGATGGCTCAGCCCAACAAGAAAGCGGAATCCTACTTTGATGCTGCGCACGAGCTCTACCTCGCCGGTCGCGACTACCCCGATGCCGTGCAGTACCTCCAGAAGTATCTGGCCTCGGGCGAACTGGCAGAGTCGGCGCCGGCGTTCCGGGCCCATTATCTAATCGGCCAACTCAAGGAAAAGATGGGCCAGAATTCAGCTGCCGCCTCGGAATACCAGGCTTCGGTCAAACTGGCCTCCGGATTCGTGCCCGCCAAATCGGCTCTTGGCAGGCTACAGTAGCGGCACGCCTCGCATTGGTACTTCAGAGCACGGGACGCGATCGCAAGCCCGGCGTTCAGGATGAAGACAAATCCGGTTACCAGCGCCGCGGCTTCGGTAGTTCTCCTGCTTGCAATACTTTCCTTCCCAACTTTCTGTTCTGCCACCGAGCCATCCACTCCGGTCCCGTTCCGCAACGCTATTGAGCTGGCCTTGGAACATAGCGGCGTGATGGGCATCGCGGCTATCAATCAGTGGCGCTCGCGGGAGGCGTACGAAGAGCTGCGCGCTAACTACATCCCCCAACTAACGGTTGGCTCGGCGCTCGGTTATTCGTACGGGTTTCCGCTGACTCTGGAGGGCTCCGCGCCCTCGGTCGTCAATTTCAATTCCTCCCAGTCGGTTTTAAATATTGCCCTCTACAAGTCGCTAAAGGCAGCGAAAATCGAATGGCGCGCCACTTCGCTCGATGTGCAAGACAAGCGCAATGCGGTCATTCTCGACACTGCACTGACCTACGCGGAGCTGACGCAGCTGGCAAAAAAAATCGAGGCTCTGGGCGAAGCCCAAAAAGCCGCAGAAAAAGCGCAATATGTGAGTGAGCAGCGTCTCCAGCAAGGTGTAGACAGCAAGCTTGACCTCACCCGAAGCCAACTTGTGGCGGCACGCGTTCGTCTGCGGATTGCCCAAGCGGAGGGCCGAGCTGACGTGGCGCGCCAGCATCTCGCAAGCCTAATCGGAATGCCGGCGGAGTCAATTGCACTCGATCCCGCTTCTGTGCCGTTATTTCCTTTGATATCGCAGGAAGACGACCTGCCCGCCAGGGCGGTTGAGAACAGCCTTGCGGTCAAAGAGGCGCAGCAGAAAACAACCGCGGCACGGTTACGGGCCGAAGGCGAGCATAAGGCAACACATCTTCCCACCCTCGATGTGGCCAGCCAGTATGCGTATCTCGCCAAGTTTAATAACTATGATCTGTATTTCCCCAACCACTACACACCCAATAACTTTTCGGGTGGTATGAACGTCAGGTTCCCGTTATTCAACGCTGTGCAGAAGGCGAAAGCTGAAGAAGCAAAGGCTGATGCGCTGCTGGCTGGAAAACAGGAAGAACTTACCAAAGAAAAGGTGAAAGAGGATGCACTGCAACTGCAGCGCTCGCTTCGGCAGCTTTCGGCTGCGCGCGACGTGGCGAAGCTGGAGTGGGAGGTTTCGCAGGGCGATTTTGAAGCGGTGAAGGCGCGCGTCGGAACCGGAGAAGCCAACACCCGCGATGAGCAAACTGCCCAGCTTGACACCGATGACAAGTATGCTGCTTACTTGGACGCCGACTTCGCGCTGAGCCGCGCCGAACTGCAACTGCTCCGGCTCACGGGCGAATTGGAGAATTGGGCCATTCCGGGTCAGTAATCTCTCGTACATGGTTGGCACTTAGCGCATACGCCCCGCTGACTGCCAAGAGTCGCCAAGTTTCAACGACCGGCCAGTGGGTCAGTTGAAAATCTGGGCCAATTCTCCGACGGCTCGGCCAATTCGGCGCGCAACTGGGCGGTTTGGGCGTTACGTCCAAGTAGTCTATCATGGCGGTACAATTCACGACGTAAGGATGGGCGCCTTGGGAGCTACCATGGATGCTGCCGTTTTGCACACCCTCGGGAAACCACCTCGCTGTGAGCAATTCCCGGAGCCGGTCGCTGGCGACAACGAGGTCATCGTGCATGTTCACGCCGCAGCACTCAAGCCTGTGGACAAGCAGATGGCTAGCGGCTCCCACTATGCCAGCCGCCGCGAAGGAACCCTGATTATCTGTGGCACCGACGGAGTTGGGCATCTCAGCGATGGACAACGAGTGTTTTTTGGCGGATGTCGCCCACCTTATGGCGCGATGGCACAACGGACGGTCGTCCCCAAAGCATTCACGTTCCCTGTACCTGACGGTGTGAATGACGACCTTGCCGCCGCCCTTCCCAACCCTGGTGTTTCCGCGTGGCTTGCACTAACGTTCCGAGCTAAGTTGGCCGCAGGCGAAAACGTCCTCATTCTCGGCGCGACCGGAGTTACCGGGAAATTGGCTGTGAGACTCGCCAAACTCCTCGGCGGGGCTCGCGTTGTTGCAGCGGGACGTAACCAACAAGTCCTGAACTCAATGGGCCGACTCGGCGCTGACTCGACCATTCGACTCGACATGTCTGCGAAGGATCTCCAGGAGGCATTCGTGCGGGAGGCTGGCGAGTCCGGCTTCCAAGTTGTCATAGATTACGTGTGGGGCCAACCCACTGAGGCATTCTTGTCCGCAATAACGACCAGGAAATTTGCGACTATCAAACCCGAGACTCGCTTGGTTCAGGTAGGTGAAAGCGCGGGCCCAACTATTGCACTGCCGGCTTCTGTGCTTCGTAGCACCGCATTGACAATTATGGGCACTGCAGGAATTCCACCTGGCGAAGTTCTGGCCAACGCCTTGCAGCGTGTGATGGTGCATGCTGCCAATGGGGAACTGCAGGTGGACACCGAGCGCGTACCCCTCGCGGATATTGAAAGTGCGTGGCAACGTGACCAGCACGGCCCCCGCTTGGTGGTCATCCCCCAGTCGTAAGCCGAATCCGTCGCTCGTAGACGGTGTAGTCGACAACTCGTCGAGTGTTCGCCCGTCCGGCAACTCGACCCACTACCAACAACCCCGAGCGGTTTATCGGGTCCCTCACAAGATGGTACGATGTATAAGTCTATGCCTTTAAGAACGCTGTTCCTAAATCCCCCTTCTTTTGAAAACTACGACGGCGGCGCAAGCTCGCGCTGGCCAGCGACCCGCGAGATCGAGTCTTACTGGTATCCGGTATGGCTGGCCTATCCCGCGGGCATGTTGGAGGGCTCGCGCCTGCTGGATGCTTCCCCCCACAAGGTGAACGCTCAGGAGACAATCGAAATCGGCAAGCAGTACGACTTTCTCGTCCTCTTCACCAGCACACCGGGATTTCAGGGCGACATTAAACTCGCCGCCGCGATGAAGGCGGCTAATCCGAATTTGAAAATAGCTTTCGTGGGGCCGCACGTCTCCACCTTGCCGGAAGCATCGCTGCAAGAAGGTCCAGCGATCGATTTCGTGGTGCGGCGCGAGTTCGACTATGCGGTAGTCGAATATGCGAATGGCAAGCCTCTGAACGAAATTCTGGGCGTATCCTACCGCGCGCACGATGGACGAATCGTCCACAACGCCGACCGTCCCGCTGTTGCCGATCTCGACGCTCTGCCCGATGTGGTGGATGTCTATAAGCGCGATCTCGATCCGCGCCGCTATAACGTGCCATTCCTGCTGTATCCCTTCGTCTCGCTCTATACCACGCGCGGCTGCCCGGCGCAGTGTACGTTCTGCCTGTGGCCGCAGACGCTTAGCGGACATCCGTGGCGCAAGCGTTCCTCAGACGCTGTGGCGAGTGAAATGGCGAAGGCCAAAGAGTACTGGCCTTGGGTAAAGGAGTTCTTCTTTGACGACGACACCTTCAACATCCAGAAGGCCCGCACCATCGAACTTTGCTCTAAGCTCAAGCCGCTGGGCTTGACCTGGTCGTGTACCTCGCGTGTGACCACCGATTACGAGACGCTGAAAGCGATGAAAGAGGCCGGTTGCCGGCTCCTAATCGTGGGATACGAGTCCGGTGATCAGCAAATCCTTAAGAACATCAAGAAGGGCGCCACGATCGAGCGCGCACGCGACTTCACGCGCGATTGCAAGAAGCTGGGTCTGGTCGTGCACGGCGACTTTATTCTGGGCCTTCCTGGCGAGACGAAAGAAACCATCCGCCGCACCATCGACTTCGCCAAAGAGCTGGACGTTGAAACCATCCAGGTGTCGCTGGCGCACGCCTATCCCGGAACCGAGCTTTACGATTTCGCGAAGGCGAACGGCTTCCTCGTTGGCGAGGGCTCGCAGATGGTCGACGAGATGGGACATCAGGTCGCCATGATCGAGTACCCCGGCATCTCTCGCGACTACATCCTCGAGATGGTGCACCGCTTCTACGACGAATATTACTTCCGGCCCAAAGCGGTGTTCCGCATCGTGAGGAAGGCCGCCTTCGATTCTGTGGAACGCAAGCGACTCTTCCGCGAAGCGAAATCGTTTATGAAGCTGCGTGCCGCGCGCAATCGCTCAGTGAAAGAGTCGCGCAACGGTTCCGCTGCAGCTCCGCCAAGCGGAACCAGCTCTGTCCGCAAACCGGACGAAACCGCCGAGCCGGTCAGCGTCTAGGGGCGGGCTTGAACGCACGCAAGCACCTGGTCCTGCTTTCCGTCGCCATGTTTGGCCCGTTTGGCGACGTTTGCCTCGCGCGTGGGATGCGCGACTTCGGTTCGGTCACCGCTGCGAACTGGCGACTTCTGCTATCCGCATTGGCGAATGCCTGGATTGTTGGCGGCATTGTCCTGCTCATTCTTTTTTTCTGCAGCTACCTGACGGCGCTCTCCTGGGCCGATCTCACCTATGTTTTGCCGGCCACCGCGCTCGGCTATGTATTGATGGCGCTGCTCGGCAAGTTCTGGTTGCATGAAACCGTCACCCCGTCACACTGGCTCGGAATCGGGCTGATCACTGTCGGTGTCGGAGTCGTCGCCAGCGGACCGTCGCTGACCAAAGACAGCAGCAGCATTCCCCCGCGCAGTGCCAGGCCAGGACAGAATGCCGTAGGCGAAACTTGAGCGGCGCGCTAGCTTGGGCCGGCATCACAGCAATTGTCCTCAGCGCGACCGCGGGCGACGTATTGCAGTCCAGCACGATGAAGCGGTTAGGCGATATCGGCACAGTCCGTCGTGCGTACGGCATCCTCGAGACCGTGCGGCGTGTAGCCAGCAGTCCACGTTTTCTGCTTGGATTGCTCTTCATGGCATTCGCATTTTTCAGCTTGTTGGTCACGCTTTCCTGGGCGCCGGTGAGTGTGGTCGGGCCGGCATCAGCCTCACTAACTTTCATTGCGAATGCGTTGGCGGCCCACATCTTCCTCAATGAGCGTGTTGATCACAGGCGTTGGCTGGCCGCTTTCTTCGTCGCGGGAGGCGTCACTCTGCTGGCGCGGTAAATGACTACGGCCGCGTCGCCTTTTTAGCTTCGCGGCCGGGAGGGTTGCATCAGGAGAAATTGCCCCGGAGCAGGAGGTCTCTCCGGGGCTGTGATCTACGTCAGGAAGAACTCGCGAGTAATCTTGGTCCATTGCTCGTCGGGCATCGTGCTGGCCAGATCGTCAATCGCCACGCCGCCGTCCTGCGCCAGCGCTCCTAGCGCACTCGGTACGACCCGCTGCAACCGCATCGAGGACTCTTCGGTCCACCAGCGCGCCAGCGCCCCCCCAAGCAGGTTGCGGAAGTTGGTCTTCGCATCGGGAGACTGCACCGTCACCATCCAGCCCTCGCCGTAAGGATCCTTGGTCGCCAGCGACGGATCCTGCGCTACCCCTTCATTGATATCCGCCACGCTGCCCTCGATCGGCGAAACCATATCAACCTTTACCCCGTTCCGCACGATGCTCCAGACCTTTTGACCTTGACGAATCCACTGGCCCCGCTGCGGCAGCGTCACATGCTCTACCTTGCCGACAAGCTTGGAAGCAAAGTCGTCGATTCCGATCCGCACCAGGTTTGGACTCTCGCCCAATGCCCAGGTGTGGCCTGGATGGTAGCGCAGGTTCTCGGGAACAGAAAAACCTCCGACCAGGTTGGGCGTCAACCGGGGCGCGGTTCCCGCCTTCTTGCTCATCGCAGGTGCAACCTGAAGCGCTGGGTGCTTGGCTTTGGCGTAGAAGTAGTCGATGGTTAAAAAGATCGCAAACATCAAGAGAACGAGTAGGACGGTCATGGCGTGCCTCCTGTTATGAACCTTGCCGCGCCTTTGTTTCTTGCGGCTGGCATGTTCTGTAGAGCACTCGTGATACCAAGAGCGCCTCGCGTGAAAGTAGCTGCTGGCTGCTCTCGTAACTATTGGCGACAGTGAGGCTTGCAGACCGCCGTTGTGAAATGCATCAATTGCGAAGCTAAATTCTGCAACGGCAAACTTGTTGTGTTGTGCAACGGAGATTTGACTTTACGCAGGACGTAGTGCCGAGGTCACCGGGATGTGAGCAAACATATCAACGAGATAGCTAAATGATCCCGGCCTTTGCAACAGCTGTTGTGATTCGCCTCGCGGATGATGCGCTTCTCTACATTCGCCAGCCAGTTCACTACACCAGCAGGAAGCAATACACGAAAGATTTTCGCGAATTTTTTCCGAGTTTGAGTGTGCCTGACGACCGACTACTTCAGGCTTACCCGTACCGCTTCAACAGCCTCGATATTTGCCGAGCTCGGTATCACAGAAACCCAATCCTGCGGGTTAACGAGCAGCTTCAGGCTAGTGAGTGCCGGACGTGTGTCGGACCGCCACTGCGATTCGTCATTGGAGAAGTAGTTTCCCATTTTGGTCTCGTCCCAGGGATAGAGCCATATATCGGTGGACTCATTCGGCGGCAGCACAAACCAAAACTCCCTTACCGTTCCGTTGGCGTACGAGAGCTGCATCCTCGTTCTGGAAGGCTTCCGGACTTTCCACAAAGGAGAATAGTTCATCCGTAGACGAATCTTGACGAAGTCGGGGCCAGCCTCAGGCCAGCGTATAGGCGCAATCTCAATCGCGGTAGTGCGTTTGAAGATCTTGATTAGCCCGGGCGGGTGGACCAACCCTTCTTCCGTGAAGTTCAGCCGCCCGTCGCGAGTGTCGTCCCGTAGCAGCCCGACTACTCCGACGCTCGGACTGCCTTCCATCCGGTAGTGATGAAGAAGGTAGAGCCACACACCAGGGCTGCGGGTGAGATTAGGCACATAATCAATGCCACCACTCAAAATTCCGTCGGGGAAGTACAGCGCAAACGGTGGGTTCGAACGCTGCAACCCTGCCAGCTGCAGGTTGGCCAGATACTCTCCATTGACCAGATAGCTCTGCAACACACCTCCCGCGACCTCATGGCGCGAGACCAAGCCGAAGATTGTCTGGTAAGGGAACACCGCGATCCGCGCACCCGGAGGCGTATGCAAATTCACGTACGCGGAAACTTTGCTCAGCAGCTCAACATCCGTTGGTGGAAGGCATGCGTGATCGAATTCCGTCATCCCTGCGGGACAGGTGACAACGGGATGTGCCATCTGCCGCAACCGGGCGATTACATCGGCGGGCCGAAGCAGCGTGTATCTGTTTGCGAATTGAGGATAGATCAGCATCGCGCCGGCGATAATCGCCGCCGTCGGCAAAGCCATCGACCACACTCGTGACTCGGATTCATCCATCACTATCGCAGTGCACAAAAAAAGCATTGCGAAGCTCCCGATGAGCACATGTCCGTAATCCGAACGAACCAGAGCACTTTGCGCCATAAGCAACGCCACGCAAAATCCAGACAGCAGGAATGCCGGTCGACGCGTCCAACTCCCTCCCGGCTTGCGCCAGCACCAGGCGACTGAAAAGATCACAATCCCCAGTATTAGCACTCTGACCAGGAAGTATTTGTACTCCTTCGTCATGGGCGCCGCTTCGAACCAGCGATAGGCGCTGGCAATCGCGAGGCTTGACCGCCAGAAATTCAAGTGAATTGGCGACGCCATCGCAAAATGAGTTACCAGGGCCAGAAGGCTAAAAGCGACACTAGCAACGATGAGGAACCTTGCCATGCGTTTGGGTACACGCTTCGCAATTGCGGTGGCGCCAACGCACAGCAGAAGGGACGCCGACGTATAGATACCCGCATCCGTCGAGAATAAGAAGGAGGCGAGGCAGATTGTAGCGGCGACCACCGCCAGGAGAGTGATTCTGCCGCGCGGCGACGCCGCAGCATCTGTGAGGCGCACAAAAATAGCGAATGCGAGCAGCGAAACCGAGATGCGGACGTCGGGAGGCGACAAGAACACCACTACGAGGAAGAGGAAAAGCGCTCGTCTCCACGCCGCCACTTCCGGCAACAGCAGTCGCGCGCTCAGGAAAGTGGCGATAGTGATGAGCAGGAACGGTCCCGTGTAGAACGTGTCATATGCTGCTCCGACTGACACCCCAATCCATCGCGAAGGAGCGCTGGCCAGCCATTGAAAGAAAGGCCCGTAGGTGAATGCGACGTCACGCCCGAACCAGATTCCGCCCGCCGCCTTGAAGCTGGTGTCGAGGAGCCATGACCCGTCGATCAAATCGAGCCCCGGCAGGACTGTAAGGCACCTATGTCGAATCATCACCGGTGGAATGACGCCGGCGAGAAGAACTGCCAAAATCAGCCATTCGGAAGTCTTGTTCGCAAGCGAAGCTGCGCGGCTGGCAGTCCGTCGAATCATGCGCAAGGAGGCATAAGTGTGAGTGGGTTCAATCGCACAACACTACCACGGCCGGATGATTCCCGCCTGCTCGACCTGCTCTACAGCAAGAGCTGCAATGGCCAGCATTACAACTACAAGAACAATTCGATACACCTTTGCAGCACGAGCATCCATAATCTTCTCATTATGCGCTGGTTCAAGAGAGAGTCAGCGGAGCCGGTAGCGGCCGCGAAAACGCAAGCTACGATTGCAGTCACGTCGTCGACGTCAGCCAGGAGCCGCAGCACCATCTTGTCATTAATAACAAGTTTGTGCGGGCCTTTGTTGTAGAGGTCGCACGACGAAGTCGCACTCTCTGCCATCGTCATCCCCATGATTATCTGCTCTATGTGGCGATCGGCGGCGGGATCATCAGCGCAGCCCCCGGCGAGGAGCCAAAGCGCCTCAGGTATCGCGACGGTGAATGCGAACTGGGCCATGCAGGCCTGGTCCATGTAGTGGAGAACCTGGGCGACATGCCATTTAGGAATGTGGTTGTGGAGCTATTGCCGGGAGTCGGTGAACTACAGCGCGGACAGAAACCATTCATTAGCGAGTACGTGCGTGACGGAGTGTTGGTGAAACCAACCGTAGTCAAGGTACTTTCGCCGGTGTTGAGCGAGGCTCGAGCCGCAATATTTGAAGTTGAGCTTACAGAAACGCGGGTTGATGTGCCGGGGCCGGCGATCGTTGCCGCACCGTATGGCGACTCGATTTCCTTGGCAGAGTGCGAGGGCGATAACGAGACCGGATTGCCCTGGGTCCACCTGGATTTTACAACGCTGGCGTGGATACCGCCTGGACATTCCCTCAGGAGCAGATCGTGTGTTGCGCACGCAGTCATCTTCCAGTTTGGAAGCACAGATGATGCTTCCGCAGCCGTGCCGAAGGTGCATCCCCCGCTGAAGAAGCTCCAGGCTCACGCTGACGAGCCGGAATGAAGGATCTTCATTCTTCCACTTGAGCTAGCATGCTGTTGGAGGCGGTTTCGAATGTTCACCTCTCGGTCAATTGGACTTGTCAGCAGCCCGTACAAAGGTGTGGGCGAAATCCCCAAAGGCCTTGGCACCCAGCACCAGGCGGATGGTGTGCTCAAGATCCTATCCGAGTACGAGCCGGGCCTCACCGACATCGAAGGCTTCTCTCATCTTATTGTCCTATGGGAGTTTAGCCGTTCCGATGGTTTCCAATTGACTGGCACGCCCCCTTCGGACAACCGGCCGCACGGCGTGTTTGCCACCCGATCTCCTTACCGTCCGAACCCGATCGGCCTCACCGTCGTGGAGTTGCTGCGCCGCGAAGGCAGCGACCTGCACGTGCGCGGTGTTGACATGCTCGACGGGACGCCCATTCTCGATATCAAGCCATACCTGAGCAGCGTCCCGCCCGATAGGCTGCGCCGTGGGTGGCTGGCCGAAGCTGAGGCGCGGCGAACCGAGACGGAATGAGGCTGGATACTCTCCATTGTGCAAACAGTGTGGGAATTGTGTGGAATCCAGCCTCCCACAACCCTAAACCACTCCGGAGGAACCTCTCAGCGCGAAATTTATTTTACCGCGATCGCCAATGTTTATGCGGCTTTCAGGCACATTTGCCGCAATCTCCCGCAAAAGTTGCAAGCGATGTATTGCATCCGGCCAGCGTGTCTGGTATAAGAATGAAGTCAGCACGAAGCGTTGCTGTCGCCAAAAAGCGAACGGTTTTTGAATCTTTCGTGTTATTTCGGCGTCTAACAGTTAGCACTTCGTTTTAGCTGCCCCGGCCACGGGGCTGGATGCCGGGCCAAGTTGCTCGGCAGGGTTAGCGGGAATCGCCGGACCTCCAGTACAAGATCTTTAATCAGTTTTGAACGCTCTGGTGCCTTCGTGCGCAGAATTTTATTGTGCCAAGGCAGGCCGGAGCGGCATGTTGCGCGTTTGCTCTCCAGCTCTTTTGATTAGACCCGGAAGGTGTGTCGAATCAGAGAGAAAGAGCCGGATCGAGCGCTCGGTGCTCCCCGGTAACGATTGAGATACTCGGATTGACAGCACGGGAAAACGCGTAGTATGTTTGAAAGGTTTCGAGGACGACGGCCAAATCGCGAGGTTTAGTGCCGTCCTGGTTCCGAAAGCGGCCGCCCAGTGCGGAAATGCTGCGGATCTTTGACAATAAGGTTGAACGTGCCAGTCGTGAGAAGTCGTTCGAGTTAAGTTCGAGCGAAACTCACAAAATAGCAATTCCGCCGTTCTGTCTTCGGACAGGGACGGCTGTTCATCGACCTCCGTCGATGGACATTTTCAGGTTTCAAACGAGAGTTTGATCCTGGCTCAGAATCAACGCTGGCGGCGTGCCTAACACATGCAAGTCGAACGAGAAAGTGGAGCAATCCATGAGTACAGTGGCGTACGGGTGAGTAACACGTGACTAACCTACCCTCGAGTGGGGAATAACCTCGGGAAACCGGGGCTAATACCGCATAACATCTACGGATCAAATGCGCAAGCAGCTTGAGGAGGGGGTCGCGGCCGATTAGGTAGTTGGTGAGGTAACGGCCCACCAAGCCAATGATCGGTAGCCGGCCTGAGAGGGCGC
>CAVQZI010000001.1:0-1305000 GCA_963718445.1 uncultured Acidobacteriaceae bacterium | reverse complement strand
AGTGTGATAGCCACGTAGGCGAAAACGAACTGGACTCGAAGCGGATACCTGAGTAAGGCGGGGCACGTGAAACCCTGTCTGAATCTACGGAGACCATTCCGTAAGGCTAAATACTAGCTTCTGACCGATAGTGAACCAGTACCGTGAGGGAAAGGTGAAAAGAACCCCAGCGAGGGGAGTGAAATAGTACCTGAAACCGTGTGCCTACAAGCAGTGGGAGGACTATGGTCGCAAGACAATGTCTGACCGCGTGCCTATTGCATAATGAGCCGGCTAGTTATTCTTGTCAGCAAGGTTAAGCGTAAGCGAGCCGTAGCGAAAGCGAGTCCTAATAGGGCGTTCAGTTGGCAGGAATAGACGCGAAGCGGGATGATCTACCCTTGGCCAGGTTGAAAGTGGGGTAACACCCACTGGAGGACCGAACCGGTGTTTGTTGAAAAAAGCTCGGATGAGCTGAGGGTAGGAGTGAAAGGCCAATCAAATTCCGTGATAGCTCGTTCTCTCCGAAATAGCTTTAGGGCTAGCCTCGGGTGATTTGCAGCGGTGGTAGAGATCTGGATGGACTAGGGGGCTTTCCAGCTTACTGAATCCAACCAAACTTCGAATGCCGTGGACAACCAGCCCGGGAGTCAGACAGCGGGGGCTAAGCTTCGTTGTCGAGAGGGAAACAGCCCAGATCGCCTGCTAAGGTCCCCAAGTCTCAGTTAAGTGGGAAAGGATGTCGGAACGCCCAGACAGCCAGGAGGTTGGCTTAGAAGCAGCCATCCTTTAAAGAAAGCGTAATAGCTCACTGGTCAAGCGGTCCGGTGCCGACAATTCAACGGGGCTTAAACTGAGCACCGAAGCAGCGGATGCATGGCGTCAAGCCATGCGTGGTAGGAGAGCATTCTCAACGGATTGAAGCGGGATCGTAAGGACCCGTCGACAGTCGAGAAGAGACCCTGCCGGCATAAGTAGCGATAACGGAGGTGAGAACCCTCCGCGCCGAAAGTCTAAGGTTTCCTGAGGAAGGTTAATCCGCTCAGGGTTAGTCGGTCCCTAAGGCGAGGCCGAAAGGCGTAGCCGATGGACATCCGGTTAATATTCCGGAACTCCCTTTGGTTCGTTATTACGATGGGGTGACGCAGAAGGATACGTGCAGCCTGTTATGGCTATCAGGTTCGATGCGTGTAAGCCGGTCTCTTTAGGCAAATCCGGAGAGACATTAACGGTCAGACGCAAAGGAGTAGTCCGTATGGACGAAACGCACCGAGTTCACGCTGCCAAGAAAAACCTCTAAGGAGAACCGACGGGAACCGTACCTCAAACCGACACAGGTAGACGAGGAGAATATCCAAAGGCGCTCGGGAGAACGCTCGTTCAGGAACTCGGCAAATTAACCCCGTAACTTCGGGAGAAGGGGTGCCCCGGTAGCGTGCAAGCGCGAGGGGGCCGCAGTGAAACGCGCACGGCGACTGTTTAACAAAAACACAGGTCTCTGCAAAGTCGAAAACGACGTATAGGGGCTGACGCCTGCCCGGTGCCGGAAGGTTAAACGGAGAGGTCAACCGCCGCAAGGTGGTGAAGCTTCGAACTGAAGCCCCGGTGAACGGCGGCCGTAACTATAACGGTCCTAAGGTAGCGAAATTCCTTGTCGGGTAAGTTCCGACCTGCACGAATGGCGTAACGATCGTGCGACTGTCTTAACGAGCGACTCGGCGAACTTGTAGTACCGGTGAAGATGCCGGTTACCCGCATCTAGACGGAAAGACCCCGTGCACCTTTACTATACCTTCACTATGAACTATGGCACTTGCTGCGCAGGATAGGTGGGAGGCTTTGATTCCAGGCTCTCGGGCTTGGAGGAGCCACCGGTGAGATACCACCCTGCGAGTTCTGTGGTTCTAACCTACTCCCGTGAACCGGGAGAGGGACATAGTGAGGCGGGTAGTTTGACTGGGGCGGTCGCCTCCTAAACTGTAACGGAGGCGCGCGAAGCTACGCTCAGGCTGTTTGGAAATCAGCCGTCGAGTGCAAAGGCATAAGCGTGGTTGACTGCGAGTCCTACAAGACGAGCAGGTGCGAAAGCAGGCCTTAGTGATCCGGTGGTTCTGTATGGAAGGGCCATCGCTCAACGGATAAAAGGTACGCCGGGGATAACAGGCTGATCGGAGCCAAGAGTTCATATCGACGCTCCGGTTTGGCACCTCGATGTCGGCTCATCGCATCCTGGAGCTGTAGAAGGTTCCAAGGGTTAGGCTGTTCGCCTATTAAAGCGGTACGTGAGCTGGGTTCAGAACGTCGCGAGACAGTTCGGTCCCTATCTGATGTGGGCGTAGGAGATTTGCGAGGACCTGTCCTTAGTACGAGAGGACCGGGATGGACGAACCTCTTGTGTTCCAGCTGTCATGCCAATGGCACGGCTGGGTAGCGAAGTTCGGTTGTGATAAACGCTGAATGCATATAAGCGTGAAGCACTCCTCAAGATGAGATCTCCCAACCCATAAGGGTGAAGAAGGGCACACGAAGACTACGTGTTTGATAGGCTGGATGTGAAAGTGCAGTAATGCATGAAGCTTACCAGTACTAATCGCCCGTTCGGCTTGACCATAAGATTTACTTGGCTACCACGAACTAGCCTATTCTCCGCAGAAATTGGCGGATGATAGCTAGTCCCGTGACATGCCGGCGCAAGTCGGCATGAGCACTCGGAAGAAACTGTCCGGGTGCGGACCTCGATAGAGGTCCAGCCTTAATGTAGCGAGCTTGTAGTAGAAGACCTGATGCTATTCAGTTGTGAGAAATCGCCCGCTGTGGCGATGTTCTTTGAAAATTGGCGCTGTAGGTCCTGCGTGGAATGACGCCTGGGACCGAGCTGCGGAAGCGATTCCGCACGCGCCTGCGAAGCCGGTGATCTTACCGCGGGGGAAACACCCGTTCCCATCCCGAACACGGAAGTTAAGCCCCGCCGGGCCGATTGTACTGCACGCGAAAGTGTGTGGGAGAGTAGGTCGTCGCCGACATAAATAACGGCCCCATGTGAATAACATGGGGCCGTTTCCTTTTGCGTCAATTCCCTGTTCAATTTGTCATCCTGAGCCAAGGACGCGCCCGGGATCCCCGGCAACCGCCGCCTTGGCGGTTGGTGGGGTGGTATAGCGCGTCCGAGTCGAAGGACCTGCGGTTCGTTGCCAGGTGATTACGCTTTACGTACTACATAAATCTTATTATCCTTACCAGTGATCGTCAGCTATCGTGACAAACGCACACGCGACTTCGCGGCCGGCAAGCGAGTGAAGACGTTCGCCGCGATCGAACGCTCGGCGCAACTGAAGCTGGATCGACTCGATGCAGCAACTTCGATTCGCGATTTGGCCGCGCTGCCCGGCAACCGCTTCGAGGCACTCGCGGCAGATCGTAAAGGGCAGTTCAGCATCCGCATCAACGACCGCTGGCGCATCTGTTTCGAGTGGCCCGAGGGTGAGCCCGGACCATCGAACGTCGAAATTGTGGACTATCACTAGGAGAAGAGATGATGATGGCAGTCAGACTGATCCATCCCGGCCAGCATCTGGCAGAGGAACTGAGGGAATTGGGCATGAGTGCTGCCGAACTGGCGCGCAATTTGGACGTTCCCACGAACCGTGTGACCGCCATCCTGCACGGGGAGCGCACCATCACGGGAGACACGGCGCTGCGTCTGGGGCACTTTTTCGGAATGAGCCCGGAGTTCTGGCTCAACCTGCAAAGCCTTTACGAGCTGCGCCTGGCGGAGATGAGGGCCGGAAAGTCCATCAAGCAGCTTCCCAGGTTGCGGCGCCCCGAGCGCATCCCGGCATAAACAACTTCAGAGGACCGAGTTGCGGAGCTTCGATTGCGCGCTGCTACCTCCGTTGAGCGGGACTGGATTCATCGCGGGGCAGCCGTCTTTTTTTGATGTCCGTCGTTACCAGGACCTCCGAGGCTATTACTGCTTTGCCCACGACCACGCGGTGATGCGCCAGCCGGCAGCGCTCTTTTGCAGGCCCACGGTCAGGGTCGAGCCGGTTTCCTTCATCGGCTTGCCGTTCTGCTTGAAGGTGTAGTTCGCGGGCACAACCACGTAAGCATGATCTCCTGTGACATCGACATGTCTCGGCTTACCAAGAGTGACGATTCCGTCGGTGATCCCGTTCTTCTTGACATCGGCATCGTAGGCCTGCGCCCACGTCGAACAAGCGCCAGCGCCATGCCACTCATAAGGGGCGAATTCGTCGATGATGTGTACCTCATCGGCGCAGACCGCCAGTGCCGTTTTTATATCGCCCTTGTTGAATCCATCTACGAATTGATGGACGGGAACCATTACATCAGTGGTGTCCGATGCGGCCGCCAATCCCGCGACCAGCGCGGCCACGACGAATGCGATCACGAGTTTGTGCATGATTTCTGCTCCTTGTGAGTTGGAGACTGCGGTTGCACGAAATTCCCCACCCAGCCGAAGAAGTCCTACGATGGGAACCCGGCGCATGCAGGGATACAGACGTGCGGCCTATTGCCTGACCGGCGTCGTGCGTCCCTTTGCTTTACTATTACTTCCCGTCGCCATCCCCATGTGGTAGACGCCGGTGCAGGTGTAGGATGGACCAGCGTCGCTGGTACCGGTGAGCTTGCACGAACCCGAGCCACTGATGCCTTGCATTTTTCCCGTACCGCCGGCAATCTCGTATTTGTTCGTGCCTGCCTGGTAAGCGCCATCCTTCGTGGTCCCCATGCCTTGATACTTGTAGTAAATCTTGTCGCCACTATCGAAGGTCACGACATAGATGCCGCGGTTGTTCATGCTGGTCGCCGTCACCTCGGCTTCCTCGGAGTAATTGCCCTGTTTGGCCATCGCGCCGTTCACGGATGCAGTGGTCGAGCACATCCCCTGTGCCACCGTGAACATGTGCCCCTGCTGGTCGCCGGCAGGGACACTCTGCTGGACCTCCGGCTTGTTGCATTTGCCGGTCATCGTAGTTTTCGTTTGCGCCGAGGCCATCAAAGCAGCCACAGCCACCATCGCAGAAATACACACAAACCTGGAGTTCATTCGCAATCTCCTCGCTGACTGCAAAATCTCCTTGGGATTTCAAGGAAGGCCTGAATTTTACCATCCGCTGTTCACAATACGTTCACTTATCTTCCGGCATTCAAATCCACCTCGAAAATCCCAAACGTATTCGCTTCCGTGTCGAGGAAATAACCTTGCCAGCACTTCCCTGGTACCGGGAACTTGGGGAGAGCGACTATGGCTCCGAGCTGCAGGATGCGCTGGGCGGTATCGTCAAAACTTTTCACCTCAAAGGAGCAGACGAAGGCATTCGTGCCACATTCTGGTGGCGGAGTCTTGGCCGGACGCTTCAACAAGCCTCCCCAACCCTCCGTGGTTTGGATCTGCCAGTACGGAACCGGAAGCCCCGGTACCTCGGTGAAGGTCCATCCGAAAATTGCCGAGTAGAAGTTGATTGCGCGCTTGGGATTGTCAGCCTGAATCTCGAAGTACATGTAATAGTCCTCTGGCCTCGGCCCGCTCACATTATCGTCGACTGTCGCCGATCGAGGCAGCTCGCGTACCGCGAAATGCTTCCCAATCACTACCGGGAGGCGCGACAATATGCCTGCTAAAAAGAGTACTAAGCGGAAGCGGTGGTCGGCGGCCGTCAAGACCGAATCCACCTACCCTCCCCAAGGTCTGTTCACCAAGAGCGCAGCCACCATTGCGCGGACCCTGGCTTCGAAGAAGGTCTCGCCCAAAGGACCAGGCTCGGGAATGCGCATGCTGACCTTCTACATCAACCGCGCGGGACACAATCTCAGCGCAGAACGGCGGGCTGAGCTGGAGAAGGCCAAGCAGTTGCTGTCCAAACGAGCAGCGAAATCGCGTTCTCAACGACTGACGATTTGAGGTGCAGGTTACCAGTCGACTTCCTGACATGTATGATCGACGACAACAAGGCTCATCGCCAAATGCTAATAGCTAAGTGCCAACCTATAACAAAGCTCGCTCTCGCGATCCTCGCCGCTTCCCTGCTCGTTTCCTGCTCATCCAGCAAGCCCACCGAATCGCAATCTGTGACCAAACCCGCCCCCAAGCAGGCCGAATACGAGACGGGTCGCGAAGCGTTCCAGAAGATGTACCTCTCGGCTCACAGCTGGGCGAACGACGCTCAGCCCTTCCGGCTGCAATCGCAGTATTCGGCAGGAGCTCCCGTCGACCAAGGCAAGGCGGGACTTTGGCGAGCATCGTTCGCATCGCCCAGCAAACGCATGATGAAGATGTTCATGTGGTCGGGCCTGGTCGGCCCAGATGCTCCCGAGCCAGGAATCACGTTTTCCGCTGAAGACACTTGGAACCCGACGAATACCTCAACGCAAATCTTCAATCTCGGCTTTCTGAAGATTGACAGCGACAAGGCCTACGAAGTCGCAGAGAAGAATGGCGGCAGCAAGCTAACGAAGAAGGACCCCCAGCAGCCGGTGTTCTTCATTCTTGATTGGGACAGCGCTAAGACCCAACTGTTGTGGCACGTCATCTACGGCGAGAGCGAAGACAAATCCAAGCTACGGATCGCCGTCAACGCCTCCAGCGGCGCGTTCGAGCGCGTGGAAAAATGATGGCCCGCGGTTGGCGCTCAACAAGCAATCAACACATTAATTGCTCGAGGCCTTCACCGGCTTCCATCCGGCCCAGACCGGAATGCCCTTGTCGTCGCGTAGAGTCGTAGTGTTGGTGCCGACCGTGACCTCGCGCGCCAGGATGTCGTTGCTGGCATCGGGTGCTTTGGCTCCGGTGACCTGCACCTGCTCTCCCTTGTTGAAAGCAGTGTCAATCTCTTTCAGAAAGTCGCCGGGCGCGACGTGTACTAGCACTGTGCCGGTATCGGTCTTGACGACCAACTGCGTTCCCTCGAAGGCACCGGGAACTTCCCGGATATCTTCAATGACGCCTTTGACCTTCACCTCGTTGGCGACGTCATACTTGGGACCCGTATTAACGACCTTTTGCGCGAATGCTGCTTGCGCGGCCAGCGTCAGCACCGCCGTGCACAAAACCAAGCAAAGTCTAAACCTCATCTCTCTACCTCCTTCCGTCCAACAGCGAAGCTGCAACCCCTCGCGGAAGGCGCGAGTCGGGAGCGACCAGCCGATCAGCACTGCAACAGTCACACAGCAGCCGTTCTTGGCGGATCACAAGTCCAGTAACACTGGATTCACAGCTAATCTTGCGCCAAAAATATCCCGCACTCAAGTGCAAAGCTAGCTGCACTAGGCCCAAACCGCAGTGAGTCAAGTCACCAGCCGGGGTGATCGATGGCCCCACCTATGCGCCTGTTTGCGGGTCTGGCACGGTCGGCCCCCACCAGTAAATTTCCCTATTTGGTCATATTGCTTGTGTGTGGTGTAAAGAAGTTGCTTGCTATATAGCGCTTTCGTGTCATAATCCTCGTAATTCGCCATTCGTCGCTGTGAAGTGTTTTCGCAGCCACGCTCGCTCCCAGGTTCCCGTCACGGCTAGACACCGTCGGGAAACAAATTTGAGGATTCACTCGTGGAGCACGTTCTGGCCATCTCTCGATTCTTCGTCGCGCTCATGACGCTGGCTGCCTGCGTGTTGCTCCTTGAGGATCCGGCCGTACGCCACCAACGCGGACTCTCTCCGCAACTGGCGCACATCAGTGCTTTCAATGTCCCGTTTTTGCTGGTGATCAAAGCTGCCGCATTCCGCCGTGTGGGCGGTGACGTGGCAATCCAATCGACTCCGGGCCACGGATCGAATTCGGAAAGTTACCATTCCGCAGAAAGGATAGGAGTCCCATGGATAATGCCGTGTCGTTAGTACGTATCGTGGTCGCGGATGATCACACCATCTTCCGGGATGGCTTGCGCCGCCTGTTGGAGGCCGAGCCTGAGTTGCAAGTTGTGGGTGAGGCCGCAGATGGTGCCGAGGCGGTTACCCAGACCCGAGAACTGCAGCCGGACATTCTCCTCCTGGATTTAGCAATGCCGCGCGTTCCGGGGATGGACGTTCTGCGCGACCTGTCAGGCGATGGCACTCGTTTGCACACCAAAATCATCGTACTCACGGCGGCCGTAGAGCGTCTGGAGATCGTACAAGCGCTGCAACTGGGGGCACGCGGCGTGGTCATGAAGGAAGCTGCCACCCAGCTCCTGATGAAGGCCATTCGCACCGTCATGTCCGGGCAGTACTGGATAGGTCGGGAAGCAGTCGGCGACATTGTGGATTTCATGCGTACCAATCCCTCCGGCGAAAAAGCGCCGCGCAATTATGGCCTGACCAAGCGCGAAATGGATATTCTCGGCACGATTGTCGCTGGCCTGAGCAATAAAGAAATTGCCCGCCGTTTTTCGCTAAGCGAGGATACGATCAAGCATCATTTGACCAACATTTTCGACAAAGTCGGTGTCGCCAGCCGCTTGGAACTGGCCCTGTTCGCCATAAATAATCGACTCACGGAGCCGCCTGCCTAGCCGGTAAAAGAGAGCGGCTCTCGCTTTGAACTCTCGACCCCACCCCTTTCGGGGTGGCACTTTCCTTTTCAGTAAACCGCCTCTTGTCCTCTGGGGAGCGACAACTGTCCTCAACTCGTGTTTATCATTAAGGATCAGTTCCGTCCACAGGAGTAGCAACGAAAATGAGACGTCCTTTGTACCCGGTTTTCGCAGCGGCATTGGCTCTGGCTCTGCTTGCGGGATGCTCCCGCGCGCCGGTCCGGACCGATGCGCAAGTAGCCAGCGACGTGCAGAACAAGATCTACAGCGATGCCGCAGTCCAGAGCCGCCAAATCAGCGTGCAAGCGGCCAACGGCATCGTCACTCTCAGCGGCGACGTGACCAGCGATGCCGAGCGGAATGCAGCAGCCAATGATGCGGGCGCGATCGAGGGTGTCAAGACCGTCATCAATAACTTGCAAGTCCAGCAGGCGCGAGCCGCGCCACCGCCCGCGCCTGCGGCTGTGAGTCCGCCGCAGCAGGCCGCCAAACCCTCTCCGCGACATAAGAAGCAGAATGACAAGTCAGCCAGTACCCGTCATCACCACAACACCATGGTGACGCAATCTGACGACTCCAGCGAAAACAATCTCCAGGCGCAGAACGCTCCTCCTGTGGCACCTGAGCCGCAGGCGGCGCAACCCGCGCCGCCGCAGCCGCCTCCTCCGCCATCCCCACCCCAGAAGATCACGATTCCCGCCGGGACGCAGCTATCTGTGCGCCTGAACGACCCGCTCGACTCGGAAAGGAACCATGTAGGCGATTCGTTTCATGGCTCGCTTAGTGCCCCGATTGTCATTGATGGCCAGACCGTGATCCCCTCCGGCGCCGACGTGGTCGGACGGGTAGCTAACGTCCAAAGCGCTGGTCGCTTTGCGGGTCAATCGGTCCTGACCCTCGAGCTCACGTCCCTCTCGGTAAACGGAATGACCTACAACGTGCAAACAAATCAATGGTCGCGGTCGGGCAAAGGTGAGGGCAAGAACACGGCGACCAAGGTTGGCGTCGGAACTGCTGCCGGTGCCATCCTGGGCGGCATCATCGGCGGAGGCAAAGGAGCCGCCATCGGCGCCGCGAGTGGTGCAGGCGCGGGAACGGGTGTTGCTGCCGCCAAAAAGGGCGAGCAGATTAAGCTGGGACCCGAGGCGGTGCTGAACTTCCAGATCATCAATTCGCTTGTCGTAACACCACAAAGCACAAATGATCGCAATTCGGGCCGCACGCCGCTCTCCTGAGACGATAACTAAATCTTTCTCACGGCGCAGCGTCGGGCTGCGCCTTTTTTCACCCCAAGAACGGCATCAAAGTACTCGGATGAACTCTCACGAGGGACTTCCCATGCCAAAAATTACTGCTCTGTTACATACGCACAATGATGCTCTGCGCCTTGGCCGCGTCCTCGACTCCCTGCGTCCATGCGACGAGGTGTTGATCATCGACCAGGACTCCGAGGACGACACCGAAAAGATTGCCCGCGAACATGGCGCAAGCTTCAAGAAAGCGATTCCTGGCGTCACCCCCGGCGCATATGTCATGGATGCACTGAACGAGTGGATCCTCTGTCTCCACCCAAATGAATCCCTCTCAGATGATCTTGAGGCCGCCTTGTTCGAGTGGAAGGAGAAAGGGGTGGACGAGAATACCACCTGCTGGAGCATGCCCATCCGCAAGGAGAACAAAGTTGGCTGGGAGAAGCTTCCGCCTGAGGTGAGGCTGGTCAACCGTACTCGCATGAACTGGGTAGGCGAGATGCCGCCCAATGAAAACTGCGATGCGATGCTAAATGGGGACCTTCTGTCGTTCCATAATCCTTGAGCCGTCAGCACTCAGCATTCAGCTGTTCAAGAGAGTTGGGGTTGGCTGAAATCGCGACGACAGAGCCATGAATCTCTTCAGGGCTGAATGCTGAGTGCCGGCCGCTGATTGCTTCTCTCCGGTTACACTATCGGCAAGTAGTCGTAACCCAATCTATTGGACCGATTCGTCGAATGCGCGCTCTTCGTCGCCGGACTGGCTTTCGGTAGCTTCCTCAACGTCTGCATCACGCGCATTCCCCAGGATGAGTCGATCGTCGGGCCGCCGTCGCACTGCCGCGACTGCGGTAGGCCTGTCCGCTGGCTAGACAATGTTCCGCTGCTGAGCTTTTTGCTGCTTCGCGGGCGCTGCCGCAAATGTGGCTCGCGCATCCCTTATCGCTATCCCGCGGTTGAGCTGCTGACCGCCGTTGCGTTCGCCGGCTGCTTCGCGTGGTATGGCCCAACCTGGATTACGCTGAAGTTTTGCGCCTTCAGCTTTCTGCTTATCGGTCTCATCTTTATGGACGCCGAAACTGGACTGCTGCCTCGAGAGTTTACTTACACCGGGATTGTCCTCGGTCTCGCTCTCTCGTGGATCGCGCCGGTCGATTCGGCAAGCACATCGTTCCTTTCGCTGGTGTTTCACCGGCAATTGCAGAACATTCGTTTGCTCTCGCTGCTTGATTCCGTGCTCGCTGCGCTGGTCGGCGCAGGATTCTTCTATCTCGCCTGGGCCCTTTATTACCTCGCCCGCAAGCGTCATGGTCTGGGCTTCGGAGACATTGCACTGATGGCAATGTCAGGCGCCTTCCTGGGACTGAAGCTTGTGATTTTCGTGATTGTCTGTGCCCCAATTGCGGGCCTGCTGTACGTGCTCGCGCTGTTTGTGTGGGAGGCGATGCGAGCGAGCTCACGTCTGGACACCGAACCCTCCGATACCCAGCCATTCCTGCAACGTGAGATTCCTTTCGGAGTCTTCCTTGGCGCGTGCTCGCTCGTCGCAATTTTCTTGGGCGAAGCAGCGTGGAGATGGTACCTCGGCAAGTTCTAGCCGGGTTCTCACTGAGCCGACGGGCACGTCACCATTACAATGCTCGAATGCGTGTAGCTAGCCTTATCGCCCTTATCCTGCTCACACTCACGAACTCGGCCCAGACACCGCCACCGCAGATTCCCGCTCCTTCCGACGTTGCCGCGCCGCCATCCGATGCCAACAAAACCAAATCGGGTTTGACGACCAAGGTACTGAAGCCGGGCACCGGCCAAACTCGTCCCGGCAAAGAAGAGGTTGTCACGATCGACTACAGCGCCTGGACGACGGACGGCAAGATGTTCGACAGCTCCGTCGCGCGGAGCAAGCCGGTAACATTGTCGGTAAAACGTATGCTGCCCGGTCTCGGCGAAGGTGTTCAGCTCATGACTGTGGGCGAAACGCGGCGCATGTGGATTCCCGAGTCGCTCGCCTATAAGGGCCAGCAGGACAAGCCGCAAGGCATGCTGGTCTTCGACGTGACGCTTGTCGACCTGCCGACCCGCGCCCCTGCAGATGTCAAGGCTCCTCCCGCCGACGCCATGAAGACCAAGAGCGGAATGACATATCAGGTGCTGCAGCCGGGCACCGGCACGCGCCACCCTAAAAGGTCTGACACGGTCACGGTGAACTACACCGGTTGGACGACCAATGGCAAGATGTTCGACAGCTCGCTTACGCGCGGTGCGCCGTCAACCTTTCCGCTCGACCGCGTCATTGCGGGATGGACGGAAGGCATGGCGCTCATGGTGGAAGGTGAAAAGACGCGCTTCTGGATTCCCGAGCGCCTCGCCTACCAAGGCAATCAACCGCCATTTGGCACGCTCGTCTTCGACATCGAGCTGATCAAAATTCAGTAGTCAGTAGTTGTCGGTTGTCAGTTGTCGGTTGTCAGTTGGCCACTGGCCACTATTCCTTCACCGCAATTCCCAGCGCCTTCATCTTGCGGTACATATGGCTGCGTTCCAGGCCGAGGACTTCGGCGGTGCGAGTAACGCTGCCGTGGTTCTCGTCCAGCTTCTTGAGGATGTAGTCGCGCTCGTAGGCGGCGCGCGCCTGGTGCAGGCTGGAGAAGTCGCCAAGAGTGCGGCGTCCGCCCTCGCGATAGACAAGCGTGGGCAGGTGCTTGCGCTCCAACTTGGCCACGGTCGGATTCATGATGACGATGCGTTCGATCAGATTACGCAGCTCGCGAACGTTTCCCGGCCACGAATAGCGCGTCAGCGCATCGACGGCGTCCGCGGCAATCTCTTTAGGCCGTTGTCTATAAGTCTGCGAAAACTCTTTCAGGAAGTGCCGCGCCAGCAGAGGTATGTCTTCCCTGCGCTCGCGCAGCGGCGGCACATAAAATGGAATCACATTCAGGCGATAGAAAAGGTCTTCGCGAAAATTACCCTTCGAGATTTCGTCTTCCAAATCTTTATTGGTGGCAGCGATAACGCGCGCATCGACCGTGATCGGCTCTTCTTCGCCAACCGGCGCGAAACGTCCTTCATCCAGTGTGCGCAGTACCTTCGACTGTGTCTTCAGACTCATGTCCCCGACTTCGTCCAGGAAGAGCGTTCCGCCGTCGGCCTTCTGAAACTTCCCTTCCTTGTCGTCAGTTGCGCCCGCAAATGCGCCCTTCCGCCGACCAAAGAGTTCGATTTCGATCAGGTCTTCGGGAATGGCAGCGCAGTTGACCTCGACATACATTGCGTCCTTGCGCAAGCTTTGGGCATGAATGGCGCGAGCGGCCAATTCCTTCCCCGTGCCCGACTCGCCGTAGATCAACACCCGTCCATTGGTCGGTGCCATGAGCGCGATCTGCTGTCGCAGCGCCTTAATAGGAATGCTCTCGCCGACAATGACGCTACGCGCCTGGAACTGCTTTTTGAATTCCAGGTTCTCGCTGCGCAGCCGTTTGGCGTCGAGGGCGTTCTTCACAACAATCAGCGTGCGCTCGATGGAGAGCGGCTTCTCCAAAAAGTCGAACGCCCCTAGCTTGGTGGCCCGCACGGCCTGCTCGATATTGCCATGGCCCGAGATGATGATCACCTCGGGATGGTCCTCGCGCTCGACTAATTTCTCCAGCGTTTCGAGGCCGTCGATGCCGGGTAGCCAGATGTCAAGCAGGACAACGTCGGGCGACTTGTTGCGCAGCAGTTCGAGGCACTCCTCCCCGCTCTCCGCGAGCAGGGTTTTGTAGCCCTCGTCCGCGAGCACGCCTCCCAGGGTGCTGCGAATCTGCGACTCGTCATCGACCACAAGGATCGTGTGCATTTGGATTGGCGGCCATTCTAGAGCAAGGGCGAAGAATTTCTAAACCGCGGCAGCAGTTTCCACCCTTACTTCCTGGGCCAAAGGCAACTCTACGATAAAACGGGTGCCGACGGGAGAATTCTCTTCCACGCGAATGGAACCGCGGTGGTCTTCGATGATGCGGCCAACAATCGCCAGTCCCAGGCCCGTGCCCCGCCGCTTGGTGGAGAAGTACGGCAGGAACAACTTCTCCTTGGCTTCCGGAGTCACGCCGTGCCCACTGTCGGCGACAACAATCTCTACCGCGTCGCGTTCCTCCATTAGCGCAGTGGAAATCACGATCTCCTTCACCATGGAATCGCTGAGGGCCTCGGCGGCATTGTCGACGAGGTTGGCGATAGCGCGCTTTACAGCCTCAGGATCGGCCTGCACGGGCGGCAGATCGGCGGCCAGGAATCGCTGCACACGAATGCCGTCAAGGCGGCCGTCAAACATCAGCAGCGCCTTGTTAATCACGTTGTTGATGTCCGACGGCTGGGGCTTCGATGCAGGAAAGCGCGCCAGCGTTGAAAATTCATTCACCAGCTTGCGAACCGTTTCCACCGATGAGCTGATGGTTGCGGCACACTGGCGAATTACCTGCAGCGAAATCGCGTCGGGATTCGTCGCGCGGTCCAGGTGTCGGTGGATGCGCTCGGCCGACAACGCCAGCGGAGTGAGCGGATTCTTGATTTCGTGAGCGATCCTGCGGGCGACCTCACGCCAGGCAGTTTGCTTCTGCGCCCGCAAGATGTCGGTGAGGTCTTCCAGCACCACGACGTATCCGGCGCGATGCTTGCCATTACCGCCCCGCTGTATGGGAGGGTCGAGCGAAGCCACAGTGACGGCCACGTTCAGGGTTGCTCGCGTCGTGGCGATCTCCATCTGGCTGGTGACGCTGCCCATGCGATCGGCTTTGCGCAGCATGTGTTCCAGGTCTGCCACAGCATCTTGCGGGAAGATGTCCTGCAAGCTGCGCATAGATGCCGGCAGCGCGTGATCGAGGCGCAGCAAACGCCGTACCGCGGCATTGGAATGCACAATTTGCCGCGAGGCATCAAGCGACAGCACACCGGAAGGAACACTCTCCAGAATGGTCTCGATGTGGCGCGTGCGCTGCTCCAATTGGGTGTTCATCTCAGCGAGATCGCGTCGCGAGGCTTCGACGCTGTTGCGGCCCGCTTCCAGGTCAGCGGCCATGCGGTTGAACGAAGCCACGAGTTGTCCGATTTCGCTGCCTGCCTGGACGTCCACGCGATAATCAAGCCGGCCACGAGCGATCTCATGCGTTCCCTCAGCCAGCGCGACCAGGGGACGTGTCACCATCCGCGACAGAAACAGCGCCAACCAGATCGAGGCAAACAGGACACCAACAGTCAAGAACAGCAGGTAGCCGAGATACATGCGGCGCAAGCGCCGTCGCTGTATACGAAGCTCGTTGTACTCGCGCTGGCTGCGCTCAACGTCGTGTAGCGCCGCGGAGTAGTTCGCGGGCAGCGGCATGGCAACCAGTATCTGGCCATGATCGCCCACGTGCGCACGTCCCAGAACGTAAGTCTGGCCGAGCAGGTCGAAGGTCTTTGGCGGCGTGTTCGGCGATTGTGCCGGAAGCTGACGGCGAACGAGCGGCCAGCCCTCGGGTGCATGAAAGCTGGCCTCCGCAGCATCGTCGACGATGCCGAAGGCGAAGCCGCCCTGAAGCGTCACTTCGCTGCGGCGGAACTCATCCATCAGGAAAGTGAAATTACCGGTATGGAATGACTTCTGCGCATCCGGTGTCGCTGCCAGTCGCGCCGCTTCATTTTGCGCGTTCGCGGCCGCGTACTGCGTCAACAGCGAAGCGATAGCTTGCGTGTGGTACTGGACGTCTTCGGATGGCCGGGAGAACCATTTCTCCAAGGAGCGGTTCAGCAATCCATAGGAGAAAAGGAACAGGAAGATGACGGGCCCCAGCGAGAGCAGCAGCGCGCCCAGCACCATGCGACTGCTGAATTTCGAACCCAGCGCTCCGGCTTTTCGTTCTGCATAGATACGCAGCAAGGTGCGAAGGAAAACAAAGGCCAGCGCAACTAATAGCAGGAAGATGAGCGCCGAAACCGCCGCAAAAATTACGGTTTCCTCGCTCGTATCGGGCTGCAGAAACGTCAACTTAAACGTCGCTTGCGCGAACACAATCGTGAACAGAAAGAAGATGCAAATCGACAGCGCGACAACGGCGGGAGTGCTGTTGCGCTTTTTCTGTCCGCGACTTGACGGTGTTGCTGACGACATTACTTGCAGAATTCTGGGAGTACGTGGCTCTCCTGCACAAGGCTGGGCGAACTCACGTGTGGGAGCGTGCCTTCATTATAGCCGCGTTTTCTCCCGGGCGATGAGGTATTTGCATTGCGCTCCACCGCTCGCCAGATTAGTAACCCAGCGATAACCACTTTGTCGCGGGCATCTGGTTACCCACCCTGGACTTGCGGCGACGGACGCCGGTTACGGCCGATGAGCCAGACCACAAGCGCGACCACCAGGATCACCGGCAGCAACGGTATGAGCACCAGCGAGATGAACAACAGGGCGCCGGAGCGCGAGCTTATCGCGCCTCTTACGCGGGAATTGGGGTCGCGCCAAAGTCTGCCACCGACAGTCACAACGTCGCCCGCGACCGAGGCTTGTTCGCCTAGTCGCACTTGGCCGCCGACGGCGACCACATCGCCCCTGACAGCACCGTTCAGGTCGATACTGCCGCCGATGGCGACAACATCGCCGCACGAGCCGTTCATGCGAATGGAGCAGCCGATGCAGACCAGATCGCCGGCCGCCTCATCCGGTGCAACAGTGATGGGCGCTCCTCCAATGTGGACCTGATCGCCCGGCTTGGCGTAAACAGCGGGTGCCACTGTTATCAGAAGCAGCAGCCACAAAACCGATAGCCAACCCCAGGAACGCAGCATGACCGCACTCCGTGCAGAAAGTTCTCGCCGACAAGGAAAAGGTACTCTGACGCGACGAGGAACACAAAGCAGAGGCGAAGCGCTTCGCCTGCCAACTTTCGCAGCGACTTCGTTGATGTATATTCGTTGGCAAGAAATCGAGCCAGCTTTTTTCCCATGAGTAGCGCTACGCCAATCCAGTCTGCGGGCCTGGAAACCCCCAATTCGGAAGTTTTCTCGGGTCGATTCCTTGCGCCCTGGCGAAAACTAGCGGCAAGGTCACGGGCGTTGCCGCTGATTGTGTTCATCCTGGGATTAACTTTGATTTGCGGGGCAACCGTGTTTATCGGCATCGTCCCCACAAAGGTTTTCGGCCATGATGTCTTCGTACCCTTGGAGATCGGGTGGCGGATCATCAATGGGCAACGGCCGCACTTGGATTTTATGAGCGCGTGGGGCCCGGTGTGGTTTCTGGTTACGGCTTTGGGCCTGAAGATCTCCGGGTATTCGGTGAACGGAATTGGCTACGCCAACGCGATCACCGCGTTCGTCATTGGAAGCTGGTGCTTCCTTTTGGGCAAGAACCGCTTACTGCCTTCCCTGCGTATCATCCTCAGTCTATTTCTCGCGGCATTAGTGGCCTCTCCCTATCCTTTGGGCGGCTTCGCCTGGCAGCCAAGCCACGCGATGGTCTACAACCGTTACGGGTTTGCAATCCTCGGCTTGATCTTGCTGGAATGCCTCGAGAGAGCTCGCGCTGCGAGAGCTAGCAAGACTCAAGAAATGGTTGGAGGAATCTCCACCGGCGCTGCGCTTGCTTTGGCGCTTTTTCTCAAGGCGAGCTATTTCTTTGTGGGAATTGTTCTGGTCGGAGTTATCTCAGTCCTGCTTAAGCGTCTTGGACGGCGGCGACTGCTTGGCCTTGTTCTAGGCTTCTCGGGTGTTTCCATCTGCCTGCTTGCATATTTGCGCTTCAACCTTATTGCCATGCTCCGGGATTTGCGAATGGCCGGCGGCGCGCGGGCGCAACAACTCAGCAGTAAGGCGCTGATTTATGACGCGGGCATGCATGCCTCCGTTTTGCTTGCGGTTCTGCTGTTTGCCGTCGCCGCATCGCTTGTGTTCGGCAATCGGGTCGCAGGCTGGCGCGGGCTGAGGCTGCCGATTGTCGCCGTTCTCCTGTTCGGCGCCGATATCGGCCTGATGTCCACCAACTTTCAATGGGACGGCTTTCCCCTTTGTGCTGTTTTCGGAATCCTGATCGTCAACGAGATCATGCAGGACATGCAGACACTGCCGGCGAAGGGCGTGCCTTCTTTGCCTCGACTTTACGCAGGAACCTTGTTCCTGGGAGCGCTATTGTTCGTGCCGCAATTCACCTCCGATATCGCCGGTTTGGCGTACGGCGCATGGTTGAAAACGAGGTCACCATCTCGGGAGCTGGTGCCGCGCTTTACCTTGTCCATCCTGCAACCGCTGCTGCTCTATGACGGCTCTGAACCGCGCAGCAATGGCAGGGTCTTCACTGCCTATGTGAACGACGGAGTTGCGCTGCTGGAGCGTGAGAGCCGCCCGGAGGAAACCATCCTGTCGATGGATATGACCAATCCGTTCCCTTATGCGCTGCAGCGTCGCCCAGCCCATGGTGGAGTTGTAGCGCCAACCTTCCATCTCAATATGGACGACCAACACAGGCCTTCTTTCGATCGGTTCTTCGGTGACGCCGACATCGTGATGGTTCCCAAGCGACCTGCAGTTGACGATTACCTGTATATAGACTTCCTTAAGGCGTATGCGCCGGGAATAAAACAACGATACAACTTGGCCGCAGAAACCAACTGGTGGTGGATGTATCGGCGCAAGTAGCGGAGCGGCCGTCCTCGCGACAGTTCTCATAACCCGCTTTAACAAAATCGCGCTGCCGACCTTTTAACAACTCAAGCCTCCCACGCGAATACCGGCCACTCACTTTTTTAGTAGCCGCAGCTTCGGGTTTGGAGACCGAGTATGAATTGCACTATAGTCTTACTCAAGCATTAACTCGCAAGGAACCCCGTCCGCGGCCCCAGGGCCGCCAGGAGAAACGCCACATGGGCGCCACCGGAATGTGGCAGCGCAAAATCGATAGCTCACCAACCAGCGATCCTCTGGTATTGGTGGTGGTGGAGGGCACCGATCGCCGCACCATCGTGCTCGATCATTATCCCTTCACCATCGGCCGCCGCACCGACCGCGACCTGGTCATGGCCGATCCGCGTGTCTCACGCGAGCACGCGCAGTTCGTCCGCGAAGGTGATTCGGTTTACATCATCGACCAGGGCAGCAGGCATGGAACGTTCGTCAACGCTGAGCGGGTCAACCGTCGCAAACTGAGCCGCAACGACCACATTGAGTTTGGCGTGCAAGGTGGAGCGCATGTTCTGTTCAGTCCTGACCGCTCGCCCACCAGCGCCGCCCAGCAGTTCCTGAGCCAGTTCTCGACGTGGAAGCCGGCCGCTGGGGCGGGCTCCGACCTGGAGATGCTCAACGTCTTTCTCGAAGCGGCACGCAAGCTCAACACCAGTGGCGTGCTGGAGGACGTGCTCACCGCTTTGCTGGAAGCGGCGCTCCGGCTGACACGAGCCGAACGGGGATTCGTCTTCCTGCGACAGTCCGACGGCGAGCTCCACCTGGCCGCGGGGCGGAGCAAGGACGGCGAAACCATCGCTGACGATACCGGCATCTCCCGCTCCATCTTGCGGGAGGCCGCCAAAAGCGCTTCTGAGTTTCTGGTCACGGATACGGACGAAACCGGCAAGCTTGCGGGTCGCGAAAGCGTGGTCGCGCATAATCTGCACAGCGTGATATGCATTCCGCTGCGCAAAACCGTTATTCAGGAAAAGATCAAAGACGACACCAAGTCCGGCGATAGCGATGTCCCGGGCGTCCTATATCTCGACTCGCACTTCCTTTCGGGGAAACTTTCTTCCGTAAGCCATGACATCCTGCGGACCATTGCCAACGGCGCGGCAACGCTGGTGGAGAATGCTTCGCTGGTGCAGGCGGAGGACGCCGCAAAGCGCTACCGGCAGGAGCTGGCCATCGCCGCCGAAATCCAGCAGCGCTTGATGACGGTGACCGTTCCCGATGTGCCGTTCGCGAAGGTCAACGCCGTCAGCTACGCCTGCAAAGACATTGGCGGCGATTTCTTCGATCTGGTGTACACCGAACGCGGCCTTTCGCTGATTGTTGCGGATGTTTCCGGGAAGGGCGTCTCAGCTGCCGTCGTCGCGTCCATTTTGCAGGGCATGCTGTATTCGCAGCTGGCCCGAGACTCTTCCCTCCCCGAAATGATTGCGGCCGTAAACCGCTTTCTTTGCGAGAAAGTTGGGGGGCAGAAGTACGCAACTCTGGTAGTGGCGAGGTTGAGCGCCGGCGGCGAATTGGAACTGATCAACTGCGGGCATGTGCCTCCGCTTCTGGTCTCGGACGACAAGATCATCAAGCTCGAAGAAGGCAATCTGCCTGTTGGACTTGTGCCGCAGGCGGAGTTCCAACACTACCGGCTGCAGCTTCAGCCCGACGAGCGCCTGCTGCTGGTCACAGACGGCGTCACCGAAGCAGAAAACGCTGCCGGCGAGTTTTTTGGCAACGAGCGGCTGGAGAGCTGCTGCCAGCAAGGACTGATGGCAATCGAGCAGTCGGTGACAGATTTCCGGGGCGATACTCCGCTGACGGACGACTTCACCATCACGGAATTGATTTTTCGCGGCGAAAGTCCTACCGAGGCTTGACGCGGGCGGGGCACGAAGTCTTGCGCGATCTCTCTCTAATGTTCGGAAGGAACTGTTGGCTATGTTGCTGGATGTGGACTCTGCCACTTTCGGGTAGCAGCCAACTCCAGAAAGGTTTGGCTACTCTGTATTGGTGTGTTGTAAAATTTAAGTTTCTTCGTAGCTGCTCCACTACCGAGATATGTTTTTGCGGCCACTCATAGATATCTGGTTCTCTGTACGTATCGGGTCACAGCTGATCTCGGGCGCTCCGCAGCGCCGGATCGGCTATGTGCTGCTCCTCTGCGCGCTGACATTGACGGTTAGCACTCCCATGTTTGGCGTCACGCGGACGGTGAGCCATGCCAAGGTTCGCCGCGCCCGCCATTACATGGTTCGTTACGCTTTCCCCACCAAGCGCGGACATTACCAGGTTGGGCTGGGCCGCTGGACGCCGATGTTCCCGGGGTCGCATGACATGCTGGTCCGCGAAAATGAAGAGCTCGACCGCCTGCAACTCCCGCGAATCGCCGACGAGTATGAACTGCTTCGCTTCGAAGCATCGCAAGAGCTGGTACGGGTGAGCGAGACCGATGCACTCAAGTTTGCCCCCGATCTGTCGGAGACCCATCGCTACGCCCGCCCCTGGACGCGCGATTTCCTGCAGGATTTCAGCGAAGCGTACTACAGTGAGTTCCATTCGCCGCTGCAGATTAATTCGCTGGTCCGAACCGTCGAGCAGCAGCACCGGCTACGGCGCTGGAACCGTTTTGCGGCACCGGAAGTCGGCGATACTGCTTCCACCCATCTCACCGGCGTTACCTTCGACATGTCGCGGCGGGGACTGACTTACGAGCAGTACGAATGGATCCGCAATTACATGCTTCCGCTGCAGACCGAGGGGATGATCGATCCCATTGAAGAGAGACAGCCGGTCCTGCACGTGGTCGTATTCGATAAATATTCCGGCCGTAACGACTATAAGAACGCCTGGTCAGAGGCCAACGAGCCAACCGAAATGGACCCATTCGGTAGCGCCGCCGCTCTCAACAATCCAACCGCCGTAAGCGCCAGCACAACCGCCGGAAGCCAGCCGTAAGCTGCGCCTGCCGGAGATCTCACACTGCGCCACCCTTCGTGCGCTTCCAAACGCCAGCGCTTATTGCTTCTTCACTGCAATCACATTGTCGTCCGGATTGCGATCGATCAGCTTGTCCACGGGATCAATGCCTGCCTTCGCTGGAAGCTTGTCGACAGTGACAGTGAAGTCGGTCTTCCGCTGGTCGATCTTTACCCTCTGCAGGTAGAGATACTTCCCTGCTGCATCCTGGACGCCGATATCAATCCAGTCGTTGACCGGAATTGTGTGCTCCTGTCCGCGACCATCCGCGCGATACTTCGTGGCTTCCACGGTCATATGCACCTGGTACTTGCCGTCGCCCTCGGGGACGTAGTCGGCTGACAGCGCCCGAACGTCGTAAACCGTTATGTTCTGGAACAGGTCGGCGAACAGGTACTGATACTGCGGAGGCGTGACCTTTTGGAAGTATCCCTCGAGGTCGAGCGACGTCGGATAGGGCGGCCCCTTGAAGGCAAACTGCTTCAGAAAGCCGCGAATAGCTTCGTTTACCTTGTCTTCGCCGATGTAGTCCTGCAAGGCGTACATCACCAGCGAACCCTTGCGGTAGTGAATGTAGCCCTGATTGGGATCAACTTGGTACAGCGCGTTCTCTTCATTGCGCTCCAGGCCGCGGCCACTCAGATATCGGTCCAGCTCGAAGCGCAGAAACCGTTTCATCGACTCGGGGCCGGAGTGGTGCTTCATAACCATCAGCGCTGTGTACTGCGCCATGGTCTCGTCGATCGAGGTGGCGCCCTGAACGTAGGCGGAGATCACCTGGTGCGCCCACCACTGATGCCCGGTCTCGTGCGCCGTGACATAGAAGGGCAGGTTAACGGCATCAGGCTTGCTGCTGACTTTCGTGATAAAGCCAATCGACTCGGAAAACGGAATGGTGTTCGCGAACGATTCAGCGAACGTGCCATAGCCTGGAAACTCGATGATGCGCAATTGATGGAATTGGAACGGGCTGAAGTTCGCGCTGCAGTACGCCAACGACTCCTTCATGCTCTCCATCATCGTGTCCAGATCGAATTCGTGACCTGGCTGGTAATAGATCTCCAGGTTGACGTTCTGCCAGCGGTCGCGGCGCACAAGGTAGCGTCCTGACTGGATGGAATAGATGTCCAGGATGGGCGCATCCATTTTGTAGTGAAAGTAGCGGCGGCCATTCTCCACCCACTCCTTTTGCAGATATCCGGGAGCGATGCCGATCTGGTCGGGGGTGGTGCTCACGGTGGCTTCAAAGTTGATCCAGTCGGCATCGAAGCTGACGCTGTTATATTGGCGCGCCGCGACGTCATCCAGCGCTGGCAGGCGCCGCGGCTTCTCCAACCCATGCTTGTGACGCGTGCTGTCGTCGGTCAACTCAATATCAGGGGCGTAGCCGATGTAGGGTGAGTAGCGGTCGTTGAGAAAAGTCCCGTTGCCCACGATATCGGTGTTAGGCTGCGAATTCGGGAAGCCCGGATTGTCGTACTGCAACGCGAACGTAAGCTGAATGCGGCCATGCGGCGGCAGCGCTTGCGGCAACTTGTAAAGATAAAAACCGAATGACGGGTCTTCGATCAGGGCGGTCTGCCCTCCGGAGAAGGCAAGCCGGTTGACTTTGATATGGGGGAGAGGCAACGGCACCAGGTCGACCGGCAAGATGGTTACAACAATACGATCGATGTCCGACGCCGTCTTGTTCTCCAGCCACATGGTGCCGCTGACGGAAACTGAGCGCTGGTCGGGGTAGATGTCGTACTCGCTGCTCACATCGGTGATGCGCGGCTGCGGCAGCGACCAATACTGCTTGTACTTCTTCTCGTACTGGGCCCGCTCCTCGTCAACTTGGAACGTGGTTCGGTAGGGATTCAGGATGTGCGTGTTGTAATAAATGAACCCGCCGACTCCGAGCATAAGAACAATGCAAGCGGTGGCGCCCGTCAGCGATGCAGACGATAATCTTTCCCGGACGAGTTTTCTTCTTACCCGCCAACTGCTCTCCGTTCCCCGCACCCACAGCAGATTGGTGAGGATGGCCAGCAGCACCGCGGCAGTCCCCCAATACAGCCGAAACCAGATCAGCGGCTGCAGAAACGGTCCATAGCCGTTCATGTCGGAGTAGGTGACCGGCGGAGTCTGTCCGAAGCGATAGAGATAATCCTGAAATCCGGCGGGCGGCAGCGCAATGGTCGCAACAATGTACAGCACCATGACGAAATGTCCGAGGTACTTGTTGTTCACGATGGTTTGCACGAACATCGCCAGCACGCACAGGATGCAGAGTTGAGTCAACCGGTTCAGGAAGAGTTCGCGAAAGTAGAGGCTGAATTCGAAGTGGTGATATCCCTGCCCGACCTGAACCAGCAGGCCGGCTGCCATGATGGTCAGCACCACCAGGACCTGCACCAACATCAGCGCAAAGAGCTTGGAGCAGAACAACACCCAGCGCTGCAACGGTAATGCATCCACCACCTGATCGAGCTGCGCGTCACGCTCACGCCAGACCAACTCGCCCGAGTAAAAGATGATGATGGCCAGTGCGAAAATCAGGAACCCTCCGCCCGCCATCAAAACCATCCGGTGCGTGACCGGATAGGTGCGCGCTTCGCCGGGGCTCAGGGCCCCCGACGCGGCGACAACGGCGAATAGTAAGCCCGCCAGCATCAGCACAACGAAGAAGACGTTCCTGACGGTTTCCGTGAACTGAATGCCGGTGAGCGAAACCAGTTGGCGAAAGGAGGAGGCGAACGAAAAAGTCGGATGCGCGATTGGTAGCGCCTGCGGTATCGCAGCCGCATCGCGCTCCTCAACGATTTTGCGGGACTTGGTTCGCTCGGCAGGATAGGCGAAGGCAAACCTTACATACGTGACGACCAGGAAAAGGGCGCCCACTGCCAGCCACAGCAGCCGGTTCGCAAGCAGCGCGCCGCCCAATGGGATGAGCTGAGTGTTGCGCTGAAACGGCGTCCAGTAACGCGTCACGCGATCGATAGCGGCGCTGCCCAGGGGATCGCATAACGCTGCATGCATACTTGTTTGCAAACCCGCTCCACCAGCCTGCTGAACCGTGAAGTACCCGATCAGCACCACCACGCCTGCGACATACACCGGCAGCATCTTTCGCGTAAGCGCCGCCAACGCGAAGAAAATCGCCGTCAGGAACAAGATGTTCGGAAGAACGTTAATCAGGTACGGCTGCAGATATGCCGCGAACATCTGCTGACCCAGTCGCGTTTTGTCCAGCCATGGTGTGAGCGTACCGATCCATGCGCCCAGGCCCACGCTGCCAAAGATGACAACCTGGACGGCCAATGCGCCGAGAAAGCGGCCTCCCAGATAATCAAGCCTGGTGATCGGCGCGGTGTAGAAGAACACCGCAGAATTGCTGTCGATGTCCTGATGCGTCGCCTGCCCGGCAATGGCCGCAGTGATAACGATACCGAAGAAACAAATATAGGTGATGACGCCATTCAGCGCGTAGGGCGAGGTAATGAGAATCTTGCCGCCCGTTCCAAAGTCCACGCTGGCGCCGGCGAACGCGCCCCCCGACATCAATGTGAATAGAAAGCCTAACCCGAAAAATACGGCGAAGTAGATCCAGGTGGAAAGCCTGCGCAGCCGCTGCTGAAATTCGAAGAGGAAGATGCTGAGGAAGCGCGGCTTTCGTGCACCGGCACGAATCGGCGCGCCCAGCTCCCTCGCTTCGGTCGCCACGGCGACCCCGCTCTGCGATGGCAATTCACTCATGAGTCCGCCGTCCCGGCCGTGAAGCCTTTGATGGTTGCGAAATAGAGGTCCTCGAGGTCCGGAACTACCGGTTCAAAGCCGGGCTCGGGAACTTCATCCTGCAGGACGTGCAGCACATTACGTCCGCCGAACAAGTGCATCGAGATCACGCGAAAACGCTGCTGATACTCGGCTAGTTGCGAGCGATCGATAGTCTTGCTCCACACCCGCCCGTTGAGCTGTGCAACCAGCGTCGCCGGCTCACCGGCTGTGCGCACGCGCCCTTCATGGATGATTGCCATCTGCTGGCAGAGATCGCTCACGTCGGAGACGATATGGGTCGAGAGTATGACAACCACATTCTCGCCAATGGCGCTCAGCAGGTTGTGGAAGCGGACACGCTCCTCGGGATCGAGGCCGGCGGTCGGCTCGTCCACGATGATCAATCGCGGATTGCCAAGCAGTGCCTGGGCAATGCCGAAGCGCTGCTTCATGCCTCCGGAGAAGCTGCCCAGAGGCTTGTTGCGATGGTCCCACAGGTTGGTCTGGCGCAGTAGCGCATGGACGACATCGCGCCGTTCGCTGGCGTTTTCGATACCCTTCAGCTCGGCGAAGTGCGACAAGAGTCTTTCTGCCGAGACTTTGGGATACAAACCGAATTCCTGCGGGAGATATCCGAGCAGCTTGCGAACTTCGTCCTTCTGCCGGAGCACGTCGACGGCGTCGAAATGCGCGCTGCCGCTATCCGCCTCCTGAAGTGTCGCGAGCGTGCGCATCAGGGTAGACTTGCCCGCCCCATTGGGGCCGAGCAGCCCGAACATGCCTTGCGGAATGGAGAGGGAGACATCCTGCAGCGCTTGTGTCCCGTTGGGATAACGCTTGGAGAGGTGGTCAATTTGTAATTGCATAGGTTTCTATGACTGTATACGCCAACTTGGCAGCGCTCGTTCCCGCCAACTTTGTACTTGAGCCAGCCTCACACGGCGAATGCAGGATAACAGGGCGGACTTTTTCCCATTGGACTGCGTGATCTGCGTAGACGTTAGCCGCTCTCTCCGTTTCGCTAGAGCATCATTTGCAAGTTCTGGCGAAGAGCGAAAGGCGATAGCGAAGCGCCACCGAGGAGCCATAAAACGCTCCGGACGCAGCATGTTAAGCTGTATCGATGGCCCTGTACCTAGTCACTGGCGCAGCCGGATTCATTGGTTCTGCTCTGGTTCACGCCCTTCTCGAACGCGGCGAGCAAGTCCGCGGAATTGACAATTTCGAGACCGGCCGGCGCGAAAATCTGCAGAACGTCATCCCGCAGATAGACTTCCGCGAGGCCGACATCCTGGATGCGGAGGCGCTCCAGTCAGCGTGCCGGGGAGTGGATTACGTTCTGCATCAGGCCGCAATTCCTTCCGTGCCGAAATCAATTGAAGACCCTGCGCGCAGCAATCGCGTCAACATTGAAGGCACGCTGAACGTGCTCATCGCCGCGCGAGATGCGGGCGTGAAACGCCTTGTCTATGCTGCGTCGTCCTCCGCCTACGGAGACACGCCCACTCTGCCCAAGCGCGAAGACATGATGCCGGTTCCCCTATCGCCCTACGCGGTCGCCAAGCTTGCCGGCGAGATGTACATGAAAGTGTTCTACGGCGTTTATCGGCTGCCGACCGTCTGCCTCCGTTACTTCAATATCTTCGGCCCGCGCCAGGACCCCACATCGCAGTACTCGGCGGTACTGGCTAAATTCATCACGCTGATGCTGCGCGGCGAGCGGCCCACGATTTACGGCGACGGCGAGCAATCACGCGATTTCAACTACATTGACAATGCAGTACAGGCGAATCTGTTGGCGGCTGCCGCGCCTGAAAGCGAAGTTGCCGGCGAGACCTTCAACATCGCGTCGGGGCACCGATACGACCTGAACCAGACGGTTGAGTTGCTAAGGCCGCTGACCGGCTACAAGGGCGATGTGGAGTACGCCACCGAACGCTCGGGCGACATTAAGCATTCGCTGGCCGACATCTCGCGCGCGCAGGAGAAGCTGCGTTACCAGCCGCTGGTCAACTTTGAAGAAGGCTTGCGGCGGACTGTCGAGTGGTATCGCGCCTCAGAAGCTGCACAGCGGAAGGAACTCGCCGCCAGCAGGTAGTCCTAATCTGCACACCTGAAAGGAATCTCATGGCCCGTCAACCCGGCGTTTACGCCACCTTCGATACCAGCGAAGGCACTATCGTCTGCCGCCTCTTCGAGAAAGAGGCGCCCATCACGGTCAAGAACTTCATCGAGCTTGCCGAAGGCTCGCGCGAGTGGACCCACCCGCAAACTCACGCCAAGAGCAACATCCCGCTCTACAATGGGACAATCTTTCATCGCGTCATTCCCAATTTCATGATCCAGGGTGGCGATCCGACAGGCACCGGCATGGGCGGCCCGGGCTACAAGTTCCAGGACGAGACCAAAGGTTCACCCCACAGGTTCGACAAGCCGGGCAAGTTGGCCATGGCGAACTCCGGCCCCAACAGCAATGGCTCGCAATTCTTCATCACCGTGGCGGCGACGGACTGGCTCACCGGCAATCACACCATCTTTGGCGAAGTGGTCGCGGGCCAGGACGTGGCCGACAAAATCACCCAGCTACCGCGCAATCGTCAGGACAAGCCGAATAAAGACGTGGTGCTGAATTCGGTGAAGATCGAGAGGGTGTAGTCCAATCTAGCGGTTTCAGTTGCGAGTCGCCCGCGAGCCTCGCCATGTCGACCGGACGCTGAATCCAAAGTCAAACTAACCTCCGGCGCACTGCCACTTGACCCGCAGTTAAGCCGAATGCCCTTCGGCTCGGCTTGACTTCCCGCCTGATGCGGCGCAGAATTTGCCCACTATCGGGGCGCTCTCCGTCGATTCGACCTACCCCTCCCGGTCCCGCATTTCGAAAGGAGCACGATCATGAGTTCTCCCCAGGTTTCCAAGCTCGACATGGACAAGCTGAACGCCTTCCTTGGGCAATTCGTCAGCGATCTCGGCGCGGCGGTCCACGCCGGCATGGTTGTGATCGGAGAAAAGCTGGGACTATATAAGGCCCTCGCCAAAGGCCCCATGAGTTCTTCCGAACTTGCTGCCGCGACGCAAACCGACGAGCGGTATCTGCGCGAGTGGCTGGCTTCACAAGCCGCGGGCGGCTACATCACCTTCGACGCTGCCGGCAACAAGTTCAGTCTGACGGAAGAGCAGGCCTTCGCTCTGGCGAAGGAAGACAGTCCTGCTTATCTGCCCGGAGCATTTGAGCTGGCACTGGGCTCGCTCGCGGCCGTTCCGCGCATCGCGGAGTCCTTCCGCAGCGGCGCCGGCATGGGTTGGCATGAGCACGATGATGGCGTCTTTCACGGTTGCGAGAAGTTCTTCCGTCCCGGTTATGCCGCTAATCTCGTCACCTCGTGGATTCCGGCGCTGCAGGATGTGCAGGCGAAGCTGGAGGCGGGCGCGCGCGTGGCCGACGTGGGTTGCGGCAAGGGATCGTCGACGCTGCTGATGGCCAAGGCCTTTCCGAAGTCTCAGTTCTTCGGCTTCGATTATCACGACCTGTCGATTCAGGCGGCACGCGAAACTGCTCAGCGCGACGGTGTCTCTGATCGCGTGAAATTTGACATTGCCAAGGCGAAAGAATTTCCTGGCAAGAACTACGACTTCGTCGCGGTATTCGATTGCCTGCACGACATGGGTGACCCCATCGGAGCGGCAAAGCACGTGCGGCAATCCCTAGCCAACGATGGCACGTGGATGATTGTCGAGCCCTTCGCCAACGATCAGTTGAAGGACAACCTCAATCCGGTGGGCCGGGTCTATTACTCGTTCTCGACGCTGCTGTGTACGCCGTGTTCGCGCTCGCAGGAGGTGGGACTGTGCCTGGGTGCGCAAGCGGGCGAGTCACGTATTCGCGAGGTGGTGACGGCTGCCGGCTTCAGCCGCTTCCGGCGCGCGACCGAGACGCCTTTCAACATCGTGTATGAAGCGAGGCCTTGAGGGAAGGCTGCAATTAGCAATTAGCGCGGGTGCCCCACCCTCCTCACCTTCATCTGGCGAGAGGTGGGCCACGGCGTTTAGCTCGTCTTTCCCGTGTCCATCACGTAAACCCGGTTCGGGTTGCCGGGCTGGATGTTCTCCTTCTCGAAGCAGGCTTTAATGCGACGGCGAAGTTCGCGGCGGATGGTGTCCTGCGCGCCCGGCCTCGTCTTGACCAGCATCAGATACTCGACTTCATCGCCGCTTACCTTATCGATGCCCGGAACTTGCGGCTTGGCGACAATCATTTCCGAAAACGCCGGATCGTCCGCCATTTCCTGGCCTACTTCCTGCAGCAGCTTGATTACCTTGCCGCTATCGCTGTTGTAAGCGACGGAAATGTGCAGCGCAAACTGTGTCCAATCGCGCGTGAGATTGCTGACCACCGTGATCTGGCTGCTGGGAACGTTGTGCACCGTTCCATCGGCGTCACGCAGCACCGTGCGCCGCAAGGTCATCAACTCGACAGTTCCTTGCACGCCCGCGATTTTGACCGTGTCGCCGATGTCGTATTGGTTCTCGACCAGGATAAAGAACCCGTTGATGAAGTCGTGCACCAGCGTCTGCGCCCCAAAGCCGACCGCAACTCCCGCAATTCCGGCGCTGGCCAGCAGCGGTCCCATGTTGATGCCGAGCAGCGGCAGGATCTGCAAGGCGGCCACAAACATGATGATGAAAAGCCCGACGCTGTAAATGACGCTGGAGAGCGTGCGCAGTTGTTGCGTGCGAAATGCCGAGGGCAACGCTTCGTGCTTCGTGAGGTTGCTGAGATGGCGCGCCGCGATCTTCAACAGCCGAGTCAGGATGAGCGCGATAATAAGAACGCCAATGATGCGCGGCACCTGATGGCGAACAAAGTCGAAGGTGTCGTCGCCCCAACTGTCGAAGATGTGCAGGAGATTGCGTTTGCCGTCATCAGGGGCGAGTACCGCGGCCGCGAATCGATGGAATGCAGAGAACATTCTGGCGGATTATAAAGCCTGTGTGCGTCTAACCGCCCTAACGCCAATGGCAATATAATCACCGTTGTCTTATGACATATCGTTCTTGGCCGTCACAGCGCACGATAATCATCTGCATTAGCGCGGTAATGTTGTTCGCATCTGCCCTGAGCATCGCGCAGATCAGGTCTCAGGCGCCACTGCCGAATTCAACCCACGACTCAGGACAACCCGACGATTGGCAACAACAGCAGCAGAAGGAAATGGTGAAGAAAGCCAATCTTCAGCGCCAGGAAGAGATCAGGAAAGACAGCGAGAAGCTGCTGGAACTCGCCACCGAACTGAAGCAGGAGGTCGACAGAAGCAGTAAAGACACCCTTTCCCTGGACGTCATCAAGAAGGCTGAGCAGATCGAAAAACTGGCGAAGACAGTGAAGGAAAAAATGAAGGGGCCGTGAAAAACCCGTTCTCAGTTGTCGGTTGTCAGTCCAATTACTGATACTCTGTCATAATTTGTCCCCCATCAAGCAGCCGAAAGCACAGGAGCACAAATGGCATATCACAAATACGTGAAAGTTCCCGGTAGTGAACGCGAGCCGATGGAAGGCGCGACCCAAGCCGGCTCGACCGATTCCCAAGAACCGATGCAGGTCACAGTCGTGCTGCGGCCTCGTGCGGGCTCGAAAGCTGAAGCATTAGACAAGCTCATTGCCCGCGGCGAGCGGCTCTCCCGCGATGAATATGAAGCTCGTTACGGCGCCAATCCAGCGGACGTGCAAAAGCTAATGGAGTTCGCCAGCCATTTCGGACTCGCAATGGCCAATGTCAATCTCGCAGCAAGAACCGTGGCCCTCAGCGGCACATGCGAGCACTTTGCCAAAGCGTTTCAGGTGAAGCTGTCCAGATATCAATACACGAACGGTTCGTATCGCGGACGCACCGGAGCGGTGAATATCCCGCAGGAACTTCGCGGCATCGTGGTCAGCGTCCATGGCCTCGACAACCGGCCGCAAGCGAAAGCTCATTTTCGTCTTCCCAGTGTGAAGGCCGCAGCAGCAGCGGTTTCCTACACGCCGTTGCAAATCGCGCAGGCATATAGCTTTCCTACAGCCCAAAACGGAAGCGGTCAGACCATCGGCATCGTCGAACTGGGAGGCGGCTACAACCAGTCCGATCTCGACACCTACTTCCAAGGCCTCAACATCTCTCCTGCGCCAACCGTTGTTGCCGTGTCAGTCGATGGTGCGCAGAATGCGCCGACCGGCGACACCAACGGTCCTGACACAGAGGTCGGGCTCGATATCGAAGTCTCAGGCGCAATCGCACCCGGCGCCAGAATTGCGGTGTACTTCGCGCCGAACACCGATTCGGGTTTTCTCGACGGCATCAATCAAGCCGTGATGGACACGGTGAACAAACCTTCAGTGGTATCGATCAGTTGGGGAGGACCGGAGTCGAGTTGGACGCCGCAGTCGCTACAGTCCTACAACAGCGCCTTGCAAGCGGCGGCGGCGATGGGTGTCACTGTCTGCACGGCCTGCGGTGACAATGGCTCGACCGACGGTGTCACCGACGGCCTGGACCACGTGGACTTTCCCTCGTCAAGTCCGTATTCGATGGCGTGCGGCGGGACTAGCTTGCAGCTCAGCGGCAATTCGATTTCCAGCGAGGTAGTGTGGAACGAGCTTGCCAACGGCGCAGGCGCGACTGGTGGCGGAGTCAGCGCAACATTTCCTTTGCCATCATGGCAGGCTAATGCGAATGTTCCGCCAGGAACAAATCCTGCCGGATTCGTTGGTCGCGGAGTTCCCGATGTCGCGGGCGATGCTGATCCCACAACTGGCTATCAGGTCCAGGTTGACGGATCGAGTTTTGCCGTCGGCGGCACCAGCGCGGTTGCCCCGCTCTGGGCTGGACTCATTGCCCTGATGAATCAGTCCCTTGGAAAGTCCGTGGGATATCTGAACCCGACTCTGTACCAGAATGTGGGTGAGAACGTCGGCGCATTCAACGACATCACCTCGGGCAACAACGGCGACTTCACTGCCGGACCTGGATGGGATGCTTGTACGGGTTGGGGCAGTCCGGAGGGAGCGAATCTGCTGAAGGCTCTCTCCGGAACGGCGCCGAGCCCTAAACCGAAGCCGAAACCAAAGCCGAAGCCGAAGCCGAAGCCAAAACCAAAGCCGAAGCCAAAACCGAAACCGAAGCCAAAGCGGAAGAAGAAGTAGTTCGTGCCTCAGCCCTGAGCTGTTTGCACGGGGCAGCGGACAACTGCCGCAAGACGGCTGGATTCCTATCGCCATCGGCGCAAAGAATGCGGTGGAGGTGTTTCTGTCCACCGGTCACGGCACCAGCTTCGGCGGACCGCACAGCTACGCCATCTCAGCACAGGCTCCCAACGACATGGTCCTATATCGGGGCTACAGCAGCGTGACCGGGAGAATCACCGTTCGATAGTGCTAGCCGGTCGGGTGCACCAGAACAAAAGGGCGAACTCTCGCGGTGAGAAAGAAACGCCATCCCGTGTGGGATGGCGTTTCTCTTTGTTCCTGCCTCTCTGTCTGTGTGGTAGACAAACCGCCCTATCGCACGCTGCCGCTGTATTCCGGCATCGGCTGCTCCTTCGCCGCGTGCGCTTTCACGATGCGCATGCCATAGAACGAGCGGTACACAAAGACGAACGAGATCGCAAAGAAGATCACCGCCAGGATGTGTGCGAAGCCGGAGCCTTGCGTCGCGGTCAACTGTACCGCCAACTCCACCGCCAGCAATCCGAACAGCGTGGTGAACTTGATGATCGGGTTCATCGCCACCGACGACGTGTCCTTGAAAGGATCGCCAACGGTATCGCCTATCACCGTCGCATCGTGCAGCGGCGTGCCCTTCTGTTTCAGCTCGACTTCCACAATCTTCTTGGCATTGTCCCAGGCGCCGCCGGCGTTTGCCATGAACATGGCCTGGTACAGACCGAATGCGGCGATCGAGATCAGGTAGCCGATGAAGAAGAATGGCTCCACGAAGGCGAAAGCCAGCGTCACAAAGAAAACCGCGAGGAAGATGTTGAACATGCCTTTCTGCGCATACTGCGTGCAGATCTGCACTACCTTCTTGGAGTCGCTCACCGAAGCCTTCTCCACGCCTTCCAGCCGGATGTTTGCCTTGATGAACTCGACGGCGCGGTACGCGCCGGTGGTTACGGCCTGAGTCGATGCGCCGGTGAACCAATAGATGATGGCGCCGCCGCTGATCAGTCCCAGCACAAACGGAGCGTGCAACAACGACAGACCGTCCTTGTTGATTGTCAGGCCATGCGTGAGCGCCATGATGATGGAGAAAATCATGGTGGTTGCGCCGACTACTGCCGTCCCGATTAGCACCGGTTTCGCCGTAGCTTTGAACGTGTTGCCCGCGCCGTCATTGGCTTCCAGCAAGTGCTTGGCGCGCTCGAAATTCACATCTATGTTGTAGTTCTTCTTGAGATCGCTCTCGATGTTCGGCTCTTGTTCGATCAGCGACAGCTCATAAACGGACTGCGCATTGTCGGTCACCGGGCCGTAGGAGTCGACCGCGATCGTCACCGGGCCCATGCCGAGGAAACCGAAAGCCACCAGGCCGAAGGCAAACACCGCCGGCGCCAACATCAGGGCGCCCAAGCCGAAGGTGCTGACGTAATAGCCGATGGCCATAAGAGCGACTATGGTGAAGCCGAGGTAGTAGCAGGAAAAGTTTCCAGCCACAAAGCCCGACAGAATGCCGAGCGATGCGCCACCCTCATCGGCCGAGGTCACCACTTCTCTCACGTGGCGCGACTCAACCGAGGTGAATACCTTCACCAGCTCCGGAATGATGGCACCCGCCAGCGTTCCGCAGGAGATGATCGTCGCCAGCTTCCACCATTGCGTCTCATCGCCGCCCAGCACGGGCACGATAAGGTAGGAGACGATATAGGTAAGCACGATGGAGATGATCGAGGTCAGCCAAACCAGCGAGGTCAGGGGCGTTTCGAAGTTCATCTCGTCGGCATTGCCGAAGCGCGCCTTGGCGACCGCTTCGTTCAGGAAGTACGCTACGGTGCTGGAAACCAGCATCATGATGCGCATGACGAAAATCCAGACCAGCAATTGCACCTGGACCTTAGGATCCTTCACGCCCAGCAGGATGAACGTGATCAATGCCACGCCGGTTACGCCGTAGGTTTCAAATCCGTCGGCGCTGGGACCAACCGAGTCGCCCGCATTGTCACCGGTGCAATCGGCGATCACGCCCGGGTTGCGCGCATCGTCTTCCTTAATCTTGAACACGATCTTCATCAGGTCGGCGCCGATGTCGGCAATCTTGGTGAAGATGCCGCCGGCGATACGCAATGCGGCCGCACCCAGCGACTCGCCGATGGCAAAGCCAATGAAGCACTGGCCGGCGTAGTCAGCCGGAACGAACAGCAGAATGCAAAGCATGATCAGCAGCTCGACCGAGATCAGCATCATGCCGATGCTCATGCCCGCCTTCAGTGGAATTACGTAGATCGGGTAGGGCTTGCCGCGCAGCCCGGCATAGGCGGTGCGCGAGTTGGCATAAGTGTTCACGCGAATCCCGAACCAGGCCACGCCGTAGCTGCCGCAAATACCGATGACGCTGAACAGGAGAATCACTGGCAGAGTAACTCCCACGGGTTTCCCGGGGACCGGAGCCAGCCATCCGAAATACGCCAGGATGACGACCGCGATAAACGCCCACAGGATCATCAGGAACTTGCCCTGCGTCACCAGATACGTTTTGCACGTCTCATAGATAAGGCTGGAGATGTCGCCCATGGAACGATGGACGGGCATCTTCTTCAGCTGAAGGCAGATCGCCAGGCCGAAGAGCAGCCCAAAAGCGCAAAAGATGAGCCCGATGGTCAGAAGCTTGTGGCCATCGATGCCCAGAAAGTTGACCGATGAAAGATCGGGAAGCTGCAAGGTGGCTTCGCCGCCCGCGGCTTCACTCGGCTGAGCGAACGCGGTGGAAGCGTGCAGCGTGAAAAGGGTAAGAACGGCGGTAAGAATTCTGGCCGGGTTCTTCGAGGACGGCGACAGCCGCCGCATGACGGCGAGCCAGGTGTGCATAAAATGATTCCTCCAATGGGCCACCCCAGCAGACGGAGAGCACCCACGTTATGACATTACGGTTGTTACACTCTGCCGCGATCGCTCACGGAGAACGTTTCCTAAGATCGTTGACCACCCAGCAGGTTGGACGCGCACAACCAATACACCAACAACGTGGATCGGGGCCCCCGACGAATCCTGCTTACGGAATTTGTCGGGTAGACCTGCTGGAATCCCGGAAACGCGCTTCCACTTCAATCCCCCGACAAGTCCCTCCTTTGGACTCGGCAGGGTGGATCAACCGGGGCCCCCGACAAGTCCCGCCTTGGACTTGGCGGGATGGTCAGGACGCGAAGTGTTGAGGTTTGGCCGCGTCGGGGAAACTTTGCACCAGTTTGTGTGCACATCGAAGGGCACAACCGGCGCGCACAAAAGGCAGGTTTTTATAACATTTTGAGCAGTGCGAGGTCAATGACGGCTGACGTCTTAGCGCGTTTCATTCGTGCCGAGTGATTTGGCGCGCTTCTCAGCACGGTGCTGGTCGGCGATGCGGCCCTGCTCCGCATACAGTTTTGCCAGGTAAGACCAGGCGTCAGCGGCATCGGGGTCAAGCTTGACCGCCTGTTCCTGAAAGGAAGTTGCCTGGCGGAGGTCGCCGAGCTTCTTCCAGGAGGCTGCTCGTCCCTGGGCGATGTCGAAGTTGAAGCTGCGCCCTTGGCGGGCCTCCAGCAGTTCCGCTGGCGCTTGACGCACCGCCTGGTCCAGCGCCTCCAAAGAGGTTTTGGCATCTCCTCTGGCCAGATACAGTCGCGCCAATTGCACCAGCGCCTGCGATCGCAGCACCGGATCTGAGGTGAGCAGGAATGCTTGCTGCCAGGCGTAAACGGCGTCGCCGCCACGGTCCTGTTGAACGTACAATCGGCCCAGCTCAGACCAAATGGCAGCGTCGTTGCCGCCACGGCTCATCGATAGAGCCTTCAGCCACTCCTGTTCGGCCTCCACGCGGCGAGAATTGGCGTAAAGAATATTGCCCCGTATAGCGTGCAGGTTGTAGCTGGCGGAAAAAATCTTCAGTGCATGATCGGCGGCTGAGAGCGCCTCGGCGTTGCGGCGAAGCGCAAGCAGGATGTATGCCGAGTTAAGCCAGCGCTGAAAGGACTTGTTGCTGTCATCCAGCGCGTTGGCCGGGATGGCGGCACTGGCACAACTAATCTGCAGGCGATCGATCAGCTTCTCCGTTTCCGGCCGGCGACGCACCAGCACGATGGCCGCTTCGTCCAGATAAACCGGGCGCCAGTTCTCAGAGGTGCAAAGTTCAGGCAGGCGGTCGAAGGCAACCTCTTCGCTGTTGAGCTGGAGGACCATGGTGTTGATGTTGTATTTCTCGGCCTCCTGCTGCCAGCGCGGAGAATCCAGCGGCGCCACCAGAAGTTCGCGTTCGCGCTCGAAGATTCCAAGTCCGAAGGGCACCGATCTGCCATCAACGTAATCCCGGTACTTCTGGCCGAGCGCCCACACCATGTACCCGCCTTCATTGAAGCTATTGAAGACCTCAGGGGGCAGGTTCTCCCGGTTAACGAATTCGGCGGCGCGTTGCGGGAACCACCAGGTTAAGCCGGCACCGAAGTCGGTGCGGCCGGTTATATACACCTGATCGCTGACGAAATCGGCGGCGCGGACGACAGCCAACGCGGCGAATGCGACCGTGGCGGCGATGGCGAGAGCGGAACGTAGTCGTGGCATTGGAATCCAGCCACCGATTCGGCGACCGGCGGCGGACAGCATTGCGCCACCGAACACGACGACCACACAAGCCGTGAGCCCCTCCATACGAACGTAGCGCAGCGTCGCACCGAGAGCTCCCACTAGCAGGATGGCCGCTCCGGGCTGCAATTGCAGCAGGGCCGCTAACCCTGCCACGATAACAACCACCGTCACCAGGGCAAGCGTGTATTGCATCGGGTCTTGCAGGAATGTCCCGATCGCGCCGTGCCAGTGCCAGTGCGCGCTGGCCCACTCGGCGATGTATTGCGCGTGCTCCTTCATCACGCGATTCTGGCGAACAATAGCTTGATACAGCTTCCATCCCCAGGGATTGATGAGAGTCGCGAGTGCCGTTGCGGCATAGTACGGCGAGGCGCGCTTCAGTCGGTGCCACGCAGCCGACCGCCTCCGCTTGCCCAGCAACAGTTCGAGGACATCCAGGCCGATGAAGCCGGCGATGAGCACCAGTCCCGCGATGAAGCCAAGGTGCAGATTGACCCACGCAATCATCAGCAGCGGTAGCCATAGCAGCCGAGCGCGGCCAGTCTGGTAGTTCTCCCAAAGCAGTGACAGATACCCCGCAAAAAGTAGAACGGTGAATATCTCAGCACGCGGCGACATGCGCTGCGAGATGAGCGGGATCGCGACGATCGCGATGGCTGCCGTGGATGCGGAACCGCGCCGCAAGAGCAACCCCACCGTGGCGGCGCAACTCGCTGCTCCAAAACACGAGAGCAGTGCGTAGCCACCGATGAGGTAGAGGACGTAAAAGAGCAGCCCAGACGCAACTGGATAGATCCAGGGCGCTCCTGTAGCGGTGTAGGAGAACACGTCGGTGGAGAAGATGCGGTGATGCTGGACGATCCAGCGGCCGGTTGCCATCTGCCATCCCAGATCAGGATCGGCGAGAGTGCGCAGACCTGCGAGGAAGGCGTACACCAGGGCAATGCCTCCGAGCACAAGGAACAGGACCGTGGCGTCGTTTGCGTCTTCGGCCGTCAACAACTTTGCCCCGGCGCCGTTTGCCTGCACAACCGGCGATTGGAACCAGCTCGTAATCCGAAATCGCACCGTTCCCTTCCCGATGGACAAGCCTGTCTTCCAAAAAATTCAGTGGTGGAAGCGTTGAAGTCCAGAGTGGCAGCACGGCAATTTTACCTGTAGCACGAGCTGCGAGAACAAGCGACGCCTGATCAACCTGGTCGCCACGGCGTGTTATAACTCGTGAATGCCAACCGGACGCCGCGGCTCCATCCATCTTTTCCGCTTCGCCGGCGTCGACGTGTTTCTCCACTGGTCATGGTTCGTGGTCGCCCTGTTTGAAATCAACGCGCGCGCGGGGAGGTATACGTCCGTCACGTGGAACGTGATGGAGTACGTGGCGCTGTTCCTCATCGTGCTGCTGCACGAGTTCGGGCACGCGCTCGCATGCCGTCAGGTAGGCGGACGGGCAGACCACATCGTGCTATGGCCGCTGGGAGGTGTCGCTTACGTTGATCCGCCCCCGCGTCCTGGAGCCACGCTGTGGAGCATCACAGCAGGCCCGCTGGTCAATGTGGTGCTGTTGCCGATCCTGTGGGTGCTTGCGGGCGCGGCCCGCAGTAGCGGCGGAAATCTCGAGCGGTTACTCCAGTCCGTGCTCTTCATTGACGCGGCCCTGCTCATCTTCAACATCCTGCCGATCTTCCCGCTCGATGGCGGGCAGATCCTGCGCGCGCTGCTTTGGTTCGTGTTGGGGAGAGCTCGCAGTCTGCTGGTGGCAACCGTGCTGGGCTTCGTAGGCGTGCTCGCGTTTCTGCTGTTCGCGTTCTACTCGCGATCGCTATGGCTCGCTGCGCTGGGCGTGTTCATGCTGCTGAATTGCTGGGGAGGCCTGAAGCACTCGCTGTACTTGCTGCGCATCGCAAAGCTGCCGCGGCGCGAAGGCTTCAGTTGTCCGTTTTGCAGGAATGCTCCACCTATGGGCGAGCTGTGGACGTGCCCCAATTGTCACACCCGGTTCGATACCTTTGCCACACAGGCGGTCTGCCCGGGCTGCGGCGCGCAGTTCGCCAGCACGCAATGCATGGACTGCGGCCGGAGATATCCTATGAGCGAGTGGATGTCCCGCGTTGGGGATGAACAAGTGCTGAGGGCGTAATCGCCCTTCGCGGAAGGCCAAAAGCGCGATATCCAAACAAGGAGCGTAGATCCATGACCGTCCCCGATCCCCTACTTGCACCCATCCCCGGAGCCGAGCATCGCGAATTGGGCGGAGTCAAACTCGATAGCGTTCGCACCGGCAACGCGCGGGTGAAGCGCTCGGTCTATCCCGCCGGATTTCACTGGGCGCGCGATATCAAGCCTCATGTCGGCACCGAAACTTGCATGCACGCGCACGTAGGCTTCCTGGCTCGTGGGAAAATTCACATGATCTTTGAAGACGGCTGCACTCGCGACTATGTTGCGCCGCAGGTGGTCGTCATTGAGGCGGGGCACGACGGGCGCGTAGTCGGCGACGAACCGGCGGTCCTGATTGAGTTTGACTTCGAAGGAGAGACGGCCGCCCGGCTCGGGCTGCCCGAGCGGCACCAGCATAAGTAGTCTTGAGCGCAACCATCAGCGCTGGCTAGCGCTGCAGGTTCTCCACGATCACCGCGATGCCCTGCCCGCCGCCGATGCACGCCGTGGATAATCCGTACTTCCCTTTGCGGCGGCGCAACTCGTAGAGTAGTGTGATCAGCAGACGTGAGCCGGTTGCGCCCAGCGGATGTCCCAGCGCGATCGCTCCGCCGTTCACGTTGAGCTTGCCGCGATCCAGGCCCAGCTCTTTTTCCACTGCCAGCGCCTGCGCTGCAAAGGCTTCGTTCAACTCGATTAGGTCAAGGTCTTCCAGCTTCAGCCCGGCTTTCTTCAGCGCGATGCGCGTTGCCGGAACCGGACCCGAGCCCATAATCTTCGGATCGACCCCAGCGATTCCCCAGCTTACAATGCGTCCCAGCGGCTTGAGATTGCGCTTCTCGGCTTCGTGGAGGGGCATGACAACCATTGCCGCCCCGCCGTCGACGATGCCGCTGGCATTACCGGCGGTCACGGTGCCGTTCTTGCCGAACGCGGGCTTCAGCTTGCGCAGACTGTCCATCGTGGTCTCGGGACGCCGGTGGTCGTCTTCCGTGAACATCTCGCCCGTGAGTTCGCCGCGCCGATTCCGCAGAGCTACGGGCGTGAGTTCCTCGCTAAGCCGACACGCTTTATACGCCTCGTCGGCGAGCTTTTGTGAGCGCATGGCAAACTCGTCCTGCATCTCGCGGGTGATGCCCTGCTGCTCGCCATAGAGTTCGGCGGTGTTCGCCATGTAGAGATTGCAGTAGCTGTCGAGCAGCGCGACCATGAGCGAATCTTCGAGCTTGCCCTCGCCCAAACCCACGCCCCAGCGCATGCCGCGGATCACGTGCGGCGCCTGCGACATCGATTCCATGCCGCCGGCCAGAACGGTCTTGGCCTCGCCAAGCTGGATCATCTGCGCGGCAGTCACAACCGACTGCATGCCCGATCCGCATAGGCGGTTGACGGTGAGCGCGGGAACTTCGATGGGAACTCCGGCTTTGAGCGCGACATGGCGCGCCCCGTAGATGGCATCACCCGAAGTCTGCTGCGCGTTGCCGAAGACGGCGTGATCGATCTCGCCGGGCTCGACGCCGGAGCGCTTCATGGCTTCCGTGGCAGCGATTGCGCCCAGTTCCTGGGCAGTAAAATCGCGCAGCTTTCCACAGTAGCGCCCCATAGGCGTGCGGGCGCCGTTAACGATTGCGATATCAATTGAGCTTGGCATGTGTATATGGATGAGAATTCGAGGCTGAAGAAACTCTCTAGTCTATCAGCGGCGAAAGCGGCGGGCAATTATTCCACTTGACAGCAGGTACAGGTAAGAACCACGATTGCCGCAACAGGCGTGTAGATCCGCACCGGGGTGAGGAGATGACATCCAGCCATGCTAGCCGGTTCATTAAGCGTGTTCCTTCCTTTGCGGCGTTATTAGCTGCTGTCTCCTTAGCCGGGTGCGGCAGCGGCGGCGCAGGCAGTACAGGGTCGAGTGGGATACGCGGGGGGCAAGGGTCGGGAGTAACGCTAAAACAGTTGAGCACGGACACCTTTACCAATCCCCAGAGCCAGCACGCCACCGAGGTAGAGCCCGGCATGGCTGCTTTCAATTCGACCCTGGTGACCGCCTTCCAGGTTGGGCGCATTTTTGCTGCTGGGGCAGCCGATATCGGTTTCGCCACCTCAACCGACGGAGGAAGTACGTGGATCAACGGTCTGCTTTCGGGAATCACCATCTTCCAAGGCGGAATTTATAACGCAGTCAGCGACCCATCGGTCGCCTATGATCAGGCGCACGGAATCTGGATCATCGCGTCGCTGGCGATTGCAAACAATACGGACATAGTGGTAGTCAGCCGTTCCAGCGATGCAAAGAATTGGGCGGCTCCGATCATCGTGAGCGCCACCCACGATGCCGATAAGCCGTGGATCACCTGCGACAACAATTCCAGCAGCAAGTTTTTCGGCCACTGCTATATCGAATGGGACGATCCCAGCCAGCCGGCCAACGGCCTGGTCTCGATGAGCACTTCCGTCAATGGTGGCTTGACCTGGCAGCCTGCGCTTAATACCGCCGACGGTGTGAAAGGACTTGGCGGTCAGCCGATCGTGGGCGCAAACGGAAGGGTCATCGTGCCCATCGAAAGCGCCGACGGTACAAAGATGCTGGCATTCTCATCGTCCGACGGGGGACTCAATTGGACCACCTCAGTGATGATCTCAAACATCACCGATCACCTCGTTGCCGGAAACATGCGGACCTCGCCACTACCCTCGGCGGCGGTGGACGGCTCCGGCCGGGTGTACGTGGTTTGGCAGGATTGCCGTTTCCGAAGGAACTGTGTCTCGAACGACATCGTCCTGAGCACGTCCACCGACGGCGTGAACTGGATCGCTCCCGTCGCCGTTCCCATCGACGGACTCAGCATCGGCAACGTGGACCATTTCATTCCTGCGCTGGCCGCCGATGCGGGAACCAGCGGCGGCTCGGCTAGCCTTACTTTGACGTACTACTACTTCCCTAATGCGGTGTGTACCGCATCGACGTGTCAGCTCCAGGTCGGAGCTATATCTTCAAACAACGGCGGCAATATGTGGAGTGCTGCCACCACGCTGGCCGGACCCATGTCCTTGGCATGGCTGCCGAGCACATCGTCAGGCGTAATGGTCGGCGACTACGTGGCGACCGCATACTCGAACGGAAATGCTTTCGGAGTCTTCGCCGTGGCGGGGCCGAATGCAGGCACGGTTTTCAACGAAGCCATCAACACCACCGCCAGTCCTCTGCCTCACCCAGACCGATCCATGCGGGAAGCCATACGCGCCGACTTGGCGGTCGCACACCAGTCCGACCACCCGCCGCGACAGTTCTACGACCTGGACCACCAACATCCGATCCCGCAGAGCAAGAAGTAGAAGCCACGATGCGCGCGGGGCAGCGGCTCACAGCAAAGTTCACGAGCATGCGGTAGAATGCGACTTTGACGGCTGTCCGATTTCGGACACTTCAATCCGGGAGGGGACAAAGCGCGCTGTTTTGTGCCTTGCCGATGACAGCCAAACCTCTGACAGTGTGGAAGTTAGCGGTGTTCGTAAATGGCTCGCCGTTTGCACTATAGAATCCGCGATGGATATCGCTCGCCCCGAACTTAAACGTCAGAAGCGCCGCCGCCAGATCATCTGGTCGATTGCCGCGCTGGTTGTGCTGGTCGCAGTCACGGTCGGCATCTCGCGGCTGAAACCGGCCGCACCGTCTGTGGACCGCAGCACCATCTGGACTGACACGGTGAAGCGCGGCTCGATGCTGCGCCAGGTGCGCGGCCTCGGCTCGCTAATTCCCAGCCATGAAGATGTTCGTCAGATCCCCGCTGAGACCGAGGCTACGGTCATCCGCATTGACAAGCTTCCTGGCTCGCAGGTCGAGGCCGGAACCGTTCTGGTAGAGATGAGCAACCCGCAGTTGGAGCAGGAAGCGCTCGACGCGCAGTTGCAGGTGAAGGCTGCGCAGGCTGAGTACGAGAGTCTGAAGGTGAAACTCGAGAGCGATCTGATGACCGAAAAGGCGGGAGCAGCCACGGTGAACGCCGACTACAGCGAAGCCGAGCGTCAGGCGCAGACGGACAAGTCTCTTTACGATCTCGGAGTCATCTCCGGCCTGCAGGCGAAAGCTTCTGCCGGCAAAGCGCAGGAGATGGTCACGCGCGACAAGATCGAGGACGAGCGACTGAAGGTAAATGAGAAAGCAATCGCCTCCCAGCTCGCGGTGCAGCAGGCGAAGGTCGAAGAGATGCGCGCGCTCGCAGATCTCAAGCAGAAGCAGTTGCAGCGGCTGAAGGTGCAGGCTGGAGTGGATGGAGTCCTGGTGGAGTTGCCGCTGCAGGTTGGACAGCATGTGTTGCCGGGCACGGAGCTGGCAAAGATTGTCCAGCCCAATCACTTGATGGCGGAGCTGAAGATTCCGGAGACGCAGGCGCGTGACGTACAAATCGGCGAGCCTGCCTCCATCGACACCCACAACGGTGTGATTGCCGGCGAGGTCAGCCGCGTCGATCCCGCAGTGCAGAACGGAACTGTCACGGTCGATGTGAAGCTTACCGGCGAGCTGCCCAAGGGGGCACGTCCGGATCTGAGCGTCGATGGGACGATCGACCTGGAGAAGCTGGAAAACGTGCTTTACGTCGGCCGGCCCGCGTTCGGGCAGGAAAACAGCACGATATCGATGTTCAAGCTCGATCCCAGCAGCAACGGCGCGACGCGCGTGCAGGTGAAGACTGGCCGCGCCTCGGTAAATCAGATTCAGATTGATGCGGGATTGAAGGAAGGCGACACGGTGATCCTCTCCGATATGTCGCGCTGGGATAACACGGACAGGGTGAGGCTCGAGTAAGAAGGCGCTTCTCGCTCCTCGCTTTTCGCTTCTCGCTCTTCGCCGGAGAGTTGTTCAAGTTTATCGACTGCGATGTGTGAACTGGGGAGCAGTGAGCCGCGTACATAGTTTCGACGCAATGTCCGCCTCTGGCGAATAGCGAAGGGCGAATAGCGAAGAGCGATAAACACAGGATGGATGACAACATGAGCACAGCCGCAATGCCGCTGATTGAAATCGAAAACATGACCAAGGTTTTCTACACCGACGAGGTGGAAACCCATGCGCTGTCGGGAGTGCACCTGACCGTCCGCAAGGGCGAATATGTGGCGATGTCCGGGCCCTCCGGCTGCGGCAAGTCGACCCTGCTCTCTATCATCGGACTGCTCGACACGCCGACCGCGGGCAACTACAAGCTGAACGGCCAGCCGGTGGAGAACCTTGATTTCAGCGATCGTTCGCGCATCCGCAATCGCGAGATCGGCTTCATCTTTCAGAGTTTCAATCTCATCGGCGACCTAACCGTATACGAGAACGTCGAATTGCCCCTCACCTATCGCGATGGCATGCCGAGCGCGGAGCGCAAGCGTCGCGTGCTGGAATCGCTGGAGCGGGTGGGCATGGCTCATCGCCTGCGGCATTATCCCTCGCAGCTGTCGGGTGGTCAGCAGCAACGTGTTGCGGTGGCGCGCGCGCTGGCGGGATCGCCATCTATCCTGCTGGCGGACGAGCCGACCGGGAACCTGGATTCCCGCAACGGCGAAGCTGTCATGGAGCTATTGCAGAGGCTGCATCGTGAAGGCGCAACCATCTGCATGGTGACCCACGATCCGCGCTTCGCCGCGCACGCACAGCGCGAGGTGCACCTCTTCGATGGAAAAGTAGTTGCGGAAGAAGAGCTGAAGCGACTGATGCAGGAGACGCAATAAAAAGCAGCGCTTGGCATTTAGCACTTGGTTTCGTGACGAATTACCAAGACTCGTCGCTACCGTGCATCGCACCTTGGAATGGCACAAACCAGCATTTAGCAGTTAGCATTTAGCACTTCGCGAAGGGCTGCGGACACATTGGCTAAGTGCTAAGTGCTAAATGCTAAGTGCTGACTGCGAAAAAAGACTAACAATGATCCAACTCAAAAACGTCGAACGCAGCTACAAGACCGGCGCCGGGCAAACCTGGGTGTTGCGCCGCATCGACCTCACGATCCAGGAGGGCGAATTCATCACCATCATGGGACCGTCAGGCGCGGGCAAGTCGTCACTGCTTAATGTTCTCGCGCTATTGGATGACCAGTGGGCGGGCGAGTACTGGTTCGGCGAGCAGCCGGTACACCTGATGAAGCGCAAGGACCGCGCCGAATTGGCCAAGCGCAAGATCGGCATGGTCTTCCAGAGCTATCACCTGCTCGACGACCTGACCGTGCAGGAGAACATCGATCTGCCGCTGTCATACAAAGACGTCCCACGCGGCCAGAGACAGGGAATGGTGGCGGAGAGCCTCGACCATTTCCAGATCGTGGCCAAGAAAGATCTCTATCCCAACCAGCTCTCCGGAGGTCAGCAACAACTTGTTGGCATCGCTCGCGCTGTGATCCACAAGCCGGCGCTGCTGCTGGCGGACGAACCAACCGGCAACCTGCACTCCAGCCAGGCTAAAGAGATTATGGAGCTGTTTACGCAGCTCAATCGAGGGGGCACGACCATCGTGCAGGTCACGCATTCGGAGGTGAACGCGTCTTACGGTTCGCGCACCATTCAGATGAGAGACGGCTGGATGGTGGGCGACACGGCAAATCCCGCATTTGCGCAGCCAAGCGAGGCCGTCGGGTCATGATGGCTCGCCTGCGGCAGTCGCAAATTCTCGTGCTTCTCGTCTGCGGGTTGATGCTCTCCGCACCAGCGCGACAGGAGATACCGAACGCGCCTGCGCCTCAGTCGCCCGCAACTTCTACCGCAACCCCAAACTCAGCGCTCAACATCCGAACGCCACCAAGTCTGGCGATCCCGCATTCGCACAATCCTATTGCCGCCTATAGCCCCAGCTCAGTCCCCGAACCGAATCTGGCGAACTCGGCGCGCCTGCAGCAGCTCATTCGCGACGGCAAGCTCTACATCTCGCTGCAGGACGCAATCGCTCTGGCGCTGGAGAACAATCTCGACCTGGCGATCGCGCGCTACAATCTGCCGATTGCCGATACGGACGTCTTGCGCACCAAGGCAGGCGGTTCGTTTCGCGGCGTCAACGCGGGCATCGTGCAGGGCACTCCCGGCGGCGGCGTCGGCGGCTTTGGTACGGGCGCTCCCGGAGCCGGAGCCGGTGGCACGACTGGTGGCGCAGGCGGCGCCGGAGCCGGAGCTTCCGGTCTGGTGCAATCCACCCTTGGCATCGGTACCGCGGTGCCGTCATTCGATCCCCTGTTTTTGGGAATTACCGGGCTCGAGCACCTGACCCAGCCCCTATCCAACCTCCAGCTCTACGGTGTGCCGGAACTGCAAAGCAATACCGGACAGGTAAATCTCAACTTCAGCCAGGCATTTCCCACCGGAACCACATACAGCCTGGAGGTTGACAACAACCGGCAGACTACAAACAGCATCTTCAGCAGCCTCAGCCCGCAGCTTGGGAGCTACTACCGCTTCACCATCCAGCAGCAATTGCTCGCGGGTTTCGGCACCGGACCCAACCTGCGATATCTCCGGATTGCGCGCAACAACAAGAAAATTTCCGATATTGCGTTCAAGATGCAGATTGTCGCGACGATCACACAAGTCGCGAATATCTACTGGGACCTGGTCAGCGCCTATCAGGAAGAAACGGTCAGGGAGCAATCGTTCGCGTTTGCGCAGCATAATCTTGAGAACGCGAACAAACAATTGCAGCTCCAGGCCATTCCTGCAATGGATGTAATGCGCGCCGAGGCCGAGGTGTCGCGCCGCGACCAGGACTTGACGGTAGCGAAAACGAACCTGCAATTGCAGGAGTCGCTGATGAAGAACGCGCTCACTAAAAACCTCGACGACCCCACGCTGGAGTCGATGCCCGTCATTCCCACCGACCGCCTGGACACCGTGCAGGAAATCCCCGAGAGGCCGACGCAGGAACTGATTGCGCAGGCGCTGCTCGACCGCCCCGAACTGTCGGAATCGGAAATCGATTTGCGCAATCGCGAGATTTCACGCAAAGCTGCAACCAACGCGCTGCTGCCGACGGTTACTCTAGTCGGCTTCTATGGCGGCACCGGACTGGCCGGCGACCGGAATCCTTTCTATGCTTTGCCCTTCACGCCGCTGGTTCCCACGAACTGGTTCGGCAGCTTCCAGGACGCGTTCAACAACTCTTCGCCGGATTACTTCGTTGGCCTGAACGTGAACGTGCCCATTCGTAACCGCGTGGCGAAGGCCGACCAGTATCGCTCGGAGCTGGAGTATCGCCAGTCCGAACTGCGCGAACAGCAACTGAAAAAACAGATCCGCATCGAAGTTCGCAATGCCGAGTACGCGCTGGAGCAAGGCCGGGCGCGCGTAGACGCGGCGCGAAAGGGGCGCGACCTGGCGCAGAGAACCTTCGAAATTATGCAGAAGGAGCAGGCTCTGGGGGCGGGATCGAGCTTTCAGACTTTGACCGCCCAACGCGACCTCGCGCTCGCCGAGTTAGACCTGGTGAACGCAAGCACTGCTTACCAGAAGTCGAAGCTCGAATTGCAGCGCTCAACCGGAACCACTCTGGAAGAGAATAATATTCAAATCCAGGACGCGGTCGACGGGACTACGCATTGATGAGGAGCACTCTTGCCACGCACATCAAGCCAAGCTGAGCGATCGCGGGATGGAGCCACAGAAGCTCGCCACCGCGCGGCCCGTATTCTTGCGGCTGACGATCAGCCGCACATTCTGGAAGCGCTGGAGTTGTTGCTGCGGCCCGCCGGCTTCGAAGTGGATACGGCCAAATCGCCGGCTGCGGTGCGCGACTCGCTGGCCAGCGAGTTTTACGATGCGGTGCTGATCGACTTGAACTACACCCGCGACACCACCTCCGGCATGGAAGGGCTGGACCTGCTCTCCGAAATTGTGGCGCTTGATAGCAGCTTGCCGGTGGTTGTGATGACCGCGTGGGGGAACGTCGGATTAGCGGTAGAAGCCATGCGCCGCGGGGCTCGGGATTTCGTACAGAAGCCATGGGAAAACGAGCGACTGCTGGCAATTCTGCGTACCCAGGTGGAGCTGCATCGCGCTCTGCAGCGCACCCAGCAACTTGAAGCTGAGGCGAGATTGCTGCGGGCCGAGGGACGCCCGGAGTTCATTGCCACCGCTCCGGCGATGCAGCCGGTGTTGCAGACCATCGCGCGCATCGGTCCGTCCGATGCAAATGTCCTGGTGACAGGCGAGCATGGCACCGGTAAAGAAGTGGTCGCGCAGACGCTGCACGCGTTGTCACCGCGCGCTTCGATGCCGCTGGTCGCCGTGAACACCGGCGCTTTGCCGGAAGGAACTTTCGAGAGCGAACTGTTCGGTCACGTCAAAGGCGCGTTTACCGACGCCCGCGTGGACCGCATCGGGCGCTTCGAGCTGGCGGACAATGGCACCATCTTTCTCGATGAAATCGGCAACGTACCGATTCGTCAGCAGGCAAAGCTGCTGCGCGTGCTGGAGACGGGTGAGATCGAGCGCGTTGGTTCCTCGCGCACCAAGCGCATCAACGTCCGCCTGATTTCGGCAACCAACACCAGTCTGCAGGAAGCCATCGCCGCCGGCCAGTTTCGCGAAGACCTGCTGTTCCGCCTGAACACGGTTGAAATTCACGTGCCTGCGCTGCGCGAACGTCGGGAAGATATTCCGGCGCTTGCGGCGCATTTCCTTAAGCGCTATGCTGCGCGCTATCGATCTCCGGTGACGGGGTTTGCCGCGCCTGCGCTGCAAACGATGATGCAATATGGGTGGCCTGGCAATGTGCGCGAACTGGAGCATACGCTGGAGCGCGCCGTACTCATGTGCCATAGCGAGGAGATTCAGGTGTCGGACCTGGGCCTGAACATTCAGCAACGGCCGCAGGGCCTGAACCTGGAAGAGCTCAGCATCGAGGAAGTCGAGGGCATCCTGGTGCGCAAGGCGCTGCAACGCTTCCACGGCAATGTGAGCCAGGCGGCAGAGGCACTGGGCCTGAGCCGCGGCGCGCTCTATCGCCGGATGGAACGTTATGGAATCTAGTTCGGGCGGCCAACCCGGACCTTCCACCCCAAAACCCGCAACCCCATCGCGTTTTGAGGGCGCCGCACCTTCCGTCCAGGCGCGCGCCCCAGCTCTGGATGATGATTCCGGGCTGATCAGGTTATCGAGCGCAAAATCGAGCGCCGACGGACAACACTACTCCGGTAAGAAAAGTTCCCACCCGCGAAACCGACACAAACTGCTCTACGAAAGACGCGTCGCACTGTTCGCCATCCTCGCGGCGCTTCCGGGAATCGTGTTCGGCACCACCCTCATCTGGTCGCGCCCCTGGACACCGGATGTAAAGATCTCACTCACCGCGCTTGAGCTCTTCCTTTGGCTGGTGCTGACCCTGGTGTTGCTCGACCAGATCGTGCGCCCGTTGCAAACTCTGAGCAACGTTGTGGGCGCGCTGCGGGAGGAGGACTATTCATTTCGCGCCCGCGGAGCTTCTCCCAACGACGCGATGGGCGAGCTGGCGCTGGAGATCAATTCGCTCGCCGACATCCTGACCGAGCAACGGCTGCAGAGTATTGAGGCAACGGCGCTGCTGCGGCGCGTCGTCGAGGAGATTGATGCGCCCCTGTTTACCTTCGATCCCGACCACGTTCTGCGGCTGGTAAATGCCGCCGGCGCACGACTGCTGCAACAACCGGCCGCGCGCTTGCTCGGCAAGACTGCTGACGAGCTGGAGCTGAATGCCTGCTTCGAAGCGGCCAATGAAACGCTGGTCGCCTTGCCGTACTCCGCCCCGAACGCGCGCTGGATGCTGCGCAAGGGTTTCTTCCGGCAGAACGGCGTCCCACACACGCTGATGGTGCTGTCGGATGTGAGCCGCGCGCTGCGGGAACAAGAGCGCAGCGCCTGGCAGCGGCTGATTCGCGTGCTCGGCCATGAGTTAAATAATTCGCTGGCTCCCATCATCTCAATTGCCGGCAGCTTGTCGTCGCGATTGCCGCTGCCGGAGTTGCCGGAGGCGCAAAACGCCGACTTCCAGCGCGGATTGGGCATCATCGAAGCCCGCACCGCTTCCCTGCACCGTTTTCTGCAGTCCTATCGCCGGCTCGCCCAGACGCCGTCGCCCACACTGCAGCCCACAAGTTTTCGCCCGCTCATGGAGCGCGTGGCCGCTCTGGAGACGCGCGTCGCGGTGGAGATCACCGGCGGCGCTGATGTTGTCCTCATGATCGATCCCGACCTCATCGAGCAGATGCTGATCAACCTGGTGCGCAATGCCGTCGATGCCGCGCTCGAGCAGTCGCAATCGACGCAGGGCGGTCAGCCTCCGAAGGTGACCATGCGATGGGAGCCGTCCAATGGCAAGCTCGCTCTCTTGGTGGAAGACAACGGCATCGGGCTGCTGAATCCCAGCAACGCGTTCGTGCCGTTTTATACGACCAAGCCGGGAGGTTCCGGGATTGGGCTCGTTCTCTCGCAACAAATCGCAGAAAGTCACGGTGGCTCAATTGAGCTGGCGAACCGTCCCCACACGCGGGGCTGCCGCGTGAAGGTGATGCTGCCGTATCGGCATGGGTAGCCGCGGTTGCTTCGCACCTGTGTTCGCTTTACTATCGCCCTGCGTGCCCTTACCCAACGACAACCCTCCTGCCAGGCGAACGCTGCCTCCGGAACCCGCCGCCCTTGCCTCTTCTGGGGTGCCTGATCGGGAGCGCATCGTCTCGGCCGTGCCGCTCGATGACGACTCATCCTTCGAGCTGAAGCTGCGTCCGCAGCGGCTGCGCGAGTTCATCGGCCAGAACAAGGTCAAAGACAATCTGGAGGTCGCGATTCAGGCGGCCAAATCACGCGGCGAGGCCCTGGATCACGTGCTGCTATACGGGCCGCCGGGATTGGGCAAGACAACGCTGGCCAACATCATCGCCAACGAGCTCGGCGTCGCGTTTCAGCAAACCTCCGGGCCCACGCTGCAGATCAAGGGCGACCTGACGGCGATCCTCACCAACCTGCGCGACCGCCAGGTGCTGTTCATCGACGAGGTACATCGGCTGCAACCCGCGCTGGAAGAACTGCTCTACTCCGCGCTCGAAGACTATCGCCTCGACATCATCATCGGGCAGGGCCCGTCAGCGCGCACGCATACGATCGAAGTGAAGCCGTTCACCTTCATCGGCGCGACCACACGCGCCGGCCTGCTCTCGGCGCCGCTGCGCTCGCGCTTCGGCATCGTATTGCGCCTGGAGTTCTACACCCACGGCGATCTGAAGGTCATCCTGCAGCGCTCGGCGGAGATACTGGGCGTCGAGATCGACGAAGCTGGCGCGATGGAGATCGCCACGCGATGCCGCGGCACACCGCGAATCGCGAATCGTCTGCTGCGGCGCGTACGCGATTACGCGCAGGTACGCGGCGCCGGTAAGATCGACAAGCCGACCGCGCAGGCGGCGCTGGAAATGCTGGAGGTCGATCGCTACGGCTTCGACGAGATCGACCGCAAGTTGCTGCTTACCATCATCCAGAAATATGGCGGTGGCCCGGTCGGATTGAACACGCTGGCCGCCTCGCTGGCGGAAGAGGCCGACGCTATCGAAGAAATTTACGAGCCATTTCTCATGCAGATTGGTTTCCTCGACCGTACTCCGCGTGGGCGTGTGGCAACGCATCTGGCATACGAGCACTTCGGAGTGAAGCGGCCGCGGCTGGATCGAAGCGGGCAGGAGACGTTGTTCTGAATTCGCTATTCGCTGTTCGCTCTTCGCTCCCCCTTCAGGGACGACACGGCGCGCGCCCGATGTGTCTGCCAGACCATAGGGAGCCTCTCGGCTGCGCTCGGGATGACAATTCTGGCGAAAAGCGAGGAGCGAATAGCGGCTTCGGGTAGTGTCTGAAATGTGCGTTGGTTTGCGGGAAGCGGCATCAGTAGTCGGCTGAGGCGACAATAAAATCGGCCATGACATTGAGATCCTGAGTCGGTTCGAGCCGGAAGAACGCAAAACGTTCGTCCGCTTTAGGTATGAAGCCAACCGTGAGATTCGCTCTCTCCTGACCGCCTCCAGTGCGTAAACAGACATACACGCCGTCGGCTCCGGGCTGCCATGATCCCTTTGCAAGCGCGGCTTCGTATAACACGATCTTTGCTGCTCTTTCGCTGCCGTGACTCCGCAGAATACTGTAGCTTCCAGCAGGCTGCGACTGTGGCAATTGTGCGGGACTGAGACGCGCGTTGACGTGTTGAAAGAGGTCACAAGCAAGTTGTTGCCACTGGGGATCATACTCACCCAAACGAACGGTTTGGTAGTTCGGTACTGGATTGTGGACATGCAGCGGAATCATTTTAAGGCCCTCCCACGTCCAGCTTGATTATAGGCTTTGCTTGGGGTTTATATTGGGCGAGAGAAAACGGGCTTCAACGTGAAACGCTCCGGCTGGAACCGGAGCATTCGGCGAAACCATGTAGGAGCGCAATCCAATGGTAGGGTTGGAGTGTGCTCTGTGTCTAGTGTTTTGTTCCCCCCTCAGACGGATTCTGAAGAAGGCTTTTGCCCAATCTGGTCAGTCCCTCCGCAAGCCATAGGTGAAAAGCAATCGCTAGTTGTTAGGCGACCAACGCACTTTTCAGACACTACCCGGCTTCGAGTCCAAGTAGCGGATTACTGCGTCTAACAGTAAGCTATACATCAAGGAGAGTTCCTCATGCCGCAATTATTGCGAACGTCGAATCCCGCCCTGAGTGGCGATGCCTTCCGTGGCGAGGGAGTCGCCTACGGTGGCGAAAGCATGACCATCTCGGGCGCCGTCAACAAGACCGGCATCCTGGTCATTCTGTGCGTGGCTAGCGCGGCGTGGACCTGGAACCGTTTCTTCGGCGCAGCCGCCATCTCGCCCGAAGCGGCGATGCAATCTATCGCGCTGCCCGCGGTGGCCGGCGGAATTGGCGGCTTCATCGTAGCCATCGTGACCATCTTCAAGAAGGAATGGTCGGCGATTACGGCGCCCATCTACGCGCTGCTGGAAGGGCTTGTGCTCGGCGGCGTCTCGGCCATGCTCGAAATGCGCTTCCATGGCATTGCCATCCAGGCTGTGGGGCTGACCCTCGCCGTGCTTATCGCCATGCTGGTGGCCTACCGTACCGGCCTCATCAAGGTAACGGACAAGCTGCGGCTCGGCATCGTGGCCGCGACCGGCGGCATTGCCGTCTTCTACTTCCTGCAATTCATCCTCGGCTTCTTCGGCGTGCACTTCACGACCATCAACGGCGCCACGCCGATCGGCATCGGCTTCAGCATCCTGGTTGTGATTATCGCCGCACTGAACCTCGTGCTGGATTTCGATCTGATCGAGAACGGCGCCCGTTACGGCGCGCCCAAGTACATGGAGTGGTACAGCGCCTTTGCGTTGATGATCACGCTGGTGTGGCTGTATTTCGAGATTCTGCGGCTGCTCTCGAAAATGCGCAGCCGGCAGTAGCTGACGGCTGAGAGCTGACGGCTGATGGCTGCCTTTTTAATGCCGAAAGTGCCGCACGCCTGTCAGCACCATCGCTAGTCCCAGGCGATTTGCGGTATCGATCACTTCCTGGTCCCGCACTGATCCGCCCGGCTGAATGATGGCGGTCGCCCCCGCTTTGGCGATCTCCTCTACTCCATCGGGGAAAGGGAAGAAGGCGTCCGAAGCGGCAACGGAGCCTTTGATCCCCAGCACTGACTTCATCGCACCGATCTTCGCGGAATCGACGCGGCTCATCTGTCCCGCGCCCACTCCTGTGCTCTGGCCGTTGCGAGCGTAAAGAATCGCATTCGACTTGACGTGCTTGCAGACCTTCCATGCGAACAGCAGGTCACGCATCTCCTGCTCCGTGGGCTTACGCTCGGTGACGGCCTTCACATCGGATTCGCTGAGCGGGCGCATGTCATTGTCCTGAAGCAGCACGCCGCCGGAAACATTCTTCAGCACCCATTTCTGCTCCGCCGGGACCACTTCCACCAGGCGCAGATTCTTCTTGGCGGCAAAGATTGCGCGCGCCTCTTCATCGAATGCAGGCGCGGCAATCGCTTCCACAAACAGCTTCGCCATTTCTGTCGCGGTGTCGCGATCGATGGGGCGATTCACCCCGATGACACCGCCGAAAGCCGACACCGGATCGCACTCCAGCGCGCGTTTGTAGGCCTCGACCAAACTGTTGGCAACGGCGGTCCCGCAGGGATTGGTGTGCTTGATGATCGCGCACACAGGCCCCTCAAATTCCTGGGCCAAATCCCATACCGCTTGCAGATCGACGATGTTGTTGTAGCTAAGTTCCTTGCCCTGAAGCTGTTTGCCATTGGCAATGCCCTTGTCCGAACCGTCCGAGTAGAGCGCAGCCTTCTGGTGAGGATTCTCGCCATAACGAAGATCAAAGGCTTTGCGGAAACTGAGCCGCAGCGTCTCGGGAAAGGTATTCGCCTCGCCGAGTTCGAACTTCCCGCTCCCGCCGTCCGGCGCAGCGATCCGTTCCAACGTCGACGCAATCGCCGTATCGTAAGCTGCCGTCGTCGCAAATGCCTTCTGGGCGAGCCGCCACTTTGTCTTCAGCGATATCAATCCGCCGCTGCTCTCCATTTCCTGTGCGATGGCGTCGTAATCTGCCGGCGAGGTGACGATCGCGACATCCGGAAAGTTCTTCGCCGCCGAGCGCACCATCGATGGACCGCCGATATCGATGTCCTCAATCACGTCTTCGAACTCCACCCCAGACTTGGCGGCCGTCTTCTCGAAGGCATAGAGGTTGACGACGACCATGTCGATCGGCTGAATGCCGTGTTCCTCCACCGCTGCGCGGTGCTCCTGCTTCCGGCGCACGTGAAGGATGCCGCCGTGTACCTTCGGATGGAGGGTCTTCACCCGGCCGTCCAGTATCTCGGGAAAGCCAGTGAGGTAGGAGATCTCCTTCACCGCAATTCCGGAGTCGCGCAGCAGCTTTGCCGTGCCTCCGGTGGAGACTAGTTCCACACCCATTGCCGCCAGACGACGAGCAAAGTCCACCAGCCCGGTTTTGTCGGTAACGCTCAAGATTGCTCGTTCAATTCTCGCCATGAATGCCTTTCAAGATGCCCTCCCGGGCCGCTCAGAATTGCAGGAATACCCACTAAATGCCGTAGATGCCGGTAAATAGCATGGCTGGGCGGTTGAGCTGGTTTGGACTACACATCCAGCATAACCCATCTCCACCCTGCTCTCTTTGGCATCTAAGTCTGGTGCGAACTATGCAGAGACGCATTCCCATCGTAATTGCCGACGATCACGCAGTTTTGAGGGAGTCGCTTACCGCCTTGCTGCAATCGCAGCCCGATTTCGAGGTGGTGGGAGCAGCCGCAAATGGCGAAGAGGCTGTGCAATTCGTTCAGCAGCACGCCCCTGAGGTGCTGCTTCTCGACCTGGCGATGCCCGGCAGCGACGGCTTCGAAGTGCTCCGTACTCTGGAGCGCACCGGCAATCGCGTGGCTTCCGTCGTGCTGACCGGTTCAGAAAATCAAAACGACTACGTGCAGGTGGTGCGCCTCGGCGCGCGAGGCCTGGTGCTGAAGGCCGACAATCCGGAGAAGCTCTTTGGCGCGATCCGGGCTGTAGCCGAGGGCGAGCTCGCATTTTCCGACGAGGTCGCGCACTGCGTTTTGGACGCAATGGTATCCAACCAGCCGCCGGTGCCAAGCTCGATGGAGCGGCTGTCCGAACGCGAGCGGCAAATCTCCTACATGGTGGCGCGAGGGATGAGGAACCGCGACATCGCCGTCGATTTGAACATCAGCGAGAACACCGTGAAACGCCATCTGCAGAGCATCTTCTCGAAGACTGGTTCTCGCGACCGCCTGGAACTGGCGGTGCTTGCGTTAACGGAAATCGGAAAGGCTGCGTGAGGCGCCGCTATTCGCTTTTCACTCTTCGCTTTTCGCCAAAAAAGAGTCTGACCTGCTATTCGGAACGATTTATGTTCGCGTGAATGCGCGCGACTGCGCTTATGGTGCTTCAGCGAGAGGGGAAACCGGATTTACCGATCCGCTGAACGGCTGAGAGCTTCTTCTGGCGAAAAGTGAATAGCGAAGAGCGATTTCTATCTTCCCGCGCTGGCGGCCATCTTCTTGACCATGGCGAGCACCAGCTTGCGATCGCTCTCATTCAGGCCCGGTGAATAGCGGCGAATCTGTGTCAGGAAACGCACTTCATCTTCCGCCAGCTGTGGCACCGGCTTCTCACCATTACCTCCCGCAGCCTCGTTGAAAAAGCGCGCCAGCGGAAGGTCCATGGCAGTTGCGATGCGGGCCAGAGTGTCGAGAGACGGGATGGTGTGCCCGTTCTCGACCCGCGACAAGTAACACCGAAGCAAACCGGTGCGCTTTTCGATATCACCCTGGGACATGCCCTTTTGCAGCCGGAAGGTACGAATGGTCTCGCCGATGTTCATGAGTGGGTCACGTCCTGAGAGGTAGAGTCCATAGGGTTGACTGCATAGTAACCATTGCCAGGAAAGGTGGCAAGTGAATTTTCGCGTCGCGCACCCATGCTGATGAAAGGACTAGAAATATTTCTTGCCGAGCGTTTCGAAATTCGCGGTGGCCGGAAAAAGTTGCACCAGGTTAGGCCGCCGGTGATCCTAACGATTCTGCTCGGTCAGCGCTGAGAGTGAGTTCCATGTAGATCAGGCCTTCGATAGGCTCCAACGGATAAGAACTAACTTCGTGAAAGCCGAGTTTGCGATACATCTCAACGGCCGCTTGCATCGACGGCGGATGCGTGTCGAGCCGCATGGAGACGTAACCCAACAGGCGCGCATCGTTCAAAATGCTCTCCACCAGGCTGCGACCCACTTTGCCGCCGCGAAATCCCGGGCGCACGTACAGACGCTTCATCTCGCAGGTGCGCTCCACCGGAAACGGCCGCAGTCCGACACACCCGGCCGGCTGACCCGCGACGGTTGCCAGCAACAGCTTGCCGCCCGGAGGCCCGTAAACGCCCGGCAATCCGGCAACCTCCGCATCGAAACCGCGCGCGCAATAATCGACCGGCAATTGCGCCCGGTATTCCGCGAAGAGATTTCGCACCTGCTCGATCTGCTCTGGGGTGATCGCTTCGACGATTTGGCACATAGTAAGTAGTCAGCAGTCAGCACTTAGCCATTCGAGAGAATTGCATAGCTGCATAGGCTGGTTACAGTGTCATTCCAGCGGTGTGAGACGAACGCCGTGCTGACTCGCTGTATGGCGCTTGGTTCCTGCCCTTTTACAGTCCGCAAGGGCTCAGTGCTGAGTGCTGACGGCTGTTTTTAGTAAGCCGCTGGCTTATGCGCCTGTGCAGGATCCAATTGAATGTTGCTCTCCAGCACCATCTCCACCGAATCGCCTGTCCCGAGCTGGATGTCCGGTCCGCGCGTCAGCAGAACCGTTGCCAGCCCGATAACTCCACCGGCTGCGGCGCCGATCGCAGCGCCCTTGCCGCCGCTGGCAATCGCTCCGATTCCGGCTCCCGGTATGGTTGTGGTGGCAATGGTCGCGGCGTCCTTCCCTTTATTACTGGGACCCTCAATGGTTCCCTCTTTTCCCTTCACCGTGTTGTCCTTCGAACCTGGGGTATTTTGCACCGCGCCCGGCAGCATGACCGTGTAACCATTGGGAAAGATCATCGAGGTGAAGCTCATTTGCAATTCGGCACGTCCTTTGACGTGTCCCGGGCGGATCACTCGCCGCACCTCACCCTGAACAAAGGTTCCGGCAGGGATGACGATCTGGTTGTCCTGGGTGATGGGAAAAGCCGTCTGGGCATACACCGGATCGCCCGGACGAGCGCTCCTGCTGTTGATGCCCTGCTTGAGCGTGAGCGGAATCTTGGTCCCCGAAGGTACGATTGTCGCCGGCGCTGCGGGAGGATCCGGCTTGGCCTCTGTCTTCAGAACGCCATTGCGAGGCGTGAGCTGTGGCTCATCCTCGCTGGTTTGAGCGGAAACAGAGATGACGAGCATTCCCAGGCACAGCGTCATTGCGAACAAAACGGATCGCACGGGGTCCTCCGGTTGGAAAACAAAGGCACTTGGCAATCGGCACTAGGCATTTAGCACTGGGCATTCAGCATTTAGCACTCAGTACTTAGCCTCTGATTCGACTTCCAAGCTACCCATCATGAACGCGGCGCAGGCGCAAAAGTCGCGTTGCATTATAAGTGCTAAGTGCCAAATGCTAATTGCTCGCTGCTATCTGCTCCCTCATTTCAGGTTATACAACGCGTTGACATGCGCGGTAACCGTGATCTTCTCGGCGCTGAACTGGGCGGTTGGCGGTGGCGGTGCAGCCCCCGGTTCTGCCGTGGCGTTCATGGCTTTCATCATAGGACGTACCGGCTGTGGTTCGAATGTATCGACTGACGCGTACGACAGCTCTCCCAGTGTGCGCCCGCTGGATTGCGCCACGGCATTGGCTTCGTCGTGGGCACGCCGGAGCGCGTCCTCAACCGCTTTGATCTTCGCCGAATCGATATTTTCCAACAAGTAACTGATGGACGTGTTCGTGACCTCCAGGTTCGACAGCTGTTCGCTGATCGGTCCGATCTTGGAGAAGTCCTTCACCTTCACGCTGATGTTCGCGTCCACGCGATACCCCACCAGCTTGCGCTTGGGATTGTTGTAGTCATAGACCGGCTGGGTAGCAAACCGGCTGATCTGCGCCTGCTGAGGATCGATGCCGTTGTCGCGCAACACCCGCCGGACCTGCTCGGCTGCTTGGGTCGCCTTCTGCGTTGCATCCTGCAGCTTGTCCTGCTGGGCCGAGATGTCGAATTGCACCAGCGCGGTGTCCGGTTCGGACTCGAATTTGCCGTCGGCGCCCACCCAGACTGTATTCGGGATTGGAGAGCTGGAGCGTTCCTGCTGAGCCATTGCCGGCATGCCGCACAGAAGGCCAACAAGCAGAGCTGCGCAATAAAGAATCAGTTGTTTATGCATGATTTGAGAAGACGTCCCGCCCATCGAACCGTAAGCGGGTTTGCCTTGCGAGCGAATCATAATCTCCGGCGTGATTGGATTACAACCGGCCATAGGACAAGCCAATCAGAACCAACACGGGATTCCGTATCCCCGCGCAGGGTGTCGCAACATGCTGTTTTCCACAGGCTGCCATGCTGTATACTCGCCGGTCACGCCGTGCGCCCGCAGCGCGCATCTTTGGTCGGCCGTACCTGCTGCGACTCCTGGCCAGACTTCGTACAATGAGGTAGCGCCGTGCTACAGAGATTCGGCGTTCGCAGTGTCACTTTAGGACAGTCTTTAATGGATAAGTTTGTGGTCCGCGGCGGTAACCCGCTGCTCGGCACCGTTCGCATCAGCGGCGCCAAGAATGCCGCGCTGCCGGCCATGGCGGCGGCCCTGCTCACGGATGAGCCGGTGATCCTGGAAAACGTTCCACAGGTGCGCGACATCGAGACGGAGCGCCGGTTGCTGGCCGCAATGGGCGCTGAGGTTGAGCTGGGATATGGGCGCGCACAACACCGCACCACCATCCGCTGCCGCGATCTGGTGAATCCTGAAGCTTCCTACGAGCTGGTCAAGACCATGCGCGCTTCAACCCTGGTCCTGGGCCCGCTCGTCGCCCGCATGGGCACAGCGCGAGTCTCGCTTCCCGGCGGCTGCGCGATTGGCGCGCGGCCTATCGATCTTCATCTCAAAGGCCTGGCCAAGCTCGGCGCTAAGATCTCCAAGGAACATGGCTACATCGAGGCGCGCGCCGAGCGACTCAAAGCTGCGCGGGTCGTTTTTGAGAGGATCACCGTTACCGGGACCGAAGACCTGCTGATGGCTGCGACGCTGGCTGAAGGCGAAACGGTGCTGGAGAACTGCGCGCGCGAGCCGGAAGTAGTCGATCTTGCCGAGCTGTTGAACAAGATGGGAGCGCAGATCGAGGGAGCCGGCACGCACTCCATTCGCATACGCGGCGTCGAGAGGCTGCATGGAGCTCGGCATCGCATTATTCCCGATCGCATCGAGGCAGGAACGTTTATCGTTGCCGGCGCGCTCACCGGAGGCGACCTGACGGTCAGCGGCTGCGCGCCCCATCATCTTGGCGCGTTACTGCAGAAGCTGGAAGAATGCGGCGTGACGGTGCGCACCAATGGCGAATCCGTACAGGTCATCGGCAACGGTCCCCTGAAGTGCGCCGATGTTGTTACCGAAGAATATCCCGGCTTCCCCACTGATATGCAAGCGCAGTACATGGCATTGGCGACGCAGGCTGACGGCACCGGGCTTATCACGGAGAACATTTTCGAGAACCGCTTCATGCACGCGCTGGAGCTGGTGCGCATGGGCGCGAACATCAGGATCGAAGGCAATCGCGCCGTGGTAAGAGGCCGGACTCCGCTGAGCGGGGCAGCGGTGCAGGCGAGCGACCTGCGCGCGTCTGCTTCGTTAGTACTGGCCGCCCTGGTCGCCGACGGCGAGACCATCATTGACCGCGTGTACCACATCGATCGCGGCTACGAGCGCATCGAAGAGAAGCTGCGCAGCGTGGGTGCGCAGATCCGCCGCATCGGCGAGCTGCTGCCGCGACGGATGTCCGCTCCAGCTGTCGCGAGCTGACCTGTTTAGGCTGCCTTGATACTTGCGGCAGCCGCAGCCTCGATCTCCTGCAGTTCCGCGTCCGATAGCGATATTTCCGCAGCCTTCATATTTTCTTCCAGGTGAGCAACGGAAGACGTTCCGGGGATGGGCAGCATCACCGGACTGCGATGCAGCAGCCATGCCACCGACAATTGCGCGACAGTAGCGCCGTGCCGTTTCGCGATCTTCTCAAGCTTGCCACCGGGCTGCGCCAACTTACCCGCCGCTACCGGGAACCACGGGATAAATGCCAAATTGTTTTTCTCGCAGTACTCGAGCACATCCTCATGCTCGCGATCGGCAACGTTGTACCTGTTCTGCACGCTGACGATCTTGATCACTTTGCGTACTCGGTCGATCTCGTGAGGTTTGACTTCGCTCAAGCCGATGTACCGGATCTTTCCCGCCTTTTGCAGTTTCACAATGGGCGCCAGCGACTCCTCGACCGCGACCTTGGGATCGATGCGGTGCAATTGCCAGAGTTGGATGGTGTCGGTCTTCAGCCAGCGCAGGCTCATGTGGACCTGCTGCTCCAGGTACTCCGGCCGGCCGACGGGCTCCCACAGATCGGGCCCCTGGCGCGTAAATCCACCCTTGGTTGCGACCACGAAGCCCTTCGGATAGGGTGACAGCGTCTGGCCAATTAAAGGTTCGCTGACTGCCGGCCCATAGGAGTCGGCCGTATCGATAAAATTCACCCCAAGCTCCACCGCGCGCTTCAGGACACGTTTGCACTCCGCCGGGTCTTTCGGCTCGCCCCAAATGCCGGGCCCAGTAATTCGCATCGCCCCGAATCCCAAGCGGTTTACCTCCACTTCGCCACCGATTTTGAATGTCTGTGCTACTGCCATAGTCACTCCTTCTATAAAAGTGCTGATACTCCACGATGGATGACAGTGCTTCGCCCCCGGATTCGGCCGGCATATCCAATACCTGCGAACTTCAAACAGACGGGATCGGCGCATATTTGCGCAGCAGATGAATGAGTGAGGCGTCTGGCGGCAACGGAGCTGATCAAGGTCAGAACTTCGGGACGACGTCTAAATGCGCGGCATCGGCGAAGGCGCGGAAGTCTCGGTCTCGCGTGAGAAGAGGAATGCCGCGGTCGAGACAACTTTGGGCAATCAGAGCGTCTCCCAGACGCGCCTTCCGCCTTAGCGCAAGCGCCTTGGCCCGCAATGCTCCGGCTCGCTGCCAGTAACCGGGTTCTATCTCCACCTGCGGCACCTCGCAAAGTATCTCGGCTATGTCCGAAGGCAGCTGTGGATCGCTCAGTAGCTCGGTAAGCACGGCCGGAACCATCAAGACCTGACTGTCGCCGAGTGCCTGATCAAGCAACTCCACATCGCCCCCGCCGGCGTTTCCCAGGAAAGCGATCCAGGTGCTCGTGTCGGCCGCAATCATCGGTCAGCCTTCAGGTCCGCCAGTCTCCGGCTGAAACGAAACTTGCCTCGCATCTGCCGCAGCGCGGCATAGGTTTCGCTGGCAGCCACCAGTTGCAGGCCGGTACGTATCGTCTGCGTGATTCCGGTACCGCTGGCCTTTTGCGCTCGCTCCAGGAGCCCGGCGGGAAGCTCGACCGTGATTTTTCGGTTAGCATTCATGACAACAATACCTTACCATATTCAATACCAGCATTTGATGTGGTGTTCTCCCGGAGGAACGATGGGCGATTCCGAAACCGAGTACATCGTCGAACTTCAGCCTCGAATTGCGCGGCGGCTACAAGAGCTAGGGTTTGGCGCAAACCCGAATGCTGACGTTCTGGTTCACAGCCTTGCCGAGATTGCATCCCGGGGCCGCACCTTCGAGCAGCAGGCCCTGCCCCTTTTCCTGTCGCTGGACGCGCAGCACCGGCGCGAACTGGCAGAGGTGACTATCGCCCTGAAGAACCACCTGGAGGCGATGCAGGATGCTATCTCGGACGTGCGAATGTCGTTATCGGCGCTGGTGGATTTCTTGCTGCAAGACGAGCCGTCGTGATCTGAGCACCGCCATCAGTCCTCGAACTGGAATTGCGACGTCAGCCGGGCCAGCTTCAGCACTTTGTAGACCTCAACCTTCAGACCCTGAATTACGACCTTCACGGACTTGTCGTGCACAGCCCGGGCCAGCAGCTCCATTTCTTGCAACGCGCGGGCGTCCATTCGCCGTACCGCCGAGAAATCCAGCGCGATTTTGTTCCCGACTGTGACTTCGTCGCGAAGGCGCTGCAGCTCGCTAGCGATGCATTCCTGGTCGATTGCATAGCAAACAGGGGGGCTCATACCAACACCTCCTCACCTTGTGGACGTTCACTGGCGACGGCTGGTTTTTGCGATTCCCGCCCGCGATAAGCCTTGCGGTACAGCTCTGTTAATGCGCTGATGAGCGGCATACGGGGATTTGATCGCCAGGAAGGATCGTCGAAGGCATTCTTGGTCAGATCCGGCAATGCGCGCTCAAACTCCTCGTGCGAGATGCCAAGCTCCGCGATGGAGCGCGGCACCCCGAGGCGATCGAGCAGACGTTCCGTTGCGGTAACCAAACGCTGCACTTTTTCCTGCACCGTTTGACCGCCCAATCCGAGCAGATCGGCCATCATGGCGTATTTCTTGTGCGCAACGTATCCCCGCTGGTTGGGAGACGGCATGAACTTGGTGGGCACGGACGCGTTGTAAGCGATAACATGCGGCAGCATGAGCGCGTTTGCCCGTCCGTGCGCGACGCCAAAGCGCGCTCCGAAGGCATGCGCCAGCGCGTGATTGACTCCCACCGAGGCATTGGAGAACGCGATGGCCGCGATGCACGCGGCATTGTGCATCATGGTGCGCGCCTCTTCGTTGCCCGGATTGTCGTACGCCTCCGGCAGGAACTTGAAGACCAACCTGACGGCCTGCACGGCATTGGAATCGGTGTACGGCGAGGCGTAAATGGAGACACCCGCCTCCAATGCGTGCGTGAGGCAGTCGATTCCGGTGTCGACGGTCAGCCCCTTCGGCATCGACATGACGAACTGCGGATCGACGATGGCTACATCCGGCGTGAGCGAATAGTCGGCGAGCGTCACCTTGATCCCGCGCGCCTTGTCTGTCATGACCGCGAAGGGTGTCACCTCGCTGCCGGTGCCGCTCGTGGTTGAAATGGCGATCAGGCGCGAGTGATTGACCCTTTCCGTCGGGTATTGCACCACGCGTTTGCGAATGTCGAGGAACGGCGCGGCAAGCTCTTCCAGATCAGCTTGGGGGGACTCGTATTTGAGCTTCATGATCTTGGCCGCGTCGATCACCGAGCCGCCGCCCAGAGCGATGATCTGGTCGGCTTTATAGAAGTTCAGCGCCTCCACGCCCTGGGCAATGATTTTGATGTCGGGTTCTGCGTCCGGAATTATGGTGACGCGAACTTGCGTTGGCGGCGGAAGTGCGCGCCGGACGATGTCGGCGTGCCCGATCTGCTCGAGCGCCGGATTGGTGATGATGATGGTCGAGCGCGACGGGAAGTTGCGCAGGTTCTCCACCGCGTTCAGGTTGAAGTAAATCTGATTGGGAACTCGGAACCACATATGCGCTTGTGTCCTTCGCGCCAGGCGCTTGATGTTGAGATAGTGGTAGACATTGACGTTGTCGGTGGTGCTGTTTCCGCCGCCGGTTCCGCAGCCAAAAGAAAACGTCGGCACCAGGCGGTTGTAAACGCCGCCGAGCGCGCCGATCGATCCCGGGGAATTAGCGATGATGCGCCCGGCGTTCATCATGTCGCCGAAACGGCGGATGATCCCTTCATTATTGGAGAACACGACCGCGGTGTGGCCCAGGCCTCCGGCGTGGTTTACGTCGACGCAAACCTTCAGCGCCTCATCCGCTGACATCGCGCGATACACCGCCAGCACCGGGAACAGCTTCTCAACGGAAAGGGGATGTTCACGGCCCACGCCTTTGATGGGTGCGATCAGCAGCTTGGTTTCCGGCTTCACGGAAATACCGACGAAACGGGCGATGGTGATCGCCGTCTGGCCGACAGCCATAGGCTGCATGTATCCGGTGCTCGGGTCGATCACCGTCCGTCCCAGTCGTTCGGTTTCTTTTTCGTTGCAGATGTGGGCGCCCAGCTCTTCGAACTTCCTCAGCACACGGTCGTGGATTTCGTCGTCGATCACGACCGTCTGCTCCGACGCGCAGATGGTGCCGTTGTCGAAGGTCTTGGAGGTGATGATGTCGACCACGGCCATATCCAGGTCTGCCGTCTTCTCCAGATACACCGGCGTATTGCCCGGCCCAACACCCAATGCGGGCTTGCCCGAGCTGTACGCCGCCTTGACTGCGCCCGGACCGCCTGTGGCATCGATGAGGCCAACGTCCTTGTGGCGCATCAGGTAGGCGTTGTCCTCCAGGGTGTGCGACTCCAGACAGGTGAAAACGCCTTCCGGCGCGCCCTGCTTCACCGCGGTTTCGTACATGATCTTTACCGCTTCGGAGCAGCAGCGCCACGCGCTGGGATGCGGGCTGAAGATCACCGCATTCCTCGTCTTGATGGCCATGATGCATTTGAACAGCACGGTCGAAGTCGGGTTCGTGATGGGCGTCAGCGACAAAATCACGCCGATCGGCTCAGCCAGCTCCAGCATGCCGCCTTCAGGGTCCTCGCGAATGACGCCGACGGTCCGCTTGTCCTTGACGTAGTTGTAGACGAACTCGGTGGCCACCATGTTCTTGATGGCCTTGTCTTCCAAAACCCCGATCTTGGTTTCCTCGATCGCAAGGCGGGCGAGGTACTGCGCTTTTTCCAGTCCCGCCAGCACCATCGGTTTCACAATGCGGTCGACATCTTCCTGCGTGCACTGCGAAAAAGCGGCTGCCGCGGTCCTGGCCTGACGGACAAGTCCCTCCAGATAAGCAATGCGTTCCTCGCTGAGGGTTGCGGTGTTTTCACTCATAACAGCCTCTGTACTCATGGCATTCGGTCGGCGACGACTCGACGGACATCAGCGCCCAAAGCACCAGTTTGAGTATGGCTGTTGGCGAACGTCCAAACAGTGAGGATGGTCACCGCGAGATGTGAGCGGCGGGCGGGGGTTAAGCACAGCGGCACCAAGCAGGCGTGGCCCTCTCAAATTGTCATCCTGAGCGGCGTATGCGTGAGACCCGCTGGTTTTGCGCGCTCGCGCATACGGGACAACAATTCAAAGATCGACGCTGAGGACCGCGTTCCTACTATACGTGGTAGTACCTGCGGCTGCGGGAGTAGGCTTTTCGCTTTGCGACGCACGACGTCAAAAAAACGCCACTACGGCTGTTGACGTTAAGGAAGGCCATGAACCCAGCCGTCATCTCTCTCCCCAGGCTCAGCACATCCGCAATCATCGCTGCGCTGTTTTTCGCCGGGGCACTTCACGCGCAGAATTCAACCGGCACCTTACTGGGCGAAGTGCAGGACGCCAGGGGCGCGCGTATACCTTCGGCCTCGGTCGCCATCAGTACTCCCGATCAATCCATCAAGCGACAAGCAGTTAGCAACTCGCGCGGTGAGTTCCGCTTTGAGGGCCTGCTGCCTGGCACCTACCACGTCGTGGTATCTGCCTTGGGATTCTCCCAAGCGAGCGCGGAGGTCGCGGTGCGAATCACCAGTGCGCAGGACATTCTGGTCACGCTGCAGCCGGCGGCGGTTACAGAGACGGTGAATGTGCAAGGCCAGGCCTCGTCCATCACCACCGAGCCGCTGAATACGACCAGTGCGGTTCACGAGGGAGTGGTCACGTCCTGGGATTTGGCGAACATTCCGCTGGCGGCGCGCAGCTTTGCCAATATTGCCTACCTGGTTCCCGGCACCGAGCCGGTTGAGCCCTCGGATCCAACGAAGGCACGCATTACGGCGGTGTCTTTCGGTGGTACCTCGGGTTTGAATGACACGCTCACCGTTGATGGCGGCGACAACTCCGACGACTACATTGGCGGCTTCCTGCAAAACTTTTCACCCGATGCGCTGCAGGAATTTGCGGTGCAGACCTCGCAGGAGACCGCCGAGGTAGGCCGCACCACCACCGGCGCGGTTGTCCTCAGCACCAAGAGTGGCACCAACAACTGGCACGGCGACTTTGCTTTCTTCGAGCGCGCAGCGGCATTGAACGCACGTTTCCCGATCGACAATCCGTCCCCGGAGCCCAAGCAGCCTTTCTCGCGCCAAAACTATGTTGGCGCGCTTGGTGGCCCTATCGTGAAGGACAAAATCTGGACCTTCACCTCCTTCGAGATGGTCAACGAGCACGCCAGCGTCAACTACAGTCCAGCGAACCTTGCGCAGTTCAATGCCCTCGCCCAGTTGGCCCAAATGGGACTGATACCAAATACAACGTCAATCCCGGTGCCTCCGTTTGTGCGTGTTCCCTTCCAGGACTACCTCGCTTTGCAGCGCTTCGACTGGGCGCAATCGGAGAAGTCGCACTGGTTCCTGCGGGCGGCAATCGACAGCTACACCACCAGCAATGGGCTGGTACAGCAAGCAACGCTGCCCTCGACGGGCGCAACCGAACACTCCAACTATCAGAACGTGGTGCTCAGTAACCAGTACAGCTTCAGTCCAAGCTGGCTGGGATCTTTCGTCTTCGATGCCAGCTACTTGCATGGTACGGCGACCCGCAATCAGTATCTGGGTTTTGCATTGGCATTCCCGTTCAGTTCCACCTCGAAGACCATCTCCGGATTCGAGACATATGGCGACAACCAGTTCGTGACACCTATCACGGCATTTCCTGTTCTGCGTAACCAGCAGAAGTATCAATTCAAGTACGACGTGAGCCATTCCGGTGGCACCCACGCTCCGAAGTTCGGAATCGATTTCATTCATGAGCCGGTGCTGAGCGGCGCGCTGCCCGGGCAGGCCGAAACGCTTTACATCCTGACGCAGAATCCGACCTACTACCTCAGCAATCCGGCACAGCTTACCGCCGAACTCAACTGCCTTCCGCCCTTTGATGGAGCCAATTGCCAGACAACTTCCACCCCGGCGGGCGACGGCAGCTTTAATCAGAACGTGCAGCGGATCGGGTTTTATGCCATGGACTCCTGGCGAGTGACGCCGAACTTGACCGTGAACTACGGCCTGCGGTGGGACACTACGTTCGGCTTGTTCCAGGCGACTGGCGTCAATCAGAATTTCAATGCCGCAGTGCAGACCATTCGCGGGCTCCAGCTCCCTCTGTCGACGGGCGTACCCCACGATTATCGCCATGCCTTTGCGCCGCGCCTGGGAATCGCCTGGTCTCCCGACGCGATTGAAGATTTGGTGGTTCGGGCAGGCATTGGGCTCTACTACAACGACCTTGCACAGAATGGCTGGGTAGGTGCATTTCAAGCGGTGAACACTCCATCGGCATTTCAACCCTGCACCGGCCCTGGTGCGCCGGGATGCCTGCCCGGCGCGGCTGCGGGCGGCACAGGCTCAGTCATCGACCCCAATTACCACACGCCGTATGCCATGCACGTCAGCTGCGGCGTCCAGTATGCGTTCGGGCCAGGCAAGAAGTGGACAAGTAGCGCCGACTTCGTTCTTGAGCAGGGCATGCATGCCTATCGCCGGTATAACTACGTGGCGGGCTTCACTCTGTCCTCGCCGCTCTTCGCCCCCGACCCCACGACGCAGATGAACAATGTCCCGGACATCACGGTCTTTAAGTCCGACAATCGCTCCAGCTACAAGGCGCTGATGCTGCACCTGCAGGGAAATGTCTCGCGACGATTCAACATCACGGCCAACTACGTGCTGTCGAGCGCGAACACCTGGGGCTGCGTGTTGGGCGAGCTCTTCGATTACGTTAACGGCGTCTGCAATCCGCTGAATCCGTTTGCTGCGGGCGACTATGGGCCGTCGGGTGAAGATGTTATCAGCCGGTTTACTCTGGGCGGAGTGGTATATATCCCCGGGGGCTTTGAGGTGACAACGTTAACTCAAGCGGAGACCGCGCGCCCGATCACGCTGACCACTCCGGTGGACGTAAATGGCGTTGGCGATCCAACCAACGATCGTGCCGTGGTGAACGGAGTACAGACGAAGCTGGACCAGTTTCGCGGGACGCCCTACATCCAGGTGGACCTGCGAGTAACGCGCCCTATCAAAGTCAATGAGCGCTGGACGGTGTCGCCTTTCGTCGACCTGTTCAACCTGTTTAACCGCAATAATCCGGGCGCGAACTACGTCACCAACATCGCAGCGCTCTCGACGCCGGTAAATAGCCTGACGAATGCCCAGTTTCTCTGTCCTCCTCCCAGTGGCGCCTGCAACGTGCCGATCACGAATCCAAACCAACTGCTGCAACCCGCGGGCGCACTGGGAGATTTCTTCGGACCAGGGACGACGGTAGGAATTCCATTCGCCGCCCAGTTGGGCGTGCGCGTGACGTTCTAGAGTGCCGCAGGCGCGAAAGTTATTAGCCCAGCGCGGAAGCGCTGGGTAGAGGCCATGCGTCACGACCAAGCCCCTTCAGGGGCGACACCTACCCGCAAGCGCGCGGCAATACTGCTCAACGGCTCACATACCAGCGCCCGCAGGCGCGAAAGTAATTAGCCCAGCGCGGAGGCGCTGGGTAGAGGCCATACGTCACGACCAAGCCCCTTCAGGGGCGACACCTATCCGAAAATCTGATCAGGCTCGAATTGAATATTCGCGGCCTGCAACATGGCCACGAACTCCGCCTCGAACGACCGCTTGCGATGATGCTCCGCCTGGTTGCGGATGTAGCGCTTGACCCTTTCTACCTGCGACGGACTGACGCTGAACGCGCCGTAGCCTTCCTGCCAGGCGAACAGCGGTTTGGTTTCGTGAAGCCATTTGCTCGAGTTGCACTTCAACGTCCTGACGACCTCCGAGACCTTCGCTTCCGCTAGCAGTTCCACAAGAACGTGGACGTGGTTCTCCGTGCCACCAATCGCGAGCACGTGAACGCCATGATTGCGTGCAATCGCCGCCAGATAATTCCATAACCTGGGCTGCAGGTCGAAGCGAATTAGCTGAGTACGTTCCTTCGTACTGAAGACAATGTGGAAGACGGCGCTGACATAGCTGTGAGCCATCGATAGATGTGTCGCCCCTGAAGGGGCTCGGAATTCATTACTGCGCGATTACCCAGCGCTCCCGCGCTGGGCTATTTACTGTCGCGCCTGCGGCGCTGTGATGCGGCAGCAAAAAAGCCGGCCCGCTAGAAGGCCGGCTTTCGCTTGCTGCGGAGTTACTTCTTCAGCCCTGCAACGTAGGTTGCGATGGCATCCGCCTGATCGGCGCTCAAACCCGCCACGCCTTTGCTGTGGGGCGCCTTTTTGCCTGTCGCGCCATTCGCGATCAAGTCTTTAATCTGCGCCTGTGTCAGGGTCGTCTTCTGCAACGAAGGACCGACCTTCCCTTCGCCCATAGCGCCGTGGCATCCAGCGCATTTCGTCTTGTAGAGGCTAGCCCCGTCCTGCGCCCAGGCAAAGCTGGACAAAATCGCGCAGGCCGTTAGCATCATCATGCAACGCTTCATGAACAACTCCTTAAGGTAGTTTTTAATACCACTCTCTCGAGGGACCCGCGAACCGCAAGGATGTTCTTTGTCCTGCAACTTCTGTGGCAACGTTTTGGCCTGTTCCGCAGAATCGTTGTCAGTGTAGAAAAGACGTCCTACGTTTCCAATTGATTTTCGCCGCTGAGCGTTCCTACTGCTTGTGACGGTAGTCACGGCACTTTGTGCGACAGAATTGCTAGCCTGTTTTGCGGAAGGTAATGACGAACCATTGAAATTGTCATCACCAGCGACTCCGGGGTCCCAGTGAGCGCCGCCTTTGCGCGCGCCCAAATCGCGCCGGTTTTGCGCGAATTGGGTGGTTGAGCGCCGGGTCGAGGGCGAACATAATATCTCCGAGCCTCAGGGTGGGCATGTCGACTCGTCTGGCTCCGGTGGCTAAAATTCGAGCGAATAACAACCACCTAAATGCTACAAATTTGTGGAATGCGCCAAGGGCGCCAGAATTGGACAACCAGGAACTATCCTGGAATGCCACTGGAGAGCTATTAGAGGCGATTGTAGCCACATTAGAGCACAATGCGACCATTTGTGACATCCGGACGGATTACCAGCGTTTATATGGCACATTGTGCAAAAAGTTGCACACTAGACCGAGTGCGAATTCTGAATGACTATTATAACTTTAGTGCCAGAATTCGACGGGCAGAGGAGCAAGAGGCTGGTGATTAAGGTGATGGGGAGTAGGAAGGACGGCACTTTGGCAATTGGCACTTAGCAAATCCGGTGGGGCCATGTGCAAAATGCCAAGTGCTAAGTGCTTCTTAGAACGTGAACGCCAGCCCGCCCCTCACGCTGCGCGCCGACTGCACCAGATACACCGTGCTGCCGTCGGGCCCAACCACCGGCACGTATCCCTGCGCCAGCAGGTTGCGGACGTCGATCAGCGCTTCCATGTTTCCCGGCATGCCGTGGAAGTGCGGCAGCGGCTGGCGGATAAACAGATTAAAGAAGGGATCGGCCTGTCCCGCTGAGGCATTGAATAGATCCACTGGAAGCAGCGTCTGGCCGCTGGTCCAGCGATAGGAGGCGATCCACCTGGCCTTGCAACGTGGCAATGTGCCGTTCAGCTTAAGGGCAGCGGAATGACGCCAGCCGTGATACAGATTATCGCCTGCGGCGCTCCAATTCATCTCCGGCTGCTGCAGTTCAAGCACGCCACCGTAGGCGTAGTCCAGCGTCGCAGTCAAATTGCTCGATACTTTGCGCTGATAGACAAAGCGGACGCCCTGGGCGCGCAGTTCCCCGCCGTTGTAGGTGAAGGTGCCGGAATAGACATCCGGAAGAACGCTATCGCCGGCGCCATTGATGTCGCCGACACCCAAGAGCGCTGGATCCTTAATGCGATCGTTGTAGTACGCCAACTGCAGCTTGTTGTCTCCCAGGCGCTCAGAGAGCGACACCTCGTGATGATGAGCATTCTCCAGCAGCGGCAAGCCATTCACCATGGTCATGCGGGGAGCGGTTTCCGTCAGGTCGGCGGGAGCGGAATCGAAACCTTTGCTGGCGCGGGTGTTGGGCTCGCTGGTGGCGTAGCGGTATTCCAGAATGGTATCGGGGCCAAGGTGAAAATCCGCGATTGCCGAAGGACGGAAGGCATTCGCCTCGCGACCAAGGAACTGTATGGCCTGAGCCTCACCACCCATCTGGAAGTCCATCAGGTCGCCGACCGAAAAACCGTCAGCGTAAGACATCGCCACGGCGTCCAGAGCTCCACCTCGCGGCACAGTCTCCGGAGCGGCAAAACGGCGGACGATCAAAGAGACGGACTGATGCCATCCATCCTGCGTGTCACGCGAGTAGGAGGCGCGGATTACGCCATCGGGGGTTCCGGCGCCATATCCCAGATCGCCCGAAAAACCTAAGGTGCCGGTATGGAAGATCGACTGCTCAACATTGAACGCGGTCCCCAAATCGGAGGCGCTGCCATAGCCTTCGCTCGCGGCCCCGGCCATGAGCGCAAGAGTTCCCTTTAGGGGCTGACCTGCCTGCTGAGTTTCGATGATGATGGCTGTGTCACCATCAAAGCGCAGAACGGGACGATTAGCGGTAGAGCGCAGCGTCCATTTCCAACTATCATCGTCGCCGTCGCTCTTCTTGAGGGGCGGCAGCATTCTCACTGCTTCAAACAGAGTGTTCAGCGTGATATTCAGGACCTTGCTCGCGCCGGAGGCGAGGACCACATCTTCGCGCAAGGTGGGCAGAAACGAAGGGGCGGAAACGTGCACATCGTAGCTGCCAGGGAGCAGCCCGGCGAGACGGAAATATCCCTTCACATCCGTGTAGGCAACTTGCGCCTGCCCGCCGGCGTTGACCAATTGCACGGTCGCGCCCATCTGCGGAACCCCCGCAGTGTTCTTGACGAATCCCGATATTGAGCCCGGATTGACCCCAGCCGACGCCGCAACGCACAACGACGCCACCACCACACAGGTTGCCAGTATTCGGGTCATCGTCCAAACCCCCTTTCAGAGGTTCCCGGGAGCAAAAAACGTCGCGGAGCAATCATGCGCCCGCAGCTTCCCAAAGGCAAGCTACTCGATAGCAAATCGCACGGATGGCGCGATCTGCTGCTTCGAGACGTTATCGTCAACTTTCACCGTCAGCTTGTAAACACCGGGTTGAAAGCTGTTGAGGGCCAAACTCTTTTCAAGCGTGATCTGTTCTCCCACATTGGGCATCGAGTCGGTGGACTCCGAAGAGTGCAGCACCGGCTGGTTGTTTGCTGTGTTCACGATTTCGTATTCGATTTTGGCCGATGGCTTCTTAGTTTTATCGTCTGCCTGCAGATTATAGACCTGCATCCACAAACTCATACGCTGATCGTGCTTGAAGCTCGCCGGCTTGCCGTCAGCGGCATCCAGGTGCGGATACGCCAGCTTGGTCTCACCAATTACGAAGCTGCCCGATCCAACGTTCTTGCTAGCCACCTTCTCCATGCGATCGGCGAGAATCAGCGACGAGGATGCGAGCTTGTCGTCGGTGTACTCGGGAACCAGAATGCCGTGGCTCCAGGTACCCACGCGATCGCCGTTCACGTCTTTAGCGACGATGTCGATGCGATAACGCCCTGGACGGAGCGGGACGGCCTTCCAATAGAGCGATGAATGCTCCAGCGTCTTCTCCAGCAGCTCCTGCGGGACGTCGACCTGCACCGTGTCCTCGAAGGTCTGGGCCACGCGGCCTGTAATTCCTGTTACCCGGCCGAAGATATTTACCGTACCGCGCTGAATCCCATCCTTAGACGCGAATGTGATGTCCTTGTTCTTGATTTGCACGATGACGGGAACGAGCACGGTATCGCCCGTCACTTTTACGTAATCGGTGCGAACCGCAAACGGCATCAGATTGACGTTGATCTTGTGGCTGACAACCTCTTCCAGGTCCTTGAACTTTATGGGAGGAGGAGACTGGACTTTGGCGAGCATCTCCATCTTGTCGAATTGCTTGGTGTTTTGCAGTCCCTGCTCAGGACCAGCATTGGCGGCAAATGGGTTCATACGGTCAGCACGATTTGCCAGTCCCATCTGTTCATACAAAGTCGCTCCGCCGCCGGGCGTGTGGAGCAAAGCGTCCTTGTCGTTAGGATTACTGGACAAGGAATATTCGCCGCAGGAGCACTGGTCAACAAACTCCAGTTCTACCTCTTGTCCTACACCCTCGAGATAGCGGTAACGCCAATCCTCGAACGGATACGTATTGGTTTCGCCACCGCCCTCTGCCATCGAGCGCTCGTACGTGCCACCCGCCGGGTGAGCTTCGATCTGGTCGGGCGGTCCCCACGTGATGTAAATGCGGCCGCGGTCCGTTTTCCAACCCGGAATGCCGGAGGAGAAATGTTCGTTGGCGTAGGCAATGCGGCGGTAATGCTCTTCCTTGTACTCGTTTTCGGGGGTGTCGGGGGTGGGGTCGCGCCGCAGCCAGAATTGCTCGATGAACTGGTCGCGCTCCTCGTCATTGGAGAGCTGCTTAAACGCCGTCTTCTCTTCTGGAGTGATGATGTACACCACGTCCTGGCTGAGCCACTTTTTGTAGGTGCCGCTCAACTCCTGCTTCAGCGCCTTGGCATTCGCTTTCTTCTGCTTCTCACTTAGCGGGCGCTGCAACGGATTAGAAGACTGATCGCCAGCTTGCGCCGGCGGGGCATCGTCGGCATTCTTCGACGCTGAGGGGGCCCCTGCCTGTGAGCTTGGGCTTGAAGTCGCACCGGACTTGGCATCCGACGGGGAAGAAGAGCTTTGGGCCGTCGCAACAACGGCACAAACAGTGACAGCAAACAGCAACGAAACCGGCCACAGAACAGCGCGCAACTTCATTTGTAGCAAGCTACTCCTCTGGGAACACGTAGGGCATTTAAATTGTATGTTCTGGCCACTGTGAAAGCAAGGTTGTCGGGACGAAGTGCTCACCTCGATTACCCGAGACTGCCGCTGCATCTTCGGAACCCGTTCACGGACCCTAAGTTGCTAAAAACACGAGTTGGTCGAACGATTTTTGCAGCCGCCTCGCCCTGGGCTGGGAGTGGTTCTCAATTACCCTTTCAAACGAAAATCGCCACGGTATTTTGCTAAGGGCCAGCTATAATCAGACTATCCGGAGAGCCCAGGTTCGGACTGCCCGGCGGCTGCGTTCTGGAGACTGTCCAGCATCCGCCCACGCTCGGCGAAACTTGCTCGCCTCAGGAACCCTAAACCGTCTCATTTCGTATTAAGTGGCAGGTTGCGGCGCCTACCGGACCGGTTTTGCAAAGAGGTTCGATGAAGAAATCGAAGAAAATTGCACTCATAGCTGGAGCAGTCGTCGTCTTGCTGGCCATTGTGGGATTTACGGTGCAACAGGGCCGCAAGGGAACAATCGCGGTGCAGACCGGAAAAGTGGTCCGCGAAGATTTGACTTCCGTCGTCACTGCTTCGGGTGAAATCAAACCCAAGGTCTACGTCAACATCGGCGCGAACGCCTTCGCCAAGATCACGCACCTCTACGTCAGGGAAGGCGATCGGGTCAAGAAGGGACAGATGCTGGCGGTGCTGGACAATGTTCAGCCCACAGCGGACGTCTCGGCCAACGACTCCGCATTAAATAGCTCCCGCACCGATGCTTTGGCGGCGCAAGCTGCGGTCAATACGGCGGCGGCCGACGTAAAATCTTCCGAAGCCTCGCTGCAGCATGCCAAGCTCGACTACGACCGCAACAAATCGTTATACGAGCAGGAACTGATCGCCAAATCCGATTTCGACAGCAAGCAGATGGCCTATGACACCGCAACCGCGCAGCTAACGATGTCGAAGGCCAAACTTGCACAGGCGAAGGCTTCGCTGGATTCGGCGCAGGGACACATCACCCAAAGCGCTGCCATGCTGCGCCATGCTGCCGATGTGCTCAGCAAGACCCAGTACGAAGCGCCCTTCGACGGCATTATCACCAATGTTCCGGTACGCGAAGGGGAAACCGTTGTGCCCGGCATCCAGAACTCGCCGGGAAGCACCCTGATGACCATCGGCGACACCTCGATCATGACCGCAGAAGTGAAAGTGGACGAGAGCGACATTGTCAACGTGCAGATGGGACAACCGGCGGAAGTCACCATCGACGCCATGCCGAAGCAGAAGTTCAAGGGCGCGGTCATTGAGATCGGCAGAAACGCCTTGTTGCGCTCCACCGGAGTCTCGACCGCCCAGACGACCTCCAGCGGACAGGAGGCGAAAGACTTCAAAGTTGTAATCGCATTGCAGGATCCGCCGGCCAATGTGCTTCCCGGGTTGTCAGCCACAGCGCGCATCACGACTGCCAAAAAGGGCGGCGTGCTGGCGATCCCGATTCAGGCGTTGACTATCCGTACTCGCGGCGAACTGGTTCCAGAGAAGAGCAAGAAAGATTCGGTGCAGGCAGCCGCTCCGGCTAGCGCTAATGCCAAAGAAGAGCTGCAGGGCGTCTTTGTTCTCCGGAATAAAGATGCCGTATTCGTGCCAGTCGCTACGGGTATCAGCGGCACGACGGACATCGAAGTAACGGATGGGTTGAAGGAAGGCGACGAGATCGTCACGGGAAGTTACAAGGTGCTGCGAACATTGCGCAACGGCGCCAGCATAAAAGTGGACAACTCGGTCAAGCCGAAGATGGATGAATCGTAGAATCGCTCTTAGCTTTTCGCTGTTGGCCAGAAGGGCTGGCATGACGCTCTGGCGAAAGGCGAATAGCGAAAGGCGAATAGCGAGCGATGAGCAACCCCGAGCAGCGACCGCCGGAGGAGAAGAAGATGGCGACAGAAGTGGCAAGTTTGGCAGAGCCGCAGATTCTAGCTGTGCCTGACAGCTGCATCATCTGCACCGAGGACCTGTGGAAGACCTACGACATGGGATCGGAGCAGTGTGTGCACGCATTGCGCGGCATCGCGGTCCGCATTCAGCGCAATGAGTATGTTGCGATCATGGGGCCCTCGGGTTCCGGCAAGTCGACGCTGATGAACTTGATTGGCTGCCTCGACACGCCGAGCAAAGGGAACTACTGGCTGAACGGTCAGCTAGTGAGTGAACTGGATGACGACGAGCTGGCGCGGATCCGGAATAAGGAAATCGGCTTCGTGTTTCAGACCTTCAACCTGCTGCCGCGCGCCACTTCATTACACAATGTCGAGCTGCCGCTGATCTACGCCGGCATCCCGGGAGAAGAGCGAATCGAGCGCGCCAAGAGAGTCTTGACCTCGGTAGGGATGGAATCGCGCATGAACCACAAGCCCAACGAGCTGTCAGGCGGGCAGAGGCAGCGTGTGGCAATCGCCCGCGCCCTGGTCAATGATCCCTCGATCATTCTTGCGGACGAGCCCACCGGCAACCTCGACTCGCAAACCGGCCTGGAGATTATGGCGCTCTTCGACCGCTTGCACGAGCAGGGTAATACGATTGTCCTGGTCACCCACGAGCACGACATCGCCGAGTACGCGCATCGTGTCATTCACATCCGGGACGGGCAGGTCTTCAGCGACCAGAAAACGGCGAGGGCGTAATTTGCCTGCCGTGTCGTTCTAAACTTGTCTATTGGCCTCCCCTAAACTGCAGCCCGACCGCTTTACCCGACAACGCCACGAAGCCCGCTTCACCCTCCTGCTCGCAGGGCTTTCGATCGCCGCGCTTCTGTATTACTACGCCCACCAGGATTTGCTGCTTTACGGAGATGCGGCAGCCCACCTGAACATCGCACGCCGTGTCGTGGACAACCGGCACCCGCTGGAATCGTATGGACAATTGGGAACGGTTTGGCTACCGCTGCAGCACATCGCGATGCTGCCATTCGTTTGGGTCGATACGCTATGGCGCAGCGGCGTCGCCGGCGCGATCCCGGGGATGGTGGCGTTTGTGCTTGGTAGCCTCGGAATCTTCCGCCTGATGAGCGTTCGTGCTGGTTCGATTGCGGGCTATGTTGCGGCGGCAATCTATGCGCTGAATCCTAATCTGCTCTACATGCAGACCACGGCCATGAATGAGCCGATCTTCCTGGCGTTCTTCATTTGGTCGCTGGTGTACCTGGACGAATTCCTGCGGGCGTCATCGGTGGCTCCGGCCACTGTTGGTGTGAATCCGGTGCAGCTTCGTCCACGGCGCGCGCTGGAATACTGCGGGATCTGCATGGCGGGAGGTGCGCTCACACGCTACGACGGATGGTCCTCGGCGACAATCATCGGCGTCATCCTGCTTTGGGCATTTGTTGGCTGGCGGCGACGCATCGATGATCCGCGTCTGCGTCGCTCCGCCGCCAAGTCGTTTGCGGAAGTGGCTCTACTGAACGCGCTAGTTCCGGTTTACTGGCTGATCTACACATGGGCAGTTTCGGGCAAGGCGCTCGATTTCGCCACCGGTCCGTATTCAGCGAAGGCCATTGCGCTGCGCAGCACCGCCCAAGGCGCGCCGCCGTACCCTGGCCAGAATCACGTGATCACCGCGGGGCTGTACTTCCTGAAGGCGGCACAGCTCAACATCGGGTCGCCAATGTTTGGCAGGTTATTGTTGCTTCTGGCTGTCTTGGGAACATTAATCGCAATTCAGCGATTCCGCCGCTACGGAATCCTGCTTTTGCTGTGGATTCCACTGGCGTTCTATGCGCTGTCGATCGCCTATGGCCGCGTGCCCATCTACATTCCTTCCTGGTATCCGTTCTCGTACTACAACGTGCGCTACGGGCTTGAGCTGTTGCCGGTCTTCGCGGTATTTCCCGTGGTCCTGGCGGGCTTTGTCGCTGGGAGTTACGCTAAAAAGCCGCTACGGGTCGTAGTCTGGAGCATCGTCATCGCTCTGTTCGCCGCAAGCTACGCTTCCGCCTACGCCGAATCGGCAATCACGTTGCAGGAAGCTCGCGTGAATTCCCGCGGCCGAATTGCGCTGGAGCAGGGATTGTCCACGGAGCTGGCACAATTACCGGCCTCAGCGACACTGTTGATGTACGAAGCTGAACATCCCAGCGCGCTGCGCCTGGCCGGAATTCCCTTGCACGATGTGATCTCAGAAGGCGAGCATCCCGACTGGGAGTCGGCGCTGGTCGACCCGGCGCGTCACGCCGACTACATCATCGCGTGCAAGGGCGATCCGGTATGGATGGCAGTGCGCCATCACACAGCGGAACTTGTCACCCTGGTTTCCATCAGCGTCCCGGGACAGGCGAGCTGCACCGTGTACAAGCCGCGGCCGTAGGCGCACGGGCGACTTGAGCGCGCCTCGGCAACTAGCTTTTTCGCTCTTCGCTATTCGCCAAAGGAGTGGCCCGGCATTTCTGGCGAAGAGCGAAAGGCGAAGAGTGATCCTTCGTATGCAATTTTCATCTTCCTGCAATCCTTCTCGCGCATACTACGAACAACGGTCAACCTGAGACGAAACTATCGGTAAGGCGCCGACGTACACGAAGGTAAGGGGGCTTACGAGCAATAGCATGTTAAAAGTCAACATTCAGAGTTCGCCGCCGGCCGTTATCCTGGCCTGCTCGGGGCGCCTCGTCATGGGCGTAGAGGCTGAGACCCTGCGCTGTATCGCCGGATCGCGATCCGAGCGCAACATCGTACTGGACATGCGCACGGTGCAGACGATCGATGCTGCCGGACTTGGCCTGCTGGTCGAGTTGCATTTGTCGGCGCGGCGACGGCGCGCCAGCCTGAGCATTGCGAATCCCTCTGAGCGCGTCTCGGCACTGATCGCGCTGACGAAGTTGGAACGGGTACTCCGGCTGTGCCCAGGTACGCCCATCGCAGGAGGGCGTCAAGTTGAGGAATGCCGTACGATGACGGCATAGCGGAGGGACGCAATTGGAGAAAGGCGTCAAACCGGCGGAGCAGACGCTCTCCCGAGAGTTTGTGTTCGCCGGTGACTCATCGTCATTGGTACCCGCGCGCGATGCAATCATGGATCTTGTGCGCGGGCACTGCGCCGACGAGCAGCAGGAAATCGATATCATGCTCGCTTTGCAGGAGGCTTTAGCCAATGCCATCCTGCACGGCTGCGGCAACGACCCCGACAAGAGAGTTCGCTGTGTGGTTGAGGTGAGTCCCTCAGCGATTACCGTCATCGTCCAGGATCCGGGCCCCGGCTTTGACGCCGGGAGCGCTATTGATTCCACCGAGGACGGCACCAACCTCACCGAGCACGGCAGAGGCATTTACCTGATGCGCAGCCTCATGGATGAGGTCAGCTACCGGCATCGCGGCTCAGAAGTGGTGATGAAGAAATTTCTGGGGACGCGCGCCTGATTCCATTCGACGATTTGCAAATTCCCCAGATCACCTCAGGGGTTATCCGCAGGGGCGTTCGTCTTCGCCTGGCCCTGGCCGAGTTCCCGCGCGACACCGTCAAGGACTCCATTGATGAAGTGGACCGATTCCGGGGTGGAGTATCGGCGAGCGATCTCCAGGGCCTCGTTGATAACGACCGCCTTGGGAGTTTTGGGAAAGCCCAGAAATTCAGCTACGCCGGCGCGCAGCAGGTTGCGATCAACCGCTGCCATGCGCTCCATTCGCCAGTGTTCCGCATGGCGTTCGATTATCTGATCGATCTCGTCGCGGCGCTCGCAAGCCACGCGAAACAGGTCATCGGAAAAGCCCCGGACCTTCTCGTCCAGGTCTATTCGTTCAGCCCAGAAGGTTTGCCGAACCTGGTCCTGGTCTTGCTGTGCCATGTCCAGCTGGAACAGCATCTGCAGCGCGAGTTCGCGTGACTTACGGCGAGTGCCGATCTTGCTCATCGACCGGCATCCGTGGTGGTGGTGCCGCGGGTGGCGACGGTTTCGCGGAGAGAGGCCATCTCCACGGCGGTAAGCCCGGCTTCGAAGCCTTTATTGCCGGCTTTCAGTCCGGCGCGATCAATGGCCTGCTGCAGGGTATCGCAGGTGAGAACTCCGAACGCGTGCGGCACTCCGGTTTCCTGCGCCGATTGACCTATGCCACGGGTTACTTCGTTGGCGATGACTTCGTAATGCAAGGTGTCACCGCGCAACAGACATCCAATGCAGACGATCGCGTCATATCGCTTGGTTTCGGCAAGCTGACGGGCCGCCGCCGGAATCTCGAATGCGCCCGGCACATGAACGATGCTGATATCGTCGGGATTCGCACCGCACTGGCGCAGCGCCTGGAGCGCTCCGCCCAGCAAGCGCTGTGTGATGAAGGAGTTGAACCGGCTGACGACCAGGGCGAACTTTTTGTTCCTGCCGTCAAGCTTCCCTTCCAAGCCACGGCTGCCATCATGACTTTTTGCGTAGGTCAGAAATCCAATCCGCAACCCCACGATCTCGACGGTAAACAGTCGCGCTCCATACGATGTATCGCCGATTTCCTGCACGATGCGCACACCCAGCTTCCGCGCAATTTGCCAGGCTGCATCGGCATCAGAGACTTCCACCATTGCGTCCACGGGGGGAGCATCGGCGGCAGCGATGAACTCGATTCCGCCACTTGGCGCGAGCATCTCGATTCCGTGACTTCCGCCCTCGTGCCACTCGTTTCCCGGCGCGAAGCCGAGCGCGCGAAACAGCTCCAGCGCAGGTTGCAAGTCCTCCAGCGATCTCCCAAGCACTCGCGGAAAGACAATCGAGCGGATCATAGGTTCATTGTAACGGGAGGGCGAGACGTCGGTGGCGTAGCCGGCGCTCGATATTAGAATTCGCACTCGACTCGGTGCATTGCGGGAGAAATTTCGTAGACATACAACTTTAGGAGCACCAGAGCAGTCTTTTCCACAGCGTTATTCACATTTGTGTTGAAAACTGTGACGCAATGTTCATCGATCACCCGGAGGATCTCATCACGTCCTCACCGCGGCGCTGAGATAAAATGACGGCTTCCCTGGCGCGAGAGAAATGGTAACCAAGAGCAAAGAAATTGTAAGAAAACCTTCCAACGGCAACGTCACGGGCCGGCAGGCCCGGGTCACTGCAGCTCCCGGAATCAACGGCAATGGTTCCTCTCAGTCGGACCGCGACACGCTGCGCAAGCTGTATTCGTCACTTTTGCGCTGTCGGCTTGTAGGAGAACGTCTCCGGGAATCGTCGGCGTCAAATGAATTTGCGGCGAACTGCGACGTCAGAATTGGCTGTGAGGCGATAGCGATCGGCGCCACCGCGGATCTCCGAGCAGAAGATACGATCACTGCTTCGCCTCGGAACCTGGCCGTGCTTCTCGCGCGCGGCGTGCCCGTGAAAACGCTAATGGCCGCTACCACTGCAGACGACCTCACTGCGGCTGAGCAGCGACTCGCTTTTCCCAGCGATCCGTTCAACCTGGGTACCGGCATCGCTCTGGCACATCGACTCGAGCAGAAGCACCATATTGTGGTCGCCTTCTGTGCACAGGAAAAGCCACCCTTAGAGGACTGGCACGATGCGCTCAAGTTCGCGGCGGCCCACAAGCTGCCCATCGTATTCGTGATTGAGAATGGAATGGCTGGCGATTCGGAGGGAGCGCCACATCTGGAGGCCCTCAGCTTTATGGCTCGGGATTATGGCTTTCCCGGGATCGTGGTAGATGGCAACGACGTAGTTGCGGTCTGGCGCGTCGCCCAGGAATCTATCCATCGCGCTCGAATCGGCTCGGGACCCACGCTGATTGATTGCAGAACCGATGCTCTCCGTGATCCCTTGGCACACATGGAGCATTATCTAAGACAACGCAATGCGTGGGATGACGCTTGGAAGAGAGAGATAGAGCTTCAAATCGCGCGCGAGCTTGAAGACACCGAGAACTTAGCGATGGCCTGATTGACGGCGCTCTCACTGCGGAAGGCCCGTCGCGCGCTCGCACTCCGCAGCCGTCCCAGGGTCGCCTTCACGAGTGAGAGAAGACCGTCCTTCGACAACAATTCCCATCCCGGAAAGGCGAAGGACAAACATCGCGGGCAGATAAATGGCGCTGAGGCACAGACCGGCCGCGGCGATACGTGGGACCAAGAGCCGCGACGGAATCAGCGCGAGACCTCTTCTCGCACCGTACCCGCAGACCCTCGACTTACTATAGCGTTCCAGCTATGTTGAAGGAGAGAGATCTCCGGGATGGCAGCCCCCACCACCACGACGAAAAATCAGCCAGCGCCGCTAGGCGTGCAGGCCTTCTGGCTGACGGCGTCCAGGCTTGTCGCTGCCGCCATGAGCATCTTCCTCCCGATCCTGCTGGTCCGGCTGCTGCCGCAGACCGAGTACGGGGTCCTCAAAGAAGCGTTCCTGTTCGTTTCCACCGTCGCCGGCGTAGCGATGTTCGGGGTCGGCATGAGCGCCTACTACTACATGCCGCGGCATCCGGAGCGCGGCGGCCAGATCGCCCTCAACATCCTGGTCTACAACTTCATTGCGGGATGGATTCCTCTTCTGATCGTCGTGCTGTATCCGGGGATCCTGCGGTCGCTGTTTCGCACCGACGCGCTGCGGCCTTTGGCCGTCCTGCTGGGTTTCATGATTCTGTTCACGCTGACCTCAAGCCTGCTCGAGCAGATCCCGACGGCAATGCAGGACGTGCGACATTCCACGATGTTCATCGTCGGGTTGCAGATGACGCGCGCCATCCTGTTGGGTGCCGCAGCCCTATGGTTCCGCTCGGTGAAGAGCATCGTCGTCGCCGTGCTGCTGACCCAGATGCTGGCGCTCTTTGTGCTCTTCTGGTATCTCGACGAGAGATTCCCGCGCTTCTGGCGGCACTTCGACTGGGAGTTCTTCAAGGAGCAGCTTGCCTATGCGCTGCCCTATGGCGCGATAGGAATGCTGTGGGTGATCCAGAAAGATCTGGACAACTACTTTGTCAGCGCTTCCCTGGGTCCCAAAGATTACGCCATCTACGCCGTGGGCTGGGTGGATGTGCCGCTGGTCACCCTGGCGCTGGACTCGGTTGTTTCGGTGATGATCGTGCGGATCAGCAGCCTGCAGAAGCAGGACCGCAAGGCGGACATCCGCTATGTGACAGCCGCGGCAACCAACCGGCTCGCCGCCATCCAGTTTCCGCTCTTCGCCATGCTTTTTGTAGCCAGCCGCGACCTGATTGTCCTGCTCTACACCAGCGCCTACGAACCCAGCGCAAACATATTTCGCATCAGCATTCTGCTGTTGCCAGGCAGTGTCTTCCTTCTCGATCCCATCGTTCGCACCTACCAGGAATTGCGCAACTTTGTTTTGACTACCCGGGCATTGTTTTTTGTGGCGCTATTTATTGTCCTGTTCCCTGTGGTTCGCCATTTCGGCATGATCGGCGCCGCAATTGCCGCGGTTGCGGCCCAGATTACTGAGCGTACCTTTATCGCCTGCAAGGCTGCCTCGGTGGTAGAAGCGAGCTGGGAAGATTTCAAGCTCTTCCATGACCTGTTCAAGGTGATTGCGGCCAGCACCGTCGCCGGAGTGCTGGCATACACGGTCCGAAATCTCATCAGTCCGCGGTTGCTGGTTCTCCGCATCATCGCGGTCGGATTGTGCGCCACTGCGGTTTATCTTCCCGCTGTAATTTTGTTCCGGCTGCCGGGGTGGGAGAACCTTTCCAAAGAAAAGATTTGGTCGGTCGCCCAGATGGCTTGGGCTCGAGTGACCAATTCCTCATGGCGTTAAGTCGAGGGTGCTTGGGGCGAGCCATCTGCCCGATCTGCGGATGAACGCCTCCTAACTGTGGTCGCCCCTCTTACCAGACTAGTTAGAGCTTTCTCATCTCCGATATGTCGCACAGGTGAGTTTGCGATGGGCCAAACCCCCGCTTAATCGCGCGCAGCTTTACAGGTCACATCAGTTTCGTTGACGTTTTCAGACTGTGCTCACCCCTGCACGCTGGACTTTCTCAACGCCCCCGCACTTGGCCCTCTCCTTGCTTTAAGAAAACCGGCGGCAGTGCCGATTAGAGACAAGAAGCCTAACCCTGCCTTGCCGCCGACTCTTTGTAGCACGCCAATGGATCCGACTGGGCCACGAGGAAAGGCCGAACGCAATGGATGCGATGGACGCGATGGACGAAATCATTAAGGAGTTTCTGGTCGAAAGCACGGAAGGATTGGACCGATTCGACCGCGACCTGCTCGCGCTGTAAAAGGATAGCTCCTCGCGTGAGCTGCTGGACAGCGTCTTTCGAGCGATACACACGATAAAAGGCACCGGCGGTGTTCTGGGCTACGAAAAACTGGTGGCGATCGCGCATGCCGGCGAGAGCGTACTCAGCCGAATGCGGGACGGCAGCTTGCGGCTTTCGCCCCAGATTGCCACGGCGCTGCTCAGCATGGCCGATGCGCTGCGCTGCATGGTGGAAGAAATCGCCAGCAGCGGCAGCGAGGGCGACGCAGACGGCTCGAAGGCATTGCAACAATTATCCGAAGTACTACAGCAGACGCAGCCCGCGCCGCCTTCGGAAGCGGCCGCGAGTCCGGTCGGCGTTGGTGTTCCTGCCGCGCCGGACAGCAATGTTCTGCCCCGGCTGGGCGACATCCTCGTGACCTCGCAAGTTTGCAAACCCGATGATGTCGAGGCTGCAATCGAGCTTCAGGATGAAGGCGACGCGCGGTTGTTGGGCGAAATCCTCATCGCCAGCGGCGCAGCTCCGCCGGATGCTGTAGCCGAAGGGCTTAAGGTGCAGAGCGATCATCGCGACGTGGCCAGCAACACCATTCGGGTCGACGTCGCCCTGCTGGACAAGGTAATGAACCTCGTAGGCGAACTGGTGCTGGCCCGCAACCAGGTGCTGCAATTCACCGCGACCCTGGAGGACGGCGGCTTTCTGAGCACCGCACAGCGGCTCAACCTGATTACCACCGAGCTGCAAGAGGGGGTGATGAAGACCCGAATGCAGCCCATCGGGAACGTGTGGAACAAGCTGCCGCGCATTGTGCGCGACATGTCCGTGGGCTGCGGCAAGAGGGTCGAAGTCCAGATGGAGGGTGCCGACACCGAGCTGGACAAGACCATTATTGAAGCTATTAAAGACCCGCTCACTCACATCATCCGCAATGCCGTGGACCATGGCGTCGAAATGCCAGATGCGCGCGTTGCCCTGGGCAAGTCGCCTGAAGGTCACCTGCTGTTGCGCGCCTTCCACGAAGGCGGGCAAGTCAATATCGAGGTCTCGGACGACGGAGCGGGAATCCCCACCGAAAAATTAAAAGCCAAGGCGATTGCCAAGGGTCTGATTAACGCCGACCATGCCGCCCGCATGTCCGAGCGGGAGATCCTGAACCTGGCCTTCGCGCCGGGCGTCTCCACCACCGAGCAGGTCAGCAACATCTCGGGACGCGGCGTGGGCATGGACGTGGTCAAGACCAACATCGAGAAAATCGGCGGCACGGTTGACCTGCAAAGCACCCGCGGCAAGGGCACTCTGCTGAAGATCAAGATTCCGTTGACGCTGGCCATCATTCCCGCGTTGATCGTCACCAGCGGCGGTGAGCGTTTCGCCATCCCCCAGGTCAGCCTTATCGAGCTGGTCCGCTGCGACCGCGAACAGGGCGGCATAGAAGACATCCATGGGGCAGCGGTCTATCGCTTGCGCGGCAATCTTCTTCCCCTCGTCGACATCAACCGCACCCTGCACCTGGAATCGCGGCGCACCTCTGACTCGGTGAACATCGTGGTGCTGCAAGCCGGAGACAGGCAGTTCGGCCTGGTAGTGGATGAGATCAACGATACCGAAGAGATCGTGGTTAAACCGCTGTCCAAGCAGTTGAAGTCGGTTGCCTGCTTTGCCGGTGCGACCATCATGGGCGACGGTCAGGTGGCGTTGATCCTCGATGTGCCGGGGCTGGCGCAGATGGCGCGGGTACTGTGTGAGCAGCGCGAGCAGTCGCTGGTCGAGCATGCTTTGGTTGCCGGCGACGCGGCCTCCCGGCGCGAGTCGTGGCTGGTGTTCCGTATTGGCGCAGCCGGCCGGATGGCGATTCCGCTGTCGCTGGTGTCGCGGCTGGAAGAGTTCCCGGCGTCGAAGGTCGAGCGCTATGCCGGACGCGAGGTCATTCAGTACCGCGAGCAGATTATGCCGCTGATACGCCTGGCCGACGCTCTCGGCTATGCCGGCACCGCCGACAGCGAGCTGCTGCAGGTGGTGGTCTACTCCTCGAACGGGCGGAGTGTGGGGCTGGTAGTCGACGAGATCCTGGACATCGCCGAGCAAGCCGCCGAGGTGCAGCACATTCAGCAGGTGAAAACGATGAAAGGGGCAGCCGTCATCCAGCAGCGGGTCACGGACCTGCTGGACGTTCCGGCGCTGCTGGCGGAGCAGAAACTCACGGGCATGGAAGGAGCACGGGCATGAACCGGCATCGCCAATTGTGCACGTTTTACCTGCAGGACCTGTTCTTCGGTGTGGAAGTGGAGAAGGTACAGGAAGTGATTCGTTACCAGGAGATGACCCGCATTCCGCTGTCGCCGGAGGTGATTGCCGGACTCATCAACCTGCGCGGGCAGATTGTGACGGCCGTCGATCTACGCCGGCAACTGGAGCTGCCCGCCCGCCAGGCCGAACAGCGCCCCATGAACGTCGTGATTCGACGCGAGGATGGGCCTATCAGCCTGCTGGTGGACGAGATCGGCGATGTGGTCGAGGTGGAGGAAGACTCGTTTGAAAGTCCCCCGGAGACGCTTGAAGCGCGGCGGCGGGAATTTCTTCGTGGGGTTTACAAGCTCAAGGACAGGCTGCTGCTACTGCTGGACACCGAGAAAGCCATATCGGTTGCGGCAGTGCATGCGGGTTGAAAACTAATTTCACCACGGAGGCACGGAGGAGACGAAGTTGGGAATTGGGACTGGGGATTGGGGGATGGCATTAGCGTCGGAGTGCTTGACGAACATCTTGCCGGCCCCCAAACCCTAAACCCGCCGTGCACTCCGTGGCTCCGTGGTGAACAGGAATTCGATTGAACAATAAGGGAGCAGACATGATTCACGGGCAGACAAAAAGCAATGGAGTTCACAGGCGCCGCACCAACGGCGAAGACACGGAAAGCACGAGCGTGCTTCTGCAGCCGGACTTTGCCGGGGAGGTTCATCGGGTGATGACGGCGGTGCAGCACGGCCAGGTGCATGAACGGGCCCGGCTCGACGGCGCCACCCCAGAGGAGCGGCGCCTCCTGGAGGTGTTCAACGACGGACTCGACAGCCTGACGACACCGCTGGCGTATGTGCTGGAGTTTCTCGGCAGCCTGGGCAGGGGCGAGGTACCGGAGAAGATCACAGTCGATTTTCCTGGAGAGCTGAACCCCCTCAAGGAGCAGCTCAATCACTGCGCCGACCTGTTTGGCCTGTTGCCGGAGACGGCTGACGCACTCAAGAGGTTGGAAATCAACGATCATACCGTGGCTATCGAGGAAAATTACCCGGGCGTCTTCGGGCAAGTCGGGCATGGCGTCAATACGGTGCGCGACCGGATCAAGTCGGTGGTGCGCCGGCTGCAGCACATCGCTGCCGGAGAGTTCCAGGAGGAGCTGGCGGAAGTCAAGTCTATCGGCAAGCGTTCCGAGCAGGATATTCTGCTGCCGGCATTTCTGGATACCATGCAGGCGCTAACCTCTCTGACCGACGAGATGCGTCACATGGCTCAGGAACATGAGCGTGGCGATATCGATGTCACGATTGACACGGCGAAATTCCGCGGCGTCTATCAGAAGGTCGCGCAGGGTATTAACAACATGGTCGCCGAGCACATCAGCTTGAAGAAAAAGGCGATGGCCTGCGTCGCAGAATTTGGCAAGGGAAATTTCGACGCCCCGCTGGAGAAATTCCCGGGCAAGAAGGCCTTCATCAACGACACCATCGAGCAGGTGCGCACGAATCTCAAAGCCCTGATCACCGACGCCAACATGCTGGTCGAGGCGGCCCTCGCAGGCAAGCTGGCGACGCGCGCCGACGCTCAGAAGCACAGCGGCGACTTCCGCAAAATCGTGGAGGGCATTAATGCCGCCCTCGACGCCCTCATTCGGCCGGTGAATGTCGCTGCCGATTATGTTGACAAGATTAGCCGGGGAACCATTCCGCCGAGAATTACGGAAAACTACAACGGCGATTGCAACACCATCAAGAACAACCTGAATGCTTGCGTCGATGCGTTATCAGGTCTGGTCGAAGTGAATAATGTGCTGCAGGGGATGGCAGTTAACGACTGTACGGTGCGGATCGATAAGACCTATCCAGGAGTCTTTGGCGAGATGTGCGAGGCGGCGAAATTAGCGCAGTTACGTGTGAGTCACACGGTGGCGATTTTGCAAAACGTTGCTGCCGGGGATTTTGCCAAGGATCTCAAAGACCTTACCGCGATGAGCAAGCGCTCGGCCAATGACCAGCTGGTCCCGGCGTTCCTGCATATGATGCAGGCGGTCGGTTCGCTGGTTTCGGATGCCGAAATGCTATCGGCCGCAGCAGTAAAGGGGAAATTGGACACACGCGCCGATGCCGCAAAGCACAACGGCGATTTCCGCAAGGTGGTAGAAGGCGTGAACGCAACCCTCGATGCGGTGATCGGGCCGCTCCAGGAAGTAGACGCCACGCTGGCCAGGCTGGCGGGCGGCGACCTCACGGCGCAGGTCACGACCGAGTACGCCGGCGATTTCGGCAAACTGCGGGCATCGGTCAATACGCTGGCTACTCAGGTGCGCTCGGCCATTCAGCAGATCGGGATGAACTCCGCAGCGCTGGTTTCGGCGGCCGAGGAGCTCAACAAGGTCAGCCAGCAGATGAGCGCCAGCGCTGACGAGACCGCGACCCAGGCCAATGTGGTTTCGGCGGCATCGGAGCAGGTCGCGAGCAATGTGCAGACGGTCGCGACCGGCGCTGATGAGATGGGCGCCAGCATCAAGGAGATCGCCAAGAACACCGCCGATGCCACGCGGGTGGCCACGACGGCGGTGAAATCTGCCGAAGAGACCAACCAGACCATCGGTAAGCTGGGCCAGAGCAGCGCTGAGATCGGGCAGGTAATCAAGGTCATCACGTCCATCGCCCAGCAGACCAACCTGCTGGCCCTCAACGCGACCATCGAAGCCGCACGCGCGGGCGAGGCGGGCAAGGGCTTCGCGGTGGTTGCGAACGAAGTCAAGGAACTGGCCAAGGAGACAGCCAAGGCAACCGAGGACATCAGCCGGAAGATCGAGGCGATCCAAACCGATACCAAGGGCGCGGTGGCGGCCATCGGGCAAATCGGCAGCGTAATCGTGCAGATTAACGACATACAGAACACGATTGCCAGCGCGGTCGAGGAGCAGAGCGCGACCACCAACGAAATCAGCCGCAACCTGGCAGAGGCGGCGCACGGCAGCTCGGGAGATCACCAAAAACATCTCCGGTGTCGCCGAGGCGGCGCGCAGCACTACGGCGGGTGCGAACGACACCCAGAAGTCGGCGCAGACGCTGGAGCGCATGGCGGCCGAGCTACAGGGCTTGGTGGCGCAGTTCAAGTACTAATTTGGCGGGGCGACGACGGTCACGGAACCCGTGACCGTCCGCCCGTCTTCTGGAGAGGAGCCGTAATGCGCGCTCTGGTGGTGGATGACTCTTCCGCGATGAGGGCAATCCTTCGCCTGGCCCTCAAGAAGCAAGGCTTTGAGGTTGCGGAGGCCAAGCACGGGCTTGAGGCGCTTTCCAGGTTAGCCGAAGGCGACAGTTTCGATCTCATACTCATTGACTGGAACATGCCGGAGATGGACGGGTTTGAACTGCTGCGGCGCATTCGAAGCGAGCCCCGCCACAACCGGACCCTGGTCATGATGGTGACCACCGAAACCAGCATGGACCAGATGACGGCTGCTCTGGCAGCAGGCGCAAACGACTACATCATGAAGCCGTTCACCTTCGAAGTGGTGGCCGACAAGTTGCGGCTGGTCGGGCTATGAACGGGGTGGCGCGAAAAATACGGGTCATGGTGGTGGACGACTCCGTTGTCATGCGGCGTGTCCTTTGCGAGGTGGTGGCTTCGGATCCGGAGCTGGAGGTCGCGGGTCACGCGGCCAATGGAGAGATCGCGCTGCGGTTGCTGGAGCAAGTCTCTCCGGATGTAGTGACGCTGGACATCGAGATGCCCGTGATGGATGGCTTGTCCACCCTTAAAGCGTTGCACGTGAAGCGCTGCAGCGTGCCGGTCATCATGTTCAGCACGCTTACGGAACGCGGTGCCGAGGCTACCATCGACTCGCTTGCGCTGGGTGCCGCGGACTACGTCGCTAAACCTACCGAGCTGGGCAACTACACCGCGGCCCGGGAGCGAATAAGGGAGGCTTTGCTCCCCAAGATCAAGGCGCTTTGCCGGCGGAGCTTCGCCGGGAGCATGCCTGAATCGACGCTGCCGACTAAAATGCGGCGCAATACTCTTGTTGACCGCATCGACGTTGTCGCTATTGGATGTTCTACTGGCGGACCGAATGCGCTTGCCCAGGTGCTACCCGGGATTCCGGCGGCATGTCCGGTACCGATTCTTGTGGTGCAGCACATGCCTCCAGCTTTTACGCGGTTCTTAGCCCAGCGCCTGACCGGCTTGTGTAAGGTGCCAGTGGCGGAGGCGATGGCCGGCGAGTTGCTCGCACCGGGAAAAGTCTGGGTAGCCCCTGGTGGTTTCCACATGTCCGTAAGCCGCGAAAAAGTAATCGAGATTACGCAAGGCGCCCCGGAAAACTCCTGCCGCCCTTCGGTGGATGTTCTTTTTCGCTCGCTTGCTCCTGTCTTCGGGAGACATACCATGGCCGTAGTCCTTACCGGCATGGGCCGGGATGGCTTGCGCGGCTGCGAACTGCTGGCGGAGGCCGGTGCTCACATCGTGGTGCAAGACGAAGCAACGTCGGTGGTATGGGGAATGCCGGGATTCGTCGCCAGAGCGGGATTGGCCGAAGCCGTGCTGCCGCTTTCGGACGTCGGTCCTCGCATCGCAGAGCGCATGACTATCTTCCGGCCGGCGACGCTCCCGGCCTGCTCGGCTCCGAGAGCGTTGCCATGAATGTGGCAACCGTCGACTTCGAATACCTGCGCACGCTGGTCAAGGACCATACAGCGATCGTGATTGACGCCGACAAGGAGTATCTGGCCGAGACCCGTCTGGCTCCTTTAGTGAGCGAGCAGGGATGCGCCTCTCTGCAGGAATTCCTGCGCCGGCTTCGCTGTGCGTCATTCAGCGGCCTGCATCGCAAGGTGCTGGACGCGATGACCAACAACGAGACGTGGTTCTTTCGCGACGCCCACCCCTTCACGGCGCTTACAGGCACCCTGATTCCAGCGCTGATGAAGAAGCGCGAGGCCGGGCGGGAGATTTCAATCTGGAGCGCAGCTTGCTCCAGCGGTCAGGAGCCGTACAGCATTGCAATGGCGGTGCGCGAGAACTTCAACCTGCCCGGCTGGAGATTCTCCATCCTGGCCACCGACTTTTCCGCCACCATGCTGCAGCGCGCAAAAACCGGACTGTATCGTCAGATGGAAGTGAACCGCGGCCTGCCTGCGAAATTGCTGGTGCGGTACTTCGTGCAAGAGGGACTGCACTGGCAATTGAAGCCGGAAGTCCTCGGCATGGTGAGCTTCCGCTTTCTCAACCTCGCCGAGCCCTGGGGCAACCTCGTGCCGGCCGCCGACATTGTGTTCCTGCGCAATGTGCTTATCTACTTCGATGTGGAGACGCGCAAGGCCATCCTGCAACGCGTCCGGCGCGTGCTTGCGCCAGACGGCTTTCTGTTTCTGGGCTGTGCCGAAACAACGTTGAACCTGGACGCCGAATTCGAGCGCGTCCAGGCCGGAAGTTACGTTTGCTATCAAATCAAGGACCGATAAGCCATGCTCGTGAACATCAGCAGTGCAGACCTGACAACCCTCGTGAACGAGATCTTCGGCTCGATGGCCGGCATGCAGCTCCTACCCCGTGAAAAGGTAATCCCGTTCGACACGCAAGTGGGATACATCGTATCCGTGGTGCAGATTGTCGGCGACTGGCAAGGCGCGGTGCGCCTGGACATCGACATGGAACTGGCGCGGCAGGCGTGCGCCAACCTCACCGGCGTGGACGCGGCGGAGCTATCGCAGGAGGATGTGCGCGATACCGCCGGCGAGCTGGCCAACATGGTTGCGGGCAGCGTGAAGGCGCTGTGCGCGCATAGCGCGCGGCTGTCGCTGCCTTCGGTGGCCATTGGCCGCAACTTCGAATTCGCGTTCTGCCAGGGAACGGTAATTCAGGCTTTGTCCTTCGCCCACCCTTCGGGGGCGTTGACCGTAAGCGTGATCGAGAGGCGAGATGCGCGGTAAGCGAGGCTCCTCAATTGCTGAACGGCAGCCGGGCGGTGTTGGAAGGTGAGTGGACGGGATGCCAAGAAAAACTGCTGGCTACACGAACAGGCGTTTTTCCTGACACCCCTCTGCTGAACGCATCTCAAGATTGCACGAAACCAACCTGCAGATCGTATCAGCCCTGCTTGGCGGCGGAGGCGCGCAGCTTCGCGAACGCGGCCATGCGCTGCTGCATGCGCGCCAGCCGCTCGCGTCCTTCCGGAGTGCCTTCGATCACCTTCTCCATATTCTGCATGAATTCGGGTGAGTTCATCGTCTCACGCAGTTGCTTGAGGAATGGGTGCATCTTGGCATACACGAAGTTCATTTCGAACAGCGTGTCCTGTGCCAGTGCGGCGTTGATGGTTCCGTGCACGATGAGTGACGCGGCCATCTCCCAATAACCCAGGACCTGGCGAAAGTAGGCATTTTCCTTGCTATCAAAATTGCCCACGACCGCCATCAGTTCCTCGAAGGAAGACGGTGAGAACTTGCCAAAGAAGTCCCGGGCCTGGCGCATGACAGTTTCGCGGCGCAGATCGTAAAGCTTCAGAATGAGCTCAGCATCGTGATGAGTAGCTTGTGACATTTATCCTCCAGGCGAAGTTGGTTGGTATGAGAGATCAGAAAATTGTGTGGGTGCCCCGTTCTAGCCGTCTGGTGGATAGAGCGGGCCAGGTGATTCTGTGGTGTGAACTGGCCCACCCTGGCCAAAGGACGGCCAGAATGGGCACACCCGATTTATCTAAACCCAGGCACCTACTTGTGGGCGCCCGCCGCCATTTGCGCGAAAGCCTCCTTAGCGCGGCGTTCCATCTCATCGGGGGCCACGTCTTCCACATGCTGTCCCAGGGCCCAACGATGGCCGAACGGATCCGTGATCTGTCCATAGCGATCGCCCCAGAACTGGTTTGCCAGCGGCATCACCACGGTCGCGCCCGCGCCCACGGCCTGGTTGAACAGGCTATCGACGTCATCCTTTACGTAGAGGTTCAGCACCACCGGACTGCCGCCCAGGGTTTTTGGCGAGCCGCCGCAACCGGGAAACTCGTCAGCCAACATCAGCCTGGCGCCTCCGATATTCAACTCCGCGTGCATGACCTTGCCATCGGGCGTCTTGTGTACCCCCAGAATCTGCGCTCCAAATGCGTTCTTATAAAACTCGGCCGCCTTTGTACCATCGCCGACGACCAGGTGGGCAATAATCGTCGCATCTTTCAGCTGTGCTGCCATGTTTACACCTCTTTTCAGATTAATTCCCGGCGACATTGCCGGGTGGAATGGACAAGCGATTGACCTATTATGCTACGGCTTCGGGGGTAATTTCCCGCGAATAGTCACATTTAACCGTGCTTTCATCCCCGGCGACCTTTTTGCCGCGGCGCTTCGGCTGCTCCTCGTCGGCCGCCGTCCGCTTGTTGTTGGGACAGACAATGAAAGTTCCCGATTTCAGGTTCTTCTCCAAGAGATAGGGGCTGCCGCACTCGGGACAGGTCTCCGCCACCGGCTTATGAGCTGAGGTGAATTTGCACTTCGGATAATTCGAGCAACCGTAGAACACATTGCCGCGCCGCGCTTTCTTCTCTGCCAGGTCGCCCGTCTTGCACTCCGGACACTTCACTCCGATGTAGTTCTGCTTGACCCACTTACATTCCGGATATCCGCTGCAAGAGATGAATTCGCCGAAACGGCCGTGACGCAGCAGCAGATTACGTCCACATTGCGGACATTTTTCGTCCAATGGAATGTCAGGGACCTTCTTTCCTTGATCGAGCCGGCGCGTGGTCTTGCAGTCGGGATATCCGGTACACGCCATGAACTGCCCGAAGCGCCCGCGCTTCAGCACCATGGGACGGCCGCAGTTCTCGCAATACTCTTCCTGCGTGGTCTCCTGCACGTCGGCCGAATCCAGGTCCGGCAGATCGATTGGGTTCTCCTTGGTGAAGGTGCAGCTGTTGGGATCGTTCTTATCGTAGGAGCTGCAGGCGTAGAACGACCCGTGCTTGCCCCACTTGATGACCAGCGGAGAGCCGCACCGCTCGCACTTCTCGTCGGTGGGCTTCTCCATCCGCTTGACGTTCTCCATATGCTTTTCGGCATAGTGGAGTTCCTTCTCGAACTTCTTGTAGAACTCGGCCAGAGCGTCGGTCCAGCGCTCCTTGCCTTCCTCGATTTCGTCCAGCTCTTCTTCTAATCGCGCCGTGTACTGCAGATCGAAGATGTCCTTGAAATTCGCGACCAGCAGGTCGGTGACGACGAAGCCGATTTCCGTCGGGATAAATTTGCCGCCTACTTTCTGCACATACTGCCGCTCCTGGATGGTGCTGATGATCGCGGCGTAGGTTGAGGGCCGGCCGATGCCGCGCTCCTCCAGTTCCTTCACCAGTGACGCCTCGTTGTAACGCGGGGGAGGCTCGGTGAAGTGCTGCTCAGGGCTCCGGCCCTTCAGGGTCAGCTTCTGCCCCTCTACCAGCGTCGGCAGCTTGTGCTTGAGCGCCTCATCCTCTTCGTCCTTGGCGTCCTTGGACTCTTCGTACACCTTCAGGAAGCCTTCAAACTTGAGCACCGATCCCGTGACGCGGAAGCGGTAAACCGTATCCCCGCTCTTAGCGTCGATGTCAACGGTTGTTTGATCGAATACCGCCGGGTTCATCTGCGACGCGACGAAGCGCTGCCAGATGAGCTTGTAGACCTTGTACTCGTCTTCCTGAAGGTACTGCTTGACCGCATCGGGATGACGCCAGACCGAGGTAGGACGAATGGCCTCGTGAGCTTCCTGGGCCGTCTTCTTCGACTTGTAGGTATTCGGCGATTCCGGAAGAAATTGCGGGCCGAAGTCTTTGCCGATCAGATCGCGGACTTCCTCCAAGGCATCCTTGGACACCTGTGGCGAGTCGGTTCGCATGTAGGTGATGAGTCCGACGGTGCCCTCTTCGCCGAGCTCGATGCCTTCGTACAGGCGCTGCGCAATCATCATCGCGCGCTTGACACTGAAGCGCAGCTTGCGTGAGGCGTCCTGCTGGAACTTGCTGGTGGTAAACGGAGCCGCCGGACTGCGCCGGCGCTCGCGTTTGTCGATCGAGCGCACAGCCCAGTCGGCGTGCTCGAGAGCGCTCTTGATTTTCTCGGCTTCCTCGCCGTTGGGAATTGGCGTCTTTTCGTCGCCAATGCCGACAAACCGGGCGTCGAACGCGGGCGGTTTCTGCCCCTGCAGATGCGCGTCAATCGTCCAGTACTCTTCTTTGACGAACGCCTTAATCTCGCGCTCGCGTTCGACTACCAGGCGCAGGGCAACAGTCTGCACACGTCCGGCTGAGAGCCCACGCCGTACTTTGTCCCAGAGAAGCGGAGAGATCTGATATCCGACCAGCCGATCGAGCACGCGGCGGGTTTGCTGGGCATCGACCAGGTGACTGTCTATGTCGCGCGGGTGCTGGAATGCCTCCTGCACGGCGCGCTTGGTTATCTCATTAAAGGTGACCCGGCGAATCGTGATGGGATTTTTCTTCTTCTTTTTTCCATCAATGCGGTCGCCGCCGAGCTCTTCCGCCAGGTGCGCGGCAATGGCTTCACCTTCGCGGTCCGGGTCGGGCGCCAGGTAGATGGCGTCTGCCGACTTCGCCAGCTTCTTCAGCTTGGCGACGACTTTTTCTTTGCCTGGAATAACGACGTACTCGGTCTCGAAATTGTTGTCCAGGTCGACCCCGAGCGACTTCTTCGGCAAGTCCTTGATGTGCCCGAGAGACGCTTCGACGTCGTAGCCCGAGCCTAAATATTTTTGGATCGTCTTCGCCTTGGCCGGCGATTCGACGATAACTAACCCTTTTGCCAATGGAACCTCAATAGTGCGGAATTACGTGTATGAAGCTAGCATGGTTTCGGCGCGCGCAGCAAAGCCGAGCGGCGCTTTTCGCGGTTCGCTTTTCGCTATTCGCCAGAAACGACAACGCAATTGTTGCTGTTCGGGCCTACACCCCGCAGCCTCTGAAGAAAGGCGGTCAACATCTGCCGAACACTGGTTAACTCCTTCAGTACCTTGGGGTATTCAGTCCCGCCTAGGAACCCCAAGTCCCTTGCCAAACGTAAGTGGTTCTGCAGCTCACTGGCAGAACCCATGGCGATCTGGATGTAACGCGGCGACCGTCCGCGCCACCTACATCGTCTTGACGTAGTATTTGCCGGGCAGCGCTCTTATCCTCCCACTCAGCTCCAGCTCAAACAGCGCCGCGAAAATCTCGGAAGATGAAAGGTGGCAGTTCAGACGTTCGACTAGCACATCGATGTGGACCGACTCGTCCGACCGGAGCAGGGCCAGCACCCTCTTTTCATGTGGCGGTAATTCCGACTCCTTAAATAATGATGCAGTGCCTTGCTCCGCCGATTCAGGCTGCTCCGGCGGTGTCAAGGCCAAGCGCACCTCGGCAGGGAGCTCCTCCCAAACATCTTCCCAGCTCGCAACCAGCGCGGCGCCCTGCTTTATCAATGTGTTGGGGCCCCACGAAGTCTTGTTCGTGACGTTGCCCGGCACCGCGAAAACCTCGCGCCCTTGTTCCAATGCGCAACGAGCGGTGACACGAGTGCCGCTGTATTCGGCAGCTTCGATGACCAGAACCCCTAGTGAGATTCCGCTGATGATTCGGTTGCGGACGGGGAAGTTTTGCGGAGCGGGAAAGGTACCCAGCGGAAACTCCGTTATGACCGCCCCACCCGACGCCAGTATCTGGTCCGCAATCTTCCGATTTTCCTTAGGGTAGACCTCGTCGATTCCGGTGCCCCAAATGGCCACCGTGCAGCCGTGGCCGTTGAGTGCGCCGCGATGGGCCGCGGTGTCGATGCCCCGTGCCATCCCGCTGAATACGACGAGACCGTGAGCCGCGAGATCGCATGCCAGTCGCTCCGCCATTCCCATGCCGTAGGGCGTAGGATGCCGGGTGCCCACAATAGAAATGCCAGGTCTGTCGATCGCGTCCGCATTGCCCTTGAGGTAAAGCGCCAGCGGCGGATCGTATATCTCCAACAGCCGCTTGGGGTACTGTGCGTCTCCGAGGACAATGACCGTAGCGCCGGCTTGGCGCGCGTTGTCGTATTCCGCTGCCGCAAGCTCCAAAGACTTACCCAGAGCGATGCTCTGGGCCGTTGCAGCCGGCAAACCGAAAGCCTCAAGCTCGGTCAGCGGTGCCGCGAAGAGCCGGTCGATCTCTCCGCCGAAGTGCTCCACCACTTTGCGCGCGCGTCCGGCGCCAATTCCCGGGGTCAACAGGAGCGCAATCCACTGTAGCTTCCGCTTCAGTGCATAATCTTCCGCCCGTATCGGAGCCTCTATGTCCATAGCAATTCCTCGCATCCGCTGGGCCGGAACAAGGCGCAGAGTAATTTCCAGGCCGGTTACCGTCAAGGACACGCGTCACCCGTATATGGTGAAAGGCTGGGTCACGCGGGGTTTGCTAGACTCGATGCTTCATGTCCGGCCTCCGCATTTCAGCCATCTCCTTCCTCAACACCGCTCCGCTGATGTGGGATTTCGAGCATGGCGACGCCGGCCGGCACTTTGAAATCGAGTACACCATCCCGTCCGCTTGCGCTGCTGCACTGGCCGCCAATCAGGCCGACATCGGCATCATCCCGGCGTTTGCCTATGCGCAGATTCCCGAACTGGTGATCCTTCCGAATATCGCAATCGCCTCTAAAGATCGTGTCCGCTCTATTTTGCTGGTCAGCAAAAAGCCCATCGAGGATGTAGGTACGGTTGCGACCGATACCTCCTCGCGAACTTCGGTTGCGTTGTTGCAGGTGCTGTTCGCAAAGTTTTACGGCGGTCCACGGGAGCTGACACCTCATCCGCCGGAGCTCAATGAGATGTTGCGCGATCACGACGCTGCCCTGCTGATCGGCGACGCTGCTTTGCAGATACCGGTGGAGGGTGGCTACAAGCTCTACGATCTTGCCCATTTGTGGCGTGAAGCTACCGGGCACTCGTTTGTCTTCGCCTTCTGGGCAGTGCGCATGGATGCGCTTTCGCGAAAACCTGCGGATGTTAGTCTGACCAACACCTTCCAGCAGTCACGCGATCACGGTCTGGAACCGTCCAGTATCGCTGCGATTGCCAGAGAATGGTCGCCGCGGTTGTCTCTGAGCGAGGACGATATCAAGCGATATCTCACAGAGAACATTCATTACTTTCTTGACCGGCAAGGCCATGCCGGATTGAAACTCTTCCTGCAATACTCGCAGGAAGTCGGCCTCATCAGCTCTGTTCCCGATCTGCGTTTCCTGGGACCGGTGGCCTTCGGAGGCGCACGACGATAGGGTTGGTTTCGAGTAACCGGGTAGAAATGGAGGCCCTGGGCAGAGTCGAACTGCCGACCAACGGTTTAGGAAATGCGGGCTTCCATCCCCATCTCAATCGGCTCAGCGGCTTACAAGATGAGTACACTACTCCGAAGCGGAACAAATCACCTCATTCGGCAGTTATCTGGCAACGCAAATGGCAACGCTTGAGGCAGCCCGTGAAGACTCAATGAACGGAGCTCTGGAGTCTCGTTCCGCGCCCCTTAAATCCCAGGCGGATCCCACAGCCTTTTGCTTCCACGTCAAAAGCTGCCTCTGTTGTCGTCCGATGAAGTGACAGTCGGGTCGACCTCCCATACCGAGCCGTAGCCACCAGCCACGAATCATCGAACTAAGCATTAGGGATTTCCCTAGTTGCGGCCCGCGCGCACGCCATTCTCCAATGGATTATCCGCAACCTGCCAAGAAGTTCATGCTCGTTGACTTCAGGTGCTTGGAAGGGTTTATGAGGAGGGAAGATGTTTCGAGCTCTACGTGAGTTCTCCTGCCTAGTCGTTCTCCTGTTGCTCAATCTTTGCGGGATGGCACAACAGGGGCAAAGTGGTTCCGCCGATCAGATATGGAATCAGTTGGTTGCCGGCAACCAACGCTTCGCCACTGGAAAGGATGAGCCGCACGACCTGCAAGCTGAAAGGAAGTCACTCACCAAGACTCAACATCCGCAGGTAGCGGTGCTAAGTTGCTCCGACAGCCGTGTCCCCCCGGAGTTGGTCTTTGACGAAGGGCTGGGTGATCTGTTCGTGGTGCGCTCTGCAGGTGAGGATGACGATGCCATAGTGATCGGGAGTCTTGAATATGCAGTCGAACACCTCGGTTCAACTGTGATCGTGGTGATGGGACATGAAGGCTGTGGTGCGGTGACGGCAGCCTGTTCTGGAGGAAAGTCGGAATCGGGCAATCTCGAAGCGGTTTTTAGCCCGATCGCTCCCTCGTGCACCAAGATGGATCGCACGAAGCCAGAAACCATTGATCTGGCGGTTCGTGACCACGTCCACAGAGTTTCCCAGGAGATATTGGCGAGGAGCGAGCTGCTGCGGAAAGCCGCTGAAGAACACAAGATTACTGTCATTGAGGCCTATTACTCCCTCGACACTGGAGAAGTGACCAGGCTGCATTGACGTAAAGGTCATTCAGCGAGGTTGTGGGTCACCATGGGCAGAAAGGCCGTGTATAGTCCCACCTGCACCGGCAGTCCGGCGATCGTCGCGTACGCCAGCGCTTTGGGAATGACTACCGCGGCAGTGGTCAGACCAGCGATCACGTCTGGCCGCAACCATTCCTTCTGGTAACGGAGCAGCCAGTCTGGTAGGAGCGCTAACTGTCCGACATTGCCGTGTGCTTTCACGAGTTGTGTCCGCTATGACAATTGACTATTGACCGAGGGACCATGCTGGCTCGGATGCTCGCACCTTCAGCGGGCAATGCCGGCCGGATACTGCTTAAACATCTTTTCTACCGCAGTATTGACCTGGTCCACCAGCTTCCCTCGGTTGTCGCTGAGTTTCTCTTTGGCTATGCCTCGCCATGCGATTTTCTTGTGAGCGGCATCGATAAGATCGACGACGAGTTGCCCCTTATGTACGACCACTGTCGTGGTCGAGCCGGGCACAGCACCCCACATGAGAAAGTTCTGATCGAATGGCGGAATGCCCGCGTATCCGCTGTAGAGGTCGGAATAACTCACCGCCATGTCCGAATCCGTTGAACCGTACATCTGGACATACAGGTCCGGATGGCTGTCGGTCTTCTGTAAGCCGCGCTTGGTGAGCTCTTCTTCGATGGCGCCGGCAATGGCGAGGGCCAGCATTGGCCGGGAGACCGCATCATGCTCGCCCCAGGCGAAGGTCTTGAACTTGGCAAAATCGAGGTTCGGGTCGTAAGCCACCTTGATCTTCTGCGCGTGGGCGGTGAGCGCAACCAACCCCGCCAGAAGAAACCACCGCACAGCGCAACATAGAAGCTGCGAGCAACGCGAGCCTTGCATCAAGTTATCCTTCCGTGATTTAAACCGGCCACTAACAACATTGCCCTTCCCGGTATCATTACAACTTCCCAGGCCACTGGCTACTAGGGTGCCTAGTGGCGCGTGGCTGCGGCAAATCGGCAGAGAATTTCAGCATCTCTGCTTGAACTCATCTGATCCCTTAGCCTTGGCGACAGCCTCTTCATCCGGTCGGCATGTTTCCTGACGCAACATTTCAAGAACGTAAGGTTACGGTGCCGAGGGGAGGTTCGATCGTCGTCTACCCCGACGGAGTTTCGGACGCTCTGAATTCCGACAGAGAGGAATTTGGTAAAGAGAGAATCATGCGCTGCTTGAGTTCCTTGCCCAGACCAATTGACGCCGAAGGAATCTGTAAGCATCTCGCTGAGGAAGTAGCCGAGTGGGCGGTCGGCGCCAACCAGGTTGATGACACCACGATTCTGGCTCTGTCAGTGGATGCCTCCCTTTGAACCCAACGCTGTGCGGGACGATAAGCTTCACCTGGATGCCAGTGCCCGGTGCGCTTCCATTGGTTAGCTTGCCGCCGAACCCGGTCGTTGACCAGCGGAGGTCCTTCACTTTTGGTGTTCAGATATTCACGCGAGCAAGTCTTCAATTTTCACCGGCAATTCCCGCACCCGGACACCGGTTGCATGATGCACCGCAGCGGTGATTGCTGCGGCGATACCTGCCAGGCCGATCTCGCCAATGCCGCGAGCTCCGAGCTCGTTGATTTCCTTGTCGGGATAGTCGAGGAAGTGCACGTCGATTGATGGTGCATCGGCATTCACCGCGACCAGGTAGTCAGCGAGGCTGCTGTTGATCGGCGCGCCGTTTTGGGGATCGTATTCCGTACGCTCCAGCAGCGCCATGCCCACTCCCATCACAACTGCTCCCTGAATCTGATTACGACCAGCCAACGTATTGATGATCTTGCCGGCATCGATCGTGCTGACCACTCGGCTGACGCGCAAACGGGCGATCTCCGGTTGCCACGTGACTTCGACGAAGTGACAGCCGAAGGATTGGGTCGAGAACCTCGGCTCGGGGTTGCCAAACGTCGCCGGAGACTGGCCGTTGCCAGTAACCATGCGGAGGTTGGCGCCTCGCAGCAGGTCGGCGAACTGCACGCTGTTCGCAGATCTTTCTGCCTTAAGGAAGAGTGCGCCGTTATGAAAGCTCAGATCGTCGGGTTTGTGACCCACGAACGGAGATCCTGGCGTGGAAACAGCAATCGTTTTGAGTGACTCGATCGCCTGGTCAGCTGCGGAGAATACCGCGTTCACCAACGATGGTGTAGCCATCGAGCCGCCCGAGATCGGGCCTTCAGGAAACGCAGTATCGCCGAGATCTGCTTCCACTTTGTCCAGTGGAACGCCGGTTCTCGCCGAGGCGAGCTGTGCGAGGTTTGTGTAGGTGCCGGTGCCGATGTCTTGCGTCGCGCTGGCCACGCGGCAGGAGCCGTCGTCGCGAAGCTGAATGTAGACCGCGGCCGGGAAGCGAGCTGCGATCCACGAGCACCCAGCCACTCCCCAACCAAGCGTTAAGCCGTCGCGCTTCATCGAGCCGATCGCGGGATTGCGCTTCGACCAGCCGAATTTTTCTGCACCCACTTGCAAGCATTCGAGCATGTGCCGGGACGAAAATGGAAGTCCCTGGCCCTCATCGATCTTCGGTTCGTTGAGAATGCGAAGCTGAACGGGGTCTATGTTCAGTTCATAGGCCAATTCGTTCATCGCCGATTCGATCGCGTACAGCCCCGGCACTCGGCCGGGGCCGCGCATATCAGCGCCGCCGCCGATGTTTCGTTTGGTGCGGCCAAAGGTCACCCGCAGATTGGGCACACTGTACGCGAAGGGGGTGCCCTCGCCGCAGCCTTCATGATGGGCATCCAGCATTGATCGCGTGTAGATGTAATCGTGCTGCAGCGAAACCAGTTTGCCTTCCGCTGTTGCCCCCAGACGAATGCGTTGCTGCGTGCGCGGCCGATGTCCCACGGAGTGGAACATCATTTTGCGAGCCAGCACCAGCCTAACCGGCGCGTTCACTTGTCGCGCAGCCGCTGCCGCCAGCGGACACAAAGTCCACGGCCACAGCTTGCTCCCGAAACCCGAGCCGACGAACTTTGTGATCACACGGACGTTTTCGACGGGCAGGCCGAACATTTGCGCAAGGACACCCCGCAGATTGACCACGCCCTGGGAGGACTCATACAGCGTCAAGGTTGAGCCTTCCCAAATCGCCGTGGTGGAGTGCGGCTCCATCGGGTTGTGGGTCTCAAATGGCGTTACATAAGTGTGATCGAGTTTTACCGGCGTGCTGGCGAAAGCAGCGTCAGGGTCGCCGCGCTCACTTTCCGTACGCTTCACCGGCCCGAAGGTTGTCATGACTTCATCCGGCTCGTCGTCAGCCGAGAGCTGCAGTTCAACGTTCGGCTCTTCGGCGGCGTACGTCGCAACCACGGCATCGGCAGCGGCTTTGGCGGTTTCGAACGTCTCCGCCACGGCGAGCGCGATGTACTGGCCGTAGTAGCGAACAACGTCGTCTTCGAAAGGCGGACGGCGCTCTTCGCAGATGCCTGAGAAACCCGGCCCCGGGATGGAACGAAAGATTTTACCGATATTGCCGCGATGCAAGATTGCAACTACCCCGGGCATCGCCTCAGCCGCGCTGGTATCGAGCCTGGTAATGTTTCCCTTCGCGATCGTCGCACCGACCGGCACTGCATACAGCATCCCGGAAAAATGGAAGTCGGAGGTGTACTGTGCAACTCCGGTGACTTTTTGAGGTCCGTCGACCCGGACCGTGTCGCGCCCGATCGGTGATGTTTGCTGTGTCATCGGCATGATCGTCCTCCTTCGGCTGGATCAGCCGTTCGCGGCTATCTGCAGAGTGTGCATAAGACAGCGCTTTGCCAGTTCAATCTTGAATCTGTTTTCGCCCCGCGGCTTGGCATCGCGCAGAGTGGCTTCAGCGGCCTGCCGGAAACTCTCGGCATTCGCGGGCCTGCCGGCGAGCACGGCTTCCGCTTCCGGCGAGCGCCAGGGCTTGGTTCCAACTCCGCCCAAGGCGACCCGGATGTAACTAACAATGCCGCCATCGACCGTCATCACCACTGCAACTGAGGCGAGAGCGAATTCATAGGACGCGCGATCCCGCAACTTCAGGTAAACCTGCTTGCTTCCGGCGATCGGCGGCGGCAGCGTGACATGCGTGATAAGGTCACCCGGTTCAAGCACCGTCTCTCGATCTGGCGTGTCGCCGGGCAGAAGGTGGAAATCGCCGATTGAAATGGCGCGAGTCCCCTTGGGGCCCTGCACGTGAATGACGGCCTCCAACGCTGCCATTGCGATGCACATATCCGACGGATTGGTGGCGATGCAATGATCGCTGGTTCCGAGAATGGCGAGTGTGCGATTGCTGCCGGTGATTGCTGGGCAGCCAGTTCCGGGTTCCCGCTTGTTGCAGGGCATGGCCGTATCGCGAAAATAGACGCAGCGGGTCCTCTGCACCAGGTTGCCGGCGGTTGTGGCCATGTTCCGGATCTGCCCCGACGCGCCGGAAAGGATCGCCTGGGACAGCACGGCATAGTCACGCAACACCCTCGCGTGATTTGCAAGATCTGAATTGCGAACCGTCGCGCCGATCTTCAGGCCGCCCTCGGACGTCTCTTCGATATCGTCGAAAGGGAGGCGATTGATATCGAGCACCTGTGTGGGAGTCTCGACGTTCAGCTTCATCAGATCGATGAGCGTCGTGCCGCCTCCCAGGAAGCGCACGTCTGCGCCCTGCTGCGCGGTTTTCGACTGCGCTGCGGCGTTGATCGCTGCTGCAGGATCTGCAGGCCGGATGAATTCGAAGGTATGCATCGAGAATCTCCGTTCGCGTTATGTGCGTTGTCGGACTTGCTGGATAGCGGCGACGATATTGGCGTAGGCGCCGCACCGGCAGATGTTGCCGCTCATCAGTTCCTTCACAGCTGCGTCGTCCGGACCGCATGGCTCATTGAGCAGCGCCACTGCCGACATGATCTGGCCGGAGGTGCAATAACCGCACTGATAAGCGTCACAGGTAAGAAATGCCTCTTGCATGGGATGCATTGTCTCCGGCGTGCCGAGACCTTCTAGAGTGGTGATCTCTTTCCCATCGTGGGCCAGGGCGAGACTGAGGCAGGAGAGCACTCGTCTGCCATTTACATGTATGGTGCACGCGCCGCACTGCCCGTGATCGCAGCCCTTCTTCGTTCCCGTCAATTCCACTGTTTCGCGAATGCAATCCAGCAGCGTTGTTCGTGGATCGATGCGGAGCGAGTGTTCTTTACCGTTGATGCGCAACGTGATTGAGACTGCAATCTCGTCGGCAGAATTCTTCGCTCTTCCAACCGTAGGGCTCACTGTCGGATCGAAGGCGGTTGCCATGACTCCTCCTTGGGTGCCGACCGTTATACGCTCATGGGCGGTTTCTTCTCAAGCGTGTGGTTCCCGACGAGCAGAATTCCCGGCCGGTCTTGACGTTAACGAATAGCGAACCTACCCGCAGCAGGATAGTTATCCGTTCCGCGGATCGTCTTTCGAGTCCAGATACTCGAGGCCCAGGGGCCCAATGGCGGTCACCTGCGTAATGTATTCGCCGGACTTGGCCCAATGGAAATGGGGTGTATCGCCGGGCAGGACGACTACCGCGCCGGGCGGATACGCTTGCAACTTGTTGGCATCGAACTGATCACCCAGTCCAATGTAGAAGACGCCGGAAATGACGGTGTATACCCGGTCCTCGGGATGCCGATGGGGCATCAATTTCACATCGTGAGGGACGTGAACCCTGATGGTATAAGGGCCTTCCCTCGAGGGTTCACCTACAATAACCGCGAGGCGTACTGAGGGCGGGAACGCCGCAAAAGGTTTCCACTCAATATCCTCGGGCAGTGTCGCCTTGAAACTGGCTTCGCCTGGCTGATGCGATCGAATGTTTTTGGTCACTGAAACCTCGCGAGCCGTGCTCAGCCGTACATTCTACCCTTGCTGCTCAAAGCTGCGCCGGGCTCAATAAAAGCTTGAGGGCCAGACACAAGCGCTAGTGACCGATGAGTCTTACAAACGAAGGTCGCAGATGGTCGCAAACTCGGAAGTAAGCGGAAGGAGACTCTACCAATTAGTAATCGGAGGTCCGCCAGTGTTTACGAATGCTTCCTTTCATGTGGCCGTATAACGCCCAACCCGTGTTGTTAAAAAGCTCCACCAAGTCGCGGCCACAACGACGGAACGCCGACTAATGAGATGGTCCGCCGTTTTGATTAATCTGCGTAAGCAGGTTGATCGTAGCGACAGCTTTGACAAGGAGGATCATCGATATGCAGATAAATTCAGTTGGCATTGATCTCGGCAAGACGACTTTTCACCTGGTGGCGCTCGGCGAAGCCGGCAAGGTGCTAGTGCGAAAGAGGTTCAATCAACGACAGTTGTTGACGTACACCGCGAACATGCCTACATCGCTGATTGGACTGGAAGCCTGCTCAGGCGCGCACTTTCTCGGACGCGCGCTGAGGAAGCAGGGGCATGATGTGCGGCTGATTGCAGCACAGTTCGTGAAGCCGTTCGTAAAGTCCAACAAGAACGACTTTGTGGATGCCGAGGCGATCGCCGAAGCCGTGGAGCGCAAGAACATGCGCTTTGTTCCCATTAAGACCGATGACCAACTGGATCTGCAGGCCATCCACCGTGTTCGAGATCGGTTGATTTCGCGACGAACCGCGGTGATCAACCAGCTCCGAGCTTTCCTGCTCGAGCGGGGCCTGACTTTCGCCAAGACTCCAGCCAAGCTACGTAACGCGTTGCCGGACATTCTGGAGAACCCAGAGGTGGACCTGACAACGCAGATGCGCAACCTGATCGATCTGCTTTGGGCTGAGTGGAAGACAGTCGAAGATCAGATTGAAGGACTCAGCCGCGAATTGGAGCGTATTTCTGCCAGCGATGCGGGCTGTACTCGTATCCGGCGGATCCCGGGAATTGGACCGATCGTGGCCACGGCCATCGTTGCTGCCATCGGCAATGGCGCAGCCTTTCGCAAGGGACGCGATTTTGCTGCGTGGCTCGGGGTCGTGCCCCGGCAGTATTCAACAGGAGGTAAAACGAGGCTGCTCGGCATCAGCAAGCGGGGGAACGTCTACTTGCGTAAGGTCCTGATCCACGGAGCGCGGGCCGCCGTGTTACGCATGAAACGGGATCAGGCGCCGATCGGTGCGTGGCTGGATGCGCTCGACGCCCGGGCTCCGAAAAACATCGTCGTAGTCGCGATGGCCAATAAGCTCGCGCGCATCGCCTGGGCTGTGCTGTCCAGCGGAGAAGATTACAAACCAGCCAGCAACCTGGTTACAGCATCGTGACTTAGCGCGGAAAAGACGCCTTACGGCTTGGAAGCGCTAACGCGCTCCCACTTTACCGCACTACGGCTACGACTTGAACTTACCCACCGAGGTCTGCAAAGGAACAGCAAGGACGAAAGAACAGTCACAACGGCATGTCTTCAGCCTGGGAGACGAGAATGGTCTCGAAAGAGCAACCGACCGACTTATAAGGACAGGCATGCGCGCAACTCATCATGGCCAGGAGAACTGATCTCCATTACAGGCCGAATACATTTGCGCAGACTTGCCTTCGCCCTCGGCTTTTCTTGCAGTCGTGCGGCGGACCATACATTCTCGTCCAAGTGCTCGCCGAACCCCAGTTTTCGAGTAGACGACCATCCACGGCATCGTGTGCGGTCACACGGGCGACCTTGTGAGTACCTAAGTAGCTGGTGTGCTCCGTGAGTGGACCGTTCTGAATGTCCACCCATGGATTTTTCGATGACGTCTTGACTGCTGATGGTCGAGTATCTACCATTCTGTTCAATTGACAGTCGGATGTCTTCCATGACTAAAGAGACACCGGAACATGTCGCTCCGCGAGATGACGAACCATCGGAGAGCCGCGTAGGCAAGGGCGAGGCCTGCTGCTCCTCCGACGGAGAAAAGTACGAACGTTTCGATGAGCTGCTCACGAATTAGCCGGAAGCGACCGCCACCGAGCGCTGTGCGGATGGCAATTTCGCGTCGCCGTGCCGCGGAGCGGGCGGTCAGCAGGTTGGCGACGTTGAGGCACGCGATCAGCAGCATGCAACCGGTGGCGGCCAGCAGGTGCCGCGGCAACTGGTACTGGATGTAGGTAGTGCTCTGCAACGCCTGGTCGTGATCAATGCGCACGACGGCGTCAGACGGAAGATTGGTGGAGTTGAAGATCAAACCACCGGTTTCAGGACCGAAAACACGCGCCCGAGTATGCCCCAGGGACGCGAACGCCGTCAGTCCCTTCGTTTGCTTCATTCCCAACTTCATTGAAAATCCATCCATCTTTGACTTGCGCCATTCGATGGGGAAGATGATGGCGGTATTGAGCAGCGTATCCAAATCGTAGGCATGTTGCGTGAATTTCCAGAAGTAGTCGGCGTTCAGGAGAAAAAGTGTGCCCAGCCCTTGCTCGAAACCGGCGATGAATTCGTTACGCCTGCCCGATTGTATGGGTATGCTGGTCGCGGCTCCAAAAACGTTGGACGCCAAGCCGCCCTGTCCCGTATTGCTGGAGAGGACGAGATTTTCGTTGAGAGGAGTCTCCAGCGATTTGGCATATCCCAGTCGCAGAACGGTGTTGGTGCGCTGAATGTGGTACGAGATCCCGCCACGGGGTTCCCACAGCACGGCTCTGCTCAGGCCGTCATAGCGATCAAACCGTCCACCCAGGTTCAAGGTGAAGTTCCTGAACGTAATTGCGTCTTGTAGATAAGCGGCCTGCTCCTTGATATGTGCTCCTTCGTGGAAGTGGAACATGGCGCCGCCCCGGGTAAGATCAAACGCGATGAGACCGACCGCCACGTTGGGATTAGCCTGATATCCGGCAGCCCCACACGCTGCGGGATTGATGATGCTGGGATCTAACACGGGATCACCGGCATTAGTCAGGCAAACCGGATTGAAGGTCGGGTCCGTGACCCCCAAGTGGAAATCCTCGAACAGGTTCGTTTGACTAATCTGAATGCCTGCTTTGACGTTGTTCCGTCCCTTGACGTATGCCACGTCGGTCTTGATGCCGATGTTGGTGAGTCGCCGATCCTGCTGGACAGTCGCGGGTTGGTCGGAAAACAACGAAGCACTCGGGTAGTATCCGATTTGGTCCTGACGAATATAGGGGTTCACAGTCAGAAGCATCGAACTGTTGAAGGTGTGCACCCAGCCAGGGGCGATGTTGAAGGAGCGTACTTGTTGCCGCTGATTCTGCCCGGAAGTTTGTTGGTCGAAAGAGTTGGGAATCTGAAACCAGTTGCGTGCATAGAACAGGTCCAGATGGATAGCGTCTGTCTGTGTAGGCAGGTAATCGAACCGATCAAAAGCGTTTTCGCTGTTGCCAATGTCATGCAGGGCAACAAATTCGGGCGTGTCGAGGAATCGTCCGGATCGGATCACATTTAGCGCAGTGAAGTTTCCCACCTTAGGACTGCCAAAACCCAAAGTCCCGCTTCCGCCGCTGGTGCCAAAGGAACCGTACTGCCCCGTCAGGCTGCCGTGCATTGGGCCGCCGAGTCCGGAGCGAGTAATGGTATTGGCCACGAGGCTGGTTTTGTCACCATACTCCGCCGGAGTGATTCCGTAGATTACTTCCATCGACTGCACCGCGTTGGTGGGCAGTTGGGTGGAGTAGATATTGCCCTGCTGATCCGTAATGGGCTGATTGTCTACAGAAAGCGACATCTGAGCGTGATCACCAAGCGAGTGAAAAAAGCCGTTGGAGTCTGCGACGACGCCTGGTGTGCCGAGCGTCAGGATGTCGCTTAGCCCGGACGCCACGGATATCGTCGGCAACTTGGAAAAGACTCCGGAATCGATGTTGACGTGTGCAACCACCGTATCCTCGACCGGCACAGCCTCCGCTTGCACGTTGACTGAATCCGAGTGACCCTTGAGTTGGAGTGTGACTTGGACGTTTAACGGCACTTTCGATCGAATAGTCAGATCCTGACGGGCAATCGCGAACGAATCTGTCGTTACGATCAAGTGATAGGTATTGGGAGGAATGTTGGAGAGGTAGAACTGACCCTTTGCGTCTGTGACGGACGTAGCGCTGTAGTTCATGAAATCGTTGCGCAATGTCACGGTGGCCGATTGGACCACGGCTCCACTCGGGTCGACAACCGTCCCCTGAATAGTTCCCGCCGTGCCTACGGACTGCGCAAATAGAGCGAGGGAGCTGCAAATCAGCAGCAGCGATGCAAGATATCGCGTCACAAAATGCTCCTCTTAATTAATCTGGCTGGCAAACTTCGATTTCGAGCAGCCGAATGAGGTAATCCGCCGGCGGTCCTAGAAAGGACGACAGCGAGTGCCAGATTTCGCGAATCGGGTGCTCTGCAAACAGAGGGCTCAGGTTGTGAGCTGAAATCGAGGTCTAGCGGACCGGGGGAGCGCGGGATGGGCGATAAAGTTGAGCAACCGCGAAAATGTCGGCGATCTGATCCTTAACGACCGGTGAAGAGGCCTCGCGCGCCGCGGGTGCGGCAAACGCAACTATCGGAACAAGGCGGTTCGCAATCCGGCAGAGCTCACAGTCACCCGTGTGAGAGTGTTTGTCGGCGACTGCCGCCGATAGCGTTGTGGGGCCGGACGCCGTGCCCAGCAGCGGTGATGCATGCACAATTGGATGCACCAGTACGTGCAGAAACAACAAAAGCGCAAGCCAACTTCTGGTTCTAGCGTGCAAATCCCCACTTCTCCTGAGGCTATCGACAAGAACTGCCGGGAAACGACATTCCGAGAGGACGAGCGGTAAGCTCTTCGTCATGGAACAACCAAACCAAAGCTAGCGCAGCGCGAAAACATATTTCAGTGACTGCGGTCACGCTGGGATGTTCGCAAAATTGCTGATGATGCCATTGGCATCGCCCTCGACTGACCGACCCCAATGTCTGCCATCCCACTCTTCACCACAGGCTGATCGGATGCGTTCTCTCCTTGGGTTTCATCTGTTCGGTCGGGTTCCTGACGGATGGTCGCGGGCGAGTGGTCGGCCACACGGAAGTGATCTAATGCTGGCTTACCGCGATTAGTACTGGGAAGTCGGCCAGTGTTTACGAATGCTATGCTTTCATCTGGCCGTGTAACGCCCATCGCGTGCTCTTGAGCCATCGGTATCCCGCAGGAACACCGGGAATGTGGGACTCCCGGCAGTTATGACAGACAAACAACAGACATCAATTTATTTAGCACTGTAAGTTATTTAAAATGGAGGCCCTGGGCAGAGTCGAACTGCCGACCAACGGTTTAGGAAACCGCTGCTCTATCCATCTGAGCTACAGGGCCACAATGACTTAGCGGCGGGATGCTGCACAATTGCTGCATGATTCCTAACGTCCCACTTACCTCGTTCAATTCTACTGCATCGGCGAAATCGCCTGATCGGTTGCGGATTGCTCTGCTGAGACTTGATGTTCGGCCCGCTTCGCCACTAACTTGCGCATACGCTGCTCTACCCCTTGCATAGCGTTGCGCGTGTTCTCGGGCACATCCTTGATGTAGTGCGCTTCGGTCGTGGCAACACTCTCATGCCGCAGCATCCCCTTAGCCGCGAGTGGGTCTCTGCTCTCAGCAGTGATCTGCGTGCCGATACCGCGTCGCAGAGCATACCAGCCGTGCCACTGAATACCCGCTGCCTTGAGCGTTGGCTTGACATCGCGGCGGGCAAGGTTATCCAGATTCAGGGGGCGTCCGCAACGTTCACCCCGCAGTATCGGGCCTGACTGCTGATTGCCCTCAGCCTCGCGTAATTCGGAGAGGATGACTCGCAGGGTGTCGATTACTGGCACGGGTTTGGCGCTCCCCTCCGTTTTCGGAGTTCCCACTTGTGTCCGCCAAACCGACTGACGCGGAGTTAATCGCCACTCGAATACATCGCTTGAGTGGTCATAGTGCGCCTGAAAGTCTTCCCAGCGGACTCCCCTTGCTTCTCCGGGCCGTAGTCCGCCAAAGTACATGAGGGCAACGGCAGCGCGTGCCTGGGGCTTGCCATTCAACGCGTCGAGCATATCAAGTACTTCTTCGGGAGTCGTTGCGTGGGTTTCCTGTGGCGCGTTGGCTTTCTTCGGAATCAGTGCACCTTGCACGGGATTCAGGCCGTCATACCATCCTCTGCTTTTAGCAACGGTGAAGATGCCAGAAAGCAGGGACTTCGCGTGTTGCAGTGATCTGCGGCCCAAGCCCTTCGCCCGGAGATCGGCGAAAACGTTTGCCGCGTTAACCGTGCGAAAGTCCCGCAATGCGATAGCGCCGACACGGGGCTTAAGGTGCTTCTTCCATAACTTCGTGTAGCCGTTTTGGGTCGATGCCTTGAGGTCGCGGAAATGACTCTTGTAATCCTCGGACTCGACAAATTGTGAGAGTGTAGCAGTGGAGCGTGCATCGACTCGGCCCGCGTTCAACGGCTGGAGAATGTCATCCATTAGCGGTTGCACGTCACTCGGAGTTCGGTATCGGTCGCCGTAGTCAGCCAGCTTCCGCGACTGCTGCACTCGTTTAACCGTGCCGTCTGTTTGGAGTTGATCTTCGTACCATCTGCCAAACCAGCACTTGCGTCGCCGGTCGAGCCAGATGTATCCCTGTTGATGTCTCACTGTGCTTCTCCTTTCTGGCGATTAAGCCATTCGATTACCTCTAACCAGCTAAATCTGAGATACCGTCCCATCTTGCGATGTGGTAACGGGGCTGCATTGCGCACCCGGCCACGTCGTCGCGTTTGCTCGTAAACCCACGACACGCCGACCTTGAGCCGCGTTGCCAACTCTTCGGGCGTTAGCAGGTCGTTGCCGTCGAAACCAATGTTGCTTGCCATCTCAGTTGTTACCTTCCGAAGTGTCGGGCCGTGCGAACGTTACCTCACGTCCGAGAATCCGGCTGTCAACCCAGTTCAACAGTTCATCGAAGGGTAGCGTGAGGAGTGCTCGCAGCGTCCCACGGCGAATCTCTTCCGCAATGTCCTTGCGTGCGCGAAGTGAAAACTTAGGGCCTCTAATTGGGCTGTCCTTGGCCTGCCATTCGTCGGGGCTGGGGCCTGGACTCCCGTCTGGCATATCAGCAAGAAACGTGCCCGACCGGTTCAAATCGACCACAAGGCAACGTGCCTCCGCTTCGTTCCCAGCCCGTTGCTTTACTGCAATCTCCATTGGGTCTTTTTTCTTCGGGAACAAGTCCTTGAGCGCATGACCAATCGCATAAGAGTCGAGACCCGCACTCACTAATCGGTACGCGACCGCAACTTTGTACACGTCCGCTAGGGTGTAAAGGCTCCTCTTACCTCTGCCTTTCCCTCCGCGCACTGAGGGATTGACGCCATACCCATAACGGCTATCCGCGAAGTTTGCGAGCAGCCACGGTGGGATGTTCAGCAAAGTTACAACGTCAGACCGACCGAACAGCGCACCTGCTCCGGGCATTTCGGCTCCTGTGATAAAATAAGTCTAGCACTTCCTATGCAATGTGCGCCACATATTTCTAATGGTCAGGAGGTTTTTCTATGCACCCTATGGCTGTTGAACCCAAGCTGCTTCGGCTGGACGAAGCAGGAGTTGTTCTAGGGGTATCGCACTGGACTCTCCGTCGATGGTCGAAGCAGGGCAGGCTGAAAACAGTCAAACTCGGCAGCCTCCGGTTGATACCACGCGAGGAAGTTGATCGCCTTATCCGACGAGGCTTCAACAAAAAGAGAGTCACCCCGGCACGCGAGCAACGCAATGGCAACTGAACCGTTCCACGCTAATGCCGTAAGTGCGACTGCTCCTGAGTCACAAGACCGTCACCCAGCAAGCACCGTAGATTTCGTCAGCGGTTACGCTGATTATGCCGATGTGCTCGAAGCTCCGCGCACTCTGCATGAGATCGTTGGGATTCAACTGGTCGCCTCCGCCCTCAATCGCAATCGAGTGTCGGTTCCTGTTGGAGCAGTGAACTACACGCTGGATTTGTGGACGCTACTGCTCTCACGCAGCGGCTCGGGACGCAGCACCGTAATCGGACTGGCCGCCCCGATTCTCAAAGCTGCAAACATGGAGGATTTAGATAGCTCCGTGGGCTGGGGCAGCGGGCCATCATTGTACCAGCACTTTGCTGAACACGCTTTCGGGCTGTACGTATGGGGAGAGATGGCGGAGTTCTTGAAGTTGCTCAACGAGCCGCGCTTGGGAGCGGTCAAGATATGGCTGACAGATCGCTATGACAATCTCAAAGTACCTCCGCCGTTCCGCTACCGTAAAACCGGCAAAAGCCAAGACACGCCGCCAATTGAGTTCGCACATGCCCCGCGAATCAACATTCTTGCCACATCTTCGGACGATTGGTTTTTCCGCAACCTGGCGGAAACGGACTCAGCAGGTGGATTCTTGCCCCGATGGATCATTGTGCGGGCCGAAGCGAAAGATTGTGATGTTCCTGTTCCACAAGCGCCAGACACTCCCCTAGTTACTCCACTCGCGGAAAAGCTCAAGGAAATCGGCCAACTGAGCGGCGAGGCTGACCTCCGTGCCATCCTGCCGGAGTATGAGTCGTGGTACGGAGAGACGAAGCGCCGGTTTGAAGCGCAGGCGAACCCAGCTCTTGCTATGGTGTACTTCAACCGGCATCGGGGCCACGTGCTGAAGCTGGCCGTCGTATTTGAGGCTTCACAAACGGGGACACTGAACGTCTCGCGGCAGGCTTGGCAGCGAGCCGTAGAGTTCGCCGGTCGTGTTGAGCATAGCATCTTCGAGTTACTACCCACGGGCATGAGCGCAGTGGGATATGACTTGCAGCGCATTGAGGAGCGCATAAAGAGGGCGGGGCCGCGTGGCATAACACAAAACGAGTTTACCCGCTCCTATCAATCAATGAAGCCGCACGAACGCGAGCAGGCCATTCACACACTCATTGAAGCGGGGAGAATCCATCGCGGCTCCCGACCCACTGCTGGAAGGTCAACGATAGTGTACTTGCACGATAGTTTTAGCAAAACAGCGGAACAGGAACGGCCTGAGGAGAACCCGTCGCCTGTTGCAGGAGCACGGGAGGTTAATGCTCACGATTTGACGAAAGAGTTGGTGGAGTCATGAATGGGAACGATTCATCATCTCTTGTCACGGTTTCGTCAGCGTGCATTTTGACGAAAGATTTCTTATGCAAGAGACGGATTCTTCTATATCTAATCTCTATTTCTCTCTCTTTTGTCAGTACATCGTTGGTGCACGCGTGCTCCCGGCGAACGCACTCTCCCAAGAGTGGAAACACGTCACTGATGAAAGTTGATGACGAAAGCGGAAGGCGATGAAGAAAAACGGGCGGTCGGGCTTAAAGCTAAATCCGGGCAACGTCGCAGCCCTGACGACCCGGTGGGTCATGGCCTGACCGCTCTCCAGCTCTAGCGCAACCAGCCCTCTATGGCTGCTGCTGCGTCGAAGCTAGCGACACGACCCCTAAAGGGCTTCGGGAGCGACGGGAATCACCGTGAAAGCAAGTGCATCATGAGTCCGAGACTATTCAAACGTGATGGTTCCGTCGTGTTCTCGTGTTCGGGTTCCTCAGCACCATCAGCGCATGGTCCTTCGTTCGCATGAGCGTCAGTAGCCACAGGTGGCGACTCATGAATGTTTTATTGACTTCCTGCCCTGTTTGCGACAGACTCTGGCCTTGCTTGAAGAACGATGGCTCAACGCGCATGAGGTGTAAAGTTGTGCCTTAGACCGTGAAACGTGGAGGTGCCAAGTGGCCGGACCAGCAGATTCATCTGTTGAAAAAAATAAAGCAAGGAGGGACGCTTCCTTGGCAGGGGCCAGTGAAAGAGTTCGGGCTATGTGTCTCGGTACGCTGATCCTCATTTGGGGGATATTCTCTCAAAAGACCGACAGCAGAATGGTCCACTCACCGGCCCTGCAGCACTGGCTACTCGTGGTCGCCCTAGCGGCAGTGATCGTGCTTGGACTAGACGTTCTGGAATTTCTGCTGGCATATCAAGACAGCCGAGAGACGCTCGGGCAGATTTCAAGACCAAAGCTAATAAACCTTTCTTATGATCATCTTCAGATGATATGCCTGAAGGCGAAATTGTTGATTGGTAGCGGAACGCTAGCGACGCTGTGCGTCGTATTGTTCTGTCTATTAACTGCACAGCAGGGCAAAGCCCAGCAGCATTCTACCGATGTGCTGGGCCAGTGGTGTGGTGGAGATTATCAGAGTGGTCAGCATATTTGCCTCAATATCGCCAGCCCAGGTGGCACCAGCCTGACGGTTCAGTATAACTTGCAAGGATCGGCTAATTGGGACGACTGCACCGATGTTAAGCAGGATGTAGCTAACGTAGTCTCTGCTGCTTGTGATAGTATTGCGTTCACTGCCTATAGGGACGACGATCATCTCCATACAACGGCCACACTCACCGGCGGATCAAGCCTGACTAGAGACCTCAAACGCAATTAGTAGGAGCGGCACACTCTGGCGCACCGATGCACCACGCCCTGCACATCCTGCTGCGAATCCTTGCTGGCATTGCGGGTGCGTTGCTCCTGTACGTCGCATTCTTTCTGTATGAGGACGAGGAGGCGCGCATCCAAAACCGGCTTGAGCAGATTTGGGGGCGCATTAAAGCTCTGCAAACTAACGCCCTCTCGAAAGAGGCAGCCTTCATACAACAGAGTACAAGCACGGCAAACTCCGCTGCCAGTCTCCGACGCAAGACTTCGGATTCCCCGCGCCCGACCAAAAGAAGTACTCGCCAAAACTTGAAGTGCGTTCGAGCGCCAGTACCGTCGGAATGCCTAGCTTCCGCACTCCGCCCTCCGGCTTGGGGATTTCCACCCACCTTACCGCTTGTGGTTTGCAGCTCCCGCTCAGCAACTGTCCCCGAATCGCTGGCCAGTGCTGTTTCAGATAGCCCGGCAAGTCGGCGACTGTCATGCCGTCGATCCCCGGACTTCCTTTGTTCGACTTCACCCGTCGCAAGGCCCGCAGCAGATTCTCCCTGCCGCAGACCTCTTCCATCACTTGCTCGCTGCTACCCGGGCGATGACGTATTACGAGCCGCAACTTTCCTTTTCTTACCTGGCGACCGATGTTTCGCTTCAAGTTTGAAAATTGTCCCGCCATGAGACAGTTGTGCGCGCACATCGCCCTTGTTGCGTAGAGCATAAAAGATTAGCCCCGAGCTGGCTAGAATGAACAATGTACCCAAAATAGCGACCAGCGCTGAAGTATTCATTTCTTCTGCTCCAGGTCGGGCTTAACGCTCGGCAAATCAAATGGCGACTTCTTCCGACCATCGGCAGCCGCTTTTACCGCCGCGGCGACTGCCTTCGCAGCAGCAAGCTTTTCGTTTATCTCCTTTGTGGCTTTAGCCGCTTCGGCGCTGAGCGTTTCAATCAGCTCCGGGATCTTCTCTATTGCGCCAAGGCGCAAGGAACGAGGGGCATCGTTGAACAGCCAGGTCTGGTGATTGGCGCGCTCGGGTAAAGTCGAATCTCCCTCCGCAGTTTGAAGCGCAACACCCCATTTCCCAGCCACCTTTGAATACCCGATCCGTTCACACCAAAATGTGTTGTCCTCATCGCTCTCGTCCCCGCGAATCTGTATCCAGACCGTAATCCCGAGATTCAACGTTTTGAGGGATTGATCAAGCTCATTGACACACGCTCCCAATTCATCGGAAACCGCGTTTAGATCGGCAGCAATACCAGACAGTTGATTAGAGGCAGAAGGGGATGGTTCAAGAGGGGAGAGCCCCTTGGGGGATAGTTTTAGCGCCACGTTGTGCTCCAAGTCTTCAGTTTGGATTTACCGCCACTCAAGCGGTGGTGTTACGCCGCACTTACCGACTTCCGCCGGTGACTGCTCGTGCTGGCTTCACCTGTCACGAGGATAACATCACCAACTCTGATTCTGTCAAACAGAATTCCGGTTATCCCCAGCTCCCACTTGCATCCAGATCTGAATGCGGTACGCTGAAGGTGTAACTTAACCCCCACATCTTTCGTTTCATCCTGCAAGACACAGACCGTATTCGCATCGTTCTGTCCTGGCTCTTGCAGGACAGGATGGAACCGAGCCGAATGCGACTTTAATTTACATCAGACCTTTTGAAATGGTGAATCATCGAGCGCCCTGCAAACCCGCAGGATGTATAGATGGGTTTCTTACTACGCTCGTTCGCGCCAAGGTCGTTTTCTGAATTCCCAGTTCTATAGGGAAAAAGGAGTTGGTAGCCAGTGGTGGTGCACACCTACCCTGTTTCAAGGAAGCTGGAAAGTAAAACCAACAAGTGCATCATATAGAACTTGGGACTCAGAGAGCGAACCGGATGTGCGAGCGAAAACTCTTTTACCCTCTCGGAATACTGCCGCGTGAACTTTGAAAATCGAATGATGGGTGTGCCCGTTGGAGTCGGGGTAAGCGTCAGCGTAACGAGCACCCATCACTCGGTTCTCAAAGAGCGTAGAAGCTCGCAGTTCCTTCCGACAAACATCCGTCAAGAGTTTCACCCAAATCAAAGCCAATCTGATAATTTCATTTCCCCTGACCCTCTTAAGAGAATTAAGAAGATCGGTTTGCATCTCTCTAAAATCGGCGACCTGTCGTAAGATGAAAAGCTAGGTGACGTGACCGGCGAATTTTGTACCAGGGGGAATGTTAGAGAAACTGGTACAGAAGGAGCTGGAGAATGGCACGCAAGAAGCACGGCGCGGAGCAGATCGTTGCCATCCTGCGTCAGATCGAAGTCGAGTTAGCCAACCACAAGAACATCGGCCAGGCCTGCAAAGAGGCCGGGATCACCCAACAGACCTATTACCGCTGGCGGAAAGAGTACGGCGGACTGAAGCTGGAACAGGCTCGACGGCTGAAAGAGCTGGAGAAAGAGAACAGCCGTTTGCGCCGACTGGTGACCGAGTTGTCGCTGGAGAAGCAAGTCTTGAAGGACGTGGCGGAGGGAAACTTCTAAGCCCCGGACGGCGACGTTGCGCGGTACAGCATGCTCGCGAGCAACATCGGTTGTCGGAGCGGCGTGCGTGCCGGCTGTTGGGGCAATGGCGGGGGACGCAGCGTTACATCGTAACCCAGCGGAACGATGAAGATGAACTCACGCGAGCCATCCTGCAACTGGCCAGTGAGTACGGACGATACGGGTATCGGCGGATCACGGCTTTGCTGCGCGATCTAGGCTGGGAGGTAGGCAAGGACCGGGTGCAGCGGATCTGGCGCCGGGAAGGCCTCAAAGTACCACAGAAACAGCGGCCGCGAGGGCGGCTGTGGCTGAACGATGGCTCCTGTGTACGGCTACGACCGGAGCATGAGAATCACGTCTGGAGCTACGATTTTGTGCGCGCCAGCACGCACGATGGCAGGACGCTGCGGCTCTTGACTCTGATTGACGAGTACACCAGGAAGTGCCTGGCGATCCGGGTGGCGCGGCGGTTGAACAGCTATGACCTGATCGAAACCCTGGCCGACCTGATGCTGGTGCATGGTATCCCGGAACACCTACGGTCGGACAACGGGCCCGAGTTTATTGCCGAAAGACTGCGGAAGTGGCTGTCGGCGGTGGGCGCAAAGACGCTGTACATCGAGCCCGGCAGTCCCTGGGAGAACGGGTACTGTGAGAGCTTCAACGGCAAGCTGCAAGATGAATGCTTAAAGAGCGAGATCTTCTATTCGCTGAAAGAGGCCCAGGTGGTGATCGAACAATGGAGAGTGCACTACAACACGGTACGGCCGCATTCCTCGCTGGGCTACAGACCACCAGCGCCGCAAGCCATCTTGCTGAAGGAACCGGGGCATGGAGATATGGAAAACGCTGCGCGTTTCCCACATCTCCACACCCCCGACTACGACTACGGACTAGGGTCGAAAAAGGCGCTACACTAACATTCCACTTGGTACAAAAGATTGGTCAGGTCAGTCTGCTCACGGAGGGCCGCATCAACCCCAAGTTAGGGCAGATTAACGAACTAATTAGTCCTGGGCAAAACGACTACAACTCTTTGTTTGTGCAGTTGCAGCGCCGCATGTCGCAAGGCCTTTCTTTGCAGTTTGCTTATACCTTCGCCAAGAACATCGCGCTCCACGGAACGGACTTCAACGATCAGTTTGATTTCAGTAACACACATGCTCCGTCGCTGCTGGATCAGCGGCACCGCATCACTCTTGCCGCTGTCTACGAGGCGCGGCTGGATAGATTCGTAAGTTCCCACACCGGACGCTCTCTGCTTTTTAATTGGACTTTGAGTACGGTAATGGAGTTTTCTTCCGGCCGTCCCTACGCGGGTCTGTTGAGTCCTGCATGTACCAGTTCGACACTGTCCTTTAATAATTGCGACGGCGCTAATGGCAACTTGAACGACAGCGCCTTCAACGAAGGCACGGCCAATACCGCAGCTGGCATCAACGGGGGCGGGCCAACGCCAGGAATCGGATTAAACTCCTTCTACGGTCCATGGCTGGAGAGAATCGATCTTGGAATAGCCCGTAGTTTTGAGATCAAAGAGGGCAAGGAATTCGAACTGCAAGCGCAAGCCTTCAATTTGTTCAATCATGCCAACTACTATGCGCAGAACGGCAACGGTATCAACCAACTGCAATACAACCCCATCGGCACTAACTGCGGTGACGGCGTAACCTTGAACCAGACCTGTTATCTCGTACGCAATTCTGGTGCGGGAAATTTTGGTACCTTGCAGGAAGTTAGCCCGGACGGCCTCCCAAGAATCTTACAGTTTTCAGTGCGATTCATGTTCTAGCCGGATGCTGAAAGAGTACTCCCCATCCACTCGAGGCTGGCCCTTGTCGTAGAAAAAGCACCATCCCGGCGAGCATCAACTGGCGGATCATTTCCTCAGAAGAGCTCGCCGGGCCGATGGTGCAAACGATCTTCGCCTGGCGCTGACTGGCGCGAGATTGCGCTTCCTTGGCCATCCAGCAGAACCTGTTCCTGTGCTTCCAGGGCTCGCTGCTGCCGCCCGGCACAACGCCCTGCGCCGAGGACAACACGCTGAACCAGGTCTACGGGCTGTACCAGACCCACAATACGGATACACCACACTGGCGCTGCGTTACGCGTTTTGAGCGGCCCGGCAAAATTAACCGTGGCAAATGTGCCGAGCCGCCAGTCTTGCGATCCTACTGCTTCTTGCCGGCCTCCGAGTCAAGCACCGCCACCAAGGACTTCCCTCCCGGAGTCGGCGTAACCGAGCCGGCGATAATTTCCTTCGGGGTGACCTCTTTGCCGTATAGGCGTTTGTTGGCGTCATCGTCGGGATTGAGCGTTGCCCCGTCGAGGGAGACGCCTGCGAAAGCGCCCGAGGTTCGGGAATAGGTGAGGATGTCAGCTCCGCTGAACGAAGATCCCGCACTGGCTCCAGGACCCAGCGCAGCCGTCGCGTCGCTGCCCACCTTGATCTTACCGTTCATGGCCTTCTCGGCCGCGCCCGAGGTCATGACGAGCAGGATGTAGTCGGTTGCCGTGCCGCCAATCTGCAATCCCGCGCTGGCGCCACCGATGCTGTACATGGCGGGCGTTGACCACTTGCCGCTGAAGTTGTTGCCCGTGCGGCAACTCATCGGACCACGTCCTCCGGTGCCGCCAATGCCAACCGCGAACTTCTTCACGCTCGGCAAAATGATGATGCAATCCGCTTTGGCGATGACGCCGTGGGGAACATCCTTACTATGCGTCATGGCCTGCAGCACGGTGACCGCGTTCAGGAGCGTCTTCTCGTCATCCTTTTTACTGGCGCCCCATACGGGCTGGGTCATGTAACTCACTAATACGCATAGAACCAGGTAACCAATTGCGTGTTTGACCTGTATTTTCATAACACTCTCCTTTTTGCAGACTGTAGTCCGGGTTCGGAGCTGAAATCCTATTCCCTGTAAACGAATAGGGGCGCTCATGATACTAGCGAAATACCTAGTGCCGAATCAAACGGGACGATACCCGGCAGCCACTATCTAATCAGCCACACGGTAACGGGACCCCATGCGGTCAGGACGGCCGGAAGTGCGATCCCAGCCAGCCCAGCGCGTGGACCTGAAGCCAGAAGTATCAAGTCACCTGCGATCTTCGACAGGTTAACCGCGACACTACGCAGCGCGGCGGAGCGCCCACGGCCCTCGACCGCAATCTTGGCGTAGCCTTCGGCGCCGGTGCGGTCCTCGCGATTGACCAAGGAATGAACGGAGTCATGGTCGCGCTGAGACCACCCGGTCTAGCCTAGGTGCCGCTGGAGGAGGCGATTGCCAAGCTGAGACTCGTGCCGCCCGACAGCGAGTTCGTTGTCGTGGCGCGAACCGTGGGCGTATGCTTCGGAGATCACGCCGAAAATGCGCCGGCAACAGCTAGGCAACGACCATTAGCCGCGAGAGGCAGGTCCTGATGGCTATACTCGGACTATGAACCGGAGCAGTTGATGGGGGGTTATATGCGACAAATCTGTCGCCGGATGTGCTGGAGCGCATGTGCGCTTCTGCTCGCATCGTTGGCGGCCTTCGCGCAAACGTCCACGATCATCGTCAATGGACAGACCGGACACGCGGCGACCATCCAGCAGAACGGCCACACCTATGTCGATGTGGCTGCGCTGGCGCAGATTGCCAATGGGTCGGTGAGCTTCAAGGAAAAGACGATTCTGTTGAGCATTCCACCCGGTGCTGGCACCTCCGCGGCACCTGCAACACCAGACACGGCTGACGATACGACGCTATCGCGCGACTTTATGAAGGCCGGCATCGAGGAAATGGGGTTGCTTCGTGAGTGGGGCGCGGCAGTTGCCTACGCCATTCAGAACGGCTATCCCATCCAGGAGCAGTGGGTGGCCAACTATCGCGGAAAGGCGGCGAACGGACTGCAATTGGTTTCTGCCGCGGCATCGAGCAATGGGGACAAAAGCGCACTGCAACTGCTCAACACTGAATTCGAGGGCGTGCGCCAATGGAGCGACCGCCTGGTGCAGGCGAGCCAGAACATGGCAACAGCGCAGTATTCCATGTCGCCCGGTTCGCTGCGGCAGGATCCGCAGTCCCAAAAGTTGATCGCTTGCTGGCATTTTCTCGGCTCGATGCTCGGCAGCGGCAGCTTCCAGGACGATTCCTCCTGCCACTGAACTAGCGCTGCTGGGCGCGCTGGGCTTCCTTCAATCGCGAGTTAGCCTGCAACATCAGCAGGAACCGCTTTGGGGACGCGAGCCGAACTCAAGCTGCGCGGGGGTCTCGTTCAGGGTGCCGAACAGTGTCCTGTAGCTGACCATTGGCGTCGCATTGCGTGCTACCTGGTGCGGGAGCGCGACTCTAAGATTGGGATAGATGGCGATCCTACAGTTGCGCTGCTGAACACATCTGCTGGTAACCGCAGAGGAGCGTTACCTGAGGTTATTTTTGCCCAAAAAATGTGCTGACAGATGGGTATCGCTTGCAGCATAATGACGGCCCATGCACTTCTCGCGGCTTCGCTGCTTTCTAATCGTTTTCTGGTTTCTGGGGCTGCTTGCCTGGAACGTGCCGCCCGCTTGGTTCGCGGTTTCCGATACAGACAAGCTGCGCTCGTTTATTGTAGTGCTTGGTGCGATGGCTACTCCAACCTGTATTTTGTTGTCTGTTGCCGTGATAGCTCTCATTCTTTTCGTTGATTTGAAGCCTAGCGCTCCGTACTAACGCGGCTTGCACCTGTTGGCAACAGATATCAGCGTCCCCGCATACCCAATCTTGCGACAGCCGGACCACGGTGCTGCTGAGTGTCTGCTTGCTCGGCATCGCACCTGGGAGTACGAAGCACGGCTCCTTAGAGATGACGATTTGAGTTAAGCTTGTGGCATGACACTTTCCGCTCGCAATCAGCTCAAGGGAACGGTTGAAGAGATTCACCTCGGCGGCGTAATGGCACACGTCGGGGTGCGCGTCGGTGAAAACCTGATCGAAAGCGTGATTACCCGGAGAAGCGCCGAAGAAATGGGGCTCAAAAAGGGTGATGCCGTAAAGGTTGTGATCAAGTCGACAGAAGTAATGCTTCAGAAGGACTGATGGTTCTGCAGATTGGACCAGCGCATCGAATCCCCCGCTAGATACAATTGCGTGTGACACAGCGCTTTGACGCCCGTCAAAGCAACATGGCTTCGTTATCCCGGCGAAAAAGCTTGTTCCTGCTGCCGTTTGTGATGCTGATGCTCGCCGGTCGCCCCAGTGCGCAAACGCCGGCCGAATCGCACGCCAAGCTTGAGTTGATCACGGAACAGAACACATCATCGCCGGGCAAGCCGTTGTGGCTTGGACTGCTGTTTCGGCTGGATCCCGGTTGGCACATTTATTGGCAAAACCCAGGAGATTCAGGCGAGCCGCCTAAAGTGCACTGGCACCTCCCGCCGGGATTTTCGGCTGGAACGATTCGGTGGCCGCAACCTGTACGTCTGGGAGGCGGAACGGTCGTAGATTATGGCTATGAAGGACAGGTCCTGCTGATGGCTCCCTTCGAGGGAACAGCAAAGGAGCAGGCCACCTCGATTCCCAGCCTCTCGGCAGATGTAACATACATTGTGTGCCGCGAGATGTGCATACCCGGCAAGGCCCATTTGACGTCGGCTCCTCCTCCGGCCGGTGATTGGAGCCACTGGCGCGCTCTTTTCGAACAAACAAGACAGCAGCTTCCCAAGCCGGCTCCGCCCGGCTGGAAAGTATCCGCCGAATCGGATAACTCTCACTTCACCGTTTCAGTGCGAGCTGGTCCGCAGGTGCAGCGCGCAAGCTTCTTCCCACTCCAGCCAGGTCAAATCGAGAATTCTAGTGAACAGGAGTTTGCATCCAATCGAAGTGGATTCCGCTTGACTCTTAAGAAGTCGGACCAGTTGACCAAACCGATATCAACGTTGAGAGGGCTGATCGTTCTCGGGCCGGAACGCGCGTTTGAAGTTGCGGCGCCCGTGGTTTCGCGATGATTAAGAGCTGCCTGGGCGAAGATTTTCGAAAAAACATTCGTACACAATTCGGCGCAACACGGCCCCGGAGATAAGTGATGGCAAAACCGTTCCTGGCATCCACGATGATCTTCCTCGCTGCTTTGATTCCATACTCGGCGGCACGGGCGGCGCGAGTGGGCGAACCAGCGCCAGAGTTCGCCGCAACCGACACCAACGGCCAGGTTCACAAGCTTTCCGACTACCACGGCAAGTTCGTGGTGCTGGAGTGGTCAAACCGCGCCTGCCCCTACACGCAGAAACACTACAACAGCGGAAACATGCAACGCCTGCAGCGGGAATGGACGAGCCGAGGTGTCATCTGGCTGACGGTAATTTCCTCGGCGCCTGGCAAGCAAGGTTACGTTACCGCATCCGAAGAGAACGCCTATCTGAAAAAAGTCAACGCTGCGCCTACTGCCGTACTGCTGGATCCGACGGGCGCCGTTGGTCACCTCTACGATGCCAAGACAACGCCTCACATGTTCATCATCAGTCCCCAGGGAACCCTGATTTACAACGGCGCGATTGATGACCGGCCGACCACCGACTTGGCCGATGTAAATGGCGCAAAGAACTACGTCTCGGTAGCACTCGACGAGGGAATGTCGGGCAAGCCTGTCAGCAACCCGACCTCGCGTCCTTACGGTTGCTCGGTGAAATATCCCGACTAAGCGTGCGCTCGAGTCAAAGAAGGTCGACTTTTATCATTTCAACAGGGTCGCGACGACTCAAGGGAGCACAAATCATGGCAACTGCAACGGCGACCACTCGCCCCCCATTGCCTCCGTTCACTCGCGAGAGTGCGATTCAAAAGGTGCGCCTCGCCGAAGATGGCTGGAACACTCGCGATCCGGGGAAAGTGGCTCTGGCATACGCGCTCGATTCACGATGGAGGAACCGCGCCGAGTTCATTAATGGACGAAACGAAATCGTTGCGTTCCTCACTCGCAAGTGGGCGAAGGAGCTGGACTACCGGCTCATCAAGGAAATGTGGGCGTTCACCGGGAGCCGCATCGCAGTGCGCTTCGCGTACGAGTGGCATGACGACTCGGGTCACTGGTATCGCTCCTATGGCAATGAGAACTGGGAGTTCAATGATGACGGGCTGATGGCTACGCGGCATGCATCCATCAACGATCTCCCCATTTCGGAATCGGATCGCAAGTATCACTGGCCGCTTGGGCGCCGTCCCGATGACCACCCAGGATTGAGTGACCTGGGCCTGTAATCTTCCGTACGAATATGGAATCCGGTGTATTGTTGACGGCGACGAAATGCAAGCCGTGAAGGACAAGAGCCCTCTCGCCTGAGCGGAGCATGCTGCGTGAACAACGTCACAGCCCAATCCGAATCCGCCTCATCTCGTTTGGTGGCGCCGGAGGCCGGTATTTCGCTGGGGCTAGGGCTCACTAACGAATGCAATCTCACCTGCTCGTTCTGTTACCGCGATCCAACCCGCGCGGACCGTCTCTCGCTCGATCAGGTAAAAGCAGTGATGGAACGGCTGCGTGTGCGATCGGTGAATCTCGGCACCGGCGAGAACGGCATGCATCCGGACTTCAAGGCCATACTTGCCTATCTGCGCGCCCAGCCCGTCAAGCTCACCATCACCTCCAACGGTCACAGCGTGGCCGTTTTGCAAGACGACGAACTACGCGCTTTTCACGATATCGAGTTTTCTCTCGATTACGCCACGCAAGCGGAGCAGGATGCGCAACGCGGAACGGGCAATTGGGCGCTGATTCACCAGCAGGCAGAACGTTGCGTGCGGCTGGGCGTGCCCGTAACAATCGTCGCGGTCATGATGAAGTCAAACTACCTACGTCTTGCGGATGTGGCTCGCGTCGCCAGCCAGTTTAACGCCCCCTTGCGCATCAATGTCTACCAGTCGGTGCGCTCGGACATCTACGCCCTCACCTACGAGGAGTACTGGGAAGGTTTCCAGCGCCTCTTTGCGGAGACCGATGTCATCGCCATTGGCGAGCCGCTGGTGCGAGCGATGACGGGCCTGCCACCACGCGAGGGAGGATGCGGCGTCAGCACCGTGCGGGTTACGCCGCGAGCCACGACGCAACCGTGCGTCTACTGGCCGGGATCGGGCGAGCCGCTATCGGATTTGATCGCGGCGGGACCTGACATTTTGAATTCCGCTCCCTTCGAACAAGCGCGGACGCTTCCCGTTGTCTGCGAGTCCTGCGATTTCCGCGACTCATGCCATGGCGGATGTGCGGGACGGCGACGTCTGCAAGGCGCGCTGTTGCAGCCCGATTTCTATTGCCCAATCGTTCGCGGGGAACGGCCAAGCCTTCAGGTCCGCATGGCCGCCGATCGCGATCTGCCTAAGCTGAGCAGTTCCTGCACGACAGTCGTGATCGCCAGAGAGACTGACCCTTAAATCTTATTTCGCATCCATCCAGGTATTCGATCCCGCCAGCTTGACCGCGACATCCGTAAACGTAAGCGTCAACGGCTTGCCGTCCGCTGTACCGTGATGCTCGGTGGAGACAAGCAAAGGCCCAGCCATTTTGTAGCCATCCCAAGTCGCGGTGACGAGACTCGGCTTCTTAGGACCGCCGCGATGGTACTGAAATTCCTTGATCCGGTGGTCGGGGCCGACATAAAGATCCCATGTGTCGCCCGGCGTGTAGCCACCCTGCGACGGATATTTCACTGAGACCAACTCGGCAGAACCCTTCCCCAGCGGCAGTTTACGCATACCTTGATCGGTCACGGTGGCGCTGGTGTCCCACACAACATGGAAGGGAAAGATCAACCAGTACTGATCGTTGACGAATGCCGGCTCGATTTGCTCTTGCACGGCGGCGGGTTGGCTGCTGAGCTGAGAGCGCAGGTAGGTGACCTTCATCGGTTTCCCGTCCTTATCTTTTCCCTCGAAGGTGACCTGGCCGGTCTTAATCTCCCAGACCCACGAATGCGCAAGCGTAATCAGCCCGGGAACATTCAGGTTGAAGGTATAGCGGATCGCCTCAATTTGACCCCACGAATCGATACCATAGGTCTTGGCGATCTGTTCGGCGATTGGCGGGCGATTTTGCGCCCATGAGTTTGAAGCAAGGACCAGCACCCAGAAACCAAGAACACATAACATCCGTACACGGCTCGAATTTGTCATGGAGGTCTCCTCGGTGAATTTGAAACGACGTTACCTTGGATGGCGGGCAGAGGCTTCCGGATACAGGCGTCGTACATCGGAGCGACACAGTTCACCCTCGAGTGCTCTGCGGTGCCTAAATTGGGCCGACGTATTTAGGTCAGTGCTCAACTGGCTTACCTGTGATCTCAGCACCGGGTTCACAATCGCTGCACGATGGCTTCGTCGGAGTAGCCGTCAGTTTACAAATGTTGGCAGCTGCATTTCAACTCTGGGGTTCTGCATGGTGATAGTTTCACTGCCATGCAGTTCGTAGATCGCATTCGCAACGGTATTTAGTCCGTTGGGTTGGAGACCGCCGCCGGCCGTGTTAGCCGGCGCAACCCGATAATCACAGCGGCCACCGCGACAGACACGTATTCCAGCAGCATAATCCAGCCAGGAACCAGCCACGGCCGTCCGAGTGTGCGCAGGTGCCAAACAACGTAGGTTGGGATAATGCTCACGGTCCAGATGATGAGCGGCAGCGTCGACGCCGAGCGCAGGAACGGCAGCAGCCATAGCAGGTACCACGGATATACCACCGGCGCACATAGAATCGATGCTGCCATCGGCCAGGCAAATGCGTCCGCAGAAGGCGCCGCGGGCCTGCGTCTGAAATAGACTGCGGTAAGCAAGCCGACAAGGACTGCCAGCCCAACGACAATTTGCGGAGCTGCTACCCGCTCGAGCATCGCAAACACCGGATCATTGAAGCGGAAACTTTGCAGGTATGTGCCGAGCGAGCCGATTGGGAGCCGTCCGTGGTTGAGAAATGGCAGGTAGAGAAGTGCGATCACGGCTGCACCCAGCGCGCCGTCACGCAAACGAACCCGCTTCCAGTAGAGTGGGAACAATACAAGCGGCAGCAATTTCACAGCTACAGCCAGCGCAAATGCCAGGGCTGCAACCGCACGCCAGCGCCGCGCCAGCGCGGCGAAAGATACCAACAGCAGCAGCGCGCCGACAATATCGATGTGACCGCTGCCTGCGACCTCGATTGCGAGCAACGGGTTCCAGGCATAAGCCAGAACCCAATGCTCTCCCTGCCCACTACCGCGCAAGACGTCGAGCAATACGAAAACAATTGCCCAACCGCAAACTACAAACGCTAGTTTCAGCGCAAAGGTAGACTCGTGAATCGCGGTTACGCCACGGAAGAAAAGCTCAGCGCCTGGTGGATAGGGAGTCGGTACATCTGGGTGGTTCAGCGTGCGGGTCTCGGGTGTGTGCAGGCCTGCAAGCGCTGGGTCGCTGGGAACGACGATATACGGGTTATAGCCGAGCCGCTGCACCCGCCCATCCCAAACATATCGATGAATGTCGTCATCTGAACCCGGCGGTTTCAGTAGAAATAAAAGTTGCCACCCAGCCGCCAACGCGAGCCCGATGATGACCACGTGCTTTGGGACTGTTGGCGTAGAAAAGAACTCACGAATCGCCAGCAGGTATGCGATCCCGGCAACCGCCAGCGGAACTATGAAGGACGGCGCACCCCGGCTGCCGAGGTTGCGCGAGCAGACCATCAGCGCGACAAGCAAGATCGTGCCCAATGCGTAAAGCCTGCGGGCTGGCGTGAGCCTCACAGGTCGCTCATGCCGGGCCGCAGCTGCTCCAGCACCTGGCGCCACTCCGCCAGGCAGGCAGCCGTTCGGGGGGCCCTCGCTGGAGCGAGTCGCAGTTCCGCGTCGAGCCGGATCAAGTCGGCCGCCACGTCAACGTCGTAAAAAGCATCCGCGAGGCGCACCGAGAGTCCCAGGGTCCGGACGCGCGCCAGCAGCGCCTCAAGCGCATTTGACGTTCCCATCCCATCGCCGTTGAACAGTCCGGGATGGGTGAACTTCGCTCCAACGAGATAGTAACCACCGTCGTGTGTCGGTCCGACTACCACATCGCACGCAGCCAGAGCCTCGAACGCATTCTCCAACACCGATGCCGGAAGATGCGGGCTGTCGCTGTTGAATGCGATGACGCGCTGCTGGCCAGCCGCAGCGAAGCGCGCAAACACTGAGGTGAGAGCTGCAGCAAGGCCCTCGCCGGTCTGCGGCACGACGCGCACCGCGTCGCCCGTCAAGGCCGCTAGATCGTCGACATCTGAGGCAGGGCACATGATGGCAACCTCGACGCCGCCCAGTGACTGAGCCAGCGCCATCGTGTCGTCCAGAAGGCAGCGATAGAGCGCGGTAACAGCGGGCGGAGGAAGGCACTCCGCCAACCGCGTCTTGACCATGCCCGGCCTGGGTGCTTTGGCCATAATGACTAACGTGCAGTCCCCTTTGCGTGGACGCACGTTGGTCTGGCTGGAAGATTCCATAGGAGATCGCCGCACAGGCTCACGCCGGCCGCGTCGCGCCGGCCCGTCGATGCCGAAAATAATAACCCACGATCCGGCTGAGAATGAACCACGCCGCTCCCAGCGTGCCCCTCACCGTGCCGCTGATCTTCGATTTGCCAATGCGCGGATGATAGCTGACCGGCACCTCGACAATGCTGAATCCCTGTAGGGCGCTTTTCAAGATCATCTCGACTGCCCAGCCGTACGTGGCCTCTTCGAGCGCGAGTTCACGGAGAACATCGGCGCGCGCCGCGCGGAACGGACCGAGGTCGCTGATTCTCACACCGTAGAGAACTCTGATCAAGCTGGCCGCGAGCCAATTGCCAAACACCGCATGCCACGGTAGCGCGCCGCGTATCCGTTGCTCGCCAAGGCGCGAGCCCAGTGTGATATCCGCGCGGCCGTCAAGGATGGGAGCGAGCAGAAGCGGCAGCTCAGCCGGCCGGTCGCTGTAATCGCCGTCGAGGAACACGACTATATCGGGGGCATTTGCATTCGCGAGCCCGGTCAGACAGGCGCGTCCATATCCGCGGCGAGCCTCGTGGACCACGCGCGCTCCCATGGTCGCTGCGATTTCGGGAGTCCCGTCAGTTGAGTCGCTGTCGACAACCACTACCTCGGTGACTACATCGGCCGGGAGATCGGCGAGAACGCAGCTGATTGAGGACGCTTCGTTGCGGGTTGGAACGATGACCGAGACTCGAACGTGACCTGGGCTCAAATCACCACCACGGCGAGGACGGCCGCCGCTGCGCCAGCCACGCGTCGACGCCCCACGTTCTGCCTGCGCGTCCCACCGCGAGCGCAAGTGATGCCAATACCGGAACCAGCAATTCCCAGATCCACGCGGTACCCCACTCCGAAACCCAGAGACTTCCGAGATACAAAAACGCGATGAAAGCAGCCGGGCGCGTGAGCAGGCCGATGACCAGGAGAATGCCGAGCGAGATTTCCGTCAGCGCTTGCAGGGGAGCCGCCATGGAGGCGTGACTCGCCGCCAGACCCATGACCGCTTTCCACGCGGCAGGCGAGTGACCCATCTTGATGTAATAGTTGATCAGGCCGGCGTAACCACCGGGGGTGTAGAGGCCTTTACCCAAATTCTCGAAGAAGACCCACACGAACATAGCGCCGATCGTCACTCGCACGATTGTCAGGCCGCATCCTGCGTTCGGTTGGTGGGCCACTCCGGTCGTCTCGTTTCCTAAAGGAGCTGCGTTCGCCGTCATGGTGAACCTCGCATCCAATGGATGCTATACCAGATTAGAGACAGAGGACAGGCGTGAATTCTTCGTCGCGGTTTTCGTTTTTAAGCCTGCTTATAATTCTGTGATTGGGAACCGCAAACCGGGAGGAGGCAGCATGCCCAAACCATCGACCGCCGGGGAACAGATCCGCACCAGGTATCCAGACATTTGGCAGGCGTTCACTAACCTTGCCGAAGCGTGTCACAATGCTGGTCCGCTGGACGAGAAGACCCGCAGATTGGTCAAGCTGGCAATAGCTGTTGGCGCAGGCACTGAGGGCGGAACACATTCTGCGGTGCGACACGCAGCGGAAGCCGGAGTGACCGCAAAAGAAATGGAGCACGTAGTGCTGCTTTCGATCACGACCATCGGGCTCCCGTCCGCAGGACGAGCGCTCACCTGGATTCACGATAAAGACTGAATGAGCGCGTTCAGGTCGTTTTTTTTCTTCCGCTCCGCCGCACTGCAACATCGGGTTCAGCAGCAGCACGGGATATCCTGAGAAGCCGGGGGTCTCCCTTCACAACAGCTTCCTGAGCTTTGTAACCTTCAGGGGTTCGGTCATCATGGTTTGTGCGCGTTCGAGATCCTGAAAATGTGGGGTTCGAGTGTGCGCTTCCAGCGCGGCCTCACTCTCCCAGATTTCGAAAAATACGAACTGGTACGGATCGCCGATCACCTCGTGAAGGTCATAGACGATGCACCCCTTCTCGCCCCGAGTGGGGGCGATCATGTCCTTGAGGGTCTTACGAACGCCGCCGACGTACTCAGGTCGCGCAAACGCCTGAGCGATCACTCTGATTTCCTTTCCATCTTCTGTGGCCATTTTTTTGTCCGCGAGCTACGGTGCGATCAGGTCGAGGTGCGAATCGGGATCAAGTTGTTTTTGAAGTGGAGTCGGTGAAGCTACTAGAAACACTTCGAGAGTTGGCCACACGTGCGCTTCAATCAAATGTCCTCCCATGGTGTGACCATCAGGAAAGCCCACAACCACGTGTGCGTGCAGCACCGGTTTACCTTTGTCGAGAGCAAAATCCCCAATAAAGGACAGAACTTCCACCTGATTGTTAATCGTGATTTTCTTGTACTGTTTGCGCTCGCGGTCGAAATACGCGAGCACCGCGCCACTGAAGGCGCCGATCGCGGTGAGATGTCCGGACTGAATATGATTATTAGCTGCAAATTCCGTCAGGCCGGATGCGACTTCGTCACCATCACCGAAGATGACGGCGTAGGTTGTTGCTTGCTGACCAAGATCTTTGTATTTCATTTTCGGAGCCAATCCTCTCGCTGTAACCGCCCGGGGGACTACATATTCATCCTGTGGTTGATTAAGCTGCCCGTAAGCGCCCCCGACCGCGGGCCCGCTCGCAGCCAGCAACGCCAGAAACAGTCTGAAACAAGTCCGATGAAGGGAGTGCCTGGCCGGACTCACCACGGACTTGGTTGTACTTATGATCTGATTCAGCATCTGCTTTTGTCCTCACTTCCTCTCATTTCCCGAGACATGGCTGGTTGCAGTTCACGGAACAAATTGCGCAATGCCGTCACGGAAGGACCAATCAATGTCGTGGTTCTCCGCGATAGTGATCAGCACGTTCGCTGGGTCTATGCCGGGGCTGCGCTTCAGGTTCTCCACAACTTTTCGGTAGAAAGCCTTCTTTGACTCCGGCTTCTGTCCGGCTCGCATGATGAGATACAGCATCACGCGATCTCCCGTGCGCTTCTGGTACTCCAACTCGAAGGACTCGTGTTCGTGGATGATCTGGTAGCGATCGTCAGGCGGAAAACCTTCGAGCGTGGAGAGTACGGCCGAGTTCACTCCGTCAGCGATGGCTTTGACGTACTCCGGCGGCTTCCCCCTAGGAATCGAAATGTTGACTAGTGGCATAGATGCCCTTCCCAGGCTTGAGAGCATTTCGATTGCCAGCTTCTTTGCAAGAAAAGAAAGCGTCGAAAGCGACGGCACGGAGGCACGGCACTACCTTTTCGACACTTGGTGTCAATCCGCTGTCATCTACAAGGTAAGGAACTCCGCAGCTCGGTCGCTCATGAGTTCAGTTGCCTGAGAAGCGATAGCAGGAACTCGCATAACCCCAGCCACAATGAGAAGAATGATGAGAGTTCTAAACGAAATTTCGTCATCCAACCTGGCTGTGATACGACACCGGTTTTGGCACAGCAAGTGCTCTAACAAAGCCAGAGGGCATCGACATGTTAGCTATTCAATCCAAACAACAGCTCCCCGGTTCCAGCAACTCCGATACTAGCCGGTCGTCCCCGGGGGTCGCCTCGGCTGCCACCAGGCTGATCGGCCTTGGCCGCGCACTCGCGGGCACTGAATCCGGCCCTTCGACACCAGGATTGTGTTCCCAGTGCTGGGCGCCGCGAAACCCGCACAGTTCCACTGCGCAATTCCCCAATGCCTTCTGTTCGCAAAAGTGCGAGCAGGAATTCGTTCGCGCCGCGCTCGCTTCGGTCACCATAGAGGACTGCATTCGCATGCAACGCCGGCTTGAAACTCTGCTCATGGCAGCCAAAGCAGCTGCCTTTTAGGAATCGGCCTGCGGGATAGATGACGGTCGGTGAACTAGCAGGAGCTGCGTGACCGCTCGCCTGGCACGGCAGCACGACACAATTAATTTTGGAGGAAATCATGAAGATCAATAAGCGCCCGCTTGGTTCGAGCGGACTTGAGATTACAGCCGTAGGCTTTGGAGCATGGGCAATCGGAGGAGGCGGCTGGTCATTCGGATGGGGACCACAAGACGACAACGCCTCGCAGGCCGCAATGCGACACGCCGTCGAACTTGGCATCAATTGGATCGATACGGCGGCGGTTTATGGGCTCGGTCATTCCGAAGAAGTCGTCGGGCAGTTTCTGCGCTCCATACCAAAATCTGAACGGCCGCACATCTTCACCAAGTGCGGTCTGATCTGGGACCAGCGGAATCCCATGCAGGAGCCCAAGCGAGTTCTCAAGCCGGAATCGATCCGCCGTGAGTGCGAAGCCTCGCTACGGCGACTCGACATTGAGCGCATCGATTTATACCAGTTCCATTGGCCTGACGAGACCGGAACGCCTATTGAAGATTCGTGGGCCGAGATGCTGCGGCTGATCGAAGAAGGCAAAGTCAGGCTTGGCGGCGTATCGAACTTCGACGTCGGCCTGCTCGAACGCTGCCAACGGATTCGCCACGTGGACTCGTTGCAGCCGCCTTTCTCTTTGATTCACCGCGACGTTGCCGCCCGCGAGATCCCGTGGTGCCACGCGCACCGTACCGGTGTGATTTGCTATAGCCCAATGCAATCCGGATTGCTGACTGACAACTTCAGCGCTGACCGAGTCGCCCGCATGGCGGACGACGATTGGCGGCGCCGCGCTCCGGAGTTTAATTCGCCCAACCTCGAACGCAATCTTGCTTTGCGTGATGCGTTGCGGCCAATCGCGGAACGGCACCGGACTTCAGTCTCATCGGTTGCAATCGCATGGGTGCTGAGCTGGCCCGGAGTTACTGCCGCAATCGTCGGCGCCCGAAGCCCTGAACAGGTGGATGGCTGGATCGGTGCTGCCAACCTGGAGCTCACTTCGGCTGATCTCGACGAGATCGCAGCCGCGGTTGAGCGAACCGGAGCGGGCAGCGGTCCCTCCCGGCCGAGCCAGAAAACTAAAGCCCAGCCCGAGCGCACCAGGCGCGTACGCAGAGCTTCTTGAACAAGGAGTCATTCATGAAATCGTTTACTGCAGATGAAGTTAGTCTCGGATTCGTTGGCGTCGGCGCGATGGGAAGCCGCATCGTTCGACGTCTGCTTGATCACGGATACAAGGTCGCTGTCTACGATCGCAACCTGGGCAACGCAGAGGCGCTGCGACAATATGGCGCGTCGGTGGCCGAGGGCCTTGCGGAACTGGCCGCGAACGCTGACGTCATCCTGTCCTGCTTAACCGATGACAACGCCGTTCGTAACGTCTATTTGGGTCCCAACGGAATACTCGATAATGAAGACACGTGCAGGGTAGTACTCGAGATGAGCACCATCTCACCGGACACTTCCCGGGAACTGCACGCCGAAGGTGCCAAGCACTGCATCGACGTCATGGACGTGGCTATCTCCGGCAGCACTCCTGCGGTCGAGGAGGGCACCGTCACGCTGCTCGCCGGCGGCGATTCCAAATTGTTTGAGGCTGCAAAGCCGATCTTCGACGCGCTCGCGAGCCAGTATTTCCTGATGGGCCCGTCGGGCGCCGGGACGAGCATGAAGCTGGTCGTCAATACAATTCTCGGCGTCAGCATGCAGGCCATTGCAGAAGCCATCGCGCTCGGGAAAGCGGAGGGTCTCGACCGTAAGACGTTGCTCACCGTGTTGTCGCAGACCGCGGTGGTGCCACCTGCTCATAAAGGGAAACTGGCAAGAGCAGAGCACAACGATTACAGCCCGCAATTCGGCGTTGGCTTGATGAACAAGGACTTTGGTCTCATCCTCGAAACCGCTAAGGCATCGAACCTGGTGCTGCCTGCTACGGCCGCGGCTTTCGGAGTGAACTCCGCTGCCTTCAAGGAAGGCCTCACCTCTGACATCTCCTTCGTCATTCGGTATATGGAAAACCGAGTTGACGTAACCGATTTGGAGAAAGCTGCAAGGCGAACTGCCTAAAGCCACCCCAGCGAGCGCAGAAGCGGCGCTCGCCGGGGCCCCGGTTTCCCACCCCCCGCCCGCTGGGAGCCATCCAGCTACCGGCCGGGGGGCCCTGCCTCGTCATTGAAGCATCATCGGGCGGCAGAGCTGCCGAAGTCAGAGCGACGCTACCACGCGCCCACTCAGACCACGACGTCTCAATGGTTACGTCTACTGAAACAGAATCTTCGCCATCATGCCTTTGTCTTCGTGACTCAGCAGATGACAGTGGAATACCGACATCCCGCGGATTATGGGATCGGTAAAGTCCATGACCAGATCGACCGTGCCGCGATACGGAACATTAACTGTGTCGAGCCATTCCGGCGTCTCCAAGGGAACTTCGTTGACGGCATAGGCGAGGAAGTGCACCTGGTGGATGTGGAACGGATGCAACTCGCTGCTGGCGTTGACCACTCGCCAATGCTGCAATGAACCGACGCGCACAGTCAGCATCGGGCCAGCATCCATAGAGAATTTCTTGTCGTTGATGTAGAACCCGTTCTTGTCTTCGGTGAACACCACCGTAAAATCGGGCGTGCTCGACTCCAGCTTCCCCAACCGACGAACAGAGAATTCGCGGTAGACCGGCACGCCGGTCGTGGTGGGAACCTTGTGTGGGGGCCCACCGGCGCGCGACTCGCTCACCACGTCGGCGATCACCATCGTGGGATTTGAATCGCCATCAGCCCCGGTGTCCACGCATCGCGTACTCAAGGATAAGCGCGTTCCCGCCGCTGGTCCGGTGACGATCGCCTCAACCCGACCCGCAGGCGCAACCAAAATGTGGTCGACCTTGCGCGTATGGCGGTTACGGTCATGGTAGGAAAGCGGCATACCATCGAGGGCGACAATCTCCATCTGCTGCCCGTCTAGTTGAAGGTCTGCGTAGCGATCGGGGGAAGCGTTCACCATACGCCAGAACTGTCGCTCGCCGGGAGCGATCGGGATCTCCGGCCGGACTGCCCCGTTCAGAGTGAATACTCGCTGTACCCGCTGGTCCGTCTGCGTCCCACATGCAACCGCCTGCACTCCAACTTGCTGCAGGATCTGCCTGCGAGCCTCATCGCTCGCATGCTCGATATCGCGATCCCGAAGGACCAGCGCACGCTCACGCATCCGTCGAACTTCCGGATAGTAGCGGTCAATGCCATCAATAATGATGGCTCCGGACATGCCGTCGAGATCCTGTCGCGCGCTCTCACCATGGGGGTGGGTGTGATACCAGTACAACCCTGGGGCGGAGTAAGAAGGTATTTCAACGCGGTAGTTCAATTTCTGTCCAGGAGTCGACATCATGGTGAGGACATCGTCCTGCGGACTCTCAGGCGAAACGTGCAGGCCGTGGAAATGCAGGTTGCTGTGGTCGGCGCACGGCGCAAGCGCACATTGCTCGCTGGAATGGGCGGGCAGATTGTTCACATATTGCAATTTGAATTCGTGACCGGGCAACACACGAATCGTCGGTGGCACGGCCTTGCCGGCAAAGAAGAATGCGTTGTGTCCAGCGTCAGCATCGTACGCGGCAGTCAGGGTAAATGGAGCCTGCACCTCCGGAGCGTCCGCCACAACCGTGCGCTGGGCAAGCATCGGAGTTAGGAGCATCAACGCGCTGAAAATAATAGCTACGGTCCTCATGCAGATTCCATGGAACCCTATGCGACGCCTCAATTCGTCATGGCTACGCGGGTATTACCGCAACATTCTGGCCGCTGCGGCAGGCTCGATTTGTCCCATCCGCCTCCAAGCGCCTGGATCAACAACACCGCGCTGGCCATCCGCCGGCCAAGAATATTCACGGCGGTGAGTTCATCTGACAGTGCAGCGTTTTGTGCGGTAATCACTTCCAGATAGCTGGTAACGCCGCCCTCGTACCGAGTCTCGGAGAGCGAGAGCGATCTCTCGGCGGCATTGACTGCGGTGGCCTGAACTCCGGCTTCCTGCTCCAGAATGCGCAAGCCTGCGAGATTGTCTTCCACCTGCTGAAACGCCGTGAGCACCGTCTGGCGATACGCTGCAACGTTGGAGTTGTAGCTCGCCTTGGCTTCGTCTACACCGGCGCGCCGCCGGCCCCCGTCAAACAGGATTTGTGCCGCGGAAGCTCCGACTGCCCAGATGGCGCTCGGCCCCTGGAATAGAGTTGTGATGGAGCCGCTGTCGAATCCTCCGGAAGCAACTATGTTGACCAGCGGATAATACGCCGTTTGTTGCAGCCCAACTTGCGCATTCGCCGACGCCACCAGCCGTTCCGCCACTGCGATATCCGGACGTCGTTCGAGCAGCTCCGAAGGTATGCCGACCGGAATCGGCGGCGGTGGCGTCGTCAGTGGCAACGGGGGAAGACTGAACTCGGCGGGAGGCTTGCCCATCAGAACTGCGACTGCATGCTCGTACTGCGCGCGGGCAACACCGACATCGATCATCTGTGCCCTGGTGGTTTCCAGGATCGTCCTCGCCTGCTCCACCTCGACCTCGGAAGCCAATCCTCCCTGGTAAAGGTCCTCGTTCAGATTGAGCGCTTTCTCGTACTGGACCACTGTGTTCTGCAACAGCTGTTCTTCGGCGTCCAGGCTGCGTGCCGCAAAATAGTCGACGGCCAGGGTGGCATGCACGCTTAGGTTGATCACAGCCAAATCGGCATCGCTGGCTTGCGCCTGAGCTCTATAAGACTGCACGTTCCGAGTCACACGTCCCCAGGCATTGGTCTGATACGACAACTCTACCGGGACGCTGAAATCATTGAACGTAACGCCATTGAAAAACGTGCTGTGAGGCGAGCGGTTAGCAGAATATTTCTCCCTGGTTGCCGTAGCACCCGCGGTCACGGTCGGGTAGTAATCCGCACGAGCATAGCGCAGCGCAGCGCGGGCCTGCTGATATTGAGCTACCGCCTGCTTCAGGTTCTGGTTGGAAACATTGATCTGCTGCTCCAACGCATTGAGCTGAGCATCCTGAAAGATTTCCCACCAATTGCCGCCCAGATTCTGCTCGCTCGGCTGGGCGGTTTTCCAGTTGCCCATTTCTTTGTAGGCAGGCGGCGTCACCACAGGAGGCTGATGGTACTTCGGCCCTACCGCGCAAGCGACGAACGAAAGCAGACAGGCGACCACCAGAAGCACGCCCCAGCACACTTGCCGGCCTTCGCCGCGAATTGGGTGGGGCGAGCTCATTTTGCGTTATCTCCCGGCAGGGTTGCATTCACAATCTGAACTGCCTGACCGGTGACCAGAGAATCCGAGGGATTCACAATCACCTGGTCCTGGCCGGTTAGTCCGGTAACAACTTCGATTTCATTGCCGAAATCATGCCCCGGGGTCACAGTCTTGAGCACCACTTTTCCGTTTTGTACCACACCCACCTGCAGGTCTTGGGTACGAAACAGCAGCGTATTTGCCGGAATCAGGTAAGTGGGATTTTGCCCAGGAATTTCGAGATGGACTTCGGCGTAAGAGCCTGTGAACAGAGTCCCGGTAGGATTGGAAACGTCCACCTCCACCAATAATGTCCGGGTAGTCATATTGATGGAATCTGCGGTGCGAACTAGTTTTCCGGGAAATTTGCGCCCGGGAAACTCAGCCAAAACAATGTCCGCCTGGGTCTGGCCGGGTTCGACGCCACGTGAGAATTCCTCTGGGACGTTCACGTACACGCGCAAGGTATCCGTCTGGGACATGTGAAACATATCGGTCTTGGATACCCCGCTATTGCCAGAGTTGATGAGGTCGCCGATATCGGTATTGCGAGCCGTAATCACCCCATCGAAAGGAGCGTAGACCTTTTCAAATGACACCAGCGCCGCATAGCGTTGAACGCTTGCCATGTCTGCATCGACAATCGCCCTGTTTGCGTTATATGTACCAACTGCGTTGTCGCGGTCCTGCTGGGAAACCGCATGCTTCGCAAATAATCCTATGTAACGTGTTCTTGTAATGTCTGACAGCTCCAGATTGGCTTGCGCAGTAGCCAGAGTGCTCTTCGCTTGTGCCAGCTCCTGATCCACCTCGGGAGACTCAATCACAGCCAGCAGTTGCCCCGCCTTCACGTGCGCCCCGATATCGAAATACCACTTCTTCAGATAGCCATCGGTACGCGCATAAATCGGGGATGAGATAAGCGGTTGTACATTGCCAGGAAGAATGATCTCCTGCGCTGGCGCGGCAGCTTTCGGTAACACTACTGAAACCGAAGGCGCGGATATTTCCGCCACCACAGTGCGCAGCCTCGCCTCATTCTGCAAGCGCGACCGGATTCCGAAAAACAGCACCCCACCTGCAATCAGCACGATGATTACCGCAACCAGCCGGTATCTTCGTGTAGCAGGGCGTGGACCCGGCTGACGCGACAAGTTCGCACCAGCTTCGTTGACCTGTTCACTGACTGCGTGTTCCACCATATCAGTCACCACTTTTCCTATCAGCCGGTATTGCGCCGCCCTGGGCCTTGCCTTTTAACCGCCGCTCGTGCAGCACGCTGAAGAATGTCGGGACGAAGAACAGCGTGGAAACTGTCGCGAAAAGCAGCCCACCGATCACCGCTCGCCCCAGCGGCGCATTTTGCTCGCCGCCATCGCCCAACCCCAGCGCCATTGGAACCATGCCGATGATCATGGCCAACGCAGTCATCAGAACCGGACGAAAACGCGTAAAGCCTGCCTCCAAGGCAGCCGTAATCGGGTCCTTACCGCCGTCCATCTGCTCGGCGGCAAAGCTGACGAGCAGGATGCTGTTCGCCGTCGCCACACCCATGCACATGATGGTTCCCATCAGTGCAGGCACGCTGATCGACGTATGCGTGATGAACAGAAACCAGCAGATTCCGGCCAGCGCAGCTGGCAACGCCGAGATCATGACGAAGGGATCCAGCCAGGACTGAAAATTCACCACGATCAGCAGGTAGTCGAGCAAGATCGCGAACACTAGCCCCGCCAGCAGCCCTATATACGAAGCCCGCATGGTCTGGACCTGTCCGCGGACAGTCACTTGCGATCCACGTGGCAAGTGGCTGCGGTTGGCATTGATGATCTTATTGATGTCGCGCGAAACTCCCCCCAGGTCGCGTCCCGAGTTCGTTCCGAAAATATCGATCACCGGCTGAATATTGTAGTGGGATTCCACCGCCATCCCGGCTGATCGCTTGATGGACACCAGACTCGCCATAAGCGAGGGAGCAGCGGAGGCATTTGTTCCTGTGACCGGGATGTTCACCAGGTCCTGTAATGTATCCGCCCGGTACTGGGGTGTCTGGGCTTCGATGTTGTAGCTGACTCCGGTTTTAGGATCGACCCAGAAGGTTGGTGATGTCTGAAAGCTCCCGCCCAGGGAAACCAGCACGTTCTGAGCGATATCGCGAGCCGAGAAGCCAAGCTCCTGGGCCTTGGTCCGCTCAATTCCCATGTTCAGATATGGTTCATTGAATGGCTGCTGGATCCTCATGTCGGCCGTGCCCGGAACAGACCTGATTTGTTCGAGTACCTGGTTTGCCCAGGCGTGATTGCCCTCAAGGTCGTGCCCTACAACTTGAATGTCAATTGGTGCGGGCAAGCCGAAGTTAAGGATTTGCGTCACGATGTCCGATGGAAGGAAAGCGAAGGTCACGCCCGGAAATTGTTTCGGCAACGTGAGGCGCAGCTGGTCGACATATTCCGCTGTCGGATGATGCGTCGGGGCCAACGTCACAAGCACATCTGCGTCGGACGTGCCAACCGGAGCCGAATTGCTATAGGAAAGATTGATGCCGCTGTACGGCAGCCCGATGTTATCGATAATGCTCAACACCTCGGCCGGCGGAATCTGCTTCCTGATCGAATTCTCAACCAGGTCGCAGAGGAATGCGGTGTCTTCAATGCGCATCCCCGTAGGACCGCGGACATGAAGTTTAAAGCTGCCTGCGTCGACGGGCGGGAAAAAGTCCTGCCCCAACCACGGGATCAAAATCGCCAACGAGCCGAGACACGCGACAAAGAAACCCGCCAGGAATACGCCCCGGTGATGCAACACAAGCCCCAAGAGCCGCTGATACCCCTCGCGGAACCGCTCGAAACCAACTTCGAAACGGTGCTGCAATCGGACGAGGGGATTGCGGCTCTGCGCGCGGTTCTCACCGTCATGTTGATACCTCAGCAGATACTTCGCCATGGTCGGAACAATGGTTCGCGAGAGGAAATAGGAAGCCAGCATGGCAAAGACAACGGCTTCTGCCAGAGGCAGGAACAGATAACGCGCTACCCCGGAGAGCAGGAACATGGGGGCAAACACGATGCAGATGGAGAGCGTGGAAACAAAGGCCGGTGTGGCAATCTGCGATGCACTGTCCAGCACCACATCATCCATGGTTTGCTCGGGATGCAATGCGCGGTTGCGATTGATGTTCTCCACCTCGACCGTGGCATCGTCAACGAGAATTCCCACCGCCAGGGCCAATCCACCCAGCGTCATGATGTTGATGGTCTCGCCGATCGCACTCAGCACGATGATGGAGGTGAGAATCGCGAGCGGAATCGACGTGGCGATGATCAGCGTGCTTCGCCAGCTCCCCAGAAAGACAAGGATCATCAGAGCCGTCAGGCACGCAGCAATCAGGGCCTCCCGAGCCACACCGCTGATTGCCCCTTTGACAAAGATCGATTGATCGGCCAGCGGCTGCATCTTCAATTGCGGTGGCACGGTGGCGGCAATCTGGGGAAGAAGTGCCTTGATGCCCGCAATCACACTCAACGTCGAAGCATTGCCGCCCTTCTGAATGGTCAGAAGCACCGATCGTTGTCCATTCACGCGGACAATGTTGGTTTGCGGCGGCGACCCGTTGTGTACCCACGCGACATCCTTGATGTAAATCGTGGTATCCCCGATTGTCTTGATGGGAATACGGTTCAGGTCCTCCATGGTCTGCGGCGCAGCGTTGGGAAGCGTGACCTGGTACTCCGTTCCGCCGATCTTCGATGTTCCTGTCGGCAGGATCAGGTTCTGCAGCGCGATCGCGTTGGTGACATCCAGCGCGGACAGACCTTTTGCCTGCAGCGCATTTGGATTCAGGTCAACCTCTACCTGACGTTGCTTTCCGCCGTACGGATACGGCACCGAAGCTCCCGGGACCGTAATGAGCTGAACGCGAATGAAATTAAGCCCATAGTCGTTGAGTTGCTGCTCAGACAGCCCCTGTCCCGAAAGGGCGAGCTGCAAAATCGGAACACTCGATGCGCTGTAGGCCAGGATCAGCGGGGGCGTAGTTCCAGCCGGTAGTTGCTTCAATTGGGTTTGCGAAACGGCCGTAATCTGCGCAATCCCGCGTTCCACATTCGCGGTAGGCTGCAGAAAAACCTTAACCACAGCAACTCCATAGAGCGACTGCGACTCGATGTGCTCGATGTTGTCTACCGTGGTTGTCAGCGCCCGCTCGGTCACATAAACAATCCGGTTGTTCATGTCCACAGGAACCAGGCCGCTGTAGTTCCAGATGATGCTGATTACCGGGATATCAATGTTCGGGAAAATGTCGGTCGGAGTCCGGAAGATAGCCAGCAGACCCATCACCAGGATGAGGATGGATAGGACCACGAACGTATAAGGTCGACGTAATGCGAGTCTAACGATCCACATGACTGTTGGTCCTGGCGGCCTCCGTCAGTCGCTTCCAAATGAGAGAAGCTGGGCGGCCCTAATGATGCCTGTAGCCTTTGTAAAAGCACTTGCCATGCCACAAATTGGAGCGGCGGCCAACCGCCGTTGGCTAGGGATTATGGGCACATCTCTGATTGTGAGTGTCAGGTGTCAATCGGCCGACATGGGGCGTGTCAAAAAGTGGAACCGAACGACTCACCGCACTCACGGCAACAAGTCTGGCTGCACTTCCGCCCACTTTCCATCCGATCTGCCCTGGACCTGCTCTGCCAAAGTAACCGTTTGCGGCCCAAGATCTTTCTCGTACACCGACCCGGCAGGCGTGACCATGAACGTCATCACTCCGGTTGAGCGGTACTCTGCCGGGTACGCCACCAGCAATTCGGCGGCGGCTTTTCCCGCTCCCAATCTGAAGCGATATCCATGGAACGATTCGTCGTTGGCCGAGTCCGCAGGCTTGTGGTTGGCGAGCGTACTGGCGAATTGCACGACTGGATCCTGAGCAGCTGCCCGGTCCACTCCTGGCCCGCTGCTTCTCGCAAACGCTTTGCAGACCTGAATGGCAATGGTTTCATTCTGTCCGAGCTCGCGGGCCAGAACTTCCTGGGCGCCGGCGTCGGAGTCGAAGTACCATTTGTCACCCTTTGAGAGCAGTGGAACCGGAAACGGCCAGTTCTCCGCTCCGATGTAAAGCATCGTTGTCCCATCCGGTTCGTGCACCAGTCGGTGCATTTCCCGGTATTTCTGCGCGAACCGTTCGCGATTGAGCTTGTCCTCGACCTTGTCGCCGGACGACGTCAGTTCTGGTCCAGCTCCCAGGATTGCCTGCAGCGCCGGCTCATCATTGCTTGTTACGGCTTCATAAAGGGCCTGTGATGCCTCACCGGCAGACGCAAAATTCCTCGGTCGCAATTGCTGAGCCACAATCAGTTGAGAAAAGCACAGGACCAACAGAGTGATTACTGCAAGAACCGCGATTTCTAGAACTAGCGAACGTGACCTGTTATTTCCGCTCATTGATGCACTTCTCCATTTCGTCGCTTGCGTCGTGATACGCTGACCCCGCATTACCTGCGCCCTCCTCCACCACCGTGGAACCCTCCACCGCCGCCGTGGAAGCCGCCACCTCCGTGAAAGCCTCCCATGCTCGAGAAGCCGCGATTGGAATAGCCTCGGACGGCGCCGCCGTGGTCGAAGCCGCCGAACGCGCTCATGTGGTTACCTCCCGCCATGTGCTGGCCTCCAAAGCCATGCTGCGACGCTCCAAGATTGCCGCCGTGAAACGCATTCCCACCGTGAAATGCGTTCCCGCCATGAACTCCGCCGCCACCGTGCACGCCATTGGTGCGTGCTCGATTAGCGTAGTAGTTGCGGTTTACTACCGTTCTGCTGTGGGAGATGTAAGTATTGTGGTTGTATAGGACCCTGTTGTGGCGCCAATCTGAGCCCCAGTGATGCCATCCCCAGCCGAATCCGCCAAAGAAGCCGATTCCGAAACCAATCCCAAAGCCAATGCCCGGCTCAGTCCAATACAAACCCGGATACCAATACCATCCCGGCCAGGGTGCGAGAGCCACTCCGTAAACCGCCCACGGATCGTACTCAGGGACGTAAACAACCTCCGGATTAGCTGGTTCAATTACGATGGTTTGTCCGTGCTGAGTTACCTTTTCCTGCGATGTGTCCTTTAGATTGCCCGACTGCTTCGCTTGGCGGCGCATTTGCTGGACCGCGTCCATCGTGCCCTGCTGGTCGTTGATGTAGGCATCGCCCAGCGACGAGGTCCAGGAGAGGTTCTTGTCCATGTTCGCAAGAACCGAGGGAAATTCCGTCAAAGCCTTCACACTCGGGTCCCAATCTTGTTCGTTGACTGCCTGGGCCAGTTGATCGCCCTTGAGGTCGGGATGCGCCTGCATCCAGCGATCTGCTTCGACCACCTGCGCCGGATAGGTCGACGCCGCCAAGATTTGGGCAACCAGTGAATCCGGATACAAAGCAATCGGTGCGACCAGTTGCTGAAGCTCTTGCGCCGTGGGTTGCGCAGAGGTGACCGGAGTTGCAGGGGACGCTTCCTCCTGCGCATACACCGGCGTTCCCACACACGTGACGAACGCAATTAAGAATGAAAGCCAAACCGACAAAACCTGCTTTGATACATCCATACCGCTCTCCCTGCCGCCGCGGCGCATAGGCGAAGCCGCAGCGGCTGGTCATTACCTGCCGCGGGCCGTTTCGCCAGCCCGGAACCGCGGCTTCTGATAGCTAGCGCGCGCTTGCACTCGCAACCCCGTTCGCGTATTGCCCAATTTCGCTGATTAGAGGTTCCGCCGCTGGCGGAACTGCGACGGCCCCGTGCAGAATCTGTTGGCGTTCTACGTTAGCGCCATACATGGCGGAGTCACCGCTGTGGTCAGCCTGGACGACGGCGCCATCCAAACTGATCCCGGAAAATGCGCCCTTGCTGCGGGAGTAAGTCAAGATCTCCGCGTTCAGTTGCTGGTTCGTCGCGGCGGCCGCGTTTCGGCCCACCGGTCCGGCGGCCACGGTTGCGTCGGCCCCAAGCTTGAACTTGTCGCTAAGCAGGCTCTGCATGCCGTGCTCGCTTCTGACGATCATGACGATGTCAGTTGAGGAGCCTCCAATCTGCAGGCCCCAGCTTCCTCCGCCAAATAGTCAGGAACAGAGGAGCGCTCCATCCGCCGTCAGTGGTTCGGCAAGTGGCAAGGCCCTTTCCGTAGCTGCCGCCGAAGATGAAGGCAGCCTTTTTCTCGCCCGGAATGATGGCAATGCACTTCGCCGAGCCCAGCAAATCCTGCGGAATCGAGTTATCGGGAGTGTTCATGATTTCGCGAAAAACCCGGGCAGAAGCGTTAATACGTGAGACATCGTTCTCGCGGTCCGAGGCCGCGAGTGAAGGTAAAGCTAAACCTGTAACTAACATTGCAATCGCAATTAAGCGGTGCAGCATTGGAAATCTCCTTTCCTACTACTCGTTCTTCACTGGAATACAGGCGTTGATCGCGAATGCTCGTGACGTCCGCCTTGCCTCTAAGAAGCAACTGGCTTTCCACTTTCCAAACGCCGCAAGGTAACGATTTGGCCCGGAGTATTCTTTGCTGCCGTGCGCCAGCTGACATCCGCTGTCCGGATTTCGACAGCGGAGCCGGCGAAAGAAAAAATAATCCGGCAGAAAGGAGGCAAGAAACGGAGCGGTGTCTGAAGTGTCGGCTGCGCGAGCGGCAGAATACGGGTTCTGAGAGTACTTCTCGGGAGTGGCTAGTATTGAACAGACATGCCGCCGCCCAGGATGTTCAAATCAGTGCTCTGGGGGCCCCAACAACAGAAACTCAATTATCGTGTGGGGCTGTTGGAAGCCAAAACGGAAATTCCGGTTGACAGTAATGCGAAAAGAGGACAAGAGATAATGGCTCAATTATATATATTGCTAGCGACAGTCTTAGCACTAATAGTTCACGAAGGCGGTCACTACTTCAAGGCTCGCTCCCTCGGCGTCAAGACCTATGGATTTCGGCTCACTCCTCGCGGTATAGGCTTAGCTCGCGATTTTGGCACTCCAGTTCAAAACCTCGCTATCACCTATGCCGGTCCGCTTGCCAACTTCTTCCTGATGGGAGCACTCTTCTTAGTGCCGTGGCTGGGTGTGCTTGCTGTGTGGATTACCGTGGTGAGTTTTTCCATGGGAATCTACAACTTGCTTCCGCTCCCGGGCTCGGACACTTCGAGAGCACGAGCACTGCTTCGCAACGAAAGATAGCATCACCAGGCTAAGAATCAAATCCGCACCACTGCAGATTCTACGCCGTCGATGGCTTAATTGTGCGCTCGGGCCACACTGCCGTAATCACTAATCCGACAGCAATTGCTATTTTTGACCTACAGTTGTCGTGGTCGGTCGATTTCCATTTAATTTCCCTGCGTTCACCCAGCGCTTGTTTCAAATTCCCGTAGGATTGACGCTGCCGGTTTGTTCATGAGAATGCGGGCCCTGAGGCGAGAGTATCTGCAAACTTATCATCACTGCCGGTAACAAGTAGACAAACGTCACAAAGACCCACATGAGTGCGCCTGCAAATTCCTGCTAAGGTCTACGTGGGCTGGTTTCGCCGTGATTTCGGCTACTTCGTCGCTTCAGCCTTCGTCAACATCACCGCTGCGCCTGAAGCCAGCGCGTCGTAGTAGTTCACCAGTCTCTGCGGCTCCTGCGCTTGATAAGGCCCGAGGTTGTGGGCCCAGCGATAGGCTATCGGTTCGTACCAGAGTTCGGCCTCAATGTGGAACGGACCCGCCAGCGGATCTACTGCAACGGAATATCTCACTAGGCTGCCTTTGTCATTGAAATTCGGATCGTCCGCTGCCTCTCCTATTACCCGAATGTCCTGCTCTGCCGAAGCCTTCTCGAAACCCGAGGGCAGAAGCCGATTGTCCTTGAGATACGTAATCGCATTGAGCAATCCGGTGGTGACCTTGCCCTGAGCGTCCTTCAGAATCGTCTCGTAGATCTCGACCTGCTCGCTGCTGGTGATCTCGCGGTAATGCGGTTCATAGCGCGTAGGATCGGCGTCGTTGATATTCCCCTTGATGGAACCGTCGGGATTCAGCGCGCCGGACTCGAACCACGTTCGGCCGCTGCGATCTTTAACAGTCAGGTGCAGCCATACTCGCCGTGAAGGATAGGCGGTCGGCAGCTTGTGTCCGGTAAGGTTCTCGACCAGCACATTGACGTTGAGCTTCCCCTCGCCTGCTTCCACATCGCGAATGCTCACCCGCGCGCTGTACGCCTGAAGGAAGTTCACGTTTCGCTCCGCGGCCATGTTCAGCTCCTGGGGCAGCGCGGCCACGCTCAGGTCCTGCCGATAGTTGCTGAGTATGCGCAGCATGAAGAAGTTGGCGCCCACAAACGAGTGATACCTGGCGCCCTCACGAGGCTCTCCGAAGAGCGCTGTCACCGGAACTTCGCCTTCCACCGCCGGCATGTGGCACTGCTGGCAACTGGACTTGCTCTGATAGTCGCTGTGCTGCCACTCCAGGAAGGGCATCTGCTCAGGAAATGTAGCTATCGCTTTGCCGTCCGGGCCGAGTGCACTTGTATACAAGGTGTGGCAAGTTCCGCACAGCGCTGAGTCGCGAATCTGCATCCCCTCCTCGGGGAAAAAGCCACCGGTAGAGCTCTGCATCACGCGCTGGTGCCCCGCATCGATGACGTACGGCCCATGTTCCGGGCGCTGTTTCGGAAGCTCGGGCGGCTCTATGATGAAGTTCCCCACGAAGCTGGCGCGAGTGCCAAGACCCTTCTTGGAAATCTGATGACACACCGAGCAGGAGACGCCATCCGCCGCTGCAGCATCACCCTTGTTATTGGGATCGAACCCCAGGTGCGAGAAAACTTCCGATTTCTTGTCCTGCCAATGCGCTTCGTAGAATGACATCGGCATGTGGCAATGCGAACACTCGTCCTGAATCTCAGCGGTAGCTACGGGATGATCGATGGTTTCGCGCCGCACGCTGCCCTGCCAGTAGGGATCGCGCGAGGAGTTCGCCATGATACTCGCCCGCCAATCGATGCCGATCGAGAAGTCCTCCCCTGACTTCGTCCTCATCCCGTTGTGGCAGGCAACGCAACGGTCCGAGGTCTGAAAGGCCGGCTGCAAAGAGGAATGCGCGTCGCCGCCCCGCACCCATGGCGCAGCAAACAATCCCAGTAGCGCGATCGAGCTAAATAGAATCTTCTGCATCACCAACCCTTGGTCAGCTTTCCATCCGCCCAGTCCCAGAGCAGGTAAAAGATGACCTGAGTCGGCCGGCCTGCAGTGTTCGTGAATGGTTTGCTGTAACCCACGTCTGCGCGGATATGTTGCCTGCGGCTGATCGTGACTTGCATCTGGGGCACTACGTCCCAGCTTGTCGTCGCGCGATTCACCAGCTCACGGTTCGCAATAAATTCCACCATCGGTGACCACAGCCGGCCCAGGCCCTGGTTGGCTGCGAAGCTATGCCCCAGAGCCGTGCGCCAGTAAACCGTCTGCGGCGCGACACTGGTATCAGTTGGTAAGAGCGCGCCGGTCTGGAACTGCACCCACGTGTTTGTAGGGAATAACTGGTCGAAAGCGGCGTAGGTCTCGAACATTGTGGTGCCACTGCCTAATCCGTGGTCCTTGTCGCCGATAGGCACGATGATTCCGCCAAACAGGCTCAGGATCGATCCGGTGTGCAGGCTCGACCACATCTCGCGCTTGACTCCCAGCGTCGTATCTCCCACGCCGCCGTACCATGTCCGGTCCGGCTTCTGGAACTCGATCGGCACATCTACCTCGATCTGGTTGTGCACTCCAAAGCGCTGTTCGTGGATGATGTCCGTAGTCACTCCGGGCGTGCCGTGAGCATTCACCGCGGTGGAGACCACTTCTTCGCTCTCAGGAAATGCTTTCTCCGTGACCAGCGCACGTGGCAGATTCAGTTCCCCACGAGGCCAGTGAGGGTTGGTGCAAAGACTGCGCAGGTACGCGATCACGTCGTCGATCTGGTCGTTCGTAAGCAACTCGCCGAAGGCGGGCATGATCTGCGAGAAGCCGCGTGCCGGACCGCCATGAACAATTACGTCTTTCCACGCTGAATTCGGCTCCGGTGTGGTCTGATCGCAACGTGTGAAATCGGGAAAAGTTTCGGGACGCTTGAACTCGGTCATCGTCTGCGGCGCGCCCTGGCCGTTGTTTCCATGACACGCAATGCATCCTGATTTGTAAATGCGCTCGCCGTTCTTTACATCATGCGACCGCTGCTTGATGGTTTGCGAGAAGACAGCCCCAGTGCCTGCCAGGAGGATGAGCACTGCTGCGGTGAGCGCCGGTTTTACAGGCCTGCGAATCCTGATGCTGCTCATCAGATCGCCAGCGTACTTGCGCATCGTTCTCCTCTGACAATTCATTTGGCTTGGTTAGCAAATTGCGCGCCGGTATCGCATTGCCCGGACACACATCCTTTGTACATGCATTTCATCTTCCAATGCAGTGACTTCCAATCTGGCTTCGGAAATAACTGAGTTGTTCCTAAAATCACGTAAAGGTGTTATGTTTCAGCAACCATGGCCTCCGTGATTCGATGCAGTCGCAACCGGCAGCGCGCCGACGAAGTGTCAGCAGAGGGACACCAATCACAGGAGTGCTGCCGAAATGAACCAGGCTTTCGGCCCCTGCACATGACGTCAGCGGGTTGACACTACCGCGGACCTGCCGCCAAATATAAGTCGATTCAACTCATGAGCCTCCCCATCCGCAGCGCGAAATGCCGCGGGGGCGTTCGGCAACGAATTTGCTACTGACTCCTTCAAGGGGGTGAGACGTGACTCAAATTGTTGTTGACGGTGTGCCCCAGTCTGCGCACGACGATGCACTCCTGGTGGACGTGCTCGTCCGGCTGGACAAGAAAATCCCCCACGTCTGTTATCACAATCAACTTGGACCTATCCAGACCTGCGACACCTGCATGGTCGAAGTAGATGGCAGACTTGTCCGCGCGTGTGCTACGCGCCTCACTGCCGATATGCAGGTTTCAACGGATTCTGCCAAAGCACACGCCGCCCAAACCGAGGCATTCGACCGCATTCTCAGCAATCATCTTCTTTATTGCACGGTCTGTGACAACAACAACGGCAATTGCACAGTACATAACACAACCAGGATGCTGGCCATCGAGCATCAGCGCATTCCATTCAAGCCCAAGCCCTATGAAGTCGATGAGACGAACCCCTTCTATCGTTACGATCCCAGCCAGTGCATCCTGTGCGGCCGCTGTGTCGAGGCTTGCCAGAACGTCGAAGTGAACGAGACGCTTTCCATCAACTGGGAAGATCCCAATCCACACGTGCTTTGGGATGGTGGTTCGACCATCGGCGAATCGAGCTGTGTTTCCTGTGGTCACTGCGTCACCGTCTGTCCTTGCAATGCGCTGATGGAAAAATCGATGCTCGGCCAGGCTGGATTTTTTACCAACCTGCGGAAATCCACTCTGGGCAACATGATCGACGTGGTCAAGGGAGTCGAGCCGGAGACCGGCTATGGCGGCATTCTGCAAGTCTCCGAGATCGAACACGCCATGCGCCAGCACCGCATCCGCAAAACCAAAACGGTTTGCACCTATTGCGGAGTCGGTTGCAGTTTCGATGTGTGGACCAAGGATCGCCACATCCTGAAAATCGCGCCGGAAGACGGACCGGCGAACGGCATCTCCACCTGCATCAAGGGGAAATTCGGCTGGGGACACATCAATAGTCCCGACCGCCTCACTTCGCCTCTGATCCGTGAAAACGGCGAATTCCGCAAAGCCACTTGGGATGAGGCCCTCGCGTTGGTGGCGCGCCGGCTCTCGGAAATCAAGAGCCAGGCTGGCCCGGATTCAATCGGCTTCATTTCGTCGTCCAAGTGCACCAACGAAGAAAGCTTCCTCATGCAGAAACTGGCGCGTGCCGTAATCGGCACCAATAACGTCGACAATTGCTCGCGCTATTGCCAGTCCCCTGCGACCGCGGGCCTATTCCGCACCGTTGGCTACGGAGGCGATTCCGGATCGATCTCAGATATCGAGCACGCCGATCTCGTGATGATTATCGGCAGCAATACCGCGGAGAGTCATCCCGTCATCGCCACTCGCGTCAAGAGCTCTCACAAACTCGACGGCCAGAAGCTGATTGTCTCCGATATTCGCGAACACGAAATGGCGCGGCGCGCCGACATCTTCCTTCACCCCAAGGCGAGTACGGACCTGGTGTGGCTCAATGCCATCAGCCGCTACATACTCGACAACGGCCTCGCAAACAAGAATTTCCTGGATCAGTGGGTCCATGGCCTCGACGAGTTCCGCAAGAGCCTCGAACCGTTCACCATGGAAGCGGCCGCGAAAATTACCGGCCTATCGGTAGAGACGCTCACGACCGTGGCCCAGACTGTCGCTCAGGCGAAGCGCATGTGCATTTTGTGGGCGATGGGCATCACCCAGCATAGCCAGGGCTCCGATAGCTCGACTGCCATCTCGAACCTGCTGCTGATTACCGGCAACTACATGCGGCGTGGGACCGGCGCCTATCCGCTGCGCGGCCACAACAATGTCCAGGGCGCGAGCGACCACGGCTCTATGCCGAACGCTTTCGCCGGGTATCAGTCGGTCGACGATCCCGAAGTGCGTGCCCGTCACGAAGAGGCATGGAAGGTGAAGCTCACCACCACCAAGGGTCTCGACAATCATCAGATGGTCGAGGCAATTCATGCCGGCAAGCTCAAATCGATATACCTCATCGGCGAAGAGATGAGCATTGTCGACTCCAACGCCAACTATGTGGAGTCGGCTTTCGAAAAGCTCGACTTCTTCGTCGTCCAGGACATTTTCTTCAGCCACACTTGCCGCTATGCAGATGTCGTTCTTCCGGGCGCGCCCAGCCTCGAGAAAGAGGGCACATTCACCAGCACGGAGCGGCGCATTCAGCGGCTTTACCAAGTGTTCGACCCACTCGAGGGCTGCCGCCCGGATTGGGCAATCATCCAGGATGTCGCCAACGTACTGGGTGCCAACTGGAACTACCAACATCCTTCCGAGGTCATGGATGAAATAGCCTCTCTCACTCCGATGTTTACCGGAGTGAATTACCAGCGCCTGGAAGATTACAAGTCCCTGCAATGGCCGGTAGCGGCGGATGGAACAGACGAGGCCCTGCTGTACACAAAGCAATTCGCATTCCCCGATGGCAAAGCGCGCCTGCATCCCGTCGCCTGGACCGGTCCCGTCGACCAGCCCGATGCCGACTATGACCTGCATCTGAACAATGGCCGCCTGCTCGAGCATTTCCACGAAGGAAATCTCACCTATCGCACCGAAGGCATCCGCCAGAAAACTCCAAACGTGTTTGTGGAAGTTTCGCCGGAGCTTGCGGAGGAGCGCGGCATTCAGAGTGGAACATGGGTGCAGCTCATCTCGCGTTACGGCCAGGTCCGTGTGCGTGCTCTGGTCACCGATCGCGTGAGCGGCCACGAGCTGTACATGCCAATGAACTCGCCCGATATTGCGGTGAATCGCCTCACCGGAAGTCATGTCGATCCCTCGACCAATACGCCGGCTTACAAAGAGTCCAGCGTCCGCCTCAAAGTCCTGGAGCATGGTGAGAACCCGCTTCCCCGGATCAATTGGCGCTTCGGCCATCCCACGCCTCAGCAGGGAGTGGAAGTCGAGCGAAAGTGGAAACGAAGCGACTACCGCATGCCCGGCGACGGACTCGTCCAAATTCAACCTGTAATGCAACAGGAGTAGATGAAAAATGGCCCAACCCATCCCTTTGCAAGTTGCCCCTCGCGATGTGCGAGCGGAATTACGCATGCGGTTAGAGCGCGCTCCTGAAGAGCATGCGGAAGCTGTTCTGGCCGCTTACGAGCTGCTGCAGGAAATGCATGATCAAGGCCTGCTCGAAATTGCGCGCGGCGTGGTGAGCGCCCGTGATGAGATTCTGGGAACTCTGGCCGCTGACGCCAGCACTCCCGAAGCCACTCGCGCAATCCGAAACCTGCTCTTCTGGCGCCGCATTCTCGGCAGCATCGAGCCGGATTGGTTCAGAGGTATCTTTCAGGCCATTCCCGAAGGTCTCGCGCTGGCAACTGCGGAGCGAAAGCAGCCGGTGACTTTCCTGGGTCTATTGCGACGGCTTACAGACAAAGATAGCTTGCGTGCGCTGGCTGCCGCAGTCGACTTCCTGCAAAGTTTCGGACGTCATCTGCTTACGGCCGAGAATCCATTGCCGCCCGGGTCAACAAAACCTTGAGCCGCGGGCAGAGCCTTCGTCAACATTTAGACAGAACTGTCAAAAGCCGATCATCGTTCCACGTCCCTATACTGTTCGGCCTAATTTTCGAGGGAAAACCTCCTTTCATCCTCTGCAGTTCCCAGACATCGAGCTTTGGTGCTTGGAGTGCTCTCGGGAAACGTGGGATGGAGGTTCCATGCTGCATTTCGAGGTTGTGCTCCGTACGACAGTGCTGCTGGTAGATGACGATATTGATCAACTGGAACTGCGGGCGCTCGCGCTGAAGTTAGCCGGATACGCAATACTGACCGCGGGCAGCGCGGCCGGCGCCATTTCAACCCTGGAGCAACGTCCCGCCCACAGCGTCCACGTAGCGGTGCTTGATTACGATATGCCCACGATGAACGGCTGCATTCTTGCGGACTACCTCAAGGCGCGCTACCCTGACCTGAAGATTATCCTGCACTCCGGCACTTTTCACCTTCCGGAGAGCAGAATGAGCAGTATTGATGGGGTCGTGCCCAAGGGTGATGGCGTAGGGCGGCTGCTGGAGGAGGTCTCATCGCTTGCCTACGTTCGCGCCACACAGATCGAGCCCGTCAGCGTACGTGAGTCTTTCCTGAGCGCGCCCGACCCGTTCTGATTCGCTGCGCCGCGGTTATGCCGTTCTGTCGTCCGCGCACCCACGGTCCAGGTCGAGGGCAGGATGGAGTCGTGAATGGATCCGAGCACACCGGCAGGCAATCTTCAATCGGCGCAGATCGGAAAAGTGGCTTTCCGCGTTTTCGTCTGCGCGGCTACGGTGTGCGGGATTGTCGCAGTCCTCGCGGCCATTCACGTGCAGCGTGATCGCGTGCTCTCCGCAGCCCTCAATCTCTTTCTCATTGTTGTGCTGGTGACCTCGATTCGTTGGGGGACCCGTTACGCGATACTGCTTTCCCTTCTTTCGGCGCTTGCGCTCAGTTTGTCCCTGCCTCCAGCTGGGCACCTTCATGTAAACGATGTGCGGGTCTGGACTTTGTTGGTGGCGTGTGTTGTCGCTGGCGTCGTTGCCGGGCAGCTGTCGCGCGGTTTGCGCCGGGCAATTTTCGATGCCAACCAGCGCCGTGCCGAAGCCATAGCTGAGCAGCGGCGCTTCCGTGATCTGGTCGACTCGGTGGAGGGCATTGTCTGGGAGGCTGATGCCGAAACATTTGCCTTCACCTTCGTCAGTGAGCAAGCGGAACGTATCCTCGGCTATCCGCCGGAACAGTGGCTGCGTGAACCTGCATTCTGGAAAGACCACCTTCACCCCGAAGATCGCGGCTGGGCGGTGCAATTCTGCTTACAAGCCACGGCCCAGAAACGTAGCCACGATTTTGAATACCGCATGATCGCTGCCGATGGACGCGTCCTATGGATACGCGACCTGGTTACGGTGGTGGTTGAGAACGGACGCGCAACCCGGCTGCGCGGTGTGATGGTTGACGTCACCGAACGCCAAAGGAGTGAGGAAGCCTTGCAGAAGCAGGCGAAACTTCTGGATCTCACCCACGATGCCGTTCTCGTTCGCGACATGAACCGTGTCATCACCTACTGGAATCGCGGCGCGGAAGAGTTGTACGGGTGGCGCGCAGACGAAGCCGAACAGCAAGTGCCCTATGAGCTGTTGCGAACGGTGTTCCCCAAGCCCGTTGAGGAAATCGAGGCCGAGGTGACGCGCACCGGCCGGTGGGAAGGCGAACTCGCGCAAACGCGGAAGGACGGAACGGCTGTAGTGGTTGCCAGCCGGTGGTCTTTGCAACGCGATGACAAGGGCGCCCCGATTGGGATGCTGGTAACTAACAATGACATCACCGAGCGCAAGCACGCTGAACAGGCTCGCGAAGAAATTGAAGAGCGATGGAGGGCCGCATTTGAGAGCAATCCGACAATGTACTTCGTCGTCGATGATGCCGGCGCCATCGTAAATGTGAATGCCTTCGGTGCCGAGCAACTGGGCTACCGCGAGGACGAACTGATCGGACAACCAGTGCTGAACCTCTTTTATGGGCCTGATAAGGAGGCAGTCGGAAACCATGCCGCTGCATGTTTCCAGCAGCCTGGCCGGACGATGAGGTGGGAAGCCCGGAAGATCCGCAAAGACGGCACGATGCTTTGGGTTCGTGAGACGGCCAATGCTGTGTTCCTGAAGAAGCGGCCAGTGCTGCTGGTCGTATGCGAAGACATTACCGAGCAGAAGCATGCCGAAGACGCTGCCCGCCGCAGCGAACAGGAGCTTCGCGACCTCATTGAGACCATACCCGTGATGGTGTTTTCTATCCGGCCCGACGGCTCCACGGCGTTCGTCAGCCGAAATTGGCAGGACTTCGCGGGGTTGACACTGGAAAACGCTAGCCCCGCTGGCTGGCAGTCCACACTTCACCCCGATGACCGTGACCCGCACGTGAACAAGTGGCGCGTGTCACTGGCAAGTGGGCAACCGTTCGAGAACGAAGCACGCCATCGCAGCGTTAACGGCGAATATCGCTGGTTTTTGGTCCGCGCTGCGCCTCTGCGCGACGAGCAGGGAAACATTCTCAGATGGTACGGAACCCTGACCGACATTGAAGATCGCAAGCGGGCGCAGGAAGCCTTGCGCCGTAGCGAAGCCTACCTGGCGGAATCGCAGAGACTGACCCACACAGGTGGTTGGGCCGTCGAGCCCAACACTCGCGAGCCGGTCTATCTGTCAGACGAATTGGTTCGAATGTGGGGCTACGATCCGCAGGACGGACTGCGGACCCGGGATCAGCTTTTCGAACGAATTCATCCTGAGGACCGCGACCGGGTCCAAGCGATCAGCAGTAAGGCGGTTCGCGACAAAACAGACGTGGACTACGAATGCAGGGTCGTGCTGCCGGACGGAACGGTAAAGCACATCCATGTGACAATTCATGTCGTTTTAAATGCAGCCGGAGAGATCGTTGAGGCCCTGGGTACGAACGTCGATGTCACGGAACGAAAGGGTGCCGAGGAAGCTCTGCGGCGCAGCGAAGCCTATCTGGCGGAAGCGCAAAGGCTGAGCCAGACCGGAAGTTGGGCCTACGATCCACGGCGCGACAAAATGCTCTACTGCTCCGAGGAAATCTACCGGATTTTCGGTTTGGACCCGCAGGAACAACCACCGTCCATCGAAATGTTCCTTCAACAAGTCCACCCCGACGATCGCGACCGGGTGAGAGTAGAGACCATTCCTGGACGCTCCGACCAAACGGAGCACACTCTTGAGTACAGGCTTCTGCTGCCCGATGGAACCATCAGGTACGTTCTAAGCATGCGCCATCCGGTCTTCGATGCAGCGGGAGAGCTCGTTGAAGTTATCGGAACCACCGTTGACGTGACGCGCCGCAAGCATGCCGAAGCAGAACTCGAGCGGCTGCGACAGCTCGAAGCAGACCTCGCCCGCATCAATCGCGTGACTACCATGGGAGAGCTGACGGCGTCGCTCGCCCACGAAATCAACCAGCCGATTGCTGCCGCCGTGACCAACGCCAATACCAGTGTGCGCTGGCTTGCCGGCGAACTCCCTAACATCGACGAGGCGCGCGAGGCCGCTAAAAGAGCTGCAAAAGATGCTAACCGGGCAGCCGCCATTATCAATCGCATTCGTTCCCTCTTCAAGAAAGGCACTCCGCACCGTGAGCTCGTCGATATCAATGACGTCATCAACGACGTTGTCGCGCTTCTCCAGAACCAGGCTACTCAAACCCGAGTTTCCATCCGCAGCGAGCTCGCCGCCAACCTGCCTCCGGCGGTTGCCGATCGCGTCCAGTTGCAGCAGGTCCTCATGAACCTCATGCTCAACAGCATCGAGGCCATGAGGGGCGTGGACGGCGCACGCAGACTCACCCTCACCTCGCGGCGCGACGGCAATGACCAGCTATTGGTTGCGGTGATTGATAGCGGCGTGGGTCTGCCATCCGAGATCGGAGAGCTATTCGACGCCTTCTTTACAACCAAGCCTCAGGGCACAGGCATGGGCCTCGCCATCAGCCGCAGCATCGTTGAATCGCATGGTGGGCGCCTATGGGCAAGCTCGAACTCCGGGCCCGGCGCTACCTTTTACTTCACCTTGCCCATAACAAGTGAGGCTCAGGTTTGAAAACCGCAGACACACCCACGGTTTTCATCATCGATGATGATTCCTCGGTTCGGTTTGCAATCCAGGGACTCCTCAAATCAGTTGGCCTTCGCTCAGAGTCGTTTGCCAGCGCACAGGACTTCCTCGCCCGGCCCGCCGCAGACGGCCCCACTTGCCTGGTTCTCGACGTTCGACTTCCCGGGCTAAGTGGCCTTGATTTCCAGCGCCAACTCGCCGACGCCGGCGTGCTGATTCCGATCATCTTCATCACCGGCCATGGCGATATCCCGATGACCGTCCGCGCCATGAAATCCGGCGCCGTGGAGTTTCTGACCAAGCCGTTCCGCGACCAGGACCTGCTCGATGCCATTCAGCAGGCGCTCGAACGAGACCGCGCTCGCCGCCAACAGCAGGGTGAAATGGCGGCGTTGCGAAAGCGATACGACGAACTGACTCCGCGAGAACGCGACGTGATGCAGCTTGTGGTTTCAGGCATGCTCAACAAGCAGATAGCCTTCGAACTGGGAACCAGCGAAATCACGGTGAAAGTTCATCGAGCCCACGTCATGACCAAAATGCAGGCCGAATCCCTTGCTGCGTTGGTGAGAATGGCGGAGAAACTCAAGCTTCGCGAGGGAAAGTGAAAGTGTGCGAGCTATTGCCGAATGGTGTCCCTTACCTCTTCTCAGGAGGCGCTTGCGTTGCCACCGGCTTCACCTTGGTGGTCGGGAGATGTCCGACCCGACGTGCCACAACCTTCATACCAGCCTCGCCAACCTATACCAAAGGATAATGGCGCTTTTACCAATGCATAATTGCGGCCTTCCCTTGCCGGCGATATCCTGCTTCCATGGTCGTTCAGGCGAAGACGAATTTGGTTACAATCATTGACGACGATGAGTCAGTTCGGCGTGCCCTTGAGGGCCTCATGAAAGCCGTGGGCCTGCCCGCTCGCGCCTATGCGTCGGCCGAGGAGTTCCTGGAGTCTGGCCAACAGTACGACACCGCATGCCTGATCGCCGACATTCGCATGCCGGGAATGTCAGGACTCGATCTCCAGGCTCGGTTGAACTCACAGAAGTGCAGAATCCCAACTATTTTCATCACTGCGCATGGCGACGCAGAGATGCGAATGCAGGCTCTACGTGCGGGAGCAGTCGAGTTCCTTGCGAAACCCTTCAGCGACGATGTGCTGCTCGAGCATGTAAAAGCAGCTCTGGCCGTTTAGGTCCACCGGTGCCCCTCAAGTAGCCAGGAGGTTTCATGGCGACGGCAACAGTGAACGTGGAAGCACAAGAGTCCAGCGAGCGCAGGTTCGAGCAGATCATAGGCCGAAGTCGCGCTCTGGAAGAAGTGCTCGAACAGGTTGAGCGAGTGGCGCCCACTGGCTCCACGGTTTTGATCGAAGGAGAAACCGGCACAGGCAAGGAACTGATCGCGCGCGCAGTTCACAATCTCAGTCCGCGCTGCGGACAGCCATTTATCAAACTGAATTGTGCAGCCATACCGCTCGATCTTCTTGAGAGTGAACTCTTCGGTCACGAAAAGGGGGCCTTCACCGGTGCTATAGCCCAGAAGATTGGCCGTTTCGAAATGGCCGATGGCGGTACGCTGTTTCTGGACGAGGTAGGTGACATTCCACCCGCATTGCAGCCCAAACTGCTCCGCGTACTGCAGGAACAGGAGTTTGAGCGCTTGGGGAGCGGTCGCACCCACCAGGTCGACGTTCGACTTGTCGCCGCTACTAACCGGAATCTTGCTGACATCGTGGAGCGGAACGAATTCCGTAGTGACCTCTATTACCGCCTGAATGTCTTTCCCATTACCCTGCCGCCCCTGCGCGCACGCCAGGAAGATGTTCCGGAGCTCGTCATGCACTTCGTCGACATTTTTAGCCGCCGCATGGGCAAGCAAATTGACGAAATACCCGCAGAAACAATGCAGGCATTCAGTTCTTATTCCTGGCCCGGAAACATACGCGAGCTTCAGAACTTAGTGGAGCGCGCGGTAATTCTGGCCAACGACGGCGTGCTTCCACACCCGCTGCCTGCATCACAGCCGCAAAAGTTTGCCCACCCTGCTGGTCCAATGACGCTGAAAGAATCAGAGCGCGCACTAATTCTGCACACCCTCGATCAAGTCGGCTGGGTCATCGGAGGAGCAAGCGGCGCAGCTGCTAAGCTCGGTCTAAAGCGGACCACCCTGATTCACAAGATGAAGAAACTTGGCATCGAACGGCCAATGCCCCGCGTCGATGTCCGTGAGCTGGTTCCTGATACCATGCCGCCAGCTTTCTAGCCCTGATATCGCGTCATCTGCAATCGCCTGCCCCACCACTCAACGCCCTGACAGAAAGTCCTCCTTGCCGCCAGCTTTCTAGCCCTGATATCGCGTCATCCGCAATCGCCTGCGCCACCACTCAACGCCCTGACAGAAAAAGCGGCGAGCCGTACAGACCGACCGGCAAATAAATTGCAGTCGGCCTTCTCCAGCCCGCCGCCTGAACCGTCCCCCTAATGGCCCAACCCGACCGACCTCGCAGGCGCGATCAGCAATGAGCTCCCCGACATGCCGTAGGTTGACGGTACACGTATTCGTCCAATGCTCGAGAAGGTCCTGTCCGTCACGGCAGCAGAGGTCGTGAGCGCGTAACCTCGGAAAGGCTGGTTTCCCGCCAGGACGTAGCCATCCAGCCATGACCGGACAGTCTGTCCCTGTACCTGCCAATCGTAAACATTTTGATTGCTACGATTACCGCACGTATTGTTTCCGTTGAAACCACCAAACCCAGGCTCTCCATAGAGTGTTACGTTATAACTGCCATTAGGCAGGATCAGGTCCACCCTTGTATCCTGGTTGAAAGAAGTAGAACGGCTGTAGAGTTGGGAGTCCGTGCCCGTCCAACTGTCATTGGAACAGGCAGAGTACCCCTGCCATGACCCTAATTGCCCTGCAAACCACAGGCCGGGAGCTTCCTGATAATTATCGAAGCCATTGTTGGCCCAGCTTCCCCACCACGTTTTGTTCGAGGAGTCGATGTAGTCCCCGCTGTAGTTACCCAAAGCCAGACGAAACCCGCCATCTTTCGAAATTGGCAAGCATACAACTTCAATGTAGAGCGGCAAGGCATCCGGATCCGCCACGGATGTAACCGTCACCATGCCCCTCTGCTTCGTCGGGCAGTTCGGCATGGTCAGGACCCCGGATGACGAGACGCTTGCTCCCATGATGCCACTGTCCATGCTGTAAATGACATGTGGATTTACGTTGCCGTTCACCCAAACATTAAGTGGATACGAAACGCCCGCAGCCATGGTCACGCGCTCCCGGTCGGTGCCTATCGTCGTTCCTTGAAGGATCACATCCTGCGAGACACAGCCGTTCGTACCACATGCAGTTACCAATGTGCGGTTCGTATTCGTCAACTGATAATTCGCCAGGTTGTTGGAAACCTGCTGTGAGGCTCGGTTTACCACCTCCAGATATGGTTCAATTGGCTGCAGCGCCGTCGACCAGAAGATGTGGCTTGCAGCGTCGCCCAGCACTTTGGGATGGAATTCGCTGGATACCGTTCCATTGTCCCAATTGTCCGAAGGTATGGTGCCGTCTGCGATAATCATCCCGTACTTCTTGATGGTGTTCAAATACACCTTCGCATAGGGACACCAGTCATCAAGATCAGTGTTGGTACAAACCGTGTCCAGATCGAATGAGGCTTTAAGTCTGATCGTCGCCCCGTACGGCAGAAAATCGTTTACGAATGCCACCCCATATCCCGCTGGGAATCGTCCCCAGTTTGTACTATTCAGGTTCCGCACCGTGAAGTGGTAGTTATCAACAGCGGTGGCCAACTGATCTCCATTCGCCGCCGCCCATGCTCCGGTCAGTCCTGTGATGTTGATGTAAAACTGACATCCCCCGGTGAATGTGTAGTTATCGCAAGGCAGCCACGCCGACATGTCGCTTTGCGCCGTAAATGTAGGTGCGATACTATTCGTCGCCGCAAGTAAGTTATTTTGATAGTTTGCCGACCCGGCCGCGGGCCACACGTTGCGGGCCGATAGATACGCATTGGACAATGTAGTACGAATCGCGTGGCCCAGGTCGGTCCGCCCCGCGCGAGTTGCTGCGTAGCATTCTTCCAGCTTCAACGACAGCGCGCCCATCGGCATACTTGCGGCATCCGCACCACCAAGCTGCGCGTAGGATGCGGGCGAGAATTTTTGCCCACCCGCACTATTGCAGGTTGGACAACCGTTTTGCGTCGACGACAGGATCATGCCGCTCGGCGCTGCTCCCCAACCTGTTGAGTTGAACGGGAGCGTACCGCTGTTACTGCCGGTCAGCGCAACTCGCCACGTTCCGTTCGCCGACGACCAGGACCCCGTAGCTCCCGAAATTACCACCGCGTAATCTTGCGGTATCGGCCAGACCGTATTTGTCGTCCATGTAACTCGAGTTGGGTTGCCCGCCGTAAACGAAGCACTGAGGAAATCGACATAGAGGTTGTAAATCTCAGTCTGCCCGCAGTCGCTCTTATTGATGGTGAAAAGGTGGCGATCGTTGCCGCTTGTGGGATCGATGGAAGCACCGCTTTCCATCAGCAACGTGCGCTGCGAGGAAATCGGGAAATTGGCGTCCTGATACCCGTTCGAGCGGCCCGCGTAAAGAAAGTGCATTCTCTGCTGCGGTGTGTTTGGGTCCACCACGTTGTCATAGAACTCCAGATGGCTGGCAGTGAATTTCAGGTTGTGATAGACCGGGTACTGTGGCCCGTCTTCCGAAATTCGCATTAGCCAGCGAGCGCTATGCACATCCACCGGGAGTGTATCGACCGGAATATTGAATGGACTATTGTTCGGCAATACTTGGCAACCCCGGCTCTGATTCTGCGCGCGTACTGACACCGGAGCTGAATAGTTACCGAAGTGGTCGATTGTCCCTGGTCCGGTTAACTGCCACGATAGGGGCCCGCTTCCGCAATTCGCGGTGAAAGAGTAGGTACCTCCGCTGGGTAGTGCAACCGCGGTGGATGGGGTGATCGTGCAGAGCGGGTGGTGTGCGGCTTGTGCCGTTGCAAATGTCGATAATAATAGTATCCCCAAGATGACGAAGAATATTCGCGGCATAGCTGATCCTCAGAGGGGGTGGTGAAGTTTCGAGCAAACGGGCGCTCTGGGTAGCAATAACGAGGCAAGACTGCGAAGATGGTTTCCTGAAGCAGGCAGCCCGGCAGAAATGGAGGACTGCAGATGAAAACGTGTGAGGCAGTTAATTCAGTCTGGCACGCACAACTCGGGTAACCGCTTATAAGGCCCATGTCAACATTACTTGTGCGTGTCATGTCCTCGGCATTTCATCGGCAGCCCTCCTTAATCACTTGAGTGTTACAGGATAGGTGTTCCAATTACCTCGAAAGTGCTTCCGGCAATCCTCCGATAGTCGCGACTGCGCCGCCATCGTCCCACCCTCGCCGAGAATTGCGCCAGGCACCGCAGCGCATCCGATGCTTCCGGATTCGGGAATTTTAGTAACCGCGCGCGGGTTACTTTCGTGTCGCGCAATCCTTCATCTTGCTGGCCTTCCCCGCCTTCACCCCTGATACTCATTTTTATCTAATACAAAACAAAGCGTGAGGCCGACTCTGCAGCTGGTAACAGGTGTCGAGAACTTTAGATTGCGGAAGGGTTCGAGATGCGGCTATCGCATCCTGACTGCGAGCTGGCACTCTGGAGGTTATTGCAATGCGAACATTTCTCGTGCCGCAGCACGGTCTTTGGCATGCTACGCTGCGGTCCAATAACAATTGCCGGCTTCTTCACCGTCTCTCCTGTTTGCCACACAAATCAATTGATCAAAAAACCCGTTTTTTGGCAGTTGTCCCACCCCTGCATCTCTTGGCACTCATTCTGATTCTTCTTTCTTGCTCTACTATCTCCTTCGCCCAGTGCATGATTTCCCCCAACATACCTATCGCAGTATCTTCCGGGGGAACCTATGGCTTTTCCGCCAGCTGCGGTACCGGCCTCACTTGGCAGGTGATTGGTCCGGGAACCGTCAATGGGTCAGGGGTATACTCGGCCCCTTCATCCGTTACCGCTCAGAACCAAAGTCGCGGCTGTCAAGAGCTACCAAACACCCACGCGATCAACATCCCGGTGAATTCGCTACCGGTTGACAAGCACAGCTCGTGGTGGCTCGCGCGGGTTGCTGAAGACAATCCGCAGTATGGTTTCTACCACAACCTGAAGTTCGCATCCGGTCAGCTAAATCTATTCGACAATGTTGTTAACAACAGTGCGGGTCAGCAGTTGATGCACTTCTCGGACGCAGCACGGTCATACGGCCAACAGGACACTGACTTCCCCATCCCGCCCGAGCGGACTCTGATGATGGAGGGCGGTCGCTCTATCGATGCTTACAGCAATGCCGACAGGCACATGTTCACCATCAACAACCAGACCTGCCAGCAGACCGAGATCTACAATCTCTATGTCGATTTTCGCACTGCTAGTTTCACTGCCGGTAATCCCACCCAGGTAACTTGGACCACGAACACCATCTGGCCGATACAGCAGAATTACGGTGTCGTTATTTTCGGAGCTACCGGCTCGTGGTCGCCTGCAAACGGCAATTGGCGGCTTACGGTTACCGGTCAGAACTCCGGTACCTTACCGTTCAATTCGTCGCAGTGGGGCGCGGCGCCGAGCGGGACGATTTTGACCTCGATCGGTGCTTGCAACACCTGCAACAGCGTCGGCGGCCAGAAGTTTGCTCCCACTTCTTATGCGCAGCTCGGCGGTGCAGACGCAGCTGGTATGCCTATGAGCGCGGCTTCTCTAAAAATGGACGAGTGGTATGCCGCCACTCAAGCCGGACGTACCGATTTGGGACACGCACTCCGCACCACTATGTCGAACCGCTATCTGTCGTCCCGCTTTACCTGGCCGGGAACTTCGGATGCCATAGCCGTGGATGGCACACCGATCCAGTTGACCGCCGGCACCGATAGTAACCCGGTCACCTTCATGACCGGTTCGGACCTGTCGGTAGCGCAGCCTTGCGACAATTACTCCTATAGAACAGGTTGCCAGTTCCATGTCGCTATCTCGGGATTTATCTCCGGCCCTTGGAAGAACGCCAATGGAGACTGGGTAGCTACTGCCGTTGATAACTCCCACTTTACGATCTCCCTCAATACCAGTAGCTTTGGAACGATGCCGTCGGGCGCGGTAGTCCTCTTCGACTTCTTCCCCTACGGCGCAACCATCCGACTCAAGTCATCGTTCGACCTCAATACCGTCTGCACCAGCAACGATCTGAGCACCTGGTGCCCTTATGCCAAGGTCCTCCTCAATACTCTAAAGAACTACGGTGTGATCGTTGCCGATGGCACCATTCCTTCCGACAACTGGGACAGCGGCGCGCTTTCCAGCGAGTTTCACCCCAACGTGCTGATAGACGCTACAAGGAACCTTTACTTTTCGACGGCGCTGCAGCCAATCGAACAATACCTCGAAGTCGTCAATCGTTCCTCGCAGCAGCTTTACTCCGATCTCGGTAGATATGGAGTTTCGACCGTCAACCGCACCCAGGTTTGCGTAAACGGCTCCTTGGGACAGGCTTGCGACGACGTAATCCTGCAAGGCACGACGATCGGTACCGACCGTGAGCGCTTGACGTTGGCTGCGGGCTTATCCTATCCGCTCAATGTCTGGATCAATGGGAATGTAAATCCGGCTCTTAGCTATTCCATTGACTCGGGCATTTCCGGCGCAAGCGTTTCCTCTTCCGGCTTGCTGGCCATGCCTAACTGCACGACTAAACAACGCGGCATGGTAACTGTCACCTCGGCAGCCGACCCCAACGCATTGCCGCTTTATATTGAAGTGACGTGCATTCCAGTCTCCTCCGATGGCGCCTATCGCCTGGCAATCGGAAATTGGAATGGTGACTATACAGACTCGTCAAATCATGTCTGGTATGGAAGCTGGCAGAATTACGGATTCAGCAACAACTATGAAGTTCCCGGACTCTGGTGGGGAACTCAAACAGGCACCTGGCAAGGCATCGGCGGGTGCTCGAACGACACTTGGACCGGAACCGATCCCCAGCTCTATAGCCGCTCTACCTCGTTCAACGAGGACACACGAGTTGACCTGGAGTTACCCAATGGCAACTACAACGTGACTCTATACGGTGAACCTGGCTTTGGCGGCTTCCACCAGAATAATACCTGCGGCAACACCATCGGCCAGAACATCTTTGACTGGGTGGTGCAGGGTCAGACCCAAGGCTCATGGTTGGATGGCTATGTGTTGGCGGGTTACCAGCCCTACAATGGATATACTATCCCTGCCGCAACTACTGTAACCGACAACACACTGGTCACCATTGGACGCATGCGCGTGCTCTCCATTTATGGCATGTCATGGAGCTCGCTGTTGATAGCCCCTGCTAATATCAATGTGACTATCACCACGTCCTCACTTCCGCGTGGCTTCACTCAGGTGCCGTACGTTGCAAAGCTGTCGGCCACTGGCGGCGACCCGCCGTATACTTGGTCTCTCGCCAGCGGTTCCGGACCACTTCCTCCGGGATTGTCGCTTAGCTCTGGTGGCCTCATCTCCGGTAGACCTACGTCGCCTGGAACCTTCCCATTCACGGTACAGGTCACAGACTCAGAAATGAATACTGCCACTAAAAACCTGACTATCAAAATCTGCAAGTCCGGAAGCCTATGCTGAGATCGTTATAGTTTGCCTGAGATCATCAGCATATCGCGAAAGGGGGCCGCAATCGTCGGCCCCCTGATTTACTGGCGGCGTTTTCGGAGCAGTAACCGTTCGTACATCGCGCCGGTGCGCTCTGCTGCAATCTGAATGGATAGGTTATCCTTCGCGAAGCTCGCCGCCCGGCGTCCCAACTCCCTTCGCAGTTCGGAATTCTTTATAACTCTCGACAATTGCTTCGTGAGCTCTTCCACATCCCCGCTCTCGAAGAGCAGCCCTCGCTCTTCATCACTTCCTGTCAGCTCTGGCGTACCGCCTACTCGCGAACCTATCACGGCGCATCCGCAAGCCATGGCTTCTAACAGCGAATTCGAGAATGCTTCCGAGTAGGATGGCAACACAAAGATGTCCATTGCGCGTAACCAGTCCGGCACATCTCGCGTCGCTGGCACGAAGACGCTCGACTCTGTTATCCCCAACCGTGCCGCGTTTTCTTGGAGCGAGCCTAGCTCCGACCCGCTACCCACCACTATCAGCCTTAAATCAGGTTGCAACTTTCTAACCCTTGCAAACGCCTCCTGAAGTAGAGGCAAATTCTTTTCGTGCCGTAATGCACATACCGTTCCCACCACCGAGGCTACAGAAGAGCGGGATTCCGGAGGATAAAACTGCGTCGTGTCGACGCCGTTGTAACAAATTTCCAGGCGCTCTGCGGCGACGTGCTCATCCGCCATCATGTACTGCCGAATTGCCTCACAATTAACCAGGATTGCATCTGGCAGCCGGTCGCTCCACCTGAGTAGTTTCTGAGTTCGTTTGTCTAATATCTCTCGATAGCTAAGCTGGCTTCCTATCGTCACAGGCACGCCGGCAAGTCGAGCCACTAGTATGCCGAACACGCCGCTTGCGTCATATGCATGTACGATCCGGATTCCGTGTTGCTTGATGTACCGGCGCATCTTGTTAGCCAGCCGCACCGCATCCACCGAGGCCAACGATCTTAATGGAAGATCAAGGATTGGTATTCCTGCACCGCGCAGTTCGTCGTAACGCAGACCTTTCGCATAAAAGGTTCCAACGTGTGGCTCAAAGCGCGTGCGATCCAGGTGCATCGCGATCTTGGTCACGTCGCGCTCCACCCCGCCCTGATCCAGTTCGCGCGCCGTGATCAGCACAGGAATCGGACCGTTCTCGAATGGCGCGGCCAATCGTCCTCTACTGCTCCCCACTGCTTCTCTCGCTTCTTGCACCTTCACGCCATTTATCCAGCCGTTACTATCTTCTGTATAGGACGTGCTGGATTGCCCACTACCACCATCCTGGGAGCAACCGGCTGCGTCACCACCGACCCGGCGCCAACAGTCACACCATCACCCAGCTCTGCCATCACCACTGCAGCATCGCCAATCCAGCAGTCCGCACCGATAATAGTTTGCCCTTCAAGACATCCAGTTAAGGTGCCGTCAGAATTTCGTAGGTGTTGGCGACGTCCGCTTGGGATTAATACATGCGAACCGATCTGTGTTCGCGGGCCTATCGCCGCGCGTCCCACCACGCAATAGCTGCCGATGGATACCAACTCTCCCACCGCTGTATCAGGTTGTACCAGGTATGTTCCGAACCAGATTGTGATGTCGAGGGAGCACTCGCGCAACGTCAGCTTGTAGTAGGCAGCTCGCAGGTAGCTACCCGGCAGCCCTGGGCCAAGCGCCAATGCTTGCGCGAAAAATGAATAGACCGCTTCCACACGGCCGAAGCCTGCAAGCAATGCTGCTGGAAAAACAATAGCTAGCGCGATGCCTTGAATAATTCTCTTTAAACTACGTCGTAGGAGTTTCATTCAAGACCTCCTCGAATAGGCCCATAATATTTCGGTAGTAACTCTCCGGATTATGCTGGGCAACAACTTCTTTGCTTTTCTCGATAAACTGCTGTCGCAGCGGTTGCTCATTCAGCAATCTTGCAATGGCAGTCGCCAATTGTGCTGGGTTTTCTTTAGGGACGAGCAGCGCATTAACCTCGTTTGACAGGACCTCAGGTAAGCCGCCGACTGCCGTTGCCACCGTCGGCACTCCCGCAGCCATAGCTTCCAGCAAAACGTTGGGAGACCCTTCGCTATGCGACGGCAAAATGAATATGTCAGATATCGCATAGTATGGACGCACATCAGCCTCGTATCCGGCAAATCTCACAACATCCTCGAGCCCCAACCCCGCACAAAGCGCCTGAAGGCGCCCGCATTCCGGGCCGTCTCCCACAAGAATCAATTTCGAGCGGAACGCCCCTTCTAGGTTCGACCGCATCAGCGCTATTGCACGAAGCAGGTCTGCGTGCCCCTTCTCCTGTGACAGTCGCCCGACGCTTAGAAGCACAGACTCATCGTTCAACCCAAGTTTGTTTCGAAACTGTGCTTTCTCGGCCTCCGATACTGGCGCTGTTACTCGAATAGGATTCCGCACCACTCGTAGGCGATCGCTCGGCACTCCTTTGGCATGCAATTTCTGTGCAAAATCATTGCAAACCGTAACCACACGTTGGGCGTGCGGGAGCGATAGCCGGTCTAGTTCGTTGTACACCCGCGTACGCAACGCTTCTTTCGTGTATCCATGATGGAAGGCGATCCATTTCGCAGTTCTGTGTAGACCGCTTAAGTAAACCAGGAAATGCGATTTAGTGTTGTTCGTCCAAATAATATGTGGGCGCTGTTTCTGTCCGATTTCCCGAAGCTGGCGCAACGCTCGCATGTCCAGGGAATGCCGCTCGGAGATAATTTCCTCCGCAATCCCCTGGTCCTGAACCACACTGAGCAGGCTGCTCTCTTGTCCCGCTCGCTCATACAACACCATAGTCAAATTTAATGCGCCGCTCTTTGTAGCTTCCGCCGCTTCACGCGCAAACTCCAGCACAGGTTTCACAGCTCCTGCCACGGTGCTCGCCTCCAGAAATACCAGCGCTCTGATAGGACGTTCCTCGTGCTGTGCACCGATCGGATCCACGCCGCCTTTATAGTGTTCGTTTCCGCGCAGCTGCCGCTCTTCGGTCGAAGCAATGCCGCCGCTCGGTGAGGTCGAGTTCCCTCGGGCAAGACTCATGGGATAGCCGGCGCCGTCCGCGATTAGTAAGATCCCGTCCCCCGCCGACGGACTGACGCGCCTGCACGATTCTACAATGTCACGGGCGCGAAGCTGCGTCGGCACCAGATTGCTCATGTATCGCGCATTCGCGCCGGCTGAATCACAAGTTCAGCTCCCGCGGGCAGGGCGATGAGCTCCATAATCAGGTAGAATCAGGGGCTCGGGGCGAAGGCTTGGCCCCGTCTCATAAATGAATGCGAAACATTACCCTAGCGGTTGTCCTACTGGCCTCCTTCCAAGTCGCACTCATGGCCCAGGTGCATGTCACGCCCTCTACCCCTCCAGGTGTCGCAGCGGGGGCGTGTTTTCAATTCAGCGCGAATCATCCTGGCACATGGAGCGTGGCCTGCCAGGGAGCAGGTTGCCAGGCCGGCACCATTGACGCGAAGGGACTCTACTGCGCTCCTGCTGTCGTCGTAGCCAAGAACCAAAGCCGCGGCTGTCAGCTCGGTCCGAACAACAACATCTACAACACGCCCATCAACAAGATGCCGGTTCACCAGTACAGTGCGCGCTGGCTGTCGCGCATCGCCGGCGAGAACGACGCCGGGCCTGACTCCTGGGTCTACCACCGCTTTGTCATGCCCTCTCCCGGGTTGCTGAGCTTGTACGACAATGTGGTAGATGACTCTACGCCCATGCAGAAGCGCCATTTCCGCTATGCCGGTCAATGGCAGGACACCGCCTTCTCACAACCTTTGCCTCCCGCCGTAGAGATGGAGAGCGGCTGGTCGCTGGACGTTAAAGCTGATGCAGACCGGCACCTGTTTTCCATCAACCGTCAGACCTGCGATGACGAAGAACTGTACAACGACTATGTAGACTTCAAGAGTTTTTCCTTCGTCAAAGGTGATCCTACGATAGTAAGGTTCACCACTAACACCCTTCGATCTATTTTGAATCCTCTTCGCGTTTTTATCAGCGGGGCAGCCTCATGCGGCATTAATGGTACCTACCTCGCGAAGGTGGTTAGCTCCACCGAGCTTGAGGTCTCATTCGACTCCACACACTGCAATCTCCACGATGCTCAGATTGCGGGCAGCGCGGCGAATTGTCCCGCCTGCAACTCGGCGGGCGGAGCACATTGGCCGGCTGCCAGCAATGCTCTCCTTGATGGCGTCGATGCGGCCGGCTCGCCCATATCGCGTACCTCTATTCATCCGCAGGAGTGGTGGAATGCAGTGCAGAAACACATTCTCGATCCAGCGTGCAATTGCGTGACCCTCGGTCATGCCCTACGTACCACCCTCGCCAATGCCGATATCGCGCCTGCTGATCTCTGGCCTTCGATCAATGGCCACGACGTCACCGGCGGTCATCCACAGCTTCACCCGGTGTCCACACGTAGCGCAAACCCCGTTGAGCTTGTGGTCTCGCCGGCTGACTGCAATGGACAGTCCTTTCTTCAGTGCATGAAGCCATGCGACAACTGGACCTTTAGTGTTGGCTGTCGTTTCTCGGTGGTTTTTGGAGGTGGCACAGGCCCCTGGGCGACGCTCAACGGCAAGCACGTCCTCGCAGTTGCCACTAGTAATTCCAGCTTCAAAATTCCAGTGGACGCTTCGCGCTCCGGTCGCATGCCTGACTCCTTGTTCTTCTACTTCGATTGGGCGCCCTATGGAGCGCGCTTTCACCTCAAGTCATCGTTCGATGTCGCCGGATTCTGCAGCGATGATTCCCCAACCAGCAAGTGCCCGTATGAAAAGGCCTTACTGAACACACTACAACTCTATGGCATGATTTTGTTGGATGGCACAGTGCCTTCGGATAATTGGGACTCCAACGTAGTTTCAGACGAGTTTTTCCCCGATCAGCTTGTCGATGCTATAAACGATCTTAGCCATACTCCCGCTCTCGGATTTAATCGGAAGTGGCCGGCCGGCGGTGGCTTCGAACAACACCTCGAAATCGTCGATGAATCCCAGCTTCAGGTTGCCACTGACCCGCATTCTCTCGGCGCTACGAATAATGGCCGCGTCACCGTAACCTTCACCGCTCCCGGGCATGGCTCTGCCAGTGTGGATGTCAATCTGCTCGGCACAACCGTAGGTGTCGATCGCGGTCGCATCGCGGTACTGACAAAGTCTGGCAATGCCTACCAGATTAATGCCTGGGTTAATGGCAACTCTAATTCAGCTCTCACCTATACCATGTTGCCGCCCGTTCCAGGCGCATCGGTGTCAGCTTCTGGTTTGGTAAAGCCGCCCTCGTCCTTATCTGCGGTCACGAAAACTACGGTGAATGTTTGCAGCGCGGCTACTGGTGCAACCAACCAGTGTGCCTACGTTGACGTATTCTTCATCCCCGTCTCGCCGGACGGCAACATACGCCTATGGTTTGGCGGTCATCAGGCTTCCTACACAGATCGTTCTGGAAAAACATGGTGGGGACAACTCCCGCCGCGAAGATTCAATACCGACTATGAAATCGGAGATGGCATCAATTTCGCAAGCCTGAATGGAACCTGGGAACTAAACTCTAAGAACTGGAGTGACACACCAGACGCCCAGCTTTACGCTCAGAGTACTTCGTCGCAAAATGATACCTTGCTCAACGTAGCTGTTCCGAACGGGACCTATACTCTCACCTTGTATGGAGAGCCGGGATATGGAACGAAAGGCCCTGGCGAAGACGTCTTTGATATTGAAATCGATGGAAAAGTCGTAGCTTCTTATCAGGACGGATATGTCTTGGCAGGCAGCCTTTTTCATGGATGGACAAAGCAATTCCAGGCCACGGTAGTCAATGGGGTTCTGGAGGTTGGGGGACGAATTCGAGAAGCATCCGCCTATGGGATCTCTTTGAGCTCCCTCCTGATCACCCCAAGCAAGGCTCGCTAGCCGCAACGCTGGCCGGCTATCTTGCTACACGTTCCGCGATCCAGGCGGCGCACTCCCGCGTTCCGAACGAACCACCAACATCAACCGTAGTTTTCTTTTCGCGAACCGCTTCCAGCAGCGCGTTTTCAATCCTCTGCGCTTCCGCGCGCAGACCAAGGTGCGCCAGCATCATCGCAGCAGTCAAGATCGATCCCATCGGATTCGCGATGTTCTTGCCCGCGATCGTCGGCGCCGAGCCATGAACTGGTTCGAACATCGAGGTTCGGCCCGGGTGAATATTGCCGCTGGCCGCCATGCCCAGTCCGCCCTGCAGCGCCGCTGCGAGATCAGTGATGATGTCGCCGAACATGTTGTTGGTGACGATCACGTCGAGCGAGCGCGGTTCGCGCACCATTTGCAGGCAGAGCGCGTCGACGTACATATGTTGCGTCTGGAGGTCTGAATATTCTTTCGCGACGTGCTTGAAGACGCGCTGCCACAGGCCGCCGGCATACGTCATCACGTTCGACTTGTCGGACATCATGACGTTCTTGCGGCCATTCGCGCGCGCGTACTCGAACGCAAATCGAATAATGCGCTCCACGCCCTTGCGCGTGTTGATGTCTTCCTGCGTCGCAACCTCTTCCGGCGTGCCGAACTTGAAGTTGCCTCCCATGTCCATGTAAACGCCTTCGGTGTTCTCGCGAATGACCGTGAAATTGACGTCGCCGGGGGTCGCGTTCTTCAGCGGGCACAACGACGCGTCCAGCAGACGCACCGGTCGCACGTTCGCGTACAAGTCCATTTTGAAGCGCATGCCCAGCAGGATTTCTTTGGCATGAACATTGGTAGCGACGCGCGGATCGCCAAGCGCGCCGACGAAGATGGCATCGAAGTCGCGCGCCAGCATCTCGAAGCCGTCAGCCGGAATCGTGGTACCGTCGACCAGGTAGCGATCGGCGCCCCAATCAAACTCTTTGAATTCGACTTCGGCGCCACTGGCTCGAACGACGTCGAGAGCGTTGGGAATAACTTCCTTGCCGATGCCGTCGCCTGCGACGACTGCGATACGTTTGAGTGTCACGGAAAATGAAGATAACAGACCGGGAGACGGCAATCGCTCCGAGTTTAAAATTGTTCCACGTGGAACAATTTTTGAGCTCGCAAGTCACTGCGGTACAACAGCTTAGAGTACCCCACATTGGTGGGGTAACTAGGGCCCTGAGTGCAAGTAACCAAACACCAGGCATTTATAATTGAAGATTCGCTATGACCGTCGCAACCTTCCAAGACAAGCTAATCGCCTTGGGCGCACGGCTTGGCATCTATCGCGGAGCCGAGACTCCCGCCAGCTTTGGGGACTCCCCGTCGGAGTTCCGGGCGCTGCTGTCCCGCTGTGCCGTATTCGATATGAGTTGGCAGGCGAAGCTGGTGATCAGCGGCAGAGACCGCGTTCGCTGGGCCAATGGGATGGTCACCAACAACATTCGGGACCTGGCGCCGGGGCACGGGGTGTACAGCTTCATCCTGACTCCGCAGGGTCGCAATCAGGGTGACCCGGTGGTCTACAACCGCGGCGACTATCTGCTGGCGACCACCGATCGTGCGCAGGCGGAGGGGACCACGACGGTTTTGAAGCGCTACATCATCATGGACCAAGTCGAGATCGAGGACATCAGCGATAAGCTGACGTCGGTCGGCGTTGCCGGTCCGCAGGCGGTCGAAAGGTTGTCGAGCGTCGGCATCGAGGTTTCTTCGCTCGAGCCGGGGCAGGTGGTAGACACCGTATGGCGTGAGAGCGGCATCTCGGCGGCGCGCAATACTCATCCGCAATGGGACGGGTACGAAATTTGGCTGGCGCGGGAAAATGTCGAGAAGCTTTGGGATGCCCTGACCAGCGCAGGCGTGGAAGCAGTGGGAAGCGATGCGCTGGAGATGTACCGCATCGTGCGTGGTGTGCCGCGCTATGGAGTCGACTTGCGCGAGCGGGATCTGCCGCAGGAAACCGGCCAGGAACAGGCGCTGAGTTTTACAAAAGGCTGTTACATCGGGCAGGAGATCGTGGAGCGGATTCGCTCGCGGGGAAATGTACATCGCACACTGATCGGTCTTGAAGTGCAAGGCGAGCCGCCGCAACCGGGTACGAAGGTTGTCGCCGATGGAAAAGATGTGGGCGAGATTACCAGCGCCGCGCGTGTACCGCTTCCCGAAGGCGAGCGCACGTTGGCGCTTGGATATCTGCGGCGCGAGGTCGCAAACACCGGCACAACAGTACAGGTTGGCGAACAGAACGCGACGGTGCGGGCGCTTCCATTCGTTTGATGAGGGTCGGCAAGCGGATCTGTCACGACTCTCGTTTTCGATATTGTTGCCTGAAACGGACTGTTGAATTTTGGCAGTGCAGTTTGAAGGCGAAGGACCAGAGCGCCGTAGGCGCGGCCTCAGGATAGCCCAGCACGGTGCGATCGGCACGACTTAAAGTCGTGCCCGGTTACAAAGCTTTTCATCCCAGGGGTCGTTGCCAGCCATGCGATTGTGCAAGGAAGCACCAGTTTACTTATGCCAGAAAAAGAAAAGAAACCAGACTTTGTAGTCACCGACCGGCGGCTCTTTAGCAGCGATGGAGAGCTGCGTCAGGACGTGGTTGAAGACGAGGAGCGGCGCGCTGAACGCGAGCGCGAGAAGCGGGTGGCGCAGCAGCGCAGGAATGACGAGCGTGCCGCACAGAAGCAGGCAGCCCCTAGCGAGACGACGCCACAGCAACCGGACGTAGAGCCTCCCACTGCGCAGGAGCAGGAAGCATCGGCCGAGGCCTACCAGCAGTCGACGAAAGACATCGACGCGCGCATCGAGAACGAGATGCGCAAGCAGGGCCGCCCGCATAGCGCACAAGATTTTCAGGTGAGCTTCGAAAAGTTTATCGCCTCGCTCTACATGACAGCGCTGGTGCAGCTTGGGCTCGCCGCTGCACAGGGCGAAAAACCGCAAGTAGACATCATTGGCGCGCGCCAAACGATCGACACGGTCGCGATGCTGCAGGAGAAAACGAAAGGCAATTTAAGTCCTGCTGAAGAGAGTATGCTGCAGAACATTCTGTACGAACTGCGCATGGCCTACCTGGAAGTCACCAATCTGATCACCAATCCCCCGCCTGCCGGGGCCGGGCCGGACCGCAAGCGCTGATGCGAGCGACCCTCACGGTACTAGGAAGCGGAACTTCGATGGGAGTTCCGACGATTGGCTGCGATTGTGCGGTTTGCAGGTCGGACAATCCGCGCGACCGCCGTACCCGGCCGTCCATCATGGTGGAATGGGATGGTCACACTGTCCTAATCGACACCACTCCTGATTTTCGCGAGCAGGCGATTCGCGAAAATATCCGGCGCATCGATGCTGTCCTCTACACCCACGGGCATGCCGACCACATCCTCGGCCTGGACGATGTCCGGCCCCTGAGCTTTCCGCGAGTGACTGGCGGCGGCAAGATTCCGCTCTTCGCCAGCGACAATACCGCGCTCGTGCTGCGCAATGTTTTTCGCTACATCTTTGAGGCCGATTACAAATACGGGGGACTAGCGCAAGTAGAGCTGCGGCCGCTGAACGGACCGATCGAATTATTCGGCGCGACATTTACGCCTCTCCTCGTCATGCATGGCGACGTGCCGATCGAGGGGTACAGGTTCGGCAGCGCAGCCTATCTAACCGATTTCAGCTGCGTACCCGAGGAATCGCTGGACCAGCTCCATGGCCTGGACATTTTGTTTCTCGATGCGCTGCGACATCATCCGCACCCCACGCATTCGACCGTGGAGAACTCGTTGAAGATTGTGGAGAGGTTGAAACCTAAGCGGACATTTTTTACGCACATCTCGCATGACCTGGCGCACGAGGCAACCAATGCGGCACTGCCGGAGAATGTGCGGCTTTCGCACGATGGGTTGAAGTTGGAGTTTGAGCTGTGAATAAAGTTTAGACTCATGCGGGTTTTCCATCATCTCGAGGATGTGCCGTCCGATTTTGGGCCTACCGTGGTGAGCGTGGGCAACTTCGATGGCGTTCATCTTGCGCACCAGGAAGTGGTACGGCACATGGCGGAGCGGGCGCGCAGTTTCAGCGGCCAAGCCGTGGTAGTGACGTTCGAGCCACATCCGTTGCGCATTCTGCGTCCCGACGTTGCGCCCCGGCTGCTCACACCGCTGGCTTCCAAGCTCAAGCTGCTGGAGCAGACGCATGTCGATGCCGTGCTGGTGCTACCCTTCACGCGCGATCTGTCGCTGATGACTGCCGAAGATTTCGCGCGCGACGTGCTGGCCGGAAAATTACACGCCATAGAGGTACACGAAGGTTACAACTTTCACTTCGGCCATAAGGCGCGTGGCAATGTCGATACGCTGGCGGAGCTGGGCCGTCAGTTTGGATTTGACACGAAGATTTTTCCGGAGCAACTGAGGCGAGGTCACCACGTCTCCAGCAGTGAAATCCGGAAGCTGATCGCGCAGGGAGAGGTGAGCCGGGCACGAGCATTGCTGGGACGGCCATTCAGCATCTTTTCGAATCCGGGACGGGGCCGCGGGTACGGCGCGAAGTACACGGTACCGACGGTGAATTTGGCGCGCTACGATGAGCTTGTCCCAGCCGATGGGGTTTACATCACCTGGCTGCGGGTTGCCGGGGAGTGCTTCGAGGCGGTAACCAACGTCGGCCATCGTCCGACATTTGGCGCGGATTCCTTTGCCATTGAGACCCACATCCTCAACTTTCATCCCATCCAGCTTCAGCCGGAGACGGAACTCGAGCTGATATTTTTGAAGCGGCTGCGTCCGGAAATCAAGTTTCCGACGGTGGAGGCTCTGCGCGAGCAGATCGGGAAGGATGTGGGGAAGGCGAAGAGATATTTTCGGCTATTGAAGGCAATCAAGAGTTAGAGCGATCATCCGGCCAGAACGCGACCCATGGCAGCTGCTTTACTAACTTGGGGATGGCGGTACTGGAGGACTTCCAGCACGGTTTCGTGACGCCGTCCGGTTCGGCGGCCAGTGTGACTCAGCATCAGGAACCGGTGGCCAAGCAGGCGGCCCAGCTTCCCGCGGTACAGATACACCGGGGCGCGAAGCAGGTACCGGCAGACCGTGAGGCTTGTTCGCAGCCGTTCTTTACTTCTGCCGGGTTTCTGTTCCCTGTCCCGTCTTCGTCCAGGTCTTGCCGCCGTCATCGGAAGATTCTGACCACCACTCGACGGTGTCGTCGTTACGGAATTGGTTCGTGGTGCGGAACTGCACGTCCTTTCCCTTATTCTGATCGGCGCTGGAGTATACCCAGCGATTGCCGCTGTCAGAGATTTCCAACGCGGTGCTGCGGGGCTTCTCCTCTCCGAGCGACACTCCGTAGAAGTAGAACTTGCTGGTCTTGGGAGCGAAGGTGTAGATGGAGAGATCGCGCATGGGCTTGCCGCCGACGTTCACGTCTTGATCGCAGATGACAAAGATGTGGTCGGGCGACAACGCGCAGCGGGTGACCCAGTTGGCCTTGTTAGCCTGACCTGAATCCCCAAAGTGACCTTCGCCCACCCATTTGCCACCTACCCAGCGATTCAAAACATCGGCGGATGGGAATTTGTCCTCGGCAAACAGGCTAATGCCGCAAAGAAGGATGAATGCAAGACGAGTCAGGTTCATGATCACAGCTCCTTCGCCGGCGTGTGGGGAAATGCGGGATGAGTATACGGGCAAGCGCATCGGAGGCGAAAGCACTGACCGCCACTTCCCCTTACGGGGGACGAACAGCTCACGGGAAGGTTTGCGCTGCTGGCGGCAACCTGATAAGTTTTGCCATTACCTGAAAACGCGATGAAGAAAGCCACGCGCACCTTTTTATTCTGCTGCCTCGTCTCCGCTCCGCTGCTGGCCCAACTTCCAACCGATAGTCCGGTTGACGTGCTGCGCCATCCCGCCTGGAACAAAGGCATATTTCTTGGCGGTGGCACCACGGTCGACAGCTCGCCGAGCGGACAGAACCTTGTCCTGGGCTTGCGCCTGGGACGAGTCCTGACGAAGGAACATGGTTCCGGGATTCTGCGCGGAACTTTTGAGATGGCGATCGACATCATTCCACTCGACGAATACTGGATCCATGGCGGGCAATATGCCGGCGGCATCGACCCGCTGGTGCTGAAGTGGAATTTCACCAATGGCTGCAAGGTCTCGCCCTATGCGGCGATTGTGGGCGGCGTGCTCTTCAGCAATCACAACCTGCCGCCGGGCGACACATCGCAGGTGAACTTCACCAGCGGCGCTGAGATTGGGGCGCAGCTGTTTCGCAAGGGGCGGAACTCGTGGGACATCTCGGTGAAGGCTTATCATCTGTCGAATGCCTCGCTGGGTAACCACAATCCCGGGCTGAATGCGAACCTGCAATTCATACTGGGTTACACCTGGCATTGAGCCCTCAGGGAATCCCTGATTCCTTTAGGCAGTGAAACTTCGCGGTTGAGCTTGCCTCCTGCGGGGTTATACTTCGCTAGTCCAAGCGCCCATGACTGATCGCGAATCAACGCGCCCGCTCGTGCTTTGCATTGACGATGCGGAGATCGCTCTACGAGTGCGCAAGCTGCTGCTCGCCAGCGCGGGATACCGGGTGCTCACCGCGGCTTCCGGCGAGAAAGGTCTGGAGCTGTTCAAGACAAATCCGGTGGATCTGGTCATTGCCGATCACTTCCTGTCTGACAAGAGCGGGGTAGAAATTGCCGCGGAGATGAAAGGGCTGAAGCCGGAGGTGCCGATCCTGATCGTTTCGGCTGCTGCGGAGCCGCCGAGCGGGGTGGAGTTCGCGGACGGCTTCCTGTCGAAGGGCGAAGGTCCCGAAGCTCTGCTGGATGGTATTGCCAAGGTTCTGCGGCGTAAGCGAGAATCAGGCGCGCGCGGCTGAGGTCTCCGCCTTGAGACGGTTCTTCTGCGCGGCAGCAAGTTGCTTGCGAAGGATCCGGAAGCCGGCGTCAACGTGCTTGTCTTCCAGCAGAAACGGCGGAAGAAAACGCAGGACCGTGTCTTGCGTCACGTTTATGAGCAGACCGTTGGCGAGCGCACCTTCAAGGACCGGCTTGCCAGGAATGCTTAATTCAAGCGCCTGAATGGCGCCGACACCGCGGGCTTCGATCGCGATGTCGAACTTCTCAATGAGCTGCTGCAGCTGGTGCGAGAAGTAAACACCCACCCGCCGTACTCGCTCCAGCAGATTTTCATCTTCGAGAATAGCCAGGTACTCCAGCGCGACGCGGCAAGTGAGCGGACCGCCGCCGAAGGTGGTGCCATGCTTGCCGGGCGTGATGTGCTGCGCGAATGTTTCCCTGGCGAGGAACGCGCCCAGCGGCAATCCGGCTGCGATCGGCTTGGCAACGCAGACGATGTCGGGCGTGACGCCGAAGTGCTGGAAGGCGAAGAGGCGGCCGGTGCGTCCCATGCCGCACTGGATCTCGTCGAAGAGCAGCGCGGCGTGATGCTGGTCGCAAAGTTCGCGGCACGCCATCAGGAACTCCGGCGTCGTCGACTGGATACCGCCCTCACCCTGGATGGGCTCGAGCACGATGGCGCAAACGTTAGCGTCCATTGCCGTGCGGAGCGCGTCCACATCGTTGCGCGGAACGAAGCGCACGCCCTCCAGCATGGGATCGAAGTCCTTGCGATATTTCGGCTGGCCGGTGAGGGCGAGCGCGCCCATAGTGCGGCCGTGGAAGGAATTCTCCAGCGCGATGACGACACACCTTTGCGGACCGCCGGTAGCGTGACCCGCAGCGCGCACTAATTTCAACGCCCCTTCAATGGCCTCGGTGCCGCTGTTGGAGAAGAAGGCGCGATCCAGTCCGGAGAGCGTGCAGAGCTTTTCGGCGAGGAGGCCCTGGTACTGGTTGTAATAGAGGTTGGAGACGTGAATGACCTTCGCTGCCTCCTCGCGGATGACCTTGACGATGCGCGGATGCGCGTGGCCGAGCGCATTGACGCCGAGGCCGCTGAGGAAGTCGAGATAGCGCTTGCCATCGACGTCATAGACGTAGACGCCCTTGCCGCGGGCAATGGCGAGAGGATAGCGGGCGTAGGTGTTGAGCAGGTATTTGCGTTCGCGTTCGACGATGTCGGCGTAGTGAGACATAGAGGATGGCCTGGAGAAATCTATTTTACGCAAGTTTGTAGCATTGAAGGGGAACCGAGGCCGGGGACAATCCTACCAATGGTCCGGTGACCCACGTCACAGCCTCATGTTCATCGGTTTACTACACTCAAGTTATGTTGAGTCAAAAGCAATTTCGCGAGCGCGCTCGCTGCGAGCTGCGCCAGATCGGCGAGCAGCTCAAAGGCCTGGCAACCGACCGGGACGTTTACTGGAAATGGGAGCGTGAGATTGTCGGGCCGAATGCGCAGCTTCATGGCGAGCGTAGCGCCTTCTTGGATATGGTGCGCGGCTGCTACGCCGATGCCATGGCGACGCGCGTCCTACGCCTGCTCGAGCCGGCAGATGGTGGCGTTGCCATGGAGCGCATCGTTGGACAAGTGGCGGAATATCCCGAGCTGCTGCACGACAAAATCAGCGAACAGGAGTTTGCGGACGACCGCAGCGCTCTGCAGCGAGCCGCCGCGAATCTTCGGAGTGTCACCCTTCCGCGCGCTGCGCATCACGAGCGGACGCTTTCCGCACTGGCGTCAACCCACCGCGAACTGGATGCAGCCATCGACCTGATGATCTCCACAATTAAGACGTACTACTGGATCATCGCCGACAGCTACATCGATGTAGAGGTTAGACATGACGACGATCCGATGTCGATCTTTCAGTTTGCCTGGGCGGTGCCGACAGCGGCGAGATAAAAACGTTGACGCGCTCTCCGGGGGCCTGCGTAACTTCACCAGCCATCAGAGTAACCCCTATGCTCTATCGCAGAAACCCTTATAAAAAGCCCCTGTAGTGAATTTGGCAGCTCTCAAATTGCTAAGCACACGTCCCACTTTTGGCGTAGAATTTTTTCACTTGATGTGGCGTTGCGCCGATCATTGCTGATCGAAACGTCAGATTTCGGAGGCCAGCTCATGTGCCTGGCAATTCCCGGCAAGGTACTGGAAGAGTTTGACCGGCGTGGTATGCGCATGGCGAAGGTGCAGTTCGGCGGCATTGTGCGCGAGGCATCGCTGGACTACACACCAGACGCCAAGGTCGGAGACTACGTGCTCGTTCACGTGGGCTTCGCCATCAGCACCGTCGATGCGGAAGAAGCCGCCCGCACCTATCAACTATTGGAAGAGATGGACCAGCTGACGGAGCTCGAAGCTCCGGTTGTGGACGAAGTGTCGGCGAGGAAGCCGCAGTGAAATACATCGATGAGTATCGCAACGCGCGCCTGGCGAAGTCGATTGTGGAAGAGATTCGCCGCATCCAGACCAGGCCATGGGTGATCATGGAGGTCTGCGGCGGGCAGACGCACTCCATCGTCAAGCACGGAATCGACCGTCTGTTACCCGAAGGCGTCGAGTTGGTACACGGGCCGGGCTGCCCGGTATGCGTCACCCCGCTGGATATGATCGACAAAGCGCACGCGATTGCGGCGCGGCCAGACGTCATCTTCTGCTCTTTCGGCGACATGCTGCGGGTGCCCGGATCTAGTGGCGACCTGTTCACGCTGAAGTCCAAGGGCGCGGACATTCGCGTGGTTTATTCGCCGTTGGATTGTCTGAAGATCGCGGCGGCAAATCCTGAGAAACAGGTCGTCTTTTTTGCGATCGGATTCGAGACCACCGCGCCGGCAAATGCCATGCTGGTGCATCGCGCGAAGCAGGAGGGGGTGAAGAATCTCTCGATTCTGGTCTCGCACTCTCTGGTGCCGCCCGCGATCACTTACATTTTGCAATCGCCGCAGAACCGCGTGCAGGGCTTCCTGGGACCGGGACACGTGTGCGCCATCATGGGGTATCGCGAGTACGAGCCGGTCAGCGAGCGGTACCAGGTGCCTATCGTCATCACCGGCTTCGAGCCACTGGACTTGCTGCAAGGCACGCTGATGGTGGTGCGGCAACTCGAGGCGGGAACGCACGTTACTGAAAACCAGTATTCGCGCATCCTCAACCGCGAAGGCAACGTACCGGCGCGCAAGCTGGTGAACAGCGTCTTCGAGGTCGGCGACCGGCGCTGGCGCGGGGTCGGCTGGATTTCCAAGAGCGGCTATAAGCTGCGCTGGGAGTACCGCGAGCACGACGCGGAGAAGATCTTCGAGGTCAAAGAAATCGATACGCAGGAGCCGGCGATCTGCATCAGCGGGCAAATCCTGAAAGGTATCAAGAAGCCGCACGACTGCCCGGCGTTTGGCACGATGTGCACGCCGTTAACGCCGCTGGGTGCGACCATGGTCTCCGCTGAGGGCGCGTGCGCGGCGTACTACGCTTACGGACGGCATCTGGACAAGCAGAAAGCCCAAAAGGCAGCAACAACTCTTGCGGAAGCGGGATAACTGCAGCGTCGTTTCCGACGATTTGTACGCACGCTTACGCAAACAATTTTCGGAAGAACAAATAATGGAGCTGGCTGCCCATATCGCCTTCGAGAATTATGGCGCCCGCTTCAACCGCGTCTTTGATGTGGAGAGCGATCACCTGTATCAGCCTCAACAGAGCCCAGAGCCGAAATTGGGGAGGGTGGCATGAGTAGCACCGCAGCAGCGAATCCGCCGGCAATCTCGCCCCAGGAGTGGCATGACAAGGTCATGCGCAAGTGCCAGGAGTCGGTGGAGGTCAAGAACAAGTTTTTCGAGCGCTACGCGAATGAGATCGGCGAGTTGAGCCAGAAAATGGGCGAGCGCTTCGCCCGCGGCCGGCGCTTGTGGGTGATGGGAAACGGCGGCAGCGCATGCGACGCGCAGCATGTCGCGGTGGAATTTGTTCATCCCATCATCGAGAAGCGGCGAGCACTGCCGGCGCTTGATCTGGTCAGCCAGATTCCGGTGGTCACGGCAATCTCCAACGACAAGGATTTCGCCCGCGTCTTCATTGACCAGATTGAACTCTGGGGAGAGGAAGACGACATGGCGCTGGCGATCTCCACCAGCGGCCAATCGCCCAACCTCATTTATGCGCTGGAGGCCGCGCGTAAAAAAGGCCTGCTGACGATTTCGTTTTCCGGCAAGGATGGCGGGCGCCTGCCCGAAGTCTCCGACTACTGCTTCACCGTGCCCAGCTTCAGCATTCATCGCATCCAGGAGTCGCATGTCGCGCTGCTCCATATTCTGTGGGACCTGACGCACGTGGCCATGGGCGAGGAGGACATCATCTGATGAGCGAGGCTGCAACCAAAGCTCCGATCGCGCGGGTTCCGGAAAACGAAGGAGCGACATCCCTGCCGGGCGCGTCGTGCCCATTGCCCATCCTGCACCACGATCAGATCGTGATGGGCCATGGCAGCGGGGGCAAACTGAGCGCAGAGCTGCTGGAGCGCGTCTTCCTGCCGGCGTTCAGCAATCCCCTGCTGGACAAGCTGGACGACCAGGCCGTGCTGCGGGTGAATGGCTCGCGGCTGGCGTTCACGACGGATTCGTTTGTGGTCACGCCGATCTTCTTTCCCGGCGGCGATATCGGCCGTCTCGCTATCAATGGAACGGTCAACGATCTGGCGATGAGCGGCGCACGTCCGTTGTACCTGGCAGCGGCGTTCATCCTGGAGGAAGGACTCCCGACCGGGGAGTTGCAACGGATCGTGCAATCGATGAGCGAAGCCGCCAAGGATGCGGGAGTGCAGCTGGTGACCGGCGACACCAAGGTTGTGAACCGCGGCAAAGGCGACAAGATTTTTATCTCGACGACAGGGATTGGTTTGCTGGAGCGGCCAGTCAACATCTCGGCTGACCGCGCGTGCCCGGGAGACAAGATTATCCTGAGCGGCTACATCGGCGACCACGGGATGGCGATCCTGTCGCAGCGCGAGAACCTGGAGTTCGAAGGGATGATCGAGAGCGATTGCGCGGCGCTGCATTCGCTGGTCAGCGAGATGCTCGATGTCTGCCTCGATGTGCACTGCCTGCGCGATCCTACGCGTGGGGGTGTGGCCACGATGCTGAACGAGATCGCCGGGCGCTCCCAGGCCGGAATGCTGCTGCGGGAAACCGACATTCCGGTGCGCGACACGGTGCGCGGGGCGTGCGAACTCCTCGGACTTGATCCACTTTATGTGGCTAATGAAGGCAAGTTAGTGGCGATCGTACCGCCGGATTCAGCCGATGCAATTGTCGAACGCATGCGGGAGAATCCGCTGGGACGCGACGGCCGCATCATCGGGGAAGTTACCGCCGATAACCCCGGCATGGTGCTGATGGAAACCGAAATCGGCGGCACCCGGGTGGTGGATACGCTGTTCGGCGAGCAGTTGCCAAGAATTTGCTGATAGGGGCAACTCGGCAATAGAACGTCGCATCTCGGTGCAAATCGTCTGAAGTACTGCGGAGGCGGGATTGCAAGTGGGGTGCAATCCGATTCTTACCTCGCAACGGGTATTCTGCCCGCTTCTGTCTAATTTTTCGCTCTTTTCTCCTGTTAATTCCGAAAACAATTTTCTGATCGGTCGCGTTCCTCGCGATCTTTGTCCCGGCCGGCTGAAAGGAGGTTGTAATGCCAGTTGAGCCGATTCCCTTCCAAATGCGCAGAAGCGATGCGCCCTCTCCAGTCAAGGAAGTCCACATTGTCTGGCTGACCGCCGGCCTTGGCTGCGATGGCGATTCCGTTTCCGTCACCGCTGCCGAGCAGCCCAGCATCGAAGACGTCATTCTCGGCGCCATACCTGGCTTGCCGAAGGTGTACCTTCACAACCCGGTGTTGGCCTATGAGGTTGGCGACGAGTTCATGAAGTACTTTTACCAGGCCGAACGGGGAGAGATTGATCCGTTCGTACTGGTGGTAGAAGGCTCGATTCCCAACGAGCAAATCAAGGATGAAGGCTACTGGGCAGCGCAGGGTACGGATGCGAAGACCGGCCAGCCCATCAAGACCACGGAGTGGATTGACCGGCTCGCTCCCAAAGCGCTGGCGGTTATGGCCGCGGGCACTTGCGCCACCTATGGCGGCATTCATGCCATGGCGGGCAATCCCACAGGAGCGATGGGCCTGGCGGATTATCTCGGGTGGAACTGGCGCTCAAAGGCGGGGCTGCCCATTGTGAACGTGCCCGGCTGCCCGGTGCAGCCCGACAACTTCATGGAAACCGTCCTGTACTTGCTCTTCCAGGTGGCAGGATTGGCGCCCATGATTCCGCTCGACCAGCAACTACGCCCCACGTGGCTCTTCGGCAAGACCATACACGAAGGCTGCGACCGGGCCGCTTACTACGAGCAGGACGATTTCGCCCTGGAGTATGGCTCCCCGAAGTGCCTGGTGAAAGTGGGCTGCTGGGGCCCGGTCGTCAACTGCAACGTAACCAAGCGCGGATGGATGCGCGGCATCGGCGGCTGCCCGAATGTCGGCGGCATCTGTATCGGGTGCACCATGCCGGGATTCCCTGACATGTTCATGCCTTTCATGGACGAGCCCTCGGGCGCGCGCTTCTCGACTGCGGCATTGACGCTGTACGGGAAGATGATCCGGGTGCTGCGCGCAATTACGAATGACACCGTGAACGGCGAGCCAGAGTGGCGGCGTCGCGGGCGCGAGCTCATCACTGGCTATCACCCTAAACCCGGCGCGTACAAGTCGCGCTTCAGCCGCACCAGCGCTGCATAGCGGAGAGGATGGATTGAGATGGGAACAATCGCTGAGCCGTTGACAGAAACTCCGACTAAGAAACGGAACCTGGTGGAGATGAGCTGGGACCCCATCACCCGCATCGTGGGCAGCCTGGGCATCTTCACCAAGATTGATTTCGAAAACAAGCAGGTGGCGGAGTGCCACAGCACCTCGTCTATCTTCCGCGGGTACAGCATTTTCATGAAAGGCAAAGATCCGCGGGACGCGCACTTCATCACCAGCCGCATCTGTGGAATATGCGGCGACAACCATGCCACCTGTGCCTGCTATGCGCAGAACATGGCATTTGGTGTCAAGACTCCCCCGCTTGGCGAGTGGATCATCAACCTGGGCGAGGCGGCGGAGTACATGTTCGACCACAACATCTTTCAGGACAACCTGGTCGGCGTGGACTTCTGCGAGCAGATGGTGAAGGAAACCAATCCCAGCTTGTGGGACAAGGCGAAGCGCAAACAGGCGCCGAATGCAGGAAAGCACGGGTATCGCACCATCGGTGACATCATGACGGCGCTTAACCCGTTCACCGGCGAGTTCTACCGGCAGACGCTGGAGATGAGCCGCATGACGCGGGAGATGTTCTGCCTGATGGAAGGCAGGCATGTGCATCCGTCGACGCTGTATCCCGGCGGGGTCGGCACGGTACCGACGGTGCAGCTGTTTACCGATTATCTGGTGCGCCTGATGAAGTATGTGGAGTTCATGAAGCGGGTGGTGCCGCTGCACGATGACCTCTTCGACTTCTGGTACGAAGCGCTGCCTGGGTATGAGCACGTGGGCGAGCGGCGCACGCTGCTGGGCTGCTGGGGTTCGTTCAATCATCCCGACGTGTGTGACTACCGTTACGAGCACATGGGGGATTGGGGACGAGCGATGTTCGTCACGCCGGGCGTCGTGGTCGATGGCCAACTGGTCACGAATGACCTGGTGGACATCAACCTGGGGCTGCGCATCCTGCTAGGCAGTTCCTACTACGACGATTGGCAGAACGAGGAGACGTTTGTCAAACACGATCCGCTCGGGAACCCTGTGGACAAGCATCATCCCTGGAACCAGACGACGATCCCACGTCCGCAGAAGCGAGACTTCAGCGGCAATTACACCTGGGTGATGTCGCCGCGATGGTTTGACAAGCGCACCGGCGACCATCTGGCGCTGGACACGGGTGGCGGCCCCATCGCCCGCCTGTGGTCAACAGCGTTGTCCGGACTGGTGGATATCGGCTACATCAAGGCCACAGGCAAAAGCGTGATCATCAATCTGCCCAAAGGCGCGATGCTGCCGGAAGCGACGTTTGAGTGGAAGATCCCGAGGTGGAGCAATGCCATCGAGCGGGACCGCGCTCGCACTTACTTCCAGGCGTACGCTGCCGCTGCCGCACTCTTCTTCTGCGAAAAGGCACTGGAGGAGTTGATGGCGGGGCGCACCAAGACGTGGGCGCCATTCAAGGTGCCCGAATACGCGATCTCCTGCGGCTTCCACGAAGCGGTGCGCGGCGTGTTGTCCCACCATGTGGTGATCCGCGAGGGCAAGATCGCCAACTATCACCCGTACCCGCCGACTTGCTGGAACGCTAATCCGCGCGATGTCTATGGCACGCCCGGACCGTATGAAGATGCGGTACAGAACACACCGATCTTCGAGGAGAACGGGCCGGACAAGTTCAAGGGCATCGACATCATGCGGGCGGTGCGCAGCTTCGATCCATGCCTGCCGTGCGGCGTACATATGTACCTGGGCAATGGCAAGGTGCTGGAGACGAGGCACTCGCCAATGTTCGGCGCCATGGGAGGCAAATGAGCCAATCCATGACGAGTGGCGAGTTTCAGGAACACGCGGAACAGGTCGAGCGGCTGGTGCAGCGCGTCAACGAGCTTCCGGACGAAGACGCGCGCACCGCGGCGCTCGAACTCATGCAGTCGGTGATGGACCTGCACGGTGCGGCGCTTGCCCGTGTCGTGGAGGTCCTTGGCGACTCGGGCGAGTCCGGACGAAATTCACTAGCGAATCTGGGCAGCGATCCGCTGATCTGCGGGCTGATGGTGCTGTACGGGGTGCATCCCGTGGCGCTCGAAGATCGCGTGAAGCGGGCGATCGAGAAGGTCCGCCCGCAACTGCACAAACAGAGTGGCGAGGTAGAGCTGCTGGAGGTCAACGACAACCTGGTTCGGGTATCGATACAGAGCTCCGGGAACGGATGTCACTCGTCACCCGATGCTCTGAAATCTGCAGTCGAGCTGGCCATCCGGGAGGCCGCACCCGAGGTGATCGATATCGTCGCCGAAGGGGTCGCTTCCTCTGCCGCTGGATTTGTTCCACTCACCATGATCCAACCAGCCCTGAAAGAGGAGAACCGATATGAAGAATCCCCCGCGTGACATTGATGCGCATACCCCGGGAACGAAGCGCGGAGAAGAGTGGACGTATGAAGGGCGTCGCGAGCCGGGACGCGAGGGCAAGGGACGCACGGCGCGAGACGCGACGGGAATCAATGCGGAGGCACGCGAGCCGATCGATCCGCGGATGCCGCATTTGCCTCCGGCGTAAGTCTGGGCCGCGTTCGGTTTTCAATTTGTCATCCTGAGTGGAGCATGCGCGAGCGCCGCTGTTTTGCAGCTATCGCGCATGCGCAGTCGAAGGATCTGCGGTTCGCATGCAGTGGCATGGTGCGGACGAAAAGCAGGTCCCTCGACTACGCTTCGCTCGGCTCGGGATGACAAATGGAAGGTACAGGAGGGTGTCATTAGTACGTCCATCAAGAATCCCGCACACAGTTCTCTCGCCACCCTGCAGCGGTTCGTGCGCAAGCGGGGCGAGCGCGTTGAAGTGTGCGAGCTCTGCGGCGCCAGGTTGCGAGCCGACCATCAGCACTTGCTGGAGCTGGAAAAGCGCCACGTCACCTGCTCCTGCGATGCTTGCGCCATCCTGTTCGACGGCAACTCGCGACAGCGATACAAGCGCATACCCCGCGATGTCACTCGGTTGAACGACTTCGCGATGGACGATCAGGAATGGGACAGCCTGCTGATTCCCATCAACCTTGCCTATTTTGTGCACAGCAGCGCCGCGGGCCGAGTGGTCGCGCAGTATCCCAGTCCCGGCGGAGCAATGGAGTCTTCGCTCGACCTGGAGTATTGGAACACGATCGTCGAGCGCAACCCGGTACTGAAGAAGTTTGAGCCGGATGTAGAGGCGCTGCTGGTGGACCGCATCGGCACAACGCCGCAGTATTATCGCGCTCCGATCGACCAGTGCTTCCGGCTGGTGGGCATCATTCGCACGCGCTGGCACGGACTGAGTGGTGGCTTGGAAGTCTGGCAGGAAATCGACGGCTTCTTCCGGCAACTGGAGCTCGCGTCGGGAGGACAGCTTGCCTGACCTGCGCTTTCAGGTAGAGGACGCGTTCGCCACGCCGAATTCGGCGATACCACAACTGTCGTTTAAGGTGCGGATCGACAACTCCGAGCCGGTGCCGGTCCACTCGATCGCGATGCGGGTGCAAGTGCAGATCGAGCCGGTGCGGCGCCGCTACACGCCCGTGGAGCAGGAGCGGCTGAAAGAGTTGTTCGGGGAGCCGGAGCGCTGGAGCAAATCGGTGCATCCCCTGCTGTGGACGAATGCCAACGTCAACGTCACCGGGTTTACCGGCAGCACTGTTATTGAAGTACCGGTGCCGTGCACCTTCGACTTCAACGTCGCAATCACGAAGTACATCTACGGGCTGGAGGGTGGCGAGCTGCCGATGACACTGCTGTTCAGCGGAACAGTCTTCCACGCGGGACGCATGGGGCTGCAGGTCGCGCAAATCCCATGGGACCGCGAGGCTAGTTACAAGCTGCCGGTTCACGTCTGGAAGAACATGATGGATTTGCACTATCCCAACACCGCGTGGCTGTGCCTGCAGCGCCATGTCTTCGACCGGATCAGCGAATACAAAGCGCGGAACAACATCGCTACGTGGGAGCAGGCGCTGGAGCGGGTGCTCGGCCTGGCCGCGGAGGCGAAAGCATGAACCGCGAGCTCGCCATGAAGGTTGCCAATGCCGTGCTCTATGAAGGCTACATGCTGTATCCGTACCGGCCGTCGGCGATCAAGAACCGGCAGCGCTGGAGCTTCGGAATTCTCTACCCGCCGGCGTATCAGGAAGTGGTCAGCGGAACCGAGCGCTCGCAGATGCACTCGGAGTGCCTGCTGAAGATAACGTCTGATGAGGCGTCCTTGCAGGTCCAATTGCGGTTTCTACAACTGATCTCGCGCGAGGACCGGGATGAAGGGGTCGAGCGCTCGGTGGAGTTCGAAATTGCGCTAAACCAATCGCGGGTGCCCCGTTCCAGACCTCCGTTGGCTGGGGCGGGGCAGTTCAGCAGGGAGTCAACTGCCCCACCCTGGCCAGAAGAAGGCCAGAATGGGACACCCCAGGTTCAGAACTTCAATTTCCCGGCGTCGAGTGAAAGGGAACCGCTGCGGGACGCCACCGACGGAGTTATGGGCGAGGTTCGGCGCGAGCAGCGCGAAATCAGCGGAACAATTTCGGTCACGGCGGCAAAGCTACGCGAAGATGTCGTGAGGCTCGCTGTCGACGTCGCAAACACCGGCTTGTTAATGGACGATCCGAATGATCGCGATTCCGCCCTGCTCAGCTCGCTCCTGTCGGCGCATACCATCCTGTCCGTCAGCGGCGGCGAGTTCGTCTCATTGCTTGATCCGCCGGATGAACTTCGCGACGCAGTAAGCGAATGCAAGAACATTGGCAATTTTCCTGTGCTGGTGGGCTCCGACGGCGAACGTGACATGATGCTGTGCTCGCCGATTGTGCTTTATGACTATCCGCAGATTGCGCCCGAGAGCGCAGGTGACTTCTTCGACGGCACCGAAATGGACGAGATGCTCACGTTGCGGGTGATGACTCTGAGTGACAGCGAAAAAGACGAGCTGCGAATGGGCGACGATCGCGTACGCAATCTTCTGCAGCGCACGGAGGCGAGTGCGCGCGAGCAACTGATGCGCACTCACGGCACGATTCGCAGCATGCGCCCGGTGAGGGAGCCATGACAGACTTCTGGAACCCGGAAGCGCCGGAAAATACGCCGCTGGCGAGCGTCAGCGTGTTTGGGGTCGAGGTGAAGCCTGGCGATCGCGTGCGCATCTGGCCGCAAAAGAGCGCCGACATTATGGACATGGCGATCAAGGGGAAGGTGGCTATCGTGGAGGCGATTGAGCGCGACTACGACGATCAGGTGCATCTGGCGGTGGTGCTGGAGGATGATCCCGGGCGCGATCTGGGAATGTTGCGCCAGCCTGGGCACCGTTTCTTTTTCTCTCCGGAAGAGGTTGAACCTTTAGCGATGAATGGTGAGGTGTCGCATGAACGGTAAGGCGCTGGTAGCTGGTATCGGCAATATCTTTCTGGGCGACGACGCGTTTGGCGTGGAGGTTGTCAATCGCCTGACGCAACGCGGGTTGCCCGGAAAGGTCTGCGTTGCGGATTTCGGCATCCGCAGCTACGACCTGGCGTACGCCCTGATGGAAGATTGGGACCTGGTGATTCTGGTGGACGCTCTGCCGCGCGGCGGCCAACCCGGCACGCTCTACAGATTTGAGCCGGAGCTACCGAAGGAAGCTGCGGCCGCCAATATCGACGCGCACAGCATGGATCCTGTCGCGGTGCTGCAGATGGTGAGCGCGCTCGGCGGACAAGTGGGACGCATTCTGGTGGTCGGCTGCGAGCCGTCCACGGTCGAAGCTGATGTGGAGGGCAACATGGGTCTAAGCGATCCGGTTGCCGCCGCGGTGGACGAAGCCGTACGCATGATCGAAGAGATGGTCACTGACGTCCGCAGCCAGGCCACCGCTGCATAGAATCTTATTTGTAAGATTCCGAGGTGAAATCTTACAAGTAAGACGAAAATAAAAAATCTTACTAGTAAGACAAAAGGAGAAGGTCATGTCGAAAGGCAAGCTGTTCTTGTGGGGCACAGTGGCCGCTACGGTTTGGGGATTGCTGTATTTTCGCGGCGACATCCGGCGATACACGAAGATGAAGATGATGTAACGCAGCCCGGCGGGACGCTCGGTTGCCTGCCGAAACGGCGTTGGATGTCTCTCTCCATGCCATACTCATGCACGGAGAACATCGCCCATGAACGTCCTTGTGCTGAACGCCGGCAGTTCCAGCCTAAAGTTTCAAATCATCGCAACTGATCTGGAGCGAATTAAGCGGTATCAGGACCAGCGCCTGTGTAAGGGAGAAGTTGAAGGCGTGGGCGGCGAGGCAATCATCACCGTCCAGGCGGGGGATGGAGCCAAGCGCAAGTTCACAGCCCCTCTGCGCGACGTCACGGCGGCGCTGGATTATATTGCGCGCTACATGGCATCCGACGACTCAGGGGTGCCGGAGATCAAGAGCACCGGCGATATTCAGGCAATCGGACATCGAGTGGTTCATGGCGGCGAACTGTTCAGCGAGTCGGCGCTGATCGATGAGAAGGTGTTGCAGGAGATCGAAGACTGTATCGATCTGGCGCCGCTTCACAATCCCCGCAACGTGCAGGGCATCGTGGCCGCACGGCAACTGTTTGGGAAAGATACGCCGCAGGTGGCGGTGTTCGACACAGCGTTTCATCATTCGATTCCGGAGCAGGCCTATCTGTATGCCATTCCCTACCACCTTTACCGGCGACATCAGATGCGCCGCTACGGTTTCCATGGCACCTCGCATCGCTACGTTGCGTTTCGCTATCGCGCGCTGCGCGGATTGACGCGCGAGCAAACGAACATCATCAGTTTTCACCTGGGAAATGGCTGCTCGGCGACGGCCATCAAAGAAGGCAAATCGGTTGACACATCGATGGGAATGACGCCGCTGGAAGGACTGGTGATGGGCACGCGCTCGGGCGATTTGGACCCTGCCATTGTGAACCTCATCGCGGCGAAAGAGGGGCTGTCGCCGTCCGCGGTCGAATCGCTGCTGAACACGCAGTCGGGTTTGCTGGGAATTTCCGGATTGACGAACGACATGCGAGATCTGCTGGCGGAGATGAAAGATCATGACGATCGGCGCGTGCGGCTCGCGATCGATGTGTTCTGCTATCGGGCGCGGAAGTATATCGGGGAGTATCTCGCGGCCATGGGCGGTGCCGATGCGGTCGTCTTTACCGGCGGGATCGGAGAGAACTCGCCGGAGATCCGCGCCCGCATCTGCGAAGGGATGCAGTGGGCGGGGCTTGCAATTGACGCGGCGAAAAATGAGCGGACAATAGCGAAAGAAGGGCTGATCAGCTCGGATGATTCCAGGCTACTCGCCTATGCGATACCAACCAATGAGGAGTTGCTGATCGCGCGCGACACGGTGCGGGTGATATTGGGCGAGCCGCATCCGTCGTGAGTGCTGGTTCACCACGGAGGCACTGCGGGCACAGAGTTCCTTAAGAAGCTCTTCGAGATTGTGAGCCCCGTGTCAGCGTCGAAATGCTGGTAATAGTCATCACGAGCGAAGCGAGGGATCTGCAATTTAGAGCGAAAAGCAGATCCCTCGTCGAGCTGAAGCCCTGCTGGTGATGACAATCGAAAGGCGTGGGTTGGAGTTACCGGAACAAACTCCGTGCCCTCTGTGTCTCCGTGGTGAAAACTAATACGGCCAGACCCACTTTGCCTCCTCGGGCTTGTCGATGCCGTACTGGTGCGCGTAGTTCTTGCATGCGATCTGTTCGTTTAGGAAGCGCTCCTTAGCATGGGCACCGATCTTCTGCAGCCGAGGCACGCGGTCGATCACATCCATGGCCAGGCTGAAGCGGTCGATGTTGTTATTGATTGCCAGCTCCAGCGGCGTGTTGATATTTCCCTTCTCCTTATAGCCGCGAACGTGCATGTTCTCGTGATTGTGCCGGCGATAGGCCAGCCGATGAATCAACCAGGGATAACCGTGGAAGTTGAAGATAATTGGCTTGTCGGTGGTGAACAGCGAGTCGAACTCCCAATCCGTAAGCCCGTGCGGATGCTCGGTGCTGGGCTGCAACTTGAACAGGTCGACGACGTTGAGGAAGCGAATTTTAATATCGGGGAAGGCCTCGCGCAACAACACGGTCGCAGCCAGCGCCTCCATGGTGGGGACGTCCCCGGCGGTCGCCATTACCACGTCGGGCTCGCCGTTCTTGTCGGTGCTGGCCCAGTCCCAGATGCCGATACCCTTCGTGCAATGTGTAATCGCCTGACCCATCGACATGTACTGCAAGTGGAGCTGCTTGTCGCACACGATTACGTTGACATAGTTCTGGCTGCGCAGACAGTGGTCCGCCACCGAGAGCAGGCAATTGACATCCGGCGGCATGTAGATGCGGGTGACGTTGGCGCTCTTGTTGGTGACGACGTCGATGAAGCCGGGGTCCTGATGGGTAAAGCCGTTGTGGTCCTGGCGCCAGACAGTGGAGGTGATCAACAAATTCAACGAGGCGATTGATTCGCGCCACGACAGGTGATTGCAAATCTCCAGCCACTTGGCGTGCTGGTTGAACATGGAGTCGATGATGTGCACGAATGCCTCATAACTGGAGAAGAAGCCGTGGCGGCCGGTCAGCAGATAGCCTTCCAGCATGCCCTCCAGCGTGTGCTCGCTTAGCATCTCCATCACGCGGCCGTCGCGGGCGAGCTCGCCGCCGTCGGCATCCTCGGGGAAATATTCCTCAATCCAGAATTTCTTGCTGACTTCGTAAATCGCGTCGAGTTTATTCGAGGTCGTCTCGTCGGGGCCGAAGACGCGGAAGTTGTTGGGGTTCATCTGCATCACGTCGCGCAGCAGCATGCCCAGCGGACGTGTGTTCTCCGCCACGGTGGTTCCCGGCTTTTCGAAGGTCGCTGCGTATTTGCGGAAGTCGGGCAGGCGCAGCGCGCGTTTCAAACGTCCACCATTGGCGTGAGGGTTGGCGCTCATGCGGCGATTGCCGGTGGGGGCAAGCCCGCGGAATTCGCCGACGAAGCGGCTGTTGCCATCGAAAAGCTTTTCCGGTTCCTGCGAACGCATCCAGTCTTCCAGGACGCGAAGCTGCACCGGGTCCTTCTTGACGTTGGTGAGCGGAACCTGATGAGCGCGCCAGAAGCCTTCGAGTCTGTGGCCTTCCACTTCTTTGGGAGCGGTCCAGCCTTTGGGCGAACGCAGCACGATCATCGGCCAGCGCGGGCGCGTGACATTGCCGCTCTCGCGCGCCTCCTGCTGAAGCTGCCTGATCTGCAGCACGCAATGCTCGACGGTGGCCGCCATCGCCTGATGCATCGAGTCCTGGTCGGAGCCTTCGACAAAGTAGGGCGTCCAGCCAAAACCGCGCAGGAGGCTTTCCAGTTCCTCATGCGAGATTCGCGCCGGAATCGTCGGATTGTTGATCTTGTAGCCATTGAGGTGAAGGATGGGCAGCACCGCACCGTCGCGCTTCGGGCTGAGAAACTTGTTGATATGCCATGAGGTCGCGAGCGGGCCGGTCTCCGATTCACCATCGCCGACCACCGCGGCGACGATCAGGTCAGGATTGTCGAATGCCGCACCGCAGGCATGCGAAAGCACGTAGCCAAGCTCGCCGCCCTCGTGAATGGAGCCGGGCGTTTCCGGCGTGCAATGGCTGCCGATGCCGCCGGGAAACGAAAACTGCTTGAAGAAATCGCGCAGACCTTCGGCGTCTTCGCTCCTGTCGGGATAGACCTCGGAGTACGTCCCCTCGAGGTAGCAAGGGCCGAGCACCCCCGGGGCGCCATGTCCCGGCCCGGCAAGGAAGATCATGTCGAGGTCGTATTTCTTGATCAGCCGGTTGAGGTGAACGTAGATGAATGACAACCCGGGGCTCGATCCCCAATGCCCGAGCAGGCGGTTCTTGATGTGCTCGGGGAGTAGCGGCTCCTTCAACAAAGGGTTGTCCATGAGATAAATCATGCCGAGGCTGAGATAATTGCAGGCCCGCCAGTAGGCTTCGGTTTTACGCAGCTCGTCGGCGGTGAGCGGCGCTCCCTGGACGGTGGAGCGGGCCGGACCGTAGGCGCTGATTGCAGCTATTTCGGAATCGATTTCGGGGGCGACCATAGACATAAGGGCTCCTTGCGCGCGCCCCGCGAGGAACTCGCACCGGAGCGCGATGATTGCTATATCAAGGGTCAATCAATGAGCGGCGGGAGTCAACCGACCGGCGGGTTGTTACAGATATTTAATTTCTGTTTAACTGGTTCGCCTCAAGGCGTGCTCCACCCGCTGGTTAGCGCAGCTCCCGCCAAGGCAGCTCTCCTGAACCCCGTGGCAGGTACGTGCCCCAATCTGGGATTAGCAAAAAATCGCGTAGCATTACAAGCTTCGACTGCTTTCTTGGGGTGCTTCTTGTGGTAAGCCCTATCGCGACAGGCTCGCGTTTTTTATTGGTCCCGCTCCCCTTCGATCATGAACGGTAGATTGGTTGTGACGGATTGCGCTTCGAGCGGGTTGTTTCCACCTGGAATGGAAAACATTACGACGCCGTTTTCAACAGAGGTGATATCGATCTTCTCATAGCTGCGTTGCCCGTCAGGGCGAAAAATCGTGATTTTGGCCACGCTAATCTCCTATTTGATTGGAAATAACAGCTTGGCGGATGCTGGCACACTGGGACACATCATTCAATGCCCGTTAATAGGGCAGCAAATTCGGAGACTGCGCTGTTATGAGGGGGAGTCACACCAGTCGTTAAGGCGTGAGGAACCGCAGATCGTTCGACTCCGCGTCCGCCCGAGCACCCCGCCCGACCGCGGCGCGGGCTGAAAAGGAACGGACGCACCGCTCAGGATGACACATCATCGGGATGAAGGAGGCGCTGGTGATGACAACTCAAGAAATGCGAACGGCTATTGCTTTTTCTTGATGATGAGGGAGTGGCGTATGGGAACGATGGCCCCCCGGCTGGCGTCCACGTTGGCATGCTGCGCGCGGGCGACGACTTCGTCGCGTACGTAGCTGACGAATTCCGCCATCTGGCGCTGCATCTCTTCCATGCGCTCGCGCATTTGAATGATGATGGCGATACCGGAGATGTTTACGCCGAGGTCGCGCGCCAGCGAGAGGATGAGCTCCAAGCGCTCCAGATCTTCGTCGGTGTAAAGGCGGGTATTGCCCTCCGTACGCGACGGCTTCAGCAAGCCTTCGCGTTCGTAGAGGCGCAGCGTCTGGGGATGGATGCCGTACATCTCCGCCACCGCGCTGATCATGTACGCACCTTGTTTTTTACGCTTGGGCATGCTCCTCCAAGCTTATAACGTACAGCAAATGCGGCAAGCCTGAGTGCGTGACCGTCCGTTCTACACGCAATCCGTTGCGTTCCGCCACGCGGCGCGAGGGCGTATTCTCCGGACGAATGAGCGAAACGATTTTGCCTGCCCCAAGTTCGCGAAATCCATAATCCATGCACGCTCTCGCTGCTTCCGTGGCATAGCCGTGACCCCAATGGTCCCGGTGCAAATGGTAGCCAACCTCCAGCATCTCCTCGCCTTCCACTTCCTGCCGCGCCAGGCCGCAGTCTCCAATCATCTCGCTGCTGCCCTTGAGCACGATCGCGAGTAAGCCATGACCATTTTCATAGCGTCGCAGATTGCGCTCAATCCACTCCACCGCATCTTCGCGCGTGAACGTTCGCGGGTAGTATTGCATCGTCAGCGGGTCGCCGATGATCGCAAAGATCACGTCCACATCGTCGCGAGTGAGCGATCGCAGAATCAGGCGCTCGGTTTCAATCACAGCCGGCCGGTTGCATCTGGCATTCTGCGTCAAGGTAAATCCCAGCCCTGCGAGCGCGGCCACCAGCGGCGCACGTTGCTGCAATATCGTTCGTAATCCGCCCCGAATTTCCGGCGCAGCGTTGGCTCTTCATACAGAACAACGAACAGATGCACTGCAAGCGCGGCGAGCAACACTGCGGCAATCGCTGCCAGCTGAGGATGCCCGAAGACTACCCAAAGTCCAATCCAACCTGCGGCAAAACCCAGGTACATCGGGTTCCGCACGTGGCGATAAGAACCGGCAACCACTAGCCGACGAGGCGGAGCCATGGGCGCAGGAGTTCCGCGTCCGGTCCACCCGAAGTCCCACACGCAGCGCAGGGCGATGGCAAACCCGATCACCGAGGGAATGGCGCCCAACCATCGCCAACGAGCGGCACCCGCAGTCTCTACCCGAAAGCCGAGCCAACCCGGCAGCAACCAAAACCACAGGGCGAAAAATCCCAAGCCGACGATCAACGCCGCCGCAGCGCTCAAATACTGTTCGACGCGGTCATCGGCCGGAGAACCATGAGACGTTGCTTGAGTCATAGCATGCCTCCTGCGCCGAATACGTTTTAGCCGCTAAATTTGTTTCCAGAGCTGTTCCCGCGGGTCCTCCGGATTCAGCTTCCCCAATTCGCGCAGAATTTCTTTGGAGCGCTCGTCGCTGACCTTAGTCGTCACGGTATGGATTTCCACGATTTCATCGCCGCGCTGGCCTTCCTTGACGGCGGACGGCACGCCTTTTTCCCGGAGGCGCAGCTTCTGTCCGCATTGCGTACCCGGAGGAATGCGAAGTAGAGCGCGACCGTCGATCGTGGGCACTTCGACCTTGGCGCCCAAAGCGGCTTCAGTGAAGCTCACGGGCACAGTGAGGTGTATGTCGTCGCCCTCGCGCTTGAACACGGGATGCTCGCCCACGCGCACGATAATGTAAAGATCGCCTGCGGGCCCACCCATCGTGCCGGCATTGCCGCGCCCTGGAAGACGAATCCGCTGACCGTCGCGGGTTCCCGGCTTGATGCGGACCTTCAAGGTCTCGGTGCGCTCCACACGGCCTTCGCCATGACAGGTGGGGCAGACGGTGCGGTTCTTGCCGCTGCCGCCGCAACGAGGGCAGGGCACGTTGAACTTCATGCTGCCGCTCTTTTGCGTAATCGTCCCTTTGCCATGGCACTGCGGACACTCGCCGGGCTGCTGGATATAACCCTCACTATGACAGTTGCCGCAGGCCTCCAGGCGAGGGATACTGAGCTGCAACTCCGCGCCGCGGATCGCCTGCCAGAAGCCGACATTCAATTGGTATTCGAGATCGGTGCCGGGCTCGGCGCGCTGCATGGTTTCGGCGGCGCCGCCGCGGTTGAAGATGCCCGAGAAGATGTCGCGGAAACCGCCGCCGGTGCCGGCACGGCGTCCGGCTGCGCCTGCGCCTTCGGCGAAGTCGTTGAAGTCGAATCCGCTGAAGTCGAATGGGACTTCCTGCGTGTAGGTGCGGGTATTACCTGTACCCGCGCTCGCGCCTTGAGCGGGACCGCCGAATCCGCCCGCCCCAAAACCTCCGCCGCGCGCGTAGGCCTCGGCCGCGGCTGGATCGATGTTGTCAGAGTAGAAGCCAAGCTGGTCGTAAATCTTGCGCTTCTTGGGATCGCTGAGGACGTCGTTGGCCTCCGAGAGCGCCTTGAATTTCTCCTCAGCGGATTTGTCCCCGGGATTCACGTCGGGGTGATATTTGCGCGCGAGCTTGCGGAAGGCCTTGCGGATCTCGTCCGCCGACGCGGTCTTCTTCACCCCAAGCGTGCCGTAATAATCCTTTTGAGTCGTGGTTGCCATTCTTAGCTATCAGCCGCAGCTCTCGGCCCTCAGTCTGGGTGCCCCACCCTTGTCGGTCTTTTGCGACAGGGTGGGCCGGGATCAGTTGATGGTTGCCTGCCCGCCGTCGCCGACGGGGACCACGATAGTCGGGACGAATCCGAGTTCATCGTCGTTGATGACCGGAATTGCCTTCATGCGACCACCCATGCCGGAGGTGACCAGATACCAGCGTCCGTCTTCGCGATTGAAAGTCAACATATATGACTGATTGTTTACTTCAAACCTCAATTTGTTCCTTCGATCTGGGGAGTCCTGCTTGTTGTTAGCGCGGGGCTGAAGCCCCGCGCGTGTTGTGCCGTCCCTGACGGGACTCGGTTCCTTTAAACACCGCTGACCCAGGGCTCACGCCCTGGGCTACGATTGTGCCGCCCTTCGGGCTGAACTTGTAAGCAGGGGCGCTTTCGCGCCCCGTACTCTTTGACGTTTTCGAATCAGAGTCATCAGCCACGAGCCTTTGGCTAATTGCTATTCGCCCCATCCTTCGACTCGCGGCCAACTCAGGCCGCTCGCTCAGGATGATCGCGGCGGGTCTCAGACGACCCGCCAATCGCCGTTACTTCTTCTCTTCGACGTCGACGTACTCGGCGTCGATGACGCCTTCGTCCTTCTTCTTTTGCTCGCCACCGGCGGCTTGCCCGTCTCCACCCGGAGCCGGACCGCCCTGCGGAGGCGTTTGCTGTGCGGAAGTTGCCTTATACATTGCTTCCGCCAGCTTGTGCGAGGCCTGCGTCAGGTTCTCGCGCGCCTTGTTCATAGCGGCAGCGTCGGTTCCCTCCAGAGCCTTCTTGGCGTCCGCAAGGGCGTTCTCCACATCGCTACGCTCCTGCCCGGAGATCTTGTCGCCGTGCTCGCGTAGCATCTTCTCAATGCTGTAGACCATGCCGTCGAGCTGGTTGCGAGCCTCGACTTCCTCGCGCTTCGCCTTGTCTTCGGCAGCGTGCGCGTCGGCGTCCTTGGCCATGCGGTCGACCTCTTCCTTGCTAAGACCTGAAGACGACGTGATGGTGATCTTCTGGTCCTTACCAGTTGCCATGTCCTTGGCGTTGACGTTCAGGATGCCGTTGGCGTCGATGTCGAAGGTGACCTCGATCTGCGGCACGCCACGCGGCGCCGGCGGCAGGCCGGTCAGGTGGAACTTGCCGAGCGTGCGATTGTCGCGCGCCATGGGACGCTCGCCCTGCATCACGTGTACCTCGACCGAGGTCTGGTTGTCGGCCGCGGTCGAGAACATCTCCGACTTCTTGGTCGGGATGGTCGTGTTGCGCGGGATCATCGGCGTCGCCACGCCGCCCATCGTCTCAATCGACAGCGTCAGCGGAGTCACGTCGAGCAGCAGCAGGTCCTTCACCTCGCCACCCAGCACTCCGCCCTGAATAGCAGCGCCGATGGCAACCACTTCGTCAGGATTGACGCCCTTGTGGGGCTCTTTGCCGAAGAGCTCTTTCACAAGCTGCTGAATGCGAGGCATACGCGTCTGGCCGCCGACGAGAACAACCTCGTCGATTTGGTCGGGAGTGACGCCGGCGTCCTTGATCGCCGCCTTACATGGGCCGATGGAACGATCGATGATGTCTCTCACCATCTCTTCCAGCTTGCCGCGAGTGAGCGTCTTCACAAGATGCTTGGGGCCGCTCGCATCTGCCGTGATGAAGGGCAGGTTGATCTCGGTCTGCATCGTGGTGGAGAGCTCGATCTTGGCGCGCTCGGCGGCGTCACGCAGACGCTGCAGTGCCATCTCGTTGCCCTTGTCGCGCAGGTTCAGGCCCTCGTCCTTTTTGAACTCATCAATGAGCCAATCGACGATACGCTGGTCGATGTTGTCACCGCCGAGGTGGGTATCGCCGTTGGTGGACTTCACCTCGATGACGCCTTCGCCGACTTCCAGAATCGAGATGTCGAAGGTGCCGCCGCCGAAGTCGTAGACGGCGATGGTTTCGTCCTTCTTCTTATCCAGGCCGTAGGCCAGCGCGGCCGCCGTCGGCTCATTGATGATGCGCTTCACCTCGAGGCCGGCAATCTTGCCGGCGTCCTTGGTCGCCTGACGCTGTGCATCGTTAAAATAGGCCGGCACAGTGATGACGGCATCGGTCACCTTCTCGCCGAGGTAGTCTTCCGCAGCCTTCTTCAGCTTTTGCAGAATGAAAGCGGAAATTTGCGGCGGGGTATATTCCTTGCCCTGTGCAATCACGGCCACGTGATCGCCTGACTGGACGACCTTGTAGGGCACCATCTTCATTTCTTCCGATACTTCGTCATAACGGCGGCCCATAAAGCGCTTAATGGAGTAAATGGTGTTCTCCGGGTTGGTGATAGCTTGGCGCTTTGCAACCTGGCCGACCAGTCGCTCGCCGTTCTTGGTGAAGCCGACCACCGAGGGCGTCGTGCGCCCACCTTCTTCGTTGGGGATGACTTTGGGCTCGCCGCCTTCCATGACGGCGACGACTGAGTTCGTCGTGCCCAAGTCAATTCCGATAATTTTAGCCATTGCAGCCACCCTCCTTCAGGGTTTTAAACTTGTAAGTTGCTGAAAATTTAGGTATTAAGTCAGCAATCGAGCATTCATAGCAAAGTCACTATAGGACTTGAGTGAACCATTGTCAAGGTTTAGATGTGATAGGAGTGGCGGAGGTTGCGGCAATTTGAAAGCGGTTGTCGGTTGTCAGTTGCCGGGTTGTCAGGATTGGGGCAGTTCTATTTCTGCACTAGCTTGACCTTATCCGTTTCAACCACGGCGCTGTCGATCCGCAGCGGCAGCTTGAAGGTGCTGGTGATGCCGACGTTGGGGTACCGGGGAGTGAGGTAGTGCTGCACGAAGAACTCCAGCGCCCACTGAGGCACCGCGACGCCGTCGAGTTCCACGGACTGGGCCTTGATGCTGGCGATGCCGTTCGTTCCCGCCGCTTGCGCCACCACATGAATGTCATGCGAACCGCTGAAAAGACTGGCCAGCGGATTGTTCGGATTGTGTCCCTGCATAATCTCTTCGAAGTTGACGTGGGCATGACCGTCGATCACTCCGGGCTGAGCGGTCAGATGGACATTGCTGACGCCCTTGGGCAGCTTGACTCCACCTTCATTGAAGAAGGCGTTCGCCTCAGACTCGGTTATCTCGGTCGGCCTTGGATCAGGATGCGATTTGGCGGCGTTGGCCTTGAGATACGCGATCTTATGCTCCATCGATCGGAAGTCAACTGCCCCACCCTGGCCAAAAGCAGGGCAGAATGGGGCACCCAGCGAGATGGCCAGCATGATCGGCAGCAGAACAGTCAGGCGCTTCATCGCAAGGACGCCTGGGTTGCGGTGGAGGTAAGAGGCTGCACCTGTGGTTTATCGAGGGTTCCCGAGATGGCGTAGGATTGGCCGCCGGAACGCTCGAGCTTCAAATCCAACTTGCGATCGTAGGAGGCGACACCTTTCACGCTGTAGATGCCGCCCGCAGACTGCATCTTGCAATCCTCGAGGGTGAAGGTGCCGTCCTGAAGGGAGATCTTGCCGGAAATCTTTGAGAAGGCGACAGGCGTTCCCCGGCTGTCGAGCGAGACATGCCGCAACACCCCGTTGCTCCAGGTGAAACCGGCGGTGCCGCCTGCCGTGCTTCGCAGTTTGGGACGCGACAGGCCGGAGAGCGAGACGCTGAAGTCGGCATCGATCGTTCCCGTCGCCCAGTTATCCAGCATTAAAGATGCGACCTGCGACATGGAGATCCTTCTGACCACCCCGTTGCCCATGAAGCGGGGCGGCGAGACGGTGAAATCGGCGAGCCATGAGCCATCCTGGTGGCCGCCAAGGAGGTCTGCACGAATCTCCGCGATGCGCAATTTTCCGGACGAAAGTTCGAGGGAGCCATCGACATTCGTCGCGGTCATGGTGCCGAGCTCAAGCCGAGGTACAACGAAATGCCCCTGCGCCCGCAACTTCAACAGTGCGTCTTCATGCCGACGGCCAATTGCAAGCAGGTGATACCACGGCTGCCCGAAAGCTGGATTGAAGAGTTGGTTGAGGCGCACCAGCGAAACATCTTCGGCGCGAACATCGAACTGAAGCAAGCAGGTTTCGGGCGTAGTGCAGTGGACCGGGAAGGTGGCTGATCCGGCCACCTGGCCTCCCTTGGTAAAGCCGGCAGAGAACGAGGCTACTTTCACGAGTTCGTTGGAAAGTAGCAGCGAAGCGGAATCTACGAGAAGCGGTTCGGAGACGCCCTGCAGCTCGGCTGTCGCCGTCCTCACCTGAATTTTTCCTGAGGGCACCGGTGGGGCGAAACCCGTCCAGGTACCGGCAACCTGAAGGTCAAGTTGCGCTGAGCCTGCCACTCCAACCCCCGGGGTGCCGATACCGACGGCTTGGGCGACGTTCAGAAGGCGGCCTAGTTCCGCGCTGCCAGTCACGTGAAGGCTATAGGTGTCGGTGCTTAATTCTCCACTGCCGGTTGCCGGCGAAGGCGCTCCCAAGGGTACAGGGAAGGGCTGCACGGCGAGGTGAAAGCCTAATGCAGGAAGCGAAAAATTCCCCGCGCTGGCCAAAGGCGTTGAAGAAAGCAGGTCCCTCGACTCGCTGAGCTTGCTCGGGATGACAGAGCGGGGCGCCCTCTTTTTTATCGCTGCAAGTTGCGCTTCTGGGATTCCGAACTGTATCTCCCCGAGTTGCAGGTCTTGTTTCAGAACATCCGCCTGCAGAATGAAAGAGGTGGTTTGGCCTCCCCCGGACCACTGCGGCGGACCGCCATTCGACTTGCGGACTGTGAACACGCCTTCGACCTCGCCGGAGGCAGTCAGGTCCGAAGGGAGGTCCTTCTTGGCGTGACGGGCAAAGGCGATGACGCGCTCGGCGGGAATTTGGTCGCCGGTGATGCCGAACTCGTAGCCGGCTGTGCCCCAGTCTTGCGCGCTGCCCTGTACCCGCAGAGTGCCAGATCCTATTGGCGATTCACAGCGAACGCCAGACAATACGTCGCCGGCAGAGGAGTAGGTTCCGGTGCAATGAGTCCGCAGCCGCAGTGCCTCGCCGGAGGCAATGTCATAGCGGCGAAAGTCGTCCACCTGTGCGTCTGTGGTGATGTCTAACTTGGCGGGCGAGCCCGTCAGCACCGAGCTAACGCGAACCGTGCCTCGCCAGCCCCGGTCGCGGCCATAGAAGAGTTTTGTGAGCTGGCCCAGGGGGCCGTCGGAGAAGTTGAGCCGCAGGTAAACGGCAGTGTCGCGTAGGTTCGCCGCGCGCTGAAAACGCCCGTCCAGCTTGAGTGTTCCGGTATCGCTGATGTTGACGTCGGTACGCATGGGACGTCCTTCCAACCGGAAGCCCCAGACGTTCTCAGATTCGACCCAAAGAGCGAAGTCGGCATCGGTGAATGCAAATGCCTTCTTGACGTCGCCATCCTTGAAGTTGATGCGCCCGGTGGAGGCTTCCACGTAGGGGAAGCGAGGACGCGCCGCGGGCCGGACCTGGGCTGTGGGCGCGGGGCTCACCTGAGAGGCGCGCTCTACCAGGTCTTCCAGATTCCAATGCCCGTCGCCGCGACGCACGAGATTAAGGCTCGGATTGTCAAGATCGAGGGTGCCAATCTCCATTCTGCCGCGCCACAGCGAGGTGAGGCGGATGTAAGCGGTAACTGTATCGGCGCGGAGCATTGGTTCGGCGCCGTAAGTGGGGTCATCGGCTGCCACGAAGTTGTGGAGCACCAGCCCGGGCCGCGGAAGCAGCTTCAGCGCGATGCTGGAAACGGTCACGTCGCGACCGAGCGCGCGGCTGATCGCCCCCGTGACGCGAGCCCGATAACGGTTCACGTTGACGAACGGCGGAAGAGCGAGGGCCGCTGACAATATCAGCAGCACTGCCCAAGCAAACCGCCGCGAGCTACGGCGCCGCATCAGCGCACCACGTGGAACATTCGGGACCAGCGGGTCTGGTCGAAGAAGTGGATGATGATGTTGAACAGCCAGGCGATGCGATCACCGATGGTTTGGCGCTCATACTCATCGCGTGGTGTAACAAACGACCAGTAGATGAACATCGGCCGCCCGATGATGTTCTCGAAAGGAACAAATCCCCAGTAGCGGCTGTCGAGGCTTACGTCGCGATTGTCTCCCATGGCGAGGATGCTTTTGGGCGGGACCACGATATCGCCATTCTTAACAAAGGACGGAAGCGCGAGGCGCCACTCCTCGCAACCCTCACAGTTGGTGTCGCTGGTGGGGCCATTGGGAAAGTTGTCGCGATATGCGTCGTAGGGCACGCACATGGACGCATTGCCCGGCTGTTGATTGCAGCGTATGACATACGGTTCATTGAGCCGCTCGCCGTTGCGGTACACCACCCCGTCCTGAAGATGAATACGGTCTCCCGGAAGCCCCATAACGCGCTTTACGACGTAGAGGCCGGGTTGAACGGGTGATAAGAAGACAAAAACGTCGCCGCGCCTCGGCTCGCGATAAGGAATGAGCTTGCTTATCCACTTGGTTGCAGGTGCGAGCAGGATGCGGTCGACGAAGACGTGATCGCCGATCAGCAGTGTGTTCTCCATCGAACTTGATGGAATGGTGAAGGCCTGGAGAGTAAAGGTGATGATGAAGAGTCCGGTCACCAGCACGATGGCGATGGAGGCAATGAACTCCGCAGTTGTTTCCTTGTGCTTTTCCGGCTTGGCTGGCTTTGCCGGCTGCACTTTGTCCTGCGCCCGTTGCGGGGCAGTCTTCACCATCTTCTTTGTGGTAGCCAAATAGGTTGTCCCTTTTTTATTTAACCACAGAGACACAGAGTCACAGAGTTCTGTTGAATTCGTTTCCTTTGTGCCTCTATGACTCTGTGGTTAACACCAGCATCAGCCGCTGGCCGAAGCTTCTTCATTGCGGGATCCGCAACATGCGATGCCAACGCAAGCAATTCAACAGTTGGCTGACGTTCAGAGTTAGACTCGAAAGTTTATCAGACGGAAGCGCACCCGCCATCGCGGTTCGGGTGCGGTCCATAGACCAGTAGATCACGAGCGGGCGACCGACGATGTTCTCGCGCGGCACGAAGCCCCAATAACGCGAGTCGTAACTGTCGTCACGGTTATCGCCCAATACAAAAAATGAGTTCTCCGGGACGATGAGTTCGCCATCCTCGGTCAGCTTTTGCGCTTGCAGGAACCATTTGGCGGAGGTCTTGTCGCCGTAGAAGCCGCCGTCGGGGAAGTCATCGCGAAAACGGTCGGGCCACGTCCACCGGAAGGTCGCGTAGGAATCATTCTGACGAACACCGTTGACATAGACGTGCTTGTTCAGCAAGCGCACGTGATCTCCGGGAACGGCAACTACGCGTTTCACAAAGTGCTGCTGGGGATTGACGGGATAACGAAAGACGATAATGTCCTCTCGCTGAATGGGCCGATATGGAAGCAACCCGCTCCAGAGACCCGAATGCCCGTAGTGCGCCTTGTCGACCAGCAGATAGTCACCAATCAGCAGCGTCTTCTCCATGGACTCGGAAGGGATCTGAAACGCCTGGACGATAAAGCAAATTACGAAAATTGCGATGACAATTGTGCCCGCGAGCGATTGCAAGGAATACAAGCCGCGCTTGCTGCCGCGATCTAACGCCGGGGGCTGTGGTTCGAGTCCTATGGTGGGTGTTTCCTGGGCGGCTGTTTCGGTCATGACTGCTCGGAGTTTGGCGCCTCTGCCGCAGGTGCAACTACGGAGCGGGCCTGTAGTGATTGTAGACGTTCCCACGCCAGGCGTGCCGCCGCTTGTTCGGCAGCTTTCTTGGTGCTTCCTTCGCTACGGCAAACAAAGGCATCGCCGCCAGCCCGAGAAGCTGGAATGTGCGCCTCCATGGTGAACATCTTACGGTGATCTGGGCCCTCCTCCTTCACCATAACGTAGTGTGCCGGGGAACGTCCGCTGGCATGGACCGCCTCCTGCAATGCCGACTTGTAGTCCATTACCGGAAGCTGGTTGCCGCCAAAGCTTTGTACCTCCTCCAGTTCCGGCTCAAGGATGTTCCCAAGGATGAAACGATGTGCGGCGTCGAGGCCAGCATCCAGGAAGAGGGCAGCGATGACCGCCTCCAAGGTATTAACCAGCAGTGCGCTTTTGGAGCGCCCGCCGCTGCGCTCTTCACCCCGGCCCAGCCGCAGATACTCGCCGATGTTGAGCTCTCGTGCGGGACGAAGCAACCGCCGAGCGCTTACGATGTGGGCCCGCAGCTTTGACAGCTCGCCTTCCTGGTAATCAGGAAAGCGTCGAAAAAGCTCCTGGCTGACAACGAACGAGAGCACGGCGTCACCGAGGAACTCTAACTGTTCGTTATCCGGATTCGCGCCGGCCAGGTTCTGCGACTCCGCCTCGCGGGCATAGGAGGCGTGGGTGAGCGCCTGCTGCAACAGCTCGTGGCGACGAAAGACATGTCCGAGCGCCTCCTCGAGCGAGCTCGTGTTGCGGACGGAGGATTTCATCTCTAAAGGAGCAATATACTCGCGGCGTCAATGGGGTGGGGCGGCTCCAGGAATCGGCGACGTATTGGTCTGGGTACCGGGCATAGGCGTGGGCGACGGCGAAGCAATCGGGGCCGACGAGGCTGCACCCGGAGACGAGGAGGAGCTGATCAGTTTTTGTAGGCGCTCCTGCTGCTGCTTTGCGAGATTCTGCGCGGGAGTTCCCTCTTTGGCATACTGCACGGCCTTGTTAGCTGAGTCCAGCGCCTGCGGGTATTGCTTCAGCTTGTCCTGCACCACGGACAGCCGGAGGTAGAGCACGGCTTCAGGATTGTTCTTGTTCTCGTCGATGGCTTTCTGCAAATTCGTCTCTGCAGCGGAGTAGTCATTCCTGCCCATATCAACCATGCCGAGAGTGTCATAGGCCATGATAAGAATGCTTCGCTTGGCACTGGCCACCCGGTCGGGATCTGCATTGGCGGGAATGAGCAGGCCTGTGTCGATGTTGTCGATGGCGCCATGAGCGTCCTTCGCGGCTTCGGCTAGCCGCTGTTCCCGGTCAATATCGGTTTCGCGAGTTGTCTCTGCCAAAGCGGAGGCGACTTGTACGAGGGGGACGGGATTGGTGGGATCGGCAGCGATTGCCTGACGTCCCGTAGCGATGACCTGATCGGTGTTATTGGCCTGCGCATAAAGATTCATCGCGCGCATGTAGAGCGAGGCACGCAGCTCACTGGTCGGATACTTGGTAGCGAAGTCGGTAGCCGCGGCTTGCGCCTGCGCGGGATCGGTTTTCGTCATTGCATCCTGATAAGCCTTCAGCTCCTCTTGCGACTTTGCCTGGAGCACCCGATGCCCACCATTGGCCGGCGCGGCCTGCGCATTAGGAGCCGATTGGCTTGGCGTGCCGCTTTGCGCCGGGGCTGGGGCGCCCGCGGCTGGAGCGCCTGCCGCCGGAGTTTGACCCGGAGTCGGAGCTCCCGGGGCGGGATTCGCCTGTGCTGAGGCCATGACCCCAGTCAGAAACATTGCGGCTATTAGTGCTGTGAGTTTCATTTTGTCAAACCTTTCAATCCAAAAAATGACGGCATGGTGCAAGCAAGGTTATTGGTTTTCATGTTTGGCCGTTGGAGTTTCATAGGGCTTCTGCAAGCCGTGCTCCGCCGCGATCTTCGCATCCTCCGGCACATCACTGGTAGCGAGGGCGGCCTTGTATTGCTCGACTGCGCTCTCCCGTTCCTCTTGGATGTCCAAAATACGTCCCAGATAGATGTGCGACCAGGCAATGACGTGAGGATCCTTGGCTGCGTCCAACGCTTTCTGGAAATCGGCCTGCGCGGCCTGCATCTGACCACCCAGGCTGGCGACCTTCGCCAGAACAAAATAAGCCCGCGCCGGATCTTCGTTGGCTTGCAGGCTGTCCTGCGCCAACTTTCCGGCTTCCGCGGGATTGCCGCTGGCCAGAGCTCGTTCTGCCAAATCTATCTTCTTCTGGGATGCGGGTTTTGAGGACTGCATCACCTCCGGCTCGGCTTTTGCAGCAAAAGCGATGTGGCTGGCCCGCTTCTTCTGTGTATCGACGTCAATGCTATGCAGCCAGTCGGCAAATGCTGTCTGCAATCCCGTGCCGCCCTTTTCGAAGTTTCGCAAGTGCTCGTAAAAGTAGCCGGTAAGGACGAATCCTTGGGCTTCATCCTGCTGCACGGTCGCGAGTCTCTGTTTTTCCGGCACGTTGGAATCAGATGGCGTGCGCACTTCGATGGCACGGATCAGACACTCGATGATCAGCAGACCTGCATCCCGCTTGTACTCCTCCGACATGGGGGCGGTTTGCACCGAGAGCAGGATTGGCTTCAGTCGCTCGAGCGTCGATGCGCGTCTGGCGACCAGCGGATCGAGCACGAAGTGCAGATAGGTGTGCCTCATTGCATCCATGTGAAGGTTCGTGCCCGCCGGCGAGAGGACGACATAGTAGAAGTCCTGCAGGTAATTGCGGGAGTTCACCTGTCCCGGGGAGGCCATCGGTTCCAGATAAACGGTGAAACTGCGGCCTTCAAATCCCGACATCGGCATGCGCAGGTAGTTATCCGTGCCATGGATCATCTGCGCGACGGGAGTATGGTATTGGTCGATCAGCGCAAGATACTCGGGCTGGTGCTTCTGCCAGATGGAATGCAACTTCGCCGCGCCATAGTACGACTGCAGCAGCGGCACAAAACCCAGGACATAACCGGCGTCGGGCGGCAGATCGGATTCCGGCACCTTGGGTGCAAACTCCGGCGGCGGCCCCAAGTTGAGCGCCAGGGACACGTATTGCGCCAGGTCATGCGCGCCGTCTCCCTGCTGATGATCGCGGTAGAAGTGGCACATCTCCTTGGCGGCTTCGGCGGCTGCCGGGGATTTGCTTGCTTCCACCAGGTCGGCACGTACTTGCATGCGCACCGCGAAAGAGGATTGCAGGTCCTGGTCGTAGCCGCAGACGTTCATGGCGGCGACGACGCTGAACAGAGTTTCGCTGACGTCGAGGGTGGCGCGCGACTGCGCCATGAGGGAGCCGGCGAGCAGCGCTAATACCAGAACTCCGAAAGAGATTGCCCGCAATCTGTTCAGCATCGCTCCAACAGAGATAAAAAAGCTTCGCGTGTGATATCTGAGGTGCGTATCAGGGGTAGTGATAATGTCCAAACCTACCTCGTCGTACTTCGGGATGATAAGTGGACGAGCGACTCCCGGCTTCTCCAGCTTAATGTGGCTTCCCTTCTGGCCGGCGTGTTTATAGCCGAGCTGCTCAAAAACGCAGACGAGCCGATGCCAGGGCAAGGGCTTTAAACGTGGCATTCCGCCGTGTCTTGAAATCCAGGGGGAATTGGTACAGGGAACTGAAATGCGTCCAGCGGAATGCTGGTGCCGTTTTTCGGAGCTCGCGCGCACCCGAGCTCGCGCAGCGCCTGCTCAAAAGTTCCGCGTTCAAAACAGCTGGTGAGGAAAAGGGCGCATGCTTCCTTCAAGTTCTCCTCAGCTTCTCGGCGGCTCCGGCCCTGAGTGGTGACATCCAGCGGTGGACAGTACGCCACATACCACTGGCCCTTTCGCTTGATCACGCCAAACAGCTTGAATTCCGCTTCAATTGCAGAGGGCACAGGTAAGATCCGTTAACCAGCGTTAGCAGTATTATGACACGCGACCGGCTTAATCCTGTCTACCCCTTCACCTGCACCTTGGAGAAGGTCAGAATCACACGCCCCGACGTAGGCTGCCCGAATGCCGTTGCGGGCTGGAAGGTCGTGAAGATCAGCATGTTCTTCAGCTGCGGAAGGATAGCCTGCGCATCTTCTGGGGCGGAGAGTATGCGGTAGTCCTGTACCCGGCCGTCGGGGCCGACGTAAGCTTCCACTACAAGTGACTCTGCCGATGTAACACCCATCGTCAACTCGAATGGAGTCGACTGCAATTGCGCCGGCGTATACAGCACCGTCGGCACATCGTTGGAAGCGCGTACCTGTGCCGGGTACAAGAAACTGATAAGCACGCCAAAGATGATGAGCGTGGTGACAAGCCCGGCCGTGGCGGGAACCATGGTGGCGTTGAACGCGTTCTCCCACCGCACGCGCCACACCTCCCAGCGGGGACGGCGGGCATTAGCAATCTCCTGCGAGACCGCAACCCGAAGCTTTAGTGCAAGGTCCGGCGGAGCAATCTTCCGTCCCAGTGAAGTAACCAGCGATTGCGTCCGCTGCACCGATGCAAAGTGGGTGGCACATTCCACGCACCCACGCAGGTGTTCATCCACCTGTGCCAACTGGCTGCGCGTAACACAACCGTCCAGGTAGGACGACATGAGCCCCTTCGCAACTGAGCACTTCATGGCATGACCTCGATCTTGCGACGACCAACCCGGCGGCTCTCGTCACCTGGGTCCGCCAGGGTCATACCAAAAGCCGGCAGATGCCGCTCCAATCTCTTGCGCAGTGCCTCGCGACCCCGCACCAGCCTGGACTTCACCGTGCCCAGGGTCGTTTGCATAACCTCAGCAATCTGCTCGTACGATAGCTCTTCGATATCGCGCAGAATCACCGTTGTGCGGTAAGGCTCGGCGAGCGCCTTCAGCTCCGTCTCTACGCGCGCACGGAGTTCCTGGTCGTGCAGTGTTTGCAGAGGTGACTTGCCCTCATCCACCAGAGTGTCCTTGATGCCGGACGAAACCGGCTCCTCACGGTCCGGCTCGGCTTCGATGGAGGTTTCGCGCAGCTTGTGCCGGAACCACCAACGCCGGCGATTCGCGGCTTCATGGACCGCGATGCGGTAAATCCAGGTCTTCAGGCTGGAATCAGAATGAAAATTCTTAATGCCGCGAAAAACCTTAATGAAGACCTCCTGGGTGGTATCGGCTGCGTCGGAGGGATCGTCGAGAATTCGGGACACCAGACTGTAGACGGGCTGGTTGTAGTAGGCGATCAGCCAATAGAAAGCCTCTTCGGATCCGGCCTTGAGTTCGGCCACGACCGAGGCTTCTTCCGTGCGGACACCTATCGCACTCGCGAGTTCACCCAATGTTGTTGCTCCCGCCACAGGCGGCACCTCAATGATAAATACTTTGCTGACCAGCAACAACTATCGCCCAAGCCAAAGACGCATCTTCCTGGATCCGCCCGAGCGACAGCACGGCAACAGACCTGATGCGTATTCATATAGACCCCGAGAGGGGCGTAAATGTTCCCTGTAATTGGGGGTTAGATCGCGGGAGTGGCCAGAGGCCGCTACTGGGCCTTTGCGGATGGCGCGGAGCTGGCGCCGGCGTTCCCTGAACTGGAACCGGACGGGGCCGCTCCTGTAGTTGATTTCTTCTTGTGCGAGGTCTTCTTCTCCGGAACAGTATCGTCCACAACGACCTTTTTCGGGGGAGCCGCTACCGCGGCCTGCTGCAGGCTGTGGACCTGAGCCCGCAACTGATTCAGCTGCGACTGCGTAGATGCAGTGAGACTCTCCAGATCGTCGCCCAGGTCGTGGCGCACGGAATCGACCACATTCAACGGCTGCATCAGCGATTCGTAATCGTTTTTTGGGCCAAATGCGCCCGCCGATTCAGCGAAAGAGGCTAAGACGTCGTAGAGGGCATTCAGGTTGCGATACAACTTGAACTCGGCATTCAGATCCTGTGGCGCTGCCCGAAAATTGCTAATCAGACCGGGTAAGGCGTAGCTGAGGTTTCGCTGTAGAGACTCGGCATTGGCTTGCGCCTGCTGCTTGGATCCAGCGTCCGTTTTCCATTTATCAATGCGCATGTGCGCGATCTGCATGTTCGCCTGCGAGGCGGCCGCTTGCAGTCGATCCAGATCAGAGGAGACGCGCGGGGATGCGGTCACGGCTGTGGCAGGCGACGCGATTGGTGGGCTGGCGGGCGGCGGATTCTGCCCCATGCTCGACAGCTGCGGCACAGAAAGAAGGATAAAACATGCGATCGTTCGCATTGTGCTGCTCCAGGGCGAGGCTGCGCAGGGAACGAGACGAGTGGAGCCTCAGTGTAACACCAAAGGTAGATTGGATGCCGGAGCACGGCGGGGAGTGCCCTTCTTGAGTTATTCCGGGACCGAGCGATCCTGAACGTTGCTCGTTTGACTAAGGGATACTACTGGGAGAAAATACCAGAGGCGCTGCCCGGCGCAGCGCCGTCCCTCCGCAAGTGGGCCTGTGGCGCAGCTGGGAGCGCGCTTCCATGGCATGGAAGAGGTCGTCGGTTCGATCCCGACCAGGTCCACCAAATCCCTCAACGAGTTATACAGAGTGAGTGTTCAGAGGCACGGCGTTTGTGTCATGGTTTGTGTCATAACCCCACTCAGGAAAGGGATCGCCGGGCATCTTGGGAACCGCTAAAGCCTGTCCCGATCGGTCTGAATGGCATCCGTATCTTTTTGGGTCGGTCCCGTCGATCGGTTAGCGAACTGGACGGATAGCGCTGCAAAAACAACTAAGGTCCATGCGAGCGAGGCAATCGATTCGACACCTGCCAGTGATCTTGCGGTGCCTGAATGCGGAACGATATCTCCGTACCCAATCGTTGTGGCGGTTACCAGTGAAAAGTACAAGAAGACCGGCAGAGTTGGATGTGTGGGCAGTCCAGAGAATGCGTCCGGGCCCTGTATCCGCCAAAGTGCAGCGAAGAAGGTGGAGAATAGAACAATAATGCTCAGATAGCCAACGGCAAAGGCTGTCAAGGTTGTTCCGAGCTTTCGCAGGAGAGCGAACGCGGGTTTTAGCGCAGCGATCCAATGATTCACACGGTTGCCCAGAGTGAGTCCCAACCAGAGTCCGCCAGCGTTGGAAAGGAACGCGAAAACTGCAACCGCCAGCGTCGGGCGATGAGGTCCAGGAAAAGTGCCAATAGTGGCGGCGAGTCCAAGGAAAAGGGCCATCGCTGTCCAGTACCGCCGATTCGAGACGTTTGGATGGTCGATGGTGGCGTATGGCACCGGAGTAAACAGACCAATGGTCATCCCGAACTGCAAGCCCAGCGGATAAAAAGCGGGCCAGGCCGCGCGAAGAAGAAGCCCCGCAAACACAGCCAGTTCCGCCATAAAGCCCCTAAGCAACATCCCACTGAAGCTCCGCTCGGCGAAGAAAGGCCGAAATACAACCGTTTCGCGGAAAGGCTCACCGCAAGCGATGAGAAGAAAGGGCAACGAACCAACCACACTCCAAAGCAGCAGTTGGCTTGTGCCAAACTCGAACAGATAGAGAGGCAGGTTTAGCAACAGGCTCGCTAACGCAACGGCAAACAGCTTGAGAAAATCGCCCAGCCAGTCTCTTCTCATTACTGCCTCGATTGTACCCACCACCGCCAATCAAGCGACGTTTTCAAACCGGAAAGTTTTCGAGCAGCGGATTGAGCCGCGAGGCCGGGCTGAAGCGCGACTACACGCAGAAAGCAGAGGTTGTCTAGAATCGGCTTGGAAAAATGACGGCTCGTCGAGATGGGAACGGATTTCGCAATCAACCTTGCAGCGATACCTCGATGTTTCGGTCCGCCTCGAATGCACGTGAACGTCCAGCTGTGAGCTCCGTACTTGCCACCACATCAGTCGCAGAACAAGATTCAGTATTGATATTTCCCGCTGCGGTGATCAGTGGCTAGTCTAAAAAACCACAACGCTGGGGAGGTAGGATATGCCAAAAAAGAGCAAGGTTTCACAAGTGTCGGATATGGGGGCGGTCGAATTGACTGAGGAGCTGATACGGATCCGCGCCTACCATTTGTTCGAAGAGCGTGGCTGCGAGCATGGACACGAGCTCGACGACTGGTTGCGGGCAGAGGCGGAGGTAATAGGAAAGAAGCCCAGCACTTCCGGAGAGCAAACGTTGAAGACGATGGCATTGGCTTAGCATGCAAATCCCGCGCCCAGGCAATGTGCCCATTAGCCCTTTGCGCCTTCGTCTGAGCGGGCAGCCTCCAGCTGCGTCGGAAAGCAGAAGTAATCGGGTCATCGAGTTCGTGCTAATGCAGTAGCCAACAATTGACACACGCTTAACTTGACCGGGCCTCATCCCAAGAGTAGAACCCGCTCACAGCGGTTAGGAGCGCAGGGAAATGAAACCAGCCTACACATTCAGCGTCGTGCCGTCTTTGCCGCAGGAAATCGAAGGCCTTCGCAGCATCGCGCAGAATCTCCGCTGGTGCTGGAGCCACGAATCCATCGAGTTGTTCCGGCGGCTCGACCGCGATCGCTGGGAGACGACGGAGCATAATCCAGTACTGCTGTTAGGCACCATCGAACAGTCGAAGTTGCGGGAGGCCGCCCGGGATGATGCATTTCTGGCGCACCTGCGGCGTGTCCAGTCGAACCTGAAAACATATCTCGCCGCCGATTCAACCTGGTTTCGCAGGACACATGGAGCATCGGGTGACCTGCCGCTAATTGCCTACTTCTCGGCGGAATTCGGATTGACGGAATGCCTCTCGATTTTCGCTGGCGGTCTTGGGATTTTGGCTGGCGATCACCTGAAGTCGGCCAGCGATTTAGGAGTACCGCTGGTGAGTGTGGGGTTGCTCTATCAGCAAGGCTATTTCCGCCAATACCTCAATCAATCGGGATGGCAGCAGGAAGCTTACCTCAGCAATGACTTTTTCAATCTGCCGGTGAGCTTGGTGTACCTTGCGGACGGCCGTCCGCTGATGGTCGAAGTGAAACTTTCAGAGCGGCCGGTGTGTGCGCAGGTGTGGAAGGTACAAGTCGGCCGAGTGTCGCTTTACCTCCTGGATACAAATATCCCGCTGAATGCACGTGCCGAAGACCGCGATTTGACTGACCAACTGTACGGTGGCGATCGCGAAATGAGAATCCGCCAGGAAATTCTGCTGGGAATCGGTGGTTATCGCACTCTTCAGGCGCTTGGTTTGCAGCCCACGGTGTACCACCTGAATGAAGGCCACTCTGCGTTCCTTGCGCTGGAGCACATACGGCATCTGATGACCACCCGACACCTGAACTTCTCAGAGGCACGCGGGTTGGCGTCAGCCAGTCTGGTTTTCACGACGCATACTCCAGTCGAGGCAGGACACGACTATTTCCATGCTGACCTGATGGGCCGATATTTTGCCGACATGGCACGAGAGTTAGGGTTGTCGCTGGCGGATTTTCTCGACCTTGGCCGGGTCAGAAGCGATCAGGAATTCTGCATGACGGTGCTGGCTTTGCGGTCGGCCGCTCGGGCCAACGGGGTCAGCAAACTGCACGGCGAGGTCAGCCGGAAGATGTGGCAGTCGCTGTGGCCCGGTGTGCCGGTCGACGAAATACCCATCCAGCATGTCACCAATGGCGTGCACTTCCGCAGCTGGATCTCGGCGGAATTCAACCAGCTTTACGATCGCTATCTCGGACCCAACTGGCGGGAGGAGCCTGCCAATAGCGATGTATGGAGCCGGGTTCAGTCGATCCCGGCAGAGGAATTGTGGCGCACCCACGAGCGCCGGCGGGAGCGGCTGGTCGCATGGGCGCGTCGCCGGGTGCATGCCCAGCGCGAACGCCGAGCTGCACCCCAGGCCGAGATCCATGCCGCCGCCGAGGTGCTGGATCCTGATGCGCTCACCATTGGCTTTGCCCGCCGCTTCGCCACGTACAAGCGCGCCACCCTGATCCTGCGCGATATGGACCGTTTGCGGCGTTTGCTCACTGACCCATCGCGTCCCGTGCAGTTGATCTTCGCCGGCAAGGCTCATCCCAAGGATGACGCCGGGAAAGAACTCATCCGCAAGATCACTGGAGTTAGCCGCGATCCGGTCCTGGGGCGCAGCGTCGTATTCCTGGACGATTACGACATGGCCGTTGCTCGCTCCCTGGTTCAGGGTGTTGATGTATGGCTCAATACTCCGTTGCGGCCGAAGGAGGCGTCCGGTACTAGCGGGATGAAGGCCGCCGCAAACGCAGTGCTGAATCTGAGCGTTCCGGATGGCTGGTGGGATGAAGTCTGGAATGATGAGAAGAACTCTCGAAAGATGGGATGGGCCATCGGTAAAGGCGAAGAGTACTCGGATGCCAATTACCAGGACCAGGTGGAAGCGGAGGCGCTTTACGATCTGCTCGAGCGCGACATCATACCCACCTTTTATGACAGAGGGTCTGACAGGATCCCGAGGAAGTGGGTCGACCGCATGAAGGCTAGTGTGGATTCCTTATGTCACTTCGTCAACACGCATCGCATGGTCCGCGACTACGTGGAGGGCTACTATATGAAGGCCCATGCTCAGTTCCGCCTTCTGGAGACTGACGATGCGCACGCGGTACGCGAGCTTTCGGCTGCATTGGACCGAATTCGCCAGAACTGGCCGGATGTTTGGGTTGCCGAGATAGAGCATGGGCAGGTGAACAAGATACCTGTAGCCTCCCCCGTTCGGGTTCGCGCTCAGGTTCATCTGGGACAACGTCTAAAGCCGCAGGATGTCGCCGTGGAGCTTTACCTTGGACGCGTCAATGGAGACGGCGATCTCATCGAGGGCGAAGCGCTGCTAATGCGGCCTTCCCAGCAGCAAGCAGACGGTATTTACCAGTACGAGGTGGAGACGGCGATCAATCGCAGCGGCTTGCATGGGTTCACGGTTCGAGTGCGCCCAAATCATCCCGACATGCCCGTCGCATTTATTCCCGGCCTGATTCGCTGGGCCGATGAATCGCGAGTTACTGCAGCAGCCGCGGTATAACTCACGCTTTTGGTTTCGGGGAACTGCGTGACACCCCCGACGGGGATCACGGTGATGCCCATGGCATCATTTAGCGCGCCTTTTGCTATGATTCCATAATCATGATGTTCCCGGCCTCACCATCGCCCTTTGCAGCCAAGATTCGTTTTGTGTTCACCGCCGGTTTCATTCTTTTCCTATGCGTGACCCTGGGGAGCTGCAGCGGTTTCTTTATCAGTCCTTCGCTAGGCTCTATTTTCATCAGCCCCGCTTCAGCTACAGTCGCCGTCATGCAAACCGTCCAGCTGACCGCCACCGGCAAATTCTCCGACGGTAGCCAAAGCACTCTCTCGGGATCCAACGTCGGGTGGTCATCTTCGGATACCACGGTGGCGACGGTCACCTCGCCCGGCGGACTGGTTACGGGAGTCAGCTCGGGCACTGCCACCATCACAGTCAGCGATCAGGGTGTCACCGGGACAGCCACTGTCACCGTCAGCCCCGAAAACGTGACGACAATAGCAATTACGACGACAAAGGGAAGTACCAGCCCACAGTCGACGGCTACGATTTCCGGCGTGCCCGTGACCCTGCAGTTTTACGCCTACGCTAACGGATCGAGTAGCCAGGATATTACGAGCGCCGTAACCTGGAGTTCGTCAAACACGAGCGTGGCTACGATCAGCACCGGTGTCGGCAGCGGCAGTGGGCTGGCGACGAGTGTCGCGGCAGGAACTACGAACATCACGGCGACCATCACCAACACCAGCACCAACCAGGTCATAACCAGCAACACGATAGCGCTGACCGTGCAATAAAACGTTCGGAAATCTCGCCGCTCTGGTGGACGAACCAAGTTACCGGAAAGCTGATCTAGGCGGGAATGCCCGTCGACGCCAAGGTTTGTAACGATTCGGAGTAGGGTTCGCGGAGCACGCCGCGCTCCGTGATGATCGCGGTGACGTACTGATGCGGGGTGACGTCGAAGGCGGGATTCTCGATTTGGACCCCGTCGGGAGTAAGTTGCTTGCCTGCCATGTGCGTGACTTCTCTTGAGGAGCGCTGTTCGATAGGAATCTGGCTGCCGTCGGGAGTGTTCAGGTCGACAGTCGAGAACGGCGCTGCGACGTAAAAGGGAATGCCATGCTCCTTCGCCAGCACGGCGACCGTATAAGTGCCGATCTTGTTGGCAACGTCTCCGTTAGCGGCGATGCGGTCAGCACCTACGACGACCGCGGAAATCTTACCCTGGCGCATCATGGCGCCGGCCATGTTGTCTGAGATGACGGTAGTAGGGATGCCGTCCTTCATCAGCTCCCACGCTGTCAGACGCGAGCCCTGAAGGAAGGGGCGGGTCTCATCGGCAAAGATGTGTAGCTTCTTGCCGGAATCCACCGCGGCGCGAATTACGCCCAGCGCGGTGCCGTAGCCGCAGGTAGCCAGGGCCCCGGCGTTGCAGTGGGTCAAGATGCCGCCACTGGACGGCAACAACACCGCTCCGTGCTGGCCCATTGCCTGGTTGGCGGCAATGTCTTCGGCGAGCATACGTTGGCCTTCGGCGACCAGCGCCTCTTTAATCTGCTGGATTGGCCGGTTCCTGACCTCGTCAAACTTGTCCTTCATCCGGCGAATGCCCCAGAAGAGATTGACGGCAGTGGGCCGGGTTGCGGCGAGCACATCGCAGATGTGGCTCAAGTCGCGTTGCAGCTCGGCGTGATCCTTCGCCTGTGAGTCACGAATACCAAGTGCGACCCCCATCGCGGCGGTAACGCCGATTGCGGGAGCACCGCGAACAATCATAGTGCGGATTGCATTCGCGACCTCTTCGTAGGTCCTGCAGGTGACGTAAGTCTCTTCGGTCGGCAACTTCGTCTGATCGATGAAGCGCACACCGGCGTCCGTCCATTCCAGGGTCTTGATCATCTCGTTGGCTGCTTGCGCTGCTTCAGATGCTCCGCCCGGACATCATTGGCAGTGAACACGGCAATGAACGGGGCCGGAGCCGCAGCCTGCTCCACGTTCGTGCGTCCGCCCGCCTCTTCGCGCTCAACCAGGCACAAAACACCCACAATCTCGAAGCCGTATTCGCGCGCCGCTTCGATGGCCTGAATGGTAGAAGCGCCTGTGGTGCAGACGTCATCGACAATGACCACGCGCGCCGGCTTCTCACGAAAGCCTTCGATCCGCTGCCCGGTTCCATACGTCTTCTCGGCCTTGCGCACCAGAAATCCGTGCAACGGTTTGTCCCGCTGCGCGCTGATGACAGACGTAGCTACAACAATCGGATCGGCACCCAAGGTGAGTCCGCCGATCGCGTCGGCCTTCCAGCCGCGCGTGGCAATCTCCTGAAGCACGCTCTCACCGGTCAGGCGACCGCCATGCGCGTCCAGAGTGGTCAGCCGGCAGTCAATGTAATAATCGCTGGTGCCGCCGCTGGAGAGCGTGAATTGGCCGAGGCGAAAGGACTTCTCGGCTAGCATGGCCAGGAGTTGTTGGCGTGAGCTGCGAGTCATCGCTTCACGATACCATTCAGCCCGCAACCTTCTCCAGATGCCGGTAGTGATCGCTCCCCAGCCACAGGGCTGTGAAGAGCGCAAGGTTGTACCCGACGTGCATGAGGAAGGACATTGCCACCGAATTGGTCTTCACCCGTACGACGGTGAATACAATTCCGACCACAAAAATGCTCAGCACCGGAGCCCAGGCGTAGCCGAGTTGCGCCCCGTGGATGGCGGCGAAGGCAGCAGCCGTCAGCACTACTCCCACCACCAGCCCAAATGCGCGTTTCAGCAGGGGATAAAGCAGCCCGCGAAAGAAGATCTCCTCCATCAGCGGGGCCAGCGTAATGCCAAAAGCGGCCATCATGTACGCGCTGGTCGCGTCGTGGAAATAGGTGTCCATCGGCAGCGATTTGGGGATGGGCAGAAAACGCGCCAGGCCTTCGACCACGATGGCCAGGACGACTCCGCCGGCAACAAATGCCAGGGCCATTTTCCCCGGCCAATTCCACTGGATAGCTTTGCTAAACGGCTGGTCGGAACGGCTGCGCACCATCAGAAAGATGAACAGGAGAACGATGGGATACGCCGCGGTCTGGGCGCCAATCACGACCCGCGCATTCATGGCGAGCTCCGTAAAGGACGCATTGCGATACTCCGGAAGAGTTCGCGCCACGAACAGGGCGACCATTGTGAACACAAAGATTGCCACTAGCGTAAAGACGAGGATGGCGAGGACATCCCAGCCCGACCATGCAGGAAACTGCTTTTTCGGGACCGCGATCACCTGCACCGGTCCGTAGCCGCCGCCGCTTACAACCGGCGCCGCCGGCAAAGGGTTGAGGCGATCAGGCAAGGGATTTGATGGTGATGACATTTAGATTGCGCGACGGTTCCTCATCGTTGGACCTGCTTCATCTGGAGCGCACCGTTCGCTTCGATATTGGACGCTTTCGGAAGCACTTTGGCTAGTATTTGTCCGGTGTACGATTTTTTCACTCTTGCCACCTGCTCGGGAGTGCCTTGCGCCACCACCCGGCCACCCTCCTCGCCGCCTTCCGGGCCGAGATCGATGATCCAGTCAGCATTGCGAACCACGTCCATATTGTGCTCGATGATAATGATGCTGTTGCCCAGATCGGTCAGCCGGTGCAGCACCTCGAGCAGCTTACTCACATCGTCGAAGTGCAAGCCGGTGGTCGGCTCGTCGAGCAAATACAGAGTCTTGCCTGTCTGGCGCTTGCTCAACTCTCGCGCCAGCTTGATGCGCTGTGCCTCTCCACCGGACAGAGTGATTGCCGACTGCCCTAGATGAATATACCCGAGACCAACATCTACCAGGGTCTGCAACTTCTGCTTGATCTGAGGGATGTTCTCCAGGATGGGCAGCGCGTCGCCGACCGGCATCTCCAGCAGATCTGCGATGGAGTAGCCCTTGTATTTCACCGCCAGGGTCTCGTGATTGTAGCGCTTGCCGCCGCAGACCTCGCAGAGCACATAGACGTCCGGCAGAAAATTCATTTCGATGCGGCGTTCGCCTTCGCCCTGGCAAGCCTCGCATCGCCCACCGGCAACGTTGAACGAGAAGCGTCCGGCCTTGTAGCCCCGTTCGCGCGACTCTGGCAGCATGGCGTAGAGATCGCGGATTGCCGTGAAGACGCCGGTATAGGTCGCGGGATTTGAACGCGGAGTGCGGCCAATGGGCGACTGGTCGATGCGAATCACCTTATCGATGAACTCGGTCCCGGTGATCCCCTTGTGCTCGCCAACCTCTTCGCGCGAGCGATACAGCTTGTTGGCCAGCGCTCGGTAGAGGATGTCATTCACCAGCGTTGACTTGCCGGAGCCGGAAACTCCTGTTACCACGGTCATCACACCGAGAGGAAAGCTGACGTCCACGCTCTTGAGATTGTTCTCACAGGCGCCCAGAATCGTGATGGCCTTGCCGTTGGGCTGACGCCGTGCGTGACGATACTTAATCTGCTTTTCGCCTGAGATGTATTGCCCGGTGAGCGAGCGCGGAGCGACCTGGATTTCGTCCGGCGTGCCGCTGGCAACCACTTCACCGCCGTGGCGCCCGGCTCCCGGGCCAAGATCGATCACGTAGTTGGCGCGACGAATGGTGTCTTCATCATGCTCCACTACCAGCACGGTGTTTCCCAGATCGCGCAGTGACTCCAGCGCGTGCAGCAGGCGATTGTTGTCGCGATGATGCAGTCCGATCGATGGCTCGTCAAGAACATACAACACGCCGCGCAGCTTCGAGCCAATCTGCGTTGCCAGCCGAATGCGCTGCCCTTCCCCGCCGCTCAGCGTGGCGGCAGATCGCTCGAGCGAGATGTACCCTAGCCCGACGGCGTTGAGAAATCCGAGCCGTTCAGCAATCTCCTTGAGAATGCGCCCTGCGATTTTTTCTTCACGCTCCGTCAGTCTGATCTGCGCGGCTGCTTCCAGCGCCCGCGAAACCGCCAGCGCGGTGAAATCCGCGATCGACATCCCGTTCACCTTCACCGCCAGGCTCTCAGGACGAAGCCGCCTACCCTGGCATGCCGGACAGGTTGTTGCCGACATGTGTTCCAGCAGCCATTCGCGATAGCCCTCCGACGAGCTCTCTTCCATTGCCTGCCGCAGGTAGGCGAACACGCCGAGAAAGCCGCCACGCTTTTTCTCGCTCGCCTCCGGGCCGTAAAGAATCAGGTTCTGCGTCTTGCGCGGGAGCTGCTCGAACGGCGTCGACAGATCGAATCCATAAGTCTGAGCGGCCATCTGCAAGATGCGAATCAGGTATTGGGAAGCCGAGCCTGGCCCGAGTCCGCCGTCCAGCAGCGGCTTCGACCAGTCGTTGATCACCTTCGCAGGATCGAAATCGTACTTGCTACCCAGCCCGTTGCACTCCGGACAAGCGCCGTACATGCTGTTGAACGAAAATGACCGCGGCTCAAGTACCGGGACGCTGATTCCGCACTCCGGGCATGCCAATTTCGATGAGTACAGGCGCTCTTCGCCGCCGACGACCACCACCAGGACGAGTCCGTTCGCCCTTTCCATGGCTGTTTCGACCGACTTGGCTAAACGGCCCTCAATTCCCGGTCTTACCAGGAGCCGATCGACGACGAGCTCAATCGTGTGGTTCTTGCGTTTGTCCAGCTTGATGTCTTCATCGGCGATGTTGCGCAGCTCTCCGTCAATGCGCGCGCGCGTGAATCCCTGCTGGGCCAGACTGTCGAGCTCTTTCTTAAACTCGCCTTTGCGTCCGCGCACGATAGGCGCGAGCACCATCACTCTCTCCTCAGGTTTCAGCTCCATCACCTGCTGCACGATGTGGTCGGCGGATTGGCGTGAGATTGGACGTCCACATTGCGGACAGTGCGGCACCCCGACTGAGGAGTACAGCAGGCGCAAATAATCGTAAATCTCGGTGATTGTGCCTACTGTGGAACGGGGGCTGCGGCTGGTAGTCTTCTGTTCGATCGCGATCGACGGGCTCAGGCCGTCGATGCTGTCCACGTCCGGCCTCTCCATTTGATCGAGGAACTGGCGCGCATAGGCCGAGAGCGTCTCCACGTAGCGTCGCTGGCCTTCGGCATAGATAGTGTCGAAGGCGAGCGAAGACTTGCCCGAACCGCTGAGGCCGGTGATCACGGTCAAGGTGTTGCGTGGGATCTCGACGTGAATGTTCTTAAGGTTGTGCTGGCGTGCCCCGCGCACGCTGATACTGCTGATGGCCATGAACGATTCTGTCTTGCGGCTCGCCGCTGCGCGTTACTGTCAAAGGCGCCGGCGCGCAAACCGTAACGCCGATTCCGAGGTTGTACGGCTGAAAACTTTGGAAGCGTGGAAACGCGGCTATACTTACGTATCTTATTGGTTAATATCGGTGGGAGTCAACGCGGGTTACAGTGGAAACATCAGAAGGAATAGCTCGGCGGAGTGAAGCGCCATTTCCGTCCCGCTTGTGAAAGGAACCTGAAGCAACCGAACGCCTAGCGCCTCGGACGCTGCCCTTTGGTATGACGACATTCTTCTCTTCCACCCTGCTCCTGCTGACGATTGTTGCGGCTTTTGCGTTTGGTGTTGCGGCGGGCTATTGGGCAATCTGCGGGTTGCTGAACTGCCTAAATCGGTCGCGCACGGCGACAACGCCGGCGCGAACCCCGGCATTGGCACCGACCACCAGCGGCGACTAAACGTCATCGCCGAGCCGCTCTGATCGCACTCTCACCTCGCAAGCTGCCTGCATCCAACCTCACCAGCTGTGCGATATCTGGTTCTCGCCACCGTACGACGTCACTCTCGCCACACAGGGCAATGTCGATGAGCCTACCCTCAATGCCATTCGGGAGCTGAAGAGGTCCGGGCGTAAAGCGATCCTGGTCACGGGACGTGAACTCGAAGATCTCAAACGCAACGGCGATTATTCCCGCTGGTTCCGCGAGGCGGGTAAGGACGAAGGTCTGGCCGAGGAGGCAAGTGAGATAGAGCAAGACCAGGAGCTTCCGTCTTCTGAGAGCCGCTCTCGGATAAAAGCAGCCATTGCGGAACGCTACAGCGCGGCGGTATGACAGCCGCGGTGCTGAATTCTTCGCCACCGCTCCAAATCGCAATCGGAGGTTCTGTGTAATTTCTGAACGACCGTTCGGTTTCCGGGCGGCGATTCCTTGCGAACTGCCTCAATCGCTTGGCAAGCCGACCCTTCTTGTTGCGAAATCCATCACTGCCAGAAGTGACTCGCATCACAGCTTCCCCAGGCCCTAAGACTCACACTGAAATCGTACTCACGAGCTCGCCTTGGCAACACACCCGACCAGAGACTGCCATCGCGGGATCGTGAGTGGCAATTATGCAGTTTTCATAAATCGAACGGGAGATGTCATGAAGAAGGTCATCTTAGCGATTCTGGCTCTTGCATTTGCTCTCTTCTTAGCGCTTCCAAATCTGTCTTGGGCCCAGGACGACGTTTATAAGGCCAAGTGCGCCGGTTGTCACGGCGCGGATGGTAAAGGCACAGCGGCCGGCGTGAAGATGGGGGCACAAGCGTTCTCATCTCCGGCCATACAGAAGATGTCCGACGCCGAAGTCGTTGATTTCATAGAGAACGGCGGTCCGCAGAAGAAGGCTACCCATGCCTTCGCCAGCAGGGGCGTGGACCCGGCCCAGGCTGCGAAGCTGGCCACTTACGTCAAGAGCCTCAAGTAGTTGCGCGATTCTGTGTAGGTTTCGGACCGGGTCTTGAGTGTTCGATCCAGACCAAGGCTTCCCGACAGCGTCATCGCCCGCCGGTGCTTCCTGTAGCGCCGAACGCCTGCCGAGACCGCGGCGACTCTGAATCTCCGAGGGCCGGAGGGTGGGTTGCCCGGGCGAGCTGGCCGTAACCAGCCCGCCGCGGCGGGAGCCTTTCTGGCTACGACCGTGGAGAAGCTCATGAGCAAAGGAATCCTGTACGATGCCACCAAGTGCATCGGCTGCAAACAGTGCGAGCAGGCCTGCGCCGCTGAAAACGGCCTGCCGTACGATGACAAAATCGCCGCCCAGGAAGTAACCTCAGCGCACAAATACACCACAGTCCTGATTAAAGAGGACAAGTTCATGCGCCGCCTGTGCATGCACTGCGAGGACCCGGCGTGCGCCTCGGTTTGTCCCGTCGGCGCTCTCAAGAAAACATCGCTCGGGCCGGTCACATACGACAAGAGCAAGTGTATGGGGTGCCGCTACTGCATGGCGGCGTGCCCGTTCGGCGTGCCTAAGTACGAATGGGAGCGCGCAATTCCAGGCGTTCGCAAGTGCATTATGTGCAACAAGCGAGTGGCCGCCGGCAAGCAGACCGCGTGCGCCGAGATTTGTCCCACAGGCGCTACGCTCTTCGGCGATCGCGACGCCTTGCTTGACGAAGCCAAGAAGCGCATTCATGACAATCCCGGCACTTACCTGAACCATATCTTTGGTGAAACCGAGGTCGGTGGAACGTCGGTCATGCTGCTGTCATCCATTGGGTTCAACAATTTCGGTTTCCGCACCGATCTGACTGAACGCGCGCTCCCGCTTTATACGTATCAGGTGTTGTCGCGCATTCCCGACTTCATCCCACTCTTCGGCACCATGCTAGGCGGCATTTACTGGATCACCCATCGCCGCCAGGACGTAGCCGAAGCGGAGGCGAATGAAAAAGAACACAAAGGCGGTGCCCGATGACCGTTCCGCGCATGCGATACACCTTCTGGAAGGCCATTTTTCTCGTCATCATGGTGGCTGGAATCTACTGCACCTTCATCCGCTTCTTCCGCGGGCTGGGCGCGTCGACGAACTTGTCCGACCAATTTCCCTGGGGTTTGTGGATCGGCTTCGACGTGATGTGCGGGGTAATGCTGGCGGCCGGCGGCTTCACCCTGACTGCGGCGGTCGAAATCTTCAACATCAAGCGCTTTCACTCCATCGTTCGACCCACGATCCTCACGGCTTTTCTGGGGTATTTGCTGGTTTGCGCCGCGCTGATGTACGACCTCGGGCTGCCGTGGAACATCTGGCATCCCCTCATCATGCGCAACCCGCACTCGGTAATGTTCGAGGTCGCCTATTGCGTCATGTTCTATACGACGGTGCTGGCGTTGGAGTTCTCGCCAATCGTGCTGGAGCACTTCAAGCTCCAACGCGCGCTGAAGGTCATCCGCAGCGTGATGGTGGTGTTCGTAATCCTGGGCGTACTGCTTTCGACCTTGCACCAATCGTCTTTGGGCACGCTGTACCTCATCATGCCGAACAAGCTGCACCCCTTCTGGTACAGCCCACTGCTGCCGGTCTTCTTCTTCCTCTCGGCGATTGCGGTTGGACTAGCCATGACAATCTTCGAGTCGTCGATGAGCTCGAAGTACTTCGGCCGCGAGCTGGAGCTTCCCATCCTGCGCGATCTGGGACGCGTGCTGGTGGTCGTGCTCGCGCTGTATGGGATTCTGAAGTTCGAAGACTTCTACCATCGCGGCGTTCTGAGACTGGTCTTCGTGCCCAGCTACGAACAGCGCTTCTTCCTGCTGGAGATCTTCCTCTCCGTACTGATTCCACTTGGCTTGCTGCTCGTGCCCAAGATTCGTGAGAGTGCCCAGGGCCTGTACCTCGCGGCGGTGCTCTGCTTACTTGGCTTCGTAACCAATCGGCTCAACGTCACCATCACCGGAGTAGAGAACGCTGTCGGAGGGCGGTACGCACCAAAGTGGACCGAAGTCGTGATAACGGCCATGTTTGTCGCGCTTGGCTTCGCCATCTTCGGATTGGCGGCCAAGTACCTGCCCATCTTCCCTGAGGAGAGGGCGCACATTCCGGCAATCCGCAGCTCTGAAGCTGTTGTGAGCGAAATCGCGGTGCCTGCCCATGCGGGTGACTGACAACTCGGCCAAGGCTCTCTATGAGCCTCCTGGGTCAGACGAGGGCAAGGCCGTTTCCTTGCGTCCCCGTTGGTTTCAGCGGCTCGGCCAGAGCATCAGCGCGAAATTGATGATCTCCATCTTCATCGTGCTAATCATCATTTTTGGTCTCTTTGGCTACTTCAGCATTCGCGATCAGCGCAGGCACTTGGAAGATGCCGCGCTGCTCAGCGCCGAACGGCAAAGTGAGGTGCTGCGGCGGAGCGCTTCGCGTTACATGCTGAACAATGATCGCGTCGGCCTCTACGAATTGATGTTGAACATGGCGGATCAGCCGGGCATGGTTCGCATCCGCATCATGAATCCACAGGGCGTGATCAGCTACTCTTCGGCGCCGTCGGAAGTGGGGGCGAGTGTGGACAAGAGCGCCGAGGCGTGCTACGGCTGCCATGAACAGTCGAAGCCTCTTGCCCGCCTGAACCGTTCTGACAGGTTCAGGATTTACCGTGCCGACGGAAGTCGCGTGCTTGGAGTAATCTCTCCCATCGAGAACGAGCCCGCCTGCTCGAACGCATCCTGTCACGCCCATCCTGCCGGCACGCAAATACTGGGCGTGCTCGACACCAACATCTCACTCGCCAAAGTCGATCAAGGTCTGAAGGTCGAGAAACGCGAGATGGCCGCAGCCACCAGCGTGGCGTTGATTGCCGTGGTCTTCCTCAGCGGGCTCTTCATCTGGATCGTCGTGCGCAATCCCCTGCGGGAACTGAAGAGCGGGACGGAGAAAATTGCCAGCGGCAATCTTGGATACCAGATTCCCGTCCGCTCGCACGATGAAGCCGGCGAACTAGCGCAGTCGTTCAACGACATGAGTAATCGGCTGCAGCTCGCGCAAGCCGAGATTACCGCCTGGGCGCGGACGCTCGAGGAGCGCGTGGACGAGAAGACGCGTGAGCTGAAACAGGCGCATCAGAGCATGCTCCATGTTGAGAGGATGGCGACTATCGGCAAGATGGCCGCGGTTGTGGCGCATGAAATCAACAACCCGCTGTCGGGAATTCTGACCTACTCCAGGCTGGTGAAGCGTTGGATCGAAAAGAATACGCAACCGTCAACCAAGCAGGACGAGATGCGGGGATCGCTCGACTTGATCGCCAGCGAGAGCAAGCGTTGCGGCGAGCTGGTGAAAAACCTGCTTAGCTTCTCGCGGGTGTCGCCCATGAATCTGGCGTGGTGCGATCTCAACCAGGTCACCGATCGCTGCGTACGCTTGGTGCAACACAAGCTTGAGATTGGCGGCATTCAGCTCAATCTCGACCTGGCTCCGGAGCTGCCACCCGCCCACTGCGATCCCGCGCAGATCGAGCAAGTCGTGCTGGCCATGGTCATCAACGCCATCGACGCCATGCCCCAGGAAGGAGATCTCTGGATCAGCACGCGAGCGAATGGCGACTCCATGGAGCTGGTGATTCGTGACGACGGTGTAGGTATTCCAGAGGAGCACCTGCCCCATATCTTTGAGCCGTTTTATACGAGCAAGGAGTCCGGCGGCTCGGGGCTTGGACTGGCGATAAGCCAAAACATTGTGGAACGCCACGGCGGGCACATCGAACTGAAATCGGTTGTCGGAGAGGGAACAACTTTCAAGATCGTGCTGCCAATTGACAGCCGGGGCGCTGCGACGGCGAACACCGATCGCGCGACGGCTGAAGTGAGGTAGAAGAATGACACAAGGGAAATTACTGATTGTCGACGATGAGCTCAGCGTCCGCGATTCGCTGGCTAAGTGGTTTACTGAAGAAGGCTACGATGTTGGCACCGCCGAGAGTGCGAATGAAGCGCTGACGCGCGTCGCCCAGCAGACCTACGACGTCGGGTTGATCGATATCAAAATGCGCGGCACGGACGGCATCGAACTGCAGCGCCGTCTGCACGAGATCTATCCCGATATGCTGGTCATCATCATGACCGGCTATGCCTCCGTCGAGACCGCCGTCGCCGCGCTTAAGAATGGCGCGTACGACTACGTGAACAAGCCGCTCGACCCCGATGAGATTGCGCACCTCGTAGCCAAGGCCATGTCGCATCGCCGGACGCAGCAGGAAAACGTGCGGCTAAAAGAAACTGTCGCGGAGATCGCGCGTCCCTCCGACATTATCGGGCAGAGCGCGGCGATGAAGCGGTTGTTTGATGCCATCGAAACCGTCGCGCCGACCGATGCCACCGTGCTGGTAACGGGAGAGAGCGGCACAGGAAAAGAGCTGGTGGCACGAGCTATCCATGCCGGCAGTGCGCGGCGTTTCCATCCGCTGGTTGTGATTCACTGCGGCGCCCTGACGGAAACCTTGCTGGAGAGCGAACTCTTCGGCCATGAGAAAGGCGCGTTTACCGGCGCGCAATATCGCAAGAAGGGAAAGTTTGAGATCGCTGAGGGCGGCACAGTTTTTCTCGACGAAATTGGTGACATCAGCCTGAAGACGCAGACCGATCTGCTGCGCGTACTGCAGGAGCGCGAAATTGTCCGCGTAGGCGGCAATCAGACAATCAAAGTCGATTTTCGCGTGGTCGCGGCGACAAATAAGGACCTGGAGCAATTGATCGAGGAAGGCAAGTTCCGTCCCGATCTCTACTATCGTCTGAACGTTTTTCGCATCGAGATGCCGCCCCTGCGGGAGCGGCGGGAAGACGTTCCCGTGCTGGTTGATCACTTCGTCCGCGAGTTTTCGAGTGAGATGGGCAAGCGGATCACGCGTGTCTCGCCGGCCGCAATGAATGCGCTGCAACAGTACAACTGGCCGGGCAATGTGCGCGAACTGGAAAATGCAGTCGAACGCGCGATGGTTGTCGCGCAGGAACCGGAGTTGCGCGAGCAGGACTTCACGCTCAGAGCAAGAAATGGCGTCGGCCTGGGTATTGGCGATGCCCGCAGCCTGGAAGATGTGGAACGAACGCATATCCTGCGCGTGCTCGAGGAATGCAGTGCCAACCAGACGCGCGCGGCCGAGGTGCTGGGCATCGACAGGGTAACGCTGCATCACAAATTGAAGAAATATGGATGGAATCGGAAGGAGAAGGAGCAGCAACCAGTAACGAGCGCGTAGCTACGACCGCGAGCTTCGCGCCAAGCGCCACGAGCCGCGAGGCAAGAGTTTGAGATTTCACGAGTTGCAGCTTGCTTTGAGTTCGGTAGCTCGCGGCCCGGAGCTCGTAGCTAAGGACCATCAATGAAGGACTTCAGAAAATTACGAGTTTGGCAGAGGGCGCATGCGCTCACGTTAGCCGTCTACGCTAAGACATCGTCATTTCCCCGGGTTCAGCGGATGCTGTCGGGGCTGCTTCGTAGGGTTGCGGGCGCCAGGAACAAAGGACCTTCGGATAAGAGCTCGGGGCTCGAAGCTCGTAGCTAATAGCTATGAAGCGCCTCCAACTACTCCCGATCGGCTATCCCGACCCTCAACTCCTCGAGTGGCTGGCGCAGACGCTGTATGAGAAGTTCCATGTACCTTGTGAGGTTCTCACTTCCAATATTGATCCCAGCTGTACGCTGCACGCCGAGCGGCAGCAGTACCACTCTTCCGAGATACTGATGAGCATGCAGCGGTACATCACCAGCAGCACGTGGCGACTGCTGGGCATAACACAACTCGACCTTTATATTCCTATTCTCACGTTTGTTTTTGGTGAAGCTCAGCTAGGCGGCTCTTCCGCCGTGGTCTCGTACCATCGCTTACAGCAGGAGTTTTACGGCTTACCGCGGGACCTCGATGTACTCTCTAACCGTCTCTTGATCGAGGCGGTCCATGAGCTGGGACACTCCCTGGGGCTGACTCATTGCCAAGACCTTCAGTGCGCTATGGCGCCGTCTCACGCCGTGGAGTGGATCGACATCAAGGACAGCGGCTTCTGCGAAGATTGTCTCGCCCGGGCTTTGCAGGCGGTGTAAGCAGTCGCGCGCATCAAGCTCATCAGCCTGCAATACCTGGTTATTTCTTGCTCGGCCTTGGCTGGTCACTCCACGTCCAACTGAAGAGATGACCACGGTGTTCGGCCACCATCGCCGTCACGACCATCACTCCCATGACGAGGAAGATGCCGAAGAAAACTACTGCAATCACGAGTACCGGCATGCTGCACCTCTAGCAGCATTGTGCTTCGTCAGCAAACACCCGTCCGTGACCACAATCACAGTGCGAGGTGAGATCTGTCAGGAGGTGAGAATCGTTAATCGGGCATGCCAAGACGATCTACCGCCAGAAGTGAAGAATCGCTGCGCGCTAATTCAGCCGTGCTAGCTCGGCATCCAAGCTCGCCAAGGTGCGGCGCAGCAGGTCCGAATAGCGTTCATTCGGACTAAGCTCCAGTTGCTGCACGATGCGCTTGCGAGAGAGTATCAAGTCCTTTTTCTTGAAGATCGTTTGCCGCTCTTCAGCGGTGACTTGCTGCTCAGGATTCGAGGAGGGTTCCGAACTAGATTCTTCTATCTGGGCTTCTACAGACTTACTTTCCCAACCACGTGCCATGCATCCATTATAGGCCGTCACCTTGTCGTGCCCAAGGCGAAATATTGCGAAAACCCGAGTGGCACAGTGTGGGGCAATGTCAAGCTTGACATCAAGCTTAGCGAAACACGCCCGCGCACATGCTCCCAATTCGGGAACCTCGCCTCCGTCTCTGTGACCAGAGTCATTGACGCCGCATCGGCATGGCTATGACAGTAATCGTGGGCAGTTACTGGGATGCGTATTCTGGTTGTCGAAGACGATGCTCCTCTGGCCAGCTTTGTGCGCAAAGGCCTGGAGGCGGAGCACTATGCCGTGGACGTGGCCTCGGATGGTGAGCAGGCCCGGCAAATGGCCCTCGAAAGTGACTACGATCTGATGGTATTGGACCTGAACCTGCCCAAACTCGACGGAATCGCAGTTTTGCATTCTGTGCGTCCTAAAAAGCCGTCGCTGCCGGTTCTTGTTCTGACCGCACGAAGCCGGGTCGAAGATCGAGTTCAGTCCCTAGACACCGGGGCCGACGATTGCCTGGTCAAGCCTTTCTCGTTCACGGAGCTCGCAGCGCGGGTGCGGGCGCTGCTGCGGCGCGGTCCGCGAACGGTTGAGACGGTCTTGCGCGTCGCCGACCTGGAACTCGACCGGGTCGCGCGCCGAGTCGAGCGCGCCGGCAAGCGTGTGGAACTTACTTCCAAAGAGTTTGCTTTACTCGAATACCTCATGCGCAATTCCGGCCGCCGCGTGACCCGCGCCATGATCGTGGAGCACGTCTGGAATCTTTCGTTCGATACCAGCACCAACATCGTCGACGTCTACGTAGCCGCCACCAACCTGACGAACGCCGAAGCAGCGCGCAATGCCGCCGTGCAGGCGGCCGCCACCATAAACGGCATGAGCCTGATGGATTATCTTTCGACGGGCAATACCGGCTGATAGTAGTCGGTGAATTCCAGACCGCGGAGTGATACGCTGGTGCGGTCATGACCGCCGAAGAAGTCAAAGAACTGCTGCAATTGGAACCGCATGGCCGCGAAGGAGGCTTCTTTCGCGAAACCTATCGCTCGCGCTGGCAGGTCTCGGCCGAATACCTGCCCGATGCCTGCAAAGGTTCGCGCTCTATCGGAACCGCCATCTACTATATGATCACGCCCGAGTCATTCTCGGAATTGCATCGCCTGCCGAGCTCAGAAGTTTTTCATTTCTATGTCGGCGATCCTGTGATCATGCTGCAATTGTTGCCCGATGGAAGCTCGCGAACCATCACCCTCGGCGCCGATCTCGTCAGTGGTCAGCAGCCGCAGGTGGTTGTGCGCGGACACGTGTGGCAGGGATCGAGACTTGCACCGGGCGGCAAGTGGGCGCTCATGGGGACTACCATGTCTCCTGGCTTCGATTTCGCTGATTATGAAAGCGGCAACCGCGAGCAGTTGATATCCCTTTATCCCGGAGCGGCAAAACAAATCAGGGAATACACACGCTAGGCCGCGGGCGGTCACGCTGTTCGGTATTGGGAAGCAGCGGAATCAACGAGACCGGCTCAATACCTTGCCCCGGCTGCTCTTCACTGCTTTTTTCACTGCTTTTTTCACTTTTTTCTTTGCAGCTTTCCTGGCGGGAGCTTTCGTCTCAGCCGAAGGTTGCGGCTCGGCAGCTTGTCTTTCCAATGCCTTCGTCACTACGTAGCCCATCTCCGCGATTGGCGCCGGCTTGCCCGTCCAAATCTCAAATTGGCGGGCGCCTTGTTGTACAAACATCTCCAGGCCGGGTATGACCTGCAGGCCCTTGGCGCGTGCCATCTTTACCAGCGGCGTCTCGGCCGGGGTGTACACCAGGTCGAAGACATACTTCGTGTTCAGTTCTTTCTCGTCCAGCGGGCTCTCTTTGTTGCCGTTCATGCCCACAGGAGTCGCGTTGACGATGACATCGAATTGCTGCTTGGCGACGTCAGCACGTTTCAAGTACTTCGTCTTCGCCTGACGAGCGAGCGCCTGACCCCTTTCGGCCGTGCGATTGGTGATGAAGACCTCGGCCCCCTTTGCTTTCAACCCAAAAGCACCGGCCCTGGCCGCACCGCCTGCACCCACAATCAGGATCCGCGCGCCGGCAAGATGCAGCCGCTGCTCCAACGGGACGACGATTCCGGCTACGTCGGTGTTGAATCCGTAGAGTTGGCCGCCGGCTCCGCGGACCACCGTGTTACAGGTGCCAATCTGCTTGGTCAGCGGATCCGAATTCTCCAGAACGCTGAGAATCTCCTGTTTGTACGGCATGGTTATGCTGAGCCCGCGAATTGGAATTTCCTGCACGCAGGCCAGCAAGTCCTTCAAACTTCTCGCATGTAAGGCCAGGTACACGGCATTCACGGTCTCACGGCGAAATGCCGCGTTCATCATTACCGGCGAAAGGGAATGTGAGATCGGATCGCCCACCACTCCATACACCTGCGTCGCCTGGTCCACCATGTCGATGCGATAGACGTCGCGCAATTCGCTCGCCGGTACCTGGCCGACGGCTGTTTCCTCGCCCTTGGTTGCCGAGGCGAAGGTGAAAATACTACCCGCCCGCACCCCCAACACCCGGCTGATGATGCCCTGTTCCCCCATGCACAGGCCCACCATTTCGTGCTGGCTGGAGTGAGCTTGGAGGAATTTCATCATCACCACGTTGTCGTGCAGATTAGTGGCCGTCGAAACCAACTTGTAAAAGTCGGCCGGATATTTGCTCATGGTCGCCAGTTGCTCGTCCAGCTTCCGGGTCGCACGAAAATCATGATGCGAAATAATCAGGCCCACGCGGTCGTAAAGGTCTTTAAGTTCAGCAGCTTTCAGAGATTCGGCGCTTTGCAGTTCCAGATCCACCAAGGGAAACCCGATATCGGCAGCTTTGCGCAGCACGGCCAGCTGTGCGGCAACTGATCCCTTGAATTTGCCTCCATTTACCGCACGCCGGCAGGTGGCAATGAGGGTCGCCTCCGGATGAACTTCCAGAAAATTATGTATCTTGGGCAGCGCTGCCGCTGGCTGAGGAAGATAGTCTAACCTGAACTCAATAAATGGGTTATCGCGCACCATAGACTCCGCCCGCTCGACCATAGTGGCGGCGTCGGTGCCCACGACCGCGACACATACTCGCGGCAACCGGAAACGACGGATTCGGGATGCGTAAGTGCTTGAAGACTCGCGCATGTAGCTGCCCGATGGTACAGATGCACAAAGAAAGTTGCAACAGTCTTGTTGCCAGAAATCGCAATGCAGCGGGGCTGAGTCCATCGGAGGGCACGAATCACCGGCAATAACAGCAGAGATTCCTCCCCGCGCAATCGACGGTACGGCCGTGATCCTCACATTTCAATCGGGCGTTTATTTCTGTCCGTTCCTGAACAGCGGCTTGTTATCTGGAACACCCAGGGCGCGACAGAACGCCGCCCGTCTGAGTCCTGAGCCCGGCAGTTTCATGAGCTTACAGCTATTGCTGCTTTCGGCCCGACAACTGCAATTTCTCTCTTGCCTGTACTGAATTCTCCGGTAGGCATCCGGCTGCGGCCCCGGCAAGCACTAGGTCCCTCAGCCTTTCAGAAAAGATTCATGCACGCACTTGGCCAGGATATTCGTTACGGTTTTCGGGTGCTCCGCAACTCGCCGGCATTCGCGGCGGCCGCAGTCGTCACGCTCGCGCTGGGTATGGGCGCGAATACGGTTGTCTTCAGCATTCTAAACGCGCTGTATTGGCGGACAGCGCCGGTCCGGAATCCGAATGAATTAGTGATGTCGCTGGGAACACACCGGGGCATCTCGTTGCCTGAGTACCAGTTCTACCGCGATAACAACAGCTCTTTTGCGGGATTGGCTGCTGAATACCCCACCGCCCACGTTTACCTGGAAGGCACCGACGATTCCAAGATCGTGTTGAGCTCGATCGTATCCGCCAATTACTTCGATCTGCTTGGCGTCAAGCCATACGTGGGGCGCTTATTTGTGCCGGTCGATGATCAGGTGCGGGGGTTGCAAGTCGTCGTGTTGAGCTACAGCCTTTGGAAAAACCGATTTGGCGCCGATCCCGCGGTGCTGGGAACAACAGTGAAGTTGAACGGGGTTTCGGCCACGGTTATCGGCGTCGCCCCGCTCGAGTTCCATCGTCTTTTTTCCGGAATTGATAACGACCTCTGGCTGCCTGGTGGCGCGGCAGCGTCCGTCATTCCACACTGCAATCCACCAGGTTACAAGTGCGATTTCTTCTATGGCGTAATTGGCCGGCTCAAGCCCGACAAGGATCTTGCCGGCGCACGGGCAGAGATGAACCGGCTCAATCAGCAATGGGAAACGGTGTATCCCAATCTCGAAAAGAGCAGTTTCCGTTTGTACCCGGCACGGGGTATCGATCCGGCAGATCGTCTCGAAATCGCGCATCTGCCATCGACGCTGATCGCTATCGTCGCGGTGTTGCTGCTGATCGCCTGCGCAAATGTCTCGGGACTGTTGCTGGCGCGCGGCACGGCCCGCCGCAAGGAAATCGCGACCAGGCTGGCGTTGGGAGCAAGGCGCGGCCGCATCATCCGGCAACTTATGACCGAAGCTGCGCTTTTGGCGGCCTTCGGAACCGGACTCGGAATGCTCCTGTTGCTATGGGCATCGAATTGGCTTTCCACTTTCCCATTCGCCTCAACCGAGGGTTTCAGGTCCTATTACAACGTCGGCTTCGACCCCAGGATATTCGCAGCTACCACGGCGCTTTCGCTGTTCACCGTCTTCCTCTTTGGTCTGATGCCGGCGGTCCGCACTAGCGGTGTTGCACCCATGGAGACGTTGAAGCAGGTAGCATCTGGCGGTGCGCAAAATTCATGGGCCCGAGCCGTGTTGGTGGCATGCCAGGTAGCGCTCGCGGTGCTCCTCTCCACGGCAGCAGTCCTGATTGCCAGGAGCCTGAACCATGTGCTCAGCGGCCCCGGCTTCGATCCGAGTCATATTGCAATTGTCAGGGTAAGTCCGTATCGCCTTGGATATCCCTCGGAGAAATCGGCGCGTATTCAGGCCGAGGCGCTTAAGCGCATTGCGAACTTGCCCGGAGTTGAGGCGGTCACCTTTGGCCAGCTCATGCCGTGGTGGGAGAGTTGGGAAGATTCAGTAGCGCTTCCCGGCAATGAAACCGGACCACGCGATGCGAAGCTTTTCGTCCACTACAACAGCATCGCGCCGAATTACTTTCGCACTCTCAACATTCCGCTGTTGAGAGGCCGGGAGTTTACGGACTCAGACCACAAGGGAGCTCCGAACGTGGTGATTGTGAACGAGAGCCTGGCGCGCCGCATGTGGCCGTCGGGGGATGCCATCGGACATACCTTGCTGGTCGGCGGCACTCCCTGTACCGTCATCGCTATTGTTCAGGATGCCCAATACAATCCGGCCACAGACGGCGCGCACCTGTTCTTCTATCGTCCCTACTGGCAGATTCAAAACAACGGCGACTCACGTTTCCTGGCGCGCACCGCAGCCGATCCCAGCGCTGCGCTGCACGACATCAAGCGCACCATACAGGATATCGACCCCAATGTTCCCATCGGCGAAGACTCGGCGATGGCGCAGGCCCTGCTCAACGACTTTGGCCCGCTTCGGCTGACGCGTGCGGTCCTTGTCTTTGCCGGGATTGCGGCCGTGATTCTCAGCGCAGTTGGGCTCTACAGCGTGCTGGCGTTTCTCGTCGCCACACGTACTCGCGAGATCGGCATTCGCCTGGCGCTCGGCGCACAACGCCAGCAGTTGCTCAAATCATTCGTTCGACAAGGACTGAAGCTGGCCCTGGTTGGGGGCATAGCCGGCGCGCTAGTCGCGGTCTTCACCTTACACCTGCTCTCCACACTCTTGTATGGGATCACCGCCGCCGATCCATCGACCCTGGTCGGCGTGTGGCTGATTTTGCTAGCTATTTGCGCGTTCGCCAGCTACATCCCCGCGCGTGCGGCAACAAAAGTGGACCCGATTACCGCGCTGAGATACGAATAACGGACTGGAATGCCCTCGCCCTGACATTCAGGGCTTGATGTCACGGTGTCAGCTCAAACACTATTCCAACATTTTGGTTTCCGCCGGCCGACGTCGTTCCAAGGTAGTGTCCCGCTGCGTCCGGCGTTAACCCGTAGTAAGGAAACGCCCCATCGCTGCCTGTCCCGAAGGTGTGTAGCACGCTTTCCAACCACCGATTGCTTCCGGCCGGACTAAGAGCGAAGATTACGCCGCAAGCGCATCCAGCATCGCCACCTGCCGAAGTGGTTCCATAAAGTTGTCCGCCGGGCGTGAACACTAGAGTACTGGTTGGATTTCCCCCGTCCGAGCCACCCGTGAAGCTATACAGCACCGCGTCGCGCCAGCCGCCAATGCCTGCACCAGGGCCGACTCTGAAGACAGCGCCCGCTCCATTCGTTCCGCCGAAGTATGTGGTGCCATAAAGATTCCCGTGAGTGTCGGCGATCAGCCCGCCATAAGGAAACGCAGCATCAGGTTGTCCTCCGAATGCATACAGCGTGCCAAACCTCCACGTTCCGCCCGCTCCGGGCGCAAGTTTGAAAACAGTGCCGGCGGAGTGCGCTCCACCGAGTTCCGTCACTCCATAAAAGTTGCCAAACGCATCCGCTAGGAGCCGTCCCAGGGACCCGACAGCTCCATCATTTCCTCCGGTGAAATCGTGGATAACCTTTTCCGTCCAATGTCCGTTGTTGAGCGAGAGCTCATAGACGGCGCCCGCCGAGAATGCGCCTCCGTCGGGTGTCGTCCCAAGCAGATCACCCGCTTTGTCAAAAACAACCGGACCACCGGGACCCGCCGCGTCGGGACTATCTCCAAAGCTGTACAGTACAGTTTCCGACCACGCTCCACCGGAATTCGTCAGCTCATACACGACGCCGCAGCCATCGCCGGTACAGGTTCCTCCGGATCCACCCGCGACTGTGGTTCCGTAGAGATTGCCGTGCGCATCCAGCGTCACGCCGCCATACGGATTTTTCCCTTCGCCCAAGCAATCAAAGCTATGCAGCACGCTCTGCTGCCATTGGCCATTGCCGATCGGGGTCAGCTTGAAAACGGTCCCGCAATTGTCCGAGCCTCCGGTCACAGTTGTGCCGTAAGCGTTACCGGCACTGTCAAAGATCAGCTGCGATGCGGGGTCCGATCCATCGATGCCGCCGTTGAAGCTGTACACCGTAGTTACAGTGCTGGCCGCCCACGAATTTGCCGCTAGCAAGGAGGCGACTGCAATTCCCACGCATCCCATAATCCTTAGGGACGCGATAATGTTGTTGTGCATATATAGCTCCTCGATAAATGAATGTTTAGTCGTCGCGGACAGGTAGGCCAGGGTGCTGGGTGGAACTCTAGCATGGTTCCATGAACGCGGAGTCATGAAGCGCGAATATTTTAGTGCGCGATTTAACATCCTGTGTGCGATGATGCCAAAATCCGTGCCGGGTCCGGGTGAATTCGTTGGCTGCTGCGCTGAGCTACTTGCTTCGATTTCACATCCCGTAATCGCATTGCAGCCCTAGTCGCGACCCGAATCCTGAAACGAGCCGTCCCATGCACGATCAAGCTACATCACCCAAACTGTATTTGCGCGCTTGCGGGCGGCGGGCTGGAGGAGCGGGAACCTGCAAGCGAAATCCTGAGCGAGGACGGCGGCCGAGGCAAGGAGTAGCGGAATCGGAGCAGGCCAGCCAACCAACTGTGTTTCGCCCCTGTTTCGCTGATGTGCTCATAGGAAAGACGGACTCGCCCGCGCTATTCACGGGCGAGTCCTAAGGTTATTGCAGTAAGCCGTACATCGCCACCTGGTTTTGTCCGGCGACAAAGACGTGTCCATCGGCTATGGTGGGCACAACGAACTTTACTGCGAGCGGACCCGTATCGCGCGACGGATTCTGCTGTGAGTTGTAGAGCTCAACGGCAAGATTGCCGGCGTTGTAGGCGCGCAGCACAGCATTTAAGGGATAGGTGTCCGTCTCCACGATCCAGACAATCCCGTTGGCCGTCCCGTTCGAAGACACCGCCGGTCTCACCCCCGGGTTATTGAAGAACTCCGGGGATTGCCCTATCGGTCCCGCTGAAAGCTGCTGCGTTTGCGGATTGTATGCGAAAGCCTTCAGGTAATCGTATACGCCGCCGATGTAGAGGGTATTGTTCCAGAAGGCAGGACCGCCCCTGGCTCCGCCGATGATAAACGGCAAGGTCTGGACAATCTGGTCGTCGTTGCCGGTGTGGAAGTGGCCCATGGCATCGCGATTAATCAGGTCGATTGTCCCTTCTTTTCCGGCCTGAACCAGCAGGTGCGGATACTGTGCCCCCGGCTGATCCGGCAGCAATACAGCGCCGCCCGAACCGACGTCGAGATCATTTTGGTCAAGGGTTTGCTGGTCCCACGGAGTGAAGTAGTCGGCGACAGCAAGCCCGGAACTCGACCAGGTCAGGCGCATCACGCTGTCGCCATAGTCCGCCGACGAGTCATACGTGCCGTTGCCAGTGGCTGCGTAGATGGCCCCGGCCGAATCCGCTGCCGGACCAGCGCCACCGCCCCAGATTCCGCCTTCGCCCCCGTTGGGGGTGTCCACCCACACACCGCTGGGAAGCAACGAGAATTCGTTGTAGGCGATCAGCCAACCGTGGTAAGCGCCAATATCACAGTGTGAGCCCCAGCCGACAAACACCTGACCATCGGCCAGTAGAAGCGACGCACGCTGGCCCTGCAACAGAGGATCGAAGGTCAACATCCCGTTCTGCGATCCCCATCCCGTCCCCGGGTACGTTGCGTTTACACGGTGTGGAGGGTTGCGCAGAGCGCCGGTCCTGATGTCGAGGCCATAGAGCGTCTGATAGTACTTGGTCGTCTGCGTAATCAGGTTATGCTCCTTGGTCTTTGCGACTAGAAACATCTCATTGTTGGAAATGTCGATTGCCGGCGTCCCCGTAATGCCGATCTCGGGTATCAGGTCGGTACAATTCACATCATTGCTCGGAACCGGGGTAACCTGGAGGAAGGGCCCTATGGCGATCAACAGGCTCTTGTGCCAAAGCTGCTGGCCGCTATTCACGTCGAACGCGTACACCTGGTCGTGCTCGGTGGCGACGTACAGAACGTTATGCATAACTCCGTTGATGTTAACGTTTGGCACGTATAGCGGCTGCGCGTACACATATCCCCGGACAGCAAACAATGTGCGTAGCCCAAACTGGTTGACGTTGACATTCGTTAACGTGAGACTCGTTTCATGCGTGTTGGTCCCGGAACGGTAGGTGTCGTTTTGGTAAGTGGTGACCGCTACTTGGGCGGTGGCTAAGCAGGCAAGGCAAACGAACAGACAGCAGACTACACACACGCGTCGTGCTTTCATGCAGACGTAGGCTCCTTTTGCTGGCCAGATCGTTAGGGTCAGGCGTTAGGCTTTGTTAGAAAAGATGAGGGCAATTATCCTCCAAAGATCCGTCTACTCACAATCGCTTTCTTGAAGAGCAGCAAGTTGGCCGTAAGCAGTGGCTGTCTTTGGACTTGCCGGTGGTAGCGACCAGTGACCTTCCGCCGGTCGCTTGCGTAAACGGGGCGATATCGCCGTCCGCTGAAGATCAGGAAGTGGCAGAAGCTCCGACAACGGCAGGGATTTCACTGCGCGGCTGGTTCGGGAGTAATGCCTAGCTTTTCAAATGAAATCACATTATCACTGTGCATCGTAAGCATCGGAATCCGCAACGACTGGGCCGCAGGGGCATGCGCCTGCAAATTCTCATATAACGACAGGTAATAGTTCTTCCACACTGGTGAATTCCCATCGACGGGATAGCGGCCCACAAGGCGGAATTGCGGGCCCTCGAGCATCTCGCGGAGGGTGACCTCGATGGGAAACTTGGCTGGAGGACGGTTGGAAACCACGACAAATCGAATACCATCGTCGCTCATCAGCTTTTTCACGCCTTCACTAGTGTGAATCAACTCCTCTTCGCCAAGACTCTCTTTGATGCGGATGGTGTAGAGAGCCTTCCTGAGGACAACGAAATGGCGGACTTGATCCTCTCGTCGGATGAAGAAAATCAAGTTGGCGGGGATGTCGGTGTCCACCAAGATGACGCCGGAATCACTGAGCTGTCGGATCTCGCGGGCCACGGCAGCAAAGCCGGTGACGTTAGGCCGTTCGTACCACCACGCCGACCATGTCAGATAGGCGACCACTCCGGCTACGGCTGCCAGCGATGAAATCCGCAACCACACTCGTTGCGAGCTTGCCATCATAACCGGCCAGAGCGCGAAATAGACCACAGCCGGCACTAGGTAAATGACGTATCGGGCCTCTTTATGGCCGATTAGCGTCATCGTGCTCCAAACCGATAAAATCCAAGAGAGAAACACCCAATTGTTTTCTCTACGGTTCCACCAGGGACAGGTCAGCAACCCTGCAAGCGCGAAAACCACAACCACCCAGCCGGTCAGCGATGGGATAGCCCGCCAGTAGTACGTAAGACGCACGGCCATCGTCTGTTTTTCCGTGAGGTCGCCAACCACCGTAGGCCATACCAGCTTGTGGAACAAATAGTAGTAAGGTCCAGTCAGACAAATTCCGATTGCCAGCGCGCCGATCGTAGCTCGCCGCCATAAGAGTCCCCACTTTCGCAGGGCTGAGATGCTGAGAACACAAAAGAGTAGGAGAAAAACCGAATTGTGCTTGGTCAGCGTCGCCAGTGCGCCCGTCAGTCCGAACCAAAGCAGGCTCGAACTTCGTTCCTTGCGCAGGAAGCTAATCCAGAAATAGCAGGCGACAATACACATGGCCAGTGAAGGCACCTCGAGCATGACGGTCTTTGCAAAGAGCAGCATGCAGGGAGTGAAGGCGAGAAGCACGGTCGCCAGAATGGCTGCGGACCTGGAGTGTAGCTCTTCAATAAGGCGATACCAGAACCACAGTCCAACGAAAGCAAACAACAGGATAGTCAGCCGTGCCGTAACCACCGAGGGTCCTAATAACAAGAAGACGAGTCCCTCGCAGACATGGAACAGTGGTGGATAGTAGATAATTCCGGCCAGCGCCGGGTAGCGGCCATAGTAGATATAGGTGTATTCGACCAGGTGGCCGATAGGGTGGTCGTGGATAAGGTCGGCAATGTACACGCCCGTGAAGGCATGCTGAGTTTCATCAACGTTGTAGCTGAATTCCCCTTTGCCGATGTGCCGCGCCAGTATCAGCAGGATTGCCAGTAACAAAAGAATGGGGACGAGCGTTCGGAGAGCTCGACGGGCATGGCTCGTATACATCATTACTCTCCGGAAATCGCCCCTATGATTTTTGTGAATGACCAAGACTCAGGTGAGATCACAACCACAACCTGCTAATGCTGGCGATACTGAGCCGGCGAGCCGGGCGAATTTCCATTAACCCTGCACCAGCATTTAGCTTTCCTACAATATGAGCCTGCCGAGCCGGTCCATCTCTTAGCTCCTTGTGGATGTACTGAGTCGTTCCAAACCGCAAGGCAGGGATCGGTACTGACCGGTGCCGGATAGCACGCAATTCTCAACCGGAATTCTCATTTTGACGAAGCATACGTGTTACCGCCGCCGAATTCAACTGTCAGCCGTGTTACCGTCGCTCGGATCGGCAGCAGGCCACCGTCAAGATCCATTGTGATGTTATGACGGACGAGATGGCGGAAGCGCATTTCAAGGTCTTGCGCCTCACTATTTCCCGTGGAAACTGATTTCCGGTGATTTCATGTGGCCGCAAGTGATTGAAAATTTGGCGGAAGCGTGTGCGAGTCGAACTTGAGCCGTTATGCAGGAGTGAGCGGTTGCCCCAGGTCTCGCGCTTTTCGAGACCTGGGTGAGTACGACGCCAGATGCCAGCCACACCGGAATGACCTTCAAGGTTGGTTATGGTTCTCGGGCTGGAGGAGCGGGAGCCTGCAGGCGAAATCCTGAGCGAGGCCGGCGGGCGAATCGAAGGAGCCCGGTTAGATTGGCGGAAGCGTGTGCGAGTCGAACGCACCATTGACATCGAGGATGCCAATCGCCGGTTTTGAAGAACACAGGGATGTTCCAGCTCCGTTTCGAAAATTTTCTACTCTAACTGATTCTCCAACCACTTACAAACCGGCGCGCCTGATCCGTTTTGATTCATGTGAAGGCGTTTTGATCATGGATCTATCACAATTTCATCACAGCAGTGCCCTCCCTGGGGATTCCGGTGAAGGTGAACGATGATTTCAGCGGGAAGCCGAACGGTATTCCGGTGCGGGCGAACAGCCGTCCGAGCGAAGCGACGCTGACGCGTTGATTGTGCATAGAAGTGTTCGGCTCGTCAAGCTGCATGTTCCGCAGAGTGGTTCCGGAGCGAAGCGGACGAGCATCGGCGGGGATTTGGGGTGCAGGGGAAAGGGGCGGCAGCCCCTTTATCCCCTGCTTATCTCTGTCGAAGCACGACTCATTTTTGATAGCCGAGGCTTGACCATGAATGCAATGCTGTCGGATGGGGTCGCGAGTGTCAGGCAGATTGGGCGAATAAATGGCGCAAGCTTGTGCAAACGCCTGATTACGCCAACGACACACTTACTTCCGCTTTGGCCGTCACCCCCAGAGGCATCTACTGAATCTTCGCGTACTCGGCTTTGTTGGTGCCCAGCTAGTGCCGCAAAGTAGCATCTGTGTTCTTGTCGGGGCCGTACAGCTCGGGATGGAGATAAGTGCCGCGCTTCTCCAGCGGCTTGTCTTCCTCGGTCGGGATGCGATGGGCGTTGGCCCAGGCATCCTGACGAATACCAGTGACCTGCCACGATACCTTCGCATTCGCCTTTCCGCCAGCGATCTTGAAGCGGTTGTCCTCAACTTCCCTCGCGATGTACAGGCGCGGTTGCGAGGCGCCCACCGAAGTCAGTTGATAGCGGAAGTCGCGGTTGAGCGCCTCGAAGTATTGCGGCAGCTCGACCCAGGCCTCGCCGCGCTCGTCGAGCCGAATGAGGCCGTTGTAGATGTTCATCATGTCGGGGGATTCGACGAAGGAGTGGGAGAGATATTTGTTCTCCGGATCAAGCGGATCGTCGATCTTGAACGAGCCGCCGCCCTTGGTCAGCGTGCCGCCGACGTTGAGATTGCCGTTGATCTGGACAGCGCCGCCGAAGTAGCCGCTACCATTCCCTTGGACATAAAATGTGGCACTTCCCCCATTCGACTGCGTACCGAAGAGGAGATCACCACCCCCATTATTCACCATATAAACCGCCGAACCTTGGGGGCTCCCGGTCAGCCCCCAAAGGCCATTCGCGGCGCCACTGGTTGACGTATTGAGTCCGGCTACGCCGTTGGCGCAGGTGTTTGAGCCGGTTGGGACACACGCTCCCAGGATACCCACGCCGGTAACAGAAGAGCCGTATACGCCGTAACCGCTCGCAGTACTAATGCCGTACACGCCGTAACCGCCGCTCGAAGCATTGAGACCGTAGACGCCATAGCCGGAAGCACTATTACTCTTACCTTCGACACCAGCCGCCGTTGCGCTGGCAGCTTTGTTTTCGTTTTCAAAGTACCCGGCAGGACTAGCAGTTGAATTGTTTAACCCGGCAAAAGCGATTCCATCGTCCGCCGTCCCGATCACGCCCACACCCGGGTTTTCGCCGGTGTCGCCCCACACACCCACCGGTCCTGTGACCCCGATGGTGCCACCGGTCTTGCTAGCGGCCACTCCGATGCCATACATCCCCCTCCCAGCATCAGCGTCGCTCACTCCTACCACACCGATAGCCGGCCCCGTGACGGCAGAATTGCCGAAAGATCCACCTGCCCCGTTAGGATCCTGAGCTGTGCCGAGTACGCCAAAGGACTTATGGCCCTGGGCGCCCGTCGAGGTAACAACACCGGCAACTCCAACGCCATCTACACTGGCGCTGGCGCCAGACACGCCGAATGCCACACCGGTTGGCGTATTGGCAGTGCCAAGGACGCCAGTACCAGCGGAGCTGTAGGTGAGACCGGATACTCCCATGCCTGCTCCCGCTGTGGAGTCATGGACGCCGAAGACGCCGATGCCCGTCGGGCCTTTCGTGTGACCCCCCGTGCCAACACCACTGCCACTTGTGGCCAGATTTTGGCCCGAAACTCCAATCAAGCCAGTGTTCGTGATGACATCCAACTGGGCCTGAGGGTTGGTCGTCCCGATGCCAATATTGCCGTTCACTTGATAAATCAGGGAGTTACAGATGGTGATGTTGGGTGGCCTAACCGCAGTAAAGACGGGTATGTAGTTAGTCGCGGCGTTCACGCAGCTCACGACCGTGTCGATCCCAAGGCCCGACTTCGTCTTATCGCCCTTGTTCCCGCTGGCTGCTGCGGTTTGCGCTGCGTTACCGGGCGCGTCGTTGGACCCACTCCCGGACCCGTCCGTCGATGGCGCTTTGACGAAAGCCGACGCAGGCAGCCCGCCTAAGGTCTCGGCGTCTTGCGCCTTGAAGGCGTAAGGTACGCTTACCATCAGAACGCGCGGCTGCTCGGCTCCGCCCTGAAGCTGAATGCCGAGCCAGCGCTGTTCCTGCTGTGAGAAAAGGTCATCGGGCACTCCTGCGGCGGTCGTGCTGCCGAGCAGCACAGTGTACTGACCGTTAGCGTCTGGTGTGACGTTTTGTGTCTCCTGCCAGATGGGCGCACCGCCGTCTTGCTGTTTGTAAATGGCGAAGGTGACGCCGACAGGCGCAGAAGAAGCCGTCTCCGCTCGCACATCGTTCAGTGTTCCACTGTAGCGAATAAGATTGGGGACGGATGAGGCCGTCGGTTGTTGTGCGAAGCTTGTCGACGCGAGCAAGCAGGTGACAAAGCAGAAAGCGAGTCTGGCGAGGCGGCGCATGGCTCTCCTTGTGGAACGATGTTGAGGATTAGTCCAGAGGCCCCGGATGAATGGGGAGCATTCTTTTCCCTTCGAGTGCGGTTGTCAATCGAAAACGGTAGACGAGCAGCGACACCGCCTACCTGGACTTTGAGCGCGCGTTCCCTGTAGCTGATGCATTGAGGAATCTCCTGGTCAAAGCCCAATCCAGTGAACCAGCGCCACGCCAGGTGCATGCGTAGCTCTTCCAGCAACTTTCTCTCGCTGGTAATGCCGTAGAGATAGCCAATCAGCAGGATGCGCAGCAGCAGTTCGGGGTCGATCGAGGGTCGTCCGGTGTCGCTGTAGCTGTTCTTCAGCCGCTCGCGGACCAAGGCGAAGCTGACGTGCTCATCGATAAGCCGCAGCAGGTGGTTCTTAGGAATGTAATCGTCAAGTTTGAAGTAATAGAACAGCGATTCCCAACGGGCGTGTTGTCCCATCATGATCAGCAGGCCTCCGCGGATGAAGATCACGCAGTACATGGAACCAATGCTTCCTTGTACCGCGCTTTACCTGCTAATCAGAGTGATTTTTTCAACACCCACGCCTGATATCAATAACTAATGAATGATTGCGAGTTGTCCGGCTCAATAAGCCTTTTTCCTCAAACGCTTAGCCCATTTGGCCGCGTCTGCACGACCTGAAGCTTCCAACGTAAGAATGTCTCGTTCTGCATCAGATTTCATGCCTGTGGCCAGAAACGCCCACGCGCGCTGCTCAACAGCTCTGAGTCTTAGATAATCGTCGCTTGCAATGCTCGCAATCCGAGTCGTTATCTCCACAACCCGATCGAATCTTCTTAAGCCCTCCATCGCATCAGCCAGCACGATAAACGCCTCTACGTCGGAGGGCGATCTTGCCAAAACGGCGCTAACGGTCTGAGCCGCCTCTTCGAATCTGCGCTGATGTACGAAAATGTCACCGCGTAACGTCAACGCGCCGGAGTCATCCGGCTCGTTCGCGAGCAGTAGGTTGATCACGTCCAATGCTGGTTCGTACAGTTCGCAATAATGCAACTGCAACGCGAAGTACAAACGCGATGCTTTGACATCACTGCCGGATGCTACCTCGCGCGCCAGTTCCTCCAAAGCCTGCCGCATATTGAAGTTGAATGGTTTCAATGCAGGATCCCAGCTCAGCAACTCTATTGGGAGTCTTGTGCCGCCGTAGTGCTCGAGCCACTGCTGCATAGCCTCCAACTCCTGAGGATACGTTTGCTGGAGATACGGCAAGACGAACTGCAACGTCCAGCTCTGCTGGATCTGCTCAGCGAAGCTCTCGACCTTCTGTTCTCCAATAGCGAGCCACCTTCCCCGTGCTACGCGCCGGGTGTGATCGAAGTGATGGGCTACTTCGTGGACAAAAGTAGAAAGCGACCGCAGGCGCAACAGAAACATCCAGTTCCGCAACCCGGGGTCTTGCGAATCGTAAACGTACGCGTAAAGCGTGATGTGAGCATCAGAAAATCTCCTTCCGAGCAACGGCCCGCAGAAAATTCCGGGGAAAACCTCGGCCCCGAGCCGCCCTGTCCATGGATCTGTAGGTGCCGACGGATCATCGTCGACCCCCGCCTGCTCCTCCTTCCCCAGATCAAGTACGATTTCGGAAATCCCGTCCAGAACGCCCAGTGGCAATCTCTCCATCAAGGCTTGCAGGTCTTTCACGCCTGCGGGGTAGTGAACGTAATAGCCTTCATCGGCAACTCGGATGGGGACGGCTCCGGCTTCGGCAAAGCCGTCATGAGCGGGAGGTGATCGTCTCTCTTCGAGAACGCATTCCTTGATTGTGCGTTTCTGTTCGAGCGCGTCGCGTAGTCGGCGGACCTCTGCCCTCTTCCTCGCTGGATCGCTGTAGACGGCGCGGTGCGCGTTTTCCAGGTCTCGACGGGTCGAGTGAATGCTACGGGACATTTCGAGAATGGTACATCAACGCTCAAAGCTGTAGGTTACGTTCACTGTCGCTGTTTCTTCCTCGAACGGCGGTTGGTCAATTGATGATAAATCGCCTCTACACTCAAATCCCCCTCGGCACCCGTTTGTGTTCGATAAACGGAGCCGTGCTAACCCCCCGTCCGCATGGGTTGAGGGTTGACAAACAGACTCTCACGTTTAGGATGCTTATTTTCGGACATCCTGGGATCGTCAACAGGTCACTAGCGATTCGCGGCGGGAGGAGTCGTGTACAGCTACGATGTATTCGTTAGCTATAACAAAGCCCAAGTACGATGGGTTCGCAATCTCGTGAAGAAGCTCAGAGCATTAGGGGTGCAACCGTTCTTTGCCGAGGAGATCGGCTTGGCCGGTAGTCAGCTTCAGACAGCAATTCGTAAGGCCATTCGCGACAGCAGGAGTTGTTTAGTCGTTTTGACACCAGAATCCGCAAGAAGCGGATGGGTAGGGTTCGAGATTGAGCGCGCACAAAAGTTGGACCTGCGCGCAAAACGAAGATTCCTTATTCCTCTTCTGCTAAAAAAATGCAATATACCGCCAGTGCTCAATGGAATCGGTTTCGTTGACTGTCAGAAAGGGCTCACAAAGAATAAGGTCATTGAAGTCGTCAAGGCCATCGCTCAGCGTGGCATCGCCGAGTTTGCTGGCCCAAAAAAGCCCAGTGATGCTTGGAGATGGTGCTTTGCGCCGGTGCATGTGGACCTTAGTGAATTAGCGTTCTTGGATCAATTTCGAGCGTTGATCGTTGGGGATCGCGGAACAATTTTACGGACCATTGACGGCGGAAGAACGTGGAATTTTGTGGAATCAAACACGACCGAGAGCCTCTATTCCGTCGCCTTTCGGAGCGATGGCAAGAACGGATGGATCGTCGGCTCGAATGGGATCGTGCTCAAAACTAATGACGCGGGAGAGTCGTGGCAAAGGGTCTCAGCGGGTCTTAAGGATGATCTTTCGTCTGTAGCGTGGTGCGATGGGGATAGCAGCATCTGCATAGGCAGTTCAGAGGGATCCATTCTCCGACGCAAGGAAAGCGCGAAACGGTGGCAACGCGTTCGGATTCCGGGAAGTCCGGCTCTTTGGCAAATCCGTTTCGCCCCGGATGGGCGGCTTGGATGCGCAGTAGGCAGCAACGCCACCGTTCTCCTGTCGCAGGATTCGGGGCGAACGTGGAAGCGAACAAAACTTCGTACTAGCTCAACGCTGTTCTCGGTGAGAATTCTGCAGGACGGAAAGACCATCTGTGTTGTAGGCGATGAGGGAAGCATATTTATTTCGCGGGACGCAGGTCGAAACTGGACGAATCGGTCGCACCGCTTGCCACTGTGGAGCAATTGGCTCAATGCGGTTGACTTCTCGTTGAATGGTCAGATTGGGTGGATTGTAGGAACGAAGGGCCTAATGCTCAAAACCACTGACGCTGGAAACGTCTGGACACCTTTCTTCCTCAGCGACAACCCGGAACTCGTCGACCTCCGATATCTTGCGGACGGTGCGGTGTGGGCCGTAGGGTATCGAGGAGCTGTGTTGACGACCCGCACGGTTTAAAGGGCGGCAAGAAACTGGCCAGGAAAAGAATTCGCCCAAGGGCACCCCTCGAACACAGCGGTTTTCAAGTTCCCCTGAATCGCCTGACCAGTGTTGAAGAGTTTTGATTTTACTGCATCTGCCAAGCACTTGCCGCTTCGTCAATTTGACGCTCTCTGCTCCGTTTTGACCGCAAATGAACAAGCATCTACTACGCTTTTACTACAGTCCCCGCCAAATCGGTTGTGAGGGGTTTCCTGTTGGTCGCCGCCGCCCCAAAACTTTCGGTTCACGTACTGCTTGACACTGGGCGAATTCGGAATGTAATTAAGGCTCCTGTTCGCTCGCGAAGTCAAAAATCTCACGGCGGAGCGTCTCGTCAACCAGTTCTACGAAGTTTGCTAGGTCCTCTGCCGCGCTCTGCGCCTCCGTAAGACTCGGCCGTACCAGTTGACCAATGTTTGCAAGGGGTTCCTCAACATCCTTGCAATATCGCGCATTTTTTCGCGAACGGTTATGGACCACCATGTTTCGGGTAGCGATAAGTCGGCGCAGCTTCGCTTTCATGCCTGGGTCTATAGGCAAGCTCACTGCAAAGGTAGTCTCGATGAAGTTCAGCATCGCACCGAATCCGCCATATGAGACCCGCTCCGCGTGTAACTCCGCCACTTCCTGCACGGCATCGTCGAGGCTTATGTTGAATTCCGACGCGCGGTGCTGAGCCTCCTCGTGCAGGTCGGCGACTGCAGGACGGTGCCTTAGGGCCCAGCCAATGATGTCGGCGAGGTAGTACAGGAATGCATCTACTGTTCGACTGAGTAATATTTCAGCGGCCACTTCGTGGAACTCGCTTTTGCGTTCGTCAAATCCGGTACCTGCAAAGTGCTTGGCCCAAAGGCTGCTAAGTACTGTGTCGGGCGCAGCAACATTACGGCAAGAGTCGAATGCCTCGACGGCGAAGTCAACGAAACGTCGGGATATTCCTGTAGCGTAGGTAATGAACCGAAGGCGTGCTGCAGTGGTGAACATACTCAGTGTTATTGGTTTTAGAGTCTGTGGCGACATGATTATCCCGCCTGAATATGGTACGACGTTCTTCAACAATCCCTGCCCTGAAACTCCGCCTTAACCGCTCAAAGTTGCGGAATTTTTACCGCGCCTGAGGCAAGTACGAGGACCGAAAGCGTGAACGAAAAAAGGCGTCCTTGTACTCGAAGACAATTGTGGGACGAAAATCTTTCCGTCGAGAATTCGGTGTGTTTGAAAAGGTTTGACACGATTCACCGTTCGAATTTCGGCACTCTCCTAATTGTTTTCAACAGCTTACCCTTACTTCTATTTCAAACAAACGCGCCATTTGCGTTTTAAGGGGTCGCCCTCGTTTTCCTGCACCTACCCTACCCCCAAACCCCAATCGTTGGCCAAATCGCGCCCTATGCGCGCCCCGACACCTTCCACAGCCACTGGTTGGCACCTCTCGGGCAGAAATACTAGGGGTATACAGGAGTAATGGGAGGTGTGGGTGTGAACTCGGTCACTGCAAAAAGAACGTCAGCGGTCTCTCGTAAAGCGACACAAACAACTGAAGTTCTACAATGTCGACGCGTCGCTCCCCCGATTCGCATTTTGAGATGAAAGACTGCCGAACTCCCATCTGGTTTGCTGCCTCCATCTAGGTCATGCCGACACTTTTCCGTGCAGCACGAAGCTTTCGAACAAAATCGCGGTACTGTCGGCGGTATCGGGTGCGGTTCAGGGCGTCGCCTCACAAACGGGGACAACCCTGTGTTTATCGCGACGCTAATCAATATCCCAAAATCGAATATTGACAAAGCCGTTCCTACTTCTAGAATCGGCAGTGTTCCCATAGGACGAAAGCTGGCTGAATCGTACGGCGTGTCAGTTCGCGCCCTGATGAGGTGATTCGTGGACGATCACACTGTGTGTTTCGGCTAATACGAGAGTTGCAAGCCGTCGCCAATGGAGAATCCACACACGCTCGTCAGCAATGAGGATGTCGTGAGCGCGCCTGGCACAGGATCAGCCACCAACGTCCCCACCAAATCCATCGCAAGAACCCCCGTTTTGAGCGCGGGGCTCTCAGGTCTGGGCGGACGAAGAACACCAGTGTTTCGAGGCGGTCGGCGCGGTCGGGGCTATCTGCCGCTCTAGATTCCAAGGCTACCAATCGAAATGCCGAGTGCGGTTGCCCGCCGTGCAGTAGGATTGACCTACACAAATGCCCGTGAGGCTGGTTTGAAAGCGGACGCCGTGAATCCTGCCGCCACCACGAAGCGCAGGGTCTCTGCGCGACTCTCGATTGCTGTCGGCAACACGTTGCAGGCTGGCGGAATTCTGGCTGCATGTTTTGCATTGAGGGCGTCCCGGTCGGCACACTCGACAGCGCTAGCTGTCATCACTATGCTTTCGGCATGGGTCCTTCTCTATTTCTCCTCACACGCCATTGCGCACTGGCTCATGGGGCGGCTTATAGGCATTCGTTTTCTGTTCTACACAGTTGGAGGGACAGCGAATCCCCAAGGCTGGCCGCCGGGACTTCGTTGGATGTTTGAGCGTCTCCCTTTCTTGGGCGTGCAGACGGAGAAGCTCTCAATGCAAAAGGTCAGTCCTACGGCCAGAGCCCTCATGTGGTCCGCCGGTGTAACCTCCTCGGCCATCATTCCGACCTTAGCTGCGTTCTGGGCCTGGCGCTCCGGCGTCCCCGGGGGTAAGTTGTTTTTTCTGTTTGCCCTGTTCTGGGCTTTGGGCACGTTGGCGAGCAACTGGACAAGTCGTACCGGCGACTACTCCAAAGCGCGACGCGCTCTCGGACATTCCTGAACCCGTATACATCGCCTCCCTCAGACCGCTTCACACCGGGAGTAGATCTCATTGTGCCCGGATCGCGAAGCAGCGGCACCAGAAGACAGGCATTTCACAATGTCAGGAATGTGAAAGGTTGGAATCGGTATACAATCATTGCCGTTTTTGAAATCAAGAAAGAGATTCCAGCCTAGAAGGTGCATCGGCTTTCAATTACCTGGGGGCAGCCAGCTCTCCGTACTTCTTCTCCTGGAGGTTCCATGCTTCACCTCGACACCGGTAACACAGGATTCATGATCCTGTGCACCAGCTTGGTCATGCTCATGACGCCAGGTTTGGCGTTCTTTTATGGCGGCCTCGTGGGACGGAAGAACGTACTTGCCATTATGATTCAGAGCTTCGTCTCCATGGGTTGGACGACGGTCATCTGGTATCTGTATGGATATTCGCTGTGCTTCAGTGGCGATTGGCACGGGGTCATCGGCAATCTCGACAAGGTTTGCTTGCGTGGCGTTAACCTGACAACGCCTTCCGGACCGAATGACACCATACCGGCGATGGTCTTCATCGCCTATCAGATGATGTTCGCCATCATCACTCCGGCCTTGATCTCGGGTGCCTTCACCAACCGCGTGACCTTCAAAGCCTACTGTCTGTTCCTCACCGCGTGGCTCACCTTCGTGTACTTCCCCTTCGTGCACATGGTTTGGGGCGGGGGAATGCTGCAACGCTGGGGCGTGGAGGACTTCGCTGGTGGCATCGTGGTCCACAACATAGCTGGAGTTGCTGCGCTGGCTTCCGTCCTTTACGTGGGCAAACGGCGAGTGCTGGATCGCGGCCCACATAGCATTCCGCTGGTTGCGCTGGGCACTGGCCTGCTCTGGTTTGGTTGGTACGGATTCAACGCAGGCAGCGAAATGCGGGTGGATTCGGTCACCGGTACCGCCTTCCTGAACACCGACATCGCGGCATCGTTTGCGGCCGTGGCGTGGCTTGCCGTGGCGTGGTTCCGCGAGCGCAAGCCCAAGTTTCTCGGCCTGCTGACCGGAGCGGTTGCCGGATTGGCAACCATCACTCCTGCCGCTGGTTATGTTTCGCCCACAACGGCAGTGATTATCGGCGTAGTTTCGGGAGTGGTTTGTTACGTCGCGGTGGAGATGAAGAACAAACTGCACTGGGACGACGCGCTCGACGTCTGGGGAGTCCATGGAGTCGGAGGCTTCCTCGGCATCCTGATGCTCGGCCTGTTCGCTAACAGTGCGTTCAATCCCGCCGGGACCAACGGCCTGCTCTACGGCAATCCGACGTTCTTCTTCAAGCAGCTGGTCGCGGTGATCTTCTCGTCGGCCTGGGCATTCGGTTTCACCTACGCCATGTTGAGAATCATCGACATGTTCACTCCGGTGAAGGTCGAAATGATGAGTGAAGAAATCGGATTGGATGAATCGATCCATGGCGAACACGCCTATGAAACCCTGGAAGTGTAGGAGATGTTCCCATTTGGTTGCACTCGGCTGACAACCTCTATCCACTTTTGAGAGGCACCAGGACGGACTCTCAACGACGCGGGCCCGAGGTCTTCTTCTGGTCCATCACGTTATTCGGGAGATCCTGCTGCGGCACATGTCCCCGAAGCCGGTTTTTGGATAACTTCCTGTTTGCCGACGATACGGGAGCCATCAGCCTAGCTGAGCGTGTTTAGGTTGCACATCACTCGAAGCGATAGCGGAGGGTTTCTGCCACAGCGCGATAGCCGATTCGTCGGTAGATAGAGTTGGATGTGGGATTACCCAAGTCAGTGTAGAGGGCGCAGCGAAGCCCAGCGTCACGCAGCTTTTTCGAGAGCGCATGAACGCATGCCTCCGCGTAGCCATGCTCCCGTTTTTCGGGTGGCGTGTAGACGCCAGACACACGGACGACGCCCTGCACCGGTTCTCGGCCAATGACCATGGAGACGGCTTCTCCGCTTCGATCCCACACCCACAGTTGTCCGGCTGTCAAACCTTTGTCCACACGCACTTCGGTAGCGTCGGCAGACTCACCGATCTCGTGCTGGAAAGCACGGCTCCAGAGAATCATCAGGCTGCGCTCTTGCGGACCTGCCTGCCGCAACTTTCCTGCGACGTTCGGAGCCTCTCCGGTTTCCAAAAATTCGTAAAGGCGGTTTCCTTGGAAAGGAGTGGCTGCCGATTTGGTGCGCTCACTCCACTGGCCAGCGAACGTGGCTGCAGTTGCAGCCTCGCCGTTGACTCCCGGTAGAACGACACCTACTTCAGCAATCGCATCGGCCATCGCGGTTGCCACCGGCAGTTCCATGGGTGTCAGCGTAGCTGGAAATGTCGGTGGCGACTGTAGGACAACGCCGACAATGTCATCCCGTTGAATCGCCATCCAATAACGACCTGGATCGCCTTCTGCAGCGCGTGCGTGCAGAATCGACAGAATCAGATTGTGGCGAACGGGTTGAGAGGAAAGGAAGACTCCAGCTCTGCTCAAGACGAATACAGGATCGTCGCTGAACAACACCTTGAGTTCCATTCGGGAGATCTTACCCGATTTGGAGCAACGACTTGAATGGGATTCAAATGCGAGGCCCAATTCAGAGCTTATCACGAGCTAAACGGAAGTTATGCCCCGGGGACGTACTCTGAACAACGCGGTCCAGAAGTCGGGTTCTGGGAAGTGAGGAACATTTCTGCGGAGTGGCGGGCAGACCAGGACAATTCTTCAACGACCCAAAGTCCACAGCGAAGTAATGGCGCGCTGCAGCACGGTTCTTCAAACTTGGCGAGGGTTGAAAACGGGAGCTCTTTCGGAACGAAAAACCTGAGGGCGGTCTTTTGCGTGGTCTTGATCGGTTATGACTCGAGATGCCCGGTTTTGAAGAACGCACGACGCATTCTGTCAGGAGTAGCGAGGGATGTATTTTACTCCACGCGTTCAACAGGATACGGGAATGTGGTTTGGACGCGTTCTGCCGGTTTGTGAGCTCATATGAACGTGGACGTATCACAATTTCATCACAGCGCCGCACGCGATTCAAACCCGTTTTTAGGGTCGCCTGCCCATTCCTGCACCCTACCCACCCCCCCAGTCCTGGAGTGCGCCAAATCGCACGCCATGCGCGCCCTGGTACCTTCCACAGCCCCTGTTCGGCAGGTTCCGGGAAGGAATCACTGCAAAAAGAACGTCAGCGGTTTTTCGTAGATCGTCGCAAACAACTGAAGTTCTATTATGTCGACGCGTCGTTCTCCTGATTCGCATTTTGAGATGAAAGACTGCGGAACTCCCATCTGATTTGCCGCTTCCACTTGGGTCATGCCGGCACTTTTCCGTGCAGCACGGAGCTTCCGAACAAAATCGCGGTATTGCCGGCGATAGTGGCTGCGGTTCAGGGCGTCGCCTCACAATCGTGGACAGCCCTGTGTTTATCGTGATGGTAGTCAATATCCCAAAGTGGAATATTGACAAAGTTGTAGTCGCTCCTAAAATCAGCAGTACCTCCGTGCGAGAGGACGACGGGTGATGCGAATGGAAACGAGACAAGTATCGGGGTCCGCGGGTGTGGTGCTCCTGGTTGATCGGGGTTTTCCTGCCCTCAATCGGCCAATCAATGGACCGCTTCAGTGTGGTCACACTGGGGAGTGTCGCTGATGGATTTCAGGTCTACGAAAGCTCGCTGTTCAGTAGTCGTAGGGATCCTGTTCCTTTTGACTCTGGTCGCACTGAGAATCTACGGCCTATTCGTCAACGAACGGCAACAGGCGTTGCTGCGAGCAGGCCGCGCAACCGAGGAATCGCGGTCGTTAGAATCAGAAGCTCAGCAAATAGGACAAGTGGCCGATTCGACCCGTCGTGTTGCAAAGGTGGAGGCACGTGCCGCGGCATCCCCGGATGAAAAAGTGCGACTTTTGGTCGAGGTCGAAACGGCCAACGACGGCTATCTCAGTCGTCAACTGACAGCTTTAACGAAAGGTCTGGAGCAAGAAACTTATGCCTTCGCTGAACGAGAATATGCCGCCCATCGTTGGTTGATAGCACGCCACATCCTGTACAGGATATGGCTGGCGATTACCGGCGAAACCGAGAGTGATGCGGAACACGTCAGGTTTCTGAGTCCTAACGCAAAGGCGCTCGAAGCAAAATCAATGCTCGACCAGAAGCTCTTGGCCGCTCAAGCATGTGACAGTAGAACTGTTGCCTGTAAAGGAGACTGCAAAACAGCGACGTCGTTTGTCCAAGCGCTGGCATGTACGGAGGCTTGCGGAGGCTGTACAGCTGAAGCTGCAAGATGAATGCTTAAAGAGCGAGATCTTCTATTCGCTGAAAGAGGCCCAGGTGGTGATCGAACAATGGAGAGTGCACTACAACACGGTACGGCCGCATTCCTCGCTGGGCTACAGACCACCAGCGCCGCAAGCCATCTTGCTGAAGGAACCGGGGCATGGAGATATGGAAAACGCTGCGCGTTTCCCACATCTCCACACCCCCGACTACGACTACGGACTAGGGTCGAAAAAGGCGCTACACTAACATTCCACTTGGTACAAAAGATCGGTCAGGTCACGTTCGACTACTTCTTCCGAAACGTCGCACAAGTAGTCGTATCGAAATGGGCCAGACTTGGCTTCGCAAAGCAAAACCGCGAGCGGGTTGATGTCGAATCCGACGAACGACTTTCCTAGCAGCATCGCCTCGGTAAGTACCGTGCCCGAACCAGCGAACGGATCGAAGACGGTATTTATGTTGCGATCAGTATCACAGATGAGCCTCATCAGCTGGCCCAACATCTCCGGCACCATCATGGCAGGATACTGAAAGTAATCATGACAGTACGATCGCGATGAGCTCTCGCGAAACGCCCAATAGTCAGTGCAGTCGGCAGAGAGCGATTCGAGGGACGCCGCGACACGTCGGTCCAGCAATTCTTCTGGTGCCATCTGTAACTTACAGATTCTGGCAGGACTGCAGGGATGATGCTAGCCAAATCTGTTCGACTTTGGGATAGGGGGAGTACATATATGGTCCTGGGGCTGAGACATCATTGCAGGAGAAGTTTTCGGCCACCCGACAATCTTCGCATTTTACTGTATCAGCATCCGAGCGCGACCGGAGCGCTGCGCATCAAGTTCAACAATCACAGCCCGCATGTTTTCATCAAGCGCCTTAGCGTAGGTCGGGAGGATGGCAATGCTGGCGTGTCCAAGCAGCTGCGCGACCGTTAGTTCAGTTGCGTGCGCAGCATTCGCTCTCGTCGCAAAAGTAGACCGGAGATCGTAAATCCTGCGATCGCCCAAAGTGGCGGCCTTCACCGCTGCTTTCCAAGGATTCTGGTACCCGGTCCAGTACGCCCGCGGGTTGCGCGGAGATGGGAAAACGTACTCCGAATACTCGCGACCGAGAAATTCTCGCCACAACTTAAGCTGCTGACGACAGAACTCAGTAAGCCAGACACATCGCTCTCCCGCTTTGGTTTTCGACCTGCGTATCACGATCCGGCCCGGAATGGAATCGATATCCACATCCGCCCACTTTAACGGAAGAGCCTCTGTTTTGGACCGGAGTCCCGTTTCAATCAGTAAAACCACAAAAAGTTTGAGAAGCGCATCACAGTGAGGTAGTAAGCGCTGCTCTTCTTCGTAACTCAGGGGTTTTGCCTGCCTGCGTTGGCGGCGCTCGTTTAGCCGCTCTACTTCCTCGCACGGATTCTGCTGAATGTATCTCCGCTTCCTCGCGAGTTTGAGGAGGCGAAACAATAACGCTGTATCGCGATTAACTGTGGCCGCACGCTTGCCTTGCTTAAGGCGCGCTCGTTGAAAGTCCCCGACTCCTTCGGCTGTGATCTCCGACAGTTTCCTATTACCGAAGAATGCGACGAGATTCTGAGCACTAGCAGAGTAACGACCTCGGGTGTTTGGGTGTTCCACGCTCGCAATCACCTCGTCAGCCCACTGCTGCAGCTTGGGACAATCGGACCGTGGTAGATTCCATCTGCCCTCCAGAACTTCAGCCTTACGCTTTGCCAGAATGTTCTCTGCAAGGCGCTTGTTCGTGCAACGGGAACTTTCTCTGACCTGCTTCCCGTTCGCCATATAACTGAACCACCAAACATTACCCCGCCTAAACACACCCATAGTTCGCCTCTGCAGGGGGTGCCACAGACATACCTCGCGGCGCGCATGGCGTGCGATATGGCCACGTCTGGGACCTGGGGGGTGGGTAGGGTACTGCAAACGGCAGGCGACCCGTTATAACGCAAATGTCGCGGTTTGTTTGAAAATCCAGCCAAACTGTCCTTTGTAACTTGCTGAAAACACAAGGACTGAAATCCGGGAGTTCTGATGTTTGAAACCTACAGTTTCCTAACATGGTGACTTCCTCCGGCAGATTGAGTGGACCGCCCACAAGGAAACTCCGAAATCGCCGGCAATCTGCCGCAGGCTTTTCCCAGCTCGATGCTCTTTCTGCGCCCGAAAACATTCAGCAGGCGTAAGCACGCGAATCGGTGGCCTTCCGAGTCTCTTACCATTCCGTCGCGCCTCGGTTAACCCCGATTTCACACGTTCTCCAATCAGCGCCCGTTCAAACTGGGCGATTGCGCCGAAGATTTGAAACACGAGTTCTCCCGAAGGAAGTGACGTGTCGAGCGCCTCGGTTGCCGAAACGAAATCAATTCCGAATTTCCGGAACAACTCGAGAGCAGCCACCAACTGGCGCAGGGATCGGGCAAACCGGTCAAACTTCCAGACCAGGACCGCATCAAACTTTCGCTTTCGCGAATCCTGCATCAACTGGTCGAGTGCAGGTCGTTTTTCCAGAGCGCCCGAGAACCCTTCGTCCGTGTAGACGTGAACAATGCTCCACTTCCGGTTCCGGGCGTAATCTCTGAGTTCGGTTTCCTGAGCCTTCGCCGATTGCTCTCCGGTTGAAACTCGCGTGTAAATTGCAACCCGAACAACCTTCATGTGACTAACCTCCTATAATGTAATTAGAGGTTAGCCTAGAGGCGATTTCAAGGCCTTTAATCTCCTTACCGTCTGCAACTTCCAGCAGCCCATTTTTGGTCATCTCTTGGGCACCCCAGCCTCTCTCACTATCAATGTTCGACTTCGCCAAGTGGTCCCGTTCAGCTTCCTGCGAACCCGTTTGGCAGCCTTTTCGGTCGCCATTGTCACGAACCCAAAGCCTCTTGACTCGCGAGTTTCGTGATCGAGGCGTATTTGGCACATCAGCACGTCGCCGTACTTGCCAAAGAGTTTTGCCAGGTCATCTTCATCTACGTCGGGACCAAAACCTGCCACGTACACCGTTTCGCGGTTCTCATATCTGGGCATGGGGCTCTCTTTTCCGCCTCGAAGTTTGCCTGCTCCCGCACTCCGACCGGGGCTCTACAAGATGCTGGGAGGCCCAGTCGCCAAGTTCAGAAAGCCGAAACCGAATGCTGCGCCGGGACAGCCTGACCACAGGCACCCTCTGCTGACTTACCCAGTGGTAGAGCGTTCCGACTGCAATCCCCAAGAACTCCGCTGCCTCGTCGATCTTCAACAGTCGGTCATTAGCCACAGTTGCTGCGTTCATTCGATCTCCAATCTTTGCCTGACGTGATACAGCCACGATACGGGCCTTGACCCGGTAAGAATCTCCTCAGTGCGCAGATTTTCTATTGAAGAGAAATCACCAAAGCAGGCGCTTCTGCATCGCACGCACCCGGTCGCCGATTGCTGACGGACGCAGAAAGTTGGCTGCGGGAATGCCATACCCGTCCGCAAACTCACTCGTCAGATCCTGGACCGGAAGCCAGCGGCAGGAGTGACGCCATAACCTGCGCCTCCACGCCTCGTTCACCTTTCGGTCAACGGCGCGTTCAAATCGAACGCTGTCCAATTCGTGGAAAGACATCAGGCGTTGGAAGTCCACGCTCCTCAAAAGCAGGAGTTGCTCTGGGGAGATGATGCCCAAACGCGCTAGGGCTTGGCGCCGGAGCACGATCTCCAGTCGAACGACATCTGGCGTTTTCTGATAAATGCGCAACTGGCGCGGGGATCTCGGACCGCCGACGTAGGTGGTTCGCCATCCTCGTTCGTCGGTTAGCTCTGTTCGCTGATCGACAACCGAGAATACGTGTCGAGAGAGAGTGCGTTGCTCGTGATGTAGATCAAATGTGAGCTCCGCGGAGGTGACCCACGCGCTCCTGATGTCCCCCGTCAGATCAGCAATCGCCAAGAACACCTGAGCTGCGGTGAGCGGTGTTCTCTCCGAATGCAATGTAAGACGCGCGGCAGGCACGTTGGGAAAGCGGGTGCTCTTGCCGTACTTCAGAAAAAACGGATTTTTGCCCGCTGAACAGCGGCCCTGCACCTGACGCGAATAAAACGAACCGCTCCCCAGGGTCGGTTTGTTCGTTCGTATATGTAGCTCGCTCAAATCGCTCAGCGACACGTCAGTCCGGAAACTCAAATCGACACGATCAAAGAATGCCTGCTGCCCAATTAAGTATTGGAACACTCCCTTCATTCTCGCCTCCATTTTTTGAGACTCCTGTTCACCTTTACACGTGTGTTATGTGTGTATTGTTAAAGGTGCTTTCGGCCACCAAAATCTTAGATCCGCAAGAACGGAGCAAATATCGTCAATGGAGCAGCCGCACACTGAAGAGAAGTTTGACCGAGATGAATTCTTGCAGAAATGGCAAAGTGCTTTCAGGGAAGCGGACCGGCAAACGAAGTTTCTCAACGAGGGTTGGCAAGGCCCGAGGGCGCACCACGCATTGAAGAAGCTGGGCCTCCTGGACACTGCGTGTTTCTACACGAAACCAGGAGCCGGTGCGAGTGAGGAATTTCGCGTGAGATGGACATTGAAGGAATTTGCGTATCTCGTTAAGACGTACTGGGAAGCAGGAGCCCGGGTCGAGTTCAAGAGGAACGAGCTCAAGGCGAAGGTTGATCCCCTCGTTTCAGCCAAGACGATCTTAGGGAATGTGGGCAAGCGAACGCTCTACGAATCGTCACTCCGCGATCTCGCTCGAAGCATGGTAAAGGCACTGGACACGGAGATCTCACGTATCACTGCGGAAGTTGAGGACGAGGTCTGGAATCAGGGAATCGTGCTCGATCGTATTCAATTACGCGAGGTCGCGCCAGGTCCGATTAGGGGGATGGACCTCGAAGCTCGCTTCCAAGTTCGCATCGCATACCTGCTAATGAAGCATCTCCACCGGGAAAACTGTACGGCAGCCGCCAAACTCAAATTCGCCAATTTTGCCAGATTGGTGGCTTTGTTTTACCTATCTGCCGGCCTTGCCATCAAGCGCGCAGACTCTCATGATTTGACGTGCATCAGGAACACCGAACCGCTAAACGTAAGGAACGTTGAACAGAACCTGAGGCGAGCCAGCCTTCACAAATGGAGATGGAGCAGAGCAGAGCTACGCCCTCCCAAGGGAACTCGACCTCACTGAAACTCGCGGATGACCGCTACCATCACGAACCCGGTTTGGTAATTTGTAGCTTCCCTCTTCATGCACTGCTGACTAAATTGTTGGATTGACATTCGATTGACATCAAACGGACCGATTTAGGGAATAGGCGCGCTGAAGGATTGCCCTTCATTCGGCCTCACACTTCTGGCTCTTTTTTGCTGTTCCGACCCGTTTTACCTTCTCCTGGTCCGGTGCTCACTAGCGAAGTACCGGACTGTTTACATCAGCTGGACCGTTTGGGTTGTAATGAATCTCTCCCGATTCGTCCGAGTAGAACGAGCGTTGACCGGTCCTGCCCGATTCATTAGGAACTGCGGTGATGGTGTAGGAACGAATTGCGTGGTTTACTGGTTCGCCCGGCGTATAAATAAAATTGTACCCACCCCTGCTCGCAGCTCTCGCTAGTTCGGCAGCCTCATGAAGCATCCCACCGCCCGTAGCGATGTCAGCACTGAACCCGAGATTCGGATGTTCTGACGAGTAAATCATCTCCGCTTCGTTTACCTCCCTGATGGCGACAAGAGCCGAGGCCTCGTTGTCCGGAACCTGCGAATCGGGAACCTTGGAGTTCGTGACTATCGACGACCAACCCTCTGCCGCGTCCCGTGTGGCGTGCCATTGCCGTTGAAGCTCTCACAGTACCCGTTCTCCCAGGGACTGCCGGGCTCGATGTACAGCGTCTTTGCGCCCACCGCCGACAGCCACTTCCGCAGTCTTTCGGCAATAAACTCGGGCCCGTTGTCCGACCGTAGGTGTTCCGGGATACCATGCACCAGCATCAGGTCGGCCAGGGTTTCGATCAGGTCATAGCTGTTCAACCGCCGCGCCACCCGGATCGCCAGGCACTTCCTGGTGTACTCGTCAATCAGAGTCAAGAGCCGCAGCGTCCTGCCATCGTGCGTGCTGGCGCGCACAAAATCGTAGCTCCAGACGTGATTCTCATGCTCCGGTCGTAGCCGTACACAGGAGCCATCGTTCAGCCACAGCCGCCCTCGCGGCCGCTGTTTCTGTGGTACTTTGAGGCCTTCCCGGCGCCAGATCCGCTGCACCCGGTCCTTGCCTACCTCCCAGCCTAGATCGCGCAGCAAAGCCGTGATCCGCCGATACCCGTATCGTCCGTACTCACTGGCCAGTTGCAGGATGGCTCGCGTGAGTTCATCTTCATCGTTCCGCTGGGTTACGATGTAACGCTGCGTCCCCCGCCATTGCCCCAACAGCCGGCACGCACGCCGCTCCGACAACCGATGTTGCTCGCGAGCATGCTGTACCGCGCAACGTCGCCGTCCGGGGCTTAGAAGTTTCCCTCCGCCACGTCCTTCAAGACTTGCTTCTCCAGCGACAACTCGGTCACCAGTCGGCGCAAACGGCTGTTCTCTTTCTCCAGCTCTTTCAGCCGTCGAGCCTGTTCCAGCTTCAGTCCGCCGTACTCTTTCCGCCAGCGGTAATAGGTCTGTTGGGTGATCCCGGCCTCTTTGCAGGCCTGGCCGATGTTCTTGTGGTTGGCTAACTCGACTTCGATCTGACGCAGGATGGCAACGATCTGCTCCGCGCCGTGCTTCTTGCGTGCCATTCTCCAGCTCCTTCTGTACCAGTTTCTCTAACATTCCCCCTGGTACAAAATTCGCCGGTCACGTCAGGAGGAAGTCGAACGTAGACTCTCACAACTCATTTCACCTTATGAGGAGGTTCGAGAATTTCAGATCTTTGCAAGCGCTGACGGCACATCTTTGAACTTGACAGAAATCAGCTCTCAGCTTCGAAAAGCAGCTCAACTCGCCTACGAAATAACTTTTGATGGTGATCTTTTTTCCGTGCGCGGCAAGGCACGGCTTAGCTATTTCCGACCTCAGAAGCAAGCTGATCGACCCCTCTTTGACGAACTGATGGTTCAAGATCATGGCGAGCGGTTCGTGGGACATCTACAGTCGCTGCCCGCATGGCGACGCCTATCTGTGAGTCGGGCGCGGGCCGAAGGATGGTACTTGAGTTTCGGGTTTGCAAGGAGTCTGGATCAAATTCCGGAAATGGAACGACTGTCGGGCGCGATTGCGAATCCGGGACCCTTTACTGGCGCAGTTGATTCATTCAACCTCAGTCCTTCCCCGGACCATGACGTATTTGGCAGCACAGCGCAGGTCAAGAAAGTTGTGGCACTCCTCAGTGGCATACGCGTATACCGGGATGGATTTGGAATTCGTGTAGACGCGGACTGGCTGCATCTTGCGAAGCAGTGGACGGGCGGCGGCTCTTGGTATGGATTGAGGCCGCAAAACACCCTCGGCTATATCGCACTGTCTGCACGAGACAATGTTCGACTCGAGGAAACCACTGATCGAGAGGGATTCAAAGAAAATTCTTATTACCTCAATTTCTATGAGATCCTGCAGAACTTTGTGAGATTCGCTGCCGAGTCTCAGGAGTTTTTCCGACGTTCTTGGAGTGATTTTAGAAAGGTCCACGAGGAAGCCGGCGCAGGTGTTTCATCAGGTGCAACGCCTGAAGCCGTCGCTCGGGACATTGGCACTGCACTGAGCCGCTCGGCAACGTATCGCATGAGCTTAGGCAGTTTCTCTGCCAGGTTGCGGAGCCGCATTGCTGACACACAGTCTTTTCTTGAAAAGGTCTCTAGCGGTGATTCCGCCTTGCCACAGCAAGAAATTCAGCAGGCTGCAGAAAAACTGCATAGCGCAATCGATGATGCGACCGAATCGCTTAAAGAGGTAGAGACGTACCTTGACGAGCTTCACGGTGTGGAGAAGAAGGCGCATGTCGTCGCGGAGCAAATCGCGGCACTCCGTGAGCAAATCACTGAAGTATACGAGGTCATTGGGCTGGGAATGACCGCAGAAGCGCTCACCCACGAGCTGAACAATACTGCTACCCAGCTCTCCAATCGGACCCAAGAGATCGGCCGTTATGTCCGGAGTCAACTCCGCGACACTCGTGTGTTGACGTACATTCAGCACGTCAAGACTTCGGTTACAGAATTCCGTCGCCAGCTGAATTTTCTCGCACCCTCACTGAAACTCATGCGTGAGCAGCGCGACGATTTTGAAATGTGGGATTTCGTCAAAGACATTTTTGAGTATTATACGAAGCGATTCTCAGACTCGCCGATCTCCATAGACCCCAAGAATCGTAGTGGCCAACCTTTTCGAGTTGTCGTAAACCGAGGAAAGCTAATCGAGGTCCTTGACAATGTGCTCTTGAATTCCGAGTACTGGCTGAAAGAGGACATCAAAGCTCATCGAATTGCCCGAGGCGTGATCACGATCGAAGCACAGAAGCCTTACCTCCGTATTAGTGACAACGGCATGGGCATCGATCCCGTAGTTGAAACCAGCCTTTTTGAGCCGTTTGTCAGTATGAAAGGAAAGGGAAAAGGTCGTGGACTGGGCTTGTACATTGTTCAGCAATTGCTCAATGCTGAAGGCTGTTCAATCACTCTTCTGCCGGAAAGAAACGCGTTCGATCGACTGTATAAATTCGAACTCGACCTTACAGGAGTCTCACGTGCCTGAGGACGAAACCTCGTCAATAGCCGCACTCTTAACGGCTCTCGGTGTCGAGCGAACCGTGGCCGTGGACGATGAGTATGGGGAACAAGCACATGTCGCAGACGTCTTCGTGGCCATCCAAGACGTGCCGCCGAATCAGATATCTGAGCTTGCCCCTGAATTAAATGACTTGAACATGGTTGACCACGAAATACAGGAGCAGCAGCTGGGCAGGCTATGGCCAACAATCGAGATGGGGCGGAGAAGGGCTATTCTGCAGGCGCTCAGGGCTGCAACCTCGCCCGAGGAGGCCAGAGACCTAAAGGCGAGCAAGAAACTGGGAGAAACATTTGGTGGGCGCGAATTCTTAACCTTAGGGCGGGTCGGTTGGCTCAAGAGAAAGGAAGAGATTTTAGAAGCAAAGCCACGCCTCCTTCTGATGATTGACGAGGACCTTCATAAGGATGGTGGCCGAACAACGGAAGGATTGGACCTGATTGGTGAGGTCATGCAAAGGACGGACGCGGAGTCAGTGACATGTGTTTTGCTAAGCCACAAATATTCGCGCGCTGATGACCTGCTCAAGAAGACTGAGGAAATCTGTGTTGAGCGCCGCTTCGACCGCGGTCGGTTCGTCCTCATACCCAAGGACTACTTGGACGGAGACTCCGGAGGGTTCGTTCAACTTCTAAAGCTCGCGATGATCGCGAAGCCTATCAACCAACTCCGGGAGCTGGCGACCAAAGTCCTGAATGACGCGCTGAAGGAGGCTGTCGCGAAAACAGCGATGATCGGCCTTCTTGACATGGATGAGCTTGTATTCCGCTCGTCGTGGAGGGAGGGCGTTTGGGAACCTGAGACTCTCTTGCGTGTGTTTTCGCTTTATCACAAGGTCCAGACCCGAAAGCTGGCGCTGCAAAACTCCGAAATGCACGAGTTGGCAAGGCAAATGAGACGAGTCAGCCTGATTCCTGCCAATCCGATCAAGCAACTCAATCACAATATATGGCCGATCCAACACAGCGAAATCTATGATGAAGAGGACTACGTCAACTCGCTTCACTTCCCTTTGGACTTGGGGGATATCTTTGAAAAAAAAGGGGGCCAGAAGTTCATCCTCATAGCACCCCCTTGCGATCTCATGGTTCGCAGCACTGGCATGCGGTCTGACGGCATCGAATACGCCACTCTGGCGCCAATTCTGGAGCCGCCAGCGGCACCAACGACCATTCAGGCGGCGAACCCAGATGAAAGGAGCCGGAATCCGGATAACTGGCCAGAAAGCGGTGTCGATTGGGAACTGCCATATTTCGACGAAGCTGACTCTTACTTCGTGAAGTTCAGGATGGCGATCAACGTGAGGTTATTCGGACTCGACCTGTGCGTCTTGAACCCGGACGGCAAATTGACGCTGAGCGTCGATGCAAAGCCTAACTTGCTGCTCATACCAAGTTGGGCCAAGCGGTTTGATCGGCTCTTATCATATGTGAGAAAGATAATCGAAGATTACCGACGGTCTGGTCCGCCTAAGATCCAGGTGGAAGACGAAGGCACCATAACGGAGGCGCAAAAACATCAACAGAAGGCAGGTAGAGCCACGCAAGCACTCATATTGGCTGAACGAGCGCGCTTAGATTCTGGTCGGACGTTCACTCCCACCGTGCAAACGGGTCCCGACAGACTCTCTTACAATCTCAAACGGGTAGCGCGTCTAACCCAACCCAGGGCAAGCGCACTCCTCGCGGCTTACGCTAGGTTTCTCACACGACCGGCGTTCGATCACGATTTGCTGCAGCAAAAGAACTCTTAACACAATTTCATCACAGTAGCGGCGGACCACAGCAAATCCAAGGCAGCAGGTATTTGTCGAGATGCCTCTAATTAACTGAAAATAATTGGCGGAAGCGTGTGCGAGTCGAACGCACCATTGACATCGAAGATGCCAATCGCCGGTTTTGAAGACCGGGAGAGTCACCGGACCCCCTTCGCTTCCGCAAACGCAGAAAATCCCCCATCCTCGGCGTACTCAACCAGGTCTCGAAAACCGCGAGACCTGGGGCACCCGCCAATCTGAGGCGGCAATCCGTATGCTAATCGTGGCTAGCGCGGGCCGCCAACTCCATGGGTTTAGTCTAACGCGTCGGTACGGCCGGCGATCAGGGCCTGGGCTGCGGTACTATCCGCAGGTATGGCCGAGGAGCCTTCCATCCTTGCGGGTAGCTTTTCTTGGCCTCGTCATCGGAGACCGAGCCGGCGATGATGACATCGTCGCCTTGCTGCCAGTTCACCGGCGTGGCGACTTTATGTTTTGCCGTCAGCTGCAACGAGTCGATGACGCGCAATACCTCGTCGAAATTACGTCCCGTGGTCATAGGATAGACAATCACCAGTCGTACTTTCTTGTCCGGACCAATGACGAAGACGTTCCGCACGGTCATATTGTCCGCTGCGGTCCTGCCCTCACAGCTCTCTCCCGATGACGCTGGAAGCATTCCGTACAGCTTTGCGACCTTCAATTCTGTGTCGCCAATCATGGGATAGTTCGGAGCATATCCCTGGGTTTCCTTGATGTCGGCCGCCCAGAGCGCGTGGTGCTCCACTGGATCGACGCTGAGTCCGATGATCTTAGTGTTGCGCTTATCGAACTCGGGCTTCAGCTTCGCCATGTAGCCCAACTCAGTGGTACACACCGGCGTGAAGTCCTTGGGATGAGAAAACAGCACCGCCCATGAGTCGCCCATCCACTCGTGGAAACGGATCGGTCCCTCCGTGGTTTCGATTTCGAAATCAGGGGCCACGTCGCCAATCTGCAAGGCCATTGCGCATCTCCCGTCAGGTAATTTGATTTGTAATTGAGGCGCGGTAATTCTAACACTCGGTGCGGCGTGGGCAAGCTGAACGCCGCCCGTTTGTTCGCCGCCCGAACTCGCATTGAAGTGAGACAGGACGCACCCGGCTGGACGTCCGCTTCTGCTAAATTGGTTTCGGAAGCCAAGCCATGACAACTCGCAAATTCCGTTTCGTACAGGTTGATGTCTTCACCTCCCGCCCACTGGAGGGCAACGCACTTGCCGTTTTCACCGACGCACGCGGACTTAGCGATGAGGAGATGCAGAGGCTGGCACGCGAAACCAACCTGGCGGAGACCACATTCATCCTGCCGCGCGACCAGGGCACCGAGCGCACCGAGGGGCACAAGGTGCGCATCTTCACCGTGAACGAGGAACTCCCGTTTGCCGGGCATCCGACACTGGGCACTTCCTGGTACCTGCGCCAGCAAACTACGGACAACGAAATCGTTCTCGACCTGAAGGTTGGAAAGATTCCGGTGCGCTTCGAGCAGAGGAATGGGCTGCTCTTCGGCGAGATGCGCCAGGCCGAGCCTCAGTTTGGTCGCCTGCACACCCACCTCAATGTTGCCAATGTTCTGGCCATTCCGGTCACAGAGCTCGATGAAAATCTTCCCATTCAGACCGTCTCGACGGGAATGCCATTCACCATTGTTCCCTTCCGCTCGCTGTCAACTTTGCAGAATCTGAAAATCGGGTGGAACCAGATGGCGCCGTATCTGGCCACCATCGGCAATCCCGCGTTCTTTTATTTTGTATGTCGCGAAAGCGTCAACCCCGATGCCACGCTGCACGCGCGCATGATCTTCTATAACGGCGAAGATCCCGCGACTGGATCTGCAGCAGGATGTTGTACGGCTTGGGCCGTGAAGTACGGCGTGCTTGCGCCGGAAACGCAAGGCCTGATCGAACAGGGTTTGGAAACGCGCCGCCCGAGTCTCATCCATATTCGCGCCGGAAAGTCCGCAGACACGATCACGAATGTTCGCGTAGGAGGTAACGTGGTGCATGTGATTGACGGAGAAGTTACGATGTGACTTTATTGAGGATATCTTGTGCACGCGAAAAAGCCGCGTTGCGCAACGCTTTCGCGCCCATCGCAAACATCCTCCATCACCACTTCCGGTGCTCTTTCATCACTTCATCCTCTCTCAAAATTTTTTTCCGAATTGACCTTTGCAATACTTGTGCGCGGCTATGAAGGGTCGTACTATCCGGAGCACGCTTACTTGCTCTGGCGTACAAAAAATGGCCGGCGACTGCGACCCGCTCCGGCTTACAGGTTTGCCCGGAGATCATGACGCAGCGCTTCAAAGTAGTGGGGGTACATGAAACCGAAACGCACGATCCTCTGTGTCGATGACGACGATCGCTCTCTCTCGATTCGCAAAGTACTATTGGAAACACGCGGCTACCGCGTCCTCACCTGCTCCGATCCGCAATGCGCCGTTGAAGTGATGCAAAGGGGCGGAATCGATCTGGTGCTCACCGATCTGATGATGCCCAAAATCAATGGCGTGCAACTAATCGACCAACTGAAAGCGATTTCACCGGAAACTCCGGCGCTCCTGTTTTCCGGCTCGGCCAATTCCTGTATCGAGGAACACTTGGCGGATGCGTGGTTGCCCAAAGGCGAGTTTGCTCCTATGGAACTGCTGGAGCGCATCCGCGTACTGCTTATCCGCAAACGAGGCCCAAAACGCGCCCTCAGCTTGCCTCAACAGCTTGCATCCTGAACGGCGACTTCTTCTCGGATATTGTGGGATTGCCTCACAGTTCTTGCGAGTGCTTGTTCTCGCTGAGTAGAATTCGAGGCGTCCCTCAATATCGAGAAGGAGCGCAGATGAGATACGCTGTTCGCGGTGGTGTGTTGTGTGTGTTGTCGCTCGCCCTGGTCACCGGCGCCTGGGCCCAATGGTCTTCCGATCCCTCGCAGAATCTTGCGCTGTCCAACATTTCCGGCGCCGATCAAGTCCAACCCAAGCTGCTGCCGCTACCCAACAACGATTGGTATGTGAGCTGGTTCAATAACAATCCCAACGATCCTCCTCCGCAAGGCTATGACGTGTACTACCAGCTCCTCAGCGCCACTGGCGTGGAGCAGTTTCCTCATGATGGCATTCAGGTCGCCAAGCTGACACTTAGCTCGACCGAGGATTACGGGCTCGCCATCGACGCGCAGGGCAACGCGCTGCTGGCATTTCTTGACGATCGCCGCGATCCCAACAACCCTCAGGTTACTGCCGCAAAAATGAGTCCTACAGGACAACCGCTCTGGGGAAGTCAGGGAATAGCCCTTACCTTCGACCCCGGATCGCACAACGCGCCGAAGACTGCGGTCACCAGCGACGGCTACATCGTCGTTGGCTGGACGACGGATAATGCCGTCATCCTGCAAAAGCTAACTCCCAGCGGCGTTCCTGTGTGGATTGGCAGGACTGCCTTTGAATACGGCGTTACCCTGCAAGAGTCCGGGTTTGACTACTTGCTGGCCGATCTGCGCGCTTCCGATAACGGATCAGTAATCGTCTCCTGGGTGCGCAATCATGGCTTCGGCAGCAACAATTATCTTTACGCGAACAAGATTTCCGCCAGCGGAAATCTCATGTGGGGCTCGGGACATGTGCATGTGTTCGATGGCGGGTCATTGCAGTTCGGCGAGTTCCCGTACTTTACTCCCGACGGCAATGGTGGCGCGGTCTTCTCCTGGTACACAAATAGTCCCAGCTTGCAGGTTTATGCCCAACACATTCTGTCCAACGGCACCGAGGCCTTCGGACACAACGGCGCAGTAGGATCCACCAATTCCTCCCGCGTTCGGGTCAGCCCATCGGTCTCCTACAATGCCTCGACTCAGGAGACCTTCTTGTTCTGGACGGAAGAGGACTCACTGCAGAGCCAGAACGGTGTCTGGGGGCAGAAATTCAACGCCGCCGGTGCCCGGCAGTGGAGCGATACGGGACTAACCATTGTGCCCTTAGGTTCGGACTCGCAGATCTGGGTGGAGAACGTGCAAATCGGCACTGGCGCACTGGTGTTTTGGGTCGATTCGCCGGGCTTCGCTGCCGGCACCATTCAAGCCATCAAGCTGGATGGAAGTGGCGGGACGGTGTGCGCGCAGTTTCCTGTGTCCTCAGCTTCGGCCGATAAGTCGCGCTTGGCGGCTGGTCTTGCCTCTTCCGGTTTGGCAGCTGTGACCTGGGAGGACGATCGTAACGGCGAAAACGATATCTTCATTCAGAACGTCAATCCCGATTGCACGTTGGGAATTGAAAACATGTTGCGCGTGAGGAAATAGAGGATCGGAGGGCAATTAGAACGATTCTCGATTTGCGACCATGTGATCGCGCCTTTGGCCCCTGTGCCCTTACATCTCTTCAGACTTCTTCTTCGAAGTCCTCGTCCTGAAAGATGTAGGGCGCAGTACGCACCAATCGGAAGCGCACCTTCTCTTTGCAGGTTTCGCAATCGGGAAAGCGCTCGTTGCTGATCATGACGACCTCATGCGCCTCGCGGTGGTTGCGGTCGTGGATCACTTCGTAAATGCCGGATTGACGCACAGTATCGCCAGAGCGATAGCGCCTGGCAGCTGGCTGATTTCCGCCATGACCTGAATTCTTGGTACCGCCCTGCAGCCGAAACTTGAAATTCAATGGAGAGCTCTTGCCACCAGCAGGACGGAACCGCACCATTGACACCCGTACGGGTAAAGCCATTAGGAATACCCCGTCAGTTCATTTGCTTCCTGTCCCGTAGACGTTAGCCTAAATTGTTGACTTTGTGAAGCCGGAACCTCACATTTGCGCCCCACACGGTACCGGCGACCTTCGCTACTTACCCGCCAAAGAGTCTTTATCATCGCGAGATTTCTTTGCCCGGTGCCGGAGGGTGAAGCGTACACGGTCGTTGCACACGGCGCAGGGCGGAAAGACTTCGCCCTCCAGCAGAGTTGCCTCGTGGGCCTCCCGGTGAGTGTCGTGCTCAACCCGGTACACCCCTGAAACTGGAACTGCCTGTGATGGCTTGAAGGCTTGCTCAGCCATACTCTCGCTCAGCGGGGGACCGTAAAAAAAAAGTCTAACCCGACTGAAAGCTGCCGTTCTGAAAATCGAGGGTAGCTGTTGGTTGTTTTTCTGCTGCGTTGTCCGGAAATCGAGCGCCCCAGCGTCAGCCCTGGTTCACCAATGAGCCCACACGTTCGCCCATAACCACCCGGTGTATGTTGCCACGCTGGTTCAAGTTGAAGATGACGATCGGGAGATTGTTTTCCCGGCAAAGGGCGATCGCCGTCGCATCCATCACCCGCAATCCACGCCGCAGCACTTCCATATAGCTGATCTGGTCAAACATCGTCGCGTCTTTCACTACCACGGGATCGTCGGTGTAGATGCCGTTGACCTTAGTGGCCTTGAGAATGGCGTCGGCTTTGATCTCCATAGCGCGTAACGACGCCGCGGTATCAGTCGAGAAATACGGATTACCAGTGCCGCCGGCGAAGACCACCACCCGTCCTTTTTCCAGATGCCGGATGGCACGGCGGCGAATGAAAGGCTCAGCCACCTGGTTCATCTCGATGGCGCTCATCACCCGAGTAAAAACGTCCTGCTTCTCGAGCGCGTCCTGCAGGGCAAGCGCATTGATCACCGTCGCCAACATGCCCATGTGGTCGGCGGAAACCCGGTCCATGTCTTTGGCCTGCTCGGCGACGCCCCTGAAGAAGTTGCCGCCGCCCACCACAATCGCGATCTCGACCCCCAGGCGATGTACCTCGGCCAACTCGGCTGCAATCTCGTGCACACGCTTATTATCGACTCCAAAGCCCTGCCCGGCAGCCAGGGCCTCGCCTGAAATCTTGAGAAGAATGCGTTTGTATACGGGAGCGTCCATTTTTCCGACGGATGACAAGAAAATCGCCTGTTCAGTTTAGCAGGAGTGCCGGGCCAGTACCGTTCTCGCGATCCTTGCTTGTCACGAATCGGGCGCGGGTCTCTGCTGGTTTTCAGTGCGCCAGCTTCATGCAGCTCAATCGCGCGGCGCTCTCTTCTGCCACATCGTGGAATAACATCAGCACCTGAAATGTCTCGCCCATGCCGCTGGGCGAAATCAAATGCTTAAGCTGCAGCGCAACTTTGGCGCGCTCCTGAGACAGCTTGCAATCCTGAAAAGCATCGGCGAACTCGGTCTGCTCGCCGATGCCGATCAGAAATTGTGCTTGCGTTAGCAGCGTCAGGGACCGTAACCCGCGCTCCTCCGCACGGGCACGCAATGCTGTGAAGTTCACATGTGCTGTGATGTCATGCTGGCCAGGAGCGTCGTACGGTGAGGCGCTCGCGATGTGCTGCCGATAAGTCATGATGGTGTCGCGGTGTCTGCCTGCTAGCTGCTCCTCGCGGGTATAGCCGTAGTCGATCAAGACGATGAAACCCCGGCGGCCATCGAAGAGACCGGCAATGCGGTCCATCCAGGCAAGCGCGGCCAGCGGCACTTCCACCCGCTCGCCTTTTTCTGGATGTACGCCGTAGCGATCGAGAAACTCCAGTTCCGCCGTCGAGGGTTCGGCAAACGCTTCGGTGAATCGCCCGTTCTCAAAGCCGATCCGCAATCCGCCGCGATAATCGATCACTTCAACCGGCAGGGCGTCAAAGAACTCATTCGCAAAAAGGATGAGGTGCTTGCCGGCGGCGGCTGCTGCCGCTTCGAGAGTGGTGAAGACCTCACACTTCCCCGCCCCGACCTGCTCGGCCAATCGTTCCTCCAGCTTTGTCCGAAGATGGGGCGAGTGCTCAACAAGCTCGTAATGCAGCGCTCGGGAGAAATCGGGAAACTGCTTGGCGGACCAGTCGAGCACATCGCGTGCAAAGAGTCCGCGTCCCGGACCGAGTTCGATCACGTCCACGCGGTCCGGCGAATCCAGCGCGCGCCACATCTCCCCGAACTGCCGCGCCAGCAAACGTCCGAACACCGCGTGAACGTCGCTGGAGGTGTAGAAGTCTCCCGCCTTGCCGAACTGCTCGCGCGCTCGCGAATAGTAGCCCAGCTCGGGCTCATACAGACACAACTCCATATATCGTGAGAATGGGATAGGACCGTCGCGCTGGATCTCGTCGGCAATACGATCACGAAGCCTGCGCGACGAAAGCGGGCCGTCGGGTTCCGCCGTCACAGCTTTCTCTCGCGCTGCTGCTGTTGAATTTCCTTGCGATGCTGCGGGGTGCGGATGAACATCTCTACGATGTAGTCATGGAGGCAATCAAAAATCTGCCGCTGCAACGTCCACTCAAATTGCGGGTCATCCAGATCGCGAGGATGCAAGTCGAAGTAGTAAGTATGGACCGGCGGGTCGGTAAAGCGCGGCCGGATGATCAGTTCCACCCCCTCCCCTTTGGCGCGGGCGTCGAACTCAACCAGCGGGTGCTCGTACCAGCGCAGTTGTTCTTGCACGCGCTCCAGCCGGGAGGAGGTCATCGCGCGATTGTAGCAATGCTGGCGTAGTTCTCGTCAGTTCCACCGGAACCAGAGCAGCGCGAGAACAAACGATATCCCTCCCCAGATCACGAGCACCGCAATTCGGCTGAGCTGCGAGCCGAGAGAAGCATCCTGAAGAATGATCGCGCGCAACGCATCGTTTAGCGCTGTTAGAGGCAACGCGCGAATTGCCGGCAGAAACATCTTGGGAAATCGTTCGTATGAGAAGAACACCCCCGAGAAGATCCACATGGGCATCATCACCAGGTTGATCAGCCCGCTGACGCTCTCGATCTTCTGCGCGCGACTGGCGGTGAGCAAGCCGATGCCGCCGAAAGACACCGCACCGAGCGCGCCCACTAGCAGGATCGCCAAGATGCCTCCCGCGACCCGCACATGAAAAACCAGCATTCCAAAAACCAGCAGCAGGGCGACTTCGATGAGCATCAGCACCAGTCGGCTGCTGACCAGCGCCAACAGGAAGTCTGAGCGACGCATCGGTGTCGCAACGAATCGCTTCAGCAATTTCCGCTGCCGCATCTCCACCAGTGCAAAGCCGATGCCCCACATCCCGGAGTTCATGAGGTTCATGCCCAGCAAGCCGGGAATCAGGAAATCGATGTAGCGCGCACCGGGCTCGCTGGAGGCGGTGCTCGCAGTGGGAATGGGTTTCTTGCGCCCAGCTGCGTCCTCCAGCGCGTCGTCTACTTGCGTGCGCGCCAGCACGCTCTCCGGACGCGCCGGATCATAGCGGTAGTGAACGCCCGAGTCGTCCATAGTTACAACCAGCGCGTACGTGCCCAAGCGAAATCCGTCCAGGGCCGCAGATGCTGACAGCAGATCAGGACGAATGCCCGCGTGCTCAGGCGACCTTTGCAGAAGTTGGACCACCTCTCCCGCTTTCGGCCCCTCTACAACCGCAACCGGAGTGACGTCGGGCGGCTTGTCGCGGAATGCAATGCCGAGTCCCAGCGCGAGCAACAGCGGGAAGACAAAGACCCAGAAAATGACCTCCGGCTCGCGCCACAGCTCCAGCATGCGCATCTGCAACAGGCGCGTGTAGCCGGCCCACCGGCCGTTGCTAATAACGACTTCTTCAGGGCCGGAGACAATCGGTCGTTGTTCAACCTTCGCCATTACTCTTCTCTCAGGTGACGTCCCGTGAGCTGCACGAAGACGTCCTCCAGACTGGCCTGTCGCGTGGTGAGGTGAACCAGTTGTGCGTGCTGCTTCTGCACTTCCGCGAGCAGCGCAGGGATGGTTTCGTGCGGTTCTTTGACCCGCAGCGCGAATAATCCGTCTTCCCCTCGCACCGACTGCACACCGGGAAGCTTGGCCCACACATCCCCGTTGCCGGCCGCATGGTCGGCAACCGCAAATTCGACGACGTGATGTCCGGTGATGCGTTCGATGAGTTCAGCGGGCGTTCCTCCAGCGATAATCTGCCCATGATCGATAATGGCCAGGCGATCGCACAGCCGCTCTGCCTCGTCCATGTAGTGTGTCGTCAACAGTACCGTGCCGTTGCGCATTTGAAACTGCCGGACGATGTCCCATAACTGCCGCCGGCTTTGCGGATCGAGGCCGGTCGTGGGTTCGTCGAGGAATAGAATTTGCGGATTAGCGACCAGGGCAGTCGCAACCGCCAGCCGCTGCTTCTGGCCGCCCGATAGCTTGCCAACTAAACTTTCGGCCTTCTCCTGAAGTGAGAGTTCCTCAAGCACCGCACCCACCGGCGTCGGATGACGATAAAAGCTGGAGAATAGCTGCAGGGTTTCGCGTACGGTAAGCTTCTCCGACAGCCGCGTTTCCTGCAGTGAGATGCCCAGCCGCTCGCGCAATTCGTGGGCATGCGTTTGCCATCGCCTGCCAAGAATTTCAACCTCGCCGGACGTAGGTTCCAGCAGACCTTCCAGGATTTCGATGGTCGTGGTTTTGCCCGCGCCGTTCGGCCCGAGCAGCCCAAAGCATTCGCCGGTATGGATCTCCAGGTCGAGACCGCGAACGGCCTCGACCGTGCCGTCGTAGGTCTTGCGAAGGCCGCGACATTGAATGGCGATGGACACATTAAAGATGATACTGGAGTGCGAGCGCCAGTGGCTTGTCGCGTTCAGTCCGCACTTACGACAGAGGTTTCAGGTCCTGGAGTATGGTTGGGATTAGCTCTGACACTGTGGGATGTATGTGCATGGCGCGCGATATCACGGTGTAAGGCGCCTTGGCGTACATCACGTCCAAGATGGAATGGATGATCTCGTCGCCGCCGACGCCCAGGATTGCCGCGCCCAGAATGCGGTTGGTCTCGGCATCGACCATCACTTTCATAAAGCCTTGCGTCTCGCTCTTCTCGATAGCGCGACCGACATTTGACATCATGTAGTTCCCGATCAGCGCTTTCCTGCCTGATTTGCGCACCTCCGCCTCGGTCATGCCGGCTCGCCCGAGTGGAGGATCGATGTAGAGGCTGTGGGCGGGGATGCGATCGCTGAGCTTGCGGTCATCGTTGTCGAGAAGATTGGCAGCGACAATCTCGAAATCGTTGTATGCAGTGTGCGTGAACCCTCCCCGGCCGTTGCAGTCGCCCAGCGCCCATATGCCAGGAACGTTCGTCCGCAGGTGATCGTCAACAATGATGTTGCCTTGCTCGTCCTGCTTGACTCCAGTTTTGTCGAGCCCGAGATCCTCAGTATTCGGACGCCGCCCAACCGCCAGCAAGACATGCGAGCCGGTAACGGGCGTTGGATTATAGGCACAATCCACACCGGCAACTATCTGCTCACCGCGCTTTTCGAAGCTGATGCACGTCGCATTCAGGCGAACCGATATGCCTTCACGCTCCACAATTTCCTTAATGGCAGCGGAAACATCTCCGTCCTCACGGGGAACCAGCCGCGAATTTCTTTGCAGGATGGTTACTTCGCTGCCGAAGCGGCGGTACATCTGTCCGAACTCTAAGCCAATATAGCTGCCGCCCACGACAATGAGATGCTCCGGTAAGTGATCCACGTCCATCATCGACGAGTTGGTGAGATAGCTGATCTGATCCACGCCGCGAAGCGGCGGAACGGTCGCGCGGGCGCCGACGTTGATGAAAATCTGGTCAGCGGTGAGACGGTCATCCCCGACAGCGACTACATGGGTCGCCTCAAAGTGCGCGTGACCCTTGTAAACATCGCAGTTCTGCTGCTCGCGCAACCGCTTCTCGGCCCTCTCTTGCGCGGGTTTCTGGATCTCGTCCTTGCGCGCCTTCACCTTCTTCATGTCGACGGACACATCGCCGCCCGTGTTGACTCCGAACTCCGGCGCCCGCCGCGCCATATAAGCTACACGAGCACTGGCGACCAACGTTTTCGTCGGAATGCAGCCCGTGTTAACGCACGTGCCGCCGAACAGGTGCCGCTCAATGATTGCCACCCGGCGTCCGGCCTTCGCCATGCGCATCGCCAGGAACGGACCGGCCTGCCCGGTGCCGATAACGATTGCGTCGTAGGATTTGTTCATCGGGCCTCTCAGGTGCAAGCAGGTTAATACCTAGCAACACGCGGCGTCACGCTGGCCGGAGTTCGGCGCTATCCGTCCAGTCCCTATCAGCCGCGGTTGGGATGTAGCTCATGGCGCTCGCTAAGCGCAGTAATAGTCAGGCTGGGATTCACTCCGAGATTCGCTGCGACCACCGACCCGTCGCAGACGTACATGTTCTGATAACCAAAGACGCGATTGCGGAAATCGACGACGCCACGCTCGGGCGAGTCCGCAATCACAGCTCCGCCCAAACAGTGCGCCGTTCCCGGAACGTCGAAGAGAATTTCCGGCAACATACTCATCGCGGTGCCGCCCGCCATTTTCGCAAATTTCTCGGCAAACTCATTGGCTGCGGGAATGAACGTCGGAACTCTGTTGCCGCGGCTCACCAGAAATTTGCGGAACGGCCAATAGGCGTGGCGCTCCCACTTCATATCGATGTGCCCTTCCAACGCCTGCATGCAAAGCAAAATGACACATTCCCGCGCCCAGCGAAACGGAACCCAGATGCGCAAGGTCTTGAGCGGGTGACACAGCAGTGACACGCAACGATTCTTGAACCACAGTGCTATGCGCCCTGGTCCTGGGTGTCCCCCCGTCAGGATCGTCGCCAGCAAGCTCATCGTGTTCGAACCTTCCGGATAGCGCACCGCCTCAATGTGCGTGTGCTCGTCGATGTAGACGCCGGAGCCGATCGCGACGCCCTTGGACAGGTTGTCAGCACAACCGGGCACGCGCACTCCGATCAGCGACTCGGAGTTTGTGCGTACATATCTTCCAAGCTGGTCGCTGATCCTGGGCAGTGAGCCTTGGTCTTTCAGATGGAAGAGCAACTCCATGGTTCCGAGCGATGATGCCGAAAACACCACGCCACGGCAGGTAAACCGGCGAGGATGGCGGTTGAAGCGTGCGGTCGAGTTTACCACGCGAACTTCATATCCGGCGCTGCCGTCGGGCGTCCCGCTCAGCGGGCGCACGTCCACGGCTTTCGTCTCGGCGAAGACTTTCGCTCCGCGCTTCTCGGCCAAGTAGAGATAATTCAGGTCGAGAGTGTTCTTTGCGCCCTCACGACAACCCATCATGCATCCGCCGCAACCGGTACAGGTGGTGCGGTCGGGGCCCTCACCGCCAAAGAAGGGATCGGGCACGGTTACGCCGCCCGGTTCTCCTTCCCTCGCCTGCAAAATTGCAACCTGCGTGCGATAAAAGGTGCTGCCAACTCCCATCTCATCGGCAACGCGCCTCAACAGCTTGTCGGAAGGCCCCAGGATCCGGTTCTCGATGACGCCGAGCATGCGCGACGCCGTGTCGTAATGCTGCGGCATCTCGCTCTTCCAATCTGCGAGACCTTTCCACGATCCCTTCTCCCAAACCTTGTCCGGCGGACGCAGCAGGGTGCCTCCGTAGGTGATGGAACCTCCGCCCACGGCGCAGCCATGCAAGATGGTGACATGCCGGAAATACCGCATGCTGAAGAAGCCGCGCAGCGCAAGACTTGGCCGCCAGAACCAGCGATGGAGATACCAACTGCTCGGCGGCAGGTTCTCCGGAGTCCAGCGCCGGCCCATCTCCATCACAGCGACCCGGTAGCCCTTTTCCGTTAGCCGTAGAGCGCTGACGCTTCCGCCAAATCCCGAGCCGATGACGATAAAGTCGAAATCGTACTGGCGAGGGTCGTCAGCCATATCTGCGCGAGCTCGTAACCCGGCAGCTTCACGTTCTCACAAACCGGGGACGCGCACAGTGACGCCCTGCCGCAGCTTACAGCCCGTTCCCGTAACAGGAATCACGCCGGGCGGTGCTGCTCGTCACTGCGGGCGTGGTCACCGCGGTTCCATTATCGAAGGTGCGGGACCGTATGTCCCGACGGAGATTGCCATGACGAGCTCGCAGCCCAAGAACTCCTTCTCCTGGGGGGACGCGCTTTTTTTGTACCTCGAACGTCCCGGCCAGCCGCTGAGTATCGCCTGCGTCTGCGTCTTCGAGGGGAAGATACCATTGAAGGGCTGCAGAGATCTCGTCGAATCGAAGCTCTACCTCATTCCCCGCTACCGCCAGCATGTGGTCTTTCCGCCATTCAACATCGGACTGCCGAGTTGGCAATTCGACCCGAACTTCGACATCCGCAATCACATCCGTCAGGTAACGCTGCGCAATGGAACTGAGAAGGATTTGAAGACGCTCGCGTCCAGCATCGTTAGCACACATCTCGACCGGCAAAGGCCGCTCTGGGACATCACGCTCGTGCGCGGCTTGCAGGGCGACCGCACCGGCATGATCGCGCGTATTCACCACTGCCTGGCGGATGGAATCGCCGGCCTTGGCATTATGAATATCCTCATGGATGCCAGCCCGGTAACACAACGTATCGTCGAAACGAACACCGAGGTTCTTCAGCCGCCGCGTCCACGCGATCCCGGCGCTGCTCTACTGGACAGCCTGTTGAAGTCCTACTCTTCAGCCGTCAAAGGAGCGTTCGCGCTGCACGCCGAAGCTCTGCATGTTGCGGAGAGCATGCTGGCAAATTCGGGCGAGTCGCTTTCCGATCTCATGGCGCTCATGCCGGAACTTGCCTCCCCAGCGGACCGGCTCCCGTTCAACGTTGTCTGTCATGGGCCCCAGAAGTTCGGCTGGACGGAGATTCCGATGGCCGAGATCCAGGAAATTCGTCAACGCTGTGGCGGGACGGTGAACGACGTTATCCTCGCCGTGGTTGCAGCCGCGCTGCGGCGATACTCGCAGCTGCGGGGAGTGCGCGTGAAAGCACGCTCGGCGCGCATCATGATACCGGTGAATGTGCGGAATGGCGACAACGTCAACGAACTGGGAAACCGCATATCTTTTCTGCCCGTGACGATTCCATTGGACATTCGCGACCCGCAGAAACTCTTCGCCTTCGTGCGTGAGCGCACCGAGCACCTAAAACGAATCGGCGCCGCCGAGGTAGTCGGCTTTGCTGGCGGCCTGTTCTCGGCTATTCCAGCCCCTATCTGCGCCGCCATCGGCCCCGTGGCCAGTCAGCTTCCACTGAGCCTTTGCAACATCATCTGTACCAACATTCCCGGTCCGCGAATACCGCTCTATATCCTTGGACATAAAATGCTGTCGTGGTATCCATACGTTCCCATCGGCGGCGAGATGGGAGTCAACTGCGCGATCCTGAGCTACAACGGAAATGCGTACTTCGGTTTCACCTGCGACGTGGGCGCGGTGCCTGACCCGGAGAACCTGGAAAAATTTGTCGACATCAGTTTCGCCGAACTTCATCGGAGCGCAAAGCGAGTAAGGCCCGGAGCGAACCCGGAGCCCAAGTCGCAAACTATGGAATCACCGGCGCGAAAAAGGGCAATCCGCATGGCTCCTCTCAGCAAGCCAGTCGCGAAGCCTCCGAAGACGGGCGCTGTAAACAGCGCCAGAGCCAAGAAAAAGTCCGCAACTTCCACTGCAGGTGCCGAACAGGTCAAGCCGCCACTGAAGCATCCAGCGCGGAGAGCGCCGAATATCATCCCGCCGCCGACAGCTGAGTCGCTGACGCGAGAAACTGCGCCAAAGGTCGCGATTGCTCACGCAGAAGCACCGGAGAGAGCGCTCGGCCTGGTCGGAGATTAGGTCTAGTCATCCGCCGAGGCATGAACGCCTGGCGCGGAATACTCACCCGGCATCCCGGCGGGAACGGCAACCTCCTGGTCCTTGTACTGAAGCTGATACAGCTTCCAGTAAATGCCCCTCATCGCCAGCAGTTGCTGGTGGGAGCCCACCTCGCGCACCTGGCCCTTGTGCATGACGATGATCTTGTTCGCGCGCTGAATGGTGCTTAGCCGGTGCGCGATGATGATTGACGTGCGGCCCTCGACCATTCGGGTCAGCGCCTCGCGCACCCGGAACTCGGTCTCCGTGTCCACGCTGGATGTGGCCTCATCGAGGACTAGTACCTTAGGATTGTGCGCCAGCGCTCGCGCGAACGAGATGAGCTGCTTCTGCCCGGTGGAAAGTGTACTGCCGCGTTCTTTCACTTCTTCCTCGAATCCGGCCGGCAGCGATCGGATAAACTCGGCAACATTGACCTGCTCGGCGGCATTCTCGACCGTCGCGTCTTCAATCCAGCGTGTGCCCAGTCGAATGTTGCCCGCAACTGTGCCGCTGAACAGGAACGGATCCTGCAGCACCACGCCATAGCGGCGCCGCAACTCGCCAAGATCAATTTCGCGGATATCGACGCCGTCAATGCGAATCGCCCCTCTCTGTACATCGTAGAAACGCAGCAGCAGCGAAATGAGAGTGGTTTTTCCGGCGCCAGTGTGGCCGACGATGGCGACGGTCTCGCCCGGTTCGATGGTGAACGACACGTCGCGGAGCACCCAGTCGTATTCTTCAGCAGATGCGGCAACGATTCCGCCAATCCCATCTCCAGTACCGCTTACAGTAATAACCTTCAGCTTTTCACCCTTACTCGCAGCCTCAGCGGCGGCCTGCGCCATCGTGCGATAAGCAAACCACACGTGATCGAACTCGATCCGCCCGGGTCCTTGCGGCACCTTCGGTTGAACAGGCGAAACAATCTCCGCCGGTGTATCCAGCAGCTTGAAAATCCGCTCGCTCGAGGCCATGGCCGCCTGCAAAATATTGTATTTCTCGCTCAGGTCCTGGATGGGCCGGAAGAAGCGCTGCGCATATTGTAGGAACGCAACCAGCACGCCCAGCGTTACCAGATTGCGCAGCACTTGATTGCCGCCAAACCAGATGACGCAGGCGATCGCGATGGACGACAGCACCTCGACCACGGGATAGTAAATGGCATGCGCCAGGATGGCGTCTTTGAACGCGTCCATGTGCGTGCGATTGACCTTCTCGAATTCCTGGTAGGAGCGCTCCTCGCGATTGAAGAGCTGCAGAACCACGATGCCGGTTACGTGCTCCTGGAGGTAGGCATTGATCCGGGCAATCGCGACGCGAATTCGACGATAGCTGTCGCGCACCTTGCGCCGGAAGATCGAGGTCGCGTAGAAGATGACGGGCAGGACCGCGAACGTGATCAGCGCCAGCCGCCAGCTCATGTTGAGCATGATGATCAGAATGCCCAACAGCACGAACACGTCTTCGAAAATCGACACCACGCCGGCGGTGAACATCTCATTCAGCGCGTCCACATCGCTGGTAACGCGCGTCACCAGCCGGCCTACCGGATTCTTGTCGAAAAACGAGATGTGCAGCCGTTGCAGATGGCGGAAGATCTGGCTGCGCAGGTCGAACATCACCTTCTGCCCGGTCCACTGCATGATGTAGGTCTGCGTGAACTCCAGCAGAAAACTGAACAGCAGCAGGCCGACATACATGCCGGCAATCTGCGCGATGCCCGTGAAGGGTCGTGGGCTGAGGAAGCGATCGAGCAGCGAATGCGCTTCGGTGCGATTCGCCAGATATTTGTCAACGGCAACCTTGGTCAGATAGGGCTGGACAACATCCGCACCCGCCTTCAACACAATGGCCGCGAGCGCCACACCAACCTGCCAGCGATACGAGTGCAGGTAGGCGAGCAGGCGCCTCATCAGCCTGGCATCGTATGCCTTGCCTAATACCTCTTCGTCCTGAATTGCCATGAGCCCTTAGTTAATTGTAACGAATGCCCGAATTCATATAGACGAGTGCCGGCCGAAGCAGGATGGAAAATTGGGGCAAGCGGACGCTTCACCCCAGATATCGCAGGAATTGTCCCGGCGCGTTGTCGAAGCCCGGAAACACGGTATTGAGTTGCGCGTTTCCCAGATGACCCGACACAGCCTCGCCCAGCACGCGACGAAAGTCCGTGGTCAGCGCGAGATCGCGGCCCTCATTGAGCTGCGATTGGTTTAGCCCGGGCCAGCGGCCATAGACGCGGCGACCTCGCACCGGTCCACCAAGCACGAACATAACATTCGCGTGTCCGTGGTCGGTGCCGCGGTTGCCGTTTTCTCGCGCGGTGCGCCCAAATTCAGACATGGTTACGATCACGGTCTCCTCAGCCAGCGGTCCCAGGTCTGTCCAGAACGCCGCCATGGATTGTGAGAAGTCGCGCAGCACGTTGGCCAGTTGCCCTTCCGTAGCGCCCTCGTTGACATGGTGGTCCCACCCGCCGATGTCGGTGAAGGCGATTTGCACGCCGAGATTGGCTTTGATCAACTGCGCTGTCTGGCGTAGCGCGTCTCCGAAGCGACCCTTGGGATAGTTAGCGCCTGGAGCTGGTGTGTAGTGCTGCGGGTCGGCTGACTTCAGCATCTTGACCGCCTCGAAGGTTTCGTTGCCCGTGCCGTGCAGCACCGCGTCGACCGACTGCGCATACATCGCTTCGAAGGTATTACCGATCGGCGCGGCTGCGGGATTGCCGCCTGCAATCGAGAATGCGTTGACGTTGCTGACCGCGACCGCCGAGGCCTTGCCGGACAGAATGCGCGGCAGCGATGACCCAAGCGCAACCGCTTGGAAAGGGGAGTCGGCAGCACGCTCGGTTTGCAGCGTGCGGTTGAGCCAACCATCGGCAGTGCTCTTCACGCCGGGCGTGCCCGATTCCATATAGTCCTGCGCGTCAAAATGCGAGCGTGTCGTGTCCGGCGACCCGGCAGCATGAACCATCGCCAGATGTCCCTGGTCCCATAGCGGCTTGAACGACGCAAGCGAGGGATGCAGTCCGAAGAAGCCGTCCAGATCGATGACCTGGTTCCGCGGGATGTTGATGCTGGGCCGCATGGCATAGTAAGCCGACTCGGCGTGCGGGACGACGATGTTCAGCCCGTCAGCCGCGCCTCGCTGGAACACCACCACCAGCCGCTTGTTGGATTGTGCTGTAGCAGCGCCCCATGCTGCTCGCGTGAGAAACGACGGAATCGCCGCCGTGCCGACGACGGCCATCGCGCCGTGTTTCAGAAATGCGCGTCGAGTAATCATAAGCAATCAACCAGTCATCGTTCCACACAGGTTTGTATCAGGGCACGTCTTAGACGTGCCGCAACGGCTCACCGTGACTTGGGGCTTCAGCCCTGTCCCCCTTACGCGCAGGGACAAAAGCTCCGACTTACGTTGTTTCGTTCGCACGTTCTAAGTCGTGCCCTGATACAAAGCCAAATAACTTGAAAGTTCTACTGCTCACTTCCTCTGAAACTCCGGGGAGCCCAACAAAAGTCCGGCTATGACATTGATGTTCGCTTCCGGCATTGCACCCTTACTTTCCGCCGTTTGCTGCGGCATCACAATCCGCTCCTCAATCGTGTCGTGCGTTTGTTTTGACACATCGCCGCCCAGCAGCGCCTGCTCCAGCTTGAGCTGGGCCTGATACGGATCCTCCACCCCAACCCGTCCAACCGGGGGACTTTTCAGGGCTCCCAGGTCGCCCTCGGGTGCCGGCAACGCTGCTCCGTAGTTCATCAGTTGCGTAACATCGAAGCTTGTGCCAGGCAGCTTGTTGGCGGTGAGCGCCAGGCCGAAGTTCATCCGATCCAGCAAGGCCGCCGAATTCACCCAGACATCCGACTTCGTGGAATAACCGGTCGGCGGCTGCGAGCCATACAGCGGCTGTCCCATCTTGTTGAGCACGGCGACGAGCGGCAGCGGGTCCGTCACCTCGGCCTGGCTGGCGCGTAGCGACGAGACGACAAATTCGAGCGGCGTCTTTACCCTCGCGCGATACGTCTCCGGCGCCCAAAATTCCGGCGAATTAAACATCGTGCGCAGTACCTCGCGAATGTCGCCATCGCTCTTCAGAAATGTCTTCGCCATGGCATCCACCAGCGGCTGCGGCGGGTAATCGGAGACGAAGCGCTGCGCCAACTCCGTCGAGATAAAGCGCGCAGTTGCCGGCTGATGAGCGAGTAGGTTCAGCACCTCCAACCCTTCCTTCTCGCCACCCTCTTTAATGTGATGGCCAAGCACTGTTTTAGGGCCGGGTTCGTGCACTCGTGGCCGGAAGACGAAGCCGCCGCCCCGCTGTGGTTCCTCGATCGTCCATCCGGTGAAGACGCGCGCGACCTGCGTAACGTCCTGCTGTGTGTAACCACCGTTGACGCCGAGCGTGTGCAGTTCCATCAACTCGCGCGCGTAGTTTTCATTTAGTCCGGAGCGGCGTTTTTGAGCGTTTTGCGGATTCGGTTGCTGTGGACGCTGCGGTGGAGGGTACATCCGCGGCCGTCTCCCAAAGTACGGGCCGGGTGGAGCGTTGGCGTGGGCCGGCCGTCCAAGCGCCGCGTCGGAATCCGGCCCCTCGCTCTGCCAATTGTCGAGGTAGAACAGCATCGCGGGACTCTGTGCCGTGGCAATGAGAAGGTCCTTAAACTTGCCGAGGACATGTGGGCGAATCACGTCCCGCTCATAGGCAGTAACCAGGTACCGGTCGGCGCCTTTCCCGATGAAGATGTTGAAGTGGTTGAACCAGAAATCGGTGAGTACTTCTTCCAACTGACGCTGGCCATAAATTGCGCGCAAAAGTTTGGCCGATTGCACTTCGGTATCGACCACCGCTTCCGGATGGTTGAGGGCAACGATGGTTTCACGTTGTTGCGCAGAGAGCCCGTCGAATAGCGCCTGCCGTTTGGGATAAGCGATTCCCTGCAGCAGGTCATGCTGCTCGGCCACGGGCAAGCTAAGGATGCGTTGCATGCGGGCATTCGGCTGGAGGGCGATCAGATCATCGACAACGCTGTGCGCTTCGCGGCGAGCAACTTGTCGCTCCTTGACATCAGCCGGCTGGACGTTGCCATTAGCTGGATTTTGTGCCGCCACCGTGTTCTGCTTTTCTTCCTGTTTGTGTTCGACGCGATCGATAGCTGCGACATAGATCGCGTGCTCGTAAGTCCCCTGCGGCATAGCAACCTTGCCGTCCACTACAGCCTTGGCCACAGGATTGGGCGGAAACTCCAGGGCCATCTCCCGTGCGCTCATTTTCAGCGTGCGATAGCCGGAGAGTCGAGCCTGCATCGCAACGTCATCGATCTTTTCGGGATGAAGTTGCAGATCGATCCACTTGTCCACGCCTATGGCTGTAACTGCTTCAACGTCGCCGGGGCGCGGTCCGAACGTGAGCCGATCGAGAGCATGGGAGACGCGCTGGCGCTCGTCGGGAGCACTGGCGCGCTTCTGCTTCTTGGCGTAAACGGCAACGCTGGTGATCAAGATCGCCATTACAACCCCCAGACCGACGATTCTGCGATGCACCATCAGCGTGTCCCTCTCCGCACGATGTTTATAAACCTACTTCCGGCAAAAAGTTCTTGCGCGATGCGCTTTGCCCATCGCAAACGTCCAATCCCACCCAGGCCTTCCCAAATTGAGCCGCATGAGTTCCACATACTGAAGGCGTCTCTGAAGCCGCTTACCCCCTTACCCGATATTCAAAATGTATGCGTTGTCAAACGCCAGGGATTTTTTCGTCAGTTCGCAGCACGGGGAGGAGCGCAGGATAAAAAGCATGAACATTCCACGGCGTGGCACGTTGGCGCGCGAGCTTGCGCTGATCGTTCTTGGCTCCATCACGGTCGCTATGGTGGTGCTGACCGCGACTTTCCTGGTCTCCGGTGCGCTCACTTCTCGCGCCCTGCAGCACCGCTTGCTTTGGCTGGCGGCGGGGTTGTTCTTGTTTACGCTGGGCGTGAGCGTAATCTGCGGATTCATCCTGCAGCGGCACATTGCCGGCCCCATCAGTTGGCTGGTCGAGGCAATGCAGACCGTCACCTTCGAACAAAAATATGATCTCCGCTTAGCGCTGGACAGCTCGGAAGAAATTAGGGCGCTGGTTACGGGCTTCAACAACATGCTGACGGAGATTCAACGCCGTGATTTGGAACTGCTGCAACACAAGAAAACCCTGGAGAACGAACTGGCCGCGCGCAAGCAAGTAAATGTGGAGTTGGAGAAGGCGCGCGACGAAGCTGAATCGGCCAACCGGGCAAAAAGCGAGTTCCTTGCAAACATGAGCCATGAGATACGCACGCCTATGAATGGCGTCATCGGAATGACCGAGCTCGCGATGGAAACCCAACTCGACCCGGAGCAACGCGAGTACATGTCGATGGTGAAGACGTCCGCGGAGTCGTTGCTGTCGATCATCAACGATGTTCTTGACTTTTCCAAAATCGAAGCCGGACGCATTGAGCTTGAGCGCTTGGAATTCAATCTCCACGACCTGATCAGCGAAATCTTACGGACGTTTGCCCCATCGGCGCATCGCAAGGACCTGGAACTGGCCTACGATATTCGCCCGGGAGTGCCGGAGAACGTGATTGGCGATCCTCTGCGGCTGCGCCAGGTGTTGCTGAATGTAATAGCCAATGCCATTAAGTTCACTGAACACGGTGAGGTAGTGCTGGTTCTCGGTCCCGATATCGAGCGGCGGCCCAACATGTTGCACTTCACCATCCGTGATACAGGCATCGGCATCCCCGCCGATAAACGGCAGACCATTTTCGAGCCATTCTCGCAGGTCGAAACGTCGCAGACCCGCAAGTACGGCGGCACCGGGCTTGGCTTGGCGATCTCGTGGCGCTTGATCGGCCTGATGGGTGGGGCAATATGGGTGGACAGCCATGTTGGCCAGGGCAGCGAATTTCATTTCACCGCGTGTCTGTGTTCCGGGCCTCCTGTCACACGCCAGATTCCCAGCTTCCTTCGCGGCCTCAGCGCCCTTGTCGTCGACGACAACCTGACCAATCGCCGCGTCGTCGCCGGAATGCTGACCAGCTTCGGCATGAAAGCAGACCCAGTAGACAGCGCTCTCCGCGGACGCTCGGCGCTGGAAGCGGCTGCCGCAAGTGGTGACCCGTACAAGCTGGTGGTTGTCGACGGTGAGATGCCCGGAATGGACGGCTTCCAGCTGGCGGAGATCATCCGAAGAAACCCAGCGTTAGCCAGTGCCACTGTAGTCATGCTCACCTGTGGCTATCGCCAGCCAGCACAGGTCGTAAGGTGTCGTGAACTGGGCGTCTCGGCTTATCTGCTGAAGCCGATCCGTAGGATCGAGCTCTTGAAGGTGGTCACACGAGCGCTCTCGCCCGACTCTCCTCTCGCCGCGGGCGATCAAAGCAGGCCCGCGCAGTCGGTCAACACGCCGCCTCTTCGGTTGCTGGCCGCGGAGGACAATCGCGTGAACCAGAGGCTGCTGGTGCGCCTCCTGGAGAAGGCAGGCCACGAGGTCTCGGTGGTTGAGGACGGCGAGGCAGCCGTAGATCTCAGCGGTAAACACAGATTCGATGCCATCCTCATGGATGTGCAGATGCCCAAGATGGACGGGCTTGAAGCCGCACGTCAGATCCGCATTCGAGAGCAGGAGACGGGCGGACATGTACCGATCATCGCGCTGACCGCTCATGCCATGAAAGGCGACCGCGAGAAATGCCTCGGTGCAGGCATGGACATGTATATTGCAAAACCGCTCGACAAGCAGGAGCTCTTCGCTGCGCTCTCAAAATTCCACGCTCCCGGCCCGCATCTGCTACCAGAGTTCCCCATTCCTTGTTGATGTCCGGCTTCATACAACCGGCGCTCCACTGCCCCTGTCTAAGCCAGTAGTTTGTGGAGCACTGGCCCATGAGCAAACCCGGCAACCTCGCCAGGATCGCGGTCATTGCGATGCCGGCTTCGCTGGGAGGCCTGTTGGCCTGGCTCCTGCGTTAGGTCGCTCGTCCTAGCTTCGACCTCACTTCCTCCTATACAATCACTGGTTTCCTAATTGTTGCGCCATCCTTGTAAGGAGTAGACAATCCCGTAGAATTCGGGGCGTCCCGTTCTCGGACCCACCCTGGCCAACTGAAGGCTGAGTGGGGCACCCGGCTCGGGTTGTCGTCATATCAACATGAAAATTCATGAGTATCAGGGAAAGGCCATTCTGTCGAAGTATGGCGTGGCCGTGCCGCGCGGGCGCATGGTCGAGAGCCGCGAACAAGCACTCGATGTGGCGCGGGCGCTCTTCAACGATGGCGCAACCGGCGTTGTCGTTAAAGCACAGATTCACGCCGGAGGCCGTGGCAAAGGCGGTGGCGTCAAAATCGCAAAGTCGCCCGAGGAGGCCGCCGAGCTCGCGGCGAAAATGCTCGGGATGAAGCTGGTCACCCATCAGACTGGCCCTGAAGGCAAGACCGTGCAGCGCCTGCTGATCGAAGAAACGCTGCCGATCGCCCGCGAGCTCTATCTTGGCATCGTCCTTGACCGCAACGTCGGCCGCAACGTCTTCATGGCATCAGCGGCGGGCGGCATGGAGATCGAGGAGGTCGTGGCCAAAGATCCCAATGCGATTATCAAAGAGCATCTCACCCCCGGCTTCGGGCTGCGCCCGTTTCAGGCGCGGCAGATCGCGTTCCGTCTGGGGCTCGAGCCGAAGTACATCACCGGGGCAATGAAGCTCATGATGGCGCTGGCGCGCGCTGCCGAAGCCACTGACGCCTCGCTGGTCGAAATCAATCCTTTCATCACGACCACCGATGGTCGGCTGTTTGCGCTCGACGCCAAGATGAACTTCGATGACAACGCGCTCTACCGCCATCCCGAAATCCTGGAGCTGCGCGACATCAGCGAAGAAGACCCGCTCGAGGTCGAGGCTAGTAAATACAACCTGAATTACATCAAGCTCGACGGAAATGTCGGCTGCATGGTGAACGGCGCGGGCCTGGCCATGGCGACGATGGACATCATCCAGTACGCGGGCGGCATGCCGGCGAACTTTCTCGACGTAGGCGGCGGCGCCAACGAAGAGCAGGTGACGCACGCCTTCGAAATCCTGCTGAGCGACAAGAATGTGAAGGCAGTGCTGATTAACATCTTCGGCGGCATTCTGCGCGTTGACACCCTGGCGAATGGCATCGTCAGCGCGGCGCGTGCAACCCACATTCAGTTACCCATCGTGCTGCGGTTGGAGGGAACCAACGTCGAGCAGGGCCGGACAATCCTGAAAGACAGCGGGCTGAAATTCATCGTGGCAGAGACCATGAAGGACGCGGCCGAAAAAGTCGTCGCCGCCGCCAAGGGGGTCGCATGAGCATACTGGTTGATAAATCGACGTGCCTGCTGGTACAGGGATTAACCGGCCGCGAAGGGACTTTCCACGCCAAGAACGCTGCCGCGTACGGCACCAACGTTGTCGGCGGCGTGACTCCCGGTAAGGGCGGCACCACTCATGAAGGCTGGCCCATCTTCAACACCGTTGCCGAAGCAGTGGACAATACTGGTGCGAACGCGACCGTGATCTTTGTTCCGCCGCCGGGCGCCGCCGACGCGATCATGGAGGCCGCGGATGCCGGTGTGCCGCTCATCGTCTGCATCACCGAAGGCATTCCCGCCATGGACATGGTCAATGCCTGGGAGTTCCTGAAGACCAGGAACTCGCGGCTGATCGGTCCCAACTGCCCGGGCATCATATCGCCCGGCAAATGCAAGATCGGCATTATGCCCGCACACATCCACAAGGAAGGCAACGTGGGTATCGTATCGCGCTCGGGCACGCTGACGTACGAGGCCGTCTATCAGTTGACGACGCGCGGCATCGGACAATCGACCGCGATCGGCATTGGCGGCGATCCTATCATCGGCACGAACTTCATCGACGCGATTCGGCTATTCAACGACGATCCCGATACCGACGCCATCGTGATGATCGGCGAGATTGGCGGCAGCGCCGAGGAGACCGCGGCGGAATTCATCCGGCAGAGCGTACGCAAGCCGGTCGTGGGCTTCATCGCCGGGCAAACCGCGCCTCCGGGACGCCGCATGGGTCATGCTGGCGCGATCATCTCCGGCGGCAAAGGGACCGCGGCCGAGAAGATCAAGGCCATGCAAGCGGCGGGCATTCAGGTCGCAAAGTCGCCGGCTGAAATCGGCGAGACGCTGGTTAAGGCACAAGCTGCGGTAATGAAGTAAGGCCGCTATTCGCCATTCGCTCTTCGCCCTTCGCTAGTAAGTTCGAATCCGAGTTGCGAATCAGGTGATGATCGCCGGTTGCTAAAACGCTGGCAAGAGCTCTGGCGAAAAGCGAATAGCGGGTAGCGAATCGCGAATAATTGAGGAACTAATCTACGCATGAAGACCTTGCAACGCACTCTTTCCATCATCAAGCCTGACGCCTTCGAACGCGGCGCGGCGGGCGATATCATCCACACGCTTCTGCAAAACAAATTCCGCATCATCGGCATGAAGATGCTGCACATCACCAGGCAACAGGCCGAGGGCTTTTATGCCGTTCACGCCCACCGGCCATTCTTCGAGTCGCTCACCAACTTCATGTCTAGCGGGCCGATCATCGTCATGGCGCTGGAGAAAGAAGATGCGATCGCCGAGTATCGCAAGTTGATGGGTGCTACCGATCCGGCGAAAGCCGACGAAGGCACCCTCCGTAAGAAATGGGCGTCAAGCATCGAGAAGAACGCCGTCCACGGCTCTGACGCCGACGACACCGCTCGCTTCGAAATCAGCTATTTCTTCGCCGGATACGAGCTGGCGAAATGAAATCGCTGTCCTAAGTCGCCACCTAAGGCTCAGCAGGCTTTTCAACGCTCTGGAGTAATGACGCAATCCCGCCGTTGGCTTAAAGCGGCCTCGCATACCTGCCGATGTGAAATGCAAGCGTCGGCCCCGCGAGCCTCATCGGAAAGAGGCGGCGCCATTTCTCATGCCGGTGGGTTGGGACCAAGCCGTTGCGTTGGAGAGGGTCGGGGGCGACCTCACTTTGCTCCTGGAACTCACAGCGATTTTCTTCGAGGACTATCCGGCCCATCTCGCCTGCCTGGTCCAGTCGCTTGCGCAGGAGGACTACCGAACCCTCCGCAAGGCAGCCCATACTTTGAAGGGAGGTCTTGGTTATATTGGGGCGACCGAGGGAGAGACACTGGCGCTGCACATCGAACAGGCCAGCCACGACCGAAACGCCACCCTTCTCCGTGAACTTGTGCCCAGCCTGGCGGCCTACGTCGAGGCATTGCGACAAGAGATGTTCTCTCCGGCTGCGCAACTAGCCGGTGCCATCCGTGACTAGCGAAGACCTCACGCTGCCCGCCCCAAATGACCCCGGTGATAGCCGGCACCTCGGCAACGTGCTGATCGCGGAAGATGACCCGCTGTACCGGAGGGCGCTCCAGCAACTGCTGACCAGCAAAGGTTACGACGTCCTGCTCGTCAGCGACGGAACCCACGCACTGGAACTTGCCCGCTCCGCGGAAGCCCCCAGGCTGCTAATCCTTGACTGGATTATGCCAGGCATTCATGGCCCGGAAATTTGTCGCAGCGTGAGAGATCATAGCGCCGAGCGCTATCAATATATTTTGCTGCTGACGGCCAAGCACACGCCGGACGACATCGTGGAGGGACTCGAAGCGGGCGCTGACGACTACCTGGTCAAACCCTTTAATGCTCACGAGCTTCTCGCCCGAGTTCGGGTGGGCGAGCGCATGCTGAAGTTGCATGACCGCTTGCTGGCTGCCCAGGAGAGCCTTCGCTTTCAGGCCACTCACGACTCGCTCACTGGCATTTGGAACCGCAGTGCTTTGTTTGAGCTGCTCAATGCTGAATTCCAGCGTGCCGGGCGGAAGTCAACATCGTTTTCACTGTTCCTGGTTGATATTGATTCCTTCAAGCGGGTGAATGACAAGTATGGGCATCTCGCCGGCGATGCCATTTTGCGAGAAGTCGCTCACCGCTTGAACGCCGCCATTCGTCCCTACGATTTCCTCGGCCGCTATGGTGGGGAGGAATTCATCGTGGCGGCATCCGAGCTCAATTCCGCTGCCGCTCGCCAGTTCGCAGAACGTTTGCGAGCCGCCGTCTCGTCGTCTCCTATCGATGCTGGAAGTGACGTGACCGTCACCGTGAGCGTAGGAGCCGCAACCTCGCGGGCTCCGCTCGATTCATCGGTGCAAAACATGATCCAGAGTGCCGACGCCGCGATGTATCGCGCCAAGCACAATGGAGGTAACCGGGCGGAAGCGACAGAGCTTACCTAGTACCTCGGCGGATAGATAGGAGATTGGTTTCGGGAGCGACTTGCGGGATTTGCTAGTTGCTAATTGCTGATTGCTCCCAGCTACTGCTTCTCTACTTCCAGTTCCAGGCCTTCCACCTTGCGCACGACAACATGGTCTCCCATGCCGACGCGCGAGCGCGCGTGCGCGTTCCACAGCTCACCTAGCACGAAGACCTTGCCTTCCGGATCGATGTCGGTGCGCGCTTCACCAATGGCGCCAATCATCCCCTGCTGTCCGGTGACAACCTTATTACGCCGGGCGCGCAGCGCAATGCTCATCAGGAAAACCGTGATCACGCCAAGCGGAATGCTGACGCCCAGTGCCGTCCACAGTTTCACCCGCATCTCCGGAATGGGGCCGTCCACCAGCAGCAAGCCACCTAGCGTCAGTAGCGCGATGCCGCCGAGGCCCAGTATCCCATGCGTGGCAAATTTCGCTTCCAGCACGAACAGCACAAACGCCCCCATGATCAGCGTGAACGCCGCGTATCGGGTGGGCAGCAGGTTCAGCGCAAACAATGCCAGCAGAATGAAGATTACGCCCACTACACCTGGCACGACTGCGCCTGGGTGATTGAATTCGGCGTACAGCGCCAGCGCTCCAACCGCCAACACCAGAAACGCAATGTTGGGATCCAGCAGGAAGTCGAGGATGCGCTGCCGCAGGGTCATCTGCATCTCGTCGACCTTCGCGTCGACCAGGTTCAGCTTCACCTGCTTGCCATCGAATCGCTTCACGGTTCGGCCTTGCAGTTGGCGAAATAGATCGTCCTGGTCTTTGGCGACGATGTCGATCAGGTGTTGTTGCAGCGCCTCCTGATCTGTCCACGACTTCGACTCGCGCACCGCGCTCTCCGCCAGTTGCACATTTCGGCCGCGCGGCCCAACGAAGGAACGCATAAAGGCGGCCGAGTCGTTCTCGACCTTCGATTTCATTACGTCATCCATCTTCTCGCCGCCGAGCGTGACAGGATGCGCCGCCCCGGTGTTCGTTCCGGGAGACATGGCTGCGACGTCAGCGGATTCCAGGATGAAAAATCCCGCCGAAGCCGCGTTCGCGCCGGTGGGCGCCACATAGACGATCACCGGGACTGGCGAGGCAAGGATCTTCTGAATGATCTCGCGCGTGGAGTCGACCAGTCCGCCGGGAGTATGCAATTCAATCAGGACTGCGTCGGCGTTGGTCTGCCGCGCGTGCTCGATGGCACGGTCGACAAACTCCGCGCTGATCGGTTGGATGGTGTCATCAATTCGGACCTTGACCACCGTCGACGCCATTGCGCTGGCGGAGGACAGCAGCACCAGCAACGACAGCAAAGCAACTGGCATCTTCAGCGGAAGGGTGCCGGCTTTGCGCGCCGGAGTCGAAGAGCCTGCCCTGAGCTTGCCGAAGAGCTCTCTACCGCGAAAATGTTGCCCGGATAGCGATGCTTCGAGTGGTCCGCTCCTGCGGACTCGCCCACCATGACTAGCGAGAGGATAGTTGCTCATAAAGCCACCGCCTCTATTTTGCACCTTGTTGTCTAGAGGAGATCTCTTGTTTCAGCGCAAGCCCAGAGGAATTCGCCGGCTCGAGGGCGAGTGCGCGATCAACTTCGCCGGCCGCTATCTGCACCTGGTTCTGCTTCAAATCCATCCGAGCGAGCACCAATAATGCATCGACATTTGGCTTTAGACGCACTGAATTCTGCGCCTCAATCCGCGCATCGCTGACATCGCCCTTTTTCTCCAGCAGCATCGCCAATTGGGCGTGTGCCGCAGCATTATTGCGATCTGCATTGATGGCGTCCCTGAATTCGCGCTCCGCCTCTTCCGACATGTTTTGCGCCAGCAATTCCTTGCCGCGCTCAAGGTGATAGGCCGCACGCTCGGGGGCATTCATCTTTGCCAGTCGTGCTTCAGCGTAGTTGTGTAGATCCAATTCCAGTTGACGAAATGACGCTTCGTCGTAGTTGCGCTTGATCCGCTCCAATGGGATGTGTGTCTGGCTCGACGCCAATAACGAAGTACTTCCGGAGACGCTGTTCGCCGACGCAGGAGGCGCTCCTCGGCTGACAAGTTCAAGCAGTGGCTTGGCTTCGCTGTCTGTCGGATTTCTCTGCAATTCTTCCTTGAGTTGCCGGCTAGCGGCTGCGCTGTCGCCGTTTCTGTATAACGCTACCGCCAGGTTGAAGCGATAGTCGGTGTCGTTAGGGTCGGCGTTTACCGCTTTGGAAAAATACTGAATGGCAGCCGCGCGGTGGCCGCGACGGGCTTCGACCACTCCCAGATTGTTATAGACCTCCGTCAGCGGCAATCGTGTTGACAAAAAGTTGAAGGCCGCAAAGGCCTTGTCGTAATTCCCGCGATAGAACTCCGATATCCCAAGCAGGAAGTTCGCCTCCCCGGCAACCGGATCAGTCTTGGGTATGCGCGCGAACCAGACTGAAGCGGACTCGTATTCGTGATCCGCAAAGTACGTCTTGCCTAACTGCAACATGGCCAACGTGTAGTTAGGATTGAGCTTCACCGCATCGTGGAAGTAGTGAATCTTCTGCTGCTGACTCTGAGCAAGAATCCCGCGCACATAGTTTTCGAACGCGTCGAGCCGAATCGGTGCCGATGCCTGCAGGAACTGCTCGCGGCTGACCGACGGCCGCGCCGGCAGTTGCTGCAACAACTCCCACGCCAGCATCGTCTGGAGCTCGATCAGATTCGTTAAGGGTCCGCTGCTTTCCACCGGCGCATACAAGTGCAGCTTGTTCATGTCGAGCATTTGGGCATGAGCAGTGAAGGTCTTGCCATCGAAGTTGTAGCTGCCCATCACCACGTAGTCAGCCTCCATCTGTTCAGCAACCCGATACACGGTCGCGCGCGAAGGCAGAACGGTTGAGGGAATACCGGAATGGTCGAAGGCGTACACGCGGTCGTCGCGGCTCATTACATAAAGCTGAGATGACGCCAGACGTTGTGAAAGCACTTCGGGAAACGCTTCACCGATCCACTCAAGCCCAGGCGCGCTCGATTGGTTCTCGAACGGCATCACCATAACGGTTGGCGTGCCGGAGACGGCCTCTCCCGCCGCGGACAGGCAGAACAGCCAGGCAGAAACTACGACAATCACAAAGCTTTGCAGCGGTCGAGCAAGAAAATATCGCAAAGTGCATCGATTATAGCTGCCTGCCATCCGCCAGATGACCTCGATTGGCGTCTCCCAATTGGGGACAACTCCGTCCCAGTAGCGAAACCTTTTCCTGTGACTCCGAATCTAAAGGGGTGTAGTTGGGTTTTCTTTAGCAAGGGAGGCCATTCTGCTCCCAGGTTCAGTACCCTTAGTTTTGTGAACTGCTGCCATTCGGAGGTGGCTTATGAAGCTGTTCGACATGGTCTTCGGTTGTTCACACAAACGTTGCAGCTTCCCGATTACAGTCCGCGGCAAACAACGCCGCAGCCCCGCAGCCGCGCTCACCGGAACCTACGTTGTATGCCTTGATTGTGGCCATGAGTTTCCGTATGACTGGAATGAAATGAAGCTGCTGGCCGCTCCTTTGGAGAGCCAGCCTGATACCCCGCCTGTGTACTCCGGGCCGAAGGCCGCGTGAGAGAGTAGTGGACCTGCTTCGCAGGCCGAAGGTCGCCAACGCCCGAGCGGTAATGATGCCCCTGCTAGGCAAAGCTTTTTACTCCGAGCGCGCGCGATTCCCACCTGCCAGCTCGGCTTCGAACCGCCTCTCCTTACCACGATCAAGATTTTTACAACGTTCTCCTTGACAAGTTAGGAGAGTCGCGCTACACTCCTAATCGTCTTAGGAGAATCATGACCGACCAGGCCCAGCTCCTTCCCGGCACCCTCGATCTTCTTATCCTGAAGGCGGTCTCTCTCGGGCCGCTCCACGGTTATGGCGTTCTCCTTCGCATCGGGCAAATCTCCGGACGAGCGCTCCTCATCGAGCAGGGCGCGCTCTATCCCGCATTGTTTCGTCTGCTGCGTCAAGGTCTTCTGAAGGCAAGCTGGGGAACATCGGAGAACAATCGTCGCGCCAAGTTCTACGAACTCACGTCAACCGGGCGCAAGCGTCTGCGCGAGGAAACCGAGGGCTGGAACCGCCTGTCTGCAGCCATCGAAGCCGCCCTTGCCGCACAACCGGAGGAAGCATGATTTCCGCTTCGGCTGCGATCACCCAAGAAATCACCCAAGCGTCGCCGCGTTCCAAGGCCAGGCTGGCTGGTGCGTTCTACTTGCTCACCATAGTGATGTCCATCCTCGCCATCTCCTTTGGCGACCGTTGCTGTTGGGAGGCGAAAAGTACTTGAGCGTCTTTACCGCGGAACAGTTGCGGGCGCTGGCGCTCATGTTTCTCAATTTGACCGCACCCGCCACCAACATCAGCCTGGTATTTTTTGGATTTTATTGTCTCCTGGTTGGCTTCCTCGTTTTCCGCTCCAGCTTTCTGCCACGCTTTCTGGGCGTGCTGATGGCGATTGCGGGCTTGGCATGGCTGACCAACAGCTTTGCGAACTTCCTGGCCCCGTCGCTGGCGGGCCATCTAGCCCCCTACATCATGGCGTGCGGTGGCATCGGTGAAGGATTGCTGTGCTTATGGCTGATGGTGATGGGCGTGAACGCTCAACGATGGAACCAGCGGGCCAGTGCGGCCGGTTCGTGATCCGGTAAAACAACCGGCAACTGTGGTTGCCAGATTTACAGCGTAGGAGAGTGAAAACATGAAGACCCTTCGAATTGCTTTGTCAGTTGTTGCGATGTTCGTAAGCACGCTGGCTTTCGGTCAGTCCGACGCCCAGAAATCGTCCGCACCAATGAAGTCCGCCGACAATCCGCTCAGCACATTCAACAGATTCGCCTACGGACACGTCAAAGACATTCTGCTCCGCACCGCCGAAAAAGTGCCGGAGGAGAATTACAGTTTCAAGCCCACTCCTGAAGTCCGCAGCTTCGGCCAGATCGTCGGACACCTCGCCGACGCGCAGTACTTGTTTTGTTCCATCGTTCTCGGCGAGAAAAATCCCGCTCCGAAAATCGAGCAGACCAAATCCTCGAAGGCCGACCTGATCGCCGCACTCAAAGATGGCTTCGCCTACTGCGACAAAGCCTATGACGGCATGACCGACGCGTCGGCTACGGAAATGGTGAAGCTCTTCGGAAACGACGACACACCGAAACTCGGCGTGCTGACGGTCAACAACATGCACAACATGGAACACTATGGCAACCTCGTCACCTACATGCGGCTGAAGAACATCGTTCCTCCCAGCAGCGAGTCAGATTCCCATTCGCAGCCGAAAAAGTAGTGCGCGATGGGCGGCGTGCCGGTCCAACCGGAATAGTTATGAGACTCGTAGCTTACTTTCGATCGCTTGCCGCAAGGTTCTTTCGTCATCCGCAGATCGCGGATGAGATGGAGGAGGAACTTCGCTCACACATCCAGCACCGCTCCGACGATCTTGAGCGCTCCGGCCTTCCTCGTGACGAAGCCGATCGTCTCGCGCGCATCGAGTTTGGCGGCCAGGACAAATTCAAGGAGGAATGCCACGAAGCGTTGGGCGGCAATTTCATCGGAAGTTTCATCAACGACGTACGCTACGCTCTCCGAATGTTGCGCAAGTCTCCCGGTTTCGCAATCACCGCGGTTGCAACGCTGGCCTTGGCCATTGGCGCCAATGCCGTGGTGTTTGCCATATTGAACGCGTTCATCCTGCGCCCCCTCAATGTGCCGCAGTGGCAAAGCCTCTGGGCAATCGAGCGTAATGCCAGCTTCGTGGACCCCAGCCAGTCCTATCCTGACTATCTCGATCTCCGCGACCGCAACCGCAGCTTCGAGGGTCTGGCCGGTTACACCGCTACTGAGGCAGGGCTGGACAGCGGAGGAACCGCGTCCAGCGTCTGGGTTATACAGGCAACCGGTAACTACTTCGACGAATTACGACTTCAACCGTATCTCGGCCGCTTCTTCCACGCCTCCGATGAGCACGGCCACAACAGCGCTCCGTACATCGTGCTCACCTACGCGTTTTGGCATAGTCATTTTCAGGATGATCGAGGCGTGGCGGGTCGTGTGGTTCAGTTGAACAAGCATCCCTATACCATTCTCGGAGTAGCGCCGCCTGAGTTCCGCGGGACTCTATTGTTTTTCAATCCCGACATTTTTGTACCGATGGTGAACGAGGGGCAGATCGAGGGCGATAAAGACGAGTTGAATGCGCGCGACGACCGCTGGGTCTTCATGGTGATGGGGCATCTAAAGCCGGGAGTCACTCCGGCACAGGCGATTGCCGATCTCAACTCGATCGGCTCCTATCTGGAGAAGACCTATCCCAAAGACGATGGTCACACGGATTTTTTGCTCGCGCGTCCAGGTCTTTACGGCGACCATCTTGGCCGTCCCATGCGGGCATTCCTTACGGGAATGATGTTGCTGGCGGGCTTAATTCTGCTGGCAGCGTGCGCCAACCTGGGCAGCCTGTTTGCCGCGCGCGCCGCCGACCGCTCCCGGGAAGTTGCTCTACGACTGGCACTGGGCTCGACCCGCCGTCGCATTCTGCGGCAACTTTTCACCGAAGCTGTATTGATTTCCCTGATCGGAGGCGCTGTCGGTCTCTGGGGTAGCGTTATGCTGTTGCGCGCGCTGAGCACGTGGCAGCCAATTCCCCGGTATCCCATCCATATGTCTCTGAACCCCGACGCAAAAGTATATGCAGTCGCTTTGCTGCTGAGTTTGGCGAGTGGATTCCTCTTTGGCGCGGTTCCGGTAAAGCAGGTACTCCACACCAATCCCTATGAGGTCGTCAAGCTGGGAGCCGCCGGCGTAGTTGGGCGGCGGATCAGTGTCCGCGACGTCTTGCTGGTCCTTCAAATTACCATCTGTGCCGTGCTGGTCACCGCTTCCATCGTGGCCGTGCGTGGATTGGCACGCACCCTGCACAGCAATTTGGGTTTTGAACCGCAAAAGGTGCTGTTGCTGGATACCAGCCCAAGCATGGCGGGTTACCGCGGCGATCAGGTGCCGATAATTCAGAAGCGCATGATCGATGCGCTGCAGGCGATTCCCGGTGTTCAGTACGTAGGATCGGCCGATGAGCCGCCGTTACACGATAGCTGGAACCCCGTGAATGTCTTTACCGACAAGACCACAGACCTCAGGCCGGCGAACGCTGCTTCTGAAGCTATTGAGTACAACATCTCCCCTGACTACTTCCACGCGGCGGGTACAGCCTTGTTGTCGGGAAGGGCGTTTACCTGGCATGACGATAAGAATGCACCCCGCGTGGCCGTGATCAACCAGGAGTTTGCGCGCCGAATCTTTGGCTCTGTAACCAACGCAATAGGCGGATACTTCAAGATTCCGGATGGAACGCGCATACAAGTTGTCGGGATTGCGCAAGACGGGAAATATACCAGCCTCACAGAAATTCCCCACCCGGCAATGTTTCTGCCCAGCTTACAATCGCCGTCGGGTCAAACCTTCCTGCTGGTGCGCTCGGACCGCGATCCCCAGCAACTGGCGGCGGCCATGAAGACTACCGTGCATGAGCTTGATCCAGGGCTGCCCTTTTATATCCAATCCTGGAACAGAAAACTGGACACCGCTTTATTCGGCGCGCGCGCCGCGACGCTGTCGCTGGGTGTGCTGGGTGTAATGGGCGCGATGTTGGCGCTAACCGGCATCTTTGGGATGGCTGCCTACTCGGTCAGCAAACGAATGAAGGAATTGGGAATTCGCATCGCTCTCGGCGCGAAGCGGGAGGAAGTGTTACAGGCAGCACTCGGACGCCCTTTCAAATTGCTGGCGCTCGGTTCGTTGGTCGGACTGCTCCTCGGAATTCTGGCGAGCCGGGTACTGGCCTTCATCGTCTATCTGGGAACTCCTCGTGATCCGCTGGTGCTGGGGGGCGCCGTCGTCATCATGCTGCTACTGGGGCTGCTGGCTATATGGATACCGGCACAGCGCGCGCTAAGCATCGATCCCTTACGACTGCTGCGGGATGAGTGACATCGAGCGCCACAAACTTTTTCAGTCTGTGCGTTCGCAACCCTTCGTGTTACAACTGGAATGCCCGCCTCCATGACCAACAAGCGCAGTACCCTCATTTTTCTCGCCGCCCTGGTTGTCCTCGCGCTTGTTCTGTCGCTTCTTATCATCTGGCCCTTCCTCAAGCCCTTCGCTTTCGCCGTGATCCTGGCGGTGGTCTTCTACCCGCTGCACCGTCGATTTCTGCACCTCACCGGACAACGCCGTAGCCTTAGTTCGCTGCTTTCCACGCTTGCTGTCTTGCTCCTGTTCGGAGTCCCTGCTTTCATCATCACGACCTTGGCCGCGAACGAGGCCTTCACTGCCGCCCACTATCTCAGCCGGCGGAGCGCCGAAGAGGGTGGACTTTCACAATTCGTCGTTGTCCTGGCCGCCCGGCCGCTTGGCTTTATCGGGCACTGGGTAGACCTTTCGCGTTACAACGTCAGGGAAATCGTGGCCTCGAATGTGCAAAAGGTCAGCCTGGAGATGGTGAGCTTTGGGGCAGCCGTACTCGGCAATCTGGCGCGATTCACCGTCGATGCGCTGATCACCTTCCTGGTTTTGTTCTTCTTCTTTCGCGACGGTAAGAATTGGGCGCATCGCACCGGCAGGCTCATGCCGCTTTCCGATGCGCAGGTGGCTCACCTGTATCAGAACATCTCGGACACTATCGTCGCCAACGTCTACGGCATTCTCACCGTGGGCGTTGCCCAAGGTCTGCTCACAGGGATCGCAATGCGTATCGTAGGCATGCCCTCCTCGTTGTTGCTGGGGCTTGGCGCCGGCTTCGGTTCCATCCTCCCGGTGGTTGGATCGGCCATCGTGTGGGTGCCGGTAGGCGTTTACCTGCTGGTGACAGCCTCCGTCTGGAAGGGTGTCTTCCTGCTGCTTTGGGGAACGATTGTCATCAGCAGCGTCGACAACTTCCTGCGACCTCTGGTGGTCGGTGGACGAGTCGAGTTGCACCCGATGGTGCTGCTCTTTTTCATCCTCGGAGGTGTCGAAGCATTCGGCTTTCTGGGACTATTCCTGGGCCCCGTTGTTGCTTCGGTATTGGTGGCAGTGTTTGCGATGTTGAGGGAAGAGTTGGGTGAGGAGAGTGCCGGTCGCGGGACTGGTGCGGCCTAACTCCTACTGGCCATCTGTCAACGGCTTGTATAGATCGCCCTGCTGGCGCTCACCGATGGTTCGCAGCGCCTTCACCGCGTATTCCTGAAAGTGAGGAGAGTTGCGGTGCGCCTCCAGCGCCGCTGCATCACGATATTGCTCGTAAATGAAGAACCGCCGCCGATCGTCCACGTGACGATGTACGGTGTAAGTCAGGCAGCCGGGCTCCTGGCGCGAAGCGGCCTCCAGCTTGGAAAAAATGACAGCCACTTCGTTTTCGTGTCCGGCATTCGCCATCCACGTCACCGCCAACACAAGCATTGCACCCTCCAGGTTCGTCTAGCTTCGCGCGACGCCGCTCACTTCACTCAGCATGTGCAGGAACTCCGGCATGAAGATCGTCTGCTCGCGGTCGGGTCCGGTGGAGATGATCGCGATCTTCGCGCCTGATTCTTTCTCAACAAATTTAAGATACCGCTTCGCCTTCTCCGGCAATTGATCGTAGCAGTTGATGCCGAATGTGCTCGTCCTCCAGCCCGGCAGCTTCGTGTAAATCGGTTCAATCTTCTCAAAACCGGAGGCCTGCGCCGGGATCTCCACGCTCTCCTTCCCTTCGACTTTGTAGCTGACGCATACCGGGATCTCCTCAAGGTCGTCCAGCACATCCAGCTTCGTCACCACCAGCCAACTCGTGCCGTTAATCATGTTGGAGTAGCGTAGCAGCGGCAGATCGAGCCAGCCGGTACGCCGCGGACGCCCGGTAACAGCGCCGAATTCGTTGCCTTTTTTCCGCAGCGCCTCACCAATCGCGTCTTTCGATTCCGTCGGGAACGGCCCCCCACCCACCCGAGTGCAATACGCCTTCGTCACTCCAATCACGGTATCGATGGAGGTTGGCGGCACTCCTGTTCCGGTCGACGCCCCGCCGGAAGTCGCACTGGAAGACGTCACAAACGGATACGTGCCATGATCGATGTCCAGCATCGTCCCTTGCGCGCCTTCGAACATCACCGGCTCGCCCTGCGCAATGGCCTGATTGAGCAGCAGTGCGGTATCCGTGACAAAGGCCGCCATTCGGTCCGCGACCTCCGAGTAGTCAGTGTAAATTTTGTCTGCATCCAGGGGCTCGCTGTTGAAGAGCGCGTGTGCGATTGTGTTCTTCTCGCGGCAGGCGTTCGCGATGTGTTTTTGCAGCAGCTTCTTGTCCAGCAGGTCCTGCACGCGCAAGCCGCTGCGCGCCATCTTGTCCTCGTATGTCGGACCTATGCCGCGCGAAGTTGTGCCGATCTTCACCCGTCCTGGCGCATTCTCAGCCGCCAGTTCAATCAGCCGGTGATAGGGAAGAATCACGTGCGCGCGGTTGCTGACGAAGAGATTGCCGTCAACCTGAACCCCCGTCGCCCGCAGGGCGTCAACCTCCTTCATAAAGGCGAATGGGTCGAGCACAACCCCATTGCCGATCACCCCCCGGCAGCCCGGACGCAGCACCCCGCACGGAATAAGCTGCAGGATGAATTTCTTGCCGTGAATGGTTACGGTGTGTCCGGCGTTGTGGCCGCCGGAATAGCGCGCCACTACCTTGAAGCGCTCCGAGAGCACGTCAACGATCTTGCCTTTGCCCTCGTCGCCCCATTGCGCGCCGACCACCACCGCTGTCTTGCCAGTTTTCAAATTGCACTCCGCCTGTGATCGCGAACCGGCACCGCTGATTCGCACAATTCCGCACACAACTCGCCTCTGATTGAAAACCAAGGCCTGAATTCCGGGAAGATTAAGATGAGACGGGCTGTGTAACTCTAGATTTTACAGGTTCTGTGATGAACGGTGCAATTGCTCGTCCCACGCTGTTAAAGGAAAGGATTCTCCAGCGGAGGCATTCCGCGCTGGCGACGAGCCTCTTGCATAGCGTCGATGGCCTTGCGCCGATTACGGCCCGGAATCAACCGTGAGAAGAAACAACTAAGAACCCGTCGCATGCCATGTCGGTCACCACGCCCCATTCTTGGGAGCGCGTACAGGGCAAAGTGGAAGGCGAAGAAGACGCCGACCGCAGCCATGATCTTCAGCGGGGTTGTCATCCACACTGGCACGTCCGGCATTGTACGCTAATGGAGGAATGTCGTGACAGCATCTACAAAAGGCACCCCCACCTGCCGCTGCGTTTCCGGTGTCGTAAGGTATTAACATGCCCGAACTTCCCGAGGTTGAAACCATCGCCCGCGGCCTCGACAAGCGCATTGCGGGCGATACCATCGAATCCGTCTGGCTGGGCTCGAAACCCGAGCCGCTCAAATCTTCTCCTGCGGAAATTGCGGCTGTCCTGGAGCACTCGCGCATTGCTCACGTGCGCCGCGTCGGCAAGCACATCGTCTTCGATCTGGAAGCGGCGAAACCTGACAGAGGAAGAAAATCGGTGGGTGCCCCGGGTTTCGCGGGGGTCCAGACCTGGGTTTGTGGCCAATGGATCGTCCATCTCGGCATGACTGGACAACTGCTCATTGCCTCACCTGAAACCGAAACGGCCAAGCACACTCATGCCGTGCTCAAGCTTGCCTCCGGGCGCGAGTTGCGCTTTGTCGATCCTCGCCGCTTCGGTCGCCTGGCCGTAGTGCGAATCGAATCCCACGCCAACAATGCAGGGTTCAACGCCCCTGGCGAGGAACCGCTGGACTCCCAGATCGATCGCTTCATAACACTCTTTCGTCACCGCAAAACTCCCATCAAGAGCGCTCTTCTCAACCAGAAGCTGCTGAGTGGCGTCGGCAACATCTACGCCGACGAGGCACTCTTTCGCGCCAAGGTCAGGCCTCGCCGCCGTGCTTCGTCGCTCACCCGCTCCGAGTTGCAAAAACTACATGTGGGCTTGCTCAAGGTGCTGCGCGAGGCCATCAGGGCTGGCGGTTCCTCCGTCAACGACTATGTGGACGCAGAAGGCCGTGCAGGATTCTTCCAATTGAAACATCGCGTTTACGGACGGGAGGGTAAGCCATGTTTGGTGTGCGGAACTCCCATCAAGCGGGTTATCATCGCAGGTCGCAGTAGTCACTATTGTCCGCGTTGCCAGAAATAGAGGGTATTCACCACAGAGGCACAGAGACACAGAGATTTTTTTTACCACGGAGAACACAGAGACCACGGAGAAAGTCGACAAGAGAGCAGGCTGCCCATTGGTTTTTCTTATCCCTCAGGTCGCACAGGCCGGAGCATGGAGGGCTCTTTGCTTATTGCTTTCTCTTACTTTCCTCCGTGCGCTCCGTGATCTCCGTGGGGAAACAACTCTGCGCCTCTGTATTTCTGTGGCGACTAAATCCCGAGGGCCTACATGAGCGTTTATTCGATTGCCGTTGATCTGGGTGGGACCAATCTACGCATCGCCGTGGTCAATGAAAATGGCAAGCTGCTGGAGAAACTCACCACCGGGACGGAGGTGCAGCGAGGTCGCGACTTCGTCATCGCCGAAATGTGCGACGCCATTCTGTCTCTGTCCGCAAAGCATCGCGGCTTGGGCGACCTCGCCGGCATCGGCATTGGCGTTCCCGGCTTCATCGACATGGATACCGGCGTCATCATGGAGTCGCCCAACCTTCCCGGGTGGGCGCGCTTTCCCGTGCGCGAAGAGATTGAGCGCCGGCTTGGGACCAAGGTCATCCTGGAGAACGATGCCAATGCCGCTGCCATGGGTGAGAAGTGGCTGGGTGCCGGACGCAACACCGATCACATGGCCATGTACACTCTCGGCACCGGCGTGGGCGGCGGCGTCATCATCAACGGTCGCATCTGGCACGGCATCAACGGCATGGCAGGCGAGCTGGGGCACTTCAATGTGGAATCCGAAGGCCATCCTTGCGGTTGTGGCAGCCGCGGTTGTCTGGAGCAGTATGCGTCAGCGACGGCCATCGTGCGCATGGCACATGAGGCACTGGCGAGCGGCGACGCGCCCGATCTGGCGGACACGGCTCGCGGCGATGTTGAGTTTACCTCTCGCGGTATTTATCAGCTTGCCATCCAGGGTCACCCTTCAGCGCAGCTGATCTATCGCAGGGTCGGGCGCGCGTTGGCGATTGCGATTGCGGGCATGATCAACGCCCTCAACCTGCCCATGTACGTGATTGGCGGCGGCGTAGCCAGCGCCTGGGAGTCCTTCGCGCCCACCATGCTTGAGGAGCTGAAAACGCGCTCGTTCACCTACTCGGTCACGGCGCCTGATCGCGTTGAGAAAGGTCAGAAGCACACCACCGTGACGATTGCCCTCATGGGCAGCGACGCCGGTCTCTACGGCGCGGCGCGTCTGCCAATGCTTGGCCCCGCAGTGCAGACCGAACCCGTAAGAAATACTACGCGAGCCTAGCCGATGGCATCACCTCGGACGAATCGCCAAAGGTAGGAGCGTGGTGAGTAGTAGGCCGACCAGGATCACCCATGCCCATTTGTTGGCAAAATTGATGGTGTATCCGATGCCCACTCGCTTCGAAACAAAGATCGCCGGATCATCGGGATTGTAGTAGAACATCCCCGCTTTCCAATACGTGTCATTCATCGGCTCTGGAACCGCATCCCTCGCGGCGGGTGAGCTGATCCTCCGATACGACCAGTAGAGGATGATGGCAACGGACGCGAGCATTACCGCCGGAACCAGTCCGGCGGGCGGGCGCCACAGCGGCAACAGCGACACCACAATGCATGTCAATGCCAGCGGATACAGCAGGAACAGCAATGAGCGCACAGTCACGTAACGCATGACCGTATTTCTGGACAGTCGCGCGATAACCCAGGCCAGTACCAGCAGAAATAACAGCGTTGCCGTTCCGAATAACAGCGAACCATACACTCCCCAAAAATCGCGCTCGACCCAGCGGTTTGGTTCGCCGTGCAATCCAAAATGCACCGGGAAATGCTCCGGCAGCTCATTCCAATGCGAGTGCAGATAGAGTGCCACAGCACCGATAGCCACAAAGGGCGGCAATGCCAACCACGAGCCAAAGCCTGCTGTGGCTCCCGCGGGAGACAGCTCAGCCTGACGAACTTCCGGCGACCGCACCCCGTAACGCGCATGCACTTCGCGGAACTTTAGCCAATAGCTGAAACCGCTTGCGACCAGCAGCACGGAATAGCTGAAACTGGTTGCGACCAGCAGCATGGAAATCGGCAGAATCTGAGCAGCTACCAGATTGCGCACTGCCAACCCAGCGGCAATGACGATTGCCACCACGCTCCAAAATCCCACCTGCAAGCGATACGAGCGCAACAGGCGCTTGCCATCGTTGCTCCGCGGGAACTCAGGATCGACTGTGGCTCCGAAGTAAATACCCGGACGCGTGAGCACGGGAAGGACTTGCAGAATAATTCCTACCAGAACCAAGGGCCCAATCGTGATCAGCAGTTCGGCTTTCATGGCGCTACCTCATGGGCCAGCTTGCGCAGCTCCGCGCTGAGCTTCGCGGCGGATACTCCTTTCGACAGCGCTTCCGCGATCAACGCCCGCAACCGTCCGCGAACCTCATCGAGATTCTCCGCCGACGCGGGCGGAACGTCGCGCTTCACCACCGTTGCTCCACGTCCATGTCGCAAGTCCAGCCAACCTTCGTCAGCTAGAATGCGGTACGCCTCCGCCACGGTGTTGAAGTGCACGCCCAGATCCAGCGCTATTCGCCGCACCGACGGCAGCTCCGAACCCGGGGCCAGCTTTCCGTTCACCAGGAGGATGCGCAACCCATCGACGATCTGCCGATAGGCTGGAATCCCGGAGTCAAGCTCGACGCGCAATGTCAGGCCGCTGGTCACTGTCTAGTGTACAAATACACCATACAGTCAACACAGACGGTTGTCAAGAGAAATTGTTCGGATCTTTACTTCAGCTCAGGGATTCCCGACCGGACGCGCTTGAGCGCGCCCAGAAACTGCTGGTTGTGATCGGGCCTTCCGATGGTCACCCGAAACGCGTTTCGTGCCTGCCACGGCGCGATCATCGGACGTACGATGATCCCCTCCTGTTGCAGAGCATGGCAGAGTGGCACTGCATCTTCACCCGTATCGCAGAAGAGAAAATTAGCCCACGTGGGCACCACGCGAATACCCATCTCGGCAATAGCCGGCGTCAACACTTTCGCCTCCGCGGCGTTGTTTTCGACTGCCCGCTGAACGTGTTCCGCATCGGCCAGCGCAGCCAGCGCCGCCGCCTCTCCCAGTGATGACACCATGAATGCCGGCTTCATCCGCGACAGGTACCCCATCAGCTCCGAAGGTCCCATCCCATATCCCACGCGCAGTCCCGCCAGTCCATGGGCCTTCGAAAATGTCCGCAACACCGCGACCGGCCGCTCAGCGCGCACATAGTCCAGCGACCGGGAGTATTCGGTCCCGTTCTCGGCCGCGAAGTAGTTGGCAAAGTCGTAATAAGCCTCATCCAGAACAGTGATGACATGAGACGGCACGCGATCGAGAAAACGCTCGATTGCGTCCGCTTCCAGGATGGTTCCCGTCGGATTGTTCGGATTGGCGATGTACACGATGCGCGTGTTGCCATCGATGGCCGCGAGAATTCCCTCCAAATCGAACCCGTCATTCAGCGTCGGTACTTCGATGAGCTGTGCTCCCGTCGCATTGGTGACGATGGGATACACGATGAACGACTGCTTGCTGGTAACCGAGTTCAGCCCCGGGCCCAGCAGTGTCCGCGCGAGAATCTCAAGAAAATTTGTCGAGCCGGCGGTCACCAGAACATGCGTTGGATCAAGCTCGTGGGCTTCGGCGAGCCGCGCAGTCAGCTCCGCGACGCCTGCATCCGGATAGCAATGCGTCTCGATGCTTGCCGCCTTGATCGCTTCGATGGCCAAGGGCGAAGGCCCGTATGGGTTTTCATTCGACGCCATCTTGATGCAACGCACACCGCTCTCCAATTCCGCCTGTCGCCGAGGCTTGCCTGCCTTGTAGATGCCCAGCTTCCGCACATGCGCCGGAACCAGCTTGCCGAAATCTGTCATTCAATCTCCAAGAGCAGTAATCTGCAGTTAGCACTTGGCAGTTGGTATAAAACCGAGCTCTTTGTGGGCTGGCCAAGTGCCAACTTCTAACTGCTGACTGCTGACTGCTGCCTTCAATTGCGCAACTTCTTTCCTCGTTAGATGCCGGAACTTGCCCGGCTCAACGTCGAGCTCCACAGGCCCATATCGCACCCGCTTGATCTTCTCCACGTGGTGTCCGATCTCCTCGAACATCCGCCGAATTTGTCGATTGCGCCCTTCGATAAGCGACACTTCGTACCAGGGGTTCGCAGCCTCTCGCAGTAATTCAATCCGCGCGGGCGCCGTCCGCACCGCGCTCGAGCTCCTCCGCGAGTCCTTCGACCGCTTTCCAGCAGGGACGCTCAGCGGCGTTCGCTCCGGCCGGAGCATAATCCCGCCGCGCAGTTTCTCGATCTCCTCTGCCTTTGGCTGCCCGCTCACCTTCACTAGATAGGTTTTCGGCACGTGCGACGAGGCGTGCGTCAATGCCTGCGCCAGCTCGCCGTCGTTGGTCAGCAGCAGCAGCCCTTCGCTAGAGTAGTCCAGCCGCCCCACCGGATACACGCGCGAACCGATGCCCCGCACCAGATCTAACACCGTAGGCCGGCCCTCCGGATCGGTCACCGTGGTCACGTATCCCTTAGGCTTGTGCAGCAACAGATAGACGTGGCGCTCAGGCGCGCCGATCAGCTTCCCGTTGACCTTGATGCGGTCGCGTTCGGGATCCGCCTTGGTGCCGAGTTCGGTGACGGTCTGCCCATTCACCGATACCAGCCCGCTCGAGATAAGCTCTTCCGCTTTGCGCCGCGAAGCGATCCCTGCCGCGGCGATTATCTTCTGCAGCCGCTCAGCAGGCATCGAGCGCTCCACGGTCGCTACTGGCGATTTGCTGCTCGCTCTTCTCCGCGATTCGAAAGGCATCAAGTTGCATTCTACCCACCGCTCCCCCTCCGGAAATAAGCGAGCCTACACACTAGCTTACCTGTTCGCCGGCAGATTATCCTTTGCGGGACCCGGGAAACGGCTGTCGCTGCTGGGAGCGCGGTTGACACGGCGCAGAGCCAGCAACAGCAGCACAGTGTCGCGGGCGCTCAGTGACGGTTCACACCGGGAGGAATTCATGAGCTGGATTTATCTCGTAGCAGCGGGATTATTTGAGATTGGCTGGCCCCTCGGCCTGAAGCTAGCTCAAACGCCGGGGCGGCGCCTTCGAGGAACTTTACTGGCGATTGTCGCGATGGCGATTAGCGGCGTGTTGCTATGGCTGGCGCAACGCGATATCCCCCTGGGCACGGCCTACGCCGTCTGGACCGGCATTGGCGCGGCCGGTACGTTTTTCGTCGGTATATGGGTTTTCGGTGACCCCACCAACCTCGGCCGCTACCTTGGTGTGCTTCTGATCATCGGGGGAGTCGTTACCTTGAAGCTTTCGCACTAAAACTTGAATCCGACTCCTATAAACCGACTGGTGTTCTTGGAGCAGGATTTCGGGCACACTACCCCTATGAAGAATGTCACCCTCAGGGCCGACGAGGAGTTGGCTGGGGCGGGGCAGTTTGCCGCAAAAGCTGGAATAACGCCGATTCATAGGCCGGCTTACTGATAACTGGCAACCTGCAACCGACAACTGCTTCCCCGCTCTATAATGGTCTGCCGGGCAAGTTGTGGGTCTCGCCCGTTTGAATCCCCGCAGTTATCTGTCGCATCAAGGCCAACTGGAGGACGATACAGAATGGCACATGAAGTTCCGCCCCTGCCCTACGACTACTCTGCCCTGGAACCTTACATCGACACACAAACCATGCACCTGCATCACGACAAGCACCATCAGGCTTACGTGACCAACCTCAATGCCGCGTTGGAGAAGGCGCCCGAGTTGCAGAAGATGAGCGCCGAGGACCTGTTGAAAGGCCTCGAGCACGTGCCCGAGGCGATCCGCGCGGCCGTGCGCAATAACGGCGGCGGCCACGTCAATCACAGCATGTTTTGGAAGATCATGGCCCCCAACGCCGGCGGCGATCCGACTGGCGCCATCGCCGATGCGATCAAGAAAACCTTTGGCGACTTCAACGCCTTCAAGGAGAAGTTCAACGATGCCGGCCTGAAGCAGTTCGGCAGCGGCTGGACCTGGCTGGTCCGCGATCGCGGGGGCAAGCTGCAAGTCATCAGCTCGGCCAACCAGGACAATCCCATGAGCCAGGACTTCTACCCCATCATGGGCAACGATGTCTGGGAGCACGCCTACTATCTGAAATATCAGAACCGCCGCGGCGACTACCTGAAGGAATGGTGGAACGTGGTGAACTGGGCGGAAGTCAACAAGCGCTTCCAGGCCAGCCAGAAGTAAATCCCGCAGCAGGTACGAATGCAGGAATAGGTTGGGTCCCCCGTTCTAGCCTGACTTTCGCTAGGGCGGGGATTTCCTTTCCTGCCGAAACCTGGACAAAGCTCCACCCCACGGGGTGCCCCGTTCTAGCCTGCCTTTGGCTAGTAGGAGCTTGGGAATTTTCGCGGCGCAGATTGACATCCACACAAGGCTTACGGCAGAATCCTGCGACGAGTAGGAACCAAAATCCACCACGGAGGCACGGAGATTACGGATATGATTTTTTTGCTAAACATCAACTCCGTGTGCGTAGCCTGCCCTGAGCGAGCCGAAGGGTGTCCTCAGTGGTGAGTCTTCTTAACACCTATCACACGTGAGGGGCGAATGAAGAACGGTGGTATCGCGTTGATTATCGCAGCGGGGTTAAGCCTTTTCGTGGCCGCGAGCTATGGGGCCCCAGCCAACAATAAATCCCAGGTCGCGCGCGGCGAATACCTGGTCAAGGGCATTGGCCAATGCGGCGATTGCCACACTCCGTTCAACATGACTGGCGGCTTTGTCATGGACAAGTGGCTGCAGGGCAAGAAGCTGGAGTTCGCACCCCTGGTGCCGATCCCCATCTGGGCCGACACTGCGCCCAACATCGCCGGGCTGCCCGGTTGGGACACTCAAAAGGCAGTGCAGTTCTTCATGACCGGACTCGCCCCTAACGGACAGCCTTCCCGGCCACCGATGCCTGCCTACCACATGAACCGCGCCGACGCGGAGGCGGTAGTCGCCTATTTGAAATCGCTCAAGACAAACAGCGCTCAGGAAGCATCAGCAACAACGCCGAGAGAAAACAAATAAGACGAAGTGGACCGGGCGCTTGGGCGCTCGGCCCGCCGGCGCATGTTAGTGCTGCAGATACTACGAGCAGCTGTGGCTCACATGGGTCACATTCGTCACCGTGAGGTGGCCATGTTCGGTCGCAGACTTGTCCATGCCGTGCTCCTGCGCTTCCTTCTTGGCGTCTTCCTTCATGCCGTGCATCTCCGCATTCCTCACGGCACCGGTGACGGTCACGGTATGGCCCACGTGAGAAGCCAGATCGACGGCATCGCTCCGCAACTCCCAGGTGCTGCCATCCCGGCCAGTCAGCACATACTCGTTTGCGCCTTCGCCCTTCTGCAGGCAACCAGTTATGGTGCGAACGTTGGAGTGCTCGTCTTGAGTGGCCGCGCTGCCCTCCGGCGTCATCGCGCCGCTGTTTTGGGTTGGCATGGCGTCCGGACTTGGAGTCGGATTCGTGTCACTCGTCGTTGTGGTAGTTGTCGTGGTCTGCTGCTGCGTCGTCGTGCTGTCCTGCGCCTTTACCACTCCCACAGCGCTCAGCACCAGCACGGCAGCGATTGCCCAGCTTGCAATGTTCCTCTTCATGATCTTGCCCTCTCCGATTCAACATTGCCGTATTCAGTTTCCGGCATTTTGTTTAGATCGGGACCGTCTATCGCGTGTTGCTCCGTCCGGCAACTCTCCTCATAACAATTCCCAGCTCCTGCAGCAGCTTCTTGCGACCTTTGCCGCAATTCCCGCGTCCCACTATGCGCCAAGTACTCAGGCAGACCGGCTTTCCCCGTCCGCTGCGCAGCAGGAGAAGCGAATCGACTCAGGTTGCGACAAAGAAAAACGCATCCGCAGTTGCTGCGGATGCGTGGTGAAAGTTCGTCCCAAAAACGCGGTTACTTTTCTTCGCTGCCGGCCGGTTCCTTCGCCGCTTCCTGCTCCTGCATGGCCTTGTTTTCTTCCTCGGCCGCTTCCAGAGCTTTGCGGTTCTCTTCGGCGCGCTTGGCGCGAAGCTCGGCGCGCTTCTGACGCTTCTCGTCGAGCGTCTTTTCGCTGCCCAGCAACTCAACCAATGCCATTTCGCCGCCATCGCCCCGGCGGAATCCGGAATGGATGATCCGCAGATAACCGCCCTCGCGGTCGCCGTAACGCGGAGAAATGCTGTCGAACAGCTTATTGACCGCATCGCGCGTCATCAGATAGGACGCCGCCAGACGGCGGGCAGCCACATCACCCCGTTTGCCGAGCGTGATCATCTTCTCCACGTGCGGACGCATGGCTTTGGCTTTCGTGATCGTCGTCTCGATGCGCTCTTCCACAATCAACGAGGTCACCAGATTGCGCAGCAGCGCGCGCCGGTGTTCCGTGTTCCGTCCCAACTTCCATCCTGCTCTACGATGACGCATTGTTTTTCCTTAGTAGCCAGTCGCCAGTTGCCCAAGCGATTCGGCGCCTGCCCATGCAACATATTTGAACAGTTGCCTTGAACAGGTTGTAGCAGACCTGACTGCTTTTAGTACCCCGAATCAATCCCATAGTTCGCTGAAGCAAAGCCCGCCGGCTGGCCCATGCCCGAAGAACCGCTGCCGGGCACCGCATTGCCGTGCTCGTCGATCTTCATCCCCAGGCTCAATCCCATCGACGACAGGATTTCCTTAATCTCATTCAGCGACTTGCGCCCAAAATTCTTGGTCTTCAGCATCTCGGCTTCGCTCTTCTGCACCAGCTCGCCGATGGTCTGAATGTTGGCGTTCTTCAGGCAGTTGTAGCTGCGCACCGAAAGCTCCAGCTCTTCCACCGAGCGATTCAGGTTCTCGTTGCGAATCTCCGGCTTGTCGGAGGCGCCGGCGGCTTGCGCCTCCAGCTCCTCCTCGAAGTTGATGAAGATGTTCATATGGTCCTTGAGCAGCTTCGCCGCCAGGCCCAGCGCATCAGCCGGTGTCACCGAGCCATTCGTCCAGATCTCGATCGCCAGCTTGTCATAGTCGGTGATCTGCCCCAGACGAGCGGCTTCCACCGAGTAGTTGCACTTGCGCACCGGCGAGTGCACGGAATCAATCGGGATGAACCCGAGCCCAAGGTCTTCGTCGAAGTTTTTGTCAGCCGAAACGTAGCCGCGGCCTTTCTTCAGCCGCATCTCCATGTCTATCTTGCCGCCTTCGCTAACCGTCGCGATATACACGTCCTTATCCAGCACTTCGACGTCGGCGTCGGCCTCGATCATGCCCGACGTGACCACACCGGGCTGATCGGCGCGAAGATAAATCGCCTTCGGCGCATCGCCGTTCAGGCGAAACGGAATCTGCTTCAAGTTCAGGATGATGTCGGTCGCATCCTCCACTACGCCGGGAATCGACTGAAATTCGTGCAGAACGCCTTCAATCTTGACAGCCGTAACTGCGGCGCCTTCGATCGAAGACAGCAACACGCGCCGCAGCGCATTGCCAATCGTGGTACCAAACCCCCGTTCGAACGGCTGCGCCCAGAAATGACCGTACTTGTCCGTCAACGTTTCGGTATCAGTCGCAAGCCGTTTTGGTTTCTGAAAGCCTTTCCAAAGCATTGATAGCTCCTGTTTCTCTTCGCCCGTGCTGCGCGGAATCGCTTCAAAAGCGTCCGGCTGATCTGGTGCGAAGGCTGTGGAACGCACGTGAACTATGTTTCGCGACGCTCCTGGTTAAGTGGGACCGCTTTGTATCAGGGCACGACTTCAGTCGTGCCGTACGCAGCGGAATGAATCGGGCTTTAGCCCCTGCAGCAGCCTTGCTAATCGCTAGCTGCTAGTCGCTATTTGCTGTACAACTCAACGATCAGCTGCTCGTTGATGGGCAGGTTGATGTCTTCGCGCTTCGGCAGCGCCAATATCCGGCCCTTGTAGCCATCGCGATCCACCTCCAGCCATGCCGGCGGCGCCTGATGGCTGGCAAAGTCCTTCGCCACCTCGAGCATCGTGAGCTTGTTGCTGCCCTCGCGCACTGCGATCTCGTCGCCAACGTTCACCTGAAACGACGGGATGTTGACCTTGCGGCCGTTCACTGCCACATGTCCGTGACGCACCAGTTGGCGCGCCTGGCGTCGGGCCACGGCAAAACCGAGGCGGTAGACAACATTGTCCAGCCGGCGCTCGAGCTGTTGCAGCAACATTTCGCCGGTGACGCCCTTGCCGCGCGCCGCTCGTTCGAAGTAGTTGCGGAATTGGCCTTCCTGCGCGAAGTACATGCGCTTCGCTTTTTGCTTTTCGCGAAGCTGCAGGCCGTAGCCGACGATCTTGGCCTTGCGGTCTTTACCGTGCTGACCGGGCGCGAAATTGCGTTTCTCGACCGGACACTTGTCTGTGAAGCACTTTGCCCCTTTGAGGAACAGTTTCATTCCCTCGCGGCGGCAAAGGCGGCATACTGCGTCTTTATATCGTGCCAAACTATTCTCCTAACTTCAGTGTCGATCGGTTTACGCGCATGGCGGCGCTTCTTCCCGATCCAAAATCAGTTTTCAGGGGTCTGGAATTTGGGGATGAAAATTAGATGTTCCTACCCATCCCTTTGATTCTTACCAGCCGACCCTGCCTCAATCCGCGTGCGATACGAACAGCGCATAGCCATCCGGATCGTCGACGCGGAACTCGCCGCGCGGCGAGTAAAACGGGTACCGCAGCGGTCCAACCTTTACGCCCCGGCCCTGCAGCTCACTCCTGCGCTGCGGACCGGCGGCAGCTTCAGCGGGCATGCTTACACTCTGCGCCGCTTCGGCGGCCGGCAGCCGTTATGCGGCACCGGCGTCACGTCCCTTATCGAACGCACATCCAGCCCGGCAGCGGCCAGTGCCCGCACCGCCGACTCGCGTCCCGAGCCCGGCCCGCTCACCCGCACGTCCACGCTGCGCATGCCGTGATCGCGCGCCTGGTTGGCGGCATTCATCGCGGCCTGCTGCGCGGCAAACGGCGTTCCCTTGCGCGATCCCCGGAAACCCAGCGACCCCGAACTCTTCCACGAGACGGTATTGCCGCCCAGGTCGGAGATGGTGACGATGGTGTTGTTGAAGGACGCCTGCACATGCACCAGCCCATGCGGAACGTGCTTGCGCTCCTTCTTCTTGAACTTCTTCGTTTTGCCCTTTTTATCGCCTGCTGCCGCTGCTTTAGCCATAAGTTATGTCTTTGCCGCCGCTTTCTTTTTGTTGGCAACCGTACCCTTGCGCGGTCCTTTGCGGGTGCGGGCGTTGGTATGCGTCCGCTGCCCGCGAACCGGCAGGCTGCGGCGATGACGATACCCGCGATACGAGCCGATTTCGATCAGCCGCTTGATGTGCATCGACACATCCTTGCGCAGATCGCCCTCGACGTTGCCTTCCTGCTCAATGACCTGGCGGATGCGGTTAACCTCATCTTCGTTCAGGTCGCTGACCTTCTTGGTCGCCTCGACCTTCGCCGATCCCAGGATGTTCGCCGACCGCGAGTTGCCGATCCCATAGATGTAGGTCAGCGCGATCTTAATGTGCTTGTTGCGCGGAAGATCCACGCCTGCAATACGTGCCATGTTTACCCCGTAACAGCATTTAGCATTTGGCACTTAGCATTTAGCTAAATGCTGACGGCTAAGTGCTAATTGCTATCCTTGTCTCTGTTTGTGCTTCGAGTTCTCGCAGATCACGCGCACTACGCCGTGACGGCGAATCACCTTGCACTTGTCGCAAATCTTCTTTACTGATGCCCTAACCTTCATGATGCCCTTCGTAATCCCTTAATATGTGTCATCCCGAGCGCAGCGTCCGCCTTGATTTTTCCTCCCGCCGATTTTGCGGGACGAAGGACGCGGAGTCGAGGGACCTGCTTTTCCCTATGTATTCGGACGTAGTGCCACAACCGCCAACGGCTTATTTGTACCGATACACAATCCGCCCGCGCGTCAAATCGTACGGCGACAGCTCCACCGCGACCCGGTCGCCGGGGAGAATGCGAATGAAGTTTTTGCGCATCTTGCCCGAGACATGCGCCAGCACCTGATGCTTGTTCTCCAGCTCCACTCGAAACATCGCATTGGGCAGCGGCTCCACCACCACTGCCATTACTTCAATCGCGTCTTCCTTACTCATTCGCTCCCAGTTGTCAGTTGTCAGTGATCAGTTGTCAGTGCGATTCCGTCGCATCTGACAACCTTGTATTAGTAACTCAGCCCGGCGCCTCAAACTCCGCGCCTTACTAGTTGCTAGCCGCTAGTTGCCAGTCGCTAACTGAGAACTGACAACCGACAACTATTCCGTCAAAATCACCGGCCCGTTTCTCGTCACCGCGATGCAGTGCTCGAAGTGGGCGCTATAGCTTCCGTCTTGCGTGACCGCCGTCCACTTATCCTCCAGCAGCCGCGTCTCCGGACGCCCCATATTCACCATTGGCTCGATCGCCAGCACCATGCCGTCGCGGAGCTTGGGGCCATGTCCCCGCTTCCCGAAGTTCGGTACCTGCGGCTCTTCATGCAGCTTGGTACCGATGCCGTGTCCTACGAACTCGCGCACCACGCTGAAGCCGTTCGCCTCGACCAATTCCTGCACCGCGGCGCCAACATCGCCTACCGTGTTGCCGACCCGCGCCGCCTCAATCCCATGCGACAACGACTCACGCGTCACGTCGAGCAGCTTCTGCAGCTCCGGAGCCAGGTGGTCGCCCACCGGTACCGTAATTGCAGCGTCTCCGTAATACCCGTCCAGCACGACGCCGCAATCGATGGAGACGATGTCTCCCGCCTTCAGCACTCGCGCTTCCGACGGGATGCCGTGCACGATCTCATTGTTGATCGAGGTGCACAGCACGCAGGGATAATCGTAATAGCCCTTGAATGCCGGCTTCGCGCCCAGGTCGCGGATCTTCCGCTCGGCCACCCGCTCCAGGTCCATCGTAGAGCTTCCGGGCGCCACCGCATCTCTCGTCGCCTCCAGCACCTGCCGCACGATGTGCCCGCTGCGGCGCATTTTCTCGATTTCGGAGGACGACTTACAAACGATTGACATTCTCGATCGCGCTGAACGCCTGCGCCATTACCTCTTCCACCGGCTGCTCGCCGTTCACTTCAATCAGCCGCCCGCGTTCACGGTAATAGTCCACCAACGGCAGCGTTTGCTGCTCGTAGGCTTTCATGCGTTCCGCAAAAACGCTTTCCTCATCGTCCGGGCGCGTCACCAGCGCCGTGCCATCAACATCACAGGTGCCCTGAACTTTGGGGGGCTGGAAGTAGACGTTATAAATCCGCCCGCAGGTGGGACAAGAACGGCGTCCGGTAATCCGTCGTAATAGGATATCATGATCGACCACCAATCGGATCACACCCGGCGCAGCGCACGCCTGCTGCGCAGCCAAGTCCCCCTTCTTGCAAGCCCGCATCTTCTCCAACTGCGCATCCAGCCACTCCGCCTGCCGCACCGTCCGCGGGAAGCCGTCCAGGATGAACCCACGCGCGCAATCCACATCCTGCAGCCGCACCGCAACCATGTCGCAGACCAGCTCGTCCGGAACCAGGTCGCCGCGCTCCATGATCGCCTTGGCCTTCCTGCCCAGCTCAGTTCCGCGGGTGACATTCGCCCGCAAAATATCTCCCGTGGAGATCTGCGGGATGCCGAAGGTCTCAGCGATCAACTTGGCCTGCGTTCCCTTGCCGGCCGCCGGCGGTCCAAGCAGGATGATGGGACCAGTTATGCGCGTCTTCGTCTCTGCGCCCACTGCGGTGGAAGTCTGCGCTCCCATGTTCGTACCCTCGTTGGGCGGAGCTTCCCGGTGCTCCGAGTGCAGCAATTAGCAATTAGCAATTAGCATTTAGCTGAGGCCGTTGCTGATCTGCACCAAATCCTTAACTTCTGCGCGACAGTGCTGCACCAGATTCAGCCAGGTGCCAGATGCTAACTGCCGACTGCCGCTTTTACCACGTCGCCCTTCTCCCACGCACTCGTCCGCTGCGCGGGGTGAATCCTTCGTAATGCCGCATCACCAGCTGCGACTCCACCTGGTTGATGGTGTCCATCGCCACGCCGACCACAATCAGCAGCGACGTCCCGCCGAAATAGAAGTTGACCCCCAGACCGTTCGTCACCCAGGCCGGCAACCGTTCGAAGAACGTGCCCAGCGCTCCCGGCAGATGATTCAGGCGAATACCGGCGATCATCCACTCGGGGATGAACGAGATCAGGATCAGGTACAACGCGCCGACCAGCGTGATGCGCGTCAGAATATCGTTGATATAGTTCGCCGTCCTCGCGCCCGGCCTGATGCCCGGAATAAACCCGCCGTATTTGCGCATATTGTCCGCAACCTCGGTCGGGTTGAAGACAATCGACACGTAAAAGTACGCAAAGAAAATGATGCCCACAGCATAGAGCAGGGTGTACATCGGCTCGCCCCAGGCAAGCGAACTCAGCATCCGGTCGACGAAGACGCTCTTGCCTTTCAGCATGGCGCCCGCCGTCTGCGGCAACGTCAACACCGACGAGGCAAAAATCACCGGCATTACGCCGCCGGAGTTCACGCGCAACGGCAGGTGGGTCGATTGTCCCCCCATCACCTTCCGTCCCACCACGCGCTTGGCGTATTGCACGGGTATGCGGCGCTCACTTCGCTCAACAAACACGATGAACGCCACCACTGCGATCATCAGCACAACCAGCAGCAGCATGGCTGGCACGGTAAACGCGCCCCAGGCTTGTGATTGCGCCTTCTGGAACAGGTCAGCCACACCGCGCGGCAGGCCAACTACAATGCCGGCAAAAATCAGCAGCGACATGCCGTTTCCGATGCCGCGCTCGGTAATCTGCTCGCCCAGCCACATAATGAAGACGCTGCCCGTGGTGAGCGTCAGCATCGTCATGAGCACAAACCCAATGCCCGGATTGACCACGAAATCCGGCTGCCTCTGCAGCGTATACGCGATGCCCAGCGACTGCACCGCGCTCAAGCCCAACGTCAGAAATCGCGTCCACTGCGTAATCTTTTTTCGCCCGAGTTCGCCTTCTTTCTGCAGCTTGGCCAGCGGCTCGTAAACCACCGTCATCAACTGCAGAATGATCGACGCCGTAATGTACGGCATGATGCCGAGCGCGAAAACCGTCAGCCGGCGTAACTGGCCGCCGCTGAATAAATCCACAAAGCCCAGGAAGCTGCCACGGTTTTGATCGAAGAACTGCGACAGCTTGTCCGCATTAATTCCCGGCGTCGGAATGTGTCCGCCGAGACGGTAGACCGCCAGCAGCCCAAGCGTGAACAGAATGCGCTTTCGCAGATCGGGAACGCGGAATACGTTGGCTAACTTCTCAAGCATCTCAACCTCAGTTGTCAGTTGTCAGTGGCCAGTTGTCAGTTATGCCCACAACCGCGACGACGACAACAAAAGCAATACTGCAATCACCAAAATTTCCTGTCGGCGATTCGGCGTCGGCTCGCAAACGGACAACCGACAACTGACAACCGACAACTTCTCCGGCCACTAGCCCCTGACCACTACTTTCCCCCCGGCCTTCTCAATCTTCTCCTGGGCCGACTTGGAAAACTTGTGCGCGTGTACAGTCAGCGCCTTCGACAACTCGCCCTGTCCCAGCACCTTCACCAACGACTTCTTCGAGCTTACCATTCCCGCCTTGCGCAGCACTTCGGGCGTGATCTCGCTGTCCCCGAGGCTCGCCAGCTTCTCCAGGTTCACCACTTCGTACTCGGTGCGGAAGATGTTGACGAAGCCACGCTTGGGCAAACGGCGATGCAACGGCATCTGGCCGCCCTCAAAGCCGCGCATCATTCGCGAACCGCTGCGCGATCTCTGACCTTTGTGGCCGCGGGTGGACGTCTTGCCCATCCCCGAACCCATGCCTCGTCCAACGCGCTTCCGCTTCTCCGATGACTTCCGGGGTGCTCGTAGTGTACTTAGATTCATTTTTGCTACCTTCAAAAAGTTGTCGGTTGTCAGTTGTCGGTTCTCAGTAAATCCCGCTACTTATCGCCATTACGCAGCAGGTGAACATCTGCCATTGCCGGTCAGCCCAACTGACAACTATTTGACTATCTCCACTAAATGCGGCACCTTGGCTACCATGCCGCGGATCGACGGCGTATCTTCCCGCACGATCACCTGATTCAGCCGCGTAAAACCCAGGCCCTTGACCACCAGCTTGTGCTTTACCGGCGCCGCAATTGCCGACCGTACCCACTTCAGCTGCAGCTTCGTCCCCGGAGCTGCCGCCTTTGTCTCTGCCTTCTTCCGAACTCGCGCCATGATTACAGCTCCTCGACCGCTTTGCCGCGCTGTGCCGCCACGTCCTGCCGGTCGCGCAGTTTGCCCAGCGCGTTGAACGTCGCTTTGATCACATTGTGCGGGTTGGTAGTCCCAATGGACTTGGTCAGCACATTCTGAACCCCAGCCGAAGTCATCACCGCGCGCACCGCGCCGCCCGCAATCACCCCCGTGCCTTCCGGCGCAGGCTTCAGCAGCACCATCCCCGAGCCATAGCGCCCCAGCACCTGGTGCGGAATCGTGGTCTGCGTCAGGTTAACCCGCAGCAGGTTCTTCTTGGCCGACTCGATGCCCTTGCGGATGGCCTGCGGAACTTCCTTCGCCTTGCCGGAGCCGTAGCCCACAACCGCCGACGCCGGATCGCCCACCACTACCAGCGCCGCAAACGACAGGTTCTTGCCGCCTTTGACGACCTTAGTCACGCGGTTGATCGAGACCACCTGGTCCTTCAGTTGATACTGCCCCGCGTCTAGCTTCTTCTTTACTATTGGCATTTTTCGCTCTTCGCTTCTCGCTATTCGCTTTTCGCCAGTGCTTACACTGGCGGGTGCCCCACCCTTCTCGCCCTCTGTTGGCGACAGGGTGGGAGATTAAAACTCTAATCCCGCTTCCCGCGCCGCATCCGCCAGCGCCTTGATCCTTCCGTGATACAGATACCCGCCGCGATCGAAGACCACTTTCTTGATCCCCTTTTCCTTCGCCCGCTCCGCGATCAGCTTGCCCACTTCCTTTGCCGAGCCCACATTGCCGCCGGTCGGGCGCTTTTCGCCCTTGACTCCCTTGCCCTTTTCGACCGAGGTCGCCGACACCAGCGTCACCCCTTGCGCGTCGTCAATCACCTGCGCATAAATGTGGTTGACCGAGCGGTACACGTTCAGCCGCGGACGCTCTGTCGTCCCCACAAGGCTCTTGCGGATTCGGGTGTGTACCTTCTGCCGCGTCTTATCTTTAGAAGTTTTCGCGATCATCTCTTTCCCTCATCCCGGGTTTCTGAACCGGGTAACGGTGGGCCCATTTCGAAACCCCATCCCGTCGTACTTGCTAATTGCTAGTTGCTGGTTGCTCACCGACAACTGGCAACCGACAACTGACATCTACTTCGCTCCCGTCTTGCCAACCTTCTTCTTCAGCCGCTCGTCGCTGTAGCGCACGCCCTTGTTCTTGTACGGATCCGGCGGACGAAGGCCGCGCATCTCGGCCGCGACAAATCCTACCTTTTGCCGATCGATGCCGCTGATGGTTAAGTGCGTCTGCTTAGGATCGATCGTCACCTCGATACCTTTCGGAAGCGGATACTCAATCGGGTGCGAATATCCCAGCGTGAACACCACCGTGCCCTTGCCCTTCATCTCGGCGCGATAGCCGATGCCGACGATGTCCAGCTCCTTCGTCCAGCCCTTCGTGACGCCCTCGACGGAGTTGTTGACCAGCGCCCGCACCAACCCGTGAATCGCCGCTTTGGAATCATCTTCGCGCACCACCACAAGGTGGCCATCGTTCTGTTCCAGCTTCACGCCGCCCGGCATGTGAGTGATGACCTCACCCTTCGGGCCTTTGACGCGCACAGTGTTGCCCTCGACGGCATAAGTCACGCCCTTGGGCAACGGAATCGGTTTCTTTCCTATTCTCGACATAAGTAACTCTTCGCTATTCGCTCTTCGCTATTCGCCTTTGGCCAGACTGCTGACATAGCGAACCCAGGAGCTGATTGCTCAGTGCTAACTGCTGAGTGCTTCCTCAGTAAATCTCGCACAGCACTTCGCCGCCGACACCTTCTTTGCGGGCCTGGCGGCCGGTCATCACGCCCTTCGGCGTGGTCAGAATATTGATACCCAGTCCACCCAGAATGCGCGGGATCTCGCTGTGACCCACATAGACGCGGCAACCCGGGCGCGACACCCGCTTCAGGTCCGACATCGGCGACGTATTGTCCGAGCTGTACTTCAAGTACATCCGCAGGACCTTGTGTCCTTCTTCGTCGGTCGCCTTGAAGTTGGCGATGTAGCCCTCTTCCTTCAAAATGCGGGCAATCTCCGCCTTCAGCTTGGAATGCGGAACATCCACCTTCTGCTGCCGTGCCTTGATGGCGTTACGAACTCGGGTCAGAAAATCCGAGACCGGATCGGTCAAACTCATGCTTTGCTTCTCCTAGAATCGTCGCCCGTTCGCTTACCCATGCACCCTGTTGACTTATCTCCAGGGCTCCCGCCAAACGCCGCTTTCGCGTTTGCTGGGATGATAAGAACCCGCGGCGACGTACTAACTAGCCACTATCCACTACTCTTCCCGGGGCCCCCGACACGCGCCGAATTTGCGCGTTGGTGGGGCAGTTACCAACTCGACTTCGCCACCCCTGGGATCTCGCCCCGCAGAGCCAGATCGCGGAAGTGCAGCCGGCATAGTCCGAACTTGCGCAAATAACCGCGCGAACGTCCGCAGATTTTGCAGCGATTATGCTGCCGGGTCGGGAACTTGGGTTTCTTGTTCGTCTTGGCGATCTGTGATGTTCTGGCCATCATTTCCTTTAATTAGCAGTTAGCATTTAGCACTTGGCATTTAGCTAACTTCGTTGTTCGAACATCGAATAACGGCTCTTATCTTGCGAATCCGAATTCTTGCTTGCTGTTATCCAACGTTCGTGCGCTGCTTTGCATCACGCGCTAGTTGCTAGTTACTGCCTGAACGGCATTCCCATATGCTTCAGTAGCGCCCTTGCCTGGTCATCGCTGCCGGCTGAGGTCACGATCGTAATATTCATGCCCTTCAGCTTCTCTACCTTGGCATAGTCGATCTCGGGAAAAATCAGCTGATCGCGCACACCCAGCGTAAAGTTGCCGCGTCCGTCGAACGACTTCGTCGGCACCCCGCGAAAGTCGCGCACGCGCGGCAGCGCTACATTCACTAGCCGGTCGAAAAACTCGTACATGCGGTCGCCGCGCAGCGTAACCATCACCCCGATGGGCATGCCCTCGCGCACCTTAAACGCCGCAATCGATTTCCGTGCCTTGGTCACTACCGGCTTCTGGCCCGTAATCTGTCCAACCTCGTTCGCGGCAGGGTCAATCAGCTTCGCATTCTGCGTCGCCTCGCCCACGCCCACGTTGACGATGATCTTCTCCAGCTTGGGGGCCGCCATCGGGTTCTCCAGGCTGAGTTCCTTCATCAGCGCCGGCCGCACTTCTTTGTAGTAGCGGTCGCGCATGCGCGCCGTCTCCCGATTCGTCGCTTTCGGACGCGCAGGCTTGCCACTTGCCTGCTCGGCCGCGCCTTCCGCCTGCTCCGGCTTCGCCTTCTTGCCTTGCGGCTTGCCCTGGCCACCCTGCGGCTTTTGTCCGCCTGGCTGGCCTTTCGCCTTCTTCTCGTCTGCCATTTCTACTTTTACCTTTCTCACGGTTTCGGCATTAGTCCCAGCCGGTTCGTGAGGAAATCAATTCAGCACTTAGCATTTAGGCGATGCTCATCGATCTGCTGCCTTGGCCAAGTGCTGAATGCCAAGTGCCAACTGCTGCTTCTATTTCTCCAGCGCGCTCCCACAGCGCTTGCACACCCGCACGTGCCGATCGCCCTGATGCTCATGACCCACTCGTACCGGCCGGTTACACGAGGTGCACATCAGCAGCACGTTGCTGAGAGAAATCGGGCTCTCCTGCTCGGCAATGCCGCCTTTCACGTTCTTCTGCTGGTTGCGGCGCACATGCTTCTTCATCATCATCACGTGCTCCACCAGCACCTTGCCCTCGTCCGGCATGACGCGCAGCACGCGACCCTGCTTACCCTTGTCCCGCCCGGTAATCACCCGTACCTGATCGTTCCGCCGAATATCTACACTCTTCTGCATTTGCTATTCAGTCCTCATTCCGATATGCGCGCCTTACAACACTTCCGGCGCCAGCGACACTATCTTCAAAAACCTCTTCTCGCGCAGCTCACGAGCTACCGGGCCGAAGACGCGCGTACCTACCGGCTCATGCGCATCGTTGATCAGCACCGCCGCATTCTGATCGAAGCGGATATACGTGCCGTCGCGCCGCCGATGCTCCTTGCGCGTGCGCACAATCACTGCCTTCACCACTGTGCCCTTCTTGGCCGTGCCATCGGGCGAAGCTTCCTTCACGGCCGCGGTGATTATGTCTCCCAGACCGGCCACCAGTCCGGTCGATCCCCCCAGCGGCAGAATCATCTGCAGCTTGCGCGCGCCGGAGTTGTCGGCGACATCCAGCATGGTCCTCATCATCACTGCCATAATCTCTTCTCCTTCGCAGGACTACCGCACTCACTGGGTGCCCCGTTCTAGCCCTCTTTTGGCTTGGGCGGGGCAGTTCGTCAATTAGGCGACCGTCTCCTCTTCCACCGGCGCCACCGACGCGGCCTTCTGCACCACTTCCTTCAACTGCCAGCGCTTCAGCTTCGACAAGGGCCGCGTCTCTTCGATCTTCACGAAGTCGCCAAGGTGCGCCGTACCCTTCTCATCGTGCGCATAGAACTTCTTGCTGCGCGATACCACGCGCTTGTAGAACGGGTGCGCCTTCTGCCGTCGCACCTCGACCACAATCGTCTTCGCCATCTTCGTGGACACTACTTCGCCAATCAGGGTCTTGCGCCGTCCGGCGGCCTGCTGCGTCCTGCTTGCTGTGGTTTCAGCCATGGATTACTTTTTCTCCGTCGCGGCCTTCTTGCTGGCCGTCTTCTTCGCGGGCGCGGCTTGCTTCGCCGCCGCAGCTTTCGCCGGTACCGCTTTCTTGGTGGGAGCCGGCGCCGCAACCGGCACAGCGCTCGCGCCATTGCCCGCCGCCATCTGCTTCTGGCGCATGACGGTCTTCACCCGCGCAATGTCCTTCTTCAGCTCGCGAATCTTCTTCAGGCTCTCGGTCTGGCCCATCTTGAGCTGAAACTTCATCTTGAACAGCTGGTCCGACAGCTCACGCTGCTGATGGCTCAGCTCGATGTCGGTCAGGTTGCGAATTTTATCTACATTCATTGTGAGACCCAGTTGTCAGTGGCCAGTGGCCAGTTGTCAGTTCGACCGCCGCCCGGCATCGACTGATTCTTGCATTACTGCAGCCATTCGCGTCGCTAGTCAGCAAGCTGACTATTGACTACTGTCTCTCTCTGCACGAACTTCGTCCTTAGCGGCAGCTTGTGCGACGCCAGGCGCATTGCCTCTGCGGCATCCGCCACCGGCACGCCTTCCATCTCGAACAGGATCTTGCCCGGACGAACCACCGCGACCCAGTGGTCCGGCGCGCCCTTGCCTTTCCCCATACGGGTTTCGGCGGGCTTCTTGGTAACCGGCTTGTCCGGGAACAGGCGAATCCAAATCTTGCCGCCGCGCTTGATGAACCGAGTCATCGCCACGCGACTGGCTTCAATCTGGCGATCGGTGATCCATCCCGGCTCCAGCACCTTCAGGCCGTAATCGCCGAACGACAGCTCGCCGCCGCGCCACGCCTTGCCCCTCATGCGTCCGCGCTGCTGCTTGCGGTACTTAACTTTCTTTGGCATCAACATAAAATTCAGTGGCTAGTGGTCAGTGGCTGGTTGCACATCAGCCGGCTACCACAGCATCTCCAATTCCTTGTGCCGTCTCTACGGGACTCAAACTCTTCTACTCCGCCACCCAGCGCTGAAGCGCTGGGCTAAACTCTTCCGCGCCTTTAGAACGCTCCGCTCGACACGCTCTGCGGTTCGCGCCGCTTCTCTTTGAAAATCTCGCCCTTGTACACCCAAACCTTCACGCCGATGACGCCGTACGTCGTGCGCGCTTCGGTAAAGCCGTAATCGATGTCGGCACGCAGCGTGTGCAGCGGCAGCCGCCCCTGCAAGTACCACTCCGAGCGCGCGATTTCGTTGCCGTTCAGCCGTCCGCTCACGCGGACTTTAATTCCCTTGCAGCCGAAGCGCAGCGCCGAATCTACCGCCTTGCGCATGGCGCGCCGGAAGCCCACCCGCTTCTCCAGCTGTAGCGCGATGTTTTCCGACACCAACTGCGCATCCAGCTCGGGCTTGTGCACCTCCTGGATATCGACGTACACGTCCCGGTTGGTGCGCTTCTCGATCTCCTGCTTCAGCTTGTCGATCTCGGCGCCCTTGCGGCCGATGATGATGCCCGGACGCGCCGTGCGAATGATGATGCGCAGCTTGTTGCCCGGCCGCTCGATCTCGATGGAGCTGACGCCTGCCGACTTCAGTTTGTCCTTCAGCTCAGCCCTCAGCTTCACGTCTTCCAGCAGCAGCTTGTCGTAGTCGCGCTCCACGAACCAGCGCGAGCGCCACGGCTTGGTCACACCAAGCCGGAATCCGTATGGATGGACTTTCTGTCCCATAGTCTCCTACTTTTCTCTGTTCCGGTGGCCGGAGGCTTTCTTGCCTGCCCACTTCTTCGCCGGAGCCTTCTTCGCCGGCGCCTTCTTCCCTGTCGACTTCTTCGCCGCCGATTTCTTGGGTGCCGCCCGCTTCACCGCCTTCTTGGCCGGAGCGGCGTGCCCCTCGCCAACCTTCGTTACCAATTCGCCTTTGCCGTTCTGCCCAGCCTTCTCCGCGAGCGCGATCTCAATGTGTGCGATGCGCCGCTGATAGCGATACGCGCGCCCCATCGGCGCCGGTCGAATGCGCTTCATGCGCGGCCCGTCGTTGGCAATCGCCCGCGTTACGTACAGCCGATCGACATCGACGTCCATGCCCTTTTCCGCGCTGACGTAGTTCGCATTCTCCACCGCCGAACGCAGCAGCTTATACAGCTTGGGCGAAATTCCCTTCCTGTTGAACTGCAGCGTATCCAGCGCCTCTTCCACCCGCCGGCCCTTGATCAGGTCCAGCACCAGGCGCGCTTTCTGCGGCGAGACACGCACGTAATTCAGTTTGGCTGTAAACTCCATGTCGCTTCCTTCTTTAACCGGGTCCCCGGCGGACGCCGTTTTTGCCTCTGCTGGGGCCGCTTATCTTGGCGCGGGCGCCGGCTTCGCCGCCGTTTCTGTCGCCGCCCTCACCGAGTGGCCCTTGAATGTGCGCGTCATGCTGAACTCGCCCAGCTTGTGGCCCACCATGTTTTCCGTGATGTACACCGGAATGAACTTCTTGCCGTTATGCACCGCCAGCGTGTGTCCCACCATCTCCGGGATCACGGTCGAGCGGCGCGACCAGGTGCGCACCACCTTCTTTTCGTTGCGCGCGTTCATCTCGTCCACCTTGGACTGCAGGTGCGAATCGATGAACGGGCCCTTCTTGGTTGAACGTGCCATATCGTCTCAGTCCTACTTCTGTCTGCGGGTCACGATGAACTTATCGGTCCGCTTGTTGTTGCGAGTTTTGTAGCCACGCGTCGGCTGGCCCCACGGCGTCACCGGATGGCGTCCGCCGCTGGTCTTGCCTTCACCCCCGCCGTGCGGATGGTCCACCGGATTCATCACCACACCCCGATTGGTCGGACGCCGTCCCAGCCAGCGCGTGCGTCCTGCCTTGCCGATGGAAACATTTTCGTGATCGGTGTTGCCCACCTGGCCCACCGTCGCCATGCAATCCACCAGCACCCGGCGCGTCTCGCCCGAAGGCAGCTTCAGCAGCGCGTAGTCGCCTTCTTTCGCCACCAGTTGCGCCTGCGCTCCCGCCGAACGCGCCATCTGTGCGCCCTTGCCCGGCTTCAGCTCGATGTTGTGTACCGTCGTGCCGGGAGGAATGTTTCTCAGCGGCAACGCATTTCCTACCAGGATGTCGGCATCGGGGCCGCTCAAAAGCTTCGCCCCAACTTTCAGCCCCACCGGCTGAATGATGTAGCGCTTCTCCCCGTCGGCGTAGCTCAACAGCGCAATGCGCGCCGAGCGGTTGGGATCGTATTCGATCGAAGCCACGGTCGCAGGGATCCCGGTCTTGTCGCGCTTGAAGTCGATGATGCGCAGCTTGCGCTTATGTCCGCCGCCGCGCCGCCAGATGGTCAGGTCGCCGGCATTGCGGCGTCCGCTGATGCGCTGCTTCGGCTCGGTCAGCGGCTTGTATGGCCGGTTCGTCGTTAAGTCATCGTTCGCCAGCGTGGTCGTAAATCGCCGCGACTTCGTTACCGGTCTGTAAGTCTTGATTGCCATATTTCGCTCTTCGCTAATCGCTTTTCGCTCTTCGCTTAAAACTCGAAACCTGAAACTCGCTGGCCTCTAGCCACTGCTCACTGCCCACTACAAGTTCTCTGCGTACTCTGGCATCTTCTCGCCCGACTTCAATCGCACATACGCTTTCTTCCAGTCCGGACGATAGCCGGCGAACTTGCCGCGCCGGCGCTCTTTGCCTGCAAACGTCGCCGTGCGCACCGAGTCAACCTTCACCTTGAAAATGCTCTGCACCGCCTGTTTGATCTCCGTCTTGCTTGCGCCGACTGCGACTTCAAACACCAGCGTCGCTTCCGTTTCCTTCACGCCCAGACCCTTTTCCGTGATCACCGGGCGGCGAATGATCTGATACGCCGACTTCATTACGCCACCTCCGCCTGTTTGCGCTGCCGCGGTCCCCGAGACGCGCCGGCTTTGTGCGTCTTGGCGTGGTTGGGGGCCGACGCCTTAAGCGAATCCTGCAACTTCTCCAGCGCGGGACGAGCGAAGATCGCCCTCTCATACCGCAACAGGTGATACGGATGCACCTGATTTCCCGTGACTAGCTCCACGCCTTGCAGATTGCGCGAGCTCAGATGCAGGTTATGGTTCTCGCTCGCCGAGCCCTCGACCAGCAACGTCGTGCTCTTGGCATTCAGTGCATCGAGAACTTTGCGAAACTCTTTGGTCTTTGGCTCAGCCAGCTCGAAGTTCTCCACCACGACCAGCTTGCCATCGGCCAACTTCGCCGCCAGAGCCGAGCGCAACGCGCCCAGCAGCTTCTTGCGCGGAAACGCGAAGTCGTAGGAGCGGGGCTGCGGCCCATGCACCGTGCCGCCGTGCCGCCACAGAGGCGAGCGAATCGAGCCCACACGCGCGCGTCCGGTGCCCTTCTGCTTCCACAGTTTCTTGCCGGCGCCGCTCACCAGCTTCTTGTTCTTGGTGGCATGCGTGCCGGCCCGTTGCCCGGCGCGGTAGTGCTTCACCGCTTCCCACAGCAGGTCCTCGTTCACCGCGCCGAATACTTCATCGGCCAGTTCGAGGGAGCCTACCTTTTCGCCGCCCAGATTCACCACGTCTATCGTCGCCATATCTTTTTCCAGTTAACTGACAACTATTTCTTTTTGGTCGCCGCCCGCTTCGAAGCCTTCAGCGGATCGATCATGCCGGCCGCGGTAAATCCGCGACGCTCTCTCGGCGGCTTCTTCGCCTTGGTGATAATCACGTAACTGTCTTTATGTCCCGGCACCGCGCCTTCAACCACCAGCAGGTTCTCGTCGCGGTCGACGCCAATGATGCGCAGGTTGCGCACGGTCACCCGGTCTACGCCCATGTGCCCCGACATGCGCATTCCTTTGAATACGCGCGACGGAAACGCCGATGAACCGATCGAACCTGGGATCTGGAACATGGAGCCGTGCGAGGCCGCGCCGCCGCGAAACTTGTGGCGCTTCACCACCCCGGCGAATCCGCGTCCCTTGCTCGTGCCCGCGACATCCACAAACTTCTCGCCCTCGAAAATGTCGACCAGTACCTTATCGCCGACCTTCGTTCCGTCCTGCGTTTCGGGATCGAGCACAATCGGCACCTCGCGCAGGAAGCGCAGCGGTGGCAGGTTGTTCTTCGCGAAGTGTCCCTTCATCGCGCCCGTCAGCCGCGATTCCTTCACAAACTCCACCAGCCCGATCTGCGCGGCATCATAGCCGTCCTTGTTGGTCGTCTTGCGCTGGGTGACCACGCATGGGCCAGCCTGCAGCACCGTGACCGGGTGAACATCACCCTTGTCATCGAACAACTGCGTCATGCCGACCTTCTTACCCAAAATTCCACTGACTGCCATGTTCGTGTCCTCACCGGCCCCCGGTCCGCGCCGTTTTTGCGCGGATTGGGGCTGAACTCTGCTTCCTGGCCGTTCGTTTCTGACCGGGGGTGCCCCACCCTTGTCGTCCCATTTTGACGACAGGGTGGGACGACCACGGAACTTTGTCGCCTATTTATGTTCCTTCCCGAACGCCTTGATCTCCACATCCACGCCCGCGGGAAGCTCGAGCTTCATCAGCGCGTCCACCGTCTGTTGCGTCGGTTCCAGGATGTCGAGCAGTCGCTTGTGCGTGCGAATCTCGAATTGCTCGCGCGACTTCTTGTCCACATGGGGCGAGCGCAGCACCGTGTACTTGTTCTTCACGATGGGCAGCGGAATCGGCCCCGCGATTTGCGCGCCCGTGCGCCGGGCGGTGTCCACGATCTCGCCGGTGGACTGGTCGAGAACGCGATAGTCGTAAGCCTTCAAGCGGATGCGGATTCGTTCTTTGCCAATCACGATTGCTCTCTCAAAGATCTGTGTTATGGGCTCACTCGGAGCCGATTTAAAATCTGCCGTCCCTAGTTGCTAATGGCTACCGTTACGCAATTATGTCGCTGATCGTCCCGGCGCCCACGGTGCGTCCGCCTTCGCGAATCGCGAACCGCAAGCCCTTCTCCATCGCCACCGGCGTAATCAGCTCGATCTCCAGCGCCACGTTGTCGCCCGGCATCACCATCTCCGTGCCCGTCGGCAACGTCGCCACTCCCGTCACGTCCGTCGTGCGGAAGTAGAACTGCGGCCGATAGCCCTTGAAGAACGGCGTATGCCGCCCGCCTTCTTCCTTCGACAGCACGTACACCTCGCCCTTGAACTTGGTGTGCGGCGTAATCGAACCCGGCTTCGCCAGCACCATGCCGCGCTCCACATCTTCCTTCGGGATCCCGCGCAGCAGCAGGCCGGCGTTGTCGCCCGCCAAACCTTCGTCCAACTGCTTCTTGAACATCTCGACGCCCGTGACCACCGTCTTGCGCGTCTCGCGGAAGCCGACGATCTCCACTTCCTCGCCGACCTTCACCTTGCCGCGCTCGATACGTCCGGTCACCACCGTGCCGCGACCCGAGATCGAGAAGATGTCTTCAATCGGCATCAGGAACGGCTTGTCGACATCGCGTGCCGGCAGCGGCACGTTCTTGTCCACCGCGTCCATCAGTTCGTCAACCTTCGCCTCCCACTGCGCTTCACCGTTCAGCGCGCCGAGAGCCGAGCCGCGCACCACCGGCAGATCGTCGCCCGGGAAGCCGTACTTCGAGAGCAGCTCGCGAACTTCCATCTCCACCAGATCGATCAGCTCCGGATCTTCCACCGCATCGCACTTGTTCAGGAAGACGACGATGTAAGGCACGCCCACCTGGCGCGCCAAGAGCACGTGCTCTTTGGTCTGCGGCATCGGACCATCGGTGGCCGCGACCACCAGAATGGCGCCATCCATCTGCGCTGCGCCGGTGATCATGTTCTTGATGTAGTCGGCGTGGCCGGGGCAATCCACGTGGGCGTAGTGCCGATTGGCCGTCTCGTACTCGACGTGCGCCGTAGCGATGGTGATGCCGCGCTCGCGCTCTTCCGGCGCGTTGTCAATCGAGTCGAAGGAGCGGAAGACGATCTTCGGATTGTGCTTCTGCAGGACCTTGGTAATGGCCGCGGTCAGTGTGGTCTTGCCATGATCGATGTGCCCGATCGTGCCCACATTCACGTGCGGCTTGCTGCGATCAAATTTCTCTTTCGCCATAATTAGTGCTCCGAACGCCCGATGCGCGGGCAAATTCTATACTCTGAACCCTGCACGAGGCCGTTCCAACGGAACCTCGGGTTCGTAATCCAAAACCGCGGTCCAAAAGTGCTCCCATTTCAGCAGCACTACTCCAATTTCCGACTCAAGCTCGGGTGCAGAGATCCAGACCCCGAGATGATCTTCATCCGCTACTACGCCATCTATCTGGCCCCCAGTAGACGGAATAGCTTGTCTAAGGGCGACTGTTCCTTGCGGTAACAGGTAGAACCGCACGCTTCTCCCAACGAAGTTCATTTACGGCCCTTGAAAATCAGGTCTCGCCGTCCGATGCCAAACAGAACTAAGTTTCTTATCCGCTGCAGTTCTGTCGGCGTCATTGCGCTCATAACTTCATCAACGAGAAACCACGAAAGAACCACGTTGCGCGGACCTTTGGGTGTCGCAATTTCCAATCGCCAGCTGCCGGTATTGTTCCAATTCACAGCAGTGAGTTGATAGTCAGGGCCAGCTTCGCCCAACGCTCTCTGGACGATGTCGCCCAAACCGTGCCCCTTCACACGAAGCCTCTCTTCACCCAAGAGGTATTCGTACTTGAGGCGCCGGAATTGCTCTTCACCCCCGAAAGAAGACGATAGAGCTCTTTCCGTTTCCGACAATCTGTCCACATCTGGATTACTGAACCCAGACGGGACATTCACGTTGAAGCTCTGAGTCGCCATCTTTCGCCTACTTCGTTCCTGCCGGGCTCTTCCCCTGCACCTTGGCCACGATCTCTTCGGCTACCGAGCGCGGCGCCTCTTCATACCGCGAGAAGTGCATGCTGAACGTCGCGCGGCCCTGCGTGTTCGAGCGCATGTTCGTTGCGTAGCCGAACATCTCGGCCAGTGGCACCATCGCCTTGATTACCTGCGATCCCGCGCGATGCTCGATGCCCTCAATCCGCCCGCGGCGGCTGTTCAGGTCGCCGATAATCACGCCCATGTACTCTTCCGGCACCACAACTTCCACCGACATCACCGGCTCCAGCAGCACCGGGCTGGCCCTGCGCGCCGCTTCTTTGAACGCCATCGAACCGGCGATCTTGAAGGCCATTTCGTTCGAATCGACCTCGTGATAGCTGCCGTCGTACAGCGTCGCCTTCACGTCGACCATCTCGTAGCCCGCGAGAACGCCGCCTTCCATCGCCTCTTTAATTCCCTGATCGACCGGCTTGATGTACTCCTTGGGCACCGTTCCACCGACGATTTCATTGACGAACTCGTAGCCCTTGCCCGGCCCGTTCGGCTCGACGCGAATCTTCACGTGACCGTACTGGCCGCTGCCGCCGGTCTGCCGAATGTACTTGCCTTCCGCTTCCGACTGCTTGCGGATGGTCTCGCGATACGCCACTTGCGGCTTGCCGACGTTGGCCTGCACGTTGAACTCGCGCATCATGCGATCGACGATGATCTCCAGATGCAGCTCGCCCATACCGCTGATGATGGTCTGGCCACTGTCAGGGTCGGTATTGACCTTGAACGTCGGATCTTCCTGCGCCAGCTTGCCCAGCGCGACGCCCATCTTCTCCTGATCGCCCTTGGTTTTCGGCTCAACCGCAACCGAAATCACCGGCGCCGGAAATTCAATCGATTCCAGAACGATGGGGTGCTTCTCATCGCAGATGGTGTCACCCGTGGTGACATGGCGCAGACCCACACAGGCGCAGATATCGCCGGCATAAATCTCGGTAATATCTTCGCGCTTGTTGGCATGCATCTTCAGCAGACGCCCAATGCGCTCCGAGCGCGACCGGGCGCTGATGTGCACGCTGTCACCCTGCTTCAGATGACCTGAGTAAACGCGGATGAACGTGAGCTGACCGACAAACGGGTCGCTCATGATCTTGAATGCCAGCGCTGCAAAGGGAGCTTTGTCTTCGGCCGGCCGCTCTTCTTCCAATCCGGTGTCGGGATTCACCCCTTTCACCGGAGGAACGTCGAGCGGCGAAGGGAGGTAATCCACTACCGCGTCAAGCAGCGGCTGGACCCCCTTGTTCTTGAAAGCGCTGCCACAGATCACGGGGAAGACCTTCATCTTCAGCGTGGCGCGGCGCAGTGCGGCTTTCAACTCGGCTTCACTGATCTGCTCGCCTTCAATGTACTTGTGCATCAGTTCGTCCTGGTCGTCGTTTTCGACCACGGTTTCGACCAGAATCTGATGGAAGGCGTTGGCTTTCTTCTTTAACTCTTCCGGAATTTCTTCGATGTCGTACTCGGCGCCCATCGACTCATCGTTCCAGATGATCGCCTTCATCGCCATCAGGTCGATGACGCCCTTGAACTTGTCTTCCTGGCCGATTGGCAACTGGATCGCAACCGGACGCGCGTTCAGCCGCTTGCGGATGGTGTCCACAGCGTGCTCGAAGTCGGCGCCCATCTTGTCCATCTTGTTGATGAAGCAAATGCGCGGCACACCGTATTTATCGGCTTGCCGCCATACCGTCTCCGATTGCGGCTCAACCCCATGCACCGCGTCGAACACAGCGCATGCGCCATCCAGCACACGCAGCGAGCGCTCCACCTCTGCCGTGAAGTCCACGTGGCCGGGAGTATCAATAATGTTGACCCGGTAATCGTTCCAGAAGCAGGTAGTCGCTGCCGACGTGATGGTGATGCCGCGCTCCTGCTCCTGTGCCATCCAGTCCATCGTTGCCGTGCCTTCATGGACCTCTCCGATGCGGTGCGTCCGTCCCGTATAGAACAGGATGCGCTCCGTCGTGGTGGTCTTGCCGGCATCGATGTGGGCCATGATGCCGATGTTCCTGCAACGCTCTAATGGGACCTGTCTGGGCACAATCTTTTCCGTTTCTTGCTCGGGGCGCATCTTCAAGATGCGCGATTGCTAATCCGTGTCTTTGAAGGGGCGCGGCTTCAGCCGCGCCGAAATTCCATTCCTTTAATTTTTTTCGACCTGCGTTTCCTTACCACCGATAATGCGCGAAGGCCTTGTTCGCCTCGGCCATGCGGTGTACGTCTTCTTTCTTCTTGATCGCAGCGCCGCGATTGTTGGCGGCATCGAGCAACTCGTTTGCGAGCTTATCGATCATCCCCTTCTCGCCACGGCTGCGGCTGTAAGTCAGAATCCAGCGGATCGCCAACGAGGTGCGCCGGTCCGCATTCACCTCCACTGGCACCTGGTAGTTCGCGCCGCCAACCCGGCGGGTCTTCACTTCCAGCACCGGCTTGGTGTTCTCCACCGCCTTCTTGAACAGCTTGATCGCCTCGTCGCCGCCCTTCTCCTCCAGCTTCTTCATCGCGTTGTAGAAGATGGACTGCGCCGTGGACTTCTTGCCGTCCCACATCATCGAGTTCACAAATTTGTTGACCAGCGTGGACTGATACACCGGATCAGCCAGCGTCTCGCGTTTCGCGATATGTCCTTTTCTCGGCATATTTCCTCGAACTGCCTGCTCTCTCCTTTGAAGGGGCGGCCTTCAGGCCGTCTGCAAACTCTTCAATCTCAAAATCGGGCTTTTAGCCCCTGGGGCGGTTACGCCTTGGGCCTCTTCGCCCCGTATTTCGACCGGCCCTGCTTGCGATTGGCAACGCCCACCGAATCCAGCGTGCCGCGCACCACGTGATAGCGCACCCCCGGCAGGTCCTTCACACGGCCACCGCGGATCAGCACAATCGAGTGCTCCTGCAGGTTGTGGCCGACGCCGGGAATGTACGTCGTCACCTCAATACCGTTCGTCAGCCGCACGCGCGCGACCTTGCGCAGCGCGGAATTCGGCTTCTTCGGCGTCTGGGTGTACACGCGGGTGCAAACCCCGCGCTTCTGCGGGCAGGACTGCAGCGCCGGACTCGCCGTCTTGTAGTTCGGCGCGCTCCGGCCCTTCCTCACCAGCTGATTAAATGTAGGCACTCTTGGCTGCTCCTTCGAATCCTTGAAGGGGCGCAGCTTTAGCTGCGCCGAATAACTTTCTTCCTGATTCCGAGTGGGCTTCAGCCCACCACACGCTTCAGCGGCACACGGCCGCGAAATCCCGTCACCGCGGCAACATGCCGCAGCGCAAATCTTTTTCCATGCATGGGCTGGGCAGCAACTCACGTGGCTCACAGGCCACTCTGTCCATACTTCCCCAGGCGCACTGCCGGGGATTTTGGTTTCCGTCAGATGGGGCTAACGACGGTGACGCCGTGGTCGTTCCGCAAACCAGCTTGACGCCGGCTGCGGAGATCGGGAACGAGGGCGCTCCGTTTCGTTGCCTTGGTCTGCATACCCACCGGAATGCTCCAGCGGAAGCGCAGACACGTTTCAGCGAGGATCCTGCAAAAACCACTCTACAGGAATGAGATTACAACAGCACAGCCAGGCACTACAGGCAGGCCAAACAAAACTCGCAGAACCTTCTTAATATAGCAACCAGAACCGCACGCGTCAACAGCTTAGCCACGAACGCGATGTCCTAGTTCCACATCAGATTAGACCCAGCGTAACCTGACCCACCACCGCAAGCAAAACGACGGGCAGCATTACGCCGCCCGTCCATGTCCTCCGCTGCGCGCAAGCCCTAGAACGGCAAGCCCGGCAGTATTGGTGTTTTCTCGACCACAACCGAATTCAGGCTGTTGGGATCCAGTCCCAACGCTCGCAGAATACTCGGCGCCACCTGCGAGGTAGCCACCGGAGTCTTCAGCAGGGTTTTTTGGAACCCGGGGTTCGACAAAATCAGCCCTACGTTGGTGTCGCTGTAGCCGAAACCGCCGTGCTCAGCGTTCTTGGCGCTCGAAGTAGTGTAGACGGTGCCATACGTGGGTCGCACAATGATGTCCGGGGTCCGGCTGTCGAGGGCTGGGTCGGTGAACTTGATTGTGAGTTCGGCCCCGCCCAACACCTCGTCGATGAACAGTGCAATAGCGTTCGTGTTCAGGTAATCGGCCACTTGCTGATTGCCAATGTTCTGCCCTTGCAGCCAGATTACCGCGATATCGTCATCGTTCACGAAACCGCACGGGCCGGTGGGACAATTCGCCGCGCTGGTGATGGCGATCGCGGCCGGGTTACTGTGGCCGTCCGGCAAGTTTCCGACCAGGTCCGCGAAGTGCCCGGGCTTATTGATTTTCAGCGGATTAATCGGCGACTGGCCGTGCTTGGCGGTCACAATAAACAGAGTCGAATCGTAAATACCCTTGGCCTTAAGCGCGGTAATCATGCTGCGCAGCGCCGCGTCGGTCTTGCGCAGGCCGTAGTTCAGAACATTAGTTGGCGTTCCTGCGCCATCCAGGTATCCCCCGGGTTGCTGGTTGATCGTGGGGTCCGTGTCGTCGGTGCAGCTGTTATCGTAGTTGTCCTTCGACAGCTTCTGCCCCACACTGACTGCCTGAAAGTTCATGCCGAAGACTACCGGGGTGCCCGGAGCCGGCTTCCCGTCATGCGTCAGGCCATTGATCTCGTTGATAATCCCCGTGACCTTTAACTGGTCGTTTTCGACTGTGCAAACCACGCTGTGGGTGTTGTCCAAACCTCCGACATTGGTGATTTCAGGTGTGTACAAGTCGTCCACGCCCTTGCCGGAAGGTCCGTTCACCAGATCGTAGGCGGGATGCTTGTCTTCCCATGCCGTGTGTCCACCGGCAGTCTTCACTACTTCGAAGATGGTGTTACTCCGCATTGCGTCGTGAGGATAGACGCGCACGCACTGCCCGGCTTCGTTGAGCCTGTTGGGGAGCTTGGTCGGATCGATGACATTCAGCGATTTGTGGTTGCTGTCGTACAGATCGATGCTCTCGTCATAAACCACCATGTTGCCGGCTCCGCCGGAGCAGGTCGTGTTCGTGGGATCGAACATCGTCCGGTCGTAGCTGACGTCATAAAAAAATCCGTGCGAGATCGGCGAACCGCCGGTCACCAACGCCAACAGGCCGGGGAAAGAATCCGAGTTGGCAGGCGTATTCGCACTGGAATAGGTGACGCCGTGCATCGACAGTTCGGCGAGGGCGGAAGTCGGGTTGCGGGCGACGTAGCGCGCCACGTCGAGGGCGTGCAACCCATCGACGCTGATTAGAAGCACGTGCTGGATGTTGTTGCTGGGAGTAGAGGCGGCGGACCGCGACTGAGCAGCAAAAAGCGGTGCACCTAGCGCAAGAGCAAGAACGGCCGTCAAAGCGCCGACATTCAGCTTTCCTGGGATCATGGATTCTCCTTGAAGTTGAAGGTGAGGCACCGAGTCTACTGGCCGTGAGTTGCACCCGCGTTACGGAAATGTGAATGCTCGGTGAAGAGGGGACCTATCTGTGTACGGTATACCGGGTGCCGTGTGCCCCAGAGCCTGCCCTGAGCTTGCCCCCGGTCTCGCGCCTTTCGAGACCTGGGTTAACCGTCCTCTTACGGCCAAAGCAACAAGCTGTTCATCGCCGGCATCTCAATTGCCGCATCAAACCTGTAGTGTGTCTGCACCCGCCGTTTAGCAAGACCCGACGTCGACTAAGGCAAACCAACACGAGAGGGTACGTGAACTCTTCGAGCACGGACAAGCAACAGGCAACAAGCGCGGGATCACCGGATTTCGACATCACCGAGCGTAAGCGTGCAGAACAGGCCTTGCGCGAAAGCGAACAGCGTTTCCGCGTGATCACCGACACTGCGCCCATCATGATCTGGATGGCGGGGACGGACAAGCTTTGTTTTTACTTCAGCAAAGGCTGGTTGGACTTCGTTGGACGCACTCTCCAACAAGAGGCGGGCAACGGCTGGACCGAGAACCTACACCCCGATGACTTCAACCGCTGCCTCCAGATTTACGACAACTCCTTCGACGCTCGCCAGCCGTTTGAAATGGAGTGCCGGCTGCGCCACCACAGCGGTCAGTACCGCTGGATTCTCGATCATGGCGTGCCCCGATATGCGCCTGACGGGACCTTTGAAGGGTACGTGGGCAGTTGTCTGGACATCCACGACCAGAAAGAAGCGGCCGAAAAGGTTCGTATCGCCGCCGAAGTCGTGCAGGAGAGCGAAGAGCGGTTGCGGCTCGCACAGCAGGTCGCAACCATAGGTACTTTTGAATGGAACATGCAAACCAACGTGCACCGATGGACTCCGGAATTAGAGGCTATGTACGGCCTGCCGCCAGGTGGATTTGCCGGTACTCGTCAAGCCTGGGAGCAGTTGCTCCATCCCGAGGACAGGGCTGCCGCTAATAAGCAAGTGGAGATCGGTTTTCAGACTGGCGCTCCGGTGCAGGCGGAATGGCGGGTGATTTGGCCCGATGGAAGTATTCACTGGATTCTCGGTAGAAGCCAGGTCTTCAAGGATGCATCTGGAAATCCCATCCGGGTGACCGGCGCCCACATTGACATCACCTCACAGAAAGCGGCGCAGGAAGCCCAGCGCCGTCTCGCTGCCATTGTCGAATCCTCCCACGATGCCATCGTCAGCAAGGACCTGAACGGAATCGTGACCAGTTGGAACCGGGCTGCGGAAAGAATGTTCGGCTACACCGCCCAGGAGATGATCGGAAAGCCGATCCTGACCATTATTCCGCCGGAGTTACACGAGGATGAGCCACGAATTTTGCAGACCATCGCCCGCGGAGAACGAATCGAACATTTCGAAACCGTTCGCCTGACAAAGAGCGGCGAACGCATCGATGTGTCACTCACAGTCTCACCCGTGAAAGACGAAGCGGGAAGAATCATCGGAGCGGCTAAAATCGCGCGCGACATCACGCAACGCAAGAGGACGGAGCAGGCTCTGCGTACCACCGAGCGGCTCGCATCCGTCGGCCGCCTGGCTGCCACCGTCGCTCACGAAATCAATAACCCGCTCGCTGCGGTTACCAATTTGATTTACCTGAGCAAACAGCTGGCGGCTCGCGACGACGTTCGCCAATATCTCGGCTTCGCAGAAGAAGAACTGGAACGCGTCTCCCATCTGACCAAGCAGACACTTGGGTTCTATCGCGAAACCAAAGACCCGAGCGTAACCACTGTGGGCTCCACCATTAGCTCTCTCATCGCCGTTTTTGCATCCCGAATGCGGAACAAGGGGATCGAGATTTGCCCGGAGATCAAGCAGGATCCGGAGATTTACGCCGTACCAGGCGAGGTTCGTCAGCTCGTCGGGAATCTCCTGAGCAACAGTATCGATGCAGTCGAGAGCGGAGGAAAAATTCGCATCCGCGTCTCGTCTGCAGCCGAATGGAATGGGACCCATCGGCCGGGGGTGCGACTGACCATAGCCGACTCTGGCTCGGGTATTCCCTCCCAGGTCAGGTCAAAACTTTTCGAGCCATTCTTTACCACCAAGAAAGAGGTTGGAACCGGCCTGGGGCTGTGGGTCTGCAAGAGTATCGTTGAGAAACATCAAGGATCGATACGGGTAAAAAGCGCTACTGCTTCCGGGAAGAGCTGGACAGCCTTTTCTGTGTTCTTGCCGCTGGGCCCAGAGCCGGCCGCCAAAGAAACTCTGAGGCCAGCCGTATGAGTGACAGCCATATCGCACAGATGCCGCAGCTTTCGCTTGACTGCCAGGGCCGCCAGGCAATTCTCGTAATTGATGACGAAAAACGGATCGCGGATACGCTGGTGGTTATCCTGAGTTCAACCGGCTACGTGGCCGAAGCTGCCTACGATGGCTCGTCCGCGTTGCAGATCTGCAGCGAACGTCCTCCCGATTTGGTCATTAGCGATGTGGTTATGCCGGGGATTAACGGGATTGAAGTCGCAATTGCGATACGCCGGCAATTTCCAGCTTGCCATATTTTGCTGTATTCGGGACAAGCCGCAACTGCTGAGATGATGGAAGAGGCGCGATCGCGAGGCCACGATTTCGAACTGCTTGCCAAGCCGGTCCACCCGGTGCAGCTGCTCGAAAGAGTTGCCCAACTACTCGAGCGGGCGCCCCGGGGCCGGGTACCCTAGAGCCTGCCCTGAGCTTGCCCCAGGTCTCGCGCTTTTCGAGACCTGGGTGAGTAAGGCTCACGGCATGCCGAGATAGTCCGGGTCGCGTCCTTGAGCCATCACCTCGCCCAACCTCGTAATACTGAACAGTTCCTTCAGCCGCTGATTCAGGTTGATGAGCTTGAGCTGGCAGTTTGCCGCTCTTGCCGAAACATACAGCCCCACCATCGTCCCCAACCCGGAGCTGTCCATGTAGTCGACATCGGTTAAATCGAGCACGACCGTCTTGCTCTCCGAAAATAGCGGCTTGACCGTCGTTCGGAGCAATTGGGTTGTGTCCGACACGATCCGGCCGGTGCAATGGACCGTTATCTCCGTCGGTTTCTTATCGATCGTCAGACTTAGTTTGGGGGTGGGAACGGAATTCGTGGCCATAGCAGACTCCTTCCTGGAACGATTCCGCTATCGCAAGCCCGGGTGTCGGGCATTTTAGCACGCAAAATCACTACGGCGGGACCGCCGAACTCCTTGTCACAGCAACGGCTTTGCCCAACAATCCCTGCAACCTCTGACTTATTAGGCATATACGTAAGTTTTTGGGCAGCGCTGAAGGCGTGGCTGGGGTCATCAATCCCAGTTGCCGCGCCGAGCCCATTGGCCAACTGGGTGTCCAAAACATCAGTCAACTCCCTAAGGGTTGTTGTCAGGCTAAAACCCCCGCTTATCATGTCACTAACGGAACCGCTAAGGGCATCTCGTTGCCCTGCAAGGGCTCTACTGATTCCCGTCAGTCGGGTGGTCAAAATTCCGACAACCTTACCTGTGTCTCTAGAGATAATGGGGGAGCCAGAGAGTCCCTTTACCGATGGGCCTTGGAAGTAAATGACCTCAACTTTTACGTTCACATTGATGGGGAACTCGCGGCCTTTGACGCGATTCGTACCATCTACGGGGACTGTGACCAAGTCGGAACCAGCAACCATTCCCGACAAGCAGAACTTGGAAAAGTTCCTCTGGTCTTGAAGTGTGATCGCACTGAAGGGGTAGCCGATGATTATTATGTCGGAACCTGGCGCAACTTCGGTATCGCTTCCAATGGGCAAAATCGGCAAACCGGATTTCCCGTCAACCTTCAAGATCGCATAATCTTGGCCGACGCTGTCAGTCGTCATTGGAACGACAACCTTGGCAAGCAGATGACTTCCGTCGGGCAGAACCACCTCAATGGCGGAGAAATAGGTTCCGGTTGCTTTATCTGTAATGACATGACCCGCCGTGAATATGATTCCGTCAGCCGAGACGAGGAAGCCTGTGCCGAGACTTATTCCGCCAGCTTCAAGGCGAACGACAGCGCGAGAGAAGCGCTCACAGGCTTTCCGTTGAGAAATTTGCTGGGCTGCTATTTGGAAATTGAGGGACGTAGCGAACAGACAAAGGAACAACAGCCGCGTCATGCGCAGACTCCTCATTTTGCGAATTGAAGCTTGGGCAGGGAGATGCTAATTCCAAAACACCGGGTCTACGCCGAGTCACCGCAATGCGGGAACTGAAGGCTGGAATCTGTTGCAGGCACCGGCCCTCATTGGCTGGACGGTCCAGTCTTCCATTTCAAGTCGAACGAAGGCACACCCTTACCTTGCAGCTTGATTTGATTGTGCTCCATGGAGAATTTCTCGTGCTTGCCATTCACCTTCAGGTCGGCCTTGAAGGACGGCAAATGCGGAGAGTGCGGCCCTGCTGCCTGAAAGCCAATTCCCGACCCCTGCATCGCCTCACCCACAGGCGCCCCTCCGCTACCCGAGCGGTCGAGAACCGCGCCCAGCACAGCCTCCGACGCGCCATGCTTCTTCAGTTCGATCAACGCGTTTGGAGTGGTGGCGAAATTAGTGCGCGATAGCTGTATCTCGCGCAGGATGATGCTCTCCGGCAGCCCCGCCTTCAGCATCTTTTGCACATCGGCGTTGGTCAGCGTGACGTTAGGAGCCTCTTGCGCCAGACTGGCCACACACAAGCTCATCAGCAAACTCACGATCAGCGTCAGATGAAGCGGGTATCCCCTACGCATGTACGATGCCTCCCGGTTATGACACTCGGTCAACATTATTGAACGCTTCACGGGCGGCTTCTTGCAAGAAAACTTATTTGTCATCCGGGTGGGTGCCGGGTGGGTGCCCCAGGTCTCGCGCTTTTCGAGACCTGAGTCAATCATTGACCGCATTTCCCCCTCGCCCTATCATCAGACGGCACCGCCTGATGATTGAGACCACGATCTCGCACTACCGCATCCTCGCCAAGCTCGGCGGCGGCGGCATGGGCGTGGTCTATAAGGCTGAGGACACCCGCCTCCATCGCTTTGTCGCCCTGAAGTTCCTGCCCGAGGACGTGTCCGGCGACCCTCAGGCGCTGGCGCGTTTCCAGCGCGAGGCGCAAGCCGCCTCCGCGCTTAATCATCCCAACATCTGCACCATCTACGACATCGGCGAGGAAGACGGCCGCGCCTTCATGGTCATGGAGTTCCTCGACGGCGTCACGCTGAAGCACCGCATTACCGGCCAGCCGCTGGAGACCGAGCTGCTTTTGTCCCTCGGCACCGAGATTGCCGACGCCCTCGATGCCGCGCACGGCGAAGGCATAGTCCATCGCGACATCAAGCCCGCCAACATTTTCGTCACCCGCCGCGGGCACGCCAAGGTCCTCGACTTCGGACTCGCCAAGGTCACCGCCAAGGCTGCCGCTAGCGGCAACTCCGCAACCAGGCTGGCCCCCTCCGACGCGCAACACCTGACCAGCCCCGGCGCGATGCTGGGCACCGTCGCCTACATGTCGCCCGAGCAGGTGAAAGCCAGGGAACTGGACGCGCGCAGCGACCTTTTCTCCTTTGGAGCGGTGCTGTACGAGATGGCCACCGGCAGGCTGCCGTTCAACGGCTCCAGTTCGGGCGAGATTTGCAGCGCCATCCTCCGCGACGAGCCTCAGCCACCGTCCCAGCTCAACCTGCAGCTCCCCGCCGGACTGGATGCGGTGGCCGGCAAAGCGCTGGAGAAGGACCGCAACCTGCGCTATCAGCACGCCTCCGAGGTGCGCACCGATCTACAACGACTGAAGCGCGATACCGAGAGCGGACGTTTTACGGCCGTGAGTTCGACCACCAACACGCCAGCGAGTTCCTCGTCGGTTCAGTCCGGCACGCAATCCCGGGCCTCACGCAAAGTTGTTGCCGCCGTGGTCGCCGTCTTAGTCTTGGTTGGCGCAGCCGCGGCCGCATACTTCCTTCTCGGAAGGTCGCCCTTGCGTACTAATTCCATTGCGGTGCTGCCTTTTGTGAATGCCACCTCCGACCCCAACAACGAGTATCTCAGCGACGGCCTGACCGAGAGCCTGATTGGCACCCTGTCGCAATTGCCGAACCTCAAGGTCATGGCGCGCAGCACGGTCTTCCGCTACAAGACCAATCAGGACGATCCGCAGAAAATCGGCCAGGCCTTGCAGGTAAGTGCGGTGTTGATGGGACGCATTACTCAGCATGGCGACGAAGTCGGCGTACAGGCCGATCTGGTCAATGCCGCCGACGGCAGTGAGTTATGGGGCTCGCACTATGAACGGAAGCTGAACGACATTACCCAGGTGCAGAGCGATATCACGCGCGATATTGCGAGCCGCTTGCGCATTCAGCTCAGCGACGCTCAGCAGCAGCATGTGGGCCAGGCGGGCACCACCAATCCGGAGGCGTATCGCCTCTATCTGGAAGGCCTCCAGCTCTGGCATGGGCGAACCCAGGAGGGGCTGAAGAAGAGCATCGAGTTGTTTCAGCAGGCCATTGCCGCCGATCCTAATTACGCTCTCGCCTACACCGGACTCGCGGATACCTATAATGTCGCTCCTTCTTACGATATCGGGATCACCTCGCGGCAGGCCGCCCTGCTTTCCGACGAAGCCAGCCGGAAAGCGCTCGAACTCGACAGCTCGCTTTCTGAGGCCCACGCCGCACGTGGCATGGCGCTTGCCACTGAATGGAAGTGGAGAGAAGCCGAGCCGGAATTCCGCCGCGCCATCGAGTTGAACCCCAACAACTCCGTCGCCCACTACTTCTATGCCATCACCTTTCTGCTGCCGCAGAACCGAATCGACGAGACGCTGAAGGAATTTCAGATCGCACTATCTCTCGACCCTCTCTCCTCCATCGTGGGAACGAATTACGCCTGCATCTTGATGGTTGCCCATCGTTATCCTGAGGCGCTCGCTCAGTTCCAGAAAGTGCTCGATCGCGATCCAAAGTTCATTCCGGCCTACTTCAAGCGCTCGACGTTGTATGCCACCATGAACCGCTTCCCCGAAGCAGTTCGCGACCTTCAGACCTTCTCTGGTCATTCAACCCCGGTGACTCCGGACGCAAAAGGCTATCTGAAAACTGCGCAAACTACGACGGGCGAAATGCGCACGACTATTCTGGCGCTGGCATCCGCGATGAGCGGAGACAACGATCAGGCCATCGAGTATATGGAGAAGGCCTATGCTGACGAAGATATCGATCTGCTGCTGGCTATTCGCTTCCCCGCCTTCGATTCGCTGCGCTCCGACCCACGCTACGCCAGCCTGATGCAGCGCATGGGCCTACCAAAGTAATTCGGCGGGTGCCCCAGGTCTCGCGTCTTTCGAGACCTGGGAGATTGTCGGGTGCCCCACGGCCTGCCCTGAGCTTGCCGAAGGGTCTCGCGCCTTTCGAGACCTGGGAGAGCCAATCTGGTGTATATTCTTGGCCACCAAACGGCGAGGATGGCCACTCCTCGCCCACACCGCGATGCCTCGCTACGCCAACTCGATATGGAAGCTCGCCGTCGTCCTCCTGACGGCTTCGCCGTTATGGGCCCTCGCTCCGGCCGCAGCGCCTGCCACCAACCAACAACAGCAGGGCAGCTTCTGGATTGTTCTGGCCGTCTGGATGATGGTGTTCCTGGTTGCCATGCTCGCGGGATACGCCGTGGGCAAGGCGCGCTCGGTTGACTTTACGAACCCCAAGTCCGACCGCCTCTTTCAGCAGTATGTTGCCGCCAAGGTAACGGAGTCTTTCGCTGCCGAGCCCAGGCGCGGCCCCGCCGGGGAGCTGGTGGAACTTACTCCGGTCTGGACCTTCCGATTTGCTTCCGGCATTTATGCCCACGTCTACGACACGGGTACAGGCAAGCACCACCTGGAAGCCTCGAAACAGGCAGAGGTTGACTTTTCCGACCCGCCGCGCAACGGCCTCAGCTTCGGCCAGGTGATGACGGCGGTGGCGAGCCTTCCCCCGATCATGGCGCTGTTGGGTCCACCGGTCAGTGCGATGGCAGTGCCCGTCAGCGGCTTCGCCGCAACCACTACAGCAAACGCGCTCCCCAACTATGCAAGCCTGGTCAGCAATGCCAACGGCAGCAGCAAGATCAGATTGATTTTCTTCGGTCTGGTTGGACTGGCCAGCGGAGTTTATCTGGGCTACAGGTTGGGCTATCGTAACCAGCCGAAGTTGGGTGCCGAGCGCTTGGACAGGCTGCTCAACGACGACCTGTTCTGGCACGGCGTCGCCACGATCCGCAACGCCGAGAGCCGCACCTGGACCTTCGAGAGTCGTGGCGCCGTCATTCTGGTGAAGCGCTCCGGTGACGCCGATTTTGCCAACGTAAGCCCATTTGGCTCGACCATCGCAGCCGTCCCGAAAACTCCTGGGCTCACCCCTGGGGCAATGGGTTTCCTAGGAGTGGGGCCTGTCGGGGGCCTCCTGACAGGCAACCGCTTTCTGGCAGGCAGCCTTCTTACCAGCGGCTTCCAAACTCGCCTCGCGACCGCCCCTCCCGCCGACCTCATCGCGCTGCTCCAGAGGATCGGCGAACTCCATCTCGCCCAACAGCTGACCGGGCAAGTTGGTAAACCTGTAATCGGCGCTCTGTCGATGCTGAACTTCCCGGCCCCAACGAAAACAAGCTGATCGTGCCCCCTGGAATTTTTCACAAGTTAATCAGCCAAACGCCCAATCGCCCCCGGAGGCCCAGCCGACGCGTGACCTATAACCAATCCTTTATCACTGTGTTAGACCGTAATCCGCAATTAAGTTGACCCTGCCCGTAGAACAGCGCAATAGTAACCCCGCCTACCAGGAGAACCGCAATGGAAACACGCGAGCATCCCTCGGTTTCAGTTTTCCACATCAGCTTGCACACCCCAGCAGTTGTACTTTTCCTGCTCATCCTGTCCTCGGCGATCATCACGGCCCCCCACGCGGCGCAGGCGCAAACCTTTAATCTCCTCCACAGCTTCACGTCCGGTGGCAACGTCGGATTCTACCCCTTCTCCGGCTTAGTCATGGACCGGGCAGGACGCCTCTACGGCACGACCTTGATGGGGGGAGAGCACGGACAGGGTACGGTGTACCGCCTGTCCCGTGCCGGCTCGGGCTGGGTTGCCACTGGACTGTACGGCTTCCAGGGAGGCGCGGACGGAGCCAATCCCGTGGCGAATGTCGTCTTCGGCCCCGACGGCACGCTCTACGGCACGACAATCGCCGGTGGTGAAGGATATGGAACCGTATTTAACCTGCGCCCGCCGGCTTCCGTCTGCAAGGCGGTGCTGTGTCCCTGGACGGAAACCGTGCTTTACCGCTTCACCGGCGGCAGCGATGGCGGCTTCGGGTTCGGCTCCTCCTTTGCTGACGCCCTGATCTTCGATCAAGCCGGCAACATCTATGGCACCGCTCCCCTCGGCGGCGCTCACCACAATGGTGTCGTTTTCAAACTCACCCGCTCCGGGGGAAGCTGGACCGAAAGCGTGCTGTGGAGCTTCACCGGCAAAAGTGACGGTGGCAGTCCGGAAAGCGGCCTGATCTTCGACAGCGCCGGCAACCTCTACGGTACTGCTCAAGTTGGTGGAACGGACAACCTGGGCGTGGTTTACGAGCTCTTGCCCTCGGGATCAGGCTGGACGCAACAGACGCTGTACAGCTTCAGCATGGAAGACGGTGGTGGCTTCCCCCTTGGCGGCGTCACCATGGACGCACAGGGCAACCTCTACGGCACGACCGGTGGTGGCTTTGGACAGGGCGGCGAAGCCTACGAGCTGACGCTTTCGGGCGGCAATTGGACAATCAGCAAGCGGCAAGTTTTTACCGACCAATCTGGTCCCTTCGACACTCCCACTCTCGACGCGCACGGAAATCTGTATGGCACCATCGGCTCAGCAGGACGTTTCGGGGCTGGTGAAGTGTTCAAGCTGATGCCGTCCGGCAATGGATGGACCTACATCGATGTCTACGAGTTCACCGGGGCTACCAACAACGGGGATGCTCCTATCGGCGGAGTAATTCTTGATTCGAGCGGCAACTTGTACGGCACCACCTCCTCCGGCGGTCAGGGTCAAGAGGGCATCGTCTGGGAGATCACGCCCTAACGCTTTTAACGGGTGCCCCGAGTCTCGCGCCTTTCGAGATCTGGGCGGGTGCCCGTTTACCTTGGTCGACCGAAGAACAAGACGTAGCCATCAGGATCGCAAATCTCGAAGCCACGCAGACCGTCGTGGGTATCCTGAAGCGGTACGCTGAATGCTGCGCCATGCTCGGCAAATTCGACCGCGAGCGCATCGGGGTCTGGTGCATAGACGAAGGCATCCCATCTCATCGAGGGATTACGCTTGGGGTTTGGCAGCGGCGACGTGTCCTTATCGGACTTGACGAAGAGCTGCGCTCCGTCACGGCCGACGATAGCAAAAAAAGGGTTTCGATCCGGCTGCTGGAATCTTGCCTCAAAACCAAGCTTGTCGCGATAAAAAGCGACGGTTTGAACGACGTTGCTGACGATGAAGAAGGGTGAAATCGCCTGTGTCGTTGCTCGTGTCATAAGCGTGTACCCTCGTGCAACATATCAACCGTAATATACCAACGCGGCATGACGAATTGACGGCACAATTGAATCCCCAATATTGTTAGCCAGCTGTCGGAGGAAAGATGCAGATATCGAGCGCAATTGCGCAGCTCCGGACTACCAATCTCGCCGAATCGATACGCTTTTACACGACCAAGATGGGATTAACGCTGGAGTTTCAGTACCAGGACTTCTACGCAGGCATTCGAGCCGGCAGTCAGATCTTTCACCTCAAGCTTTCAGACGAGAAGGACCCCTCAATCGAGTTCGTGGATAAGGGCGAGCACTTCCACCTCTACTTTGAAACGGACGATGCCTCGGCCGCGGCAACCGCGTTGACGAGGAACGGAGTGCCTCTGGTGAAGGACGTACACGAAACGGCCTGGGGAACACGCGAGTTCGTCATCAAAGACGATCAAGGGCACACATTGTACTTCGGGGAAAGTCGGTAGGTTGCCCGCTGCCCCAGAGCCGGGTGCCCCGGGTCTCGCAAGAATCAGGAATTTGGACTAAACCGCGAGAGGAGTTGAATATGACGCGTCCAACGATTTCATTTCCTACTCTCCGATCCGCTGCGCATTTTTCGATTCTTATGCTGGCGGTGTCCTTCTTGGGGAGCACCGATGTACAAGCTCAAACCGGGCATATTCTGCATTCGTTCACTGGTAGTCCCGGCGACGGCGCCGGCCCGCAGGGTTTGGTCGCAGTGGATCAGGCGGGAAACGTTTATGGGTCGACGCCCTTTGGCGCAAATCGTGGTGGCATCTGTGCCGCCCTCGGTGGATGCGGCATGGTTTACCGGGCGGTGAACAGGAATGGCGCGTTTGTCTATAACCCGCTGTATCTTTTCCAGGGCGATGATGGCGCGCAGCCGTTGGCCGGCGTAGTGGTCGCGCCGAATGGAGTTGTGTACGGCACCACGTTATTTGGCGGAGGAACGGGTTGTGGCGGCAATGGTTGTGGAGTCGTCTTCAAATTGACTCCTCCACCAATGTTCTGCCGCATGGTGTTCTGCAGTTGGGACGAGACGGTGATCTACAACCCCAGCGGCAGCGGCCCATCCGGCTTCTTCAGTACGGTGATGGTGGACAATGCCGGCAACCTTTACGGCGAGTCGTTCAGCGGCGGCAGCTTCGGCAGCGGCACGGTCTATAAGCTCTCACCCTCGGGCGGCGGCAACTACACCGTGACCACGCTCTACAGTTTTACCGGCGGTGCGGATGGCGGAGAACCGATGAGCGAGGTCGCCATGGACGCGGGGGGCAACATCTACGGCACCGCAGCTTTCGGAGGCGCTGACGGATACGGAACCGTCTTCAAGCTGGTACGCTCGGCCGGAGGATACACCTTCCAACTTCTGTACACCTTCACGGGTGGTAGCGATGGCGGCATCCCTCAGGGCAGCGTCGTGTTCGATAGTGCAGGGAATCTGTACGGTGCCAGCGGAGACGGCGGTGGCGTCTTCCAGATCACTCCGTCCGGAACGTATACGCTGATCGATACGCAGGCGGCCAGTCTGCAAGCGCCCATCAGTATCGATGCGGCGGGCAACATCTACGGCACAACGTATGGCGGCGGCCAGCATGATGCCGGTTCGGTGTTCAAGGACACGTATTCCGGCGGAACATGGACACATAATGTCATTTTCAGCTTTGGTGGCACCTACGGCGGTCTGCCCCTGAGTGACGTGGGCTTCGACGCCAGTGGCAACATGTATGTGACCTCGACTTTTGGCGGACAGGGTGGCCAAGGTGCGTTGGTGCAGGTCACACCGTAAGCGCGTTCATCCACCAAGGAGCAATAACCGAATGATCGCGACAACTGGCGAAATCAAGCCATTCCACTCATTGACCCCGGCGGGCCAGCCGCCTAAGTTCCGAACCAGCGACCATTCCGCCAGAAGTAAGGAATCAGAATCGCCGGCGAAGCAAACGAGCTCAGGTTGATAAGCATCTCCAAGGTTCGCTAGGGTGGGCCGCCCGCCCCGCCCAAAACCTGCGCCGATTACTACCGTTTTCGATTGACAACCGCACTCGAAGGGAAAAGAATGCTCCCCATTCATCCGGGGCCTCTGGACTAATCCTCAACATCGTTCCACAAGGAGAGCCATGCGCCGCCTCGCCAGACTCGCTTTCTGCTTTGTCACCTGCTTGCTCGCATCGACGAGCTTCGCACAACAACCGACGCTCTCATCGGTTCCCAATCTTATTCGCTACAGTGGAACACTGAAGGATGTGCGAGCGGAGACGGCTTCTTCTGCGCCTGTCGGCGTCACCTTCGCCATTTACAAACAGCAAGACGGCGGCGCGCCCATCTGGCAGGAAACACAAAACGTCACACCAGACGCTAACGGTCAGTACACTGTGCTGCTCGGCAGCACGACCGCCGCCGGAGTGCCCGATGACCTTTTCTCACAGCAGGAACAGCGCTGGCTGGGCATTCAGCTTCAGGGCGAAGCCGAGCAGCCGCGCGTTCTGATGGTAAGCGTACCCTACGCTTTCAAGGCTCACGACGCCGAGACATTGGGCGGGTTACCGGCGTCGGCCTTCGTCAGAGCGCCATCGACGGACGGGTCCGGGAGTGCATCCAACACCGCGCCCGGTAGCGCAGCGCAAACCGCAGCAGCCAGCGGGAACAAGGGCGATAAGACGAAGTCGGGCCTTGGGATCGACACGGTCGTGAGCTGCGTGAACGCCGCGACTAACTACATACCCGTCTTTACTGCGGTAAGGCCACCCAACATCACCATCTGTAACTCCTTGATTTATCAGGCGAACGGCAATGTTGGAATCGGAACGACCACCCCTCAGGCCCAGTTGGATGTCATCACGAACACTGGCTTGATTGGAGTTTCGGGCCAAAATCTGGCCATAAGTGGCAGTGGTGTTGGCACGGGGGGTCACACGAAAGGTCCGACGGGCATTGGCGTCTTCGGCGTCCATGACTCCACAGCGGGAGCGGGCATGGGAGTATCGGGTCTCACCTTCAGCTCCGCTGGTGTCGGCGTTCTTGGCACTGCCAATACGCCAACCGGTGTGGCCTTCGGCGTGTCTGGCGCCAGCGCCAGTGTAGATGGCGTTGGAGTTGCCGGTGTTGTTACCTCGACGGGCGGCCAAGGCCATAAGTCCTATGGCGTACTCGGCACAGCTCAGGATCCCAACGGGGCAGGTGGATCTTTCGGCAATTCTGCCGGCACGGGGCCGGCTATTGGTGTGGTAGGAGTGAGCGACGCTGATGCTGGGAGGGGGATGTATGGCATCGGAGTGAACGCTAGCAAGACCGGTGGCACCATCGGGGTCACAGGACCGGTGGGTGTGTGGGGCGACACCGGCGAAAACCCTGGTGTGGGCGTAATCGGGACGGCGGACGATGGAATCGCTTTTGCCGGGTTAAACAATTCAACTGCTAGCCCTGCCGGGTACTTTGAAAACGAAAACAGAGCTGCCAGCGCAACGGCGGCGGGTGTCGAGGGTAAGAGTAATAGTCCTTCCGGTTATGGCGTTTACGGCGTTAATGCCGCAACCAGCGGCTCGGGATTCGGAGTAGAGGGCACAACTACGACTCCAAATGGTTCTGGGGTCTACGGCTTGGTTAACCTTCCTAATGGGAACGCAGTTCTTGGTCTTAACCAGGCTACAACCGGACCAGCGGTGGGGGTGGCTGGCGAGAGTAATGGTGCTTCCGGCATTGGCGTTTTGGGCGGCGGGGGCGCCGGGGGCGCTGGCGTCTACGGAATAGCCGGAAGTGGGGCGGGCAGCACGGCGGGTTTATTTTTGAATAGTGGGGGTGGTTACATCCTCGTCGGTGTGGCGCAAGTTAACGGGAACCCCAAGTTTTCTGTCCAGGGAGACGGTAGCGGCTTTTTCGCCGGCGCTCTCCAGGTCAATGGTAACGGTACCTTCGGCCCTACCCAGGTCAACGGCAATCTCAATGTTACTGGCACGCTGACGAAGGGCGGCGGCTCATTCAAGATCGACGATCCGCTTGATCCGGAGAACAAATATCTCTCCCACTCCTTCGTCGAATCCCCTGACATGATGAACATTTACAACGGCACCGCAAGATTGAATGCCCGGGGCGAAGTGTGGGTGACCATGCCCGACTATTTCGACTCGCTTAACCGCGATTTTCAATATGTGCTGACGGCCCTGGGACGTCCTCAGCCTTATCTCTACATTGCGATGAAGATGAAAGGTAACCGCTTCAAGATCGCCGGGGGCAAGCCGAACGCGGAAGTCTCGTGGCAGGTCACCGGTATACGAAAGGATGCTTGGGCGAACGCACATCGCATTCCTGTCGAAGAAGACAAGCCGCAGGATCAGCGCGGCACTTATCTCCATCCCGAGCTGTACGGCCCCGACAAGAACACAGATGCTACGCTGCGGCACTAGCTGGGCACCAACAAAGCCGAGTACGCGAAGATTCAGTAGATGCCTGTGGGGGTGACGGCCAGAGCGGAGGTCAGTGCGTCGTTGGCGTAATCAGGCGATTGCGCAAGTTTGGCATTTGCATCACGCCGGGTGCAGTTCGGCAGAGTAACTTGTGCAATGGGGATTTATCGCCAACTATCATTCGCCGGGACACACGGCCTCGATCATGTAAAACACGTTAGTGGCCCTATCCGTTATACCTGTATCGCGTTGGAAATACCTGTGATTGTGGCGCCGTTCTTGTAAAGCACAAACGCAAGCTGTCTTTGTGCCCTTCAAAACAGAACTTTGATTGTTCGTAAAATGCCGCCCAGCCTCACGTCCACGGCCTCTCGGCACGCCTATGGGCGTGCGGGTGTATTTATGCCAAAAGACCATTTCCACGCATTGCCTTCCCTCAAGTAGACCGACGTGCCCCAAATAGCTCCAGGCACCTGGCCGTAGCAGGTACCATCGGCAGCACCCGTAAATGTCAGGATGCCGACTGTGGGCGAGAGCATCGTGCCCGCGGCGTCGGTGATACTGACTCGCTTGACATCGCATCCGGTGCCGGACCAGTCCTTCAATGCATCGGCCTTGGTTGCGAAATAGGTGCCAAAAATATTGATGAATGAAATATCCCTGGCCGTCAGTTTCTCAATTTTCTTGGCATCGTGTGTTCTCCAGTCTTCCCAGAGGGTTCTTTCGACCGCAAGCATGGCATCGGTGTGCGCATCGCCAACGGATATAGTCTCGTGCGCCTTAGGCGCCTCCTTGTTGGCGGCCGGTTTCGCGGCAGCCGCTGTAGGATCCACAATCGGAGATTCGGCGTGGAAGGCTCCTTTCCATTGATCGCCCTCGCGAACGTATACGCTCGCTGCCCAACTGTTAGCCGGCACCTTTTGTCCGCCGCAAGTGCCGTCAACGGTCCTCTTATAAGTGATCAGCGCCACACCCTTACCGAGCGGCCGCATCCGCTCATCCGATAGATCGTAGCTTTTGATCTCGCAACCTGCCCCGGTGTATTCCTGTGTCGCCGATGCCTTATCGAGCTTGCCCGACGAACCGTAGCCGACAAAGTTGTCCGAAAGAAATGTGCCCCAGAACTTCGCGTCCTTGGACTTCCAAGCCTCGTAGGCACTCTTCTCAAGCGCCACGAGTGCATCCTTTGTAGGTGCGGGCGGAGCTGTCTTTTCAGCCGTGTTAGCGGCGTTCGCATTGTTCAACGTTGCATTTCCGGCGCAGACTGCGAAAACGAGAGCGGTTGCCAAATGCTTGATCTTGGACATAAATCGTCGCCTCAGAAATTGGTCGGAAAAAGATGGAAATTGAATTGGGCCGATAGAGAATGCGTGATGATGGGCAGAACAGTTGCCCCAACGAACACTGATTGGTAACGCGCTCTCTTTGACAGCAATCACACCACTTAGCACGACGCCGAAAACCCAAATGGTGTCACTTAGGGTGTGATCTCAAAGACGACGCCTTGGTTATATGCCCCGCCCCCGGAAGCGGTGCCGTAGAGGTTCCCGTTCGCGTCGAGGGTCACGCCTGCTATTGGGAGTGCCCCGTCGTCGCCACCAGTAAACTGGTGCAGCGAGCTATAAGTCCAATCCCCGTTGTTGTTGGTCAGCTTGAAAACGTTTTCCGGAAAGCACGTGGTCGTGTCGTAGAGATTCCCCGCTGCGTCCATGGCCGGAGTGCCGCGCGGCCCGCACTCGTCCCCTCCGTCGGTAAAACTGTAAAGCACCGAGAATATCCAAGTGTCGCCGGACGGCGTCAGCTTGAAAACCGAGCCCCCTTGGCCACCAGTGTACAGGCCAGCAGTGGCGCCGTAGAGATTGCCCGACGAATCAAAGATCAACCCGCCATAAGGATCGCCTCCGTCCGCTCCGCCGCTGAAGCTGTAGAGGATACTCTCGGTCCAGCCGCCAGCCGAAGGCGATAACTCGAACACCGTACCGTCGCCGTAAGCGCCGCCTTGCAGGGTTGTGCCGTAGAGATTGCCGGCGGCATCGATCAGAAGGCTGGCGTAGGGGAAGTCTCCGTCCAAGCCGTTGCCGAAGTTGTGGATCACGGTTCCGGTCCAGCCGCCATTGGAAGGTGATAACTCATACACCGTGCCAGCGCCGAGGCTGCCGTCGTAGAGAGTCGCGCCGTAAATGTTTCCCGCTCGATCGAAGACCACGCCGGAGTAAAACTGACCTGACGGTGACGGGGGTAGTGAATAGAGCGTGGTTTCTCGCCAGGGGGCAAGCAGGTTGGGCAAAAAGTGCGGGGGAGGCTGCAGGTTGAAAACTCCGCCGCTGGCGCCAGCAACGTATGTGCCGTAGAGACTGCTGTTAGGGCCGATGGTCACACCGCCGTATCCACCGTGGTTATAAAGCGTAGCGAACGTCCAGTGACCATCCCTATGCGTCAACTTATAAACCGTGCCGGTGCCATTGCCGCCACCACCCGCCACGGTCGTACCATAGAGATCGCCTGCTCCATCGAGCGTCACACCGGCAAAAGGAGCTGCCCCGTCCGCGCCGTAGGTGAAGCTGTGCAGCACGGTAAACGTCTGAGCTTCGGCAGCGGTCGCAAGTAGTGCCAGCGCACAGACTAGTAACGATGCGGAGTGTGTTTTCGCTCTAAATGCTACCCAGATTGATTTCGACTGCTGCGGGGAATTCGGCATGACGACCTCCTTCGCCGAGTCGCGGCTCTTGGCTGTAGCGCGAACGACGCCGGATATTTTACGCCCGAAGCTTATGCAGGATGCGGGGAAAACCGTCAGTTGTTGTCAACAGGCCATATCGTAAACGACGCGGGTGCCCCAGTCATTCGCGGTCTTCGAAGGAGTGGGAGGTGACTCGCCGAATGTCCTCCCACACCATCCAGCTCGGTTGCAAATCATCTGCGCCATGCCGGCGATAGAAGCGCCGCGCGATTTCATTCGCAGGCTCCACGTCAACGCAGACGCGCACCGCCCCCTGCTCGACGAACCACTCCGCCATCCGGCGAAGAAGCTCTGAGGCCACACCGCTTCCTCGATAGTGCGGCCGAACCGAAATCCACTGCAGTTCCCCGTCGCAACCGAAGCGGCGCGTCAGATGTCCCGCAACCAATCCGGCCACAGTCTCACCGTCAATGCACACAAACGCGGCGCGGGCTGGCAGCGATTCCCGTGGATGCGACAAGCAAGCCAGGTAGTGGAGAATTCGAATATTCCAGAACTCCTCCGTTTCCCAGTCCCCGGCGCGGACTTGCGCCATGCCCGGGATGTCCTCGCGCCCGGCCGTTCTGTACAACAACTCCCTCATGAAGAATGGCTGAATGCTGAGTGCTGATTGCTGACCGCCATCTTCAGTTTCCCACCACAAACAAATGCCCGTCATTCTGGCTGTACACCTTCCCGTCCGGCCCGATCGACAACGGCGTATACGCAGCGCCCAGAGCTTCCTTTAGGAAAATGCGTTGCTGCCACTGGGTAAACACTCCGTGGTGGCCCTGCGGAACCGAGTAGACGTGTCCATCCTCGCTGGTCAGGTAAACCAGCCCGGTGCTGTCGATCACGGGTGCGTTGACACACCACTCGTAGCCGTTAGGATGCTGCTGGTCATCCGTCGTGTTCTGGAACGACCACTCCACCTGCAGGTTCGCGTCCAGTTGAGAAACGTAGTACGGACCCGGCGGCGTCACCGAACAAACCGGATTGTTGTAGCCGCAGTATGCCGCTGAAGGATAGTGGTTGTCCTTGATCACCACCGAGTAAATACCGCTGTGCTGATACACCGCCGCGGTGGAGTCCCATCCGAAGGTGTAAGCGTTAAGGTAATTTCCCTGCGAGTCGAAATGGAAGAGATGCCCGCGGCTGTAGTTGTAATTGTCCACCGTCCCATAGAGCACCGAGCCGTCGGGCAAAACGGTGGGCGTTGCCGACGACAGATCGCTCACTTCACCCGAGCCGAAAGCGTTGGTCGTTGGATCCACTCCTACCTTCGTCCCGTAGCGACAGGAATTCGGCTCGTTGTTCACTCCCTGCGGCGCGATGGGCAACAGCACGCCGCATCCGTCGGTCAGGCGAAACTGCAGCGACGACGCCCACTTGGGCGTGAGGTCGGGATTCACCGCAACCACGTACGCAACCTGCGAATTGAAATGCGCCACGCTGACGGTGTAAACCGTGCCATCGGGCGCAACCGCCGGAGCGACGTTCACTCCGGGACGCTGCGAACCGCATCGCTGGCTGGGTGGTTTGACGAATCCCGGCGGCGGCCACGGCAGCAACGAACCGCCGTTAGGCAGGTTGGCAAATGTTCCCTCGCAGCCGTTGGAGCTCCCCGGCGGTGCGTTGGGCACCAGCGTGGCGAACGTGACCGTCGCGCTCGAGTCGCTCGGAGTGATCTTCACCAGCCATGCGCCCGCCACGTCATTCTGGTTCCACGGATTGCCGTTGAGATTCAGCTCGATGACGTTGTAGTAGATGTTGCCGTTCGCATCCACCGTCAAGGGGCCGGACACAAATGTACTGGCGGGATTCGTCTGCCCGCTGGTGAAGGGGTTGATGTGCGATTGCGCCGTCCCGGTGGTGGTGTTCACCTTCCACACCGTCCCTCCCGCGCCGGGGACGTAGAGAAATCCGTTAGCCAGAGCAGGATGGAAGACCGGCTCCCACCCAAACAATCCTCCATACCCCTGAAGAAAATTGGTGCCGTTTGGCTCCGGCTTCCAATCTGTGGGAAAGGTCCAGGCAACAACCGGGTTATTCCCCTGCCAGTTGTACCGCACCACGTTCCACTGCACTTTGTTCCAGGCATTCGGTCCGCAGGGGAAGCCATAGACCCAGAGACCGGGCGGCTGGCACGACGGATAGGTCCCGCTCTTTTGCATCATGTAAAAGCTGCTGCCGTCGATTAGCGTGGACTGATAGTGCGCCACCAGCACGCCTCCGCTCTCGTTCTGCTCCTGCTGCGTGAACGGGTCGTAAATGATGTCGGCTAGCTTGTTGTTGAGCTGCTGCCCGGGAACATTGACCATCCCGCTATGCTGCCCGTCGTGGGCCCATTGCGACCAAAATGCCTGGCCACTGGCAAAGCCGGCAAGCAGAAGTACGATGTTGACGAGGAAAAAGGCGCGACCGGACACAGACAGGCGCTGCATAATCAGCCTCCAGATTGTTTGCGGGATTACCCAAGAAGCGGGCCAAAGTTTAGCACGCTTTGAGTAGGAGTTTTGCAAACATGTGTTCAATTGCGCGTACGGCGGGGCATCCGTCTGATTAGCCGTACCGGGCCCAGTTCGCGCCGGCTTTGTCCTCGGCTGAACTGAGTCGTCCGCTTCCCGGGACCGGTGCATCGCGGGGTGGAGCTGCTGCGTCGGCAACTAGCGCCGGGGAGTCTGAAAACCAAGCTGCCCATTTACCGCCCCCATGGCTTGCCGAATCCGTAACCAGCTTCTACACTGAGGCTTTCCTGCACTAAAATCTTGATTCGGTTTCATCCGCCGGTCCCCTCAATCGGCGGGGAGGATACATGCAGCAGGGTTTCGCGGTTCGTGGTTTGGCTGCACTGGCAGCGGCTCTCTTACTTTTTTGTCTTCCGGGATGTGGCGGCAGCGGGAGCTCAACTCCTAAAGCCACCCAGGTCGTGGTGACCCCAACCATGCTCTCGCTGAACGAAGGCGCCGTGGGTACCCTTTCGGCGGTAGCCGAGTCCTCTACCGGCGCCACGGTTGCAGCTGACATCACCTTCACCAGCAGCAATCCCAGCGTGGCCACCGTCTCTGCCGGAGGTTTGGTCTGTGCCGGAGCTTGGGACTCCAGTTTCATCAACTGCAACGCCACCATCGGGCAGGCCGGCGTCGGACAGGTGACCATCACCGCCACTGCTACAGCTTTTGGCGTAAGTTCGACCGCGACGGTTTACGTCCACCTGCAAGTCGACCAGGTGCAGGCGGTTCTGGCCAACAGTTGCACGAGCATGGGGGAGCCAATCGCTATCTCTGGAAAGGCGTTCAGCACTACCGCACCCGGCTGCTCGCCCTCTGCGCCGTGCGACATCACTTCCACGGTGGGACCCTTCACTTTTGGTTCGAGTGACAACACGGTGGCAGCCAGCTCCGCCGGAATACAGTCCACGTTCTCGTCCTCCACTATGACCCCGACCTACGTTTCCGGAGGAACGATAACCGGATCCAAGGGGCAAACCTGCAACCTGTCCAACTTTAACGGCGTTACCGGCGCCACGGGAACGGTGGCGCTGACCGGCACCAACGCCATCGCCGGCGGTACGCAGTTGACCATCACCAACCCGGGAAGCGGCGCAACTACGGCGCCCACCACGGCGACCTTAAGCAACGGCACAGCCACGTGCAGCGGCACTGCCAACGTCAAAACGGCGATCACCGCCGGCCAGCTGACGGCGGAGGTTCCTGGCTCGACCACCCTCTTCGCCAGCGTCTCCGGAGTGAACAGCGTGGGCGCTCCGTATCTCACCTGTCCCGTCACCGCCATCGCGGTGCATGATGCCAGCAGTTTGAACGCCAGCTTCACGCTGAATCCCAAGGGCACCCAGGCCCTCACCGCCGACGTATTTGACAGCAATGGCCACTACATCACGCCGACGCTCGTCTGGGGCTCGTCCACATCGGCAGTTGCCAGCGTCGCCGCCACCGGCTCCGGGAACAATCCCGGCACAGTCACAGCGGTCACCGGCGGCACCACCTACATAACGGCTTCGTGCAGCTACCCCAACTGCAACATTCGCATACCGCCGCAGTACAGCCTGAATGTAGCCACGGTTAACGTGACCCAGACGGGTTTCACGACCGTGTACGCGGCCAGCACCAATTCAACTTCGCTGGTCCCGATCAACACCGGCACCAACACTGCGGGCACGGCAATTACCCTGCCGCACGTGCCCAACTCGATCGTTGCCGATGCCATCGGCGTGAACGTGTATCTCGGTTCCGACTCAGGAGTCATGCAGGTTACCGTCAGTACCGGGGCGGTCACCACGTTTACCGCAACGGGACACGTCATAGCGGTCGCTCCCAACGGGCTGTTCCTGCTGGTCTCGAACGACACGGCGGGCGTGATTGGCTATGTCAACACCGTTAACGGTGCGCTCACGACCACGCCGGCGACGACCAGTTCGTCGGCCTACACCCCTGACAGTTTGCTGAATGAATGGGTGAGCGGTACTAATTTTGGCTTTGGTCCCGAGACCGGATTCTCCGGCACCGTTGCGCTGCCCAGTGCGGCCAACGCGCTTGACATCGCCGCCCAGGGAGGATTGACGTACATCAGCAGCGCGGCCGGAAGGCAAGTCTTTGTTTACGCGACCTGCAACCAGTCGCCCGAACAAACGACACCGTTGGTCGGGGCCGCGCCAACCCTGCTGAAGGCACTGCCGAACGGCACAGGCGCCGTCGCGGTCGATTCCCCGAACATCGACGTGATCTCTACGCCGTCGGTGCTGAACGCTAATTGCCCGGTCACCAATCAGAGCACCCTCAAAAGCTACCCCCTCAATGCCGGCAGCTTCACCGCGCAGCAATTGCTGGTCAGCCCGGACGCCACGCGCGCCTGGATCGTCAGCAACCTTCCTGAACTGCTGGAATTTAATCTGCCGACTCTGACCCCGGCGACCGTGCCGCTGGCCGGAGGCGCTACTGGCTTAAGCGCAGCCCTCACCGATGATGGAGCGGTGGTATATGTCGGCACAAGCGATGGCACGGTGCATGGAGTGGTCGCAGCGTCGGGCGCAGATGTGGTGCAGATTCCGGTGGGCCTGAAGGATGGAAACGGCAACCCCACCACCCCGAACCTGGTTGCATTGGTGCCGTAGAAATCTCTGTGCCTCTGTGTCTCTGTGGTTAGCTTCTTTCACCCCGCGCTGGCCGGCGCCGTCACTTCGCTCGGGGCCTTCACGAAGGTTTCGGTCTCTTTGAGGATCTGCGTCACCAACTCCGGCGAGGCCGCTTCGCAATAAATCCGCAGCAGCGGCTCCGTCCCTGACGCCCGCACCAGCACCCACGCTTCCGCACCATTGTCGAACGCCGGCGCGTCGAGGAAGAACTTCATCCCATCGAGGTTCTCAATCCTGGTCACGCCAAAGCTGCCGATCCGCTCCGGCCTGGCTTGCGCGCGCCGCATGGCTTCATCCTTCACCTCATTGCTGAGGTGCAGATCCACGCGCCCGTAATGATGCTCGCCGTACTCGCGTTGCAGATCGCGCACCAGCTCGCCCAGCGGCTTGCCCTCATCGGCCATGATGTTGGCCAGCAGCAGCGAATTCAGGATGCCGTCGCGCTCGGGCATGTGGCGCGTGATGCCGATGCCGCCCGACTCCTCGCCGCCGATGAGAATGTCCCGCGTCAGCATCAGGTCGCAGATGTATTTGAAGCCGATACCGCACTCGTGCAGGGTGCGCCCGTACTTCGCCGCGATGCGGTCGAGCATGCGCGTGGTGTTGAACGCGCGCACCACCTCGCCCGGCCACAGCTTGCGCTTGAGCAGCCATTCCAGGATGACGGCGTAGCATTTATGCGAATCGACGAAGCCGCCATCTTCGGCCACTGCGCCGATGCGGTCGGCATCGCCGTCGGTCGCCAGACCCGCCTGGCAGTCCTCGTGTACCACCGTCTCCTGTAGCAAGTTGATGTGCGGCGGGATGGGCTCCGGGTTAATACCCGGGAAAAGGGGGTTCAACTCGCCGCGAATTTCTAGATGGCGGATCCCATGCTCCGTGAAGATGCCCTTCAGCACGCCCCGTCCGGCGCCGTACATCACGTCGATGGCGAACTTGAAGTCGGCTTTCTTGATGGCGTTCAGGTCAACGAAAGCCTTGATGGCTTCGATGTACGGCGACTTGAAATCAGCGAGGGTGACGCTGCCGCCGCGGCCCGCCGTGGCGGGTGGCGCGTCGAGTTCGCCCTCGATCGTCCGCATAATCGCGGGCGTGCCCGAGCCGCCGTAGCTGGCCTTGTACTTCACGCCGTTCCAGTTGAACGGATTGTGGCTGGAGGTGATCATCACGCCGCCCGCCATGCCCTGGGTCTTCACCGCATAGGAGAGCGCGGGAGTCGGCGTGTAGTCGTCGGAGAGGCGGACGGCGATGCCCGCCGCCGCGAGCACCTCGGAGATGATCTCCGCCGCCTGCTTTGAGGCGAAGCGGGTGTCATAGCCGACCACCAGACCCTTGCTCGCGTCCTCATTCTTGTGGACGTAATGCGCCATGGCATTGCCCACGCGGCGCACGTTATCGAAGGTGAAGTCGTCGGCAATGATGCCCCGCCAGCCGTCCGTGCCAAACTTGATTGCAGTTGCCAGACAATTCTCCCCAGCGGCTCAGCGATAAATTTCGCGGCGATGCGCAATCCCGACGACCAGGATCAACAATCGATCATCCTCAATTTTCGCGATGATTCGATAGTCGCCCACGCGATATTTCCAGAATTCTCCAAGAGTCTTCCCGTGCAGCGCTTGCCCGATGGTGCGAGGATTCTCCATTGGGGCAACTCGGCGTTGCAAAAACCTCCGGATGCGCTGAGCCACCGATTTGTCCAGCCGTCCCAATTGACGGGTTGCCGTGCTGGTGAGCTCAATCGTCCAGGCCAAGGCGCTTCGCGACCTCGTCCAACGTATAGGTGCGCTCTCGCCCAGTGCGGACGCGGTGGAGGATGCGCTCCGCCTCGTAGGCGTCCTCTAAATCCTCGAGATGGCGCAAAATCGCCTCACGAGCGTAGTAGGTCTTGGTGCGGCCGCTGCGCTGAGCAAGCTTTTCCAAGCGCTTCTCAACGGAGTTGGGAAGTCTGATAGCCAGCATGCACACCTCGCTATACAAATATAGCATCTACACCAGCCGCTTCATCTTCTTCTCATCCAGATACTTCACCACTTTGCCCACGTCCTGCGAGTGCTCGCGCGTCGTGATCAGCAGCGCGTCATCTGTCTCGACGACGACCAAATTGTTGACTCCCACCACGGCCACGAACTTTCCGTTCGAGTGAACGAAGTTTCCCTCAGCATCGAACGTGAAACTCTCCTCCGCTGAGATGACGTTTACCCCAGCTTTGTTGCCGGAATCCGGGGTCCCCGACAAGCGCCGCTTTTGCGCTTGTTGGGGTGGCAAATTGCGATGCTCGTAGAGCGCCGCCCACGAGCCCAGATCGTTCCAGCCGAAGCTCGCCGGGATGCAATAAATCCGCGAGCGCCCCTCGCCCTTGGCCGAGCGCGGCTCCAGCACGGCGTAATCGATGCTGATCTCCTCGCACCGCGGATAAAGCTTCGCGAACGTCTTCTCGAATTTCCGCGTGCCGTAGCTGGCGGCTATCTCCTCCAGAAGGGGCGCGGTCTTGGGCAGATGCTCGCGCAACGCGTCGGCGAGCGTGCGCGCTCCCCAAATGAACATGCCGCTGTTCCAGAAGAAATTTCCCGCCCGCACGAACTGCTCGGCGACATCGGCATTCGGCTTCTCGGTGAAGCGCCTCACGTCGAGCACGCCGGCAGCCGGGCCGGGAAGGCTCGCATGGAGCCCTGCCTTGAAGGGGGCGGCCTTCAGGCCGTCCGTAAGATCCGAGCCAGCGAGGCTGGCTTTAGCCGCCGAGGGACTTCCCTTTGACTTAGTCGGAGCCTCCTGAGGGCTCACTTCGATATAACCGTAGCCGGTCTCGGCGCGCGTCGGCTTCACGCCGATGACGACAATGTTTGCACCCGCCGCCGCAATCTCCGCCGCGCGGCGAATGTCTTGGCGAAAACGTTTCCCGTTGGCGATGACGTGGTCGGAGGGGAACATGCCGATCACCGCGGCCGGATCGCGCTTGGCCAGCAGAAATGCCGCCAGCCCGATCGCAGGAGCGGTGTTGCGCCCGACGGGTTCGGCGACAATCTGTTTCTTGTTCAGCTTCTTCAGTTGCCGGATGATCGGGCCGCGCAGGTCGTCGTTGGTGATCACCCAGAACTGCTTCGACTTCGCCAGCGGCAGCAGGCGCTCGACGGTCTCCTGGATCATGCTCTTCTTGCTGTTGAGCGGCAGCAGTTGCTTGGCGCGGCGCTTCCGGCTCAGCGGCCAAAAGCGCGTGCCGCGTCCGCCGGCGAGGATGATGGGGTAGAAGTTATTGGCCAAATTTTTTCACCACACAGGCACAGAGTACAAGGAGTAATTTGAATTTTTGATTCTACTGAAGAACCACGCGGGACGCGAAGGCCCGGAGATAGGCCGGAACTGCTAGGAGCGGCTGGCGGAGTTAATCCAGGGTTGCTTATGATAAGGCCTGTTCTCGACAGTTACGCCTAAAGCAAACCCTCCGGTTTGGGTTTTCCCTTGGCCTTGCCTGCGGTGGAGCGTTGCCTGGGGACCAAGCCAAGCGGCAAAATCGCGCCCCTTACGAAAAAGCTGCACCATTGCCGATAGCCGCAACGGTTGCGGTGGGAGCCAGCGGTCCGACTCCGGGGAACCCGTCGCAGGCGCTGGCAGCTTAATTAAATCCTGAATGTGTCCATTTCACGGCGCGAAATACGTCATGATGTCCACCGTCATTTGCGTCCTGCTGGGAGCATACGCGTCGATTGACCCGTTCGTGCTCGACACGATGGCCATGTTGGAGGCAACCGCCCCATCCGCCGCATTCAACGTCCACGTGTTGGGTTGCGGCAAGCCGTCCGACCAGAGCGTCAGATATTCGAGGGGCCCCTGCGGATAAGCTGTGGCGCTGAAGACGAAGGCCTGGGCGTTACGCGCCGCGACACAGGGGAGTCTTGCGGGGTTCAGCACCGGTACAGTCAGCTCGCCGCTGAATCCCAGAGCTTGGTGCCGCGTGTCCAGAACACGACATGGCGACACCGCGTAAAGCGACAATCCGCCGGACGCGGGAGGCGCAAAATAGCCGTTGATGTCGACGACCAGGTCGGTGCTATCGCTCGCCAAGACGGCAATGCCGCCACCCGTTCCCGCAGGCACGATCACAGCGTTAGATACGGAAGTACCGGTTCGGGCGTCCAGGTTCCCCAGAAGTGGCTGGGGCTCACCTTCCGGCCAGACCTTCATGTAGAGGCCGCCGTCTCGCGGCAGCGCGGTGACATTGAACGAATACGCTACCGTACCGGCACCTTGCGGAATACACGGGCTCTGGAGTACCGGAAAATCGCGCTCAAAAAGTGGAGGCAGAAAGCGACCGCCGAGCGGTCCATTTGGGTTTCGCGTATCAATTACTCGGCACGGCGTCAGCGGAAAGTACATCAGAGTTGAGCCGGATGGCGGAGCAAAATAGCCGAACATGTCGATGCGGACGTTCGTCGTATCGCTGGCGTAAACATTGATCGAGCCGTTGGTTCCAGCAGGTACGATAACGGCGTTACTCTTGATGCGACCGTCCGGAGAATTCATGGTGGTGGTGACTCCGGGATTCTCACCCGTGGGATAGACGGTGAGATAACCGAGCCGCGGAGTGGGTATCACGATCACGTTAAGCAGATAGGCGCCTGCACTGGCGGGAATGCCGCAGCCGCCTTGCGGGACTGGGAAACTGCGGTACGTGCCGCCCTGGATTGGCGGCCCGCCAAACGGTCCGTTCGGTCCTCGCGTGTCTACCAGCCGGCATGGAGTAATCGGAACCAATTGCAGGCCTGTCGATGGAGTTACGTTTTGCTGGGCTGCACTGCCGGCCGTGAGTACACACCCAAGCAGCGCCAGGCTGGCGAGGAAGAAACGCAGGGTTTCCCCCTTTCTCGAAATGCGGAGCGGGAAGATCATCCGTTGGCCCGACGGAAGCATAGCGCAAATCCTGGTGAACATGACATGAAATCAACAGTTTTGCGGATGCCCGGGGCTGGGCTTACACTGCGGCAGAGACCGTGAGCATCCCCCCATCCGCGTCCGACAGGGTCGAAGTTATGATCGATGTTTACCAGCCTGGGGTGAACTACTGGCATTGACATGAGCGTTGGTTGACGATAAATCGCCTTATCACAAGTTACGCTCCCGGACTGCACCAAGGACGGTGCAAACACTCAAACTTGCGCTATCGCCTGTTGCTGTTGAAAAAGTCTTGAGTAGAGATCCAGCCATTAGCCAGAAATCTGTACCGGCGACAACTCAAGCGACTTTGGGAAAGAAATCTTTGAAGCCTACAAGAATAGAGGTCGGAAGCCGCAGCGTCCGTTTCGCCGGATCGGCGACACTTGTGACCTGCACCGAAACTCCATTCCCGTCAGGAATCGGATCGGAGACAATCTCAAGTTGTTGGCCATACATGCGAATGTGGTGGGAGGAACCGTAGCCAAGGTCCTTAATTCGGACACAATCGTCGACAGCGGAGCTCTTAATCACGTGGTTCAAGACAGCGCCTAATTTCTGTTAGGACGAATACTTGCGCTTAAAGGTACTTAAGGACGCGAAACGAGGAAACGGTTGGTGTGATCCCGGTTTCGCACGATTCTAACCGTCCATCCGATACTAGCTACCTCCAGAGTACTCCACAACTACCAGTTCGATTGTGAATATCAGCTCGTACCCTGCGCAATTCGCCAGCTGATCGCCTCGACCCTCTGATCGTTGGTTTGTGGGCGGGTTCGTTTGTCTAGCCGGTCGATAACTGGCGTAACATCGCCTTATCACAAGTGACCCACTGTGAGCGAAGCCTCGGGGAGGCGAAGGTAAATAGCCCAGTGCGGAAGCGCTGGGAAACGCAGTTTACATTGCCGCGAGCCGCTTCAGCGGCGGCACGGTCCGGGCGCATATTCTTAGCAGGGCGCCGGCAGGTGTCGCCCCTGAAGGGGCCCGACAAATCATTATTGCCCATGACCCAGCGCTTCCGCGCTGGGCCAATTACTTTCGCGCCTGCGGCGCTCGCTTAGCGCGCTGACGGATTGCGGTAGCCTGGTCTCGGGCTCGGCGACGTCGCCCGTGGGCAGCGACATGCGCATCAGCTCCAGCTCCCATTGCGGACGCACCGTGTATTCGCGGACGCACGCCGGAACCACAACCGCATCGCCGGTCGCGAAGGTGACCGGCTCCATCGCTTGCGACTCGACAATGCCCGCGCCGCTCACCGCCACGAGGATATGCGGCGAATCCGGCGAGACCGCTGCTGCCATGGCCTCGCGCAGCGGCATCTTCTCGACCTGAAAATACGGCGATCGCACCAGCACGTTGGCATCATCGTCCGGCGCCCGCACCACCTTGCCGGCACTGGTGTGCAGCTTGGTCGCCGCCAGTCCGGCTTCGATGTGCAGCTCGCGCCCGCGGCCGTAATCGTACAGCCGGTAAGTAATGTCGGAGGTCTGCTGCGTCTCCACCAGCACCATGCCGCCGCCGATGGTGTGTACCGTGCCCGCAGCTACGTAGATCATGTCGCCGGTAAACACATCGACCCAGTTCAGCAACTCCTCGGCGCGCGTCTCTTCGATGGCACGGCGAAAATCTTCCAGCGTGACGCCCGGCTTCAGTCCCAGCGCGACCTGCGCCCCCGGCTCGGCACGCAGCGCGTACCAGCACTCGGTCTTGCCGCACGGGTGACCATCCTTCTGCGCCTGCGCGTCATCGGGATGCACCTGCACCGAGAGCTTGTCGCCGGGGAAGAGAAACTTCACCAGCAGCGGGAAGCGGTCTCCATAGCAGGCCCGTGTTCCAACCAGGTCGCGGCGGTATTCCTTCGAGAGATCAGCCAGCGAACGACCGGCCAGCGGCCCATTGGCAACGCGATTGTCTTCCCACGTGAGCCAGCTTTCGCCGATCGGCTCCTTGATGAGCCTGGTGTAGACCGGCCGCAGATCGCGCACGCCCCAGGGGCGCTCGTCGAAGATGGGGAGCATGAGCAGTGGGTAGAGTGAGGACATGGTGCCGGGGATGTTGGCGTTGAATTCTGTCGTCCATTATCGCAGCAACAATGAAGTGTCATCCCGGCCGAGCCCCGCCTGTCCGCAGAACAGACGAGGCGAGTGGAGGGAGCTGCTTTTCGCGCGCTGAGGTACACCAGACGGCCGAACAGCAGGTCCCTCGACTCGCTGCGCTCGCTCGGGATGACAGCCGTGATCGCCTTGGGAGGTGTATGCTGTTCGTAGGGGACTGCACATGGGAGCGGCTGTAGCCATTTTCTTTGCGTTATTTGTAGCCTTTTTCCTTCCGTTAATTATGTCGGGAAAGCAATGGGGAGCAGCGCAGGACAGGGCGCGCGCGCGTCGTATGGCTGAGCATAGGATGAATGCAAGACTCCTGAGACTCAACATTTGATGCGTTCCTAAAGGCTCTCCTCAACGTCTCGCAAAGGGTCCTTTGTGCCCCGAACCCCCAAGTTGCCCGTAAGTCATTCCCAAATCGGGAATTAGCTCGTATTTGCGTTTTAAGCCATTTGGGCCATTTGGACGTGCTCCGGGTCGTCTCTAGACCCTCGCGTTGTTCCTAGGGCTTCCTGGAGCAACTACGGGCCGTTCTATTCAGAGTTGCTGCTGGCAAAATCGTGCCCAGTCCTTATGGCTGTCAGGTGCTATTAGAATTCACAAATTCTGGCACTAAAATGCCACAACTGCATGCTTTTCCGTGTCTCTAATGCCTCCTGTTCATCCGAAGGACATGATGGCGCGGACGGCACGACCCAGGTCGTTCCCTGACTCATGTCGTACCACGACGTACTCGCCGCTTACACCTTCGCGAAGAACTCCCGCATCCGTTCCAACCCGCGGTCGAGATTCTCCGGCGAGGTGGCATACGAAATTCGCACGTGGTCCTGGGTGCCAAAGCCCTCGCCCGGCACGACGACCACATGCGCATCGTGCAGTAAGCGGCGTCCCACGTCCGACGCCGAATTCATTCCCCCGCGATCGAAATAGTGGCTGACATTCGGGTACGCGTAGAACGCTCCATTCGGAGCAGCGCAGGTAATGCCCGGAATCGTCCGCAAGCCGGCAACGACTTTATCGCGCAGCACAATGTATTTCGCCAGCATCTCGTGCACGCATTCCTGCGAACCAGTCAGCGCCGCCACCGCAGCCTTCTGCACAATCGACGTGGGATTTGACGTGCTCTGGCTCTGTAGCTTCGCCATCGCGCTGACAATCGGCGCCGGCCCCAGCGCATAACCCAGCCGCCATCCCGTCATTGCGTACGTCTTCGACAGCGAGCCGATAATGATCAGCCGCTCCTTCACCTGGTGCACGCAACCCGCCGAGAAGCGCCGCCTGGTGTGATTGAGATACACGTAGCATTCGTCGGAGACAACGTAGATGCCGCGATCGTGTGCCAGGCGCAGCACCGCGCTCATATCGTTGGGATCCATCACCGCGCCGGACGGGTTGTTGGGCGAGTTGAGGATGATGACCTTCGTGCGCGGCGTGATCGCCCGTTCGACCATGTCGGCGGTCAGCGCAAAATTGTGGCGTTCGTCGGTGGCGATGTAGACGGGCTCGCCACCGGCATAGCGCACGATGTCCTTGAACGACACCCAGTACGGCACCGGCAGGATGACCTCGTCGCCGTGATCGACCAGCACCTGGATGGCATTGAACAGCGCATGCTTGCCGCCGACGGAGGCGATGCAGTCGTCGCGCGTGTAATCGGAGCCGAAATCCGCGGCGTGACGATTGCAGATAGCGTCGCGCAACTCCGCAGTGCCGCCGACGGCGGTGTACTTGGTGAAGTTATTCTGGATCGCCGCAATCGCCGCCTGTTTAATGTGCTCGGGCGTGTTGAAGTGTGGCTCGCCCGCGCCCAGGTCAACCAGGTCGGCGCCCTTGGCACGTAACTTTTCCGCCTCCCCGGCCACTGCCATAGTGGCGGAGACTTCGATGCGTTGAATTCGGTTGGTCAAAAACGTCGAGAGCTGAGTTGCGGCAGTGGTCATGGTTTGGCCCCTCATAAGAGATGTTTTCCGGTAGCGGAAATATGTCTGCGCGCGATCCTTTCGCGTACCCGCTCTTCCACCATCTTCGGCACCAGGCCGTTCAGCGGGCCGCCCAGCTTGGCGATCTCGCGCACAATGCGCGAGCTGAGATAGGAATACTGTTCCGCCGGCATCATGAAGACGGTTTCGACGCGCGGCTCCATCTTGCGGTTCATCAGCGCCATCTGCAGCTCAAATTCGTAATCGCTGATGGCGCGAATCCCGCGCAACACCGCGTTGGCGCCCTGCCGGATGCAGTAGGCCACCAGCAGCCCGTCGAAGGTATCCACGGTGACGTTGTCCAGGTCGGAGATCATGGCCTCCAGCATCTGTTTGCGCTCGTCGATGGAAAACAGCGTCTCACCTTTGTCGAGATTCACTGTGATGGCCACGATGAGCTTGTCGAAGAGCTTGCTGCCGCGATGAATCAGGTCCAGATGTCCGTTGGTGACGGGATCGAACGATCCGGGGTAGATGGCGACGATGTTCTTCAAGGGTCTCGGGCTCGATTGCGCGGAATGATTCTATGATGGCGCAGCGCGGGAGGCAATCAGCAATCGTGGTTCGGGGGTGGGTGCCCCAGGGCCTGCCCTGAGCTTGCCGAAGGGTCTCGCGTTTTTTGAGACCTGGGTAACAAATCCCATCCTGTAGAATTGACACCTTTGCCCCCAGGAGCACACACAACTTGAATCGTGAATTTCACCGTTGGTGGTCGCACGACCTCGGACGCAACATGGACATGCTTGTCTTCGGCTACGATGGGCCGAAGGTCGTCGTCTTTCCCACTTCGCAGGGCCGCTTCTACGAATACGAAGACAACCAGATGATCGCCGCGCTTGCCGACCGGCTTGAAAATGGCTGGCTGCAGGTTTACTGCGTGGACAGCGTGGACGGCGAAAGCTGGTACAACAAGTCGGCGCATCCCTATTGGCGCGTGCAGCGGCACCTGGCCTACGAGCGCTACCTGCTGAACGACGTCATCCCGCTGATGTGGAACAAGAACTGGAATCCGCGGGTGATGGTGACGGGATGCAGCTTCGGGGCGTATCACGCGCTGAATTTCGCCATGCGGCATCCGGACAAGGTGACAGATTGCATCTGCATGGGCGGCGCTTACGACATCAAGAAATTTGTCAACGGCTGGTACAGCGAGGACGTGTACTTCAACAATCCGCCGGATTATCTGGCCAATTGCACCGATGGCTGGCGCTACAACCACATTCGCACCGTGCTATCGACGGGCGAGTGGGACATGTGCTGGAACGACAACCAGCGTATGGCCGACATCATGCGGGGGCGCGGCATCCGCCACGAGCTGTGTGTCTGGGGAGACCGCAGCTATCACGACTGGCCGTGGTGGCGGCCCATGGCGAGGGCGTATCTGGGGTAGCGCATCGGACGGCGACCTGCATCAAAAACGTCTTCCGGTGACAAGTGATGCGATGAGCTCAGTCTTTACCGCACCCTGGCGTCGGCGTCTTCCATCCCCATCTGGGCGTTGGGGGCCATGGGGCGCAGGATCAGCAGCTTGGATTTGCCTTCGCGGCCACCCGGCAGCAGCACCATGCGCTTCTCGGCATCGTAAGCGACGGTGTGCCCCTTCACCTCGGTGGCGATTTCGTCGACCTTGGTGAGCCGGCCCTTGGCCTGCATCAGCAGCAGTGAGCCATCACTGGCGGCGTAAAGCATATGCGAGTCCGGATCGAGCCAGAGCGAATCGACACCCGCGGGCGCAGGCACGCGATCGATCTCCGCGCCGGTGTCGGCGCTGATGGCCAGCACCGCGAAACGAACTGCGGTGTAAAGCTCGTGATATTGCGGATCGTAGACCAGGCCCGTCGGCTGCGAAGCGTTCAGGGTGAAGCGATTCACGACCTTCGCGTTGCCATCGACAGCCACAATCTGATGAACATCCTGCAAGGTGACGAACACAAGATGCCGCTGGCTGTCCAGGGCGAGAGCGCGGGGCGTTCCCTGAAGATTGGTTTGCGCCACGTCCTGCTTGGTACGCAGATCGAGCAGCGATAACGTGCCGCCATCGGCATCCGTCCAGTAGAGCTTGCCGTCACCGCTGAGCAGCAGCGCGTCAGGCGAGCCTGGCACGCCGATGGAGTCGACCACCTTCCAGCCGTCCATCGCAACCACTGCGATCGAATTGCTGCCGTGATCGGCAACGTAAACCCGGCCGGCTTTGTCATCGACTGCAACTGCACGCGGCGACTGCAGCCCCGTAACCTGCGCCACGATGCGGCGTTTGGCCGGGTCGAAAACGTCAAGCGTCGATGCGCCGGGATGCGTCAGCAACATCATTCCGTTGGCGAAGGCCACCTGGCCAAACCCCGGCGCGCCGGGAAGGTTCACCATGCCGATCTGGCGAAGGTCGGAAGCGCTCGCGATGAAGGACGCGCAGAGTACGACGGAAATGAGAATGCGGGGAACGCGCATCATGGACACTGCCGCAGGGTGTGATGCGCGGCGGAGCTGATTAGGGTGCCCGTAAACAGTGGATGGTGGATAGAGCGCTTGTGCCCGGCGCCCAGCAACAGCCAACTCGAACAGCCCCCACACTAACCACTATCCACTAACTGCTTCATCCACTCCCGCGTCCCCGAATACCGGCAGGAGAAGCTGGCGACGCGGGCCGCCCGCCTTAGCGCGTTGCGAAAGGAGGCGCCGGGCTGCGATACGTAGTAGCAGAAGGCGCCATGAAAGATGTCACCGGCACCGAGTGTGTCTTTCGCCTTAAATTTTCTTACCGGTATTGTCCCGCGCTCGCCTTCATCTTCAAACCGTATCGCCGACGCACCGCGGGTGATGGCAATCCGGCGAATGCTCCGGGTGCGCAGGAATGCAAAGACGTCATCGACGCTGCGACAGCCCGGCGGCCGGTAGTGGTCAGAGCAGATTGCGAAATCGACCAATGGCAGCAGCTCGGCCATGCCTGCTTTCCAGCTTCCGCTGTCCATGACCACGGGAATTCCTCGTTGGCGCGCCTCACGCGCAGCGGCGATGCACAGCGGCATATAGTGTCCATCGACCAGCAGGATTGAGGCGCCGCGCAGCCATTGCGGATTAAAGGTGCCGATCTGGCTCCTGAAGACGGCGGCGTTGGCGGAGACGACTGTCCGCTCGCCGCTGCCGCGACGAACCATGATCGAAGAAACCGGTGGCACGTCGCGGTTCGTGTGCGCCACATCGTGCAGGCGGACCGAGTGGCGAGCAAGATCGTCACCTATGACTTTGGCCACCGGATGCGAACCGACGGCGGTCACCAGCTCCGCGCGGCCGCCGAGAAACGCAAACGTCACCGCAGCATTGGTAGCCGGCCCTCCAGCCGAGATTTGCTGACCGGGAACGGAGATCTTTTCGTCGGGCCCGGGCACGTTTTCGACGTTGTAGAGGATGTCGACAGTCGCGAGGCCGACGAACACGCCTTTGATTTGCACCATGGCATTGTGCTGGAGCGAGTGGATAGTGGCTAGTGGATAGTGCAAGCAGTGGCCAGTGGTTAGTGGAGGGTGGATAGAAAAGCTGGAAGCAAGGGACGAGGGGCCAGGGAATAGCCGGTAGTGCCGCCCTTCTCCATCCAGTGTCCCTGTGACGCGGTTTTTCTATCCGCTCTCCACTATTCACTATCCACTGCTTTCTGGTATATCTGCTCGAACTGCGATGAACCCCAGCTCCGGCAACGTCTCCTCCGATCGCCGGCATGCCATGGCGGCCGGCTTCCTCGGCTGGACGCTGGACGCCTTCGATTTCTTCGTCGTCATCTTCCTCTTCGACACGCTGGCGGCGCACTTCCACGTTCCCAAGCGCGACATCGTCCTGACGGTCACCGCGACTCTGGCCATGCGCCCTATCGGCGCACTGCTCTTCGGCATGATGGCCGATCGCTACGGACGCCGCCGTCCGCTGATGGCGAATGTCCTGTTCTTTGCGACCGTCGAGTTCCTCTGCGGATTTGCGCCCAACTACACCGTCTTCCTCATCCTGCGAATGCTGTTTGGCATCGGCATGGGCGGGGAGTGGGGCGTGGGCGCGTCGCTCGCCATGGAGCATGCGCCGGTGCGCTGGCGCGGCGTGCTCTCGGGCATTCTGCAAGCCGGATATCCCATCGGCTATCTGGTGGCCGCAGTGGCCGCGCGCGTGGTGCTGCCCAACCTGGGATGGCGCGCCATGTTCTGGGTCGGCGGCATCCCCGCGCTGCTGGCGCTCTACATCCGCACCAAGGTCCCTGAGTCGGAAGCCTGGCAGCAGCACCGGGTGGCGCGCACCATCGACGGGCCACGCATTGCCTGGCAGCACAAGTGGCTGTCGCTGTACCTCATCGGCCTGATGTTCCTGATGAATTGTCTCTCACACGGAACCCAGGACCTCTATCCCGACTTTCTGAAGCACGGCCACGGCGTCGCGGCCAACACGGTGGCGTACGTCACCATGTTCTACAACGTAGGAGCGGTGGTGGGCGCCGTCATCTTCGGCCTGCTGTCGGAACGCATCGGACGGCGCTACAGCATGCTGTGCGCGCTGGCGGTTTGCCTCGCCGTGATGCCGGCATGGGCCTTCGGCGGCACCTTAGCCATCCTCGTTGCCGGCGCTTTCCTGATGCAGATGGGCGTGCAGGGCGCGTGGGGCATCATCCCGGTGCACCTCAACGAGCTGTCGCCGGATTCCGTACGGGGATTGTTGCCGGGATTCACGTATCAGTGCGGAATTCTGCTGGCAGCTTCGACGCCCAGCATCGAATTTGCCTTGCGCGATCATCTGGGCTACGGGTGGGCGCTCACCGCCTTTGAGCTGTGTGTGATCGCGCCGCTTGCCTTGATGCTGTTCTTCGGCACCGAGAGGCGCGGCCGGAGCTTCATGCGCGAGCCGGAGGAGGTTGCAGCGTAGTTGGTCGAGTTATCGGGACGAGTTCGCCACTGCGGCTTTGGCTTTTTCGGGCGAGGGAATGAACATGTGCCCCTGGTCGCAGCGGTAGGCCAGCACGCTCGGCTCGTGGGAAGTGTCTGCCGAGAGATTGTTGCGATGAACCGGCTTGACGGTGGAACTGCCGCAGACGGGACAGGGAGGTTCTGATCGATCAGGGTATTGCATTACCAGCGCATGATGCCGTGAACGAGGCGAGCGGGGATATGAGGGAAATCACAGGCAGTTGTGATTTCTTACGCCAGGCGAGCGCGGGTTCCTGATTTTTTGTGTCGGATTCTATTTTGTGTTTCGTGCGGGCTACACCCGGGTTGGGGCAGCAGTCTAGAACGAAGCGCCCGTACGCACTGGAGACGTAGCTACCAATTTGCCCGGATCCGGAGCTTCCGATAGAATCAAGAATCCGGCTAACGTCGAGATTTCTCATCAAGGACTACAAGTAAAACTATGGCGAACCACTTTTCCGCGCTCAAGCGTGCGCGTCAAACTGAGAGCAAGACCGCGCACAACCGCGGCAACAAGTCGCGCCTGCGCGGTGCCCTTCGTTCCCTGCGTGAGGCCATTACCAAGGGCGACAAAGAAGCCGTCCAGAGCGCCTATCGCTCTACCGTTTCGGTGGTCGACAAGGGCGTGCAGAAGGGCGTCATCCACAAGAACACCGCCAGCCGCTACAAGGCGCGTCTGAACGCGCGAGTGAAAGCGGTTGCGCCGAAGTAGCTGACAATTCCTCAGAAATTTTGCAAGCATAAGAAAAGGCGGGTCAGGCACCCGCCTTTTGCATCGAGGGTCGAGTCGCGCGTTCAGTTCGTTGGCGACGTGTAGGATTTCATTGCCTCGGCGGCGTGAGCCTGGATCTGTGCCTGAATTCGTTCCTGAATTCGCTGCTGAATCTGCTGATCGAGATTCTCCGGCACATGGATGCGAATCGCCATCGCCTGCGTCTGCGCCGCTTCGGTGGCTCGCTGAATCTCACGCTGCATGCGCACCATCTCGCGGCGAGTGCGCTCGGCATCGCGCATGGCTCTCTCGCGGGCACACTGAGCAGCAGCGGCATCGCGGCCGGCCACGTCCTCGAAGACGTCCGACGGCATCTCCGGAATGGGAATGCTAACCACGTTCACTTCCGGAATGGGCACATTCATCTCCGCCAGCAACTGCGCCTCTTCGGCATAGCGAGGCCGCAGATGGGTCCTGATCTTCGCCATGGCACGCGCGGCTTGCTTGGCAGGGCATTCCGATCTTGCCACCCCGCCGCCACTGAAATGGCGGATGTGCACCAGCGACCATTGCTCGACCGAACGGAAGCCGTGAGAAAAGGCCGTGAACGTCGCTACGATCGCCAGCACTGCAACCAGGTATCCGCGCTCCATACTGCCTCCTCGTAAAGCGTGAGACGTGAAAGCTGTCCGGGCGTTAGGTGCTTTTGGGATGAATCGCTGCACCACACGCTTGACATTGTAGGTACAGGTTTTGGGCCAAATTCAAAGGCCCTTAAGTTACTGATGGAGAGCAGCTTAGGAATTGTTACGGGAGTGTTGCTGAAGCCTCAGCGTCCGGATTCAGCAGGCGTTGTTCGCCCTTGGACAATAGCGCGGATTCGAGCCAGCGAACACGATGAAAGAGCGTGACGCGCCATGCCGAGAGTCCCACTTCAACTGGAAGCTGGTCCCAAACGACTCGTCAGCAAATACCAGCGCTTCGGCACAGTCTAGTTAGTTACGCGCGCGGCAGCACACCAGGCTTGCGCGGCGTGAAGATGCTTCTGCCTCGCCAGCAAGCGGCCCTGGCAAGCGAGGGCGGAATCCTGCATGTTCGTCAGCTCGTCGCGCAGGCGAAGCAGGTTGGCGCGATAGATGGCGAGCTCGTCGTGAATCGCGCGGTCCTTCCGCTTCTGCAGATCATTCAGCAGGCTGCTGATCGAGTGCAAGGTGCGCTCCAGCTGCAGAAGCTCGGCAACTTCTTCTTCCGTCCCCAGCACCGGAGCCTCCGAGAAGCGGGCAAAGAAACGATGCAGATGACGATTGGCGTGTCGCAGCAGGATGAGTTCGTTATCGTGATTCAGGCTGTCCATTCGCTTTTTGCCCCTTCCTCGGCATTGCCGGCAGCAGCTGCACCAGGGCCGGTTCGCGGCTGCAGCAGCCGTTTGGCTTGCACCCAGCAGTCGCGGACCTCCGAGAAGTAACGAATCTGCTCGCGCATCAGCTCGAGCGAACTGCGCATCTGCGCCTCCAGCAGCTTGGCGCGGACCAGGCTGTAAAACTGCTCGAAGTGTTGCGCCGCCTTGCCACCACGCTGGAAATCGAGGGTGCCTTGTAATTGTTGCAAGACCATCAGGGCATGGCCGATCTTCAGGGCGCGGGTTTCAACGTCGCCCTGCTGCATTGCCGTGATCGCGCGGCGCATGTCCTCGATGGCCGAGTCGTACAGAATGACCACCAAATCGATGGGAGTGGCCCCGCGAACCGCTCCGTCCTGGTACATCTGTTTGGCTTCAGCGATATTCTTCATTCTCCGCTTACCCCGTTCTGGTGGTGGTGGTTGCGCCGGGCAAGCTGGCCAGTTGCGACGCGGTTTGCTGCATCAGGAGGGGGTATTGTTGGAGCAGCGCATTCAGGCTGCTGTACTGAGTGGTCAGCTGCTGCTGGACGGTGGTCATCCGCAATTCAAAATCATTGATCTGCTGGGTCAGAGTCTGGCTGGTGTTGTTGAGGCCGCAGATGTCCGCCGCTACCGGGCCCAGCGTAGGATCGGTAAGGTTGAGCATCTGCTTGCTGGCGGCCGCGCCCCATCCCGTGGTTGACTGAAAGAAGCTCTGCACGTCGGCGAAGTCGCTGCTCAGGGCCTGGCTCAGCTTCTGGGAATTGATCTGCAACGTGCCGTCGTTCTGCATCTCGATTCCCATCGACTGTAGATTGACGTAGGGTCCCGCCCCGCTGGCCACGGTTGAAACCATGCTCAGCAGATCGCTTTGCAGGGTGCGCAGCATGCTGTCGCCGCCCAGCGGTCCTTCGCCGCCACTGGAGCCCGCCGTGTACTGACTGTTGATGGAACCGACGATCGCGTTGTAGGCACTGACGAAGCTTTGAATGGCCTGCGAGGCCTGCGCCGTGTCCGGCTCGACACTGATCAGCACCGCCGTGTTGGCGTCCGCAGCTCCCAAACTGAGGGTCACTCCCGGAATGGCGCCGGTCACGGTGTTGGTGCTGCTGTCGACGGGAACGCCGTCGACAGTAAGTTGCGCGTCCACTCCCGCCGTGTTGGTGAAGTTGGTGGCTGGGCTGGTCACACTCAAGTTGCCGTTGGCGCCCGAGGTCTTGCTGACAAATACCAGGCGCGAGCCTTGCGAGTCGGTCACCACGCTGGCGTTAACGCCATAGCTTCCGCTGTTGATAGAGTCCGCAGCTTGCTGCAGCGTTGTGTCGGAGCTGGGAACGTTGATGGTATCGGTCTTGACCGGATGGCTGGGATCGCTGCCGTAATTGATGACAATTTGCGCGCCGGCCAGCGATGTGCCCGAGGCGATGTAATCCGAGTAACTGCTGGAGGTGGTGGCCAGCTTGCTGACGGTGACACGGTGCGTGCCGGCAATCGCAGTATTGTCGGCGCTGGCCGAGACAAGGTTGGAATCGCTCGATCCCGTGGTCTTCTGGCTGAATGCGCCCAGCACGTCGGTGAGAGCGTTGACGCTATCGTTCAGCGCCGAAAGCTGCGTCCCCATACTGGTGAGCGCCGTGATCTCGCTGGTAATGCCGGACTGCTGATTCTGCATCAGCGTCTCGGGCTGACGCTCCACCTGCATCAACTCGCTGACGATGGTGTTGACATCGATGCCGCTGGTCTTGCCGCTGAAAGCGTCGTTGACATTGCTGACGATGCTGCCCAAAGTGCCGCTGTAAAGACTGGAGCCGATAGAACTCATGCCCGGCAAAACTCCTTTCGCGGAGGTTTTCGAATCGTATCCTCTGGATCCATAGGCAATCGGTTCACCAGACGGAGTTACGAAGAGCTAATCGTTCAGGGCTCGACGAGAGAAGGGGGACCCCACGGCCCCGCCTTCTCCCCCGTGCAACCCGGTGTCGTCGCCGCCCCTAGGGGCGGCGTACGGTCCGATTACTGGAGCAGCTTGAGCACGGACTGCTGCATCTGGTTGGCTTGCGCCAGGGCGGAAATACCCGTCTGGCTCAGGATCTGGTACTTGGTCAGGTCCGCCACGGTCTGGGTCACGTTCGCAGCCCGGATGCCGTCTTCGGCGGAAGACAGGTTTTGGGTCTGGTTGTTCATGACGTTGGTGGCCGCCTGCAGGCGGTTGATGCCGGCGCCGATCGAGCCGCGCAGTCCAGCTACCTGGGAGATGGCGCTATTGATGTCGTTCAGCGCCGTCTGCGCAGTGCCGGCACTGAGCAGGTCGTCATTCTTGATGCTGGCGCCGTTCATGCCTCCGCTGTCGAACTGGCTCATCGCGACGGAGATGGTGCTGCTGCCGACCGAGGTTGAGTCGCTCAGAAACACATCCATCGTCGAGGCATTGGTCGGCGCGGATACTCCCGTCGTGGCGGAGGTATCGGAGCCGAACTTCACCGTACTGGTGTTATCCGCGACCTCGCTGGCCGCATCGACGCCGCGCCCTTTGGTGTCGGTGATAACCAGTACGCCGTTGCCGTTCAGGGATGCAATGAGTCCATTGCTCACGCCAGCGGTCGTGCTGGTATTGATGTCGTTGATCAGCGCGCCGACGGTGGTATCTGCGCCGGAAGTGAAGGTCCAGGCGCTACCGCCGGTTCCCCCTTTGATCTTCAGGGGCGCCGGAAACCGTCGTGGCCATACCCAAGCCACCCCCGGCAGAGGTGAAGGTGATCTGGTTGTAATTGGGGCTTCCGCCATTGAAGATGGCTGCGCCGTTATAGGTGGTGTTGGTGCCGATGCGGTCGATTTCGGACTTGATGGACTGGAATTCGGCATCGAGCGCCTGGCGTTGGGTTCCGTCGTTCACCGTTCCATTGGCTGACTCGGTGGCCAGAGTCACGGCGCGGTTCAGCAACGTGGTTACTTGCGACAGGGCGCCGTCGGCGACCTGCAGTTTGCCCACCCCTTCGTTGGCGTTCATCGCCGACTGGGTCAGCGCGGTTACGTTGGCGCGCAAGCCGTCAGCGATCGCCAGGCCGGCTGCGTCGTCGGCGCCCGAATTGATACGCGAGCCCGAAGACAACTGCTCCAGCGTCTTCTGCAGGTTGGACTGCGTGATCGACAACTGGTTCTGCGCGGCAAGGGATGGAATGTTGTTCAGAATGCTAATTGCCATGGAATAGCTCCTTTCACATGGTTCCACCTTGCCCGAGCTCGAATCGAGTTCGGTCCCGCAGGTACGCTGCCGGGTGTTCTGACCGGCGGAACCCGTTGCGTTCAACCACCCTATCGGCGGGGCTATTCATCAGCTTTAAATCCGGGTGATTTTATGAGAGGGGCTTAATGCAAGGGGAGCACTCGGCACCTGGCACTTAGCACTTGGCTAAGTGCTAAATGCCAAATGCCAACTGCCCTGCTGCAGTCGGTGGTGAAACAAGCTTAAGCACACGGCAAGTTTTGCCGATAGTTTCCCTGATTCGCACCCCCGGCGGAGGAGTCTGTCATGATCCAGCTCACCCGCTTGAACAACACACGCCTGGCGGTTAACTCCGACCTCATCAAGTACGTTGAGGAAGCGCCCGACACGGTCATCACTTTGCTGAACGGCGAGAAGCTGGTGGTGCGCGAAACCACCGGACAGGTGATCGAGCGGGTGCGCGAATTTCGCCGCTCGGTGCTGAGCACAATCGCTGACGCTCGGCTCGCAGGCAACCATGAAGCCGCAGACAAAAACCCGACCTGCCCCGCGCCGGCTGTAAGCACCGAGGGACCTGTCTGTGGATAAAAGCAGTTTCCTGGGACTGTTCGTCGGCATCGGCGGCATCGTTGCCGGGCTCCTGCTGGAAGGCGGCAGGCTCTCGCAGGTGCTGCAGCCGACGGCCGCGATCATCGTCTTCGGCGGCACACTCGGCGCAGTGTTGCTGCAGTTCCCTACTGCGGTGGTCGCCACCGCGTTCCGGCGATTGATTCAGGTGTTCTTCGAGCAGAAGCGCGATCCCCGTCTCACGGTGCAACAACTGGTCGCCTTCGCCGACAAGGCGCGCAGAAACGGAATGGTGTCACTCGATACCGACTTGCCCAGCGTGAGCGATCCTTTCCTGAAGAAGTCACTGATGCTGGCGGTGGATGGCACCGAGCCGCAGGAGCTACGCAAGATGATGCAGCTGGAAATGGACAACCACGCCGAGCACGAGGAGAACATCCCCAAGGTGTTCGAGTCGGCGGGCGGATTCGCACCCACTATCGGCATCATCGGCGCGGTGCTGGGGCTCATTCAGGTGATGCAGCACCTGGACAATATCAACGAAGTGGGCAAAGGCATCGCGGTGGCATTCGTGGCCACGGTGTACGGAGTTGGGTCGGCGAATCTCTTCTTCCTGCCCAGCTCGGGGAAGCTGCGCCTGCGGATTCGCGAAGAGCAGATCATCCGCGAGATGACGCTGGAAGGAGTGGTTTCCATACTGGAAGGGATGAACCCGCGGATGCTGGAGACCAAGTTGATGGGCTTCCTGCGTGAGAGCCCGAACGATGCGAAGCCGGGAGGGACGAGATGGACATGAGCCTGCGGCGGCGCCAGGCCGCGCACGTCAGTCATGAACGATGGCTGGTCTCGTATGCGGACTTCGTCACCCTGCTGTTTGCATTCTTCGTCGTGCTCTACGCGTCGGCGCAGGTCGATCGGCACAGGGCGCTGCAGCTTTCGGACGCGATACGCTCCGGCTTTCAGCAGTTGGGCGTCTTCCAGAGCCAGAAGCCTGACGCGCGGGGCACACGTCCGGTGCGCACGACGACGACCGGGGAGGCAGATCCCGCAGGTGAGGACCGGCTGCAGGCCGCCACGGCAACAGACTTCACCGTCATTCAAAGTGAATTGCAGGACACGCTGGCGGCGCAGCTCGAGCGCAATGAGATGGCGCTTCACATGGGAGCGGATGGATTGGTGGTCACGCTGCGAGAGGCCGGGTTTTTTGACAGCGGCTCAGCCACGATCAAGCCGGGCGCCGAGAAGGCAATTGCGCGGGTTGCCGCGGTTTTGCGCGAGCACTCGTGCACGTTGCGCATTGAAGGCCACACCGACAATGTGCCAATCCAGACCGCGCAGTTTGCTTCTAACTGGGAGCTGTCTACCGCCCGGGCAAGCGGGTTGGTACGGTCGCTGGTCGACAAATATGGGCTCTCACCCGGGCTGCTTTCGGCCGCCGGCTATGCCGAGTTTCATCCGGCTTCGACCAATGACACGGTGAAAGGCAGGCAACTGAATCGTCGCGTTGCCCTTGTTATTCTGCGAGCGGCGGGGGCGCAAGCAACTGTGCCGCAGATCGCCCAAGGCAACAAGCCGGAAGATATGCCTCACAATGAGGCGGGGATCCAACAACGTTGATCGCTGGGTGCCCCAGAGCACTACCAGGAATGACCACCGCCGACGGTCGAGCGATGAACCAGGTAAAGACCCGGGTCTCGAATCCCGCGAGACCCAGGGCACCCCGGTGTCACTAAAAGAGCAGATTAGGAAAGAGCACGCGTCGCTCTGCGTTGTTTCTGACGAGCCTGACTTTTCTCAGGCGGTTTGGCCGGTCCCTGCGGCACAACTGGCTTCGCTGTCCGGTTGCACTCCAGGCAATAGATCACCCCGTCGCTGGTCTCGCACACTACATCGCTGAAGCAGAAGATACAGAATGCACGGGGCTGAGGTTGAATCCCGGGCTGAAGGCGCGGCCGCCGCCGATCGGTGAGGACGTTGGTCATGTTGGGTGTCATATGTTCCAGTTTTCCTTTATTGAAGCTTCCGTTTCCGGTGCGTTCTAAGAAGCGCACGCAGAAACCTCGTGGCCGGAGGTCACCACCGGATTCAACGCTTCGGCGATTCGGCGCAGCAGCGAATTCATGGTGAATGGCTTCTGGATGTGCATCGCCGGAGCCACGCGCATGCTTCGCATCAGGTCGCTTTCAGCGTAGCCGGACATGAAAACCGTGATCAGGCCGGGTTGCAGATCGATCAGCCTGCTGGCCAACTCGATCCCATTCATCCCAGGCATCACCACGTCGGTGAGCAGCAGGTCGATCTTTCCCGCGTGCTCAGTGGCGAGGGTCAGCGCTTCGTTGGCGGTGCCCGACTCCAGCACGGAATAGCCCGCGTGCTGCAGTACCTGCCCGGTGATTTCGCGTACGACGGTTTCGTCTTCGACCAGCAAGACGACGCGGGCTTTACGCGCATCGCCGTTGCCGCGGAAATTCGTACTTGTCTGCGCAGCGTTCATGTTGCACCTGCCTGATTTCATCGGCAGCCATATGGAATGCAAGCAGTTCGCCGTTGTGGATTAGAGCGGGGCCGTATCAGCAAGCGACACGCTGCAAACGAGATACGAAGAAAAGGCGAAGCAGGCCGGCGGTGGAAGCTTTATTCAAACTGGAACAGGAATCCAATTTGGGCTTCCGTTTCGGGATGGGGGAGGAATTAGCGACCAGCGACCAGCAACTAACTGTGCCGTACCAGGACATAAGTTACGGAACAAGAAGCAGTAGTCGCAGCGTCGGTGGGAAGGTGGGAATCGCAGCAAATGGGCATAGAAGCAGTCTCATAAATGCCTCAGGAGCATTTGGAGGCAGGCGAGGTGGACGAAGCCGAGGAAGTTCTCGATGTGGTATTCCAATCGGGTGACGAGTCGGCGGAAGTTGTTCATCCACGCGAAGAACCGCTCCACCTTCCATCGTCTCTTGTAACGTCGCAGCTTGCGTCCATCCTGTGTCTTTCTTCGCCGTGCCCGGTTCGGCGCGACCAACTCGATGCCGTACTTTTGTTCAAGTCTTTGATCGAGCCGATCCGAGTCGTAGGCTTTGTCGCCAACGAGTTTTTTCAGGCAGTTCGCCGAGGAAGCTCCCGGACAGGACTTCTTCGACCAATTGGCATTCATTGAGCGAAGCGCTCTGGACAGAGACGGCGAGAGGAAGACTGTTCCCAGCGGCGATAGCGAGGATTTTTGTCCCCTTGCCGCGACGGGTGGGCCCGACGGCGAGGCCCCTTTTTTCGCGCTCGCGAACGTGCCATCGACAAAGGCTTCTTGCAGATCCAGTTTGCCCTGCTCGCGCAGACGGTGCGCCAGTAGCCGCAAGGCCACTTCCAATTTGCCGCTACGGACCCATTGCTGAAATCTCCGATGGCAAGTCTGATAGGGCGGATACTTGGCGGGCAATTCGCGCCACTGCGCGCCCGTACCGAGAACCCACAGCACGCCGTTGAGCACATGGCGCGTGTCCCGCCATGGACGTCCCCGCCCGTCCGCCCTGTGACGGGGACGCAAGACTGGCTCTAGCAGCGACCACTGCTTATCGTTGACCTCCCATCGTGCAGTCATGTCGGGGATGCAGAGTCTTCCAGAGCGTTGCTAGTTTGCCTCGAAAGCCCCGCCCCATGCATCCGCATTCTCCTGAAAACCGTTTCCACTCCGACAAACATGCACAAGGTGCACGATGCCCCGCCCAAGCTTCTTTTGCTTGGGTGGGACCCTGTTAATCGCGCGGAGCTGCTAGTTGGCCGGGAAGGTGATAGTGCTGTCGCATCTGGCTGCGGAAGCGTTCAACGGGGCTGACAGGCGATTCGCTGCCTTGCTTCGCTGTCCCTGGAAACTCCTTTGCCGACTTGCTAGCCTGCGGCGTGGCTACTTCGATCATGGAGTAGTCTTCGCACTCTCCAGGATGTTTCTCGTCGCATGGGGTTAGCAGAAAAGCGTGTATGTCTCCACTAGGAAGCACGCCCTGCGCAGCGATTTGCCCTTGCTCATTGATACCAAGGCCGACCGTCAACTGCACACCCGAACCAGCCGGAATCAGCGCATTCAGGTCAGCCATCGAACCGTTCTCCCACAGAAGCGCGTGCGCATTGTTCCCGGAACAATCGTCCGATGTGCCAACGACCTGTCCGGCGGAGTTGATGACATAGGCGATGCTGCACGGATCGCCTGCAAATACTCCGAGATCAGTCATAACCCCACGACTCCAGAGAAACGCATGCAAGGCCTGACAGCCGGCGGTGCACGCCCAGCCAACAACTTGGCCCGTTTGGCTGATCCAGTCTGCGCTTCCAAAATCCCCTCCAAACGTGCCTAAATCCCTGAGCGACGTCCCGTCCCAAAGAAACGGATGAAACGACTGGTCACCTGCCACGTTCATCCCACCAACAACCTGCCCTCGCTCGTTGAGGTTATTGATCAGATACACCGCCGTACCTCCGATGGTGCCGAGGTCCTTCATCCTGCCGTTCTCCCAGAGGAAGGGATGCTGAGTTGGGATGCCGGTGGCAGGGTTTACTATGGAGTTCGTCAAAGACCATCCTGCAACCTGCCCTCGATCATTTACCAGTTCTGCGAGGGCATCAGGGCCGCCTAGCGTGCCTAGGTCCCGCAGTAATCCGTTGTGCCACAGAAAGGCGCGGCTCTGCTGCGGAACTCCATTACATAGCCCATACGGTTCGGACGTTGCGGTCGTGGCGCATCCCACCACCTGCCCACGATTATTGACTCCGGCCGCTCCGCTCTCATTTCCTCCTAGCGTTCCCAAATTGATGACATTGCCATCCTTGAAGAGGACCGCCTGAAATTCCGGATTCCCGGTCAGCGGATCGATTAACCCATTTTCTGAGAATCCGGCGACCAGACCCGAATCACTGATCCAGATGGGGCCGCTGTTGTTGACAGGTGGAAGGGCACCCAGATCAGTCAGGACACCATCCAGCCAGGCAACTGCGTGGCCGACGAAGCAGTCCGCAAACAAACAATTTGGGGCATAAGGATCAGGGATTTGCGTTTGGGCAAAGGACACGAGCGTGCCCCGATTATTTATGTCGCGCTCCCCCTCGAAGCCTAGAGAGCTAATGGCACCTCCGAGCGTGCCTGTGTCGATGAGCTTGTACTGATGGTGCTTGGGTTTGTTAGGTGGCGATGGGTTGTCTTGCGCCGCCATGCCAATCGGCATCGCCAGCGCGGCGAATAGATACACTACGGTCATCCACATCCATGTGCGCGATTTCATGAGGTTGTCCTTTGGACTTCGGCGTGAGGGCGGGGAAGTTGGCAGATTCGACTTCGTCGCCAGTGAGGATCAGGAGATCCGAAATCGCGATGCCTGGTTGGCATCTGTCATGAGGTCAGATCGGATCGCAAAAATCGGCGCTGTGGGCCTGGGGCCGGGATCGGCTCAGATCGGAAATGAGGAGATCTTTGTGGGAGCGGTTGCGTTGAGTCTACGCCCGCGCCGCGGGATGTCAACCAGAATCTGACTGATCTTCGCAGCCCGCTGTACGGGGGCCATTTATGAGACAGGCTCTAGGGCCTGGTTGGCGTGACTTCTGTCCTGGTTCAATGCCAGCTGCTAGTTGCTAGCTGCCCATACTTACATTGCGTGGACGCTCGGCTGATTGCTACTGCCAAACAACTCACGTATCTGCGCGATCAAGGCATCGGGGCCGTCATCGTTGACCACAAAACGATCGATGCTGCTTAACTTGCCGTTGCGGGCGACGCGAAAATAGGGTGACAGCACAACCGTAATTACTTCCGGGCACACGGCTTTAATCTGCATCGCAACTTCCTCATAGTCGGTGCCATCGCCGTTGTCCATCAGCAACATATCGGGACATTCCTGCTCAGCGACACTCTTTGCGTCTTCGGCCGAGCTGGTGGTGAGGACGTTGTATCCGAAATGCTCCAGCAACAAGCGGCGGACTTTCAGCATGCTGCTGTCGTGACATAGACAGAGAATAGCTTTGCGACGTGTTTCCATCCACACTCCTGCAATAGCCATTGCCGGCCTTTCGTGGCAGATTTGCCAATGCACGTGCCTCATTCCAGAATCGAGCCACGCAGCTGAACGACTGATGTGGTGCAACATGCGTGCCAAGGGGGAAGTTAAGCAAGGGAATGACTTAGAGCAGTGCCCGGCCAAAGTAGTGGGAAAGTTTTACCGGTTGCGGGAAAGGCTACCCTGCACGAAAAACGATGCACGTGAGCCGCACAAGCTACTCTGCCAGCGCCTCAACAATCGCATCATGGAGCTGCGGCCGAACTTCGCGAATGAGCTGTGACGCGCGATCAGGCCAGGTGCGATTGGTCAAGAGCGTCACCGAGAGCTTGCGTCCGGGATCGATCCAAAGTGAGGTGCCGGTAAAGCCGAGATGTCCGAAGGAAACCAGCGAAAACCATCTGCCGGAAGAGGATTCGAGACGCGAAGGCGTGTCCCATCCCAAGGCGCGAACCGTTAGCGGCGGCGACTGCTGGCGATGGGTGAAAAGCTTGATCGTTTCGCGCTGGAAGATTGGAGCACCGCCGCGCAACATGCATTCGGCAAAGCGCGCCACATCGGTTGCGGGGGCGAAAATGCCGGCGTGTCCGGCAACGCCGTCCATGACGTAGGCGTTCTCGTCATTGACTTCGCCCTGGATGACGCGATGGCGAAAACTGCGGTCGTCTTGGGTGGGCGGGATTTGGTTTTTGATTGGCGGCGGCGGATTGAAGCAGGTGCGCGTCATCCCCAACGGCGCGAAGATTTTGTCGCGCACGAAGACGTCGAGCGGGACCCGGGATTTTTTGGCGAGAGCCTCGCCGAGAACGATGAAGCCGAGGTCGCTGTACTCGGCGTAGGTGTCCGGCTCGGTCCTGAGCGGCGCGGTCAACGCCGCGCGCATGAGGTCGTCGCGGGTGGCGGCAAACTGAAAGAGCTTCTCGTAGGCAGGCAGACCGCTGGAGTGCGCCAGCAGCATGCGGATCGTGACCCCTTGCCGCCACTCCTGTTGATGCTTAGGCGCAAGGGTGACGAAGCCGGGCAGAATTGCGGCGAGCGGCTCATCGAGCGAGAGCTTGCCGCGCTCGTACAGCAGCATCGCGATGGCGGTTGTGGCCAGGACTTTGGTTAGCGAAGCGAGATCGAAGACGGTGTCGGCGTGGACCTCGGAAGAAGTTTCGTCGTAGGTGAATCGGCCGAGGCCCTGCGAGGCGACAAGCGCGCCGCGATGCGTGACCGCCAACGCTGCTCCGGGAAACGCGCGCTGCGCGATGGCGTCGCGGAGGATGGAGAAGGCGCGAGCGAATTGTTTTTCCTGATTGTGTATTGCAGCCCGAGGCGCGACGAATTCATTCCGGTAAGGATTCAGGTGCACCTGTCGAAAGCCCTGTTCGCAAATTCCACTCGATTGGCTCTTACATAATAACGGGAGGATCAGAAAATGATGACTATGCAATGACACGCCTGAGCTTCATTCGTTCCTAGCGCGATGTATTCTTCTGGTCTGCGGGAGCTGCTCTCGTAACCGCTATTGACCTGGAGCGTACAATGGAAACCGTCTCTCCCGCACAGTCCCAGACCTGACATCCCTGCCTCTCTGCGCTAGATGACACGGAGGTGTCTCGTGTCCATCGAGTCGGATTTCACGCCTAAGTCTGATATGGAAAGCATCTGCATGTTCTGCTTCGTCACGGTGAGAGTTGGGAAAGCGGCAGACCTAAGAGCCGCAGAGAACGTGCATCGACAGATTTGCCCTACCAACCCAAGAGCAACGCAACTTTAGGGTACTACCCACTAGCAACACGGAATTAGATCAGTACCAGGCCAGGGACAGGTCCTAAAGTTCAGCACCAGTTTTGTCGAGCGCCAAAACCTCACGATTCGCATGGCAATCAGGCGCTTCACGCGGCTGACGAATGCGTTTTCAAAGAAGCTGGACAACCACAAGGCCGCTTGCGCTCTGCACTTCGCGTATTAGAATTTCTGCCGGATACACCAAACGCTACGCGTGACGCCAGCAATGGAAGCGGGTATTGCAGATCATGCATGGAGTTTGCGGGAGTTGCTGGCATGAAAACGATAGCCATCTTGGGTCGCTATTTGGTTCTGTCCTCCATTTTTACGCTGTTCCAGAGCGTCATTCCATGGAGGCGCCGCATTGCGGGGTTCCTGCTAGTGGTGGGGGTGATTCTAATGTTGTTCGTCATACTCAAATTGGTATCAACGCAAGTTTAGGACACTACCAGGCCAGGGACAGGTCCCGCGATTGCTCAAAGCCGCTTTATAATAGCTTGCCCGCATAGGGCGCAATCCAAAAACGGAAACGCCTCTTGATCCTGTGTCTACGCCGCCCGGCCATTGCGCTGGTCAATTTTTGCCTCATCTTCCTCATCAGCGCGCCGGTTGTCGCGCAGCAGCCCGCGGCATCCGGAACAACTCCGCCCACGCAAGCGCCTGCCAAACCCACAAGCGCTGCACCGGCAACGCAAAGCTCCGCGGCGGCTTCGACGCCCGTGCCACCTGCCGCTAACGAGCAGGCCCGCTTCGCAGCACTCGACAAGATCGTTCAGGACGCCATCGCCAGCGGAGCTACTCCCGGCGCGGTGCTGCTCGTCGGCCATAACGGCGCGTTGGTTTACCGCAAAGCCTTCGGTCGTCTCGCCACGGCCGCGAATGCCGAGCCGATGACGCCCGACACCATCTTCGATCTCGCGTCGCTCACCAAGGTCATCGCAACCACCACCTGCGTCATGCGCCTGGAGCAGTTGGGCCAGATCAAGCTCAACGATCCGGTCGCCAAGTACATTCCCGACTTCGCGCAGAACGGCAAAGAGGAGGTCACCATCCGCATGCTGCTGACGCACTATTCGGGGCTGCCTGCCGACCTCGACCTGAAGGAGCCGTGGACCGGGACCGACGAGGGGTACAGCCGTGTGAACGCGTCAAAGCTGGTGAATGCGCCGGGGTCGACGTTTCTCTACAGCGACGTCGGCTTCGTGGTGCTGGGCGAGCTGGCGCAGAAGGTGAGCGGCATGCCGCTCGATCAGTACGCGCAAACCTATGTCTTCGGGCCGCTGGGGATGACGAACACGCGCTTCAACCCGCCGCAATCGTGGAACTCGCGCATCGCACCCACGCAGCGCGACGAGCACACCGGGCAGACACTGCGCGGCACGGTACACGATCCGACGGCGCGGCAGATGGGTGGCGTGGCCGGCGATGCGGGAGTTTTCTCGACGGCCGACGACGTGGCGAAGTTTGCGCAGGCGATGCTGAACGGCGGCGCGGGCGTGCTGTCGCCGCTCATCGTGGAGAAGATGACCACGCCGCAGCAGCCGGCGAACATGCCGAACCTGCGCGGGTTGGGATGGGACATCGACTCGCCGTTCTCGTCCAATCGCGGCGAGCTGCTGCCGGTGGGTTCGTTCGGCCACACCGGCTTCAGCGGAACGTCGTTGTGGATCGATCCGACGACCAACACCTACATCATTCTGCTGACCAACTCGGTACAACTGAAGACCGGCAACGTCATCGCATTGCGCACGGAGGTCGCAACTGCGGTTGCGGCGGCGCTACAGCTCAATCCTGACCAGCAACAGAAAGTGCGGCTGGCGCGCATCACCGGCTACAACGAGGCGCAGATGGCGGCTCGCCGTGTGGTGGTGCGCAATGGAAAGGTGCTGAACGGGGTCGACATCCTGGAGGAGCGGGAATTCGAGCCGCTGAAGGTGCCGACTGTCCCGACGCCGCACATTGGGCTGGTCACCAACCAGACCGGAGTTGATGCCAAGGGACGGCGCACCATCGACGTGCTGGCGCGCGCGCAGGGAATGCAGTTGAGCGCCATCTTCACGCCCGAGCACGGCCTGCTGGGCACGGGCGAGATCAGTGCAACCACGCCGACGAAAGACGGCGCAACCGGAGTGCCGATTTACAGCGTCTTCGGAGATACCGATGCCAAGCGGCGGCCGTCGCTCGATCTCATCCGCAAGCTCGATGTGATTGTCTTCGATTTGCAGGACACGGGCGCGCGCTTCTCCAGCTACGAAGCGACGCTGGGATATTTTCTGGACGCAGCGGCCAAGACGAAGAAGCCGATTGTCGTGCTTGACCGCCCCAATCCCATCACCGGTGCGTATGTTCAGGGGCCGATGTCGGATGTCGGCGCGGAAAGTTACATCAACTATTTCCCGCTTCCGGTGCGGCACGGGATGACAATGGGGGAGCTGGCCAAGCTGTTCAACGAAGAAAAGCACATTGACGCCGATCTCACGGTCATTCCGATGCGGGGCTGGCTGCGGGGCGACTGGTTCGATTCCACCGGAGCGATGTGGGCGAACCCGATTCCCGACATCCGCAATCTCGATCAGGCGGCGCTGTATCCCGGAGTGGCGCTGATCGAGGCGACAAACATTTCGATCGGGCGCGGAACGGACATGCCGTTTCAACTGATCGGGTCGCCGTACTTCCTGGCGAAGGAGTTGGCGAGCAACCTTAATGCGCGCAACATCGGCGGCGTACGTTTTATTCCGACGTCGTTCACTCCGACGTCGGGTCCTTATGCGCGGCGAGAGTGCTTCGGCGTGAACATTCTGGTCACCAATCGCGAGGAACTGGATGCACCGCAGCTGGGATTGGAACTGGCGGCGGCGTTGCACAAGCTGTATCCGCTGGGATATGACCTGGGACACATGAACTTGCTGGCGAACAAGGCAGCTTTGTCTGAGCTGCAAGCGGGCGACGATCCAAATCGCATTCGGGAAGACGGCCGCGACAAGCTGGAGCAGTTCATGGAGCTAAGGGCAAAGTACCTGATGTATTAGTCCCCAGGTTATCGTCCAAAAGAAGGACGCGAACCTGGGGCACAAGCGGAGGTGGTTGTTGGAATCCCAGGTTAGCGTCCAGAAGAAGGACGCGAACCTGGGGCACCCACCCGGGGCACCCGCGGGAGACCCGTCGGGTCACTTACTAAAGATTTGAAGGCTTCAGTTTACCGGTGGCGTGCGGTGCTGCATGCCCTCTTCCTCGTGCTGGCTCCGCATCTGCTCCCATTTCTGCAGCTGCTGGGGAGTCAGGATCGGCTTAATTTGGGCATCGGTTTTCATCCGGATGTCACGCATCTTGGCGATCTGGTCGTCGCTCTGCATGGACGTGTTCTGGCGCACCGCCTTCGTCTGCTCGAATTCGCTGTCCAGCAGTGGCTTGATTTTCTTTTGCTGGTCGGGGGTGAGGTTGAGCATCTTGGTCATGGCCTGGAGATGCTGCTCGGGCGGCATCGCCGCATGCTGCGCCTGACCCGTTTTGCCCTGCTGAGCGTATGATGCAGTCCCGCCACAGGCCACGGCAGCTGCCAGCAATGCGCAAATAAACGCTTTCTTCATGCGATTGGCCTCCTTCGAAACTTGCCGCGAAGCATTGTAGCAGTGAACCAGGTGGCCCGTCGCAGTGGATGAGATGCGAGGTGGTTGTTGGAATCCCTGGTTAGCGTCCAGAAGAAGGACGCGAACCTGGGGCACAAGCAGTGGATGAGATGCGATTGCGGAGGTGGTTGTTGGAATCCCAGGTTAGCGTCCAGAAGAAGGATGCGAACCTTGGGGCACAAGAACCAGGCCCGGGTCTCGAACCAAACCCGGGGCACCCACACAAAATGAATTCGCACTACTCGGCGCGGAGGGCCTTGGCTGGGTCGATTGACGCGGCCCGCTGCGCGGGAATGATGCTGGCGAAAAATGCGCTGACAGCTAGCGCGAGAACCGATCCGCCAAGCACCAGCGGGTCCCATCCCTTCACCTGGTAAAGCTGCGCGGAGATAAGGCGCGCACAGCCAATGGCGATCGGAATCCCGATCAGCAAGCCAATCACAATCTGGAGAAATGCGCCTCGCAGCACCAGGCGAGTGACGTTGCTGCGGTCCGCGCCCAGGGCCATGCGAACGCCGATTTCGCCGGTGCGCCGCTCGACCGTGTAGGCGGTGACGCCATAGAGCCCGACTGCGGCGAGAATCAGCGCCAGAATCCCGAACAGCCCGACGAGCTGCGCCACCGCGCGTTGCTGGTCGAATTCCGCGTCCACCTGCTCCCGTAAAGGCATGATGTCGAGCAGGGTGAAGTTGGGATCAACTTCGCTCAGCGCGTGCCGCACTTGCGACTCCAGTCCCGGTATGTTGCCGTGCACCTGAAGTACCGCGCCCTCGAGGAAGTGGGTGCTGTCATCCACGGTCTGCATGAGCGGATCGTCATACTGGACCCGCTGCGCCAGCGGGACAAAGAAGATCGGGTTCGGCTTATGGGTATTCGCAGCGTCGCTATACGTCGCATTGCGCACGATGCCGACAATTCTGTAGGTGTGGCTCCATTTCGGCAGGTCGAGGCCAAAGTATGCGCCGATGGGATCTTCTCCCGGCTTGAAGAAGCGGTGCACGAAAGTCTCGTCAACCACGGCGACGTTGTCCGTCGAGGCGGTGTCCTGGTCGCTGATGCTGCGGCCGCGAAGAATCTGCTGTCCCAGCGTCTCCAGATATCCGGGGTTGACGTGGTCCCAGGAGGAGCCGACATCCTCTTCCATGTTGGGCATGGCCTGCCCGGGGCGGATGACGATTTCGCCCCAGTTATCCTGCAAGGGCGTGTACTGGGCGAGGGCGGCCCGCTCAACTCCGGGAATATGGGAGAGACGGCCCTGGAGTTCGCGGTACATCGCGTCCAGCTTCGGCTGCGGGTAGGACGAAAACGGCCCGGTCAAAGCGATGCTGACGCGGTTCTGGGTTTCGTAGCCGAGCTCCTGGTGCTGCAGCTTCTCCAGGCTGCGGGTGAGCAGACCGGCTCCCGCAAGCAGCACCACGGACAACGTGGCCTGAACCACGACCAACGCCTTCTGCGAGAGGGAGGTGGTGTCGCGCGTGCTGCGGTTGGCTCCGCGTAACGCTTCGGCAGGATCGGCGTGCGAGGTGAACCACGCCGGGGCCGTTCCAAAGATCACGCCGGTTACGAGAGACAACGCAAAAGCAAACGCCAGCACCGGCAGCGAAGGTGTGGCGTCAATCGGAACGTATCGGGCGCTGTGGAAGGCGAGGGCCACGATGAACTTGACGCCAAGGTAGGCCACCAGCAATCCGGCCAGGCCGCCGAAGACGGAGAGGATCACACTTTCGGTCAACGATTGCCGGATGAGTCGCGGGCGCGATGCGCCCAGAGCCATCCGCACCGACATCTGCGAGCGTCGAGAAGCGCCGCGCGCAAGCAGCAGGTTGGCAATGTTGGCGCATGCGATCAGCAGCACGAGCGAGCAGACGGTGAGCAGAATGCGCAGGCTGTCGCTGTAATTGGCCTTCATCGCCGCGACGCCGGTCCTGGCCGGGACCACCTGAATGTTCTGTTTGGGGAGGTTTTTCTTTATGCCCGACATCCACTCCGCGGGCATGCCGCTGTCATTCACCAGCCAAACGCGGAGGAGCTGAGTCAGTCGGGCGGACATCGGGTTCGGAGAAGCTCCCGGGCGAAGCCGGCCGATGACCCGCAGCCAGGCGGGGAACTGATGCAGGAGAGAACTCTTGCTGCGGAGTATTGGCTCCTGATTAACCGGTACCCATAGCTCTGCCGGGTCGCTGCGCAACGTCTCGCCGAAGAAGCCGGGAGGAGCGATGCCGATGATGGTGAAGGGATGTGCGTCGAGGATGAAGGTCGAACCGATGATGGTGGGGTCGGAGCCGTACTGCTGTTGCCAGGTGCGATAGCTGAGCACCGCGACCGGTGCTGACGATGGTTCGTCGTCGGAGGGGAGAATCACGCGTCCGGCGAAGGCGCCCACGCCGAGCGTGGAAAAATAATTTCCGGTGACGAACTCGCCGCGCAGGGGCTTGGCTTCGCGGTCGCTGTCACCGCGGCGTGCCGTGAACTCCCATCGGCCAGCCTGAAACGCGGCCAGGTCGGCGAACTCCGGCGTCGACTCTTTCAGACGCTGGTAGAACTTGTAGGAGAACATGCCCCAGTCGTCCTGGAGATCGCCTTCGATGCAGCAATGGCGTCCGTCGCCGATGCGGTAGAGGCTGGCAGGATCGACCACCGGCAGCGACTTGAGCATGACGGTGTGAATGAGCGAGAAAATGGCGGTGGTCGCGCCGATGCCGAGCGCCAGGGTGAGCATCGCGGTGAGGGTGAAGACTGGGGATTGCCGCATCTGGCGGAGGGCGTAGGCGATGTCCTGGCGGAGGGTTGGCATCGTGAACTCCTTGCGGCATGTACGCGAGATGGGCGCGAGATGTTCCCCGAGACGGGAGTAGGCGATTTATGACTTCTACTTATTTCGAAAACGTGAACAATCGTGCCCGAAGAAGCGTATGCCCAGGAAGAACTTCGGAAAAGAGCTGGGGTTGTAAATGACGCAATCTATGCCGATGCCATCCGGGCGCACTCTCGTCCTTGTTTTCATCGTCGCAACGCTGGCGATGGCACAGGAGAAGCCGCCTCTCTCCTCACAAGCGGCAACCCAGCCCACTCTTTCGCAGGAGCAAATCCGCGAGCTGATTCGCCTGAGCGCCGACAACGACCTGAAGAACGACAAAAAGCAGCGGGATTACACGTACGTCGAGCGCCAGGAAATGCACCGGCTTGACGGCAAAGGCAAAGTGAAGTCTACGGAGACTGAAACTTACGATGTGATGGAAATCTACGGCGAGCAGGTGCAGAAGCTGAGCGCCAAGAACGACAAGCCGCTGTCGGCAAAAGATGCGCAGAAGGAAGATGAGAAGATCCAGAAGCTGATCGACAAGCGCAGGAAGGAGTCGGAGGGCGACCGCAAGAAGCGTTTAGCGAAAGAGGAAAAGGACCGCGAGGACGATCGCCAGTTTGTGCGCGAGGTGGCCGACGCTTACAACTTCCAGTTTGTCGGCATCGAGAAGCTGGGCGGCCGGGACAACTACGTGATCGATGCCGAGCCCAAGCGGGGATACCAGCCGGTCCACCAAGAGGCCAAAGTCCTGCCCAAGTTGCGTGGCCGAATGTGGATCGATAAAGACGATTCGCAGGTGGCCAAGCTGGATGTGCAGGTCATCGATACCGTCTCGTTCGGGCTGTTTCTGGCGCGGGTGCACAAGGGATCCAGAATCATGGTCGAGAACACCCGGGTGAACAACGAGGTGTGGCTGCAACAGCACGTTGCGGTGAAGGTGGACGTGCGGCTGGCCCTGCTAAAGAATTTCGATATCGATGTGGATGTCAGCGATCGGGACTACAAGAAATTCCGCACCGACACCAAGATCCTTCCTGTCGGGAACCAGCAGGGGAGCACGCAATAAGGCCGCTTTTCGCTTTTCGCTTTTCGCTTTTCGCTCGAAATCATTCAACCCAGAGGCCCCCATCGACTTCGCTCAGGGCCAGCTCCGACACAGAGAACATACTGGACTCAATAGGCCCCAGCACCGGACATCAAACTGGGTTAGCCATTGAATCTCATTCTGCCATTTTTCCAAATCTATGACACTATTATGTTAGGATGAACGCAGTTGACGGAGGTGTCATGGAACAGGAAACCAGACTGCGGGTGAACGAGAATGGACGAATTGTCATACCGGCAGCGTTCCGCAAGGCCCTGGGTATAGAAATCGGGGACGAGGTGGTGCTGCGGCTCGAGGATCGCAAACTCAGCATCACGACGCAGCGGCACCGTATCCAGCGCGCGCAGCAGCGGGCCCGCAAGTATTTGAAGCCCGGCACCTCGCTGGTCGACGAGCTACTCGCCGAGCGCCGCGAGGCGGCTCGCAATGAGTAGGGTCGTGCTGGATGCGTCGGCGATTCTGGCGGTCATCAATGCGGAGCCGGGAGCAGAAAAACTGACGCCCGAATTGTTGCAGGAAGCAGTTTGCAGCACGGTCAACCTGGCAGAAGTGCAAGCTAAACTGGTGACCCGGGGGTGGCCGCCTGACGACGCGTGGGAAGATGCGACGAGTCCCATACGAGAAGCGGCGCCATTTACGGAGGAGCAAGCGAAAATCGCGGGCAGCCTTGTGGCGGTCACTCGACAACTTGGGTTATCGCTGGGGGACCGCGCCTGCCTCGCGCTCGGACTTTCGTTGCGCGCGCCGATCTACACTGCCGAGAAAGTGTGGAGCAAGCTGAAATTGGGCAGCCGGGTTCACGTGATCAGATCGTGAGTGATGCCGTTGGCGTTACACATCACCAGGAGAGTAGACGAAGATATTGGATACGCGTTCGAAGTCGGCGTCGCGCGTCGCCAGCGCCGAAACGCCGTAGGAGCGCATACTCGCCACAATGGCGCAGCGCGTTCGACATGTGTGGCTAATCTTCTTCTTCCAGCTCTGGACTCTCCGCGGCGTGTTTCCATTGCTCGGCGGTCAATTGCAAAGCCGAAGGGGCGTTCACGGCTGTGACCGCCGTAGCTATCCTCTGTGCCCGAGTGTCAGCCGGAAATTGCGCGCGCTTCAGCTCGTATAGTTTGGAAGCAGGAGTGACGATGGGTACGGTCTCAGCCATGGTACCTTAGATTACATTCTACGGCCCTTTCGCATACGCGGCCAGTGTGTCGCGTGCACCTGCAGACGCAGTTCCTACGTGACTGACGTCTATGCGCCAGCAACCCCGATCAACTTTGCGCTCGTCAAAGCGTTCATGCGCCAGCAGTTACTCTGGATGGGCTGGTTTCGTTGACCCTGAATTTTGCGGCGTAGTACCATCTGTCCAGCCCGTGGTAGGCAGGAGAGGATTGTTTCGGATTTGTTGCAGATGACAACGCTTCGCCTAATGGTCCCGGCTGCGGTGCTTCTGTTCCTCAGCCTCTTCACCGGATGTGAGAGCGACGGACCTAAGAAAACAGCCGCTCTTCCCGCCCAAGCCAACGCCCCTGAAGTCACTTCTCCCGTCGCCCAGCAGGCGAAGCAACAACCCAAGATTCAGGAAGCTCCCAAGCCCAAGCCGCAGCCTGATGCGGCCGATGCGCTGATTGCGCAAGCGGAAAAGCTGTACACGCAAGGACAGGAGAACTACGAGGCTGGCCATCTGGAGGCGGCGAAGCCCAGCTTCGACCAGGCATTCAACATTTTGCTGTCCAGCAATCTGGACGTGCGCAACGACGAGCGGCTGGAGCGCGAGTTCGACAAAGTTGTCGAGGCGGTGCATGAGTTGGAGATGGCGGCGCTGAAGCAGGGCGACGGCTTCCAGGAACCGCGTTCGGAGCCGGCGCCAATCGACGAGGCCAACGACATTACGTTTCCGGTCGATCCCAATATCAAGGCGCAGGCCGAGGCCGAGGTGAAGGCGACCAAGTCCGATCTGCCGCTGGTGATGAACGACCAGGTGGCGATGTTCATCAACTACTTCTCCAGCCCGCGCGGCCGGGCGACACTGGAGCATGCCTGGGGGCGATCGGGGCAGTATCACGAGATGATCGCGCGCATCCTGAAGCAGGAAGGGGTTCCGCAGGACCTGATCTACCTGGCGCAGGCGGAGTCGGGCTTCCAGCCGCTGGCTCTGTCGCGGGCGGGGGCTCGCGGCATGTGGCAGTTCATGGCGGGTTCGGCGCAGGTTTATGGCCTGGAACGCAGCTGGTGGGTCGACGACCGGCAGGATCCGGAGAAGGCCACGCGCGCTGCAGCCCGGCATTTGAAAGATCTCTACAACCAGTTTGGCGATTGGTACCTGGCGATGGCGGCGTACAACTCCGGCGCGAGCACGGTGCAGCATGCGGTGGAGCGCACCGGCTATGCGGATTTCTGGGAGCTCTATCGCCGCGGCGTGCTGCCGAAAGAGACGCAGAACTACGTGCCGATTATTCTGGCGGTGACCATCATTGCGAAGAATCCAGAGCAATATGGGCTGACTCATGTGGCGGCTGTGCCGGCGCCGATGACGGACCAGGTCGTCATCAACTACCCGGTTGACCTGCGGCTGGTCGCGGAGTGCGTGGACACCTCGGTGGACTATCTGCAGGAGCTGAATCCCAGCCTGCTGCGGATGACCACGCCCAAGGACCAGCAATTCACGTTGACGCTGCCGGCGGGATCGCGCGACAAATACGAGACGGCGATCGCGGCGATCCCGCAAGACATGCGGACGTACTGGCGCTATCACCGCGTGGAGTACGGCGACACGCTGCCTTCGATTGCACGCAAGTATCACACGTCGGCGTCGTCCATCGCCGAGGCCAATAATCTGGCTGATGATGAAGTGAAGTCGGGCACAAAACTGATTATCCCGATCGCCCCACGGCATCACGATTCGCAGACGGTGGCGTATTCGCATCGGGCGACGCGCTACAAGGTGCGAAAGGGCGATAGCGTGGCTTCGGTGGCCGACGACTTCGAGGTCCCAGTCGATAAGCTGCGCAAGTGGAACCATCTGCGGGGCAGCGGGTTGACGCCGGGACGGACGTTGGTCATCTATAAGCCGACTTCGGAGAGCGCCGATGTTGCCCACAGCGACCCCGACAATGGCACCTCAGAGAACGCGCACGGACCGAAATCAGCCTCCTCCCGCAGCTCACAAACCGCTAAATATCATAGAGTTAGGAAGGGTGAGACCCTCAGCAGCATAGCCGAGAGCAACCATACTTCGGTAGCTGCGCTGAAGCGCGATAACCCCAAACTCTCCGCGAACCTTCGGGCGGGGGAGCTGCTGGTGGTCAGGAAATAGCTATCAGCCGTCAGCAGTCAGCATTCAGCCCTTAAGCTTTCCATGCAAGCAGCAAGAATTGTGCCGGCTTGACGATCCCGAGTTGACTGAATGCTGAGTGCTGATGGCTGATTGCTGATTCTTCCTGATTTCACCTCTTCCCTTCCTGCAGATGTTCTGTTAGAAAAGGCCATTGCATTACTGAGTGGGCCGAGTGCGGTGTGCTACAATCACGCGCGGTTGCGCCGTATTTGTAATCGATATTAGCCAGAGTTTGCTTAGCGAGCTGCCTCCGTTCAGTTATGCGGAGTCCGGCAATGAGAGGACAAGCATATGACTTTCGACGAAACGCTCTATGGACGTAGAGATGACGAAATGGATGACTACGGAGACGGTTCCTACGGCGAGTCCCTCGAGGACGAGGAATACGAAGAGGAAGAAGAAGAGGAAGAAGAACCCGAATCCGTCACGGTGGTCGAGGAAGTGGATATAGAAGCGGAGCCCGTGCTCGGCGGTCCTGTCGGCACACAAGGGGGCGGCGGACACAGAGGCGGCGGTGCGAAGAAAGCGGCCAAGAAAGCTCCCGCCAAGAAAGCGGCAAAGAAAGCGCCGGCGAAGAAGGCCGCCAAGAAAGCTCCTGCCAAGAAAGCAGCGAAGAAGGGCGGAGCGAAGAAGGCCGCCAAGAAGGCGGCAAAGAAAGCGCCGGCGAAGAAAGCTGCCAAGAAGGGCGGAGCGAAGAAGAAGAGCGCCAAGAAGGCAAGACGTCGGCGTTAGGCGGGCGCGGAAGTCATTGCTGTGGCGTGATTGCGCCATCACGTCATGGAGCTGCCCGGGTTCACAGATCGTGATTTCAAGCGGGTGTTGCCGGTGTTCATCCTGGCGGTCTCAGGGATGACATTCGCTGGGAACACCCGTTCTGCTTTTAGCCAGGATGCGATGAGCACAAGAACTGCGACCGGAGTGTCGGCGGGCAACAACCAGTTCGCGCTCGATCTGTTCAAGAACATCGCGGCTGCGCAAAAAGATTCGAATATCTTCTTTTCTCCCGTCAGCATATCGACTGCGTTGGCTATGGCGTACGCCGGCAGCCACGGCGAGACGCAGAAGCAGATGGCCGGGGTGCTGCACTTCGACGGCTCGCAGGATGAAGTGGCGCGCAGCTTCCACTCATTCATGGCTTCGCTTAGCCAGCCCGCGAATAACGCTTACCAGCTGCGAGTGGCCAATGCACTGTGGGCACAGGAGGGCGCGCATTTCCGTCCCGAGTTCGTTTCGATGATGCATACATACTATGCGGGCGATTTCAGGAGCGTCGATTTTGCGGCGACCGAGGAGGCGCTGGCGACGATAAATTCCTGGGTCGCGGAAAAGACGGCGGGGAAGATCCCAAAGCTGCTGCATCAGGGTGATATAAGCGCGCTGACGCGTTTGGTGCTTACCAATGCGGTCTATTTCAAGGGTGATTGGATCGAGCCGTTCCGCGAAAGCGCGACCGAGCCGGCTCCATTTACCACCGGTAACGGCCAGAAGAAGAAAGTGCCGATGATGCACCGGACTGGGTATCTCGGTTACGCGCAAGTGGGCGACTTGCAGGTGCTGGAACTGCCTTATCGCGGGGATCAGCTCTCGATGCTGGTGTTATTGCCTCGAGTTGATGCGACCAACCCGTGGGCGAATTTTAGCGGGGAGAAACTTCAGCAGGTGCGGGCGCGGATGCATGGCACGCGAGTCGAGGTATTTCTTCCCAAATTCAAAGTTGATGAGCGGCGATCATTGGAGGACACGCTGCCGCGGATGGGCATGAGAGATGCCTTCGATGCGCGTAGTGCCGATTTCTCGGGAATCACTGATAAAGAGGAATGGTACATTTCCAAGGTGATTCATCAGGCGGTAGTCGAGGTGAACGAGAAAGGCACAGAGGCTGCAGCGGCAACTGCTGTCGTCGCGACCGCGGCAGCAATGCAGCCGAGTGAGCCTGCGGTATTTCGGGCCGATCACCCGTTCGTGTACATGATCATCCACAAGCCGTCGGACTCGATTCTCTTTATGGGACGGCTGTCGGACCCGCCACAGTAGGCACGACTTCCCAGGTCTCGAAAAGCGCGAGACCCTTCGGCAAGCTCAGAGCGGGCTCTGGGGCACCCGGCAGCAAGTCAAGAATCAGATTCGACGCAATACCGGCTATTGCCGGTTCATCAGGATGAGCTTTCCGCCGCTGCGGGCGAGCTGATAGCTACCGGTCTGGCGCACCAGCGGTGGGACGTTGTCTTCCTCAACCCAGAGAAAGACGCGCTGCCGTCCCATCCACAATGAGGCGAACGACGCATCGTCGTCGAAGAGCTTGGGCGCATCGGGAAAGAGCGAGCCGTAATAGACGTCGCCATTGGTGACAGAGTTCACAACGTGGATGGGCTGGCGCAGATAGAAGTTCAGCGTGGATGCGTCCTCGTAGGTGCCGTAGGAAATGAGCACGTCGCCGGGGCGGAACTGGCGCTCGACCGCATCGGCGAGGTTTTTCGACGAGAGGATTGGCGAAAACATTACCAATCCCTGATGCACCGCGGAAAGCACAAAGACCATCATCAGCGCGAGCGCCCAGTTGCCGGCGCCGGCGGAGTTGCGCCGGCGAAACACCAGATTCAAAGCTGAGCCGAGCAACAGCGCGATGCCAAAGGTCGCCAGCGGCACGCGGAACAGACCCAACGCACGTGGCGTGAGGTCGAAGATGTGACCGAAGGCGAGGGCGTACTCTTCAGGATTTTTCTTGAGCAGGTCGGCGAGGTCGGAGCCGGCGGGCGTGCTTTTGCTTTGCAGTAGAAGAAAAACGGTTGCCGCAAATACCAACACGCCGACAACGAGTAGCGCGATTGCGCCTATTTTTCCCTGTGTTCGCGAGCGCGAGTCGGCAGGCGATTCGTTCTCCTGTTGCAGCCAACTGCCGATGAGCAGCGCCAGAGCGGGCAGGGCGGGGATGGTGTAGTACTCCTGGCGGCTGGAGAAGCTGAAGAACAGCAGAATCACCGCGGCCCAGATGACGCAGAGCAGCAGCGCGCGAAGTCCCGAGGTCTGGAACAGCGCGTGACCCTTCGGCAAGCTCAGGGCAGGCTCTGGGGCGCCCCGGTCCCGGTTCATCGCCCGGCGCAACTCGCGCCAGCGATGCGGAATGCTGCCGAGCGATTGAACGAGAAACGCCGACCAGGGAAACAGCCACAAGAAAATCAATCCCCAGTAGAGCAACAGCGGCACGGTGTCGTAGTCGTGGGGAATGCGCTTGCCCAGATAACGGAGGAAATGCTCGTTGACGAAGTAGAACCAGAGAAAGCCACGCGCCTGGCCGGCGGGCGGATTCTCGATGGCAGCGGCGATGTGCCAGGGGGCGGCGATCACCAGAAATACGAGGGTGCTGGAGAGGAGGCGCATTCGCAGCAGATGTTTGAGGTTGCCGGTCAGCAAAAGATAGATACCAACGATGGCTGCGGGAAAGACAAGGCCGATGAGTCCCTTGGTGAGGACGTTCAAAGCTGCGGCGGCTGCGAATCCCCAGCACGACAGCTTCGACGGCGGGTCTTCGTCGAGCGTGCGCAGAAAGAAGTGGAAGCCGAGCACCAGCCACAGGCCGATGAGCATGTCAGGAATGAGGATGCGGGTGAAGAGATAGGGCCCGACGGAGAGCGCGAGAATGATGGCCGCCCAGAATCCTGCTTGCTCGCCTAAGGCGCGCCTGCCCAGCGAGTAGGTGGCCAGCAACAATGCGAGCAGACCCAAAATGAGCGGCAACCGCGCTGCCCAATCGCTCACGCCAAACACTTTGTAGCCGGCGGCCATGCCCCAGTACAGCAGCGGGGCTTTCTCGAGATAGCGAACGCCGTCGATGTACAGGGTCGTCCAGTCGTGGCGGACGAGCATCTCGCGCGCGGCTTCGGCGTGGACGGAATCGGCGTCGTCCAGCAGCGGCGGGGTGAACAGTCCAGGAATGTAGACGACCGCCCAGAGCAGCACAATCCAGATCCAAGTTTGCTTGCCATGAAGGTTGCTATGGGATTTCGCAGCAGTGGCGTTTGCTGCCTCTGACAGGGTGGGAGAGTTCATACTCTTAGGTTGATTATATCGGGGTAGATCCGGGTGGGAGTGTGCCGCCGGGGGGCGAATGCGCCCATGCTGTAAAGAGCGAACACCTGTACACCTAAATCCCAAGGCCAATCAGAATATCGATCTTCTTTGTTGACTCTGAACTAGCCCGGCGCGATCCGCCAGTTTGAGTTCTGTGTAGCCAACGCGCCGATGAAATAAACGAAACAAGGCAGCCCTCGCAAAAGCTGCCCTGTTGTTTTGTGCTTCGGCTACTCGCTGGCAGAGTTACTACTCCGACTCGTCCCGGAATGAGCCCCCGTCACTCGGCCGCCAGGTTGACCCTGGTAGCTGCTTCGTGCCAGGCCTTCTGTTCCTCGGCTGTCATAGGCGCTGGCTTCAGGTTGACGGTCAGCTTGTTGATGGTGCCGTTGAAGGCGAACGGCACTTGGTAGTCGTTGTCGTCCACCGGCGTACGAAGGTCGATGCCGACGTCGAAGGTCTCGTCAATGGACATGAGGAAGGGAATGGTGTGGGGGATCGTTTTGCTGGCCACTTGCTTGCCGTCAACCGACAGCACGCCGCTGCCACCTTTGCCGAAGCCGGGTCCGTCGTATTTGAAATCAAACACAATCGTGTGTTTACCCGGCGCGAGCGGCTCTGGGCCTTCCCAGCGGAACCGTTCCAGGTCAACGAGGTTGTAGGTGAAGACCGGCTTGCCCTTGAGCACGTAGAGGCCGTACCCGCCAAAGCGGCCCCCCAAAGTGACCAGCATTCCCTCGCCGCCGCCCTGCACAATCTCCACATCGGCGGTGATGGTGTAGGACTTGTTCAGGATGCTGGGTGCATCGCTGACCGGCAAACCGGCCAGCTGACCCGTGTACGTAAAGAGAGTTCGCCCGGCAGTTGCACTCGGTCGCGGCGTAACGATGCGCGGGAGGATGGAGTTATCCAAAGGAAACACGTTGTATTTCGTCGCCTCCACCAGAAACAGCTCTTGTAGGTCGCGCAGTTTGTCGGGATACTTGGCCGAAAGATCGTTGTACTCCGAATAGTCATCGTTGAGGTTGTAAAGCTCCCACTTGTAGCCGTTGACCACATCGGGCAGTTTGGCCGTACCTAGCAGCCATGGGGGAGCAGGCGGAGGCGTGGCGGCGATCCAGCCGTCGTGGTAAATCGCACGGTTGCCGAACATCTCGAAATACTGCGTCTTGCGGGTGGACGGGGCATTCGCGTTCGCCTTGTCGAAGGTGTATGCCATACTCACGCCCTCGATTGGCTTCTGGGCTACGCCGTTCACCTCCAGCGGCTGCGGGATGCCCGCGGCTTCGAGAATGGTAGGCACGATGTCGATCATGTGGTGGAACTGGGTGCGGATGCCACCGGCGTCCTTGATATGCCCCGGCCACGCGATGACCATCCCCTGGCGAGTACCGCCGAAGAACGACGCGACCTGCTTGGTCCACTTGAACGGCGTGTCGAACGCCCACGACCACGCCACCGACATGTGTGGATAGGTGGCTTCCGACCCCCAGGCATCGTAAAACTTCATCTGTTCGGCAATCGGGATATCGAGGATACCGTTGTATGCAGTCATCTGGTTGGGCGTGCCGACGAGCGTACCTTCGGCGCTGGTTCCGTTGTCGCCGCTGATATAGATGATCAGCGTGTTGTCGAGCTTGCCCATGTCGTCCACTGCCTGGATCACACGGCCAATCTCGTTGTCGGTGTAGGCCACGTAGGCCGCAAACACCTCCGCTTCGTGGGCAACCAGCTTCTTATTCTCGGCGGGGAGCGTGTCCCATTTCGGCAATACATCCGGCCAAGGGGTCAGTTGTGTACTTGCCGGGATCACGCCGAGCCGCTTCTGATTGGCAAAAATCTGTTCGCGCAATTGGTTCCAGCCCATATCAAACTTGCCTTTGAACTTGTCGATCCACTCTTTGGTGGGCTGGTGCGGTGAGTGTGTACCGCCGGGCACGTAATAGACAAAGAATGGTTTGTCGGGAGCAGCCGCGTTGAGCTCCCGCATGTACTTAATTGCTTCGTCCGCCATGTCGGTGGTGAGGTTGTAGCCGGGTTTCCCGACCCAAGGGAAGATTTGCGTTGTGTTCCTGAAAAGGTAGGGTGTCCACTGGTCAGACTCGCCGCCCATGAATCCGTAAAAGTACTCGAAGCCCATTCCGACGGGCCATTGGTCAAACGGTCCCGCCGTGCTGTATTGGTAAGTGGGGGTGTTGTGGTTCTTGCCGAACCACGAGGTCGCGTAGCCGTTCTCCTTCAGGATCTCACCGATGGTGGCGCTCTCCGGACCAATGACGGAGTCGTAGCCCGGATAGCCGGTGGACATTTCACCGATCACGCCGAAACCCACGGAGTGGTGGTTGCGACCGGTGATCAACGCCGCCCGCGTGGGCGAGCAGAGCGCGGTGGAGTGGAACTGGGTGTAGCGCAGCCCCATCTTTGCGATCCGGTCCATCGCCGGTGTCGGAATGACACCGCCGAATGTGCCGGACACCCCGTAGCCCTGGTCGTCAGTCATGATCAACAGGACGTTGGGCGCGCCTTTGGGCGGCACCACCTGGGCAGGCCAATATGGCTTGGAATCGGTGGCGTTCATGTTGATTACGCCGCCGAAGGAGGGTGGTGGTGGCGGGAGATACTTCCCGTCGATGGTGGTGGTGGCGCTGGGCGAACCCGGGACGCCCGTTGTTTGCTGCGCGGAAGCCGCACTCCCGCTTGCGAATAGGCTGCACACGGCAAGAGACGCCAGCGCGAGTTTTCGTACTGCTGCTCCTAAGTCCATATCTTCCGCCTTTCAGGTAAGTCGGATCAAACCGGCCCTTGAAGAAGAATGTGCCCCGCGTGTCAGTTCACTACGATTTGCGCGGCTGGGGAACTGTCACTTGCGACAGGTGGATGCAAGAGTCCGGGGGTCTGAAGTTGGCGGCCCCAGATGGATGTTGCGATCAGGCGATAGCACTCACAATCCCAAGCCGGGCGGCCTGACCGGATTGCTTGTGCTGTGGCGATATAACGCCAACTAAGCCAGCTACTGGATACAAACAAGAGTCACCTTACGGCGTGATCTCCCACACTGCCCCAACATCGGGAGACGGATAGGGGCCCTCATAGTTCACGCCATAGATATTCCCCTGATTATCGAGCACGACCTTGCCTACCGGAAAGAAGCCCTCGCTGTCATCACCGGAACCAAAGTTATACAAGTTGGTAAAAGTCCAACCTCCGCTTGATGGAGTGAGTTTGTAGACATTCCCGCCGCCGAATGGTCCTGCTTCAGAGGAGGTACCAAGGATGTTGCCATTGGTGTCGAAGGCCAGCGGTCCCGGACCCAACACCTGTCCGGCAGCGAATGTGTATGGCACGCTGAAGTTCCAGCCGCCATTTTGCGTAGGAGTTAGCTCGAAGATCAGGCCGGGGCCGAATTCACCGGGGCCGGCGCCGACGCCATACAAGTTACCTTGGTTGTCGAAGGTCAAAGCGCCGGGATAGGCGCCGTCAGAGCCGTTGGTGAAGATGTGAAGGACCGTCTCCGTCCATCCCGATCCCGAAGGGGTTAATTCGAAAACTATCCCGCATCCATTGTTGAGCTCACAGCCGGTGCCGGCCCCGAATTCCGTCGTGCCGTACATCTTGCCCGCCTGATCGAAGAGAACTTCCGTGTAGGGTGAAATGCCATCGTTTGCGCCGCCCTGAAAAGAATACAGCGTGCTCTTGCTCCACGTGCCGTCGCGGTTCGGCGTCAGCTTGAAGACTGTTCCACAGCCGCTGTAAGAGCCGTAGTTGCAGGGGCCGCTCCCACCCGATCTGGTCGTGCCGTAAAGGTTCCCCGCTGAGTCGAAGGTGACCCCCGCCTCGGGAAGAAGTCCGTCAGCAGATGAAGTGAAGCTGTAAAGGATGGTCTCGCGCCATGGGCAGAGAGTGCTGGCGCAAAAAGTTGGCGGAGGTTGAATCTTGAATACGGTGCCGCAGCCACCGCCAAAACCCCCACATAAGGTTCCACCGGCTGGAGTGGTGCCGTAGAGCGCGCCGTCTGGGCCGAAGATCACTCTCGCGATCGGACCTGCTCCGTCGGGAAGACCTTTGAACGTGTAAATCGGCGTCTCCACCCAACTGGAGCCGCGGTGCGTCACTCGGAAAACCACACCGCATTGACCGAATTCGCAGTTTCCTCCACCCCCGCCATAAGTCGTGGTGCCATAGAGGTTGCCCGCCGAATCCCCGGTCAGCCCGGCCATGGGATTACTGCCATCCGCTCCGCCGGTGAAGCTGTGCAGGACCGTCAAGGTCTGCGCCTGCGATCGCGTGGCGGCGAAGGTCAACGGAAGAGCGACGATGAAAGCGGCAAGCGCGATCCACACATCCTTGCCACTAAGTCTGCTGTGTACGGTCGTCGAACGTAGCATTGTTCCTTCCTCGGACCAAATAGAACTGACCACTGGCCACTGATCACTGGCCACTGCCTTACGGGGTGATCTCAAAGGCGACACCCAGCCCCCCGCTGCCAAAAGGGCCTGCATCAGCTGTGCCATAGATATTGCCGCTCGCATCCAGCACAACTGCGGCATACGGAGTTCCGGCGTCACCGCCGTTCAGGTTGAAGTCGTGGAGTGAGGAATAGGTCCACGCACCGTTGGAAAAAGCCAGCTTGAACACTGTTCCATTTCCATAAGCCCCGCCCTGCTGCGATGTGCCATAAAGATTTCCGGCCGCATCCAATGTCAGCCTCGACCAAGAATTGCTAGCCTCGCCTGCTTGAAAAACGTGCAAGGTGGCAAAGGTCCATCCGCCTTGACCGGGGGTTAGTTCGTATACGCCACCCGCCGTTCCGTAGTCCGCGGTGACGCCGTAGAGATTACCCGAGCTATCGAGTATCAGGCCACCTTCGGGACCGGACAAGCCTGTTCCGCCGAAGTACTGGAGGATGGTCTCTGCCCATCCCGAACCACTGGTCGTCAACTTGTAAACAACGCCGCACCCTTCACCGGAGCAGCCGGGGCCCCCGAGCGTGGCCGTACCGTAAACGTTGCCCGCCTGATCGAGGATGACCTCCGACTCCGGAAAACCGCCGTCCGTTGCGCCCCATTGAAAGGCATAGAGGCGAGTCTCACTCCAGCTTCCGTCCGCGTTACGTGATAGCTCAAAAACCGTGCCGCAACCGCCCTCGCATATGTTTTGCATTCCGCCTAGCAGGGTCGTGCTGTAAAGGTTGCCAGTCTGATCGAAAGCGACCTCGGCCATGGGGTTCGCGCCATCGCTTCCACCGCCGAAGTCATACAGCACGGTCTTCTTCCATAGACACAGAATGCTCGAGCAAAACGTCGGCGGAGGTTGCAGCCGGAAGACCGTTCCACAACCGGACACACCGCCGAAATTGCACGATCCCACTCCGCCCACGGCGGTGGTGCCGTAGAGGCTGCCATCGGGGCCAAAGACCACCCTACCCACGGGATAACCGCCATCAGCACCGCCATGAAAGACGTAGATGGGCGTCTCGACCCAACTGGACCCGTGACGCACGAGCCTGAAGACGGTACCGCACCCGTTTCCTCCACATCCATAGGAACCTCCGCCGAAGGTTGTGCCGTAGAAGTTTCCGGCCGCGTCCGGGGTCAAACCGGCTCGAACATAAGCTCCGTCCTCTCCACCGGAGAAGACGTGAAGAATGTTCAGACTCTGCGCCAGCGCCGGCATGGCCGCGAACATCATGAAGAGGGTCGCGACGGCTGCGATTGGCAGGCCAACGAAACTACGCCATTGTTCGGAACACGTCATAACTTGCCTCCCGGAACGACCGCCTACGGCGTGATTGCCCGACGAATATCGCTCTGAGTCTGGCGAAAGGCAACTTAATTTTGGATTACGGCCTAACAAGCTGAGAGGAAAAATTTTAGCTTGATTGTCTTAGGATGATTGGCGCAAACAGGCGATAGCACTCACAATCCCGAACGGATTGCTTGTGATATTGACAATGTCGGCTCCCAGACCCGAGTAGAGTTGGTGGTGCTGAACCCAACCAACAGGCTCGGGAGAAAGGAGCCGAACGATGATCATTATAGGAGTAGATTTCCATCCCGAGTTTCAGCAAATTGCAGCGGTTGACACCCAGACGGGAGAACTGCAGGAGCGACGACTAAAGCATCCGGACGAAGCCGCGAGCTTCTACCGTGAGCTAGCGACGGGAGCCATCCCGGTGCGAGTGGGAATGGAAGCTAGCGGACATGGCCGCTGGTTCGAGCGGCTGCTGGGCGAGTTGCGGATCGAGCTATGGATTGGAGATGCCGCTGAGATACGGACCAAACGAGTACGTAAGCAGAAGACGGACCGGCAAGATGCCCAGCTGATTCTGAAGCTGATGCTGAAGGATGACTTTCCGCGGATCTGGGTACCGAGCTGGGAGAATCGTGATCTGCGGCAACTACTATGGCACCGCCACCGCATGGTGCAGGCCCGCACCCGGATCATGAATCAGTTGCAAGCGGTGGCGCTGAACGAAGGTCTGCGCTGCAAGAAGAGGTTGTGGCGTACCAAACGGCCGCAACTGGAATCGTTCCAGTTGGCTCCTTGGGCGAGTCGGCGACGGAGCGATCTGTTGGAGTTGCTGGATCGGTTGAATCCAGCCATCGCGGAGTTGAGCCAGGCAGTGGAACAAGAAGTGGAGAAGTGCCCTGAGGCGCAGCGGCTGGCGACGCATCCTGGTGTGGGCCCACTCACCGCCCTAGCGTTTGTGCTGATCATCGGAAAAGCGAAACGCTTTCAGTGCGCGAAGCAGGTGGCCAGCTATCTCGGTCTGGTTCCACTGGAGGACTCCAGTGGGAATCGCCGGCGGTTGGGACATATCACCAAGCAAGGAAGTTCAATGTTGCGCTTCTTGCTGGTGGAGGCGGCGCAGGTTACGGTGCGCAGCCTTCCGGAATGGCGCGGCCGATACTTTCACCTGATGATGAGGCGAGGGCGAAAGATCGCCAAGGTCGCCATGGCACGGCGGTTGGTTGTTTGTCTGTACTGGATGATGCGCCAGGGATGGGATTATCCGCAGTGGGTCGAGTTCGGTTCGTACGTGGGGCAGCCCGGAAATCGCCATGGTGTGCAGTAGAACACCGAGCATATTGAGTGGGCACCCCGCTCCTCTTCACCGAGGAGTTCGAACTGGTAATCATGATCGCAGTTGCGACCGAAGAGATGCATGGGTCGGACCGAGTTTCCTGACCTGAGAGGATTACAAGGCGAGCCGTGGTTGGTTGGGACAGAGTTTTTTCAACTAGAGCGAAGTGGCGCTTTGTTTAAAGCGCATGCCGAACTACGCTCTTGACAACGCCGACATTGTCAGAGAGGCGATTTATCGACAGTCATTCGATCTTGCGTTTGCTCCGAGGGTTCCATTCTTCGGCGGTGATCTCCCAGATTTCGGTCGGTAGACGCCCGGAAACATAGTCACGCTCTTCCATGGCGACCATACGCATACCGCTCTCTTCGGAGATTCGGCTGGATGCGACGTTTGCAACCGCTTTTGAAACCCGTAACACTGGGAACTTGAGAGTGTTGAACCAAAAGTCTGTGACAGCCTCGCAAGCTTCAGTCATGAGGCCTTGCCTGTGCCAAGTCAAGCCAAGCCAAAATCCACGATTGGTGTCTTCCCCTTTTCTCAGATTTATGCTGCCGATGAGCCGCTCTGGGTGAGTCTTAAGCCTGAGGGTCCAATGCCATGCATCTCCGCGCTCCATCGCCGGAAGTGCAGTATCGCGATAGTGCGTATAGGCTCCGTCCGGCGGATAGGGCCAGGGAACGACATTCGAGAGATAGCGAACGATCTCCCAATGTGGAAACAGGAGCTGCGTCTGTTGGGCGTCTGCAAGCACTAATGGACGCAAAAAGAGACGCGGAGTTTGAAGCTGAGATATCACTTTTTGAAGATCATAACGCAGACATTCCCGAGCCGACCCTTTCAGCGCAAATCACTCAATTATTCAGATGGCGAAATCAGGCCATAGCGCAAGTTTGCGCTTTCTGTTCGCCTATTCGCAACAGGCGCTATCATAACCAATCCCCTCAGCGCCTCAGGGTGAGCCATTCTTTGCGAGGTCCGGATCACCGCCCAAGCCGGAGCTTCTCACGTTTCTCAGCAGCGGCACGGCGGCGAGTGGCCCGCGCGATCAGCCCAGCCGCGACCTGTTTCAATCTGATAACTGAAAAAGGCCTCAAGGCTAAGAACCATTTTGTTGTGCGTACGGGACAGTGTCTCTCAGGGCCACCATCATCTCGCAAAATGGCGCAAAACGTCGGAGTTGACCGGGCAACTGCAGCGCCCCAAGTGGGCTCCAAATGGGTTCGAAGGAATTGCGCCATTCGGGTGATCACAAATCCAAGTAAAGGACGTTACTCTTCATGAAGAAGCTTTTCACTCTCGCGTTTGCGTTGATGTTCACAGCCGGCATGTGGGCGTTCGCGCAGTCCGGCAGCTCGGGTGGCTCGACGGGGCAGTCGGGCAGCTCGGGAAGTTCGATGGGACAGTCAGGCTCGAGTAATCCCGACAATTCCATGGGCCAGTCAGGTAGCTCTAACTCTGGGAACACGATGGGACAGTCGGGCACGAGCACGACGGACCAGTCCGGCCAGACGACCACGAAGAAGCACAAGAAGCAGAAGAAGAACAGCAGCTCGGGCTCCAGCTCCGATAACATGGGCAACAGCTCGGGCTCCGGCTCCGATAACATGGGCAACAGCTCGGGCAACATGGGCTCCGGATCGAGCAGCTCAGGGAACAGCAGCAGCGGCTCGGGATCGACCAGCAACCCTAAGTAAGCGCAACCCAGGTAAAACAGAAAAAGGCGGCCTAAGGGGTCGCCTTTTTGTATCTACACCGAAGCGCTAAGACTCACCCAGGTCTCGAAAAGCGCGAGACCTGGGGCACCCGCGCTCTGGGGCACCCACCTGACTGCTGCTTTTCAATCTGCAAGCACGTCGCGGGAACGGCTGCCGGCAATACGCGGGCCAAGCGGCCGTGAACTGATGTTGGCGTCGCCTCCTACGGGCCCACGCTCGGGGTGCTGGTTTAATTGGCGTCCGGCGGAGCGCCCGAGAGCAGTCAGGAAGGAGCGCGAGACGGCGGTCTCGCTTTCTTTTCCGGTGAAACGGTGCGGGTCGCGGCTGCCGGTCCCCGGCATGAAGCGGTTCGCCAGACCGAGGATGTCTGTGACCGTGCCGGGGGCGATACCGTGCGCGAGCGCGAGCAGCTTGGCTTGTGGCGAAAGGATGATTTCGGATACGCCTCGTGCCGCAGCGTCCACGATACGGCGCGCGGCGCGATGGGCGTTCATGGCGCTGATGGGCAGCGAGGCCCCGAGCGAGAACCAACTGTATTCCTTGCGGTGATCGCCTTTGAATACCGCGTTGGCGTGTGAGCCGGTGCGCATGAGCCCGGGAACGACGGTGGTGACGCTGATCTTGTCCTTCGCCAGCTCGGCGCGAAGGCCTTCGCTGAAGCCCACGGCTGCGAATTTGGCGCAGCAATATGGCAGGAGATGGGGAACCGCGACCTTGCCTCCGATGGAGGTGATATTGACGATGCGTCCGCGGCCGCGTTGGGTCATATGCGGCAGCACGGCGAGCGTGGTGTAAACCATGCCCCAGAACATCGAGTCCATCGCCATCTGAAAGTCGGCCAGAGTCTGGGACTCGACGGGGCCGACGGCGAGGGTTCCGGCGTTGTTCACCAGCACATCCACGCGCCCGAAGCGGTTGGTGGCCTGGCGGATGAGCTTGGCGGCTTGCGCCTGGTCGGCGACGTTGCAGTCGACTGCCAGCACCGGCGCTCGCATGGCGATCAGACGCGATTCGGCTTCATGAAGGACTTCCCCGTCACGAGCGCAGATGACCAGCCTGGCGCCGCGAGCGGCAAACTCCTCGGCCATGGCGAAGCCGAGTCCGCGCGAGCCGCCGGTGATTACCACAACCTGGTCGGCGAAACTGGGCACGGTGCGGGCACGCTTCCACAGCTCGCGTCCGAGCACGACAGCGCCGATGCCGGCGGCAGCTCCGGCTACGCCGACGCCGGCTGCCGATGCTAACAATGCATGTTTGAGTCGCATAAACTTGCCTTTCGGTTAGAGATCCTGCAGGGGCTAAAGCCCCAATCGAAATGAAGCCTTTGCGGCACGACTGAAGTCGTGCCCTGATACAAAGCTCACAATCGAGTGCTTGCGCAATGTGTGAAGTCGTTGCCAAGTTATGCCGCGGAAAGGCGAGTCACCACATGCCTGCGAAGCTCAAATGAGGCGGGCATGTGGCGAACATTGCGGCGGTAGGCGATCTCCACTTGCAAAGCCCACAGCGACAGGACTGCAAACAGTGCCAGCAAGACGCACAAGAATCGCCTGGCGAGCCGACCCGATGTTGACTGCCATGCGGATGCCGACTTACTTGGCATTGGCAATATCGTAGTCCACCATCTCTTTCACTGCATCGTAAGGCGCGCTGTTAGCGGAGAAGCCGACCAGCCTGCGACCGTCGATGAAGAACGTTGGCGTGCTGGTCACGTCCAGTTTCTCTCCCAGCGCCATGGAATCGTGGACACGCTTTTCGGTTTCCGGCTTGGCAGCGCAGGCCGAAGCTGCATCGGGATCGCCGCCTGCCTCTTTGACGTAGCCCTTCAGCATCTGGTCAACATTTTGTTCGTTGACTTCAGACTGGTGATCGTAAACGGTGGAGATAAATTTCCAAGCCGCGTCATTGCTCTGGCGCGAGAGGCAGTCCAGGTACTTAGCGCCGGCGAGTGCCCACTTGTGCTGGGCCAGCGGATAGTTCTGGAAAATGAGCCTGGCCTTGGGCTCGTCTTCCATCAGCTTGGTGATGTTGGGTTGCGCAGCCTTGCATGCCGGACATTCCAGATCGCCAAACTCCACAATCGTAATGGCGGCGTCCTTGGGGCCGTGAACCGGGCCGTTGGCGGCTTTCAACTGTTCACGCGCAGGAGCAAATGGGTCGGCGCCGAAGGGAACAAGCTCACCCGTGAAGGCATATTTCTGGTCACCAGTGATGTAGATACGCGTAACCTGCTGACCCTGCGGCGCGCTGAGAACGACGCTTGCCTGCGAAATGCCCGGGGCTTCGGAGGGCTTAATTTCTGCTACCTTCCAACTCAGCTGCGAGTTCCAGCCGAACATCTTCTTGAGGAAGGCGTCCACGGTGGCTTCAGTGGGAAGCGAGGAATTGGTGGTAGTCGGGGCTGTCGATTTTGGTGAGGCGCCGGTTTGAGCCGGGTTTGTGTTCTGCGCACCGGAGCACAGCGTGACAATCAGCAGGCCAGCGGTAAGTAGTAGAGATGTGAGACGGTTCATGGTTCCTTTCGAGGTTGGAAAATAGCAATTAGGATTCCCAGGTCTCGAACAGCGCGAGACCTGGGGCACCCCTAGTTAATTTGATTCGCAAATTCCCAGGTCTCGAAACCCGCGAGACCCTTCGGCAAGCTCAGGGCAGGCTCCGGGGCACCCAGCCAAATGCTAATTGCGGCCTTCTCCGCAGGCCTCCAGCCGTGCGGCGATGGGATAGCGTCGCCCAAATCCAAACGCTTTCTCCGATATTTTCAGGCCGGGCGCGGCTTGCTGGCGTTTGTACTCGCTCTTGTCGACCATGCAGGTCACCTTTCGCACCAGCTCGACGCTGTAGCCGTGCTCGGCTGCAATCGCCTCCGGCGCTTTGTTGTGTTCGATGTAATCGTCGAGAATGATGTCGAGCACTTTATAGGGTGGCAGAAAATCGCTGTCTTTCTGGCCGGGGCTCAATTCGGCTGAAGGCGGCTTATCGATGGTGGACTGCGGAATCACAGGGGAACGCGAGTTCACGAAATTGGCCAAGCGATAGACAAGCGTCTTGGGAACGTCGGAGATGACGGCCAGGCCTCCACACATGTCGCCATACAGAGTGCAGTAGCCGACGCCCAACTCGGACTTGTTGCCGGTAGTGAGCAGCAGGCAGCCAAACTTGTTGGAGACGCCCATCAGCAATGAGCCACGGATGCGCGCCTGGATATTCTCTTCGGTCACGTCAGGCTGGGTTCCCCGGAATACCGGCTCCAGTCCCGCACGGTAGGCATCGAAGATGCCGCTGATGGGGACCATCTCGAAACGAATGCCGAGATTGCGCGCCAGTTGCGCGGCATCGTCAATGCTTCCGGGAGACGAATAGGGTCCGGGCATGCCGATGCCGATGACATTGTCGGGTCCGAGGGCGTCGACTGCGATGCAGGCGGTCAGCGCGGAATCGATTCCGCCGCTCAAGCCGAGCACCACACGGCGAAAGCCGCACTTGTGCACGTAGTCGCGGGTGCCGAGGACGAGAGCGGAGTACGCGCTGGACTCGAGTCCGCGATCGAAGTCATGCACGTCGCCCGTCAGCGACTCCGTGTCGAAGCAGACCAGGTCCTCCTCAAAGGATTTCGCCTGCGCGATGACAGAGCCATCGGGGGCGAGAGCGAAGCTGGAGCCGTCAAAGACCAGGCTGTCGTTGCCGCCAATTTGATTGACCATTGCAACCGGCACACGATAATTGCGCGCGATGCTGGCCAGCATGTCGCGCCGCAGCTCGCGCTTGCGCAGATAAAAGGGCGAGGCCGAGATATTCAGCAGCACTTTGCCGCCCGCGCTAATCAGGTCCTCGACCGGATCGATGCCGTACAGCCGGCGGTCCCAGAAATGTTTGTCGTTCCACGCGTCTTCACAGATAGTCAGCGCGATTTGCGTCCCGTCTTCCTGGATTAGTTCCTGATGGTCGGCAGGAGCGAAGTTGCGCATCTCGTCGAAGACATCGTAGGACGGCAGTAAGCGCTTCGACTGTATAAACGCGATCTTGCCGTGGCGCACGAGCGCCGCCGAGTTCTGAACGGACTTGCCGGTCGAGGATTTCGCGGGGGTGACCAGACCGCAGATCACGGCGATGCCCGGGGTCTGGCGCGCAATAGTTTCGAGAGTTTGCTGGTTTCGCTGTACGAACCACGGACGCTCGACCAGGTCGCGCGGAGGGTAACCGCAGATGGAGAGCTCGGGGAAGAGGATGAGGTCGACTCCGCCGCTGCGCGCACGGCGCGCGTATTCGATTATTTTTTCGGAATTGCCGGAAAAATCGCCGATGACGGTGTTGATCTGGCCGAGTGCAATCCTCACTTTATTAGTGTAATGGCAAATCCCATGTCTCGAACACCGCGAGACCCTTCGGCAAGCTCAGGGCAGGCTCCGGGGCACCCCACGATCTCAAGATGGAATCAGTTTTGACCCTGCAGGTGCGGAGGCGCGCTGCCCGGAGTATCGGTAGGTATGGGCGGCGGGTACGGCGTGGCGGGAGCGGTGCGCGTTCCCTGGCCTTCGACTTCCTCGCCCGGCCTGCGAAGGGTGGGAGCGTTTGCCGGCTTGGGCTGGTCTTTCTTCTGGGCTACTTCGGTCTCTTGCGATTGCAGATCCACTTCCTTCTCGGTGCGTACGATCTTCTGACCATCAACCGTCATGATCTCGAGCCGCGCCACGACGGGTCCCTGGAAGCGAACGAATTCGACTTCCTCGGGCGGATTGCCGTAGATCCATTCTTCGTAATCGACGCCGTTATCGTCCTTGTCACGGACTTTCTTGGGCGGACGTCCCTTGGCGTAGATGACCATGTCGCGGTCCATGCCGACGAGGATCTGATGGTTCTTGATTGCGTTCTGGAGCTTGGGCGGCATGGTCCGCTGGTATGCCTCGGCTTCGGTGAGGGCTTTGAAGTCGAAGACGGTCGCCAGCATCTGGCGCACCTGCTCGCCGGTCATCTCCGGCACATACTTATCGAACTCCAGTGTGAGGGAGGAACCAGTGGCCTCGAGACTCTTCTGCGCGCCGCCAACCGGCACGGTACCGCCGTTCATGCCCACCGAGACGTGCTGGTACCACTTCTGGTGCTTCTTGCCTCCGCCATTAATTTCGAGCAGGATCGATTTTTCCCTGACCACAACGTTGCTGATAACGACGCGGTCACCGGGCTTGGCGGCGAATCCATTGGTTACTATCATTTGCGCCACTTGCTGACTGTTTGGAGTCAGCTTGCCGTCTTTGAGCTCCAGACCTCTTTCGCCGCGAGGAAAAACTGTGCGGACGAAGACGCGCTCGGCGGTGAGATCACGCATGACCGCCAGGCGGGTTTGCGGCGTCATTTTGTCGGAGGGCTCAGGCGATTTGGAGTCCCCAGCAAAAGCCGGAAGCTGCAGCAGGAAGATTGCCGCCAGGAGCGAGTAAAAAGCGCGACGCATGGGAATCCCCGATGCTGGTAATTATATTCCTGTCCGGAGTTGTCGGGCGACCCAGGTCTAGAGACCGCAGGTCTAGAGACCGCGAAACCCTTCGGCAAGCTCAGGGCAGGCTCCGGAGCACCCACTATGTTTGGATGCTGGAGACGGTATCGCGGAGAGCTGGTTCTGGAGTTGATTGCCGCGCCGGTTGCGGCAGGGCGCGGAGCGGGAGCTTCCAGACGATCAGAATTCCGAGAAGGAAGACGCCGGTTCCGATGGCGCTGGCCTCCACGCCATACTCGCCGCCAGTCAGCCACCTGGGGCCGATCGCAACGCTGTAGGTGAGGTTGAAAACGCGGATACCGCTGACCGGCAGGCCAATGAGAAGCCCGACGGCGGTATTCCAACCAAAATGGAAACCCCACGGCAACCAGAGCGCGCGGGTGCGGACGTAGGCGAGACAGAGAAGCATGCCGATGAGCATGCTGTTGGCGATTGCCCAGGGCGTGGCACTGGGATTACGGAAGTGCACCAGCCCGTAAAAAATGGAAGCCGAGAGTAGGGCTGGCAGGGTGCCAATGGCTGTTTCGAGGTGCTGGAAGGGATAGCCGCGAAATACCAGTTCCTCAGCCAGGGCCGCCATCAACAGCATCAGGACCAATGCGCCGAGATTGGGCAGCAGGTGCAAAGTAAAAAGGTTGTTGCTCCGCAATTGTCCCCAGATGCGGATGGGAGCGACAGCCAGAACCGTGAGCCCGCAGGCGAGGGCAAAGCCCAACAGAAACTGCTTCAGCCAGCCGCGGGCACGAGGCAGTCCCTGCGCGGCGATGCGATGTTCGTCAAGGTGATCGGCGATGGTGAGCATCCAGATGAAGATGCCGAACAGCAGCATCACCCATAGAAGACGGAAGAAAAATTCGGTGCGGAAGGGGCGCTGGTCACCGGCTTCGTGGGCAATGTTGCTGGCGACAAAAAATGCCAGGAAGGAGAGAATGAGCGAGAACACGACCGCCCAGCCCGGCTTCATTTTCCCGTTGTTGTCTCTGAATCTGCTCATACCCTGGCCCTGGCCGTTTGCAGTTGCCTTGCAGTGTGGAAGCGTAGGCCTTCGCGCGCGACATGAAAATCAAGCGGCTGTCCGCCATGTTGACGGACCGCATTTTGCACCTGGGGGCGGGTGCCCTTCTCGATCAGCGCGATGACGCAACCGCCGCCGCCGGCGCCGCAGACCTTCGCTGCCCGCGCGCCATTCCGTTTTGCGACCTCGATCAGTTTATCGATCATGGGGGTCGTGATGCCGGACGCGTTGTTGCGCCTCAGCTTCCATTCTTCAGCGATCAGCTCTTCCACTTCCTTCCATGCTTCGGCGGCAAGCGCACCGTGCATCGCCTGGGCTATTCGCGAAATCTCGGCGAAGTTGCGAAAAACCTTCTGGTTGCCCGAAATGTGTTGCTGGAAAACCTTCCAGTTGTTGATGCCGGATTTCCTCGGCGCCCCGGTGTAGAAAAGCACGAAGCGTTCATCCAGTTCCCCGGCCGGGAGCGGGACCTCTTCCCGCCTGATGCCGGCAACTTCAAGGTGTATCACATTCACGCCACCATACAACGCGGGGTAGTAGTCCTGGCAGCCGGTAGGAACGCGAATGAGTTGCGCCTCAATGTTCTGCGCGATCACGCGAATCTGTTCGGGCTCGAGCGGCTGCCCCACGAACTGGGCCAGCGCGGCGGTAGTTGCAATCATTAGCGCCGAGGAGCCGGAGATACCTGCACCTGCGGGCGATTCGGAATGCGTCTCGAGGACGAAGCCGTCTTCCGGCTGGAAGTGACGAACCAGAAAGGCGGCAAGCGCATGCTTGCAGGCCTTGGCTGAGAGCAAGGCGTCGATACTCGGAAAGCGATCTTGGCGGCCGGTGTCGTACGACTTCAGAACAATTTCGTGTCCCCGCTGGGGCGTAATCCTGCAAGCGGTGAGCAGGCTGAGTGCAATGTTCACGCTCACCGCACCGGGATGAAACAGGTAGAGCGGCCAGATGTCGAGGGTGCCGCCGGCGAGATCGGCGCGGCAGGGCGCGGTGGCAAGGATTTCGTCATCACCTGCCCGCGATAGAAACTGAGAAAAGGAAAGCATCCTACGATTCGGCCCCGGGTTCGACTTCCCTGCCCACGGCAAGCACCTCGGCGACTATCTGCTCCACGTCCTCGGGCGTGGTGCGATGGTTCACAAAACATGCGCGCAAAGCAAACTGTCCGTTGAGGCTTGCGTTGGATAAGAATACCTTTCCACGGCGGAGTGTGCGCTGCAAAATCGTGCGATTTTGCGGGTCAATTGACGTTGCGGTGCCCGGCTGTGAAACATAACGGAAACAAACGGCGCTCAGCGGCACGGGTGCAAGCAGTTCAAGCTCGGGATGTTGGGAGATCAGGCCGGCGAGGCGCTGCGCGTTTTGCAAATCGTTGCGGATCGCCTGGCGAAATTTCTCCAGCCCGTGATAACGGAGGGAGAGCCATAACTTCAGCGCGCGAAAGCGGCGCGAAAGTTCCATTGACTCTTCAAAGAAGACAAAGCTCTCGACGGGGTCATCGAGCAGGGACTTGGCGTAATCGTCGGTATGGGAAAAGGCGCGTTGCGCCGCGGCGGCATCGCGGTAAAGCAAGCAGCCGCAGTCGACGGGTTGATACAGCCATTTGTGCGGGTCGAGCGAGAGCGAATCGGCTTCACTCAGCCCTGGGAATTTCTGTGGCTCGGCGATCGAGGCGAGTGCGCCATAGGCTCCGTCGACATGGAACCAGGCTTGATATTCGCGGGCGATTTGGGCGAGTTCTAGAAGTGGATCGATGCTGCCGGTCGAGACTGTTCCGGCGGAGCCAACGATCGCGATTGGAGTGAGGCCATTGCTGACGTCATTCGCGATGGCATGGCGGAGAAGATCGAGGCGAATGCGGAAGTTGTTGTCGGAAGGAATCAGCCGCAGATGGTCGCTCCCGATGCCAAGCAGCGCGACGGCTTTCGGTATCGACATGTGGACCTGATCGGAGGCGTAGACCGTACCTGGCCGTGCGCCGCTTTGGTTGGCGGGGAGGCGGGATTCGCGCGCCATGGCGAGCGCCATCAGATTCGCCGGCGAGCCACCACCGCAGAGAGAGCCGGTGAAACCCTTGCACCCGATTGCCTCGGCCAGCCAGCCGATGACCAGGCGCTCCAGGGTCACCGCTGTCGGTGCCGATCGCCAGGCGGTCGTGTTCTGGTTGAGCACGCTGGTGAGCAAGTCAGCAGCGGCTGCGACCGGCTCTCCTGAACCGAAGACATAACCGAAGAAGCGCGGGCTGTTGGGACGACAACCGTCCATCAACTTAGTCAGCTGGTTAAATGCAGCGTCGCCTGCTCCCTTCTCCGGCAGCTCAGGCGAAAACCAGGTCTGGGTCTCGACGGCGGTCGCGTCGGGGAATGTGGGGCGGTCGGGGATCGACTTCAGATACTCGAGTGAAAGTTGGGTGATACGGCGAAAGATTTCCTCGTACTGGGTGTGGGGCAATAGCAGGGGGTTCATGCGTTCGAGTTGTGCCGGTTTCATTGTAATTTGGGTGGACCGAAGACAGGTGGTCATCTGATACCTTTTAGGCTAATCATGATCCGACGAATGCTCGGCCTAGGGTTTCTGACCACCTGGCTGGTTCTCCTCGCTACGGCCTCCGCCGATCTGAAATACACGCTGGTCAGTTCCACAGTGGTGATGGACCGGCTCAAGGATGCGCCACTCAAGAATTCCGACCGCGTACTCGCGTTGGAGAAGATGTTCCGCGACGCGGGCTGCCAGCCTACCGAACAGCCAGTCAAGCACCTGCGGGAACCGAACGTCCTCTGCCTGCTGCCTGGGACAACAAATTCGATGATCGTGGTCGGCGGACACCTCGATCACGTGGAAGAGGGTACGGGTGTGGTGGACGACTGGAGCGGCGCCTCGATGCTGCCGAGCCTCTACCAAAGTCTGGCACACGAGCCGCGAACCCATACCTTTCTCTTTATCGGCTTTGCGGGAGAGGAGGAAGGACTGGTCGGCTCCGACTTCTACACCAAAAATCTTACGCCGGAGCAGCGCAAGCAGATCGCCGCGATGGTGAACCTGGAATGTCTTGGCATCGGCCAGACGGAGGTGTGGACCAGCCACTCCGAACCCACACTCATCCGCATGCTGAAGGCAATGGCACAGTCACTAAAGCTCCCGTTGTCCGGTGTCAACGTGGAGCGCGTGGGAACCACCGATTCCGAGTCGTTCGCTCACTACCACATCCCCCGCATGACCATCACCGCCATTACGCAGGACACATGGCCGTTACTGCACAGCAACAAGGACAACATTAAAGCCATAAATCCTCAGCTTTACTACGACTCTTATCGGTTGATCGCGCCTTTCCTGGTCCTGCTGGACCAGCAGCTGCCAACCGACGGCTCGCCAATCGACAAAAGGTAGCCGGACGATGTCGTCGGCTGCAAGCCGACCCGGCTAGAGAACCGAACCGGCACAACTGCCCCGCCCTAGCCAAATGACGGCTAGAACGGGGCACCCCAGGTGAGATTTTCGACCGAGACGGCGGGCGACAACCTATAGCTCGTGATAGCTGATTAGCTCGATGCCTCGGCGTTGGAGCAGGTCTTTGGCTTCGGGCGAGGTCAGCAGTCGCAACTCCTGCTCACGCGACTCCCGCAGCCGGGTGCGAACGCTGTCGAGTTCGGCGTCGCTGTATCCGGGATGGCAGACGAACTCCCACGTACCGTCGGGCATGTTGTCGAGGATGGCGGTGAAGAGCTCGGGATTGAGCGTGCCGGTGGCGAGCACTCCCAAAGAGCCATCTGTGGTGCGCAGGCCGTGACTTGCCACTTCGCGGCGGAAGTTCCCGGCGAAGTTCCGCAGCACGTTCAACTGCGCCAACCGCTTCCAGGCTTGTCGCGTGCGCAAGAGGCTGGCGAGGGGCAAGGGCCAGACCTGGCCAAAGGGATTGCGTACCGCCCCGACGCCCCGCGATTTTGCGGCGCGCAGCAGCGGACGCAGGACTGCGGGGAACATGTGGGCGTGCTTGTGGGTGTCGAAGTGTGAAGGCTGGACACCGGAGGCCTGAAGACGCGCGATCTGGGCGCCGGCTTCGGCTTCGATTTCTTGCGGGTTGAGCTGGTGGCGAAACGAGGCGATGACGAAGCCGTTCAGACTGTCGCGAAAGCGAGGCGCGCTATGGTTCGTCTGCGAAAGAAGCGTGGGAACTTTATCGGGCGGCAGTAACGGCTCACCGTCCATTAATACGACGTGGCATCCGACGCTAAGAGGGGCGTTGGCTTGCGTGGATCGGGCCAATTCGGCAGCCTCGGCAAAGGCTCGCGAGTTAGCCATGAGAGTTGCCGAGGTGACAATTCCGCGTGCGCGCGCTTCGAAGATGGCGCGATTGACGCCCGAGGTCAGTCCCAAGTCATCGGCGTTGATGATCAGCCGCCGCACGGGTCAAGTGTAGCAATTTCGCTTTTCGCTATTCGCTCGGTTGCGAAAGCTAAGCGAGGCTGGCCTATTCAGGCGCTCTTGCGCGAGTTAGTGATTGTTCTTTCACCGTCGCCGAGGTAGGTCCTGATCTTGTCGAGCAGCGCGGGAAACATCTGCTCCTTTTGCAGGCAGGCGTTAACGTCTTTGCCGCCATCGACGGGGCCATAGCCGGTGACGATGATGACAGGGATGTTGGGCTCGGTGGCATGGATCTGTCGCGCCAACTCCAGGCCGTTCATACCATCCATGCGGAAGTCGGTCACCAGGATGTCGAACTTCTCGCGCTTGAACTTCTCCAGCGCGTCGTGCGCGCTGTAGGCGCTGACCGCGCGGTAGCCTTGCATCTCGAGGATCTCGCAGCTCAAACGAGCCAGGACTTCGTGGTCGTCAACGAAGAGAATCGCCTTCATAGGTCACCCGCCGTGCTACCCGGGAGAGCACACTCCCAACTAACGATTTGGTTTCATGAACGGGCACAAAAGATGCCCGAGTGGAAGAAGAATTGCGAGAAGCCATGCAAGCCGCTCCGGCAACTTCGGACGATAAGGCCGCAAGAGAAAGCGTTTAACGTCGCTTGGCTGACTTCTTCGCGGCTTTTTTCGCGGACTTCTTAGCGGCTGCCGGCTTCTTTGCGGCAACTTTCTTTGCCGCTTTGGCAGCTACCTTTCTTGCTGCCGGCTTCTTTGCGGCAACTTTCTTTGCCGCTTTGGCAGATACCTTTCTTGCCGCCGCCTTCTTTGCCGGCGGCTTGGACGGCTTAGCAGCAGCCTTCACCGGCACAACTTTACGAGATTCAGTGCGCTTAGGCACAACGGGCTTCGCTGCCGCAGCTTTCGCATGCGCGGGAACAACCGGTTTCTTCGGCACTGGCGGGGCTGCGGGAGGCGCCACGGGTGGTGCGGGTTGTTGCGCTGCCGGAGTCGCCGCAGGGGCAGCCGCTTTGGGTTTGCGTCCTCGCTTGCGAGCAACGGGCGCTTCGCCTGCACCTGCCGCTGCTGCGGCAGCTTTTCCGCGTCCACGCTTGGGCGCCGGCGGCGGGGGCGGCGGAGGCGGCTCATACGGCTTGAGGAAATTCATGATTTCGGTATGGGAGCGCAGCTTGCCATCCAGCAGCAGCAGGAAGGCGCGATCGACGATTTCGGGATACTCCGGCAACGTCGGCGTGATGCGAAGCTCGGCCATCTCCGGGAACGGCAACTTCTCTTTTACCTGCCGCCACTTGGTGAAGAAGTTTTTCAGCTTCTGATCGACAGCCTGTTGCCGGGTGGTGAGGGTCAGGAACAAAATATTTTCCGGAGTTGCGCGGGACAAAATCTTCCACGCGCCCGAGGGCATGCCGGCTTCCTTGCCGGTCAGCTTCTTCACCAGATCGTGTGCGCCGCTCTCCAGGTGCTTCCATTTGTCGACGAAGTCGCGGCGGGGAATCATGCGCTGAATTTCCGAGGTGTCCTTATCGCTCATGCGGCGCGTGAGGAAGTACATGACAATCGGGCCGGTCTCGACCGCATAGCCGAGATCGTTCATCATCTGACGCGTCTTCACCAACTGACCAAGCTCCGCGGAATCGATCTTGGCCATACTCCAATGCGGATGCAGAATCTTGAGCCATCCTTCCCGCTCCAGCGCCCGCATGATGTGGACCGGGTCATCCTCATGGGCCAACTGCTCCAGCTCGTGGCCGATCGTGCGCTTGTTCAGGTACTCGATGTAGTTGTTCTCTTTGGCGGCGTCGTAACGGGCCTGGGTACGCTCCTCGAGGTTCCAGTGGAATCGCGCGCTCAGCCGAGTGGCGCGGATAAGGCGCACGGGCTCTTCCAGGAATGCGTAGTTGTGCAGCACGCGCAGAACCTTGGCTTCGATATCGGCAATGCCGTTGAAGGGATCGAGCAAAAGGCCTCGCGAACCGGGATTCAGCGAGAGCGCCATGGCGTTGACGGTGAAGTCGCGCCGGCGCAGGTCCTCGTTGATGGTGGCGGGGGTGATGACAGGCGGCTTGCCGGGCTTCTCATAGGTCTCGGCGCGGGTCATGTTCAATTCCGCCCGCACGTTACCCGGCATGAGCAGTTGCAGGGTGCGCAGGTCCTCATCGACACCCTGCACCGAAACTCCGGCTTTCTCCAATTCTTTCTGTAACTTGAGGGGATTGCCCTGGATGCTGAGGTCAATGTCGCGGATGGGAAAGCCGCTTACCAGGTCGCGGATGGTACCGCCTGTGAGGTAAAGATTCAGTCCGGCGCGACGAGCAATTTCTTGTACCAGGTTCACACCTGCCTGCTGGTCCGGTGTGAGCCGGGTTTCCATGCTATAGATGTAATCTGCCATCTAACTCTATGACTCTAAAGGCAAACCTGCGGATTTATGGGCCCGGACGGGATGTCCCGACTGCGAGATTTCGGGCCGCCGCCCATTGCCTGGGGTGAGCGCACCTGAGATCGGACTGCCAGCGAGTGGCGAGAAATCTGCAACTCACTCGTACGACATAACTTAGGAAAGGCTGCACTAGCGCGCTGCAAAAGCGAACAATAACACAAGGTTGACGATTTGGCTACAGAGTAGGTTCTAAGGGGCACATTTTCAGTAAAAGTGCGACAATCGTGCAGGAATCGTCCATCAGCGGCTATGGCCACCACCCACAAGAAGGTCGTCGTGCGCAAGATCGACCGGGACAGCCTGAATGGCTATGTCAGCCCCGGATTCGTCGCCGAAGGCAAAGTGGAGGTGATGAATACCGCCGGCAAGGTGGTTACCATCGATTTGCGGGATGTGAAGGGGGTCTACTTCGTGCGCGAGTTTGGCGACTCGGAGTCGCTGGTGCGCAAGACCTTTACCTCGCGACCGCGGGTGGAAGGATTGTGGGTGCGGCTCCGCTTCCGCGACAACGAGGTGATCGAAGGCATGATGCCGAATGACCTGCTGCAGGAAGGCGCCGAGGGATTTTCCATCATTCCGCCCGATCCGAATTCCAACACGCGGAAGATTTTTGTGCCCCGCTCGGCATTAGCAGAGATGACGGTGATGGGCGTGATTGGCGAGAAGGCGGGACGTCGCGGCCGCCGTCCGGAAGACACGCGGCAGGTGCCGATGTTTACGTGAATGAGGCTCCGAACTTCTACCTTAGCGGCTAAAGCTGCCTCGTCGTGTCGCTGCGCCTTTGCACGCCTGAAGGCGTGCTCCACCCTCAGTGCACCACGTGGGCGATTTCGCAATTTATGAAACTTTCTGATATCGCGTCTGCGCTGGGCGCCACCCTTAAAAACGCCGACCCTGACACGGAAATCACCGGCGTGGCGGGAATTGAAGAGGCCGCTGCCGGGCAAATTACCTTCGTCGCCAATCCCAAGTATGCCGCTGCGGCCAGAACCACTGCCGCGTCGGCAGTGATCGTGTCCGATAGCTTCCCCGCGATTGCGACCGGCATGTTGCGCTGCAAAAATCCTTATTTCGCCTTTGCGCAGGCCATTCAGTTGTTCTACAAAGCTCCTCGGTGCGAGCCGGGAGTGCATCCGACGGCGGTGATTGCGGCAAGCGCGAAGATTGGCGCCAAGGCTCATATCGGCGCCTATGTTGTGATCGATGATGAGGTCGAAATCGGCGATAACGCGGTACTACTGCCACATGTGGTCATCTATCGCGGCGCGCGTATCGGCGACAACTTCTTCGCACATGCGCATGCGGTGGTGCGCGAGTACTGCAGCGTAGGGGACAACGTCATCTTGCAGAACGGGGCGATCATTGGCTGCGATGGCTTCGGCTTCGCGCGCGACCAGCAACGCTGGCAAAAGATCCCCCAATCGGGCCCAGCGGTGCTGGAAGACGACATCGAAGTGCAGGCGAACTCGTGCATCGATCGCGCCAGTGTGGGCGAGACTCGCATCGCGCGCGGCGTGAAGATCGACAACCTGGTGCAGGTGGGGCATGGGTCCGCCGTCGGGGAAAACACTTTGCTGTGCTCGCAGGTTGGATTGGCAGGATCAACGGTGATAGGCCGGGAGGTCGTGCTCGCAGGGCAGGTGGGCGTGGCCGGACATTGCAACATCGGCGATGGAGTCACGGTGACAGCGCAGAGTGGCACTCACGGCGATATCCCGGCGGGAGCGATGGTTAGCGGCTCACCGGCTTTCGACCACAAACAATGGTTGCGGGCGGTCGGCATCTTCAATAGACTTCCGGAACTTGCCAAAGCGATCCGCAAGGCAACGGCGAAACGATCCGGCGGCGCCGAAGTGGCGAAGAAGGCTGGTATCGCCGGTGAGGATCCAGCGACGAAAAAATAGCCGTTCAAGCCAAATTTAGTTACCTGAACAACCCAAGCTGCTTCTAACTGCTACATGGACGAAAATGTCTCCAAACCCGGTTCTGGAGTGGCGCTTGGGCCGCAGGAAGTAGCTCCGAATCCTATTCGTGTTTTGCTGCTCGACGATCGCGAGGAGAACCTCGTACTGCGCTCCGCCATTTTGCGGCAAAAGGGATACCGAGTTGTGACTTCGAGCTCCATTGATGAGGCGGAGTCAAAGCTTGGGGGGATCGACATTGCGGTGCTGGATTATCACCTGGGGGCCGGCAAGTTCGGCACCGATGTGGCTGAGACGCTGCGGCGCAAGCGCCCGCAAGTGCCGATCATCATTTTGTCCGCGACACTGGAGCGGAAATTCGGCGGGATTGCGGACATGCACCTGCTGAAGGGCTACAGCTCCGTCGATGACCTGCTGAATGCGCTGCGCTCGTTCGAGGCGAAGAAGCGCGGTAAGCCGGTGGTTGTGGACGCCCGCGATTTTTACTACTCGCGCATTTCGATGGCGATGGGCGACGATATCGTGCTGGAAATTCTGGACCGCGACGGGAACTGGCTGTTCGTTAACGATTATTTCGCGGCGATGAACGGACACAAACGAGCATGGTTTGCGGGCAAGAACCTGTTCGAACATTTTCCGCAACTGGGTGAGGAGTGGCGCGAGATCGTGCGGACGGTGGCCGACACGCGCGAGACATACATCGACCGCCGAGGCTTCCGTGGCGCATCGCACTTGCCGATTGAGAGCCCGCATTGGAGCTGGAATGTGCTGATCTTCCCAATCAAACTGCACGACAACCGCGACGGCGCGGTGCTGACGGCAAGGCTGATCGAAAAGAAATAGGCTCAGACACTCGCGCCAGTCTGGTCGCGCCGCTCGGGTGGGAGGGCGCTCGCAATCGCATCCCGCACTGCGAGCATGAGCGCATCGCGATCTGTGAAGTTGTGAGGATCGAGCGGCGCGTGAAACACAACGGTCGCGGTTCCGTGGCGCAACGCAATCCGACCTTTCGGCCAGCTCTCGAAACTGCCCAGCAGAGTCACGGGCACAACCGGCACGCCTGAGTCCATTGCCAGGTGAAACGGCCCTTTCTTGAAGGGAAGCAATCGGCCGTCGGTGGAGCGCGTACCTTCCGGGAAGACCACCATGTGCAATCCGCGGCGCAGCACGGTAACCGCACCTTGCATGCTCTCGATGGCGGCATCGCGATCGCTGCGATCAACGGGAACAAGGTCGGCCAGTTTCATGCCGGTTCCGAGAATCGGCACGCAATACAACTCCTTCTTCACCAGAACCGAGCAGCGTCCGGGGATACTCGGGATCAGTACCGGAGGGTCCAAGTTGGACACGTGATTGGCCATGAAGATGTAGTTCCGACCAGGGCGGAGGTTCTCCGATCCGTGCAGGACAATGTTCACTCCTGCCAGCTTCACGCCGAATATGGCCAGGCGGGTGGAAACGTTGTAGAGCGGATTGACGTTGCCGGTGAGGGCGGCGTAGAGCACAAGCGGCGGCCCGACAATAAGGATGAAAATTCCCCAGAAGCACAGAAGCGCGAGCGTGCGAATCAATGGGCGCTCCCGATTTCGTCGTCGCCGTGAATCCAGGCGGTGCGATGCGCTCTCTGCTCAGAGGTGACAGTTGCCAAGTCCTGCAACTGATATGTCGCTTCCGAGCGCACACCGAGCTTGAGTTCCAACTCCCGCCTGGCGCGCCGGTCCTCCAGCTGCAGGTGAATTACAGTGCCTGGGCCCAGGTGCGCGATTTCGTCGTCGAGATTCGCGTCCGCAGGCTTGCCGTTAATTGCGGTCACGCGATCACCGAGGGAAACGCCCAAACGTTGGGCATCGCTGCCGGGTTCAACGCTCGTCACCTCCGGCTGAGCGCCGAGGTTAGTCGTGGTCCGGAATCCAGCGGTCGCGTACTGGGTTGTGCTGGCCACAAGATGCAACCCGGCAAACTGAAAGAACTGGTCGTAGGGCAGCTCTTTGACACCGGCGACGTAATCTCCGAAAAACTCGGCGAAGCTCTGCCCGGTGATGGCTTCAGCAGCCTCCTCGACTCCGGCGGAATCGGGAAAGTAGCGATGCTGTTTCGCGTAATGCTCATTCATCCAGTTAAAGAGATCGCGCAATGACTTTCTCCCGGCGGTCAATTGCCGAATGCGCAAATCGAGGAGAATGCCCAGGATCTCGCCCTTGTTGTAGTAACTGATGCTGCGCTCCGGCGAGCGGTAGAACGGGTTGCCCTCGAACCACGCATCCAGGCTCGACTCTTCCGCCGACTGCCAGCGGTGCGCCGGGCGCTTTTGCAGCTCCGTGATTTCCCCAGAAATTCGGTGCAGGTATTCGCGTTCATCGATGAGCCCGGAGCGCGCCAGCAGCATGTCTCCCACCGTGCTGGTCACGCCTTCACTGAACCAAAGCGCGCGGGTGTGCATCTCGTGCTGATAATCGATCGGCTCCAGCGACTGAGGACGAATGCGCTTCACATTCCAGAGGTGGAAGAATTCGTGCGCGCTCACGGCAGCCAAGGGCAGCAAATCGGAGCGCAAACGATCGGCGTTTACGTCAATCGCGGTGCCGTAAGCGTGCTCCATGCCGCCACCAGCGGGCCCTCGGGGAAAGTGATAGAGGAACGTGTACTCGTCGTAGGGACGGTCCTGTATCCAATCGACGGCCGCCTGGGTGATCCTGGACAGCATCTCGTCGATCTTACCCATGTCGTAGTCGGCAGGGTTTGCTTGTACCACAACGTGGTATGTCGCTCCATTTTGCTTGAACTCCGACTGCTGCAATGTGCCGAGCATTGCCGGGCTGTCGGCCAGCTCGTCATAGTTGTGCGCAATCCCGCTCACCTGCTCAACCTGGCCGGGCGCAGCGGCGCCAACAATGTGCAGATCCCGCATCTCCCACATTGCGGGAACATCGAGAAAGCGAATACTCATAGGCTGAGAACGCAGAGCTGGGGGGTACATCAACACCATCGCCGGATTAAAGAAGGCATGATCGGCATCGAGCGACGCGCCGAACGGCCCCGGGCTGTTGAGGTGAATATCGTAACTGACGACCACGCAACCGGCAGGCGCGGTAATTTCCCACTCACTGGTCTTGCTGTTCAGTACTTTTGCGGGAGCACCTGAGGCGTCCTGCGCGCGCACTTCTTCTATGTTGGCGGCGAAGTTGCGCACCTGGTAAAGCGCATTCCACACCGGCATGTCGAGCGTGCGGACACCGGCGCCCTCCCGCAGTCGAATACTGACATGGACCAGGTGGCTGGCCGCGTCAGCAAGGGAAATGAGGTATTCGGTGGGCTGCGGCTGAGCGCTCGGCGAGGTGCAGGTGACCGGCGTTACCGCAGCAGCGAGGCTGGCGGCGATCAATAGAAATGCGAGGACTGACCAGCAAGAGGCGGTACGAAGCAGGCGGCTCACGAAGCGGTCGTGACCTCGTGGAGGGATTTCAGTCGAGCGGGTAGCAGCTCGTAGATGTTGCCGAAACCGCCGTTCGAGAGGATGGCCACGACATCGCCGGAACGGAGCTCAGGCGAAACTGCGTCCACGATCGCATCAGCGTTCCCCAATAATCGCGCGGGTCTGCCCTGTGCATTGAGTTGCGTGACGGCGGCGGCGGGATCGAGTCGCTCATTTTCCGGAATGGCAGTGGATAGGAACACATCCGCGAGGACGATCTTGTCCGCGAGGGCGAGGCTTTGCATCAGCTCGTGTTGGAACACATCGCGGCGAAGGGTGTTGGAGCGCGGCTCAAGGATTGCCCACAGCCGTCGCCCGGGATAGCGCGTGCGGATTGCTTTCAGGGTCTGCGCAATTGCGGTGGGATGATGAGCGAAGTCGTCAATGATGGTGATACCGCTGATCTCAGCTTTGACTTCCAGGCGACGCTTGACGCCGCAAAAACTCCGCAACGCAGCAGCGATCGTCGCTTTGTCGATGCCGTAGTTAGCAGCCATGGCGGCAGCAGCGGTCGCATTCAGGACGTTGTACTCACCCGCGAGCGCGAACTCGAAGCCGGCCCAGGGCTGGCCGTTGCGCTGAACGCGCCAGCGGGTGAGCTGCGTCGCGTACTCGACATCGAGGATTCGCCAGGTCGAGTTTTGCAAGAAGCCATAGCGTTCGAGGCGGCAATAGGCGCGACTTACGCATTCGTCGACATTCGCATGGCCATCCCACGCAATTAATAGCCCACGCTGTGGGACCAAGTTCACCAACCGCTTAAACGCAGTCTTGACCTCGTCAAGGTTTTTGTAGATGTCGGCGTGATCGAACTCGACCGAGGTGAGGATCACGGCGTCCGGGAAGTAGTGCAGAAATTTCGGGCCCTTGTCGAAGAACGCGGTGTCGTATTCATCGCCTTCGAGGATGAATTCGCGCCCATCGCCCAGTGCGAAGGAGGTACCGAAATTTTCCGGTATTCCCCCGATCAGGAAACTGGGCGAGCGCCTCGCCTGATGAAAAATCCAGGCCAGCATCGAAGAGGAGGTCGTCTTGCCGTGGGTTCCTGCAATGACCAGCCGCTCCTTTTCGTTCAGGAACTCATCCCACAACAGCTGCGGCATCGACTGAAACGGGATACGGTGATCGAGCACAAACTCCAGTTCGACATTTCCGCGCGACATTGCGTTGCCTATGATGACCAGATCAGGCCTGGGATCGAGGTTCTTCTCACTGAAAGGTTGCGCTACAGAAATTTCAAGCGACGCCAGGAAATCTGACATTGGCGGATATGCCGCATTGTCAGAGCCTGTGACGTAAAACCCGCGTTGTTTCAGCATTCCGGCGAGGGATGCCATGGCGGTACCGCAGATGCCGATAAGGTAAATGTGCTTCATTCGTCTAAAGAAGCAAATCCCTCGCCCGCCACTGGGCTCGGGATGACAAATTAAGAAAATAACTGCGTTGACGCGGGCCTAAAGGCCCGCTCTACCCGCTATGTTCCGGAACTGCTGTCACGGCCTGCACTGCACCTTCATAACTCAGGGTCACCACGTCACCGACGCTTAGCTTAGCATTCACACCGAACGGCAATGTCAGCGCGCCACTGGAGACGTGTCCCGACTTCAATCCAAAGGCGATGGGGACTTGCAGGTCCCTCAGTATACGCAGGATGACCTGTTGCGGCGTGAGGTCGGGAGCACCGGGCTCGGCGCAGCCGATCATCTCGCCGAAGATGATGCCCCGCACGCCCTCGAACTTGCCGGCGAGCTTCAATTGCATCAACATGCGATCGATGCGATAGGGCCGCTCGGCCCTATCCTCAAGAAAGAGAATCGTGCCCTGCGTCCGGATTTCGTAAGGAGTGCCCAGGGAAGCGCACAGCAGCGACAGACAACCACCGTAGAGCACGCCCTCCGCGTTTCCCTCATTCAGCGGTTGGACTTCCTGAGCACTGAATTGCATCTCGTACTCGCCTTGAGAAACGGCCGCGAACCAACTCCTCTCATCGACGCCACCGGGACGCGCAAAATCCCCCGCCAGCATTGGCGCGTGAAAGGTGACCAGTCCGGCTGTGTCGCATAGGTACGTGAGCAATGTGGTGATGTCACTGCACCCGGCGAAGATCTTGGGATGGGCGCGGATCAAGTCGAGATCAAGATGCGGGAGAAGGTAGTTGCTGCCGTAGCCTCCACGGGCGCAGAGCACGGCCTTCACCTCCGGACGCGCGAACATCTCGTGCAGTTCGTTGACCCGGCGCTCGACCGATCCCGCAAAATATGTTTGGCGCTCGAAAATCGAAGACAGACAAAAAGGCTGATACTCGAGTCGCAGTAGCTCAGCGAGACCGGCTTCGAACTCGTCGCGCAGGAAGCCGCTGGCGGGAGCTATGATGCCCACTTTATCGCCGGGGCGAAGGGCACCAGGGCGCAGGCGCACAGGTTGAGAGGAGGCGGTCATCGGGAAGCGTTATCTTAAACGAAAAACTCGCCGCGACAGAGTAGCGTTGCAGGTCCGGTGAGATGGACTTCGCCGCTCCATTCCACCGTCTGCAAGCCTCCGGGCGCTCGCACCTGGACGGGCGAGGTCGACTTTCCGGCGTGAATAGCGGCGACCGCGGCGGCGCACGAACCCGTGCCGGATGACATGGTCTCGCCGACGCCGCGCTCGCAGAAGCGCACTTCAATCTCGCCCGGATTTACGGTGTGGACAAATTCGACGTTCATACCGTACTTGAAATCGTGGTGCTTGGAGATCTGGTCGGCAATCGCCTGCCAGCCCAACTCGAATTGTGGAACGAAGACGACGAAATGAGGATTACCCATCGAGACCGGCGTGCCGGAAATCTCTCCATAGGTGAACTTGATGGAGAAATCGTCGCCCACTTCGGGCTCGCCCATGGAGCTGCGAAATTCGAAGTTGTTGCCGTCGCGGTTTATGAGTTCGCAGGTTTTCAGCCCGGCGCCGGTGCGGATGACGACAGAGGCGCGCTGATTTTCCGCGCAGAACCACGCCGCCACGCAACGCGTGCCGTTGCCGGAAATTTCGGCTTCCGAGCCATCGGCATTCAGCAGGCGAACGCGAATATCGGCATCTGTCGCCGGCAGCAGCCATTCCACGCCGTCGGCTCCCACGCCGTTGTGACGGTCGCAGATACGTTTGGTGAAGGAATGTATGTCGCTGGGGGCGTGGGCAAAGTCGATCAGCAGGAAATCATTGCCGCACGCGGTGGCCTTGATGAAGGGAATCGTTGGCATGGTCAATGGATGCGTGCCTTTCGCGCATCGAGCAACCCAGAAGACGCAAAACCGACGTCTTCCGGGGACCCCGACTCGGCGCGAACCGGCACGCCCGGATCGCTCCACCCCCGGTGCTCCCACCCCCGCGAGTGCAGAGGCGGCACTCGCCGGGGACCCCGATCCTCGCTTCGCAAAAGAGGCTTGCTCGGGATGACAAGTACTTAATCGTCCTGCGCATTATCTTCCCGCTTGCTGTCCGACATTCGCTGCAGTTGTTTGTGCCAGTCGAGTTCCTCAATAAATTGCCGCGAATCGCGCCACCCCGCTCGCACTTTCACAAACAGCTCAAGAAATATTCTTGTGTTGAGCAGCCGCTCGATCTGCAATCGTGCCGCGGTGCCGATCTTCTTCAGCGTTTCGCCCCGCTTGCCGATGAGAATGGCTTTTTGGCCTACGCGCTCACAATAAATTGTGGCCGCAACGCTGGTGAGCTTCGCGCCTTCGTCGTAGCGATCGATCATCACCGTGGTAGCGTACGGCACTTCCTGTTCGGTGGCGAGCAGCACCTGCTCGCGAATGAGTTCGGCGACGAGGAAGCGCTCCGGCTGGTCTGTGACCTGGTCTTTGGGGAAATAGCGCGGGCTTTCCGGCAGGGATTTGATTATTGCGTCAAGTAGCGCATCGAGGCCGTCGCGCTTCAGTGCGGAGATCGGAATGACCTCGGAAAAATTGTGCAGCTCTTTGTATTTGGCGATCTGGGGAAGCAGCTCTTGCTTGTCGACGGCGTCGATTTTGTTGAGCAGCAAAAACGCCTTCTGTCCGCTCTTCTTGACGATGTCGAGAACAAACTTGTCGCCGGCGCCGAACTTTGCGGTGGCATCGACGATGACGAGCAGCAGATCGCACCCTTCCAGCGCGTCGTAGACCTCCTTCATCATGCGGCGATTGAGGCTATTGATTGGCTTGTGAACGCCGGGAGTGTCGACGAGGACGATTTGCCCCGCTGGCCGCTTGCCAGCACGTTCGACATTCACGATTCCCTGGATACGATTGCGCGTGGTCTGCGGCTTGCGGGTCACGATGGCCAGCTTTTCGCCGACCAGCGCGTTCAGCAGCGTGGACTTGCCTGCGTTGGGACGGCCGATGATGGACACGAAACCGGAGCGGAATGCCATGTGTGCAACCAGCTCGAATTTAAACGAAACATTAGCGGTCCCGCCGGGGGACCCCCGCCAGCGATGAAGCTACCAGGCCCGCTTGCTGGTGGCTCGCCGGGTCTTCGGCTTGGGCTTCTGCCGGCTCTTGCCCGTCTGGGGTCCCCGACGAATCCCGCCTTTGGACTGGTTGGGGTGGTTGGCCGGGGTCCCCGCGAAGCCCGCTTTTGGCTTCGTGGGGTGGTTCAGATTGAGCGCCACGGCAGCGCGGATGAGGTCCTTCAAGGCCGCCTCATCGATCTTTTCGCCTTCGTGGATGTCGATGGCGCGCCTGACATTCCCCTCGAGGCTGGAATTGAATAGACCTGCAGGGTCCTTCAACGCAGCTCCCTTGGCAAAGGTTATCTTGACGACGCTCTTGTACGTCTCTCCCGTGCAGACGATGCCGCAGTGGGAGAAGACTGGGGTACCGGCCTTAGTTGGCGTGACCCACTTCCGTTCTTCGACGATCTCAGGGTCTACCTCGTGTATGAGTGTGCGCACCTTGGCGAGCATCTTCCCGCGCCAGTCCCCAAGTTGCTTGATTCTCTCGTCGATGAACGCAGAAGCAGAAGTAGATCCCACCGCAACGGATTTTTTCATGTGCAGCTCCAACTCCCGCACTCAAATTTAGCTGCGCTGAGCGCAAGCTGCAACCTGTGAACCCGAGGTTCGAGAACAGAAGCAAGAACCAAAGAAATCAAAGTCCGGACTAAACCCTGAGCGAGCCACGGAACGCCCTAGCCGCATAGTAGGATTCCGCACCGTTGTGATATACGAAAACAGTGTCGTAGCGGCGATCACAAAAGAGGGCGCCGCCGAGTTTTCTGATAGCAGAAGGTGTTTTCACCCAGCTCGACGTCTTGGAATCGAACTTTCCAAGTTTCTGCAACTCGCGATATTGTTCTTCCGTTAAAAGGTCAATACCCATGGCCGCTGCCATACCAACAGCGTTACCTTCTGGTTTATGTTCTTTCCTTGACTCCAGCGCTGCAGGGTCGTAGCAAAGACTTCTGCGGCCTTTAGGACTTTCCGCAGAACAATCGTAAAAAATGTATTGGCCCGTCTTTTTATCATGAGCAACAACGTCCGGTTCACCGCCAGTTCTTTCCATTTCGCTGAGTGACCACAGTTTTTCGGTACTAGCTTCCAGCCTTGCTTTTACTTCGGCCCATTCAAGACCTTTATGGCGGTCCATGTTTTTCTCAAAGCGGGCTTGCAATGCGCTGAGTGTTTCTTCACGTTGTTTTTTTGAAAGCGTTTCGCACGCGGGTCTTTGGCATACAGCGATGCCCGCGGTACCGGCGGTCCAGGTCTCGCGTCTTTCGAGACCTGAGGCAGTGGCGGCACCCGCCCCTGCGCGTTGTGTTTTTGGAAGGTTTACTTTTGACATGGCTTTGTTCGGTTGTTATTCATACCCAGGTTAGCGTCCAAAGGAAGGACGCGAACCTGGGGCACCGGCTTGCGGGGAGGAGCGTCTACTGCGTTTTGGGGGGTGCGATTCTGGAGCCGACCCCCCAGGCACGCTTATGCCCCGACCTGCTTTGGCACCAGGCTCACGCGCACACGATCGACGCGGCGCTCGGTGGACTCCAACACCTCAAAGCGCAGGCCGTTCTCTTCGAAGACTTCTCCGGCTTTCGGAATGTGACCGGCAAGCTCGCTGACCAGCCCCGCGATGGTGGTGGCTTCCTTCTCGTCAGGACGAACACCCAGCAACTTATCGAGCAGATCGATATCCGTGTTGCCATTGAAGATGTAGGAAGTGTCACTCTCCTTAACGACTTCGGACTTCTCATGCTCGTCGCGTATTTCGCCGACGATCTCCTCCACGAGGTCTTCAATGGTCACCAGTCCTGCCACGCCGCCGTATTCGTCGATGACGATGGCCATGCGAACGTTATCGCGCTGCATCTCGCGAAGCAAGTCGCTGCCCAGCTTGGTTTCGGGAACGAAATAGACATCGGGCTTCATGAGATCGCGGACGGACTGGGTGTGGGCCTCGACGTCGGATACCTGCAGCAGGTCCTTGGCGTAAACGACGCCTTTGATATGGTCGATATCGCCCTCGTACACGGGTATGCGGGAATACGGGTACTTCTTCAGCAGCTCGGTCAACTCTGCGACCGTGGTCGTCACGGGAATCGTTACGATTTCCGGTCGTGGCGTCATGACCTCGCGTACTGTCTTGTCGCCGAACTCCACGACGGACTGAATCAAATCGCGATCGCTTTCCTCCAGAATGCCTTCCTCCTGGCCCGCCTCAATCAGGGCGTCGACGGCTTGCGAGGGATGCTCCGGTTCCTTCTCTGCGTGCTCGCGCGAAAGCGAGGCAACGGAGAGCGCGAAACTGAGGATGAGGGTGGCGGGAAGCGCGAGATAGATGAGCGCACGCAAGACGGGCACCCAGTGCACCAGCCATTCACCCCGGGTGCGCACGAAAAATAAATACGGTAGCAGTTGATGGAAGATGACGATGATGAAGATAAGGCTGACGACGGCCTGTACGACATCCAGCACGACCCAGCGCTTCTCCATGAAGAGCACATAGCCGATGAGCACGCCGATGCTGGCCATGCAGAACTGCGTCAAGATGGCCATGGAGAGTGCAGCGCGTTGACGGGGGACGCGCAGGCGCGGCTCGACCCGCACCTCGTAGGCTTCGATGTTCTCCTCAAATTCGCGGGCGAGGAATTTGCCCATTTCGGCGTAGAGCCGGTCGACGTATGACACGAGCGAGAGCAGGCCCATGAGCACGAGCAGCAGGATGGATAAGGGGACGCTCATCTTGCGGCCTTGTGTGATCGGGAGGCTCGAGAGGGACGCGGCGAAGAGCCGTTGCCGGCGTGCGTCCTTTCAATCAGTCCGAGCGGCAGGTTGAATTGTTGCCGCAATTTGCGCTCACGTGCCTGCATCCGGCCGTTGTCGTTCTCATGATCGTACCCGGCCAGGTGCAGCAATCCATGCAGGATGAGGATCTTCAGCTCGGTGTCGGCAGAGTGCCCCAGTTGGGCGGCGTTACGGGCTGCGATATCGGCCGACACAGCTATGTCGCCGGCAACTTCCAGCGAAGCGGATGGGAATGAGAGAACGTCCGTAGGTTTGTTCAGGCGGCGAAAACGGCGGTTAAGGTCGCGCATCCCGTCGCTGGAAGTCACGCGGACAGTCACTTCGCCGCACAACCCGACAGCCCGTTTTGCGCGAGCCGCGAACAAGGAAAGGGCGCGTTCGCGGACGTCACCGGCTGCTTGCTCCAGAATGATCACTTTCTTACGGCGCCAAAAGCGCCGGGCTCAGAACAAATGGGAGGGCAACGTACGCCCTCCCACACTATGGTACCAACTATTAGTCAGCGACGCGGTCTTGCGGAGGCGGCTCGGCCGGTGGCACCTCCGCAATCGGCGCCTCGCGATCGATGCGGTTTGAGTACTCGCGCACATCGGGCATACGCGGAGTCGTATAACCATTGCTGTTCTTTGTTTCGAGCGTCAGCGACAGCTGCTCGTTCCGGCCCTTGTAATCGTCGTAGGCGCGGATGATGCGCTGCACCAGGTGATGGCGCACAACGTCGCCCTCGTCGAAGTAGCAGAAGCGAATTCCTTCCACATTGCGCAAAATCTCGACTGCCTCGACCAGGCCGCTGCGGTTCGCGTTGGGCAAATCGATCTGCGTCACGTCGCCGGTAATCACGGCTTTGGAGTTGAAGCCGAGGCGAGTAACGAACATTTTCATCTGCTCGGAGGTGGTGTTCTGGGCTTCGTCGAGAATCACGAACGCATCGTTGAGAGTGCGCCCGCGCATGAAGGCGATAGGTGCAATCTCAATGACGTTCTTCTCCAGATAGCGATCCACCTTGTCGGGATCGAGCATGTCGTAGAGCGCGTCGTAGAGGGGGCGGAGATAGGGATCGACCTTTTCCTGCAAGGTTCCCGGCAGAAAGCCGAGCCGCTCGCCGGCCTCGACGGCGGGGCGCGCCAGAACGATGCGATTAACGCGCTTGGACATGAGCGCAGAAATTGCCATGGCCACGGCGAGGTAGGTCTTGCCGGTTCCAGCGGGACCGACTCCGAAGACCATGTCGAACTTCTCGATGGCTTCGAGGTAGCGGCGCTGGTTGATGCTCTTGGGCTGCACGCTGCGCTTTCCGAACGAGCGCTGTTTGCCGGCTTCCGCCAAGCCGCGCAGACTGGCTGTCGAATCTCTGGTGAGAACGCGGAGCATGTCGCCGAGGTCGCCGTTGACGAACGAGAAGCCGCCGCGCAGCAGGTGCTCGTAGTCGGCAAAAACCTGCTCGGCGCGGCCGACGTCGGTCGCTGCTCCGGTGATCTCAATACAGTCGGCACGCAGGTTAATGGCGACGTTCAAGCCATCTTCCAGCAGGCGCAGGTTTTCGTCTCGGGTGCCAAACAGGGTTTCGATATTCGGGCTAATTTCGATGTTCTTCTTCATCTAGGATTGGGAGACAGCCTCCAACTGTGTCGCGACAGCCGAGTCGCGCCACTTGCACGCGCGCGGGAATGCCTGGGGCACATGGTTAGCAAAGGCGGCTGGAAGTCGAGCAGACCAACCGCTTCGACCTGACTCGAGAATTCCTGATAGCGTGGTGTGGCAGACGACGTGGTGGTGGCCCAAAGTTCGTGCAAGCCGGAAACAGCACTCATTGGCGGCTAGCGTACCCCCGAATCGGGTGGCAGTCAATGCTCCCAAGGAACTATGCGGTATTGATTGTGGTACGTTCGTTGGACTTGCTAGCAATTCACCCCTCTAATAACTTTAGATGTCCGATGTGCGCGAAAGGAACACCTGTGAGAAAGCTGCTGATACGCCCTAGACTAGCAGCCGCGCGTAAACAGAGTATGAACGACAGCGAAATTGCCGGGCAATTCGCACAGTGTTAAACTTTGGGCCAGCTGGGCGGGAGTAACTCAGTGGTAGAGTCACGGCTTCCCAAGCCGTTGGTCGCGGGTTCGATCCCCGTCTCCCGCTCCAATGTTTATCCATGGCGCTGTCCTATTGGGCGGATGCTGAGTTCCCGAGCTGCTTCAGCTTCTGTTCTGCGCTGTCCTTGATCGCATCCCGCCGTTTCTGGTCATCTGTGGTGTCGGAGGGCAGCAACTCCAACGCTTTCTTAGTGTTCTGAAGAGCCAGGTCTTTTTGGCCGTCGGCGAGGTAAACGTCGCCCAGGCTGTCATAGACGTTAGGCGAGTTGGGATAGGCCAGAGCGTTGAGCTTCAGGATCTCGAGTGCGCCTTTGGTGTCGCCGGCCAGGAGGTGCTCGTATCCGATGACATTGACCAGGTCTTCGCGAAACAAAGTAGCATTAGGATCGCGCTTCCGGGCTTCCTGCAACTGCCGGGTGACCTTGGCCGGCCCGCCGGGCTCGTCGATCGTGTTCAGGATTTTCACCTCCTCCGGTACACCCGCGGCCTCCTTTGGTACGGGTGCTTTTCCCGGAGTTTTGATCAGCGTGGTCACATACCAATCGGTGATCAGACCCATCAACTCCGGATGCACCTTGAACATGTCGGCCCCATGGCCGCCATTGGGGTAGTGGACCAGTTTCTTCGCGGGATCGGCTGAGAGTTCGTACAGCCACTGAATGGCCGTCACCGTCGGCGGAAACTCATCATCCTCGGCGTAACCGTAAAACTCAGGCAGATTGGCCGAGCTGCGCAGGAACTTGCGTCCCTTGTAATCCGTTGTGCCGGAGAGCAGGACCAGAGAGCGCACTTCGGGATGACGCATCGCAGTCTGCACCGAATTGTTGACGCCGCAACTGGCGCCACCCAGCCCGATGGTGTCATGCGAGACTCCGGGCTGAGATTCGAGATACTGCATCGCGACGTCGATGTCGGCCGGCCATTTTGCCTGCTCCGCGACGATCTCCGCTTGTGACGCGGTGGCGCGCGGCTTGTCTCCACTTTCGCCAAAACCGCGCATATCCAGCGTCATGACGTTAATGCCAGAAGCGGCGAGTTGCTGCGCCAAGCCATCCCAAATCCTGCGATCGCGATTGCATTGGTGCAGCAGCAGAACTCCCGGCCCGGGCTTAGCGGCTGGAAAGTAACTCGCCTTGAGCCTGGTGCCGTCCGGAGCCGAGAGGTCGACGATCCGCTCAGAGGAAACAACGGTCGATACCCCAAGAAGTGTGAACAGGAGCAAGGCAAGAATCCGGCCCGCGGAACATCTCGGCATGGCAAACCTCATCAGGGTGCAATATTCCACAGAAGGTTGCACAAGTAAACCGAATTGGCGGATTTCCGTTGCCTGTTGCTTGCGTGGTGAGACAGGCGCAGGAAGCCGCGGGCAGCAACTCGCAGTTGAGCACAGAATGGCATCCTACATACAATGCCGACTGGCATGCAGCAGCACGTGGCACGATGGACAAATATCGACTGATCCTAAAGACCATCATTGTCAGCGCCGTTGTAATCGGCACGAATGTCTTTGGCAACTACGTATTGAAACTTGGCTTGAGCCACGGATTTGTAGGCGATACCTGGTCGCCGATGACGTACATCCGTGCCTTCGGTCATCCCTGGGTCACTATCGGAACAGTGTTTCTGACGGCATGGTTTGTGACGCGACTGGCGCTGCTCAGTTGGGCTGACCTGAGCTACGTGCTGCCGGTGACATCGTTTTCTTGTGCGCTTAGCGCCGGCGCCGGCGCTCTGTTTATGGGTGAGCACGTCACCGGGGTGCGCTGGCTGGGCATTTGCCTGATCACTCTTGGCGTCGCATTCACCGCGTTCACCTTTCCGGAAACAACTCCCATCCGGAGCGAAATCGAATGACGACACTGCTGGTCGCGCTGGTCGTCATTCCGGGCACGGTTGGCGATCTGTTGAACAGCGCCGGGATGAAGAAACAAGGCGAGGTCACGGACTGGAGCTTGTCCGGCCTGGTGCGCTTTTGCCGCGACTGTCTGCGCAATTGGTACATTCTCGCCGGAATGCCGGCCATGGCGGTCTCGTTCTTTGCGTTGATGGCGCTGCTTTCCACCACCGAGCTCAGCTTCGCCGTGCCGGTCACCGCCAGCAGCTACATCGTCGAAACCGCTCTCGCCAAATATCTGCTGAAGGAAAAAGTCGACTGGCATCGCTGGGCGGGCACAATCCTGGTCGCAATCGGCATCACTCTACTGGCGTTTTGAGATATGCAATCCCTGGTCGCAATCGCCAGGAACGGCGTGCTGATCGCGATTCTTGCGCACGCGTTGATCGGCATTTCCCCCTGGTCTGGGACAAGGTGCTGCTGAAGCGTGAACACGAACGTCGCTAAACTCTCAGCCATGTGATCACCACACGCGGCAAGCGTTTTCGCGGACCATAGGCTGGCCTGGTTTGCACCCGAACGCCTCCTGGAAAGCGGCGGAGTTCTGCACCACTCCGTTGACGCGCCAGCGCCCGGGCGAATGCGGGTCGATGATGACCAGCTTGCGGGCCTGCTGATCGGTGATGTTCTGGCACCAGACTTGACCGTAGGCGATGAAGAAGCGCTGCTGAGGCGTGTAGCCGTCGATTGGCTTCACATGAGTATTGCCGATGATGCCGGTGAGCGCCATGTACGCCAGCTTGAGTCCGCCGTTGTCGGCGGTATTCTCGCCTAACGTGAGCCGCCCGTTCAGCTTGACCTCGCCTTTGTCGTCCTTCACGGCGGTGAAGCTGGAGTATTCATCCGCGGTGCAACTTGCGCGCTCTTCGAAGGCCTTGCCATCGGCCGGCGTCCACCAGTCCTTCAGATTGCCCTCGGCGTCGAACTTGCGACCCTGGTCGTCGAAGCCGTGCGTCAATTCATGGCCGATCACCATGCCGATGCCGCCATAGTTCACCGCGTCGTCCATGGCCTTGCCGTAAAACGGGGGCTGGAGAATGCCTGCCGGGAAATTGATGTCGTTCATCTCCGCCCGGTAGTAAGCGTTGACCGTCGGCGGCGTCATGGTCCAATCTTTTCGGTCGGTGGGCTTGGAGATTTTATTGCGCTGGCGCTGCACCTCAAACGCGCTGGCGCGGACAAAGTTGCCGGCGTAGTCATCGCGTTGCACGACGACCGTGCTGTAATCGCGCCACTTGTCGGGATAACCGATGTTGTTGACGATGGCGCTGAGCTTCTCGTAGGCCTTCTGTTTGGTCGTATCGGACATCCAGGTCAAGTCTCCGACGTCCTGATGCATGGCTGCTTCAATCGCCCGCACCATTGTCTGCGTGCGCTCCTTGCCTTCAGCGCCGAAGGTCTTGTCCACATAAAGCTGGCCCAATGCCATCCCGAGCTCTTGATCGGTAGACCGTACGCAGCGCTTCCACCGTGGCTCAATCTCCTTCTGGCCGGAGAGGTACGCGCCGTTGAACTGGAAGTCCTCATCGACGAAGGCTTTCGGCAAAACGGGAGCGTAGGTGTCGATGGTGCGCCAGCGGAGATAGGTCTTCCAGTCGTCCAGCGGAACCGACTCGAGCTGCTGGTTGACCGCCTTGAAGAAATCAGGGTTGCTGACGTTCAGGCTGCTGAACTTTGGCGCACCGGTATCGGCGAAGTATTGGATGAGCTGGAAATTCGGCGCCGCCGTGGCGATCTCGGTGACTTCCATAGTGTGATCGCGCACGTGGGGATCACGCCGAGTGGTGCGGTCCATCGACGACTTTGCCAGTCCGGTCTCGATCGCCAGTACAGCTTTGGCTTCGGCGGCAGCGGTCTCCGGCTTGTCACCGGCTAGCTCGAACATCTTCTGCACGTGTTCCAGGTACATCTGCCGGATGTCGACAGACTTCGCGTCATCCTTGATGTAGTAATCGCGGTCGGGCAGCGTCAGGCCGCCCTGGTCGATGCTGGCGATGGTCTGGCGTGAGTCGTGCATGTCCGGCATCTGCCGGAAGGTGAACAGCACAGTCGTTCCCTCGCGCTGCATGGCGCCAACCTGCTTGATCAACTCCTGCGTGTTTTTGACAGCGGCAATCTTGTCCATGGCAGGAGCGAGCGGCGTAGTGCCCTTCTTCTCGACGGTGCTTTCATCCATGCAGGCGGCGTAGTAGTCGCCGACTTTCTGCTGGATGGCGCTGCGATTGCCCGTTCCTTCAGACTGCTCGAGGATGTCGCGCAGCACGTAAAGATTGTGCTCCCGCAACTCATTGAAGCGGCCCCAGGTGGATTTGTCCGGCGGGATGGGATTGTTCTTCAGCCAATTGCCGCAGGCGTACTGGTAGAAATCCATGCACGGATCGACGGTCTTATCGATGGCGGTGAGATCGAAGTTGGGGATTTCTTTGGGAAAGTCTGAAGTTTGTGAGCCAGCGGTTTGGGCGGCTGAGATGAGAGAAGAGAACAGCAGGGCGAGGAAGCAAAGAACGCGAATACGCATGAATACCTCGGGAAGCAGCTAATTGGTTTGTATCCGGGCATGACTTCAGTCATGCCGAACAAGGCCGTCAAACAGGTGGGCTTCAGCCGTTTTGCCGAGCGCAGGGGCCAAAGCCCAGTTTACATTCCAACATTTTGGCACGACTGAAGTCGTGCCCTGATACAAACCTAAAAAATCAACCTGAGCCGCTGGTTGCTAGTTGCGAGTCGCCGATTGCTACCCCGCCGTTACGCCCCGCGCCTTCACGTTGGCACGGATGAACTCGATGATGGAATCCATCGGCGTGCCGGGCTGAAAGACCGCGGCCACTCCGGCTTGCTTCAGGGCTTCGACATCCTGGTCGGGAATGATGCCGCCCACCAGCACCAGCACGTCGTCCATGTGGTTCTGCTTCAGCAGCTCCATCACGCGGGGCACGATGGCATTGTGCGCGCCGGAGAGAATGCTGAGGCCGATGACGTCAACGTCCTCCTGCAACGAGGCGTTGACAACCATCTCCGGGGTCTGGCGGAGGCCGGTGTAGATAACTTCCATTCCGGCATCGCGCAGGGCGCGAGCGATGACCTTGGCGCCGCGGTCGTGGCCGTCGAGGCCGGGCTTGGCAACAAGTACGCGGATTTTGCGGTCAGGCATGTTAGCTCCGAGCAACTAGCGACTAACGAAACTCGATGATAAACCGTGCGGCGGCAATGCGTATGTGAGGCAGGGCACAGAGGCCGGGGCCGGTTTGGTTTGCAGGCTTTTGCTACTGACTGCCAGTTGCCAGTTGCTAGTTGCTAACGTACACTGCGCTCAACTCTACACCTCGGACGCTGACGTGCTCCTGGAACTGCGGGTCGAAAACTACGCGGTCATCGACAACGTGGCCGTGGAGTTCGCGCCCGGTCTCAACCTCCTGACCGGCGAAACCGGCGCTGGTAAATCCATCCTCATCGACGCGCTCGCGCTGTTGCTGGGCGACAAGGCGTCCAGCGACGCGGTCCGCCACGGCACCGATAAAGCAGCCGTATCGGCGGTGTTCGAGGCAGAATCGTCCGCCATCGACGCGGTGCTTCAGGCGAACGGGATCGACGCCGAAGAAGGCGTCTTGATCCTGCGACGCGAGATTGCGGCGAGCGGCAAGGGACGCGTCTTCATTAACAACCAGGCTGCGACGGTGACCGTGCTGAAGCAGCTTGCGCCACACCTGGCCGTCATTCATGCGCAGAATGAGGCTGTGCTGGCTTTCGACGCCGGTTCACGCTTGTCATTGCTCGACAGCTTTGTGGGATGCGATGTGGCAGCGGTTGAGAAGGCATTCGAAGCATGGAACCAGGTGGGGCATCGCATGGCAGACTTGGAACGCGACGAGCACGACCGGCTTCGACTCCTCGATCTCTGGAATTTTCAGCGCAAGGAGATCGCCGACTCCCAGCTACAGCCGGAGGAGGACAGCAAGCTTGAGGCGGAGAAGCGCGTGCTGGCCAATGCCGAACGGGTGCGGGTTGCGGCGATGTCAGCTTACGATTTGCTGTATGAGAGCAACACGTCGGCGGCGGCCTCGATTCGTGCGGCGACTCGGCAGATCGAGGAGCTGTCGCGTTTCGACGAGCAGTTCCGGCCTGCCGTGCCGGAGCTGGAGTCGGCGCGGATCACCATCGAGGATATCGGCCAGCGGTTGCGTGATTACGGCGAGCGCATTGAGGCGTCGCCTGAGCGCCTGGCCGAGGTCGAGGATCGCCTGGCTGCGCTTGATCGGCTCAAGCGGAAGTATGGGCCCAAGTTGGACGACGTCATCGCGCTGGGCGCGGAACTCGAGCGCAAGCTGAACGAGATGGAGAACAAGGACGAGGTCCTCCGCAAACTGCGCCTCGAGTTGGCGCAAGCGGCGGAACTGTATCTCGCGGCGGCGCGGGCATTGTCTGCTCAGCGTTATACGGCGGCGCGCAAGCTGGAGAAGCTGGTAGAAGGCGAGATCAACGAGTTGGCGATGAAGGCGCGCTTCAAAGTCGAAGTAAGCGGAACGGATGAAGAAGCAAACTGGACCAGCCGCGGCTTCGATCAGGTGCAGTATCTGATCTCGGCGAACCCGGGCGAGCCGCTCGGGCCAGTGGACGAGATCGCCTCGGGCGGCGAACTCTCGCGGGTGATGCTGGCGCTGAAGACAAGCGTGGAAGCGGGACAAAGCAAGCGGGGTGGTCGCAACGGGGCGAAACCCACCCTCTCGCCACATGACGGCGAGAAGGGTGGGGCACCCGCACAACGGACGTTGGTGTTTGACGAGATCGACAGCGGTATTGGTGGGCGTGCCGCGGAAGCCGTCGGCAAAAAGCTGAAGCAACTCTCTCGCACCAAGCAGGTGCTGTGCGTCACGCACCTGCCGCAGATCGCCTCCTTTGCGGATCAGCATTACCTGATCGACAAGCGAGAAGCAGGCGGGAGGACAAAGACTTCCGTGCGTCGGCTTGATACCGAGGAGCGCACCCGCGAGATCGCCCGCATGATGAGCGGCGCAAAGCTCACAGAAACGTCGCTGAAGCATGCCGAGCAGATGCTGAAGGCGAATCAGTAAAGCAGTTGCCGGGTGCTAGTTTCCTCTGATCCTCGTGTCATGCAGAGCGAGTGCGGGCCGTTGTTGCCCACACGAGTCGAAGCACCCCTATAACCCCTAGATAGCTCCAGATCGAGTAGGAGTCCTTCGACTCGACCTCGCAACACCGGCGTGGTCTCGCTCAGGATGACACATCAACAGAGAGTCCTACCGGATTGCCCCTTCTTTTCCCGCCATCCTTCGCAGCAGGCCGATCTGGCCGTTGTGGTAGCCCTCGTGATAATGCATGCGGATGAGCGCGTCACCGACTGATCCCGTCAATGGCGGACGCTTGTACTGGTCGGGAACCGGGCGGGTTAGGGCCCCCTCCGATAGAACCGCGAGCGCCGGAATCAGTTGCCGTTGCGAATCGTCGAGCATGCTGCGCAGGGTCGCGAGATCAAGGAAATGTTCCGTGCGTTGAGGTGAGCTGCCGCGCTGGTAGATCGCTACATTTTCTCCCGTAAGGGCGGGGGTTACGCCGGCGAGCATGAGGACCATATTGCGGGCTACCACCACATGGCCCAGCACCCAGTTCAGGCAGTTGCCCCCGGAGTCAGGCTGCACCAGGGTGTCTTCGTGACTCAAGTCGTCAAGATTGCGTTTGATTGCGCTGTAGCTGAATTCGAACATCTTCGCCAAGTCGCTGCCGGTCATAATCGCGCTCGCTTTCGTGGGTGTAATTGTACAAGCGACAGAGCTGGATGTGCTGAGGGTATGCCACGTGTGCTGTGCAGCACACATCCAATTTTCAGGTACGAAAAAGCGCAAACCATGTCGCCGACTATGTGCCGTTAACTGCTGAATTTGCGCTACCGAGTGCGTAATCGTGCTGGTTCGGCCCGTTAGGTTGGTGGTTACCGCGCTGTTACAATTAGAGTAGTTGTGGGGAAACGCACGGTCGAATCCATATACTGAGTGTGGGAGAGCATGAGTCAAACGCAAGCCAAGACCCTACTGTTGCTTAAGCCGCGTGGCTTTTGCGCGGGAGTGGTGCGTGCCATCGATATCGTCCGAATTGCGCTGGAGACCTTTGGCGCTCCCATCTACGTGCGCAAGGAGATCGTGCACAACCGCTACGTAGTGGACGAGCTCACCGCCAAGGGCGCAATCTTCGTGGACAGCGTCGACGAAGTCCCAGCCGGTGAGCGGGTCATCTACAGCGCTCATGGCGTCGCGCCCGAGGTGCGACAGGCCAGCAAGCTTCGCGAGCTGCGCGTCATCGACGCGACCTGTCCGCTGGTTACAAAGGTCCATGTTGAGGCGGTTAAGTTTGCGCGCGAAGGCTATTCGCTCATCCTTATTGGGCATCGCGATCACGACGAGGTGATTGGCACGCTCGGCGAGGCTCCGCTGGTGACGCAAGTGGTGGACGCGCCTGAGGACGTTGAAACTTTACACGTCCCTGATCCGGACCGGGTTGCCTATCTCACCCAGACAACGCTGAGCCTGGATGAAACGCGCCATGTGATTGAGGCGCTGCGCCGGCGCTTTCCAAATATCAAAGGCCCGCACGCGCAGGACATCTGCTACGCCACGGAGAACCGCCAGACGGCGGTAAAGGATGTTGCCGCGGAATGCGACCTGCTGCTCGTGGTGGGGTCAGATAACAGTTCCAACTCCAATCGCCTGGTGGAAGTGGCACGCAATCTGGGAACGAATTCGCACTTGATCGAAACCTATCGCTCGATTCGGCCGGAGTGGTTGCACGAGGTGACGACGGTGGGGCTCACGGCAGGAGCTTCTGCCCCGGAAATCCTGGTGCAGGAAGCGGTAACGTTCCTGGAAGAGCAGGGTTTCAGCAATATGCGTGAAGTGGAAGTGATGCCGGAGAACGTGCGCTTTGGATTGCCACCGGAGATCGTAGAGGCAATCGGCGCAGCCCCCGCGATGGCGGAGTGAGAGGAATGGCAGATCCTGCAAGTCCGGCCGAAATGCGTTTCGGCAGGATTGACGACATCAAGAGCCGGGTAGCTGCTGCCATCGACGCGTCGCGGCAATATCTGTTTGGCCTCCAGGACCGCGAAGACGGCTACTGGTGCGGCGAGCTGGGCGCTGATACCACCCTGGTTTCCGATTACATTCTGCTGCACCGGCTGCTTGGGACCGAAGACCCGGTCAGGACGCAGAAGTGCGCGCGAGAGATTCTGAACCGGCAAAACGAGAATGGCGGATGGCCAATCTACAACGATGGGCCTTCGAACATCAGCGCGTCGGTGAAAGCATATTTCGCGTTGAAGATGGCGGGCTACAGCCCCGATCATCCGCAGATGAAGAAGGCGCGCGAGCGCATCCTGGCGCTTGGCGGTGTAACCCAGGTCAATACCTTCACCAAGATTTACCTGTGCTTCCTCGGCCAGTACGATTATGACGCGGTGCCGGCGATCCCGCCGGAGATCGTGCTGTTTCCCAACTGGTTCTGGTTCAACCTGTACGAGATCTCCTCGTGGTCGCGCGCCATCCTGGTGCCGCTGTCGATTGCTTATGCGAAGAAGCCATTCAAGAAGATCCCGCCGGAGGAAGGCATCGACGAGCTCTTTGTCGGGGGGCGCAGCAAGAGCGAACTGCGGTTGCGCTGGGACAAGAAGCTGATCGGCTGGCGCAACTTCTTCCTGGTGCTGGACCGACTGGTCCACTTCATGGAGCGGGTGCACGTACGCCCGCTGCGCTCGCGAGCACTGAAAGTAGCCGAAAGATGGATGCTGGAGCGCCTGGAGATGAGCGACGGCCTGGGGGCGATTTATCCCGGCATCATGAACTCCATCATCGCGCTGCGCTGCCTGGGATATTCGCTTGACGATCCCCAGGTCATCCGCGCAATGGACGAATTCGAGAAGCTGGGCATTGAAGAAGAGACGACGTTCCGCATGCAGCCCTGCATGTCGCCGGTGTGGGACACGGCATATGCGGTATTCGCGCTGGCGGAGAGCGGCGTTGCGGCTAATGATCGGCGGCTGGTGCAGCCGTGCGAGTGGATGCTAAGGAAGCAGGTGACGCGCCGAGGAGACTGGTGCGTTAAGAACCGCAAGGCGGCGCCGGCCGGGTGGTACTTCGAGTTTAACAATGAGTTTTACCCCGACGTGGATGACAGCGCACAGGTCCTGCTGGCGCTGAGCCGGGTGAAGACCACGAACGAGAGCTACCATACGAAATCGGTGGAACGCGCGCTGGAGTGGGTCTTGTCCATGCAATGCAAGAATGGCGGCTGGGCGTCGTTCGACCGGGACAACGATCGCATGGTGTTTCAGCACATCCCGTTCGCCGACCATAACGCGATGCTCGATCCACCGACAGTGGACATCACGGGCCGCGTGTTGGAGTGTCTTGCGACGTACGGGTATTCCGTCAAGGATGCGCCCGTGCGACGCGCAGTCGAGTTCGTGAAGCGCGAGCAGGAACCGGACGGCTCCTGGTTCGGACGTTGGGGCGTCAATTACGTCTACGGCACGATGCTGGTGCTGCGTGGACTGGAAGCCGTGGGCGTCGATTATCACGAGCCGTGCGTGCAGCAGGCCGCCGAATGGTTGCGCATGATGCAGAATCCCGACGGCGGTTGGGGCGAAAGTTGCGGTTCGTATGACGATTCCACGCTTAAGGGCGTGGGGCCGAGTACGGCGTCGCAGACCGCCTGGGCAGTGATGGGACTGCTGGCCGCAAACGATATGCGCAGTGATTCCGTGCAACGTGGCATCGCGTACTTGCTGAAGACGCAACGGCGGGACGGGTCGTGGGATGAATCGCTGTACACGGGCACAGGCTTTCCGCGCGTGTTCTACCTGATGTACTACATGTACCGGCAGTACTTCCCGCTGCTGGCGCTGACGACGTACGCAAAAGCCACGGCGGTGCCCGAAGAAGAACGCATGCGACTGGTCCCTCGGAATCGGTAGCTGGTAGTCAGTATTCACTGCATCTCCTCTGCCAATCGGAAGCAAGCGTACTCAGCTAGAGGGTTGGCTGGAGTTCGAGCTGCCCGCCCGATTTGCCGGTCGTTGATTGCCCATCAGTGCTGAGGTCGCCGAGATATGGGGGACAATCATCATCGTCACTCGCAAGGTGAAAGACTTCAGGATGTGGTCGATTCCAATTGTTAGTCCCTGGGAGCTGACCTGAGTGACTGGCAGGAGAGCACTCGCTCTGAACGGATGAAATGTTTCGTCACCGGCGCTACGGGATTTCTCGGCAGCCATGTTGCCCGGCAGTTGCTTGCTCGCGGCGCTGAGCTGCGCCTGCTGGTCCGGCCGACGAGCCGCGTTGAGAACATTTGCGATCTCGCAGCCGATCGTGTCGTGGGCGATCTGCGCGATGTTGAGTCGCTCCGCAAGGGCATCTCGGGTTGCGAGTTGGTCTTCCACGTCGCCGCTGATTACCGCTTATGGGCGCCGAATCGCGATGAACTCTATCAGTCGAATGTCGAGGGCACCCGCAACATCCTGCAGGCGGCGAGAGATTCGGGCGTGCGGCGGGTTATTTACACCAGCAGTGTCGCCACCATGGGGTTCGGCAACAATGGCCGCCTGACTGACGAAGATTCGCCGGTCGCGCTGACCAACATGATCGGCGACTACAAGCGCAGCAAGTTCATGGCGGAGCAGTTGGTGATGGAAGCGGGGCGTGCCGGCGAGAATGTGGTGATGGTGAACCCGACAACTCCGGTCGGTGAGCGCGACATCAAGCCAACGCCGAGCGGACAGATCATCGTGGATTTTTTGCGGCGCAAATTTCCGGCTTATGTCGACACTGGCTTGAACCTGGTTGACGTGATCGACTGCGCCGAGGGCCACCTGCTGGCCATGGAGAAAGCGCGGCCCGGAGAGCGCTACATTTTGGGTGGCGAGAACCTCACGCTGAAACAGATACTCGACAAACTTGCGGCGATCACCGGGCTGCTGTCACCGACGATCAAACTCCCATACGCGGTAGCCCTCGCCACGGGAGTCATGGATACAGTTGTAGTCGGCAAGCTGCTGCGTCGGGAGCCGCGAGTCACGATCGACGCAGTACGCATGGGGCGGAAGAAGATGTTTGTCACCAGCGCCAAGGCGGAGCGCGAGTTGGGATGGAGTCCGCGCCCGGTCGATAGCGCGTTGAGGCGCGCTGTGGAGTGGTTCCGCGCGGAAGGCTATGCCGCATAAGCCGGCCGCAATCATCGCCGCGATGCCGGTGGAGTTGGCGCCGCTCATCGACAACATTCAGCCGCAGACGGTGAATGGGGTCGACATTTTCGAACTACCGCAGGCCGTCGTAGCCGTGGGTGGGATTGGCGAAGTGTTTGCGCGCCGAGCGTGCGAGGTGGCAATCGAATACGCGCAGCCGAAGCTGTTGCTCTCCGCAGGAATTGTGGGTGCGATCTCGCCTAAGTTGAAGGTTGGCGACGTGGGCCGTATCCGCGAGGTGGTGGAGGTTGCGACCGGGGCTCGTTATCCCACCAGGGGAGGAGGCGAGTGGGTGCTGGCGACGTCACCGGATATAAGTGACACAGCCGAAAAGCACGAGCTGCTGACAAAATTCGGGGCCGACGTGGTCGACATGGAGGCTGCAGCCGTAGCGCAAACGGCGAAAGAGCGAGGTCTGGAGTTTGCGTCACTGAAGGCGGTTTCAGACGAGGCGGAATTCGTCATGCCGCCACTGAACCGTTTCATCGATGCAAGCGGACGGTTCGCAACTCGCAAGTTCCTGATGTATGTTGCTCTTCACCCGAGGTGGTGGAGCGCGCTAGGAAAGATCAAGAACAATAGCGAGATAGCGAGCAAAAACCTGTGCGATGCGGTTGAACATCTATTAAGAAATGGGCAGTGGATAGTGGGTAGTGGACAGTGAGCCGGCTCATGTTCTGTTCCGGGAGTTCTATCCACTATCCACTAATCACCAGCCACTGAAACTATGTCTCTGGCAGCACAACTCGGTGAAGTCCAGCGGCAGGCCATCCCGGCGACGATGCAGGCGGCGGTATACCGCGGAGTCGATGATGTCCGCCTGGAGACCGTTCCTGTGCCCAAGATCGGGCCGGGTGAGATTCTGGTTCGGGTACACACCTGCGGCATCTGCGGCACTGATTTAAAGAAAATCGCCACGGGGTCCCACTCAGCGCCGCGAATCTTCGGTCATGAGACGACCGGCGAAATCGCCCAGGTGGGCGAAGGGGTGACGCAGTTTCAGATCGGCGACCGGGTGATGGTCTTCCATCACATCCCCTGCGGCGACTGCTATTACTGCCGCCATAAGGTCTTTGCGCAGTGTCCCACGTATAAGAAAGTTGGCGCAACAGCCGGATATGAGGCCAGCGGTGGCGGATTTTCCGAGTACGTGCGAGTGATGGAATGGATTGTCCGGCGGAACGGAGTAGTGCGAATTCCAGACGGCGTGTCCTTCGAACAGGCCTCGTTTATCGAGCCGGTCAATACTTGCATGAAAGGTGTTGAGACGCTGAGACTTACGCCGGGCGAGACGGTTCTGGTGATCGGCCAAGGGCCCATCGGGATCATTCTCTCCGTGCTGGCTCGCCGGTCGGGAGCGCGAGTCATAACTTCCGATTTGTTCGCGCAGAGGCATACAATAGCTAAGGCTTTTGGCCTAACCGAAAACATTGACGCCTCCACCTCCGACACCGTACGGACGGCCAAAGAATTCACGGAGGGCCGAGGGGCAGATGCCGTCATTTTGGCCGTGGCCGGTACCGCTTTGATCCGGCCGGCAATCGATGCCACCCGTCCTGGCGGACGAGTGCTGCTGTTTGCGCAAACTCAGCATGCCGAGGCTGTGATTGATCCCGCCGCGGTTTGCGTGGATGAAAAGAGTCTATTGGGTTCTTACAGCGCTTCCGTGGATTTGCAGGAAGAGTCAGCGCGCTTTGTGCTGGGGCGGGAGATGGACCTGGAACGGCTGATCAGCCACCGTTTCCCGCTGGCGCAATCCGTGGAAGCATTGCACCTGGCTGCGCACCCCAAACCGGACTCGATGAAGATCGTGATTCAGCCGGGCAGCGAATGGAAGGATTAGCGTGAACGGACAAATGACAGCGGCGGTCCTCTATGGCAAAGAGGACGTGAAGATCGAGCGAGTGCCCATCCCCACACTGGACGAAGGGGAGGTGCTGGTCAAGGTGCAAGTGGCGCTGACCTGCGGCACCGATCTGAAGGTCTATCAGCGCGGTTATCACGCGCGCATGATCGTTCCGCCGGCGCTGTTCGGCCACGAGTTGGCCGGAGTTGTGGAAGAGGTGGGCCCTAAGGTCAGGGGATTCCGTCCGGGCATGCGCGTGGTGGCGCTGAACTCGGCCCCCTGCGGCGGTTGCTTCTACTGCTCCAAGCACCAGGAGAACCTCTGCGAAGACCTGCTCTTCAATAATGGCGCTTACGCCGAGTACATCCGCATCCCGCGCCGCATCGTTGAAGCCAACATGCTGGCCATACCGAAGCACGTCAGCTTCGAGGAAGCGGCCATTGTCGAGCCGCTGGCATGTGTTCTTCGCGGGCTGCACGAAACCAAGTTGGAGATCGACGACAGCGTTGCCGTCATCGGCGCTGGGCCGATTGGGCTGATGTTCGTGCAGGTAGCCAAGCTGAGCGGCTGCAACGTGATCTCGGTCGTCAAGCGCGATGCGCAGGTCTCAGCTGCGTGGAAAGCTGGTGCGAATACCGTCGTGCAGATCACGAAGGTTGACGATCCGGTGAAGGCGGTTCGCAAGCTCACGCCCGATGGACGGGGTTGCGATGTGGTCATCGAGGCCGTTGGACGTCCGCAGGCTTGGGAGTGGACAATTGACATGGTGCGCAAAGGCGGCACGGTAAACTTCTTCGGCGGCTGCGCCAGCGGTACGACGGTTGCTTTGGATACGCAGCGCCTGCACTACAACGAATTGACGCTCAAGGCCACGTTCCACCACACTCCGGAGACGGTGCGCAAGGCCTTCTCGCTCATCTGCGAGCGTAAGATCAAGGGCAAGGACTACATCACGGGCGAGGCGCCGCTGTCGCGCTTGCAGCAGGTGCTGCGCCACATGCTGAACCGCAACGGGGACATCAAGACGGCCATCATTCCCGGGATGTAAAAAGCTGTGGCCAGCATCGCCAGATGCCGTTCTAGTCTTCCTTTGGCTAGGGCGGGGCAGTCCCAATTACAATCTTCTTAATGTCGTCTGTTCCAACTGACAACCGGGTGTATTCCGTCCCGCCGCCTGATTCTGCTCTGGCGGGTTGGCAGGCGCTGCCGCCGGAGTACGCCATCCCGGAGCGCGCGCCCTCTCTGGAAGAAGCGCAGCAATACTGCGCGCGGCTGGCGCATTCGCATTACGAGAACTTCTCCGTCGTCACCTGGTTCCTCCCGAAGCATCTTCATCAGCACTTCTACAACGTTTATGCGTATTGCCGGATCTCTGACGATCTCGGGGATGAGGTCGGTGATCCGCAACAGGCGCTTGCCCTACTGAACGCGTGGGAGGCCGAGCTAAACGCCACGTATCTGAGTCTGGTCGAGCCGCCGGTGCGAGATGTGCGCAAAAATGTCGAGAAGCTTCAGCCCGAAGCGCCGGTTCGCAACGAAGTCGGCCCGCGCCATCCCGTGTTCATCGCGCTGCGCGAGACCATTCGGGAGCTGGATATCCCGCGCCAGCCATTCGCTGATCTACTCACTGCGTTCCGCCAGGACCAAACCGTCACGCGCTATCCCACATTCGAGGACGTGCTGGGATATTGCGTGAATTCGGCGAATCCGGTTGGGCACCTCGTGCTGTACGTGTGCGGATATCGCGATGTCGAGCGCCAGCAGCTCTCCGATTACACCTGCACGGCACTGCAACTGGCAAACTTCTGGCAGGACGTCGCTGTCGATTACAGCAAGGGACGCATTTATCTCCCGCTGGAGAGCCTGGCGAAGTTCGGCGTAGCCGAGAGCGACATCGCCCAGTGCCGCCCGACGCCGCAGTTCCGCGAAATGATGAAGTTTGAAGTCGCACGCGCCCGCGACTGGTTCCGCATGGGGATGCCTTTGGCCGGCAAAGTCGACAAACACCTGGCCATCGACATCGAACTTTTCAGCCGCGGGGGCCTGGAAATCCTGAATGCCATAGAGCGCCAGGATTATGACATGCTGACGCGGCGCCCGGCAATCTCCAAGGCGCGCAAACTGTGGCTCGTGGGACGGGCCTTTGCCTCAAAGATGGCAAGGAGGCAAAGCGAATTCACCAGCCTTCGGCCCGGCTCAGGCCAGGCTACGACACGGAGGGCACCGAGATGATTCTTTTTTTCTGGCCTCCGTGGCCTCAGTGCCTCCGTGGTGAAAAACCAGCCTCGAGCGAGGCGCCGTGAGCGAACACCCGCTCCAGTTGCGGGCGGCTTACAGCGTTTGCCGGCACATTGCGCGCTCCGCCGCGAAGAACTTCTACTACGGCTTCCTGCTCCTACCCTCGCGCAAGCGAAATGCGCTGTCGGCGGTGTACGCCTTCATGCGCCACGCTGACGATATCTCTGATGATCCGGGCATTCCGGCGGAACAGCGGCGCGAGAAACTCGACGAATGGATGAATGCGCTGCGGCGCGTGATTGAGAGCGAGCGCACCGACGATCCGGTGCTGTTTGCCATGGCGGACGCGCAAAAGCAGTTCAAGATTCCGCTGGAGTGGATGGAAAAGCTGGTGCGCGGGACGGAGATGGATCTCCCACCCCAACAGGTCCAGAACCGGAACCTGTTGGGGGCTCCGGGTGTTTCCGCACAGTTTGCGGACGCGCCGCAATTGCATTACGAAACCTTCGACCAGCTCTACCAGTACTGCTATCACGTTGCCTCGGTCGTCGGGCTGGTGTGCATTCGCATCTTCGGCTATCGCGATCCTCGCGCGGAGAGGCTGGCGGAGGAAACCGGAGTCGCCTTCCAGCTCACGAATATTCTGCGCGATGTGAAAGAAGACGCGGGGCTCGGTCGCGTGTATCTGCCGCGCGAGGACTTCGCGCGTTTCGGCCTCGACCCTCACGCTTTGACGAACGGATCGGACCCCACGACGCTCCGGCCCCTGCTGGAGTTTGAAGCGGAACGTGCGCGCGCATTCTACCGTTCGGGCGGAGAGCTGCTGCCGCTGATCGACGATGATAGCCAGGCGGCGCTGTGGGCGTTGATGGAAATTTATCGGCGGCTGCTGGAGAAGATTGTCGCGCGCAACTACGACGTGTTCTCCGGAAAAGTAAGGCTTAGCACGGCGGAGAAGCTGGCCGTGGTCGCCAAAGGATTTGTGCGGTTCCGATGAGCGGAGCGATCGACAAGTCGAGCGGTGCCCCACGTTCGTCCCGCATTCGGACTAACGTGGGGAAAGGCACGGTGGCGATCCTCGGCGGCGGGCTGGCCGGGCTGGCGGCGGCAACGGCGCTGGCGGATGCGGGCTACCTGGTGGAACTCTTTGAGCGCAAGCCGTTCCTCGGGGGGCGGGCGTCGTCGTACGAGCTTCCCGGCACCGGCGAGGTTGTCGACAACTGCCAGCACGTGCTGCTCGGCTGCTGCACCAATCTTGTCGATTTCTATTATCGGCTCGGGGTGCAACGGCAGATTCGCTGGTATGACGAAATCACGTTCATTCTGCCCGGAGGCAAGTCATCGACGCTGAAATCGGGCGAACTGCTGCCGCCATTCCATGCGGCGCCGGCGCTGTTGAAGTCGTCGCTACTCGGCGTGCGAGACAAGCTAGGCATTGCCCGCGCAATGCTGGCGCTCATGCCCGGTTTGCCTAACGATGACGGCGAGAACTTTCTCGCATGGCTCGAACGCCACGGCCAGACCAAGCAGGCAATCGATCGCCTGTGGGCGCCGGTGCTGGTCAGCGCGTTGAATGAGGAACTCGATCGCATCTCGGTGCGCCATGCCGCGATGGTGTTTCGCGATTCGTTCCTGAAATCGCCGGAGGCGGGTTGGATGGGCGTACCCGCCGTACCGCTGTCGGAGCTTTACGGGACCGCGGCCGCCTACATCGAAGCGCGAAGCGGCAAGGTCCATCTGCGCTCCGTCGTGGATTCGATTCACGCCGAAAATGATGCCGTGCGGTTGTGTGTGGGCGGCGAAGAGGTCAGGGCCGATTACGCGGTGCTGGCCACTCCGTTCAATGGACTGGAGAAGGTTTTGCCCGATGCGCCGGAAATGGAAGAGCTGCGGAGTCGCGCGAGCCACCTGGAGTCGTCGCCGATTACAGGAATTCACCTGTGGTTCGATCGCGAGATTACGCCGCTGGAACACGCTGTACTGTTAGAGCGCACGATTCAGTGGATGTTTCACAAGTCGAAGATCCTCGACCCCAACAGGTCCAACGTCGGGAGCAGTCGGGGGCCCCAAGCTCTGGCTACGCGGAAGGAGTCGGCGCAGCGTGGAAGCTATCTCGAGCTTGTGGTCAGCTCGTCGAAGACGCTTGTGGACAAACCGCGTGGAGAGATCATCGACATGGCCGTACGCCAATTGGCGGAATTTTTTCCCAGCGTGCGCCAGGCGAACCTGACCAAAGCCACCGTCGTGAAGGAAGTGCATGCGACCTTCTCGCCCGCTCCCGGAAGTGATGCGTTGCGGCCCTCGAACATGAGTCCCTGGCCGCGGCTGTTCCTGGCCGGCGACTGGACTGCGACGGGCTGGCCCGCAACCATGGAGGGAGCCGTGCGCAGCGGCTATGGTGCTGCAGAGGCCTTGAGCGGACAGAAGTTCCTGGTCCCGGACCTGCCCGCAAAGGGATGGATGAGATTGTTTAGATGAACCGCAGTTAGCAGTTAGCACTTGGTAGTTGGCACCTGGCATCCGGCAAAACGACACGGACGTTCTTGTGCTAGCTGCCAAATGCTAAGTGCTAAATGCTAATTGCTAACGGAAGTATATACTTTACGCAACCATAATAAACATAAGCGGTTGACTGCCTTCACCAGCCACTCCTGGATAGCCACTAGTACTACTTGACCCACTGTTGCCGAACCTATAGTATCAATGGTGAGGTTTGGCGCTATGGGATACACAGTCAAGAATTGGGACGGTCGCGGGCATGACATTATCTGTGAAACCGTGGCCGATCTCCATGCGCTGCTGAACCAAAACGGAACGGCACGGTTTCAAGGAGCATCTTCCGCACCGACCCGCACCGCGACGACCAGCAACAACTCACCAATGAGCATTTCTGCTTTTGTCGCGAAGTTGCCGCAGGAGCAGCGCGACTTGCTGCGCACCGTAGCGACGGCACCTGCTCCCATCCCGCGTGATCGACTGCGCGAACTAGTGGGTGTGACAGATACTCACCAGTTCGCGGGGGTGCTGATCTCCATCAGCAAGTATGCCAAGAACACTGGAATCGACTCCCCCTTGGAAAGTATTTACGAGCGCGAGAACGGCAACGGCCCGCGCACCTATCAGTACAGGATTCGCGACGACATGAGCGCGGCACTAACGGAGGCGTTGGCAATAGAAACGGGCCACCAGTAAAGGCAGCCCGCTTCATTCGATCTAGGGGGTAGCAGGTCAGCGCCGTCCGGAATTAGCACCCCAACGGCGTCGGTTCAAGTCCGACTACCTCCACCAGTAGCGGTAGTGGCGAAATAAGCAGACGCGCCCGATTTGGGATCGGGTGGGGGCCTCTTCTCTAGGGACAACCCCCGTGCGGGTGCAATTCCCGCCTACCGCACCAGTTCGTCTATACACTATCACCCAAAATTTGTCTTGTCAAATCTAACTTTTTACTTGACGCAATACTTGCGCTAAGTATAAAATAATTTTCATGGACAAGAAACACAGCCTTTCTAAGTCCGACATTGTAAGGGCTATTCCTCTCGCCTGCTCTGAAGAGTTGGCCGCTGTTGAATTCCTAGAGAAGCAGCGATGGGGGGACACGCCCGCTTGCATCAAGTGCGGTTCTGTGGATGTGTATCAGATGCGAGACGCCAAAACGGGTGAGCGCAATAAGCGATTCCTCTGGCGCTGCCACGATTGCAAAGAGCAGTACACCGTGAGAATCGGCACAGTCTACGAGGAATCGAGAATCGAACTCCGTCACTGGTGCTATGCGTTCTGGCGCGCCTGCACATCGAAGAAGGGCGTCAGCGCACTAGAGATCAAACGGCAGTGCCAGATCAGTTACAAATCGGCTTTGTTCCTGATGAATCGTATCCGCTTCGCAATGGCACCAGATGCTAATACTCCGAAGTTGACGGGCATCGTGGAATGTGACGAAACGTACATAGGCCCGCGTAGACCGCGTTACAAGGGAACCAGTAAAAAGGGACGTGGCACCAGTAAGCAGCCCGTATTTGTTGCGGTTGAACGTGACGGCCAGCTTCGCCGTCGCGTGATTGCCGATGTAACAATGGCCACGATTGGCCAAGCAGTCCGCGAGGAAGTTGACCGACGTGCGCACCTGATGACGGACGAATACACGTCTTACACCCGCGTAGGGCCAGAGTACGCGCAACATAGCGTTATCTGCCATTCGACCAAAGAGTACGCTCGCGGGCCCGTCCATACGAACACGGCAGAAAGCACCCACGCGCTGGTGAAACGCGGTATCGTGGGTATCTATCACAACATCAGCCGCGAGTATTTGCATCGGTATCTTTGGCAGTACGATTTCCTCTGGAACAATCGGCAACTGAACGATGGCGAACGCACGATTGCAGGTATCAAAGGAGCAGAGGGAAAGCGTTTGATGTACAAGCAGCCGACAGTGGAGCGGGAGTACACTGTCAGCCGTGAGCAAGAAGAAGGCGGTGAGCAAATCGAACCCTTCTAAGAAAAAGGGACTCGCGGCCCGAAGCCAGATCGCCTCAAACTGGAGGGGAACTGGCGCGATGCCGTGAAGCAGTCCTTGGCGAAGAAGAAACCCGCTGAGGGATGGCCGAAGTAGCGCGGCGATGAAGTCATCCCGCCGTATCCCGCGACTTCCCCTCGCTTCCCGTCATTGCGTAAAGTACATACTTCCGATTGCTAATTGCTAAACACATGAATATCTTCGCCCTCACTCGCAAGCTCATCGACATTGAATCGACGACGGGCGTGGAAGCACGCGTGGCCGAAGCGCTCGCCGATGAACTGACGCAGCTCGGCTATGCCGTTGAGCGGATGCCGGTTGAAGGCGATCGGGTCAACATCTGGGCGGCGAGCCCCCGTCATCCCCGCCCGGAGCTCGCGCTCTCCACTCACATGGACACGGTGCCGCCATTCATGCCTTCGTCGGAGACCGCGGACCGCATCTACGGGCGCGGCTCGTGCGACGCAAAGGGCATCATCGTCGCGCAAATCGCAGCGGCGGAGAAACTCAAGGCTGAAGGCATTCACGTCGGGCTGCTGTTTCTCGTCGGTGAGGAACGCGACAGCCAGGGCGCGCGCACCGCAAACCAGCAGCCGCGTGGTGTCCAATACCTCATAAACGGTGAGCCGACGGAAAATCGCCTGGCTCTCGCGTCCAAGGGCACGCTGCGTGTCGAACTGGTTGCGCGCGGCAAGATGGCGCACTCCGCTTACCCTGAGTTGGGCGAATCGGCAATCGAGAAATTGCTGGACGCGCTCGAGCAGGTTCGCAAGATTGAGCTGCCGACAAATCCGAAAGCCGGCCCCTGCACATTGAACATCGGGCAGATTGAAGGCGGCCGTGCACCGAACGTCATCCCCGATCATGCAATGGCGCAATTGTTGTTTCGCCTGGTCGGCTCCACGCAGAAGCTGCGCCGGAAAATCACCGACGCTGTTGCTGGAAAAGCGGAACCAAACTTCACCCTCGAAATCCCGTACATGGACTTCGCCACGCTGCCGGATTTCACTACCATGGTTGCCGCTTTCACCACCGACATTCCCGCACTTACGAATTGGGGCCAGCCGATGCTCATCGGTCCCGGCTCTATCCACGTAGCCCACACGGAAGGCGAGTACATCGATAAGAAGCAGTTGCTGGACGCGATTGACCTGTACGCGCGCATCGCCAGGCAACGACTTCGCAAATCTCCTAACCTGTGATATGCTTTTTGAAGGTTAGGAGGAAAAATGTCTGAAGTCGATCGTATTCTCGCTCACTATGACGGGGTTCTGCGGGGCGCGGCCTGGCATGGCGATCCTGTATGGCAGGTCCTCGATGGTATTTCAGCCGAGACAGCCGCCGCTCGCCCGTTGCCCATTGCCCACACCATTTGGGAGCTCGTAAAGCACATGGCGTTTTGGGAGGACGTTGCCGCGAAACGCCTGCGCGGATTGCGTGCCGGGCTGGTGGAGGAGCTTAACTTTCCTCCGACTCCGGCCGCTACCGAGGAGAATTGGCAGAAGACGCTCGGCGAGCTTCGCACCTCAAACGCTAATTTCCGTGCGGCACTGGCGAAGCTCGATCCTGCGAAGCTGAATGACCTGACTGTCGCCGGCAAGCGGACCTTCGCAGACGAAAGTTATGGGCTCATTGAGCATCACGTTTACCATCTGGGGCAGATCGCGCTACTCAAGAAAGCGCAGGGCTAGCTACAAGCCATCGCCGTGCCGTCAATATTGCATCCTACGTATGGCTGCGAGCAGGTTTGCTGGGTTTGTAATTCTCTCTAACGGGTGCTAACATCCGGTCTTCGTCGAGCTTAAGGAGGCAATTATGTCGGACAGCGAAGGTAATGGTTTCCTATGGTTTTTGGCAGGTCTGGGCATCGGCGCGGCCGTAGGTATTTTGTATGCGCCGAAGTCTGGGGACGAAATGCGGCAGCAGTTGCGCGAGGTAGCCGAGGATAGCAGCAACCAGGTCCGGGAGCGTGCGCGGCAGGCCCGCGAGCAGGCGGGAACCTGGGCTGAAAAGGGACGCGACTATCTGAATCAACAGAAGGAGCAAATCCGGTCCGCTTACGAGGCCGGCCGCCAGGCATACCGTGAAGCCACGGGTGAGGGCGCCGGAGACACGACACCCAACGTGCCATAGCTACGGCGGATGCGCCTGCCCGCGCCGAATAGCGCAGAATCGCACAAGCAAATGGCGTTGTTAAGTGCAGCCCGCCCCGGCACTGGTTTTAGTGTGCGGTCCGGTGGTACCGATAGACATGGATGACAAGCTCACCTGGTTCATAGCTGTGACCGCAGCCGCTGTCGTGTTGCAGATGCTCATTCTCGCGGCGATGTATCTGGCGATGCGAAAGCTGGGTACTCGCATGGAGGCACTTGCCGATAAGGTAGAGGACACGACCAGCACAGTGCAGGTTCGTGTACTGCCGCTGTTGGACAATGCCAAGGAGATACAACAGCAGGTCAAGGGCTTTCTCGAGACTTCCCGCCCCAAGATAGAAACCATAGTGGAGAACTTGAGCCAAATCAGCACCACGACGCGAGCTACTGCAGAGCGCTTCAACGTCACCGCCAATGACGCGGTCGACCGTCTGCGTTTACAGGTGATTCGGGGCGATGAGATCCTCACCCGCACCATGGACCGCGTAGAGGAGACTTCTGAGAAGGTGCAAAACTCGGTGATGTCGCCGGTGCGCCGGGTTTCCGGGCTTATGCAGGCCATCAGCTCCGGGGTGGGTGCCTACTTCAACCAGCAGAAGCGCCGCCGTAATGGCGGGCCGTCGGACGAGATGTTTATTTAGCACGCGACAGATCAGCCAAGGAGCAGCGCCTATCGCGCTGCTCTTTTTGTTTGTCGAGAAAGATACCTGCGTGGTTATAGTGTAGGGGTGGTTCGTTTCTCCCGGGATTTACCATCCATGCCTCAAACGCATGCCATCAACAGCAGCGTAGCGATCGCAGGTCCTCCGGAGACGAAGACCGTCCGCATCACGTTTTTGCCGGAGAACAGAACATTCGAGTTCGAGCACGGCAAGCTGCAGTATCAGGACCATGGAAAACCCGGGTCGATCCTGGACGTCGCCCTGAACTTTGGACTGCACCTGGAGCATGCCTGTGGCGGCAATTGCGCCTGCACAACCTGTCATGTGGTCGTGAAAAACGGCCGAGAGTTGCTCAGCGAAATGGATGATGAGGAAGCCGACCGGCTCGACCTGGCCGCCGATCTGCAACTCAATTCCCGGCTGGGGTGTCAGACGGTTATCAAGAAGCCGGGTGAAGTCGTGGTGGAGATTCCGGCGTGGAACCGGAACTACGTCTCGGAGGGCTGAGGAGGCCGGATGGCTGCGGAGTTGAGCTGGGATGATGCGGAAGATATCGGAATCGCATTAGCGGACAAGTATCCGCTGCTGAATCCGCTGGAGGTCAGGTTTACTGATCTTCATCGCTACGTCAGGGAACTGCCTGTCTTCGTCGACGATCCCAAGGCGTCGAACGAGGCCAAGCTGGAGGCGATCCAAATCGCCTGGCACGAGGAGTGGCTGGAGCGGCGGAGCTGACCGCAGCGCCGGCATCTTGCATTCATAAAAAACAATTCACCACGGAGACAACGAGGACATGGAGTTTTCCTAAAGATTTTCTCTGTGATCTCTGTGTCTCTGTGGTGATTTTCGTTTGGTTTTACCTGCGATACACGGTCCCACCCTTCATCACAAAGCTCACGCGCTTAAGCACACTGATGTCGCTCGTCGGGTCTCCCGGCACGGCGATGATGTCGGCGAAGTAGCCGGACTTCAGCGCTCCAATCTGTCCCTCCCAGCCCAGCAGCTTTGCGCCGTTGAGCAGGTCGGCTTGAAGCGCCGCAACCGGCGTCATTCCGTATAGCACCATCAACTCGAACTCTCGGGCCTGCGTGCCGTGCGGAAAGGGCCCGACATCCGAGCCGATCGCCATGGGCACGCCTACTGCTAACTGCTTCTTAAACTCCTGTGCGTGCAGCTCCTGAATCTTGCGCTCACGATCGGCAGCAGCCGGATTGGCGGCATGGTCGGCGAAGTACTCGACCACCGTGAAGGTCGGAACCGCGGGGATGCCTTTCTCGCGCATGAGGCGCATCGTCTCGTCACTCAGCTGAAAAGCGTGATCCACCGAGGCTACCCCGGCCTGGGCCGCGTAAAGCGCGCCGGGATCGCCGGTGGCATGCACCGCGACCTTTCGCCCGGTGCGCGCTGCTTCGGCGACTCCCGCCGCCAGTTGCGCTTCCGTGTACTGATACGGCGTCACCAGCCGGCGGTTCACCAGGGTGTCGCGGCCGGTCTCGTACATCTTCGCGAAATCGGAGCCTTGCTTCGCCTGCTCGCGCATGACCTCGACGATCTGCTCGGGGCTGTTAGCGTAATCGGCGTTGGAGAGAACGTGCTGCGCCGGATTGAACCGATTCGCGTCCTCGTGGCCGCCGAGAATGTCGATGGCGTTGCCGCTGATGCGCAAACGCGGCCCGGGGATCAGCCCGGAGTTGATGGCGTCGCGCACGGCTGTGTCCGCCGAGCCGGCGCCTTCGGTTCCCATGTCGCGCTCGGCGGTGAAGCCCGCCATCAGATCGGCCTTGGCCGCGAGCGTCGCCAGGATGGTACGCTGGGGGACGGATTCTTCAACCGTCTGCAAATCCTCCGACCCGGGATGCAGGAAGAGGTGAACATGGGCATCGATGAGCCCGGGCATGAGCGTCGTGTCGCCGAGGTCGATCACCTCCGCGCCGGCGGGATGAGTGACCTTCGATCCGGCCTCGGTGATGCGTTCACCTTGCACAACCACCTCTCCGGGAGTGACGATCTTTCCGCTCTCCACATCGAGGAGGCGCGCGGCGTGAAGCACGATTGCTTGTGTTTGGGTTTGCGCTTGAAGAAGTGCGCAGACGAGCATGAGTGGCGCGAAGCAGAGGTAGCGTTTGGCCATGACGCCGAAATCGTAGCAGAAACAAAGGAGGAGATACCGATCTCTTGAGCGCGTGCTTCCGTACTCACGAAAGTCCTCAATCAAGGCCAAAGGAAGGCCTTGAATGGGGCACCCGCACGAAAAGCGAAAGGCGAAGAGCGAAGAGCGATTAGCGAAAAGCGGCTTTTCCTACACCCATTCCAGCGCACCCTTCTTCCAGATCCAGATGTAGCCCACAATCAGGATGCCGAGGAAGATCATCATCTCCAGCAGTCCGAAAAGGCCTAGCAGCTTGAACTGCACCGCCCAGGGAAACAGGAAAATGGTCTCCACGTCGAACACCACGAAGAGAATGGCGACGATGTAGAAGCGCACGGTGTAGCGGCCGCGCGCGTTGTCGTAGGGCGTGATGCCGCACTCATAGGGCATCAGCTTGGTCTTGAAAGGGTTTTTGGGGCGGATGAGCGCGCAAATCGCCACGGTGCCGGCGGCAACAAGAAACGCGACTAAGGCGAAGATGAATACAGGTACGTAGTTCTGCGGCATAGCTAGCTCTGCGGATCGGCCACTGCGATCTAGCCTAATATATCCGGCGGATCGAGGCGACGCTATGACGAACATCACAAATTTCGTCTTTTACCGCCGTCGCTGTGGCATGATATTTCACATGTGCAGTTCGCGGCCGACGGCGGTGCTCGTTTTACTCTTGCTGGTTGGATATGTTGTGCCTGCCAGCTGCCGGCCGTTGCTCGCCCAGGGAATGCCTGCTCATCAACGCTGCCATCCAATGGCCTGTCATGGTCATCACCCGGCACAAATGCCTGCCCCGGATCATGCTTGCTGCCAGACTGGCGACCAACCGGCCATGGCGCTGCAATCGGCGGTGTCCTTAGCGCCATTGGAGGTCGCAGGCGGCCTGCTTGGTGCCGGCACTGCTAGCCATTTCTCCACGGGCATTCTGCTGGACCACGTTGCACTGGAGTTCCACTCCCCGCCGCCTGCGGTGCTTCGCATCTGATTCCAGTTCCTCCGCACAACTGAAGCTCTATCCAGCTCACCCGCGCAATTGTTGCGCCGAGTCGCCGTGCGTTTTGAGGGAGTAATGTTTTCGCGCAAGCACTCCTGCATTTATTTCATTTTGCTGATTATCGTGTCAGTTGCCCCCGGCGGGTGGGCGCAGCAACCATCCCATGCGGACGCAGCACCCGAGCAGCAGCAACAAACTTTCAGAACAGGGGAGCCGGTGGCCCCGGCCCAAACGACGGATGGCCAGCAGCAGCACGATGAACAATCGATGGCCGGCATGGACATGGGCGAAAAGCCGATGGCCGGCATGGATATGAATCACACTCCCGCAACCTTCATCGCACAAATCAACCTGCACATGACCTCGGGCACGACCGCAGAACCCAACTCCACGCCTGTACCTATGCTCATGACCATGAAGGGCGGCTGGATGTTGATGTTTCACGGCGTGGGTTTTCTCAACGTGCAGCAGCAAACCGGTCCACGCGGGGCGGACAAATTATTTTCCACGAATTGGCTCATGCCTATGGCGCAGCGCCGGCTCGGAGCAGGGACTTTCACCGCTCGCACCATGCTGAGCTTTGAGCCCGCCACAATCACCGGCCGCTATTTTCCGGAGCTTTTTCAGCAGGGTGAGACCGCTTTTGGCAAGCCGATTGTGGATGGCCAGCACCCTCATAACTTCTTCATGGAAGTGGCAGCGCTGTACGACCTGAATCTGGGCGAGCGCACGCTGCTTTCTTTTTATGCCGCACTGGTGGGGGATCCCGCGCTTGGGCCTACCGCTTATGCTCACCGCGCCTCAGCTTCGGAGGACCCGCTCGCAACCCTGGGTCATCATCTGGAGGACTCGACGCATATCTCCGATGACGTGATTACAGCCGGCATCACCCATGGCATGTTGCGCCTGGAAGCTTCGGGCTTCCATGGTCGCGAGCCCGGTGAAAACCGCTGGACCATTTCAACCGGCGCGATTGATTCCTGGTCCACACGCCTCACCGTGCAGCCGGGGCAGAACTGGAGCGCGCAGTATTCGTTCGCTCACCTAACCAGCCTCGAGGCGCTGCATCCCGACGAGGACGTTCAGCGGATGACGGCCTCCGTGATGTACAACCGTCCGCTGACGCGCGGGAACTGGGCAAGCTCGCTCATTTGGGGGCGCAATCGGGTCCTGCAAACCGGCTTGGTTTGGAATGGCTATCTTTTGGAGTCGACGCTTCGTTTTGCAGAACGCAATTTTGTTTGGACGCGCATTGAGAATGTAGACCGGACGAACGAACTGTTGCTGCGCAATGAGTTCGAGCCGCCGAATTTTCAGGAGAGCATCATCGGGCGCGTGCAGGCCTATACCGCCGGATATGATCGCGATTTCCCGCTGATTCCCCATCTGGAAACGGCGCTGGGAGCGCAGGTCACGTTGTACTCCACACCCGCAACCCTCATTCCGGAATATGGAAGCCATCCGGTCGGCCTGGTGGTCTTCTTGCGCGTGCGACCGTTCGGGAAGGGACCTTGAGCCACTTTTCGCTATTCGCTATTCGCCACCATTCGCCAGAGACATCACTCGTCAGGAATCAACTCTTCACTTTTCCGCGGACCAGACGACGCTTGCGCCCGTTCTGGCGAAGAGCGAAGAGCGAAAGGCGAACGGGCGCCTCACATCGCGGCCTGAACCAGCAGCACCACCCCAATCACGGCCAAGGCGCAGTAAATGTACTTCAGGAACGCATCGCCGTGCAGCCGATGATTCACAACTTTGCCGAGCAGGATCGCGGGAATCATTGCCGGCAACGAAATCAGGTAATAATGCGTCACCGCCGGGACCCATAGTCCCTTGACCCAGTAGCCCACCATTCCGAGAACACTTGCCGGCAGAAAGTATCCCTGCAAGGTTGCACGAAACTGTTGGGCCGACCAGCGGCGCATGGATCCGTAGATTGCCAGAGGAGGGCCGTTCATGCCGTAGGCGCCTCCCAGTACGCCCGCCGCGAATCCGCAGCCGAGGAGCCATGGCATGCTGTCCGTTCGCAATGCCGGAGGCCGGTTGCCAAGCAACGAGTAAACCGCGAACGCGAGGATCAGAACCGCCAACAACACCTTGACGAAGCGTTGATGGCTGCTGGTCAACAGCAATAGGCCAAGGGGAATGCCGAAAATGGTGGCGAACATCATCCATCCCATGCTGCGGGCGTGGACCTTCCGCCAGTCCTGCACGACGACGATCAGCGCGATCGAGATGGAAATGAGCACGGCAACCGGCGCCGCGGTTTTAAGCGGAAGCTTCAGAACCAGAAGCGGAACGGCAAAGAGCGCTTCGCCGAAGCCAAATGCGGAGCGAATCAGCGTGGCAATGAAGACCACGACCAGCACGTGCAAGGTCGTGAGGTCCAGCGTTGCGGCCAACCATGACTGTATGAATTTATGCGCGAAGAAGACCATGGGCGGAAAAAGACAGTTCGAGTACTTGTTCTACGATTCTACCGAAGCAGCGAGCGCAGCGCTGCCACCGTAAAAGATGATAGGCTGATTGGCCCATTAATTCGCCTCGCGCTACGAGGCTATTCGGTCGGTTCTCCGTATCCAGCGACGGAGCACCTGCCGCGGAACTCGTCCGCGAAGACAAGGCTCTTACCAGGTGCAAGCTTCGCAGCCGATCAGACGACGAGTCCGCGAGCCTCGCTGGCCTGCCTTATTGGCCATGGGGGCCGACGCACTTATTCACTACGCGTTGCCTCAACGGTTGTCCATGGGGCCACGCTGGGGGTTATTCGCTGTCGTTCTGGTTCTCCTGATTCCACTGATTTTCAGCTATCGTTCGGGGCGGCACAACGTTGCCCGAGTTCTAACACTTATCGCTATCGGCGCTCTCACCCTGTCGCTGATCGGCTCGTTGAGCCTGCTGATCGGGGGCTTGCCCAGTCATAAAGACCCTCCCAGGCAGCTTCTCCTTTCAGCCCCTTTGTTGTGGATTACCAATGTGCTGGTGTTCGCCTTGTGGTACTGGAAACTGGACGCGGGTGGCCCGCTTGGCCGCGAGCAGCGCAGCGCGCAGAGTGGGTTCTTGTTTCCGCAGATGTTGCGTTCCGCCCCGGAAGCCAATCCGCCGTGGTCACCCGAGTTCTTCGATTACCTCTTCCTGGCATTCAATACCAGCACAGCGTTTTCGCCCACGGACACCGCTGTGTTATCGCGCTGGGCGAAGGCGATGACCATGTTGCAGTCCATAATCTCGCTTTCGATCCTTGCGCTGTTGGCGGCGCGCGCCGTCAATGTGCTGTGAGGTCGCCTCTCCGTCTTGCGGTGAAAACAAGTTGGCCGCGGCCTGCTGTCGTACTATGATTTTGCGGCTCGCATTGTGAGCGGCAGCCGGCCAGGGCGCCGGTACGGACAGACCTTTCATGCACATGGCATACGTCTTCGGTTTACCAGCAGCGCTGCTGATTGTGGCGTTTGCCGCCAATCGTCTGTCCAAGCTGACGCGCGTCCCCGACATCATAGTTCTGCTGCTGATCGGCATCACCTTGGGTCCCATTCTGCACTGGGTCCATGCTGACACGTTCCAAGGTGCGATCAGGCTTCTGGGCACGTTTGCGCTGCTGCTGATTCTGTTCGAGGGTGGACTCGAACTGCGGCTACGGCAGGCTATGCGCTACTTCCCTGCCGGGCTGCTACTCGTCGTATTGAGCTTCGGGCTTAGCCTTGGATTTATTGCCATTAGCGGAAGGTATTTGCTGCATCTCCAGTGGACTGATTGCCTGCTTTTAGGCGCGGCGCTTGGCTGCACCAGCGGCACCATTGTTATCCCGGCGCTACAGCAGATCGCTACGCCTGAGCCGGTTAAAGTGACGCTCACCATCGAATCCGCGTTGGGCGAGGTAATTGCGGTGCTGATGGTCGGCAGCTTGCTGAGGATCGAAGGTGGCGGGTCGCTCATCAGCGGCCTGGCGACCGATTTCTCTCACCACATCATTGTCTCGCTCACGCTGGGCTTTGCCGCTGGAGCGGCGTGGTCGCGCCTATGGCCGCGGGTTGCCGGCCAGCCGAACGCGAACATCTTGAACCTGGCGGTGGTCATGGGGGTTTATGCCGTCGGCGACTACCTGAAGGGCAGCGGCCTACTTACCGTACTGATATTCGGCGCCACCCTGGCGAACTTGCCCCGAACTCCGCACATGACGCGGCAGGGCGCGCGCCTGCTGGCGTTTCACGCGGAATTCAGTTTCCTGGTGCGCTCGTTCTTTTTTGTTCTGCTGGGCGTGGTGGCCGAGTTCATAAGCCGCAAGTACATCGTCCCGATAATTGGGATCGTTGTGGCGCTGGTGGTGGCGCGTTGGATCGCGGTCCAGGGCAGCCGCTGGGTGGTGCACGACGTGGCCCGGCGCGATACCGAGCTGCTCTTCTGGATGTTGCCGCGCGGGTTGGTCACGGCAGTTCTGGCGCTGGAGATCGTCAATGACCGTGGCGCAGTGTTCAGTTTCCTGCCCGCCATGGCGTTTACAGTGGTGCTGGTGACCAATATCTTCATTGTGTGGGGGGCGGTGCGGTCGGGCAGCGTGCTCGCGCAACCGGAGACAGCGGCGGCTCTCATGCAGCCCATTGCGTCGGCGACCACACCGGAGTTAGCGGCGCATGCCGCGGGTGCGAGCGAGGAGGCGGGCTGACACTGGTTCTGGTTTTCTTTCCTCTATCCCAGATCGCTGGTCATGATGAACAGCGGCTTCATCTCGAAGCTCTTGTAGCGTGGACGGAGCCGCTCGGTGTTGTACTGGTCCCTGACATTGACGACTTTCTTGGTCGCGACCACCGCCTCGATCGGCATATTGTCGTAGCGGCCATTTCGCAAGCACACCAGGCGCCCGTGCACGTTGGTCAGCAGCAGGTCGAGCGCAAGATTGCCGTACGCCATCGGCACGATGGAATCGATTGCGTCGGGATCGCCGCAGCGCACCAGGTATCCGAGGCTCTGATGCATGACATCCAACGGCTTGCCGGAGTTGTAGCGTGCTGACAGCTCCTTGATCTTGTCCGCCACAATGCTTCCAATCCCGCCCAGCTTCTTGTGGCCAAAAGCGTCTTTCACGCTGCCCTCGAAAATCATGTCGCCGCCTTCAAACATCGCGCCTTCCGACACCAGCACAACCGAATATTTGCTGGGATTATGAGCGCGGTCTTCGACCAGCAGTTCCGTCAGTCGCTCAATGTTGAATTTGTACTCGGGAATGACGCAGCGATTGGCTGCCCCGGCCATTGTCGGCAGCATGGCGGTGAAGCCCGCATAACGGCCGAAGACTTCCAGCACCAGCAGCCGCTCGTGGGAACCGGCGGAGGTGCGCAGCCGGTTCGCCATTTCGATGATTCGCGTGACGCAGGTGCTGAAGCCGATGCAGTAGTCCGTACCCGGCACATCGTTGTCCATGGTTTTAGGAATCGCGATTACCCTCACGCTTTCCTGAAAGAGGCGCACGCCATAGCTCAGCGTGTCGTCGCCGCCGATGGGGATGAGGTAATCGATGCCGAGCCATTCCAGGTTCTTCAGCACCTCAGGCGTGAGGTCGTTGCGGTCAGCCTGGTAGGTCTCGCGCAGGTGCTGCGGGACATCGCCCTTGCGGACGCGGCTTGGGTTGGTACGCGAAGTGTGAAGGAAGGTGCCGCCGGTGCGGCCGGTGCGGTTCACCAGCTCCTCGGTGAGCTGCTGAAAGTTGTCGCTATTGTCGTAATCCTTGTCGCGGACGATGTCGATCAGACTGGCCCAACCGCGCCGCAGCCCAATCACCTGATAATTTTCACTGATCGCGCGAAGCGTGACCGCCCGAATCGCCGGGTTGAGGCCCGGCACATCTCCGCCTCCAGTCAGGATTCCGATGACACCTCGCTTGTTATTACCCACGGCCATGATGAGGACCTCTTTACGTTTATCGGGTGAAAAAGGCTAAAACAATAGTGTAGCCAAGACGGAGACAAACGCGCTTGCAGCGCGGGATTTTCATCGAGCTCTAAAGTCGGCTTTTTTAGGAATAGAGTTTCTTAGGGGCTGTGAAGGCGTGCTCAGACCAATTATGCCGGGCTTGGACCTATCTCTTAATGATGGGGTTATACCCTTCGGCGACCAGCTTTGCCTTCATGGCCTGAGCCTCGGCGAGTGTGGCGAAGGGACCAACTTGCACGTGATAGAGCTTGTCGTTGGTCACAGGGTTGTTGACGACGAACACGTTGTAATTCTTCTTGCGCAGCGCGCCGGCCAGAGAGACGGCGTCGTCTTCACGCGAAAGGGCCGCAATCTGAACGACGAGGGTTCCGGGACCGGTCACGGGCGACGTGTGCGACATGACATCCGGCGCAGTCCGGGGCTCAGCTGCAGCGGACGAAGCCGCGGTGTCTGGTGGCGCCCCAGCCGCCGTTGCGGTCATTGTCTTCGGTTCCGCTGTAGAGGCCTTGGCCTGTTCTGTGCTCTGCGCTTCGGTACCACTCTGCTGCACGGCCTTGTAGAACGTAAGCGGGCTCTGCTTGCTAGTGGCATTTGGATCTTCGGAAGCAGGAGTTTGACTCTCCGGTTTCACAGCCACTGCGGGAGAAGGCTTTTCGCCAACGGACCCGGGGCTCGCAGCGGCGACATCGGGCGCCCCGCTCACCTGTACCTGATCGTTGGCGGCCTGCTCGCGCCCGGAACTCTTGCCCAGCGCATAGCCGATGGAGAAAAACACGCCGCATATCGCAGCCAGCAGGAAGAACAAACCCAGCAGTTTGCCGGCGCCCAACGTTATTTCGGTGTCCTCAGAAGATGCCATCGTGTGCACAAAACCTCGCGATTGCGCGCTAGCTCTTCGCTGCCTCGGGCGGCCCCTGGAAGCCACTAATCTTCGCAGTGTCAGCCTTTACTAAATTCTGCAATCCGGCCAGCAGATCGACCGGGACCGGGAAGATGATGGTCGTGTTCTTCTCCACACCAATCTCGGTCAGGGTCTGCAGATAACGTAGTTGAATGCTGGTCGGCTCGCCAGCCAGCAGGTGGGCAGCGTCAACCAGGCGCTGCGCCGCGGCAAACTCGCCTTCGGCGTGGATGATCTTCGAGCGCTTCTCGCGCTCCGCCTCAGCCTGCTTGGCCATGGCTCGGATCATGGTTTCATTCAGATCAACCTGCTTCACCTCGACGTTGGTTACCTTTACGCCCCAGGGATCGGTGTGCTGATCAAGAATCGATTGCAGGCGCAGGTTGATCTTCTCGCGGTGCGCCAGCAGCTCATCCAAATCGACTTCGCCCAACACCGAGCGCAGCGTGGTCTGCGCAAATTGCGATGTCTGGTACATGTAATTGGAGACCGCGACCACGGCCTTGTTGGGATCGATCACGCGCAGGAAGATGACCGCGTTCACCTTGAGCGTGACGTTGTCGCGCGTGATGACGTCCTGTGCCGGGACCTCCAGCGCCTCCTGCCGTAACGAGATTCGGACGATGCGGTCGATGGGCGCGAAAACCAAAATAATGCCGGGGCCCTTCGGGGCTCCCAGCAGACGCCCGAGACGGAAGATAACTCCTCGCTCATACTCGGCCAATATCTTGATCGAGTTGAGGACGTACAAAACGACGATAACAACAACAACGATAAGACCTATGCCTGGCACGAGGTGCCTCCAGCTACTCAGAAGTTTAGAACGTTATCTACTGCGGATTGTAGACCGTAACCGCGAGGAACCCAACTGGACAACAGATGTCGGGGGTCGGCTATTGGCCTACCGGGTAGTTGAATTGTGATCACGAGCGGGCTGTATTGCCCGCGAGGGATCTGCTTTTTGCTGGAGCCGCAGAAAAGCAGATGCCACGCTCCGCCGCCCCGGCTCCGCTCGTCATGACAATTTCACAGTGGAGCTTCTCACCAGGTTCAGCAGCTCCACCGCGTTCAACGGACTGCGGGGATCCTCCTCGTGCTTGAAGAACGCATAGGTTTCGAGCCCATCTGCAATGCAGCGTTCGAGGCGGCCGGCCAGCTTCTTCACCTCTTCAAGCGAATAACTTGGCTGCCGGAAGCGGAAATAGATGTAGCTGGCCGTGCGGACCTCGGGCGTGGCGAGCTTCTCCGTCTCGGCAATGCACAAAGTCACATTGTGATCGCGCAGTACCTGGTAGATATCCTCAGAGAACCACGACGCGTGCCGAAATTCGAATGCCGCTCTGAAATTGCGTGGAAGGAGCGCCAGGAAGTCGCGCAGAAGAGCAATATCAGCCTTGCAGTTCGGCGGCAACTGAAACAGCACCGGCCCAAGTTGCGCCGCCAGCGGTTGCAGTGTGGCAAGAAATCGCTGGATGGGCTCCTCCACGTTCTGCAGCCGCCGAATGTGGGTGATGTACTGGTTCGCCTTCAGCGCAAAGCGGAAGTTCGGGCCGACATCTGCCATCCAGCCGGTCGCCGCCTTCTCCGTGAGGCTCCTGCGGAATGTGTAATTCACTTCAACCGTGTTGAGCTGTGTGGCGTAGTACTTCAGGAAGTTCTTCGACGCTACGTTCTTCGGATAGAAGTCGGGCTTCCAGATGGTGTACGCCCACCCGGAGGTGCCGACGTACAACGGTAGACTTTGTGTAGGTGCCTCGCTCATCCTGGCCTCGCGATCGCTTGCAGCGGATTGTATGATTCTAGCGATGAAGCGCCTCCTCTTTGGGTTAATGATTGCAGGTTCGACGTTCTTAATGTTGTCAGCACAACAGGACGGCGTCTCTTCGAAAGGCATTACAGGGCCGCCGGAAGTGGTGAAGCCGAAACCCGCTAAGGCGCCGAAAGCGATCAAGATTACGGATCCGAAGCCGGCGCGTCATCCAGGCAAGGGCGCTACCATGGTTGGGACGGTGGTTGGTATAGACGGCCGCTCTCATGATGCCAGAGTCATTCAGTCTTCCGGCAGTAAAGAAGCCGACGATAATGCCCTTGAGGCAATTCAGAAGTGGCGCTTTGAACCAGCCACGGTAGACGGACATCGTGTCGCGGTCCAGATCACCATCAACATGGATACGCGTCAACAGTGACGCTTACGGCGTGGTGACAACCGAAACTTGGCATGAGGTAATTGCTGGTTGCTAATTGCTAGTTGCTAATTGCTGCCTTCATGGACTTCGATCAGCTGGAAACGTTTCTCGAGGTGGCACGGCTGAGCAGTTTTTCCCGCGCGGCCGAGCGCCGTTTTCGCACCCAACCGGCGATTTCCGCTCAGATTCGGGCGCTTGAAGAGGAGGTCGGCGCCAAGCTGCTCGACCGCAGCGGCGGCAAAGTAGCAATCACCGCAGCCGGCAAGGTCTTCCAGCACTATGCGGAGGAGACGCTGGAGCAGCGGCGGGTGGTGCTGATCACGCTCGCCGAGATGCATCGCGTGCCGCGCGGCGAAATCGTAGTGGCGGCCAATGAAGGCACCTGCCTGCACATCCTTCCCGAGGTCTTCGCCGAGTTCAAGCGGCAGTACCCCAATGTGGCAGTCGGAGTGAAGCGCCTGGAGCACAACAAAATTCTGGAGGCCATCGTCGAAAACTCCTGTGACTTCGGCGTCGTCTCGATGCCGGTGAATGACAAGCGGCTGACCGTGGTGCCCATCCATCGCGATGAGCTCGTGGTCATCACGCCGCCCGACCATCCTCTGGCCAAGCGCGCCGGGGCAACGGTGGCCGAGGTGCTTGAATACCCTCTCTTGTTGCCGAAGGTGGGCCGCACCCGCGATGCACTCGAAGCCATCTTCGATGAGCGCCGCCTGAAGCCGTCGGTCTCGATGGAACTCGATTCCAGCGAGTTGCTGAAGCGCTTTGTGGCTGTTGGTGTGGGAGTGGGATTCATCGCACGTTCCAATGTCGTGGAGGACCTGCGGGCGAAAGTGCTGGCTGCCGTCGAGCTCGCCGACGCGAATATCCAACGCGACCTGGCGTTGGTCTTTCGCAAGGACAAGGCGCTCAGCCGCGCCGCACTGGCGTTCATCGACATCGCAGTAAAGCAGAAGAAGATCGCTCCTGTGGCAAGCACTGGCGGGAACTAGAGGAAACTCGAAATTCTACCGTGCCGGGGCGATCACCGCGAAGCTTACGGGTGATCGACGACCAGCCTCCCAAAGCAACTATCCAGTATTTCTTTTCCCCTGCCCTGCACGGTGTTTTTCTCCTGCCCGGTGAGTCGAACGTCAGGAGAGTTATTCGTCCACCGGCACACAGTAGAACCCACCGTCGTGAACGACTGTATTTCTGCGTAAGGAGGTACGTTCAGCTCCCCAAATGACCAGTCTTGCACACGAAGCAAAAGATGTCCGGGAATCGGCTTTACGTAGCGCTGAACGGGCGAAGGAAGGCTTTGTTTGATCTGTTCATTCACCAGCACGTCGGCCTCGGTTAGGTTCGCCGTGTAGAGGGCTAACGATAGATCGGTCGGCCAGTACCCGAAGAAACTGAACGCTGGCAACACTCCAAAGAGCAGAAGTGCGACTTTCTGGTAGATAAACTTGTTCCGCCATAGGATGTCGCCGAAAGTGGCATCCGTATTGGAGAACAGCAGGAGAACGAGGGCGATCATTGCCACGTTCCACGGCCACACCACACTGTTCCAATTACGGCCCAGTGGACCGAAGCTGTACAAGATGAACACATGCATGACGACAGCATTGACCATGCCGATTTTGCGGAACCTGCGGGTGAGCAGGGTCAGGCCGATACTCACCTCAATACAGGCCGCGACCCAACCCAGATAACCCAATCCAGGAAGGTGGAATGGCAGCGTGTTGGTGACCCACGGGAAACCTTCCGCGACAAAGCGGTGATTCATCTTTTGCAGGCCGCTATAGATATAGGTGCAGCCCATAATGAGGCGGCAAATGTTCAGTGCGTCGCGCTGCCCGACAACGTCGCTTGGGTCCCACGAAAAACAACCGAGCGCGATCAGCATCGTCCAGTATTGATAAACCCAGGGCTGCCATCGCGTCTGGTCCAGTAGCGCCAGCATGGTTAACAGACCCACCACCGCGAAGATGTAAATGCGCGGTCTGCGGGCGAAGGCGGCCGCAAAAAGAAGGCCCAGCAAAGCGCCGAAACAGGCGTAGTCCAGCGGATAAGGAATCCGCGGCAGGCCGTGGAAAACGGGGACGAGGGGATAGAAGCGCGAACTGACCCACAGCTTTCGAGAAAGCAAGATGCCGGCGAGGAGTCCCAAAACCACCGTTGTCTTGACGCGAAGAGCAGTTCTCTCGGGAGCAAGCTGAAGACTTCTGAGAATGCCGGTGCGCTTGCTGGCTGAAGAGACCGAACTTGGGGAGGTCAGGACTGGCCGGGCTAAATTTGGACTTGCTGCCATCTTATCGAGCTCTAGCCTCCGACCCCCGGGCGTCGCGTCCACAGCAACGCCGCAGGCACAACTCAGTAGTTCATTTAATGTAGCCAGAACTTCCAGCCGCTTGATTAGCAGCGGAAGACACCTCGAGAGGTAAAAAACTTCTTCGCGTTACCGCGAAACTGGGCAGAATCGTACACTGACTCGAGTTATCTGTACAGCCGCACGTCTCTGCGAATCCACTCCCGCTCGCGCCTTGATCTCCCATATAAGTTGCATCACAGCACCAACCGAGCTGTTGACAGGCCGCGAGGGAATCGGCTAGCTTGTCAATATGTTGTCAGTCACTATCCGAATGACCATGGCTATGTGCACCCTAGGCGGTGCCTTGTCCACGTTCGGAGCCTGACAGCCCAAGCAGAGAAAACTCCAATCGTGAACGGCCGCCTAGGAAAAGGGCGGCGTTGCTGTTTCTGGGCACAATAAATCACACCCGGGGCCCCCAACCAGCGCCGGTTTTGCGCTGGACGGGGCAGACGGTTTGGAGCTTTCGATGACGTTCTCTTCTGAGTTGTTTTCTACGATCGCGGTTCGCGGCGGCCTTGTGCCTGATTCCGCGACCGGGGCTGTCCTCACGCCTATCTATCAGTCCACCACCTATCACCAGCAAGCCGTCGGCGTTCACAAAGGTTTTACGTATTCGCGAGCAGCGAATCCCACGGTGTCGGCACTCGAAGACGCGCTGGGAGCGCTCGAAAATACGCCGCCGGCCGTATGCTTCGCCACCGGCATGGCCGCGATCTCCGCACTGTTTCTCGGGATCTTGAAATCGGGCGACCACGTGGTGGTGTCGGACGTGGTTTACGGCGGAACCGTGCGGCTCTTTCAGCAAGTGCTTGCGAATTTTGGCGTCGACGCGTCGTTCATCGATACATCGGATCCCGGCGCTGTCTCGCAGGCGATCCGGCCCAACACGCGACTGGTATTCATCGAGACGCCGGCGAATCCCACGTTGAAGCTGACCGACATCGCGGCTATTGCCAAGGTTGCGCGCTCTGCGGGCGTGAGGCTCGCAGTCGACAACACGTTTCTCACTCCTGTTCTGCAGAGACCGCTGGAGCTGGGCGCCGACATCACCCTGCTCTCGACCACCAAGTACATCGAAGGCCACAACTCGACTGTTGGCGGCTCCATCGAGACGCATGATGAAGCGCTGCTCGAGCGCCTTCGCCTGGTGCGCAAGACGTTGGGTTGCATCCAGTCTCCGCAGGAGTCCTGGCTGACACTGCGGGGACTCAAGACGCTTCCTTTACGCCTGCAACAGCACTCGGCTAACGCGCAGAAGGTTGCCGAGTGGCTGGAGCGGCATCCCAAAGTCGCCCGCGTGCACTATCCCGGACTCGCCAGCTTCCCGCAATTCCCGCTCGCGCAGCAGCAGCAATCCCTCCCCGGTGGAATGCTGGCCTTCGAGCTCAAAGGCGGTGCGGAAGCAGGCATCCAGCTCATGAACACGGTTCGCCTCTGCCTGCTCGCCGAAAACCTGGGCGCGGTCGAGACGCTGATCACGCATCCCGTTTCGATGACTCACGGCGACGTGCCGCGTGAAATTCGCGAGCGTACCGGCATCAGCGATGGCTTGGTACGGCTCTCGGTTGGACTGGAGAACCCAGCGGACATCATCGCGGATTTGGAAGTCGCGCTTGCGGGCATCCCGCTCACCGCCGATGCAAAGGAGGTTGAGCCATGCCTCGCAAAGTAATCGTCATCAAGTTCGGAAGCTCCGTACTGCAGTCGCGCGCCGACTTGCCCCACGCGGTACACGAAATCTATCGCTGGATTCGCCTTCAGTATCGCGTGGTCGCCGTGGTCTCCGCGTTCGCCGGCGAAACCGACCGCCTGCTGGCGACAGTGGCGGACTACCGCGACGCCAATCCCGAAGCAATTGCCCGGGTCGTAGCTACCGGTGAGGAAATCGCCACCGCGTTTCTCGCACTCGAACTCGATCGCTTCGGCGTGCCCGCGCACGTGCTCGATCCCAGCCAGATTCAACTCATCGCGGAAACCAACTCCAACGACACCGAGCCGGTGAGCGCCGACGTGTCTGCCATCGCAAGCGTGCTGGACCAAGGCCGTGTGGCGGTGATTCCCGGTTTTGTCGCGCGCGATCGCCTCGGACGTGTCGCCCTGTTCGGACGCGGCGGCTCCGATCTTTCGGCGCTGTTCCTTGCCAAACAGCTCAACGCGCGCTGCCGCCTGATCAAAGACGTGGACGGAATCTACGACTCCGATCCCGCGACCTGTTCCGGCGCTCAGCGCTTCGCCGAAATCAACTTTGCCGACGCGCTTGCGGTAGCCGGCAAGGTGGTACAGCCCAAAGCGATCGGCTTCGGGCGCAAGACGGGCGTGGCATTCGAAGTCGCAGCTCTTCGTGAGAACTACGCAACCGTCGTCGGCCCGCAACGGTCGAAGATCTCGCCGCGAACTCAATCACAATTGCCGCTGAGAGTCGGGCTCCTGGGGCTGGGCACGGTTGGGCTCGGCGTCTTTCAGGAGCTGTGGAAGCATCCTGATCTCTTCGAAGTCACAGGCATTGCCGTGCGGCGTCCCGAGTTGCACGTCGAGCACGCTCCGCCCAATCTCCTCACTCGCAACTGCCGGGATGTCATTGACGACGTCGATGTGGTGGTCGAGCTTATCGGCGGCAGCGATCCCGCTGGTGACCTGGTGCATGCTGCACTCGCAGCCGGCCAGCCAGTTATAACCGCCAACAAGCTGCTTCTGGCGGGTGATCCCGAGCTGCAAAGCCAACGTGAGCTTCGGTATTCGGCAGCGGTTGGCGGCGCCGTTCCCGCGCTCGAAGCGGTGCAGGCGCTGGCCCATTCTGAAGACGGCGGCATCGTTAAGCTGTCCGGCGTCCTCAACGGAACCTGCAACTACATCCTCGATCGCCTGGCCGCAGGATCCTCGTGGGAGCAGGCGGTTGCCGAAGCGCGGGCGCACGGCTTCGCCGAGCAGGACCCCAGCGCCGATCTGTCCGGGTCCGATACCGTCTGCGAGTTGCGATTACTCGCACGTCGCGCGTTTCCGGAGGTCGATACGCACTACGTCACTGTGACGGGCATCGATGGCATCGACGCCGGCTGGGTGCAATCCGCGGCACGTGATGGCGGAAGAGCGCGACTGGTCGGAACCGCCTCCCTGAACCGGGGCAGCGTACACGTGGAAGTCAAGCCGACCCTGGTAGACGCCTCGCATCCCTTCGCGCGGATCAAGAATGAAGAGAACTGCCTGCTGATTCACAGCGGAGAACGGGAGCACATCTGGACTGGACGGGGCGCGGGCCGCTGGCCAACCACGGCTGCAGTAATGGCTGACCTCTTCGATGTGAGCCGTGAGCTGCGAGCAGCGGGCTCCGAGCTTCGAGCCGCCAGCCGGCCGGCACCTCACTCATCGCCCAAAATACTCGACACCTCTCAGAAGCCAGCAGGCAACGAGCATCTGCTTCAACTGGCAACTGACAACTGGCAGCTGACATCCGGTTCCGGAGGTGCGGCGTGAAATTCGCAACCCGATTACTCAACTTCGATCCCGCACCTGGCGACCGCTTGACGCCCGCCAACACGCCCATCTACCAGACTGCGACCTTCCGCCAGCACGACGCGACCGAGTTTGGCGAGTACGACTATTCGCGTAGCGGCAATCCGACGCGGGCGGCAGTTGAGAAGCAGATTGCTGCGCTTGAGAGCGGCACGCGCGGCTTTTGCTTCAGTACGGGCCTCGCTGCCATCACCGCAGTCACGCGACTGCTTGAGCCTGGAGAAGAGATCCTCGCCTGCAACGACCTGTATGGCGGGACCTATCGCCTGTTCTCGCGCATTCTTGCCAAGCGCGGAATCAACGTGCGCTACGTCGACTTCACCGATCTCCATGCGATCGCCGGCTCAATTCAGGGCAACACGCGACTCGTGTATCTGGAAACACCTACCAACCCGCTGTTGCAGATCATCGACATCGCCGCCGTCGCGGATATCGCTCATGGTAGCGGAGCGTTGGTTTGCGTGGACAACAGCACCATGTCTCCTTATCTGCAGCGGCCGCTAGAGCTGGGCGCGGACATCGTGCTGCACTCGGCAACCAAGTTTCTCTGCGGACACAGCGATGTGATGGCCGGCGCGGTCGTCGTCAACGATGACCAGTTGGCGCAGGAGCTGTACCTCATCCAAAACGGCGAAGGCGCAGTGCTGGCGCCATTCGACAGCTTTCTCCTGCTACGTGGAACGAAGACGCTGTCGCTGCGGTTAGACCGGCAACAAGCTAATGCGGCAGCGGTTGCGGCCTTACTTGACTCGCATCCGGCAGTCGATCGCGTCTATTATCCCGGACTCGCCGAACCGGAGCAGCTGCGGATTCACCGCTCGCAGGCTTCCGGAGATGGCGCGGTGCTCAGCTTCATAACCGGCGATGCGGAATTCTCCCGAGCAGTCGTCGAGGCGACCAGGCTGTTCGCCATCACGGTTAGCTTCGGCAGCGTGAACTCAACCATCAGCCTGCCGAATTATATGTCCCACGCCAGCATTCCCGCCGCCCTTCGGCAGCAGAAGAAAATTCCCGCCGACCTGGTGAGGATCTCTGTTGGCGCGGAGGATGTGGGCGATCTGGTCGATGATCTAAGCCAGGCGTTCGAGTTTGCAGCTCGAGCCACAGGCGCGCTGCGAGCAATCGCCGCGTATTGAAAAGGGAGCCCGTGCGGGCTCCCCGGTTGTTTGCAGCCGTTATGCGATTACTACCGCGGCGCGGGAGTGGCGGTAGACGCGCCTGGCGTTGCCGTGGTCGCGCCCGGAGTCGCAGTAGTCGCTCCCGGAGTCGCAGTAGTCGCGCCCGGGGTTGCGGTAGTCGCGCCAGGAGTTCCAGTCGACGTGCCGGGTGTCGTCGTAGTCGCGCCCTGAGTAGCCGTTGTCGCGCCCGGCGTCGCGGTTGGGTCGCCCGGCGCGGTGTTGGTTGCGGGCGGCGTGTTTGCGCCGGCCCCGTTTTCAGTTCCCTCAGTGCTTGGGTTGGTCTGCGTTCCCGTTCCCAGGGTGCCTGTCTGGCTGCCCACGCTGCCGCTCTGCGCACCCGGTGTAGCCGAGCTGCCAGCGCCTGCGCCAGCGCCCGCTCCCGCTCCGGCCTGAGCGAATGCCCAACAGCCGCACAGTAGCAAGATACCTGTCAAAAGGATCAGTCTCCGCTTCATGTTGCTCCTTCTCACCTCTAGATCGGATATCGAAATGTCGCCTTTTGTCCGATGGAGCCTGAGAACTCTGGAGATGCCCTGCCGAGAGCACAATCGAGAGCCGCTGCCGCCGCTCAGTGCCCCGTCGGCTGGACCTTGTTCAACAGCGTGTTGTCGATCTGCTGTAGTGAGGCCGGAAGCTTGGAATAGTGGAGCTCCTCAGTGGCCGCCTGGCCATCGGTGATCACATACTGAATGAAAGCCTTCGTCTGCGCCCCCTTGTTCATGTCCTTCGGAGTTGTCGGGACAAGCAGAAACGTTAAACCGCTGATGGGATACCCATCCGGAGCTGACGCGGAGGATCGACGATCGGCGTGCGCACGTCCTTCTGCAGCTCGCTGGAGTAAGCGTCGATGGCCGCGCTGGCGCCAGCCGCCGTCGGAGCCACAAACTTCCCCGCCTTGTTCTGCATGTTGACCACAGGCAGATGGTTTTCCAGGGCATAAGTCAGCTCGACATACCCGATGGCACCCGGACTCTGCTTCACCAAGCCGGTAACGCCTTCGCTTCCCTTGCCTCCAATCCCAAGCGGCCAACTCACCGACAGGCCCACGCCAACCTTGCTCTTCCAATCCGGATTCACCGTGCTCAGATATGTCGTGAATATGTTCGTCGTGCCGCTGCCGTCCGAGCGATGCACGACGACGATGTTCTGGCTGGGCAGATTCACGCCCGGGTTCTCCTGTTTGATGGCGGCATCCTGCCAGTTCTTAATCGTGCCGAGATAAATGCCGGACAGCGTCTTTCCACTGAGCTTCAGCGGCTGAGTCAACTGCGGCAGGTTGTAGGTGATGCAAACCGGCCCGGCGGTCTCCGGCACCTGCACCAAAGCAGGCATCTCCTTCAGCTTCTGATCATCCAGCGCAGCGTCCGACGCGCCGAAATCCACCAGGCCCTGCTTCAGTTGTTGAATGCCTCCCCCGCTACCGATCGACTGATAATTGATCTGCACTCCCTGGTGCTTCTGCTGATAATCGGAAATCCAGCGGCTCATCAGCGGATAAACGAACGTACTGCCCGCTCCGATGATGTGTGTGTTTCCAGCTCCACCTTCGCCACCTTTGCTCGGGCTGGAACTGCAGCTTGCCAGGAAAACCGTGGACGCACACAACATTGCGGCCAGCACGCCAGAGGAGAGCTGGTGTCTCATGATTCTTTCCTTTCTTTCTCACGAGGACGGATTACCCCATGCTGAGGCGAGCTCGTAAGCACAATGCGTAGGAGTCCGCGCAGAAAGAGAGCGTTGCAACAACTTACGTCTTGAGTGTTAATCGCAGATTAAAATCGTAGGTTCTATTCAGGTGAGCTCTCCGTAGCAGTCTTCATCCGAGGTGATCATGTCCTTTGTTCGATTTCTCATGTTGTTGTCGCTGGTGATCTGGATCGGCGGCGTTATCTTCTTCGCTTTTGTGCTCGCGCCCACGGTATTCAATCCGAGCATTCTTTCAACCCGACAATTGGCGGGCAACGTAGTCAATCGCAGCCTGGGGATTCTGCACGGGATCGGAATCGGCTGTGGCGTCCTCTTTGCCATTACGTCCATGCTCGATTCGCGAGTCGTGAGCGGTACCGCGCAGCCTTTTGCGGTAAGGCATCTGCTCATCTACGCCATGATCATCCTGACGCTGGTGAGCATGTTCGCGGTGGGTGCCAGAATGCAGGTGCTGCGGCAGCAAATGGTAATGATCGACGAGGTGCCGCACGATGACGCTCGACGCCTCGAGTTCAATCGACTGCATGTCTGGTCCACGCGAATTGAAGGCAGCGTGCTGCTGTTGGGACTGGCGCTGCTGTACCTGACGGCGAGAAGGATGGGGTAACGCAGCAACTAGCAATTAGCAGTTAGCACTTGGCATTTAGCAAAACCGGCAGGGATTCGGGAATCGTATTCTCGTGCTCAAATTACGGTGCGACTGTTCCTCACAGCGGCGAATCCCGTTTTCATTTAGTCTAAAAATGGACATTCAGACCGATCCTAGGGCTGATCGCTCTTAGCCTTGGCTAGTTGCTAATTGCTCATTGCTTCCTATGAAAACCGGCATCATCGGCTTACCCCAAGTCGGCAAGACCTCCCTGTTCGTAATGTTGACCAAGCAGCAGGTGGCGCAGCGCGCGCACGGCAATCCGCGCGAAGCTCACCTTGGTGTCGCCAGAGTGCCCGACGATCGTCTCGACCGCCTGGCCGCGCTCTACAACCCGAAGAAGCTTATTCACGCCAGCGTCGAATACGCCGACGTCGCCGCGCTCAGCAAAGAGGCATTAAACGAGACGGCATTCGCCGCTAACCTCCGCAACGTCGACGCGCTGGCGCACGTGGTGCGCGTCTTCCAAGACGACTCCATCCCGCATGTCGGACCCATCGATCCGCTGCGCGACATCAAGAACATCGACTTCGATCTGATCGTCAACGATCTCGGGCAGGTTGAGAAGCGGCTCGAGCGCGTCGAAAAAGACCGCAAGAAGATGAAGTCCGATGAGATTGAGCGCGAGCACGACCTACTGCTGCGCGCCAAGGCGCATCTCGAAACCGAGCGTCCCCTGCGTGAGCTAGAGATGACGCCCGAAGACAAAAAGCGCGTCCGCGGCTTCATGTTCCTGAGCGAAAAACCGATACTCTACGTGCTCAATATCGGCGAGAGTTCGACCCTGGGTAAAGACCTCGAAGCGGCGGTCGCGAAGTATGGGATTGCCGAGGTCACATCGCGTCCGAACACAGGCGCTCTCGCGGTTTGCGCGAAAGTTGAAGCCGAGCTCGCCGAGATGAGCGACGAAGATGCGGCGGAATTCCTGTCGAGTTATGGGCTGACGGAGAGCGGACTGGTGCGTCTCATCCGCAAAACCTACGAGCTGCTGGGGCTGATTTCTTTCTTCACCGTAGGCGAAGACGAATGCCGCGCCTGGACCGTGGAGCGCGGATCGAAGGCGGTGAACGCCGCTGGCGCCATCCACACTGATCTGGAACACCACTTCATTCGTGCGGAGACCATCCATTGGGACCAGTTGCTGGAGGCTGGCTCCGAAGCCGAGGCCCGCGCCCGCGGCACTCTGCGGCTGGAAGGCAAGGAGTACATCGTGAAGGATGGCGACGTGATGCACATCCGGCACAGCGGGTAGACGAACAGTGGTCAGTGGTCAATTGCGCATGAACCGCCGATCCATCCTTCATTCATCTTCTGCCACGCCAAAATGCCGGTCGAAGTAATCGCGATATTGAGGTTGGCGCGGCCTTGCTGCACTCCAGGAGAACGCAGCTTTGCGCAGCGCGATCTCGGGCGCGCCTCCGTCCTCTGACGGCACAACGCTCACCACATCGAAGCGACACGACGGAGGGCGCTCTCCAGGTAAGCGCCGCAAGTAAGCTTTTGCCACAGACCGCAGGTGCTCCTGCTTGGCCGTGGTTACGGCTGTGGATGGCGGGGCGAAGCTGTCGTCGGTGCGCGTCTTCACCTCGACAAAGCAGAGGACGTCTTTATCCCAGCCGATCAGGTCGATCTCGCCGCGATTATGCGGCACGCGAAAGTTGGTGGCGACGAACCTGTATCCCAACCGCTCGAGATAAAAGTAGGCTTCGGTTTCACTTCGTTGGCCAAGGACCAGGTGATCGGGCTTGCGCGTATTAGGCGCCAGCTTCAGTAGTGCGCGGACGAGCCTTTCGGTTAGCCGGAGCATGATGTCAGCTGAACTTTAGCCTCTGCCCTACGGGGCTGCGTGTGACCATGGTCACGAGTTCGCGTGCGCGAACACGGCAACTCCGCGATTTCATAGAATGGACCAGTGGGGCATTCCGAAAAGAAAGAAAGGGACATTCTGAAGCTGTTGCCGCCGCCAAAGCTGCCGCCCAAGCTAACGGCCCGGCGAATCGGCATTCACACTTCGACGGCCGGTGGTGTCGAGAATGCCGCCGAGCGCGCCTATCGTCTGGGGTGCAACACGTTTCAAGTCTTCTCTTCCAGTCCACGACAGTGGAAGCCGTACGAACTCGGTGGCGCGCAATGCGAGGAGATGAGCCGCTTACGTGAGCGCTACAACCTCAAGCCGCTGGTCATCCACGCCAATTACCTGGTAAATCTCGCGGGCGGCAACTCGGAATTTCACGCCAAGTCGATCGTCGCCTTTCGCGGCGAGGTCGAGCGTGCGCTGGCGCTCTGCGCGGAGTTCCTGGTACTGCACCCTGGTTCCTTTCGTGGCAGCAGCCGCGAAGAAGGTCTGCGCCGCGCCGCCCTGGCCATCGAGCAGTCGGTCGATGGCCTGAAGCTCTGGAGCAGCGGCCTGCGAATTCTCATCGAAAACACTGCCGGATCGGAGTTCTCGCTCGGCGGCAACTTCGAGCAGGTTGCCGAGTTGCTCTACCTGCTTCGCGACTTTGTTCTCGTCGGCGCTTGCATCGACACTTGCCACACGCATGTATCGGGTTACGACATGGTCAGCGAGGAGGGCTTCGCCGAGACGCTCGATCAGCTCGACCGCACCGTCGGCCTCGGCAATGTTTACGTGTGGCACTGCAATGACGCGAAGGCCGCGCGAGGATCGAAGCTCGACCGGCATGAGCACATCGGCAAAGGTAGCATCGGGCTGAAACCGTTTCGCCGTTTGCTGAACGACTCTCGACTTGTCACTGCTGCCTTCATCGCCGAAACGCCGATCGACGAGCCGCTCGACGATCTGACGAACGTGAACGTGCTGAAGCGCTTGGTTGGAGAGAAGCGCGGGGCAAAACCGAAACGCGGGGCGGCGTGACGACCAAACGCTTCGATCCACGGCCATGTCACTTGTCCTTGACCGCCCACGTTGCCATTCGCCACCCGGCCTTCATCGCCCCTCGATCTTGCCACGGTTGTAGAATCAAGGTTTATCTTTGACTCATCTTTAAGAGTAGAGATGGCTAAGTCAAGCAAGCAAGACACAACAGCCAGAGGCCAAACGCAGGTCGTAAACGGCGATACGGCAGTAGCCCGCGCCGACCGCTACAATCCCCAGGCGATCGAGCAGAAATGGATGGAACGCTGGGCGCAGAATCCCGACCTCTATCGCGCAGAAGATTCGACCAGCCAGCGCAAGAAGTATTACGTCCTCGAAATGCTGCCGTACCCCTCGGGCGCGCTGCACATGGGGCACGTGCGCAACTACGCCATCGGCGACGCCCTGGCGCGTTACATGTGGATGCAGGGGCATAATGTGCTGCACCCGATGGGTTGGGACTCTTTCGGTCTGCCGGCGGAAAATGCCGCCATCGCCAACCAGACTCCGCCGCGTGAGTGGACGCTGCGCAACATCGCCGCGATGAAGCGCCAGATGAATCGTCTGGGTTTTGCCTACGATTGGTCGAAGGAAGTCACCACTTGCCTGCCGGAATACTACCGCTGGAACCAGTGGTTCTTCCTGAAGTTCTTCGAGCGCGGCCTGGCCTATCGCAAGAAAAGCAAGGTGAACTGGTGTCCGAAGTGCGCCACCGTTCTGGCCAATGAGCAGGTGCTTCCCAACGGATGCTGCTGGCGGCACGAGGACACGCTGGTCGAGCAGCGGGAGCTGGAGCAGTGGTTCCTGCGCACCACGGACTATGCCGACGAGCTATTGCAGGGCTTGGACAAACTGCCCGGCTGGCCGGAAAAGGTGCGCACCATGCAGCGCAACTGGATCGGCCGCAGCGAAGGCGCCCTGGTCGACTTCAAGCTCGACGGCCCGGCCGGACCCGCCGGCGACAAGATCACCGTCTTCACCACCCGCGTGGACACGATCTACGGCGCTACGTCGTTGCAACTTGCGCCCGAGCATCCGCTCGTCACCGACTTGATCGCCAACGACCACGCGTTGCACGCCAAGGTCGAAGACCTGATGCAGGAGCAGAACCGCGCCAAAGAAGCCGGCGACGTCGGTGCAATCGAGAAGCATGGCATGTTTACCGGCCGTTATGCTCTGAATCCGTTCAACAGCGAACGCGTGCCTATCTGGGTGGCGAATTACGTTCTGCTCGACTACGGCACCGGCGCGATTATGTCCGTCCCGGCACACGATGAGCGCGACTACGAATTCGCCAAAAAGTACGGCCTCGATATTCGCGTTGTCATCTTGCCATGCCGCGAAGGCGACGCGCCCGACGGCGAGCCCAATGAACCCGTGCTGCCGTTCGTTGAAAGCAACAGTTTGCTGATCAACTCGGGCGAGTTCAGCGGCTTGCCCAACGACGAAGCCATCAAAAAGATGTCGAAGTACGCCGAGGAGCATGGCTTCGGTAAAGCTACCGTCACCTTCCGCCTGAAAGACTGGGGCATCAGCCGGCAGCGGTATTGGGGCACCCCGATCCCCATCATCTACTGCCCTGGTTGCGGCATCGTACCGGTACCGGAAAAAGACCTGCCGGTGTTGCTGCCGGAAAATGTCGAAATTACGTTGGCCGGCGGCTCGCCGCTGGGCAAAGTGCCGGGGTTCGTGAACGTGAGTTGCCCGAAGTGCGGCGGCCCTGCGCGGCGCGAGACCGACACCATGGACACTTTCGTCGATTCGTCCTGGTACTTTTATCGCTACACCGATCCGACATTGTCAGACAAGCCGCTGAACTCAGACATTGTAGGATATTGGTTTCCGATCAATCAGTATATCGGTGGCGTGGAGCATGCCATCCTGCACCTCATCTACTCGCGCTTCTGGACCAAAGTGATGCGCGAGATGGGGCTGGTGCGCAACTCCGAACCGGCGGAGCGGCTCTTCACCCAAGGCATGGTGATCAAGAGCGGCGCGAAGATGTCCAAGAGCCTGGGCAACGTCGTCTCGCCCGACGAAATGGTGGCGCGTTACGGCGCGGACTCCACCCGCATGTACACGCTGTTCGCCGCGCCTCCAGATCGCGACCTGGATTGGCAGGATGACGGGATTCGCGGAGTCAGTACTCTGTTGTCGCGCGTTTACCGGTTCGTCGCTCGAAATGCGAAGCCTGACGATCCGGCATGGAGCGGAAGCTTTGAGGGCGAGCTTTCGCCGGCAGCACGAAAAATGCAACGTGTGGTACACCAGACCATCAAGCACATTACGGATGATTTCGGTGGCCGGTGGCACTTTAATACCTCCATCTCGTTTCTCATGAGTTTGGTGAACGAACTCTACGCTTACGAAGACAGCGTTCAGCATGGGCAACCAGCGGCGCCTAAGTCGCTCACGGCTGACGTGCAGCGCAAGCTGGTGCTGATGCTGGCGCCCTTCGCGCCCTATCTCGCGCACGAACTATGGGAAATGCTGGGCGAAACATCCGACCTGTTACGCGCGCCCTGGCCGCAGTACGATCCTGCGCTGGCGAAGGAAGAAGAAGTCGAGATCGCCATCCAGGTCAATGGCAAGATTCGCAGCCGCATCGTCGTCCCCGCCGACGCCGCCGACGACCAGGTTCGCGAGCTTGCCCTCGGCGACGAAAAAGTGAAGGCCGCGGTCGCCGGCAAAGAGGTCATTAAGATTTTGGTCGTCAAGGGCCGGCTCGTGAATATCGCGGTGAAGTAAGAAGTCCGAAGCGTCACGCGGTCCGTGACGAAAGGCTCAAAAACTGTCATCCGAAGGATTCGGTGAATACTTGCGTTTTAACTCCTCAATACCTCTCTTATGTTCTTCCCCTCTCTCGGGAATCTTCCCGACAGGCGCCTTGGGAACAGGCTTGACTACAGGGTCGATAGGTAATTCCGAGTCCCCTCAGGACGGCACAATCCCGCCGCATAGAAGGCGTCCCGTGCCTACGGCAGGCCATGTCCTCATCGCCTAATTGGCCAAGGCTGCGCTCACCGACGGCCGGACATTCAGCAGGATTTGATACCCGCTGTCCAGTTTCACGGATTTCGCATCCGAAGTGAGCACCCCCTCCGGCCCCAGCTGCAGGTTCTTAATTCCAATTACTCCCCTGGATTCCTGATTCAGCAGTTGCACCGGTCGCGGAACAAATTTGGGCGATGCAGGCATCTCCAGGTCCATGGTCATGCCGCCATAACCCATTCCGCCGCCAGTCTGCACCTCCGCGTTAGGATTCGGGCCGACAGCCTGAATGACGCCGTTGATCGCCAGGCTCTTTCCATCCGGCAAATTGATAGATTCGAACACGATGGCGAGTGAGGACTCAGCATCGCCTTTGCCCCGCGCCTTCGCTTCGACTACGTGCCCAATCACCTTCATGCCACGGGGGATCGTAGTTCCGTCTCTCAAGCTAATAAGCGCGGCGGTTCTTCCGTCTACCTCATCGCCCGCCTTCAACTTCTTGGAATCTATGGCAGCGGTCAAAGCCAGGAACATCGTTCCGTGCATCGTGGTCGGGCCACTGGTAAAGCTCTGTGAGCCGGGAGCCTGCGTCTGTTGCGCGATAGCCTGGATGTGAATCGCCAGGAGCATTGCCAGCAGTATGAGGCTTGCAGCCAGCGTTCTGCGGTACGGGGCCGGGGACAGGCTCGCAACAGCGGCTCCGTCTTTACGATCGTTGGTGTATGGGTTATCAGTTTGCGTTTTCATGGTGACCTCCTTACGGTCATTCAAGTGGTGGCGGCGGTTTTTTCGTGTGAGGAGCAGATCACCGCAGCCTGCTCTTCACCCCGAGGACAGTCCGACAACGTCAGTGCGCCCCGCCGCCGGCCACCAAAGTTCCCGTGCGATCGCTCGCCGAGGCAGGTTGCAGCGGAATCGAATGAAATACCTCCATGAAGCCCTTCAAGCTGGCCTCTCCGTTCTTCCCTGCCGCAACGCTCGGAGAGGTCATCACGCTCATTTCCCGCACCGGAACGGTTAGCTGACCGTGGTCCACCGCCTTCTTGGCTCCGTTGGGGCCAAGAAACACTTTGAGTTTCGAATCTGCCGTGCTCCCGCTGGCCGCCGGGCCGCTGCGCGACAGACGCACCTCGCTAGCAACACTCGCCTCTCCGGTGCCTGCAATCTGCCCGAACTGCATCTCCAGACTGGTCCGGCTGATCGCCCTACCCGACGGCAGGACCTCGACAGAGTAGGTAATGTATGAGCCGCGAAAGGAGGGAGCGGCCCACCTAGCTTCAAACAGCAGCGCGGGATCGTCGCTATCGGGCACGGTGCCTGGGGTGACGCAGATAGCCTCGGCAGGAAGTCCATCCGCCGCGCGTCGGTAGGTGAAGTTCGCAAAGCGCGTGTCGCCGATAACGCAGCCCTGCGACCCAAGTCTCTGGTAATCAGAGAGTTTGCCGGCAGTACATTCGGCATTGTCGGCCGCCGTAAGGGCTGAGCCACCGAAACTGAACAGTGTCATCCAGCTGATCGCGACCAGACATAGACTCTTGAACTGGTTGATTGCCATCGTCTTCCACCCCACTTGCGGGCCGTTTGGCTCGAAAGATGGCCCAGTGTGCCTTGACTCAGCGGTAGAGACAATGGATTGGCGGTGATCTGTGGGTAATCTGTGGGACTCGAGCGCCGTTGCCTTGGACGGAAGAAGGTATCCTACCCGTTACCACGCATAAATGAAGCGGGGTCGGCACCACTGAAGGGCTGAATTGGGCTCTTTCGCGCTAGGGGCTCGCTGCTGCGGTGACGCCGGGTTGCGGCGTCCTTATCAGTCCAAGGTGCCGGTTTGCTCTCGCAAGGCGGCCTCAACCTCGCGGGTTTTCTTTGATTGCCCGCGCCAGAAAAGGTAGAACGGCGCGCCTAGAAGCACGATGCCGATCCCAATCAGCGTCTCGCGCGGGCGAGTGTAAACCGAGTTGAGCGCCCACGCTCCGGCCACCAGCACATAGAGCGCCGGCAGATAGGGGTAGCCCGTGCAACGATACGGCCGCGGATGATCGGGTCGGGTTCGGCGCAGCACGAAGAGCCCCGCGACCGCGAGCGCATACGACACTACCGACATGAACATCACATAGGTATAGAGCTGGTCGAAGCTGCCGCTGAGCGCGAACACAATACCCAACACGCTCAGTGCAACCAGACTCACTGCCGGGGTGCGATAGCGTGGATGCAGATTCCCCAGCGCGTGGAAGAAGGCGCCGTCTCGCGCCATGGCGAAGGGGACGCGAGCGCCACTAAGCACCATGCAGGAGAGCGCTCCGAAACACGAGAGCGCGATCGTGCCGCTAAGCCAGCGTGCCGCGCTGGAGGAGAAAAGCGTGACTGCGGCAGCCTGCGCAATGGTTTCTTCTTTCGCCACCTGGGTGATCGGCATGGCGTAGAGATACACCGCATTGATCAGCAGGTACGTAAGTGCCACAATAAGCACCCCCAGCACCATGGCCCGCGGCAGCACCTTCTGCGGATTCTTGATCTCCCCCGCAACCCACGTCACGTACACCCAGCCGTCAAACGCCCAGAACACGCTAATCAACGCGACACCAAATCCCGAGATCATATGTGCAGTAGTAAAGGACTGAGGCGCCGTCATGCTGATCGAGTAATTCGACCAGTGTCCGTGTCCGACCGCCAGCCCAAGCAATACAAAACTTCCAATGGCCACGAACTTCGCCCAGGTCGCCATATTGATCAGCGCCGATCCGCGTTTCAGGCCCACAACGTTGACGGCCGTCAGCAGAACGATGGCGCTAATGGCAACCAGATCGCCACGCGTGAGTGTCCACTGCCCAATGCGCAGGATGGGAGCGTGAGCGGACACAACCGGAAGCACGGCACCCAGATAATCGGAGAAGCCGACAGCCAACGCCGCGATACTGCCGCTCTGGATAACCGTGACAATCATCCAGCCATAGAGGAAGGCGGGAAATTCTCCGAACGCCTCGCGCAGGAAGACGTACTGGCCGCCGGCCTCGGGAAACATCGCGCCCATCTCCGCAAAGGCGAAGCAAGCCAACAGCGAGATCAACCCGCCTGCGAGCCACACCCCCAGAAACAACAGCGGCTTGTGAACCGCGGCGGCGATTTGTCCGGCGGTAAGGAAAATGCCCGAGCCGATCATTCCGCCCACCATCAGCAGCACCGAATCGCTGAGCGAGAGCCCGCGCAACAGCGAGGTGTGTTGGACGGCAGGTTCGTGTGTGGTGGCGGCTGGGTGTGCCATACGTCAGCCGATGCCGAGGTCCTCGGGCATCTCCAGCGGCGTGCCGCAAACGCGGCAGATCACGGCCGAACAATCGCCGCAGGTGAGCGGGTCATCCACGTCGCGGCCGCATGTGGGGCAGTAGAGCGATGCACGTTTCCCGGAGTCGGCGGATGGCTGCGGTGTTTGAGCCATAAGTTCCCGCAACTGTACCATAGGCATAGCAACGCTGGGATGATGATAAGAATGAACCTGGATGAAGCCCGCAACCTCATTATCGAAGGCATCAACTACGCAGCGTATCGAAAAACAGAATCCTCCCCCCACGACTCCGATAAGAATCGCCTGTTCGGTTCGGAACACTACAACTCCGGTCGCTTGGTCGTGAATTCGAGCCCCTGGTCTGAAGGTGACTTCGAGGAGAAAATGGCGACACTTCTCCGCTGGGCCAACTCACTAAACAAATCCAATCCTGCGTTCTCAGAGGCACAGAGGGTATTGGAAAATGAAGACGCAGTTATCGGACGAATCATCCGACGCGTGAAGCCATAGATACCGGAAGAGAAAAAATAAACTCCGTGTCCTCCGTGTCTCAGTGGTGAATTCATTCTGCAGCTATTGAGCCCGGGACAACTTCGAGGAAGTATGAGCGAAAACAAGACGATATCCACGGACGAGCAGATGCGGCGCGAGTTCAACGAGTGGGCCGAAGCCGGCAAAGGCGAGGAGATGGAGCACCATCACATCAACATCACCCAGCAGACGCTGGCGTTGATGAACCTGAAGCCCGGCCAAAAGGTACTCGACCTCGGCTGCGGCGCGGGATGGGCGAGCCGCCTGCTGGCACAACTGGTTGGCGCAGGCGATGGACCCGGACAGGTCGTCGGTCTGGATGTGTCGGACGAAATGATTCGGCGGGCGCGCGCCAATTCGACCGAGTTCGACAGTCTCCTGTTCGTGGTTGGCTCAGCACTGCAGATTCCGTGGGAAGAAAACTTCTTCGACAAGGTGCTCTCGGTGGAATCGTTTTATTACTACGGCGATCAGGACCGCGCGCTGGATGAGCTATTCCGCGTCATGGCGCCCAAGGGCGAGGTGTACATCCTGATCAATTTGTACAAGGACAACGCCTACTCGCTACGCTGGGTGGACGAGCTCAAGGTGCCGGTACAGGTCCGTTCCGAGCAGGAATATGTTGAGTTGCTGAAGGAGCACGGATACGAAGATGTGCGCGCGATCCGAATCCCGGACCTCACGCCCACGCCCGAGGAGTACACCGGCAAATGGTTCAAGGATGCGAATGAGTTGCGCGATTTCAAGCGCATCGGCGCGCTGCTGCTAATCGCACGCAAGCCGGATATCCAATCGCCGCCACGAAGCCACGAGGTCTATTGATTCACCACGGAGGCACGGAGGACACGGAGAATACGGAATGTGAGGGGGGCGATTTCGCGCCCTCCCACGTCAATCCATGCCCGCACCGCTGGCAGTTCATTACTCCGTGCTCTCAGTGCCTCCGTAGTGAAAATATATTGCTCAGCTACAAGCCCCCTCTTCCCGGCCCGATGTGAATACTGCCGTTCACATTATTCAATTCAATGTCTACACCGCCGTTGCCGAGAGTACCCGACATGCTTTTCCCAACGAAATGCCCCTTCACCGTCAACGGAAAATCGGTGGTTATGCCGCCATTGACCGCACTGGCGTTGACATCCGCATTGGGTGACTGCGGCAACAGCAAATTGACGCTGCCGTTTACCGACTTCAGCTTGATCTCGCGCACGTTGTTCAGGGAGGCATAGTTGGCCTCGATGGCGCCGTTCACCGTCGCCAGATCGGCTGTGCCCGCCAGATCGGATGCGCGGACCTTACCGTTGACCAAACTCGCCTCCACCTCGCCCGAAATCTTCTGCACATCCAGCGAGCCGTTTACCAGATTGATCTTGTCGATGCGCGCGTTCTGCGGCACATGCAACGTGTAGCGCACCGAACCCGGATTGTTGTTGAACAGGTGCTCGGGATATTTCGTTTGGATTTCGACGGAGTCGCCACTGGTGTTGACCTCAATGCCAATATTGTCGAGTCGCTGCTGATCGCGCGCCGACTTAACGGCATCAATCTGAACTTCGTTACGCTCCCATCCAGTGACTGCGAGGTCGCCATTGATATTGCTGAGTGACACGCGGCCAGTCGCCGAAAGCGGGACCGTGCGATGGAACTCCTGAGTTACCTCTGCGAATGCTGGCACGGCAATGAGCAGCGCGAGCAACGCCCCAGTTGTGACGATCGCCAGATGGTGATTGGAACGGGAATGAAACATGGTGCCTCCTGTCGCGGGTTGGACGCGAGAGTTCGCGGAGTTCTGAGCACTAGGAAATACGCGAAAAACGGCACGTCGGTTCCACAGAATCGGAGAAAAGTTACAATCTAAGCTTGGCGTTCAACTCCACTGTCACCGTAACCGCGACCGTCCTCAACGAGGCCGAAGATATCGACGCTCTGGTCTCGACCCTTGCGGAACAAACGCTGCGCTCGGAGGTGATCATCGTCGATGGCGGGTCGACGGATGGTACCTGGGAGCGGCTGCAAGCGGCGCGTTCGAAGTACCCCAACCTGGTCGCCATTCGCGACGAGAGCTGCAACCTCAAAGCCTCTCACGGACCGATTGCCCGTGGTCGCAATGTAGGTATCGCTGCTGCCGGTTCTGAAATCATTGCCTGCGCAGATGCCGGATGCATCTACGACCCCGAGTGGCTGGGCCGGCTCACCGCGCCCATCCTGGACGGCAGCGCCGAATACGCGCTCGGCGGCTCCTGTGTCGATCCCGATCACCAAACCATTTGGGACATCGCTTCGGCACCCTTTTTCGGGATGAAGCAGCGCGCCGATGGAACCACAAAATCGTGCACCGCGCGCTCCATGGCATTTCGGAAAGATCTCTGGCAGCGTGTCGGCGGCTTTCCGGAAACCAGCTTCCTGGGCGAAGACACCAGCTTCGACCTGCGCGTGCGCCGGTTGGCAGCTCCGGTCTATGCCGAACGGGCACAGGCCATCTATCGCCCTCGTCACACCCTTAAGAGCGCTCTACGCATGATGGCCCGGTATGGCGTCGCGGACGGAGTTCTGGGAACCCGACGATCGCGCCTGCTGCGCAATTTTCTGCGCTGTGCGGCGGAGGTGGCTACCATCCTCCTGCTCCCTCGCACGGCGATACCGCTGATTTGCGTACTCCTGCTCGAGGTTTACTTTGCGTTTCGCATGGACTGGAGCACGTTGAGCAAACACGCCAACGTACGTGTTTTAGCCGCTCGCCTGATTTATTCGCTTGCGGTGCCGTGGATTGTGACCTGGAATCAGGCTGTAGGTGAGCTGACAAAGACGAATCAGCCTAATCGACAAAATGCGTAACCCAGTTCTGGGCGCAGTATCGGCGTGGAGTAGCCGGCTGGCCTATACTTTGTCTTCCTACTAACGGAAAGGAACACGAATGAAGACTCGTTTGGTTGTTGCTCTTACCTGCTGCGTGATGCTCGCTGCCATGCTCGCATACGCACAAATTGACGAAGGCTTCCAACCGGCACAGGTTGTTTCCTTCGAAAAGGTTCCCGCTAACGAACAGCATCCCGAAAATGCAGACCGCTACAAGATAGCGATGCGCATGGGAGGCACGGTCTACCTTGGCACTACCAGCGGACCCATCACCACATTTATGGGCTGGGCTCCAGGAAAAGAATTTCCTGCCAAACTAGCCGACAAGAAGACAATGCTGGTGAAGAGCCCGAACGGTCAGGTAGTACAACTCAATATCACGAAAACGAAACAATAGCGGTTCGCATCTCCGGCTAGCACTCACCCTCGAGACACCAGTCAGCCGTTCAGGCGTTATTCGCCTGCTTTGGAACGCCGCGTCCCTCTGACAAAGCGCGGCACTCCTGCTGAAGAAAAGTAAACAACTGCGCCATGTGCTCTTCGTGAGTGCGGAAGTTTACGGGATTGATGCGAAACCAGCTCTTGCCTTTCAGCTCCGTCGTCGAAATCCAGAACCGTCCGCTCTGTTCCACTCGCTGCGCAACTTCGGCGTGCAGGTTCTTCGATTCCGCCTCGCTTAGCTCCCTGCCCTTGTAGCGGATGCAGATTGCGGACATCGGCGGATCGCTGGCCGCCTCGAAATCAGGATCGTTCGCCACCAGTCCATACAGGTATTTTGCCTGCCGCACATTGTTGTCGATCCACTCGCCAATCTGGCGCGCGCCATAGCGTTTGAAGCTCATCCACACTTTCAAGCTACGAAAGCGCCGCGATTGCTCGAACCCGTGGACGTAATACTGATAGCGTTCATCAGCCTCGTCGAATTCGTCCTTCAAATACGCCGGCTTCATGCCAAACGATTTCGTCAGCCGGCCCGCATCCTTGACCAGGACGGCTCCAGCATCCAGAGGAGCATAGAACCATTTATGAGGATCGATGGTGATGGAGTCGGCAAGCTCCAGGCCGCGACCACGCATCGGCCACTCACGCGACAGCAGCATGCCACCGCCGTATGCGGCGTCAACATGCAGCCACATGCCTTCGCGACGGGCGACACGACCCAGCTCGCAAATGTCGTCGACCGCACCGGTATTTGTGGTCCCAAACATGCCGACAATGCACATCGGCCGAATGCCATTCCTCTTGTCTGTACCGATCGCGTCTTCCAGTGCATCGAGGCGAACTTCAAAGTTCGTGTCGGTCGGCAGTGCGCGCAGCGCATCACGCCCCAGCCCAACGCAGTCCACCGCCTTGTCGACTGAGACATGTCGCTCCTCAGACGCGTATACCGCCCATTGCTCCTGTATGCCGGAATACTGGCTGCGGTCCTGGGTCACGGCATCGCGCGCCAGCTTCAATCCGATGAAATTGGCCATCATTCCGCCGCTGGTCAGATTGCCTCCCGCAATCTCGCCATAGCCGCAGAGATCCGTGAGCCAGCGCACCACGCGGCGCTCCATCGCGACGGCAGACGGCCCGATGGAGTACGCGCCCACGTTCTGATTAAGCACCGAGCAGATGAAATCCGCCACCGCGCCCACAGGACTGGGTGACGGCGTGATCAGGCCCATATAGCCGGGATGGCCGACGTTGGTGCAGTAGGGAAGCAGCTTGCGCCGTAATTCCTGCAGCACAGCCTCGGGCGCGTTTGGCTCCTGCGGCAGGGGCTCGTTGAAAAGCTGGTTGACGGCGCGAGGCCCAACGTCGGGGAACACCCGTTTATCGCCAATGCTGTCGAGGTATTGGGCCATCAGGTCGACAACCTGATTCCCTAAATCGCGAAATTCATTGCCATCCATTTCTTATTACCCGGAATTAGTCTACGTGCAGCGGCCGACGGGCCGCATTCCAGTTGTTGCGGTCAAACCGGATTTTGGGGTGATTCGCCGTACAGTGGGCCTGAAGGCGCGCTAGCCGTGGATGTACCAGTCGGCGCGGGTCTGCGGCAGGTGCGCTTCCCCGGCCTCCGGCTTGCTGAATAGTACCTGGAACAGATTGACCCTGCCCTTGGCAAACGCATGGACGCTGCCCGCCATGTAAACGCGCCAGATGCGATATATGGTTTCGTTGGTAATCCGCTTCGCATCCTCGTAGCGCGATTCCAGTCGCCGCATCCAGTGCCGCAGCGTGCGCGCGTAATGCTCGCGCAGGCTCTCTACGTCGCGGACCTCGAAGCCACACGCCTCTGCAATGCGAATGGTTGTGCCGAGTGGCACCAGCCCGCCGTCAGGAAACACATACTTGTCGATGAAGGAAGCGCCTTTCCGCCGGAAGATCGCAGAAGCGGAGATTCCGTGATTCAGAAAGACGCCGCCCTCCCGCAGCAGCTTCCAAACGTGACCAAAATATTCCGGCAGCCGCGGCTCGCCTACATGTTCAAACATTCCTACGCTGACAATCTTGTCGTATGGCGACCACGGCTCCAGGTCGCGATAATCGCAGACCCGCACCTCGCAACGGTCGTCCAGTCCGGCTTCGCTGATGCGCGCCCGCGCCACCTCCGCCTGCGGTTCGCTCAACGTGACCCCGAGAGCTCGCACTCCAAAGTGCTGCGCCGCATGCAGAATCAGACCGCCCCAGCCACACCCCACATCGAGAAGGCGGTCACCCGGCTGCAACCGCAGCTTGCGGCAAATGTAATCGAGTTTGCCGGCCTGGGCCGTGTCGATGTCCTCATCACCGTTTTCGAAGTACGCACAGGAATACACCATGCGCCGGTCGAGCCAGAGCTGATAGAAGTCGTTGGAGAGGTCGTAGTGGTAGGTAACGGCTTCCCGGTCCCGATGCTTGGAATGCGGCCTGCCGTGAAGATGCGGCCCCAGTGCGTGCTTGTCCGGGCCATAGTCACGATGAGGAAGCCGAAGCAGCAGTCCTGCCAGCCGCAGTTTCTCGATCAACTCCAGCTCATGGTTGATCAGGTATTCGCCGAAGCTGAACGCCGCCTCAATATCGCCTTCGACGTCGAAATCGTCATAGATATACGCTTCCCCCAGCTTTAGCTCATTGGCGCCGATGAGCATCTGCCGCAAGCTTCCTGGATGCTTCAGTACTACCGTGAATCGCGGATGGTGGCTATTGCCCCAGATTTCACCATTCCACAGACGAATGGCGAAGTCAGGGCGCGGAAAATCCGCTACCAGCGAGTCGATTAACTCTAGCGTGATTTCAACAAAACTGTCGCGCGCGAGGCTTTCAACGTTCGACATGATTTTGTGAGCCGGCTATCGGCTGCACTGAACCGGAAAAATTTGCTACCAACAATTATAGGTGGGATGCGGCAGACGGAAAAGCAGGATGTCGACGACTCAGACCAGCTCGCAATCGCGATTTTACTTACACCGTCCGGCGCGCCGGTTTCGCCAGCCCCTCGCGTTCCAGCCCCTTTTCTATCGCGTTCCACACTCGTGGACTGGGATCCTCCATCGGCACCAGGAGTTTCGCGATATCGGCGATGTACCGCAAGTCCGCTACCAGATCGGAGCAGACGTGACAGGTGCGCAGGTGTTCCTGCTCCTCTTCGCTACCTCCGCCGTCAATAATATAAGGCAGGACCTTCTGAAATTCCGCACACGTCATATCTCTTTTCTCCCCGGGAATTGACGGCGGATCCCTTCAGGTCTTGTCCGCTCTGCTAACTCCCAACATTTCAATTTGCGAAATGCTTCTCCCTTTTCCTACCTCCGGTTGGCGGCTTTTTCCGCCTTACTGTGCTTCAACAGGTCGCGCAGCTTCATACGCGCTTTGTGGAGTTGAGACTTGCTGTTACCGATGGAGCACCCCATCATCTCCGCAATCTCGTTATGCTCATAACCTTCCACATCGTGCAAGACAAAAATGATGCGATATCCCGGAGGCAGGCTCTCCACCGCTCGCTCCAGGTTTACGCGATCGATCGATCCCGCCAATACGTTATCGCGCGTTCCAATGTCCTTCTTCGGACCGTCTTCCTGCTGCGGCTCCATCGACTCCTCCAGCGACACCTCCGGCAGTCCCTTCTTCCGCAGGTGCATGAGTACCACGTTCACCGCTAGCCGGTGCAGCCAGGTCGAAAACGCCGACTCCCCGCGGAAAGTCGCGATCTTGCGATAGAGCTGAAGGAACGCCTCTTGCGTCAGGTCTTCAGCCTCCGCCGTGTTCCCCGTCATGCGTAAGCACAGCGAGTAAACACGTCGCTTATGTAAGCCGTAGAGAGCTTCAAAGCACTCGGCATCGCCGCGCTGCGCGCGTTCTATCGCCTCATGCTCGGATATACCATTTGCCAGTATCTTTTTCGCTGTAGCCAATTAGGATGTACCTTTGTCGCCGCAGATTGGATGCTACCCAGAGTAGCTCCCGTTGTCCAATGCCGCAGCCGTCGACAAATCGTCGACATAGCGCACCTTGGTTACGGTTAAATAGGATGCAGAATTTACCGTCAGGGCGCACATGGCCCGCTGTTAACAATTTCCCATTGGATGGCAACTTAGTGCATCGCTGACCATCTGATACTTAGGTCTGACACTCTCGTGCGCCGCCCCCAGCTATCGATAATTTTAATGTGGGAAATGCTTGACAAGCTAATGCCCCAGTCTAAAATACCCGACAATGCGAGTTTGTTCAGCCGTTTGAGCTGAAATATGGCAGCTATCCATCCCGTGAACACGCCTTACAACCATCCTCAGAGCGACGCAATGAACAATCAGTGTCGGCATCCCCGAGTTCAGCTGGTTTCTCGCGACGAAGACGCGGAGTACGTGGAGTGCATGGAGTGCCGCGAGATCTTCGAATCCAGCGAGTTCCGCGACATGGACATCGAAGCCAAAATCCCCACCGAAGAAGAATAACCAGTTCGGCCGAGTAGCTCGTCTGCAGCAGGAGAGCGCACGCATACGCTCTTGTCCGTCAACGTAGTTTTAACCCTGCGTCAGCCGACAACTCCGGTTCGGAGAATTCGTTTGCCAGGAAGCGGGGGTAAGCCGCTGCCGCTATCATTGCCGCATTGTCGGTCGAGAGCTTCCGTGACGGGAAGAGCACCTGCAAACCCTGCTGCGCCGCCTGGCTTTGAAACCTGCGGCGCAACTCCGAATTGGCGGCAACACCCCCGGTCACCAGCACGGTGGCTGCGCTGTGCTCCTGAGCAGCAGCCAGCGTTTTACTGACCAGGTCGCCGACCATCGCCCTCTGGAACGACGCCACCAGGTCGAGCGTCTGCGGATCAGCCGCCTTAAGGACGTCTTCACGTGTGGGATGTGCGAGCGCCTTCAGCATGCGACCGCGCTGCTCAATCGCCCCACGCACGTCGTGCGTCTCGACGTAACGCAACACCGCGGTTTTGATGCCGCTATAGGAGAAGTCCACGCGGCCGTCAGCTTCGCTGTACCGGTTCTGCGGATTCCGATCCCGGTGCTTAATCTGCGCGAAAGAAAACTTCACTCCCTCCGGATTACCGTGCTGCGCCAGGAACTCGACGATCGGCCCTCCCGGGTATCCCAGCTCAAGCAGCTTCGCCACTTTGTCGAAAGCCTCTCCCGCCGCGTCATCGCGGGTGTGTCCCACATCGTGGTACACCCAGCCGGCATCCTTGCGCTCCGCCAGGAACAAGTGAGTATGGCCACCGCTGACCACCAGCGCGAGCACGGGAAATTGCAATTCAGTGTTAGATCGGGGCCCCCAACTGGTGCCGGTTTTGCGCTGGGTGGGGTGATTACCGTTCTGCCGCTCCTCCAGCAACACCGCGTGGATGTGCCCTTCGAGGTGATTCACGGCAATCAGCGGCTTACTGAGCGCGTAGGCCAGCGCCTTAGCGTAGCTCAGTCCGACCAGCAGCGCGCCGGCAAGGCCCGGCCCCTTGGTGACTGCCAAAGCGTCGATGCTCTGGTACGTCTGGCCGGCATCCTCCAGCGACTTGCGAACCACCGGCACAATGGCACGCAGATGCTCACGCGACGCCAGCTCCGGTACGACCCCGCCGTACGGCTGATGTGTAGCAATCTGCGAGTAAACGACGTTGGAGACCACCTCCTCGCCGGAGCGAACCACCGCCGCCGCTGTCTCGTCGCACGAACTCTCGATGCCGAGAATAAAGACGTCGGACACAGAATCATTGTACGGGCTGGATGGCGTGGCGAAGGCGAAAGGCGGAATGCTGAGTGCTGATTGCTAGTTGCTCATTGCTAATTGCTATCATCAACCTTGCATGCGTGACCACGCCACCAACATCGTCCGCGAGCTTCGCCGGCGCGGCTTCCAGGCCTACTTTGCCGGAGGCTGCGTCCGCGATACGCTGCTCGGCGTTGCTCCCGCCGATTACGACGTCGCGACCGACGCCACGCCGCCCGAGGTGATGCGCATCTTCCCGGAAACCTACGCCGTCGGCGCGCAGTTCGGAGTCGTGCTGGTTCCCGCACCCGAAGATGTTCCCCGCCCGCAGACTCCGTCCGAGCACCCGAACTATGTCGAAGTCGCGACGTTTCGCAACGACGGCGCATACTCCGATGGACGTCATCCCGACCACGTCCGCTACTCTAAAGATCCGCAGGAGGACGTGCAGCGCCGCGATTTCACCATCAACGGTCTGCTCATGGACCCGCTCGAAGGCGACCGCGTGCTGGACTTCGTCGGTGGTCGTGACGATCTGAACGCTGGCATCGTTCGCGCCATTGGCACTCCGGAACACCGATTTCAGGAAGACAAGCTGCGCATGCTGCGCGCGGTGCGTTTTGCCGCGCGCTTCCATTACATCATCGAGCCGGAGACTTTCTCCGCCATTCGCAAGCTGGCGCCGCTCATTCACCAGGTCAGCCACGAACGGGTACGCGATGAGCTGACCAAAATGCTCACCGAAGGCCACGCGCGCACGGCATTCGAGCTGCTCGACGCGACAGGACTGCTTAAACAGGTGCTGCCGGAGATCGCACGCATGAAAGGAGTCGAGCAGCCGCCGCAATTTCATCCCGAAGGCGATGTGTGGGTGCACACGCTTCTGCTGCTGGAAAAGCTGCCACCCGGATGTTCGCGCACACTGGCCTGGGGCACGCTTTTACATGATGTCGGCAAGCCGCCGACCTTTCGCGTGGCTCCTGACCGCATCCGTTTCGACGGTCATGTCGAAGTGGGCGTGCGCATGGCGGAGGAAATCTGCCATCGCCTGCACTTCTCCAACGAGGACACGAAGCAGATTGCCGCGCTGGTCGCCAATCACATGCGCTTCGCCGACGTGGAGAAGATGAAGGAGTCGACGCTGAAGCGTTTCATGCGCCTGCCGAAGTTTGAGGAGCATCTGGAGCTGCATCGCCTGGATTGCCTGAGCAGCCACGGCAATCTCGCGCTCTACAATTTCGTTCGCCGGCGCCGGCTGCAGACCCCGGACGAGGAGATCAGGCCCGCGCCGCTGCTCAATGGCGAAGACCTGATCCGGCTGGGATACAAGCCCGGGCCGGAATTTCGCAACATTCTTTCGTCAGTTGAGGACGCGCAACTCGAGGGCACGCTGCACACGCGCGAAGAGGCGCTGTCATTCGTGCTCAGCGAATTCCCACTGGCGAGCTGATGAACATCGACGCTCGCTTTAAGAGGGGTTTGTATCAGGGGGGAGCGGCTTGAAGTGTCTGCGTGAGAACTCGATTTGGTAGTTGGCAGGGAAGTAGGAACCCCAAGATTCGGAGCGCCGGAGGCGCGAAGTCATGATAGCCCAGCACGGAGCGAAGCGGAGTGCTGGGTAGGGTGGGGAAAAATATTCGAGTGCCCCGGGGACGACAGGTTCTCACGCACACTCTGAAGTCGTGCCCGGATACGAGGCGAGACACTCGGCGGAAGAGTTAACTACGACAGCTTGGTTGCATTCTGGCGAAAAGCGAATAGCGCCGACTGATGATCTACAATAAGTTTCCAACTCCCATGCAGCACGCCCGTGCAACTCTGCGCAAGATTTTTAGCGACGTTGTCCGCCGCGAAGGCAGCGATGGGCCGCTCCTGGCATGGCGGCTCGCCTGCGGCTCCAGAATAGCGGAGCGCACAACCGCCGTGACCTTTGCCGACGGTGTGCTCACCGTGGCTGTCCCCGACGAGGGCTGGCGTCAGCAATTGCAAACCTTTATCCCGCAATATCTCGCTGCCCTGAACCAAATGGTTGCGGAGCCGGTAACCCAGATCAATTTCGTTACCGCAAACCAGCGTAAACGCTGACCCAGCAAAGACATTCCCATGGTTTCCGAAAAAGATGTCGCCTATGTCGCCGAGCTTGCGCAGCTCGAATTGACCGCCGACGAGCGCGCCCGCATGTTGAGGGACCTGAATTCCATTCTCGGATACATCGACCGGCTCAATGAACTCGACACTGCCGATGTTGAGCCGATGGCGCAAGTGGCGAGCCGCTACGGCCAGGCAGAAAAAAGTTCCTTCGTGGATGCCATGCGCCCCGATGAGCCTCAGCCATGTTTGCCGCGCGAGGAGGCGCTCCGCAACGCCCCGAAGACCGATGGGGTCTTCTTCAAAGTGCCGAAGGTGATTGAGCGGTAATGAACATCGATTTCCTCACCGCCGAGTCCACCCGCACCGCGGTCTTGGAAAAGCAGACCACGGCCACCGCGCTTCTCGATGCGTTTTACGCGAAGATCGCAGCCGAAGACGCGGAGATCGGCGCATATCTGACGCTGTCCAAAGATCACGCCTACCGGCAGGCTGCGACTATCGATGCGCTCGCCGACAAAGGGGACGAGCTTCCTCCGCTGGCGGGTGTGCCCATCGCAGTCAAAGATGTCTTCACCACCAAAGACATTCGCACTACCGCCGGCTCAAAGATCCTGGAGAACTTCATCTCGCCTTACGATGCCACGATAGTCACGCGCCTGAAGAACGCAGGGGCCGTCATCCTCGGCAAGACGAATTGCGATGAGTTCGCCATGGGGTCGTCGAACGAGAACTCGGGCTTCCGTCCGGTGCGCAATCCTCGCGACCACTCTCGCGTGCCCGGCGGCTCATCCGGCGGCTCCGCTGCCGCCGTTGCCGCGGGAATGGCGGTTGCTTCCGTTGGTTCGGATACCGGTGGCTCCATTCGGCAGCCTGCGGCATTTTGCGGCGTCGTGGGACTCATGCCCACCTATGGTCGGGTCTCGCGCTATGGCCTGATTGCATTCGCCTCGTCGCTCGATCATCCCGGCCCTTTTGGCAAAACCGTCAACGACACTGCACTGATGCTGCAGGTCCTCGCGGGACGTGATCCCCTCGACTCCACCACCGCTGACGTTGCCGTTCCTAACTACTCCGACTACGTAGGACAGCCGGTAACCGGGCTGAAGGTCGGGGTTCCTGTTGAATATTTCGGCGAAGGACTCGATGCCGAAGTTCGCGCCGCTGTCGAGTGCGGCATTCAGGAGCTGGCGAAAGCCGGAGCGGAGATCGTTCCCATTTCGCTGCCTCACACTGCGTATGCGATACCAACATATTACGTAGTCGCTACGGCGGAAGCCTCATCGAACCTGGCGCGCTATGACGGAGTGCGTTACGGTCTACGCGAGGAGGCTAAGTCGTTGGCCGAGATGTATCGCCGCACCCGCGACACGGGATTTGGCGCCGAGGTAAAGCGGCGCATCATGTTAGGGACCTACGTCCTCAGCGCCGGGTATTACGACGCTTACTATTTGAAGGCGCAACGCGTGCGCAGCCTGCTGGCGCGCGATTTCGGCGAGGCGTTTGCCAGAGTGGACGTCATCGTCACGCCCACCACGCCGACTCCGGCGTTCAAGCTTGGCGAAAAAACCGATGATCCGCTGGCGATGTACCTGGCCGACATCTTCACTGTCACCGCCGACCTGGCAGGTATTCCCGGAATTTCCATCCCATGCGGCAAAAGCAAAGAGGGACTGCCGATTGGCATGCAGATTTTGGGCAAGCATTTCGACGAGGGCACCATCCTGCGCGTCGCGCACGTCGCCGAGCACGCTCTCGCGGCGAGCCTGACATAGAAATTTGGCGAAGCAATCGGATTGTTCTGGGCACGATGCAGCCGGTTGGACTTGTATCAGGGCACGGCTTCAGCCGTGCCGGTTAGCTGACCTATTTTTGATTTTGTCATCCCCGGCGGAGTGGGGCTGGTCGCTTCGTCCGCAAACTCTCATTGGAAGTGTCCTCCCGACCGGGCCCCGGAAGGGGCGAGTGGCGCTGGCCCCCTCGACGATGCATGAACTGCGCTACGAGATCTCCTCGTAATACCGCTCCCCGGCACACGCGCGGCATAGCACTTTCCCATCCCGCCGCACCTCGCGCTGGAAGTTGATCCCCTCACCGCATTCGGCGCATACGATGCGCTCGCCCTTATAGCCGGGCAGCTCTTCCGGTGGCAGCCTTACTTTCACCCATTGCTCAGTGAACAAGTCGCTATTCGGCATCTCGCGATAAGCGAGCATCTGCTGCTGGTTCTTGCTCTCGATCTCGGGATGCATCCGCCGCGCCAGCCCTTTCGAGCTTTCCTTTGCGCAGACCCGCACTGCGCGGCCGGATTCCAGATCCACAAACGTCGCCGCGACTTTCCCCCAGTCGCGAAACTTAAGCGCGCGTTTACCCAGCCGGCAGCCGGTGACCACCGCAACCGCATCGGTCGCGCAGCGATCGATCTCCACAAAGGTGATAAGCCGCTTGCGATCTCTTCCGTGCGGATCGTCGATGCCCAGAAGTTCCAGCCCGCGCATCGCCAGCCGCACCCCCAGAACCTGTCCCGCGCACAGATGGCCGTGTGCGATCTCGGCATCTTTAAGGTTTTCGTCGAGACTCTTCAGAACTCCTCCGTGTCCTTCGTGGTGAGCATTGCCTTACTGCTCGTCGGACTCGTCGTCCGCAACTTCATCCGCAAACCGGCCGCTGACGTTCACCGTAAACTTCTCGCCAACTTTGGGCAGGAAGGTAACCCGTGCCGGCTGTCGCTCCCAATGGGGCGGCGAACAGTTGCTGTCTGCCGCTTCGCCCTGGCTGTTCTTGCCCAAATCTTTACGGAAGAGCGGCTTCTTATTTCCAATTTCGGCGACCACCGCGCTCACCCGCTCGCCACTGGATGTGATGCCGCAATATGCGCCGTAGTCACGATACCAGCTCACGTCAGAATAGAAGGCATCGAAGTCCGGCAGCTTGATGATCGAGATCTTGCCTGAGACCCGATTCACCAGCAGCCATCCTCCTCGCTCCCAAAGCCATCTCGCGCTTTTCCCTGGCTCGTCCGGCAGGGCGTCGTTGATGCGGTAAGCACGGCGCACCACAAACTCTCGGTCGGTCACGTCGTGAGCGCTGCCCGTCGTGAACTCCTTGACCTTGCCGTCGACGTAGAGCGCACGGATGGTGATGTCCAGGGTCTTATCTTCCGAGGCGCCAACTAACAGCTTTACCGGCATCGTCTTCCCCAGAGTTACTACGTGCGGCTTGCTCGCGGCCTCAGCCTGCATCACAAGCATAATCGTCGTCACAAATAGGGCACAGGAGCGCATTAGGTACTCCATTGCGGAGCCTAATTGCCGTAACGGCTATCCGCAAGGCAGCGGGTCACACGGCCCGGTGTCGTGCTGCGGCCGTCATACATGAAGTTTGTCGGCAGATATTAACCACCTGACAACTGACATACAATGATGTGCGTCTAAGTGGCTGATGAGAGACTTGACCTACAGCATCATAATCCCGGCTTACAACGAGAGCGAACGGCTCGCCATATCTCTTCCCAAAGTGCGGGACTACGTCGACCGAAACGGTCTGCAGGCGGAGATCATCGTAGTCAACGACGGATCGACCGACACCACGGCCGAAGTCGTCCGCCGCTTCGCGCTGCTCCATCCGGATGTTCGTCTGCTTGAGAACCCCGGCAATCGCGGCAAGGGCTATAGCGTTCGCAATGGGATGCTGAACGCTCACGGCGATGTCATGCTGTTTACCGACGCCGATCTCTCTTCACCGATCTCCGAAGCAAGCAAGCTTTTCCAGGCAATCGACCAGGGAGCGCAAATCGCGATCGGCTCGCGCTGGTTGCAGTCGGAGTTGCAGACCGAGCGCCAGCCATGGTTCCGGCAACTTTATGGACGCCTCTTCAACCTGGCGCTTCGCATCGTGCTGGGACTGAAATACCGCGATACGCAGTGCGGCTTCAAGGCGTTCGAGCGCGACGCTGCCCAGACGATTTTCAGCCGTCAGCGGGTCGAACGCTGGGGCTTCGATCCTGAGCTCCTGTTCATGGCGAACAAGTTCAAACTGCGGACCGTGGAAGTGCCCGTCGAGTGGGCCCACGATCACCGTTCCAAGATCAGCCCGCTGCTCGACGGCATCAAGATGGGCCTGGAAATGCTATGCGTGCGCTGGAACGACCTGAGGGGCCTTTACCGGAAGCCGGCCAGACTCCCGGAAACAGCCGCCGCACTCGAATCCCCTGCTCCTGTCCGCACTGCGAAATAAAAGCCGGCTCGGACCCTGCCAACGCGCGGCGTTCGTGGTGGCCTAATCGCTTTACTTTCGGCTACATCGGAGGCGTTCTCAGCCTTTCCCGAAAATTTGTAGCTTTCTCCGGGCTTAAGCATCTTTCTCTGAGTCGGAGGGGCTGCCACTCTATTTTGAGCGGCGGTGGCGGCGTTTCCGCATCTAAGATTTTCATGTCTCAGTCCGCCATGCAGAGCACGGCTGTTGCGGCAAACATAGCGAGCGCTCATCACGAGGACGCCTCGCTGCTGCAGAACTTTCTCGCCGTTCGCGCGATGTCTTTGCTCCTGTGCGCGCCGCTCGCCGTCGAGGACCACAGCCTTCAGCCCACGCCCGATGCCAGTCCCGCGAAGTGGCACCTGGCCCATACCACGTGGTTCTTCGAAACTTTTGTACTGTCGCAATACGCCCACAACTTCCGCCCGTTTCATCCCGCATTCCGCAGCCTTTTCAACTCCTACTACAACGCCGTTGGCGACCGGCCCTTGCGCTCGCTGCGGCATATCCTGTCGCGGCCCAGTCTTGACGAAGTACACGCTTATCGCACGTACGTCGACCAAGCCACGGCCCACCTGCTCAACCTCGATCTCCCGCCCGCGGCGCTCGAGTTGATCGTGCTCGGCATGAATCACGAACAGCAGCATCAGGAACTGATCGTTACCGACGTGAAGAATGGGCTTTGGGCCAACCCTCTGCATCCGGGATACCGCAACCCGGCGGACCCGAAGACCGCCAGATCGGAAACGACAAGCCCGGACTGGCGAAGCTTCCCCGAAGGGGTTTATGCAGTTGGATTCGAAGGCAGCGGCTTCGCCTTCGACAATGAACGCCCGCGGCACAATGTCTACCTCGAAGCGTTTCGTCTCGCGTCCCGCCTGGTAACCAACGGCGAATATCTCGAATTCATGCGCGACGGCGGCTACAACATTCCCACATTGTGGCTTTCGGACGGTTGGGATTCCGTTCGCAGCAACCAGTGGTCAGCGCCGCTGTACTGGGAGCAGCGTGACGGCGAGTGGTGGACCTACACCATCGAAGGCATGCAGCCGCTGCAGTTGAACGAGCCTGTCTGCCACATCAGTTTCTACGAAGCGGATGCCTTCGCTCGCTGGGCGGGCTGCCGGCTACCGACGGAGTTCGAGTGGGAGATCGCGGCCGGGTCATGCCCCGTCCACGGCAATCTCCTGGACTCCGGAGCACTGCATCCGCAGCCTGTGACGGGCACCGAGCCACTTGAGCAAATGTTCGGCGATGTATGGGAGTGGACCGGCAGCGCTTACATGCCCTATCCGGGATTCAAGCCGGCGGCGGGTGCGGTCGGTGAATACAACGGCAAGTTCATGTGCAACCAGATGGTGTTGCGCGGAGGCTCGTGCGCCACGCCGCTCTCTCACATCCGGGCCACCTACCGCAATTTCTTTCCGCCCCATGTACGCTGGCAATTCATGGGCGTTCGGTTGGCCAATGGCGACTAGCAAACTCCAGTTCCTGAGCAACGACGCGATAGCCCACGACGTTTACGAAGGGCTCACCGCAATTCCGAAGCACCTTCCTTCGAAGCTGTTCTACGACGAAGCTGGCTCGCAGATCTTCGAGCAGATAACCGAATTGCCCGAGTACTATCTCACCCGCACCGAACGTTGCATCTTTGAGGAGCATGCCGCTGACATCCTGCGGCAGGCCGGATCGTCCCTCACGCTGGTAGAGCTAGGTGCGGGCACGGCAACCAAGACATCCATCCTGATCGAGGAGTTGCTACGGCGCCAGAGCCGATCGCTCTTTTATCCAATCGATGTCTCGTCCTCCGCGCTGGCGCTGGCGGTGCGGCAACTCGGCCAGGAATTTCCCTCGCTGCGGGTGAATCCCATCCTGGCCGACTATACCGGTGGCGTGCCGGCGCTCAGCCGCATCACCGGACGTAAACTGGTGCTCTACATCGGATCCAGCATCGGAAACTTCGAGCCGCCGCAGTCCATCCGAATGTTACGGCGTATCCGGCAAACCCTGCGGTCCGGCGACGCGTTGCTGCTGGGCGCAGACTACGCCAAGAGTCCGAAGATCCTCGTGCCCGCCTACCACGACTCCCAGGGCGTCACCGCTTCCTTCAACAAGAACATTCTCGCTCGCCTGAATCGCGAGCTCGACGCCGACTTCAACCTCGACGGTTTCTCCCACATCGCGCTCTGGAACCGGCGCGCTTCGCGCATGGAGATTTTTCTGGAGAGCATGGTGGAACAATCCGCCTTCCTGCCGCCGCTCGATCTCGACGTGAGCTTTCGGGCCGGCGAGCGCATTCACACCGAAAACAGCTACAAGTACACCGATGCCATGATCGAATCGATTCTGCGCGAGAGCGGTTTTACCCTCGAGCATACGTGGTGCGATCGCAAGAAGTGGTTCGGCGTTCACCTGGCCCGGGTGTGAAACCCCCTCTTAGACTCGCAGCCCGCAAAGCATGACGGAATGGAACGCGTCTGGATACGCCAGAGTAGCGGCGCTTCAGGAAGCGATGGCGGCCGAAGCGCTCTCGCTCCTCCATCTCAAGGGAACGGAGCGCGTGCTTGATCTGGGATGCGGAAACGGCAACGTCACAGCAGAAATTGCGGCGCGGCTTCCTCAAGGCGAGGTGGTGGGTGTCGATTCATCTGCCGAGATGATCGCCTTCGCCTCCGATCACTTTGCACGGCGCAACCTGCGCTTCGAAGTAGTTGACATTCGCCGTCTCGTGTTCCGAGAAGATTTCGATCTGGTCGTCTCCTTCAACGCACTGCATTGGATTCCAGAACAGGGCGAAGCTTTACGCGCGATTCGTGCTGCGATGAAGCCGGACGGTCTCGCACAACTCCGCCTGGTTCCCGCCGGCGAGCGCAAGAGTCTGGAAGACGTGATCGAGGAGACGCGTCTGTCTCCACGCTGGAGGGGTTACTTCCGTAACTTTCACGACCCCTATCTTCACCTGACGCCCGAGCAATATGGAACGCTGGCAGAACAAAACGGCCTCCACATCCTCCACCTCCAGACGCAAGATAAATCGTGGGATTTCAAGTCACGCGCGGCGTTTGAAGCTTTTGGCTCTGTCACCTTCGTGGAATGGACCAGGTTCCTACCGGAGCAGGACAGGGTTACTTTCGTCACCGATGTTCTGGACCGTTACAGCGGCGTAGTTACCGATCGACCCGGCGCGGAGAACACCTTTAAGTTCTACCAGATGGACATTGCGCTCTCGGTCAGAGATTCTGCTTGACTTCCCTCTTTTTTGGGGGCACGATTGCAAGCCGAACGGGACCAGCAAAATCTCCAAATAGCATTTTGGTGAGGGCGGTTTTCGCTCCCTTGCCGTGGTTTCCGTGACGTAGCTGATGCGCTCCCGTCAGGTATCACTCACCTAGCGGGCTTATCGGAGACGCATTAACTCGCGTGAGAAGTGCATGCCTGAGCACTTCTCACGCCGGTTCCAGTCCTTCCGACCAGCCTGTTTTGCCCCACTACCAAGGAGAATTTCTATGAAAGATCCCCAGGAGTCTTGCCTTGGCGGCGCGCCTGTTGAGGGCGAAGCCACTCATCACGACGAAGAACAGCGTCAGAAAAACGCTCCCAACGACAACAGCCGCCGCTCGTTCATCGGTAAAATGGGCATCGGCAGCGCCGCAGCCGTTGCCTTGGCCGCCGTTCCGCTGGAACCACTGATCGAAGGCAAGCACGGGCGGGCTGAAGCGTCGGTGGTGCAGTATGGTTCCGGCGCCCGTGCCAATGCCAGCTTCCAATATCGCGACAACACAGCCGATAACAATTACGTCAACATCGGCGAACTGCCGGACAATGGCGATAAGAATCGGTGGAGCGATTTCAGTGGACTTTGGAGCAAGTGCCTTCCGCATACCGCTCTCGGCATCGTAAGCCCCACCGCGTATCAGAGTTTTCTGCACGCTTTGACCACCGGCGAGTTTAGCGATTTCCAGAACATCATCGTAGGCAATCCCGGCGGCCCGGGCTTCACCGGCACTCTCAACGGCCCAATGGGCAGCCTGGCGTTCGATCTCGAGGGCCTCGATTCGCATGCCACGGTTATCCCGCCGGCGCCCAGCGTCGCCAGCGCACAGACCGCGGCTGAGCTGGTGGAGCACTACTGGGCAGCCCTGATGCGCGATGTGCACTTTGAGGACTACCCGACCAGTTCCCTGGCTGCCCAGGCCAGCGCCGACCTCAACAATACGTCTTACGTTCAGAGCCACAACAACATCTTTCCCCACCCGGTCACGCCGCAGAATCTCTTCCGCGGCCAGATTGTTCCTGGCGATGGAAGCGTGCAGGGACCTTTCCTTTCACAGTTCATGCTGCAGCCGGCGTTCCTCGGTGCCCAGCCGCTGTCGCAAATGTTCCAACGCTTCTTGTCCGTCTCCGAGGGCGGCGCGGACTACCTCACCAATCCAGTCGAGTACCAGAACGTTGAGAGCGGCTTCCCGCCATCGTTCAGCCTGCAGTTCGATCCGGTATTTCGGCACTCGCGTATGGGGCGGGACCTGGCCGCTTACACGCACGTGGACGCCCTCCAGCAGGCGTACTTTACCGCCCTCCTGATCATTGCGGAGATCGGAACCCCGGTCAATCCCGGTAACCCCTACATCGGCTCCCCAAGCCAGCACGGCTTCGGCACGTTTGGCAGCGCACAAGGTGGTCCAGTGGACGCTGTAGGCACCCTCCCCGAGATGGCAACCCGGGCATTGAAAGCGGCGTGGTTCCACAAGTGGATTGTCAACCTGCGGCAGCGCCCGGAGGAAGTCGGCGCATTGCTACAAGCTTTGAGGACGCACCAGCATCCGATGCCGCAGGCGGCAGCCGCACTGAACTCAGACCTGCTGAATTCGGCGGTTCTCCCCATCATTCACTCGCAGTACGGCAGCTACCTGTTGCCGCAGGCCTTCCCGGAAGGCGCCCCGACCCACCCCTGTTATCCCACTGGACACGGAACCGTGGGCGGCGCCTGCATTGCAACGATCAAATTCTTCTTCGACTGCAATCAGCCGATCCGCCCGCTGCTGCTGGCTGCCGGTCGCGATGTCGTGGTGCCCAGCTCCGACGGTCTCTCGCTGGTACCCTACACCGGCGCCGACCGGGACAGCCTGACGATCAACGGCGAGCTGTCGAAGCTGGCGTGGAACATCACGACGGGACACGGCATCCACGCTGGTATTCACTTCCGCAGTTCCAGCTACTGGTCGATTCTGTTGGGCGAGCAGGTTGGGCTTGCCATCCTGAATGACCGCGCAAAGAGCTACGCAGAGCCGTTCACCATCCGCATCACCAAGTTCGATGGGACGACGGCAACTATCAGCAACCAACACGACCACTAAACATCCTCATCCCCACTCAGGCATCTTGCTTGAGTGGGGATTTTTGTTTGCAGAAACCACCACGCCCAGATCGTTTTTCCCGAAATGGCACCAATTTGTGACGTACTCTAAAGCCGAGAACAATTTGCAACCCAAAACTCTCCCTTTTTGTTATTTTTCAATAGTTTGCAGGGTAACCTAAGCAGGGGAGCCCGTGTTTACGTTACCAACCAAAGTGGCGAACTGACACTCATCAACTTCTGCCATGAACTCGGTTGACCAACTCGAGATCCTGATCACGCGCGAGCAGATTGCTGCCAAGGTCGCCGAGATCGGCGCGCGCATCACCGCCGACTTCGCTGGCAAGCCGATCGTTCTCATCGGAGTTCTGAAAGGCGCGACCATATTCCTTGCCGACCTCGCGCGCCACATCGATCTCGATGTCAGCTTCGATTTCATCGCCGTCTCCAGCTACGGAAACAGCAAGCAAAGCGGAGAACTCAAACTCCTGAAAGATGTGGACGACTCTCTGGAAGGCAAGAACGTCATCCTCGTCGAAGACATGCTCGACACCGGAGTAACCCTGACTTATATCAAGAAGCTGTTCGAGGCGCGCCAGCCGCGGTCGATCAAGGTTGCGGCCCTGCTCGACAAAATCTCATGCCGCAAGATACCGATCGAAGCCGACTATGTTGGTTTCCAGATTCCCGACCAGTTTGTCGTGGGATATGGACTTGACTTTGCCGGCCGTTATCGTAATCTGCCACATGTTTGTATTATGGAATCGCAGTCCAATAGCCGTTAGAATCTGACTATGGCAGTTATCTCGCCTGTTGTCGCGGGAACTTCGGCGCTTCCTATCGATCATTGGCGCACTGCCGCCAAACTTATCGAACACACGCTACTAAAACCGAACGCTACGCGCGCGCAGGTGATTGCGCTTTGCGAGGAAGCCGTGCGCTACAGCTTTCACGCCGTGATGGTGAATCCGGTGAACGTGGCGCTAGCCGCAGCCCAATTGCGCGGCACCGATGTGAAAGTCGGCACGGTTGTAGGCTTTCCGCTGGGAGCCAACCTGACTATCACCAAGATGGTCGAGGCCGAGTCCGCGCTGCGTCAGGGCGCACACGAGCTCGACATGGTGATGAACATCGGCGCGTTGAAGTCAGGCGACCGCCTATTGGTGCGAACGGAGATGCGCAGCCTCACGCAACTTGCCCATCGTCACGGCGCAATTCTGAAACTCATCCTGGAGAACGCGCTGCTCAGCCAGGAAGAGAAGATCCTGGCATGCGCTTTGGCTGCGGAGGTGGGAGTCGATTTCGTCAAGACCTCGAGCGGGCTGGGCGAATCCGGAGCTAATGCTTCGGACGTGGCGCTGATGCGCGGCGTCGTCGGACTGAAGATCGGAGTGAAGGCCGCAGGCGGCATTCGCACGGCCGCACAGTTTCTGGAGATGGTTGACGCCGGCGCGAATCGCATCGGCACTAGCGCCAGCGTCCAGATTGTGCGCGAGCTCGGCGCCGACGAAGCAAGCTGATAGTGTTAGTGGATTCTGCTGTTCCCCATCTATCCACTAGCCACTATCCACTAACAGGTTTCCCCTCACAATCCCTTGTGATTTCTGCACTTTTATCTTCCTCTCAATCAGCCCATCCTGATCTCAGCAATCCGGGTTTCGGTTTGCGAAGAATCTGCGTGTTCGCAGGATTAGCGCGCACCATCCGCTATCCGTCTCATACATTCATAATCAGCTCCCTGTGCGCACACGCGATGCCGATTGATGCGGAGGCAATATCATGGCAATCACCAAGCAGGACGCTCTCGACTATCACTATGGCTCACGCCCGGGAAAAGTGGAGGTTGTCTCCACCAAGCCGTGTTTGACGCAGCGCGATCTCAGCCTGGCTTACACGCCCGGCGTTGCTGACCCCTGTCTTGAGATCGAGAAGAACCCGCAGGACGCTTACAAATACACCGCCAAGGGCAATCTGGTCGCGGTCGTAACCAATGGAACCGCCGTGCTCGGACTCGGCGACATCGGCGCGCTGGCGGGCAAGCCGGTCATGGAAGGCAAAGGTGTCCTTTTCAAAAGATTCGCTGACATCGACGTCTTCGATATTGAGCTGAACACGAAAGACGCCGACGAAATCATCAAGGCCTGCCAACTGCTGGAGCCCACGTTTGGCGGAATCAATCTGGAAGATATCAAGGCGCCGGAGTGCTTCTACATCGAAGAGACACTCAAGAAGACGATGAAGATCCCGGTCTTCCACGACGACCAGCATGGCACCGCGATCATCTCCGGCGCAGCGCTGGCCAACGCTGTGGAATTGACCGGCAAGCGCCTCGAGCAGATCAAAGTCGTTGTTAATGGTGCGGGAGCCTCAGGTATCGCGTGCGCCGAGCACTACATCTGCATGGGCGTGAAGCGCGAGAACATCACCATGGTCGACACCAAAGGCGTCATCTACAAAGGCCGCAAGGAAGGCATGAATCCTTACAAGGAGCGCTTCGCCAAGGAGACGCCGGCGCGCACTCTGGCCGATGCCGTCAAAGGCGCGGATTGCCTGCTCGGCCTCTCCAAGAAAGGCGCCTTCACACCGGAGATGATTGCCTCGCTGGCGCCTAATCCGGTGGTGTTCGCGATGGCGAATCCCGATCCCGAGATCACCTACGACGAAGCGCGCGCCGTTCGTGACGACATCATCATGGCGACCGGCCGCTCCGATTATCCCAACCAGGTGAATAACGTTCTCGGCTTCCCCTTCATCTTCCGCGGTGCGCTCGACGTGCACGCGACGACCATCAACGAGGAAATGAAGCTGGCCGCGACTTACGCGCTGGCGGCGCTGGCGAAGGAAGATGTTCCCGACTCCGTCTGCCGCGCTTATGGAGTCGATTGCCTGAAGTTCGGTATGGATTACATCATCCCCAAACCGTTCGATCCTCGCGTGCTGGTGTGGGAAGCTGCCGCCGTTGCCAGAGCTGCGATGGAAACCGGGGTGGCGCAGAATCCCGTCAACCTCGATGAGTATCGCGAGCAGCTCGAGAAGCGGCTGGGTAAGGCGCATGAGCTCATGCGCATCATGATTCACAAGGCGCAGGCGAACCCCAAGCGCGTGGTGTTTCCCGAGGGCAACCATCAGAAGATTCTGCGCGCCTGCCATGTGCTGACGGAAGAAAAGATTGCCAGGCCCATTCTGCTCGGCCGCGCCGACGAGATCCGTCGCACCGCAGCCGAGCTGGGCCTTCCGCTCGACGGCGTCACCATCATTGAGCCCGAGATCGCACCGCGCCGGCCGGAGTACGTTAACGAACTGTATCGCCTGCGTCAGCGCCGCGGGGTGACGTTGGGCGCAGCCGACGAGCTGATGAACGACCGCAACATCTTCGGATCGATGATGGTCCGCATGGGCGACGCCGACGCGCTGGTCTCCGGCGTCACCCAGAATTATCCCGACACGCTTCGTCCCGCGCTGCGGGTGATCGGCGTGCGTGAGGGCATTCACAAGGTCTCCGGCATTTACATCGTGATCACGCGCAAGGGCGACCTCTACTTCCTCGCCGATGCCACGGTGAACATCGAGCCGACGGCCGCGGACCTGGCGGAGATCGCTCTGTGTGCCGCGCAGGAGGCGCGCCGTTTCGACGTTGAGCCGCGCGTGGCCATGCTGTCGTTCTCCAGCTTCGGGAGCACGCGGCATCCACTCTGCGACAAGGTGCGGCGCGCGGTTGAGTTGGCGAGCTATGCCGACCCGTCCCTCATCATCGACGGCGAAGTGCAGGCTGGCGTTGCGGTCAGCGGCAAGAAGCTGGAAGCGGCCTTCCCGTTCTCCACGCTCAAGGGCGGAGCCAATGTGCTCATCTTCCCTGACCTGCAGTCCTGCAACATCGCCTGCAAGCTGATCGGGCCACTCGGCGGCGCAGAGGTGGTTGGACCGCTCCTCGCGGGAATGGCGAAGCCGGTCCATCTGCTGCAGCGCGGCGCTGAAGTCGAAGACGTCGTCAACATCACCACGATTGCGGTTGTCGACGCGCAAGACAGCTCAGTGCCGCAGAGCGCCCGTGTGGCGAGCGCAGTCGCCAGCGTCGGCTAGACGCACGCAGTTTCAAAAAGGCGCGCCAGTCATGGCGCGCCGTTTCCTGCGCCGCCAATGCTGAAATTCACGTTTGTGTGTGGTAGCCTTATCCCTGCTATTTGAGCCACTGTCGTTGAATTGCACCACAACAGGAAAGGATTTGCCGTGCACAAAAGAATTGCTGTGTTGGCTATTTGCCTTGCTCTCTCGTGCTCAGCGCTTGCGCAAAGCAAGCAAGCAAAACGTCTCGCGGATTCGACCGCGGTCCTCCAGACAGCCATCGAAAAGCAGCAGATACCGAAAAGCCTTCTGGACAAGGCTGCGTGTGTGCTCGTTTATCCCAGCGTGAAAAAGGTCGGCGTTGGTCTCGGCGTGAGCTATGGCCGAGGCGTCCTGGTCTGTCGTTCCGGCGCGAAGATGGACGGGGCATGGAGCGCACCGGCAATGTACACCCTTGATACCGGCAGCCTTGGCCCACAGCTCGGCAGCTCCGCAACCGATTACGTGCTGCTCGTGATGACGGAACGCGGCGCGGACAAGGTCCTGTCCGGCAAACTGAAACTCGGCGCAGGCGCTTCCGCGGTGGCTGGTCCATCCGGCGCGAGCGCCAGCGGCTTCAATGATCCGAATGTGGACATTCTCACGTATTCCAGATCGAAGGGACTCTTCGCCGGTGCTTCCCTGGGTAGCGCCTCCATGGCCACCGATGATGACGCAAACAAGGAACTCTACGGCAAGAGTGTGGACGCCACACAGATCATCCGCGATGGAGCGGTCCAGATTCCCGACGCCGCTAAACCCCTGATCGATCTGTTGCAGAAGGATTCGCCCAAGCGTATGTAAGAACATCGAAGGCTAAGACGGGGCGCAGCGCATACAAGGTTGGAAGCCTGCGCTCCCACAAGCCTTATACCATTCGCAGTAACGATCCCGCCTCCACTACGCGTGCGCAGTTCCCACTATGCTTGTCCTCGAATGTCGCTCTCACTTCTTCGGGAACGACTGAGCCAGACTTGCCAGATTTTGCGGAACTACATGGATAAGTCCGCGACGAGGGCTGTCAATGTCCGCTATCAACAGGAATGAAATAGAGATGACCATCGGCAAAACCAGCAGCAAGGCGGATCTTGCACTCCGCTCCCCATAGCCAGTCAACACATTGCAGCAGATGGCAATGGCAATCATCAGTGCCCACGCCGAAGCAGGAATCCGGTTCCACCATGCTGCCTGCGTGTATCCCTGGGAGTTTAGAACGTCGTTCATGCCTGCAACAGCGAGCGCGATCACAGGACTCGGTTGCGCCTTCGCTGGAGCCTCCACCGCTGACCACATCTCCGTTTGAAGTTGCGCGGTATCTGCATTGATCTGCTGAAGCTCCCGCTGGTTGCGGGTCTTGTAGAACAGGATTCGCAGGTCAACATATTTCTCGAGTTGGGCGCGCACGGCGGCTGCCTCAGCCGGCGGCAGTAATTCTGCTCGCAGATATTCCGTACCAATGGCATTGGCCTCCGCTTCCTCATAAGTCTTGCGCAGATCGTAACGGCTGATCGCCATCGAGAAGCTAAAGCCAATGATGAGGCCAAGGAGAGTCAGTGTGGCGGCCTGCACCACATCGAAATCATCGCGCTCCTCATCCTTCAAGGGCCGTCGCCGGCGCAACGAAGCTCCAATTTGCGCTGCGAGCCAGAGTATGAGAAAGGAGGACAGGGAGAAAATTACTGGATAGTTGAACATTCGGTTGTTCCGACCTCGACAAGAGCCATAAGCAATCCTGCCTGACGACTATACCTGCTGTTCGGCTTGACTGGAACTATGCGGTGCGCTTGCTGATGGGCTGACTGATGGCTTCTGCTTTCCCGCTGACCGCTGCCTTCATCGATGTCCTCGCGCCCTCGACATACTCCATCGTGGTGACAGGACTGACCCGAGACTCCCCCGTAATCAGCCGCGCACCGCGCTGAAAGGTCAGATAGCTCCATGCCCATTGCACCACGACAATGATGCGATTACGGAAGCCAATCAAAAACATAATGTGCACGAATAACCAGGTGAGCCACGCCGGGAAGCCCGAGAGGTGGATCTTTCCAAACTGCGCGATGGCAGCGGCGCGGCCAATGGTGGCGAGCGATCCCTTGTCGAAGTAGTGGAATTTCTCGCGTGAGCGCCCGGCAAGGTCACCCTCGATTTGGCGGCCGACAAATTTTCCCTGCTGCATGGCAACGGGAGCTACTCCGGGAAGGGGCTTGCCGTGCTCGTCTTTCATGCTGGCGAGATCGCCGATGACGAAGACCTCCCGATGACCGGGGATGCTGAGATCGGGATCCACGAACACGCGACCGTTGCGGTCGACGGAAACTCCCAGCGCGCGGCCGAGTGGCGAGGCGGCAACTCCCGCGGCCCACAGCACTACTTCTGCGGGGACAACGTCTTCGCCAATGCGGACCTGGCCCATGCGGACATCAGTGACCGCGGAATTCAAGCGCACTTCTACACCGAGATGCTCAAGCTGCTTCATTGCGCTGCGGCGGAGGTCTTCGGGATAGGTGCTGAGAATGGACGGCCCCGCTTCCACCAGCAGTACGCGCGTTTTGGCGGGATCGATGTTGCGGAAATTGTCCGCGAGCGATTTGTGCGCGATTTCCGCCAGAGTTCCCGCCAGTTCCACTCCGGTTGGACCCGCGCCCACCACGATGAAATTGAGCGGACGATGATTTCCCGTTAATGCTGCCTCGCGTTCCGCAAGCTCATAGGCAAGCAGAATGCGGCGACGCATCTCCAGCGCATCTTCAATGGTCTTCAGCCCAGGAGCAAGCGGCTCCCAGTCTTCGTGGCCAAAGTACGCGTGGGTTGCGCCGGCAGCAACCACCAGGTAATCGTAGGGCAACTCGAACCCATGAACCTTGACCCTGCGGTGTTCGAGGTCGAAGCCGATAACTTCTCCCAGCAGCACTTCGACGTTCCGGTGGCGGGCCATGATCTGGCGAATGGGCGCGGCGATCTCGGCAGGGGATAGACCCGCGGTGGCGACCTGATACAAAAGGGGCTGGAAGGTGTGATGGTTCTTGCGGTCGAGCAGCGTGATTTCGACAGGTAAGCGGGCGAGCGATTCAGCGGCTTTCAGGCCGCCAAATCCGCCTCCCACGATGACAACCTGCGGACGGACTTTCTGGTTCATAAGAACGCTTCATCCGATGCGCGAGCGCCGCTTTTACCTCAGCGGCTGAACTCACGACCAGCTCAACACTTGTTGGATGTGAGTCAGCGCTTACGGATTCTCACTGTTGGCCAGGCTTGCGGCGCGAGCTTTGGCGCGGTCGGCGTCCGCCGAACGTCCCTGCAGCTCATAAATCTGCGCCAGATTGAGCCACGGCTGTCTGGCATTGGGGGCAAGCTGGACAGCCTCCTCCTGGAATTGGGTGGCTCGCTTGGTGTCGCCCATGTTCCGCCACGCTTCGGCACGTCCCGTCGCCACGTGATAAAGAAATGAGTTTCTGCCCGTCGCCTTCTTGTCGTCCGCAGAAGCGAAGCGCACGGCATCGTTAAACGCCTGTAACGCGTCGTCGGGATGACCAGTATTCAACGCGTAGTACGCCAATTGCAGCAGCGTCAAAGAGGGATCTGCCTGCAGTTCGGCAGCCTTCCTGCCCGCGGCGAGCGCCTCGCCGGCACGGTCCTGCCTTTGGTAGAAGTCGGCTAATGCCGACCAGGTGTACTCAGTGGGAGCGAGCTCGGTTGCGGTCAAGAGCTCCTTCTCCGCTTCGGCACGCCGGTCCAATCGGGCCAGCGCGCCCGCTCGCAGCATATGAGCGTCAACGCTTCCCGGGAAAAGATGCAGCGCTCTGTCGCTGGCGGAAATTGCATCCAGGTTACGGCCCAGAATCTCGAGCACACCGGCCGCGTTTAGCCAGGAAGCGAAGTCATCCGCGCGACTGCCGGACTCGGCTTGCAGGGGCAGCGGCGCGGTCGCGCAATCGATCGGGAAGCGCTGGATCAAAGCCTCGGTCTCAGGCGTGCGGCGAACAAAGACAGCCGAAACCTGGTCGAGATAAACCGGCCGCCACGTTTCGCTGGCGCAGAAATCTTTGAGCCGCCCCTGCTGCATTCCGTCGCCGCGCGACAACAAAATGGTGTTGATGTGATATCGGTCCGCCTCCTCTTCCCAGATGCGAGCATCCGGCGCGCTCTTGAGCAATTGGCGATGCCGTTCCACGCGCGGCAGGCCGAAGAGCGTGTCTCGTCCGTCGATATAGTCGCGGCGCTCGGGGCCAAGCCGTAGAGTCAGGTATCCGCCCTCGTCATAGGTGTTGAAGATCTCTCCAGGAAGGTGTTCGCGTTCGACGAACTCAGCCGCGCGCTGCGGAAACCACCAGCTCAGTCCGGTGCCGAAGGTTGATATCTGCGGAGTTCTGCCGAAGTAAAAGCGGTCTGTCACCAGCTCGACGGAGCGCGCGTACGCTAATACAGCGAAGCACACTGCCGCAGCGCCTGCGAGCGCGAGTCGCAGCCGGGGCTTGCGAATCCAGGAGCCGGCGCGCGTCACAGCGTCGAAGAGAATCGGTCCGGCGATCACCACGACCACGCAGGCGAATACCGCTCCCATTCGTATGTGTCGAAAGGGGGCGTAGCTCGAGGCAAGTAGCAGGATGGCCGCACCCAATTGCGCGCGAAACAAGGCAATTAGTCCCGCAATCATAGCGACCGCCAGCAACGAGAATAGAGCGCTTCTGGAACCGCCAACCGTGAAAGCGGCGCGGGCTGTCGGCCAGTTCAGCCGCACTCCCTTCCACTCCGCGATCCATCTCTGCTGCTCGGCGTTGGCTCGCTCTTGTAGCAGCAGCGCGCGATAAATTCCCCAGCCCCAGGCGTTCGCCAAGGTCGCCACACCTGTCGCCGCTAACCATGGCCAGGCGCGACGAAGTCTCTGCACGGCTGCATGCCTGCGCGCCTGGCCACACACGAACTCCAGAATTTCGGTGCCCACATAGGCCACGAGCAGCCCGAGCCCCGCGGCAAAGCCAAAGTGAACATTGACCCACACCACCATCAACAGCGGCAGTAGCCACAATGATGCGCGGCTCGTCTGGTAGTACTGCCACAAAATCGAGAGGAATGCCGCGAAGAAGACCACGCTGAACATGTCAGCGCGCGGTGGAGTACGCTCAGCAATGAGCGGCACGGCGAGGATTGCGATCGCAGCGCTCACGGCCGAACCTCGACGTAAGAGCACCGCCACCGTTCCCGCGCAGGCAGCCGCGCTCATCCACGACAACAGCGCCCACCCGCCCAACATGAAGGCCAGGTAAAACACCACACCCGCGCCCACCGGGTAAACCCAGTGTTCCCCTTGTGCGGTGTACGACAACACGTCAACGGAAGGCACCTGATGATGCTGCACGACCCATCGCCCGGTCGCCATCTGCCAACCAGTGTCCAGGTCTCCGACGGTGCGAAACCCCGCCAGAAAGGCATAGATGAGCGCAAACGCTCCGAGAACGAGAAAGAGGCGGCGTTCGCGGCTAATCTCCTGGCGAATGGGAGGGCCAGTTGGGTTCGGCTTCACAGCGTTACGAGTATAGCGAGTCCGAATGTGCCGGAGGAACCCGCCGCAACTCCTTTGCCGATATGAGCAATGAAAATAATGCTTGCTCATGGAGCGCAGACGTGGCTATATATATGACCTCGAATCTTCGTGCCGAACAAGCATCCTGACTTAAACCCTCGTGAGGAGAAAGTTTCATGCCGAACCCAAGAGTATTTCGGAGGTTATCGCCTGGATCAAGTATGGGCAAGACAACTGCTGCGCTGGCGCTGGCCATTCTGTTCGCGCTGACAATCGTCACCACCGACGCGGCACAGGCGCAAACCTTCCAGGTAATTCACAGCTTCAGCGGACCGGACGGGGCGCAACCCACGGCCGGCCTCACCATCGATAGGGGAGGAAAGCTCTACGGCACCGTTAAAACCGGCCACTCGGGCTCCAATTGGGGCGGCGCCTTCCTGTTGCGGCGCGCCGGCACAGGCTGGATCTTTGCCACTCTTTACATCTTTGACGGTACTCTAACCGACAGGGTAGTAATTGGCCCGGATGGCAGTCTCTACGGTACGAGCCCGAATAACCTGGTAAACCTGCCCTATGGCTATGTTTACAACCTAAGACCTCGGCTGAACATTTGCGAAGTCGTATTCTGCCCGTGGAATTACACCACGGTGTGGGGCTTCACGGGAGGCGCTGACGGCGGCACCCCTCGCTATGGTGACCTCATCTTCGATACGTCGGGCAACATGTACGGCACCGCCTCGGTCGGGGGTACAGGCAACAATGGTGTGGTTTACGAACTGACGCACTCGGGCGGCAGCTGGTCGCAGCAAACCCTCCACGCCTTCACAAGCAATCCTGACGGAGCAACCCCTTTTAGCGGGGTTGTTTTCGACAACGCCGGAAATCTCTACGGCACGACGACGACAGGCGGCGCATCCGGAAACGGCGCGGTTTTTGAGCTGTCGCCCTCAGGGAGTGGCTGGACGGAGCAAGTTATCTATAGTTTCCAAGGCGGCAGCGACGGCAGCTTTCCCACAGCAGGTTTGATCGTTGACCAGGCGGGCAACGTGTACGGCTCCACAGCTAGCGGTGGCACCGGTGGCGGCGGCACGATTTTCGAGCTCTCACCCTCGGGAGGCGGCTGGTCGCATACCGTGCTGTACAACTTTACCGGAGCCGCCCGGTGTGGGCCGTGGGCCACGCTCGCGCTGAATGGCGGCAATCTCTACGGCACAACCTTGTGCGACGGAGCGAATGGCGACGGCAACGTTTTCGAGCTGGCTTCCTCAGGCGGAGGTTGGTCGTACAGCTCGCTGCATGACTTCACGGGCGGCGACGATGGGAAGAATCCTTACAGTAACGTGGTCTTCGACGGGTCAGGGAATCTTTATGGCACTGCCTCGGTCGCCGGTGCACATCTAGTGGGTACGGTGTGGGAGATCACGCCGTAAGCAGTGGATAGTGCATAGCGGTTAGCCAGTCCAACGACTGCGATGAAGTCCGCGGGCCCATGTTAGATTAGATAGACGTGGGCCCGTAGCTCAGTTGGTAGAGCAACGCACTTTTAATGCGTGGGTCGCAGGTTCGATTCCTGCCGGGCTCACCATAAGCAATTAGGAACTAGCGGGGTTGCGGGGGTGATCAACTCCGAAGCGCTGAATCCCGAGCTGCTGGTTGCCTACGGCTAATTGCTCGTCGCTAATCGCTGCTTTTCTCCACGTACACCGCCGTCCCGTACGCCAGCACCTCCGTTACTCCCTGCATTACCTCCGTCGCGTCGTAGCGCATTCCGATGACAGCGTTCGCGCCAAGTTCAGCGGCGTGTTGCAGCATCAAGTCGAATGCGTGTTCGCGGGTCTTCTCGCACAAATTTGTCAGCAACGTGATATTGCCGCCGGCCAACGTCTGCAAGCTCGCTCCAATGGTGCCTACGATGGAGCGTGAGCGCACGATAATCCCGCGCACGAGCCCAAGATTGCGCACGATTTTGTAGCCGTCGAGGGTGAACGCCGTGGTTACCATGCTGTGCGGGACAATGGTAGCGAAGGACGGCGCTGATGCCGGATTGCTGGTGCTCATAATCTTCTCCTCTACATTCGCGGGCAGCATACCACGGCGCCTTCCGCTGAGCCTGTGTGAATGCTTTCTGCTATAGCTACACTGGAAGAATGCCGCGGCCCGGTCAAGCGAAAGAAAGCTACTTCGTAATCGTGCTGTCTGTCAGCACTGTGCTCGGCATGGCGGTGGCGTTGAGCGTGTACTTCGGATGGATTTCGGGCGTGATTCCGCCCGGAATCAACCACGTGCTCACAGCAGCCGCTCTCGTCGTGTGTCCGCCATTCATCTTGTTGCTGGCCATACCGCCCATGCCTGGGTCGGACCTCTCGGTCGTACTCGTGGTAGGCACTCTCGTTTTCGCCAACGCGTTTCTGTATGCAGGAGTGGCGGCGGGAGGGTACTTCGTGGTGACCACCGTCGCGAGGCGCAGGCGTTCATAAAGAGTGGGGGTATTCTCTTTCGAAGTGGACAAGCGCCTGGAGAAACTTGAGACGCGGGAATCGCGCGCGTAGTCCGCTGATAGCTCAATTTCCCGCCGGCTGCTGCTGGGTCATGCAATGCAGCGCGCCCAGTCCCCAGATGAAATCGCGACAGTAAACCCCGACGACCTCACGGTCAGGAAAAACTTCGGCCATCGTATTCAGCACGACGCGATCGTTGGCGTCTCCAAACACCGGCACGAGCACAAGACGATTGGCTACGTAATAGTTGGCATAACTGGCAGGCAGGCGCTGCCCTTCAAAGTACACGGGCGCGGGCATGGGCAACTTGACGACTTTCAGCGGCTTGCCCGATTGGTCGGTGCTCTTCTTCAGCCAGCGAAAGTTGTCGCTGAGCGGCTCGTGGTTGGGATCATCAGGATCAGGTTCGTAGGCGGTAACCACCGTACGCGGAGCGACGAAGCGCGTGATGTCATCGACATGCCCATGCGTATCGTCCCCGGCGATCCCGCACTCCAGCCAGATGACCTTCTCGATGCCGAGGTAATCGGCGAAGAGTTCTTCGAGGCGTTCGCGCGAGAGCCCCGGATTGCGTTGCTGCACGTCGCTCAACAGGCACTCTTCCGTGGTGATCAGCGTACCGCGGCCATTAACCTCGATACTGCCGCCCTCCAGCACTACACGGTGCACCTCACCATTCACTCGGAGCTCCGGCTGCCACACGGGAAGCCGCAGCCGTTTGGCAATCTCTGATCCGGCTGGCGCGTCAAAATTCCAATCGTCGTACTTGGCCCAGGCGTTGAAGCGCCACGCTGTCGCCGCGACGCTGGGCAAGTCTCGGTTGCGTGAATCGCGGCGCAAAAAAATAGGCCCATAATCACGCGTCCAGCTGCGGTTCGTTGGGATGTTCCAGAAGCGTATGCTCCCCGCGGGCTTGCCCGGCTCTTCGGCTCTCTCTGGGAGCACGTGGGAGCGGACCAGCAGCTGCCGTGCGTCTGCTTCCGCTGCCTCGTCACTCACCAGAATATTGACCCGCTCGACGCGCGCGAGATGGCGCACGATCTCGACGTAGATCCACGGAATCGCGTCGAACTTCCCCGGCCAGTCGGAGCGATTGTGTGGCCACGCGATCCAGGTGGCTTCATGCGGTTCCCACTCGGCGGGCATGCGATAACCAAGTGCGGCGGGCGGCTGCGAAAGTTTGTTGGAACTCTTTGCCACAGGCTAGACCATGAAGCGCTGAGTAATTGCGCCATAGGCGTCAACGCGCCGGTCGCGCCAGAAGGGCCAGTTCCGCCGCACATTTTCCAGGCGGCGAAGATCGACCTCGGCAACCAGGACTTCTTCTTTGTCGTGCGAGGCCTGAGCAACGACGCGCCCAAACGGATCGGCGATGAACGAGCCGCCCCAAAACTCCAGCCCTTTGCCGGGCGCCTCGTTGCCGCGAATGTTTCCCGTCTCGAAGCCGACGCGGTTGGGCACAGCAACGTACACGCCGTTGGCGATGGCGTGAGCGCGCTGGATGGTGCACCAGGCATCGTATTGCGACTCGCCGTACTTTGTCTTTTCGTCGGGATGCCAGCCGATTGCCGTGGAATAGAACAACACATCCGCGCCTTGCAGCGCGGTCAGACGCGCGCCTTCGGGATACCACTGGTCCCAGCAGACCAGGGTGCCGAATTTCGCATAATCAGTTTCGAAACTCTTAAACCCAAGGTCGCCTGGAGTGAAGTAAAACTTCTCGTAATAGAGCGGGTCGTCGGGAATGTGCATCTTACGATAGATGCCCGCGAGCTTGCCGCCGGTGTCGAGCACAGCCGCCGTGTTGTGGTAAATACCGGGGGCGCGGCGCTCGAATAACGACGCGACGATGGTCACTTTCAGCTCGCGGGCCACATCGCCGAGGCGCCGGGTTGCAGGACCGGGGATCGGCTCCGCCAGATCGAATAGCGCAATGTCTTCACGCTGGCAGAAATATTGCGTCTGAAAGAGCTCCGGCAGGCAGATGATCTCGGCGCCCTTGCCTGCGGCACTACGGATGTGCGTAATCGCGCGCTCCAGGTTCTGCTCAGGCTCGGGCGTGCACGACATCTGCACCACGCCGACTTGGAAATTACGTTCTTGCAAACATTGCTCCGTTTAGACGAATGTGGAAGCCATGTCACACTCCGTTTCGTATCAGGGCACGTCTTTAGACGTGCCGTAACGGCCCACCATGAGCCGGGCTTCAGCCCCTGGACCGTACGCATCGTTGCAGGGGCTAAAGCCCAGACCTAAGTTTGCGTTCGTTCGGCACGACTGAAAGTCGTGCCCTGATACAAAGCAAGAGCGACTTGCGAGATAACTTTGTAGCATAGCACCCACACCTCGTTCTTCGGCACATCGTGTTCTATTAACAGAAGATGACAGGCCGGCTGCATTGACGCAGTCCGCTGCCAGCCTGTAGGTTCGATTCTTTCCTAATCAATGTAGGATGAGCCCGCAAGGCTGAGGTGAAATTTGAGCGACAAGCATGACTCTCATCAGGGCGAAGGCATCGATCGCGTACTGCATGATCCCAACTCCGACAAGCTGGTTCCACTGGAGCCGCTGGATCTCACCCACATTCACAGCGTCGACGACCTGGTGCGCGCCATGGGCCGCACCGCCTTCACCGGCCGGCAGGTAGGCGAAGGCGCAGACGTTCTGGAAACGATGGCGCGTGATAAAGACTGCTTCGTCGTGATGACGCTCGCGGGCGCCATGACCGTGGCCAAACAAGGACTCATCATCACTGAGCTCATTGACCGGGGTGTTGTGAAGGCCGTTGTCTCCACCGGAGCGCTTATGGCCCACGGACTGGTCGAAGCTGCCGGCCGCTCGCACTTCAAGTACGACCCGCGCATGGACGATACCGAGCTCTACGAGGCCGGCTACAACCGCGTTTACGACACGCTTGAGCCGGAGACCAATCTCGATTTCGTCGAGACGATTGTCGCCCAAATCCTGAAAGCCTGGGACCACAACGAGGTGCTGTGCTCGTACAAGCTAAACCGCGAGATCGGACGCTACCTGACCCAGCACGTCGAGGAGCGCGGAATACTGAAGTCGGCATTCGAGAAAAATGTTCCGGTATTTGTGCCGGCGTTCAGCGACTCGGAGATTGGACTCGACGTCGCTTTGCACAACCGCGCCCGGCGCAAGAAAAATATCCCAACGCTGCACTACGATCCGTTCGAGGATCTGGAATATTACGCCGAGACGCTACTGAAACAAGAGCGGCTGGGGATCTTCACCATCGGCGGCGGAGTACCGCGCAATTGGGCGCAGCAATTCGGGCCTTTTATCGAGCTTCGCCATCGTCGCGGGGGTGAAGACCTGCCCTTGAAGCGATTTCACTACGGCGTGCGCATTTGTCCTGAGCCGGTGAACTGGGGCGGTCTGTCGGGCTGCACCTATAGCGAAGCGGTATCGTGGGGCAAGTTCGTCCCTCGCGAGGAAGGCGGACGGTATGCCGAAGTTCTGCTGGATGCGACTGTAGGTTTGCCGCTGATTGCCGGGGCCGTGCTGGAGAGGATTCGAGACCATCAGGGAGCGCGAAAAGCGTGATCTTTCCCTCATTCTGAGAGTGTTCTTCGCGATCTTTTTTTGCTATCCCCTGTTTCGGAGAATCCGGAACACGGCTCAGTCAGGCGGCATTGCGCCGCGTTTGTGGCGGGTCCGCTAGCCGCAGGGTGGGCCCTTTTCATTTTGGTTGGTTTCGGGCCACGGCCATTTGAAATCAAGAGCGTCTTACCATAGGAGTGCGGTGATTTGTGCTCCCGCGTCAAACTATCCACTATCCACTAATCTATGTACTCCGGATCGCGCTTCCATCCTGTGATCATGGAATAGAAGTTGTTCCAGCCATGCAGTGCCACCATCACGAGGTGGCCGGGAATGAAGGCCACAAATCCGCACATCGAAACGAAGTGCCAGATACGCGTCAGGCGAAATCCGCCGAAAAGCCAGGTCAGCCACCAGAACTGTACCGGCTTGTACAGTACCAATCCAGTTAGCGTTGACAGCAGGCCGAAGAAAATCGTCGAGGTGTAGGCGAGCTTTTGCAGGGAATTATAGGCTGCTTCGACGGGCGGCTTCTTGCCGAAAAAGAAATAGTGTCGCGCCATCGGCCACACGCCTTTGATATCGCGCGGCATAAAGAGAACCTGCCGCCAGTGGCCAGTTACGATCTGATAGATCACGTACAACAGTCCGCTGCCCACGAAGATCCACATGAACGTGAAATGCCATTGGAGAGCGCCGGCGAGCCAGCCGCCTAAGGTGATCTGCTTGGGAATGATGATGAAGTTCTTCTGTGGAATCTTGGGGCCGAAACTGGGAAATGCAAGATAGATGCGCCACCCGCTGGTGATGAGCACGACAAGAGCAACGGCACCCAACCAATGTGCGATACGGACGACAAGAGGATGCTCGTAGGCTACGGTAACGGTTTGCGGCTTCTCAGTGTCGATTAAGGGCACAGTTGCCATAACTACTCACAATCCCCCGTACCAGTCGTAGCCCTGATCTTCCCAGTAGCCCCGTTTGCCGTTCAAGACATTAGTTACACGAATGGTGTCGAGATACTTCGCCTGCTTGTAGCCGAGCTTCGTCGGCATCTGTAGTCTCAGTGGCGCGCCATGTCCGCGGTCGAGCGGCTTGCCGTACATTTCGTAGCAGAAGAGCGTCTGGGGGTGGAGAATTGTGGCCATATCGATCGATTCGTAATAATCGTCGAGGCATTCCGCTTCAAGATACCGGGCCGTGAGGTCGGCGCCGACAGCACGCAGAAAGTCGGAGGCGCGAACTCCACCAAAGTTGCCAATGACGTCCCAACCTTCCACGCAAACATGACGGGTGTTCTGCACGACTTGGGGCAGCGCCTGAATTTGCCCCAGCTTGTAATCGCCCGGTCGCTGCACCAGGCCTTCGACGGTAAGCGTCCACTTCTCGAGGTCGACGCCGGGGTCGGCTACGTCGTAATAGTTGTAGGGAAACTGCTCAAACCGCGCTACCCGGCTGTTGCTGAATGTTGGAGCGAGGCGCTGCTGGCCAAACAGTTTGGCGGACGCCCAATCGCTGAGCGCGAGTCCCTCCATCAACAGCGGATCGCGGAATTTTGGTATCGCGAATGCGCCAACTGCGACCAGCGGAACCATCTTCAGTAATTCGCGGCGATTGATGCGGCCGAGCTTGGACCGCGGAACATCGACGATCGGTTCTCCTGCGGGACCGACGCGGGGACGCGCAGGACGGGGTTCCTCGTCACTCGCAGGGCGAACCGAATCGTCTGCAAAGGAACCGGCAGCTTCGTTCTTGGAATCATCCGCAGCTTCAGTTGTTGCTCGGACGTTAGCGTCATTTGCCGAATGATTGCTAGCCTCATTCGTCGCAGCGCCGGTCGTCGCCGGTTCGTGATCGTCGGATTGTTCTTCCCCGGCCGGCTGCGGCTCGTCGTACATCCCTCACCTCAAAATTCTGTGTCCTGCTTGAATGAGATCATACCGCCCGCGAAAAGTTACAAAGATCGCGGCTCCTATCAGGGCATCTGTAATAGGTACGCAGAAAACGTGCACGCGGATTTTCCCAATCTCTATGCCGCGTTAATATAGAAATTCAACCCCCAGTTATGTGACGTGCGGCACAGACTATTGGTTCGCCGGCATGCGAAGTTGATATTAGGCTGCCGGAGTTGCCGCCGAGTGTGAAACCATGAGCACGGCCTCGGAAGCCAAAGGAGCTCTATCATGCATGCGCCGCCCCCCTTAACCTCGAGAGTCAGCTACGGACAGCAGCTTTGGAAGTCGGGACTCAGTGGACTGTCCAGCGGACGCGACGCGCACCTTAATGGCCGTCCCCTGTCAGAGGTCTTGAGCGAGTCCGCCCGCGCATCACTGGGATTGGCTACGCTCGGCGCCTGTGCCGGCTTGCTGCGGTATTGTCTCCCAGCGCGCCGCAATCGCATCCCTAAGGCCCTTGCATGCGGGCTGCTGGGAGGCGCGTTCGGGTTCCTCGCCGGCTTTGGCTGGAGAACGCGAGAGCTCACCGAAAGCATGACTCGTTCGGCAGCGAAGAAGATGGGCGTGGTGCGCGATCAACATTGGCTCGACACCCATCCTATCGACTACGCGTAGAGCGCAAGATCGCAGTCGCGAAGATGCTGGGGCATGATCGCCCCATGCCACGCGTTGCGTTCATGAATTCCACACCCGAAGTACCTCTGCCAGCCATAGTGCAATCCAAAACACGATTGCTGCCACCAGAAACCACCCGGGCTTCTTGAAGGCGTCAGGCGCAGTCGCTCGCTTGCGCCTCCACGGCTGCAATAGCAGAGCGCTCATGCCCAGAACCACCGGCCCTCCCAGCAATGCGAGCGTCTGCGCGCTTCCCGAATCCACGTGCGATGTGAGCAGACGGATGAGGCCTAACGAGATAAATCCCACCAGCAATACCTTGAGCCATTCCAACCTGGTGCGCAGGTGCGAAATGTCCTCGGCGCGGCGATCCACACGACGCGCTTCTTCCGCTGCCGTCTCACGACCGAGGCGTTCCTTCGCGGCATGGTGCAGCTCTCTCAGCCTCGCCACAAGGTCATCCAAGCCAATGACGCGGTGAAATCGGCGGAGCAGTTCGCGGTCGGGCATGCTCACTGTGTGCTGCAGTTGAGCGGCGCGGCTCACCAGTTCGTCGCCTTCTTCAACAATCTCGCGCAATGAACTGGTTCGATGAGTTCGCGCGGAAGACGCCGCCGTATCCGAAGCGCCGGACTCGGCGTTCACAAACTTCCACTTGACGGCGAGGGCGTCGATATCCCGGGCCAGAGACACGGTTGCGGCGAAATCTCGCGTGTCCTCTCCCTCGGCGACGGAGTTTGCATCGACTTTCTGTGCAATGGCGAGACCTCGGTCTGACCAGACTCCGAGCGAATTCGCAGTCGTTACCAGGTGAGGCTCAAATGGCTGCGGGAGGACGCCCGGCTGTTCGGGGTACAAGACCTGCCACAGAATGTCGCCTATCTGTTCAACCAACCGCCGTCCCAGCATTCCCCCATCGGCAATCGGAACGTCGGAGCGCAACCCGATTTTTGCGAAGCGAAAACATCCTTCTTCGGGCGCGGGTATCTCCAGCGGCGCGTTGAGATCGAACCGCCTTTTCGGCGCATCGGCATGCGCTTGCAACGCCGCAAAATCGAGAACCGTGACTTGCGGTCCCGCAATGAGCGATGTCGCGCTGTAAAGCGGAGCTTCCAGCTCGGTGCGCACGGCTTCCGCAACAACGTCGTCACGCAGATCGCTGCGCACTCCGGGCGCCCCGATCAGCGTACCCCGCTTGGGCGTATCGACGAGCGTACTGGACTGGATCTGTCCACCCAACCACGGATCCGAAAGTAGAGATCCCACAGCGTCAGAGCGATGTTCGGTGCTCCCAGTAGCACCGGGAGCCCTCACAGCGCTTACACCTTCTTGATAAGCCCGCAGTGCCTCCACCTCTTTGGTCTGCAGTCGAGACCACACCGTGTATAGGTGGCGTCCGTTGGCGTGCTCGGAATCGAGAGCAAAGATGTACTCGCTGCGATTGCTGGACGCATTCGGGCGGCCGTCGGAGTACGCAATCGCAGTGAATTCGAAGCCTGCTCCCAGCGCAGAGTTCCCCAGGTCCACCCGCGCCCATTCCTGGAACAGAGCGCATTCCGGGTCCCGAAGGTAGATGCCATCCGTCGGAATTCTGAAGGTGTCGGCAAGCCTGAGATGGTCGGCACGGACATCCGCAGGACCGGGTTGCTGGGCAAGCTTTCTGGAATACTCAAAGAAATCCGGTGACGGCGCCTCCGCTTCCGGAAGATAAGCGATTGACTTCCGCGCGCGCTGTATGTCGCGCGAGTACGCTGCCGCTTCCCGGTCCAGCATTGCCAGTTCAGCCGCAAACTCAGTGCTGCCTTCCAACACGGAATCGTAAGCCGGGTTCAGTTGCTTATTGAGGAGAGCGCTTTTCACCTCGTCGAAGAACTCGTTTGCGCCGCTGGTCGGGTTCAGGTAGTCGCGGCCACGTTTCAACGCGGCATAGAGGACGGAGCGCAGCTGGCGCTCACGCGGACACGACATGTGCCGGCGCCGTTCCAGCATGGAAGCATAGCTGGCGAGCAGCAGCGGCCAACGATGTTCCACTGGAACCGAGGTCAAATCCGGATTCAGCCAATCGATCCGCTGCACATCCGGCAGGTCGAGCCAGCCATCCGGATGCAAGCCATACCGTTCCCAGGAGATCATCTCGGCGGAGGTCTCGACGATCCAGCGCGCAAGATACATCGAGCAGAAAGCGTTGAAGTCGGATTGCTTGTGAGTGACCAGCCAGAGGACCTCCGGCGGGTTCGCAAATCGCTCGCGGATGAGCTTCGCTTTGTGGAGCACTGCGGCTGAAGCGGAGGGGAACTGCGCCTCTTGACCAGAATGGCAGTCAATGACTGCCAGCGGCTCGCTTGCGCCCCAGCCGGTGCCGCCCACATCGCAAGCTATCTCATTGGCAAACAGGGTCGACGGATTTTCGGTACATTGTTGGGCGTCTCTTGCGCGAGAGTCTCCCGCGAAGACGGTGCCGATGTCAACGTACCTGTACCTGAATGTAAGTGCCATTATGCGACTCGAAAAAATCTGCAGGGCGGGAGCGGGAGTTGAATTTTAGCACGCCGAAGTAAACACAGGTTGAAAAGTGAGAGCCTCTGCGCGTGAAATGACTGCGACTGTTTCGATTTGGGATGTTAAGCTCAGCGATTGTCTGTAGGATGGAGCCGCTGAACTGACTTCGCTCCGTCCTCGAATGGTGTTCGCTCTGCACAAGAGAAAACGTCTGGCACAACGTCGCAAACCGCTGCATACCACAGATGGAAAAAGTGGGAATTTAAACGAGTTACCGTGGCGTTAGGATTGCTCTTCCAGTCCGCCTCTTTCGCTACGGGGCACAAACCTGTTACGTAAAGTGAAATAAGGGGTCAATTTCTTGAAAATGCGTATCGCTCCGTTGTTATTGCTCGCGCTTTGCCTGGCTGTAGCTCCCGCGATGGCTCAGACCATCTATAGCAACGGTGCGCCTAACGGCAACAACGATGCCTGGACAATTAACCTCGGCTATGTTGTCAGCGACAGCTTCACCGTAACCGGCGGCGCGACAGTGGCTGGTGTGCAGTTTGCTGCATGGCTGTTTGCGGGTGACGTTCTCCAGACGGCTGAAGTTTCCATCACCTCGTCGGAGTTCGGCGGCACTACCTATTTCGACCAGGTGGTCAACTTCACTCAGCAGTCGAACTGCCCGCTGAACAAACTCGACTACGAGATCTGCGTGGAAACCGGGCTTTTCACCGGTCCAACCCTGGCCGGCGGGACTTACTGGCTGAACCTGCAAAACGCGAGTGTCCCCAGTGGCGACCCGGTTTACTGGGACCAGAACTTCGGCCCGTCTTCGGCTTCGGAGAACACCATCGGAACGATTGCGTCAGAGGCATTCACGGTCCTCGGCTCGACCACTGGAACCACCAGCACAACCACTCCCGAGCCCAGCAGCATCGTGCTGTTCGCTACGGGCTTCCTCGGATTGGCCGGCGTAGTTAGACGCAAGCTCTCCTAACTTGGTCGAGCCCTCTCCCTAAAATTATTTCGAGAAGCCGGCGGCTATAGATCCATGGTGCAACCTCAACACACGACCAAAGAGGCATGGGAATGGTGGCTTTTGCGATAATAGGTAACAAGGGCCCGTAGCTCAATTGGATAGAGCATCAGCCTTCTAAGCTGAGGGTTGCTGGTTCGATCCCAGCCGGGCCTATCAGTTTGCTTGCTGTCGCATCCGAAACAACAGCAGATGCACGCTCGTCTGATCGCTTCCCTGCTCGTCTTCCTGTTCTGCGCCGCACACTGTTTGGCTGCGGAAGTTCAAATTGCAGTCACCGACAATCAGGGAAAAGCGCTGAAGAACGCGCTTGTTATCGTGCAGGACCTGGACCATCAGGAACGCGAGATCTTCCGCGTCCTAACTGGGGACGCCGGCAACATCGCGCCGCATTCGCTCACTCCGGGGCTTTACCGCGCCATCAGCACTTTTCCCTACAGTCATTTTGACACCGCCGTGCGCGAATTTTTGGTTCGCAACGAGCCAGTCAAGGTTGAGCTGCGCATGACCGCTGTGGAGGATCTCGACGATTTACCGGTCTCTATTGGACGCCTATCCGTCCACGTTCTGGATACGAACGGCCAGCCAGCCGTCGGAGCGCGAGTTTTGCTGCGCGATGCGTACGCGCATGCCTATTCGGAGCAGTGGGGAACAACCGATTCTCAGGGCACGACCACGCTCACTATAACGGGCTCACCTTCCAACCTGGTAGTTGTTTATCGCGACCGGATCTATACTTTCCCGGCGAATGGCGTGGACACGCAGCGCACGCTGCGGCTGCGATAGCTTAGGCTTGACAAGGCTCAGAAAGCCGCTACATTAGGGGACTCAGCTTCACTGAATCCAGATAGGTCAGAGGGCTCCCTTGCGAGCTAGTGCCACTCCCGTGTCGAGCATAGCTGGCATTTCGCTGTCCGTCGTCGTCTTGGCGACTGTCGTGGCGGTGTTCCTGCTCCTGCTGCTTTGGTACGTGCCGAAATATCAGGCTCGCAGAGTACCGCGAAAAGATCGCCCGGGACTGGAAAACGAGTTTCGAAAGACCCTTGCGACAATTCTCGGCGGTTTAGCGGTTCTTTTTGGTCTTTTTAGCACCTGGCAGCAGCTGAAATATGCGGGCAAGAGCATTCAGTTGTCCGAAGAAGCGCAACTGTCGGAACGGTACACAAAGGCTATCGAGAAGCTTGGAAGCCAAGACCTGCACCTGCGCCTTGGAGGTATCTATTCACTGGGCCAGATCGCGCAGAGAAATGACGACCATCTTTGGAGCGTGCTTTTGGTACTAACCGCCTTTGTTCGCGATCGCGCGCCATATACTGCAGGCAAACCGGCGCCTATGCAGCTCGATGCTGATATTCAGTCAGCGGTGGGCGTGATCTCGGTGCAAGACTTTTCACCGGAGCCGGAAGCTTCCAATCCGCTCCAGGTCATCGATCTTCATGGGACAGACCTACGAACCGGCTACCTCCCTGGAGCCTGGCTGCGCCATGTGAATTTCGCGGATGCCCATCTCGATTCGGCGAAATTTCCTGGCGCGCACATGGAGAAACAGACAGACTTTTCCAACGCATACTTGCAGGAGGCTGAATTTCCCGGGGCACACTTGGATGATGCAATATTCCTTGGAGCACATATGAACGGAGCGGTGCTGGAGGGAGCAATTCTGACCAACGCCAATTTACAAGGGGCCGATCTCACGGGAGCTTATTTCAAGAACGCCCATCTAGAGGGCGCAACATTGAAAGAAGCCGTCCTCGACGGCGCACATCTCGAAGGGGTAGACCTATCGAAAGTTAAAGAAGACCTCACCTGGAAACAGGTCTGTTCGGCGATCCGAAACGGTGCTACCGTATTGCCCGACTATTTGAAGGTAACGAAAAATGAAAAGCCATGCGGCAAGTGAAGGCCACGATCGCCGTTCCTTTATCTCCCGACTTATCGGGTTTATTGGAACCGCCGCGTTGTCTGACGCATTTGCGTTCGCTACACCGCGTGCTGTAAATGTGTTTGCGGAAGAGAGTGGGGCGTTGCACGACCCGGACTATCTCTGCCTGGGCGCGCTTGTGGTGCCCGATCCCGCCCCCGAGCTGCTCAAGATTCACGCCATCAGAAAGCAGTGCAAGTACAATTCCCGCCTGCAGAGGCACGATACAGCAAGTGGCCAGCTCACGTATGCCGAGGCCATGATCGACCACTTCTTCCAAGCTTCAGGGCTTCGATTCCAGTCCCGAGTTGCGGCGGGGGCGGAAGCAAAAAAGGCGGACCGTCAACAGCTCTATAAATACCACTATCGGCAGCTTCTTTCGAAGGTCTGCAGCCACCAATCTCAAGTGCAACTGATCGTAAACAACCATTCGAAGTCCGGTCAGGACCGGTACCTACATCAGTATCTCAAAACCGAAATCCCGCAAATCAAGGACGTACACATCGTCAAGATTGCAGACAACGACCTTCTGCAGCTTTCCGGCTTCTTAACCGGCTACGTTTGGGCTGATTGTCCGCATCCTGACCTGACTTTGTCCAATAAAACAAAGGCGCAGATCATGCAGAGATTGCACGAGCGGTGTCAAACCAAGGCCTTGTCGAAGGAGTCATTCTCCTACAAGCAGAAATTCACAGTGACCGTGGCTTAAAAAGAAAAATAGCCAAACTACCCGGATTGTGAACGCGTCCAACATATGAGCTTAACAGGTTCACATGACCGAGCAGCTTAGCTGATTGCTTGTTTTATACCAATTCGGATGTGCCGGCAAGCCCAAACATAACGGCTTACCTTCATTGCAGCTACATCCGGGCCAGCCGGTCTAGGATAAACATCAAGGCCACTCCAATAAAGACGACGAGCGCCATCTTTACCCCGGGCTCACGATTGACCTCGGGAATAAGGTCCGAGGCCGCGACATAGATGGTCACACCGGCCGCGATTGGCAGTCCATAGCTGACCCCGTGCTGGCCTATCGCCATCGTCAAGACCCCCGCCAAGGTTGCGATGCCGAGCAGTACCGACGCGAACCAGGATCGGCCCTTGCTCAAACCGCTCGCCAGCATCACTGATGTCACGGTGAAGCCTTCGGGAATTTTGTGCAGGAATACCGCTAGAAAAATAATCCAGCCCAGCCAGGGCGAAACCAGAAAGCCCGCTGTGATGGCGATGCCGTCGAAGAAGGTGTGGATTATCAGCCCGAACAGCACCGAGACTCGCCGATGCGAGTGCAGATATTCGTCGGAGTGCGTCTCTTCGCCATAGTGAAAATGCGGTGTGATGGTGTGCTCGAAGAAGTGGACCAGCAGATATCCGCCCAGCACCAGCAGCGCGCCCTTGCGCCCGGCCAGCTCCAGGCTCTCCGGTACCATCTCCACCAGCGCGGTCGCGAGCATGAATCCGGCGCCCAGGGCTACGAAGTACCGAAGAAAGTTGCGCTCCCAGTGCTTCTGTACGATTACCGCACCCCCAAAAACATTGGCTGCGGCAGCGGTCAGCCCGAGCAGAATGCTGGTGAGAATGGGATGCATGTGGTAGCGAGCAGAATAGCAGAGCAGGGACGGGAGTCGAGCCGGGGAAGAGCCGAAGAGGTCTAAATGACTCTCGTGCCCGAGTCCGCCTGCTCGTGGGCGTGATAACTGGAGCGCACTAGCGGGCCGGACTCCACATGGCGGAATCCCATCTTCAGCGACTCTAGTTTCAGGAAGCGGAACTCTTCCGGCGGATAAAGCCGGGCCACGGGCAAATGATCTCTTGATGGCCGCAGGTATTGACCGATGGTGAGGATGTCCACTTTGCGCGCCGCAAGGTCGCGGAAGACCTCGAGCAACTCCCCGGTGCTCTCGCCCAGGCCCACCATCACGCCAGTCTTGGTCGGAATCGCGGGATCTATCTCCTTGGCCCGCTCCAGAAGCCGTAAGGTGCGTTCATAGCGGGCGCCGGAGCGAGCCACTCGATACAGCCGCGGTACGGTTTCGGTGTTGTGGTTGAGAATGTCGGGCTCGGCATCCATCACAATCTGCAGTGGCTCTTCCAGTCCCTGAAAGTCAGGGATCAGAACTTCCACGCGGCATCCCGGGACGCGGCGGCGGATCTCGCGGATGGTTTCGGCAAACACGCGAGCGCCGCCAACATTGTCGTCATCGCGATTCACGCTGGTAACGACGGCGAATTTGAGTCCCAGCTTCTCCACGGCTTCGGCAACCCGGCCAGGCTCGCCGAAATCGATGGGCTGCGGACGTCCCTTGGGCACGGCACAGAAACCGCAGCGCCGCGTACACAGGTTGCCCAGCAACATGAAGGTCGCCGTGCGATGGTTCCAGCACTCGCCGATATTGGGGCAGTGCGCCGACTCGCATACTGTATGCAATTCCAGCTTGCGTGCCAGCGTCTTCAGCTCGTGATAGTTGTCGCCAATGGGCGCGCGCGCCTTCAGCCACTCCGGCTTGGGGACCGGCTGGCGCGTGCCAATGTCGATCTGGATGAGTTCAGCGGCGGTAGCCATGGGTGTTTCTATTTTAGCGCGCCCAAGCCCGGTCATCGCCTTTCGTTAGTCGCTGTTCGCTTTTCGCCAGTGGCTTACACCACGCTGGGGGGCGCGAACACCGATGAGGGAATGGCGAGAACTCATGAAAAATTGCGAAGAACCTCTGGCGAATAGCGAATAGCGATCCGCGAAGAGCGTCCTCACAAGGTATGCAGATACGCCATCAGCGCGTCCAGTTGCTGCTGGCTGAGCTTCGTTTGAAAGCCCGGCATCTTCGCCCGGCCAAGCAGGATGATGTCCATCACGCGATCATCATTCGCAGGTATACCGCTGGTCATAAACTGCTTCTTGAAGAGCCCGTGCAGGCTCGGCCCGCGCAGGTTGCGAGTGCTATAGGCGTAGTGGCAATCGGCGCAGCGCGCGTCGTAGATGCGGCGTCCGGCCGCCTGCTGCGGATTCAGCCCCAGTTCGGCATCGGTTTTGCGCGGTTCGGGACTGCAGGCGCCGAGAATTGTGATGGCAATAAGGCCGGCTGCAGCGATCGCAACAAAGCCGGCGCGATTACGATTCAAGGTTCCGTCCAGGGTTGCTGCATTTGTTAGCTACGGGGCGTTGCTGCGGCTTCACGAGAGTTAGAATACCTCGCATGACAGTGGCCATCAAACGCGTTTACGAGCAGCCTTCGCCGGAAGACGGCGCGCGCGTGCTGGTGGACCGGCTGTGGCCGCGCGGCTTGACCAAGCAAGCAGCCGCGCTCGAAGCCTGGCTGAAAGAGCTCGCGCCCTCCGATGAGCTGCGCAAGTGGTACCACGCCCATCCCCAACAGTGGAGCAAGTTCCGCGAACGCTATCTTAAAGAGCTTTCGTCGGAGAAGGCGGACCAGGCGCTGCAGCAGCTTTACCACATCCGCAATACCCACCCTCACCTTACGCTGCTCTATGCGTCGCGCGATACGGAGCGCAATAATGCGCTGGTGCTCAAGCAGCTTATCGATGGCAGTCGCAAGCCTCCCAACGGCACCGGCCTGGCTGGCGCTGCGTCTCTCAAGCGCGCCCGCGCTGCCATACGACGAAGATAAAGGCCGATGATTCTCAATCCCGAGCGCAACCGTGATGACCATAAAGGCGGCGGCTTTATTTCAGCGTGGGAGGCGGTAGCCCGTGCGCACCGTATTCATGCCCCCAATTATCTGCTCGTTCATCAGCCTGACCACGCGCGACTGTCGGGAGAGCTCGTGCAGCGCCTCGCGATTGCGACGATGCCTCCGATCTCTGACGAAATCGTGCGCGGCATCAGTCTGCACGATGAAGGCTGGGCGGAGTTTGATGCCGGTCATCAGAGATTGCGCACCACCCCGGCCCGTTACTTGCCCGACCGGCTCGCCTTGGATGAGCAAGGTAAGCCGCTATCCTTTCTTGACATCAAGGCGGGCGATTTTCTGCATGCGTGGCGCCTCTCAATCGAGGCCGCAGAAGCTGTCGCTCCCATTGCCGCCCTGATGGTCAGCGGTCATTTCTACCGGCTGGGGAAATTCGGAATTGAGACGGGCCATTACTCGCCCGCGGATGCCGCCCTCGTCCGGCGATTTGTGAACGAGGAAGAACGGCGCCGCGAGTGCTTGTCGAAGCTCGAAAAGCGCAGCCACGACGAAGTCGAATTCTGGATCGACATGCTGCAGTTTGGCGATCTTCTCTCATTGTATCTTTGCTGCGGTTCCGAAGAGAGCGTTGAATTCCCGCAGCGCATCGCCACCGGCGGCGGGACGATCAGCTTGCAGGTGGAGGACGGCGTGTACGTGCTCTCGCCCTGTATTTTCGCGGAACAGACAGAGTTCTCACTCCCGGCGCACAGTTTTCCCGGAGGAGCAGCGGCAACATTGAAGTGGAAACTCCGTTGAGCTAGTCGCTGTGATGCGGGATGTGGCCGGTTGTCGCCTCGGCGACAATGCATATGCCGGCGTCGTTCGCCGCCGACAACGCTGCTTCTTTGTCCAGCAGCAGGGAGTGCCCCGCATCCAGCGCGAGACAGCTGGCGCCAGCCTGCTTCATTGTCTCAATGGTGTGCAGTCCCACGACCGGCACATCGAACCGCATGTCCTGGTTCGGCTTGGCAACCTTGACGACGGTCAGCGCGCGGCTCAACGTCGATGGCTCTTTGCCCAGCGCGGGCGACTTCATGATCTCTCCCGCGCGAAGAATCGTGGCGTCCGTTCCCTCCATGGCTTCAACCGCAACACAGGCCGCCTCGGCGATCACCACCGTCTGGCCGATGTCGAAGCGCGCCAGGTGATGAGCCACAGCTCGACCGTACGTGATGTTGCTTTGCTCGGCGTCGCTCGGGCCACGCTGCGTAAGCACGCCCTCGGCTGCAAGCATGGGCTTCAGCAATTCGGTGGAGTTCATCAGAGTAATGCCCTCGTCGGCGAGCACCTTACTGACGGCACCAATCAGCGAATCGGTGTTGCGCGTCGTGAGCGACAGCAGGAGTTTCGCCAGCCGCCAGTCCGGCTTGATGCTGCTGAAAATCTGCTTGTGCTTGACCTGCCCCGCCATGATGGCGCGCGTAATGCCTTCACGCTTGAAAGTTTCGATCAGCTTCGAAAGTTCCCCCAGCGATAACCAATGCACGGCGGAGGCACCATGCTGTTCGACTTCAGGGAACGTCTCTTCTTTGATTGCAGCGACGATCACTTGCATGCCCTTCGACCGAGCAGCGTCGAGCACCAGCAAGGGAAACTTCCCGTTGCCGGCGATGAGCCCGATTTTGTCGATGCCGTCAGGCATTTCTTCCGACATGAGCTGGATGGAAAAGCAAACCGGATCGGAAAACGCTCTATCCACGATCCACTATCCACTATCCACTTACTTGATCACTCCGCGCTCCGAGCTCTCGATGAACCGCAGCAGCGCTTCCACATCCTCGCCGTGCGCGCCTTCTGAGCGCAGCTTCTCCACCGCTTGCGACGTGTTCATCTTCGACGCCAACAGCACTTTGAACGCGTGATGCAATGCGGCGATGCGCTCGCGCGAAAAGCCGCGCCGCTGCAGCCCAACCTTGTTCAGCATGTAGGCGTGGGTATCGCGTTCAGCGCTGGTCATCGAGTACGGCAGCACGTCTTGCGTGATTGTGGTACCTCCGCCAATGTAGGAGTGCGCCCCGATGCGCACATGTTGATGTACCGGGCAGAGCGCGCCCACCACCGCCCACTCCTCAACCGTGACATGTCCCGCCAGCGTTGCGGCATTCACCAGCATGGAATGGTTGCCGATAACGCAATCGTGCCCGATGTGCGTGTAAGCCATGATCAAAATGTGGCTGCCGATGCGCGTCACCCCTCCTCCCTTGGCCGTGCCGCGGGTAATGGTGACATATTCGCGAATGACATTGCCATCACCCACTTCCAGCCGCGTGGGCTCGCCGCGATAGGTGACATCTTGCGGGTCCATGCCCAGCGCCGCGAAGGGATAGATTTTGTTGTGACTGCCGAAACGGCTCGGTCCGCCTACCACAACGTGGGACACCAGCTCGCAGCCGTCGCCCAGCTCAACCCCTGCGTATACCACGCAGTAGGGCCCGATGGTGCATGATGCCGGAACTTTCGCCGTCAGGTCGACGAGGGCTGTCGGGTGGATACTCATTTCGAGTTCAAGACGCTTCGCCGGCCGGTTCGGCTTCTCCAGCTTCGTCCTGGTCAGCCGACTTTCGCGGAAGCAACCGGCACGTCACCACGCCCTCGCAAACCAGCTTGCCATCCACGAAAGCCTTGCCTTGCAGGCGGCCCGCAGTACCGCGGAAGGCGAGGACATCGACCTCAATCCGTAGCTGATCGCCTGGCGTGACCGGTCGCCGGAAACGCGCCCGCTCAATACCCGTGAACAGGAGCAGCTTGTTGTTGCGGTCCTTCACTTCCGTGAACAACAACGCAGCCCCGGCCTGCGCCATGGCCTCCACGATCAGCACGCCCGGCATGATGGGATAGCCGGGAAAATGGCCTGCGAAAAATGGCTCGTTGACCGTGACATTCTTGATGGCGACGATGCGCTTGGTACGGACGATCTCAATCACGCGATCGATCAACAGCATGGGATAGCGATGCGGCAGAAGATTGAGCAGCTCGCCGATGTTCAGCGTTTCATTGCCGGCGCTTGCAGGCGCGGGTTTGGTTTGACCGTTCATCGCCCCTCGTGAAAAGCACGATTATACATTCGCCACCGAGCGCCTAAGCGCTGTTGTTCATCAAGTTGAGTGGTACGCTTGTTCATCGGAGCAATCCCGCTGGTGCATACCAAACCGAAGGTCAGTCTCGACGAAACCCTTGCCTGGCTCAATGAACGGCACCAGCATATGATCGCCGCCACCCGCGAGCTCGTGCTCAGGGAATCGCCGACTCGCAGCAAGGAAGCCTGCGACCGGCTATGCGCGCATCTTGCGGGTGAGTTCGCGTCCATTGGTGGCGAGGTTGAGATTCATCCTCAAACTACAGCCGGAAATCATCTCCAGGTAGAGTTCCCCGGCGCACAGCCACGCAAACCGGTGCTGCTGCTCGGGCACTTCGATACGGTTTACGAGCTGGGGACCTTGGGGACGATGCCTTGGAGCGAGCGCCAAGGCCGCCTCTACGGCCCCGGCGTCTTCGACATGAAGGCCGGCATCGTCCAGATGATGTTCGCGCTTTCGGCGCTGCGCGAACTCATGGGCGAGCTGCCGCGTCCGGTGAAGGTTTGGCTTGTGTCGGATGAAGAAGAGGGCAGCGCGAGCTCGCGTTCGATGACGGAGACGCTGGCGAAACAATGCTCCACCGTTCTGGTGTGCGAACCTTCCGCGCCGGGCGGCGCGCTGAAGACTGCGCGAAAGGGCGTCGGCTCCTTCACGCTTAAGATTGCCGGACGAGCGGCGCACTCCGGACTCGATTTCGAGAAAGGTCACAGCGCCATTCTGGAATTGGCACATCAGATACAGGCCATCTCGCGCCTCACCGATCTCGAGCGTGGCATAACCCTGAACGTCGGCCTCGTTCGCGGAGGCACGCGCACCAACGTCGTTCCCGAAACAGCGGTTGCCGAGATGGACCTCCGGGTGGCTCGTAAGCAAGATGGCGAGGAGATGGAGCGCCGCGTGCGAGAGCTACAGCCCGTAAACGCCGCCTGCAAGCTGGAGGTCGTGGGCGGCATGAATCGTCCGCCGCTGGAGCGCACCGAGCAAGTCGCTGCACTATTTGATCTGGCACGCAGGATCGCGAGCGAACTCGGCTTTGACCTGCGGGAGGCGGCGGTCGGAGGCGGTTCGGACGGCAACTTCACCGCCGGAGTCGGCATTCCCACGCTCGACGGGCTGGGAGCTGTCGGCGATGGGGCGCACGCTGCGCACGAGCATGTAATTGCCTCGGAACTGCCGCGGAGAGCGGCGCTATTGGCAGGGTTGATTCAGGCGATCGACTGATCGCGACCCTGAGCTCATGTCAACTCCAGCGCCGTTTTCACCGCGCTTTTCTACCGTCTCCATGCTCGCTAACGGGAGCCTTCCAAGAGGAGGATAGATGACCAGTTGCTTTTCGAGAGTGGTAGGCTGATCGCATTTCACCCACGATTCTCTCTCCAGTCCGCCTTCCCCTGCCTTTAGCTCCAGGTTTTGACCGTGGCCTTCTGAAAGGCGCGGCGCTCCGTTGCGTTCTCGCGATGGTTGGCGAAGAACTCGGCTGCCTCGGCACGGAGCGCGACCCTGCGCTCCAGTTCGAGCGCCCGCTTTAGCAGTGAGTTCACGCGCTCGCTGGCTGAGTCGCGTCCCTTGGTTCGCTCAACCTCGGAGAGAAGCTCAGGATCAAGCGAAAAAGAACGCGTTTGTCGCAGCGCAGACCGCATCAAGATATCTCCTGGTTTTCCTAATAGTTTTTTTATTATCCGATGAGCGTGACTGCTATCCAAACTGGGATTGAGAACCTCAACACCAGGCAATCCGTGTTTCTTTGACGCGCCCCTTGCGAAAGCCTAGAATTCGCTTAGAAACTCTTACCCGTTGCCTGACCGCAGATGCACCGGGCTGTTCAACCGGGAGGTATCTATGTTTGGTGGAAAGATCGGTTTACCCGAACTGCTGGTCATCGTGTTTATTGCCCTGCTCATCTTCGGCCCCAAAAAGCTGGGCGAACTCGGCAAGGGGCTCGGTGAAGGCATTCGCAATTTCAAGTCCTCGATGAACGATCACTCGTCGAGCAACCCTAGCTCAAATACGACGACCTCGACGACCGAAGAGAAGAAGTAGCTGCACCTCGGGCGCTAAAGTCGAATTGGTGGTTCCCGCATCGTACGAAGCGCTCCCCGTCTCGGCAGCAATCATGCTGGTCACAACAGAGTCTTTCCCGTGATTGCTTCCGCCTTCCGCAGCAGTCGATAGACACGCGGCACCGGCAATCCCACAACATTGAAGTAGCAGCCCTCAATTCTCTTGACCCAGCGCGATGCGATCCCCTGTATGGCATAGGCGCCGGCCTTGTCCATCGGCTCTCCACTGCGAACGTAGGCGGCGATCTCCTCGTCTGAAAGTTCGCTGAATGAGACCTGCGTCACTTCGACTTCCGTCCGCTCGAAGCCCGACACGGCCAGGCAGACGCCGGTGATCACCTGATGCGTCCTCCCGGAGAGCAGGCGCAGCATGCGAGCCGCATCTCCCGCGTCGGCCGGCTTCTCCAGCAGATGTTCATCCACGACGACAACCGTGTCAGCTGCGAGCACAGCATCGTCTCTATGGCGCGAGAACACGGCTTGCGCTTTGTCGCGGGCCAGACGCTGCGCGTAATCCACGGCGGTCTCGCCCGCCAGCGGCTGCTCGGGGACATGCGCCGGGTCAACCGTGAACGGAATGGCCGCATTGCGTAGAAGCTCGGCACGGCGAGGCGAAGCTGAGGCAAGCACCAGCATGGCTCTTCGATTCTACTGATTTGGTTTATGCATCCTCATCCGCGGCATGTACGTCTGATGTGGGGATGAAGTCGGCCACTCAGAGCCTGACCTACGGCGCAACGCTGCACGCTAATCAAGCCGAGTTTCGTGTTTGGGCGCCTGCCCAGCGCGTGATCACACTTCGGCTGTTGCGCAACCGTCCCACCAAAGCGAAAACGGCCCCCGACGCAACTACGCTCGACATGCCCATGCGTCGCGAGGGAGAGGACTTCGTCGCTACTGTGCCGGCAGCGACTGGCGATCGCTATTTCTATGTCCTCGAAGACGGACTTGCGGTCCCCGACCCCGTCTCGCGCTTTCTGCCGGACGGGGTTCACGGGCCGACAGAGATTATCGACCCCGCGGCTTTTACTTGGAGCGAGCCGGGGCCCCAGACCAGCGCCGGTGGAGCCTGCCCTGAGCGTAGTCGAAGGGCGCCTGGCGGGGTGGTCGACTCGGGCTGGCGTGGCCTCGACCTGCGCGGCTACATCATCTACGAGTTGCACGTCGGAACATTTACACCCGAAGGAACCTTCGATGCCGCAATCGGCAAGCTCGAATACCTGAAGCAGCTTGGCATCACAGTGGTCGAACTCATGCCCGTGGCCGCATGCCCCGGCAAGCGCAACTGGGGATACGACGGCGTCTCTCCTTATGCGGTGCAGGCGAATTACGGCGGGCCGGACGGCCTGAAGCGCTTCGTCGATGCCGCTCATTGTGTCGGGCTCGCAGTTATGCTTGATGTGGTCTACAACCATCTCGGCCCGGAAGGAAATTACCTGCCGAAATTCGGGCCATACTTCACCAATCGCCATAAGACACCCTGGGGCGACGCGGTGAACTACGACAGCGATGGTTGCGAGCAGGTGCGCCGCTACGTCGTGGAAAACGCGCTCTATTGGATTCGCGAATATCATTTCGATGGCTTGCGCCTCGACGCCGTGCAGACCATAAAGGACGATTCGTCCAGGCACATCCTCGCCGAGATTCAGGAGAACGTGCAGGCGCAGGCGCGCGAGTTGAATCGCAAGGTTTGCGTCATCGCCGAGACCGACGAAAACGACGCGCGTTATACGAAGCCGCGACGGGATAATGGATATGGTTTGGACTCGGTGTGGAGTGACGACTTTCACCATGCAATCCACGCCTTCTTCACGGGCGAGCGCCAGGGTTACTACCAGGACTTCGGCGATCCGCAGCAGATTGCCCGCGCGCTGCGGGACGCCTACGTTTTTCAGGGTGAGCATTTTCGCTTCTGGAATGCGCCGCGCGGCAGCAGCGCTAAACACATTCCACTGTCGGCCAGTGTGATTTGCATTCAGAACCACGATCAGGTGGGAAATCGCGCGAAGGGCGATCGACTCACAACGCTGGTTTCGCGTGGAGTGCGCAAGCTTGCGGCGGCCTTCCTGCTGCTGGCCCCGCACACCCCGCTGCTTTTCATGGGCCAGGAGTACGACGAGGCAGCGCCGTTTCAGTTTTTTGCGGACTTTGAAGACCCGAGCCTGAAGAAGGCGGTGAGCGAAGGCCGGCGCAGCGAGTTCAAGGATTTCGACTGCAACGAAGTGCCGGATCCGGAAGACCCCGCGACCTTCGAGCGTTCCAAGCTCACCTGGGCCGATGGGCCGCAGAATCGCGACATGCTCGATTGGTACAAGCGCCTGCTGCAGTTGCGAAAAGAGTACGTAATCAATAGCGAGCGCACCGCCGATGCGCACTACGCTGACGGCGTGCTTACCATGCGGGTGCCTGCGAAAAATCCGGCCCTGATAGTGCAAGCGGCGCTGCAGCCCGGCTGGGCTTTGCCGAAGCCGCCAAGCGGCTGGCGTCAGGTGCTGCAGGCCGGCGATGATGGTTACGAGATCAAAGTTCTGGCGCGATAAGGCTTAGCTGAATTCGATTCCGCGCTTTGCACGCGAGGCGCTGGTGATTTACTATGCAATCCCAAGTTGTTGCGACGCCCCGGGAGGAACGGGATGGCGTTTCAGGTTGATCGGAGCCCCTTCGACCCTGAGTCCGGATTCGAGTACTACATCTGCTTCAAGCCCGAGGTTGAAGTGGAGGGCGATGAGGTGCGCGCGCGTATCTCCGTCGAGGCCGCTATTTCAGTTTCGGAGACCGGCGATGTCGCCGATTTGAGCTTCATGTTGCCCAAGATGTGCCGCAACGACTATGCGCTTTCGTACCTTAAGCGCGACCCCAACGCTGCCTGCGTCGAGAACCGCGTATTTATTGCGCTGCCCGGCTTGAATGGCGATGCCGTTTTTAATGCGCCCGCCACGCTTGAACTCGACCAGTCGGGCCGCATCGTCGCCATCGAAGTCAACGGTTGCATTCCGAAAACCAGCACCTTCAAACCTGCGCACGCCTAAAAACCGCACTTCGCTCTTCGCCAGAGCTTACACATCCATACCAGAGCTTACACATCCATAGAGGATTTGATTCGGCTTGCCGCAACCTGCCCCCCAACTATGTCCGCCCGATGTACCAGTTTGACTTTGCTGCTTCTGGCGAAAAGCGAAAGGCGAGGGGCGATTAGCGCATACCGATCAGCGATTCGGCTATGATGGCGCCGTGGAAGACGTAACCGCGTTCGTCCTCGCCGGAGGCCAGAGTTCCCGTATGGGCCGCGACAAGGCGCTCTTGTCCATCGGCGATCGGAACCTGCTGCAACACGCCCTGGCTATCGTCCGCGAAGTCGCCGCTACATGCCACATTGTGGGACCGCGTCAGCGCTATGCAGAATTCGGCGAGGTCGTTGAAGACATTTACCAGGGATGCGGACCATTGGGAGGAATTTATGCGGCGCTCAGCGCCACTCGCACCGAGCTGAACCTGATACTCTCGGTCGACATGCCACTGATGACCGCGCCTTTCCTCGCCTGGCTTATTGATCGCGCCGGAGCTGCGGACGAGCAAGTGGTGGTGCCCGATGCGGCAGGTGGACTCCAGCCGCTCTGTGCCGTCTACCGGCGCGGCGTCGCCGCCACAGCCGAGCGTGCCCTGCAAAAAAGGGAGTATAAGATAGGGCTATTGTTCTCGCAGGTGCCTACGCGCATCATTCGTGAGCAGGAGATTATCGCGAGCGGATTCTCAACCGAGATCTTTCAGAACATCAACACTCCAGAGGAATACGAAAAGTGTCGACCACAGACCCGGTGACCTTGGTAGAGGAACACCAAACCGTCCAGGAACAAGAAAAACGGCAGCACGGGCATGAGGGAGAGCCCTACATCCAGTTTCAGCACGTCCACAAAGCATTCGGCAGCAATGTCGTGCTGGACGACGTGAGCTTTGATGTGATGCCCGGCGAGACGGTCTGCATTCTCGGGCGAAGCGGCGTGGGAAAATCCGTTTCGCTGCATCAGATTATGGGCTTCCTGAAACCCGACAGCGGACGAATTTGGGTGGCCTACGAGGACATCACCGATTATCCGGAAGCAGAACTGGAGCGCATCCGCAAGAAAGTGACTATGGTCTTCCAGAATGGCGCCCTCTTCGATTCACTCACCGTCGGCGAGAACGTCGCCTTTCCGCTGCGCGAGCGTGGAGGCCTGGAAGAGGAGCAGATTTACCAGATCGTCGATGGATTGCTCGAGATGGTTGGCGTGCGGGAATTCCGCGACCAACTGCCCTCGGACCTCTCCACCGGGATGAAGCGCTCGGTTGCCATCGCGCGTGCGCTGGCCGCACAGCCGGACGCGATCCTTTATGACGAACCCACCACCATGGTCGACCCGCTTATGGCCCACCTGCTCGGCGATCTCATCCAGAAGCTGAAGAAGCAGTTGAAGCTCACCAGCATCGTGGTCACGCACGATATGGCGCTGGCCAAGAAGCTGGCTGACCGCCTGGTGTTTTTGTACGAAGCCAAGGCAATCTTCTTCGGGACATTCGCGCAGATGGCCAGGTCGCCGGAGCCAATTGTGCAGGAATTTCTGGAACTCGACTCGCTGGATTTCGAGCAATACTTTGGCGCGCAACGACCGCCGCACCAGCCGCGCTTCGAAGCTTCTTAACCTGCACTCCACCGAAACAGGATGCTTTGCAGAACTGCGCCCCTGCCGCTGTTTTGTGTTGCCTTGTAGGGCCCGGCAGCACACAATTCCATGTAATTCGCAAAGCGCCATTGGAGGAATCGTGTACTGGTACATGGAGGCGATGAGGAAGTACGCCGTTTTTGCCGGCAGGGCCAGGCGGAGAGAGTACTGGATGTTTCAATTCGTCAACAGCATCGTCCTCATCCTGCTGGTTGCGGGCATCGTCTTCCGGCCGAGATCACCCATGGCCATTCCCGCCCTTCTGCTGCTGTGCGGATATGTTCTCGCAACCATGATTCCTGCTCTTGCTGTATCAGTGCGCCGGCTTCATGACACCAACCTTAGCGGTTGGTGGCTGCTGATCTCCTTAGTACCCCTGGGCGGATTTGTCCTGTTTGTCTTTCATGTGCTGGATAGCACCCCCGGTCCGAATCAATATGGACCGAATCCGAAAGCCGTCGGTTCCCCGGCCTACGCCTCCCAGCATCCTGCTTATGGTACCCAGGCGATGGCGAGCGCTGCAGGTGCAAGCTCTGACTCGCAGAGCAGTCAATGGTTTCTCGGCTTCTGTAACCGTTGCGGTACGCAAATCGCCGCTGGATCGAGGTTCTGTCCGAAGTGCGGCCAAGTCGCGTACTAGAAACCTTGTGCTACCAGTCGCTCCACGGTCAGCGACGCATCCTGTTCGTCGCGCCTGGTCCACTTCTCCAGATACTTCGCGACGATGTCGGTTTCAATGTTCACCGGATCGCCCGGCTTGAGTGAACCGAGGTTTGTCATCTTGATGGTATGAGGGATGATGGCGATCGTCAGCCGCAGACCCTCGAGCTTCGCCACCGTCAGACTGATACCTTCCACCGAAATCGAGCCCTTGAACACAACATACTTTTCGAGCTCCTCGGGCAGGTCCAGGCGCAGCCAGAAGTCGTCGGCATTGGAGATCGGATCGAGCGCGACGAAGCGCGCCACGCCGTCAACGTGCCCTTGTACCATGTGGCCGCCCAAGCGGCCGTCTGCCCTCAGCGGCAGTTCCAGATTCACCTCCGCGCCCTGGCTGATGCGCGACAGCGAGGTGCGCGCCCAAGTCTCGGCCGCAAGATCGGCGCAGAACGACTCGGGTTTGATGTCGAGCGCAGTCAGGCAGACGCCGCTCACCGCCACGCTGTTGCCCTGTTTCAGTTCTTTCGCGGTGTTGGGAGCCTGAATCGTGATGCGGTGATTGCCACCGCGCTCGACAATGCTGCTAATGGTTCCAACCTCTTCTACTAATCCGGTAAACATGATGATGACCTCGAAGCCTTATGGAAAAGTACTTACGAGATGATGTTCTCACGCCGGGGAGCAGGAGCGAAATGCTAATTCCTCCTGCTAATCAAAATTGCTCCGTGGCCTCCGTGCCTCCGTGGTGAACGCTCCGTTTCATTTACAATAAATCCGCAATGAATCTCCCTGAAATTCAAGCTGCGCTGCGCGACGGCGGACACCAATGCTGGCTCTTCTACGATCATCATCATCGTGATCCTATCGCTTACCGCGTCCTCGGCTTGCCGGCCAACATGCTGGTTACGCGGCGCTGGTTCTACGTTATCCCGGCACAGGGTGAGCCGGTGAAGCTGGTGCATCGCATCGAGAGCCACCATCTCGACTCGCTTCCCGGCAGCAAAATGGAGTACTCGGCTTGGCAGGAGCTATGGCAGAACCTCGAAGCCATGCTCAAGCCGTACCATCGCATCACCATGCAGTACTCGCCCAACAATCAGATCCCGTACATCTCGCTGGTCGACGCGGGCATGCTGGAGTTGATCCGCGGCTTCGGGAAGGAAATCGTCAGCTCGGCGAATTTGGTGGCGCGCTTTGAAGCGACTCTGACGGAAGCGCAGATGAAGTCCCACTTCAAGGCCGGCGAAGCGGTCGACAAAATCACCGCAGCATTCTTCCAGGAAGTCGGACATCGCGCCCGCAACGGCGGCACCGACGAGTTCGCTATGCAGCAGTGGATCATGGAAGCGTTCCGGCGCGAGGGGTTGGAAACCTGCGATCCACCGAACGTAAGCGTCAACGCCCACAGCGGCGATCCACATTACGAGCCAACATCGGCCGGCTCAGCGAAGATCAAGCAAGGCGACTTCGTGCTGCTCGATATCTGGGCCCGGTGCAAACAGCCTGAGGACTCGGTTTATTACGACATTACCTGGACGGGCGCGATCGGCACGCCTAGCGACAAGCAGCGCGAGGTGTTCGGGGTAGTTCGCGGCGCTCGCGACGCCGGCATTCGCAAAGTGCAGGAGGCGTTCGAGACGGGGCGGAAGATTCATGGTTGGGAAGTCGACAAAGCCGTTCGCCAGTTCATCGACAGCAAAGGCTGGGGCAAGTACTTCATTCATCGCACCGGCCACTCCATCACCACCGACATTCACGGCAACGGCGCGAACCTTGATAATCTGGAGACCAAGGACGATCGCGAAATCCTGCCCAATACCTGCTTCTCCGTTGAGCCGGGAATTTACCTGCCGGAGTTCGGCGTGCGCAGCGAGGTCAACATGATGATCCGCGGCGGCAAGGGCGACGTGACCGGCAGAGTGCAGAACGAGTTGGTGCTTATCTGATGGCGAACCCGCAAAACGCAGCCACTGTGGCGCGCAACATCGGCCAGGAAAAAGACCAGGCCGCGCCCCAAACCAACTCCAGGGTGATGATGATAACCATCGCCGCATGGCTGCTGCCCGGCCTCGGCCACATCATTCAGCGCCGCTACATTCGCGGGTTGCTGATCATGGCGGCGATTTTCACCATGTTCTTCGCCGGCCTCGCCATGCAGGGCAAGGTGTATTCGTTCAATACCGGCGACCTGCTCGACATCCTGGGATTTATCGGCGACCTCGGCGCCGGCCTGCTCTACTTCCTGGCGCGAATCATGAATTGGGGCATGGGCAACATTCACCGCGCGGTGGCCGATTATGGCACGAAGTACATCGTCGTCGCCGGACTGCTGAACGTCATCGTCACTGTTGACGCCTACCATATCGCGATCGGCAAGAAACAATGACCATCGAGCTCTCACACTTCAATGCCGCTCTGCTGTTCGCCCTCTGCGCGTCCATTGTCTTTGGAATCACGCAACGCAACACTCCGCGCGATATGCTGCGCTACGGCGCATATTGCTTCGCATTGTTCATCGGAGGCGTGATCGTTGCCGCCTGGGTGATGTGGGCGATCAAGCACTAGCTAGATTAAGTGCCAGGCCTCCAATCCCTAGTTCCCGATTCCTGGTCCCTGATCCCTAAGCCCGGGGTTGCCCAAGCCCTGCCTCTTCCATCAGCTTGCGAAACTCGGGTTCATTGCGCAGCGGCGCCAAATTGTTGTCGATTCGCGCCCACAGAAAATAAGTGTCGTGGCGCTGGTAAGCTTGCCGAAGATATTGCAACGCTTCTTCCTTGTCTCCCAGCAGTGCCGCGGTCCTGGCCACAAAGAACGGCGACAACTTCCCTTCCGCGCACAACTTCTTCTGCATCTGGAGCGTGTTTTGGAGCAAGCCGCGTTCGCCACCTGACCTGAACCCCTGTTCGGCTGCGCGCACAATAGCGAGCTGTTCGTCGTCGTGCGACAGCAGCGCCGCCTGCCGCGCCTCGCTCAGGTAATTGCTGTAGTCACGTTTCGCGAGGTACACGGAAGACAAATATTTGTGTGTCGAGAAGAATCCCGGCTGGCTGGCCTCGATCTGCTTCAGCAGCGCCGCAGCGTCATCCAGGCGACCCTCGTTAAACAGAAGCAGCGCTTTGTCAGCCAGGATTGGAGTTGAGGCGGGATCGAGCTTCTGCGCCGCCTCGAACTCCTTCATGGATTCGTCGAATCGCCCATTAGCCATCAAAAACGTGGCGTACCAATGGTGTGCCGCTACATAGTGCGGTTCCAGTTGGATGGCGCGACGGAATTCAGCTTCGGCACCGGCTACGTCCCAACTCCAGTAGAAGGTAACGAATGCCAACGAGGCGTGCGCCTCGGCGGAGCTGTCGTCGAGCTCGACCGCCTTCTTCGCGGCCGCAAGCGCTCGCGGAAACGCCTCATCGGACGGCATTGCCGCGAACTCGCGCAGCAAGTTGTAACAATCCGCGAGGCCGACATAAGGCTGCGCGTAACTCGGATCGCGCACGATCGCCTGGGTGAAGAAGTCGACCGCCTTGGTCAGGTCCGCCGGCGTCCTTCGGTTCCAGTAGTAGCGTCCCTGAAGATAAAGCTGTTCCGCCTCTGGATTGACTTGGGTTGCAGCCTTGACCGGCGTGTCGATGGAGGCGACCCGGCCTGCATGAATGCGCCAGGCAATTAGTCCGCCCAAGGCGACGAGCACCAGGCAGGCCGACGCAATCCACGCCTTACCACTTCGCCGGCCTGGCACCGCTGTGGAACCGGCCGGCTCGCCATCCAACGCTTCCGGCCTGGCGTTCACCGAGATGGAAGTCACTCCGCTGTCCTGCTCGGTCGCAGACTCAGGCGAGCTCATCCAGCGCTCGAGTTCCTCGCTAAAGGCGAAGACGCGGGCGCGCGAACCTCCGGGAAGGCGATGCACCGGAAGCGACCGTTCCTTTTCCCAGCGCTTAACGGTGCGCTCGTCGCGTCCGAAGAAAGCGGCGATCTCCTTCCATGAATCCAGGCGGCGATTGGGCTTCTGCGCGTCAGAAACGGGCGAATTGGTGCCCAATGTCACGAAATGCCCCGTCATGTCACTTGTCGAAAAAGTGAAGGCGGGTAAGTATAAGCCAAACTTAGGGGCTCGGCCACATGCTGATCGCGTCTGCGGGGACTGCGTCCCGCCTGGCAGCCCAAACAAAAAACCACCGCGGCTCAGCTCCGGGCGCGGCACTCACCACCTTCTGTGGAAAGGGAGTCCGAAATGCTATCGAACAAGGAAAAGCTGCAGATTCTAAGTCGTCGGAAGATTTCGCCCTGGCTGGCAATTGCCCTTCTGGCAACCCTCGTCGCCGCGCCCGCCTTGCAAGCCCAAACTTACACCGTGCTGCACAATTTCACAGGAGGAGGAGACGGAGCTAATCCTTCCACCGGATTAACGATGGACAGATCCGGGAATCTCTACGGCACAACCTACGCCGGCGGCTCGAGCCATAGCGGCGGTGTCTTCAAGCTGAAGCACCAGGGATCCAGTTACCTTTTCAGCTCGCTTTACAATTTTGCTGGAGGCAGTGATGGCGCTGCACCATACGGGAGGTTAGTAATCGGCCCCAACGGCTCCCTCTACGGCACCACCTATCAGGGAGCAGACTCAGGGTGCGCCAATGGCAATGGCTGCGGGACCGTCTTCAATTTGCGGCCTCCCGCGACCTTCTGCCCGTCAATATCCTGCGCTTGGGGCGAAACCGTGCTTTATCGTTTCACCGGCGGCAGCGATGGCGGCAATCCTAAAGGGCCCCTGGTTTTCGACTCGACGGGTAACAACATCTATGCAACCACACGCGGTGGCGGCACGGCAGGCTGCGCCGGCACCGGCTGCGGCGTGGTCTACAAGCTGACCAAGTCCGGCAACAATTGGATACAGAGCGTTGTTTACAGCTTCTCGGGAGGAAGTAACGATCAGGGACTGCCCGACAGCGGCTTGATCTTCGACCCGGCCGGCAACCTCTACGGTACGACTCAGGGCTGCTATAGCACCTTTTCTGGCACCGTGTTCGAATTGAGCCCTGCAGGGTCGGGATGGACCTATAGTACGCTCGTTGTTCTCAACGGTGGCTTTGGGCAATGCCCTGTCGCAGGTCTGGTTCGTGACCAATCGGGAAACCTTTACGGCGCCACCGCTATCGATGGAGGGAGTGTTTTCGAAGGGACACTCTCCGGCAGCAGCTGGACGTTCAGTCTGATCAAAACCCTTAGCGGTCCCAACGGGACAGCGTGTGGGCCCTTCGAGGCGCTGGTGATGGACAGCGCCGGTAATCTCTACGGCACCGGCTATTGCAACGGCGCCAACAGTCTGGGCTCAGTTTTCAAACTGACGTTTTCGAATGGCAGTTGGACGTACACGGATCTTCACGATTTCAGCGGCCCCGACGGCGCCATGCCGCAGAGCAACCTGGTCATCGATAGCGCAGGCAATCTCTACGGCACTGCCTCCATTGGCGGCACAGGCACCGCCTGCACAGGAGGCTGCGGGGTCGCATTCAAGATCACGCCCTAGGCTGAGCGTTGCCGATGGCCCGGTTGTTGTTGTCACTGGCGCGACAAAAGCCCCGCTATACTGCGGGGCTTTGCCTTGGGTCTTCCGCTAGTTGCTGGAATGGCGCCCCATGCTTCGCGGGCGGGTGGCCCACCCAAGCATCGTTTGCTTGGGTGGGGGTTTTGATCTTAGGTCACTGACAAAGGCTCGCAAACACCCTTACCCTCCAGCTGTGCCTTGGGGACTCAGGCGATATCAGCAATCCGGCGATCTGCAGTTCGTGACCTTCACTTGCTACCGGCGCGAGCCCTGCTGGTGAGTGCGCAGGCGAAGCATCTGGTGGAGCTCGCCTTGGAGCAGGCGCGCCGCCGCTACGGCTTCTGGGTCACATCTTCGACGGTGCGCTCGCGCTCGCGATGCACTGCCACTTGCCGTTCGGCATCTTCATCCAGGTATCGACCCAGCGCTCATGGGCATCGACCGACTTGCCCATGGCATCGGTGCCTTTGCCCGTCCACGCTCCAGTCGCGATCGCCGTGTTTCCATGGACGGTAACTTGTACATCGCTGATCTCGTTGGTCTCCCACTTCGCTTTCTTCATCATGTCGAGCGTCTTCGTCTTGTCGATCATGGTCCCGTCACTATTCATGTTGACGAAGTTGTCGGCGAGCATGGGACCGACCTTGCCGGCATCGCTCATCTTCGAGGACGCCGCCCATTGTTGCTCCATTTGCGTAATGGACTGAGCGACACCGCCGCCCTTCATGTTGCCACTCATTTGAGCTTGCGCCGCCATAGCCACAGCTAACAACCCGAACAACACCAGCATTTTCTTCATTCGCTTTTCCTTTCGAGTTTGGGAATACACCGTGATTTCAAAGGTAAGTTTGTTGCCCCGCCTAGCCCAAAATCAGGCTAGAACGGGGCACCCGAGTACTTCTTTGTCGTTGTCTTAGCTAGTTGCTGCCGATCCTTCGACTCGGGACTAAAGTCCCTCGCTCAGGATGAGCGCCCGCGGCTCAGACGCCGCGGACTGCGCGCTCAGTACATTCCGCCCATGCCGCCGCCGCCGTGAGGCATCGACGGTTCCTTCTTGTCTTCCGGAATCTCCGATACCAGGGCTTCGGTGGTCAGCATCAGGGCCGCGATCGAGCCTGCGTTCTGCAGAGCTGTGCGCGTGACCTTGGTCGGGTCGATGACCCCGGCCTTCACCAGGTCTTCGAACTGATTGGTCTGCGCGTTGTAGCCGTAGTTGGGGTCCTTGTGGTCCTTGATGCGGCCGACAACAATCGCGCCCTCTTCGCCGGCGTTGCCAACGATCTGGCGCAGCGGCTCCTCCAGCGCGCGACGCACAATGTTGGCGCCGATCCTCTCGTCGCCTTCCAGCTTCAGCGCTTCAATCGCATCGCCGGTGCGCATCAACGCCACGCCGCCTCCGGGCACGATGCCTTCCTCCACCGCAGCGCGGGTGGCATGCATCGCGTCCTCCACGCGGGCCTTCTTCTCCTTCATTTCGGTTTCGGTGGCCGCGCCGACTTTGATCACGGCAACGCCGCCGACCAGCTTCGCCAACCGCTCCTGCAACTTCTCCCGGTCGTAGTCGCTGGTGGTCTTCTCGATCTGGCTGCGGATTTCCTTCACCCGGCCTTCGATCTCGCTGTGCTTGCCCTTGCCCTCGACGATGGTCGTGTTGTCCTTGTCGATGGTGACCTTCTTGGCCTGGCCGAGATCGCTCATCTGCACGTTCTCCAGCTTGATGCCGAGGTCTTCCGTGATGGCCTTGCCGCCGGTCAGGATGGCAATGTCCTGCAGCATGGCTTTGCGGCGATCGCCAAAGCCCGGAGCCTTCACCGCCGCAACCTGCAGCGTTCCGCGCAGCTTGTTGACCACCAGGGTGGCCAGCGCTTCGCCTTCCACGTCCTCAGCGATGATGATGAGCGGGCGTCCGCTCTTGGCGATCTGCTCGAGCAGCGGGAGCAGGTCCTTCATCGAGGAGATTTTCTTTTCGTGGATGAGGATATAGGGGTTCTCCAGCACCGCTTCCATGCGCTCCGGATCGGTGACGAAGTAGGGCGACAGGTAGCCGCGATCGAACTGCATGCCTTCGACGACTTCCAACTGGGTCTCCATCGTCTTGGCTTCTTCAACCGTGATCACGCCGTCCTTGCCGACCTTCTTCATGGCCTCGGCGATGATCTTGCCGATGGTCTCGTCGTTGTTGGCGGAGATGGTCCCGACCTGCGCGATCATGTCGCCGGTAACCTTCTGCGAGAACTTGTCGAGCGCCCCGCCCTTGTGGTTGCCGTCTTCGTCGGCGACGCCGACCACTGCGCTGATCGCCTTTTCGATGCCGCGCTTCAGCGCCATCGGGTTGGCGCCGGCAGCAACCGTCTTCACGCCCTCGCGATAGATGGCCTGCGCCAGAACCGTCGCGGTGGTGGTGCCGTCGCCGGCAACGTCGGAGGTCTTGGAGGCCACTTCGCGCACCATCTGTGCGCCCATGTTCTCCAGCGGGTCCTTCAGTTCAATTTCCTTGGCCACGGTGACGCCGTCCTTGGTGATGAGCGGCGAACCGAATTTCTTTTCGATCACCACGTTGCGGCCCTTGGGGCCGAGCGTGACTTTTACAGCATCAGCCAGAACATTCACGCCACGAAGAATCGCCTGGCGCGACTCCTCGCCGTGCAGAATTTGCTTTGCCATGGTTCTTTTCTCCTAGTTGTCAGTAGCCAGTAGCCAGTTGTCAGTTGCAACCGAGCTGGGCTGACTACGAATTCAAATTCGTTGTCGGTTGTCAGTGCCTGCGAGTTCATCTCGCTCCAGCCATTGCTGCCAGCGCTCCGTAACTGGCAACTGGCCACTGACTACTTCTTCGACGCAGCGTGTTCCTTGGGTTTCGAGGCGCCTTCCAAAATGCCCAGCACTTCTTCCTCGCGCATGATCAGGAAAACGTCGCCGTCGATCGAGATTTCGGTTCCGGCATACTTGCCGAACAGGATGCGATCGCCCGCCTTCACATCGAGTGGGAAGGTCTTGCCTTCGTCGTTGGTTTTGCCCCGGCCTACGGAGAGCACTTCGCCCTCTTGCGGCTTGTCTTTGGCGCTGTCGGGGATGATGATTCCGCCCTTGGTGGTCTCGGCCTCTTCTACGCGGCGAACCACAATCCGGTCATGCAGTGGAGTCAGCTTAGTAGCCATTCTTGGGATACTCCTTTCGACTTTTTGTGACTTTTGAATTCGTGGATTCCGTACTCTCGGGTGCCCCATCCAAGCCGATTTTGCTTGGGTGGGCTCACGCGAATCATGTAGTTTGTGCTGCGAGGATGCGGGCGGGAATGCTTTTAGCACTCACTACCCACGAGTGCTAATATACTCGACTTTCTCCTTGCGTGTCAAGCACCCGGCGGAGGACGCGAGGCGCCTGGCCCTCTCTGTTGATCCTCGACATCTCAGGCTACTTCGCGCCGTAAACGCATGGCAGGCAGCGCCCACCTGCTACAAGCTATCGTGCGCGGTTTGTGTTATAGTCCTGCACCGAGTGAACCCTGGGGCACGGCAGTTGTTGATTCGGGGTACCCGGCACATCTGGGGTAGTGCAGCCCGATCTTCCCTCTTCTCTCTAATCGCTGTCTCGTGAGCAGCGGTGCGCATGCACCTTGCTCATCGTCGTTGAATTTTGCGCCATTTCAAGCTGCGTCGGAAGGTGATACGTGACCCTCGCCAAGCTGTGGAGTCATCTCAACATCGCAAGCCGCCTCGTCTTTGTTGCTCTTGCCGTGCTATTGCCGGCCAGCCTCGTCGCGCAAAACTACACCTATGTGAACATCGATTACCCGGGTGGGCAGTTCTCCTCGCCTGAGGCTGTCAACGATCACGGTCAGGTGGTGGGCTCTTACCAGGATAGTGCAGGCATCCATGGCTTTTATTACGACGGCAGTACCTACACCAGCCTCGATTTTCCCGGAAATAGTGGGGGCACCCTGGCCGAGGGTATCAACAATAGCGGTGTGATCTCGGGTGAGTATCTCACCAATCAGGGCACCGAAACGCACGGCTTCGTCTACCAAAACGGCGTTTTCACTTCCTACGATTATCCTGACTTCGTCGGCCAGACCGATGGACAAGGCATCAACAATAACGGCGAGCTGGTTGGATACTACGGCTTCGGTCCGACCTATGGGTTCTTCGACGCCAGTGGCGGATTCAGTTCGTTCCAATATCCCCAGGCAAACAGCACCCTTCCCCACGCGTTAAACGATACCAATGAGGTCGCCGGCTACTACCGGATCGGTTGTTGCACCAGCCCGCTCGGCTTCTTTTACCAGAACGGTACCTTCACCACCATCGAGTATCCGGATGACTACCAGACATATGCCGCCGGCATCAACAACGCCGGCATGATTGTCGGTTACAGCAACTTGAACAATCCCCCCTATACAGTCGGCTGGCTATGGCAGAACGGTGTGTTCACGGCCATCAACTCGGACGCGACACCGCAGCCCGCCGGCATCAACAACAACGGACAGCTAGTCGGTGTCTACTTTCCCGGCGGCGAGTATCACGGTTTCCTGGCGACACCCATCGCCAGCAGCCAACCATACCAATTCATTCCCATCGTTCCCTGCCGGGTGGTAGATACGCGCAACCCCAATGGCACCTTCGGTGGGCCACCGATCAACGGTAATACCACGCGTTCGTTCCCGTTGTCGGAGGGCGACAACCCATGCGGCATTCCGTCCACCGCCGCCGCCTATTCGCTCAACGTGACAGTCGTTCCGGAACACACTCTGGGATATCTGACCATCTGGCCGACGGGCCAGGGGCAGCCGGTGGCTTCGACGCTGAATTCGCCGGACGGACGGATTAAAGCCAACGCAGCGATTGTTCCCGCCGGTACACCTTCGGGTTCGGTCAGCATCTATGTGACCGATACGACCAACGTGATCCTCGACATCGACGGGTACTTTCAGCCGCCGGCTTCCGGAAGCTTGCAGTTCTATGCTCTGCCACCGTGCCGGGTGGTCGACACCCGCGGCCCTGACGGACCCTTGGGTGGTCCGTCTCTCGCGGGCGGCGCAAACCGCGATTTCCCTGTGCTGCAGAGCGCTTGCGGTCTACCTCAACAAGGAGCGCAGGCCTACTCGTTCAACATCACCGCCGTGCCGCATGGAGCTTCGGGCTACGTCACTCTCTGCCCGACACCTTCCGATCCGCATCAGAGCTGTCCGCAGGTTTCCACCCTCAACTGGTCCAAGGGACAAGTGACGGCCAACGCCGCGATCGTGCCCGCAGGCACGGGCGGCAGCATCCGGGTGAACCCGTCGAACGACACTGACCTCCTCATTGACGTCAACGGATATTTTGGTGCGCCGGGAGGAACGGGTGCATTGTCACTGTATCCGGTGGTGCCCTGCCGGGTGCTGGACACCCGTCCTCACCCCTTCCAGTTTGAGCTGAGTCCTCCGGTAGATGTCCGGAATAGTCCGTGCGCTCCGCCGTCCAAATCGCAGGCTTACGTCTTCAACGCGACGGTGGTGCCGCAGGGTGGCGGGCTGGGTTACCTGACCTTGTGGCCCGACGGTGGTCCGCAGCCGCAGGTTTCGACATTGAATGCTTTCGACGGCGCGATTACCTCCAACATGGCGATCGTGCCTGCGGGCCAGCAAAACGGCAAGATCGACGCCTACGCCAGCCCGCTGAACCAGAACGACCCGAACGATGTCACGAATCTGATTCTGGACATCTCCGGCTATTTCGCGCCGTAGATGCACATCATTCCTGTTCCGGGAATCGAAGCGTTGCCATCCTTCGTTTTTCATTGACACCATCTTTGTGGCTCAAGACAATAGCTTGTTAGGGTGGGATCCGCCTCAATCCTGGCGCTCCTGCCCTATTTGCGTCTATGGAAGAAGCATTTGCCGGTAATCATCACTGCCGTAACTCTCAGCGGCTCAGGATCTTGCAAGGAACCTATGTAAGCTGCTGAAACCACGCCAGTTAACTGGCATGTGTAACCCCTGTAAACGCAGGATCTTGCGCGCAAGATCGTCATACTAAACGACTTAATAAGGTAATAATTGACTTGACTAACCCGAATCTTGGGCGTACATTCAGGTACATGGAAACGCCAAAGACATTACAGCAAGCGGTTCAATACTTTACCGAAGAACAGGTTTGCATTGATGCCGTTGCTTCGCTGCGCTGGCCCGATGGCCCCGAATGTCCGCACTGCCAAGCCAAAGAGCCGTACTATCTGGCGACTCAGAAGCGCTGGAAGTGCCGCTCCTGCCGCAAGCAGTTCTCTGTGAAGGTGGGCACGATCTTTGAGGACTCGCCCATCCCGTTGCAGAAGTGGCTCCCCGCGCTGTGGATGCTCGTCAATGACAAGAACGGGATTTCCTCTTACGAGCTGCACCGTGCTCTCGGCCTCTCGCAGAAGTCCGCATGGTTCGTTTTGCATCGCCTCAGACTCGTTATGAAGCGCCGCGACCTGACTTTCAGGCTGGGCGGAGATGGCGCTGGCCCAGTCGAAGTTGACGAGACGTTTGTGGGTGGGCGCGTCCAAAACATGCACAAGTCGAAGCGCGTCAGGTTGCAGCGGATTCGCGGCCAGCAACTCGAAACCAATCATCTGAACAAAACCATCGTCATGGGGATGCTTGACCGGGAGTTGCGACAGGTACGGGCGATGGTCATTCCAAATACAAAGCGGGAGACGCTGCAGCACGAAATCCTGAACGAAATTCAGCATGGCTCTACCGTGTTCACCGATGAGCACTCTGGCTATGACAACCTGCGCGATAAGTATGTGCATGAGATCGTCACGCACACCGATCATTACGTGCGCGGACAGGTTCACACGAACGGAATCGAGAATTTCTGGTCACTGCTTAAGAGAACCCTGCGCGGCACGTACGTCGCTGTCGAGCCGTTCCACCTTGAGCGCTACGTCGATGAGCAGATATTTCGGTTCAACAATCGCGCCACGAAAGACAACCCGTTGACGGATGCAGACCGCTTTGTTGCGGCGCTGGCGCAAGTCGCCAATCGTCGGCTCACATTCAAGGAACTCACTGGCAAGACTGGCAGTCAAGAGACGTTCTAACCCTTTTCGGAAGCCGCGTGGCCGGACGCCGAAGTCTTAGGCTTTGGCCCCGGCTTTGTCTTGCCGATCTTGCTTTGGCGTTCCGCTTCGAGCATTTGGTTAAGGTCACTCTTCGAGACGCTCAGAACGTCTCGAAGAGCATTGTTGAATCGCCGCATCTCTGCTGATTTGGGCTGACTCATGGCTATTAGTGTAACTCCTGCGTCAAAGACGCATCCGCTTGATGGCGCTCGTGAACGATTAAAACGGGCCGATGAGAATATCGGTCACCTCAATACCGAAGTTTCGCAATTCCTCGCGTCCATTCCACGCGCGATTTTCAAACCCGGCCCCGATGGCAACATGGTCATATCCGACGAGAATCGAGAGGCATATCAAGCGATTCGCGAGAGCGCTCTTGCTCAACAAAGTATGCCCAGGTTGAGCGTTTTGGCTGGCGAAATCATCCACCACTTCCGTTCTGCGCTCGATCATGTGATGTGGCAACTTGCCAGTGCAGAACATAGACGAAAGTTTGAGAGCACAATCGAGTTCCCCGTCTGCGAGAAGTGGCAGGAGTGTTTCATCAGGGAATCCGACCGCGAAGTGAAACATTCCGCTTACTGTAGAAAAGTACAGGGACTCACCAGCATTGCGGCGCTTACACGAATCTATTGGTTGCAGCCATACCACAGAGCCGACCTGTTCAATTCTCCGCTTCTGCAAATCCATTTGCTCGACAAGTTCGACAAACACCGGGAACTCGTAGAAATCGCCAGCCAGCCGTTCCTTAGAGCGCACAGATTCGAGCAGAGAGTCGTCAACGCCGTGATAAATCGCGCAACCGGAGAGGTGTTGCGATTCGTCGGCCCCGCCGAGGTTACGAAAGTGGACGTGCACGCAGAGCTGTTTATTGACGTAGCGTTCACCGAGCTTCGTAAGTGGGAAACGCAGCCGCTCATCGTGTTTCTTGAAAAGCTCCTCCGTTTCACGTCGGATACGGTCGAATCGTTCGCTGGCGAGTTCGGCTGAGACTATTTCTTCGCAAAGTAATGACATAAGCAATAATCCATTTAACTAACCATCCAAGAGGCCGCTATGCACTTTCACTATGTGTTTGTTTGTCGAAATTGCTCAATCCCCATTTGGCTCCACTCTGAAACGCTTGGGCGGCCATTTGAGCCTCAAGCCGTCCGCTCCATTGATGTTCTTTTGATAGCCGTTGTATGTCCTCATTGCACGTACGTAAAAAGTTACTCACTTGCGGAAAAGTCTCCAGACTATGACCCCACGGGGACAGTGGTAAGCGCACCCCATATTCGCAGATACGGTTCGCTATGGATTGCTCGAATGCGACGTGGAAGGTTGTAGAACTCCAGTGCTACTAGCCGGAGTAAAGAGCATTCCCACCGACGAGCAAGAGAAGCTGCAAACGCTGAAGACTTGGAATTGGGGCGACCTGAAGTGCCCGAGCGGACACCGGATTCCGAAACCGCAGATCGTTCCCTAACGGCATTTATTGCCCTGTCACGGCGAGGCTGATCTTTACACATTTGGGTTAGCCTAGTCAATTATTACCCTTAATAAAGGGGGGTACCCCGTGTCAATTCCCAATCTTGACCCAACTGATCCCAGTCTTTATGCCATTTGCGAAAACATCAAGCCGGGCGGCGAGCGTTGCGGTTCGCCCGCTATGCTGGGCCAGAAGTACTGCTATCACCACACCGACGCAAGGAAATACGTCCCGAAAAACAACCTGTTCGTGAGGCTCTGGGACCTTCGACCTCAGGAGGATCCTTACTTCCCATACGAGCTCCCGTTCCCCGATGACCCTACCGCGATCCAGATCGGCTTCGCGCAGGTGATCCACGCCGTTTCGCAGGAGCGCATGCCTGAGACGCGCGCCAGGCTGATTCTCTCGGCCTTGCACGGCGCTTCCCTCAATCTGCGGATGATGGACAAAGCAGCAGCCGCGCGCGACAAGACATCGCCTGCGAAGAAACAGCCCTCCGCGGTCAAAGAAACACGCTTGAAGCAGGGACGAAGCGCGTGAGGAGCGAGCACTCAGCATTTCGTCGACGCATCATCGCCCAGGTTAGCGTGCAAAAGAAGCCAGCGAAGCTGCGGCATCCGGCCAGTGTATTTCGCAAATTCGAGTTAGCCCCTCCTCGGCACCAAAGACCTATTGATCGCAGCAGTGCCCGTGCTAACATCGCACTCCAATTCAAAGCCACAGTTGTATTTGCAAGAGAGCGAACCGTGTTGCCCCGCTCCGGCGATAGTGGGTTCATTCCGATACAAGCTCACCAGTTATTTGTGCGGGGCCATCCGGAGCAGATTTCGCAGGAGCTTTCTTTGGGGGAAAGATGCGCGTTCCAAACTGGCCGCGTTTGAGGGAATTCAGCGTATCGAAAAAGGTCTGCGTCGTATTTTTATTTTGTGCAGCGGTGGCGATGGTCTCCCCTGCGCAAACTTTGACCACACTAGTTAACTTCGCCGGACCTAACGGGGCTGAGCCGCGCTACGAGTCTTTCGTCGAGGGCACCGACGGCAACTTATACGGAACGACGAGGGGTGGAGGCGCACACAGCCGCGGCACGGTATTCAAGATGACCCCGAGCGGCACGCTGACTACGCTGTACAGCTTTTGCACTCAGTCGAACTGCAGCGACGGCGGCGATCCGGACGCTGGGCTGGTGCTGGGGAATGATGGCAACTTCTATGGAGTAACCACGGGAGGCGGCGCCAGCGGGGATGGGACGGTATTCAAGATCACCCCTGGCGGCAGCTTCACCTTGCTGCACAGCTTCATGGGAAGTGATGGCTTTTTCCCCGAAGGCACCCTGGTGCAGGCCAGCGACGGGAACTTCTATGGCACCACCATGGCCGAAGGCGCCCACGGTTCTGGCACGATTTTCAGAATCACCTCCAATGGCACCCTGGCCACCATCTACAACTTTTGCTCTCTGGGCGCCTGTGCTGACGGTGGCACGCCTTTCGACGGTCTGGTGCAGGGCAGTGACGGTGAACTGTACGGCACAACTTCCAGCGGCGGGGCTAACTTCCTCTACGGGACGGTCTTCAAGATCACGCTCAATGGCGCGCTGACCACGCTGCACAGCTTCAACTCTACGGATGGCTCGGCGCCCTACGCGAAGCTGGTCCAGGCCACCGACGGAAACTTTTATGGAACGACATCGTCGGGTGGCACCAGCCAAGCCTGTACCTTCGGTTGCGGCACGATTTTCAAGATTACCCCGAACGGCGCCTTCACCTCGCTGCACAACTTCAGCTTTATGGATGGCAGCTACATTATTGCCGGGTTGATTCAAGCCAGCGATGGAAACCTCTACGGGACGGCAGGGTACGGTGGTAGTACGCAAAACTGTGGCAAAGGTTGTGGCACGATCTTCAGCATCACTCTCGGTGGCACGCTGACTACGCTGCACAACTTTGCAGGATTTCCCACGGACGGCTCTCTGCCGGTTGGCGGGCTGCTTCAGGCCAGCAATGGCACTTTCTATGGCACCGCCGAAGCCGGCGGATCCACTGGTGATGGCGCGGTCTACAGTCTGTCAACGGGAATTGTTCTGAGTCCTGCGCAATTCGTGCCGGTAACCCCGTGCCGGCTGGTGGATACGCGGCAAACGCACAATCCGATTCAAGGCGGTACATTCCAATTCTTCGTCGTCCCCCAGCTCGGAGGCTGCAACATTCCTTCGAATGCTGCAGCGTACTCGCTGAACGTGACGGTTGTGCCGCGCGGACGGTTAGGTTATCTCACCATCTGGCCCGCCGGCAGGCCCCAGCCCAACGTTTCGACGATGAACTCGGATGGGCGCGTCAAAGCCGACGCCGCGATTGTGCCGGCGGGAGCGAGCGCTGCGGTCAGCGTGTATGTGACCGATACCACCGACTTGATCCTCGACATCGACGGCTACTTCACCTCTCCAAGTCCGCAGACCTTGCAGTTCTATCCTCTGCCGCCGTGCCGGATAGTTGACACCCGCAGCCCTGACGGACCCTTGGGTGGTCCGTTCTTGATGGGCGGCATGAACCGCGATTTTCCCGTCCTCATGAGCAACTGCGGCCTGCCTCAACAAGGGGCGAAGGCCTACTCGTTCAACGTCACCGCCTTGCCGCATGAAGCTACCGGTTACATCACCCTCTGTCCGACACCTTCGGATCCGCATCAGAGCTGTCCACTCGTTTCCACCCTCAATTGGGCGGGAGGACAAGATACGGCCAACGCCGCTATCGTGCCCGCAGGCACGGGCGGCAGCATCCGGGTAAATCCATCCAACAACACTGACCTCCTGATTGACGTCAACGGCTACTTTGCCGCACCCGGGGGAACGAACGCATTGTCGTTGTATCCCGTGGTGCCCTGTCGGGTGCTGGATACTCGTCCTCACCCCTTTCAGTTTGAGTTGAATCCTCCGGTGGATGTGCGTGGCAGTGCGTGTGCTCCGCCGTCCCAGTCGCAGGCCTACGTATTCAATGCGACGGTGGTGCCGCAGGGCGGACTGGGCTTCCTGACTTTGTGGCCCGACGGCGTTCAGCAGCCGGTGGTTTCAACGTTGAACGCCTTCGACGGGGCAATTACCTCCAACCTGGCGATCGTGCCGGCCGGGCAAAGCGGCAAAGTCGACGCCTATGCCAGCCCCTTGAACCAGAACGACCCGAACGATGTAACGAATCTGATTTTGGACATCTCCAGCTATTTCGCACCGTAAGAGCGAATCAACCTGGGAGACACAGTGTCAAATTCAGCAGCCGCTCAGGATGACAACATCCGAATTCAGGTATCCCGTTCAAATGCAGGCGCATCTATGGCTTTGTTCGCGCTTGTCGGCCCGACAAAGTAAATCTTTCGCCTGATAGTGAACTTTCCAGTTTCCATCGCCCGGTGTTTAGCGGGATAATCGAGGAAGTCCAGGTGCGATCGTGCCAGTCCTCCGTGCTCGCGACGCTTTCCCCCGTAGGCTTCTGTGGATGCCTGCGCTTGGATTCCTTGCGGGCGCGCTTTGCCTGCCAATTGTGAGCGCGGCACAAGATGCCGCAACGACGACTGCTTCGAATACAGGTTCAGTCCAACAATCAGCAGCAACGCAATCGCAGCCCGACTCCTCTGCGCCGAACGAGACCACTCCCTCAACGCAAACACAAACAGATGTTGCCCAGACAGAGCACCCGACTGCGGCCCAAGTCGTTGCCGAAACCCTGCCAGCAACTGCCAATGAAAACGCCGCGCCGGTTGCTCCGAAGCCGGCTGTAGCTGCGAGCCATACCGAGAAATCGTCACTGCCTCCCAAATACAATGTCGACCTCATCGGCCAGCGGAACGTCGGCAACGGGCTTGACTTCTATTCCCTCGATCGCGAGATGGCGCTGGGACGGCAACTCTCGATGGAGGTGGAGGGAAGCGCGCGGCTGGTCACCGATCCCGTTATCAACGAGTACATCAACCGGATTGGGCAGAACCTGGTGCGCAACTCCGATGCGCGCGTGCCCTTCACCATCAAGGTCCTGGACAATGAAGAGGTCAATGCGTTCGCGCTGCCGGGCGGATTCTTCTATGTGGATAGCGGCCTGATCCTGGCGGCGGACAATGAAGCCGAGTTGGCGGGCGTGATGGCGCACGAGATCGCTCATGTGGCCGCCCGTCACGCTACCAAGAACATGACGCGCGCGCAAATCTGGAACATGGCGTCGGTGCCGCTCATCTTCATCGGCGGCCCGGTGGCATATGCCATCAGCGAGGTTGCAGGGCTGGCGGTGCCGCTCGGCTTTCTGAAGTTCTCGCGTGATGCGGAGCGCGAAGCTGACCTGCTGGGCCTGGAATACGATTACGCGACGGGCTACGATCCGCAGGCGTTCGTGCAATTCTTCGAGAAGCTCAACATCGAGAAGAAAAAGCCGAACATGGTCGCCAAGGCCTTCGCCACTCACCCGATGAATGTCGAGCGTATCGAGGCGGCGCAGGACGAGATCCGCAAATATCTTCCGGACCGGCCGGAATACGTCGTCGATACCAGCGAGTTTGAAAGTATCAAGGCGCGGCTGGGGTCGCTGGAAAATGGGCGGCGGCTTGGTCATCAGACGGAACCCGGGCGTCCGGTTCTGTTGAAGCGCTCTGCTAGCTCCGGCACCACCGGCGATACGCAAGAAGATTCGAAGAACGACAGCTCGCAGCAAAAGGATGATGGCCATCCAACCCTGAAGCGGAATCCGTCGAGCTCGTCGGATCTCCGGGAGTAAGGAAGATGAGTTCATCATTTTTGATATTTGTTATCCATCCCACATCCGCACTGCTTGCTGCTGCCGTCCTGATCGGCGCAGGCGTGAGGGTTGCTCTGCTGCTTCATCAGCGCAAGTCCGTTTGGCCAAATCGGCAGCGGTGATTGCGCGAAATCCATCTTCTGAGTTCAACGTGAACATCTCTGCCATATTCCACCTTGCCGAATTGCAGCTTCAACCGGCCCTGCCTAAAATTGCTCTATGAAATCGCTGCGTCCGCCGCTCGTAATAATGGCTGCGCTTCTGGTCTCCACTCTCGCCTCTGCCGGCAACAAGGATGGCGGACCGCAGTCCGCAGTCAGCTTCGTCGTCGTGAAAGACGACAACGGTAAACCGATCCGCAACGCTGCCGTTGTGCTTCATCCCGTAGGGAAGAACGGGAAGCAGTTGCGCACGGGATTCGAGCTGAAGACGGACAACGAGGGGAAGACCCATTTCGACGGAATTCCCTACGGCGAATTGCGCGTGCAGGTGATTGCGCCCGGCTTCCAAACGTACGGAAACGATTACAACATCGCACAGGCCTCGCAGGAGATCACCGTTCGGTTGAGGCGGCCGCAGGGGCAATATTCCATCTACGAGAAGCACGACGGAAGTGAAAATCCGCCGCAGCCGCAGAAGTAAAGCCTTGGACTGCCGCCTCTCGCGTTCAGCTGTGAAGGAACCGATTGCTTCCATCCTGATTATCGGTTACGGGAATCCGCTCCGCGGGGACGATGCGATCGGCGTCCATGCCGCGCGGGAGTTGGAGCGGCAATTTTCGGACGACAGCTGCGTGGCTGGCGAGTGCCCGCCAACTCCGCCAACTCTATGGCGAAGCCGCAGAAGCGACGAGCGTCACGCTCGCTGGCTGGTCGTTCGAGCTCGACAACCAACTCTCACCCGGCGCACAACTGCGCCTGACGGAAATGGTCCGCGTCGCCCGAGAGATCATCGCCAGCTATCGGGCGAAGAACTCCCAGCGCAGCACGGTCAACGCAGAGTAGCTCCCGACAACGGGAACCTTACGCGGCGCTGGCGTAGTCGGAAACCGGGACGCTCAGCGCACGGTCCACCGCATTCACGAGCGATTGCAGATCGGCAGGGATGGCATAATCGCGGCCGGAGTCTGTGTCACTCGTCATAATCAGGAGTTGTCTGGGGCACTGCTTGCGGATATCGTCGCAATACTGCAGGGCCTGGTCGTGCAGGTCGCCGGCGTTCACCACAATGAGATCGTAGCCGCCGCGCAAGCACCGGCTGCGCGCTTCCTCCATGCGCAACGCGGGAAAGACAGAATAGCCACGGGCCTTGAGAATGTTGATTCGTTCTTTTCGATCGGGAGCATTGTCAATCAGAAGAATTTTGGGTTGCGAGTTCATTGCCCTTCCTTTTTTTCCTTGTGCAAGAAAATCAACCGACAAGAAGAGAGAAGCTGGGCAGGCAGAACAGGTTGCCACGGGAGCAGGACGGAGTACGCCAATTTATGCCAATAAAACTAAAGGCTTACGAGGCGCTAATCGTAGAGGTGTGACCGGCGGCTAAGCGCCGACCAGCTTTTCCAGGACCGACTTGTTGCGAATGGTGAGAGTAGAACCTTTGAGGACGGCGACCTGGCGTTTGCGGAAGTCCGCCAGAACGCGAGTCACCGTTTCGCGTGAGGTGCCGATAATTTGCGCGATCTCTTCGTGGGTGAGCGCCAGTTTCACTTTCGGCTCGGTTTGATCATGACTGGTCGCAGTCCACTCCAGCAACAGGCGCGCCAGACGTTCCGGCGCGGAGTGCGAGAGCCCGAGGCTGCGAATCTGCTGATATGCACTTTGACAATCTTTGCTGAGGTGTTGCGCCGCTCTGAGGCAGGCGTCACCATGCTTCTGCAGGAAGTTCAGAAACTCATCGCGCTTGACGAAGTTCAGCTGGCAGGGCTGTCCGGTTTCAGCGGTGATCTCGTAAGCAGTGCCTGAAACCGTGGCGTGCATGCCCAGCACTTCGCCCGGTTGTGCGATCTTCAGGATCAGGGTCTTGCCCTCGGCGGAGGTTGTAGAGAGCTTGACACGTCCTTTGCAGAGCATGTAGATCCCGCGCGGTGATTGGCCTTCGACAAACAACACTGCGCCTGCCGGATAGCTTGCGGAGTATTTGATCTTGTCGAAAGCTTCAAGGGCCGTTTTTGGAAGAGAACAGAAGAAACTGTCGGTTCGCAACTTGCAAATCAGACAATTCTCGACCAACTCAAAGCCGTACGGTGATCCCACATGTCCTCCCCGACGTTACCTGCTATGCTACCACTCTGCCTGCATTAAACATCCCCTAATAGTAGGATGCAGGCGGCGGGCCTAGGGCAGACCTTTCGAGGTGGGCCACCGCCCCAAACCACGAGAATCCGTCGTTTGGTGATGGCAGTCACATGGGCAGGTATCCCCTGTCACAGACCCCTGCCCACGCGCCGGGGGAGAATCCTTCCCACAACGGCTCAATAGGCGGGAAGCGAGGTTCAACTCCTTTTCTTGTCCGGTTTGCTTCGAACGAACGTTCGCTGCAAAGCCCTGGGCCCTCAAACCTTGGGGCACCGCGCAAGACGAGGACTTGACCACTCTCCTCTTACCCCATGTCGCTTCCCGCCGACGGTCTCGTTTGGTTCTGCCCGGTCCGCCCAGACCGGCGTATAGTTGGCAGCTAAGAAAGGCTTGATGTAGATGGCTGAAAGGCCATCCGCTGACACTTTTGTAGTATGGCCGCGCAATATCTCAGGGCCTAAGATTCCTTGATCGCACGCACCGCCGCCCCTGCGGCGCTGCTTAGAAGGAGAGGACGAAATGGCGCAAACAGCAACAACTCCGGTGACCGAATCATTGGAAATCGGCAGCACCGGTTTGAATCGTTGGTGGCGTGTCGTGGGCGGGTTAATGATGAACATCGCGCTGGGCACGCTCTACGCCTGGAGCATCTTTGTCGCTCCGCTCGAAAAGGAATTTGGCTGGAAACGAGCCCAGACCTCTGCCGTGTTTGGCATCGCAGTAGTCGTCTTCGCTCTGACGTTTATTATTGCCGGACGTCTGCAGGACAAGTTCGGGCCCTTCTGGATCTCCCTGACCGGCGCGATACTCGTCAGCCTCGGTTTCTTCCTCTGCGCGTATACCACCAGTCTCATGTGGCTGTATATCTGCTTTGGCGTGATTGGCGGTTTAGGTAACGGCTTTGGCTACTCCACGCCAATCCCTGTAATGGCAAAATGGTTCCCCGACAAGCGCGGTCTGGCCGTGGGTCTGGCGGTCGGCGGATACGGTGCCGGCTCGGCACTGTTCGGTCCGCTGTCCAATTTGTACCTCATCCCGCATTTTGGCGTGCATACCACCTTCAAGATTCTGGGCGCGATCTTCCTGGTCATGACCGTAATCGGCGCATTCCTGTTGAAGAATCCTCCTGCCGGATACAAGCCTCAAGGCTGGACGCCACCGGCACCGACGGCCAAATCAGGCGCGACCACTGTGGACTTCACGCCGGGCGAAGTACTGCGAACCCCAGCGTTTTACCTGATGTGGATCGCGTATGCATTAGGCTCCTTGGCTGGATTGATGGTCATCAGCCAGTTGGTACCCTTTGCCAAGAGCGTGGGCATTCCCGGCGCCGTGGCGGCCAGCATGGGCCTGGTGGCGGGGGCCGTGGGAAATGCTTCCGGTCGCATCCTGTCAGGCTGGATGTCTGACACCTTGGGCCGGTTAAATGTGCTGCGCCTGATGATCGGCATTTCCATGGTCGCGATGCCCGTCCTCTATTTGGTAGGCAACAACCTGACCTTGCTGTACGTGATGGTGTTCATTGTGTACTGGTGTTACGGCACGCAGCTGTCGGTCAACGCTGCGACCGCTGCTGACTTCTGGGGAACAAAGAACGCCGGCATCAACTATGGAATGTTGTTCTCTGCCTGGGGCGTAGCCGGCTACTTTGGCGCCAAGATCGGCGGCACTATGTACGACAAGTACCACAATTATCAGATGGCGTTTTACACCGCTGGAGTCCTGGCGGCGGTGGCCCTGGTCGCCGAGTTCCTGGCAAAGCGTCCAAAGCACGCCTGATGCTTTCCCCGCGCCGGACCCACAAGGTCCGGCGCAGTTGTTTAGGCCAGTAGAGCAACTGCAATTAGCAATTAGTCCTAGCACTTCGGACTCGATAAAGCATCAGGTGGCGCTAATCGAAAGCCCGGCCAAGTGGTAAATGCTAACTGCTAACTGCTAAGTGCCAATGCAAGGAGTGCCCTCATCATGGATAGCGCAACAAAATTGGCTGAAGCGAGACCGACGGCAGCAGTTGACGAGCATGCTCTGCATGCCGTATCGCACGACCTGATCAGTCCGGTGGTGCAGAAGTGGATCGACGACAGCAGACAGGACCCGGAAGCCTTCTGGGGACGGGCTGCGGAGCAGTTACCCTGGTTTCGAAAATGGGAGCGGGTGCTGGAGTGGACGCCGCCCACATTCAAGTGGTTTGTCGGGGCCGAGACGAACCTGGCATACAATGCGCTCGATTATCAGGTTAAGCGCGGCCGGGGCGGACACACGGCACTTATTTACCTGAACGAACGCGGCGAGCGGCGGCTCTACACTTACGCGCACCTGCTGCATGAAGTGGAGAAGGTGGCTGCGGCGCTGCGCGGGATGGGCATCAACAAGGGCGACCGGCTGACCATCTACATGCCCACCAGCCCCGAAGCCATCATCCTGATGCTGGCGACGGTTCGCATCGGCGCGATCCATTCGGTGGTCTTCGCCGGCTTCGGCGCTAAGGCATTGGGCGATCGTATTCAGGCCAGCGGCTCACGACTAGTCTTCACTGCGGACGTGACTTATCGGAAAGGCAAGGACACGCGCCTCAAGGAGATTGTCGACGCGGCACTGGACAATGCCGGCGATAAGGTCGAGCATGTGGTCGTGCTGAAGCGTACTCCGGGCGAGACCCCCATGCGTACCGGACGCGATATTTCATGGGAGGAGTTCCTGGGCTACGCTCCCGGCCATAGCGGCGACTACGTCGCTATGGAAGCTAACGAGCCAGCATTCATCCTGGCGACCTCCGGAACAACGGCGACGCCGAAGCTGGCGATCCACACGCATGGCGGTTATCAGGTACACATTGACGCGATGGGGAAGTGGTTGTTCGGTCTGAAGGAATCCGACGTGTGGTGGTCAACTTCGGATATCGGATGGATTGTTGGCCACAGCTACATCGTGTATGCGCCACTGGTGGCAGGAGCGACGACGATCGTCTTCGAGGGCGCGCTGGATTATCCCACTCCCGAGAGCAATTGGAAGGCGGCCATCGAGGAGTATCGCGTCACCGGCATCTTCACCTCTCCAACCGCGGTGCGGCTGCTGATGAAGTATGGCGACGGCCCCTTCGGGAAGATCGACTACAAGTCTCTGGAACGCGTGTTTTGCGCAGGTGAAGTGCTGAATGCGCCAGCCTGGGAGTGGTTGCAGAAGAAGATCTTCCAGAACCGCATTCCGGTGATCGATCACATGTGGCAGACCGAAACCAGCGGGCCTGTATTCGGCAATCCGTATGGAATTGGGATGCTACCGATCAAGCCAGGCAGCGCGACCGTTCCCATGCCGGGCATCGAAGCGGAAGTGGTGCAACTGGACGGCACGCCGTGCAGGGTCAACGAAAAAGGCATCATGGTGATCAAGCGGCCGTTCCCGGGCTTGACCCCGGCGCTCTGGGGCGAAAAGGAACGGTACGGCCGCGACTACTGGTCGATCATTCCTAACGTCTATTACACCGGGGATTCGGCGCAGATCGATCAGGACGGCTACGTGTGGTTTGCCGGGCGCGCCGATGAGATCATCAAGATTGCCGGACATCGTATCGGGACGATTGAGGTCGAGACCGCGCTGCTGGGGCATCCCGCAGTTGCGGAATCGGGTGTGATTGGCCGTCCGGATGACTTGCGCGGTGAGGTGATTTCGGCGTTTGTTGTCTTGAAGCAGGGATTCACTGCGTCGGACGAACTCAAGCGCACGCTGCTCGATCAGGTGCGTCACGAACTCGGACCGGTGGCGGTCATCGGTGACTTGAACTTCGTTGACATGCTGCCCAAGACGCGCAGTGGCAAGATTATGCGGCGCGTGCTGAAGGCCCTCACACAGGAGAAGAACCCGGGCGACATCACGACGATTGAGGATGAAGGCTCAGTGGAAGAGGCGAGGCACGCATGGCACCAGATGCGGGCGCAGCTTGACGCGCAGGCTGGATCGCTCGCAACGAGCGAGGTTAAGCGAAAATAGTTGCAGTCTAGGCATGTCCGGCCCGCTATAATGGCGGGCCGGAACCTGTCAGGAAGCAGTTCAGAGTTCCGGGTTCGGCAGTGAAATGCATCGCCGCGGCCAGCCCAGAGGTATACCGTAGTAGCGCAAAAATTCGATCAAATTAGAGAATCTAAGGAGTGACTGATATGGCTCGAACTCTTGAACAACCGAATCCTGTGGCTCAGACCAGCGAGGCCCAGATCGCAGTGCATTGGCGGGAAGAGGAATACTATTACCCCTCCCCGAAATTCATTGGCCAGGCAAACCTGAGCGACCCCAGCATCAACGAGCGCTTCAGCGAGAAAAACTTCCCCGAATGCTTCCGTGAGTACGCCGATATGTTGAGCTGGGACGAGTACTGGCATACCACGCTCGACACCAGTAATCCGCCGTTCTGGAAGTGGTTTGTGGGCGGCAAGATCAATGCCTCGTACAACTGCGTGGACCGGCACCTCGCGAAATACAAGAACAAAGCGGCCATTACTTTTGTCCCGGAGCCGGAATCGGAGGCTCTCGTAAACGTCACTTATCGCGAACTCTATGTAAGAGTGAATGAATTCGCGGCGCTGCTGCGCGATTTCTGCGGTCTGAAGAGCGGCGATCGAGTGACCATCCACATGCCGATGGTGCCGGAGTTGCCGATTACCATGCTGGCCTGTGCCCGCCTGGGGGTGGTTCACTCCGTGGTCTTTGGCGGCTTCAGCGGCGAGGCTTGCGGTCTGCGCGCCGCGGATTCGGGCAGCGAAGTTTTGATTTCCATGGACGGCTACTATCGCAATGGCAAGCTGCTCGACCACAAGGCCAACGCCGATATAGCAGTCGAAAGCGCCAAGCAGTCAGGGACGGACGTGAAGAAGGTCCTGGTCTGGCGGCGCCATGTCGGCCAGAGTGCGACTGCTTCGCCGTTTGTGGAAGGGCGCGACTTCTGGGTTGACGAGATCCTTCCGCGCTACTCGGGTGAAATCGTGCCTCCCGTTCCCATGGATGCGGAGGCGCCGCTGTTTCTGATGTACACCAGCGGCAGCACGGGAAAACCGAAAGGCTGTCAGCACCGCACCGGCGGCTATCTAGCATATGTGACGGGCTGCTCCAAGTACATCCAGGACATCCACCCTGAAGATGTGTACTGGTGCATGGCCGACATCGGCTGGATCACAGGTCACTCGTTTATCGTCTACGGGCCGTTGGCATTGGCCGCGACCAGCGTCATCTACGAAGGCGTTCCCACCTACCCCGATGCCGGGCGGCCATGGAGAATTGCCGAGCGACTGGATGTCAACATCTTCCATACTTCGCCTACGGCCATTCGCATGTTGCGCAAAGCCGGTCACGATCAGCCCGACAAGTACAACTACCATTTCAAGCACATGACTACGGTGGGCGAGCCCATCGAGCCGGAGGTGTGGCGCTGGTACTACGAGTCGGTTGGCAAACGTGAGGCCGTGATCGTGGACACCTGGTGGCAAACCGAAAACGGTGGCTTCCTGTGCACCACCAAGCCAGCCCTGGATCCCATGAAGCCGGGTAGCGCGGGCCCAGGCATGCCGGGCATCTTTCCGGTGATCATCGACGAAATGGGAGAGATCGTACAAGCCGGTTCCGGCAAGGCCGGCAACATCTGCATTCGCAATCCCTGGCCAGGGATCATGCAGACCATCTGGGGCGATCCCGACCGCTTCGTAGCGCAGTACTACAGCAAATACTGCAAGGACACCAACAGCAAGGACTGGCGCGACTGGCCGTACTTCGCCGCGGACGGAGCCATGCTCGCCGCAGATGGCTATTTCCGCATCCTGGGGCGCGTCGATGACGTCATCAACGTCGCCGGCCACCGCCTCGGTACCAAGGAAATCGAGTCCGCATGCCTGACCGTTCCCGAGGTAGCAGAAGCCGCAGTGGTTCCGGTAGTAGACGAGATCAAAGGCCGCGTGCCCGAGGTTTACATCGTCCTGCAGCCGGATGTGCCGACGGATACGAAGTCGACCCAAGCGGTTCTGGAAAAGGTCAACCATGTCATAGAAACCATGATTGGCAAGATTGCCCGTCCACGCCGCATCCTCATCGTTCCGGACATGCCGAAGACACGTTCCGGCAAACTCATGCGGCGTATTCTGGCGGCCATCTCCAACAACATGGTGACAGGTGATGTCACGACCTTGGCCAATCCTGACGTAGTGGAAAATGTCCGGGTCATGGTCCAGGGCAAAGAAAAGGTTGCGCTGGCCGACGGACCGGAGGACTTGAAGCAGTTCGGGGCAGCGGAGTAGAACTAACCTCGATAAGCGAATGCTGTGGAATGAAACGGGGCGCGCAAGCGCCCCGTATTCTTGCGATTGCGTTTGCCGATCCCAATGAGGACATGAATCTGCTGCGTCCCCGGACCTACAGTTCCTCACCGCAATGATCGGATTGGCGGCGGGTCCCTCGTCCCTTCCTGCGCTCGTAAGCACGTTCCCGAGCCCGAAAAGCCACCTCGATTGCCGTTCGCACGCGCTTCTCGCGGGTCTGCGGCCGGGCAGCTTCCTCGATCCACAAGATGATATGGTTCTGCTTCCCTACTGGAAGCCGTGAGAAGGATCGCTGTAAATCGGCCTCCGTGAGGGCGAGCGCGAGATCCGGCGGCGGTGGCAGGATTGGCGGCTTCTCCGGCACCACAAGCGCAACGCGCACCTGATCGCCGGGCTCGATCTCCAACTCGTGACGGGTGCGGGCGTTCAACTGAAGCCGATGTCTACCACCGCCCGTCGGTACCAAGCTGGCCTGAAGTTCTACGGTGTTGTTAAGAGTGGCCACGATCGGCACTGGCCCGCGCCGGCCGATGCTTGAGCTGACTCGCTCGGGAATCGGCAGCGCATACAGTGATGTGCCGCCTGCGCCAAGCTTGGTTAAAAGAGCGGTGAAGACGAAGCGACGAGGGCCGTTCTTCGAATCGTTCTTAGTAGCGGCGTTCAAGCGTCCCGGATTCCAGCATCGCAGCGAGGCTCGCGAGCTCAGCGCCCAGCGCCTGATGCTGCAAAAGCGTTTCCCCCTCGACCAGCCGAAGGGTTTCGTGATATGAACGGTCTCTCAATCGCCAAGCCCCACAATGGCAGTGACGCAGGACGATTTGCATTCAGTAAGTAGAGGAGGCCATCATGCCAGTCCCCGCGCGAGCCCGCAGATCAGCATTTACCAGCCGCCTACAACTACCAACTATCTCGATCATGCTGCTTTGCGCCCTGATGATGACGCCCCGCCTGCAAGCGCAGACGTTCACTGTACTCCATAATTTCTCCGGCGCCGGCGACGGAGCTGACCCTCTTTCGGGATTGACTCCGGATCGCGGTGGAAACCTGTACGGTACGGCCTACGCCGGAGGCGTTAATAGTCCAGCCGGCACGGTGTTTAAGCTGACGCATAGCGGTTCAGGTTGGCTTTTGAATCCCTTGCACGAGTTTTCCGAGAACGGCAACGGGGGCGCCAATCCCGCCGGCGGAGTGATCTTTGGCCCGGACGGGAACCTCTACGGCACGACCTTCAACGGTGGGGGGACCGGTTCTTTTGGGACCGTATACAGGCTGCAGCCGCCATCCAGCGCCTGCAAGAGTGCGCTGTGCTACTGGACCGAGACGGTGCTCTATCGCTTCGCATCGGGTGCAGATGGCCATCAGCCCAGCGGCAATCTCATCTTCGACCAGGCCGGCAACATCTACGGAACTACGGAAGCGGGTGGGACCGGCGGCTACGGAACGGTCTTCAAGTTGACGCACGCGGGCGGCAACTGGACAGAGAGTGTCCTGTACAGCTTCATGAGTGGGCAGGATGGAAATGAACCGAGCAACGGGGTGGTCATAGACCAAGCCGGCAATCTGTACGGTACTACTCCCTACGGAGGGATTAATCATTGCCAGTTGGGCTGCGGTACGGTCTTTGAACTGACTCCTTCGGGTTCGGGCTGGACGGAGCAGATTCTCTATCGCTTCCAGGGTACTCCCGATGGCCAGAGACCTTATGCTGGCCTGATCATCGATTCACTGGGCAATTTGTACGGTGCTACTTACGAAGGAGGAAACGGAGGGGGCACGGTTTTCGAACTCAGTCCTTCGGGTGGCTCGTGGAACTATCAAATTCTATCTAGCCTCTCCGGCAGCGAAAACGGCCCCTACGCAAACTTGACCATGGATCCAGCCGGCAATCTGTACGACACCACCATCATCCCGGGTACGATTTTCAAGTTGAGTCGTACGGGCGGCGGCTGGACGTATTCCGACCTGCACGACTTCAGCGGCAACGATGGAGCCTATCCGCGAGGTAGTGTGAGGCTCGATAACCAGGGCAACATCTACGGCACGACATCCATGGGCGGCGCCGATGGGCAAGGCACGGTTTGGGAACTCACTCCGTAGGAAGCATTACTCAAGGCGCGGTTCTTGGCGACTTTAAAACTGGGCTTGTCTGTGCGATCTGCGCGGCCCAAAAGCAGCTCCGCTGGAAATAGAGCGCCACGTTTACCAGCGCAATCATCACCGGCACTTCAACCAGCGGCCCAATGACCGCAGCAAACGCCGCGCCGGAGTTGATGCCGAAAACCGAAACTGCGACGGCGATCGCGAGTTCAAAGTTGTTTGAAGCCGCAGTAAATGCGAGTGTCGTGGTCTTCGAGTAATCGGCTCCCAGCTTACGTCCCATGTAAAACGACACCAGGAACATGATCACGAAGTAGATCAGCAGCGGCACGGCAATGCGCAGCACATCCAGCGGCAGGCGAACGATGTACTGACCCTTCAGCGAGAACATCACTACGATGGTGAACAGCAGCGCGATCAGGGTGAGCGGGCTCACGCGTGGGACGAAGTTACGGTCGTACCATTCCAGTCCTTTCGCCCGGACAAGCAGGACGCGCGTCAGGAAGCCCGCGAGGAATGGAATGCCAAGATAGATGAAGACGCTCCTGGCAATGTCGCCGATGGCGACGTTGACCACCGAACCTCCTTTTAGTCCGAGGTGAGCGGGAACAACGGTGATGAAAATCCACGCGTAGAATGAATAAAAGAAAACCTGAAACAGAGAATTGAACGCTACCAGTCCGGCTGCATATTCCGTGTCGCCGTTCGCTAGTTCGTTCCACACGATGACCATGGCGATGCAGCGTGCCAGTCCGATCATGATCAACCCGGCCATGTACTCCGGATAGCCGCGCAGAAACACGATAGCCAGTACAAACATGAGGATGGGGCCAACGACCCAGTTCTGCAGAAGCGACAGCCCGAGCACCTTCTTATTGCGAAAGACCTCATGCAATTGCTCGTAGCGCACCTTCGTGAAAGGCGGGTACATCATCACAACCAAGCCAATAGCGATGGGGATCGAGGTAGTGCCGACGCTGAATCGATCGAGAAACGGCACGACCGTAGGCACGAGCCATCCCAGCACAACGCCAAACACCATCGCACCGAAAATCCAGGCGGTGAGATAACGATCGAGGACACTGAGGCGACTTGTATTCTTCATCGGCATCCTTGTGAACTGGTGAGGGGTATTCGGGTCATACTTCCGGCAACTATTGCTGCCTCACAGTTGTCGAGCTCTGCCCTATGTTGCGAGCTCCTTCTTCAATGCGAGTCTGTCAAGGCTCGCCAGCGGGAGACAGAGGAATAAGCTGATTCTCCGGTCGAGCATGAGGAATGCGTCTCGAAAAGCGCGCTCCTTATTTGCGGTGCTGCCCTCAGCGGCCGGTGGATCGGGTACTCCCCAATGTGCGGTTAGGGGCTGTCCGGGCCATACTGGGCAAATTTCCCGGGCGGCATTGTCACAAACAGTAAAAACGAAATCGAGCTGGGGCGCGCCGGGGGCTGAGAATTCCTCCCAACCCTTGCTGCGGAGCCCCTGAGTGGGAATGTGCGCCATTTCAAGCTGGCGCAGCGCTTCGGGGCGCACGACACCGGTGGGATGGCTTCCGGCGCTATAAGCGGCGAAGGTAGGTCTGCCCTTGAAGTTCAGTATTGCCTCCGCCATGATTGACCGCGCCGAATTACCCGTGCACAAAAAAAGAACATTGTAATGGCGCTGCATGGTCTTCTTCCCCCGGATAGAGCGGCGCTTTAGCGCCGCGTAAGACCCCCGTATCTCGTGAGGAGGCCGGCTTTCAACTGGCGACATCCCTGTGGTCGGCTGAAGCCGACTCGGGATCGTAATGGCGCCTGCGACGCGGGCCTAACGGCCCGCTCTACCAACCCGGTTTGACGGCGCGAACAAAGGCGCTCATGAATTTGCCATCGACTTCTGCGGCAATGGCATCCACGTCGAGGCCTTCAGTCGACAGGATGTCCCGAGCCTCTTCCGCGCGATAGACGCGAGTCGCCTCAATGTCGATCTGCTCGAAGCCCGCCGCAGCCAGCTTGTTTCGGTATTCGATACCTTCGAGCGCACCAGCCACACAGCCGACCCAGAGCAGCATGCTCTGCCGAATTTGTGGGCTGACTTCGCCTTGGGTCACGACATCCGAAACCGCAAAACGCCCGCCCGGCTTGAGCACGCGAAACGCTTCACGCAGCACCTTGTCTTTGTCTGCCGACAGATTGATGACGCAATTCGAGATGACCACATCCACCGAGTCGTTGGGCAACGGGATGTTCTCAATCTCGCCCTTGAGGAACTCGACGTTCTCCATCCCGGACTTGCGCTTGTTCTCGTTTGCCAAAGCCAGCATTTCATCCGTCATGTCCAGGCCGTAGGCTTTACCAGTCGGGCCAACGCGCTTTGCCGACAGCAGAACATCGATGCCGCCACCTGATCCCAGATCGAGGACCGTCTCCCCAGGATTGAGCTTTGCTAGCGCGGTGGGATTTCCGCACCCTAAAGATGCGAGGAGCGCTTCCTCAGGAATTTGCTTGATCTGGGAAACATCGTAAAGATTAGACGTGATCGGGTCGCAACAATCAGAACTTGCCGCAGTGGCTCCGCAACAACTGCTTCCGCCGCTTGTGATCCGAAGGGCCGCCTGCCCGTATTTCTCCTTCACTACCTGCTTAATGTCCGTCGTACTCATCTCGGTCTCCTATTTACAAATCTGCAGGATGTCTCGCGGTTTGAGTGCCCTGTTCCGCGTACAGCACTCGGCGTAGAGAAATTGCAGCAGTTCCTGAAGCGCTTCTGTATTGGCGGTGTAGCGCAGGAAGGTGCTTTCGCGGCGCACGTTCACGAGGCCTTCGTTCCTGAGCTTGTCCAGGTGGTGAGAGAGGGTGGAATTGGGAATATCCAGTTCTTCCTGAATCTCCCCGACTACAAGGCCCTCGGGATGCGCCGACAACAGTAGCTGCATGATACGCAGGCGGGCCTCAGTTCCCATGGCGGAGAACATGTCAGCGTACCTTGTAATCTGTTCCGTATTTTTGATGAGGGAGGCGCTCGGCATGCTTCTATGTTTGCAGAAATATAGTAATGCTGTCAAGCGGAGTGGCCAGGACCCGCCACGTGTGAAATTCCGCGCGGTGCTGCGCTCACAAAATGGACTTTCCCCCGTCCGATTGCGTTAAATAGATAGGCGATTTGCCGCAGGAAGGCCTTTCTCGAATATGACCGATCAAATCCAAGTGCCTGATCCGACAGATGCCGCAACACAACCCGCGCCACCTCCGGCTCGTCAGCGCTCTGCGTTCTTCAGAGTATTCGTCGGTCCTCGAGGCGTGCGCGCGGGCTGGAAAGTCCTTCTCTTCTTCCTGATCTTCGCCGGTGTCGCAACGTTGCTGCGTCCGTTGAACAGATTGCACGGCAAAGTAAATCCGAAGCTGCCGCTGCCTGCCGAGGTGGCTCTGTTCGATGAATTCCTGGGCGCGGCGGCGGTGGTGATCGCTACCTTCGTCATGGCGAAGTTCATCGACCGCAAGCCCTGGGGCTACTTCGGAATGCCACTGCGCAATGCGTTTCGTTCGACATTCTGGGTTGGCGGGGCGATCGGCCTGGGTGCCCTGGCATTGCAGCTCGAATTGATGCACCTCGGTGGATGGTTCGACTTTGGCACGATGCAACTGCACGGCGCAGCCATCGTCAAATACGGCGTGATCTGGGGCGTGATGTTCTTCTTTGTGGGCGTCACCGAAGAAGGGATGTTGCGCGGCTACGTGCAGCGCGTCAGCACCGACGGCTTTAGCAAGCTGCCCAATGGTTGGAGCTTTTGGGCGGCGGCGATTCTGTTCTCCATCTTGTTCGGCGCGGGGCACCTTGGGAATCCCGGGGAAAACAAATTCGGCATCATCATGGTTTTCATCGACGGCATGGCCATGTGCTTCAGCCTGTGGCGCACGGGAGATCTGTGGTTCGCCATCGGCAACCATGCTGCTTGGGACTGGGGCGAGACGTTTCTGTTCGGCACTCCAAATAGCGGCTTCCACGGCGCGAATGCGCTGATGAAACCATACTTTCACGGCCCCACAATTCTGGCCGGAGGTACGGACGGCCCCGAAGGCAGTCTGCTGGTGCTGATTTCGGAGGCGCTGTTCATCATCCTGGTAGCGCTGGTTTATAGACGTCGAAAATACCCGCTGCTGAGCGACTCTGAGCCAGGCGAACCCTCGGCGAGAGTTAAGGTCCAACAAGCCTTGCCATCAACAGCGTAGATTTTGTAATCGCTTGAACCGTGGTGCTGGAGGAGTTCCGGATCACGGTTCCGGCCTAAATACAAGTCGACGATATCGATGACGCTTACCCGCTGCGGATCGCTAAACGGGATCTCCACCTTCGATCCGCCCGCGACCGCGCCCTCGTCCATGACTGAGAAACAAAAACCGCTTCGGCGACCTGCGAGGAAATGCTTGGTCATGTTATCGCGGCCGCCCCGCCGTGTACTGTAAGGTCTGCCGTCTGTCACACTCACAGCGCCTTCTATAATCTCTAGCGACGTCCATGGCTTCGAATTCCCCCAACATTCGCACCCGCGGTCGAGGCGAGAAATTCACCGACCGGCTTTACCGCTTCTGGCAGCGCGTGACGGAAGGTCTGGCGCTGAACCAACTCTGGTCGCAGTTCCGCACCGACGCGCGCTCCAGTTATCAGCTGTATTCCAAGGAGGTCGACGCGACGCGAACCGCAGAGGTTCCACGCGGAGCACATGTCGCCAACGTCGTCACCCAGTACTTCTGGGCAATCATTGAGAAGCTGACGCCGGCGCGCCGCGTGCTACTGCTGCTAGCGTTGTTTCTGGTCATCGTGCCAGGAGGAGAGTGGACCTGGAGCACGCATAACGGCGAGATCAAGGCTTTTGCGCTGGACTTCCATTTCTGGGGCGGGCTGCTGATGTTCGTTCTGCTGATCCTGGAGGTGGGCGATCGCGTCGTCATGAAACGCGACCTCCAGATCGCAAAGGAGATCCAGGCGTGGCTGCTGCCGGCCCATCCTCCGCAAATTCCAGGACTGGATATCGCCTTTACGACTCGGCCCGCGAATACTGTGGCTGGGGATTATTACGATGTTTTTGCGCGCCCGAGCTCCGGCGGTGACGGCGAGAGCTATCTGCTGGCCGTAGCCGATGTCGCGGGAAAGAGCGTGCCTGCGGCCATGCTCATGGCGACCTTTCAAGCCAGCCTCAAGACTCTGAGCACTACGGCAGGACCGCTGACGGAACTGGTCAGCCGGATGAATCGCTACGCCTGCAGCAACAGCCAAAACGGGCGGCGCTTCACGACCGCGTTCATTGCCGAGTACCATCCTGCCTCGCGCACGCTGACCTATCTGAATGCGGGACACAACAATCCCATCCTGCGCCGCCCGACGGGAGCGCTGGAGCGGCTGCAAACCGGCGGAATACCACTGGGCATCGATGAAGCTGCGGTGTACGAATCGGCGACAGTAACGCTCCAGAGCGGCGAGTGGCTGGTGATCTTTACTGACGGCGTTGTTGAGGCGGAGAACAATGCGCAGCAGGAATATGGCGAGGAGCGGCTGATGGTAATGCTGCATTCGGGCGTGGCGCTCACGCCGACGATGCTACTCAACGCCATCATGGCGGATCTCGATCGCTTCACCGGCGACGCGCCGCAGCACGACGATGTGACTTGCATGCTGATCAAGGCATCGTAGGCGAGAACAATGGGGACCGGCCTCGGAAGACGGCGCTTTAACTACTCAACTGCTTTCGCGAAGAGCCCACTGACTGCCGCGAGGTTCGGCAGCAGTTCCTGTGGAATATGGTGCCGCTGCTGCAGATACGCCGGATCGTTGTAGGTGAGCCAGACTTTGTCTTCCGCATCCTGCCAGAACAGTGCTTTCAACGGCAGATCGATGGCAACGCTGGGAGCGGCCTGCATCACGGGAGTGCCGGCTTTTGGACTGCCGAATATCAGCAGTTTGGTGGGGCGCATCTCTAAGCCGACCTTTGCGGCCTCGCCGCTGTGGTCGATGCGGGCGAAGATCATCACGTTTTTCTGCTGCAGCAATTCTTCCAGCCGCCGCATAGTTTCGTCGACAGAATGCTTGCTTGAGAGGTGAATGAGCCCGTTCTGCGCAGCAGTATTCATGACTCCTCCGAAGGAATTGACTTGGAGTATCTGACGCGGGTGCGGGCGTAACGATGCAGGTGTGAGAATGGATACTATGGAAGCGATGCTTTGGGACACCGTCATCTTTGATTACGGGCGGGTGTTGAGTCACGCGCCCACCCTTGGGGAAATTTACGAATTTGCGGCCCTGGTGGGCGTCAACGAACCGCCGTTTTTCCAGCTCTACTCCGATACTCGCGACGAATACGATTGCGGTCTTTTCGATTGTCATCAGCATTGGCAGCGATTTGCCGATGCGGCGGGTATTTCGCTCAGCGCCACCCAAATCGCAAACATTATTGAGTTTGAGAATCTGATGTGGCTGCGGGTCAATCCAGAGGCTCTGGAACTGGCTCGCGAGATCAAATCACACGGCGTGCGAACGGCCATCCTGTCCAACATCCCACCTGACTTGCTGGGGGAAATGCGCAGAAGCTTCCCTTGGCTGGATGAGTTCGAAGTGAAAATCTGGTCGTGCGAGCATGGAATCACCAAGCCCGATCCGGCAATCTATAAAGTGTGTCTGGAAGCGCTGGGCTGCGAGCCGCAGCGGGCGTTATTCTTCGATGACCGCCGGCGCAATGTGGAGGGCGCACGCAGGGCCGGGATGCAAGCGCACGTTTTTGAATCGGTGCAGCAAGCACGGAAGGTTGTTATGGAGTCGCTGTCAGCCCTCAGCTCTCAGCCGCTGAGCTAAACCTTCTTTGCCCGCAATCTACGGATAGCTGCGGTTTTGCGACGGAGCTACTGTTGTGAGCATGGAAACCGAACTTCAGCACAAGTGGCAACAAGTGATGGCGCGCGACGCGCGTCAGGACGGGCGATTCGTGTTCGCGGTGCGGACCACCGGAGTTTACTGCCGGCCTTCGTGCCCCAGCCGGCGGCCGCGACGGGAATCCGTCGAGTTCTTCGCTGATCCCAACCAGGCCGAGCGTGCGGGTTATCGCGCCTGTTTGCGTTGCAAGCCGACCGAGCTCTCGTCGCAGATACAATATGTCACTCGGGCGCGGCAATTGCTCGACAACGCGGAGGGCGTGATGACTTTGAGCGGACTGAGCAAGCGCGTTGGGCTCAGCCCATTTCATTTGCAACGGCTCTTCAAGCGGGCTACGGGCTTGAGCCCGCGTGAGTATCAATCGGCGCGCCGCATGCAGCAGGTAAAGAGCGGGCTGCGAAATGGCGACGACGTGACCACCGCGCTTTACGACGCAGGATTCGGCTCACCCAGCCGTCTCTACGAAAAAGCCCCGCAGCAACTGGGGATGACTCCCGGCGAATATCGCCGCGGGGGGTCGGGCAAGAGCGTGAGGTTCGCAATTGCACCAACTCCGCTGGGGCGCCTGCTGGTGGCGGCAACGGAGCGCGGCCTTTGCGCGGTGCGCTTCGGCGAGAATATGAGCGACCTTGAGCGCGACTTGCGGAAGGAGTTTCATGCCGCCGAGGTTCAGCGCGATGACGAAGCGATGAAGCCGTACCTCGAGCCGTTGTTGGCTGCGATTCGAGGCGAGAACACCACGATCAACCTGCCGCTGGACGTGCGCGCCACCGCGTTCCAGATGAAAGTCTGGGAGAAACTGCGGCATATTCCGCGTGGCGAGACCCGAAGCTATCGTGACATTGCGAGCGAGATAGGGGAGCCTAGCGCCGTGCGCGCCGTAGCTCGGGCGTGCGCCTCGAATCCGGTGGCGTTAGCCGTTCCCTGTCATCGGGTGGTGCGGAGCGATGGAAATCTCGCTGGATACCGCTGGGGTGTGGAGAGGAAACGGAAGCTGTTGGAAAGGGAACGCAGCTCCTAGACAAGGTGTCCGATTATCAGACCCCTGCTTGCTGAGAAGCATAACTCGGGGGAGCACCTTTAGTTCCCGTCACTTCATAGATCTTCGCTTTGGCCGCGCAGGAGCCGAGAATTGGCGTCGGCGGCTGAAATTCCCGGGCCTCGAACTGCCCCGATACCAGCTTGTACACGCCAGCTTCGATCAGCACGGTATTGCGGTCACGGGTGCCGATTTCACAGATTGCGCTGGCGAGATTTACCGCTTCGCCCATCATGGTCGGCTGGCGAAATTGTGGATGTCCCATAATTGCAGGTTGTACGATGCCGCTGGTAATTCCAATTCGGTTGTGCAGGGGATCGATCTTGAAGATCTTCCATTTTTCCGCCAACTCGGCAAACCTGCTTTGCATGTCGAGCGCCACCGCGACGGCCACCTGTTGATGGTTGGTCAGCCGCTTCGGAACGTTGAAGGTAACCATAAAGCCATCGCCCATGAACTTGTCGATTGTCGCGCCAGCCTTCAGGGCTACATCGCCCAAAGCCTCGAAATACTCATTGACAATGTCGACCACCACTGAGGCGTCGACTTGCTGCGCCAGCCGCGAAGAGCGTGAAATGTCGCTGAACAGGACCGTCGCCTCCTCACTCACACGCCGCGGAGTGATGCCGACCACCTGGAAGTTCCCCGGATCTTCGACGAACCTACCCGTACGTGCTGCTAGGCGCACCGCCAGGCGCTCCGCTAGTTCCTGGTCGTCTTTGTTGAAAGGCGAATTCCGTCGCTTATTCAGGAATTCCGCTACTCCGACGCACTTGCCGTCGTAGAACAAGGGCACCGCCAGGATCTCGCGGGTGATGGATTTGGATACCTGGTCGGTGGCAGACGAGAACGTAGGTCCGCTTTTGGGATGGAGCGTGATTTGTGAGCTGCGGGAAGTAAATACCTCGCCGGCAAAGCTGTCGAGCGGCACACGGACGCCGCGCAGGTTCTCCGACTCGGACCCTGTCATGGTCAAGAATACGAGCTCCTTCGACTGCGCCCCGTGCAGGACAGGCTGCAAGACCAAAATGCAGCTTCGTTCCGCATCAAGCGCGTCCGCCAAGGTCGACAATTCGCTTTCAAGGGCGTCTCTCTGCTCCACCAGGGCTGTCCCGACGCGAACCGCCGCGCGATATTTTTCTTCAAGTTGCTCGTTGGCCTTCTTCAGCCCGTCGATCTCAACCTGCAGCCGATCTTTTTCGTTTTGCGCCTGGTCCTGAGCCATCTTCGCCTGCAGCTTCGCAACGTAGATGGTGACACCAACGGCCGCTCCGACGATGGTGATAAGGCCGGTAATAATCGGAATCAGGTGGCTCAGCAGAGCAGTCATGAGACCTCCACAATTGCGAGGAATGGTAGGCCGTCCGCTGCAGCGGCGTCAACGTAGTGCCTTCCGTACGGCAAGGTGGCGATCACAAAACCGGTGTTACGGCGTGATTCAGGCGTTCTCTAAAACAACCCTGACATCGCAGCGAAGTTGTTGGCGAAAATATATATCCAGATCGCCCAAAACTTTTCGTTGGCCTCCCGGTTTTCCGACAGCGCAGGGGCGGAAACTAGCGGAGGAAAATCAATCCATGAAGAACCAGCTTTTGAAGTTGGTATTCGCAGTGCTGATTGCGGTGAGCAGCACCGCATTGGCGCAAACTGCTGTGCCGCCCAGCACACAAGGCAACGTAAACGATATACAGAATGACCGGCGGGACATTCATAACGATAAGGCTGACCTGGGGCGGGATTACAGGGATGCAAACCAGGACCGCGGAGTCATCGCGCGAGACCGACGGGACATCGCGCAGGACAAGGCGAATTCCGGCCCCAACGCCACTGACCTGGCGAAGGACCGTGCTGATCTCCGTCATGACACCCGCGACCTTCAACGGGATAACAGGGACATTCGGCATGACCGTACTGACCTGCGGCACGACCGGGTGGACCTGCATCGTGATCTGCATCACAGGTAAATCGTCGCTGCTGGAGCGCGCCGCCGATTGCTGGGCGCTCCAGCATTCTTGCATTTTCCACCAGCCAATCATGCCAATTTGGGACTGATGACGCGCTGGCGTTTCCTTTCTCTTCCGCTGCCATTTATACTTGCCAGTTTCGCGTGCGGTGCCGCCGCATTCCTGAGGAGCATTGGTGAAGATACTGGTCTGCATGAAGCAGGTGCCGCAGAAGGACGCGCCGCTCAAACTGAACGAGAGCGGCACCTGGATCCGCGATGATGTTTCTTACGAAGTCAACGAACCGGATGCCTACGCGCTGGAAGAGGCGCTGCGGCAAAAGGAAAAGCACGGCGGCGAGGTGGTAGTCATCACCAGCGGGCCGCCTCGTGCTCAGCAGGTGCTGCGGGAGGCACTGGCCAAGGGCGCAGATCGAGCCATCCATCTGGAGGGAGACGCTTTCGTTGCTCTGGATGCCTTCAATACCGCGAAGGCGTTCGCGGCGACCATTAAGGACGAGAGCTTCGATTTGATCTTCACCGGCCTGCAGTCGGACGACTACGGTTTCGCTCAGACAGGCGTCATTTTGGCCGAGTTGCTCGGGTGGCCACATGCGACCATCATCATGCAGATTGAGAAGGGCGACAGTGGTATTCGCGTTAAGCGCGAGCTCGAGGCCGGGTTCTTCCAGTTTGTCGATATGCTATTGCCCGCCGTGCTGACGATTCAATCGGGCATCAACAAGTTGCGTTACGCGACGCTGATCGGCATTAAGCAAGCCAAGAACAAACCACTGAAGAAGGTGAGCTTCGAGGAAGTGAAAGCCTCGCTAGGCGACAACCTGCAGAAGATAGAAAAATTGTACGTCCCGCAGAAGACGAAGAAGACTGAAGTGCTTCAAGGACCGCCTGGGGAAATCGCGAAGAAGTTGGTGGAAAAGCTGCGCAACGAGGTGCGAGTGATATAAGCAGTTAGCATTTAGCAGCTGGTATCCGAGGTTCATGCCAAATGCTAAGTACCAAATGCCAAGTGCTAGCATGGCATTTAACGACTCGGGCGATTTATTTGCGAAAGGAGCTCTGCTCGTTATGCCAGGATACGAACGCGATCAGGTCGCGATGGACAATACGGTTGAGAACCGGCGTCTGGGCTCGATTTTGCTGACCCTCGGCTGGATTTTGCTGTGGGGCGACGCGGTGCTAGGCGTCTTCTTTTTTCAGAGCCTGCGAGACGGTTCGCTGTTCTGGCCAATATGGCTGGCGGTTGAGGGCCTCGCGGGATTGGCGCTGGTCGTAATGGGAACGCGATACCGGCGGGCTATAGGAGCTACAAGGCTGGGCCAAGCCGACCTGCGACGGACGCTTGCTCAAGAGCGGCAAGATGAGGCGGAAGACAATCGCGTGGCCTGATCCTTCGCTGCGCGAGAGCCTCGAAAAATTTGGGCAGAAGAGGGTGGCAAGTCACGTCGAAGCCCCGCGCAGTTTGGCGGGTGGTGGGAGGCAGGCTATGTCATCGTCAACGGAAGAAAAACGTGAAAACGGCTCAGCCATGATGGCGATCGGCTGGGTCATGATGCTGTTCGCGTCGTTGGTTATGTTTTTTCACCCAGCGGCCCTGAAGCTGGGACAAACGCGCTTTGCATGGATAGCGGCATGCCTGGGCGGTGCGGGCTTGCTCTTGAGCATCTATGGCGTGCGAGTTAGGCGGCGCAACCGCTGAAACTGCTCGCCACTGGTGAAGAAAACGCACGAAAATGGCAGACACAATCCTGGTTGTCGTGGAGCAGCGTGAAGGCAAGCTGAATCGCGTTTCCATGGAGACGCTGACTGGGGCACAGTCCCTGGCTGCAGAAACCGGCTGGACGCTGGAAGCCGCTGTTGTGGGCAGCGGCGTCAGTGACATCGCTAACGAGATCGCATCTAAAAAGGTGGCGAAAGTCTACGATGTCGAATCACCGAAGCTCCAGCCTTACACCCCCGATGGTTTCGCCGCTGCCCTGAAGCAGTTCCTTGCGCAAAAGCAGCCGAAGCTGGTGCTGATGCCACACACCTATCAGGTGCGCGACTTCGCCCCCAAGCTGGCCGCAGCGTTGGATCGCGGGCTGATCAGCGACGCGATCGGATACAAGTATGAAGGCGGAAAGCTGCTCTTCACCCGGCAGATGTTCCAGGGCAAGTTTGCGGCTGACGTGTCATTTGTGGGCGACGCTCCGTATTTTGCGACTTTCCAGAATGGCGCTTTTCGTGGCGACCAGGTGCAAGCCAGTGATTCGCCGGCACCGGTGGAAACCGTCAACGTTGATATCAGCGCAGCGATTCGCAATAAATCGGAGGCGCCGTTCAAAGAGGCGAAGCAGGCAGTTGATCTGACGCAGGCCGAGGTCATTGTCGCGGTCGGGCGCGGCATCAAGGAGCAGAAAAATATCGAGATTGCCAGGCAGTTGGCCGACGCTCTGGGGGGTGAGATTGCGGCGTCGCGCCCGATATGCGACTCAGGCTGGTTGCCCATGGATAGGCAGGTCGGCTCCTCGGGACAGACGGTAGCGCCCAAGCTTTATCTGGCGCTAGGAATCAGCGGGGCGATCCAGCACGTGGTCGGGATGAAAGGGGCGCGAACCATCATCGCCGTGAATAAGGATTCCGAAGCGCCAATTTTCGAGATTGCCGATGTGGCGGTGATTGGAAATCTGTTTGAAATTGTGCCGCCGTTAATAGAAGAGGTGAAAAAAGCGAAGAGCGCCTGAGACACTGCGGATTTCCGGCTTCATTACTCATTATTACCTTGGGCTGCAGTTGATATAGTTGCTATCCTTAGTTCAAGCGTATTCAAGAAATACGCCGTTCTCGGGGTTCCTTCAAGCGCTCCCAGGAACCTGCATTCTCTTCGCTGCGTAGAACAAGTTATCCTTTTGGCCGGTTGGTCTGACGCTGTGGCATACTTGTGCCCTCCTGCGCAGGACTAAAAGGCGGCTCGCTAGCCTGCGAATATCCGAATGATTGTTTTTCGTAAACCACTTCCGAATGTCGACCGCCCGGTAATGGAGGCTGATGTTGTTATCGTCGGCGGAGGGCCGGCGGGTATGGCATGTGCGCTGCGCCTGTCGCAACTGATCGACGAGCACAACGCAACACATCCTGACGAGCAGCTCACCAAAGAGAATATTTATTTGCTGGAAAAGGCCCGCGAAGTAGGCGCCCATTGCTTGTCGGGAGCACTGCTAGACCCGCGCTCCATGCGCGAGTTGCTGCCCGGCTTCGAGAAAGAGGCGCCGCTGGACGCCGCGGTCACCAAAGAGGCGGTTTATTTCCTCACTCGTTCCGGCAAGTTCAAATTTCCGATCACGCCTCCCCCCATTCGCGACCACGGCAATTACGTGATCTCGATCAATGAGTTCGTAAAATGGCTCGGAAGCAAAGTGGAGGAAGCGGGAATTACCGTTTTCACGGGCTTTGCGGGTTCGGAGTTACTGTTTGATTCCGGCCGGGTGATCGGGGTCCGCACCGACGATAAGGGTGTTGACAAGGCGGGCGAGCCGAAGTCGAATTTCGAACCGGGCTATGACCTGAAATCCAAGGTCGTGATCCTTGCCGAAGGTACGCGCGGATCGCTGACGAAACAGCTGATTGGACGGTTTCAGTTAGACCGAGAGCGCAATCCTCAGACCTACGGCGTCGGCGTGAAGGAACTCTGGGAATTACCGGCCGGACGCATCGCTCCGGGCGAGGTCATTTACACCATGGGCTGGCCGCTCACCTTGAGCGAATACGGCGGCGCATGGATCTACGGTTCGAAGGACAATGTTGCTTCCCTTGGCTTCGTCACCGGGCTCGATTATCGCGATCCCCGCATCGATCCGCAGCATGTGTTGCAGAACTTCAAAAAGCATCCGTTCGTTGCCAAGCTGCTTGAGGGGGGCAAGATGGTGCGCTATGGCGCGAAGTCCCTGCCCTATGGCGGATGGTGGAGTATTCCGCCGCTCGCCGGGGACGGTTGGATGGTTCTCGGCGATTCTGCCGGCTTCCTCAACTCACAGCGATTGAAAGGCATCCATCTCGCGATCAAGAGCGGCATGCTGGCGGCGGAGACCGCCTTCGAGGGAATGGTGAAGCAGGACTTCTCGTTGCGCGTGCTGGAGAGCTATCAGGAGCGAGTGGAGAAGAGCTGGATTAAGAGCGAGTTGTGGCCGGTGCGCAATTTCCATCAGGGCTTCGAGAGCGGCTTCCTGGCGGGAATGTTTCACGCCGGGATTCAGCAGTTCACTGGTGGACGCGGCTTGCACGCGCACTACACGAGCGAGGCGGCCCATCGCCGTATGCAGCGCCTAAATATGTTGCCGCCTGATGGCGGAGCTCGCGCGGATCTCATCGGTCCGGCAAAGGGCGACGGCAAGCTGACGTTCGACAAGCTGACAGACCTGTATCACTCCGGCACCAAGCACGAAGAAGATCAGCCCTCTCACCTCGTCATTCACGACACGACCATCTGCAACGAACGCTGCGTGAAGGAATACGGAAACCCGTGCCAGAATTTTTGCCCCGCCAACGTGTACGAGATGGTCGAGGCGCCGGACACCCCCAGCCGTCTGGAAATCCACCTGAACCCCTCCAACTGCGTGCACTGCAAGACCTGCGACATCATGGACCCCTATGAGATCATTACCTGGGTTCCGCCCGAGGGCGGCGGCGGGCCGAATTACGAGGGGATGTAAGAAGTCAGCAAAGAGCAATTTGCTCTTGGTCATCGTGAGCGGGCGGCTCAGCCGGGAATCGAAAACCGCTGTACGTGAAGAGTCCCCCGTCTCGCCAGCGCATCATATAATTGTTTCATTGTTTCCGACTTCCGCAGCCTAACGGCATACCGACGGTTGCGGCGGCGGTGCTCCGCTGTTCTTTTCACTACGTACGACAGTGAAAAGCAAGTGAACAGCTGGGCCGAGGGTGTGGAGGGAAACGTCCACGCCTCCCGTGCTTGGAAAGGAAACGACCTGCAGCGTGTTTCTGCACGTCTGCGTCTCGCCCTTTTTTCCTGCACATTCGAAGTAGATCGCTTTTCGCCATTTGCTTTTCGCTCTTCCCCAGAAGGAGCTAAAGGTTGAGGGCTCAGAGGCCTCTGGCGAAAAGCAAGGAGCGAAAGGCGTGCTTCTACACGACAAACACGGCCGCCGCATCAGCGATCTGCGGATTTCCATTACCGATCGCTGTAACTACAAGTGTGTCTACTGCCGATCAGGCAGCGATGGGCCGCAATTTGCCGAGATGTCGATCGCCGATTACCTGCGCATCGCGCACGTGTTCGTCAGCCTTGGAATTACCAAGGTCCGGCTCACCGGCGGCGAACCGCTGTTGCGCAAGGGGTTGGTCGACATGGTGAGCGAACTGGCTCGGATGCAAACGGTTGAAGGCGCGCCGCTCGACATCGCGCTCACGACGAACGGGCATCTGCTCGCCGACATGGCACAGCCGCTGGCGGATGCGGGTTTGTCGCGCGTTACGGTTTCGATGGACGCGGTTGAGCCAGAACGTTTCGCGCGCATCACGCGCGTGCCGAACAGTTACGAGCAGGTACTCGCGGGCGTTCGCGCCGCCCAACGCGCCGGGCTGAATCCGGTGAAGGTCAACTGTGTTCTTCTGCGCGGCTTCAACGACGACCAGATACCTGAGTTTGGCCGCTTCACCCGCGATGAGGGCGTTTCCGTGCGCTTCATCGAGTTCATGCCGCTGGAAGAAGACCGCGTGTGGTCGCCGCAAATCGTGGTCACGATGGATGAGATTCTGCAGCGCATGGCAGAGTTCATGCCGCTGCAAGAGCTAGGCCAAGTCGGCAGCGAGACCGCCCGGCGTTATGTCTTCGAGGATGGAATCGGTGAGATTGGAATCATCGCTCCCGTTTCGCATCCTTTCTGCGGCCATTGCAGCCGGGTGCGTGTGACTTCCGACGGCAAGATTCGCACTTGCCTGTTTTCAGTCCGTGAGCACGATCTCGCCGCGCTGATGCAGGATGGCGCCAGCGATGACGAACTGGTCGATTTCATCGTTGATGTCGTGGATCAGAAGGAGGCGCGGCATCACATCGGAGAGCCTGGCTTCATCCCCGCGTCACGGACGATGGTGCATATCGGGGGGTAGCTGGTCACCTTCAGGTTTCACGAAATTGAAGCAGCGTCCCCAATGACTCGATTACTGTTGCCAGCGTTTCTGAACTCCCTCGTTCAATCAAATTGAATTGCCGAGATCGCCAGTCGAGGCTCCGAACCTGATCGGCCAAAACTACGCCCTGAACACGATTAGAGTTGACCGTAACTTCAAAAGGGTAGCCTTTCACCTTGGAGCTTATGGGACAGGTAAGAGCCAGCCCAGCCTTTTGGTTATACTCCGCCCCGCTGAGGACGATAGCAGGACGCCGTCCGGATTGCTCATGCCCGGACTGCGGATCGAATGATGCCCATACCAAGTCACCCGCCTGGGGAATGTAGGCGCGCTTCACCAGGCTTCTCTACCCCTCGGCTTGCCCCAATCGACCTCCTCATGGACGTTCTCTGGCGAGATCCTCTCAATAAGGTCCTTTAGACTGGGCTTCTTCTTAAGGGGCTTCGCGACTATAACGCCGTTCCTCGCGCCGAACACCAGGGTGTCACCCTCTTGCAGACCGACATCACGTAGAACCACCCGCGGGAGGCGAACAGCCATGCTGTTGCCCCATTTGACAATTTTCCGTGCGCGCATATCTCTCCGTCGAACAGCATAACACGAATGTAGATACGTGCGTATCTACTAATTTTATTGTTAGAGCGTAAGCATCGGGAGCTGCGTTATTCCCTGCTTGCATAAACGTTACCCGCAGGTCACAATAGCTTGTTCTATGATTGCGTCGCGCTGCCTGATGCAAGCCGTCATTTTTGTAGCGAACGCGGCGCCCAGATCATCGAACTAACTGACAAAAAGAAGCGTCAACTCGCCGCTTCAACATCCCCGTAGGTCGGGCTCGCCACGGCGGGCAGTGGATCTACTGGAGCCGCGAGTCACCTTCAACATCCCCGTTCCGGGGCGTGAAATTTCCGACACAACGGAACCCACGTGGCCGGGACTGAAGGCTGAGACAGAACGATGGCTACAGCAGTTGTTGCAGAAGCGGTTTCCTGCTCGCTCGAAAATTATCTCGTTCTCCCCGATCGAACCATGGACGACCGCATAGCTGCCGCCAAGACAGAATTGGGTGGCGAGTGCGTCATCCTCGGACATCACTATCAACGCGATGAAGTGGTGCGTTTTGCTGACTATCGCGGCGATTCGTATCGGCTGTCACAGATGGCTGCGGAGGCCAAAGGCAGATACATCGTGTTCTGCGGCGTGCACTTCATGGCAGAAAGTGCCGATATCCTGGCTCGCCCCGGTCAAGCGGTGCTTCTTCCGGACCTCAACGCCGGCTGCTCTATGGCCGACATGGCAGAAATTGGCCAGGTGGAAGACGCTTGGGAACAGTTCGTAAATCTAGGGCTGACCAATGATGAAGGCAACGGAATCACGCCAATCACCTACATGAATTCAACCGCCGCTATCAAGGCTTTTTGCGGCGAGCGCGGCGGCCTCGTGTGTACCTCGTCGAATGCGAAAGGCGCGTTTGACTGGGCATTGAGCCGCAACGAAAAGATCTTCTTCCTTCCGGATCAGCACCTGGGCCGCAACACCGGATTTGCTCGCGGCATTCCTCTGGATGAGATGGTCGTATGGGACCCTTATCAACTGCAGGGCGGATTGACCACTGACCGCCTGCGTCGGGCCAAGGTCATCCTTTGGAAGGGGCACTGCTCAGTACACCAACGTTTTCTGCCCGAGCACGTCGATAAGGTGCGCGCGTTGTATTTGGGCATTCAGGTGGTCGTGCATCCTGAGTGCCGCTGGGAGGTCTGCCAGAAGGCCGACGGAATCGGGTCGACCGACCACATCATCAAAAGAGTCAGGGAAGCGCCGGCAGGGTCGTCGTTCGCGATCGGCACGGAAATTCACCTGGTCAATCGTCTGGCGAAGGAGAATCCCGACAAGCGTGTCATCACACTCGATGACTCCGGCTGCCTGTGTACGACCATGTTCCGTATTTCGCCGCAGCACCTGTGCTGGGCGCTGGAGAACTTAGTGGACGGCAATATCGTCAACCAAATCAAAGTAAAAGATAATATGAAGAGGTGGGCGCGCGCGGCACTTGATAGGATGTTAGAGATCCAGTGATTATCCGCAAACGCCCTCGAGAGAAATTTCTGCGTCGCATCCCGCGGTATTGGTCAGACCTGCGGGCGCACCGCCGTCGGGTTATGGAGCGCCTCCAGGCGCGAACGCTGGCCGAGTTGGGAAAGATTGATATGTCGCGAACCTTTACCGTTGCTGAAGCCGAGACCTTGTTGCCGGTTTTGGAGTCGCTGCTGCGCACCGCCATTGAAGCGAAAGCCCTGATCGAAGAGGTTGATGCCGAGCAGCAGGTGCTGGCCAATCGCATATTCGTGAACGGCGGCACGCTCGTCGACATCGTTAAGGTTGCGCGTCGCAAGGCCGAGCGCGAGAAGGCGCTGCAGAGAGCCAAAGATGCTGTCGCGGAGATCGATGCTACCGGCGTTCAGGTGAAAGATCTCGATATCGGGCTGCTCGACTTTCCGTGTGTTGTCGGCGATGAGATCATCCTGCTCTGCTGGAAGTTGGGCGAGAAGAAGATCACCCACTGGCATGGGACACAGGAAGGATTTGCCGGCCGCAAGCCGATCGATGAACGAATTCTGCGGGGCCAGAAAAAGAGCAATTAGGCCGACATGATCCAGCTCTCCTCCGCAGGCAAACGTTTTGGCCCCAAGCTCCTGTTCGAAAATCTTGATTGGCTCATCACTCCGACCGAGCGCGTCGGGCTAGTCGGCGCGAATGGTACAGGAAAATCCACGCTGCTGAAAATCCTGGGCGGTATTGAGTCGCTCGACTACGGCAGCATCATTTCCGCCAAAAATACGACCTTCGGCTATCTACCCCAGGATGGCCTGCAGCTTTCCGGCCGCACCGTTTTCGACGAGTGCATGTCGGTGTTTGACAACCTGCGCGCGCTCGAGCAGGAGATGGAAGAGCTTGCCCAGAAGATGGGCGATCTTGACCACACGTCGAGCGAGTATGCGCAAGTTGCCGATCGTTATGAGCACATCTCGGGCGAGTTTCGCGTCAAAGACGGCTATGCGCTGGACTCGCAGGTTGGCACCGTGCTCGACGGCCTCGGGTTCCGCAAGGAAGACTGGACGCGCTATACCGAAGAGTTCTCTGGCGGCTGGCAGATGCGCATCGCGTTGGGCAAGCTGCTGCTGTCGAAGCCCAACCTGCTGCTTCTGGACGAGCCGACGAACCACCTCGATCTCGAGACACGCAACTGGCTGGAGCAGTACCTGCTCGAGTACCCGTTCGCCTACGTCCTCATCTCGCATGACCGCTACTTCCTGGACGTGACTGTCGACCGTATCGCCGAAATCTGGAACAAGCGCGTCAACTTCTACAGCGGCAACTACGAGAAATATCTCCAACAGAAGCAGGAGCGGCGCGATTCGTTGGTCGCTGCATATAAGAATCAGCGTGAGCGCATCGAGCAGCTTGAGGCGTTCATTAACCGCTTTCGTTATCAGGCGACGAAGGCCAAGCAGGTCCAGAGCCGCATCAAGGAGCTGGAGAAGATCGACCGCATTGAAATACCTCCCGACGAGCGCACGATACACTTCACATTTCCGCAGCCGAACCCGAGCGGCCGGCTGGTAGTCGAATGCGCCGATGTGGCCAAAAGCTACGGCGCAAAAGAAGTTTTTCGCGATGTGAACTTCACCATCCAGCGCAGCGACCGCATAGCGCTCGTGGGTGTAAATGGCGCGGGTAAATCGACACTCATCAAGCTGCTGACCGGAGTCGAGCCTTTAACCGAAGGCACGCTCAAGCTCGGCCATAACGTCGAGCCGGACTATTTCGCGCAGGACCAGTACAAAGAGCTGGATCCCTCGCGGCGCATGCTCGACGATCTCTCCGATGTCGCACCGCAGAAGTCGATCACCGAGCTACGCGGCGTGCTCGGATGTTTTCTTTTCTCCGAGGATGACGTATTCAAGCCGATCGGAGTCCTCTCGGGCGGTGAGCGCAATCGTTACGCGCTGGCGCGTATGTTGCTGCATCCGTCAAATTTCCTGCTGCTCGATGAGCCGACCAACCACCTCGACATGCGCGCCAAAGACGTTCTGCTGGAGTCGCTGGAGAAGTACAACGGCACGGTGGTCTTCGTCTCCCACGACCGCTACTTCATCGACAAGCTGGCGACGCGCGTCTTCGAGATTGGCGGCGGCCGTATCGAGGTATTCCCTGGCAATTATGAAGACTACCTGTGGCGTAAGCAGCGGCAGGACTCGGGCGAGGGCGAAGCCGAGCAAACCGCCTGGGCTCCCACATTGTCGGATGTCCCTGGTTATGTCGAACCGAAGTCGCAGTCGAAGAAACGCATCAATCCCATCAAGCTGAAACAGATGCAAGACCGGCATCAACAGGTGGAAGCCGGAATCGCGGACCTGGAAGATGGCATTGCCGAATGCGAGCGCGAGTTGCAGTCTTTCGTCAACGCAGAAGAGACGGCAAAGTGGACGCATCTGCTGGCGAAGCGCCGCGGCGAATTGGAAGGTTTGATGGTCGAATGGGAGAGCCTGTCACAGGAATTGGAGCAGGCGAACGCGTAGAAGCCCGGCCAGTTGTCAGTTTTCAGTTTTGGGATAGGGCGGTAGCACATTCTGTTCCTGACAAGCCGGCTGATGTCACACCGCGATGATCACCCGGTTGCCCCCTTCACGCTTAGCGCGAACAGTGCTCCGTCGGCGGTGCGGGTAATCTGTTCGGCGTTATTGCCGTTGGCCGGAAACCCTGCGATGCCGACTGAGACCGTGACTTGGCCAAGCATGTCGCCCCGATAAAGAACGTGCAACCCGGCCACGGCTGGCTCACAGTTGTTTAGGGTTGCTGACCTTTTTTCCAACTCGGCAAGAAGTCGCTGTTTGCCAACCACGCCACTGGGGCGATGATCGAGGCGATGGCGCTGTCCAGGTGCTCCCAATCGATTCTGTCCAGAGTGTCGGTCGGCTGGTGATAATCCTTGTGCAACCCATAACTGGAAATGGTTTGAGCGTCGATGCCATGGCGCGCCAACGCGTAGTTGTCCGATCGGGTGAAGAAGTTCTGGTCGGGATGCGGATCGCCGACCAGCCGCGCTCCATGTGCAGCAAGTTCCGGTCCCAGGTCGGTGCGTTGCCATCCTGTTAGCCAGAGTTGATCCGGCTTGAGCTTTGGGTCGGGGCGGCCGATCATCTCGAACTCGATATTGACAATAATGTCGTGCAAATCGAACGTTGGATGTTTCAGGAAATAGCGCGCGCCGCGCAGCCCCGTCTCCTCACTTCCCCATAGGCCGAAAACTACGGTCCGCCGAGGCCGCGGCTGCGCGGCCAATGCTCGTGCCAGCTCCATGACGGCTACCGTGCCGGAACCATCGTCGTCCGCACCTGGGTAAGTTTTCCCATTTTTCACTCCTAGGTGATCGAGATGCGCGCTGAGCAGGATGATCTGCTGCTTCTCCGACGTGCCATCGAGCTTTGCCAGTACGTTCCAGGTATGTGAAATCTGAACGCTACGCGATTTGATGATGGCCGTCTGGATGTACTGTCCATTCTTAGCCGCCGGAGCCAACCCGTAATTCTTGAGCTGGCGTGCGATGTATTGTGCCGCGCGATACTCGTCGGCCGTCCCGCTGCCACGGCCGTGGAGCTCTGGGCCGGCGAGGTAGTCAAGGTTCGTACGGATGCAGGCCGCGCATAGCTCCGGCGCAGGAGCCTGCTGGGCTTGCACACCGGAAATCGCCAGCCACGCTGGAAGTGCCGCCAGCGATAAAAGTTGAGGAAGAAGCCGCCAAAGTTTCAATGATTTATTCTGCGGAGCATCTGCTGCGGGGTCAAGGTGGCACTATCGAAGCACCGCAGTTCAGACACTTACAGGTTCCACATCGGCGCGAGCCGCTCTACGGCGGGAATTCGCATCCAACCGCAATGGACTGGATACGAATCCAGGAGGCGGGTGGCCGGTCTATGTCGGTTCGGATGTCTTGGTTATGGCTGGCGGTCTGTGTGGCTGCCGCCATGCTCTGGAGCTTCGCCGTAACAGCCCATGCCCAGGCATTACCCAGCCTCGGCGTCTCCTCCTATGTGGGGCAAAAGGTTTCCTCGGTCGACATCGCTGGTCGACCTGACATCAGCTTCAATAACGTTGAAGGCCTGATTGCGGTTAAGTCGGACGAACCTCTTACTGAGCAGGACGTGAATGCCAGTATCGCGGCGTTGAAACAGCATTCCGGTGTTCGCGATGTCGGGGTTGACCTGCAACCATCGCCCGAGGGCGTGCAAGTGCGGTTTGTCCTGCGGCCCGCGATGTACGTGGGCATGTATCAGTTTCCGGGTGCGCTCAAGGAGTTCTCCTACACCCGGCTTTTGCAGGTGGCGAGCTACAACTCCCAGACGCCTTACTCGGCAACCGACGTCAATCAAGCCGAGGATGCACTGGTGCAGTACTTTCGGCAGCATGGATATTTCAAGGCAGAGGTGCACTCAGAACTGGCTCAGGACGAGCAACACCAGTTGGTGAACGTGCAGTTTCGCACCTATCTCGGCACCCGCGCGAGGATCGGGACGATTGACCTGAGTGGCGCCTCGCCGGAGGAGACCGCTTACCTGAGAAAAAAATTGCGCTCCATCATGGCTCGCCTGCGCGGCGACTCGCTGAAGCCCGGAATAACCTATTCCTATTCACGATTGCAAGGCGCAACTCGTCATCTGCAGGCTGCACTGTCCAAGCAGAACTACATTGCGGGTGACGTGAAGTTAGTTTCGGCGGAGTATGACGCTAACACCAATCGGGCTGACATTACTTTTCAGGTGAAAACCGGCCCAGTGGTGATGGTGAAGACAACCGGCGCTCATATCTGGAAACGCACTCTGCACGACCTTGTTCCTATCTATGCGGAGAACTCGGTCAACGACGAGCTGATTCGAGAAGGCCAGCAAAACATTCTCTCCTACTTTCAGAAGAAGGGATATTTCGACACCAAGGTTGATGTGACCCAGAACCAGACGTCATCAGGTTTGGCGATCATCTATGACATCCACAAGGACGGGCGCTTCAAAGTTAAGGAGGTGGCCTTCAAAGGAAACAAGCATTTCACCGCCAAAGAGCTGCAGTCGCACGTCAGCGTCGAAGAGGCGAACTGGTTCTTCTTGTCGCATGGAAAATACAGTCAACAGCTGGTGCGAGCCAGCGTGAAGAACCTCACCGACACCTATCGCGCCGCGGGATACAGCCAGGCACAGGTTGTGCCGAATGTCTCTGCCAAGAAGGGGAAGATCGACATCACGTTTCAGGTCACGGAAGGGCCGTTGACCGTGGTGCAGAATCTTACGATTGAGGGTAACGAAACCGTACCTGAGACGCAATTCGCGCCGAACGGACTCAACCTCGGCCCGGGTAAGCCGTACTCGCAGGAACTGGTCGCGAAGGACCGCAGCCTGATCATCGCGCATTACTTGACGGCGGGATATCTAAACGCAAGCTTCCGTGCCAGGGCCAAGCCCGCACACGGTAAGCCTAACCAGATGGATGTCGTATATCAGATCGGCGAAGGGCCGCGGGTGATCACGGCGGAAATCATCACTGACGGCCGGGCGCACACAGACCAGTCGCTCATCAATCGACAGGTGAGGATTTCTTCCGGCCAACCGCTTAGCGAAAATGCGATGCTCAGCTCCGAGAGCCGGCTGTACAACGAGGACATCTTCGACTGGGCGGAGATCGATCCCAAGCGCGCCATCACTGACCAAACCAGCGAAGACGTTGTGGTGAAAGTGCACGAGAGGAAGCGCAACTCGATCGTGTACGGTTTTGGATTTCAAGTGCTGAACCGTGGAGGCGCCATTCCCAGCGGCACGGTAGCCGTTCCCGGACTTCCACCCGTCGGCTTGCCAGCCAATTTCGCCACCAGCCAAAAGACCTATTGGGGGCCGGACGGGACCTTCGAATACACACGCCGCAACATGCGAGGCCGTGCTGAGACGCTTAATTTCAGCGGATTTGCCGGACGACTCGATCAACGGGGAGCGCTCACCTATAGCGATCCGTACTTGTTCGGAACCAGTTGGCGTGGTAGCGCAATCCTTTCCGGCGAACACGACTCGCAGAACCCGATCTTCACCGACAGGCTTGGCAACATCGGATACGAGTTCTCGCGGGCGATTGGCAAGACCGCAGAGAACAAGAAGACAACCCACATTTTCTTGCGATATAACTTTCAGCTTACCCGGGTCAGTAATCTACTAATTCCCGAGCTGGTACCCGCGAACCAACTCAACGTTCACCTCTCTACTTTGACCGCCAATTGGGTGCACGATACCCGTGACAACGTGCTCGATGCGCACCGGGGCATCTACCAGAACGTTGCAGTAAGCGCGAGTCCCTATTGGTTGGGCTCGAACTTCAGCTTCGGTCAGATTACGGCCCAGACCGCGTACTACAAAAATCTGCATTCCACCGGGATCATTTGGGCCAACAGCATTCGCGTCGGGCTGGAGCAGGCATTTGCCGGCAGCGAGGTGCCGCTCAGCTCGCGCTTCTTCGCCGGCGGCGGCAGCACGTTGCGCGGCTTCCCATTGGATGGCGCTGGTCCGCAGGAGGTGATACCCGCGTGCGGCAATCCTAGCGATCCAGCGACCTGTACCAAGATCACGGTCCCACGCGGCGGCAACGAGCTGTTGATCCTGAACAGCGAGCTGCGGTTCCCGCTCAACACGATCAAGGAGGGTCTGGGGATCGTGACATTTTACGATGGGGGCAATGTGTTCCCCACCATCGGTTTTCACGACTTCACTTCACTCTACAGCAACAACGTCGGCATTGGTTTTCGTTATGCGACGCCGGTCGGCCCCATCAGGATCGACATCGGCCGCAACTTGAATCCGGTGCCTGGTCTCAAACCGACTCAGTTCTTCATAACGCTGGGGCAGGCGTTCTAGTTATGGCTATTCGTGACGTTGGATTTCCGCCGCATGAACCTGAGAAGCCGTACCTGGTTCCGCCACGCAGGCATGCCAGATGGAAGCGTGTGGTCGCCTGGGTGGCGGGTGTTCTTCTTGCGCTCATCATCGCCGCCGTGATTGGCATCTATGCCCTGCTGCACAACAGCAGGTTCCACAATTACGTTTTGCGGACGGCGGAAAGCAAAGCCAGCGCGGCCCTGAATACCCGCGTGCAGCTTCAGAATTTCGCGCTCCACTTCTCGCCGTTGGGCCTCGACATGTACGGCCTCAGGGTAGATGGCGTTGGTCCGGGTGCGGGCCAGCCTTTGCTGCAGGTCGATCACCTTGTGCTGGGCGTGCGCATCATCTCCATGCTTCATCGGCAATGGAATCTCGACAACGTCAGCATCGATCATCCGGTCGCGAACGTGATCGCTGCTCCCAATGGGCAGGACAATCTCCCGTCGATACAGCCGAGCAGCAGCAACTCCAACACGAATCTGTTTGACCTGGCTATTGGGCACATTCTGCTGGATCACGGTGTCATTTACTACAACGACCGCGAGACACCGTTGGATGCCGATCTCAGGAACCTCAAGTTTGAATCCAGGTACGATGCCGGCAACGGTGGCCATTACTCCGGAACGATGTCCTACAATGACGGACATCTGCAATACGGGGCGTATACGCCCATGCCGCACGACCTGCAAGCGCAATTCGATGCCAAGCGCACGGGCATGACGTTGAACAATGTGAGGCTTACGAGCGGCCAGTCACAGGTGCTGCTGAATGCCTCCCTCGACAACTACGCCAGCCCCAAAGTTCATGCCAGGTACGTCGTCATACTTGCTTTAGGCGAGTTGCGGAACGTGATGCGCAATCCGTCGCTTCCCGCCGGCTTGGTTGTAGTGAATGGGACGGGCGATTATGCCAGCGTTCCCGGCCGGCCGGCGCTCGATACTACGTCTCTGCAAGGCACTGTGCGAAGCCGCATTCTGCGAGTGCGCACCCCGAGTTTGCGAACCGATATTCGCGAACTGAATGCGGTTTACGCGTTCGCAAACAACAGCGCGGAACTGCGCGACGTCAACGCACAACTGCTGGGCGGAGTTCTGAGAGCGAACGCGACAGTGCGCGATATAACCGGCAATCAGCAGGGACACGTCCTTGCCGCACTCCGCGGTATCTCTCTCGCCGACCTTAAGAACATAGCCAATGCAAGCGGACTCAAAGGCATAACGATATCAGGCGGTCTGAACGCGAATTCGGAAGCCAGCTGGAGCAGCAGCTTTAAGAACGTGCTGCTGCGCGCCGATGCGCTCGCGAATGCCAATATCTCCCCCGCACAACCCAAGGGCAACAATGGCTCGGTGCCGCTGAACGCCGAGGTTCACGCTCGTTACAACGGCCGCAGCGAGGAACTGACGCTTAATAAGAGCTACGTTCAGACGCCGCAGACCTCAATGACACTGGATGGCACGGTGAGCAAGAGTTCTGCGCTCCAGGTGCATGTGCAGGCGAAGGACCTGCACGAATTGGAAACGGTTGTGGACGTCTTCAGCCCGCCGGCTCAGCCGCTGGACCTTCACGGCGCAGCAACCTTCGACGGTACAGTCCGCGGCTCGACCGCTGCACCGCAGCTTGCAGGACAGCTGAACGCAAACAACGTGCGACTCCGCGGCAGCGCGTTCCGGGTGTTTCGCACCAGCGTGCAGGCCAGTCCTTCACAAGTAAATTTGCAAAATGGCGACCTGGAACTCGCCAACCAACAGGGACACGTCACGTTTAGCGTACAAACCGGGCTGCGAGACTGGTCGCATCAGCCCACCAGTCCGTTTACGGCGAATGTGAGTGCGACACAGGTTTCGGTCGCCGAGCTTGCGCGCGCCGCCAACCTCACCACTCCGATCAGCGGCACCTTAAACGCGAACATCGCGGCGCATGGCACCGAGCTCAACCCCATCGGGCAGGGCGATTTCACCTTGCGCAACGCGAATATTTCAGGTGAGCCGGTGCAGTTGGTGCAGATTCGTTTCCAGGGGACAGGCGATGCCGTGCATAGCGACCTGCTGGTGCGCATCAGCGCGGGTACCGCGCAGGGGCAAGTCACCTATTACCCCAAGCAGGAAGGTTACGACGCTGTATTGCAGGCGACCAACATCCAACTGCAACAGCTTCAGAGCTTGCGGGAACGCAATCTTCAGATCAGCGGCACGTTAAATTTCACTGCCAGCGGCCGCGGGACATTGAAGGACCCACAGGGGACAGCATCGCTCACCATCCCGCAATTAGAGGTGCAGAAACAGCAGATCCGCAACGTCAACTTTCAGGGCAGTGTTGCCAATCATCAGGCGACGTTCGCGCTTGGCTCGCAGATCGCGAACACGCCGCTGAAGGCGCAGGGCAAAGTCGCGCTCATCGGCGACTACTACGCCGATGTTGCGCTGGATACTCCGGTGATCCCGCTGCAACCTATTTTGGCTGTTTATGCGCCGTCGCAGGCCGGGACAGTGAGCGGGCAGACCGAGATTCACGCCACGCTGCGAGGACCACTCAAGAACAAGGCCATGCTACAGGCGCATCTTGGGGTACCAACGCTGGACGTGACCTATCGTGCTGCGATTGCTCCCGGTGCCGCTCCCGCGAACCTGCAGATTGCAGCGGTAACTCCGATCCGCGCAGACTACGCGAACGGAGTGCTCTCTCTACAGCCTGGCGAGATAAAGGGAACGGACACTGACGTACATTTCCGGGGGCAATTGCCGCTGAGCGGGGATGGCCCTTCGACGCTCAATGTGCAGGGCGCGGTCAATCTTGCCATTGCCGAGGTCTTCGATCCTACACTCTCCAGCGGTGGACAGATTCAATTCGCTATCGATGCCGCGGGACATAACGCCAGCGAAAACGTCGAAGGCCAGATCCGCATCGTTAACGCTAGCTTCTCCACTCCGGATGCTCCTATCGGCCTTTCCAGTGGAAACGGCGTCCTGTTGCTGCGCCGCGACCGGGTGGATATTTCGCAGTTCACCGGCAACGTGGGAGGGGGCATCGTCACCGCTTCGGGCGGCGTTGCGTATCGTCCGTCGATGCAATTCAACCTGGCGCTGAAAGGCAACGGTCTGCGCTTGCTCTATCCACAAAGCGTACGTACCGACATGGGTTTGAGCCTCGCCATGACGGGCAACACCGACGCGGCACTCCTGAGCGGAGAGGTAGCCATCAATCGCATCGGGTTCACGCCTGATTTCGACCTCATGAATTTCATGGCGCAGTTCAACGGCGTAGCCTCGCCCCCTCCAACCCAAGGGTTTGCCGACAACCTGAGGCTGAACGTGGCAGTTCGCTCCACGTCGGAGTTGAACGTCGTGAGCCCGACCGTGAGTATCCAGGGCGACGCCAATCTGCGCGTCATAGGTACGGCCTCGGATCCGGTCGTTGTCGGCCGCGCCAATCTCACCGGTGGCGACGTAATCTTCCTCGGCAACCGTTACATCGTTCAGGGCGGTACGATTGCATTCGTCAACACCGTGCAGACGGAGCCGGTGGTTAATCTGCAGGTTAATACCGAGATCCAGCAGTACAACATCGCCATGCATTTCCGCGGGCCTATAGATCGCCTACAGACGAACTACACCTCCGACCCGGCGCTGTCGCAGGCGGACATCATCCACCTAGTCGCGTTTGGCAGCACCGAGGAAGCCGCGAATGCAGCGCCGTCGCAGTCAACTACTTTGGGTGCGGAGTCGCTGATCGCTTCGCAGGTCAGCAGTCAGGTGACGGGCCGTCTGCAGAAGGCCCTTGGAGTCTCGCAAATTTCACTCGACCCGCAACTGGGCGCCTCTACCGCTAATCAACAGCAGGGTGCGCGCCTCACCGTGCGGCAGCGCGTCACCAGCAAGCTGTTTGTCACTTTCTCCACTGACGTAACCACCAGCCAGTACTCCGCCGTGCAGTTGCAATATCAACTCAATCGCAAGTGGTCGACGAGTGGCGTCCGCGACCAGAATGGCGGTTTCAGCGTCGACGGCAGATATCACAAGGATTTCTGATTCGAGGATTAGGTTGCGGCGCGCGCCAGTGCAAGCCGCCTGGCGATCACCCCATACGCGGATGCATTGAACGCCAGGCCGATGTGTGTGCCCGTCACCTCGAAGTCGTTCTCGGGATCTCCCGTGGTGCAGTAGCGCCAATCGGCAATGCCATCGCTGCGGGTGTAAATGGCCGTCTGTATCACCGAACAAGTCATCTTACGGCGCAGCGAAGAAAGGAAGTCGCAGGTGCAACGTCCGGTGTAGCAGGTGGGAAGCACGCTGGGCCCACGCTCCTCCAGGACCTGCTAGCGCACCGTTTCTACAGCGCGGCGAACGGTTGGATGGATGACCGCGCCGCGGAAGGGGGCTGCCAGGGTAATAACGGAAGCGACGTCATCAGACCGTTGGCACGCGATCGCGCGGGCAATGATGCCGCCCAGGCTGTGACCGATCACATGAATTCTCTTACCGGTTTGGTCGAGCGCCCGGTCGATGTTGTCTTTGAGCCGCCGTTGAATAAGCAGGTTGGGGCACTCGGCGTTCAAGCCGATGCCGGAAAAATACGGCCGGTACCCAATCCTGTTCAGCCAGGAATGTAGCTGCCGGAGGTACGCGTCAGTACCCAAAAACCCCGGGACCAGAACCACGGCAGAACCGTCACCGCGTGGAATACCAAGTCCATAAAAGACAGGTGAAGAGTGCAACAGGAGCAGGTCGGCAGCGAACAGCGCCTCCTTCCAGATTGCTACGTCGGCTTCAGCGATTTCTTCTTGAAATGTACCAGCAGGCGGAGGGGTCATGAACGAGCGCGGTTCTCCCTATTGTGTTGCTGGAAATGCCCGCGTGATTGCTCACCGAGAACTGCTCCACAAGTAGCCGTTTCGAGGCAGCTTCCGGGAAGTTAGTGTATTTATAGATACCGCGGGTTGCCAAGAGGTATTTGCGGGCACTCGAGAACCGCATCGTTGCCGCCCGGTGCGCGTCTAATTAAATGTAGAGTTGACATTAGGACCTACAATTCGTCGCAAAGCGAGGCAATTTGGCACACTGATACGCCACTCTGCCATGACCCCACGCACCGGCGTCACCCGCAAACCAGTTCTTGCCGGGCGCGACGAGCTGGGCGTCACCTTCATCGGTCACTCCAGTTTCTTCCTTCAGATCGGCGGTAAAAACTTGCTCATCGACCCGAACTTCGCCCGTTGGATCTTCATCTTAAAACGGCTGCGGCGCCCGGGACTACGGCTGCGCGACCTTCCGCCCATCGATGCGGTGCTGGTCTCGCATGCGCACTTCGACCACCTGCATCGCCCGTCGCTGCGCGCCATTGCGCGACTGACACGCTGGCAAACTCGCAAACGGCCAGCCATCGTAGTGCCACGTCATCTGCACGATCTGGTCAGTGATCTGGGATACAGTCGAATCATCGAACTCGAGTGGTGGCAGCAACTGCAACTCGGTGCGGTTGAGATAACCCACGTGCCCGCGCGTCACTGGGGTGCGCGCATGGTGCGGGACATGCATCGCGGGTACGGCGGTTATGTTCTGCGTGCGAATCAGCACTCCGTCTATCACGCCGGAGACACCGCCTATTTCGACGGTTTCCGCGAAATCGGCGAGCGGCTGCGGCCTGAAGTGGCGCTGCTTCCCATCGGGGCCTATCATCCAGCCTCATATCGCGCGGTGCACACCAGCCCGGAAGATGCGGTACAGGGCTTCATGGACGTGAGGGCGCGATGGATGGTTCCCATGCATTACGGTACGTTTCGTCTTTCGCACGAGCCGGTGGATGAGCCGCTGCAGCGCCTAAGGCGTGAAGCCAAGCGGCGCGGCATTGAGAAGAAAATCTGCGTCCTCGAAGAGGGTGTGACAAAGTTCTTCGGCTAAGCTACGTTGCTGAGTCGAGAGGCCCCCAGCCTTTGCATTTACCCCAAGAAGAACGCTTGAAATTCCTGAACAATCTTCCCCGGCAGCTCTTCGCGATTTGACTTCTGCAATAGCCCATGGGACGCGCCTTCGATGGGCACCAGCATGGTTGGGCCCGGAATCAGCCTGATCGCGGTTTGCAGCTCTTCAATTGAACCAAAGGCATCACGCGTTCCGCTGACGAAGAGCACAGGTTTCTGCAACTGAGGAAAGTGTGCGGTCCTCAATTGCGCTGGACGTCCGGGCGGATGTAACGGATACGAGAGCAGAAGCAACCCCTCCACTAGCCCTGGTTCTGAGGCCGCCAGCATGCTGGCCTGCCGTCCTCCATAAGACACGCCTCCGAGAAATCCGCGGCCCTGGAATTCCCCATTCATGAGGGCAACCGCGCGCCGCAGCCCCTCCTGATCGCGGCTGGCGTCGGAAGGTGAAGGCGGCCCGCTGGGGCGTCTTTGCCGAAACGGCAGATCACAACGCAGCGCGTTCAATCCAAGCGCAGCAAACCGCTCAGCAAGTGTCACCAGCAGAGGAGAGTTGCAATTACCACCCGCACCATGGGTGAGAACGATAAATCCTATGCCAACGTCTTTTGCGCGATGAAAAAACCCTCGAACCGGAGCCTGGTCCGGTGTCGTATCGGAAAACGGCTCTGCTCTTTGAATCACTTCTGAGTACCTGCCCTTTCAGGGACACGCTGCAAATGCACAAGATAAACCAGCAGCCGAGATGTTTTTTGTGAAAGCGCAAAAAAATCGCCGGAGATGAAGGAATCCGTCGGCAAAAGTCGCATACCTAGGTGAGCGGGAATTCAAGCCCGCGCCGCACACCCGATTTTACTGTGGCACTGAAATTAACCGCGGTGGCGCCCGGCCACACATCTGCCCACCGCCCAGCACATGAGAGGAGCATTCCATGAAACGCCTTCAATTCTCTTTCGCCTTTGCCGTCGCCTTGCTGCTGTGCACTTCAGCATGGGCGCAGAACTACCGCTTCCAAACCGTTGTTAATCCGCACGACGCCGGCGATCCTTTTACGCAGTTGCTCGGCATCAACAACAACAACGTCATTGCCGGATACCACAACTTCTTCGCCAACCAGGGATTTGTCCTGACCTTACCGGCGGCGTTCACCCCGGAAAACTTTCCGAATTCGGCTATGACCCAGGTCATCGGCATCAACAACATCGTGACGACCGACGGTTTCTATGTGGATCAGGCGGGAACGACCCACGGCTTCTACAAGCCCCTTAACGGCAACTTCACCACCGTCGATTTTCCCGGCACGCCGTTCAACCAACTGCTCTCGCAGAATGACTTTCAGCAGGCCGCGGGCTACTACAGCCTGAGCGCCAACAACACCACGCCTGACTTTCCTTATATTTACGACGAAGCGGGCGGAGTGTTTGAAGTCATCAATATCCCCGGAGCGGTGGGCGGGGCACAGGCCACCGGCATCAACAATTTGCAGATGAAGTGCGGATTCTTCATCGACGCCAACAACGTCAATCACGGCTGGCTGCTCAACTTTGGAGTTCTGGTGCAGTTGGATTTTCCACAGAGCACCTTTACCCAGGCTTTGGGCCTGAACAACAAGGGACAGGTTGTCGGTGCGTATATGGACGCCGCCCACTTAACCCACGGATTCGTCTACTCGATCAGCAGCGGCCAATACACTTCGATCGACGAGCCCAATGGCGTCGGCACGACCATCGTGAACGGCATTAATGATGCCGGCTGGCTGGTTGGGTTCTACGGCACGGCGCCGATCAACAGCGGCTTCGTAGCCATTCCGCAGTAGTCTTGCGGCAGTAACCTTCCCTTAAACCCTAATGCGACCGGCGCTCCCCGGTCGCGATTTGTTTAGGCGGCACTTGCAGAGTCGATCGCAGGAGGCCGCAGCAATGCGAGCATGCGCAGGTCCATCACCGCGTGAAGCACCATCGGAACAATCAGAGTTCCGGTCATAAGAAATAGCAGTCCCAGGATCAAACCGGCGATGATGCTGAACACCGTCCCGCCTATCCCCAGATAGAAATGCTGCAAGCCGAAAATGCCCGACGAAAGCAGCAGTGCAAGTGTCAGGTTAAGGCTGAAGCCCGAAACATGCAGGTAGTGCAGCAGGAAGCCGCGAAACAACGTCTCCTCGCAAATCCCCGCGGTAATGCAGACGAACGCAAACCAACGCCGCTCGCTCCACGTCGCCGGAAGAAACCAGCTGAGCGGCTTCAACGCATCTGCGGTTCTCCAGGTGCGCGGAGTCTTCTTCATTTTCTTCCAAAAGACGGTGACGAGAGGAAGCAGCGTCACCAAGCAAAACCCGACGAGCAGCGCTTCGAGGGCATAGCGGACCCACCGGTGCAAGAAGAGCCACGGTACGTCCTGCGCCGACGTGGCAATCGTCATGAGGGGGCGTATCCCCGCGGCTAAAACGGCGACAATACTCGCACTCCACAGCCATCCGGTCACCGTCTTGTAGTAGCGGAGCTTATGGGCTGAGTCTGGACTTCGCTTCAGCCGGCTCGTGTCCCAGTAATCCCAAATGGGCGCAACCACGAGCAGAAACAGAAATAGAAGATGCTGGACCAGTAGAGCGGCAGGGATGCGCGTCACAACTCACATGATTTCACAACATGACAACCTGGCTGAAATGCTCATCTGGCGCATGCTCGCCGCCACGATGAGTACGAATGTCGCCTCCTACTCGGCAGACGATCGATTAACGTTTATCCTGATAGTTTGTGATTTCGGAGGGACTCACTCGATGCAGGTACTGGACAACTGGCACCCCAAGGCAGTCACGGTGTACATGGATGACAAGCGCTTCATCAACTGCGTCCTGACGGAGTGCAGGTTGATCTATGGAGGAGGCGACGTGACCTGGGAAAACACGCAATTCGTAAACTGCCAGCTCACCTTCGATGGAGCGGCGCAACGCACCGTCGCATACTTGCAGAACTTCGGCCTGATGCGCCCGCCGGAAGGAGCTGCGCCGAACATTCCCGGCACGGGTGGGGTGAACTAGCTATGGAAAAGCTCTATTACTCGCGAACGCCTTCGCCGGCCGGCCCACTGCTGATTGGGATGTCGGAGTCGGCGCTGGTCATCCTCGAGTTCGATCGCGGGCTGCCGAAGATGGTCGCCGGCCAGCCGGTTGCCTGGCAGGAATCGCAGGATCGTACACGGCGGGTCCGCCGGCAACTCGAAGAGTATTTCGGCGGCAAGCGGCGCACCTTCGATCTACAGCTTGATCTGCGCGGAACTGAGTTTCGCACGCGATGCTGGAACGAGCTGCTGAAGATTCCTTATGGCGAGACCCGCTCGTATGCGGAAATCGCGCGCGCCGTCGGCAACGCGCATGGATTCCGCGCTGTCGGCCAGGCGAACCATTACAATCCTATCGCCATCATCGTTCCGTGCCATCGTGTGCTAGCGTCTGACGGATTCCTCGGCGGATATGGCGGCGGGCTACCAGTGAAAGCACTTCTTCTACGCCTGGAAGGCGCGAATTTTCGAGAGAAGCCAAATGCCGACGAGTCCATGCAGCAGCTAGCATTTACGGCAAGGTGAACTCCATCTCCGGTGTCGCCGCCAACAAGGTCTTCGTGTACGGGTGCTTTGGCACTGTGACAATCTGCTCCGTGTCGCCCACCTCCACCAGTTCGCCGCGCTGCATCACCGCGATGCGGTCTGCAAGATAGCGCACGATCGGCATGGAGTGCGAGATGAACAGGTAAGTCAGCCGAAAATCCCGCTGCAGCTGCTTCAATAAATTTACAATCTGCGCTCCCACGCTGACGTCCAGCGCCGAGACGGGCTCGTCGGCAACGATGAAGCGGGGCCGCAACATCATTGCGCGTGCAATGCCGATGCGCTGCCGCTGTCCCCCGCTGAACTCATGCGGATATCGGTGCAGCGCGGTTGCGTCCAAGCCTACCGCGCGCATCATCTCGGCGGCCCGTTGCTGGCGCACCTCCCTGGCGTCGCTACTGTGGACCACCATCGGCTCCGAGACAATCTGCTCCACGGTCATGCGCGGATCGAGCGAGCCAAATGGGTCCTGGAAGATGATCTGCATGTCGCGACGGAGCCGGCGCAGTTCCGCTCCGTCCGCCCGCAGCAGGTCTTTGCCATCGAATACCACCTCGCCGGAGTCAGGCTCAATAAGCCGAAGCAGCATGCGGCCCAGGGTGCTCTTGCCGGAGCCCGACTCGCCGACTAGACCCAATGTTTCGCCCGGTTCGATCGAGAGCGAAACGTCATTCACAGCTCGTACCTGGCCGGAAGCCTGCGTTCCGAAGGTTGATTGGCCACTCTGAAACGTCTTCACCAGATGATTTGCTGCGACGAGCGGCATGCTTCGCATAGTAGCAAACGGTCGCAGGCTAGACTCACGGCCATGAAATACCACGCCAGCATGAATTTTTCCGCGATTCCCACATTGGTGCATGCGACATTTTGCTCGCCGTCTGCAATGCGGGATTTGCGCAAATCCGCATCAATTTTGCGTGAAATCACAGTTGCAAAATTGGCATTTTCGCATGTGCACAAATTTCTGGCAGGTGCCTGTGGACGAGCTGCACTCGACTGAAAACAAACGAGATAAAGTCGCAATATTTTTATTGACTCCATCCGCAGGAGGAGTAAAAACACAATCGTTCTTTGACAATTTTCCTGGTTCTAAGGCTGGCAGCCGGATACCCCAACGCGCGAGCGATGGTGTTACCCGGCTAGTCCGGGGGGAGCTTGAGTGAGGAAGCTGCCCGCGCCCACGGCGCATGGCAGGGCACCCGCAAGAGTTGATCGCTGGCTGCTGGTGAAGAACGGGAAGACAGTCAGAGGCAAGACGGAATCCCGAGACGTTGAACGGTTATTCCGGTTAGTGGTGAGTCCGGTAATTCGTCCTTTGAGCAGCTAGGCCGATACGCAAGTATCTGTCAGGAAGCTCAGCAAGGATGGTGACGTGACCCGCTATCCAGAAAGAACCGATCAAGACGGTTTCGGGATTCTCTTTTTGTATTGGCGGAGTTCGTCGGCTACTTCGGCCTAAGAACCAACGTGCGATCGAGGCGGAAGTTCAGTTCCGTCTCCGCAGGCACGGTGATTTTCTTGCCGCGCGTGAAGAGCTGAGTGATCAGCCCGCCGGCTGCTCCGGAACCAGCGCCGACGTTCTCCAGAACATCTAGGTCCCTTTCTCAATTGAAATGGAAGCGATTGTACCCCAACTCGCTTGCGAACCGATTTAGCTCGTAGCTCGTAGCTAATCGCTAGTTGCTAGTTGCTGCATTTATAGCGGTATATTCCCGTGCTTCTTGGGCGGGTTCTTGTCTCGCTTGTTTTCCAGCATTTCGAGGGCCTGAATCAGCTTGCGCCGGGTATCGCGCGGGCGTATCACCGCGTCGAGATAGCCTCGTTCGGCGGCAACATAAGGATTGGCAAAACGCTCGCGAAACTCCTCGATTTTGGCCGCGCGATCGGCATCGGGATTCTCTGACTTCTCCAGCTCCCGCCGGTAGACGATATTCACCGCGCCCTCGGGCCCCATTACCGCGATCTCGGCTGTAGGCCAGGCGTAGTTCACATCTGTGCGGATATGCTTTGAGGCCATGACGCAATAAGCCCCGCCGTAGGCCTTGCGTGTAATGACCGTGATCTTCGGGACCGTCGCCTCGGAAAATGCATACAGTAGCTTCGCGCCGTGCGTGATGATGCCGCCGTACTCCTGCCGCGTTCCGGGCAGAAATCCGGGCACATCCTCAAACGTGATCAGCGGAATGTTGAAGCAATCGCAGAAGCGCACGAAACGCGCGCCCTTGATGCTGGCGCTGATGTCGAGCACGCCCGCAAGAAACGCCGGCTGGTTGGCGACGATCCCCACCGACTTGCCGTTCAGCCGCGCAAAGCCCACCACGATGTTCTTGGCGTAATGCTCCTGCACCTCGAAGAAATAGGAGTCGTCGACGACGGTGCTGATGACGTCCTTGATGTCGTAGGGCAAGCTGGAATCGGCGGGCACGATGCTGTCCAGGCGCTCGTCCGCGCGATCGATGGGGTCGGTGCACGGCTTGCGCGGCGGATCTTCCAGGTTGTTGGATGGGATGAAGCTGAGCAGCTCGCGGATCATGCTGAGGCACTCGGCATCATCGTGAGCCGCAAAGTGCGCCACGCCCGACTTCTCGTTGTGCGTCATCGCACCGCCGAGCTCCTCCTTCGTTACCTCCTCGTGGGTCACAGCCTTAATTACATCCGGCCCGGTGATGAACATGTACGAAGTGTTGTTCACCATCAGGATGAAGTCTGTAATGGCAGGCGAATACACTGCGCCACCGGCGCACGGCCCCATGATGGCCGAGATCTGCGGCACCACGCCTGACGCGAGCACGTTGCGCAGGAAGATGTCGGCGTAGCCCGCGAGCGAGCGCACGCCCTCCTGAATGCGCGCACCACCAGAGTCGTTCAGCCCGATCACCGGTGCCCCAACCTTCATCGCCATATCCATGATCTTGACGATCTTCGCGGCGTTAGTCTCCGAGAGCGAACCGCCGAATACCGTGAAGTCCTGGGCGAAAACGAAAGCCAGCCGGCCTTCGATGCGGCCATAACCGGTGAGGAAACCGTCGCCGTAATACTTCTGCTCGTCCATACCGAAATCAGTGCACCGATGCACGACCAGCTTGTCCGTCTCTTCAAAGGTGCCCTCGTCGAGCAGAAACTCGATCCGCTCGCGTGCCGACATCTTGCCCTGCTTGTGCTCGCGGGCCCTGCGCTCTTCCCCGCCGCCGGCTTCCGCAAGCGAGTCTCGGCGCTTCAGTTCGGTCAATTTCTGTTCCAGATTCATGGCCGCGATTATATATATCTAGGCAGAAACCAGGCAGTGACTTGCGTCCCACAGACCTTGGCCAATAGGAAGGGATGCGTCGTGATTACCGGAGCTTGCATCTCAAGGTCGGAACACGGAAACTGTATCAACGGTCTGCATGGATATCGCACTGTTTGGCGGCACCTTTGATCCCGTACATCGTGGCCACGTCGTCGTGGCCCGTGCCGCGGTTGCGAAATTTGGACTCAAGCAAGTCTGGTTCGTTCCCGCCGACATTCCTCCGCATAAACAAAAGACGCCGATCACCTCCTTTTATCACCGCTATGCTATGGTGTCGCTGGCGGTGGCCGGCGAAAAGGAACTTACCCCTTCCCTGCTGGAAGCTCCGAAGCTGGATGACCACGATGCTCGCAAGCCGAGCTATTCCATCGATACCGTACTCAGGGTGAAAAAGTCTCTGGGCAAAAGCGACCACCTGTATTTTCTTATCGGCATGGACGCCTTCAAGGACATCGCGAAGTGGCACCGGGCGGAGGAACTGCTGGCGCGGTGCGATTTCATTGTGGCGGCGCGACCGGGTTACTCACTGGCAGATGTCGCGTCCTCTCTGCCCGAAAAACTGCGCCCTGCACCTTCGGTCACCAAGCTGTTTCGGAAAACGAAGATGACCGGACCCCTGGTGTTACCGGGAGCCACGCTGCACATGCTTCCAGAAACGCATGAAAATGTTTCGGCGACGCTGATTCGTGCTGCGGTTGACCGAGGCAGCGCACTGAAGAAACTGGTTCCTGACCCGGTAGCGGAGTACATCCAGAAAGAACACCTGTATCGGAAGACAGGGCGAAGGCTAGTGGATAATGGCGAGTGAAGATGGCCAGTGGCAAGCGCACAAGCGCCGGAAGCGAGGAGCGAATAGCGAATGAGAGCGATCGCATGAAGAAGGACGTCGTGAGGTCGCAGGTCGCGCTTGCTGTGCGCGCCTGCCAGGAGAAGAAGGCCGAGAACATCAGCGTTTTGCAGCTCGACGAGCACGCCAGCGGCTTCACCGATTACTTCCTGCTGTGCTCAGGCAGCAACCCGCGCCAGGTACAGGCCGTCGCCGACGACATCGACCAGAAGCTGAGCGCTGCAGGCGTGCAGCCGAAACACACCGAGGGATACGAGCAGGCCGACTGGGTCTTGATGGACTACGTCGATTTCGTGGTCCACATCTTCTCCGAGACCGCCCGTAAGTTCTACGACCTGGAGCGGCTGTGGAAGACGGCGAAACGGCTGGAACTTGCCGATCTTGAGCGGCCAGCGCGCAAGCCCGCGAAGAGGAAAGCCGAGAAACGTAGCGTCGCAAAGTCGACCACTCCGGCCGGCAAACTCGCGCCTCGGAAGCGCGCCTCCGCCAAACGCAAGAGCTCCTGAACCGTGAGACTCCGCATAGTATGGATAGGTCGCACCAAGAGCACGCCCATCCAGTCCCTGACGGCCGAATACCTCAAGCGGTTGTCCCGCTTCGCGGCCTGTGAAGCGCAGGAGCTCTCGTCCGAAAGCGCGCTGCTGAAGCTGCTGGAAAAGAGCACCGCACGCACCCATCCGGTGCTGGTACTGCTGGACTCACGCGGCCGCCAGCTTACTTCGGAAGAGATCGCCAACTTCCTCGAATATCACCAGTCTCACGATACCCAGGAGTTGCTGTTTGCTGTCGGCCCCGCCGATGGCTGGAGCGACACGACTCGAGCGGCCGCCAAGGCCGTCTTGTCATTCGGCAAAATCACCTTGCCGCATGAACTCGCGCGGGTCGTTCTCCTGGAGCAGCTCTATCGCGGATTTACGATTCTGAAGGGGCATCCCTATCACGGAGGACATTGAAGATGCGGATTGCTGACTGCTGATTGCTGCCTTACCATCGCTCCTGTGCTCGATCTTACGACCAACGTTCAATATGTGAAGGGCATCGGCCCGCGGTTCGCCGAGATCCTGCTCGATAAGGGCATCAGCACGGTCGAAGACCTGCTTTACTACTTGCCTTTTCGCTACGAGGACCGGCTGAATCCGCGCGGAATTGGCGAGCTGCGCGTTGGCGAGATGGCCAGCGTTATCGCCGAAGTCCGCACCTTCGGTCTGTTCCGCACGCGTCGCATGCCTATTTTTGAGATGACCGTCGGCCAGGGCCGAGACACGATGCATTGCATCTGGTTCAACGCGACTTACCTGAAGGACAAATTCCGCGCTGGCATGTTGCTGGCGTTGTACGGCAAAGTCGAAGCCGGCGATCGCGGCGGACATCGCTTCGAAATTCTTCAACCGCAGTACGAGGTCCTGCACGATCCCGCTGAGGCGAGCGCCAACGGCGAAGAGCATAAGTGGCAATCGCTGGAAGTCGGGCGCATCGTGCCCATTTATGAAGCTGCGGGAAACGGACGGCTCACGGCTCGCTGGTTTCGTCGCGTGATCCACGGCATGCTGGAAAACCTCGACCAGGACATCGCCGACGCCATTCCCGCAGCCGTCCGCGGGCGCATGCAACTCATCGACCGGCGTCGCGCGTTTTGGCAGGCGCACTGGCCTGAGGTCGGCGAGAGCATCATCAAGTTGCAGGAGGCGCGCACCCCCGCGCACATTCGCCTCGTCTTTGAAGAGTTCTTCTTCCTCGAGCTCGGCCTTGAGCTCAAGCGCCGCAAAGTGCGCGCGCAGAGCGGCATCGCATTCGAGATCAACGACCGCGTGCGCGACGCGGTCAAGAAGATCCTGCCCTTTCATCCAACGGCAGCGCAGAAACGAGTGCTCAAGGAAATCGCTGACGACATGGCGCAGCCCGCGCCTATGCGCCGCTTGCTGCAGGGCGACGTCGGGTCAGGCAAAACCATTGTCGCCCTCGAAGCCGCGGTGATCGCCATTGAGAACGGCTATCAGGTCGCGCTCATGGCGCCGACCGAGATCCTTGCCACCCAACATTATCTTTCTGCGCGACGCATCCTGGAAGCTGCCGGTTATCGCGTCGTGCTGCTCACTGGATCGCAGGATGCCGGCCGAAAGAAGAAGCTGAGGCATCACATCGCGCAAGGCAACGCGCAACTCGCCATCGGCACGCACGCACTCATTCAGGAGACGGTCGAATTCGACAAGCTCGGCTTGGTGATTGTTGACGAGCAGCATCGGTTTGGCGTGATGCAGCGCTTCCGGCTGATGAAGAAGGCAAGTGACGCAGAACCCGACGTGCTTGTCATGACGGCAACGCCCATCCCGCGCACGCTGGCGCTCACCATATACGGGGATCTCGACACCAGCGTGCTTGACGAGCTTCCGCCGGGACGCACGGCCATCACGACCAGGCTCGTTGGCGACGAGCGCGCCGACGAGGTCTGGCAATTTGTGCGCAAGCAAGTCGCCGCCGGACATCAGGCGTACATCGTCTATCCGGTCATCGAAGAAGGTGCGATGGAGGGCGAACTAAAGGCCGCCATCAAGATGCACGACCGGTTGCGCACGCACGAGTTCCCTGGCCTGCGTGTCGGACTGCTGCACGGCCGCATGAGCGCCGACGAGAAAGACGCGACCATGGAAGGCTTTCGGCGTGGCGAGATTCACGTGCTGGTTGCGACGACTGTAATCGAGGTCGGCGTCGATGTGCCGAACGCCAACATTATGGTGATCGAGCACGCCGAGCGCTTCGGGCTCTCGCAACTTCATCAATTGCGCGGACGCATCGGACGTGGCGCGGCCAAGTCGTATTGCATCCTGATGACGGGCGGTAAAGTGTCGACGGAAGCGCAGCAGCGCCTGGACGCCATGGTGCGTACGCAAGACGGATTTCAGATTGCCGAACTCGACTTGGAGCAGCGTGGCCCGGGCGAGTTTTTCGGCACTCGCCAGGCGGGAATGCCGAATCTGCGCGTCGCCAACCTGGTGCGCGATCGCGACCTACTGGAGGTGGCACGTAAAGAAGCGCGATACGTGCTCGCTGGTCCGAGTGCGGATGTCACCAAAGACGAGATCGCCCGTACCGTGCAACACCTACGAACGCATTGGAACCGGCGATATGGATTAGTCGAAGTAGGATGAAAGAGCATCAGATGGGTAGGGGGGGTTCCATGATTGATCCCAAAGAAATGCTGGCCACACTTGTCGATCATTTCGCCTCGACCGCCAAGGTGCAAAACGTATTTGGCGAACCCATCGAAACCCACGGCAAGACGATCATTCCAGTAGCGCGCGTCAGCTATCGTCTGGGCGCGGGTGGCGGCGAAGGCGGCGAGACTCCGTCGGACCCGACCGCTCCGAAAAAAGGCGGCGGAGGCGGCGGAGGCGGCGGGATTGTGCAAGCGACACCCGTAGGGGTGCTGGAAGTCACCGAAGCCGGCGCGCGCTTCGTGCGGTTCTTCGATCCGCAGATGGCCACCGGACTGATCGCCGGCGGAATCATGCTCGGACTTCTGCTGCGACGCCTCTTTCGGCGCAAGTGAGACAGCTAAATCCAAAGAAATCACTGCCGAGCCCTTTCATCGGAATATTTGTTCTCTCGTTTTGAGTTACTCTATGGTTTAATGCTTGCAGTTTAGGCTGCTGTTGCGGGGGAATTGCGATGTCGTTTGAGGAAGCATTGAACCTTGCCTCGAGAGACGAGGCTTTCAAGGCAACGATCTACGCGATGAATACGCTGTTGCTCGATAAGGGCATCTATACGAGCGAGGAATTCGAGTCGCTGTTCGTCGAGTGGGTGCGGAAAGAGCAGCGTCGCTCACGGCAGAACGAGACATCCGCGGAATCTATCCCTTGCTCGGCTTAGAGCGGTACCCCGGATGTTCACAATTGGGCTTGCGGGCGCAATGTATGCCGATGTCGCGCGCTTTGCATTCGCAAGCGCACCGCGGAGCCGGCGTCGGTTTTTTGGCCGGTGATCTCTTCCTAGATGTCATTCAAGCCTTCCTCGACTGGCCACCAAGTTTGTCGCTATTTTCGTGCATACAGCATTAGGGATAAATATCTTCAAGGGATAGCAAGGCAAATTGTTAATTGATGATGCGGAACTTCTGTGGAAATTGCGGGATCACTGTGTATTACGGTCGAAATAAAAGCGAAAGGTCGAGGAGAGAAGTGTATTTCCTCAGCGCGCAGCACGTGGCAGTATGAGCTCCGAGCTTTTTCGCCAACTTCCCTCCGTTGACGAAATACTTCGCATGGAGGGCGTGCCGGGTTTAGTGCGGCGATTCGGACGTGCCGCAACCGCTCAAGCTTCACGCTCTCTGCTTGAGGAGCTTCGCACGCAAATTGCCGCCGCCACACTCGACGATTTTCATCTCAGGATCGCAATCGACAAAGCGGCGCAATCCCTTCAGGAACGGTTAGAGAATGGGTTGGCTTATTCCCTGTGCCCCGTGATCAACGCAACGGGCGTCATCCTCCACACTAATCTCGGACGCGCGCCGCTGAGCGACGCGGCGCTGGAACATGTGGCAGAAATCTCGTGCGGATACTCGAACCTCGAATTCGATTTAGCAAGCGCCGAACGCGGCAAGCGCGACGTTCACGTCAGTCGCCTGTTCGCGCAGTTTTTGAACTCGGCCGAGCGCGAAATCTCGACCATCGTCGTCAACAACAATGCCGCTGCGGTACTGCTGGCGCTCAACTCCTTGGCTGACGGTGGAGAGGTGATCGTCTCGCGCGGCGAACTGGTGGAGATTGGAGGCTCGTTTCGCATTCCCGACGTGATGGCGAAGTCGGGCGCAGCGCTGTGCGAGGTCGGCACTACCAACCGTACGCGCATCGGCGACTACGAAGCCGCAATCACCGGCCGAACGAAGCTGCTCCTGCGGGTTCATCGCTCCAACTTCCAGATCGTCGGCTTCACCGAGCAGCCTTCGCTTGAAGAGCTGGCCGCGCTCGGCCGCAAGCACGAGATCACGGTCATGGAAGACCTCGGCAGCGGCGAGTTGTTCGATCTGCGAGCGGTCGGCATTCACGGCGAGCCAATGATCGCCGACAGCTTGCGTGCTGGAATCCATGTCGTGACCTACAGCGGCGACAAGCTGCTTGGCGGGCCTCAAGCTGGGCTCGTGAGCGGCAATCCCGACCTCATCACGAAAATTCGTGCGAATCCGCTCTTCCGCGCGCTGAGAGTAGACAAGATGTTCTACGCCGCACTGGAAGCGACCCTGCTTGCCTATCTGCGCGAAGATTACGATGCCATCCCGACGCTTCGCATGATGCGCCTCAGCGAAGAAGAACTGCAGAATCGTGCTGAACACATCGTGCGTCAATTGCACGTCAGCTCACCACAACTGGAGGTGCAAGTTGTGCAATCCCGCTCGGTGCTGGGTGGCGGCTCGGCGCCAGGATCGACCCTGCCGTCACGAGCGATAGCGGTTGCCGCTCCTGGTATCGCCGCCGACGTGCTGCTCGAAGGCTTGCGGAAATCGGAAATGCCGATCATCGCGCGAGTGGAGAGCGACCGCGTGCTGCTGGATTTGCGCACCGTCGAGCCGACACACGATGCGCGGATCGCGGCCGCGCTGGCAAGCATCTCCGGACCGTAGCAGATTCGCATCCGGACCTTCTCTTGGCAGCCATCTACACCATCGGTCATTCCACGCGTACACTCGACGAACTGGTCGCCGCTCTTCGTGAGCATGGTATCGGCACTCTCGTCGATATCCGCGCCTTTCCTATGTCGCGCCGCCTGCCGCACTTCAACCGCGAATCGCTTGAGTCAGAGCTGCCCAAACGCGGTATAACGTACGTCTGGATGAAAGAGCTCGGCGGCCGCCGCAAGAAGATCCTCGACGATTCGCCACATACCGGCCTGCGCAACGACTCGTTCCGCAACTACGCCGACTATATGCTCAGGCCCGAGTTCGCCGAAGCCGTCCAACGGCTACTGGAAATCGCAAGTCGCAGCAACACCGCCATCATGTGCTCCGAGCGCGTCTACTTCCACTGCCATCGCATGCTGGTGAGCGACTATCTCGTCGCGCATGGCCACACGGTGCTGCACATCGATGACGATAAACGTCCGCCGCGCCCTCACAAGCTGATGGCCGAAGCCCATCTGGTGAACGGGCAGCTGCTGTATAACGCGCAAGAGCTGTTCTAGCGGCCAGCATTCAGCATTCCGTCAAATACAGGTGATCAATCCCTAACGAACCAGTTTCTGACTGCTAACTGCGAGTGCTAACTGCTATCGAATAGCGAACTGCCGCCCACGTGCGTTACGATCAAATACGAATGAAACAGGCCGTCTTCCGCGAGCGCAACAAGCGCTACTATCGCGTGCTACACACTCCAATCTGGATCTGGGTCTTCTGGGTGCTGCCCGGATGGCCGCTCACCTATGACCTGTATACCCGTGGTCCTGACCGGCGGCACTGGATCTGGCTGGCAATTGTCGTCGCGGTCGTCGCATGGCGCGGGATGAAAGGCCGACTGTCGGGATGCGAGCCGCAGCCTTACATCACGCATTACGGAGTACATCAGCCAAACCTGCCGTATCGCCTGGTATGCTACACGGCCGCGTGGATTGACATCATCGTCCCATACACGCTCAACCTCATCGGTCTGATCGTCGCTTCGATTAACGGCCGCTGGCTGCTCAAACAGCTCTACCAGTACGGATATTATCCGTTTGCATTGTTAGTTGTTCTGGCTACCGTGCTCGACTGGACGCCGCGCGCTCGCCGCGACACCTTTGGCGAGGGCGCCGAGCGCGCCTGGTTCTACGTCGCCATCTGGACCGTCGTTCCCACGCAAGTCATCAACTGGGCCGCGTGGCGATTCGGTAAATTCATGGACCTCGCACCGCTGCCGCTCGCGCATGTCCGGCTGGCAGTCTGCCTGGTCGCGACTGCCTTTTTTTTCCTGCTTGGGCACTCGCAGAAGCTACCGCGCACGACGCGGCACTACGAGGGAGTGGCAGCCGCGGGCGTATAGATCGATGCTCATCGGATCCTGCTGGTCCAACCACCACAGTTCACGGATAATTAACCTGGAGTTATACGGATTTCGGTAGGATTTATCGTATGGAATTTGTATTTACCATAGGTGAGCGCATGATCCTGCTAAAACATTAACAATGGAGCCCGTCTCCGCCGAATTTTTATCCCAAATATATGCCGTTTCGAACCTAATTTCTCCTGTTTCGTAATTCTGCCTGGAAATTCGAGAGCTGCGTCTTATCGATGGATAGATGGATGCACCTGAGCATAACCAGTGGTAATGCACTGCCCTTTCTCAGAAATGTGAGGAGAGGGAGAGATTCGGCATTACGTCGATGGCATAGCGTAAAAGTGGTGGAGGAAATACCCCCGTTCCAAGGCAGCAACAACATCCAAAATGTTGGCGTGCGGCCTCTGAGCAGAGTCTCCCGGGCCCGTTTTATCAACACTTCGCACACGGGTTCAGGCGCTTCACATCAAACTTATGCGAACTGCGTTGCCAGCAAGTGAAGCCGATGTAGAATCATGTCGCTCCGACGTCAGAAAACCGAAATCCAACCAAACCAGCCGTTGCGCCCAAATCTTAGCGGTGTTTCTGCACCGCAGCCGCCACCCGTTAGCGCAACTTCACCTGCCTATCAACAGGAGAATCCTATGCAGAAAGTATTTCGGTCCCTCGCAATTTGCACAGTCGGCATCGCTCTAGCCACAACATCCATCGCCTGGGCACAGAGCTATACCACCGTCGATTACCCGGGCGCGGTAGCCACTACTCTCAACGGCGGGCCCAATCCGCAGGGCACGGCCGTCGGTAGTGAGACCACAGCTGGTCTGACCCATGGCATCACGTTAAGCAAGAAAGGCACGTTCACCACCTTCGACCCTCCGGGTTCCATCTTAACCACTCCCAACTTCATCAGTCCGCAGGGAACCATCGTTGGCGCCTACAACGACTCGAGTAGCGTCAGCCACGGTTTCATTCTGGATGGGGGACAATACACAACGTATAACGCCCCCGGCGCGGCCGGCACCCAGCTTACCGGTATCAACCCCCGTGGCGACCTGTCGGGATTTTCCTGTTCCGACCCTGCCTGCGGCACAACAGGCAATCCTTCCACTAACCACAGTTTTGTCGTGTCCAAGAAGGGCGCTTTCACCAGCTTCGATCCCCCCGGTGCGATCAGCAGTACTGCCAGCACGATTAGCCCGTCTGGCGCAGTCGTCGGTTCGTACACGGATAGTAGCAAAGTGGGTCACGGATATCTGCTGTATCACGGGACATACGCCACGATCGATTTTCCGGGCGGTGTCTTTACGTTTGCTGGAGGCGGTAATCCCCAGGGCGACATTATCGGGGAATGGATCGATACCGGAGGGGTCGCACACAGTTTTCTGCTCAGCCATGGCACTTACACCTCGTTCGACCCGCCGGGAGCCATCCTGAGTGATGCAGCCGGGATAAATCCAGGCGGCATCATCGTCGGTCTCTATGAGGACTCTGCCAAGGTCTTTCACGGATATATCCGGACGCCCTAAGTAAACCAAGTCGGTCTCACTGTTACGTTTGATTACCGGCCTCACTTCAGCACGCTTTCCTGTGTTGACGTGGGGCCATTTCCGTCGAGATCAGGTTTACCTAGTTTCACGGTTTCCATTCGAAGCTCTGGACGGCAGCAGCTTGATAGAGTATCTTCCGGTGTGTTCGTCGCCGCGTCGCTTTGTAGTTCAAAATTCTTGGGAGCCGAATTCCTCGATGACGAGACTTTGGATGGTCGCACTGCTCTGCTTGTCCCTGTGTGCATTCGCTGTCGCACAAAAGACGCACGTTGATTTCAACCGTAACGCGAGCTTCGCCGGCTTTCATACCTACACCTGGCAAACCAGCCCCAACCCGGCAAAGGGTGACTGGAACCAGCGCATCATCGACGCCATCGACAAGCAGCTGCAAGCCAAAGGGCTGACCAAAGTAGACTCCGATCCCGACCTGTGGGTCGTGTACAGCAACAGCATCAAGGACGAACACAATACGGTCGGCATAGGTTACTTGCCCGGGCCCTTTCCGGGAGACGCGGGCGGCCCCGCCGGATACGCTACCTACGTCAACAAGGTCGGCACGCTGGTCGTTGATCTGGCCGACACCAAAACCAAGCAGCTCGTGTGGCGCGGGGAGGCGAAGGATACCATCGCCGACAAGACCAACAAGAACATCAAGACCCTCGACAAGGCCGTCGCCAAGCTGTTTCGCGACTACCCTCCCAAACCGAACAAGTAGGGACGCGGTCGACGCAGGCAGGCAAACCCCCATTGCGCGTTCGAGCCTTCTTGATTGTCAAGGGAGCACCGCGTTAGGTAGCGCTCACATCTTCATGCCTGGCATAGCTGAGTGATCCATGTTGTCGTGGCCATGGTCGTCATCGTCGATGGACCAGATTTTCTTTGGATCGGTTTCGTACGGGTACACATGGACCATCCATCCGAATACGTGCGGATAAAATTCCCCGCCCTCGGCCTCACAGGCTTCCCTGGTAGTGATAGAACCCAGCAGGCCGAACTTGGCGTGAGGACCAAAGTACTCGAGCTTCTTTCCCGGCGGCGCTTTGCAGAAATTGATGTGTTGATGCCAGCGCGCGACGCTGAGCGGAATGCGCTCGTTCAGCTCCTCCTCAGTGGCGTCAACCCGGTCGGTGTACATGAGTCCGACCAGCTTGTATCCACCGTCGGCGGTTTTCTTGTAGAGCAGCGAGGTCGGCTTCAGAGGATCAAAGTGCCACGCTGCCTCGGACCCGTGCTGGTAATTGGTGAAGTGATATTGGGGCTGCGGAAGATTGGGAAGGAAGATGACGTAGCCGTCAGCCAGGGCCTTGCGATAGTCCTGATAGGAAGCCATGGCTGTCTTGGCGGCCGCGACGATTGCGTCGGCATTCTGCAGGTCGCCAGGCTTGGAGGGCGTGAGCGGCGTCATAAACATGTGCGCCATTTTGCCGTCAGACATGCTGGAGGGCGGCGCTTGAGGAGAATTTCCGGCCAGCAGTAACGTTGGTCGTGCGCGGAAAGCGATTGAGGTTGCAAGTACGGATAGCAAGATCAATAACAAGCCTCGATTCGACATGTCGCCATCCTTTCCCCATTCTCGTTCACTGGAGAACCGCTAATCACTAAAACGAATGGAAGCGGGAAAAGTTACAGTTCGAAAAGGGGCTCTCATGCGTTCGGCACGCTTGCTGGTGCCAACAAAAAGAGCGGCCGATTTGGCCGCCCTCTTCGAACCTTCCAGCTCGAGACCTACAGGAGTTGCACGTTCTCTGCCTGCCAGCCCTTGGGCCCCTTGACTACGTTGAACTGCACAGCCTGGCCTTCCTGTAAGCTGCGGAAGCCGTTGGACTGGATCGCAGAATAGTGAACAAATACGTCCTCGCCATTCTGACGGCTGATGAAGCCGTAGCCCTTCGCGTCATTGAACCACTTAACTGTTCCTTGTTCCATGGTGAATACATGTTCCTTAAAAGTTGATGTAGCTGCAATTCGATCGGGATGTGATGCAGGCAGGGATTGCTGCTAAGGCAGGAACTGCTGCGTACAACGTCGATCAATCGAGCAGCTTCATCATAGCAGCGAGGGTCGGAAAATCCCAAGCGGTTTTTGCGGGCTGCCGATTTCAAGGTGAGGATAAGGGCCGCGTTTTCATTGGGTTATACTCAGGCGAAGACAAGGGCGGCGGGAAAGCGTAGAGCTTACTATGATCGTTGGCACCGGCATCGACATTGCGGAGGTCGCGCGCATTGAGAGCTCCATCCAACGCTTTGGGAAGCGTTTTCTGGAGCGCGTCTTCACGGCGGAAGAAATCCGCTATTGCGAATCCAAAGCGAACAAGGCAGAGCGCTACGCTGGACGCTTCGCGGCCAAAGAAGCCGCTCTGAAAGCCATCGGCACGGGCTGGAACCGGGGCGTGACTTGGCACGATGTCGAGGTGCAACGAGCGCCCGGTGGCCGCCCGACGATTGCCTTTCATAACAAAGCGGCGGAATTTTTCGATAAGTTAGGTGCGGTACGAGCTCATCTGTCGATTACGCATACCGCGGAATCGGCAATGGCGCAGGTGATCCTGGAGTCAGAATAGAATTTTTCGAGGCGTGCTCAAGCTGTCTTGGCGCTCGTACTCAGATCGGGCCGACCGGCTGCCGCTTGGGGCTGGATTGCGGCGACAGCAAGAGCGCTACCGCTCAGCAGCAGAGTGTCGAAGAAGTAATCGATGGCTTCGATGTCGAATGGCTTCGCAACCAGCATCGGCAGGTACACGGCAACCACCAAGACCAGAAGCATGGTCCCGGCCGCGAGTGCTGCCGAACGCGCTCGCCGGTTCGCGATCAGACAGAGCCCAGCCGGGAGATAGACCAGGCCGGTCACATAAGCCCAAAGCGAGTGTCCGGGAATCCAACCTGGGGTACGCAGCTCCAAAGGAACGCCCGGAACGAAGGCTGGGTGCAGAAATTGCTGCATTGCGAAAAATACGAGTGCGACGCCAAGCTCAAGCCGCGCAAACGTGCGGGCCACATTTCTAGCGCGATCGGACCACGTCGATGCCTGGGCAGCGGCTATCGATAAAGCTCCTGCGCAGAATGTGAATTCGCGCAAAACAATGACCCAGTTGAATCGGTTGCGCGGGTTCGCCACAGCGCTCGGGATAATCATCAGGGCCTCGAAACAGAGAAACATCACTGCCGCCAGAAACGCCGCGAGCGCGGCGCGGATTCGTGTGGCGATGCTCAGGGCCGCGGCGATGAGGCAAGCACCCACCAGGAGCACGAAGAAAAGGTGCTCGGGAATCCAGGACGGCATTATCCCCATGATCGCGGCGGTCTGGATGAAATGCTGTGTTCCGAAGACCGCGAGGGGAATCGCGAAGAAAAGTGGTCCGAGCAGAAGGAGCTTGTCCATCAGAGATGTGTTCAGCAGGTCTTTCCGGACTGTCAGCAGGCCGGCGACGAGAACCACGGAGCCACTAAGATAGAAAAACCAGAGGTTGGGTGAATGCGCAGCCAGTAACGCGAGCATCGTCACATCGACGACCAGGAACCGCGAAAGTTAGCGCATTATACAGCGCGATACTGCAGCCAGGACACAGAGCTGATGCGAGTTACTTGGGCGCGCCGCTCAGGCCGGCCCACTTCTCCAACAGCCCGAGCGTGGCGGCATAGTCGAGGTCGTCCCAACCTTCTTCGCTCGAGAGCTCGTAGATCTCATCGACGGTTTCCAGCCCGGGCAGCTTGACGCGGTTCTCCTTCGCCACATCAAGCATGAGGTGAATGTCCTTGTGCATCAGGCGAAGCGGAAAGTTGGGCGAGTAATCGTGGCGCAAGACGAAGGGGGCTTTGTAGTCGATGGCGCCCGAGCGCACCATGGAGGCCTGGATCAACTCAATAAGTTTGTGTGGCTCGACGCCCAGCTTGCGCGTCAAGACGAAAGCTTCGGCAAAGCCCTCATAAATAAGCGCGAGCATCAGGTTCATGCCGAGCTTCGCCGCCTGGCCTTTACCGTTGGCTCCGATGTGGATGACCAGCTTCCCCATGGCCTTGAACAGAGGCTCGAGATATTGCACCGGTTCGGGCGCGCCGCCGACGATAAAGACGAGTTGCCCGCTCTCGGCGCCGATCTTCGAGCCTGTGACGGGAGCATCGACCCAGTGGACGCCGCGCTCGTTCACGCGTTCAGCGAAGCGCACGGTTGCCGAGGGCGAGATGGTGCTGGAATCGACGACGATTGCACCCTCGTGTAACGACTGTAAGGCGCCGTCATCACCGAAGATTACGCGCTCCACGGCGTTGGTGTCGGCAACACAGACCCAAACCACCTCAGTTTCTTTGGCGGCATCCGCCGGAGAAACCGCCGTGGTGGCGCCATCGACATGCTGGCGCGCGCTGCGGTTCCAGACCGAAACCTCATGCCCCGCCGCAACCAGCCGCGACGCCATCGGACGTCCCATGATGCCCAAACCAAGGAAGGCAATACGCATTTGCTGCTCCTTTGTTGCTCAAAGTTCGGCACGCGCTCGGGAACGACTGGCGCGAACACCCGAAACTATTGATTTAAGCTGAGCAGAACCCTAAGGTCAAGGAAGGATATGAAAAGACGTGCCGCCTTGGCGGCACGTCCACGAGGTGCTTCACGAACCCCAGGTTTGAGGTCAATGGAAGCTCCGGCTCGTTTTGCAAACCTTCGACTAGGCGGTTGCAGCCGCCACCTTGATGGTCCGCGCAGGGCGTTTGCGGGTGCGATGCGCAGTAGTCTTAGCTGTATGCTTCGTCTCGGGACGATGCATGACCGTGTCGATGATCGCCTTCTCCGCAGTGACGAAGGTCTTTACGCCTTCGCGGGTCAGGTCCGGGATCGGAATAAAAGGAAACGGCGCGATCATGTTCACTGCACGCCCTGCTGCCTTCATATTCGCATTCACCTGCTGCCCGGCCACGTCAATGAGCTTCTTCTGGGCGTCGATGAAGGCATCCGTGGCGTCTTTGGCCAGCGCGGAGAGCTCAGTTCTCTTCATTTTCTTCGTAGGCTCCCTGCCGCTGGTGGCCTTGTTGGTCTCCTCGGCGACGACGTCGAGGAACTTCTTCTGAGTGCGAACGAAGGTGTCCATTGCTTCGCGCGCCGTCTCCACCAGGTTCTCCGGATCGAAGGGCTTGCCGGCTTTGACTGACGCCAGCCAGCCTTGGGTCTGCTTGCTGGCCATCTTGAGGAATTCCTGCTGCATATCGACGAAGGTATTGAAGCCGCGCGCTGTGCCAGTTCGGTCACGGCAACGGCAGCGTTGCTCCCGGAGACGCGCTCTTTCACGCCCTCGGTGAGAATCTCGTGCTCGCGGTGCGCCAGGTTCAGAAGCAGCTTCTGGCCTTCAATGAAGTCAGTCATCGCTTCGCCGGCCAGCTCGCTGGCAACGGCAGCCGGGCAAAAGTCAGGATCGGCGAAACGGCTACGGAACATGTTCATGACGTTGGTATTCTGGCTCATTGCCAGATCCACCAGGATGCGCTGCGTGGCGAAGAAGTTCTCCACGCCCTGCTGCACCCATCCGGACAACAGGGAAACAAACGATGAATCCCCAGTGTGAACTGTGGAGGATTCGGGCTTTCCATTCCTAGGCATGATGACCTCCAAATTGCTGCAGTGCAGCATCAAATAATATGTAGTATTCTTGCGATGCAATGTCAAGCTGTTTGCCAGACTTTTCTGCGGTGCAACAGAGGTGGAGGCCATGATCTCCGACACAATCGTCATCAAGAAGTATGCAAACCGCAGACTCTATGACACTTCCGGGAGCCGCTACATCAATCTGGAGGACATCGCGGCCTTGGTTCGAAATGGGAAAGACGTGAAGGTTGTGGATGCCAGCACCGGCGAAGACCTGACGCGCGTTACCTTGACCCAGATTATTGTCGAAGACGCCAAAGGGCAACCCTCGGGACTGCCACTGGAACTGCTGCGCCAACTGATCAGGGCCTCCGATCGAGTCGGCCAGGAATTCATCATGTGGTATCTGAAGTCGGCATTTGAGGCGTATCAGAACGTCCAGAGCTCATTGCAGACGCGATTGAACCAGATGCAATCGGCTGCGCTCTCGCCGCTGCAGATGGTGAGGAGCTTCCTGCAAAGCACCGGCGGCGAAAAGAGCGACGACCCCAGCGAAGAGGTTCAGGAGCTACAGCGACGGCTTGCGCAACTGGAGGCGCAGCAACAACCGCCCAAAGCAGCAAACCGAAAAGCGAAGCCGCGGAAGAAGCGCGCTCGCCCGAAAACATAATCTTCCGATTGCGACGACCGGCGCACATTTTCTTGTGCGCATCACCCTTGACAAGTGCGACCCGGCAGTACAGGATTCGAGTAGTGGCGGACAAGGTTCTTGGTTTAGCGATGACGGGCGGTGGCGCTCGTGGGGCCTATCAGGCGGGCGTTCTCAAGCGATTGGGGGAGATACCCCGCGTCGAGAGCGACGGCAATCCTTTCCCTATCATTGGTGGCGCATCTGCCGGCGCCGTAAACGGCGCATCTCTTGCCGTTGGCAGTAATGAGTTCTCGTACACAACCAAGATTCTTGCCGATCTTTGGGCAAGTCTGAAGCCCTCGGACGTCTTTCGCTGCGACCTTGTTTCGCAGGCGCACAACTCACTCATCTGGATTCTCGACCTGTCCTTCGGCGGCGTCATGGGCGGAGGAAATGCCCGTTCACTGCTTGACGCGGGTCCTCTGCGTCGCTACCTGCAGTCTCGCCTCGACTGCAGCCGCATTCAGGAGAACATCCGGCGCGGTCACCTCTATGCGCTGGCTATTTCGGCGACCAACTACAACTCGGGCATGAGTTATCTCTTTATCCAGGGGAAAAAGGGCCACCCTATTTGGAACCGCAGCCGCCGCGTGACCCTGGCCACCAAGATCACCGTTGACCACATCTGCGCCTCCGCCGCAATTCCCCTGGTGTTTCAGCCGGTGCGGCTGGAGACTGGGCGCGGTACCGCTGCAGCGTTCTTCGGCGATGGGTGTTTGCGACTGCAGCAGCCGCTCAGCCCGATCATACGTTTGGGCGCGGAGAAGATTTTCGCCATTGGCGTACGCTGCGAAAACCTTGAGCACCAAGACCAGATTGCAGGGCTGAAAGATCCCTCGTTGGCGCAAGTGTTAGGCGTGCTCTTCAATGTGATGTTTCTGGATCACCTCGCCACTGACATCGAGCATTTGGAGCGGCTGAATCAGCTATTGACGGAGGGGCAGATCGCGCAGACGGGGCTGAATGGATGCGAGAGAATGCGGCCTCTGACGGTGCTTCAGATTTCTCCGTCGGTGGACCTGACCGAGATAGCTGCGCTGCATCAGAGAGACATGCCCTATCTCATCCAGTATTTCGTCAACGGCTTGGGCCGGGATGCGGCTTCGTGCTCCGACCTGATGAGTTATCTCTTATTCACTCCGAAATACACGCGGGAGCTGATCGACCTCGGCTATCGCGATGCGGACAAGCGCATCGACGAAATTGAGGGCTATCTTTTCTCCAACGGCGAACACAAGCCTCGCGCGACCAACCCATCACGGAGTTACAAGACACGGGCGATGGAGTCGAACGCTAAGTAAAGCGATTGCGGCTCAGGCACGGTGTTCTATGGTGCAGACGGCCAATGTGGTGACGTTGAAGCCGCGAACTCTCGAGGCATTCGCCGACTACATTCGGACGGCTGAACAGTCCATGGAGGCCTCGCTCAACGGTCGCAACGCCTTTCTTTGGTCAGAGCTCAACTACCAACGAGCACAGCATGTGCAACAGGGGAAAATTGCGGCGGAGCTCTGGGCGGGCGACTGGCCGGTCAAAATCGCCAACGGATTGATTCATGACTGGGTAGGGACAGTATTTGCGCCGCATGTGAGCGTTGAGCAGGTGCTGATGCTGGTGCAGAACTACGACAATCACAAGAACATCTATCAGCCCGAGGTCATCGATTCGAAACAGATCAGCCGTGACGACAACCACTTCAAAATCTTTCTGCGCCTGCTGAAGAAAAAGATCATCACCGTGGTTCTTGATACCGACCACGACGTACATTACTCGGCGGTGGAAGCGAAGCGCTGGTTCTGCCGCTCCCATACGACGCGCATTGCCGAGGTGGAAGACGCGGGCACTACGAAGGAACGAGTACTGGAGCCCGATACCGGTTACGGATTTCTGTGGCGTCTATACTCGTACTGGAAGTTCGATCAGAAGAAAAGCGCCGACGGAGTCTACATCGAGTGCCGCGCCATTTCACTGACCCGCGACATACCTCTCGGATTGGGATGGATTATCGATCCGATCGTACGCAAGCTTCCGCAGGAATCCTTGGTTCGTACGCTAGAGAACACGCGTAAGGCGCTGGCCGAGAGTGGCCTGCCCTAATTCAGATCTCGCCAAACAAGTGAAGCTCGAGGGTGGTTGGTGCGAAAGGGGGGACTCGAACCCCCACGGTTTTACCCGCCAGATCCTAAGTTCGTCTCGCACGAAGAGTCAACAACTTAGCGCAGTTTGTACGGAGTGAGGTTCGCTAGTAAAAATGCGGGTTTCGGCACCTCGGCCTAGCGCGTAGCTAAACCCGTCCAAGCAGCCACTGGGCACAATTTTAGGCACAGCGCACTTACCGGATCGCCATGGGTTTGCCGCCTTACGTCCTCCGCAATATGGGATCTTTGAGAAACTTCTATTTTGGAGACGAAAAAAAATGGCTTGCCATACGGTCAACGGCCGAAACTCGCCGAAGGATTTGGGTGCCCCTATCCCTCTCGACAGATCATGATGCAGCTTACAGAAACCGGCGAAGTAATCGTCCTTTGCGAAAATTTGGCATCGCGACCGCTGCGATGGGGCACCGGGCTGGCGCTGCCGACACTGATCCGGTTCCAGTCTGGCAAAGGAAGTTTTGGCAATAATATAGTTGCCTAATCAGTGGCGGGAGGTCGTGGGAGCTGATGGGATAGCCGTAAAAAGTACAGCCCGCGAAGGGTCCAGGCGGGCTGAACTTTGCCCACAGGAATCACCGGAAGGCCGCCCGATGTTGTTTGACATCGTCCCCGACCGAGAATCCCTGCGGGCAGGCTAACTTGCAATTATGCGCGTCGCCCAGATTGCTGTCTGTGACGCGATAACAATAAGGCGCACGAAGATAATCCTAAGAAATGGTTACCGTGACGGCGTAGACTCTCGGCATGGCAGAAACAGAGCCGACACTTGTTTTGAAGCTGCCCGACCCGGAGACTTTTCACTGCTCAGCCTGTGGAACAGAATTCGCTGCTGACGGTTGGGTGGTCGATCTGGTTGAAGTGTTCCAAAACCACGTCCGGAAATATCACGCAAAGCCCGCTCCACTGACCCCGCCGTGACAGGGCAGACATCGACATCCCTGGCCCGCGTTGTTCAGAGTACGTCCCCGGGGCATAACTTCCGTTTAGCTCGTCACTCGCCCCCAATCGACGGCAAGCGCCAGCGGAGCCTTCATCGGTGACGCTTTACGCCGCCGGGTTGAATAGTCGGATCACCCAAAACGATAACATCGCGACGAGGGCCGACGCCGGAATTGTTAATATCCATGCCCACACGATCCGGGTTGCCACGCCCCAGCGTACCGCCGAGGGCCGGTGCGTGGTTCCGACCCCGATAATCGCGCCTGTGATGGTGTGTGTTGTACTCACCGGAATACCTGCCAAAGCAGTACCGAACAGGGTGATGGCTCCGGCTGCCTCGGCGCAGAACCCGCCGACCGGTTTCAGCTTGGTGATTTTCGAGCCCATGGTATGTACGATTCGCCATCCCCCGAAGTAGGTCCCCAGAGCGATTGCCGCATGGGCTGCCAGGATGACCGGCCAATGCCAGCGTCCCCAGTTGGCGGCGAAGTCGCGCGGCGACATCACGCCCGCGGTGTAAAGCGCCCCGGCAACAATGCCCATGGTTTTCTGCGCATCATTGCCGCCGTGCCCCAGGCTGTAGGCCGCAGCCGAGAGCAGTTGCAATCGGCGGAAAAGCTTGTCCACCTGGCGCGGCGACTTTCGTTGAAAGATCCACGAGATAGCCACCATGAAACCAAAGCCAAGCACGAAACCCATCACCGGCGCGACCACGATGAAGATCAGCGTCTTGTACCAGCCGCCCGGAATGATCACGTGCGGCATAGCTCTCCAGCCGTGAAGAATCGCGGCGCGCGCCATCGCCGCTCCCGCGTAGCCGCCAATCAGCGCGTGCGACGATGAGGTCGGCAGTCCCAGCAGCCAGGTCAGCACATCCCATACGATCGCGCCCAGCAATCCCGCTAGCACAACGTACTGAGTAACAATATCGAGTTGGATCATGCCCTCGCCAATGGTCTTGGCAACTGCAGTGCCCAGAATAAACGCGGCGAGAAAATTGAAAGCTGCCGCCCACACCACCGCCAGTCTGGGCGAGAGCACGTGGGTGGAAACTACCGTCGCAATACTGTTGGCGGCATCGTGGAAGCCATTCAGAAAATCGAAGATGAGCGCCGCGACAACGGTAATCGCAAGCAGGACCAATCCCGGGCTCATGAGCAAACGTCGTCGGCTGAATGTGACATTGCGTGCAGGGCGCAGCGCCTCAGGCGTTCTTCAGGACTACTGTCTCCAGTACGTTGGCGACATCTTCAGCTTTGTCGCTGGCCTCTTCCAGAATTTCCAGCAACTCCTTCAGCTTGATGAGCGTGATCGGGTCGTAACCACCGTCGAACAAGCGGCCGATGGCCTCCCGGCTCAGCTGGTCGGCCTCGTTCTCCAGCCGATTGACTTCCACACAATGTTCCAGAATCCGGCCGTCCTGGCCGAGCATGGCGACGGCCTTCCTCAGTTCTTCGGCTTGCTTCAAGATGACAACGGCCAGCAACTTGGCTGAGGCAGAAGGCTGGGTGATCTTGTAAGTGAGCAAGCGGTCGGAAGCGCTGTAAACGAAATCGAGGACGTCGTCCAGCGACGATGCCAGCAGGTGAATGTCTTCGCGGTCGAAGGGCGTTATGAAGGTCTGGTTCAGCTTGATAAGGACCCTGTGCGTCATCTCATCACCACGGTGTTCGATTTCCTTGATCCTCTGCACAGCCAACGGCATGGTCTGGTAATCGTAGTTGTGGAGGAGTTCAGACAAAACTTGCGCGCCCTCGACGACATTGGTGGCGATCTCCACGAACATATCGAAAAACTTGGTCTCACGCGGTATCAGGCGCACAATGACGGCCTCCATCAGCACACGTGGATGTGAGGAAGTCCATGAAATGTGAATGCAGGGGACGAATTGTCACAGCCTTAATAGACACGAAACTATCGCATGGGACTGGAAGGAGGGTCAAGCGAAAGGGATCGTGCACGAACCGGCTCTGATCTCAACGAAAAGAATGGCGCAAGGTATTTCGTTGTCTCATACCCAAATCGGGAATCAGAGTCCACAATCCGGGGACAGGCAGACGGGAGCAAAGCTTGCGAAGCCGAAAGCGTGGCCCGGCATTAGCGAAAACGACGAATTTCCAGCTTCCAACGTGATTCCCAGAGACGCAATTCCTCTGGGAGGAATGTGTGCTCACGATGGCAACCGGAGCATTGTTCAATGGTAATAGGCCGATCAGAATCGGCCAAAGGGACAATAGCAAACTCAGATGGCGCCTCCCACAGTGGGATAAATTTGTCTTGGCAGAACACACCCAAATATCTGAATCCCTTGGTATCATCGGACATGTGGGAATTTTCTTACGATCGCGGTCGTCCTGTCGAGAGTGCTCGAAGTCACTCGCCCCCAGCGCTATTGCTACCAAAGGAAGAGGTGCCCCCGACTGCATCGCGATTGAGGATACAGCGAATTTCGGGGTGAAACCGTCAGCTGCTTTCCGTCAAGCCCGATAAGGGTTGCGCCGGGCAAAGCATGTATCAACCAAGGTTGAAACATTCACGTTCAACCTTTTTCGCATCTGCCACTATCACGTCGACATTCGTCCAGCCATTCTTTTGTTTCACCACTTCGGCCTAACTCGTAACTAAACCCGCCCAACCAGCCAGTGGGCACAATTTTGGGCACAGTGCCGTATCATGTCGCCCCTTGCTCTGCCGCCTCTCGTCCTCCCCAATACGGGTTTTTGAAAACTTCTATTTTGCGGACGCAAGAAAAAGGGTTGCCAAACGGTCAACGGGCGAGACTCGCCGAAGGATCTGAGCGCCCTATCCCCTCAGCACAAAGCATGGAGCCGGTAGTGGGCTACTTGGGTTCTTGAGAAGTTGTATTTTGGCGACGAAAGAAAAAGGCTTGCCATACGGTCAACGGGCGAAACTCACCGAAGGATTCGGCCGCCCTATCCCCTGTCGGCGTGCAGCGCGATACCCAAACGCGAGATGACGTGAAACGCGGTGCCGCTGGTGCGCAGAACCAGCCGGAGTTAGACTAAGTTTTTGGCATAAGTAATTCTCAACTGCCTTTACTGGACGAAAGAGGACGGAGTGGACTTCCTCGCCACCCGAAACCGCGGTTTTGGATCTCCGTGAGCTGTCTGTGGCTCGCGGACAAAACCCAACTCAAACGGATCAGCGCCCACCTGATTCTCGACTTACCGATTGGGAGCAAAGAAGGAGTCTACGACCTGGCCCTTCTGAGTGACACGGGTGATCAAAATCATCGCCGCGAGCGGCACAGCACAGTTGCAAGATCACGTTGTCAGCCTTCGGACCGATGTGGATTTGAATAGTGTCAAGCCGGGCCTGTATTTTCTTGCCCTTCGCCAGCCCGGTTTCGAATGGACCAAATACCTGGTTCGAGTGGTTTGACCTTGCAAGCCCAGGTTGCTATGGCGAAGCAAAAGCGAATATGATACTCTGCCTACCGTGGACGAAGGACGCAAACGAGTGTTCGCGAATCGAGTCAACCGTTCAGCGACCAAGCGGGCGGTGCGTTCTTTTGGTGAAGAGAATCTGCTCATAACGTGAATGCGACAAGAGTAAGCTGTGCATACCCCCGTCTCACGGGAGTGGGTTATGGCGCGTGGTCTTAGTTGGTTTGCGTGCGCTCTGATTCGGCAGGTCATAATTTTGTCGGTCGCAGTGTGCGCCGAGAATGTTTTCGCCCAGGTTGTAGGCCAATCTACGGGGACACTCGATTTTGTCTACATGGTTCGGATACCCGAGACGAGGCAACATGCGGCAGCGATCCAAACCGGATTTCGGCTCCGTGGCACTCCAGGAATAGTAACTGCCCTGCACGGCGTAGTTGATGGAAATGAATTCAGCGCGATCAACGACAAGAATCGAATATTCGGCCACTTGGTGCTCAACAGTTTGGATATTGATAACGATGTGGCTGTTCTCATTTCCAACGATCCCGAATTGCAAAGTAACGAGGGCATACCTACGAGTAACACGGTCTTGATCTCAGGCGCACTTGTTCGAGTACTCGGACATCCTCTTGGCATTGATCTGCATTTGAAAGCGGCGCAGGCTGGAACTCCTGCTTATACAAAGCTCAGTCATCTAATTCCGCCAGCAGCGGCACAGGCATTTGACCGGCGTCAGAGCCCTTCAACGGAAGTTCAGGTGCTCGATATCGAGAGCCCACTGGTTCCGGGTGATTCCGGCGCTCCTGTGCTTGACGAGAGAGGAGCTGTGGCCGCGATCGTCGATGGAGGACTACTCGGTGGGCAAGCTGCCATTTCATGGGCAATGCCTATTAATTCTGTTCACTTTCAGTCTTCGAGAGTGCTTCAAAAACAAGTTGTGGCTTTGGCCCGCCAATCCTCTGAAAATTTGTTTGCCTTTGAGCTGGATACGGTGAAAGCGCCCGCTGCTGAAAGAATTCTCTGGCAGGTAAAGAGCCCGGACAAGTACTTGGGAACAATTTCAGGAACTGTGAGTGACATAAATGGAGGACCACTAGCGGGTGTTCAGGTTAAATTCTTTCGGTTTACTGCTAGGAACAGCTGGTTCTCTTCCCAGCCGGTCAGAACAATGTTTACCGACCAATCAGGTCGATACGAGGCCTCATTGCCACCAGGCGGTTACGATCTCACGATTCACAAGGAGTCATACGAAACAAAGCAAGCGCTATACTTGCCGCTTTTTCCACGAGCAGGCATAGAACTGAGCGATAAGTTAAAACAAGAGTCACCAGTAGTGAGGCGGTTCACCACCAGCGAAGGTGGTACAGTCGCTGATGACCCAGAAACCGCACAAATTGTAGGTCGGATAACGGATTTCTCGGGAAATCCCATAGTGGAGGCCTTCGTAACTGCGACTACTTCCGACGACACACCGGGTTCTTGGAACGGTCGAACCGTTAAGACAGATCAGAAAGGTAACTTCAGGATCATCAAGTTGCGTGCTGCATTATATGACCTGGCTATTGAAGCGCGCGGATTCAGAACCGTTTATCTGATTGGCATTCCAACCCTCGGTGGATACGCGATTAATGTCGAGCAGCAAATGAGTATACTTAGGTAAGAATGATCAGTTAGAGAAAGTTCTCCGACCATATCGAGTCTTATAACGTTTCGCCTTTGGCGCGTTGGCATTAAAGGCTTTACGACTTAGAGGAGTACATTGGAATCACGCATACCTGTCAGAATTTATTCGATGTTCTATGTATTTTTAGCTGCTGTTTCCGTCGGATGGCTGATGGGACTGTCGGTCTCTCCTGTACTCCATATTTTGGTAGCAAGCTTAGTAGCGGCGGTGGTTGCAGTCGTTAGCGCTTTAAGTGGAATCCGACCTCCGGCAGAATACAATGGTATCGGAGGTAAGCAGGAAGGGCTCTCTATCGCACGGGTAAACCATATACAAGTGAGTCCTGTGCCGGTAGCGATCCTTGCGTTTGGCCTCGCAGTAGGCGCAAGTGCTGGAACCGTGGCCAGAACGAATGAGATATTCGCTCCTAATAAGGCCATGTTTGTACGTCGCTGGCAAGGCACGGGCATGAGCGATATTGAAGTAAAGAGGCGGCTTTTCGACCAGCTTTATCCGCCACTGCCACCTAAAGAAAAGGACGTTTCAAGCCCGGAGCAAGCCAAGTCACAGGCGCGTGAGTCACCAGAGAAACCACGTGACAACGCCGGACGCAGCAATGCGTTAACAGCAGCACTTTTTGCCGCGAGTGCAGAAGAGTGTCAGTTGCTTGCCGCTAAGCACGGTTCAGACCTCCGGGCGCGCTTACTCCTGCTTGAAGGTGATCGGCTTGAGAAGCCACTTCAAGCGTGCCACAGCGACGACTGCTTGGAAGGTATAAAAGAACTGTTATGTCCGCAGTGATTCGCTGCTCCGGGCTAGAATCACCAGTCCCCGACTATGCCCCGAATCTTCGATAACATCTCCATTCCTCTGCTGCCTGCACTCGAACAGACGCTGAAAATTTCCGAGCGCGCCGATTTCTGCGTTGGGTACTTCAATCTTCGCGGCTGGAAACAAATCGATCACGTAATTGACTCTTGGGCAGGTGGGGACGGTTCTTGCTGTCGAGTGCTGGTTGGAATGCAACGGCTTCCGCAGGACGAACTGCGTCAGTGGTTCAGCTTAATGTCGGGCCCGGAAGGGATGGACCAGCAGCCGCACTGAGGTTGAAAAAGTCGGCGGCACAGGAGTTCCGGACGCAGCTCAATCGGGGCGCCAACAGACGAGGACGAGAAAGGATTAAGGCGCCTCAGCTCCCAACTGAAAGCCCAGAAGGTCGTCGTCAAGCTGTTCCTGCGCCACCCGCTACACGCCAAGCTGTATCTGATTCATCGCACCGACCCCAATAACCCCAGCATCGGCTTTGTCGGAAGCAGCAATCTGACTTTCGCCGGCTTGTCGAAGCAAGGCGAGCTGAACGTAGACGTGCTCGATCACGATGCATGCAACAAGCTCCAGATCTGGTTTGAGGATCGCTGGACTGACGTCTGGTGCATCGACATCTCGAACGAACTCGCTGAGATCATTGATAGCAGCTGGGCACGCGAAGAGCCCATCCCGCCATACCACATTTATCTGAACATCGCCTACCGCCTCTCGCAGGAGGCGCGAGCAGGCCTCTCAGAGTTCAAGGTTCCTAAGGATTTCGGAAACCAACTCCTGGCATTCCAAACAGCCGCGGTCAGGATGGCCGCACACTATCTCAACAAGCGCGGTGGGGTTCTGATCGGCGATGTGGTTGGGCTTGGCAAGACGCTCATGGCCGTGGCCCTCGCCCGCATCTTCCAGGACGACCACGGAACCGAGACGCTCATCATCTGTCCAAAGAATCTCGTTCCCATGTGGGAAGGCTACGTCCACCGCTATCGGATGGCCGCGAAGGTCATGTCTCTCAGTGTCGTGATCAACCAGCTGCCGGAGACGCCGCGGTACCGGCTTATCCTGATTGACGAAAGCCACAATCTGCGCAACTCGGAAGGCCGCAGACACAGGGCTATCCAGGAGTACATCGAGAAAAATACCAGCAAGGCCATCCTGCTATCCGGCACGCCTTACAACAAGACCTATCTGGATCTCTCGTCACAGCTACGCTTGTTCGTGCCCCTCGACGCTGATCTCGGCATAAGGTCGGAGCGGCTGATCCGGGATATCGGAATCGATGAGTTCAATCGGAGATACCAGTGTTCCCCGAAATCGCTGGCTGCCTTCGAGAGGAGCATTCATGCTGATGATTGGCGGGATTTGATGCGGCTGTACCTGCTGCGCCGCACACGCGGCTTCATCAAAGAAAACTATGCTGAGACCGATGCGTCAAACGGACGAAAGTATCTGACCTTCGACACGGGGGAGCGATTCTACTTCCCCGACCGAGTGCCCAAGACCGAGCAGTTCAAGCACAACGAGCGCGACCCTAAAGATCAGTATGCCCGGCTTTATTCAGACGATGTGGTAAATGCAATCAACGGACTTTCTCTGCCCCGCTATGGACTCGGCAAGTACGTCAATCCGGCGCCGGCAAAAGCCCCAACCGATCACGAAGCCAGGGATCTCAAGAACCTTTCGCACGCCGGGTGAGAAAGATTTAAGATGCCTAAACGTCGGTGGCGAGCGGATCTCCGCGCACAGTTGGCCACGAGTTCCAACGCTCCCGGTGAAACTACGCTGTTCGCGAATACATCACGAGAGCAAAGAGCGCAATCTAAAGCTTTAGCGATGCGGGCCAGCATCGGGAATATAAAGAGACCGTAGACCGAGAGTATTCGCTCCCTAGCCTTCCTGCCCCCAAGCCGAAGGAGAGAACCATGAACGCGAAACTTTATGGAGGCGTGAGCTGTGTATCGGTCTTGATGGCTATTTTTGCGTGCTCGGCCGCCCTCGCTGAACAGAACGACTCGCCAGGGCCGCACCTCAGTGTGCTGTACGCATTCAGCGGCTACGCGGATGGCGCATTACCTAACGAAGTGACTCGGGATCCGGCGGGCAATCTTTACGGTACCGCCGCCTATGGGGGTAACGTAGTCAACTGCGGCAGTAGCGGCTGTGGTGTCGCCTTCAAGATTGATTCCACGAACCACCAAACCCTCCTGTACACTTTCACCGGTCCCGACGGCGCCAACCCCTATGCGGGCCTGCTGCTTGACAATGCGGCCAGACTCTATGGAAATACCACTGCAGGGGGCGCCAACTTCACGGGAACAGTGTTCCAGCTAGAATCGGCGGCGACGTTTTGTGCGGGCGTGCGCTGCCACTGGACAGAAGCCGTTCTGCACAACTTCGGCGCCTATGGTGCGGCGGACGGAATTACGCCTTACGCTGATTTCGTCCGGGATGCCAAAGGAAACCTCTATAGCACTACCTCATACGGAGGCGGGAGCGTTAATTGTCCGGTGGGTTGCGGCACCGTCTTCAAGGTTGATCCTCAGGGAAACTACACCATCATCTATAGCTTTACAGGACCGCCGGCCGATGGACTCTATGTCGTGGCACCTCTGCTTTTGGCAGAAGACGGGAGCCTCTACGGCACCACGGCGCAAGGGGGCACCAACAATGCTGGCACAGTGTTTAAGTTGACTCCAACCGGTTCCGGCTGGACAGAATCGGTCCTCTACAGTTTCACGGGAGTGGCCGATGGGGGAACCCCGTACGCAGGTTTGGTGGTCGACGAGCGAGGAAATCTCTACGGCACCACATACGCCGGAGGTATTGGCATGGGAGTCGCCTTCGAGCTAACGCCGAATGGCGCCGGCTGGACAGAAACGGTCCTCCATGTCTTCGCCGGGGTTCCTGATGGAGCTAGCCCCGCTGCCCGACTGTTTAGAGATAGCCAAGGAAACCTATACGGGACGACCACCGGTGGAGGAAGATCTTTGGCTTGTCCGCTCGGCAACTCTGGATGCGGAACTGTGTTCAAGTTGAGCCCAAGCGGTGCCGGCTGGATGGAGACGGTCCTGTGGCGGTTTACCGGGGCAGAAGGTTCGTCTCCCTACGGACCCGTCGTCATGGATGAGCATGGGAATCTGTATGGCGCTGCCTATACCGGTGGTGCTCCAAATCCTACGAACTCCGCGTGCGCGGGACTCGGCTGCGGAACGGTCTTCAAGCTGATCCCATAGAGTGGATAGCACGCCATTCCCACCGCAATCTCCGGCGTCGCTGCTCCTCGGTAGAGGTTCTGGGCTGATATCGAATTTTATTATCCCGGCCTTCCAAGACGTGACTGTTTGATGAACATCCCACGCTAGGTCCCAATTTCCTCTTGACAACTCGGGCCGATGGGTGACAATCGAGAGACTCAGGCCCACATAGATGAATTGCGGTCGTGCCTCGCGCGCGACAGGAAAGGTCCCTCCCCTGTCTCTTAGGGGGCGGTGTTGTCTATGAACTCATTTCGATATGCGATGCGGCACAAGGCCGCCTCACTCCCTTTATGTTGGAGTATCCGAGTAGCACTCCAATGCGTGCTGATCCTAGCAGCCGCACACCTCGCGAGAGCCTCAAGCGTAGACGTGATATACACCTTCACGGGCAGGACAGACGGGGCTGATCCCTATGCGGGACTCACCATGGATCGAGCGGGCAATTTCTACGGCACTACCAGCTCCGGCGGCTTGGGTTACGGCACGGTGTTCAAGTTGAGCAAGGTGAACTCGCAATGGGTATTGACGACCCTGTACAGGTTTGCTGGCGGAAATGATGGATCCGGTCCGTTGGCTGGAGTTTATGTCGGGCCTGACGGCAATCTGTACGGAACCACCTACCGGGGTGGGGGAACGGGCTGCCACGGCTTCGGCTGCGGCACCATTTTCACGGTGAAGAAGTTCTGTCTCGGCTCATTGTGCCAATATGGAACATCGATCATATACCGGTTCACCGGAGGCAGCGATGGGGCTCAACCTAGTGGTCCTCTCGTGTTCGATCGGAGCGGCGCAATCTATGGCACCGCCGTGAATGGTGGGCTACACTTGGGTTGTGGCGGTCCGGGCTGCGGAGTCGTCTTTAAGGTTGCAAAAGGTGGCCTTTCCTGGACCGAGCATGTGCTGTACCAGTTCGCTGGCGGCACCGATGCTCAACTCCCTATCGGTGGCGTCATTTTCGACAGTGCCGGAAACCTCTATGGCACTACGGAAAGCGGCGGTTCCCATGGTCTGGGAACGGTCTTCGAGTTGACCTCCTCGGGCTCCGGATGGACAGAGCAGATCCTCTACAGCTTCCACTCTACGATCGACGGATATTATCCACAAACTGGCTTGATCTTCGACTCGCGCAATAACCTGTATGGCGCCACCGTCTTCGGGGGCTCTAGCTTGGGCGGCACGATTTTCGAACTGGCACGATCAGGCGGCGGATGGAGCCACACCGTGCTCTACAACCTGAGCGGGAATGCTGGTCCATTCGGCAGGCTGTTCATGGATTCAGTGGGCAATCTCTACGCAACGTCGTATCAGGATGGGCGTTATGTCCTGGGTTCCGCCTTCGAATTGACTGCGGGTACTTGGACATATAGCTCGCTCCACGACTTCACGGGCGGGTCCGATGGGCAATACCCCCAATGCAATCTGACGCTGGCGCCAAACGGACGCTTCTACGGAACGACCTCCTTTGGTGGAGGAGGTGGCCACGGTACTATCCTGGAAATCGATCCTTAGCCAATCGCGCGCAGTCGCAGCGCTCGCGCCTGAACGTGTGTGCTTGGGCAGCGATTCTCGGCCATCTCCTACCTGAGTACTGTTCCCTGCGGCTCCTGCCGCGATGGATACGGCGCGATTCTTGCTTTCAAACGGGTATCACATTTTCCTTTCAATTCTGCGTCAACTCGCATTTCGCTTGGAATGCGGGTTGCCATTCATGTGCAAGTCTGTGCGTAGGGTCGGAGGAAGGATCGGCTTCGTTCCAGCGAATTCAGTGGGTTGGTGAATTGCTGAATGGAACAGAAATTGCGCTCTCAACATACCTAGGCCCCCCCGAAAATTCCGTATCCCCGAGGTTCCATCTATGAAAATTCGATTGCTAGGCACCTTGCTGCCTCTGGTTCTGATTCTGGTCGCTCCCGCGTTCGCGGGCGTCGCCCAGCAAGGCGATGACGCACGATTTTGCACTGGAGCAGAGGATTGTCAGGCATTCGCCCTCTGGAGTGGCACGGCGAATAACATCCCCCAGCCGATCGGTCAGTCGCTTCACCAGCTTGGCTCCCCACAGGAGAATGATGATCAAGTGGTGTTCGAAGGCACTGCCTTTTGTGTTGGGGTAGAGGATTGCCGTGTATTCGCCTTCTGGGGTGGCACGGCGGCGGGCTACGTCCTATTAACGGAGCCGAACGGCCAGCCAAGCGACTATATTTGGGTCGATTTCAATGGATTTCTCTGGTTCGAGTCCGACAATGAAAACGGCCAGTTTGCAGTGCTTCCTCCTGCGGGACTGCCCAAGCTGGGGCAGTTGGTGGAGACCGGAAGCCTGCAGCAAGTTAACCAGTTCTTCCCAGGCGCTGCATTGCGGCCGCTTTTCGTCCAGAGCTCTCCCATTGAGTCGACTGTTCCCGAACCTTCAACCCTTCTGCTGGTACTCCCAGCGGCAGGCTTGTTGGCCGGACGTGCGCGCCGCTTGTGGCGGAGTTAACTGAGGACCCGCGATCGTTCTTTGGTAAGCGGCTGTTCTGACAGCAAGTGGCCTCGCTGCATTCCATAGCCGTCTGCCAGATTCCGGCGCTGGGTTTCGACTCAGCGCCGGGAGCACTTTTGGAACCTGTTTCTCTTTCACGGCGCAAGATCTGCCCGTAACGCACAAAAGCTCCTGAACGACGGGAGCTTTTGTGCTATCTTTCGAAGCAGTTCGCTACGGCTCGATTTCCACTATGGCCCCGTGGCCACTTCCTCCGCCGTACGACGCAGTTCCATAGAGCCTTCCGTTCGTCGCTAGCACCAATGTGGATTGCGGATAGTTCCCATCGGAGCCACCCGTGAAGTCGTGGAGCGAGCTATATGTCCAAGTACCCGCGGTCAATTCGAAAGCGGAGCCCAGGAAATAACGCCCATCCTGGTACGACGTTCCGTAGAGATTGCCTGCTGAATCCATGTACAAATTGGCAAATGGACCGGCGTTCCCTGGCATGTTGTAAAGCACGGTGTGGCTCCATGCCCCGCCCGACCGTGTCAGCTCAAAAATTGTGCCGCCATTGCCGGCGCCACCGAACACAGTCGCACCATATAGATTGCCAGCCGGGTCAACGATCACGCCACTGTCAGGATAGTAACCGTCAGTTACGCCTTGGAAGCTGTAAAGGATCTGCTCTGTCCATCCGGAGCCCGAGGACGTCAGCTGAAAGACGGTTCCCTTTCCATGGGAACCGCCGCTTTCCGTAGTGCCATAGAGGTTTCCGGCACTGTCGAAAATGACCCCACCGGTAGGGAGTTGAGCATCGGCGCCGCCGGCGAATTGATACAGCACGTGTTCTGTCCACGAGGCGCCGCCGTACACGAGTTTGAAGACGGTTCCGCAGCCAGGTCCGCCGCAGCCGAAACGTACGCCGCCATTCACAGTCGTGCCGTAGATAGTCCCGCTCCGATCGAACACGAGAGGACCGCCGGGTTGAGCCCCATCGCTGCCTCCGGTGAACCGGTATATGACCGTTGCTCCATATTGGCAGAATGAGCCGATACAGAATTTTTTCACCGTGAAGACGGTGCCGCAGCCGAAGCCGTGGCAGCCCGTTCCCCCACCCCGGTAGGTGGTTCCGTACAGATTGCCGTCAGGCCCGACATAAACTCCAGCCAACGGACCGGACCCATCATTTCCGCCAGCAAACTTGTACAGGGTCGTCAATACCCATTGCGAGTTCACCTTGGACAGCTTGAACACGGTGCCGTAACCCAAGCCGCCAGAGCTGGTCGTGCCATAAAAGTTTCCTGCGGAGTCCATGGCGAGTCCGGCATACGGGCTGGCACCATCTGATCCGCCGCTGAAAGTGTAAATCACGTTAGTGTTCGACGCTTGGACAGGCTGTGCGGTGCCCAAGGCTAGCACGCATGCGAGTGCCAACCAGCACATGGCCGCCGCACTCAATTTGTTTTGGATGTTCCAAATTGCGTATCGCCTTGCGTTCATAAGAAGAATACTCCCTGTTTCAGTGAGGGTCATGACGGGTCTTCCCTGTGACGTCTGTCTAGGGAGGAAGTGCAATTCCAGCTGCTTAGGCTGAGTGTGTCGATTGTCGACTGCCGCGGCGCCGGGTTGCAATCATTAATCGCATTCCGCCGTTACTTAGGTAACAAGAAAAAGTAATCTTAGGAACTGGGGTCGAGCAGCCAAAGTTGTCCTTCGTCAAAACCTCACACGCCTTGAAACTCGTTTCGAATCAGTACTATTCAAGGAGGGGAATTGACATGCTGGCACCGCTGAATTTCTCTCAGAGGAGTTCGGCCTGCCGATACCGGAGTGGGTGAATGAACCGGATTTTTTCCTGCCAGAACTCTGGGATATTTGGGGAGAGCTATGCCCAGCCGCGACAGAAGACCGCGAGCCTCGCATGGCTCCAACGCCAGAGGCATTTCTGCAACGTAATGTTGTGTTTGAAGCGAGAAACTTAATCACACTCTGATGCAGCCACACTCTGATGCAGCCGCGAACGGCTGCCTAAAGGACTTGACGGACACTTGAACGATACTTGCGCATGCCAAAACGCCGCTTTCGGCATGGGCTGCAGGTTTGTCGCCGAAAACGCTCGCCCAGGTTTGAGACAGAGTTGACCTGAAACAGGCTTGCGCAGATTACTCCCAGAGAAGTCGGCTAGTGTTTACGAATGCTTTCCTTTCATCTGGCCGTATAACGCCCGTTGCTCCCTCGTGCCGATGCCAAGCGGTATCGATCTCAGTCAGTGGTTTGCCGACAACCCGTCCAACTGGATTACTTCCGAGTAACGGACAGCGGGGCGCTGTCAGTGGTACCAGAAACGGAATCAGAGTGAGATGCTGACTGCGACGTACCCGACAGTTAAGGCCGCGGCAAATATGGTGCCCCTGTGCCCGTTTCCGAGTATGGCTCCGGTTCCTGGCGATCAGTGAGTTGGTGGCAGTCGGCTGACTTTGATCAGCTGGCTCGACCCCGTTGGAGAGATTCATAAACCGATTCGCGACCGGGCCGGGTCCGTCTGACTTCAATTGGAGGGATCAGTCTATGCCGAAAGGCCCGAAGCAACCAAGCAAGCGCAGGAAGACTGCCGGGAAAGTGGATCCGACCGAAGGACTTCCACCACTGAATGTAAATGCAGCGGGGATCGATGTGGGAAGCGCAGAACATTACGTGGCTGTACCCACAGACCGCGACGCAGAACCGATACAAAGTTTCGGCAGCTTCACAGCCGACCTCCATCGGATGGCACGCTGGCTAAAGAACTGCGAATCCAGACGGTAGTCATGCAGGCGACCGGCGTGTACTGGACGGCCCTGTACGACGTGCTGGAAAGTTACGGGTTGGAAGTGAACGTGGCGCATGCTCAGCACACGAAAACACTGCCGGGACGCAAGACGGATGTGCAGGAATGCCAGTGGTTACAGAAGCTGCACACCTTTGGGCTTTTGAACAAGGCATTCCGACCGGCCGAAGAGATCCGCGTGCTGCGCAGTTCCACTTTTCAAGAGACTGGTGTTCCTTCACCATCGGTAGGATTGTATGCGGCAGTCGATCACTCCTCCGACCAAGTGTCCAGTTTGCGGCAGCACCAGGCTCCAATGGTCAGAGCGCAAAAATGTCGTCCTGCCGGACGATCCCCCCGAAACGAATACTCCGGGCGTCCTGAGTTACCGATGCGAGAAGGGTCACGTTTTCCTTGGTAGTGACGCCGCCTAAGCCTACAGTCATAACTATCTTTCCCGCACCCTTCGCGCGGTCAAACGCGAGACGGCTCCAGAGATGCCCGATTGAGGAAATCGAGGCTCAGGCCATTTGAAACATCGGATTACGCATTTTCGCCCAAGACGCGGATCGTCTAGGCGGATTTCGCCCCAAATGTTGCCGCTAGCTCGTGCCGTGCGCGGGTGAGGTCGTCCGTAAACACGCCCTGTGCATCCGGCGTCCAGCCTTTAACCAGGGTCCGCACGCTCCCAAAGGACTCGGTCGTGATAACCGAGACCCAGACGCGGCTTTGCGGCGGCTCGGTGAGGAGCAGCTTCTTCACTGCGAACAGTAACTCACGGAAGAGTTCGCTGTTCGCACCGCCTTTCCCGATCGAACCACTCACGTCGATCAGGATGCCCTCGTGATGATTGATCGTCTGCGCGAACACCGGAGACGCGGCGAGCATCACCGCCAGCAGAATTATCGGCAGCGCCTGATGGTACGGCACGCACTTCTTGCGCTGGACGTGCTTGGCCCGGAGTATCCCCGCCATGCAGCGCTTCTTCGCAATCTCGATGGACGATTGGAGTTCGCTGAGTTGCCCTTCCAAATGGCCGAGCTCTCTCGCGGACTTCTTCAGGTCGTGCCACGCAACAAAGTCTTCGTCGGGCCCAAATCTTCACGAGCCGCCCCAAGAGAATGCCCAGGATGATGTCTGCCGAGATCATGATCTTCACCATCGCGCTGCCGAGAAGTCTTCGCACGCGATGCTCGACTAACAACAACATTCCGTCAAAGTATCCGTTCAGTTGGACGGTTCTGGCATCGGCCTCTACGACCTGAACATTACTCCACCGATTCGCCTCGATCCTTCTCCTCGCGTTGATCGATACTTCGGGACTGATTTCCACTCCAACCACTTCTCCGGACGGCCCACCGGTTCCGGAGCAAACGGCAACTCTGGACCTACAGTGGCCTGGGCATTGAGACCCGCGACAGTGCGCAATATCGCTACGTGCGCGGACAGCTGCAACGTACGAAAAAACCGCAACAGATTCGTGGTCTCAATCAGAATCACAACCACGAAATGAAAGAGATCTTCAAGGGAGCCGCTACTCGAGCCAGCTGTGGTGTGGGTCCGTTACGCGATTTCTATGTAGGGTTGCTGGCGAAGGGCATGAAGCCCGAGATGGCGCGTCTGACGTTAGCACGAAAGATCGCGGCCATCGCTCTGACACTTTGGAAAAAGGAGGAACGTTTCGACGCTGAACAACTGAAGCCGCAAGCAGCTTGAGCGTTGCACAGAACTCAGGTGGTCTCCCAGGTTTCACGCCTCGGTGGTGACCTATCGGTTCTGGCGATGCTCGGGTTCGAGGGAGAGTATCCATGCACTCATTAGGCGTTCCGGGTGCTGGAATCAGCACCCAGTCTCCGGGTCAATCCTATGCCCCCTCGGATAACCCAAAAAAGCCATAGGCCTCGAGCCTCACATAGGATGATGGTTGGCACTTAAGCCAACGGTGGGCTTGCGCAGCTTCGCAACGAATGGTGTCGGGACCGCTGCATGAAAACCACTCAAGGGACACCAGCAACTGCGATTCCGTATCCCTGTCGTGCTCTGTGGCGCTCCAGGCGTTAAAACCAAAATCCTCTCCACGAAGAAGAAGGGGCCTGGATGCAAGCACCGATCGAGGTCTCACGGAGAGCAGTGGTTGCAGACAGCTTGTGGAATTCTATTGAAAGGTAGTGAAGTTTGGAGGCGAGACCGCTACAAAGCGGCTCCGCGAAGTGCCCTCGGGCTTCGATGCAGATGATCGGTAGTGCAAGAAGCGCTGCGAATGGGTCGCTCCACCGAACGTGGAAAACAGCATTGATCGCAAATCCGCACAGAGTGACACCTAAAAGATATGCACACGTAGCTGACTGTGACCTGACCGATCTTTTGTACCAAGTGGAATGTTAGTGTAACGCCTTTTTCGAACCGAGCGAAGCGCTGCGCTTTGCGCGGCGCTCTCTCATCGGACTCCTCTTCGCAGTCCTCGGGTTCTATGCCGTGAGGACGCTCTGGACCTGCTTCCTCGTTCCGTGGTTCTCGGCTGGGCTCGCGTCCTTCAAGGCATCGCTCACCTGTTTCGGAATCACACTCCTCGCGCTCATTGCTCTCTTACTCGTCGCTCGGCTCGTCTTCAAGCAGCTCACACGGCAATTCACACTGCGACTTGGTTCGCAGAAAGGGGATAGGTATGACAACGACCATTTCTAAACTACGGCACGCTGATGACTTTGAAGCGTTGGGCCATCGGACGATGATGGAAACCGGCGATCAAATCGCAACGCAAAACATCTGCGGGCTTCACCTGCAGGCCTTCGCTCATGGACTCCAGCCGCTCATAACGAGCGTATCGTCGGCAATTCAAGTTGTGAAAGGTAGGCAGCACGCTTTGTGGTCGCACCTCTACGACCGCCTGGAACCCGTGCGTGATGCCGTGATGTTGGGCTTCACCATTACCGTCGGCCTACTGGGGGTGCTGATCGTCGTGGCAGCGGCCGCGTCACTCGCAGGCCACACGATGACGTTTTGTCTCTTTGGTTTGGGGCCCGCCCCCAGCGTGATTATTGCTGCGGCACTTACCGGTGTCACGACCGCAGCGGGCTTTCTGGCTTACGAGAAAATTTTCGTCCGGCACAAGTGGGCCGAAATCGTCGCAATTCTTGTCGCCTTCATTCTGTGTTTCTGGGCCCTCTTCCAGATGGCGGAAGCGCGAGGGACGATGATGGAGAGACTTACCAATTCGACCGCGACGCAGTCCTACGTTGACGGCGGTAGCCCGGAGGATGCGCCGGCGGAAGCGCCCCATGAGGATGGCTCAGTCGAGCATCGCGTGCGAGGACTTCTCGGCAGCGCGATCGTGAAGATCATGATCTCGGCAGACATCATCCTGGGCATTCTCTTGGGGCGGCTCGTGAAGATTTGGGCCCGACGAAGACTTTGTTGCGTGGCACGACCTGAAGAAGTCCGCGAGAGAGCTCGGCCATTTGGAAGGGCAACTCAGCGAACTCCAATCGTCCATCGAGATTGCGAAGAAGCGCTGCATGGCGGGGATACTCCGGGCCAAGCACGTCCAGCGCAAGAAGTGCGTGCCGTACCATCAGGCGCTGCCGATAATTCTGCTGGCGGTGATGCTCGCCGCGTCTCCGGTGTTCGCGCAGACGATCAATCATCACGAGGGCATCCTGATCGACGTGAGTGGTTCGATCGGGAAAGGCGGTGCGAACAGCGAACTCTTCCGTGAGTTACTGTTCGCAGTGAAGAAGCTGCTCCTCACCGAGCCGCCGCAAAGCCGCGTCTGGGTCTCGGTTATCACGACCGAGTCCTTTGGGAGCGTGCGGACCCTGGTTAAAGGCTGGACGCCGGATGCACAGGGCGTGTTTACGGACGACCTCACCCGCGCACGGCACGAGCTAGCGGCAACATTTGGGGCGAAATCCGCCTAGACGATCCGCGTCTTGGGCGAAAATGCGTAATCCGATGTTTCAAATGGCCTGAGCCTCGATTTCCTCAATCGGGCATCTCTGGAGCCGTCTCGCGTTTGACCGCGCGAAGGGTGCGGGAAAGATAGTTATGACTGTAGGCTTAGGCGGCGTCACTACCAAGGAAAACGTGACCCTTCTCGCATCGGTAACTCAGGACGCCCGGAGTATTCGTTTCGGGGGGATCGTCCGGCAGGACGACATTTTTGCGCTCTGACCATTGGAGCCTGGTGCTGCCGCAAACTGGACACTTGGTCGGAGGAGTGATCGACTGCCGCATACAATCCTACCGATGGAGGATATACCTTTCGGGTTGTGCTGTTACGAGAGTAAAGTTCTAAAGTTGCATTGCTGAGAGATGCGCGGGAAATACTTGGTCGAGTGTTCAATATTGCACAAGCAGCCGAGCGAAAGGCTGATTATGGTTGGACCTAGATTCACCGGACAGCGCATCCTAACCGCATTTTGCGGCTCTCTCGCGCCCCAGAAGACACTGAGAGCCACGAGCAATCAATTCTCATTTCTCCGCATTGAGCACGACATGGGGCCGAGAGGGCCCATTAATTGAGACCTATTGCCGAGCCTGCGGAAGTCGGGTCGCTTCCAGTCCAGAGGCGAAGATTTTAGAGTTTGTTGAGAATCTTCACGTCTGCCTCGAGTCTCTGGCGTTTGCCCATTCGTTCCAAGAATGGGACTAAGAGAGCAGCGCGACATGCAAATCGGCTTGAAATGCAGGCACTCCGAAATATCGCCAAGGAAATGTTCCGGTAGTTGTGCAATTTGATTTCCACAGGTCATTAAACGGGGGCTGTCGTCATGGCAAACAAGGAGACGCACTACGAGCGCATCTTAAATTAAAGATCCCGAGGCAGCGGACAGGGCGGCGAGAACAGTCTGTGAGCGGGCACTGCGCCCTCATTCATGCAGATTCTTGCAGAAAGATGTTGAGGAGGGAGTTGTGAACCCGAATCTCGCCGTTATATTCGATGAAGCCCAGTTTTCTGAACCGATTCATGAAGAAACTCACTCGGGATCTGGTTGTGCCAATCATCTCAGCCAACATCTCCTGGCTAATCTTTGGAACCACCGTCTCCGGTTTGCTTTCCTTGCCGAATTGCGCGAGCAGTAACAGAATCCTCGCCAGCCGTTTTTCGCTTGAATTGAAAAGCTGATCAACCAGGTCCGCTTGGACTCGCGCGTTTCGGGTAAGCAGAAAAGAAACGAACAGGTCCGAGAGCGCGTGTTCTTGGTGAAGTACGCGGACCATTTCCGCCTTGTTAATCCTGAGCAGCGCACACTCTGTCATCGCGGTAGCAGTCGCGAGTCGAAGAGGATGAGGTAAGACCATGCAGTCCTCCCCCAAAAACTCCCCCACACCCACTAAGGCAAGCGTCGCTTCTTTTCCGTTCGCGGAGATGACAGTTACTCTCAGCTGGCCCTCCTGCACGTAAAAAATCGCGTCGGCAGGGTCGCCTTGCGCATAGGCTGTCTCATTCTTCTTCAGGTTGAGGATCTGCTTGCCCAACCCAGCTCTCGCGAGAAAGGTCTCGGGATCGAAAACCGCATCGCCATTTTTGGGTTGTGGCTTGGGCGTTCGAAGCCGGGAAGGCTTTGCAAGTTCGTCTGGGGCAGGTTTTGCCGATCGTACCGAATTGGCCGATGGAATCCGTTTGGCGGGACGGCGTTGGCTGCGGGTTGGAATGGCGTCGGCGCCCATTTCATACCTCCGAAGGGGCAGCGCCCTTACACCTTCACATTATACTTCTCCAAACAAACCGAGGACGTGTGCTTTTGGCCGCGCACTCCCGCGACACCTCGTCGTACGCCAGTATGTCCTTCTTCACCAACAGCTTCCGCACCGAAATCCCAAATGGCCCGGCGCATGGAAGTGTGTTCTTTATTGAACAGACTGCTCAAGCTTCGACCTGTCAAACTTTTCAAAGGCTTGGGATTACGCAGGTCCGATGGCAGGCCAAGAAGTGGCGCAAATAGTGCGCGGCTTAGTTCGTGGAGGCTGTCGCCAACCTCATATGTGATCGCCCGGGGGAAACTTCAAGGAGAATTTCAAGATGAGTATAGAACTGATTTTGGTCATCGTCGTGGTTCTGTTTTTACTTGGTGGAGGCGGTTGGTACTGGGGACGCGGGCGCGCTTAACGCGACCTGTTCTGGAACAGAAATAGCGATTCTGGAGCAGACCTGACGTGTAAATAACAGCCAGCCACTCAGTCAATGGCTGACGTCGGAACCGAGGCCGATTCTTCGTTCATGGCAATTTTGCCGGGGTGGGTAGGGCAAGCACCAGTCCAGCAAGATTCTAACGATAGGGAGAAATAGATGAAACCGGGTACGAAGGATGAGATTAAAGGCAAGTTTCATAAAGTGAAAGGCAAAGTCAAAGAGAAGGCAGGCAAAGTCACGAACAATCTGGACTTAGAGTCCGAAGGCATTGCCGAGTACCATGCCGGCAAAGTGGAAAAAAAGATCGGGAAGATCGAAAACCGGGAAGAACGAAAAAGGGCCTGAGAGTAAATTAGGCGGCCTCTTTCTGAAGCATATTTCCGCGCGCGGGAGTGAAGACCTAGGCGTCATCTTGGCTCAGGGTGTTGTATTCAAGCGGGCCTATATACTCAGCCGCACGAACCCACCAGTTCGTCGTGCGAACCCGTGCTGCCGTCTCCGTTAAAGCCTAAGTCATAGGGTTAATACGATTGCAGCAAGTGACCAGCAACAGAAATACCAGCAAAGGAGAAGCACAAAATGTCAGATCAAGAAAGTCGTAACCCACAACATAGCGATCCGCAAAAGCCCGGTACGGAGCAGAAACCTGGAAATCAGCCGAACCAGCCAGTGCAACAGAAACAGCAGGATCCGAGCGGGCAGCCTAAGAGTCCGCAGCCGGAACAAGGAAAACACGATCAAGAGAAGAAAAAGCAGGGTTAGGTGCGGCGGATTTAGACGGGTAAAATGGAAGGCTCAGGGCGGTTCGATTGACATAGAGCCGTCCTGATAAACGTCGAAGTGATTTGGCCGTCGAGCAACCTGATGTTTCGGTTGGCCCCCTCGGGGCCAACGCTCGTGCCGAGTCAGCAATATCCTTATCTAGCAATATTCGGCCGACATTGCGTGGCTTCTGGTACTTTCGGAGGAGCCAGATAAAGTTGCTGACTTCCTTGAGATGTGGAGAAATCAACACCATACTCGCTAAAAGGGTAGGTATTCGTCCGGTAGGCCAACCGCCCATGCAGTACCGAACTCTAATCTTAGAGAGGACATTTCATAATGGCAGACGAAAAAGACATCGTAAAAGACGTGGTTGAAGTTCTTCATGATGGACATAAAGGGTTCTCAGACTTAGCTGAGCATATTAAAGACCCGCAAGTGAAAGCGTTCTTCGTAAAGGAGTCGCAGAATCGGGCGCAATACGCCAGCGAATTGGAGAGCGCGGCTGGTCTGAAGAGAGATGATGGCGGTACAGCCGCCGGTGCGGTCCACCGTTTCTGGGGTGACATGAAGGGCAAGATGGGCGGTGGCGATCACACCTTGCTTGAGACTGCCGAACAGGGCGAGGACGCCGCGAAAAAAGCTTACCAGGACGCCTTGAGCAAAGCGGGTGCGGTACGACCTGCCATTCGCCAGATCCTTGAGAAGCAGCAGACCCAGATCAAGGCTTCACACGACAAAGTGAAAGCATTCCGAGACAGCAAGGCTGCATAAGGCGAGCGGTTGCGAAGCGGAGGCCGCGATTCGTCGCGGCCTTTCTCTTGTCCGCAAGAATCAGCGAATGGCATCACTTAAGACCAAGGCGCGGTTCGTCCAACCAATTCCGTTACTGTTGGCCAGGGAGCATCGCATCCCAAGTGCGGTGCGCTCCGCCTTTTGTGGCTTAACTCTAAGGGCGTGCAAGAAATCTTACCGGCTGAGCTAAGTCCTAGGGGGCACAAGCTTTTCGGGCATGTATCCTTTTGCGCATGAGTACCGTCTCGCCGTTGGCTAAGCAGTAATCGCCACAGGAGTGTTCAAAACTATACAGACTGAAAAACGAGCTGCGGATACTTTCGTCTTAACCCTAAAAGCAAAGGAGGCGGATAGTGTGACTGAAAAGAAACAAATTCGAATTCTTGTCGCCGAAGATGACCCCGCCGTCCTCCAACCCATTTCCATTATCCTCAGGAGCAGCGGCTACGACGTAACCACGGCAGCAGATGGTTTCGAGGCTTGCTGCACTTCCAGGACCGTGTCCCGGACCTGCTGCTTTCCGACTTGAATATGCCCGCTATGTCGGGCTTCGAACTGCTATCGGTCGTCCGCCGCAGGTTCCCGCAGGTCGTCGCGGTCGCGACGAGCGGAGCATACTCATCGGGTTCAGTGCCACCCGGAGTGATTGCCGATGCTTTCTATGCGAAGGGCCGGGAAAATGCCGGTCAAACTGCTGGAGATCATCGCAGAGGCTCTCATCAAAGGACCAATCGGGCACGACAACAAAACCGCCCCAGTGTGGATCCCGAGAAACGGAAAAGATCACAACGGCGTACCATTCGTGGTACTCACCTGTACGGAATGTTTGCGGTCGTTCCCATTCACCGTAAAACACGAACCAAGTGCGCAGATACTAAAGACGCCTTGCATCTATTGCCCGCACGAAGTTTCCTACATCATAGATTTTTCCCGTTCTGTGACTTCGCCGGAAAAACGGGCGGCGTGGAAAGCTCAGTTCTTGAAGAATCAGCCCTCTCCTGCCGTTCCGGCCCAAACCAAGGCCGAGATGTCATCTGATAGAAAGAGTTTTGCCGAGGTCAATAACGAGATGGCAAAACCCCGAACCGCTCAGCGCGGGGCTAAAGCCTCTCCACTCCTGTGCTGTTTCTGGCCGTAGCGCATGCAGCCGCAGGGCAGCGCGATGAAGCTACGGGCCTGCTGAATAATGCGCTCGAATTACGCTTCCTTTTGTCGTCGCGCTGGTCTACGCGGCGCTGGGCGTCAGCGAGCATTGAGCCATTGAATTACAGCTTCCGGATAGCCCTCGACCATCCGCTCAGGCATGGAGGGGTCGTCTTCGTATCCAGTCATCGATCTTTCTAGCGTGTGACCTGCTCCTGGGAAAGTCAAGATGGTCAGGTCGTTCAAGCCACCTCGATTGAATGCCTTGCGAAACCGCTCGGCACTCTCGGCGGAATCCACGTTTTTGTCGAGCGCTCCGAATAGTGCGAGCGTCGGCGTACGGACGAGTTGCAACGTAGCAGTCGGATCGTAGATCAGTGCAGCCCGCAAAGGGGACAGCATCGGCGGTGGAGGCGGACAGGTCATTCCCGGCGGGATTCGCATATACGGGAACCATGGTTGCTTCTTCGCCGGGTCCAGCGCGCTCGCCGCAGAGCTCCAGTTCGAGTTCGTCTCCAGCGCGAGGAATATAATTCTCTCAAAGGCAAGTGCTGCAGAGATCTGTTCCGGCCTGAACCGGCCGTGTTCGCGCAACGCCTGCCCGATCTCATACAGCACATTCTCCGCGATGGTTGCGCTCGGTGCGCTCTTCAAAACCATTAAGGTCGACTTCCTGTCCTGAGTTTCGCCGGCTCCGTGCATGGGATCTCGGGCATAGAATCAGCTGACGGCTGAAATCGCAGCTTGACAGCTGCGCCGAGATCAAATCACGCTTATGACTTCCGAGGCGCACGCAGTTTCACAACTGTTCGTCGAGATTGGCACGGCGATCTTGCCATTCTTGCGCGCGTTGCCAACCGCTGGGGCTTCTCTGCCATTCCTCTATACCTGCTGGCAGGTCTGGTCTTGAGTAAGCGCGGTGTCGCGCCAATTCCCTTGAGGACTCGCCGCACGACAAATCAACAACGTAGCGCAGCTTGCATGGAGTGAGATTCGCCTGTATTTATGCGGGCTTCTCGCTCCTCGGCCCCAACAGAACGAAGCCACTGCAAACCGCCAATGGGCACAATTTTGGGCACAGTACAGTTTTTCTGTAATCGCCACTGGCTCGGCGGGCCGTACGTCCTCCGCAATATAGGGTTTTTGAAAACTTCCATTTTGTGGACGAAAGAAAAAGGCTTGCCATACGGTCAACGGCCGAAACTCGCCGAAGGATTTGACCCGCCCCACCCCGTCGGCACACCACCATGGGAGCCTAGTTCGTCAAGAATCGTCTCTCCTGAGGTTTTCAGGCAGGTTCAGGAAAAATTCGCAAACAAGGTTCATAACAGGTCAAATAAGCAGCTCCTGGATGAACTACGCATTTTCCTGCACAAGCATGGACGGCTGTCCACAAAACTGATGTGTCCTGCAAATGGTCTGGCATCGTACATGGTTTACACAAAGAGGTTTGGCTCAATGAAGAAGGTCTACGATCTGGTGCCTTACCGGATTTGGTCCACAGATTGGTTCAGAAATCCAGGCCTCCAGACGAAGCATCTTTTGAAATACCTTCGAGAGTTACATCCTCCAGTCGTGCCGCACTAACTCTGATCCGCCGAAGTGGGAACCGTTCCACCGTGGAACTCTGCTGCCTGGGGTTAACCCCCCTAGCGCGTATTTTTCCGACCATTTCCAAGAAAACCGACAAAACCATGACATTTTTCGATTTTCGTAGTTTTTCCCGACCCTGTTCGCCTAGTCGCCATCCTCGGCGCTCTGGCGATGACTTTGGCACCAATGGTCAGACGCTTCTCAGTTAGAGCGCTGAAGGTTTGGTTCGCCGTGCCGGTTCCCCTCTATGACCCAGCTAGAATGCGTCGTAACAACCACGGCGGGAATGAAAGCCGGCCCGCCCTTTCCTCCTCCAGTCGCAGACGCTCATAGGTGCGCCAGTGCATGCCTTTGGGTTTGACTGGAAAGGGCTCCGCCATGCTGCCAGAGCCGCCTAGCTTCATCCGAATGACTTGCGCACGTCGCAAGCGGCGGTAGTGGGGCTGTTCTCTCTGACTCTCATACGCGAGTCGATAGCAATGGCGACACGCAAAAACTCCGCGACCGCCGTACAAGACTGCTACACGACGCCCGCAGCCCTGACCGGGGCAAATAAACCAAGGCCTGTGTCCGCCATAATTGCAATGCGTCCAGGCAAGCCATATGGTGCACTCCTCATCGATCCATTCCTCGGAGCTGTGTTTGCGCCATCGGTAAAGCAGGACCAAGCGACCGTGCTCGATCCAGCACACCAGAGCACCCGTGGGCGTACCGCACCGGCTCCAGCGTAGCGCGATCTCGCCGCCCGTCTGCTGTAAACGCTTGATGTGGATTTTCCGAATGTCAACGCTGTGGTACTGCTCGGTGGTGTCTGCCCCGTTGCTATAGCCCATGAAGCCCTTTCTCCCCTAACCGAAATCATTAGCCAAGTTGTACGTTTTTTGTGGTCGAATCTCTCGATCCTTAAGGATGTAAGCTTTTGTTCATCATAGGGTTACGGCATTAATCAAGCCGCTTTGATTTCTTGATTGTTTGCTGATTCTTTGCTGATTCTATTGATTATTCACGCGTCGTGGCTCAGACCTTAACCGAGAGCCTTGTGTTCTCTCCTGAGTGTTTGCCCTCCCTCCACATATGCCTCTCTCTCGCAGAATGATGGCCTGAGCGGGGCGAATAGATCACCCCGCCCTTAAGGTTTGCTTGCTCGCAGTGACCTCGCCCGGCGAAGGCGAAGCTCGAAAACTCCTCTCTACTCTCTCGCTTCTTCCCTCATGGCGACCTTGATTAGTTGATTGCTTGATTGCTCGATTACAGGATTCTTGATTAACTGATTCATGATTGGGGGTGCAGGGGGGCTCAAGGTCCAATGCACTCCAAGAACTCGACGATCTTTGAGTAACGCTCTGCTTCCGCCAACGTCCCTCCCTTGCTGTTCTTCATTGCGTCTTCGACGCGAACACGGAAGAACTTACCGACAAAGTCGTTCCAGTGCATTGCCTGGCCGTTTCGCGGAAGACCGCCATTCACCTTGCACCAAAGCTTGAAATAGTCCGATTGCCTTCTAGCCGCGCATCGCTTCGGATCGTCCGCCAGGTTGAGGAATCCACTCACGGTACCCTCCTCAAGCAGGAAGTTGCACTCCAATCGAATTGACCACCTGTGATGGTTCTTCAGCCAGTCCGGTCCCTGTATCAAGTTGCAACGCACGTCATAAATGCCGGGCGGGTGACGAGGATACTCGGCTCCCAGCCAAACTGGTGGGAGCGGCCTGGGCGCTCTACGTTCGGCCGTCGAGATAAGTCTCGTTCGTGGTCTTGTTGTCGGCATTCCGCTTCCTCTCCTCAGGTTCGTCCAACCCCCACGATGGCCAGTGAAGCCCCAGAATTGCGTTTTACGGGGGCCCCTGCTTCGGAGTGGGTATGCGCCTCGCAGCGTGCCTCGCTGCGTAAGCCTCATACCCCCTTTCGCACGATCACACCGATTCTTCAGGCCGGCCCGGTGCATGTGACTTCCCGCCCTCCTCGATGACCTTGGTGAGTTCGCTCTCGCGGATCATTGTGCGTCCGCCCACCTTGGTGCGTTGCAAGCGGCCCTGGCTAAGCCATGCGTGGACTGTCCACTTTGAAATTCCGCCCAACCGGCGAGCGGCTTCGTTAACTGAGATCAATGCGTCCATTTTCTTGTCCTTCGCTAAGAATTTTCTTGCAATCAACCAGTACAAGTGAGACAGTATCTGTGGCAAGAGACATAAACAAGACACATAATATGTCACAGACCTACAAACTGCCGACCTTCCCCGTACAGGTTTTGGCCGAGTGTCGGGTTCACGAGCATCCTTGGCGTAAAGAAGACGTGTCTCAGGACGTTCGGTTCCGACCTCCCTGGAGTGGGGCAAGTTGGCCAGAGAGATTTGATGGCCGCGAGTATCTGGACGCAGTAATGCGGGTGGCCACCCCAGAACACATGCTCCGATTCCTAAATGAGTATGGAGATCCGGGAAGTCACTCTACCGTCCCTGTCTCAAAGCGCGTGCCCATGGCAGGTTTCGCTGGGGAGAAGCCAAAAGATGTTTTGATGACTTCTTATAAGTCCCGCGGTTACATGGATTTCTCGCAGTTTCAAGAAATGCAACAGGTTCTCCGAAAGGCCGCGGAATTGCCCGTCGAAAAATGGGAAGACGCTTCGATTCGGTGGTTCAATGTTGGCCGCTTGAAAGTCCAGTTGGACTTTGAGGAAGGACATTTGACGGGCGAGTGTGTCGTCGACCCCGGAGTAGCCGCCTGCGCTGCTCAGCTTTTTTTTGAGAAACTTTCGGGCGCTGAATACGCGTGGTGTGCCCGCAGCGATTGCAACAAGTTTTTCCGACTCGAAAGTAAACACTCCCGAAAGTTTTGTTTGCCAGATTGCGCCCACGTTGTGGCTGTCCGTGCCTCACGCGATCGGAAACAGCGGCGCGCAAAGAAAGCGCAAAGCCTGAAAGTGAACGAGGAAAGGAAACGTTAATGGCTATCTACAAGCGCGGTTCGATCTACTGGTACAAGTTCACGTTCAACGGTGAGGCGATACGGGAATCCACCCGGCAAAAGAACCAGCACACCGCCCGGCAGATGGAAGCCGCTCACCGTGCCTCGCTCGCTAAGGGCGAGGTGGGAATCCGAGAGAAGAAGCCCGTAGTCACACTCTCGGAGTTCCTGCGGAAAGATTTCGTTCCATACGTGGAAGCCAAACACGTTGCGAAGCCCGGCACCCTCGAATACTACCGTGACGGCGCAAACATGGTTCTGAAGTGCGATTGGGCGAGCGAAAAGATTGACCGGATCAGCGACCAGCACGCGCAGCAGTTCGCGGCACGATTGGCAAAGCTCTCGCCGTCCCGTATCAATTGCGGGCTGCGGTCGCTGCGGCGAGCGCTGAATCTCGCATACGAGTGGGGGAAGCTGGACCGCCCGGCGAAGATCACGCTAGCAAAGGGAGAGCGACAGCGGGACCGAGTGCTGACCGATGCCGAGTGGCAGCAATACGTCGCGGAGTGTCCGCAACCGTGGCGGGACGCTGCCACCATCATTCGTGGCACAGGGATGCGTCCTGGCGAAGTGTTTGGGCTGCGATGGGAAAATATCTATCTCAACGGCAACGGCGGGCTTATTCAGGTCACGGAAGGCAAAACAAAAACAGCCCGGCGAATGTTGCCGATGGTTCCCGCCGTCTATGCTGCGCTGAAAGCCCGGCATGAGGAATCAGGGAATCCCGAACAGGGCTGGGTATTCCCCTCCAGTTCCCGCGAGGGCCATTTCAACAAGGACACGGCGAAGGACCAGCACAGGAAAGCTATCGAAAGGGCCAACAAGAAGGCGCAGCAGAACGGGGCGCGGGAGCTGGAAGCATTCGAGCCCTACGTGCTCCGGCACACTGCTCTAACCCAACTAGCGCAAGCGGGCTGCGATGCATTCACGCTGGCTCGGATCGCCGGGCACAGCTCGATCACAATTACCCAGCGATATGTTCATCCGCAAGCCGACGCGATTGAGCGTGCATTCGCGCCGTTCGGTGCTGAATCTGTGACCAGTGTACGAGGGCTGGAAATCCGCGAGGTGGGCACAGAATTGGGCACAGCGGAACAAGCGCTTAATCCTGCACCGCCGCAAGTTGTTGGTGCGAAAGGGGGGACTCGAACCCCCACGGTTTTACCCGCCAGATCCTAAGTCTGGTGCGTCTGCCAATTCCGCCACTTTCGCATGTTTTGGGTCAGGTGACCACAGAAGCGCTTCCTGCGATCTCTTAATATTGTAAACGCATCTGCTGCTGCAGCTCTAAATGGATCAGGGGCGCATGCAGAGGCGCACGGAGCATGGCGCATAGGTCGCGCAAGCTGCATCGGGCGTCGCTGATGACCTTGCATTTCACCTGGTGGGACTGCATATAGCGTCCCTAGCCGGGACTCGAATACCAGGAGGGCGTTTACTTGCCCTGACGAAGCCGAATGGGCGCTGGTTTAGATACGCTGTCCCTCCGTGGGGACGAGTGGGAACCTATTGCGGGACGCGTCTGAGCACCGCGGCAGCCTGATGAGCAATGGTGCTCCAGCACCAAGTCCAGTGCGTGCCTACTGCCCGCGATTGTCATTAAGTTCGACTTCGCCGGTCGAAGAAGAAACCGCGTTCTCGGTCTCGCTCTGTTCCTTCAAGGAGAACATGTGTCCCAAGTCACACAGGTACGCAATCTCGGTCAGATACTCGGCCTTTCCGGGCACGAGTTTCGGGCGGGAAGTCACCATGACATCGGTGCTGCCACAGCGGGGACATTGTGGAGGGGCATTCATATTCACCCACCTTTCAAAACCTAGAAACACGTAATCAGTCTGCCAGTTGTGGTTGGACGTGCTATTTGCTTTGCGATCTGATCGAGGACCTGGCGCCACAACGGCAATTCCCCAGGGATTAGGCCTTGAAGTATATCCCTTCTCTCAAGCCAAAACACGTTTAAAATCTGCGGCTCACAAACTGTAGCCCGGCCGAGAGAGTAGGGTACACCTAGTGTGGCAGTTTGAGCGCGTCGGCAACCAGGTGCACTACATCAGCGTGAGCGTGACCGACCAGACCCATCCGCTGGATCTCTACAAGGCAAACGAGTCGTACTGGACAATGGAAGACACCGATGTTGCTTTTCAGATGGACGGTGACTATGCGCAGCAGCCATACAATGTCTGGCCAGACAATGTGACGCTCACGGCACAGTGAAAGGGGCTCCCGTTGGGGAGCCCCTGCGTGCATGGACGAACGAATCGAGATTACCAGATTGTCAGCGTAGCCTCATCGACCCACTCGTGATATCCGCCGCCAGAGGCGTTGTCATCGAGCTGCCACTGTACCCCGAGGTTGTCGCCCCAGGCGAGGTACGCGGCGTTGCCGGTGTAGTTTACCTGATGGCTATTTCCGTCGACCACCAGCACATGGTAGGTGTACTGATGCGCACCGGGATTGGTCGTCATGTACCACTGAATGTGGTGCCACGTGTTGGGGCTGAACTTCGGGCAGGAGATGTTGGTCTGTACCCAGTGGCCGCTGGACTCGTTCCAAGTATCCCAGTACCCGCGACCATAGTCGCACTGGCTGCCGATCATATAGTTGTAGCCGCCGATGAACTGGAAGGCATCGAACTCGAGCGCCTGCCCGTAGCTAAGCGAGTTCTGGTCGACATAGAACCAGAAGTCCCAGAGGAAATTGCGAACGCCATTGTTGGCGCCGAGCTTTTGCGTCCACAGCGTGTTGCCCCACGAGCCGTAGTTGTAGAACTCGGTTGAGGAGCCGTCGCGTGAAGGATTGCTCTGGTACTGCGCCATCCAGTCGCCGCCCTGGCCGCTGCCGCCCGAGCAACTCGACTGATGACAGGAATGCCAGTTACCCCTGTCCTCGATGTTTTTAAAGACAATCGCGCCTGGCGGCGGGTTCGGCAGCCCGTTGCCGCCGCCTCCCCCTCCCCCGCCACCACCACCACTATTGACCGTGATCTCTTCATAAACGTCGCCGTAAGCGCCCGTGCTGTCCCAGGCACGCGTAACCAGTTGATGAGTTCCGACAGACGCGTTGATTTGGGTGGAAATGGAGTTGGTCTGGCCGGCCGTGTAAACGTTATTGCTGTCAAGATAAACATGCCACCCGACGATGGGGTAATGGCTGGAGGCGCTCGCCACCAAACTAAAAGGAGAGTTGACTTGCGAGTTGTTCGTGGGTGAGCTGACGGTAACAGTTACGCTGGCCGATGCGGCCATTGACAGACTTAAAAGAGCGGCTGCCAATAAGAGTCCATGCTTCATGCTGACGTTTCCTCCGTTGATGAATGGGCCAAACAACTGTGTGGCGCATGAGGGCCGCGCGCAGTATGCAGCCGATGACTGAGTATCGCGTCACTCTCAGCTGAGACAAATCGGGCGTTCTTCTTAGAAGAGTTACCTACTTTGACTGTGACAAGCAGAGTTGAACTAAGTGAGGAAATCTTAGAGGTCAGAGTTGAAGCAGAATTAGTTGGGACCGCGATGTAAGCGCTGTGGTCAGCTTTCAGCCACTCGCGATGGTAAGATTTTTTGCGATGGTTACTTTTGTTGTGCTGCGTATCGTAGCGGTGGTCTTGCTGATCGCGGCAAACGCGTTCTTCGTGGCCGCCGAGTTCGCCCTGGTCAGCGTGCGCGAAACGCGACTACAACAGATGATTGCAGCACATCGCATCGGCGCACGCACCGTCCAGAAACTCCATCAGAAGCTCGATCATGTCCTGAATGCGGTGCAGTTCGGGGTGACGGTGTGTAGCCTTGCGCTTGGCTGGATCGGTGAGGCGTCGATTGCGCACATCCTGGAGCCGCTCTTCTATCCTCTTCCGCACTCACGGTTCTATGCCCATGGAATCGCCATTGTCCTAGCGTTCATGCTGATGACGTATCTCGTCGTCATCCTGGGCGAAGTGGTTCCCAAGTCGATCGCCTTGCAGCGTACCGAGCGCGTCGCAGTGGCGGTCGCGGCGCCGATGGATTTCTTTATGACCGTCGCCGCGCCATTCCTGGCGTTCATGACCGCCTCCACACACGTGGTTCTGAAGGCGTTCGGCATGCGGCTGGTGCGGGAAGCAGGAGTACATTCGCCGGAGGAGCTGAAGCTGATCGTCTCCGCGAATCAAAGACTCGGGGTGCTGGCGCCCACGCAGGCTGAACTGATCAATCACGCACTAGACCTGGAGAATATCTCGGTGCGCGAGATCATGGTGCCGCGGCCGGATATCTTCTCGCTTTCCGGCAATCTTTCGTTGGAAGAAGCTCTGGAACGGGTGGTTGACGAGCAGCATTCACGCATACCGGTGTACGATCCTTTGCGCGGCCCCGAGCACATAATTGGGGTGCTGTACGCCAAGGACCTGATGCGCTGGTTGCGTTATCGGGTAAAGCGCACGGCTTCGGGGCGGTCGCTCGACCGACCGAGCGGCCTGGAGGTGCGGCACATCATGCGCGAGGTGCTGGTTGTGCCGGAGACCAAACCGCTGCACGACCTTCTAGTCGAATTCAAGGCGCGAAAGAGGCATTTGGCGGTTGTAGTGGACGAGTTTGGCTCGACCGCGGGACTGGTTACAGTGGAAGACGTGCTGGAACAATTGGTCGGCGATATCGAGGATGAGTTCGATGTTGCTGGGCCGTCCTTTACTCCCGGCGCAACCTCGATGACACTCGATGCTTCGGTCAATATTCGCGACTTGGAATCGCAATACCACATCGTGTTGCCTCGCGACGAGGGTTTCGAGACGCTGGCTGGATTCGTGCTGACGCGGTTGCAAAAGATTCCTGAACCGGGCGACAGCTTCGAGTACGAAAGCCGCCGTTACACTGTTGCCGGCATGGATGGCTTGCGCGTGGACAGCGTCAGGATCGAAGCCGCGCAGCCGCAATCACAACCGCAGTCGTCCCCGGCGACTCCCGTCGCGAGCTGATGCTGCGCTACGTTTCCTCTCGCCTGCTGTACATGCTGCCTGTGGTGTGGCTGGTGGTATCAGTGGTCTTCCTGCTGATTCATCTTGTGCCCGGAGATCCCATACAGCAGATGCTGGGCGAAGGTGCGGCCGCTACCGACATCGCCGCCGCGCGCCATGCTTACGGGCTCGACGTACCGCTGGGACAGCAGTACGTGAATTACTGGCGCGGCATTCTGCATGGCGACATGGGGCGTTCCCTGCGCCTGAACCAGAATGTGGGGCGTGTGATAGCTCAGGCGTATCCCGCGACCATGGAGCTTACGCTCGCGGCGCTGGTGGTTGCACTGGGAGTCTCGATTCCAGCCGGAGTGCGCTCGGCACTGCATCGCAACCGCTGGGATGACCGCGTGCTCAGCTTCGTCTCGCTGCTCGGTTTGTCATTCCCTAATTTCGCGCTGGGGCCGATCCTGATTTTGTTCTTCGCGATCCAATTAGGATGGCTGCCGGTGTCAGGCTCCGGCTCGCTGGCGCATCTCGTGCTTCCAGCCATCACCATGGGCGGTGCTTTGGCGGCCATCCTTACACGTATGGTACGGACCTCGATGCTGGAGGAGCTTGGGCAGGACTACATCCGCACCGCGCGCGCCAAAGGCCTGCCGGAGCGCACCGTCGTATATCGACACGCTCTACGCAACGCGATGATCCCGATCCTGACCGTTGTCGGGCTGCAATTTGGGGCTTTGCTCGCGGGCGCAATTGTCACCGAGACAATATTTTCCTGGCCCGGGATCGGCAGGCTGACCATCAGCGCAATCTCCAATCGCGATTACTACCTGGTGCAAGGATGCATTCTGATGATCGGGCTGACGTACGTGTTAGTGAACTTTCTGACCGATTTGCTGTACTCCGTATTTAATCCGCGGATACGGCAGTAAGCCCGCTGACCAGGGCTGCTGTTCCACGCTGCCGCCCGGGTGTGACTCACACCCCTTGATTTTTCCTCGCCGCTGGTTTCCAATCTTCTACCAAGTGCATCTCTTTCAATAAAGCGGAGGCCGACTGTGAGCTTGAGCTCTAAGCTGCATGACGCCGAGGAATACGGAAGAAAAGCGGCCCACCTTGGAGCCGAGCGCGTCAGGACAGGGATCCAGAACGTCGAGGCCAACCTTCGCAAGCTCAGCTCCAACCGCAAGATAAAAAACACAAGGCAGAGTTCGAGCCACGCCGATCCCGAGCAGGAAGGCGAGCGCTCGCCTGATCCAAGGGTGCGTACCGGAATTGTTTCGGTGAACGGGCGCGACGTTGAGCAGATGCGCTGCACCGGCGGACGACGCACGAACTAAACATCGTCCTCTCAAACGAAGCTCAGGGTACGAGCACGATTTTTCCATGTGCTCCTGATGGCTTCATGATCTCCTCATGGGCACGGCGCGCTTCGGCCAATGGAATCTTCTCACCGATAACGGGACGTAGCGTTCCGTCTTCCAGACCTGCGCCCAACGCGGCGTGCATCTCCCGATACTCCTGCTCCGAGGTGCTGACCAGCGTAACGCCGCGAATGTCGCTTTCGCGCGCCATGGCATCGCGGGGATTGATCTCGATTGTGCCCCGGTTGCCAACCACGGCCACGCGACCTTTCTTCGCGAGCACAGTAAGATCGTTGGCTAGGTTCTTGTTCGCCAGCATCTCGACGATGACGTCCACCCCTCGGTCATCAGTAAGCTTCTTAAGCTGGTCCAGATAACCGTCAGAGGAATGATTCAGTACGTGGCGTGCGCCCTGTTGTTTCACCAGTTCCATACCCTCAGAAGTGCCTGCTGTGCCAATTACGCTCATGCCGGCGGCACGCGCCAGTTGCACGGCCGCAGTGCCTACTCCACCGCTCGCGCCATGAACCAGGATGGTTTCTGCCGGCATTGCTTGCGCGCGCTGAAACAACCCGCGATACGCGGTGCCATAGGGAGTGCCCATAGCCGCACCCTGCTCGAAGCTGACGTGTTCAGGAAGTGGATGGACCACGGCCTCGACGCATAGCGCCTGCTCAGCATAGGTGCCAGTGCGAGAGGCAGTGACGTAAACGCGATCGCCTGGCTTGAAGCGCTTCACATCGGGGCCTACCTTGAGCACGATCCCCGCGCCATCGTTTCCGGGCGTGTATGGCAGGGTCGGCTTAAACGTGTAGGTTCCAGTGCGGATGTAGGCCTCGACGGGGTTTACCCCTGCTGCGTGAATGCGGACCACAACCTGGCCCGGCCCAGGCTGCGGGTCAGGTACTTCTTCGAGCTTCAGAACTTCAGGGCCGCCGAACTGGTGCACACGTATCGCTTTCAAGGTCGCCTCCTGCATAAAACGTTAGCAGAGTCGCGACCGCGATGTTGCACCTTTATCAGCATTCCTTCGATTGAGCTGTGGTCGGGAAAGAAAATGGCGGGCAATAGACATCGTTGTCCTTGCCCGCCGACAAAATTAGGGGAGTTCGCCCCGGACTACACGGCCTGACTGTTGGGTGCGCTCCTGTCGTAATCGCTGCCCTTGGAAGCCACGTCGGCCACGGCCGTGCGCGCCTGACCCATAGCGCGTTCTGCGGTGCTGCGGATCGTCTCAACGCCCCGCTGTACGCGGTCGCGATTCTGCTCATAAGTCTCGCGCGCCGAGCTTGCAAGATCATTGGCGCGATCGGCCAGATTGTTGCGGGTCTCTTCGCCGCTCATGGGAGCGAACAGGAGTCCGAGGCCAACCCCCAGCCCCAGCCCAATGAGAAAACTCTTCATAACAGTCCTCCTGATTATGTTGATGTGTGCTGCTCAACCGGCCCGGAGTAGAAGGGCGTCGCTGTCAACAACCATAGGATGCGGGGCACGGGAGCGGGAGTTTGCTCTCACGAGCGAAACCGGACGGCAGAGCAGCCGAATGTGCACAGATTATCGTGCGCCCTGCGGACCCAGCAGGTGGGAAGCGTCAGAACACGAACAACGCAGAAGCAGTCCCGCGAAGCGGGACGGCGACAGGATAGCCCAGCATGAAGCGACGCCGCAGGCGAGCGGAATGCTGGGTAGCAGTTATTAAGAGATTCAGAGTCCCGTCAGGGACGGCACAGCCCCGTGCCGAAGCGAATAGACATCACGCACCTATCTCACCCGAAACGAAAAGCCCCACCTGAGCAAACGAAGCTCGGATGGGGCACCCCCGGATATGTAGGCTGGGTAATCCGCCCACGTTATTATTTTGCAAGGTGACCTCACGGCCATACAGCCGCCTCAAGAATCAGCTTCAGAAGGTTGGCCTTCGATCCCTTGTTCGATGGCTTATTGTCGGCGCGTTGCTTCTTTGGTCGTCTGCCGCACTACTGCTGGTTGTCCTCCGGTGGATCGACCCGCCAACGACCGCAGTGCAAATGGAGCGGCGATTGCAGTCCTGGATCCATCGCACGCCCTATCAGAAACGGTACAAATTCATTCCGCTTCGCGAGATTTCGGCCGATCTACAGCACGCTGTCATCGCCGCGGAGGATGCCCGCTTCTACCAGCATCATGGGTTTGATTGGCACGAAATCGAAGTGGCTGCGAAAGAGGATTTGGAAGGCGACCGCACTCACGGAGCAACTGGTGAAAAACCTGTTCTTCGGGACAAGCCACTCGATCCTGCGCAAGGGAGCAGAGTACACGCTGGTACCGGTGGCCGAACTTATCCTGGGCAAGCGGCGCATTCTGGAGCTCTACCTGAACGTGGTCGAATGGGGTCCAGGCATTTACGGCGTAGATGCCGCGTGCCGCCGCTATTACAAAATGCCGGCCCGGACGATTGGCAGGCAAGAGGCAGCACGGCTCGCCGCAGTCTTGCCCGGCCCCCTCAGGCGACGTCCCGACCGCATGAACCAATACAGCGCGGTCATCTTGAACAGGATGCGCCAAATGGGTTGGTGAGCGGGGCATGCGCGAGTCCCACGAAGCGGGACGGCACAACCCGAATCGGCCCGCGGCGTGCGCAAGCATCAGGGCGCGACGTGCGGACGCGTTTATTAGAAGATCCCGAGTCCCTTCAGGGACGGCACAATCGCCCGAGTCGATTCGACCTCACGCGTTCATGTCACCTGAAACGAAAGCCCCACCCGAGCAAACGAAGCTCGGATGGGGCACCCGGCGTCCGTTTAGTCGTAGGCCGGGCCACCCGCCGGTCGGCCGTGCGCATGAGAACCTCCCGACGCTCTGGCGGAATGACAGCCTTTATACCACCGACCGGGCTACAGCGTCCTTTTGAACAACGCCGTCGCAATCGTGATCATCACCGCCGCCGCGATGGTCAGATACGCCAGGTCACCGCGGATGGCTGCGAAGCCCGCGTCCTTCAGCAGCAGTGCCTTGAATCCATGCACCGAGTAGGTGAACGGATCGATGTAGGCGATGCCGCGCAGCCACGCCGGAAACGCCTTGATGGGATAGATGGCGCCGCTGGGGAAGAACAACAGCGTGTTGAGAATGCCGAAGGTGGCGCGCGGCACCAGCGGGTCTTCGACGCGCACCATCATCAGGAACATCATGGTATTGAAGGCCAGCGAGGTGACCAGGATCATCAGGAGCACGTAAAGGAAATTCAGAGGGGTGAAGATCGTCCCCAGTCCCGACAATAGGGCACCCAATACTGTGATGATGATGCCGGCCAGGATCGCCTTGATGGCACCGGCGATGTTCAGGCCCGCCACCAGCTCGAACTTGGTGATCGGCGTGACCAGATAGCCTTCGTGCACGCCGCGCGCCTTGTCGTCGATGTACAGCATGCCGCCGCCGATCATCACCGAAACGAACATGGCCAGCGCAATCGAGCCCGGCAGCAGGTACTTCATGTACTCGATATAGGGGTAGAGCTCGACCGTATCCAGCGAAATCTGCTGCACGATGCGCGAAGGCTCGACGTCAGGATCGTTCAGCGCTTTCACCAGACTGGAGAACTCGTCCTCGAGTGTCGCGCTCATGAAGTTGTCGGTGTTGTCGACGATAAGCGCGATGCGCGGATGGTTCTGCTCATACACTCGCCGCGAGTACTCCGGCGGGATGATGATGGCGCCATCAAGCCTGCCGGTGCGAACGTCTTCCATCGCCTGACGGTCGCTGTCGTAATCGACCGGATAGAACGTGTGCGCGTTCGATTCCACCGCGGCCAGCGCCTCGCGAACCTTGACCGACTGCGTGCCGCGGTCCTGATCGACGACTCCCAGACGCGCCTGCTTGATCTTGCCGCCGAAAGCGTTGCCCAGGACGATAAGCTGCACCAGCGGAAACACCATCGACACCAGCATCAGCGCCGGCGAGCGGAAGAACTTGCGCAGCTCGCGCTCCATAATGGCCCACATCCGATTCATGGGCGCACCCCCGGACGGTCAGGCATGACGAAGTTGTAGGCTTTCACCTGCTCGTCGCGCAGTTGCCGTCCCGTGAAGTGGACGAAAACATCGTCCAGCGTTGTGTTCTGCACCGAGAGCGACTTCACCTGCACGCCCTTGCGCACCGCTAACTCCACCAACTCGGTCGTCGTTTTCGAGCCGTTAGCGGTGAGTATGCGGTACATGTGTGCGGCCTCGGGCTGGACCGAGGTGACGTCCTCGAGCTGCTCCAGCTCCTGCTGCCAATCCGCGGGAGCTTTGAGGAATTGCGCTTCGATGACGTTTGTCCCCGGCACGCTTGCCTTCAGCGCCAGCGGCGAATCGAGCGCGACCAGCTTGCCATGATCGACAATGGCAATGCGGTCGCAAAGACGGTCGGCCTCGTCCATGTAATGCGTCGTGATAAGAATCGTGAGGTCGCGGCTGTTCTTAATGTTGGTCAGCATTTCCCAAACGGCGACGCGCGAGACCGGATCGAGTCCCGTGGTGGGCTCGTCGAGGAAGAAAATCTTCGGGCTGTGCACGAGGCCGCGTGCAATCTCCAGCCGCCGCCGCATGCCGCCGGAGAGCGTCTTAGTTTGGGCATGGCGCCATTTCGTCAGATCGACGGTTTCGAGCAGGTCGTCGATGTTCTTCTTGCGGTGTGCGGCATCTACGCCGTACAGCTTGGCGTAAATGTTCAGGTTCTCCTCGACGGTGAGATCGATGTCGCTGGTCAGGGCCTGCGGGATCACACCCATGCACTGCCGCGCGTTGTCGGGTTGCTTGGCGGCATCAAAGCCGTTGATGAGGGCGTCGCCGCTGGTAATCGGCAGCAATGTCGTCATCATACGGATCAGCGTGGATTTGCCTGCGCCGTTCGGCCCCAGCAGGCCGAAGATCTCCCCCTGGCGCACAGAAAACGACACGTCGTCAACCGCGGTGAAGTCACCGTACTTCTTGGTAATGTGGTCAACGACGATCGCATCTCCGTTAGGTGGCTCGGGACATCCGCTCTGTGCTTTCCCATTCGAATTTCGCTTGAACCAGCTCATCGGCCGCCTTTCGCCACTGCCTTCGTGAGGTCCCTGGGCAGCAGAACTTCGGCGGTCATGCCGGGAACCAACGCGCCGTCGGGGTTGTCGACTTTCAACTTGAGACCGATGGTCTTGATGTCGCGTTTGCGACGACTGACGTCGCGCTGGGTGGCGAAGTCGCTCTCCACCGCCTTGAAGATTACCGTGCCTTCGATCGGCTGCCCCGCCGGCAGGCGCACCTTGAGTTTGTCGCCGTCAGCGATAAAGCGAGCGTCGGTCTCGGGCGCTTCGGCCCTTACCCAGGTGTCGCCGAAGTCGATAATCGTCACTATTGCCTCGCCCGGGTTCACCACTTCGCCTTGCCGGGTCGCGCGCACGGAAACTGTCCCACTCACCGGCGCATAAATTTTCGTGTAGCCGAGCCGCGTGTCGGCTCCCGCCCACTGTGCGCGAGCGTTCGCCACTTGCGCCTGATCCATTGCAACGTTACTTGCCGCTGCGCGTTGCTGATGCAGCCGCGCATTGGCAGTATTGAGATCGGCCTGCGCAGCGTCGACATTCTTCTGCGCGCTCTCGACAACTGCCTTTTGCGCCTCGAGCTGCGCCTCTGCCCGCACCCTGTCCTGATCCGATTCGACGCCGGCTTTCGCCAGCTCGATGGTGCGTTGCGAGTCGCTCTGGATTCGAACCAGGTCCGCCTTGGCTTGGGCCAACGTCGCCTTTGCCGCCGCGAGTCGCGCCTGAGCGTTGACCACACCGCTGTTGGTCTCGCCGAGCGTTTGCGCCTCGGTCGCGCGCATCGCCGACACCTGCGAGTTGTAAGCCTTGATCGTGGCCTCGGCTGCGTCCTTCTGTGCCTCCAAGTCGGCAGAATCGATCTCCGCAATCAGGTCGCCGGCTTTGACCTTCGAACCTTCGTCGACGTAAAGCTTCTCGATGCGACCCATGATCTTCGAACTGACGATGACCTGATTGGCGTCGACAACGCCGATAAGCACTGTATCGCTGGTGCGGTCCGTCGAGTGGAAGTAGTAGCCGGCTGCGACCGCCAGCAGCACGAGCAGAAATATGAAAAATTTGTTGATCTTCACGGCCGTCTTCCTTTCTTGCGGTGCGCCGCGAATTTGCCTGCCTCCGGTACGTTCTGGGCCGCAATTTTGGCGGCTAGCTTAATGCCTGCGTCGCGGTCGGCAAACAAAGCCGCCGCAATAAAGTCGAGCACCGCCGCGCGACGCTGCTCAATGGCCTGCGCGCTGTTGACATCCAGCTCGGGCGTAAACTTCTGCCGCACCGGCGCAGTCAGGAAGTAATGAACGATGGAGCCGATCGCCGACGGCAGGAATTGTTGGGGATCCACGTCGCGGAACTCACGGCTCTTCACTCCCTCCTGGACCAGCGCGAGCACACGCGTGCCGATTGGCTGCATGTACCTGGCAAAAATCCGATCAAGGTGCGGCGAGCCGCCGCGGCTGGCGCTCATCAGCTCGCTCATGAAGATGTACGGCGAGTAAGGAGATTCCGCGATTGAGTCGAAGTGCGTTCTCGCGTAGGACAGGAAGCGCTCGCCCGCTGTGCCCGGCTGATTGCAGACCGCCAGAATGCGCGTTACAAGCTTCTCGAAGAAGCGGTCGAGGATGGCGCCGTACAGCGCCTCCTTATCACCGAAGTAGTAATAAAGGAGCGCCTTGTTTACGCCGGCGGCCTCGGCGATCGCGTCCATGCGGGCGCCGGCCAGGCCTTCGCGCGCAAACTCAATGAGCGCGGCCTGCAGGATCGCGTTGCGGCTGGCCTCGGGTTGGCGGCGACGGCCGCGACGGAGCTCGGCGGACTGGAGTTGGGTGTCCATTTAATTAACCAGTTAGTTAGTTTAGCACCAACGCATGGGCTCGGGCAAGCGGGTGCGCCAGAGGTCATCGTCATCCCTGCGAACTAGGCTTTGGACAGGCGCCGCAACGTTGATACCATGGGCCACTTCGTCCCGGAGGGTCATTGGTCCCGGAAACTCACAGCCTCGGCAACCAGAAGCACGCGACGGGAGAAGTTTGGGGCGATCAACAAGCGCCCGCTCGATCCTCCGAATTCTGGAGTCGCGCTTCCCAGCGGCCGCAGGCGATATTGATTCTACTGACGCTCCTGGTCCTGCTTCCCTTCATCAACAAGGCCGTCCACATCGACGACCCGATCTTTATCTGGACCGCACAACAGATCACCAGGCATCCGTTTGACCCATACGGATTCACCGCCCTCTGGTGGTGGCACCCGACGTACATGTGGCAGATCCAGCAGAACCCGCCTCTGGCCGCCTACTACATGGCATTGATAGGTTCGGTTGCTGGGTGGTCGGAGAGGGTGCTGCACATCGGATTTATGCTTCCGGCGCTCGGGGTCGTACTGGGCACGTACCATCTTGCACGTCACTTTACCCAAAGACCCTTCATCGCCGCTGCAGCCACTCTGCTCGCACCCGGCTTTCTGGTATCTGCGACCGGTCTGATGTGCGATGTCATGATGCTTGCGCTGTGGCTACTCGCGGTAGTCTTCTGGCTAGAGGGACTGGAAGACTCAACGAAGCCGTTCTATTTGGCAATATCCGGCGTTCTGATTGCCGCCTGCACATTAACGAAATACTTTGGCATCTCGTTAATCCCCCTTCTCTTCGTGTACGCACTGTGGCGAAGGCGGAGCTTTCGAAGCTGGATTGGGTATTTCATAATTCCGGTCGCTATTCTCGCCGCCTATGAGCTCTACACCCTTGAGCTATATGGTCACGGGCTCATCGAACAGGCAATGCAGCATACCAGTGAGATTCGCAAGCTGGAAGGACGCTCCGGCCGCGCGTTGGTCGGCTTAGCGTTCCTGGGTGGTTGCAGCCTTCCCGCATTGATCTTTGCGCCACTACTCTGGTCACGCAAGCAGGTACTCTTTGGCGGGCTCTTAAGTATCTTTCTGGCGTTCTGTTTCTTTATGGGCTGGGTCGACCTTGGGACCATATACCAAGGCCAGCGATGGCTTCTCTATCACAAGCTATTCATCAGCACTCAGCTTATCTTTTTTGTTGCCAGCGCACTTTCGGTCCTTGCACTGGCGGTCGCAGACTTCTGGAAGAGAAGGGGGCCTGACTCTATCCTGCTGCTTCTTTGGATACTAGGAACCATGTTTTTTGCTACAGTCGTAAACTGGACGGTAAATGCCAGGTCGCTACTTCCAATGATTCCCGCGGTTGCTATCCTACTCGCCATACGGCTTGACCAACGGCAACTGACTTTTACGGGCCGGCGATGGATAACTGTAGCAGTTCCCTTGCTACTTTCCGGAGCTATTTCGCTGTGGGCAGCTGCTGGTGACGCCGCAGTGGCGAATACGGCGCGAATGGCGGCGAACTACATACACGAGAAGACCCGAAATGATTCGGGGACGGTTTGGTTCGAAGGACGCTGGGGATTTGAATACTACATGGATAAATTCGGGGCTCAGCCACTGGAACCAAATATATATAAACACAAATCTGGAGACCTGATAGTAGTCCCGCTCTACAACACGCAGGAATTTTTATTTCCCATGAACCTTACGGCAAAACAGTCTGCCGACTATGACGTGCACTCCTGGATGGCAACTATGAACCCCGACGCGGGCGCAGGCTTCTACTTCTCTGGATGGGGACCGCTGCCATTCGTCTTTGGCCCTGTCCCGCGACAACGATACTTCATGGCGCGCGTGGTGCAGGAAAAACAGTAATGATGAGCGGATGGTTCGTCCAGTAGCACGCTACTTTCCTGGCTTCCATTTGTCGAGGAAAACCAGCAAATCTTCAGGAGCCAGTGACCTCGCCTTCTCGAACTCTCCTCCCTGCTGGCTGTAGAGAAGCTTTCCTTTGCCATCGAGCACCGCCAACGCCGGAATTCCCTTTTTCATCGGCACCTGATACTGCTCCATGATGTCCTGGTTCTTATCGCCCTCGCCCACATCCACATGCACCACCTCGTAATTGCGCTGCAAGACGGCGGCAAGATCAGGACGTTGAAATGCGAGGTCAAGCACATGACAGTCGTAGCACCAGTTCGCGCCGAAGACGACCAGGACGTTCTTGTGCTCTCTTGATGCGTGGGCCAATGCTTGCTTGATCTCTTCATGCGCATCGAGCCCGGGAGCGTAAATGATCTTGGTCGTCGAAGCCGGTTGCTGCAATTTCGTGGGGTCGCCGCGCTTCGTTGCTACCACCTTCCAGGTACCACTCTGCTGCTGCCACAGCTGACCTTCCGTGACATAGACAATGTGATCGGCCGAAGCCGTACCTGAGTGAACCTCCGCCTGAAATACGACCTGCTGTGCGCCTGCTTGCACCGGCTCAGATTGCAGGATCTCCAGTTTCATGCGACGCGCCTTCAACCCCGTCCAGAAAGCGACCTCGACGTCGGTGCTGCTATCACCGGAGATGGTCGCGATACGTGCGGGCGGATTGCTGCTGTACATCGATTTCAGAAGTGTCGCGTTGCCATTGAGCACCGCCGACTTCCAGTGCTCCAGGGGAGGAAAAAGCGCCGCCTTCGCAGACGGGGATGTTTGATCTACAGCATAGGTCGTGAGAATCCCAATCAGAAAAACGATTATGACGTTCCAACGTTTTGCCACCTGAACTCCAATGAACTTCTGTGTTTACTCATCAAGTTCGCGCCGTTGCGCGCTGAGCTCTGACTGCTGATTGCTATTCACTCGATCGGCTCCACAGCGATCACCGCTTCCGCCGGAGCCTTGCGGTCCGGGCGCTGTACCAGGATGGTTGCAACCAGCACAACCGCAATTCCCAGCACCTGCAAGGGCGAAACGAGCTCTCCTAAAATCACCGCCGTCAGCAGAATCGCCCAAACCGGTTCCAGACACGCGGTCACGATGGCGCGCGTCGGATCGAGGTCCTGCAATCCGCTGAAGTACAGCGCGAATGGGATCAGCATCGATGTTATCGCGAATACCAGCATGAACCACCATTGTCCGATGCTGTAATGATGCGCCACTATTTTCCACGGCGGATTTGGTATCAGCCAGAACACGGCCGCGCCCATCAGCGAGTACAACAACACGGTCGAACGCTGATAGCTTTGCAGCAAATGCTGTCCGTAAACGTTGTAGAAGGCGAAGGTGATCGCAGCCAACTCCGCGGCGACAACTCCAGTCGCGTTGAGCCGAGCTCCGGAGAAGGCAAGCCAGGGAAAACTGCTGCGCGCGGCAACCTCTCCTACTGCAAACGCGCAGCCGACGACTGCGAGCACGACTCCGCCGACGCGTAAGACGGTCGGGCGCTGAAGGCCCCGCGCAATCATGTACAGCAACACCCAAACCGGCGCGACATATTGCAGCACGATCGCGGTTGCGACCGTCGTTTTCTCGATGGCGAGATAGTAGAAGTAATTCGACGCGGCAAGCCCGAGAACGCCAAGCAAGAAGAATTGCGCCAGATGACTTTTGCGCACGCGCAGCGCTGATCGACTCTTGATCAGCAACAGCGGCGCCAAAATCAACAGCGCGATTGTGCTGCGGGATTGGGCTAACACCAGCGGATCGATCGCGCGCAGCACGCGGCCACTGCTGGAGAATCGGCCGGTAAACATCGCGCGGCCCATTGTTGCGGAGAATCCCCAGAAGAATGTCGCAGCGGCGATGAACACATAACCGCGCGCGGGATGAGAATTACTGCTCAAGCAGTTGATCGATGCGTACAGGATCGAAGCCGATCAGGACTTCGTCGCCGATCACGACAGTCGGCGTCGAGCGGCTATTGTACTTCTCCTGGAGCTCGCGCGCCGCTTCAGCGTCCTCGGCCACATTGCGCTCTTCGAATTTTGCCGCGCGGTCTTTCAGGAAGAGCTTGACCACCTCGCAGGGCAGAGAGTCGGGTTGCCTGAAGACGATGACGCTTCGGGCTCTCATGAATATAGGGGAAGTTATCGCAATGCGTCCGAGTTGTATCCGGTGCTAGTGTTTGTGGTCGTGGGGTGTCAGTTTGCCGGGATCGTGCTGATGATCGTGGGCACCGTGCTCGCTGCCATGCTCATGGTCATGAGCTCCCGCGTCCGATCCGTGCGTATGCTCGTGGGAATGGGTGTGCTCGTGCTCATGGCTGTGTTGATGTGTGTGCTCGTGCGTGTGGGTGACGCCATCGTGGGAGTGCTCGTGGGTGTGAGTATGCTCGTGAGGGTGTTCGTGCTTATGTGTATGTTCGTGTTTCCCTTGCATAGTTCACCTCAAGCGATGCTGTCGCCCATCGCGGCGCTTTAGTCTGCCAGCGCGCTCTCGCTGTGCGAAGACCGGAGTACGCGATCGACTGTGTAGGGCGCGCGCTTGGTCGGCTCGTGGAAGTGTCGTACCTGCAACTCGCCCAATAATCCGAGCGCGATCAATTGGACGCCGGCCACGATCAGCACCGCAGCAAAAACCAGCAGCGGTCCGTGCTCGTCCATCACATTCTTGTTGTAGAGAAACTTCTCCACCACCATCCACAGCGCGATCACCGTGCCGGTGAGCGAACTGAGCGCGCCAAAGCTGCCGAAGAAGTGCAGCGGCCGCGACATGTATTTTAGGAGGAAGCGAATCGTGATCAGGTCGAAGAAGACGCGGAAGGTGCGCGAAATGCCGTAGTGCGATTCGCCACGTTCGCGGTTCACATTGCGAATAGGAATCTCGCAGATGCTCGCGCCGTAAGCCGAAGCCAGCGCCGGGATGAAACGGTGCAGCTCGCCGTAGAGCGGCACTTCCTGCACGACTTGGCGACGATAGGCCTTGAAGGTGGTGCCGAAATCATGCAGCTCAACCCCGCTGAGCTTCGCCATAAGCCAATTGGCGATCTTCGACGGAATACGCCGCATCACGAAGTTGTCGATACGCTGTTTGCGCCAGCCGCTCACGATGTCGTACCCCTCGCGCAGCTTTTGCAGGAAGACAGGAATGTCGTGCGGATCGTGCTGCAAATCGCCGTCCATGGCGATTACATATTCGCCCTCGGCATGATCGAAACCGGCAGCCAGCGCGGAGGTTTGCCCGAAGTTTCTGCGCAGCTTTACCACCACAACGCGACGGTCGACGCTGGCAATCTGCTGCAGCATCCAGAAGGTGTTGTCGCGGCTGCCGTCGTCGACAAACACTAGCTCGAATGGCTCGCCGGCGGCTTCCATCACGACTTTCAGCCGGTCGTAAAGTTCGGTGACGTTCTCCTCTTCGTTGTGGAAAGGTACGACAATGGAATACTTAAGCACAGGTTTTTTATTATACCGCCGAGACCGCTGCGGGAAACACCAGTTTTTATGGGGAATTCAGCCACAAGCCTCATTGGGAGGCGCTTTTCGGCCATGCAGTTCACGTTGAGGAAGCAGCGATTCGCCGCAAAATCCGTGTCACTCCTTCGCGGAAAACTTCCGTCTCGGTGATTAGGCTGATGACGAGGTGACCGTTCGCGAGCTCGTAGAAATGGCCGGGTTGCACGAGAACTCCGGTTTGATCCAGTAGCGCTATGGCAAGCTCTTCATCCACTGCGGTCGCCGGAACGCGAAGAATCGCGTACCAGCCGCCTTCAACTTCAAGGCGACGGCAAAGCTGTTGGCTCGCAAGTTGTGCATCAAGCTGGGCGAGGTTCGTTCGGACCCGCTCCAGCAGTTGCTGCTGAAGGCTGTGGCGTTCGTCCAGCATCGTGGGCAATGCAAGTTGCACCGGCGTGTTCATCGAGAGATAGGTGTCCGCGATAATCTCCAGCAGCGATAGCGCGTCGCTCTTGAGCGGCTGCGGACCGCTGGCCGCGATCCACGCGACCTTCATCTGCGGCAACGCCGATATCTTCGACAAGCCGCTCAAGGTGAAGGTCAGAGCTTCGCGGTTGGTCGAAAATGTTAGCGGCGCTTGTTCTGCCAGTGAGTAATCGAGAAACACTTCATCGGCAATGATCGCCAAACCAGCGTCGGCGCAGCGCTGGTACAACTGCTCGGTTTCGTGCGGCTTCACGAAAGAACCGGTCGGATTGTTGGGATGAACGACCAGCGCTGCGCGACATTGCGGCCCTGCGCGCTTCAAGGCTGCATCGAACGAAGCGATGTCTATCTGCCATCCATGATCGTAGATCAGCTCGTAGACAAAGAGCCTCACATCCTGAATGTCGGCGAGAAAATCGAACAGTGGATAACTCGGCGACGGAACCAGCAGCGCGTCGCCGTGATTGCAGAGCAACCGGAACACAAACGAATAGGCTTCGCTCGTGCTTGTGGTCAGAACCAGATCGTTCGGCGAGACGCTGCTTCCGCGCTCCGCATAGTAGGCCGCGATCGCCTCGCGCGCACACAATAATCCTTTCGGCTGCGGTTCATAGCGAAGCGCTTCAGGATTCGCCAACGCACGCAGCAGCGTATCTTCGCGATATTGCAATCCGACCGTGGTTGGATTCGACGCTGTGAGGTCGAGCAATTCCTTGCCTGCTCGCCGGTGAGCTTCCAGCGCGCGGGTGTAACGATTGGTCGCGAGGTTCCAGGACGTTCGCCGCGCAAAGAAGCTCTGCATGTGAGGAACGATTATAGTGTCCCTGGTCTGCCGCAAGCAGTTTTGCAAGTTCTCGTGCAGCGGTTAAGATGGTGGCTGGTAATCGATGGCGGAAGAGGCAAATCCGGTAGCGGAAACCAAGCAGCAGCCCGATGCTGCTCATCATGTTGCGGAGGCGCATCGCATTCTGCGCGCGCTGCAGGTTCCACTCGACAAACATCCGGACCTGGAGCAGGCCATCGATAACCTGGAGATGGCGCTCAGCATCCTGACCACCAAGACCGGCGGGATGCTATAACTGCGCGGTTCCGCTGTCGCATTAGACTCTGCCGTCAAAGCGATCCAGCTGCGGCAAAGAACCTAGCCGCAATGTCCAAGCCGCGATCCTCGCGATACGCAAGAGACCCATTTTGTGCCAAGGGTCGGTTGCGAGCCGCTGCTGGATCTCTTGCGGTGACTGGGCATGAAAAATGAGCAAGACTTCAGACGTGCCTTCAAGTGGACCACCCAGCACAACCACGCCTTCTTCCACCAACGCATCCATAAAGCTGGCGTGAGCGTCCCATTCCACCTGGCCTTCCAGAGGCAGTCCCGACTGCCAGGTGCCTCCGCGATTAACGATGACGGCGAAGAGTTGTAGCATGCCGAAAGATTATAAAGTCTCGACCGGCCGACGGCAGCTTCCAGAGACTAGCGTCTTACCGCTGCTTCACGCTTCTTGACATCGCCTAGAAAACCTTCATCTTTGATGTCGCCGAGATTGATCTCAACGTTTGCCAGTGCACCTTCGACGGCCGCTCGCGCCAGTGATGTCCCTACGGTGAGGTCCGAGGCCATCTTCGGATTGGTCATGGGCCGTAAGGACTCGATGATCTTCCCAACTTCCTTCGCACGCTCAGCAACGACCAACGGTACCAAGGTCGCCTTCTTGGTTGCGGCCTCGACTTCGACCTGCGCTTCTGGATGATCCTTCGCCTTCTTGAATGCGGCCATGACCTGATTGAACGACTCGGCGTCGGCATCGATGGAGGCTTTGAAGTGCTCTCGCAGCTCGGCCAATCGCGCCAGCGCGTCGCTCAGCTCACGTTCGTACTGCGCGTAGGCTTTCTTGCCGCGCGACATTCCCGCCACCATGCTTCCCAGGGCCGCGGCCATTGCGCCGCTTGCCGCCGCGGCGCACCCTCCTCCCGGCGCAGCCCTCGGCGCTGCAAGCTGCTCGATAAACGGCTCCACTCCGGCGCGCACGCCGCCCACCGCCATCTTGCCGCTCATCACGGCTGCCAGCCGGTTCTCCAAAATGAGCGATGAATCGAAGTTCTCCACCTGCAGAAACCACTCGGCCGCGTCTTCCAGCGCCTTCTTCGGAATAAGCCCGACAATCTCGCTCGACACCGGCATCACGCCGTAACGCGCCGCCTCACGCTTCACGTATTCGAAGACGCGCGCGATCGGAGTCTGGTCGGTGTCGGTCAGGTTCATGGAGACCTGCGCCAGGCCGCGCACGGGCACTCCCATCCCCTTGACGTAACGCAGCCCACCGTTGGAAAAGCGCACGGACTTAGCGACTTTCTTCGCAATCTCGACATCGGGCGTGTTGAGATAGACATTGTAGGCGACGAGGAATTTGCGCGCGCCAACGATGGTTGCACCGGCCGTAGGGTGCAGCTCCGCGTTGCCGAAGTCTGGTTTGCGCGCGGCGTTGGTCTTCACTTCTTCGCGGATTCCTTCGAATTGCCCGCGACGCACATTCTCCAGATTCTGCCGCTCGGCAATTCGCGCTGCGGCTTCGTAGAGATACACGGGAACTTTATAGCGCTTCCAGATCTCTTCGCCAACACGCCGTGCGATGGCAACGCAGTCTTCCAGCGTGACGCCTTCGATGGGAATGAACGGGACTACGTCGGCCGATCCGAGGCGTGGATGCGCGCCTGAGTGCTTGGTGAGATCGATCAGCTCGGCCGCCTTGCCGACGCCGCGAACGGCAGCCTCGGCCACGTTAACCGGATCGCCAACCAGAGTAATGACGCAGCGGTTGTGGTCGGCATCCATCTCGCGGTCGAGAAGATAGACGCCATCAACCTTCATGGCTTCGATGATGGCATCGACGCGGGCCTTGTCGCGGCCTTCAGAAAAGTTTGGTACACATTCAACGAGTGCAGGCATAAGCATCAGGATAAAGCAAGCAGGGCTGGTTTGATCCGGAGTTCATGCTGTCATGGTGCGAACTGTATTTCAACACAGAGGCACAGGGAAAACAGCGGGTTTGAAATCGCTCTCCAGTTCCTGCCGTCCGAGCGCGGAGGCTCATTAACATTGGGTTTGTTATAATTTTGCTTGTCTTCCTGATGTGGCGCTATCGTCTAGGGGTTAGGACGGAAGATTCTCAATCTTCAAACCCGGGTTCGATTCCCGGTAGCGCTACCAAGTCCCAGTACCGGCGTATTTGCCTGTCGTTTTCTTGGTAAGCGAGTAAATTCGGACGGCATAGGTGGCGGTTCCGAGGAGCCGCTCAACTCTCCTCCATCAGCGCAGCAGCCAGCTTGCCGACCTTCTTGAGTGCCACTTCGAGGCCACGAAGCTCCTGGGGGCTCAGTTCAGAGAACACTCTCTTCATCTGCCCAGAATGCTTTCGAAAGACTGAAACAATGAGATCCTTGCCGCGTGGGGTGAGGCTCACTATCCGAACGCGCCGGTCTTGGGCGCTCTCGACCCGGCTGACCAGGCCCTTTGCGACGAGACGATCGACAGCGATACTGATCGAGCCTGGAGTCAGATCGACGATTGGGCCTATTGTATTGACGGGCAAAGGCCCTTTGTGCAGCAGGAGTTCCAGCACGCCGAAATCCGACAGGCCGAGTCCGGTCTCTTCAATACCAGCGGCTGCGTACCTTGTTAGGGCGCGCATTGCCTTCATCATTACTAGCCAGGCGTGGTTCGTCCCTTGAATGGCTCGGGTCATAAAAACCTGAATCTCCGAGAAGTATACATCATCAATTAGTTTGACATCAATATAGTTGACGCCATGCAATGGCGCCGATTCGAAAAGGAGAACCAGGTTATGAGAACCGCGTCCGTAATCGCCCGCTATCTGGCGGGCGTGATCTTTCTTGTTATGGGGCTGAACGGCTTCCTGCACTTCATTCCCTTTCCCCCGCCAGCGGGTGTTGCTGGTCAGTTCATGGGCGCCCTTTATGTCTCGCATTACCTGTGGGTGATCTTCGCGTTTCAGGTCATCGCAGGTGTGCTTCTGCTGCTCAACCGCTATGTACCGTTGGCGGTGGCAATGCTGGCACCGGTGATTGTCAACGTCCTTGCTTTCCACGCCTTGATGGCCCCGAGCGGGCTTCCGCTGGCGCTCTTTGTGGCTCTACTGTGGGCCGTGATCTTCATCGACGTGCGACCGGCCTTTTCCGGGTTGTTCCAATCGCGCTTGCAGTCGCGGGCCTGACCGCAGGAGAAAGGAACAAAAAATGGGGAAATCTACGAAGCAATCACGAGGAGGGATTCTCAAATGAGGTACGACAACGAAGCAATCGTCCGAAACGCCTACCACACGGCCGAGGGGAACGTTCTAGACATTCCCGGATGGGTTGGCAGCTTCACCGAGGATGTTGTTTTTAACAACATCACCGGCGAAGAATCGATGGAAACGCCCGCCGGCGTGGTCCAGCCAAGAGGAGCAAAGGTCAACATCCCATGCGCGGACTTCTTCTACATGAGGAATGGCAAGATCGAGAGATTCGACTGCTACCCCGCGCTCAACATCATGCTCAAGCAAATGGGCGTGCCGCCTGACTTCGCTTCCGCGGTCAAGCGTTCGACCCAAAGGTGACACCATTATGTCCTACAGCATATCGACGCTGCTGATCCGCAATCTTTCCGACGTCTTCGGTGAAAACGATCCCGCGCGCCGGCGCGCGGCCATCGACGAACTCTGGGCCGAAGAGGGCGTGTTCTATGATCCCAGCAAGGGCGCCATCCGTGGCCGCGACGAGATCGATCGTATCGCGGGCGCGATCAAGGCTACTCACCCTGACTTTCGATATCAGGTAATTGCCGAGCCCCAGGAATTGGGCAACGCCGGGATGGTCCCATGGATATCGGGCCGCCCTGGTGAGGTACCGGCTTACTCCGGGACTGATTTCATCATTGCCCGGGACGGCCGGATCGCCGCCCTCTATCTCTTTTTCGACAAGCTACCCTGAGCTGGGATCTTTGTCGATATGAGACGGCTGCCGGGTTGTTCTAGAAGGAGATTCAGTCATGGTCGGCATCGCAGTCGTAACCCGAGCAGCCCTGTTGATCGCTCGGTGCGCCTCCACCTGGACGACCGACGCACACTTGGGCGGACTATCGCCCGAATGTGTCGCGGTCGACCTGCGCAGTCCGGCTCAGGTGTACTGCGGAACTGCGCGTGACGGTCTCTTCCGAAGCCGCGACAGCGGCCGGAATTGGGAAACAGTCGAACCGGGCATCTACCACCCGATGATCACCGCGGTTGATGTGGGTCACGCGGAACAAGCTGACGGGTTCGGCGTCGTCTATGCCGGCACCGAACCAAGTGCGGTGTTTCGCTCCGACAATGGCGGCGATAGCTGGGTGGACCTCGCCGGACTGCGTGCGCTCCCTTCCGCTGACACTTGGAGTTTTCCCCCACGCCCTGACACGCATCATGTTCGGTGGATCGAAGCCGATGTGAGCGTCGCGGGTCGCGTGTTCGTCGCGATCGAGGCAGGCGCGCTTGTGTGCACGTTCGACGGCGGGCGGACCTGGCGTGATCGGGTTCGCGGCGGTCCGTACGACACGCACACAGCGGTGACGCACCCGCTCGCACCCGGGCGGATCTACTCAGCCGCCGGTGACGGGTACTTTGAAAGCACCGATGCTGGGGACTCGTGGAGATCGCCCGAGAATGGATTGAAGCACCTCTACCTCGTGGGCGTTGCCGTGGATCCTGCTGATCCAGATACCGTGATCGTGTCCGCAACAGACGGACCCGGCTCCGCCTATTCGCCGCGAGGGGCCGAGGCGTACGTGTATAGGAAGACTGGGGTTCAGAGATGGGAACAGTCAATGAGCGGCCTGCCCGCGGCGAAGGGCACGACGGTGAGCCGTTTTGCCACTCACGCTGGCGAACCGGGCGTCATCTACGCCGCCAACAACCGCGGCCTCTTCAGATCAGGTGATGCAGGACTGAGCTGGAAGGCTATGGACCTCCCTTGGCCAGGCCCCGGGCTTGCAGATGGCGTGGCGGCGCTTGCCTGCCTTCCGGAGTGATATGGAAAGACGTTCTGCTGTCGCGTCCCTGATCGTTGTGCTGGCGGTTCGTCGAGCGAATGAATCTCCGAATTGCCGCTGTTGGCAGCGGAGTTCGAGCATGTCATCGGATTTTGTGAAACCGAATGAATAGGAGGACCGTGACCATGATGGAGAGGATCGAGAAAATGAGAGTGAGTGATGACGCCCTTGACCTGGTGTTCCGGAAAGCCCGTACCTACAACGCATGGCTTCCCAAGCCAGTGCCCGAGGAGCTGCTGCGGCAGCTCTACGACACACTGAAGTGGGGGCCCACGAGCGCAAACATCAGTCCTGCGAGGTTCTTATTCATTCGTTCCACGGCTGCAAAGGAGCGCCTCCGTCCATCACTCGCGCCTGGCAACGTAGAGAAGACGATGGCCGCTCCGGTCACGGTCATCATCGCCTATGATCTAAAGTTCTACCACAAGGTGCCCAGGCTGTTTCCACACTACCCGGCCATGCGCGATATGTTTGTGAACAACCCCCAGCTGATTCAGGAGACTGCGCTGCGGAACTCTACCTTGCAAGGAGCCTACATGATACTTGCGGCGCGGGCTCTGGGACTGGACTGCGGGCCGATGTCAGGCTTTGATAACGCAAAACTCGATGAGGAGTTCTTTGCGGCTGGCAAATGTGACTCTTGCGAGCAGGAGTTTTTCCCTGAAGGGCATGTGAAATCTAACTTTCTCTGCAACATCGGCTACGGTGACCCTGCGACGCTGATGCCGCGGGGGCCTCGGCTCGACTTTAACGAGGCATGCACCCTGTTGTGATTGCCGCTTACTTGCGCTCGAACCCAGAAGTTATCGACTGGCCAAGCATACCCAGAATCTACAAGCGGACCCGCGCTCCAGCCTGTTTGTGACAGATTCTGCCGCCAGCGGCGACCCGCTCGGCGTCGGCTGAAGGACGCAACAGTGACAGCCGATGTGGCGCGGCCTTTATTCCGGGTGTGACTAAAAATGTGACTATTACAGCCACGAATCACCATGAATAGCTACTAAAAAACCGTGTTACGGAATGGACCTGCGGGTCATTGGCCGGAGCGAGTTGATTTAGAATCAGCTACTTGGCGGGATAGTAAAAAGGTAGTGCCGTACACGTTCGAAGATTCTCAATCTTCAAACCCGGGTTCGATTCCCGGTAGCGCTACCAATCACCTCCTGCTATTTTTCTGACGTTTCCCGCGCTCGTCGCCAGTGCTCTAAGGAAGCAACCAGTCCAACCCAATGGAATTTTCGTATTATCAGTGCTGGGTGATCGGTATATCTGCGATCGCAGCTCTTGCCCTCGCCAGCTTCTCTTCGAAATCGGCGCCTACCTTGGTTGGTCCCTTGCTTTGATACTCCGTGGACAGCCTCTGGGCCAAATCCTGCCTCTCCTTCTCGGTGGAGTTCTGTGCCAGCTGGTCAATGCTGGCGCCCACTCTCTGCAACGCAGCGTGGAGGTTTGTGAGCTGGTCTCCTGCAAGCTCGGGATGGTAAGTGAGCCGATCACCAGTTTGCATGGCATCGATCAGGTCGTCGGGAGACCATCCTATCGGCCAGGTTTGGTTCAGGGTGTCGTAGGCCTCACGCAGCCGGGTCATGGTGCCGGCAAAATTATCGAGTTCGGCTCGCCGTGCAACCAGATCGCCGGCACGCCGCACGACAATAGTGACAGGCTGAACCACTGGGAAAGAAGGCAGCGTAATGATTGTGGTCAGCGTATTGCCTTCGAAGCGCCACCCCGTCACTCTGTGTTGCGCGTGATAAGTCACAGGTTTTCCGTTCACGGTTACAGATTGGGGCGGCCAGTCACCGGGGAGCGAAAGCTCGTAGCTCCTTCGAGAAGGCATCGCAGGATATCCATCCCTGACCGGCGCGATCTTGATTGTCAACTCGCCGGCTTTTTCACTGGCGGTGAGCGTCGTCCAAGCCGCCTGACCCTGCTGGTAGTTGCGCGTAACAGCCGCGTCTTCGTACAGCGTGTACTTCGAGGATTGCCCATTTGCCAGGGGGAACACCTGGAGGATGAGGGGATCGAGCGGCTTCTCACTGGAGTACAACATCGGAGGAGCCATGGGGATGATGGCACCGCCGCGAACGTACACCGGAATCTGGCGAATCGAGAAGCGGCGTTCTACGGTCGCGGGACCGTGCAAATGTTTGCCGGTGTCTGCCTCAATCCAATCACCGGGCGGAATCCAGACCGACTGCGCTACCAAGCCGCTGATCTTGTCGCCGGGCGCAACTATCGGATTGACCATCATCTGCTCGCCATACATATATTCGTTGCGATTGGAATAGGCTTCGTCGGGTTCCGGCCATTCGTAGTAGAGAGGATGAAGGAAGGCTAGGCCGGTGTCGTAAGTGCGCCGAGCCTCTGTGTAGATGTACGGCAGCATCGCATAACGCTGATGGTAAAGATCGCGCATCAGCCCGGAGTACGGTTCCGGATAGGCCCAGATGCGGCGCTCGGCGTTGGGATTCTTGGTGGTATGGGTGCGCAGGATGGGGCTGAAGATGCCGAACTGGAGCCAGCGCGTATAGAGCTCGGGGTCAACCACTCCCGGCATGTGTCCACCGATGTCGTGACTCCAATAAGCGTAGCCAACGTTGGCGGCCGTCGCGGTAAACCATGGCTGGAAAGCGAGCGAGTCCCACACCGAAATCGTGTCGCCGGAAAAACCGATTTCGTAGCGATGATTTCCCAGTCCGCCCCAGCGATGAAATAACAGCGGACGTTTTCCTTCGCGGGCCTGGTCGGTGAAGTGAACGTAATTGAGCCACCAGGTGGGATTCACGCCCGGCGTTTGCGTGTTTGGCTCCTGCTGCCAGTCGAGCCACCAGAAGTCGACGCCTTGCTTCTCCAGCGGATGGTGCAGGATGTCCAAATAATTCGTGGCGAATTTCTTATCAGTAATATCAAAGGGAACATACTTCTGCGACGCGGGATCGATGCCCATGGCTCGCGCCATCGCGGGATATGCATCCTCCCAGGGCTGCACACCCGATGCGGGATGCAAGTTCAGTGTCACCTTCAATCCCTGTTCGTGCAGGTTGTCCAGAAACTGGGCGGGATAGGGGAACAGAAGCCGATTCCAACTGTAGCCCGTCCAGCCCTTCGAGTGGCCCGACTGATCTTTCTCGGGAGAGAACCAGCTCAGCCCGAAGGTCTTGTGCCACTCCATGTCAATCACCAGCACGTCAAGGGGCACGTCATCCTTGCGAAAGCCGCGCACGAGATCATCCAGTTCCTGATCGGCATAAGCCCAATATCGCGACCACCACGCACCGAAGGCAAAGCGCGGGGGAAGCGGAATGGGCCCGGCGACCTTGATGAAATCGGCCGGCGCCTGCTTGTAATCGTGGCCGTAGCCAAAAAAGTACCAATCCTGACGTTCACCCGAAGGACGCTGCATCACCCACGGCCACGGGCTGCTCTCGCCTTCCAGGAAGCGGAAGTCTGCGGAGTCGAACAGCGGACGCGCGGAATCGTCCACTACGGCCCAACCATCGCGCGAGATCAATCCAGGGTCGATAGGCTCCTTGGTTTTGCCGCCAAGCGCGCCATCGAGTGTCCGTGTCGTGCCTTGCAGGTTACCGGTATCGGGCATGCCCGGGCGCCACGTGACTTCTTTGCCGTTCAAAGTCAAGGTGACTGACAGATCTTGGGCGGTGAAACGTCCGTCACTCCCCGGAGGAGGGGCGTAGTGTACTCGTAATGCATCGGTGCTGAAATCGGCCGCTCCCGGAGTTTCTCGCGACACGCTGAACTTCGGCACCGGCAGCTTTCGATTCAGGAACACGAGCGAGGCGTGGTCCTCGAACTTGCCTTCGGCCGACCATTCCATGCGGATTAGTTGCGGAGTCAGAACGGTGAAGCGAGCATGGCCGGCAAGAATCGTCGCCTTTGGATTTGCAAGCGGATCGTAGAGATTCGGCGTGGCGGTCGCATTCGAAGCTGAAGGCCGGCCCGGAGACAACTGAGCGAAGGCAGGCGAACAGATCGAGGCCAAGCAGAACGCGACAATGGCGACCCGCAGCATCATGGTTTTCGGCCAAGGAGATATTGCAGCACGCGCGGCTTGCTCACCCATGCCGCAGTGGGATGCCTTAGGCAGACTTCCTGGTTTGTCGGAAAAGGTTGATCTGGTCAATGCACCTGGTAATTGCCAAGCTGTTGGAAGTGAGCCGCAGGCGCAATTCGCTGCTCCGCTTCAGAATCTCCCAGAATCGGCATCAGCGATGTGGCATTCTCCATCGAGTACCGGCCAATACACACAAACATGATTGTGATCTACATTTGACTTTTACATCCCTTCGGCATTGGTAGTCCGGCCGATCGAATCGAGCTCCGCAATAATCTCGGGAGGAAGTTGTAGCGATGCAGCCTTGAGGTTCTCACGAAAATGTTCGACCGAAGAAGTTCCTGGAATCAGCAAGATGTTTCGAGACCGCTGTAGTAGCCATGCCAACGCGATCTGCATGGGTGTCACCTGCAGTGACGCGGCTGCTGCATTTAGCGTGGAAGACTGCAACGGAGTGAACCCTCCGAGCGGGAAGAACGGTACATAAGCTATGCCTTGCTTTGCAAGGTCGCCGATAAGGTTATCGTCGCCACGCTGTGCCACATTGTAGAAATTCTGCACACAGACCACTTCCGTAATCTTTTGAGCCTCTGCCAGCTGCCGAGGACTGATGTTGCTCAAGCCAAGATGACGAATCAATCCCTGGCGCTTGAGCTCGGCGAGCACAGTTAGCGGCCCTTCTATTGATCCCTCTGCGGGCGCAGTGAACCCTCCGACGCGCAGGTTGACCACATCAAGCGCGTCGAGCCCGAGATTCCGAAGATTGTCATGAACCGCATCGATGAGTTCTTGGCGCGACAGAGCGGGAGGCCAGGACTTGTCCGCTTCGCGGCGTGCACCTACCTTGGTGACAATGACCATTCCATCCGGGTACGGATGCAGCGCCTGCTTGATGATTTGGTTGGTGATGTGAGGACCGTAGTAGTCGCTGGTATCGATGTGGTTCACGCCCGAGTCAACAGCCTCTCGCAGAACCGCGATTGCGCCATCAACGTCACGCGGCGGTCCCCACACTTGTGGACCTGCAAGTTGCATCGCCCCATATCCCATGCGGTTCACGGTCATCGGTGTGTTGGGGAGGGTGAAGGTGCCCCCGAGACTGATGTGAGTCCTCATTCTGTATCTCCTCCTACCTCTTCTTCATCTGAAAGTAATCAGGTCACGTGTTTAGATGAAGAAAGCTTCAGGTTAGGAGTTCGCATTTGGCACAGACTTCGCATGTGCTCTTAGAGCCTCGTAAATTGCCGGTTCAAGCGCGTTCGGCCGCAAGTGTTGACGCGATTCTACAAGCGATCATTCAGGTTTTGCTCAACGTTGGAAAAGAACGACTCACCACGACACGCGATGCGAGCGGGTGTCTCGGTTGGGACGTTGTACCCGTACTTTCCCAGTAAAAGCGCACTTCTACAAGCTGCCTGGCAACGTCACCTCAACGAGGTCACGGAGGCAGTAGAGCGAGTTTGCCTGCTGCAGGGTGCTATGACGGGAGTCAGCAGGAGACTGCTGGAATCACCTGCGCCCGAGAAGGGCTTCGAGACTCTTCGGCAGGAGCTCATCTTTTTTGTCTGCGCGTACCTGGAAGCCTGCTCAGCGCCTCAAGCGCGGGTTGCCGGACGAGCGGTCAGAGTTTGGAAGATGGCTTGACTATGGCTTAGGATGACGCGCTGTACTTTCGATCGCAAAGCACAGCGCGCATCCAGTCAGATCAGGCTCCGTTAGAAGCGTGCAGGACACGGAAGGTGCTGCCGCCGTGGCTCCAAATGAGCACCATGGCATCCTGTCCCTTAGGGACGCTTGCCAGCGCCTGTTGAACGTCGGAGGCATCCTTGGTCTCGTGACGATTCACGCCCATGATCACCTGCCCAGGCTGCAGCCCAGCGTCGTCCGATGGACTGCCCGGCTGCACACGCTCAATTACGGCACCGTGAAGATCATCTGGCGCCCTCAGTTGCTCGCGTAGCTCAGCGGTCATGTCGGTGATTCCCAGGCCCCAGCGCGGCTTGTCATTAGCGTTATCAGCAATTTTGCTTTCGCGGTCGCTGCTGCCCACCTCTTCCAGGGTGATCGGCACCGAAATCGACTTCCCATCGCGCATGACCTGCAAGGCGATCTTCGTTCCGGGAGTCATTTCGCCGACTTCCATCTGGAGTTGTCCGGCGTCGCTGACCTTCTTGCCGTTCATTTGCGTGATCACATCGCCCACGCGTAGCCCTGCCTTAGCACCCGGCGAGTCCGCTTCCACCTGGGTGATGACGGCGCCATTGCTGTCATGAACGTCAAAGAACTTCGCATTTTCCGGAGTCACATCTGTAATGCCGACGCCCATGCGTGCGTGGCTCACCTTGCCATAACGCACCAATGACTGAACCACCGGGTTGACGATCTGTGTCGGGATAGCAAAGCCCATTCCGGAGAACGATCCCGAAGGCGAGATCAAGAAGGTGTTGATGCCGACCACCTCACCGCGAGCATTTACCAACGGGCCACCTGAGTTGCCGGGGTTAATGGCGGCGTCCGTCTGGATAAACTGTCCGGGCTTGTGAGGATCGTCAGAGTAAGGATTGGGGCGGTTCAACGCGCTCACGATTCCGCGCGTCACGGTAAAACGGAATCCGAAGGGATTGCCGAAGGCGAGCACAGTCTGTCCAGGATGCAACGCGGACGAGTCGCCAATTGGAATGTTGGGAAGATTCGTACCATCAACCTTGATCACGGCTAGATCCGTAAGCGGATCGGTGCCCACGACCTTGGCAGGCAGAATTCGACGGTCGCTGAGGGTTACCTTGAGATCGGTTGCGCCCTCCACCACGTGATTGTTGGTTACGATGTAGCCGTCAGGCGAGATGATGACGCCGCTGCCGATGCCGTGCTCTACCCGCGGTTGCGCCTGCATTCCCTGGCCGAACTGTTGGCCAAAGAAACGCTGCATATCCTCGGGAATGCCTTCTACGACAGGCTGAGACTTCACGCGCGACGTGACCGCTACGTTGACAATGGCCGGCGTCACACGCGCGGCGACAGCCTCCATTGCCTGATCGAGCGAAAGCAACGCGCTAACCTGGCTGTTGTCCAGCGGTGCGGTGTTCGAAGATACGGTGGCCCCCACCCGATGCAGTGAACTGTACGTCAGGCAGGACGCGGCTAGCGCAAGCGTCAGCACCAAGGCTGCACCGTGCTTGCGGTAACGGGTAATCCAAGCTTTCATATTTCTTTAATCTCCTAAGGCAGACGATTTGTGTAAACCGACACTTCCCCGTCGTTTCGGTGCAAATAGAGCCCCGAAAACCCGGTACATTGAACTGTTTTGGATCGGCTTAGGCCGGCTTGAATCCCCGGTCGTCGTCCGATTTTCACTGGGGAGTTACGTATTCGACGAGGACGATTTGTAAAGGTAAGCACGGCTTGCAAGGTACTCTGCCCTTATGAATCCTGTCGAAATACTGACATCTTGCCAATCCGCCGACTGTCTCCTGGCTACCGCAACACCTGAATCGCACATTTGAGAAAGACAGACCTTCCGTCAGTCTTATCTCGGCTCACGTTTTGTCGCCATTCTTGGGTGCAGATGGGAATGCAAGCTGCAGGTGTTTGTTGGCATTTCACGTGCAATTACGCGTTAGGTAGTAAGTGATCGGAGATGTTATGAGTCGAAAATTTGCTCTCGGAGTAAGACTGGTAGTCGCCCTCTGCTTGATCGAACTTGTCGCCGTGGCAGTAACCGCTCAAGAGACGCCGTTGGTACAAGAAGCGACCAACGAGTCACGTGCCAACGATCTTCCTGCCCACCCGACGGTGACGGTAAATATTCCGTTCGAATTTTGGATTGGGCCACAACGGATGCCGGCCGGGCAGTACTTGCTGCAGGTTGTTGTTCCGAGCGTTGCGATTATTCGTAGCGCCGACGGCAAACTGGAACAAGAGCTATTCACCGTCGACATTGGTCCTGCGGTAGCAGAGAACGAGGCAAGACTGGTCTTTGTGACACGCAACGGAAAAAGTGAGCTTACGGAGCTATGGTCCAAAGGAGGAAAACGCAGGCTGACCTCCGAGCTTACAGCGGATACAGGCGATGGCGCCTCTACCAAAGCGGTCGCGCTGTCTTACCACTGAATCATCTCAGGCGTTCCAGGAGAATGACTGACTATGTATGCAGCAAAGGGCGCGACCGTTCGAGCGAGTGCCCCAGCGAGATCGAGAGTAGGAACAGTGGCTCATTGTAGGGTGCAGGCCGGACTCACGCCCCTCCAGGCAATGGCATCAAAGTAAGTGACGGACCTTTCGGAGCGGGGCAGCCGGCCGCGCATTCAAACGACCCGGTTCGAAACGAGGACCAGATGACGACGCGACGAGAGTTTCTGGAAATAGCTGCTGCTGCAACCGTGGCGAGCGCAACCTGGGGCCACACGGCATGGGGTGCCGAGACAAAAGGGGACATTCCGTATCGCACTCTCGGGCACACAGGCGAGAAGGTCTCGATCGTGGGTATCGGCGGATATCACCTGGGCAGACCTGGCGTCGACCCGCAGGAAGCCACGCGCATCGTGCGCAAGGGTCTCGACGAAGGAATCAACTTCCTCGACAACTGCTGGGACTACAACGGCGGTGAAAGCGAAGTTCGTATGGGGCGTGCGCTGAGCGGCGGGTACCGGAACAAAGCTTTCCTGATGACCAAAATTGACGGTCGCGATAAGGCCACCGCGACCCAGCAGATCAATGACTCGTTGAAGCGCCTGCAGACCGACCACATTGACCTTTTGCAGTTCCATGAAGTGATTCGCGACTCCGATCCGGGCCGTATCTTTGCGGCGGGAGGCGCCATTGAAGCCGCGCAGGACGCGAAGAAAGCAGGAAAGATTCGCTACATCGGGTTCACCGGCCACAAGAGTCCCGACATTCATCTATTGATGCTGTCGACGGCAGCCGCCTACGGATTCACCTTCGACACGGTGCAGATGCCGCTTAACGTGATGGATTATCACTTCAACAGTTTCCAAGCGAAGGTGCTCCCCGTTTTGCAGAAGCAGAACGTCGGACCACTGGCGATGAAGCCGATGGGAGATCATTTCATCCTGCAAAGTAAGACGGTCAGCGCAATTGAATGCCTTCATTACTCGATGAACCTGCCGGTCAGCGTCGTAATCACCGGGTGCGATTCAGTGAAGATATTGGACCAGGCTCTGAGCGCCGCTCGCAGTTTTCAGCCGATGAGCAAGGACCAGGTCACGGCGATACTGGCGAAAACGGCAAATGCAGCCAAATCCGGCGAGTACGAGCTGTACAAAACCAGCCATCATTTCGACGGTACCTATCAGAACCCGCAGTGGCTTGGGTAACCCAGCCCATACATGACACCTCCGGGCCGCCGGCCTTATGCGTGATCGCCGTGGTCTGGCTTCATGCTCCCGTACACCTTCACGTTTCCATCCACGGCTACGGCCACGAATCTGTTGCTCAGCACGTCTTTGAACTGCACAACCTGGTGCCCGCTCCCGGCCAATTGTCCCCAGCGACTTGGCTTTTCCGGATTCTGCTCAATGGCTTGATACTGCCGGCCCTCCAAGGTGAAGGACAGTATTCGTAAACGGTGGGAGCTGGTCCGGCGGACGGGGACGGACTTGCCATCAACCTCGACGTGTGAGCCGGCCATCATCTGCTTGGCGACGGAGCTAAGTAGTGCGGTGTTCAGCGTCGGGCTCTGCGGTTCATCGCGCATTCGCGTCCTCGAGTCAATTGGCGATTGCCGGCACGGAATTTACTTTGACGATGCTTGAATTCGCTCCGTTTTGTCCTTGCGGGATTGCCTGCCCGGAATCTCCTTTTGTGTTCAGAGCGGCGGAGATCTTCGCTGCCGCGCATATGCTACCAGCATCATCGGCACGCTAGAGATCCAGAATCTGGTTCAGGTATTATTCTCGCACTCGAAATCCTGATGGTTACAGACGGTGGACTGCCCAGCGAAGGAGGAGATTATGCCTGATCCTATCGAGCACGTAGTCGTTCTCATGCTTGAAAACCAATCGTTTGACCGTCTGGTGGGCCTCACGCCGGGCGTCGATGGCGTTGACCCGACGAACCCTCGCAGCAATCCCGACTCCTTGCATAACGTACCCGTCTCACAGAGACTGTCGACGCTGACGCGCATGGACTTCGACCCGGCCCACGATTATGACGATGTGATATCGCAGATCAAGGGAACTGGAGCGCCCTGCTCCGGATTCGTCGATAATTTCCTGAAGCACCACCCGAACGGCGACCCGAGCGAGATCATGGCTTACTACGATACTTCGTTATTACCCGCCATCGATACGCTCGCCCGTTCGTTCGTAATCTGCAATCGATGGTTCTGCTCCGTTCCTGGTCCAACCTGGCCTAATCGGTTCTTTGTGAACAGCGGGACTTCTTTAGGCCACATCGATATGCCAGACGTGGGGCACTTCAATCCTGCGCTGCATCTCTACGATCAGCCGACTGTCTTCGAGCGGCTGTCTGAGGCCGGCATAAGCTGGCACATCTACTTTGAGGATTTCTCGCAAACGGTCTTGATGACCCGACAGCTTCAATATGCGTTCAACTATCGATACATGACGTCCTTCGAAGAGGAGTGCGCTAACGCGGCGACATTCCCTCAATATGCTTTTCTCGAACCAAAGTTCTTCTGGCCTGGAGAGAACGATCAGCATCCCGTCAGTGACATCCGCCGCGGTGATGCGCTTATCGCGCGCGTTTACAATGCTCTTCGCAGCAACCCGAACCTGTGGAATACAACCCTCTTCGTGGTTTTGTATGACGAGCATGGGGGTTTTTACGATCACGTCGATCCTCGTGATCCTCAATACAAGGCGAAGGCTATTCCTCCCGACAACAACAAAACTCCTGAAAACTTTGCCTTCGACCTGTTTGGTCCGCGAGTGGCTGCAATTCTTGTATCGCCGTGGCTGGACAACGGAGTGCTCCAGGGTGTCTACGATCACACCAGCCTGCTCAAGTATCTGACGGTGAAGTGGAATCTTGGACCACTAGGTAATCGCGTCCCTTCCGCCAACAATTTTGCCGACGAACTTACCTGGCGTGGCACACTCCGGCCCGACGTCCCGGCAACTTTCGCGATTCCTGTAATACCCGAGGATCCCAAACCCACCGAGCTCAATGCAGCGCAGGAGGCTTCGGTTGCGTATAGCCGATACCTTGAAGGGAAGATGGCATCTGAGGTTCCACAAGGTCCGCAACGCGACAACTTCTTCAAAGAAGTCGGCGAGCGTCTCGTGATGGCGGTTCAGGACATCGCAAATCACGGACCGGTTGCGGCCGAGCGTCTTCGCTTGTATCTCAATTCCAAGGGCGCAAATTTGCAGCCGGCGAAAGCTCCTGCACCGTGAGGAAGAAAGTCCGTCGAGTTACACCGCCATTCTTGACAGCAATTCGGCGAGACGAATGGGCTTGGGCAGCAGTTCAAAGTCGTAGCCTCTCAGCCGCGCCGCTTGCAGGAGATCGGCAGCGTCCGCTAAGCGTGAGGACAAAAGAATCTTGCAGCTCGCGTGCCGCTGCTTGATTTGAACAGCCATTTCGATTCCAGTCATCCCGGGCATCATGACATCGCTGATGATCAGATCGGGAGCCGCGGATTCGCACTCCTCCAATGCACTCTGCCCGTCGTACACGGCAATTGCCTGGTACCCGGAGCTGCGCAGTAACGATGCCAGTGAGTCAGCGATATAGCGATCATCGTCAACCAGCAGGACTCGCTTCATCGATTGTTCCTACCAGCTCTGCCAGTCTCCCGGCTGCCGCGTGCGGAATATGCAAATGGGTTAGCGGTGTGCTCTCGCTGATTGCCGGTGCGGTGAAGCACTGGGTGTTGCGTCGGCGTACGGCACACTGTACGGTTCTGCTTTCATCGCCGCCTTCACTACGATCTTCTCCTTGGGTTCCTCAGCCAACTTCCTGATGACGTCCGCGAGGGGTACCACTTCGAATCGCCGATTCCCTTTCTTCACTGAACACCTCGATAACAGCGAAGGTACACCGCAACATTCAATACGGGGGTTTTTTCTTTGGGCAGCGGTTTGCGAAGTGATTGTGGCTGAATGACTTACGGGAGTGCGAGTGTTAGCGTAATTAATTAGTTGCAGGAGTTCTTCTGTTTAGTGTAACTTTAGCGATACGTTAAGCAAATCGGGAGGAGTTCTATGGCCACAAGCAAGCCAAAGCGTCAGCGGGTTTTCAAAACTGCCGGGAGGTCGGAGGTTCCGACCGGCCGCCACGGGAAGCACAACAGCATCGTGACCCAAATTTTGGCTGACCTTGAGGAACTCAACAGCGGGCTCTGCTTGAAGATCCCGCTCTCCGAATTACCCGATACCAAGGTCAACATTCGTTCCGCACTCAACCGCGCAACGCGCAAGCTCCACAAGTCCGTAGCTACGGCGACGGATGATGAATTCCTGTACGTATGGAATTCGTAAGGCGTTCAGCGGACGACGTTCCATCGAACACGAAGCAGGCGAACTCCTGTTTGTTCGAAAACCATACAGCATCAATTGAGCTATCCAGTCGGATAGAACTCTCTCTCATCGGATAGGGCATGTTTCCGTCCTCCCCGGACGTTCGGTAGACCACGCCACATCCTTGCAACGGTTTACGAGTTTCGAAACAAGCCCGCTCCTTTGGAAACGAAGCTGCACTCACGGAGATATCGTTCAAAGGAGGACGTATGAAATCACTCAGGTCTTTAGCTCTGCTCATCGCTGTTGGCACTATTTCGCTTTTCCCGGTTCTAGCCCACGGACAGCAAGAGGTTGATCCCGACCATTTCGATCAAGCACCGGCGAAGGTAGCCACGCAGAAAGCCCACAGTGCACACATGTCGGCGTCGTCTCATCGCCAGCAGAGTGGCCACGTGAAGCTGGCGAGCAAATACGGAAGCAAGCACCACCGTCACGCTCGCGCCTCTGCGTAACGACGACGAACTGCTGCCCAGTCGCTTCTGATCGTTCTGTCTTCAACACAAACGGGCTGGATCGATCCAGCCCGTTCTGCACGTTGCGGGGACGATACTCGCCGGAGAGCATCTTCCTAGAAAATGAATTTGGCGCCGAGCTGCAGGATGCGTGCCGGGTGCGCGATTCCAATATAGAGAAATGTGCTGGTGCCGAGGCAGCTGGGATCGCCGGCCGAATTGTTTGCTCCGCCAAAACAGTTTGCGTTGTTGGTGCCCGAGGAGAAGCCGTTATACGCGGCCGAACCTGCATCGCCGCCCAGCGGACCCCACTCCGTGTGGTTGAACACGTTGAATGCCTCAGCGCGAAACTCAAACGCCTTGCTTTCGGCCACCCGCAGATGTTTGAACAGGGCCAGATTCCAGTTGTTAAAGCCGGGATTGCGCAGCGAGTTGCGGCCGGCATTGCCGAAAGTCAGACCTCGTGGCGCAGCGAAGGCGGCGGGGTTAGCCACCAGCGGACCCAAACCACCGGCCCCATACGGAACGTTGGGAATGTTGCTGTATGGGTTGCCGATGAGGTCCACATACGAGCCCGCGGTGACGGCGGCAGGATTGCCGCTCCCCGCGTTGTCCGGATACGCTCCGCCGTTAACGGCTGAAAAAGGAAAGCCGGTCTGAAAGGTCGTAATACCGGAAATTTGCCAGCCGCCGAGGAGAGTATTCAACTTCCCAGGCGATTTGAAGAATGGCAGCTCGTAAATGTAGCTGATGTTCAACAGATGCCGCATGTCGAAGGACGAGCTGGCGCGGTTCGCGGCGAGGTCGTAAGCGTTGAGCGCGCCAACATCGTAGCGCGACGACGAATCGTCAATGGAGTGACTCCAGGTATAGGCAACGCTGAACTGAAGCGCGCCAATAGTCTTCCGTGCCGACGCCTGAAACGCGTTGTAAGTGGACGATGCTCCATTATCGAGCCGGGTAACCGCGCCGATTCCCGAGTAGGGGCGGAAGGGATCGGGACTCAAGCCGCAAGCGACCTGAAGATTGTTGTATGCCTGCCCGACGATCGGGACTCCGCTCTGGGTGAACGCGGGTTGATACCCGCTGGCTGCGGTGCAGATATCGGAAGTGATGGGCTGTCCAGGTTGAAATGGATCCTGCGAAAGCGGGACCGGAACGACCTGGTTTGAATCGTATTGCCGGCCCAGGTGCGTGCCCTTGCTGCCGACGTACGAGACCGTGACGACGGTGCTCCTCGCCACCTCCTGCTGGATATCAAGGTGCCATTGCTGCACGTAGGGCCAGATGGCGTGAGTGGGGATGGAGTAAAAGGAGAGGGGAAACGCGATCGGAGTGCTGCCCGAGCCACTTCCCAGATTGCCATAGCCGACAACGTTGTACTGCGAAACCGTCTGGATCAGCGGCGAGGATTGCCCCTCGATGCCTTCCGTATTGGCTTCATTGCCGTTGGTGTGCTCGAAGAAGATGCCATAGGCGGCGCGAATCGCCGTCTTGCCTTTACCTGTCGGGTCCCATGCTACGCCAATTCTGGGCGCCGGATTGAAAAGATGTCCCGTCATGCACCCTGCAGGGACACCGTGTACACCGCATTGCACCAGGCCATCGAAAGGATTGCCGGTGCCAGGAATCAAGGCGCCAGCCATACCTGTTACCGTGCCCATCACATCAATCTGCGGAGCCGTGGCGGGATTATAGGCACTGGGCGTCCAGTTGTAGGCCTGATGATACTTTTCCCGGTATGTCCCGAACATGCTGATGCGTAGTCCGAGGCTGAGAGTGAGGTTGGGTGTGGTGCGCCAGTCGTCCTGAATGTACGGCTCAAAGATCTTGTATCGGTTGTAAAACTTGATGTTGGTGCTGGCCTGAGTGAATTGCGCCACGTTGCCCGACAGCAGATCGGCGAAGGAATTTCCGGTGCTGTTGCTGGAGCTGGGACTGAAGGCCAGCGATCCATTTACTAATTGGCTGCTAAGCTCGTTCTTTTGCGCAGCGACGAAGTACCCGCCGAACTGCAAATTATGCCGCCCGATTATCTTGCTGACGTTGTCGCGATAGGTGTAGGTCGGGTTGGAATTGTACGGGCCTTCGGGCCATTCACCATTGGGGTCTTGGTAAAACGTGCCGTACGCCGCGTTGCCGGAAAGATTGATGGCCGGGAGCTTGCCGTCGGCGCCATTGTTGAAGAAGTATCCGATGGGGAAATTGGGGGGGAGCCGCCAGGCATTGGGATCGGGATAGCCTGTCGAGCCAAAGGTGATGTGGTCGGTGGTGTAGCTGGCCACGAATTCGTTCACCAGGGTCGAAGACGGGTTCCATATTACGCGCGCCACCACGCTCACTGCCGGACCAATGAAGTTCGTTTGCACCGTGGGGAAACTACTGCCTGTGTAAATCGTGGTGGGGGTGACGGTGTTCCAGGAGTCGTGCGTGTAGCGGAACATGGCGCGGACCTTGCTCCCGAAGTTCTGATCGAGACGCAACAGCTCCTCGCGCCAGTTCGTCGGCTGCGTCGGCGAAGCCTGGTAGAGAGCAGCGCCTGGAACGCCGGCATTGGCGATCGGAATCAACGGCAATAATGCCTGGCCAACCGTGCTGATGGGAACCTGGTACCCAGGAAAATAGGTGCCATTAGGATTTTGCATGGTCTTGGACCCAGGAACCACAGGGCAATCCGGGAAATTCACCGGGTCCGGCGGCGTTCCTGGCGGCGGACACAGGTCACTGAAGTTTCCGCTGCGTTCTTGGGTAGACGGTACGGAGACGTTGAACACCTGGCCCGGCACACTTTCCTTACGCCACTCCTGTGACCAGAAAAAGAACGTCTTCTGCTTGTCAGTGTTGTAGTGGTTAGGAATGAAGATAGGCCCGCCGATGGTATAGCCAAAATCATTCTTGTGATACGGCGGAACGCTGGTCTCGAAATAGTTGGCAGCGTTGAAAGCATTGTTGCGCACAAATTCGTAAACATCACCGTGAAATTGGCTGGTGCCCGACTTAGTCTCGACTTCGACCGTACCTGAGCCATTCCGTCCGTACTGCGCTCCGTAATTCGAAGTGAGAACCTTCACTTCGGCAATGGCATCGATGCTGGGATAGACGTTCAGCGAGGTATTGCTTCCGTTATCCATGTTGTCGCCGCCGTCCAGTTCCCAGTTGTTGTATTCGGTGCGACCGCCGTTGAAGCTGAAGGCGACATTGCCATTGATGCCGACCGTGCCCTCGTCCTGGCCGCTCTGGTTACTCACGCCGGCAACCAGTGTGGCAAGCTGCGAGAAGTTGCGTCCGTTCAGTTCGAGCTGCGAAACCTGCTTGCCCGTAATCACCCCTGCCAACTCCGTTGACTGCGTTTCCACCTGTCCCACCGAGGATCCCTGAACGGTTACCTCGGTCGATTGTGCGCCGACTTCTAGCGTCGCATCGGCACGCGCCTTCTGCGCTACACGCAGAACGATCCCTTTTTCGGCGTAGGTCTTAAACCCTGGCGCGGTGATGGTGAGATCGTAGCTGCCAGGCGGCAGCGCGCCGATCAGGTAGTCGCCGTCGGCGTTAGTCTGCGTGATGCGCTGGATGCCACGCTCCGAGCTGCTGGCCGTGACCTCGGCCTTCACGATGCTGGCGCCGCTGGGGTCGCTTACCCTGCCGGTGAGCTGTCCTGTTTCCTGGGCGATGGCGAGTCCTGACAGCGTGATGCAAGTTAAGAGTGCGGAGAGAGCGAACTTCATGCCAAACCTCCTGACAGCGGAACGATCGGCCTCATCGTCGATTTCAGCTCAATACCAGTGGCGTGCGGTATCGATTTGCATTGTTTTCCCAGGGATTGGCGCATGCCAGTCGCCGAATACTGCTCGGCTGAACCGCTAATTAAAACGTTTTAAATAAAACAACACTCTGTTTTCCCTGTCAAGAAAAACCTTTAGTAACAAAGAAAAAATGTCGCCCACTGCCGGAATCGGTGCTATTGTGTTTGCCGTTGGCCTCTCGCTCGCAAAAATCGGTGACGCTGATGGACGTGGCGCGAGCTAGCGGCTACTCCGTCTCCTCAGTTTCAATCGTTTTAACTGGGGCACCACTGGCTGACAACCTCACCCCGAAGACCCGCCGGACGATTCGCGAGGTCGCCGAGAGACTGGGTTATCGCCCACATGTGTTTGCGCGTTCGCTGCGCACCCAGCGCAGCAATACCATCGGGGTCATCGTTTTCGATATGTCCGACCCCTTCTGCACCCTCATCCTGCGCGGGATTGACAAGCAGCTTCAGCCTACCGGCTTCCTGCCAGTTGTCATGGACGCCCACAATAATCGTGAGCGCTTCGAGCGTTACCTGGAGATGGCGCTAGAGCGGCGGGTGGAAGGTTTGGTCGTGGTAGCAAACTGGCTGTTCGTCAGTATCGACGCCCTGAAGGAGCAGGCAAGGCACCGCCTCCCTACCGTGGTGGTTGGGCGTGACCTGCACCGCTCGGGAGTTCGCTCGGTGCTGGTCGATAATCAACGCGGCGGGTATCTCGCCCTGCGTCATCTGTACGAACTGGGCCATCGCAGGGTCAACTTCCTGCTCGGCCCGAAACAGCTTTCCGATAGCGGCCGCCGCTGGGCTGGCATGCAGCGCTTTGCAGTGCAGTCCGGCATGCAGATCGCACCTTCACGCGTGCTGCAACTGCCGGGTTTGTCCGATCCGCTCACCGGCTTCAGCTCAGGCGCGGAGCTGACCGGCAGATGGCTGCGCAATGGAGATAAGTTCACGGCCATTGCGGCTTTTGACGACATGACGGCATTCGGAGCCATTCGCGCCCTGAACAACCATGGCCTGCGCGTCCCGGAGGATTGCTCAGTGATGGGCTTCGATGATGTGCCGATGGCCGAACTGGCAACGCCAAGTTTGACCACGATCCGTCAGCCCATGGAGGCGATGGGCCGTTATGCTGCGGAGGTGGTCAGCAACCAGGTTACGAACGGCGCTTCGCGCGATGCTGGCGAGCCGCTGAAGCTTCTCGAACCGGAGCTGGTCGTGCGGCAATCAACCGCTGGAATCTAAGCACAGCTTCGCTGGCGATCTGCCTATGGGCACTTAACTTTCTTCGGGGTGAAAATGCGGTACTCGGTGTGGGTGCTTCTGATTGCAACTGTTGCCCTTGGGATCTCGCAGCCATCCTGTGCGGCCAATGAGGTTTTCCTAAGTGACGGCTGGAGTGTGCAGTCAGCGTGCAAGGTGACGGATTCCGGTAGCGCCATCTCCTCGCCCACCTACCGCGCGAGCGGCTGGATTTCCGCATCGGTGCCAACGACGGTCCTTGCTGCTCAGGTGGCTGCCGGACTCTACAAAGACATTTACTTTGGCACGAATCTCAGGTCTATTCCCGGGACGACCTATCCCATCGGTGAGAACTTCTCCAATCTGCCGATGCCCGCCGATAGCCCTTACCGCTGCGGATGGTGGTATCGCAACCAATTCCGGATGCCGGCCAGCGAGCCGGGCGCGCGATTTCATTTGCAATTCGATGGAATCAACTACTCCGCCGATATATGGCTCAACGGGAAACGCATCGCCGACCAGAGCCAGGTGCGGGGTGCATATCGCACATATGAGTTCGACGTCACGCACGAGCTTCGCCCGGCGGCCGACAACGTCGTCGCGGTCGAGGTGTTTCCGCCAACGGAGAAGAGCCTGGCGATGAATTGGGTGGACTGGAATCCCATGCCTCCCGACAAGGACATGGGATTGTGGTCCACCGTGCGGCTTGTCGTCAGTGGGCCGGTTGCCATGCGCAATACGGCGGTGTTCACGCACTTCGAGGACGACAGCTTGCAGACTGCTCTGCTGACAGTAACCACAGATCTCTCCAATGCCAGCGCCGCAAGCTTGGAAGGTGATGTCATTGGCGATGTCGCGGGGCGGCGCGTATCACAACGCGTGAGCATCCCCGCAGGCCAGACGATCACCGTCAACTTTCGTCCAGATGCCTTTCCGCAGCTCCGGCTCGCCCAACCGCATATCTGGTGGCCGATTGATTATGGCGTTCACCCGCTGCAAACCGCCGCCGTCCGCTTCGTTGCAAATGGCAGAATTCTGGATCAGCAGCAGATCCAATTTGGAGTGCGCGAGATAACTTCTGAGTTCACTGGCAATGGTCATCGTCTTTTTCGCATTAACGGCAAGCCGATCTTTATTCGCGGCGGCGGCTGGGCCCCGGACATGTTGCTGCGCAGCTCTTCGCAAAAGCTCCACGACGAATTCGCCATGGTGCGTGACCTTCATCTGAACACCATTCGGCTGGAAGGAAAGATGGAGAGCGATGAGTTCTTCCGGCTGGCCGATCAGTACGGCATTCTGGTGCTCGCAGGCTGGTGCTGTTGCGACTACTGGGAGAAGTGGTCGGACTGGTCGACCGAGGATCTGCACATTGCGGCTGCTTCACTCCAATCGCAGATGCTGATGCTGCGCAGTCATCCCAGTGTGCTGGCCTGGATGTACGGCAGCGACAATCCTCCACCGGCGGAGGTGGAGCGTCGCTATGCCGAGGTGATTGCCGCCACCCAATGGCCGAACCCCGTGATTTCGTCGGCGTCGGGAACGCCTACATCTTCCACCAGCGCCAGCGGCGTCAAGATGACTGGACCGTATGACTACGTAGCTCCTTCATATTGGTACCAGGATGTGTCACGCTCCGGCGGGGCATTCGGATTCAACACGGAAACAGGTCCCGGAGCCGCTCCCGAGCCGCTCGCTGAGCTGGAGCGATTTCTGCCGGAATCGGCGCTGTGGCCGCCCGACAATCCGGTATGGGATTTCCACGCGGGCAGCGAAGATTTTAGGAACCTCAGTCGCTTCAATCAGGCCATGAATGATGTGTATGGTCCAGTCGACAACATCGCGTCCTATGCTCAAATCGCACAGACGATGACCTATGACAGCGAACGCGCCATGTTTGAGGCCTACAGCGGCCACCGTTATACCTCGACTGGCGTGATCCAGTGGATGCTGAACAGTGCATGGCCATCCCTCTTCTGGCACCTCTTTGACTACTATCTCGTTCCCGGCGGCGGTTACTACGGCACGAAAAAATCGAACGAGCCAGTACATATTCAATACGACTATCGACAACGCGCCGCGGTGGTTGTGAACAGCACGTTGTCTGACACCTACGATATGGAAGCGACGGTCGAGGTCTTCGCGCCCGACCTAAAGCCCCTGTTCACGAAAGGCTTCACGGTCGATGTGGTCGGGGCCAACAGCTCGCAAGTAGCGATCATGATTCCTGAAACCACCTGGGCCCCCGGCGCGCCGTTCTACTTCATCAGGATGTCACTCGCGAAAGGCGGCGGGGTAAACGTTTCCAGGAATTTCTACTGGGTCCCGAGCACGCTAACGGCCTTCGATTGGGACAAGACAACCTATATCACCACTCCACCGAAACAGGCGGAGAATCTTAGCGCCTTGCGCAAACTGCCCCCAGCAACCGTGCAAGCTGATGCCAATATCGAGGGGGAAGCGGTGATCGTTCGCCTGGCCAATCCCTCAAAGGCGATTGCATTTCAGCTCGCAGCCGAGACTTATGACCAAAACGGCCAGCTTATCCCGATGACACTGTGGAACGAGAACTACATTGAGCTGATGCCAGGCGAAAGTACGGTTCTTTCGGCTTCCATTCCGAAGTCGTATGCCGGGCGCGCCATCACAGTGCGCCTGTCCGGATGGAACGTTGCACCCTGGGAGCACACGTTGCAACTCAGCCAGAAAGCTGCGTCGAGGTAACCAGGTGGGACTCGCCAAGCAACTTGCGGGCAATGCGCGCAGCCTCATGCTGGAAGAGATACTGGAGCAGCCCGCTGCCATCCAGCGAACACTGGATCACTACCGCGACATCTCGCAACTGCAGAGCACGCTCGCGCCTGCCTTTGTCCATCGCGAACGGCTGGTGATCGCCGCAAGTGGCTCCAGCCGGCACGCGGGCCTTGCCGGTGAGGTCATCATCGAAGACCTTTGCAATCTCGCAGTCGATGTCGAATACGCCAGCGAGTATCTTTATCGCACGGCGCACTCGCTGCTGTCGCCCGCCCTGATGGTAATCTCGCAATCGGGGGAAACCGCGGACACACTCACCGTTCTTCGCCAGGGAAAAGCGCACAACCTGCTTACGGTTGCCATCACCAATGTCGGTGACTCATCCATGATGCGCGACGCCGATATTGCATTTCTGACATATGCCGGCAAAGAGTTGGCGATTCCCGCGACCAAGAGCTTCACTAACCAGCTGGTCATGCTGCAACTGCTGGCGCTGGCGATCGGCGAAACCCGCAGATCGACCGCCGATCTGCGTCGCGCGAGGACATGCCTGGAGCAACTGCCTGAACTCGCATGGTCCATGCTGCCGCGATGGCAGGACCAGGTGAGCGGGCTCGCGAAACAGTATCAGGGCGCTGGCGCGTTCATGTTCCTCGGCCGAGGTGCTCACTATGCCATCGCGCGCGAGGGTGCGCTCAAGTTGAAAGAGACAGCCTACCGGCAGGCGGAAGCGTATCCGGCGGGCGAGGTCCGGCACGGCCCCCAGGCTCTCGTCAGTGCGGATATGCCCGCCGTCGTGATCGCCACGCACGACCCCGAGGACGCGGACTCTGTGCTTCGCTACAACAAGACACTCGAGATCGCGCGCGAGATCAAAACCAAAGGCGGCGAGGTCATTACTCTAGTCAATCAGGGCGACGCCGACGCGAAGCATATCGCATCCTGCGCTATCGAAGTGCCGGCCAGCAACGAGTACGTTCTGGCCGTGCTCGAGGTGATGCCGTTGCAATTGCTGGCCTGTTATCTGGCGCTAAATGACGGCATCGATCCCGACCGTCCACGCAACCTCTCCAAAGCAGTAATGCGAAAGTAGCGCGAGCCATGAGCGAGGCCACCACCGTAGCGCGTGAACCAGTCACACTGCGCCGGAGCCTCGGCCTGTGGGACCTCATCCTGTACGGCATCATTGTCATTCAGCCCACTGCGCCGATGCCGGTCTTCGGCGTCATCTATACCGAAGCGCGCGGGCACGTGGTCACCGCCGTCCTGCTGGCGATGGTCGCCATGCTGCTCACCGCCTTCAGCTATGGACACATGGCGCGCCTGCATCCGCAGGCGGGATCGGCATTCACCTATGTCGGCAAGGAGCTCCATCCTTCCGCCGGTTATCTCGCAGGCTGGTGCATGGCAATGGATTACGTATTGAATCCGCTGATCTGCACCATCTGGTGCAGTAAGGCGGCGCAGAACTTCGTACCCGAGGTGCCCTACGTTGTGTGGGCGGTAGCGTTCGCCGCGATGTTCACGATGTTAAATCTGAATGGCGTAGAGACTTCCGCGCGAGTCAACGCTGCCCTGGCCGTAGCTCTCGGAATCGTTATCCTGATGTTCGTAATCGCTGCGCTGCGATTCATCGTGCACAACGGCATGTTCGCTGACTGGCACAACTTCACCTTGCCGTTCTACGATCCTGCCACGTTCTCGACGCGCGCGGTCCTGCACGGCACCTCGCTGGCGGTGCTGACTTATATCGGCTTTGACGGGATTACCACATTGTCAGAGGAGGCGCACAACCCGCAGCGCGATGTTCCGCGCGCTGTCGTTCTCACCTGCCTCGTCACCGGCGTTCTGGCCAGCATGGAAGTGTACTTGGGCCAACTGGTGTGGGCACACTCGGGACCATTTCCTGAGGTCGACACAGCCTTCGTGCATGTGGCCGGGCGGGCCGGCGGAGTGTTGTTATTTATGGCGGTGAATGCGGCTCTGCTGGTTGCAACCATTGGCTCCGGGATGGGAGCTCAGTTGGGCGCGGCCAGGCTGCTCTATGCCATGGGGCGTGACGGCGCGCTGCCGGCGAAATTCTTCGGCGCAATCGAGCCGCGTAAACGCATCCCTCGCAATAACGTCCTGTTGGTCGGCGTGATTTCACTGCTCGGCGCGTTAGTCATGACCTACGAAACCGGAGCTGAGCTGCTGAATTTCGGCGCGCTGCTGGCGTTCATGGGGGTAAACCTTGCGTCCGTGCGGCACTCGTTGCGTTTCAAAGAACATGCCCGCGCAGGGCTAATCCTTCTGGGATCGTGTGGATTTCTTGTGTGCCTGCTGCTCTGGCTGAACCTCAGCAGCCTGGGAAAGATTGCCGGAAGTTCATGGGCTTGCCTGGGAATCCTGTTGTGGCTCGCTCGCCGAAGGGCGATGAAGGAAGCACAGTTGTGAAGTCATTCCGCAGCATTTATCTCTTCTTGGCACTGTTAGCGTGCGCACTGAATGCGGCTGCGCAGAACACAAGTGCAAGAGCGGTCGCCCTGACCTTCGATGATTTGCCTTTGGCGGTTGTTGGAAACGATCAGGCCGCGGGCGATCTCACCCAAGGCCAGCGCGTAAATGCCGCCATTCTCAAGACACTAGCTGCCCATCACGCCACTGCCGTCGGCTTCGTCAATGAGATCAAGCTGAATGTCGCCAATGAACGCGACGCGCGTGCGGCCATTCTTCGCGAGTGGCTTCAGGCTGGCATGGAGTTAGGCAATCACACATACTCTCATCCTGAACTGAGCGAAGTTGGGGAGAGCAAGTATGAGGATGACTTCATACGCGGCACTCCGATCACCTCGGCTGAGATGAAAGCCGCAGGGAAGACAGAACGATATTTTCGTTACCCGTACCTCGACACGGGCAAGGACAAGGCGCAGAAGGAAGCGATCATCGCTTTTTATACTAGCCGCGGCTACATCAACGCGGCGGTAACGGTGCAGAACCAGGATTGGATGTTCGATGCCTCGTACTCGGAAGCCATCGCGAAGCACGACGTGGCAGCGCAAAATCGCGTGAAAGTAGCGTACCTCCAGCACACACAGGATGTTCTGGCGTATGCCGAAGCATTGTCGCAACAGTCTTTCGGGCGCGAAATTCCGCAGGTCATGCTTCTGCACGCCGATGCGCTGAATGCCGATGAGCTAGACGCTGTGCTGATAATTTTCGAGCAACGCGGCTACCGCTTCATCACGCTGGAAGAAGCGCTCCGCGACCGCGCCTACTCTACTCCGGATGACTATGTAGGACCGGATGGAATCGGTTGGCTTGAACGATGGCAAGTTGCGCTCGGCAAGCCTTTTCATCCCGCCGAGCCAGCGCCGCCGCAGTGGGCGCAAGACGGCTACCGGCGCATCACTGGAAAAGAGCCATAGTCAACTAGGAAAACTCAGCGGCCTTGCGAAGGATTGTCAGCCGAGTTTCGCCCCATTCGGCACCTTCCTTTCCGGATGCACCAGGACGACTTCTCCGGTCGGCAAATAAAGGCCCGTCGTGAGCACCTCCGATACAAATGAAGCGATCCGCTTGGGGGGGAAGTTCACGACCGCAAGCACTTGTTTCCCTAGCAACTCCTCTTTTGTGTACAAGTGCTTGATCTGGGCACTCGACGGTTTCACCCCTAGTTCGCCGAAATCGATCTTCAGCTTGTACGCCGGCTTGCGCGCTTCAAGAAAATCTTCTACCTCAATGATGGTTCCGGCGCGTAGCTCAACTTTTTCAAAATCACTCCATGTGATCTGTGGCATCGTCTTCCTCACTGCCGACTTATTAGCCAGAAAAGGGCGCTCTCGCGAGCGCCCCTCCCTACGAACGACTCGACCCCGATTAGAAGGTGATGGACATGCCGAACTCCATCGCACGCGGCGCGCCGAGATTGAACACGCCAGTTCCAGCGCCCACGCGATTGGTAACTCGAGAGGCCTGGGTGGTGCCGTTGATGGAACCCGCGTTACCTGTCAGACCGCCAATAAGAGTATTGGGTGGCAGGTCAAAGTTGGCGAAGTTGAATAGGTTGAAGAAGCCCATGCTGGGCTGGAATGCGATGGTGTGGCTGCCCCTTTCCAGCTTGTACGCCCACGCCAGCTTCAGATCGAAGTCCCGCAAATTGCCCAGGCCCACCTGTCCGTTAGGAGCAAGCGCAATCACCGGAGCCACCGCTCCCAGCGATTGCAACTGGCTGACGGTGAAGAGCCCGGAATTCACCAGCGCCATGCCGGCTGGAGTAGGCTGATTGCCGTACTTGTTGTTGTAACCGGTCAGGAGGTTGTTGATGGTGCCGCCATTGACCTGCGATCCGAAAGCCCCGTTGACCGTGCCTGGCAGTGGGTCCTGCACCGTTCCATCGCCGGTGAAGTCAGTCCGGAAGATCGCTCCCGGGCCCGAGCCCGGTACGATGATCGGCACCGACAACGCCGAATAGAAGTGGCCGATGAACGAAGTCTGGAAGTTCCAGGGCAGATTCCCGACCACGCCAAATGAGAATTGGTTCGGCCGGTTCAGCAACGACGGACCGAAATACCGATTGGGGTTGCCATTGTCCAGCGAAGGTACGATGAAGTCCTGGTCGCTGTTGGAGACTCCGCCCAGCACTCCGCTGATTCCCGAACCGCCCCCTGAGTTCTTGAACGACGAGTAGGAGTACGAAACCTGCGCGTTGAGGCTATGCAGGCCCTTGAACGGGTTGGTCTTCTGGTAGGTCAGCTTGATGTCCAGCGCGTTGTACTTGGAGATTCCGGCGGGAACCAGGAAGTTCGTCACCGGCGCATTGGGGTTCAGCCCGCCAAAGGCACAACCTCCTATCGCAGCACAAGGGCCGGTGCCGCCCACATCGCCCTGCGAGTCGAGACCGTTGCCGGAAAAGGCATTGAAAGTGGCGCCGGGATTGGCCGCCATATAACAGTTGATCGCCGCCACCGAGGTAGCTTGCGTGACCGTCCCTCCCCCGCAACCCGCGCCGACCGTGTTGTTGATCGCCGCAAGCGCCCGGCTGACGCTGAAGCTCGTGACTGCCCCGGTGTGATTCACGTCCACACCAAGAGGAAGGGCCGTTGTGACATTGCGGACGTAGTCCACGCTCAACACCATGCCGGGGGTCAGTTCGCGCTGAATACCCACGTTAATCTGCGTCGAACGTGGTGTCTTGTAGTCAGGTGCGAACAAGCCGAGTGGGAAGTTGGCGCCGCCGGTGACGAAGTTCTGCAGATAGTTGGGATTGGGATTGGTGAGGCTGAACGGGGAAAGCGCCTGATACTGCTGCTGCAATTGAGCGATAGCTGCGCCGGCATTACCGATAGAGATCGGACTATTCACCGAGCCGCACTGCGCCGGGCCCGCCATGAGGGGGACACCGGGAAGGGTCTGCGCTGCGCCGTTGTTACATGCCAATGGCGTCTGAAGGAATGCGCCTGTCGGCAAACGCAGCGGACGATCGAACAAAACGTTGTTGAAGATCACGTTTTCGTAATACAGCCCGATGCCGGCACGAATGGCCGTCTTGCCATTCTTCCACGGGTCCCACGCAATTCCCAGGTTTGGAGCAAAATTCTTGTTGGGGTTGGGAATGGGGGCACCGAGATGGGGATAGCCCGGAATCAGGTTGTTGAGGAATGGAAGGCCCGGCAAATCGCTGTCCGTACGACCGGTGTCGCGGTCATAACGCAAACCGATATTGACGGTGAAGTTGGGATACATCTTCCAGGTATCGGCAATGTACAGGCCGAGCCGGTTGTCCGGGCCCAATCCGCCGGCCGGAAAACCAAACGCCGGCTGTAAAGTCGAAAAGCCTTGTCCATTTCCGATGACCACCGACTCAACTGGGTAGTTCAGAGGGTTGGAAGCTCCATTGGGGTATGGACCGAGGGCGGCAAGTTGTAGATCGGTGCACGTAGGCGCGCAAGAAGGGCTGCCATTAGGAAACTGGTTCTGATTGGTGACGATCTGCGGCCCCAACTTGAAGAAGCTGGCAAAGCCGCCGCCCTGGATGTGATTGAAATCCACGCCATAACGCAAGATGTGCTTGCCCAGGGTTTTTGAGCCGTCATACTTGATCTGTTTGTCGCTCTGCGGCGTGCTCTGCGGCGCCAAAAGGTTAGGTCCGGTGGAAGGTCCACCCACAACCTCGATGTTGTCGTACAGGCCGTTGCCGGGAAAATTTGACAGCGGCAGCCCGCTGCCGATCACACCATCGACAATCTCGTTTTGGAATTTCAGATAGCTGAAGCGGAAGCTATGCGTCCACGAACCGGTGGTGAAATCGGCCCCTCCGACATAGTTACGCGCGTAGTTTTTCGATTCATAGACCTGCAGGCTGCTCGGGAAAAAAGTTCCGTCCGCCTGGATTTGCGAATAGCTGTAGCGGAAGAAGAGCTTCACGTTGTGCGGCGCAGAATAGTCCAGCCGCCCAAGTGCGTTGGGGTTTTTATACGGCGAATTGAAGCCTCCCCCGAAGTTCTGGAAGGGCGCAGCGTAGACCACCGGCACCAACAAGTTCTGGTAGGTGGCGTCGCCTTCGGCGAAGTAGAACAGCTTATCGGGGATGAAAGCCCCGCCGAGCGTGCCCCCATATTGATTGCGATGATAGTTGGGATCGGGGGTTCCCGCCGGCTTCGGTAAAGAAGCGTTGATAGCGCTGGTACGGTAGTACTCGTAGCCGCTACCATGAATCACGTTCGTGCCCGACTTGGTGGACACATTGACCACGCCCGACGAGCTCAGATCGTTGGACAGATCCATCGTGGACTGGGCGATCTGAAATTCCTGAATTGCGCTGGCGTTGATGTTACCGACTGTGGTGCCGACGGTTTCGTCCGAAATGTCGGTGCCATCCACCTGAATGCGGGCCGTACGGCCAAAACGGCCGCCGATCGAAATTGACTGGTAGCCAATCTTTGTGGGATCGAAGTTGGTCCCGTCCTGTATCTGCACTCCCGGCTCGAGCTGCGCCAGGTCCAGGAAGTTGCGGCCATTGACTGGCAGGCTTTCGATCTGTCCGGCAGTGAGTACGCCCTGTACCGCGGACTGTTCCGTGTTCACGCCCACCGCAGTGGCCTCGACGCTGACCGTTGTCGACTCGGAGCCCACTCTCAGCTTGAAATCGAGAGCGCTGTTGTTGCCGATTTTAGCCACCGCTTGGGTTTCGGCGGCCTCAAACCCCTTTGCCTCCACCCGCACGTTGTAGGTACCCGGGGGGAGGGAGCCGGAGTTGTAAAAGCCACCGGAATTCGTGGTTACGTTGGTCGCCGTGCCGGTGTCAATCCGCGTAATGGTCACCTTCGCACCGGCTACTGCAGCACCGGTAGGATCGAGTACGGTGCCGTTGATGTTTCCGGTTGATACTGTGGATTGGCCCCACAGTACGCATGGCAACAGGAGACCGATCACCAGTGCCGCAATCAGGGGCAGCAAACCTTGTCGGCGAGAAGCATTCGAACGCGTCATGCATCTTCTCCTTTTTGTGATAGGCCTGGGTGACCACCCCAGTCGCCCTAAAACGCTGGGCCTCCCCTTGTGGAGGCGAGATTGCGAATGACCGCTGCTGTTGCAGTAACTCGGGTCACGGTGGAGCTGCAGCGGTGGCTTCTACAAACGGTCTTGCGCTGAGAATTACGACAGGACAGTGGGCAGGGGACAACAATCCCGATGTCTCCCAAAGGCGAGGAGAGCAGACGTGGCGCTACGCCACCCACTCCGTTTGGCACAGCGATTCACCCCAAATCCAAACTTCGGACCGAATTGTGCTGCTTTGTAGCATCGTTGTCGCCAAACGTCTAAATGCTTGCAAGTAATGAGGGTTGCGAATTCCGCTTAAGGCGCGAATACAGAATCCCGTATCTCACAATTGCAACATATTCATTTTCTTGTAGAGAAGCAGGCGAGTCTCGGAGTGTTTTCGCGATTTCTTGGCTCAGCAGGCCGGCATGGTTGCGGGTAAGCTCAGCAACCTGGCGCGACTACGCCTGCGATGTGCAGGCTGAGGCAACGCCTTCCAGTGCCTCCGCGCACTGTTCGCGGTTGACGTCGAGGTGGGTGACAAACCGTATCAGCTGCGGGCCAAAGCCGCTGGCCAGAATATTTCGTGTCGCAAGTCTCCGCGACAACTCGTACGATGTCATCCCCGGCGCGGAGACTTCACACATCACAATGTTTGTCTGCACTTTGGCAGGATCGATCTTGATGCCAGGAATGTTCGCCATGCCTTCGGCGAGGAATTTCGCGTTGGCGTGGTCTTGGGCCAGCTTTCGCGGTCCCTCTTCCAGGGCGATCAGCCCCGCCGCTGCCAGGATTCCGGCCTGGCGCATGCCTCCGCCCAAAGCTTTACGATAGCTGCGTCCGCGATCGATCAGCTCAGCATTACCTACTAGCATGGAGCCTACGGGAGCTGCCAGGCCCTTCGACAGGCAGAACATCACGGTGTCAGCCTTGGCCGTGAGGTGTGCAACCGTAACGTCGAGTGCAACGGCTGCATTGAAGATTCGCGCCCCATCAACGTGCACCCGCAGGCCGGCCTCGTGTGCTTTGTCGCAAATGTCGTCGAAAATCTCAGGCGATGTGACGCTTCCGCCGCCCATGTTATGCGTGTTTTCCAGCGAGACCAGTCCAGTCTTTGCCTCGTCGTAGTTCTGGATCCTGATCTTCGACTTCACGTGCTCCCAGGTGAGAATGCCGTCTTCCGCCCACACGGTGCGCGGCATCACGCCGGAGAAGTGCGCCATCATCGCCATCTCGTACTCGAAGATGTGGCTGCGCTCCTCGCAGATGACCTCCTGCCCGTGATGCGTATGCAGCTTCATCGCGATCTGATTTCCCATCGTTCCACTGGGGACGAACAGCGCCGCCTCCCGCCCGAACATCTTCGCCGCGCGCTTTTCCAGCCGGTTGATGGTGGGGTCTTCACCGTATACGTCATCACCGACTTCCGCTTCGAACATGGCGCGCCGCATCTCGGGCGAGGGCTTGGTGAATGTGTCGCTGCGCAGTTCAATGACTTGGCTGCAGTGATGCTGAACGGTAGCTGCGGAATCGGCAGGGGACGTGTGCATAGGTTATAGTCTATCCAAATCTCCCTGGCGCCAGTTTGATCGGAAGAAACTCTGGTATGGCAACCAATTTCGCATCTGCCGGCAACGTGACCCAGCGCAATATTGCTCCCTCCCTTATCGACGACGCGCGCGGGCACGTCTATGAAGCCGCCATACGCACTCCGCTGGTGCGGCTCAACTACGACGGCCCAGCCGACATTTATCTGAAGTTGGAGTGCCTGCAACCCATCGGTTCTTTCAAAATTCGCGGAGCGTACAACGCGGTTCGGCTTCTGCAGGAGCAACAGCGGAGACGCGGTGTTTGGACTGTAAGCGCGGGCAACGCCGCCCAGGGTGTGGCATTGGCGGCGCGTAAGGCCGGCGTCCCCTGCAAAATCCTTATGATCGAAGAGGCTCCAGCGGCCAAGTTCGATGCCGTACGCCGTCTCGGCGCAGAGGTGGTAAAGGCCTCGTACGACCAGTGCTGGCAGGCCCTGGGCGACCGCGCCCATCCCGCGATGACCGGTGCTTTCATTCATCCCTTCGAGGATGACGCGTTCATTGCCGGCAATGCCTCGGCAGGGCTGGAGATCCTGGAGGACCTGCCCGACGTCGATTGCGTCGTGGCAGGCTTCGGCGGCGGAGGTTTATCGTGCGGTATCGCCGCCGCTTTGAAAGCGCGCGGGCACAAAGCGAAGATGTTTGCGGCAGAGCCGGAGACGGCGGCTCCGCTGGCGCGGTCGTTCGCCGCAGGGTCGCCTCAGAGTTTTCCCGGCTGGAAGGCGAGTTTTGTTGACGGCTGCGGCGGCAAGTCGGTCTTTCCCCGCATGTGGGACCTGGCGCATCATCTGATCGCGGGGTCCATTGTTTGCACGCTGGAGGAAACCCGCACAGCCATGCGCATTGTGGCCGAGCGTAATCGCGTGATCAGCGAAGGCGCGGGCGCCTGTGCCGTAGCGGCCGGTCTGAGCGGCAAATGCGGGTCGGGAAAGATTGTGTGCGTGGTGAGCGGTGGCAACATTGATCTGACAAAATTTTCCGAATTGATCGCCCCCTCACACACCACGTCATAAGAAGTCCGGACACTGTCCCGCATCCTTGGCTGGCACAACCCTTACGGCTTTCGAGGAGCGAGCAGCAATCAGGCGATCTTTGCTCGCAGGTTCGCCTGAGCTGGCTTCTCTTCCCTGACCGGCATAGCTGCACAGACTGTCACTCGCGAAGATACGTCGCTCTGTCGCGAGCTTTGTCGCCGCGCAGGAAGCGCTCGAAAACCTCGTTCGAGAGCAGCCGTCCGCGAGGCGTGAGACGTACGCGTTCCCCGTCACTCTTCAGCAAGCCGCATTCAGCTAACTCCGCAATGACTGACGCGTAATCATCAATCGGCTTATCGCCAAACCTTCCGCGAAGCTCTTGCAGCGACACCCCACGATTCAACCGCAATCCCAGAAAGAACGACTCTTCCAGCGCGGCCTGCTTGTCGACCAGCGTCCGTGAAGACCCTAGCTGCTGAATGCGAGCTCGACCCGGTTGCGCAGCCCCTGACGGCTGACAACTGACAGCCGGCGGCTGCTCATACCCCTCCAACGAGTCAGGTGTAGCAAACCGCACCGCCTCCACACCATCGGACTTGAGCTCGGGCCCCGCGACCAGCATCGAATGCGCATCCACACCAAATCCCATGTAAGGCTGCCGCGTCCAGTACTTGAGATTATGGCGTGAGTCTCGCAGGCCAACACCATGCGTGATCGGCCGAGCGAAGTTCGAAATCTCGTACTGCCTTACCCCGGCGTCCTCCAGGCGTTCACAGGCAGCCAAGTAGAGGTCGGCGGTCAGGTCTTCGTCCGGAACGAAGTGCGCATGATAGCGGCTGCCACCCGCGAGCAACTCATTTCCGAGCCGCGAATCCTCATCTACCTCGAGCATGTAGACGCTGACGTGCGGCACGCCCGTGGCGAGAGTCTCGGCCAGCGATAAACTCCAGCTCTCGGCCGTCTGGTGCGGCAGTCCGGCAATCAGGTCAATGCTGATGTTGCCGATTCCAGCCGAGCGCAAGCGCGCAATATCGGCCAGCGTGATCGCGCGGGTGTGCAGCCGCCCAACCGAAGAACACTCTTTATCCACGAACGACTGCACGCCCAGGCTGGCGCGATTGACGCCGCAACCAGGCAGCGTTTGCAAGATCTCGTCGCTGATCGTACCAGGCGCGCATTCCACCGTGATCTCAGCGTTCCGCTCAACGTCGAATGCGTTGCGAAGTGCCTGAAACAGCCGCTTTAGCTGCTCCGGTGCAAGTGTCGAAGGTGTCCCGCCGCCGAGATAAATGGAGTCGACGCCGGGCTCCAGCACCCCCCCAAGTTCCCGCGCAATTGCGGACGAAGCTGCAATGTCCGAGCAAACTTGCTCCACATACCTGTCGAAAACGGCGCGCGAAAATACCCCGGACGCGAAGTTGCAAAAGCTGCACTTCGTGCGGCAAAACGGAACGGAGATGTAGATTCCTGGTGACAAAGCCGACAACTAGCAGTTAGCACTTCGCAAAAGCATTCAAAGTTCCGGCCCAGCTACAGCAATAAGAGCAGTCCACGTCGAATTGCCCACAACGGCATGATATCCTCCATCGAACCACCAGCACACGCATCCGATCTTGTTCCAGCAACGACAATGGCCCGTCCGGTGGAAGCGGAGCGCTAAGTGCTAACTCCTAAATGCTAAGTGCCGCCTTCAAGAAACGCGTTGTCATCACCGGAATGGGCGTGGTCAGCCCCAATGGCATCGGTAACGACGCCTTCTGTCGCGCCGTGCTGGCCGGAAAAAGCGGGGTTAAGCGCGTCACCAGCTTCGACGCCAGCGACCTTCCAGTGCAGATCGCGGGCGAAGTACACGGCTTCGACGAACTGGCCTGGGTGGACGCACGCGAACGTAAGCATGTTTCGCGAACTGTGCCACTGGTGCTGGCCGCATCAACCGAAGCCTTACGCCATGCGGGTCTCGAGGTCTCGCGGCTCTCGCTCGAGCAGCAGCGCGAGATCGGCGTCGTGCTTGGGTCGGGCGGTGGCGCGCAGGAGTTCTCCGAAGAGCAACTGCGGCTCTGGCTCACCGGCAAGGTGAAGCAGGTGAGCCTGTTCTGTATTCCCAGCGGCACCATGGGCACCTTGTCGAGCGAGGTGAGCATGCGCTTCGGCCTGCGCGGCATGAGCCACGTCATCACCACCGGCTGTACCTCTTCCACTGACGCCTTCGGTTACGCGCTGCGCCAGATTCAGTTCGGCTTCCTGCCGATGATGCTGGTGGGCGGTGTCGATGCGCCGATCGCGCCCGGCATCATGAAGGGCTTCTCGCTGATGAAGATCATGACGGCGTCATGGAATGATGAGCCCGAGCGTGCATCCCGCCCTTTCTCCGCCGATCGCGATGGCTTCGTCGTAGCGGAAGGTTCGTGGATGTTTTTCCTTGAGGAGTACGAACATGCGCGCGCACGCGGCGCAACAATTCTTGCCGAGGTCGCCGGCTACGGATCGACGTGCGAGGCGTTCCATCGTGTGCGATTGCAGGAGTGCGGAGAAGAACCGGCGCGCGCCATCCAGATGGCGATGGAAGATGCCGGCATCGGCAAGAACAACGTTGATTACGTGAACCTGCACGGCACCTCGACCCAGCTCAACGACCGCATCGAGACCCGCGCGCTCAAATTAGCGCTCGGCAACAAGGCCTACCACACTCCGATGTCCAGCTTGAAATCGCAGATCGGACATCCTCAAGGCGCATGTGGCGCGGCCGGCATCGCCGCTACACTCGTCGCCATGCGCCACCGGCAAATTCCCCCCACTATTAATCGCGATTTTCCCGATCCCGAGTGCGATCTCGATTACGTTCCCCGGCCAGGCCGCCAGGCCGAAATCGAGCATGCCGTGTGTAACTGCATCGCGTTCGGTTCAAAAAACTCTGCACTCGTGCTGCGCAACATCACGTAGCCTCGGATTCGCAACCCTCGTTTCCCCCTCGGAAGTCCCCGCTCCGATCATCCGTCGGCTCTTGCCGATTGACGCTTAATTTGCTCAAGCAATAAAAAACGGCGGCCCCAAGGAGGAGCCGCCGCAGTGAAGCAAGTTCAGATTGACTTAGAACACCAGCTTGCCCTGGAACTGGATAATGCGTCCCGAAGGCAGGCCGGAGAAGAACGATCCATACGGTCCGGTCGGCGGAGCCGTGGTCTGCTGGATCTGGCCGAACGTGCCACCTCCGCACCCTGTGGGTGACGGGGTATTGCAGTCCGCAAAGTTGTCATCCGGATTGGTGAAATTCGGATGGTTGAAGATGTTGTAGAAGTTCGCGCCGATGCCGAACGCCACGCGCTCGGTCAGCTTGAAGTTCTTGTTGACCGACAGATCCGAGTCAAAGAACCCAGGTCCACGCCACGAATTGCGGCGCTGGTTCGGGAATGTGGTTTGGCCCGTCAACCCAGTTGACGAGAAGCCGGCCGGGCTGAGGCACTGGCTGAAGCCGTTCGTGCAACCCTGCTGTATCGGCACACCCCCGTTGACCTCGGCGATGATATTGGTTGGCCCGAAGCCCGAGATGATGGTATTGCCATCCAGGACCGTGAATGGCAGACCGGTGCGAGCGAAGAAGTTCTGCGAGATCGTCCAGCCCCCGAAGGCGCCGTTGGCGAACTTGTTGCCGAACTTCCACGGTGTCTGCCAGACGTAGCTTGCATTGAAGGAGCTCCGGATATCGTAATCCGCGGGTCCGTAGTTGTTGCAACGCAGGCAGAATGGATTGAGCTGATAGCGGAAGGAGCTAAACGCGTTGTAAGGCTCGCCGCCCGAGTTCGACACCTCGTCGAACGTATGGCTCCAGGTATAGCTGGCCTGGACGGTGAAGCCGTAGGTCACGCGCTGGTTGAATGTAGCGGTCAGCCCGTTGTAGTTCGAGAGTCCTTGCGACGTGAACTGCTGAATCACGCCAAAGGGAGCCGCGCCATGGCAGCTCGGGCTCGAGCAACCGCTAGGCGGAGTCAGTGGGAAACCCGCGATACCTGCCGGGCTGAAGGCATTCAGACCCTCGTTGTTAATGGGGATTCGAACTCCGTGGTTGCCTACGTAGGTGAGACCTATGGCAGTCTTGTCGCCCATTGCCTGTTGCAGGCCTATGCTCCACTGCTCCCAGTACGGAGTGTGGAAGGTGCCGGCGTTATTGTTGAAGCTCGGCGTGCGGAACAGCCCGCCGAGGGCGCCGTGCAGGGTTTGCCAGCTAGCACCAGCCGGAAAGCCTGCCATGATGGCCTGCGCCGTCGTCGCACCCTGAATGTACGGGCTGTTAGACGTGGTAGTGTCGCCCCACGGGGTTCCCGTGATGCGAACGTTAACCAGGTTGGGTGCATTCGTCATGAAGTTATCGCCGATGATCGCTGGGAAGGCGTCATAGAACAGGCCAAAACCGCCACGAACCACGGTCTTGTCACTGCCGCCCGGCGACCAGGCGAATCCGAAGCGGGGAGCCCAGTTGATGGTATCCGTCGAGCGGAAGATCTGGTGACGGCCGAAATTGACGAACTGATTATAGGGAATCGTCGGGCTGATCCCGCCAGTGGCGACCAGGTTCTGGAAGCTGCTGGTCAACAGGCTGGCGCAGTTCAGCTGGCAAACAGGATTGGAGTTTTTCTCGGCGCGCAGAGCCAGAGTCAACTTCAGGCTCTTGCTGACCCGCCACTCGTCCTGACCGTAGATTCCGATGCCCCACAGAGCCACCGGCTCGCTCAAGCGGGCGGGGAAGTTCTGCCGGGTTTGCAATGCCAGACCATTATACAAGTCGGTCTGACCTCCATCACCGTTGCCGCTGATGTCACCGATGAGGACCTCAGGGTTGTTGAGGACGCTGAAGGCGAAGTCGGTGATGTCATAACGACGGAAGTTCGCACCGAACTTCAGCGAGTGTACCCCTCTTGTCAGAGAGAAGTCGTCGATGAACTGGTACTGGGTCACGTTACGTCCTTGCGGGAAATCAAAGGCGTAACTGGTAATCCCGCTCGAATCGCCGAGGTTGAAGCCCGTGGAAATAATGGAATACGGGAACACGCTCGGATTCGTCTGGGTGAAGATCGCGCGGTAGTAGCTGCCCGCGTACACAAACTGGTTGGTTGCATTCGGGCTGAAAACGTGGTTCCACTGCCCCTGTCCATCGTAGGCCGGCTGGTAGCTGGCCGCGCTCAGTGCGCTGCTGAAAGGATCAGCCAGCGTGGCCTGCGTGCCATGGTCCAGGCGGAAGCGCCACCACAGGTGGTCCGCATCGGAGACATTGTAGTCAATTCTTCCGCTGAGGATGTATTCGGTTCCGGGCAATGCCGGTGATGTCTGATACTTGTAGAAGCAATTGTTGTTGGAGGCGAACACGGGGTTGATAGTGCCCAGGACTCCACCGCAACTGCCAGCATCTCCAGGATTATTGATAGGGTTACGGGGACCCCCGTTGTACAAGTTAAACAGCTTCTGGTATAGCGCAACCTCGGCTGGGTCAGTGGCCGCGAGATTGGCCAGGGTCTGGGACTGGTAGGTTTGCGTCGGCACCCATACCGGCGTGCTGGAAGGCACAATGTAGCGAATGCCTTCGTTGTTCACGAAGAAGAACAGCTTGTCCTTCTTGATCGGCCCGCCGATGGAAGCCGCCCATTCGTTGTTGTTGGCGAACGGCCGCGGCGTGCCATTGAGGTTGTTGAACCAGTCATTGGCGTCGAAGTAGCGCCCGGTCCACCAGTACTCAAGGTTGCCGTGATAGGCGTTGGTGCCGCCCTTGGTCACGTAGTTGACCTGCGCGCCCGCCTGCTGTCCGTACTGACCGGAGTAAGCATTGCTGATGACGGTCGCTTCCTGAACCTCGTTGCGGCCCAACGTCAGGTTGGTGGCGCCGGAGTTGTTCAGGTTCAGGTAGGGATCCATGTCGTTCTCGCCGTTCACCGTGAACAGGTTCGAGGTGGCGGGAAGACCATAAGCGGTGAAGTTGCCGTAACCCTGACCGACGTTCATGGTGACGCCGGGAGCGCTCTGAGCAACGTAGGTGATGTCATTACCGCCGTTAGGCTGGTTCTCAATCAGGCTCTGGCTGAAACTGGTCGACAGGTCGGCGTTCTCAGACTGCACCAGAGGCGCAGCCGAAGTGACTTCCACCGTCTGGCTCGTAGCGCCGACAGCCATCTTCACATCAGCTACAGTCGCCTGGCCGATAGCGACGCCTGCCTTGATCTCAGACTTGCTGAAACCCGGAGCGCTTACGCTTATCGTGTAGTTGCCCGGCGGCAATAGCGAGAATCGATAGGTTCCGTTGGAACCGGTTGTCGAAGTGCGGGTGGCGCCCGTGGCATCGCTCTTCAGCATTACCGTAGCGCCGGATAACACCGCACCGCTTGGATCCGTCACCGTACCGGCAAGGTCGCCCGAGATCAGCGATTGCGCCATCAACGACGGCGCCATCACTGCGGCAACCACCAGCACGCTTAAGATCCCGGTGATCAGTCTTTTTGTTGTCATATCTCCCCTCGAAGTACTTGCTTGAATCTCGGTTCTCCGCCGCTTGCTGCTGCTTACTGTCCCAGCGGAATTACGCTCGAAGACACGAATCATCAAATACTCTAGGGCAAGACATGTTCCACTCTGAAGCTTCGCCAGAGCTCTCTCAAGTCGCTGATTCCAAAGCGATATCTTGAAATCGATTGTCACTTTGTGACCGGGCAAATCCCGATTTTGATAGATGGCTGAGAGCTCTCCTTCCAAATCTGGAAGAGGAGTAGAATCTCGTTCCGTTTTGGACCCCGGGAGTCAGACCAAGGTGCTATTCAGCTCCTCCCGAAAGGCTGAGCCAGAAAAAGGCGTAAAGCGGGACCAAGGCGGGATTGGTAGCGCTTAAGTTGAATCAGTTGTTGGCGTGAAGTAGCGCCCGGTCCACCAGTACTCGAGGCGAGCTACTGGAAGTGGGCGGGAGTTGATCGCGGAACTGTTGAGGAAAAGAAGCGCGGCGCTACTTCGACGGCATGGTGTAGTAGCCGGTGCGATGCCGCACCACCAGCTCGGAGGGATTGGGATAGTCCTTGGTCGTGGGAGTAATCGCGATTTCAATGCGCCGGAAGTCTGAATCCGAGACTCGCGTGCTCGGGTAATAGGCGATGAGGTACTGCGTTCGCAGTTCATCGCTGATCTGGCGAAACGCTGCGTCGAGTTGCTCGAGCCCGCTGGCGTAGAAGTACTTCCCTCCGGTATCGCGCGACAACTGAATCAAAGCGTGCTCGCCGCCGAGATCGCGGCCTGCGCTGTTCTCGATAGGCACGATGATGATGCTGTACAGGATCACTTCCGCCTGCTGCGCCTCGCGAATGGCTTCCTGGTAATTCGTCTTGCTGACCGTGTCGCCGCCGTCGGTAATCACGACCATGACCTTGCGGCCTCGCCTTTCCATCAACGCATCGGAGCCGAGATAGAGCGTGTCATACAGTGCGGTCGCCGCGCCGGAGTGGACCCGGTTAATGGCCCTGTCGATCACCCGCACATCGGCGGTGAATGGCGTCAGTTGGTCCACGATCTCGCTGAACTGAAACAGCGAAATCCCGTCGATAGGACGAAGGATCGCATGTGCGAAACGGCGCGCGGATTCCAGCTCGAGTTTCTGATCGCCTCGTGTGCTCAGGCTGGTATCGATGGCAACAACGATGGACAGCGGCAGCTCCGATTCCCGATGAAATACGGCAATCTGCTGCGGCTTTCCGTCTTCGAAAACTTGAAAGTCCTCCTGCTTCAGCGACGAGACCGGCGCTCCACCCAAGTCTGTCACCGTCGTGAAGACGTTGACCAACTTTACGTTCACTTTGAAAGTTGCACTGGGCTGCTCGTCGCTCCCGGTTGACTGCTGCGGTTGCGCGTCAGGCGGACGCGGAACTGGCTTCGTGGGTTGCTGTGCCTGAGCACCAGGAGGATGCGGCACACTGTTCTGAGCGAGCAGCGGCGTGCTCCAGCAGATACAGGTCACCAGTGACGCGAAGGCGACGCGCCGCACCCGAATCGTCATTTAGACACCTGAAGCACGCTATGTTAGAACCCCGATTTGTCTACTTTGACGCGCTTTCCCCGGCACGCGGGACCTCGGGAGGAAATGGCTCGCCGTCCGCCCAGACGGCGCCGTCTTCAAAATATTCTTTCTTCCAGATCGGCACCGTGGTTTTTAGGGTGTCGATGAGCCAACGGCATGCGTCGAAGGCTGCGGCGCGGTGCGCCGATGCCACAGCAATATAGACGCTGGTTTCGCCGATCTGTAATCGTCCCAGCCGATGCACGATGCGCAAATCGCGAACCCTGAAGCGAGCCAGCGCCTGCCGGGCAAGTTGCTCCATCTGGCCCAGCGCCATACGCTCGTAAGCCGTGTACTCCAGATACAGCGTGCGCCGCCCGCGCGAATTATCCCGCACGATTCCATCGAAAATTGCGGCCGCCCCGTCCTCCGGCCGCTTGATCGCCGCCAGAATCGCCGTTGGTTGAATAGCAGTATTCACAATTCGGGCATGCTCGGAAATTAACGGCAGGGGAATCTCGGCGGTCGAGGGCTCGTCCTTCACTTTTCCGCCGCTGACCGGAGGCAGCAACGCCACCTCGTCATTTTCTCGCAGCACGGTTGCAGCGTCCGAATACTCGTAATTCACCGCCAGTGCGACAGCGCTGCGAAACTCACTTAGTTGGGGAATGCGCTGCTGAAGTTCGGCACAGAGATCGCCCACGCGCGCGTTGTCCGGGAGCTGCACCACTTCCCTTTCGTGGCCGGCGACCTCCTTCAGGATCCCGAAGTAAAGCACCCTCACCCGCATGGTTCAAGGATAAACTACGAACTTCATCTGGGGCCGCCGCCTTTCGCTTTTCGCCATTCGCTCTTCGTTTGTGCCCAGGTTCGTGTCCCTCTTTTGGACGCTGACCTGGGGAGGGAACCGCATATCATAGGAAGACCGTAATGCCACCTCTTCCCGGCACCTCAGTCGAAACACGTCCCGAGACGACATTGCCACCGGAACGCGCAGCGCGCTGGTATGACTCCGTCTGGTTTGACCTCGCGATTGCCCTAATCGCTGGCTTCTTCTATGCGCTGCTGGTGATGGGACCGCGCCCACTCAACCCGCGCAACGTGAGCTGGGTACCCTACGATCCCGCGTACCACTACGTTGGTTGGGAGATGTTCCGGCAGGACCCGCACATCCACTGGCCTCTCACCTACACCGATCGACTGGGGTATCCCGAAGGCGAGTCCGTAGCGCTGATCGATCTCAACCCACTATTGGCGGTGCTGCTGAAACCGTTGTCGCCGCTGCTCCCCGAGCCTGCACAATATTTCGGCATCGAGGTAATACTCGCTTGCACGCTGCAATTCTTTTTTGCCTTCCGGCTCTTTCGGCTGCTGATCGGATCTAACACTCTCGGCGTGGCACTATGCAGTGCGTTTTTCCTGCTTGCGCCGCCGCTGAACTATCGCTTCTGGGGACACTACTCGCTCAGTAATCAGTGGGTGCTGATCGCAGCGCTCTATGTGTTCGCGAAGGCACAACAGGAATTGCCTCGTTCGGTTCGTCGGTTCGTGATTTCGGCGGTGGTGTTGACGGCGATCTCGGTCGGGATCAATCCCTATCTCGCCTTCGAAGTTCTGTTGCTTTTGATCGCGGGAATGTCAAGTCTGCTGTGGCGAAAGAAAATCACGTTCCGGCAATCCGCCGGAATCCTGGCCTCGCTCGTCGGAGTCGGGTTTCTGGTGGCGTACTCGCTTGGCCTGGTGATCAGTGGAGGCCGAGGCTATGCGAGCGGCGGCTACCGCGATCTCTCGATGAATCTGCTCGCGCCCATTGACCCACGTGGCTGGAGTTCGCTGCTCTTTCCCCGACTCCACGGTGCCAGCGCCGGACAGTACGAAGGCTACAACTATCTAGGCGCCGGCGTACTGATACTTGCGGCCATTGCGATCGTGTCCGCCATCCTGAACCGAAAAAAGCTCCCGCACCTGGACAAACGCTGGTTTGTCCCATTGGCCGCGATTTGCTTGCTTCTGGCCTTCCTGGCTGTGTCTACCAAGGTAACGGTTGGCGCACGAACACTCGTCGACCTCGATCCTCAGCAGAGAGTTTCCGGGTACTTTGCACCGCTGCGCGCCACAGGTCGTTTGTTCTGGGCCCCCTACTACGCACTCCTCGCGGCAATGCTGGAAACTCTGTTTCTAGTCTTGCGCCGGACGCGGGCCACCGTTTTGATTGCGGCCGCGCTCCTTCTGCAATTCGCCGATACCAGTTCCTTGCGGCATTGGGTGCGCACAACCGTCAGCGAACAGCATCCCTCGCCCCTGAAGTCGGCGCTCTGGTCGCAACTAGGCTCGCAGCATCAGAACCTGATCGTGCTTCCCGCCTGGCAATGCGCGCACAATGCCTCACCCGGCGGGCCGGAAGGCTACAGAATCTTCGGATTTCTTGCCATCCAGCAACGGATGCGCATCAACAGCTACCAGTCTGCACGCTACACCGGAGTGGCCCAGGACTATCACTGCTCGCAAGCTGTCTCTGAGCTGTCGCAGCAGCCGCTCGCGCCCGATTCCGCTTACGTTGTCACACCTGCATTGGCCGAAACGATCGCGCACGGTCCTACCGGTCCGGGAAAATGCCACAACCTCGATAACTTCATCCTGTGTTCTGCCAGGACAGATTTCGGACTCAGTCCGGTGCTGATGAGCCCCGAGGAGCGAGTCGCGAACTCCGTCGCCAATCCCGGCTTCGAGGATGGTGACCTCGCGCCATGGTCGACCAACGGCGTCCAGGCAAGCATCAGTAACGCGCACGCTCTTACCGGCAGGTACAGCCTCATCGAAACCGGCGCCGGCACTGTATACCAGGACATCAATGGCTTGGAGCCGGGCCGGACCTATACCCTGACCGCATGGGTCTCCGCTGCGCCCGGCACTGCAACGTCGGCGCAGCTCACGGTCTACAATCCCACGGATAACATTGTCGTCTCGTCTCCCATGGTCCGCTGTGACCCGAGCTGGAAATTGCTCACCCGGTCGTTCACCGTAGGAAGTGAAGGCGCGGTCCGCATTCACCTGGCACGTGGGCCCGGCGACGGAGCCGTTTATTGGGACGATGTGCACATTTCTCCGGGGAAAACGCGGTGACTATGAGTCAGGCAGCATCACAACCAGCGGAAACCGTTAACCGCAAACCGGCTCCCAGTGTCGGGCAGAAGCTGCTGCTGCTTTTCCTCTCCGTATTGTTCTGCCTTATCGCATTCGTCGCGCTCGACGGGGCCTACAGTTTTCTATTCCGCAAGTCTGCAGTTCCTACTCCGTCGGAAGTCTTCGGATGCCTGGGCCGAGATCCTCTGCGGGCGCTGGCGTTGCAGCCCTATCGCTCCTGCATTCGCGCATGGGGACATGAACGATATCCGCTCAATGTGAACAGTCAGGGCTTTCGTGACGAGCAAGTGCGGCAAGTCCCGCTCACCGACCCGCGGCCGCGAATTCTGATGCTGGGCGACTCGTTCACCGAGTCGATGGGGCCGTGGAACACCAGCTTCGTCGGGCGCATCGCCGCAAAGTTTCCGCAATACGAAATTCTTAACGGCGGAGTGGGAGGATATTCGCCGTCGAACTACCTCAACACCGCACGCATTGCGCTGAAGAGCGGTCTGGATTTTGACGAAGCCATCGTTTTCATCGACATCTCCGACGTGCAGGATGAAGCGGGGCTGGTCAGCGACATCGATTCCTCCGGCGCCGTTGCCCTGGCCAAACATCAGTACCACTATCAGACGTGGTACTCCAATCTGCGCAAGTTCGTCAGCAAGTATTTCGTGCTGACCAACTTTGTTTGGGAATTTGCCGAGCGCCTTTTGGTGGGCTCGGGATACTACCATCTCGACCATGGGTTTAACGGCAACATCTTCGACCTGGAGCGGTCGGGCTGGACATATCGCAAGGTCGTGGAAGACAAGCCATTCGAGCTGGGGTTTGCGCCCCTTGGAGTTGATGGTGGCATTGCGAAAGAGAAGCGGAAGATGGACCTGCTCTACCAGGAGCTGGCCAAGCGCAATATCCCGATCAGCGTGGTGGTCTATCCCTGGCCGGCGCAGATGCTCTACGACAATGTGGATTCGCGCCAGGTGCAAATTTGGCGCAGTTGGTGCCAGGGCAAGTGCAAGCGCTTCATCACCATCTTTCCCGAATTTCTTGCGCTAAAAAATCAATGCCCGAAGCTGCAACCGGGCTGCTGGTATCTGAGGAATTGGACCTTCGGAGACATTCACCTCAACGCGAACGGCAATGCTCTCGTCGCTGACGTGGTGAGCAAGGACCTGGAGGCGGCGCCGCCGGTAAAGCATGCGGCGGCAGGCACGCGGTAGAGCGTGCAATTGTTTATCGTGCATCTGGCGGATTTTCCATGCTTTCCAGCGAGGGAGGCAGGTCCGAATTCATGCCCTGCCGCAGCACTCGCAGGTCCGGACTGAGCAGTACAAAGGCCCCCAGGGGCGCGTGCTGCCCGCGGGAAGGATAGGCATAGCGCAGGTCGACAAAGTTCACCAGGAACGAGCCGGAATCATTCTCCAGCTTTTGCTGCCGCACGTACGGAAACGCCGCCCAATCCAGGTAGACCCGTCCCATGTATGACGCCTTCGCAGCCTCAAGAACATTCGTCTCGGACGGCTTGTAATAGAGAATCCCCTCCTCCGACTTCACCTGAGGAATTCGCGAGTTCACCGACACTGTCTCGAAGAAGTCGGGGGTCTCGACCACACCGTGCCAACGAAACGGATCGATCATGTACGGGTAAGCTCCCACTCGTGTCGGCTGCGCGCCATGATAGAGAAACGAATCCATGGCGTTGATCGCTCGCCGGTGCTGATAATCGCGTACCATCCAGATCAGCACCATGCAGACGATTGCCGCGATTGCCGCACCACGGCCGCGCGGCCCCTTGCGGCGCTCGCCGATCTCGCTCCCGATCAGGCCGAAAAACGCCGGCAGCACCAGCCCCGCCACAAGCACGATCAGGATGAGCGGCTCGATAATGAAAACGATGTCCCAGGAGTACCAACGGAAATCGAACGGCTCGAACAGGCGGATACCATACGCCGTCGAGTAGTCGAGCAGGAGATGGCTCAGCGCCGCCAGCACAGCGCAGAAGTAGAGGTAGCCCCAGCGAACCGGCAGCTTAGGGTCGGCGCCACTCTTTCGCTTAAACAATCGGAAACGGTGCAGCAGATAGACGAACCCCAGCACCGCCACGGCCACGAAGGGCACGCCAACGAAGCTGTGCGTTATGCCGCGATGATGCTGTAGTCCGGCGATGGAGCTTTTGAAGCTCCACACGACGTCGATGTCGGCCGCTTCCGCCGCCAGCACCATCGTTACGGTAGCTAGCGCGGTCTTGCGATTGAAGCCGGAGCGCGCCATGCAAGCGCCCGTCAGCAGGTGGGTAACCGGATCCAAGTTGCTCCCTGGCAGCTCAAGTGCGAACAGCTATTGTACGGGTGGAACGCGGCTATTCCGGATGCTTCGTTTTTCCGTCGAGCAAGTCCATCGCGTGTGGAAGTATTTCGATCACGGCTCGCAGCGACTCCAGCGCCCCTTCGGGAGAGCCGGGCAGGTTCAGGATGATGCTTCGTCCCCGAACGCCACACACGCCACGGCTCAACACCGCTAACGGCGTGTAACCCTGGCCCTCGCTGCGCATCTTTTCCGGGATGCCGTCGATGAACTTGGAGCACACCGCGCGCGTCGCCTCGGGCGTGACGTCGCGAGCAGCAATTCCCGTCCCTCCTGTCGTGACCACCAGCTGCACCTCTTCGCACAAGCGGACCATGGCCGCCTCAATCGCGGGTTGATCGTCCGGCACGATCTCCTGATGCTGCACGTCGAAGCCGTTGTCGCGGAGCAGTTCGGCAGTTGCGGGACCGGAGCGGTCAGCCCGCTGGCCCCAGGAACAGGAGTCGCTGACGGTAAGGACGGCTGCGGTCTTCATACTTTGCGAAAGAAACCCATAGCAGGATACAGCAGACTAAGGTTTCCAAGGCCTCGCCGCGCGCTTATAGTCCCCGCTTTTGCCGCCCGACTTGCGCAGCAGGACGACTTCGCGGATCGTAATCCCTTTGTCCAGCGCCTTGCACATGTCATACACCGTCAGGGCTGCCACTGAGGCTGCGACCAGCGCTTCCATCTCAACGCCGGTGGCAGCGGTGGTGCGAGCCAGGGTACGAATCGAGATTCCGTCGCTTCGCACTTCCGCCGTAACCTCGACTTTGCTCAGCGGAATCGGATGGCACATGGGGATGAGCTCCGACGTCCGTTTTGCAGCGAGAATCCCAGCGACGCGCGCCACTTCCAACGGATCGCCCTTGGGATTTTGCGGAAGCGCGCGGAGAACCTCAGGACTCATTTCCACGAAGGCGCTGGCCTCGGCCTCGCGCACACTCGGCTGCTTGGAGGAGACATCGACCATCGACGCCCGTCCAGCATCGTCATAGTGCGACAGCTTCTTCGGTTTGTTCTTCGCCTTGACCATGCGTGAGGGCTTTGAAAGGGCGCGCCTGCAGGCGTCCCGGTAAAGCCAACTGGATTCGGCTTTAGCCTCTGAGGGGACAAGCCCTCAGGGCCTAAAGGCCACTCTGTTCGCACATCACTGCGGCACGGCTGAAGCCGTGCCCTGAACAAAGCTCAATGCTCGACAGGGTGCCCCGTTCTAGCTCTCCCTTGGCTAGGGCGGGTCAAAGTCACTGCATCAGTATCGTAACCGGCTCGCCTGCGGCGAACCGCTCCCGGTCGGGAGGTACCACAATGTAGCAGTTTGCCCGTGAGATCGCCATCAGATCACCCGAGCCTTGCCATCGCACCAGCTCAACTTCGGGCCGCAAAGGCGTACCGCCGAGTGCCGCAGGCAGAAATCGCGTCAGTCCGGTCTTCGTTTTCAGCTCCGTTTTGAGCACCGCTTGCGCGAACGGTAACAGCTGCGGCTTAGCTCCCGACAGCGCGTCCAGCACAGGCCGCGCAAAGAGTTGGAACGTTACCATGGTCGACACCGGGTTCCCCGGCAAGCCAAAGAACGGAGTTGTCCCCTCGCTGGACGTGACCTCGCCAAAGACAACCGGCCTCCCCGGTTGAATCAGCGCTCCCGTGAAAACGAACCTGGCCTCAAACGACGCCAGCACCTGCTCGACCAGGTCGTACCTGCCCATCGACACACCGCCCGTGATCAACAGCAGATCGGCTTCCAGGCCTTTGCGCAGAAGCAAGGCCAGTTCGTCGGCTTCGTCGCGTGCCACCGGCAGGATGATGGGCTCGCCGCCCGCTGCCTGCACCTGCGCCGCCAGCGAGTAGCTATTGGAATTGCGGATTTCGTTCGGGCCGGGCTGCAGATTGATATCGACGACTTCGTCCCCGGTGGCGAGGATCGCAACCCGCGGCCGCCGACGGACCGCAATCTCCGGGCGCCCTACCGCAGCGGCAACCGCCACAATCGAATGATCGACGCGCTTACCCCGTGGAACCATGATCTCGCCGCGGCACGCCTCCGAGCCCATCGCGACCACGTTCTCGCCGGGACGAACACTTCGTCGCACCGTGACAGAGTCGCCGCTTCGCTCGGTGTGCTCGACCATCACCACCGCATCGGCGCCCTCTGGAACAGGAGCGCCGGTCATGATTTCAACCGTCTCCCCCCGGCCTACGACGATCGCGCTTCGCTCGGGCGGGGCGCCGGCCTTGAGTTCGCCGATCGACCGCAAACGCGCCGGTATGCTGGCTACGTCCGCGGCGCGGACCGCGAATCCATCACGCGTGGACCGGGGAAACGGCGGGAAGTCACGATCAGCGCGCAAATCCTCCGCGAGCACCAACCCAGCGGCCTCCAGCAATAAAAGCATTTCGGGTTGGGTCGGATGGACTGCGGCAGCGTAGGCTTCGACAAGGCGCCGGGCCTCGGCAAATGATGGGAGCTGCGTTTCTAACGGGCTGGTTGGGGGTAAAGACACAGCAGAAATTTTACTGGAAGGAGAACCCAATGTGGTAAGTTGCGCGGTCGCCTGAGTGGAGCACTCCTGCAGACGTGAATGCAAAGGGCGGCGCGGGTGCCGCCCACACTTTAAAAGAGTCCTACTTCTTCTTGGTGCTGCCCGACTTCGACTTTCCGTAGCTGGTCTCCACGGTCGCGCCAATGCTGGCCAGCATTTGTTTAGCGGCGTCCGCGTACTTGCCGTTTGGATCCAGCTCCAGATACTTGTTGAAGGCCTCCGCCGTTCCAGGAGGGGCAACCATCTTGTTGTCCTTCATGGTCGCCTTGCCAATCATATCCACGCCTTTCCAGTAATACGCAGCGGCGCGGTTGGGATCGAGCTGAATGGCTTTGTCGAAGGCGGCGATCGCCTCATCCACTTTGCCCGTATTGGTCAGTACCGCGCCTTCGTTGAAGTAATAGGCGGCGGCATTTGGTGGATCAGCTTGGGCGGCCGCGGCATATTGCTGCACCGCCTTCTCGGTTTGCCCGGATTTCGCATAGGCATCGGCAAGCTGCGCCATGTAGGGGCCGGAGGTCGGCTTCAGGGCGAGAGCTTTCTGGTAGGACTCAATCGCGTCCGGATATTTCTTCGCACCACGCTGCGCGTCACCCAGGTAAGCCCATACCAGGTCCTGGTTGGGATCCACTTGCGTCGCCTGCTGGAGCAGCGTTATCGCTTGATCGTAATTGCCGGCTCCCTCCAACTCCTTGGCCTGAGTCAGCGAGGCATTCAGCCCCTTGATGGTTTCATTTTGCTTCTGCTGGGCCGCGATCTTGGCTTGCTGCTCCGGCGAAATCCCGCCTGCATCGGTTGCCAGCTGGAAGTTGACAATCTGTTCCTGACCGGCAGAAAGGGGAACATTGTTGTGCTCATCCACCGGATTGCCGTTGACCAGCAGAGTCATTTTGTAGGTTCCGGCGTAGACGACACCCATCACGTACTCGCCCTTGCCGTTGGTCTTGCCCGTATACTTCCTTCCGGATTGCGCGTCATAGGCAGTGACCGTAGCTCCGGCGAGCGGCTTGCCGTCCGCGCCTTTCGCCACACCTCGAAAGCTTCCATCCAATTGCGCCCACAACGGCGCCGCGCACATGCTGATTACGAAAAGCACAGCGGCTAAATTGACATATTTCTTCATGGTTCCTCCAGGGCCTGAAAAACGAATGATGACGACCTCTCCCGCAAAGATGTTCTGCATTATGAAAGATCCTGAACCGCAGTCTGCGCCAGGTAAGGAATAGGATCGTCGGCGCCCGCTGCCGCAAAGGCCCGCAGCCGCAGGACGCAACTATCGCAGACGCCACACGCCTGGTCGTCCCGGCTGTAGCAAGACCACGTTAAATCGAAGGGAGCGCCCAGTTCAAGGCCACGGGTCACAATCTCCGACTTGCGCAGCGCGATGAGCGGCGTCTCAATACGGATTCGCCCTTTTTTGGTTCCTGCCCGGATCGCCTCGTTGAAGGCGCGATAGAACTCCGGGCGGCAGTCGGGATATCCCGAACTGTCCTGTTGCACAGCGCCGATATAGATGCGCTCCGCGTCCAACACCTCGGCCCAACTCACGGCAGCAGATAGGAAATGCGCATTGCGGAACGGAACATAAGTCACCGGGATGTGCGCGCCGATCTCCGGAGGCGCGTCAGGGACCGCAATCTGCTCGTCCGTTAATGCGGAGCCGCCGATGGCGCGGAAGAACGGTGTGCGCACGATAAGGCGGCGATATATGCCCAGCCGCTCGCAGATGCCGAGGAAGGAAGTTTGCTCGCGAGTTTCGGTACGCTGTCCGTAGCGGATGTGCAGCGCGGCAACGGAGTCTGCGCCGACATCGCGCACCGCGAGCGCGGCACAGACGGCGGAATCCATTCCGCCGGAGAGGCAGACGACAATGTTAGTCGCGGTATCCATGTCAGCACTCAGCACTTAGCATTTAGCACTTAGCATTTGGCCATCACTCTTTCTGCTTTGGCTAATTGCTAAATGCTAATTGCTAAAGAGACTCTGATTAAGTCAATGCCAACGTCCTCAGCGGCTAAAGCCGGTTCTATTCGCTAGCTTTAGCGGACGGCCTGAAGGCCATCCCTTTCAAAGCAGCGCTTAATCAGAGTCTCCCTACTTGCTGCTGCCTAAACCCCCTTCAACGACGGCTCCCAGATGAACTTGTGAATCTGCAATCCCAGCCGCGCATTCACTCCATCGGCCAGCATCCATTCCGCCAGCTGTTGCGGATCGACCAGGCAATGCGACACATCACGATTTCCCGCAGCATCCTTGCGAAATGCCGGCGAAAAGATCACCGAAGCCACCGTGGACGCGAGTCCGTACTCGCGCGCAAAATCGCGAGCGAAGACATAATCTGCGCGGCTGCTGATGACAAACTTCACCTCATCGCGCGGGCCCAACCAGCGCAGGTTCTCCAAGCGAAACGTGTCGCCCTCACCCGAGTCGGGACACTTCACGTCGACGATCTTCACCACCTGCGCCGGGACTCGCTCCAGCGGCCGCTCGCCACTGGTCTCCAGCAGAACGGTGTAGCCCGCCGCAAGCAAACCTTCCATGAGCGAAACGGCTTCGCGCTCCTGCAGGAGCGGTTCGCCGCCGGTAATCTCGACGAGGCCACCGTTGGGAGACAAACGCCGAACCTCGCGCTCAACCTCCTCGAGCGTCCTGCGCGTGCCGCCCTTAAAGGTGTACTCGCTGTCGCACCACACGCAGCGCAGATTGCATCCCGCCAGGCGCACGAAGACGCAGGGCAGACCCGCGTACGACGACTCGCCTTGCAACGACTTGTAAATCTCGATGATCTGCACTGAGAAAATTACTCTTGCGTGCCGGCCTGGTCGTCCGTCCAGAAGCGGTGCCCCGTCCTGCGGATGAACACGTCCTCCAGGCTGGGTTTGTGAATCGACACGCCTTCGATTTCGCCCGGGAATGCTTCCACTACGTCGGTTACAAAGCGGTGTCCGCTCTCGATTTCCAGCCGAACTCGGCCATCCAGCACGGTGGGGTGCAATCCGAAGCGCTGCTCGATGCGCCGCGTCAGAGTCTCAGGGTCGAGGGACTCAAGCAAAATCACGTCGCCACCGATTTCGCTCTTCAACTCCGCCGGTGTGCCCAGCGCGACCACGCTGCCGTTGCCGTAAATCGCCAGGCGGTCGCAGCGCTCGGCCTCTTCCATGAGATGCGTGGTGACCAGCACGGTCACGCGCTCTTCGTCGCGCAGAATTTGCAGATACTGCCACAAATCGCGACGCGCGCCGGGGTCGAGCCCGGTCGTTGGCTCGTCCAGCAGCAACACCGAAGGATGATGCAGCAAGCCCTTCGCCAGTTCCAGGCGACGCCGCATACCGCCGGAAAATGTTTCTGCCTTTTCTCTGGCGCGATCAGCGAGTCCCACCCGGCTCAGCATCTCGGCAACACGCTGCTTTAGCTTGGCGCCACTCAGCCCATAAATGTGGCCGATGAGCAACAGGTTCTCTTGCGCCGAGAGCTTCACGTCAATGCTCTGCGCCTGGAAGACCACGCCAATGTTGCGCCGCACCAGGGCCGGCTCGCGTGCGACGTCGTGGCCGAGGATCAACGCGCGACCGCCAGAGGGTAGCATCAATGTAGAGAGAATGCGGAAGGTCGTAGTTTTGCCGCTGCCGTTGGGACCGAGCAGCCCGAATATCTCGGCCGGACGCACGTCGAAAGAGACGCCATCCAGAGCCACGCGGTCGCCGTATTGATGTCGTAATGACTGAAGTTGAATGACAGCAGGGGGGGCCGAAACCGGCGTCTCCAGTGCGGACTGATGCAGGGTATCGGGGGCAGTCATGCGAGAGGCCACTATTGATTCTATATGGTGCAGCGAGGCAGTGGAACGGACAACCAGGACGCTACTCGCTATCCGCTTTTCGCCAGAACGTCACGTTATCCCTCTGGCGAAGAGCGAACAGCGAAGAGCGACTCGCGAACCCCTGTTTTGACTGAGAATTGACGTCCAGCTTATGCCCGATTGATCATCATGAGCGCGAACAGCAGCGGGAGGTAAATCACCGATGCCTGCAAAACGTGCCGGGCGCGCGGCTTCGACTCAGGAGCGGCAGGCGCCAGCTTCATCGTCCACATGCGCAGACTGAACCAGAGCATTCCGGTGCCAAGCACGAGCGCGCCGGCGAAGTAGCTCCATCCCGACATGCCCATCAGCGTGGGCGCGAGCGACACCGGCACCAGCGCCAACGCGTACATCACGATGGCGAATGCCGTCGAGCGGCCATCGCTCTCAACCACCGGCAGCATGCGGATGCGAGCATTCTCGTAGTCTTCACGATAGAGCCACGCGATGGAATGGAAGTGCGGAAATTGCCAGAAGAAGAGAATGGCGAAGAGCACCAGCGCTTCGCTGTCGAGCCGTCCGCGAATCGCCGTCCAGCCAAGCACCGGAGGCATGGCGCCGGGGAACGCGCCCAGAAACGTGCAGATGGGATGCACGCGCTTCATCGGCGTGTACACCGCGAGATAGCTGACGGAGGTGAGCGCCGCGAGCGCGGCGGTGAGCCAGTTCGTCGTCGCCCACAGGTAAAGCATACCGCCGATGGTCATGCCGAAGGCCACAACGGAGGCATGCACCAGGCCCATGCTGCCGGTCACCAGCGGACGCCGGCTCGTCCGCCGCATCAGCGCATCGAGGTCACGCTCGACAACTTCGTTAATGGCTGCTGTGCCGCCACTGACCAGCCCGATTCCAACCAGCGCATTCAGCAGCGTCCATGAGAGGGATGACACGCCCGATTTCGCTGCGGCGAAGTAAGCGCCCGCCCATGCTGTCATCACAATGAGCGTGGTGACGCGGGCTTTGGTCAGGGTGGCGTAGTCGCGCGCCAAAGCAGCCACACCGGTGCGTGGAACAGCGAGGGGTTGCGAGACGCTGCTCATACAGGAATTGCCCTCGGGGTTGTGGGCTGAACAGCGGATTCGCCGGCGTGAGCGTGAATGATTCGCCGCGACTGAATGGCAAGCACCACAGTAGTCGCCAGTACCAGCGCACCGCCGGCAACATGCGCGACCGTAGTAATGACAATGGCCGTAGTCGGCTGCGGCGGATCGAGCCGCCATTGCAATCGGCACACATACGCTGCAAAGCCAAGCCCAAGTTGCACCATCAGCAGCCCCAGCACAATTTGAGCCGGTCCGCGTAACTGGACAACATCACCGTATCGCGACAGCACCCGCACAACCGTCCAACAAAGAAGCGCGGTCACGACACACGCGCCGATGATGTGAGGCAGGAGCTTGATTCCGGTGTGCCGAAACGCTGCACCGAGGATCAGCTGAATCCACACGCATGCAACGGTGAGCATAGTGAGGCCCGGCGTGCTCGGAATCACACGATTCTCAACCACGGAGCCGGGTTGCTGCAGCCACCCACGACTGGTGAAGAGCGCCATCGCAACCACAAGTGCAAAAATCATCTGTCCCAGAGTGGCATGCGCTGTCGAGGTCCACCACAAGAGCCCGAGCTTCACCGTGATCCCACCGATAATCCCTTGCGCAATCACTGCGCCCAACGCCGTCCAACCGAGCACGCGCATCCATTTGCGTTTTTCCGCCCGCTGTGTCCACACCGCCATCACGATGATGAGCAGGCCGATGAACTCGGCGACCATGCGATGTGTGTGCTCATACTTCACGCCGCCGACCATGGGCGGCAGCCGATACAGCGAACCAAAGGAAGTCGGCCAGTCCGGAACCGACAGACCGGCGTCATTGCTGGTGACCAGCGCGCCGGCAACGATAAGGACAAATGTAGCCCAAGCGAGTATTAGGGCGAAGCGATGATAGGCCGGTTTGTATTCAAGAACACCAGGTCGCGAAGTCAGAACAGGCTCCTCTACGCGCGCAAAGCGATGAGTTCGCTTCTGAAGCCATCTTGTCCAATACGCGAAGGCAGGCGCGCACCGGAAAGAACTGGGAAATAAAGTAGATATTGCAGCTCAACTCTGCGGCGAACGCCCGATTCCTCACCCGGCGTTCGTGCTTTTATTGTAGCAAACCGAGGCTGCTCGTTTCGGCGCAAGTGACCCCGAAGGAAGGGCGACGCAGCTACTCTCCGCCGGTCACTTCCGCCGCCACCCACGCCAGATACTCCTCGCTTCCGCCGGAGACGGTCAGCTCAACGCATTCCGGCAACTCGTAAGGATGCAGCGACTTTAATGCGGAGCGCAGCTGGGCGGCGCATTCCGCCGTGGTTTTGATCAGCACCAGGAATTCCTGCTCATTGTGGACCTTGTCTCGCCAGCGGTAGATGGAGCGGATAGGGCCGATGATGTTGACGCAGGCCGCCAATCGGCGCTCCACCAGTTGCTGAGCAAGCTTGTCGGCGGCCTCTTTCAAACCGACGGTCGTGAGGACGATGCGAGCAGTGATCATGCGCGGACCCCCCAGGTGAGGCTACAGTTCTACTTCCTGCAACACCGGCTTGGGCGGGGGGATGGTGTGTAGCGCGTCGACCATGGCATCCGCGAACTCACTAGTGCCGGCGGTGCCTCCCACGTCCCGCGTAAGGTGCTTTTTCTCGGTGTAGACCTTCTCCAGCGCCGCGCCGATGTGATTAGCGGCGTTCTCCTCCCCGAGGTGCCGCAGCATCAGAATGCCTGAGCGCAACACCGCCGTCGGGTTGGCGAGGTCTTTTCCCGCAATGTCAGGCGCGGAGCCGTGAACTGCTTCGAAGATTGCGCAGTGGTGCCCAAAGTTTGCCCCGGGCACCATACCCAGCCCCCCGACGAACGCCGCGCACAAGTCCGAGATGATGTCACCGTAAAGATTCTCCAGCAGCAGCATGTCGTACTGGTAGGGATTCATCACGAGTTGCATGCATGTGTTGTCCACAATGTGCTCGCCGTAGGTGATTTCGGGATACTCCTTGGAGACATTGCGCGAGCAGCGGATAAACAGGCCATCCGACAGCTTCATGATGTTGGCTTTGTGGATGGCGTAAATCTTCTTGCGTTTGTTGCGGCGCGCGTATTCGAAGGCAAAGCGCGCGATGCGGGTGGAAGCTTTTTCCGTGATGATCTTCAGGCTCTCGACAACCCCGGGTACGACTTCGTGCTCGATTCCGGAGTAAAGGCCCTCGGTATTCTCGCGGATGACGACCAGATCGACGCCGGGATAGCGAGTGGGAACTGCCGGGAGATTGCGGATGGGCCGAAAGTTCGCGAACAGCTCGAACTGCTTGCGAAGCGCGACGTTGATGCTGGGGAAGCCGCCGCCGATCGGCGTCGTCACAGGTCCTTTCAGTCCAACCCGGGTGCGCTCGATGGACTCAGTCAGCTCCTTGGGGATGTACTCCTTGTACTTTTCGTACGCTTCGGCGCCGGCGGCGAAGCTCTCCCATTCGAACTTGACGCCGGTGGCTTCCAGGATGCGAACGCTGGCGCTGACGACCTCAGGGCCGATACCATCGCCGGGAATTAGGGTGACTTTGTGTGCCATTGATCGTTATCGTTTACGCGGGTTTCCGCCGGAACCACAACACACGACGCTCAGTGTTCCTGGTCCGCTCGATAGCTTCGGGCCCCGCCACTTCGACCCCGATTTGCCGCAGTCCAGCGATGCGGTCACCATCAAAAGGCGTCATGTAACCTTGTGGGATTGGTCCGAAGATGTTGATAGCATCATCGACTATTTCATCCATGTCCCACGGAGGCGCTCCAAGTCCAATCGCTCCGCACTTGCACAATTTGGAATCGGAAATGACCGGGAAGTTGAGGGGCAGGTCTGCGACTTTGCTGCACCACGGACACAGCCAATCGTATTCACTCTCTGCCATGGTGCGGGCTGCTCCCAATCGGATACCCTAATCTCCCGACCTCGGCTTGGCCACGGGAGCTTCTTTGGTGTCCAGCAATTCCTTCAGCTCGGTCATGAACTCGCCTACGTCCTTAAAGTCGAGATACACCGACGCGAAGCGCACGTAGGCGACCTTATCGATGCGCCGCAGGCGATTCATGATGAGCTCGCCAATCTGGCTGGTCTTGCGCTCGCGCTCCGGCGAGTCGATGACGAATCCCTCCGCGTCGTTGACGATCTGCTCGAGCTTGCCCATGGAAACCGGCCGCTTTTCGCATGCCCGCAGCAGGCCGTTCAGTACCTTCTGGCGCTCGAATTTTTCGCGTCGGCCGTCTTTCTTCACCACCATGTACGGGATTTCGTCGATGCGCTCGTAGGTGGTGAAGCGCTTTTCGCACTTCAGGCATTCGCGGCGGCGGCGGATCGATTCGCCTTCCTTGCTTTCGCGTGAATCGACCACTTTGTCGTTTTCAAAGCCGCAGAAGGGACACTTCATGAACGAGGAAGCGGGCGCTGCGCCCGAAGTTCGATTGTAACAGGGGAGATGACCGCGCTACTTCGCCAGCGCGGCGGCCTTCTCTTCCGCTTCGGCGACGGCGCGAATCGAGACGTGCTCGTGGCGCGCGATCGCCAGCCCCGTGGGGATTACGGACATGAAAGTCACCGCCCAGAGCATCATGCCGCAACTGACGGCGAGTTCGTGCTCGATGTGAAAGCCGGCGCTCAGCATGCCGATGGTCGCCAACTGGGAGCCGCCGCCCACCGCGGGTAACTGCAGCATCGACCCCACCATACTCGAACCCATCAGCACAACCTCGCGAGGCATGCTCATGCTCTGCAGCTCCGGGTAGGCGTGGGTGATGGCGTAGTAGGCGAACATGACCAGGATCCACATCAGCAGCGAGACGCCGATCAACTGCAGCGCAGAAGCAACGTCTTGAATCGTCTGCAAGCCATGACTGAAGGACAAGGTCTTCTCGCGCAAGTGACGGGCCAACTTCGGCGCGAAGCCGGTGAAACGATCGTGCATGAATTCCGCGACCCGCTCACCCGAGCGGCGCACGATAACAATGCCGACCACCAGCGCGACGATGAGACCGATCAGCACGAATGCTGCTTCGCGCAGCTGCCTGTAAAAGGTGAGTCCGCGCAATTCGGGCGAAAGGAAGCTGACCGCCAGCATAATGGCGAATGCACCCATATCGAAGATGCGTTCCACGCCCCACACCGCCATTTGCGAGGTGAAGGTCAGGCGTTCTTTCTTGGCGATGATGTAGGGACGAATCATCTCGCCGGCGCGGCCTAGCAGCGCAAGCGCAGCAAAGCCCACAAACTGCGGCGCCAGCAATCTCGCGCTGGTTGTCTTGTGGACCGGCTTCAGGAAAATTCGCCAGCGCACGGCGCGCAGCGCGTAGGCGATGTAGGTGAACGCTAATCCGGAGAAGATGTAGAGCCAGTTGACGTGCTCGGTGCGGCTCCAGAACATTCCCCAGTCGAAGGTCTTCCAGGCGCGCACTTGCAGGTAGACGAGCAGCCAGAGCGCAAACAGTACGATGCCAAAGACCAGAATGCGTTTCTTGTTCATGAATGACGATCAGCAGGCGCGCCCGCGAATCCGGGCCCCCGCCGAGCGCCGGTGTAGCCTGCCCTGAGCGAAGCCAAAGGGCGATCGGCGGGGTGGAGGGGGTCTAAGGGTCAAGGTAAATGAGTGAGGAGGTGAGGTCAACGCGATGGCTTGCTGATAGCTTGCAAATTTCCGGCGACCGAAGAGGTCGTTCTCGCCTGTGCCAGCGCCGGCTCCGCAGACGTTGCCTGATGCTGTTGCCCTTGCGACTTGCGTTCGGCCAGCTTCTTGCGGTTGAAGTCCTTGATGATTCGCGCTACATACGCGTGGGTCTCGCGATACGGAGGAACTCCCTTGTACTGCTGCACGCGCTGCGGGCCGGCGTTGTACGCCGCCAGCGCCTTCGCCATGTCGCCGTTGTAGAGCAGCAGCAGTTCGCGCAGATAACGCACTCCGCCGTCAACATTGTCCGCCGGATCGAAGCTGTCCTTCACGCCCAGCTTGCTCGCGGTGCTGGGCATAAGCTGCATCAGGCCTTGCGCGCCTTTGCGCGAGACCGCTCGCGAATTGTTTCCGCTCTCGGCGGCGATGACGCTGGCGATAAAGTCGGCGTCGATCCTGTGTTGACTACTGGCCGCGGCAACGATGGCTTTCAGATCGGGCAGCTTCGTCGGCGCAGTGGCTTCCTGCGGCTCGGGAGGAGCGGGTTGGAAACTCTCGATGTCGGCGGTGGGAACATCCACGTATCCGCTCGCGGGATCGGCGCTCATATAGAGGCGCGTGGTTTCGCCGATGGTTTCGTGGTGCTCGTGACGGAGGCTGAAACCATTGCGCAGGTTGGCGAGCTCGGCGGCGTGAAGCTGAGCGACGAGAAATAATCCCATGAACATAAAGCAGGTCACTCGACTCCTCGCCACAAGCCTGCTCGTCGCTCGGGATGACACATTCATGAGGTAATTACGCCTTCCAACTCGCCGTTCGCGCGTCGAGTACCTGCTCGATGGCCGCCGCCACCCCGCTCTCGTCGTTGTGCAGCGTAATCGTCCAGCCACTCTGCTTCAATTCATCAGACGCATTTCCCATGATGACCGGATGTCCCGCGAAGGTCAACATTTCGATGTCGTTGTAATTGTCGCCAATGGCCATCACCTCGGAGCTGTGGATGCCGCGATGGCTAGCCCAGCGTTCCAGCGCGTGCCCCTTAGAGCAGCCGCCGTTGAGCACGTCGACAATCGTCAGATTACGGTGATCGTATTGCGTACGCAGCACCGTGAACTCGTCCGCGAATTCGCAATCGAGCAGCCGCTGCCCGGCCGTCTTCATCAGCTCCACTTCGCCGCAGAACATCACCTGTATGGGATCTTCAGTCAGCGCCTTCTCGATCGGATTAACGTACTCGATGTAGGGCGCGTTCTTCTCCATCCACCGCTGGATGACGCCATATAGGCGCTCATGTTGTTCGCAGACGATTGCGCCCATGCCTTCGCGATCGAAAGTCACCACCATGTGGTTGCGGAAGTCGCGCATCCCTTGGCAGAGCTTGATTGCCGTTGCTCGCGGCAGGAGGTCGCGATGGAAAGCTTGGCCCCGGGTTGAGCGCGTGACCGCGCCATTGGAGCTGATGATCCAGAGATCGAAGCCGAGCGACTCCGCGATGGGCAGCGCGAAGTCGTGCCTGCGGCCGGTGACCAAAACGGTTTCGATGCCGGCTTCGTGCGCGCGCCGCAGCGCGTCAAGATTGGCCGGCGAAACCTGCGACCTGGAATCCAGCAGAGTGCCGTCAATGTCGATGGCGATAAGGCGGACGGGGCGGGTCGATGTCAATGGGCTACCGCTCCACAGCCAAGCCCACCGCGTTGCCGCCGCCAAGGCATAGCGCGGCGATTCCCTTGTGCACATCGCGGCGAATCATCTCGTAGAGCAGGGTCGTCAGGATTCGGGCCCCCGTCGCACCGATGGGGTGTCCGAGCGCGACCGCGCCGCCGTTCACGTTTACCTTGTTGAGGTCGAGTCCGAGCTCGCGTGTGACCGCAATTGCCGCCACCGCAAATGCTTCGTTGATTTCGTAGAGATCGACGTCCTCGTTCTTCCAGCCCGTCTTCTTCCACAGCTGGCGCACGGTCTCGACGGGCGCCATCATCACCCACTCGGGGGCGAGCCCGCTGGCAGCCTGCGCGACAATGCGCGCCATCGGCTTCAGACCAAGCTGCTTGGCTTTGCTCGCCGGCATCACCACCAACGCCGCCGCGCCGTCATTCACACCGGGAGCATTGCCGGCGGTAACCGTACCGTCCTTCTTAAACGCCGCCTTCAGAGCGCGCAGCACCTCTGCAGTCGTGTCCTCGCGCGGCGACTCATCTTTGCTGAACAGTGTTGGCGGCGCGCCCTTCTTCTTTGCCGGAAGCTCGACGGGGATGATCTGGTCTTTCATGCGGCACTCGTTGATCGCGCTGATCGCCTTGCGATGCGAGTTCACTGCATATTCGTCCTGCTCCTCACGCGTGATGTGGTACTTTTCCGCCACGTTCTCGCCGGTGTTGCCCATGTGGTAGTCGTTGTAGACGTCCCACAGGCCGTCATGCACCATCGAGTCCACAACCTTCTGATCACCCAGGCGAAATCCCTTGCGCGCGTTCTGCAGCAGGTAGGGTGCGTTGGTCATGCTCTCCATGCCGCCCGCGACCACGACCTGCGCATTGCCCGTCTGGATCGCCTGCTGGGCAAGGGCAACCGATTTCAACCCTGAGCCGCAAACCTTGTTGATCGTCGTGGCGCTGACCCGGTCCGACAGCCCGCCCTTGAGAGCCACCTGCCGGGCAGGATTCTGTCCGAGTCCGGCAGACACCACGTTGCCCATAATGCATTCATCGACGCTATTCGGATCGATGCCGGCGCGCCTGACTGCTTCGCGCACGACGATTGCGCCCAGCTGCGGCGCGGTGAAGTCAGACAGCGAGCCCTGAAACTTTCCGATCGGGGTGCGCACTGCGGATACGATGACGACGTCTTCCAACCCCATAGACATAGCTCCTGCGAGAAGTCCGTAAAGAACATTATAAGATGGAGCAACCTTGGCCACCGACGCACAAACTCCTTCCGAGCCGCAATCTGTTCCCGGCCCGCGCAGCAGGCTGCTCGCGCCCTGGTGGCACACGGCGATTCTGGTTGCGGTGCTGTCGCTGGCTTCCATCAACGGAATGCGAGGCAAGCATCCGCTCGTCGCCCACGGCAGCAGATTGCCTGAATACATCTGGACCATCATCTGGGAGTGGATGCTGGTCGGCTTCATCTGGCTGGGCATTCGCCAACGTATGCGCCTGCGCGATCTCATCGGCGGAAGCTGGGCGAAGCTGGAGGACTTTTTCCTCGACGTTGTGTATGCCGCCGCGTTTTGGCTCTGCGCGATGTTTGTCCTGGCAATGACGGCGAAGCTGATGCACCTTGATCAGGGCGGCAGGATCGAGAGCATGCGCAAGCAACTCGGTTTTCTGGTGCCGCAAACCAAACTGGAGCTGGCGGTCTGGTTTTGCGTCAGCACAACTGCCGGATTTTGCGAAGAGATCATCTTCCGCGGGTATCTGCAGCGGCAGTTCGCAGCGATGGGAAATTCAATGCTCGTCGGAGTCGTGCTTTCGGCGCTGGTATTCGGCGCATCGCACGGCTATGAAGGTGTCGCGCGCATGGTGCTCATCGCCATCTACGGACTGATGTTTGGATTACTGGCGTGGTGGCGAGGGAGCCTGCGCCCGGGAATGATCGCACACGCCTGGCACGATGCGCTGAGCGGAGCCGCGTTGCGCATGCTGAAATGAGTGGCTGCTCACGCTCTCCGGCATCGTACCTCGACCTCAGTTTTTTCTTCGATGAGAGTGCGTATCTACCATTTTTCCCCGCTCACGCAGAAAAAATTTTTGTGGCGGCATTTGGGGAGCCAGGAACGTCCTGGTTCGTCGGGCGCGCGCCGCGAACTTCTTTCGTCCCCATCGTTCCTTTCTCTGCGATGAGAAATCGCCAGTGTTCATGCTGGTTTCGCACATACCGCGCAGAGGCCCGAATCAGCACCACGACTCGCCGCGCGATGCTCGCATGCATCAGGACATCGAACGCGTACTTTCGGTTGTCGAGTTGCGCACTTTGCTGCGCGTTTTTTGCTTGACTATTTTTTTCAATGACTCTATACAACTAACAAATTGCGATGATGTGACGTCGCAATGCTTCCATGCAAATGGAACAAAGGGAGAATAGAAAAATGCCAACGAAGAAAAAGGCAAGCAAGAAGGCCGCGAAGAAGACCAAGAAGCACTAACTTGATCTTCGACCGTACCGGAAGGGGACGCGCAAGCGTCCCCTTTGGTTTTTAGGTGACTCCCACTGCTCTTTCCGCCGCGGGACGCGGCAGCGGCTCTTCCTGCACCGGACAGATGCTGTAATACGAGCAGCGCCAGCATCCATTGCTCGGCTGGGGATCGAATTCCCCGTCCGCAATCTTCGCCGCGATCTCTCGCACCGTACACTCAGCTTCCGCCAATTGCTTCGGCGAACGCGACGACTCAATTGCGGTCCCATTATCCAGATTGATGAAGACCAACGATGAGGGATTGTGTCCCAGGTCCTTGGCCGCGAGCGCGTAAATCGAAAGCTGCAGGCTGTCATCCGCATCTTCCTGCGTCTTCGCTCTGCCCGTTTTGTAATCCACGACGGCCACGGTACCGTCGGCGTGCGCGTCGAGGCGATCCAGCCTGCCATGCACGCGCGCTCCGCCCAGCTCAATCACAAAGCGCTTTTCCGTGTGCAGGATTTTCCCTGCCGGGCGGGCAAGCTCTGAGCGGAGCAACGAGGTGAGCTGCTGGCGCCCGGCGTTCTCGTACATTTCGCGCTGAAAGGGCTCGCTGATGTTGCTCTTCGCAAATTCGTCCAGGAAGCAGGCGATCACGGTCTGCTCATCAGGCCGGCGTCCGGCGCGCACCCCGTCAAAATAGGCCTTCAGCGCAAGATGGATGGCGCTGCCGAATTGCAAAGGCGCGGTGGCATCCTCCGGCAGGCGCCAATCGTATTTCAGCTTGTAAGCCAGCGGGCAATGGTCGTACATCTGAATGGCGCTGGCGCTCAGCTCCAGCAGGCGAGCGTCGTCGCGTGGGGGAAGTTGTGTCCACTGCGACACCGGTAATGCGGGCTCGGCCGCCGCGTGCAGCTTGATCGTCATCGGCGGCAGCGGGCGATAACGAATGCCGCCAGCAAGGGCCGGCGCGGCACTCACCAGTTCGCGCATGTACTTAAGCGGCGGAGCGGGCTGGCGATCCTGGCTGCCCACCTTGCCGCACACGTAGAGCTCATCCATGGCGCGCGTCATCGCGACGTAAAACAGCCTGCGCTCCTCCTGTTCGTTCATGATCTTCGGGCCGCCTTCGTCCGCACCGCTGCGGTTGCGCAACTGCGGAGGAAATTCCACCAGCGACTCCTTATACGAGCCGGGAAACGAGTTCGAGGTCACGCGCACGACGAAGACGGTATGAAATTCCAGCCCCTTCGCGGCGTGTACCGTCATCAGCTGGACCGCGTCTTCCGATGGCGTGGCACGCAGATCGTCAGGCGCCAATGCCGCGACGGGATCATCCTCGTCCGTCTCTTCCACCAGGGTCCCGGCGGCTTCATCGCGGAAAACGGTCACGTAGTCCAAGAATTCATGCAACGTGCCCCGGCCTGCGATCTGTTTTGGCTTCTCGCTCCATCGCTTTGCGAAATCGCCCAGGCGGCGAAGCGGCGTCGAATCCGGCAGCGAGAAAACACGCTGCGCGACGTCCATGGCAACCGGCAGCATGTTATTGGCGGCGATGAGCTCGTTGCGCGCAGCGCGGATGCTCTCGACGACCTCCAGGCCGCCGGGAACATTTTCCAGTGCCGCCTCTGCAGAAAATTTTTCTCCACCCAGCGCGAGTTCGGCGCGAAAGCGCTCCGGATCGACATGGAACTTGCTGAGCGCTGCGACGCGAAACAACGCCACCGGATGCGACGAGTCCAGAATGCGCAGCACCGCCATCGCATCGCGTAGTTCCGGCGTGTGGAACAGGTCGGCGCCTTTCACGCGCACCGGAATGCCGCGGCGCGTGAGTTCGGCAACGATATCGTCCCGATGCCAGTGGCCGCGATACAGCACCGCAATCTTCTTTAGCTGGAGGCTGGGATCGTTGCGTCGCATTTCCTCGATGGTGTCGGCGACGAAAACGGCCTCCTGCTCATTGCCGTTGTGTGCGATTGCATGGACTGGCGATGCGTCGATGAGCTGCGGCTCACGCAGCTGGCGGTCGCAACTCAGCGGCTCACGCTTCCAGCTTCGGTCGGCGCTGACGATCGCGGGATTGCACTTGATCACCTGGTGTGCGCACCGAAGTATCGGAGAAGTCGAGCGGCGGTTCGCGGACATGGTGAGCCGCTTGACGCGTATCGCGCCGAAGGTCTGCAGGAACTGGTCGAATGCTCCGCTGGTGGCCCCGCGAAATTGGTAGATGGCCTGGTCCGGATCGCCCACCGCGAAGACATTCGCTTCGTCGCCGCCCAGCAGGCTCGCCAGCATGATCTGTGCGGTATTGGAGTCCTGGAACTCGTCGATCAGGATGAATCGTGCCCGCCTCTGCTGCCGCTCCAGCACCGACTTGCGGCGGGTGAGCACGTCAACCGCGCGCGTCATGATGTGGCCGAAGGTGCCGAGGCCTTCCTGTTGCAGCAGCTCTTCCGCAAAACGAAATGCGCGCGCAACTTCATGGCAGCGCCCGAGCACTTCCTCGTCTGACATGGCCTGCGCATCTTTTGATTTCGCCATTCGCGGTAGCGGTAGTTCGCGCCGTTCCAGCCTGGCAACGTATGCCTCGTATTCCTCGGGGGTGCGCAGCTCGTCGTGACAACTGCTGAAAAACTTCAGCATGTCTTTCAGGAACCTGCCGGGCGCGGCCGCCTTGACGTAGTGCTGCAGCTTCAGGCCGGCAATGCGGCGCCGCAACAGAACGAACAAGTCGTTGTCGTCGAGCAGCTGAAAAGTTGCGCCGGCGTCGTGTAGCAGCTTGAAGCAGTAGGAATGAAATGTATGCGCCTGCAAGCCGCTGGAGAGCAGCTTACGCGCGGAGCGCTGGCGGTCCATCTCCGGATAGAGCGACTGTTGCTGCCGGGGCTGAAGAATGGCGGCGACGCGATCGATCAGTTCGGCAGCGGAGTTGCGCGTATATGTGACTGCGAGAATTTCGTCGGGGCGAGCGGCCTCGTTCTGGATGAGGTGGGCAATGCGGCGCGCCAGCACCGTCGTCTTGCCCGTGCCGGCACCGGCGACCACCAGCATCGGGCCATGCACATGCTCGATGGCCAGTCGCTGCTCGTCGGTGGGAACGAAATCGTGGTGGCCGTTACTCGACATGGCGCAGCGTTGACGCGAAGAAAAGGCGAAGAGCAATCATTATGATGCGTGCCGGGGGGAATGTGCAAGTGGAAACAGCCGTTCCCCTTAAATTTCCGCGCGCGCGATGGCCAGCGCCGCGATGGCAGCCGTTTCCGTGCGAAGGATGGTGTTGCCTAGCGAGGCCGATGTCCATTGCGCACCTTCGAAGGAGTGTAGTTCCTCGAGAGTCCAACCGCCTTCCGGGCCGATGGCGAGCGTCAGTGAATCAACGCTCTCGTGCGAATGAAGAACATCCGTGAGCGTTGGTGTGCATTCGGATTCGGAAAGGACGATGCGCAAGTTTGCAGGGTAGGCGTCCTCAGATATCCCGCCGTTCTCTTGTGCCGTCCCTACGGGACTCGGTTCGTTTGGGGGGCCTACCCAGGGCTCACGCCCTGGGCTAGCTTCAGTTTCGCCCCTGCGGGGCCCGGTTTGGCGTGCGGCACTCGACGCTGCCCTAATCTCGTGCCCTACATTAACTTCAGTTCCACCCCTGTGACGCTCGAGTTTGAGCACTTCCTCAGCAATCGAATTTGAACCCAGTTCCGTGCGAGATTGGCGGGTGACTTTTTGCACTGCAATATCTGCAGTCGAGCATTGCGAAATCGCCTCCTTCAGCCTCACCGGCGCGCTGATTTCCGGGGGCGTGGCGCGCCGCGACTGCTCCGATGCTTCTCGCGCGATACGCTGCCAGCGCTCCACGCGCTTCTCAGCTGTCGCTCCGAGATACTTCTCCGTGCGGCGCGCGATCACGGGTACGATCCGGGTGACGTTCAGCTCGGTGCACTTTTCGATGGCCCACTCCATGCGATCGAATTTGAAAACGGCCAGCAACAACGTGATGGGTACGGCCGCCGAGGCCGAAACTTCCTCCCCGAGCGCAAATTCCACGCGGTCATCGGCAACGCTGGAGACAGTGGCACGACGTACAACCTCGCCACAGGCAACCTCGAACTCCTGGCCCAGGCGGGCCCGCAAGGTGCGGGACAGATGCGCCGCGTGAGCGCCGGTTAGGGCGGCGCGATCTCCAGAGAACTCATCGGCGATCCAGCGGCGGCGCGTCATCGAGTGAAGAGTAGCAGAACGGTAGCGATAGCCATGGCGGCATACACACCGCCAAAGATCCGATTCTGGCGCGCCAGCGCCTCCTCGTCGAAGACGCGGCTGTTCAGCAAGAACTCGAGCGCCGACACCATGCCCACCAGCACGGCCATGATCAACCAGCGCTGCTGGCGCATTTTGGAAAGCAGGATGAACGGCACCGCAAGCACCGACAGGCCGAGGTAGATCATTCCGCCCAGAGCAGCGCGCCTGCGGCGCTTGGGATTCTGGTAGCGGATCATGACGATGCGCGCCAGCTCGCGCGGCCTGGCCAGACGCGCAAGCGCAGGCAGTGCGGTGACGATCAGCAGAAACCAGGCATAGATGCGGAGTGCTTTATCCAAGGACGGGCCGCTGTTCGCATTTCGCTATTCGCTAATACGGTTTGACGCAGGGTCCATAAGGCGACGGGTGGAGCACGCCTTCCAGTCGTGTCGGCGCGACCATTTGGAGCGCTCTAGCGCCTGAGGTAATCTCTTCCGTTACCTCAGCGGCTAAGCCAATCCATCTGCGGAATCTTATTGCACCGCTGAGGCGGTGCTCCACCCAATACCCAGGTATGAAACCGCTACGCCCTCAAACCGTGCGGCGACGGCTGCCGCCTCAATCTATCTCGACACGGCCGCGAACAGGTCCGTCTTCAGCAACGCCTGGAAGCGCTGGTCGTCGGTCTTAAAGTGCATCTGCACCAAATCGTTGGTGCTGTCGACAGTCGTGTTCTCCAGCGCAAGCTTCTCCGTGGGAGTGCCGCTCATCCTGCGATACAAGACCCCGGCCTTCATCAATCCGGACAGGCTTGCGGCGGTCACGTTGTCGCTCGTCTTGACGCTGAGATCGAAGGTGACGCCGTTGATGAAGTTCATCACGTAATCGGACGCCAGCAGCCGCTTCTTCACCGCGTCGAAGTCGGTGAGCGAGCCGGCCTGCCCCAGCGCCGAACGCATCATGTTCTGCGTGCCGGCCTGGTCGAGCACGCTCCAGACGGGAGAGTTCTCGACGCTGGTAATCAGGTCGGCGATGGTGTTGTTTGAGGCCAGAGACTCAGCGCCATTGTCGCGCACATTGATGGCGCCCTTGATTGCGATGCTTTCGCCAAAAAGGATGGTGGTTGGATCAAGGAAGACCATCTGCATTCCCGAGCTCATGGGATAAATCTCCGAGAGCAGATACTTCTCCGGCTTGATCTTCTTTAGCCTGGCCTTTTGCAGGAACTCCTTCTGCTTGAACGGGCCTTGCCCGATGCCAATGCCATACAAAATGCCCTTCGGCCCGCGGTAGCTGACGAACGTGAGCTGCTCGGCATCCCGGTCCGGATCGATGCCTACGCCACGGAGTGCCGACTCGAACTGCTTGACATTGTCAGGCATGACGCGGTCCTTCAGGGCGCGCGCTGTCGGCGAATCGCGCAGTTCGCGATAGTCGACGGAGATAATCTGCTGCACCGCCGACGGTACTACGGTGCGGGCATTGTTACTCAGGGGCGCTGCAGAGGCCGGAAGGCACAATGCGCCGCTCAGGAAAAGGCCGGCAAGAAGATGCTTCATAGGTATTCCCATTTTACTGGTCTCCCAGCAGAGATGCTGCGGAAAATGCTCCTGTTGCCCGCTGGGCTGAGGTGAGCCGAAACCGCAAGGAGTTAGACGGGCGCGGCATGCGGAGGTCGCGAATACTCGCCTTTCGCTGTTCGCCAGCGATCGCTGTTCGCTACTCGCCTTTCGCTTTTCGCCAGAGCTTGCGCAATAACCAGCTTTTGCTGTTGAGGCATACCACTTATCCTGCATCGTCCTGGAAGGTTTCCTTTGGCGAAGAGCGTCCTTACCGCCGACGCAGCACGGCGATGATGTTCGAGTTCAGCCGCCCGCCCAGCACCGTAGACATGCCCTTTTGCACCACGCACTCGAGCCATCCAATCGGCCCCAATCGATCAAAAATGCGGTTCGAGCCCGCCATGCGAATTTCTTCTACCTCAAAATCGGCATCTCGCGCCAGCCGTTCGATGCGCCAGGGAGTATTCATGGTATAGCGCGTGGGGAAGACGTCTTCCGCGTGACGCTGCTCCAGCTTCCAGATAATCGGCTTCTTGATGGCATCCGGCGTTAGGTAAGCCACGAATGTCAGCCAGAAGAGAATGTTAGGCGTGTGAAAGATGAATCGCCCGCCGGGACGCAGGACCCGGTGAATATCCGCCAGAAAATTTTGCGGCGCTTCGATATGCTCGATGACCATGTTCGCGGTCACCAGATCAAACGTCTCGGCGCGGAATGGGAGTGAGCCGCCGAGAGCTTCCACGCGATACGTGAGCAGAGGATGGTCCTTGATGCGTTCATCCACATCGACGCCCATCAGCATGGCGACGGGGCGCACCAGTTCGCGTTGCGCGTCTTCAGACATGGCCCAAAAGGGCAGAATCTGGTAGCCGCATCCCACATCGAGCCAGCGCACGCCGCGATAGACATACCGCTGGAGGGCGCGGCCATACAGGATTTGAGGGTGGGTGAGGTCGAGGTGAATGGCGCGGGCAATCGCCTCCTTGCCACTGATCCAACTCATGCGTGCGCCCGGGTCGGGGTGGGCGACCCTAACATGAGCAGGCCAATCACGCCTCGGCTTTCACCTCTCGGTATCGCCTGGCGGCAGCCAGTTGGAAGGCCATGGAGAGCCCTAGCACGGCATACAGAATGCCGCTGTACGCGATGCTTAAGAAAAACGTCCCAACCAGCGTGGCCAGCATGGCTAACTGTATGCAAAGCGCTGCCTGGCGCACCCGCTTACTTGGAAAGCGACTTCGGAAAGGCGTAACACCCTTGTAGGCGCGGTAAAACGGGACCACAAACAAAATCAGCCCAAGAACACCGGTTTCGCTGGAAACTTCCAGAAAACAATTATGCGTATAGCGCCACTGAGCACGTTGGTGAGCGGCAGCCGCTTCCTTGGCCTCGGCGTCGATAAACTCTCCCGGCCCGACGCCGAGCAACGGATGCTCCAGACTCAGCTCCAGGCCGCGTTTCAGCATGATCATGCGCGCCTCCGACGACGCGGCGGCCTCTTCCGAGGCGGCCGATTGCGCCTGGAAGAAGGTGGTGAATCGTTCCAGAATTCTTTGCGGCAGGAAGGAGCCCGCGAGTGCGAGGCAGAGGACACCGCCCAACAGGATTGTAATCCGTTGAGTAGCGGACGCGAAGACCAGAAAGAACAGCACTTCAATCACCAAGGCCAGCAAGCCCATTCGTGAACCAGTGTGTCCCAGGGCCAGCAAAACCGGGATAACGAGGCAGAGCACAGGAATCTTCAGCAGCCCCGATCTTATGGTGGAGGCGAACCAGATACAGGGCAAACCAACGGCCAGGTACAAAGCGAAGATATTGGCATCGGCCAGGGTGGCGGCCTTCTGGCCCAATCCCAACCGGGGATCTCCCGGCCTGAGGCTGCCGCCTACGAGCAGCGACAGAACACCGACGGCCGCAGCCGCCACTGCCATGACGGTTATGACCCGATAGCAGTCTTCCAGCGTCCTCACAAATGCCGCCATGCAGAACATCAACACCAGCGCTTGCAGCGACAGGAGCAGGATTTGGAAGCTGCCGCCCCTCCAGGTGCTGAAAGGAACCCCGATAGCAACCCAGATGGTAAAGGCGGTCATGTACCGGCCTATGTCACTGCGAAACATGTTCTTGGCGGTTCCCGTGAGGATCATGCCGACCAGCAATATGGGTTGCAAGACCAAACCGACGTGCAGATAGGGAATCAACTCAGGAATGCGGCTGCAATAGAAGAAGAGGTATACCAGCAGCACATAATGAAAAGGCTTATAGAACTCAGACCGGTCACGGCTATGGACCTTCTTGGGCAGCTCCCCAGCCGTGGCCTCCTGCGGCGCGACCGCGACGGCGGCCGGATAGATGTCGTAATCGTCGCTTGCTGCGGGAGTCATCCTCTCGTATGTGGACATGTCCGTGGTTACCCGTTACCCCTTGTATTTTGGCGAGCTTTCCGATGCCGACTGATGCGGATTGCCCACCGCGACATCCTGCGCAGTAATGGGCCGAACCAATGCGGAAACGGCCTCGATCTTGTGCCAGTTCGAGTGCAAGCCATTATGCTCGAAGAGGCCCCAATCCAGCAATCGGCAGCCCGCCGATTTCAGTAAATTTCTTCTTAAGCCAGTTCAGTTGGGGTTTCCCGAGGCCCAGTTTTCCGCTATTGGGACCTCCACGCCGCTCCGAAAACTGGAAGCGGGCCACCACCCACCTCCATGGCAAGTTTTGACAATTTTGTTTCGTCGGGCCACTCCGGAACGGTATACAATCCTCACACTATCTGGCAGACCGTGGGGTGAACGCTCACGTAGCGCCGATTGTCCTCACGCTCCGCTGTATTCCGGGCGCATTCCGGGTCCCATCTCGCCAACACGCCCGGTGCTCGCAAGTTCGCAGTTTTTGCGAACTGGGAGGACGCTATGCGGTACCGTTGGCTCGTTCCCGTTGTAATTTCCTTCCTTGCCACCAGCATGCAGGCGCAGATCCGCGGAGGTGTAGGCGGCTTCTCCAGCGCCGGCAACGTCCACGTGCACGTGGTTTTGTCCAACGATCGCAACGCCGGGCCTTACTTGCTGGTGCAACTGATGCAAGGATCCAGCGACGATGTCGTCCGCAATACCTACACCAACGATATCGGGCAAGCTGACTTCGTCGGCGTTCCGATCGGGGATTACCACGTCCGCGTGAGTGGCGACGGCATTCAGACCACGGACAGCGAAACCTTCGAAGTGGACGAACGCAAGGTCTCGCAGGCGCAGTATGTGACGGTAGCGAAGTTGGAGGACTCCGGGCCCAAGCCGGTGTCAGCCCATTCGACGATGGTCTCCGCCGCTGATCTGAAGGTACCGCCCAAGGCGCGCAAGGAACTCGATAAAGCCAATGAGGAAATGGCACTGCAAAACTGGAAGAAGGCCAGGGAGCATTTAGATAAGGCACTGGCCCTCGACCCGGGCTACGCCACCGCCTACAACAACCTGGCTGTGCTCTATGCCAAGACGAACGACTTTCCCAACGAGGAGCAAGCTCTCCAAAAGGCCATCAGCCTGGACGAACACTTCGCTCCCCCGCTGTTGAACTACGCCAAGCTGTGCATCCGGCAGAAGAACTTCCCGCAGGCGGAGACGCTGCTGGAGAAAGAGGTAGCGTTGGATCCCGATAACCCGGAGAGCCTCCTGCTCCTGGCCGATGCGCAATATATGAACCGGCACTTCCCTGCGGCCGTTGTCACCGCGAACAAGGCCCACACGGCTTCCCGCGATCACGCGTCGTTCGTACATTACATCGCCGCGCGCGCCTATCAGCAACAGAACCTGCAGCAACAGGCGCTGGAAGAGTTCGAACTGTTCCTGAAGGAGGAGCCCAAGGGACCGCGCGCCGATCACGTGCGCGGCGACATCGCAAAGATCCAGAACGCGATGCAGCAGCAGGCCAAGGTACAGTAACTACGCCTCTGCATCCTTCAGCTTGAGGCTGCTTTTGTTCTCTTCCATGAAGGCGCGGATCTGCTCGGCATGGTCGAGCAGACGGACCCACTGTTCGTAGTAGAGCGTCACGGGAAAGCGGCCCAACCCATAGACGCTGACTCCGCCCTTCTCACTCACTTTGAAATCGATTGTGCCGCGCTTGCGCCCTTTGGCCTGCTTCTCCAGTTCGGCGACTTTGGCTTTTAGTTCGTCATAGCTTGGTTCGGACATGCTGACACCTGTTGATAAGTGATGTAAGGACCACAAGGGCGCGATAGCTCGACGCCCACAGCAGCCATAGTACCGAACTTTCTGCGACGCCGTATGTGACCCATGCCCATGTCTCTGCTTTCCAGATGGCGCAAGGGGAACAGCGGAGAACGAAGGGCGGTCATTCGTAGACCGAGCAGCCGCATCCCGGCGAAGGCACGTGCACCTTCAGAAAATCTGACGCGCGCTGATAGGCGTCAATCTGATTTTCCACGCGCGCGAAGCCATGGCCCTCATCCTTGTAAATTTTCACCTGCACCGTACCGCCGTGTTTCTTCACCGCATCGGCGACCTGTTGCGACTCCTCTGCCGGACAACGTGGATCATTGCCGCCCGCCAGCAGCAGCAGCGGCGCCTTGATCTGGTCAACAAAATTGATGGGCGAGCGGTCTTCGTAGAGCGCCTTGTTCTTCACCGGATCGCCCATGGTGGCGAGATCGTACTCGCGAAGACTTGGATCTTCGTTGGCGATTTCGGTGAACCAGTTTACAAACGGCACAATCGGCACGCCCGCAGCCCACATCTCCGGCGCCCTGGTCACGGCCATCATGCTGAGATAGCCGCCGTAGCTGCCGCCCATCACGATGAGTTTCTTGGGGTCGACGAAGCCGCTCTTCTTGATCCACTCGCCAGCGTCGAGCACGTCGTTCAGCTCCTGGCCGCCGGCATCGCCCATGTTGGCATCGGTGAACGCCTTGCCGTAGCCGGTCGAGCCACGGTAATTGGGCGCGATCACCACATAACCCTGGTTCACGATGTATTGAATGAAGCGGTTGAACGAATCCACCGCCTGCGATGCCGGGCCACCATGAATGTAGACAATCGCCGGAAACTTGCCGTTGCGCTGAATGTTGTTGGGAACGTAAGCGAAGGCCGAGATCGTCCACTTGCCATCACGGCTGGGATAATGCACCAGATAAGGCGCGACCATGTCCGCGCTGCGCAGCCCGGCGACCAGCGAATGGGTAATCTGCTGCGACTGCTTGGAAGCAACGTTATAGACCCAGAGATCGTTGGGCGCGTTCGCGGCGTTGTGGTAATAGAGCAGGCGCGATCCGTCGCGCGTGAAGGTCGTCGGATTACCGGCCGGTGAATTGATTCCGGGTGCGATCGGCAGCGGCTCGGCATGACGGGTGGCAAGGTCGTAGGAATAAATCCGGGTGGTGCCATCAATATTGGCGGTCCAGGTCAGCGACTTGCCATTAGGAGCAAAGCTGGCGGCGCTGAGCTCCCATTTTTCATCGGTCAGCCAGTCAATTTTCTTTGATGCAATATCCAAAAGGCCCACATTGTCGTAGCCATTGTGTGCGTCGGAGGTAACAAGGACGCTCTTGCCGTCGGGCGAGATGTCAGCCGCAAGGTAATTCTGCCGGCCTTCGTGGGGCGTCAGATTCGTGCTCTGCCCGCTGGCGAGATCGACCAGGAAAACATTGGCGTCTTTGCCGGTGGCGTGCGACAGCGTGTAAACGATGAACTTGCCGTCGCGGGAAAAGATGGGCCCCTGGTTGCTCAGTTCCTTCGCCGTATTCTGCGTGAGATGGCGAACATGGCGTGTGGTGATGTCGATCAGCTCGACCTCGTAGCTGGAGCCGATTTTGGGCTTGGTCGTGTAGGCGAGCTGCTTGCTATCTGGCGACCATGCCGGATCGACCTCCGCCGACTCGGGAGAGAGCGTCAGGTTCGTCACCTCGCCGCTCTTAGGGGAGACCAGGAAGATGTCCCACTGCTCGTCGCCGTCATGGTCCGAGGCATAGGCGATCCAGTTGCCGTCCGGTGACCAGGTCGGCTGCACCTGCCGCTGGTCGCTGATGGTCAACTGCGTCGGCCACCCGCCGCTGGCCGGCACCAGCCAGAGATTGTTGCGCCCGCTGATGTTCGAGATGAACGCCACCTGCTTGCCGTCGGGCGACCACGTGGCATCGCCGATAGCGCGCGTCATGTACAGCTTCTCGATGGAGAAGGCCTGCATGTCGGGCACGGTCTTGCTCTCGAGCTTGGCGGGATCGGTGACAACTTGCGGAGCGGCGAGCGGTTGTTGAGCGAATGCGGTCAAGGTCGTCATAGCGAAGATGATTGCAATGAGTTTCAAGTTTCGAGTATCCAGTTTGGAGTGGAGGCTCACGAGCGTCTATTTTAGACGGTGTAAGGGCAGGTTTCGCCACTCGCTTTACGCTGTTCTCACGGGCTATACCGACCGCAAAGAAATAGCGATTTCCGTAAAGGCGAAGGATGGGGTGGTTTTTGCGATCGCGGCGGGGACATCGAACAGCAGGTTTACGCCCACATCATCCCAGCAGCGATTGCATTGACAACGGCAGTCTCAGGTGACGAGTTACGTCGCCTGGTGGTCTTTCTTGAACTTCTTCATGTCCTTACGCTGCTGCTTGGCCTGCTTGTTCATTGTTTTCTTCAGATGCTTGTTGTAGTTCTTGGCCGACTTCTGCACGTCCTTCTGCGTCTCAGGGTGCATGGTTTTAGTGCTGGCATGAGCAACGATCGGGACGGACAGCCCCAGGCCGAGAACGACGAGCGAGAACCAACCTTCTGTTTTCTTCACAGGCTCACCATAGGCGAGGGTCTGGGGAATTGTACATCGCGCCGGAACAGTTGTCAGCGATTAGTTCTGGTTGGCCAACTTGGGGCCTGAAAGTCTCCCAAGATGGACTTGAACTACGACTTCCTTTAGCATTTCTGCGTGAAAAGCAAGAAGTCTGGCAAGCGCAGTACTGCGGCGAAGAGCAAGCGCTCTCCGAAGACGGTCGACGAATACCTTGCCGATGTTCCTGAACCCGCCCGCAGCACCTTGAACAAAGTCCGCGCGGCGATTTGTTCCGCAGTTCCAGCGGAAGCTGCCGAGACCATCAGCTATGGCATTCCCGCGTTCAAGCACAAGCAGGTGCTGGTCTGGTACGCCGCCTTTTCAGACCATTGCAGCCTATTTCCCACTGCCGCGGTTATCGAAGCCTTCAGGGACGAGCTGAAGAGCTATCGCCTCTCCAAAGGGACCATCCATTTCCCATCCGACAAGGCAATTCCGGCGGGACTTATCAGGAAGATGGTGAGAGCACGACTGGCGCAGGTTGAAAGCAAGACACGACGCTAAGCGAGGTCAGCGGCCTTCCAGGTTCTTGAGGCTTCGAAATGTCCGAGGTTGATAAGACTGCGCGGCGAACCCTTACTGCGCCTGCTGCTGAGTCAGCATCACGATGTCGTTATTGTTGCGGCCGCGGGCCAGTACCAACCGTTTGTTCTTCCAGTCGTAATCGTAGCCGTAGATGCCGTATTCCTTGAAGTTGGTCAGCGGCGTGACAGTCGTCGATCCAATCGGCTGCATGACCATGTTGGCGACGCCGCGCTCCGTTACCGGGTAATAGAGCGACTGACCGTCCGCCGAATACTGGAAGAAGTTGGAGATGGAGCGCACAGGCGGGAAGGTCTTCACCGGCAGCCCACCTTGGACAGGATAAATCGCAATAATAGCTTTGAAATTGGCCCCCGTACCCTCGGTAATCAAGGCCGCGATCTGCTGCCCGTCGGGCGAGAAGACAGCGAAGTCCGTGACCTTATCGCCGATTTGCCTGGGCTGACCGCCCGCCAACGGCATTTCCATCAGCACCTTCTTGCCCTTGTCGATGGTCGTGTACAAGAAGTTCTTGCTGTCGGCCGAGCAGGACGCATTCTGATCGATCTTGCCCTTGGTCATCTGGGTAATGGAACCGCTCTGCACGTCCAGGCGCCAGATGTTGATGGCCTTGGTCTCTTTGCTGGCCATGAAGAACAGCGCATGCTGGCCGTCGTGACAGACCGACAGCCCTCCCATCGGCAGGTGCTCCTGAAAAACGACGCTGCGATTGGTGCCGTCGCCGTTCATGATGGCGATGTGGCCGTCGTAATCTATCGTCACCAGGCGTCCGTCAGGCAGCCAGCCCACGCTCACGTCCTGGTGATTGTCGATCTGCTTGACGCTGGCCATGCTGTTGGGATCGGCACTCATGGTAAAGACGCCGGCTTCCGGCGTGATTTGCACTGCGACAAGTTGCTTGCCATCGCTGGTCACACTCAGCGTCAGATTGCTGTAGGCATTGAGATCGTTGGTGATACGGTGCAACTTGCCCGCTGCCGTGGCGATCTCGCCCACCTGCCCATTAAAGTCGGTCGACACATCGTGGAAGATGACCACCAAATGCTTGCCATCGGGCATCCACGTGGATTTTTGCAGGACAGCGGCGCCCGCGTAGACGGTCTTCTCTTTGCCGGAGTCGGGATTGAGCAGGACAATCCGTCCCAGATTTTGACCGCCAAAGTCGACCGCCGACGCCGCGATCGACTTGCCGTCAGGGGACCACGCCGGATCGGAATATCCCGGCAACGGCAGCTTAGAGAGCACCCGCTCACCGGTGCCATCGGCATGCGCAATGATGAGCGAGGAACTCGCATCCGTGGAGCTGTCGCGCAGATAGACCATACGCTGGCCCTCGGGCGAGAAGCTGACGGCGCTGTCGACATCATCCACCAGCTTGCGCGGCGTACCCCCGAGCACGGGTATCTGGAAGAGGAAGCCCACGCCGGGATGCTGCGGATCGCCGCGCACAAAGTACAGGTAGTCGCCGTTGGGGGAGAAGGTCAGCCCCGCATACCGGCCCTCGAATGGCGGCATGATCTGCGCGTTGCTGCCGGTGGCCACGTGTCGCATCCACAGGCTCTGCTGACCCTGTCCTTCGTCGACCGCATTGACGACATATTTGCCGTCGGGAGAAATCGTCGCCAGCACCACGTGACCGGAGTTGGTCAGCTTCTCCATGGTCATATTCTGGAATGGAATGGGGCCAGAGTCGCCGCGCCATTGGCGAAAGCGTGCATACAAGCCGTACGCCCCGGCGGCAATCATCAGCAGGCTGAGCGTGAAGATGATCGGTGCACCGAGTCGGCGACGGCGGGCAGCAGCATCGGACTTAGTTTCACGCGGAACGGTGTCGGCGACTGCGCCGCGTGTGTCGATGGGAGCGGCTGCCGATACGCCGGCGCGCGAAACAAAACCTGAGCTGTCGCGCTTCAGGCGCTTCAGGTCCGCGCGCATCTCGGCGGCACTCTGATAGCGCAGCTCTACATCCTTCTCCAGCGCTTTGTCGATGATCTCTTGCAGCTTTAGCGGAACCGCTGGATTCAGTTCGGCAGCGGGACGGGGATTGCGATCGAGGATGCCCTGGAAGATGACCGCAGAGGTGTTGCCCTCGAACGGGAGCTTGCCGGTCGCCATCTCGTAGAGAATTCCGCCGAGCGAGAACAGGTCGCTGCGGCCATCGAGCTCCTCGCCGCGCGCCTGCTCCGGCGACATGTATGCAATTGTGCCGACCGCCATGCCCGGCGAGGTCAACATGGTTGCGGCCATAGCCGGTGCGTTGCTGCCGACCGTCTCCAGCGCGGCTCGGCGGTCATGCATCAGCTTGGCGAGTCCGAAATCGAGGATTTTCGCCTGCCCGCGAGTAGTAAGGAAGATGTTCGCGGGCTTCAGATCGCGATGCACGATGCCTTTGTTGTGCGCTACGTCGAGCGCGTCCGTGATCTGAATGCCAATGTCGAGGATTCGGTCGAGCGGCAGCGGATGGCCGTCGATTTTCTCGCCGAGGCTCTGACCTTCCAGCAGCTCCATGGCGATGAAGCTCTGGCCATCGGCGTCCTCGATGGCGTAGATGGTGCAGATGTTCGGGTGGTTCAGCGCGGAAGCGGCGCGCGCCTCCTGTTTGAAGCGCTCCAGAGCGCGCGGGTCCTGTTCGAACTCTCGCGGCAGGAACTTGAGCGCAACGTGGCGACCCAGGCGGCTATCCTGGGCTTCATACACGACACCCATGCCGCCGGATCCCAGCTTCTTGACGACCGTGTAGTGGAGGATGCTCTTGCCGACCAGGGTTTCCAAGGTGAATTCTCGCAATGCTTCGACTCTATTTGCGACGCGACAGTAGCGTCAAGGCGAGGAGGGCCGACAACGGAAACGCCCCGGCCGAAACCGGGGCGTCCCAGGCTGACAGCATTGCTATCCGGCCAGCTCCATTGCAGGTCAAGAGCGCGCTGTTATGCGGTTGTATGCGGACGCGCGCACTTGTCGCCGCAGCAGCACTTACCGCCTTTCTCTGACATGGAGCACTTGCCGCCGGCGCAGCAGCTCATCTTGCCGCTGCTGTCCTTCGACATCATGGAGCAAGTTTTGCCGTCCTTGCCTTGGCAGCATTTGCCGTCCTTGCCGCAGCTGCCGTCTTTACCACAGCAATCGCCGTCCTGGCCGCAGCAGGCCATCTTTCCGCCTGCCTGGTCGTGATTACAGCAGGCGCAGGCCTGCGCTTTGTCGCCGGGAGCAGCCGGGGCAGTTGGAGTCGTGCTCTGGGCCATCAGCGCCAGAGCCATAGCGATTGTGGCGAATACTACGAGAGCTTTCGATTTCATAAGTTCCTCAGAATTCTGGTGATGCGGACAGAAGCCCGCCGCCATTGGGTACGACAGCAACATGTGCCGTCGCGCAGAAGCATCGGGTATTCCCAAGAGGCTCTAAATCCTGAAGTCGGTCTTCCTATCAAGAACGGATTTGCTGAAGGGAGGAGATTCCGTCGGCAAACGTCCACCGAGTTGGCACACGAGCTCGGTTAACCCAGAGGCCAGGGCGTTCCTGGCAACGTGCGCCGAAGCGCCGGAAGTGATTAGAAATGCCGATGGCCGCTCCGGACGAGGGCTGAGAGCGCAGCAGTCGGGATGCTCAAATGGTGCAAGTGCCGCGGCCAAATGCGAAGAAAGTCCTGGCTTTGTCGCGTGCCGTGGGCAGCAATCCGATGCCATCGCGTGATGCCCCGAAGCCGTTGCATGGCGCGTTTGCGAGGACCGAGCATGACACTGAGGGCCATGTTCACCGACGAAGACAATTATCGCCGGGCACGTTCCCACCCACAGCGCCAAGCCAATCACCAGGACCAGCGACACGGCCACTCGTAATTGCTGTCGCAGAATCATTCTCCACCAATTCTCAGACCAGCCTGGAGACATCGTCTGTGATTTCGGTCACGTCTTCCGGATTTAGACGATTCGAAGCTACCTAGGTCACGCCGCCGGTTTGACGCGCCAGGAACAACATGAGCATACTGGTGCGCGGCCAGTCGCATCGAGCCGTACCCATTGCGCAGGAGAGCTTACGAACGTGAGAGCACTGGCGTTGTCGCTCATCGGCATTCTTATCTGGACGTGCGCTCTGGCGCAGGCGGGAGGTGGGGCGCAGACGGACTCGGGCGGCAAGATTACGGCCTCCGCGGTCTGGCGGCCGCCGCAAGACTTCGTCACCAAAGCGCATGAAATCTGCGACAAAGGCGCCGGGCCGGCCAGCTTCAGCCAGTGCTTCATGAACCAGATCTCAGCAGCCGGTACACCCGCCGCCGCGATGGCTTTCACCCGGATGTTATACAAGCAGAGCGACGGGCAACTCGGCATTATGAGCGCGTTTAAGAATTACGGATTAGTCGATGCGGCGCAGGTGTTCTATCCGCTGCGTGCCAATGACAATTATGTCCTGCTGCTGGTGAATGGCGACCCGGCGATCATAGATGTGGATGACCTACAGAAACTGGAGCGCCCGGCCATGGAGAGCGATCCGGCGTTCCAGTCGATCAAGCAGAAGTATCCTAAGGCCGACATCTGGCCCGGCGACCGCAGTGGAAACAATCCATGGCCACGGATGCAATCCTTGCCGGGCGGTGGAACCCAGTTCGTGGTCAACTATCCGCTCATCGATGGCTGCCACGCTTGCCAGCATGTAGGATTGGCGCGTTTTGGATGGGACTTCGACCCCAGCGGCAAGTTCCTGCGCACCACCTATATGGTCAGCCCTCCCCGCCTGGGAACCGGAAGCAACTGCAGCCGCCCTCGCAATCGCCTCAGCCATAGCGCGAGTGACCCGACTAGCTTTTCGAGCGGGGCCGCGCGGGTGCGGTCTGCTAAACTCGTCACGATTCAGGCAAGGGGGATGCATGCGCAAGGGATTCGTGTCGTTGGTTGTGATGGCGCTGGCCACGCTCGTATTTGCGCAATCGGAGCCGGCGTCGATCAGCGCGTCGGCAGTGTGGCAGCCGGCAAGCGACTTCCTGGCGAAGGCACACGCGGCGTGCGACCAGGCGTCACCGTCAGCGAAATTCGGCGAGTGTGTCATCAACCAAATGCCAAAAGCCGGAGCTTCCGCTGACGCGGTGAGCTTCACCCGCGAACTCTACAAGCAGAATGGCGAAGTCGGCATCATGACCGGATTTCAGAAGGCCGGACCGGTGGACATCGGGTGGGTATCATACCCACTGCGTTCGACCTACGGGCTGTTGCTGCTGAATGGACAACCGCGAATCCTCGACGCTGAGGACCTGAAGCGGCTGGACCAGAAGACCATGCGGCAGAGCTTCCAATTTCAGGACCTGCAGAACCAGTTTCCCAACGTCAATCTGTGGCGGGGGGACCGCGACGGCAAGACCTGGCCGAATTCGCAAACCGGCCCCAACGGCGGCCAGCAGTTCGTCATCGGCTACCCGCTGCGCAACGGATGCCAGACCTGCGCGAACGCCGGCTTTGCCCTGTTTACCTGGAATTTCAGCCCGAGCGGCAGGTTCACCGGAACGAGCTTCCAGGGCATGACACCGGCACCGCTCGCGCAGCCGAGTTCGGGTGCTCAGCAGTAGTACAAGGTGGAAATTTTTAGTGCGCGATGGCCTCGATCTTTACCGCCTCTCCATCTCCCTTCCACTGGTACGCGGATGCGACCGGCATACCGCGCACCCAGATAATCTCATCCTCATGTAGCGCCACCGGCCACGTGGGACGCTCCGCCGCCGGGATGTGCTCTTCGGCGAAGAGGCGCTTCAGTTTCTCCTCCGAGCGGTGATGTGCTGCATGAAAGCGGTCACCGGGAGTCCAGTTGCGCACGGTCAACTCGGTGCCGATCAATTCTTTCTTCAGAAGTGTGCCCGCCGCTGCCTCGCGCGCGAATGCCTCAGGCACAACCAGGGCAACCACCGTCAGCTCGAGCTCCACAATTTTGATCTCGCCAGGCACGGCGAGAATATAGCTGTAGGCACGCGAGGCTTGCGATTGGGGAGTGCACAGCTCTAAGAAGCCATCCGTTCGGACAGCCATGCGGCCGCCGGGAAGCTCGACCCGGAACATGTCGCCCAGAGCGCAGCATCGCAGCTGTTCAACGTGCGGAAAGTCCAGCGCAGGCCCGTCGCTCTCGGCAAGGCACTTGAGCAAACGGCGCTGCAACGCGAGGGGCAGTTCGGCAAATCCCCTTAGGCTGAGCCGGCCCAAACTTACGTGGTCGGCCAAGTGACGCTCGATGATTTCGTTCCAATACTGCTCTTCCCCACGCGATACCTCGGCGAGGTCGCTCAAGAGCTGACGAATTTTCGGGTTGTAGTCGCGCTCGAGCAGCGGCAACAGCTCGTGCCGAACGCGATTGCGCAGAAAGCGACGATCAAGGTTGGTTTCGTCTTCGCGCCAGCTTTGATCGAGTGCGACGAGGTACTTCTCCCCCTCGCATCGCGAGACACACAACAGCGGGCGAATGATTCGAACCTCCTCCTGCTCGCGTGGCAGCACGCTGGGGTAGATCCCCGCCAAACCACGGGTGCCGGCGCCACGCAGAAACTTGAGCAGCACCGTCTCGGCCTGATCGTTGCGCGTATGTGCTGTGGCGATACAATCGAACCGCTCCTGGTGAGCCAAGGCGACGAGCCACTCATAGCGCAGCCGGCGCGCGGCGGCCTCAATGGTCAACTTGTTCGTCCTTGCATGCTCGCGAACATCGGCTTGTCCGATGAAGAATTCCAATCTGTGGTGATGAGCTAGTTCCGCGACGAACGCCTCGTCAGCGTCAGACTGCTCGCCACGCAATCCGTGATTGAAATGTGCGACGGCAAGGACCACGCCAAGCTCCGCTCGCAGGTCTAGCAGAACGCGCAGGAGCGCAACGGAGTCAGCGCCTCCAGAGACGGCGACGGCCACGCGGTCTCCCGCGCGCATGAGCCCTCGCTCGCGAATATACCGCAGCACGTTCTCGCGCACGGGCTAATAGTATCGCTAATTAGCGGATCTAACGCTGTGGACCAGCATTGCTGCGCGGCAGACGAGCAAAATCCTGGGTCACGTAGAGAGCGCCATTGGTGCACATAACGCTCACTCCGAAGTTCGTAAACTTCGGGTTCAGGATGATGACCCGGTGATCCTCATCCTCCATCAGCTCGCGATGGGCCGACGTGACGGTCGTTCCCGTGGCGACATTTTCGCCGATGACTCCTACTTGCAAATTGAGATCAGCAAGGCGCTGCGGGAGCGCAGCCTCGTTGGGAAACTGATGCGACAAGGTCTGAGCCTTAATCAGCAGCTTCGTGTGCCGGCGAGCTGCCTCGGCGAGGTCCGCATTGGGTTGTAATGCCGGAATACCTCGGCTTGTGCGTTCCTGGTTGATGAGATCAGCAAACTGCTGCTCCGCCGCTGCGCCACACATCGCGCCATTATTCATCACCCCATCATTACCGGACGGAGCACCATCAGGAGACGGACGACCACTCGCAGTGACACTGGAGGGAGTACCGCCCCCAGCGACATGCTCGAGGGGTGCTTTCTCCGAGACCTCGGTCGTCGTGGGCGCGGCAATGTAGAACTTCTGCGCGCTCGGGATCCAGCCATCGTCAAGCTTGGCGAGAATTGCTGCATTTTGGTGCAGCGGCAACGGAACGCCGGTATTGATTTCGTGGAAGCCAATGTTGAACTCTGCCAGCTTGTACTGCTGCCCGTAGAGTACGTCCGTCCCTTCGGAGAAGAGCTTAGCGCAATTGACCAATGGCGGCGCGGGCTCCGAACCTGGGGCTTGATTACCCGATTGGGCTGCTTGAGTGCGAGACTGGGCCAGGCGGTTCGCCAGGATCAGTAGCCTTTCCTGCTGGTCGGGTTCTCGTCCCATTTGGCCGGTAAACGCCGCCGCGTCATTGATGAAGTTCCGTTGCAGTTGCTGCATAACAACCGGGTTTAGCTGCGCGAGCGTGGCATAGGAGAAGGCAACCGCCTGCTCGGATGTCAATCCGAGTTGTGACGACAGCGATTGCGCCTGCTGTAGCTCATGCGTCATTTGCTCGATCGCGGCATGTTGAAACTCCGGCTCGTATCCCAGTCGCCGGAAGCGCTCCCGCCAGACAGGATTCACTTCGTTCGGGCCATCCAGCATGCGCTCGGCAGCGGCTTTGGATGAGAGCTGGCACGAGCCATGCATGGTTTTGCTCAGCCATTGCGTATCCGCACCAAGGATCTCGGCGAACTTCTTGGGGTCACGTTGCTGAAAGCTCAACAGCACTGGTTGCAGGCTGCACTGACGCAGGCTCCATGGGGCGATTCCGAAGTACAGGTCGCCATTGTTGGCGCGCACGAAAACGAAAGGATTGCTGCCGCCGGTGTCGACGGTACCGGTCACCCGGACCATCCTCCACAGCAGAGGAGTGCCGCCCCACTTTGCAACCGCGGCCTTGATCTGCGCCGGCGTCAAGCCGAAGTAGTCAGCGGCTGCATCGATCCCGGCGTCGGTGAGAGGCTGGGCTTCAAATGGCGGAGATTCTTCGACATTACTGTTGGTCCGGAATGCCACCGTCTCCAAGCGGGGTGGTCCTGACATTTCCGGTCGTCGCCATTGCGTCTGGGGCTTTGCCTGCTGGGCTGCGGGGCGGTCCATGACGGTGTGCACTGCGGCGAGGCTCGCGCCTTGTTCCAACACCGCAACATCATGTTTCTTGGCGACAGTCACCTCGTCAACATTGTCTGGCTTGTCCTCCCACGGTGGCACCCGCACCATTCGGTTAAATGGAGAAATGAATTTGAGGACTTGGTTGTTCCACGGATTCAGGATTTCGAGAGTCACGGCGTCAGCCGGCTTGGTGGCGGGCGGAAGTCTAAGCCGCGCTTGGCCATTCTGGTCGGAAAACTGCGAAGAGGCGCCCGTTAAGCCAACCCGGACCTCAGCGACGGGAGAGCCGTCGACGTCCACCACGCGCAGCACCAGCACGCCTTGTTCGGCGAGTGCCGGCGTCCCCAGCAGCAGGGTGACTAGCAGTATGGCAACGAGACGGCGCAGGCCGCAGCTATGCCACATGAACTTTCTTTCTGCGTCTAAGCCCCTTTTCGACGAAGTGGAGATTAGTCGCGTTGCAAGAGGATGCTGCACGGCGTGTCTCCGGCCGGACACCAGGTGTTTGCCGGATGGTAGCCCTTTTTTTCGGCATGCAACTGCACCTGCTGGCCATCTGCCGCATGCGCGGGCAGTAAAAAATTGCCGGAGCTCTTGGTGACCGCGGCTTCTGTGTCGTAGCCAATCACGCTGACAGTCGCTCCGTCCACCGCCGATTGCTTCTCATCTTCCACGATGCCGATGACTTTAGCGTCGCGCGAATTCGCCAGCTGCACGGTGATGCTGGGATTGTGATCGTCGGTGAGTTGCAGTGGCGCCTGGCCTTTTAAATAAGCCGCATCGTTAGCTGCGTAAAACGTAACCTTGCCGTCGGCGGGCTTGGTGTCTTTGGCAATGACGAACAGGTATCCGCCTTCCACGTGCATGGGCTCGCCACCAATGGACGACCAGACCTTGGCATCGTTCACCGGCGTCTGATGCGGATCCATCACCATGACGCGCACGCGATACGAAGCATCCTTGGCGCTGCTGGTGTTGGCGCGCGAGATGGCTGCGCCGTAACCAATCACCCCGCCCAGCATGGCCAGGAACATTACCGCTTTGATCTTGGCGTCTGCGTCCTTGAAGAAAAAGAAGCCCAGGGTGCCGAGCATCAGAATCATCAGCGCCAGAATGCCAAGGGGGCTCTTGGAGGCGCTCTCAATGATCGCGGTCCAATCTTTCGGTAAAGGTCCTGTGTCCTGCAGCAATGCAATAGCGCTCATTGGCATTCCTGTCGAGCCTGCTATGGGTCACCGGCTCGCGATGTCCGAGGCCGCCGGACGAAGAGTCACCGATTCGGACTCTTACCTGAATTCGGGCGGCTAAGTGGAGTGAGAAGAACTTATCTCCGACTGCCTGCAATGTCAATGAGAGTTATAGGCTTCACTTTCCGTTAAACTGTTCGCTCAGCCGTGAAGCGCATTACCACCATCGCCGCGATGAAAGCCGCCTGCCGCCAGGTCACGAGCGGCGGCAAGAGGTTGGGATTCGTCCCCACCATGGGCGCGCTGCACGAAGGACATCTGTCACTGGTGCGGGCCAGCAAGACACGATGCGGCGTAACGGCTGTCTCGATCTTCGTCAATCCACTGCAGTTCGGGCCGGCAGAAGATCTGGAGAAGTATCCGCGAGACCTTGAGCGCGATGCAGCAATGCTGGAGAAGCTTGGCGTGGACCTGCTATTTATTCCTTCCGTTGGGGAGATGTATCCCGAATCCCAGGTTAGCGTCCAAAAAACGAACGCGAACCTGGGGCACCAGCGCGAGGACGCGAACCTGGGGCACCAGCGCGAGGAAGCGAAGCTGGGGCACCAGCACAGTGACGCGAAGCTGGGGCACGGACATGAACCGCCCGCGAAAACCTACGTTGTGGTCGAGCAGCTGAGTGAGCGGCTGGACGGCGCATCGCGCCCGGGACATTTGCGTGGAGTGGCGACCGTTGTGACCAAGCTATTTGAGATTGTGCGTCCGGACTATGCATTCTTTGGGCAAAAGGATGCTGCGCAGGCCGCCATGCTGCGCAAAATGGTGAAAGACCTCGACATGGATGTGGAGTTGGTGGTCTGTCCCATCGTGCGGGAGCGCGATGGCTTGGCGATGAGCTCGCGCAATGTGTATCTCACGCCCGAACAGCGGCAGCAGTCGCTGATCTTGCATCGTGCGCTGATGCGAGTGCAGACGGCGGTCGACAGTGGTGAGCGCGATGCCGCCAAGCTAAGCGAGATCGGAAGGAGTGTGGTCGGCGAAGAAAGCGGTGCGCGGCTGGACTATTTCGCCATTGTCGATCCGGACACGCTTGACCCAGTGGCCGATGTCGTGTGCGGGGCGCTGGTCGCGGTCGCAGCCTACTTCGGCAGCACGCGGCTGCTTGACAACCTGGTGTTGGCGCCTCGCTGACATTCAGGCCCTCTCCCCTGCCACGTTGAAGCCCTTATCCGGAAGAAGTAGTCTAAAACGAGACATGGCCAAGAATGGCAGGCGGCGGAACTACCGGAAGCTGATCTTCGGCGACACGCTGGGCGTCGCCATCGAGACTTTCCGGGTCAGCAAGGTGCGCTTCATTCTGACCTCGTTGGGCATGGTCATCGGCACTGCATCGCTCATCCTGGTGGTCACGATCGGCCTCACGGGGAAGCAGTACCTGTTGCAGCAAATTCAGAACATCGGCTCCAACATGATGGTCGCCGAGTACGAGGGTGGAGGCATCTACGGTCGCGATGCCGCTAGTGATTTCCTGACCCTCGATGACCTGAATGCGGTGCGCCAGCAGGTTCCCGGCATTAGCAACGCGTCGCCCATGATCGAGTACCACGACCGCATCCAAGTGCCCGGCGGCAAAGAGCGCGAGGTGCTGGTTCTCGGCGTCTCGTGGGAATACATGTACGTCCGCAATCTGGTGGTGCTTTCCGGGCGCTTCTTCGACGATAGCGACACGCAGGCGCACAATAAAGTGGCGGTGATTACGCAAAAGCTGGCGCAGACGCTTTACGGCTCCGAGAGTGCGGCAGTCGGCCAACAGATCAAATTGAGCGGGCTTCCAATCACCGTGATTGGCACGTTTCGCGAGCGCGTGGACACGCTTGGCCAATCGGAGATTTCCGACGACACCATCCTGGTGCCGTACACCGTGGCGCGTTACTTCACCAATAGCGACGAAGTTAAGCAGCTCTTCTTCTCGGTCTCGGATTCCAACGAGGTGCCGCGGGCAACGACGGAGATCCACGATGTTTTGCAGTCCCGGCATCGCCCCGAATCGGTGTATCACGTCGACAACCTGACGCAACTGCTGGATGTGGCCGCCAAGACGGCCAACACGCTGTCGCGAGTGTTGCTGCTGATCTCCGTGCTCACGCTGATTGTCAGCGGCGTCGGCATCATGAACATCATGCTGGCCACGGTGAACGCGCGCACTCGCGAAATTGGCGTCCGCAAAGCGGTCGGCGCAACTAATGCCGAGATTCGGGCGCAGTTTCTGACTGAAGCAGTGCTGATTTCGCTGTCGGGCGGAATTGTTGGAATTGTCGTCGGCCTGGCGCTTCCGTTTTCCGTGCGCTTCATTACGAACTATCGCGTGCCCATCTCGGGGTGGTCCGTCATTATCGCAGTGCTCGTCTCCAGCTTCGTAGGAGTGCTGTTCGGCACCGCACCCGCGACGCGCGCGGCACGTTTCGACCCGATCGAGAGCCTGCGCTATGAGTAGGTCCTCGCCGGTTCGCGCCATTTCATTGAATAATCGCTAACGTGTCGCCGGCGTTTACGACGGAACCTTCTGCGGTAAGGATTTTCTTCACGCGGCCGTCCTTGGGAGACTTCATTTCGTTCTGCATCTTCATGGCTTCCATGACGATGACGCCTTGGCCGGCCTTGACCTCTTGGTTTTCGCCAACCAGAATGCGAACGATTTTGCCCGGCATGGCAGCCTTGATCTTCTGCGGACCGGTATCGGCGCCGGCGACGGCGCGACGCGTGCGCAGCGAGCGCGGATCCTGTACATCAACCGCGTAGCGCGCGCTGCCGATCACCATGTGGAGTTCGCCCTGCAGTGAGCGCTCGCGTTTGATCTCGTAGGCTTTGCCGCCGACCAATACCGAGAGGACGTCGCGCGCGGTCAGCGCGGCGTCGACTTCCATCTCTTGGCCGTCGATTTTGCACGACCACAGCTTTTCGCCGCGCGTGAGTTCGACGCGATGGGTTTTGCCGTCAACAAGAACGTCGTAAGTCATGATTAGTCCCTAGCCGGACGAAACGGATGGGGTATGCCAAGCTGCTTACATATGGCGATTCTTGATTTCTGTATGCCTAGGAATTGTGCTTCGTCGCCGCGTAGCAAGATTTACATACCGCAGGTACGAAGAGGGCTGTAAAGACCATTTCCATGCCCAAGTTCTACCTCCAACCGCTGTATTCCAGAAGCAGTTGTGCATCGCTTACCTCTCCCGCAGCGCTTCCTCGCGGCCCATGCGCTTCCAGCCTGACATTACGGGAGACGGCGCGCATTTGCCATTGGACGACCCTTCCACCGCAGCGCCGGGCAACGTTGCTTGCGGATCGGTAGTCGCGAAGATCGCAGCCCCCACAGCAGCAATCAGCGGCCGGCGCACGTCTGTCTCGTTACTGGGCTTCGTCAGCAAACGATCTAGAAAACCGGTATCGATATTGCCGGCGCGAAAATCCGGGTCTTTCAGGATGCGGCGAAACAACGATGTATTGGTCTTGATGCCGCCCACGAAATATTCGTACAGCGCGCGCAGCAGGCGGTTGATTGCTTGCTCGCGGTCCTCGCCATAGCCGACCAGCTTCGCCAGTAGCGGGTCGTATTCGATAGGGACGGTCCAGCCTTCATACATACCGCTGTCGCGGCGAATGCCGGGGCCGGACGGCGAGATCAGGCGCGTGATCTGACCCGGCGACGGGAAGTAGTTGTTATCAGGGTCCTCGGCGTAGATGCGGCATTCGATGGCGTGCCCGCGCAGCCTGATGTCCACCTGCTTGAAGGGCAGCGGTTCGCCAGCGGCGACGTGCATCTGCAGATGCACAAGATCAAATCCGGTGACGAACTCGGTGACCGGATGCTCTACCTGCAGGCGCGTGTTCATCTCCAGAAAGTAGAAGTTGCGCTGCTGGTCAACCAGGAACTCGACGGTGCCGGCGTTATAGTAATTCGCGGCCTTGCCGACGCGCACCGCAATGTCGCCCATACGGCGCCGCATCTCGTCGTCGACAATGGGCGAGGGCGACTCCTCCAGCACTTTCTGATGGCGCCGCTGTACCGAGCACTCGCGCTCGCCGAGATAGACAACGTTGCCGTGCTCGTCGCCGAAGATCTGCATCTCGACGTGACGTGGATTGGTGATGAACTTCTCGAGGTAAACTTCGTTGTCGCCGAAGGAGCGCTGGGCCTCGCTGCGCGCGTTCTCGTAGGCCGAATGCAACTCGCTGGGCGATGACACCAGGCGCATGCCCTTGCCGCCACCGCCGGCCGCGGCCTTCAGCATCACGGGATAGCCAATCTGCTCGGCGAGCCGTTCCATGGCATCCAGATCGAGGCCCCGCTCCGAGCCGGGCACAAACGGTACGCCGGCGCGCTTCATGTTCTGGCGCGCGCGTGTCTTCGATCCCATCATTTCCATCGACTCGGGCGAAGGGCCTATGAACTTCACACCGGCATCACAACAGGCGCGGGCGAAGTTTGCGTTCTCGGACAGGAAACCGTAGCCGGGATGGATGGCCTCTGCACCGCTGCGGCGCGCGACATCGAGGATCTTTTCGACATTGAGGTAGGACTCGCTCGCGGTCGGCGGACCGATGTGATAGGCGTAGTCAGCCTTGCGCACATGCAGCGCCTTGCGATCAACGTCGGAGAAGACGGCAACGGACTCGATGCCCATCTCGCGGCAGGCGCGGATGATGCGCACGGCAATCTCGCCACGATTGGCGATGAGGATGCGTTTGAACATGATGATGCCCCAAGGCGCGTCGGTCGGATAAAGGGAACGCAGCTTGAGATGTGTTGCAGGCGCGCATTCAGCCTACCACCTTGAGAGTCTCCCACCAAAGCGAAAGCGCCTGAAGCCTGCCTGAACGGAGCCGATGTTCGGCAAAGCAATGCAAAACGCCCCTCCAGCTGGAGGGGCGAATGTCTTGCGGCAACACGACGAATACCGCGCTTTACTGCGTGCTCTCGGTGGTGACGATGCCCGTGGGGCCGGACTTCTCAGCCTTGGCTTTCTTGGTCGCCATGGTCTTGTCCACCCAATCATCCGCCGTCTTGAGATCCGACTTGCGCGCATCTGGATTGTCGCACTCGTACTCGGCGCGCTGGCGGTAAAGCAGGTTCAAATAGGCCATTGCGTCGTCGTAGTCGGGACGAATCTGCAAGGCCTTTTGCAGGTCCTGAATGCCGTCCTCAACCTTATCCGAATTACCCTGCTTCAACTGCTCGCAGACCTTCTTGTCCTTCAATTCATCGGTCGGCTTCAGACCCAGCTCAGCACGGGCTTTCTGGTCGGGCTGGTAGGCCTGCATCCAATCGATGACGGCCAGCGAGTAGTAAGTCTCGGGATCGTTCGGATCCAGCTGCGCGATTTTCTGGTAGTACTCCCTGGCTTGGGCGAATTTCTTCTCCTGGAAGTACATCGAGGCGATACCCTTCAAACTGTGGATCTGCTGTTCCTTGGGGGGATGCTGGTCCAGCACCGACTTGAAGGTGTCGATCGCCTGTTCGGCATAGCGATTGTTGTCGGGAGAATCGGCGCCGGGAATGTATTGGCCCATGTACGCAGTGGCCAGATAAAGGCGGGCATTGGTCAAGCTGGGATCAAGTTCGACCGCGTTCTTAAAATGTTCGATTGCGTCTTCGTATTTTGCGTTTTTGTAGGCTTGGACGCCCTTGTTAAGTTGATCGCGCGCTCGCAGTTTACTGCAACCGACGGTCGAGAGCAGCGCGAGCAGAACTGCAAGTACGGTCAGTACCCGTCCGCTCTTATTCATGTTCGGTATCACTCTCCATCCACGTTGTTCGGGGGCCACGTGGACGGCGGGACGACGCGTGTCGTCCCGCTCATCCTTGCAAGGAGGCGTGCTGCCCGAAATACGTTCCTCTGCTTTACTTGCGGTTAAGAGGTCCAGACCCTAGCCGCCGGCTTCAATCTTGGCGGTAATGAGTCCAACCTTATCGACACCGGCGGCGTGCGCCAGGTCGATGACTTGCGCCACGTCGTTAAACGGCAGGTCCGTATCAGCCTTCACGAACATCACCTTTTCCGCACGGGTCTTGAAGATGTCGTTCAGACGGCCTTCAAGGTTCTCCCACGTGACGTCGTCCTGGTTGATCTTGAGCGCCGGCTTGTCGCCCGGCCCGCGGAGCACCTGCACCACGATGGTTCGATCGTTGTTCTGCTGCTGTTGCTGCTTGTCCTTGGGCGGCTGGGGGACCAGCGCGTCCAGACCCTTCGGGGTCAAAGGCGTGATCACCATGAAGATGATCAGCAGCACCAGCAACACGTCAATCATTGGGGTCACGTTGATGTCGGCTGTATAACCGCCGCCGCCCCCTCCCACTGCCATTGCCATAATGAACTCCCTATTCGGTGCCTGCGCCCGAAGTCGCGCCTGCCGGCGGCGGCTTCACGTTGGTTGGGGTGGCGTGCTTCTGCTCGGTCAACAAGCCGACGTCATCTACGCCCGCGGCCCGGACGTTGTCCACCACGTCCACCACGTAGCCATATTTGGCGCGCAAGTCTGCCCGGATGAAGATACGCTTGTCCACCTTATTGGCCAGGCGGTCCTTCACTTTGTTGGTCAGCTCGTCCATCTTGATGCGATCGGTGCCAAAGAAAATCTGGCCGTCGCGCATGACCACCACCAGCAGAGCGTCTTCCTTGTCGGCATCCGGCATGGGCGTGGGGTTGTTCACCTTGGCCATGTCGACGCTCTGGCCTTTCTGCAACATGGGCGTGATGACCATGAAGATGATGAGCAGCACCAGCATCACGTCGACCATGGGGGTCACGTTGATGTTGGAATTGACCTTGCTGCCTTCGTTGCGTATCGCAAGTGCCATAAGTTCAAACTCCTCTCGGCTAGCCTTGCCGGCGGACCTGACGGCGCTTCAGGAAATAGTCGATCAGCTCGCTGGAGCTGTTGTCCATTTCCACGTCGAAAGCTTCCACCTTCCCGGTGAAGTAGTTGAACATCATGACGGCCGGAATCGCGACGAACAGTCCGATAGCGGTGGTCACCAGAGCTTCCGAAATTCCGCCGGCTACGGCGCCCAAACCGGTCGCTTTCTGGCTGGAAATTTCCTTAAAGGCGTTCAAGATGCCGACCACAGTGCCGAACAGGCCCACGAAGGGAGCGGTGGAACCGATTGTGGCCAGACCGCCCAGGCCGCGCTTCAACTCGGCGTGAACGATGGCTTCGGCACGCTCGAGAGCGCGCTTGGAGGCTTCGATCTGCTCGCCCGGAATATCAGCGGAGTCACCGTGTGCCTTGAACTCCTGCAGGCCGGCGGTGACAACCTTGGCCAGGTGGCTTTTCTTGTTGCGCTCGGCGACTTTGATGGCTTCGTCGATCTTGCCCTCACGCAGAGCGCCGGCGACGGCAGGAGCGAAGGCGCGTGACTGTTTGCGGGCCGCGCTGAATGCCATGGCGCGATCGATCATCACGCCGATTGACCAGCCGGACATGATAAAGAGAATCACGACCACGATTTTCGCCAGGATTCCCATCTGCTTCCACAAGGAGACGGGGTCCCATCCGATGGTCGCTTCCTGGAGCACCCAAGCCGCAGCCGTGGGGACATGGCTCAGGACATAAAATGCAAGGTTTGCTAGGAACATGAGTTGAGTTTTCCTCCTCGGAACTTTTGGTTACAGCAGCACACCTGGGTTACTGCGAGATTCAAGCTTGCGCCCACCCTGCTTCACCGCAAAGTGGGCTCGGGTAAGGCGCCTTACGAATTCAAAACCGACACCGGCACTGTGCCCGAGAGCAGCAGCACCGGTCTGAAACTTAGATGCAAACACACGCTGGCTGTGAATCTTATTCCCCTGACAAAGTAAAGTTCACATTGATGGTGGTTTCCACCTCTACCGGTTCGCCGTTCAGGAAGTAAGGCTTGTAGCGCCACTCCTTTACAGCTTCCAGCGCGGCGTTGGTCAGCATCGGGTGGCCGCTGACCACGTGCAGGTTCTGGATACCGCCATCTTTTCCAATAAGGGCCTGCAACACCACGGTTCCCTGAATGCGGGCCTGGCGTGCCAGGGGCGGATACTGCGGTTGCACCTTGTGCACCAGCAAGCCTTGCGACACACCTTGCGAGACGCGAACACGTTGCGGGGCCGCGGCCTTGGGTACGGCTGTAGGAACGCTGCTCATGACGCTTCCCAGAACTCCGCCCATCGCACCGCCGGGAACTCCGCCCGGAACTCCGCCCATCACACCAGACGATACGGCCGGTGGCGGCTCATCTTCTTTAAGCATCTGGATTTTTTTCGGAATGGCCGTCGGGGTACGGAGTTGCCCGTTGTCCAGCTCGCTTACGATCTTCTTTACCACGACCGGCGCCGCGGCCGGCGGGGGTGGCGGCGGGGGTGGTGGCGGCGGGGCGGTCAGCGTTGTCAATAGCTGCTTGGCCGGCAACGCCTCGGTGAAGATCAAGGGCAACAGCACCAAAATGCCCAGGAACAATATCTCCAGAATGAAGGAGATGACTGTGGTCGTCCCACGTCTGGTCTTGATCCGTCCCGCCGATTCCACAAGGCTGTCTTCAAACATAGGCGTTCTCCGAAATGTACTGTTAACTTAGACACCGGAAAGCGGGTATTTGTGCCCGGAAAAGCAAAGCAGCCACTCGAATTTTGGAGGCCTGGGACGAAATTTGTATCGTGAGTGGCTGCTCGAAAAGCAGCGGCAGTATACACCCGGGGCAGGAACATTGCATAGGTGCCTGCCTACAACCGCCAAAAGCCCAGCGCACGTGCACTGGGCCGCTGGTTCCAAGTTAATCCAGAGTCTCTGGCTAGGCTTTCACTTTCACTTTCTCGCCTGCCTTGGAGCGCGTGGGAGTCATCCGCTCCACCGCCCGCTGGCTAGCCCGTTTGGCGCGCCAATCCTGATAGGCAACCAGCATAGGCGCGGCAATGGCAATCGAGGAATACGTGCCGATCAGAATGCCGATGACCAATGCGAGCGAGAAGTTGCGCAGCACCTCGCCACCGAAGACATACAACGAGAGCACGGTGAGGAACGTCAGGCCCGAGGTCAGAATGGTCCGACTCAGGGTCTGGTTGATGCTCTTGTTGACAATGTTTGCCAGGGGCTCGCGGCGCAGCAGCTTCAGGTTCTCGCGGATTCGGTCGAAGACGACGATGGTATCGTTCATCGAGTAGCCGATCAGCGTCAGGATGGCAGCGATGACGGTCAGGCTGATTTCTTTATCGAGTAGCGAAAAGAAGCCGACGGTGATGATCGTGTCGTGCAGGCAGGCCACAACGGCGCCCACACCGTAGATGAGCTCGAAACGGAACCAGAGATACACCAGCATGCCCGCCAGCGAGTACAGCGTCGCCATAATCGCCTGATGACGAAGTTGCGACCCGACCTGCGGGCCGACGATCTCGACGTTACGGACGACAAAGTTTGAGGTGAAGAAGTCCTGCCGCAGCGCGTTCACCACATCGGATGGCACAACGCCATTCAACTCGTCGATCGAGTTCAGGACACCGCCCCGTTGCTTATTGCGGAAGTCCCCGATCTGCTGCGCCATTGCGGTGTAGCGCTGCTCGGCGTCAGTTCCCAGATGCAATGGGTCTTTCTGCATCAGGTACTGCACCAGGCTGGCGGTGCCGGTGTTGTTGAGGTCCTGCTTGCCCGCGGCGCTCGGCGGCTCCAGCGCGCGAATAATGGTGTTCTTGCCCTGATCGAGCGCGGCTTCGCTGGTCTCCCGCAGACCGAGATCCACCAGCACCTCATTGTCACCCGACGGCCCGAAACGCTGTATACGCGGGTCGTGCAGCCCGGCGCGATCCAATTCCTTGCGGATCTGGTCGAGGTCCGGCGTCTGCGAGAACTTCACATAGACCAGCGTTCCGCCGCGGAACTCGACGCCCAGCGGAATGTGGTGCCAGAACAGCATGGAACATATTCCGGCAACGCTGAAGATCAGCGAGAAGGCAAGGAAGTACCACTTCTTGCCCAGAAAATCGATGTTGGTATTACGAAATAACTCCACACTAGCCCCTTGCTAGAAAATTCTTTTTCACCACAGAGGCACAGAGACACAGAGCGTTGCTTTTGAATTTTCTCCTCTGGGTCTCTGTGGTGATCATTTCTTAAATGCTCAACGCCTCGCCACGCTGATGGCGATTCAAAATCGATTCGAAGATCACACGCGACACAAACACCGCCGTGAACAGGTTCGCCGCCAGACCGAAGCTAAGGGTCACGGCGAAGCCCTTCACCGGTCCGGTCCCGAACAGGAACAGGATGACGGCCGAGACAATCGTAGTCACGTGCGTATCCAGAATCGTTGTCCAGGCGTGCGCGAATCCCTGCTCCACCGCAGACGACGGCGTCTTGCCATGCCGCAACTCCTCGCGAATACGCTCGAAGATCAGCACATTGGAATCGACGCCCATACCGACCGTCAGAATGACTCCCGCAATGCCGGGCAAAGTCAGCGTCGCACCGCTGAATCCAAGAAATCCCATCAGGATTACCAGGTTCAGAAGTAGCGCCAGGTCTGCGTTGATACCCGCGGCACGGTAATACAACAGCATGAAGACCATGACCAGGGATATGCCGATAATCGCCGCGCGCACGCCGGCACGGATCGAGTCAGCGCCCAGAGATGGCCCCACCGTCACTTCCTGCAAATACTTGATACCCGCGGGCAGCGCGCCGGAACGCAAGGTCAGGGCCAGGTCCTGTGTCTCCTGCGGAGTGAAGGCGCCGGTGATGCGGCCCTGATCGTGAATCTGCTCCTGAATGGTGGCGACCGACTTCACGCGGTTGTCCAGCACCACAGCCAACTTGTCGCCGACGTGCGAGCCGGTGAACGACGCGAAGCGCCGGCCGCCGTCCCCGGTGAGAGTGAAGTTCACATCCGGGCGGCCATTTTCGTCGGTGCCCGAATCCGCGGAACGAAGATCGCCGCCGCTCACCGCCGAGGTGCGGCTGATGAGCCAATATGCCTCTTCGTTGGCATTACTGTCCTGCCCGTGCGAGCCGCTCGTACCCTTCATCAACACGCTATCGGGGGGGAGGATTCCGCCGTTGTCCTGCATAGCAGCTTGCTCGCTGGGATAGGGGCCCTTGACCGCCTGCCGGATTTCCAGCATGGCCGTCGATTGCATAATCTCCTTCACGCGGGCGGGATCATCGACGCCCGGCAGCTGCACCAGGATCTGGTAATCGCCCAGGCCGTGTTCCTGGATCACCGGTTCGGAGACGCCTAGCTGGTCAATGCGGTTGCGGATGGTCTCAATGGCCTGCTGCACCGCCTTCTTTTTCGTGTCAGCCGCGATCGAGGGCTTCATCGTCATCGACCACCCGTTCTGCGCCCCCGACGTCAGGTCGTATTCAGGAAACTTGTCGGTGATGATGCGGCGCAGATCGCTGGACTGCTCCGGCGGCACACCCTTCAGGGCGATCAGCTCGGGATGGTTCATCGGATCGGGCTTGCTGATTTCGCCGAACGCGATGTTGGCCTTCTTTAGCTCGTCTTTGAGCCGCTCGAGGGCGCGGTCGGTGTCGGCGTTAATGGCGTCATTGACCTGCACCTGAAGAATCAGGTGGGTGCCGCCCTTGAGGTCGAGGCCCAGGTGAATGCGTTTTTGGATCGAATCCGCCAGGCCTTGTCCGGTGAAGCTGCTGGGAATGCCAACGATGCCGAACACAAACACGATCAGCACCGCAATGATGAGAACTGTCTTGGCGAGAAGATTCTTGTTCATGAGAAACAGCAACCTGTTATGACTTGGAGCCCTCGTCGGTCGTCAAGGTGACGATAGAAGAACGGGCAACTTCCAGCTTGATATTGTCGGGAGGGACGCGCAGCACAACCGTGTCGTCCTTCACCGACATGACCGCACCCGTTAGACCACCGCCGGTCACCACCTTGTCGCCGGGCTTAATCTGCGACAACATCGCCTGCCACTTCTTCTGCCGGCGCTGCTGCGGCATGATCAAAAGAAGGTAAAACACTCCGAAGATCACCACCATCATCAAGATGGGGGCCGATCCTCCGATTCCCTGAGCAAACAAAGCTGCGACTTCGAGCATTGGCTAAACTTTCGTTGCGTTGAAGGGGCACGCCTTCAGGCGTGCCGAAAAACTTAAGTTAAAATCCGGCTTCAGCCGCTGAGGGGATAAGCCCTCAGGGCCTGAAGGCCATCCTGTGGACGGCTTCACGGCCCGGCTCAAGCCGTGCCCTTTCAAAGCCGCCTACGCCCAAGATACGCGTAGCGTCCGCCCAAAATTCCCGGGCCGAGCGCACACCGCATCGGACAAACTTCCATCCCTCGCGTCCGGAGGCACTTGGGGATGTTCGGGGACTTCCAACAGATACCAGGATCTCCGACCCAAACTCGCACCAGTGCGCAAGTGGGTGGTCATCGGGCAGCCTGGCTGCGCGATCTCGGAAGGTTTTACCCTGATTGGATATTCTATCGCGCTTTTCTGAAAAGCGGCAGGGGCCCAGGGCAATTTCACCACGGAGGCACGGAGGACACAGAATTCTCTGAGTTTCTGGAAGGTTTCTGAGTTCTACAGGGCGTTAAGTTTTCTGCTCCGTGACCTCGGTGCCGCGGTGGTGAACTGCCTTGGCGAATGTCCCGCGCTGGATGGCCTGCCGCGCCTGGCGCATCGTGTCCAGGTAATACGCCAGGTTATGGATTGTGTTCAGCACCTGGGCGAGCAACTCGTTCGACCCGTATAGGTGCCGCAAATACGCCCGCGAATAGCGGGCGCAGACCTTGCAACCGCACTTCGGGTCCAGAGGACCGTCGTCCGCAGCAAAGCGAGCGTTCTTGATGGTGATGCGCCCTTCCGAGGTGAACAGCAGTCCGTGCCGTGCGGCGCGCGTGGGCAGCACGCAATCCATCATGTCCACGCCTTGCGCCACGTAATGCACAATTTCCTCCGGCGTGCCCACGCCCATCAGGTATCGCGGTTTGTCTTGCGGTAGAAAACGCAGCGCGGAATCGACCATCTCGTGCGTCATGGGACGTGGCTCGCCCACGCTCAACCCGCCGATTGCGTATCCAGGAAAATCCAGCTCAACCGTTCGCTGTGCCGACTCGCGCCGCAGGTCGGGGAACATGCCGCCCTGGACAATGCCGAATAGGGTTTGGGGCAGTTCGCCACGCTCGGCGAACCACGGCACCTCAGGCTTATGCTCCTCGAAGTATTTCTTGCTGCGCGCCGCCCAGCGCAGCGTCCTCTCCATCGACTCGCGAGTGCGGGCGTACTCCGCCGGATGCTCGGTGCACTCGTCGAAGGCCATGATGATGTCCGCTCCGAGACCAATCTGCGCGGCGATGGCGCTCTCCGGGCTGAAGAAGTGCGACGAGCCGTCCAGGTGCGAGCGGAACATCACGCCCTCTTCCGTCACCTTGCGCAGGTCGCTCAGGCTGAACACCTGAAATCCGCCGGAGTCGGTAAGGATCGGATGGTCCCACGACATGAACCTTTGCACGCCGCCGAGCCGTCGCACCGTGTCGACCCCCGGCCGCAGATACAGGTGATAGGTGTTGTTCAGCAGAATCTGGACGCCGAGATCTTCCAGCGTTTCCTGCGGCACGCCCTTTACCGTCGCGACCGTCCCGACGGGCATGAACACCGGCGTTTGAACCTCGCCATGCGGCGTGACGAACCGGCCCGCGCGCGCGTTGCCGTCGCGGGCTTCGACTTCGAAGCGGAAAGACATTGCAGACGATTGTAGCGACTTGTTTCACCACGGAGGCACCGAGTTCACGGAGTAGAGCTCTGTGGTAGCAATAACCGAGCGCGAATCCTGCTTGACCACATTGGCGAATCGGGATACGTTCGTCGAAACAAAGTGCGCTGCGGGCGAGGATGCAACAGTCCATGCGGGCGATCTTCATCAGCTATCGGCGTAACGACACGGAAGGCGAAGCCGGGCGTCTATTTGACGACCTGATCGCCGAGTTCGGCGAGAACTCGGTCTTCATGGACGTCACCGCCATCGAGGCCGGCCGCGACTTCCGTAAAGCCATCGACGAGAGCGTCGCCACCTGCGGTGTGCTGCTGGCCATCATCGGCAAAAACTGGGTCGAGGCCAAGGACGACAACGGGCAGCGACGCCTGGACGATCCCACCGACTTCGTTCGTCTGGAGACCTCATCAGCCCTGCGCCGCGACATTCCCGTGATCCCGGTCATCGTTCGCGGTGCCACCATGCCGCGGCCCGAGCAGCTGCCGGACGAGCTTCGCGACCTCGCCTACCGCAATTGCGCCGAGCTGACGCATGCGCGCTGGGGCTCCGACGTTCAGTTGCTGATAGCGACTTTGCGTCGCCAGCTTGCCGCCCACAAGACTGGCATCGAGGCTGCACGGACCGACACCGCTGGAGCAGGCGCCGCAGCGCAGCCAACGCGAGGCGCCGTCGCTGTTGATGAAAAAACGGCGGCAACAGGCGTGGTGCCGCAATTCAGGCAGACGAACGGGCATCACGACAAGAAATCCTGGCCGCTGTGGGTCGCGATAGGTGTGTGCGCCATCGCTGCGGCAGTTGCCGCTTACATCTTTATCCCGCGGCAGGTCACCATGCCCAATCTCCGCGGCGAGACTCTCGCGAACGCCACGACGAAGCTCCAGGCCCTTCATCTTACCGTGGGACAAACGACAACGCGACGGGACCCCAGCGTTGACGCGAACGTCGTCCTTAGCCAATATCCCCCATCCGACGAGCAAGTGCGGCGCGGCACCGCCGTCGACCTGGTGGTGTCAGAAGCGGTGGCGCAGGTTGAGGTGCCGCCGCTGACCGGGCAGACGCTGGATGCGGCGTCAAAGCTTCTTGCTCAACACCAGCTCAACATCGGCGATATCGAGCGGCAATCCCGCGCGGGCACGGCGCGCGATGTCGTTCTGCAGCAGTTTCCTAAGCCTGGCGAGACGGTGAAGAGCGGCGCCAGAATCGACCTGCTGGTGTCCGATACTCCGCCGAGTGAGGCTGTCAGCACATCAACCACGAAAGCCGGCAAAACCGCCGATGCCGACTGGGCGGCGCAGCAGGCGGCGAAGCGTGCCGCCGCGAAACAGGCTGCTCTGGCAGCCGCAGCGGACAAGGCAGCCGCCGATAGGGCCGCAGCGGATAAAGCTGCTGCCGACAAAGCGGCTGCTGACAAAGCGGCTGCTGATAAGGCTGCCGCTGACAGAGCCGCCGCGGATAAAGCTGCGGCGGAGCAGGCTGCGCGTCCGCGAGTGAGCGTGAGCAGCGCAACCTGCACCACCATCAAGCCGGGCCAGTACAAGGTCGATCTCTCTGGAGACGCCTATGCGCCCGTGAGCGATCCCGACCTGCTCTTCGTGTTTGTGGCTATCGGGGACGCCGGCACTCGATGGAGGCCGGAGTGCACGAGCTGGAGCGTGCCCCAGTCCGGCGAAGATCCTCTATGGGACGTGACCTGCATGCACCGGCCTAGCAATCCGTCGCAAACCAGATGGCAGACCTCGCGGCTCATCAACATCGCCAATAAGCAACCGCCGACCAACGGCGGCGCCAGCATCTTCAAGATGGGAGCTCACTCCTCCTCCAGTGTGAAGTTCAACCTGACTTGCCAGTAGGACCTACTTCGCCGCGCGCTCGCCGTGGCGCAAACTACGCCGTATTGAGAGCTCCTGCAAGCATTTCCTTCTGGAGTGTGCATAATCTGTTATGACACGCTTGCGGGCGGAGCGTGCTCGCAGTGAGTTTGGCTCATATCATGCCCGTAAAATTCTCTATGGCAGAAAAGACTTTTACCGGTGTCACCCTGCGCGGTCTGCCTGTGCGGATCGAACTGGAATGGCCGCTCCATCGCTCCCAGGGCGGCAGCGATTGGTACGTGGTGCACGGCGTGGTCCGGCTGAACGATGGCAGTGCATTACACGCCGACGTCGCGCTGAACCTGGCGCAAACCATGAAAGAGGTGTTGCCATCGCTGGATAGCGATCTCGCCTTCTGGGTTGCCGTCAACACTGCGCGCAAGGCCCTCGACGACAAGCAACTGGAGCTGCTCAAGTCAGGAAAGCGGCAGCCGGTACCGGTGTCGAGCCGCTGCTACAGCATCCGCCACCAGCACTTCACTTTCTCACATGCGAATTCCGATCAGGTAAGCGAGTTTATTGCGCGCAAGGTCTTCTGGGGTAGTGGCGCGGGGTCCCCGGCGAGCCCGCATTTGGCTCGCGGCGGTGAGGGCGACGAACGGTCGCCGGTGCTGATTGCCGATCCTTGCGATGCACAGTATCTCGGCGCGGCCGATCCGAATGCAATCGATAGTTTGATAGCCGCAGCGAGAGACTTGGCCTCACGCGGCATGGTGGAGCTTGCGGGAGAATACGCGCGGGCTACCGACGGCCTGCTTGCCCAGCGCGAAGCGTTCGTCGCGGCGAAGGACCAGTCGTTGGAAGAGCTACACGCCAAGCACGCGTTCGAGCGGGCTTAGCTCTCCCATTCAGATTGTTATGCCGCGACGGCGGTTCTGCGCGCTTCCATCCCGTCCAGTGCGCGCCACAGCGCTTTGGCCGCACTTTCAGCAGCATTCAACGCGGCTTCGGCTTGCTCGGGATGCGCCGTCACTTCTGCGCTCAGCAGCTCGCGCCACACGTCCGAGTGCTCCACGTCGGCGAACTGATGCAGCGTAAAGTACGCGCAGGTCTTCTCATCGGCACCATAGCGTTGCGCAAGGCCGTCGGCTTTCTGTTTGGCTACGCGGGGGACCTGGGATTCGTAGGCATAAAACGCAGCCAACGCTTCAGCCGTTGAGCCCTCGCGCGCTATGCGCCGGAATTCGGAAATAAGTTCGCGAACTTCCGGCAGCGGCTCGTGCCCGCGCACCTCATGGCGATCTGCGCCCATGCCCTCGGCAAAGTCGAGCCACAACTCGCTGTGTGGACGGCCGCCAATCTCCTCATCACACAGGTTCCGCAGAACAGCGCGCCGCAGCTCGCCATCGTCAAGCCGCGAATGCAATGCACTCAAATAGGAAGGGAACGCGGCGACGTGGTGATAGTAGTCGCCGGCGTACTCGCGCAGGTCGTCGCGCGTGAGTCGGCCCGCCGTCCATGCCTTGTAATAAGAGTGGCAGAGAAGATCGTAATGGGCGATGCGCTCCTCGATCGCCGTTAGAAAAGCTTGCAATTGCATCGTTCACCCCACGTGAGAATCAAGTCCGGGAAGTGCAATCACTATACGAGAGGAACAGCCAAGCCCACAAGCTCCGGCGGCAACGAGCCCGATCCAGTTGGCGAATAACTCCGCGGAATGTTTAAGATGGGTAGCAGGAAACGCTTAACATCATGCTCGACTTTTTAGGCGACCTTAAACGAACGCATATGTGCGGCGAGCTGCGCGCATCCGACGCCGGCTCCAAAGTTGTGCTCATGGGATGGGTCAACCGCCGTCGCGACCTCGGCAACCTCATCTTTCTCGACTTGCGCGACCGCAGCGGCATAACCCAAGTGGTGGTAACCGCCGATGCTGGGCCCGAGGTCCATGACAAAGCCACAACCGTGCGTTCGGAGTTTGTTGTCGCGGTCGTCGGACGCGTGAAGTTGCGCGATGCGGGCACCGTGAACAAAAACATCCCGACCGGCGAAATCGAGGTCGTCGCCGATGAGCTGAGGCTGCTCAACGACTGCAAGCCGCTTCCCTTCACGCCCGCTGACACGGTGCTGGCGAACGAAGAGGTGCGCCTGAAGTACCGCTACATCGACCTGCGTCGCCCGGAGATGCAGCACAACATTCAACTGCGCCACAAGGTTTCCATTGCCATCCGCGAGTACCTGAACTCGCAAGGCTTTTATGAGATCGAGACGCCATTCATGACGCGCTCCACGCCCGAGGGCGCCCGCGATTATCTCGTTCCCAGTCGCGTCTATCCCGGCGAGTTCTACGCCTTGCCGCAATCGCCGCAACTGTTCAAACAGATCCTCATGATTTCGGGCTTCGACAAGTACTTTCAGATTGTGCGTTGCTTTCGGGACGAGGACCTGCGCGCCGACCGCCAACCGGAGTTCACGCAGATCGACTTGGAGATCAGCTTCGCCCGGCCTGAGATGGTCTTTCATGTGGTGGAAGGCTTCTTGCAGGCGGCGTTCGCGACCATCGGCGCGAAACTGCGAACGCCGTTTGCGCACATGAGCTACGACGAAGCCATCCGGCTGTACGGCATCGATAAACCTGACCTGCGGCTGCCGCCTATGAGCGATGTGCGCGGGGCCTTCGCGCCGGAAAACCTGCAAGGACTGAACATCGATCCTGGGCTGCCGGTCGTTGCCATTGTCACTCCGAAGGTCGGCGAGTTGTCGCGCAAAGAACGCGACGAGTTGCGGCTGCTTTATCCCGCGAAGTTGGCGCAGCAGAGCATCAAAGTCCTCGATGACAGCAAGCGCCTCGAGAAATCGTTCCCCGAAGCCATGGCGAAAATCCGTGACCTCGCCGGCAGTGCGGCGGAGGACTACATCGTGCTGGTCGGCGCGGGCGCCGTAAGCTTGGGGGACGGAGCGGAGGGCCAGACGCCAGGAAGCGGCCCTGACGTTGAAGGATCGTATCGCGCGGGCAGCGGCGCTGCCGGCAATGCCGGCGGAGCTCGCCGCCTTTCCATTCGCGAGCGGCAGGTGTTTGAAGGCGCAGGTCAGGTGCGCCTGGCGCTAGGGCAGAAATTCGCAGACCGCCACAAGCTTTTCGAGAAAAAAGGTACGACCGACGATTACAGATTTCTCTGGATCACCGATTTCCCGATGTTTGAGTGGGACGAAACCGAGGGCCGCTGGAACGCGGCGCATCATCCCTTCACCTCGCCGCACGACGAGGACATGGACAAGCTGGAAAGCGATCCCGGCGCGGTGCGCGCGCTGGCCTACGACGTGGTGCTGAACGGCATGGAACTGGGGTCGGGCTCGATCCGCATTCACCGGCAGGACATTCAGGCGAAAATTTTCAAGGCACTGGGAATGTCGCCCGAGGAACAACAGGCGCGCTTCGGCTTCTTTCTGGAAGCGCTGCAATACGGCACGCCGCCGCACGGCGGGATCGCGCTGGGCCTCGATCGCATCATCATGGTCCTTGCCGGCGCGGATAGCTTGCGCGAAGTGATTCCGTTCCCCAAGACGGCGAAGGCAGTCGACTTGATGGTCGACGCGCCCACGCCGGTCAGCGAGCGGCAACTGAAGGAGCTGGGGATTGCAGCGGTCGGAAACAGGAACTCATGATGTAGGAAAGGGCGCATTAAGCATTGCCAAAGCCCAATAAACCAATTCGCCTATCCGGGCCACGCTCTTCAGCAGATTGCTTTCAGAGGATAGTTACGGTCTACGTATACTAGGGTCGCTGGGAATCCCGCCCAAGCAAATCGAGTCGGGTGGGTACCTGCGGTCAACCCAGGCCGGCCATGAAATCTCTCCCCGAAATCCTTGCGCTGTATGACGATCAGGCCTCGCTCGATCGCGCCTGTACCATCCCTGCGTCGTGGTATGTGGATGAGCGTATCGCGGAACTGGAACGTGAGAATGTCTTCGGCGGTACGTGGCAGGTGATAGCCCGGGCCGATCAGCTTGCGCGTTCGGGAGAATTCGTCAGCGCCGATTTGGCCGGCGAGCCACTGGTCGTGGTGCGCGGTAGCGACCATCAGCTGCGCGCGTTTTTTAACGTCTGTCGCCATCATGCCGCGGCGGTGGTCACCGCGGAGCATGGCAATGCGAGCGTTTTTCGCTGTCCGTATCACGGCTGGAGCTATGGCCTCGATGGCTCGCTGAAAGGCGCGCCTGAATTCGAGGGCGTCTGCGGCTTCGATCGTTCGCAAAACGGATTAGTTCCGGTGCGGGTGAAGCAGTGGGAGCAGTTTGTCTTCGTTAATCTCGAGGCAAACGCCGCGCCACTAGCCGATTTTCTAGGCGGGCTCGCACAGCGTATCGCTCCGCTGAATCTGGGCAAGCTGCATTTCTTTGAGCGCCGCACCTACAGTTTGAATTGCAACTGGAAGGTCTTCGTCGACAACTACCTCGATGGCGGATATCACGTTCCGCACCTTCACAAAGGACTTAACAGCGTCTTGGAGTACAAGCAGTACACCATCGAGACTGAAGATCGTTATTGCCTGCAGTCGAGCCCAATGGTCGCATCGAACGAAGATGCAGCGACTGGCGCGACGCGCACCGGCGAGCGCGCGTGGTACTTCTGGCAATACCCCAACTTCATGATCAACCTATATGCCGGCTACATGGACACCAACCTTGTGCTGCCGGATGGCGTCGATCGCTGCAAAGTGATTTTCGATTTCTATTTTGACGATGTGAGCGAGTCCGGCGCCGAGCGCAATCGGCAGAGCATCGCTGTCGGCGAGCGTGTCAACAATGAGGATGTTGGCATCTGCGAAGCCGTGCAGCGCGGCCTGCACTCACGGGCATATCGGGCAGGGCGGCTCTCGGTGCGGCGAGAGGCCGGGGAGCATTTGTTTCATCGGCTGCTGGCGGCGGATTTGAAACGCGAAGTAGGCGAGGGGCGAAGCGCCAGCCTGTAGCGTCGTATCAGGCACCGCCGTAAACGTTGCGAACCCCATGTTTTTGTCATCACGAGCCGACGTTAGTCGTCCTCGGGATGACAACATTAAGAGGAACTACTTCGTCCGTAGATATTTGACGATCTCCCTCGCCGCATTCGCCCCTGATGCCCCCGTCAATCCCGTTCCCGGATGTGTCCCCGACCCGCATAAATACAGGCCCTTGATGGGTGTGCGGTACTGTGCCCAATCCAGCAAGGGACGCATGGTGAACAACTGGTCGAGCGCCAGCTCTCCATGAAAAATATGGCCGCCGGTGAGCCCGTACGTGTGTTCGAGGTCTTCCGGCGTGATCACCTCGCGCGCTTCAATCAGCGACGGTAAGTCGGGGGCGTACTCGGCGAGTGTGTTGACCACCACATCCCCCAAAGCGTCCCTTTGCGAATCCCAATCAGCGTCAGGCGCCGGGGCCCCTGCCGCGCGCCGCGTTCGCGCGTGCTGAGGTGGTCGTAGCTTGTACGGCGCATACTGCATGTAGATCGACATCACCTGCTTTCCCGGCGGAGCGAGAGAAGTGTCCCACAATGTGGGAATCATTGCCTCGATGTAGGGATGCTGCGAAAACTCCCCGTATTTTGAGGCGTCGAAGGCCCGCTCCAGGTAATCGATCTCGGGCGAAATCTGAATCCTGCCCGATAATCTCGCAGTCACATCGCCGTCAACTCCCTTGAATCTCGGCAAGCCGCCGAGCGCGAGGTTCACCTTCGCCACTGTTCCATTCATGCGATAGTGCCGGAGCCTTTGCAAGAAACTCGGCTGCAGGTGCTGCGGCTCGACAAATCCCAGCAGCGTGCGCTTCGGGTCGGCATTGGAGATGACCGTCTTGGCTGAGAGTTCCTCCCCGCTTGCGAGCACAACGCCCATCGCAACGCCATCTTTGACGTTGATCCGCACAACTTCGCAGTTGGTTCGAATCTCCGCCCCTGCAGCTTGCGCGGACGAAGCCATCGCGGCAGTTAACGCTCCAGTACCTCCCGCAATGTAGGACGCCGCTCCCGCCAGATTGCTGTCCGACGCAGCGCGCAGCAGCAAAGTCGCGCTGGATCCGGCTGACCAAGGACCAAGAAATGTCCCGAAGATTCCCTCCGCGGCAATCGTTCCGCGCAGCAACTCGGTTTCAAACCACTCCGCGACCAGGTCGGCGACGGCCATGGGCGCCCAGCGCAGCACGCGGTACAAATCTTTTTCCCCGAGGCCGCGAATCTTGCGACCGGTCTTCAGCAGCTCCCAAAGATTGTTCGCACCAGGCTCGTCAATATCAGGCGGAGTCATGTTCATCAGCAGGGCGGCGACCTCGGCGATGCGGGCCAATGACTGCTGGAACTCGGCATAACTCGCAGCGTCGTTGTGCGAGAACTGGGCAATCTCCTGTTGCGATCGGGACGTGTCGCCGTACAACGCGAGATTGCCTGCGTGAGACAGGGAGAGAACGCGAACGGTCGGCGTATAAGTCTTCAGACCGTGTTTGGCCAGTTCCATATCTCCCACAATGTCAGACCTGATGGGTCCGGCAGCGTGAGCGAGCCGCGAACAGCGAAAGCCGGGGTGAAATTCTTCGGTGATGGCGCAGCCCCCGACGACGGGACGCCGCTCCAGCACCAGCGGCTTGAATCCAGCTTTGGCGAGGTAGAAGGCGGTGACCAGCCCGTTGTGTCCAGCTCCGAGGATGACGACATCGCGAGGTTGTGGCATTGTTTAAAGGTTTCGGTAGCGGTAAAACCGCAAAACACAAAAAAACGAATGTCCTACAATGTGGTGGAAGCGGCGGGCTTCGACCCATCGGACCACACCCAGCCGACTTTAGCCGCAGCGTACCCGGGCTAAAGCCGGTGTTTCAATTGCGCGTTTCGGCACGGCTAAAGCCGTGCCCTTCCACCCTTCTAGCTGGTCCCCTTCGCGTGCTTGAGGATCTCCAGCGCTGCGAGCCTTCCCGGCGCGCCCATGATGCCGCCGCCGGGATGCGTGGCCGACCCGCACATCCACAAATTCTTGATTGGCGTTTTGTATTGCGCCCAGCCCGGCACGGGACGCAGGAAGAACAGTTGCTCCAGCGACAACTCGCCCTGAAAGATATTGCCCTCGGTCAGGCCCCACTCACGCTCGAGGTCGAGCGGCGTGACGACCTGCCGGCCGACGATGACGTTCTTCAGGTTCGGCGAGTACTCCGCGATGGTGTCGATGACGTTGTCCCCGAATGCCTCGCGCTTCTCGTCCCACGTGCCTTCCTTCAGCTTGTACGGCGCGTACTGCACGAAACACGACATCACATGCTTGCCCGGCGGCGCGACCGATGGGTCCGTCAGACTCGGAATCACCATGTCAATGTATGGACGCCGCGAGTAATTTCCGTATTTCGCGTCGTCGTAGGCGCGTTCCATGTAGTCCACGCTGGGTGAAATCGAAATAGCACCGCGCAGATGATGGCCCTCGCCGGGAAGACAGGTGAAGTTCGGCAGCGCATCGAGCGCGAGATTCACCTTGCCTGACGAGCCGCGATACTTATAGCGCTTCACCGCATCACGAAAGTCGTCGCTCAGGTGCTTCGGTTCGAGCATCTTCAGGAACGTCAGGTTGGGATCGACGCTCGACGAGATGATGGGCGCGTAGTACTCGTCACCCCCCGTCGTCGCCACCCCCGCGGCTTTGCCATCTCGCACCAGAATTTGCGTCACGCCGGTTTTTGTTTTGATCTCGACTCCAAGCTCTCGCGCGGCGTCAGCAATCGCGTCCGAGATCGCTCCCGTACCACCGCGCGCGAATCCCCACGCGCGAAAGGCGCCGTCGATCTCGCCCATGTAGTGGTGCAGCAGCACGTAGGCCGTGCCCGGCGAGCGCACTCCAAGAAACGTCCCGATGATTCCGGACGCTGACATCGTGGCCTTGAGCACATCGGTCTCGAACCATTGATCGAGAAAGTCGATAGCACTCATGGTCATGAGCTGCACCTGGTTGTATTTATCTTCGCCACTCAGGTCCTTGAAGCGGCGTCCCAGAAACAGCAGCTTGAAAAGGTCTTTAGGGTTGAGCGTCGTGGGATCGGGCGGCACCATCGACAGAATTGGCTTAACAAAGCGGCACATCTGCAGCATCGCCTTGCCGAACTCTTCGTAGGCTTCGGCGTCCACGCGCGAATGCCGCCGCAGCTCGCGCATGGTTTGTCCGTGATCATTCACCCGCCACAAATGATCGCCGTTTGGCATTGGGGTGAAGGTGCCGTCGAGCGGAAGAATCTCCAGCCCGTGCCGCGGAAGGTCCAAATCGCGAATGATCTCCGGCCGCAGCAGTGACACTACGTAGGAGCACACAGAAAACTTGAATCCGGGAATAATTTCTTCCGTCACAGCGGCGCCGCCGACGACGTGGCGGCGTTCGAGGACGAGTACCTTCTTGCCCGCGCGCGCCAGGTAGGCGGCGTTGACCAGCCCATTGTGTCCGCCGCCGATTACGATGGCATCGTAGGGTGCAGTGTGGTTAGAGGCCATGAGCAGAATCAGCCATTGTAAAGGCCGCACCGTGCTCACAGGAAGCAGCCTGGGTGCGGTGCTCGTTTATAATGCACAACTTCACGCGAGGATGATGTGCCCGTAGGAACAGCCCTTCATGAGAGAACGTTCGCGCTTTGCGAAAGCCTGAACTACCGCGAGTGGTCAGGGTTTTATGCGGTCAGTGTCTACGAAGCGCATCACGAGCATGAGTACAACGCTATTCGCAATGCAACCGCGCTCATCGACGTAACGCCTCTGTACAAATACATGATCACTGGCCGTGATGCCACGCGCTTCGTCAATCGTGTCATCACGCGCGAGATCAACAAGGTCAGTGTCGATCAGGTAATTTATTGCTGCTGGTGCGACGAAGACGGCAAGATCATCGACGACGGCACAATCACGCGCCTGGAAGAGAACCGTTATCGCTGGACCGCCGCCGATCCTAACCTGCGCTGGTTTCGGCAGAATGCGATCGGGCTGCAGGTCGATATCCAAGACATCACCGAGCAGGTCGCGGCGCTGGCGGTGCAGGGCCCGACATCCGGCAGGCTGCTAAAGAGTGTTGCCGAAGCTGCCATCGAAAACCTGAAGTACTTTCGCAAGACCAGCGGCAAGATTGGTGGCGTTCAGGTCGACATCTCACGCACCGGCTACACCGGCGACCTGGGATACGAAATCTGGATACCGTGGGCGGACGCGGTGAAAGTTTGGGACGCGATTATGGAAAGCGGAAGGCGCTTCGACATCCATCCTGCCGGCATGCTGGCGCTGGATGTCGCGCGCATTGAAGCCGGACTCATCCTAGCTGACGTGGATTACATCAGCAGCAAGAAGGCGCTGACTGAGTCGCAAAGGTACAGTCCGGCGGAGGTCGGGTTGGCAAAGCTTATCCACTATGACAAGGAAAACTTTATCGGACGCGATGCCTTGCTGGAAGAAAAGAAGGCCGGTCCAAAGCGGACCTTGGTTGGACTGGAGATCGACTGGAGCGATGTCGAGAAAATCTTCGAACGCAATGGGCTGGCGCCACAGGCGCCGGTGACGGCCTCCCGGGTGCATGTACCGGTGTACAAAGGCCGGGAGCAGGTAGGCAAAGCAACCTCCACGACGTGGTCGCCAACCCTGAAACAACTGATCGCCTTGGCAAATCTGGATTCGCAGTACGCCCGCGCCGGAAACAGGCTGCAAATGGAGATGACGGTGGAGGCTATCCGCTATAAGTGTGCTGCCAAGGTCAGGCAGCTACCCTTCTTCAGTCCGGCACGAAAGACCAAGACTCCCGTATAGCAATTCCAAAACGCAAAAAGAAAAACCGCCAGCAAGGCGGTCAGAAGCGGCAAATGTATTCTTATCAGCTTGGGCCAGCGGAGATCCGTACCTTCGACTCTTCCCGGGGATAGAGCAGACGCTCGACAGTGCGGTCCATATTGTCCAGCAAACTATCGGGTCCATTCGGCACGCGAGCATCTTCCAGGGCCGAGTTCCAATCTTTGGAACGCTGCGCCGTGGTCTCCAGAACCTTGCTCTCTGAGGGAGCTGCTGCCATCGAGTATCCCAGCCAAATGAGCGTCGCGCACAGATACGCAGCGCTGTTAATGTGTCTTAAGGTCGAGTGGCGCAGAATTCCCTGATGCGCAATACCTGTAGCCACCAGCATATTGATGGCGGCAAATAAGCCAAAGCCCAAAGAAATACCGAATAGAAGGCTACGACGCGAGATCCCCAGGTACTCGCTGAACAGCAGCAGGAAGAACACGAGCCCACACTGCATCAGGCGCACACTGCGCTCCGCCAGCAATATGGCATCGGTAATGGGGCCGTTGTCAGGCTTGTGAGCGGCATTGATGGCCCACATCACTGCTACGAGCATGACGACCAGCGTCGACCAGCGAAAGAGAATAATGCTTAAGTCGCGCAACGCCTCGTATGGGCGAAAGGCATCTTTGAAGATCTCCTGTAGCACCGCGAAAGAAATGACGACACTCAGACCGATGTGTACATAATAGGCGTAGTAGTAGAACGTGTACGAGCGCAGTTGGATAGCATAAAGTACAGGGTCGGACACGACTTGAAGGATGGTGTAGTTGAAGAAGTAAGGATAGTCGCGGTGCAGTCCTCGCCGGTACAAACTGATCAGCACCCCCGCTTGCAACAGCGGTGACGCGATCCAGAGAAGATAGTCGAGGAGACGCAGATGCATGGCGACAAGGAGAGCATATCCTTGACGTCAGCACAAAACAAGAAAGTTCTTCGCCCTAACGGGTAACCACACTGCGGGTTACTCCCGCTAAGGCAACTCATTCCCCGCCAGGGACTTTCCTGAATAAATCTACATAGCCAACACTAAACGCACCTGATCGTTGTAGTTGTGGCCAGGCTGGCAGATCGGCATCGGTGAGCCCTCGCCTGCAACCTGCCGCACCTGATCGTTGCAATTCTTACCAGGCTGGCAGATCGGCATCGGCGCGCCTTCGCCTGCGATCTCCCGCACCTGATCATTGCAATTTTTACCAGGCTGGCAGATCGGCATCGGCGCGCCTTCGCCTGCGATCTCCCGCACCTGATCATTGCAATTTTGACCAGGCTGGCAGATCGGCATCGGTGCGCCTTCGCCTGCGATCTCCCGCACCTGATCATTGCAATTTTGACCAGGCTGGCAGATCGGCATCGGTGCACCTTCGCCTGCGATCTCCCGCACCTGATCATTGCAATTTTGACCAGGCTGGCAGATCGGCATCGGCGCGCCTTCGCCTGGTGAGATGGTTGCGCTAGTTGAAGCAGACTGAGAGACGGAAATGGCGACGTTGCTGGTTGGCGACGGGTTGACGGCGGCAAGACAAACACCTGCGAACATCAGAACAGCAGTGGCAATGACCAGATAATTCTTCATTGAAGGTCTCCTTGGTCGCGCGGAACGACCTGAGTTTCTCAATACTTGTCCACGAGCGAACTAGAATCGCCAGGGGAGCTAGCGGACGATAAAATCAGGGGAAACGGCGATGAGCCCTCCCCAACGATAGCCACGGATTGAGTCGAACCAATGGAAGTCAGACCAGAGATGGCGCTGAGGGCTCCAGCTATGAGAAGAATGGCAAAGATTGCGGTCAGCAGTTTGTTCACGATTACAACCTCCAGTTCGAAACTTAGAAATGCTCAATCGCGCCGGTTAATGCGGGAGGTACGGTGCTGAGGGCACCGCAATTCGAATAGCACCTAGTTGGACCCGATACGACGTCATGGGCAGGCGCCAGATTTTGATTACTACTACTTGGTAAAGTGTGAAAAGTGAGCGCGGGCGCGCACCTATTTCTACCTTGGGGGCTCGCTCTTTGCTTGCTGGAGCCTTCCTCTCAACCTCTCGCCCGTTCGGGGGCTCTCTGGGCAAGTCTTCCCCGTTTCGCATTATAGATAAGGACCCACCTATTGCCAGTAAAAACCAACGAAACTGGTAACTTTAGTAACTCAGGTACTGGTGACCTTATCCTTTTTCCCGGTTACGTTCTTTTCTTGCGACTACTTTCTAACATCTCGCAGAAATCGGTCGCAAGTTCCGAACATAGCTTGTGCCGCCACCTTCCCTCGCAATTGTCGCCATCAGCAATGTCTCGAGCAATTGCCCGGCCGCATCCATGAAGGGCGCCTAATGTTGCCCGCCGTATCTTAGTGGCATCGTGTAATGTGGAATCGAGGCAATAATACTCCAGGAGGAAAGCATGCAACGTTATGCCAGTGCTCATTGGACCGGCGGCTTGAAAGACGGCAAGGGCAACGTCTCCACGCACAGCGGTGTTCTTAGCCAGACGCCATACTCGTTCAGCACGCGCTTTGAAAACGCCACCGGAACCAATCCGGAAGAGCTGATTGCCGCTGCCCACGCGGGATGTTTCTCGATGGCCCTCTCTGCGCAATTGGGTGAGGTCGGAATGAAGGCAGAAAGCATTGACACCAAAGCAACGCTCACTTTGGAAAAGACAGACGCCGGGTTCACCATCACGGCGATTCACCTCGACCTCAAAGCGAAAATTCCCGGAGCGGACAAAGCTAAGTTTGAACAGGCGGCGAAGAACGCGGAAAAAGGCTGCCCTGTATCGCGGGTGCTCAACGCGAAGATCACTATGACCCCGGAACTAGTTTCCTGATTTGCTGTAAATCGAAATATTCTCTTTCACCACGGAGAACACAGAAAACGGAGGCTCTCCTGTCTCTTCTCTTAGGTCTCCGTCGGTGAAACGCGGCCGAAGCTCGTACTCGCAGCGTCGAAGCGGCCAACGCCAGTTGGCGCTTCCCCATCGAAAGGTAAGTACGTTGTCACAGCATGACAGCGTCGCACTTTGCGATGGTGGGCCGGTGAAGATCACCATATTCGGACTGACGCTGTCGTCCTCCTGGGGCAATGGCCATGCGACACCCTACCGCGCGATTCTGCGCGCCTTGCATCGGCGAGGAGCGCGACTCGTTTTCTACGAGAAGGATGTCCCGTATTACGCCGCGCATCGTGATTTCACGCACCCAGACTACTGCGAGTTGAAGCTCTATTCGTCCTGGGACGACGTTCGTGCCGACGCTCTGCATGATGTCCGCGAATCTGACATCGTGATCACCGCCAGTTATTGTCCTGATGGCGCGCGTATCAGCGATGAAGTTTTACCCATCCAAGGGCCATTGCACGTGTTCTACGACCTGGATACCCCCATCACTCTGAACCGGCTGGTATCAGGAGCGCTGGACTATCTACGGCGCGATCAGATTGCCGAATTCGACCTTTATCTCTCATTCACTGGAGGCAGCCTCCTGCGGCGCCTTGAGCTCGAACAGGGAGCTCAACTGGCGCGGCCGCTGTATGGCTGCGTCGATCCCGACGTGTACTTCCGCGTTGCGTCGCCAGACGTATTCGAATGTTCTCTGAGTTATCTCGGAACCTTCGCTGCCGACCGTCACCAGAAATTCGACATGCTCTTTCTTGAGCCGGCGCGCCGTCGCAACGATTTGCCGTTTGTGTTGGCGGGATCTCTCTATCCGTCGGAATGGAGGTGGCCGGCGAACGTCAAACGCTTCGAGCACATTGCTCCCGACCAGCATCCGGCGCTCTATTCATCGTCGCGAGCGACGCTCAACATCACTCGCCAAGAGATGGCGCACTCGGGTTATTGTCCGTCGGGCAGGTTCTTTGAAGCCGCCGCGTGCGGAACCCCGATTTTCACCGATTGGTGGGAAGGCCTGGACGCATTCTTCGATCCGCAACGCGACCTGCGCGTGGTGGCCACAGCCGAGGACGTGCTCTCTGCTCTAAACATGCCTGATGAAGATCTGAGTGTCCTCGCCACCCGTGCTCGATGTCGAACCCTCGACGAACACACCGGCGAACGCCGTGGCGCAGAGCTGTTGAGCCATTGCGAGGAGGCGTACCGCCGCAAACACGCAGCTACAGAGGTGATGGCGTGATCGGAATCATTCCCGCCGCCGGCGCCGGACAGCGCATTCAGCCGTTAGGTTGTTCCAAAGAACTTTTGCCTGTCGGCTCTCGGGTGATCGACGGCGTGGAGCGCCCGAAAGCAATTTCAGAGTACCTGGTGGAGCGCATGATTGCGGCTGGAGCGACACAGATCTGCATGGTCATCTCCGCCGAGAAGAGCGATATCGTGCGCTATTACGCTGAGCGGAGCTATGCGGCAGAGATCTTCTACGTTGTGCAGCAACGCCCGCAGGGACTGTGCGATGCATTGTTCCGCGCCGGCCCATTCGCCAAGGCCCACGACCAGGCGCTCATCGGCCTGCCGGATACAGTCTGGTTTCCGGAGAACGCCTACCGGCCGGCTCTCGATCGGCAATTTGCCGACGTAAACCTGATTCTTTTTCCCGTCGGCAATCCTTCCGCGTTCGACGCAGTCGTCTGCGACGATCAGAACTTTGTGACGAAGGTCGAGGTGAAGGTCCCCAATCCGCACTCGCGCTGGATTTGGGGCGCCATCGCCACCTCGGGGCAGGCCTTCCACGATCTCAAGCTCTTATGGGAGGCACGCCACCGGGAGGACGAGTACCTCGGCACTCTGCTGAACGCGTATATAAGTTATGGCAGCAGTGTGCGCGGACATCACGTGGGTGAGACCTACATCGACGTGGGGACAATGGAGGGATACCATCGCGCGCAGGATTTCCTGCGAACACAAAACGCTCCGCGGATAGTACGGACGCCGGCTGCCTAGGTTTGCGTCGGGTCGGGTCCCGGAAGTGATGCCGCTGCGGCAACCACTCTTAATTCTGGCTACGAAGTATCTCGCGTATCTCGCGATTTACCCGGGCCGCATCCTGCGATGCTTTGTCAACCAGCTCCAACCACTTCTTATTATTTTCCTCGAGCTTGGCTTGGGCCAGGAGGTAAGAAGCCTGCATAATCGTTTCGATGTAATTGCTGAGGTCGTGCGACAACGTGCGCAGCTTGGTAATCGTCTCGCTCTGAAATTTTTTTTCGTCTGTGGTGGTATTGGCCACTTTTGTTTTCTCCCGTCGTGACATCTGCGGTCACAACAGCATAGCTCTTGTTTGACGCGGAAACAGCTATTTTGGTTGTCTCACAGCACGAACGAAGGTTGGCGGCGGCTCAATTACGATGTATCCATCGCGCTTAGCGATTTTCGATTTGCGCCCTTATGCAACGCTGATATGATGCGGCCAAGAGCCCTCACAGCCGCGCTTCTTCGTCAGGATCGATGCGCTTAAAAACAAAACTCGTGCTGGCCATCAGCGGCATGGTCTTCGCCCTGATCGCTGTCTTCTGCTACTTCTATACGTCGCATTCAGTACGGCAACGCATAGCTGAGGCTTACGACAGCGCTGACTTCGTCGCCAAGCAGATCCGGGAGAGCGCCCGCGAAGCCAGCCAAATCAACTTGAGCCGCGCTTTTGTCAACCAGAACGATCCCGCACAAGTGGAAGCCGTGGTGGAGGAAGCCCTAAGAACAGACCCGGGGCTAAACACTTTGCTGCAGTCGGTAGTGGGATATTCCCCGACGATTTACGATGCGGCGATCGCAGGCGTGAATGGCCGCGCCATCGTGGACACAGATCCCACTGCTATTGGGACCCAGGTACCACAACGTGAGGACTTTGCCACGCTGCGTAACGGCAGTTTCCGCGAACAGTTGAAGGTCGTATTCGGGGCACCCCGGGTTTACGACGTATATCTTCCGATTCAGCGCGAGGGCCAGCCGTTTGGGGACATTCGCGTCGGGATCTCGACGGTGTTCCTGAAGAGTGAAGTTCAACCCCAGCTGCGCCGCGCTCTGCTGTTCTCTGTTCTCGCGGTACTGGTGTCGCTCGCCCTGGCTGCGGGCGTTTCGAACATTGCTTTGCAGCCGCTGGAGGCGATTGGCCGCCGTCTCGACCAGATGACCGCCGGCGTGCCGGACAGTACTCCGGATCCCGACCCGCGCGGGGTCGACGAGTACGGACTGGTCAGCACCAAGATCGATCGCCTGGGACGCCAGATCCGCGATGTCAAAGAGGTCTTCAGCGCTCTGAAGGAAAACCTCGACCAGATCATGGGCACCTTGCAGGACGGCCTGGTGCTGTTCACACGCGATACGCGCGTCGTCCTGGTAAGCGCGTCGGCGGAGCGTTTCATCGGCCGTTCGCGTGGCGAAATTCTCGGCAATTCTGTCGAGAGCGTCTTCAGCGATGCCAACAAGCTGGGAAGAATTGTCCTCGATGCCTTTGCCTTGCATCGTCCTATTCCGCAACGCGAGATCGAGTTGGAAAACGGACGGCGGATCCAGATTGCCCTCGATTTCATCGCCGAACGAGGGGAGCGCATTGGCGCCCTGCTTACCATGCGCGATGCCGAGTCCGTTCGCCGCATCGAAAACGAAATTGAACTTTCACGCCGGCTCGCCGCTATCGGCCGCCTTACCTCTGGCGTCGCCCACGAGGTGAAGAACCCTATCAACGCCATCGTCGTCCATCTGGAGTTGCTGCGCGAAAAAATGCGGGAGACCGACCCCGACAGCCAGCGTCATCTGGACATTATTGGCCGTGAGATTCATCGACTCGATCGTGTGGTGCAGATGCTGGTCGATTTCAACCGCCCGGTAGAATTGCGCCTCAGCGACTTTGATCTGCGGCGTGTGATAGAAGATGTGGTCTTGCTTGCTTCTCCGGAAGCCGCGCGGCAAGGGGTAAAAGTAGAGACGCAGCTATCCAACGATCCGCTGGCAGTACGGGCGGATAACGACCTGATCAAACAGGCGCTGCTGAACGTGGTCTTGAACGGCGTTCAGGCCATGAGCAACGGAGGCCTACTGAGCATCGCCGCCCGTCACTATGAAACGGCAGCTGCGATTGAAGTGCATGACCAGGGAGGCGGAATCGCTCCCGAGGTGCGCGACAAGGTCTTTAACCTCTATTTCACCACCAAGAAGCAAGGCAGCGGTATAGGCTTGGCTATGAGCTACAGAGTTCTGCAATTGCATAATGGCGCAATCGACTTCGTCACCGAAGTCGGACGTGGTACCACTTTTCGTTTGGTGTTACCTTTGGCAGCAGCGAAAGAGCGTGAAGCCGCAGAGGCCACGGCGCGAAGCTGAGGCGTCGGTCACAGACGAAAGCGGCATTCTTGAACTGCTTTTCTGCGCATCTGCGTTTATCCTGTTAACTGTCGTCGCCGTCGGCCGCGCGCAACCGGCATAGCAGTGGACGTCGCGAACCCGACATGAATCGTGGCCGCCAATTCGTCGTCATCCTAGGGGGCGCCCTGCTGCTTTCGACGGTAAGCTGCGCCCACAAGAAACCGCAACTTCCCCCGCAGGCAAAAGCTCCTGTCGAACCGATCGCCGTGCCACTTCCCGCGCAGATTGCGGAAGAAACGCCACCCGAAGAGCCCAGTGCACCCGAGCAGGAAGAAGCCAGAAAGGTAGAGGAGCCTAAAACTCAGCCTACGAAGCGCCGCAAGCGCAAGGCAGGCCAGACCGCTCCTACGACGCAGACGAGCGCGAACAATCCCCCAGCTGCGTCTCCCAACACGACAATTGCCTCGGCGCGACCCCCGGCGAATCCGGCTAGTGAGCCTCCTCCAGATACCGCCATTGCTGCCGACGTCACCAGTGCGCAACTAACGCACCAGAAACAGACGACTTCGCAATTGCTCGACGCGACCGAAAAGACACTCAACGGCCTTTCGCACAACCTGTCCCACGATGAACAGGAGGTGGTCACGCAGATCCGTTCGTATGTGGCGCAGTCGCGCAAGGCGACTACGGACGGAGACTTCGAGCGCGCTTACAACCTTGCCACCAAGGCCCACCTGCTGTCCGACGCGTTGGCCAAGAAGTAGGCCGCCACGCGACTCCTACTTCCTGCCTTCACGCTTTTGGGCGACCACCAGCCCGCGCGGCGTCGGCAGCAGCACTACCGAGATTAGCCCTTCGCGCTCCAACTTCAGCGCGGCCTCGCGCACCTGCTTCAGGTGCGAACTGGCGTCGTGCATCAGGATGACGCCGAACGGCGACATCTGCGGCAGGTATCGCCGCACCTCCTGCTCGCGGATCGGCATATCGCTGTCACTGAAGAGCAGATCGATTGTTCCATCGACCTTCATCTCCAGGCTGGATTCGTTTCGCAGCTCGATGACATCGCGAAATTCAGACGCCGCGATCTTCTGTCGCGCCGTCTCGAAGACCTTGGCATCGTATTCGCAGCTGATGATGCGTCCGCATCCATTCAGCCGGAGCGCCTCGGCAATCCACAACGTGCTGACACCCATGAAGCTTCCGGTTTCGACTACCAGGTTCGGCTTGATGGTTGTCACCAGCGTTCGCAAGAACTCGAGCACCTCGACCTCGGCGGTCATCGAGTCATACATGCTCCAGCGCTCCGGGTGAGGACACTCGGGCGTTGGCCGATGATATTCGGGCACAAGTTGACCCGCACGCTGCACGGCCTCGCGTAGGATGCGGTGTTCTTGTTTTTCCTTGTGGAAGAGGCGGCGAAGGCCCATTTAGGCGCTCTTCTTTTTGCCGCGTAACTGCTCAAGCATTGCCGCGCGCAGAAGGGAGTTGAGCCTGGATTGGTACCCCTTGCCTTGCTGTCGTAGCCAGGCGAGCACATCGGCATCGATACGCAAGGTCACCTGTTCCTTCCGCGGCCGATACCAAGGGTTGCGGATGGCGTTTTTCCAGAACTTTTCAGTGGCTTCCGGAATATCGGAGAGATCAATGTCTTCGTCGCGCATGCGAGCGAGTTTTTCCAACTCCCGTTTCATCTTGGGAGTCAGCTTCACGTCAGCCAATATGCTTCTGACGATTTTGCCCATGTCGGGTACGCTCTCCTGGGGTGGCACGGCGAGCCGAGATAATCCGGATCACCTCGTGTAGCCACAGTTCTTCAACTGTATGAGCTACGAACAGGATCGTAGCAGCGGTGACCAGTCCGATTGTTCGCGCATCGAAGCTCGCCGTCCACGATGCGATCCTCTTCGATCAATGCGAACGGGTCGATAAAAACAGATCTCGCCAGCTCAAAGCTGACGCCATGTCCGTAGATTGCTCTCTGCCTTCGCCTCGTCCCATTCAAACAGGAGCAGGCGGATCTCAATTGTAACTCCATTTTTGTAGTTACGAAACAATGATTCGTTCCTCCTGAATTCTTCTAACTCGGCTACCATGAACTCATGCGCGAGATGTGGGGGCACCGCGGGATGAGGCTGATCTTTGTCGCCAATCTCGTCTCCATGATCGGCAGCGGCATGAACTCCGCCGCCGTCATCTGGTACATCCTGCAGGCCACGCATTCCGAGGTCTCGCTGGGCACGCTCGTCGCCCTGCAGACCATACCTTCGCTCCTGTTACTCCCCTTCACCGGCGTCATCATCGACCGCGAAGACCGGCGCCACCTGATGATGTGGCTCGACGCCGCGCGCGCTGTCATCATCTTGTCCGTCGCCATGCTGGTGTTCACCCATCGCGTCCACCTCTGGCACGTGTACCTGATGACTGTCCTCGTCGCGGTCGGCTTCTGGATGTTCTTCCCTGCGCTCAACGCACTCGTCCAGGAGCTAACGCCCGACGACAAATTGCTCGACTCCAATTCGCTGCTGCTGGCGGCCCTGCAGGGCGGCTGGTTCATGGCGGGGGCCATCGTCGGCTTCGTGTACAACCGCATCGGCCTCGGCGGTGTGCTGCTCATCGACTGCTTCACCTATCTGGTTTCCATAGCTTGCGTCTTCTATGTGCGAAAAGGCCGCGTCACGGTGTCGCGGCCGCAAACAGCCGAGACGTTGCTCCCAACGGGCGAGGTTGCACGCTACCTTCATGAGCTTGCCGAGGGCTATCGCCACATTCGGGATAACCGCCGTGTGTTGCTGATCGGAATCGCCTGGGCGCTGTTCGTCGCCGCCATGATGACGCAGGGCGTGCTCTCGGCCCCGCTCAGCGAGCGCATCCTGCACGGCGGCGCTGTGGGTTACGGCTGGCTCAATGCCGGGTGGGCCATTGGCGCATTCGTCAGCGTCTTCTATGCCGCAGGATTCATTCGTCGCCACGGGGCGAACCGCTCGGTCACGCTGACGATGAGCATCATTGCCGCATCATTGTTCCTTCTGCCGAACTCGCGCTGGCTTGCAGTCGCCGTCACCATATATTTCATGATGGGCTCGAGCCGCGGCGTCGGCGGCATCGCGCTCTCCAGCGAGATCATGCAACTGGTCCCGCGTCACTTCATGGGACGCGTGCAGAATGCCTTCTCCTTTCTGGCCAGCTCGCTGCAAATCTGCACCGCGCTGCTGGTGGGCGAGGCAGCTCATCGCGACGGCCTGCGCTACGGTTTTTGGATGGTCGGCACCATGTACCTCGCAGCGGCACTGGCGGCATGGCTGCCGGTGCGAAAACCGGCGGTTGTCGCCTATCAGTCCACAGACAGCGCAGCGGACTAGACACCAGGTTCAAGAAAAATTCACCTGCGCGAGTGAAGCTCCTCTGGTAAATTCCAAGTTTTGGCCGGAGGCCTGATGAGTTCCCGCTCCCAACTCGCCCTTCGCCTGACCCTGTGTCTCGCGCTCGCGTCGTTTGCGCCAGCTCAGTCGACACACCACGAAACCACCATTCCCCTCCCTTCCAGCAAGACCTTGCAGCTGCCCTCCCTGGGTTCGCCGCAGCGGACCAACAGCTTCCCGACGGCTGTGGCGCTCAGCCCTGATGGGAAGTTCCTGGCGGTCCTTAACAATGGTTATGGGACAGCGGAGTCACGCCTTCAGCAATCCATCGCCGTGCTGGATTTCTCCACAAACCAGTTGCGCGATTTTCCGGATAGCCGGCTCGGACAGGACGCCAGGCAGACATACTTTCTCGGCCTGGCGTGGAGCACCGATGGCAACGAACTCTATGCCTCGATGGCATCGCTGACCGATCCGGAGGGGAAGAATCCTGCCGACACGGGGAACGGCATCACTGTCTATCGCTTCGAGAACGGCTCGCTTGCGCACGACCGGTTCTTGAAGCTGCCGCTGGTACAGCTCGACAAAGGGCAGCACTTCGCGTACAGCGCAAAATTTGTTCCCAAAGGCAAGGCAACTCCGTATCCGGCGGGCCTCGCGGTCATAAAGGGAGCGCAGGGTGACGAATTACTGGTAGCCGAGAATCTGTCGGACGACGTGGTCCTCGTCGACGCTGGGAGCGGAAAGGTCCTACAGCGTTTCGATCTCTCTCGTGGCAGGCTTGTACCGAGTGAGTTTCCTTACGCTGTTGTCGCGAATCGCGCAGGCACACGTGCATGGTGCTCGCTCTGGAACGGCTCGGCAGTCGCGGAACTGGATCTTCGCGCCGGTAAAGTCGAGCGCCGGATCGCTCTGCAACCGCCTAAGCGCGACATTGAGCCTTCCTCCCACCCGACGGCGCTGCTGTTGAGTCCGGATGAGCGGAACCTCTACGTGACTCTCAGCAATCGCGATGATGTGGCCGTGATTGCCACCGCTGAGGGTCATGTCGAGCATTACCTCGACACGCGTTTGCCAGGACAGAAGTACGGCGGGGCGTATCCCAACGGGCTGGCGCAATCGGTGGATGGTAAGACCCTGTACGTTGCCAACGCATCATCGGATGCAGTTGCGGTTTTTGACCTCCAGCAGGCCACTGCTAAGGAAAAACCAGCGTATTTCATTCCCACCGAGTGGTATCCCACCGCGCTGGCGGTCCACGGAGACGAGTTGCTGGTCGAGACCGGTAAAAGCCAGAGCACCGGCCCAAACTCCGGGTGGGAGGACAGCCTCAGTCATGTGGGCAAGCGACAGCATCCCTATATTGCATCGCTGATTCACGGCTCGATTGCACGCGTGAACCTGCCGGACGCTGAACGGGACCACGGGAAGCTCACCGAAGAGGTGCTCCGCAGCAATCTGATCGAAGGACGAACGGGTGAGGTCACATTTCAGCGCGGCGGCAATCCCATTCGTCACGTCATTTACGTCATCAAAGAAAACCGCACCTACGATCAGGTCTTCGGCGACATCTCCGAAGCTAATGGCGATCCGTCCCTGGTCATGTACGGCGAGCAGATCACGCCAAACCAGCACAAGCTGGCACGGCAGTTCGGCATCCTAGACAACTTTTACGACAGCGGCGAGGTCTCGGGCGACGGCCACGTGTGGTCGACTTCGGCCATCACCAGCGATTACACGGAGAAGACGTGGGAGGTCGGTTATCGCGGCAGAGAGCGCATGTACGACTACGAAGGTTACGTCGGCGACTACATCCCAATGGAAGCAGGCGTTCCCGACGTGAACGAGCCCGCCACTGGATATCTCTGGGGTAACCTCGCGCGGCACAATCTCAGCTATCGTCACTATGCGGAGTATGTCTCCACCACCTGGTGTACGGACAAGCCGCAGAACAGCCCGGAGTCCGGCGGCGCGCCGGTGGCCCATCCGCCATCGTGTTCGCGCAGAGAAGTGAAGCCCGGCGAAGATTTGCCGCCCGATCTGGGCGGCGGCAAGAGCCCTTACCAGTTCGCCATTCCGCTGATCGCGTACGACACGCCGACCAAGCCGGAGCTGAAGGGCCATTTCGATCCCAGGTATGCGGATTTCAAGGTCGAGTATCCCGAGCAGTTTCGTGCCGACGAATTTCTGCGCGAATTCGACAGCTTCGTCAAAGCTCGTGAAAGCGGGCGTGGCGAGCAACTGCCTAACTTCGTACTGCTGCGGTTGCCGAATGATCACACCGCCGGCACGACTCCGGGATCGCCCACTCCGAACGCCTCTGTCGCAGACAATGATCTCGCGCTCGGGCGCGTGATCGAGGCTGTTTCCAACAGTCCCTACTGGAATGACACCGCGATTTTCGTTCTCGAAGACGACGCGCAGAATGGCGCCGACCACGTTGACGCGCATCGCAGCATTGCGCTGGTTATCAGCAAGTATTCACCCGGAAGTTTGCAGCGCCCCGCGATCGATCATCGCTTCTACACCACGGTCAACATGATCCACACTATGGAGGCGCTGCTGGGGCTTCCGCCGATGAACGCCAATGACGCTTACGCTCCTGTGATGGCGCCTCTGTTTGCGGGAGCGGGCGACCAACCGCCGTTCAAGGCCGACTACCTCAATCGTGATAACGGGATGATTTATCAGGCCAACACTCGGAATGCGCCCGGCGCGAAACAGTCAGCGATGCTCGACTTCTCCCATGCCGACGCCGCGGATGCAGACATCCTGAACGCGATTCTGTGGCGCGCGGCGAAGGGCAATGTGCCCATGCCCGCGCCAAAGCATACGGTGTTCGCGGCGGATGGCCGGCGTGATCCTGACGATTGAGGCCAGGGCTAACACAAATCCCGTCCGTTCCGGGCTCCGCGGAGCAAGCCCGCAGCCGGCCGTTACCCGTACATCGCGATGTTCACGATTACGAGTATCACGGCACAAAGCGCCGCTATCCCCGTCGAGATTTTCACTACCCACCAGTATTCAGCACGATCGCTGATGAAGGCGAGAAGCAGCGACACCGCCAGCACGGCCAGGGAAATCGTGGCACAGATTACCACTCGCGTCTCAAACGTCAACAGCCCGGCATGCAGGCGCATAAGCCTTGTCTGTTCCAACAGTTTACGCCCGGTCTCGCGGAAGCCAACAGCGATTGGTATTGACTCCGGTGTTCTCGCGGCGCGGTTTGGCAGTAGAATGAGCAGAGCGCAAATCGCTTGTGGGGACGGCGGAGGGAGGCACTCCATTTGAGTGTGGCCCACGGCGAAGTGCTCGCCGGAGAAGTGTCCTAGCCAGAACGCCGCGCCGTCACGACGGCATTCCCGGGACATTGGCTTCGGAGCGGACGGGCCCCATTTCTATGTCATCCCCAGAATTCCTCTCGCAGGTGCGGCCCGCCGAAGTGCTGCGCGAAGCCATCCTGCGCCACGTTCGTTATACCCTGGTCCGCCCCACCTCGGAGTTGCAGCCCGCCGATTATCTCAAGCCGGTATCGCTTGCCATTCGCGATCGCATCGTCGATCGCATGCTCGAAACCGAGTCGCGCTATCGCCACAAAGACTCGAAGCGCCTGTATTTTCTCTGCATGGAATTCCTGATGGGGCGCTCGCTGGGCGATAACGTTTCTAACCTGCGGGTGGAGGAGTTGTGCCGCGAGGTGCTGGCCGGCTTCGGCGTCAGCCTGGACGAGGTGTTGGAGAGCGAGAACGATGCCGGCTTGGGCAATGGCGGCCTCGGCCGTCTGGCGGCATGTTTCCTGGAGTCGATGGCGACTCTCGGTATGCCGGGCTTCGGGTACGGTATTGATTACGAGTTTGGCCTGTTCAAGCAGGAAATCTTCAACGGATTCCAGCGCGAGAAACCCGATCGCTGGAAGGTCAACGGTACGCCATTCCAGATCGAGCACCTGGAAGAGGCCGTCAACATTCCTTTGTACGGCCGGGTTGACGGGCCGCGCGAGGTCGAACACAGTCTGGAGCAGGTGTGGACCGGGCAGAAAATCGTGGTTGGCCTGCCCGCCGATATGCCCATCGTCGGCTACCTGGGTCAGACGGTGAACTGGCTGCGCCTGTTTACCGCGCGCTCTTCCGAAGAATTCGACATCGAGATCTTCAATCGCGGCGATTACATCCGCGCCGTCGAGCAGAAGATCCAATCCGAAAATATCTCGCGCGTCTTGTATCCCTCCGATTCCGTGATGAGCGGCAAAGAGCTGCGCCTGGTGCAGGAATATTTCCTTGTCGCCTGCGCCATGGGCGACATCATGCGCCGCTTCCGCCAGCAGCACAAGAAAGTCGAGTTGCTGCCGTCGAAAGTCGCCATCCAGATGAACGATACTCATCCCAGCCTCGCGGTTGCCGAGCTGATGCGCATCCTGCTGGACGAAGAGAGAATGCCGTGGGAGCAGGCGTGGGACATCACACGCCAGACACTGGCTTACACCAATCACACGCTCCTACCTGAGGCGTTGGAAAAGTGGTCGGTGCCGCTGTTGGAAAAAGTACTTCCCCGGCACATGCTGATCATCTTCAACATCAACCATGAATTGCTACGCTCCATGCAGCAGTATTCGTTCCTGGACGACGAGAAGTTGCGCAAGATGTCCATCATTGAGGAGGGATACGAAAAGCAAGTGCGCATGGCGCATCTCGCCATCGTAGGCAGCCACTCCGTCAATGGAGTCTCGAAGCTGCATACCGACCTGCTGGTTCACTCCCTTGCGCCTGAGTTTGCGCAGGTTTGGCCGGAGCGATTCAACAACAAAACCAACGGCGTGGCCCCGCGGCGTTGGCTGATGAAAGCCAACGAAGGCCTCACCGATCTCATCAGCCGCACGCTCGACGAAAATAAATGGATCACCGACTTGCGCAAGCTGCGCGACCTGGAGCCGTTCGCGTACGATCCGGAGTTCCGCCAGCAGTTCCAGGAAGTGAAGCGGCAGAACAAGCTGAAGCTGGCGGAAGTTATCCAAAGCCTGAGCGGCGTCTCCATTGATCCCGACTCAATGTTCGATGTCCAGATCAAGCGCATCCATGAGTACAAGCGGCAACTGCTGAACGTGATGGGCATCATCCACGACTATCTGGGAATCGTGGAACACGGGGTAATGCCGTTGGTGCCGCGCACCTACATCTTCGCCGGCAAGGCGGCTCCCGGATATTGGGCTGCCAAGCAGATTATCAAGCTGATCCACAGCGTCGCCGACGTCATAAACAACGATGAGAAGGCGCGCGATTTCATCAAGATTGCGTTTCTGCCGGACTATCGCGTGTCATTGGCGCAACTCATCATCCCAGCCGCCGAGCTGAGCGAGCAGATTTCAATGGCCGGCATGGAAGCATCCGGTACCGGCAATATGAAGCTGGCCATGAATGGCGCGCTCACCATCGGCACCTTCGACGGCGCCAACATCGAAATCGCCGAAGAAGTGGGCGAAGAGAACGTCTACATCTTCGGTCTGCGGGCCGAAGAAATCCGCGAAATGCAGCAGAAGGGCTTGTACAACGCGCGCGAGCGGTACGACAACGATCCCGCCATTCGCGAAGTCATGGACGCGCTCGCCTCCGACCGCTTCTGTCCCCACGAGCATGGCCTGTTCCGCTGGATCTTCGACGAGCTGGTTCACCGCGGCGATCGCTACTTCCATCTCGCCGATTTCCCCGGCTACGTTGACATGCAGCAGATTATCGATACCGAGTACCTGGAGGAAGAGGTGTGGGGCCGCAAGGCGGTGTTGAATGTCGCTCGCATCGGTAAGTTTTCCAGCGACCGCTCCGTCACCGAGTACGCGCATGACATCTGGCACATCGGGCCCTACGAAAGGTCAGGCCGCCCCGCGAAAGGTGTGGTGCGTAGCGAGTCGGCTGTCAATAAAACACCCCGCGAACCAGCCCCGTCGGTCGAGACAGCAGCCGAGACCGAAGAAAAGCAGGTCGCCGACTGAGCAAGCCGATGCGAGCTTGACGAACCTACCTCCGAGCGTTGTTCTGCCTTCACTCTCCTGCTAAGAAGTGGGCGCCGTAGCGGCGTCCTAGGCGGTAGGTCAGCCGGGCGTGGCAACGATAGGCCAGTTCGCCTTTCTGGCGGAATTCCAGAGTCACGATGTCTCCGACGTTCAGTTCCCCCGACGTATCGAAGGCTACCCCTCCTTCGCTGAGATCGGTGCATACTCCTTCATCCGATTTTTCCATCAACATGCCATAACTCAGGATGCGCAGAGGAATCTGCAACTCGATACGTTCGCGCTGACGCCGGTCAAGGACCGGCGGCAATTCCGGAACAACGTTAGGGTCTCTGGTCCGTAAGTGCTTCATTCCCTCTTCTGGTCCGATAACAGGTATAGCGTTTCAGGGAAGCCATCGGCGGGCAATCGAAAACGCTTTAACCCTCAGGAAATCCCCACACCCTATTCCCATTTTGGTTGTCGTCCTCGATTGGTTCTAGTCGAGGCGCATGTGCTGACCGGTCGATTGCTCTACAATGCCCCGCATGGCATCCAGAGGCGAAGAGCTATTACGTCCGCGAGACGCTGCCGCCGTGCTCGGCATCAGCTATGCCACTCTTAAGCAGTGGATCTATCGCGGCAAGCTGCGAACCGTGAAGACCGCGGGCGGCCATCATCGCATTCCGGAGAATGAAATTGACCGCTTCCTCTTCAAGTCGCTGGGAAAGCAACCGGCGGAGAGCCGCGCAAACTTCCGCACCATCAGCGGCCGCAATCAACTGGTTGGCCGCATCCTGGAGGTGCGGATCGAGGGATTGTTAGCGCAGGTAAAGCTTTCTATCGGAGGCCAGCACATCACCTCCATCATCACCGCCGACGCCGCCAGGGAACTACGCCTCAAGCGCGGCGACAAGGCTGCGGCACTGGTGAAATCAACAGAAGTGATGATCGTGAGAGTGTAGAGCGGTACGCTTACCCGCTGCGGAACCTGGAGGTTGGAGAGAAAATTCGGGTGGCCGGCCGAGCACCAGCCACCCGCGAGTTGCTTACGGCAGGTAATAGCGGAACGAGGTTAAGAACATGTTGTCGATGGCACTTGGATTCGTGCCCGAGGTCGGGAAAGGCGATTTGGTGCCGATACCCGCCCACGCCTGCCTGGTCAGGTAGGAGTACTGCAATCCCATTTGCAGCCTGCCTTTGGGGCCGTTGTAGGGCTTGTACCAGAATCCGGTAGTGCCTTCCCAGATGTCCTTGGTATCACCAGTACAGTTAGCCAGGCCACCCGGGCTGAAGCCCACGCTGAACGCGGCGCTTGGAACCGTCTCCAGGTAGCATCCAGTGTTGTTAAAGCCGAGAGCGCCGTATCCAACCGGAGCACCTTTGGCATTCAAGAATTGGGTGCGGGCGTCATATTCGACGCCGCCGTAGCCATACCAATCCCACTTCGGAACGTGATATTCCAGCGTAAACAGGCCTTGATAGCTCGTGATGGGAGCGACAGAGCCGTTCGGACGAATGGTGGCGTCCGCCAGAGTAGCGGTTCCGTAGCGAGCGACGCCATTACCGCCCAAGCCGTGGATCCCAACCTCAACCTTCTTTTCGAAGAACGACCAGCGCGCATTCGCGCCCCCGCCGCCGACCCACGTCGAGTTATTAAATGCGCCGGAAGCGCTGGGTACCGACAACCCCGCATTGGGGAAGATGCGATCGCGGAACTGGGTGACAATGCCGAATACTTCATAGTGTCCGAAGCCCGGCTGGAAGGCCAGTTTTCCGATGAAGTCCGGCGATGGGTTGTAGGAGTAGCTCGCCAGTGGCGTGCAAGTAGTAACCGGGGCGCCGGCCGCGTTCAGAACGGTGCTGCAACCGCTGACCCCGCCGTTATACAGGCCGGCGCCGTTACCCGGCTGGCCGACTACGTAATTGTTCGTGTTGCCGTGAACGGTAATCGTTTCCTGAGAATTCTCCACCGAGAAGCCGAACCACGCCTTGTTACTGAAGTTTTTGACCACACGGAAACCGTACTGACGCGCCCAGCTGAAGCCAACCGTGTACTGTGGATCGATCGTCATCGGCAGCGCTTCCGCTCGGTTGTCCTCGCCCTGCCTGGTTTCCGTCACCAGGCTCCACATCTGGCCGCCGGTGAAGGTCCAGCCGCTATGCAGAGCGGCCTGTCCCCATGCCTGGCGTTGACGCAGCGTATAGGAGTTGCTCTCGTTGTTGTTGGAGGTCACGCCGGCCGAAAGGAAATCGGCTTCCACGTAACCTGTCATAGTCATGTTTTCCAGCTTGCCCTGGGCCAACATCGAAACACGCGACTGGCGGCCACTTCCGTAGAACTCGGAGACGTGGGCCTGCGTCGCGCCGGGAAAGTTGATTCCGTTGAGTGCCGTGTTGATGTCACCACCAACCGCCCTCTGCCGCCACACAGTTTCTGCCGCAAGGAAGCCACCCGGTGTAATGGTTATGCCCTTGTAATGAATGGCCAGCGGACTCTCCAGAGCCGCGATGCGCTTTTGCGCATCCTGCAGCTCGTTAACCGTGTTGCCTGAAACCGCCTTCAGATCGGTCACGTCATGCGTCAGCGCGCCAACTTCGTCGCAACATCCCGGTGGCGGCGGCTGCGCTGGCTGAGGCGCTGGCAGGTTCGCGATCTGTTGTTGCAACTGCTGAATCGCCTGATCGCGGGTTGCAATCTGCTGTTGCAGTTGCTGGATCTGTTGTTGTTGTGCCGATATGGCGTCCTTCATGTCCTCCAGCTGTTTCGAAACTGGAGCGGAACTGCCGCGCCGACCCTTCGGGGTCGATGTTTGAGGATCGGATTGAGCGTATACGCTCGTCGTGATCAGTACCGACAGCGCTAGAGCAAGTCGTCGTTTCATTTTCTCTCCTGAAAGGCAACTGTTGGGCGGACCAAGCTACACCGGGATAGCAAACGCCGCACTGGGCACTGCTTGAGATTTAGTAAGGCAGCCAACCGCAAATCGTAAGTTCGGCAGGTTACAGAGTTGTGAATGAATGATGAAAGTTCCGCGAATTAGCTTGCAGGTCAATGGCTTGCAGAGCACCAAAAAGGTGCTACTCGGTGATCAGCTGCTGGCAGACACCCGCTTGATTTCTCTAGCGTTGGCCTTTAAACGTTTCATACTGCTGTAACATACGTCATCTATGCTGCGTACGTCTGTGGGTCGCCTCATTGGCAACACGGGACTTCCCGCGTTTCACCGGGAATGTCCGGCATTGTCGACCCAAATCACCTAGCACGGAGGAGTTATGCGTAGGGTTGTGCCCAACTGGTGCTCTCGAATCATCGTCGCCACCTGCTTCCTGGCAGTCAGCCTTTTCTTTCTTGTCGCGCACAGTGCCGTTGCACAGGAGATGAACGCACCTTCGCCACTTAACCAATCTCCCCAGGCCCAGCTCATCACGCAAAATGTGAAGGAAGTCCACTTTCCCTTTAACATCTACAGTCGGGTCGTCGATCCCCAAGACCTCCAGGCGGACGGAGATTTTCTTAAGCAGCATCCCGACGCGCACCTGTGGATTCAGGGCTACGCCGATATCCGCGGCGACATCTTCTACAACCTCGTGCTCTCCTACCGTCGCGCGCAGTTTGTGAAGTCAAAGTTGGTGAAGGACGGCATCAACGAATCACAGATCGGCTTCGCAACCGGCTGGGGCAAACTTTATCCCGTCTGCCAGGGCACCGACGAGCAGTGTTATCAGAAGCAGCGTCGCGTCGACATAGTCCCGCCGGACACGATGTGACCAGCGGTTTGAACTGTTGAGATCGTGTCGTCGTAGGTTCTGTGGCCGAACCAATTTGAATGTCGTCACGAACGACTCCCCCAGCGGGTGGCCCGCCGAGGCAGGCACGCTGGGGTGGAGGAGCGAGGGACCTGCTTCTTGCCTTTACGAAAGGCAAGGTTCCCAAACCGCGCACCCGTAGCGACGGCGGAATTGTCGCAGCAACTGCGCGATTGTTATAATTCTTCTGCCGCAGCACCCATCACTTCGCCCGCCGCAGCGGGTTCCGTGGCCAGGTAGCTCAGCTGGTAGAGCGCAGCCCTGAAAAGGCTGGCGTCGGCGGTTCGATTCCGTCCCTGGCCACCATCTTTTCAATCATTTAGCCATCCCATCTGTTTTCCCGTTTTGTGGGTCGCAACCCACAGTAAGCCAAAACCGTGGGTTGCTAACGCTTACACCACCGGTGACTTCACTTCTGTCGCCAGCAGTTGTTGCAACACCCAGCCTTGAGCTTCAAGCTTCGCCGGAGTCATAGCGCGCGCGTACACATCCAGCGTCGTTTTGATGTTGGAGTGCCGCAACAACTCCTGTACCAGCTTCGGATCACTCCCATTTGCCACGAGCGCACTCGCCAGCGTGCGTCGAAGCGTATGGAAACCCACTTGGCCGATGATGCCAGCCTTCCGGGCCGCAGGTTGAAGGTGGTTTGCCACCAGCATGTTTGCACGCGGTGGCTTTCTACCTTTCAGCCGGAAGCTAGGAAAGATGAAATCCTCGTCCTTGGCATACGGCGTCTCGTTCCGCCATGCTTCCAGCAAAGCAGCTAACAGAGGGTACAGGGGCACCGGCCGCTTGGAAGCTTTGCTCTTCGGTGGTCCGAATCTGCCATACACATACGCGCGGGTGACTCGGATGCAGGAGTTCCCCCAGTCAATATCTGACCATCGCAACGCCAGAATTTCGCTGATGCGAAGTCCGGTGGCAGCGTCGGCCAGCACCAGCACCCGGTGCATGTCACCCAGGTTGGACAGGATGTCAACGCACTGGGCCAGCGTCAGCACCACCGGTTCGTAGTCACTGACGCAGGACTGGCGCACAAACAACATCGGGTTGGCTTCTTGCGTTCTGGGCAGAAAACCATGCCGCTGCGCATGTTTGAAGATCACCAGCATGACATTCCGAATCTTGACCAAGCTCGGGTTCGACAGCTCTTTCTCTTTACCCAGTTGCCGCAACCAGTTTTGCACTTCGATGGGATCCATGTCGCTGGCCCGTACCGTCTCCCAACGCGGCAAAACATGCCGATTGATGTAGCGGCGGTACGTTTCCACCGTCGGGTACGCCTTCGGAATCGCGGCTTCCGACTGGTCATCCGAGAGTTCCACCCGGATGTAGTCTTTCGCCAGTTCTCCAAAGGTTACTGGTTTGGCTGCCTTGCTCACAGAAGCATTGGGATCGAACCCCATGGCCCGCAGTCGCGCCCAGGCTCCTGCTTTCGTCTTTAACTCCACTACCGTACCCACGACAAAGTTAGCTGCTACTCGCTCACCGTCGGCGCGGGTCCTGTAGTACCGGTACTCGAATATGTCCCCAGACTTGCGGGACAAAACACGGATGCTCCCGTGTTGATTCCGTCTCCGTGCCATCTAGTTCTTACCCTTTCCGGCACGGACGGCTGCGTCGGCACAGTTTACCGCACCCGCATTCAGTGCAGAAGCCAATTCCGAGAGACGGAATCGCCAAGTACGGCGATGGCCATTACCAAGCGGATATGCGGGAATTGAACCCTGCCTGGCAAGCTGCAAAATGCGACGTGGCCGCAGATTCAGAAACTGAGCTGCCGCATTAGCGTCGACAAACGGTTCGATTTCCATAACCCAAACGCTCCCGGATCATTGCATCCTTAATCGACTGCCATCAGAGGCACAGGTTTTGCGGCTTCGACCACTAACGCACGCCGCACGCGTGAGACCGGCACATCCAGCGCTTGGGCGATCTGGCGAAGCGATTTGCCTTGGGCGCGCAAGCTCCCGGCCTGGGCCACGTCGATCTCCGCCCGCGGGCGGCCTATCCGCTTGCCCATTGCACGTGCGTGGGCAATGCCCGCCCGCACCCGTTCGGCAATCAGGTCGCGCTCAAATTGCGCCACCGCACCCATCACGTGAAACAAAAGCTCCCCACTGGGCGTGGTGGTGTCTATGCCTTCGGTGTAGCTGATGAAGTCGATATCGAGGGCTGTGAATTCTTCCAGGCTGTCAACCAGGTGTTTCACAGAGCGAGCGAAGCGGTCAAACTTCCAAACCAGAACAACGTCGAAGAGGCGCTTGCGAGCGTCCTTCATCAGTGCGTCAAGCTGGGGACGGCGACGCTGCGCTCCGCTTACCCCGACATCTACATATTCGTTAGACCGCCCGAAGCGCGCCGCATACCGCCTGAGATCCTCCAGTTGCATGGCGCAGCTCTGGTCCAAAGTGCTGACCCGCGCATAGAGCGCAACCGTCTTCTTGTTCACCTCGTTATGCATTGCCATTTCTCTTCATCTGTCGCTTGAGCAAGCGGATCGAGCGTGAGCCGTTATAAAAGACACGAGCCGCACAGTAGCCGCAGTTAATAAAGGGACGCCTGGTCTTGGTCACAAATACAGTGACCCGCCGCCTGCAGACCGGACACGGTGTCGTACCCAACTCCGGCAGCGCAGGCTTCAGATCTTCTGAGGCATCAGACTTAGCGTTAAGCTGGCTCATTACATGCACCCTCGGACGCCCACTTCTGGAGGGCTATTGGCTTTAGAGATCTCTAAAGACTTGAGCGCATAATAAGCCCAGTTTTTGGGAATGACCGGTAGGGCCTGATATCGCAAATTGGCAATTTCACGGAAGAGAAGGTCATTCGGAATTCAATTCACGGACAGCAACGGAAAATCGCGATGAATGCACGCAAGAAAAAATCACACGACCTTATTGACAAGGATTCCGCCGATCAGTCGCCAGGCCGCATGGCGGAACTGGAGCGCCGCTTACTAAAGGTGGAGAACGACGTCGCTCTGCTCAAGAGTTTGAACCCGTCGCCGCTTCTTGACGAAGTGGTCATTCCGGTCGAACGGAAAAAAAGAGGCAGGAAAGAAAAGATCTCCGACGCAGTCTTATTCAACGGTCGAGATGGTCTGATCCTCTGGCTAGAGCGTGCTTGGCCGTGGCTGAAAGATCGCCTTTTCAAAGCAAGCACGCCTGAACAACTGGAGGCTATTCTGGAAGCGATTGCCGACGAGCCAGGTTCGAGGCCGGATTGGCAAGAACGGCTATTGCAGAATGCGGGTGAGCTCTTCGACTTTATCCGGCATGAGAAATTCAGAAAGAGCGAACTGCTGAGCGTGACAGTGACCGACGCTCTGACTCTCCCTTGTAATGACGAGATACGCAGGCGCGCCGCCAACCAGTTCCCCACCCGTCAGATTGCGAATGCTATGGCCGGCGTTCCAGACATCAGTTGGAGCAGATCACTCGATCGGTGCTACGCCAATCCTTCGACAACCTATTTTTCGCAGACCACCGAGATGTACTACCGCGAGATGTACGGCATGCCAATGCCAGAAGAACGGGAGCTCATGGGACAGTCGGCGCCTGTGCCGAAACCCCTCCAACCAATTTCTGCTCGCCCCGAGCAACCGAGCTGAGGGGACATCAACCGAGGCGACGCAGGCTACCTGGGTTGGGATCGGAAGTATTGCAGCCGGGCGTGGCCGCGCTCTGTGATTCGGTATGCCAGGTCACCGCGCCTGCGGTATGGACCTGATTCGAGCAGTCCCTGACGTTTCAGCCGGAGCAGATAGCTGTAAACGGACCGTCGATCAAGCGTGCGTTGTAATTCCAGCCACACCTGGTCCGGTGCAATAAAGTTATTCCTGCGCGCAAAGAATTCGAGGATTTCGCGTTTCGTCATCCCCAAGGTGTCCCCTTGGTACTTATCATACACTAGCAGCATATGTCTGATCGGGACGGATTCAATTCCTGCTTCCGCCAAAAAGCAAGAACTGCATTTTCTCCTGACGAATTTCAAACCGGTTTTACTTTCGGGGAAATGAAGTCGTCGAATTTTGCGGAACGCAAAGACTAAAACAGGTTCCTGATTTTTCAGAGAATCCCTTATTGCCTTGCGGGCTCAGTGGCTGCCAGAAAGCAATTGATTCGGTCACTGTTGATGCCAACCCCGACGCTGGCCAAGGAATCTGAGAAGAAAGACGCCGCTCCGTCAATAGAGGTTCACCTATATGGATGCGCGGGGCCGTTCACGTTCGGTAATTCTTTGTGTAGACGATCAGGGAATTGGGGTTGAACTCCGAAAACGAGTACTGGAAAAGCTAGGGTTTAGGGTGCTGCTCGCCACCAGCGCGCATCAGGCCCTTGAAGTCTTCCGCGCGAACCAAATTGATCTAGTCCTAGCAGAACACATTGAGCCCATGGTCGTTGGCGGCCCCACTCTCTTGGCGACTATGAGGATGCTGAAGCCCGAAGTGCCTGTCGCAATACTATCTGCTGATGCGTCAGCGTCGCCTGAAGAAATTTCGTGTGCCGATGTATTCATCACGAAGCTGGTTTCGGTCAATGAGCTTGTCGACATAATTGAAAGGCTGCTGCTTAAAGGTCCGATCACGGCAGCCCCTAACGTAGCGCTCTTGTCGTTTGCAGTCTAAAGCGTTTTCGAATCGGGACGACGCGCCCTGCAAAATCAGTACGCCTGTTTTCGACAACCATCGAGAACGGCGATCTCACCAAGCTTTCTGCGCGGCTCGTGCCTATGTGGTTTCGACTCACCCCGTGCCAAAAGGAAATCTTTTCGGCCCAGTTTTCGAACCGCCAACAATGCGCCCGGCCACCGAGTTCGGCACCTCCTACAAGCCGGGTTCTGGCGAGTGTGACTTGCAAATACTGCTCGGAGCATCAGGTCCCGTGCAACAGGCTCTCGGGACGTGTTTCACAGTTGAACAAATAAGCGAGGTTGAATATACCTCCATTACGGAACAACTGCTCATCTGAATCATTTTGTTTATGAAACACCCGGGAAGGGTGTACAGTATCGGGTTGTTGGGACCTAAAACGGAAATTCCGGGTGCAAGGCTGGTGCGATCCAGGGGGGAAAAATTCCGGATAACGTAACCTAAATATTGGGACACGCTGACAACTCCGTTGGCGCAGTGAGGTCCGTCATGGGTTTGTTTTGCAAGCAAGCGCCTTTGACCCTACTTCTCGTCCTGAGCACCGCATTTCGCCTTCCTGCTCAGCAGATGTTCGTGGTCCGCGATATCTCTCCTGACCCCAATAATGTAACCAGCCCGACCCCCAATGCCAGTGATCCGGGCGGACGCATCAAGAGTCTTATCGTTGACCCGAACAACGACAAAATCCTCTATGCCGCATCCGAGTTGGCGGGCGTCTGGAAATCCACGACTGGCGCCGTCTGGATCTCTGGGCCCAATGCGCATACTACCGCTGCCGGTATGAAATGGTTTCAGGCGAGCAAAGGGCTGCGCAGCGGTTTGACGGTGAACAACACTTCGCTCGCCATTGATAATAAAAATTCCAAGCGTCTGCTCTATGCCACCGGCGACGACGATGGGCGCCCAGCCCAGGCCCTGGGCGGACTATGGGTGTCCATTGATGCTGCTGAAACGTGGACCCACCAGAATCCGTGTCCCACTTTGCCCACCGGGTTGGTCAGCGTAGCTTTTGACAACGGTCAGCCCTATGTCTCGGCAAACTGTGGCATCGTCACCACCACCCAGGCAAACCTGGCCTCGGGCTGGACGGTGCTTCCCACCAGTCCAACCTCACCGCCGGTCGGGTCTCGGGTTGTAGATGGAGGATTTGGGACTTTGTTCGCCTGTGGCGGCAACAATGTGTATCAAGCCACAGACGCGGGAGCATCCGGCGTCTGGAACGTGATCGCACTGCCCGGCGGTTGCTCTCATGTGGCGCCGGTGCCCAACGGGAGCGCGGCTTCCACGACCGTGGTGGTCATCTGGAACCGGCTCAACAACCAGGAAGTGAGCACGGTGAACTTCACCACCAACACCGTAACCGGTCTCAGTTTTTTCTCCCGGCCCAGCCAGCCCAGTCCCCCTCCCAACTCAGGCCTTCCCGGAAGCGGACAGCTGGCGGTGGCGGCGCCGCCCATCACCAGCCCGCCCGGCACGCCGCCGGCGCCGGGCATTACCTATGACGTTTACGCCGCCGATAGTTGCGCCTGGTACGCCTACAATCCCACGTCTGCCTCCTGGGCTATGCTTGGCTCCAACGGAACTGAGTGCAACGGGAACACTACGCTCCTCCATGCCGACACCTGGGCCATGGCATTTCCCTCCTGGTACAACACGACCACGGGTTTCTGCGCTGCGTATGCGGCCACGGATGGGGGAGTCTTCTTCTCCGGGGGCCAGCTTTCCGTGCCCGTCGTCGGGGGGTGCGTAAACAACTGGGGACCCGTCCAACACGATTTGCATGTTCTGGAAACCACCGGAATTTTTGCCATCACCGCCGGTTCCGCGCCTTTTAGCTCCAGTCTGGTCGAAGCCGTCTATCTACCTAGCGGGGACAACGACGTATTCGTGACCACGTTTGGCTGGACCAGTTGGCAGAACTTCAATGCCTTGGGCGATGCCGGCCAGGCCAGCGTGGATGCGGCTTTCCCCGACCAGGCCATCCTGGCGCGCAACGCTAACTACACTGCCGTCAACCCACCTGATAATGTCGGCGGCGCCTACACCAATATCGCGCCCCCACCACCGAAGCCGGCACGGTTCGATGTCGGCATTTTCATCTCTGAGGTCGCGAACCTGGTGCAGGTGATGACCACCAAGGCGGAGTTTGCCCCTCCGCCCATTAGAGCGGACTACCTGGCAGTGCTGGACCAGGATTACGTCAACTGCAGCAGCTCCCAATTCTCCCTGGTGGTGCGGTCCCGGATCCCCAATCCGCCGAGCCCGGGCGCCTGGGGTGACGTATCGCCCGCCGATCATTTTCTGGCCTGTAACATCGGCAGGATCCAGGCGGGCGGCGGCCATGCCAATGGCTCGCTCAACATCTACGTTCTCACCGGACTAAAGAACAGCAGCACTAATCCTCCTGTCAGCTACAGCGCCGGCCGCGGTCCCGGCCAGATCTACCGCGGAGTATTGAATGGCGTAGTGCCGAGCTGGACTGCGGCCTCCGGTTCGTCCACCAAACCCTTGGGCGTGGCCGACAATTTTTACGTGAACCCTTACGATCCCACCGAACTGTACGCCGTGAGCGTCGCCAATAACGCGATTGAAGTGAGCCGCGACTCGGGCGCGACCTGGAGCAAAGAAGCGGTCCTCACCGATATGGCCACCAATCACGGCGAATATCGCATTGGCTGCCACGGCAGCCGGGGAGGCGGCTCCGCTTCCTCTCCGTTCACCAATGGATGTTCGCTCTCCGATATGGCTTTCGACGTCTTCGCGCCCAAGATCCGCGTGGCCGCCCTGTGGTACGGCGGAATCGCCTTCTCACGTGACGGGGGTCATCACTGGATGGCCTTGGACCTTACCGACAACAACCATCTGGTCAGCAACAACCTTACCCAGCAGGTGGCTTCCTGCTTTTTCGACGGCGAAACCCACGGGACAGGCACGAAAAAGCCCCCAATTCCTGGGCCTGACCAGCATATCTATGCTGGTCTCGCGGGCCAGAGCATCCGGTCCATACTGGGGCCTTTCAAGAGCCTGGAGTCGCTGAATTTCACCTACAAATCCACCACCATCAATCCGACCCACGTTTCCGTCAACATCCTCAATCCACCTCTGCATCAGACCATACCGCTCTATCTGGACAAGGACGGTGGCGGCGCGTTCCGCGGCTCTCTGCTTTTCGACTGGAAGAAGGTCCTGACCGTCAATTATCAATACGTGGTTGACGGAATGCTGATTGCGCCTGAGAGCCATACCTTGACGGTCGATGAAACCACGGACGGCGTGGCCGATGTCTCCCCTTAGCGACGCTACTTCTTTTTGCCAGTTTCGGTGCCTGTAATCCTGGAGCTCTCCGATAGGTGTTGGCTAAGCCGGAGATCGGCGCTGAGGTGTCCTGAATTGCCCGAACCCAGTTAGGCTGTGCGACTAGAGACAAGTGGGGGTCTCAGACAGCGACCTTCGACTCTTGATTCAGTCGTCGCGTTCGAAACAATCGTAGCGGTTATCGGTTCCATTTCTTACCCCCGAAGAACCCTTCCACAGCGGCGCATTTGATACATCCCTTCTTAATTTTTTCGCGATTCAGTGGTGGCGATGAAACCACAGGATGGCAGTGCTTTTCGACCGGCAAGGCGCCAAAATTCCCCTGAAGTCCGCTTCTGAGAAATCTGACACTGACAATCGCTGAGCCTTCTCCTGAGCGACGGTCAACTCTGAAACTGAGACTCAGTGTTTGGAAACCATGTGTTTTTGAACCCCACTGAAACCGGTGAACTGCCGCAATCAAATCAAGGGCCTAGCAACCGCGTTTCAGGGTGTTTTTTGGCACAGTACAGAGGGAGCCGAGCAACTGACTCTTAATCTTATCTACTAAAGGCGCACGCGAGCGCACCAAGTTGCATTGGCTCGCAAACACAGCAACTTAGCTATCGGATGTATCGCACCATGACGCAGCAAAGCGCACGGAATCCCAAAACGAACTGACACCAGAACTGACACCCGATTTTCAGGGTCGCTCACTGCCCGGGCGGCTCTGGTGCGAAGGGGTTCCTAGACGCTGCCGTCCAATCGTAGAGCGTCAGGGGTAAGGTCGAGCTCGCTGGCCTCCAGTTCCTCCTCAAGCTTTTTTTCGAGGGCCGAGGAAGCTAGCTCGGGCTGGCCCTCAAGCATGTCAATGCCCCGCGCGCCGATGGTGGTGACCAAGTCGGCCAAGTCCTCCGAGGAGTGGTCGCCATGCGGAATGAGGTTTTTCACGCCGTTATACGTGAGGTGGCCTTTTTCTCTTCCTGCATCGATGAGTTTCGTAATGTTGTCGAGGGCCAAGCGGAACTCCTTTTCCGGGCCGCAGGGCAAGCTGATCATGGTGGGAGTTCGCGGGAACTTATCAGATTGCTCGAAAGAGCTTGTTCACCATCTTCTCTGGTAGCCTAGAGCACTCGATTCGATGCTCTGCTTCCATCTCCTCTAAACCCTCAAAAACGCTGGAGACGATCCTGGTCCCGCAATATTGACATCTGGATTCGACTAGGATCTGCTCGACGCTCAGCACTGGTAGTCGCACAAAGTCATTGGTGGTCGTACCCCGAGACCGCATTGGGGCCATCCCTTCGGTGAGCCACTCTCATTGTACGCCGAGCGTGGCCAACGATACGTTTTCTGCACAGTCTCCGGGGAAGACGCCATACAGAATGACTTCGTGGTCAAGGGAACGATGGCATGTGATCGCACGGCGGCGTCCTTAAAGTTTCTCACGGTATCTGGGTATCTCTGCAAGGCTGAGCCGTGTGACCGGCACGTGGCGGGGGAGAGGAGGCACACGTGACTGTTGAAAAGATTTCCGCAGTTACCCTGAAGGTGGCCAGTATGCCGACCTCGGTGCGGTTCTATAGGGATCTCTTGGGCCTGGAGATCATCTACGGCAGCGAAGACGCGTATTTCTCCTCGCTCCGCACAAAGCACGGAAAGGATCCAATTCTCAATCTCGAACGGGGCAATCCTGTTACGCAATGGGGGCGGCTCATCTTCCACGTTCCTGATGTTGATAGGTTCTGGGCATACCTGACGGAAAAAGGGCTTCGTCCGGAGGCACCGCGAGACGCTTCATGGGGCGAACGATATTTCCACCTTTCCGATCCAGATGGCCACGAGCTGTCGTTCGCGCATCCGATCTAGCAGTCTTCCAATAGCTGCATGAACTCATCTGGAGCGAGCAGCAGCTTGCGAAGGTACTCGTGCAACATCCGTTGGCACATGTTTTGTCTGGGAAGGGGCTCTCGGAATGAAACAAAGTTCGGGTTCCGTCTCGGATTAAAGAACGATCTTGCCCAACCCACTTTCTTCTTTTGCGGAGTACAGCCGAGCTTCCGGAGAACGTGGACGAACTGCCTCCACGGGACCTGAGGGGTAGCCCAGACAGTACGTAGAATTAAAACACGCGCTCCCTTCAGAGCAAGAAGCAGTACCTCGGGCTGAAAGGAGAGCCGAAACCCACGGATGGTCTGAGTCAATCCGCGGAAGGAAGGAGGTCCCGTGGCGTACTACAAGCTTCAGATGGACATTTGGTGCGACTGGGATCCGGAGGAGAGCGATTTCGGAGATATTGCCCAGAACATTAGCTCCGGTGACGCTATTTGTATCCGGCGCAAGGTAATTGCCGTCGTGGATCGCCCGCAAGATATCGAAGATGACGCGGCGATGAGATTCTTTGGCGGGGAAGAGGGCGACGCCGATCAGAGCCAAGGATAGGTTTGTGTTTTCTCACTCGCGCGCCGCGACAAAGAGAAAAGCTCGCACTTGAGGGGCGACCGCACCCCCTCGTTGAGTATCAGAGCAAACTCGATACGTTTCTGACGACAAGGAGGCTGGGGATTGCCCCTGGCTTAGCGACTCGGGTTTCGCCGTTCATCGGGTGTGCAGCGGACCCGAGGATCAAGGACGAGTGGTTAGCTACTCGCAACTTGAGCCGAAAAGATTTCGTTTCGACACAGCCTACCGTCGGCTAGCTCAAACCGAAGCTTCAGTTGCCTTTGAGTGTGGGCCAAATGTGTACCGGGATGATTTTGGAGCCAGGACTTCGGTACAAAACAAAACTTGGGTAGGGGTCTATTTCTCAGTAGCCTCTCCGACGACTCGCACAGCGGCTTGGTTGAAATCTTCGGTCGTTTGGCCGGGTTTGTGTGCCTTGAGCAGGTGATCGGCAAATGCCACGCTCATGGACGGCTTCACGTCCGCCGGGAATGGGTACCCGCAAACCGAGCAGCGTTTCAGGTTGCCGTCGGCAATCAATTGCGGCGAAAGTTTTGAGTTAGGCACGGTCGAATCCCTCGCGGACGGCCTCCTCCTCTGCTTTTTTCTCGCGAAGCTCAGCTTCCCCTTCTTGAACCTCGCGGGAATGGTCACGAGCTTCTTGAATCTTTTTGTGCACCTCTTGGAATGGGCTCAAGGGCTTCTTGATTTCCATGCCCTGATTTTACGCTGTTCGCGCAACCGAAGTACGCGCTGATAGACATTGTCGCAACCCACAACGCAACCCATAATAAGTCTGACTTGCACGTACGTAGCAGCACTTACGCAGCCGTCCGTGACCTGCAAGTTGTTGAAGATATAGGATAGCTACACTCTGAAAAGGCTGGCGTCGGCGGTTCGATTCCGTCCCTGGCCACCATCGTTTCAATCACTTGCAGAGACGTGCGGTTTCCGTTGGCTACAATTGGCTGCAATTGGCGCGATTCATCACTGAATCATCTCCGATCCCAGCCGCTTTACAGCGCGCTCGACCGAACTGGGCACCTGTTGCATGTGATCTCGAAATCCCGCATTACGGACCTACGCAACGGTGGCCAACACAGCTATGTATCGGCCCGACGGCTATTTTGGGTGATACGAGAGTTGCAAGCCGTCGCACTACTGTAGCTGAGCAGTCATTGTTCTCTTACTCCCAAGGTCTTATGCAGGCATTGGCCACAAGGCGCAATTGCTCTTACCTATCGTTACCGAATCCAGGATCGACCTCATGTTCAATTGTCCGCTTCTCTTCGGCTCCTCTAGCCTCGCATTAGCAGAAGGAAGGTACTGCACGGTATGAACGAAGCTACTGCTCCTCTGATATTTCTGCTGGCAGTCGCCTTGGTGTTGCCCTTGGGATCATCTCTCGTCGCGGAGACTCCTGCCGCATCCGATACCAATTCCGCTCTTGCTACCCCGCAGGTACAGGCCGAGCCTGAAATCGAGAAGCAGCGCGAGCAAGCCGAGCAGCAAGCCGAGAAGTCTCTCGACCAGGATGCGGTTGCGGCGATCAAGCTATCGCACATGGCCGTTGCAGCGATAGCCGCTAACAAGAAAGACGAAGCCATGACCGCCATCAAGCAGGCGACGGGGAAAGTCAAAATCCTGCTCGACCGCAATCCGCCGAATGCGCTCATCCCGGTCGAGATCGAGGTTAAGGTGATTGATACTGCCCCGCATGAAATCAACGCCATCGATGGCATGGCCAAAGCCGCCTTGATAGCGGTAGGCCAGAGGAACTTTCCAGCGGCGCGCGTCGTTCTCTATTCCCTGATGAGCGAGATCCGGGTTCGCACCTACAGCCTTCCCTTGGCAACCTATCCGGCAGCTCTGAATAGGGCGGCGCATCTGCTCGATCAACAGAAGCCGGAGCAAGCCCAGACAGAGTTGTCGACCGCCCTGGATACGCTTGATGTTGCGGAACGCGTGATCCCAATCCCGCTGATTCTGGCCCGTGCGGCCATCGCCGCCGCGGAGGCAGAGCGCGACAGGGACAGGAATGCGGCCCAGACCCTGCTGGAGACGGCAAAACACGAACTGCGGCGTTCCCAGGAACTTGGGTACGCGGGCGACGACCCTGTTTATGCAGGTTTGAATGATGACATCTCGAATCTCGAAAAGCAGCTTAAGGGCAAGGGGGACACGAACCCGGTCTTCGCCGCGCTCCGCGAAAAGTTAAATTCCTTCCTCCAGCGCCAGTCTCAGCAGCAACGGCGCTGAGTGCTCGGGTATGGCTAGGGACTTATCTCCAGGCGAGAGAGTTTGAGGTGAAGAAGTGAAGACATCGTCGCGCATCTTTACCACGTTCTGCTTGGCATTCGCATTCTGCTTGGCACTGCCGTCGTCTGCCCAGAACGGCGATCCCCCGGGACGCGTCGCGCGCCTGAGCTACATGAGCGGGTCTATTTCCTTCGAACCTTCGGGCGAGAATACCTGGGGCACAGCGTCTCTCAATTATCCGCTCACCAGCGGAGACCGGTTGTGGACGGACAAAGGGGCGCGCGCCGAGCTGGAGACCGGTAATCTTGCGATCCGCATGGCGGAGCAGACCGACCTCACCACCACTACCCTGACCGATCAGTTGATCCAATTGGGGCTGGCCCAGGGGACAATCCGCATCACCGCTTACGATCTGCATTCGGGCGATGAAGTGGAAGTGGATACTCCCAACGGCGCAGTAACGATCCAGCAGAGTGGAAGCTATCGAATCGAAACCTATCCCGACCAGAGCCGCACGCTTATCACCGTCAACCGGGGAGAAGCGCAGGTGACGGGAAAAAACCTTAACGAGATTGTGCAAAGCGGACAAGCCTTGGAGTTGGATGGCACAGAGCCGGTGCAGGCCAATCCTGTCAGCCTGCCAACACCCGATAGCTTTGACCGGTGGTGCAACGAACGCGATCAGAAGTACCTGCATGCGCGGTCGCGCCAATACGTCAACCCTTATGTGCCGGGATACTACGACCTGGATGAGTATGGCGCCTGGGACGTGGTAGCCGACTACGGGCCGATATGGTATCCGGCGGGCGTCGCCGTCGGGTGGTGTCCCTACCGCTTTGGAAGGTGGGTTTGGGTCGAGCCCTGGGGCTGGACATGGCTCGACGAAACGGTTTGGGGATTCGCTCCCTTTCACTATGGACGCTGGGTGTTGATTGGAGCGCGTTGGGGTTGGATCCCGGGACCGATTGCCGTGGTGCCTATCTATGCACCAGCATTCGTGGCGTTCATCGGTGGGCCGGGATTTTCTCTAAGCTTCGGCGTTGGCGGCCTGGTGGCGTGGTTTCCGCTCGGTCCGGGTGAGCCGTTCTTTCCCTGGTATCACCACAGCGATGTCTACCTGCAGCAGGTCAACATTACCAATGTGCGCAACATCAACATCACAAACATCACGAACATAACGAACATCAACAATGTTCATTACCGCTATCAAGCCATGGCTGCCAGCGCAATTCCGGCGAATGCATTTCGCAATGCGGAACCGGTGCATCGCAATTTGGTGCCGGTTAAACCAGAGCAGTTGGCCCGAGCGCAAGTAATTCCACATCCGTCGGTCAATCCCACACCACGCGCCGTTCTGGCAGGTAAGCCACCTGCCCATCCGCCAGTGCCACCGGGCCAGCCTGCCATTGTTCAGCACCCACCGGTCGTTCGACCGGCCCAGCCCGCCACGGCGGCCCGCAACGTACCGCCAGGTGAACGGACTTCGCCGCCGCCTCCGCGCGGCAGCACGCCGCCACCCGCCAGCGGCACCACGTCGTCACCCGCCAAGGGTGCGAAGCCCGCAGTTCCCCCGGTAGTAACTCGTGGCGTACCGCCGCCCAGTCGGCCTGCGCTGGTGAGCAAGTATCCCCCGCCGCAAGAGAGGCTTCCTCTTGCGCAGATGGCCCCGCTCATGACAGTGCACCCTGGGCGTCCGCTGGAACCACAACAAATGCAAAACGTGTACCAACGGAAGCCACCGGGTCCCATGCTGGACCGGGAATTTCCGCCGCATCCGGCACCAGTGACGCGTGCCGCGCCTCCTCCTACACCGCATGCGGCGCCACCCAAACACTGAACCATTCGCGCGTCGCCGATCGTTTCAACGTTGACAGGCGTCTACCCCCTACACCTTAGGCTTACATATACGTTTGCCTCAAGGTTCATCTGCGTGTAGGTCAACCATAGGAATATCTGTCTGTTCTCCTTGGTAATTGTCCTTCCCTTAAGTCCGCCACTAGCATTCTTTAGCAGTCGTACCGGCTCTCGGTTCAGTCGGATATCGTCGCCATGTCCGAAGTACCGTCACCTCGAACTTTTGAACCAGGTTCGAGTATTGAATCGTGGCGTCCGCTACGTCCGACGAATCGGAGTCAGGTAAACCGGGCGAAGAAGATCGCCCGAAAATGCAACAGCCATCCACGATTATTTGAAAGGAGCAGTTTGTATGGCAACCGCGACACTAATTCGAACCGATGAAGAGATTCAGCGGGAGGTTATGTCTGAACTGAAGTGGGACGCGCGGATCCAGCCCAATGAGATCGGAGTGGCCGTGAAAGATGGCGTCGTCACCCTCACCGGTTGGGTAGATTCCTATTTGAAGAAATGGGACGCGGAAGAGGCCGCTCATCGTGTCGCCGGCGTGAAGGCCGTCGCCAATGATATCGAAGTCCGCCTGGCTACGGAGCGCACCGACGCGGACATTGCCGCCGCCGCAGTTCACGCGCTGGAGTGGGATACGTTCGTGCCCGCCGACAAGGTGCATGTCACGGTTTCGAAGGGCTGGGTCACACTCAAAGGCGAAGTCGAATGGCAATACCAAAAGAATGATGCTGAGCGCGTCGTCCGCCGGTTGGCAGGAGTCAAAGGAGTTACCAACCTCATTTCCGTCAAGCCCCGCATCACGCCATCGGACCTTAAGAAAAAAATTGAGGATGCTCTGATACGCAACGCACAGCTTGATGCCGACAGAATCACGGTTGAGGTCCAGGGCGGCAAGGCCATCTTGAGAGGCACGGTTCGCTCCTGGGCGGAGAAGCAGCAGGCAGAGCGAACAGCCTGGTCAGCTCCCGGGATAACCGAGGTTGAGAACCGGATCAGCCTGGAGGTCTGAGGGAGACTTTGCCAAACCTCGCCAATGCCAGCGGCGGCGAAAAAATAGATGACGGACTAGCGCGTACAGATTCCTGGGTACGAACAAGCCAGCCCGTACTTCCAGGAGGCGATCAATCGCGGCCTTATTGTGCCCTCCATTGGCAACGGATACTTCTTGCAATCGGAGATACGAGTCCTGCTGCGGCATCGCGCACAAGAGCAGATTGCGTGACACTATATCCTTCTATTGTTCTTCTCGGCTCGATCGCGGTGTGCGCTACCTCTAAAGTCTTACAAATATCCGCAGCATGCGGGGGAGCCGAGTCTAGCCGCATTTTCGGAATGCCGTGTCACCCTTGCGAAGAATTGAGATGGGTTTGATTTACCTTTAGCATCGGGTTCGAATGCGCGACACGAGGGCGGCTCTCATCGCTCAGGTGCGTCGCGCCATTCGTCGAGAAGTCTTAATCCGTGTGGGGGAACACAGATGGCGAAAATCATTGGCATTGATCTTGGTACTACAAATTCGGTAGTTGCAGTCATCCAAGGTGGAGAGCCTACCGTCATACCAAATGAAGAAGGGGGGCGCACCACCCCGTCCGTCGTGGCTTTCACCAAGAACGGAGAGCGTCTTGTCGGACAGGTGGCCAAACGCCAGGCGATCACCAATCCGGAAAATACGATCTACTCCATCAAGCGATTCATGGGGCGCCGTTATGAGGAAGTGCGCGAAGAATTGAAGATGGTCCCCTACAAGGTGGAGGCGGACGGCGACCACATCGTGATCATCGCCCAAGGCAAGAAATACACGCCACCCGAAATCTCAGCGATGATCCTGCAGAAGTTGAAGACGTCCGCGGAAAACTATCTCGGCGAGAAGGTAAACGAAGCCGTCATCACGGTACCGGCATACTTTAACGACGCTCAGCGCCAGGCGACGAAGGATGCTGGCAAGATTGCCGGTCTCGACGTGAAGCGCATCATCAATGAGCCCACCGCGGCTGCCCTTGCTTATGGACTCGACAAAAAGAAGGACGAGACCATCGCCGTGTACGACTTTGGCGGTGGCACCTTCGACATCTCCATTTTGCGGGTTGGCGAAGGCCTCATTGAAGTCGAGGCTACCAATGGCGACACCCATCTCGGGGGCGACAACATCGACCAGCGGCTGGTTGATTGGCTGATCGACGAATTCAAGAAAGATGAGGGCCTCGACCTGCGCAGCAAGGGCAACGAGATGGCCCTGCAACGACTGCGCGATGCGGCGGAACGCGCCAAAATCGAGCTCTCGACGACCATGGAGACCGAAATCAACCTACCCTTCATCACGGCTGATGCCAACGGCCCCAAGCACCTGATCAAGAAGCTGACACGAGCGAAGCTCGAGTCGATGGTTGAGGACCTGATACAGCGCTCGGTGCCACCGTGCAAACAATGCATGAAGGACGCCGGGGTAGATACCGGCAAGATTGACGAAATCGTGCTGGTTGGCGGCCAGACTCGCATGCCTCGTATTCAGCAACTGGTGAAGGAGCTGTTCGGAAAAGAAGGTCACAAGGGAGTGAATCCGGACGAGGTCGTTGCTGTCGGCGCCGCAATTCAGGGAGGCGTGCTGCAGGGTGAGGTCAAAGACATGCTCCTGCTCGACGTCACGCCGCTCACGCTCTCGATTGAAACCCAGGGAGGCGTAGCGACTCCGATGATTCCCCGCAACACGACGATTCCAACTCGCAAGACGGAGACTTTCTCCACCGCTGCCGACAATCAGACGTCGGTTGAAGTGCACGTGCTGCAGGGCGAACGTCCATTGGCTCGCGACAACCGCACCTTGGGCAAGTTTCATCTCGACGGCATTCCCCCGGCGCCGCGTGGTGTGCCGCAGATCGAGGTGACGTTCGACATCGACGCCAATGGCATTCTCAACGTGGCTGCCAAGGATATCGCGACCGGCAAAGACCAGAGGATCACCATTACGTCTTCCTCCGGGCTCAGCAAGGCCGATGTCGACCGCATGGCAAAGGAGGCCGAGGCTCACTCGGCGGAAGACAAGGCCAAGCGCGAGGAAATCGAAGCAAGGAACCAGCTCGATGGCCTGGTTTACAGCGTGGAAAAAATGCTGCGCGAGAATGGAGACAAGATATCTTCCTCCGAGCGCGGCGACCTAGAAAACGCTATTGCCGATGCCAAGAAGGCATTGGATTCCAATGATAAGCGGCAGATGGATCAGGCACGGGAGCGCTTGACCCAAGCCTCGCACAAACTGGCGGAGCAGATGTATCAGGCCGCCCAGCCGCAAAATACCTCGGGCGCGGCGGCGGGTTCGGCGGGTGACGGTCAGGCGAAGCGTGACAGTGGAGTGGTGGATGCTGAATATGTCGACGTCGATGACAGGAAATCTGCCTGACGAAATCGGGATCTTCGGTGCTGCCGGACCAGGTGTGTGCCTGTGACGATGCTGGAGGCAACATTTTTCTACGGCGTGCCGCCGGGCGAGTCCGAGGCGCGAGCCTTGGATCAGATACACAGGGTCTACGGCATTCGCAACATCTTTTTGGATGAGCCGAGGCATGCCGTTCGAGTTGAGTATGACGCGTCCCGGTTGAGCGAATTTGATATTGCGGCTTTGCTCGCCGAAGCAGGATTTGAGCTTCGGCAATCGATAAGGGGAGCGGCGTAGCGTGTCGCACGAGTTCATCGACGGAGCTCGGATGATGAGTTCAAGGAACACCTTGGCGTCGGAACGTCAATGGACAACAAGGAAGCGACAGGAAGCAGGACTGCAGGTAAGCGAAGCAGCGTTGAAGAAACTTGCCTCCGAGGGACGAAAAACCGAATTCTTTGCTCAGATACTTCCGCTGCTGGATCCGCTCAAGTCCTATATCAGACGGCGATTGCGAGTAGCTTATCTAAGCATGCAAATCCGTAGTCCGCTTTACACCAGCGGAGACATTCTGGACGAAACCATCCTCAAAGCCTACAAAGACTATGCCCACAAACCCAGAGATCTCACGTTGGAGCAGTGGCTGTACCAGATCGCCAACGGCATCCTTGAAAAACACCTTCGCGAACGACATGTCATAGGCAAACATCGTAAGAGTCTCGAGGGACTGACACAGGCGGAACTTCGCACCTTGGAAGAAGGGCCCATCACGGCCGACGTGGAGGGCGAGATTTATTTGCCGGAAGACTTGGACGATAGTGAAATACGGCCGCGCGAATTCAACGCGCCAACCGACTCAAGTAATCCAGAAGAAGAGTTGGAGAAGAAAGAAGAATTGGAGCAACTGTTTCGAGTCCTCGGGCACATTCCCGTGAACGAGCAGATTATTTTTGAGCTTTTTGCTGTTGAGGGATTTCCGAAAGAAGCGGTTGCCAGGATTGCGAACGTCTCTCCCGATGAGGTGCCGCGAATCGTTCAGAAGGTACGGGCAGAAATACTTCACCAGTTACGGCTTGACCGGAAATCGGCGGACGTTGCACAAGTGAAAAGGACTGCTTAAACACAATTCAAGGATCGCCGTCGGTTAACCACTGGTCACATAGCGATGCGCGAAAGTCACCGCCATCGCTCCTTCACCGACAGCGGAAGCCAATCGTTTGACCGAGCCATGTCGCACATCGCCGGCGGCAAACACGCCTGGAATGTTGGTTTCCAGATAATACGGGTCCCGGTCCAACTTCCAGTTGTCGGGACGGTGGCCGTTCTTCAGTAAGTCTGGACCCGTAACCAAATAGCCGGCCTCGTCGCGGACCACGCCGACTTCTTCCGCCCAATCGGTATGCGGCACTCCGCCCAGACAGAGAAAAAGCCAATTGGTGTCGGCAGTCCACTGCTCGCCGGTCTGATTGTTTCGCAGCGTGATAGAGCGCAAGATGCTGTCTCCGTGCACCGCGACGACTTCGGTACAGAGCAGGACTTCCACGTGAGGATTCGTGCGAATCCGATCGATCAAGTACCCCGAGACAGTTTTCTTCAACGAGTCCTCGCGAACCACCATCGTCACCTTGGACGCGAAGCTGGCCAGATGCAGCGCAGCCTGCGCGGCGGAGTTGCCGCCGCCTACCACGAACACGTGCTCGTTTCCGCAGAGCGACGCTTCGCTCGATCCCGCGCCGTAATAAATGCCCGCGCCTTGAAACTTCTCTTCGTCGGGCAGGTTCAGTCGCCGGTAATCCACGCCTGTAGCACAGATTGAGGCGCGTGAGATGATCTTGGTTCCATCCGCCAGGTGAACAACTCCTTTTCCCGGCAGAAGCTCGCCCCGCACACCTTCGCGAAGCAGCAGGATCTCGGCCCCGAAACGGGTGGCCTGTTCGCGAGCGCGATCAGCCAAGTCCCTTCCGCTAATCCCGTGAGGGAACCCCAGGTAGTTCTCGATTTTCGGACTCGAACCTGCTTGGCCGCCCAAGGCGTAGCGCTCCACCAGGACCGTCTTCAGACCTTCTGAAGCCCCATAAACGGCGGCGCTCAGCCCTGCGGGGCCCGCACCATAAATGCTCAAATCGTATTCCGCGCGGGAGGGGTTGCGGAACCAGCCCAGCTTCTCCGTGACTTGTCGAACCGTTGGTCGCTCCAGCCGGGTGCCATCGGGAAAGACACAGATTGGCAATCGCTGGTCGCTCAGGCTGCTGGCGCTAGTGAGGGTGCGAGCCTGCTCATCATCGCCTAGTTCGACATACTCGAAAGGAACGTCGCACCTGTATAGGAAGTCACGAATGGCATACGCCGCGGCCGAGCCTCGCGTTCCGTAAATTTTGACCTTGGAGACAGGTTGATCCATTCGCTCTTCCCTCAATGCATGACGCGCACGCCGAGCTCGTCCAGGTGTTGCAGCAGATCCAGCGGGTCCTGGTACACCCGGTAAGCTCCGGCACGCTCGAGCTCATCCTGCCCGTAGCCTCCGGAGAGAAGACCGACTCCGAGCGCTCCGGCACGCCGGGCGGCAAGCAGGTCCCATACACTGTCTCCCACGATGACGGATGAGTGAATGTCCACATGGAGGCGATCTGCCGAGGCGAGAAACAGGTCCGGATCAGGTTTGGCGTGCGCTACCTCGTCTCGGGTAATGACCGGTACATCCGTGGCGATATCAAGCATCCGCAAAGTTTTTCGCGCATATTCACCTCTGCCGCTGGTGGCAATCGCCCACGGCACTCCGGTTCGCGTGAGCAAATCCAATAGTTCTCTGGCGCCCGGTAGAGGCCGCACCTGGGATAGCTGCCGCGCATAGGCTTCCGCGTGAAGCCTCTGGAGCTGCTCGGTCTGCTCTGGGGTTACGGCCCGTCCCGTTTCCCTCAGCAGCGCAGCCGTCAGTAAGCCGCCGCTCATTCCGATGCGACGATGGATGCGCCAGACGGCAAGCTGAATGCCGCAGCGTTCCAAGGCTTCCCGCCACGCCAGGACATGCTGGTAAACGCTATCGACAAGAGTGCCGTCGAGATCGAAGAGAAAAGCCGGTATGGAGGAGGACGACGTCATCGCTGCACCATCCTGCGGGGCACTTTTGCTGCAACAACGAACAACCTCAACGAAATTGCGGCCCCAAAAGGTCGTTCGAGCATAGCGCACGCGCTTTCAGGGCCGCCAATGTTTCACACCGGTTTTATTACGTCACGCCGCCTTATCTTTTTTAGCACCTTCACCGGTCGCGGGCTTTGTTTGCTGACCCTGCTGACTCTGCTGTTCCGAGGAGGCGGAGGTCTGAATGGGAATCTGATGCTGATGCTGGTTCTGCTTCGCCTCGGGGACGGGAATGGTTACCCGTAACACGCCGTTCTGAAACTCGGCTTTCGCCTTCTGTGGGTCTGCTCCCTCCGGTAGGGCTATGGCTCGATAGAATTGCCCATATCTCCGTTCGGAGATATGAACCCCACCTTCTGTCTTCTCCTCGTCCTCCTTGCGTTCGCCCTGGATGACCAGCATGTCATTGGTGACCTCGACCTTCACGTCCTTATCACTGAGCCCGGGCAGCTCGGCGGAAACGACGAGATTACCGTCTTGATACGATATTTCAACCGGCGGCGCCCAGGCGGTAGCCGTCAGATCGCCCGTGCCGGCGCCCTGTGGAAACGCACGGTTCATCTCCTTCTGCATCCTGCGGAGCACGGCAAATGGGTTGTCATCGAAGAACCCAAACGGATCGAGCAATAATGAGGGAACAAGAGGCAGGCCAGTGCGCCTTGCCAGTTCACCTCTCTGACCGGTTCTTTGCGTTTGGTTGGGGGTTTGGGTCGCGGTTTGTGCTGACATCATCTACCTCCATATGGCTGATTGTGAACTGCTTAATGGCAAGACAGGCCAACGTTTCGGGCGACTACCACAGGCCAGTGACGTGCCGCCAACGTTGACCGACACGGTTTGTGTTCTTCCCTGCGATGTTACGTCGGCCTCTACTCGGCAACAATTCTTCCCCAGGAGGAAGAGATCATTGGAGGGTCAGGGCAATCCTGGATCAGCCTTTGGTCTAAAACGGTCCTAAGACTTTCGCGCTACATCAACTGGGCGAATTCTGGATGGTGCCGAACCGAGGAGAAGTGCCGAATTCTGAGTCTCGCTGAAGGGCCGGCAAATAAAAGAGAGTCAGAATTAAAGAAAGCACTGCCCGCGAGACAAGCGCGACTTCCGGGTTCGCAGGTCTAATTCAGAAATTAAACGGGTTCCCATTTCACTCCCGGAGTATGATTGTCGAGCCCAGTTATGACCGTGCAGCGGAGGTTTGCCGTGTCGTTTCCGGTCACTACACCTTTCAAGTTCGCTCCTCTGCTTGAAAGCGCTGAAATCGGCATCAGACCGAGTTCCTTTGCCAAGGACGAGGTGATTTTCTCCAGAGGCGATCCCAACGATTCAGTGTTTCTCATCAAGAGCGGAAGCGTGAAGCTCACCACCACTTGCAAGGAAGGAAGACAGGCGGTGATTGCGTTGCTCGATGGCGGCAGCTTTTTCGGCGAGAGCTGCATTACGCTGAACCTGCCCCTGCGCTTGTACAGTGCGATTGCCATAACCGAGACCAGAGCGCTCAAAATTCCCCGGAACACCATGGTGCGTCTGCTGCACTCCGAAGATGATGCTTCGTACATGTTCATCATCTATCTTTTGGAAGGCATGGCGCGGATGCAGGCAGACCTCGTAAGTAATCTGGTGAATTCCAGCGAGCAGCGGCTGGCGAGGCTCCTGTTGTCGTTAGCGGCATTCCGCTCCAGGAACGATCTTGACTTAGCCATCGATCAGCAAACCCTCGCCGAGATGATTGGCACGGCCCGGCAGCGAGTAAATCTCATGATGACCCGCTTCAGGAGGTTGGGATTCATCGGGGATACCGCTGGGCATAAGGTCCACAAGTCGCTCCGCAAGATTGCTCCTGACGATTAGCACCTGGAATACAGAGCTGAGGTTGCCTGCAGGCGACAATTGGCGCATCACTATATTTTTACATCCGAGTTCAGGAATGTCCGCTTGGTGACAGCCCGTGGCGTTCCCGGTAGCGACAATGTCGGTAGCGACATGTCTAAAGATGTCGTCAAAGATGTCGTCCGACTGGAGGCAGCTCTTGCACAAGCCCTCAAAAACTCTGCACCGCCATCAACTGAGAATCCAACCGGCGGGCAAGGACAGTGAACCTGATGCCCGTGTCCTGACACACAAGCGAAGCCCCGGCGACCTGTCGCCACCTCTTGCCCAATCAGCCGTTGGCGTGCCCAGCGGCAACGAGCGCCGGCTCTTGCCGGACCCGCGTAGTGGCAAATCGTACACGGTCTTAGTTGCGGATGATCACCCGCTGGTGCGCGAAGGCCTGGCCGCCCTGATCAACCGCCACCCGGATATGCAGGTTGTCGCCGAGGCAGGCGATGGCCGCGAAGCGGTGGAAAAATTCCTCGCACTTCGCCCGAATATCGCTCTACTCGACCTGCGCATGCCGGTCATGGATGGCATCGAAGCAGTTGTAGCTATCAGGGCGACCGCTCCGGATGCGCATACCGTCATCCTCACCACCTATCAGGGCGAAGAGGACATCTACAGCGCTTTGCGGGCCGGTGCTCGGGGATATTTACTGAAAGATTCTGCGGTGGACGAGCTGGCAGCCTGTATTCGTGCGGTCAGCGAAGGCAACACGTGGATTCCACCCGCCGTGGGCGCTAAGCTCGCCAAGCGTGTGGGCGATCGCCAACTGACTCCCCGGGAAATGGAGATCCTCAAGGTCGCAGCCATCGGCAAGAGCAACAAAGAAATTGGAGTAGCGCTCAACATCAGCGAAGCCACAGTGAAGGTGCACATGACCCATATCATGGAAAAGTTGAAAGTCACTGGACGCACGGAAGCCCTGAATATTGCTATACGGCGAGGACTCATACACCTCGACGCGACCTCGGCCGCGTGAGGAACTGATCATGAAATCGAGCGGTGCTCACAAAATAAAAACCATCGGAAGCCGGCCGCAGCAGCGCTGTCTGCCGGTGCCCATCTCGGGCTCGACTTCTCACGCCCCGGGTTGCGATGTCCGGCTCGGCGAACCCAACACCCAGAAGCAGAAGCAACTGATCCTTTGCGAAGCAGCTGTCCGCCGCGAGCGTAACCCGATCGCTGTCGACATACATGACACGCTAGCTCAGGACCTGAACGCAATCATTCTTCAGATGGAAGCTGCCGAATACGATTTTTTCCGGGAGCCGCGAGAGGCCCGCCGCAAGCTCCGCCGCGCGCTCAATCTGACAAGCGAAGCGATTGCCGCAACCCGTCGCCTCATGTGGACGCTTTGCCATGAGCCGATCGCCGGCGGAGACCTAGCTGGTGAGCTGTCGGTTTTCGCCCGGCAGGTCTTTGCAGGAACACCAGTCAAACTCGAACTTTCCCTGGCGAAAGGATCCTGCCCGTTGCCTTCTCGCACGCGTGCCCAGCTCTTGCGAATCGGCAAAGAAGCGTTGTCCAACGCCGTGAAACATGCACAGCCGTCCCGGGTCTGCATTGAATTGGCCTACCTGCCCCGGCAGGTGCGCCTGCAGGTCCAGGACAACGGCAAGGGCTTCCGGCCAGGTCCTATTCCGGTAGGCCGGCATGGTTTTGGTCTATGCGGAATGCGCGCGCGGGCAACGGGCGTGGGCGGCACCGTTACCGTGAACAGCCAGCCTGGAGCGGGAACCCGCGTCCTGGCGCTAATGCCCATTCCCGCGGGGAGCACCGTGCCAGCAGCGGCTTAGTTGCAGGTGGTTTGCCAGCAACTCGCCGGTTCTCTCGCCTTGCGACTCTTGAACGGTGCCGCTATGGACGAACGGTATTCTGTCGGGGAACGAGAACACCAGATCGGATCCTTGCCCAAGGTCAAGAGAAAAGTCCTGGCAGAGGAGTTGCCGCGCCCAAAGTCCCTCATCGAGGCGCTTAATGGCTCCACTATATTTTCGCTGAACAATCTGAAGGCCCTGGAACGGGCGGCGTACCGCGGCCCCGTGGTGAGCCTTTACCTGCGCCTGAGTCCAGAGAAAGTGGCGCCCGAGAAAAAGGGACTGCTGCGCTCCTTTCATTCTCTTAAGACTCATGCCCTGGAAGAGCGCAAGGCGTTTATCACAGCTCTGCCACGCCAACTACAAGAGGCCCTCATCCGTGATCTCAGCGAGATAGAAGCTTTTCTGGCGGAGTATCTTGTGCCGGCTTTTGTTCACTCTCTCGTCATTTTCAAATCAGGCTCTGAATTGAATCGCATCGTTGGAGTGCCGAACCGCACAAGCGATAACCTTGTTATTGATGTCGATCCCTACATCTTGCCACTGGAAGCCATTCTCGAAGGAAGCGAAAGGGTACTGCTAGTGGAGGGTTCCAAGGATGAGAGCCGATTCTCCATCTATCATCTGGGCTACTGGCAGCAGTTCGACAAGATTACGTCGTTTGTGCCCACCGATACCGTCGACCGTTCGATTCCCGGGAAAGTCCAACGGCATCGCCTGACGCATTTGCAGCGGCATCTGAAACAGACCGCCAACCATGCCTTCAGGATTTTCAATGACCTGTCATGTAACGCCGTGGTCATCATGGCAGAAGAAAGGGTGCTGCACCTTTTCGAAAACTTCCTGGCCATCGATCTTCAGGAAAAAGTTATCGGCCGGGTCTTTGGTTCGCCCGCTGCGGACAACCGCGACCGCAAGCAATTGATTGAGGACCAGCTTCGAGAGTACCGGATGGCACGCGAGGTCAGCGCGGTGGAAGAATTGAACAACTACAAACCACACCAGGATGTCATCTCCGGCTTGCATGACGTAATGGAAGCCTGCAATCTGTTTCTGTTACGCAGGCTCTTCGTCAACGAGAATCTCAAGCAGCAGGGATTTGTCTGCAAGGAGCATCATTATCTCTCGCTTTCGGAGGGGTCCTGCCCCTTCTGCGACAAGGCGCTAGCGCCAGTAGAAAATGTGATCGATGAAATGGTGGAGATCGCGCGGCTGCACGGAGTGAACATCGCGATCATCGAACACAAGCCGGAACTCCTGGCCAAGTATGACGGAATCGCGGCTATCGTTTACGCACCACCGAGCCAGACCGTAGATTGATTGCAGTCCAACCAGCCCGGTGGTTCAGCTACTCAGGCCACTTTATCGATATCGATGACATTGGCGGCTGAAGCGCCCTTATTACCGGGCCGCCGCGCCACCACCACCATAGCGGGGCGCAACAGACGATCCCCGAGTACGTAGCCTCGTTGCAGCTCCTCGAGTACATAATCGTCTTCGGCGTTAGTAGTTTCTGTCACATCAACCGCCTCATGGATGTGTGGATCGAACGGCTGACCTTTGGCTGCTATCGGCTTCACTCCCAGCCTGTTCAGAATCTCGTCGAACTGCTTGCGGATCAAATCCAACCCATGGCGGAACTCCGCCGTATCGTGCGAAGGTGTTTGCAAAGCCAGGTCAAAACTGTCAATTGCGGGCAGCAGTGAGGAGATTGTGTCTGCTATCCCGAGATCTTTGTACTCACGCTTCTCCCGGGTCGTGCGTTTGCGGAGGTTTTCAAGCTCAGCTTGGGTTCTGGCCAAACGGTCGAGAAGACTAGCGCACTCCTCCCTCGCTTTCCGCAGTTCCGCCGCGGAAGCCTCCGCGTCTTGACCGGCCCCAGCCTGCGGCGTCGGTGTCTGTTCTGCAATCGAAGCAGGCGTCGCTCCAGGCAGCTCGTGCCTCCTATCGATATTGGCACTAGGCACCCTCGGTTTTGTGGTATCGCTACTCATAATCTCTGGCCCGCGATGTCGGATCCGCTAAACTCATGCATCACAGCTCGTTCTTAAGCAGCCTGCCTGATTTGAGTGGGAATCGGCAGGCTGTGAATTGCGAGCGCAAACATTACATACGACCATCCCCGCAGCATCAGAGAGATGCCGACGGCAAGACCCATAAACCACAGTCCGGACCATGGCCATTCGATCCACAGCAGAATGCCCAACCCAAGGGTGATTGCACCGTCGAAAGCCGCCCAGCCCCAGTTGGGAAATTTCAATCGGATGGCGGCAACCAGGCGAAAGACGCCGATGACTGTAAAGAACGATGCGAAGAGTAGCGTCCATGCCAGGGCGCCGGCGACAGGATGTGTGACCACCAACAGACCGACAAGTATTCCAAGAACACCTCCGATCAGGTGAAGAAACAGTCCGCCCCACTGACGTACCCGGAATGCCTGCACGGCCTCAATGACCCCGCTTGTTACCAGCAGCCAACCCAACACCAGAACCGTGCCTATCGTCGCTGCCGGCATGATGACGAGGGCAACTATCCCCAGGACAATCATGAGGATTCCGAGGGCCATCAGCCATCCCCACTTGTGACGCAGATTCTCAAGTTCAAGAAATAACGGTGTCGTGATCATTCGTGCCTCCTCAAACATCCGTCCGAATTGGGCCGGCAATGCCGACTCCAGCCATGCTAGTGAGCGCTCGGTTGCACTTCAATTGCTCGGGAGAGGGATTCGCGGTTAGCGAAAGATAGTCACTGAAATCTCCGCCTACCGAAAGAGTTTCGGATACGACTTATGCACTAGCAGGCTGCAGAAAAAGTCGGTTATGTTCGATTTTTGAAAGGGCACACCTTTAGGTGTGCCGCCGCAACCCCTTTATTTTTGTCATCCCTCGCGGGCTTCAGCCCGCGAGGGATCTGCTGTTACGAGTTTTTCAGCAGCCTGCTAGAGCTAGTCGGGACAAGTCCATGTAGCATCGTAGCTCCCGGTACGGTCGGCAATCGCGTCCAGGTAAATTGCCTGGCGCTGCAACCTTTCTGCGGCAAAAGCATTTAATGAATAACGGGCCCGGACAGAATTTGGCCGCGTGGCGCCGTGAAGGAGCGATGGTATGGCTGTAATTCGAACCTGCAAAAATTGCGGTCGCAAGAACCGTATTCCAGCAGCTCATCTGGCCGACACCGGACATTGCGGAGCCTGCAAGGCGCCTTTGCCTCCAGTAAATGAACCCTTGGAAGCCGATCCTCAGCTCTTCGACGAACTCCTACGCGACGCCCGCGTTCCCGTGCTGGTTGACTTCTGGGCGGCCTGGTGCGGGCCCTGCCGAATGGCGGCTCCGGAGGTCGCGCGGACTGCTGCAGACATGGCAGGTCAGGCCGTGGTCCTGAAGGTTGATACGGAACGCTATCCTGAGCTCGCGGCGCGGTTCAACATTCGCGGCATTCCTTACTTTGCGGTGTTCTATGCCGGCCGGCCAGTCGTTCAACAGGCGGGTGTTGTCGACCATCAGCAGTTGGAGACCTGGCTGAGATCGGCTGCTCCGGTTTCGGCAGTCTGAGACGCGGATTTCGGATACAGACCTGCTCATTTCCTCCCTTTACATCCAAAGTCCTATGTCCATCCCGGCCTTCGGGAGGAGTCCTGGCTATGCTCGTCTCCAGATTCCAAACTCGTGCTTGAGAGGAATTGCGATAGACGCATCCCATCGCTAGCATGATGCGGCAATGTGCGTTCAGTCCCGCCAACTTTGCGCGATAGATCGTGAAAGACTGACTGTCCAAACACGCGCGAATCAGCATTGGCCGGGATGTTCGGCAGGCCGAGGAGCGGGTGGACGAATGACTACCGAGCAAGATATTCACGATTTGGAGAGTAACCTGTCCGCCGAGATCGACGCTCTTTATCTGTTCGCTTGCAACCTGGCCTGGCAAAGGGAGGGGAACGAGCTGGCCGGCCGTGAATTGTCACGTGCTTTGGCGTCCTCCGACGTTTGTACCCAGCTCGTCGCAAGATCTCTTGTCTTGCAGTCGTTACCCGGTATTTGCACATCGCCGCTGCCCGGAGCCGTGGATAAAATATGTTGACGAGCATTCGTACGAAAACAAGCGTGACGTTCGCCCTGCTGTTCCTTCTGTTTCCAGGCACGTGGACAGCGTCGCAGAATCCGCAGAAACAGGACCAGGCAGCAAGCGGCGAGGTCCGCGTCCCAAATCGCCCCGCAGCACCGCTGTTCCAGGGCCAGCAGGGCAAACAGCGCACCGAAATACACTTCGATTCCGCAACCGGTATGGTCGCCATGAAACTGCTGGTGCAGGATCCGAATGGTTACTTCATTCCCAATCTTCGGAGCGAGAACTTCGCGGTTTACGAGAATGGCGTTCGCCAGCCGGACATCAACGTCTCCCTTGAGCGAGCGCCGGCTTCCATCGGCCTTCTGCTCGAGTTCGCCAATCTGATGCCCGGGCTCGGAAAACTTCTGGGATCGGATATCTCCGAGGCAGCGCACCAGTTTATTCGCGAATTAGGCACGGACGACAGCGTGACAGTATGGAAGTACGGCGACAAGGTCGAAAAACTTGGCGACTCGACCCAGGGTCGCGACATGCTGGACACGGGCGTGCTTACCCTGGATACGCCCGGTGCCAGCGAGGCCAATTTGTATGACGCGCTGCTCTACGTTGTTCAGACGATGCAGCCGAAATCAGGGCGCAAGGCCATCGTGCTTATTTCAGATGGAATAGATTCCTACAGCAAGGCGTCTTACGAAAACGTGGTGGCCGCGGTAGACAAGTCCAATATTCCAATCTATGTGATCAGCATGACAAAAATCGCCAGTCAGTATCTGGAGGCCCATCAGGGGGAGGGACCTCTGGTAAGAATTGACTGGAACAAAATGGAGAACAACCTTGAAGAGATTGCCCGGGCCTCCGGAGGTAGAGTCTACCTCCCGACCGAGGCATTGGATTTGTCCACAACCTACGACGATCTGATGGAGAACCTGAAAGTGCGATATGTAATCAACTATCGCTCTACCACCACCGGAGATTCGCCACGGACCGTGCGGGTGGAACTAGTCAACCCGCAGACTGGCGGCCCGCTGCGGATTATCGGCAAAGACGGGCATCCGATTCGTGCCATGGTCATAGCACAGGACAGCTACACGCCTTCTCTCGCGGGGAAAGGCACCAATGGACGCGCGGTGCACAAGTAAACCAGGCCCTTATATATCTTGCACCTTAAGCCCAAAGTCGTAACCTGATTTCGCTCTCTTGGCGAATTGTTCGAGGGAGGTTGGTTGGCTAGCCTTGGAAATACATGGGACCACGCTTATATGCGCTGGAAACAAAGGAGTGAATCATGAAAGCTTTGACTCTACTATTCGCCGTTGTCGCGTTATCGCTCTCCATCATGGCCAATGCCCAGAGCAGCCCGCAGCAGAGTGGCAACCAGGTCGATCAGGCTAAGCCCGACAATCAGTCGACTCAGACTACTTCGGGCTCAACACAGAAAATGTCGGCTAAAGTAAGTCACAACGGTAAGAAAGTTGTCAGTGACAAGGACAACAAGAGCTATAACGTGCAGAACCCGGCCGCACTGAAAGACTACGAGGACCAGGACGTGGCTTTGGTTGTGCAGTTCGATCCCGACAGCAACACAATCCACATCATCTCAGTTGCGCCTCCGCAGCCCTGAGCTGCAGCAGCTTCCTCTGGGGTAGTCAAGGTGCAGAGCACCTGGGGCCGGGGTCTTCTCCGCGCCTGGCCTCACAGCTTGACACCCGCATGACTAGCGGCCAGAGGCCCTAATTCTAACGAGGAGGAAGTATGCGATCCATTGGTTATGTTGCACTGCTGATCATTGCGATGTTGCTCGTCTGCAACGGTGCGGTCGCCCCGCGCGCCATACCATCGGCGGCTCCCGGCGGTTCCCCGCAGCAGTCGGGCACCGAATCGATGCAGGCAGACAATGCGCTTTCGCCGCAGGTTGAAGAGCGAATTGCTCGCGAGGTCCGCCATGAATTGTTGATGCTCCCGTATTACGGAGTCTTCGATGACTTGGAGTATCGCGTAGATGGCCACACCGTGACCCTCATGGGTGCTGTTACCAGTCAGCATGCCGTGACCAAGGGAGACGCGGAAAGGGCAGTCAAGCGCATCGAGGGTGTGGATAAGGTAATCAACAACATTGAGGTGTTGCCGCCCAGTCCGATGGACGATCGCCTTCGCATGGAGTTATACCGAAAGATTTACGGTTACGGACCCCTGTTCAAGTACGCTAACATGACCATCCCTCCCATCCACATCATTGTGAAAAACGGGCGCGTCCCTCTGACCGGCGTAGTGGATTCAGAGGCTGACAAGAACCTCGTAAGCCTGGTGGCCAACCAGGTGCCGGGGATCTTCCAAGTGACCAATAAGTTGCGGGTGGTCAGTTCCAAGTGAGGCGAGCAGGCACGTCCCCCGAGTAGTTCTCTCCGTCTGTCCCTTTACGCGCACGTTTTCCCGGAAATATGCTTCACCCTCCCACGTCGGCCTGGGAGGGTGAAAGTGTAGGGTAAGCCAGTTTGCTCCGCTTAGGCAGCGGGCTGTCCTTTTTGCGATGTTGCCGCTTGGGGTTTCTGCGGCTTAGGCGGCTGTCGGTCGCTCTGATGTTTCGCCCCCGACTGCCGCTTCAGGAACGCATCGAGCTTTTCCTTCAGCTTGGCGAAAACAGCGGTGGTATCGTCGTCGCCCTTCAGCTGCTTTTCCAAGCTCTTGATCTCGTTTTGCAGTGATTCATATTCGGGGTCTTTGCCGGCGTAGCCCAGATATCGCGACCGGTCCAGTTCTTTCCGGGCGACTTCCAGCAATGCTTGGGCCGCGCTCTTGTCCTTGTCGCGCTGCTTCTGCGCTTGAATGACGGCCTCACTTGCCAGCAGCAGCGGTAATGGCTGCACCTTGTCAGTCTCCACCAGAGTACTGAGCGCCGTCAGCAGCACGGCATTGGCTTCCTGGGTTTTCTTCTGATCGAGAAGACGCGCCGCATCCTGCAATGCTGCGGGATACGTGGCTAGCGGAAGGCTGTAGGTACGAATCCGGATCTCGCTCATCAGACTGCGCAATAACGATCGCGCATCCGGGAAATCCATGATGTCAACCGCGAGTGATGCCGCGCCGGCGAGGTCCATGATATCGTCGAAGTCCCGCGGCGCCAAGTCGATCACCACGACCTCCACATCTACGGGAACCAGCGCCGTATCAGGATTGCGCGCCAATACGACGTCGAGCTTGCCGGAGGCCCGCTCAATGGCTGCCAGCGATTCTGTCGTCTGGTTCGCGGCAAGCGCGCGCACCGCCTTCACGGTTTCCTCGATGGCAGCGATGGCTTCTTTATCGAGGGTCTTTTGGGCCTGCTGCTCGGTCTGCTGACGCTGTTGCTCAATGGCCGGCTGAGTCTGCGCCTGCACATTGGCCCTGGCTTCAGAAGAAACCCGGCTGAAGTTGTTGTGGTGGACAAATGGGGCCAGCCCCAAGGGATTGATCTTCTGCAGAATGTCATTGTCGTTGGTGGTTGACTTCGTCATGGCTTTGTCCTTTGCTGGTATTGGCTGATGCTGGTAGTCGGAACGTCCAAGCGGCCCAAGGCCGCAGGCAAGCAATTATGCAGTGACGAGGGTAGATACCAGCGCTGCCCTTAACAATTGCCAATTGGAGGGTACCAAGCATTAGCCCGGATTAATAAGCGCGGATGCACCATCCGTCGGACGGGAAAATTGGACTTTGGTTGTAGGTGTTGCAGTATCCGGCGGTGCTTGTCGTTCGCCAAAAATAGATCGCATCGTTTTCTTGGTGTGTACGACGCAACCAGTCAATCGGGTTCGTCGATCAGCTGTTCGTCGGACAGATCCACCAGCATTCAATGGTGGTGGAAATCAAACCAGACGACGGCCTCCAGGAACGCCGGAGTTTTCCGCAGCAATATATATCTTCTTCTTCATATATCCCCGTGAGAATAATCTGATCGGTGATTCTTACGCAGCAATGCGATGATTGCTGTGACAGCTGACCAACTCGGAAGTGATGTCGAAACGCTCCTAGAAACTCATTCGCGCATTCCCCCGTCCGGGAGAGGTCGTCGCGTCTGTGGTGTGAACTTGGTTCGGGAACTCTGTTATCGAGCCGGTGCGCGGCGGGTACGGTTGGTCTCCTGACATGAGAGGCCCAGTCCCTCGACTGGGCCTTCTCCGGTGGCGAACTCTCCCGTCCCGCGTGTCTGCAGTTCTGTCTGCGTTTTGGCTGCAATTAATTGCACCGGATTGAGTGCATGGCAGCCACTATCTTACATGTATTCAACTACATGGCCGATGCCGACTACAGCCCTGAAAAGGCTGGGGTCGGCGGTTCGATTCCGTCCCTGGCCACCATATTTCAAAGGTTTTAGCATCACTTTCCATTCTTCGTTACCGGCAGTTTACCGGCAGTTGGTGCTATTGCTGCAGCACAACACCATCCAGCAGCTCAGGTTTCGTGTGGCTTGGAGCCCCTGATCCTGTTTCTTGCATTGTCAGACTCGCATAACAGAACCTCATAGCCGCTGGTAATTCGAGTTCTGAACAGCGATGTTCAACTGCTTGCTGACGCCGTCGATCACCATGCCCGAGACATGATTGGGGCCGTTCGGCAGGCCGCTGAACTGTACCGTTAGGTTCATCGCGTCCTTCGGATCACTCATATAGGAGGCGACTTGAACCGCAACAATCGCCTTTTGCGTTTTGTCGAACACCAGGGTCAACGAATCATTCGGTTTGAGGTAGTTATGAATTACCAGTTGAAGTTGGCCGGGGGCGCCTGCCACCGGACTCAGTGCAATATTTCCCTTCTGATAGGCCTGCTCTAACAATTCTTTACTTGGCGGGACATACTGCTGAGCCAGCGCTTTCATCTGGTCGGCGTAGTCCTTGTACTCTTCCTTCTTCTTCTCGACCACATGCTGTTTCAGGCGGCCCTGCCGCCCGGAGGGTGCCTCAGGAGGCGGGTCGAGCGAAGTCTTTTGTTGCTGCCCGTCCGGGCCAAGGCGCACCTGGAAGTGCTCCTGCTTTTTCTCCTCGCCCTTCAGGCTGATTGTGGCCTGTTCGACCCAGGTGTACTGCGCGAGGGCCTGCTTGTTCGCCGCTACCGACTGCTTGACCTCGGCAACACGCTGCTGTAACTCCGGATTTTGTGCGTTGGCGGAGCCGATGCTTATTGAGCCAGCCAAAACTAATAGCAGCGCTGTGAACCCATGCCGTGCTGTGTTTTTCATATGTATCCTCTCAGGCTGTTTCTGCGAGCCAATCATCTGTGGTTCTACTCGGACGGAAAGTTCTTCAGTAACGCTGCGTGACCATGGCCTTGTTCACATCCTTCAAGCGCACAGGTCAAGGCACTCTGTCTTCTCGATTGGCGGCGAAAGGATTAAACAAGCCCGCCGCATGGCGCCATGCTCCGCTCAAAGCAATGCAGCGCCTACCGACTTCGATTGCTACGCTTTCGGCCACTGCTTGAACATCTTCTGTACCGCTTTCTCGACCATCTGTTGGTTCTTGCTGCCGTTGTTGCTCAAGGTATTTTGCGCGATGCCGCGCCATATCAATGACTGCGTCTTCGCGTCATAGAGGTCAACCACCATAGTCCCCTCTACATTTTGTTCTGGAGAAATGCCGCCCATTCCTCCGCCAATGCCGCGCATCCCCCAGGCCGTATACGAGGTTTGCTGTCTCATGCCACCGTTCGCGGTAAGAATAAGATCAGGGTTCTGCGATTCAGATACCTTCTGAAATCCCTTTGCCGCCATCGCATTGTCAATGTCCTGCTGCGCTACTTGCGCCAGTATCGAGTTCTGGATCTGATTGGCATTATTGGAACCCCACGCGTAGGTGTGGTACTGCGCAAAGCTTGCGCCGTGGTTGTAGTTTACGGACACCTGTTGCGCAACCAATACTGACGGTAGAAGACACAATATCAGCGAAGTGCAGAGTGTAAATGTAGCTCTCATGAGAATTCCTCGCTTCCTTTTTTGACGGTAACGCTCCTCGTTATATTTCCGTCCGCAGGAGATCGTGCGTGACTTAACAATCAGCTAAACAACCCACAGCTCAGCATTAGCAGGATTGATAAAGCAGCCTTATTGCTCCACCGGAGTCCAACTGTCATCTGGGTCGAATTGGCTTATCGCCGTGGCAGCCTCCGCCGTGGACTTCCCCAAATCCTTTTGGAAGAGCACGCCATCCTGGCCCATCATGAATGTCATTATTCCGGAGTTACCGTATTCAGCCGGGTAGGCGACAAAGGCGAAGCCACCGACCATTTTTCCGTTGACCATGTAATCTTTCGCGCCGCCTCGCGCGTGACTGCCCTGCTTGGTCAGCATGTGGTAGAAATAGCCGCGAAAAGGAACATGCGAATTCGGCTTTGCGCTATAGCCTTCGTTGGTGGCGAACGCCACTAGCGGTCCAAGCGGACTGTTAGGCTGACCTTCAGCTGACTCCCAGTACAACCCGTCGTGCTTGCCGGCATCACTGATGAACTTCACTGCATATTGTTTCTTATTCTGTGAGAAGTAGGCGGCCTGAGCATCGGCCAGCGCATCGCAGACATTGATGGCTCCCAGCTCATTTCTACCGATGCGGCGTGCGAGGATCTCATCCTTGCCCGCAGCGGTATCGAAAAACCACTGGCCGGCCCCATTCTTTTTCAATGGAATCGGGAAGGCAAAGTTTTCTGCTCCGACCAGCAGGACCTGGGAACCGTCCGGCATTTTGCGCCAGCGGTGCATCACGCCGTAGGCAGTTACGAACCGATCAACCACGGCTTTGTCTTGCACGGCATCGCCAGAGGCGATAAGCTCCTTCGAGTCCGGACCGAAGATCGCCAGCAAGTTTTTCTGGTCACCTGATTTTCCCGCTTCCAATAGTGCGTTGCCTGCTTCGTCGGCTGAAGCAAACGTTTTGTAGGGCGGCGCGTCGGGCTTGCTGCAGGCGGTGAGAGTCAGAAAGGCGGCAAGACCTATAGATAACAACCAGTTCGAGCTAGCGACTCTGCGGCTTCCGTGCAACATCACATCCTCCACACTGAACTCTAGAATCTTGTATCAACACCATCAGGACTTTGCTTTCGTTGGTCGTATTTAGCTTCACCTGCGACCGCCCCAGCCACCCCCGCCGCCGCGGCTTGACCAACCGCGAGAACTTTCCGACCTTGATCCCCAACCACCACCGCTGCTTCCGCCGAAGGCAGAGGACCCGCCGCTTTTCTCCTGCCCTCCCCAGCCGGAGCTGGAGCTAGGTTTTTGGACACTGTTCCAACTTCCGCCCTTGTCGCTCTCCCAGCCGCTCCCAGTATTCTTGTATTGGGTGCCGTTCGCTGATGCATACTTGTTGCCGTTTGCGGTCTGACCTGCCGCTCCGCTGTTGTACTTACCCGACGCGCCATAAGCCGAGCCACCGTTCGTGGTGTGCACTTGTCCCGTCGTTCCTTGCGAGGTCGTTTGATGTTGGCTGTAGGCCGTGTTGCCGTTCTTGGAAACCGTCGAGCTGCCCCAGCTCCCGTTGGCATTGGAACCTTGCTCCGTCTGGCCGTAGGCACCGGTTTTTGGGTTGTAGGCTTGACCGACGCTCTGGCTGCCGTACCCGTTCGAAACTGTGGCACCACGTGCGTAAGTCCCAGTGGACGGGTTATAGCCAGAGCTGGCGTGCGCGGAGCCGTAGGCACCATAGGCAGAGGCACTGGAACCATAATAGCCACCGTGCCACGCACTGTTTCCGTAGTAGCTGGTACTTCCGTACACCACGGTGCCACCGTGCCAGCCACAGTTCCAACTGCTGTACCCCCAGGCGCAACATCCACCACTCATCATGGCGCCCACAGCGATGCCCGCTCCGAATGCAAGCACGCCGGTGGTCACTACCGCGGCCGTGCTGTACCCAGGAGTGACATAGGGATAGCCGTAAACTACCGCTGGGTTGTACACCGGGACGTATACCACCTGCGGACTCGCGGATTGAATCACAATGGTCTGCGGGGACTGCTGCACAACGACTATCTGCGAACCAGACTTCAGATTTCCGGCTGCCAGTGCTTTTGCTCGCAACACCTGTATAGCTGACATTACTTGGGCAGACTGGGTGGCATACGCCTCTCCCAATGACGATGTCCAACTGAGGTTCTTGCTCAAGTTGTCCAGCACCGAAGGAAATTGCGTGAGCGCCTTCACGCTGGGCTCCCAAGGTTCCGCATTGACCGCCTGCATTAGGGCGGTAGGGGCAAGATTCTGGTTTATGTGAAGGAAATTTTCGGCGGCGGCAATCTGGTCCGGAAATGTGGCAGCCCCAAGAATCTGAGCTACAAGGGCATCCGGATACAGCGCGATGGGCGCAACCAGTTGCTGTAACTCATCCGCCGACAATGGCGCGCCTTGTCCGGAATAGCCTGTCGACTGAGGTGGGGCCGATTGAGCTCCTGCCTCGAACGGCAACGTGGCAGTGACGAGCAGGAACGAAAGCACCGATGACAAAAACCGTCTTGTACAAGTCCTGATCATTTTGTTCTCCATGCGAGGAAAGCTTTCCAATGCAATAAGCCACACCTGTTGCCGTTTTTCGCGCTGGCCATGGGTGAGCCACGACTAGCCAATAGATCATTCCCCCGCTTTTTACGGACCGGGAGGGCCACGCCTGCAACTTGAACACGATTGCAGCGGTTGGGGAACTGTCACTTGCGACAGGGGCACGAGAATTGTTGGGGCAGGCGCCGGAGCAGACTCGGCTGTGGTAAGCCGCTGGAATATAGGCAGCTAGGCGCGGGCGGCGGTCTGCCAGGGTGCAGCTATCGCGACAAGATGTCGGTCAGCGCCAAGTCGATGCGGTCCACCTCGTCCCGAATCACCCGGATCGCCTGGTGATAGCTCGGATGGGGCAGGGGCTCAATCGCTTGCACCGCATGACGGATCCTGTGGTTACGGTCCGAGATCAAATTGATCCTGACCGAGGTTTCCAATCGATGCTGATAGGCCTTTTTGGCCAGCTTGGTCACCACCAAGGCGAACGCCAGCCCAAACAGCATTTCGATTGGCAGACGGTCGGTCGCTCCATCGAAATCGAAGAACGAGAGCCGATAGACGGCCTCACCCAGACCGAGCGAAGCGAATACCACTCCCAACCCGATCATGTGAAGCGTCAGCCGGTCGGTTGTTCGCAGCTGCAAAGATCTAAGATTGTTGTCCTGGTATGGCCTAATCGACATTTGTCCTCCAGATAATTGAGGAATCACAGCCCCACAATTTGATCATGCGGGAAGCGGTCCGGAAACTGTCACTTGCGACAGTGGGACGCAGGCGGCGGGATCGTCCTGATCGGCTAGAGCGGCATACGCTAGGACTACATAAGCGTCGCTTCGGGCCAGCCTTCGAACTGGCCCGAAGCTCTTCATCGAGCGCTTGCTCGATGTCCCGCCAAAAAGAGTTAACTACACGCTGCTCGCTCCAGGGATTGCGCTCCCTCTACGTGCCCTTCCGATCACTGCACAGGGTCAGGAATGCTCCCGGTCTGTTCTGTCAGGGATGTGCCCGGTCCGTACCGGTAAACCTCCCTACATACCACCGGCAACCCCTTTGTTAAGGAGGAGCTTGACGTCGACCCTGCGATTTTCCGCTCGTCCTGACACGCTTTCGTTGGAAGCTGCCGGATTACTTTCGCCCATCGCGCCGGGCGCTACGATGCGACCTACCGGAATTCCGCAGTCCTGAAGCAAGTAAGCAACGACCGCCTGCGCGCGCTGTTTGCTGAGAACCTGGTTAGAGGCCGCGTTGCCCACCGAGTCGGCATATCCCGCCACCGAGATGACATAGCCTTTGGTGTAGTTGAGGGCCTGCTTCGCGAGATCGGTAAGTCCCTGCTTGTATTCGCTGGTGAGACCGTATTGCCCGGTGGCGAAGAGCACGGTGTATTGGTCTTTGGTGACAACTTCACCCATCTCGCTGAAGCGCTTCTTCGTTGAGCTTGCAACCTGGTCGATGTTGGCTTTGTTGGCTGCGACTTCCTGCTGAGTTGCTTCGACCTCTTGCTGGGTCGCCGCAATGGCCACCGCGTTGGCTTGAGTGGCCGACTGATTGGCTGCAATCTCCTGCGCGTGGCGGGCTTGTTCCTGCGCTGTAGGGTTCAGGCCAGCCTGAATCACCTCGGCCAGCGCCAGATCGTCTTCATCAAAGTCGATTGTCTTGGCGATGACCTGGTTTTCCTGAGGGCCGCCGGCGCCCTCGAATTTCATCTTGAGTCCGGGAATCAGAACGTCCGGTGTGTCTTGCTTCTTGCGCACACCCGTAAGTCCGACCCCGTGCTGAATTTTGGTGTCGCTGTTGATGGTGACCGTGAAAACTCCTTCCGACGTTTTCACCGTCAACGTGTCTCCATCTCGGAGCGTGATTACTCCTTTGTTTTTGACTTTCTCGCCACTTGCGCCAAAAGCAGATGCGGACGCCAAAAGGAACAAAGCCATCAGACTTACTACAATCGTTTTTCGGTGCATAGCTGCCTCTCTTTTCCTCAGTTCTTGAATTCGGACGAAAATCTCCGCCACGTTCAGTTAAGCTTTGACAAGGTTCAGATTTCTGCTCCAAGGCTATTGAGGGCGAGCGGTGCTGACAACTGTCCCTTGCGACAGGTGGGCAAGCGACCGCCTTCTGGCAGCGCTTTACAGCGCTGAGCTGCTGGACTGAACTCCGCTGGTCGCTTACGCGGCGGCACGGGGGTACGGCGGGCAGAACGATAGTCCACAGCCTTTCTACGGCTACTTTTATCGCATCCTGACGGAACAGGTGAATGCCAAAGGCGAGACGAAGAGCTTCGTGGTTGACGGCAAGATGACCGGCGGATTCGCGTTCCTGGCCTACCCGGCGGAATACCGCAACTCGGGGGTCATGACCTTCGTGATCGACGACAAGGGAACGTTGTACGAGAAGGACTTGGGCGAAAAGACTGCCGACGCCGCAAACTCTTTGAAAGCATTCAATCCCAAGGGTTGGAAGATCGTCACGGCGGACGAAGCCGGTGATGACAGTGTCAACTGAATCTCCTTATCGAGAGCCGCTCTTATTTGAGGAGGACCGATGACCCCAAAGAAGTTTGTGAGTCCAGAGACGAAAGCCAAAGCAGCTCACGAGGGGCGAGAGCTCCTTGTCCTCTTCCTGTACTTAGCTTTCTTCTTTTGCGCCCTCGTTGTCTATAACATGCTCCTGCTGAGGCAATACCACGTTGAGTATTTGAACCTTTCTTTTGCGCTGATCAATGCCCTTGTCGTTGCCAAGGTAATTCTCATAGGCGACTACATGCATCTGGGCAGAAGATACGAAGATAGGCCATTATGGCTGTCGGCGACTGCGAAGGCCTTTCTATTTGGTTTGCTTGTGTTCGCCTTTCACGTCCTTGAAGAACTGATTAAACGGCTGGTGCATGGAGGTGATGTTGCGAACGCCTCTGGTGATATCCGCATTGACCAGTTGCTAGCCCGCAGCCTGATCATATTTTGTACGTTCATTCCACTCTTTGGATTTCGAGAACTCCGACGCTTGCTGGGGGAAGAAGAATTTCATTCGCTGTTGTTTCACTCTAAAGCAGAGCGCCTCGCTAGAGCCCACGTCGGCGACTAAGGTGTAGGCGGACCGCAGGCTTGCGAATCGGTCCGCTCCATTTTCGTAAGCCCAGCCATTTCGGCACGGCCTACCTGTTACCGAAGGTCCAGCCCAGCCCGGAGCTGGTACCGTAGTCGCTGCCCGAGAAATTTGCCGGCGGGCGTGTGTCCCAGTTCCCATAGAACGAAATGTTCCAGGTCAGGTTGCTGAAGAGTTTTATATAGTAGGACGCATTAGTGTTAAAGAATGCACGGCCCGGCTGAGACAGAGCGGGCAACACGATGGCGCTGACAGTAAGGTTTGTTTTGTTAAAGCGGAAAAAGCTCATGTTTCCCGCGACCACCGCTGTTGCAACACTTTGGGTGCCCAGGGCCTCGGTCGTCGCACGGTACGCGGTATTCTGCCAACCTAAGCCGCCAACAAGGGAAATCTGCGCATTGTTGGTGTTCTTCAAGTAGCGTCCAATCCCCCCGCCCAGGGTGGTTTGTAGATCGATATCCTGCTCCGAGCTTTGCAGAAAAACACCCAGTCCTTGGTAGAACCAGTTGTTCCAACGCAAGAGACGCTGGGCGCTGTAATTTACTTGATTTCGCGTGGAGGCAGTGGTGCCGGTGCTGGATGCCAAGGTCGAACTGTAGCTCGCCTGAGCACTCCAACGCTCTCGTGGATACTGAACTGTAGAATTCAAGTTGAACTGGGTGGACTGGTTTCCTTTGGAATAGATAACACCCAGATTTATATCGCCGTTCAGGCGCTGCAAGAAGTTTTCTGACGTCGGGTCCATTTTGACTACTTGGGTCCGGTCGATTGTGACTTTTGTCTCCGGATCCACTGCGACTTCGATCTTCATCGGCCGGTCGCTTGGAACCTCGGAGGTAGAAAGCGTTCCCGTGTAGACCGAGCCACTCTCCGTCTTCACGATAAATAACTGCCTGCTTTCCACATGCTGCACCTTCGACCACTGCACCGAACTAGTGCCGAGAATATAATCGATTTTCACGTAGAGCACACCGGAATCCAGCCCCTTGATTTCACACCTCAGGCGGTCGCCATTATTCATTACGATCACATCGCTTTTGTCACGAGCAAACAGTGGCGCGACGAGAAGCACCGAGCATAACGCTGCGATGTGCAGGTTCATTTAGGTTGTTCCTTTGGTTGGGAGATTCTACCGTGCCGCAGAGCGGCAATGAAAGAGAATTGGACCTAATTTCGACATTCAGACCATTATGAACACTAAGGACGTTCGCTTTCGGCCTACTCGGCGGTCTGGATTGAGACTGCTGCGGATGCTGGGACTCGCGATTATGTGGTTGGTTCTGGCATTGCTCACTCTCTGGGCAGCGGCAGCCCTTTACGTTGATTGTCGCGTGCCGTGGCTGCGCGTTCCGATCACCGTGATCTACGTCTTGGGGATCCTCGCGATCCTGTGGAGGGTCAAACGACGCCTTTGGGCAGCCGCCTTGTGCTTCGCAGGATTCTGCATTGTGCTGGCGTGGTGGCTTAGTCTGAAGCCGTCGAACGATGGCGATTGGCAAGCCGATACTGCTCGAACAGCCTCGATCGAGATCAATGGAGACCGGGTCACCATCCACAACCTGCGCAACTGCCATTACATTACCGAGACCGATTACACAAATTGCTGGAGCGACCGGACGGTATATCTGTCGCAACTCCGTTATGCAGATCTTTTCTTCACTACTTGGGGACCGAAGTACATCGGCCACCCGATCCTCAGCTTCCAATTCGGGGACAACGACCATGTCGCCTTTTCGATCGAGGCCCGCTATAAGGCCGGCCAGTCGTACTCTGCCGTGCTTGGATTCTTCCGCCAGTACGAGCTGATCTTCATCACCGCCGACGAGCGCGACGTCATTCGATTGCGCACCAACTTCCGCAAGGACGAGCAAGTCTTTATGTATCGCACGACGGTGTCGGCGGCCAGAGCGCGAGAGATATTCCTCGTCTATGCCGATTATCTGAACCAGTTGAGAGATCATCCCGAGTGGTATAACGCTCTAACGCGAAACTGCACCACGACTCTCGATACCAAGATAGCTGCGGACGTGAAGAATCCCCAGCCCTGGAACTACCAACTCCTGCTGAACGGCACGCTGGATGAATTGCTGTACGAACGCGGGCGCCTGGCCACCAGCGGACTTCCGTTCCAGGAACTGAAGCAGCGAGAGCACATCAATGCCGCAGGCCAGGCGGCGAACGGATCCCCTGATTGGTCTGCGCTAGTTCGAGCGGGACGGGCCGGATTTTGAAGATGTAACTCAACCCGGAGCTCACAGTCGCCAGGCCGTCGAATATTGCGCTAAAACAACCGCCCCACGCGGAAGAAAAACTTTCGGTGTCCGGTATCGCCGTAAGCGTAGGCTGCTTCCACCGGTCCGAAGATGGTGTTGACCACCAAACCCGCCGCAGCGTCGGTCGGGAAACCGGATGCCTTGTTCACCATGCTGCTGGGCGGTCCGTAAACCTGCGCCGCCTCATAGATCCCAATGAAATAGATGCCACTACCCAACAAGGGCGGCAGCTTCGCCAGTTGGCGGATATAACCCAACTGGAAGAGGAAGTACTTGTCCATTAGCAGTTCATTGGTTCCGTAAGCCACCAGCTCCCTCGAGCCTCCCAGGGAAAACTGGGGGATGCCGGTTTTGTAATTGAAAGTCGTTCCGGCAGCTCCCTCCAGAAAGATCGAGGACGGTTCGTTCAGCCGGAAGTGAAGCTGCCCGTTGCCTTCCAGCACCGGATACGGTTTGGGCGCGGCTGGACTGGCGTTGTTCCAGAGAAAATCGGCCTGGAAGCTCTGTCCCGCATAAGGAATCACGGGGTCGTCCAGGCGATCCAATCTGTATTGAATTCTGCTGTCACCGTAGCCGCCGGAAACGTTCGGCAGGTCGTTTCGGTTTCCAATTTGCGGCACAAGGCTTTCCCATCCGCCTTCGTAGCCGACGCGCAGTTCGCCAGTCCTTCCAAACTGGTAGCCGACATCGATGCCCCCGCCAGCGGTGGTGCGTCGATATATGGAAAGCAGCTTGTTGTTTTGATAGATGTAAAAGGGATCGTTATCGGCCAGAACCCGTGGCGCGATGAACCAATGGGTCAGCGGCGTGAAGGGATGGTAATACTCGGAGTTCAACCCGTAATCGGAGAAAAGGACGATGTCATTGCGCCATTCCGAGCGGAAGCCCCCAATATCGAACCAGGTTATTCTCGCTCCCATGTCAAGCGTAACGTTCTTCAAACTTGACCCGTCGATGAGGATGAGGGGGTGAACCACCGGTGGCCCAACCTGAGTTTCCTCGGTCTTTATCAGGAGGCCCTGCTGACCGTTGCGCTCTACCATTTGGTAGCTCAGCGCCGAATAGCGCTCCGTTCCCTTCAGGCGCAGGATTTCCCGGTCCAGCTGGTCGAAGTTGATCGGCTTTCCTACAAAATCGGCCGTTTTCTCTTCGATCCGCTCCGAGAGATTTCCGTGCACGCCTTCGACCGTGACAAACGTCGGAACGGGATTGCTGCGGACACGGGATTGGCGATCGGCAAGGTACTTCTGCCAGGTGACGTCATCCACTGCGAGGGTCAGCAGGATTTTCGATTTCGCCGCGGCGGCATCGTAGCCGGTCTTGATGATCGCGTCCGCGTCGTCGAAACTTAACGCGCCCCATTTTTGTACCGGTACGGAAACGAGAATGTCCGCCTTTTCCATGCTCAACAGTTCGTTGGCCGAGATCATGACCGAGATCGACTGTCCGAGAACCGCGAACGAGGAGAGGTTTGCATTCGCAGGCACCGGCGCCTCCTCCAGGTGAATCGCCAAGGTCAGATCGGCTCCCATCTGTTTCGCTACCTCGACGGGAATGTTTTGCAGCAATCCGCCATCGGCATAAATGGCATCCTTGGTCCGCACGGGCGTGAAAATTCCAGGCAGAGACATGGTCGACCGCAGGGCCAGGGACAAGTTTCCGTCGCGGAAGACCTTGGGTTTGCCGCTGACCAGATCAGCGGCTACGCAAGCGAAGGGAGTGGGCAGGTCGTTGAAGCTCTTGATCTCGGAGTAGGGGAGCGCGATCTTATCCAGAACCAGAGACACCTGTTGGCCGGAGTTGAGGCCTGCGGGAAACTGCACGCCCTTGCGCAACCCGAATTCCAGGTTGTTGGGATAATCGCGGGCGTCCTCCTTGCGCCGGAACGCAAGATCCGGGAAGGGCGTCTGCCCCGCTATTACCTCGTCCCAGGGGATCCCATTCACGATCTGGCGCATCTCGGCGGCATTGTGTCCAGTGGCGTATACCCCGCCGACCAAGCCGCCCATGCTGGTGCCGGCGACGTAGTCCACCGGGATGTGATGTTCTTCCAGCCAGGTGATGACACCGACGTGAGCGAGCCCCAGGGCCCCTCCGCCTTGCAGCACTAAACCGACGGTAGGACGATTGGACTTGGATGATTGCTCTTGCGAGGCAATCGGCACAACGGAGCTTAAGAGTAGGATGCTAGCGAGGAATACTGAAAGACGCAGGCGCATAGCGCTTCTCCCGATCTGTGTAACCAGTCAGCTGTCAATCAAGGTTGTCATGAATTTGTTGACCAACAATATGCTTGCTTCTCAGGTCGTGCTTCTTTTTTGTTCAACTGTTGCTCCTGAAACGCCTACTCGCGATCAATGACACGAGCCGTCATCCTGAAATTGACCACTGGAAGCCATGGCAGCAAGAGAGCGCGCGCAGCTCAGGATTTGCTGATTCAAGGGGTCGTCCTTCAGCGCATCCGGAGAGAGGTAGTTCATGTCCTTGCGCGCGGCCAGAACTTTATTGCTGAGCTTTTGCATGTTGTCGAATTCATTGCTGAGAAGTTGAAAAGCGTTGCTTCTCTCATGGCAATTTCCCTTCTGCACGTCATCGCTCGCTGCGTTCAATTCTTCTGCGGCTAACGCCGATCATGTTTCAGTTACTCCATGATCACTTGGACAACGACTGCGAAAGAGTGACGAGGTTCTGTGGAACCACGTGAATGAAGCCCCAGCGTGGGCTGTCGATGTCCGATAGATAGCCGCACCTCTGCTAGACCAGTTCACCACGGCTTTGGCCAGGAAAGAACTGTCGCTTGCGACAGGTGCGCGCTTTACTGCTCCCGGGCTGGAAAATAGACATTGAGCACTAGCCCCAACTGGTTCAATTGCTGATTCGGGGCTTTCCCGGTGTTGTTCTGGTGCTCGTAGTATGGATCAAGCTCGAAGTGTCTGCGGATGGGGAAGAGGCAGCCGGCAAAAATGGCGGTGTCGCTCCATTTGGTGTATTTGCTTCGATAGAAAGAATTCAGCGCTGGCATACAGCGAGGGGTGGTACGAGCGCCAGGCGAGCGTCCTTTCGACCTGAAAACGGTTGCGATTTCGCTAGGAGAATTTTCCGCTGTGCCGGTCGAGATCGGCAGGATTTCTGCCGCACAGCAGAAATTTCCTTTTTCCTAACCACTCGCAAGTGCCACTAGGCGAACATGATTCTGTTCATAACAATAGACTTATTGGCTTCGTTTGGGTAAAGCGCTCCATCTTCAAGTGCAAGATTAACTTTCTCAATGACGACAGGCCTCGGCACGCCAACTCTGGAGGCGACCATCCCATGCTCCAGTGCCAGCGACACTCTGCCCTGCAGAACTCTACTCATCGCGTGAGACCTGAAGGTTAAGCGGCGCCGGTATCTGCTCCCCCTTCCGAGCCCGTTGCAAACGCCCGAGCTGATTGATGGCGTAGACCAGTTGGCGGTTGTTGGCGGTCTCATAACGCAGAATTCGATCCACCTCGTCGCTGTTTGGTAACCTGAGATGGTCCTTAATCGCCGCCAGTTCTGGGGTTGGCACCAAGTGTCCTTGGCTGGCCAAGCGATCCAGCATCCGTTCATGCGGGAGATTGGGTACGAACGCCCGTTGCACGAATCCAGCCTCGCAGCTCAGGACGCGCTTCTGCCGCCACCAGCACACGGCTATCTTCTCGACCATCATCTCTTCCAAGGTGCCAACCGGCGCAAGGTCTCGGTGAAGACCGCCCAACAATTCATTGAACTCGGCGGGATCCTCAGCGCCTTCTCCGGCGGTGATTAGGAGTGCCGAGGCAAGGATGCCGTGCTTGAGGGCGTTTTGTCGCGACCGACTCTTGCCTGCTTCGGTTCTGGGACCGGTAGAAAGTTGCGCGTTGCGGCGATTCGCTGCGGGCTTCTTGCTCAATGAGGCGTCGTCATCGTGGCTAGTTTTTTCCACAATTTCACATCTCCGATTCCTGATACTGGTGGTGAAATGCACAAATTACATCCAGAGCAATGCGCTGGGAATTAACTAGACGGGTGTCAGTTACTTACTGTGACGGGATTAGTCGGGACCGATGGCCCCGACCGCACTCTACGCTTTTGGGGCTCTTCCCTTCCAGAGTCCGGCTTGGGTGAAGTGCTCACGGCCCCCACAATGGCCTGTCCCCCCTCGTGCACGTGAACTTGTTCGACCGTCACCTTTTGCCGACTCGTCTTGCCCCTAAACTTGGCCATCACTTCGACCTGCTCTATCGAAAGGCGCATGAGTCGAGCGGCAACCCGAGCGTACACGTCCACATCTTCTACGGACTTGACCGGGAGGCCGGTCCGCATCAGACAAGAGAGTGCCGCGTGGTGGACACCGATCGACTGCGTCGCCAGGAGTGCTTCCATTAGATTCTCAGGCTTAAGTTCAATCATCATTTCGGCTGCAGCCTGGACTGCTTCGGTCGCATTACCAAACGGCCAGAGTGCCTGAATGTGACTGACCTGATCGATGATGCGTGCAGCAAGCTCGGGGTCCTTCACGCCGGTCGCCTGGGCGAGCAATTTCTTCGCTTCTGCTATCGCTCTGCCTTGGTCTATTAGCGGAGCGAGCTCACATCTGTCCGGTGGTGATTTCTCTTCGGTGGGCTTGGTGGCGCCAGTCTGACGTTCCGGTGGGAATTTAACCTTTTGGCGTGAGCCATTGCGGTTCTCGGTCTTAGACGACATACATCTGCTCCTTCAAGTCGACTCCTGGAGATGCCTTCGACACTCAGACACCGGCAAGCGAGAAACGATGTCGCGGCTTTAGTTCATAAAGCGGCGCTGGTCGTCTGTCATTATTTGAGCAGGAGGGCGAACCACCCGCATTAAGAAACGGTACGTATTAATTTGTGACAGAAGATTTGCGTCACAAACAGCAGTCAGGGGATTTGTGATGTTGCCTTGCTGGAAACCCGAGAGTGGGCATTTCTGAGCGCGCCGACATCAACGTTGAGCTTGCCTGCGAGCCAGTCACAGACCGCTGGGATGGCGCGGCGCTTGTTTCGAGCAGCGCCGATTGCTTCAATGGTATATCCGTCCCGCTCTAGATCCCGTTCGGCGTCCCTAGTCCCTTTTTCGCGACGGTCTTTCAGTAGCCGTTCGAAATAAGGCCTCCAGGCTTCAACGCGACAATAATGCTGAACATCTTTGATGGAAACTCGAAGCTCGGCACGCTTCTCGGCTGTCAAACCTTGGTAAATCTGGGCCGGAAGAAATTCCATCGGCTCGGAAATTCCTTCTTGCTTTAACCATAGAGCTAGTAGAAGCCAGCGTTGCTCTCGTCCGGGATATTTCTTTAGCCATTGCACAAGATCCCGATATCGCGACGCCTCGTGACTGATCCGCTGCAAATTCTCGCCGGCGCAACCGCCTGCGGACGGAACTGAGTTATGAACAGCCTCTTGTCCTGATAGCTGGTCAGGGAAAGTAAGTATACCTGCCAGAAGAGACAGTGCCTGCTCATATGTTTTCCGGTCCGCTACCTGTGCGTTCGCTTCGCACTTGGCGTAGAGTTCTTTGGGCGTTTCGGGAGAATCGGCCAAACCATTCCGCTTTCTTGTGCCCTGTAGTGAATTGAAGCTGTCCAGCGCGGGACCTTGAGTTCAGTCGCGACCGCCTTTTGCCGTCTTCGGTTCGAGGCACACTCGACAATTGCGCGTTTGGCGATTCGCCAAGCCTTTTGCGCCATGAAACGACATCGCGTCAGTGTCGCATGGAGATTAGCATGTTCGCTTTTGTTTCGCCAGTACGCTTTGCCGGGGGGCCGCTGATAATGACCGGTTTCGTACCTGCAGGCTGGAACACGATTAATCGCCAGACCACCGACCCGACTACTGCGTTCTCGCCTGCTCTTGGTCCAGAACCACAGCTAGCTGTTCTCGCACGTGCGCTCAACGGTCTCGCGGTAGAGTGTCACGAAACGCGAGGAAGCGGCTAATGTACTTACCCCCCTCCTTGTCGTAAGCAGCGAGACCGGCTTTCAGAAAGGCTTCACATATCTGAGCGACGCTTCTTCCTTCTGACACCGCGACCGACTCCAAATTCTTCTTGAGTTCGGATCTGATCCTGAGGTTTAGGCTTGTATCCTTTGCGGTCATTCCGAGGCGGATTTTAGCACTCAACCACACTTTCTCCCTTGACAGCGCAGGCAGGTACTCATATTGTTATGTATTGCATTGCAATGCACTGCAACACTCAAAGGAGCTCAAATGCAACACTCACAGTCGGATTCTCCGCGAAAGTCTCCACAGGGATCTTCTCTAAGAATCAAGCTTGTTAATAAGAACCTCCGCTCAGCAAAACGAACTTTGGCGTCGCCGTTGGGATCACGCATGTTGTCGCAGCTCAAGGCCTTGAGGCGAGATTATGAGTTCTCCGTTGACGCGGGCGATCTCCAAATACTCAGCGGGAGCTGGTACGTAACCCACACCGGCCTAGTGCGTCTGGCCCGCCGTAAGCGATGTCGTGGCATCCATGTCGAGGCCGTCGATTCACTGTGTGACTCTGCGTCGAACCGCTTCGTTCTCAGGGCCACGGTGTATCCGTCCAAAGATTCCGCAGGGTTCGTCGGCTATGGCGACGCTGACCCCTCCAATGTTTCACTTCTTGTCCGCGAACGGTAAGGGTTTGCGGAAGGGAAGAGCCTCATGATGAATTACAGCTACACCCAGATCTCCCAATACCTGACCTGCCCGCGCCGTTATCGCCATCGCTATCTCGACGGCTGGCAGGAGAAGGACGTTCGGGCCGCTATGCTGTTCGGCCGCTGCTTTGAGCAGGCAGTGGCCGCTCTGTTCCGTCACGAAGATCCAGTGGCAGTCTTGTTTGAACAGTGGACACCGTGCAAGGACCTGGAGCTGGCCTTCTCGGGTAACGACACCTGGGATCACATGTTTCGGCAAGGCATTCAGTTGCTGGAGCGCTTCACCCAGGATGGGCGGGTCCAGATTCATCAGCCGCACAGCCAGCAACAGGTTCGATTCACACGCACGTTGAGGTCGGGCAACAACTTTGTGGCCTTCGTGGATGCAATTGGCGTCCTGGACAGCACACCCTGTCTGCTGGAGTGGAAGACCGCCTCTGCCCGCTATCCCGAGGAGCCGGACGGCATCGCGGCCCTGGATCCGCAGCTGGTTTGCTATTCCTGGATAACCGGGATCGACGATGTCGCACAGGTCGTCTTCGTCCGAAAGCGCACAGTGGAGGTCCAGTACCTGCGCGCCACCATCTCGGACCAGCAGCGGCAGGAATTCGCGACCCTGGTCGATGACACGGTCCGCAGGATCTGACGGTGTAGCTTGCGGTAGGCTTCTGGATCCAGTCGCACTCGCGGGTTTCTGGAGCGCGAACTATTCATGAAGCCTTGCCGCTGATTTCGGACAGAAAGTTCCCCTGTTGAGTGGCCGACAGGAATCTGTAATAGCGAGACAATGATTGCAGCAGCATCTCGGGGTTGCTGCCGTCCACTTACGCGCCGGCGAGAAAGTCGGCACAGATCATCTCCAGGCAGTAGCCACGCGATTTGTCCGAGCCCAGCATTAACCCCGCTGTCTCGATCGCCTGCTCGATAACCGGAATCTGGCTCCTGTAAACCTTGAAGAAGATCAGCTCCGCGGGCTCACTGTCGAGCCCGGTCAATTCCTTTTCCACTTCCCGCCTGAACTCTTCTTTGGGCATCTGCCGGGCCTTGTGCAACCAGGTTGCACTTTCGAACTCCTCGCCCTGTTTGCGGGCCAGCTTCGCCAACTCCACTCCCTTCGTCCAGCCGACCTCCTTCAGTTCTCTTCTCACCTGCGGAGGCAGATTTTCGTGAATCGACATGAGGTAGTAGGCCTTCCTTCTGGACTCCGGAAACCGGTGACTTAGAAAATCGTCAAAAGACTTCAGTTTCTCCAGCCGCCAGTATTGGCCTGCCCGCACTTCGCACAGATACTTGCCCAAATCCACGAATTTGGTATCGCGGTCGTTCTCATGGCGAGCTTCCCAAGCCAGGATCGCGTCGATCCTGCTCAGCACCTCCTGCGCACGGCGGCGGTTCAGCTTGGGCGGCATCGGCGGATACCTAGTAAGCAAGTTCGTCAAACAGACCAAGATCGACTCCCGGCTTGCGGATCAGTGCCGCCTCCACCAGATCGCGCTGGTCGAGACAGAGCCCAACAAATGGGCAGGTTGTGCAAGGGTTCTGGGGAAAGCGTATACCGCTGTGCGGCAGGAACAATCCCGACTCGATCCTGCAACGGGACGGCTGGCGCTGCCAGGTTTGCGGCAGCATGCAGCACTTGCAGGTACACCATCTCACATTCCGCAGTCAGTCGGGTTCCGACGAGGAACAGAACCTGATCACACTATGCGCGGGATGCCACGGACGGATTCATCGAAACTGCGCATTGTGTTAAGAGACATATAGGCCGGAAAGAGCGTACGGAGCTGGTTGTATTCGTCGATGGGCCTCTCGTCATCGAGAGTGGGGACAATAAGGCGAGCGCGACAGGGGTCCTCGAGTTCGTTGAGACGCTGAGCAAGTCGGCGCGACGCTAGCGCCAATCCGCAACTCCACAATGGTTTCGGGATTGGGGAACTGTCGCTTGCGGCAGGTGCGCGCCTTACTGCTCCCGGGCAGGAAAATAGAGACTAAGTATCAGCCCCAACTGGTTCAATTGCTGATTCGGGGCTTTACCGGTGCTGTTCTGGTGCTCGTAGTATGGATCAAGCTCGAAGTGTTTGCGGATGGGAAAGAGGCAGCCGGCATAAATAGCGGTATCGCTCCATTTGCCGTATTGGCTCTCGTAGAAGAACTCAGCGCTGGCGTATGGCGAGGGGTGGTACGAGCGCCAGGTGAGCGTCCTTTCGACCTGAAAACGGTTGCGATAACGCCACGCGAAGTTTCCGCTTTTCCAGTCCAGGTCGGCACGATTCCTGTCGGACAGCAGAAAGTCGCCTTTTATGGGGAAGTTGAAGAGCACGACCGGCTCCATGCGGTTGGTCGCCGGCGAATGATTGGCTTCGGGCAGATAGCGGTATCCGATGGAAACGACCATGGGCCGGGACTTCGACTCGTCCAGATCGAACGCGGTGACCTTTTTCAGACGAATCAGCGGCTTCAGATAAAAATCGAGGCTGGGCCCGATTTCGGCTTGAGTTGGATCGCCGCCCTCCCTGGTCTGCTTTGCTTGAAAAGTGACACGCAGGTCGGAACTCAACTTAAAGTAGCCGTCGATTTCCGGGAGAAATTGGTCCGTTTGCGCGCTCGCGCATAGGCAGCAGAGAATCACCAGAGACGCGACCAGCAGCGACTTTTTTGCAACGCGTGCCATTTCTTGATGTCGAATTGGCGGTGATGGAACAAACCAAGAATAGGCGGCTCTTGCGAGCCGCCGCTGTGAAGGTCGTTCCCGTTAGTTGCTGGGCCCTTTGGACGCCGCCTCAGCCTCGGCCATTCTCTTCGCCATCTCCGCTTTGACGGCGTCGAGGTTGAAGCTCGCGCCTCGCTGCATGGGCGGGTACTCGAGGAAGGTCTGGATTTCCTTCGCCATCATCTGCTGGACGAAAACGAAGCGCCAGAACTCATACACGAACCAAGTACTGAAGTAATACTCTGAACCCTCTTTCGTCCCGTTGTTAGGCAAGCCCGTGCGCTCGAACGGATCGAGACGCAGGTTGGTGATGTACGGCACGTCCGGATGTGTCTTTTCGCCTAGCCACCCTGCAGGTTGGTCGATGAAGCGAAACTTGTAATCGTCAATTCTCACTGCGCCGACCGTGCTCTCCCCGAGGTAGAAGATCTCATGACGCGCGGACTTGCCCTTGCCGGTGATAGCAGCCATCTGGTTGTAGCCATCCAGGTGGTTCTTGTAGGTCCGGTCACCGATGGTTTTACCCTTCAGTAACTCTTCGGTGATGTTCGGATTACCGGCTGCGGCAACAAACGTCGGCAGCCAGTCCATGCCGGAGAAGATTCCGTTCTGCACTGAATCAGCGGGCACGTGACCGGGCCAGCGAAGGATCGCGGGGACGCGGAAGCCGCCCTCAAGGACCGTTCCCTTGGACTGCGCGAAAGGGGTCTGACCGCCATCGGGCCAGGTGAAGACTTCGGTACCGTTATCGGTAGTGAAGACGACAATGGTGTTCTCATCCTCGCCAATGTCCTTCAGCTTTTGCATCACCGAACCCACGATGTCGTCGATTTGCACCATGCCCGCTTCTTCTATCGACCAGCCATTCTCGGAGTTGCGCAGCGCTTCATACTTCGGGGAAAGGTGCGTGACGATGTGCATGCGGGTCGGGTTCAGCCACACGAAGAACGGCTTGTTGGCTTTCTTGGACTGGTCGATGAAGTTGATCGTAAAGTCTAGAATCTCATCGTCCACGGTTTCCATCCGCTTGGGGTAGAGCGTGCCGGCATCCTCAATTCTCTGTTTGCCGACCGCACCCCAGCGAGGCATCTCCGTTGTGTCGTTTTTGTCGGTCGCCCAGCAATGAACCATGTTGCGTGGCCCGACCTGATTCAGCAGATTCTGGGGATAGTTCGGATGCGCCGGGTCTTCCATTGCGTCGAGGTGATACAGGTAGCCGAAGAACTCATCGAAGCCATGAACGCAGGGGAGGAACTCATTCCTGTCGCCAAGGTGATTCTTGCCGAACTGGCCAGTCGCGTAGCCCATCGACTTCAGGACCGTAGCAATGGTCACCGCTTCGGCGGGAATCCCGATCTTCGCGCCGGCCTGGCCAACCGTGGTCATGCCCGTGCGGATCGGAAGCTCGCCGGTGATGAAGTTCGCGCGACCCGCCGTGCAACTTGCCTCGGCATAGTAGTCGGTGAAGATCATGCCTTCCTTCGCCATCTTGTCGAGGTTCGGCGTCGAGCCGGCCATCATGCCGCGATGGTAAGCGCCGATGTTCCACATGCCGATGTCGTCGCCCATGATGACGACAATGTTAGGTTGTTTCGCGCCAGCTGCTTGCGCATGTAAGGTCGCACTCCCGCCCGCAAAAACACTCGAGACGGCCAGTGCTCCCAAAGTCAACTTCCGAACGCTTGCGCCAAAATCCATATTTCTCCTTTCCGACCGGTCCCGGTGAATTGCCGCCAGGAGAGTCTTGCATTTTCCCCGTCAGTACACTCCGATTGCATAGGCTTGGGAACTGTCACTTGCGACAGGTGGGACACGTGAGCCGTGTCTTAAGACATAAACATAAAGAGGTCTTTTTATCCGCGCGACCTCCCTTTACGGAGGTCTGAAGCTGTCTGGATGACGCCGAACAGAAACGCTGTGGTCAGGCCAAACGGCCAGCATCCCATTCAGGGCCTCCAGCGCGCCCATGAGCTGCCAGCGCTCTTGCAACACTAGATTTGCGTGGCCGTAGCTTGTGATTGCGCTGAGCGAATAGAGAACTGCGGAGTGGAAATCGGGCAGAGCGCCGACCACGCGGTACGAGGCGGCCCATATCAATCCCTCTGCTCCGTGCAGGAGCGTGGCCAACAGCGCCGCCGTACCGATGATCACCGTGAACACGACAGTGGAGCCATAGCGCTCTGCAACTGTGCGCTCAACGCCCTCTACTCTTTCCTTGATAAGCAGAAGACCAAAAACATGGATTATCACCGTCACAACGATCAAAGGCACTCACCATGCCCAGTCGGCACCCCATTGAGCCGGAGTCCCGACGAGCAGACCCAGAAGCGCTTGGGTCATCTGTCGCCTATAATTTGTTTTTGCTTATACCGGAGATTGTGGAGGGGTGTGTGCGTCTTCATGGCGATGATGGAAGGTCATTCGGATCAACCTGGCCTGGTGGCCAGTGCAAAGTTCATACGCTTCCTTTCGAAAGTACTTCTGGTCAAATCAGCACCGGGCGGAGTTGTGCTCCGTCCGGCGCCGCAAGCGAAGGCGAGTTTGCTCGAGTTTACTTTCCACCAAATGTGAAGTTCACGCCGGCGACGTACTTGAAGCTGTTTATACCTGCCGAATAGTTAGCAATATGGTTGGCGTTAATGTGAGCGTAAAGATAGTCCACTTCAACCGGACGAATTTGAACATGCGTGGAGATGGGAATGTCGAGGCCGCCGCCAAACTCCATCGCGAACCCGTTGTTATTACCATTCCCACTCTTGCTGCCGCAGCTGCCGGTCTCAATGCACTGAATAACCGTGCCATAGCCGTTTGAGTGGAACGCGCCGAACAGCGCCTCTCCGAAGGGCTGATACTTGCCCGAGTGCTTCTTGATCTGCGGGCCGAACAGGTAAGTGAACGCGTTACCGCTGACCGAGCCGGTCACGTTGTAGCCGCGGTTAATGAGATACTGAGTGTAACCCGTGCCTCCGCCGTATCCCATGAAGTCGGCCTTGATCCCGAAGATGGGGCTGAAGTTGTAGACCAGCGAGCCGCCACCTCCGTTGAGATTCTGGCTGGTGATGACTTGTGGGTGGACACTGAGATACGAGTATCCGGCCCCCACCTCGAACTTCGGGTACTCCTCTTGAGAAAATGCTGCTATCGAAACCAAACACAGAAACCCTAGAACACAAAGCAACTTCCGGTCCTTCATTCGTGATCTCCTGTTGAGTATTGAAATCGAAAATCTGCCCGCCAGCCGGGCTGGAAAAGGGCGGTCGCTTCGGGCGCGGCGTTTTGTACGTCCGCACCTGAGAGCGCGCACATTCCCCTCCCTTCAAGCACATCCGGGCGCTTCCATGCAGGGGAATATCCGTCAGTTCACAGTTGACTACGTTTGGGAATGGTTGGGAACTGTCGCTAGCGACAGGTGCACCTGGCGGTTACTGAACGGGCAGTATCGCGTTTGCGAGCCGCAAAAGTCGGGTTTGCTAGCCGTTGCGCTCTGCACCCGATGGGTTCGGGTTCTCCCAGGACAGCTTAAGCTGCAGATTTCGGGGGACTAAAAACAAGCTTCGTCAATCATCGCTCGCGTTTGCCAACGCAGAGACGAATTTGGAATTCAAGGCAATCGTAGGAACAGTCAAAGCTCACTCCCCTGGGGCCCTGTATCCCTCCCTGGCACGGCGATCTCGATCTTCTGAAGTTCGTAAATAGATTCAGTGAAGGACGCTTTATGCGTCGGAGGATGTATCCAGCATGACATTTGCAAACCTTCTGTTCACGAACTGCTGGTTGCCGATGACGGCTTCCACGGCGACCAAGAGGTCGCATGCTGCCTCGGATTTCACGACGTAGCCCGCTGCGCCAACACGGAACGCTTCGCGGACCACGTCCGGGCAGTGGTTCTCGCTCAAGAACAGTATTTTCGAACGGGGAGAGATCTTACGGATTTGGCGAGCGGCGTCAATGCCATTGAGCTCGGGCATTCCGATATCCAACACGATCAAATCGGGCTGTAGCTCTGCACTCTTCCGAACGGCTTCCAATCCATCCGACGCTTCGGCGATGATCTGCCAATTCGAACATTCGCGAAATGTCGTAACTAGCATCCGACGCCAGGCTTCACAGTCATCCACAATGAGTATGCGAACCAATGCCACTTGTTAACGGCCTCCCGCCGGTCAGAGTTCAAACCGACACGACGGGCGGTGCTGAACTGCTTGAACTGTTAACAAATGATTACAAACGACAGGGGCTCATGTCGTTGCGCCGAAGCAACTTCGTACTTGCTGTGCGGCAATGACGGCGATTGGAGCAACTACGCGGGATGGAAAAACGGGGATCAGCCTTCTTGCGACAACAATTGCTCTGGAGAGCGTAGCAAAACTTTGCCGCGGTTCTTTAATACCATGCCGCTGCGTTGCCATTGGCTCAGCATCCGGCTCGCGGTGAACAAGGTGACGTTGGCCTCGTTGGCCAGTTCCTCATTGCTAACATCGAGCTCAATGCCCTCGGGCACGGCACGGCCAATTCCGCTGGCCAGGTTGACCAGCACGGTTGCCAGGCGCTGCCGAGCGGTATGGCAGGTCAACGACACATGCATGGCACGATAGGCGACCAGATAATCAAAGGCGATCAACATCGCATTTTCCACCAATATCGGATAGCGCACAGCAAATTCTCGAAGGGTGGCGCGGTCCCATACCAGCACGAAGCTGCTTTTCACGGTTTCGACGCTGACGAGATACCGAAAAGGCTTGGACAAGAACGCGGCGCCGCCAAAGGTCTCGCCCTGCGGGATCCAAAGCAACAGGGTCTTTCGCCCATCAGGCGTTATGTAGAAGTAACGCGCGCGCCCGCTCACCAGCAGAAATAGCTGCTCGGCGGGATAATCCTGGTTGGTGACGATGGAATGTGGCAAATAGCGCCGCACTTTGCCGGCCGCCACTACTGCCTCCATGTCCGACGGCCCAAGTCCCTCCAGAAAGCGTGGGTTCAGGTCTCGTACTGCGGCAATAACCTCGGAAGGTGTCATGGTTCACCTCGGCATTGAGTTGAATGAGCTATTTGGGGCGGCCGAGCCATGAATATTGCCAGGCAGCCGAAAGACTCTAGTAGTTGCCGCCAAATCGGATATAGGTGCCATCACTATAGCTGAATTTCGGAGACTGGTGCTTGGTAACAGGTACTGAAAAAGTTCCACCGATGCGGGAACTGGTCTGCCTCGTCGCAAGATTTCGAATGCCGTTAAGGGCAGTGATGCCACCAAACCAGAAGTTGCCATCCAACGAAGCCCACATGCGTTCCTTGGGAAAGTCATAACTAAAGTGCCCCTCAAAGCTGACGACGGGGGACTCGGTTTGCGGCCGGGGCACGGGCTTGTCGAAGAAAGCGCTGTTCGTGGTGTAGAACCATACTCCGCCGTAGGCGTCGACGATCCACCGCCCCTTGCGGCTGGAGTAACCAAGTTCTGGTTTGAACGCCCAGCGATTAGTGCCCCAGTTGATGAGCTTGGTCGGGTCGTACTGGCCGGTGGGCGCAAGGATTTTCAGGCTCACTCCCAGCAGCCGCTTCTGCTTCCACTTGGCGAATTCCTGCGGCGGCATTGCCTTGCCGCCGATGAGGTTGACGGAGATGCGGGCCGAGAAATCGAGTAGTCCGGAGCGGTAGATCGATCTCTCGTTTCCCAAGGCTTTCCCGGTGAAGGTCCCCACGGCATAGGGCAGCGACGCGGTTATGTTCGCCGACCGTCCGAACAGGCCGAACGAGTGGTAATAGCTCAAGACAGGGACACTGTAGGTGCCGGTGGCGCCGGTGATAGGAATCGTGCCGCTGAAGTTAAGACCACCATCGTAAAACGAATAGGTCAGGGTTACAGCATTGGAATGTAACGGTGTGATGACGTAGGCTCGCGGCGCAAGGTCCTGGGCACTGAGCATTTGCAGTGGACAGAATGCCATTGCAACCGGCAACACGAGCTTGAGGCAGAGTCGCATATGCCGATATGCTTCTCCTCTAAATCGATTCATAGGCCGGACCCGCCAGCAGAACGGCAATTCCGGTTGTCAACTCAGTCGCCGCAGACAGCCTCACCGATACTTCAGTTGTCATTTGCCGGCGGTCATGCGTGCTTTTCTGCTGGCAACTTCCCCGTGACAGCGGGCGCGATTAATGCTCCCAACGGGCGCGCTGTCGGGTGTCGCATGTCCCGTGACATCGAAATAGATCCCCTCCGCGGCATCCGGATCGAGCTGCGATTTCGGCAGGAGCGTTAGTCGAGCAACCAGGTGGAAAGGTGCTTCCGCCTCGTTCCACTTGACACTCGCATTCTCAATCCAGAAGTTGGCGTCGTAACGCTTGCCCCAGTAAGTCATGGTGTTCGGGTCGAGCAACTGGAGTCCAAAGTCGAAGCTGCTCATCTTGCTATCTTCGTCAAGATGCCGGATCAGCTCGTCTTTCAAGCCGTTGGGATTACGGCGTTGCAGAGGATGCGCTGGATTGTCAGGAGACGGTATCGCCGACTGCATCACGACGTCGGCCGGTCCATGGCGGAACGGTACATTACTCCAATAGCGCAGTTGCTGATAAGGCTGAATCTTCTGGCTTGACTGCAATTGCGCTAATACCAGGACCCTTAGCACTCGCAACTTGTCCTTGAAGGGGAGCGCCCACAAGCCGGCAGCCGGGTTCGAGGCCGTCAGTAGTTTCATGGTCGCAAGAAATGCAGCTGCATCGTTGATTGGGAGAGGCGGAGCATTTTGCAGTGAGAAGTCCTGTCGGTCGATATTCGCGCCATTCCCAGTGAGATCGACCGAGAACGACAACGACCGCACGTCGGGTTTGAAATCCGAATTTACTTTCGGATCGGCGTTGCCAAACCTGACCACGGCGGGATATACACCGGGCTTGGCGAAAATTCCCTTCGCAAGGCGCGTCGCCAGCCCAGGGTCGCGTCCAACAGTAACGTCAAACACTTCAAATTGCCCCCGTGCACAGACGCCCTTGGCATGTGTTCCCCGGCGCAGCGGCCTGTGTTGCTGGGCGGCTGAATTTGACTGCAACAGGAGAACTTTCGCGACGAGCTCCGGGAGTTCAGCTTCTTCCCGAGCGGGGTCCCGCTCTGCGTCGCTGCCGGTCACTCCGAACCATCGGGTCAGGAACAGCATCGGATTGAGCCCTCCTTTGCGCCTGTCTGCCGTTACGCTAGTTGGGAGATAAATTTGATCGCGGTAATGCTTGGCAAAAAGCAGTAGGCTGCAGCTTTCGTCGTAACAAAACTTAAAAGCCCAGTGATCTTGATTGGAGCGCCATTCGCCTGCGGAATTACGAAAATGCTTTCCGCTGGGTCCTGCGTGCCAATCATAGGGTCCTTCGATTTGGGGTTAAGCCTGACCGACCCGGCGAATGCCGCGTCATTGACCCATTCGCCCAGCACGAACTCATACTGATTCTCGATATTCGAGTTGATGAAATAGCCCATAAGCCCGCGCTCGATGCCGTCGTAGGGTTGCGCTGGATCATAGACAGGCCCGTATGGCATGCCCCGTCGGATCAGCCGGTGAGTGTTATTGCTGCCTCCGGGCTGGCCCTGGCCGGTGACCGGCTGGCCTCGCGGGTTGATGCGGCGCATGTGCGACCCAACTGGACAGCGCAGCCCCTTTGGATCGCCCGAGCCATCCGCGTTCACATACTCGAAGTTGTTCAGCTGCTCGGGTGTGATCCCACCCGCAGGGCTATTTGTTTCTGGTGACAACGCCAGAGGAACGCCGTTGCGCCACCGTCCGCACATCTTAGCGGCTAGTAGTTCCGGATCGATTTTGTCCTTGTTCGATTGCAGGAAATTCTCGAATCCAACAACGTCCGTTTCGGCCATTTTGAACACAGCAAAGCTGCCGTTCAGCCCCAGTTCCTCCGGCTCTGGTACGAAGTAGTTCTCCGCCTCGTCCTGCAAAACGAATAGCCAGGGTTCGCACGGCTGCTGGTGGTCAGGCGGATATCGTTCTGGGCCGCCGCGAACGGTGGTCATACTGATGCCATCGGTGTAGCCGAAATGAACTTTGAAAGTCGGGACGGGATTGCCATCAACTATTTCCATCAATGCCATGCCGTCCCCGCGCCAGATCTCAAGGAAGGCGCCAGCTTCGGAAAACAGAGCAGACAGCCGGTCGCTATAGGTCGTCATGGCCTCTGGGCTGATGGCATGCAGCGTCATCAGGACGTGATCGCTTCCCTTACCAAAGCCGCCGACCCAGTTCTGCGGCGCGCTTGCTCCTGTATCGCCCACCAATTTCGCCCGTTCAGCCGCTCCGGCGATGAACGCGCCAAAAGACTTGAACGAGAGTGTCGGAACGCGGTCTTTGATTTCCAGCGCGACCAGGCCGGGCCAGGTGATACCCACATTCAGGCAATAGTCGGGTTTGTGGCGCGGGAGATCGGCAACATTGTCTCCTGGTCCGGGCTCAAAGCCTACGTGCCATTCCTCGGCCGTGGTGATCTGCGGCGCGTCGCTCTCGTCACCGCTCACGAGCCGTCCCAGCAGCTTGCGTGCCTCTGCTGGCACACCTACCGTTAGTAAGAAGTGCCGCACCATGGGCATCCTGTAACCGCGGAGAATAAACCCCTGAATATCGCCGAGGTCAAGATTTGTGCTCGAGCCATTCCCTGAGAGGGAGTCCTGCCCCGCCGTCCCATGCTCATCTCGGGGGAAGAGGCGATGGAAGAACCCACCACTTTCTTTTTTCTGGGGCGCGTTTACCTTTTCGTTCTTGCTCATTGCGTACTCCAGCTTAACTTGACTCGTAACTACGCGGCCTAAGCTGTGAATCGACCGCCTCTGAGATCCCTTATCCAGCCGAAGTTGAGTGCGACTTGTTATCGGCGATCAGGGCGTGAATGTCCTGAACACTGAGGCCGGGATATGCTTGGTAGAAGCCGATCGGAGCGCGGTTCGCCCCCGCCGCGAAGTCAATGAACTCCTGGAGGTACTTTCTGCAAGGCGAGGGCGGCGCACCCTTGGTGAACTTGAATAGCAGATCAAAGACCTGTCCAATGTTCTTGGTGAAATCGGCTATATACTTGTCGAATGATCCGTCATACACAGTGAAAAAACCAATTTGATTGTCCTCGAGCGGCACAAACTGCGCGAAGTGGGGCGTTCCGACTTTGTCCAGGTCTTTGGTTGTCCCGTGCCCCCTCGCCTTCAGGAGCAGTTCTACCTCCACGAAGGCAAGTTTCGACTTGATGGGAAGGATCACCAGGAATAGGTTTATTTCGCCGACGCCGGAGACGTCTGCGGCCGACGCCAAGGCCTTAATCTCCTTAGCGGTCACGCCTGGGTAGGCAGTGTAAAGATTCAAGGCGTGGACGAGGTGCGCCGTCATCCATTCGACGAACGCGTCTGCGTGATCGTCGACCGGAGTGGCCGGAGCATTGTCCACGTGCTGGAAGATCGCGTCGAACACCGGCCCTGCTTGCTTACTCAGGTCTGACATAAGCTGCCCGAATTCGCCGTCGAAGTCACCGAGAAATAGCAAAGTCTTTTCGCTCAGGACAGCGAAGCGAGAGTAGTGAACTGTGCCGATCGCATCTTCTGCCGCGAAGAGAGTCGGCATTAGTGGGGGAAGCTGCTCCGCTACCGCCTTTGCATCCGCAGGCGACTTTAACGGAAGGCTGAGGGTAAAGTGGTTCTGGCTCATTACATGATCTCCTTTGCTGGGCGTCCCGCTGTCGCCTGCGACTTACTTCGGCATTGCTCGAACATCTTCTGAACTGCCTGCTGGACCATCTTTCGCGGCGGTCGGTTCTCCTTTACTCCTAGTCTTTGGCGGCGGCGAGCATCACCGCAGCCTTCCGTTTGTCCTCGGCGCTTAATTGCTCGGGCCCGAGGTGATAGTTCAGCTTGTCGATGGTGCCGGTAAAGGCAAACGGCACGTCATATGTGAAGTCCACCGGCGTGAGAGTGTCGAGCCCAATGTCGAAGGTCTCATCGACAGTCATGAGCAACGGAATGGTGTGCGCGATGGTCTTTCGGTCGACCTCCTTGCCATCCACCGACAGTACACCGGTACCGCCTTTAGCTGGTCCGGGGCCGTCATACTTGAAGTCGAAGACGATGGTGTGCTTGCCTTCGCCCAACGACTCCAGGCCTCTCCAGCGGAACCGCTCCAGGTCGAGGAAGTTGTAGACGAACACCGGCCTGCCTCGGCCGATGTGGAATATGTCAGTGGCGAAAGACAGAACGAGTCCAAGGGCCGCGACCAGCACGAATGCGTAGCCGAACCGTCTTCTCCATCTGCCGGCGCTGCCAATCAGGATCAGAAGCAATCCCAGCAGCAACAAACCCAGAAAGATGTATTTGACCGGTTTGCTGCTGAACAACCAACTGGCGCTTGGGCTGAGCATGAGTGCATACCCACCGAAGCGGCCGCCCAGGGTCGCGATCACTCCCTCCGCGCCGCCGGAAGGAATCGTAACGTTGGCAGTGATGGTGTAGTCCCTGTCAAGAATGCTGGGGGCATTGCCGACCGGAATTCCGGGATTCGCGCCGGTGTAGGTGAAATCGGATTTTCCCGCGGTTGCGCTCGGTTTCGGTGCCAGCAAGCGTATGAAGCCCGAGTTGTCCAGCGGGAAGACCTGGTATTTCCCGGCTTCCGTCAGGAACAGCGCCTGGAGTTCCTTCAGCTTGGTGGGATTGCTGTCTGCGAGGTCGTTGTACTCCGAATAATCCTGGGCAATGTTGTAGAGCTCCCACTTGTACTCGCCGAGAGGCGGCATGGTGCCCGTTCCCAGCTCCCAAGGAGGAGAAGGGGGAGTGGAAGCGGCAATCCAACCGTCATGGTAGATGGCACGGTTACCGACCATCTCGAAATACTGCGTGTCGCGCTTCGACGGTGCGTTAGCATTCGCCGAGTCGAAGGTGTAGGCCATGCTCACGCCTTCGATTGGCTTCTGCTTGATGCCTTTCACCATGTCGGGCGCTGTGATGCCGGCGGCTTCGAGAATGGTCGGAACGATATCGATGACATGGTGGAATTGGGTGCGAATACCGCCCACGTCCTTAATGTGGCCGGGCCACGAAATGGCAAGGCCCTGCCGTGTTCCGCCGAAGTGCGAGGCTACCTGCTTGGTCCATTTGAAGGGGGTGTCGAACGCCCAGGACCAGGCCACCGACATATGCGGGTAGGTCTTGTCCGAGCCCCAGTTTTCATAGTGCAAGACATTCATTGCCTTGACGGGCTTGACTTCCGGCTCGTTAATAATGCCGTTGTAGGCGGTCAATTGGTTATAGGTGCCGTACAAGGAGCCTTCAGCACTCGTGCCGTTGTCGCCGTCAATGTAGATAATCAGCGTGTTATCGAGCTTGCCCATGTCCTGGACAGCCTGAATTACGCGGCCAATCTCGTAATCGGTGTAGGCGGTGTAGGCGGCATAGACCTCCGCTTCGCGGGCATACATCTTCTTGTCCACGTCGCTAAGCGAGTCCCACCTCGGCAGCTTGGCTCCTCCATACGCTGTCTGTCCGTCCGGCCAGGGCGTCAGCGTCGTGTTTTGCGGAATTACCCCCAGCCGCTTCTGGTTTTCGAAGATCTGCTCGCGCAGCTTTTCGTAGCCCATGTCGAACTTGCCCTTGAATTTGTCGATCCACTCCTGGGTCGGCTGGTGCGGCGAGTGAGAGCCGCCGGGCACGTAATAGAGGAAGAAAGGCTTGTCGGGAGCGGACGCATTCAGGTCCCTCAAGTAGCGGATGGCGTCGTCGGCCAGGTCGGTTATGAGGTTGTAGCCCGGCTTACCGATCCAGGGATACACCTGGGTCGTGTTGCGAAAAAGATAGGGAGTCCACTGGTCGGTCTCGCCGCCGAGAAAGCCATAGAAATACTGAAAGCCCATGCCGACCGGCCATTGCTCGAAGGGCCCAGCCGTAGTGCTGTATTGAAAACTTGGCGTGTTGTGGTTCTTGCCGAACCAGGACGTAGCGTAGCCGTTTTCCTTCAGGATTTCGGCAACCGTGGCGCTCTCCGGACCGATTACCGAGTCATAACCCGGGTACCCGGTGGACAATTCGCCGATGACGCCGAAGCCGACCGAATGGTGATTGCGGCCGGTGATCAGGGCAGCGCGGGTCGGCGAGCACAGGGCCGTAGAGTGGAACTGGACGTAGCGCAGGCCCGCTTTGGCAATGCGATCCAGCGATGGCGTCGGTATGACGCCACCGAAGGTGCCCGGCACGCCATAGCCCTGGTCATCGGTCATGATGAGAAGCACGTTGGGCGCGCCTTTCGGCGGCACCACGCGTGGTGGCCACCAGGGCGTCGAATCTTTGGCGGATTCCTTGATCACTCCACCAAATTTCGGGGGCGGTGGCGGAATCTGTTTTCCGTCGATGGTCGTGGTTGCGCTGGGCGAACCCAACGTACCCGTAACCTGCTGTGAGGAAGCCGCACTCCCGCCCGCACAAAACCAGACGGCAAGCGATCCCAGCGCTACTTTTCGTACTCCTGCTCCAAAGTCCATACCTCCACCTTTCGTGTAACTCGGATCAGCTTGGCCTGGAGAACAATATGCTTCGGTTGACAGTTCACTACGATTACTGCTGTTGGGGAACTGTCACTTGCGACAGGTGGGCCGGGTTTAACCAACGTGGAAGTGCTGAAGGTTCGCAGGAAGACCGGCGTTCGCGACGCGCTGCCGGATGTTGCATGTCGGATGGATCGGCAGCGGCGATAGGACATTGCTGGCGTAGCTCATCTGGGGTTTCTCTATCGCGGTGTAAATCTGGAGACAAACGTATGTCCCTGCATCGCTTCCAGAATTGCCGGAATCAGGTCGGTAGAGAGGCGGGTTTTGGTTACATAGCCAAGGGCGCCGGCAGAAAGCGCCGCCGCGACAAAATCGTGATCTTCATGGATCGTTAAGAACACGATCCTGGCACGGCAATTTGCCTTCTGGAGCTGCTTTGCGGCCTGTAGTCCATCCATAACGGGCATGCAAATATCGAGTATAAGTATGTCCGGATCCAAGCTAAGAACCGCGGCTACCGCTTGTTTACCATCTTCCGCCACCGCAATAATGTCGCAGCGGTCGACTATCATCCGACGGACTTCCGCGGTCACCGCTTGATGATCATCGGCGATTACCACTCGGATTTTACTCAAAGGAGCCTCGATTGCTTGCGCGATACCATGTCGGAAAAGTATTCGCGTCCTCATTCTCATCTGCGCAGGGTTGGCTGGCTACTGTCGCTTGCGACAGTGACCGTGACCGTGCATTGTGCAAGGAAACTCTCGTCGATGTTGCGAGACAACTTTCCAGACGTTGGAACGAGGCGGGGAACTCGGTGGCCCCGAGAATCGAGAAGCATCCCGACGAACAACAAGGGCTTTAGGGCTTCCCCGCAGGATACTGCTTGAACATCTTCGCGAGGGCATTTTGCACCTGGCTCTCCAACTTCTCCGGCTTGCTGCTCAAATTCTGTTGCGCCATGGCCCGCCACACCAGTTTCTTGGCGCTGGCATCAATCAGATCGATGATCAATTCTCCCTTGTGAATGGTCACCGTCGTGTTGCCCCAGGTGCCGGCCAGCGCCGGCCCGGAGAAACTCGGGTCAAAGGGCGGAATGCCCCCGGTCCCCATGTAAAGCGGGTCATTGGAGTAGAACGTGGAATCCTGGTCGATGGATCCGTAAATCCGAATGATCAGGCCGGGATTGCTGGTAACTTCCTTCAAGCCTCTTTGCGTGAGTTGGTCTTCGATGGTGCCGACGATATCGGCCGCCAGCATGGGATGTGACACTGCGCCGAGGGGCGCGAAGGCGTATGTCTTAAACCTCGAAAAATCCGCGGCAGAATCGTATTTGTTGACGTGGATCTTCTGCCCTTGCGCTCCGAGGGAAACAACCAGGATGAGCGCCAGCGCCTGCAATGAGCGCGCCAAAAACAACACTGCCTTAACAACCATGGGTCTCTCCCTCCGACCAACGCGGCGAGCCTTCAAATTACGGCAGAATGACCAGTTCGGGCTTGCTCCCCCCGCTCATCCCGTACGTTGCGCCGGAATAGAATGCGCCGACATCATACTTGTAACAGCCCGGAGTGTTCGCCTTCACGGTGACCTGCTTGTTTCCGCCGCCCATGATGGGAGCGTCCGGAGTGAAGGGTGAATCGGTGCCGAAAGAAATCATGAACCCGGTGTTCTTGTTTGAGGTCATCCATACGACCTGAGTGCCGGACTTGATGCAGAAAAATTGGTTGTTCTTAGCGCTCGCAATCCCCGGCTTGACGTTGGCCGCACCGCCCGACTTGGTGACGTCTAATGTGCAGGGAGCGGAAGCCGATCCGCAGGTGTTGGCCGCAGTGCACAGGCTTGCCGGATTGGGCTCATCGCACACGTATTTGCTCTTCTTTTGTGCCTGAGCAGCGGCACAGTTGAACACCACGACTGCGAATACAAGCAGAGCGCTTAAGGAAAGGGGTCGCCGTTGCATCTTCATCAACACACCTCATGCGAAGTCAGCATCGTGAATAAACAAAATGTGTTTGCGGCCGGCCGAACCGCCGGCCGCCGGGACTAGTTCTCCGCCGTGCCTTTCCAGTCGATGATGTCGCCCAGTCTCCATGGGTTCTCTCTCAGATCGAACTGCAACTCGCCATCCTTGTTGATGCTCAACTGGGTGGCGGGATAAAGTACGCCTGCGCTCTTGCTCTTGTCCTGATCGTTGAGATCGATTTCGCCGACGGTCAGATTGAAGTACTGCGACTGGGTGTCCCAGTAAGCCTCTCCAAACCTGATAGGGCGGTTGGTGACAAACCGGATCTTGCGGCCGGTCGGTGTCTGAATCAGGCGTATGTAGCTGACGTCATAACCCAGGGTGCCGGTGATCGCAATGTGGCCAACCGCCTTCATCTTTTCCAAGGTGTTGACCAGTCCCTGGTTCTGCCCCTTCTGGAACGCATCCACGAGGAGTTCCCGATCCTGAGGAGTCGACCACTCGTAGATAATCAGTGTAATGCCGATGTTGCGTCCCAGCTGTGTGCTGGTGCCCCAAGCGGTGGCGTCAATGGTTTCATATTTGTCTCTGGAGTAGCCGGGGATACTCCCCATCACCATCAAACCCAGGATCAGCAGGATGGGGAGGCCGGTTGTAACGAATCTCGATTCCTTAGACATGCTTTTTCTCCCGTTGCAGCTTCAGGTAAAGCCGTTTTGCCGTCCGGATTTCGCGGCTAGCGGCCGCTTTCGGAAAATCGCCACTGCACGACAATTGTGGTGTCCGCGTGGTGACGAATGCTTCAGCTTGCGATTGTGCCGCAGGCGACGAGGCGTGACTACTGTCACTTACGACAGGTGGGGTGCGAGCTGAATGTGCGGACCTGCGCGGGTCGTTAGAGGGCGGAAATTACTCCGTGGTTGAGTGCGTATCTAACCAGCTCGGAGTTGGTCGTGATATCCAGCTCCGCCATGATCCTGGCCTTGTGAAACCGAACTGTTCGGTGAGTAATCTCCAGAGCGTAAGCGATCTCCTTGAGGGAGCGCCCTTCCGCGAGCATCTGGAGGACTTCACGCTGCCTGCCGGTGAGCTCTCTGGGGCGATTCAACGCCTTTGGGTCGCGGAGGAAGGTTTCTTCAATGGCACGCGTGATTTGCGGAGTCACATACGAGATTCCCCTCACTACGTCCCGTATCGCCCGCAACAGTTCGGAGGGCTGCGAGGTCTTCAAGAGATAGGCTGAGGCCCCGATCCGGAACGCTTCGCTGGCGATGTCGGAGTCGGGATTCATGGTTAGGAAAATAAGTTTGATGCCGGGCATGGTCTTTTTCAGCTCGCGCGCCGCATCCAGGCCATTCAACAATGGCATTCCTACATCCAGAAGCACGACGTCGGGCTTGAGCTCGGCAGCTGCTTTCAGCAGAGCACGACCGTCGGTGACGCTCCCCACGACGTCATAATGAGGTTCCACCAACTGCTCCAAGCCGGCAGCCATCATCGTATGATCGTCGGCGAGCAAGATGCGTATTCGTCTCATATTTACCTATACCGAATCTTATACCTCAGCCACCCCAGCAGCCGCTGCCGCCGCGTCCGCAACCAGAGGCACGACGGCTACAATCCTCGTACCCGACTTCGCTGCAGATTCCACGGAAAAAGTGCCTTTCACCAGATGGATTCGCTCCTGCATACTGATGAGCCCCAGTCCTCCATTGCGCGACACTTCCTTAAAATCGAATCCAACACCTGCGTCTCTGACCTCAAGCTGGATGTAGGTTTCCGTGCCCCGCAGGAACACAAAAAAACGGCGCACGTTGCTGTGTTTCACGGCATTGTGTACCGCTTCCTGTGCAACTCGAAACAGGCAAAGGGAAACGTTGCTCGGCATCGCACTCGGAACATTTGCATAAGTAAACTCGACGTTCACATGCTGCTGTTGGGAGACGTCGGTGCAAAAGCTCCTCAGCGCAGCCACAATCCCCAGGTAATCCAGCTTCGAAGAGTGCAGCTCGTGCGACAACGCCTGAACATCACCGGCGATTTCAGCGCAGTGCTGCCGGACCGTTTCCAGCCGTGAATTCCCCGCGGCGGAGCCATCGCTCGGCTCCCGATCCACTTGCGCCAGTTCAAGCGACAGCATCGCGAGCCTCTGGCAGATGTCGTCATGAAGCTCTCTGGCGATCAGGGCGCGCTCCTTCTCCTGGGCCTCGATCAACTTACCACCCATTCTTTCGAGCGCGTCCTGCGCGAGTTTCTGGTCCGTCACATCGACGGCCGAGCCGATAAACCCGGCAAACGAGCCATCGCCGTTGGTTCGCGGCGCTGCGACATCCAACATCCAGCGGTACACTCCATCCCTCCGACGGAGCCGGTACTCCGCGGAGAATCGTTCGCGCTGTTCAAGTGCTCGGGAGTTTGCCGTCAGTACATTCTGCAAGTCGTCAGGATGAATAAATGCCGTCCCGGCGCCTGCAGGCCCGCCTTCTGGATTGCCTCCAGTAAATTGGGCCCATCTGTCGTTGAGATAAGTGAGGTTCCCGTGCTGGTCGCACATCCAGACCAGGGACGGCGTCGTGTCCGCCATGACTCGGAAGCGCTTGTCGCTTTCGCGCAGCTCAGCTTCGGCCTTTCGCTTTCGCCGGCGTTGCCACAGCAACCCGACGATCAGTAGGAGCTGAAGCCCAATGAGCACGATGCCGGCGAAGATGAGCTTCTCGTAACGTTCCCAAACTTTCGGCTCGCGGTAGAGGACAATGACATTAGCAGGCAAGCGCGACTCTGGAATGCCCCAGCGGCGAAGTTGTCGCCAATCGACTTCTGGGAGGACATGCGAGGCATGTATTACCGGAATACTTTCAGGGTTCTCGCCGGACAGGACGCGAGCGGCGAGTTGGCCACCGCCTACCATCTGCTCTTCCAAGTCAGGAAAGGACCCCCCGATCGTCCCATGACCAAGACAAAAACCGTGAATGCAGTAAGTGGGAAGCCGTTGGGAGATGGCCGCCAGAATGTCCTCTGTGCCCGTGGCGAGTTGCACCGATTCCTGCGGCACGAGCTGGAAAACAACCACCGTATGGGGAGGAAGCGCGAATGCCTGACGCAGCAATAGATCGGGGGAAAGTCCCACCAGATCTATCTCATTGAGTTGCTCCGGACGGCGGCGAAGTTCTTGATGAGTTACGTTGACCCAGTAACTTTCGAATTCTGAAGTTCCTCCAACCACCGCTACATTTCTTGCGTCTGGATTGAGCCGAAAGGCCAAATCCAGAGTGCCTCGAACATCTCCGAGAAGGGTGACCCCAGTTACGCCCGGCCAGAGCTCGCGGCCCTGTAGTCTCTCGGGCACGATCATCAGAAAGACGATTGGAACTCCTGGAAAGATTCGGTCCCGGAACTTTATGGCAAAGTGAAGCGCCGGATAGACAGCGGTGATGACGAGATCGATTTTCTGCTTGGCGTACGTCTGGCGCAGAGTCTCACTGACGCTCTTCTCGTAATCCAGGCTTCCGAATCGCTGCGATTCCAGGTATTCGACGTAGAAGTTTACCGGTGCGGAAACATGGGACCGGACGGTTGATTCCAGGAGTTGGGAGTTGAAAACCTCGCGTTTCGAGAAGCTATACAGAACCAGGACATTCTTGGCCGGTGGCGAGTCCGCAGCAAAAGCGATCGGTCCCGCTATAAACCATGCGAGAGCGCCAATCGTCAGAAGAGACCGGAAACGCGAGCGTCGATATCGACACTGCTGGGAATTCCGCAAACCGCCGCTCCAACTGGGTTATCGTGCACGCCAACGGAGACAGCAACCCCACTCAGTGAAATTGCCACAATACTGAACTTGGGAATCTACCCACTATTATCCCTCTTTGTCTGATAGCAGACAATGGCCGTTCAGTGGCGCATCCCTGTTAAGTGACTGATTCTTCGTGAAGCGTGCTGCCAAAGTGGTACGACTGCCGACTAGAGAAGACCCCTGTCGCAAGCGACAGTTCCCAGGAAGCCGTAACCGTAGTGAACTGTCAACGAACTAAGGCGATCCGTCTTCCCGCGGAGCATGGTTAAGAGTCGTCGCGGTTGAGGATCGCTCTTTGACTTATCACACTCGCAAACCTTGGCTTTCGGAGGCCACTAGTGCGCACCAATCGACTGATGTTTAGGAGCAAGCTCATGAAAACGACAAAGATTGCAAGAACCGCACTTCTGGGAACTGCCTCGCTGGCAGCACTTCTGCTTATGAGCGCTGCGGCGGTTGCTCAAAGCTCCGAGCTTCAGGGCGTGATCGATGGCCGCAGCGGGGCGACCATGACGGTCAAGTCCCAAGACGCCGGAACCGTGGTCGTCGTCCTGACCGACAACACCGATGTACAGGAAGTCGAGGGCGGATTCCACATGCGCAAGAAGCAGATGGGCATGACCGCTCTGGTGCCGGGACTGCCCGTGCAGGTGAAAGGGTCCTACAACCCTCAGAACCAGTTGGTAGCCGACAGCGTCAGGTTCAAAGGCTCCGACCTCAAGACTGCTCAGGACATTCAGGCGGGCGTCGCTCCGGTCGAGCAGCAGCAGCAGGTGCAGCAGCAGCAGATGCAACAGCAGGAGGCCCAGATCCAGCAGCAGCAGGCGGCAATGGCGCAGCAACAGGCGCAGCTTAATGCCGAGCAGCAGAAGATTGCCGCTAACAAAGCCGCCATCGCGGCCGCCAACAAGCGCTTCGGCGAACTGGGCGACTACAACATCCTGGGTGAGACGACGGTCCTGTTCGCCAACGGCAAGGTCGCCGTCGAACCGCAGTACAAACCACAGCTACTAGACCTGGCACAGAAGGCTAAGACCATCAACGCCTACGTGATTCAGGTAAAGGGATATGCCTCCGCTGTCGGCTCTGCTGCGCTGAATCAGAAACTCAGCACTGAGCGTGCCGACAACGTAACCGATTTCCTTGAGCAGCAAGGCCATATTCCCTTGACCAATATTCTGGCTCCGGGTGCCATGGGCACCAGCAGGCAGATAGCGCCCGACACTACGGCAGAGGGTCAAGCCGACAATCGGCGCGTGGTGGTCAGAATTCTGCAGAACAAGGGCATCGCGGGAAACTAACTAGGAACACGAAGCGCGGGGTGAGGATGAGAAGCATTGGGTGAGGAGACGCACTCGCAAGAAGGAGTCATGAAGAACACATCCAGGATAATCACGAAGTCTGCGGTAACGCTAATGGCTGCGCTCACTGCCCAACTCGGCATGGCGCAGCAACCAAATTGCCCGCCGGCTTGAGGCGGCACAGGCTAATAACAAGGTCAGCGAATAGTGCTTCGGACGCGGCCGCCTGCTGTGCGTGATACCGAAGTCACCCGGCAGCTACGCAAATATTGTCGGGAACGCATTGAAGTAGTGCTCTAGGAGATTCTATGAGTGATTTTCGCAAAGTTTGCCTGACGCTGTTGCTGACAACCAGCGTCGCTCTGCTGTTTTGCACGTTTGCAGCCGCTCAAGACCAGCCCCTGGATGCAAGCGTCTATGGGCCAGCGGATCCAACCGCCGCCAGTTCCCCGGCAGCGGCGGACCCGGTACCAACCGCAAGCCCAGCGGCATCCGCAGACCCCGCGTCACCGGTACCACTTCCCGACACGCCTTCTTCATCTAATGCGGCTGCCGACAACGGCTGGCGCGGCCAGATCGCGGTTTACGGCTGGTTTGCAGGAGTACACGGGACCGTAGGTGTGGCCGGCCATGATGCCGGCTTCAAGGTTCCTTTCTCCGATCTCTTTCATTACCTCAAAGGGATCATTCCGATCGCGGCAGAGGTCGATAAGGGGCGCTTCGTTATGCCGGTGGATTTCTTATGGATGAAACTGGGTGACGACAGAGGGATCCCCTTTAATGAATTTGGTCAGACTTCGGTGAATATCCGTGTTACGCAGTCGCTCTTGACGCCGAAGTTTGGATACCGGCTGGTGGACACCGACCGCTGGAAGGTCGACGCCCTCGCCGGAATTCGCTATTGGCATGTAGGCGAAAACCTCGCCTTGGAGCCCTCAGGCCTCAACAACGGGCAATCGGCCAACTGGGTCGATGGTCTTGGCGGTGCGAGAATCCAACTCGCGGTGACGCCCAGGGTAGGGATCATCATATCCGGTGATGCAGGCGGCGGCGGGGCGAATCTGGACTACCAACTCGTTGGCCTCCTGAACGTGAAGATGACCGAACATCTCGGACTTGGGCTCGGCTGGCGCTATTTGGATATCGACTACCATGGCAACCGTCAGTTCCTCTACGACACCATCACAAGTGGCGCGCTAGCGGGGTTCTATTACACCCTTGGCGGTAAGCCTCCCGTGCCGCCGGCGGCCAGTTGTTCGGCCTCGCCCACGGAAGTCTGGGCCGGCGAGCCGGTGACGGCCACCATGAGCACGCAGAACTTCAATCCCAAACACACGCTTACGTATAGCTGGACGAGCACCGGGGCGAAGATATCCGGCACCAGTACCACCGGCAACGTGGATACTACAGGTCTGGCACCCGGCAGCTACGGCATCACGGGTACCGCGACGGATCCGAAGGAGAAAAAGAACAACGTAGCCAGTTGCAACACTTCATTCACGGTCAAGACGCCACATCCGCCCACGGCCAGTTGTTCTGGTACTCCGGACACGGTGAAACCCGGTGATCCTGCAACCTTCAGCGTCAGCGCCAGCAGCCCGGATAACTTCCCGCTGACTTATGCGTGGTCGGGAAGCGCGGGACGTCTTAGCAGCAACGGCACCACCGCGAACCTGGACACCACCAACGCACCGACGGGTGCGCCGGTGACGGCGACCGTAACGGTCACCGATTCTCGTGGCTTGAGCACCACCTGCAACGCCAGCGTCAACGTCCTCTCACCCCCAGTAGTGGTCAATGAGGTGACGGAGATCGGCGAGTGCAAGTTCATGGACGCGAAACGGCCGGCGCGCGTGGACAACACCTGTAAAGCCGTTTTGGATGATGTCGCCCTGAGAATTCAGCATGAGCCCAATGGCAAGTTCGTCATCGTTGGCTTTGCCGAAGAGGAAGAGAGCATCAACGTGACCCAGGTTGGCGCACAACGCGCAGTCAACGCGAAGTATTACCTCGTGAATGGTGAAGGCGGCAGTCAGATCGATGCCACACGCCTGGATGTGCGCACCAGCGGAACGGTAAAGCAGAGGGGCGCCAAGATCTACTTCGTGCCTTCGGGCGCCAGCTTTACGCTGGAAAGCGTAAGTGTGGACGAGACGCTGGTACAAGGTCAGTCCCGCAACGCCGCTCCCAAGAAAAAGGCGAAGAAAGCGCAAAATCCGTCGGCTCAGTAGCTGGCGCAAGCAGCCCGCCACTGTAACGGCGGCGTGACTCGGTGGGCGGAGAACCATCCTCTCCGCCTCCGAAGCCCTTAACGTGCTGGCGTCCCTGATCTCACAGCGCTCGGCGGGCAGCCAAGCGAGAACGCCTATCCGAAACCACGGACGGCGGCTACGGCCCGTCATCACGCGGCCGGCACACAACAGTAACGAGTGCCCGGCTGCACCTCAGCCGGTGAGAGCAGAACCCTCTCGCCGGCTGTGCACTGACGTGCGCCACTCAGTATTTGCACTGGGATCACCTGATTCGCCGGTCAGGCGGATCCCAGAACTGGCACAGACCACCAGGAGGCTTCCACGTAAATATGAAAGCGAGCGTTCGGCAGGTAGAGGACGTTATCGTCGTCGATCTCAGTGGACGCATCAAACTGGGCGAGGGCAGCTCGGTTTTGCGCGATACCGTGAAGGACTTGCTGGCTAAGGGACACAAGAAAATCCTGCTGAATCTGGGCGACATTAGCTACATAGACAGCTCGGGCATCGGCGAGCTGGTTAGTGCCTTTACCTCGGCACGCAACCAGGGCGGAGAATTGAAGCTGCTGCACTTAACCAAGAAAATGCACGATCTCCTCCAGATCACCAAGCTCTACACGGTATTCGACGTGAAAGACGACGAAACTGAGGCCATCAGAGCATTCGACTAGCGGCCCAAAGCAATAACTTGATCATCGCCGGACTATCCTTCGAGGTGTGCGCATCCTTTCCGGCGATTTCTGCGAAAGAGGCTGGGTATGAACCCGTTGTCGCCCTGAACGCGTGTGGCACATTTTCCCAAGACAAACGTCAGGCTGGAATCGCGAGGTTGGGCACACTCGGCATAGAGGTGTCAGACTACGCTACGTTGATGTTTGAGATTCTGGGCGACAATGCTGACCCGAAGGCCAATGACGTATATGCTGCGTTGGATATGCCCTTTGCAATTCTTATGGGACAAGTCGCCAGCGCGTTTGGCAAATGAGGTCTAGGCAGCCACCGAGCGATCGAAACGGCGCGCGTAGAACCAGGTATCGCCCACCACAGTGGCTCATCGAAGTATCGGGCTGTAAGAGCGTTAATCGCTCTTCCTCGTGAATTGACCGCTCAATCCCAATCGCCCTATTATCAGCCAGCAGGAAGTGATCTTACGGGCCATGGCGAAGAAGATTACGTGGTGGCAGGCCGCCGAGATTATCGGCATCAGCGATCGGCAGATGCGGCGCTGGCACGAGCGGCTGGAAGAGTTCGGCTATGACGGGTTGTTTGACCGACGGCGGGGACAACCGTCCCCCAAGCGAATTCCTGTGGCGACAGTCGAGCAGCCAAGATGAAAAAGCTTGGAATTTCACGTCCCGCACGGCACAACAATGGTGGGCTGCGCACGCCGTTTCAGGACATGGACTCCCCAACAAGTCAGTAGGGAACCGCAATGAACACTGAGATGCGGAAGAGCGGAGTCGACGTCTTCCCGGCAACCGGGTGGATCAAATGGCTGCCGTGAACTTGATTGGCTCCTACAACTACTCGCTCGTGGCGCTTTCGGTGTTTATCGCCGTGTTTGCGTCGTACGCTGCTCTGGATCTCGCAAGTCGCGTAACCGCTGCGAGCGGTTGGACTCGGGCGCTTTGGGTGCTGGGCGGTGCCGGTGCGATGGGGACTGGCATCTGGTCAATGCACTATATCGGGATGCTGGCGTTCATCCTCCCGATTCCCGTGGCCTACCATTGGCCAACCGTTCTGCTGTCACTGTTTGCGGCCATTCTCGCGTCGGTCATTGCGCTTTACGTGGTGAGCCGACAGAAAATGAGTACCTCCCGGGTGGTCGCCGGAAGTCTCCTGATGGGTGCGGGCATTGCGAGTATGCATTACATCGGCATGGCCGCCATGCGTTTACAGGCTATGTGCCGGTTTAATTCCTTTCTCGTCGTGCTGTCCGTTGTGTTTGCGATTCTGATTTCTCTCGCCGCGTTATGGATTACCTTTCACCTCCGAGATAAGAAAACGGGGATTGGCCGGGAAAAGTTGGCCGGAGCCGTTGTGATGGGTGCTGCGATCCCCGTCATGCATTACACCGGCATGGCCGCCGCCAGTTTCACACCCTCGGGCGTGCCGATGGACCTGTCTCACGCCGTAAGCATCTCCACACTCGGCACCGCCGGAATTGTCGCCGTTACCTTTAGCGTCCTCGGGCTCGCTCTGCTCACGTCCTGGGTGGATAGGCGATTCGCTGCCCAGACCTTGGAACTGCAGGAAGAGCAACTGCAGCGGAGTGAGGCCTACCTAGCCGAAGCGCAGCGACTAAGCAAGACCGGAAGCTTTGGCTGGAGACCTTCCACTGGCGAGATCATCTGGTCAGATGAAACGTTTCGAATCTTCCAATACGACCGGGCCATGACACCGACCGTGGAACTCATCCTCCAACGGGTTCATCCGGAAGATGTGGCGCTCGTGAAACAGACCATCGAACGCGCGTCGCAGGACGGTAGGGATTTTGAACATGAATATCGCTTGTTTATGCCGGATGGACTTGTAAAACATCTCCATGTTGTGGCTCGTGCCTTAGGTGACGAAGCGAGCAGCGTCGAGTTCGTTGGAGCGGTGATGGACGTCACGGAGCGCATGCGAGCAGAGGAAGCGCTTCGGGAGAGCGAGGCCTACCTGGCGGAAGCGCAGAGATTGACCCACACGGGCAGTTGGGCACGGGTCTCCGCCACTGGCGAGATCAGGTATTGGTCCGAAGAATGCTACCGCGTGCTGGGTTTTGACCCGCAAGATGGAAGGCCGCAATTCGAGACCTTCTTGCAGCACGTCCATCTGGAAGATCAAGCCGAAGTCAGGGAAAAAGCCGAGACAGCAGAGCGGGAGAAGGTGGACTACGAGGTGGATTACCGAATCGTTCATCCGGGCGGCGAGATCAGAGACATCCATGTCGTAGGTCATCCCGTTCTAAGCCCATCCGGCGATCTCGTTGAGTTCGTCGGTACCGTGATCGACGACACCGAGCGCAAGCGGGCAGAGGCGCTGCGTGACGGAGAGAGTCGAATCCTGGAGATGATAGCTCGCGATGCGCCGCTGGAGGAAATACTGGAAAAGCTGGTGCGGGTTGTGGAAGCCCAGTTTGCCGGATTGCTTTGCTCTGTCCTACTTCTCGACGAGGACGGAGAGCACGTGCGGCACGGCGCCGCCCCCAGCCTTCCCAAGTCCTATACCGACGCGATCAACGGCCTTCGCATCGGACCAAGAGCGGGATCGTGCGGAACCGCCATGTACCGCCGAGAACCTGTAGTTGTCACTGACATTCTCCAGGATCCGCTGTGGGAGCCGTACCGGGAAGTGGCGGAGCCCTATGGGTTACGCGCCTGCTGGTCCACTCCCATACTCGCGCATTCTGGCAAGGCGCTGGGCTCGTTTGCCATGTACTACCGCGAACCGCGGAGTCCAAGCCCGGCTGAGACCCGCGCCCTGGCAATGGCCACTCATCTTGCCGCCATTGCCATTGAACGCAAACTGGCGCGTGAAGAGCGGGAACGATTGCGTCAGGCGCAAGCGGATCTCGCGCACATAAATAGAGTGACAACGATGGGCGAGCTGACAGCTTCCCTGGCGCACGAGATCAAGCAGCCCATTACCGCGGCAGTTACCAACGCCAGGACTTGTTTGCGGTGGCTCGGGCGCGAGCAACCCGACCTTTTAGAAGCACGCGACGCCGCATCGAGAATCGTGTCAGACGTAACGCGAGCAGCCGACATCATTAGCAGAATCAGCTTGTTGTTCAAGAAGGGAGCCGTGCAGCGCGAGTTGGTCGACCTAAATGGGCTCATTCAAGAGATGATGGTCCTATTGCGTAACGAAGCCGGCCGGTACGCGATTTCGATCCGCTCTGAACTGGCCGGGGACCTGGATCCGGTCATGGCAGATCGTATCCAGTTGCAACAAGTATTCATGAACTTGATGCTCAATGGCATCGACGCCATGAAGGACGTATCCTCGACGCGGGAACTTACGATAAGGTCGCAGCAAGTCAAGGATGGCCAACTGCTGATCTCGGTCGGCGATACGGGGATCGGGTTGCCGCCGCAACAGGCGGAGCAGATTTTCAGCCCTTTCTTTACTACCAAGCCTCACGGGACCGGTATGGGACTCCCCATCAGCCGCTCGATTATCGAGACTCATGGAGGACGTTTGTGGGCGACCTCCGACCCTGGGCGGGGCGCAAGTTTTCATTTCACTCTGCCCTGCGAAGTCGAAAGCCATCGCAGGTCGGCTCAAGAGAACGGTCGGTCTCGGAGCGCGTAGTTTCAGAGCTTCCGGGAATTCCCGTGACGGTGGCCCGATCCCAGCGACGTACAAGAAGAACGCGAGAAAACACGGCAGTACTCCTGATTGATCATCAGGTCGGCTTATTTACGGGCGTGCGCGATCTCACCGTCAGTGACCTCAAACATAATGTGGTTGGCCTTGCGAAGGCGGCGAAGGTGCTGGGGCTCCCGATCGTTCCCGCTACTTGCAATTCTTATGGGACAAGTCGCCAGCGCGATTGGCAAATGAGGTCTAGGCAGCCACCGAGCGATCGAAACGGCGCGCGTAGAACCAGGTATCGCCCACCACAGTGGCTCATCGAAGTATCGGGCTGTAAGAGCGTTAATCGCTCTTCCTCGTGAATTGGTAAATTGACCGCTCAATCCCAATCGCCCTATTATCAGGCATCCTTCAGCCAGGGCAGCACATGATAGGGACCACGATATCGCACTACCGCATCCTGGCCATGCTCGGCGGAGGCGGCATGGGTGTGGTCTACAAGGCCGAGGACTCGGACCTGCGCCGCTTCGTCGCCCTGAAATTTCTCCCGGAAGATGTGGCCGGGGATCCCCAGGCGTTGGCGCGGTTTCGTCGCGAGGCGCAGGCTGCGTCGGCGCTCAATCATCCCAACATCTGCACCATCTACGAGATCGGCAATTACCAAGGACAGTCTTTCATTGTCATGGAGTTCCTCGACGGTGTAACCCTGAAGCATCGCATTGCGGGCCAAGCCATCGAGATGGAGCTGTTGCTGGACCTGGCCACGGAAATCGCCGACGCGCTCGATGCGGCGCACGCCGAAGGCATCATCCATCGCGACATCAAGCCGGCCAATATCTTCGTCACCCGCCGCGGTCATGCCAAGATTCTCGACTTCGGGCTCGCGAAGATAACGGCCAAGGTTGCAGCCACGGGCCACACGGCAACCGAGTTAGCGCCATCGGACACGCATCATCTGACCAATCCTGGTTCGATCCCGGGCACCATCGCGTACATGTCGCCGGAGCAGCTGCGCGGGCAGGATTTGGATGGGCGCAGCGACCTGTTTTCCTTCGGAGCGGTGCTCTACGAGATGGCAACTGGCAGGATGCCCTTCGACCGCACCAGCTCCAGCGAGAGTATCAGCGCGATCCTCCGCGACGAGCCTCGCCCCGCATCACAGCTCAACCCTGCAGTTTCTCCGGAATTGAACGGGGTGATTCACAAGGCGTTGGAAAAGGACCGCAGCCTGCGGTATCAGCATGCTTCGGATATGCAGGCCGACCTGCGGCGGCTCAAGCGCGATACGGATTCCGCTCATTATTCGCGGCCAGCGAGCGCAGGCGAGGTCGTTGCCGTGTCAGCCGCTGAGCAGCGGTATGCCGGCAGCAGCGGCGCAGCAATAGCGGTCGCAAGGAAACACAAACTGGCCGTTCTGGCAGGGGCGATTGCAGCTTTAGTGGTTCTAGGAGCGGCTGCCGTGGGCGTCTACTCACTTTTGCATCGCACGGCCACAATGCCCTTCCAGAACTTTACGGTCACGCAGATTACGACTTCAGGTAAAGCCGCACAGACAGCCATTTCACCCGACGGCAAGTTCGTGCTCAGCGCCATTGACGATAACGGCCTCGAGAGCCTCTGGCTGCGCAATGTGTCAACGGGTAGCGATACGCAGGTCATCGCGCCGTCGGCCGCGCACTACGAAAGTCTCGCCTTTTCGCCGGACGAAAACTACATCTACTTTCGCAAAGCTGTAACCTTCACGCTGAGTGAGTTCGACCTCTACCGCGTTCCCGTATTAGGTGGCACTCCGAAGCTGCTGGTGCGGGATATCGACAGCGACTTCACTTTCTCTCCCGACGGGCGTCGGATTGCGTTTGCCCGTGCCAATGATCCGGACATCGGCAAGTATCGGGTGCTCACGGCGACGGCCGAGGGTAACGATGAGAAGGTGGTGCTGATCTCCCCTAGCATCCAACTGCCGCGCCACCTGGCGTGGTCCCCTGGCACGAACCAGCTTGCCCGGCAGGTACCTCATCCAGGCGATATTCTTGGCGGAATCGACCTGGTTGACCTAGACACGGGTAAAGCCCACCCTTTGGCCATGTTTAACGACAAACTGCCCACCGCACTGAAGTGGTCGCCCGATGGCCGGGGAATTTTCACTATCTACTCAACGGGCGGACCAAGTTTCGCGCGGGGGCAGATTGGATTTCTACCCAACACAGGACAGAAGTTCCAGTCCATTACTCGCGACACGAATGGATACACCACGCTAACTATGTCTGCCGATGGCCGCATTCTCGCGACCGTGCAGACGAAAACCGACCACCACATTTACGTTACCTCCGGAGCAGGGACACAATCGGCCCAAGTGGATGCTCTGCCATCCATAGGGGAGGACATCCATTGGCTGAACTGGAGTGCTGACGGCAAATTGCTTGCCAGCAGTGGCGCTCGGCTGTGGCTGATTGGAACTGACGGGAAAAATCCGACCCAGTTGCTATCTGACCCCAATGCGGACATCTCTGATGTAACCAACTGCGGCGGCCGGTACGTAGTTTTCGCGTGGCGGTTTCATGAAGGAGCGAACTTCAACATCTGGCGTATCAATGTCGACGGCTCGAACCCGGTCCGGCTGACAAGTGGTCAGCGTGACCGAGATCCTATCTGCTCGCCCGACCAAAAATGGGTCTATTACCGAGGCTCAGGCGCTGGTAATGAGCAGATCTATCGGGTGAGGTTGGATGGATCAACCGCAGCGGAATCACTTCCGGGCAGCATCAACTTTCGCGGGTATGTTCTCATGGCGACGCTTAATATACCGGTCAGGAGTTCACGGACGGTGGAGATGAGTATCTCCTCGGACGGCAAGATATTGGCATACGCAGCCGACCAGGTTACTGGCGCGGAAACCACGGAGAGCATCGCTCTGCTGAACCTGGAATCGCCGACCTCGCCCCGAATGCTGGTCACACACGAGCACCGATCGGGCGGAGTTCAGTTCACGCCCGACGGCAAGGCGGTTGCCTACCCGATCCGCGAGAACGGAGTCGACAATATCTGGGTTCAGCCGCTTGACGGTTCTGCCGGGCGTCAGATCACGCACTTCACTTCTGACCAAATCGACGCGTTCCACTGGTCGCTGGACGGGAAGAACTTGGTGCTCTTGCGCAGTCATTCGGAATCGGACGTAGTTCTCCTGCAAGAATCGAAGCCCTAACCAAATCTCCATTGCGCTTCACAAAGCTCCTGTCCTTGCAGCGCTTATGAGCGCCTTTCTAGAGTGCCCCAGCGATGCCGACCTAGCGGACAAGGAAAAACTTGCCTGCTCGACGTTTACTTGTGACAACCTGATTAATCAAACCAGGGTTGTATCCCTATTTCAGACGCCCTGAATGGATAAGAACAAACAATCTCCTCAGAAGCCTAATCCGGCCGATCAACCCGACCCTGATGTCAAGGACCCGCAGAAAATCGCGGCCCCAGACCCACCGGAGGCCGCCAAACCGTTCCACTTTTGATGCGAGTTATCCCAACAGTACGGAAACTACGGCGCTGTTTCCTCCTGACAAGCTAAAACTCAACGTGCAGCCGAAATCCGGGAACGAGGACTGGACCGCGAACCTGGTTATAGCCGGGATTTACAACGTACTGCAGGTCTGGTCCGAGGTAGATTCCGCGCCAGGCGTGGGCGGTGTAATAGCTCTCGAGAATATTCTCTCGCCCGTAGGTGAGCCCTCCATCACCGAGCAGGAACCCAAGCCCACCGTAGGCAAGATACTGGGCGTGCTCTCTGGAGATGCCGTTAGAGACAAAGGCAATGCCGGCGCGATCGTACTTTCTCTTCCACATGCGTCCCGCAAACCCGGCGCCGCCCTGAAAAGTCTGATCGACTTCCGTATAGGCCCAGGATTCGGTCTTGCCGTTGTTCCACCCAAAACGTCCATATACAACGATGTTGTTGGTCAGGGTCTGCTCGAAGTTGATCCCAAACCCGTACTTTGTGGTTATCTGCAAGGGATGGTTGGTGATTTCCGGCGTCGGAACCTTCCCCTCCAGATACTGATCTGTGGCCGCCCGATAGATGCCCATGTTGGCGTTGTTGACGAATGCCAACAAACGGACGATTCCATCTTTCTTACGCAGGAACCCGCGGTGCAGCTCGAACTCCGCATTTTCGGAGTGGGCATGGCGTAGGTTCCAGACCAAGTTGGGTCCGTTCGCCACCTTGGGCTCCAGCGCCTCAGCAAAGCGCAGCCCCCACTTCGGACTCTGGTATTCAACTATGGCCCCCCAAGTGTAGCCGCGCGTATCAGCCGCGTAATCATAGCCTCCATTCTGGTCAGTGGCCCAATTCATGAACTGCAGATGGCTGTCGCCGCCGACGGAGTTCACGTCGAAGAAGTCAGCCAGGCTGAACTTACCAAAGCGAAATTCAAGCCGGCGGGACCGATCCCCTCCTCTGGCATTCGGCACCGCTTGGGGTGTAAAGTGCTTGGCGCTGACTGCGACCCCCAGACGTCGCGCCCCCCAGCCGCGGAGGTCATCATGCCAAGCCCTCAGACAACTCTTGCCGGCACCCGCCGACTGCTGACCTTAGTACTGGCGTTAATTGGATTGCTGCTGGGAGTCGCGCCCACCGTCAACGCGCAGAACTACTTTGTCATTCACGAGTTCGGGGGGCCGCAACAGGGAGCCAATCCATACTCCGGTCTCCTCGTCGACCGCAAAAGAAACCTATATGGGACCACGGAAAACGGCGGCGTTAGCTGTCTGCTGAATCCGGCCTGCGGTACTGTCTTTGAGCTGATGCCCGACGGCTTCGGTGGTTGGACGGAAAAAACTCTGCATAATTTCGACGGCGGCGACGGCGGCTTCCCAACAGCGCCGGTAGTCTTTGACCGCCATGGCAATCTCTACACCACCAGTAATTGCGTTCAGGACTGCTTCTATGGTTACAACGGCAATGTCATCAAGCTGGCGCCAAATGCCAACGGCGCCTGGCCTGAATCCGTGCTCTACGACTTTCCCGACAATGGCTGCTCGCCCACGTACTTCGGTACTGGAGGGCTGGTCGTATGCTCTATTGCCTTCGATCACAGCGGGCGTCTCTACGGCGCCACGGTCGTAGCCGGCCAGACAGGCCAGGACTGCCCGTCAGGCTGCGGCACCGCTTTCTTTATGGGCCAGCTTTCCATCTCCTCCTGGTACCACATTGTGATACACGACTTTGCCGGTGGAAGTAGCGATGGCCGCTTTCCTCAGGGGCTGTTGACCTTCGACGCCGGCAATAATATCTACGGCACCACAGGGGCAGGCGGCTCCGCCAATCACGGCGTCGTCTACATGTTGACGCCCAATCCCAGCGGACCGGGCTGGCGCGAGACCATACTCCACACCTTCCAGGGCGGCAGCTCTGACGGCGCCAATCCCATCGCCGGTGTGGTGCTGGACGCGGCCGGCAATGTCTACGGCACCACCTCGCAAGGAGGCTCCGCCGGTCTCGGCACCGTTTATCGGCTGACGCCGCAATCCAATGGCACCTGGACCGAGACTGTCCTGTATTCCTTCCAGGGTGGCAACGACGCTTCCACACCTAACAGCTCGCTCAGCTTCGACTCGGCCGGCGCCCTCTACGGCACAGCCGGAGGCGGCGCCCACGGACAAGGCGCCATATTCAAGCTGAAGCCCTCTTCCGGCGGCCAATGGACGGAGAGCGTCTATTACACCTTCACCGGCGGTCTCGATGGAGGTCAGCCCTACGGTGGCGTTTCGTTCGACACCCCGGGCAATCTCTACGGCACCGCTTCAGTCGGGGGGACCAACGGACAAAACGGCGGCGTGGCCTTCCAGATCGTTCCCTAGCTGAAGTCGAAGTGTGACCACCGCTCTGGCGAAAAGCGCAGAGCGAATAGCGACCTACGATTAGCGCACCGCCACAACCTCCGCTAGAATCTACCTTCGGCAGTCATTTTCTTACGGAGATTTTCATGGCGCACATGGTGCAATGCGTGAAGCTGGGCCGCGAAGCCGAGGGCCTTAACGAGCCGCCCTTCGACAACGAGCTGGGGCAGAAGATCTACGACAACGTCTCCAAGCTCGCCTGGGAGCAGTGGCAGGAGCACATGAAGATGCTGCTCAACGAATACCGCCTGCAGCCCTGGAAGAAAGATCACCAGGAGTTCATCGTGCAGCAGATGCAGGCTTACTTCTTCGGCGAAGGTTCGGAGAAGCCGAAAGAGTACGTTCCGCCCTCGCAATAACGCAGCCGGATTCTTCAGTGATCGTTGCCATCGGGGGACCGGGCGCGGCCGGTAAGACCGCGTGGTGCCGAACCCATTGTCCCCATCCGTGGGTCGAGGAAACTCCCGAAACCTGTTCCTCGACCAAGTGGTACGCTAGAGCCAGGCGTCACACATGCTCGACCGGCCGCACGTCAACTCCACCACTGTCTAACCTGCTAAACACTTTTCGTCGATTGAGGAGATTCCCCATGGCCGAGAAATCCCTTCACGAACTTGATTTTCCTTCTCTCGTCAACCGCAATTTCTTTCCCTCTCCTCACCACTGGGAAGATCAGGTCATCTACTTCCTCATGGTCGATCGCTTCTCCGACGGGAAGGAGAATCGTTTCCGCGACAATCAGGGCAATCTGGTTACAACCGGCTCTACCCCGCTCTTCGCTCCCGCCGACAACGGCAATGCGGTTGGGAACCCTCAGGATGCTGCGCGCTGGCGCGACGCGGGCACCAGGTTCGTCGGAGGTACCCTCGCCGGAATTGAATCCAAGCTCGGCTACCTGCAGCGCCTTGGCGTGACCGCGGTCTGGCTGAGTCCCGTCTTCAAGCAGGTGAACGCCGACAATACCTATCACGGCTATGGCATCCAACACTTCCTCGATGTCGACCCGCACTTCGGCACACGCGATGAGTTACGGCGCCTCGTCGATAGGGCACACTCGCTGGGAATCCGCGTCATTCTCGACATCATCCTCAATCACACCGGCGACGTCTTTCGCTATCAAGTCGGCGATCCCTCATGGAATGGGAGCAAGTTCGACGTCAGCGGATTTCGCGATAGCCAGGGCAACGTCACCCTTCCGTTCGCCCCGTTGGACTTGACCGCCCATCCGGATGCCTTTCCCGACGGAGCGGTTTGGCCGTTGGAGTTCCAGACGGCCGACAACTTCCACCGCGAGGGCCACATTAACAACTTCGATTTTTTCCCGGAATACGCCGATGGCGACTTCTTTAGCCTGAAAGACCTGAACCAGGGCGATCGCGCCATAGTGAACGGGGTCGACCAGATCGACAACTACGCCGTCGCCGAAACACTGCGCTATCTATGCGAAGTCTACAAGTTCTGGATTGCCTTCGCCGATATCGACGGCTTTCGCCTGGACACGGTGAAGCACATCGATCCCGGTGCCGCGCGTTTCTTCGCCTCGGTCATTCACGAGTTCACCGAAGCCATCGGCAAAGACAACTTCTACATCATCGCCGAAATAACCGGCGGACGCGATTTTGCCTTCGAGCGGCTGGAAACGACCGGTCTGGATGCTGCCCTCGGTATCTCCGACGAGCGCTCCGATATGGATGGCCTGGTGAAGGGAGACAGCTACCCTGCCGACTATTTCGATCTGTTCCGGAATTCTCTGCTGGTGAACAAAGACTCTCACATCTGGTTTCGCGACAAAGTTGTCACCTCCGTGGACGACCATGATCACGTCGACCAGGGACAGCAAAAGCACCGCTTCTGCGCCGGCGGCTATGACAAGCTCGCGCTCGCCGTCATGGCATTGAATTCCACAACTCTCGGAATCCCGTGTATCTATTACGGGACCGAGCAACTGTTCGACGGCAACGGCAGCGGAGATGGTTCTGACCGCTACATTCGCGAATCCATGTTTGGGGGAGAGTTTGGCGCCTTCCGCTCACGTGGCCGCCATTTCTTCAACGATGCTCAGCCGACTTACATCGAATTGGCGAAGGTCCACAAACTACGCAGCAACAATTTGACGCTGCGTCGCGGGCGCCAGTACCTGCGGCAGATTTCCGGAGACGGCGTCAACTTCGGATTCCCGCAGAAGATGAATGGCCGGATGCTTTCCATCGTCGCGTGGTCGCGCATCTTCAATGACAACGAAGTGCTTTGCGCCGTTAACATCGATCCCGACAACCAGCGCACCGCGTTTGTCACCATTGACAACGACCTGCACGCGGCGGGCGACAAGTTCATCTGCCTGTATTCGACGAGCGCCGGAGATATTGGCAGAACGGTCGGGGTGGAAGCTCGGAACGGCAAGGCCGTGTCGTTGGCCGTACCCGCCGCAGGCTTTGTGGTTTACGGGTGAACGATTACGCTCTTGCCGCCTGCTCGTCTGACCCCAGCGGCAGGAAATACTGCGTGCCGCGAATGGGCTCACTCACCCGCCGCAGCAGCGCCTGCAGGTCTTCGCTGCGCTCCACAAAGTCGATCTCCGAGGTGTTGACGATCAGCAAATCCGACGACGTGTAGTGAAAGAAGAAGTGCTCGTACGCTTTGATCACCTCTTCCAGGTAATCGTCGCTGATCGCCTTCTCGCCCGGCGCCCCTTTCTTCTTCAGCCGCTTTTTCAGCACCTCAGGCGTCGCCTGCAGATAGATGACGAGGTCGGGCGTTGGCACATTTTTCCGGAACAGCTCGTAATAGCGGTTGTACACCTCAAGCTCCGCATCGCCGAGATTGAGGCAGGCGAAGAGCTTGTCCTTCTCGAAGATGTAATCGGCAACGTAGGTCCGATTCGGGTTTCCCCGCAGGTCCAGCGTGCCCAGCTGCTCGTATCGCGCCATGAGAAACGCGAACTGCGCCTGGAATGCCGCTCCCGGCTCCCCTTGATAAAACGCACGCAGGAACGCGTTGTTTTCCGGCTCGCTGATGCGCTGCGCGTGCAGCGTCTCGGCAATCACGCGCGACAACGTGCTCTTGCCGACTCGAATCGGGCCCTCGATTGCAATGTACCGCGGCGGTTCGAAGAGGTTGGCCATGACCGGAGAGAGTGTACGCTCCGCAGAATAACTTGCTCCGCGTCTCGTGGCAATTAGCGAGTTGTGCAACGTGTGGGAAAGTCGCTATTCGCTACTCGCGATTAGCCATCCGGCTACAATCAACCTGATGTTCCCCATCCTTCTCGGCGCCGCCGCCCTCGCCACCTGGGCCGGCTTCCACACCATGTGGCCTACCTCGCAGGTGTACGGCAGAACATTCATCGGCCTGCCGCCCGGCTCGCGACTGCTGGCGCTCACGTATGACGACGGCCCAAACGATCCCTACACCTGGCGCCTCCTGGAGGTGCTGCAGCGGTACGGGGTCAAGGCGACATTCTTCCTCATCGGCCGATTCGTCCAGCAGAAGCCCGAGATCGCCCGCGCGCTGGTGACCGCCGGGCACGCTATCGGAAACCATACCTGGGATCATCCCAACCTGATCTTCACCCCCGCCGCCGACTTGCGCCGGCAACTCCAGCTAACCCAGCGGGCAATCTTCGACGCCACAGGTCTCGAGCCCAAACTCTTCCGGCCTCCGTTTGGCGGGCGTCGACCGGTTACCTTGAGGATGGCGCGCCATCTGGGCTTGCAGCCGGTCATGTGGAACGTCAGCTCTGATGACTGGAAGGTGAGCTCGGCCGAACAGATCGTCGGCAATGTCTCGCGCCGGATTCGCGGAGGCAACGTCATCCTGCTGCACGATGGCGAATTTCACTGCATCGGTGTCGACCGCAGCCTGAGCATCGCCGCCACCGATCGTCTCTTGTCGCGCTACAAGGCCGAAGGATACGAATTCGTGACGGTCCCGGAAATGATCTCTCAGGTACACCGGCGTCCCAACTCCGGAAACACCTGAGTCAGGGCACGACCTCAGTGATGGCGCTCACCGCGCATTCATGCTCCGTTACACCAACCCTTGGCGTCGCTGCAAAGCTGCCTTCTCGTATAATATTTTCAACAGGAGTTTGAGCCGTGGCTACTGCACCGAAGAATCTCAGGACTCGTAAGGCGCGCGAGACGGCCTCCGCCGATAAATTGGGACAGAAGCTGAATACTCTGGTTGAGAAGAAGTTTTTGCAGATGTCTCCGGCGGACCGCGAGCGGAAGCACAAGGAATTCATATCCGCGCTGAAGGGTCGAAAGCCCTGATTTCCTGCAATGCTTTCTTGTATTCCTCTGAGTCCTTGTCGTAGAGCACAGCCAACGCAGCCTTAACATCTTCCCAGCGTCGCTCGCGAATCGCTTGCAACATCGCTGCCTTACGTTCCTGTTGCCGCTTTCTTTCCGCGAGGTCGATAGGACGCCGGCCGCGGCGTCGCTCGCTTTCGATCACATGCTGAAGATCATCGTTGGGATCGTCCTTTTTCTTTTCCATATAAACGATCTGCGGCGCCCTTCGCGAAAAGGGCTAAATTCTCGAGCGGTTTGGTGAGAAATGCTTTAATCTGCCGGTTCCGTTTTCGCGTTTCCGACTTGGCTTTCTGTCTATCACTACACCAGCGCCAGCGCCTCCCTCGCCGACGCAATCGTGTCCTCGATATCACCCTGCGTATGCGCCACGCTCAGGAACGCCGCTTCGAACTGCGATGGCGGTAGCCACACACCCGCATCCAGCATCGCGCCGTGAAAGCGCCCGAACTTCGCGGTGTCGCACGTCGCCGCGCTCTCCCAATCCGTCACCCGGCGCTCCGTGAAGAAGAACGTAAACATCGAGCCGACGCGGTTTGCGGTCATTGCAACTCCGGCTTGCTTGGCCGCTTCCAGAACCCCCGCCACCAGCTTGCCGCTTATGCCATCGAGCTGCTTATAGAACCGCTCGCGATTACTCTTCAACTGGCACAAGGTGGCAATGCCCGCGGCCATCGCCAGCGGATTCCCGCTCAGCGTTCCCGCCTGGTACACCGGCCCGACCGGCGCGACCATCTCCATCAGCTTCGCCGGCCCGCCATACGCGCCCACGGGTAGCCCGCCGCCGATAATCTTCCCCAACGTCGTCAGGTCGGGCCTGATGTCGAACAGCTCCGACGCGCCGCCTAAGGCGACGCGAAATCCGGTCATAACCTCGTCGAAGATGAGCAGCGTACCCTCGCGCCTGGTGATTTCGCGCAGCGCTTTCAGATAGCCGGGCTGCGGCGGCACACACCCCATGTTGCCGACCACCGGCTCCACAATCACGCAGGCAATCTGTCCTTTGAACTTGGCAAACGCCGCCTCGACCGCGCCAACGTTGTTGTACGGCAGCGCAAGCGTGAACTTGACAAACTCTTCGGGCACGCCCGCCGAACCGGGAATCCCCAGCGTCGCCACGCCCGAGCCGGCCTTCACCAGCAACGCGTCGCTATGGCCGTGATAACAGCCCTCGAACTTCATGATGACCTTGCGCCCAGTCGCCGCCCGCGCCAGGCGTATCGCCGACATCGTCGCCTCCGTCCCCGAGCTCACGAAACGCACTTTCTCGATGGCGGGAAATGCCTCGACGACCAACTCGGCGAGATCGGCTTCCGCCGGCGTCGACGCTCCGAAGCTGGTGCCGTTGCGCGCAGCCTGAATGATCGCCTCGATGACCTCGGGATCCGCGTGCCCCAGGATCAGCGGCCCCCATGAGCCAACATAGTCAATGTAGCGATTGCCGTCGGCATCCCAAACGTGCGCGCCCTCGCCCCGCACCAGTAACGGCGGCTCACTGCCTACCGAGCGGAAGGCGCGCACGGGCGAATTCACCCCGCCGGGGATAAGCTGCTCTGCTCGCTTGTGCAGGGCACGAGATTCGTCGAGGGTACGGGCCATCGCGCTGTTCGCCTTTCGCACTGAAATCGCTTTTCGCTCTTCGCCAAATGTCTGGGTTATTGCCGTGAACAAAGGAGTTTATCAGGCGAGTAGGACGAGCATCATGCAGCGGACAGCCCCTTTGCCCGCATACCAGGCGCAGCAAGAAATCTCAAAAATAACGCTGTGTCTCTGTGTCTCTGTGGTGGATTTCTTGCGAATCACGAATCTTCGCGCTTGCGGGCGTGCAGGCCCACCAGCCGGCTGATCAGCACAGCGGGATACATGATGCCGATCACCGACTCTATGATGGCCAAAGAGCGAGCGTGCGCGTCCCAGGGGACGATGTCGCCATATCCCAACGTCGTCAGCGTCACGAAGCTGAAAAAGGTGAACTCAGGCGGGGTCAGATGCTTGCCCGGCTCAATGGTGTCACGGAACGCACCCGGAATTAGGCTATTGGTCAGCATGTACGCCAGCCCAAACGTTATTCCGATAAGCAGGTAGGCCGAGACTGCTCCCGCGATGATGTCGGTGGTCACGCTGGGATCGGAAATGATCGTCCAGACCAGCACGCTGGTGACAAACACCATGAACGTGAGTCCCAGGACCTCTTCAACAACTACTAAGGCCGGCAGGTGCGTCGCCAAGTCGATCATGCGGAGCACAATGGCAGGCACCCCCAGAAAAAACGCGATCCAGGTTGCACGTCCCTTGCCCAGCACGGCAAACAAGGCAGCCGAGAAAACCACGACCGACAGCGCGCGCGGAATGTCATTGCGGTACGACTGTCCACTGAAGAACGGGTAGATAAGAATCAGGCCCAATTCGGCGACCAGCAACGTCGTATAGCGACGTATCCGTTGACGATACGTAGTGATTGCCGTTTTCACGGAAGCCGGGGCGCTGGTCGGCACCAGAGACTCCTCCACGCGCTCGATGTTTGGGGGCCGCGAAGAGTATTACGAATCAAACCGCGATTTCAAAGCAAAATGTGAGCCGCGCTCGGGGACGCGAGTGCCCCAGGTTCGCCGGCTTCTTTAAATTGTCATCCGAAACTGCCGGAGTTATGTCGTGGTGAGATTGCTTCTTTACCGCAGTAGCGCCGTCGGATCCGGATCCGCGGCTTCGGCGCGGGGCACCACCGTCTCCGTCTCTTCCACCGTGTCCCCCTCGCCTGGCGCAAGAAACAGGTTCTGATCGATCCCGTGCTGCTTGGTGTAGAGCTCGTAATACCTCCCGCTCAGCTCAAACAGCTCCTGATGCGTGCCGCGCTCCACGATGCGCCCCGCCTCGACTACCAGAATCTGATCGGCGCGACGAATGGTCGACAGCCGGTGCGCGATAACGAACGTCGTTCGCCCCTGCATCAGGTACGACAGGCCCTGCTGAATCATCTGCTCCGATTCGGAGTCGAGGCTCGACGTCGCTTCGTCCAAAATCAGAATGCGCGGGTTCGCCAGGATCGCGCGCGCAATCGAAACTCGCTGCCGCTGGCCGCCTGACAGCTTCACCCCGCGCTCGCCGATGATCGTGTTGTACTTCTGCTCGTATTTCTCCGCGAACTCGTCCACCCGCGCTATCTGGCAGGCGCGCAGAATCTCCTCTTCCGCCGCATTCGGCTTCGAGAACGCCACGTTCTCGCGAATCGAGCCGTCGAACAGAAACGAATCCTGCAGCACCATCCCAAGCTGCGTGCGATACGACTCCAGCCGCACGGTCGCGAGATCGACACCGTCAACCAGCACTTGCCCTTCGTTCGGCTTGTGGAACGCCGCAATCAATCCAATGATGGTCGACTTGCCCGAGCCCGACGACCCCACCAGCGCCGTCACCGACCCCGGCCAGGCGCGGAACGAGATATCGTGCAGCACCGTCTTCTGCTGCTCGTAGGCGAAGCTGACATCGTGGAAGGCGACGTTGCCGCGAATCGGCCCCAGCGTGGCCGTGCGCTCGGGGTCCTCGTTTTCCGGCGTCTCGTCCAGCACCTCGCGCGTACGCTCCAGTCCGGCGATGGCTTCGGTGATTTGCGTACCGATGCCCACCACCTGCACCAGCGGCGCGGCCAGGTAGCCCAGGAACATCGTGTAAGTGAAGAATCCGCCCAGCGTGAGCTTGCCCGCCAGAATCTCCCGCGTACCGATAAACATCACGATCGCGCCGATGAGCCCCATCATGGTCGATGACGAGAGGCTCATGACCGACGTCGCGGTCAGGCTGCGAACCACGTTCTGCAGCAGGCGCTCCACTCCTGAGCTGAAGACTTCATGCTCGCGCGCCTCGGCATGATAGCCCTTCACCACGCGCACTCCGCCCAGCGATTCCGTCAACCGGCCCGTGACCTCTGCATTAATCTTCGCCCGCTCACGAAAAATCGGGCGGATCACGCGAAACGCCTTCCGCAGCCCGAAGCCGAAAACCACCAGAAACGTAAACGCGATGCCCGTCATCAGCGGGCTGATGCGGATCAGCACGGCGAACGCGATGACCGCCGTCAGCAGCCCGCCGACAAAGTCCACCAGCCCGGTCCCAACTAGGTTGCGCACCCCTTCCACGTCGCTCATGATGCGCGACACCAGCATGCCCGTCTTGTTTGCGTCGTAATAAGAGACTGAGAGGCGGCCCACGTGCTCCTGCACCCGGCGGCGCAACTCGGTGATGAGCTTCTGCGCGGCCTTGGACAGCGTTTGCGTCAGGGCAAACGACGTCAGGCCCTGAATCAGGGTCGCAGCCAGCACAACTCCCACCAGCGGATAGAGCAGCCTGAAGTGCCGCTTCCCGATAATGTCGTCAACCAGATACTTGGTGGAAGCGGGCAGCACCAGCCCCGAGACCCGGTTGATCACCATCAACCCCAGCCCCATCGCCAGCAGGTCGCGACGCGGCCGGATGAGCTGCAAAATTTCCGGCAGCGCCTTGAAGATCTCCGTCTTCTTTGCCGGTTTAGCAGCACCGGTGGCCATCATGTAGTGCAAGTCATTTAGATTCGCCAGCCCGCGGATTGGGTGCGGAATTGACACCCGCAAAGGAGAGGTTGTGTAGTGGATCCTTCTTGGGGTGGTGGAGTCCTCGGTACCCACCGGCAGGGACTGCACGTACGCTCAGAAAGCAACGCTTGTTGCGGCTGGAAGCGGCCGCGAAGACATCTTCCCGAGCTGCAGGTCAATAAACTGGAGGCGAAACCGAAAGTGGAGAGTTTGGCTAATCATCCATGGGAACTCGGCTTGGCCTTTGCGGTAGCATTAGCAGCCACCATCGAGATCGGACGCCGCGTGGCAATCATTCTCGGTATTCCGAAGGACGAAGATCGAAGAGACCAGATGGTGACGCTTCGCGACGGGTTGTTCAATCTCGTCAGCCTGATGTTGGAGTTCACTCTACTTCGGGCCAGATTGGGTGCCAAGAAACGTTGCGGATGCGGAGCAGCTCGGCTTGGTTTATGCTGGTCGCTCACATGAGGCCTTATGTCGAGACTGTAGTGCTGGCTTTTGCAGCGCTGCTGCCGATCGTAAATCCGCTAAGGATGGCGCCCATCTTCGCCGGCACTGCGAGAGCCGTAGACGACGAAGGGAGATTTTTTCCACACTGCGCCTTTCCGCCTCGCATCGCGCAGATTCCACCGGGTTGAAGCGCAACCCAAACCGTTCCCTCGTGGTCCTGAAGCAAGGGATCCGCAAATTTCCCCAGCAATTCTGGATACTTTGTAAGCTTCCCGTCCTTCCAACTCGCAAGCCCTTTCTGCGTGCCAATCCAAAGCGTTCCATCACGCGCAACTAGTAGACCCGGAATGAAATTGCTCGGGAGTTGCTCACCGGCTGGCGGTTGCCAGGGTACGGCGCGAACACCATCGAAACGAACCAATCCAAATTCGGTGCCCAGCCTTGCAGGATTACATCGTAGGAACTGTAGGTGTTCACGACCGGAGCAGTTCCGTTTGATGCATCCTGGAGGGTCGGCAACGCCTGTAGCGTTGAACAAATTGGATATCACCTGGGATGCCAGCCCCCACCTTTACAGTTTCAACTTGACAGTTTCAACTTGACAATCCTGGTCCACTTTCTTAAAATCCGGCAACCCAACCCTCGTAGGCTCGTGAACAGCAAAGGCTAGATTCACCTGACCCCTCTTCACATTGGAAGGAACAATCTATGGAAGCCAGACCTGTCCTATTCGCCAAGCCGTTCACTCTCGTTTTGGTGCTTGCAAGCTCTTTGGTTCTGGTGCAGAGCATGCGGGCGCAATCGTTCAATGTGATTCACAATTTCACCGGCGGTACGGATGGCGCCAACCCGCTCAACGGTTTGATGATGGGCGCAGGCGGCAACATGTATGGCACGACCAGCGCGGGGGGAGCCTATAACAACGGATCGGTTTTCCGCATCGGGCCGACAGGGGCTTTCCAGACCATCTATGCCTTCCAAGGCGGCGCCGACGGCTCCAGTCCGCAGAGCTTTCTGATTGAAGATTCAGCGGGACGCTTGTACGGCACCACGTCGGCAGGCGGCGCGTTCGGCGGAGGAACCGTCTTCCGCATCGCCAATAGCACCAAGACGATTCTCCACAACTTCGGGTCCGGCAGCGATGGCTCTGCGCCTCTAGGCGGCCTGGTGTTCGACCGCGCCGGCAATCTGTACGGCACGACCTCGGCCGGCGGCGCGAACGGCAATGGCACGGTCTTCATGCTCAGCCCGAGGAGCATCGTCTGGGTGGAGACGGTCCTGCATAGCTTCGGCACGGGCACAGACGGCGCCGTTCCATACGCAGGCGTGACCCTCGACTCCGCAGGCGATGTTCTGGGCACGACTTCGGTTGGAGGCACCAGCGGATACGGAACCATCTTTCAGCTGAGCAAGCAGAATTCCTGGGCCGAAACCATCGTCTACAACTTCCAGAACCAGAACGACGGCGCTGTGCCCTACGCCGGACTGATTGCCGATGGCCTCGGCAACTTCTACGGTGCGGCGACCGAAGGCGGAAGCCAGGGCGGAGGTTCAATCTTCGAACTCACCCCCGCGGGAAGCGGCTGGAATTTCACTCCGATTCAAAGCCTTGCAGGCTCGGGAATTTCGGGCACCTTTCGCAATTTGATGTTGTCTTCCTCCGGCACCCTATACGCCACGACGCACTGCGACGGCCAGGACAGCGCCGGCACAGTCTACCAGCTTGTACCAGGAGCAGGGGGAACCTGGACCTATACGCTGCTTTACAGCTTCACCGGTGGAACCGATGGTTTGTACTCCTTCAGCAACCTGGTGACCTTTGCAAACAGGCTCTACGGTACTACCAATCAAGGCGGAAGATACGGCTTTGGGGTTGTGTTTGCCGTGTTCCCGTAGGCTTTTCCTCTGCGCGGAAGTCGAATGTGTTTCGCCGGCTTCCGCGAACCTTCCGCTTTCCCGTTTCCCCCCGGGGAAATGCCGGGGTGGGAGGGAGGCCCCCACGCCGCCAGAACTCGTCGGCTTCCCCTACAAGATGGTTCTCAAAGCGCCTTGCTGAAAACCCCCTTGTTATCCCCCAGGCTAATCATCCATGGGAACTCGGCTTGGCCTTTGCGGTAGCATTAGCAGCCACCATCGAGATCGGACGCCGCGTGGCAATCATTCTCGGTATTCCGAAGGACGAAGATCGAAGAGACCAGATGGTGGCACTTTGCGACGGGTTGTTCAATCTCGTCAGCCTGATGTTGGAGTTCACTCTACTTCGGGCCAGATTGGGTGCCATGAAACGTTGTGGATGCGGAGCAGCTGGGCTTGGGTTATGCTGGTCGCTCACATGAGGCCTTATGTCGAGACTGTAGTGCTGGCTTTTGCAGCGCTGCTGCCGATCGTAAATCCGCTAGGGATGGCGCCCATCTTCGCCGACACTGCGAGAGCGGTAGACGACGAAGGGAGATTTTTTCCATGACCCGCGAAGGCACACTGAGAGTGGTTATCCTGGTTATTGCGTCAGTAGCACCACTGAGTTGTGTCGGACAGAATAAGAAAACACCCCCCAGCGAAGCGCGCACGGAACAGTACTTTGAAAGCATCCGGAAAGATCCCAACCAGTTGCTGATTTTTCTTCGCGGTATGCCAAAAGGTGGCGATCTGCACAATCATCTCGTGGGGGCCATCTACGCTGAATCGTTTATTGGATGGGCCTCCGAGGGCAACCTCTGCGTTGACCGCAAGACGCTCTTCATCAGCCGCCCGCCCTGTGGAGGAGACAAAGGCACACTACCTGCGAGCAAGGCGCTCACCGACCCGGTCCTCTATCGCGAGATGGTTGATGCTTACTCCATGCGCAATTGGCAACTCTCCGGCGAGTCAGGACACGACTGGTTCTTCGATTCGTTCGACAAGTTCATCGTGGCAAGTTTTGGAAACACGGGCAAGATGCTGGCCGAAACCGCCGCACGAGCGGCATCGCAGCACGAGGTGTATCAGGAACTGATGCACGCAGCCGCACTTCCGGAGCTTCTTGCACTCGCAAACCGCAGCGGCTGGGACGGCGACTTCGCTCGCCAGCGTGATAAGTTGCTCGCCAACGGCATGGCGCAGGTTGTGATGGCCGCGCGCAAGGAGATGGACGAGGCCGAGGCGGTCCGCAACTCAACCTTGCGATGCGCCACTACGCCGCCTGACCCGGGATGCAAGATCACCCAGCGCTATCAGTACATGGTATTGCGCGGACTGCCGAAGGAGGTGGTGTTCGCGCAAATGGTACTGGGCTTCGAGGCGGCCAGCACCGATCCCCGCTTCGTCGCGCTGAACCTGGTTCAACCGGAAGACTGGTATGTTCCCACACGCGATTTCCTGTTGCATATGCGCATGATGCAATACCTGCACAGTGTCTATCCCAAGGTGCACATTGCATTGCATGCTGGCGAACTGGCACCGGGCCTGGTTCCACCGGAAGAGATGAGATTTCACATTCGTATTTCAGTCGAGACGGGAAGCGCCGACCGGATCGGGCACGGAATCGATGTCTTGCATGAAGACCGCCCGAACGAGCTCCTCCGCGAGCTGGCACAGCGCAATGTGATGATCGAGATATGCCTGACCAGTAACGCCACCATTCTCGGCGTCCAGGGCAACCGGCATCCGCTGGGCGAATACATTCGAGCGGGAGTTCCGGTTGCGCTCGCAACCGACGATGAGGGTGTCTCACGGTCCGATATGACACAGGAGTATCTGCGGGGCGCACTCGACCAGGACCTGAGTTACGCGCAATTGAAGAAGATGGCGCGCACCAGCCTGGAGCATGCCTTCATCGCCGGGGCCAGTTTGTGGAGCGATGGCAAGAGCTTTGCGCCGGTAAAGGAATGCGCGGCAGACTTGAGCAGCCCGCAGACACCGTCGCAGGCGTGCCGGAGCTTCCTTAAGAGGAGTGAAAAAGCCAACCTGCAGTGGATGCTGGAATCGCAACTGCTCAGCTTCGAATCGCAGTCTTGGCCGACGGCGGAACCAAGCCCGTCTGACGAAGCCAATCGAAATTGAATGATGACTCTCACACTCGAAGTATGAGAAAAGAATCGACCTTCGCCAAAGCGCTTACCGATCCGGTTCTCTATCGCGAGACCGTTAATGCGTGCTCGATGTGCAACTGGCAATTCTCCGGCCCCTACCAGCACTGCACCTGCCCAACCGCCGTAAAAACACGGCGGTTGTTGCGCTGGTTTGTCCTGGGCTAAGCTGTTTCCTCCCGCGTGGCGGGACGAATCACGGCCCTAACAAAAATCGACCTTCAAAACACGTCCGCGAAATGCAATCATCAGGTGGCCGATGAAAACCCTTCTCGTTGTCTTCGTTCTTACTGCAACCCTGTACGCCCAGCAACTCGCCCCCGATCCCGCCCTGTTGAAGGAAATCAACGACATCAAGGCCATCGACAATCACGCGCATCCGCCCGCCCTGCCCGGTCCACATGGCGAGCCGGACGAGGACTACGACGCGCTCCCCTGCGACCCCTTGGAGCCGACCGACGCCGGCCTCTTCTTCCGCGAAGACAATCCCACTTACATCAAGGCCTGGCAGAAGATGTTCGGCTACAAGTACGACGACATGAAGCCCGAGCATGTGGCGGAGCTCCTCCTGGCCAAGGAGGACGTGAAGAAGCGTGAGGGCGAGAACTATCCCAACTGGGTGCTCGATCAGCTAGGCATCGAGACCGAACTGGCCAATCGCGTAGCTCTCGGGCCGGGCCAGCATCCGCCGCGCTTCCGCTGGGTCGCCTTCGACGACACGCTGCTCTTCCCGCTGAACAACTCGTCGCTCGCCGCGCAGTCGCCCGATCGGAAAATCTTCTACGGCCACGAGGAATTGCTCTTTGCCCGCTACATGAACGGCCTGCAAAGCAACGGAGTGCCGCCGACTCTCGCCCAATACACCGCGAAGATTGTGACTCCGCTGCTGGAAATGCAGCAAAATGACGGCGCGGTAGCCATCAAGTTCGAGGCCGCATATCTGCGCTCGTTGGACTTCGCTCCTGCGAAAGAGTCTGCTGCCTCGCAGGTTTACGCGCGCTACGTGAAGGGCGGAGTGCCCACCGACGCCGAGTATAAGACCTTGCAGGACTATCTCTTCCGCTACATCGCTCGCGAAGCGGGACGCCTCGGCATGGCGGTGCATTTCCACACCGGCGGCGGCTGCGGCGGATACTTCGCCATGCAAGGCGCCAACCCTCTGCTGCTCGACTCGGTCTTCAACGATCCCACCTTGCGCAAGACCAACTTCGTCATGTTGCATGGTGGCGCCGGCGGCTTCGAGCAGTTCGTGCCTTATCTCCTGATGAAGCCTAACGCCTACGCCGACTTCTCCGAGCAAACCTGGATGCTCTCGCCGCGCCACATCGCCGCCGCCATTCGCGCCATGCTCGAGTTCTATCCCGACAAGGTCCTGTTCGGCACCGATCTCTATCCATTCACTCCCCAGGTCAACTGGGAGGAGACGGGATACCAGACCGCCACGGCAGGACGCACCGCGCTCGCCATCGCGCTCACGGGCATGATGCAGGATGGAGAAATCACTCGCCAGCAGGCCAGCGAGATAGCACGCAAAGTGATGCGCGACAATGCGATCAAACTGTACGGGTTGAGCGCCGCGCCGTAAAAGCTTTCACCACGGAGGACACCCCTCGGCTTCGCTCAGGGCAGGCTACGAGCACGGAGGTTTCTACTGAGTGTTGCGGAATAGAGCGACGAAACTTAGGAATTGTCATCACGAGGAGGACTTCACCGGGGCCCCCAACTAGCGCCGCTGTTGCTCTCGTCGGGGTGGTTGAGCCCGGCGAGGGATCTGTTTTTTTGCCACGCGCCGAAAAGCAGATCCGGCTCTCACCACCGGGCCAACAAAATCCCTCTGCTCCCTGTGTCTCTGTGGTGAGATCGGCTTCGCTTTTCCACATCAGCTTCTTCTTTCCCACAATCCGCGCAAACGAAAAGGCCACCCGGCAACTGGGCGGCCTCTTCTTCAAGGGAGAATAGTTCCAACGGAGGCTAGACCGTCAAAACTTTCTGCAGAAATACTAGGGTTCTACAAAGGACGTGTCAAGCAATTTCTGGCACTTAAATCGCTGTGTTTTCAACAAGTTGCAAAAGATTCAATGTGTCACAGAGAAATAGCTGAAAAGTGCTTCCCGCCGCGATTTCTTGACCTAACCATCCCAAATTCAGCAGCTTAGCGCTTGCTCTCCTCACCCAGGTGGAGCTGGATGATCTCTATCGCCTCCGGACGGTCGAAGACCTTGTCGGGGAAAAGTCGTTTGGCAAGTATGCGGATACCGCCGAAGAAAACTCCAAAGATCAGCGAGACCAGCAGAATGATTCCGATGAGCGTGAAGACCGCGAGGATGAGATTGCCGATGTTATCGCGCTTGCTGAGCGAAGTCGCTTCGTTCCACGTGACCTCGGCCTCATAGTTCACGGAGTTGAGCAGGTCGTGCGCTTCACTGCTGCCGATCGCGCCCGTCACCACGTCGACCAGCGGCCCGCTACGCCGTGCCAGCAATGATTTGTTCGACTCCAGCACTCGTACCCGCTCGCCCGCAATCTGCGGCGTGGGATAGTTGATAATCGTCAGCGTGAGGTCGCCCTCGCGCGAGGTGTAATCCTGAGAGAGGATCTCGGGCGAAAGCGCGAAGTTGATCTGCTCGGCATTGAGCGCCGCCTTCGACGCCACCAGCGCCTGCGGCCCTAGGATGTACTTCGCCGAGTTCGCTACCGCGTCCTTCTTGGGCAGATACTCGGGAAGGTTAGGCAGATTGTCCGCTGGACCCTTGGCCGATGGCAGCATTGCGGCCAGCTCGCGCAGCTCCGAGCCCGACATCTCCGTCACGCGATCGAAGTTCGCGTCCACCAGGATGTTGCTGCGGAAAAACAGAAGCCGATTGTTCAGCGACGCGGCCTTCGTCCCGATCTCCTCGGTCTTCATCTCGGGTTGCCGGTAGAAGGTGAACGCCCCGTATGCTCCGGTGGCATCGTTGAAGCGAGCGGCCTTGATCGTCAGTTTGCGTCCGTCGTCGCGGGTGTAAGTGGCGGCCTCTGAGGCGGCAAAGCCGTACTCTTTCAGCACCGCGGGATAGGCGCCGTCGGCCCGCGCCGGATCGCTGCTGGTTTTCACCGCGCCGGTCTGCGTCCAGCCGGCAAAAGAGTGGGGAAGAAATGCGGTGTTATCGGCCGCAAGTGCGAATGCAGCCAAGCATAGACAACTCAGGATGACAAAAACCAGACGCTTCATGGGACAGCTAGAAAATACCTTTGTTATTAGACTACTGCGGCGGGAGCAAAGTTTCTAGCGGTTGGTGCCCCACGTTCGGGTCCTTCTTTTGGACCCTAACCTGGGTGTCGTGCAGTCGGGTTATGGGTGCAGTGATCGCGCCCAGGTTAACGTCTAAAACCAAGGCTAACGGTGCAGCCAGTGTACCGTCTTTAAAGCAGTAATAGGAACGTCATAATACGATGTGCTTTTCATCATGACAACCAGGCTTTCCTTTCTGATCGGAATTCTGTTTTTTGGTTCGCTTGCTCTCGCCCAGTTTGGAGAGCTTTCCCGTGAAGTGGTAAAGCACACACTGGTTCTGCGAAATTTCTACAGCGGTCAAAAGCTGAAGTTCGACGCCACTGGAATACTGATTTCAGGCGGAACTCCCGGATCCAGCCCGTCCGACGGACGAGTCTATGTGAAAGCTGTGCAGGTCGAGGCAAAGCGGCTGATCATTCGTGGCGAGCGTCCGATTCCGGTTTTCGATCCTGCGACCGGCGAGACGAGCTGGCTCGGCCTTCACCAGAATTTCGAGATCGAAGCGCAGCTGCCGGTGGATGCAACTCCCATCAAAGTTCGCACAGAGTTGCTGGATCGGATATTCCTTACACCGGATGAACTCAAAGCCATCGACTGCTCAGCCGAGGAGGAAAGAATATTCCGCGAGCGGATGCTGCGAGCGAAAGAGTTCGTCAGCGCAACCAAGGCTGGCAAGCAGAACAATGAGGGAGTCCATCAACTATGTTTTCCTGGCGGAAGTCGTGCGTACAGCGTCGGAAACGGAGTGGCCCCTCCCAAACCATTGAAAACTCCTGATCCTGGCTACCCTCAAAGCGAACGAGGTAGGCAGGAAAAGACGGCGGTTCTCGCAATCATTGTTGACAAGGCCGGGAAACCTACAAGTCTGGTCGTGATCGGCGCTAACCCAACAGTATTCGACCTGGCAGCAATCAATGCAGTACGGGGCTGGAAATTCAGCCCTGGAACCTATCAGGGAGAGCCCGCACCAACGGCCATCAATGTTGAAGTTAACTTCAAGCTGCGCTAGCCACAACTTACCTCATAGCTCTTTTCCGCGTTAGTGTCAGCTTACAACATATCGCGGTGTGAACTGCAAGTGCTGGAACTGTTCCTATTGTGGGCCGCGGAGGGCAAAACGCTACAAATATGCCATCCGGGCTACGGCAGAAGTTCTAAAGCTGTGCCGCTTCCTGACGCTGACCCTCGATCCGGCAAAGATCCAGGGCGATCCGGTCCCCTACTTGAACGCGACCTTCGCGAAGCTGCGCGTTTACTGGAAGCGCGAGTACGGCATCGCTCTGACATACATTCGCATCCTCGAATTCCAGAAGAACGGAACTCCGCACTAAAAGAAGGACGTGAACTTGGGCACCACGCTAATTGCTTCTTACTGCCTCGCGTCTTTGTTGAACTTCGCCGCGACCTTCACCCCGCTCAGTCCTCCGGCATATTTTGCAATGCCCTTGTAGAGCGCCTCGGCAATCTTCTGCCGATACTCCGGAGTCTCCAGCTTGGCTTCATCGGTGGGATTTGAGACGAACGAAATCTCCGCCAGAATGCTCGGCATATTCGCGCCGATCAGCACCACGAACGGCGCCTTTTTCACCCCGCGATCGCGCAGCGTGGAGTGCCGCGTCGCCAGGCCGCTGTACAGCGACTGCTGGACGTCGCTGGCCAACTCTCGCGACTCTTCGATCTTTTCCTTCAACGTAATCTTCTTCACCAGGTCTTGCAGCTCGAAGATCGACTTCTGCGAGACAGCGTTTTCGCGCGCCGCGACCTCCAGCGCATCGGGGTTGGACGTGAAATTCAAGTAGTAGGTCTCGATGCCGCGGGCCTCGGGATCGCTGCTGGAGTTGGCGTGAATTGACACAAACAGGTCAGCCTGGTGCTCGTTGGCGATGGCCGTTCGCGTCTCCAGCGGAATGAAAGTGTCATCGTCGCGGGTGTAGATGACGTCAGCGCCGAGGCGCGTCTCCAGCAGGCGCCCCAGCCGCAGCGCGACATCCAGCACCAGGTCCTTCTCCAGCAGCCCATCCGGACCGATGGTGCCGGTGTCGTGTCCGCCGTGTCCCGCATCAACCACGATGCGCCCGATCTTCAACCCCAGCGCCCGGGTCAAGCTGCGATCTCCCGACGCGGTCGGCTCAGCTTCGTGCGTTGCTGCCACTTCCGGCGCGGGCGCGGGTGCTCCGGGTCTCACGGTTTTCGAGACCCGGGTTTTGTGCCCCAGAGCCTGCCCTGAGCTTGTCGAAGGGTTCTCACTAACCTGGGCCTTCGATCGCGGAGCCACTGCCACTGCGGTGGGCGCGGTAGTCGGCTCGCTCGTCGCTTTCAGCTCTGTCGCCGGCTCATCCGCATCGTCGTTGTTGACAACAACCTTGTGCGCCCCCGCTTTGCTCGCATTCGCAGTCAGCGGACTGTGGGCAGTTGTCGCAGAAGCATGTTCTCCGCTGGAAACACTTTTCTCTCCGATCGGGGCCGTACTCTTCGCCTCATTCGCCTTCTCCACCGACCGATAGGACTTCTCCTTCTCGACTCCCGTTCCGCCCTCGCCTGCAGGTGTGTCGGATGCGTTCCCCTTCGCAACCTGCGTCTGCGGCTGCCGCCCATGGATGTCGATGATGAGCCGATACGGATTCGGCAGCAGGAACGCCGCGTAGTCTGACACGTCGGCCACTTCCAGCACCACGCGCGTATAACCCGGCTGATACTGCGCGACACGAATCTTCTTCAGAAAGCCGTCCTGCACCTCGAAGCTCTTGCCCACCAGCACCGAGGCCAGCTTCGTGTTCGGCAGATCGAAGAAGATGCGGTCCGGTTCCGGCACCCGCCCGATCTCGTACTTCACCTCCGCATCCACGTCGATGGCCACGCGCGTGTAGTCCGGCGTGGACCAGTGCCGAATGCCGGTGACCATCGGCAATGGCGATTTCTTTTTCGCCGCGGTCGGAGCCGGAGTCTCTGCCGGCGGAGGCTCGTCGTTATCCGCCGACTGCCGAGCCTGCGTCTTTTCGGGCGATGGCGCAGCCTTCTCCGGCACAGGCGCTGCCTGACTCTTTTCTGGCGCGCGAGCTTCTTCCGCCTGCTTCTTCGCCGGCGCCGGTGGCTGGTTCAGCTCCGCCAACGCCTGCTTCGCCTCCGGCGCTAGGGGATTCCGCGGATAACGGTGCAGAAACTCTTCGAAGGTAGCCCGGGCCGCGTCGTCGTCGCCTAAATCCTCCTTATAGATTTGCCCTATCGTGAACAGCGCCTGGAACCGATACTTGCTGCCGGGATACTCGCGCCGCAGGAACTCGTACTCCCCGATGGCCGAGCGTAAGTCCTTCTCGCCGGGCTGAAACTGCCGCCCCATCTCGGCCAGCACTTCGGCCACTGCGATCACACTCGCATCCGCCTTACTCGATCCCGGCGCAACGTAGTACACCTTGCGATATGCGTCGGCAACGTGCAGATAGTCTTTGCGGGTGCGCTGGTCGGCGGGAAGCCCGTTGAGCGCTTCGCGCATCTGCTCGGCCTTCTCGAACTGCGCGCGCGCCTGCTGATTGCGCACCGCCGAGCTGCTGGCGGCGACAGGCAAAACGCTGGCCGGCACTAGCAGGGTGAGGATTGCCACTGTCCGGAAAATCCACCGCGGGGACACGGAGTAAGTCTTTACCCAAAATTTTCTCCGTGATCGTAGCCTGCCCTGAGCGAAGCCGAAGGGTGCCTCCGCGGTGAATGGTTTTCGAGGGGACGAGGAAAGGAGGCGCCTGGAGCTGCTCCCGCCCTTCTTGGCTGACAAGGGGATCGCCATGCGCATTTCGCCCGCGCACACCCTTGCCGCAGCCGCCGCCCAACGGCGGCCCGCAATCAGGCACGCACGGTTTCGTCCAGAGCACTTCGATTATAGGTGGCCGTCAACCGCCCGGAGACGACGGAATCCGGACGGAATCACAGGAGTGACCCCGTATTGATGACAGTCATATGAAACCCGCAAATCAGCGGGCCACAGAGCGTTAAGCCAACAAAGCTATCTCTCGGTTTCCCGACTGGAACGCGGACGCGAATTCCACGCAAGCGGTGCCTGGAAACGATCAAAACGCGAATTTCCGCCGCGGCGCCGAGCGACAACGCCTCTCAGTTCGTTCCGAACGCCTGATTCAATTTGGTGAGATGAAACAGCTCTTTCACCCGCGGCGACAGATTGATGAACTCCAGCGTGCAATACGCGGCCGCGGCGGCCGACACCTTCAGCCCCACCAGCGTACCCAGCCCCGAGCTGTCGACATAATTCACGTCGCTCAGGTCGAGCACGATGCGGCGGCACTTCGGGATCATCGGCTTGACCAGCTGTTTCAGCTCCGGTGCGGTCTCGCTGACGATCTTGCCGTGACACTTCACCGTCGTCGTGTCGCCTGACATGTCCAGCTCATAGCCGAAGGGTGGTGATGATGCGCTCGACATACTTCCTCCTCACCCTGATCAAAAGTAACGTGCAGTGCGACACCTTATCACGACTTGTCGGAAAAGGTCGACTTTTCTGATTGGCTCAACGGATACTGGCATGTGCCCTGGCAGCCCGTGGTGAAAGTCATCCCACTTCTGAAGCCTGTAGTCTCTGAACGAGCGCTGGAAGATGATGGAGTGTGTCGATGGTGTAGGTGGCCCTGGCGCTACAGGGACCGTCATCAGGGCTACGGTAACTAGAGCCGCACAGCCACACCGTCCGAATGCCGAGCGTCTCGCCGCCCGCGATGTCGGAATTTAATTGATTGCCGACAAACAGCACATCGTCTTTAGTCAGCCCACAACGAGCGAGCGCGTACTGAAAGAACTCGTGTGCCGGCTTGCGAGCACCCGCGTCGACGGAGGTGACCACCCATTGAAACAACGGACCAAATCCCGCTCGGTCCAGCCAGCCGCGAACCACTGTCTCCCGAGCCACACGCGTATTCGCCCAGAGAGCCAGGGGCAGCGTCAATTGTGGCAGTGCGTCAGCGACACCAGGCATCAAGTGAACCGGACGGGTGTCCAGCGGGATGTGCTCGTCTCGGTGCTCATCCATCAGCGTGTGACCCCAATCGAATGCTATGGCCTTCAGGAACATGTGTGTTGGTATTCTCTCTCAGCCGTGCATATCGATGGCAGCCCCGCCGGCCGTGCCGGCCTCGAATTTCAAGCCGCTGCGCGGAAAACTTCGTCACGCGGCTGAGCCGAACACGCCGCTGGCCGTGCCGGAAATCACCTACTTACACCACAGGCTGCTAGGGGCGCTGATGCTTCGCCAGCAGTAGCGGGTGGGTGAGTGCTCTCGATTATGGTCAGATTTGTAACCGGACACAACTTCCAGTCGTGCCGTTACTCACGAATATGAAATAATCCCGCTTCACCATCCCTACGCAGTTCGCACATTCAGGAGCAGCACATGTCATTACCGGTCGCGAGTCCCTCTGCAAACAACAAGAACCAGCGTCGCCCACTCATCATCTGGTCTCTCATCTTCTTTATCGTTGGATTCTTCTTGGGTCATTTTGTGACCCACCACTGGATGCACCATGATCGTGCGCAATTTACCACTCCCTACCAGGCGGTCCTGCTTGTCAATGGCGCGGTTTACTACGGAAAGCTATCCGGCTATGGCACCCGTAACCCGATGCTGAACGACGTTTTCTATATCCTGACTAAGACTGATCCTGACACCAAGCAAGTCAGCAATGTACTGGTGAAACGCGGCAGGGAACTTCACGGGCCGGACCGCATGTATCTAAACCCAAACCAGATCGTATTCGTCGAACCAGTCGGTCCTGACTCCAAGGTCGCGCAATTAATTAGTCAGGCGAACCACTAACGCGACGGCTGGCGTTACCCAAAGCGAATCGATTCCGAGATCAAAAAGGAAATTCGTGATTAGATCGTTGAGGGGCGGCGGGTGGCCCACCCAAGCATCGTTTGCTTGGGTGGGAGTTTTGATCTCAGGTCACTGACAAAGGCTCGCAAACACCCTTACCCTCCAGCTATGCCTTGGGGACTCAGGCGATATCAGCAACCCGGCGATCAGCATTTCGTGACTTTCACTTGCTACCGTCGCGAAGCCCTGCTGGTGAGTGCGCAGGCGACATGAACGGACAGACGGTACAGAAATACATAGCGCCTTTGACCGCTGGGGTGCAGGCCGTGTATACGGCGGCAAGCGGTCCTCCAGTCGACCACTACCGTCATGCCGATTGGCTGGGCTCGACGCGGCTGGCGAGCACACTGGGACGGATGATGCACTACGATGGGGCGCGGGTGGCCCACCCAAGCATCGTTTGCTTGGGTGGGGGTTTTGATCTCAGGTCACTGACAAAGGCTCGCAAATACCCTTACCCTCCAGCTATGGTCATTCGGGCTAACATCGCTGGCTACTGAGTACCGACGGCTGATGGCTGACGGCTGATCACCAAAAAAACACGGCCTGACTTTCGTCAGGCCGCCGGCATGCCAAAACTAAGTTCCAGCTACTGCAACGACGCCAGCGTCTTCTGCGCGTCCGTCGCATCCTGTCCCTTCAGGTTCAACTGCAGCGCTTTCTGCAGCTCGGTACGGGCGCGGTCCTTGTCGCCGATACCGGTCAGCGCCATACCGAGGTGATAGCGGAAGCCGGCATTTTCCGGAGATTTCTTCACCGCATCCTCGGCCAGCGACACCGACACTCTGTAGTTGCCTTTCTTGTACTGGATCCAAGCCAGCGTATCGTTCACCGACGTCATCTCGGGAGCCATCTGCTTGGCCTGCGTCGCCAGGCTGAGCGCCATGTCGAGGTTCTCGCCCTGCTCCGCATACAGCCACGCCAGGTTGTTCGCCGCAATGGGGTCGTGAGCATTCTGTGCCAGGCTGGCCTGGTAGTACTTGCCCGCTGACTTCATCTCGCCCTTGGCCAGGTACAAATTGCCCATCGCGTTATTGATGGTGGTGGAAGTTGGCTGGATCGAGAGCGCCTTCTGATAGTTCGCCAGCGCCAGGTCAGGTTTTCCGGTCACTTCATAGATCTGGCCGATGTGCATGTACGCCGCAGCCGACTTGGGATCCATTTGCAGCGCCTTCTGGTACTCCGCCATCGCCTGATCGTATTTCTTGGTGGTCGCCAGGGCCGATGCGTAGATAAACATCGCTCCCTCACGCTTCGGGTTTGCATTGGCGTACTCCGTAGCCAGGGCAAGCGCCTTCTGCGGGTTGTTGATAGCGAACTCCATCGAGATGTAGTTGGCCATTGCATTATCGAAGGTCGGCGCCACCTTCAGCGCCTGCTGGAACATCTTCTCCGCCTCGGGATATTTCTTCTGTCCGGCATAGGCGAAGGCCATGTTCACGGCAATGAGCGGATCGTTGGGCGCAGCCTTCTGCGCTTCCTTCAGCTCCTCCAGCGCCTTGTCGTATTGATGGTCGCCGAGATCGATGGTTGCGTTCAGGAAGTGGGCCGAAGGATTATTTTCGTTCAACCGCTGCAGACGTGCCGCATATTCGCGGGCGGTGTCGTAGTCATGCGAGTCGCGATAGCTCTCGGACAGCGCCTGCAGTGTCTGCGGCATGTTGGGCTGAATGCGGTTGGCCTCCTGCAATTCGCTCTTGGCGCCCGCACTGTCGCCGGTCTGGCGCAGGATTTGCGCCAGCACGAAATGGGCCTGCGCGTTCTCCGGTGCGTCCTTCACGACGTCGCGCAATACCGTAGTCGCATCGGCAATGTTGCCCTTGATCGCCAGCAGCCGGCCATTGGTCAGTCGGGCCGTGACGTCGCCAGGGTTGTCCTTCAGCAGTCCGTCGACCATTTTCTGCGCAGCATCCATCTTGCCGGTGTTGATCATGGTCTCCAGCACCCGCACCCGCAGCTGATCGTTCTTGGGGTCGAAGCTCAAACCACGCTGGTATTCCTTCAGCGCCGCTTCGGGATTGCGCGCCGCCAAATAGTAATCGCCAATGGCTTGCGCCACCTCCGCCGAGCTGGGCTGCTTGCTGCGCAGTTGATCAACCAGCGCCTCGCCCTCAGCCTTACGGCCTTGCGCCAGCATCATGCCGGAGAGCCGCAGATACCCGACGGGAGAGTCGGGATTGTTCTGGATTTCCTGCCGGTACACCTCTTCCGCCTTCTTGGGGTCCTTCTTATAGAGATAGAAGCCGGCCAGGTTCGCGTAAGCCTGCAAGCCATGCGGATCCAGGCTGATGGCTTTGCGGAAGTCCTGTTCCGCAAGTTCATCCTGCTTTTGGAAGGCATAGACCGCGCCACGGTTCAGGTAGGCGGACGCCTGGTTGGGCTTCAGCGCTATCGCCTTGCTGAAGTTGCCGAGAGCGTCATCCAAATGCTTCTCACCCAGTTGCACGTTGCCCAGCAGGATGTAGCCCTCGGCATTGTTGGGATCGTGCTCCACAACATAACGCGCCTGCTCTTCCGCGTTGGCGTAAAAGTGCGGCCCTGAGGCCATGTACATTCCGCCCAGGTCGATCCGCGCCTTAATGTTAGTGGGATCCAACTCTACCGCCTGGCTCGTCTCTTTGAACGCCTCTTGGCGCTTCTCCAGCTTTATGTCGGCAAGAGCCAGTTGGTAGTGGGCCTCGCCGTACTTGGGGTCGATCTGCAGCGCCTTCTTGAACTGGATCGCGGCCGAGTCGTACTTCTCCTGGTCCATATACTTCAGGCCGCTTTCCAGATACTTCTTCTTGGCGACTTCAGGGTTACGGCTGCAACCGACAAGCGTGACGGTTATGGCGGCCAATGTGAGGAAGGTAACGATGTAGCGGTTGCGCATGACTTCTCCTGGATTCACCGTGGGATGACCTGATCGATTTGGGTTGTAATGTTCTTGGCAAAGTCCAGCCCCCGCTGTGTGGCCGCTGCCTCATCTCCGTTGTCCACGGGAACGGTGATGCGGACCAGAGCGGCGTCGGTGCGGTTCAGACGCATGGCATCGTATACCAGGTAGAACTTCCCCCAGTATTCGCTGGCAATAATGCGCCCGTGGGCCTGGTACCAATAAAGCACGAGCTCTTCATCGAGCCCTTTGCGAAGGATGTAGAGATTGACCGGGGCCTTGCGCCCGTCCTCGAGCGGCAACGAGTAAACCGATGCCTGCACCGGATTCCAGCCGGCGCCCGGTAAACAGTTCTTGGGGGAGTGAATCGCCGCGCCGGTGCGCTGGCTGCGGAAGTATCCAACGTACAGCCCCATCAGATGATTGCCCAGGCCCGGCTCCCAATAACCGCGGTTCACATAGTCCGTCACCTTAAGGATGTCGAGCGTTTCCTTGTCCAGCTGATAGTCCGCGACGGAGGCGTAGGGGCCAATCTTTTTGGGAAACTCGGAGAGCGGTTTGGCCGGCGGCGTCGCCTCGCCATGCGAGAGGTAAGCCATGCCGGTGGTCGCCCCCAGCAGCACCGCCACCATTACCCAGTAGCGTACTCCCGCCTTCATTGCCCCACCTTGGCGGGTACCGCGGCATCTTGTGCCTTGTCGCCCCAGCCCATTTTCTTACGCACCAGGTTGATCAAACTGTGCAAGGCAAGAAAAAGGATGGTCGCAACCACGAAAATGACCCAACCTGAGAACTCGTGCATGAACCCTTCCGCAGCTTTGCGGCCGATGTAGTTGGCCATGATCGCCGTGATCATCACACGCGTGCCGTTGCTGATGATGGCCAGCGGCACCATGGCAAGGACCAAGAACCAGCGCACCGCAGTGCTGCGCTCAACAACATACCCATATCCAGCAGCTAAGGCAAGCAGGGACATCAGCGAGCGAATGCCGCTGCAGGCCTCCACTACCTCCAGGCTCATGTGCGGCAATATCAGCACATTGCCCTCGCGCATGATGGGGAACAGGTTCAGCATTTCCAGCACCCGCGTCGCAAAGCGCGAAGCCAGGAACTGCAGCGGGAACACGATCTCGTTGTAAATCACCACCGGGATGGGGATGGCGAACAGCAGAAACGCCAAGGGAAACGTCATGCCGCGCAACACCGCCCAGCCGGCAAAGTAAACGATGAGCCCGCAAATCGTGCCTATGATCGATACCCGCGTAAGCGACAACTCCGCGCCCAGGCTTCCGACAAACAACAGTCCCAGCGAGCCCAGCACCACGATCATGCCCGACGCCGATGGGCGCCTGGCAATCTGCGCCAACTTGTCGCGCCGCGCCCAGATCAAATAGGCCGAGAGGAAAGGTACCAGGATGCCGTGCGAGTAATCCGCGTCGTTGAACCACTGCCACACCAGCAGCTTGATCACAGGCGCATATAACAATGTCAGCGCCGCTACCAACAGCAGTCCCTGCCAGCCGAACGGCTTCAGCGTCTGCCACAGCATCGAGAGTTGGGAAGGCTTTGCCCCGGGCAAAACTTCGTCTGCCGGATGCGTCAGCGCGGTACCCGTTTTGGTGCCAGCCAGCGCCACTGGATCTTGCTCCGAATGTAGGATTGCTTGCGTGGAACCAGCAACTATGTGCAATTGTTTTGCCGAGTCTCTGAAATAGTCTGCTACACATCTACTCTGAAATCAATAAGTTATTTAACTGAAAATTGGAAAGCGCAAGACGTTGGCATTTCATGTGCAATTTTTTGCACATTGGTTCCAGCCCAATTCACTTGCCCCCTTGGCCGTCGCCCCTTTCGAACTAAGCTGTTTCCCCGCGAGGATTGGCCACAACGAGGGTCAACTATCTGCGCCTTGCGGTCGATGCTTTAACTAGAGCCGGTCTCATAAATGGCCCCGTACAGCCTCGGCCGCCTCCTGGCGTTGATCTCCTAGGGGCACAGGGCGACGCGAAGATGAGACAAGCTGCGTGATCAGTCAGATTCTCGTTGACACCTCGCGACACGGGCGTAGACTCGATTCAACCGCTCCCACAAATGTCTCCTTACTGGCTAGATGTGAGCCAGTCCCGCTCCCGAGGACCCAGGTGCACTAATTTCTGTGATCCGATCTGACCTCATGACAGATGCCATTCAGGCATCGCGACTTCGGATCTCCTCAACCTCATAGCGGCGAAGTCGAATCTGCCAACTTCCCCCGCCCCCACCTAGAAGTCAGAGGACAACCTTATGAAATCGCACAGATGGATGTGGACGACCATAGTGTATCTATTCGCCGCGCTGGTCACGATCGCTCAAGCGGAAATCGTCTATACACCTGTCAATGTCCGGCTTCCCACAAATGGCTACTACGCAATCGATCTCAACCATGATGGGATCACCGACTTCACGTTCCACTCAGCGTCGGGACAAAGACGTTGTCCCGACGGCCCGGGCGGCGGCCCCTTCTGGTACCTTACGGTCCAACCGGCGGGCGCGGGGGGCATCGTGGGAACCTCTTACGCTGCTGCACTGCAGAGCGGCGTCCCAGTCGATTTCCGCCAGAGTTTCTATCGAAATACTGCCTATATGTACGACGTGATGAAGAGTACTAGGTGCCCCTTTAGTTCGGGAAATTGGGTCCACGCTTTACAGCGCTATCTTGGACTCGAGTTCCAGATCAATGGCCAGACCCACTACGGATGGGCGGAGCTGAGCACCAACGGCGAAACCGGCGTAGATTTTTTGTTTGGTTTTGCCTATGAAACGATCCCGTTTAAGCCGATCCTGACCGGTCAGACCATGGACTCGCCAGGCGAGCCCGCCATCGATTCCGGTTCAGCCGAGTCAACAGTTCCCGAACCGACTGCCCCAGTTGCGGCGTCTACTTCCGACCCGAAATTGCAGTCTTCGAGCGACAACGGCCCAGTTGGCATGGCAGTGCAAGACAACCCTTCACAAGACCGCAAATCGAAGCACCAAAGGTACAAGCTCATCGATCTGGGAACCTTCGGTGGCCCCAATAACGTTGGTGGCGGGCCCATCCCGCCTGGACCGAACCAGCTAAATAATCAGGGTACTGTGGTGGCCGGAGCGGACACGTCAACGCCTGACCCCAACTGCTTTATTGATTGTTTTGTCAACCACGCCTACCAGTTTCGCGAAGGAGTCCTGGAGGACTTGGGAACACTTCCGGGCATCAACCTCAGCAGCTACGCTACAGACATCAGTCCCAATGGACGGCGAATCGTCGGACTCTCGGAAAACGGCACCACCGATCCACTGACCGGATTCCAGGAATATCATGCTGTCCTTTGGGGACACGATGGGATCACCGATCTTGGAACTCTGGGAGGGAATCTTAGCATGGCATTCTCTGCGAACAATCATGGCCAAGTGGTGGGAGGGGCGCTGAATACCATCCCCGATCCCTGGTGGTTAGTCTCGTACCCCCTTAATCCCCTCGGCGATTTCTACGTCTTCGGCCCAGGGGCAACGCAATCCCATGCGTTTCTCTGGCAAGACGGCACGATGCAGGATTTGGGTACCCTGGGTGGTCCGGACAGCGTCGCTTATTCGGTAAACGAACACGCGCAGATAGCCGGGCAATCCTTCACCAACAACATTCCTAACCCTGTAACGGGGCTTCCGACTGCTCATCCGTTTCTCTGGGAAGACGGCGAAATGCGGGACATTGGCACCCTGGGGGGCACCATAGCTTTACCAGCGGGGCTCAACAATCGGGGCCAAGTGATCGGAGTCTCGCTAGTGGCAGGAGACATATCGACGCATCCCTTTCTTTGGGATGAGGGGAGGCTCACTGACCTAGGCACCTTGGGAGGAGATCTAGCAGGTGCATTTGCGATCAACGAAGCCGGGGAAATTGTCGGCTACTCCGCTATCCAGAGCGGTCATTACCGGCCGTTTTTCTGGAAGGATGGCGTGCTGACGAACCTCGGGACCGTGGATGGCCTGAGCGACGGATTTGGCGACGGGATCAATTCAAGGCACCAAATCGTGGGCCAAGTCACCGATTTTAGCACCTCTTCTGTCGCGTTTTTATGGGAGAAGGGTGGTCCAATGGTGGACTTGAATACCCTCGTTCCTCCCGGCTCTAAGCTGCATTTGGACGCGGCTTACTATATCAATGATCGTGGAGAGATTAGCGGCGTGGGAACGCTTTCAAATGGGGACACACGTACTTTCTTGCTGATCCCCGACGGCGACTGCGACTCCGATTGCGAGGGCAGAATCGCCGCCAGCCAGAGCAATGCAGCGCCAGCGCAGAACGCGCCGACGATGAAGCAAGGCAGCGAATCGCCTATCAGCCCGCTCGAACGCTTCCGCAGCCAGATGCGGCAGCGCTATCACCTTTCCGGACAGACAGCAGCTCCGCGCGATTAGCAGAGTCCCACCCAGGCAAAGGAGGCTTTGGGTGGGAAACCCTGGGCATTGTTGCTGGGTTGCTGTCTTTGAAGGGGCACAGCTTTAGCTGTGCCATATCGGGCGATCGAAGAATGGGGCTTTAGCCCCTGAGGAAATTCGGTCTTCTTGATCCGGCACATCAGGTGGCGCCGCTTTCCACCGCTTGCAAGACCAAGTCCCTCAGCGGCTAAAGCCGAAGGTACAGGAGTCCTGGACGGCGCGCCTGAAGGCGCGCCCCTTCAAGGCAAATGTTTGGTTTTTTGCACATCTTTGCCGGGGCGGAACTGTTAACCCGTATCCCCACGTCCGTTCCGGTTTGTGAACTTGCTCCCGGTTCTTATCGGCGATTCGGCTCCGGGCAAGCCTGATCGCCATTCATGAACTAAAGAGGAGAAGAATATGAAATCCCGCATATGGATTTGGACGACTGTAGTTTTTCTGTTCATCGCACTTTCGATGTCACGCACCATTGCGGCCCAAGAGCAGCCTGATGTCAACGATGGAACGTCGAGCCTCGGCTCGGGAGGGAGCATTTGGGTCGTGAATTATAACAGCAACACCGTGACTAAGTTGCATTCCAGCGACGGTTCTCTGGCAGGCACCTTTAATGTGGGCCATGCGCCCGTGGGCGCGGCGTTTGACGGAAACAACGTTTGGGTTACTAACAGCGGCGACAATACCGTCACCAAGCTCCGAGGTAGCGACGGAAAGCTAGTCGGAACGTTCGCCGTGGGAACAAACCCCGGCGAGGTAGCCTTTGGCGGTACTTTTGTCTGGGTGCTTAATTTGAGTGACTACACTGTTACTAAACTGCGAGCTAGTGATGGCTTCAAAGTGGCGACCTTCCCGCTTCCGAGGCGGGGTTATCATCAGACCAGCAAAGGCCTGGTCTTCGACGGTGTAGCCCTCTGGGTCACGGCTAACTATCAGGTGATGAGATTAGTGTGGGACGCGAGCCTCGTGAAGTTGAGGGCAAGTGACGGCCAGATCCTTTTAACGAAGGAAATCCATTACGATTCGCTACCCTTCGCGGGGGACGTTGCCTTCGATGGCTTCAATGTTTGGGGAACTGCGACTTCAAAGTATAATTACGGCGCTGTGACCAAAGTGAGGGCGAGCGACGGCAAGATTCTGACAGGGAATTTTTTCGGAACCAGCGCGAGCGCCATAACTTCGGGCGGCGCGAGCATGTGGGTCGTGGATTATGCTAGTAACAATGTAGTAAAGCTGCGGACCAGTGACGCAGTCGTACTCGGCACGTTTCCTACCGGAGGATCTAACCCTTACGGGGTGGCATTCGACGGGACCAGTATCGCGGCCGCAGTATGGATATCCAATAATTCCAGTAACACCGTCACAAAATTACGAGCTAGTGACGGCGCGTTGCTGGGGACATTCGCCGTGGGCTCGTCCCCGGCGGGCATCGTCTTTGCGTCAGTTCCGTAGCAGTTGCTTATGAACTCAGGGAGGGGCTCGTCGCTGCGCCCATTTCTTGCCGGGGCGGAACTGTTAGCGGTTCCCCGCTCCGCTCCGGCTTGTGAACTTGCTCCCGGTTCTCATTGGCGATTCCGCTCCGGGCAAGCATGAAACGCCATCCACGAAGTGAAGAGGAGAAGAAGATGAAATCCCGCACATGGATGTGGATGAGCGTAGTGTACCTATGCGCCGCGCCGGAGGGACGACCGGTTCCCTCCGGCATTTTCTACACCCAGTCTCGGGTGCCCCGTTCTAGCTAGGGCGTGATCTCAAACACCACGCCGCAGCCAAAAGGCAGGCACGCACCCAAATCGCCGATGCTGGCTACTCCATATAGCTTGCCGGATGGAGCTAAAACCAATCCATACGGGTTGCCGCCGTCAGCGCCTCCGGTGAACTGATGTAGCAATCGATACGTCCAGCCGCCACCACTGGGTATCAGTTCGAACACAGAGCCCGGCGCCCCCAGTGTAGTGCCATACAGCCTTCCCTGATGGTCCATCACTAGCCTTGCAAATGGACCGAGACCGCCGCCCAAAAGAGGCAGCGACTCATATGACCAACCCTGGCCGTGCGGAGTGAGCCGGAAGAGCGTTCCCCCGCCGTTTAGAGAGCTGAAGCTCAATGCAGTTGAGCCGTACAGATTGCCTTGCGAATCAAGGATCAGGCCGCCGACCGGCTGACCGCCATCGGTTCGAGCTTGGAAGGTGTACAGCACGTTTTCTGTCCAGCTGCCTCCTGAAGGCACGAGCTGAAACACAACACCGCAACCGGGCGCTTCGAATAGGCTGCAGAGAGGACTGTCGTGACCGCCGCGGACTGTCACACCGTACAGCTTCCCCGCGCTGTCTAGCGTCACGCCGGCTTGCGGATGCGCCCCGTCAGCCCCACCGTTGAACGGATACAGCACCTTTTCCGTCCACCCACCGGACGATCGCATCAGCTCCCACACCACCCCGTAGCCGGCGTTTTGCTGAGTGTTCCCTCCCTCCGAGGTTGTGCCATAGAGGTTGCCGGAAGCGTCGAAGATCACATCGTCACCGTCGGGTTTAGCGCCGTCGCTGTTTCCGGTAAATCTGTACAGGATGTTCTCCGATGGTGTACAAGGGCCGCTTCGGCAATCCGAAAGTCCTATTTCGTATACGGTTCCGCAGCCTCGTGCCGGGACACACTTGCCCATTCCACCCCAGAGCGTTGTGCCGTAGAGATTGCCGTCGGGCCCAAGTGTCGGGGCACTCGCCGGAATACTTCCGTCAGGGTCTCCACTGAACTGGTGCAGTATGTTGAATTGCCAGCCGCCTCCTGTCGGCATCAACTTGAAGACTGTGCCGCATCCGTCCGTCTGTCCGAATCTGCAAGCTTCGATAAAATTTTCACCGCCCGCCCCGGCAGCACCGTAAAGGTTTCCTGCGGAATCCATGGCCAGGCCGACCGGATTGGCCCCATCAGGCCCGCCCGTAAACGCGTAAATCACACGGTAAGTTTGTGCCTGAATCGCCGCTGTGCTCAGCACCGCAGCCAGAATGAGGGACTGAATCAGGCGTATAGCGAAAGTGCTTGGTGGCATGAGCATCGCAGTGAACATAGAGGCTCCCTTGCAACGGACAATTAAACCAGACGGCCCCAAAAGCGCCAAATTCCCTGGAAACACGGCCCTACGCGGCGTATAAGTACTCTAAGAAGCATCTCCTTCAGGTTTCTTCGCGGCTCTGGAGGACAATTATGAAGTCGAAGCTGATCGCTATCCTCGCAGCTACCATGGGTCTTGTTCTCGCCGGCCAGGCGCAGAACATGGTGGAGTACTCGACTCTGGCGACCCAGGCGGCCAAGTCGTTAGGCGTATCTACCGCGGGGTCACGCGCTGCCCAGAAGGCCGCAGAAAAATCCGCCGCCGCAGGAAACGGCGCCACGGTTTGGGAGGACAAGAGCGCGCCGGCCAAGGCGCAACCGCCAGCGCCGCCGCCGCCCGCAGTGTTTATCCTCTCCAGTGGAGAGCGGCTGGAATCCACCAACTATTTCTGGACCGCCGAATCGCTACAACTCGAGCAAGGCGGTACGCCACGCACAATTCCCATGAGCAAAATCAACGTCAACGCAACCGTTGCTGCCAACCACCAGCGCGGCATCGATCTGAAGATTCCCAACAAATCCCAGATCATGCTCAGCTTCTAGTCCCCAGTCCCCTATTTCTACCCACCTAAGTCTGGAATGCGGGCACCACTCGCTTCCATCTTGATGGGCCCTCATCTTCCGTCTTCGGTGGCGACCTCTTCCCCCATCTTCTGACCTTCTGCAAAACGAAAAAATAAGGTACAAGTTGGCTAATGGCTGAGGTGTTTGGGGGGAACCACAGTTGTCACCGCCTCCATCCAGTTAGAAGTCAACTTGCCAGCAAAGTATGACAAACTCGCAAAAGATCGGAGCTGACATGACTTCATCGTGGCCTTCCGCACTCGCCTCTCTAGACGCGTCGTTAGCCATGCTGTCGGAAAGCCTGGGCAAAATCAAGGCTGCCCAATCGGTCGATATAAGGGAAATACTCGAGCAAGCGCAAAAGGCGGCAGAATTTGCCCATAACCTGCGCACCTTGGTCTCGTCGGAGCTGCCCGCGGCATCCTGGACCAACCGCGCCGAACTTGATGCCCTCATCGCCGAAGAAGCTCAGAAGACTTCGACGCTAACCGGCATGCTTTCTTCCGAAGCTGCGCCCGGCTCTGAAGCCGCGCATCCCAGCTTGTGAGCCATCTCCCCCGCCCGCTCACAATCGCACGATCTTTTCTGACTCGAACGCCTTCATCGCGTTGCGCGTGTCAACGATGAGCCGCGCTGCATCCAGCAGCGCCTGATAGTCAAAGCCGGAGTGGTCGGTAACAATCACCACACAATCCGCTTCGGCCGCCGCCTCCGTCAGCGGCTTCGAACTCATGGACAGGCCGTCCAGCTTCAGCTCGGGCACGTAGGGATCGCTGTACGAGAGCTGCGCGCCCCGCTTCTTCAGTAGCAGAATGATGTCGAGCGCGGGCGACTCGCGCATATCGTCGACGTCTCGCTTGTACGCCACCCCGGCGATGTGTACCCGCGAGCCCAGCACCGGCTTGCCGTGACCGTTCAACGCGTTCTGGATTTTGTCCACCACGAAATGCGGCATGTGGCCGTTGATGTACCCGGCCAGGTCGATGAATCGCGCCTCAATGCCCGATTGCTTCGTCTTCCACGAGAGGTAAAACGGATCGATGGGAATGCAGTGCCCGCCCAGCCCCGGCCCGGGATAGAACGGCATGAAGCCGAAGGGCTTGGTCGCCGCCGCATCGATCACCTCCCACACATTAATTCCCATGCCGTCGCACATCACCGCCATCTCATTGACCAGCCCGATGTTGATCATGCGGAAGGTGTTCTCCAGCAGCTTCACCATCTCCGCCACCCGCGTGTTCGAGACCGGCACAACATTCTCCAACGCCTGCGAGAAGAAGAGCTTGCCCATTTCGGTGCATGCGGGCGTGACGCCGCCAACCACCTTCGGCGTGTTGTGCGTCTGATACACGGCATTGCCCGGGTCGACGCGCTCGGGCGAGAAGCAGAGAAAGAAGTCCTCACCCGCTCGCAAGCCCAGCTTCTCGAACGTCGGCAGCAGCAGCTCGTCAGTCGTACCGGGATAGGTCGTCGACTCCAAAATCACCAGCAGCCCAGGGTGGAAGTACTTCGCAATTTGCTCCATCGCCGAGACGATGAAGCTCATGTCCGGATCTTTGGTCTTGCGCAGCGGAGTGGGAACGCAAATGTTGATCGTGTCGAGCTCCCGGACAACGGAAAAATCCGTGGTGGCGTGAAACCGCTTCTCCCGCACCAGCTCCGCGACTTCTTCTGACGGCACGTCCTGTACGTGCGATATGCCGCGATTCAGGTCGTCGACCTTCGAGCGCTCCACGTCGATGCCGGTGACGTGGAATCCCGCCTTCGCGAACTCGGTCGCCAGCGGCAGTCCGACGTAACCCAGTCCGACAATGCCCACTCGGGCGGTCTTCGCTTCGATTTTTCCCTTCAGCGCTTCCACCATGGAAGCGGCGTTCGATGCACTCTGCGTCTCTACGGTTCTCATTGCAGGCGTTCGCTTGCCGGGCCATAAAGCGTACCACAGCCCCAGCTCTGAAATCGGTTAACCCTTGTTTAGGTAGGGTCCCAAAGTTGCGAGAAATGGCACAAAACGTGCGCACTAGTTTCGACTAGGCCCCGAACTCACAGCCAAAGCCCGAACTGGGAACGATTCCGCGCTGGCTCTGTAAATAACCCCCCGCTTGTTCCCGCGACTTCTATCCTGCTAGGCTCTTGCTTCATCTCACTCCCGTCGTAAGCTGAGGCAATCGGTGCAGAAACCCAGGCCACACGTCATCATCGTTGCCTACTACTTCCCGCCCTCCTCGGAGATCGGCGCGCGCCGGCCCGCTCGCTTTTACAAATTCCTCCAGCGGTTGGGCTACCAATGTCACGTGATCACCGCTACGCCGCAGGCCGACGGCTGCCCGCCAAACATCGTCGCCGTTCCCGATGACCTGCACGATCTCTGGGAGAAAGGCACCGGCCCGCGGCATTCCTTCGCAGCCTATTTTGAGCTGCTGGTTCGCGTGGGCTTTCCCGGTCATGTCGGCATTGTGTGGTCACGCAAGGCTGCTGCGCACTGCGAGCAAATCATCGCGCAACATCCTCAGGAAGACTTCGTCGTCTTCGCGACCTACCCCTCACTCGGCACGCTGCTGACCGGCCTCACGCTGCGGCGCCGCAAACGCATTCCGTGGATCGCCGATTTTCGCGATCCCATCGCCGCGCTCATGCTTGAGGGTGAGCCCTGGCACGTGCGCTTCTGCAATGGATTGCTCGAGCGGCGCGTCTTCCGCAGCGCCGGCGCGATCATCGCCAACACCGAACCCGCCGCAACGGTCTGGCGCGCGCGTTATCCGTGGGCGCAGCCGAAGCTGCACGTGCTCTACAACGGCTTCGATCCCGAGGACGCGCTCACGCCGCGACCGGTTCCTCCCCGCGATTACAAGCTCGTGCTTCACGCCGGCACCTTCTATCACGGCCGCACTCCCAATCTGGTGCTGGAGGCAATGGCTCGACTGCGGGAGCGCAATGTGCCCGAGGCGCGGGCGGCGAAGATCCTGCTACTTGGCACGAGCAGCAATTTTATGGGCGCCGATTTGCCACTCTATGAGCGAGCGCAGCGCGATGGCTGGCTGGAGTTGCGCGACGCGGTGCCCCGGGCCGAGGCGGTGACGATCATCGAAGAGGCCGATGCAACCCTGCTCTTTCAGGGCCACAGTTCGCTGCAAGTGCCCGGCAAATTGTACGAATACATCTGCCTAGGCCGCCCGATTCTGGCGTTGCTGCTGCGGCCTTCGCCCGTCGAGCCCATCCTGCAGCAGTGTGGCGTTGCCAACGTTTGCGTTTACACCGACGACCCGCCCGACGTCGTCGACCAAAAGCTCTTGCAGTTTCTGCGCCTCCCCAACACGGCTGCACCCATCAACGACTGGTTCCAAACCAACTTCAACAGCAAGTTCCAGACCGAGAAGCTGGCCTCGATTATCGATACGGTCGCTGCTGATCGCGGCCGACGCTAAGGCTAACTCCGAAGATACCCTGCGCCGTCGGCACTTGAATCGCAGCCCTGCAACCGCTAGAATTGCACTTGTTCTGGTGCTTATCCCGCCTCCATCCTCTTATTAAGTCCCAAAACGAAAAAGCATCCGGTTGCTGCAACGCTGGTGCAATATGGTGTGGTTTCCACAGCGTAGCCCCAAAATGTTGCGTTTGGCATCTTGACCCCTCCCTCTTCCGGACGTAGAGTTAAGTTGCCTGAAAGGCCACCGCGTGTCTTTGGACGACGTTTTGGGTTCGATTTGGGAAGGGATCGGGCGCTGAGCCTGTCGCATCCGGCCCCTCTCCGCTGCCGTCAAGGAGTGCGCATTGCTGAAAATAAAGAAGCTGCAAATCCTGGGGTTCAAGTCGTTTTGTGACCGCACCGACCTGCGCTTCCAGGGTGAAGGCATCGCGGCCATCGTCGGTCCCAACGGCTGCGGTAAGTCCAACATTTCCGACGCCATCTCCTGGGTATTGGGCGAACAGTCGGCGCGACTGCTGCGCGGCGTTCACATGCAGGACGTCATCTTCGCCGGCACGCGCGACCGCAAGCCGACCGGAATGGCCGAGGTCTCGCTCACGCTGGTCGATCCCGATGTCTACGGCGATGTCAGTGAGCCCGAGATCGACGTGCAGGATGAGATGACCGAGTGCGATTGGGACGAGTCCGCCATTCGCGCCGAACGCGCCGCCGAAGTCGAGCGCTATTCGGAAGAAGTTCGTCCCGGGCAGAGCGACGAAGAAACTCCGGCAGCTGGGCGCCCCACTCTTTCGGACGGGTACCTCACCCTTCCGGCTTCAGCCGGAGGGTGGGAGAACTCCCATCAAAACCAAACTCCTCAAGTTGTCCTCAAGGTCCGCCGCCGCAAATTTAAGCGCACCTTCAAAGCCGGCGAAATCCAGATCACGCGCCGCCTGTTCCGCTCCGGCGAAAGCGAGTATCTCCTCAACGGCAAGCTCTGCCGCCTGCGCGACATTCAGGACATCTTCATGGGCACCGGCCTCGGTCCCGAGTCCTACGCCATCATCGAGCAGGGACGTATCGGGCAAATCCTCAGCAGCAAGCCCACCGATCGCCGCGCCATCATCGAAGAGGCTGCCGGCATCACCAAATACAAAGCGCGGAAGCGGCTTGCCGAAGCCCGCCTGGAAGACGCCAAGCTCAACCTCTCGCGCATCAACGACATCTTCGACGAAGTCACGCGCCAGATGAATTCGCTCAAGCGCCAGGCGTCGAAGGCCGAGCGCTATGCCCGCCTGCGCGATGAAATGAGCGGCACGCTGCGCGTTGTACTGGCCAGCAAGTTCGCACAGCTCGATGCCGAAGCGGCATCGCTGGAACAACTACTGAATGAATTAGTCCACGAAATTCAGGCGCAAACCGAGGCCGTACAGCAGATGGAAGGCGAGCACGCCGGGCGAACCCAGCGCGGATACGCCATCGAGCGCGAAGGCCAGCAGAATCGCGAGACGCTGAACACGCTGGCGCTCGATCTCGACCGCGCCGCCGCCCGCCGCCGCACCAATGAAGAGCGTTGTGCCGAGCTCGAGGCCCGCTCTGCCGGAGCGCAGGCCGAGATCGCCAACACGGAAGAGCAGCGCGCGCGTTTACAGCGCGAGCTGGAGACTGATCGCGAAACCCTCGAATCTGCCAACGCAGAAGTCGCAAACGCGCAGCAGCAACTGCACCAGCGCCAGGAGGAAGCCACGTCAGCATCGGCGTCGCTTGCCGAAGTCGAGCGCCGGCAGGAGCAACGCCGCGACGCGATTCTACAGGCTGTCTCCGCCGCATCCGCCGTGCGCAACCGCATCACGCAAGCCGAAGAGCGCATCGCCGCGCTCGATCGCGAATCGCAGCGCCTGCATGACGAAAGCGCCGCGGTCAATCAGCAGCTCGAAACCTTTGGCGGCCAGCGCGGTCAGCTTGGCCTGGAGTTCGAAACAGCTTCGCAGCGCATCGCTGCGTTGACCGCCCAGATCGACGACACCCGCCGGCGGCTCGACGCCAACCTCACCGCCGAGGGCGAAGCCAAGCGGCATCTCGATTCCCTGCGCGGCGAATACGCCTCGCTCATGGGCACACGAAGCTCGCTGCAAGGCGCCATCACCGAGCACGGCTACGCCACCGAATCCGTGCGCAAGCTCTTCACCTCGGGAGCACTCCAGGGCGGACGCGCCCCTGCCGGGGTTCTCGCCGACTTCCTCGAAGTGGAAGACCGTTACGAGCATGTGGTCGACGACTTCCTGCGCGATGAGTTGAATTACATCGTCGTGAAGTCGTGGGACGCAGCCGACGAAGGCCTGCGCCTCTTGCGCACCGATGTCGATGGTCGCGCCACCTTCCTCGTGCATCCCGAAGATTCACAGGCGAAATTTTCCTTCGACTTCGACGAGTCAACCCATCACGTCTCCCACGGAGACAGCGTAGTCCCGCTCAAGCACTGCATCCGCGTGCTCAACGGCTTCGGCAAATCGCTGGAAGTGATTCTGCCCAAGCTTGGCAACGGTTACATCGTCCCCGATCCCGAAGTAGGGCGCAGCCTCGCGTTGGAAAATCCCGGCGCGTTTTTCCTCTCACAATCGGGCGAGTGCTTCCACAACGTCACCGTCACCGGCGGCAAGCAGCGCAGCCAGGGCCCGCTCTCGATGAAGCGGGAACTGCGTGAGGTGCTGCTGCAGATGAACGAACTCGAGCGCGCCATCGGCGAGAAGGAAACTGTCATTGCAGCGGTGGGCCGCGAGATCGCTGAGCTCACCTGCCTCTTGCAGCGGTTGCAAGACGAGAAGCGCGAATCGGAGCGCCAGGCCATGACCTCCGAGCACACGCTCCGTCAGCTTGACACCGAGATGACGCGCCTGCGGGAGCGGCTCTCGACCTACGAGCGCGAATTGTGCCGTGTGACTGAGGAGCGCACCGAGCGCGCCGGCTTCATCGCATCGCAAACCGCCGAACTGGCACAGTACGAAGAGCAGCAGCGCGCGCTTGAAGCCGAGATGCAATCCGCGCAGAACAGCCTCGAGTCGCTGCGGCAGCGTCGCGATGAGGCCGCGCAGTTCGCGAGCGAGTGTCGGGCCACACTCGCGACCCTGGAAGAGCGCCGCCGCGGGGCAATGCTCGCCGTCCTGCGCATCGAAGGCATGCTGACCGAAGTGTCAGCGCATCTCGCGAAGCTGAAATCGCAGTTGGAATCGGCGGCTGCGGAAAAGCAGCAGCGCCAGGCAGAGAATGTTCATCTGGCAGAACAGGTCATCGTCTGGAATGCGGAACGCGAAGCTGCGCAGAATCGCGATCGCGAATTGCAGGGGGAATTGCAGGCTGTCCGCGTTCGCATTGCCGAGCTGGAGCAGGAGTTGAAGTCCGCCCGCGAAGCTCTCGACGCCGCCCGCGACCGTCGTGGCGAACTCTCAGCCGCGCAGGCCCGGGTGCAGTCCGACGTTCAGCACATGGCCGAAACCTGCATCCAGGAGTTAAGCCTGCACCGCGAAGAACTCATGGCCGACGAATCGCTGCCGCGGGTCGCCGGCGAAGAGCTCGCCAACCAGGACAACGCCTATCGCGAGATGCGCACCCGCCTCGACAACATGGGCCCGGTGAACATGATGGCGCTGGAGGAATACAAGGAAACCGCGCAGCGTCACGAATTTCTGGAGACCCAGCGGCAGGACCTGCTGCAATCCATCGAGAACACGCAAAACACGATCAAGGAAATCGACACCATCTCGCGGCAGAAGTTCGAAGAGGCGTTCAACATCATTAACGAAAATTTCGGCCGCACCTTCAGCAAGCTCTTCGGCGGCGGCCAGGGTTTCATGCGCCTTACCGACCTGGAGAACTCGGCCGAGAGCGGCATCGACGTCGTGGCCTCGCCTCCCGGCAAGAAGCTGCAGAATGTACTGCTATTGTCCGGCGGCGAAAAGGCGCTGACCGCGCTGGCTCTGCTGGTCGGCATCTTCCAATATCAACCCAGCCCCTTCTGCATCCTCGACGAGGTGGACGCGCCGCTCGACGAAGCCAACGTCGGCCGCTTCACCGAGCTGGTGCGCGAGATGAGCGCGCAGACGCAGTTCATCATCATCACCCACAGCAAGAAGACCATGACCATGGCGCCCGTGCTGTACGGCGTGACCATGCAGGAGCCCGGCGTCTCGAAGTTGGTCTCGGTGCGCTTCAACGAGGAGGCGAAGCTCAGCGCAATCGCATAGGCCCACCCCACATTTGGGTGCCCCGTTCTAGCCTGCTGTTGGCTAGGGCGGGGCAGTACCGTTGGACTCGCCGATTCTTTCCCGAATGCACAGACCGCAGTCCCGCCTCGCGGGACGGCATAAGATAGCCCACCGTTTTAAATGTAGCGCGGCTTATAGTCGATCGATTGCCTGCCTCAAAGGATCGCACGTAAAATAGTGCTGCACGTAAAGTGGTGCCCAAATGAAGACCAACGTCACCTTGAAAATCGAAGCCGATCTCTTGCGTGAGGCTCGCATTCTCGCTGCCGAGGAAGGTACCTCGATTAGCGCCTTACTGGCAGCCCGCCTCCAGGAAGCGGTCCAACAGCGCAAGGGCTATGAGCAGGCGCGCAGGCGTGCGCTCTCCCGCCTGCGGAGAGGTTTTAACCTCCGGTGGACGCCTCCCTCGTCGCGGGATGAACTGCATGAGCGATAGATGTTTTGTCGATACCAACATTCTGGTCTATGCGCATGATCGTTCGGCCGGGGTCAAACACGAGCGGGCGCAAAGGCTCATGGAGCAGCTCTGGGATAGCGGCCGAGGAGTGTTGAGTACCCAAGTCCTGCAGGAACTGTGTATCAATCTCCGCCGGAAGGTTCGCCGCCCTTTGCCACTGTCGGAGGTTCGTCAGTTGATGGTGGATTATTCGACTTGGGAGATCGTCACCAACACTCCCGACTCTGTCGTCCAGGCGCTGGATTTGGAAGGGCGCTACAAGCTCTCGTTCTGGGACGCGCTTATTCTTCAGGCCGCCGAAATTTCGGGAGCATCGATTCTGTATTCCGAAGACTTCGCCACCGGCCAACGCTACCGGACAATTCAAGTGGTGAACCCACTCATCGGATAGAAATTCTGACCGCCGGGTGCCCCGTTCTAGCCTGCCGTTGGCCAGGGCGGGGCAGTACCGTTGGACTCGCCGGTTCTTTCCCGAATGCACAGACCGCAGTCCCGCCTCGCGGGAGGGCATAAGATAGCCCACCGTTTTAACCGTGGGTAACAATCAACCAGAACCCCGAGTGCCTCGGGCACGCGACTTCGCTTTGCGCCTTCAACAACTTACGTTCGGATTACCCGCAGACCATCGACAAATCACCCCCCGTGCATTGTTCCCTCCCGGCACTTGCCGCACACTCGCACCAACTTTGACGCGCTCCCGGCAAAGCTAACAAGCCGGCAATCGGGTCCGGCAATCTCGGCCACAAAACTTCAGAAAGAGGAGAACAGTATGAAACGCGTTATCTCAACCATTTGTCTGACTCTTTGCCTGCTCGCCCTCGTCGCCAGTGTGAGCGCGCAAGAAAACCTTAACTTCCAGAATTTGCCCACCGTCAGCTTGCCGTCGCCGATGCCTAATGGTTACGGAAAGCTTGGCTGGGGGAATTTCTACTACGTGGATCCGTTTGACTGGTCGGGCGCCGGGCCCGGCTTCCGCCTGCGCGGCCTTGAGGGCGGCGATGTCGTCTTCATCGGCGCCAAAGAGTGCCGCCTTGTCGGCTATACCTGCTTCGGCACCCTCAGCAACACTCTCGGTTTTCAATTGGTGAGCGCCAGTGTTGCCGCGGGCTTTGGCCCAACCTCCATCACCATCACCGCCTACAACAAAGGAAAGATGGTTGGCTCCGCCAACTACTCCATCACCACGGAGATCTCGACCTTGAATTTCCCATCGCAGTGGGGACTCGCTACCGAGGTGGTCATTCAGGTCAACGGAATACCTGACGATCTGGTCCTCTACGACCTGTCGCTTTACACCTTCGGAGGCTGAAACGTCTGCATGCAGTAATTGTTCCCACACATTCGCCAACCAGCGAGTGTGTGGGATCTTCCCATTGACCATCTCGATTGGTTGAGATTCAATTGGAGCCCTGACGTACACTCGGCCGATTCGGAAGTGGGCAATGGGGTTGGGAGTAGCCACACAACAAGCGTCGATTGGATTACCGGCCCGGCCTCGCCAGTTTTGGCGGCAAAGCGTTCTCCCGTGTTTGGTCCTGATTCTTGCCACCATAGCAGTCTATTATCCAGTCCATCACCATCCGTTCTTCGGAATCGACGACCCGTCCTACGTAACCAAAAATCCTTATGTCCTGGCTCCCTTAAATTGGGGCAGTGTTGCGTGGGCTTTCACACACAATTATTGTCTCAACTACGATCCGCTCATTTTCTTCGTCCACAATCTCGACGTTCGCCTGTTTCACCTGGATCCTGGCCTGCATCACGACGTCAATATTGCCTTTCATGCTCTTAATGCGCTTCTGCTCTTCCTGGTTTTGAAGCGCTGTACCGGATACACGGGCCGCAGCTTCATGGTCGCGGCACTGTTTGCCCTGCACCCTATTAACGTCGAGAACGTAGCCTGGGTGGCTGAGTTAAAGACGTTGCTCAGTACGGCATTTTTCCTCCTGGCTCTGGACGCTTATCGCTGGTATGCCCTGCGGCCAAGACTGCGCCGCATGGCCATCGTCGCTCTGCTTTACTTGATGGGACTGCTGGCGAAGCCGCAGGTGATCACGCTTCCATTTCTATTTCTCTTGTGGGACTACTGGCCACTCCGCCGGATGTTCGCCGCCGACACCCATGCCGCCCTCGGGACAAGTGGCATCGAAGGTGCGCCGGCGCGTACTGTGCCTGCTCTGATCAAGGAAAAAATTCCGCTCTTCATCGTTGCCGCGATCGATGCAGTCATTACCATGTTCGCTGAACACAAAGCGGTGCCTGAGGACTGGCCGTACACGTTTTCCATCCGCCTCGGCAACGCAATTCTGTCTTACTCGCGCTACTTGGGAAAAGCGTTCTGGCCGGCTCACCTCGGCTACCTCTACCCTCATCCGGGCAATTCGCTGCGCTGGGGTCTGGTGTGGGCATCGTTCGTTCTGCTGATTGCAATAACCGCGGTTGTGCTCGGTCAAAGACGCCGTCGTTATCTTCTCGTGGGATGGCTCTGGTTCCTCGGAAACATGGTCCCCATGATGGGACTGGTGCAAATCGACGCACCGGCCCTGGCTGACCGCTGGGCATATACCGGCTTCGTCGGTGTGTTCCTGATGGTGTGTTGGAGCGCTGCAGAATGGGCGCAAGGGCAGCAGCTTCGACAGCGCTTGGTCCAGGTGACCAGCATTGCAGTGCTGCTGGTACTCGCCATGATGTCTCGTCATCAGGTCGGCTATTGGACTGATGACCTCACCGTTTGGCAACACTCGCTCGAAATCAACCATCGCAACTGGGTCGCCGATGTCATCGTCGGAAACATACTCGAAATGCATGGCCAACATGACGAGGCCCTGAAACACCTGTACCATGCGGCGGAAGATGCTCCCGATGATCCTGGCGTCGACCTCGGCATCGCTCTCGCGGAGCACCGGCGTGGCAACCTGCAGCAGGCCGTTCGGTACTACGACAAGGCATTGCTTGTGTCCAAGGATACTCAGAAGACTGCCCAAATCTGGGCCGACATGGGACACGCTTATAGCGAACTGGGCGACACCACCCGCGCAAGCGAGTGCTACCAGGCGGCATTGCGCATTCGCTCGCTGCCTGCACCTGCTGCTCCACCACTCCCTCGCACCATCAATTGGCGCGGAGCGTGGTGGCACGACATCGGCCCCTACCTTCGGCAGCGCTGGCAGCAATACCGGGCTGACGACCCGCATTAGTAGAGAACCGGTAGCGCCATCGACTCAGTATGGACAAGGTCCATCGGGAAGATACTGCGTTGCATCCACTGCGGGAGTCATCTGCTTATTGCCTTCGAAGCACACGTTCATCGTGTCCGCAGTGAATTTCTGCCGGGTTTCGGCGGGAACATTCTCCGCCTTGATTTCCTTGAACCGCAACTCGATCGCTCCCGGTTTACCTCTTGCGTTAACCGTGACCAGCAGATACCCGTAGACATCAGTCTGAGCGCAAAACGCGCGCCCATTTTTCGTGCACTCCGCCGCGGCACTTCCAGCCGGCACGGATGGCAACTTGGGCAGACGGTAACGTACCGCACCTCCTGTACCTACTAACAGGCCGCGCAATACTTCAGAACTATCGTTGCCATCTACAGAACCGTGCTCCCTCCAAAACGGCGTGTCATAAATGTCAGTCATGATGAAGTGCGAATGGCTGGATAACACTACTACCTGTTTATGGTCCTCGTGCTGCATCTTCTGCAGATATTTGTAAGTGCATCTCCCGCTTTGCTGGCCCGCCGGCGATTCACTCATACTATGAAAATTGCTTAAGCTATTCGGTAACGACTTGTGCATGCCAACGACGATGGTAGTTATCGCCGGATTGGTCCGGTCAGCTTCCAGCCGTTGACGCAGCCACGCCATTTCGGTCGCATCGAATTGCTCGTCACTTGCATTGTCGAGATAGATGAAGTCGATGCCATCCTTGCTCCAGTGGTAGTAGGTTCGCACGCTCGGCTGACCATCGCTTGTACCTTTGCCGGCTTCCGCGTCTTTCATCCGCTGCTCTCGCACCATCGGATCGTCAAGCCACTTCGCAAACTTCGTGAGGAACTCATCTCTGGTTTTCGGCTTGATGGTCTCGTGATTGCCAATACCAATCAAAAATGGAATACCGCGGTCCTCAAAAGGCTTAATCTGCATTTGGATGAAATCGTCCCAAGCCGCACTTTGATACGCCGTCAGGTCCCAGGGACGAAGCTTATCGTCCGCAGTCAATTCGCCGGCGTAATCTTCGTCCATTTCGTAGATGGCGCGGAGATCGCCCAGGTGCCAGTAGAAGGCGGGATGGTATTGAGCTGCATCGGCAGCGATCGCCGGCATCACCAGGTCTCCGCAATTGCGGGAATCGCCGGAGACGACAAAGTGCCACTCACGATTCGCAGCTTCCGCATCATTCGAAACGCTTGTCGAAGGCTTATTCGGTGAGCGCTTTTGAGCAGATGAGTCCACACCCACGAGCAAAGACATCAGCATAAGCAAAGCAGTGAAACCTTGGCGCATGATCCACCCCTGTCTAGAGATTCCGTATCATCCCATAGAGCCTGGCGAGATGGTAGCTTCATTTTCTGGCGCGGTCTCCGCCACTGTTGGTGGAGGGGAAGGGCGACATGGCTGGTGAGCCACTACCCAGAAATAGCTTGCCTTCCTGTACGGGTGGAATCATAATTCGCGTAACACCAAGGAACATTTCGCAGGGCCACGCTCCACAGGATCCTTCTAGCGGCTATCGCGCGCACCAGGGAGGTTCGCATGGCACGGCCTATTCCGTTCCGTATCTCTTCTTCAGCTCAAGCTTGTTCCCTCGCAGCGTCGCCGGTTCGTGCAAGTTGCAAGCACGCTGTGAAACACCGCTCGCGCATCTTCGCTCTGGCTGGCGTTGTTCTGCTGCTGTGTGCCGCGGGATACGCCGACAAGATACAAATCCCTGGCCGGTTCCCCATCCAGGACCCACAAGGTCATTCCAACTTGTCGCCGCCGCACGTTTACGAGACCAACGAATGTGCGACCAATGTCTATGTCGATTCCTTCGTGCCGCATGCGACCATCAACATTTATCTTGTGGTCCCGCCGCCGCTGTCTCATAAGCCGATCGGAGGCCCGGTTGATAGCTTCTTCGGTTACGACGCCATTCCCCTGACGCAAGCGCTGAAAACCAACGACGAAGTCGAGGCGACGCAGACCGTCAACGGCGTGACCAGCGCTTACTCCAAGCCGATGAAAGTGGACGCGATGCCCACAACCCTGCACGATCCCGATGTGCTGCCCCCGTTTTATGCTTGCGGACAGATCGTGCCCGTCGATGGCCTGGTATCGGGCGTGAAGCTCGAGGTGCAGGACTCGACCGCTAGCTCAATCATCGGCACTGATACGATCCCCAACTTCTACAGCAGCGACGGATGGGATCCACCAACGGTTTCGCCACTCGAGGCGCCGCCGAAAACCTCACCCGCCCACGAAGTCAGGGCGAAGCAGGAAGCCTGCACCGGCGCTCACAGCAACTTCGGCAAGGCAAAGAAAATTGACAATGAGCCCAGCGGATGCCATCCGCCGACGGTCGAGAAGCCCATCATCGACAATGATGCGGTCACGCTCGACGATCTTTACACCGGCGCGCTGGTCCAGATCTACGATCACGCGACCCTCGAGTCCACGACCCTGGCAGTCGGTACCAGTAACACTGACGGCCTGAACCATAAAGTGACAGCGATGTCCGATATCCGGGCGAAGCAGACGCTCTGTAGCAGCTGCGGCGAGTCCACGCCGGTAAAACCCACGAACGACATTCCACCGCTGACGCTAGTGAGCCCAATCTGCGAGGGGCAACCTGCCGCCTTCGTCACCAACTCGACGGTCAACGCCATCCTGGTTCTCTTCAAGCCGGGTCCGGTGGTCATCGGTTATGGCGGCGCTGCTCCCGGCGAGGTCCCAATCTACCTTGCTCCGCCAGCCAGCTTCAACAAGAGCGACGAGATTCAGGTGGCCGAGTACATCGGCTCGAATATGGTGATGTCCAACACGGTGAAGGTGGGATGCAAGATCTACACCAGGCACGACATCGCCAAGCTGACGCCGGCGCAGATCGACTCGATCAAAAAAGGTCTCGTCGTGATGATGAAGCGTTCCCTGGTCAATCCCAACGATCCCACAGGCATTACGTTCCAGGCGAACATCCACTCAACCCCTCCCGGAAGCAGCATGTGCATGATGGGAGATCCGTCGAATCCACATTGGGACCAGTGCCAGCATTCCAGCGATCTGTTCTTCCCCTGGCACCGCATGTACCTGTACTACTTCGAGAGGATCTTGCGTGCGGCATCGGGCGATCCCAACCTTACCCTGCCTTACTGGAACTACGAACTGTCGACCGAGCAAACGCTGCCGGCAGATTTCCTGATGCCGGCCATTGACTGCGCCGGGGACCCCGCCTCTCATCCGGGCTGCAACCCGCTCTACACCCCGGGCCGCATCATGAATAGTGGTGCAACTCTTCCGATGGGAGGCGCCGATGATTCGCTGGCAATGGGAGACACTTCGTTCGAACCCTCGGCTGGTGGAAATTTCGGTGGCGGACCGCCCCCCGGCACTCCCCCGGTGCCGTGCCACTTCGACAGCGACAATGGCGACCTGGAGCAGCAACCTCACAACGTGATTCACTGCTATGTAGGCGGGATCTTCTGCAGCACACACGCATCGGCCAACGATCCAATCTTCTGGCTGCACCACTCCGAAATTGATCACCTATGGAAGGTCTGGCTGGCCAAGGGCGGCGCGCGGGCCAATCCCACATCGGATACGGATTGGATGAACACTTCATTCAGCTTCTACGATGAAACCGGGACGCTCGTCAGCAAGTCAGTGAAGGACGCTCTGGATACTGTCGCGCAGCTTCAATACCGCTACGACGATGATCCGCCAGTCCGAAAGATGGTGCGTCCTGCTCCCCGAGGGGAAGAAGCGCCCCGCCCACTTCCGCTGACGCAGCCTGAGCAGCTCGCGGTCAACCCGCAAGCGGGAGTCGAGCTGAGCAACATGCCGGCCCGCGCCCAACTCGAAATCTCTCCCCAGATCGCGGAGAAAATCAATCGTCTGCTGGAGGACAAAGAGTACAGCCACGCAATCGTGCTCAAGCTCGATGTCGATCATGTCAAAGATTCCAGCGGCGTAGCCTACGAAATCTATGCGGACCTTCCGGGCAACCAGGAGGCCAACCATCAGTCGATCTACTATGTGGGAACTTTAGGTCTGTTTCTGCCGAGAAACGCGAAAACCACAGTGCATTTTGACCTCACGCGGACTATTCGGGCACTAAGTCAAAAGCAGGCTTGGAGTGCAAGCCAGCTTAGTATCACGTTCGTTCCGCGCGGGCTGGTCGATGCGAAAACCGGGCAGCCTCTACCGCTGGAACCGGGCAGCCGGGCCACCATCGACCGCATCAGTCTGGTCGCGCGCTGATCGCAGTGCGGAGAAAAAATTAATCCCGATGGGATATATAGTGTCGGGCCGTTGGGGCCTAACACGGACATTTCAGTTGAGATGTTATGAAGTGATCTGCAGACGACGACACGAATATACCCGTTGAGGCGATCGGCGTGCGATCTGACGAGACCAAGTCCATTGGTTGGGACGGCATCTTGAGCTGGATTTCGCGTTGGCCGCAGCCGACGTTGCTTCTACTCACGCTTCTCTGTTTACTTCCTTTCACAGACAAGGCCATCCACATCGATGATCCTCTATTCATCTGGACAGCGAAACAGATTACAAAACACCCTCTCAACCCATACGGGTTTTCGGTTATCGGGTATTGGCATGCGGATCCTATGTGGCAGATCCAGCAGAACCCCCCTTTCGCCAGCTATTACATGGCATTGATAGCTTTCATTGGCGGGTGGTCCGAGAGAGCGCTGCACCTGGGCTTTATTGTTCCGGCGTTGGGAGTCATCCTTGGCACGTATCATCTCGCACTACAACTCACCAAGAAACCTTTACTTGCCGCAGCAGCTACTCTCCTAACGCCAGGTTTTCTAGTCTCAGCGACCGGTCTAATGTGCGACACTATCATGTTGGCAATCTGGGTGCTGGCGATAGTTTTGTGGATAAAGGGACTGGAAGAACCATTGCGGCCGCTCTATCTAGCAACCGCCGGCGTGTTGATCGCCCTGTCCGCATTGACGAAATACTTCGGCATGTCATTGATACCACTTCTCCTAGTCTACTCACTGGTGCGGAGGCATACCTTTCGAGGCTGGATTGCATATTTGGTAATCCCCGTTGTCATTCTAGGAGCATATGAGTTTTACACCCATGAGGTATTTGGCCGTGGGCTGATTTCGCAAGCGATTCAGTATAAGGCCGCCGTTCGCCAACTCGAAGGGCGCTCTGGCCGGGCACTCGTAGGTTTGGCCTTCACGGGTGGTTGCGCGCTTACTACACTCACTTTTGTTCCACTCCTTTGGTCGCGCAAGCAGATTATCTGGGGTAGTATTCTAAGCACGCTCCTTGGCTTTTTCTTTTTTAGAGGATGGATCGACTTAGGAACAATCTACGCTTATGAAAGGTGGCTTCATGAGCACAGGTTATTAATTAGCATTCAATTAATATTCTACGTCGCTAGCGCAATGTCGCTTTTGGCCCTCGCGAGCGCAGACTTTTGGCAAAGGAAAGATGCTGCGTCGTTGCTCCTGCTCCTTTGGGTTTTTGGAGCCATATTTTTTGCTATTGTCGTGAACTGGTCCGTAAATGCCAGGTCGATACTTCCGTCGATACCAGCGATTGCAATCCTAATTGCACGACGTCTCGACATGCTAAGAGTGAGCTCTATGCGGTGGCGATGGCTGACTATAACGATTCCGCTAATTGTGGCGGGAGCTATCTCCTTATGGGTAACTGCAGGAGATGCGGCACTGGCGAATACAGGAAGGATAGCAGCGAAGTATATTCAAGAAAAGACTCGCGGCGACGCTACCACGGTTCGATTCGAGGGTGGCTTTGGATTTCAGTATTACATGGAGTCATTTGGAGCACGGCGGCTGGAACCTGGCGCATCCGGCTACACTTTCGGCGACCTGATAGTAATCCCGACGTACAATACCTTTGTATTTCCCTTTCCCCTAAAAACGACTGCAGTGCAGAGCGTTGATTTCGAAATACACTCCTGGGTAACAACAATGAATCCGGACGCGGGAGCTGGATTTTACTTCTCTGGATGGGGCCCGTTGCCATTCGTCATTGGTCCTGTTCCGGTTCAGCACTACTCTATGGCAAGGCTGGTACAAGCAAAGTAGAGAAAAAATGCCCCGCCCTAGCCAGAATCAGGCTGGAACGGGGCACCCAATCAGGTTTCTTACTAAACTAGTTGCTAGTTACTGTCTGCTACTTACCGTCCGGTGGAACTTGCGCCCTGCGGCTCGGAGGGATGTTGTCCAGCTCGCCGCGCTGTCTCACACGATCACCCTTGATGCCCGGGATCGGCTTCTCGCCGGCCGAGCTCAACGTCGGCTCGGTCAGCTCGTCCTGGCTATAACCAAACGCTGCCGTGTAGATCGCCTCGTGGAAGAGTCCATTCGTCGGCTGGAACGCCACCGCATAGATGGGGAAGGCGCGGCCGCCCGCCGGGAAGGCCGTCGCTACATAGTCGGCGACCATCGTGCCGGAGAAGGTCTGCGGCAGCCAGGTCAACTGCATCGGCTGCGAGAGCGCACGGCCCTGCGTCCAGGTCTGCCCGCCATCCTTCGAGAGCGAAAAGCCTGCCACCAGTTGGCAATTGTTTCCGCAATTCGTGTTCGGGTAGTAGTAGTAGGTCATCCCCAGATGCGCGGTATTTCCCGACGTAGTCAGGTCGGCGCCCATGCCGTTGATGAAGTGATCGACGCCGCTGCCGATGGGATCGAGCGGAATGCGCGACTTCGAGCTCCAGTGAGTTCCGTCGGTGGTCTTGCTAAAGACGATATCGTTGGCCGAGCAGCCGCTCTCGAAGCTGCAATCCGGCCAGGAAATATACACCGCGCCGCCGCCGTCGATGGTGCTGGAAGGCAGGCCGTCGCTGCGCAAGGTACCGTCCTCACCGTGGCTGGGAGCGTTGGCGATACTTTGCGCTGCCGTCCAGCTCTGGCCGCCGTCGGTGGAGGTGAAGGCCGATATGCCGCCGTTGAAGTCGGCAAACGGAACAACCACCGTGCCGTTGGGCATCACCACAGGATTGCCGCTGATGCCGTAATCCTGGGCCGCGGTGTTCTTGGGCGGACCCCAGGTCACGCCGCCGTCCGTCGATGTGCTCATGTAGAGCAGGTCGCCCACCGAGGGATCATCCCACTCAACGTAGCAGTTTCCGTAGTACGGGCTGCTGGGAGTGTTGTCGCAACCAATCCAATTCTTGTCCGCGTCCTGGTTCTGGATGACGTAGATGGGATTGTCCCAGTGAATCGCGTCGGAGGAGCGGCTGACCGCCACGGTGTTAAAGAAGTTGCCGAGGGGCAAAGTGCAGATGAGCCATTTGCCAAACTTCGCGTTGTAGGCTACCGCCGCGTCGCTGGCCCCGCTGTTGGGACCGCCGCCCGGACCGAACTGCGTCAGGCCTGGCAGATAGCCGTTGGTCCAGGAGATGCCGCCGTTCAGCGAGGTCGCCCAGCCGATGTCGGCGCCGCCGCCGCCGTAGATGCGGCCCACCTGAAATGCGGTAACGATGATGGGGCCATTGGCCGCAGCACCCGGTTCGACCTCAGTCATGTGCTGGCTGCTGGAGTTGGTGAAACTGTCCTGGCTAAGCTGGCGAAAAAGGCTTTGTGCAGTCGCGGGAACGGCGGCAAGCACCGCGCCCAAGCTGAGCACCAATAGCGTCCGGCCGGTGCCGAGACGAGAAAACGATGGCAAGATTTTCATCAGGGAACTTCCTTCTTGAAGGTCAGAATGGTGGTGAACTCTAAACACTGGTGAGCTGATTATGCGCTGGACAGAAGTGCGGACGCGGACAACCGTCGAGGGCCACAAAAACTGTATCCTGCAGAGTTGCCGGTGTCAACGGAAACGATAGTAGTGCGGGCAGTTTTAACAATGTTGGCCCGATTTGAATAGCGGGGGGATTGTTAAAAGGTCCGGAATGTCGCGCCTGGGCACCTGGCTAATTTAATGCCGAACTTGAACAACATTTCTTTTCCGAAGACAAAGAAATGCCCCGCCTAGTCAAAAGCAGGCTAGAACGGGGCACTCAGTTAGGTTTCTTACTAAACTAGTCGCTAGTTGCTAGCTGCTACTTGCCCTCCGGTGGAACTTGCGTTCTGCGGCTCGGAGGGAGGTTGTCCATCTCGCCGCGCCGTATCACACGATCGCCCTTAATGCCCGGAATCGGCCTCTCGCCGGCCGAGCTCAACGTCGGCTCCGTCATCTCGTCCTGGCTATAGCCGTACGCGGCAGTGTAGATCGCCTCGTGGAACAGTCCATTCGTCGGCTGGAAGGCCACCGCGTAGATCGGGAAGGCGCGGCCGCCTGCCGGGAAAGCCGTCGCCACGTAGTCGGCCACCATATAGCCGGAGAAGGTCTGCGGCAGCCAGGTCAACTGCATCGGCTGAGAGAGCGCGCGGCCCTGCGTCCAGGTCTGCCCGCCATCCTTCGAGAGCGAAAAGCCCGCCGTCAGCTGGCAGTTGTTTCCGCAGTTGGCGACCGGGTAGTAGTAATAGGTCAGCCCCAGGTGGGCGGTATTTCCGGAGGTATTGAAGTCGGCGCCCAGGCCGGAGATGAAGTGATCGACGCCGCTGCCGACTGGGTTCAGCGGAATACGCGTCTTCGAACTCCAGTGCGTTCCGTCGCTGGACTTGCTGAAGACCATGTCGTTGGCCGGGCATCCCGACTCGAAACTGCAATCCTCCCAGGCGACGAATACATTGCCGGCGCCATCGACAGCCGTGGAAGGCAAACCGAAGGAATCACGCAGACCTCCGTCCGGACTGTGGCTGGGTGCCAGGGCAATTTGCTGGGCCGCCGTCCAGCTCTGGCCGCCATTGGTGGAGGTGAAAGCCGATATGCCGCCGTTGAAGTCGGTGAAAGGAACAACCACCGTGCCGTTGGACTGGACGACCGGGTTGCCACCGATACCGAGGTCATTGCCGGCCGTCCCTTTGGGGGTGCCCCAGGTCAGGCCGCCGTCGGTAGACGTGCTCATGTAGAGCACGTCGCCGGAGTCGAGGTTGTCCCACTCGGCGTAGCAGTTGCCGTAGTACGGGCTGCTGGGAGTGTTGTCGCAGGTGATCCAATTCTTGTCCTCATTCTGGTTAGTAACGATGTAGATAGGATTGTCCCAGTGAAGACCGTCGGAGGAGCGGCTGACCGCCACCTGGTTGAAATTACCGATTGGCAAGGTGCAGATGAGCCATTTGCCAAACTTCGCGTTGTAGGCTACCGCCGCGTCGCTGGCCCCGCTGTTGGGACCGCCGCCCGGACCGAACTGCGTCAGGCCTGGCAGATAGCCGTTGGTCCAGGAGATGCCGCCGTTCAGCGAGGTCGCCCAGCCGATGTCGGCGCCGCCGCCGCCGTAGATGCGGCCCACCTGAAATGCGGTAACGATGATGGGGCCATTGGCCGCAGCACCCGGTTCGACCTCAGTCATGTGCTGGCTGCTGGAGTTGGTGAAACTGTCCTGGCTAAGCTGGCGAAAAAGGCTTTGTGCAGTCGCGGGAACGGCGGCAAGCACCGCGCCCAAGCTGAGCACCAATAGCGTCCGGCCGGTGCCGAGACGAGAAAACGATGGCAAGATTTTCATCAGGGAACTTCCTTCTTGAAGGTCAGAATGGTGGTGAACTCTAAACACTGGTGAGCTGATTATGCGCTGGACAGAAGTGCGGACGCGGACAACCGTCGAGGGCCACAAAAACTGTATCCTGCAGAGTTGCCGGTGTCAACGGAAACGATAGTAGTGCGGCAGTTTTGACAATGTTGGCCCAACTTGAATTTGATACGGCATAACACCCGTCCCGCACAGCGGGACGGGTGTTATGCGATTTCGAATGCCGTGGGCAGAGCGATGAGGTCAGGTGATTGCGTGCGCTTGTCCCGACCGCAAACGGTGAGATGACGCCGGCTACGTGTCTGATTCATCTCCCGAAAAGTCGTCGTCGTGAAAGACGTACGGGGCACTACGAACCAGACCATAGCGAACGTGCTGTTTACAGATTTCGCACTCCGGGAATGTTTCCCCGGCGATGACGATAACCAGGTGGCGTCGGCGATGCTCTGTGTCATGGAGTACTGCGTAAATTCCCGATTGGACCGATGTCTCGTGAGGCCGGTACAGGTCGCTATCGTCTAGTTGATCGCCGGCCTTCTGCGGAGAGGAGCTCTCCTGATGGGTCCAAAGGGTGTGTTGCCATTGAATGAGCCATGGGCTGTCCAAAGAATTCATTCCTGTGCTCTCCCCTGTTCTGAATTTCTTTATTTGCCCCCGGTGGGTTAATGCATCTCAGACACCAGTCTTATGGCGGAAACAAAAGGAGTTAAACGAATCGCCGGGGAGCCGTCATGGAAAATTTGCGTCAGTTGCAGTAATGCGTACTTGCTGGGCCCAAAGTTGCCTCAGCCCCATGGGGTTGCATTTTGATCCCAAACCAGACGCAGTGTTGCTGATCAGTGAAGAAGCGCACAGGCGTCATCGTCTGAGGTATTCGCATGTGATTGTGAGTTGGTTGTTCCCCGCCCGGCCGAACACTTCTCTGGCCCAGGTACGAATGGAGACGGCACGGGCAAGTCCCAACTGCTCACATTGCCTGGAGCAGACGCCGCCCGGACCTTGTGATGCGACGGCCATCTTCCTAGCCAGCCCTGTCCATCTCTAAACCGCGGCCTGCCGAAGTTCTCATTGCCTTTCGCCGGGTTGTAAGTCAGAATCCAGCTACCCACAATGGGGCCGTTTTGCGCCTTCGCTCCCGCGCTGACGGCAATCTCCGGGCGAGTCAACAGCCGCGTTGCGGTCAACGGATTCAGTACAGACGGCGAGCGGCTACTGGTGCTCACGTCCGATCAAGTGGTTTATCTGCTCGATCCCGCCGCAAAGCAGACGTCCAGCGACGTGGCATCGAAGTAGGCTGGCAGCGCCTAGGCCTTGGGGCGCTTGCGACGCGCGGGTGTAGCCTTCTGATTGGCGCGAGAGCGCGAGGTTTGCAATTTCGCCGAGGTCGCGCGGTTTCCGGTAACAAATTTGTAGGCCATACCGAGCAAGTCCCGCAGGACATCCTCATTCACGCGAGCCAGGCGAACCAGAACGGCGTTGTAGTTAATATAGTGATCGGGCAGGTAGTAGACATCCGGCGCGGCAGCGAGTAGTTCGGCCCGGTCATCGAAGTTCACGCGAATCGCCAGCGATCCGGGTTCGGCGGAACGGTGAGAGGGAATACAGGCCAGGAGTTTGCCTTTGACCTTCAGCGCCGGTGCCCTGTACGCAGTGCTCTCCTCAACGCCGGGCAAGGTAAGTCCGAGACGCCGCACGGTTTCGAAGGTGGGTGTAGTTTTTGGCATAAGCCAGGAAACGCACTTGTTCGGAGGACATGTAACGGCGCTACTCAATAACTTCCTTCTGCTTCGATGGTGCGCAGGGCGTACCGGAAGCCATCGGGGCTGACGCGGACGTTGCCCTGATACGGGCTATCGACGGCGGCAATCGCTACCAGCACCATCGAGATGAGGAAACTCAGCACCATGATCTGCAGCAGGTGAAAGCGAAAGTCTTCGACGCCGAAAAAACACGCGGCAAGGATGGTGGCTACGCCGCCTCCGATCAACACCAGCCATAAGATCCCCGGCAGCGCCTCGGCGCTCTGCATGATGCGGAGCGCGCGGTACTGGGTAAGCGAACTCAAGGAACTCATCAGCTCAGCCAGCGCGAGCGATTGCCCGCCATCGGTTTTCATCTCCTCGCACACCTTCCACATCTGGTTGATGATCGGTCCACCGCCGCGGGGCACCTGGCTGTTCACCATCTCAGGCCACTCCACATTGAGCACGGTATCGACGTAATTCCGGGCCAGGCCCTGGAGGTTACGGCGCTCGGGCTCGGGGAATTGCCGGCCAACGCGGAAGATGTTCACGACGACCGCGCCTTCCAACTGGGCGTTGCCCTTGGCGTCTTGATAATGGCTCCACATGCTGGAGAGCAGAAACGCCAGGATGACGGCATACATGGTTCCGATGACCGCGACCACCGGGCCAGTGAAGTCGTTGCATTCGCGGCGACGCTGCGTATGGGAAACGGCCCTCACCAGCCAGAGGGCGAAACCGGCCGCTACTACCGATCCGATAACGATGAGTGCTTCGCGCAAGGTATTCCCTCCGGCTCACGAGCTTACACCGGCTTGCCGGACGTGCAAAGTAATCAGCTAGCTAATCGGATAGCGTGGGGTATCGTTCCGGATAGTCTTCGAGACAAAACCCGAGCGGGAGCGAGCGAATATTGGCGGTAGCGACAGGGCAGTTTGTTGAAAATGCTGGTCCGGTTTTCCACAATTCGGACTTGCGCGGAGTGGCGCGGTTCGTGCAAGCTAGTTTACGTGAGCCGCAGCTGAAGTTGCGGCTGCAATACTCACCGCAAGCGTCCTTTTGACTCCGTCCGTCCCATGTTGGATCCCTCTCCGACGTTGGATGGCAGAGTCATCTTGCGTTTTGGGGCGAGATAATCCTGCCTGCTCGCCCCACCTGCCTGCGCGGTCGCGTCGCCCGGCGTGCTACACTGCGGGTTTTCATTCCGGGGAAAAATTCGTGCCACAAAACCAATCGAAATCCTCTTACTTGATTTTTCTGGCGATGCTGCTGTGCGCGGCGCCGCTGGTCGCGCAACACACGGAAACGCGGGATATGGGCGGCGGGAACAAGATCGAGCTGCACTACGATGCCGCGGGCACGGTGGTCGAAACGGACACCATTGGCGCCGACGGCAAGTTGCTGGAGAAGAATGTCCTCGAACACCCTCCGGGCGCGCTGACTGCACAGAAGGTGAACACTTCGTATTGGCCTAACGGGCAGGTCCACCAGGTCGCCCGCAACACCTACGACAACAACACTAACTTTCTGGGCGAATTCATCCAGGTGTTCGACGAGTCGGGAAAGCAGATCGGCGGTCATAAGCTGACGCACGATCCGCAGACGAACATCTACACCTGCGCGGCATGGAACACCGCGGCGCAGAATTACAAAGCCGAAGAGTGTCCGGCGGGCGAGGAAGGGCCGGGGACGCCGGAGACGGTGAAGAAGTTCACCGCCGATGAAGTGATGCAGCAGCTCATGCGTGCTCGGCAAGCCGCAGCGCAGGCGCCGCGGAGCGCTGCCGCAGCGGTTGCATCGCCGCCGGCTGAGGCGGGAACGGGCGTCAAAGAGGTGGGATTGGTTTTGCCGGCGCACATGCGTCCCGGCGATCGCGTTTCCGGCAGCGTGGTGGAGAATCCCAGCAACTATGCAGGCATGCCGGACGTCATGGTCGCACGCGTCGCGATTCCGTTCGCGGCGTCGGGCAGTGCGTCGAGCTTAGCGGGCTGGCAACTGGAGATGCCCGGCCTGGCGCCACAACCAGCCAATGGGCCGATAGCGCTAACGGTTCCGCGCGACCAATCTGAGCTGGCGATTGTGTTTCGCCAGGCCGACAACACCGGTGTGTCGGTGCTGAATGTGATCCCGCTGCCTGCGCCTTCGGGAAGGAAAGAGGTCTCGGCCCGGAAGAGCAATGTGCCACCTACTTACCGCGCGCCTGCGATTTGCATCAAGGGACAGCTTTGCGTGGTCGAGGGACCTTTCGATGGAGACAGCAGCAAGACCTTTGCCGCGGTTGAGGAGCGTCCGGCGAAGATCGTCGCCGAAACGGTTGATGCGGCATACCTGGCGATCCCGGCGGCGACTGAGGCGGGAGCGCGTCCGTTGGCGATTGCCGAGGGAGCGTATGCGATCGCGTTTCCGATGGTGGTGGCGAAGTTCGGCACGCGTCCCGATCAACGGGATCTGCCCAAGGGAGAGACACAGTTGATGTATGCCACGATCGAGGGTCCGGCGGATTTGCCGGGCGCGGAGTGGCGGCCCGGCAACTTTCCGGCGTCGAATCTGGAGCAGGTCCGAAGGGTGATACCGGGATTTAATCCGGCGGGCAATAGCGCGAAGGAGAAGCACGAAAAGCGGATGAAGGGCGATGGCGGCGGCGAGGAGAACGAAGGCGGAGAACTTCTGCTTGTAGTTAAGAACCTTACTCCTGATGTAGCGAACTTTCGCGAGTCGAAAAATGGGGTCTATCTGTTCCATCTAAACGAGGCAGCGTTCAAGATGGGAGAGTTCAAGTATAAGTTCGTAGTGGAAGCTACAAAGACGGGTAGTTTCGGAGTACAGAGCTACTTAGTTCCATTCTTAGCGCCGGTAAAGGGCCAGGTATTTCCGATGAGCGCGGCGGCGGGAGCGAAATAGCAATCGCCCCGCTTTGCGGGACGGGTGCATCGTGGTTGAAGCTCTTCGGTGAGTAACTGCCGCCAGGAGTTCAGCCCGCAAGTCAAAGGGCCTGCCACCAGCGCTAGAAATTGATTGACAAGCCTGCCGCCTGATTCTAAATTCACAGCGAATTTCAAATTGCGAAAGCAAATTAGGGATAGGTACGGACCGTGATACGCACTTCCGATGGTAATTATGACGTCGATCCCAACGAGAAGATCAGCATAACGGTCACCAAATCGTTGCCGAATTGCGCTTCGTCGATGCAGGTTTCGAGCAACGTGACTTTGACTTGCCAGGTGGCGGTGTTTCCCACATGCCAACAGTGTTCGTTTATCGCTCCCGCGACTTCAGGACAGCAAGTCACGCTGACGATGTCATTGGATTTTCAGTCCGACTCGAACGGGAACTTTGCCGATGGGGACATGTACACAATCCAATTCAGCGGCGGAGGTACGAATATGCGGCCGATCAAAATTTTTCCTCCTCCTGCGCTGGCGATGGTGTTTATTTTCCGAGTGCGCTGATTGGCGTCACTCATCGTCGCAACCGTCAAGGGATGGGCCCATGTACATTCGACAAGGAACGTTGGGTGGTCTGTGTGCAGCGCTGTTGTTGACGGCGAGCGTGCTAGTGCGCGCCGACACCTGCATCACGCTGAAGCCGGCGAGGGAAACAACCAGGATCAGTGTCACCCAAGACGAAGACGGAGTGGCCATCCGGGTTGTCGGCGCGGCAAATGTATCCGGCGACACGGATAAGTATTCGGTCTCGGCCTTCGAAGGAATGGTGGTGTGGAGAGCGGCCAACGTTCCGGATGCGGCGGTTTCAACCTCACGCGGTGGCGGAGTTGTGAAAGTGTGCCAAAGCGCGGTTGGCGAGGCAGCGTCCGCCCAGCCGTCCGGAGCTGGGGCACAGGCGCCGCTTTCTGGTGGAGCGACCAATGTTACGGGAGGGTCCACGACGGCGAAGTCTGGTGATGCCGCGAGCGCAGCGGCTCCTACCGGCGCAGGACAGAACGCGGCTAAGAAGAACTCAACCACCGCGAATGCGGGCGCCAAAAGCGCAGCAGTGACTCCCGCTCCCACAACCGGGGCGGCTTCCAAGACAGCAACTCAGGAGATTAACGATCCAGAAAAAGTGGTGGTGGCAGGGGTCAGCGCGGCGCTCAAAGGAGGCGCACTGGAGGATGCCCAGGACCGATTTGCGCATGACTTCGCGCCTTATGTTTTGTATTTAGCGAAGCCGACGATTTCCCGGCGGATCCTTTCCGACGCGGAAGAGAAGCGTATTGACCAGCAGGTGGGCTCGACCCAGCCGTCGACCGGAACATCGGTTGCAAGTAAGGGGAGCGTGCCGTGGCTGATGGGGTTCGCCGCGGAATCGGGCGCGATCACGCAGACGTCGTCGAATAATGTGATGACCTTTAATGCTTCGCCGGCGAACCTGATAAAAGCGATGAAGGCGAAAGACTATCTGGCCAGCTACAGTGTCGGCGCACATGACACACTGGTCAAAATGGTGACTCCGCTTTCGTTCTCGGTATCCTTCAACGTTGCACAATCGTCGAACTCGAGCGGGACGTCCGGCGGTGCGATAAGGGCGTTCGACCCGGCCCCTGCCACGTCAACGACTGGAGCGAAGGGGACTTTTGCCGGGGCCAGCGCGCGGTACTCCTACTGGAACCATCGTGACGCGAGGGACCAGCGGTATCAGACAATGTGGGCAGACTTTGTGAATCGCAACGCGCAGCCGATGCTGGCGGCTGTGAGCCGGCTTGTGGAATCTTTAGGTGAGGACCCGAAGTACCGGGATGCGTTTGAGAAGTGGCAGGTCGATACCCAAGCTGCAATCACGCGCACCGACATGACACCGGAGGAGATAGGCAAGGCTTTTGAACAACGGGCAGAGGCGCTTCGCATGATCGTCGGCAATAATGCGGTGTTGCAGACGCTGGTGGACGATGCGGCGCAATCGATTGAAACTTACGCCAAGCTGCGAAACGATATTCTGAACCGCATTACCAACAGCATGGCCCACGCTTTTGAGTACACCGAGACGCAACAGAGCAATCTGCTGGGCGGTCCAGTGACGGTGACTAATTTCAACCCGGGGGGACGGACTTCTATTCCAAACTTATCGACGTTCAACTTCATCATGGAAAAAGGATCGTCATCGCTGGGAGGGTCGCAGTTCACGGCAAACGCCAGCACCACGATCTTCAACTCCATTCCGATTGGCACTCGCATTGGGCGCGTCCGGGATTATCGCGCTGCGGTGCAGACCGATATCCCGCTGCCGGAGATACCAAGCGTCGGGATGCCGATCATTACCTTCTCCGGACTATTTCTGTCGCTGCTCAATCAGCCGCTGGGCCAGACGGTTGTGGTCAACGATGTACCCGTATCGCTGAAAGGAAATATCTGGCTCTTCCAGTCCAAACTTTCGCTTAAGGTGAAGGACAGCGGGATCAAGATTCCAGTGGCGCTGACGTATGCGAATCGAACCGAACTCAATAAAGCGTCCGACGTGCGCGGCAGTATCGGGGTGACGTATAACCTGGACAACTTATTTGCGAGCAGCGGGAAGTAAAGGGGTGGGCTCCGTTTCGTTTCAGGAATATTTATGATGGTAGTACAACTACTATCAAACCTTCGGGTGCATTTTTTACATGTCAATATGGTGGAATGCAACAATTGGCTTTAAAGTGATGAAAACAAGCTAAATATAAAGTGCCAAAACGTGATAAAAAACCCACTCCAGTGTGCTATATTGAAATTAGAGTTGAAGAACGGGAATGGTGATCTAGTAACAGCTCCCGGACGACGGCTCAGGAAAACTGGAGAGTTTTCGACATTGACCCAGCCTTGGTGCTGGGTTTTCGTGTTTCTGGTGTAAAAAGAATCCGATTTTTTGGTGTCAAGCGTGGTTATAATCAGCAGCCTACTATGCCAAGTCAAACAGAGTTGCAAAACGAATTGCAGAGACTGCGTGAGAGCGGCTTCGATGTGAAGCTCACAGAACAAGCCCAGGCGAACGGCTTGTCGCCGACATTCCTGTTTGCGATTGCCAGCCGTGAGACTCAGTGCGCCAATATACTGGGCGATTTTCAGAATGGCGAAGCTCACGGAGTTGGAATTCTGCAGATCGACATCCAGCATGCCGTGGCGCGGCAGGCGCGGGACGATGGAAGCTGGAAAACCAATCCTGACCCGCTGATCGCGTTTGGGGCGCAGCTGCTGGCCGATAACATTCGCCAGGTGAGCGCGGCGTTGCCGGGGCTGAGCGGCGAGGACCAGTTGAAGGTTGCCGCCAGCGGTTACAACACGTTCATCGGAACCGCGATCAAGGACGCGCGCAACGGCGACAGCGACGTGCATACCACCGGTCATAACTATGGCGCGGATGTCATGGCTCGCATGGCGGTGTTTGATCAGCTGACCGCACAGGCGGCCGCTGCCGGAGTCTAGAGCAGACCAGCGAGCGCTGTCGTCTGCAAAACTCACGAACAAAATCGGCTGGGTACGACGAACCCTCTGTCGCCGGCGTAACGGGGCGAGCTCGCACGTTTTCGCATGCCAGGGGTTTGGTTGACACCTATCAAAAAAATTTACTGAAGCGGGTAGAGGCGATGATGATGCTGAACGATAGCGCCTCGCTACGCAAGGACAATGCCATGCCATTCAACAAGGGGTCCGTCCCCGTCGGCGGGAAGCAAGCGCCGATGCCGGGACCAAACAGTGCAGCGTACAAGAAAATTATTGCCGGCAAGAGTGCAACCACCAAGGGGGGCGCTCGCGGCGCGACGGGCAAAGGGGGGCGCAAGCGGGCAAAAAACGCCGCCGCTTATTCGTCGCTGAAATCGCGGCAGATGCTGGTGGACCGGGTGAAGCGCGATATCTGGGCGTCGGTGCTGCAGATCAACGAAGCGATTATTAATCTGGCGCTGGCTGGGAATTTCAACGCCGCCAAGGCGCTGTTCGACTTCGCGGGGGTGTATTCGCTGCCTGATCCTGATGACGAGAACGGGAACGACGAAGCGGCGCCCGCGGCGAGGGCCGAGCAGGCCAGCAGCACCGCGGCGAGCGATCCCATCGACGCTTTCTTCCGCAGCATCGGCGTGCGACCGTCATGCGCCGAGCCGGAGCCGGGTACGGCAGAGGCGGGCCTGTAGAATGAGCACGAGGACTCGACGGCGCGGCCGCGCACGGTTAGTTGGCGCTGCAGGCAGGCGAGCGCCGGGTTTCCGCTTGCTCGTCTGGAAGACCGTATGCCGTGATTCGTGCGCAGCGGCGGAAGCAAGTCCGGGTGGTTCATCCTGTCCCGCACTTGCGGGGAAAGGAAAGCAACGAGGGAGAAGTCATCGAATGGACATGACCTGGGTGATGCCGCGGCTTGCGGTCGGCGGCGGTATCTGGACGGAAGAGAAAATGACCGAGGTGGTCCGCGCGGGCGTCACCCACATCATCGACATGCAGCTTGAGTTTGACGACACGGCCCTGGCCGAGCCTTACGGAGTGAAGGTGTTGTGGAACCCCACGGATGATGACTTTCGTCCCAAGCCGCCGGAGCTGTTTCAGCGCGGGGTGGAGTTCGCGCTGGCAGCGCTGGATGATGCCGAGTCGCGTGTGTTTATTCATTGCGCCGCGGGAGTACATAGAGCGCCCATGATGGCGCTGGCCATGCTGCGTGCACTGGGCTTCAGCCTAGAGGACGCGATGGAGATGGTGCAGTCGCGGCGCAACGTGGTGGATTTCGCGGATGTATACGTGGAGAGCGTGGAAGAGTTCATGCGGAGCTACGACGCTGCCGGGCAGGCGAAGGGGTGAGGAAACGCTCACCGCTATTGGCTGTACGCTACTCGCTCTTCGCCAGAAATGGTTCGCCGGAGATCAAAATGCCGACAGCGAACCTGAAAGATGGCTTGCGGCACGACTAAAAGCGTGCCCTGTTACAAATCGGAGGCATAGGTTATGCCGAATACTCGCCGCCTTACCGGGCGGTTTTTTTGTGTCCTGATATCGCTTGCGTTGGCTGTATTGGCGAGCAACGCTTTTGGGTCGACTCCCACATTGTGTCAGATCGTCGATACGGTTTACCGTGCGGACGGAACTCCGGCGCAGGGGGATGTCGTCATCCTGTGGTCTGCGTTCACAACTGCCGCGGGGCAGCCAATCGCGGCAGGCGAGCTCACGGTGCAGCTGGGGTCGCAGGGGGAATTCAATGCCGGCTTGGCGCCGAACAGCGGCGCCGCCCCGGCGGGAACGTATTATCGCGTGACCTACAAGCTCAACGATGATGCCGTCCAAAATGGCTGGCAAGGCGAGTACAAGGCGCTGACGGATTTTCTGCCGGTTGAGGATATTATTCCCGGGAGTGCGGTGCAAGTATCGGCACCATCGCGCGGAGCCAATTTCAGCGCGATTGTGCGGTCGGTCGACGTGCAGGTGATTTCGCTTGGCGAGGAGCGCTCGCATTACGATATAAAATTCGCCAACGATGCCGCCGAGCCGCTCGCTTTCAAGTTAGAGACGATCACCCTGCCGGAGCCGCCGGCAACCATCTACACGAATAGTACGCCGTCGTCTTCGCTGTACATCGATCCGTTGACTGCAGCGCAGGTGACGAACGTGATTGCATCGCAGATCACGATTGACGCGGGAGTCGCGCCGCCGGCGGGTGGAGGTATTGAGGTGCGCCGCTCGGATGGAGGATGGGGCCCGGGCGACAGCGGCAACCTGGCCGGGCGGTTCACGACTCAGACATTCACGTTGCCGAGGCTGTCCAAGGCGCAGAGCTACTACTTGCGGCAATATGATGGATCGTCGCCCGCGAAGTATTCACGGTATTCGATGCTGCTTTACGTGAATTATCCGTTGTGAGGGTCCTCAGTGGCGCGCTCGACTTCCACCAGCGTGGAGTAGAAGGTTGCTCCACCAGCCAGGTCGGTCAGCCGTGACGAGGTCAGCACGTTGATGTTGTTTCCCTCGTCCGACAGCTTCGCCCAGCCCAGGCGCGCGCCCACCACACCAGGGCGTACTGCTCCGTCGACGCGAGCGCGCAGCAGAACCTCACCGCGATTGTTGAATACCCGCACGCGATCCCCGTCCGCAATGCCGCGCCGGCGCGCGTCCTCGCCTGAAATTTCCAGATGATGCTGGTGCGGTTCCATCTTCTGAATAGTCGGCAGATTCACGAAGGTCGAGTTGAGGAAGTTGTCGGCCTTGCGCGCCAGCAGCTCGAGCGGATAGCGCTGCGCGGCGGCGCTGTGCCGCGACTCTTCGGGAGGCACAAATGACGCGACGGGATCCATGCCATGCGCGATCAGGCTCTCATCGTAAATTCGCGCCTTGCCGTTTGGCGTCGCAAAGCCGTCGGCAAACGGCAGCCACGGCTTGCCATTGGCATCGCCGTTCAGGTTGAGGCGAACATAGGGATCGCTCTCCAGCCGCTCGCGAGTAATGCCTTCCAGCTGCGGCGCGCCGGACTGTAGCGCCGCATCGATCATGGTCTCGACATCCTCGCGGAAACAGTCATCCGCGAAGCCCATGCGCAGCGCCAGCTCGCGGAAGAAATCCACGTTGGATTTGCACTCGCCCAGCGGATCGATCGCCTGATGCGACACCTGCAAGTAGTAGTGACCGTACGCGGGGACAAGGTCTTTCTGCTCGAAGAACGTGGTTGCGGGCAAGACCAGGTCGGCATAATCGGTGGTGTCGGTGAAGAACTGCTCGTGTACGGCGGTGAACAAGTCATCGCGCATGAGGCCTCGCCGCACCAGATGCTGATCGGGGCACACTGCCGCGGGATTTGAGTTGTAGACCATCAACGCCTTCACTGGCGGAGTATGAAGCTCGGTCAGCGCCTTTCCAAGCTCGACCATATTCACTGTGCGCGCCATCCTCCCGAGAGGACTCTTCAGCATCAGCTCGAGTTTTTCCATTGCGTCGCGATCAAGCCCAAATCCACCGCTAGTCGAAAGCTGCAGCCCGCCTCCGACTTCCTTCCACGAGCCCGTGATCACCGGCAGCATGCAGACGGCACGCACCGCTGTGCCACCGTTCTGCGAGCGCTGAATGCCGTAATTCAGGCGAATTGCCGCCGGTCGTGTCAGCGCATATTCCCGCGCCAGCCGCTCGATATCGTCCTTCGCAATCCCTGTCCACTGCGCAACTCGTTCGGGCGTGTACTCCGGCAAGCGTTTCTGCAGTTCGTCGAAACCGTCGGCGTGTTTCGCAATGTAATCGGTATCGTGCCAGCCCTGGCGCACGATGATGTGCATCATCCCGAGAGCGAGCGCGACGTCGGTGCCCGGATTAATCGCGATGTGCCAATCGGCAACGCCGGCTGTGCGGGTGCGGTAGGGATCGATGACCACCAGTTTGGCGCCATTGCGCCTCGCCTCCTCGATGAACGGCCACAGATGAATATTGTTGCCGTGGATGTTGGCGCCCCAGGCGATGATGTACTTTGAGTCGCGAAACTGCTCGGGCTCAGTTCCCATCTTGCGGCCGTAAATCGAGATCATGGCCTGCCCGCCGGCCTCGGAACAGATGCTGCGGTGGAGCTGCGACGCGCCTAGCCGATGGAAGAAGCGGCGGTCCATCGCGCCGCCGTTGAGGACGCCGATATTGCCGCCATACGAGTAGGGCAGGACGGATTCCGGCCCGAACTCGGCAGTGATTCTCTTCAACTGGGTTACGATTTGGTCGAAAGCTTCGTCCCAGGTGATGCGCTGAAAGGCAGCATCGCCGTGCGTTCCCTTGGCGGCAATACGCCGCATGGGATAGAGAACGCGATCGGGCGAGTAAACGCGATCAAGGTATTTCGCAACCTTGCCGCAGAGGAATCCGCGTGTGATGGGATGCTGAGGGTCGCCTTGGATGCGCGTAGCGCGGCCGTCCTCGATAGTGATGAGCACTGCGCACGCGTCAGGACAATCGTGGGGACAAGCGGCGTGGACAATTCTCTTCATGGGAGCCTAGCCGATTATCCCACGGACACGCCTATGCGTTTGGGCACAAAAAAGACCCAGGGCGCTCCCTTCCCTGGGTCTTTCTCTCGTTCAAAGTGGCAACGTAATGTGCTACTTTGCCAGAACTCTTATTGGCGCTGGCTGCGAACACCAATAACTAGTGCAAACCATGTGCCAAAGCCTGCGGAGGCGCGCTGCTTCGCTCAGGGCCATACATTCCAGTCACATAGGTGTAGACACTCGAAGCCGTGCAGTCAATTATTGCCGATTTGGACTATCTCTGCGGATTGTGTGACTATCCGATAGGCTCCACTTGTCACGCTGTTGCGGAGTCTTCCGGCAGGAAGCTGCGCTTGTTGCAGGAGCGACTGTGACCAGGTGCTTCTTTTGCGGGACAGAGCGCACAGCAATTGTGTCTGCTTTGTCAATTGCGGCTTGCAATCCGTCCCTGCAACCGGAGTATGATGTACAAACCTGTCTGGGCCGACTCAGTCCCTGAGGAGAAGGCACTATGGCTCGGCGTTTGCTCGTTGTCCTGGTTGTACTCGTGATCGCGGCTTCTCTGCCAATGGCAGCAGAGATGTGCAACCTCTCTCCGGAGGTGCGCGACCGGGTTGTGGATTACACACACAGTCTGGAGAGTCATCCGCTCGCCAAAGATAATCTGGCAAAGAGGATCTGGTTGACGGAGTGGATCGTCAAGACCCCAGCGCTCAGTATTGCCCCAAGCGAAGAGCTGAACTCATTGGATGAGGTCAACAATACCTATTCCCAGCAGCTTCGCATGCAGGCGCTCTACTCGCAGGTCGCGTTTCAATTGCTGCACCCAGACGTGAAGGACAAGGCAGCCATACAAGCGGCCGGACTGGCGGGCACGCTGCGCGCTTATCGCGCGATTCAGCGCTTCGATCCTTCGGCGCGCTATCCGCTACTCGACGACCTGATGTTGATCGAACGCCGGGGCAAGCTGCAGAAATACGTCGAGCGGCAGACGAGGTGTGTGGAAGATTAGCTTTCCTGTTGTTCGCTGATAAGTGGCGAAAGAGGGTGAATCAGAATAAGAAATGGGCTTCAGTCCTGCACGACCAAGTCTTGCAGGACTGAAGCCCAAATGTTTTGTCACGCTTCTGCGGCACGGCTAAAGCCGTGCCCTGATACAAAATCAAGATGGTTTACAAGGAGATGCTTCTAGTGCCTAGAACTCCCGGTAATTCAGCAGCCCAGCCCCGATGAGCACGAAGCATACCGGCCAGATCCACGAGGGCACGCCTCGATCCTTGGAGGGCAGGCGCAGTTCCAGCCAGCGTGACCACCCCGCCATGACTCCGACCACCGCCATCGGCGTGTGACTTAGCTCAGCCAGCGTCTCTTCGCGCACATTGCTGGTGCCGTGCGAGTGCGTCAGGAGCAGGGCTGCGCCAACCGCGCAAATAAGCGGGAAAACCAGCGGGAGGGCGCTGTCTTGCGTCGGGCTGCGGCGTACGCGCAGCTCGAAGAGGGCAAACGCAACGCACAGCAGCGCTGCGGCGCGATGCTGAAAAATCTCCGGGTCTGCCCAGGTCGCCCAGAAGCTCTTCGGGCCCAGCGGCCAGCATTCAGGATCACCGCGCAGGAAAATGAAAATAGCGATACCGATCATCAGCAGCGGCCAGTACTCGGCCCATGGCGCGCGACCGGTGCGGGCCAGCACTGCCAGAACGCCCATGCCAAGCACGATCAGTCCCAGCCAGTGATGGTTGTATTCGGACCAGCGCATATCATTCAGCACGCGCAACGAAACCGGCATGCCTTCGGTGGTGTAAGCCACTGTGCGACGCGTGGGATCGTCTTGAGAGATAACCTGTCCGGGATGGCGGGTGGACAGGTCGGAAGCCGCCGGACTCTTCAGCCGAGGCCACACTGGCTTGTAGCGCATCCAGATGTGCGAAGGCTGCACCGTGTCGTTGACCAGATCGACTGCAGGCGGCTGCGATGTCATCGAGGCAGCCGAGAGCACCACGGTGAGGCCGATGCCAAACTCCGCTTCCACCAGGCGGCGCAGTCGCGGGATGACCTGCTCCGGGCCGTACTTGCGCAGCATGAGGTAGTTGATTCCGCCCAGCGCCAACAGCACCCCCAGCATGGTGATCTTCGCGACCAGCATGAGGCCGTACGATGTTCCGACCAGCGCGTGCAGAGAGCCCACATACGACACGCTCATGCACACGCCGCTCAGAACCAGGACGATCACGCTGGCAAATGCCAACTGCGAAAAGCGCCGGGTGAGATACCACTGTGTAGTACGGTCGCGATTGACGTACAAGGCCAGCAGCAGGAACGGCAGCCCGCCAATCCAGAAACCGGTTGACGCCTCGTGCAGCGCGGTAAGGACCATGAGCGGCAGGCGCCCTTCGACCCGCGAAGCTGCATGATCGGTCATCACCGACGCGGCGAGCACGACCAGCACCAGCACGCCAAGGCACCAGACCGTGTACTTGCCGCGCATGCCGGCGACAATTGCGATGAGCAGTGCCGCAACCAGCATCAAGCTGCCGGCGAGGAAGAAATTTGCTCCAATAGCTTCCCTGAACGAGATCTCAGCCGATGCCATCAGGACTGCTGAGTTGACGTAGAGGTAGAGCACCTGGACGAGAGCGAGACCGATCGCCGCCCAGCGAAACCAGCGCAGCGAAATCGCTTGCACCCGCTGCAGCGCGTTGGCAGGAATGTCCGCACTGGGACGCGCGATCCAGTATCGGAAGATCAGGCCGCCCAACAGCAGCGACTGCCCAACCAGCGTGGCGGCGCTCAGCAGCACCGCCAGATATCCAAAGATGTTGACGAGCTTCAGCATCGGAACAGCTACTTCACCGTGAACTCGACCTCGCCGCTGCTCATGTGGCCATCGGAGGCGAGCGCCCGCCACTCGAGCTTGTAGACTCCGGGCTTCACACCGGTGGCCTGCGACTCCAGGATATCGGGAGCGGTCTGTTTGGCAGCGGGAAGAACGACGGTCGAGCCATCAGCCGCAACCAGAGTCAGGCGCGAACGTTTACCGTCCACCCGCACATTGAAGCGCAGCCAGATGGGGAGGTCGGGCCCTTTCACCGTGGCGTTCACGGCAGGCTTGGATTGCATGAGGACCGCGTGCGCCCAAAGCGGGGTGACTACGCCTGCGAAGACAACCATTAACAGCAAGAGGGCCAATGCGGGGGCCCAGGAGAAAGCACGCAATGTACACACCTCCACAACTTCGTCGGCAGGTGAGAATAGGTGAAGTTGCAGAATACTATCTTCGCGGGCTGGGCTCAATGCGAGCCGGGCAGGCGTGTCTCATTGCAAGTCCAAAAATCCTTTGATTGCCTGGTTCACAGCACGCAATGTAGCCGTCTCGACAGATCCAATGCGCTGCCCGATCCTGGAGCGGGGCACAGTGGTGATTTTGTCCACCATTACCTGTGAGACCTTCCGCAGTCCCGAGTCTCCGCCGATCGGCACCGTGATGCGCAACAGCGGGGCGTCGTACACATCGGTAGTGAGCGGCGCCACCGTGACGGAGGGTATGGAGTCGAAGGCGTCGGCTTGAATAATCAGTGCTGGGCGTGGCTTGCCATAATCTCCCGAGACTACGACCGTAACCAGGTCGCCTCGTCGCGCGTTCATGAACTCACATCCCGAATCCAGTTCATCACTTCGGCTTCATCAGTAGAGTTTGCCACCACCAGGGATTGCCTGCGGGCCTCGGCGGCAAACTTCCTCCGCTTAGCGCGCCGAACATAGCTGCGCATAAATTCGCGGAGGACCTCGGCTACCGCCTTGTTCTCCGACTCTGCCGCCGCAGCGAACTGGGTCTTTAGGGCAGAATCCAATCGCAGATTGAGCGTGTCTTTATGTCGTCGTTGGCTGCTTTGGCGCATTACCGCCTCGTGGTAAGTATTGTATAAGCATATTGTATATCGCTGCCGTAAGTACATGACATATTCTCTAGTGACGGTTTCGAATTCTTGTCCAAGAGATGCTGCAGCGCGTGCCGGCTTACGACTCGGCTGCGCTCCCGTCCAATCTCCAAGCCCTGAGCCGCCTCCGCCCCCATTTCCCGGAACATTCCGGGCGGTTGGCGCATCGAACTGAGATAGAATAGGAGTGACCTGCGGGCGGTATCCCTCCCATCAGCGAATCGCACATGTCGAAGACCACTAAGCTCACCGTTCTTGTTCTCTCATTTCTTATTGCCTCGTTCGTCGTCCTCGGGCAGCTCGGTGTCCGGGCCGCCGACGACAAGAGTGACGACGCCTCTTATCGCCAGCTCGGGGTGTACAGCGAGGTGCTGTCGCGCATCCGCACCGAGTACGTCGAGGAGCCAAATATCTCGGCTGTGACCAACGGCGCCCTGCACGGTTTGCTGGAGTCGCTGGACGCGAACTCGAGCTACCTCGACCCGGCGGAGTTCAAGGATTACAAGACCCGCAAGGAAGGTAAGGCGGGCATCGGCGCGGCGATCTCCAAGCGCTACGGTTACGCGGCGGTGATCTCGGTCATTCCCGGCGGCCCAGCCGACAAAGTGGACATTGCCAGCGGCGACATTATTGAAGCCATCGAGGGCAAGTCCACGCGCGACATGTCGGTGGCCGAGATTGATGGCCGGCTAACGGGCGCTCCGGGATCGGTGGTCAACGTTTCCGTGGTGCGTCCACGGCGGGCCCAGCCGGTGAAGTCGGCGATCACGCTGGCCATCGTGGCCGACCCGCCCATCACCGACAAGATGATGCAGGACGGCATCGGCTACATCAAGGTTGATGACTTCCCCAAAGGACGCGCGCAGGAGATTGCCAACAAGCTGAAGACGCTGCAGAAGGACGGAGCCAAGAAGATCATCCTCGACTTGCGGAACTCGGGGGACGGCGAAGAGCAAGAAGGGGTCGCGACCGCAAACCTGTTCCTGAATCACGGTACGATCACCTACCTGCAGGGCCAGAAGTATCCTAAGCAGACCTTCAACGCCGATCCGCAAAAGGCGGTTGCGAGCAACATTCCGCTGGTGGTGCTGGTGAATCGGGGCACGGCCGGTCCGGCGGAGATTGTGGCTGCGGCCATTATGGAGAACGCGCGCGGCGACGTGCTGGGTGATAAGACGTTCGGCTCAGGCTCGATCCAGAAGGTGATTGACATGCCTGATGGCGCAGCCCTGATCCTGTCGGTGGCAAAGTATTATTCGCCCTCGGGCAAGGCGCTGCAGGACACAGCCGTCACGCCCAATATTCTGGTCGCCGATAACACCGATGATTTCATTGCTCCCGATGAGGACGAGAACGCCGAAGACCAGGCGCAGGAAGAACGGCACAAGGCGAACCAGCCCGACGATCAGCTCAACAAAGCCATCGAGGTGCTGAAGACGCAGGCGAGTAAGGCGTAAGGCTCAGTTGCTGGTGGACAGGGAGGCACGGAGAATACGAATCCGTGCCTTTTGTTTTCCCCTGAACCTGCCAGGATAGCGGTCCTTCGACTCCGCTCGTCCGATGCGCGGACTGGCTGCGCTCCGGATGACACCGCTAGAGTATTGCTGTAATCTTCGGCTTCCAACTCACGTGTGGTACGAGGAGTGTTGCATGAAACGCGTCACCGGCCTGGGCGGGATCTTCTTCAAAGCGAAAGATCCCAAGGCGCTGTACGAGTGGTACCGCAAATATCTCGGCATCGAGAGCGCCGCCGACGGCTCCGGCGCCATGTGGCGCGACGCCGATCATCCCGAAATCCCGGGCTGCAACGTCTTCGCCATCTTCCCGCACGATACCCAGTACTTCGGTCCGGGTCCTTCGCCGTTCATGATCAACTTCCGCGTGGACAATCTTACTGAGCTGCTGAAGACGTTGCGGGACGAAGGCGTGCAGGTGAATGACAAGGTCGAGGAGTACGACTATGGCAAATTCACCTGGATCACCGACCCGGAAGGCAATCGCGTGGAGCTGTGGGAACCGCCGAAAACAGGGGTCAGGGATTAGGGGATAGTGGCCAGCGGGGTTGAGCAGAAGCCGGACGGTTGACGCGTGCCGCAATCAATTCCGCACTCAACGACACGATGGCCTAGCGCTTTCGGGTGGTTCCGTGCCCGCCAAATCAGCTAAGATGTCTCCCACAGAAATGAAGCCAGGGAGACTCCGTGTCAGCAGACGTCCCAATTGCCTTCTTCAGCTATAGCCGCGAGGATTCCGAGTTCGCGCTGCGCCTGGCCTCCGACTTGCGGGCCGCCGGTTCGGCAGTCTGGATCGATCAGTTGGACATCGGCCCAGGGCAGCTTTGGGACCGCGCCGTGCAAAGCGCGCTGGAGAACTGCCCCAGCGTTCTCATCATACTGTCTCCCGCGTCCGTCAACTCTGACAACGTGATGGACGAAGTTTCCTTCGCACTTGACCAGAAAAAGACGCTGATCCCCGTCCTCTACCGCGATTGCGACATTCCATTTCGTATTCGCCGCTTCCAGCACATCGACTTTAGGACCGAATACGAGCGCATGCTGCAGGAGCTCAAGAAATGCCTGCACATCGGCATGGCGCCGCAGGCACCGACCGCAGCTTCGGCAGATGCTGCGCCGTCGTTCTCCGGCCCAGCAACAGATCCGACTCGAAGCAAGCCAACTGTGGTCGAAGCGCATTCCCAATCTGAGCAGGCAAGAAGATTTGCGGCCCCTGTATCGCAAACACCTCCGGCGTCGCAGCCGGTGCAGCAGTTCCAGCCGCCGCAGTACGTAGCAGCGCAGCAGCCGCCGGCTCCGGTTTATGGTGGGGCGAAGCCTGCCGCATCGAAATTTCCCAAGTGGGCCAAGATCACGATCGGCATTGTGGCTGCGCTGATGGTCGTGGGCGTCATCGCCAACATGAACACGAACTCGGATCAGCAGCGGATGAATGAGGCGCAGAACAATCGCGAGGTGAATTCTCCTCCTCCCGGCGATTACACCGCCGGAGGTGGTGCGGCGGGAGGGGGTGCGGAAAATCCTGGCGCGCCTTTCGAACTGGTTGGCGCCGCTCTAACTCGTAACGAAACGCCGCCGAGCTGCCCGCCTCTGGGGCAAAGCGAGACTTCTTTTAGTACCAATGACACGTCGGTATGGTTTGTATTCGCCTACCGGAACGGCAGCGCCGAGGATCGATGGACAATCGACTGGGTCGCTCCCAACGATGAGATCGCGAACACCCAAGTTGTAAAGCATCCGGCCAGCGGGGCAGCGACTTATTGCTATTTCATGAGGATCTCCGGCTATCAGCCCTCGCAAATGCCGGGAAATTGGGGTGTGCGCCTGATGCGCAACGGCGTCGAGCTGGCACAGCGCCCCTTCCGCATCAGCCGGTAGGGCATTCCCCGGAACGTGATTTCTGTCCGATTCCACGGCGCACTGTGGCACAATGTCGCAACTCAAGGAAGTTTCTCGCTCCCAAGCTACCTGTGAGGATTGACTGCCCGGAGATTGGCTTTGCCACCAGACGCCCCCACCGCCTTCTTCAGCTATAGCCGCGAGGACTTGGAGTTCGCCCTTCGGCTGGCAAAAGATCTGAAGAACGTCGGAGCAAGCGTGTGGATGGACAAGCTGGATATCCGTGCCGGCCAGCTTTGGGAACGCATGGTTGAAGCTGCTCTGGCCGCAAGTCCGCGCGTTTTGGTCATTCTGACGCCCTCCTCTGTCAGTTCTCCCCAGGTCATGGCTGAGGTCGCGTTCGCTCTGGACGAGCAGAAAGAAGTCATCCCCGTTGTCTACCGTGATTGCAAGATTCCATATCGACTGCGACCAATTCAGTATGTCGATTTCAGGAACGTCTACGCCGACGCATTTGAGGAATTGTTGCAGAGCATGGGGGTGGAGAGACCGCCGGAGCGAAACGTACCCAAACCTCCGCCGGGAGCAGGGAGCCAGCCTGAAGCCTTGACTGATGCTGAGCGAGTTGCAGAAGAGGCGCGGATGGCAGGGGAGCGAGTTGCCGAACGGGCGCGATTAGAGGAGAAGCACAGGGCGGCAGAGAAGGCGCGGGTCGAACAAGAGCAACGCGAGCGGGAGGCCGCGGAGAGAGCTCGGTCAGAGGAGACAGAACGTGCCTTGCAGGCTGCGGCGGCGCGGGCCCGGGGCGAGCACAGCCACGTGGAAATGGGGAGTACCGATGAGGGCTCCTTCGTCCGAACGAAGTTTTCCTGGACATTCGTGAGAGGAGCCATCGCCGTCGGCATTCTCGTCAGCGCTTTGCTGGTTTATCTGGCCGTACGCCCGAAACCGCAAAATGGAGCCAGTCAGACACAAGCTCCGGCCGCAACCTCAAGCTCTCCAAGCCCCGCCGAAACCCTTTCGCCCCAGGCCATGAATGCTAGAGGCGATGATTACTACTATGGGCGGGCGGGACTGCCTAAGAACTACGAGCAAGCAGTTAACTGGTATCGCAAAGCGGCCGACGCAGGTAGCGCAACGGGGATGACCAACCTGGGTTGGATGTATCAAAACGGCTACGGACTAGCAAAGGACTATCCACAGGCCGTCAGTTGGTATCGTAAAGCGGCTGAGGCGGGCGATGCACAGGGCATGCAGAACCTAGGCGTCATGTACGCCGACGGAAGCGGACTAGAGCAAAACAAGAAAGAAGCAGTTGCTTGGTATCGCAAGGCGGCCGAAGCTGGCAACTCAGATGGAATGGCCAGTCTGGGCTGGATGCTTCGATATGGTTCTGGAGTGGAAAAGGATTCTCAGCAAGCCGTCATCTGGTATCGCAAAGCCGCTGAGGCGGGTAATGCACTGGCGATGAATAACCTAGGCAACATGTACTTAGACGGCGATGGAGTCGAGAAGGACAAACAGCAAGCCATTTTCTGGTATCGCAAGGCCGCGAAGCTCGGGAACCAGTCCGCAATGGATGCCCTTAAGAGCTTAGGCGTAAGCGCGGAGTAGGACGATCTCTCGTCGACTCCGCTATTCCGCCCACCGCTTAAACACCAAACACCCATTGGTTCCGCCGAAGCCGAATGAGTTCGACATGGCATACTCCATCTTCACCGGGCGCGCGGTGTGGGCGACGAAGTTGAGGTCGCAGCCTTCGTCGGGGTGGTCGAGGTTGGTGGTGGGAGGCGCGATCTGGTCGCGCAGCGCGAGCACGGTGATTGCAGCTTCCAAGCCCCCGGCGCCGCCCAGCAGGTGACCAGTCATGGACTTGGTTGAGCTGACCAGCATTTTGTAGGCGTGATCACCGAAGGCGCGCTTGATGGCCGTAGCTTCCAGTTCATCGCCCAGCGGCGTCGACGTACCGTGCGCGTTGACATAGCCAACCTGCTCCGGCGAGAGCTTCGCGTCGCGCAGGGCGTTACGCATCACGCGGTATCCGCCTTCGCCCTGGGGCGCAGGCTGCGTCATGTGATTGGCGTCGGCGCTCATGCCGTAACCGACTACCTCGGCGATGATGTTCGCGCCGCGCTTCTTGGCAAACCCCAGCTCTTCCAGAATCAAAATCCCCGCGCCTTCGCCGATGACGAAGCCGTCGCGATCCTTGTCCCACGGACGGCTGGCGCGATGCGGATCGTCGTTGCGCGTAGAGAGCGCGCGCATGGCGGCAAATCCTCCTACGCCCATGGGCGTGATCGCCGCTTCACTGCCGCCCGCGATCATCACCTCCGCGTCGCCGTACTTGATCACGCGCGCCGCATCGCCAATTGAATGCGCGCTGGTAGTGCAGGCGGTGCAGGTGGCCTCGTTCGGCCCTTTGGCGTTGTGGCGGATGCTCACCTGTCCCGCAGCGAGATTGACAATGGCGGAGGGAATGAAAAAGGGTGAGATCTTGCGCGGGCCGCCGTTCAGCAGGTTGGAGTGCTCGCGCTCGATGATGTCGAACCCGCCGATGCCCGAGCCGATATTCACACCGGTGCGCTCAGCCAGCTCTTCATTTTCGACTTTGTAGTTGGCCATGCGCAGCGCTTCGTCGCTGGCGGCAATGGCCAGATGAATAAAGCGCCCCATCTTGCGCGCTTCCTTTTTCTCGATGAATTGCAGCGGATCGAATCCCTTGACTTCGGCCGCAATCTGGCAGGCAAAAGCGGAGGCATCGAAGCTGGTGATGCGCTCCACCCCGTTCTTGCCGGCAAGCAATGCCTGCCACGTCTCTTCGGCGGTGTTGCCGATGGCGCAAATGAGCCCGATGCCGGTGACTACGACGCGACGGTCCAAACTACTTCGATCCTTTCGCGTGCGCCTTGATGTAGTCGATGGCGTCCTTCACCGTGCGAATCTTCTCCGCGTCCTCGTCGGGGATCTCGATCTCGAAGGCCTCTTCAAAGGCCATGACCAGCTCGACGGTATCGAGCGAATCCGCTCCGAGGTCGTCCACAAAGGAAGCATTAGGCGTGACCTCGCTCTCGTCAACGCCGAGTTGTTCGACAATGATCTGCTTTACGCGTTCATCAACCGATGCCATGAATTGGTAAGGTCCTTTCGAGGGATTCGGCCCGGCTGCTGGCTGCCAGCTTTTAGCATTTAGCTTTTAGTGGTCAGCTTCGGGCGACGGCTGCCGGCCCTGGCCTGCGGCCGAAGCTCCGATCCTGCAGCTACTTCTTGGCCTTGGTGTGCTGATCGATGTAGCTAATGGCGTCCTGCACCGTGCGGATCTTCTCCGCGTCCTCGTCAGGGATTTCGATTTCGAAGGCCTCTTCAAAGGCCATGACCAGCTCGACCGTATCCAGCGAGTCGGCGCCGAGGTCGTCCACGAATGAAGCGTTAGGCGTTACTTCCGCTTCGTCCACGCCCAACTGCTCCACGATGATCTGCTTTACCCGTTCTTCAACCGAAGCCATTGCTTTTCTCTCCTGTCGCGCGCAGCGCAACGCACCGGAATGCCCAGCGCACGCACGTTGGCGCACGATGGGAGATAAACTCGTAAGTCTAATTGCAGGCAGGAAAGCCTGTAAAGAGAACCAGAGTGCCTCCAGAGATGATGATGCGGACAGAAGGGCTGGAGAGCACTCAGCGATATGAGTCCCGATTCATCCTAAACGGGGAACTTTGCAACGGTCAACGCAGGGGAGCCGCTTTTCGCTCTTCGCTCTTCGCCTTTGGCCAGAGTCTGTCGCCGGTCACTCGGATTTTCGCTTCAACGCATTCAGAGGCCATCGAGCAGGACCCAAGGACCGAAAGCGAAGAGCGACCTGTGATACAACGCTGTGATGCGGGCCGTGGTGCAGCGCGTCACTCGCGCATCCGTCAAGGTGGAAGGCGAGACTACGGGCGAGATCGGGCTTGGTCTGCTGGTGCTGCTCGGAGTGGGCGAAGAGGACAGCGAGGCCGACGCAAATTATCTTGCGGAGAAGATTGCGGGGCTGCGAATTTTCGAGGACGACGCGGGGAAGATGAACCTCAGCGTGATGGATGTTAGTGGGGCGGTGCTGGCGGTCTCACAATTCACATTGTTTGGCGATGTGCGCCGAGGGAAGCGCCCATCGTTCGATGCGGGGGCGCGTCCCGAGCGCGCGCGGGAGCTGTACGAATATTTTGTCGAGCGCCTGCGCAGCCTGGGTCTGCGCTGTGAAACCGGCCGCTTTCAAGCAATGATGGAGGTCGAGCTGGTGAACAGCGGGCCGGTGACGATTCTGCTGGATTCGAAGAAGGGGTTCTAGGATTCGGGGCGTGGAACTCTCGGGGTCGAATTAGCGGGAGACACCAGAGTTCCAGCTACTTCGAGCTGTCGCTGCCCCCCGCGTCATACACCGTCGTTTTCTGCTTCTTATTTTTGCTCTCGGGCGTAGTCTCGCTGGGCGCGCTGCACTTCTTCGACATCACCTCCACGCCAGTCACCTGAAACCGTCGGGGTTCGGTTGAGCTCGTACTTTGCGCCGAGGGCGTCGTCGGCTCCCACTTGCCCGTAAGCTTCACCTTCGCGCCGGCATCATTCTTCAAGTCGTCAGGGCCGACGACCTCCACGCCCATGCGGTGGCTCATACTGCGCAGCGTGTACTTGCCGCTTTTGTCAGGGCCGGAAAGGCAGCCAATCAGAGTCGATTCCCTGGCGCCGGGCGGCTTGGTGATCTGGTCGCCTGTCGTGCCGCTGTTGTCCTTCGTCGCGCTGGAGGCGTTGTCTTGCTGCTGTGCGGCGTTCGGGGGAGTCGCCGGGAGTGGGCGCACCGGAGCGATCGCGGGGTCCTGGGCCCAAGCGAGGGCGCCGGAAAAAAGCGCGAGAATCGCGAATCCGGCAAGTCTTCTCATCGCAGTGCCATACTATCTCACGATTCGACGCGGCTACGCAGCCGCGAGTTGCAGCACCAATGCCGAGGACGCTCCACTGAGCCGTAAAGGGGTGCTCCCATCCCAAACCGCTGCGCAGGTTCGCAACTTCCGCCGGCAGCAAGGGTTAGCGTAGCCATTCAGCATGGGCGGAGAGTGCGCTCCCGGTTTCGAACCCGAGCAGCCGTACCGTATAATTGCGCTTTCATTAAACGTCAGCGCCGAGGTTTTCGTCATTTCTTGCCATCATCAGGTAAGACCCGCGATGGTGTTGGTTCGCGGGACACGTGCTTGTGCCACGGTGATAGCTGTTCTTCTTGCAGTGCTACTCCTCGCCGCAACCTGCATGGCGCAACAGGACGTGATCGCTGAGATCGTGATCCACGGCAATCGCCGCATTCCCGCCGAGACCATCCGCGCCCGCATGTTCACCAAGGCGGGCGAAGTCTACGACCAGGCGGCCCTGGAGCGAGACTTCAATTCCCTGTGGAACACCGGCTATTTCGACGATCTGCGGATCGAGCGCGAGCAGTCGCCCAAGGGCTGGATCATTCACGTCTATGTAAAGGAGAAGCCAACGGTCCGCGAGATCAAGTACGTCGGCTTGAGCTCGGTTTCGCAAAGCGATGTGCTGGACAAATTCAAGGAGCAGAAGGTCGGACTGACGCAGGAGAGCCAGTATGATCCGACGAAGGTGAAGCGGGCCGAGGTGGTGATTAAGCAGTTGCTGGCCGCGCACGGCCGCCAATTCGCAACGGTGCGCTCGGAGGTGCGGCCGATTCCTCCGGCAGCAGTGTCGCTGACGTTCGTGGTCAAAGAAGGCCCCAAGGTTAAAGTCGGTAAGATCAAGTTTGAGGGCAACAAGGCGCTGAGCAATCGCGAGTTGCAGAGCGCGATGAAGAACCTGAAGCCCATCGGTATTCCGCACTCCATATTCCTGGAGAACCTGTTCTCGCGCACCTACGATTCCACCAAGCTGACCGAAGACGCGGAGCGGGTGCGCTATTACTACCAGACCAAGGGCTACTTCAAGGCGCTGGTCGGCGATCCCAAGACGCAGATTCATGACACCAGCGGCGTGCGGTGGTACTTCCCGTTCAAATCGTCGCCGGGCAAGGCAGTGGATATCACGCTTCCGATTGAAGAAGGCCAGCGTTATCGACTGAAGGAGATCACCTTTAGCGGCAATAAGGCGGTAAAGAACACGCAGGCGCTGCGTGCCTTATTCAAGATTAAAGACGGGGACATCTTCGACACGGAGGCCATACGTAAGGGGCTGGAGGCGTTGCGCAAGGCTTACGCGGCGCTGGGCTACATCAACTTCACGCCCGTACCGAACACCGACGCTGACGACGAGAAGCGGCTGATCAGCCTGCGCATCGATGTCGACGAGGGCAAGCAGTTCTACGTCCGACGGATCGAGTTCCAGGGCAACACGACTACGCGCGACAAAGTGATTCGCCGCGAGCTGACGCTGGAGGAGGGCCAGGTCTACAACGGCAACCTCTGGGAGCTCAGTTTGCTGCGCCTGAACCAGTTGCAATATTTCGACCAGCTCAAGCCCGAGCAGGACTCCGAGATCAAGCAGAATCCGCAGGAAGGCACAGTTGATATCACGCTGAAGGTGAAGGAGAAGGGCAAGAACAGCATCGGCCTGACCGGCGGCGTCAGCGGATTGTCGGGGGCCTTTGTCGGCATCAATTACACCACCAACAACCTGTTCGGCAAGGGCGAAAGCCTGAGCCTGCAATTCCAGATTGGGCAATACCAGCGCAACGAGTCGCTGTCGTTTACCCAGCCGTATCTTTTCGATCGCCCGTTACAGTTTGGCTGGTCGGTGTATCACAGCAGCTACAACTACAACCAGGCAGCGCTGACGCAGATCCAGCTCAACCAGACGATCAATCTGCCGCAGAGCTATCAGGCCCTGCTGCAAAACTTCACCCAGACGAGCACCGGATTCACCACTTCGCTGACCTATCCGATCAAGCGCTCATTCAAGCGCGTAGGGATAACGTATTCGTTCGACAATTCTTCAGTGCAGACCTTCAGCGCGGCCTCGACGGACTACTTCGAAGCGCTGGCGTTCCGTGGCATCTCGGGTCCTAACTCGCTGAATGGGATCATTACCAGCAAGGTGGTGCCGAACTTCTCGCTCACCAAGATTGATAATCCGCAGCGCCCGCACAGCGGTCAAAGCCTGTACTTCGGCACCGAATTCGCGGGCCTGGGCGGCAACGTGAAGTACGTGAAGCCAATCGCCGAGTACAAGAGATTCCGGCCGGTGAACAAAGGCCGTAATACCCTTGGCTTCCGCGTGCTGGGTTCGTGGATTAGCGGCTATGGCGGACAGGTCGCTCCGCCATTTGACCGCTTCTACATGGGCGGCGACACCGATATTCGCGGCTTCGATATTCGCGCTATCTCGCCGGTCGCCTTCTTCCCCACCGCGGTCACGATTCCATTGCAGAACCCGGACGGAACCACGGTGCCGCTGAACCCGGCAAATCCACGGCAGGGCGCGTACAACATTACGATTCCGGTTTCGCAGATTATCTTTCCGGGCGGCGATACCAACATTGTGACGAATCTCGAATACCGCGTTCCTATCGTCGGTCCGGTGACGATAGCGCCCTTCGTCGACACGGGATGGGATTTCATCTCCGAGCCATCGCAATTGCGAATTGCGGGACCGCAGGTGACGACGTTACAGACGACGGTGTTCGGTTGCCCGTCGCTGAATTCCAGCTTCCAGTGCGTGGGCGGCAGCCTGCTGCCAATCAATCCGGTGTTGAATGCGGTCTCCGGTACCAACTACCAGACCCGCATGTCAACCGGCCTCGAGCTGCAGGTGGTATTGCCGGTGGTGAACGCTCCCTTCCGCGTGTACTGGGCCTACAATCCGCTGCGCCTCAATGAGGTCGTGAGCTCACCCAATCCAATCACTCGGTCCATGTTCCCGGCGGGCGCGGCTGGCGATTACACTTATGCCCAGGCGCTCTCGATTTACCAGCCGAAGTATTACCTCTCGGAGCCGTTAAAGACCTTCCGCTTCACGGTAGCGACAACGTTCTAAGGCCGCCATTCGCCCTTCGCCGACAACATGGAATCCAGCACTCGCGACCTTCTGCATTGACGCTGAGAAGCTGGTTTTTTATAATCGAGTAATCCGCACCGCCGAATTTTCCGGTCGGGAAGCGTTCTGTGCCGTGTCGGGACCGAGCGCCGTTTCCCCGGCAGTCCAGAAAGGCGTAAGCAGTACCGCCCGCATCGCTGGAAACCTGAAGAATTCCCGGAGCAGTTCAAGGAGCTACAGCAACGCATGAAGCGCACGTTCGTAAGCACAACCGTGCTCGCCCTGGTTCTGACCACGCTGGCCGTGGCGCAATCGGCGCCTGCAACTCACACCGCCGCGCCGACCCCGGCCCCCGTCACCACCACCACAAGCGCTGCAACTCCCGCCGCCAGCAGCGTTAAAGTCGGCATCATTGATATTCAGCAGGCGATCGTCGGCACCAACGAAGGCGCCCGCGACTTCGAGTCGCTGCAGAAGAAATTCGAGCCCAAGAAGAATGAGCTGGCGGGACTGAATACCGAGATCGAGAACCTGAAGAAGCAGCTCAACACCCAGGGCGAGAAGATGAACGAGGAATCGCGCGCCACCCTGGTGAAATCGATCGAAACCAAGCAGAAGAGCCTGCAGCGCCAGGTGGAAGACGCGCAGAACGAATATCAGCAGCAACAGAACGAGATCGCGCAGCGCATCCTGCAGAAGATGGCGCCGGTGATCGACAAGTACGCGAAGGCCAATGGCTACGGGTTGCTGTTCGACTCGTCGAATCCCTGGCCGCAAGGTCCGCTGCTTTGGGCGACGGCGGGCGTGGATCTGACCAAAACGATCGTTGACGCGTATAACTCGCAGTCAGGTGTTGCTCCTCCGGCGACGACGCCGAAGCCGGCCGGCGCGCCTGGTGCAACTATCGGCAAGCCGACAGGCTCGACGATGCCAGCGCCTGCAACGACGGGAACAAAGCCCGCCACTGCTGCCGCAACAAAACCGTAGCAAGCAACAATGCCTAACTGAGGCCGCCGTAACTGGCGGCCTTTCCGTTTGTCTGGATGGAATTCCTCAGATCTGTGGAAAGTTTGTGCAAGACGGGTACCTGAACTTTGCAGACCCCAATTATTCAGCTACTTACGCAGATTGCCCCTGGCATGTGGCAGAACGAAGCAGTAATCGAATCAGCGAGATAGCAACCCTGTTGAAATAAGGCTCGCGAATTTAGGATAGCCGTTTGAGTAGGAACAATCCTCAGCGGTTTTGCACAATCTTAGACACTTTGGTGGTAGCGCCATTCGAACCGTAGATGGGGACTGGTTAGACTCCCGAGCCGCCCTCAAACACCTTCTGCATGTCGTAGGGAAAGACGCGATAAAGGCTGTAACTGATTCCGGTGTCGGAGTACTGGCGGAAGAGCAGGTCGCCGCGTCCGTTGGCGTCGGCGTCAACCGCGTCGATGATCTCCATGCGAGCGAAGGCGTCCAGGTGATTGCTGTCAGTCACGGAGCTGAAGATCTTGATGGGCGTGCCGTTGATGTCCTCGCGCGCGACGAAGGTGACATAGTAGTCGAACTCGCCTCCGCGAAACGCCTTGGCGCCTTCGACCGGAACGGTGGCGGTGAAGACCAAGGTGGGCGAGTTGCTGTACTCCAGGTCGAACGCGCGAAGATCGGAGTCCGTTGTCGTGGGGCTGTTGGGCAGCGCCGGCGTGTGTCGACTGGCGACAAACTTCCGAACTTCCTCCAGCGCAAGCGCGCGCAGTCGGTCCGTCTTCGCCGAGCGCTCCTCGGGATTCATGGAATACAGCAATGACCTGCTCTCGTGCGGGCTGGCATCAGACACTGCCGGGTAGGAGCGACGTGCAAGGTTTGCGGGACTAGCTGCGGTTTTGTCTTGCGCGGCTGCAACTGCGGCAGGCGGCTTCGCTGCGGCTGCAGAAGTGGAGGTGGGCCGCGGCGCTGCCGATTGTGCTTCCGGTTTGCCCCGCCGTAAGACGGGCCGACTGGGATCGTTCTCGTCGGACGACGGTGAACTTGAATTCGCGGTTTGCGCAGTTTCCGGCGGCGCCGATGGGCTCGTGGCCGGAGGCGGAGGTGGAGAAGGCTTCTTCAGTGTCGGCCGATTGGGATCGTTTTCCGCAGGCGAGGAGCTACCCGAAGAACTCGTCGTTTGCGTTGAAGTTGGCGCGGAGCTCGCGGAAGATGCACTCGAGCCAGCGCGATGCAGGGTGGGACGTTCGTCGTCGGGATTGGCGGAGGGCTTCGGCTTAGGCTGTTTCGCCAGCTTTTCATCGAGCGCCTGGTGCGGCTTCCACTTGCCTGTGGCGATCCAACTTCCTTTCATCTCTTCGGGAGTTGTGACGGTGAAAAGTCCCACAGGCTCGCCATAGGTGGTGGCTTCGTACACGGTTTCCGGCTCGACGGCCATGGGCGCGGGATTGGCTCCATAGAGACTCGCGTCGTAGAAGCGACCGTTGATCCAGAGCGCGACGGGCACCAGTCGCGTGGCGCCGCCGGGCAGGAACTCGACGACGGCGATGGCTCGCGGGCCGCGCTTCGTCTTGTTCGCATTGATCTTCGATTGATTGCTGTCCGTCGGCGGAGGTTGATCTTGATGGGTGCGGTCGCGAATCTGGGCAACGGCAAATGTCCCGAGCAGACTGACCGTGATGGTCGTCGCAATGGCCCATTGGGCGAAATTGCGATATAGATATTGCATCATGGAAATCAACACTAAAGCTCCCAACTTCACCTTGCCCGACGAAAACGGAAACCCCGTCTCGCTGGAGCAGTTTCGCGGCAAGACGGTGGTGCTCTTCTTCTATCCTAAAGCCAACACGCCCGGCTGAACGCTGGAGGCGCGCGGGTTCCGCGACGCATACACCAAGCTGCAAAAGGCCGGACTGGTTGTGGTGGGCATCTCGCCCGACACGCCCAAGGCGCAACTCAAGTTTAAGGAAAAGGAAGCCCTACCGTATACCCTGCTGGCCGATGACAAGAAAGAGGTCGCCAAGAAGTTTGACGTGCTGAAAGAGAAAAACATGTACGGCAAGAAGGTGATGGGAATCGTGCGGACGACGTTCCTGATCGGGCCGGATGGAAAGATCGTGCACGTGTTCTCGCCGGTCCAACCGGAAGGGCACGCGGAACAGGTGCTGGCGGAGGTGAAGAAAAGGGGATAGAGGCTTAGGACGGCTCTCAACACTGCGGAATTTTCAAGGCGTGCTGACGCAGGTGCCGTTCAAGGTCGGCACGCTTCACGCTCAGGCCACTTCGAAAACTTCGCGAACTGCGTCCGCGGAGAGGTCCTTCTCCGCAAGCTCCCGCTGACATTCCAGCACGAGCTGCAGCGCTTCGCGAAGATTCGCCTTGGCCTCTTCCAGAGTCTCGCCTTGCGAAATCGCGGCGGGGATCTCTTCCACGAAGCAGGTATATCCACCTTCTTTGGCCGGTTCAAAGACTGCGGTAAGCTTCACGCGCTCAGGGTATCATTTGGCGTTATCAATTCGCCAGCCTCCCAGTAAGCTCGCTTGCGTTGAACCACGAGGATTTTGGCCCCGGATGTCGCAGCCTGGCGGTTGGAGAGTACGTGATTGTCTACTGCCTGGAGGGCGAGGAGGTTCTCATCCTGCGTGTGGTGCCTGGCCGTCGAGATCTGGATATGCTGTTCCCGCATTAACAAGCGCGCTTTGCCATTGAGTGAATCCTTGCCGCCCGGCACTTAAAATCGTGGCATGTTCTTTCTTGCGCTTCTGCTTGCGTTCTTATTTCCGGCCGCGCCCCAAGCGGCAGACCAAGCCACGTCCCTTCTCCGCGCGAAAGATCAGGCGCTGCTTGATGCCTTGGCGCCTGGCGATCGCAAGTTGTGGGCTCAGGCGCTTGCCGCCGATGCCGTGTACGTCGATGAGGGCGGGGCCATCATGAGCCGCGCCGAATTTCTGAAGCAGCTTCAGCCGTTGCCTGCCGGTGCTTCCGGCACTCTCCAGATTGTGTCCTACAGCACGCGCATCGACGGCGACCTGGCGCTGGTGATTCATACCGACGACGAGCAGGAGAACTATCACGGGCAGGTGCTGAAAGCGCAATATCTCACCACCGAGACTTGGCGCCGCGAGTCGGGCGAGTGGAAGCTGTACCTGATCCACGCCTACGCCGTGCTGAAGGACCCTCCCGCGATCTCGCTACCAGCCGCACAGATGCAGGAGTATGTTGGGCGTTACTCAGCAGCCCCCGATCTGGTGTACGTGATTCGCTGGGACGGCAAGCAGCTCACCGGCGGACGCGAGGGTGGCTCGATGAAGCCGCTGCAGGTTGAAGTACGCGATGTGCTGTTCGTTCCTGGGCAGCCGCGCATTCGCAAGATATTTCAGCGCGATGTCAGCGGAAACATCACCGGCTTCGTTGACCGGCGAGAGAGTTGGGACTTAGTTTGGCGGCGACGCTAGCAGGATCAGCCTGTGGTGCGATATAGAAGTTTGCGCGATGGCGGTAGGTACATCGCATCCAAGCATGGAGAGGAAGGTGATTTCATGAAACCAGCAATTGTGGTGCTTGTGTCAATACTGATGTTCGGCCTTATGGCGGTGGCCAGCCCACCTCAGGAAAAGAAGACTGACCAAGCGGGGCTGCAGAAGGAAGCCAAAATCTCCATGCAGCAGGCCCAGAAAACAGCGCTCGCCAAAGAGCCCGGCACGATCAAGAGCAAGGAACTTGAACGGGAACATGGAAAGTTAATGTACTCGTTCGACATCAAGACAAAGCAGGGCATTCGTGAGGTAAACGTAGATGCGATGACCGGTCAGGTGATCGAAGACTCCGTGGAGAGCCCGGCGGATGAGGCGAAGGAAAAGCAGCAGGAGATGAAAGAGCCGCACAACCCAAAGCTGCAGAATCCGCCAGCACAGTAGAGGTCAACTCGCCAGCCGCCGCACCTTGTGGGTGTAACTTGAGCCGCTGGCTTTGAGGGTTAGTTCGAAGCTTGCGCCGCGGCGAGGATCGTACACAAGTGCCGGACGGAAGCAGACCAGGCAGAAGTGCCTGGGCCGGCGGACGCTTTCGTACACAACACCGTTTGAAGCGGCATTCAGCAGTTGCCTGGCGAGCGCTTGCGAGGTCGCGTAACAGGCCGGCACCGGCTCCAGCTGCAGAAACTCAGCAAACTTCTGGCGCGGACGGAGCACGTGGAACTCCGCCTGAAAATCGGCCATCCAATCGTCGTAGGTGGTGATTTCGAGATCAGGACGGGTGCCCGGCAAGTTGGGCACAACGATATCGGCCAAGCGTCGTGCCTTGTGATAAGCAACTTCAGTGACTGACGTACTTAGCTCCTCCGCTGCGTACCAGGCTCCACGCGTGGAATCGTTGAAGCGCGAACCGGACTCGCTCGCGTGGGTGAAGGCGGCGTTGACGATATGCGCGCTCGGTATTCCATACACTAATTCGTGAATGCCGATGCCGGCCAGTCCGCGCTGTTCGCCCTGAATGCGGTCATTCGTCACACCGTCCAGCAGGACCATGTCTTGCAGCATGGCATCGTTGTCGGCGATATCGGAGAGAACGGTTTCGTTGTCGCTGTAGAGAGAAGGAATGAGCCGGTGCATGCCTCGGTATTGAACGGAACGCCGAGGCGGAATTGCGGGGGTCATCGGCCGCCGCGCCAGGCGTCGAGCATGCGGCGCACCTCCAGCATGCCCGGTTGCCCATGGCGGATCATGAAGTCGATGGGAGTACGGCCGGAGAAAAGTGCGCCCCGATTTCCCAGGCGAACCCAGCGATCAGCCCAGGCTTTGCTGAAGTAGATGTGCAAGGCCTTGTAGATTCCGATGACGAGGGAGATGCGAACGAGCGTATCCTGGCTCAACTTCTGGCTATCGGGATCAGCCTTCCAGGCGTGGAAGGTGGAAGAGGCGATTCCACCCAGCAACGCGCGGACCTGGGTTTCGGTCAATCCCCATTTATCGGAGATTCTGACAAAGGCCCGAATTGCGCTGGGGCTGAGCCGCTCGCGTTCGGCGGCATCGGCGAGGTCGGCAGCCTTGTCGAACTTGTAGCCGGGCGCGACCTCCGGCCCAGCATGAATAACTCCGGCGAAAGTCATGTCTCTCATCTCGATTCCGAGAGATATTTTCGTTGATTTCGGAGACATCGCGCAAGCGGCATGTACCGAAAGATGCAACTGCCCGCCCCTAGCCAGAAGATCGCTAGAACGGAGCACCCATGCACAAATTTATTCAGGGGCTAAAGCCCTCAGCTAAGTTGGGCTCGGCTCGGCACGACTGAAGTCGTGCCCTGACACAACTTCTAGCCTCCCGCTTTTGGCTGAAGAACGACCACGGAGCCGATGCGTCCGGTGCCGTTATCGCGGAGGACGTACTTGACCGGCCGCGTTGCCGCCCCGTCGGGCTGGTCGAGATAGGACCAGCCTTTGCTGAGCGCCGACCGCGTTTGCTCCTCGGTGAGGTTGAGATGAACGACGCGCAGGTCAGCCGCCGGCTCGCCCTTTTCCGTCAGGGGAACGCTCACGATGTCATAGCTGAGCTGCGGATGGCCTGGTGTCAGCAGCACACTCCTGGCGGGAACAAAGATGCGCATCCCGGGAGGGGCAGGCGTCTTGGAATTGGCGGCTTCGCGCTGGACCGCAAAAGCAAGCCCCGTATAACCAATCCGCGCATTGACAGCGTCGCGCAGGGTGCGGTTGACCTCCTTCTCCGAGGGCGCAGTGCTCGGCGCCAGGTAATAGCTGGTGCGAGAACGCACCGACCCACGCTCGGAGGCCAGCTTCACCTCCAACTTGTGCCAGCCGGCCTTACGCTCCTGCTCCGGCACGTAGAAGCCCAGCATGTAATAGCTGGAGCTGTCAGCAACAGCCTGGTCAATGCAGTCCTTCACGCCGGCGTTGGCGGTACATGACTTGCCTCCCGTAGCTGAGGAGACGACCTTGATGGCGTCGTCGTTGTAATCACTGGGCTGTATCATCTTGCCGGGCCCATAGATCGTGGCCGCGGTGGCGCGCGTCGCTATGGCCTGATTGACGCCGGTAGCCTGATAGGAGCGGTCAAGCTTAAGGCCCTTGAGGTCGACGCCGTAGATGGCGATGTTGGCGTTGTTCAGCGCCGCAAAAGCACGCTGGTAGTCGGTCAGCAACTCAGGGTCGGCATTAAGCACCGAGTTGCCCTTAACGCCGCCGGCGAAGGCGTCATAGATAAGAGTCGGCATTCCGCCCGTAAGCCAGATCACTGACTTTCGTCCCGGCACTCCGGCATAGGCCTGCGCAATCTGCATCAGTGAGGTCAAGGTGGCGCGGACGGCCATCTTCTGAGCGAATGCGCCGTAGATCTGCGACTCGTTGAATGCCGCCAGCATGCTCTGATACTCGTCGACCGGGCGGCATGGGGTCGCGAACTGAGAAGTTGCCGTGATGCTATCCAGCAGCGGCTCCTCGATGACATCCTTCTCCGTCGAGGTCTGAATACGCTGCAGCGCCTGCACCAGGGTGGCTGGGTCGGAGCTGAAGTTGTGAATCTGCACCAGCCCGTCTTTGGTTATTGCGACCAGCGCGAAATGCTGATTAGGGACCTGCTCTGCGAGGTACTTCAGCAATTCTCGCTTGGCTCGGGTCTGGTCGAGGAAAGCGGTGTTCACCAGGTCGAGTGCGATGATGAGAATCTGGTCAGGCATGCCGCCGTCGGGCACGTTGTAGATGAGGTCCGCTGTGGCAGCCGGGGAATGGGTGACGCGTGTGGCGGACGCCGGCCGCAGCGTCTCTTCGAAAACTCGGATGGGCTGCGGCTTGCCATCGCTTCGTAAGATGAAGTCCTCTTGCTTCAAACCCAGCAGTGGCTTCCCATCGTGCCCTTTTACCTGTGCCGGGACCAATACCAGTTCGGTGGTCGCGCTAATGGTTCCGGCGTCAGCATCCGGGGATGGTTGCTGTGCGGTCAGCAGGTTGGAGCAGAAGAAAATCAGGACAAGTAGAGCTGGCGCGGTGCGACATTTCATGTCCGCCCCCTTTTTCGCGGGCAATTTCGATGGTTCCAGGAGGGAAGCGATCTCTTGGAAGCTCGCTAAAATTGAGAGTAGGTCAAAGTGCGGAGGTGCGCAATGGCAAGCAACAATTCGTAACGGCAAGCAACGCTTCGTAACAATTTCGACTTCCGGCCTTCGCCGGGCGGGGTTCACGCCAAAGCAACAAATCCCGAATCGTCGGCAACCTTACCTTGGGATTATTTCCCGCTTGCCGTTATTCAGACGGAAGGGGTTCTAAGTGTTATCGCCTGCCAGTCATGTCGGTCCCGTCGGGCAAATCCGAAGGCTCGTCCCTGAACCTGCTTACTAAGAACGCCACTGTAATCGCTATGTAGAGAACTCCTGTCACCCCCTCCAGTGCCGCCAGTATGCGGGCTTCCCCGCTAAGCGGCACTATATCGCCGTACCCAATGGTAGAGAGCGTTATCAGGCTGAAGTAAAGCAGCTCCGTCTGACGGTCGGCTGGGTGGCTTCCCACCTGGATTGAACCCGGAGACAAAGCATCTATCGCTAAATAAAGCGTCGCCCATAGCAACCCAAGCAACAGATAAATATTGACAGCAGTGTAGAGCTGCGCGTGGGCGACGGAACGAGAATTCCTGAGATACGAGAAAAGACCCGCAGCCGTGAGTGCGAAGAACGCGGCCAGAAATCCCCATCGAATTCCGGTCAGTGTTCGGCTGCGGAACGTATTACCTGCCACAACAAAAATCACATTGCCCAACGCCAATAGAACCGATGGCCACACCCACCCTTTTATCTGGGACAATCGGACAATGGATATGACGACTGGTATGAACGTTACTGCCGCAAGCACCAGTCGGCTCCAATTACCCTGATCCAACACCGGAGTCAACAGAATGGCCAGCAGCAGAGAAAGGAGGAGCAACAAGTCCGGTCGCGGTTGAAGTCTCGCCTGCATCAGAAATGCTCAACAACGCGCATTCTATCGGCTACTCATCAAGAAGTCCCGTTATCACAGTGATCAGGTGGCCATTGCCGTCGCTCCCGACGTGGCCACGCGAAAGGTCGGCGACCGTGTGGGTACCAGCTGAGATCGGAGTGCCGAGTGTGCTACAGCTTCTGCACACGCTGAACGTCACGCACACCGGCGATTTTGCGCACGCCGGTGAGGATGCGTTCCAGGTGTTTGAGATCGGCGATATCGACGACGATCTCCACTGTGGCATGCTCTTCGGCGGTTTTCGCGTCCATGTTGCGGATGTTGGTGTTGGCGTCGCTGATGACGGTTGCGATGGCCTTCAGCATGCCCGGCCGGTTGTCGCAAGCTACGCTCAGCTTCACGGGATATCCGGCCTGCCAGGCCGGAGCAGCGGCATCGCGCCCCCACTCGACCGCGATCTGGCGCTCCGGCTCGAACAACAGGTTGCCGATATTGGCGCACGATTTGGAATGCACCGCGACGCCCTTGCCGCGAGTCACGTAGCCCACAATGTCTTCGCCGCGAATCGGGTTGCAGCATCCCGCGCGGTAAACCAGCAGGTCATCATGACCTTTGACCTTAATCGCTGAGCTGTCACCTCCAAACACGCGCCGCACGACGCTGGTAAGGCCACTCGGCCCGGTGTCTTCTGTTTGCGACGGTGGAGCGTGGCCGGAGAAAGACTGCGCCTCCTCGGCAGGAACGAGCCGCGCCAGGATGCTGCGCGCCGAGAACTTTCCGTAGCCGATGGCGGCCAGCAAATCGTCGGGTTTGGCCAGCCCGTTCTCGTTGGAGACGCGCATCAGTTCCTCATCCGCCAGCGACTTCATGGCAATGCGATACTTTCGCGCTTCCTTCTCGATCAGCTTGCGGCCAATCTCGATGGCGCGCTCGCGCTGATGCACGTTGAGCCAGTGCTTGATCTTCTGCCGGGCGCGGGACGATTTGGTGAACTGCAGCCAGTCGCGGCTGGGATGATGTCCGGGCTCGGTGCGGATCTCGACGATGTCACCGGAACGCAATTTATAACGCAGCGCAACGATGCGGCCGTTCACCTTGGCGCCGACACAAGTGTGACCGACTTCGGTGTGGACGGCGTAGGCGAAATCCACGGGGGTCGCATCGCGAGGCAGGACCACGATGCGGCCCTTGGGAGTGAAGGTGTAGACCTCCTCGGGATAGAGATCGATCTTCAGCGTTGCGAGAAACTCGTTGGAGTTCTTGATGTCGCGCTGCCACTCGACAACCTGCCGCAGCCAGGCCAGCCGCTGCTCATCGCGCGCCGAGACAGGACCATCTTTGTATTTCCAGTGCGCGGCGATGCCCTCCTCGGCCATCTTGTGCATGTCTTCGGTACGGATTTGCACCTCAAAGGCGTGACCTTTTTCCGAGATGACGGTGGTGTGCAGCGACTTGTAGAAATTATTGCGGGGGATGGCGATGAAGTCTTTGATGCGCCCGGGCACCGGCCGCCACTGGTTGTGAATGATGCCCAACACCGCGTAGCAATCGCTCTCGGATTGGGTGATGATGCGCAGCGCCAGCATGTCGTAGATCTGGTCGACCGAGATGCGCTGCCGCTGCAACTTCTGCCAGATGCTGTAAAGGCGCTTGATACGCGCCTCTACGCGGGCCTGGATTTTGTTTTCCTTCAGCTTTTGCTCGATGACGCCTTGCACCTCGGCGAGAAATTCCTCGCCTTCTTTGCGCCGAAGCTCGATGGCGTCTTTGACCTGGTTATAGGAGATGGGATCGACATACTGGAAGGCGAGGTCTTCGAGCTCGCCGCGAATTTTGCCCATGCCGAGGCGGTGCGCGATGGGAGCGTAGATGTCGAGCGTCTCACGAGCGATCTTCTCCTGGCGGTCGGGCGAGAGGAACTTCAGGGTGCGCATGTTGTGCAGGCGGTCCGCCAATTTGATGAGCACCACACGGATGTCGTCCATCATGGCGAGGACCATCTTGCGCACGTTCTCGGCCTGCGCGTCTTCCGAGGAGGCGAAATCGATTTTGCTGATTTTGGTGACGCCTTCGACGATGTGGGCCACCTGCTCGCCGAACTCCGTCTGGATCTCGTCGATGGTTACGGAGGTGTCTTCGACGGCGTCATGCAGCAGGCCGGCGACAATGGCCGTAGTATCAAGCTGCATCTCGGCGAGGATTGTGGCCACATGCAGAGGATGCACCAGATAGGGCTCGCCGGATTCGCGCGCCTGGCCCTTATGATGTTCCAGGGAGAACTCGTAAGCCTTCTTGACGGGCGAGAGGTCTTCGCCGGGCCGGTAGGTGCGCACTCTGCGCAGGAGATCGCGAAAACGCGTGACGGTAAGAACGTTGGTCGCGATCTGTTGGCGCAAAGTCGCCATGTCCGATTATACGACGGTGAGTTGCAGGACAACTTCGGGTGAAGCTTAGAGGAGAGGCTTGTTGTGCGGGTTTTCATTAGCGGCGCGTCAGGTTTTCTAGGGTCCGGGTTGAGCCGCGCCTTGAGTGCTGCGGGCGACGAGCCTGTCGCACTCGTCCGTCGCGAGCCACGCGGCGAGGAGGTGCAGTGGGATACCGAGCAGCCTCTGGATCCCGTCAAGCTGAATGGTTGCGATGCGATCGTGCACCTGGCTGGGAAAAACATCGCCGGCCGCTGGACGAAGGAGTTCCAGCAGGAAGTGCTGGACAGTCGCGTGCGCGGTACGCGAACGCTGGCGATCGCAGCAGCAGACAGTTTTCGCCGGACCGGCCAGCCGCGAGTGTTCGTCTCGGCTTCGGGGATTAGTTATTACGGCAATCGTGGCGATGAGCTACTTACGGAAGAGAGTTCCGCGGGTGCGGGATTTCTGTCGGAAGTCAGCAAGCAGTGGGAGGCGGCAACGGTTCCGGCGAGCGATGCGGGGATGCGGGTAGTCTGCCTTCGCATCGGAGTGGTCCTCGCGCGAGACGGCGGGGCGCTCAAGCCGATGTTATTGCCGTTCCGGCTGGGGCTCGGCGGAAGAATCGGCAGCGGCAATCAGTATTGGAGCTGGGTCGCACTGGATGACGTGATCGGGGCTATGGTTTTCGCGCTGCATAACGAAACTCTGCACGGGGCGGTCAACGTTGTAGCGCCTTCGCCGGCGAGGAACGAGGAGTTCGTGCGCACGCTGGGCCAGGTCTTGCATCGCCCCACGATATTTCCGGTACCTGAGTTCGCCGTGCGCGGCTTGCTTGGCGAAATGGGACAAGAGCTGCTACTCACCTCCACCCGCGTGGCGCCGGCAAAGCTGCAGGCAGCAGGATATCGCTTCCGCTACAACGATGTTGGAGAAGCGCTGCGGGCAGCGTTAGCGTAACCAGAGGCCGGCTTAGCCGGCTGCCGCAGCCCTCAACAAACCAACTCCAAGCGTCAGAACCGCGACTGCCAGCGTGATCGCACCCACGTAGATGAACGCGACCGCGCCATTGGGCGCCGTGGCCGCTGGTGACGGCATCGAGAGAAAGAAACCCAGGGGCAGCACAATCGCGGCCAAGGGCACGCCGATGCGCGCTATCCACAGCGCCGAGCTGGGAAGGACGGCGGAGTCTGCCAGTATCTGGCACACCAACGACAGAATGATGAGGACCCCGGCGTGCGCGTGCCCGGCGCGGAAGAAGTTCTGGCGCAGCGGATTGTCCATGTAGCCGGAGCTCTTGTTCATCAACAAGGTCAGCAGAAAATAGCCGCCATACTGGACCGTTGGCACGGTGATAAGGAGTATGCCGGAAATCAATTTGGCGTCGCGAGTCATGGTGTCGACCTCCAGAGGGATTTCCGTAGTAGATGTTCGCTGTCGCTCGCGGGACGCCACACGAACCGGCGATGCGCCTCGGCACCTATTGCAATCCGCTTGGCCTTTACGGCCGTATTACAATGCGACGGCGTTGGGAGCCGTATCGTCGAGCGGAGGCTTGCCATGGGATTCAACCGACGCGAAGTATTTCTCACCGGAGGCACGGGATACATGGGCACCGCGTTGGCAAGAGAGCTGGTGCGGTGCGGACATGGCGTGCGAGCGTTGGTGCGCCCCGGCTCCGAGCGCAAGGTGCCCAGCGGTTGCGAGCTGGTGCACGGTGACGCCTTGCGCGCTGAAAGCTACGCGTCGCATGTGCCGCCAGCTGATACCTTCGTACACCTCGTCGGCGTAGCCCATCCCAATCCGAAGAAGGCGGCGGAGTTTCGCAGCATCGACCTGAAGTCCTGCGAGGAGGCAGTGCACGCCGCCAGGCTGGCGAGCGTCCGTCACTTCATTTATCTGAGCGTGGCGCGGCCTGCGCCGGTGATGCGGGAGTATCAGGCGGTGCGGGCGGAGGGCGAGCGCCTGATTACGGAAAGCGGAATGGTAGCGACTTTTGTGCGGCCCTGGTATGTGCTGGGCCCGGGGCATCGCTGGCCAGCGCTTCTGATTCCGTTGTATGCGATGGCACGGCTGTATCCGCCCATGCGCGCGGGCGCCGAACGGCTGGCACTGGTAACCCTCGAGCAAATGGTCCGTACGCTGACGTGGGCAGTAGAAAATCCAGCGGAGGAGATTCGAGTGCTGGAGCCGGCTGACATCAAACGCGGCTTGGGGGAGCCGACGCTCGCCCGCCGCACGGCTGCTTCGGCGGAATGATTGCTTCAGACATGCGCGGCCAATTACGCCGCTCGGTTGTCATCGCCTGCTCGTAGTGAGCGCCGCTTTCGCAGCCGCACAATCCACCAGCCGATCAGCGCTGCCACAGCGATAATCGCGATGGTGTAGCGCAGAGGGTGGTGAAAGGCGCTGCCGACGAAGACGAGGATCCGCGGGCCATAGCGAATCACGATGAGCGACACCACCGAGAAGCGGAGAAATCTGCCCAGAAATATCGCGGCCAGGAAGCGACCGAAGCTCATCTCGGCTACGCCCGCGGAAAGCACGAACAGCTTGAATGGAGTCGGCGGCGGCAACATGGACGGCAGCATGACGGCCCAGAATTCGTGCCTCTCGAAGGAAGCTCGAATCTTGTCGAAACGATTGCGCCCAATGCGCTGGACCAGAAAGACCTCCCCACCTTTGTAGCCGATGAGGTAGATGACAATGCTACCCAGCGCCGAACCGGCCGCTGCCATGACCGCATAGAGCAGAGCCAGCCTGGGGGTGCTGTACGAGTAGCCCGCAACGATCGCGTCGAGCGGCATGCCAAGAAAGGCCGCATCAATCGCGGCGAAACCCATAACGCCCCATACTCCGAGCGGCTTCAGCAGCGCCAGAATCAGCAGGGTCCATTTGTTGAGGAGATGTTTCAAGGCGGTTGTCAGTTGTCGGTTGCCGGTTGTCAGCTGTAGCTGCGAGTTCGATTCTACGCGACAAAGGCGACTCGTCTGGATGGTGTTCCGTACGCAACTTACCGCGCCATCGCCTGAATATCGTGAGCCGAATCTGGATACCTCCGCTACTGACAACTGACAACTGACAACCGGCCACTGCATAATTGCTGCATGCCCTCCGGCAAGGATGTGCAGCGGAAGATCGACTCGCTGCGCGACAAAATCCGCTATCACGAGCACCGCTACTACGTTCTCGACGATCCCGAGATCAGCGACGCTGAATTCGATGGCCTGATGAATGAGTTGAAGGCGCTGGAATCCGAGCATCCCGAGCTGATCACTTCCGATTCTCCGACGCAGCGCGTGGGAGGCAAGCCGCGCGAAGGCTTTGTCAAGGTGGCGCACTCCTCGCCTATGTTGTCGCTGGACAACGCTTACAACGAGCAGGAGTTGCGCGACTGGGAGCGGCGCGTCCACGAGCTGACGGGCGAGTCGCGGGTGGATTACGTTTGCGAACTCAAGCTGGATGGCATGTCGCTGGCGGTGCGCTACGAGGGCGGGAAGCTGGCGCAGGCCATCACGCGCGGCGATGGCACTGTCGGCGAGGACGTGACGCTGAATGTGCGCACCGTGCGCAGCGTACCGCTTTCCATCCCACCGAAAACTCTGGCGAAAGCTCATCTGCCGGCGAACTTCGAAGTCCGCGGCGAACTGCTGATGCCGATTGCCGGCTTCCAGCGCATGAATGCGGAGCGTGAGCAGCAAGGCCTGCCCAAGTTCGCCAATCCGCGCAATGCCACCGCGGGCACCGTGCGCGTGCTCGAGCCGAACATCACGGCTTCGCGACGGCTCGACTTCTTTTCCTATTTTCTGCTCGCGAGAGGACGAACTATTTTTGAGCGCCACTCCGAATCGTTGAAGGCGCTCCAGACCGCCGGGTTGAAGGTGAATCCGAACCATCGCCTGGTGCACAACATCGATGAGGCGTGGGAGTTCATCAATGCCTGGGAGGCCAAGCGCGATGGCCTTGCCTACGAGATCGATGGCATTGTGCTTAAGGTCGATCGCATTCCGCTGCAGGAAGAGCTGGGCTATACCGGCAAAGCGCCGCGCTGGGCGATTGCCTACAAGTACGCCGCGCGCTCCGGTGAGACGCAGATCGAGGACATTCAGGTGCAGGTGGGCCGAACCGGCAAGCTGACCCCGGTGGCCTGGCTGAAGCCGGTTCCGATCGGCGGCACCACCGTGAGCCGCGCCACGTTGCACAACATGGACGAGATCGACAGGCTAGGCGTTCGCATTGGCGATTGGGTGCAGGTTGAGCGCGGCGGAGATGTGATTCCCAAGGTTGTGAAGGTGCTGGAAGACAGACCGCGCGGCCAGCGGCATTTTCATATGCCGGAGCGCTGTCCGGTGTGCGGAGGGCACGTCGTCCGCGCTGAGGGCGAGGCCGACCATCGCTGCGTGAACGCGAATTGCCCGGCCAAGCTGCGCGAGAGCATTCGGCACTTCGCCTCGCGTGGTGTGATGAACATCGAAGGCATGGGCGACGCGCTGGTCAATCAACTGGTCGAGACCGGGCTGGTGAAGAATGTAGCCGATATCTACAGCTTGACTGAAGAGCAACTGCTCAAGCTGGAGCGCATGGGCAAGAAATCGGCGCAGAACATTCTGAGTGAGATTGAGAATTCGAAGAAGCTGCCACTGGAACGCGTGATCTATGGGCTCGGCATTCGCTTTGTCGGCGAGCGCACGGCGCAGTTTCTCGCGGAACATTTTGGTTCCATCGACGCGCTCATGAAGGCCTCGCCGGAAGAGCTGCAGGAAGTGAACGAGATTGGGCCGAGCGTTTCGGCGGCAGTCCGCGAATTCTTCGACGAGCCGAAGAATCTCGCGCTGGTGGAGCGACTCAAGAAAGAAGGCCTGAAGTTCACCGGCCAGAAGAAGCAGCGCGCGACCACGCTTGCCGGCAAAACGTTTGTGCTGACGGGAACGCTCGAGCGGCACACTCGCGATGAGGCAAAGAAGCTGATCGAAGATGCGGGAGGAAAGGTTGCGGGATCGGTGAGCAAGAAGACGGATTATGTTGTGGCCGGGGCGGAAGCCGGCTCGAAGCTGGACAAGGCGAAGGAGCTTGGGGTTGCGGTGATCGGGGAGAAAGAGATGGAGGAGTTGGTGAGGAGCTGACAGGAGTGACCTCGACCAATCTTTTCATCGCGCAACCGTGACAGGCTACGCCGTTGCCGAGCGACGCATGGTGCGAAGATATGAGTTCGGCTCTTCTTCGCGAGCAGCAATTCCTTCCGGCAGGGTGCCGCCGTTGTACTCGGCGATGCGGTTCTTCCACTTCAGGAAATCGGTGATGGTTTGCGGCGTGATGCGCACCTCGACCCGACGCAGGCTGGCGAGCAGCAGGTTCATCTCTTTCATCAGTCCGACGTGAGTTCTCAAATCGACCTTGGCGGGCTTTACCACCAATTTAACTTCGCGGCCCCAGCGCTCCAGCAGACCCCAATGCTTTGGCAGCTCCTCGCGAGCGATCATTCCCGCAGGCGCCATGTAGAACCGCTTGCTGCCGAGACCCTCTTCGGGATGAAGCCGAAAGGGCTTGTGCGCATCGGCGAGGAAATCGGCGCGCGACACCTTGCACTCCACCAGCACCGATTGGCTGGAGGCTTTCCACGCGATAACGTCGGGAACCTCACCGGTCGCGCAGTACTGCTCCGACAGCACGATGCCGCATCCATACCTGCATCGCAGCCATTCTGCGGCGCGAGCGACCAGTTGCGCGTGCTTCGTCTGCGAACAAGGTTTCGCCATGATCTGGTTGTAGCGCGAAAGCCGCGGGATTGGGAGTGCTTGACGAGTGGCCTTCCGAAGCGCGCGTTTGGTTTCGTGTAACATCAAGGATTCGCATGGCGTGGATGATTGAGGCTGAGAACGTTCGCAAGACCTATCACATCGGCAAAGTGGAGGTCCCGGCGCTACGGGGAGTGTCGCTGCAAGTTGAGAAGGGCGAGTTCGTCACCATCGTCGGCCCGTCCGGCAGCGGCAAGTCGACGCTCTTCTACATCCTTGGCGGCCTGACGCACGCCGACTCCGGACGAGTGCTGATTGACGGCGTTGATTTCACGGCGCTCTCGGACTCGGCCCGAACGCGCTTGCGCCGCACGAAAATTGGCTTCGTCTTTCAGAAATTCAATCTCCTGCCCACGCTCACGGCCGAAGGGAATATCGAGATTGCAATCGACATCGCGGGCAGGAAAGTTGACGCTGCCCAGCGGGAGCGCATCGAGCGCATCTCCAAACTGCTGGGCATCGACCAGCGCCTTCAGCACCGGCCGGCGGAGTTGAGCGGCGGCGAGCAGCAGCGGGTTGCGCTGGCGCGTGCGCTGGTCAACGAACCCGCCATCGTGCTGGCCGACGAACCCACGGGCAATCTCGATTCGCAGAATTCGGAGATTGTGCTGAACATGCTGCGCCGCTCGAACCAGGAACTGGGACAGACGGTACTGATGATCACCCATAACCCCGAGGCCGCAACTTATGGCGACCGAATCATTCATATGCGCGACGGGTCGATTGTGCCGGCGGAGCTGGACCCGCAATGGAGCCACGCACATGATTGAAGGCGTGCGGGCGCTCCTCCCATCACGAGATTCCGCTTGACCTGCCGCGGCGGCTGTCGTATATCTCAGGCCTTCGGATTCATCCCAAGCGGAAATCGAATACGCTCGAATAGGATAAATATGCGGAAAAATTGTTGGCTGCTTTCTCTGGCGTTCATCATCACCGTTGCGCTCACCGCCCAGGAGAACATGGGCACGGAAGGCAAGAACGCTGAGGCCATGCAAAAGCTCGAGAAAATGTCGGCTGCCTTGCAGCTTACTCCCGCTCAGAAGCAGCAAGTCCGCCCCATCCTCATGGAAGAAGCGCCCAAACTCAAGGCCTTGAAGAGCGACACGTCGCTCGGTCCAATGCAGAAGGCTATGAAGATGCATCAGATTGCCGACGATACCGACGCCAAGCTGAAGCCGATCCTGAATCCGCAGCAATATCAAACGTGGGAGCAGATGCGGGCGCAGGAGCGGCAGCAGATGATGCAGAAGATGGAGAAACACTAGCCCAAGGCACTCGGCCTGGTGGCGCGAGCTGTTCAGCTCAGCTGAAATGCGTTTTAGATTGCTTTCTTATCCTTCTGCTCTTTCAAGCTGATAAACCACAGGTAGATCTCATCTACGCGCGGGATGTCTTCGTTCAGGACAGGCTGGTCTGCATACTTGTGGATGTCCGCCCCGCTGTGCCGGCGCTTCAGATTGGCAACAATCTGGTAAAGCTCGTCCACTTTTGAGTGCATGATGCGCAAATCGCTTACTAACCTTACCTCATCGATGTCCAGCCAGCGATCCGACGTTGGCAGCTCACTGTGCTCCGATTTCTTCATGTGGATCCTCATAGGCTCCTAAAAACAATGAAGATAGTATTTACTTCCTCACGAATAGCAGTATACGCCGCAGGCCATACGCTTCAGGATCGTCTGAATTTTGCCCCATAGGAAAATCCCCTATCGCTTTCTCTAGTACTTTGCCTGAGCAAAATATGGGGGCGCGCCTGCTTGAAGCTTGGGCCTCCTCGTTCTATACGTACAAGCTATCGCTCAGGTTGGAGCTGATGAGGCCGAGCAACCCTCGTCTCGGCCGGTTTAGCTGGATCCTTCACTGACTCCGCTGTTTCGGAGCAACCCTCGCTCTGACGGGTTTTGCCTACATCTTGATCTGACCTCGTGTTTAGGGTTCTCTTAAATTCTGTGCCGAGTTGTCGCTGTAGGTCTGTGTACAGCTGGTAGTGCGTGCCACGGCGACTCTCCGTGAGGAAGGTGATATGGAGGCGAAGTACTTCGTCTTAGCCGCCAGTCGTCCCCGGCGCTGCCGGCGCAATTTCCGTACGGATGCCGATCCGTGCGCAACCTACCAGCTCTTGCAGCAACCCTCAGACATCAGCGACGCGATTCACGACTTGCGGTGCCTCCGATCTCCGCGGCGTGGTTGCACAAATAGAGCTGAGGCGAGGCCGGCCCTACTGAAGTACTGAAAGAGGAGGCGATCACATGTTGGATACGAGAGATGTCATGTCTGCGCAAGCGTCAGCTTTTCGGTGGTTCATAGCAGCCAGCACGCTGTTTGTGTTGATGATTGCATTTGCGCCTGTCAACAGTTTTGCCCAGGTCTATACAGTCTCGTACGCGCCAACAGCGTATGGGACCTCTGCTTTCGTGGGAAACACGGTTCTGGTTGGTCAAACCGCGTCGGTGTCCCTGGCCGGGACTTGCGGAACCTCCCAGCAGCCGCTGAATGCAACAGGCACCGGCGCCGGAGTTAATGTGCCGCCACTGGTCAGCGGAGGCGCGGCCAACACCGACGTCTCCAGTGCAAGCCAGCAGGCGCAGGCCGAGGCTGATACCACAACCATCAACCTGCTAGGCGGCCTGATCACCGCGCAGGAAATCAAAGCAGTCAGCACCACGACCCTCGATAACAGCGGCAACTTTCAGGTCAGTGGGGCGGGATCCAATTTCAACCACCTGGTAGTTTTGGGGCAGGTTTACAACGGCACGGTGGCGCCGAATACCCGCATCAACATCCCGCTACTGGGATATGTGGTGCTCAATGAGCAAACGTCCAGCATCGGCAGCGCAAACGCCACCATGACGGTGAACATGGTGCACGTTCACGTGACCGGGATCAACCTGCTCGGTCTGCAAACGGGCACCGAGATCATCGTCTCCGACGCCACCAGCGGCATGTTCAACGTGTTCGCTCCTGGCATCATCAGCGGCCATTCCTATGGAACGCAGGTGTCAGGAGGTTTACTGGCTTCCTCCCCGAGCGCTCTTGAGGTGCTGCCATGCCTGGGCACGGGCGGTACGGTGGTGACCGGTACTCTTGTCGGCCTCAACCTGCCCAGCATTCTGTCGAGTGGCACGCTTACGGATACGGTGGAGTCGAACCTGACGCCAACGTTCTCCAGCGGCGAGAACACATCGACGATAGAAAACCTCAACCTACTGAACGGTCTCATCACGGCTACGGTGATGAGGGCCCAGGTCGATGCGTCGATCGATCAGTACATCAATACCACTCTGACTGGGACGGATTCGTATGTCGGCATCTCGGTGGCCGGACATCCGGAAATTACCGACAGTATCCCGGACAACACCACCATTCCAATTGCCGGCCTGGGAACGCTGTACCTGAAACGAGTGATCTACTCCTCTTATCCGCCGTCGGTAGAGGTACGAAGTCTGGAGCTGGTAGTGAACCAGGTCAACATTTATGGACTGCCTATCGGGCTGGATGTAATTGTGGGGGATGCCCTGATCACTGGCATTCCACATGTAATGCTTGGTTAAAGAAAGGCTGATCTCCACTCATTCAGAGAGCAACGCGGATAGTGGGACGGCTGGGCAGGGGACTGCCGTGTAAAATCGCACACTGATGCCGTCTTGGGCCGCAGGCGATTCCAGTGAACATGCCCCGGGGTTTGGGGCACGGGTGCTGCGCAACCTGCGGCCTTCCCATCAGCATAGCGAATTCTCTGCCACGCTGCTGCTGATGGCTGCGGTCATGCTCTCGCGCGTGATCGGCTACCTGCGCGAGGCCTACATTGCCTGGGCCTTTGGCGCCGGACCCAACACCGACGCGTATGTTGCCGCCTTCACCGTTCCCGACTGGCTGAACTACATTCTCGCGGGCGGCACCGCCTCCATCACCTTCATTTCGATCTATACCCGGCACACAGCCAAAGGACGAGACGAGCAGGCGCAGCAGGCATTCACCTCGACTATCACCATCATGACGGCCCTGGTGTGCTTTGGCACACTGCTGCTGGAAGTCTTCACTCCGCAGATGGTCCACCTGGTCGCGCCGGGTTTTTCAGCCACGCAGCTTGAGCGTTGCGTGTACCTCACCCGAGTTCTTCTGCCCGGGCAAATCTTCTTCTATGCCGGAGGAATCGTTTCCGCTGTGTTGCTCTCGCGGCGCATGTTTCTTTACCCCGCGCTCAGCCCGATCTTCTACAACGTCTTCATCATTCTGGGCGGACTGGTGGGCGCAAAGCGTTTCGGTATTGCCTCGCTTGCGTACGGCGCGCTAGTCGGCGCTATCATCGGGCCGTTCCTGATTAACGTTATTGGCGCAGCACAGGACGGCTTGCGCTACCGGGTGAACTTCGATTGGCGGAACCGGGAGTTTCGCGAATGGGTGAAACTCTCCATCCCACTAATGCTGGGCGTGTCACTGGTTTCCGTGGACGACTGGATCCTGCGGCACTTCGCTTCCGGCGGTGCAGGCGATATCACGCGGCTGAACTATGCCAAGCGCTTATTCGCGGTGCCGATCGCAATTCTGGGCCAGGCAACCGGACAGGCGTCGATGCCATTCTTCGCGCGCCTGTTTGGTGAAGGCAAGCTCAAGGAGTTTGCGGCCACGGTGAACGGCTCGGTGTACCGCATTTCCGCGGCATCATTCCTCTCATCCGCGTGGATGATGCCGGCGGCGCTGCCGCTCATCGACCTGGTGTACCGGCGCGGGCGCTTCAACTTCCAGGATTCGCGTGAAACAGCGGTGTATTTCTTCTGGTTCACGTTGTCGCTGGCGCTATGGTCGGCACAAGCGCTGTATGCGCGAGCCTTCTACGCCGCCGGTAACACCCTGACTCCCATGATCGCCAGCACCGTCGTCGTGCTCGTCTCGCTGCCGGTGTACTCGGCATTGTTTCACCGCGCCGGAGTGGCGGGACTGGCGATCGCTTCCGATGTCGGCATTCTGCTACATACCTTGGCGCTGGCCTGGCTGTTGAACCGCAGTGGGCTGGTGTTGTTGCGCCGCTTGCAGTGGTCAGAGCTGCTGAAATCAGCGGCTACCGCGCTTCTTGCCGGAATAGCATGTTACGGAGCTGCGCGCGTGGTGGTCGTAGACGGCAGCCGCAAGGCAGATCTGCTGTCTCTGTTAGTGATCACGGCGGTGTGGCTGGCCACGGTTGCGCTCGGATTGTGGATTACACGGTCGGGCCTGCTGCGCGACTTGCGGCGCAGGAAGACGCCGGCGACTCCGAACATCACGGCGGTGCAGTCGGTGGTGGAGCGAACCACCGGGGGGGTGGAGCCGTAGTAGAGCCTGCACCACTGCCGTCAGAGCAGGCGGCGCTTCCTGATCGCGGATGTAACTGTCCACCGCTTTGACTAAATCGTCGGGAATGGTAACGCTCGCTCGCCTCATACTTGGTAACATAACGCCACTTGGTGAAATCGGTGCACCACGTCAAGGGCCCTATCGCTGGAAGCGTCGACCCAGCCCATTGCCGGTGAATTCAGGCATTCGCTATAATCAAGGCTGCCGAGCGGGAGTAACTCAGTGGTAGAGTGCGACCTTGCCAAGGTCGAAGTCGCGGGTTCAAATCCCGTCTCCCGCTCCAGAATACGCCGCCCTCGCAACTAGCACCCCTGCAATCCCGCCACTGCGGGCTTGCCGTGAATCTGCTCTAGCGAGGGTTTTTCGCATACCGTGGCCCCAGGCAAGCGCCGTTTTGCGTTGCTGGGGTGGACAGGCGGCGCGGTCGCCAAGTGGTAAGGCCGAGGTCTGCAAAACCTCTATCGGCGGTTCGATTCCGCCCCGCGCCTTCAGAATCTACTCCAGATTTTGTAACATCCTCTACAATCAAATCTGCTCAAATCAAAGGCCACGGCGGGTGTGGACAGGGAATCCAAGTGGGGGCAGGATCAGGAAGGAAAACTCTCTCCCGATTACGTGTGCTGCATAGGTTATGCATTTCTTCCCTCTGCGCATGAGCACCATCACGACCAGGCGTGATCGCGAGGTTTGCCGACGCTCCGCACATCGCGTGGGCCTGCGCACGGTTGCCTTGGTTGAGGCGCTGAAAGGATTGCTGGCGCTGCTTGCGGCCTTTGTTCTCACCCGCATGATTCGGCGGGACGTCGATTTCGAGGACGCGGCCGAACACATCCTGAACTTTCTTCACATCGGTCTCAATCATCACTGGGCACAACAGTTTCTGAATGCGGCCGACAAGCTCTCCGACACCCGCGCCGCTACCATTCTCGGCCTGGCTTCGGCCTATGCCTTGCTACGATTTGCGGAGGGCTACGGTCTATGGAAGCAACGCGCCTGGGCCGAATGGCTGGCGATTGGGTCGGGTTGCATCTACATCCCATTCGAAGTCGACAGGCTGGTGCGACGTCCCACCGGATTCCACTGGGGTGTCCTGATCATCAACCTCATGGTCGTGCTGTACATTGCCTGGGTGCGTTGGGACGAGATCAAGGCAGCGCGCGCGGTAGAACACTAACCGGCCGCTTTCGCCGACAACCTCGCTTCCTCTTCCACTAGCTCCATGACTCCTTTTCGTGCGCCCTCGTCCTCCACTCCAAATGAGGGCGGCTCGATCTGCTCGAAGTAGCGCCAGGCAGAGTGGGCCTGATGCAGGTCGCCGCGCGCCTCGGCTGCTGTAGCTGCTTCGCACAGCAAGGCAAAAGCTAATGTCTGACTCAGCCGGTGCAGCAGCTTGCGAGCGAATCGCTCCGCACTCTGCTGGTCGCGAAGCGCGATCGCGATCGCTTCTCCGTCGCCCTGCAATCGTTTCTGCAATGCTTGGTGCAACTTGTGGTGCGAATCAGGAATAGCTTCTGCAATGGCGGTCAGGCGGGAACGATATTGCTCGCATCCTGCAAGTTTCGGGCTCAGCAGGCGCAGCAACTCCAGAGCCTGAATGTTCGCCGGACCCTCCCAGATGGTCAGCACCTGAGCATCGCGCAGCAGGCGCGCCACAGGATAGTCGCTGGTATAACCGTTGCCGCCGATCAACTCCAGGGCGGCGCGGCTTGCCTGGATCGCATATTCTGCCGTTAGATATTTCGCCAATGCCGTCGACAGCCGCAGCCACGTTCGGCGTTGCGAGTCGCGCTGCACCTCATCAAAGGTCATGGCAGCCTCGAAAGCGAGCAGCGCTCCCGCTTCGAACTCCACGAGCATGCGCACCAACTCATCCTGGACCATGGGATATTCGTACAGGACGTGTCCAAATGCAGCGCGCGACTTCGCCCAAGCCAGGGCCTCACGCAAAGCCCGTCGCTGCATTCCAGCCGAGCCAACGGCATTGTGCACGCGGCTGTACTCCAGCGCCTCCATCATCAGCTTGAATCCATGCGGAGGAACCGCAATCTCGACTGCCTCGGCCCCGAGCAAATCAGTCTCACCCGTCGGCAGACCTTTGGTCCCGAGCTTGTCCTTGAGCCGCCGAATGCGATAGTGATTCGGCCGGCCATCGTCGAGATGACTGGGCACAAGGTACAGACCGAGTCCCGCCGAGCCTCCAGGAGCGCCATCGGGACGCGCAGTTGCGACTGCCAGCCCGCTATTTGCGTTGCTGGTGAACCACTTCAATCCATACAGGGCGAAGCGATCTCCGTTGCGGACCGCGCGGGTGGTGGTCGCGCCCACATCGCTGCCACCGTGCTGCTCGGTTGCCCACGTGCCACCGGTCTTGGCCAGCCCGTCCATGCGGACTACGTCATATAGATATTGCTGCCGCACCGCATCGGGCGCGTGCGACGCAAGCACGTACGCCACCGAACCTGTGAGTGTGACCGGGCAATGCAAGCTAATGTCGCACTGGGAGAGGATGTAGCCCATCGCGAACGTCAGCAGGTGTGGAGCGCCTTCTGCATACGGCAATCCAATGATGCCGCGGCGATAGAGCTCGCGATGCTGCTCGTTATACCAGCGGTTGGTCACCACGCGATTGATGATTTCGCCATCGCGATCGTAGGTCTCAAGCGCCGGCGGCGCGTAGCGGTCGGTGTAATTTGCCTGGGCGTCCACTTCGGTGCGCACCCAATCGAAGAATTCCGCAAGCCGGCCGGAATAGTCGGCCATGCGGGGCACGCGCGCCGTAAACCAGGGTTCAAGATAAGGGTCGAAGGTGGCCGAGGCAGTCACAGCTTCATCTCCGCATACGAGATTACGCCTGTCCGGACAGGTAGAATAGCGCGGTGACAAAAGGCTTACTGAAGACTCTGGGCGTGGCCCCGCTGTTGCTATTCCTATTCCTGCCGATAACGCCCGCGGTCCGTAGCGCGCAGGGCGCGTCACAGACAAAATCAGCGCCTGCGAATCCCGCAGTCACTTGGACCGAGCAGCAGAAGTCTGCCATGGCGGAGCGTGTTCGTCGCGATTTTCAGCATGCCTGGAACGGCTACAAGCAATACGCCTGGGGCCACGATGAGTTGAAGCCGCTGTCGAAGGGCTATCGCGACTGGTACTCCACCCCAACTCGCGCCCTTCGGCTCCCCGCAGGGCAGGCTAATGCGGCGCGCGCTGGGGACCCCGGCAGCACCTCGCTGCTGATGACGCCCGTCGATGCGCTGGACACGATGGTGCTGATGGGGCTGAACGATGAAGCGAAGCAGGACCGCGAGTTGATCGACAAGCAGCTCTCCTTCGACAAGGACATCTACGTTAAGAATTTTGAAATCACAATTCGTCTGCTCGGCGGGCTGCTCAGCAGCTACCAACTCACTGGCGATAAGCGGCTGCTCGAGCTGGCCGACGACCTGGGCACGCGGCTGCTTCCGGCGTTCAACTCGCCGACGGGGATGCCGTACGTTTTCGTCAACCTGAAAACCGGCGCAGTGCGTGGCGTGGAAAGCAATCCAGCAGAGATCGGGTCGCTGCTGATCGAATTCGGAACGTTGAGCAAGCTGACCGGCAAGGCTGTTTACTATGAGAAGGCGAAGCGCGCGCTGGTTGAGGTCTACAATCGTCGGTCGCCGATCGGCCTGGTCGGCTCCACGATTAACATCGAAACCGGCAAGTGGACTGACCCGGTCAGCCACATTAGCGGCGGCATCGATTCCTATTACGAGTATTTGCTGAAGTGCTCAATCCTCTTTGGCGACAAAGATTGCGAACGCATGTGGGAAACCAGCATTGCTGCGCTTAACAAGTATGTCGCTGATCCGACTCCCAACGGCCTCTGGTACGCCCAGGTCAACATGAACACCGGCGCTCGCGTTTCAACCCACTACGGCGCGCTGGATGCATTCTTTCCCGCCGTGCTGGCCCTCTCCGGCGACCTGAAGCGCGCCGCGCAGTTGCAGGAATCGAGCTACAAGATGTGGACGACCTTCGGCATCGAGCCGGAAGAGATCGATTACACGACAATGAAGATAACCTCTCCGGGATATGAACTGCGCCCGGAGATCATCGAGTCCACGTACTATCTCTATTCCTTCACCGGCGAGCCACGATATCTGGACATGGGTCAAACGTTCGCCGACAGCCTGGAAAAGTATTGCCGTACGGATGCCGGTTTCGCCGCGCTGCTCAATGTGGAGACGAAGGAAAAGCGCGATGACATGGAAAGCTTCTTCCTGGCGGAGACGTTGAAGTACCTCTATCTGCTGTACGCGCCGAAGTCAACGCTCGACCTGCACAAAGTGGTATTCAATACTGAGGCGCACCCAATGCAGCACCGGGGTCCTTAGCACGCGCCGCTTTCGCGTGTGCTGATACCAAGGGTGATAATCTTCCGCCTTGCGCGGCTTCGGCGGACGCCCATCGACATCTAATATTTTCAGGTGAGCATGGCACTGGGAGCAGAGCAGAACACAACCACAGTCAGCGCTCCGAGCGCCGAACGCAACTATCGCGGGCCGCTAGCAATGGTGACCACGCTGTTCTTCATGTGGGGCTTTCTCACCAGCATGAACGACATCCTGATCCCTCACCTCAAGTCCATTTTTGACCTGAACTATTTCGAGGTGATGCTGGTCCAGTTTTTCTTTTTCCTGGCCTACGCCGTGGTTTCTATACCGGCCGGAATGGTAATCGAGCGGGTGGGATACAAGACCAGCATGGTGGGCGGGCTTGTCATCATGGGCCTGGGATCGCTGTTGTTCGTTCCCGCCGCAATGGTTCCGTCGTTCCCGCTGTTCCTGGTCGCGCTCACCGTGCTGGCGATGGGCATCACTGATCTGCAGGTTTCCGCCAATCCTTACGTTGCGGTGCTCGGCCGCGCGCGGACCGCTTCCAGCCGCTTGACCCTGACACAGGCTTTCAATTCGCTGGGAACTGTCCTTGGACCACGTTTGGGGGCGTGGCTGATTCTCGGCGGAGCAAGCGCCTATACGGCGGAGCAAATCGCAAAGATGAGTACGGCGGAGCTGCATGCCTATCGTATCCACGAAGCCTCGACCGTTAAGCTGCCGTACGTGCTTATCGCCATTGCCCTGATTCTGCTTGGGCTTGTAATTGCCCGATTCAACCTGCCGCACATTCCTGCGGTCGAGGGCGGGCACAAGACCGGAGCTGGCGTGCACGACAGTATGTGGCGCCACCGCAACCTGGTGCTGGGATCAATCGCTATCTTCACTTATGTTGGCGCCGAGGTGGCGATTGGAAGCTTTATGGTGAATTACTTGCACGAACCATACATAGGCAACCTCAGCTTCGAAGAGGCCGCCGCCTATCTGGCATTCGGCTACTGGTTCGGAGCCATGGTGGGGCGCTTCGCCGGATCGTGGGTGCTGCGCCAGATGTCGCCCCGGGTCGTCCTCGGATTCAATGCCTTGGTAGCGGCTTTTCTGGTTTGCCTCTCCATGGCCACCAGCGGCCATATTGCCATGTGGAGCATCATCCTTGTCGGTCTCTTCAACTCAATTATGTTCCCCACCATCTTTACGCTCGGCATCGAGGGTCTAGGACTTCTGACAGGTGAGGGATCAGGTCTGCTCAACACAGCCATTGTCGGGGGCGCAGTCGTGCCGCTCCTTCAGGGCGTCATCGCCGACCGGATCGGCATTCACCACGCGTTTATCCTGCCGGTTCTTTGTTACCTCTACATTCTGTTTTTCGCGATCAAGGGACAGCCGCGCGCGCCGCGGACGTCATCCACGTCGCCGGAGAAGCCATAGTCGCGCAGCATCCCGTAGTGGGCCATGGGAACTCCTTCACTGCTGTTGATTGTTACTAGCTTCGAGTCTGATGCGGGCCGCGAAACCTTTGCCGCCTTGGCATGCTCAGCTGGCGGATTTACAGTTTCATCTCATGCCAATTTCTCCGGCGCGTACCGCCGCTTTCGATATTCTGCTGCGGGTCGATCGTCAGAATGCGTTTGCCAGTGAACTGCTGCACTCTGACCGGTTGACGCCGTTAAGCGCTGCGGACCGTTCCCTCGCCACAGAGCTAGTGATGGGGGTGCTGCGCTGGCAGTCGCGGCTGGATGCGGCGATCACGTCCGCAGCAGCTCGTCCGCTAGGCAAGCTTGATGCCGAGGTGCTGACCGCCCTACGGCTGGCGACATACCAGTTGCAATATCTCAGCCGAATTCCCGCGCACGCGGCAATCAACGACAGCGTCGAGCTGGTCAAGCGCGCCAAGAAGCGTTCGGCCGTACCGTTCGTCAATGCGGTGCTGCGAAAGATCGCTGAGAGGAAGCTCCAGGCGTCCCCACCGGAGGAGTGGACGGCCGCCTCTCTGGCTTCCGAATTCGCGCATCCGCCGTGGCTGGTGGAGCGGTGGGTGGCCGAGTACGGACTGGATCGCGCGTACCTGATTTGCCGCCACGACCAACAACGCCCGACCACCGCGGTTCGTCTGGACGATCCCACAGTTGAAAACGAGCTGCACACGCAAGGAATCGAGCTTGCGCCCGGAGCGCTGCTCAAAAGCGCCCGCATTGTTGTTTCTGGAGATCTCACGCACGTGCCCGCCTTTGCCGAAGGCCGCGTCTTCATTCAGGACGAGGCGTCGCAACTGGTCGCCGCGCTGCTTGGGCACGGTTCGCGTTTGCTGGATTGTTGCGCCGCACCGGGAGGAAAGACAGCATTGCTTGCGGCGCGAAATCCGACAGCGCAGATTGTCGCCGCCGAGTTGCATCCGCATCGCGCGGAGCTGCTACGCAAACGAGTTCGCGCGCCCAACGTGGAGGTGATCCAGGCTGACGTGCTCGATCTTCCCGCGGGCGGCGATTTCGATCGGGTGCTGGCGGACGTGCCGTGCTCGGGCACGGCCACGCTTTCACGAAACCCGGAAATCAAGTGGCGCCTGAAGCCCGAAGACCTGGGTGATCTCCATCGGCGGCAAGTGGACATCCTGCGCGCCGCACTGCGTCAGCTCGCGCCCGGCGGACGCGCGCTTTATTCCACCTGTTCCCTGGAGCGCGAAGAAAACGAGGACGTGATCGAGGAAGTTCTGCGCGAATGCGGTGGATTTGAGCTGCGAGAATGTCGCGAATACCTGGAGCAGCTGCGCGCGACCGGCGAGTTGGTGTGGAATGATGTCGATTCGCTGCTCAGGGGGAAGTTCCTGCGCACCATCCCGGGAGTGCATCCTTGCGATGGGTTCTTTGCCGCGATGCTGAAGAGGAACTAACCCCTGTCCACTAAGAACGAAAAGGCCGGCGCGCGGCCGGCCTCCGCTTGAGAAATAGAAGCAGCTACTTTTTGGGTGCGATGGAATCTTTCGCGGCTTTGGCCACGCGGAACTTCACCACGACCTTGGCGGGAATCTTGATTGCCTCGCCGGTCTGCGGATTGCGTCCCATGCGAGCCTTGCGGTTCGACTTCACCAGACGCCCCAAACCGGGCACGATAAACACGCCATTCTTCTTGGTTTCCTTGATGGCGACTTCCGCCAACGAATCCAGAAAAGCGGCAGCCTGCTTGTTGTTGAGCTCATTTTTCTCGGCCATATGGCGGACGAGTTGGGTCTTGGTCATGCCTGTTGCCATTCGTCAATCCTCCTTGAATTGAGCAGTAAGAATGCTCCGATTCTGCGTATCGTATACTAAGCTTCTTCGAGAGCAAAGCATTTTCGCCTGATTTTATGCGGTTTTTTCCACAGGGGCCCTCGAAAAGGCAACGTCCATGCGGGTTTTCGGCGATCTTGGCCCCTCCGGTTCGGGAAATAGCCCCGTTCCGAGGTTCTTAGAACCACGTTGAGGTACTCTGCTTGACCTGTTCGATCTGCAATCTCCGAAGGGAAAAGCGGTTTTGCCTGGCTTTGCACGACCGCATCTGCCCGCAATGCTGCGGTGAGCAGCGCGAGGTGACGCTCGACTGCCCCAGCGAATGCCCATACTTGCAGCAGGCGCGCCAGCACGAGAAGCCGCGCAGTTTTGGAGACAACCTGACCGAGGAGTTATTTCCCGGCGTCGAACTGGGGCAGGACTTCTTGCAGCGGCACGAGCCGCTGATGATTGGGCTGACGGAAACGCTGCTCCAGCTTTCGCGCGCTGACCGTAAGCTGAATGACCGCGACGTCATCGGCGCGCTCACAACTCTGGCCCGCAGCTATCAGACACTGGTCGCGTCAGGACTGGTGTATCAGGAAACATCGCCGAATCCAGCCCAGTCGGCGATCATGGATGTGCTGCAGCGCTCGATCGAGGACTTTCGAGAGGTAGAGCGGCAGCACCGCGGCTACACGGGGCTGCGAGATAGCGAGGTCCTGAAGGTGCTGGTATTCATGATTCGGCTGGCACACCTCCACAGCTCCGGCCGCCCGTTGGCGCGCGGCTTCCTGGATTTCCTGCAGCAAAGCTTTCCGGAGCGGCCTTCCGCAGACGCTGTCGGATCGAACTCTGGCAGCCGGATCATCATGCCGTAAGGGGTCGGTGTCTCCGATTCGGTAAGGTTTTCAGCGAGCCATCTGTATTCTGGTTTTGGTCTGTGGTTTTGGGCCTCGGATTTCTGAACCCATGCACCTTTCCCAAGGCGTGTTTCTTTTCTTTGCTGCGCTTATAGCCGGCGCGATTAATTCGGTTGCGGGCGGCGGAAGCTTCGTTTCATTCCCTGCCTTGTTGTTCGTCGGCATCCCCCCGGTGAACGCAAATGCCACCAACACCGTAGCGCTCTGGCCGGGACAGCCCGCCAGCGTTTGGGCGTATCGCGGCGAGCTTCAGCATCTGTCGCGAGGTACAGTCCTTCCGCTGACCCTTTGTGGAGTCGTCGGAGGAATCGCCGGCGCCTACGTCCTCCTGATCACTCCGCAGGCGACCTTCCTGGGGCTGGTGCCATGGCTGTTGCTCATCGCAACCATAATTTTCGTTATGAGCGGACGCATCGCCCGCTGGGTGCGCCAGCGCACCGCGCATGCCGGTCACAGCGAGTTCGCTACCGGCCGCGGCATCGTCCTGCAACTGTTCATTGCCTTCTACCTGGGCTACTTCGGAGCGGGCGCGGGAATACTGATCCTGGCTATGCTGGCGCTGCTGGGGATGGACCAGATCCACACCATGAACGCACTGAAGGCGTGGCTGACGACGGTCTCGAACGGCGTGGCCATGGTGCTGTTCGTCGTGTCGCACGCTGTGTATTGGCCGCAGACCATCGTGATGATTGCGGGCTCGCTTCTCGGTGGCTACTTCGGCGCCTATTACGCACAAAAAACTAAGCCGGAGCATGTACGCATGATGGTCATCGTGATCGGCTTCGTGCTGACGGCATACTTCTTCGCGCGGCAGATCTGGCGCTAGCTGCGAGCCTGAACAGCTCCTGATTGAATCCGCAGATGCCAACTTGAAGTTCTCTCACCAAACCTCGAAGCTCGGGCTCGCGGCTCCTGGCTCGGGGCTACCGATTCAACCGCCAAATTCGGAAATTCAAATACGCCGCATAGGTGACCCACAGCAAGTACGGGAGCAGCAGATACGCAGAAATCGGCAGCAGCAAAAAGAAGACCAGAATGTTGAACGCAATGGCCAACCAGAGAAGCAGTATCTCGGCAAACGCGATGCCCGGCATGCGCGAGCCAAAGAATATGCCCGACCAGGCGACGTTCAGCGCCAGTTGCGCGAAGAAGATGAGCAGCGCGGGCTTGGCGCCCCAATGATACTCTCGCCAAACCAGCCAGGCGGAAATGGCCATCAGGACGTAGAGTGTCGTCCAGACCGGTCCAAACACCCAGCCGGGCGGCGTGCCCGCCGGCTTGCGCAGGCGCGGATACCAGTCGCGAACGCTGCTGCCGGTGAAGAACGAACCCAGGCCGCCCGCGCCGAGGCAGATGGCCAAAAAGACGATCAGCACCAGCCAGGGTTTAGCGTCCACCGCGCCATTGTAAATAGCTGAAGGTTCGACGCTCGCCGCTACTGAATCTGAAGGACAATCTTCCCGTAGTTGGCACGCTGCAACAGCAACCGGAGCGCGTCTCCGGCCCGTACCATGGGCAGCGTGTGCCCGATCTCGGGATGCAACTTACCCTGATCGATCCATGGCTGCATGGCCTGCAGGCTGCGCTTGATCAGTTCGCGGTCCTTGGCCAGCACACTGAGCCACAGCCCATGCGCGCTCAGGCTCTTGCCCATCATGACGCCGGAGTCGAACTGATGCCGCTGCCCGGTTGCCGTTCCATAGATAATCACGCGACCGAAAGAGCGGCAGCAGCGCAAGCTCTTGGCGGTATGCTCGCCGCCCAGCATTTCAAAGACTGCGTCCACACCTTCGCCGCTCGTCAACTCGCGGACGCGCTGCTCGTAATCGACTTCGCGATAGTTGATGGGGTGGTTCAGGCCCAGCTTCATGACCCGGCCCAGCTTGTCGTTCGAAGATGACGTCCCGTAGGTTTCAACTCCGAGCAGCTTTCCAATCTCAACCGCGGCGGTGCCAACTCCTCCAGCCACGGCGTGGATGAGAACGCGGCGGCGGTGATTGTCCTGCCAGAGAATTGGCTCGAGCGCGTCTGCCGTAATGCCGGCTTTCCAGTACGCCAGGTAAGCGGTAAGGAAGTTGACCGGAAACGCCGCGGATTGCACCGAGCTCCAGCCGCTGGGCTGCGGCCACAACAGCTCCGGCTTGATGGCGATGTTCTCGGCGGCAGCCCCCCACTGCACATATCCCATCACCCGCTCGCCGGTGCCCTCAACGACGCCCGCAAACTCGCGTCCCAATATGAACGGCGGAGGCGGCATGCCGCTGTACACACCGCGCGTGGTCATCGTGTCAGCGAAATTGACGCCGACCGCTTCCACCTTGACGATCACTTTTCCAGGACCGGGCTGCGGCTCGGGCACATCGCGGACCTCCAGAACTTCTGGACCACCGAGGCGGGTGACTACAACGGCTTTCATGTTGAATTGATTTTACGACTCGACCGTGCAACGCAACAGGCAATGACTTCCGAGATGCCGGAGTAGAATTCCACCGCGAGCGAAACTTATGACGATTGCTGAACCGAAGTTTGTTGGAGTGGAGCTGTACTTCGAGAACCGGTCCGGATTTTGCTCCGGAATTCTGCCCTACGCCGGTGTCTGCATGAAATCCAGCGAGCGCGAGATGTAGCTCTTCAGCTCGTGCCTGCGGACCACCGCATCGAGCATCCCGTGTTGCAAAAGGAACTCGCTGCGTTGAAATCCCTCGGGCAATTTCTGCCGGATGGTCTGCTCGATGACCCTGGGACCCGCGAAACCGATCAGCGCGCCCGGTTCGGCGATATTCAGATCGCCCAGCATGGCAAACGACGCCGTGACACCGCCGGTTGTGGGATCGGTCATCACCGAAATGTACGGCACCTTGGCCGAATCCATGCGGGCCAGCGCTGCTGAAATTTTCGCCAGCTGCATCAGGCTGATGGCGCCTTCCATCATGCGCGCGCCGCCGGATGCCGAAATAATGATGAGCGGAAGCTTCTCGGCCGTCGCTCTTTCGATTGCCCGGGTGATCATTTCCCCAACCACGGTCCCCATCGATCCGCCGATAAACGAGTACTCCATCGCACTGACAATCACGGGCTTGCCGTCGAGCTTGCCGCGCGCATTGATGACCGCGTCGTTAAGTCCCGTCTCCTGCTGTGACCGCTTCAGCCGGTCCGAGTAGGGCTTCAAGTCTGTGAACTTCAGCGGATCGGTCGAGACCAGCGTATTGTCGTCCACCTCGTACTTGTCGTCATCCAGCAGATAGGAGAGCCGGGTGCGCGCGTCAATCCGGAAATGGCGATCGCACTTGGGACAGACATTAAGATTCTGGTCGAGGTCCTTCTTCCAGATGATCTGGCGGCACTGGTCACACTTCACCCACAGGCCCTCGGTCTTTACCCGCTTCTCGCCCGAAGTGTCCAGTGGGACGGATTCCCGTTTAAACCATGCCATTGCTTTACGCCCAGCCATACCAGTAGGTCAGTGTAGCTGACCACGACAGGAGTTGTCGCGCATCGCCGGCATCTGGGTGCGCAAGCTTTTGCCGATTGAGCCGATGTACAGAATGGTGCCAGTCCGTTCTCGAGGGAGGTTGTAGCGCGAAAGTGTCTATCAGCTCCGCAGCCTTGGGCTGCACGAAGACAGCGCGATTTCAAGCTTTGCAACCCGCAGCTAGGAAGCCGCAAGAGCGATGTTTGTCATTGTAGGGATACTGGTGGTCCTCGGCGCCGTGATCGGGGGCTTCCTTATGGAACACGGCCCCATACGGGTGCTGCTGCAACCATCGGAGGCCATCATCATTGGAGGCGCAGCGCTGGGCACCCTGTTGGTGGCCAACCCTCTGCACACCCTCAAGGGGATCACGGCCGGTGTGCTGCAGGTCCTGAAGGGATCTAAGTTCACTAAGAAGCGTTATCTTGACTCGCTCAAGATGATGTACGACATGTTCAACAAGATCCGCCGCGAAGGGCCGAATACTGTAGAGAACGACATCGAAGAGCCCGAAAAAAGCAAGTTCTTCGCCGCTTTCCCCGATGTCGCCAAAGACAACGCCACCCGTAACTTCGTCTGCGACACCATGCGAATGGTGCTCATGGGAGGAGTGGAAGCCTTCGATGTCGACCAGATGATGGAAGCCGACATCGACGTCCACTCCCACCAGAAGGAGCAATCCGTTACCGCGCTCAGCACGGTCGCCGATTCGCTGCCCGGACTCGGCATTGTTGCCGCTGTGCTCGGAGTGGTTATGACTATGAGCGCCCTCGGCGGTCCACCCGAGGAGATCGGCAGAAAAGTTGCCGCGGCGCTGGTCGGCACATTTCTCGGCATTCTGCTGTGCTACGGATTCGTTGGTCCGATCTCCTCCAACCTTGCCAAGCTCGCCCATGAAGAACATGAATACCTGCAGGTCTTGCGCGTAACAATCATCGCTTTCATGAAAGGCATCTCGCCGCTGCTTGCCGCCGAAATAGGACGCCGGGCGGTACCGGCCCATCTGCGTCCCAGCTTTGCTGAGTTCGAGAAGCACTGTAAGCGATCTGCCGCCGAGGCCGCAGAGACCAGCGCCGGAACAGCATCCGCCGGGAACGCTGCTCAAGTAGAGAGCTCTGCGTAACCGCCATGCCCACCAGCGCGCCGCCCGTCATCATCAAACGCAAGGCCGGTCACAGCGGCCATCATGGAGGCGCATGGAAAGTGGCCTATGCCGATTTCGTTACCGCCATGATGGCCCTGTTCATCGTGCTGTGGCTGATGAACACGAGCAAGCCCATACAGGAGGCCATCAGCGGATACTTCAAGGACCCAGCCGGAACCGGAAAGCTGACCGGCATGAGCAAGCCTCCCACTCAGGTCGCCAACAAACAAGACTTGGCCAAGGTCAAGAGCGAGTTGGAGAAGGCAATCCGGCAGGTCACCAACTTCGACAAGCTGAAGAACCACATCGAGCTGACCGTCACCTCGGAAGGGCTCCGCATCGAATTGCTGGAATCACGCGCCGGCACCTTCTTCGAGAGCGGACAGCTGGAGCCCAATGCCAACGGCCGCGAGTTGCTGATCACCATCGCCGAGGAATTGGGCAAGATACCCAATAAGATTTCGCTTGAAGGCCACACGGATTCGCAGCCGTTCGCCGGCGCGGCCAATTACACCAACTGGGAGCTCTCTACCGATCGCGCCAATGCCAGCCGCCGCTTGATGCAACTGCATGGACTGCGCGCCGATCAGGTGGCGCAGGTGCGCGGCTTCGCCGATCAGGACCCGCGAAATACCAAAGACGCTGCCGATCCCGCTAACCGAAGAATCACCCTGATCGTGCGTTACCTGGAGGGAGCGCAGCCGGCACAAATCGCCGACCACGCCGCTCAACCGGCGCAGACAGTACCGGAACTCGCGGGCTCGAGTTCAGCGCCAAGCCGCTAAAGCGCCGCCTCGAACCACCAGGCCTTGATAAAATCGATACTTGCCTTCCATCAAGAAAACCGCCAAATCAGCTACGGTATCCAGTGCGGCGAAGCCTGCGACCGCGGCAAAACCGCCCATCCCCGTTCCGGCGGAGCCGTCAGATTCTAAGGGTCGCATTTACCTCATCGACGCCATGTCCTTCATCTTCCGCGCCTATCACGCCATGGCGCGACAGCGGCCCATGTCCACCAAGACCGGCATTCCTACCAGCGCCACCTACGTCTTCGTGAACATGCTCCGCAAGTTGCGAGCCGACTTCGCCCCGCAATATCTGGCTGCCGTGTTCGACGTAAGCGCGCCCACCTTCCGCGACGAGCAGGCCGCCGCGATCGGCAGCGTGCGCAAGTTCGACAGCAAAACGCAGACCTTCGTCGATAAGGCATACGACGGCTACAAGGCCAACCGCGTCGCCATGCCCGCCGACCTGGCGCAACAGGTGCCCTACATCCGGCGCGCGCTCGACGCCTACCGTATTCCGATACTCGAAGTTCCTGGGTTCGAAGCCGACGACGTAATCGGCACCCTGGCTCACAGAGCAGTTGGTGGGGGCTACTCGGTGTTCGTGGTCTCCAGCGATAAAGACATGATGCAGCTGGTCAATGACCGCATCTGTGTGCTGAACCCTCCTAAGGACAACCTTATCTGCGACGCAGCCAAGGTCGAGGAGATCCTCGGCGTGCCGCCCGGGAAGGTCGTGGACGTGATGGCGCTGCGCGGCGACTCCATCGACAACATCCCCGGAGCGCCAGGCATCGGCGACAAGGGTTCGGTGGAGCTGATCCAGCGCTTCGGCAGTGTGGAGAGCGCGCTGGAGCACGCCGCCGAGGTCGATCGCAAGACCTACCGCGAGTCGCTGCAGAACAATCGCAACGCCATTCTCATCAGCAAGCAACTGGTCACCATTGACACCAATGTTGCGGTGGACTTCGAGCCTGAGAAGATGCGCGCCCAGGAGCCCGACGCTGTTGCCGCGCGCTCGCTCTTCACCGAGCTGGAGTTCAATACGCTGGTGCAGGACTTCCTCAGCGAGAGCATCGAACTGGGCGAGACGGACTACCACGAGGCGAAGGGCGCCGACGATGTCAGATCCGTCCTGGCGGCAGCCAGAAAACCTGGCGCGATGCTGGCAATCGCGCTGGAATCATCGGCGCCGGCAAACGTTGCTGCGCCTGAAACGGATGACTCGGCTGAGGACACGGCGGACCAGCTCTCACTGGGAGCTGCGGCGCAACCTTCAGCACCTCCGGCAACCAGTGTTCGCGTTGCGGTCAGCGCTGCGGAAGGCCACGCCCTGCTTGTTTCCCTTGACTATCCGAAGCTCGCGGATCCCCTGAAACAGGGCCTCGCGGATGCGTCAGTCTCCAAAACTGTGCACGACTACAAATCAGCGGTGCACGCGCTGCGCGAGTCGGGAGTCGAACTCGCCGGAGTGCAGCACGATCCGCTGCTCTATGCGTACCTGCTCGATCCTACGTACTCGACCTACGGTTTGCCGGAGATTGCATTTCGCAAGTTCAATCTGAAGCTGGGCCCTTCGCCGGCCGAAGCCGCCGACGTGACGCTTAGGCTCACTCGCAAGCTGCGCGACGAAGTTGAGCAGGGCAGCCTGCAAAAGGTCTACGACGAGATTGATCTCCCGCTGGTGCCGGTCCTGGCGCGCATGGAAGATGCCGGCGTCAAACTCGATTGCGACGTGCTCGCCGAAATGTCGCAGCGGCTGGAGAGCGATATCAATGCCAAGGCGCGCGAGATCTATGGCAAGGCGGGCGTCGAGTTCAACATCAATTCCCCCAAGCAGCTTGGCGATGTGCTCTTCAACAAGCTAAACCTGCCCAAGCCGGTCAAGTACGGTAAGGGGAAAACCATCTCCACCGCCGTGGATGTGCTCGAGGGCCTCGCCGCCGAGCACGAAGTGCCGCGGATGGTGCTCGATTACCGCCAGCTATCAAAGCTGAAGTCCACTTACGTTGACGCCCTTCCCGCGCTGCTGAACTCCTGCACTAAGCGACTGCACACCACCTTCAACATGGCGGGATCGGCGACCGGGCGATTGTCGTCCGTCAATCCGAATCTGCAGAATATCCCCATCCGCACCGAGCTCGGCCGCGAGATCCGCGCTGCCTTCGTCGCCGAGCCGGGAAATGTCCTGCTCAAGGCGGATTACTCGCAAATCGAATTGCGCCTCCTGGCACACTTCTCCGGCGACAAGCTGCTGGTCGAGGCTTATCGCACCGGGCAGGATATTCACACCCTCACCGCATCGCAGGTCTTCGGCGTGCCTCCGCTCATGGTGAACGCCGAGCATCGCCGCCGCGCCAAGGCGGTGAACTTCGGCATCGTCTATGGCCTGTCGCCGTTCGGCCTCTCGCAACAGCTCGGCATCGACACCAAGGAAGCCAAGCGCTTCATCGATGCCTACTTCGAAAAACACAGCGGTGTGCGCGAGTTCATCGACCGCACGCTCGAGCAGGCCCGTCGCGACCAGAAAGTTACAACCCTATTCGGACGCGTGCGTCCCATCCCCGATATTCACAGCAAGAACTTCAACCTGCGCGGCTTTGCCGAACGCACCGCGGTAAACACTCCGCTGCAAGGGACCGCAGCCGACCTCATCAAACTCGCCATGATCAACATCGATGCCGAGCTGCGCGAGCGCCGCCTGCAATCAAGGATGCTGCTTCAGGTCCACGACGAGTTGGTGTTCGAAGTGCCGGCCGACGAAATCGATACCATGAAGCGACTGGTGGCGGAACGCATGGAGAATATTTACGAACTCAGGGTCCCCCTGAAGGTTGATGTAGGAGTGGGGCCGAACTGGCGGGATCTGGAGTAAGCCAATTGTTCGCAGGCAGGAAAAAAGCCGCGCGACGGAAACAGCACGAGCAGCCGGTTCTTTCGTCTGAGCAGGTCGCATCCCTCACCCAGGCGGTTGCCCACTACATTCGCGCACAACGAACGACTTACTACAGCCGCGCAGTTCAACTGACATTCACGGAACTATGGTCACGGTTCTTCCCCGCCGACGACCTCGAACGCGTACGCGCACTGCAAATTGGATCCTCACCTCAACCCGCAGGAGCGAAATCTGCGAAAGCTGCTGTGGAGCGCGTGCCCAATCCCCCTTTCTACGCCGACCTGGAGAAGCTCGGCTTCACCGGGCTGCCCAACTTCGCCACCATGCCGGCCATCACCTTTGACGATGTAGTCGTCTTTCACGATGCGCTTACGCCGCAGTTGATCTTTCACGAACTGGTGCATGTTGTGCAGTATCGACTGCTTGGAGTCGACGAGTTCGCTCGCCTGTATGTTCGCGGATATCTGCACGGCGGCTACGACGGAACCCCGCTCGAGGTCTGCGCCTATGAACTCGATGGCCGCTTCATCATGGGAAGCGTGGGATTCAACGTGGAGGCGGAGGTTAAAGCGTGGGTCGAGGGCGGCAGGTTCTAAGAAAAGCAATTAGCGACTAGCGACTAGCAAGGCTTGATCTGTACCAGGCCGCCGCTTTCTAACTAAGGCTTTCCGTGTCTCCGTGCTGAATCACACGCCGATCGCCTGCTGAATCGCGCCGGCGATCGCGTCGGTGTGCCGCCGCATGACCTGCTCTGATTCAGCCTCAATCATCACCCTCGCAAGTTTTTCCGTGCCAGAATAGCGCACCACAACGCGCCCATTGCCATCAAGGTCGCGCTCGGCCGTGCGAATTGCTTCCATCACCGCGGGCATTTGCTCGAACGGTCTCTTCTCGCGCACGTGAACGTTCTTGATCTCTTGCGGGAACGTCTTCAGGTCCTCGACAAGCTCGGCCAGCGACTTGCCCTTGCGTGTCATTACCTCCAGAACGCGGAGCGCTGTGAGGATGCCGTCGCCCGTCGTCGTATCCAGATCGCGGAACAATATGTGTCCTGATTGTTCGCCACCCAGCGTCGCCCCTCTCTTGAGCATTTCTTCCAGAACATACTTGTCGCCCACCGGCGCGCGCAGCATGGTGATGCCACTTCGCTTCAAGGCAGCTTCCAGGCCCATGTTCGACATGGTTGTCGCCACGACGGTATCGTTGGCTAACCGGCCACGAGCTTTCATATCGCGAGCCGCCAACACAAGCACACCGTCACCGTTTACCACCCGCCCGGCGGCGTCGGCGAACAGGGCGCGATCGGCATCGCCATCGAAGGTGATGCCGGCATCGTACTTGCCGCTAGCGGCAGCCACCGCTTTGGCCACGTACTCAGGATGAAGCGCTCCACAGCCGGCATTAATGTTGCGGCCATTGGGCTCGATACCGATAAAGTCGGCCGCTATCCCACAGTGTCGGAATACCAGCGGAGCCATGCTGCTTGCGGCGCCGTTGGCGCAATCCACCAGCACTCGCAACTGGCCAAAGCTCGCCCCCGAAGCGAAATCCGCCAGCCAGCGGGCGTACTGCTCCCGCAATGTGGCATCTCCGGGCAACATCTCGGAAGTAGATACCACAATGTGAGATGCGCCCTCGGCCAGCTGCTCGATGTGAGCGAATATTTCCCTCTCGATTTCGTGTTCCAGCCGGTCCGACAGTTTGTATCCGTCCGCGCCGAAGATCTTGATGCCATTGTCCTGCCACGGATTGTGCGACGCCGAGATCACGATGCCCGCCGAAAACTTGTTGGCCCGGGTAAGATACGCAATCCCGGGCGTCGTGATCACTCCGGCGCTGACCAGATCCACACTGGCGGATTCCAGTCCGGCAGCCAACCCCGAACTGATCCATGCGCTTGACTCACGGGTGTCCTGGCCAATCACCACGCGAGCCGCAGCAGCACGCGCCGATAAGCGTTGCCCCAGCGCTCGGCCAATTGCCAATACGGTGCGCTGATCCAGGGGATACTCGCCGGCAATGCCCCGAATTCCATCTGTTCCAAAAAGTTGGCGCATAAACGCCGTCGCACTGCTCAAGGTTGGCCTGCTCCTTTGGACAGCTTCGCCGTATCGACCGTCACCCGGATCGGCTCCGGCGTCTGCACTCGCACCAGCGGATCGGAGACATAGGCATGTGTAGTGAAGGTTGACGTCCCCACGACTCCACTTGCATCCACCGGATCGGTCGTCGCGCTCTGGATCGCGTCCACCCGTCTCTCCGGGCCGGCAATCGTAATCTCCTTCGGCTCGATCGTCACACTTGTTATGCCATAGCCCGTCAGCAGCGTGCCGATGACCCGCGGTTCTACCGGCACGGTCCGCGTGACACTGCGATCGAAGCTGATGTGGAATTGCGACGGCACAATCTGCACCACGCGGATGCTGCGAGGCACGTGAATATCGTCAGCTGTGAGGTTGAATGTGCGCTCACCCGGGATGGCGCCGCGCAGGTCAAGCACGGCATTGACCTCGGAAGGATTCAATCCCTGCAAAACGCGCTCCGGCCCGCGCAGAGTCACCCGCGCCTGGAAGGGATAGCTGGAGTTGATGTCGAGGTCGGTAGGCGCATGCTGAAATTCCAGAGGCACCGTGAGCGGCATTTCAATAGGACGGTCCCGCCCCACCGCCCACCACAACAGCACGGCAATCGCCAGCGACACCAGCTTGAACGGCAGATTCGCCAGGACATACCTGCGCAGGAAGTTAACCATTGGGACCGCCATGATAGCGCTCCGTCCCGTCGGCAAAATCCTTCCCGTGTGCCAGTCGTTCTACGTGGCGTTGGTCGCTCGCCAGTTCTCGGTCGGTCACGGTGGTGGGCAGGGTCGCAGTTGGAACGTAACGCCGCAGCAGCTCGCTGAGCCGCTCGCGCAAATATTCGACGGTGATGTCGCGCTCGATTGCGCCGCCGACCGCGATGCTGATGGAACCCGTCTCCTCCGAAACGATAACCGAGACAGCATCCGTCTCTTCGGTGATGCCGATGCCCGCACGATGCCGCGTGCCGTACTGCGTGGAAAGAACCGGATTCATCGAGAGCGGCAGAAAGCATGCAGCCGCCGCAATCCTTCCTTTCTGCACGATGACCGCTCCGTCGTGCAAAGGCGCGCTCGGCCGGAAAATGGTGATCAGCAAATCGTAGGAAAGGTTAGCGTCCAGCGGCACTCCGCTTTCGATAAACGTTCGCAGCCCGATCTCGCGCTCAATGACAATCAGCGCGCCCGTCCCGGTCTGCGAGAAATGATCGGCCGCAAGAACGATGTCTTCATAGCTGTCGGTTGCGCCGAAGACTCCTCCGCGGGTTGCCGATAACCGCCGTCCCAGCCGCGCCAGCGCATGACGAATTTCCGCGCCGAACACCACGATTAGCGCAAACACCGCGTACGGAAACAGCGTAGTGATTAGCCAGTCAACCGTTCGCAGCTGTTCGATATGCGCGACCCAGAAGGCGGCAATCAGCAGCATCACCGCAATCAGCATCGGGATCGCTCGCGTGCCTTTGATGAGCTTGAGGAACTCGTAAATCAGAAACGCCACCACCAGAATGTCGAGGACCGAAATCATCGAGAATTGCGGGATGTGGCCAAGCTTCTGCAACATTGTGGTTCCTCACGCCGCGACGGCGCGCCATGGTGCCCTCATTCTAATGCAGTGGATGGCGCTTAGTAGATATTCAACAGCTCAGCAACGGCGCAGCGACTTCCGTCGGACCCGTTCCTACGCTCTATGGCGAGTCAATTGGGATGCCAGGAGGTCTATCTATCCACTACCCACTATCTTTTACCTGCTCAACCTTAGCCGTGAACTCGCCTCGTGCCACCTGCGTCCGGACCACCTCGCCCGGCTCCAATTTCGATGCGTCCATCACCACGTGGCCCTCGGCATCGAACACCGCCGCATAACCGCGGTCCAAGATGGCCTTCGGCGACAGCGCGAGTAGCGTGCTGTGCAGCCGCTCCCAGAGAGCGCGCCGGCGCGCCAGCACCGCATCTTCGGCATTATTCAAGGCGGCCGACCAGCGATTGATCTCCGTATGCCGCCCCACCAGGAGCCGTGAAATTGCTGTAGTCAGCGCCGCAGTTCGCCCTTCGAGCTGGCGGCGTATGACCCCGGTGCGGACCCGCAGATCTTGATCCCGCAGCCTCGCTTCCAGGAGGTCAATTTGCCGCGATTGATTCTTGACGATACGCGACTCCGCCTGCGCCATACGAAACACTAAATCGTCCACGCGTTGTTGCCGCCGCGCAATCGAGTCTCGCACTCGTGCGAAAACTGCATTCTGCGCCAGCAGAGAAAGCTCGTTGTTGGCCCGCAACAGCTTGTAATTGACGAACTGGGCCATTCGCTTGTGAATGGACAGCAGCTTTTCATCGAGCTCGCGCTTGGAGCGGACCACCAGCTCGGCAGCCGCCGATGGAGTGGGTGCGCGCAGGTCAGCAACAAAATCAGAGATGGTGAAGTCGGTCTCATGTCCCACTGCGGAGATCACCGGAATCGCCGAGTTCGCGATCACGCGCGCCAGACCTTCGTTATTGAACGCGAACAGGTCTTCGAACGAGCCGCCGCCCCGCGCGACGATGATCACGTCAACCTGTCCGCGGCGATTAAAGTAGCGAATACCGGCGCTGACCTCCGACGGCGCTGTCTCGCCCTGTACCTGCACGGGATAGATGAGGACGTTCACCGACTCATGGCGCCGGCGCAACACGTTCAGAATGTCCTGCACCGCGGCGCCCCGGGGCGATGTGACCAGCCCAATGCGAAGCGGCAGAAGCGGGATAGGCTTCTTTCTCGCCGCGTCAAATAGACCCTCCGCCGCCAGCTTCGCCTTCAGTTGCTCAAAGGCGACTTGCAGCGCCCCCGCGCCCTTGGGCTCCAGATATTCGGCCTGAAACTGCAGGTCGCCGCGCTCGTCGTAAATCGTAATTCGCCCGCGCGCGATGATCTGCATCCCGTTCTCGGGGCGAAAGCGCAATAGGCGTGCCTGCGTGCGCCACATCACCGTCCGCAGCTGGGCTGAGGCATCCTTCAGAGTGAAGTAGAGATGACCGGATTCTGCGGGGCGGTAGTTGGAGAGCTCGCCTTCCACATACACGTCGGTGAAAGCCCGTTCAACCTGCGTCCGTACCGCCGCGACCAACTCTGCGACCGGATAAATTTTCCGCGGCGCAGCCTGGAACATCAGGCCAAGTTGTTCGCTTCCTGCCATGCAGGCAGTGTATCAAGCGGAGTTAATCGCTCTTCGCTGTGCGCCGCAGTTGCGCTTTTCATCCCCAGCTGCGCAACGAATCTGAACTAGATGTACTCTAGCGTCATGGGCGACGTTGGCCGCATGCTTGTGTTCGTCGGCGGGCTGCTGCTGGTTGTGGGCCTGGTCCTCGTCTTCGCGGGAAAGGTCAACCTTCCCATCGGACGCCTGCCCGGCGACTTCGTTTATCGCGGCAAGAATACGACGTTCTATTTTCCATTGATGACGTCGATACTTCTCAGCGTGATACTGTCGCTGGTCTTGTATATCGTCAATCGGATGCGATGAGCGGGCGCTCTTCGCTGCTCCTGCCTCACCCGGCAGCGCTTAGGGAAGCTCTGATTAAGGCCTCAGCTTTGAAAGGGCACCGGCTTCAGCCGTGCCGCAACCGCAGCAAAATGCGCGCGGTTTTAGCCCCTGAGGGATCACCTCAGCCTTGTTCAGAGTTTCCTTAGCTAACATCCGAACCGTTTCGGGATATGCCTACGGCGTTACCGCCCCGCACGCGATGCGGTCACCGGAGTTGCCGGCGGGATCGGTCTTGTAATCGTCGGCTTTCGCGTGGACCATGATCGAGGTGCCTCCGTTCGCGAACAGAGAGTTCGCTTCGCTGCCCGTGCCCAACACCACATCGTCATCCTTCACCGTCGCCTTCGCTGTACCGTCCTGTTCGACAGTGAAGTTCATCATGTCGCCGGCGTGATGCCCTTGCGGATTGTCGAAGCCATGCTGCTTTCCGGTAGGGTTGAAGTGCCCGCCCGCGGACTTGAAGTCGGGCGGATCGCACTTCGCGTTTTGATGGAAGTGCACCGCGTGGACTCCCGGCGGCAGATTCTTCAAATCCAGTTTCACCTCCACACCGGCCCCTTTGGAAACGATTGTCGCAGTGCCGACATCTTTGCCCATCCCGTCCTTCAGTTCTACAGTTTTTTTCTTCGCCGCCTTGGCTTCCACGATTCCGCAGAGCAGGCAACTCACGACGGCACTAACAACCAGAGCGCGTAACGGGAACTTGTTGTTCATAGCTTGGGTTTGTATCACCAGCAACCAGCAAGTAGCAACTGGCAACCAGCAACTGGCGTGGCAAGCGGAGCCCGCACTCTACAGCACTCCTTCGCAGGCATGCATCCACGATCGCTGCTGATTACTAGCTGCTAATTGCTGGTTGCTAATTGCTGGTTTTCTCAATTCACCCACGGCCCTCGCGAGTCGCCGTTGTGTTTGCGACCGTCGCGCGCGCTGGGATCACGAAAGTTGCCGTACTCGTCGAAGTAGTCTTCGTGCTTGTAGTCGCCGCGGTCGTGTTTGCGCATATAGACTTCGAATTTCCGCGCAGCACGGCGGCGCTTCCACTTGTAATACGAATTGCGGATTCCGAAAGCGCGTTCAGAAGCGGCGTAACCGAAGCCACGTCGCGGAACAAACTTCAGCCAGACATATCCGAACAGCAGCCCGCCCAGGTGCGCCATGTAAGCCACCGATTCGCCGGGCTGCCGCGCGGAGGATAGCGTGAGAAAAACCTCGATGAAGATCAAGCCGATGATGAAGTACTTGGCCTTGATCATGAACGGAATCGGAAAAAGCATGATCTCCGAGTCGGCATGAAGTATCCCGAAGGCCAGCAGTAACCCAAAAATAGCGCCGGATGCGCCAACCGTGGGCACGCGCGGATCGGCGTTGAGGAAATGCGTAAACGCCACTGCGACCGTCGTCAGCGCCGCTCCAATGGCGCAGAAAAAATAAAACTGCATGAAGATCTTGTAGCCCCAGTCCTGCTCCAGTTGGGCGCCGAACATCCACAGCGCCAGCATGTTGAACAGGATGTGCAGCAGTCCCGCGTGCAGAAAGGCGTAGGTCACCAACTGCCAGATCCATCCGTGAACCACCAGCACCGGGACGAGCCCCAGGTGAATCTGGATCCAACGATCCGATCCCGCGACAAAAGCGCCGAGTAGCGCCACCGCGAGAAACACCGCCCCGTTGGCGATCAGCAGTTGTTTCACCGCCCGGGTGAACGGGGGAAAACTCAATCCCATGGATGATGTGCGTCGCATGACTTGCTCCGATGTCACACCAGCCCAGCACCAGATTCGATCCTGGGTGGAGCACGCCTTCAGGCGTGCATAGTAGCCGAATTACTCGCGGCGGCTTTAGCCGCTGCGCCCTTACCGTTCCGGCATCGGTACGATAGCCAGGCTGCAGTGCCCTTTGGCATCGACCGCTCGTACCGCGAATATCACATTGTCCTTTGAGACCGGCACGGTCGTCCGGGTCACGTTGCCCACGGCTTCCACATGCTCCCAGTCGGGGGCTGTCGTATCGCGCCACAAGACCTCATAGCCGGTGGCAAGGCTGCCCGGCGAGGACTCCCATACTAGAGTGGAATCGTTTTCCAGCGATTTCGTCAACAGTCGTACCTTGGCTGGCGGCGCGGGCGCCGACGCGAGCGACGCCAGCGTGACCGCGTTCAGCCGCGCCACATTTGCCGTGTAGTCGTAGTCCACAAATTTTGGCAGGTCCCCGAATTCGACACCCTGCTCGGTGCGAACGTTTTGATGCTGGTGGTTGAAGTTCTCGCGATATTCCGTGAATCGCACCGCCGCATATCCCTGTTCGTTGAAGGAGATGTGGTCGCCGCCGCGAAGATAACGGTCGCGGCGGAACACCATCATGGGACGAAACTCGCCGGGCGAAAAATATTTTTTCGCGACCTCCACGATGTAGCGCACCAGTTGTCGCGACGAGGAGTCGCTCTCCCCACCAGTCGAACGCATTTGCCGCAATTGTTCTTCACTCGCCGTCGCCCCGATTCCTTCCGAGAAGACACGCACGATGTGCGGATTCTGCGGAATGTAGCGCGCTGCCCCGCCACCGTGATCGCCGCCGACAATATCGTTGTTCAGCATCGCTTCTATGTCCCAGCCCGCGGCATTCGCCATCTTGGCAAAATGTGCGCTGCCGTTCAGCCCCTGCTCTTCCCCAGCTACCGCCAAGAAGATGATTGTGGCGGGAAAACGATGCTTGCTCAGCACCCGCGCGCACTCCAAAACCACTGCCGTGCCGCTGCCGTCATCGTTGGCCCCCGGCGCCGCCGCCGTGGCATCATTTGCATCGCTGTTGCGCGAATCATAATGTCCGCTCACTACAAAGATCCGGCCGGCGTTTGCGGCATTTGTGCCACGCAGCACCGCATACACATTCGTGATTTTCGTCGGCTGAGGGATGCGCGGCCCAGGCTGCTGAATAAATTCATCGGTCTTCACCTCCAGGCAATCGCCGCACTCGCTGGAATAGCGCTGGAATTCGCCGTGGATCCAGTCGGCCGCAGCACTGACGCCTTTGCCGCCAATGACAGGCATATCAGCCGAAAGCGTCTGCCGCGTAGTAAAGCCCGTCAGCTTCTCGATGTTTTGCTGAATGCGCGCCGCCGATATCTCGCCAACTGCGGCCGTAATTTGCGGGTCAGGCGCTGCCGCCGATGGACTCGTGTTCTGCTCACCCGGCGAAGCAACCGCGACCAACAGCGTCACCATCACACCCGCGATTCTGGAGAATGTGGCTCTTCGTCCGTTCATTAAATATGCCGAAACCTTCACATCGCGATGGCGTCTATGACTTGACGCTGCCGACAAGAGATTCTAAATATAAATGCACGGACGCCTTCACGTCGTGATCGTCCGCTCGAACCCAGCACGGAGGCAATCATGGTTAGCTGTCCTGAATGCGAGAGCGATCTGGATATTGAAGAGGACGAGGTCGACGAGGGAGAGATCGTCTCTTGTCCGGAGTGCGGCAGCGACTTCGAAGTGGTGGCTGTGGAACCGCTTGAGCTGACGCGCGTCGAAGACGAAGACGAGGAAGAAGAAGAGAAGTCGGAGGAGGAAGAAGAGGAGGAATTTTAGCTTGTCCCCCAACCTGGAACTCCGGGCCGGCTTTGCCCTCCTTCTCTGCTTGATTCTCGCTTCCCCGGCGGCCTTCTCTCAAAACTCCACACAATCCCTCAAAAAGGACTACGCTCTAATTTACGGCACCGTTTGGGGACCGGATGCTCATCCAGTTGCGGGTGTTCCCATCAAGATTCGGAAAGCGTCGGACAAGAAGGCAAAGTGGCAACTCACCTCCGACGCTCGTGGTGAATTTGCTCAGCGCGTCCCGGTGGGAACTGAGGACTACGTCGTCCAGGCTGATGTGAAGGTGCCGAAGGGCCAGCCGCAGCCGCAGACCACGGTCCACATCGACCACAACGAGCGCCAGGATGTGAGCCTACATCTCACGCAAGAAGAACTCTCGACCAGGTGACGGGGAACCGATGCATATGAACCGCTTTCGCTTTTTAGGCACTTCTCTGATTCTCTTGGTCGCGCTCTCTTGCAGCGCTCAACTTCAGATTCCTGTAGGCGGTTCGTCGGGCGGTGGCAGCAATCGCAAGAGCACCCCCTCCACCACACGAACACTTACCGGCACAGTACTCGATAAGAGCGGCACGCCGATTCCCAACGCCATCGTCTATCTCAAGAACACGAAGACCCTGGCCATGAAGACGTATATCAGCCAGTCCGACGGCGCCTACCGTTTTCCCGAGCTTTCGCGCAACGTCGATTACGAAGTTTACGCTCAAAAGGAAGGCAAGAAGAGCAGCACCAAGACGGTCAGCCAGTTCGACGATCGCGACCAAGCCAACATCAATCTTCAGATTGACACCAGCAAGTAGGACTCCCCGCCAATAACAAAGGCCGCCATCGTTGGCGGCCTCCACATCTCATGCGACTTCCGCTAGTTGTTCTCGTTGCTGGCGCGCTTCCACGACATGAACTCGCCAATTGTTGATCCGCTTCCTGACGAGCTCGCCGCCGGAGCTTTGTACGATTCCACATCGGCGCGCGTGGCTTCTTGCTCGCCAATCGCGCGAATGCTCAACCCAACCTTCTTTTCCGCCGGGTTCATCTTGATGATTTTGAAGTCGTGCTCCTGGCCCGGCTCCAGCTTAATAGGCGCGCCATGCGCATCCACGGCCTCGGAGTTGTGGCACAGGCCCTCAACTCCGTCCGCGATTTCGACAAACGCGCCGAAGCTGGCCAGGCGAAGAACTTTGCCGTGTATCACATCGCCAACCCGATGCTGGTCGAAGAAGGTATCCCAAACATCGGGCTGAAGCTGCTTCACGCCCAGCGACAAGCGCCGCTGCTCCGGCTCAATCGCCAGCACAATCGCCTTAACCTTGTCGCCCTTCTTCAACACCTCCGACGGATGCTTCACACGCTTCGTCCAGCTCAGGTTGCTCACGTGTACGAGCCCGTCAATGCCGTCCTCGATCTCGATAAACGCGCCGAATTCGGTCAGGTTGCGGACCTTGCCCTCTACCACCGTCCCGACCGGGAACTTCTCATGCAGCGTTTCCCACGGATTACTTTCCAGCTGCTTCAGGCCAAGGCTGATGCGACGCTCCGTAGGATTGACGCTCAGCACAACCGCTTCCACCTGGTCGCCAACATTCACCAACTTCGACGGATGTTTCATCCGCTTCGACCACGTCATCTCGCTGACGTGGACCAGCCCTTCGATCCCCTGTTCCAGCTCCACGAACGCGCCGTAATCCGTCACGCTGATAATCCGTCCCCGAACGTGAGCGCCGATGGGATAACGCTCCGACGCGTCGAGCCAGGGATCCGGCGTGAGCTGCTTGAACCCCAGCGAGACCCGTTGCTTCTCTTTGTCGAACTTGAGCACCTTTACCTGGATTTGATCGCCCACCTGCACCAGGTCGCGCGGATGAGTCAGCCGTCCCCACGACATGTCGGTGATGTGGAGCAACCCATCAATCCCGCCCAAATCGACGAACGCGCCGTAGTCGGTCAGGTTTTTCACCGTGCCCGTGAGGATTCCGTCTTCATGCAGACTTTCCAGCGTCTTGCCGCGCTTTTCCGCCTGCTCCTCTTCCAGAAGCTGCTTGCGCGAAACCACGATGTTGCCGCGCTTTTTATTCAGCTTGATGATGCGGACTTCGATCTCATGCCCCTTCATGCCGTCCAGATTGCGTACCGGACGCAGATCGACCTGCGAGCCAGGAAGGAACGCGCGCGCTCCCATGATGTCGACCGTCAACCCACCCTTAATGCGATCGATCACCCGCACCTTCACCGGAGCCTTGTCATTGAACCCCTTTTCAATCTCATCCCAGGCGCGCAAACGCTGCGCCTTCTGATGCGACAAGTTGATGTAGCCCTCTTCCGTGTGGCCGGGCTCACGCATCACCGCGATCTCATCCCCACGCTTCAGCGAAACCGCGCCCTCATGGTCCTGAAACTCGGCCACCGGGATGACGCCTTCGGACTTATAGCCAATATCAACCACCACAAATTGCGGCGTGATCTTCAGCACCGTGCCTGTCACCACCTGGTCTTCGTTCAGCGCCGCTTCCGTCTGCGCCTGCTCCTGCTCAAACGACTTAAGCGCGCTGGCGAAATCTTCCATCGACGGCTCTTTCTCGGAGCGCGTGGCGGCTGCGGCTCCAGCGGATGCAGGGAAGCTGGGCTGCGATGGCGACTCGGGTTGCGGCTGGGGAACTGCTTCGCTCTGCTGCTGGTCGGCAGGTTGCACTTCGTGCCGTTCGGCCGATTCTGTTTCGTGCCGTTCGCGAGGTTGCGTTTCGCGCTGCTCGGCAGCGCCGATTTCCTGGGTCTGGGTGGTCGGGGCGTTGTGGGTTTCTTCGAAGGACATGGGTTGCGTACGCACACTCGCGCGCTTTGAAAGCGCCGAGAGCCTGTGATAAAGCGGACTGCTGGCTTGAATCTCTAGGTATGATTGTCCCGCTTATTGCGGGTTTGGACAACCCAGCGGCCGGATCCGATGGAGCTGGCTGCGCTACCACCTGAACTCTTCGACTATAGCAATGGGCTTGGGTAGTGTCAAACCTGCGACCGCATGATTGGCGCTGATTTTGCACGGTTTCTCTGACTTTTTAATCTCCACGTCAAGTGCGCGCCGTCACTCTCGTGCGTGACATGAAAACCTCCCCTATCGATAGCCTTCCTATGACCACCACCCCGGAAATTTCCGCCCACGTTGGAGCTGAATGCTACTCTGCCCAGTATGGATTACCTGTGGACTCCTTGGCGCTATTCCTATATCACCACAGCTGACCGCTCGCATGACGACCAGACATGCATCTTCTGCGAGCTGCTGCGCGCCGGCGACGACCAAAAGGCGCTGATTGTTTACCGCGGCGAATTCAATTTCATTGTGCTCAACGCCTTCCCCTACACTTCCGGGCACAGCATGATCGTCCCGTATCAACACATCGATCGCTTGCATAAGCTTCCGGAACCCGCGGCCATAGAGATGATGACACTGGCCCGCAGGCTGGAGGCAGCGCTGCTCGATCTCTACCATCCCGATGGCGCGAACCTTGGAATGAACATCGGCAAGGCCGCAGGAGCGGGTATCGCCGGGCACATCCACATGCACGCTTTGCCGCGCTGGGTTGCCGACGCCAATTTCATCAGCGTCATCGGCGAGACGAGGGTATTGCCTGAATCGCTGACGACAACCTACGAGCGTCTCAAGTCGAAGTTCTCTTGATGTATTCGGGATCGCATTGAGCCGCAATTTCTTTCGATGGAAGACCCAGCGTGTGGAATTGTCAGTGCGAGCCCATTTGACCGCGACGAGAAAACAGGAACGAGCCCGCAGGGCGAAACTAACTAGCCCAGCGCGGGAGAGCGCTGGGTAGCGGCCCATAAATTACCCGACTGCCCGCGACGAGAAAACCGGAACGAGCCCGCAGGGCGAAACTAACTAGCCCAGCGCGGGAGCGCGGGGTAGCGGCCCATAAATTACCCGACTGCCCGCGACGAGAAAACCGGAACGAGCCCGCAGGGCGAAACTAACTAGCCCAGCGCGGAAGCGCTGGGTAGCGGCCCATAAATAGCTGGTCGAGCCCCTTCAGGGGCAATAATTGATTTGACTCCACCACTGCGATAAGCGCATGATTCTGTGAGTCGAGCAATTATAGCCGGGGAAGGATTATGAATGAGTCCCCAGCGGTTGCCCCTATCAAACACTTCGGAATGCAACGGTATACCCCTAACATTTCCGAGTGAGGAAGCGTGGATAAATTCCGCGATGGTTCAAATATATGCCTCTCAGCTCGTAACCCTTATGGATCACTTGGGCCAGTTGGAGGCGGCGGCCAAGAAGTGGGCATCGGACTCCGACATGAACGAACAGGTACAGGAGCGCGTTGGTAAGCTCCTTAACGCCACAGTTGCACAGTGCGCTTGGCTAAGACTACGCAGCGCCTGGAAGCAGTTACACCGGATTCTGGAGACCGTAAAGACCGGGAAATGCACTAGCGCTAAATTTTCTTCGCTGATCGGCGAGTTGCGGATTCGTATATACGAAGACCTTGAGGATCGCGTGTTCTTTTCCGTGGTCGATACAGGAAAGATAGATAAGTTCTTCAAGGAAGACCCCAAGCAGCGCGGTTGCTTAATGCCAAAGCCAGCAGAAGAGATATTCTCTGCTGAAATCGTCAAGGAATTTCCAGAAGCAGCAGAAGACTTGATAGAGGCATCCGCTTGCTTTGTAGTATCGCGCTACACGGCTTCCGTTTTTCATCTCATGCGCGTCGTGGAGCGCGGTGTCACAAAACTTGCTCAATTGGCTGGACACGCCGACCCAAAATCGTCGTGGAATAACACTCTGCGATACCTGGACAAGGTTGCTTATAAGACCGAGTACAAGGACGTTCCCGACGCAGTGAAGCCGTACTTGGGCTTGGTAAAAGACACCATACCGAAGATGCAAGCCATGGAGCACGCTTGGCGAAACCGAGTGATGCACATAGAAAACAAGCTGTATCCAGCCGATCCGTTCGATAGACCGATAGCGACGGACGTGATGATCGCGGTTGATGGGTTCATGCGAACATTGGCTAAGGGGCTGGCAAAAGACAAATCCGAGAGGCAATCATGAGCGAAGAGTCTGCTAGGTTCGACGCAGTGGTACGAAAGATGATGTCCGTGCCGCACGATGAGATCGTGAGACGAGAAAAGGAATGGAAACGCAAGCGCAAACAGGCAAAGAAAAGGCGCGCTACGACTTCGCGCGCCTCCCACGCTTCAGGCGGTAAGGATTAGAAACACGTCGCATCGCCGGTCTTGCCGGTGAGCGAAGCGAAGGTAAGGCGTCTGCCGACTAGGTTGCGAATAACGGAATCGAAGCGGTCAGCATCGTTCAGTGGATTGTCTTTAGTGGCGCGATTGTTGAAACGGAACACCTGCTCATCGACGTAGCGCTGTAGATGATATGGTTCGACGGCAACATAGGTGCCCTTGAGAGCCCGCTTTAATAGCGACCAGAAGTTTTCGATTCCATTGGTATGCACTTGACCATTGACGTAGGTTTCGACGTGATTAACGATCTCATGAACAAATTGCTCCCGCAGGCTCTTGTAGCCAACATATTCGTCGGTATAGACCTTCGATTCGGGAGAAACTTCTCGCAGGATTTCACTCTGCAAGGTATCGCGTCGAACGTTGGGAACGACCTTGGCCCGAACTTCACGCACTTCACGGTCAAGCAATCCCATGACGATGGTTTTGTTGGAGTGGTCGCCAGCAAGTGCGCGTCCTTTAATTGCAGCCATCTTGGCGCGCTTGCTCTTATGCATATTGGCCATGCGTCCACCAACGAAGGTTTCGTCTACTTCGACCGGGCCTCCGCCATTGCCCATCTTTTCGCCAAAGGAATCGTTCTGCATGAGCAACCGGATGCGATGAAGCATGAACCATGCGCTTTTTTGGGTAACCTTCACATCGCGGGCGATCTCGTAGCTGCTGACTCCGTTCTTGCAGTTAGTGACCAACCAAGTTGCGGTGAGCCACTTCTCCAGAGGGATTGCGGAATCTTCCATAACAGTCCCGACCTTGATGGAGAATTCACGCTTCACATGATGTTTAGAGCAAGTCCAAGTGCGGCGATGGGCACGGAACTTAACGGTGTCAGAGCCGCAGGTTGGGCAGGTCACTTTGCCGCGAGGCCAGCGACGCGCGACCAAGTAGTCGATGCAGTTGTCGGGATTGGAGAAGTAAACGATTGCCTCTTGCAGGCTTTCGGGCTCTTTCATGGTCTTGCTCTCCATGACCAGAATCTTAGCCCAAAGTCGTGGTGGAGTCAAGTAAATTATTGCCCCTTCAGGGGCGACACTTTCTTTTAAAATAAACGGCGCCGCGCTCCGTGCCCTCGGTTTTGAGATCTACTCCCCCAGCTTCTCTTCCCTTCGCGGACGATATCCGTTAATGAAATCCCCCGCGCTCATCCGCTTCTTCCCTTCAAGTTGAAGCTCATCCACCTCGAGCGCCGTCCCGTGCGCAAACCCAAGCAGCAGGCGCTCATCTGCCACGCTCATATGCGCGGGCGCGACCACACCTGCTTCCGGCGCTACTTTAGCCGCATGGACGTGAAGCGTCTTACCCCGAAACTTTGTGAACGCGCCCGGCCATGGCTGAAAACCGCGCAAGCGATTCAAGGTATCCACCGCCGTGTGCGAGAAGTCGATCAGCCCATCTTCGCGTTTCAAAATCGGCGCCACCGTGGCTTGGGTGTCGTCCTGCGACTTCGGAGTGATGTTTCCACTCTGCAATCCCGCCAGCGTCGCAATCATCAGCTCGGCCCCAGCCTGCGCCAGGCGCGGCGCCAGCGTAACCGCCGTGTCTTCCGCCGCGATGCGCTCTTCCAATTGCAGCAGGATGTCACCCGTGTCCAGCCCGGCGTCGATGCGCATCGTCGTCACTCCGGTGACGGTCTCGCCCATGGCGATCGCCCACTGAACCGGCGCTGCTCCGCGATACTTGGGCAACAGCGACGCATGCAAGTTAAGGTTGCCCAGCGGTGGCAGGTCGATCATCCATTGCGGAATGATGCGGCCATACCCAACAACAATGATCGCCTGCGGCGCCACGCGCTCCAGTTGCTGACGAAACTCATGATTATTTTTGATTCTGTCCGGCTGAACGACAGGCAAATCGAGGGCAAGCGCGCTGCGCTTCACCGGTGAGGGTGCCAGTTCCATGCCACGTCCGCTGGGGCGGTCAGGCTGCGTTACGACAAGCTTTACACGGAATCCCGCCGCCACCAGCTTTTCCAGCGTGGGCACCGCAAACATCGGCGTGCCGCAGAAGACGAGATCCAGCATAGGAGCAACTTAGCAATCAGCAATTAGCACTTGGCAATTAGCAATTGGCACTCGGTCTGCCTCTAAGCACAGAAGCTTTCGTTTCGCCGAATATTGATGAGAGGTTCGGTTTGGCCAAATGCCAAGTGCCAACTGCCAACTGCCGCCTCACCACTCACCCTGCTTCATCAGCTTCCGAACTTTGCGCTTGATCAGGTCGCGTTTCAGCGCGCTGACATGACTTATGAACAGCTTCCCGTTCAGATGGTCGGTTTCGTGCAACAGCGCACGAGCCAGCAGCTCCTCGCCAGTGACCTCGATCGTCTTTCCCTCCAGGTCCTGCGCTCGCGCCGTCACCTTTGCCGCGCGGCTGACGTTCTCGCGAAACTCCGGCAGGCTCAGGCAGCCTTCGCTGGACGTCTGCTTCCCCTCCGTGTGGACAATTTCCGGATTGACCAGCACGATTTTCGCGTTCGGGTCTTCTTTGAATGTAACGTCGATTACCGCGATGCGCTTCGGAACGCCGATTTGCGGCGCGGCCAAACCGACACCGTGCGCCGCATACATGCTCTCGAACATGTCCTCGGCTAACTTCCGCAGCTCGTCATTAAATTCTGTGATGGGGGCTGCCGGCTTCTCCAATACCGGATCGCCAAATTTCACGATGGGATAGATCATCTAGAAGTTTCGCAATTGTTGGCAGTAGCCCTCAAAGTTTCGCTTCAGCTCCAGTAACGAATCCCCTCCAAACTTTTCCAGCACGCAGCGCGCCACCGCGAGCGCAACCATAGCCTCGGCCGCAACTCCTGCTGCGGGTACGACGCAAACATCGGAACGCTCGTATGCAGCCTTTACCGCCTCACGCGTCGCAAAGTCTACGGATGCTAACGGGCGCCGCAAGGTCGAGATCGGCTTCAAATAGCCGCGAACCCGAATATCTTCGCCATTGGAAACGCCGCCTTCCAGCCCGCCCGCATGGTTAGACGCGCGCGTGAACCCTGTGAACGAGTCAGTCGACGCGCGCTCGTATCCTATCTCATCGTGCACCGTTGACCCGAGGGAACCGGCAGCATGGACAGCGTCGCCGATCTCCACCGCCTTCACCGCCTGCAACGACATCACCGCCGCGGCCAACTGCGCATCCAGGCGCTCATCCCAGTTGGCGTACGTGCCCAGGCCCGGCGGAACGTTGTGGGCGATCACCTCAAACACACCGCCGACGGAATCCCCTGTGCGTAACGCCACGTCGACCTGTTCTTTCATGCGGGACTCGGCTTCGGCATCGATGCAGTTCAGCAGCACCTCGTCTTCGCCCGCGAGCGCAGCGATCGCCCGCCACGTGACCGGCTTCTCCAGTCGCGCACTGCCAACCGCAATGACATGGCTGAGAACTTCTATCCCTAGTTCGCACAACAGCAGCTTGGCGATGGCACCAGCAGCAACCCGCGCCGCCGACTCGCGCGCCGATGCGCGTTCCAGCACATAACGCGCCTCAGGAAAGTTGTACTTCACCGCGCCTGCCAGGTCCGCGTGCCCGGGTCGCGGAGAAGCCACTCGCTTGTGCTTCGCCGGATCGCCTTCTTCGACCGGCAGCGCTTCCGTCCAGTTCTGCCAATCTTTATTCTCCAGCAGCAGCGCGATGGGAGAACCGATGGTTTTGCCATGCCGTACGCCGCTCAGTATGCGTGCCGTGTCCCGCTCAATGCGCATGCGGCCGCCACGTCCGTAGCCCTGCTGGCGACGCCAGAGCTCACGGTTGACCAACTCGAGGTCCACCGCAACGCCGGCCGGCATGCCCGAAAGCACTGCAACCAGCGCCTCCCCATGAGACTCGCCCGCAGTCGAAAAGCGCAGCATGAAGAAGGGATTGTAGAGAGAGCAGCTAGCAACTAGCAACTCGTAACCAGCAGCACACCGTCGGCAGTTGGCACTTAGCACTTGGCATTCATTCAGCGCTTGGCATTTAGCATCTGGCAGTTGGCCTTGGCAACAAACTGCTGAACTCGTTGGATCAGTTTTGCGAATACCTGGTTTGGCTAAGTGCTAATTGCTAAGTGCCAAATGCCACTCAGCTATTCGCTGATGACGATTTCTTCTTCCACGAACGCCTTGTCTTCTTCTATTTTCCCGGTCAGGACGAACGAGCTCGTCAGTGTGGCATTTCCTTTCTCGACACTCGTGATTACGTACGAGCAACCAATCCAGTGCGCGTTCTCAAAATCCGTTTGCGACCAGCGAGCGGGGTGATCGGGATGCGAGTGATAGAAGCCCACAACGTCCAGACCACGCTCGCGCGCCTCCCGCTGAGCTCGTATCAGCCCGCGAGGATCGATGTCGTATCTGCTCTGGGGAGAATCAACCCTGGCGTTGTTGCAAGTCACGATCGCTCGCACCGTTCGCACGTCGCCTTCCTGCGTGCCCAGCAAAATTCCACAGCACTCGTCAGGATAAGTTGTTTCGCCGTGGCGACGGACCTGATCGTAATCACACGGGGCGAATCTCAGCATGCGGGAAGATCCTGGTTCGGAACTCACGAAGGGCCCAAATACAGCCGCAACGTACAAACGTTAGCTATGTATGTGTTTGATTATAAACGTATTACACCTAAAGGCCATTTGTCACCCTGGTTACTCGAGCTGAGGGCCCTAGTTACCCCACTATGGTGGGGTACCATAAGGGCAAGAATATACTTCGCTAATCAGATTTCACTTGACTAAGACCAGAAGCGATGGGCGCATTCAACGCCCATTCGCGGTGCATTGATGTGGATTTGTGTGGATGTGGAAAAGGGCCGTCGGATCGCTATTTTCCGGAGCGGCCCCCGGCTCCCTGGCGCGTCAACTGCTGCGCTGATTGGCCCGGAGAGCCGCTGCGAATATTTACACGCCCGGTTACTGGTAATCAATAGCCAATATCGACAGTAACTAATATCGCCACCGAGGTGGAGCTGGCTTGATTAGCGTAGCATATTTGTGCCACCATAAGTCACTCATTCTAAAAATCTTAAGTGGCCACAAAATTGTTCCACGTGGAACAATTTTTGAAGGTGGCGAATGTTGCGGTCATGTTTCGTTGTTATTTGCGCAGTAACTGGAATAAGCTGCTGGCGTCCTGCTCAGTTGCCAATAAATCGGAGGAAGTCATGCGGGTTCTTCGTCGCGCTGTTCGTTGTCTGATCGCGTTACTCGTCGTGTGCTCCTGTGGAGCTCCGGCCTTCGCTGCGAAACCGGTGACGAAGGGCGGCGAAGCACGTCTCAAAGGCGCGTATCGTTTCGATCGCGCCGGCTGGGTATATGTACATTTGGAAGGCGCGCCTTCCGAGATCGGTTACCAGCACGGCTATCTGCTCGCACCGGAAATCGAGGATGGTTTCAAAGTCGTGCAACTCAAAGACGTCCATCGCACGCTGCGCGACTGGGGCTTCTATCGCGCAACCGCGCAAAACATCTTGTGGCCGCACATTGACGAAGAGTACCAGCAGGAACTGCAAGGTATCGCCGACGGGCTGAAAGCGCGGGGCTCAACCCTGGATTTGTGGGACGTGGTTGCGCTGAACGCGATGGAAGAGGTCCCCGACTATTACGTTCCCTGGCTGGACCGGCAGCAGAAGCGCACGAATGCTCCCGACCTAAAGGCGCCGGGCAACTGCAGCGCCTTCGTCGCGACAGGATCGTGGACCAAGGACCACAAGCCCGTCATCGCACATAGCAACTGGACTGACATTGCTACGGGAAAGCGCTGGACCATCATCTTCGACATCGTGCCGACGCATGGATACCACATGCTGACAGACGGATTCCCAGGAATCATCGTCAGCGATGACGATTTCGGAATCAACTCTGCAGGCCTGATGGTGACGGAGACAACGATAACCGGTTTCTCGCTGTTCGATCCGAACGGCAAGCCGGAGTTCGTGCGGGCGCGCAAGGCGCTGCAGTACGCGAGCTCGATCGACGAGTACGTAGAGATCATGCTCGACAAAAATAACGGCGGCTACGCCAACGACTGGCTGCTGGCCGACAACAAAAGCGGAGAGATTGCGCGATTTGAAATCGGACTGAAGCTGCACCAACTTTGGCGCACGAAAGACGGCTACTTCGTGGGCTCGAATTTTCCCAACGATCCGGAGCTGACCAAGCTGGAAACGAACTTCGATCCCAACCTCACGTCCAACTCAGCCGTCGCACGTCACAAGCGCTGGGAGCAGCTCATGCCCGCGAACAAGGGGCAGATCGATGTCGCCTTGGGGGAAAAATTTCTTGCCGACCACTGGGACACCTACGAAGGCAAAGAAGATCGCAATCAGCGCGGTTTGTGCGGACATGAAGAGAGCTCTCCCACCGGAGAGCCGGCATGGAATGATCCTCCTTACAATCCCGGCGGCGCGGTGACCGCGCAAGCAGCCGACAGCACGATGGCAAAGAACATGATGCTGCAGGCGCGCGCGGGACATCCTTGCGGCGAAGACTTTATCGCGGACGCTTTTCTCAAACAGCATCCTGAATTCGACTGGCAGCGGCCGATCCTGAAGGACATGAAGGGGAATCCCTGGACCGAGTTCAAGGCGAGCGATAAGCAGTAAGAAATCCGGACCGGTTATGTCAACCCAGGTTAGCCAAAAGCAGGCGAACCTGGGGCACGAACCCGCGAACCTGGGGCACAGAGATATTCTGCAACTTGTGTGTTACAACACACATCTTTAAAGGCGCGGGCCTGAACGAGGCCCGCGCCGCCCGACAGGTGGCCGGTTTGACAGGAGAAAACCTTGCGTAAGCTAATTGCTACTCCCAACGACTTGACTCTCACCGTAATACGCCTCGTCATGGGGGTTGTATTCTTCGCTCACGGCGCACAGAAGATGCTGGGCTGGTTTGGAGGCTACGGCTTCCACGGAACCATGGGCTTCTTCACGCAGAAGATGGGCATTCCGGCCCCGCTGGCATTCCTTGCCATCTGTGCCGAATTCTTTGGCGGGCTGGGCCTTCTGGTTGGCCTGCTCAGCCGGGTCGCGGCGTTCGGCATCATCGTCAATATGCTGGTTGCGATTGCCACCGTTCACCACGTCAACGGATTCTTTATGAACTGGGGCGGCCAGCAGAAGGGCGAGGGTTTCGAGTACCACCTGCTGGCGATTGCCATGGGAATCGTGATCCTGATTAGAGGCGGTGGAGCGCTGTCGCTGGACCGGATGCTGAGCGGCCGCAGCGAACAGTAAAAGGTCTCATGAAGCTGTCTAGCGAACTGCACCGCCCTAGCCAAAAGAGAATGGAAGAAAGCAGGTCCCTCGGCTCCTTGCTATGCTCGATCGCTCGGGATGACAGAACGGGCACCCCGAGATATTTGTTGGCCGTCCGGGGTGAACAATAAAAGCCTCCGCCGGAAGCGGAGGCCGTGAGAATCCTGTGACGCAGTTACTTCTTTGCGGCTTCGGCTTTGGCGGTTTCTGCCTTGGCGGCATCGGACTTGGCGTACTTGCGGCGGAAGCGCTCGACGCGGCCGGCGGTGTCCACCAGCTTCTGCTTGCCGGTAAAGAAGGGATGGCACGCGGAGCAGATTTCCACGTTGATATCGCCCTTGTGGGTGGAACGGGTAATGAACGTATTGCCGCACGCGCAGTGCACGCGCACCTGGCCGTAGGCGGGATGGATAGCTGCCTTCATAAAAGCTCCTGACTTGCTTGGCGCAGAATTTTGATTGTACCGGAGGCGCAGGACCGGAGCAAACGCGCTACAGCGGAAAACAATCGTAATATTATTTGATTCAGGGTCATGAAAAAGGTCGCTATCGTGGGCAGCGGGCCTGCCGGTTGTTATCTGGCGGACCACCTGCTGCGGCTCATTCCAGGCGCTTGCATCGACATCCTGGAGCAGCTACCGGTGCCGTTCGGGTTGGTCCGCTACGGCGTCGCTCCCGACCATCAGAGCACGAAGGCCGTGGCGCGCGTCCTGGATCGCGTTCTGGCGCGCGATCGGGTCAGCTGGTTTGGAAACGTGAGCATAGGACGTGACGTGAGCCTCGACGAGCTGATGTCGCTTTATGACGTGGTCGTCCTCGCAACCGGCGCCCCACGCGACCGCGTGCTGGGGATCACGGGCGAAGACTTGCCGGGCGTCATCGGTTCGGGCGCGTTCACAGGCTGGTACAACGGGCATCCTCACAGGCGGCCGCCGGCGGTGAGCAATGTGCGGTCGGCCGTGATTATTGGGAACGGCAATGTCGCCATTGATGTCGCTCGTATTCTTGCGAAGGGCCCGGAAGAGCTCGCCGGCTCGGATGTCGCGCCGGCAGTGATGGAATGGCTTTCGGCGCAGCCGTTGGAGAGCGTACACCTGGTTGGACGACGGGGCGCTGCCGACGCAAAGTTTACCGAGCACGAGCTAGCTGAGCTGGGAACGTTGCTGCGGGCGCAGCCGATTGTCGATGCGCAGGATCTCGTGGGAGAGGGCGCGATCCTTGGTACGCTGCGTGGTTTTGCCGAGAGTGCCCCTCGCGACGCGCCGGTCAGCATCCACTTTCATTTTCATCTCACGCCGGTGGCTTTCCTGGGCAAGGACGAGCTTGAAGAAGTGCAGTTCCGCAACGCGAAGGGCGAGCTCACCGAAATTCCGGCCCAGCTTGCGGTGACGTGCATTGGATATGAGGCGCTTGCCTGCTGCTCAAGGTCGCCGTTGAACGGAGTGTTCCTCAATAACGAAGGAAAGATCGACGAACGACTGTATGTGGTGGGGTGGGCGAAGCGCGGCCCCACAGGAACAATCCCTACGAACCGTGTTGAAGGGCAGCAGGTCGCGCAAACTGTCGCGCGGGAGATTGCGGACGGAGGTCGCGCCGGCAGTACAGGGTTGCGCGAGCTGCTCGAGAAGCGGGGAGTGTGCTGGGTCGATTACGCGGGCTGGCGGCGAATCGATGCGGCAGAGTTGGCTCATGCCAGTGCTGAGCGTTGTCGCGAGAAGTTTTGCGATGCAGAGGAAATGCTGAAGGCGGCTTACTCAGAAGTGGGCCGGTGAGTGGGGATGCGTGCCTTTCGCGCATCGAGCGCCTCAGAAGACGCAAAGACGCCTCTTCCGTGGGCCGTGAGTCAGCGTGCGAGCCGATCTGACCAACTACATCATCAATATGCGGGTTGCTGTTAGCCGAGGCAGTGTGCGACAGTGAACTCTGGGCAATGCCCCGCGGGACAAAAGTTGTCACCCGCGGGCAACGTGTACATCGAATGAGAAATCGCATTCGAGGAACGCGAGCTTCAGCGCTGCGCCGCGAAAGTTGGTAAGCAGAATGGCAAAACGGGTCAAGCCCAGGTCAATTGAAGAAGCGGTGCAGTGGTTCAAGGAGCACGGCTTCGACGTGCTGGAAGCGCCAGGGTCTACCAAGCGCTATTTTCTGAAGAAGTACCAGGTATCGGCCGCGATAGAAGCGGCTCCGGACGGCGGCGTCAGGATATTCGCCTATCCCGGTTACCTCATCAACGGCGAAATTTCCAAGCTGGTTGACGAGGGCTACCAGAAAGTGCTGAAGACATCGAAGGGTGTCTATCCCGCCACGGCCGACCACTTGAAGGCCCTGCATCAGTTCAGCGAAGAGTTGAAGGTGGGGACCGGTGGTATCAGCCTCTACAACGAGAGCCTAGGCACGGTGAGTGAGTCGTACATGTACGACCGTCTGCGCGATCGCGACGAGCCGGAATCGGAGCGTCCCAAGCGCCCCTGGCAGCAGCCCGCGATGGCTACCAAACGTCGAGCGTAGGGGGCATGATGATTGCCCCTCCATATTGGTTGTCAGATTCCGACGACAAATAGTTCCCCGCCTCTGTAAACCATCTTGCGATCTTCCTTATCCAACACAAATGGGGCGGACTAAAGGTGTGCCCACAGGTTTTCTCTCACAGAGGAGTAGAACGTTATGAAACGAATCGGGGCCTTGTTTGGGTTGTTGCTACTGAGCGCCTGCATGGTGTGGGCGCAGGATAATGGCAGCAGTTCCAACAGCGATATGAACAGCGGGAATGACAACACTGCGCAAAGCAGTACCACGACCGGTAGCAGCCGGACGACAACGACCATGGCCGACGACGGCCAGAATACCAAGGCGACGGACCAGTCCCGCAAGGATGAAGCCGTTCGCGACGAGAATGCTGCTGCCGCGGAGAAGCAGGCCGCCAAGGATGCGGGAAGCAAAGAAGAAAAGGAGCGCGACAAGGCCATTGCCCGTCTGGACGATGCGGCGAAGGACCTGGATGAGCTGCTGGCCGCGCCCGACAACGGCATTCCGGACTCAGTGTTCACCAAGGCGAAGTGCGTAGCCATCGTTCCGTCGATGATTAAGGGCGGCTTCATCTTTGGCGCAGAGCATGGCCGCGGCGTTGCCTCTTGTCGCCTCGCCAAGGGCGGCTGGAGCGCACCGGCGTTCTTCGAGATGACGGGCGGGAGCTGGGGTGCACAGATTGGCGCCGAGGGCGTGGACCTCACCATGTTGATCATGAACGACGACGGCATGAATCAGCTTCTAAGCTCGAAGTGGAAGCTCGGAGCTGCGGCCAGCGCCGCGGCCGGGCCGGTCGGACGCCAGGCGGCTGCCGATACGAACTTGAAGATGAACTCCGAGATTCTGACCTACTCGCGCTCGCGTGGTCTGTTCGCCGGCGCGACTCTCAACGGGGCCAACATTAAGGCCGACGATGATGCAATGCGCGCATACTACGGACGCACAGTGGGCTTCCGTCCCGTGCTGACCGGCCAGGTCAAGGACCCGATGGGAGAAAAAGACATGTTTACTGCTTCCTTGCGCAAGAACCGCGCCGAGGTCAACGCTCAGGCGCACTGAGGGGGACCAAGTACAGACCGAGTGGGCGCACTTCACAGTGCGCCCTTTTTATTGGAGTTCGAGCCGGCGGGGCGTTGCGATTTCGGAGTGGCTACGCAGAATGCCGCTCCCGATGACGACCGCACAAAACAGCAGCAGGACGCGAAGCACGTTGGCGTGGAGCACGGGATCGCCGAGAAGGATCCGCAACAGCCCAAAACCGGCGCTGGCGGCGCACAGGGCGAAGTACAGCTTCTCGCGGAGGCAAGCGGAGAAGCGCAATAAGATGAGCAACACCGCTGTGACGACGACATAAATTGCGAGCAGAATCATTCCGGCGGCCGCCCGTTCGCCGTGGGCCGAAAACGGCGTGGCGTGCGAGATCGCAAGTTCCACCGCCGCCACTCCCAGGAAGAACACCGAGTGCAGCAGAGCGATGATGGCGCGCTTGCGGTTGTTGATGATGGCGAAGCGGTCCATACGACTGTTCAGTGTGCCGCAATCAGCGCACAGAAGGCTGTGACGGAAATCACACCTATTTCGGCCAGCGCTCGGAGGTGTAGTTGACGGCTTCCTGCACGTTGAGCTCGCGCGTGCTGACTCCGGTGCGCACGTAAAGCTTCGGCGAGTCGCCCTCTTTCACGTATACCGGGCGGCGCGTGGGAGCGACGATGACGCGGCAGAGCTCTTTGTCGTCGAGAGAGTGAAAGACGATGTGGACGGAGCGGCAGGCATCGGCGCCAAGCTTGGTGGCGACGGCAGTCATCAGTGCCTGCTCGAAGCCGTCGCGGTCGGGCTTCTTCAGGGTCTTGTAATCGTCGGCGAGGCCGAGGATGGCGCCGTTATCGGCGACGCCGATCAGCAGGGTGCCGCCATTGCCGTTCATGTAGCCGGCAACGGTCTTCAGGACCACGCTCTCCAGCGTGCGATTCAGCTTGTTCTCGCGGAGGTCCCAGCGAAAGGAGGACTTGAACTCCAAGTTGGCGCTCTCGCCCTGACTAATGAGTGTGCGTAAGTCGCCACCGAGCGCCGCGCTGAGCTGCTCGATACGTTGCGAGTGGCGCAGCATGCTGGAATACAGTCCCGCGCCGCCAAGGCTGAGGATCATGCCGACGATGGCATAAAACGCAGTCTTCTCGAGTGTCTGGCCGCGCAGTGAGCGATGCAATTGCGCCGCGGCAAAGGCGGCTCCACTCGAACCTCCCGGCTGGTATTCGTAGTAGTAGACCAATTCGTTGGCGGGATAGAGGACGAAAATACCAACCACTGCGCCCAGCAGCAGCGCGATGGCAAACGTACGCAACTGCGAGCGCAACTGCCAGGACAACTGCACTGGGCCGCTCATGGCTAGCTTCTCCAGTGCAAGGTGACCGGGCCGGGCATGGGGTGGCGCATGGGTTTGCCGGTGGCCTGCGATTCCAGCCGAGCCTGCTTCAGCTCGAAGTACCACTTGGCAGGGCGATCGGCGTCGTCGATGAGCATGAGGCTGGGATTGTACTTCAGCCCTTCGGCTTGCTGGATCATGGTGAGCTGGTCCTGGGCCACGAATCGCCGGCCGAAGAACTTCGCGATGGGCGTGAGGAAGGGCAGGTTCAGGAAGATGTTCCACGCCGCGCACACGTCGATGCGGCAATGGTTCTCGATGGTCGGGGTGACGGTGGTCAGGCTGGCGAACCATTTTTCGCCGCAGCGAATTACTTCGTAGCGGCGGTTGGGAAGAACGAAATCGATGGTTGTGGTGATGGGCTCGCCGTAAACTCCGAGCAGCCGGTAAGGCGCGCTGTTGGCCGAGGGCTGATGCGCGGTCATGCGAAAGCCATTCTCGATGGGCTCGAAATGCTTTTCTTTTTCGTGGATGCTGGCGCGCGATCGCCACCACCAGGCCTGATGAACGAAGGGACCGTGGGCCGGGTCCATCAATCCAATGATGCCGTGATCGATGTTGCAGGGCAGATCGGCGGTGAGGTACGCCGCACGAAAGCGGCGGCTGAACTTGGGGACCTCGGGAAGCGGAGGGAGTTGTGCGAGATCGTCGGGGCGCAACCTGCCTCTCCCACTTTGTGGGACATAGACCCATAGGTGGCCATCGCGCTCCTCGCAGGGGAATGCTGTGGCGTAGATTTTGGATGGGTCAAGGGAATCACGCGCGGTCAGGGATGGGATTCCACGGCATTGCCCCGAGACAGGCTCAAATGACCAGCCGTGATATTTGCAGGTGACCTGGCGGCCGTCGAACCATCCATAGGAAAGCGGAATGCCGCGATGCGGACAGGAGTCGCGCATGGCGAAATAGCGGCCATCGGCAGTGCGTCCCAGCACAAGCGGAATGCCGAGAAGCATGGCCTTGGCGATCTTGCGTCTGGAAATTTCGGAAGCGCGAATGGCCGGGTACCAGTCGTCGTAGATCAAGGCGGTAGTCGGGCCGGTCGGCGCAACCGCAGCGCGAGTGACTTCGCCAATCATGCTCGAAGCCCATAGTACAGCGGAAGAAGAAGAACCGCTAAATGCCTTGCCGACCTGAGAGAGACTAAGGTGCGGGGAATCCGTTAGTATATCTGGAGTCCCCTGCTCAGCCTGCCGGAGCGTCCGGCGCAAAGGAAAATTTTCTGCAATGAAGGGTTCTTCTCTCGCGCAAATCGGTCTCGCGCAATTTGGTGGGGCGCAAATCGGCTATAAGTCGCTTGCGGGTCTTGCTTCCGCCAAGATCGCGCGGTTGGCAATGGCGGCGATGTTGCTGCTCATCGGTTCGTTGGCGTGGAGCGCCGACACGTCCATGCTGAAGCCGCCCAAAGGGTCGAAGGTGGCGATCGTGGTGTTTGAGGACCTGGAGTGTCCGCAGTGCGCGCGGGCTGCGCCGGTGCTGAAAGAGGCGTCGGAGAAGTACCACATCCCGCTGGTGCAACGTGACTTCCCCTTGAAGCAGCATCCGTGGTCGTACGAGGCGGCGGTGAACGCGCGCTACTTCGACACCAGGTCGCAGCAATTGGGCAACGAGTACCGGCTATACATCTTTCAGAACCAGAACTACATCACCAAGCAGAACCTGCGGGGCATCACGGAGAAGTGGGCGCAGGACCACGGCGGCGCGCTGCCGTTCGTGGTCGATCCGCAGGGACGGTTGAGCGCCAAGGTTGACGCCGATCGCGACATGGGCGGGAGGATTCCGCTGGATCACACGCCGACGATTTACATTGTGAATGACAGCGGGCACGGCGCACCGGTCACGGAGGTCTCCGACCTGAGCCAGCTGTATCAGAGGCTGGAGGAAGTGATGAAGGAAGCGGGTGCGGTGACCGAAGCGCACAAGTCGACAGCTCAGGCCCACAAGTCGACGCACTGACAGAGGCGCAACTTCACTGCCTCTGCGGGGTTGCTAACTTAGAAGACACCTATGTCCGAGGTTGGCGCGAACCCAAGCGCGGTGAAAGCCACAGCTACGCCCTCTCGCGAGCGGATCCTGCTCGCCGGCAAACATTTATTTGCGCGCAACGGGTATGAGAACACCAGCACGATTGCCATTGCGCGCGAAGCGGGCACCAGCGAATCACAATTGATGAAGCACTTCGGCAGCAAGCAAGGGCTGCTGGCGGCGATCCTTGATCGCGGCTGGATGAGCATCATGGGCCGGGTGCAAGCGCTGCATGGTCTGGCGCAACCGGCAGAGCGGCTGTACGGGATGCTGGAGGCGATCGTAGTGGAGCTGGAACAGGACCAGGGCCTGAAAGAGCTGATGACGCTGGAGGCGCGGCGCATTCGCAAAGACACAAGCGCGGTGCAGGTGGGGCGCGGCTATCGTCAGTTTGCCGAAATGATGGAGATGGCGTTGAGTGAGATGCGCGGTCAGGGGCAGGTTCGAGCAGACCTGAACCTGGAGGCAGTACGCTCGGCGCTGATAGGAATGATTGAGAGCCTGCTACGCGATCAGGTGGTGGCCAAGCGCTCCGACCTGCGGGCGAGCTACAGCTTCGACGATGTAAAGCGACTGCTTGAGGTGCTGCTTCCCGCGCTCGCGGGCGAAGACGTGCAGCCGCTCAAATTCGCCAAAGGTTAAAGCTATCGGGTAGCACCACCGGCGTGGGATGAAATACGCCATCCAGTACCTTACCGCCAACCGGTGTGGAATGTGTGATGCGAACCTTGGGACGCGTCCTGCTACGATCCTGGGACGTAAAAAACAACAAGATCCCGAAGAACACCACCATAATCAGAATGGCCCAGCTGCGGGTATGCAATTGTTTGATTGCCATAGTAAATACGAGTGAGAATTGCGGCGGGAAGTTGCACTGAAAAGTTGCTGCGTGGGAGGTTCGGCGGGCAACTCGGGGGAGTGGGAGATGCGTGGAATTGCAGACCACCTGCTAAAGGGTGAGGGAATCGAACTGGAGTGCCGTCTGGCATGAAAGGACGAAACCATGAAAGCTGCATTTTTGTTGGGCCGGATGATCTTCGGTGGCTTCTTCATCTACAGCGGAATTCATCACCTGCAGGAGAGAAAGGCGCTGGCGCAGTACGCCGCTGCCAAGCAGGTTCCAGCGCCCGATGTGGCTGTGACCGCGACGGGCGTGATGCTGATGGTTGGCGGCGCGAGCATTTTGCTGGGAGTGAAGCCGAAGCTGGGCGCGCTGGCCATTGCGGCATTTCTCGCCGGAGTCTCGCCTGCGATTCACGACTTCTGGAAGGCAGAGGATCCCAACCAGCGGCAGAACGATCAGATCAATTTTATGAAGAACGTGGCTATGCTGGGAGCGGCATTGGCGCTGATGGGTGTGGAAGAGCCGTGGCCGGCGAGCGTACCGATCGGGCAACCGGAGCCGTTGGAACGGGTGCGGCGGTTTGCGAGGAAGGTGGTGGCGTAAGCACTCCAACGAGCGCCCTTGAAAGGCTGGTGACAAATTGGTGGGATGAGACTGAATACCTCCCGCTCATTCGAACCCCGGGTGAGTTCGCTGCCCGCGCGTGCTAGCGAGGAGTGTCGTGGTGGGCGTGCTCTAGTCTGTAATCAAGGATTCCGGGGCAATGGTGCGCGACCTCGGCGAAGGCGATGACCCGCTCGTCGGTGCTAGCCGCGATGAAGGGGCAGAACGCACACTGCGATTGGATGATGACGGGCCGGCCTCGAATGGGAGAGACGTGCTCGATATGACGGAACGGGAGTTGCTCCGACTGAGGCATATTGACCTGGAAAAATTGTTGCTAGTCTGACGTGGAAGAGAGAAGTTGGCAAGCGTAAACTTCCGCAAGCGTGGGCTGTGGGTTCAGTCTAAATATCGATGCGTGCCTTTCGCGCATCGAGCACGCCAAAAGACGCGAAAGCGGTGTCTTCCGGGGACCACGAACGTGGGACACCCGACGATGCCTCAACTGCGGGGACCGCAGATCCTTCGACTGCGGCGCGCAACCTCGGCGCGCCTTCGCTCAGGATGACAAATCACAAAATGACGGTGCCGGTGGGAATAGAGGTCCTTCGACTCCGGGCGAAGATAGCCGCCTCCGCTCAGGATGACAACCCCAGGCACTGCGCGAGCTGTGGCGAGGTCAGACCGCCTCGCCACGGGGAGGGTTAGATTGCTTCCACATGCGGTCGAAATTGGTGTCGAGGAGCCGCTTCAGGCCGTCGAGGAGCGCCTGCGGTTCCTGAGCTGAGATCGCGAGGTCGGCATCATCCACCTCGGCTGGGGAGGTGGTGTAGAGGCCAATGACGGGAGTTCTGGCTTTGCAGCGTTCGCGGACAGTGGCGGTAATGCGCCGCTTCTCTTTCATAGGGATGGTCTGTCCGAGGACGACGGCATCGAAATCCTGGGTTTCGCAGGCTTCGACGACTTCGAGGATGTTTTGCGCACTGGTAACGTCGTACCCACCCGTCTCCAGAACCTGCTTGCGCACGTCGGCGACGAACGGATCAGCAGCAATGTTGAGGACTTTACCAGCCACGGGCATTCCCTTCTGGGCGCGGATAAATAGTAACTCGGTTTTCGATCCGCTTCAAAGCGGCAGCTGGATTGGACAGCGAGACAGGACAGCAGCTGACGGCAAAACGAGCGATTGCAGCTCCGCACAATTACCCAGGTCTCGAAAAGCGCGAGACCTGGGCACCCGAATACCAGTACCGTGGTTACTACTGAGCCAGATAGCGCGCGGCGACAAACCTACCTGAGAAGCTCGATCCGGCGCCCATTCCGGTATTGCCGGCAGCCACAATCTTGCCGTCGCTCTGCAGTAGCACCGCGTTAATGAATGAGAGCCTGCTGCTTAACGTGGTCGTCACAATGCCGCTGTTGCCGAAGCTGGTGTCCAGTTGGCCGGTGGTCGTGTAGCGGGTCAGCCCGAAGGAAGACGAACTCAGGGTGCTTCCATCGGGGTTGCCGTTGCCGGCCTCGCCCGCCAGAACGATTTCGCCATTGGATTGGATCGCCAGCGCAAAGGGCGCACCGAACTGGAAGGAGCTGCCGAATCCCGTGACCACCCCGCCTCCGCTGCCGATGCCCGCTCCGGGATTGAAGGTGGTGTCGATGCTGCCGCCGGTGTTATAGCGCACCGTCCCGAAGCCAGTCTGATTGTTGTTGTTGCCCTCCTGCGTCAGGGCAACTCCGCTGGTCGCGGTGCCAACGACAAGGAGCTTGCCATTGCTCTGCAGCGTCGCAGCCGCCCCCGACGCCACGCACGATGCCGATCCGGCGATGCCGTAGGTCGTGTCCAGCGAGCCAGTGCTGGTGTAGCGCGAAATCGATCCCGTCGACGGACTCGGCAAGCTTGGCGCGCCAAATAGTTCCGGCGGCGGCAATATGCCGGTTGAAACCAGAATCTTGCCGTCCGATTCAATCGCGATGCCGGTTGCAGTCCTATTGGTCAGCGGCGCGATTCCATTGGTGCCGAAGGTCGTATCCAGCTGACCGCTGCTGGTAAAACGTGCGATCAGGCCGTTGCCGGCGATGAGGATGCTGCCGTTCTCCTGCAAAGCCATCGGGATTATCGCGGATGCACCGTTACTGATGAGACGTGTGCTAGCGAAGCCGGCCGCTCCGAAGGTCGTGTCCAAGCTGCCGTCAGTGTTGAAGCGCCCAATCGCCGTCCCCAGAAATCCTGACGCAAGCGCCAGGATCTGGTGGTTGGGCTGAATGACGACCGCCACCGGTGGCCCGAGCACGCCAAAATCCTGGCTCACCACACCGTTCGTGCCGAAGCTGGTGTCGAGGGTGCCGTTGGTGTTGAGGCGCACCAGAACGTCGTTCGGATTCGTTCCGACCATCACGACCTTGTCGTCAGCTTGAATCGCCGCCGCGGTCAGCAGATTTCCGCTGGCCTGCGAGAAGACGGTTGCGATGCCTCCAGTTCCATAGGTTGTGTCCAGCGTGCCCGCCTGGGCGAACGCCAAAGTGGATGACGCAATGACGATGGCAATCGCGATTGCTAGACACAGAGGCGACCGGCGGATGTCAGGCGGAAACAGTGAGTGCCTGAAGTGGTTGCTGCCTGCAAACAGTTCCATAACGTTCTCCTCAATTGCCGATTTTGAACTCGCCGCTGAGTCCACACTGGTTGTGGCCTGAAAGTCAGTTCTTGGGAAGTAAACGTCGGGACTGCGGGCAGTTTGTCAGCAGAGTGTAACGGTTTTGTGAAATCTTGGGGTTTGTCCCGTAACGATGCCTGTTCCCGCCGGAATGCGCGTTCTTCGCACAATCGACCTTGCCCAGACAGGCCGATCAGAATATATAACTGTTGATAAATCGCCTTATCACAAGTAATGGATTCAGGGCTCTCGCAGATTCGAAAAAGCGCGAATGAGTGGGGACACCCGATTCACCCAGGTCTCGAAAGGCGCGAGAGCCGGGGCACCCAGCACCCAGCAATCGCACTCAGTGAAGGAGTTTTACGATGACGACTTTTACCTTCCCCGGCAACCTGCGGGCAAGGCTCGCCCTGGCTATGATTTTTGCAACAGTTTTTGCAACACGAGGGACTCAGGCACAGACGTTCACCGTGCTGCACAACTTTACCGGTGGAGGGGACGGATCCTCTCCCTATGCCGGCGTGACCGTGGATGCCACCGGTAACCTGTACGGCACTACCATCCATGGCGGAGTGACGGGCGGAAGTTGCGGCGCTCTGGGCTGCGGCGTGGTGTTCAAGCTAACGCACAAGGCCGCAGGTTGGACCTTGAATCCGATTTACACCTTCTCCGGAGGCAGCGACGGCGCCTTTCCCGCGGCCAGAGTCATTATTGGCCCGGACGGCACTTTCTACGGCACGACCGTCGGCGGAGGTTCCGCTCCCGGTATTAATGGCGGCGGCGTAGTCTTCCGTTTACAGCCCGCTCCGCATGTCCCGGCCAGAGTGCTCAGCCCGTGGGACGAGACCGTCGTTTACCAGTTCGCGTCCTTCTATGGTGACGGCGCGGAGCCTTACTACGGCGACCTGCTCTTCGACCAGGCGGGCAATATCTATGGAACTACGTTTACCGGTGGTTATGAATGTGGAGACGCCGTTTGGTGCGGCACGGTCTACAAGCTGACCCACAACGCAAGCGGATGGACAGAAACGATCCTCTACGCGTTCCCGCAGCTAGGCGTTGCCTTTCCGGAAGCGGGCGTAATCTTCGACCCGGCGGGAAATCTGTACGGCATAACTACGGACAGTGGGGGTGCCATTTTCCAGTTGACACCATCCGGAACGAGATGGACCGAAAATACCATTCACGAATTTTTCGGCGGTCTGGATGGATATACGGCCATCGGCGGCCTCATTCGAGATCCGTCTGGCAACTTCTATGGCGGTACCGCGAGTGGAGGGACGAATGGCGCCGGAACGGTCTATGAGCTGACGGCTTCGGGCGGAGGCTGGACCGAAAACGTGATCTACAGCTTCATCGGAATTGCTTATGGACCAGTATCTGCGCTGGTGAGAGACGCTGCGGGAAACTTTTACGGCACGACCTGCGAAGGCGGTGCCCACCGCAATGGTTCCGTGTTCAAGCTGACGCCGTCAGGCGGCCAGTGGACCGAGACCGATGTTTACGTCTTCACCGGAGGCAACGATGGAGCGTGTCCCTGGGGCAGTGTGATCCTGGACCCCAATGGCAATATCTACGGTACGACCTCCGGCGGCGGGACCCACAATGCCGGTGTCGTTTTCGAGATCACGCCGTAGCTGAAAGTCTCCGGGATCGGGCGTTAGGTGTAACTTGCGATAAATCCGCATATCGCCAACCCTCTAGAAAAAGCTTGGCTAAATCTATTGCTATCGCCCCATTACACCGTAATCCAAAATTAAGTTGCGCTGCTGATGGTGCGTGCTACTCTCCCACGGCAGACGAGCCTGAAACGAGGAGATAAACATGGCCCAGCAGCAGATCGCAGCTTCGATTTTCGAGATCAACTTACGAGCGAGAACAGCAGAGCTCGTCGCATTGGCTATTTTGGCGGCGACTCTCATGATCGTTCCCGCCGCACGGGCGCAGACTCTCACCGTGCTGTACAACTTGGGCAGCCTCGCGGGGGCGGCGCCAATCCTTCCGCCGGATTGACCATGGACGCCCACGGCGACCTGTATGGGACGGCCTCAAGCGGAGGACACTTCGGCTACGGCACCGTGTTCGAGCTCAAGCGTTCAGGCAACAGCTTCGTTTACAGTCCGCTATACAGCTTCCAGGGTGGCAATGACGGCGACGCTCCGTACACTGCGGTAACCATAGGACCCAACGGCAGCATCTATGGCACCACGAGAAACGGCGGCGGAAGTGAGGACTTTGGCACGGTGTTCAACCTGCAACCGCCGGCGACCTTCTGCCCAAGAGTGTTCTGTCCGTGGCGCGAAACCGTGCTGATTGGCTTCAACGGAGGCAATGGCGCCGAGCCTTACGACCAGCCGATTTTTGATCAGGCAGGCAATCTTTACGGCACGACAACCTATGGCGGCTACCAAGGCGAAGGTGAAGTTTACGAGCTTACGCCGTCCAATGGTGGCTGGACAGAAAATATCATTTACAACTTCGGCACTGGCAACGGCCCCTCCCAGCCGACCGGGGGAGTCATCTTCGACCACGCCGGCAACCTCTACGGCACGTCAATGTGGGGCGGGGTAGGCGGCTACGGAGTAGTTTACCAATTGACGCCTCACGGAGGGTCATGGATCGAGACCACTCTTTACAGTTTCAACGGGGGCAGTAACGGCGGCAGGCCGTCAACTAACCTGCTCATGGATGCTGCCGGAAATCTCTACGGCTCGACCGGCTGGGTTCCCGAGACCAATAATCCCGGAACCGTGTACGAGCTTACGCCCTCCGGCGGAGGCTGGACCTACACCCTGCTGTACGTCTTTCCTCCGGGACCCGAGGGCGCAGGAAATGTCAGCAGCCTGACGATGGACAGCGCCGGCAATCTCTACGGCACAACCTCATTTGAGGGAAATCAGGGCTGCTACTACGGCTGCGGCACCATTTTCAAGCTGACGCCCTCCAGTAGCGGCTGGATTTACACCGACCTGTACGACTTTACCGGCGGCAGTGACGGGGCTTGGCCATTCGGCGGCGCAGTGCTGGACAGCCAGGGCAATCTCTATGGCACGGCCGATTACGGCGGCACGGGCAGCGAGTATTGCTTGAACGGCGCCGGGGGTTGCGGCACCGTGTGGGAGCTCACGCCATAGCTGCGATTCGATGCGCTAGAGTGCGTTTCGCGGTAACTGGCTTAACATCCCCATATCACCGGTAATCGGGTTCCGGGCGTCGTTTCGCGGTTACTTGTGATAACGCCTGATTGCAACAGTTATCCTTCGCCGCTTCGGTGGCCTGTGCCAATATGGTGCCGTGCCAAAGCGAAAAATCATCGTCAATATTGCGACGAGCGCGGACGGCTACGTCGCTCGAAGCGATGGGAATCTCGATTGGCTGACGAGTCGGTCGGCTCCAAAGGGCTTCTACGGTCTACCTAAGTTTTCGCGCTTAATCGATGCCAAGATTCTCGGTCGCAAGACCTTCGACTTCAGTGTGATGATGGGCGCGAGCTTCAGCGCAGATAACGTGCATTATGTATTCTCGCGCAGGCCGGCTCCTGCATCTATACCAGTCGGCGTCCAATTCGTCACGGAGTCGATCCGGGCCTTTGCTGAACGGCTCCGCAAGCAAGCTGGCAAGAACATCTGGATGATGGGAGGAGGTGAGATCATCGGATCCTTCCTTGACGAGGACGCGATTGACGAGTTCATCATCACCGTCGTGCCGATGTTCATCGGAGAAGGCATTCCCCTCATTGCACCGAGGCATCGTGAAGTGCCGCTCCGGCTGCTATCTCTGCAACGATTTCCGGACGGTGTGGTTCAACTTCATTACGACGTGCGGCAACCGAGAGTCTGAGGCGAGCCAAAAGCCTGACCGCAACTGGTTTACAAGACGATATGGTTAGTGGCGGTTGCTCTCCCCATGTGGTCCGCGGTCCGGTTAGCAGACCTCACCCGCGCCATGGTCATCGGGGTTGTCGTCGATGTTGTTGGTATCCCTTGGTCCTACGTTCTTGCAAGTTACGTGAAGGAGCGTGGAGATAGATGGAGAGCGCAGGCCAAGGCAGCCGTGGCGCGCCCATGAACGCGGCCGCGCTCATCTGGAAAATGATGCTTGTTAATGAACAACGGTCAGGTTATAAGCAGTGCCAGAGTTCGTGATGCTGAAGTCGAAATTGATCACAGGCAGGTGCTCCGATGAAATTAACCGATACGGTCGCTGACATCTTAAAGCAGAAACCGCGCAGCCTGGTTTTGTCTGTCTCGCCTGAGCAGTCCGTCTATGAAGCGATTGAGAAGATGGCGCTCGAGGGGGTGGGGGCATTGCTGGTGATGAGCGATGACCGGCTGGTCGGCATCGTTTCCGAACGCGATTACGCCCGCAAAGTCATTCTCAAGGGGCGCTCCTCGAAAACCACCCCGGTCAGCGAGATCATGACGAGCCCGGTTGTCTCGGTCAGTCCTCAGCAGACGATCGATGAATGCATGACGATCATGACCGAGCGACGCATACGGCATCTCCCGGTGCTCGATTCCGACACTGTTGTCGGCGTGTTATCGATTGGCGATCTGGTGAAGTGGATCATCGACGGGCAGGAGCAGACGATTAAGCACCTGGAGGGCTACATCGCCGGCAACTATCCGGCGTAGGCGTCATGGATTCCTGACGTTCGGCCAATCAGAGATTCAATCAGTCTCACAATGCGGCTAGCTCAGCTCTTGAGGAAGGCTCTGCCACAGCAAAATCGCGAGACCCAAAGGGGCGCTCCCGTTTACGGTGATTTGCACTTGGATGCCCCCTGAGACCGATTCGGTAGAGTTCCATAGCCCCGCAATAACGGGCCCGAGTTGAACACCGACCACCGTGCCATCCTGGCTGATGGAGCGAAAGATGAACGTTCCATCATTGGCCTGCTGGACCCTCCCCTTGTGCCAGACTGTCACGACGGTCCCGCCGCCCCCGCCATTGTACTGTAGGCCAAGAAACAGGAAGTCCAGTTGCATTAAGCGGCGGACATCGTCAATGACGGCCATTGCGAGCTCCTTTCCTCACAGGGACGTAGCGGTCGAGGAGCGGTCCCGAGCTGAAGGACCGTCGGGCTGCAGCGAATCGCGTGGGAAGCAGAATACCCAATCGCCTTCGCGGTCGCAAGGAGAAAAGTCTCGCGATGAAACGAATGTTCCCTGGCCGTAGGCTGTGCTCTACAATCTGGAACATGGCGAGTACGCGTCCCTCCACGCCGGTATGATTTTGGAGATGCTTATCAACCTGAGCTCGTTTGCTTCGCCGGCGATTCTGATTCCTTACTTCTGGCGGAATCGTCGCTGGTTCGGAACTTAGGCGGCTGGCCCGCCGGGGTCAATGAGTGAAATGGCCTGATTTCGACACTTACGCCAAGCGTATGATATTCGACTGGTGAATGAGATGATTTGCCCGAAGTGTGGCGCTTCCGCTGAAATCAGTAACATCTTCTGCAAGACGTGCGGGGCAACGCTTCGACCGGTTGTTCCGTTAGTATCTTCGCGTACGGATTTGCCTCTCTAAGAAACAGCAAATGGCACTAGCCCAAAGCGCGGTTCTTTCTTGAGAGTGTGCTTACTTGCAGCCCTGTTGGTTAGCGCGAAATGGACTTTCGCCTATTTTTCTTGGAACGCCTTAGCTGAACGGCGGCCGGGGATTCAAATCCATCCTTCTTCCTGGATCTTGACTAGCTTGGGTGTGATAGCTCTCGTCAACGTTCTGCTTTTGGTGCTCGTCTACAAGTGGAGAAAGTGGCCTTTCTTCGCGCTCGTCGCCCTGAGCGTAATTTCATCCGTGCTCCATTACCTTGGCTTTGGTAACGTTGTCTGGCCAGTCTTCTGGTTTGCGCTCCTGTTTGTCCTCTTTTTGGCGATGCGACCCAAGTGGGGATTATTCCACTAGCCTGACTCGTGAGGTACTGCCGTTCGCGGATGAACTGCTCAAATTTCGGTAGCATCGGCTTCCTCCAAGGCGAGTAGTCATCTTGCGGAGGAAAACCCCGTAAGTTGTTGAATTGGTCGGGACGGGCAGATTTGAACTGCCGACCCCTCGCACCCCAAGCGAGTGCTCTACCAGGCTGAGCCACGTCCCGACTGTGCGGCGAGACCGGTCACAGGGACCGGCTGCGAGGTAGGAACAGTTTATCACCAGGTTGGGGTCGGGGTCAGACTGAGCCCAGCTCACTCGCTCAGGCGATACTTCATCAGCGGAAGCATGCGGCCGGAGCGGATCGTAGAACTGGTTTCTCCGACACGAACTGCGCCGCGTTGCGAATAAAAGGGTTCAGCATTGGGATCGGCAGTGATGGTAACGGTGCGGAAGCCCAGGCCGTGCGCGACGGTCATGGCGTGGTCCCAAAGGCGTTTGCCGCATCCCGTACCGATATGGCTGGGCTCAACCCATAGGTCGTGGAGCTCTACTTCGTCGCCTTGCGGAAGAAGGCTGTAGAAGCCCAAGATGCCCTCGCCGTTTTCGAGCAGGTAAACATGGAAATCGGGCTGGAATTTTTCGGGCCGGAACTCAAGCTCCTGGCGCGCGTCGGTGAGGAACGAACCGTCGTAGCCGCAATGGGCCTTGGAGCGCATGGTCAGCTCGGTGAGAGCTGTGGCATCCTCAGGTCGCGCCTGGCGAATGTGGGCCGGCGGGATTTGTGGCATTGCCAGGACGACAGAAGTCTCCAGCTGCCTTGGGGAAATGTTCCAATAGGTGGACAGCAGCCGGTCCTTTTCTTCCGCGGAAAGCAGTTGGAAGCCGTGCCGCTGGTAGAAGCGAATGGCCCATTCCGCAGCGGCCCATGTGCCGACCAGCAATTTGCCGCTTGCGTCACCGACGAGAGTCTTTAACAAGGCAGCGCCGATGCCTCGTCCTTGATGGGCCGAGCGCACATAGGCGTGACGAATCAAGGTTGCGTCGCGTACTTTCTGAATGCCCATCACGCCGATGAGCGAACCGTAATCCTCCCATCCCCAGAAATTGACACCAGCGGCGATCTCGGCCAGCAGTTCGCTTCGCGACATGTACGGTTCGTGCCAGCAATCGGAGGGGATGACGTTGTAGTAAGCGCGCGCGGCCTCGTTGATGATGGAATCGATCGCGGGAATATCAGCACCAATGCAGCGGCGAATCATCGCGCCTCCTTGCAGGATTACGAAGCTGCAGCGCGTGTGAAAATCATAGAGGAGGCGGGGTGCGGCGAAGGTTCGGGTTGACAATAAATTTACAAATCATGGGTGCTGAGTTTGTGCGCTAAGCTATAGGGCATCATGGCAATGGATCTGGCTTCGCAATACATCGACGAAGCGTTCCGCATCCTGCGCGGACACAAGCGGCTGGCTGACGATGCGATCGCGCAACTCAGCGATGAGCAGTTCTTCGCGGTGCTCGATGGTGAGTCGAACAGTGTCGCGGTGATCGTGAAACATATGTCGGGCAACATGCGGTCGCGCTTCACCGACTTTCTGACCAGCGACGGCGAGAAGCCCGACCGCAAGCGCGATGAGGAATTCGTGATGGAAAGCGTTTCGCGCGATGCGGTGTTGGGCGCGTGGGAGCAGCAGTGGCAACTGGTGTTCGACACCATCAACTCGCTGCAAGCAGAGGACTTGGAGCGGACGGTGACGATTCGGGCGCAGCCGCACTCGGTGCTGCAGGCGCTGAATCGCGCGGTGGCGCATCTGGCCTACCACACGGGACAGATTGTTTTTCTGGCCAAGCACTGGAAGGGTGCGGAGTGGAAGACGCTGAGTGTTCCCAAAGGGCAGAGCGAGCAGGTGAATGCGAAGATGAGGGAGCAGTACAAATCGAACCCGAGGTGAAGCCATGTTTCGTCTGCAATCGGTGGGTGTGCTGTCGAGCGCCAAGATTTTTGCGGACTCCCAGGTCTCGAACACCGCGAGACCTGGGCACCCACGGTTAACGTGATTCGGACTCCCAGGTCTCGAACACCGCGAGACCTGGGGCACCCAACGATCCTCACCTACAAAAAATGCCGGCGCCCGAAGACGCCGGCCAAACTGATTCCGTCGGATGTTGCTGAGCTCAGTGTTGAAGTATGTCGAGCCTGGCATCGGGCTTGGGCATCAGAACAAAGAACGCCTTGGGCGAGATTACGTAAACGATGGCCGGCGCCGGATCTCCCTGGCCTTGCGCCGTACCTCGACCGTTGGCGGCAATGCTGTAGTTGACCAGCTGACCAAAACTCTGGTCCAGTCCTCCGCTGCCGCTGGAAACGTTGCTGACAGTGAGGGTGCCATTTCCATCGGCGGGGCCGACCAGCAATTCATTGCTAGCGTTTGCATAATCGAGCGGAGTCATCGATCCTCCAACATAGTTACCGGAGATTGACGCGTTGGAGAACGGCCCGCCGGATTGCGTCCCGAACTGCCCGAACATGGTACTGGAGCCAGTACTGACAAGCATGCCTTTGTTCTGGCTGAAGAGAAAGCCGACCGGACATCCGCCGCTTTGGCAATAGAAGGTCAGCGCCCCGTTGGATTGCACGGTATACGTTCCCTGTTGTAGGGGCTTCTGGGTAATGGTTCCAGCCAGGTCCTCGTCCATGGTGGGAATGGTGTAGTTGCCATGGCCGTCGAGGCTGACGATGCCGGCGACGCTCTGGTCGAGACCATCGCTTCCGTGAATGGCCTGCATGATCATGAGGTCGGTGCCATTCATGGAGCCAGTGTTGAAGGGGCCGGTTTGAACATTCATCACACCGACCTGAAGTGGAGTGCGAGTGCTGGGCACCGAATCCATTTGCTCGATCAGCGCATCGCCGATGGAAATGACGTAAACGGCGTTGTGCGTGGTGCCATTGTTGCTGTTCGTGGTGACGGCGGCGCGTCCGGTCTGAGGACCCACGGCAGACATGCTACCGGCGAAGGTGCAGGTTTGAAAGTTGCCGCCATCGTTGGTGTCACAGGTTCCGTTGGTGATGTTTCCATTGGCGAGAGCGAACTGACCGACATTGACAAAACGCTGCACCTGGTTGCTGGAGTGCAGGGCGGCTCCCGCCATCCCGAAGACCCAGCCGCCGTTCAGCGCGTTCAGCGAGAATGCATTGGGGTTAGCTTTGCGCAGCTCACCTGAGCCCCGGCTTCCATTGCCGGTGGTGTCGTCGTACTCGATGATTCTTCCATCACCACCTTGAGTGAGCACAAAGGCAATCGTCATCGGCCCCCACGTCTGGCCTTGAATGGTGATGGTGTTCAGACCGGCGGCGCTGATGTAGTACGTACCGGTGATGGAAAGGGTGTAGGGCTGGCCGGTGATCGAGTTAATGTCAATCTGCCCGCTGGTGATGTTGCCCTTGCCGTCGGAGACGAAGCTGCCTGCCAGCGTCCACGCGCCCGACGAGTCGAAGCCGTTCATGTAGAAGGCATAGTTGCCGGAGAGTAGTCCGAGATTGCCGGCGCCTCCCGGGGAGTTGATGGTGAGAGTCAGTTGCGCCGAGGCGGTGACCGGCGGCGTCTCCGAATCTACGACCTGCACGGTGAAGTTGGACACGCCGACGTTTTGCGGCGTGCCGGCGAGGATTCCGGTGCTGCTGTTCAGGGTCAGTCCGTCAGGGATCTTGCCCGAAGTTACGCTCCAAGTATAAGGATAGACGCCGCCGATGGCAGTGATGGGTGCGCTATAGGGCGAGCCGGCCGTTCCATCGGGCAGGGTGGTGGTGCTGATGCTCAAGGGCACCGCCGGATTGATGGTGATACTTAGCGGCTGGGTAGCATTTTGGGCTGGCGACTCCGAGTCTGTGACTTTTACCGTGAAGTTCGATACGCCTGCTCCCCTTGGCGTGCCGGTAATCGCCCCGGTGCTGCTGTTCAGAGTGAGACCTGTCGGCAAGGTGCCGCTCGAAATGCTCCAGGTGTAGGGAGTGACGCCTCCCGAGGCCGCAAGGTTCGCATTGTAGGGCGAGTTCTGAGAACCGTTGGGCAGGGTGGTGGTAGTGATGGTCAGCTGCGACAGCGTGCTGTTTACGGTGATGCTCAACTGTCTGACTGCGGCTTGCGCCGGCGACTCCGAGTCGGTCACCTGAACGTTGAAGGTGTAGTCGTTGCCGGGCATCGTGGGTGTGCCTGAGATGAGGCCGCTATTCGTGTCCAGATTCAAACCTGGGGGCAAAGTGCCGTTGAGGCTCCAGGTGTAAGGAAGAACTCCGCCGGCGGCTTGCAACGGGGCGCTGTACCCGTAGTTCACCGTCCCCGCAGGCAGCGAGGTCGTGACGATGTTCAAAGGCAGGATGGGCGCGAAGTAACTGAAGATATCCATGAAGAGGTTGGTGGAGTTGTAGGCATAGGCGTCGATATCGCCGTTGAGCGTAGGCACGATCGCCATGTTCGAGGTAATGGCGCCATCGGTGGCATTCAGCGTGGAGACGACAGATTGTCCTTCAGCATCGGGCCATAGGCTGAGATAGCCCATGGGGCCGCCAGGGGGACGACGGTCGCGTTGAAGACGTAGGCTTCCGCACTGGGCACGTTGCAGCTGCTGCCCAGCACGTCGATGGGAATTGTGCCGACGAATGGGCCGTTGCCGCGCGAGTCGAAGACCCGGCACGGGACGAGAGGGTAGAGCGATAACGGGTCGGCTCGCGAGTTGGCGGGCGCGAAGTAGCCATCGATGTCAATGATCAGGTGGGTCGTGTCGGTGACAAAGGTGCTGATGGCGCCGCTCACGCCCGCCGGCACCAGTGCGGCATTGGCCACAATCGTTCCGGTGGTCGCGTTGAGCGTGGAGACGACGGGTTGTGTTCCGGGCCCGGTCGGCCAGACGGTGAGATAGCCTAAGGTTTTCGCGGGCAGCACGGTGAAGTTCAGAGAATAAGCAAGGGCAGCGGTGGGTATGTTACAGGTGCTGGCCAGGACGGGAAAAGCACGCTGCTGGTTGGCCTGCAGAATCGGTCCGCCCAGCGGTCCGGGGGTCCCACGAGTATCGGCAACACGACAAGGTGTGAGAGGAAAGAATGCCAGGGTTGAGGTATTGGCGGGCGCGAAGTAGCCGTTGATGTCGAGTATCACATCGCTCTTGTTGGTGACGTAGACACTGACGGCGCCGTTAGAGCCAGCAGAGCCTGCGGGCACGATGGCGGCATTCGCCTTGACGCGTCCATCATAAGAATTCAACGTGGAAACGACGGGCTGCGATTGCCCCGTGGGCCACACCGTCATGTAATAGAGCTTTCCCCACGGCACCGCAGTGACGTTCAACGAATAGGCGGCGGCGGTGCCAGGAATGTTGCAGGCGCTGAGCGGGATGGGAAAGTCGCGCGAGCTGTTTGCCTCGATGGTGGGACCGCCGAACTGGCCCGGTGGTTGGCGCGTGTCGACGATGCGGCACGGCGGCACTGGCATAAATTGCAGCGCACTTTGCGAGTAAAGCGCGATTGAGGATGTCAGAAGAATAAAGATAAGAACGAAGAGCCGAATGCGACTGGCCGGTGACATGAAGTGGTGCCTCCTTGGTCCGCAGCCCAAGAGGCGGAGGGTCGTCACCTGTTGAGCAGCAACAGGACCGGCCAAGCGACTCCTGCACGCAAGGAGCGATGATCAAGGACACAGCCGCCCGGACCAGCCTGATCACTTTTATTCTTAGGCTGGCAGGTTAGGACTTTCTATGACTTTCGCAGCTATTTCTGTATTCGAATCCCAAAGTGGGAGTGCCTACAATAATGTGGGAGGAGAAGCGGGGCTGAGGGATGCTTCAGCCCACTTCGGAGTCGAGCGGGACATTGGAGGTTACGAGATAGCGCCTGGCTTTCTCCTGTAGCGCTGAGCTGAGCGGCACGCTCTTGCCGGTTTCGAGGCCGGCCTGTACGGCAACGCTGTCGCAGGTGGCGACCATTCTGCCGGATTCGTCGTTGTACATCTGATGGATGAAGCGGAAATATTTTTCGCCGACGGCAAGGAAGCCGCTCTTGATCTCGACCAGCTCGCCGCCGCGCAGCTCCTCGAGAAACTGAAAGTTCTGGCGCACGATGGCAACGCGCAGATCCTGCTGCTTAATGGAAGCGGGGGTGACGCCGATGGCGTGCAGAAGAAACCAGGTCGCCTGGTCAAAGCGCGAGACGTACATGCGCGAGTTCATGTGGCTGGCGAAATCGTATTCCGATGCCAGCACCGCGCCTTTAAAGGTATGGACCCATTCAGTCATAAAAGCCGCCTTTCGCCGTTGCTCGTTCGCCAACGCGCCGCTATTCCGCCGCGGAATCTGCGGCCGCTTCGGTAAAGATCCTCAATGTCACCGCCGAGCCTTGCAGGGCAACGCGCTGATGATAGAACCACAGACCGTGGAGGCCGCCAAGTTCCTCGCCACCGCCGGCGCGTCCCGGCCCACCATGCATCAGCGAGGGAAGTACGATGCCGTGCCCGGTGTGGCTGTCGCCGATGGAGGGATCGACCAGCAGGATGCGACCGTGCGTCGTGCCCAGGGCAATTTCGGCTTCCACCAGAAACGCGGCCTCGGCGCTGAACACCGAAGCAACGAGCGAGCCGCCTCCCCGACGGGCGAGCTCGAAGGCATGTTGCTTGTCGCGGTAGGGGACGACGGTGGCAACGGGACCGAAAACCTCGACTTCGTGGACGAGCTCCGCGTTGTCGCCGTCGCGGGTTCCGAGAAGCGTCGGAGGAACGAATGCGCCGTGCGCGAGATCGGCGTCGAGCGGAGCGAAGCTTTGCGGGGAGTAGGCGATGTCGGTTTGAGTGCGCAGCTTCGCAATTCCCTCTTCAACGGATTTGCGCTGGGCCATGTTCACCAGCGGTCCCATGTTCACGATCGGGTTTGCAGGATTGCCCACGACGATTGTGGCAAGCGCTTCGGCAATGGCCTCGGTGGCGGACTCAGCATTTTCGCTCTGAATCAATGCGCGGCGAATGGCCGTACACTTCTGGCCGGTCTTCGAGGTCATCTCACGAACCACCTCGCGCACAAAAAAAGCAAACTCCGGCGACTTGGGATTGATATCCGGGCCGAGCAGTGCGGAGTTCAAGCTGTCGGCCTCGATGTTCACGCGAATGTTTTGGCGGCGAATGCGCGAATGTTGGCGGATAGTCTCGCCGGTGTCGGCGGAGCCGGTGAAGGCGACGACGTCGCCGAGTTGAAGATGATCGAGAAGATCATTGGCCGAGCCGCAGAGGATGGACAGCGCTCCGGGTGGGAGAATACCGGCGTCGATAACGGCGCTCACCATTTCTTGTGCGAGCCACGCGGTCGAGGTCGCCGGCTTGGACAGCACGGGCACACCTGCAAGCAAGCTGACCGCGGCTTTCTCCCACAATCCCCAGGCAGGGAAGTTGAAGGCGTTGATATGCACGGCGACGCCGTCGAGGGGCACGCCGACATGGAGGCCCTGGAAATTGGGATCGCGGGCCAGACGCATCGGGGCGTGGTCCCGCAGCAGGTGCACGTCGCCAAGCTTGACGCCGATTTTGGCGAAGTACTTCAGCGTGCCGATTGAGCCGTCGATGTCGATGGCGGCATCGGCTTTGGTGTTGCCGGAGTTCGTGCGCGCGATTTCGAACCACTGGTCGCGGCGGGCGGCGAGCGAGTCGGCGATCTTGCCCAGCAGCTCCGCACGCTGCTTATAGGTGAGCTTGCGCAGTTCAGGGCCTCCCACATTGCGGGAGTACCCCATTGCGGCATTCAGGTCGAAACCATCCGAGCTGGCCCAGGCGACAGTCTCCCCGGTTGTGGGATTCACCAGGGGAGCGCCGTGGCCCGATCCTGCCTGCCACTTGCCGCCGAGATAACTCTGCAGAACTTTTGCGTCGGTTGCGATGCGATTTTCAACTGAAGCAGCCATGATTATGCGATCTCCGATAACGGTGAAACGTGCTGCTCGACCCAGGGCACGACCCATTGTGCGGCCAACTCCTCGGGTAGGGTGCCGGAACTGGCGTCGTGCATCAGCATCTCACCGGCGCGCCGGGCGCCGAGTTCGGTAAGAAGTTTGTCGAAGCGCTTGCCGCCCTGGCAGAACGTATCTTTATAGGTTGTGTCGCCGAGGGCAATCACGCCGTAAGTCACATTGCTAAGGTCGGGTTTCTCGGTTTCTAAACTATTAAAGAATCTCTGAGCATTGTCAGGCACATCGCCGGCGCCGTAGGTGGAGGTGCAGAGCAGGAACGTGCCTCCGCCCTGGAAGACGCTGGCGTCGAGGTTGTCCATCATTTGGATGTTGGCCTGGTGGCCGGCGGTCTCGAGGGCCTGCTGGACCTCCTGGGCCACCATGTCGGCGGTGCCGGTCATGGTGCCCACCAGGATCGTAATGTCTACGGCCATGCCTTTGCTTTCACCCCGAAGCGTCCGAGGGACGCTTAGCTCGCACTATTATACGTGGTGCGCCGGAAGTATAATGCATTCACTGTGGGGCGGAAGCGCGACATAATGCATGCCGAGGAGCCGTTGGACGAGACTTCTTCGGCGGTGGCTGAGCAGGACAGCAGCGCGGAAACTGACTATCTGCGGCTGGTGGGAGAGCGTGTGCGCCAGACGCGCGCCCGCCGTGGCATGACGCGCAAACTGCTGGCGCGCGACTCAGGCGTGTCGGAGCGATACCTGGCGCAGCTCGAAACCGGGCAGGGCAACATCTCGATTCTGCTGCTGCGGCAGATTGCGAATGCGCTCGATATACCGGTTGAAGCGTTGGTTCTGGAAGGTCCGGAGCCCCCGGTGGACCTGGTGCATACGACCGAGTTTCTGCGGCGAATGCCAGCGGCCGAATTAGCCGAGGCGCGGCGGTTGTTGGTGCAACATTTCGGAGGCGTCGATCTGGAAGCGCGGCGCGGGCGAATCGCGTTAATCGGACTACGCGGGGCAGGGAAATCGACGCTGGGCGCGATATTGGCAGAGCGGCTTGAGGTTCCGTTTCTGGAGTTGGATCGGCTCATCGAGCAGGAGAGCGGGGTGGCTCTGGGCGCCATCTTCGATCTGTACGGGCAAAGTGGGTTTCGCCGGATGGAGCGCCGCTGCCTGGATCAGGTCATCGAGCGTTACCCGCGCTTTGTGCTGGCGACGGGCGGAAGTCTGGTGTCTGAGCCGGCGACGTTTGAACGGCTACTGACGATGTGCTTCACGGTTTGGCTGCGGGCCACGCCGGAGGAGCACATGCAGCGGGTTATCGCGCAGGGTGACATGCGTCCGATGGCGGACAATCGGGAATCGATGTCGGATTTGCGGCGGATTCTGGAGGTAAGAGAGCCGCTGTATCGCAAGGCGGACGTGACGATTCAGACGAGCGGGGTGAATGTGGAGGAGAGTCTGGGATTGCTCGTCGAGGCGATGCGAACCTGAGCTTCCTATCCGCTCGCCTTCCAAAAATGCACTATAATGCATTCATCACTGTGGGGACCTGACTGCCGACCTGGCGCTGTCAGCGCTGTCCTGAGGAGAATTCATCGGAATGCCTGATGTGAAAGAGGTGGAGCTCGTCACCTTCGACGTGACTCCGGGAGAATACCGCCATTGGCGGCTGAGCATTGATGGCCGGATCGCGACGCTGGCCATGGATGTCAACGAGGATTGCGGGATCAAGCCCGGCTACAAGCTGAAGCTTAATTCATACGACCTGGGTGTTGACATCGAGCTGCACCACATCCTGCAGAGCATCCGGTTTGAGCATCCCGAGGTCGCCTGCGTGGTGCTGACCAGCGCGCGGGAACGCATGTTCTGCGCGGGCGCGAACATCTACATGCTCGGCACCTCAAGCCATGCGTGGAAGGTGAACTTCTGCAAGTTCACCAACGAGACGCGGAATGGGATGGAGGACTCCAGCCGCCATGATGGGCTGAAGTTTCTGGCGGCGCTGAACGGGACGACTGCGGGCGGAGGATACGAGCTTGCGCTGGCCTGCGACGAGATCGTGCTGATCGACGATCGCTCCAGTGCGGTGAGCTTGCCGGAGGTGCCGCTGCTGGGAGTTCTGCCCGGAACCGGCGGCCTGACACGCGTGGTGGACAAGCGCAAGGTGCGCCGCGATCTCGCCGACATGTTCTGCACCAATCCCGATGGGGTGAAGGGCGAGCGCGCCAAAGAATGGGGGCTGGTGGATGAGATTGCCGTGCCCGCGAAGTTTCAGGAGGTGGTTCGCGCGCGAGCTGAGAATCTGGTGGCAATTTCGACCAGGCCGGCGGATGCGAAGGGAATTACGCTGCGCCCGCTGGAGCGCACTGTGGATGAGAGCGGCTATCACTACAAGTACGTGGATGTGAGCTTCGATCGCAGTGCGCGAACCGTGACCTTGACGGTGCGAGCGCCCGAAGGCGAACAGCCAGACAGCGTGGAGGGAATTCATGCCGCCGGCGACCAGTGGTGGCCGCTGCAGATGACTCGCGAGCTGGATGACTCGATTTTGATGCTGCGGGTGAACGAACTGGAGCTTGGGCTGGTGCTACTGAAGACCGCGGGTGATCCTGCGGCGGTGCTGGCCGCTGATGCGGTGATGCTGGCGAATCAGAGCGACTGGCTGATGCGGGAGACGATTGGGATGCTGCGTCGCACGCTCGCGCGGCTGGATGTTTCCTCACGCAGCTTGTACGCCATCATCGAACCGGGCTCGTGTTTTGCGGGCGTGCTGTTTGAGCTGGCGCTGGCGGCGGACCGTAGTTACATGCTCGCCGTGCCCGAAGGAGAGGGGGAAGCGCCAAAGATCGCGATCGACGATTTCAACTTTGGGCTGTTGCCGGCGGTGGACGATCGCAGCCGCCTGCACACCCGATTCAGCTGCAATGCTCAGGACATGGCTGGCGCGGTGGAAGCCAAGGGCAAGCTGCTTGGGCCCGAAGAAGCATTGTCGCTGGGACTCGTCACGGTCACGCCGGACGATCTCGACTGGGAAGACGAGGTGCGGATGGCGATTGAGGAGCGGGCCAGTTTGTCGCCCGATGCGCTTACGGGAATGGAGGCGAGCCTGCGTTTTCCGGGCCCGGAGACGATGGAGACGAAGATCTTTGGCCGGCTTTCCGCGTGGCAGAACTGGGTGTTTATTCGCCCCAACTCCACTGGCGAGCATGGAGCGCTGAAGCTGTTCGGGACGGGGTCGAAGGCGCGGTTTAGTTGGGAGAGGGTGTAGGAATTAGCAGTTAACAATTGAAAAGAGGGCAATCCGCAGAAGAGCAAGATGATCGAAATCCACCCCAAAGAAATTAAAGGATCCTGGGATCAGGGATACGTTCTCGATCTACACACGATATCAAGTACGATGATTGGGTACAACGAGTTTGGCCACCCTGAGTTCGACACCGTCAGATCCGAGTTAGGGGAACTGGTGTACCGCTTGAAGTATAAGGCCGACATGAGTGTCATATCCCCGATTGTTGAGGCAACCATGGGATTCGTGAACACTTGGAACATCCATCCGGAGGCGGTGGTCCCTATACCGCCATCGAAGGTACAGCGTGCGTTTCAGCCGGTGGTCGAGATTGCCGCAGAATTGGCCAAGGCGCTTGGAATTGCGCTGGATGCGACGTCGCTCAAGAAAACCAAGACGACACCACAAATGAAAGACATCGGCGATTTTGTGGCGCGTATCGCCGCTCTCGAACCAGCGTTCACCAGCGACAAGGGTTTGGCGGGAAGGCAAGTATTGCTGATAGACGATTTGTTTCAGTCGGGCGCGACGATGAACGTTGCGGCTCGAGCTCTAAAACAACAGGGCACGGCGAGCCGAGTTTACGCGCTTGCACTTACGCATACGAGGAACTAAAAGATGCATTCCGTGTTCGTGGCCGGCTCCCGCGCATTGTCGAGGCTAAACCCGCAAATTAGAGAACGGCTCGACAACATCATCGAGCGAAATGTCTCAGTTTTGATAGGCGACGCGAATGGCGCTGACAAAGCTGTCCAACAGTACCTCGCCAAACGTCAGTATCGGCAGGTGATCGTTTACTGCATGGAAATCTGTCGCAACAACATTGGGGGATGGCCAATGCGCTGCCATGTCGCTAAGCCTGGCGCCAAGCGCGATCGACACTATTATGGAATTAAAGACGCTGCCATGGTTAAAGACGCGACTTGCGGTCTTATGTTATGGGATGGTCTCAGCAAGGGAACCCTAACCAGCGCAATCAATCTTTTGAGTGCAGACAAGAAAGTCGTGTTCTACATCGCCCCGAAGAAGCAGTCTTTCAACCTCCGCAATTTTGAGGATCTTCATCAAGCTTTGAGCGCAACCGGCGTCAGGGATATTCCTCGATTTCTGGTTTCAATGGGAATCAACCAACCTGGAGCGCAACACTTGCCGTGGGATACGACGCCCCTTGTTGTTCCTCGTTGACTTCAAATGGGAGCTAATTTGTGTCAATCAATTATCAGGACCGCATTCCTAATAACGTCGATCTGGGATCCAATCGCACCCTGCAACGGGCGCTGGAGCACTGGCAGCCGGAGTTTCTGAACTGGTGGCAGGAGCTTGGTCCAAAGGATTTTCAGGTCGCCGACGTTTACCTGCGCACGGCGACTTCGGTGGACGCGAAGGGCTGGGCGACGTATGGCTTCGTGCGCATGCCGGAGTATCGCTGGGGCATTTTTCTGGCGGACAGAAACCCTGAGCGCAAGATCGGTTTCGGCGACAACTATGGGCAGGAAGTCTGGCAGCAGATTCCGGGCGAGCACCGCGCCATATTGCGGCGGCTGATCGTCACCCAGGGTGACACCGAACCTGCTTCGGTGGAGCAGCAACGCATGCTGGGGCATACTGCGCCGTCATTGTACGACCTGCGGAATCTCTTCCAGGTCAACGTCGAAGAGGGCCGGCATCTGTGGGCGATGGTGTATCTACTGCACGCGTATTTTGGCCGCGATGGACGCGAGGAGGCGGAAGAGTTGCTGGAGCGCCACTCGGGCGACGCCGACAAGCCGCGCATCCTGGGCACGTTTAATGAGCCGATTCGCGACTGGCTCAGCTTCTTTATGTTCACCTACTTCACCGATCGCGACGGCAAGTTCCAGCTCAAGTCTCTGGCTGAGTCGAGCTTCGATCCGCTGGCGCGCACCTGTAGTTTCATGCTTACCGAGGAAGCGCACCACATGTTTGTGGGCGACACCGGCATCAGCCGGGTGGTGAAGCGCACGCTGGAGGTGATGAAGGAGCTGAATACGGACGACCCGGTGGCGATCCGCAAAGCGGGGGCCATCGATTTGCCGACGGTGCAGAGGTATCTGAACTTCTGGTTCAGCTCGTCGCTGGACCTGTTCGGCTCGGAGAGTTCGTCGAATGCGGCGTCGTATTTCGCGAACGGGTTGAAGGGGCGTCCGGATGAGGGGCGGTATGAAGATCACATCGCACTCGAGCAGGCTTATACGATCGAGGTGCCCGACGGAAATGCGGGCACCAGGACCGAGCAGATCCCGATGCGTAACGCGATGAACGATGTCACGCGGGGCTCCTATGTGAAAGATTGCGAGATGGGAGTGACGCGGTGGAACCGGCTGATCGAGAAGGCCGGCCACTCGTACCGGCTGTCGCTGCCGAGCACGCGCTTCCGCCGCAACATTGGAATATGGGCAAGAGTGCCCACCGACCCCGCTGGCAATCCGATTACCCAGCAGGAGTTCAACGCGAGGATCGCGGGCTGGCTGCCGAGCGAGGCAGACCAGGCGTATATCTTGAGCCTGATGCACGGGGTGTATGAGGCGGGCAAGATGGCGGCGTGGGTTGCGCCTCCGGATCGGGGGATCAACAACAACCCGGTGGAGTACGAGTACGTGAAGATGCCGTGAAGCAGGGGATAGTGGTTAGTGAATGGTAAGCGGGGGCCAGGGACAGGGGTTGGAGGTTAGGGTCGTCCTCCTGATAGGTTCTCTCGTCCGATGAGACTCGTAAGCCTCACGATTCGCGTGGCGGCACGTCGAAGTGTCATAAGCCCATGTAATAACCTCAAGAGCTGGCGTTTGTAGAGGTTTCCGATCGGCTGCAAAGTTCCCCTCGGGCCTGCATTTTTGCTCAAGTCTTTTGCACCGTTTCGTTTAGCTGCGGGTTACAATCGGGGGAGGCCGGATTTCCGTATCCGGCAGTTTTGGGCAGCATCTAAAGATTATGGACGCGGGGAGCCGCGTCTGCCCCTTTGCAAGAGGAGTTTTCAGTGAATTCGACGGTCAAAACGGTCGTGTTCTGGCTCGTGATCGTGCTGTCGGGCGTCCTGCTGTGGCAGGTCGTCAAGGGCGCGAACTCGGGCCCAAAAGAGCGCGAGGTGACGTTTTCTCAATTTCTCTCCGATGTCGATCAGGGCAATGTCAGCGAAGTGACGATTGTCGGCCCCGATGTCCACGGCAAATTTAAGAACGACAAGGCCACGTTCCACACCACGGTTGTCGAAGCCTATCCCGACATGATCAAGGAGATGCGCGACAAGGGTGTGAACATCACCGTAAAGAACTCGCAAGGCGGTGGCTGGCCGACGTGGCTGCTGAATCTGGCGCCATTCATCCTGTTGGGCGCGTTGTGGTTCATCATGATCCGCCAGATGCAGACGGGCGGGAACAAGGCGCTGTCGTTCGGCAAGAGCAGGGCGCGCCTACTCTCGATGCAGCAGAAGAAGGTGACCTTCAAGGACGTGGCCGGCGTGGATGAGGCCAAGGAAGAGCTGAAGGAGATTATTGAGTTCCTGCGCGAGGCGCAGAAGTTCCAGAAGCTGGGCGGCCGTATTCCCAAAGGAGTGTTGCTGGTCGGACCTCCGGGAACGGGCAAGACGCTGCTGGCGCGAGCTGTAGCCGGCGAAGCGAATGTACCGTTCTTCAGCATCTCTGGTTCGGACTTTGTGGAGATGTTCGTTGGCGTGGGCGCGAGCCGTGTGCGCGACCTGTTTGAGCAGGGGAAGAAGAATGCTCCCTGCATCATCTTCATCGATGAGATTGACGCGGTGGGACGTCATCGCGGCGCCGGACTCGGCGGCGGGCACGACGAGCGCGAGCAGACGTTGAACCAGTTGCTGGTGGAGATGGACGGCTTTGAATCGAACGAAGGCGTCATCCTGATTGCAGCGACGAACCGTCCTGATGTTCTCGATCCGGCCCTGCTGCGGCCGGGCCGCTTCGACCGCCGCGTAGTGGTGTCACGCCCCGACGTGCGTGGACGCGAGGAAATCCTGCGCGTGCATACTCGCAAAATTCCTATCAGCGATGATGTCGATCTTGGCGTACTGGCCCGCGGTACCCCGGGCTTTTCCGGTGCCGATCTGGCCAACATGGTGAATGAAGCAGCGTTGAATGCGGCGCGTCAGAACCGCAAGACCGTGCTCATGTGGGACTTCGAACAGGCGAAGGACAAAGTCCTGATGGGCGCAGAGCGGAAGTCGATGCTGCTGTCGGATGAAGAGAAGAAGGTCACGGCGTATCATGAGGCCGGCCACGCGCTTGTGGCTGCGATGCGCGAGCACGCCGACCCGCTGCACAAGGTGACGATCATCCCGCGCGGTATGGCGCTGGGCGTGACCATGCAGTTGCCGATCGACGACAAGCACACCTACACGCGCGACTATCTGGAGACGCGACTGGCCATCATGATGGGCGGACGCGTGGCTGAGGAGTTGTTCCTGAACACCATGACTACCGGCGCGGGCAACGACATCGAGCAGGCGTCAGACCTGGCGCGCAAAATGGTGTGCGAGTTTGGCATGTCCACGCTGGGGCCGATCACCTTCGGCAAGAAGGAAGAGCAAATCTTTCTGGGGCGCGAGATCAGCCAGCACCGCGACTTCAGTGAGGAGACGGCGCAGAAGATCGACGAAGAAGTGCGCCGTTTCGTGGATGACGGGTACAAGTCGGCGCATCAAATTCTGGGATCGAACCGGCCGGTGCTGGAGCGAATCGCAATGGCACTGCTGGAGCGCGAGGTCATCGACGCCAACGAAATCCAGATGATCATCGAGGGCAAGGAGCTGCCGGCGCGAGTCAATCCGAATGCACCGCCGCCGTCCCAGGACGAGGTGCAGCAGGTGCTGAAGCCCGCTCCCGGGCAGCCGAATGTGGCGGGCGAGAGGCCGGCGCAGGCATGAAGAAGCAACCAGCACTTAGCCAAGCTGCTGGCAGCATCGAATGACGCGGGGCACAAGACTCACACAGTTAGGAAAGAACTTCGGGTGGCCACGCAGGTCGCCCATTTTTTTCCTTGGCTAATTGCTAATTGCTTGGTTCAGCGGTGCTGCAGTTCCGCGCGGTTGAGCAGGAATCCCATGACGCTGCTGCGGGAGAATATTCCTTGCAGCTGCCCGTTGGCTACCACCGGCAACTGGTTGATGTCGTCACGGGTGATGACTTCCAGTGCCTGGGTCACCGGGGTTTCAGGCGAAACCGTGCGGAGTTGCGACAACGGCCGCATGACACTCTGCACGCTGGTCTGCGGCCAGGTTTCCGGGTCAACATGTCTCACCTCGTTGGGCGTGATGAGCCCCGCCAGCCGATCGCCCTGCACCACGATGTAGCACCGGCGTCCACTGCGCAGTAGAAACTGGTGAACAAAGTCGTAGAGGCTGAGATGCGACTCGACCGTCGGACAGTCGCGGTCCATAAGATCGGCGACCTTGCGGCCGCGCAATACGTCCATCAACTCCACTTGCGCGGCGCTGCTGCGTGAGGCGTCCAGCAGGAACCAGCCGATAAATGCCAGCCAGAGCCCACCGAAATTTTCCACGGTAAAGAAGCGAAACAGTCCATAGAGGATGAACAGGAAGGCAACGAATTGGCCGACGCGTGCCGCCGCCTGTGTCGCGCGCACCGCATTGTGGTTAAAGAACCAGATGACGGCGCGCAGCACGCGACCGCCGTCCAATGGGTAGCCGGGAATCATGTTGAAGGCGGCCAGCACCAGGTTGATGTAGCCGAGCCAGAGCAGCACGGCGGCCACCGGGCTTTGCGCGTGGGTTAGCCCACTCCAGCCTGCCCAACGCGCCACCGCCAGGCAAATCAAACCGATCACAAAGCTGGAAAGCGGGCCGACGATTGCGATCCAGAACTCGGTTTTCGCGTCGGGCGATTCGGATTCGATCTGCGAGACCCCGCCCAGCGCAAACAAGGTGATCGACTGCACCCGCAGTCCGCTGGCTTTGGCCACCAGCGAGTGCGCCAGTTCGTGCAGCAGCAGCGTGACAAAGAACAGCCCCGCAGTGATGGTCGCCACCGACCAGGTCACTGCATTACTCCACTGCGGCATCGAGGCATGGAATTGCCCAATCAGCGATAAGCCGATCAGGAAAGCGATGATGAACCAACTGTAGTGCAGGCCGATAGAGATACCGGCGATTCGGCCAAGTCTGATCTGGGCGCGCATGGTCGAGCAGCACCAGTCTACTCCTTTAGAAATCGATACTTCTTGCGTCTACCCAGGCGTATGCGTCAGCGGCCAAGCTCCCCAGCGAGACAGCAGATGACTACATGCAAGAGAAGCGACTTGCCGGGAGGGGCTGTAAGATGGCGTCTGCCGTAAGGCGCAAAGAAAAAGGGCGGCGCGTCCGCCCGTTTAGGTATTAAATTAAAGCTGAGGAGGATGTATCCATGAAGACCCTACGTCATGCGATCTTGTTCGCGCTCATTTCCGTCTTTGCTTGCGCGATGCTCCAAGCCCAGGACGATCAGTTCATCCTTCTTCCCGATATAACGTTCACCATCTCGCAAATCAGTTTCACCTTTCCGGGGCCGAGTCGGATTATTCCAACTACGGATTGTTCTCAGCCAATTATCAGGAGATCAGTTCGCTGGGTCTAGGCGACGGATACATCAATGTGTTTCGCCTTGATGTTAATGGTGCGGGTACTGAGGTGGAGTGGATCGTGCCAAATCTTCCCGTCGTGACGGAAACTGGGCTTCCAGGACTGGGAATGATGTTCCAGTTGTATCCAACTTCAGGGGATTCACCCGCAGGACCACTTAATAGGACGCCACCCTACCTCGCCATCTATCGCCAGGCGGTCATCAATGAGGCTAACCGTGCGGCGATTATTAACAAGTTGAAGGCCATTGCCTTTAAGACCTTCAAGGTGGCACAGATCAAGTACAACGCGCAGGGCGTGGGTTGCCCTTTAGCCCTCCCGCCGGCTGCGATGCAGCCCTCACTCATTAAGTTCGATCCGGCCAAACCCACTGTGAAGCTGATGACGTTGCCGGTGCCGAACAATGTGGACCAGTTTACGAACCAATGCTGCCCGGGTGCGCTGGCCAACAGCCTGGATTACCTCGCCACGTTGGGTGTTCCACTGAAACTAGGCAACATTAATCTGATGAACGTGTATGGCTACAATAATCCGCAGCGGCCAGGCCAGCCAAACCCGCAACCGCCGCAATCTCTGGAAGCCCAGATTGACGTGAGAATGCAGCGAAGCGACGGAATGGGCACATTCACCACGGAAATCATCAAACCAGGAAAACTGCAGTTCCTGGTTGACATCAATGTGATTAATCTGGGGCTCACGCATGAGGGATTTTTTTGCGATCCTACTCTTGTCGGCGGAGCGTGCGGCTTGCCCTTAGTGAACTGCGAGGGAATAACCTGTGACATGAACGGCAAGAATTGCAAGGGGGCCGACATCTCCGTGGCTTGCCCCCAATGCAATAACAAAATGCTGACCTCGATGAGCATGGGACTTATCCCGGACAAGAACTTCGTAGAGAACGCAATCTCCACTGATAAGTCAGATCTGGAAGGTGTTATTGCGTTCAACGCGAACCTGCCGTTTACCGGCGGCGGGCATTGTATACGGATTATCGGTTATGCCGAGGTTGGGGGATTCCCGTTCATCGTCTTCGTTCAGGATGCCTTGCAGGGCGACCCTGCGAAGGAAGGAAAGGGAGGGACGGGAGTGACCGATGGAGGTTACCTTGGCTCATTCATTCTCGACTATAAGCCGGGGCTTAGTCTGTTTAACTTTATCAATCCGGGGGGCAATCTGATCGTCGATTTGCTTGCGGAAAAACCGCCTGCTAAATGATGGCGTTGATTGTGCATTGATCCGAGCACTCTTAGGGAGGACTTCCCAGGAATAATCGGTCAATCAGCGACTTTAGCCCAGCCCGCGCTTGCGCATGAAGACGGTGACGGCCGATCCAGTCGACTTTCTAACAGATTTTGCTTTCCGAAAATCGATCTCAAATTCGTGCGTCTGCTAGGCCACGGTTCGATCCCTTGGGTTTTAGGTACTAATAAGCGCACTGGATTGGGCACATTAGCCTCGGACTTGTAGTACAACTTTTCGCATAGGAGTGTGCCATGTCTCGTTACTTGCCTCTTTTTCGTTGGTTTTCAATCATGAAACGCTAATACTGAATGGTTATTGGGTGATCGTCTTCACCGTGTCGCCGACCTTGAAGCCTGTGCCGGTAACCGGCGCACCTACGGCGGAGATCTCGTCGACGTCGGTGAGGCGAATGATGCCTACGTCGGAGGTCATCTTGCGGAGGACCTGACCAGTTGTGGGATCTTTGATTTCCTTGGTGACGCGCTTCACCGTAAGTTGATCGCCGACCTTCAGGCCCGCCTTGGAGCCGATGTTCAGCACGATCTGACCGCCCTCCACGGAAGCGACAACGCCCTCAACGTTGATGGTCCGGGTGACCAGCTTGACGTTGTCGGCGACGAGCTCACTGGTCATCTGGACAACGGCCTGGTTTACGGCTTCACCGATGATGGTCTGCTGGAAGTCGCTGCTGCCGAAATCAACGGCGCCGCCGCCGAAGCCATGCCAGTTGCCGCCTCCACCCAAAAGCGAGGTGCTCTCACGGGAGGACTCGCCCTTGCCGCTGGCGACGCCCAGGATCTCGGCGGTGTCGATGTCGACCAGCCGCGCGTCGACCTGCACCACGGCCTTGCTCTTCTTATGGCTGAAGCCGCCAACGCCGAAGCCTCCCCAGCCCCCGCCGCCACCGCCGACTTTCGTGTTCTGGTTATCGTTGCCGAACTGGGTGATGCTGCCGACGACGATAGCGTCAACGCCCAGGATTTTGCCGATCTTGGCGGCGGAGTTGGAATTGGCGCGGTCGCTGTTGGAGAAGTTCTGCTCGCCCAAAATCTTGTCCATCGCTTTGCGCTCGATGACCGAGTAGGTGCCGTCCTGCACCAGGTGCCGCACCAGCAGGTCGGAGATACCTTTACCGACATCGACGTTGGTGCCGAACAACGCCGAGGTGGAGCTTTGCACGGTGGCGTAGTCGAAGTCGAAGATGGCGACTCGCTTCTTACGTCCGGTGGGCGCGGGAGCGGCCGCGGGTGTGGCCGACGCTGCCGGGGTGGCGGCGCTTTGTCCGCTGGCGGGAGGGACGAAGAAGCTGGCGATAACCAGAAGCGAAAGCAGGACCCGGTGCATACGAGTAATCTCCTGTAATTCGAACCATGAATCGAAGATCCTGAATGAGCCCGTGCTGGTGGAGCTTGTCCAACTGTGGCTGCAAATCCAGAGCAGAAAACAGCGTTATGGTACACCGACTTGGGCCGGGAACACAGAGTTTTGTGAGCAAAGGTAGCCAAATGCGGCCGGAATCGGCACGGCGTTATTGCCTGGTGCCGCTATCCAATTCCGCTCGAAACCTCTCTTCGAACCGGCCTTTGCTGACGATGGCGCGTCCGATGGTGCCCTCGCCGATCACCCGATCTCCGTCGGTGGCAATGACCCGGAAGGTAAGGAATCGGCCGCCGATCGATTCCAGGACGGCCTGACACCGAACCAGCGTTCCGATGCCGCAGGGCGCACGGTGATTGATATTGATAGCGGTACCGACGCTGACCTCATCGCCTTCGCAAAAGGGCAGCAGCGCTTCGAAGCCGGCGGCTTCCATCCAGCCGATCATGTGTGGTGTGGAGAGCACCGGAGGAAGCTCGGGCTTCCACGCGGTCAAGGTGTGGGCGAATTCGACACGACGCTCGACTTCGGCGCGCGTGCCGATGGGAACAGGTTTGGCCATGGGTTGAGAGTAATTGCGCGGGAACGGCCGTGTCACGCGGACGTGAACCTGGGGCAGCCAACAGACCCGGGTCTCGAACGGCGCGAGACCCTTCGGCAAGCTCAGGGCAGGCTCTGGGGCACCCGAGTTTAAGAGAACCTGACGTCCACATTTATCGAGAATTGCCTTGACACGGGGTGGTGCCGGGAATAAACTGCCCGCCATCTCAGCCGTACCACTCTAGTATTTCCCCGGGCCGCCATGGTCCGGCTGACACGCTCCCTCGGCTCCAGTCCGATCCAATCCAACCTAAGCGGAGGAGTGTCATGAAGAACTCGACAATTTTGCTGCTTTTGTCCGCGGCCGTGGCCCTGTCTGCCTGTCTGCCTGGGGCGCTTGCGCAGGAAGAGGGTGCTCAGCCGAAACCCTACTTTGCCGCCATACCGCTGCGTGGCAACACGGTGGAAAACGCCGTGCGCGAGAGCGAGAACGGCCAAACCCTTCCCATGTGGACCTATTCCACCACCACAACCGTCGACAGCAACGTTTACACCGGGCAAATCCTGGGCGGGGCGCCGAACTCAGGCACCACCACCATCCCGACCTACGTCGTGCCGCTAATTGTGGTCATGCCGGACGGGACCGTGTTTGACCCGACTGCACCCGATCCAACCTGCGCCGGCGGAACGCCGCTGACTATCACGCAGAACTCGCCGCTGTTTCAGAATGCAGGGCCGTGGACGTGGGGTATCCCGCCGTTCGGCCTGGGTATTACGCAGTACATCGATGCGTTGCAGCGCGGGGAATTCTTCCGGCTGCTGACTCTTGGGCCGCTTAACTACCAGTGGCATACGCTGCTGGGACTGAACACCACTACGCCGGTGACGCTGAATGTGCCGACGGGCGAAGGTACGACTTACTCGTTGGCCGGTTGCCAGAAGTTTGGAGTAATCAACTTTAACTACCTTGACTTCTACATCCTGCATAGGCTCATCCCCTCGCTGTCCAACCAAGGAGTGGGGCCGACGACTTTCCCGGTGGTGCTGACGTCGAACATCTTCTTAGCCTCGCAAGGTATCACCCTTGCCCACTGTTGCACATTGGGCTACCACGGCGCTAATGGTTCGCCGGTGCAGGTGTATAGCGAGACGGAATTTGACAGCAACGGATATTTTTCGGTGGGTAAGGACGTCGCAATCATGTCGCATGAATTTGGGGAAGCCGTCAATGATCCCCTGGTTTCCAATCTGACGCCGGCCTGGGGGCATACTGGCCAGCAGCAGAACTGTCAGAACAACTTCGAAGTGGGCGACCCGCTTACCGGCACGATATACCCACCGGTCACGCTGAACGGCTACACCTACCACCTGCAGGAACTGGCGATGTACTCGTGGTTCTTCCGTCCAGCCCAGATGACACAGCCGTTCAACATTAAGGGAGACCTTGGAGTACCTAACTGGTATTCCACGCATGGACACTTCACCCATGATGCGGGGCCGATCTGTCACTGAAACCGTCCCAGGTTAACGTCCAAAGGATGGACGTGAACCTCCACCCCGGCGGGCGCAAAATCGGCGCTCGCCGGGGCCTCTGACCTGGGGCACCCCAGGTCACTTGACGCTGAAGGTTTTTTGACCGCGCCCGCAGCTTCCTCCATGCACGGAGGTCAACACGCCGGCCGCGGCCTTCACGGTCTCGTCCCAGCAAGCGCCTAGCGAGTTCTGGTACTGATAGGTCTCCCTGTTCTCCTGACCGGTGGGAAATGCGTTGCCGCTGGCGTCCACGAATAAATTATCCGTCGGCTTCACCATGTCGGAGAAGGTACTGGAATAAGTAGGCGTACCGTTCACCTCAACCACAACGCTCTTATTGAATATTTGGTGCAGCGTTGTGTACTGCTGGTACGAGCCATCAGGGTTGGTGGAGAAGTCGTAGGACAGCATCAGAGGCCAGGAAAACTGCACCGTCTTGACCGTGGTATTGTCGCTGCTTTGCGTGGTGGTGGAAGAAGAGATGCTCGTGTTTTGGTTCACCCGCTGGTCATAGACCGAACCGTCCTCGCGAACGTAATAATCCTGGTGGTTATTGAAGTCGATGCTCTGGACGACCTTGGTGTCCACCGTTCCGTGCGAGGTATTCACGAAGCCTTCGAGGGTGAACCCGCGGTCCGAGATCACCGTTACCGGACCTCGGGCAATGATGCCGTTGTAGAAGATGTGCTCGGTGATCATCGGATCGGGCTGGCCGACGGTATTGGAGGTAACGGCGCCCGTGACCTGGGTCGAGCCAAGGTCCTGGTACAAGAGCAGGTTCGCGGTCGCCGAAAAATATTGATCGGCGTTATACACGCTGACCGCCACCGTGTGCGGCTGGCCGTTGCTGAGGATCGAGGCGAAGGGTGTCAGATCGACACGATACGGCTCGAAGTTAAGAGTGTGCACGCCGGGAACTGGCCGCCATAAGAAGGGGTCGATGCCGCCGGTGAAGACCCAGGGAAAAATGGGCGAAACCCCAGCGGGGGTTCCGTCGATGCTGACCTCAGCCTCGCGAAAGGCGGTTGAGCCGCAGTTGAGGAGCTCACCCGCAACATTGTTGGGCGCGCAGGTCCACCAGAACTCGTCGGTCTGCTGGCCCTGCGCGAAGACATCAAGATAAGCGCGTTCCACGTTGGGGGGCAGCGTAAAAGTTGCGGCAAGCTGATCGCTAGGCGAGTTCAGCGTCACCGTGCCGCCGGTCGGGCTGGCCGACAGCGGCAGCAGAATGTTGGCGGTTGGCGGAGGGTTTTGTCCCTGCGAGAGCGGATAGAACTGCAAGTACGCGCTGCCGTGAATGTGGCTGGTGTACATATTGTTGACGAGGTTGCCGAGATCCACCCGTCCCTGCTGCACAACGGTGAACAGCGGACTGTACTCGGTCAGATTGCTTTCCGTGTGCCAGGTGCGCATGACATTGTGGGAAGGCTCCGGCGTGGTGCCGAAGAAGATGTTGGCGCCCCCGATCCAGATTTCGCCCGTGCGGTCGAACTGGCGGCCGGCATCGACCGACCAGTCCGCTTCAAAGACCACCGCCGCCCATGGCCCGGGACATCCAGCCGGAGGCGTGTAGCTAAAAAACTTGGAGTTGAAGTCCGCGAAATCGAAGTTCTGAAACAGGGTCACGGTGCAAGGCGTCGTGGTGGGTCGCGGCACCGGCGGATTAGCGGTCACAGTATTGGCCGAGCCGACGACGGGAACACTGGGCGCGACGTAATTCTGCGCCGCCGCGATGCAGCAAAGCACGAAGATCGCGGTTAGTGAGACAGCAATGCGTACTGACCGGAAGCAGGAAGACCGATGCATGAGATACCTCGCTGGAGTAGACGCGCGTAACGCGCAAAGGAAACTGAATTAGAATAGTTGGGATTGCCCGGTCATCACAAGCGCGCGCGGTCAGAGATTGGGATGAATAGCAGCTTTAAGAAAAATTCCCTGTTTATGAACGGGCTGGTCGTGCTACTGTGAAGCGCCGATTTCCTGCATCGCCCCTATGATTCTACAGACGGAAATATTTCAATTTGAGCCGGACATCACCGGCATCTCGTGCTCCGGCCGGTTCACGCTGGGCACACGCCTGAGCGAGACGGAGGCGATGATCCACTCGCTCATCGAGCAAGGCGTGCGAAAACTTGTGCTGGACCTGACGCACGTTGATGTGGTGGACAGCGCCGGGCTCGGCATCATTATTCGCGTCTCCGGCGAGGTCAATGAGCGCGGCGGCCGCCTTCGTATTGCCGGCCCGCATGATCAGGTGAAGCGGCTGTTGGAAGTCACGCATACGGCGGCCATTCTGGTGGTCGATCCCGACCTGGTGACAAGTGTGACCAAGCTACAGGAAGGCGCGGCAGCGAGTAGTGGGTGAAACACCGCTGTTCAGGATTGGCTCTCGGCTGTTGCCTTCTCTCGGCTCGGCGCCGATTCCAGCTGTAGTCCGCCGGTCAATTCGCTGATCTTTTCGACGCGGTGTTCCAGGCACCACTTCTCCAGAGAATCCACCAGCGTTTCGCAGGCGCATGGATCCCAGAAATTCACGGTGCCGACTTCGACGGCGGTCGCGCCGGCGAGCATGAACTCAACCACATCTTCGGCGGTGGAGATGCCGCCCAAACCTATCACCGGGATCTTCACTGCATTGGCGGCTTCCCAGACCATGCGCACGGCGATGGGCTTGATGGCAGGGCCGGAGAGTCCGGCGGTGACGTTGGAGATTCGCGGCTTCCGGGTCTCGGCATCGATGGCCATGGCGACGAATGTATTGACCAGCGAAATTGCATCGGCGCCGGCTTCTTCGGCAGCACGCGCGACTTCGGGGATGCTGGTCACATTAGGTGAAAGCTTAACGATGAGGGGACGGGCAGCGATTTTCTTGACCGCGCTGACAAGCTCGAACAGGATCCGTGCATCGCTGCCGAAGGCGATGCCACCGCACTTGGTATTGGGGCAGGAGACGTTCAGCTCGTACCCGGCGATGCCGTCACCCTGGTTCAGAATGCGCACCACCTCTTCGTACTCCTCCTGCGAGTGCCCGAAGACATTGCAGAGAAAAACGATGTTGTCGATCTTGCGCAAAACCGGCAGCTTCTCTTCGAGAAAGGCGCGAGCGCCGATGTTTTGCAGGCCGATGGCGTTCAGCATTCCGGCGGCGGTTTCGAACAGTCGGGGTGGAGGATTGCCGGCCATGGGCTCGCGCGAGAGGCCCTTGGTGACGAAGCCACCCAAGCGGCTGAGGGTGACAACGTCCTCGAATTCGACGCCGTATCCGAAGCTGCCGCTGGCCGCGAGCACCGGGTTCTTCAGGGCAATGCCCGCCACATTCACGCTCATGTCCAGAGCGGGCTTCGTCCCAGCGCGCCCGCGGTTGGCGTCATCGGGTGCAGGACTCACGGCAGCTGCCTCCCGTGCGCGAGCGTGACCGGCTGCTTGACACTGGCGGCGCGCTCAAGCTTGTCCCAGGCAAAGCCGCGGCCCTCCATGGCGCGCTTCAGCGTCTTTATCAGCACCAGCGAGAACAGCTGCCGGTAGGCGAAGCGCTGCAGCCAGACGTGGCCGAGCAGCAGGAAGTCGCGCTTGCCGCCGGGGCGCTGGCGTTCCAGCGTAAAGGCGATGGAGGAAGCGATGAAGTCGATGACCATGAACAGCGCGAAGTACACCACCAGTTTGTGGAAGTCCGCGGGATTGGCGGACTCGGGATGGCGGTACTTGTCGACGAAATAAGTGGCCGCGCCGATGACGAACATAATGTCGATGAAGGGGGACACCAGCGGCAGCAGAATTTGGAAGATGATCATGTTGGGGATGGCGACCCAGCCTAGCGCGCCCTTCTGCTTGACTGCGCCGATGTGCTTCCACACCGCCTGCATGATGCCGAAGGACCAGCGGAATCGTTGCCGCATCAGTCCATTGGCCGTGGCGGGAGCCTCGGTGTAAGCCAGCGCACGGTCTTCGTAGTTGACGTAATAACCCGCCTGCAGCAGCGCCATCGTCAGATCGGCATCTTCCGCCACGGTGTCATGCTGATAACCGCCGGCGTCGCGTACTGCCGATGTGCGCCACGCGCCGATTGCGCCGGGAACCACGCTCACCGCATTCAGTGTGTTTAAGGCGCGGCGCTCGAAATTCTGGCTGGTGATGTACTCCAGCGCCTGCCAGCGCGTCCATAGGTTCACGCGATTGCCGACCTTGGCATTGCCTGCGATCGCCGCAACCTTCGCATTGCTGAAGTGAGGCACGAGCCGCGAGATCGCGTCGGGTGCGATGAGGGTATCGGCGTCGATGCCGACGAACAGCTCTTCCGTAACCTGTTCCAGGCCGTCATCCAGGGCGTCAGCCTTACCGGAGTTTGCTCTTGTTAGGACGGTCACCCTGCCGTCGCGGATCTCAGGTTGGAAGGCCGTGCGCGTGACCTCAAGAGTCCCGTCTTTCGAGCCATCGTCGATGACAATCACGCGCAGGTTGGGATAGTCGGAGTCGAGCACCGAGCGAACCGTACGCTCGATGACTTTCTCTTCGTTATAGGCCGGAATGAGCACGGCAACAGCGGGACAGTAGTTGGGATCGAAGCTGGCATTGCGGCGGCGCAAGCGATCGTAGACGGCGAGCGCGCCAACCAGGAGCAGGCGTCCGCTCATCAGCACATCGCCCACGAAGAATACAAAAATGATGAACCACTGCATCAGACCGAAGAGCGAAAAGTTCAGGCTGTCGATCCACGCCGCCCAGCGTTCGTTGGTTGTGATGGGCGGCATGATGTCGGCGCGCGACTTGCCCATGAGTTCCGACACTGGCACAACTTGGTAGCCGCGCGCCTTCAGTCCGTCGAGGATCTCGCCTAGAGCCACGACGGTCTGGCTGCGATCACCACCCCCATCATGCAGCAGGATAATGTTGCCGCACGACAGATTGCCGGGCTGGCACGGCGGCAGGTTGGCCATTACGTCGTCGGTGATTTCCTTGGCGGTGCGCCGCGGATTTTCACGCCAATCGTTGGGGTCAATCTTATCGCCCACGGTGATGTAACCGAGGTCCTGCGCCAACTGTAGCGGCCGCACCTGGTCGGCAGTATCCGGCTCCTGATCGATGGAGTAAGGCGGGCGGAAGAGCACCGGCTTCACTCCCAGCTTGCCCTCGAAGAAGCGCTCGGTCAGGTTGAGTTCCACTTCGAAGTAGCCTTTGGAGATGTTGCTGATGTCGGGATGGGTGAAGGTGTGGTTGCCGATCTCGTGGCCTTCGTTGTAAATACGTTTCGTGAGGCCGGCATTCTTTTGCGCCTCAGCTCCAATCAGGAAGAATGTCGCCCTGGCGCCCTTCTGCTTCAGGACGTCGAGTATTTTAGGGGTCCACTCAGGATCGGGGCCGTCGTCAAAGGTGATCGCCACCTTCTTCTGCTCCAGGTGACCGTAGGTGTCCACCACGTAGGGCGAGGGTAGCGTCTGGAAAATTTCGTCGCTGACCAGATGGCTGTCGGGATCGATGGTGATCTTGCGTTCGCCGGGTGCGGGCTTGGACTGAATGCGCAGGATTTCTCCCAGGCCCTCGATGTCGACATCCTGGCCGGGAGGAACCGTGCTGAGTTTTTCCGGAGCTCCCGCTTCGAAGGGCTTGTCCCACACCGCCCACAGGGAGCGATCTTCCGACCCCAGACGGAAAAGCGCAAAGGTGTAAATTCCCAGCGCATGTGCCGCACGCATCTGGTTCAGGGCGGTGACGCCGTCCAGATACCAAACGTCATGGCGAATGTTGTTTTCGTCGAGATAGGCGAAGTGCGGGTTCATCGCGTCATCATCGAAGTTGATGTCCGTCTCCGATTCCGCAGCCTCCAGCCACGCGTCCTGCGCCGAGACGTTATGGATGTCTCCCGGTGGCGTGCCCTTCTTCTGCCCCTTCTTCATTGCCCAGTCGTAACCATAGTTGGCGACCGCGCAGATAATCTTCTCTTTCGGCATCACCTTGAGCGCGTCCTGAAGGTTCTGAACAAACCAGTCCTGACCGGCCACTGCTCCGGGATCGCCGCCGGGGTAGTGCTGGTCGTAGTTCATCAGGATGAGGCCGTCGGCGACCTGCGAAATTCGCGCATAGTCGCTCTTATCGTTCACCGCCACCGCGACGTAGAGCTTTAATCCTTTGCCGTGCAGGTCGCCGTAGAGTTCCTCCACCAGGGTGTAGAAGTCGTCGCGCGAACTGTCGGGAAAGGCCTCGATGTCGAGGGTGATGCCCTTGTATTGGTCGGTGCCGAGAAATGTCAGCAGTTCGTTGCGGAAGCGCTGGCGCGCGGCCGGATCGGCCATGAACTTTGCCGTGTCAGGGTTCCACTGGTTGGTGATGGGATCGAAGTTGTTGACCAGCGGAAAGACTTCCGTCTGCGCCTTCTCACCTTTCAAAAAAGCCATCACCTTGTCGTCGATAGGCCGCGGCTTGCCGCTCGGAGCCATCACATCGTAGAGCGTGTTTGCCTCGGTGACCGCCTGCAGTCGGCCATCGGCGGTGAGTACGTGCATCCACTCGGGAAATAGCAGGTCGATCTGCGGATAGTATTCCTTTAACGACGAGAAACTGGCCGCGTCCCACTGCACGTAGAACGCCCCGCGGATGCCTTCATCGGAGTTCAGCACCACCTGCGAAGCCGGCTGCTTTGTCTTGCGATGCGTGTCCAGGTGGCGCGGCGGCTTGCGCTTCTGGTCCGCTTTGAGCGCGTGGTAGGGCTTCTTGACTTCAGGCAGCGCGACCCCGGGCACCGACGAGCCTCTCAATACCGAGACCACAAACAAGACCACCAGCAGCGTGACCAGGATGACGCTGGCGTCAAGGATGAGACGCAAACGGCGCCAGCGCTTGCGGTTGGGGTCGAAGAAGATTTGCTTGGATTGCGGCATTATGGCGGAATCAGCTTAATCGTACTTGCGAGCAGGGGGGAGAGCAAACTGGTCCGTGGTGGTCAGCTCAGGTGTTTCGCCCCTATTCTTCCGTGTATGTAGTAACCCTGCTCGGAGAGAAGGCACTCGTTATAGCTTCCAAGGTTTTCTCGATTTGTAGCCCTGGGCCGGCAATCGTCGGGTTGGCATTTGCCCTTATCCCCTCCAAAGAAAGAGGGCTCCGGCGATGATCAGAGTAGCCTCGATGATGGCGACAAACACCTTTTCCGGCATACGTTGCACGATATGTTTGCCGGTGAATGAGCCCAGAACCATGGTGGGTCCCAGAAACAATCCCACGACGACTGCGTGCAAAGGAAGAACTCTGGCGCTCCGATAGGCAACCAGCTTTGCGATGTGCATGGTGACGGTTGAGAGCGCTTCCGTTCCGATGTAGGCGTTCTTCACCAGACCATAGGCAAGAAAGAACGGCGCCATAAGAGGGCCGACGCTGCCCAGCAGCGCGGAGAGGAAGCTGGCGCCGGCTCCAATCACGGCGAATGCGGGCAGAGATGGCTGCCATCGAACACCCGGTCGAAGGTGCCTCCAGGCGACCATAGCAATCAGGAAAATTCCCAGAAGTCGTGTGAGTGCGGGGAGGGAAGCTTTGGCGAAAAGTAAACCTCCAAGCAGCGCCATGGGAACTCCGCCCGCTGCAAACCAGGCGACTACACGCCAGTCCAACTCGCGCCAGTTGAACCAGACACGACTGCCATTACCCACAAGCTGGGCCACCGTGAGGATAGGGATGGCCTCTCGCACGCCGAATGTGGCGACCAGAACGGGCAAGAGGACGGCAGCTCCACCGAAACCTGCCACCGCCGCAAGCGTCGCCGCGACAAAGGAGACAACCAGGAGCACGGCAGAGTGAAATAAGTCGGGCACAGATGATAAAGATTATCCTCCTGACGGTGAGAGTTGAAGACGGCCGGCGGCTGCCTGCTGCTATATTCGCCTCGTGCGTGCATCGGAGGCCAACTCCCCGGAGCGAGGCGCTGTGTCGCCGTTTTGGGGCATGGTTCGAGCTTACCGGCGGTACTTTCTGGGCGTGACCCTGGCCGCGTTCGCCCTGCGGCTGGCCTTCTACTTCAAGTTTCCCCACGTCACCGGGGATTCGTTCATCTACGGGCAAATCGCCAAAAACTGGCTGGACCATGGCATCTTCGGCCTGACCCATGCCGAAGGCGTCTGGCCCACGTGGATACGGCTGCCAGGTTATCCCGCGTTTCTCGCCGCGTGTTTCGTGCTGTTTGGACGGGAGCACTACCACGCCGTCCTGCTGGTGCAAATCGGCATCGATGTCGCCACGTGCTTCTTCATTGCCGATCTCGCGCGCAGGACTGTCTCTGCCCGTGCGGCGCGTTTTGCGTTCCTGCTGGCGGCGCTCTGCCCGTTCACGGCGAACTACACCGCGGCTCCGCTGGCCGAGACGCTAAGCATCTTCTTCGTTGCGATGGCGCTGGACACCGCTGCGGCAGGGCTGATCGCAGCCGATGAGGGGCGGGTAGCATGGCCGGCTTGGACGTGGTGCGGGGTGGCTATTTCCTGCGGAATTCTCCTGCGGCCCGATGGCGGCATTCTGCTGATTGCTATCGGGCTATACCTGGTTTGGAGAATGTGGCGGAGACCGGCGCCACCAGGCCGTCTCTTCTGGGCGGGAGTGCTGGTTTTCGCGATCGCGATTGCGCCGCTTGCGCCCTGGACCATCCGTAACTGGCGCGACTTCCACCGCTTTCAGCCGCTGGTGCCGGAGTCGGCCAGCGATCCCGATGAATTCACACCCGACGGCTTCAACAAATGGGTGCGGACGTGGTCGGCAGACTATGTCTCCAATGAGGAGGTGTACTGGGCAGTTCCGGACGGTGCCATCGATATTGGGTTGCTGCCGTCACGCGCCTTCGATGACGCCGGTCAGCGGGAGCAGACACAAGCGCTGTTTGATGAGTACAACCGGGCGCTGGTGGTGAATCCCGAGCTCAACGCGCGCTTCATGCAACTGGCGAACGAGCGGGTGCGGCGGCATCCGCTCCGGTACTACCTCTGGCTGCCGGCCTTGCGCATCGCTGACATGTGGCTGCGCCCGCGGACGGAGATGCTGCCACTGAATTCGCGCTGGTGGGAATACGCGGATGACACCGAGAGCAGCATCCTCGCTACTTTGTGGGGCGTGCTGAACCTGCTGTTTATCTTCGCCGCGCTCATGGGAGTGATCCGCGGTCCGCGTCCGCGGTATCTGGGCATGATGTTGCTGTTCGTGCTGCTGCGCTCGGCGTTCCTGGGCACGCTCGGCAATCCCGAGCCGCGCTATACGCTGGAGTGCTATCCGGTCGTGTTGCTGCTGGGCGGCGCGTGGATCGCGGGATGGAAGCGTAAGGCAGCGGAAGCTATGCCGGCCCTGCACCCGGCAACATCTCCAAGTTCGCATCAGACGCCGGCGCCGTAGCTGACTGCGGCACAGAGGCAGGCTGGGAATCGTCTTCTGCCAACGACACGTATGCTGCCAGGCGCACCACCGCGAGCAGATCATCCCCGCCGAGATACGCGAGCAGCGCCACGGCCATCGGCAGGATGATCCATCCTGTGTGAGCCGTGCTGAGCAGGCTTATCGGTGAGAGGACAACAAAACCCATCGTCGCTGCCCAGACCAGCCGCAAGCCGAAGAAGCCCAACTCGAGCAGAAATAAAGCTCCACTCCGGCGGCTGAGGAACGCGATGGTTTGATCCAGCGATTCCATCGCGCTGACGCCGTTTCGAATGCAAAAGATCGGCGCAACGAAGAGACACCAATTCAGCAGAATGCCGGTGAAGCATGTGAAGCCGACGCCGAAGGACAAAGCCAGGGCCGCTCGCATTCCATCGCCATCCTGGGCCATGGCCAAACCGTACAGCGACAAACCTGCCGCCACGGAAACGGCGATCAGCAGCCACATGGCTCGAAGCAGTTGCAGAAGGAATATTGGTGCGAAACGCGGGCCGGTCGGGGCGGCGTCATCGTTCCTCAGGAACATCGCGACCAGCCGGCAGAGGATGGCCGCGCGCCCGGCCGCGGCAGCGAAAGACCACAACAACGTCAGTCCAACGACAAGCGCGACCAGTTCCAGCACCAGTCGCGAAAGGCTTCCGGCGAAGGCGTGGCGCAGGGCGAGCATCCACAGCGATGGCTGCAAGCTCCTGAGCAATGCTTCATCCGTAGGAGAAAGCTTGATGCTGTCCAGAAACAGCGCGACTGAGGTGACGGTCAGGGCGAGCGCCGAAATCCCCAAGCACCAGCGCCAGGTCAGCTCTGCGGCCAGCAGGGCCGGCTCATAGAACAGCGCGGCGAAGCCGTCACGGAATGGAGAAGGCGTTCTATCGTGCGACATGGATCACACCCTCTCCGTTAACGCGGTGGCCAACTCCGCCGGACTATCGACCAGCACGTCGGGGACGGCCACTTCCAGCGAGCGCGGCGCGAAGCCGTAGGTCACACCCACACTCCACAGGCCGGCATTTCGCGCGGTCAGAACGTCCACCTGCGAATCTCCCACCATCACGGCCTGCTCGGGCGCGACCCCCGCCTCCTGCAACAGGATGTTAGCGCCCAGAGGATCGGGCTTCTTGGTTTCAAAGCTGTTTCCTCCATAGACCTGGAAGAAGGTGTCCGCAAAGCCAAGCCCGGCAAGAATATCGCGCGATGCCCGCACTGGCTTGTTGGTCAGCACCGCGAGCTTGCGATGACCATCGCTGCGCCCTAACTGGTACAGCGCCTGCTTGATGCCATCATACGGGCGCGTGGTATCGAGCTTGTGCTCGCGATAGTGCGCCAGGAAGTAGTTGAGCGCTTCCTGTAGAAAGTCGCGGTCGGCGGGGTCGCCCAGCGCGCGGCGAATGAGCATGGGCGCGCCGTCTCCGATGTAGGTCCCGATTACCTCCAGCGGCAATTCCTTGCGCCCGTAGCGCGCCAGCATGGCATTCACCGAGGCGGCCAGGTCGCGCTCCGAATCGATCAGCGTCCCATCCAAATCAAATATGAGAAGTTTGATTTTGCTCTGCGGAATGGGGCGCGAGATGCGTATCATCGCCTTCCAGTATAGCCAGACGCCCTTGACCGCCGGGCCCTCCCCCAGGAAACTCCTTCGAGCAATTACAATAGAAAGACGTTCTTGAGCCGCGCCTGGCTCTGCACTTTCACGTGAGGTCATGGATGGCAACCACCAAAGCACCGCCCAAAGCTGCCACTGTACAGACGGACACGGGCAAATACGAAGGACTCACGCCGCAGCAGTTGATCGAGATCTATCGCCTGATGTATTTGTCGCGCAAGCTGGACGATCGCGAGATCCTGCTTAAGCGGCAACAGAAGATTTTCTTCCAGATTTCGGGCGCTGGACATGAGGCGCTGCTGGTTGGCGCAGGACTCGCGTTGCGGCCCAGCTATGACTGGTTCTATCCCTACTATCGCGACCGTGCTCTGTGCCTGACGATCGGCATGACCCCATATGAGCAGTTGCTGGAGGCGGTCGGCGCGGCCGACGATCCCAACTCCGGCGGGCGGCAGATGCCGTCACATTGGGGACACAAGAAGCTGAATATCGTCAGCCAGTCGTCCCCGACGGGAACGCAATTCTTGCAGGCGGTAGGTTGCGCCGAAGCGGGGCGATACTTCAGCCGCCATCCGGAAGCCGCTGCCAGGGCGAATGGCGATTACCGGCAATTCAAGGACGTGACATTTCACGGCGATGAAGTGGTCTTCGTCTCCTGCGGTGACGGTACCACCAGCGAGGGCGAGTTTTGGGAATCGCTGAATTCCGCTTCCAATTTGAAGCTGCCGGTGCTGTATGTGGTCGAGGACAATGAGTACGCCATCTCGGTTCCAGTCGAGGTCGGCACCGCGGGCGGCAACATCAGCAAGCTGGTGAAGGGATTTCCGAACTTTCATTTTGCCGAGATCGACGGCACCGATCCCCTGGCCAGCTACGCGGCGTTTAAGGCCGCAGTCGATTACATGCGGGCCGGCAAGGGGCCGGCGTTCGTCCACGGGCATGTGATCCGGCCATATTCGCACTCGCTTTCCGATGACGAGAAGCTCTATCGCCCTGAATCCGAGCGCCAGCAGCACATGGAGCGGGACCCGATCACACGCTTCCAGTTGTTCCTGGTGCGCGAAGGCATTCTGGATGAGAAAGGCATCGACGAGCTGGAGAAGGATGTCGCAGGCGAGATCCAGGAAGCCACTGACCGTGCGCTTGCAGCTGCGCTGCCCGAGCCTGGGTCCTACAAGCTGTTTGTCTATTCGCCCGATCTTGATCCCACATCGTCAGAGTTCCAGACCGAAGCCGTACATCCTACTCCGTCAGACAAGAGCAGCGGCGGCGACAAAACCATGGCGGACCTGATCAATGCCTGCCTCAAGGACGAAATGAAGCGCGATCCTCGCATCATTATGTTTGGCGAGGACGTTGCCGACTGCAGCCGCGAGGAATACCTGCGGGAGAAACAGGTGAAGGGCAAGGGCGGGGTCTTCAAATTGACCGCCGGACTGCAGTACGAGTTCGGTTCCGAGCGCGTCTTCAACTCTCCCTTGGCCGAGGCCAACATCGTCGGTCGCGCGGTGGGTATGGCCACGCGTGGACTTAAGCCGGTGGTCGAAATTCAGTTCTTCGATTACATCTGGCCCGCGATGCAGCAGCTGCGCAATGAGCTGCCGTTGATGCGCTGGCGTTCCAATAACGCGTTTTCATCGCCTGCCGTGGTGAGGGCCGCCATCGGCGGCTATCTCACCGGCGGATCCATCTACCACTCGCAATGCGGTGAGAGCATCTTCACCCACACTCCCGGAATGCGCGTCGTCTTCCCGTCGAATGCGCTGGATGCGAATGGCCTGCTGCGCACCGCACTTCGCTGTGACGATCCGGTGATGTTCCTGGAGCACAAGCGGCTCTATCGCGAAACCTTCGGCCGCGCGCCTTATCCCGGGCCGGATTACATGGTTCCCTTCGGCAAGGCGAAGATCGTGCGTCCTGGTCATGATATGACGCTTGTCACCTACGGCGCTGTCGTTCCGCGCGCTTTACAAGCGGCGCAGCGCATCGAACGCGAAAGCGGCGTCAGCGTCGAATTGATCGACCTGCGCACCCTCAGCCCCTACGACTGGGAGGCGATCGCAACCTCAGTTGCCAAGACGAACCGCGTCATTGTCGCCCACGAGGACATGCTGAGCTGGGGCTACGGAGCGGAGATCGCAGCGCGAATTGCCGATGAGCTGTTCGATGAGCTGGACGCGCCGGTGAAGCGCGTGGCGGCAAAGGACACCTTCGTCGCGTATCAGCCGATTCTGGAAGATGAAATCCTGCCGCAGGCGGAAGACCTGTATCAGGCGATGGTGAAGTTGGCGGACCACTAGGGCTCGGCGTCTCACCTCAGAATGAGTGATCCGCTTTGTATCAGGGCATGACTTTAGACGTGCCGAACGAGTCGGAGAATACAAGGCTCAACCCTATCGCTGGCCCCGGCTGCCGCGCAGCCAATCCAGCGAGATCGGCCCGCCTCCGAAGAAGATCAGCGCAAACGCCACCGCGAAGCAAAGCATGGGAAACTCGAAGCCTCCCTGTCCGGTCAGGCCATTCTTGATGTGCACTTTGAAAATCGCCACCAGCATGTCAATAACAATGCTGGCAGCGGCGAAGCGCGTGAGGAAGCCAATCACCACGAGAATGCCGCCGCCAAATTCAGCCGCGGCTACCAGGTAGGCCATCCAGGGCGGTATTCCCAGGTGCGCCAACATTCCCATCGTCCCATGCAGATGGCCGGCAATCTTCTGCCAGCCGTGCGCGATCATGATGGCCCCGAGCCCCAATCGCAATATCAGTAATGCCAGCGGTTGCAGCCGGTCCAGGAAGCTCAACTAGTTGCCTCCTGTGATGGCGGCCTTGCATAGCCCGAGATTGAAGTAATAAGGCGCCGCCGAAAGAACGCCGTCGTGACCGCGCATCAGCTCGAGCGCTGCGCCGGTGTCAGCCGCGTCCAGATTAACGCCGGTCACCTTGTCGCACCCGGCCAGCCGACTCACTCGTTCGACGGCCTTTTGGAGCTTTAGCTCATCCTTGTCGGCGAGCGTTACGGACTGCACCTGCTCGCTGCGGGCCATGTCGAATGCGGCGGCCCAACCCATCCTGCCTGCTCCAATTACAAGAATTCTCATGATGACCTTCCAGAAAAATAGGAACGCGCTCGAAACCAACGCCATCCACAAAACATCAACCGCGTTTGCGAAACAAACAGGATAAATGAGCCGAGGCATTCGAGGAAGTGACGTAACCCGCCGACAGCTCTGCTTTCTCGTGGTCTTCATAATCAGTGCTGATGTGGCAGCGTCGCAGGCGCGAAAGTAACTAGCCCAGCGCGGGAGCGCTGGGAAACGTCACGATTTGAAGGCTCCGAGCCGCTTTACTCGAGCGCTGCCCGCATGAGGTCGCTTACCAGCCGAAATGCAGCGCCGCAGGCGCGAAAGTAACTAGCCCAGCGCGGGAGCGCTGGGAAACGTCACGATTTGAAGGTTCCGAGCCGCTTTAGGGGCGACACCCTTGCTTGACCGATGGAAGCCCGAAACAAACGGGCAGCGCTCGCATCAACGCTATAATCAAGAGATGCCCACCCCCCGAAATTCCCTTCTGTACGGGCTGCAAAAGTTTTGGCGGGGCACAAGTCTGTCATGGAATTCCGATTAGTTTGTCCGTATAAACCGCAAGGCGACCAGGGAAGCGCCATCCAGTCGCTCACACGTGGTGTCTACGACGGCGAGAAGCACCAGGTGCTGCTGGGGGTCACCGGTTCGGGCAAGACCTTTTCGATGGCCAAAGTCATCGAGCAGGTGAACCGCCCGGCGCTGGTCCTCGCCCACAACAAAACGCTGGCGGCGCAGCTCTATCACGAGTTCAAGGCCTTCTTCCCGCACAATGCGGTCGAATATTTCGTCTCCTATTACGACTACTACCAGCCCGAAGCCTACATTCCCGCCGGCGACGTTTACATCGAGAAGGAAGCGACCATCAATGACGAACTGGACAAGCTGCGTCTCTCGGCGACCAAGTCGCTCTTCGAGCGGCGCGACTGCATCATCGTCGCCTCGGTAAGCTGCATCTACGGCCTGGGCTCGCCCGACGCCTATTACGGCATGCTGCTGTTCCTGGAAAAAGGACAGAAGATCAAACGCGAAGAAATTACCCGTAAGCTGGTTGAGATTCTTTACGAACGCACGGACGGCGACTTCCGTCGCGGCACCTTTCGCGTGCGCGGCGACATCATCGAAGTCTTCCCAACCTATGACGACTCCGCCTATCGTATCGAGCTGTGGGGCGATGAGGTGGAATCGCTGTCGCAAATCGATCCCCTCTTCGGCACCGTGAAGCAGAAGCACGTCCGCCTGCCCATCTATCCCAAGACACACTATGTCATGAAGCCGGAGCGCAAGAACGCAGCCATCACCTCCATTTTGGAAGAGTTGGCGTGGTGGGAGGCCGAATTGGAGAAGCAGGGGCGCGTCGTTGAGGCGCAACGCGTGCATCAGCGCACGCGCTTCGATCTGGAGATGATCAAGGAGATGGGCTACTGCCACGGCATCGAGAATTATTCGCGTCACTTCACCGGCCGCTTGCCGGGCGAACCGCCGCCGACGCTGCTCGATTATGTGCCCCGCGACTATCTGCTCTTCATCGACGAATCGCACCAGACCATTCCGCAACTGCACGGCATGTGGCACGGCGACCGCTCGCGCAAGCAGAACCTCATCGAGTACGGATTCCGCCTGCCCAGCGCATTGGACAATCGTCCCCTGACCTTCGAAGAGTTCGAACACCGCGTAAATCAGGCCGTCTACGTCTCGGCAACGCCGGGTCCGTACGAGCTCACGAAATCTGCAGGCGTCGTGGTTGAGCAGATTATCCGGCCCACCGGGCTGATCGATCCCCAGGTCGAGGTGCGTCCGGTCAAGGGGCAGATCGACGATCTGCTGCATGAGATTCGCGATCGCGCCAGGAAAGGCGAGCGCGTGCTGGTGACGACCCTCACCAAGCGCATGGCCGAAGACCTGGCGGAATATTACAGCGAAGTTGCCGTGCGGTGCCGCTATATGCACTCCGAAATCGAGACGCTGGAGCGCATCAAGATCCTTCGCGACCTGCGCAAGGGCGAGTTCGATGTGCTGATCGGGATCAATCTCTTGCGTGAGGGGCTCGACTTGCCCGAGGTCTCGCTGGTGGCGATCCTCGATGCCGACAAGGAAGGCTTTCTGCGCTCATCCGGCTCGTTGATTCAGACCATCGGCCGCTGCGCCCGCAACCTGAATGGCCGCGCCATCCTCTACGCCGACAACATGACCGACTCGATGCAGAAAGCCATCGATGAGACCAACCGCCGTCGCGCCATTCAGCACGCCTACAACGAGGAGCACGGCATCACCCCGGAGAGCATCGTGCGCCCGCTCGATATGACACTGGTTGCTGTCGCTGAAGCCGATTACGCCGACCTGACCAACGAGGTGGAGGGCATGCCGGAGTTCCACTCGCAAGAGGAGCTGGACGCTTACATCGCAAAGCTCGAGAAGGACATGCGTGAGTCGGCCAAGCGCTTCGAATTCGAGCAGGCGGCCAAGCTGCGCGACACCATCCGCGACCTGCGAACCAAAGAGTTCATGTTCACCTAACCAAGTGCCCCAGGTTCGCCCTTCTTTTGGGCAAGTGCCCCAGGTTCGCCCCTCTTTTGGGCTAACCTGGGCTCCGCCTCACCGCGACACAATCATCACCGGCTGCTGCAGTGCGCAGGAGCTCGTACATCCCGAAACCTGGGGAGGCGCTGCTATGTTCTGCGTAACCGTATTATTCGCGGTCTGGATGATGGTCGTCGCTGAGGCGCCCTGGTCTGCGACATAGACCTTGCTGGAAGTCGGATCGGAGGCGATCCACACTGGATTGGCGCCCGCCGGCAGTCCTACCGTGGTCAACGGACTAAAGCTGTTGGCGCTCACCACCGTCACATCGTTGGACCCCGCATTGGCAACATAGAAGCGGCTCCCATCTGCCAGGGCAGTTATTCCGACGGGGCCCATGCCGACCTTCACTGTGCCCAACAGCGGTATGCTTGACCCGGACGGATCCACATTGGAAGCATCGAAAACGCTGACGGTGTTATCGCCGGTATTGGCAACGTATAGCCGGTTCAGCGCGGGATCGACCACCGAAAATGTCGGTCCGACACCCAGCGGCACCGAGCCTGCCACCGTCGCCTTTCCGGCGGCAACGATGTCCAGTGCACCGGGCTGCATGCCATCTCCTTGCGTCACGATGAATATCCAATTGCCGTCGGTGCTGGTGGTAACCGATACCGGAGTTTGCCCCACTTGCTTGGGGATGGTGCCGGCCAGCCCGGGACCCGCCGGGTTAAACACCGACACGCTGCCGTCGCCCTGATTGATGATGTAAATGAAGTTGTCGGCGGTAGACTGCGCCATCGCAATTGGATTGGGACCGACGCAAGTCGTACTGGTAACCGCCAGCGTCGTAAGCGGAATCACGCTGATGGAACCGCTGCTGGGGCAGCTTGAATTGGCCCCCGAATTCAGCACGTACATAACAAGAGACTGTGAGGAATTCACCACCACCGGACGGGATCCCGAGAGCAGCGATATCGTGGTAATGGCTCCATTGAGTGTGGGCAGGTATTCGCTGACGGTGTCGTTGTCACGATTGGCGACGAACAGGGCCAGAGATGAGGGCGGGAAGGCTTCCGAAATCGAACCTGCCCCCATGGTGTTCACCGCCAGGTTGCTGTCACCGGAAACATCGATTTCGGTCGTCGTCCCCGCGCCATTGGGATTGAAGTTGACCACCCAGGCAAAGTGAGTCGTTTGCGGCTGACCGCCGGGACTGGTAATCGGGTTCGCAACCGGGCGGTATTGGTTGCCACATCCGAGTTGGGCCGCCGTCAGCAAAGCTGCGAGCAGTAAGAAACCGCTTTCGCGCAAAGACTTCATCCACACTCCCGAACCGTCACAAAATGCAGCAGGAACCAACATTGTACTAGTGTGCTGAGTTGTCGGGAAACGAGAGCGCCAAAACTACAAAGCCCCGTCCTGTGGGACGGGGCTTTCGCGAATCTGGATTTCAGCTGCTTATACGTTGAACGAAGAGCCGCAGCCGCAGGTGCTCTTGACGTTGGGATTGTCGAACTTGAAGCCCGCGCCTTCCAGCGTCTCGATGTAATCCACGCTGACGCCCTTCAGATACATCAGCGAGGTGGCATCCACGTAGACCTTCAGGCCCTCGAAATCGAAGGTCTTGTCCATCATGCCGGCGCCGTTTTCGAACGACATGGAGTAGGAGAACCCGGAGCAGCCTCCACCTACAACGCCCACGCGCAGTCCCGCAGGCAGAGGATTCTGTTGCGCCATGATCTCCTTCACCTTGGAAATGGCGCTGCTGGTGAAGTTGAGCGGCTTCGAATCGGTCGCAGGTGTGGTGGTGGTGGTCGGTGTTGTAGTTGCCATGCCTCTCTCCTAGGAAATCTACCGGATTATATCAAATGCTACTTGCGTCAGGCGCAAAGATGCACACACTTTTGATGCCGATGGGGCCCCGTAAGTCGCATTCTTGGGACGGGCGGCAGCTCACCCGTGGCCAGGGGCCCAGGCACTTACCTGACTTGCCGAATGCATTGCCTGCTGGGTTGCAAGAAGTGGTAATATGTGGCCAATCTCCTCCGGCCTGCATAAGGGCGGGACGGGTTCATCCCAGAACCGAGGTGATCTTATGTCGACTCTGCAGATGCTGCTTATTATCTGGGGCGTGATAACGGCCCTGCTGGTCCTGCTTTGGATCTACCGCAGCACGCTGAGTATGCACGAGGACGACGCGATGTTCATTGACGACTCCAGCAAGAACATGCGCGAGGAACAGGAGGCGCTGCAGGTCCGCATGAAGAAGGTGACGCCCTGGGTGCGCATCCTGGGGGCAGCTTCCGGCCTCCTCATCATTGTGATTGCGGGCATTGCGGTGTGGCAAAGGATGAACGCTGGTTATTAGTTCAGCTGGGCTGTCATCCGATATTTGTGGACTGACTCGGAAAATCGCATGGGCCGTCCGGCTCTGTCTCCAGCATGCGCAGCGTGTGGCTGCGCGTTTTTGTTTTCTGCAAAGCTGAATGGGAGCGACTGCGCCGAGTTTGCAAAGAACGAGCCAAACGCCCGCCTCGCGCATCTCTTATAATAGATACAACCCACAGAAACATATTTCCCACGTGCCGCAACAGCGCGGCCTGGTAACCCGAATTGCATTTCTACAATTGCTGAATCATCGAGGTAGCATTGGCCACACAAGAAATTAATACCCGGGTACTGGAGTTTCCGGCCAGCGCGGAGATTGACTCCGAAGAAGAACTGGCCGAATGGCTGGCCGCTTTCGACGAGGTTGTCGACGAGGAAGGCACGCGGCGCGGATGTCAGCTGTTAGACGCTCTGATGCAGCGCGCCCGTGAGTCAGGGGTGAAAGTTCCCGTCCAGCTCAACACCCCCTATGTGAACACTATTCCAGTCGAGGAGGAAGTTCCCTATCCCGGCGATCGTCTACTCGAACGCCGCATCAAGAGCCTGATTCGCTGGAACGCGATGGCCATGGTGCATCGCCAGAACAAGAAGGACCCGGGCATCGGCGGTCATATTTCCACCTACTCGTCGTTGGCCACGCTGCTCGAAGTTGGCTTCAACCATTTCTTCCACGCGCGTTACGGAGACCAGCCCGGCGACCTCATCTACTTCCAGGGTCACGCTTCGCCGGGAGTTTACGCCCGCGCCTACCTCGAAGGCCGCCTCAGCGAACAACAGGTACTCAACTTCCGGCATGAGCTGCGCGGCGAGCCGGGACTGCCGTCCTACCCGCATCCCTGGCTGCTTCCGGACTTTTGGCGATTCCCCACGGTCTCCATGGGCATTGGCCCGCTGAACGCCCTCTACCAGGCGCGCTTCATGCGCTATCTCGAACATCGCGGCATCATCCCTGAGACGCCGCGCAAAGTGTGGGCGTTCGTCGGCGATGGCGAAACTGACGAGCCCGAATCCATGGGCTCACTGACCCTGGGCTCGCGCGAGAAGCTCGACAACCTCATCTTCGTGGTGAACTGCAATCTCCAGCGCCTCGACGGGCCCGTGCGCGGCAACGGCAAAATCATCAATGAACTGGAAGCCGCCTTCCGCGGCGCCGGCTGGAACGTCATCAAGGTCGTTTGGGGCTCCGATTGGGACAAGCTCTTCGCCCGCGACAAATCCGGCATTCTGCTGAAGCGCATGGAAGAGGCCGTCGACGGCGAGTACCAGAGCTATAAAGCCAAGGGCGGCGAGTACATTCGCCGCGAGTTCTTCGGCAAATATCCCGAGCTGCTGGCGATGGTCGCCGATATGAGCGACGACGAACTGCATCGCCTGACCCGCGGTGGTCACGACCCGCAGAAGGTCTACAACGCCTACAAGCGCGCAGTCGACCATCGTGGCAGCCCAACCGTCATCCTCGCCCACACCGTGAAGGGTTACGGACTGGGCTCGGCGGAAGCCCGCAACGCTACCCACCAGGAGAAGAAGCTTGCCGACCAGGCGCTCACCGCTTTCCGCTCGCGTTTCGCGATTCCGATTCCCGAGCAGGCAGCCCGCGACGGCTCGCTCTATCGTCCGGCCGACGACAGCCCCGAGATCGCCTACATGCGGCAGCGGCGCAAGGACCTTGGCGGCTTCATGCCGTCGCGTGACCTCCCCAAGGCCACGCTCGAGACCCCCGGCCTGGATCAGTTCGCCGAATCCATCGCCGGATCGAGAGGCCGCCCGGTCTCCACAACCATGGGTTACGTCAGCATGCTGCGGCAGCTGTTGAAGCATCCCGCGATCGGCAAATATATCGTCCCCATCATCCCCGACGAAGGCCGCACCTTCGGCATGGAGTCCATCATCCGCCAGGTCGGCATCTACGCCAGCCAGGGCCAGCTCTACAAGCCGCACGATCAGGACATGCTGCTCTACTACCGCGAGGAGAAGAACGGGCAGATTCTGGAGGAAGGCATCACCGAGGCCGGCTCGATGGCTTCATTCACTGCCGCCGGAACCGCGTACGCCAACTACAAAGTTCCCATGATTCCCTTTTTCACCTACTACTCGATGTTCGGCTTTCAGCGTATCGGCGACATGATCTGGGCATTCGCCGATGCCCGCGGCAAGGGCTTTCTGATGGGAGGAACCGCCGGACGCACCACTCTGGCCGGAGAGGGCCTGCAGCACCAGGACGGCCACAGCCTCGTGCTTTCCAGCACCGTGCCCACCTGTCACAGCTACGATCCGGCGTATGTACACGAGATCGCCGTCATCGTGCAGGACGGGATGCGGCGGATGTATCAGCAAGGCGAAGATCGCTTCTACTACATCACCCTGTACAACGAAGACTACGCCATGCCGGAGATGGCGCAGGGCGTGGAGGAAGGTATTCTCCGCGGCATCTACAAATTCCGCGCCGCAAGCGGCGGAAACGCTGTTGTCCAGCTGTTTGGCAGCGGGCCGATTCTGAACGAAGCGCTGCGCGCGCAGGAGATGCTGGCGCAAAACTATGGTGTTGCCGCCGATGTCTGGAGCGTCACCAGCTACAACGAATTGCGCCGCGACGCGCTTGCGGTGGAGCGCTGGAACCGGCTGCATCCCGCCCAGCCCGAGAAGCGTCCCTACATCCTCGATGTCTTGAATGGCGCCGAAGGCCCCATCGTTGCAGCTACCGATTACATGAAAGCTGTGCCTGACCAGCTGGCTCCCTGGCTCCTCAACCGGCTTGTCACCCTGGGCACCGATGGATTCGGGCGTAGCGACAATCGCCAGCATCTGCGGAAGTTTTTCGAAGTCAACGCGGAGTCAATCGTGGCTGCGGCGCTGTCACGACTGGCGCGCGAGGGCAACTTCGATGTTCAGCGCGCAGAGAAAGCGTTTGCCGAGCTGGGAGTGGAAACCGAGAAAGTGGATCCGGCAATTCTCTAGCGTGTGTCGTTCTTGCGCGGCGGGTGATGCTTCATGTTGGCAGCCCGTCGCGCTCTGCCCTGATGTAGGCGTTTCACTGGCCCAACTCCTTCAGCCGCCGATGTTGCCACGTCACGGCGCCATCCCATCGTCTATCCACTGCTTGAACCTGGCGACCTGTTCTTTGGGCCACTCGCCGTCGCAAGGCATACTGCCATCCTCCAGACGGGAGTAAATCGCCTCCGCGTGTTTCTTCACGTCGCTATAAGAAGAAAGATCGAGGCCAAAGCTCTTCATCGCCTCCACGTCCGGAGAGTCGCGAAAGAGCGGGCGTATGTCGCTGGCGAAGCTCAGGGGCATGGCGCACCTCAAGTTGTAATGTGCTCCGCAGGCGCGGTGCAAGTCGCAGCCAGCCACCGCGGGGCCAGGGCACAGATCATACTATGTCAGTCAGGTAGTGTCTGAAATCTCTAGCCCCGGCCATCGTGCCGGGCTTTCGTTTTTGGAACGCCCCTATCGTAGTTGGAGAGCGCCGAACCTAAGCCGAAAAGCGCTCCGGCAGACCAAAGCACGGGTGACGATAGAAGCAGCTACGCGAGGCGCCCGGCAGTGAAACGAAGTATTGGGCTCAACTCGGAAATGATTTTCTCACTCGCGTATGAGCTAACGACAATCGGAGATAGAAGTGAGCCCCGGGGAGCATTGGGAAGCTCCCGCGGGGCCGCGACTTCGATTTCTTGAATCTATCGCTTCCGCTTTCTGAAAAACGCGGTGATTGGACCCGCCAATCCCAGGAAAGAAAACGTCGAGGAATTCGCTCCCACAGCCATGGCAGCGCCGGTGGCGACCAGACCAATCGTTCCTGGTTCGGGAACAGTCCCTTGAGTTACATTGCAGTTGTTGATGACGTTGTCATCCAACGTCACCGCGCCATTGAGCGCTATTACCCTGCCGCAATTGTCCGTGGCCCCAGTATCCAGTGTGTCGCTCGTGAAAGCGATGATGTTTCCCTGAAACGAAGTCGTGGTACCCAGAGTTGCGGAACTCCCGACCGCCCAATAAATGTTGTCGTTTACCCCCATATTGACCCCGAGCACCATCGAGGCGCTTGCCGTGGTAAGGGCGCTGCCAATCTGAAAGACGACAGTTTGGTTACTCATGCCCTCCCAATTGATCGTGAGGTCCCCGGTCAACTGGGCCGACGAGTTGAAGGTGTAAACTCCCGGCGTAAGCTCTAAGCCGCCGAGATTCTGGCCCGTCAAATTCTGATTGGACGGCAGACCCTGAAGGTAGTTGTAAGCCGTCAAGGCAGCAGCCTGAGCTTGCATCGCCACGGCGTCGTCAACGTATATGGTTCCGTTCACTATGCCTGGCGGAAAGCCCGTAATCGAAGTACCGGGGTATACGCCCAAGTCTCCGTAGAGTACCGTATTCCCCGTGTTGGTGACCGCCGAGGCACCAAGCACCGCAAAGGAACATGCAGATCCGAGGATTGGGTCAGGGCAGGAACCGGCATAAGCGTTGAAGGTGGTGAGCACGAAAAACGGGATTACCAGAAGACAGACGCGCAGCAGTCGCATAGGGCATCACTCCGGCCTCGTTCCAGTTCTGAGAAGCTTAACCCGCCGCTGGAAGGAGTGGCACAAGGGTGGCGGGTCTCAGCACTTGTCGGGAGATTTATTGCAATTGCCTGTCCAATTTAAGTGCCAACACCATGGCGTGAAATGACTTTGACGTTAGCGAGTGCTGCACAATTTTGCAACAAAGTTCAATCCGGTTCTCCACCTTATTCCGAGTGACTGACGGCAGTGTCTGAAAAGTGCGTTGCTAGCCTAACAGTCACCAGACAACTTACCAACAGAAGTATATTGTGGTACTCTCGTTGCGCTTGTCGGCCCGGCCGCCTGCCGACGAAGTCGCTCCCCTATGAATCTTCCCTGGAGTGTCAGATGTACCGAGCAATGGGTGTCCCCTCTGTTGCGTCGCCTCGCCTGAGACTGGGTAGCCGGTTTTACGGATGCACTGCTCTTGCTTTGACCTTCCTCATAATTTTTTCCGACCATTTGGCGGCGCAGGAGAAGGTTGCGATCGCGGCCACCCCTCTGGCGGTGCAAAGCGGCGCAGCCAGGCTCGTTGGCCCCTACGATCCCCACCAGATGCTTCGGCTGGCTCTCGCCCTGAAACCACCCCACATGCAGGAAGAAGAAGAGTTCCTGCGCGAGTTGCAGGACCCAAACTCACCGCAATTTCATCAGTTCCTGAGCGAGGCGGAATGGAACGCACGTTTCGCGCCCTCCGCCCAGGACGAGCAGGCGGTCGTGCTCTGGGCCCAAAGCCAGGGGTTGGCCGTCACCCAGCGCTATGCGAACCGCCTCCTGGTCGATGTCGAGGCGCCCGTAGCCACCATCGAATCTGCGTTCAATGTAACTGTGAACGCATACCAGATCGGCAATCAATCCTACTTCTCCAACGATCGCGATCCCTCCGTCCCCGCATCGCTCGCGAATGTCATTCATGCCGTGCTCGGGCTCAACAGCATCCAGGTGATGCGCAGCGCTTCGGGTAAGGACCCGAGCTCCTTCCCCGTCTATTCCCCCGGACCAGCGTATGCCCTTGGCACACAGGTTCGCAGCGACGGCGACCGCACGAAGCTCGATGCCGCAATGAAGGCCGGCAAGAATCGCGGTCCGTACGACATGTATAACCCGTACACGCCTGACGTCCTTTACAGCTCGTACGCCTACAACTACATCGCATTGCAAAATCTGGGACACTGTTGCAACCCGCTGAATCATCCCAACAATTCTCCCCCGGAAGCTTCCATCGCCATTGTCATAGCGGGCGATTTCAACGACGATGATCTTTCCGGCTTCATATCAATCTTCCCATACCTCACGCGCAACGTGCAGAGGCACTTCGTCGACGGGACCCCCCGCTGCTGTTCCGCCGAGGCCACGCTGGATGTGGAGTGGTCAACCGCCATGGCGAACAGCTTCGGCTCTTCCGCAAACACCGCCGAAATTCACATGTACGAAGGGGTCAATAATTTCTTTTCGACGTACATTGATGCAGTCAACCGGGCTTTAAGCGACAACCAGGCCCGCGTGCTCAGCATGAGTTGGGGAGGCGCGGAAAATTATGTCAATGATCCTGACACCATGAACGCCTTCCATGCCGCCTTCAACCAGATGATCGGCCAGGGCTGGTCGCTGGTTGCGGCTTCCGGTGACGCCGGCGCGACCACCGATTGCGCTCATGTGTCAGTCAGTAATCCGGCCTCCGATCCCGACGTGACCGCGGTGGGCGGAAGCTCGCTTTCGGCCAGTAACAATTACTTTAACGGCGAGACTGCGTGGAGCTGGTCGTACAACGGAATGTACGGCTGTGCAGATAAGGATGGCGGCAGTGGCGGCGGCTGCAGCGTCTATTTCTCCGATCCCGGTTACCAGGGTGCAACGGCGTGCAGTGGGCAAAAGCGCAGCGTCCCCGATATCGCTCTGAACTCAGACTGGTTCAATGAGCCGCAAATTTTCTTTTATCAGGGACAGCTTTACGCGGTTGGCGGGACCAGCATCGCCAGCCCGGAGGTTGCCGGTTTCTTCGCGCAGGAGAATGCCTACCTCCTCTACATTGGAAGTGTTGTCGGCAACACCTGCGGCCCATCGCTATCGGCGCCCTGCGCGCCCATGGGCAGCGGCAATCCCTATATCTACGGCGAAGCATTTCAACGTTGGGCGCCGCACTTTCCTTTCTACGACATCATCAGCGGATGCAACAATAACGATATAACCCAGCAGTATGGATTGGGCTTCTACTGCGCCAGTTGGGGATACGACCGCGTTACCGGTTGGGGTTCGGCGAACATGCTGCAGCTCGCCTGGAGCATCAACTACGCCCTGGCGGGCGACGGCGGAGGGCCGACCGCTTCCTTCTCCGGCCCCCAGGTGAACCACTGGTACAGGACCGACCAAACCGTTAGTTGGACATTGTCTGATACCAGGGGAAACGGTCATCAACCCAATGGCACGGCCGGGTTCAGCGCAGCTTGGGACAAGGACTCGGGCGATCCGTACTGGCTGTCCACACCCGGCAGCGGCAGTAGCTACTACGGTCCGCAGTTTTACCTTGCAACGGGAACACTCAACGGTTTGGCGCAGCTCTCACAAGGCTGTCATGCCGTCTATGTGCGGGCCTGGGACAATGCCGGCAATTCAGCTCTCTCCGGCTACGGGCCGCTGTGTTTTGACAACATTCCGCCGGTAACCACCATTACCCTGAGCGGCAATCAGCAGCCGAACGGCTACTATAACGGGCCGGTGCTGGTCACCCTCAGTGCAACCGACAATGCCAGCGGCGTTGCCAGCACCTATTACTCGGTCGACAATAGTCCCTTCCAAACTTACTCCGGTCCCTTTTATGTCTATTTGCCGGCATACCACCAGGTCACTGCTTATAGCGTCGACGTCGCGGGAAACACTGAGCAGTATGAGTTTTCTTATTTCGATATTCAGCAGAACCAGCAATTCAACGTCACCATAGCCAAGTCTGGCACCGGCAGCGGCAGTGTGAAAAGCAGCGATGGCATGATCAACTGCGGCAGCACCTGCTCCGCCATGTACTGGGACGAGCAACCTATCACCTTGACCGCCTCTCCCGCGCCCGGTTCCCTGTTTATTGCCTGGCGCAACTGCGACCTGAGCTTCGGCCTCTCCTGCACGGCCACCATTACCGGCGCGCGTACCATAACCGCGGTTTTCAATACCCCGGTTGCCTTGCAGTTCGTTCCCGTGCCACCGTGCCGGGTGGTCGACACTCGCGGCCCGAACGGTCCCTTCGGCGGTCCCTACTTACCGGGAAACACATCACGCGCTTTTGCCATCCCGAACGGCCCCTGTCCAGGCATTCCGTCGAATGCGGCGGCCTATTCGCTCAATGTCACGGCTGTCCCACATAGCGTTCTGTATTACCTGACGACCTGGCCCACGGGATTAACTCAGCCCAACATTTCGACTCTCAACTCCTATGACGGCCGCGTGAAGGCGAACGCGGCGGTGGTGCCCGCAGGTGATGCGCAGAGTGTCAGCGTCTTCGTTACCAACGACGCTGACCTGGTCCTCGACATCGATGGTTACTTCATTCCGCCCAACAACAACACTCTCGCCTTCTTCCCCCTGACCCCGTGCCGCGTCGCCGACACTCGCAATCCCAACGGTCCGCTCGGCGGTCCTTACCTCTTGAACAAGACGATGCGTGATTTCCCCATCCTGCAAGCCACTGGCTGCAATATACCCAGCACTGCGCAAGCCTATTCCCTGAACTTCACCGTGGTTCCTCATGCGCCGCTCGGATACCTCACCGTCTGGCCAAAAGGGCAGCAGATGCCGGTGGTCTCCACGCTCAACGCGCCGACCGGTACGATCACCGCGAATGCAGCAGTCGTTCCCTCCGGTACGGGCGGTGACATCGAGGTCTATCCCTACGGCGCTGACACCGATCTCTTCATCGACATCAACGGTTACTTCGCGCCGCCTCCGGGTGGACTCTCGCTGTATACCTTCGCACCGTGCCGCGTCCTCGACACCCGTCAGACCACCGGGCCTTTCAGTGGACCGCTGACCGTCAACGTTTTCGGGAGTTCTTGTCAGGCGCCCAGCACCGCGCAGGCCTATGTCATGAATGCGACAGTGATACCGGTCGGCGGCCCAGTCTATTACCTCACACTATGGCCGGATGGACAGACGCAGCCCGTGGTTTCTACTCTTAACGCCTACGACGGCGCGCTCACTTCCAATCTCGCCATCGTGCCGAATATGGATGGCTCGATCGATGCCTACTCGGCGGGACTCACCCAGTTGCTTCTGGACATCTCCAGCTACTTTGCGCCTTAGCGGTCACATTCGCCCACCAAACCATGGCTTGTGGATCCGCTAAGCTGAACCTCGGGCGTCATCCTGTAACCACGCTTTCTCGGGCTAAGATGGAGCCGTGGAGAAGACTGTCTATCTCTCGCTGGGCTCCAACGTCGGCGATCGCGAGGCGAACCTCCGCTGTGCCATCCAGAAACTAAGCCTGCTCGGCGAGGTGATCGCCGTTTCCTCGTTCTTCGAAACCGAGCCGATAGAATTCGCTCCGCAGCCCTGGTTCCTGAACTGTGCGGTCGCCATCCGCACCGAGCTCATGCCCAAGCTCTTCCTCGCCAAAATGCTCGCCATCGAGCAGGAGATGGGCCGCCGCCGCACGCAACTCAAAGGCCCGCGCACTATCGACATCGACATTCTGCTGTTTGGCAACTCCGTCATCAGCGCGCCCCAGCTCCAAGTTCCTCATCCCGCGATGCACGAGCGCCGCTTCGTCCTTGAGCCGCTCGCCGAAATCGCCCCTGACGTGCGCCATCCCCTCTTCAAGCGCAGCGTACGCGAGTTGCTGCACGAACTGCCGCACAACGGCGGGCAAGTGAAGAAAGTGAGTTAAAAAGCGCCGGCCGTGCTATTCGCGGCCGATTTTCGGCGCCCATTTTTTGGTGTGGGTTCCCCGCTCGAAGACTACAGCGCTGTCGTAGAAGTGCATCGCCAGCGTGGTCTTGGTGAACTCGGTGGGTGGAAACTGATCGCGGATGTGCTCGGCGTTCAGTTCATCCAGCAGCTCTTTGCAGCGCTCGATGAAGGTCCCCATTCTGCGAAATCCCCCCTCATACTCTTCCCAATACGAGGTATGCAGGTCCTCGACCATGTAGACGCCGTTCTTTGTGACCTTGGGATAGAGAAATTCGAAGGTCCGCAGCATATGGCTCATCATGTGGCTGCCGTCGTCCAGCACGATGTCGGGAGCGCCGAATTCGTCAACAATGCTTCGCAGGAGCTCCGTGTCTTCCTGCCGCCCAATACGCACCTCGATCTGGTCTTCTTCAAACGTCTTCCATTCCGGGAGGATGTCGATGCCGACGATCGTTGCATGTGGACCCAGGAACCGCTTCCACATCTGCAGCGAGCCGCCCGACGCGACGCCGATTTCCACCAGAGTTACTGATTTATGGACGAAGCCTCGAAAATGCGTTTCGTAGATTGGGAAGTAGTGCTTCCATTTCCAGATTTGCCGCGCGTCATTGGTGAGGAAGTCGGCCCAGAGATTCATTCGCTGTTACTCACTATATCCGCAGCCTAGGCACCTGCTTTTGAAGGGGCGCACCTTTAGGTGCGCCATTGATGTGGATCTCCTTCTTGACTCGATAAGAAAACCCGCCCTTGATGAATTGAATTGCTCGCTCTAAAGTCACCGATAGTGTAACGACTGGCGCTGCAGCTCGGGCACGGTGCGCTCGTTTGGTTGCTGGTTGCTTCTTTCAATACTTTGGCATCTTCGGATCGACCCGCTCGGCCCAGGCATTGATTCCGCCCACCAGGTTATGCACATTGGTGAAGCCCGCTTGCTTGAGGAAATCAACCGCCTTGGCGCTGCGCCCGCCCATTTTGCAATGCACCACGATCTCCCGCGACGAGTCGAGCTCCCCCACCCGCTGCGGCAGATCTTTCAGCGGGATCAAGTGTCCGCCGAGATTGCAGATCTGGTATTCGTGAGGATCGCGCACATCGAGCACGAACAGCTCGTCGCCCGCATCCAGCCGCTGCTTCAGTTCTTCTGGTGTCATGTCGCCGATCTTACCAGTTGCGGGCTGCCCGGGACCCCCGGCAGATGCCGTATTTGCATCTGCTGGGGTGGCTTCTCCACGTACTCCGCAGAATTGCTCGTAGTCGATCAGTTGCGTGATGGTCCGGTGCTCCCCGCACATCGGGCAATCGGGATTCTTGCGCAGCTTCAGTTCGCGAAACCGCATGGCTAGCGCATCCACCAACAGCAGCCGCCCGATCAGCGAATCCCCCGTGCCCAGGATCAGCTTGATCGCCTCCGTCGCCTGGATAATCCCCACCAGGCCCGGCAAAATTCCCAACACCCCGCCTTCCGCGCACGACGGCACCATTCCCGGCGGCGGCGGCTCCGGATACAGGCAGCGATAGCACGGTCCGTCCTTGGCCGCGAACACGCTGGCCTGCCCCTCGAAGCGGAAGATCGAGCCGTACACGTTGGGCTTGCCCGTCAGCACGCAGGCGTCATTCACCAGGTACCGCGTGGCGAAGTTATCGGTTCCGTCCACCACGATATCGAACTCGCGAACGATCTCCAGCGCGTTGTCGCTCGTCAGTCGGGTCTCAAACTTTCTGACATTGATGTTGGGATTGATGGCTGCGATCCTCTCCGCTGCCGAATCCAGCTTCTTACGGCCCACATCCGCTGTGCTGTGCAGAATTTGCCGCTGCAAGTTGCTGACGTCGACCACATCGAAGTCGACGATACCCAGCGTGCCCACTCCCGCTGCCGCCAGATACATCGCCAGGGGCGAGCCCAGTCCGCCCGCTCCCACGCAGAGCACCCGCGCTTGCTTCAGCTTGAGCTGCCCCTCCATGCCGACTTCCGGCAGGATCAGGTGCCGCGAATAGCGCCTGATCTCATCGTTGCTCAGGGTAGCCGCAGCTGTTTCCGCAGTCGTTGCCATTCTCACCTCAGTTACCGGAGCGGAGTTGGAATAATAACCTCATCGCGGCTCTTGAGATGCCCCCGCTCCCCATCCAGATTCAGCGCGCCAGCCCAGTGAAGCCATGTAAATCGCCCCGCACACTCCCCCAAAATCCGTTAAGATAATAACAACTTCGTCCCGGTCGTGTGTTGCGTAGGTAGTAACGCCATCCTGCCGTAACCTCCGCCGCATCAACACTATTGTATCTAGGAGCCCCATGTCGTCCCTGCTGCCCATGAAGGAGACCTCACGCGAAGTGGTGGTGGAAGTCACCCGCGCATTGCAGTCCTGGTTTCCCGAGATCACCGCTAAGTGGCGGCAGCAGATGTTCGCCGAATTCGACTTCGATGGCCGCGCCATGGCAGCTCTGGAGCGGCTGACCATCGGCACTGGATTTTCCATCTTCTCTCAGACGGATTTCGCCGCATTCTATGACAGCCTTCAGCACTTCGGCGATCGCTTGGCCAAGCTGAAGGTGAGTGCCCGCGCTGTCGCCCGCTCCCTTGAGATTTATCAGGAACTCATCGATTCCTGCCTGGAAAAAATCTTTCCTCCAGGCCGGCTTCCCGAAGTGATGGCCGCAATGGAGACCCTGTCCTGGGCCAGCTACGTCGCGGTTTCTACGGCCTACTCCGACGCCCAGAAGATCGAGGCGGAAACGCTGCTTTCAGTGCTCGATGCCGAGCTTTCCGCCGCCAATCTGAATGCCTTGCTCCAGCGCGTCTTGCAGATCGCTATCAATACCTTTAACGCCAATCTGGGGCTCATCTTGCTTCGCGATGCGGAACAGCAGGTATTGCGCGCACAGGCGCAGGTCGGCTTCTCCGAGGAGTTGGACGACATTAGTTCGCGGAAACTGGCGGAAGGTTTCGCCGGTGCTATCGCTTCCAGCGGCGAGACTGCCATATTGCCCGACCTGCGGACTTCCACCGCCTCCGTCGACCCCTTGCTGCGCGACAAAGCCGAAGCTCTCTGGGGAGCTCCCCTCAAGCTGAACGACACGGTGACGGGTGTGCTTCTAATCGGCTTCTCCCGGCCCCATGCCTGCCTGCCCACTGAGCGCGCCTTGCTGCGCGCCATCGCCGATCGCTCCGCCATGGCGATTGATCGCGCCGCCATGAACGACGCCCTGCGTGAACGCGAGATGCGCATCGCCGAACTTTCCGCGCACCTGATGTACGCGCAGGAAGAGGAACGCAAGCGCATCAGCCGCGAGTTGCACGACGAAACCGGGCAGGCTCTGATGGTCATCCGCCTCTATCTGGGAATGCTCGAGAGCAATGTCACCGCGCACACTGCCCGCATGAAGATTCGCGAAACTCTGGCCGTGGTCGACCGCACCATCGAAGGCATTCGGCGCATCATCGGCCGCCTCTCGCCCCTCGTCCTGCAGGAGCTGGGGCTGATCGCGGCGGTGCGCAAAGAAGCCAAAGACCTGGCCAAGAGCGCAGGCGTAAAGGCGCGGGTGACGGTCTCACCCGACTTCGGCCGTCTCGCCACCCCGCTGGAAGCCGCCATATATCGCATCGTGCAGGAGGCGCTGCACAACGTCGCCAAGCACGCCAATGCCGGCACCGTGAACATCGAGATGGACCGCGATAGCGGTTCCGTCCGGCTGCTGATTGAGGACGACGGCGTCGGAATCTCCCCCCAAAAACCGAACCCCGGTAGGCAAACCTTCGGCATGGCGGGGATGCGCGAGCGCATCGGAAACCTGGGAGGAAAGATGAAGGTGACCTCTTCCCGAGGTAAGGGTACACGCATCGAAGTAAGTGCGCCCGTTTCCAGCCCCGAACTGGCTGGAGCAGAGTTGCTGGCCCGCGACTCCGGCGCGGTTGCGCGCGGCGCTTAGTTTGTGTGACGGCAGAACATGCCGATGCAGCCGGACAAGGGAGACTGCGGTTAGCTTTGGCTAATGGCTAATGGTTAATTGCTGATTACTGAATATGCCGAAAATCAGATGTTTGTTGGTGGATGACCATACATTGTTCCGGCAGGGCGTGCGGCGCCTGCTGGAAAGTGAAAGTGATTTTGAAATTGTGGGCGAGTCCCCCGACGCGGGCGACGCCGTGGAGAAGGCCCGCGATCTGCGGCCCGACGTTGTGCTGATGGATATCGGCATGCCCGGCCTGTCCTCGTTTGAGGCCACCCGCCACATCAAGAAGACCCGCCCCGAAACCAAGGTTCTATACCTCACCATGTATGAGGACGAGGATTACCTCTTGCAATGCCTGGAAGTGGGCGCCGCCGGATACGTGCTGAAGGACACTCCTGCGCAGCAACTGGTCAGTGCCGTCCGCGACGTCTATCGCGGCGGAAAATACCTCAGTTCGCAAGTGCTCGGCAAGCTGGTGGAGGACTTCCGCGCGCGCGTTCGCGACACTCGCTTGCAGCCGCGCATGTCCACGCTCACCCCACGTGAGCGCGAAATCCTGAAGCTGCTGGCGGAAGGCAACTCCGTCAAAGAGATTGCCGTGCTGCTGGGCCTCAGCGTCAAGACCGTCGAAGCCCACAAGTTCAACCTCATGCGTAAACTCGACATCCACAACAAAGCCCAGCTGGTGACCTACGCCATCCAGAAGAAGATCATCAAGGTGCCGGTGAACCAGTAACCTGCTACTGGGTCAGTTTGGCTTCGCGCATTTTCCTGCCGGCGCGGGCCAGAGTGATGCGGTAGCAGTTCGTCGCTATCTACCATCCACTACCGTGTCATCCTGAGCGAAGTGAGGTCGCGCGGCCGAACGCAGTCGAAGGACCCCTATACATACGATGTCACTGCTGTCCGGGGAAACTTGGGTGAGGTTGGCGTAAGCGGTGGCTGTTAGCGAGATAAGCGGTTTTGACGCCGGGAATGATTTGAATTGAACGCGGATGTACCACTTCAGCTGGGTCAGGGCAGACGACTATCATTTCCAATTACATCCCAAGCAAACGAGGCTCGGGCGGGGCCGTCTCGTATTTCTTTCTCTCACGAACCAAACGACAACCATTAGGTGGGCGACCTTCCCAAATCAAAAGCGGCGGAACTCGATTGGTTGAGTTCCGCCCCTGCAAAACAATTCAGAGTTACTGCAAACCGCCGCTGGAACTTGCAATTGTCGCCGGCTGAACGTCGGACGCGGTCTTCATCTGCGTCTCGAGGTAGGACTCCAGTCTCGTCAAGCGCTCCTCTAACGACGCATTTTTCAGGTGCAACGACGCGTTCTGCAGTTGCAGCTCGTGCTTCAGGCTATCGATCTCCTGCCGCTGCGCTTTGATCTGCTGAAGCTGGGTTTGTAGTTCATCCTGCTGAGACATCACCACCGCATGCTCCTTCTGCAATTCGTTCAGCAGCATGGGAGCGAGCAACTGATACTTCACTCCTGAGGGCTGACCATCCTTGTCATACACCGCCATTTCGGGATAGACCTTGGCTACTTCTTCGGCAATCAGACCGTATTGCTGAGCGCGCGTTCCATCGTCGTATTGCGGCTTGTAGAAGAAGCTGACTGGGCGCAATTGGAACAGCTTGCTGCTGCTGTCGCCCATATCGGCGATCTGGTCCTTGAAGCGGCGTGAGGAACCGGGATTGCACGTCGCCGCAGTTCCGAGCGCGCCGTTAGCATCGATGCAAACGGGAGAATTTGTGGCCGCAATGGTACTTAAGAGGATGGGCCCCATAAACACCTGGTACTGCTGACCATCACCAATGCCGGCTGAACCGATCCGAATGGTGTTGGACTCTGTGCACACACCACCGCAGCCTTGGTTGCCGATATATATGTTGCTGGAACTGATATTCTCGTCCTCGATGCCAGCTTCCCAGCCGACAAAGATGTTGTAACTGCCACTGTTATTACCACCCGCAAAATAGCCGACGTAAGTGTTGCTGTCGCCGCCCGGCTCCGCACCACCGGCGGCCGACCCAATATCGGTGTTTTCACTGCCTGCAAATTGTCCGGCAAGGTAGCCGACGAGGGTATTGTCGTCGCTCCCATTGTAACTATCGAAACCACTTCTGGCTCCGATAGAGGTGTTTCTATCTCCACCCTGGAGAGACTCGCCCGCGCTATCGCCTACGAAAGTATTCGAGCTGCCGGTAGTGTTCGCTGTGCCTGCCATGTTGCCCAGAAAAGTGTTGGAGTTTCCGCTGGTGTTCGCCGTACCGGCGCTAAAGCCGAAAAAGCTGTTGCCGTTGGCAGTGTTGTTGGAACCAGCCTGATAGCCAGAAAAGACATTGTTGGATCCGGAATTGGCGAAGCCACTCTCCCAACCCGAGAAGGTATTGTTGTTTATGTTTCCGGAGTTGGTCCAGCCAGAGTCGAAGCCAACGTAGGTGTTATGGCTTCCGGTGTCGTTGCGGAAGCCGGCCCCGACGCCGAGGGCAGTATTCTGGCTCCCTCCAAGGTTGTGCAAACAAGCCGCGGCCCCATAACAGGAATTTTGGGATCCAGTAGTGTTGCCGAAGCCGGCAGTGTAGCCGGTGAAGGTGTTGAGGGTTCCGGTGTTGGTAAAGTTCACACCCTGGCCGCCGGCGTCCACGCCGACCCATGTATTTGCGTTGGCTACGATTGCTTGGTTACTTGGCCAGCCAATGCTCAGGACGGGTTCTCGAGGATCTGATAGTTTCCGCTGTTGGTGGGCGCTGCTTTCGGCATCGGCGATGCGTCGATTGCACCGAACACATCGAGCGTGGTGGACGGAATTATTGTCCCGATGCCGACATTGCCGCCCAACTGATAGATGGTGGAGTTCACCAGGTTGCACACGGTCGGGTCAAAGAGAGGTACGTAATTTGCCGAGCCGTTAGCTGTTAAAGCCGCGCAGATTACGTTCTTACGCGAAGCCGTGGCGCTCTTCCCCTTTGAGCTGATGTTTGCATTCCCGGCGTTGCTCAATGCGGTCCCTGTATCAATCGATCCGCTGCCGGATGCACTTGACGGCGCTGCCTGGACGAACGCCGAAGCAGGCAGCCCGCCCAGCGTGTCCGCCTCATGAGCTTTGAAGGCATATGGCACACTGACTAACAGAACGCGCGCCTGCTCCTCCTGTCCCTGAACTTGCACGCCCAGCCAGCGCTGCTCTTGCTGCATGAACAGGTCATCCGGTAATCCAGTGGCCGTAGTATTGCCTAGAATTACGTTGTATTGGCCATTGGCGTCGGGAGTGACGTTCTGCGTCTCCTGCCAGACGGCAGCGCCGCCATCCTGCTGCTTGTAAATGGCGAAGGTGACGCCCACGGGCGTGGTGGATGCAAGGGCTGCGCCCTGCGCGTCCTTCAAGGTTCCGCTGTAGCGGATGAGGTTGGGAACGGATGTGCTCGCGGTTGTCGCTGGAGTGGATGTTTGTTGCGCTGAGCTGATCGAGACGCACAGCAAAGTACAAAGAGCAAGAGCGATGATCGTGCTGACACGGCGCATAGAAATCTCCTTGCGGGCTAAGGCCCGGTCTGCGTTGCGAATAGGTTCCGGGGAAACGCGCCTTGGCTCGCAAAGAGAAGATTTGTGCTACCGCGCCGCAGAGAGCCAAGAACGACGAGAGCGGCGCTAATTGAATTGGGGACTGGGGAAAGGCGTCCTTACTCTTGACTCTTGCTGATCCGCCATTGGCCATGGACGGATGCCTCGCAGGAGTTCCCTGCCTGTCGTGCAACAGCTTGGGCGCTGTGGACTACCCCACTATCTGGACGGGAGCGCTATCGTGCTTGGCCGAAGAGCACTTACTTATTAAGGGATGACGACTGCATCGTGGCGCTAAAGCGCAAGGATGTCAAGAACTTTATAATTGAAAGCTCCCGCGAACAGAGTTGGAAACGGCAAGATGTGGTATGAACTCCGGGCCGCACCGTCTTTGCCCAACTGATCGAGCATCTGCCCCACAAGGAATTTAACAAATGCGTCGATACCTACAGATTCTCAGCCTCACGCTTTTCGAGAAAGCGCCCATTTTATTTGCCCTTCAGACCATCGACGCGCACTCCAATTGCACCGAAAACGCCAACCAACTGATTCTGTTCGAGTTTTAATCGGACAGCAGTGATACGATGTCCTTTCCTGGCCCTGCGCAATGTCAAGCGCGCCCTGCTGCTTCCGGGCGGGGCACTTCCAACTCCAGCACCACCGGCAGATGGTCCGAGGCGAACGTCGCATCCGGGCAGCCATTCTTCAGCAGCGAGTAGCCACCGATCTCCGTTACAATTCGCACATGCTCCGGCGCGAATCCCTCCAGCAGCTCCGGCCGCAGCAAAACCTGGTCGTACAAATTCCAGAAATAACAAACCGGCTCCGCCGACTCGAAATAATACGTCCCGCCCGCCTCTCCCCGGTCGCCGAAGTGCGACCACATCGGGTTGTAGAAGAACTGGTAGTTCTCCTTCTGCACCTGTCGTGTCTTGCGCGCCGCAACCCGCCGGCTCATCGTTGCGTGCAGCCCTCCGGTCGCAGCCACCATCCCCGCCTCAAATGGATTCATGTTCAGATCGCCCATCACAATCGTGCGCTGATGTCCCTCGCTGCTCTCGGCCTGTTCGATCAGCCGTGCCAGGTGCACCGACTCGAAGATCTGGCTCTCCTCCGAGAAATTTTGCTTGCTCGGCAAATGCGCGGCGGCAAAAAGCAGCTCTTTGTACCCGGGCAGCGTGAGTCGCCGAATCGAGATGCGATGGCTCTCGATCACCGGCAGAAAATAATACTGAAGGAAGCGCGTGAAAAAGATGAGATGCCCGCAGTTGCCGGCCGCGAACCGGTATTCGGGTCGCTCCGCATTCAGCTCGTCCATCAGCTCCACAAACGGCATGACGCACTCGGCCAGGATGAGCACGTCAGCCTCTTCCTGCCACGCCAGGTTCGCCACCGACCGCGCCAGCCCGCCCCGGTTCAGGTTCCAGAATACAAACTTCATACCGCCGAGCCTAGCAGGTTGGACTATTCAGTAACCAGTACTCTGTAGGTACTATCCACTATTCCCTGGTCCCTGCTCACACTAGCCATCACCCATCACGATGTGCTCTACTGACAACCGGCAACTGCTTATGACCGACGATCTTTGGCCCCAAAATATCGCTGACTCCACGCTCACCACTCCCATCACCCTCCTCAAACAGCAAGGCGCGCTGCTCGGCGAGAAGACCCGCCAGATGGTTACCGTTGATGTAGTTACCCAAACCAATGGTAACCTCTTTGTACATTACTTCTACATAGTCGCGCCCACCCTAAACTATCGATTTGAGCTTTTCGCCGCTTCGCACGGAATTAATTTTTATCCTATAGCTATTCGTCACGCCAACCATACCACCTCCGTGCATAACGAAGACGACTTTAAGGCTAAGCTAAAAGAGCTACTTTCGTCGCCCTACACCGTGAACGTCGTCCACTCTATCCTCGCCCAGGTCCGCTCGTGATCATCGCCTGCCTAATACTCTCTCCGTCTGCATAAGTAGTACTTTCCCTGATAAACTAACTACCCACTCGTGTGCTTAAGCGGTTCCCTGCTAAGTATCGAATTACCTATTTTTACCTTCGCTCTATACCTTATTACTGCATCCTGCTAAATCGTCTGTTGATAACTAGGTATTTATGGTGGCAGCTAAACTGCACAATAACATTGTGCTGTTCTGGGCCGCCTACTACGGCAAACTTGGAGCTGAGGATGGCTTGCCACTCGATCTCTTACGGATTCTGGCCTGTGTCTGCTGGCCTTCCTCCTGCTGTTTCGGAGCTCCCTTCCATAGTTAAGTACTGATTTGCCGCAGTAGACCACCGGACAGCCAGGTCTGCGATCCAACGCAGACCACAAGGAGGTACTCTATGCTGCGCATCAGAAGCTACACCTCTTGGGTTACCCCCAGGTCACTCGTTACCTTGTTACTCTTGACCCTCTTTGCTGCCGGCACATGTTTTGCCGCATCACAGCCGCCGGCGCATGGGGTACAAACCGTTCTCTATCAGGCCACGGCCTATGGAGTCTATGCCACAGCTGGCAACACCATTCTCGTGGGACCAACCGCCCTCGCCACTCTGCAAGAACCTTGCGGCACCAACAACAATAATGAGACTGTCACCGGCACCGCAGCCGGCGTTAACCTTCCGCCGCTGGTGCAAGGAGGCGCCTCCAACACCGTCGCTACTAGTTCCCCGAACATGACCTCCCAAGCTACCGCCGACGTCACCAACGTCAATCTGCTGGCTGGCTTGATTAGCGCGCAGGAGATTAAATCCGTCAGCACCACCACTCTCGACTCCAACGGATTTCACCTCAGCGCAACTGGATCCAACTTCACCAACCTGCTTGTCGCCGGAATTCCTTTCAACGGTCTGCCCGCGCCCAACACCCAGATCGGACTGCCTGGAATAGGCAACATAGTTCTCAATGAAGAAGTTCCTTTCACCAACAGCAAAGAAGGTCGGCTGGTGGTGAACATGATCCACGTCTACGTCACGCTGACTAATCCGCTCGGTATTCCCGTTGGGACGGAAGTCATCGTCTCCAGCGCCACCAGCGGCATAGTTCGCGCCTTCGCTCCGGCGGTTGTCACCGGCATGTCCTTCGGCACCGAAGTCACCCTCGCCGGCATTCTCAACTCCAGTCCCTCGGCGCCCGTCCAACTGCCTTGTTATGGCACCGCGGGCCACTTGCTCACTAACAGCGTCACCTCAATAAACCTCGCCGGAGTTCTCACCACCGGCACCGTCACCGATACCGGCAAGTCATCCCTCACCTCGCCCTACTCCACCGGAGAAATGACTACCCAGGTGGAAGGCTTAAATTTGTTGAGTGGATTGGTTTCGGCCAACGTGCTCTCTGGTCGCGTCGACGCAACCATCGCCGGATTAGGCGGCGTCTTTGAAACTGCGGTTGGTAGCTTTGTCAGCATCTCCGTCGCAGGACATCCGGAGATCAACGATAACGTACCCTACAACACTCAGGTCGATCTCGCGGGATTGGGAACGTTGTACATTAAGCACATCATCCGCAACTTCCCCAACCCTAATAGCATCGAGATCCGCATGCTTGAGCTGGTAGTAAATCAGACTAACGTGTTTGGATTACCTATCGGCGCCGATGTCATCATCGGCGACGCGCAGATAACTATTGTCCCCGCCTCCCAACCCTAGTCGCGGTGGATGACGAATTACAACAGGTGATGAACCTGCAATGTCGTGGATTCTTCGTGGTGCCCCAGGTTCACGTCCTTCTTTTGGACGTTAACCTGGGATCCCCTCTTCTCATCCCGTGTGCTTCGTGGGTGCCCCAGGTTCGCGTCCTTCCTTTGGACGTTAACCTGGGATCCCCTCTTCTCATCCCGTGTGCTTCGTGGGTGCCCCAGGTTCACGTCCTTCCTTTGGACGTTAACCTGGGATCCCTCTTCTCCTCCCGTGTGGGTGGTGGGTGCCCCAGGTTCGCGTCCTAACATTGAGTTCTGGCAATCGCTAATTATTGGATGAGACAGCGGCGTGACGTGGTAAAGAGAAGCGCCGTCCAAATGGATTGCGCAGCGAGTCCGCTGCTTTGTTTAAGACCGGCAGCGCTGTGCCAGGATTTGCAGGCTGCACCGCCCGATTGTTCTGGCTCTCTGCAGTGCGCTGCTCGCAATCGTCGTCGCAGTCGCCGTCGGGAACCAGCAGGAACACGCGGGCATCACCGTTAGACAGTACTCCGCTGGCGACGATTTCGCCCCTGTCGTTGATGAAATAAGCGATTTGCAAAGTCACGTTAGAGTTATTGGTGACGAGCGCATTCAAGTCCACCCCAGGATTTCCATCCTCCCAAAGGGCCGCGCGAGCAGCCGACGACTCCCGACTTAGCGCGCCAAGTCTGCCTGCAAAGCGACAGCAAGGCTTTCGTGACGGCGTCCATTGCCAACGCAGGCAACTACTACCGCATCGCACTCAGTGCCATGGACTGTCATTCCGGCAAAACGTTGGCAAAGGTACAGAAGCAAACCAACGACCGGAACCAGATTGTGAAGACGCTTGGGCTGGCAGGCCATCAACTTCGGGGCGATCTGGGCGAACCGGAAGACTCTTTAAGAAGATTCAACACACCGTTGGAACAGGAGACGAGTTGGTCGCTAGAAGCCTTGCAGGCGCATAGTCAGGCGTGGCGTCTGCGGGCCGAAAAGGGCGACACAGCCGCACTGCCTCAATACAAACGTGCCGTGGAGTTGGATCCAAACTTGGCTAATGCTTACCTGAACCTTGCGGCGATTTACCTTGATTCTGGTGATAATGCCCTCATGACGAGTTATGGGAATAGGGCTTTTAATCTGCGCGAGCGGTTGAGCCAGCGTTCTCGCTGGTACACAGAGGCAGTCTATTACACCATGATGGGAGAGTTGGAGAAAGCCAATGCGACATATATTCAATGGCTGCAGACCTTTCCCGCGGACCCAGCCCTGCACCAGAACTTCTCGTCCTGCTTAACGATCCTGGGACAGCATGATAGAGCTGCAGTGGAAGCTCGCGAAGCGGTGCGTCTTACACCTAAGAGAGAAACCTATAATAACCTTTTGCAGCCGTTGATATATATGAACCGGCTGGAAGAGGCCAAGGCAGTACTTGAGGAGGCAAGAGCGCGCGGAATAGACCACTTATCGTTGCACTCCGCAAGATACAAGGTCGCTTTTCTGCAGGGCGACACAAGAGGCATGCAAGAGCAGCTCTCTTGGGCAATGGCGAACCCCGAAACCAGGGAATGGGCGCTCCAGCAGCAGGGTGACACCGCGACTCATAACGGGCGCTTCCGGGCTGCGCTTGGGTTCTATTTCAAAACGCACAGCTATTCGCCGACGTCAGCCCCCTTTCTGACAGGCAGCGCTTTGCGGGATGTTGAAACCGGAAACCCTGTTCGGGCGAAGCAAACGGCAGAGAAGGCATTAGCAGCGGATCCGGCCAGTGCGGTCAGGCGAACACTGGCGTTAGTTTTTGCCAGAGTTGGAGCCGTTGCTCAGGCGGAGAAATTGGTGAAAACCTTTGACCAAGAGTCCCCATTGGATACTTTGGTGCAGAAATACGAACTCCCCACAATCCGGGCGGCGATTGAACTGGACAAGGACCGCCCCGCACGAGCCATAGAAATCCTCCAGTCAGCCCTGCCGTATGACCTAGCCGTCTTCCCACTGAAATCCTTTCCTGGACTCTATCCAACGTATCTGCGTGGCCTTGCCTATCTGAAGTTAGGCAAAGGACGCGAAGCCGCCGGTGAGTTCCAGAAAATGGTCGATCATCCAGGCATTCTGCAAGGCTTTATTACCACGCCTCTGTCGCACCTGCAGCTCGGGCGCGCGCAGGCGATGATGGGCGACAAAGCCGCCGCGCGCAAGTCGTATCAAGATTTCCTCACGCTGTGGAAGGATGCTGATCCCGACATCCCCATCTACCAGCAAGCCAAAGCCGAGTACGCTGAGCTCCGCTAGCCTATCCACCAGCGGGTGCCCCATCCTTCTCGCCCTCAGTTGGCGAGAGGGTGGACACAAAGGACGAAAAGAAATCCATACTCCTACATTGTGGTATATACCACAATGTAGGATATTACTTTGCGGCGACAATGCACGCAAACAGCGCTAGGTGCTAATCGCCAACTGCTCCAAGCTCGAAGCCCGCGTCTCGAAGCTAGCTGCTGGCTGCTGGTTGCTGCTTTTTCATGATCTCTTCCGCCAGCATCAAGTACGCTTGCGCGCCGCGCGATTGCGCGTCGTAAATCATCGCCGGCTTGCCATGGCTTGGAGCTTCGGCCAGTCGCACGTTACGCGGGATCGTCGTCTTGCACATCAGGTCCCCAAAAAAGTTTCGCAACTCGGCCGCGACCGACTGCGCCAGGTTGGTGCGCTCGTCAAACATCGTGAGAACGACGCCTTCGACAGCCAGCGATTGATTGAGCTGAACCCGAATGCGATCAATCGTGTCCAGTAGCTCGGTGACGCCTTCGAGTGCGAAATATTCGGCTTGCATTGGGATGATAACGGTGTCGGCAGCAACCAGCGCGTTCAGCGTCAGCAGATCGAGTGCAGGCGGGCAGTCGAGGACGATGAACTCGAAGCGCTCTCGCAACGGCTCGAGCGCGCGACGCAGGCGATATTCCCGGTACTCGAGCGTAACCAACTCGATGTTCGCGCCCAGCAGGTCCTTGTGCGCCGGAATGACAGACAGACGCTCGACCTCTGTCGGCTGCAGCGCCGCTTCGGCGGTCAGCTCTCCCATCAACACTTTATAGGTATTGGGTCGTGCGGGGTCGCGCGTGAAACCGAGACCGCTTGACGCGTTGGATTGCGGATCGCAGTCAACAAGCAGCGTCACAGCGGAATGCGAGGCGAGCGAAGCGGCGAGGTTGATCGCAGTCGTGGTCTTCCCGACGCCGCCCTTCTGGTTCGTAACCGCGATGACTCGTCCCATATCGTGCTTCGGTGGACTCCGACGCTTCCGCTCAAAAATTGTTCCACGTGGAACAATTTCGAGAAACCGCCAAAAGACAGCCTCCAGAGATATTTTCGGACCGGCCCGCCTGGTCTGATGTCCAATTAGCAGATTAGAACGGGTTGTCGCGCGGCATCAACCCAGGATGTTGTTCCGACGCAGATTTCAAGAGGAAAAGCTGTGAAATTCTCGCATGAGGCGAGGGAAGCCGCTGATTTTGCAACGCATAGACGATTGCGCCGATGTTGGAATCTTAGTCCAAGGCTCCGGCTCAATGGCTGAAGACGACCTCCGGACCCAACAAAGAAGATTGCCTTCGCCATTCCAGCTTGACCTCCTTTGGAGCTCTGAGTCGGCTTGATGATTGGAAAATTGTTCCACGTGGAACAATTCTGAGGAGGACGGCCGGGACATGGGATCGCCGGACATGACAGGAGTTGGCAGGAGGGAGAAAATTGTTCCACGTGGAACAATTCGCGCTTCCTCGCAAAAACCTGGATCCAAATTGTTCCACGTGGAACGCAGGTTCCAGCAGAACGGTGACAGGCATTTTAGTGCCTATATAGCGCTTTAGTGCCCACCAATCCTGGCTGTAATCCATAATTAAGTCGTTTATCTTTATCAACTTAGCAACGGCCTGAGCCACACCTATTGGAAGTGCTCGGTGGACGTCGGCATGGAACCGCGGGGCCAGTAATCTGGGGTGTGGGAGGATTGCTAGCTTTGCGAGCTGGCTACTCCAGGGTCCAACCCCCCCGCATCGCCAGGGTTTGAGTAGATCCCGCAGCCGCGCCGGGTGAAAGCGGGCATGTGGGCTTGTCGGAGGTTTCCGGAGCAACGGGCAACCATCGCTCCAAAATCTCGAGGCTCGGGATTGCCCGACAATCCCATAGCGCTTGATCCCAATGTATGCAACGCGCGTTGCCGCAGGTGTAGAATCCAATCGTCTCCTCCCGGAATCACATTCTGTTGTGACGAGACACAGGCGGCATCCGCGGACGCGGAGCTGCACTGGAGGCATCGTGAGCATCACCACCGGCGACTTCCGCGCCAAAATCACTGCATCCACTCTTCTCGAAAAAAAGCAGCGCGGCGAGATCATCACCTGTCTCACTGCGTACGATTACGCCGGCGCGCGTTTGGTCGAGGAGGCCGGCATCGACATGGTCCTGGTGGGCGACTCGCTCGGTATGGTCATGCTGGGGTACGAAAATACGCTGCCCGTCACGGTGCAGGAGATGCTGCATCACACGCGGGCCGTGCGGCGCGGGGTCAAGCGAGCATTTCTGGTGGCCGACATGCCGTTCGGGTCGTACCACGTGAGCATGCGCGAGTCGGTGCGTAACGCGGCACGCTTCATTAAGGAGGCGGGCGCCGAAGCGGTGAAGATCGAGGGCGGGGAGAAGCGGGCACGACTGATCGAACGTTTGATCGCATCGGAGATCCCGGTCGTCGGCCACATCGGGCTCACCCCGCAATCGGTGCACGCCATGGGCGGATACAAAGTGCAAGGGAAGACGCTGGCGGCAATCGAGCAGCTCATGCGCGACGCGCTTGCGCTGGAACGGGCCGGAGTCTGCTGCATGGTCCTGGAAGGCATTCCGCGGGAGGTTGCGGCCATGATCACGCGCGAGCTGGAGGTACCCACCATCGGCATCGGCGCCGGCCCGGAGTGCGACGGCCAGGTGCTGGTCTTTCACGACCTGCTCGGACTGACGTTCGCGCCGCCGGCGAAGTTTGTGCGCCGCTACGCCGAGGTCGGCACGGTCATCGCCAACGCCTTGAGCGCATATAAGGAAGATGTGAAATCGGGCGGCTATCCCTCGGACGCCGAGTCGTACCACCTACCGAAGGAGACCATGGCTGCGCTGCAATCGATCGTCGACCGCAAGAGGGCGGTGCAGGTGTAGGGGCTTCTTGCGGCAGGTCTTGGGAGCCCTCGCTTCCTCGTTGTAGAAGAAGTGACTCATGGGGCGCTCCCACTCCGGAACTCCTTTCACTAATCCCACCTACCCAGCCTTGAAAGGCTGGGCTAAGCTATTTCGTCTCGCAAGGCGAGACTCGGGCGATGGTAGGCGGGCTCGCAGTCGGCTGAGAGCCGAACAGGCTGCCGGTGCGGGAAAATCAACAGCAGATCCCTCGCAGACTGAAGTTTGCTGGTGATGACAACTTAACAGTAACAGCAGCCTTCTCGCGGGCTAAACGCCACCCGGTTCGCTTGCTGGTGACAACAAATTGAAGGGGGAGGCGAGCGTTGCTGATCCGACGTAAGCTCTAAATTGGAATTCGGCCGGGTATTAAAAAGCGAGAGGCTGTCCACAGAAGTCATTCGTACTTCGGTGGGGCCCAAAGTAGTCCTGAATCAAGTTAAAGCCATCTTGATAAGCTCCACCGAACCATCACCCCTGAACTTACAGGGTGGGAGGTTTGGCAAGGAAGTAAAACAATATTTGCAGTATCAATAGGGATTGCCCTTTTCATCCAATGGGTAGATACGCAAACGATACCAAACCGGAAGATTTCAGAGCGAAGCGGAGGTGTTTGTTGAACCCCACATTTGCTTCGGCTTGTGCGCTCGTAGACGGTGCGGATGCAGACCTCTTTCTTGACGGAACCTGATTGACATCAAAACGTCCAAGCATCTCGAAATGGGACGCCATATTTTCAGGAGGAACAACGGGTTTAAAGTTTAGTATGACAAAGTGCCGTTCCCGCCGTCATAGTACTGAATAAAACGGCGTCCGACATGCAACCAGTGATAGTACTGAGTCGTTACTAGAGTCCAGACTCGCCCGTCAGCATCTTTGCAAGTGACGTGACCGGCGAATTTTGTACCAGGGGGAATGTTAGAGAAACTGGTACAGAAGGAGCTGGAGAATGGCACGCAAGAAGCACGGCGCGGAGCAGATCGTTGCCATCCTGCGTCAGATCGAAGTCGAGTTAGCCAACCACAAGAACATCGGCCAGGCCTGCAAAGAGGCCGGGATCACCCAACAGACCTATTACCGCTGGCGGAAAGAGTACGGCGGACTGAAGCTGGAACAGGCTCGACGGCTGAAAGAGCTGGAGAAAGAGAACAGCCGTTTGCGCCGACTGGTGACCGAGTTGTCGCTGGAGAAGCAAGTCTTGAAGGACGTGGCGGAGGGAAACTTCTAAGCCCCGGACGGCGACGTTGCGCGGTACAGCATGCTCGCGAGCAACATCGGTTGTCGGAGCGGCGTGCGTGCCGGCTGTTGGGGCAATGGCGAGGGACGCAGCGTTACATCGTAACCCAGCGGAACGATGAAGATGAACTCACGCGAGCCATCCTGCAACTGGCCAGTGAGTACGGACGATACGGGTATCGGCGGATCACGGCTTTGCTGCGCGATCTAGGCTGGGAGGTAGGCAAGGACCGGGTGCAGCGGATCTGGCGCCGGGAAGGCCTCAAAGTACCGCAGAAACAGCGGCCGCGAGGGCGGCTGTGGCTGAACGATGGCTCCTGTGTACGGCTACGACCGGAGCATGAGAATCACGTCTGGAGCTACGATTTTGTGCGCGCCAGCACGCACGATGGCAGGACGCTGCGGCTGCTGACTCTGATTGACGAGTACACCAGGAAGTGTCTGGCGATCCGGGTGGCGCGGCGGTTGAACAGCTATGACCTGATCGAAACCCTGGCCGACCTGATGCTGGTGCATGGTATCCCGGAACACCTACGGTCGGACAACGGGCCCGAGTTTATTGCCGAAAGACTGCGGAAGTGGCTGTCGGCGGTGGGCGCAAAGACGCTGTACATCGAGCCCGGCAGTCCCTGGGAGAACGGGTACTGTGAGAGCTTCAACGGCAAGCTGCAAGATGAATGCTTAAAGAGCGAGATCTTCTATTCGCTGAAAGAGGCCCAGGTGGTGATCGAACAATGGAGAGTGCACTACAACACGGTACGGCCGCATTCCTCGCTGGGCTACAGACCACCAGCGCCGCAAGCCATCTTGCTGAAGGAACCGGGGCATGGAGATATGGAAAACGCTGCGCGTTTCCCACATCTCCACACCCCCGACTACGACTACGGACTAGGGTCGAAAAAGGCGCTACACTAACATTCCACTTGGTACAAAAGATCGGTCAGGTCAACTACCGTGCTCTTGATCGTACAGCTCAGGGTGTCGTGGTTGAAATACTGGTTGGGAATGTCAGGGAGCGTGATTGCGAGGAATGGTGAATTGAAGTAGATGAAACATCCGGGTGAGTTGGGTGGGCACGTTCCAACAGGCTGGCCATCCTCGGTGGCTATATTGAAGCTGTAGCTATATCCGGTTGGTTCGGGATTTGGCTGATTGGTATTGGTGAAGGTTGTAGGGTTGGACTGAGCAAACGACGCGATACCTGCCGCAAGAACAAAGAGCAAAGTGGCTAGGGTTTTCTTCATAGCGGTCTTTACTGCTTCCTTTCGATTAAAGTTAACCTTGAGAGCTTTTGCCGCTCTCGATTTCCCGCGGCGCCCAGTGTCTCTGCCGGAATCTCCTTTTTGGCTTCAAGAATGGCACCAAGTATACCTCTGTTTCGCGTGTTCGCGTAGTCGGTGAATACCGCCTCCAGACCATCACCAACCTTACGACTCGCGGAAGGCTCTTAACTAAAGAAGAGCTAGATTGCGGCACGGGCAACCGCTCGGCGCTGGAGTGGGTCATTGATCAATATCAGGTTTCGACCGACAAGCGCAGCGGCATGGTCAACGATCCTAATCGCGCCGATGATCCCGAATACATCGTGCGCCTCATGGGCCAGGTCATCACGGTCAGTTTGGAAACGATGAGGGTGATTAAGGCATTACTCCCGTCAGGCGTGATGGCAAGAGAAGAAGTGACAGCTGCGCATCAATGATGCCGGAGCGCGGGGCGATGGTGCCGTGCCCGAGGCACTCGGGCGTCCTATTAACCGCTCCCCACCGTTAAAACGGTGGGCTATGTTCTGCCGTCCCGCGTGGCGGGACTGCGATCCAACTGTGAGGGTCGGAGGGGGACAGGGGTCCTGTCGCTCAGGATGACACATTGAAGTAGAAAGGCCTTGAATGGGGACACCGGGTACGCGGTGGGAGCGTTCCTCATCCCAGGTTAGCGTCCAAAAGAAGGACGCGAACCTGGGGCACACGCGTGCACACGCGGGTAATGGAGCACTGTCACGATCCTTCCACCGTGGAGCGAACCGCGGATCCCTCGGCTCCGGCGGCAAAAACAGTCGCCTCCGCTCGGGATAACAAATCCTCTTCGTCCACTACGAGCGGTATCCCGAAGCGTATCAGCGGCTTAGGTGATCGCCCGGAAATCATCCGCAATTCACCCGCAATGCATTGAGCGCCAAAGCGAATGGGCGCATTGTGCCCGCATGAGAGCAAGCGGGAACGAATGGCTGCTCTCAATTTGGGGAGCGTCCGGGGGCCGCGAAGGCAATCCGCCGGTGAAGGAGGAGGCCATGAGAGGACAATGGTTTATGACGGCTCGTCAACTGAAGCTGTTCACGCAATTTCTGGAGGAGCACCCTAACTTTTCGCCGCTGTTGGTGGGAGAGGATGCTCATGTCTGTGGCTTCCAGGTGGGCGGGACGTTTCTGGCAATCGACGACCTGGAGAGGATGATTGGGATCCAGCCGCACTTCGACCGGCAGCAAGCCGCGTTGTTGTTGATGGCTCCGGCGGAGGCGCGAGGGCGGAGGGGATGAAGCCCTGCGCGGCCTGATTACCTGCCTAAGGATCTTTCCGCTCGGGGCGAGCACATTGAAATTTCAGATGGAATCCCGAGCTCGATTCGTGTTGCGAACTGGCGACCCTTTCCAGACACTCGACTTCTAAGCTGTGTAGGGACTGATTGTCTTGTCCTTCATTCGCCTGCGGCATTCAGAATAATGATGCTGCAGTCCAGGAGAGAACAAATGAAGAAGCAGCTTAGAACTATCGCTTTCATGGTGGGGAGCGGATTGGCTACGCTTTGCCTGTCGCCGATGGCGATGCACGCGCAACAGGTAAACCAGGACCAGCGGGCTTACGACACCGGATATCAGAATGGAGTGAACGACGCTCGCCGCAACCGGCCGATGAACATGAATACCGACGATTGGCATGGCGATCGGTTGAACGACTACCAGCGCGGGTATCGGGAGGGGTACAAAAGCGCCGGCGGATATGGGGCTCGTGCCGACGATGACCGGTACGGCAACAATCGATATGGCAACGACGCAGAGAGCCAGCGGGCGTATCAGACGGGATATCAGAACGGCATTCGGGATCGTGAACGCAATCGAGCGATGAACGCGAGCACCGACGACTGGCATGGCGAGCGCTTGCAAGCTTATCGGCAAGGCTATGAGGAGGGGTATCGCAGCGCGCGTCAGAACGGCGAGCACGGCCGGGACCGAGATGATGATCGGTAAAGGAGTGGGGCACCCAGCACGGAATCACCCAGGTCTCGAAAAGCGCGAGACCTGGGGCACCCACCAGCGAGGCTGACCTGTAGCGCGCGAAATTAGCTGATCCCAGGTTAGCCCAAAAGAGGGGCGAACCTGGGGCACCCAGCGCGAGACCTGGGGCACCCAGCGGAAGTCCCACTCTACCTTGAAGCCCTCAAAAGAGCTTCCCAAAAGACTGTTGACGCCGGCAGATATTGCGGATAAGTTATGCGCACTCTCTGCGAAAAGGAAGCTCCCCGATGAAGCTTGCAATGGTTTTGCTTGCTGTCTCATGCGCGGTGCTGCTGGGCGTCGGCACCAAACCTCAAGGACAGACGCCATCACAACCTCCCGAAGGGGTCACAGGATTTGACAACCTGAGTAACGGCTTTTCCGATCCCGACCGGCGCACGGCCGATCAGACGGTGTTCGAGGAAATTGAGCACATTGCTCCCGATGGACTGGGGCCGCTGTACAACGCGCAATCCTGCCGCGAATGTCATCAGACGCCGGTGAGTGGCGCGGGCACTCAAATGATGGAAGTGCGCGTAGGGCATCTCGACGCACACCACATGTTTCAGAACCCGCAGATTCCGATTGATCAGGGCAAGCAGGTAATCACGGGCAGGACGCTGGTGAACGATCGCGCGATCTGTCCGGAGATCCAAGAGCACGTGCCAGCCATCGACACCATCCGCACCACGCGGCTGGCCATCAGCTTGCTGGGGGACGGCTACGTAGAGGCGATCTCCGACGAGACGCTAAAGAATATTCGCAAACAACAGTGCCGTGAGTCGCACGGGGACATTTGCGGGCAAGCTATCTACGTGCCGGTGCCGGAGAGCGAAGGGCCGGCCCGCATCGGGCGCTTCGGCTGGAAGGACCAACACGCCAGCCTGCTAGGCTTCGCCGGCGACGCCTATCTGAATGAGATGGGTATCACCAATCATCTGCAGCCGGATGAGGTGACGACGATCTGCAATCCGCCGGTGACGACGCAGAACCCGAATAACGATCCGACGAAAGTAACCGAGCCCAACAGCCTGCCGAATGCGAGCGACAACAATCTGGAGGACATCGATCACTTTGCCAGCTTCATGCGGTCGCTGAAGGCGCCGGCGCGGGACGAGACGATCGCAGCGACGGCGGAAGCGAAACACGGCGCCGAGTTGTTCGCGAAGATTGGCTGCGCACGCTGTCACGTGGAAACCATTGTGACGGGGAAGAGCCCGGCGAGTCCGGGAGGGCCAGGCTTGCATCTTGACGCAGTCGAGAATCGGATGATTCATCCTTATAGTGACTTCCTGCTGCACAACGTAGGTACGGGAGATGGGATTGTGGTTGCGCTGGTTGAGCACTTTGGCCGTCAACGGATGGCAAAGCTGTTTGGCGAACAGGACGCTGCGGCGGCGGAAGAGAAAAAGAAGGCGGCAGTGAATGAAGACGAGTGTAGCGAGAGATTTCAGGGCGAGATCATGGAGGGCACGAAGGCGTCCGACCTGGCGCGCGACACGGAGTGTGCGCGTAACAAAATCAGAACTGCTCCGCTGTGGGGATTACGGCTGCGGTCGCGGCTGATGCATGACGGGGTTACGTTGACGGTGGGGGATGCCATCCGGCGACACAAAGGAGAAGCGGACGAGATACGCGAGCGGTTCCAGCGGTTGAAGCCTTCGGACCAGCAGGCGGTGTTGAGCTTTTTGGGATCGCTGTGACGGGGCCCACCCTCTCGCCAGAAAGGGGCGAGAAGGATGGGGCACCCCAGGCTGTTTCGTATCGGCCTTCGTCATCTGGTACGGGACCACCTAGCTTTCTACTCGCATGACCCACCCTCAACAAAGATCGCGTTCGGAATCTGATCACATTGGCTTTTTCGCACGTTGTCCAGGCATACCAGCTGCCCAGAACTGTTGGTGAATTGGCATGCGCCAATGGGATCGTCGTCATTGGCGGCGACCTTCTCCAAGTCCGGCTTGGGTTGGTCTTTCATAAGCTCCTTAGGTTCTTAGTAGCATCGTTGCTTTGGATTAGAACCATGCTGAATCCTCAGCGTGACGCTGCTGGTTGCGTAGTATGTCTTATGTCCTGCCGGTGGATTTCTCATGTAGAAATCGTCGATAGGATTGAATCCAAAGCACACGGACTTCTTGATGGGAAAGTTGACCTCAAGGGTCACAGCGGCCTGCAAGGCGTCTTGATTGTTCCACATGGGAACTATCCAACCATCGGCAATAATCGAATACTTTAGCTTAGTAGGATCCGCGGCGTCCATCTTTATATAGTTTAACTTCCCCTCAATCCGGGACCCTACCAGATTCAGGTCGCCTGCTGTCTTGTAGAGGCGTTCGTGAAAGTACCCTATATCGGCAAGCCAGTTGAGGTTAAAGGGCCCGACTTTCTTTACCGGGGAGTAGTACCCTGGGGCGAAACTTTCCTGCAAAGCCAGGCCCAAGGAAGTGTTGAGAAACCACTCTGCCCTCGCGAACAAGCCGCCGCGGTTTGGCCCAAAGGAGCGGCCCTGTTGAAAGAACCCATCGAAAACGTCGGTGTAGATGGACGGCGATCCGACCTGCCAAGCGCGGTTGTATGTGCCGCTGGCTGCCAGTTGCGAATGATTCAGGGTTCCTTCATAGAAGTCAAGCCTCATGCTTCCCCCGAAGGTCTCCTGGCTTGTAGTTCCGAAAGCGACGGAAACCGGAGCATTGATGTTTATAAGCCAGCCGGGGCTCTTCGTTGCCTGGCCGGAGGCAGGCTTTTTCCCCTGTGGTGTGTCAGCCCCGGCGGTGGAAGCCGCAAGCGGTTGGGCGAGCAGGGATGCGGCTGGCGTAGGGGCACCTTGATTGTTCAACGCCAAAACGAGCCGCCGTGAGCTGCTATCCGAATCATTGCCGGAAGCCAGGTCCCTGGGGCTACCAAGTCCACGGGCAGGATCGCAACCGCTGGCATTGATTTCGGCAATCTCATGTTGCGGAACCGACACCTCTCCGAGCACAGGATGACGGAATCTCAGTAGGTCGGTAGTACTCGACAGGACCTCGCCAGTAAGGACGTCCCCATTGCTGAACACTATTCGGGCCTTCGCGGGGGCGTCGGGTGATGGGACGCAGGTTTGAGCAAAGCCGCTGGCCGCAAAGGCAAGGCTTGCGGCAAGCGCAATCTCTATCGACCATAAAACAACACGCATCGTGCCCTCCTCCAGTTAGGCCCATACCGCTTTGCGATCTCACGAGCGCAGCGACGTAAGCCCAGATCATCTAAACCTTGTTTTGAGGATTTTCTTAGTCTTGAACGATGTAGGGATAGAGCATCTCCGGTAAGCGCGCCTCTCGCCAATGTTCAACTTCGAAATACGCCGCCTCCTCCCCTGTCAGCTCTACTCCAAATAGCTTGCTTGGCTGTTGGTGAAGGAGCTTCAACATGTGGCGCAATTGCCCCTCCGGTTCACGGTAGCTCAAGCTGAAATCCGCGACAGACGCTGTCCAATCCCCCGTGGTGGATGCGTGAAGCAATCCTTCACGAATGATTCGCCGCAACCACCTAGTGTCCCGTAACTGAGGTTCGCTGAATAAATCACGAGCCTTTATTTGCGGTCGACGCCAGCGACCCCAGGGGCTAAAGCCCGCATCTTTCCGGGCATCGCTACGGCACGGCTGAAGCCGTGCCCTTTCAAAGCGCTTCTACTTATCCTTCGAAGCCGTGCCCTTTCAAAGCGCTTCTACTTATCCTTTGAAGCCGTGCCCTTTCAAAGCGCTTCTACTTATCCTTTGAAGCCGTGCCCTTTCAAAGCGCTTCTACTTATCCTTTGAAGCCGTGCCCTTTCAAAGCGCTTCTACTTATCCTTCGAACTTCAGTTACAGGACACTAGCAGGCTGCTGAAAAACTCAAAAGCAGATCCCTCGTCGGCCTTAAGGTCTCCTCGGGATGACAAAAATAAAGAGCCTACAACGGCGCAGCCAAAGCTGCGCCCCTTCAAAGCGGCCCCAATTCGAGTTTTTCAGCAGCCTGCTAGGGTTGGTCGGTGTAATGGCACTCCGGTCCGGAGGTGGCTTCGTCCACGAGCTTGAACTTCGCTTTCCAGTAATCGTCGCTGGGAAACGCTGCCGGGGGCGGCGGTCCAGGCTTGGGCGCGTTATCGAACTGCGGCTGTATCTTGAAGCTGAAACCGAAGCATCCCTTCGTGGGGCAGTCGTCGTCGCTGGGACCCCAGCTACAAACCGAGTCATCCTTACAACCGGAACCGGCAAGGCATCCGCAGCTCTTGGTTTTGTCGTCCCACGAACAGTAGGTGGCCGGCTTACAGAAGTTCTTGCGATCGTTGGTGAATTCGGTTTGGTAGGCAGATAAATTGACCTTCACTTTTAGCCAGCCATCCATCGGCTCGTAGTTAACGCTGCTGAGGAAGTCGGGATCGGCATCGAATTTCTTCTTGAACTTATAGATCTGGCTATCAACGTTGACGCGGTAGCGACCGACTTCGCTCTCGACTTTGGTTTTATCTGCGCCTGCGCCGACGTACATCCAGTACTCCATCTGAGTGTCAGGCTGGCCATAGATCATGTAGACGTAATAGGTGTGTCCGGAGAGGAAAACGCTTCGGCCATTCTGCAAAGGAAGGCCCTTCTGCTGGCTGGCAGGAACGGTGGTATCGATGTAAAACCAGCCATGATTGGTGGTAAGCGCGCTGCGCTGGCCGGTACTTTGTCCCATCATGGTGATGCGGCCGGGCCGGTGCACGGGATCGCCCTTCTTGCAGTCGGGATCGGCATCGCACTGCGCATTGTCGGCCATCGTCCAGTATTGACGGAAGAGGGGGACGCCATAGCAATGGGCGCAGTCGTATGTCCAGTTGGGCAGCTCGTCCGTGCCTTTTCCGCATTGCGAGATGTCCGAGCGCAAGCCGCAGTCTGCGATGATGGCAGTCGTGACGTATTCGTAAGGACTGGTAATCGCCGTGGCCGGCGGGCCCTTCTGATTCTTGCTGTCTTCGTGCCGGTCAGAGGAACATTCCTGGGTGAAGGTGGGGACGCGGAAGAATGGATCCTCGTTGATGGAGAGCGTCTCGCGCGCCTTGGGCATGGTATCGGCGAGCAGGCCGGTGAGCGAGCCGTCAATATCGTTGAGAACGGTCTGACGGTCAATATCGTTGAAGGGTTCGAAGATTTTGTCCTTCCAGGTGCAATACCGGGCGGCGACATCGGTCAAATTGGTTTCGAAGGTGTTCAGCTTGAACAGCGGCTCGATGACGAAGTGGCGGATATCGACATTGCGGAAGACCAGGTTTCTGGAGAAGAACGCCGGCGGATAGTAAAAACCGTTCTCCTGCTTCCATGCGATGGCGGCGTTGGGTATGTAGCAGGCCCTGCCCTTGGTCGGGTCCCCGGGATCGATCAGCGGCCCCTGCAGCAAGCCTTGGGAATGGCCATACATGTACTTACTGGCAACGCAAACTCCATCCTGTTTATTACGATCCTTCGAGGTGCAATCGGTGATGAGGCGGGCCTTGATGTTCAGATAGGCACTGGCATCCTGGAAGGAAGGGCCATCGTAGATGTTGAACATGCGCTGGCCGGCATTGAAAGGAGTGATGGGAATGCTGATGCCGTTGTCCTTCGACAGGCAGTAGCCGGCTTCCGGCGTGTTGTCGCACTTGGTGATGCCGTTGGGGGTAAACGGTCCAAGGTCGGAGGCGAAGAACGTGGCTTTCTGATCGGGCGGATCCGATTGCGTCTGGCCGACGAATACGTTTCTTAGCCCCACATCCCAATTGCCCAGCGCACTGTCGGAGCGGGTGTAGCCTCCGCCGGTGACGAAGGTCAGTCCCGGGCCAAGCTGGTCGGTGATGGAGCTGTCGGTGACCAGCCTCCACCAGGGGCGCAGCCAGATGGCGGAGAAGTTCTTTTGGGAGAAGTTGAAGGATGTGGTGTAGTGGTCGAGCACCGTGGGCATGCAATTGGCTTCGTCGGTATCATTCGTACCATTGCACTTTACGGTCTTGGGACTCTGATTGGTACCGCAGTCGCCGTCCAGGACATTGCACTTGGTGGGAATTCGCAGCCCGGTGACGATGGGGAAATAATCGAAGACCTTGTTTGGGGGAAGACCCTCCCTCGGAATGTCGGGCCCGGCGCCTGGAATGGCTGCCACGGTTGTAGGAGTATTGGGACCAAAACCATTGCACTCGCTGCTGATTTGGCCAATATCGATGAAGGAAAACATGGCGGTGGAACATGCATTGCCCACGAAAGTCTGCAGCGGAGATGTGCCGGAGTTGAACTCGCGCAGCCCGGGATTATTAGACAGGCCGCGCTGGCGGGAGGCATAGCCCGTCCAGTATTCATAGCGTGAAGGCCCGCTGTTGGCGCCTGCCGGCAACCAGTAACACATGCCGCACGAGCCCGCTCCCGATGCCATGTTGTACTCGAAATCATTCCAGCCGTTCATGATCCAGAAGACACTGGGGCGGAGCCAGTCGGTGGCGTAAGGATCGCGGTAATCGGTAATATCCGGATGGGCGAGGATGCCGGGCGCCTGGCGTGGATTCTGGCTGTCCCTCACGCCCGCGCGGGCCAGGATGCCGATGTTGGCGTAGATGCGGTTGTCGGTTTCCGATCCGTCCTCGATGTAGAAACCGTGGCCTATCGACTTCCATCCCACATTGCGGGCGAGCAATACGCCCTGGATGCCGTGCAGGGTGATCCATCGCGTCATCGACTCATTGATCGAGCAGTCCTTCACGAAGGTATCGAGCGGGACTTTACGCGTCATGTGGAAGTGGATAGCGTAGCGGCCGATGATCCCGCCCTGCCCCAGTTGGCGGAACTCCACGCCCTGCATCTCGACCTGCTTGAAGCCCTGGCGGAAGATTACGTGGCCGCCGAAGTAGTTGTTGAGGGTTGGCGGGAAATCCGGTTCTGTGCCCTTGCTGGTATCGGGAGGCATGTCGCCCTCGGAGACGACGCGAATGTCGCGCGAGAGGAGTGCCACCGCGGCCCGGGTTTCGATGTCAGAGCGGTCGAGTTCTAACTTGGTCTTGATATCGGAGGGAATCTGGAACTTGGTTCCGGAGTGCGGGAAGCGCAGGCCGCCGTCCTGCACGGTTCCATCGTCGAGGACGACGCCGCTGATGGTGATGGTGGTGCTCTTCCCGTGTGGCTCAACATTCGAGACGATGGCCTCTTCGGCATGCCCGGGCAGGTAATCGGTGGGGGTGACGACGATGTGATCGCCCGCCTTCCAATCCACCACGGCATCAATATCGAAGCTGGTACTGTCTTTCTTGACGTCGGTGATCAGTCTTCGCCAACTGGCGCCGGTGTCCGATGGGGGAGGGTTGAGGCCATCGAAGGTCGATCCCTTTTTGCCGAACAGTCGCAGGGTCCCGCCGTAGGAAACTGCGAGGGTCTTGCGTCCAAAGTAATAAATGCTGACATTCGGATCGTCGTACTTGTAAAAGCAGTCGCGGCGCGGGTCCAGCGGATTCGGATTGCAAGACGAGGGATAAATCTGCTTCATTTCGTTGGCGTTGTTCCAAACCTGGGAAGGGATGCCGCAGGTTTCATCCTGGCTGCCGTCGGACTTTTCGCAAGGAATGGCGGCAGCATCCTTGGATCCCCAAAGGTGAAGGGTGACCTGGCCGCCGTTGGCTCCGATGGCGCCATTCGCGTCGGGCGTGCCCGCCTGCAGGGTTCCACCATTCAGCACCAGGATGGAGTTGGCGTACAGGTCCAGCTTCTTGTCCTGGAACATGAGAGTGCCGCCGTCGTGGATGTAGACCCAGTGATACTTGTAGATTCCGTTGCCCAGCGTGCCATCGGCAACGCAGGTGCCGGTGACGTGCAGGTCGAAGTTGTAATCTCCGGCGGGCAGGGACTCATCTCCGCATTGCTTAACATCATATTGTTGCTGCGGCTGTGACTTGGCGGCCTTCACCTCGTGGTCGACATCCATGACCATCTGCGCTGAGGCAGTTGCCGGGAACGCCAAAAGAAGCGCGAAAATGGCGGCTGCAAAACCGTGGTTGAAGTTGCGAGAGGCCTTGGGCCGGGAGTCTAAGTCGGGTTTGGCAGACGAAGCGTTGGGCAGGTGACGCAAGTGGCGCAGCATCAGGATTTTTCCTCGACTCGAAATGAGCGCGCGTCGCTGATGGAGATTGTGAACCCGCAGCGACGCTGTGGTTGTGTTTGCAAAGTTGTGGTTGGCCAGATTGCCTAGATCCTAGGGGCGAAAATATACACCAATTCCGGCCCGTTCATCTTAAATTTTTGTGGCGCCTACCCAGCCTAAAAGGGCTATCGTCTTTCGTCTCGCTGCGCGAGACCTGGGTGGTGATCGGCGCGGGAATCACCCAGGTCTCGAAAAGCGCGAGACCCTTCGGCAAGCTCAGGGCAGGCTCTGGGGCACCCTCGTCGTACCTGATCCCAGGTTAGCGTCCAAAACCAGGACGCGAACCTGGGGCACCCGCGCGCCCGCGTGATCACAAAAATACCGTTTCACGGATTGATTTACTTTACACTATAAAGTGGTTTGCGGTATGATCTTTGCCGCGAGTGAAGTTCCACGTATCGCTCGCTTCCGCAGTGTGTCCGCAGGGAGTGGCCTATGCCGCAAGTTCCGAACGCTGCCATCAAGCTGCCGTCCCGTTCCATGGGAGTGAAGCTGATCATCGTGTGTTTTCTCGCGCTGGTGATGACGATTCCCGCTGTGTTTGTGTGGGGCCTGATTGAGGACCGCAGCCGTCGCGCAGACGAAGTCGTCAATGAAGTCAGCGCCATGCTGGGCGGCCCGCAGACGTTTCTCGGACCGGTGCTGGCCATCCCGTACACCTTGCCGGAGAGGCCGGTCAAGCCTGCGGAGCATGGCGTATACATCGTGTTTCCGGCGCAGGCCAAGGCGGTAGTCGGCACGCAAACTGAGGTGCGGCACCGTTCGCTGTTTAAGGTGCCGGTCTACCGCTCCGATGTCAGGTTCGATGCTTCGTTCGATCTCGCGGGAGTTCCCGCCAATGCTCCCGACGGCGGGGTGCTGGAATGGAGTCGCGGGGAATTGCTGGTGGGGGCAAGCGACGCACGCGGGGCGGAGAGCGAGATCCGTCTCACGGTTGCGGGGAAGTCGTTCACGCTGGGTCCAGCGGCGGTGCTACCGACGGCCGGCATCAATTTGCAGCACGGAGCTGAAACGCAACTCACATTCTTTGGCGCTCAAGCCGGGAGCGTGGTGCGCCCTGACGCAAAGTTTGAGGTGAATGCGACGCTGAAATTTACGGGGGCGCAGCGGCTCGCGCTGCTCGCGTTCGGCAAGACGACCAGCGTGACGGTGACGGGCGACTGGCCACATCCCAGCTTCAATGGCGGCTTTCTGCCGTCGACACAGAAGGTAGCGCCGTCGGGATTTGAAGCAGGCTGGTCGGTACCGTTCATCGCACGCGGCGTGCCGGCGGAAGGCACTTCGGGAGTTCTCGAGCGACTGGGAGCAACCGCGATGGGCGTGTCGTTTGTCGAGCCGGCGGACCCGTATCAGTCGGTGACGCGCTCGCTGAAGTATGCCGTGCTGTTTGTCGGGCTGGTGTTCTTGTCGTACTTCCTGTTTGAAGTTGCGAGCGGAAAGCGGGTGCATCCGGCGCAGTACATCCTGATCGGCGTGGCGCAGCTGATTTTCTATCTGCTGTTGTTATCGATCGCCGAGCGTATCGGCTTCGATATGGCATTCCTGATTGCGGCGGTTGCAACCGTGGGATTGGTTTCGTTGTATGCAGGGTGGGTCTTTGGGGAGCGGAAATATGGGCTGCGCGCACTGGCTGCATTCTCATTGCTGTACGCGCTCATCTACGTGTTGCTGCGGTTGGAAGATCAGGCGTTGCTGGTGGGGGCGATGGCGAGCTTCGCAGCGGTCGCGGCGGTCATGTACTTCACGCGGCATCTGGATTGGTATGGAACGGCGGGAGGGGTTGTCGAGGCACCGCAGGCGGAGACTTAAGGGTGTGGATCGTGCCGTCCCTACGGGACTTACATTCACAAATGAACGGCTACCCAGCCTAAATGGGCTACCGTCTTTCGTCTCGCTGCGCGAGACTCGGGTGGTGATCGGCACCTGATCCCAGGTTAGCGTCCAAAACCAGGACGCGAACCTGGGGCACCCGCCAGCGAAATCAACAACATTTGAAAACCACGAAGGAGTGGGGCACCCGCCAGCGGGAATCAATCTCATCGTCCGTGAGTATCATCTGATCAGCGGTAAGAGAGAGCCGGAGGCGGGAGGGCGAGCGATGAGCACACGAAACGTAGTGGAGACCAGGGGCACTTCGGCCAGTATTAATCCGTTGAATGGCGAGCTGCTGGGTGAATACAAACAGCACTCGGATGAAGAGGTGGAGAGGAAGCTGGAGCTTGCGTCCAAGAGCTTCCAGGAACATCGCAAAGTAGCTTTCGCAAAACGGGCGCAGATGATGCAGCGGGCGGCCGACATTCTGGAACGGGAGAAAAACACCTTCGCAGAAATGATGACGCGAGAGATGGGGAAACTGCTGAGCGCCGCAGTTCAGGAAGTGGAGAAGTGCGCGTTCGGGTGCCGCTACTACGCCGAAAATGCGGAGCGGTTCCTGGCCGACGAAGAGGCGAAGACGAACGCGAAGCGAAGTTTTGTCAGGTATCAGCCGCTGGGGCTGGTGCTGGCGATTATGCCGTGGAATTTTCCGTTCTGGCAGGTGTTTCGATTTGCGGCCCCGTCTCTGATGGCGGGCAATGTGGGGGTGCTGAAGCACGCGTCGAATGTGCCGCAATGCGCGCTGGCGATTGAGGAGATTTTTCGCAAGGCCGGTTTTGCGGAGGGCGTTTTCCAGACGCTGTTGATCGGGTCGGACCGCACGAACAAGGTCATCGCGAATTCTCACGTGGCGGCGGTGACGCTCACCGGCAGCGTAGGCGCGGGCAGCAGCGTTGCGGCTACGGCGGGCAAAGAGATCAAGAAAACGGTGCTGGAGCTTGGGGGCAGCGATCCGTTCATCGTGATGCCGAGCGCGGATTTGGAGCGAGCGGTGGCGACGGCGGTGCAGGCGCGGGTGATTAACAACGGGCAATCGTGTATCGCGGCGAAGCGTTTCATCGTGCATGAGCGGATTGCCGGAGAATTCGAGCAGAAGTTTGTCGAGCGGATGGCGTCGCTGAAGGTGGGCGACCCGATGGATGCGACGACCGACGTGGGACCGCTGGCAACGGCGGATGGCGTGCGGAGTCTGGAGGAGCAGGTAAACGAGAGCGTGCGCATGGGCACGCGCGTGCTCACAGGCGGGAAGCGGGTGAACCGGCAGGGCAATTTCTTTGAGCCAACCGTGCTGTCGGAGATTCCGGAAGGCTCTCCGGCGTTTGAAGACGAGCTATTCGGACCGGTGGCTTGCATGTTTCGCGCGAAGGACATGAGGGACGCAATTCGGATTGCGAATCATAGTGAGTTCGGTCTGGGCGCATGCGCGTGGACGAACGATGAAGCAGAGCGCGAGATGTTCATCAACGAGATTGAGTCAGGACTGGCGTTTGTGAACAGTATGGTGGCTTCGGATCCGCGAATTCCTTTTGGCGGGGTGAAGCATTCCGGCTACGGACGGGAGTTGAGCTATCACGGGATTCGCGAGTTCGTGAACGTGAAGACAGTCTCGATTCAAGAGGTGGGCGAAAGCGGGAGTCAGACGGAGTGAGGCACGAGATTGTGGTTTGTCCCCATCCTGTCCGCAAACTCACCCAGGTCTCGAAAAGCGCGAGACCCTTCAGCAAGCTCAGGGCAGGCTCTGGGGCACCCACGTCGTACCTGATCCCAGGTTAGCGTCCAAAACCAGGACGCGAACCTGGGGCACCCACGTCGTACCTGATCCCAGGTTAGCGTCCAAACCAGGACGCGAACCTGGGGCACCCGCACGACGCTTGTCGCGCAACTAGGGCGAGAGTTGCCAGACCGTGCCGTAGCCGAACGAGCCACAGTTGGCGGTGGTGCCGTAGAGATTGCCGTGCGCGTCCAGGGCTAGAGCTCCGCTCGGGCCAAAGTACCTATTGTCCCAAGCGATCGGAGTGCTAAATTGCCAACCGTTATTGGTCCGCGCCAGCTCAAAAATGTAGCCGTAATAAACGGTGTTGATGCAGCCACTGTAGGCCCATTCGGTACCGTGGAGATTCCCGGCGGGATCCAGCGTCATGTTCGGAAACTCGTCATCGCCGTCCAGGTTTGCATCGCCATGGTGAAGCTCGGTGAACACCCAGTTGCCGTTAGAAGGCGAGAGCATGAAGATTCGACCAACGCTGGAAGCGCAGCAGCCCATGTAGTCATATATGCCGAAAAGATTGCCCGCGCTGTCCTGAAGCAACGAGTGAGGGTTGGTAGGGAACACTGAGCTCGGGATGTTGTAGAGGACGGCCTCGGTCCAACCGCCGCTGGACGGAGTTAACTGGAAGACCACGCCGCCACCGAAAGCGCCCCCGCCGCCCGCCATTCCATACAAGTTCCCGTCAATGCCGACGAGAAGAGTTGTGGGGCCACCGCCGTCGCTCGCCCCGGTGAAACTGTAGAGGACGGTCTCAATCCAGCCGCCGATGGATGGAGTCAGTTCAAACACGGCCCCTTGTTGCTGTGCGCCGCCGGCCCTGGAGACGCCATACAGATTGCCGGCTTGATCGGCAACCAGGCCACCGCCGTGTGATGCGTCCGGCGGCCCGTTGAAGGCATAGACCATGTTGTCCGTCCAATAGCACGAAGTGGACCTGCAGACGTTCGGGGCCGGTCGCAGGCTGAAGATGAGGCCGTCGTTCTGTACTCCTCCGGAGGCTGAGCCATAGAGGATGCCCTTGGGGCCGACCATCACTCCTTGGGGAGAAGCTCCACTTCCGCCACCAAGGAAGTTATACAGCGTACTCAGCACCCAGCCGATACCCGCTTCCGCCATCTTGTACACCGTTCCGTTGCCACCTCCTGTCGGTCCATAGAGATTGCCTGCTTTGTCGATGGCCACGCCCGAGGGGGCGCCGCCATCTTCTCCGCTGCTGAAATCGTGGATCACTTTGAAATTTCCGTCCTGCTCGGGCATGCAGCTATCGCCGCCGCCAGAGATAGTGAACGACTCGGACGGAATGGTGCCAACGGAATTTTGCTCCGCCATGGAGGGGCCGGAATTCTCGTCCCAGAACATGGGGTCGCCGGAATTCACAACGGCATTCTGCAAATTCACCCAATACTTGCCGTCGCTCAGGTACGGACCGTTAAAGGTGCCAGACTCAGTGCAAACCTGGTAGCCGTAGCTGTTGATCGGGCAATTTGTTGACTGGGTGAAGCTGACTACCTGGTCGAAATACGTGGTGCCGCCGAAGGGCTGCGAGGTGATGGAAACTTCGACCGTCTGGAGAACATCGCCAGGAAATAGCCATGCGCCAAAGTTCAAACCGCTAACTCTTCCTCCCCCATTGGCACTGGGGAAGGTGTCTGCCACCACGAAACCGAAGTTAATGGTCCAAGCATCGGTGTTGCCGTTGATAGGGCCATTGGAGTAGAAGCCGTCCTGGGGCGAAATGCCTTGCCGACCATAGCTGCACGCGCCAGCAATACGGTTCGGTGACGCGGTATGCTGCGCTGCACCGCGATGAGCCAAGCGAGCTGCGAACTGCGGGGACCTCGCTGCTTCAGTCGCGGTGGCGGGAACGTTCTGCGCTACGGCGGCGATTACGGCCACCGCCAAGATCATGATGGCCAGGAGCACAATACGTCCCAGCGAAGTAATTTTCTGCGTAGTCATGGGGATCTCCTTGTGGCCGGGGCAGCCGGCGCGAGCTGAAGACGAGAAGCCTGCATGCGCCATGGCAGCTCCTTCAGGCTTGGTCGGAGTAATGGGGGACGTGGGAGTGGGAGGTTAGAGGGTCTTGCTTCTCGCTCAACTTGTCAGCCGCTGAGTGGGGAAGGAGGACGAAGAATCCGCTCTCACGTGGCCCGGCTTATTGTCCTGTCGGGGTGAAGGTGACTTCAGTGACCCACGACACTGGAGCATGTGACGAGGGAATACAGGGGCCTGAAATTGTCTGGTCCCAGGTTAGCGTCCCAAAAAACAGGGACGCGAACTGGGGCACCCGCCAGCGAGGCTGACTTGTAGCGCGCGAAATTACCTGATCCCAGGTTAGCGTCCAAAACCAGGACGCGAACCTGGGCACCCGCCAGTCAGAATCAACAACATTTGAAAACCACGAATGAGTGGAGCACCCGCGCATCCGCGGAAAATCTCGTCTGATCACACCACAAAATCCGGCGGGAAAAGGTGAGCCCCAGCAGGCTTGGCCGGCATCTGGTAGGGCAACGCTTCCGCCAAGCACAGCGAGCTCGGACGAAAAACCAAGTGCTCATCAACCACACTGACAATTCATAGGAGGATTTATGGCAACAACGACAGTTGCGGTAGGAACAATGAAGGTAGCGCAAATTTCCAAGCCGGGAGCGGGGTTCCAGATCGTCGAGCGCGAGGTGCCGAAGCCGGGGGCGGGAGAGGTGCGGATGAAGGTGCAGGCCTGTGGGGTGTGCCACAGTGACTCGTTCACGGTGGAAGGCTCCTGGGCTGGAATACAGTATCCAAGGGCTCCAGGACATGAAGTGGTGGGCATCATCGACGAAGTGGGTACCGGTGTTTCCGAGTGGAAGAAGGGGCAGCGGGTCGGGGTCGGCTGGCACGGCGGCCATGACAACACTTGCCGCGAGTGCCGGCGCGGAGATTTTCGCAATTGCCGGAACCTGAAGGTTCCGGGCATCAGCTATGACGGGGGATATCAGCAATACATGGTGGCCCCTGTTGAGGCACTCGCGACCATCCCAGACAGTCTGAGTGACGTCGAAGCGGCACCATTGCTGTGCGCGGGGATTACCACCTACAACGCGCTGCGGCACAGCGGTGCGATGCCCGGCGACCTGGTTGCGGTGCAGGGTATCGGCGGTCTGGGTCACCTGGGAATTCAGTTTGCGAACAAATTTGGTTATAGGGTCGTGGCTATTGGACGCGGGGCGGAAACCGGGGCGCTGGCTAAGAAACTGGGAGCGAGTGTATACATCGACAGCAAATCGACGAACGCAGCACAGGCCCTGCAAGGGCTGGGTGGCGCGCGGGTGATCCTGGCGACGGCGCCAAGCTCGAAGGCGATGTCGGAACTATTCGACGGCCTGGGGCCAAACGGCGAACTCATGGTGATCGGTGCAGCGCCTGATCCCATCGAGGTCACCCCGGGGCAGCTCATTGCTGGGAGTCGAACGATTCAGGGCTGGGCGTCGGGAACAACGGCTGACGAGGAAGACACACTGAACTTCGCCGAATTAAGCGGCGTGCGTCCCATGATTGAAACCTATCCGCTGGAAAAGGCGGCCGAGGGGTATGCGCGAATGATGAGCGGGAAGGCGGAGTTCCGCGTGGTTCTGACGATGTGAAGTTGGTCAAGTGGCAATCATGGATGCAGAAGACGCAGCCGAGGCTTCTGGTGCTGTGGGGCAAGCACGGCGCGGTAAGACGCTGAAGAGTCACTACCGTCCGTTGTTGGACACCGGGCCCGCGATTCACAAAACAATAACGCCAAACGTATTTACAAAGAAGCAGAATAGCGGGACAATTTGAGTGCAGTTCAGGCAGTTCTGGGGGAGGGCTGCCTTCCAGGCGCTCTGTGGCTTACGCAGGGCGCCTTTAATTTTTGGCGGGCGTTTTCGGCGGGCGCCGCGGACCAAATGGCGGCCAATGAGGGCTTTGCGCGGGAAGCAGCAGCTCTGCGTCGAATCGGCGGGTGCAGCATCTAACCCTTGTGTTGGGATGGTAGGATCAAGTGGAAGCCCCCGCAACCTGTCGGGGCCCGGTTCAATATGTCCCGCAGGAGGATGAATGGCCAGTAATGCAATCGTCGAAGTTACGGATGCTAATTTCGACCAGTTGGTGCTGCAATCAGAGCAGCCGGTAATCGTGGATTTCTGGGCGACATGGTGCGGCCCGTGTCGTGCTTTGGCGCCGATCGTGGATGAGGTAGCACAGAGCTACAACGGTCGGGTGAAGGTCGGCAAGATGGACGTCGACAAGAACGCAGCTACGCCACAACGTTATAATGTTCGCGGTATCCCGACTCTGTTGGTCTTTAAAGGCGGACAGGTGACGGAGCAGATTGTGGGCTACGTTTCGCGCGACGTAATTGAAAAGGCGCTGAACAAGACCCTGTAAGAGGAATTTTGCAGGATGAGGCGCGGCCCGAGGCCGCGCCTTTCTTGTGTTCGAGAGTTAAGCGCCCGAGAAGGGGGCTGCTGTACCAGCACAGTTCCAAATGGCGTCCTACTGGTTAGGTGGAATCGTGCGATTCCCGATGTCGTGCGCGTCAGGTGTTATGACCCTAGTATCGGCATTGGGCGCTGTCGTCGGTGTATTCCGACCAGGCGTCGCATTGGGCTGGACAGTCCCGATTTTCTGGGTGTTGGGGCCGATAGTTCTGTTACCCGTGTGGCTGGGAATCTGGACACTTCCTGCTTGTCCGGTATGAACCGCGTTTGGCAGTCTTGCGCCGGGAACAGTGCCTCCCGTCGCCAGGCGCCCGCGCTGGGCGAAGCTCACGGCGGTCAGCAATCCCAGCAACATTCCGCAGACAATTAACCTTTTGACGTTCATTCTTATTCCTCCACTATCCGGTGCGCACCGCGCAAGCCTGATCTGTTAATCGCGCAGATATGGGAGCGAGCCGGCGCGAGCGCACCGCACTGGCAATAGTGCAAGGTGAATGCCACGTGTCGGTTGCGACAACTATTCGGCTTAGCTGTCGAGAGCAGGGAAAGTTTTGCAGAGTGCGGGAAACTTTGCCACAGTGCAGAGCTGCCCGCCAGCTACTCTGAAGTACTACTCTGCCCGGACGTCAGACGTTTTCCAGCACTGCTTTTAGATATTTCCAGAAGCCGTCGACCGAAGGGATTTCGACGCGCTCGTTGGGGCTGTGCGGATCGACGATAGTCGGCCCGAATGATGCCATCTGCATGCCGGGATACTTTTCGCCGATGACGCCGCACTCCAGGCCGGCGTGCATGGCGATGAGCCTGGCGGGATGACCGAAGAGCTTCTCGTGCACGGATTGCAGTTTGCGGACGATGTCGCTGTGCGGCTCGGGCTTCCAGCCGGGATAGCTGCCGGAGTTCTCGACGGCGAATCCGGCGAGGCGGAAGACGGTGGCGACCATGTTGGCGGCGGTGAGTTTGCTGCTCTCGATGGCGCTGCGCTGGCTGGTGACGAACTCGACCACATCGTCTTTGGTCGAGATGATGGCGAGGTTGGTTGAGTTCTGCACCAAGCCGGGAACATCGGGGCTCATGGCGAGAACGCCGTGCGGGACGGTGGCGAGCAGGTCTGCGGTGCGCCTGGCGTCATCGTCGGCGAAGACCTTGGCGGGCCGGTCCGTCTTCTCGATGGTGATTTGAAGATCGGGATCGAAGCTGCCGAGGTCGGCCTTGTATTCGCCTTCGAGCGTGGTGATGAGGGAGCGAAGCTCCGGTTCGCGCTTAGGGTCGAGGACGACAACGGCGGAGGCTTCGCGCGGGATGGCATTTTGCGCGCTTCCGCCGGTGACGCCGGCGATTTTCGCGGAGAGCTTGTGCAACAGCTGCTGAAGAGTCGTGCCGAGAATGCGGAGCGCGTTGCCGCGCCCCTGATGAATGTCAACACCGGAGTGGCCGCCCTTGAAGCCGAAAACCTTTAGTCGCCATGCGGCGCCGGTTGCAGGCTGCAAGGTAATCTTGCGGTGAGCGGTGGTCTTGATGCCGCCGGCGCAGCCGATGCAGATGGTGTCCTTCTCTTCGTTGTCGAGGTTGAGGAAGTATTTCGAATGGAGCAGTCCGGGCGGGAACTCAGCCGCGCCGGTGAGGCCGGTTTCTTCGTCGATGGTGAAGACGAACTCCAGCGGACCGTGAGCGATATCGGTGCTCTCCATGACGGCCAGCGCGGCGGAGACGCCGACGCCGTTGTCGGCACCGAGGGTGGTGCCATCGGCCTTCAACCATTCGCCGTCGCGCTTTAGCTTGATAGGGTCCTTATCGAAGTTGTGCGGCGTGCCTTCGTTCTTCTCGCAAACCATGTCGAGGTGGCCCTGCAAGAGGGTGATGGGCGCGGCTTCGCGGCCGGGGCGAGCGGGCTTGCGGATGACGGTGTTGCCGACCTTGTCGTGCACCGCTTCGAGGCCGGCGCGCTTGGCGATGGAGAGAACGTAGTCGCGGGCGGCGGCTTCTTTGGTGGAGGCGCGCGGGATGGCGGCGAGGGCTGCGAAGTGCTTCCAAACTTCTTTTGGTTCAAGCTGAGCGAGTGCAGGTGTCATGAGTGGCTCCGGTGGTGCACATCAATCCTACAGCGTGGGGAATAGGGATGTGGGGCTTTCGCGCACCGAGCACCCCAGAAGACGCAAAAGTGCAAAGGCGGCACTCGCTGGGGGCCCCGGCCCTCGCTTCGCAAAAATAGGCTCGCACGGGATGACAATTCTTTCCCGTTCCGGCACCGCGTCCCAAAGTAGGTGCTTTTATCACTGATGGGCGGGATTGGGGTGGTGTAACTTCGGTGTGAATCGAGCATCGAGTTGGTAGGTGACGGCGCGATTGCGTCAGACGACTGGCCGCGCAGAAGTGGTCGCGCCTCGCTTTCTCGATCCGCCAATGGCGGCGAGTTCTCCGCCGCAGATATTGCAAAGACCCTCTAAAGCTGGCCGCGAAGTTCTGGTAGCGGCGGATGTATCGCTGCGGCCGCCGGGGCATGAGAGATGGAGCGAACTCACCCAGGTCTCGAACGGCGCGGAGACCCTTGGGCAAGCTCAGGGTAGGCTCTGGGGCACCCCGAGCGAGGCGAGATATCCATTGCGGGAGGGTATGTGGCGTTAAGTGGAAGACGTCGAAAGCGGGCCTGCAAAGGGGCAATCGTGCTCTTTTCGTTGGTGACGTTGGCGGCGGCTTCTTCGTTGGCCCAGACGCTGGTCACCACCGTCACGGCCGGAACGTCGCCGACGGCGGTCGCGGTTAACGTTGCCACCAACAAAATCTACGTGGTCAATGAAGGCAGCAACAACGTCACCGTGATCGACGGCGCGACGAACAATACGGTCACGGTGTGGACGGGTTCCAGCCCTGATGCGGTGGCAATCAATGCGGTAACGAACAAGATTTACGTTGCGAATCTCAACTCCGGCAGCGTGACGGTGATTGATGGGGGAAACAACCAGAGCGCGACGATTAGTGCCGGCGCCTATCCGTATGCGATTGCGGTGAACACCGCCAGCAACAAGATTTACGTCGCCAACTACGACACGAACACCGTAACTGTGATCGATGGCGCCACCAACCGCAGCAGCAGCACGATCAATGTTGGAAGGCATCCCGTCGCGCTGGCGGTGAATGCGACGACGAACAAGGTCTTCGTGGCCGATTCGGGGAGCCGAGATGTTGCGGTCATTGATGGGGCTACGAATGATGTCGCGACGGTTGCGGTGGGCACGACACCCTGGGCGATTGCGGTGAATGAGATCACTAACCAGATTTACGTGGCGAATTATCAGTCCAGCAATGTTTCGGTAATAGACGGGACGACTTACGTACCGACGAACGTCGCGGTGGGAGCGTACCCGTCGGGAGTTGCGGTGGATGCGGTACGAAATCGGGCGTACGTGGTGAACTCGGGCGACAGCTCGGGCACGGTCATCGATGGCGCGACGCTCACGACGAGGACGATTACGGCCGGCAGTTCTCCGCTTGTAGTGGGCGTGGATGCCGTGACCAACAAAGCGTACTTCGTGGACGACCTCTATAACGGCGCCGTGACGATGGTGGATGGGACGAGTGGGGTGGCGGCCAGTGTTGGGGTTAACGGCGAATATCCGATGGCGCTGGCGGTCAACCCGGTGACGAATACTATCTATGTCGCGAACAACCGCAGCAACAACGTTTCGGTTATCGCGGGGGGCGCCTCCGACCCGCTGCAGTTGGTTCCGTTGACGCCATGCCGCATTGCCGACACGCGGCAGCCGAATGGGCCCTTTGGCGGGCCGTACCTTTCGGGCGGAAGTTCACGGAGCTTCGTGATTCCGCAGAGCAGTTGCGGCGTGCCGGAGACGGCGATTGCGTATTCGCTGAATGTGACGGTGGTGCCGCTGGCGAGGCTCGGATATCTGACGATATGGCCGCTAGGGGAGGCGCAGCCGATGGTGTCGACGCTCAACTCGCCCGATGGACGGGTGAAGGCGAATGCCGCGATTGTGCCGGCGGGTTATGGGGGCGCCGTCATGGTGTACGTGAGCGATGCGAGCAACGTGATCCTGGACATCAACGGCTACTTCCAGGGGCCGTCGGAGCAGGCGCTGCAGTTTTATCCTGTGCCGCTGTGCCGGGTGTTCGACACGCGCAACACCGACGGGCCGTACTTGCAAGGAGGTAAAGAGCGCGACTTCCCGGTGGTGGCGAGCAGTTGCCAGCTTCCGTCGAACGCGGCGGCGTACTCAATGAACTTCACGGTCACGCCGGTGGGCGGGCAGCCTCTGGGGTATTTGTCGGTGTGGCCGGCGGGCAGTCAACAGCCGGTGGTGTCGACGCTGAACAATCCGACTGCAACGGTGGTGGCGAATGCCGCCATCGTACCCGCCGGGACGGGCGGAGCAATTGCCGCGTATGCCGATCAGAACACGAACGTGATCGGCGACATTAATGGTTATTTCGCAGCGCCTGGAGCGGGCGGATGGTCGCTGTACCCTCTGGCACCCTGCCGGGTGATCGATACGCGTTCGGCGGGAGGCGCCTTCAACGGACAACGCAATCCGCCCGTGAATGTGGCGGGGAGCGCGTGCGGAATTCCGGGCAGCGCTGCGGAGTATGTGTTTAACGCGACGGTAGTGCCGGTGAAAAAGCTGGGATATCTGACATTGTGGGCCCATGGCGATCCGATGCCGGACGTTTCCACCCTGAATGCAAGTGATGGTGTCGTGGCATCGAATATGGCGATCATCGGCAATAATGACGGCCAGAGCGAGGCGTATGCGGACGGGGCGACGCAGTTGATTCTGGATATCGCGAGTTATTTTGCGCCGTGACGGGCCGGTCACCCAGGTCTCGAAAAACGCGAGACCTGGGGCACCCACGGTTAACGTGATTCGGACTCCCAGGTCTCGAACGCCGCGAGACCTGGGGCACCCACGGTTAATGTGATTCGAACTCCCGTCTCGAACACCGCGAGACCTGGGCACCCACGGTTAATGTGATTCGAACTCCCGTCTCGAACACCGCGAGACCTGGGGCACAAAATCTACAATTTGTTGAGGCCGTCGAGAGCTGCCACTTTGTAGGCCTCCGCCAATGTGGGATAGTTGAAGACGGTGTCGCGGAAGTACTCGATGGTCCCGCCCATGGCCAGCACGGCCTGGCCGATGTGGACGATCTCGGCGGCACGCTCGCCGATAATATGCACTCCCAAAAGCTTCAGGGTTGCGGGGTCGAAGACCAGTTTCAGGAATCCCTGGTCGTCGCCCAGCATCTGCCCCTTGGCCAGCTCCGCATAGCGCGAGATGCCGATCTCGTAGGGAATTTTGTCGCGTGTCAGCTGCTCTTCGGTCGCGCCCACCATGGAGATTTCGGGGATGGTGTAGACGCCGTAAGGAATCAAATTGGGCGGGATGGCGCCGCCGACGCCGAAGATGTGAGAGCTGGCAAGCCTGCCCTGCTCCATTGAGGTGCTGGCCAATGCCGGGAATCCTATGACATCGCCAGCGGCGTAGACGTGGGGGATGGCAGTCTGGTAGTTCTCGTTGACAACAATCTTGCCGCGGCCGTCGGGGACAAGCCCAATCGATTCCAGGTTGAGCTGGTCGCTGTTGGCCTGGCGGCCGACAGCGTAAAGCAGCGCAGCACCGTGTATGGTCTTGCCGCTCTCCAGCTTGGCGAAGACGCGATCGCGTTCGTCGTCGAAACCGACCTGCACAACTTTTTCGCCCAGGCGAAACACGGTGCCCAGCTGGCGCAGGTGGAAGCAGAGGCTCTCGACGATCTCGCGATCGACGAAGTCCAGCAACGTGGGACGTTGATCGAGGAGGGTGACTTTGACGCCCAAGGCGGCGAACATCGAGGCATACTCCAGACCGATGATGCCGGCGCCGACGACGATCAGCTCGCGCGGCATCTCCTCCAACTCGTGGACCTGATCGGAATCGAAGATGCGGCGGCCGTCGATGGGAATGCCGGCGTCGTGCGCGGGGCGGGTGCCGCACGCGAGCACGAAATTTGTGCCGCGCAGCAGCGTGTAACCTTCTTCGCTGGAGACCTCCATGCTATGGGGGTCGAGGAAGCGCGCATTGCCCTCGTAGACGACGACGCGATTGCGGCGGAGCTGCGCCTTGATGACCTCGATCTCGTGCGCCATCACGGCGTTGGAGCGGAAGACGAGGTCCTGCATGGAGATGTTTTCCTTCAGGGCATAGCCGCGGCCGTAGAAGGTGCGCTGGCGCAGTCCGCTGAGATAAAGGATGGCCTCGCGAAAGGTTTTGCTGGGGATGGTGCCGGTATGAACGCAGACGCCGCCGATGGTGCGCTTGCGCTCGACCACGGCAACCTTCTTGCGCAGCTTGGCGGCGCAGATGGCAGCCTTCTGCCCCGCCGGCCCGCTGCCGACGACGATGAGGTCATAGACGTTGTTGCTGCTCGGTTCCGCCGTGGGCAACGCAGTGCTCTCCTGATGGACTGGAAAGCTATCACTAAATGCAGCGGAACGGAAGCATGGGGGAATGTGAATTCATCGAGGGTTCACATACTTATGCGCGGCGCGTTGGGTGGAAGCTGTACTTCGTCGTTACCACGTCCAAGAGAGTTCGAAGACTGCAGTATGAGCTTTGCCCAGCGCAGGTCCGAGATACTGTGATCCAAAGCGAAGCGAAAACGCGAGGTTCTTGTCGGGCAAAGTAAGGGTTGTCTCGAAGCCGCCAAAGGAGGCAGAGTATCCCGCCCAGACATCGGTTATGGGGCTGTTGGCGAAGGCGGGATTGGAAACAAGCTGCTGCTGAAATCGGCCTGCGGCGATTTCCAGTGGACCGAGCCTGGTGAATAGGAGCTTGGCGAGCTCCCATTGCATGGTGAAGGACTCGCCTCCTGGATCTGCCGGGGCGCCGGCTTCACGCCTTTGCCCGTAGATCTCGAGATCGCCAGTCATGCGAGCGGTCATGGTATTACTTCGGCCCAGATAAGCCCTGATGTCGGTAATCGTGGAACTGCTCCAGTCACGGGTCTCGAATGCATCGCGGGCTGGGACGTAAAAAGCAGGAGGCGCAGTAAACGCGTAGTGGGCCGAGGCGCTGGCCCAATTGTGGTCGAGGTGCAGTGCCAGGGAGTCCGGGGAGTCTGGATCCCCCGGTGCCTGATGAGCGCTGCTCCCTGGCCGCTGAAACGGGTTTGGCGCCGGCGGTCGCAAGGCTTGGGACAGCGCGGTTCCGGGCGCGGGCGTAGTAAGCGGGTTGATCGCGCTCTCGACAGGTGCGGTCATCTGTTGAGCGCCGGCTGCGGGCGGACGCATGAGTCCCGCAAGCGTAAGAATGATGAAGACGGCTTGAATAACAGTTTTTGCTATATGCATGATCAATACCCGTAACTTTCCGTTCGACTGCAAAGAAGCGGGCAGGATGGAGGTTGTTCCACCCTGCCCGGAGAAGAAGCGATCGTCAGCCGGGTAAGGCCGGCGAAGGCAACTTATTCGTCGTAGTCACCGCCAGGAACGATGGCGCGGGGCGGAATGGCCGCTTTGCACAGGTCCCTGGAACACGAAACATGGTTCACGTGGGCGCTCGCGGCCGACTTGGCAGCAGCCTTCTTGGTGAGGCTGGCACCGGCGGACTGCGCAACCGCTCGATTGGGGCGGCTGGAACTGAGGGTCTTGGATCCTGCCATCGCACTTGGGGCGCTGGCGCTGAAAGCCAAGGCACCGACCCAGATCAACATCATCAACTTGCTCTTCATTGGGTTTTCCTCTTTCGCTATTTGTGATTTATCCGCTTTGAGTTCGTATCTTGCGATCCGAATTCTCTGCGTGATGAGGCGAGTGTGCGGCAACTGCACGCTGCAGACAATGCACTGGCGATAATTCAAAAATGTTCTGCGGGTGTACTGATAAGAGGTTGATTGCAAGGCTGTTGCGAGTATCTGGCGGGTGAGACGGGTGAATTTGTGGGAGGCGGTTCGCCAGAAACGGGGTTGGCTGCAAACAAAAGCCGCCCGGAGCGGCGGCGGTGAATTGCAGAATTAATTGGGGCTTATCCATAGAGCTTGTGCTGGACTAAGGCATGGAGGGCACGGATGCCGGAAGCGGACTTCGGAAATGCACTGGCTGAGGTAGGAGTAGTGGGGCCCTCGACCACGCTATACTTGCGCTCTCCAATTGCTCCGCCGACCAGCACGAGGCGGTAGAGTTTGGCATGAGTCGTTGAGCGCGAGCTTCGGTCACAACTAACGTCTGTGTGTGCATGGCGGCTGGTCACGGTCAGCAACATGGTGAGGATCGGTGCGAGAACCGGCTGAGAGCGGGTAACCGGAACCGGCGAGGTGGCAGTTGCAAGGTCGTGGTCGAAGGCTGAGGGCGTCGTGTCAACGCAGGGCTGGCGACCTGCAGTGTCGCGGGTGCGACTTCGCAGCAGCAGGATCAGCCGCGAGAACGGGCCCCAGATCGCCTTGGTTGCTATAAGAGTTGTTCCATTCATAACGATTTCCTTGTCCCGATGGCGCTTTCATTCTGCGAGCTCACCGAGCTGCGGAGGAGGGGCAATCCATTCCGAGGTCGAGTCGGCGCGAATGCCAGCGGAATGGGAACGTTGTGCCTGAATCTCCCGCAACACTCGCGACATGCAGCCGTGCAGGATGCAGCCGGCGAGGGCTTCGGGGTTCATGGGCTGAGGCGGAGACAGGCTGCCGCCCTCCATACGTGGGTGCAGATAGTGAAAGGCGCGGAAGAGGGTTGTTGTGGCGGCATAAAGTTCGGTCAGGTCAGTCATGGCGTCCTCCTTACAGCCGCGAGTGTGCGGCAGTCAGGCGCTGGAGACAATGACCTGGGGATGGATTGGGGATGATTTAAGGATGATCGGGGAAACGGTTGAAGTGACGTTAGTTGCGGATGAAAGATGGTTATCAGCCGCGAAAAACGGGCCGCGCTGGATGGCGGCCCGGAGGGAATGACTGGGCTACTGCGTGGTGCCGCCACCCTGCACAGGCGGATCGACGACGTCGAAGGCCTCTGAGGGAATCGTGCCCACAGAATTTTCAAATGCCGATGACGGGCCTCCGCTTTCCGCCCAAAAAACCGGGTTACCGTTATTTGTGGTTGCGTTGGAAAGCTTCAGCCAATACGTTCCGGCGGGGAGCTTGATGCTGGTAAAGGAGATGCCTTCCTCGTAGTCTTCGCAGGGAATGAGGTTGCATGAACTCTCCAATACGGGAATCGCCACCCCAGTTTTCAGGATAAACGTGCCTTTTCCTCCCGGCCCCAGGGTGAAAATCGTATAGTTCACGCTGGTCAAAATGTCACCCGGAAAGAGATCTACCCAGAAGTCAATGTGGTTGACGTTCGCCGTGCTTGTAAGTGTGAACGAGTCAGCGACCGTGAAACCGAAGTTGATGGTCCAAGCGTCGTTGCCGGTGGGCAGGCCGTTGTTGTAAACGACCGTGCCGGAGCTCGCGAACGCAGGCGCGCATGTCAGAAACAGCGCAATCAGTAGAGACAGAGAAGCAAGAGTTTTTTTCATCGTGACCTCCTATGGTCATGGGGTTGTGGCGGCTGCTATGGCAACCGTCGAGGGATGATGGAGGACCACGTTGGCGGATTTCGCGATCGGTCCGGGATCATGACGAAACCTGGGCCGAGTATGGGGGCGAATGCGGCGCAATACGATGCACTGGCAATGTATTGCAGGTGATTTGCGGCTGCACTTTCAAACGAGGCGGTACGGATGACGAAGGTGTTCGCTTTCGAACGGAATATTGGCGGTTGAACAACCCAGGGCCGAGGAGTGAACCAGGCATGCAGGAGTAACGTAAAAGAAAGAGAGAGTTGCGGGTGACGTGGCCCGGCAAGTGGATTGCAGATCAGGATTCGCACCGGTTGTGAGGATCGAGTTCGGGGGACCGCAGATCCCTCTCTGCGGCGGCAAGAGAAGCCGCCTCCGCTCGGGATGACAATTAACAGTGGGCAGGAAAGTGCGAACCAAACTGACCCACTACCATTTTCGCAAAGGAGTTGGAAACAACATCGCGGAAGTAGTACACTTCCCAACACGCTCCCAGATACGCTCCCAGGAAGGCCAATGCACGGACGCAATGAAAGACGCGGTCTCATCGCGCATTCGCTTTGGGGCATTTCAACTTGACCTAAAGGCGGGAGAGCTGCACAAAGGCGACCGCAAGGTACGCCTGCAGGAACAGCCGTTTCAGGTCCTGCAAATGCTGGTGGAGCGTGCCGGCGAGGTGGTGAGCCGGGAGGAGATCCAGAGCAAGCTTTGGCCGAATGACACGGTTGTCGAGTTCGACCACGGTATCAACACCGCCATCCGCAAGCTGCGCAACGCGCTGAACGATTCCGCGGAGACCCCCAGTTACATTGAGACCGTAGCCCGACGCGGCTACCGGCTGATCATGCCGGTGGAGTGGCCGCAGTCGAGCAGCGACGGCGGTGCTTCGCTCCGGCCGGTGTCGGTGGCGAGTGACGGAGCAGCGGCCAAGCCGGAACTGCGATCAGCCCCGCTTGGTCCGGGCAAAACGGTTTCGCATTACCGCGTGCTGAACATTATCGGCGGCGGCGGAATGGGAGTTGTGTATCGCGCCGAGGACCTGAAGCTGGGACGCGAGGTGGCGCTGAAGTTCCTGCCAGAAGAGGTGTGCGGCGATCCCGTCTCGCTAGGGCGCTTCGAGCGCGAAGCCCGGACTGCGTCTTCGCTCAACCATCCCAACATCTGCACGATTTACGAGGTCAACGACCACGACGGCCGCCCCTTCATCGTGATGGAGTACCTGGAAGGGATGACGTTGAGGGAGTTGATTGGCCACGCCAATGTGGGCTCGCCCCTGGATAAATCGCGCAAGCCGGCACTGCATATCAACGAGATCCTCGACATCGCGATTCAAATTGCGGAAGGGCTGGACGCGGCGCACCAGAAGGCGATCATCCATCGCGACATCAAGCCGGCGAACATCTTCGTCACCCGGCAGCGGCACGTGAAGATCCTGGACTTCGGGCTGGCGAAGCTGATCACCGAGGCGAAAGAGACGGCCAGCCATCGGGCGCTACGCGCGAATGACGGGGCTGGGCAGCTGGAGTCGATACTGCAGGCGGAGCCCGAGGGTGACACCAACCTGACGCGCGAGGGCGCCTCCCTCGGCACCGCAGGGTACATGTCGCCGGAACAGGTTGAGGGGTTGAAGCTGGATGCCCGCACCGATCTGTTTTGCTTTGGGCTGGTGGTTTACGAGCTCACGACCGGCAGGCGGGCCTTCAGCGGAAGCACGAAGGACAGCTTCCGCGAGGCGGTGCTGCACCAATCGCCGGTTGCAGTGCGTGAGCTGAATCCGATGGTCCCGGCAGAGCTGGAAAACATCATCACGCATTGCCTGGAGAAAGAGCGCAACCAGCGTTATCAGCACGCCTCGGACGTGGTGAAGGACTTGAAGAAGATGCGGCGGGCGATGAGTACGCAGCTGCTCATCCAGAAGGAGGTGTCGGAGCGGATTGCCGAAGCTGAAAAGCAGAAACAGTTGTCGGTGACGACCACGATTGAGCAAGAGAAAGCTACGGCGGGATGGAAGCGGTGGGCGAGAGTCGCGGTGGCAGTGCTGGCGGTCGCGGCCATGGGGTGGGGCGCATACAGGTACTGGCGCTCGCGCTCGGCGCCTCCGGTGAGGGGGGCGTCGCTGGCTGTGTTGCCCTTCGCCGACATGAGTCCCGGCAAGGATGAAGAATTCTTTTCCGACGGACTGACGGAACAGTTGATTAACGATCTTGCGCGAATCCCGGGGCTGAAGGTGGTAGCGCGGAGCTCGTCGTTTCAGTTCAAAGGGAGAAGCGAAGACTTGCGCTCCGTGGGACGGCAATTGAATGTGGCCAACATCCTGGAAGGGAGCGTGCGCAGGGAGGGCAACCGGGTCCGGATTACGGCGGAGCTGACAAAAGCAGCGGATGGATTCCAGCTGTGGTCAGGCAGCTACGATCGCCAGATCAGCGACATCTTCGCGGTGCAGGATGAAATTGCGCGGGCTGTGGCGGAAGAGCTGCAAGTTAAGTTGACGGGGGCGAATGGCGCACCGCTGGCCAGTACCGATGCGACCAGTCCTCAGGCATACGACGCTTACCTGCAAGCGCGGTATTTCGCCCGCCGGCAGCAACCAGGCGACTACGAGAAGGCGCTGGCTTACGCAGACAAAGCTACAGAGCTGGGGCCGGCGTATGCTCCTGCCTGGGCGCTTCGCTCGGAGGTATTAAGCTCGCTTTCTGAGCAAGGGATTATTGACAATGCGGAAGGCTATCGCAAAGCGCGCGACAACGCGAAAGCGGCAATTGCATTGGATGCGAACCTTGCCGATGGTTACTACGCCCTGGCATTAGTCCAGACCCAGTACGACTGGGACTGGGCCGGTGCCGAGGCGAGCCTGCAAAAGGGCATGGAGTTGGAACCTGGCAAGGCAATCCTGTATCGCATCCATGCCATGGTAGCCGAGCACCTTGGCCACTTTAACGAGGCAGTTGAATTAGAAAAGAAATCGATCGCACTTGACCCGGAGCGCCTAAGCGGATATCGGACGCTGGGAACAACTCTGTACAACGCAGGGCAATATAAGGAAGCTGAGGAGGCCTTGCGGAAATCGCTGGAACTGAACCCGCGTACGCTTCTCGCCCATTACTACCTGGGAGCGATTCTGCTGGTGCAGGGCCATGCCAAGGAGGCTCTCGCCGAGATGCAGCAAGAAGTTTTTGAGCCCTGGAAGTTGATGGGTGAGGCGCTGGCCTATCATGCGCAGGGCCATCAGCGGGAGTCCGACGCGGCAATAGATATGCTTATAACGAAACACCAGAAAGACTCGGCGTACCAGATTGCGGCAGTTTACGCGTTTCGCAATGAAACCGAGAAGGCTTTTACCTGGCTGCAGCGAGCTTACCAGCAACGCGACGCCGCGGCGTCGAACCTCATGATCGATCCGCTGATGAAGAACCTGCATCAAGACCCCCGCTATACGGAATTGCTGAGGAGGATGCGGCTGGTTGGGAGCAACTAGCAGTCAGCACTCAGCATTCAGGGCGGTCCGGGGTGATACGCTTGCACCATGGGTGACGAGGATCCGAACCGTAAAGAGAGCACGGCTGTCGTCTGGGCGCGCTATTCGCAGATTGCCTTTATTCTTCCCGCGGCGGTGGTGGTCGGACTTCTGATGGGGAAGTTGTTCGACTACTGGTTTCACACGCACTGGCTGTTTCTGGTGGGAATCATCATAGGAGCAGTCGCGGGCTTCGTTGACATCATCCGCACCGTCACGCGCGACAAGAGCTGAAGGTTGCGACTGGGGCACCCACGGTTAACGTGATTCGGACTCCCAGGTCTCGAACACCGCGAGACCTGGATGGGCTGCGATACAGTGATGCCAGTGTCCACGCCTGAGCCCACGTCCGTTTCTGCGGAAACATTCCTGGAGCGAGCACTGCCGCGAATCCGCAGGTTCATGCTGGTGCTGGCGGGCGCGGGCCTCCTGGTTTGCGTTGTGTTTTTTCGCTGGCAGGTGACGGCCGGGTTCATCGCGGGAGCGCTGATCTCCTACCTGAATCAAGTATGGCTGGAGCGAGGGATCGAAGCGCTGGGCGAGAGAATCACGACCCAGCAAAGTCGCGAGCGTGGCGGGGGAATTGTGCTGCGCGCGGTGCTGCGCTATGTCCTGATCGCGGGGGGCGCGTATGTTATATTTAATGTTTCTCACGCTGGACTGTACGGCTTTCTAGGCGGTGTGTGCCTGCCGATTGCCGCGATAGCCTGCGAAGTCGCGGCGGAAGTTTTCGTCATGCTGCGGCGCGGAACTTCATAAATCACGCTTTTCGCCATTCGCTCCTCGCTTTTCGCCAGATTGGCCGGAACTGAGGCTTAACGATCAGGTAAGAGCCGAAGACGAAAAGCGAACAGTGGCTTCCTTCATACATGCACGAGCAACTGTGGTTTACGGCACTCCTTAACAAATACTTTGCAGGCATAGTCAACGCCGGACTCGGCGCTGTCCACATTCGCGCCGTCGATCCACAGGCCCCAATTCCAAATTACGTGGCCATGCAGATCCTGGTTTTCCTGCTGCTGGTGCTGTTTTTCATCGTGGTGCGAGCGCGGCTTTCGGTGGAAAATCCTGGCCCGTTGCAGCACTCGATGGAGGGCATTAACTCGTTCATCGCCGAGCAGAGCCGCGAGGTCATCGGGCACGAACACCAGCGCTACGTCGGCTACCTGACGGTGCTGGGAATGTTCATCCTGCTGGGCTGCCTGATTGGGCTGGTGCCGGGATTCGAGACGGCGACGGCTGCGCCGTCGGTGCCGCTGGGATGCGCGCTGGTCACCTGGTTCTACTATCACTTCCACGGCCTGCGGGTAAACGGGTTGGGCTACATCAAGCATTTCATCGGGCCGGTGTGGTGGCTAGCGCCGCTGATGCTGGTAATTGAAATTGCCAGCCACCTGGCGCGGGTGCTGTCGCTTACCATTCGTCTATTTGCCAACATGTTTGCCAGCGACATGGTGACGCTGGTGTTCTTTACGCTCTTCCCGATCGGGATTCCGATTGTGTTTATGTTGCTGCACGCCGGCGTGGCCGTCATCCAGACATATATTTTCGTGCTGCTGGCGACGGTGTACATCGGGGAAGCGGTAGCGCATGAGCACTAAAGGCAGCAGTTGGCACTTAGCAGTTGGCATTCAGCAATAAGCTTGACCCAGGTTTTGGGCAAGTGCCAAGTGCTAACTGCCGCTAGTGTGAGGGCGTCAGCTCGGTGAACGTCAACCACCTCCTGGCGGCAATTCATAACGACCCCAACAAGCCCGCCACGGCGGGGCGCTCGTCGGGGACCCCGAAGGAGAAACACAATGCGTAAGACAATGCTGGTTTTCTTTGCGCTGATGGCCATGCTGATGATGGCCATGCCGGCGTTCGCGCAGGAGGCGGGAGGCGCCGCTGCATCGCACGGTAACTATGTGGCCATCGCGGCCGGCTTCGGCATCGCCATTGCCGCCGGACTTGCCGGCCTGGGGCAGGGCCGAGTGGGTGCGGCTGCATGCGAAGCTATGGCCCGCAATCCGGCAGCGCGTCCGGCGATTCAGCTGGCGCTGATTCTCGGCCTGGCATTCATCGAATCACTGGTGCTGTTCACGCTGGTCATCATTTTCGCTAAGGTGACATAGAGAGGGTTATTCTTGAGCGACTGCCCCATCTCCGGATGGGGCTTTTTGTTGGAAGTCATCTCACAAATCACGTTTTGGTTTGTATCAGGGGATGACCGGAGTGCTCCATCCGTGATCGACATGCGGAAAACTCCGGTGCGAGCGGTAGAATAATCGACATGCGCAGAGTCGCCGTCCTCCTCTTCGCCTCATTCCTCGCCGCTTCCGCTTTCGCTCAAAGTAGCCAGACTCCGCCGGCAGCTCCGTCCAACTGGCCTACCGCACAGTTTGCGGGCTCGAAGGATGCCAGCGTGCAGAAGGCCTACCAGGTCCTCAACACCATGATTCGCACCCTCGGAGGCGATGCCTGGCTGAACGTCCGGACGAGTACAAGCGAAGGACGGACGTACAGTTTTTATCATGGCCAGCCCAACAGCATGAGCATTCTGTACTGGCGATTCTGGGAGTGGCCCGACAAGGAGCGCATCGAGCTCACGAAGCAGCGCGACGTAATCGAGCTCTACACCGGGGACAAGGCGTACGAGATCACATACAAGGGCACGGCAACGCAGGAGCCGAAGGAAGTGGATGATTACCTGCGCCGCCGAGACCACTCGCTGGAGTGGGTGATCCGCAAATGGCTGCCCGCGCAGGGAGCAGCGATTCTGTACAGCGGCACTGCGATGGTAGAGCGCAACCTCGCCGACCAGGTCACGGTACTGAATGCCAACAACGACAGTGTCACCATATCCGTCGACGGGACGAGCCGGCTGCCTGTGAAGATCAGCTATAGCTGGCGCGATCCGCTGGACCGGCAGTTCGATGAGGAGTCTGTGGTCTTCAGCAATTACAAGCTGGTGCAAGGTGTGCAAACGCCCTACAGCGTGGTGCGCTATCGCAATAGCGACATGACCAGCCAGCGTTTCCTTACCTCGGCCGCGTACAACGCCGACCTGCCCCCGACGCTGTTCGAAACCAAAGGGCTCCTCTACAACCAAGGAAAGCAAACTCCCGCGAAGTAGGAAGAAGTCACTGCCAATGCTGCAAACAGGGTGTCTACAGTGCCACCCTGTGCGAGCGTCCCTTAGTCCGGCTGGCCGGTGATGAACACGCTCAGCGCCGGATTGTTACCCGTCGGCAGCATGACGAACTTGCTCGGCCCCACCACGTACAGGATGCCAAACTCGGTTCCATTCTGACTGACCACTGCTCTACCGGTGGAATCCACCTGATAGGTAAGGGTCAGGTTGGTCGGCCCTCCGACGCCACCTGGCCCACTCGTGTATTCCGTCGCGATGATGTTCCCGTTCCCATCGGCGAACATCCACTCGGCCGAATTAGTTACTCCCGTCACTGCCGGCCAGGCCGTGCCACCCTCCAGACTTCCGATCACCGACGCGTTTGTAAACGGAGCACCTGTTTGCTGTTCCATTACTCCCGAGGTCACCGACGCGTCCGTACCGACGATGTAGCCTTTGTTGCCGGTGTACAGGTACATCGATGCGCCGTTGGTTCCGAATTGCGTGAAGCCGCTGAGGGTTACTTTGCCCGTGTTCTTACCGTTGCTGTCGATGGCGTAAGTGCCACTCGACATCTGCTGAGAGAGCGTGCCGGCGTTGTTCTGGTCTGAACTGAAGGTCGCATTACCCTTGCCGTCGGCGGTGAAAATTCCGGCAGTCACGTTGGAGGCTCCTCCGCCGGCTGCGCTCAACTCGGTTACGATCGGACCGCTTAGCGACGCCAGCGACCATCCGGTTCCAGTCGATCTCTGCCGGAACGCAGACCACAGTGTCAGGTTGGCTGGTTTCGACAGCGGGTCGCCGGAGAGCAGAATCATCTCCTGTTTATTCACGATGTAATACGCGTAACCGCAGGTCGGATGACTCAACCCCCCGAGGCAGTAGCCGTTCGGATCGTTGGGGAATTTTATGTTGACGAAATTCCCGCGACCGGTGTTGGAATCGAGGTCGGCAGCAAAAGTTCCGCCAAACGGATCGCTGGCGGCGCTTCCGTTGTCATTGGTGTCCAATGGGCAGCCACTCAGGTTCCAACCATTGCCGCCGCAGTCGATATCGACCAGCGTGCTCGGGTTGGTGCCTACTGCTCCAGCGGCGGCATAGCGGCCGCCGCTGGGATCAATTCCGGAAGCCAGCAGCGCGAAGTTCCCGGGGAAAAACTTGTCGATAACGAAGAACTGGTTGTCCTGCACCTTCAATATTCCCGAGCCGTAGGTGTTGGGATTCGACGAATCGCGCTGGATGAGACGTCCGCAGTCCGATAACGATACGTTGGCGACACAGGCATTGGCGGAGACGGCAATCGAGAATTTGTAGCTGTGCGGGTTGCCATTGTGATCGACGGTGGAAATGGTTATCGTGCCCAGGCCATTGCCAGAACTGAGGTCGTAGGTGGATCCCGGAGACTGCATCACCTCCGCGACCGGGCAGTTGAGATTGCCACGGCATTGGCTGGGATCATTGATTTCGCTGCCGTGACCGTCGTTCCTGTCGAGTTTGCCGCCAGTGATGTTTCCACTGCCGTCGGCAATAAACGCTCCCGCCATGACGAACGGCGTTCCGTTGTCAAAGCCGTTAAATGCGAACGCGTAGTTCCCATTCAGCAGCAGATTGGTGACCGGCGCATTCACGGTGATGCCGAGCGTGCCCGACATCGCCACCTGCGGCGGGTTCTCCCCATCCTGCACCTGCACCACAAAGGCCGACGCCCCCTGGGTGGTGGGCATGCCTGTGATCGCGCCCGTGCTGGTGTTGAGAGTTAAACCCGGAGGCAAAGTTCCCGAGGCGATGCTCCATGTGTTATTGCCGTCTCCGCCCGTCGATTGCACAATCGCGCTATAGGACACGTTGACTATGCCGGCCGGAAGCGTAGTTGTCGTAATTGTCAGTGTCGTATCGTGCACATCGATGCTGAGCGTGGCCATTGCCATGGCGGGCGGCGTTTCGCCGTCTGCGACGCTAACGGTGAAGGTCGAGAGACCTAATTGCGTGGGAGTGCCGCTGATGGCACACACAGGCGACGAACTCTTTGTGCACAGACCCAGTCCAAGCGGCAGGCTGCCGCTGGTCACAGACCACGTGTACGGATGTTTCGCGCTGCCCGTGCCGCCCGCTGCAGTCACGGTGCCCTTGTACGGTTGGTTGATAACAGCGCTGGGCAGCATCGTGGTTGCAATCGAGAAGATAGTCAAGCTCACCGTCTCGCTTCCACTTGCCCTGGGGGTCTCGGAGTCGGTCACCTGGACCATAATTTGCACAGGTGCAGCGGGCTGCGACGTCGGCGTACCGGAGATGACTCCGTTGCCGTTGCTGTCGGTCGTGATGGTAAGCCCGACAGGCAATGCGCCGCCCGTGCCGTTGTCACATGCGCCGCTGGACTCAATGACGCACCAGGTGTAAGGTGCGATTCCGCCGGTAGCCGAAAACGTCGGAGTGCCGCTCGGATTGTACGGAACGCCAGGATTGCCATAAGGCAGGTTCAGGGTTCCCGTAGCGCAGGAGTCGCAAGTGATGATCAGCGCTCCGCCCACCGCGATGCTGAGGTTCGCGGTTGCGGTGTGATTCGCGCCGTCCATGAGCTGCGTTGTAAAGCTAAATGTCCCGGCGGTGGTCGGTGTGCCGGAGATCACGCCTTTCTGCCCGTCCAGGCTCAAGCCTGGCGGCAAACTTCCCGCGGTGATTGACCACGTGTAGCTTCCCATTCCACCGGACCCGTTCAAGATGATGGAATAAGGAACGTTGACCGTTGCTTGCGGCAGGGTTGAGTTCGTGATGGTCAGAGGTGGTGGAGGAGCAGGCTTCGGGCTGCTACCACCACATGCTGCCAGAAAGACACAAACCATCAACAACAAGCCCGAAAGCACAAGAACCCTGGACAACCTCATCGCATCTCCTCGTGAACGTGGAAGCTATGTACTATGGCTGACTCGGAACAGTGAACGATCAGTAAAGTCTCTGTGGCGACTACGGGCCGGCTGGAAACGCACACGATGTGCGCGGCAGTGCCTCACCAGAGTTGCCGAACATGTTAACCCACTCGCTGCAGCGGATGCGAGAGGAAATTCGCAAAGCAACGTCTGCAGGGGGACGTTTTTCCTAAGATGGTCCACTCCGGGCCTGCCCTTGCCCTGCGATAAAATGAGACGCCGGATGCGTGGGCGATTCGCGGCTGAAACTTAAATCACGAACACTAAACACTTGAGGAGAGGATAGCAGCTTGTCGACTACCGTCGCCGGACAACGAGTCTTGTCTTCGAGACGCGTAACCCGAATTGCCACGATAGAAAGTGCCCTCTCCTACCTGCTTCTCACTGGCGGATTTCTCATCATTGCTGTTGCGGCATGGCTGGTTGTCACGACGTACTCGGCGCTCCCGGCGTGGGACGGTTGGATCGAGATAGAATTCGGCGCCGGGCGCGAGGCACAATCGGCTCTCGCCTGGTTGTGGACCCAGCACTATGAGCATCGTCTCTTAATTCCCAAGCTTTTCCTGTTGGCCGATCTGTACTGGTTCCATGCGCGGCAGAGCTTTCTTCTGGCCAGCATCTTTGCTATTCAGGCGCTGCATTTGCTGGTTCTGGCATGGAGCATGCGAGTGCTCGGCGGATGGCGTAGCGCCCTCTGGCGGACCGGAATTGGTTTAGCCGCCTTCTGCCTCTTCTGCCCGTCGCAGTGGGAGAACCTCACCTGGGGATTTCAGACTTGCTTCGTGCTGCCGGGCTTCTTCACAACGTCGTCGTTCGCTGCTCTGATGCTCTATTGGCTGAAGTCCCAGTCCGGCCAGGGTGCGGCGACGTCGTGGAGATATCTTTTGCTGTCGATAGTCGCGGCGCTCGGGGCAACGTATTCGCTCTCAAACGGTAACCTTGTTTGGCCGCTATTGCTGGGTGCTGCGGCCTTGCTTCGACTGCGGCGACCTGCGATTCTTACCATCCTGCTTGTGGCGATCGTCAGCACTGCGCTTTTTCTGAACGATTACGTCCATCCTGCCGCCCTAAAATCGTCAGCGCGAAACCTGGGCGTGCTGATCAAGTACTTTCTGGCTTATTTTGGAAGTGCGTGGGTCCAGACCAGTCACAACTTGTTTGATCGGCCTCCCAGCCGGGCCACCATTCACCTTGCCGAACTCATCGGGCTTGCCGGGTTAGCGGTGTTCAGTGCGCTAGTGTTCAGGTTCCGTCGCTCTGCTGAAAGCTCGCCTGCGTTCAGCGTTCAATTGACCCTTACTGTGTTGTTCTGCATGGGGACGGCAGCATTGACCGCACTGGGCAGGTTTTTTCTTGGGCCCGGCCAGGCTTTTGCCTCACGCTATCAGACTGTGTCCCTGCTGTTCTGGTGCTGCCTGGGATTACTGTGGCTGGCGCGCACGTCGACCGGAGATGCCGGCGGTGCAACGAAGTCACTGTTGTGGGCCCAGTTGATTTTGCTTTGCGTCTTCATTTTTGCAGCGAGCCTGGCGCCAATGACACTGAGGCAGGCGCGAACTCAGGCGTTTCAGCGCAGATCGGCAGCTGCGGCATTACTCAGCGGAGTTTACGACAAGGAGCAGCTGCGGTGGGCGGACTACGATCCCGACCAGGTCATCGCTCTCGTCCCCTACATGCGAAGTGCCGGCCTGTCGGTTTTTTCCGAGCCCCAGGCGGCCATGTTGGAGCAGCGCCTCGACTCGGTCCTGCAACTCACATCCGCGGCTGACTGCGTTGGGAAAGTGGAGTCCACCACGACGATCGGTCATGCCTGGCCGCGCGCGCTGCATATCACCGGGTGGGCGTGGGACACTAAAGATCGCCAACCGCCGCGCGCGATCGTCCTGACCACCGACGGAATTATCTCCGGGTTCGGTGCGGTTGGCGACTGGCGTCCGGCACAGGACAGCAGTGGCGTGGCAAGCAACTTTATAGGTTTTGCGGGATACGTGGGCGGTGTAGCCAGTTCCAGCAAGATCGACGTTTTCGCTGTGATGCCGGGCGGCAAGGCGGCCTGCCATGTGCAAACCCTCGCCGCGCCCTGAAGCGGGTGGCCCCAATCTGAGGTCACGGCAGCACTGCGATGAGCGGCTTCTGCCTGGCGATGACTTCACCGATTGCAAGCCCTTCGACCCCCGCTCTCCGCAGCTCTAAAACCAGTGCTTCCGCATCCTCTTCCGCCACTGCGATGAGCAATCCTCCGGCCGTTTGCGGGTCATAAAGCAGCGTGACCAGATCCAGCGGCACGCCGGGGTCGGCTGCCACGCATCCTTCTGTGAACTGGCGGTTCGACTTCAAACCTCCGGGCATGTAACCGTCCCGGACGCACTCCAGCGCTCCTGGAAGCAACGGCACCTGCGATGCATGGATCCGCAAACTAACACCGGATCCACTGGCTATCTCTCGCGCGTGACCGAGCAATCCGAAGCCGGTGATGTCCGTCATGGCATGTACATCAAACTTTTCCGAGGTCACGATTTCGGCCGCAGTTTTATTTAACGTGGTCATGGAATGTACTGCCGCGCGGACCCAAGTGAAGTCGGCTTTGCCGCGTTTGATCGCTGTCGAGATTACGCCGGTGCCAATCGCTTTGGTAAAGATGAGGCGGTCGCCGGCTTGGGCCGCGCTGTTGGCCATGACCTTCTTCGGATGAATGGTCCCGGTGACGGAGTAGCCGAGCTTGATCTCCTCATCGCGAATGCTGTGCCCCCCGATCACGGTGCAGCCGGCTTCCATCATCTTCGACAGGCCGCCCGCCAGCATCTCCTCCAGGATCCTGGGATCGCCGTTCTCCGGAAAACAGACCAACGCGAGCGAACTGATCGGGCGTCCGCCCATAGCGTACACATCGCTGAGCGCATTTGTGGCCGCAATTTGCCCGAACACATATGGGTCATCGACAATGGGGGTGAAGAAGTCGACAGTCTGGACCAGAGCGAGCTCAGGAGTGAGTTGATACACGCCGGCATCGTCGGCCGTGTCGAAGCCGACCAGTACGTTGGGATCATGTTGCCGGGCTAATTTCCCAAGCACCGAGTCCAGCACCGCCGGACTTAGCTTGCTGGCTCAACCAGCGGCTTTCACCATCTCTGTCAGCCGGATTGTCTTCACGTCGCTCATGCAGTCTCCATTCTAGAGCAGACGAGGCATCGCTCCGTGCCCGTGTGCGCGGCAAAGGTTAAATGGCAATTGCTAGGAGGCGGGATCGACAGAAGAGCGCAGGGAGCGGCCACTGTGCTTGGAAGCGTACATGGCGCGGTCTGCCAGGGCGCACAGGTCCGAGGGATCGATAGCATCATCGGGATACAACGCGTAGCCGACACTTACGCCTAATTGCACTTTCCTTCTCTCTACCCGCAGCGGCGACACCAACGCCGCCTCCAGCGCCCAGACCAGTGTCCGCGCGCCTTGTGGATCGGATACTTCGCTGACAATGGTAAATTCGTCGCCACCAGTGCGTGCGATGGTATCGGCGGCGCGCAGCCGTCCCGACAGTCTGTTCGCGACTTCCTGCAAAACTCCGTCACCGACAAGGTGTCCGAAGGTGTCGTTCACTCCCTTGAAATCGTCGAGGTCAAGTAACAGGACCGCAACTTTACAGCCGCTGCGAGCCGCGTGAGCGATGGCTTGCAGCAGCCGGTCCTGCAGTAGACGCCGGTTGGGCAGCCCGGTGAGCGCGTCGTGGTAGGCCAGGTGCTCACTTTCCAGGATCTGCTCCTCCAAAAGAGTGACAATCATGCCAATCGCAACCAGATATTTCGGGATGTCCCAGATTTCTACATCCAGCCGAATATTGGGAGCGTGGGTCCGGATAAGAATCGCTACCGGAAAACTGGCGCCCCAAGTCACAAATCCGAAGACCGTAGCCAGCACCCCCGCCGACATTCGTCGCAAGTTGTACCCAAAAAAAGCAGCGGCGGCGAAGTTCAGGCCCATCAGGATGAGGTGAGCTCCATAGTCTTCCAGGCCGGACGCGATGGTCCATATCACCAATGCGGTAAGCGCAATCAGCGACGCTGCTACGCAGCCCACATACCATGTGATCTCGCGGTACCAATACCATAGAAGCGCCAGCGCAGCGACGCAGCCGCTCGCCACTGCTGCGTAGTACAAGGTCCGAGAGGTGACGCCCGCAATCATTGCGTTGGTATAGGTGAGCGCCGGCACTCCCAGCACGGTCGCCAGCAGAAGCTGCCGCCTTGCCGTGTTGGCCTTCGGGGCCACCGAAACGACAAACGCAATGCTGGCCAGCTCGAGAGAGGACAACCCAATCGCCAAGTCGAAGCGGAAGCCATGCGGTCGCGGCGGATTCACAAACTGCACCGCCGCGCGCAGCAGTACCAGGATCCACCCCGCAAGCCAGAGCTGTACCCGCTCGCGCGTGTGCTGACGCGAGATCGCCGCGAATACCACCACCAGGATTGCGAGCGCAACCAAGGCGGGCAGGGCGTTGAAATTTACATGCATGCAGGGATTGTCAGCTGGCCAGATGATGCGCCTCAAAGCCTGACAAATAGCCTAATGTACTTTGATTGGATGCGGCAACGACGAAAACCTGCTGACTGCCAAGTCGGCGTGTGTCAGTGCCGTTTTGGAGGATTGTGGAACTGGCCACTAAAGACTGGCCAATGGCGCTAAAATGCTCCGCCGCCACCACCACCAAAGCCGCCGCCACTGAAGCCGCCTCCGCCGCCGAAACCCCCGCCGCTCCATCCCGAGCCGGTGCTGCTGGCGCGCGGCGCTGACACGAACGCCTGGTGCGCGTCCATCGCCATACTGTGCATCGCTCCCGCAAAGAATATGGGATTGAAGTTCATGTACGGCGTCGGGCCCACGTACCACGTTGGTGGATTCTGCACGATCCCCTGAAATGCCCTGGCCCATCGGTTTTCAATTCCTAATGCCATCGCATACGGGAGGATCTTCTCGAATGTGTCGGGCGGCATCCGCTTCAGCCGGTCCGCATCCACCCGAGTGATGAACTCCTGCAGGCCGAGAATCTCGACTTTAGTGTGAACGCCCTTTTGCGACTTCGCCGTCATAATGCGTGCGAACAGAAAAACGACAATCAGCGCAAGAATGGCTGACGCAATCAGCAGGCCGGGAGAATCGATGACGCTCGCCCACCGCAGCAACTGCACGATAACAAACGGCAGCGCGGTGAACAATACACCGGCCAGCACATACGCATGCGCCGACTCCGGATCGACGGAGTACATCCCTTTGCTCTTCAGCTCCGCCAGGATGTCTTCTTTGACCGTAGGAATTGCGGTATAGAACTGGTTGCGCAGCTCCGACAAGCGAACCTGCGTCCTATAGTTGGGGAACAGGTGATTCAGCATCACGCGTTCATGGGCTTCCAGCACGTCGGGCGTCCAGGTGGCGGGATCTTTCAACGAATGGAAGGTGTAGTCGCGATGCGTGAACAGCAACAGCTTCGAGTCCGTTTCCTCGATCTTGATGTACCCTTTGACCGCGAGATCAACGAGTGTCGAAGTTATGTCCCGGGGATGAACTTTGTCCTCGATCAGCGTGCCCACCTCGGCCGGCGTCATGCCTTTCGGCGGCTCATACATTGGCGCAACGGAGATGTCGGCTTTAGGATCGCGGCCCTTGGTCCACCAGAAGAAGAACATTACGATGAACGCCCACAGCGGCAGCAGCACGATGAAGTTGCTGCGAAGAAACCACACTGCAAACGTCAGCTTACCTGGCTGCGTCAGCACGCCCTTCGTGATGTAGACGTCGGCAGTGAGACCTTCGCGCATAGAGAGGGGCTCGCTGGTATGAACCCTGACGGTGTTGCCGTTGACCACAACCGTCGCATTCTGCGCCTGCGAGCCATAAATCCCGGTGAAGGCTTGCGCGCGCAGGTTGTTGGCCGCGCCTGGCGGAAACAGAATGGTTGCCATCGCATCGTCAATAGGTACGGCCCAATCATTGCCGGTCACGTTCCAGTACAGCTCGTCGTGATCATCGAACCAGCGGATGGCATTCTTGACCGTGTAGTCGATGTTGACCGCGCGCGTGGTGTCCACCGCCCCGGGAACGTAGATTTTCAGGTGACGATAGTCGCCCTGCACGCTGGATTCGTACTTCAACTTGTTCCCGAAGTCGTCTGTGACTTTGGTGACCGTTAGAAACAGCGTGTAGTTGGATCCGTGCGGTCCTGGATACTGAATGGGAATGTCACGATAAATCCCGTGATACTCCCCGTTGAAGTACATCACCAAGTGCTCGTTCACAGTCATCGTGCCGTCCTGGGCGACGGTCAGGTTGCTGTCAAAGCGCGTGATGTGCCACTCGCGCGCAAAGGCAGGAAGGGCAAGCAACGCAACGACTGCGACGATTCGGAGTTGGCACTTAGCATTTAGCATTTAGCACCGTGCATTTGGTCAGGATCTATCGGCTACCCACATTAGCCACAGTTCGCCGCGAAGGTGTGCTGCCCCGTTCCACCAGTACCTTGGAGAGCAGACCATTCAGCATCCGCCGCATCTCGACGACCTCTTTCACGATTGGGGTGTACTTTTGCGGCGAAAGGTAAGGTAAGGGCTCCTTTTCGAATCTTTGAGGGTCTGGTCTTTCCGCCTGAGGGTCTGCACCGTACGACTAAATGCTACGTGCTAAACGCTAACTGCTAAGTGCCGCCTTCAGAACTTCACCGCCACCGGCTCGCGCTGCGTTGGTTCGGTGATGTCGAAGAACTGCTTCTGTTGCACGTGGAACATTCCCGCGACAATGTTGCTGGGGAAGGTTTGGATCTTGGTGTTCAGGTCACGCACTACGGCGTTGTAATAACGGCGCGCATTTTGGATGGCATCTTCTAATCCAGTCAGCGAGCCTTGCAGCGACATGAACTCCTGATTTGCCTGCAACTGCGGATAGGCCTCGGCAACCGCCAACAACCCACGCAACGCGTAAGTCAACTGGCCTTCGGCTTCGCTTTTCTCGGCCGGTGTGGTCGCGGCCATGGCGGCGCTGCGAAACTTGGCGACGTTCTCGAAGGTGCCCTTCTCGTGCGCGGCGTAGCCCTTCACAGTCTCAACCAGGTTGGGGATAAGGTCGTAGCGTCGTTTGAGTTGCACATCGATGTCAGCCCAGGCGTTATCGGCGCGTACTCGCAACTGCACCAGGCTGTTGTAAATACCAATCAACGAAAAGGCGATGATCGCCAGCAGAACGATGACGATGATTAGGCCAATCATTCCATTCCCTCCACCGGTGCAATGGCTGCCGGCTTACCTGCCTGGAACAAAAACTGGGGTCGAGCGGAAGGTATCACAGGCCGGAAGGGGTAGGCAATCAGCCTCTGGGGACCGCTCAACACCCCCGATACAACGCGTTTATGCATTTTGGCGATCTACGCTCTTCTGCCTGGTCTGTCTTCCGGCGCATGTCATAATCCCAATCACTCGTTAACTCTGAAGGAATGCACGTTGCAGAATTGATGCGCGGACGAAAAGACACGCTCGAAACCTCGAAGGCACGGTGGTTGCCATAGCCGGCCATGTCAGGCGACTGAAAAGACAGCAGCGCCGTGGCGGCGCGAGACGCTGCACAAGGCGTAAAATAGGAGTTTCAGCCGCTGCCGCATCCCCCATGGGCAGCCGGCATCTACTGTAAAGCCACCTGAAATTGACCTTACTGAGAGGAAGCACTTATGGCTACTACGACTACGCCCGCGCGCGAAGGCACGCGGCTTTCCGCTACCGTCAACAATGTCCGCATTCCCAGCACGTTTAAGAACGAGCCTGCGGTAGATTTTACGAATCCTGAGAACGCCCGCCGCATGCGCAATGCACTGGCAAAGGTCCGCAACGAACTTGGGCGTGAGTACGACCTGGTCATCGGCGGCAGGCGGGTCAAAACCGATGAGAAGACTGAGTCTCTCAATCCGGCCAAGCCGTCCGAAGTGGTCGGCATTCATCAGACCGCCGGCCCTGCCGAAGTCGAACCCGCGATGCGCGCCGCATGGAAGGCATTTGAAACGTGGAAGTACACCTCTGTCGAGGAGCGCACCAACCTGCTGTTCCGCGTCAGCCACCTGCTGCGCGAGCGCAAGTTCGAGATGATGGCCTGGCTGGTTTTCGAAGTCGGCAAGAACTGGGCGGAGGCGGATGGCGACATCGCCGAGCTGATCGATTTCAGTGACTTCTATGCGCTCGAAGCACTGCGGCTGTCGAAGGCGCAGCCGCCGGTGCAGTTGCCGGGCGAGCGTGACCAGCTTTGCTACGTTCCGCTGGGAGTGGGCGCAGTAATTCCGCCGTGGAACTTTCCCGCCGCAATTATGGGCGGCATGACCTTGGCCTCGGTCGTCTGTGGCAATACGGTTGTGCTGAAGCCGTCGGGCGATTCGCCGACCATTGCCGCCAAGTTCTTCGAGATCCTGGAAGAAGCCGGTCTGCCCGATGGAGTAGTTAACTTTTGCCCCGGTCACGGCAACGGTTTTGGCAATGCTGTGGTCGAGCATGCCAAGACTCGCTACATCGCCTTCACCGGATCAAAAGAAGTTGGCTTGCACATCAATCAACGCGCGGCTGTGCAGCAGCCGGGTCAGATCTGGATCAAGCGCACCATCCTTGAGATGGGCGGCAAGGACTCAATCATCGTCGATGCCGATGCCGATTTCGACGCCGCGGTCGAAGGCGTCACGGTTTCGGCCTTCGGCTTCAGCGGCCAGAAGTGTTCGGCGTGCTCCCGCGCGATTGTGGATGAGCGCATCTACGACCGCTTCCTGCAGCGCCTCAAAGAGCGCGTCGAGAAAATCACGGTTGGCGATCCGGTGCTCAATCCTGACATGGGTCCGGTGGTTAACGAAAAATCGATGAAGTCGATCCTGGGCTACATCGACAAAGGCATTGCAGAGGGCGGGCGGCTGATCACCGGCGGGGAACACGCAACCGATGCCGGCGATGGTTACTTCATTCAGCCTACCGTGATTGCCGACGTCGATCCCATGGCCACCATCTCGCAGCAGGAGATCTTCGGGCCGGTGCTGGCGGTCATCAAGTCACATAATTTCGAGCACGCGCTCGATATTGCCAATAACACGGAGTTCGGACTGACAGGCGCGGTCTACACTTCGTCGAACGACAAGATCGCCGCAGCCAAAGAGGAATTCGCCGTCGGCAATCTCTACATCAATCGCAAGTGTACGGGCGCGATGGTAGGGGCGCATCCGTTTGGCGGCTTCAATATGTCGGGAACGGATTCGAAAGCGGGCGGCCCGGACTACCTGCTGCTGTTTACCCAGGCAAAGTCGATCGGCGAGAAGATCACGAAGTAGTGGATAGTGGTTAGGGATCGAAGTTGAACGGCCGGGGCGAACCGCTCCGGCCTTTCTTCTAGCGCAGATGGCCGTGAACGGCCTGCCAACACGGGGTGCCCCCGGTTCCAGCCTTCCTTTGGCTGGGGCGGGGCAGTTCTCACCCTCCAAACTCCAATATCAGTGCACAAAAAACCCCTCGCTTTCGCGAGGGGTTTGCTGGGTCTGTGCTTCTTTGGGGAGTTATTGCTGTGGCGATGTGTTGTTCGCGTTCGAGTTCGTAGTGTTCGACTGCTGCCTCTGGGTATCAGGCTGAGCTGAGTAAGAACCGGACGCATAGCCATTCTGGGTACCCGTTGCCATGTCGCCGTTCGGCTGCGCGTTCGAGGCCAACTGATCAACGTTGTTCTTCAGCAGGCTGATCTCGACGCGATTGCCATGGGGGCGGGTGCTCGTGCCGTCTTCCGGCGCGGGCAGTCTCGCATTCCCCATACCCATCACAAAAATGCGGTACACCGGGATCTGGTTGTTCACCACGAGGTAGCGCACCACCGAATTGGCCATGGCTTGCGAATTCTGAATACCGGCCGGACCGCCGCTCGCCGAGAAGCCCTGCACTTCGATGATGTATCCCTTCTGGTCCTTAAGGTTGACGGTCATGTCGTCGATGGCCTGCTTGGCTTTGGCGCTAAGGGCAGTCTGACCCGCGCGATAGCGGATTTCTGTCTGGGTCGCAGGCTGATACTGGTCGATGTTCCCAACCACTTGCTCCACCGTGTTCAGACGATTGCTGGCCTGCATGGCCGTCTGGTTCGCCTGCTGGGCACGATTGCCGGCGTCGACAGCGTGCTGGTCAGCCTGCGTCGCTTTGGCATCAGCCTGGCGAATGCCCTCCTGCGCGCGCGCGTCCACGTCCTTGATCTGTTTTGCGTTGGCAGCCGTCAGGTCATCAAGCTCATTCACCCGGTTGCGGATCGGGCTCAGCTGGCGCTGCACATACTTTTTCCGGGCGAATGGATTGATCTTCCCCCAGAAGCCCTGCCTGGTATCGGGTTGCAGCGGCTGCTGCGCCGACATGTTCTGGTCTGAGTTGGTGTCCTGGGTCGTAGTCGATTGCGACGATTGTGAAGTGCTCTGGGTAGACGACACAGCGGGCTGCTGGGTGTCCGAAGTGGTCTGTTGCGCTGCTGCGGGAACCGTGAGCGCCACAGCCAGCGCCAGCGTAAACAGTATTCCATTCCTCATGGGGAATTTCCTCCAAAAAAGCTGCCAAACGGCCAGTCGTAACCGGCAACATTCTTTTCACTACAAGTTTGGTGCCAAACTTTTGCTCTCCGAAATGCACGCAACTCCTGTGTTTTCATGGGAGAAGCTACCTGAAGCACACCAGCTGTGGGTAGGAACGGCGGCTGCAAGGTAATTGTTACCGGGGAGTTACGCGATCTTAGCTGCGTCCAATCGCGTTTCGGCAGTTTGCAGCTCCGGTGCCGCTCGAACAAAGGCGGCCTTCACGTCGCGCTTCGCGGCTTCCAGGGGCAGCGGAGGGATGATCGTCATGCCGCCCAGCATGTCCGCCAGCTGCAAGTAGGCGTTGCGGCAGAGACGCATGAAGTCGACGGGATACTCCGGTTTGCGGGTGCGCGCGGCTTCAGGATCGGCGTCCAGTATGTATGCGACGTCGGGCCGCGGCACCAATCCTCCAACCAAGCGCACGAAGATCCTCGTCACAGGATTGGCGAGCGGCAGGTTGGCCAGTTCGTCGTAAATGTAGCGGTCCATGATGATGACGTCAGCGCCCGGCCCCCGGGCCGCAGCGATCACCCTACTCAGGTGCAAGGCGTCCAGCAGATACAGCCCGTGACGGATTAGACTGAGGTACCACTTGCGGACATTTTTGTCGCGGCGAGTCACCGGCTTGTCCGGTGCGCCGATTCCCCGTTCGCTGCCATAAATCTTGTGGACGAAGCCTTCCCGATAATGGCTGAGGACGACGACATCATCCCAAAACGCAAGCAGTTTTGTGCTAAAGCCGCGTTGGTGAAGGAACTGCTGCAGGCTCGCGATCTGCGTGCTCTTGCCGGAGCCGTCGACACCGGAGAAGGAGATGAGAAGCGACCTGCGTGTTGATGACGGCATCTTGTGCTTTTCCTAGCATGCGATGAATGTTGCAGCGAGCGGAGCGTCCGCTCGTCGCGAGCTGCTAGTTGCTAATTGCTGCTTTTATTTCGGTTTCGCCGACGTGCCCTTCGACAGTCCGGCCACTGTGCCCACCGCTACCCCGGCCGCAGCAATCAGGCCCATCTTCAGCAGCAGTGAGTGCCGCTGCCTCTGCTTATCAGGGGCAATCGCTTCGCCCGCGGGACGAGATGCCGCCCCGCCCACTGTCGGAACGCCCTCCGCTGTTGCCGCACCGAGTGGCTGCTGCATTTGTTGCTCAACTCCAGGTTGCGGCGCAGGCGTCGCTGGAAGTACCTCAGTCGAACTCTCGGGCGCTTGCGGCGCCGGATTTTCGGTACTTGGCTGGTTTTGTGGAATCGGTTGCAGCGGCCCCTTCGAGGGATCAAACGTCGTCCCGTTCTGCTGCTGGTCGTTCTGCGAAGCCTGTTGCGCTTGCGCAAGTTCCGGCAATCCGCACATGACGGACGCAACCACCAGCACCATGAAATTCGTAAGTATCTTCTGATGAGCTTTCATCTGCAGCTCTCCCAGGCAAAATTTTTTTACTGTGGCCCGTGGACCTCAAACTTCGTCATCGTCTTTGCCGCCCCCACCGGAGTCAGCGCCGGTTCCGTTGTGCGATCCGAAGAGGGTGGGGCGGGCTTCATCAACCGCTCTATATCCGCATCGGGATCGTAGAAAAGGTTCCGCACCCGATTGCGGGCATATCGCCACAGGTTCGGTATGTTGGTCTGATACCAGCACGACTGCGACATCGACGGTGAGAAGCCGCAAAACACGCGGAAGCGGTTCTGCAGCACCTCAGGCGAGGCCAGCAACGCGGCGGTCAGCCGGTGGTTGCCTTCCAGGACCGTCACCGGACTTTCGTCGTCTACACCGATCAGCAGCACCGCGCTGTTATCTGCGTGGTTGCGCAGGTAATAACTGAGCGCCTGCACTTTCGCGATGAAGTCGCGCGTTGCGCCGCGAAACGGCTTGGTCTTGATCTGTCTGACAATGTCTTTCAGCAGAAACCTGCCGTTGGCCACGCGGCGCCATTGTGCCCGTGGAAATACCCGCACCCGCTCCAGGTCCTGTGGTTCGATCCTTACCTCACACCATTGCGTATCCGGCGGCAACTCGCGCCACATGTGCCCGCGCCTACGGAATAAAAGGGCCCGACGCAGCGCGTTTCCCGCTTCATCCGAAATTTGGGCGTCTAGCACGAGCTGCTCGAACTGCTCGCGGTCCTGATGGAACTCCTCCTGGTAGAACTCGTTCTTCAGGAACTCGGCTATGACTTCCGCTTCAGTAACGCGCCGTAACTTCTTCATGGAGTCTCCCGCCAGCGGTCGCCCAAACCTTGACGAAGGGCAACGCGACCGCCACCAGTAATAGAACCCTGAGTACCTGCTGGACTACGATCACCTCCAACAGAGTTGAATGAAACCAGGTGATACCAAGCACGATCAGTCCGCTCACCACCAACTGCAGCCAGCCGGTGTTGGCGATGCGCCGCGACATCTCGTACGTAATCAACACAACCGCAATGGCGTACACCCCTGTAGCTGCCGCATTCATGCTGAGCAGCAGGTTCAGGTCGCCCACGGCAGAGTGGAAGTGGGCTCCGAACAGAGATTGAAAAACGAGCGTGGGAAAAGCCGCCAGCAGCAGGACGAAGGCGGCTGACATTGCCGTCACCAGCAGAAGAGGCACCGCCAGCAGCGAGCCGGACGTGCTGTTCTCTTTGCTCTCGGCGGAAACGGGAAACATCGCGCTAATGACCGACCACGCCGCGAAATAAAGCAAGCGGCCGACGAGAGCAATGGCAGCGTACAGACCCGCATCGTCCGGACTGAAGAAGTGCTTCACCATCAGAATGTCGATATTGCTGATGATGACCTGCCCGACGAAGAAGACGATGGCTTGTCGGCCTTCGCCCATGTGTTCCGACCGCCCCGGCACTGCCGGTCCGCGAAGCTCCGCCGCTCGATCAGGCAGCCAGAACGCCAGGATTACGGATGCCGAGATGGCCGCTACCGCGCCCAGCACCCCGAATCCCATCGCAATGAGCACGAGCGCTCCAACGAACTTGGCGATGGCTTCGGCAGCCATGTTCCAGGCCAAGCCTCGAAAGCGGCACGTGCCCTGTAGTCCACCGCGCTTGACGCCGAGGGGAACGTAAATAGTCAATCCGATGGCCAGCAGGATAATGATCCAGGGACTGGAAAGTCGCAGGTAGGTAGCAAGCACGGTGTTCGTCAGCAACATGAACACGCCCAGGCCGAAACCTATGATCCAGGCGCGTTTCATGAGGTGCTGATAAACAGCGGCTTTTGCCACAACTGTCTCCGCCCGCGCGATGAGCTTGGTGCACACCAGCTGAAAAGCCAGAGTAACGGCCGAAATGAGCATCAGGATGGTGACTGCGGCAGCCGCGTGGCTGAAGTCGGACGGACCCAGCATGCGGGCGACCCCGATGTTGTAGCCGAAGTTCGCCAGGCTCACGAAGACCGATCCGATCAGCAGGACGATGCTGCCATTCAGGATTTTGGCGTGCGTCGCGTATTGCGGCGTCCACCGCGCCAGGAACTCGCGCCAGGCGCTCACACGCGGCGGGTCCGCCACCACCATCTCTGGATGCGCGGTCATGCGGCCAGGCTCTCTCCCGGTAACTCCTCGCTGGTTTGCGGTGCGAACACAGGCACCACCCCCTGCGCTGTCTGGGGCTCGAGCTGCCGCATGGCATTCGGCAGGAAGCTGCTGAAGCTCTTTACTGCTGCGGTTGAGTTCTCGTAGATCTCGAACAGCCGCCCCGTGCGTGTGAGTTCCAGCACGACGGCAGACTGCGGTGACAGCGCGGCCAGCTTCAAATCGCCGTCACGTTTCACCGCTTCACGCATGCACTGCAGCAACACATCGATGCCGGCAGCATCAATATGCCGGACATACGACATGTCAAAGACAACCTGTGGCCGGTCTGAATTCAAAAACGGCTGTACTTCCTTCCAAAACTTTCGGGCCTGTTTAAGATTCATCCTCTCCGGCATGCGTTTAACAACTACGGGCCGACTAATGGTCTCCATATCTCCTCACGACTGCTAAGGGAAACTCGGAGCTCTCCGGGCCGGAAGCTGGAGAGTCCAAGACCGTCGAGTCCAGCGCAGCTACCGCTCGCTCAGGACACTCCGGAGATTCGGCAGTGCTCTCACGATGGGACGTCGCAAAAAGACTGCGCCAAATCTCTTTAGGTAAGAATGCAAAAAGAGCAACAGTGCTGCCTGCCAAACGAGAAACAGGGCTCAAAGGCACCATGTCTACCAACTTCGCGTCGGTAATCTCGACCTCGACGTTGCGGGTAAGGTGCACCAGGCGGCGGAAGCCCACGACCGAGTGCATCACGTCCAGCCCCGCGCCCAGGCGGGTGAACGGAAGTAAGGTCGAGCTCTCGACCACCGTACCGCAATCCACTTCGGCATGATGTTCCAGGACGCTGCCTCGCGTGATCAGCGCCGAGGCGTGAACCTTGGCCCGGGCACCGATGAAGGCGGGGGCAACCACGCGAGCTTTGCGGTGAATACGGGCCCCGCGGCCTACGAATACGCCCGGCTTCACCTCCCTACCCTCAGGGCGCGCGGCGTTTCTGGCCAGCAGGCCGTCCACGCAGAACTGCCGCAGGTCGGCGGTGCTCTGCAAGCGGTTCACATAGCCTTTCACCTGAAACGGTTCGCAATCCTTTCGCAAATGCTGCAGACGGGTTTGGAACAAATAGCGCGCATCCATTCGGCCGCCGGCGTTCAGAACGAAGAGATCGAGGCTGGAATTCTGCGCATCGACCGCCATGCTCGCCGCGCAGCGGTAATCGATGTGATGTTGGATCATCTCGTCGTAATCGACTTCGACGTAGGGCCCGATACGCAGAGCGATGACTAAGTCCGCGCCCCGTTCGGCATACTGCCGAAACGTCTCTTCCGCAGCGTCCCAGAACTCATCGTCGGCAGCCTCGATGCAGCGGACCTGGTGATCGACTGCCGCAGGCTGAGTGAACGAGTTAGCCTCGGCGGGGACGTCGCTGATCAGCGTCGTGTTGCAGATTCCGAAGTGACGCAGCCGGCGCAGGACCCGCTCGATAACGGGAACTCCCAGCGCGTCCAGATAAGCGATCGGCACGCCGGCGATGCTTTCGGCCGGGGTAGCGCCATCTGCGGCAAGTCCTCCCACCAACAGAATGGCCCTTATGTCCATGACTGCCACCGGGGTGCAGCAGCGCGAAAAATCGCGGAACGGGACGGGACCCAGGAGGGGATACGCCGGAAGCGCGAGATCGGCTCCAGCGCGCGAGTTCGTTGCTGTAAATCGAAAGAGCGTAAATACTGCCGGATGATTTGGGGCATGGTCATACGTAAAGCGGCAGAAAAGTTCTGCTCTGACATTTCGCGCATTCTCTCCGGGTCGCCCAGGAGTTTCTGCATTTCGAGCGCCAGACTTTGCGCGCTGCCGGTTTCATAGAAGCCGACCGCCAGACCTTCATCAAATGCCATCTCGCGAAAGTCGTCGATGCCGGCCGATATGATTGGGACGCCAAATTCGCACGCAAGGTGGGCTACACCGCTGGCTCCAGCTGCAGAAGAATAGGGGAGTACCAGAACACTGGCGCTGCGAAAGAGTTTAGGTATGTCGTCTTCCGCCACATACCCGGTAAATTCGACACGCGGATTGTCTTTCATACTCTCCGCGACCGATTCAACATAGCCTGGCGTTTGCGGGTGATTGCCGCCGGCAATGATCAGCTGCACGTTCGGCATTTCGGCGGACAAATGTTCAAATGCTTCGATCAGCAACTCCAGCCGCTTATAGGTGCCCCATTTTCCGAAAGCAAGAATACGATGCTCCGGGTTGCCGCGGTGCGTGAAGTCGGGTTGCTCCGGGCGCCCGCCGAGAATGCCGTGCGCGCGGAAATGCACGTTCTCGCCACGATATTTCTCGATGAGAGTACGACGGTAAACCGGCAATAAAACTGAGATCGAGTTCGCCATCAGCAGCATGCGGGTGGCGATGGATCCAGCCACGCGGTACAGCGTTGGAAAACGCACGCCCGAATCCGCAAGGTCGATGTTGTCCATCAGGTGATGCAAGGTCACATGGGTATAGCGACCACTTAGGCGCGACATCGCAGGCTGCGCCAGACCCAGGAAAGCGGGAACAGGCTTGCTCCCGAAGGTGGAAAACAGCAGGTTGTACCAAACCACATCGGGTTTGATGTCCTGAATTGCGCGCACCAGACGCGCGGGATTCGCGAGCCCGTCGAAGCGCCAGCAGCGGAGTACGTGATAGTCCTCCAACTCCGGCTCGTCGCTATGGAGTTCGTCCGCCAGGATGGTCAGGCTGAGCAACGGGTCGCGTTGCAGCTCCCGCGCGAGATGAAAACCGTACTCGTTCAGCCCTCTCCTGCTCGGCGGGAACGCTGTTACTAGACAAATCTTCATGAACTCCCCTGGGCTAGAAAATCGACAGGCGAAATACGGGATGAATCAAACTGCCGCTCTTGGCAGTTCCTGTAAACGAAGGAAATTGCTCTGCCTGTATACCTGCCGAAAACCGCAGGGGATATGCGATCTTTAACTCCCCGGCGTCGTCATTGAAGGACCGATGTATTGGCCTTACGTAAGTGATGAAAAAACTGCTGTACATGTTGTCGTACTGTTGAAACGATTGCCCGCGTTCATAGGCAAACTGACCAGCCACACTCCAGGCGGGATTCACGCTGTACTGGATGGTTCCGACAGGACGCAGCACATGGGCCCGGGCCCACAACGTATCCTGCGTGCGAAACGCGCGGATATATTCGGCCAAAACGCTGGCCGTCAGTTTTTGTTCCAGGAACTTGCGCTGTAGGCCGCCGTAAGTCGAGGTGGTGAAGTACTGCCGCACCACGGGGCTGAATGTGAGGTCGCGCCGGGTGTAGCCCGTAATAAGCGCGGTTTTGCCCCATGGACGACCCACGGTGAATTGCAACGTCGTTCCCACGTCATTGGAGTCGAGCTTGTAACCGGTCGCTGTGAACGGTCCGGCTTCGTGGTACGCGCTGGCGTTGAATGACAGCCAATTGCCAAAGTAGCTGCTGTTCGCATACACAAACTGGCGAAACAGGTTCTGGTTCTCGTACTGCGGCGCCGAGCTGTCGCGGCGTAGGGTGAATTGCAGGCCGGTATTCAGCGCTATCCAGTTGTCCCCTAGATGCAGCACGGGATTAAGGGCGGTGTTGAAGTTGTAGTCGAAAGTATTGCGATGAATGATCAGCGCCTCCTGCGGCAGCGATTCATCGCCCGTGGCATTGCGAATCTGGAAGAAGCCGCTCACCATCGGGAAATTGTTGTCGAAGTGATAGCGATACGCCGTCGTCCACAGCGATTCCTGTTCGGAGCGCGGCGGCGGCAGATTGGGACTCTTGCTCGACAGCCCAAAGATTTGCTGGTCGAGCACGTACACCGTCCAATCGTCGTACAGACCGCCGGTTGTGAAGTCGGTGAGCAGGCTCAGGTGGTCGGTGACCCGCATGCCTTCCTCGGAAGCCACCTGCAATCCTTCCAGCTGTGCGACCTCGCTGCCCCCCAACTGATCTGCGTGGGACAGCACCATCAAAGCGTTCCAGCTCTGGTGGCGCTGGCGGTAAACTTCGCCTTGCGCCAGCAGATAGTCGAAATTCTGGTTCGACGCCGGGTCTGAGCCCAGCATTGCCAACTGCTGGTCCGCCTCTTTCGTCTTGCCCTGCGCCAGGTAAGTGTTGGCTAACCCAATGTTGACCACGTCCTCGGACGCGCCCGCCTGTTCTGCTTTCTGGAAGTACGTGGTGGCAAGATCGAAATCATGCATCGCCAACAGCAGGTTGGCAGCTTGAATGAGATTGTCCGCGGTGATCGGCGGCGCTTCACCGATCCGGCTCTCGGCAAAGGCCAGACTGATTTGCTGCCTGGCGTCGTCGTCGTGTCCGTACTGGACCATGAGGTGCGCAATTGCCAGGCGGGCCTCCACGCGATTTGCATCCGGCGCCTCCAGGGCGCGGGCGAAGCGGTCCATGGCGGCCTTTTGATCGCCCAACGTCAGCAGCGCGTCGCCAGTGTCAAGCAAAATTGCCGACTGGTTTCCGCCGGTGCGCTCGGCAGCTTCGACGTAGCGCAGGGTTTCGTCGCGTCGGCCCAGATGCGCATACGCGTGTGCCATGCGGCCATAGATCAGCGGATCGTCAGGCGAAGTTCCGAGCGCGGCATTCAAGGCGTCGATCGACTTCTGATACTGCCGCATGTCGTAGAGCGTGTCGGCCAGGGCCAGCTCCAGTCCGAGATCGTTGGGCGCGTACTTCAATGCCGCGCGATACTCCTGCTCCGCGCTCGACAGCAGATGCTGTTGCCGGTAAGCCGTCGCCAGCGCCAGGTGCGTTGCTCCTGATTCGCCCATCAGCTTCTGCGCCTCGTGGGCTTCCTCGAGCGCCTCTTTTCCCTGCCGCAGTTGCAGATCGCTGAAGGCGAGACCGAGATGTGCGATGCCGTTGTCGGGAGCGAGCTTCAGCGCGGTGTGAAAGTCCTGCGATGCCCGCTGCGGATCCTGCATGTCGTTCAAGGTATAGCCGCGGTTGACGTAGGCCTCCACCATCTTGGGATCCCGCTGGATGGCGCGCGTGTAGTCATCCACCGCCTCATCGAGCAATTGCGAATGCTTGTGAACGTGACCTTCCAGCAGCGGGAAGTTCGGCTCATTCGGCAAGATGGAGTCGTACTTATCGGTTATCGCCAGCGCATCGTCGTAGCGGCCCAGGTTGTAGAGATCGTAGGCCAGGTAGACCGAAGCGTTGCGGTCCTTCGGCAACTGCTGCAGCACCTTGTAGCCCAGCTTCGCCGATTCGACGTAGTTGCCTTCGTGCAGCAAGACTCGCTCACGCTCCCGCATCACCCGCGGGTCGTCGTTCATCTTGCCCTTGGCGCGGTCTACCCACTCGCCGGCCAGCTTGATCTGCTGCGCTTCGATGGCGGCATTTGCTGCGTTCGCGATGATGACCGGGTTGTCGGGCGCGCGTTTATAAGCTTGCTGGTAGTCCTCATCGGCGCGGGCGAATTCCTTCGTTTGGGTATAGAGGTCGCCTAACGCGAGGTACGGAATATAGTCGTCCGGATAATCCTTAGCGAGCCGGTTGAAGTACTCGGCCGCCAACTTGGGGTTATTGTCCTCGCGGTAGAGATAGCCCATCGCCTCTAGCGCATAGCGGTTCGCCGGGTCCTTGCTGAGCACAGCGTCGTAAAGCTGCCGCGAGTCGTCCTTGCGCCCCTCTTTCCACAGCAAGTTCGCGTACTGCAATTGAATGTTGACGTTCTCGGGATCAAGCTTGCGCGCTTCGACCAGGTCCGCTTCCGCTCCCTTCAGATCATTGTCGGACATCTTTAGTGAGGCGCGCACCCGCAGGAACTCCGCCTTTGCCGGCCCCTGCACGTCCAGCTTGTTGATCTCGTCTTCCGCGGTCGCGATCTGCTGATGCGCGGCTTGGTCGTCGCCGCTCTCGCGATAGAGTTCGGCGAGATTCAACCGCAACTGGATGGGATAGAGCTGCCCCTCAGGTACGCCGCCAGCCGGAAGCGCGGCAATGGCCGCCTTGTATTCATTGATCGCATCCGTCTGCCGGTTCTCTTCCTTCGCCAGCATGGCGCGAATCGCGTGCAATCGATAATAATTGGCATCGATCGCCGCGGCGCGATTGAGATATTCGCGCGCCTTATCCATGTTTCCGATCCGCAATTGCGACTGCGCAGCACTCAGCTGGTATCCGATCTCCTTCGGCCTCGCGTTCGCGGCTTTCGTGTAAGCGTTCGCCGCCTGTTCCTTGTCTCCGTCGAGTTCGTAGGTGTATCCCAGGTCGGCCAGTACTTCAGGACTCTGACGCGGTGCGCTCTTCAGCGTGGCAATTGCAGCTTTGTAGTCGTGCTCTTCGCGATAATAGTTTGCCGCCGCCTGGAAAATTTCTACATTCCCCGGCGCGTGTTTCTTCGCCAGGTCGAGCATCTGCTTAGCACGGTCCGGCTGCTTCAACTTCAGATAGGCGACTGCCAGCATCAGCTCGGCGTGCGCATTCGGCGCGCGCGACTCCGCCTGTTGCAACAGGTTGATTCCTTCTTGCGTGTCGCCCGTGCGCAGATACAGCTCGCCGGCGATGAGCAGGTCGTTTGTGCGTCCCGGATTAGCCCGGATTACCTGCAGCAGCAGCCGCTTGGCATCGTCGGTGCGGCCCATCTTTTCGTAGGTCTGCGCCAGCCCGCTTATCCCATCGGCATTCCCCGGCGAGGCTTGCAGCCCGTGCTGATACGCCTCAACTGATTGCTGATAGCGTCCCGCCAACCGCGATGTGTACCCAAGCAGGAACCACAATTTATTGTCCTGCGGAGCGGCATTCACCGCGCGTTGCGCGTAGTCAGCGGCTGCCGTCGGATTGCCACGCCGCAGCGAATCTTCCGCTGCTCGCGCCAGCCGGCCTACCTCAATGCTGCTTCCCCACCCGATACCGCTCTCGCCACCGGCGTTAGTCTGCGCCGGTTGTTGATTTTTCTTCTGGTGTTTGCCTTTGGGCGGAGTTGGGGCAGGCTGCGATTGCTGGCCATTGATTTCGAACGTCTGCGCTTGCGCCGCAGCCAGGAGCAACAATGAACAACAAAGCATCAGGAGAACTGTTTTTGCTTTCACGGGGACGACTCACTGCCATCGAGAAGTGTGCGGGAACTCCGCTTGTAAGCTGAATTCCAAGTTGTTCGGATGCGAATTACTGCTCAATGGCTGTTCGGCAGCTTCGGACAAGAACTACTCTGCTTTTTCCGGTGAGCACCGCGGTTCACATCTTTGCCAGCTGAGGTGAGTGCGGTCAGCCTTTCTCCCCGAGGCTTTGTAGCCGGATTTTATAAAAACAAAACTCCCGTGTTCTCAGTGGTGAATACCTCCTCGCGTTGTTTCGCGCATCTCCGGAGCTGCCGCACAACCAAGCCGCGAATACAGGAATCGAACAGCTCTGAATGAGTATTGCGGGAGGCAGTCCCTTGACTTCGCAGTCGCCCCTCATCTCCGCCCCAACGCGCGCACACGCTGCCCGCGGCGGGGACCCCGGCTTCCGCTCACGTGCGATTCCCCTGTCCGCCATTTTGCTGATCGCCCTGGCTGTGCATGGGCCGCTGCTCTTCATGCAGTTGCCCCTGATTTCTTACGACGCCAATACGCACATCTTTTTCGCGTCGCATTATGCCCAGCACTGGTTCAATCCCTGGAACCCCAAGTGGTTCGGCGGCTTCTCGGAGACCACGTATCCACCGCTGACCCATCAGTGGATCGCCCTCTTCTCGCACATCATGGGCTTGAAATGGGCCTACATGTTCGTGCAGTTGATCGCGATCCTGCTGCTTCCCATCGGCATGTATCGCTACGCCGCGCTTTGGGTGGATGAGGTATCCGCCAGCTACGCGGCGCTGGGATCGGTGTTCCTGGGATCGCTTGCCATGCTGGTGTATCAGTCCGGGCAGCTGCCGACGACCGCCGCCGCAGCGCTCACCCTCAACGCGGTTCCGTTTTTCTACATATGGTTGCGGACCTCGCGATTTAGCGCGTTACTAAAAGGCGTGGCGATCGCCTGGGCAGCCGCCGCCGCGCACCACGTCACGCTGCTCTTCGGTGCGGTGCTGTTCGCAATTCCCGTGCTGTTCCTGGCGATCCTTGACCGCAACGCGCCCGATCTCCTTGAGGAAGAGCATGCCTCCGTCGCCGGCATTCTGTTTCGAGCGATCGTCTTCGCCGTACTCGGGATCGCCGGTATCGCAATTGTTCTTTATCCCTATTGGATCGCGCTCTGGAAAAATCCCATCAACCAGATGCCGATTCCGCACGGCTCCCGCGATAACTACATCCTGAATCCGTTCAGCGGCATTAACTTCTGGATCGTCCCCATGGGCGCCATGATCCTCGCGCTTCCGTTCATCATCATGCGGGGAGCAGCGGAGCGCCGTCTCCGTCCTCTGCTGATCGGCTGGTATGTCACCGCGCTTCTCGGGCTGGGTGGAACAACTCCTGCCGGCAAGATCCTGCTCGGCCGCGCCTATCAGGTTTTGACCTTCGAGCGCTTCACCTTCTGGGCGACGCTCATGGCTATGCCTTTCGTTGGTCTGCTGGGCTTGGAGCTGATCCGCCGTTTCCGACTCAAGGCCGTCGTTGCGCTCGGTGTAGCTGCGGTTGCCACAATGGCTGCCTCGGTCGCCTGGATTGAGATCAATCCCATCGCCAGTTCGCCCTTCAAAGTCGATCAGGTAATCGCATTCCTCAACCGCGACGATCACGCGAAGTTTCGCTACATCACCCTGGGCTTCGGCAGCAAATTCGCCGAGGTATCGACTTACGCGAAAGCCGGCAGCGTCGACGGTGACTACAACTCGGCGCGTCTGCTACCGGAGATGACGGCCCACGGCGCCGGCCAGCTCTACAACGCGAAGTACTACGGTTTGTCCGGAATGGAGTCGCTGCGCGCCGTCTTGAAGCATGCCAACCAGTACGGACTGAAGTATGTCTTCGTGCGCGACCGCTATTACGAACCGCTGCTCGCCTTTGCCGGCTGGCGGGAAGCTGAAATTTACGACAACGGCAACGTGACTCTGTGGTCGAAGGAAGACGTTCCTCCGGCCAAGCGCCTGGAGTTTGTGGGCTTTATGCCCACCGCGACCCAGGGAATCCTGTGGGGAATCCTGCCCGTCGCCAGCAGCCTGTTCGCGCTCTTCCTGGTTCTTCTGCTGCCGGAGCGGCGCCGGCTGGGAACCACGCTGGAGTTTCCCGCTCCGGCGACCGTCGAGCCTATGGTGCTGCGGGAGGCCAAGTAATGAAACTCGTTTTGCCCATCATCCTTATTGTCTTGACCGTCGTGCTGGTGGCCATGGCGACCATCCAGCCGAATCAACTGTCTCCCGCAACCTCGCCGGAAGGTGCGGTGCAGGCGCTGCTCAACCACGTGAAAGCTCACGACTATCGCGGCGCATACTCCTACGTTGCCCAGTCAGCCGATAGCGATGAAGAGGCATTTGCGCGCGATCTGGCCGGTCGCGACGGCAGCCTGCGCACCTATTCCGCGCTGCAGCAGGGGGACACGAAGGTCTTGCGCGCCACCGACAACGAAGCTATGGTGCGCGCCAACCTGGAGTACGCGACCGCCGTGGGCGCGTTCTACGACACCCGCGACCTCAAAGTGGAGAAGGAAGGTGACAGCTGGAAGGTCGTTTGGCCGGTGGTGAAAGAAGCCAAGGTACCGCCCCAGGTCATCCAGGAGAACTATCTACGTTGGGATGTCATCACCCGCGGCTCCAATGATGACTGGGGCGCGCAGAACGTCGAAGCCCCGCGCGTGCGCATCGTCTCCATGAACGCGATCCCGCAGGAGAACAACACCGTCATAGTAGGCGAGATTGAAAACGAGGACACGGTTCCGGGCTTCGTCACCGTAGGCGCCACCTTGATCGGCAAAAACGGCGACATCCTCGGCGAGGAGACCAGCTTCGACAAGATTTCTCACACGTTGCTGCCAAAAGAGATTTCACCCTTCCGCATCGATTTCCCAAACGTGAAGTTCTCCACCATCAAGAGCGTCCGCATGCAGCCTAACTCGATGCTCGTGCCTGCGTCAGCCGATCCCACGGTCGGGGTCTTGCATCAGCGAGTGGAGACCGATAGCCGCGGCCGTCATGTGCTGAAAGGCGAGCTGGTTGAACAGAGCGGCGAAGTCGTCAATATCCCGCACGTGCTGGCCACCTACTATGACAATGGCGGCAAGGTCATCTGGGTCTCTGACGGTTATGTCGATCAGGCGCTGTTACCGCAGACGCCCGTTCCGTTCGCCGTTGACCTCAATGACGCCGTGGCCGCAAACGTTCACAACTACCGGGTCACGGTCAATGAATACATCCTCAATCGTCAGGACCAATAAGATGAGAGCGCTAACGTATTTCGCCATTTTCGTATGCCTGGTGTGCTGCCTGGGCATGCTGGCGAAGGCTGGCGAATTGAACGTCCCTTCCACGGTCACGGCCGGCACAGGGATGAGCCTCCCAACCTCCGGCAGCGGTGACACCACGCTCTACCTCGTCGGTCCGGGCATCGCGATCGAACGCAAAGTTCAGCTCGGGCAGAACGTTCAGTTGACCGCGGACGATCTCCAAAACGCCGGGCGTTACGTTATTGCGCTCGATGGAAATAGCGCGACGTTTTTCGTCACCACCGCTCCCGTACACTCGCTTGCATTTTTGGCGCGGCCCTCACGCGTTCCCGCCGACACGCCGGGCGTAATAAGCGGCACTGCATTTCTCTTCGATCGCTATCAGAACCTCGTGCTGCAACCGCAGCCCGTGAAGTTCGAGCTCTCCGTCAACGGCCAGGCCGTCAGCCGTACCGAGATGTCGAAAGGCGGTGTCGCCTATACCAAGCTGGATTCTTCCAGGAAGGAAGGTCCGGCGCAGTTCGTAGCCTCCAGCGGAAATGCCTCCGTCCGTCGCGTGGTGCAGGAAGTGGCTTCCGACCCATGCAGCATCCGAATGACCGCCGAGCGCGACAAGAACGGCATCCTCGTCCACACCGATCCCATCCGTGATTGCGCCGGCAATCCCGTTCCCGATGGCACCATCGTCACCTTTACCTCGACCGACGCGCGGGGCAAGAGCGCCGTGGATGCTCGCATCAAGCGTGGAATCGCCCAGGCGCAGCTCCCTGCTTCAAACGACGCCATCATCTCCGTCGCCTCGGGCGTTGTCGTGGGAAATGAAATCCGGTGGAGGAGCCAATGATGAAGTCCGGCTTGCGGCTTGCAATCACAATGGCGACACTCGTTGCACTTGCGCTGTTCGCGCGTGACCGCGCCCCAGTCGCCGTTCTGGCGGCAACTGCGCCCTCGGTTTCGCTGAATGCAGAGCACGTTGCGCCACGCCAGGTAGAGGACACGACGCAGAGAGTGGTTGCTCGCGACTACGCGGCCGCGTGGCAAGCCATGGCCGACGCTGTTGACCAGAATCGCGCGGACTTGCTGGCGGCCTACTTCGTCGGCACCGCCGATGACAAGCTCACCGCCGGCATCGAACAGCAACGCAAGACGGGCCTGCATCAGCGCATCGTCGACAAAGGTCACACCGTCGATGTCGTCTTCTATTCGCCTGAGGGCTCGGCAATGGAGCTGCACGATACCGCCCGCCTTGAGCTCCAGGTGCTCGACGGCAGTAAGGTGATTCACTCCGAAGACGCGACCGTGCACTACGTGGCATTGCTAACCGCGGCGGAAACTTCGTGGAAGGTGCGTATGCTGGAGGCTGTGCCCGCTTTTTGATAACGCTTGACCTTTCAGCTTGCTTCCCGTCCAACTCCTAACACATCCAATAGCTTGAAGCGTTGCCGACTGCTTCGCAGAGCTTTACAAATCGTTACCCCTAAACTTGGGTTAACGGCTAAAATGTCTGGAGACTCCAGTGTGAGGCGCGGCATCCAATCGCTGTTGAGTGGCTGGTTCTGAATGATTCTGAAATCTTTCCGTGTCTCTATCCTGGCATTGCTAATTGCCGGCGCCCCCGCGGTTTTCGCACAGAGTTCGCCCGCTACTACTCAGGCGCCGACCATCATCTTACGTCCGAACCCGCCGGATACGAACGCCGCCCCACAAACGCCGGCCGACAAATCTGTTGAAGCGCCGGATCTCTCCAAAGAGCCCGCGCCTGCTACCAAGCAGCCGGACAAGGCGGCGGCGTACTACCACTTCATGATGGCGCACATGTATGAGGAGATGGTCTCGATGTATGGCCGCTCCGATTACGCCAGCAAGGCCGTCGACGAATACCGGGCCGCCATTGAGAACGATCCTAGCTCCGACTATCTGAACGCCGGGCTGGCTGAACTTTATGCCAGGACAGGACGCATCCGCGATGCCGTCCTGGAGGCTCAGGACATCCTCAAGCGCGACGGCAACAATCTTGAGGCGCGCCGCCTGCTGGGACAGATTTATCTGCGTTCGCTGGGAGACATGCAGTCCGGCACGCAGTCGCAAGAGGTGCTGAAGCTCGCCATCGAGCAATACCAGCAGATTGTGAAGCTCGATCCCAAGAGCGTCGAAGATCACCTTCTCCTCGCTCGCCTTTATCGGCTTAACAACGAATTGCTGAAAGCTGAGAATGAGTTCAAGACCGCGGTAAAGATTCAGCCCGACTCCGAAGAGGCCGTCACCATGCTGGCCTATCTCTACAACGAGGAAGGCGACTCCGCGCACGCACTGCAGGTGCTCAACACCGTTCCTGAAAAAGCTCGCACTGCGAAGCTGTATTCCGCCCTCGGCTACACCTACGAGCAGCAGAAGGACTACAAGCAGGCGGTCGAGGCCTATCGCAAGTCAGCCGAGCTCGACCACGACAATCTCGACGCGGTGCGCGGTCTTGCGCAGAACCTGATGAACGATGGCGAGACCGACGCCGCCCTGGAGCAGTACAAGGCGATTGTCGAAGCCGATCCCTCCGACGCGCAGACTTACATGCGGATTGCCGAGATCGATCGCCGCAACGGCAAGTTCGACCAGGCCATGGACGCGCTGAAGAAGGCTGCGGCAGTTGTTCCCGACTCGCTTGAGGTGCAGTACAACATCGCCGTCATCGACGAGGCGCAGGGCAAATACGACGACGCCATCCAGATTCTCAATGGGCTGTTGCAGAAGACTGAGCACGAAGATTCCGGCTACTCCACGTCAGACAAGAACAACCGCGCCGTATTTCTGGAGCGGCTCGGCACCGTTTATCGCGAGGCCAATCGCTATCAGCTGGCGGATGAAACCTTCCGCAAAATGCTCGATCTCGGCGATGAGAACGCCATCCGCGGATATCAGCAGCTCATCGAGACCTATCGCGACAGCAGGCAGTGGCAACAGGCCACCAACGTCGCCGAAGAGGCAGCTAAGAAATATCCCAATGACCGTGGCCTGCAGATGGTTGCGGCCTCGCAGCAGGCGGACATGGGCAGCGCGGGCCCGGCGATCGAGCGCGTGAAGGCCATGACCAAGGGCGCGCCTGACGATCGCGATGTCTACATCGCCCTGGCGCAGATGTATAGCCGCGTCAAGGATTGGGACAACGCCGAGAAGAATATCGATAAGGCAATCAGTCTGGCGACCAAAACCGAAGACAAGGATTACGCGCTCTTCGTCGCGGGTTCCATCTACGAGCGCCAGAAGAAGTATGACAAGGCCGAAGAGGCCTTTCACAAGGTGCTGGCTGATGATCCCAAGAACGCCATGGCCCTGAACTATCTCGGCTACATGCTCGCCGACCGCGGCACTCGCCTGGATGAAGCTCTCGGCTACATTCGCCGCGCCGTCGCGCTGGATCCGCAGAACGGCTCCTATCTTGACTCCCTTGGTTGGGTCTACTACAAGATGAGCAATTACGACCTGGCCGAAGAGAACCTGCGCCGCGCCTCCGAGCGCATGAGCAGCGATCCCACCATTCATGACCATCTCGGTGAGCTCTATCAGAAGACCGGACGGCTGAAGCTGGCCGCCACTCACTGGGAGCGCTCGCTAGAAGAGTGGAACAAGACCATTCCCGCCGAGGTCGACACCGATAGTGTCGCCAAGGTGCAGAAGGAATTGGAAACGGCGCGAGTCAGGTTGGCCAAGCAGAACGCTTCCGCGGCGACTCCCGCCAAACCTTAAGTAGACGCCGACGAGCGGCGTTTCAGGCCATTCCGCCGCCCCGCGCAAGCTATAATTGCCCCAACCAAATGGCCCTTACCTCCGGCACCAAGCTTGGTCCCTATGAAATTCAATCGCCGCTAGGCGCAGGCGGCATGGGCGAGGTGTATCGCGCCCGAGATACGCGCCTCGACCGTACCGTTGCCGTCAAAATTCTTCCCTCACATCTTTCTGAAGACCCGGAATCCAGGCAGCGGTTCGACCGGGAAGCGCGGACAATCTCTTCCCTGAATCATCCCAACATCTGCACGCTGCACGACATCGGCCACCAGAACGGAACGGATTATCTGGTGATGGAGTATCTGGACGGCGAGACCCTCGCCGACCGGTTACGTAAAGGGCCGCTGCCCATCGATCAGGTTCTGCGATATGCGATCGACATATGCGACGGACTCGACAAGGCCCATCGCTGCGGCGTGGTCCACCGCGATCTGAAGCCCGGCAACATCATGCTGACCAAGCTCGGCGCTAAGTTGATGGACTTCGGCCTCGCCAAGACGTCAGTCGCGAATGCGGCCTCTGCTTCCAATATTGGCGTCACGGTGAGCACGCCGCCGGGTAGTCATCCGCTCACCGCGCAGGGAACGGTCGTCGGCACCTTCCAGTACATGGCGCCCGAGCAGGTTGAGGGCAAGCCCGCCGACCCCCGCTCCGACATCTTCGCTTTAGGCGCGGTGTTGTACGAGATGACGACCGGTAAGCGCGCCTTCGAGGGCAAGACCCCGGCGAGCGCGATGGCTGCGGTGCTCGAGCGGGACCCGCCCTCTATCACCTCCCTTCAGCCTATGACTCCGCCTGCCTTCGAGCGACTGGTCAAGATCTGCCTGGCGAAAGATCCTGATGATCGCTGGCAGACCGCGCACGACGTCAAGCTGCAACTCCGGCAGATCCTCGAGGGCGGATCGCAGATCAGTTCGTTGGCGGCCGTCGTCGCACCGCGAAAACGGACGATCAAGCTGGCTTGGGCCATAGCCGCGATATCAGTTGTCGCCGCCGTGCTGGCGCTGTTCTTTCTCTATTCGGCTGAGCAAAAGCAGCTGCCGGTATTGCGCGTGGAGCTTAATCCACCCGACAAGTTGCAGTTCAACCTCTCAGGCGACCACGGCGGCCCGGCGATGATCTCTCCCGATGGCCACTACCTGGTGTTTTCGGCCAACGGTACCAGCGGTACCCAGCTCTACCTGCGCTCACTCGATTCGATTTCCTCGCAGCCACTACCTGGCACCGAGGGTGCGATGTTCCCCTTCTGGTCGCCCGACAGTCACTCCATCGGTTTCTTCACCGACGACAAGTTGAAGCGAATGGACGTGAGCGGCGGCTCGCCGGTCACGATCTGCGGCTCGACGCTGGGTCGTGGTGGCACTTGGAACCAGGACGGAACCATTGTGGCTGCGCTCTCTTACAACACCGGTCTGTCGCGAGTTCCAGCCAGCGGAGGCCCACCCACTCCCCTCACCGCGAGCGATGGCACTCACTACTCCTCTCATCGCTGGCCGTCGTTCTTACCTGACGGCAAGCACTTCCTCTATATCGCTGTAAAACACAACGCACCAACCAGCCCGGAAACCGCGGTCTTCTTCGCTTCGCTTGACGGCAAAGAGAACCGCCTTCTCGTTCATACCCTGTCGAACGCCATCTATGCTTCGGGACGGGTACTCTATCAGCGCGAAAATTCCCTGGTGGCGCAGACCTTCGACCCATCCAGCGGCAAGTTATCCGGCGAGCCACAGACCCTGAGCGAGAACGTTCAATTTGACGCCGGACTCTGGCGGATGAACCTCAGCGACTCCACCGGCGGCATGCTGGTGTACGCCTCCGGCACAACTTCGGGTACCGAGATTCTCACCTGGTACGACCGCAGTGGAAAGCGGTTGGGCACGGTCGGAGAGCAGGGGGAGTTCTACGATCTTGACCTCTCGCCCGATGGAAAGAAAATCGCGACCACGGAGCTGAATACAGCCACTGCCACCATCTGGGTTCACGACCTCGCAAGCAATCTGAAAACGCGGCTCACCTTCAGCGGCGGTGCACACCTCACCCCGCTTTGGTCTCCGGACGGAAAACAGGTGGCCTTCACCTCGAACCAACAAGCCGCGATTTCGGTTAAGACCATCGGCAGCAGCGCACCGGAGCGCACCCTTCTTTCATCCCCAACCCCCGTCTATCAGGCCATTTCGGACTGGTCGCACGACGGTCGCTACATCATGTATGAACAGGGTAACAACTTGAATGCCGACCTTTGGGTGGTTCGGCCAGCTGGTGACGGCAAGCCGTTTGTCTATACGACCGCGGCCTCCCGAGGAGCGTTTTCCCCGGACGGTCATTGGGTGGCGTATGTGGCCCAGGAAGGCGGCCGCCCCGAGGTCTTTGTAGCCCCATTCCCGTGGACCGGCGCAAAGTGGCAGGTTTCGAACGGAGGCGGCACTGGACCGCGTTGGCGCAACGACGGCAAAGAGTTGTTCTACTTCGATCTGAACGGCGTCATTGCGGTTGAGGTGAACGGCGCAGGCTCCACCTTTGAGATCGGCAGCAGTAAGTTGCTGTTCCGCCTTCCTCTCAGAGGCATCATAGGCCGTGAGTTTGCGCCCACCCCCGATGGTCAGCGCTTCATCGCCGTCACCCCCAGTGAAGGCGACTCTCAATCGCTGACCTTGGTGCAGAACTGGACGGCAGAGTTGAAGAAGTAATAGCGCATATTCTTTGTCTATTCCAGCCTTTTCGCCGCGCGCTTCGCTCACTCCTCCCGCAGCAGCCTCATTGGGTCGATTGATATTGCCCGTCGCGCCGGAATCCACGTAGCCAGAAGCCCCAGCACTGCCATAGCCAGCACAACACCCGCCAATACCAGCGGATCGCGCGGCGTTGCCTGATACACGATGAACGCCAGCACCCGGCTTGCAAGCAGTCCCAGGACCAATCCTGCCGCCGACCCCAGCGCCAGCAATTTGAAGGCTCGTCCCAGCGCCGCCTGCACCACTTCCCTGCGTTGCGCGCCCAGGGCAATACGAATTCCCAGTTCCCGCAGCCGTTTGGTCACCGAATACGCCGCCATTCCAAAGACGCCGGTTACGGCCAGCATCGCTCCCATCAGTCCCATCACACCCAGCGCGATCGTCGCGATACGCGGCGCAAACAAGGCTCCATCCAGTTCCTGGTTCCAGCTCCTTATCGTGAAGGGCAGCCCGGCATCGAACTCCTGCACGGTGGTCTTAAGATCTGCCGCCAGCTGCTGCGGATCGCGGTTCGAGCGCACTACCAGACCTGTCGCGCTCGTTGGCGATTGCATGGTTGGTAGAAACATCGCCAGCTGTGGATCTTCGCCAAGGCTCGCATATTTTCCGTTTTCTACCACACCCACCACCTGGATGCGAGAGCCATCCTCAGCCTTGTAATACCTGCCAACTGCATTGCTGGCCGAACCAAAGATTTTGCGTGCAAACTCCTGGTTGACCACTGCTACGCGCGGCGCGTCTTTAGTGTCGTGCCATGTAAACGTTCTTCCCGATAGCAAGGTTGTGCGGGCCGCTTCCAGGTATCCGGGAGATACGTTGTACATCGCGGCTTGAGCTGCCGAGTTCGACGGCCTCAGATCTGTGGTTTTGTCAGTGAAGACATCCGCATTATTCGCGCCGTAATACAACGGCAGCCGATCGACTGATCCTGCCGACTCTACGCCGGGAATCCTCGCCACAGCATCGATCAGCCGCTTTTGCATGACCGGCAGACGGTCGCCGGCGTAACCGGACATGCTCATATCTGTTTCCAGCAGCATTGCACCCTGCGGTTCAAAACCGAAATTGCTGTGTAGTGAGCGGGCCAGTCCGCGCACGGCGACCAGCGAGGAAGTAACCAGCACCGCACAAATCGCAATCTGCACTACCAGCAACAGATCACGGACCGTAAGCCACCGCCCCACCGTGCTGGTTGCTCCCGACTTGATGACCTGATATGGATCCGTTTGAAGCACCTGCTTTACCGGAACCGCGCCAAAGAGAAATCCGCTAGCCAAACTCAACAGTAAAGCCACTCCGTAAACACTGGCGTCCGGATCCACAGGGACGCTAATTGGGGTCGCTGGAAGCGGCCTCCACACACTCAGCCCGCGCATGAGGAAAACGCTGACCCACAGCCCAACAGCACCTCCGATCAGCGAGATCAGCACCGCTTCGGTAAAGAGTTGCCGCAGGATTCGTGTCCGGCTCGATCCAAGCGCGAGCCGCAAAGCGACTTCCCGCGATCGGTCAGCAGCGCGCGCCGCAAACAAGCTGCCCAGGTTGGCGCATGCCGCCAGCAGAATCAATCCAGCCAGCAACATCAACCCTGCCAGAAATCCCTGTATCGGACCGCCCAACCAGTCGCCGGCTAGACCTGGCCGCGTCAGGAAAAAAGTCATGTGCCCATCGTCTTTGGGGTAGCTCTTTTCCAGATTGCCGCCAATCGAGTTGAGGTCTGCGATAGCCTGCGCGGGAGTAACTCCCGCCTTCAGATGTCCCAACACCATCATCAGGCCATGGCGCCCGCGCGCGTTCAACTCATTCACGCCCTCAACCTGCTCCTGGTTCACGATCGGCACCCAAAAATCGGGAGCCAGAAACAGCAAGGTCCCACGGAACTCAGGTGGCGCTACACCGAGGATGGTAAAGGGATGCTTGTTCAACTGAACTACACGGCCTACGACCCTACGATCATCCTGGAAATGGCTGTGCCAAAACGCATAGGTGAGCACGACATACGGAGCGCTGTTGGGACCATGCTCATCCGAGCCATGGAAGAAGCGGCCAAGGTACGGCTGAATACCTAACGCGTCGAAATAATTCCCGGTCACCTCCAGGATCCAGGAGGCGGATGGGTTGTTACCCGTATCCAGTCCCACCGACGTGACGTTATAAGCTGCCAAGCTGTCGAAGCTGCGGTTCCGATCGCGCAGGTCAAGATAGTCAGGGTAGGAGTGATTGGTGGCCTTATCGCTCCCACGCTCAATTGCCCAGAGAGTTCCAGCGTGCGGCACATTCAGCGGGCGCAAGACCAGCGCATTCAATACTCCAAACACTACCGCATTTGCGCCGATTCCCAACGCCAGCGTCAACACTGCTGCAATGGCGAACCCGGGAGACTTGCGCAGTTGTCGCACCGCGTAGCGAAGATCGTTAATCAGGGTTTGCATTGCGCCTCTCTTCCAGCTGCCCGGATCTTTTCTCCTTACGTGCAGGTGCCCAACCACTTCCAGACTTGATAACTCAACACCTTACTTGCACCAAAATGAAACCAGGTGTTCGAGCGTCAGACTGAGTGTTCAGGATCGGACAAAGATTTATTGGGAGTCGTCGAGATGTCACGGGGTACCAAAAGGGCTCAATTTGTGACATTCGTGGTCCCGTAACTCCCTTTTGTTAGAGCATTTACGTATAAGTCTCACGCCGAGAATAGTTTTGTCGGCAAAAATTTGCCATTTCTGATTGTTTTAGCAGTTTAGATGGTAACTACGAGAGGGGGCCTGTGGTTACGTTACCTTCGTGCCAGCAGTAACCACTCTGACGAGGAAAGAGTTGTTGTCGCCTGTCGCCGGCTTTCATAACGGAACCATCATCACCAGAAATCGTGACCATCATCACTGCCGAAGAGGATTTCAGCGCCGACCATTCTCTCCAGAGGTGTGCAATGTCCAGCCTCGATCCCAACTTCCATCTTGAGACAGTCAGCATTCATCACGAGCACGAAGAACTCATCGCGCAATTAGATCAACTGGATTCTGCGCTGGAGCAGATTGTCTGTTACTCGGAGATCTTCAGCGATCTGGCGACCGCGAACCAGGCGACGAGCCGCGGCAAGTGGATCGCGGACTGGCTGCCAAAACACCACGCGCACGAAGAGACAACCGTGCTGGAAACGATTGCCAGGATGACTCCGGAACTCGCATCATTCGCGCGCGAGATGAAACGGCAACACACGGAAATGCGCATGCGGATCGAGAACCTGCGCGATCACATCGCGCATATCGGTGAGAATCGCGATCTGGAAACTGCCGTCGCGGAACTGAAGCGAGAAGGCCGCGACCTAACGCGCATGATGCGCTTGCACATTTCGGCGGAAGAGAAGAAACTCGCGACCGTCGAGAACTAGCTTCTACCGCAATTGGCGCTCTCAAGCCGAGCCTCACACCCGCTCCAGAATCATGGCAATGCCTTGTCCGACTCCGATGCACATTGTGCATAGCGCATAACGGCCGCGCGTTCGCTGCAACTGCAACACAGCCGCAGTCACCAATCGCGCGCCGCTCGCGCCTAAAGGATGACCGAGCGCAATTGCGCCGCCGTTCGGATTGACCTGCGGCGCATGGTCGGCAACTCCCAAATCGCGAAGCACCGCGAGTGCCTGCGAAGCGAATGCCTCGTTCAACTCGATGACATCCATGTCTGCGATGCTGAGGCCTGCGAGCGACAATGCCTTGCGAACCGCTGGAAGCGGTCCCATTCCCATCAGACGCGGCGCAACTCCCGCTGCAGCCGCCGCAATCACACGCGCCTTCGGCTTCAATCCATAGCGACTGGCAGCGTCTGCCGAAGCGAGCAACACGGCGCAAGCGCCGTCGTTGACCCCTGAAGCGTTGCCAGCGGTGATTGTGCCGTTCGGTTTTACGATCGGCTTCAGTGCAGCCAATGCCTCAAGCCTGGTTTCCGGACGAGGATGCTCGTCCTTGTCGACCACAATCGGCGGACCTTTCGGCGGCGTGGTTGTCACTGGCGTGATTTCCTCCGCAAGCTTGCCGCTCTGCATCGCCGCTGCTGCACGTTGCTGGCTGCGAAATGCGAACGCGTCCTGGTCCTGCCGCGAAATCTGGAACTCCTCCGCAACGTTCTCTCCGGTTTCGGCCATTGAGTCCGTGCGATAAAGCTCTTTCATCAAGGGATTGACGAAGCGCCATCCGAGAGTTGTGTCTTCCAGCTTCATCGAGCGGGAAAACGCCGCATCTGTTTTTCCCAACACGAAAGGCGCGCGGGACATGCTCTCAACACCGCCCGCGATCGCCAGCGAGGCTTCGCCCGTCTTAATAGCTCGCGCTGCGATGGAAATTGCATCCAGACTCGAACCGCAAAGCCGATTGACCGTCGTGCCTGGAACCGTTTGTGGCAAGCCTGCGAGTAATAGCGCCATCCGCGCTACATTGCGATTGTCTTCACCAGCCTGGTTGGCGCAACCGAGTACTACATCCTCAATCGCGCTCGGATCGACATTGGGATTGCGATCGAGCAGCGCCTTGAGCGGAATTGCCGCCAGATCGTCGGTGCGAACGCTGGAAAGCGCACCGCCATATCGGCCAAACGGCGTTCTGATCACATCGCAAATGAAAGCATCGGACATCGACAGACTAACTCCAGGAAATTTCAGGCGGATTCACAAGCCAGTGAATTCATCATACTTGAGGCGAGCTTTGCTGGCGGAAGCGCAAGGCCTCAGCGGTCGCTGAACGGAATTACTTCGTCAGATGGAGGAGGAAAAGTCCCACTGCAGTCCAGAATGGCGTAACCAGAAGGCAGGAAAAGAGCAATCCTTGCGGAAACTGGAGACTCGCGGCAGCAGCATGGGCTCGATTACAGGTTTCGTCCACCGAATGATATGCCCTGTTGAATTCCGGAAGCCGCGTAAGAGCCCACATAAAGTAAGTACTATACGCTAAGAATAAATCGGGCCGCGCAAGGTTGGCTGGTCGCAACCGCCTTTCTTCTCCGCTGCGAGCGGCAGCTCGGAACCTGCGCGTCCGGTGCCTTGCGGGATAGGAAAACGTCGCATCTTGTTGTAGCTCGGAAGCAGGTACTCTACATTCTTTTGCTGAAGCTGGGTGGCCACTTGGTGTTCATGCCGGGAACGGGTGTACGCGGCAAGCCAAAATCTCGGTTGAGCTTCGTTATTCTGCATCGAGGTAATTGCGCCGAAGAAGGCTGCAGTACTTTTGGGACAAGGCTTCGCCATTCTCAGTCCCAGCGGCTTGCCCCTGCCTGAGCAAAAAACGCTTGTGACCGCCAAGAGCACCGGCGGCCTAAGATGTAAGTGCTAGAAGGATTTCACTCTAACGTGCCAGAAGATAAGAGCAGCTGACGTACCGTTGCTTCTTTTGAACTGTGGAAATCGTAAATGCCTTGCTGGAAAGAGGCTTACTGCTCCGGAAGTTCGTCGTTCCGGAGTTTCCGCAACCAACGCCGTCCAGTTTGTGGACATTCCCTGAGCAAGTTGTGGACAGCTGAACCGAAGCGCCAGCGGCCTACCCCATGAGAATGCCGCCGTTCACGTTCAACACATGACCGGTAATGTAAGCCGCTTCTTCCGATGCGAGGAATTTCACGGCATTGGCAACGTCCATGTCGCTGCCGGCCCGTCCCAACGGGATATTCTTCAGCAGGCTCTCCTTTAATTCGGGGGGAAGGGCTTCGGTCATCGCCGTCTCAATGAATCCGGGTGCGACGGCGTTGACCGTGATGTTGCGTGAGCCGACCTCGCGCGCGACCGCCATAGTCAGGCCAATCAACCCTGCCTTCGATGACGAGTAGTTCGCCTGGCCGACTTGCCCGACCTGTCCGAAAATGCTGGTGATGTTGACGATGCGTCCCCAGCGCTGCTTCAACATAGAACCGATTGCGGCCTGTATCAGCAGAAATGGCGCGGTGAGGTTGGTGGCGATCACGTCATCCCAGTCGGCGCGCTTCATCCGCATGACGAGCTGATCGCGAGTGATGCCGGCGTTATTGACGAGAATGTCGAGTTTGCCGAATCGCGTGATTACGGACTTCACCGTGGTCTTGATCGCCTCGTCATTGCTGACGTCGAGCGGAAACGCTTCGGCTTCTCCGCCTTTGCCCTTGATTTCGCCCGCGACTTGCTCCAGTTTCTCCTGATTGCGCGCGCATAGTGCCAGCTTCGCTCCCGATTCGGCCAGCAGCAAAGCGCAGGCGCGGCCAATTCCTTGTGAAGCTCCGGTGACCAGCGCGACCCGGCCTTCCACTCCGGCCATGAATGCCCTCCTACATTGAGCAAGGCAGGATTATAAACAGCGAGGGGTATTTAGCACTTGGCACTTGGCACTTGGCACTTGGCACTTGGCCTTAGCACGTGGTCGTCAGGATCCATTCACTTGCGATTACCAAGTGCTAATTGCCAATTGCTAATGCTGCCTTCCTCATCCCAGCTGCACCCGCTCCTCTTCCGGTTGGATGAGCTTGGGGTGGGCCGGCATCTCGTCGCGGAAGAGATATCTCAACCACGGCGGCGCCACGAGGGTAGTCACGCTGGTCATGAAGATGACGATGGCGTAAGCCCGCTGCGAGACCATGTTCATTTGCAGTCCGATGAGCGCGATAATAAGCGCGACCTCGCCGCGTGGTGTCATTCCAACCCCGACTTTCAGCGCTTCGCGCCAACCGTCTTTCAGCATCGGCAGTCCGCAACCAATGATTTTGCTGATCAGCGCCAGCAGCGAGATGATTACCGCGACCAGGAAGACGTCTCCCTTGAAGACGCGAATGTCGAGCCGCGCACCCATGGTAAAGAAGAAGAATGGCGAAAGAAACTCGTTGATGCCGTAGACACGGGAGCGAATGCCCCATTCCGGCGAGTAGTCGGCAAAGATGAGTCCGGCGAAGAATGCGCCGATGATAGCAGCCATGCCGATCTTGGTGGCCGCTACCGATAGCAGCAGGCAAGTGGCTAGCGCGAGCATCAACGGCGCGTCGCGGGTTGACAGCTGCTGCAGTCCGGGTCGCATTCGACCCACCATGCGGGGGCCAAAATAAATCATAAACAGCGCGAAGCCGACTGCTTCGGCGATTACCACACTCAGGTGTACCCAATGCACACCCGTGCCGGAGGAAATGCTGACGACGATGGCCAGCAGCACCATGCCCAGGATGTCGTCGAAGACGGCGGCGCCCAGGATGATCTTCGCCGCCCGGTTTTTCAGCACCTGCAGGTCCTGCATCACGCGGGCGGTTATGCCGACGCTGGTCGCCACCATCGCCGCGGCGACAAACACGGCTTCGTGCGTGCTTTCGCCATCCAGCTTCAGGTAAACCAAGCCGCAGCAGAACGGCAGCACGATTCCGGCGATGGCGACGTTCAGTGAGCGGCCGCCTATGCGAATCAGCTCGTGCGGGCTGGTTTCCAAACCGACGGTAAACAGAAGGAAGATGGCGCCAATTTCAGCGAGCGAGATGATGGTGTCGCTTGGCTCGATGATGTTGGCAGCATAAGGGCCGAGGGCGATGCCGGCCAGTATTTCGCCCACCACTGCGGGTAGGGAAAGACGCTCAAACAGCTCGCCGCAGATCTTCGCGCACACGAAGATCGTAAACAGCTGCAGCAGGAGCGTGTCAGTGCCGTGCGACATACCAGGGAACAGCAATCATTCAGAAGCGGTTGCAATTTCAATCGTTGCTCAGCTTCAGTTCTCATGCGAGTGAAATCCGGAGCTGCCGCTCGAATTGCGGAGCTCGCAATCATTTGCAACGTTGCTTAAACCAGGCGCTCCGGCGCCCAGAACAGCACTTTCAACTCACGCGCGAAATTGGCCAGGTCGGGCTCAGCGGGCAATTGCAGCCCTGCCGGTTGCGCCATGGTGTTCTCCCGCACCTCGAACTGCGCATTTTGCAACGACCAGCGCAGATGATGAATGTCGCCGCGATAGAGCCGGCCGCGGCTGCCCGAGTAAAGACAATACCTCTCGGTGAGGAAGTGCTGTAGCGAGCCCGGGTGCGCATGGATGATCCGCGCGTCAGCCGGTCCATAGGAGCACGCCAGCTCCGCCGGCTTGGGACCGTGCTGCCGCTTCGAGTGGTAGTCGATCTTTAACGACCCCTTACCTTTCACCTTGATGGACGCTTGCCAGTACGGCAGACGATAGAAGACACGCGCGCCCCAAATCGCCGAAAGATTACTGGCGTCGAGGCTGAAGAAGTACACCCCCGGCTTGCCGCCATAGCTGACGTAGGTGCGGACGTTGACTTCCGCAAACCGCGAGAACCACGGAACCGGCGGTACACCCGGCGGCCGGAGATGATTGATCCAGAAGGGTGCGACCGTCACCCAGGCGCGCTGCTCATAAGTGTCCAGCGTCAAGACTTCCGGGACGAGTGCCCGCACTGCCACCGGAGCGAGCGCATAGTGCAAAAACAGCAGATCGTTCCAGCGCTGGGTCATGATCCACGGCGCCATGGGAGTCGGCCACGGGCGATGCGCAGTGGCGAAGAGAATGGAGTCGGCGCCCACCCACTCGGTGCGGGCTCCGTCGAGATCCGGTTGAGGCGATAGAGGCTTAGGCACGATGTCTAGTAAATGTGTCATCCGGCCGAGGCTTCAGGATGACATCATTATGAGATTATGAGACTCTGCGGCGTGTATCTCGAATAGACTTGCCGTTGTTCCGCGCTGGCCAACAATTTTCCGCGATTCCCACAAGCTCGGCGGTTGTCCATGACGCGCTTACCGCATATGATTCAGCGCAATGTCATCCGGTCACAAACCTGATCCGCAGAACAATGGACACGAGGAGTCCAGCACCGAAGTTTACGCCGTGCACGGTGCCGATCCCGAGGTGCAAGCCTACGGCATGGCGAAGTATTCGCGCTCGGCGTTGTCGATGCGCGAATCGCTGGCCGAAATCAACGACCAGAAGGCCGAGAAGTTCCTCAACACGTTTTACTTTCAGTACGGTCATCGCAGCATAGCCGATCTGGCGCACATCGCCTTCGCCATCGAGCGGCTGTCGATCCTGGCGGCAACCGTGGTCGTCGACGAGCCGCGCTGGGATGGCCAGGAGCGCTCGACCCGCTATCAGGACTTCCAGAAAAGCGGATACTACGTTCCGGATTTCAGCGGCGACAATGCCGCGCGCTCGCTATATCGCGACACCATCGATCACCTCTTCGCCGAGTACCACTATCTCTCGGAAGAGATGTTTCGGTATCTGCGGGAGCGCACGCCCAAGCCCACCGAGATGAAGCCGGAGCCGTACGAGCGCACGCTGCGCGCCCGCGCCTTCGACATCTCGCGGTACCTGCTGCCGCTGGCAACCAATACCTCGCTCGGTCAGATTGTCAGCGCGCGCACGCTGGAGAACCAGGTGTCGCGCTTGTTGTCTCACACTTATGCCGAGGTGCGGCGGCTTGGCGAGCTGCTCAAGCGTGCCGCACAGCAGCCTGCTTACAACGTCGGTGAGGCGAAGGCTCAGGAGTTGTTGGCGAGGCTTGAGCACGATGCCCCAGGCGCAGCGCACAAAGTTGGCGAATTTCTGCTGCGGCCGGTTCGGGTTGCGCCAACGCTGATGAAGTATGCCGAGCCGAACGCGTACGAAATCGAAACTCGGCGCGATTTAACCGCCGCCGCTGCGGAGTTGCTGGCGGGCGTTGCCATCGAAGACGCGCCCACCGTCACCCTGCTCGAAGACGATCCGCTCGAGGTCGAATTGGCCGCCACATTGCTTTACCAGTACGCCCATCATCCCTATCGGCAGATCCGCGATGTCGTCGAGGGACTAACTGAGGCACGGCGGACAGAGATCATCGACATGGGTCTGCGGCATCGCGGACGCCACGACGAGGTTGCGCGCGCGTACTGTGCCGGGCAGCAATTCCGCTTCGACATCCTCATGGACATCGGCGGCTTCCGCGACATGCATCGTCATCGCCGCTGCGTGCAGATCGTACAGGAGTACACCACAGCACATGGCTATGACGAGCCGGTGGAGATCGCATCGGCGGGGCTGGCCGAACGCTATGAAGCGGCGATGGAGCGGGCGCGCGATGCTGCGGCAGAGCTTGCCGCGCGCGATGTTAAAGAAGCACAACAACAATCGGAGTATGTCATCCCGCTGGCGTATCGCAAGCGCACGCTGTTCAAGATGGACCTGGCCGAAGCCATCTACATCACTGAATTGCGAACCGGCGCCGCCGGCCACTTCTCCTATCGCAACGTGGCCTTCGCGATGTACGAGGCCGTGGCACAACGCTACCGCGCTCTGGCGAAACATTTCCGCGTGACCGACGTTCGCGAGCCCGTGGATTTGCTGAAACGCTGAGCTGTTAGGCAACGGTCCGAATTTGAAAAACCGTTAACACCGGCTGAATTCCATTGACTTCGCCTTCTCCTCTCTGACAGTGTGAACGGATGCGCCACGCCCACGAAGATGCAGTCGCCGAGACGTCGGCGTAAGGGAACCCGCTTCACCCGGAACACTGGAAGCGAAACCGACGTAGGGCAGAGGTAAATCAGCAGTATCGTTTCGCGAACCGTATGCAACGCATTCGGCGTCGCCGTCGACGGGGCGGGCAATGTCTGGATCACCAACAATCGAAACAGCACGGTCACCATCCTCGCGCCCGACGGCAAGGTGATAAAGACCATCCCGAGCGTTTACCAGGGCAAGACGATCATCACTCACCCTGTCGGCAATTATCCCGACAGCCGAGGAAACATGTGGGTGGCCAACTCCGACTATCTGGATGCGCCGTGCCCCACGCGCAACAATTTGGGGCCGGCAATGAATCCTTCGATCACCATGTTCCAGATGGACACTCAGGAGCCCTACCCGGGATCGCCGTTTACCGGCGGCGGGCTTACGTTGCCCTGGGGGCTGGTAGTGGATGGCAGTGACACGGTCTGGGTCTTCAATTTCGGCCAAGCCAAGATTGAACGCTTCCCCCCTACGGCCACCGTTTTCACCGGCATCAGCCGCTTCTGCGGAGTGAACACCGCGAAGTGCCCGGCGGGACTGCATACCGGGGACCCGATTTCACCCTCAACCGGTTACCAAACTGACGCATTGATGCGAACCACCGGCGGCGCGGTGGATCTTTCCGGCAACCTCTGGCTAACCGACAACTGGAAGATCAACGCGAATCCGTTGTGGAATCCGGGAGGCAATGCCATCGCCATCGGAGCCGCGGCACCGGTCCAGACGCCGGTGATCGGACCGCCGGTGCCGTTCCAGTAGTTGCAGAAACCTTTCGAGTCCGTGGGGCTGCGACAGTGCGCTGGACCGGATTGTTGCGGGTCGAGAATGCCAGATTGTTCTTCGCGAGCCGGAAGTCAGTTCGGGTAGACTACCGTTGTGATTAGCCGACTAGCTGTGATCTCGTTGTGTGCTGCCGCTGTTTGTCTGGCACAGGCGCAAACCGCGGCACCTGCCGGTGCCGCCCAAGCGGCGAAGGTGGCTCATGCGACCGGGACCTTCGAAGTCAAACTAAATCCTCAGGCTTCCGATCCGCCTCTGGGCAGGATGTCGTTGGTCAACGGAAAGCTCAACGGACGGAAGGGAACGTTCATGCTTCAGCACAGCGGCACCATGGCCGGTGGCGTGCCGCAGCTGAAAGTGACTGTCGTACCGGATTCCGGCACCACGGAGTTGACTGGACTCACAGGCCAGATGGTGATCACGATCACCGATGGAGAACATTCGTATGATCTGGAATACACGCTGCCGCTATCGAAGTGAGTCGGATTTACTCTGAGGGTAATATTTAGAACAGTACTATAGGTTGGGCTCATTGCATCGCACCGGGGCTGATGCGATCCGAACATGCTTGCTGTGGCCACCGTCACAACCCCATGTGAGACACCGAGGTACATGTACCTTCGTTATACCTGTGTTCGCTTTTTGTTCGTTTTCTAATCTTAACCGTATGTATAATAGGCCGTCGGTATCCAAGCGCTTTTCACGCGAATTTTCCATTCTAGGCGCCTGTCTCACTGACGCACAACCCAGATAGTGCAAATGCGGCAACGATCTGGGGCTCATCATCGCAATCATATCGGCCTGTTCTCGCGGAACGATTCTGACGGGACGGAGCAGCCAAGGAGCGGCACTCATGGCAGACGAAAAAACGGAAAGAAGCCGGGCCATCGACCTGGCGCTGTCGCAAATCGAAAAGCAGTTTGGCAAGGGCTCCATCATGAAGCTGGGGAGCAAGGGCGCAGTCGTCCCCATCTCCGTGATCTCGACCGGTGCCATCTCTTTCGACGCCGCCCTCGGCGTCGGTGGCTTCCCACGAGGCAGGGTCGTCGAAATCTTCGGACCGGAATCCTCGGGCAAGACGACAATCGCCCTGCAGGTCGTCGCCCAGGCACAGCAGCAGGGCGGAATGGCGGCGTTTGTCGATGCCGAGCACGCGCTCGATCCCATCTACGCCGGTAAGCTGGGGGTCGATGTGGACAATCTCCTGGTCTCGCAGCCCGACTACGGCGAGCAGGCGCTCGAGATTGCTGAAGCGCTGGTGCGCTCAGGCGCGATTGACGTGCTGGTGGTTGACTCGGTTGCCGCACTTGTGCCCAAGGCCGAGCTCGACGGCGAGATGGGTGACAGCCACGTCGGCTTGCAGGCGCGGCTCATGTCGCAGGCTCTGCGCAAGCTGACCGGCATTGTCGCCAAGTCGCACACGTGTCTTATCTTCATCAACCAGATCCGCGAAAAAATCGGCGTCATGTTCGGTAACCCGGAGACCACGACCGGCGGCCGCGCGCTGAAATTCTATTCTTCGGTCCGCATCGACATCCGGCGCATTGCCGCGATCAAGGACGGCGAGCAGGTGGTCGGTTCGCGCACCCGCGTGAAGATCGTCAAGAACAAGACCGCCGCGCCCTTCCGCGAAGCCGAGTTCGACATGATGTACGGCGAAGGCATCTCACGCGAAGGCGACCTGATCGATCTGGCGGTGAACGCCAACCTGCTGGAAAAATCGGGCTCATGGTTCAGCTACAAGGGCGAGCGCATCGGCCAGGGCCGCGAGAATGCCAAGCAGTTCCTGAAGGGCAACAAGGACATCACGGCGAAGCTCGAAGCCGAGGTGCGCAAGGCAGTTGGCTTAGTCTCCGCCGAGGAGAAGGCGCAAGCTGCGGCAGCGCACGCGGAGGCGGGGCCGGCTCCGCAGCCAAAACCGCCGGCGGGACGCAAATAGGTATGATGGGCAGGTAAGCAGTCGGACAACGAAACTTTGCATCCAAGCGAAGAGTAGCCCATCACAATTCACCAATGCCCATTTCCGCCGAAATGAACACTGCCTCCGCCCTGCCTGGTGAGCTGAAGTCACGCCTGCGTCTGCATACCCAGTTCCCCTCAAGAGTTGAGGACGAGAAGCATGACTTCATCGTCTATTTGCCGCCCATGTATGACAAGGAGCCCGACCTCCGCTTTTCGGTGCTTTATATGCAGGATGGGCAGAATCTCTTCGACCCGGATACCTCGTTCCAGAAGGGCAACTACTGGCGGATGGGCGAGACTGCCGATGCCCTGATCTTCGCCGGCGAAATCGAGCCGCTGATTATCGTCGGCATCTACAACACCGGCGAGCATCGCATCGACGAATACACGCCAGTCGAGGACAGGCGTCTCGGCGGCGGGCAGGCCGATGCCTACGGGCAGATGCTGGTGGAGGAACTCAAGCCCTTCGTCGATCGTTCCTATCGCACGCTTCCCGGCCCGGCGAATTGCGGCTTGGGCGGCTCGTCGCTCGGTGGACTGGTCACGCTCTACCTCGGCCTGCGCTACAGCTGGATGTTCAGCAAGCTGGCCGCGATGTCGTCGTCCGTGTGGTGGCGCAATCGTGCGATCCTCAAGACTGTCGCGCAGATTAAGCGGAAGCCCGAACTCAAAATCTGGCTGGACATCGGCACCAAAGAGAGTCCGCGCGCCGTGCCCGACGCCCGCGAGCTGCATAAGGCATTGGTGAAGAAAGGATGGGTAGAGGGCCGCGATCTTTCCTATCACGAAGTGCCCGACGGCCAGCATACCGAGTCTGCCTGGGCGGCGAGAGTGGCACCGATGCTGAAGTTTTTGTTCCCGGCGAAGTAAGACTGTTTTCACCACAGAGACACAGAGGACACGGAGAATCGGAGTGCCCTATTCATTCGCGGTTTCGAATGACTGGGAACAGCCTCCGGGTGGTAGGAAATTCACACGCGGCTGTTGTCAAACTTATCCGCCTGCCATCAAGCGATTCCGCACGTCATCATTGGTCGCCAGGTCGATGCACGTCCACGCCATCGCCAGAGCGCCATCCGCCAGCGCCTGGTCCGCCTCTGCTGTGACGCAATGCGCAGTGAACTCCGGTTGGTGATTGACCGCCGGCAAAGAGTTAATGCCAAGCAGGGGATGGATCGACGGAATGGCGCGCGAGATGTTGCCCATGTCGGTAGAACCGGTTGGCCGGGTCTCCCACTCGCCGACATTCGTGAAGGCGCGACCAAGCGCCTCTGAGTTCTTGCCATAAAGCATCGCGAGGTCGCTGTCGTGGTGCATCTCGGCATACGGCTTGTCGCCTCCGGTGATTGCGATCCTTGCGCCGGTGGCGAGGCCTCCGGCTTCAAAGCAGCGATAAACCTTGGGCTGCAATTCGGCAAGCTGGTCCAGCGTTTCGGAGCGAATGATGTACCTGGCCGAGGTGTGCGCCGGAACGACATTGGGAGCAGCGCCTCCGCAAGTCACGATGCCGTGGATGCGGTCCGTGGAGCGGATGTGCTGGCGCAAGAGTCCAAGCGCGGTTTGTGCGATGGTGAGCGCATCGGCGGCATTCACGCCCAGCTCCGGAAACGCCGACGCGTGCGACTCCTTGCCGGTGCAGTGGACCTCAAACATCAACGCAGCGATGATCTTCGAACGCAGAATATTAAAGGGCGCCGGGTGGACCATCATGGCGGCATGAATGCCCGTGAAGGCGCCGCGCTCCAGGAGCAAAATCTTTCCCCCGGCATTGCCCACCTCTTCGGCGGGTGTGCCGATGACGCTGACGGTGAGGCCTACCTCATCGGCAACCTTGGCGGCGGCCAGCGCTGCGCCCACTGCCGAGGCGGCAATGATGTTGTGACCGCAGGCGTGGCCGATTCCCGGCAGACAATCGTATTCGGCGCAAATCGCGACGTGCAGAGGGCCGGATCCGGCGCGCGCGCGAAAGGCGGTGGACAGATCGCAGATGCCTTTTTCCACCGCGAAGCCCGCTTCGTCAAGGGACTCACACAACCAGGTCGAGGCCTGCTCTTCCTCAAAGCCCAGCTCGGGATGGGCATGGATGCGATGGCTGAGCTTGATCAAACCATCATAAGCACCGTTGAATTGGTCTCGCGCCGCTGTCTTTGCTTCCACAAATGACCTCTCTCTGCCGGACACCCCACTCATTCGCGGTTTTCGAATGAGATGGAGGCGTAATTACCTCGCCGGCGTTTCGTTCAGCATTCCATGTTTGCGCAGGACTTGTTGCAGCTGATCGTGGGGTAGAGCCGGGACGACCCAATAGTCTGCGCCGGTCATGGTTTTCGCGGCAATCATGGCATTGATGACCGACTCCTCCGTCGCCTGAATAACGGCCGCGAACATCGGGTTCAGTTTCCAGCTTTGCATCCGTTCGATCTTCGCGTTGGGCCCGGTAAACGGAGGTGCGGCACTGTTGCCTTCGTCGGCATCCGCATTGGCGGTGGAGAATGCCAGGAAGATGTCACCGGAGCCGTCGCCCTCGATTGCGCCCACACGACCCAGTCCGACCGACACCCGACGGGCAAGCCGCTTCAGCTGGTCGGGCGTGAGCGGCGCATCGGTGGCAACAATCACAATGATGGAACCGGTTTCGGGCGCCCGAATGCCGTCCGCGGTAGTTGCGATGTTCGCTTCACAAACTGGAACAGGCGAACCGTCCCACTCCGTGACTGGCGGATCCAGCTTCTTCTCGACGCAAGGCTTCTGCAACTTCATCTCTCGCGCAACCGGGATGCCGGCTACCCGCAATCCGCTCGAATACCCATAATTGCACTGAACCAGCACCCCCACTGTGTAGCCGCCATCGGCCGCTTCGAGCTTTCGCGACGAGGTGCCAGTGCCGCCTTTGAAGCCGTTGCAGACCATTCCCGTCCCACCGCCGACATTGCCCTCCGACACCGGGCCGCCGCGCGCGCCGTCCAGCGCATCCCAGGCGTCCTGCGCGGTAACGTGCTGCCCCTTGATGTCGTTCAGAGGCCAATCGGCGGTCTCCGCCGTGACCGGATACCAGAACTCGCCATAGTGGTTTTGCCGGACCATCCAGGCCACGGCGGCATCGCGCACCACGCCCACACTGCCGGTATTCGTGATGAGAATGGGCGTCTCCAGCACGCCGCTCTCCTCGATCCAGTGAGTTCCCGTCATGTCGCCGTTGCCGTTTCCCGCGAAGTAGCCCGCGAAGACGCTCTTCGTGCTGTTCTTACCGCGCGGCAGGATGGCGGTGACCCCCGTCCGCACCGGGCCTTTTCCGAGCACGAGTCTCCCTTCGCCGGAGATGAGCGTCTTGAAGCCGACCTCGACGCCGGAAACATCCGTGATCGCATTCATCGGTCCGGGAGTCCCATCGAAGGGAACGCCGAGGTCCCGCGCGCGCGCCACTGCCGAAGCGGAGGTAGAGACGTTCTGCGCTGGTGCGGTAATCCCAGTTGCGAGGGATAACAAAACAAGAGAGGTGATGACTAGACATCTGGGTCTCATCAAAGGTTTTCTCCGAAGGTTACGTGCTACCGAGTGTTGCACAATATGACGAAATACCGGAATTGTCATCACCAGCGAGCCTCTTAGGAGCAAGCGGAAGCTCAGGATTTTCAAAGCAAAAATTTTGGGGCGGAAGTTACAGCCTCCGCCTCATTGTTCCTTTACAACGATGGTGTTCGTTTACGTTACTGCACCGTTAGCGCCACCTGGGCCGAGTGCATCACGTTCCCTGAAGTTCCCGTGACGAGGAAGTTGGCCACTGTTCCTCCGCCACCCGCCTGCGTCGCTGCATGACTGCCGCCGCATCCTGTTGCCAGCAGAAGCAGCACCACAAACATCACGAGCGTGCCGGCCAACGCAGCGCGCTTGAGGATCCTGCGCGAGGAACTATCGTCATCGGCCGACAAGAACGCCAGGCCGAAAAGCCCGATGCCAGAGAGAGGCAGCCAGATGGCAAGTGGAGTGTAAGTTTGAGCTACTGACAGCGTCATCACGGAGGTTGCGCTTTTCGTTCCGGGCGTGATGGTCGCCGGAGAGAATGAGCATGAGATGCCGGACGGCAATCCGGAGCAGGAGAGCGTGATGGTACCGTTGAAACCGCCAACCGCGCTCGCGCTCACGTTAAGAGTAGCCGCCGACCCGCGACTGACACTCAGGCGGCTGGAGGAAAGTGAAAGCGAGAAATCGCCTGCCGTAACGGCTTGCGCTGCCTTCAGGGTCGCAAAAAGTCCGCTGGTCTGGTTGGGGCCTCCCGCAGTGAAATACAGCGTCTCGGCATCGCTGCCGGACACACCGAATAACAGTTCCCACAGTCCGGGATTCACCAACTGGTTCCCGTTCGTGTCTACAAGCTTGCCGAGCGAGTTTCCGTTGGTGTCGAACGCGTTGATGGTGCCATCGCCAAAGTTGCCGATCAGCACTGCGTTTGAGAACTGCCCGAAATTGGCCGCCGAAAAGGCCACGCCCCAAGGAGCGTTCAACACGCCCGCGGTCGCAAACCTTTGGACGAAGTTGCCATTGAAATCGAAGATGTCAACCACACCATTCCCGGCGCCCACAACCGGATCGTGCTTGGCAGCGTTCTGCATTCCGTAAGTCACAAAAATCTGATTGTTGATAATGTGGATGCCATGCGGCGCGAATCCGGCCGGAAGACCGGGGTCGGTAAACGATCCGGCGAGAGTGACCGAGTTGAACGCGCGATCGAACACATCAACCTTCCCGCTTTTGAAGTTTGCAGCCAGCAGGAAGTTCCCGGTTCCCTTCGTTAGCAGAGCCAGTCCCTTATAGACCGCGCCGGTGCTGGAGTTATCGACCACTTTGGTCGCAACTGTACCCTGACTCCAACTGGCCACGATTCCATCTTCCGTGTCGAAGATGAATTGCGCGCCGCCAAAGTCAGCGCCGGCAGAGTTAGCCACGATTCCCGTTGCACAACCGGGCGAGCACGGATTTACCGCGGCGCTCGGTATCTGCACCACCAGCGAGTTCTTATTCCCGTTGGCGTCGTAGAGAGTCGACGTCCCGCCGTTGTTGTTGGCGATCCAGAACGGCTGCCCTGGAAACAGAGCGATACCCCACGGATTCGACAGTTGCGAATCCGTATTGTTGGCGATCCCCGCGGTGTTGGCCACGAGGTTAGTTTGGCTATAACCTGACTGCTGAGCTTGCGAAAAGTTAGTAATCAGGCCAAGCAATACAATCGACAAATACTTCCACATGTTGTTCTCCAACCGTAGCGATAGTTGAGCGCCGAACCGAATCTCTTCTTGGCCGGACTCTGCAATCAAAACTACGGTTGGGGAGAGAAGTGCTTGTCATAGAGATGTGGAACTGATGTAAGGTGTTTGTGAACTCACCTCAGTTCGGGGGTCCTCGCGTCAGCCCTGGAGTATTTGACAGCTTTTCTGCGAGCGACCTATACTCCGCTGAAAATCTCGTTTCGGAGGATGTGCATGTCGAAACGTACGCCAGCCGTTTTCCTCTTTGCCCTGTTCGCTTTCGCGGCCCTCACCACCCGGGCAGCCCTCAGTCAGCAGCCAACGCTGACGCCCCAGAACAGCAACACCCCCGCTCTGCTGATCGCCGTCAGTCCGGTGGATGAGAATGTTGTCTGGGCGGTCGGAACTAACAGCGTATTTGTCGTTACAACGGACGGCGGCAATCACTGGCGAACCGGCGTGGTGCCGACCCAGAACTCCAATGACGTCCAGCTTCGTGATGTGCAGGCAGTAAGTGCCCAGGTCGCCTACGTGCTCGCGATCGGGAACTACCCGCAGGATTTCGCCATCTACAAGACCGAAGATGGCGGCGCGACCTGGAAGCAGCAGTTTGAGAACCAGCTCGTCGGCGCCTTCTATGACTGCATGGCGTTCTGGACAGCGACCAGCGGCATCGCGCATAGCGACTCGGTGAACGGCATCTTCCCCGACCTGCGCACCACCGACGGCATGACATGGCAGAGCATCGCTAACAATATGCCGCCGGCATTGCCCCACGAGGCGTCGTTTTCATCGAGCGGGACCTGCGTAGCGACTCAGGGCACAAGTAACGCCTGGATTGCCACCGGCGGCTCCAGCATCGCAAGAATTCTGGCGACCACTGATGGCGGCAGCACGTGGGCCGCGTACGATACTCCATTAGCCAGCGGACCCGTCGCCGGCGGCTTCAGCGTCGCCTTTCGCGATGCGGCCAACGGCATTCTTGGCGGGGGCACTCTCAATCCTGGGATCGCCTTCCAACAGGCTCAGTTCGCAACTTCGCATGACGGCGGTCAGACATGGCATCTCACCAATACTCCGCCACTCGCCTACGCGATCTTCTGCGCCGCTTACTTGAGCAACACGACAGGTGTCGGCGGCGGTCGACACGATACCCGCGTGCTCACCAGACAGAGCGGAACCGATTACACCCGTTATGTTGTGGCTACTGCCGATATCGGAGGCGCAGCCTGGACGCCCGACGAAGGCACAACGTGGCATGCGCTGCCCGGCGTCACGGGATTCTGGGCTGTGGCTTTTGCCAATCCGCAGAATGGATGGATGGTAGGGCTGAACGGAAGCATCCTGAAGGTGAGCTTCCCATAGAGCAACTAGCAAGCAACTAGCAGCTAGCAAAAGCGAAACCCGACTACCTGTGATCGTGGGCGGAGGATCGCCCGAGTTCCCGATGAGCGCCGATTTTGCGCTTGGCGGGTCGTTGGGCGAGCCGGAGTCGAAGGACCCCAATTCCCATTTGTCATCCGAGCTGCCCTGTCGTCTGCAAATTACAATAAGCGACCGGGAACCATGCTCGAGATATGGCTCAGTGCCGCAGCATCTGCTGTCTGTGCGTACCTGTGCGTGCAGAAGGACGTCGCTTGTCGGCGCCTACCTGGAACCGTGGGTAACTGGGTCGCTTCGATCGTTGCCGCCGGTTTCATTGGCGCGATTTTCGGCGCGCAGTTATTCGCAGCAAAAGCGGGAACACTGATCTCCACAGCGATCGCGTTGGTGGCAGGTGCGGTTGCCGTTGCACTCATATCGAGATTTCACAAAACTCCTGCTCTCATCCTCTACGACATTGCCGTAACGGCCATAACGCTGGGTTTCGCGGCCGACAAGCTGGCTCGATTGCTGGTGCGGGGCGCGGCAGCAAGAGGAGCTTCCGCTGTCATCCCCTCTCTTTCGGTTTGGACTTTCGAGGTCGCTCTCATAAGAGTCGTTGCCGCGTTCCTGATTTTCTGGTTCTTATGGCGCGAGGGAAGGGCCACGATGCAGTGGCAGCGCCCCAACGGACTCCTAACCGGCGAGTTCCTGGTGCTCGGCGGCATTGTGCTGCTGGCCACCAATTGTTTGCGGTACGGCCCCGCGGCACATCGACTGGATGTGCTCGACATCACGAGTGTCGCAGCCATTGCGCTGGGCTTGCTCTTCATAGGTGTCACGCTGGTCGGCTACTTCCGCCGTACCGAGGAGCACCGCATCCTCGATCAGGTTGATCAGTGGGGTCAAACCGTGCAGCCCGAGTACACGGCGGCCACGCCGGAGTGTCCCAATCCGCAGCGCTGGAGCATGTACGACTCGATGACTGCGGAGGTGGAGACCCTGCAGTTCCTGAAATGCCTGATGACCACGATGAAACCAAACCTGGTGGTGGAAACCGGCAGCTTCGCGGGCATGAGCACGGTCGCGATGGCTGAGGGAATCGCCCAGAACGGTTTTGGAAAGATCGTAACCTGCGAACTTGATGAACGGGTCTTCAACAAGGCCAAAGAGCGAATCGACGCGTCGGGCCTGGAAAAGTGGGTCGACTACCGCAACGAGTCCAGCCTGGAGATGACGGTCGACGGAACCATCGACGTTCTCTTCTCCGACAGCGAGCAGAGCATTCGCGAGCAGGAGGTGCGACGCTTCCTACCGCAGATGAGTCCCAATGGGCTGATCCTCATCCACGACGCGGCTTCCTGTTACGACTATGTTCGCAAGGCCGCGCTGCGATTGGAGGCCGAAGGGCTGATCTCGGTGGTGTTGATGCCCACCGCGCGCGGCTTAGTCATCGCGCAGAAAAGGGAGAACAGGCGCTAGTTCCGGGTTTCACTCCGGCGGTGAATAGCTGTACAAGCTAGTCTCCAGCTCCTCCTCCGGCGAGGCGTGCAGGTCGATCCATCCCTCCAACGGCAGCAAGTCCATTGGCAGGTGGTTGCGCCAGATGGAAAATCGCAGGCGAATGCGGCTCCCATGCTGTGCGCCGATCAACTCGAAAGGCACACGCATCTCGAAGATTTGCTCTAGCGCGACCTCGACTCCATTGGTGTTGGAATTTCCATCTTCCGCCGAGAAGCTCGCCAGCTTCAACTGTTCTCGGCCATTGGTCAGCGCCCAGCTTTGGATCTCGTTCCCGTGAGCCTCTGCGATGAGGCGGTAAGACACCGGCGCTAATTGGCGATCCTGGGTCTCTCGCCAAACTTCCAGGTTTACGACCAACCGATATTCTCCCTGGGGTATGCCGTGATGAAAGTCGAGGCGGCCGGAGACGGAGTCCGCATCGACGCCCGCGTAAATGGCATCCAGCAAAAATTGCTTGCCATGCATGGCGCTGGTGCGCTGGTCGGAGGTGTAGCTGGCCGCGCCCATCCACTCGAAATACCCGCTGATCCGACCATCCACACGGGCGCGCATGTAGGCGGTTTGAGGATTGTAGCTGGGCCGCATGATGCCGCTGGCTATGGGAGTGCTCAGCTCTTCCGGCGGAATTCCATCCAGCGCGTGATAAACGTTGGAGAGATGCTTACGGTATAGCTCGTCGAAGTCGTGGTCGTTGGCGGAGTGATGTTCCGGGCCGTACCACCAGTTCCAGTCGCTGCCCTCGGCGATGAGCAATTCCTCCCACGCAATCCGGCGCTGCGCTTCGGAGACGCGATGGGCATGCCGATCGTAGTAGTCGCGCGCCTCAGCGAGCAGGTCCCAGGCATGATTGTCTTCCGGCGCACCGATCCATACATTGAAGTTGGCGTCGATCCACGAGCCCGGCACCAGGCGTTTGAGCCGCCCAAAGTCTTGCTCCTTGTGTCGACTGATAGCTTCACTGATGGTGACGGGTGCAATCTGTACGTCGCGTTCGAGCGCGTCGTAGAAGCGGCGGAGAAACTCGCGCCCCGACTGCGGGTAGTACTCCCAGGCGTTCTCGCCATCGAGGATGATGGACACAACTGCGTCCTTGCCCTTTTCCAGGACGGGCTGCGCGGACCGCTTGATGTTATCGATCAGGTGTTTGGCAGCCTCCGCCGCGGGCATTCCGGAGTAGACAAATCCAATCAAGTCCGAAAGCCGATGATCGCGGAAGACGAGGTGCATGCGTGTCTCGTCTTTTTCGTAGCGATAGATGTTGTACAGGCGTTCGGCACCTTGTGGTTGCAAGCAATCGCCATTGTGCCGTGCGAAGCTGAAATCGAGCGAGCGTCCCAGCACACCCTCGTCGGTTGCCATCCACTCGATGCCTTCGCGAGCGGCCAGCTTCAGCGCCTCCTCCGAGACGCTGCCTTCCGACGGCCACAAGCCTTCGGGCCGCACGCCGAAGAGTGCCTGGTGAGAATCCAAAGCGCGCCGGATTTGCAGCGCAGCATCGTCGGGATGGCGAAAACGCCTGGTAGGCAATGGAAGTCCCGGCGAAGACTCCGCGCCTACGTTGGTGTCACACAGGAGCGGCAGGATGGGATGGTAGTACGGGGTGGCAGAAAGCTCGATCGTCCCGCGTTGCGCCGCGTTTGCATAGGCCGGAAGCACCTTGGCAAGAAACTCGCGCTCTTTTGCGACAACCACTTGCTGATCTTCAACCGTGAAATCTTCACCCTTCTGCACCAGGGCAGCAATGTCGGGGGCAGAAAGGAAAAATTCGTCAAACCAGGCGATCTGTGACAGCACTTGCAGGTCCGCATAGTCGCGGGTGACGAAGTCGGAGCCGGGGCCCTCGGGATGATCCAATGCGCGCCGGTACTGCTCCCAGAGTTCGTGATAACGCGGGTAACGGCCGATCATGTTGACCGGATTCGCCTGAAAGAGGTATTGCAGGGCGAAGCGCCGCTCCTGCGTGGTCAGATCCGAAGCAGGTTTGTTGATCAGATCGAAAAGTGGATCATGCGCCTGCCCCGAAACGTAGTCTTGTATCTGCGCCACCAGTGATGGCACGAGATTAAAGTTCTGGTGCACCTGCGGAAATTCATCCAGCAGCTTCACCATGCCGTAATAGTCTTTGAGCGCGTGCAGACGTACCCAGGGCAGACGGTACTCGCCCGTCACCATGTCTTTGTAAAAAGGCTGGTGCATGTGCCAAAGCAGCACCAGCCTGATTGTTGGGGAGGCCTTCGAAGAACCTGTTTCACTCATGCAGCGGAGCAAGTGTATCAGGCCGCATCGAAGGTGCGAAAGATGGACCGGCCATCACCTCTGAATGGAAGCGCCTCGGGAGCGCGGCGCATTACGCGACTCGCCGATTGCTGCCTGAACGAGAACTGCCTTTCTTGCGCGAGGAACCCACTTCTTCCCGTTCCTGACCTCCTTTCTCCATGCCCAGGTTCTCGGGCTTCAGCTTCTTGGAAAAGTCCTGCATCTTCTTCAGGGTCTTCTGTTCTTCCTTCAGGTTCTGGTTCAGCAGGCGCTCGGCTTTCGTGTGACCCATCTCCTTAGCCAAGCGTATCAACGACTCGTAAGCGCAGATCTCATAGCTTTCGACCTTCTCCGCTGCACCTGTGTTGAAGATGTCCATCAGCTCCTCGGACGGGTCCTGTTCTTGTTTGAAGCTGTCGTGTTCCTCAAGTAGGCCCTTGATTCCCTTGCACTCGGTTTCCTGTGGTTCTTCTCCTATCGATTCGAAAACCTGATGCAGCCGCTCCACCTGATTCTCAGTTTGTGTCTGGTGCGACTCGAAGGCCTTCTGCAGGTCGGGGCGGGAGCTCTCATCGGCTTGTTCGCCGAGCGCCTGGACCAGCTTCTGTTCGGCGTCGAGCATGTCTTGCAACTCATGGACGAAAAGTTCGTGGGCAGTTTGCATGCTTCTGCTTCCTCCTTCTGAGCCGAGTGTGATGCGCGAAAAACCTTGGCGGTTGGAAGGAAACAAGCAGCAGCAAGCGAAGGCTCTCAACGCCTGATCGCCGCAACGGTCATTCATTCCGCAGCGCGATCATAGGATCCACCTGGGTCGCACGGCGCGCGGGAACGTAGGCGGCAGCGAGTGCAACCAGCAGCAGCAACCCCGACACGACGGTGAATGTGAGCCAGTCGGTCGCACTTACACCGTAGAGCAGGCTCGACATCAGCCGGGTTAGCCCCAGGCCAGCACTCAAGCCAATCAAGATACCGGTAATGGCAGCAATCACGCCCTGTCGAATCATGATCTTCAGAATGTCCTCGCGTCTCGCGCCCAGGGCCATACGAATTCCGATCTCGCGGGTGCGCTGCAATACAGAATAGGAAATCAGGCCATATAGACCGATGATCGCCAGAATGACGGCCAGGCCAGCAAAGCTCCCGATCAGGTAAAAGGGATACCGGCGCAGGAACACCGCCGGCGAGCGGTCCACGTACTGAGACATCGATTGCGGCTGAATAAACGCCAGCTGCGGATCGATAGTGTGCAGGGTGGAACGAGCCGCTCCCACCAGCGCAACTGGATCGGCGCTGGTCCGGACCACATAATTGAGGTACAGCGCATAACCCGAGTCCTGATCGACGGGGAAGTACATTACCGGCGGCGGCACGACGGCAAGGTTATCTTCCGCGACGTCGCCCACAACGCCGACAATTTCACGGAAGGGTTCCTCAGCCGTGAGCGTCAGGCGGATTCGTTTGCCGATCGGGTCCTCACCGGGTGATAGGTAACGCTTCACCCAGGCCTGGTTCACTACAGCCACCCACGGGCGACCTGCTGAATCAGCTGACGTGAGCGACCGGCCGCTAAGCAGGGGGATTTTCATCACAGAAAAGTAATCACCGTCGATGCGGCGGGAGATTGCAGCCTCCTCCTCGCCCGGCGCCACCGCTTTTCCCTCGATTACAAAGCGATTCCGGGTGCGATTCTGCACCACGGGCAAGCCGCTCGTCGCCGACGCACTCTGCACTCCCGGCAAGCTGCGGAGGCGCTCGAGGAACTCGTGTTCAAAACGTACCGCATTCACGTCGCTGAAGGGCCACTGCCTGGAGACGGGATACGATGCTCCGGGAAGATTCACGAGGAAGGTGAGCACTTGATCGGGGTCAAACCCTGGATTTTGCCGCAGGAGCGTGTTGAGGCTTCGCAGCATCAATCCGCCTGGCGCTAGCAACATGAGCGAGATTGCGATCTCGGCGATCACCAGCAGGCTTCGCAGCCGGGCCTCAGTCCCGCTCGTGCCACCGCGTGATTCGTCCTTCAGCACTTCTGTGATGGGCGACCGATTAACCGAAAGCCCCGGCCACAATCCAAACAGGACCGCGGTAAGCAGGGTTATCCCAGCCGCGAAAACCAGCACCGGAAAGCTGATGCCGGCATCGTTCAGATAAGGCATTCCGACTAGTTGCGACTGGGGAATCGATCGCACCAGCAGCCACACGCCAACCGCCGCGCTTAGAAAGCCGATGACTGCGCCTGCCACAGCAAGCAGCATGCTCTCGATGAGCAGTTGCAATACGATATGCAGTTGGCTCGCGCCCATGGCCGCGCGAATGGCAAATTCCCGCCGCCGGTTGATGGAGCGGCTCATCAGCAGGTTGGCCACGTTGGCGCACGCGATCAGCAGAACCAAAGCGACGGCGCCAAACAGCACCAGCAGCAGCAGACGCACGTCGCCGACGATTTCCTCCCGCAGCGGCGCTACGCTGACCGTCACTGCGGCATTGTCCTGCGGATATTGGTGCGCGAGTTGTGCAGCGATGGTTTGCATCTGCGCCCTTGCTTGCGGGAGCGTGGCCCCCGGGGCAAGCCGGCCGATCACGTTCAGCCATCGGCCGTTGCGCGCCGTAGACTCAAAGAGGTTGAGGTGCAAAGGCACCCAGATCGGAACAATGCCGGCAGGCCCCAGCTCAAAGTTGCGCGGCAACACGCCGATAATTGTTATTGGCTTGTTGTCCAGCCGGATCGCGCGTCCGATCACGCTCGCACCGCCGGCGAAATCGCTTTTCCAGAAGCCGTAGCTGATCAGCGCGACGTTCGGCCCCTGCCCTTCCGGGAGGTCTTCCCCGGCGACGAAGTCGCGCCCCAGAATAGGGTTCACGCCAAGCGTGAAAAAGAAATTGGGCGTGACCATGGCACAGAACATGGTCTTGGGCTCGCCATTCCCGGTAATGGTGAAGGAGTCCGACGCATATCCAGCCAGCGACTCAAGCTGGCTCGCCGTGCGCCTCCAATCGAGGAAATCGGGATACGACGCCAGGTATGAGCAGCAGCCGGTTTTATGGCGGCTTTCGCCGATGGTGACCAGCTTGTCCGGATCGCGAAACGGCAGGGGGCGCAACAGCACGGGATACACAACCGAGAAGATGGCCGTGTTGGCGCCAATCGCGAGTGCCAGGGTAATGATCGCTATGGCCGTGAAGCCGGGGCTCTTCCGCAGCATTCGCAGTCCGTACCGAAAATCCTGACGCAGGGTCCCCATGATTTAAGTGTGGTTCAGCGTCATGATACCGGACTGCTACGCGTATGTCGTAGGTTGAGTGCTCTATCCTTTGCCGCGAAAGATGTACACCAGTTCGATGACAAGGATAATGACGACCATTAGCTCCAGCACGAAACCCCGGCTTTGATGAAACTCGTCGATCAGGAAGCGGTACAGCCCTTCCGCGGTGTGTAGTTTTTCGTTGACCAGGTTCTTGTATTCCGGGACGCCGACCTTCGCCGCCGCCAGCCGGTAGAGGCGTGCGGAGAACATGTCGCTGACGAACTTGATAGCTGTGTCGGAGCGCTCGACCAGCTCTGTCACTTCCACTGTAACTCCGTTGAGCCGCATCGCCTCACGGCGCATCTTCCACCGGCGCACAATACCGCCGGTACCCTTCAGCCCGGCGTAGACGCCTGCCAGCTCGCGCGTCAGCAGTTCGTCGTAGTGGCGAAATTCGAGCAACTGCGAGTTGGCATACTCCAATATCTGAACGGAAGTCTGGGCGCCCGATGGAGTGTCGTACACCAGCGTAGCATTCCAGCCCACCGCGACCAGGTCGTCGGGATAGTACGAAAGGCTGGATTGCAGGGTGTCGTCATTTTCCGCGCGTGATAGGGCGCGCTGCTCGCCACGCAGGATTTGCGCGATCTGCGATCCATGTTGGGCCAGCAGATCGAGGCCGCGCGGGTTGCCGGGGACATCGCTCAGCTGAAATATGTAATAGTCTTCGCTCAGCCATTCGCTGTAGGGACGCACGATTACCGGAGAGATCTTGTCGAGACGCCTGCGGACAATCTGCTGCGCCTGTCGCTCCAGCTCGGGGCTTGGCACCCAGCGCGCTGCCAGGCGCACCAACTCGTCCCAATCGGCGGCAAAGCTGAATTCCAGCAGCACGCTGATGACACCATAATCGTAGTACTTGAGCTGCGGCACGACGCTCTCGCCGCTGCTGAGAACGATCGCATCGAGCCACTCGACGACCGGCGGCTTTTCAAAACGCACATACTCTGGAGTAGCGTGCTTGAAGCTGGGCTCGACACGGCGCGCTCCCAGGATCTGGCGCAACTCCTCCAGCCTGATCTCCTCGGAGATGTCGTGCAGGATGACTCCCAGCACCGAACCTTTGAGGGTGACCGGTGTCGTGGCGACCGCCGAGCTGCGCTCTTCCGGTTGCATCTCGAAGAGAATTGTATGTGAGCGATGGCCAGGCAAGCTGGATGTGAGTTATTCCATTCGCAAGGCATCGATGGGTTCGATCGATGCTGCCCGGCGCGCGGGAAACAAGGCAGCGGCAACCGCCGTTCCCGACATCAGCAGCGCCGCAGCCATCGCGCTCCCCGGGTCAAACCCGGACACGCCGAAGAGCAACGACTTCAACACTCTCACGGCAAAGAATGCGCCTATCGCCCCGATAATCAGCCCTCCCACAACAATACGCAACCCCGAAGTCATGACCAGCCCCAGCACACGCGAGCGCTGTGCTCCCAACGCCATGCGCAACGCGAACTCGCGGCTGCGCTCCGAGACGGAATACGCCATCGCAGCGTAGACGCCGACCATCGCGACCAGCAGACAACAAGCGCCGTAAACTGCAATCATTTCAGCCGGGATCTTCTGCCCTGAGTACGAAACCTTAATGTGCTCGCTCAGCGACTCCACGTCGGTGATCGGCAGATTTCCGTCGAGCGCCGAGACCGCGGATTGCAACGCGGGCAACACGCCATACGCTGAAGTCCGGCTGCGCAGCACGACACTGAACCAGCCCTGATAATCCTGCAGCATTGCAAGGTAGAGCACGGGATCGTCGCCATTCTCCCAAACCACGTTGCGATAGATGATGTTGCCCACCACTCCCACAACGCTGCAAGTATTCTTGCTGACCGTGATTCGCCCGCCGACTGCGTCGCCCTTGGGCCAATACTTTTTCGCCATGCTCTGGTTCACGATGGCCACACATGCGGCATTCGAGCCGTCGTTCTCAGTGAATTCCCGCCCTTCAAGAATCGGAATTCGCATGCTGCGAAAGAAGTCTGGGCCGACTGAGTCGGTAACGGTGCTCATGCTCTCGCTCTTGGCAGGCTGATATCCCTCAATGGCGATATCACGAACATGGCCTCCGCCGCTCATTCCCATCGGTACGTAGCTCGTCAAACTCGTATTTGTCACGCCGGGCGCATCACGCAGTTTCTCGACGAGCGCGCGCTGATAAGCAAGACCTTTCTCCGGCGTGTAACCGGCGCGCGTCAGGTCGAGCGACGCGACCAGCGTGTTTTGCGTATCGAACCCGGGATTGCGATGTACGACATTCCACAGCGTGTGCACGAGCAATCCGCAAGCGATGAGCAGCACGAAGCAAATGCCCAGTTGCAGGCTCACCAGCGCGGTGGTGCGTAGGCTGCGGCGCGAGCCGAGAACCGAGACCGAGCCGGCGTGCAGCGTCTCGATTTGCGACATACGCAGCACCTGCCGCGTCGGCAGCAGGCCACAGGCAACAACAATGATTGCCGTGATCGACACCGCGAACAGAAGAATGCGCCAGTCAGTGTGCAGGTTGAAGGCGAACCTAATCCCGAGATCGGGCAGCAGAAGATAAAGCGAGCGCGACAGCAGAATGCTGAACAGCCAACCAGCAATGCCGGCAGCAACCGTGAGCAACGCAGTTTCGACCAGCAGCTGCCGGACCAGCCGTCGTGCCGTTGCTCCCATGGCGGTGCGGATGGCAACTTCGCGTGCGCGCCGTGCGCTGCGTTGTACCAGCAGCCCGGCAATGTTGGCGCAGATAAGCACCAGCAGCAGCACGGCCGCGCCCGCCTGAAATGGCACCACGTCACCGAGTTCGCCGTAGATGCCTCGGCTCATATGCGCGCTACTGCTGAACGACAAATCCCAATGCTCGTAATGCGCAGTGTGCTGCAGTTGACCGAACTGATGCGCCAGTGCATGCAGCTCCGCACCAGCCTGCGCATCGCTTACTTCCGGCCGCAGGCGCACGGCGATCTGCAAACCAAAATTGCCGGTTAGAGGGTCCTTGTTGTCGCCGGAGAGCTCGGGCAGCTCGGAAAGCGGCACCCAGAGCGATTGTGCCATCCCACCATAGATGCCGACGAACCCTTGGGGCATGATGCCAACCACAGTGAGCGGACGCCGATCGACATTGATCGTTTTGTCGACGATTGCGGGGTCGCCATGGAACCGCGAACGCCACAACGAATACCCGATCACGACCTCGGGTGCACTGCCATACGCCCGGTCCTGGTGTGGCGTGAACCCGCGTCCTAACACGGGCTGTACGCCGAGGAAGTCGAAGTAGTTGCTGGCGACAAATCCGCTCCAATAGCGTTCGGGAGGAGCACCAGTACCGGCCAGGTCCACTGGCATCAGCTCATGCACGGTCAGCTCCGAGAAGTTGCGCGCATGCTGCCGCAGATATTCGTACTCCGAATAGTGCTGAGAATAACCGTTACCGCCGTTTCCCACGCTCGCGCTCAAGAAGCGCAGCTGTCGCGCGTCGCGCACCTCCGGCCAGGGATTGAACAGGATCGCGTTGGTCCAAGTCATCACCGTAGTTACCGCTCCAATACCTACGGCCACAGTGACAATGACCACCACAGCGAGACCCGGCGACTTCCGCAGCTGTCGCAAGGCATAGCGAAGGTCCTGAAGCATCTCGTGGAACTCCTCAGCGCAAGGTCGAGGCTGGCCCGATCAGGTCAACTGCACCGCAATGCCAGCTGAGATGAGCTACGCAGCCGAGTTAGCTGTGGTTCCGGCTAGTTTCTGTCCGGGAATGCGATGCACGAGTCCGGAACCGGACAATGGCAAGGCGGGCGCGAATCCACTTCGTGCCGGTGTAAGATGCGCCTGTGCATTGCTTGCCATCACTATTCAAATCTGAGAAGCTGATCTGCATTCCGGATCCAACTCCCAGCCATACAGCTTGCGCGATGTGCGGGATACAAGGGTCATCTTCATGTCTTCCGCCACTCCCGTGAGCAGTAAAAGCGCGCTGGTTCCGTCCGGGTCGACCGCATCACAAACGCGAAGCTCCATCTTTTATTCCCCCGCGTGGATGGTAGTTGCCGGACTGGCGGTGCGACTTTTATGCATCGTAGCCACCCGCTCCTACTGGCTCGACGTGCGGCATTGGATGGAGTTCGAGATAGCCAACATCGGGCGATCGTTGGCTATCGGGCAAGGATTCTCTTCTCCCTTTGGAGGCTCAACTGGGCCAACCGCCTGGACAGCTCCACTCTATCCCTGGCTGGTCTCGCTGGCATTTCGCGTTTTTGGTGTTTTTTCACCGGGCGCCGCTTTCGCCCTGCTGACCTTCAATAGCGTGTTCTCCGCGCTTACCAGTTGGACCATCTATCGCATAGCGCAGCGAGTTTTCAATTCCAGGACGGCAGCCTGGGCGGGCTGGTTTTGGGCACTGTACCCGTACGCCATCTACTGGTCGGTGGGCTGGATTTGGGAAACGACCCTGTCGACGTTTCTACCGAGCCTCCTCTTCATGCTCACGCTGGAAATGGAGGGCGACAACCGGCTCTGGCCGTGGATTCGTTACGGACTCTTGTGGGGCGTCCTGGCCCTCACCAATACTTCGCTGGTGATATGGCTCCCCTTCTCAGGCTGCTGGCTGGCCTACCGCCTGTATCGCTCGGGCAAGCACTTCCTGCTTCCGGCGGTCGTGGCGGCGGTTGTGTTCTGGGTAGTCATTATGCCGTGGTTGGTCCGTAATTACGTTGTCTTCGACAAGTTCATTTTCATTCGCGGCGATTTTGGATCGGAGCTCCGCACCGGCAACAATCCGGATGCCAAAGGTATATGGGTTCCCAGCTACCGTCCCGGCGTCAATCCGTCTCTCACGCTGCAATACAAACAGATGGGCGAAATGGCCTTCAACGCCGAGCAAGCGCAGATCGCGAAAACGTGGATCCTGGAACATCCTCAGATATTTTTGGAGCTAAACAGCCGAAGATTTTTCTATTTCTGGATGGGGGCGCCCGAGATCGGCATGCGCCGCATTCAACCGCTCTATATGGCCTTGACACTCCTCGGTATCGGAGGACTGCTAGTTGCCATCCGCCAGCAAATCCATGGCGTGATTCTTTTCGTTACTCTGCTCGCCTTCTATCCGCTGGTTTACTACGTCATCTTCCCTATGGATCGCTATCGTCATCCCATCGAACCTGAGCTGGTCATGCTGGCCGTCTGGCTGTTTGCCTCGAAAGCTACCGGTAACAAACCTCCGGTCACTAATCCTCCAGAGTGAAATCAGCAGTGCCAGCAAATAGCTAAACAACAGAAACATTCGAACATAATTGCTCAACATCCCTAACCCCGATCCGTTTTCGCCTGCCCCGAGCCGAAAACCAGCGCTCGGAATTTTTCCTCGCCTAGCACCCGGCGAAGCTCCCTGAATCCAAAGAGGGGGATAAATGTGGCAAACACTAAAAGGCATTGCCCCAGCAGCACGTCGATGTATATCTCCTGCCAAGCTCCCGACAAGGCCGTTCCATGCACAAGGCTTTTTATGATTTCTTCGACAATGTGGAAGGCGAGCGTAAGCAGTGTAAAGACAAAAGCCTTCCACACCGCCGTCACAAACAAAGGCCTGGACTCATACCTCCTGCCAAATTTCGCATACTCCCCAATCATGATGACCTTGGCAACTACCAGGGCATTGATAAGTGCAAAAACAATGTTGAAGCTGTCGACGTGGTATTCCCGTAACAGGAGCATGCGGTAGGTCGCCATAGAGCTGAAGAAAAATGCTAGATATAAAGAAAGGCCGATAAACTCCCTGAGTTCGTGGAGGGCCTTCTGCTTGATGCCTGGTCCCGCCGAACCCTTGGTGTTCGTTGCCCTTCCTGAACCAACCCTCGCCACGATTCCTCCGGCGGTTCAGCCGCGTTTACCGCGGTACTAACCTGGTTTGACTACGCAACGCTACTCGACCGCTTTGGCCGTGGCTTTGCCCTCCGCCTTTATTCCGGTGGCCGTCTTCTCCCCGGCTTTCTCCGTATACTTCACAGTAACCTTAGTGCCGGCTTCGATGCCTTCGCCAGTGTCTTTAACACCTTCCATGGTCGTTTTGTCGGTCCACTTGACCGCGTGTTCGGTGCCGTCAGCTGTCTTCACCACCATGGTTTTCGCATCTTTGTCGACCGACTTCACCACGCCCTTCACCACATGCACAAACTCATCGGCCGAGATACTTTGCCACGCACTAGCAGCAACAACGGCGACAACAGCAATCAGCATAACGGCGCGAAACTTCGAGTGGAACAACATTTTCATCTTCGGGCCTCCTTTAGGCAGGATGCTTAAATGATTGCGACTGACGAATGATGCATCGCGAAACACAACCTGGTAGATCGGGATCAGTCAATTTGTTCTGCCAGGCCGATTACCCCTGGTTTGGGCTTGATGGCGTGAGGTTACTGGGCACAGCGCGTCTAAGTCCACCGAAAACCCGTCAGCTACGACGGCGGCTTCGTACTTTGTTTCGTTTTGAGCTGGAGTTCTTTCGTAACCTCTTGCCTGCCGATTGGGTCCTCGATTTCCGTATCGGACGCGCTTTCGCAACATCGTACGTCAGACCTACGACGCCGCCCTTGTACTGCCGGCACTCGACAAGTCTGAGCTCGGTCTCAGCGAATTGGGAGGGGAAAGTCGGCCGGCCCTCGCCGATCAGCACCGGAGCCACTCCGAGGATGATCTGATCGAGAACATTTTCGCTTAGGGCCGCGCGGGCCAGCTCACCACCACCACAAAGCCAGATGTCCTTTCCCGCACGCCGCTTCAGCGCGCTAATCAATTGCTTTGGACTTTGCGAGACAAACTCCACACCGTCACGCTCTCCCGCAGGCAAGGCCCCCGAGAAGACGTAATTCTTCATCTTCGGATAACCGCTCTTGCTCATCCCCAATTTCAGCGCCATCTCATAAGTCTTCCGCCCCATCAGCACTGTGTCGATGCTCTTGAAGAAGTCCTTCATGCCGAAATCTTCGCCCTTCGCTTTGGAGGTTACACGCTCCAGCCAATCGACTGATCCGTCAGCTCTCGCGATGTAGCCGTCAAGACTCATCCCTACGCCATATTTCACCTTGCGCATACCTACCTCACGACGGGGAGAATTGCCCCGGTATCAGGAAGTCTACGTCCAGCTACAAAGCGGTGGGAATACAAGAACGATAAAGTCGCGGATCTCCGTGCTCTGTGGTGAAAACGCACGCTATCGCGCGGCGAAGGTCTTTTCCCGCTGCACGTAGTGCTTCTGGAAGTAGTCGCGATATTGGCCGCTGCGCACGTCATCGAGCCACCCCTGGTTGTCGCGATACCAGGCGATGGTGTCGGCCAGTCCCTGATCAAACTGCACCTGCGGCTGCCATCCCAGCTCGCGCTCCAGCTTCCCGCAGTTGATCGCATAGCGCAGATCGTGCCCGGGCCGGTCAGTGACGAACTGAATCAGCTCCTCTGACTTTCCCAAGGCCTTCAGGATGATCCTCACCACATCGATGTTCTGCATCTCGCAGCCGCCGCCGATGTTGTACACCTCGCCTTTGCGACCATGCTGCAACACAGCATCCAACGCGCTGCAATGATCACTCACGTGGATCCAGTCGCGCACATTTGCGCCCTTGCCATAGACTGGCAACCTCTCTCCAGCCATCGCCTGCGCGATCATCAGCGGAATGAACTTCTCGGGAAACTGATACGGCCCGTAGTTGTTGGAGCAGCGCGTCACGATGCCGGGAAACTTGTGGGTATGGACGTAGGCAAGCACAAGAAGATCGGACGCTGCCTTGGTCGCCGAGTACGGGCTATTCGGTTGCAGCGGGGTGTCCTCAGAAAATTGTCCTTCATCGCCCAGGCTGCCATACACCTCATCGGTGCTGACGTGAACAAAACGCGGCACCCCTGCCGCGCGGCACGTCTGCAGCATGTTATGAGTGCCATCGACGTTGGTGCGCACGAATTCAAAAGCGTCTTCGATGCTGCGATCCACGTGGCTCTCGGCGGCAAAGTGAATCACGGCATCACAGCCGCGCACCTGGTCCAGCACGCCGCGATCGCAGATGTCCATCTGCACGAACTCGCAGCGGCCATCGCTCAGCTCGGGCTCAAGGTTCTTGAGATTGCCAGCATAGGTCAGCTTGTCGAGGACAATCAACTTCCAATCCGGATGCTTTGCCAGCGTTTGATGAACGAAGTTGGAACCGATGAATCCCGCGCCGCCGGTGATGAGTAGCTTCATGCGCCACCAACCCCACCAAGCGCAACCACTGCGCTCGGCGAGGACCCCGGTTCCGATGTTTGCGCGTTTTCTTCCTCGCCCCGCAGCACCTTTTCGCGCACCATGTTGCTGGCGTGCCACAACGATTCGAAGGTGCCCGCGTCGGTCCACCAGCCATCCAGCAGGCTGTGATGCAAGGTGCCTTCTTCAATGTAGCTGTTGTTCACGTCGGTGATCTCGTACTCACCACGGCCCGACGGCTTCAGGCGGCGAATGCGGTCGAACACGCTCACGTCGTAGAAATACACGCCGATCACCGCGAACGACGAGAGCGGCTTTTTCGGCTTCTCCTCAATCCGCACGATGCGGTTGTTCTCGAATACCGGGACGCCAAAACGCTCGGGATCGGTCACTTCCTTCAGCATCACCATCGCGCCCTTCTGCAGGCGCTCGAACCCTGCCGCCGCATCGCGAATGTCGCCCTCAATGATATTGTCACCCAGCACCACGCAAATATTGTCGCCCTTTGCCCACGGCTCGGCCAGTCGCAGCGCGTCGGCGATACCGCCTTCGCCCTCCTGATAGGCGAAGCTGAGCTGGTGCAGTCCGAAGTCTTTCCCGTTCTGCAGCAGGCGCAGGAAGTCGCCCGCATTATGCCCGCCGGTAACGATCAGGATATCGCGAATGCCCGCGTCCACCAGAATCTGTAGCGGATAGAAGATCATGGGTTTGTCGTACACCGGCAGCAAATGCTTATTGGTGACGCGGGTGAGAGGATAGAGGCGCGAACCGATGCCGCCTGCCAGGACTATGCCCTTCATAGCTCTCCGTTCGTGAGGAACAGTGCGAGGTAGTAGAAAGAGTTACCGGTAATTATCGGCGAATGGCGTCCTGCAAGGCAAGCCTGAGCTGATGGCGCCAGTCCGGCATGAACATCCCGAACCGGTGTTGAATCCGCGCGTTGGACAGCACCGAATTCTGTGGCCTGCGCGCGGGCAGGGGGTACTCGGCGGTAGTAATGGCGACCACTCGTTTGGTCTTCAGCGCGCCGGCGAATTCTCCGCTGCTAGCCGCCGGATCGCGTAGCTCTTCGTAGTCGTCGAGAATGGCTTGTGCGAAGCCTGCCCATGACGTGCTGCCCGCGGCACTGAGATGTAACAGCCCGCCTGGCGGCCAGCGCCCGTGCTGGTTTACGTGCTCCAGGCACCGCGCCATGATCATCGCGGTGCATTCGGCCAACATGCGCGCCCACGTCGGCGCACCGAATTGATCGCCGACGATCCGCAGCTCATCTTTTTCGCGGGCGAGGCGAAGAATCGTGCGCAGAAAATTTTTGCCGCGGATATCGTACACCCATGTGGTGCGCAGAATAATGTGCGCACATCCGCTGCTCATGATGGCCCGATCGCCCGCGAGCTTGGTTTCGCCATAGGCGCTGAGGGGATTTGTGGCGTCGCGCTCTTCGTACGGGTCAACCTTGGTACCGTCATAAACGTAGTCGGTCGAGTAGTGGACCATCAGCGCTCGCGTGCGCGCGCATTCTTCGGCGAGTTTGCGGGGGGCCTCGACGTTGAGGGCCCGGGCGAGGCCGGGCTCGCTCTCCGCCTTGTCCACGGCGGTGTAGGCCGCGGCGTTAACGATGACGTCGGGAGCGAAGTCATGCACCGCGCGGCCGAGCGCGTCCAGGTCGGTGAAGTCCACCTGGTCGATATCGATGGCCAGCACCTCGCCCAGGGAAGCGAGCGTGCGCTGCAGATGCCAGCCGACTTGCCCGTTCGCACCGGTGACAAGCAGCCGGACGGCCGGGGTCCCCGGCGCGCCCATTGTTGGCGTGACGGGGTGGAGGCTCACTGCTCGTACCTTGGCAACTGATCGGGCGCGATCTGCGCGAGAGGAAGATAACGCTGGTCCTTCTCCGAGAGAATTGGTGAAGGTGTCTGCCAGTCGATGCCAAGGTCAGGATCGTTCCACAGTACGCCGCGATCGTCGGTGGCATCGTAGTAGTCGCTGCACTTGTAGAGGAAGTCGACGGTTTCGGAGCGCACCACGAAACCATGCGCAAATCCCTTCGGGATGTAGATCTGGGCGTTGTTTTCAGCCGAGAGCACAACGCCTACCCACTTTCCAAAATTCGGCGAGCCCACGCGGATGTCCACCGCAATATCGAGCACCTCACCCTGAGTTACGCGGCACAGCTTGGCCTGCGGATGGCGAAGCTGGTAGTGCAGGCCGCGCAAAACGCCGCGGGACGAGCGCGAGTGATTGTCCTGCACAAAGGCGTCGCGAATTCCCGTCTCTGCCAACGCGCTTTGCCGGTATGTCTCCATGAAGAATCCGCGCGCATCGCCAAAAACGCGAGGCTGAATCAGCAAGACTCCGGGAAGCGACGTTTCGACAATTTGCAAGTTGCTATTCTCGGCTACAGCAGTGGCTGCGGGGGTGTGCATGGTTTGTGATTCGTATTGGCGAGATTTGGCGCTGGGTCTGGGGGGCTTAGTCTTGTTGCTACCCCTAACCCCTGGTCCCCAGCCCCCAGTCCCTAATCCCGCATGATTATAATGCGTGCTTCCTTCGGTTATGCGCTGCTCGGCCATCGTCGTGACGCACAACTCCGGCGCGACCATCCAGATTTGTCTGCAAGCGCTTGCCGGCCAGGATCGCGAAATCATCGTTGTCGATAACGCCTCCACCGACGACACCGTACAACGCGTGCAGGCCCTCACTGCCGCGAATCCTCTACACTTCATCGCCAATCAGCGGAACATTGGCTTCGCTGCCGCGGTCAATCAAGCGGCGCGTGCAGCGCGAGGCGACGTTCTGCTTCTCCTGAATCCTGATGCCGTCGCCGAGCCGGGTGCGGTTGCCGCGCTGCTGCGTTGCATGGCTAAGCACGCCGCTGGCGCCGTGGGCGGAGCACTTCTGGACGAGCACGGCCAACCCGCACGCGGTTTCGCCTTGCGCCGAGTCGCGACTCTTGCGCCGCTGCTCTGCGAAGTGTTGCTGGTCAATCAGCTCTGGCCTGGCAATCCGGTCAACCGGCGATATCGATATCTCGATGCCGACTATTCGCGCGAGCAGGAAGTGGAACAGCCAGCTGGGGCCTGCATCGCCATAACTCGGACAATGTGGGACAGCGTTGCCGGTTTCGATGAGCAGTTCTTTCCCGTATGGTTCGAGGATGTTGATCAGTGCAAGCGCCTGCTCGACCAGGGCGCGCGCATCTTCTATTGTCCTGAAGCACGCTTTTGCCATAGCGGTGCCCACAGCGTGGGACAGCTCAGCTTTCGCGACAAGCAGATGTTCTGGTACGCCAACATGCTGCGCTATGCGCGTAAGCACTTCTCGAAGGGCGAGGTCGCGCTTTTGCGGATGGCGATTGCCGTCGGTATGCCGTTGCGTTCCATCGCAGCCCTCTTCGGTGTGCGCCAGGCGCCGTTGGGAGAAACGCTCAGCGCATATTGGAGCGTGATGCGAATGACGCTTCGGCCACCTGGGCGCGCTTGAAACTTAAACCCCGAAACCCGAAACTGTTCCCATGCTTCTCGTTATCAACGGCAAAGAGCAAACCCTCGAGCACCCCCTCACGCTCGCGCAACTCGTCGAGACGCTCGGAATGAAGGGCGACCGTGTGGCGGTTGAGTTGAATCGCGAGATCATTCCCCGCCCACAATGGCCTGAGACGACCCTCAACGACGGTGATCGCCTGGAAATTGTGCACTTTGTTGGCGGTGGCTAAGCTCGAGCCCGCAGCTATTTCGCAGGAACCTGCTCGCATTCGAAGGGCTGAGAGTTCACCGCAATCGGGTATGGGAGATGCGCCGGAAAGATGTAAAACAAGAACGCATTATCCGCTTCCGGACAGCTTTTGATTTGCAGCTCGAAGCGCGCCAAGCCACCGGCCTTCTTGTAATGCGCCGTCTCGGCAAACGGTTTGAACGCGTCTGCAACTGCTGTTCCCGTCGGCCCACTCTTCAGCTGAACCTTGGTCGCATGCAATCTCAATGGAACATCGATTGTGATTTCGTTTGGAACCCAAAGAATGTTTTCGTCCGGACTCTTAAGCGGTGGGTTCATCGTAATCTTTATCCCGCAACCCGGGCTGTCCACCCCGGCAAGACACGGTTCACTCTGCGCCCAGAGACTTGCCCCGACGACTAGCCATAGCGTCAACCCGCAGAAAATACGCTTCGGGTTTCCTCGTCCCACAGCACCTGATTGTATTCCCGCAACACGTAGCGGAGCTGCGCAATTCTCGCCAGCACTGCTTCCCGAAGCGTGTGAACACTCCATGAATCGCGCCTCACGTGCGGTTGACATCTTTCGCCATCGAACTCTAAACTCGAATGTTTACCCGCTGTTGCACGGCGCATCCTGAGTACTTGCAATCATGCCGGATCTTTATGTTGCGCGCTATCTTCCGCTGCTGATCCAGGTCCTTGTCGCCGGCGGCATCGCCTGCGCCATGGTGGCCCTGTCGTACTTCATCGGCCAACACAAATACAATAAAGCCAAAATGTCGCCCTATGAATGCGGCATGGAGCCGGTCGGCAACGCCCGCTCACGCTTCACGGTGAAGTTCTACCTGGTGGCAATGCTGTTCATTCTGTTCGACGTGGAAGCCGTCTTCCTCTACCCCTGGGCCGTTGTCGGACGCCCACTGAAAGCCGCTGGACTGGGCATGTTCTGGTTCTGGGAGATGCTGGTCTATATCGGCATCGTGCTCGCCGGTTTTTGGTATGTCTGGAAAAAAGGCGTGCTGGACTGGAACAAGCAGGGCAAAGCGGAGAAAATCTAAGCATGCCACTCCAGCCGGCAATCACCGACATCGCGCAACTGAAAGACCGCCCCGAGATGGCGGCCCTCTTGGCGTGGAATGCGGGCGCAGTGGCAGCAGCGAAGTTCGATCGCAATGAGCTCACCATCTGGCTGCACCGCACCGCGCTTCGCGATGCCTGCCTCGGGCTCAAGAACGATCCGCAGCTGCAATACAACGCGCTCTCCGATATCACCTGCGTCGATTGGTTCCCGCGCGAGCCCCGCTTCGAGATCGTCTATCACCTCTTCTCCATTCCCAACAAGAAATATTTGCGGCTGAAGGTGAAGCTCCAGGGCGACGACCCTAACATTGACTCGCTCACCCCGATCTGGCCGGGCGCGAATTTCTTCGAGCGCGAAGTGTGGGACCTCTTCGGCGTGCGCTTTGACGAGCACCTCAATCTCACGCGCATCATGATGCCGGAAAACTGGCAGGGTCACCCGCTGCGCAAGGACTATCCCGTCGAGGGCTACCGCTGATGGCACACATGACTCCAACTCCGGTACTGGATGCGACCCAAGACAAGACGATGGTCCTGAACATGGGCCCGCAGCATCCCTCGACACACGGTGTGCTGCGTCTGCTGCTGGAAGTCGACGGCGAGACCATCGTGCGCGTCATGCCCGATATCGGCTACCTGCACACCGGCATTGAGAAAACCTGCGAAGCCAAGTTCTATCAGCAGGTGGTGCCGCTCACTGACCGCATCGACTATCTCTGCCCTATGACCAACAACCTGGCTTACTGCCTGGCCGTGGAGAAGCTTTTGGGGCTGGAGATTCCGCCGCGTGCGCGGTGGATTCGGGTGATGCTGAATGAGCTGACACGCATCAACTCGCACCTGGTGTGGCTCGGCACGCATGCCCTCGACATCGGCGCGATGACTGTCTTCCTATACTGCTTCCGCGAGCGCGAAGACGTGCTGCGCCTCTTCGAAGCAGTCTCCGGCCAGCGCATGATGACCTCGTACTTTCGCATCGGCGGGCTAGCGCTGGAGCCGCCACTGGGCTGGTTCGATCGCGTGAAGAAATTCCTCACACGCTTTCCCGCCAACATCGACGAATACGAGAGCCTGCTGACGAACAATCCGATTTGGGTGAATCGCACCAAGGGCGTGGCGTATCTCTCGCCTGAAGATGCAGTCGCGCTGTGCGCCACCGGCCCCACGCTGCGGGGGAGCGGCATCGATGTTGACCTGCGCCGCGACCTGCCCTACAGCGGCTACGAGAATTTCAAGTTCAATGTCCCTATTTCCAAAGATGGCGATGTCTACGCCCGGTACATCATTCGCGTGCAGGAGTTGCGCGAGTCGCAGAAGATTGCCACGCAGGCGCTGGAAGGCATGCCAGAAGGCCCGGTGAAGGCGGACGCGCCCAAGGTTGTGCTGCCCGATCGCGAGAAGATGAAGACGCAGATGGAAGCGCTCATCTACCACTTCAAGATCGTGACCGAAGGCTTCACGGTGCCCGAGGGCGAAGTGTACATGGCCATCGAATCGCCGCGTGGCGAGATGGGCTACTACGTGGTGAGCGACGGCACCGCCAAGCCGTATCGCGTGCACATGCGCTCGCCATCGTTCGCAAATTTGCAGACGCTGCGGCCGATGTGCGAAGGCCGCCTTATCGCCGATGTGGTCGCCGCGATCGGCAGCATCGATATCGTTCTGGGCGACGTGGACAGGTAGAGCCGCCCTTTAGGCGTTGCGCGGCGCCTGCTCCTTAAATTGTCATCCCGAGCGGAGAGACAACGGAGTTGGAGCGGAGTCGAGGAATCTGCGGCTCGCCGAGATTGGTTGCACGTAACGATAATTGACACATGAGCACATCGACCCAACCTGCGATCCCCAATCCCAAGCGCGACCTTCTCCGCCACGCGCTGGCAACCGTCGCCTATCGCGGAGGCAAGGCGTTGCGCGGCGCACCGGCCTCATTCGCCGACTTTGGCGGCGCCGACTCTCCTCGCACGCCGGCGAAGATTCTGGCGCACATCGGCGACCTGATGGACTGGGCGCTCTCCATCGCGCAGGACAACCAGCGCTGGAATGATTCCGCGCCCCTGCCTTGGGAGGACGAGGTGAAGCGCTTTTACGCCGCCGTGCAGGCGCTGGACGACTACCTCGCTTCTGGGCAACCGCTCGCAGTGAGCGCCGAGGCCTTGTTTCAAGGGCCGATCGCAGACGCTCTGACGCACATAGGTCAGATCGCAATGCTGCGCCGAATGGCGGGATGCCCAGTTAAGGGCGAGAACTATTTCAGGGCCGAGATTGTGGTGGGCCGTGTTGGACCGGAGCAGACGCCGCCCAAGCGTGAGTTTTGATTAAAGGCAGCAGTTGGCACTTGGTGTTTGGCGGTCAACATCGGCTGTGCGAAGTGCTAAGGATTTGGCTAACTGCTAATTGCTAATTCTGGTTCATGAAATTCTCTGACCAACTCGAACAGCGCTTCGCCACCATGGTCACGCATTATCCGACCAAGCGCTCGGTGCTCGTCCCCATGCTGCTCTACATCCAGGACGAGATCGGCGCCCTCACTGACGAAGCCATTCACGAGATCGGGCAACGCATCGAGTTGTCTGACCTGGAAGTGCGCAACGTGATCAGCTACTACTCGATGCTGCGCACGAACACTATCGGCAAATACAACTTCCAGGTCTGTACCAACGTGAGCTGCCTGCTCCGCGATGCCGAAGGCATCTTCGAGCATTGCAAGAAGAAGCTTGGCATCGGCAATAAAGAAAATACGCCCGACGGGCTGTTTCACCTGGAGGAGGTCGAGTGTATCGGCGCCTGCTCCTGGGCCCCAGCGATGATGATGAACTACGATTTCGTAGAAAACCTTACGCCGGAAAAAATCGACGAGCTGATCGAAGGATTAAAAAAGAAGGAGCAGCAGTAGCTACAGTTAGCAACTAGTAAAGATAATCGTGCTGCTCGTTGCTTTTTATGGCTTACCTCGTTTCCCATCCCGACGAAGTCAAGGTCGTCTCCAAGCGCTTCGGCCTGGGCGCGACCAACCTCGACCGCTACCTCGAGCTCGACGGCTACAAGGCCACGCAGAAAGCCCTGACCATGCAGCCCGACGCCATCATCAACGAGGTGAAGGCATCGAACCTTCGCGGTCGCGGCGGCGCAGGATTTCCCACGGGAATGAAGTGGTCGTTTGTCCCCAAACAGTCGCCCAAGCCCAAGTACGTGCTCTGCAACGGTGACGAGAGCGAACCTGGGACGTGCAAAGACCGCCTCATCTTTGAGCACGATCCCCACGCGGTCATCGAGGGCGTAATGATCGCCGCTGTGGCCGTGGGCTCGAAAACCGGCTACATCTACCTGCGCGGCGAGTATCGTTATCTGATCGAGATCATGGAGAAGGCCGTTGCCGATGCCTATGCGCGCGGCTTCATCGGGAAGAACATCTTCGGCTCGGGCGTCGATCTCGACATCTTCGTTCATTCCGGCGCAGGCGCTTATGAAGTGGGCGAAGAGTCTGCGCTTATGGAGTCGCTCGAAGGCAAGCGCGGTATCCCCAGAATTCGTCCTCCGTTCCCGGCAGTCGTCGGCCTCTGGGGCGGCCCGACCGTCATCAATAACGCCGAAACGCTGGCCAGTGTGCCGCACGTCATCCTCGGCGGTGGCGAGTGGTTCGCCAAGCTCGGCACTCCGCGCAACGGAGGCACGCGCCTCTTCTGCATGAGCGGCGAGCTTGAACGCCCCGGCGTCTACGAGCTGCCCATGGGCTACAACCTCAAGAAGATGATTTACGACGTCTCCGGCGGCATGGTGAAAGGCAAGAAGCTGAAGGGCGTCGTTCCGGGCGGCTCGTCGGTGCAAATTCTTACGCCGGATGAAATTGACGTCGCCATGGATTTCGACGCGGTGCTGAAGGCCGGTTCGATGCTGGGCTCCGGCGGCGTCATCGTCATTGACGACCAGATGTGCATCGTGAAATTCGCCCTGCGCGTGACACAGTTCTATCAGCACGAGAGCTGCGGCTGGTGCATCCCCTGCCGCGAAGGCACCGACTGGATGAAGAAGACGCTCGTCCGCCTCCATAGTGGCGGCGGCGTGATGAAGGACATCGACAACTTGAAGTACCTGGCGGAGAACATGCTCGGGCGGACGTTCTGTCCCCTGGGCGATGCGGCGGCGATGCCGATCATCTCCTACATTCAGAAATACCGGCCGGAGTTCGAAGCCCACCTGGATGGAAGGCCGTGCCCGTACGAGAAGGTGCAGGAGCCGGCGGAGGCAGTGGTCAGTGGATAGTGGTTAGAGTTGCCGGTTTGCTCGGTTGCAATCATCGGCCGGTGGATCGGGCTTGGCGGTCGAGACCGTACTGCTAGCCCGCAGGGCGAAAGTGATTAGCCCAGCGCGGAAGCGCTGGGTGAGCGTGATCTTAAAGGTAGAGAGTCCCTTCAGGGACGACACAGAAAACAGGTTCCTAGACTCGTTCGCCGCGGGCTTCGCAGGATGATACGAGCTGTGGTTTGGCTAACTGCTGATTGCTAATTGCTGTTTTTGCCAATTGCTGCTTTTATGGCTGACGTAACTCTTACTGTCGACGGCAAGAAACTCACCATTCCCGCGGGCACACTCCTCATCGAGGCCTGCAAGTCCGCGGGTATCGAGGTGCCGTTTTTCTGCTATTACCCCGGCCTGTCGCTGCAGGGCGCTTGCCGCATGTGTCTGGTCGAAATCGAGAAGATGCCCAAGCTGCAGACCGCCTGCACCACGCCGGTCGCCGAGGGCATGGTGGTCACCACCGAGAGCGACAAGATCAAGCAGGCGCGCAAGTCGATGCTGGAGATGCTGCTGGCTAATCATCCGCTCGACTGCCCGGTCTGCGACGCCGGTGGTGAGTGCGAGCTCCAGGACATGACCTTCAAATACGGCGCTGCCGAATCGAAGTTCATGGACCTGAAGAACCACCGCGACGAGCAGCAATGGTCCCCCGTGGTCTACTTCGATCGCCCGCGCTGCATCCTCTGCTATCGCTGCATTCGCGTGTGCGGTGAAGGTATGGACGTCTGGGCGCTCGGTATTCAGAATCGCGGCTCCGGCTCCATCATCGCGCCTAACAAGCAAGATCATCTCGAGTGCGAAGAGTGCGGCATGTGCATCGACATCTGCCCCGTCGGCGCGCTCACCTCTGGCGCCTATCGCTATAAGACACGTCCTTGGGAGATGAACCACGTCGGCACCATCTGCACCCATTGTGGCGATGGCTGCAAGACTACGCTGGGCGTGCGCCGCGCCGACACCGGCATGGAAATTGTGCGCGGCGACAATCGCGACAAGAGCGGCATCAATGGCGAGTTCCTGTGCATCAAGGGCCGCTACGCCTTCGACTTCGCCCACCACCCCGATCGCCTACAGCTGCCTCTAATCAAGCGCGACGGCAAATTCGTACCCGCGACATGGGAGCAGGCCTTCGACCTGATCGCCACGACGTTCCAGCAGATCCTGACGACCACCGACCCCAGCGTCATCGGCGTAATCGGCTCCAACCGCACCAGCAATGAAGAGAGTTATCTTCTCCAGAAGTTCGCGCGACTGGTGCTGGGCACCAACAACATCGACCATCATCGCACCGCCGATTTTCCCGCTTTTGCATCGGCACTCGCGGCGAAGCCGAACGCCACCGCATCGATGCGGAACGTCTTCAATGCGCCGGCGATCCTGCTCATCGGCAACGATCCCACCGAGCAGCATCCACTGCTCGCATGGCAGATTCGCACCAACGTGCGCCTGCATCGCGCCAAGCTTTACCTGGTGAACTCCGGTGCCATCAAGTTGCGCCGCCAAGCTACGGCCTTTGCGCAGATCGCGCCCGGCTCGGAAGGGAGCTTCGTGCAGTTCCTCGCGGGCAACGACGCAGCGGCAGACGCGGTTGTCTCCTCCAGCCTCACGCGCGAGGCGCTTTCCCAAATGCGCGACGCCCTGAAGAACGAGTCCGGGCTGGTCATCGCCTTCGGTTCCGAGTTGCGCGACGGCGACGTGAAGGCGCTGATCGATTTCGGACTCGCGCAAGGCGCCAAGTTCATCTGTCTGGGCGACTACGCCAACTCACGAGGTGCCGCCGACATGGGACTTTATCCCGACATGCTGCCGGGATATGCGCCGCTAGCCAGCGCCACGCGCTTTCACCAGGAGTGGCTGGACGAAATTCCCAAGGCTCCGGGGATGAACCTGCTCCAGATGGTAGACGCGGCCAAAGACGGCAAGTTGCGAGCTCTGCACGTCGTCGGCTCGAATCCGGTGGCGCGCTACAACATCGATCCCTTTGCGCTATCGAAGACTTTCGTGATTGTGCAGGACATGTTCTTGACCGCGACGGCTTCAATCGCAAACGTCGTCCTGCCTGTCGCTAACGCCTACGAAAAGTCGGGGACGTACACCAATACCTGCGGCGACGTGCAGATGCTGAAAAAAGCCGGAGAGTTCGCAGGTGTGCGCACCGATTTCGAATGCATTGTGCGCATCGCGCTCCGCATGGGCTACGACGTGCACAATCTGGTCCCGTTTGCCGGCGGCGGCACACGCGCCGACATGGGTCAGAGTCGCGGGGCGCAATCGGGCGAAGCCGATCGTCACGCCGTGTGGCTTACCGATCGCGGGCTCGAGCCGAAGATGAGCCCCTACGATCCCACGGCCATGCTCGACGAAATTCAGCGGCTTGTGCCCGGATACGACATCTCGCGCCTGGAGCTGCTGGCAGGCCAGGACGTGCATTCGCAGCTGATGCAAATCGTTGGCGCAACCGGAGCGAGCGATCCGGCGCTCGTGCTGCCGTCCAATGACACGCTGTTCACCTCGGGTACGCTGACCCGGTATTCCAATACCCTGAACACCGTCTTCGAGCGCTACAACCCTCCGTCAGATCAGGAGGAGAGTGCTGCGGGGTACGACCCCATCGTTCGAATCGGCGGCGAGTAGCGAATCGTGCTTTAGCTGACGGCTGAAAGCTAAGAATGTCCATCGGAACCTTTGTACTAGTATCGATTGTCAAGATCGTGATCGCGGTCTTCATCCTGCTGACCGCGGTCGCCTACACGACGCTCCTCGAGCGCAAGGTCGTGGCCCACCTGCAGAACCGCTGGGGGCCGACCCGGGTAGGGCCGTTCGGCATCTGGCAGCCGCTGGCCGACGGCTTAAAGTTTATTTTCAAGGAAGACGTCACACCTCCTTTCGCTAATCGGACCTTGTACTTATTGGCGCCCGTCATTGCGCTGGTCACAGCCCTCACTTCCATTGCGCTGATTCCCGTCGGTCCGTGGATCTCTGTCGGACCCATCCACACCCCGCTGCAGATCACCGATGTAAACATCGGTCTGCTCATCATACTGGGGGTCGCGTCTGTCGGCGTTTACGGCAGCGCACTGGCCGGCTGGTCGTCAAACAGCAAGTATTCAATGCTGGCCAGCCTGCGCGCCTCGGCGCAGATGGTCAGCTACGAGATCGCGCTCGGCTTGTCGCTGGTGGGAGTGCTGATTCTTGCCGGTAGCTTCAGCTTGCGCGACATTGTCGATGCGCAGGCCGGCACATGGTTGGGATTCATTCCCAAATGGAATCTTTTTCGGGGCCAGATCGTCGCCTTTTTCATTTACGTCATGGCGTCCTATGCCGAAACCAATCGCATTCCCTTCGATCTTGCCGAAGCGGAAACCGAGCTGGTGGGCGGTTACCACACCGAGTACAGTTCGATGAAGTTTGCCATGTTCTTCATGGCAGAGTACGCCAACATGTTCACCGTGGCATGTCTGGCGTCTATTCTGTTCCTGGGCGGATGGTCGGGGCCGGTCTTTGGCCCGCCCATCGTGCAGTCGCTCTTGCCCGTGGTTTGGTTCGCGGTGCGGGTGTTTGCTTTCATTTTCGTCTACATCTGGGTCCGCGGCACGTTGCCGCGTTTCCGCTATGACCAGCTCATGGCCTTCGGCTGGAAATTTCTTCTGCCCCTGGCCATTGCAAATATTGTGGTGACGAGCTTGGTCGTGGCGCTGAAATAGCAATTAGCACTTGAGCATTTCCGCGTTATGCCGTCTGCCGAGCTTGAAAGTCGCTTGTATGTGATGAGGCTTGCAGCAGAAGGGAAGAGTCACGCTTGGCGGGACGGAAGATCATAGCTCAGCGTTGACCGGGGTCCCCAATTCGGGCCGCATTTGCGCGATTTGGGGTGGTTTAGCACCGCGTCGCCTGCGGTTAAGAATTCGAGCCCCTTCGGGGGCGACACAAGAGGGACCAACCGGCAAGGAACCGCTTTTAGCTAAATGCCAAGTGCTAAATGCTAACTGCCAACTTCGAAACGAACATAATGCTCGCTCTCATTCTTTTCTTCATCTTCGCGGCGCTGTGCGTAGGAGGTGCGATCAACCTCCTCGTGCAGAAGCACCCCATCAACAGCGCGCTCTCGCTGATCGTGGTCATGGGCTCGCTGGCGATGATCTATCTGCTGCTGGGCGCAGAGTTCGTCGCCGCCGTCCAGGTCATCGTCTATGCCGGCGCGGTAATGGTGCTATTCGTCTTCGTGATCATGCTGCTGAACGCTGGGGAAGAAGAGCGTCTGGCGCACGGCAGCCGGGTGGCGACCATGCTTGGTGTACCCGCCCTGATTATTGGCCTTGGTATCGGCGCGGCCGTCATTACCCGCATCATCGGTCTCGACCGCATCGGGGTCGGTGGGCCGATAGTGATGAATGGCGAGAACCTCTTCGGCAACCCGCAGGCCATCGGACACTTGCTCTTCCGCGATTACCTGCTCCCCTTCGAGGTCACGTCGTTGCTGATCCTCATCGCCATCATGGGCGCGGTGGTCTTAGCACGGAGGGAGGAATAATGGTCCCTCTTTCTTATTACCTTGTGCTGAGCGCAATCCTGTTTGCTTGCGGCGTCGCCGGCTTTCTCATCAAGCGCAACGTTATTACGATTTTTCTTTCCATTGAGCTGATGCTGAACGGCGTGAACCTGACGTTCGTCGCTTTTGCGGCTCAGCTCAAATCGCTCGATGGCCACATCTTTGTCTTTTTCGTGATGGTCGTGGCGGCAGCGGAAGCCGCGGTCGGCCTGGCCATCATCATTGCCGTCTTCCGCACGCGTGAGACGTTGAATGTCGACCGCGTGAACCTCCTCAAACTATGAACCTGCACCTCTACATCATTCCCCTGCTCCCGCTGGCGGGCGCCGCGGTCAACGGCTTGCTGGGCAAGCGCTTCCCCAAGGCGCTGGTCAATACCATCGCGCTGGGTTCTACCGCGGCGGCGTTCGCTTACGCCATTTGGGTTGCAGTACAGTTCCTCGGAATGTCCCCCGCGCAAATCCCTTATGTCGAGTCGCACGCCACCTGGATGGCCTCGGGGAGCTTCTCGGTTGAGTATGGCTTCTGGCTCGACCAGCTTTCGCTGGTCATGCTGCTGATCGTCACTGGTGTTGGCTTCATCATCCACGTCTTCTCCGTCGGCTACATGGAGCACGAGGGCGGCTACTACCGCTATTTCGCCTATCTCAACATCTTCATGTTTTTTATGTTGATGCTGATTCTGGCCAACAGCTACCTGCTGATGTTCGTGGGCTGGGAGGGCGTAGGCCTCGCCTCTTATCTGCTCATCGGCTTCTGGTTCCTGAAACCCAGCGCCATTAACGCCGGCAAGAAGGCCTTCATCACCAACCGTGTTGGCGATTTCGGCTTCCTGATCGCACTCTTCCTGCTGATCAAGCACTTCGGAACGCTGCAATACGACGCGGTGTTCAAATCCATAGGAGCGCTGCCGCCGGAAACCACCGCCGGTCTGCTGACCGCCATCGGCCTGCTGATGCTGATGGGCGCCACCGGCAAGTCGGCACAGATTCCGCTCTACGTGTGGTTGCCGGACGCGATGGAAGGCCCGACGCCGGTCTCCGCACTCATCCACGCCGCCACCATGGTCACCGCCGGCGTTTACATGGTCGCGCGCTCGCACGTCATCTTCGATCGAGCACCGGACGCAATGCTCGCAGTCGCCGTCATTGGCACCCTGACCGCCATCTTCGCCGCCTCCATCGGCATGGTGCAGACCGACATCAAGAAGGTACTGGCGTACTCCACCGTCTCGCAGCTCGGCTACATGTTCCTGGGTTGCGGCGTGGCAGCATACGGTGCGGGCATCTTTCATCTGATGACCCACGCCTTCTTCAAGGGCTGCCTCTTCCTCTGCGCGGGCTCCGTCATTCACGGCCTCGGCGGCGAGCAGGACATGCGCTACATGGGCGGGCTCCGCAAATACTTGCCCTGGACCTTCCTCTGCATGTCGTCGGCGACCTTCGCCATCGCCGGCTTGCCGCCATTCGCTGCCTTCTTCTCCAAAGATGAAATTCTGTGGAAGGCCTACTCCCACGGTCAGCCCATTCTGTGGCTCATCGGGATCATCGCCGCAGGCATGACCTCGTTCTACATGTTCCGGCTATGGTTCCTGACCTTCTTCGGTGGCTATCGCGGGCCGAATCCTGCAACCGGTGGACACGGGCATGATGCCGACGCGCAACATGCGGGACGTACTGGCGCCGTGCATGACGCTCACGACGACCACGCGTCCCCCGGAAGTCACGGCACTCCGCATGAGAGTCCGTGGGTGATGGTGGTTCCGCTCATCATCCTTGCCTTCCTTTCACTCGTCGGTGGATGGATCGGTGTTCCGCAGGCCTTAGGCGGCAGCGATCACATCGACCATTTCCTCGCCCCGGTTTTCTCCGCCTATGCGCCGGTAGCAGCTTCCGCCGAAAATGCCGCGGCCCAAACGACGCCCGAACATGAAGACCGCGCCGCCGAGCTGACATTAACCGGCATCTCCGTCCTCGTCGCACTAATCGGACTCTTGGCCGCCTACTATCTCTACTACAAACGTCCCGAGCTGCCGGACCGCATCGCGAAAGCCCTCAACGGTTTCTACACGCTGGTTCTGGACAAGTACCGGATCGACGAACTCTATGGCGCGGTCTTCATTCGTCCGCTGATCGCCCTCTCCACCAACGTCTTCTGGAAGGGCATCGATCGCGGCCTCATCGACGGCACCGTCGACGGCGCAGCTGAGGGTGCGCAGGAAACCTCCGACGCACTGCGCCATATGCAATCCGGCAATATTCGCTCTTACGCCGGGTGGGTTGCCGTCGGGGCAACCGCCGTAATCGCCTTCATGGTGTGGAGGGGTTTGCGATGAACTTCATCAACAGCGACATCCTCACCATCGTGGTTTTCCTCCCGCTCGCGGGAGCAATCCTGCTGATGTTCTTCCCCCGGCGCGATCGCGACGTGCGCTACTTCGCATTGGCCGTCTCGCTCATCACCCTGCTCGCCTCGCTGCACCTGCCGTGGTATTTCGTGCGCGGCCAGAGCGGGTTCCAGTACGAGCTGAACGTGCCCTGGATCCCGCACCCCAACATCCACTATCACCTCGGCATCGACGGCATCTCCTTATGGCTCGTCATCTTGACGACCTTCCTCATGCCCTTGTGCGTGCTCATCTCGTGGAAGTCGATCCACGATCGCGTAAAAGAATTCTTCGTCCTCATGCTGGTGCTGGAGACGGCGATGATCGGTGTCTTCGTCGCTCTCGACCTCTTCCTCTTCTATTTTTTCTGGGAAGCGACGCTCATCCCCATGGCGCTGCTCATCGGCATGTACGGCCATGGACGCAAGATCTACGCCGCCGTGAAGTTTTTCCTGTATACGATGATCGCCTCGGTCTTCATGCTGGCCGCGATTCTCTGGCTCTACGCCCGCACCGGCAGCTTTGATTTCGTCGACATCCAGAGCGCCATTCAGAGCGGACAAGTCAGGGGATTTGTTCAGGCAGCGCTCTGGCTCTTCCTCGGCTTCTTTGTCGCTTTCGCAGTAAAGGTGCCGCTCTTCCCGCTGCACACCTGGTTGCCCGATGCACACGTCGAAGCCCCGACCGCAGGCTCGGTTCTGCTGGCCGGCGTTCTGCTCAAGATGGGCACCTACGGACTGCTGCGCTTCAACCTCGGTCTCTTTCCCGAGCAGGCGCGGCGCAACGCTCCCTGGATCATCGCCCTCGCAATCATCGGCATCATCTACGGCGCGCTCGTCGCCATGGTTCAGCCTAACATCAAGCGCCTGGTCGCTTACACCTCCGTCAGTCACCTCGGCTTCGTCGTGCTCGGCATCTTCAGCTTCACGCAAATGGGAGTCGACGGCGCGGTCTATCAGATGCTCAACCACGGCGTCTCCACGGGTGCGTTGTTCATGCTGCTGGGAATGATCTACGACCGCCGTCATACCTACGACATCACCGAGTACGGCGGCGTGGCGACGCCCATGCCCATCTACGCCACCTTCTTCGCCTTCATCATGCTATCGTCCGTTGGGCTCCCGCTCTTGAACGGCTTCGTCGGCGAGTTCCTGGTGCTCAGCGGCGCATTCCAGGCGAGACAACTCTATGGAGTTCTCGCCGCTACCGGCGTCATCTGGAGCGCCTGCTATCTGCTCTGGATGTATCAGCGCGTCTTCTACGGCCCGGTCACAAATCCGGCCAACAAGTCGCTGCGCGATCTCGATGCCCGCGAGCAGGTTTCGCTCTGGCCGCTGGCGATTGCGGCGCTGGTGATGGGCGTCGCGCCCATGCTGTGGCTGCACTCCATCAGTCCCGCAGTCTCCGCCGCGTTGAAGCAGTTCTCCGCTCCGACTCAAACGGCGCATGTTATTTCTGATGTGTCATCCCGAGCGAGGAGGACGCCGCAGGCCTCCGACGAGTCGAGGGACCCCTATAATCAGCGGGCTCTCGCCGCGAAACACACTCCCCGGGGGCTCGCTCAATGATCCCCCAGACCGTCGATTACATCCGCATCCTCCCCGAACTGGTGGTGAGCATCTTCGGCATCATCATCATGCTCGTCGATCCGCTCCTCCCTGAGCAAAGTCCCAAGAGGCCGCTGGGCATCATCGCCGTCGTGGGGACACTCGCCGGACTCGCCGCAACCTGCTTCCAGACCGGTTACTACGGCGCCGCGTTCTACAACACCATCAGCGTCGACACCTTCAGCGTCTTTTTCCACATTGTTCTGCTGCTGATCGCGCTCGTGGTCATCCTCACCTCCTTCGAATATCTCGAGGTGCAGCGCATCCGCTCCGGCGAGTATTACGGGCTAGTCCTCTTCGGCACCGTCGGCATGATGCTGATGTCGTCTGCGGTCGAGCTGGTGCTCGTCTTCATCGCTCTGGAGATTTCCTCGATTTCCACTTACATCCTTGCCGGAATGCGACGCCGTGCCGCCGAGAGCGCCGAGTCATCGCTCAAGTACTTCCTGCTCGGCTCCTTCGCCACGGCATTTTTCCTCTACGGTGTCGCCCTCGTGTTCGGCGCCACGGGCACGACCAACGTCTACGGCATCGCGAAGTACTTGCAAGGCCAACCCTCGACATTGGCATACCTCGCCATCGGCCTGATGTTCGTGGGGCTCGGCTTCAAGGTCGCTGCCGCGCCCTTCCACATCTGGACGCCCGACGTTTACGAAGGCTCGCCCGCTCCGGTCGTGGCGCTGATGTCCACCGGGCCGAAGGCCGCTGCATTCGCCGTTCTGTTGCGCGTGCTCTTCGCCACCGACGCCCCGGGCTGGTTCTGGATGGTCTGGCTCTCGGCCGTGCTCTCCATGACGCTGGGCAACATCGGCGCGCTGGTACAGCAGAACGTGAAGCGCCTGCTGGCCTATTCGTCAATCGCCCACGCCGGATATCTGCTCGTCGCCTTCGCTGCAGCCAAACAGGTCGGGATCTCCGCCGCCATCTTCTACGCCGCTTCGTACGCCGCGATGAACGTCGGCGCCTTCGCTATCGTCAGTCATCTCGCCTCGACTGACGAAAAGTACGTCGCACTCGCCGACTACGCCGGACTCGGTCGCCGCTCCCCGCTGCTCGCCGCCATTCTCACCATCTTTCTGCTTTCGCTCATCGGCATCCCGGTCACTGGCGGCTTCTTCGCCAAGTTCTACGTCTTCTCCGCGGCGCTGCAGTCGAACCTGGTTGGGCTGACGATCATCGGCGTCATCAACAGCGCCATCGCTGCGTATTACTACCTGCGCGTCATCGTCTACATGTACATGCGCGACGAGCGCACCGAAACGCCCGTTGCGCGCATCCCCGCCGGGCTCGGCATCGGCCTCGCCATCAGCCTGATCGCGACCATCTACCTCGGCGTCCTCCCCGGACGCGTGCTGGGCTACGCCATCCAAAGCGCGCGGGACCTGATGAAGTAGCCGCCTCGTGCGGAGGCTCGCGTAAAACTTTCTTCACCAGATGGAGCTCGACGAACTCACTCCCCCCCACAATTGCGAAATACAAAATTCAGTTGCCAATAGTGAGTTACTTTTTGTTAACACCGGAGTCTTTCGGAACGCCCCGCCGTCTAATGGGGAAAGAGAGTCAGACAGACTTCGAAGAGGGGGACAGTTTGAGGCAGTCGCAGGTTAGTCGCTCCGCATCCCGCAGCCAAACCAATCTCAGAGAAGAATCTTCGCGGCAGAGCTCTGGTCGCAGCGATTACGACCAACGTCAAACCTCTCGGCCGAATACTCTTTCGGGTCGCGCGGCCTGGGACACCGAAACCGTACTCGACACCGCCTACAATCGCTTGCAGGAGTTGATGCAGTTGCTGTATCTGCTAAGCCGCGATCCGTCCGTTCCTAATGATGCCCGATATCACATTACTGTTGCGCAATCCGAAATCGCATTGCTGAGTCGGCAGATGCAGAATTCGGCATCCTCTCAGTAGCGTGGAAAATTATTGTCCACTAAGCGTCAAAACAAACGATGTGTCATCCTGAGCGAAGCCCCGCCTGTTCACGGAAGAGGCGCGGGCGGAGTCGAAGGACCCCTATTCCTGCCAGTACTGTCATCCCGAGCCCAGGCGGCCTGCTGTTGGTCGCGCAGTCGAGGGATCTGCGGTTTCCCTCGCCACACAAATCCATCTCATCCTGAACAAACCGCCTGATCAACGACGGTTTATCAGGTTCCGCTAGTTGCTAGTTGCTGGTTGCTAATTGCTGCTTCACTCCACCGGGACCGCGATGTCTCTTCGCCCGAACACCGCTACCGCCAGCCCCCAGAACGTCACCGACTCAAGCAACGTGGCAATCACGGCCATCCACTCCGGCGCCCACTCTGAATGAAAGTTGAACTTCAAAAACTGCACGAGAATTGGAAATCCCGGCCACCACACCGCCCAGGGGTGCCGGTAATAATGGAAAGGCAGAGGAGCAGCGAACAGCACCAGCGTGCAGAACATCGCGAAGTAGGGATTGAGAAAGGTCGCGCAAAAGACCGCCACCGCAGCAAAAATCAGCGCACCGGCAATGATGACGATGAACAGCGGCAGCAACGGTGCGCTGGGCAGCATGGCACGCGCTGCCAGCCAATTGCCGAACACCGCGCCGGCAACCGCGTAGCTGACCGCCAATACCCACGCTCCCAGGATGATCGCAAGCAGGTATTCGGCGCGGCTGATGGACTTCGATAGCAGCAGCAGGATGCGCCGCGACTTGCGCTCGCCGTCAATTCCGTCGGCTGCAAGAAACATGCTGAAGACACAGATGGAGATCGCCTGTTGCTGCGCATAGAACGCGACGTCGGCGGTTACCGGACGGCTTCTGCCGAAATCACCCGCTGCCATCGCGCTCAAGGCGATCCAGCCGTAATAGAGCAAAACCGGCCAGCGACGCTGGCGCAGAAAGTTCAGCGCAATCAGCGCAATGGCCTTCACGCATCAGCCCCCGTGGGCTGGTTGCCCGTCAGCTCCAGGAATACCTCTTCCAGTGTGCGCCGCACCGGGTTGACGCTCAAAACCTCCCCGCCAATCGCCCAGATCCTTTGCAATGCGTCGCGTTGCAACTCCGCCGGCACACTGCACACCAGATGCCCGTTCTGCGTATACGATCCCTCGAACAGCACCGCCGGCACACCTCGCGCCGTAATCTCGTAGCGATCGCGCGAAACCAGCAGCTCTTCCGTCTTGCCCAACTTAAGCAACCGGCCCTTGCCGAGAATTGCCACGCGATGACACAGCATCTCGATCTCAGACAGCAGATGCGAGCTGAGAAAAATCGTCTTGCCCGCGCGGTTCGCTTCCAGCAGCAGTTCACGCATGGCCGCTCGCGAGCTGGGGTCGAGCGCCGACGTCGGCTCGTCGAGGATCAATAGCTCCGGGTCGTTGATCAGCGCCTGCGCCAGCCCGATGCGCTGCTGCATGCCGCGGGAGAACTTCGCGACATTGCGATTGGCTTCCATCTCCAGTCCCACGTCATGCAGCACCTCGCGGCACCGCAGCCGCAGCCGCTCGGGCCTCATTCCGTTGAGCGCGCCGTAGAAGTGCAACAACTTATTCGCCGGACGGTGATACAGAGCAACGTTTTCCGCCAGAAAGCCTACACGTGCTCGCGTCTTCGCGTCACCGAACGGTTTCCCCAGCAACTGACCTGCACCCGAGGATGGCCGCATGAAGCCAAGCGCAAGATGGATGGCAGTTGTTTTCCCCGCCCCATTGGGACCCAGGAAACCGAAGATTTCGCCGCGCTCAAGCGACAGGGAAAAATTGGCGAGCGCGCGCACACGCTGCCGCGACCACGGCTTGCCGTACTCTTTGGTCACGCTCTCATAGTCGAGGACGTTTGCCATTGGCACTTGGATTGTATTTCAGCCCACGCGACGAAGGCCCATCGCCGACGGCTGAGGCCCGTGTTCTCCATATCTCAACCGCTTTTCCCCTCGAAAATGACCCTCAAAAAGACTTTTTCAGCCTCCCTGGAAGGCGTGCTCCACCCGAATGACCCCTCCATCAGGCTTGGCATTGGGATCGTAAGGGTGGTGCTCGTCCGCGACGAGAAGCTGGGAAAAAGCCAAGCCGCAGAGAAAGATCAGAGCACGAGCTTTCATCGGACTACCCCGCGGGAATTCCTAGTAACGAGTCTGCTCGATTTCACAATTGCAATGTCACTGGCGGAACAGGCGCTCTAAATGTCTCTGTGTCCTCTGTGTCTCTGTGGTGAACTACTTCTTGTACCGGCGTTTTGCGCGGGAAGGGTGCTCCTCCACCACGGCGAAGTTGATACGCCGCTGCATGCGGTCGATACGGTCGAGGATGACGCGGATGGGGTCGCCCAGCGAGTAGGTTTTGCGGGTGCGCTGGCCGATGATCTGCTTCGTGTTCTCGTGGTAGAGGTAGTGGTCGTCAGCAAGCGACGAGAGCGGCACCAGGCCCTCGATGAACATGTCGGTGAGCTCAACAAACAAGCCGAACTTGGTGACGCTGACGACGAGGCCGTCGAATTCCTCGCCAAGCCGCTGTTCCATGAACTTCATCTTTTTCCATTCCATGAGCTCGCGTTCGGCCTCGTCGGCGCGGCGCTCGGCCTGGCTGGATTCATCGGCGATGTCATGAAGCTCGTTCTCAGGGATGAAACCGGGAATTCCCCGCCGAAGCATACTCGGCTTCGACGGGGCACCCTGTCGTTTATGCGATGAACCTTGAGGCTGCCCGGTCCGAGCTTCTCTGGCCTGAGGGAGGGTTTTCGTTCTTTTCGACCATGGCGACGGCGTTTCACTATGTGCTGGTTCACCAACGCCCACGGGCACTCCATCGTCTTCGACTTCCGCCGAGTCGCGCAGCGCTGCTTTAAGAATGCGGTGCACGATCAGATCGGGATAGCGGCGAATCGGCGAAGTGAAATGTGTGTACGTCGATGCCGCGAGCGCGAAGTGGCCTTCATTGTTTTCCGAGTAGCGTGCCTGCTTCAGCGAGCGCAGCATCAGGTACGACAAAATGCGCTCCTCCGGCTTGCCGGCGATCTTTTGCGTCAGCTTCTGGTACATGCGCGGGGTGATGTGTATATCTTCGGGTATCTCCACGGTCTTTGCGCCGCGCCCCGTGCCGTAACGCTCGCGCCGCTCGGCTTTGAACTGCACGCGTTTTACGGGCAGCGCGCCAACCCCGAGCGAATAGCCGAATTTCGCGGCAATGGTTTCAAATTCCATCACACGCTTGGGGTCGGGCTTCTCGTGAATGCGGTATAGGGAAGGAATGCCCTTGCTCTCCAGGTAGCTGGCGACGGACTCATTTGCCGCAAGCATGAACTCCTCAATGATCCGATTGGCGATATTGCGCTCCGAACGCGTGATGCTCTGCATCAGGCCATGCTCGTCAAATTCGATGACTGGCTCGGGCAGATCAAAGTCGATGGAGCCGCGGCGGACGCGCTTGCGGTTCAGGATCATCGCCAGCTCCCGCATCAGCTCAAAGACCTCCACCAGCTTCTGGTAGCGTTCGCGGAGTTGGCGGTCGCCTTCCAGGATCAGGTTCACATTGGTGTAGGTCATGCGCTCTGCCGAGCGGATAACGCCCTCATTCAGGGTATAGGCGACAACCTCACCCTGATGGTCGATCTCCATGACGCAGGAGAGGACCATGCGCTCGACCTGCGGCCGCAGGCTGCAAAGATCGGTCGAGAGCTCGATGGGCAACATGGGAACGGCCCGGTCGGGGAAGTAGACCGACGTACCGCGCAGGCGCGCTTCCAGATCGATAGGCGAACCCTCGCCCACATAATGGGCGACGTCGGCGATGTGCACCTGTAGCTCGAAGTTGCCGTTTGCCAGGCGGCGAACCGTGACAGCGTCGTCGAAGTCGCGCGCCGTCTCTCCGTCGATCGTGACGATTGGCAGCGAGCGGTAGTCCAATCGATGGCGCAACTCGGTGGCAGGGATCACGGGCTCAAACTGCTGCGCCTCCTGCAAGACGTCGACTGGAAAACGGTGCGGTAGATGAAATTTGCGGATGACGATCTCGACATCCACACCGAAGTCGTCTTCGTAACCGAGAATTTCGGTCACACGGCCGCGAGGATTTTCGGTCGGGGATGGCCAGCCGGTGAGTTCGACCTCTACGATCACGCCTTCCAGATCGCTCCACTCGCGGCGGCGAGCTTCGTTGCCGAGCACGCGATCACGAGCCCACCCTCCCGTCAAGGTCGGACGGGAAGGGTGGGGCACCCGAGTCGATTTCGAAGACGTTTCCCCTTGGGTGCCCCGTCCTTCTCCCCTTCCTATGGAGAGAGGGTGGGCTTCCGACGGCCACTCCATCCCCCTTGGGATGATGATTTCCTGCGTAATCTTCTCATCCATCGGCGTGACGTAGTTATGGCGGCTGCCGTGATGAAAAGCCCCCACGACGGTGGGATTGCCGCGGGTGAGAGCGCGCACGATGCGGCCTTCGGCGCGTCCGTCATCGCGTTTGCGAGTAATCTCTACCAGTACCTGGTCGCCGTGCATGGCTGTGCCGATTGCGGGTGGAGGAATGAAGACATCTCCCTCAATCGTCGTGCGCTGCCCGGGGTTGGGCATCACGAAGCCATAGCCGTCGCGGTGCATGGTGAGGCGTCCGGCGATGAGGTTTTGATGGGCGGCGGCGTGCTCGGCTGGCGCGTAGCGGTCCCGGCCGGTCTTGATGAGGCGGCCGCTTTTGACCAGCGCCTGCAGGCGCTCGGCGAGTTGCTGGCGTTCCTGGCCACGCAATCCCATCTCGCGGACCAGTTGCTTGTATCCGGCGGAATGATGCGGCTGCCGTTCGATCTGCCGCAGAATGTCCTGGTCGGTAAGCATTTTAGTGGTCAGTTGCCGGTTGTCATATCCAGTTGCCAGTACCCGATTATCGAGCCTGGCTTAATTCTTTCGCCGTAGTCCGTCCACAGTTTGGTAACTAGGCTCCACAGAAAAAACACGTAAGGGTATTCCCCGATATAAGAAGTAGCTGTATGGTAGCAATAATTACATCGCAAATCGGTCCGTGCATCGAGTGCGGGTTGAGCGATGAGACCAGAACCGCCGCACCAAACCAGCGGTACCTTGAGCAAGGCTGCGCAGTTTTGGTTTGGCAAGACAAGTGCCCGTCCAGCACTAACTACTGTAGAAAGGATTTTGAACTCATCATGTGGAAACCCACGACCACCCCTACCTCCAGTCCAAACCCAACGCCCGAGCCGCCGCGTAACGTTACGCCGACAACGGAGCCGTTGAGCGCACCTCGTCCTGCGAGTCCCGCAATCAGCACCCAGGAACAGGCCACCCTTGGCAAATCGCTGGTCATCAAGGGCGAAGTTACCGGATCGGAGTCGCTCTACATCGACGGTCGCGTCGAAGGCTCCATCAACCTGCCCGGGAACCGGGTGACGGTCGGACGCAACGGCGTGGTGTCGGCCAACATTTCGGCGCGCGAGATTGTGGTGCTGGGGAAGGTGCGCGGCAACATGACCGCCAGTGACCGTGTGGACATTCGCGGCGAAGGTTCGCTGACCGGCGACGTGGTGTCGCAGCGCATTAGCATTGAAGATGGAGCGTACTTCAAGGGCGGCATTGACATTCGCAAGCCGGGACAGAAGGCCAACGGCGAAGCGAAGGAGAGCACCTCGACTCCGAGCCCCGAAGCAGGCACCACCGCGATTGCGGCGCGCGCATAGGCGTGCCCGAATAAGATCGGCACCGGACCGCGCAAGCCCGGTGCCGAGTAGATCTCAGCGCCACCCGTCTGCACTTAATTGATCAGCAATCAGCGCCTGGCGAACATTGCCGGACATTGAAGTCCGAAGTGTGATCATTTCCCTGAGTGTTGAGTGCTAGATCACCATCACCGCGTGACCTCTGGCCTGAGGTTTGCCGATGTGGGACCGACTCCTTAAACTGCTTTCGGTAAGTTGCCGTCACCGCCATATGTCTCTGACGTTTTCCGCCGCCTCATCTCGAAGGACGTCATCCGACTCACCGTGGGAGGCAATCTCACAGGAGAAGTCGGGACCCTACGTCGTGTGCCTGGATTGCGGCAAGCATTTCGACTACGACTGGTCGAACATGCGGGTGGTAAAGTAGCCCCGTTCGCAAAGGCGGCATGTAGGATCCCACCCCAAAGACGACGTTGCGATAAACAGCCCAGCAATATCGCTGTGCTACACTGGCGCGCATAACGACCTCATCCGGAGCGCTCCTAATTCATGGCGGGATTTCTTGTACAGAGCTTCAAGCAACCGACGCTTCCCGCGTCGGCAATGAAGCTAGTGGATCTTGGGGGCTGTGAAATCTCCGACAGTTGTGAACTAGGTAACGTTAGAGCTGCGTGGCCGTACTGGCACAACACCCGTCAGTGGCACATCACTCGTAGCTCCAACCGCATCCTGCTCACGGCGAAGTGGTCGCCGCCTTCATTTGCTGTGATACGCCCTTCCCATACCTCGACAAGTACTCGACAATTCTCGAACCTGCGGATTTCATAGTGCCGGGCGCTTATGAGGACGAAGATTGACTTCTCGCAGGCGAGACCGCCAACGAGCAAATTGAAATTGTTAAATGGTCAGAAGCGGTATAGCTTTGCTGCGCCGAACACCAAGCCGAGAGTAATGATGGCGATAGCTACTTCACCGATTGCGCCCACCAGCAGCGGACGTACTCCCTGGGCACGGAGCTGACGGAAATTCGTTCGCAAGCCGACGCCGGCAAAGGTCAGCAGAAACGCCCAGCGGGAAAGATTTGCCAGGTTACCGAGTTGGGGTTTGCTGAAGAATCCCAGCGTCGCCAACATCGAGATCAGTAGAAATCCCAATACAAACTTGGGGAACTTTCGCCAAAGAAAAACCGCCTTGTTCTCAACCTCGCGGGCCGAGCCGCGGGCAGCAAAATAGATGGCGAATCCCAATACAACAAAGCCGATGGTGGCATTGCGTGTGGTTTTAGCCAGGACAGCAATCTTGCCGGCGGCGTCGGAATAGAGTGCACCGGCAGCCGTGGCTTCTGCCGTATTATCGACTGCCAGACCCGCCCATAGTCCATATGCGTGATCGCTGAGATGCAGTGCGTGGCCGATCACAGGAAATACAAAGAGAGAGATGGCACCCAAGGCGAGGATCGCCGCGATCGCATAGGAGGCGTCCTCGTCATCGGCTTCGATTGCTCCTTGTGCTGCGATGATCGCGGACACCCCGCAGATGGATGAGCTACCGCCAGCAAACTAGTGAGCTTGGGGTTCAGGCCGAACAGCCGGCCCAAGACAGACATGAACGCGATCGAGAGTACGATTTCTACGGCTACCAGCACCAAGCTGATGCCGCCCAGTTTGGCTACATCGCCGAGCAAGAACCTGGAACCCAGCAAAACGATGCCTGCCTTGAGAAAGAACTCGTAGCTGGCAATCCCGGCTTGGAAAAACTTGGGAAGCTCGATGGTGTTCCCGATTACTAGTCCGATTAAGATGGCCCAGAGCACGTATTCGATATTGGGGATATGGAGACGATGCGCCTTGGCGTAGATTGCGATGGACTGCTCGATTAGCTTGCCGAGATAGCCGATAGCCGCCAGGAGCAGGACGCCTGGCATGAATTCAAACAGTTTGTTGAAAGGACGGAACGGCTCCGCTCGCGGTAACGCTACAGATCCTTGCGCCATTTCAGTTCCCCAGCAAAGCCTTCATACGTTGTTACCAGGGAACCCTCGAAAGCAGTCCCAGACGTACAAGAAGAGCTAATAAGAGTGCCGCAGCGACGGCCCAGGTGTCCAGCGACAGTCCCTTTCCTGGGGCTGCGCTCTGACGGCCAGCAGGTTGTGCCAAGCGATTTCTCCTTATCCAGCGTATAGCCGCGCGTGCGAGAGGCTCGCCAAACCAGTACGACTTTATAACACACGGGCAGCAGCATTCGGTTAACAAGAGTTCAAAAATCTAACTCACGTTAGGAAATCGCGATCACTCTCGTCTGCACAGCCTCTAACGAAATTTTACGGGGCGCCAATCGCATGTCGCGGCGTTTTGGGAGCGCCGATAGCTAAAGTGTTACAGTCGGCGTGCGCGGCGGACAAGTGGCGAAGAATTAGAGCTGCTATTCCCCCAACCAGACGCCGTAGGGCCTCAGGCTTTCGATGTGGTCGCAGATAATCTTCACCGCGCCCGCGATTGGCACAGCCAGGATCAACCCCATGGCGCCCCACAGCCAGCCCCAGAACAGCAAGGCGAGGGTCACGGCCAATGGATTCAACTGCAGGCGCTTGCCAAGGATTTTGGGGTAGAGGACGTTCATCGCAATCAGGTGCAGTCCCAGCACAATGGCCACGACAAGCGCGAACACTGCCGTGGTGAGGTGGCCAAGGTCGGCAACAAGAGGAGGAACGAGCGCCAGTAACACACCCAGATAGGGGATGAGGCTGAGAAATCCGCTGATCACGCCCAGGAAGTAGAAGTACGGCAGGCCTATCAGGCCAAACAGCGCGATGCTGCACGTGCTGAGAAAAACCCCGATGATGAAATTGCCGACGATGAACGACCGAATCATACGGGCGATCAGCCCGAGCATCACATAGGCCGAATTGCGGTTCTCCATGCTGAACAGCATCACCGTCGCCGAGCGTACGTGATCTTGCCAGCTCAGCATGAAAAACACCAGGAAAGGTATGAAGGTCACAGCCAGCATCACCGCGGAAACCGAATCTGCATTCCTGCTGAGCAGGTCCGTCAAACTGCTGGACTGCTTAACCGTTACCGTTTTGTTGTCATCGGTGGAGGGCATCACGGTCTCGCTGGTCTTCTCGATTTCCTCGGCCTGTTCACGAATCTTAGCGCCCAAGGCCTGAATGCGAGCTTTGTACTTGGGCACCTCCTGCATGAAATCCAGCGCCCGACTGTAGGAAACGTAGGTCGCCGCGCCAATCGCACCCACGAACAGCATCACAGCTATCAGTGCTCCCACCGCCCGCGGCATCTGCAAGCGCAGCGATAGGTCTGCAACCGGCGCCAGAACAAAGGCGAACAAGATAGAGACCAGAACGATAACCAGCAGCAGTTTGGCAACGTAGATCAGCGTCAGCATGGCCGCGCTAGCCAGGATGACCAACGCCGCCGACTGCAAGCGCAGCAAACGCCGCCGCTCGAGTTCGGCGACCGTCGAGCGATTGATTGTCACCTGAGGAACTGGCGCCGGACCGCCGCCGGCATTAGCTTCGACATCCGGGTCCGCACCAGACGGTAACGGCTTCGGGTTATCCAAAACCTGTTTGGGCATCTTGCCTATGGTACTAGCAAGTGTAAGATTCAGCGCATGGTAGTTTGGGTGTGTCCAAGATGGAAAATACCTTTGCGACATCCTCCACTCCGCAGCCTCCAACGCGGATTCTCGCCCTCGACTTCGGCGCCCGCAACATCGGGCTGGCAGTTAGCGACGAGTTGGGAGTCACGGCACAAGGGCTGCCAACGTATCGGCGCAGCAACAAGAAAACCGACTTCAACCACCTGCGGCACCTTATCCGGCAGTACGGTGTGGGAGAAATCGTCATGGGATTGCCGCTGCGCATGAGCGGCAACGAGGGAGCCCAAGCCGAATTGGTTCACAGCTTCGCGGAGGAATTACGGACCAGGTTCAAGCTGCCTGTGTACCTGTACGACGAGCGCCTGACTTCGATGCAAGCCAATCGCGTATTGCGCGAAACGGAAATGAGCATCCGGCGCCGGGCAGAGGTCGTGGATCAACTGGCCGCAGTTCTTATACTTCAGTCCTTCCTGGAGTTCCGTAAGGCTTCCTCGGAAAAGTAATCACAGCTTCCAGTGATAGCGGTTGACTTGCCCGCCTCTTCGAACCAGAATTGACTTGCTGTCACACTGGAGGGACGGCAGTTTCCAAGCCGCTCTATACGGTAGAGGTGCAGAGCGCGGTCCAGCGTGCTTGATCCCGAGTGCTGTGCAGTCGCCCAATTCTGTGGACTTGTTTCTCTTACGGAGGAGTGTAATGAATCGATTCACAATGTTGACCGCTTTCGTCCTTTTGGGAGTCGCGGTTCTCTTCGCCCAGATGAGTAGCCCTGCCGCTCAGTCCGCAGCGCCGGCAGCCACCCCACAACCATCGGCTTCTGCCGGCTCGGATAATGGAATCCGTGGCGCTTTTCCCACCACGCTGGTCAAGGCCCTCGACTCCAAGAAGTTGAAGGATGGCGACGCCGTGACCTGTGAGACCATGGGTCCCCTACGTTCGCGCAACGGACTGATGATTCCAAGCGGAGCCAAGATCATCGGTCACGTCACCCAGGCGCAGGCGCGCTCGAAGGGCGATGCACAATCATCGCTCGCAGTCGTATTCGACAAAATCGAGGTGACCAAGGGCAAGGAGATTCCCATGAAGGGCGTGCTTCAGGCGGTTGCGCCCAGCCTGGGAGGAGGTGCGGGGCCGGATACGGGAGGCATGTCGGGCAGCGGTCACATGATGGCCGGCCACGGCGATACCTCGACTATGCCTTCACCCGGAGGCGTATCGGGCGCCAATTCCGGTGTCCATCCATTGGATGCGGGTGGTGGTCCTCATCCGATTCTCAATGCGCAGTCGCAGGGCGTGTTGGGCTTCAAGAACATGCAGATGGACAACAACAATGTGCTTACCTCGACAGGCAAAGAGCTGAAACTGGACAGTGGAACGCAGATGCTGATTCGGGCTGAGATAGAGATCTCTGTGCAATGAGGGCAGCGCTTCTTCCGGCAACCCAGCCCGCCGCCGTGCGGGCTGGGTTGCCAGGAACGAATCCGACGATAAACACGGTTAATCTTCAGTCCGCCTCGATCGCCAGTGCCACTTGCTTGTGGCCAAGAATTCGGCTGAAAAAATCTCCGGCAATCTTTTGTAAACCGTATTTCTGCCGCAGGAGTTGCTGGCCATGTGCCACCTCTTCCGCTTCGCAAATACGGGCGCGGGCATCGATCCACGCGCCCCTCAGATCGCCCCGAAAATTACATGGAGCCATACGCACCTTGGGATTGTTACGGATGCGTTTTACCTTGCCGGCATCAGCTTCCGAATACACATAGAAGAGTGGCCGCCCCGCCTCCTGTGCAAACCATACCGGAGTCCGAACGCCCATTCCGTTTTTCCGGAAGGTCTCCAGGTTCAGGTACTTCGCCTTGGCGAACTGCGCAATGGCATCCGGCATCGTCGGTCTCCCTACTATGAAAGATTACCGCAGGAGCGCTGGGAGTCGCCCTTTCAGCCACTACGCCAGCGCAAGTTCGCCATCGAGAACCGCCGTTGCAGCCCTCGCACCGTCCGATCCGGATACGGGCGCGGCGTTGACAACCCCGGGCTGCTTCTTGCTCATAACGGCTACCTCTGCCGGTACTCTACTATTCGCCAGTTGCCGCTGCCGCCGATCCGGACGTTCCTCTGACAGTAACCCAGCCGCAAGAAAGATTTCACTCAGCGCATCCAAGGCCTCGCCAAACCACCCGTACACTGCCGCAGGCGAGATGTGTAGCATCTCTGCGACTTCCTCGTGTGTGAAGTCGTACAGGCCCGCCAGCGTAACGATCTCCTGGTGATCGGCGCTGAGCTTGGTAATGCAGAGCTCCACATCCCGCACGAATACTGCCTGATCCTCGAAACTGGGAATAGCGTGATGGGAGACGCGAGCGCGAAAAAACTCGCGACCCATAAGCGACGGAAGCCGACCCAGCTGAGAGGAGAGCTCAAAATAGTGGCGCACTAGTCCGAGCGTTTGGCCACGGAAGCAGACCATCTCCGGCCGTGGAGCAATTTCCTCAGCTTCCAACTCACGAGCGGGGCGGAGAGCAGTGCAAGTCGTCGGCGACGGCGCCCGTTTGCGTGCCAACAATTGGCATCTTCTCATTGCAGCACCCCCACGGCGAGCAAGGGCTGCGCTTGGCCGGTGAGCTCCAGCTTGCGACGACTTGCAGCGTTGCGCTTGTCAGCACACGACCGCCGGACTGGAGAGAGCGAAAATGAGTATTTCACCAGCAGCTGCGCACAAGGTTCACAGTAGTTTTCAGACGAATGTGAGCGGCGCAAGGCTAGGGCCCCGCATCTTTCGCAGTATTTCAATTCGAATGTGATGCCTTCCATCTCTGTTCCCTTCATAAAAAACAAACCCTGCGATGCGCCCCAATACCGTCCGGGGCACATGCGCAGGGCTCGCTTCATTTACGATGACCTGCTTCGGTTATTTGGTTAGGTCAAGAAACGTGGTCTGGCAGGATGCGGGGCAGAACTAACAAAATTATTGCTGTAACAAATTTCTACCCCTGCATCGCTGGGGCCCGCATTTCAGCTGATCATGCGATCGTCTGCCCGCCGCGTAAAATAGCCCTCTTCATACCCGGATTTCATGATGCTGCCGTTCTTGACCACTACGCTGAGTCTGCCGGAAAAGCGCAAGCTGCGGAGTAGCTTCTCAGTAGTGGCAGAGAGCACTTCGGCATGCCTGATCTTGCGGCGTAACTCAGTAAAGCTTTTCTCTTCGAAACTGGGTTCGATCTCCCTCATTCTTAACCTCGGCCAGAACCGCAGAACCAGAGCATACCCTGACTTTCGCACGTGGGAATCCGGATAGTCAACAAAATTATTGCTTTGCGGATAACACTAAAGTACATGTATTGCTTGTAGAAAAACCCTCGACATGACAATGCAAGACTTGCAGGACCAGCTGCGCGCTCACATTCGCGCTCGCATCGGGCGCAAGGAGCTGACCGGAAGCGGACTGGCTCGCACTGCCGGATTTCCGCAAGGACACCTTTCCAACTTTCTTAACTCCCGCCGCGGTCTGAGCCTGGAATCGATGGACCGCTTGTTGCTCGCGTTGGGAATAGGAGTTTTGGACCTGGTCAGTGCCGAAGATGTTCAGCAGCGAGCGCTTGGGCGCCGCAGCCGCGATTCTGTCGAACCCGTCGCTTTGGTATCGGCTGAAAATGCCGCCCTTGCACGCTTCCGTGCCGACCAGGTACTGGGCACGCGAAGCTTCAGCAGGTCCTTTCTGCGCAAGCTCAGGCCTCGGGTTGCAGTGGACCGCCGCGACTGGCTCCGCTTCGTGCTTATCAAGCTGGATGAGAGCGACGGCAACGGGCTGTTTCCTTTCGCTATTACGACGACGCTGCTGATCGATCGCCACTACAGTTCGCTGCAGCCATATCGGCGCACGCAGCCTAACTTGTACGCGGTGAGAATCGCCGGACGGTGCGTCGCCGCCTATATCTCCCTCTGTGACAATTGCCTGGTGCTGCGAGCGCACAGTTCGCAGCCGGAGATCGAGATCATTCGCATCAAACGCGGCAGAAGCTACCTGGATTATGTTATCGGCCGCGTCTGTCACGTTGGCCTCGAAGTCTGAGGCTTCGGAGGTCTGCTATGATTTTCGCTACCCTACGAGGAGGCAGCAATTATGGAGGACCAGCAGAGCCCGCCCACACCCGGAACGCGCCGCGATCACGACATTGCGCTGGACATGATGAAGTTCATCGCGGTCACGACTGGCTACGGAAAAACGAGTTCGCCGGGGGCGGGATTTAAGTCCACCGCCGACAACAAGGCCGAAGACTACGCCCGTCATCTGCTGGAGTTGTACGGCCAATGCCTGGCGGCGGTGCAAAGCCGCAAGTAGCCACAGTTACGGCGATATTTGTTCCCTACATAGCAGGGCTGGACTCGCCGCCTGATAGACGGATGTCGCGAGTTGGCTTCTTCCCCATCAACTTCTTTCGCAAGTCTTCGATGTAGTGGTCGGTCATTCCGGCAATGTAATCGCAGACCACCCGCGCCAGCTTCTCGCTCGCGGCGCGTTCCTGATAAGCACGCGGCAGGGCCTCAGGATGAGCCATGAGATGATTGAAGACATCGGTGATCACCTTCTCTGCCTGCCGCTTCTCCGGCTCCAGTTGCCTGACGTTGTAAAGACCGTCATAGAGGAAGCTCTTGGCTGTGCGCCGTTCTTGCTCCACCTCGGGACTAAACCCCGCCAGCCGCTCCGGAACGCTACGTAGTTCCTCCAAACTAGAGACGCCGGCCTGCTGCAGGCGCACTCGCGTGTTCTCAATGAGATCGGTCACGAAGCGATTGAGCACGCGCTTCAGCGCCTCGTTGAACTTCATCTTTTCCGGGGCGTTTGGATATTTGGCTGCCGCCGCAGCATAGAAGCGTTCGAACACCGGCAGGCGCTGGCGGATCTCCGGCAACCGCAGCAGCTTAGCCTCGAAGCCATCGTCGAGATCTGCGGTGCCATAGGCGATCTCGTCGGTTAGGTCGATCAACTGTGCCTCCAGCGGCGGGCGGAGATCGAGAAGATATTCGCCGAGCTCACGATGCTCCGCCGAGCTGTAGTCGTGCGAGTGCTTGACGATCCCCTCCCGAACTTCAAAAGTCAAATTCAACCCGCGAAATTCGGCGTAACGCAGCTCTATTTCTTCGACAGTGCGCAGCGCTTGCAGGTTGTGGTCGAAGCTTTCGTCGTGCTGCCGCATGAGGAGGTCGAGCGTACGTTCGCCGGCGTGCCCGAACGGCGGATGGCCGATATCGTGCACCAAGGCAAGTGCCTCGACAAGATCGACATTCAGATTGAGCGCTGCGGCGATCGTGCGCGAAATTTGCGCCACTTCGATCGTATGCGTGAGACGCGTGCGGAAGTGATCGGAGTACCGGCGGGTGAAGACCTGGGTCTTGTTTTCCAGCCGGCGAAAAGCGCGAGCGTGAATCACCCGGTCGCGGTCACGCTGAAAGGCATTGCGGTAGGGGTGCGGCGGCTCGGGATAGCGGCGCCCGCGCGAATCCTCCACGCGAACGGCGTAAGCGGCGAGCATAGGCGCAGTGTAGCAGCGCGGTGCAATGGCTCGCTAGCTAGGCGAGCCTGGTCTCAGGAAACGCTCAACTTGCCGCCATCGCCGGCGTGATCTCTTCCACATCCACAATCTTGGTAGGATACTTTCCGGTGTAGCAGCCGGTGCAGTAGATGCGTGCATCTCCTTCGCCGGCGGCTTTGCGCAGTCCCTCCAGCGAGAGATACGCCAGCGAGTCGGCCCCGATATATTCGCGAATCTCCTCCACGGACTTATTCGCGGCGATCAGCTGTTTCTTCGAAGGCGTGTCCACTCCGTAGTAGCAGGGCGAGATGGTGGGCGGGCAGGAGATGCGCATGTGCACCTCTTTGGCTCCCGCATCCCGCACCATGCGCACAATCTTCTTGCTCGTAGTGCCGCGCACAATAGAGTCGTCGATGAGCACCACTCGTTTGCCCGCCAGCACATTGCGCACGGGGTTGAGCTTCAGCTTCACTCCAAAGTCGCGCACGCGCTGTTCCGGCTCGATGAAGGTGCGGCCGACGTAGTGGTTACGTATCAGCCCAAATTGCAGAGGAATGCCACTTTCATGGGCGAAGCCCATCGCGGCGGTGACGCCGGAGTCGGGTACGGGTACGACAATGTCGGCGATCACCGGCGACTCAAGCGCCAGCTGACGACCCATGGCATCGCGGCTCTCTTGCACCGCACGGCCAAAGACCAGGCTGTCCGGCCGCGAAAAGTAAACGTGCTCGAAGATGCAGCTTGATTGCGGCTGCTGCGCCAAGTAGAAACGCGAATGAATTCCCTCCGGGCCAACGATGACCAGTTCGCCCGGTTTGACCTCGCGCTCGTAAACCGCGCCAACTAGATCGAAGGCGCAGGTTTCAGAGGCGAAGACAATCGTATCCGACTGATGCGCTGCCTGACCAGGAATTCGGCCCATGACGAGCGGCCGGAAGCCGCGAGGATCACGGGCGGCGAAGATGCGGTCGGGCGTCAGCATCACCAGCGAAAATGCGCCTTCAATGCGGCGCAACGAGTCGGCGACTGCATCGGGGAGCGTCTGCTCGCGCGAGCGCGCGATCAGATGGACGATCACCTCGGTGTCGCTCGTGGTCTGAAAGATGGACCCCTGATGCTCCAGTCCGGCGCGGATTTCTAACGCATTAGTGATGTTGCCGTTGTGCGCCAGCGCGATCTTGCCCTTGCTGCACTCCACCATGATGGGTTGCGCGTTGAGCAGTGCCGAGTCGCCGCTGGTCGAATACCGGGTGTGCCCGATGGCCAGCAAGCCCGGAACCCGGCCCAGCGCGTCAGCAGTAAAGATGTCGGAGACCAGGCCCATCGCCTTGTGCAGGCGAAGCTGTTCGCCGTCAGACGCCGCGATGCCCGCCGATTCCTGGCCGCGATGCTGCAGCGCGTACAGTCCCAGGTAGGCAAGCTTCGAAGCCTCGGGATGGCCGTAGATGGCCACCACGCCGCATTCTTCACGTAGCTTGTCGGATGAAATCAGCATCGCTCACCTGCCCAATGTCGCCGGCTAAATCCGGCTCGGAGAGAATCAAACAATCACTGCGACGTTGGCCTGCAAGCCAGCTCAACCCGCCTAGCTCTTCTGCAGTGTCGCCGGCACTAATCGCTCTTCGGTGTCTATGTGTAACGCCCTTTGTAGCGCCTCGGTCCACGCGGCCTTCAACTCAGAAACCTCACCCACCACGGCCGTCTTACCGTCCACCAGAATCTTCAACTTATTGCCGATGGTACTACCGATTGGCTGGGCTTCGACCCCGTATTTTCCCGCTAGTTGTTGGATTCCCTCTACATTGTGGCGGTCGCATGAAATGACGATCCGGCTGGCATCTTCTCCGAAAAGAAGGTACTCCAGCCCTAATTCACGCGCATTAAGGTCCACCTGTGCGCCAATTTCGCGTGAAAAACAGCATTCCGCCAAGGTCACGGCCAACCCGCCCTCAGAACAATCTTTAGCGGACTCAATCAGTCCAGAGTCGATCATCTCCAGAATGGCCTTCTGCAGGGCTGCTTCCCTCTCTAACTCAAGCGAGGGCGGAAATCCCCAGACCTGACCCAGAATTTCCTTGGCGTACTCGGATGAGCCGAATTCCGCTTCTGCATCCGCGGCATCGCCCGGCTCCGATCCACTCAGAAGGACGATTGTGCGCCCAACATCGCGGAAATGAGGCGCAACTGCCTTATCCACATCTTCCAAAACGCCGACCACTCCAATCACCGGAGTCGGATAAATCCCCTCGCCCAGCGTTTCGTTATAGAAGCTGACGTTGCCGCCGGTGATCGGCGTCTCCAGCTCTTCGCAGGCCAGCCGCATGCCGTCGATCACCTGCGAAAACTGCCACATGATGTGCGGCTTCTCGGGGTTTCCGAAGTTCAGGCAATTAGTCGCGGCAATCGGCGTCGCACCAGTACATGCGACGTTGCGCGCTGACTCGGCGACCGCATGCATCGCGCCGAGCTTGGGATCGAGATAACACCACCGCCCGTTGCCATCGAGCGCCATCGCCAGGGCACGCGGAGTCCCTTTGACGCGAATCACACCGGCTTCACCGCCCGGCCCCTCGACGGTGTTGATCTGCACCATCGAGTCGTATTGCTCATACACCCATCGCTTCGAGCAAATGTTCGGGCTCGCCAGCAGGCGCTTCAACCCGTCGCTGAAATCGGTCTTCTGGCCCAGCGCAACGCGGTCGGGAATCTCGCGCGACACCGGCGGCTCCCAGCGCTCCATCGGCCGGCTATACAGAGGCGCATCGTCGGTCAGGGCCGCGTTGGGAATCTCGGCAACCACCTCCCCGTGCTGGAGCACGCGCATGAACGGCTGATCGATGACGCGGCCGATAGCGACTGCGTCGAGTCCCCATTTCTGGTAGACGCGGAAGACTTCATCCTCGCGGCCCTTCTCCGCCACCAGCAGCATGCGTTCCTGCGATTCGCTCAGCATGATCTCGTACGGTGTCATGCCCGTTTCGCGCTGCGGAACCAGGTCCAGCTCGATCTCCAAGCCAACTCCGCCACGACCGCCCATTTCGCAAGTCGAGCAGGTGAGCCCCGCCGCGCCCATGTCCTGAATGCCGACGACAGCGCCGGTCCGCATCGCCTCCAGACAGGCCTCCAGCAGCAGCTTCTCCAGAAAAGGATCGCCGACCTGAACGTTCGGGCGCTTGGCTTCAGATTCCTCGCTGAACTCCTCGCTGGCCATCGTCGCGCCATGAATGCCATCGCGCCCGGTCTTCGATCCAACGTAGATTACGGGATTGCCTGCGCCTGCTGCCTTCGCGTAGAAGATCTGATCGCGCCGCACCAGGCCCAGGGCGAAGGCGTTGACCAGCGGATTGCCGGAATAGCAGCTCTCGAACTTTACCTCGCCGCCGACATTGGGCACGCCAAAGCAGTTACCGTAGGAGGCGATGCCGCTCACGACGCCTTCCAGCACCGAGTGGTTCTTGTGCACGGTCTCCTGATCGATCGCGAGTGCGCCATCCTCATTGCCGGGTGGCCCACCCTTGTCCCCGTTTTTTGGGGACAGGGTGGGTTTAGTGATCGGCCCAAAGCGCAGCGAATCCATCACGGCAACCGGGCGCGCGCCCATCGTGAAGATGTCACGCAGAATGCCGCCGACTCCGGTGGCCGCGCCCTGGAACGGCTCAATGAATGAAGGGTGGTTGTGCGACTCGATCTTGAACGCGCAGGCCCAGCCGTCGCCGATGTCGATGATCCCCGCGTTCTCGCCCGGCCCTTGCACTACGCGACGGCTGTGCGTCGGCAGGCGCTTCAGGTGCACCCGTGACGATTTGTAGGAGCAGTGCTCGCTCCACATCACGCTGAAGATGCCGAGTTCGGTCAACGTCGGCTCGCGGCCAAGCACCTTCAGAATGCGGTCGTATTCCTCGGACGAAATGCCGTGGTCGCGCAGTAGTTCGGGAGTAATAGTTGGTTCTTTCGCGTGGCTGGGAGCGCTTTCAACCTGGTTCATGGCGCGAAGGAACTTCTATTGTCGCATGGGGCACAGCGGTAGCAAAGGAATTCCGGCTGGCCCCAAGCCAGCTCTCCAGTTCCTGCAACGCGCGCTGGCAGACCATCGCGTGGCGCTGCTTCTTGTCGCGGATCCGGCGGCGCGTTTCCTCATCCAGCGGCAGCAGGAGGTCGAAGGTGATATTGGCGGGCTGAAAGTTCTTCGCGTCGGCATGGCAGATGTAATTCACTAAAGCGCCGAATGCAGTTGCGCGCGGCGGCGGCACAGGCTCAGACCCGCACGCCAGAGCAGCCGCGTGCACTCCTGCGAGCAGGCCCGTCGCGATCGACTCGACGTAGCCCTCAACCCCCGAAATCTGCCCTGCGAAGAGGACCTCCGGGTGCTGTTTCATCTGCAATGTCTCGTGCAGCAGCGTGGGCCCATTGATGTAGGTATTGCGATGGATTTGCCCGAAGCGCAGGAACCGAGCGTTCTCCAAACCAGGGATGAGCCTCAGTATGCGCGCCTGCTCGCCGAATTTCAGGTGGTTTTGAAAGCCGACGAGATTGTAGGAGTCGGCGCGCAGGTTTTCCTGCCGCAACTGCACAACCGCGTATGGCATCTGCCCGGTTCGGGGATCGCGCAGTCCCACCGGCTTCATGGGACCGAAGCGCAGTGTATCCCGGCCGCGGCGCGCTATCTCTTCGATCGGCAAGCAGCTCTCAAAGTAGTTGAGGTTCTCCCAGTCCTTCTCCTCGACCGATTGTGCCGCCAGCAACGCGTCAACGAAGCCGTCGTACTCCTCCTTCGTCATCGGGCAGTTGATGTAATCCGCGCTGCCCTTGTCGTAACGCGCAGCCATGTACACCCGCGACATGTCGACGGAATCGGCTTCAACTATAGGGCTGATCGAATCGTAGAAACAGAGCTGCTCGCTTCCGCTGAGGCGAAGAATCTCACGAGATAGCGCGTCCGAAGTTAACGGGCCTGTCGCAATGACCGTGATCCGACCGTTCCCATGGACGGCTGCGACCTCTTCGCGAACGATCTCGATGAACGGCTCCCGTTCAATGGCACTGGTCACAGCTTCGGCAAACTTCTCGCGATCCACGGCCAACGCGTGACCGGCAGCCACGGCAGTCTGACGTGCAATTTCCATCAGGAGCGATCCCGCACGGCGCATCTCCTCTTTCAGCAGCCACGGTGCAGTGTTCTCGGTATCCGACTTGAGCGAGTTCGAGCAAACGAGCTCGGCAAAATTGCCGGTCTGGTGAGCGGGGGTCGAGCGCACCGGCCGCATCTCGAACAACTGCACCGGAACGCCGCGTCGCGCGCATTGCCACGCGGCTTCCGAGCCGGCCAGTCCGGCGCCGATAATTCGAACTTGTTTCTGCTTTGTCACAGTCGGTGAATGCGCGAGGACTTTAGTCACTATACTAACGTGAAGAGGAGGGTTCGATGGCAAGACTGCCGTATGTCGAAATGGAGAACGCACCGCCCGAGGTGCGGGAAATTTACGAGAAGATGTTGGGCGGCAAGCCGGGCAGCGTACAGAAGCTGCTGGCGCACCGCCCGGAAGTGCTGAGAAACTTCCTCGCCTTCTACGGAAGCGTCGGCCGCGCGTTGCCGCGCCGGCTCTATGAGATGGTTTACATCCGCGTCTCCGCCTTGAATGGTTGCCATTATTGAATGCAGCATCACATCGCTTCGTCGAAGCGAGTCGGTTTGACCCCGCAGGATTGGCAGGACCTGAAGGCCGGCAATTACGCCAGATTCAGTGCGGATGAGCAGGCAGCGCTGAACTTCGCGGATAAGCTCACGCGCGATTTGCGTCAGATCAGCGACGCCGATATTCAAGGTCTGAAGCAGCATTTCTCGGACGAGCAAGTGCTGGACTTGGACGTGCTGGTTGGTTTGATCAATTTGACGAACCGCCTCACCGATCCGTTGGGCGCGGACCTGGAATTCCCCGAACAGAAGATTTGATACCGTAGGCTGAGGAGGAAGCATGCAAGAAGTGATCGCTACCAGCGACGGCCCCAAGGTGATTGGGCCCTACTCGCAGGCCATCAAAGCCAACGGATTCGTGTTTGTTTCGGGGCAGATCGCTTTCGATCCGGCTACGCAGCAGCTCATCGATGGCGACATCTCGGCGCAAACCGATCGCGTACTGCAGAACCTCTCCGCAATTCTCAAGGCCGCGGGCAGCTCGCTCGAGAGGGTGGTCAAGGCTGGAGTGTTTCTCAAGAACATGTCAGAGTTTACCGCCATGAACGACGTCTATGGTCGCTACTTCACGCAAGTTCCGCCGGCCCGTTCTACGGTCGAAGTCGCGCGCCTCCCCAAAGATGTGCTGGTGGAAATCGATGTGATTGCGCTGGCCTGAGCGCGCTGAACGTACCTCCCGACGCGTTTTGCGCGTGCTAAACTTGCTAGTTTGCCCACTGTTTCATATTTCCTATTGGGCGACATGCGCCGATCAATGTTGCAGTTCCCGCTCGGCGCCGAAGAGCAATCCTCATGTCTGAAACCATGATTGCTGTTGTAAAGCCGGAGCCCGCGCCGGGCACGGAGATTCGCGAAGTTCCCAAGCCGCAATTCGGGCCGAACGACGTTCTGGTCAAAGTCAAAATGGCTTCTATTTGCGGCACCGACCTGCACATTTATCAGTGGGACCAGTGGGCGCAGCGCCGCATCCATCCGCCGCTCATCCCGGGTCACGAGTTTTGCGGCATCGTCGAAGCCGTCGGCGACGAAGTCACCAGCGTCAAGGAAGGCGACTTCGTTTCCGCCGAGATGCACGTGGCCTGCGGTAAATGCCTGCAATGCCGCATCGGTGAAGCCCACATCTGCCAGCATGTGAAGATCATCGGTGTCGACGCCAACGGCGCCTTCGCCGAATACGTCGTCATCCCCGAGTCGAACATCTGGAAGCTCGATCCCTCGATCCCGCAGGAATACGCCAGTATCCTCGACCCCCTCGGTAACGCCGTACACACTGTGCTCGCTGGTGATATCGCGGCCAAGAGCGTAGCCATCACCGGCTGCGGTCCCATCGGGTTGTTTTCGATCGCCGTGGCTCGCGCCTGCGGAGCCACGCAGATTTTCGCGCTGGAAGTGAATGAGCACCGCCGCAAGATCGCCCGGCAGATGGCCCCGGATTTCGTGCTCGATCCGACAAAAGACAATGTCTACGAGGTCGTGATGGACAACACCGGCGGCACCGGGGTCGACGTCGTGCTGGAAATGGCCGGGCGCACTGAGGCGATTCGAACAGGGTTCAAGATCTTGCGCCTTGGCGGACGAATGTCGCTGCTGGGCATTCCCTCCCGGCCGGTCGAACTCAACCTCGCCGAAGAAGTCATCTTCAAGGGCGCAACCGTGCAGGGCATCAACGGCCGCCGCATGTATCAGACGTGGTACCAGATGACCGCGCTGCTGAAGGCGGGCAAGCTCGACCTGCATCCGGTCATCACCGATCGCATCGCCATGAAGGATTTCGCTTTGGGCATGGAGCGCCTCAAGACCGGTGAAGCCAGCAAGATTCTGGTCTACCCGAACGGGACGCGGTAAGCGCGTTTCAATTCCGCGGTGACCTCACCACCTGCTCTTGCCTCCGCGCTAAAATATCCATTGCACTTGGAGATGTTCATGGCTACAAGCGTCACCCGCACCAACCCGCTCTCCTTCCTCACCGATCAACTGAACGAACTCAAGCAGAAGGGCACTTACTTCAAGTTGCGCGTGCTGGATGACGAGCAGGCGCCGGTCTGCACCTTCGATGGCAAGAAGGTCATCAACCTCGCGTCGAATAACTATCTCGGGCTGACCACCCATCCCAAGCTGCGCGAAGCCGCTCTCGAAGCGACGAGGAAATACGGCGTCGGTTCGGGAGCAGTTCGTACTATCGCCGGCACCATGAAGATCCACGTGAAGCTGGAGGAGAAGATCGCGCGCTTCAAAAACGTCGAAGCTTGCGTGGTCTTTCAGTCCGGCTTCACGGCGAATGCAGGCACAGTGTCGGCGATCCTCGGCAAAGAAGATTTCATCATCTCCGACGAGCTGAATCACGCCAGCATCATCGACGGCGCACGCCTGTCGCGCGCCAAGATCAAGGTCTTCCGCCACAAGGACGTCGCGCACGCGGAAGAGCTGCTGAACGAAATCAAGAACGAGCCGGGCCACAAGCTCCTCATCACCGACGGCGTCTTCTCGATGGACGGTGACATCGGTGCGCTGCCGCAACTGACCGAGCTGGCGGAAAAGTACGGCGCCATCATGATGGTCGATGACGCGCATGCGTCGGGCGTCCTAGGCCGCAACGGTCGCGGCACCATAGATCACTTCCACCTGCACGGCCGCGTCGACATCCAGGTCGGCACCCTGTCGAAAGCGATCGGCGCGCTCGGCGGGTACATTTGCGGAACGCGCGATCTCATCGAGTTCCTCTACCATCGCGGGCGGCCATTTCTGTTCTCCACCTCACATCCGCCGTCAGTTGCGGCCACCTGCATCGCCGCGTTCGACGTGCTCGAGCAGGAGCCGGAACGCATTGACCAGTTGTGGGAGAACACCCGCTACTGGAAGCAGGAGCTAGGCGCGCTGGGCTTCAACATCGGCGGCGTGAACACGCCAGCCAGCGAGACGCCGATCACGCCAATCATCGTCGGCGATGGCCGCCTCGCGATGGAGTTCTCGCGCGAGCTGTTCAAGGAAGGCGTAATGGGCACAGGAATCGCGTTTCCAACGGTGCCCGAAGGCAAAGCGCGCATCCGCACCATCATGACGGCCACGCACACGAAAGATGAGCTCGACCAGGCGCTGGAGACGTTGCAGCTCGTCGGCAAGCGGATGGGAATCTTAGGCTGATCGATTGCAGTTGAATCATGTGAATGAGGATTTTGTAGGCCTCGAAATAATTTCCTAGGGGTGTCATCCTGAGCGGAGTGAGGCCGCGCAGCGGTCGAACGCAGTCGAAAGACCCCTATAGTGTGAAAAAACGGTCCGTAGGCATTCGGGGCGCTCGCGATGCAGATAAGGTCGTTACTCAGCATTACAAAATCGATGCCACTGTCCAATCCAGCTGGGACTGCGGCCCTTAAGTCCGGCAACGCAACTCGCGTTCTGCGTAATAACTGGTGGACGCTTTTTCCGCTTGCGCTCGCCTGCGCAGCGACAGCCACTCCTTATCTCCTGACGCACGACTCGGCGGCGTTCAGCTTCGCGCTACGTCGCGGATTCGCCCTCATCTGCCATCAGCGTCCCGAGCGCTCGTTCTGGATCTTCGGTATGCCGGTCGCAGTCTGTGCGCGCTGTCTGGGGATTTACCTGGGAGCGGCAGTTGGTTTGGTGATGCGAACCTCACGACGGATCGCCATGCTACTGTTGTTCGCCGCCGCGGCGAGCAATCTCCTCGATGCGGCAGCAGAAATAGCCGGCCTGCATGGAAATTGGATGGGCCTGCGGTTTGGATTAGGGTTGGCCTTGGGAGGGTCGGCTGCGCTGCTCATCTCATCGGCATCCTCACGCACTAGCGCTGGTGTTAGCATGTCGCCATAGAAGCATTCGATCTGAACACAACCGGGAGGCAAGCATGAGCTCTTTTCTGCACAAGGCGCTTCTCGCAACTCCGGTATTAGGTCTATTGCTGCTGGCCATACCTGCGTTGCAGCCTGCCCAGGGCCGCGAGTCATTGGCGGCGAGCGACGCCCGAAAGCCCGCGCCGGATTTTACGCTCGTAGACGCTGATGGAACAGCATTCAAACTTTCAGACTACCGGGGTAAAGTTGTGCTACTCGATTTCTGGGCGACGTGGTGTCATGGTTGCAAGACCGAAATACGGTGGTACATGGAGTTTGAAGACAAATATAAGAACCGCGGCCTGTCTGTCCTCGGAATCTCGATGGACGAAAATTGGAAACCCGTGAAGCCGTTTCTGCAGGAGCAGAAAGTTAACTACCGCGTCGCTGTGGGCGACGACAAAGTCACGGAGCTGTACAACATCCACGATATGCCAGTCACGCTCTTGATCGATAAACACGGCCGGGTTGCTGACTCCCGCATTGGTGTAGTGGACAAGGACGCCTTCGAGAAGGAAATTCAAGCTTTGCTACAAGAGTGAACCTCAGCTCAATTTCAGGCAATCATTCAGCGGTCAGCTATTGGTCGTAGCGCTTCCATCCGTTTGGAAGCTCGGCGGCCCGGGCGATGAATAGGGGGATTTTCTCCTTCCGGCATACCGCCTTGATGTCTTCCAGGAACTGTTTCTCCTCATCGGAGTAGGCATCTGGATGGGTGACTACGATCCATGCTCCGTTCTGCTGTACGTCTTCGTTTTGCGCCCGCACGAACTGGAGGAAATCTTGCGTGTTTTGAAAAACGATTTGCTTCTGTGAGGGCTTCCAATCCCCAGAATGACTCACGACCAGTCCCCACTGCATCGGCCCAAGATCAGCAACACGCTTGGGAAGCATGTGCATGGAGACGCCCCTAGTCCGGGCCGGAACGGTAGCGCCAGACTGCTACTGCGCGACAGCAACAGTACCGCCTGGCACCAGGCAACCTAACAACACTATCAGCACGGCCGTGCATCTCACGAACGCCTTTCTCTTGTAGCGGCTCATTGAGTCTCCCCTGCGATGATCGCGTCCGCCTCAATCTCCACCATCATCTCCCGCACGACGAAGCCTGTGACTTCGACCATGGTGGCCGCGGGACGGATGTCGTGAAAGACTTCGCCGTGCGCTTTGCCTACCTTCTCCCATTGGCTGATGTCGGTGACGAACATGCGCGTCCGCACCACATCGCGAAAGCTCGCACCTGCCTGCTCCAGCGCGCGCCCAATGTTCTTCAGTGCCTGCACCGCTTGCGCGTAGATGTCACCCTCACCCACGATCTTGCCGTCGGGACCAGTCGCGACCGTCCCTGCCACAGAAACGAACGGCCCAACTTTTACCGCGCGTGAGAAGCCCACGATCGGCTCGTAAGGAGAATTACCAGCGATATTCTGTCTTTGCATTTCCACCTCTACTTGCGAAGATGCTGTGCCAGCTTTGACCTCGGCACCTGAACCTGTTCGCCGGTCGCCAAGTCTTTGACTGCGAATTGATCGCCGGCAACCTCGTTTTCGCCGACGATGACGATGTACTTCGCTGCCGCTTTCTCCGCCAGCTCAAACGATTTCTTCAGCCGGAAACTCTCGTCTCCGATGTCGGCGGTGATGCCGGCGCGTCGCAGCTCGCGAGCGAGCGTTAGGGCGGAAACGCTCATTCCGGCGCCCAGCGGAGCGATGTACGCCTGTAGCTTCTCCTTGGGCTGCTCGCCCTGTGATTGCAGGGCCAGAATCAGGCGGTCTTCGCCGATCGCGAAACCAATCCCGGGCGCCTTTGGGCCTTCGAGCGACTCGGAAAGCCCATCGTATCTCCCTCCACCCAGTACTGCTCTCTGTGCTCCCAAGCCGCCATGCGTGAACTCGAAGGTTGTGCGCGTGTAGTAATCCAGTCCCCGCACCATGCGCTCGTTGATGGAATACTCCACACCAAGGGCATCGAGCATCGCCCGCACCGCGGCGAAGTGTTCGCGGCAGGACTCGTCAAGATAGTCGCCAATTTTGGGCAGCTTCTCGATGATGGGCTGGTCTTCCGGCACCTTGCAGTCGAGCACGCGCAGCGGATTGGTTTCGGCGCGGCGCTGGCAGTCGGCGCACATCTGATGCACGACCGGCTTCAACGCTTCGCGCAAGGCTTGGTTGTAGCGCGCGCGGTCTTCGGCACATCCCACCGAGTTCAACTGCAATTGCCAGTCGCGCAGGCCGAGTTCATCCAGCAGCGTCGCGAGCATCTCCAGCACCTCGCCATCGCGTGCCGGCGATTCGCTACCCGCGCTCGGCGGCCCGATAATCTCTGCGTCAATTTGATAGAACTGGCGATAGCGCCCCCTTTGCGGCCGTTCGCGGCGGAACATCGGCCCGATGCAATAGAGCTTCTGCAGCTTACCTTGATCGCCCAGCCGATGCTCGATATAGGCGCGAACAATGCCCGCAGTGGCTTCCGGACGCAAGCTCAGCGACTGCGCTTTCTCGCTCTGCGCGCGAGCCCTGTCCTGCCACGTGAACATCTCCTTCGAGACGATGTCAGTTTCTTCGCCGACGCTGCGCGAGAAGAGCTGTGTGTCTTCGAACAGGGGGGTGCGTATTTCGTGATAGTTATAGCGTGCGAAAACGTCGCGGACTTTTGCCTCCACCCGATTCCATAGATCGGTTTCGGGCGGCAGCAGGTCACGAGTTCCGCGGACGGACTTGAACATGAGGAATCAGCACTCAGCAGCTCGCGCTCTATATCGGTTAAGTGCTAACTGTTAAGTGCTTCTTTTCTCCGCCAGGTACTGCTCCTTGTATCCCAGATAGTTCCTTCCATACCGCAGGATGGTCTCCTGGTCTTCGTCGTTGAGGTGCTTGCGAAACTTGCCCGGCACTCCCATCCAGAGCGAGCGCGGCTCGACCACAGTCCCCTCTGGTATCAACGTTCCCGCCGCAATGATCGATCCCGCTCCGATCCGTGCGCCGTTCAAAATCACCACTCCTATACCGATGAGGCACTGGTCCTCGACGACGCAACCGTGCAGCGTGACCGAGTGACCGACCGTCACCCTATCGCCGACGATCACCGGCCACTTGCCGAGCATGCCGTGCAGCACGCTGCAATCCTGGATATTACTGTCTGCGCCAACGCGAATGAAGTGAACGTCGCCGCGCAGGACCGCGTTCATCCAGACGCTGGCGTTCTCGCCCAATACAACGTCGCCGATCAATTGCGCCGACTCGTCGATGTAACAAGAGGCCGGCACGGTAGGACTGATTCCCTTATAGGAGCGAATCATTGTTCCTCAATGAAGAATGTGCCACGTTAACCGGGCGCTCTAAAAGCGGCCCTGCGTTTGTGAAACGCGACGCCAGCGGCGAAGCGTAATTATCCGCAAGTATCTGAAAATAACACGTTGAAGCCGCAACCAAAAGCCCCGCCAGGCTTGTCACGATGCTGGCAGACGATGCAAGCTCGCGGCGGTTCGTAGCGTGAAATGGCAGGGACATCTACGACTTTGTCGGGATGGCGGACTGGCCGAATAGCCAGTACAAGAATAGGAGCGCAACTTTTCGAAGAATAGACGATCCGCAATTCCAATGTTAGACGATGTAACGACGCCACGCAGTTCGGAGTTGCACATCGAAGCGCAATTAGATGCGACGGTGACCTGGATGAGGGCCACTCGGCCGAAAACGGTGCTTTGCGTCGACGACGAGAAGATTGGGCTCCGGGTCCGCAAGATCATGCTCGAGGGCCGCGGCTTCAAGGTGCTGACCGCCACCAGTGGCGAGCAGGGCCTTGCGCTGCTTTCCAATAACCAGGTCGACCTGTTGGTGCTCGACTACTACATGCCCGGCATGAACGGCGGAGATGTTGCCGCCGAGGTGCGCCGTCGATATCCCAACCTCCCAATCATTTTTCTGTCGGCGTACTTCTCGCTCCCGCCGGCGGCGCTTGAGCTCGCCAACGCATTTATTACCAAGGGTGATCCGCCCGACGTGCTGATCGACAAGATTGAACAACTGGTCTAGCCGCGTTATCCCGCCATTCATTAGCTTCAGAGTTTCGAGACTAATTAACTGTAGTTTGCTAGTTTCATTTCGCGCGGAGAAGAAGCACGGGCACGCTGATGCTGTGCTGCACCCGGCTGGCCGTCGTCCCCAGGAACAGATCGGCGAGAAAACGATGTCCGTGCGTGCTCATTGCTACCAGATCGCAACCCTTTTCTTGCACCCACCTCACGATCTCGCTGGCAGGATCGCCATACGCCAGCTCGGCTTCGGCGGGAATGCCCTCCGACTGGAACTCGGCACGCACCCGCTCAAGATATGCGGTGTCTTCCGTGATCTCGCGGCTCACGGCGTCGCGCCCATAGGTGCGGGCCGCCCATCCGTCGGCGACGTGGAGCAATACCAGGCGACTCGACGCGAGTTTGGCCAATTGCTTGACATGCTCGATGATCGCGCGGTCCGTGGGCGTGCCGTCCAGGGTCACGAGTATGGTGTCATACATTGTGGTACCTCGGCGTAATCAACCTCCGACCACCACCTGCCACGCCGCCTTGATCGAAGCCGGCAATCCAAAAATATCCATCGCAGTGATGAGGACGGCACTGCCCCAGCCGCAAATCAAAAGAAACCATCCATTTCTCCAGGGACCCATAATCTTCCGCGAGGTGGTGAAGTGCAGAAGCGGAAACATGGCGAAGGGCAACTGTAAGGCTAGCACCACCTGGCTGAGGACGAGCAAATCGGTAACGCTACTGTCGCCTCGCAGACCAATCACCAGCGCCGCCGGGAGAATCGCCAAGGTTCGCGTGATCAGCCGCCGCACCCAGGGCTGAATGCGCCAGTGCATGAAGCCTTCCATCACCACTTGCCCGGCCAGCGTGCCGGTGATGGTGCTGCTCTGGCCGCTCGCAAGCAACGCGACAGCGAACAGGTTACTGGCGATCCCAGCGCCCAACAACGGAGCGAGAGTCAGATAGGCGAGCCTAATCCAGTCGGCATCTGGGCGGAACGTAATTACCTGGCCCCCAGGGACAGTCACGCTCTGCTTGCCGTAAAAGACCGTGGCCGCAAGCACCAGGATGGCAGCGTTGACGAAGAATGCAATCGTCAATGCGACAGTCGAGTCGATGGTATTGAACTGCACGGCGCGCCGAATCGAGGCGTCGTCCTTCTGTAATCTGCGGCTCTGCACCAGCGCTGAGTGCAGGTACAAATTGTGGGGCATGACGGTAGCGCCGATAATGCCGATCGCGACATACAACATTCCGGCCTCTCGAAGATGCGGCGAGACCAATGCCCGGCCCATCTCCAGAAAACTGGGCTGGGTCTGCGGCAGGACAAAAATCTCAATGAAATAGCAAACCCCAATGGTGGCGATCAGCAGCAAGACTACGGCTTCGATGGTGCGCATCCCGAAGCGCTGTAAGGCGAGAAGCAGCAGCACGTCGACGCCGGTGATAATGACTGCCCAGAGCAGGGGAATGTGAAACAGCAGGTTGAGAGCGACCGCGCTGCCTAAGACTTCTGCCAGGTCGCAGGCGCCGATGGCGATCTCGCTCATCAGCCAGTTTGGCCAGCGCGTCCAGCCGGGATACCAATCGCGGCAGCATTGCGCCAGGTCTTTGCCGGTCACCACTCCCAGACGGGCGGCGATCACTTGCATGAAGATCGCCATCAGGCTTGCCAGGCCGATGACCCAGAGCAGTCCGTACTTGAATTGCGCACCGCCTTGCAGGTCGGTGCCCCAGTTACCGGGATCCATGTAACCTACGCTGACGAGAATGGCTGGGCCTACGAAAGCGCGCCATTGTTCCCAAAAGCCGGCTTGCTGATGCGGGACCGCAACGCTGCTGTGCAGGCCCTCAAGCGAGACGTGCCCGGCCTGGGCGGCCCAGGTCCCAGGGCGCGGCGCGGGCTCGACATTCGTATTTGCCGGATCAGCCATGTCGCTTCGTGCGGGCCGCACGGAGGTCGGCCCATATTTATTGCAGTGTAGCAGAACTAGTTAACCTGCGTTAATCAATTGTCACAGTTAAAGAATGGTACACGATCTCAGCCTAACGCCGCTTAGCCTGTACGGCAAAAACTTGCCTTGGAGTTGCAAGATAGAGGGCTGGCTAGTGGCTTCTGGCGACCCAGATCCTCTCAGCCGCCATGCCACCCAATTGAATGGTCCTGCGTTCGATTGCCAGTGACAGGGTTCCATCGTAGTTGCGGGCTGCGACTTTGAGAGATGTGCCCGGCCGGATTCCTTTGCGTTCGAGAAACTCCAGAAGCTTGCGGTCCCGCTCATAAACGCTTTGCACGGAGTAGTGGTTTCCGGGCTGGGTCTCAGACAGCAGCAATAATCCACGTTTGCGCTTCACCTTGGGATTTTCAGGAGTAGCCGGATTGCCATGGGGGCAAGTTCCAGGACGGCCAAGTTTATGCGCGAGCAGCGCCTCGAAGTCGCCGGAGACGGCATGTTCCAGTCGCTCGGCCTCGTCGTGGACCTTGTACCAGGGCATGCCAAACACCTCGTGCAGCATGCGTTCGATGAGGTGATGCCGGACGGCCATTTGGGTGGCGATTTTGTGGCCCTCAGCCGTCAGCCGAATTCGGCCGTCTTGACGGACAGACACCAAGCCGTCGCGCTTGAGTCTGCGCAGCGCCATGGTGACCGCCGGAGCGGATACCGCAAGCCAGTGTGCCAGCCGCGCCGCAATGACCTGCTCGCCTTCGCACTCGGCTTCCAGGATGGCCTTGAGGTAGTCTTCTTTAGAGACCGTGATCATGGGTTGGCAGATTAAGTTAACGCTGGTTAACGAGGAATTGCAAGCGGAGGGTGAAAACTCTGCTGTCCCTACGGGACTCGATGATTTTTCCCGCGTCATCCAGCGCTAAAAGCGCTCGGCTAAACTCTTCCCCGCCTACGGCGTTCGATTTTGGGTTCTCTAACCCTCGATTCCAAAAACGAACTTACTGTCAAGCAAGCCCTAACCACTCGCGGGCTGATTGCGTTCCGGTGTGAGAGCCTCGGTATGGGATTCAGACGGCTGACTAGCGAGTCGCAGCGTTACGGGCGCTGGCAGCTGCAGCATCTTTCATGGGAGGCGATTTGCGTCCAAGCCGCTCCCAAAGCGTGCAGGATGAGATTGTCTTCCAGCGTGAGGGTGCCGGCATCGAGCACAGCTTTATAGGCGTAGGCCACGGCGCGGTTACAGGTGATGCACGAGGGTTCGTGACGAACGATGCCGGCGCAGTGCTCACATGCCGCGTCGACGGTGTATTTGTTAGTGTGATACCAGCTCGGAACCTCGATTGTGCGCGCTATAGCTACTCCCGCTTCGCGGTTTACCCCGGCTCTTTGGAATCAGTCCGGGTAAAGCGATTTACAAGAGCAACAATGAACGAATCGCCGGCCCAAAGCCTGTGATGACGGTCACAAACCTGATAACGAAAGTGGTACGCGTTAATCCTCAGGTCTTTAATTACACAAATCCACTACCTCCTTCAGTTTCAGAACGGCCTGGTAGTCGGTTGGTTTCGGAGTAATCCAGCCAATAACAATAGGCTGCAATTTCACGCTGTGGACTCGGCAGCTCGGACCTTGCCGCTGCGAATGGCACGCTTCAGTTGTTCCCAGTCCTTTGCAGTCTGGTCGGCATAGCTGATACCGAACTTGGCCATGGCTTTATCGAAGCGGTCGTTCGTGCCCAGATATCCGGAGATCGCGCAGGGGTCGCCCGACCGGGCATGGCCTTTGGAGAGCAGCTCGCCGCACATCTCGGCGTACTGCACCAGTCCGGTGCCCTTGAGGTCAGCTCCGACGATACCTGCCTTATGATCCCGTAACTGGCGAACCAGGTAATCGCGTCCATCAATGGAAGTCCATCCCAAAAAAATGTCGGACTGCATTTGCATGGCGCGTCCGCCTTCTGCTACCCGCTGCCCCTGATGCTCCGGAGCTGGGCTGTCAGGCAAGTAGGAAGCATAGGCGGACTTAGGCTCCTCCTTTATCTGGAGGAACAGCGGGTCTGAGACCGTACCGCCAAACATAAGCAGAACATAGTCGCGCAGCCCCACGCTGCCGGTGCCCACAACGCGGAAGACGACATCCTCAACCTCATACTGCGAGAAGAAGTGCGCACGTTCGGGAAGTAGCGTATGTATGTAGCTGCGCAAGGAGGCCACCACGGTGTCGGCTTCCTTCTTCAGTATGTGATACTGCACCGGCTTCTGCTCGCGAAATACATGTCTGCCGCCGCGCCGGATTGTCAGCTTCTCAAGATTCCGCAGCGGTGTAGCACGTTCCGCTTTGCGCAGAACCGAGCGTACAGGATCGACCTCGCGGTAGATCTGAAACCGCGCCAGCTTCTCGAAAGGCATGCGGGAGAAGCTGTGCATACGCATGCGATAGTTGCCCGCGAAGGCGAACACCGCCTCCTGACAACGCTTATCCGAATTGCCCGCTTCGCGTCCTGCTAGCACCAGGCTCGCAGACATACGCTTCAGGTCCCACTCCCACGGTCCGACGATACTTTCGTCAAAGTCATTGATGTCGAAGATGAGCCGTCCGTCCGGCGCTTCAAAGGCACCGAGGTTTTGCACGTGGGCATCGCCGCAAAGTTGGGCCATCAGCTCGGTCCGCGGCAGGGGCGCCAGGTCGGCAGCCATCAGTGGCACCGCGCCGCGAAAGAATCCGAATGGCGATGTCGCCATGCGGGCAAACTTTATGGGAACGACGTTCTGAAGGCGTCCGTGCTGCGCTTCCAGTAGTAGCTCGATCGGATCAACTTTGCGCTTTTTAGAATTCCAGTTGCCTTGATCGATTCGCCTAACGTAGTCGCGGCGCGATTCACCGAACTGGCGGCGTGATTCGCGTGTGGTGAGGCTAGCCTTGCTGTCATTCATCGAACGGCAGCATGATACGCAGCAGAGCCACAGGGAGGCAATTGAAAATGACAAGCAGCCAAAACGGGGAGCAATGGCTATCCAAGTTCCGAGGCTGTACCTTTGCCCAAAGGTGCCAGGGCTCCGTCGCTGATGGGCTGCCCATAGAAGTGAGTGAAAACCCAATGTAAGTGCTATGTACGTGCGCTCGATGAACGTATCGTCATTCCTGGGCTAACATGTGTTCATCTTGGGGGTCTAGATTAGACTTAAAGCTTTACTAGCGAGCTTTTACGGGGGTTCGAGTGCCGTCTGGAGCAGTGTTGACTCGCTCGTCCTATGCTGAGCACGTCAATCCACAGTGGGTCCGTCTGCTTGACTTGCTGGACATGAACGTCCGGTACGAGCGCTGCGCGGGAGCCGAGCTATTCTCCGATGATGGTGAGCGCTACCTTGATTTCCTCTCCGGCTATTGCGTCCATAATACAGGCCACAACCACCCGCGCATTTTGGCGGCGCTGAAGGACGAGCTCGACCGCTCAGGCCCGGCCATGTTGCAGAGCCACGTGCCGGAACTGGCCGGCGAACTTGCCGAACGTCTTTGCCGATTGGCGGGACGCAAGCTGGCCAAGGTTTTCTTTGCCAGTTCGGGCAGTGAAGGCGTGGAGGCGGCCATCAAGTTCTCGCGTGCTGCCACGGGCCGTGACGCCTTGCTCTACGCGCAGGGAGCCTTTCACGGCTTGACCTGTGGCGCGCTGTCGCTGATGGACAACGAATTCTGGCGTAGCCGGTTCGGTCCGCTGCTGCCCGCAACCGAAGGAATCCCGTTCAACGACCTCGACGAGCTTGAGGAGAAGCTACGAAGCAAACAGTTTGCCGCCTTCTTCGTCGAGCCGATCCAGTCGGAGGCCGGCATTCGCGTGCCATCGCCGGGGTATCTGAGCGAAGCGCAGTCGTTGTGCAAACGTAATGGAACGTTGCTCGTGCTCGATGAAGTACAGACTGGGATGTTTCGTACGGGAAAGTTCCTGGCCGCGCACCACTATGATGTTGAGCCCGATATCGTGATTCTCGCGAAGGCCCTCAGCGGCGGTTTAGTACCTGTGGCTGCCGTGCTGATGAGCGACGAAATCTACGAAGCGGTGTATAGCTCGCTGCGTCGCGCTATCGTCCACACCTCCACGTTCAGCGAGAACGGATTGGCAATGCGAGCCGGACTGGCGACGCTGGATGTCTTGGAAGATGAGGAACTGGGCGACCGTGCGACTTATCTTGGTGAGCGCCTCAGGCGCCGGCTGACGGAGGCCCTCTCAAAGTTTGAGATGTTCGCTTCGACTCCGGGAGTCGGCCTGCTGAGCGGCATAGAGTTCAAGCCGCCTTCGTCGCTTTCGCTGCAGGTCCCGTTCACCGCATTTCGCGCCATTCATCCCGGCATGTTCGCGCAAATGGTAGTCATGCGACTCTTCCGGAAGGAAAAAGTTTTGACACAGGTGTGCGGCAACAACCTCATGGTACTCAAGTCCGCTCCGCCCCTGGTCGCACAAGAGCGTCATATCGACTACTTCGTCGAGACGATGGAACGTGTTCTGGCTGACGTACACAGCACGCGCTCATTTTGGGTTGATGCCCTGGCGCTTGCGCGTCGCGCCAGGAACATTTGAAATGAATAGTTAGACGCAAAGACTTTTCCTGCTGCCGAACCAATCTGTGTTGAACGAGGACCGCAGTGCGATTGCTTGTCGTGGAAGACGACACTGCTATACGCGAATTTCTGAATCGCGGCTTGAGCGAAGCGGGCTACCAGGTTGATGCCGCTCGCGACGCAACCACCGCATTGAGTCTCGCCGCTGATACAGCCTACGACGGATTCATCATTGATCTCGGTTTGCCCGATATGGATGGCCTGGATCTTATCGCGCGCTGCCGGGCCCATGGACACTCCGCACCGGTGCTGATCCTATCGGCGCGGCGCTCCGTCGATGAGCGAGTGCGAGGACTGGAACAAGGTGGTGATGATTACCTGACCAAGCCCTTCGCGCTCGCCGAACTGCTGGCCCGCTTGCGCAACCTGCTGCGCCGTAGCGCTCCTTCTCAGCAGGAGGCAGTTCGTCTGCGTGTCCGTGATCTCGAACTGGACCTAGTTCGGCGTGAAGCCCGGCGTGGCGATACCGTGCTGCAACTTACCACCCAGGAGTTTGCGTTGCTTGAGTATCTGTGCCGCAACGCCGGCCGCGTGGTCACGCGTACCATGATTCTGGAGCAGGTATGGCGCATGCGCATCGATCCCGCGACCAACGTAGTCGATGTGCAGATCTACCGTTTGCGAAATAAAGTTGACTTTGAGTCCGAGCATCCGCTCATCCATACCATTCGTGGTGTCGGTTATGTCCTCAAAGAGACGTGATTTCGGAAGGTCTTCGGGGGCGTGGCGCATTGCCGCATGGCCGACGGTTGCTTTCGCCATCGGCAGCGCCATTGCCTTTGCGATCATGTATTTGCTGGTCGCACGCGATATCCGCCATCGCAGCGATGAGTGGCTGAGCGGGGAAGCTGAAACGCTGGCCGATGTTTCTGCCAACACCCCACGAGACAGTCTCTACAAAAGGCTGGTGCAGGAAGTGGCGGAGTTAGCGACCCATGAAGTTGCTCCCGCCGGCCAGGGAAAGCAGCAGAACACAGTATTTTTCTTGCACGCCGATCCCGGCGTTCCACCCATCTGGGTGGGTCCGCAACCTAAGGAGCGGTTTGTTGAGGTCATTCACAGTGCACACCTGATTCCGGGAGTACCGGCCAGTTTAAGAGTTCCCGGGTGGAAGAAGCCGTTTCGCGTGGTCTATCAGGCTCGGGCCGACGGCGGCAGCGTTTATCTCGGCTTTTCCGATGTAGCCGGCTCGAAGATGCTTTCTCGCTTGACGGCGAGCTGTGTGTTGGCTTGGGCGCTCACTGTGGTGCTGGGATTTGTGGTCACCTGGATGGTTGCCAATCGTACTCTGGCTCGAGTGGTGAGCATCACTGAAACCGTTTCTCAGATTGGCACCGACGATCTCAGCACGCGGGTTCCGGAAGGCCACTACTCCGACGAAATCTCGCGGCTGTCGCGCACCTTCAATCGCATGCTGGACCGCATCCAGGCATCGGTGCACCAGCTGCACGTGCTAACCGATTCGGTGGCGCACGATCTGAAGAGCCCGGTGACCTCCATCCGCGGCAGCTTGGAAGTTGCCCTTTCCCGGGGTGGGGATGCCCACTGGCGTGAGCGGGTGGCGGAGGCGGTTGAGGGCCTCGACCGTCTGTCGGAGATGCTGAATACTACCCTGGATCTCGCCGAAGCTGATGCGGGAGCGCTGCAGTTGCGCAAGGAGCTGGTGAACCTTGCCGGGGTGGTGCGCCAGCTTATCGATCTGTATCAGCCTGCAATGGACGAGCATAAGCACCGGGTGAGTGCGCATTTGGAGCCAGTGATGGTTGACGCCGATTTGTCGCTGCTCAATCGCGCAATTGCCAACCTGCTCGACAATGAGGTGGCTCATCTTCCCTCGGACCGTCAGATCAGCATTTCACTGTGCAATACGAATGGCGATGCAGAAATCGTTATTCAAGACGACGGGCCGGGTTTCCCGCGCGAGCTGCGCCAACGTGCCCTCGAGCGTTTCGTGAAAGGCCAGCAATCGACCGGTCATGGCCTGGGATTGGCTTTCGTCGATGCCGTGGCGCAGGCCCACGGGGGCAGCGTGAAGATCGATGACCGTCCCGGTGGTGGCGCGGTCATCATGCTCTCTTTGCCGGCGTCTGAAGTGTTAAGCGCGACGAGGACGGCTTAGCTCAATCGCAAGCAGGTGACGCTTCCGTTGCGGTCAACGAGGATTGGCGGTGTTCACCACTGTAATCCGTCCCACGGCTGACACACTCACCTCCGCTTGGCCGTCCACTCGCAAGAACAGCACGCTGGGATTCTTCATGCCCCATGACTGATAGGGCACGATGAAGGTTGTGTTCGCCGTTACCTGATCGCCGTTCACCTCTACCGGCATGGATAATGTCAGCTCGTGATCGGCGCCATGAATGTGGAAGACGCCCTGCACCTGGATATTTGAGTGCCCTTGCGCAGCGACGTTGCCGATGACGCGCTTGGGTACGAAGGTGATCTCGGGATAGCGCTTGCTCTCCAGCACCTCCTTCTGCATTTTGCTGTCGCGCGAGCTGTTGCCGGTATCTCCGCTGGTGGCATCGACGATCATTTCGCCGCTGGCGCTGCCGGTTTCGCGCTCAAAGGAGATCGAGCCGCTCTTCAACTTGAAAGTCCCGTGGACTCCACCGTGCACGTCATGCACCGAGATGTTGATCTTGGTTTGCGCCGGATCGAGCATGACCTGAATCTGCTCGGCGACAGCCGGAACGCACAGAGTAGCCGCGATCACAACAAACAGTGCCGCTGGGCGAGCATGAATTCGAAGCAGATTGACAGCCATAATTCTGATCAAACACTTCTCCGAACGTCACGCCGTCGCGGTCAACAAACGCCAACCCAGCAACAAAGTGTTTCTTGCGCCAAAGCTGACCGGGGAAATCGCTCCCGTATGGATCGCCAAGGTGCGCGCGAAAATCTCCGGCTGGGCTTCGAATGCCGCAAAAACTCGCTTGCGAAGGCGCGGGTGACCATCCATGCTCAACATCAGGGCAGCCATGCCACGAGGCAACCGCATGATCTTGCCATGAGCAGCTTCGTACAATGAAAGATCGTCAGCGCGTAATGCATTGGCAAGTGCGATCGCCTGCCGGAACCCGATCGCCAGCCCTTCACCGGTGATAGCGTCCACCGAACCTGCTGCGTCGCCTATTAGCGCAACATTGCCCCGGCGCACATTTCGGAATGTTTGCGAAGTTGTCACCGCGCCAAGCAGGCGCTCTTGCGCAGGAAGCCCTCTCAAGCGCGGCGCAAGGGCAGGAAAGTGTGAAATAGCCTCATCGATGCGTACGACTTTGCTGCGCGTGATGAAAGCAATACAGACTTCGTCATCCGCAACCGGCGTGACGTACATCTGGCCGCAATCGCTCCAGTGCACTTCGACGAATTTGGACCCCGGCTCGATTAAGTAATGCCGCCGAAAACCGAAGCGACGCTGCTCGGAGTGCACGCAGTTGAGTCCGCTGAGCCGCCGTATTCGCGAGTTCTGGCCATCCGCGCCAATGATCCAGCGGCAACGCACGTTGCCGCCCTCGAGTGCCACGAGTCCGTCCGAGAACCCGATTACACGCCGATCCCACAGCAATGACACTCCGGTGCGCTCCGCGGCCGCTACCAGCTGCTGATGCAAGCGAGTGCGGCGTATGCCGAAGCCGGCGCCGGCAGGGAATGTCGCGTCTACTCGCTGCTCACCATTGACGAAGCGAATGCCGACGAAAGGAGCAGTCTCTTCCCCGTCGAGGGTAACGCCTAAGCGTCGAAGCGCCGCCAGACCGTCCGGCATGATGCCTTCACCACACGCCTTGTCGATAGGGGGATGAGCGCAATCGGCGACGATAACGTCGAATCCAGCTTGTCGCACGGCGAGCGCTGCTGCCAATCCGGCAGGTCCTCCGCCGGCCACGAATACATCTGTTGTCCAGATTTCTTGGCCCATGGTGGTCTACCAGCGCAGCAGCACCAGCTCAGCGCAGAAGCCCGGGCCCATGGCCGCCAGAATGCTGTAGCTGCCGGGCGCAGGCCGCCGGCGGTTCATGAACTCTTCCAGCACCAGAAGAACAGACGTGGAGGACAAGTTACCGACGCGGCGCAGCGACTGCCACGACACATCCAACGCGCCCTCGGGCAAGTCAAGTGCTTCTGCGGTCGCCTCCAATACCTTCGGACCCCCAGTGTGCATGATCCAGCTCTCGATATCGTCGCGGCTCAAGTCGTACTCGGCGAGGAAGGCATCGACATCGTGCGCCAGGTGCTCGCGGACCATCTTGGGCACCTCGGGTGAGAGCACGATCTTGAAGCCCTCTTCCGATATATCCCAACCCATCACGTCTTCGGTTCCGCGATAAAACGATGAACGCGTGGCCAGAATGCGTGGCCCATTTGTCGCGCGTTCTTCTCCGACCACAATCACCGACGCGGAGCCGTCGCCGAATAATCCCGCGGAGATGAGGTTGGCCACCGACAAGTCGCTGCGTTGCCAGGTCAGCGAACAGAGCTCGACCGAAATCAGCGCAGCCACATTGCTGGGATAAGCACGCACGTAGTCAGCGGCACGGGCAATGCCGGCCGCGCCCGCAACGCAGCCCAGACCGAAGATTGGATTCCGTCTCACGTCGGGTCGCAAATGCATGCGATTCATCAGGCGCGCGTCAATCGACGGACTCGCGATCCCGGTTACTGAGACAAAAAAAATCGCGTCAATATCAGCCTCGGACATGCCGGCCCGCGTCAGTGCGCGACACAACGCCTGCTCCGCCAAATCTTCCGCTACTTCGATCCAGGCATCATTGGCTTTGCCCCAGGTTGTCAGGTCGTCGTAGGCCTCGATCGGCAGCGCCAGATGCCGGCCCTTGACTCCAACCCGCATCAGCAAGCGCTCGAGTAACTTCGGGTTTTCCAGCCGGGTGGCCCAATGTCGCTTAAGAGCCGCCGCAATCTCTTCCTGGCCGTAGTATTGCCGCGGAAATGCGCCGGCTACGCCCGCAATTCGCATGATTTAGCTGAATTTCCCCTTATGACTGGAGCTACTTCAACTCTATTGAACCCGCATGAGGTGCGAATTGCGTGTAGATGACAAATTGTTCATCCAGTGGTAATGGCGCTGTCCTGTGATGTTCATTTGACATTTGGTGAGCATACTCATCAACCATGACGGTTTTGCAATGTTGCAGTCACGGCTGGAGTGAGCTGTCACGACTCCTTAGCGTTGCGGTGACAAGGTTGCGCCGAAGCAGACAGCCTGATCTGAGGCGTACATGAGCGAAGGACCTTCCTATCGACTCCAGGAGAAAGCTGCACCCGGTACCCGCCTCTGCGATTTTTTCCTGCCTTGCTTTGAGGTTGGTGGCGGCGGTAGGACTCGAACCTACGACCTACGGATTATGAGACCG